>NZ_CP034276.1:0-4997114 GCF_003932035.1 Pectobacterium versatile
TTATCCACATTCAACTGCCGAATATTTCATCTTATTTGAGTAAATTAACCCACGATCCTAGCCATTCTTCTGCTGGATCTTCTGGAATTTGATGTTGGGTGATGTCGATCTCGAGGATTTCACCGATCCGTTTGGCCCCTAATTGAGCCAGTACACGATCCGCTGTTTGGATCGCGCCACAGAATGTGTCGTACTCTTTACTACCGATCCCCACTGCACCGAAACTCACCTGAGAAAGATCGGGCTTTTGCTGTTCCAGCTGTTCAAACAGTGCTTTCAGGTTGTCAGGGAATTCCCCTGCACCGTGTGTAGACGTCACCACCAGCCATACACCGCTTTCAGGCAGTGCATCAAGCGTGGGGCCATGGAGAGTTTCAGTGGAAAAATCATCCTTCTCCAGCAGTTCGGCCAAATGTTCTGCAACATATTCGGCACTGCCAAGGGTACTGCCACTGATTAAGGTAATGTCTGCCATAGCGATCCCATCCGATAAAAGACGGGACATTGTACGCTGTGATCTGGCTGGGATCTACCTGTGGATAATATGGGTATAGGAAAAAAGCATTACGGCGTGATCGTCCGCATGATGGGGTTTTGCAGGGAGATCAGCGTTTCAGTGGACTGAATTTCATCAATTGTTTGGATCTTGTTGATAAGCACATGTTGTAGTGCCTCGATCGAGCGGCACATGACCTTAATAAAGATGCTGTAATGCCCAGTGGTGTAGTAGGCCTCGACTACTTCTTCCAGATTGTTCAGCTTCTCCAGCGCGGAGGGATAATCTTTGGCGCTTTTCAGAATGATGCCGATAAAACAGCATACGTCGTAGCCCAGCTGTTTTGGATTCACATCCAGACGTGTACCGACAATGATGCCTGCCTGCTTCATTTTTTCCACCCGAACGTGGATCGTACCTGGACTGACGGAAAATTGTTTTGCCAGTTCGGCATAAGGCGTGCGTGCATTTTCCATTAAGGCGGAAAGAATGCCTCGATCGAGATTATCGATCTGATAAATTTCTGCCACTTTGAGCCCCCTATTTTATCGAATAATGATTTTATACCGCTATAAAATGACGGATTAAAAGCACAAGTGCAATTTATCCATAAGATTATTGAATGACTGGCAGTTTTTATTGCTTAATGAATAACTAAATACGATGAATAAGAGACGCGGCAATGAAAAAGCAGTACATCGAAAAACAACAGCAAATCAGCTTCGTTAAGTCTTTCTTCTCCAGCCAACTGGAGCAGCTTCTGGGATTGATTGAAGTCCAGGCACCGATTCTCAGCCGTATCGGTGATGGTACGCAGGATAACTTGTCCGGTACGGAAAAAGCGGTGCAGGTTAAGGTTAAAGCCCTACCGGATGCCACATTTGAAGTGGTTCACTCACTGGCGAAATGGAAACGTAAAACGCTGGGCGCGTATGACTTTAGCTTCGGCGAAGGTATCTATACCCACATGAAAGCACTGCGCCCGGATGAAGATCGTCTGAGCCCGATTCACTCTGTCTATGTCGATCAGTGGGACTGGGAGCGCGTGATGGGGGATGGAGAGCGCAATGCCGAGTATCTGAAATCGACAGTGACGCGTATTTATCAGGGCATTAAAGCAACGGAAGCGGCGGTACATCAGGCGTTTGGCATTCAGCCTTTCCTGCCAGAACAGATTCATTTTGTGCATACCGAAATGCTGCTGCAGCGTTATCCCGATCTGGATGCCAAAGGGCGTGAACGCGCTATCGCTAAAGAACTGGGTGCGGTATTCCTGATTGGGATTGGCGGTAAGCTGTCCAGCGGACACTCTCACGATGTGCGTGCGCCGGATTATGATGACTGGACAACGCCAGGCGAGCAGGAATTGGCGGGCTTGAACGGCGATATCGTCGTGTGGAACCCGGTCCTGAACGATGCGTTTGAGATTTCATCAATGGGCATCCGCGTTGATGCTGAAGCCTTAACACGCCAGTTAGCGCTGACGCAGGATGAAGAACGTCTGAAGCTGGAATGGCATCAGGCGCTGCTGCGCGGTGAAATGCCGCAAACGATCGGTGGGGGAATCGGTCAGTCTCGTTTGGTCATGCTGTTGCTGCAATTGCCACACATTGGTCTGGTTCAGTGCGGCGTATGGCCACAGCCGCTGCGTGAGTCAGTTTCCGGCCTGCTTTAATCAGCTTTGCCGTGTTGCCAACGGCGCATTAAGCGGCTTTTTAACCCGGTATCAAAGCGCCAGATATGGTCAAAGATGTGCATGATGCCGGGTTTGCCATGATCGGACATCGCTACAGCATGGAAACGATGCTGTAGCTGCTTCTGGCGGCTTTTCACCTTATTTACCACCTCATCCGGCAACCGCTGGGCGATAAAATCCGAAATTACCACCGCGTCGGCATCATGCCAGAGTGCATCGTCCATCTTATCCAATAATGCTGACAGGCAGGCGCTCATATCCGTGCCGCCGCGGAAGGACTGGCTGAGAAAGCGTATCGCCTGCTCTAAGCCGTCCGCAGACGTGAGTTCATATTTCACCACGCCGGTAGAAAACAGCATGATGTAGCAACGGCGGTTGTCGGCGAGCGCGATGCGCATCAGTGCCAGACAAAAGGCTTTCGCGCAGCGTTCATTAAATCCGCCCATGGATCCTGACGTATCAACGCAGACGATAAACGGGCCACGCGGCTGCTGTTCGTTTTGCTGATGGACAACGGGGCGCTCGGTGATTTTCTCGCGCCAGCTCTCCCCTTGTAAGCGATAGGTCAGCAGCCGATGCTCTAGCAGGCGACGATAGAATTCATATTCCAGTTCGCTAATGCCCAACGTGGCCAGCTCCGTCGGCATCAAACGCAAAATGTCATCGCTCTGATGAACGCCGCTGACCTGTTCGGGCACGGTGGCCGGTTCTCGAACTCTTACCCGGAAGGCTTCTTGTGGCGCCTCTTGCGTGAGGATGGATTTGGTTTCCCGGCTGCGGCCTAAGCGTTCCGCCAGTTTTTGTAATGCGGGCTGGCGTTGCAGGAAAGCACCGAAATCCAGTAACGGGCGGGGATCGGTATGAATACGCTGCGCTGCGCTGAGATCCCAGAGCCGCCCGGCCGCGTTTTCGTTTTCGGCCAGAATAGGTTCGAGTTTGCCGCTGAGGGTCAGGCGTTGTTGCAGTTCATCCAGCAGGATTTCCCGTTCCTGATCCATCAACTGCTGATGCAGTGAAACGGTTTGCAGTGTGAGGCTTAGCCGCCAGCGCTGCAGAAAGAGCGCGTGGAGCCCACTGGTGATCTTCTGCCCTAAGGTTCTCTCTGGAGAGGTAATGAGCTGTGAGGCCTGTGCCAGAAAAGGGGATTCTACGTTGTTCAGCATATCCATAATCGCAGGCAGGCGTGTCTGAAAAGCCTGGTTGTCGATCGATTGTGAACGTTGGTAGCAGCTAAATTCTTTTTCCAGCTCTGGCGGTACCTGCGTGGTGCGCAGGCGCTGCTTTAAGGTTTCTTTCCAGTGAGGAAGATCGTTGAGTAACGCGGACTTCAGGCTGGGATACTTTTCAAAGAAGAAAGCGAGCTGCGGCGTTGCCAACAGCGTGACGACAAGATCGTCCAGCAGTTCGTTTTCATCGATAGACAGCAGCATTTCCAGTGATTCCAGCGTGATCATCGGCGTTAGTCCTGTTGCTCTGATTGCTGGATTTGCTCGGCAACCTGCTGCAGGCTGGCTTCTATTTTGGCTAGCCACTCAGCGGGGACGAACAGACAAGGCTGATGCTGGCTGAATAAGCGGCGCTGTTCGCGCAACTGCATGTTCAGCTTTTCATATTCATCGGTAATGTCGGCAGGCAGCGCACAGTCGCGCTTTTCTGGCAGAGAAAGAATGGAGGATTGCAGGCTGATATCGCGAACCGTCAGATGCTGGCGATCGTCCACCAGCAGATCGAGACGTTGAGTAAAGCCGATGCCGTTGAGTTTGCCCCGGATTTCTCCCCCTTTTTGCAGCCAGCCTTGCAAAGCATTCTTTTCAATGATCAGGTGATTGACTTCAATATCGTGCAGGATCAGCGGGCGTTGCAGCACCAGATCCAGCGTTTCAGCAACGATCGTGTCAGGCAACGTGTAATGGAATTTCCGGCCAAGGAAGTGCCCCTGTTTCTCTACCGAAAATGCCTGTAATTCGCTTTGTTCACGCTGATATTGCTGACGTTTGGTATTCGCCTGTTGCAGCCGGAACAGCAGACTTTTCTGCTGGTAAGCGTGCTCGGTAATCAGTAGCTCAAGCTGGTGTTCGATGAGCGTCAACGTGCTTTGGTCATGCCAGAGACAGTCTTTCAGCAGAATGATATCAACCGGCGTAATGGTGTCCCGTCCGCAGAAAAATGCGCTGGCCTGAAGCAGGCGCAGGGCTTTTTTCCAGCGTCGATCGGAAATGTAAGGTGCCTTTTCCAGCGCATCGAGCTGCTGACGCAGTGTGTAAATCAGCTCGAAACCGAACTCCGGCAATGCGATATGTTCAATATCCTTCTGCCACTGTTGGTACTCTTCATCGCTGACGCTAAGGGCGGATGGAACGGGGTTATCGCGTTCGCTGCTGTTATTCACAAGCAGCGCACGGAAATTCTGTTTTTCCTGCACGCGATCGAGCCACAGACGGATGAGCATTCGGTCGTAGAGCGCTTCCAGACCGCCATCCGCTTCCGGCAGTTCATTCGAGGCCGCGACCAGCAGGCGCATGGGGATCGTATCTTCGCTGTTGCCATTACGGAAACGTCGTTCGTTAATGGCCGTCAGCAGGGTGTTCAAAATAGCGGGGCCCGCTTTCCAGATTTCATCCAAAAATACGATTTCGGCTTCTGGCAGATAACCGGCGGTCAGACGTTGGTAGCGCCCTTCATCTTTTAATGCCTGAATGGAAAGGGGGCCGAATACCTCTTCCGGGGTGGAAAAGCGGGTCATCAGGTACTCAAACGCATTCGCATGACGAAAAGCGAATTTAAGGCGCCGGGCAATCATACTCTTGGCTATACCTGGCGGCCCGAGGAGAAAAACACTTTCCCCGCTTAGCGCAGCCAGCAGACAGAGACGAATGGCGTGCTGTCTTTCGTAGAGCCCATGTTCTAGCGCATGGCTGAGGCGAGAAATTCTTTCAGCCAATGCCGCGGTTTGACGCATAATTAATCCGTTAGTCCCATGATGTGATGTACTGAAATCGTTTATTTTTGAATTTGGTTGCTCTACTGAAAGCGGTGTCTCAGAAAAAACCTACTTTCAGAAAGACAATAGTAATAATAAACGGCAGATCACAGATTTTTATTAGAATACTTTTACGGATTATTCACCCTAACGGGGTAAGTAAGCAATAAACCACCCTTTACAGGATGTTTCGTATACACCTGTCATACTTCAAGCTGCAGGTGTGTTGGCTGCGCTTACTCACCCGAATCACTTACTTGAGTAAGCTCATCGGGCTTCCCTCGCTTGCCGCCTTCCTGCAACCCGAATTATTTAAGGTGTAAGAAGATGGCCCGCACAATAAAAATGGGTTTTTACCCTGATTTGTGCATACTGTGCGCTTTTGGACGAGTTGCTGTGAATGACGCGCTTCGCGGACTGATTAACAACAGAAGATAGGTTTATGAGCTCAGAACATAAACGTTCGCTTCCGGCTGTCACGCTGGCGGCCATCGGGGTGGTTTATGGAGATATAGGAACCAGCCCTCTTTATACGTTAAGGGAATGTTTATCAGGGCAGTTTGGTTTTGGGGTCGAACCTGACTCGGTCTTTGGTTTTCTTTCACTGATCTTTTGGCTGTTGGTTCTTGTTGTTTCGCTGAAATATCTGACCTATGTGATGCGTGCCGATAACGCAGGCGAAGGTGGGATTCTGACATTAATGTCGCTAGCCGGGCGCAATACCTCCGATCGCATGACGTCCGTGCTGGTCATCATGGGGTTGATTGGTGGCAGCTTCTTTTATGGGGAAGTCGTCATCACGCCTGCTATCTCAGTGATGTCGGCGATGGAAGGGCTGGAAATCGCCGCGCCGTCGATGGACAGCTATATCGTTCCGCTCTCGATTGTCGTCCTGACATTACTGTTTATCATTCAAAAACACGGTACGGGTAGCGTCGGCAAGCTGTTTGCTCCCGTGATGCTGATTTGGTTTTTAACGCTTGGTATCCTGGGCGCGCGCAGCATTATCGCTAATCCCGAAGTCTTGCAGGCGTTGAACCCGATGTACGCTGTGCGCTTCTTTGTCGAGTATAAAGCGGTGTCGTTCTTCGCGTTGGGGGCGGTGGTGCTGGCGATTACTGGGGTCGAAGCGCTGTATGCCGATATGGGCCACTTTGGTAAATTCCCGATTCGTCTTGCTTGGTTTACGGTGGTGCTGCCGTCGCTGGTGTTAAATTACTTCGGCCAGGGCGCGTTGCTGTTAAAAGACCCGGAAGCCATCAAAAACCCGTTCTTCCTGCTGGCGCCAGATTGGGCGCTGATTCCACTGATGATATTGGCCACGCTGGCGACAATTATTGCCTCGCAGGCGGTGATTTCCGGCGTGTTCTCCCTGACGCGCCAAGCGGTGCGGCTGGGCTATTTACCACCGATGCGTATCGTACACACGTCAGATATGGAATCCGGTCAGATTTATATTCCTGCCATTAACTGGATGCTCTATATCGCCGTCGTCATCGTGATTGTCAGCTTTGAGCATTCGAGTAATCTGGCGGCGGCTTACGGGATTGCGGTAACGGGCACGATGGTGATTACCAGCATTCTGTTCTGTACGGTGGCAGTGAAGAACTGGCTCTGGAATCGCTATCTGGCGTGGGTTTTGCTGGCGGGCCTGCTGATTATTGACGTGCCGATGTTTTTGGCAAACGTAGTCAAGATCCTCTCTGGCGGCTGGCTGCCGCTGGCGCTGGGTATGGTGATGTTTATCATCATGACCACATGGAAAAGCGAGCGTTTCAGGCTGCTGCGCCGGTTGCATGAGCATGGTAACTCGCTGGATGCCATGATTGCGTCACTGGAGAAAACGCCGCCGACGCGTGTGCCAGGAACCGCCGTGTATTTCTCGCGTGCGACTCGCGTGATTCCGTTCGCACTGCTGCATAACCTTAAGCACAATAAAATCCTGCATGAGCGCGTGGTGCTGTTGACCATGCGAACGGAGGATGCGCCCTATGTATTGAACGCTCGCCGAGTGACGGTTGAACAGCTTTCGCCGACGTTCTGGCGCGTGATTGCCAACTATGGCTGGCGTGAGACGCCGGATGTGGAAGAGGTCTTTCAGCGCTGCTGGCAGGATGGGTTAACCTGCCAAATGATGGAAACGTCTTTCTTTATGTCCAATGAATCGCTGATTATCGGTGAGCGCCCGTGGTATCTGCGCTTGCGCGGTAAGCTATTCATGATGCTCAGCCGTAATGCGCTGCGGGCGGCGGATCAGTTTGAAATACCGCCGAACAGGCTGATTGAGCTGGGGATACAGGTTGAGATTTAAGCGTTCCCACGATTAGGGCGCTATGTTGGGATAAGATCGAGATATACGGTTGACCACGTGGCGAGGCGTCCCTGCGGGAACCTCATCCCCGTGTTTCCCTAATAACAAGCAGCGAGTTGCTGCCAGTTGGGGAAACCATATTGCTCAGTGCGTTAACGTATAGATAGAGAGAATAATCGTTACCAATTCACTGACACAATCAGCCCGCCTTCGGGCTGATTGGTGAACGTGACCCGCATGCGGTGCAGCGTGGCGATGTTATTTACGATGGAAATCCCCAGACCGCTGCCGGATTTCTCTTGCCCCGGCGGGCGATAAAAACGTTCGCCAATTCTTGCCAGCGCCTCCTCGCTAATGCCCGGTCCGTTATCGGTAACCTGAAAGCCGTGCTCTGTCAGCGTCAGGCTTACCGTTCCCCCTTCATTGCAATAGCGAATGGCATTATCCAGCAGATTGCGTACCAGCAGAGCCAGCAGCAGCGGGTGGCCCTGCCGGATGACCGGCGTATCTGGTAAATCCAGCGTCAGTTCGATACCTGCGGTTTGCGCTGTGTGGTAGTGCGCGATCACTGCCTGTTGCAGTAGTTCATTGAACTGGACGGGCTGCATCCCTTCGGGGGACGATTCGGCATCCAGCCGCGACAGCGTCAGGAGTTGATCCACCAGCCGTGTGGCCCGATCGATACCTTTGTCCAGATTGACCAGTGCATGGTGCCGCATGGCTTCATCATCATGCGCGAGCTGTGCGACTTCGGTTTGGACTTTCAACGCTGCTAACGGGCTACGCAATTCATGAGCCGCATCGGAGGTAAAACGACGTTCACGAACCAGCATGTCGCTGATGCGGGAAAACAGGTGGTTCAATGCATTGACCAACGGGCGGACTTCCTGCGGGACGTGCTGCGTTGCCAGCGGCGTACTTTCGTCCGGTGAACGCTGTTGAAGCTCGGCGGTAATGCGTTTTAGTGGTGAGAGTTCTCGCGTTACCAGCCAGAACAGCAGCGCTAGCATGATCGGCAGCGCAAACAGCCAGGGCATCAGGTTGGTTTTTACAATATCCAGCGTCATGTCCTGACGGTATTCCCATTCCTGTCCGACAGCGATCACGTAACGATCATCTGCCGTCGTTAACCAGACGATGCGCCATGCGTCGTTGTCATTGCGCAATTTGCCGTCGGTGAAGCCGTTTCGCTGGTAATCAAAAATGAAATCTTTGCCGTTCTCACCATCATTCAACACCATCTTCCCGTCGCGAGTAAAAATGGCGAAGGCTAGGGCATCGTCGTCCTGCTTGCCTCGATCCTTATGTACCAGACTTTTGGTTTTGGGCAGAGAAGTCGACTGAATTCGCAATTCATCGGGGTTCATCGTGGCAAGACGTTTAGCAAACAGCATTTGCTGGGTATCAAATAACTCATTGATGTTATGACGCGTTTGATACCACGAAAGCAAACTGGCTACGCCCCAGCAAGTCAGCGTCAGCAGCGTGAAACCCGCAATCAGGCGTAAACGCAGGCTGAGTCGGTTCATGGTGCATCTCCCAGAATGTAGCCAACGCCATGCACGGTACGGATAAACCCGCCACCCAGCTTTTTGCGCAGGTGGTGGATATGCACTTCTACCGCATTGCTGGAGACATCATCGTCCCACCCATAGAGTTTTTCTTCCAACTGCGCGCGCGTGAGTACGCGGCTCGGATTGAGCAAAAACAGTTCCAGTAACGCCAGTTCGCGAGATTTTAGTATCAGCGGTTCATTGTTAAGTGTGACGCTCCGCGATCCCGGCTCAAGGGAAACTGCGCCGTGCGTTAATGTCGGTTGTAGTTGGCCGTGACGACGGCGAATCAGTGCCTGCAGGCGAGCGGCCACTTCTGTCAGCGCAAAGGGCTTACATAAATAATCATCGGCACCCTGCTGTAGCCCTTCTACGCGCTGTTCCAACGCATCGCGGGCGGTCAGAATCAGCACCGGTTCGTCATGTCCCGCCTGACGCCACTGACGCAGAATATCCATCCCGTCCATGCCCGGCAGGCTGAGATCGAGCACCACCGCATCATAGGGGGCAGCCTTCAATGCAGCGGCACCCGCTTTACCTTCCATAAACCAGTCAATATTAAAGCCCAGTTTGTTTAACCCAGCTTTCAGGCCGTCACCAATCAAGCGATCGTCTTCGATTAACAATATTCTCATGGGGGCCTCGCAGGGAATGTACTGCTGTTGCGCTTATGTCTTTTCCGGTTTTATACGAAATAGAGAGGCGGTGTGTACAGGACAAATCGCTGAAATCGGGCGATTTCGGCAATATAAAAAAATAAGAAAGTAAACGCTGACTCCTTAAGATTCTGTTAAGAACGGTTTGCTTTAATCCTTCCCGAAGACCGATTACTCCCGCAGGCTGACTGCGAAACCGTTGACTGTGAAACAACAGAAAAAATAAGGAAGGTAAACATGAAAAAAGCAGCTGCGTTACTTGCCATTACCGCTCTGGTTTCTGCACCCGTATTTGCCGCACAAAGCGGCGGTGGTTTCGTCAACCCAGAAACGCCTGCGGTTGGCACACATAAAGGGGGATTCATTGATCAACAGAGTTCCCTCACCACGGTAGATAAAGCTAAAGATTTGCGTGATGACAGTTGGGTGACGCTGAGCGGTAATATTGAAAAACGGATCGGTGATGAAAACTACCTGTTCCGCGACGCGACAGGCACGATGGAAGTCGAAATCGATCACAAACGCTGGAATGGTCAGATGGTTTCGCCCACCGACAAAGTGGAAATTCAGGGTGAACTGGATAAAGACTTCAACTCCGTCGAGCTGGATGTGAAGCAGATTCGCAAACTCTAAATAGTTATCCTCAATTCCCTCGTGGCGGGCCGTTACCCGCCATTTCTCTATTTATCAACCTTCTATAACAGCCTCTTGTTCTCTTTATTTTTTTGTTAGCGAAACGTTTCGATAGCGATCACATTTTTTTTATCTCTTCATTGCCTTTCTTGCTTCTTTTTCTAGAATGTTATTAGCGAAACGTTTCGCTGGTGGGGTGAGAAGATGAAAAAAGCAGCATTACTGAATTCAGATATTTCTTCCGTGATTTCTCGACTGGGGCATACCGATAGCCTTGTTATTGGTGATGCCGGTTTACCGATTCCTGAAACGACGACCCGTATCGACCTGGCGTTGACGCATAACGTGCCGACGTTCTTGCAGGTTGTTAGCGTTGTTACCAGCGAAATGCAGGTCGAGGCCGCTATTCTGGCGGAAGAGATTATTGAAAAGAACCCCGCAGTCCATGACGCATTACTCGATCAATTGAAGCAACTCGAACAACACCAGGGAAACTCAATTGCATTGCACTATGTTAGCCATGAAGAATTTAAAACCCAAAGCGGAAAAAGCCGGGCGATCATTCGCAGCGGAGAGTGTTCTCCGTATGCCAATGTCATCCTTTGTGCTGGCGTAACGTTCTGAGGCATCAATGCAACCTTTACTGCAACTGCAAGGCATCACGAAATCTTTTCCCGGCGTTAAAGCGCTTTCCGGTGCGGCACTCAATGTCTATCCGGGAAAAGTGATGGCGCTGGTGGGCGAAAACGGTGCGGGCAAGTCCACCATGATGAAAGTCCTGACCGGGATCTATCGTAAAGATGCCGGCAGCATCCATTTTCTGGGACAAGAGGTGGATTTCAGCGGGCCGAAAGCGTCTCAGGAAGCAGGTATCGGTATTATCCATCAGGAACTTAACCTGATTCCCCAGCTCACGATTGCCGAGAATATCTTCCTTGGCCGTGAGTTTACCAACCGCTTCGGTCGTATCGACTGGAACAAGATGTATGCGGAAGCCGATAAGCTGCTGAAACGCCTTAATCTGCGCTACGACAGTCGTCGTATGGTCGGGGATTTATCGATTGGCGATCAGCAAATGGTAGAAATTGCCAAAGTGCTGAGCTTTGAATCGAAAGTCATCATCATGGATGAACCTACCGATGCTCTGACGGATACCGAAACCGCTTCGCTATTCAGCGTGATCAAAGAGCTGCAATCTCAGGGATGCGGCATTGTCTATATTTCCCACCGTCTGAAAGAAATCTTTGAAATCTGCGATGACATTACTGTTTTCCGCGATGGTCAGTTTATCGGCGAGCGTCCGGTCAGTGACTTAGAGGAAGATACGCTGATTGAAATGATGGTGGGTCGTAAGCTGGAAGATCAGTACCCGCGTTCAAGTAAAGTGCCGGGAGAGGTTCGCCTTAAGGTGCAGAACCTGTCAGGGCCGGGCGTAGAGCGCGTCAGCTTTACGGTGCGAAAAGGCGAAATTCTGGGCGTCGCGGGGCTGATGGGCGCGGGTCGTACCGAGCTGATGAAGATTCTCTACGGCGCACTGCCGCGTACGGGCGGCAATGTGACGCTGGATGGCCGCGACGTGGTGACCCGTAAACCGCAGGATGGCCTGGCGAACGGCATCGTTTATATATCGGAAGATCGCAAACGCGATGGTCTGGTGCTGGGCATGTCGGTAAAAGAAAACATGTCCTTAACCGCACTGCGCTATTTCAGCCATGCGGGCGGTCGCCTGAAACACGCCGAAGAGCAACTGACGGTTGCCGATTTTATTCGGCTGTTCAACGTGAAAACGCCTTCGATGGAGCAGCCTATCGGCCTGCTTTCCGGCGGTAATCAGCAGAAAGTGGCGATTGCCCGTGGCCTGATGACGCGCCCGAATGTCCTGATCCTCGATGAACCGACGCGTGGCGTCGATGTCGGGGCGAAGAAAGAGATTTATCAGTTAATCAATCAATTCAAAGAAGAAGGGCTGAGCATCATATTGGTGTCATCCGAAATGCCCGAAGTCTTGGGAATGAGCGATCGCATCATTGTGATGCATGAAGGGCGCTTGAGCGGTGATTTCCCTATTGAGCAAGCAACCCAGGAAGCACTGATGGCCGCGGCCGTTGGTAAGCAATACGGCGCAAAGCAGGAGTAAGTCAGACATGAGTTCTCAATCTATCGCGGCAAAACGCTGGTTCAGCAAAGAGTGGTTATTGGAGCAGAAATCGCTGATCGCGCTCCTGATCCTGATTGCGGTTGTGTCCGCCATGAGCCCTAACTTTTTTACCCTGAACAACCTGTTCAATATTCTCCAGCAGACGTCGGTGAACGCCATCATGGCCGTTGGCATGACGCTGGTGATACTGACCTCGGGAATCGATTTGTCGGTGGGTTCACTGCTGGCATTGACCGGTGCCGTAGCGGCTTCCATCGTCGGGCTTGAAGTCAATGCACTGGTGGCGGTGTTTGGCGCACTGGCGCTGGGTGCGCTGATTGGTGCGGGTACGGGGGTCATTGTATCCAAAGGCAAAGTGCAGGCGTTTATTGCCACGTTGGTCATGATGCTGTTACTTCGCGGTGTGACGATGGTTTATACCAACGGCAGCCCGGTGAATACCGGCTTTTCCGATGTGGCAGATGCATTTGGCTGGTTTGGTATCGGTCGTCCGCTGGGGATTCCGACGCCAATCTGGATCATGGCTATCGTGTTCGCGGCGGCCTGGTACATGCTGCACCATACGCGGTTGGGGCGTTATATCTATGCGCTGGGCGGCAATGAATCTGCAACCCGTTTGTCTGGTATCAGCGTTGATAAAATCAAGATTATTGTCTATTCCCTGTGTGGGCTGCTGTCTGCCCTGGCGGGAATTATCGAAGTCGCACGTTTGTCCTCTGCACAGCCTACGGCGGGTACAGGGTATGAACTGGATGCCATCGCGGCTGTAGTATTGGGCGGCACCAGTCTGGCTGGAGGTAAAGGGCGTATCGTTGGCACGTTGATCGGCGCACTTATCCTTGGCTTCCTCAACAACGGACTGAATTTATTAGGTGTTTCTTCTTACTACCAAATGATCGTTAAAGCAGTCGTCATTTTGCTGGCGGTCCTGGTAGATAACAAAAGCAGTAAATAACCTTCATTCACACAGGAATTGAGTTATGAATATGAAAAAGCTGGCTACTCTGGTTTCCGCTGTTGCGCTGAGCGCGACTGTCAGTGCTAATGCCTTGGCCAAAGATACGGTTGCTCTGGTGGTTTCTACGCTGAATAACCCGTTCTTTGTTTCAATGAAAGAGGGTGCACAGAAAGAAGCTGACAAACTGGGTTACGAGCTGATTGTGCTGGATTCCCAGAATAACCCAGCAAAAGAACTGGCTAACGTTCAGGATTTGACGGTGCGCGGAACCAAAGTTCTGCTGATCAACCCGACCGATTCTGATGCGGTAGGTAATGCGATTAAAATGGCCAATCAGGCCAAGATCCCTGTTATTACGCTGGACCGCGTTGCCAGCAGTGGTGAAGTTGTGAGCCACGTTGCTTCTGATAATGCCTTCGGTGGTAAAGTTGCCGGTGACTTCATTGCCAAGAAATTGGGTGAAGGTGCCAAGGTGATTCAGTTGGAAGGGATTGCCGGAACGTCTGCCGCGCGTGAGCGTGGGGCTGGCTTCATGAAATCTGCTGAGAAAAATAAATTCGCGATGCTGGCCAGCCAACCGGCTGACTTCGACCGTACTAAAGGGCTGAACGTGATGCAGAACCTGCTGACCGCGCACCCTGACGTTCAGGCCGTATTTGCCCAGAACGATGAAATGGCGTTGGGCGCACTGCGTGCATTGCAAACCGCAGGTAAAACAGATGTGCTGGTCGTTGGTTTTGACGGCACTCAGGATGGCGTGAAGGCCGTTGAGTCAGGCAAGCTGGCTGCAACCGTTGCTCAGCGTCCTGATCAGATCGGTGTAATCGGTATCGAAACGGCTGCGAAAGTGCTGAAAGGTGAAAAAACGCAGGCCATCATTCCGGTTGACCTGAAGCTGGTAGCAAAATAATTAAAGAATAAGCAGGGCTCGCGCCACCCGTTTGTGGTGGCGCATTATTAACGTAGCGGGATTCGACATAATGAAAACGGGTAAGCTGGTGGTGCTGGGCAGTATTAATGCTGACCATATTCTCAATCTTGAGCAATTTCCCCGCCCAGGCGAAACGGTGATCGGTGAGCAATATAGCGTTGCTTTCGGTGGGAAAGGTGCCAATCAGGCCGTTGCTGCTGGCCGAAGCGGTGCAGACATCGCCTTTATTGCCTGCGTTGGAGAAGATGATATCGGCACCCGTATTTGCCAGCAGCTATCCAAGGACAATATTGATGTTTCCGCCGTTGAGGCTATCTCCGGGGAAACAACCGGTGTTGCGCTGATTTTTGTTAACGCCGACGCTGAGAACATGATTGCGATTAATGCAGGCGCAAATGCTGCGGTGTCGCCTGATTACCTTCATCGTCATCAGCAACACATTATTGATTCTTCAGCGTTGCTTATGCAGCTTGAGTCGCCGTTGGAAACGGTTATTGCGGCCGCTAAACTCGCGCATGAACACCAAACAAAAGTGATTCTGAACCCCGCTCCTGCCCGCGAGCTACCCGATGAACTGTTATCGCTGGTCAATATGATCACGCCGAATGAAACCGAAGCACAGTTCCTGACGGGAATTACCGTTGAGACGGAAGACGATGCGGCTCGCGCAGCACAGGTTCTTCATGATAAAGGTATCGAAACGGTGCTCATCACATTGGGTAGCCGTGGCGTATGGTTAAGTGAAAACGGTCAGGGGCTGCGAATTCCGGGATATCGTGTAAAAGCCGTGGATACTATCGCCGCCGGAGACACGTTTAATGGCGCATTAGTGACTGCATTGCTGGAAAATAAACCCATGTCCTCCGCAGTGAAATTTGCCCATGCGGCAGCTGCGATAGCTGTTACTCGCCGAGGTGCTCAGCCCTCTGTCCCGTGGCGTGAAGAGATCGACGCATTTTTGCAAACCCAGGGGTGATCTTTGGCCACCATGAAAGATGTCGCCCGTCTTGCGGGCGTTTCTACTTCTACCGTATCTCACGTCATTAATAACAATCGCTTTGTCAGCGATACCATTCGCGAAAAAGTGATGAAGGCCGTTGAGGATCTCAACTACGCGCCGTCTGCGTTGGCCAGAAGTCTGAAAATAAACCAGACCCGCACCATCGGCATGTTGCTCACTGCCAGTAATAACCCGTTTTATGCCGAAGTGGTGCGTGGCGTAGAGCGCTGCTGTTATGAACGAGGCTATAGCCTGATTCTGTGCAACACCGAAGGCGATCGCGACAGAATGAGCCATAGTCTCGAAACGCTGCTGCAAAAGCGGGTCGACGGCGTACTGCTGATGTGCACCGAAAACCATCGCCCTTTGCCTGAAATGATGAGTCGCTATCCTTCTATACCTATGGTCATGATGGATTGGGCACCTTTTGAAGGCGTTATGGACGTCATTAAAGATAATTCCCTGCTCGGTGGAGAGATCGCGACCAATTACCTCATTTCCCGTGGTTATAAAAAGATAGCCTGCATTGCGGGTCCGAAAGATAAGACGACAGCCTACAACCGATTAGAAGGTTATCGACAGGCGATGCAGCTCGCTGGGCTATTCGTTCCCGCTGATTATGAAATTTTCGGTGATTTTGAGTTTGAAGCGGGCTACCGCGCTATGCAGCAGTTGTTAGCGCTGGAAGATAAACCTGAAGCGGTGTTCACCAGTAACGATGCGATGGCCGTTGGCGTTTACCATGCGCTTTATCAGGCTGGACTTTCTATTCCGCAAGATATGGCAGTTATTGGTTACGATGACATTGAACTGGCCCGCTATATGTCTCCACCTCTTACTACCGTTCACCAACCTAAAGATGAACTCGGTGAATTAGCGGTTGATACACTCTTGTATCGTCTAGAACATCCCAATACAGAACCTAATGCGCTGGTGTTGACGCCGGAATTGATGGTGCGTCAGTCTGTCCGGTGAGGATTTCGCCCAATTAGCGGTGAAAAATCCGGCATAACGGCGTCTTTTAATTCGCTTTGCTGAAAAAAAAATCACTCGGTAATTTTTTTGCATTTAGCGCTTGTCAGCGTGCGAGAAGTCCCTATAATGCGCATCCACTGACACGGCAACAGCGACACGCGGTTGTGGTGACAGCAAAAAGATTCAACGAAGCAGTCAGTAATGACTTGACTTCACAGCGGAAAAGCATAGTATATGCAGCCCGCGCCACCGATGAAGTGGCACTGCTCTTTAACAATTTAATCAGACAATCTGTGTGGGCACTCACAAGACCGTATCTTAACGATATAAAAAGTCTTGAAGAGTGAACAACAGTAAAATTCATTACGAATGAACAGTTACTAATTCTTTGAGCATCGCTGACGAGTTCAGCAAATCAAACAAATCTTAAATTGAAGAGTTTGATCATGGCTCAGATTGAACGCTGGCGGCAGGCCTAACACATGCAAGTCGAGCGGTAGCACAGGAGAGCTTGCTCTCTGGGTGACGAGCGGCGGACGGGTGAGTAATGTCTGGGAAACTGCCTGATGGAGGGGGATAACTACTGGAAACGGTAGCTAATACCGCATAACCTCGCAAGAGCAAAGAGGGGGACCTTAGGGCCTCTCGCCATCAGATGTGCCCAGATGGGATTAGCTAGTAGGTGAGGTAATGGCTCACCTAGGCGACGATCCCTAGCTGGTCTGAGAGGATGACCAGCCACACTGGAACTGAGACACGGTCCAGACTCCTACGGGAGGCAGCAGTGGGGAATATTGCACAATGGGCGCAAGCCTGATGCAGCCATGCCGCGTGTGTGAAGAAGGCCTTCGGGTTGTAAAGCACTTTCAGCGAGGAGGAAGGCGGTAAGGTTAATAACCTTATCGATTGACGTTACTCGCAGAAGAAGCACCGGCTAACTCCGTGCCAGCAGCCGCGGTAATACGGAGGGTGCAAGCGTTAATCGGAATGACTGGGCGTAAAGCGCACGCAGGCGGTCTGTTAAGTTGGATGTGAAATCCCCGGGCTTAACCTGGGAACTGCATTCAAAACTGACAGGCTAGAGTCTTGTAGAGGGGGGTAGAATTCCAGGTGTAGCGGTGAAATGCGTAGAGATCTGGAGGAATACCGGTGGCGAAGGCGGCCCCCTGGACAAAGACTGACGCTCAGGTGCGAAAGCGTGGGGAGCAAACAGGATTAGATACCCTGGTAGTCCACGCTGTAAACGATGTCGATTTGGAGGTTGTGCCCTTGAGGCGTGGCTTCCGGAGCTAACGCGTTAAATCGACCGCCTGGGGAGTACGGCCGCAAGGTTAAAACTCAAATGAATTGACGGGGGCCCGCACAAGCGGTGGAGCATGTGGTTTAATTCGATGCAACGCGAAGAACCTTACCTACTCTTGACATCCACAGAATTCGGTAGAGATACCTTAGTGCCTTCGGGAACTGTGAGACAGGTGCTGCATGGCTGTCGTCAGCTCGTGTTGTGAAATGTTGGGTTAAGTCCCGCAACGAGCGCAACCCTTATCCTTTGTTGCCAGCGATTCGGTCGGGAACTCAAAGGAGACTGCCGGTGATAAACCGGAGGAAGGTGGGGATGACGTCAAGTCATCATGGCCCTTACGAGTAGGGCTACACACGTGCTACAATGGCGTATACAAAGAGAAGCGACCTCGCGAGAGCAAGCGGACCTCATAAAGTACGTCGTAGTCCGGATTGGAGTCTGCAACTCGACTCCATGAAGTCGGAATCGCTAGTAATCGTAGATCAGAATGCTACGGTGAATACGTTCCCGGGCCTTGTACACACCGCCCGTCACACCATGGGAGTGGGTTGCAAAAGAAGTAGGTAGCTTAACCTTCGGGAGGGCGCTTACCACTTTGTGATTCATGACTGGGGTGAAGTCGTAACAAGGTAACCGTAGGGGAACCTGCGGTTGGATCACCTCCTTACCAAGAAGATGTGTGTTAAGTGAAGTGCTCACACAGATTGTCTGATGAAAATAACGAGCAGAAATACCTTAATAGGCTTGTAGCTCAGGTGGTTAGAGCGCACCCCTGATAAGGGTGAGGTCGGTGGTTCAAGTCCACTCAGGCCTACCAACTCTTCCATGAGTGGTATCTAAGGTATCTGTAAGCAACGATGGGGTTATAGCTCAGCTGGGAGAGCGCCTGCCTTGCACGCAGGAGGTCTGCGGTTCGATCCCGCATAGCTCCACCATCACTACTCGCTATATAGAAAACTTCAGAGTGTACCTGTTTGGGTACACTGCGAAGTTTTGCTCTTTAACAATCTGGAACAAGCTGAAAATTGAAACATGACAGCTGAACATGCATTGATACCTGCGGGTATGAATGGTGTATCAGTGCGTCAATGAGTCTCTCAAATAATCGCAGCGCGATGATGTCTTTAAGACACCTTCGGGTTGTGAGGTTAAGCGACTAAGCGTACACGGTGGATGCCTAGGCAGTCAGAGGCGATGAAGGGCGTGCTAATCTGCGATAAGCGTCGGTAAGCTGATATGAAGCGTTATACCCGACGATACCCGAATGGGGAAACCCAGTGTGTTTCGACACACTATCATTACGTGAATACATAGCGTAATGAGGCGAACCGGGGGAACTGAAACATCTCAGTACCCCGAGGAAAAGAAATCAACCGAGATTCCCCTAGTAGCGGCGAGCGAACGGGGAGGAGCCCAGAACCTGAATCAGTTTGTGTGTTAGTGGAAGCGTCTGGAAAGTCGCACAGTAAAGGGTGATAGTCCCGTACACAAAAATGCACAAATTGTGAGTTCGATGAGTAGGGCGGGACACGTGACATCCTGTCTGAATATGGGGGGACCATCCTCCAAGGCTAAATACTCCTGACTGACCGATAGTGAACCAGTACCGTGAGGGAAAGGCGAAAAGAACCCCGGCGAGGGGAGTGAAATAGAACCTGAAACCGTGTACGTACAAGCAGTGGGAGCCTTGATTAATCAGGGTGACTGCGTACCTTTTGTATAATGGGTCAGCGACTTATATTCTGTAGCAAGGTTAACCGTATAGGGGAGCCGCAGGGAAACCGAGTCTTAACTGGGCGTTAAGTTGCAGGGTATAGACCCGAAACCCGGTGATCTAGCCATGGGCAGGTTGAAGGTTGGGTAACACTAACTGGAGGACCGAACCGACTAATGTTGAAAAATTAGCGGATGACTTGTGGCTGGGGGTGAAAGGCCAATCAAACCGGGAGATAGCTGGTTCTCCCCGAAAGCTATTTAGGTAGCGCCTCGTGAATTCATCTTCGGGGGTAGAGCACTGTTTCGGCTAGGGGGTCATCCCGACTTACCAACCCGATGCAAACTACGAATACCGAAGAATGTTATCACGGGAGACACACGGCGGGTGCTAACGTTCGTCGTGAAGAGGGAAACAACCCAGACCGCCAGCTAAGGTCCCAAAGTCATGGTTAAGTGGGAAACGATGTGGGAAGGCACAGACAGCCAGGATGTTGGCTTAGAAGCAGCCATCATTTAAAGAAAGCGTAATAGCTCACTGGTCGAGTCGGCCTGCGCGGAAGATGTAACGGGGCTAAACCATGCACCGAAGCTGCGGCAGCGACACTTAGGTGTTGTTGGGTAGGGGAGCGTTCTGTAAGCCGTCGAAGGTGACCTGTGAGGGTTGCTGGAGGTATCAGAAGTGCGAATGCTGACATAAGTAACGATAATGCGGGTGAAAAACCCGCACGCCGGAAGACCAAGGGTTCCTGTCCAACGTTAATCGGGGCAGGGTGAGTCGACCCCTAAGGCGAGGCTGAAAAGCGTAGTCGATGGGAAACAGGTTAATATTCCTGTACTCGGTGTTACTGCGAAGGGGGGACGGAGAAAGCTAGGTTATCCGGGCGACGGTTGTCCCGGTTTAAGCGTGAAGGTGGATGACTTTGGTAAATCCGGGTCGTCATTAACACTGAGGCGTGATGACGAGTCACTACGGTGATGAAGTAACCAATGCTACGCTTCCAGGAAAAGCCTCTAAGCTCCAGGTAACATCAAATCGTACCCCAAACCGACACAGGTGGTCAGGTAGAGAATACTCAGGCGCTTGAGAGAACTCGGGTGAAGGAACTAGGCAAAATGGTGCCGTAACTTCGGGAGAAGGCACGCTGATGGTAGGTGAAGTGACTTGCTCATGGAGCTGAAATCAGTCGAAGATACCAGCTGGCTGCAACTGTTTAATAAAAACACAGCACTGTGCAAACACGAAAGTGGACGTATACGGTGTGACGCCTGCCCGGTGCCGGAAGGTTAATTGATGGGGTCAGCCGCAAGGCGAAGCTCTTGATCGAAGCCCCGGTAAACGGCGGCCGTAACTATAACGGTCCTAAGGTAGCGAAATTCCTTGTCGGGTAAGTTCCGACCTGCACGAATGGCGTAATGATGGCCAGGCTGTCTCCACCCGAGACTCAGTGAAATTGAACTCGCTGTGAAGATGCAGTGTACCCGCGGCAAGACGGAAAGACCCCGTGAACCTTTACTATAGCTTGACACTGAACCTTGAGCCTTGATGTGTAGGATAGGTGGGAGGCTTTGAAGCGTGGACGCCAGTCTGCGTGGAGCCAACCTTGAAATACCACCCTTTAATGTTTGATGTTCTAACGTGGGCCCGTGATCCGGGTTGCGGACAGTGTCTGGTGGGTAGTTTGACTGGGGCGGTCTCCTCCCAAAGCGTAACGGAGGAGCACGAAGGTTAGCTAATCCTGGTCGGACATCAGGAGGTTAGTGCAAAGGCATAAGCTAGCTTGACTGCGAGAGTGACAGCTCGAGCAGGTGCGAAAGCAGGTCTTAGTGATCCGGTGGTTCTGAATGGAAGGGCCATCGCTCAACGGATAAAAGGTACTCCGGGGATAACAGGCTGATACCGCCCAAGAGTTCATATCGACGGCGGTGTTTGGCACCTCGATGTCGGCTCATCACATCCTGGGGCTGAAGTAGGTCCCAAGGGT
The DNA here is from genome assembly GCF_003932035.1 of Pectobacterium versatile. NCBI lineage: Bacteria > Pseudomonadati > Pseudomonadota > Gammaproteobacteria > Enterobacterales > Pectobacteriaceae > Pectobacterium > Pectobacterium versatile. The sequence continues at coordinate 21,349 of NZ_CP034276.1, forward strand.
ATGGCTGTTCGCCATTTAAAGTGGTACGCGAGCTGGGTTTAGAACGTCGTGAGACAGTTCGGTCCCTATCTGCCGTGGGCGTTGGAAGATTGAGAGGGGTTGCTCCTAGTACGAGAGGACCGGAGTGAACGCACCACTGGTGTTCGGGTTGTGATGCCAATTGCATTGCCCGGTAGCTAAGTGCGGAAGAGATAACCGCTGAAAGCATCTAAGCGGGAAACTTGCCTCGAGATGAGTCTTCCCTGGGCACTAGATGCCCCTGAAGGGCCGTTGAAGACTACGACGTAGATAGGCTGGGTGTGTAAGCGTAGCGATACGTTGAGCTAACCAGTACTAATGACCCGAGAGGCTTAACCTTACAACACCGAAGGTGTTTTGAGATGGACTCAGAGAGATTTTGATAATCAGCTTGTTTTAGGATTGGTTCTGATGGTTGTGCGAGAGCGAAAGCGAAGCATGACGATTGGAATGAAACAGAATTTGCCTGGCGGCGATAGCGCGGTGGTCCCACCTGACCCCATGCCGAACTCAGAAGTGAAACGCCGTAGCGCCGATGGTAGTGTGGGGTTTCCCCATGTGAGAGTAGGGAACTGCCAGGCATCAAATAAGTGGAAAGCCTCTGTCGAAAGACAGGGGCTTTTTGCTATGGGAAATTGGGTTGATTTACAAAAACCTGCAGATCACATGCTGGATATAGCGCATGGGAGGGTTTGTTTTTTTGGGTTCAGAAGCCCATTTTCTGCCAGACATTACCCAATGGTTCAGTGTTAACGGTTGTCTGTTCCGCACTACAGATTATTATTTTTGAGCCATTGGTAGATAAAAGTAGCAACCTGCTCTGGTTGATTGATATCAAGCACTGGAAGCATGGTGTCGATCTCACGATCTGCTGCAATCGCGATGACATACTCATCGATCAAATCACTTAATTCTCTACCCAACGATTGGCGAAATAAGGCTATTTTAGCGACCTTCTCATGTTTGAACCCCTCAACCAGCACCAGATCGAGAGTAGACGCATCCATTTTCCCAGCTAGGTGGTAAATATTTGGTTCTTCCTGACCAGGAGTCTCCGTCATTAGCGCCCACCTTTGGCTGCTGGCGACAATCGTTTGTGCTGCGCCTGCCTTACGGAGCTCATAGCTATCTTTACCTGGCGTATCAATATCCATCTGATGATGCGTATGTTTAATGAGTCCGACTCGAACACCATGATTAGTCAGTAGCGGGATGACGTGTTTAAGTAATGTCGTTTTACCTGTACCGCTATAAGCAACAATAGCGAGTAAGGGGACACGATTAGGATTCACGGCGTTGATCCTCCCAATTGGATAAATCTTCAGGCGAATTCATATTGCGAAAGGCTTTAGGCTGCTCGCTAAATGAAACGGCGTTTGCTCCAACCTGTTCCATAAATAGCATCAGCTTACGGTTTCCAAGATGCAGATAAGCTTCCAGCGGCTCAATAAGGTTTCTATTAATTAAGAGTAATGTGGGATGTGGACGTTCTCCATCTGTGGCATAAGCCGCATTTGCTTCCCCACGTGCTTGCCACAAGCGGTGCACCAGATCGAAGGGGAGAGCTGGGACATCGCAAGGGACAAATACGACCCATTCGGATGGGGAGGCATGCAATCCACTCAGAATACCCGCCAGCGGGCCTGGAAAGCTTGCATCAAAGTCACCAATAATGCGGCAGCCACTTTGTGCATACACAGCCTGATTGCGATTAGCGCTGATCATGACCTCATCGACCTGTGCTTTGAGCCGAGACAGAACGTGCTGGTATAGCGGCACACCGTTCAGTGCTATCAGACCTTTATCGTGTCCGCCCATGCGTGTTGCCCGTCCGCCTGCGAGAATAACGCCAGTAATCATTTTACTTTCCAAGTATCTATGCTCACTTTCTTCTGTTCTGAATGTTTTGAGGGATAAACTATGCGTTATTCTCTAAAAACTTTCGCTGAAGACCAAGTTCTTTCCTCATATGCGCAAGGCTGTTATTTTTATCACTATATGCTCAATATCATTCAAGCGACTTCCGGCATCTTGAAATTTATTGAGCACAAATCGTTTTTAAGGAGAAAAAAATGAAATGTCATCGCGTTAATGAGCTTATTGAACTGTTGCACCCAGCCTGGCAAAAAGAACCCGATTTAAATCTGGTGCAATTTTTACAAAACCTTGCACAGGAGGCGGGGTTCGAGGGGCAGTTAAATGAACTGACTGATGATATCCTTATTTACCATCTAAAAATGCGTGATGCAGATAAAGAACAAGTCATCCCCGGTTTGAAGAAAGACTACGAAGAAGATTTTAAGACAGCGTTGCTTCGTGCCCGGGGAGTTATTAAAGACTAGTGGAAAGGAATAACACGTTCATGATGCTAACTATTGCACGCATATCGCTTACGTCATCTCTAACCATTTGTGACCGTGATGAATAGTTCGATATTTAATTTCCAGACGCTATTCCCCGATCTGATCATGGATGCCTTGCTGGATGTTGGGCTGCGCGTTGATTCTGGTTTGACAGCATTAAACAGTTATGAGAATCGGGTGTACCAGTTTGCGGATGAAGATCGTAAACGATTCGTGGTGAAATTTTACCGCCCGGAACGGTGGAGCACGGCACAGATTCAGGAAGAGCATATTTTTGCCCAGCAATTGGCAGAAGATGAAGTCCCTATTGTTGCCCCCATCTCGCTTAATGGGCAGACGCTGAATGTCTATGAAGGATTTCATTTTGCCGTATTCCCCAGCGTGGGCGGGCGGCAGTATGAAATGGATAATGAAGACCAGCTAGAGTGGGTCGGTCGTTTTCTCGGTCGGATTCACCAGACGGGTCAGAAATCGTTATTCACCGAGCGTCCTACGATTGGGGTAAATGAATATCTGCATGAACCTTATCGGCTGTTGGAGACATGTCCGCTAATACCGAAAATACATCGATATGATTTTTTACAGGCGACCCGTCAACTGATTGATACAGTTGACATTTATTGGCATAACGACTGGCGGCCACTGCGTCTGCATGGGGATTGTCATCCAGGCAATATTTTGTGGCGTGATGGTCCGCTATTTGTGGATTTGGATGATGCCCGCAATGGTCCAGCAATTCAGGATTTATGGATGCTGTTGCATGGTGACCGTCGTGAACAACGTATTCAACTGGATATCTTGTTAGAAGCCTATAGCGAATTTGCGGAATTTCAGGAGAAAGAGCTCGCGCTGATTGAGCCTCTTCGTGCGATGCGGCAGGTTTATTATCTAGCCTGGGTTGCTCGTCGCTGGGAAGATCCTGCTTTTCCAAAAAATTTCCCCTGGATGACGGATGCTGATTTTTGGTTGAAGCAAACGGCAATATTTATTGGGCAAACTCAGCTGTTGCAGGAACCTCCTCTACAGCTAATGCCAATGTACTGAAATTAAATGGAGAGAGTGAAATTTATGAAAAGATTATGGCTTGCGCTGATTGGTGTCGTTCTGGCATTTAGTGCTTCTGCTGCAGAGTTTTCTGATGGCAAGCAATATGTAGAATTAGATAAACCTGCAACCCAAGAGCCTCAGGTTCTTGAGTTCTTCTCATTCTATTGCCCGCACTGCTATCAATTTGAACAGGTTTACCACGTTCCAGATGCAGTAAAAAAAGCGTTGCCAGAGGGTACGAAGATGACACGTTATCACGTGGATTTCTTGGGCCCGTTGGGTAAAAACCTGACGCAGGCATGGGCTGTTGCTATGGCGCTGGGTGTCGAAGATAAAATTACCCCGCTGATGTTTGATGCCGTTCAGAAAACACAGACCGTACAAAAACCGGAAGATATTCGCGAAGTCTTTGTGAAAGCTGGTGTGAGTGCGGAAGAATTTGATGGTGCTCTGAATAGCTTTGTTGTGAAATCTTTGGTTGCCCAGCAGGAAAAAGCGGCGGCAGATTTACAATTACGCGGCGTTCCTGCCATGTTCGTTAACGGTAAATATATGATCAAGAATGATGGTCTTGATACCAGTTCAATGGATGGATATGTAAAACAGTACGCTGACGTGGTGAAGTTCCTTATTGCCAAGAAGTAATTATTTAATAAGTCATGCGGGTAAAACCGCATGACTTTATACCTTCCTGCTGTTCATCTTCTTATCTTTTATATCTCATCAGCCCGTAATATCTATTTATCTGTTTGTTTATATCCACAAATTGAATGACGGTTTCTTATGCCTTAAAAACAAACAGCTTATATTATAACTTCATGAAATTAATGAACATAAAAAAAAATCTTAAGATAATAGGAGAAATTAGCAATTAAGCGGATAAAACTATTCACAAAGTTATCCACAGGAAGATCTTGCGAGGATCCATGCAAAATCAGCCAATATCTCACGTTAAGGATCGTCTCTTTCCCTGACCTATGGCATGCTTAGCGCTATGACAGACAACAACGATCACGGCAGGCTATGGCTCAGATTGCAGAAAACCCTTTAATACTGGTAGACGGTTCATCCTATTTGTATCGTGCTTATCACGCTTTCCCTCCGTTAACAAACAGCGCGGGAGAAGCAACCGGTGCAATGTATGGCGTACTGAATATGCTACGCAGTTTGCTGTTGCAATATCAGCCCAGCCACGTTGCCGTTGTTTTTGATGCGAAAGGGAAAACGTTTCGCGATGAACTGTTCGAAAATTATAAGGCTCATCGTCCACCTATGCCGGAGGATCTACGCGAACAGATAGAGCCTCTGCATCAGATGGTGAAAGCGATGGGGTTGCCGCTTCTGGCGGTTTCCGGCGTAGAAGCGGACGATGTGATCGGTACGCTCGCAGTGCAGGCGGAAAAAGTGGGTAAGTCGGTGCTGATTAGTACCGGCGATAAAGATATGGCGCAGCTAGTGACACCAAGCGTGACGCTCATTAATACCATGAATAACTCGATTCTTGGCCCACAGGAAGTGTGTGATAAGTACGGTATCCCTCCTGAGCTGATTATCGATTTCCTTGCGCTGATGGGAGATGCATCGGATAACATTCCCGGTGTACCTGGCGTGGGTGAAAAAACGGCTCAAGCGCTATTGCAAGGGCTCGGCGGGCTGGATTCGCTATATGCCAATCTTGATAAAATTGCCGGGCTTTCCTTCCGTGGTGCGAAAACTATGGCGCCGAAGCTGGAACAGCACAAAGACGTGGCCTACCTCTCTTATCAGCTTGCCACCATTAAAACGGATGTTGAGCTGGAACTTAGCTGCGATCAGCTCACCGTTAACGAGCTGGATGTGGATGAGTTGCATCGTCTTTTTTCCCGTTATGAATTTAAGCGCTGGTTATCAGATATTGAATCAGGCACTTGGATGCAGGGTAAAAAGAGTAGCCAGCCTGTTCAGGCGGCGAGTAACGCGGTGGTTGAGCAAGTTGCTGAAGAAAACAACGCACCTACGCTTTCTGCTGACGGTTATGTCACGATTCTTGGTGAGAAAACGCTGCTCGATTGGGTTGAGCGTTTAAAACAGGCTGAGGTTTTCGCTTTTGATACGGAAACCGACGGGCTGGATACACTCACAGCTAATCTAATTGGCTTGTCATTTGCGATTAAGCCGGGTGAAGCGGCTTATTTGCCATTGGCACATGACTATCTGGATGCACCGGAACAGTTGGATCGCACCAAGGTATTGGCCTTGTTCAAACCGCTGCTGGAAGATGAGAAGCTGCTTAAGATTGGCCAGAATCTCAAATTTGATAAAGGCGTGATGCAGCGGTATGACATCGATTTACGCGGCATCGCGTTTGATACCATGCTGGAATCTTATGTGCTCGACAGCGTGGCGGGCCGCCATGATATGGATAGCCTGGCCGAACGCTATTTGAAGCATAAAACCATTACCTTTGAAGAGATCGCGGGTAAGGGTAAAAATCAGCTGACGTTTAATCAGATTGCGCTGGAACAGGCTGGGCCTTATGCCGCCGAGGATGCGGACGTTACGCTGCATCTGCACCAGAAGCTCTGGGGGAAACTCCAGCCGCATGCCGATCTGTGTCAGGTCTTCCAGACTATCGATATGCCGCTGGTGCCGGTTTTATCCCGCATCGAGCGTACAGGCGTGCTGATCGATCCCGTCATTCTGGCAGAACATTCAAAAGAGCTCACAGCACGCTTGGCGGAGCTAGAAATCCAAGCGTATGAGCTGGCGGGTGAAGAATTCAATCTCTCATCGACCAAGCAGCTACAGGGCATTCTGTATGAAAAACAAAAGCTGCCGATTCTGAAGAAAACGCCAAAAGGCGCGCCATCAACCAATGAGGAAGTGCTGGCTGAGCTGGCGCTGGATTACCCTCTGCCGAAGCTGATCCTGGAATATCGTGGCTTAGCCAAGCTGAAATCTACTTACACCGATAAGCTGCCGCTGATGATCAATCCGGCGACGAAGCGTGTGCATACCTCTTATCATCAGGCTGTTACTGCGACCGGGCGTTTGTCTTCCAGCGATCCGAACCTGCAAAACATCCCGGTGCGTAATGATGAAGGGCGCCGTATTCGTCAGGCATTCATTGCGCCTAAGGGCTACAGCATTGTTGCGGCTGACTACTCGCAGATCGAACTGCGCATCATGGCGCACTTATCGGGTGATAAAGGGCTGTTGAACGCATTCGCGAACGGGCTGGATATCCACCGGGCAACGGCGTCAGAAGTGTTTGGCATCGCGCTGGATAAGGTGACATCCGAACAGCGTCGCAGTGCTAAAGCGATCAACTTCGGCCTGATCTACGGCATGAGCGCGTTTGGCCTGTCGCGTCAGTTGAATATTCCGCGTAGCGAATCGCAGAAATACATGAACCTGTATTTTGAGCGTTACCCTGGTGTGCAGGATTACATGGAGCGGACGCGCCAACAGGCTGCTGAGCATGGCTATGTGTCCACTTTGGATGGCCGCCGTCTCTACCTGCCAGATATTCATTCTCGTAATGCGATGGCGCGTAAAGGCGCAGAACGTGCGGCGATTAACGCCCCAATGCAGGGCACGGCTGCTGATATTATTAAGAAAGCGATGATCGCGATTGACGATTGGCTACAGAAAGACACGCCGAAGGTGAAGATGATCATGCAGGTTCACGATGAATTGGTTTTCGAGATTCATGATTCGGTTATTGAAGAATCCATTAGTAAAATCAAAGCATTAATGGAAGGTTGTATGCAATTGAATGTTCCGTTACAGGTAGACATCGGTACGGGCATGAACTGGGATGAAGCACATTAATGGCCGATTTTTATGCTATTTCTGTAATTAAATAACAGTATTGTGTGACCTGGTTTAACTTTGTGTAATCGATAACCATTTTCTATGAAAGTAAACAACAAAAAAGCCTTTGTTCCCGTGAAAAAATAGGGTAGAGTTAAAGACGTAGGGTACAGAGGTAAGATGTTCTATCTTTCAGACCTTTTACTTCACGTAATCGGATTTGGCTGAATATTAGCCGCCCCGCTCAGTTTTGAGCGGGGCGTTTTTTATGGGCTTTATCCAGGATTTTTACCCTCAAAATGTCAGTAACTGCCTGATAGATAGCAGTGGGTCAGCACGGTTTCGAGTGTGAAGAACATCTCTGGTGGGCGATCATTGCGGGAAAGTGGGGGCGTGATGCGAGTGATGATACACTGCACCACGTGAAAGGATTATTCTGCTTCTTGTTCTTCTTCAGCGTGTGGCAGCGTGCTGAACCAGTTGTCCAATTTCTGCTGTAGTTTATCGACGCCGAGTTTTTTCAGTGACGAAAATGCTTCGACCTGAATATCACCCATAAATGGCAAGACAGCCTCGCGCACCATATTCAACTGTGTCTTACGTGCGCCTGAAGCCAACTTATCGGCTTTGGTCAGCAGCACTAAGACTGGAAGTTCAACATCGACAGCCCACTGAATCATTTGCTGATCGAGATCTTTCAGCGGATGGCGAATATCCATCAGCACAACAAGACCCTTAAGACTGTTACGCTTTTGCAGGTATTCACCGAGCGCACGTTGCCATTTGATCTTCGTTTGCTCCGGTACTTCGGCGTAGCCATAGCCGGGAAGGTCGACCAAACGCACGCCGTCTACCACCTGGAACAGGTTAATCAACTGAGTACGGCCCGGCGTTTTACTGGTTCGTGCCAGGTTTTTCTGGTTGGTCAGCGTGTTCAGTGCGCTGGATTTTCCGGCATTAGAGCGCCCAGCAAAGGCCACTTCAATACCGCTATCTGTTGCCAGATGGCGAATATCCGGGGCGCTGATGATAAAACGCGTCATGTGGTAGTTATATTGCTGGGTCACGGTGGTTATCTCTATCTGGATCTCTGTCTGGTTGGGGATTATACCTGTAACTGACAATAAAGGCGGCTTTATCTGTCTCGAAATGCAGCAGACTGATGCGAAAAGAAAAGCCCAGCTGTCTGATGTGGACGCTTTTTTATTCGCGGGCTTTCTGCTAGATTCCGCCGCACTTCCCTTATATCTGTGTACCTGAGAACAATATTATGAACCGACCTGTCAAAGGGGCTGCCGATCAGGCAGGGAAACCCAAAGTAAAAAGAAAGACCCGTGAAGAGCTGGAGCGTGAAGCGCGCGAACGGAAAAAAGATAAAAAGCACCGTGGTCACGCGTCGGGCAGCCGAACTCAGGAAAAAGCATCCGCCGATCAGCGCTCTGGTCAGCGTAAAGTCGCCGATCCGCGTATCGGCAGCAAAAAGCCTGTACAGCTTGGCGTGTTGGATAGCGATATCGCTAAACCGAAGCCTAAGTCGAAGCCTTCTGAACCTGTGGAGAAAGTCGTTGTTACCAAGCCGACGATGTCACCGGAAGAAGAGCTGGAAATGTTAGAAAACGATACGCGTCTGGATGCCTTGTTGGATCGTCTGGATAGCGGCGAGACGCTGAGCGCCAAAGAACAATCATGGGTTGATGAAACGCTGGATCGTATCGACATCCTGATGGAAGAGCTTGGAATCGAGCTGGGTGATGATGACGAAGAAGAGCAGCAGGAAGATATGCTGCAGCTTTTGAAACGTAATAACCCGAAAGACACGTTCTAATCAATGAAATGGCTGTTTCTGTTCCTGATATTGCTGGTTGCGTTTTATCTGCTCTGTCTGTTCAGTAAACTATGGCTATTGTCTAAGCGTAAGCACCGGTTGCATCGCGCCCTGTTTAACGGGCGCGTGAATCAGGTTCGACGTCTACGCCCAAGACAAAAACGCCGGGAGCGTTTTTGAACGTCACAAGGTGACGGCCCTTTAGGGCGAGTCTCAGGGATGAGACGAGTAGCAAAACGCCGGGAGCGTTTTTGAACGCCATTTTTTGGTGATCTGAAGGAGGGGAAGGATAACCCACCGAGTAAAAACTGGAAGGAGTGAGCGAATATGTCGATACCGTCCGTTGACTGGGATCTGGCCCTGATTCAAAAATATAACTATTCTGGGCCGCGTTATACGTCTTATCCCACAGCGTTAGAATTCAGTGAAGCTTACGATGAGCCTGCGTTTCAGCATGCCATCGCCCGTTATCCACAGCGACCGCTGTCGCTGTATATCCATATCCCTTTTTGCCATCGGCTGTGCTATTTCTGCGGCTGTAATAAGCTGGTTACGCGTCAGCAGCATAAAGCGGATGAATACCTTGATGTGTTGGAGCTGGAAATTCGCCAGCGTGCGCCGCTATTCGTCGGACGAACAGTGACGCAATTGCATTGGGGTGGCGGTACACCAACCTACCTGAATAAAGTACAAATTAGTCGGCTGATGTCGCTGCTGCGCGAGCTGTTCTCTTTTTCCGATCAGGCTGAGCTGTCGCTTGAAGTCGATCCGCGAGAAATTGAGCTGGACGTCCTCGATCATCTGCGGGCTGAAGGGTTCAATCGCCTTAGCATGGGCGTGCAGGATTTTAATAAAGATGTTCAGAAACTGGTTAATCGTGAGCAGGATGAAGACTTTATTTTTGCTCTTATTGAGCGGGCAAAAGCGCTAGGCTTCACCTCAACCAACATTGATTTGATTTACGGCCTGCCGAAACAAACGCCGGAAAGCTTCGCCTTTACGCTACAGCGCGTTGCGGAATTAAACCCTCACCGGCTTAGCGTCTTTAACTATGCGCATTTACCCAGCCTGTTCGCGGCACAGCGCAAGATTAAAGAAGCGGATTTACCGAGCGCGGAACAAAAGCTGGATATTCTGCAACAGACGATTGGATCACTGACGCAGTCGGGCTATCAGTTTATCGGTATGGATCACTTTGCTCGGCCGGACGATGAGCTGGCAGTGGCACAGCGAGAAGGGAAGCTGCATCGCAATTTCCAAGGCTATACGACGCAGGGCGATAGCGATCTTCTCGGTATGGGTGTGTCGGCGATTAGTATGATCGGTGATAGCTATGCTCAGAACCAGAAAGAGCTGAAGCAGTATTACGCGCAGGTTAAAGACCAGGGAAATGGCCTGTGGCGTGGGTTACAGCTGACGCGTGATGACTGTCTTCGCCGCGATGTGATTAAGACGCTCATTTGTAATTTCCAGCTCAGCTATGCGCCCATTGAAGCGGAATACGCTATCGATTTTAAAACCTACTTTGAGCAGGATTTAGCATTGCTGGCACCGCTGGTGGCCGATGGGCTGGTCGATAGTCAGGAAGACGGGCTGGTGGTTACGCCGAAAGGGCGTTTGCTGATCCGCAATATCTGTATGTGCTTTGATGTCTATCTACGTAACAAGCTCAGAACACAGCAATTTTCCCGAGTGATTTAACTGCTCGGAGAGGGGGGCTATCCTGAGTGGAGAAAAGGTTTTAATGACAAGGAGAGCGCATGTTTTCAGATAAAGAGATTGCCAGAGAATATCGGGATAAGGCACTTAACCTCGCGAACCTCATGTACAACGAGGTAAAAACATTACAGGGGAAAGTGCCTGAAGACGAACATAAGAAATTTCGCGGCATTGTTGGGAATGGCATTGTGGACGTATTCGATAAGCTGATTAAAGAGATTGAAGCGATGCATCCTGACCTGAAAGTGGCTGACATGCCAGCCTATACGGACGCTGAAAAACGTAAATAGAAAAACAGCCAGTCGATGTTAGCACCGACTGGCTGTTCTTGAGCGTTTATAGGATTAACTAAAGAAGTTAATCAGTGCGGCACACAAAACGGCGGCAATAGCAGCCTGCGGCGAATGGCTTGCCGCGGAGCCAATTTCAGCGCCATGTGTTGCAACAGAAAGTGTTGCAACGGAAATCAATGAATCCAGCATGGTGTTCCTCCCGAATCAGCGACACGATCATACTGCTGACTCGAGGCAAGTAAAGTACAAATTAATGACAATTTCGTGCGCCAGATTGTATTTTTTATCACCAAATCACTTGTTAACAATTGAGCAATAAAAAAGCAATTTCGCTACTCCATCCCCAGCTCTTTTAATTTACGCGTCAGAGTATTTCTGCCCCATCCCAACAATCTTGCCGCTTCCTGTTTATGCCCCTGCGTGTGCCGCAGTGCCGTTGTCAGCAACGTCCTTTCCATTTCTGGCTGTGCTTCTGCCAACAGGTTTTGATGACCGGAACGCAGTGCGCGATCGGCCCATTGTGCCAACAGCGTGGCCCAACTGTCTGGCAGAATATGCACGGTGGAATCAGGTGCGGTGGTCTCGAACAGTTCAGGAGGCAGGTCCTGAATGAGTACTTCCTGACCGGCGGCCATGACAGTCAACCAGCGACAGGTGTTTTCCAATTGGCGCACGTTGCCAGGCCACGGTAAACGAGTTAGCGCTGTTTCCGCTTCTGGATGCAGATTCTTCGGTTCGACGCCCAGTTCTTTGGCCGTAGCCTGCAAGAAATAACGTGCCAGGCGGGGGATATCTTCCCGACGTTCACGTAGCGGTGGCAGATGAACGCGGATCACATTCAGGCGATGAAACAGGTCATCGCGGAATTTGCCTTCCTGCACGCGTTGTTCAAGATTTTGGTGCGTTGCCGCGATAATACGAACATCCACTTTTACCGCAGCATAACCGCCAACGCGATAAAACTGCCCGTCTGCCAATACGCGTAACAGACGTGTTTGTACGTCTAGCGGCATATCGCCGATTTCATCCAGAAACAGTGTACCGCCATCGGCTTGCTCAAAGCGGCCCTGACGAATCTGGTTTGCGCCCGTAAACGCGCCTTTTTCATGGCCGAACAGTTCTGATTCGATCAAATCCTTGGGAATGGCCGCCATATTCAGCGCGATAAAAGGGGCTTTGGTACGCGGGCTGTGGCGATGCAGGGCGTGTGCTACCAGCTCTTTACCGGTTCCCGATTCGCCATTAATCAGTACGCTGATCGACGAGCGAGACAGGCGGCCGATGATGCGAAAGACATCCTGCATCGCGGGGGCTTCGCCGATAATGTCCGTTGTCGGACCGTTGATCGGTTGGTTACGTACCGGCTGCTGCTGTTCCAGATAATGGCTGATCGCGCGCTCAACCAGCGCAACGGCTTCATCAATATCGAATGGCTTCGGCAAATAGTCGAACGCACCCTGTTGATAAGCGCTAACCGCGGCATCCAAATCGGAATGTGCCGTCATAATGATGACCGGGAGCATTGGGTGGCGCTGTTTGATTTGCTGTAAGAGCGCTAATCCATCCATTCCTGGCATACGGATGTCGGACAGCAGAACGTCAGGCGTTTGTGTCGCCAGCGCATGCAGTACCTGATTTCCGTTCTCAAACGTTGCACAGGTTAAACCCGCACCAGCAAGCGCGCGCTCAAGCACCCAACGGATGGAGCTATCGTCATCGACAATCCAGACTATCCCTCGTTGCATTGTAACCTCACTGGCGAATAGGCAGATAAACCGAGAATTCGGTGTGTCCTGGCCAACTGTTAAATTCAATTTTACCGGAGTGCTGGTCGATAAGACTGCGGGCGATGGAAAGCCCTAAACCGGTTCCCCCTTCGCGTCCGCTCACCATCGGGTAAAACAGTGTGTCCTGTAGTTGAGCAGGTACGCCGGGGCCGTCATCTTCCACGTCAATACGAGCGGCGAGACGATAGCGCACACCGTGTAACGTGAGCTGAAAAGCCGTGCGGGTACGTATCGTAATCGTTCCGCCTTCCTCGCCCAGCGCCTGTAGCGCGTTGCGGGTAATATTCAGCAGTACCTGTTCAATCTGATCGGGGTCATGCGTCAGCTCTGGCAGGCTGGGATCATAGTCTTTCACCAGCGTCACGTTATCTGGCTTTTCCAGTGAGACAAGCTGGCAAACGCGTTCGGCAACCTGATGGATGCTTTGGGTGACGTGCAGGCCGGGCTGCTGTGGCCCGAGCAGGCGATCAACCAGATTACGCAGGCGATCAGCCTGTTCGATAATGACCTTGGTGTATTCCGTCAACGCTGGGTCAGGCAGTGCTTTAGCAAGCAACTGCGCGGCACCGCGCAATCCGCCAAGCGGATTTTTTATCTCATGCGCCAGGCCTCGGACCAAATCACGGGCGGCCTGCTGTTGTGCATGTTGAAGCTGTTCCTGACTGAGACGACGCTGGTTATCCATCGGCGCCATTTCCAGTAGGATAAAATCGTTCTGTACCCGCTGAGCGGTGAGCGACATGATGTGCGCTTTGCCATCTACGACGATGGTGACTTCGTTATCCGTAAAACCTTGTCCTGAATCCAGACTTTCACGCAGTAAACCGATATTCAGAGAAAAGTATCCCAGCAAATCGGGCAGCGGCGTGCCGGATAATTTACGCGAACTTTGTGCCAGTAATTGCTGTGCTGCCGGGTTGGAATAGTGAATCGCCAGATCGTTATCCAGCAATAAGATGCTGTTTATCAGGGAATTTAGGATCTGCCCAGCATCGGGCAGCGTGCCTGTTGCCATAACGCAGACTCCCGCACCGTCGTGGTGCATTGTAGTGTGGATGATGGATGTTACGTCGCAACGGCCAATGCCGGTGGTGAAAAAAGCCCATCCGAAGATGGGCTGAAGCGTTTCCACGGCAACAAAAACAAACTTCTTAGTATTCTGTTGTTTATCGGTCATGGTCGGGTATCAGCACCCCCAACCACGCCGAGGTAGAAATTAGACGCTTAGTTATTAGACGCTGTAGTACAGTTCGAACTCAACTGGGTGCGGCGTCATACGAACGCGGTCAATCTCAGATTTACGCAGTTCGATGTACGCGTCGATAGCATCGTCGGTGAACACGCCACCACGAGTCAGGAACTCGCGGTCTTCGTTCAGTGCAGCCAGGGCCTCGTCCAGAGAACCTGCAACTTTTGGAATCTCTGCTTCTTCTTCTGGCGGCAGGTCGTACAGGTTTTTGTCCATCGCATCGCCAGGGTGGATTTTGTTGATGATGCCGTCGAGGCCAGCCATCAGCAGTGCAGCGAAGCACAGGTATGGGTTAGCTGCTGGATCCGGGAAGCGTGCTTCGATACGACGTGCTTTAGGGCTAGCAACCACTGGGATACGGATTGAAGCAGAACGGTTACGGGCAGAGTAAGCCAGCATAACAGGTGCTTCGTAGCCTGGGACCAGACGCTTGTAGGAGTTAGTGGTCGGGTTCGCCAGGGCGTTGATGGCTTTAGCGTGCTTGATAACACCGCCGATGTAGAACAGCGCCATTTCAGACAGGCCGCCGTATTTGTCGCCAGCGAACAGGTTAGTGCCGTCTTTAGACAGAGACATGTGGCAGTGCATACCTGAACCGTTATCACCGAACATTGGTTTTGGCATGAAGGTCGCGGTTTTACCGTAAGCGTGAGCCACGTTATGCACGACATATTTGTAGATCTGAATTTCGTCAGCTTTTTTGGTCATGGTGTTGAAGCGGGTAGCCACTTCGTTCTGACCAGCGGTAGCCACTTCGTGGTGGTGAGCTTCAACAACCAGACCCATTTGCTCCATGGTCAGACACATTGCAGAACGGATGTCCTGTGATGAATCGACTGGTGGAACTGGGAAGTAGCCGCCTTTCAGACCTGGACGGTGACCTTTGTTACCGCCTTCGTATGCTTTACCGGAGTTCCAGTAAGCTTCGATGTCGTCGATAGCAACGTGAGAACCGGACGTGCTGCTGCCGAAACGAATGTCATCGAACAGGAAGAATTCTGGTTCAGGCCCGAACAGGACGGTATCGGCAATGCCGGAAGAACGCAGGAAATCTTCCGCACGTTTCGCGATAGAACGCGGGTCGCGGTCATAGCCTTGCATTGTGCCTGGCTCGAGGATGTCACAACGAATGATCAGTGTAGAATCTTCGAAGAACGGATCGATCATTGCGGTGCTGGCATCGGGCATCAGAACCATGTCTGACTCGTTAATACCTTTCCAGCCGCCAATCGAGGAACCATCAAACATTTTACCTTCTTCGAAGAAGTCGGCATTGACTTGATGAGCCGGAATGGTGACGTGCTGCTCTTTACCTTTAGTATCAGTGAAGCGTAAATCAACAAACTTCACTTCGTGCTCATTCAGCATCGTCAAAACATGTTCTGCGGACATACTTGGTTCTCCCGATTGGTCATTTATCGTCGTGGAACGAATATCGTTGTGGATTGATGTTGTTGCCGTGAGTAGACTAAAGCTAAAAGTGTGCCAACTTTTTAAATGTGTGCAATGTGTTGCTCCTTGGGGCTTTCTCACGTAAACCCACTGCACCATTATAGTTTAAAGCACCAAAATGGTGCTCCATATGTGAATTATTGCACTAATTTAGTGCATTCATGTTCGCTTGTAGCGCTTTTGCACCGTGAAAGGGATCACAAAGCAGGCAGCTCTAGGTTGTTTATCATAGATGCTTGTGATCTTGTTTAGTCCCTCGATTAATACGTGTACAATAGCGCGCTATTTCTAAATGCCTGAGGCAAAGCTGTGATCGAAAATTTGCGTAACATCGCCATTATTGCGCACGTTGACCATGGGAAAACCACCCTGGTTGACAAGCTGTTGCAACAATCCGGAACGTTCGGTGAACGTGTCGAAGCAACCGAGCGTGTAATGGACTCCAACGATTTGGAGAAAGAGCGTGGAATTACCATCCTCGCAAAAAATACCGCCATTAATTGGAAAGACTACCGTATTAACATCGTAGATACCCCGGGACACGCCGACTTCGGCGGCGAGGTTGAACGTGTAATGTCGATGGTTGACTCGGTACTGCTGGTTGTTGATGCGATGGATGGCCCGATGCCGCAAACGCGTTTCGTGACCAAAAAAGCATTTGCCAACGGTCTGAAGCCAATTGTGGTTATCAACAAAGTTGACCGTCCTGGTGCGCGTCCTGACTGGGTTGTCGATCAGGTATTCGACCTGTTCGTGAACCTGGATGCGACTGACGAGCAACTGGATTTCCCGATCATTTATGCTTCTGCGCTGAATGGTATCGCGGGTCTCGACCATACCGACATGGCGGAAGATATGACTCCGCTGTATCAGGCGATTGTCGATCACGTTTCTCCGCCTCAGGTTGAGATGGATGCGCCGTTCCAGATGCAGATCTCTCAGCTGGACTACAACAACTATGTTGGCGTTATCGGTATCGGCCGTATCAAGCGCGGTAAAGTTAAGCCTAACCAACAAGTCACTATTGTTGATAGCGAAGGCAAAACCCGTAACGGTAAAGTAGGTAAAGTTCTGACTCACCTGGGTCTGGAGCGTATCGACGCGACTGAAGCGGAAGCAGGCGATATCATCGCGATCACCGGTCTGGGCGAGCTGAACATTTCCGACACCATCTGCGATCCGCAGAATGTCGAAGCGCTGCCAGCACTGAGCGTCGATGAACCTACCGTTACCATGTTCTTCAACGTTAATACTTCACCATTCTGCGGTAAAGAAGGTAAGTATGTAACGTCGCGCCAGATTCTGGAGCGTCTGAACAAAGAGCTGGTGCACAACGTTGCTCTGCGCGTTGACGAAACCGAAGACGCTGATGCGTTCCGCGTTTCTGGCCGTGGTGAATTGCACCTGTCAGTTCTGATCGAAAACATGCGTCGTGAAGGCTTTGAACTGGCCGTATCACGTCCGAAAGTTATCAACCGCGTTATCGACGGTCGTAACCAAGAGCCGTTTGAAAACGTGACGCTGGACATCGAAGAACAGCACCAAGGTTCAGTCATGCAAGCCATGGGTGAGCGTAAAGGTGATGTGAAAGACATGATCCCAGATGGCAAGGGTCGTATCCGTCTGGATTACCTGATCCCAGCTCGCGGTCTGATCGGTTTCCGTACCGAATTCATGACCATGACGTCTGGTACCGGTCTGCTGTACTCCACGTTCAGCCACTACGATGACGTGCGTCCCGGTGAAATCGGTCAGCGTCAGAACGGCGTGCTGGTTTCCAACGGTCAAGGTAAAGCGGTCGCGTTTGCACTGTTCAGCCTGCAAGATCGCGGTAAGCTGTTCCTCGGACACGGTGCAGAAGTGTATGAAGGCCAGATCATCGGTATTCACTCACGTTCTAACGATCTGACAGTAAACTGTCTGACCGGTAAGAAACTGACCAACATGCGTGCATCGGGTACCGATGAAGCAACCACACTGGTTCCGGCTATCAAAATGTCTCTGGAACAAGCGCTGGAATTCATTGATGACGACGAACTGGTTGAAGTTACGCCACAGTCTGTCCGTATTCGTAAGCGTCACCTGACCGAAAACGATCGTAAACGCGCTAGCCGCGGCAGCAAAGACGTCTAATTTCAGACGGATTTGTCTTGTTACGCAACAGGGCACCTTCGGGTGCCCTGAATTTTATGCGCTTTCTTCCACTTTAACCTTTCCTTTATATTTCCTCCCTGTTCAGTTTCTCCATTTCCCGCTACAGTGAAAATCCTACGATTACTTCAGGAGGTCACTGCCATGCTGTATATCTTTGATTTAGGCAATGTCGTCATAGATATTGATTTCAATAGAGTATTGGGTGTCTGGAGTAATCTGAGCAGCGCGCCGCTCGCGACGTTGCAAGAGCGTTTTGTCATGGGCGAGGCGTTTGAACAGCATGAGCGGGGTGAGATCAGCGACGAGGAATTTGCCACCAGACTGTGCCAGGAAATGGGCATCGCCCTGAGCTTCGAACAATTCACCGCTGGCTGGCAGGCTATTTTTGTCGCGTTGCGTCCTGAGGTTATCGACATCATGCAGCGCCTGCGTCAGGAAGGGCACCGCGTGGTGATTCTGTCGAATACTAATCGTCTCCACTGTTCACACTGGCCTGCGCTATTCCCAGAAGTGGCGACGGCGGCCGACAAGCTCTACCTGTCGCAAGATATTGGATTACGTAAGCCGGAATTGGCGATTTATCAATATGTCCTGACAGAGGAAGGCGTTCCGCCTGCGCAAGCCGTCTTTTTTGACGATAATGCCGCGAACGTCGATGCGGCACAAAGCCTGGGCATTCACAGCATTCTGGTGACCGATCGTCAGGTGGTGCCGGATTTTTTCGCCATGCAGGCGACGACGGCTAAAGCATGATTTATATCGCAGGGGCGGACACAGCCCCTATTGGGAATGATAACATCAGGAGTAGTTGGGTTTTATGATTGCGCTAATTCAACGAGTATCCAGCGCCAGCGTTACGGTAGAAGGCAGTGTGGTTGGGGAAATCGATAAAGGTTTACTGATCTTGCTGGGCGTTGAGCAGGGCGATGACGAACAAAAAGCCACGCGACTTTGCGAACGTGTATTGGGTTACCGCATATTCGGCGACGATGACGGGAAAATGAATCTCAATGTTCGTCAGGCTGGCGGCAATGTGCTGGTGGTTTCGCAGTTTACGCTAGTTGCCGATACGCAGCGTGGCATGCGGCCTGGTTTTTCTCGCGGTGCGCATCCCTCAGAGGCCGATCGCCTCTATCAATATTTTGTCGGACAGTGTCGTGAGCAAGGCGTTCACACGGAAACGGGGCAGTTTGCGGCAGATATGAAAGTGGCATTGGTGAATGACGGCCCGGTGACGTTCTGGCTACAGACATAGCATTGTCGCGTCATCGGTCTGTAATGTCATGGTGTTGTAACGTGCTATTACCATTGCCGTTCTGCGTATAAATTTGCTTCAACAGTCTGATTTCATGAACCCTGATGCAATGAGGCATCTCGGTATAGAGGAAGGGTTATGTATCATTTGAGAGTACCTGAAAGCGCGGAAGAACTGGATGCGTACTATCAATTTCGCTGGGAAATGCTGCGTAAACCTCTGCATCAGCCTCTGGGCTCCGAGCGTGATGCCTATGATGCTCTGGCACATCACCAAACTGTGGTGGATGAACAGGGAAGGCTGGTTGCGATTGGGCGTCTTTCTATCAATGCGGATAATGAAGCGGCAATCCGTTTTTTAGCTGTTCACCCCGACGTCCGAGGGAAAGGGTTAGGTACGCTGCTTGCGATTACTCTGGAGTCAGTCGCGCGTCAGGAAAGCGTCAAGCGCGTGGTCTGTAGCGCCCGAGAAGACGCAATGGATTTCTTCTCCAAGCTGGGCTTTGTTAATCAGGGAGAGATCACCGCGCCACAAACCACACCCGTGCGGCACTTCTTGATGATTAAACCGGTGGCGACACTGGATGACATTTTGCATCGCCCTGACTGGTGCGGACAGTTGCAGCAGGCGTGGTATGAGCACATTCCCCTGAGTGAAAAAATGGGTGTGCGGATAAGCCAGTACACCGGAAAGCAATTTATTACCACTATGCCTGAAACAGGCAACCAGAATCCACATCACACGCTTTTTGCCGGCAGCATGTTTTCTCTCGCTACGCTCACCGGGTGGGGATTAATCTGGCTGTTGCTGCGTGAACGACACCTCGGTGGAACGATCATTCTGGCGGATGCGCACATTCGTTACAGTGCGCCAGTAAGTGGCCGACCGAACGCTATTGCTGATTTAGGGTCGCTGAGTGGCGATCTGGATCGTCTCGCGCGTGGGCGTAAGGCACGCGTGCAGCTTAATGTTGAACTCTTCGGTGATGACAATAAAGGGGCGTTGTTCGAAGGGGTTTATATCGTGCTGCCTGCTCAACCGGATGCACCGCTGGAAGAGGGCGGGTCAGTAGTGGATTAGCCCGAAGCTAGTCAAGCATGATAACGTTCTTCCCATCAATACATCACGTTACAAGTTAGTCAGCAGCACTTCGCCATAATAATACCCGTGATTCTCACTGGGTGATGTTGCTGACAAAGTCCATCGAGCGGGAGTAACGGATAGATCGTAAAGACGCTGCGAGTACGTCCATGTAAGCTCGGATTGCGCCATCCATGGCGCAAACGCTTTACTCTTCTATTCCGTTACTCCCGTTTCCATCCGGTAAATTGGTTTGTCAGCGGTCTGGCCCTGTGTTTTGAAAACGTAATAATTACGGCGTTTCTGTCACGGTTCCCTGATGCATTTGCTGTCTGATTGGGTGGTCGTTGCTATCCACACCTTGCAGCGTACCGCTTAGCGTCGGCTTAAGCGGTGTATCAGCGGCAAGTCGCCCATTTAACTGCAATTGCAGATTCGTGTTGCCTGTTGGTGCGGTTGCCGGTTCTGGCCATCCCCAACGCGTCAGAACATCCAGCGGTACGGCGCGTCCTGTCAGCGACAGGGAGAAATTGCGTGCCGGTTGCTGGTGGATCGTTGCCTTGGCATCCAGCATGCCATTTTGCGTAAATGCGCTAAGTTCGTTAATGGCGATCTGATTATCGTCGGCTACCAGTGCCATTGAAGGACGGCGCACATCGACTTTATTAAACGTCGCGTCGCTGGCATTAAGATTCAACGATCCTGTCCACATTCCCCACTGGTGGTTGCGAGCCAGCAGCAAATCGCTGCCGTAGCCATCCAATGCGGTTAGCTGAAAAGGGAAATCCGGGTTGATATCGATCAGCAGATTGCGGTTCGCCGTGAATTTTCGCACATTCACTTCTGCCAGCCATGATGGCAGGGGCGCTTGCCAGCGTTGACGCCAATCGCCAGGGAGCGTGTACTCCATCCCTGCGACAACAAATTCATTCAGCTGTAAACGGTGGTTACTACGCTGCCAACTGCCGTTGGTTCGCAGCAAGCCGCCTTCCCAGCGCGTAGAAAACTGCTTGATGTTAACGCCCGCCGGTGACAAATCCAGATTTACGATAGGGTCGATAAGGTGCATGTTGCCGTTCACAATGTCAGTCGCATTGAATGACAGCGTTCCCCCTTCGCTCTGCCAGTCATTCTGCTTAAACGTGACATTTTGTAGGGCAACATCAAGGTCAATAAACGCCCAACCCGGCCCTTCGATACGGGCATCAATCAGATCAAAGCGGTCAACCGTAACAGAAGGTAGTTCGGTAACGGGTTGCCAGAAGGCCTCCGGGGTTCTCTGCGTTTGCAAACGGACATTGCTGAGTCGCAGGCTACCGATCTGCCAGCTGCCATCTTCTGCGCGGCTGGCGCTGCCTGTTAGTTGCCCTTGAGCGACATCCGCGCCGAAATTGCTCAGAATCAGCTGGTTGTGGTTGATTTCGCCCTGAACCAAGACCTGACTGGCGGGAATATCGTTGAGTTCGAGTGAGCGGGCGCTGAGCTGGAACTGTCCCTGCTTACCCAGAAGATAGCCAGCCTCTGGCTGCCACGGCATTATTCCGCCGTTAATCTGTTGACCATTCAGACGCCAATCGCCGTCCTTTGCCTGCAGCGCCATGGTACGCAGCTGTAGCACATCGGCTTCGATAGGGAGTGTGGCGGCCTGTGAGGAAAGGTTTAGCGTGCCGCCTTCCAGCTCCAGGCTAGCGAAATGGCGCGGCTCGGTAATCTGGCGGGCGCTAAACCCGGCTGAAATCTGCTTTGCAGTGAGTGTCGGCGGCTGATTTTTCTGGCCAAAACTGACATCGGTGAGTTGGATATGATCGGCTGTTGACCAGTCATGATTAATTTTGCCCAGTGACAACTGGTAGTCGGTATTCTGGTTTACCCAATTACTTACCCAGCCTGCAGCCCAACTGGTTTGCAATAATACGTATACGACTACTAGCGCTAAAAAGGCCAGCAGCAGTAGGGTCAGCAATAATTTCCCGATAAATTTCATCGTGTCAGTCCATGCCAATCGTCAGGGAGAACTGTTCTTATGCCGTAATTTCCCTGAAGGCTCAATAGGTAATGCTGTTACAGACAGTAAAAAGCGAGCAGTGTTGCATCACCGCTCGCTTTTACATGAACTGAACTGAAATTATTGCGGGCTGGCGCTATTTTTCTTCGTGTGGGAAGACGATATTCAGCACGATTGCTGTAATCCCGCCAGCGGCGATACCGGAAGACAGTAATGTTTTAATCCAATCCGGTGCGAATTGCAGAATCAGCGGCTGCTGCGATACGCCAAGACCAACAGCCAGCGACAGCGCAATAATCATGATCGCACGACGATTCAGAGGCTCACGAGAGACAATGCGCACACCAGAAGCGGCGATCGTACCAAACATCACGATAGTGGCACCGCCCAGAACGGGCTCTGGAATATGCTGCACAAATCCGCTAACGGCAGGGAACAGCCCCAGCGCGATCAGCATCAGTGAAACCACGAAGCCCACATAGCGGCTGGCAACACCGGTAAGCTGGATGACGCCGTTATTCTGGCCGAAGCAAGAGTTAGGGAAGGTATTGAATACGGCAGAAAGGCAAGAGTTCAAGCCGTTTGCCAGCACGCCGCCTTTTAAGCGTTTCATGTACAGCGGGCCTCTGACCGGCTGCTCTGAAACGTCGGAGGTCGCGGTGATGTCACCGATGGTTTCTAACGATGTCACCATGAAGACCAGCATCAGCGGAATCAACAGGTTCCAGTCAAAGCCTAGACCGTAATGCAGAGGCGTAGGCACCATAATAATCGTGTCATTTTGAGCAGGGGCGCTTTCCGGCAGCATTCCCATCAACCAAGCACCCAGGTAACCCACCGCCATGGCAATCACCAGTGAGGCGACGCGCAGGTAAGGGTTACGTTGGCGGTTAAGCAGAATAATAACCAGCAGTACCGCCCCCGCTAATAGTAAGTTCTTGGGCGCGCCGAAGGTGTTATTACCCATTGCGGCATAGCCGCCGCCGATGGAGGTCAGGCCGACCTGAATCAGCGACAGACCAATGATCATCACCACAATGCCGGAAACCAGCGGGGTAATAATGCGGCGGGTTAAATGCAGGAAGCGTGAAAGAATGATTTCGGTGAAGGAAGCGACCATCAGCGTACCGAACAGGGCTGCCATCATCGTAGGAACATCAGCGCCGCCGTTTTTCAGCGCGAGTCCACCCATAATCAGCGGCGTCACGAAGTTAAAGCTGGTGCCCTGAATCGACAACAGACCAGAACCGACAGGGCCCCAGGTTTTAATTTGGAGAATAGAAGCCAAACCGGAAGCGAAAAGCGACATGCTGATGATGCGCTGCGTATCCTCAGCGGGTAGACCTAATGCCTGACAGATCAGTAGCGCGGGGGTAATCACCGCAACAAACATGGCAAGCAAGTGCTGGCTGGCAGCGAACAGCGTTTGCGGCAGCGGCGGTCTGTCTTCAAGATGATAGATGAGTTCACTGCGCTGAGGTGCGGCAGCGGCTTCTGTTTGGGACGTTTCCGTGGTGGTAGTCATGATGTAAGTTGGCGTTCCTGAAACGACAAAGAGCGCATTTTAATGATCTCTTTGCTGAAAGCAAACGTTTGCTAACTCATCTTTTTGATATGAATTTTGTCTGGCAAGCAAGACCTTATTATTTAAGGTGATACTTTTAAGAAAAATACAGAATGCGCTGCTGTGGTTAGGCGTTAGTGTAGCGTGCGCGCTCTGGTAGCCAGCGCTCGATTAGCGCAATGGCATGCTCGGGATAGTGCTCATGAAGATGGCGCGCAACGCGCTGTACCTGTGGAATGAGCTCCTGATCGCGCAGGAGGTCAGCGACTTTAAACTCGGCATTGCCTGTCTGGCGCGTGCCTAATAATTCACCCGGCCCGCGAATTTCCAGATCGCGCTGAGCGATGACAAAGCCATCGTTGCTGTCGCGTAGAACCTGAAGCCGCTTTTGTGCGGTCTTGCTCATCGGCGTTTTATAGAGCAGCACGCAGTGAGACGCCACTGCGCCGCGTCCCACGCGCCCGCGCAACTGATGCAGCTGCGCCAGACCCAGACGCTCCGGGTTCTCAATAATCATCAGGCTGGCATTGGGTACATCCACACCCACCTCGATGACGGTGGTCGCCACCAGCAGTTGCAGTTCGCCCTGTTTGAAGGCCTGCATTACTGCCTGCTTTTCCTGCGCTTTCATGCGACCGTGGACCAATCCGACCTTGAGATTCGGCAGGGCTGCCTTCAGTTCTTCGCTGGTGGCTTCTGCGGCCTGTGCTTCCAGGAGGTCGGATTCTTCGATCAGCGTACACACCCAATAGGCCTGTCGCCCTTCCTGCTGGCAAGCATTACTCACGCGTTCGATAATGTCGCTGCGGCGTGAATCCGGTATGGCAACCGTGGTGACGGGCGTTCTGCCCGGCGGCAGTTCATCAATGACGGATGTATCCAGATCGGCATAGGCCGTCATCGCCAGCGTACGGGGAATCGGTGTTGCGGTCATAATCAATTGATGGGCATGAAATCCCTGTTCTTCGCCTTTTTCCCACAGCGCAAGGCGTTGATGCACGCCAAAGCGGTGCTGTTCGTCAATGATGACCAATGCCAGCCCGTTGAATTTCACCTGCTGCTGAAAAATAGCGTGCGTCCCGACAACCATGGAAACCTGACCGTTGGCGATGGCATCCTGCTGCGCCTGACGCGCTTTCCCTTTTTGTTTGCCAGCCAGCCAGCCCACTTCAAGCCCTAGCGGTTCAAACCACTGACGGAAATTATGGGCGTGCTGTTCGGCCAATAGCTCTGTTGGTGCCATCAACGCAACCTGTTTGCCGTTGGCAATGGCGCGTAATGCTGCCAGTGCGGCGACCAGCGTTTTCCCTGAACCGACATCGCCCTGCACCAGACGCATCATCGGGAAGTCTTTCGCCATATCCGTTTCAATTTCGGCTACGACACGTTCTTGCGCCTGTGTGGGTTTGAACGGCAGGGCAGCGAGCAGCCGTTGCTTCAAACCGTCTTGCGCCTGTAGCGGCGAAGCTTTATGCCGCTGCTCCCCCGCTCGTACCGCGAGCATGCTCAAATTATGCGCCAGCAGTTCTTCCATAATCAGCCGCTGCTGTGCTGGGTGTTTCCCGTGCTCAAGCTCGCTGAGCTGCATATTCGGCGGAGGACGATGTAACGTGCGTAGTGCGTCCGGCAGGCTAATGAGCGATCGGCTTAGAGATTCAGGCAGCAGCTCATCGATGGGGTTTGCATCGAGCAACGCCAGCGCCTGATCGGTAAGTTTGCGGAGCGTCGCCTGACGAACGCCCTCTGTGGAGGGGTAAACCGGCGTGAGTGATTCCTGTAGCTCGACCTGCGTACTATCCCCCTGAACACGATATTCAGGATGGATGATTTCCGCGCCGATTTTGCCACGCTTGATTTCGCCATAAGCGGTAACGCGCTGTCCCGGTGCGAGGCTGTTTTTCATCGCAGCGCTGAAATTGAAGAAGCGCATGGTCAGCATGCCGCTGCCGTCGCTGATTTGGCAGGTCAACATGCGACGGCTGCCAAAGGTGATGTCATTGCGTAGGATTTCACCTTCCACGGTGGCATACATACCGGGGAGGAGGTCGCCAATAGGATAAAGATGCGTGCGGTCTTCGTAGCGCAGAGGTAAGTGCAGCAGGAGGTCCTGCACGGTTTCCAGCCCAAGTCGTGCGAGCTTCGCTGCCTGACTTGCACCCACGCCGGCAAGTGTACTCAGCGGTTGGGTGTTCAGCAGGCGGCCTTTCATCAGCACTCCGACGATTGCATCGCGGCCCACCACGGGGTATCCGCTACAATCTGACCCTGATGGTCAATATAAGGGCGAGGCAGTCCTTTACGTTTTGCGACGCGTGCCAGTACTGGATAGCCCCCTTCAAAAAGCAGGCGCTGCTGCTCTTCTTCATCAAGCGGGCTGTCTTCACGCTGGTACATACCGGCGATTTGGCGCTGGCGCTGGGCTTCATACAGGATTAACGCCGAGGCTACAGACACATTCAGCGACTGCACCATGCCAGTCATCGGAATGATGATATCTCGATCGGCCAGTTTGAGCGCTTCGGCTGTAATACCGGTTTTTTCTTGTCCAAGCAGAATACAGGTCGGGCGGGTGTAATCAATTTCCCGAAAATCGACCGCATGTTCAGACAAATTGGTCGCCAGAACCTGCATGCCTTCAGCCTTCAGGTGACCAACCGCATCACCTATGTTGCGATGGGTTTTAACCTGCACCCAGCTATTGCTACCTGCTGCGGAGGAGACCAGCGTTTTCATCCGGCTAGTGGGCCAAATCGCATGGACTTCATGCACACCGACGGCATCCGCCGTACGGATAACTGCAGAAACGTTATGAGGCTTATGCACCTGCTCCATGCAAATCGTCAGATCGGGCTGACGACAGTTGAGCATTTCTTTTATGCGTGCATAACGTTGAGGAGTCATGACGGTTAATTTCGGTTACGGTTAACTTTGATGACATCCGGCATCACGCGAATTTTACGCATAATATTGGCTAGATGAACGCGATCGAGGGTAGTGAGGCGGATGAAGACGCTGTATACGCGGCCGTCTCTCTCTTCCGTGTTGATGCTCTGAATATTGGAGTTTGCAGCGTTGATCGCGGCCGTCAGATTCGCCAGTGCGCCCTGATGGTTGAACATATCCACTTTTATTTCGGCGATGAACTCTTGTTCTGTCACCTTATCCCACTCTACCGCCATGAATTTTTCAGGTTCTTTCTGATAGCCGCGAATGTTGCGGCAGGATTCATGGTGAATAACCAGCCCTTTACCGGGGCTGACGTGGGCAATAATCGGGTCGCCAGGGATGGGGCGGCAGCATTTGGCAAATGAGATCATGACGCCATCTGCGCCCTTGATCGGCAACTTGCGCAGCCCGGTTGTGCCCAGTTCAGATTGTTCGTTCAGCAGATTTTTTGCTACAACGACGCTCATGGCATTACCCATACCAATTTCCGCCATCAGATCGTCCAGCGTGGCGAGCTTCATGCGCTCAAGCTCAAGCTGAATCGACTTTTCAGGGATGTCGGAGAGTTTGCGGCCATTGCCTAATGCATGGTTCAGCAAGCGGCGGCCGAGACTCACGGAATCATCACGCTTGAGGTTTTTCAGCATCTGGCGAATTTTGGAGCGCGCTCTGGAGCTAACCACAAAGTTAAGCCATGCGGCATTCGGTCTGGCGCCGGGTGCGGTAATAATTTCAACGGTTTGACCGCTGGTGAGCGACTGTGACAGCGGGTAAGGCTGGCGGTCGACGCGTGCGCCGACGCAGGCGTGGCCAATATCGGTGTGTACTGCGTAGGCGAAGTCGACGGGCGTCGCGCCTGCGGGGAGTTCCACAATACGGCCTTCTGGCGTAAAGACGTACATCTCATCAGGGAAGAGATCGGACTTAACACTTTCGATAAATTCAAACGAGCTACCGGCACTTTGCTGGAGTTCTAGCAGGCTTTGCATCCAGCGTTGGGCGCGTACCTGTGCGGTGGTGCTGCTTTCACCTTCTTTATAGGCCCAGTGCGCGGCGACACCCATTTCCGCCATTTGATCCATATCATCGGTGCGAATCTGCACTTCGACTGGCACGCCGTGCGGGCCAATTAGAGAAGTATGCAGTGACTGGTAGCCGTTGGCTTTGGGAATAGCAATATAGTCTTTTACTCGGCCTGGGCGGGGTTTATACAGGCTGTGAACCTGGCCTAGCACGCGATAACAGGTGTCCTGCTCTTTCACGATGACCCGAAACGCGTAAATATCCATGATGGAATGAAAACGCTGTTCTTTCAGGTGCATTTTGCAGTAGATGGAGTACAGGTGTTTTTCGCGACCGCTGACGCGGCAGGCAATCCCAGCTTCAGTCAAACGTCCTTCGATTTCCGACAGGATTTTCTGAATCATTTCCTTGCGGTTACCGCGTGCGGCCTTGACGACCTCTTTAATGACGCGATAACGGTTCGGATACAGCGCCTCAAAACCCAACTCTTCCAGCTCGGTTTTGAGGTGATGGATACCCAACCGGTGTGCCAGCGGACTGTATATTTCCAGCGTTTCGCGTGCAATACGGCGTCGCTTGTCCGGGCGCAATGAGCCCAGTGTGCGCATGTTATGGGTACGGTCTGCGAGCTTGATCAGGATGACGCGAATATCCTGCACCATTGCCATGATCATTTTGCGAAAGTTTTCAGCCTGCGCTTCTTTCTTATCGCGGAACTTCAGCTTGTCCAGCTTGGACACGCCCTCTACCAGTTCAGCAACGCTTTTACCGAAAAGCTGTTCCATGTCCTGATAGGTGGCGGGGGTGTCTTCTATGACATCATGCAGCAGTGCTGCCATCAGCGTTTCGTAATCGAGACGCATCTCCGCCAAAATACAGGCGACGGCAACTGGGTGCGTGATATAGGGTTCACCGCTGGAGCGAGTCTGCCCCTCGTGAGCATCACGTGCAACTAAGTAAGCCTGCTGTAAACGTTTGATCTGATCTTCTGGCAGATAACGTTGAATCAGCAGATTAAGGCTTTCGAAAATGTACAAGGGCGACTCGTGGTGTGATTAACGACGGCCTTCAGCAATCGCGGTAACCGCCTGAATCTCTGCGGCTTCCTGCTCTTGCTGTTCCTGACGGTCACGAACATCCAGAATCTGGTTGTTGATCAGACCTTCTTCGATTTCACGCAGTGCGATCACGGTGTACTTATCGTTTTCTTCAGGAACCAGCGGATCTTTGCCGCCAGTCTGGAGTTGACGGGCGCGACGAGCAGCGACCAACACCAGATCAAAACGGTTACCAATTTTCTCTACAGCGTCTTGAACAGTTACGCGTGCCATAATGTGCTACTCCACAGGAAATAAAATGACTGGGCATCATACTGAAAGAGGCGTCAGTCTGCCAATAGTTTGGTGATTAATGCATCATGCCGAACCTTTTGTCTGCTCAAACGCAGACGTTCGGCGCGAATAATGGTTTTTAGATCGAGCAGTGCCAGATCAAAATCATCATTCACAATCAGGTAATCATACTCGCCGTAGTGCGTCATTTCAGCCACAGCCTGAGACATACGACGGGCAATGACTTCATCGCTGTCTTGTCCACGGCCACGCAGGCGGCGAGCTAGCTCTTCTTTTGACGGCGGCAGAATGAAAATACTGCGCGCGTGCGGCATTTGAGCGCGGATTTGCTTGGCACCTTGCCAGTCGATATCCAGAAAAACATCAACGCCAGTCGCTAATACCTGCTCAATTGCTGGCCGAGATGTACCGTAGTAATTACCGAAGACCTCAGCGTGTTCCAGAAATTCACTGTTCTGAATCATACGCTTGAATTCATCGACTTCGACGAAGAAATAGTGTTCGCCGTGGTTTTCTCCCGGTCGTTTAGCTCGCGTGGTATGCGAAATCGATACCTGAGTGTCGTAAAGCGGCTGAGTTTTTAATAACGCCTGAATCAGGCTGGATTTCCCAGCTCCACTGGGAGCAGAAACGATATATAACGTGCCTTGAGCCATAATGAAGTTTTATTAACGGTTACGATGGTGAATGGTGATATGCAGCAGAAAAATGCGCATTTCCCCGCATTATACACGCCTATATGTCATCAGTCGCGCTGCGATAAATTCTCCGCTGAC
The DNA here is from genome assembly GCF_003932035.1 of Pectobacterium versatile. Lineage (NCBI taxonomy): Bacteria > Pseudomonadati > Pseudomonadota > Gammaproteobacteria > Enterobacterales > Pectobacteriaceae > Pectobacterium > Pectobacterium versatile. Next base: position 51,052 of record NZ_CP034276.1, read on the forward strand.
TGTTTTTTCGTTATGCCATCGGGAAAACGTTTTTCCAACGTTTCTTTTTTAGATTGCGAAGCACGTTCCCGTCTTTTTTATCGGTGCTGCAAACGATGAATCATCTTGCGGCGCGTTTGGCATTTCTCCTTTTTTCGCCTCGTATTTTCCTCTGCGTTGCTATGTACTGCGGCCATTCGCTAATGGATGGCCGGAGGTTCTATGTGGCTCAGGATCCGCACATTTTTGATCATCATCGTCATGGTGGGCATCGGCAATTTCCCTGCTGTGGCTGCAGTGTGTCCCAATTGGGATAGCACGCGTTCCGGCAAAGAAATTGATGCATTGCGTCACCAGTTAGAACAGTGGGATGGCGTGTATTACATCGAAGGTAAAAGCCCGATAGAAGATGACGTTTATGATCAGCTGCGGCAACAGTTAAACGAGTGGTTAGGATGTTTTCAGCCCCAAAACGCGATTCCTGCTCGGTTACCCGATAATGGCAAGCAGCCTCACCCTATTGCCCATACGGGACTGAAAAAATTGTCCGATCGTCGGCAACTGGTGCAATGGATCGCACAGCGTGAGGATTTATGGATTCAGCCAAAAGTTGATGGCGTGGCTGTCACGCTCGTCTATCAGCACGGCAAGCTCGTGTCCGCGGTTAGCCGAGGTAACGGCCTGCAAGGTGAAGACTGGACGGAAAAAGTGCGCCTGATTCCGGAAATTCCTCATCTATTAACCGATACGCCCTCCTCATTGGTATTACAAGGGGAGCTTTTCCTGAAGATGACCGATCATCGACAGCGTACTCAGGGCGGTGTTAATGCCCGCTCGGTCGTGGCCGGTGAAATGCGTCGTCATCAGCCATCTCCTGTGTTGTCGCAGATTGGTCTATTCGTCTGGGAATGGCCGGATGGCCCAAAGACGATGCCCGAGCGTCTGGATAAATTGAAGGAAATGGGGTTTGCGATGACGGCGGACTATACCCATGCTATTGGGTCATTCACCGACGCGGAGAAATGGCGTCATGACTGGTATCACGGTCCGCTGCCTTTTGTGACGGATGGCGTTGTTATCCGACAGACGAAAGAGCCGCAGGGGCGCTATTGGCGTAATACATCGGCCGACTGGGCGATCGCATGGAAATACCCGCCTGTTCATCAGGTTGCGGAAGTGGCTGATGTGGCGTTTTCTGTCGGACGGACGGGTAAGATCGCCGTGGTGTTAAAACTCAATCCTCTTAAATTGGATGACAAATCGGTCAGCCGAGTGAATGTGGGCTCGCTGTCGCGTTGGAAACAGTGGGACGTGTTGCCCGGCGATCGGGTGAGCGTCAGCCTGGCGGGGCAGGGAATTCCACGTCTGGATAATGTGGTATGGCGTGGCGCTGAGCGGCCAGCCATTGTTTTTCCTAGTGAACATGATTTCCATGCTTTTAGCTGTTTTCGGTATAGCGCGGTTTGCCAGCCGCAATTTCTGGCGCGCTTAGTCTGGCTGAGTGGAGAACAGGGATTAAATCTGGCGGGAGTGCGTGAAGGGATGTGGCTGCGCCTGATACAACATGATTTACTGGAGGATGTGCTGTCATGGCTATCTCTGACGGAGGCACAGCTTAATGCGGTCAATGGCATGGGCGATAAGCGGGCGCGAGATATCTATGATAGCTTACAGTCGGCACGGCAGATGCCGTTATCCCGCTGGCTACTTGCGCTGGGTATTCCTGTTCCTCGCTCCGCCATTAGCGCATTGGATGATGTGGATTGGCTGGCTTTACAGCAGTGGACGGCGCAGCAGTGGCGACAGTTCTCCGGTATTGGAGAGCGACGTGCAGAAGAGATTATGGCGTTCCTGAAGCACCCTATCGTGGTGGAATTAATTACCCGATTAGATCGTGAAGGCATACATAGATAAGCGGTGATGATTTTTCAGAACATGTTGGGATCGTATCTTTTATTTTTTTCGTGGATTCATTCACATAAAAGGACAATTTTTATCTGTTCTCTCTACTTAATCATAAGTAAGATTTACGCGTTAAAGATCTAAGCCTATTTGCTGTTTTGCGATATAGAAATGCCTGATAGCCTGATTATTTCCGTTGAACTCAGGCATACGGATGTTGTCGTATAGCTTCAGATAATAAGAAAGGTTTGTTGGAGCACTTGTCATAATGAAGTTTGTAGCATCTTTTTCGCAACCCAGATTATCGTTTGTCCTGGCAGTTTATATTGGTCTTTTTCTCAATATCTCAGTGTATTATCGCCGGTTTGATTATTTTTCACTCTCTGCTGGTAGCCAGGTTCCAACGTTTGTTCCCGCTCTTGTCGAATTGACTGCGAGTATCTTATTTACCTTTTTCCTGATGAGGATTATTTCACTCGGGGGACGTCATTTTTATCGGATAGTCGCTTCTCTCTTGGTGCTGATTTCCGTTGCCGCCAGCTATTACATGACGTTTTTTAATGTTGTGATTGGTTATGGCATTATTGCTGCGGTCATGACTACGGATATTGATCTTTCTAAAGAAGTCATTGGTTTTCGTTTTTTCCTGTGGATGCTGGCAGTGGGTGCGCTGCCGCTATTTTTGATCTGGAAAAATTCGCTGCGTCATACGTTGCTCGAACAGCTTAAATCACCGGGAAAGCGTTTGGTTCCTCTTGTGGTTCTTGCCGCTGTTGTTGCGCTGGTTTGGATGCCGCTTCGCTATATGGACAACGTTCAGTCAGTGTCCGAGCTAGAATCCAATGTGGATTTACCCAGCTATGGCGGCGTAGTGGCTCACTCGTATCTGCCTTCTAACTGGTTGTCTGCATTAGGATTATTTGCGTATACCAAGTATGACGAGAACCAGGATTCCTCCAATCTTTTCGATCCGGCTCAGCATTTTACCTATATCCCGCCGAAAGGCATTGACGATACCTACGTGGTTTTCATTATCGGTGAAACAACCCGCTGGGATCATATGGGGCTGTTAGGCTACGAGCGAGACACGACGCCAAAGCTATCAAAAGAAAAAAACCTGGTCGCATTCCGTGGTCAGTCGTGTGATACCTCAACCAAGCTTTCCATGCGCTGTATGTTTGTGCGAGAAGGCGGTACAGAAGACAACCCGCAGCGAACGCTGAAAGAGCGGAATATCTTTGCTGTAATGAAGGAGTTGGGCTTTACCTCTGAGCTGTTTGCTATGCAAAGTGAGGTGTGGTTTTACAATAGCATTGAGGCGAACAACTATTCTTTCCGCGAAATGATTGCGTCAGAGAAACACAATGATGGTAAATCGGTGCAGGATATGTTGCTGGTCGATGAGGTCAAAGAGTCGCTGGCACGCTACCCCAAAGGTAAGCATCTGATTGTGCTGCATACCAAAGGCTCCCACTACCTGTATTCCATGCGATATCCCCGCAGCTATGCGCGCTATCAGCCAGAGTGCATGGGCGTTGATGCCTCCTGTACCCGTGAGCAGTTGATTAATGCGTTTGATAATAGCGTGCTCTATACCGATAGCTTTATCGATAGCGTGATCGATCAGGTTCGGGATAAGAAAGCGATTGTGTTTTATGCCTCCGATCACGGTGAATCCATCGATGATAACTACCATTTGCACGGCACGCCGCGTGAGATGGCACCACCCGAGCAGTTCCGTTCACCGATGATGGTCTGGACATCAGATAAATTTTTGGCTGACACCGATAATCAGCATGCGTTCGAGCAGTTGAAGGCTCAGCAGCGTGTTGGCAAAACACATCGCCATGAAGAGCTGTTTGATACGATTCTTGGATGTGTGGGATACACATCGCCTGACGGTGGTATTAACCCTAAAAATAACTGGTGCCAGAAACCAGCTAATTGACATGAATCACGGACAAGGACGTCGGTTTCAGGCTGTAAATACAAGAGATGGACACTTTAACGGCAGCTGAAATCCTTTTGCTAAAAAGGTATTGACGCTCTAATAAGGTAGCAGTAATATGCGCCCGCATTCGGCGAGTAGCGCAGCTTGGTAGCGCAACTGGTTTGGGACCAGTGGGTCGGAGGTTCGAATCCTCTCTCGCCGACCAACACCCTTCTTCAGTAAATCATTCTCAGTTTTTCTCCTGTTTCAATCATCGTCTGCTTACACTACCTGTTTAAAGATAGTCTCGTTTAAAAAACACTTTTGTTTAAAAAATAGTCGTTTGTAAAAATATACCTCATAAATCTAGGGTTTATCTCGGTATTCTCTGGCGTCGAAAATTTCCATATTCCCTCTATATTCAGTTCAGAATGTTCCCAAAAATAGCGTGAAAAATCGCGCGTTAATTATCATAAATAATACCTATCTTTTTGTTTTTTAATGGTTTAAATAAAAACAATTCCGGTTGTTTAAGAATAATTCTGACTTTACCTCTCCGTATTTAAATGTAAGTTTATGTTCGGACAACATTCGCGATACTTATATATTCGCTTTGTTGAAGCCGTCTTTTTATTCAAATATGGAAGATGTTTCGATCATGAAAAAAACAACACTGCTACTCTCCACTTTGATTGCTTGTGCCATGGGAATGTCTGCTGCTCAGGCGACACAAACGGTGTCTTTGGGTTATGCTCAGGCGAAAGTCGATGACTTTAAAGATCCAAAAGGGATTACGGCCAAATACCATTATCAGGGTGATTCTGCGCTTGGTATTATCGGTTCTTTCACTTATGTGAGCGCAGAACAAACTGAGTATTATCAGAATTCAAGCAGTGATGTTTATAAGCTGAAATACTATTCACTCATGGCTGGTCCATCTTACCGTTTTAATGAATATGTCAGTGTTTATGGTTTGGCGGGTATTGGCCGTGGTAAATCCAGTTGGGAAGAAGGGGATGCGTTCCGCCAATCTGGTAGCGAAAGCAAATCCAGCTTTGCTTACGGTGCCGGTATTCAAATCACGCCAGTAGCAAACTGGGCGATTGATATTGGTTACGAAGGCACGAAGATTTATGAAACGCGTGTAGATAGCTTTAATATTGGCGTCGGTTACCGTTTCTGATTTACCGATTATTGAATACCGGCGGACAAGCTTCTGCCGGTTATTACTGTTTTTCCCCTTCTTTGTTTTTATTCATAAAACTCTCAATCGATTTATTGCCATTATAGTGAAGCCAGACCAGCAACGATTCATTGTCCATCGGCTTAGCATAAAGGAATCCCTGTATATATTTTACGCCGCGCCGTTGTAAATATAGGAGCTGTTGCTCGGTTTCCACGCCTTCTGCTACGGATTGAAGCTTGATGCGATGGCTCAAATTAATAATGGCATCAAGAATAGGGGCCTCCTCATCCGGAGATGAGATCGCACTGACGAATCCCTGATCTATTTTCAGGCAATCCAACGGAAAGTTTTGCAGATAAGAGAGGGAGCAGTGGCCAGTGCCGAAGTCATCAATGGCAATCATAAAGCCATCTTCACGCAACTGATGCAGGCGCTGTATGATTTCAGGGCCGTTGCTGATGAGGTTACGCTCCGTCAGTTCCAGTGTAATGCTCAATGAATGAGAGGCGACTTTCTCTGCGAAGCGGTGTACGTCTGAGACGAAACTTGGGTGATGCAAATGCTCTGCTGCAACGTTGAGCCCCAGATGGAACCCCGGTTTTACCTGCCAACTGGCGATATCTGACGCCACCAGATCAAATAAATGCCGGGTGATGGGAATGATCATGCTTTCTGCTTCGGCGGCCGAGATAAATATATCGGGTCTAATCCACAGACCATTGCTGCGTCGCCAGCGCAGTAACGTCTCTACTCCGGTGCAGGCTTGCGATTCCGCGTCATAGATGGGTTGGTAATAGACGGAAAATTCTCCGTTAGCGATGCCCTTACGGATTTCTTCGCGGAAGAATAACTTACGTTTTTGCCAGTACCACATCGCCGTAGTGAAAAGCAGAGAGAGAATAATGGCCAGTGGCAGAAACGTGAAAAATGCCTGCTTCCAGTTGGTGATTTCTTGAGACGCCGGGGCGGTAACATTGAGGGTAATCGGAAAGTGGCTCGATTTGATTTCAAGCGCAGAGGTAGAAAATAGGCTCCTGTGGGGCGTAATGATTGGGCCCGTTTGAATCGGGTGACCGTTATCCATTTGCAGGATAAGTTGATAGCCGCGAATCTTGCTAATCGCAGTCATAAGATCAATGAGGTATTGCGCATCGACCATCGCGTAAGCGCCGTAACCTGTGAGGGGCATTTGGACGAAGATCAGCGCCGGGCGTCCTTTTACGTTGTCTGAACCTGCAATCGACAGGCTCCAGCGTTCAGAATAGGTCTCCGGTAGCGGTTGTTGAATGACGCGGCTTAGTGGCGTCATCGTGCGACCAAACGTTGAAGAGCAATAGACGTCAGTATTATGGGTAACGCCGATAGCGCGGAAGTAAGAAAAGACCGAACCAAGGCGTTGCAGTTCATCGCCGATGATGTCGCAGGGCTGACCATGAAAGCGCTGGAGGCGATCCACCATCTGCCATGCCTGCGTCGAAATATTCTCTGCATGATTCATTGCGATTTGCGCGGTGGATTCCAAATCGCGCTTTACCATTAATCTGGACTCAACAAACGTGAACAATAATCCAAGCAGCAGTGGCAGCATGCCTGCAACCAATAACTGCAATATGCTGATTTTATGTTCACTACGTCTGGGGCTCATCCACATCTCCTTTCTGGCAGCAGAGGCCTATGTAGAGACGTCCTTTTCTCCGTAAATTAAAGGAGAGTGCTGAATAGAGGTTATTATAGTCCTATTTGCTGAAAGAGATTTGGCGGAAATAAAGTTTGTAACCTGGATAAGTCCGTATTGTTCTGCTGTTCATTCGGTGAGCCAATCTACGTTATGACCGCATACCTGATGAGGGAATCTGCGCGCGCAGGGCGGTAATATCTTTCTTGGCCGGAACGCCGAACAAACGCCGATATTCGCGGCTGAATTGCGAAGGGCTTTCATAACCCACCTTGAATGCAGCGCTCGAAACATCCAGATGTTCATTCAGCATCAGGCGTCTGGCTTCGTTCAGACGAATCCACTTTTGATACTGTAGCGGGCTCATTGAGGTCAGCTTTCTGAAATGTTGATGAAAAGTGGGCGTACTCATCTGGACGCGGGCAGCCAACTCTTCCACGCGCAGTGGTGCGGCGTAGTGCAGTTTTAACCACCCAATGGCCCTTGCGATCCGGTGACCTTGACTGTCAATCGATGCAATGTGTCGTAATCTGGTCGCCTGATCGCTCATCAGCAAGCGGAAGTGGATCTCGCGTTGAAGTAAGGGAGCCAGCACGGGAATGGCCTCTGGTTCTTCCAACAGTTCCAGCAGGCGTCCAAAAGGTCGCAGTATGGCGGACGTCGCGCTCCCTATCCCCGCGCTTGAACTAGCTCCCCGATCGCGACGCGGTGGCAAACATCCTTGTGCGATCAGTTCAGCCACAATCCGTAAATCAAGTTTTAGCGTCAAGCCGAGGCAGGGCTCCTGACGGCTTGCAGTTATGACTTCAGAATTGGCTGGCAAATCCAGAGAGGTGAGTAAAAAGTGCGATGTGTCATAGCGATACGCTTCTCCACCGATCCAGATTCTCTTTTCACCCTGAGCAACAAGAACAACGCTTGGCTCAATCATACACGTGACGGGATCTGTGGGCGCTTCGCGTCGGAAGAACGTTAACCCGTCAATCGACGTATCAACATCGCCGCTCCCCTGCGTCCGGGCATCAATGGCACGCACAAACTCGGCCAGTTGTGTCTCGTTTTTCTGGCTGATAACGCTGTTTGGGGGGGTAAGTGGTGTCGCTGTCATGTTGGGCTCAATCCTCCGGCCTCTACTGTATCCCCGTCCTCTGAATGAAAACCACGGAATACATCGCTTCTCATCGGATTGGGCAAGAAAACCGGAGAATCATGCTAGCTTTTGCGGTGAGAAAACATGAAAAGTCAGCAGAGAAGAAAGAATGAATACCGCTGAGGCGAGCAAGGTACAGTGAACCGTTTACCCTGCTCGCCTTACATCAATTCTATGTTTATCAGCTTTCTACAGAAGGCAGCGACTGCGCACAAGCCCACGCGGAGCTCCACGCCCATTGGAAGTTATAGCCGCCGAGCCAGCCAGTCACATCGACCACTTCACCGATGAAATACAATCCCGGCACTGTGCTGGCTTCCATGGTTTTGGAGGACAGCGTGCGGGTGTCAACGCCACCGATGGTCACTTCGGCTGTGCGATAGCCTTCCGTACCGTTTGGCTGCACGCGCCACTCTTGCAGGCTCTGTTCAATCTGCGTTTGCTGTGCGCTGTTGAGCTGTTTCAACGTGACGTCCGGCAGTTGCCCTAACGCTTGCAGGCATTCAACCAGACGTTTAGGCAACCACTGTGCCAGCGTGTTTTTCAGGCTTTGGTTCGGGTGAGCGGTGCGCTCGTCATTAATGAGCTGGGTGAGATTGCGGTCGGGCAGTAGATTGATGGTGACGAATTCACCGGCCTGCCAGTAGCTGGAAATCTGCAAAATAGCGGGGCCAGAGAGTCCGCGGTGCGTAAACAGGATGTTTTCACGGAACGTCACGCCGTTTTCTGCGGTGACAACGGTAGGCACGGAGACGCCGGAGAGCGTTTGCAACTGTTCGAGCAGCGGTTTGTGCAGCGTAAAGGGCACCAGCGCAGCACGAGTTGGGAGTACGTTGATACCGAACTGTGCGGCGAGCTGGTAACCGAACGGCGTCGCGCCCAGGCCGGGCATCGACAGACCGCCGCAGGCAACGACTAACGATGCGCTCTGGAATGCTGTGCCGTTGCTTAGCTGGACGGTGAACCGATCGTCTGATTTATCCACAGAGGTCACTTCACTGCGCAGACGGAGGGTGACGTTCGCCCGCTCACATTCTGTTACCAGCATGTCCACGATTTGCTGCGCGGAATCATCGCAGAATAACTGGCCGAGCGTTTTCTCGTGATAAGCGATGCGGTGGCTGTTGACCAGACTGATGAAATCCCACTGGGTATAACGCGCCAGTGCCGATTTACAAAAGTGAGGATTGTGAGACAGATAGGCCGCTGGCTCTGCATACATATTGGTAAAGTTGCAGCGTCCGCCGCCGGACATCAATATTTTCCGGCCAGCTTTCTTGCCGTTATCGAGCAGTAGAACACGCAGTCCGCGTTGTCCTGCCTGTGCCGCGCAAAACATGCCTGCTGCACCGGCACCGATGATGACAGCGTCAAACTGTTCCACAATGCATTTCTCCGATGAGTGATTTTATCTTCTTGGATTGCCACAGGCCGAAAGCCGTAGGGCGGCAAATTGTAGTGTTGGTTTTTGTTCGACACCAGCGTAACAATTTGCATATTTTAGTAAAAATATATAATTATTTGATTTTTATTGATTAAGTGGTTCATCCACCGATCGTCGTCACATATTAAGTCAAAAAAATGTCATATTTCGCTTTTCCCGACCCCTGCTTGTCGCCGATAATGCGCCGCGTTCATGACCACTAAATGGCCTAACGTTTATGCTACATTTATTTGCCGGTTTGGATTACTACACCGGCCTGATGTTGATACTGGCTTTGTTGTTTGTACTAATGTATGAAGCCATTAACGGTTTTCACGATACTGCGAATGCCGTTGCCACTGTTATTTATACCCGAGCCATGCGCGCCGAGTTTGCCGTTGTTATGGCGGGTGTCTTTAATTTCTTTGGTGTGTTGCTGGGCGGCCTGAGCGTGGCCTATGCAATTGTTCACCTCCTCCCCACGGATTTATTGCTGAACGTGAGTTCGGCGCACGGTCTGGCCATGGTCTTTTCCATGCTACTGGCTGCCATTATCTGGAACCTGGGTACCTGGTACTTCGGTATTCCTGCCTCTAGTTCTCACACGCTGATCGGCTCCATTATCGGTATTGGTTTGACCAACGCGCTGTTGACGGATACTTCCGTCGTGGATGCGTTGAACGTGCCGAAAATGATCAGCATTTTCCTGTCTCTGCTGCTCTCGCCGATTGTGGGGATGGTGGTGGCAGGCCTGCTGGTGCTGGTGTTGCGTCGGTTCTGGAACGACAGTAAAAAACGCAAGCGCGTGCATCTGACGCCTGTCGATCGCGAAAAGCAGGACGGCAAACGTAAGCCGCCGTTCTGGACGCGTACCGCGCTGATTTTATCGGCGATTGGTGTGAGCTTCTCTCACGGTGCAAACGACGGTCAGAAAGGTATCGGCTTGATTATGCTGGTGCTGATTGGCGTCGCGCCAGCCGGGTTTATTGTCAACATGAACGCGTCTGGCTATGACATTAGCCGTACCCGTGATGCCGTTGTCAATTTGCAGGAATACTACAAGCAGCACGGCGACGCGTTGGCGCACGTTATCGACCTGTCTCCGCCAGTGATTTCTACGCCAGAAAGCACGATTCCTGGCAACGGTCAGAAAGAGTTCCACTGTGACAGCTCACGCGTGATGATTGCGATTGACCGTACACAGGGCCTGCTGAATAACCTGAAAAGTTACGATCAGTTGAACCCTGACGATCGCAGCAGAGTGCGTCGTTTGCTGATGTGTATCTCTGACACGATGGATCAGGTGATCAAGCTGCCAGAAACGTCGGGCGAAGATAAGCGCTACCTGAGCAACCTGCGTAAAGACATGCTGCAGACGGTTGAGTATGCACCTCTTTGGATTATCGTCGCTGTCGCATTGGCGCTGTCTCTGGGCACCATGGTGGGCTGGAAACGCGTGGCTGTGACCATCGGTGAGAAGATTGGTAAGAAAGGCATGACCTACGCACAGGGCGTTTCGGCGCAGGTGACGGCGGCCCTGTCGATTGGCGTTGCCAGCTATACCGGTATGCCGGTTTCCACCACGCACGTATTATCCTCGGCGGTTGCCGGGACGATGATTGCGGACGGTGGGGGCGTACAGGGCAAAACGATCAGAAGTATTCTGCTTGCCTGGGTGTTAACGCTGCCTGTCTCAATGCTGATGTCCGGTACGCTGTACTGGCTGGCGTTGAAGCTGATCTAACTATCATAAAAAAAGGCGATTCTGTGGGGAATCGCCTTTTTACTTTTTATCGACGTTCATGGTTGTCATACCAATGATGGTGTTGATATCAGAGAATTGTGTAAGTACCCGCGTTTAATACCATATTGTCATTGCAAACAGACTGATGAAGATAAGGCCACACAGGGCGGTCGTAAGCAGAAACTGTCCCCGCACTCGCTCGCAACGGCGAATAAACTCAGGGTCGTGATGATCAAGATAGCGTTGCGCGTAGATATAGCGTACCAGCCGGATTTGTTTACTTGGCTGGCCGTGCGATGTAAAGAAGCCACCCCCGTCAACGTATTGGTAAAGCAGCGGGTCACAGTCACGCAAAATCAGCAGTAACACGCGTAATGAAGAGTAGTACCTCGCCATATTAATGATGCAGACGATACATAAAGCCCAGAAAAGCGCAAATGTACTAATCATGCTTCCCTCCCGGTCGTTCTATTCGTCAGATACGATGGTCATGTTTTCCGATTGCCCACCTGTCACCGATGATAAGCGCTACTATTTATTTATCCGCGACATCTTTCTACGAATAGTTATGCCACGCGCTTGCGCACGATTTTATTGTCATTTTGGATAGCCAACGGCATCACGGCTAGCCCCATTCTTGTTTTCCATCCCAGGGTGCAGCGGACAGGCTCACCGCTCCCTACTTCTAGTGTAGAAGAAGAATGTTCGTTTGTGCCAGAGAGGCCGATGCAATCGGCATGAAGGACGATTTTCGACGAGACAATGCCCTTTCCGAAAGGAGAAGCTGCGCGATTTAACTGTGAAAAGGAGCAGTTTCTACTACACTTATCAATAGAATTAACAGGTTTGAAAACAGGTTGTGATCAACTGAACATACCAATAGCGCAGACGAGTGCTATCCTATAATCCGCTGTTAAGTATCAGATTGGCAGGAGAAATATCTGCTAACCCTTAATTAGTCTTTACGGAAGGAGTCTTATTATGGCTTACAAACACATCCTTATTGCTGTTGACCTTTCTCCAGAAAGCAAAGTGTTAGTGGAAAAAGCCGTTTCAATGGCAAGACCGTACAATGCGAAAGTGTCGTTAATCCACGTCGATGTGAACTACTCCGATCTCTACACAGGGCTGATTGACGTCAATCTGGGTGATATGCAACAGCGTATCTCCGAAGAAACCCAGAACGCGCTGACTGAACTGTCCCAGAACGCAGGTTACCCTATCAGCGAGACGCTGAGCGGCAGCGGCGATTTAGGGCAGGTACTGGTTGATGCGATTAAGAAATACGATGTCGACCTCGTGCTGTGCGGTCACCATCAGGACTTCTGGAGCAAACTGATGTCTTCTGCTCGCCAGCTGATTAATACCGTACATGTCGACATGCTTATCGTGCCGCTGCGCGATGAGGAAGACGAATAAAAATTAGCTTTTTTTGCATTTTTTTTCAGTGACGAAAGGCACGGCTTCTTAGCTGTGCCTTTTGTTATATAACAAAAACTTATAGCAAATTTCTCTTCTCAAAACGCCAAAAAACCCTTCCTATCCCATTGGATTATAACGTTTATCTTAAAAGAAAACGCTTGCTTAAATATCCACCGCCAGTGTTATAGTCCAGAGGACACAACATCATTTTCACCGATCCCACAAGCTTCTGCGTGTCTAAAAATAAAGAAGCAGACGGGAACTTATTCGTTCAATCAGGAGCTGTTCATGGCACAAATCGTATCTCTGGCAAGTTTTCTTGATTCTGTTCAACAACGCGATCCGCATCAGCCTGAGTTTCTACAGGCCGTCAATGAAGTCCTTTCCACTCTGTGGCCTTTTTTGGAGCAGAACCCTCACTATGCGGATTACAGCCTGCTGGAACGATTGGTAGAACCGGAACGTGTGATTCAGTTCCGCGTCGCATGGACGGACGACAAAGGTCAGGTACAGGTGAACCGCGCCTGGCGTGTCCAGTTCAGCTCCGCGATCGGCCCGTATAAAGGCGGCATGCGTTTCCACCCGTCCGTTAATCTATCGATTCTGAAATTCCTCGGATTCGAGCAGACGTTCAAAAATGCGCTGACGACGCTGCCAATGGGCGGCGGTAAAGGCGGTTCGGACTTCAACCCGAAAGGGAAAAGCCAAGGCGAAGTCATGCGCTTCTGTCAGGCGCTGATGACGGAACTGTATCGTCATCTGGGCGCGGATACGGACGTTCCGGCGGGCGACATCGGCGTGGGTGGCCGTGAAGTCGGCTTCATGACCGGCATGATGAAGAAGCTGACCAACAACACCGCCTGCGTCTTCACCGGCAAAGGATTGTCATTCGGCGGCAGCCTGATCCGTCCTGAAGCGACGGGCTACGGCCTGATCTACTTCACGGAAGCGATGCTGAAACGCCACGGTTTGGGCTTTGAAGGCATGCGTGTTGCGGTATCCGGTTCCGGTAATGTGGCGCAGTACGCGATTGAAAAAGCGATGGAGCTGGGTGCGCGTGTGGTTACGGCATCGGATTCCAACGGCACGGTAGTGGATGAGAACGGGTTTACCCCAGAGAAACTGGCGCTGCTGGAAGAGATTAAAAACAAACGCTATGGCCGCGTGGAAGATTACGCGCGTGAAGCGAAGCTGACCTATCTTGCAGGCAAAACGCCGTGGGAAGTGCCGGTAGACATCGCGCTGCCGTGTGCGACGCAGAATGAGCTGGATCTGCCAGCGGCGCAGACGCTGATTGCTAACGGTGTGAAAGCCGTGGCAGAAGGTGCCAACATGCCAACCACGATCCCAGCGACCGACGCGTTCCTGGATGCTGGCGTGTTGTTTGCGCCGGGCAAAGCGGCTAATGCGGGCGGCGTGGCGACATCTGGGCTGGAAATGGCGCAGAACGCGGCACGTTTGGGCTGGAAAGCAGAGAAGGTGGATGCGCGTCTGCACCACATCATGCTGGATATTCACAATGCCTGTGTGCAGTACGGCGGTGAAGACAGCCAGACTAACTATGTGCGCGGTGCCAACGTAGCGGGCTTTGTAAAAGTGGCCGATGCGATGCTGGCGCAGGGCGTCGTGTAACACCTGCTTTACTTAAAGCGCCTGTATTCGCAGGCGCTTTGACTTTTTACTTATTTATCTAAGTTTTAGCGACATTTCTTGCTGGACACCGCTTCCTGCCTTTCTTTATCTTAATCAGCATTGCGTATCGTCAGTCTTCTGGTACAACCCGTTCTCTTCAAGGCTTACACCATTGTGAAAATCAAACATCTTCCTTTCGATCAGAATCGTAATGGCTGGTCGGCAGATCTTGTCGATAAACCGAATTACCCGCAGCAGCGTGGAAAAACAACGGCGGACTGGCTGGTGATCGGCGCTGGCTATGCGGGGATCGCCTTTGCACAGCGTCTGGCTGAGCAGCGCCCGGATAAACACATTATCCTGCTGGATGCGGGCGAGATTGGCGACAATGCCTCCGGGCGTAACTCCGGTTTTGTCATCGATTTGCCGCACAACATCGGTAGCTCGACGGCCGAGCTGGAAAAAGCGGCGGCTTATCGTCGCCTGTTGCAGTCCGGCGTCGCCCATCTGAAAGAGAAGGTGGATCGCCATGCGATTGCGTGCGACTGGAGCGTGGCGGGGAAATATCACTGTGCTGTGAGTTCAACGTTTAACGGCCTGATCGATACCTATGTCCGTGAATTGAACGATCTTGGCGAATCTTATCAGGTGGTGGAAAAAGACGAACTTGCCCGCCGCTTAGGCACGTCTTTCTATCATCGCGCCGTGTATACGCCCAATTGCATTCTGCTAAACCCGGCGGCGCTGGTAGTCGGGCTGGTGGCGAATCTGCCGAAGAACGTGACGGTTTACGCCCATTCACCCGCGCTGAATATCGAAACCGGATCGCGCATTCGTGTGGAAACGCCGTACGGCGAGATTCAGGCGGATAAGCTGATGATGGCGATTAACGGCGCGGCGCGCGGCCTGCCGCTGTTCAATGGCCGGGTGTTTGCCGTGGCGACCTTCGCGACGCTGACGGAGCCGTTGAATGCGGAACAGCTAGCACGCATGGGCGACATGCCAGACTGGGGGCTGACGCCGGTCAATGCGCTGGCCAGTGCGACGTTGCGCTATACGCGCGACCATCGCTTCCTGATTCGGGAGCATGTGAAATTTACCCCGGGACTGGTCAATAGCGCGGTAGAAACCGGACGCCACGCGCGTCGTCACGCGGCTATTTTTGCCCGGATGTTCCCGCAGTTGAGCGACGTGAAGATGGCGCATACCTGGTCAGGCTTGATTAGCGTAACGCGCAACGGCGCGCCAATTTGGGGGCAGTTAAGCGATAATGTGTACGCGTCCGCTGGCTGTAACGGGGCGGGACTGTCGAAGCAAACCGCTGCCGGACATATTCTGGCGGATTTGGCGCTGGGTGAAGACAACCCGCTGATCGGCGATATGCAGTCGCTCGGACAGGCAAATTACTTGCCGCCACGCCCTTTCCTGGATGTGGGCGTGAACGGCTACCTGACGAGCGAGCGCTGGAAAGCCCGCAGCGAGAGATAGCAGTGTTTGCTGATCGTTGGAAAACCTCTTCGTAGAGTGAAAACGGTGATAATGGAATAGAAGAGTAAAGCGTCCGCGCCAAGGATGGCGCGGCTCGAGCTTACAGGGATGTACTTGCAGCGTCTTTACGATCTATCCATTATCACCGCTGCACTTTGTCTACTACCCAGATTCCCGCAAGGTATCGGTTAATTAATCGCCGTGATAATCGTTAGCTGATCGTTCAGACGTTGTTTGGTTAACGCGTTGGTGGCGCTGTCGCGCTGTTGCGTCAGTTCCGCTACGCGTTTCTCCCGCTGCGTGGCATCCGGCAGCAGTAATGCTTTCACGTTGATGGATTGCACGTTGCTGTAGCGGCCATCGTCTGACGTCGGCACGCTGATTTTTCCGCTGTTGAGCAGCGATTCGACGATGTGGCGTTCGCGCTCATAGCCCTGCAATCCCGCCAGTTTCCAGCGCTGTGGTACCGTACCTTCGTACTGGCCTTTTTTCACCTCGGTCAGATAACGGATGGTCAGGTTACGAATCGTGCCCGCTTCTTCGCCATATTTCGCTTTGGTATCCGACAGCACTGGGAACTGCATGCCTTCCAGTACGCCGCCTTTCTGCGTCAGGTGGCCCATGCGGTAGCTGTTCATACCCAGACGAATCGGCATCTTGTCGGTAACCCGCATTCCGTTATTCAGTTTCAGGTCGGTGATGCGCTGCCCGGCGGGTTTTGTCAGATCGATGGTGTACGTCACGCCGTCGAAGAAATCATTGGTGGAATACTTGGACGCGCGACGCTGCGGATTGAAGCTGTAAGTCACATCGCCGTCCTGCAACTGGTTGAAGTAACCCGCTGACCATTCCATGTATTTCTTCAGTTCTTTTCCGGTGAGCTGATAAACCGTGATCTCGCCGCCAGCATATTGATAGTTAAAGGCAATGTCCTTCGCGGCGATGGTACCGACATTCAGCTTGGGCTTATCGTTATCAATTTGCAGCGCGATGACCTGCGCTTTAGGGGCGTAATGACGGCTGGCTTCCTGGAACAGGGCGCTGATGCCGGTATCCTGTACGTGTACCTGAGGAATACCTTTCACGGCATCTTGCGGCACCAGATCGTGCCCGAGGAGCTGCGCGATCGGACGGTTGGCGTTGGCGCGCAGGGTATTGTGATAAGGCTCGTAGATATCTTCCATCTTGCGGTCAGAATCCACGTCCTTAATCGAATAGGTATAGCTGTCTTTGTTGATCAGCACGTACTTGCCGTTCTGCTGCTCAAACTGCAAATCGATGCGTGACAGTGCGCGGCCATATCTGTCCGGTTCGGTGACGATCACGCCATTAATCACCTCTTTATCCACTTTTACGTGCATATGACCTGCGACGATGGCGGCTAATTCAGGGTTCGCACGGGCAATATCACCGACGCCAGTACCCGGTCGCTGGTTTTCGTTATCGATTCCCATATGGGCGACCAGCACGATGGCATCCACTTTGCCGTGGATTTGCTGGATAACGGTTTTTACCGCCCCGACGGGATCGGTAAAGTTCAGCCCTTTCACGCGGTCGGTGCCCTTGGCGAACTCCGCGGTCATCGGCGTATCCATACCGATGATGCCAATCTTCACGCCCTGCCGTTCGACAATTTTATAGGCAGGTAAGTAAGGTTTACCGCTTTCCCAAAAAATGTTGCCCGCCAGCGCGGTGCCTTTGAACTGGTCAAGCGAGGTGGAAAGTACGTTCAGGCCGAAATCGAACTCGTGGTTACCCATGACCCAGACGTCATAATTCATGGCGTTAAAACCAAGAATCATCGGGCTGGTTTTGTCATTTTTGAAGGTTTCGACAAAGTTGCCCTGAATGGTGTCGCCCGCATCAACCAGAATCACATTCGGCTGCTGCGCACGGACTTTATGCACCTGTGTGGCGATCTGACTCAGGCTGCCAGCCATGTTGGCGGTGTCGGTGGCGTAATCCCAGGGAACAAAGGTGCCATGCAGGTCGGATGTCCCCAGAATCGTAATATTGACGGGTTCTTGAGCGGCCATAGCAGAAGTACTCAAACAAAGCAGAAGTGACAGAAGCGTTTTTTTCATTATGTCATCTTAGTGTCATAAAAGGTGATAGCGCGAAATTATGCGAGTTGCTTCCCATTTGTGCTACAGACTTTGCAAATATGACACTGGAAATGCGAAGCAGGGTAAGTTTTTAGTCGCCGATGCGCTTATCGACGCAGCGGCGAGGGATCAGGCAGGAAGATAGAAGTCGAAGCGATGGCTTTTGGTTTCCAGCATGGACTGTGCCGGCACGCCAGCTAGCGGCGGCGCATAGTCTGGTCGCTTCACCACGACGCGTTTTTTCGCCAGTGCGCGTGCGGGTTCCAGCAGCGCATCGGCGTCGTCATCCGCACCCACCAGCGACTGAAATACCCGCATCTCTTTCTTCACCAGCGCGCTCTTTTGTTTGTGTGGAAACATCGGGTCGAGATAAACCACATCCGGGGGCGGCGTGATATCGCGCAGTGCAGTCATACTCGACGCGTGCAGCAGCGTCAGCCGCTCCCGTAGCCACGGGCCAATCTCTGCGTCCTGATAACCACGTTGCAATCCGTCGTCCAGCAGGGCTGCAACCACCGGATTGCGCTCCACCATGCGTACGTGGCAGCCTAATGCTGCCAGCACAAAAGCATCGCGACCTAACCCAGCCGTCGCATCCACGACATCCGGCAGGTAATCTTTTTTGATCCCGACGGCTTTAGCGACAGCCTCGCCGCGCCCGCCGCCAAAGCGACGGCGATGTGCCATCGTCCCGGCAACGAAATCGACGAAGATAGCGCCGAGCTTCGGTTCATCCTGCTTGCGCAGTTCCAGACGTTCCGCTGTCAGCACCAGTGCCATGACCGCATCGGGATCGGAAACCAGCCCCCAGCGTGCGGCCAGAGAAGATAAGGCGCCACTATCGGCGCCTTCTTCTGCGATTAAGCAGATGCTCATCCTTTGATGCCGTAATGCGCAAGCATGGCATCCAACTGCGGTTCACGGCCACGGAAGCGTTTGAACAGCTCCATCGGCTCTTCGGAACCGCCGCGCGTCAGGATGTTATCCAGGAATGACTGACCGGTTTCACGGTTGAAGATACCTTCTTGCTCGAAGCGGGAGTAAGCATCCGCCGCCAGAACGTCGGCCCACAGATAGCTGTAGTAGCCTGCGGCATAACCGCCTGCGAAGATGTGGCTGAAGGCGTGTGGGAAGCGGCCCCAGCTTGGGCTTGGCACCACGGCCACCTGCGCTTTAATTTCAGCCAGCGTCGGCAGAATCTGCGCGCCTTTCGCAGGATCAAACTCGGCATGCAGGCGGAAATCGAACAGGCCGAATTCCAGCTGGCGCAGAATGAACAGCGCAGCCTGATAGTTCTTCGCCGCCAGCATCTTCTCCAGCAGTTCCTGTGGCAGCGGTTCACCGGTTTCGTGGTGGCCGGAGATAAAGGCCAGCGCTTCAGGTTCCCAGCACCAGTTTTCCATGAACTGGCTCGGCAGTTCGACCGCATCCCACGGCACGCCATTGATGCCCGCGACACCGGCGGTATCGATCTGGGTCAGCATGTGGTGCAGGCCGTGACCGAATTCGTGGAACAGCGTGGTGACTTCGTCGTGGGTGAACAGCGCGGGTTTGCCGTTGACCGGACGGTTGAAGTTACAGACCAGATAGGCGACCGGTTTTTGCAGTTCGCCGTTGCCTTTGCGCAGTTTACCCGCGCAGTCGTCCATCCAGGCTCCGCCGCGTTTGTGTTCACGAGCGTATAAATCGAGGTAGAAGCTGCCGCGCAGTTCACCGCTTTCATCGAACAGATCGAAGAAGCGAACGTCCGGGTGCCAGACATCGACGTCTTTACGCTCTTTGGCGGTGATGCCATAGATGCGTTTAACCACCTCGAACAGGCCGTTTACCGCGCGTTCTTCCGGGAAGTACGGACGAAGCTGCTCATCGCTGATGGAATACCGATGCTGTTTCTGCTGTTCGCTGTAGTAGGTGATATCCCAGGCCTGCAATTCATCTACGCCGTAGTGTTCTTTGGCGAAGGCACGCAGCTGCGCGAGTTCTTCTTCAGCCTGTGGACGGGCGCGTTTCGCCAGATCGGTCAGGAAATCGAGTACCTGTTGCGGTTTTTCCGCCATTTTGGTCGCCAGCGACTTGTGCGCATAGCTATCAAAGCCCAGCAGCTGTGCCAGCTCGTGACGCAGTGCCAGTTCTTCCGCCATGACGTCACTGTTGTCCCACTTGCCCGCGTTTGGCCCCTGATCGGATGCGCGCGTGCCGTAGGCGCGGTACATCTCTTCGCGCAGCGCCTGATTGGTGCAGTAAGTCATTACCGGAAGATAACTTGGGATATCCAGCGTCAGCAGCCAGCCCTCTTGCTCTTTAGCTTCTGCCTGCGCTTTGGCCGCTGCCAGCGCGCTTTCCGGCATGCCATCCAGCTCGGTGACGTCGGTAATCAGCTTGCTCCAGCCCATGGTGGCATCCAGCACGTTGTTGCTGTATTGCGAACCGAGTTCGGACAGACGAGCAGAGATTTCACCGTAGCGTTTCTGTTTTTCCGGCGACAGACCGATACCGGACAGCTCAAAATCGCGCAGCGCGTTATCAACAGATTTCTTCTGTGCCACGCTCAGTGCGGTGTACTGTTCGCCGTCACGCAGGCTGCGGTAAGCCTGATACAGCCCGGCATGTTGGCCGACCCAGGTGCTGTGCTCGGACAGCAGCGGCAGGCATTCTTCATAAACAGCACGCAGCTCTGGGCTGTTCTTCACCGCGTTCAGGTGGCTGATGGGTGAGAAGATGCGGCCAAGAAGATCGTCGCTGTCAGCCAGCGGTTGGCACAGATTATCCCATGTAAACGGCCCCGCTTGCGCCACCACGCGTTCTACTGTCTCGCGGCATTCATCCAGCGCGGATTTCACCGCAGGGACAATATCTTCCGTTTTGATACTGGAGAACGGGGGCAGGGTAAATGAGGTCAGTAATGGATTCGTCATGGTGCCGTCCTGATAATTGTGGGTGATCTCGTTGCCGGTAAGTGGAATCCGTTGCAGAGAGAAACCGGCAAGGCGGATATCTATTGCGGATTAATCACTAAGATGAGGTCAAGCGCTATGAAAATCAATGGCGGAGGGTGTACCGCTCGTGACCAAAGGTGCGTTTTGCCGCCATAAATAGGCGCCATGCGTTACCTGAACATCATCGTTAACGCCGTGCTAAATGCTTTCCCCCGAAATTTTTTGCTATTTTTCTGCCCGATTTTGTTTTTCACGTGACCTACCTGATGTGTCTTTTTTTTCAATATTTCAGGGGAATGACAATGGCGATAAATAATCATAATGGCGGGCGCATCGCGCATAAACCCGCCTTGACGGTGGCGCGGGCAGTGCATCTGGCACTGTCTGGCGTGTTGATATTGAGTGCTGGAGCGGCCAGCCCGGCGTTTGCGGCGGAAACTGCCGCTGCGACTACGGCACCGACAATAGCGTTTTCCATTCCGGCGGGGTCGCTAGGGACCACGTTGCAGGCCATCGCCAGCCGCGCCAATGTCATTCTCACGTTTTCTCCCGATCAAACACAGAATAAAACTAGCGGGAGCGTGCAGGGAACCTACACCGTTCAGGCCGCTTTTGCGGCCGCGCTGGCCGGGACGGGACTGAGTGCGGTACAGACCGCCACGGGCTATCGGCTGGAGTCCGCGCTTGCCGCTGAGGGAAGCGACGGCAGCCTGATGATCCCGACGCTCTCGGTGGTTGGTGGCACATCGGACAGCGCCGCTGCTGGACGTTCCGTGCTGCATCAGGCCGATGTTGACCGCGTGCAGGCTGATAATATTGCCAGCCTGCTCGATAAGCTCCCCGGCGTGTCGATGGCGGGTTCTCCCCGACCGGGTGGGCAGAGCCTGAATATCTGGGGTATGGGCGATATGGAAGACGTCAAAGTCGTGCTGGACGGCGCGCCAAAAGGCTTTGAGAAATACCGCCAGGGCTCGGTATTTATTGAGCCTGAGCTGATTAAGCGGATCGATGTCGATAAAGGGCCGCATGATATTCGCAGCGGTAACGGTGGCTTCGGCGGCACCATTCACGTTGATACCAAAGACGCCAGCGATCTGCTGCTGCCGGGAGAAAATTTCGGTGGGATGGTCAAATACAGTTATCACACCAACGATCGGCAAAATATCTACAGCGGCGCGCTGTATGGCCGCACGGAAGAGGGGATGGCTGACGGCCTGCTCTATATGAGCAAGCGTGATGGCGACAACATCGAACGTCCTGATGGTACGCGCTTTGTCTACTCCACCAGCGATATGGCGTCTTACCTGATGAAGACCAACATCTACCTGACGGATGCTCAGACGCTGACGCTCTCCGCGATGCGCTCCGAATCTGACGGCTGGCAGCCGTTTGCCGCTAAGCGCGACGATATGGCGGCACCGACACAGGCGGAAATCACTCGCTACGGTTGGGAAGAAGCCTGGCGGCGTAAGCTGGTCTACCGCGATCAGGTCGATAAAAACTACTCGCTGAAATGGAATATTGCACCGGAGGATCAGCCGTGGCTGAATCTGACGGCGTCATTTGCCACCTCGAAAACCGAACAGCATGACCGACGCCCTGATTCAGCTTCGCAGAGTAGCTATCTGGGCACGCTGGGGAATGAAAGCTGGGTAAGCTATAAAGATCAGCTCGCGGAAGTCAGTAATGAAAGCCAGTTTACGACGGGGCCATTCGACCACAAGCTGCTGGTCGGTATGCGCTGGCATCAGCATAAGCGTGACACGCTGATTTACTATCCGTCCGGCAAGAACAGCGCCGAGTATAACTATGGCTATTTCCAGCCTTACTACATGCCGGCTGGTGAGCAGGAAACGCGTAGTTTGTATGTGCAGGACGCTGTGACGCTGGGCAGCGTGACGATCACGCCGGGCGTGCGCTATGACCATGTGACGAATACGGGGAAACCTAATGCTGCGCCACGTTATAACAGCAGCATTCCGGCCGCGGGACATGACTACAGCAGCGTGACCTATACAGGCTGGTCACCGCGTATTGGTGCGTTATGGAAAGTGACGGATAATCTGTCTCTGTTTGCCGATGCCAGCCGAACCTGGCGCGCACCTGTCGTTGATGAACAGTATGAAGTGCAATCTGCGGCATCCAGCGTGCCGGGAACCAGCCGTAATCTGGAAGTGGAAAGCATTAAAGCATTTCGTCTGGGCGCGATTCTGGACTTCAATAACCTGATGCTGGAAGAAGACAGCCTGCAAATTCGTACCACGCTGTTCCGTAACCGCGGTAAAAACGAAATTTTCTACCGTCGCGGTATCCTGTGTGAAGCGCAGACGCAGAGTGGCACGTCATCATCTTGCGGGCAACCGCTCTCTAACTACCGCAATATGCCGGGCTATACCATTGAAGGGGTCGAGATTGAATCCTTCTACGACAGCCG
Organism: Pectobacterium versatile; assembly: GCF_003932035.1. Taxonomy (NCBI): domain Bacteria; kingdom Pseudomonadati; phylum Pseudomonadota; class Gammaproteobacteria; order Enterobacterales; family Pectobacteriaceae; genus Pectobacterium; species Pectobacterium versatile. The sequence continues at coordinate 74,058 of NZ_CP034276.1, forward strand.
CTGGCTGTTTGGCAGCCTGTCCTTCTCTTCCATTCGCGGCGAGCGCGATGCATCACCGCGTAACCCGTGGGGCAATAAAACCTGGATTGCTGAAATCCCACCGACGACAGCACACGCCACGCTGGGCACCAAGATCCCACGGTTGGATATGGCGGTAGGCTGGACGGCGGACTTTGTACGCAAGCAGGATCGTTCACCTGCTGATGGCGATCCACAGGCCGATATCTGGGCGTTACCGAAGAGCAAGGGATACGTGCTGCATGGTTTGTTCGCCAGCTGGCAGCCGCAGACGATAAAAGGATTTGAGGCGCGTGTGACGGTCGATAACCTGCTGAATACCGATTATTACCCGTATCTGGGAGAATCCGTATCCGGCGTAGGACGTAACGTAAAAATCAGCGTGTTACAGCGTTTCTGATAGCGGTGCTCGGGGCGGATATTCTTGCCGCCCCGTTAGCGAGGGAATGTTGCATGGGCGTAATGCAAATTCAGCAAATTTGAATAATTTTCGTTTAGGAACTTGACAGTCAGAGGGAAAAAACATAAATAAGAACGATTATCATTCTTATTGTTTAAATAGCGCTCTGGGGTAAAGTTCGATGGTGAGGAAAGCGACGGCCAGCGTTAATGACTTTGCCCAACAGCTCTATTTCGATCATCACCGCTGGCTGTGTAACTGGCTGCGCCATAAACTGGACTGCGCCCAGCATGCGGAAGATCTTGCTCAAGATACGTTCCTTAGCGTGCTGATGAACCCGGAACTGCTCACGATTCGCCAGCCGCGCCCGTTTCTGGCTACCGTGGCCCGCCGTTTGGTCGCCAATCATTATCGTCGTAAAAAGATTGAAGATGCCTATCTGGATGTCTTGAGCACACAGCCGGATGCCTGTATGCCATCTCCAGAAACGCGTCTGCTTACCCTCGAAATTCTTGAACAGCTTGATGCCGCATTGGATGGCCTGCCAGCACCGGTCAGAGAAGCGTTTCTGCTGGCGCACCTCCACGGCATGCGCTACAGCGATATCGCCGAACGCTTGCGGGTTTCCAGCAGTTCAGTGAAACAGTATCTGCAACGCGCCAACCTCCAGTGTTTCTTTGCGCTGCCGCTATGAACGATCGCACTTTTTATCGTGACAGACAGGGTCAGCCGATCCAGCCAGACAGCGCGCGTGAAGCGGTGGCATGGCTGACGCAGCTGATGTCCGACAGCGTCACGGAACAGGATCGCCGCGAGTGGCAGCGTTGGCGAGAAGCCTCGCCGGATAACGAACAGGCGTGGCAGCATATCGAATCCGTATGTGCCAATCTGGGTCAGCTTAACGCACGGGCAGCACATCAAAGTCTGTCGACGCTTAACGGTATGCAGCGCCGCAGCGTACTCAAAGCGCTGGCGATACTCTGCCTGACCGGAGGCGCTGGCGTGGCAGGATCGCGCACCGACCTGTGGCAGTCGTTGACGGCGGATTACCAGACGCAGGTAGGCGAACAGCACCATGCGGTATTGGACGATGGCACGACGCTGCTGCTGAATACGCAGACAGCGCTGAATGTGGCCTACGGTGACGATCTACGCCAGCTCACGCTGATTCGTGGTGAAGTTATGATCGAAACCGGTCAGGCGGAGAAGGCTGCGTTGTATCCGCGTCCTTTCATTGTGACGACGGCACAGGGAAAAGTGCAGGCGCTGGGTACGCGCTTCAGCCTGCGAGTGCAGGATGAACACACGCAGGTGGCGGTGTATGACGGTGCGGTAAGGCTTCATCCGCACCAGAATAGTCAGGATGTACAGGTGGTAAAAAGCGGACAGACGGCGACGTTCACCACGCAGCGCTGCGGCCAGATAGAGACGGCGAAGGCAGAGCCTGCGTGGGTGAAAGGACAGCTGCTGGCGGATAATCAGCGTCTGGTGGATTTTGTTGATGAACTGAGCCGTTATCGCAGCGGCGTCATTCGTTGCCAGCCGGAGGTGGAAAGCCTGCGGTTTTCCGGTGTATTCCCGCTGTCTGATACTGATAATATTTTAGCGGCGCTGGTGGAGGCGCTTCCTGTACAGGTACGTTATTTCTCTCGCTACTGGGTTCAGATTGCCGCGCGATAAAATATCCTGCTAAAACGTAATAACATTACTTTTTATGCTGTTTTCACTTTTTTTCTGCCCGATCCCCGTAGCTGAACGACCTACTATTATCTCGGTTGATTGTTTTATACCTAACGATGTGATGAAGAACACATGATGATCTCCTCGGAACCCCATTCATTGGGCGTGCAGCCCCTGCCTCCACGGCGAGGGGCTGTAGGCTAATGGCTGCACAGACGCTGAAATACAATACGGTTCAGCCCGCAACGACGGTTCGTTGGGGGAGCGGCTGGCTGCTGGCATTGGCACTACACGCAGGGTTGATTGTCTGGGTTAGCTACCATGCGCTTGATTCCTCCATTGAAGCGCCGCCGCCCGCCATGATGTTAATGGTGGCGGATAGCGTGCAATCGACGCCTAGTCCTCAGGATGCGCCTGTCGGCCCGCAGCAGACGCTGTCCACACCGCAAGAAGCCGCGGCTCAACCGGAAAAAATGACGCAGGACGTGCCGTTGCTTGCGCCCGCGCCGAATCCAGTGATGGCGGCAGCGCAAAAGGAAAAGCCGCAGCCGCAGAAAAAAGTGCAGAAAAAAATGGAAAAACCGGTGCAGGAGACGACGCCACAGGAAGAAGTGGCGCCATCGGAAAAACCGCCCGCCCCCGTCACCAGCGCGCCGCTGCCGGGCAGCAGCCAGCAAGTCGCTGCGCCATATAACAGCGATGCTGCGCAGATGCGCAAAGGGGTTGCGGACTGGAGCAGCCAGCTGCTGGCGCACCTGAGCCGCTATAAACGTTATCCGGCGCAGGCGGTGCGGCAGCGATTGCAGGGTGTCGCCCAGATTCGCGTGACGTTGGATCGGGCGGGGAGTGTGCTGGCCGTCTCGTTAGCCAGCAGCAGCGGTGTGGTGCCGCTGGATAAGGAGTCTGTCGCTTTGCCGCAGCGTGCTCAGCCACTTCCGGCTCCACCAGCAGAGGTGATTGGGGATAACGCGCAGCTCACCATCACTATCCCCATTAGCTTCGATTTACGGGAAGTGCGCCGCTAGCGGGTATCCACTAACGCGGCGTGTGCGCATCATAGCCCGCATAAAAAAACCGAATCGCGTAAGGGTTGCCTTGTTCAGTAAAGAACTCTGCGACTCGCTCCCGCTCCAGCCCGTAGCGGCGTGACAACAATCCTGCCTCGAAGGCCGCCTGCTGGCGGTCGCCTTTGGTTTCCGCCAGATTGTGAGCATAGCCACAGATATAGCCGCGCCGATAGCCGTAGCAGTAGGGATTAATGTCGTTGGTGGATTTTGGATTGGCGGATCTCAACCCCGCGAGGACGGCCCGCTCAAAATGGTTTCCCATGATAATGCTCCGTAAATGATCGATATATAGTAAATAATATAACGCTTATTTATCACTCACCAGATCTGTTGAAAAATATTCCTGAATCCGTCGTGTGCGGTCTTTTTCTGAGCAAGATGTATATACTATTGCCCTGCTCGCCGAACGGGCTATTGATCTGCGCCTGATGGGCACTCTGGGAATAGGTAGTGTACGGAATGGTTAATAAGGAATAACAGCATGACGCACCCGCAAGACGCTTCTCTGGCGATTGGTATCGATCTGGGCACGACGAACAGCCTGATTAGCGTTTGGCAAAATGGCGAGGCCCGCCTGATACCGAATGCGCTGAATGACAATTTCACTCCCTCGGCCGTCAGTATTGATGAAGACGGCAGTATTCTGGTCGGCAAACCTGCAATTTCCCGTTTGACGACGCACCCGCAGGTGTCGGCGTCGCTCTTTAAGCGCTACATGGGGAGCAAGAAAACCTTCCGGCTCGGGGATAAAACGTTCTCTTCCGCCGAACTGTCGGCCATGGTGTTGAAATCACTCAAAGCTGATGCGGAAAGTTACCTTGGGCACCCTATCAAGGACGTGGTGATCTCCGTGCCAGCCTATTTCAGCGATGAACAGCGTAAGCAGACGCGTTTTGCAGCGGAACTGGCAGAGTTGAATGCGGTTCGCTTAATCAATGAACCCACCGCAGCCTCGATGGCTTATGGCTTACACACGCAGGAACTGGGGCGTACGCTGGTCTTCGATTTAGGCGGCGGCACTTTCGACGTCAGCGTGTTGGAATATGCGTTTCCGCTGATCGAAGTACACAGCTCGGCGGGCGACAACTATCTGGGTGGAGAAGATTTCACGCAGGCGATGGTGAAAACCTGTCTGAAAGCGTGGAAACTTGAGGATTCGGCGATTCCCGCAACGGATCTGGCACGTCTTTACAGCCATGCAGAAGCGCTGAAATGTCAGCCCGGCTTTCCTTCTCAATCGAATGAACTGGTATGGCACTGGCGCGAGGAAGAGTGGCGCATTGTGCTGGATAATGAAGAGATTGAAGCGGCTTGGCTGCCGTTGATGAACCGCATTCGCGCGCCGATAGAACAGGCGCTGCACGATGCCCGCCTGAAACCGGAGCAGCTAGACCACGTAGTGCTGGTTGGCGGGGCATCAAAGATGTCGATTATCCAGAAGCTGGTGGTCAGGCTGTTCGGCAAATTACCTTATCAGCATCTGGATGCGGATACCGTTGTCGCCAAGGGCGCGGCAGTGCAGGCTGCCTGTCGACTACGCGAGCAGGATATCGAAGAAGTGATCCTGACTGACGTTTGCCCGTATACCCTCGGGATTAAGACCGCCAACGATAAGCAAAATGGCCTGTTTTCCCCGATATTGGAACGCAATACCGTGGTGCCGACCTCGCGGGTCGAGACGTTTTCCACGGGTTCCTCCGGGCAGGACAACATCTGCATCGCGATCTATCAGGGGGAAAGCCCTTACGTCGATAACAACGTGTTTATCGATGAATTCACCATGCCGATAAAAGCGAAATCTTATAAGCAATCCATTGAGGTCCGTTTCAGCTATGACATCAATGGGCTGCTGGAAGTGGATGTTAATCTGCCGGACAGCGGCGATAACTTCACGAAAGTGATCGATCGCAGCCCGACGGGGCTAAGTGCTGAGCAACAGCAGAAAAGTCACCAGAAACTGCAAGCGCTGAAGATTCACCCCAGAGACAATCTCATGAACCGCAACCTGCTGGCGCGGCTGGAAAAGGCTTGGGCGCAAACGCGTCTGGAAGAGCGGGAGCAGATCGGCTTCTGGCTACGAGATTTTGAACAGGCGCTGGCAGGGCAATACGCGCCAGCGATTGACGAAACGCGGCAGCGTATTGAGCGGTATCTGGATGAGGTATCCCGCTAAATATACCCTCCATCTTTCAAGCTGCAGGTGTGTTGGCTTCCCTTACTCACCCCAGTCACTTACTTGAGTAAGCTCCTGGGGATGAAATGAGAGACATCCTGTCTCTCACCGGAGGCCAGCCTTTGGCTGGTCAAATTCGTTCCCGACGAATTTGTCCTGCGGTTGCCGCCTGCCTGCAACTCGAAATCTATTGGGTATATGCATGCGTGTACTTGCGGTGCCGCCTGATTCACTGCGTCAGGTAGGCATGGTGTCCGTTTCGGTTTTCTTGCCAGTTGGCGGCGGCCCGAATTGGTTCCAGCGATTAAGGCTCGGCGTCAGCAAGGGGAGCAGCAGAAATAGCGGTATAAGTAGGGTGAGGAAACTCATCACCCACGGCATATTGGAACCGATATCGTTATAGCGTCGACGCGTCGCACTCAGCAGATTGAGCACGATGAGCACCATCAGCAGCCCTTCAATAGACGCCGGTGGCGATCCGATCCAGTCGCTCGCGCGATAGAGAAAATAGCTTCCCAGCCCGGCCTGCATCAGAAAACCGAGACGGCCGATGCGAGCGTTCGTGCGCCAAAGTTGCCACCAATAGCTCTTTTTAGCCTGTGATGCCTGGAACTGACGTTCGCGCCGATCGGCACATTGCAGCAGCACTTTCGACACCAATCTCAGTGCGACGTCTTCGTGCGGATAGGACAGATGCTCGGTTAGAAATTCCTGATCGCTGTTATCGAATAAGGACGTGTCATCCTTCGCACTGCTCTGAATCAGCTTGCCGATGAGCGTGACCCGTTTGTCGTCGGAGAGCTGTTTTAGCTGTTTCTCCAGTTCATCCGACCCTTCGGTAAAGGCGGTGCGGATCGCCTCTTCCTGCTCCGTTTCCACAGGAATAGCGGCTAACTGCTCAAGGTGTTGCTCGGCCTGTCCTTCCTCTCCCACAAGGGCATAAAACGCGTGGAAAAAGATCTGGTAGATAATAGGTGATTTCGCCAGCTCCGCCTGCCAATGCTCATCAGTAAGATAAAAATGGCTTGCAGCGGATTCGCTGTAAGTTTCCCTGCTGCCGAGATATTCCTCAATAGAAGCGGGGAAGTTCATCCAGCAGTGATAGTGCAGCGGATCGGTGAGTTCCAGCTGTTTTTTCAACGGTGTCACCGCATCACCATTGTGGCATTCCGCTTTGCGGAAGAGCCGAGAGAGCGAATGCGCAGGGTGGGTTAAGGCCAGTTCGGGCAGCACCGATTGACGCGGTAAACCCAAACAAGATGCTGGATCGGTCATCATTAATGCGATCAGCATAGCCTGTCTCAGTTCCGCTTTGGCGCTACGTTCTTGCGGTTTATCTTCCCCTTGCGGTGCCAGAGAGACATCGCACGCGTAGCGTGCGGACAGCTCGACCAGACAATCATTGATCGGGTCGATTTCTTCCGTATGTATGCCGCTGCTATACAGCTTGTTAAGCTGATTCAGCGACAGCGGACGCCATTGTCGCAGCCAGGTTTGCGCTTGTAGCCAGGCGGACGATTTCTGGTTAGTGAACACGTTGGGCAGCGCATCTTCTGACGGCGAATACAGCCATTCCGTGAAGGCGTGAATCGCGCCGGAGGTGTCCAGCCAGGATAAGCGTTGTGCCGCCTGAAACTGCAATCCCTGTAAGATCAACGCATACAGCGGTTCCTCGGGCAACGGCTGCGCCAGAATGTCCTGCAACAGGTGTTCATTACCCACGGTTAACATGCTGGCGTGCCAATACAGGCGATCCTGAATTGCGTCCCCGCTGTGTAGTAGCAGGTGTCGGTAGATGTCCTTCAGCTCCTGTTTACCCAACTTCCATCTGGCGTAGCTTGCTGGCATGGGCGACAGCGGCAGTTTCAGCGCTTCTCCCCAGCGTATCAGCATTTGGGTGTTGTGCTGAGAAATGAAGAAACGCTGTCGTGGATCGTCCAGCGCTAACCCTGTCAGATCTGGCGCTGGCGTAGAGTTGAACGACTGAATCAGTAAGGGAAGGGCATCTGGCTGGTGCTGTTTACACCAGTCGATCAGCCATTGTTCCGCCTGCGCGTGGTGGGTTTGTTGATAAAGCGTTAGCCACAGCGTGAAGGCCTGCTCGTTCTCTCCGGTAAGCGAGCAGAGGCTGGCGCTGAGTTCCAGCCATTCCGCGTCGTTCGGGGCCACGTCCAACTGTTGCAGACAGTAATCACGCAGCATGGCGTTGGGCACACCGGCGTGGCTGTGCCAGCGCGCGAGCTTTTGCATCAGCACTGGGCTGTCAGGCCAATAAATCGCGGTCGGGGTGCGCAGCAACGTGCCCAACATCAATGCGGGTCGATTCCAGTACGTCTCATTCGCCTGCTGGAAGTAGAAGATGGTTTCCAACTGTGCGGGCAGGTTTAGGTGCGATAGCAGGGAAAAATCAAACAGATCCTCATAGCCGAGCGAGTCGAGGAAGTGGCGGACATCTTCCACCCCGTCGCCGGACAGCTCTCCCTGCCGCTGTTGCCAGCGCAGGCGTTCGGCCAACACGCGGACACAGAGGATTGAGATGCAAGACTCGCGCATCAGTCGCTGAAGCAGCGGCCAGCGAATACGATCGATTACATCGAAAGCCTGCTGATTCAGCAACTGAATGTAGCGCTCCCAATACAGTGGAACGAAGCGCTCTTCTGGATTGTTTAACAGCAGCTCAAATGTGTTAACCAGCGCTTCTATCTGGGGATCGGCCTGCTCGGCAGAGTCATTCTCGGTTGCCGATGAGGCGTCGTGTGGTTCGGTAGCGCTCTGTTCTTCATCACTCGACGGTACGGGATTTTTCGCCAGCTTGCAGGCGGTATCGTAAGCTTCGCGCAGCTGTTTAAAGCCCTCGGGGTCGGTTTCCGGGTGAAACTGCGGCACTTTTTGACGATAAGCTTGGCGGATAACATCCAGATCCTGCGTCGGTTCAATGCCTAGTCGCTGCCAGCACAGTGTGTCCATTATATTTCCGCTTCTGGTAAGGACTCGGGCTTATCCATTTCTATCGGATCAACATCCCAGTCGAGGTCATGAATCGGGCAGTCTGGGTGGGTATAGAGCGTGCCGATCTGGTCAATGTAGTCAGGAATCTGGCTACAGTTGCTGAAAATGTAGCGCTGGCATTCTGTATCTTCCTCATCCGAGCCGAGCCAGTAGGTGCGGCCGATCAGGAACGCAGCGTAATAATTTTCCCAACTGCGGTAATAGTAACGCGCCCTGTCGGCCAGCCGGGTGTGAATCCACAGGTTCTCTTTTTCGCTAATCCAGCCGTTGAGTAATCCGATGCGGCTCAGGAAACTCATGCGACCCAGATCCCAGGCGCGGATCCCGCCTTCACCGCATAACGCAGCCGTTTCGCTCACCAGCGCGAGTGCACCTTGCGCTTCTTCAGATTGATTGGCGCAGTGCTGCTGCCATTCGGATGCCGTCAGGTGGTGCCAAAGATGATAGTAATACGCCAGACGCTCGGCGTGGCCGCCGTCTGTCATATCGTTAATCATTGAGATCAGCCCTTCGCGGGACGTAATACCCCAACTGTTGCTCAGGCTGATGGTTTCACCGGGCTCATAAAAGGTCGGATCGCAGAAGCGGGCGTCGTACTTGATATTGAGTGCGACCATCGGGGCGGAAAGCGCCATCAGCCAGCGCTGATATTCAGGTTCCATCAGAATAACGTCCAATTCCATCATGGTTAGCGTGCGATCGTACTTTATGTGTCTGAATATCGGTAGCTTTCAATCGAATGAAAAACGGCCATGTTTCACAATTTACTGATTTAAGACGATAAAAATAGCTGGTTTGCGGGGCGGTTCGCAGGGTGAAGCGTTGTTTCCGTATTGAGGGGATATTTTCCGCCGCAGACGGTTATACTGTCGGTTAATCGACGTTATTTATGAAAACTTCACCGGAAAGCAAGCATGCTAAGTTACCGCCACAGTTTCCATGCCGGCAATCACGCCGACGTGCTGAAACACACCGTTCAGAGCCTGATCATCACTGCCCTGAAAGAGAAAGAAAAACCTTTCCTGTATCTCGATACCCATGCGGGTGCTGGCCGCTATCAGCTCAGCGGCGAACACGCCGAGCGCACGGGGGAGTATCTGGATGGCATCGCGAAAATCTGGCAGCGTGACGACATTCCGGCTGAACTCGAACCTTACATGCAGGCCGTGCACACCTATAACCACAATGGGCGGCTGCGCTATTACCCCGGTTCCCCGCTGATTGCCCGCCAGCTGCTGCGTGAACAGGACAAGCTCCACCTGACCGAACTTCACCCCAGCGATTTCCCGCTGCTGCGCAATGAATTCCAGAAAGATTCGCGCACCAAAGTGCTGCGTGACGATGGCTACCAGCAGTTGAAATCACAGCTGCCGCCGCTTTCCCGTCGGGGATTTGTGCTGATCGATCCACCTTATGAGCTGAAAACGGACTATCAGGCCGTGGTGAAAGGCATTCAGGAAGGGCATAAACGCTTTGGCACTGGCGTATTTGCGCTGTGGTATCCGGTGGTGCTACGTCAGCACATCAAACGCATGCTGAAAGAGCTGGAAGCCACGGGCATTCGCAACATTCTGCAAATTGAACTGGCAGTGCGGCCGGACAGCGATCGCTACGGTATGACGGCGTCTGGCATGATTGTGATTAACCCGCCGTGGAAGCTGGCATCTCAGATGAAGAGTGTGCTGCCGTGGTTGCATAGCGTGCTGGTACCGGAAGGCACCGGACATACGCTGGTGGAGCAAATCGTACCAGAGTAATACACGCGATTGCGGTGGGCGACGCGGTCGGTTTTTCCTATCGCAACCATAGGTATAACCTTTATTCGGCGTATGGCTCTGGCGTTACACTCTAGGCAAATTTTATTCACTTAAGCATGGATACACTGATGACCAAACACTATGACTACCTTGCTATTGGCGGCGGCAGCGGCGGTATCGCGTCTATCAACCGCGCGGCGATGTATGGACAAAAATGTGCGTTGATCGAAGCAAAATATCTGGGCGGCACCTGCGTCAACGTCGGCTGTGTGCCGAAGAAAGTGATGTGGCATGCGGCGCAGATTGCCGAAGCGATCCATCAGTACGGGCCGGATTACGGGTTCGATACCACGGTAAACCAGTTTAACTGGGGCACGCTGGTTAAGAATCGTAGCGCCTACATCGATCGTATTCACCAGTCGTACGACAACGTGCTGGGTAAGAATAAGGTCGACGTTATCCACGGTTTTGCCCGCTTTGTCGATGCGCACACGGTGGAAGTGAACGGCGAGAAAATTACGGCTGACCATATCCTGATTGCGACGGGCGGTCGTCCGGTTCGCCCTGACATTCCCGGTGCGGAATACGGCATTGATTCCGACGGTTTCTTTGAGCTGGATGCGCTGCCGAAGCGCACCGCGATTGTCGGTGCAGGCTATATCGCGGTGGAGATTGCCGGGGTACTGAACGGGCTGGGCTCTGAAACTCACCTGTTTGTACGCAAACACGCGCCGCTGCGCAGCTTTGATCCGCTGATTGTCGATACGCTGGTGGAAGTCATGAACACCGAAGGGCCGACGTTGCATACCGAGTCGATCCCGACAGCGATTGTGAAGAATGCCGATGGCAGCCTGACGCTGGAGCTGGAAAACGGTCACTCACAAACCGTCGATTGCCTGATTTGGGCGATTGGCCGTGAACCGGCGACGGATAACCTGAACCTGAGCGTCACTGGTGTGGAACTGAACGACAAGGGCTACATCAACGTCGATAAATTCCAGAACACCAACGTTTCTGGCATTTACGCGGTGGGCGATAACACCGGTGCCGTCGAGCTAACGCCGGTCGCCGTCGCGGCGGGGCGTCGTTTGTCCGAACGTCTGTTTAATAACAAGCCGGACGAGCATCTGGATTACAGCAATATCCCGACCGTCGTCTTCAGCCACCCGCCGATTGGCACGGTCGGGCTGACCGAGCCGCAGGCGCGTGAACAGTACGGCGATGATCAGGTGAAAGTGTACAAATCCGCCTTCACCGCGATGTACACCGCCGTCACGCAGCACCGCCAGCCGTGCCGCATGAAACTGGTCTGCGTGGGCAAAGAAGAAAAAATCGTTGGCATCCACGGCATCGGTTTTGGTATGGATGAAATGCTGCAAGGCTTCGCGGTCGCCGTCAAAATGGGCGCAACCAAGAAAGACTTCGACAACACCGTCGCCATTCACCCGACTGCGTCAGAAGAGTTTGTGACGATGCGGTAATGGTCTAGAAAACCCACCTACGCACGTTCGTACTGTAGAAAAACTGAGAGGCCAGAGCATCGTTCTCTGGCCTTTATTTATTGACTCATCGATCCACTGCCTTTTCTAAAACGTTGATGCCCCAAAATCACTTAAAGCTATTCCTAATTACATCTTGCTAACTCATTACTTGCCCGAATTTTTGTAATGAATCAATATGCCATTAGTTGGTTAACCACTCGATTATTTTATCAATTTATTTGATGACAATTTACACCATTGTTCAAGGTATTGATTATGGAATTACAGACAAGGCTAGTGTTTATCGATACAAACGCTTTTGAAAAGAAAAACTATCAATTTGGACAACACGCTCTTGGTCGTCTTCAAGAACTAATTGAAGATGGGAAAATCCACTTGCTCATTACTGATGTGACAAGGAAAGAGATCGACGCCCATCTCAAACGCAAATCTGAAGAAGCGGCTTCTATGATAAAGAAGATGCAAAAAGATGCGATGTTCCTAAGAAACACCCCCGACCTTGATTGTCATGGCATCTTCACCAAGGTTGAAGGTGATGATATTTATGCAGTTATCAGTGAAAAATTTGATGATTTCGTCGAAAACGGCTACGTGGAAACTATTGATGTAAGTACTGTTAACCCTCAAGTTGTATTTGATGCTTACTTCAACAACCTCCCTCCCTTTAGCAAAGAATCAAAAAAGCACGAGTTTCCTGATGCATTTGTGCTAGAAGCTATTAAACAGGTGAGCTTGGCTAGAGGTCATTCAGCCTACATCGTTAGTGACGATGGAGATATGAAATCATTCTGTGAACAAGAAGATAACTTCATTCATCTTGAAAACGTCGATGACCTAATTGACTTGATTGTTCGAAGCGACAAAGTGTACGAAGAACCAGCCAAGTTTGCTGATGAAATATTTGAACAACTCCTAGAACAAATTAAAGCGGGTGCCCTGCAAGCTCTCGAAGATGGCGAGTTCAACTATGAAAACGCAGATCCTTTCGATGAGATTATCAATTCTATAGAAATCAACTCGGTGAATGTTGAGAAGAAAAACTTACAGAATGTCGATGCCGAGAGAGCTGAGTACGAAGTAGAGTTTGAGGTGGTTGTTACGGCTGATTACCGATTCTCAGATTATTACCGTTCACCTTGGGATCCAGAAGACAAGCAATATGTATTCGTCTTGAGTAATGAGTCAAAAGTAAAACACAAAGAAACATACACTGCCCACTTAACACTTGCCTATACCGATGGATTAAAAGCTAACGCATACATTGAAGAGTTTTACTTCGAAGATACGTATTTCGAGCTGACTGATGATGACTCCGAAGTCATTAGTTTCAAAGAACTAGATATCAACGGTGAGTGACATGAAGCTATATGTAATTGGTAATGGTTTTGATGTTCATCATGGCCTTGACACTAGGTACACATCTTTTGGGCTTTATCTCAAAAACAACTACAGGGAAACATACGAGCTACTGATCGAACATTACGGTTTAAGTGACCTAAATCCAAACTACCCGACATCAATGTCAGACCCTTTATGGTCTGAATTTGAAACGAGTATGTCACTGCTTGATAAAGATTCAGTTTTGGAAGCAAACATGGATGCAATGCCAAACTATTCTTCAGATGACTTTCGAGACAGAGACCGATACACGCTTGAAATTGAGATGGAGCGAATACTTGGGCTTCTAACCACTCAACTGTATAACGCATTCAAAGAGTTCATTTTGGCTGTACAGTTTCCTCAGTTTGATCACCGCCGATCAGTAAACATTGATAGAGACGCTGTTTACCTCACATTCAACTACACAGATACGCTTTCTCAATACTACGCAATCCCCGATGAGAACGTGCTATTCATTCACGGGAAAGCCGATGAACATGTTGATGAGTTAATTCTCGGTCATGGTGTTGATCCTGAAAATTTTAAAGAGAGACCTGCCGAACCACCATCAGGATTGAGTTCTGAAGATTTAGAACGTTGGATGGAATATAAATCTGATCAATATGACTACTCATTCGAGCGTGGCAAGGATGCTATCAATCGGTATTTCTCGGCAACTTTTAAGGGAACAGAGCAGATCATAAAAGACAACGAAGACTTCTTTGCCAAGCTCGGCAATATTGATGAAGTATATGTTCTCGGCCACTCATTAGCTGGCGTAGATTTACCCTACTTCCAGAAGTTGGAGCAATCAGTCAGACCTGATGCTAAATGGGTTGCGACTTTTTATGACCCTGATGATGAGGAAGTGCACTGTGACACTCTAACAGAACTTGGAATAGCCAACGTTGCAGCTGTCAGAATGGAACAGATCTAAGCAAAAAACTGAAATACATTAGGAGACTGTAATTTAAATTGTGTAATTGCTTGTTTTTGATATGTTCACTCCAACAACGGAGACAGGCAAACGATGGACGAAAAGAAACTCAAAGCCCTTGCGACTGAACTGGATAAAGGCCTGAAAACCGAAACCGAAACTGAACTTATTTTATGCTCAGCCTAACGCGGCTACCTCATCCGCTCACTCGCCAGATGATAAACACCGCTGCGCTCACGTTTGCCTACCGCTACCACTGCGATAATCAATACGTCGTCAATAACCTCATAAACCAAACGAAAGCCTGACGCTCGGAGCTTTATTTTGTAGCAGTCCTTCATCCCTCGTAACTTTGCCGAAGGAATATGGGGATTTTCGCAGCATTTCTTTAGTTTTTTGGCGAATTGCTGCTGAATGGTTTTATCGAGCTTGAGCCATTCTTTTAGCGCATCTTCCCTGAATTTGACGCTATAACTCATAGGAAACTATCCAAATCCACGTCGACCAGCGGCTGGTTTTTACGTTCACCGATTAACTTAACCAATTCTTGGTCGTCCAGCGCATCCAGCATTTTTTCGTAGAGATCCGCAGGAATGCAATAAAACGCAGGTTGGTTGCGGTTCAAGATAGCGACAGGCAGGCCATCACCAGCATTGACCGTCGCCATCGGGTTCTTTTTCAGTTCACTGACGCTGGCACTGGTATCGCTTAATATAATATTTGGCATGATAGACCTTTAATGACCGGTTAATAGGTCTTTAAAATAAGCAATCAAAGACCTGTTAACAAGTCTTTTGAGGGTTTTTTATGCCTGCTCCGAATGGCTTCCTGCCAACGAGATGAAGAAAATGCCGCTTTTATCACGACATTCATCTGAAGAGTGATAATGATTATCGTTAGTGTTTTGTTTATGGTAAGTTGCGGTGAATGGGTTTTATCCCGATTAATGACTTTTCCCTTACAAAACATACCGGCTTTCTCACTATGTCTTTAGCTACCCGTACAACGTCTTCCGCCTATCGGCTGTTCAATTTACGTTTAGAGAGCAAGACGCTGCTCTCGCCTTCATTGATTCGCTGTGTGTTCACCGGCCCGGAAGTGCGCCAGATGAAACTGGACGCGCCGGATCAGCGCATCAAACTGCTGCTCGCTAGTGAAAGCGGGGAACTGACCCCTATGGCCGTGAGCGATACCTGGTATCAGGACTATCTGGCGCTGCCGCGCGAGCGTCGTCCGATTTTGCGCACCTATACGCTGCGCTCTGTCTCACGCGAGTTCCAGCAGGCAACGGTTGATTTTGTGCTGCACGGCGATACTGGGCCTGCTTCAAGCTGGGCGAATCACGCGAAGCCGGGCGATGCGCTACAGATTGTTGCCCCCAATGCAGAGGCCGATGGTGACAGCGGCGGTTATGAGTGGGCACCACACGAGGGTGTTGAACAAGTGCTGTTGATTGCGGATGAAACGGCGCTGCCTGCGGCAATGGGGATTCTTGAACAGCTAGCGACTCAGCCTTCTCCACCGTCGGTACAGGCTTTTTTTGAAGTGCCAAAAGTGGCTGACTGCGTGACGCCAGGTGATTTCCCTTTTGCCCAGATTCACTGGCTGCCGCGTGAGGAAACGGGCAGCACAGTATGGGGCGAACGCCTGCTGGCTGCGGTACAACAGGACGTGAAGATTCCTGCCAGCGCTTGTACAAACCGTGATGAAATCGCACAGGAAACGCCGGAAGACGAGCTACTGTGGGAGCGGGCAACGGCGCATCGTCCGTTTTACGCGTGGGTGGCGGGAGAGTCCTCCGCCATCAAACGGCAGCGCCGCTATCTGCTCGACGAGCGCCACCTTGATAAAGAGACAATCAACTTTATGGCTTACTGGTCGCATCGCTAAGAGACAACGTCAGGAGGGACATTCCCTCCTGCGCTTATTTCCCCATAATCTCCGCCAACTGCTGTTCATCCGGCAGCCCGACCACTTGCTGTAGTTCATTCTTATCATTCAGGTAATAGATGGCGGGCGTGACGTTCGCGCCTAATTCATCCATTAACCGCTGATTATGCTGAATGTTATTCCAGATATCGCGTGATGAGTCCTTGGGGAACGGAGGCACCGTTTTGCCGTTCGATAGCTCATACTCATGCCAGGCTTTGGCCGGATCGCTGGCGGCAAGAATCGCGGCGGCATAACGCCCGCTTTCTGGTTTAATGACGCCGACCAGTAGCGTTTGCAGTTGGACTTTTCCTGCTTTCACCCACGGCTGTGCCTGCTGCCAGAACTGTTTGCAGTACGGGCAGAACGGGTCGGCAAAGACGATGATTTTACGCGGCGCGTCCTTCGCCCCTTCGGTGATAAACGGCGCCTGCTGTAATTTCTGCCACATCTCCCGACCGGCAGGCACATACACTTCCTGCTGAATCAGCGCTTCACTCAGGTTGTTGCCGTGTTCATCATACATATAGCCCGAAATAGCATGCTTACCATCCGGCGTTAAGTAGATGGTCACCCCTACGCCCTGATAGCTGCCCAGCCAGCCTTGCACGCCGCCGGGTGCTGTGAAGGGTTTGATGATCGTAATGCCCTGTTTTTCGATACTCTTCACTGCGTCTGGAAGAGCATCTTGCGCCAGTGACGATGCGGAAAGCGTCAATAAGGAGAGTATAAGGAAGCCGCGTTTTATCATGGTGTTGTGCCTGTATCGTGGATCATGCTTGCCGGATAGCCTAGTGGAGAGGTGCCAATAAGGGGAGTTTATTTACGCTTCCTGAATCAGGATCGGATTGTAGCCTGTCGTTATGCGATCTGCCGTGGCGCGGCCGAAGAGAGTGGTTTGGTAGCGGCAGGCTCTGCACAGTGCGTAATTAGGATTGATTTCGCCTGAGTGTGACGTTCCATCTTGCGTCATTCTCGTAGAGAATGGTGCGCTTATGCTGCATTTTCCTGCTGGAGTGATGAATTACCGTGACCTTGACCGAATCGCTGATTGCTTTTACGTTTGCCGCGACGCTGCTGACCCTGACGCCGGGTCTGGATACCGCGCTGATTCTACGCACCGCTACTGTTGAAGGCAGTAAAAAGGCCTTCCATGCCGCGTTTGGTATTAACGTTGGTTGCCTGATTTGGGGCGCGATGGTGGCGTTTGGTCTGGGAACGCTGATTGCTGCATCGGAGCTGGCCTATAACATCCTGAAATGGTGCGGTGCGGCTTATCTCTGTTGGTTGGGTCTGCAAATGATCCTGAAACCCAGAACTGAACTGGTGATGGCCGCGCCACAAGGTGCACCGAAGCAGCAGAACTGGTTTCTCCGTGGCATGCTGGGCAACGTATTAAATCCAAAAATCGGCGTGTTCTACGTTTCATTCCTGCCGCAGTTTATCCCTACCGGACATTCAGTGGTGCTGTGGACTTATCTGCTGGTTCTTATTCATGTCTTTATCGGCACGCTGTGGTCGTCCATGCTGATTGCCGCCACGCGTCCGTTGTCGCGTTTTCTGCGCCGCGGTTCCGTAGTGAAGTGGATGGACCGAACGACAGGCGTTATCTTTTTGGCATTCGCCGCGCGTCTGGTTTTGTCTCGGCGGTAAGTTAGCGCCACTGCACTGATTATCCGCAGTGGTGCGGTGTGAAAACTTGATTATGAATCACTAAATCCGTTCTGCATCGAGAATGCTCATAAGATTCAGGCGGTGTCGATAGCACCGCAGCGTCGTATCAATCGCCTCCGCAGGCATAAAGGAATCCCGATAGGTTGATTCAACGCATTCAGCTTCTTTGATGAAGTCTGCCAGTAGCTTTTTGGTAAGCTTTTCACTCAGTCCGATACGCTGTCCGAACAGAATGAAATCCATACCCAGATACTCTCCGTACGCGGTTTCAAAGCCGGGTGCGAGCGCTTCATCCCCCTCTTCTTGAATCAGCAGCGGTAGTGCCATGAAGCAGGAAGAAAAATAGGTGGGATAGGGGGCGACGGAAACAAAGTCATAAATAGGGGCCAGCATTAATTGGCCTGAGCGCGAATGTATCAGCCCAAAATTACGCAGGTGCATATCGTTGTTACCCAGCATGTAGGCGTAAGCGATGCGGCGGAACAGATCTATTTTGAAGACGATATTGTCATTTACGTGCTCGCTAAGGAATAAAGCCAACCGCTCATAACTGATGTATTGTCTGCCATCTGCACGTATTTTACCGAATTTTTCCCCGATCCCCATCGCGCCGTCCAACTGTTCCTGATGGATAGGGTGGCCCGTTTTTTCGTCGCGGTCGAAGCGCTTAATAACGAAAGCAAACTCAGGTTCGTCATCAGCCTGATCCGGTTTAAAACGAAGCAACCCGTGTGGCGGGACGGCAAATCCCAGGCGTGCCATTAGCGTCATCGTGGCATGTTCGTTTTCTGCCAAATGGGGAAATTCAATCGGAGAGGGTTTAAGAATATACAGCCCTTGATGATCAACGACGATAAATGCCCGATCTTGTAACACCATCTGAATCTTGGGCTGATAGCCAGAAATACTCATGCCTTTCTGTGTTTGTGGCAGGTCGTGCATGAATTGCTGGCGGGTGAAACGTAAGTCTGGAGAGGCGTGTATTGATCCGGCCAGATGCTTCAAACCTTTACGGCTATAACCTGTGGCCATCTCTTCTTCATGCGTCAGCGGTGTCAGCAAAATTCGACATGTTGTCATGCTTCATCCTCTGCAATCAGTTGTACGGCGCCGATCAGATTCTTACCGTTTTGAATGAGGATACCAAACAGGTCTTTCTCATCCAGATGCTGTAGCTGGCTGTACTGGCGCCGGAGCCAGCCTTCGGGGGCTAATGAGGCAAAATAAGGCGGTAATGTCTGGCTGCGAAATGTTCCGGTCTGTATCGGTAGGCTCAAGGATAATGGCGGGCCGATGTAGGACTTTTTATATTCAAACAAATAGCCTTTATCGTCCTGACTTAACTGGCCGATGTGGACACCGTAAAGATAGACCTTTACTTGACGGCGCATAGCTTTATCCCTAACGCGGAACAGACGCTATAAACCGTGGAAAACTTCACCTGAGCGGGATCTTTGAATAAACGTTTTAACGTGGATAGTGATACGCCAGTCTGTAGCTCTAGCGTAGTGAGTTCGATGCCCAGTGCCTTACGCCGCGTATTTAGCTGAGCGCCAAAGGTATCCAGAGAATGAATGTGATCTTCCAGAACGGTTCCTTTACTGGAGGAATCGTTACGTGCGAACTCGTGCCGTAGTTCGTCGATAGCTTCGCGAATGGCGTCGAGTTTTAGTAGTGTTGGCGCAGTGGAGGGCTTGTTCATAAATGAACTCTCTGTTGGAATTTAACCCATTTATGGGCTAATTATAGGCCGTATATTCTCTTGGTGTCCATATTTAACACTTGTAGGTATTATTAAATTAATTTGGCTCATTTATGGTCTATAAGATTTTTGAGCACGTAAGTATTTTTCCCCAGACATCAGAGCCTGCCGAACAGCAGCGCGATGAGCGTCAGAATCTCTTTGCTGAGCGGCTGCCCTTTCTCTTCGGCTAACAGATAGAGCGGGGTGGTGCGCCTTTCCCCTTGCTGCAATGGCAATATTTGTAATTCGCCCCGCGTAATGTGTTCTGCAATCCGCGCTTCTGGCAGCCAGCCGTAACCCACCTGATGCAAAACGGCCTGCGTGGCCGCTTCAAACGTGGTGAATGTCCAGCTTTCTGCGGAGGAAGGCTGCGTTTGTGGCGTTGTTCGCGTCACAATCTCCACGCAGGGGTAGCGAGACAGCGCCTCATGGCTTAGCGGCGTGGGAAGTGAGAAAAGCGGGTGGTGGCAGTGTGCGACAGCGACAAAATCAACGTTCATCAGCCATTGTCCGGCGATGCCGTCTAGCTCGCGCGGCGTGATGACATAAATATCCGCCTCGCGCGCCTTCAATTGTCCCGGTGTTTCATTACGTAGCACTTCGGTTAGGTGGATGCGTGTGGCCGGATGATGTTTTTGAAAGGCACTGAGCAGGTGGAATAGGCGATCTGTGGGGAAGGTGCTGTCGATCACCAGATTGATACTGGTCTGTTCGCCCATTTTCAGCGAGTGGGCGCGGGTTTCCAATGCATGAAATGAACGTATTACAGGTCGTACCTGTGCCAGCAGGCTTTCACCCTCTGGCGTCAGCTCGGCTTTGCGCCCGTGGATGGTGAGTAGCTCGATGCCCAGTCGCTCTTGCAGTAGAGAAAGCTGGTAGCTGACCGAAGACTGGCTACGGTGCAGCGCATTTGCCGCCTGCGTGTAGCCGCCCAAATCAATAACTGCCTGAAGGATTTCCCACTGTTCCAGCGTCGTCTTTGCCAGCATTTTCGATATATCTAAATATTGAATGATTTTCCCTAAAAAATAGCGTTATTCATCGAATTAATAAAGCCCTAGAGTGAATTCACATTCTTAGGGAGAAATACCATGCCGTCATTTAATCAACACGATCTGAGCCATTTTGTGGGGAAACATCTGGTCTATACCTACGATAATGGCTGGAATTACGAACTGTATGTCAAAAACGCCAACACCATCGACTATCGTATTCACAGCGGCATTGTGGGTAACCGTTGGGTGAAGGATCAGCAGGTGTATATCGTGCAGGTCGCCCGCGAGGTTTATAAAATCTCATGGACAGAACCAACAGGCACGGACGTCAGTCTGATCGTTAATATCGCTGATAAACTTTTCCACGGAACCATCTTCTTCCCGCGTTGGATCATCAATAATCCAGAGAAAACGGTGTGTTTCCAGAATGAACACATTGCTGAAATGGAAGCGTATCGCGACGCGGGGCCGGCTTACCCCACCGAAGTCATCGATGAGTTTGCCACTATTACGCTCATTCGCGACTGTGGCGAAAACAACAACGAGGTCATTAACTGCCCTGCCAGCGAACTGCCTGCGGATTTCCCTGCCAACCTGACAAAATAGACAGCAATAGGCGGAACGGATGTCGTACCGCCTGATTAGTTATTGCATGAGCTGGATTAATGCTCTGGCCAGAATGGTTCACCTAGCGTGAGCATCAGTCGGTTGGCCCATGAGAAGAAGGCGGCTGACTGCACCACATCGACAATCTCCAGCGCATCTAACCCCTGTTCTTGCAGCGGCTTCAGGTCGTTGGCGTTGACCTGTGCGGGCGTGGCGGAAAGGCGTGCCGAGAAATCGATAATCGCCTGCCAGCGTGGACTTTGGCCGATGCTCAAATCGCCGCCGGGGACGACGTCCAGCAGTCGCTGCACGTCACTGTCCTGCTTGGAGAGCTGGCTGGCTTTACGTGCATGTACTGAGGCGCAGTAGATGCAACCGTTGACCTTGCTGGTGACGGCGGCAATGAGTTCGCGCTCTTTACGCGGCAGGCCGCCAGCGGTATAGAAAATCCCTTTATCCGTCAGCGTGCGCTGTTCCAGCACCGGAAGGTTGCGGCCTAGCAAACGGAAATAGTCGGAATTGGTGTGGCCGAAGCGCGCCAGAATCGCCTGCTCATCCGCATTAAATGCTGCCAGCGGTTTGGGCGCGATCCACGGTTCCCAATCTAGTTCCGCCTGAGTGAATGCCTGCGGCGCAGACTTACCGCTGTGCGTCTGTGCTTGGGTATGCCACTGGCCTGCAACGGCGGCCTGCGAATGCGGCTGGCTAACGCGATGACCGGCAATCAGGCGATAGCCGCGCAGTAGTCGGCTTTGAAAATTCACAAACGCAATGAGCTGCGACAGCGTCACGATGTCATCTACTGACCAGCCCGCCTGCTCCAGCGCATTGACGTGGGACGCCGAGGCTTGCACGGGCGTTTTCGTCAGGCGTTCGGCATGATCCAGCGCCAGCTGTAGCGCGGGTGTCAGCGAGGGTTCAGGGAAGTCCGCTAGCCGCTCGGCATAAAAATGCTGTAGCTGCTCATCCTGCTGCCAGCCGCTGATTTTTGTCGCAAACCAGAAGCGTAGCGAGAGCGGTAATGTCGCATTGTCTGCGGCGTCGGCGTTAAACAGCGCGTCGTAGCTGCCTTGGGTGTGGCGAGTTGCCGCATCGCGGGTTTTTCTGGCGTCGGCGAGTGCCGAATCCGGGCTGATTTCAGCCAGCGCATCCAGTACGTCATGGGTGTGTAACGTGTTAGCGTGCGTCATGCAATCTCCTGCCCGATTGGGCTTTTCTGTTTGACGGCGGGCTTCCAGCCCAAAGCGGGGGCGACCTGAGTCGCTATCAGTTCAAGCGAGCGAAGGATCAGCGCATGCGGCGGATCGATGGAGTGCACCTGGAATGTCACATCGGTCGCGCGCTCCAGCGAACTGTCTGCCCGCAGTGACGCGATGACATCTTGCGCGGTGCCAACATGGCTATCGAAGGAGGCGATCAGCGCCTCCACTGAGTCGTGAGGGATCGGACGGAACGTGCCGGAACGGGCGGCGGAACGATTAAGTCCTTTCTCTGCCAGACTCAGTGCTAATTGACGATCGTCAGCCACGAAAACGCTACGTGAGCTGAGGATGCGCGGTGCGACACCAGTGGGCAGCGCGGCCAAATAGGCGTCGATCATTGTGTTTTGTAGATCGGCGAGCGTGGCGTCCGGGAAATGTTCCGGGCGCGGCTGGGTACGGGAAAGCATCAGGCCATCGCCTGCTTTACCGGCACGCTCTGCACCTTCGATGGAAAACGTGGCCTGCCAGACGCGCTTATCCAAATGCGGCGCGGCAGGGTAGAGCTGATTACCGTCTTCGCTCAAGGCTTCCCCTCGCCACGCGGCGCGCAGTTTTTCCAGATAGCGCCCGAGGATCTGTCCGCGCTGTGCGCTGTCGTGACCAAATGCGGCGAATGATGACGGTGTACCGCCAGAACCCACGCCGACTTCCAGCCTGCCGTTGCTGAGTAAATCGAGCACGGCGGTGTCTTCCGCTACGCGCAGCGGTTCTTCCATCGGCAGCGTAATCACGCCAGTACCGAGCTGGATGCGTTGGGTGCGTGCGGCGACCAGTGCCAGAAACACCAGCGGTGAAGGCAATCCGCCTTCATCCGCGTGAAAGTGGTGCTGTGCGACCCAGGCGCTGTCGAAGCCTAATTGTTCGGCTTTGACGATCTGTTCCGTCGCCAGCCGATAGCGCTGCTGGGCGGAGACGTCATCCAGTAATCGCGTGAAAAATCCCAGACGTTTTGTTGCCATTCTACAGTCCTTGGTTTAGTGCGAATGTGGGTTCAGTGTGAATATGGGGAGGGTGAAAACGGGCAAAAGCCGGGTGTTGCTGTCCGGGGATGGCCTCGATGAGTTCACGGGTATAGCGATGTTCGGGCTGGGCGAAGATCTGTTCCACCGGGCCGGATTCAAGCTGCTTGCCGTGGTACAGCACGGAAACGGTGTCGGCGATTTGGCGTACTACCGCCAAATCGTGCGAAATGAACAGGTACGTCAGCCCCAGTGATTCCTGTAGTTCGGTCAGTAAACGCAGAATCTGCGCTTGCACGGTGACATCCAGTGCCGAAACCGCTTCGTCCAGCACCAGTACCTGTGGTTCCAGCACCAGCGCCCGGGCGATGGCGACACGTTGGCGCTGGCCGCCGGACAGTTCACGTGGCTTGCGTGATAGCAGCGCGACTGGTAGGGCAACGCGCTCGAACATCTCATGAATTTTTCGCTCCCGCTGCGCGGCGGTATGGCGATTAAAATTGCGCAGCGGTTCCTCGACGATGTCATATAACCGTTGTGACGGATCGAGTGAGCCAAAAGGGTTTTGATAGACCAACTGAATTTTCTGCCGGAACTGGCGCAGCGCTTCACCTTTCAGGTGAGTGATGTCGGTGCCGTCGATCAGAATGCGCCCGGCGCTGGGATGATGGAATCCGAGCAGACTGCGCGCCGTGGTGGTTTTACCGGAACCGGATTCGCCCACAATGGCGTGCGTTGTGCCGCGTGCCACGCTGAAAGAGACGTCATCCACCGCCCGAAAATGTTCCCCTTTACGACCCGACAGGGGAAAGGTCTGCACCAAATTTTCGACCGAGACAATAATGTCAGATGCAGATGTAGGGACACGTTGTGGACGTGGGCTTGGGTTTAGCGACGGAACATTCGCCAGCAGCGTGCGGGCGTAGTGGCTTGACGGGGCGCTTAATACCTCAAGCGTTGGGCCTTGTTCCTGAATGTAGCCGTTCTGGAAAACAGCAGGCGATCGGCACGTTCGGCGGCGACGCCCAGATCGTGAGTCACGAACAGCACCGCCGTGCCATTTTCGCGCCGCAGTTCATCAAGCAGATCGAGAATACGTTTCTGCACCGTGACATCCAGCGCGCTGGTAGGTTCGTCAGCAATAATCAGCGCGGGCTTCAACGCAATCGCAATGGCGATCAGGACGCGCTGTTTCATGCCGCCGGACAGCTCGTGCGGGTACTGTTTCGCCCGCAGTTCCGGCTGGTTTAGCCCCACGCGCTCCAGCAGCGCCAGCGTTTTCTGGCGGGTAGTCTGGCGATCTTCCCGTTGGTGAATCCGCAGAATTTCATCCACCTGCTCGCCGATGGTTTGCACCGGATTCAGTGAACTGGTGGGATCCTGCGGGATCAGGCTGATCTGCGCACCGCGCACGCTATCCAATCGTTTTTGCGACCAGCCGCTGATATCCACGCCGTTTAGCCGAATGGCGCCGCGCGTTAACCTGCCGTTCTCGGCGAGTAAACCGATGACGGCCTGAGCGGTAGTCGTTTTCCCTGAACCGGATTCCCCTACCAGCGCCACCACTTCACCGGGCTGAATATGGAAAGAGACGCCTTCGACCACCGTCTGCTCGCGATCGTCACTGCGATAGGCAATCGTAACGTTCTCCAGAGCCAACACAGGCACGGCTGCGCTGGTTTGTAAGCTGGCTGACAGGCTCATCGTTCCGTCCTCCTGATCGACTGGCTGATACGGTTAGCGGACAGCACAACTAACACGACAATCAGGCCGGGGAAGGTGGTTAGCCACCAGGCGGTTGCGATGTAGTTGCGGCCTTCGGCAATCAGCAGCCCCCATTCCGGCGTGGGCGGTGGTGCGCCATAGCCGAGGAAGCTCAGTGTGGAGATGGCCAGAATCGCGCTGCCGAATTGCAGAGCGGCAAAGGCGAAAACGGTGGTCAGTGAATTCGGCAGAATATGTCGCCACAGCACGCTGAAGAAGGTACCGCCGCTGCCATAGGCGGCTTCGACGTAGTCGCTGTGGCGCACGCGCAGCACTTCTGAACGCACGAGTCGGGTGAAGCTGGCAACGGAGGTGACGCCCACGGCAATCGCGGCGTTAACCGTGCCGAAACCCAACAGGATGATGACGCTCAGCGCCAGCAGCAGGCCGGGAATGGCCAGCAAGACATCGATACTGCGCATCACGACGCTATCCAGCCAGCCGCCGACTGCACCTGCCAACAGGCCGAACAGGCTGCCGAGCACCAGACCTAGCCCGACGGCGATAAACGCGCCAGAAAGTGAGTGCACCGCGCCATAAACAATGCGCGCATAGAGATCGCGCCCCAACTGGTCGGTGCCGAGCCAGTAGTCGGCGTCAGGTGCCAGCCGCTGTGCGCCCGCGATGCCTTCCGTCGGGCTATAGCTGGTAAACCAGCCGGGAAACAGCGCCCAGAGTACGACGGTCAGCATGACCAGCCAGGCTAGCGCCAGCCCCGGCTGAAAGGCGTAGCGACGCAGAAGCGGTCGCTTGCGCAGAAGAGGAAATGTGATTTTTTCCAGTTGTACGGTAGTCATAGCGTGGCTCCTGGCGTTCTTTTCAGGCGCGGATCGAGAAGGGGATAGAGCAGGTCGACGACCAAATTGACGACGACAAAGGCGGCGGCGGAAATCAGCACGATGGCCTGTAATACGCTGCTGTCCTGATAGTTCACGGCTTCTTGCGTCAACTGACCGAGCCCGTTACGTCCAAACACGGTTTCGGTAATCAGTGCCCCCGCAATCAGCTCGCCCAGCAGCAAACCGGCGATGGTCAGCGTGGGCAGCATCGCGTTACGGGCGATATGTCGCCAGAGCACGCCGCTGCGGCTGGCCCCTTTCGCACGGGCTACCGCAACAAACGGCTGGGTTTGTACCTGATCGATGCTGCGCATCAGCACCTGAGCGAGCGGGGCGGAGATCGGCAACGCCAGCGTCAGAACCGGCAAAATCAGCCCTTCCCATTCGCCGGGGTTAATGACGGGAATCAGCCCCAGACGAAAAGAAAAGATCTGAATCAACACAATGCCGAGCCAGAAGGTCGGCACGGAAATAAACAGTGATGGCAGCGATTGCAGTGCGGTTCGCAGCCACTGAAACGGCGTCAGTGTTGATAAGAACGCGAGGGCGAACGCCAACAGCCCGGCGGCGATGAAACCCAGCACCGCGAGCAGCAGCGTGGGTGGCAGATTTGCGGCAATCAGCTCGGTGACCGGCACGCCAGCCTGAAGAGAGAGACCGAGATCGCCACGTAATATCTGGGCTATCGCATGAAAATATTGTGTGAGCACCGGCGTATCGGCACCGTAGGATAAACGCAGCTGCGCGATCTGCTCGGCGCTCAGGCCGAGCTCTGGGTTTTGAAACTTGATCAGTACGGCATCACCCGGCATCGCCTGAAGCAGGATAAAAGACAGGGTGAATGCCGCCCACAGGACGAGCAGTGCCTGACCGATGCGCAGTGCCAGATATCGGTTCATGATGATCTCCTCCCTCTTTCTTCTGTGTTACTTATCCAGCCAGGTGTTGTAAAAGCTGGGGCGACCAACGGCTTCAAACGCGATGCCTTTTGTAGTGGGCGCGCCCGCAAACACCTGCGGCTCTTCAAAAATAGGAATGACGTAGGCCTGATCGATCAGGTAGCTCTGTACCTCTCCGACCAGCGCCAGTCGCTTGCTGCGGTCGGTCTCAGCGGCGATGCCATCCAGCAGCGTATTTAGGTGCGTATCGACA
The DNA here is from genome assembly GCF_003932035.1 of Pectobacterium versatile. Classification (NCBI taxonomy): domain Bacteria; kingdom Pseudomonadati; phylum Pseudomonadota; class Gammaproteobacteria; order Enterobacterales; family Pectobacteriaceae; genus Pectobacterium; species Pectobacterium versatile. Next base: position 100,905 of record NZ_CP034276.1, read on the forward strand.
AAGGTGTTCACCTTGTCGCTGGAGCCGCCTTTTTGCAGCAGTACGTTGCGTACCGTCGGGTAATACTGGCTTTTCAGCACATCCGGGTCGGCACGGCCTACCATCGCTGGAGCAACGCCCGTTTTCAGCGGGTCTAGGCTATCGACGGTCTTGCTGCCTGCGTCACCGGCCAGCACATTCAGCTTCACGCCGACTTTTGCCCACTGCTGAGAAACCAGCTGTAAGGTTTCTTTGTTCTGCGGCTGCGGCAGAGATTCATAGGCGGTTAGCTCCAGCGTTTTGCCGTCTTTCTGCCGCAATCCCTGCGAACCGGTTTTCCAGCCTGCTTCATCTAACAGTTTGTTGGCCTGAGCGGGATCGAACGTGAGCTTGCTGGAGAGATCGACATAGCCTGCGGCGGTTTTAGCCAGCGGTGACGTGGCCTGTGGGTAGTTGTCCGAGAACAGCGTATCAATGATCTCTTTGGTGTTGGTGGCGTGCAGCAGCGCTTTACGCACGCGGATATCGGCGACCAGTGGGTTATCCGGGCGGAATACGACGCTGTTATTGACGCCGCGTGTCGGTGGGGCATAAAGATTGAAGCCCTGGCTCTGCACCCGTTTCTCATCATAGGCTTGGATCTGACGAATGAAGTCCGCCTGACCCGATACCAGCGCGCCAATACGCACGCTGTCTTCCGGGGTCACCAGATAGGTAATGCCGTCCAGATAGGCACGCCCCTGATGCTTCGATTTAACCGGAGCCCAGTTGTAATCCTTACGGGCGGTCAGTTTCAGTTCGCGTCCCAGTTTCTCGCTGCTCACCACGAACGGGCCGGAGCCAATAATGTTTTTGGCATTGCCTAACTGATTGAAATTGCGTTCAAGCGTACTGAGGGACACCAGACCGGAACCGATGGTCGCAGTACCTTGCAGAAAGCCCGGAGACGGCTTCTTAAAGTAAAATTTCACCGTGAGCGGATCGATGACTTCACTGCGCAGGTAGTTATTGATGACCTCGGAAATCGGCTGGTTGAGCGCCGTATTCCCCAAGCCGTAGGTATCGATGTTTTTCGCTACTGCGTTGGCATCCAGCGGGGTGCCGTCAGAGAAGCTGACGCCGGGACGAATCTTGAACGTGTATTCGGTGTTATCCGCGTTAATAGTCCAGGATTCCGCAATCCACGGTTCGACCTCCAGCGTTTCTGGGTTCTGGTACGTCAGTTTATCGGTGATCTGGTTGAGGATGCCGCCGTTCGGATAAAACCCGCCCGCGGGCGTATAGAGATTGGTGTGCGCCTGCTGCTCCAGATAAATCAGCGTGCCGCCGATTTTCGGCGCGTCGTTCGCTGCCTGTGCGCTCAGCGCACCACCCAGAAGGAGCAATGAGGCAAAAATAGTAAGTTTCTGATGAGGATGCAAAAAAGTCGCCACGATGGTTTTCCCTACATGTGATGGTTTTTATTAAATTTGTTTTTTATCAGGTGAATATGCGTATCGATTACGTCCTGAAACGGGGAATACAGCAGAAGACGTTAACCGCTCGTTACAGCCGATACTTCCATAGGAGGTAGGAAACAGCAAAGAACAATACCGGTATTGGTTATCCAGTTTTAGGTAGAAAGAAAGGGAATAACGTTAATGAATTGGGACATCGCTAAGTGGGGTGAAATATATTGATAGTGCTTTTTAAGTGAACCTTTTAAGATCGAAAAAATTCAACGCCCGTATAGTCAATTTAAGATATTTTTATTATGCGTTTACGCTTTCGATTTACGCTGTGCACGGCAGCATTATTGATGCTTTCAGGGTGTGGCGCATTATCAAATATGTCTATTGATGAATCGGATGCCGATGTTCTGCGGCTTGCCTGCAATCCAGATTTGACCGCTGAGGTCGATAGTCTGGCCGTTCCTTTCCTTAAACAAAAAGCGATACCGGGCTTGGTTGTTGGGGTGCTAACGACTGATGGAACGATGCGTAGTTGGGGATATGGTTTTACGGATAGCGATCACCGTTATCCCATTACGGGAGATACCCTGTTTGCCGTTGGGTCGGTGAGTAAAGGGTTTATGGCGGAAACCACGGGCATTCTGGTAAAGCGGGGCATATTGCGCTGGGAAAATACGCTTGAAGAACTCCTGCCTGCTCATATTCTCTTAAGCGACAGTGCAAAAAAGATCACGTTACTACAGTTGGTTACCCACACGTCGGGCTTACCTCGGCAGATGATGGATATGCAGATGCTGGGGCTTTTTGCCGAGTATCTATTTACTGGGAATAACTTCTATACGCTATTGGATGACGATCGGGTATTGGATTATTTGGCTGACTTTACGGTACCGGCGAATCCAACGCCGACTTATTCAAATCTTGGCTATGCCATTCTGGGGTATGTTCTACAGCTGAAAACGGGGGAATCCATTGATCGGTTGGTTAATGAAACGATTATCGAACCTCTAAGATTGGAAAACACCAGTTTTACCCCACAAAAATTAACGCGCTTTCCCTACCGAGCGATTGGTCACGCTGGCGATCAGCCCAAATTTATTATGCGTGGCAAGCCGATACCTGACTGGCACTTTTCTTCCAATATGGTAGGCGCCGCCAGTTTGTACACCAGTGCTAATGATCTGTTGAAATTTGCCCGTGCACATATTTATCCGACGGGCTATTACGCGCTGGACGAAGCTATAAATGATTCAATGAAAACCTATTACAACCGCACCAAACAGGCTGCCAATATTGCCTGGATTACTGATGAGGTCGGCACGCAGCATATTACCTATCAGGTGGGATATATTGGTGGTTATTCTAGTTATATCGGGTTAGATCGCCAGAATCGTATTGCCGTGGTCGTTCTGCAAAATAGCTTCAATTGGGATAATAACCTCGGCCATACACTGCTCTCGCGCATTGGTCAGGCCATCCATTATCAGGGCGTGTGTAAGATTTAAAAAAATCGGTTATCTACATAAGTTCCGACCTGCACGTCTCCAGAAACGCGGCAAACATCGTGACTGGAGCGTGAAGGGCATTTTGAAAACAAACGCTTATGCAATATACGATCTAGTGCTATTTCAAAACCTGCGGATTCACACAGTTTTCTTTTACCTGACCGCTCAGGGCGGCAATCAGGTTGTCAACGGCGCAGGCGGCCATGTCGTAACGGGTTTCGTGCGTGGCAGAACCGATGTGCGGCAGTGCCACCACGTTAGGTAAATCCAGCAGCGGAGAATCGACGGGCAGCGGTTCTTTGACAAAAACATCCAGACCCGCGCCCTGAATGGTTCCTTTCACCAAGGCTTCCGTCAGCGCGTCTTCATCCACGACGGCACCACGACCAATATTAATCAAAATAGCGCTGGGTTTCATTTTTGCCAGCTGTTCGCGGCCAATCAGATGGTGCGTTTCTGCCGTTAGCGGCAGCGTGATACAGAGGAAATCAGACTCGGCTAATAGCGTATCGAGATCGCAGTGACGGGCATTAAAACGCTGCTCCGCTTCGGCGTGATGGCGGCGTGCGTTGTACAGAACCGGCATGCTGAAACCAAAGTGGGCGCGTTGCGCGACGGCCAAACCAATGCGGCCCATCCCCAAAATACCGATAGTTTTATTGTGAACGTCAGTGCCAAACCAGTCGCTGCCGACGCCCCCTTTCCATTCACCCGCTTTAACCCGCTCAGCCACTTCCACGACCCGGCGTGCGCTGGCGAGCATCAGTGCCAGAACCGTATCCGCCACGGTTTCCGTCAGCACGGTTGGGGTGTGCATGAGAATCACCCCTTTTTCATTCAGCGCGTCGACGTTAAAGGTGTCGTAACCCACAGAAATGGTGGACGCCGCGCGTAAACGCGGTGCGTGTTGCAGGAAGTCTTTATCGACCTTGCCGCCGGAACCAATGATGCCTTCGGCCGTTGCCAGGGCTGGATGATCGAGTGAGGGAAAGGCGTCAAGTTCAGTGACGGTGAAGTGTTGGTCTAAACGAGCGCGTAGATCGTCAGAAACTTTTTTATACAGGATAACGCTAGGTTTCATCACAAACTCCAGCAGATTAAGGAAGTTAACGTAGAAGTAGCTCATCGAATAATCGCGTAGCTGGCGAGAGACTGCAAGCGATACCGCCCCCGCATCTGCCCAAGGTTAACCGCGATTAATGGGGGATTTGCACGATGGGTATGATGAACAATCGCATACCGACGCGTCACCGCCGCATACAGGGTGCTCCACGATAGGTATGAAATCTCTTTGTGGTTAATTGATTAATATATTTCCTTTGTGATTATTATCACTCATTTTTAGGTAAAGCATTACCGTGAAAAACCGATAACCCTATCTACCGGGATGTTTTAGGCATGGTGATTTTTAGACATGACCATGTTTTAGATATGATTTATTAATGGGGGACGGAAATGCATTTTTTTACCAGGATTATGAGTAACCTCAAGGTTTCTCATAAGCTGTATGGCGGTTTCGGGATTGTCCTGTTGTTGGTCATGATCGCGTCTGGCGTTGGCGCTGTACGATTTTTTATCATCCACGATTTGTATGTTAAAACGACAATTTTGAATGAAATGAATCACTATCTCGATCAGTCAAAAATGGCGAGGGTAAAATATTCATTCACTTTTGCAGATGACAATATCAAGAATCTCAATACCTACATTAGTCAGGCAAGCCAGCAAAAAGAAAAAGCGAAAGCACTCACATGGGAAACAGAATATCTATCTGATTTTAAAAAACTTGATCAAGATTTTGCAGATTATGATACCGATCTGAATACCATGAAAACTGCTGCAAATGCGGTGGTTGAGACGGCAAAGAAAATCAGCCAGATGAATGCCTCTGATGCGTTAACGGCATTTATGACTACTCTCACTGTCGGCGCGGATGAAAATGCGTTGTCTACGCAGAAGGACGCTCTCTCGCTGCTGTTTCTGAAATTGGTCAACAGCACCTACACCTTACAACGAGAGAATAGCGAAGCCGCGTTTAACGCGCAGAAGCAGGTCTACGCCGAATCTAAGGTAGCCTACGATGCATTGGCATCATCGGTCAGCGGCGATCGCCGCCGCGTAGTAGACGCATTTTGGCAAGCATTTGAAAACTATCATCAAACGGCAGAGCAGTATTACGCGCGGTTGGGGCAGTTAAAAACCACAGATGTTAAATTCCGGGCAACCGGAGACAGAATGACGAGCGATATCGGCAGTATTCTGCAAAAGCTTGGCGCGAAGAATGATGACATTATCAATAGCTCCGTACTGCAAACGCTGATTCTAGGAGCGATTGCCATCGTATTCGGTTTACTGATCGCATGGTCTGTCACGCGACAAATTACCCGACCTATTATCACCAACCTGAAGCTGGCGGAACGGATTGCTGGTGGCGATCTTTCAGCGACTGTCACGGTTGAACGGCATGATGAGCTGGGACAATTAACGACGGCCATGATGGTGATGACGGAGAAATTACGTCATTTAATGACTGATATTCGTCAAAGTGTGTACAGCGTTGAGAGCGCTTCTTCTGACATCGCATCGGGCAATAATGATTTGTCATCGCGTACTGAGCAGCAATCAGCGGCGATTGTAGAAACGGCAGCTAGCATGGAAGAGTTAACGGCTACCGTGAAGAACAACGCCGATAATGCCCGACATGCCAGCCAGATTGCCGGAGAAGCCTCAACCAATGCCAATCGTGGCGGGGATATTATTAACCGCGTGATTAACACCATGAGCGATATTTCAGGGAGTTCGAAGAAGATCTCTGATATCACGACGGTGATTAATAGCATCGCGTTCCAAACCAATATTCTGGCATTGAACGCCGCGGTGGAAGCAGCCCGAGCCGGTGAACAAGGGCGAGGCTTCGCGGTGGTCGCCAGTGAAGTTCGTAGTCTTGCGCAGCGCAGTTCACAGGCAGCAAAAGAGATCGAAAGCCTGATCTCAGAATCGGTTTCGCGCGTAGATACCGGAACTGCGCTGGTTTCTCAGGCGGGAACGACGATGGATGACATTGTGGCTTCTGTGAGCCGTGTGAATGACATCATGGGAGAAATTTCCTCAGCATCGGATGAGCAGAGTCGCGGTATTGCGCAAATCGGCAGTGCCGTGGCTGAAATGGATACCACCATCCAGCAGAATGCCTCTATGGTGAGCGAATCCTCTGCCGCGGCGAATTCGTTGCAGGAACAGGCCTCGAAGTTGGCAAAACTGATGTCGGTTTTCCGCATCTCTGATTCGGATGTTGCGGGTCTGCCAAGGCTGCAAGGGGCGAACTCCGGTAACGGGAATTCGGGCAACAAGGCTGCGCCTCGCCTGCCGACGCTCGCATCGCGGGATAACGGGAGCGATAACTGGACAACGTTCTGATATCCCGTTGAGTCGATGACTCAGAGATGATCTATTGAACCGGAGGGAGTGGCGTTGGCTGCTGCTCCCTATTTCGCCCACTGCATGATCAGCGCCGTGGCCTGTGTATCCTGATTGAGGTTTTCCTCAACAACGACAAACCCCTGCTTATGGTAGAACCGACAGGCGCGCGTATTCTGCTGATACACTTCCAGGCTGAGTAAGGGATACTGTGCCTGAACATGCTGGATCAGCGCTTTCCCAATCTGCTTTCCATAATAGGCTTGCTCCACAAACAGCGCGCCAATGAACCGTTCCTCCAGCACGCTGATAAAGCCGATGAGGCTTCCTTGCTCTTCATAAACCCAGGTTTGCGACTCGGGAATATAGATCTCACGTACCGCGCTGGCACTTTCTCGCCAGTAGTCTTCACGAATAAACGGGTGCGCCAGCGTGGTGCTCTTTAGCCAAAGCTGCATCAGCGGCGCAAGGTCGTGGTCGCGGTAAGGACGAATCATGAGGTGCTTTCCTGATGACAAAAGCAGTCTGTTACATGGTCGTTGACCAATCCACCCGCCTGCATGAAGGCATAACAGATGGTTGAACCAATAAATTTGAAGCCGCGTTTCTTAAGGGCTTTTGACATGGCATCTGAAACGTCCGTTTTGGCGGGAACTTCGGCGAGCGAAGCCGGGTGATTGAGACGCGGTTGGTGTTCGACAAAAGACCAAATGAAGTGCGAGAAGCTCTCTCCCTGACTTTCCATCGCCACCCACGCTTTTGCATTGGTGATAATCGCCTCGATTTTCCCGCGATGGCGGATAATGCCGCTGTCCTGCACCAGCCGATCCACGTCATCCTGCGTCATCTGTGCCACTTTCTCAGGATCGAACAGGTGGAAGCAACGACGATAGCCTTCGCGTTTTTTCAGGACGGTGATCCAGGAAAGACCGGCCTGCTGGCCCTCCAGACACAGTAACTCAAACAGCTTCTGGCTGTCGGTGCAGGGCTTCCCCCACTCGTTATCGTGGTAATCCTGATATAAGGTGTCTTGTGTAACCCAGCCGCAGCGTTGCATACCTTTCTCCTGATTATGGTGAGCTGTTCATTGTAAGGCAGTCTGTTACAAGTAGGCTTCGATCATGGCATTTACGGTGCTGTATATGCAACCAGTGTTTTGCGGGCGTGCTCGCAGATATGAAAAGTCGTTTACGGATGGGGCGGAAAGTCGTCGCGGAATCGTGAATAATGCTTTGCCAACAGCTCAGGGCTGTTTAATCGATCATAAGAAAAGCAATACCCTAAATAATTCGAGTTGCGTGAAGGCGGCAACCGCGCGAGTCCCCAGAAGCTTACTCAGGTAAGTGACTGGGGTGAGTAAGGGCAGCCAACGCACAAGCAGCTTGAAGTATGACGGGTATAGACAGAGACAGGGGTACAGGGAATGGCAGTAGAGTGGATAGCAGCCTATCTGGCATTAGGCGCGGTGGTAGGTTTTATGGCGGGGTTATTAGGCATTGGCGGCGGCGGCATTATGGTGCCAGTGCTGACGGCGCTGTTTGCCGCGCAGGGCGTAGATAATACACATTTGGTACATCTGGCGTTAGGAACGTCAATGGCGGCCATCGTCATCACGGCAATTTCCAGCCTGCGTACGCATCATCAGCATCAGGCGGTGCTTTGGCCTGTGGTGGTGCGGATTACGCCTGCCATCCTGATCGGGACATTCGCAGCCACCTGGCTGGCGACGCTGTTGCCAACGCGGACGCTGGCGATCTTTTTTTCCTGCTTTATGGCCTACGTTTCGCTGCAAATGGTGCTGAATATCAAACCAAAACCGCAGCGCCAGTTGCCCGGTACGGCAGGCGTTTCGCTGGCGGGATTGGTGATTGGCAGTATTTCGGCGCTGGTGGCTATCGGCGGTGGGTCGCTCACGGTGCCGTTCCTGACGTGGTGTAACGTCCGTATTCAGCAGGCGATTGGCACCTCCGCAGCAGTTGGGTTACCGATTGCCCTTTCCGGTGCGCTGGGCTACATGATTAACGGCTGGTCGGCGACGGGATTACCTGACTACAGCGTCGGCTATGTGTCTCTGCCTGCGGTTCTCTTGATTTCTGCCGTCAGCTTCTTCACCGCGCCCGTTGGTGCTCGCCTGGCGCACCGTCTGCCTGTCGCGACGCTGAAAAAGGCCTTTGCCGCGTTGCTGTTGCTGCTGAGCCTGAAGATGTTGCAGACCGTTTTTTCAGGCTGATCCTGAAATTTGAAAGATGATGACGGGGGATTTGCACTTGTTGCCGCATTCTGGCTGTATATCTTGCGGTCAGAGGGTATACTGGCGCATTCATTATAAATCCACTTGTATCGCGCGCGAATCCAACATGCAAAAGTTTGATACCAAGACCTTCCAGGGCCTGATCCTGACGTTACAGGATTATTGGGCTCGCCAGGGCTGCACCATTGTTCAACCATTGGACATGGAAGTCGGCGCAGGCACTTCACATCCAATGACCTGCCTGCGGGCTCTGGGGCCAGAACCGATGGCCGCTGCTTATGTGCAGCCTTCTCGCCGTCCGACCGATGGGCGCTACGGCGAAAACCCGAACCGCTTACAGCACTATTACCAGTTTCAGGTCGTCATTAAGCCATCACCGGAAAATATTCAGGAGCTGTATCTCGGTTCCCTGAAAGAGCTGGGCATGGATCCGACCATTCACGATATCCGCTTCGTGGAAGACAACTGGGAAAACCCAACGCTGGGTGCCTGGGGTCTGGGCTGGGAAGTCTGGTTGAACGGTATGGAAGTCACGCAGTTTACCTACTTCCAGCAGGTTGGCGGTTTGGAATGTAAGCCCGTGACCGGCGAGATCACCTACGGTCTGGAACGTCTGGCGATGTACATTCAGGGCGTCGATAGCGTTTACGATCTGGTCTGGAGCGATGGCCCGTTAGGGAAAACCACCTACGGCGACGTGTTCCATCAAAACGAAGTCGAGCAATCGACCTACAACTTTGAACACGCTGATGTCGATTTCCTGTTCAGCTGTTTCGAACAATATGAGAAAGAAGCGCAGCACCTGCTGGCGCTGGAAAAACCGCTGCCTTTACCGGCTTACGAACGCATTCTGAAAGCGGCGCACAGCTTTAACCTGCTGGATGCGCGTAAAGCGATCTCGGTTACCGAACGCCAGCGCTACATTCTGCGTATTCGTACCCTGACCAAAGCGGTTGCGGAAGCCTATTATGCCTCGCGTGAGGCGCTGGGTTTCCCGATGTGTAATAAGAAAGAGAGCTAAGAGGCAGCGATGACTGACAAGACTTTTCTGGTGGAAATTGGCACGGAAGAGCTGCCGCCGAAGGCTCTCCGTAATCTGGCAGAATCCTTTGCCGCGAATTTCACGGCGGAGCTGGATGCCGCCAATCTGGCACACGGTGACGTAAGCTGGTTTGCCGCGCCGCGCCGTCTGGCGCTGAAAGTGGCACGCTTAAGCGCGTCTCAGCCCGATCGTGAAGTAGAAAAACGTGGTCCGGCGATTTCACAAGCGTTTGATGCGGAAGGCAAACCGACCAAAGCGGCAGAAGGCTGGGCGCGTGGTTGTGGCATCACCGTTGAGCAAGCTGAACGTTTGACGACCGACAAAGGCGAGTGGCTGCTGTATCGCGCCCACGCGAAAGGCGAACAGGCGCAGGCGCTGCTGGCTGGCATGGTAAGCACCGCATTATCGAAGCTGCCGATTCCAAAATTGATGCGCTGGAGCGACAAAGAAACGCAGTTTGTGCGTCCGGTGCACACCGTAACGATGCTGCTGGGTGAAGAACTGATTCCCGGTAAGGTATTGGGTATCAATTCCGCTCGTACTATTCGCGGTCACCGCTTTATGGGTGAAGCTGAGTTTACGATCGATACTGCTGAACAGTATCCGCAGATTCTGCTGGAGCGCGGTAAAGTCGTTGCCGACTACGATGCGCGTAAAGCTAAAATCAAAGCCGATGCAGAAGAAGCCGCACGCAAGATTGGCGGTAATGCCGATCTGAGCGACAGCCTGCTGGAAGAAGTCACCTCGCTGGTGGAATGGCCAGTGGTGCTTACCGCGAAATTTGAAGAAAAATTCCTCGCTGTGCCGTCTGAAGCGCTGGTTTACACCATGAAAGGTGACCAGAAGTATTTCCCGGTTTACGACAACAGCGGCAATCTGCTGCCACACTTCATCTTTGTTGCCAATATCGAATCCAAAGATCCACAGCAGATTATTTCCGGTAACGAAAAAGTGGTGCGCCCGCGTCTGGCTGATGCCGAGTTCTTCTTCAATACCGACCGTAAGAAGCGTTTGGAAGATCACCTGCCGCGTCTGGAAACCGTCTTGTTCCAGCAGCAGTTAGGTTCATTGCGCGACAAAACTGACCGTATTCAGGCGTTGGCTGGCTGGGTTGCTGGCCAGATTGGTGCCGATGTGGATCACGCAAAGCGTGCCGGGTTGCTGTCGAAGTGTGACCTGATGACCAACATGGTGTTTGAATTCACCGACACGCAGGGCGTGATGGGGATGCACTATGCGCGTCATGATGGCGAAGCGGAAGATGTTGCCGTTGCGTTGAATGAGCAGTATCAGCCGCGTTTTGCTGGTGATGAACTGCCGTCTTCTGCGGTGGCGTGTGCGCTGGCAATTGCCGACAAGATGGATTCGCTGGCAGGGATTTTTGGCATCGGGCAACACCCGAAAGGTGACAAAGATCCGTTTGCGCTACGTCGTGCCGCCCTCGGTGTGCTGCGCATCATCGTCGAGAAACGTCTGCCGCTCGATTTGCAGACGCTGACCGAAGAAGCGGTGCGTTTGTATGGCGATAAGCTGTCTAACGCCAAGGTTGTGGATGACGTGATTGAGTTCATGCTCGGCCGCTTCCGTGCCTGGTATCAGGAAGAAGGCCACAGCGTGGATACCATTCAGGCGGTATTGGCGCGTCGTCCTACCCGTCCGGCTGATTTCGATGCCCGCGTCAAAGCCGTCAGCCACTTCCGTTCGCTGGATGCCGCAGCGGCGCTGGCAGCGGCTAACAAGCGTGTTTCCAACATTCTGGCGAAGTCTACCGATACGCTGAACGAGAGCGTCAATGCTGCCGTATTGAAAGACGCGGCGGAAATTACGCTGGCCACGCACCTTGTCGTGTTGCGCGACAAACTGACGCCGCTGTTCGCTGAAGGTCGCTACCAGGAAGCGCTGGTTGAGCTGGCCTCACTGCGTGAGCCTGTCGATGCGTTCTTCGATCAGGTGATGGTCATGGCGGAAGATGAGCAGGTTCGAGTGAACCGCCTGACGCTGCTGAGCCAACTGCGCGAACTGTTCTTGCAGGTTGCGGATATTTCCGTCCTGCAATAACGGCGACAGCGTTACGTAATACTAACCCCCGAGTAGGTTCGCCTGTTCGGGGGTTATTTTTTCCCGCGTCGCAAAACGTTCCGCCTCACCCCTGTGGTCGCCCCGTGTATCTCGATGCTTAAACAATCGGTATTCGTTGTCAGAGCTGGCCTTTTTCTGCACAGCCAGCCTGATTCGACTATGCTTATGTCGTAGAAAATCTTGTCATGGAAAATCCGTCGCCAGCGTGTTTTTGTCTGAGTAAAGCACGGCTGGTGGGGCAGTAAGCATAACGGGAGTAGGGAATGAGAAGGCTGATGACGTACCGTTCACGCTGGCTGCTGCCAGTTCTGGTTATTTTAGTGGCATTGCAGTTGGCTGCCTGTGGTGACAGCGAAGCCGATCAGCGGAAGGCATTCGTTGCGTTCCTGCAAAGCGTACAGTCGCAGCAGGATGGGAAGCTGCCGACATTGACGGAAGAGCAGAAGAAGAATTTTGGCAATTTTGCCAACGATTACGCGATATTAACCACTTTTTCTCAGCAGTTTAATCAGGCGGTGTCCGGCAGTTTAACGCCGATGCTGGGGCAAATTTCCCGTATTCGCGTCCCTAAAGACTATCTGACACAGCGTGATGACCTTCGACAATCCATTGGGGCAATGAACCTGTTGAGCCAGCATGTGCAGGCGGCGAAAGTGCAGGCAGACAATGCCCATCGGACGTTAAAACAGCCTGAAGAAGTGCAAATACCCTATGAGCGTTTGTATGCACGCACGGTAATACAGCCCACCAACGCACTGTTACCCACCATTCCGAATGCGATTGCCTTCGCACAAAGCCTGATCCAGATCGGCGATTTCCTTCAGGCTCAGGGCGATCAAGCTGTGTTTAACGGCGCGTCTGTGCAATTCCGTACGCCGCAGCAGGTAGCGCAATATAACAGCATGGTCGCGGCGTTACCTCTGCAGCAGCAGAATGTAGTGAATGCGCTCAGAGGGATAAATGGTGTGAATTATCCCTAACAGAGTCCATGTTCCGACGCTTTAGCGATGCGATATGGCGGATAGGTATTCTGGATAAGATGAGTGTGGTAGGTGAGAGGGTAAAAATAAATTGTGACTAACATCACATAAATAAAACAAATACAGGTTGTTAAAGTGTGACTTAAATCACATATGAGGCACGGTGTTTGTCTAAAAATCTGTTTAGTTTTTCATTTTTAACGGTTTTTTGTGAATTAAATCACCTATTTGTATCGTTGATGTAGGGTGGTTGTGTGATTTTTGTCACGTTACCGCCATGGAGTTGCGGTATGAAAACAGCGTGTTAGAGTCCGCGCTGCATACAGTAATAATGACGGAAGTAGTCTTGTGGTAATCGGTGTTTTTATTGCCACGCCGTCTCACGATAATTACCACGCGCTCTTATTGTCAGCGCGTTTCAATAGGGGTGTGTTTTTATGCTTTCACCAGATATTAAGATCAAAGTGCAAAACTTTGGTCGCTTCCTCAGCAATATGGTGATGCCCAATATTGGCGCATTTATCGCCTGGGGTATTATTACCGCGCTGTTTATCCCTACCGGCTGGTTCCCCAATGAAACGTTGGCGAAGCTCGTCGGTCCGATGATTACGTATTTGCTGCCATTGCTGATTGGTTATACCGGTGGACGTCTGGTATTCGGTGAGCGTGGTGGTGTCGTGGGTGCCATTACGACGATGGGTGTGATCGTCGGGACTGATATCCCGATGTTCCTCGGCGCCATGATTGTGGGCCCGTTGGGCGGCTGGGCGATCAAGCGTTTTGACCACATGGTCGACGGTAAAATTAAAAGCGGCTTTGAAATGCTGGTCAACAACTTCTCTGCCGGTATTATCGGTATGTTGTTGGCAATCCTGTCATTTTTGGCAATTGGTCCGCTGGTTGAAGTCTTCTCTCAGGTGCTGGCTTCCGGCGTTAACCTGATGGTACAGAACAACCTGCTGCCGCTTACGTCCATCTTCGTTGAACCGGCGAAAATTCTGTTCCTGAACAACGCCATTAACCACGGTATCTTCTCACCGCTGGGCATTCAGCAGGCGACGGAAACCGGCAAATCTATTTTCTTCCTGATCGAAGCGAACCCAGGCCCAGGTATGGGCGTGCTGATGGCTTACATGTTCTTCGGTCGTGGTAACGCGAAAGAATCAGCACCAGGTGCGGCGATTATCCACTTCCTGGGCGGGATTCACGAAATCTACTTCCCTTATGTGCTGATGAATCCGCGTCTGATTATTGCGGTGATTCTGGGCGGGATGACTGGCGTGTTTACGCTGAGCGTACTGGGCGGCGGTTTGGTTTCTCCTGCGTCTCCAGGCTCCATTCTGGCGGTGTTGGCGATGACGCCAAAAGGTGCTTACTTCGCTAACCTTGCGGCCATTGCAGCGGCTTTCGCGGTGTCCTTCATCGTGTCGGCGATTCTGCTGAAAAGCACCAAGCAAAAAGAAGAAGACCTGGGCGATGCAACGCGCCGCGTGCAGGAAATGAAAGCGTCTTCTAAAGGCACGGCGACTAACGTCGGTGTCAGCGGTGATATGAGTACCGTGCGTAAAATCATCGTAGCGTGTGACGCTGGAATGGGTTCCAGCGCGATGGGTGCGGGTGTGCTGCGTAAGAAAGTTCAGGATGCCGGGCTGACCAACATTTCGGTGACTAACAGCGCGATCAATAGTCTGCCGGACGATGTCGACCTGGTGATTACGCACCGCGATCTGACCGAACGTGCGATGCGTCATGCGCCGCAGGCACAGCACATTTCGCTGACTAACTTCCTTGATAGCGGTCTGTATAGCGATCTGGTGGCACGTCTTACCGCAGCACAGGGTGCCGTGAAGTCTGAAGCCGTTGCGACGCCAGCACCCGCTGTCGCCGACGCACAGACTAACCTGTTCCAACTGGGCGCAGGCAATGTGTTCCTGAATCAGCATGCGACAGACAAAGAGCAGGCAATCCGTTTCGCCGGTGAGCAACTGGTGAAAGGCGGTTATGTCGAGCCTGCGTATGTTGAAGCGATGCTGGAACGTGAAAAGCTGACTTCCACCTACCTGGGCGAATCGATTGCCGTGCCGCACGGTACGATTGAAGCGAAAGACCGCGTGCTGAAAACGGGCGTTGTCTTCTGCCAATATCCTGAAGGCGTTCGCTTTGGCGATGAAGAAGATGAGGTTGCGCGTCTGGTTATCGGTATTGCCGCTCGCAACAACGAACATATTCAGGTCATCACCAGTCTGACCAATGCGCTGGATGATGATGCCGTCATTGAACGTCTGGCACAGACCCAGGATGTTCAGGAAGTACTCGACTTACTCTCCGGTAAAAAGAGTGCCTAATTGATGTGGCTAGGGCCGCCTGCGGGCGGCCTCTTTTTATGTTTTTTTAAGGTTATGTCTCATGAAAGCATTACACTTTGGCGCGGGTAATATTGGCCGTGGGTTTATTGGGAAATTGTTGGCCGATGCCAACGTCGAACTGACATTCGCTGACGTCAATCAGCCGCTGTTGGATGCCCTGAACAGCCGCACAAGCTACACGGTGCGGATTGTCGGTGATAACACGCAGGTTGATACCGTCAGCAACGTGAGTGCCGTTCACAGCGGCAGCCAGGATGCCGTTGCGCTGATCGCTGTAGCCGATCTGGTGACGACCGCTGTGGGGCCGCAGATTCTGGAAAAAATCGCCGGAACTATCGCTCAGGGGCTGGTTAAGCGTCATAACGACGGCAATACCCGGCCGTTGAACATTATCGCCTGTGAAAATATGGTGCGTGGCACCAGCCAGTTAAAACAGCATGTGTTGAAACTGCTGCCGGAAGGCCATCAGGAATGGGTTGTCGAGCATGTGGGATTTGTGGATTCCGCCGTGGATCGCATCGTTCCCCCTTCCGAAGCCGGTAGCGACGATGTGCTGGCGGTGACGGTAGAAACCTTCAGCGAATGGATTGTCGATAAAACCCAGTTCTGCGGTGAGCCGCCAGCGATTCCCGGTATGGAACTGACCGACAATCTGATGGCGTTTGTTGAGCGTAAGCTCTTCACGCTGAACACCGGTCATGCGATTACGGCCTACCTCGGCCAGCAGGCGCGTCATCAAACGATTCGCGATGCGATTCTCGATCCGAAAGTCAGAGCCGTGGTCAAAGGCGCAATGGAAGAGAGCGGTGCGGTACTCATCAAGCGCTACGGTTTTGATGCTGATAAGCATGCCGCCTATATCAACAAGATTCTCAGCCGCTTTGAAAACCCGCATTTGCACGATGACGTAGAGCGCGTTGGCCGCCAGCCGCTGCGCAAGCTGAGCGCAGGCGACCGTTTGATCAAGCCGCTGCTCGGCACGCTGGAATACCAGTTGCCGCATGACAACCTGATTACCGGCATTGCTGCCGCGATGCATTATCGCAGTAAACAGGATCCGCAGGCGTTGGAACTGGCTGAGTTAATCCGTACTCAGGGGCCGCAGGCGGCGCTGGTGCAGATTTCTGGTCTAGATGCTGACAGCGAGGTTGTCGCGCAAGCAGTGAATGTGTATAACGCCATGCAGTAATCGGCGTCTCTCGTCATCAGGCAGGTGTGGTCTTTTCGACACGGTGTAAGGTATACGGGCGACGTCGGGGATAGGATGTCGCCACACCTGCCGGTAAGCATGCTGCCGGGATGGGGTAGGCTGTGGGCGGGGTTAAAGGGTCGAGAAGTGACGATGGAAGAAACACAGGCGTTTGAAAACCGGGTTCTGGAAGCGCTGAACTCAGGGAAGACCGTGCGCGACTTTATGCTCTGCGCCGTTGAGTTGTTGGCGGAAGCGGTCAGTATCCTGATGTTGCAGGTTTTCCGTAAAGACGACTACGCAGTGAAATATGCCGTTGAACCCCTGATGACGGGAACGGGCCCGCTGGGCGACCTTTCCGTGCGCCTGAAGCTGATTTATGGCCTGGGAATGATCAGCCGTAAAGAGTACGAAGATGCGGAACTGTTAATGGCGCTGGGCGAAGAACTGGCACATGACGATCGGCATTACCGTTTTACCGATGATGAAATTCTGGGGCCTATCGGCGAGCTGCACTGCGTGGCGGCGTTGCCTACAGAACCCGCCTTGCCGCCGGGGGCAGATGCCGCCGATCCGCTTCTGGTGAGTATGCAGCGGCAGCGTTATCAGCAGATGGTGCGTTCCACGCTGGTGCTATCCCTGACCACATTGATTGCGCAAATCAGTCTGAAAAAGGCGTTTTAATCCCATTCCGCTTTATTACGCCACTGCGTCATGTCATGCGGTTGCCGCCTTCACGCAACTCGAATTATTTAGCGTATAGTGTATGCTGTGCCCCGCATTATTCTCCCGTTATATAGGTTATCTTTTATGAAAGAGCAGGAAAAAGCAGAGATCAAACGCCTTAGCGACCAATTGGATAAGCTGACGCGTAAGCAGACCACGCTGCTGGAACAAGGTGATGCTGAAGCAATCACCCTCAATCTGGAGGCCTGCGAGAAGCTGACGGCTGAAATCGAGCGCCTGCGTAACGTGAGAGAACAGAAACTCAGCAAAGAAGCGCAGAAACTGGCGAACCTGCCTTTCAAACGTGCGATTACTAAAAAAGAGCAAGCTGATATGGGGACGTTGAAGAAAAGCGTTCGCGGTTTGGTGGTAGTGCACCCGATGACGGCACTGGGGCGCGAGATGGATTTAAAAGAGATGACAGGCTTCGCGCCGAAACCGTTCTGAGGTTTCTTCTCTGCGCAGACCGATGCTGGTGATAGATTCGTTGATGAAGCCCCTGTTTAACAGGGGCTTTGTCGTTTTTAGTACGTTGTGGTGTTGATATTAGCGCGGCGCGTGCAGACGATGCGTTTGGTCGGCAAACGCGATACCCGCTGGGGTGTCATCATGCTGCGAGTTTGCCAGACGGAAGACGGAAACCGCCTGCTTCAGCAGTCTCGCCTGCTCTTCCAACGAATCGGCAGCAGCAGAGGATTGTTGAACCAGTGCGGCGTTCTGCTGCGTAGTGCTGTCCATCTCAACAATTGCCTGGCTAACTTGGCTGATTCCGCGACTTTGCTCATCCGATGCGGTAGCAATTTCACCCATGATGTCATGCACCTGCGTGATAGAGATGACGATATCATTCATCGTTTTACCGGCATTGCCAACCAGCGTCGCTCCGCGTGATACCTGGGTAACCGATTCAGAGATCAGGCCTTCGATTTCCTTCGCGGCCTGTGAACTACGCTGGGCAAGGCTACGGACTTCGCTGGCAACCACAGCAAAGCCGCGGCCTTGTTCACCGGCGCGGGCGGCTTCGACTGCGGCGTTCAATGCCAGAATGTTAGTCTGGAAGGCGATGCTATTGATGACGGACGTGATTTCCGCGATACGCTTAGAACTGCTCTCAATCGCCGTCATGGTTTGCACCACATTATTCACCTGCTCGCCGCCTTGTTTTGCGGTTTGAGATGCGCTGATTGCCAGCTTGTTAGCGTGGTGTGCGTTATCTGCGTTTTGCTTAACCGTCGCGGTGAGCTGCTCCATGCTGGCGGCAGTTTGCTCAACGGCAGCGGCCTGTTGCTCGGTACGTGATGACAGGTCCGTATTACCCGCGACGATCTCGCTGGACGCGTTAGAAATCTGGCTGACACCGACGCGAATGTCATCGATCATATTGTGCAGGTTGTCATTCATTTTCGACATTGCACTCATCAACTGACCCAGCTCATCCTTACGCGTTGTGTTGATGGACATGGTGAGATCGCCTGTCGCGATTTTTTCAGCCATGCTCAATGTGTTGCCAAGCGGTGTCGTGATCTGACGTGAAATAAACCAGGAAATCAACAGACCAAGCAGTAGCGTAATGAGCGCTGCGATGATCATTTGCAGCGTGGCACTGCGAATGTCTTCCTGTGAAGCAGCCAACTGATCGTTGAGCAGCGATGCGATGACGCTATTCAACTGATCCGCAACCGCCCGCATTTGCCCCGCTTGTGCTATTTCTTCTTCATAGGCCGGCATATAGGCCAGAACCTGCTCTTCATAGTTGTTCATTATTGCTAGAACGGGCGTCAGTGTTTCACGCTGTTCGGCAGACAGGCTTTGATACAGGAAGGTCAATGACGTTTGTGCTGCGTTGATGGCATCCGTCAGCTTTTCTTCAGATTCTTTATTGGTAGTCAGTAATAACCCACGAACGTGGTAGCGGACGGCAATCAGTTTTTGGTTCAGGTCAGAAAGTAATAATTGAAGAGTAGTACTGTTATTGTCTGTCTTTAATTGATCGTTGAGCTGTTCTAGCGGTTTTTCCGTCGTTGATATATTCCAACTTTTTCTGACGGCATCCTTTTTTCCCACTGCATTAATATAATTACTTTGTTTTTCCTGATAGCTGGTAATTAATGTTGGGATATTGGCTATTTTCTTGGCGTCGCTTTCCGGCCAGTTAAATTCTTTTGCTTTTTCAGCGAGTTTACTGACATTGGCAATGTGTTCAACGTTCTTTTTTATATCATCAGGATTATAGGTGGTGCCGTATAATGCGCGGTAATATTTAGCCTGGTTAATTTCATCATTGATATTGTTGCTTAAATTCACTTTATCAATACTGTCTTTCAGCGAGCCAATATGCATAATGCCCGCACCGGCAATTACCATGGTCATCAGCAGAATCAGGAAAAAACCTAATCCTAATTTTTTACCGACTTTTAGATTATCAAAATTCATCGTCATCACATCCCACCACTATATCGTATTGAGTCGAATTCACTATCCTGATGCACACGTATTTAGCGGTGTTAGCATCTCGGATTACCGCTTACCAAGCTTATCCCTGCACAATAACATGATAAAAACCTGCAATAGATATCGGCACGTTACTCCGAAACTTTATGCGCCAGTGAGAGAGGAATGCCAACGTACATGCTGCTCGGCATCGAGGTAGGGATAATAAAAAACTGGAATAACAGACTGTTATTCCAGTTTATATTCAAATGCAGAAGAGGCCTGATGGTATCAGGCACTCAACGGCTTTATTTTTTCGCGCTAGCGAAACGCGCAGCAGCTTCGTCCCAGTTCAACACGTTCCAGAATGCTTTAGCATAAGCTGGACGAAGATTCTGATATTTCAGGTAGTAAGCGTGCTCCCATACGTCCAGACCGACGATTGGGTAGCCAGACGCACCAGAAACGGCTTCACCCATCAGCGGGCTATCTTGGTTTGCAGTAGACACGACGGCCAGTTTGCCGTCGTCTTTCAGTACCAGCCACGCCCAGCCAGAACCGAAGCGGGTTGCTGCTGCTTGCTCAAATTTCTCTTTAAACGCATCAACGCTGCCGAAATCACGTTCGATGGCCGCTTTCAGGTCGCCAGTCAGCGTCGTGCCGACTTTCAGGCCTTTCCAGAACAGGCTATGGTTAACGTGACCACCCGCGTTGTTACGCAGTGCCGTTCTTTTCTCCGCAGGAACTTTGTCCAGTTGAGCGATCAGCTCTTCAGCAGACAATTTAGCCAGTTCAGGCAGAGATTCCAGCGCGGCGTTAGCATTATTGACATAAGCCTGATGGTGTTTGGAATGGTGAATTTCCATCGTTTCTTTGTCGAAATGCGGTTCCAGTGCGTCATAAGCATAAGGCAGCGATGGCAGTGAATAACTCATGTTTAGCATCTCCATGGTAAAAAAAATGTTACGGCACTGTGTTGTTAGTACCGCGTAAGCAATACCTTCATTATAGTTAATTAAATGATATTGAAAATGATTATTCTCGAATGGGTGGCATGAGTCAGATTGCTTTACTTCATGATAACAAACGCTTATGTCGTTATTGCACTATGTAAAAACAAATTAATCTATGCCCTTCGCCTGCAAAACGCCGCGACTCTGGTGGTGTCTCTTACGCGCTCAAACGCTGTGGATGCGTGTAGATAGTCGCATGTCCCGACCGACAAAAACCGACCAGTGTCAGGTTGCAGCGCTGTGCGACCTCTACGGCCAGTGAGGTGGCCGCTGAGACAGCAAACAAGATTTCCACGCCGCACATGGCGGATTTTTGGACCATCTCATAGCTGGCCCGGCTGGAAACTAGCGCAGCGCCTTTCTGCCACCCTTGTTTCGCTCGGGTGCCCAGCAGTTTATCCAGCGCGACATGGCGGCCGACGTCTTCACTCCCCCCAGACAGCGTGCCGTCTGGCGCGACCCAGCTTGCGGCGTGAGTACAGCCTGTCACTTGGCCGATCTTCTGCACATCACGCAGCCGCACCAGCGCGTTTTCAAGTTTGCTAAGGGAAAATGTCTGCGTGAAGGGCAGCGGTGCGATCGGTTTGCCGATTTCCGCAAGTTGCTCTACGCCACATACGCCGCAGCCTGTGCGACCATCCATCGCCCGGCGTCGCTCTTTTAGTCCAGCGAAGCGTCGGCTCGAAAGCTCAATCTGTACTTCGATACCGTTACAGGCGGTCTGTACATCAATGCCGTAGATATCAGCCGGTGATTGAATAATGCCTTCAGACAAGGAAAACCCGAGTGCGAACTGCTCCAGTTCCTTCGGTGAGGCCATCATAACGACATGCGATATGCCGTTATAAACCAACGCAACGGGCACCTCTTCCGCCAGCCAGTCAGACTGTGGCTGATGCAGAGAATCGGGATGATAGACTGAATGTTGCGTTGCGCCTTCAAGGGCGGCATCCGCTGGTAAATGAACCCCTTCCACCTGAAATACCTGCATGTTAGTAACCCTGGAAATTAAAAGTATTATACCCGTCATACTTCAAGTTGCATGTGCGTTGGCTGCGTTTAGTCACCCGAATCACTTACTTGAGTAAGCTCATCGGGATTCCTTCTCTTGCCGCCTTCCTGAAACTCGAATTATTTAGGGTATACCTCACCACGCCTGAAGGGACGCGACTTTTTCTCGCAAGAAACTGTGCGTCAACTCGAAGAGTTGCCTTCTTCTCTGGCCGAATCCTGTCGCGAACCCCATACCCCGTATAGGCTTAATTTAACTGCTTACTGTTTGCCTCTTTTTTCACTGCGGCATGGCCGCTCACCCGGAAATGAAAAGGAGACTGAAATGGCGCACGATAATCTCGAAGGCCGATCCGCGTCTGGCGAATACGGCTCTCTCAATCTGAAAAAACGCTATGACAATTTTATCGGCGGAGCTTGGGTACCACCTGATGCTGGTCAGTATTTTGTCAATTTGACGCCAGTAACTGGCCAACCGCTCTGTGAAGTGGCCAGTTCGTCAACGCGAGATATTGATCACGCGCTGGATGCCGCTCACAAGGCAAAAGCGGAATGGGGTGGTCTGTCGGTGCAGGAGCGCGCGTTGGTGCTTAACCGAATCGCCGACCGGATGGAGCAGAATCTTGAGCTGCTGGCACAGGTGGAAACCTGGGATAACGGTAAACCGATACGCGAAACGAGCGGGGCAGACGTACCGCTGGCGATTGACCACTTCCGCTATTTCGCGGCCTGTATCCGCGCGCAAGAAGGGGGGATTAGCGAAATTGATGGCGATACCGTGGCCTATCATTTTCATGAGCCTCTCGGCGTTGTCGGGCAAATCATTCCCTGGAATTTCCCGCTGCTAATGGCCTGTTGGAAGATGGCACCAGCGCTGGCCGCCGGTAACTGTATTGTGCTGAAACCCGCCAAACTGACGCCGATGTCGGTGTTGATTTTGATGGAACTGATTCAGGATCTGCTGCCGCCAGGTGTCATCAATGTCGTTAATGGGTCGGGCAGCGAAATTGGTGAATACCTGGCGACGTCGAAACGCGTTGCAAAAGTGGCATTCACCGGTTCGACCGAGGTGGGTCAGCAGATCATGAGCTATGCGGCGCAGAACGTGACGCCGGTGACGCTGGAGCTAGGTGGCAAATCGCCGAACATCTTCTTTGCCGATGTGATGGATAAGGAAGACAGCTTCTTTGACAAAGTGCTCGAAGGTTTCACGCTGTTTGCCTTCAATCAGGGCGAGGTCTGTACCTGTCCGAGCCGCGCGCTGGTGCAGGAATCTATCTACGATCGCTTTATGGAACGGGCAATCAAGCGCGTTGAGGCGATCCGCATCGGTAACCCGCTGGATAGCAAAACCATGATGGGCGCGCAGGTGTCCGCAGGTCAGCTTGACACCATCCTTAACTACATTGATATCGGTAAGAAAGAGGGCGCACGCGTGCTCACGGGCGGCCAGCGCAAGGCGATGCTGGGCGGGTTGGCGGAAGGGTACTATCTGGAACCGACGATATTGTTCGGTAAAAACAGTATGCGTGTCTTCCAGGAGGAAATTTTCGGACCGGTGCTGGCGGTGACGACCTTCAAAACGATGGATGACGCGCTGGAGATCGCTAACGATACGGAATACGGTCTGGGAGCTGGCGTATGGAGCCGCAACGGCAATATCGCCTACCGGATGGGGCGCGGTATTCAGGCTGGCCGCGTCTGGACCAACTGTTATCACGCCTATCCGGCGCATGCGGCATTTGGGGGTTACAAGCAGTCCGGCATCGGGCGTGAAAACCATAAAATGATGCTGGAACACTACCAGCAAACCAAGTGCCTGTTGGTGAGTTACTCTGATAAGCCGATGGGGCTGTTCTAGCGCCATATTCCGTAAGATCCTGCGCGCTTGCCACCGTCGGCGCGCATAACTTAACTCAACACCGTTTTCCGTATTAAGCCGTCCTTACACTAGGATTTGCCCGGTTGTTATAGCTGATGATTGATAGTTGATTGTGTCAGCGCTTAACAACGGCTACGCTGTTTTGAATAGCGCTTTGCTTTCAAGAGGTTGTGCATGATGGATAAGATCGGCTGGATTGATAACCTGCGGGCGCTGGCCTGCATGATGGTCGTTCTGATTCATAGCACAACGTACTATATTACCGCGGGTGGCACGCCGGGCGATGGACACTGGGATGTGGCGAATATCCTGAACTCTGCCTCGCGCGTCTGCGTTCCGCTGTTTTTCATGATCTCGGGTTACCTATTCTTTGGTGAACGTCGCGCGGGGAAGAAGCATTTTCTGCGTATCGGTTTATGCCTGCTTTTCTACAGTACGGTTGCGCTGATTTATATTGCGACGCTCACGCCGATTAATGGCCTGAATTCACTGCACCATGCGCTGCAAAAACCGATCTTTTATCACTTATGGTTTTTCTACGCCATTATCGTGATTTATCTGCTTTCTCCGCTTATTACCATCAAGCCGGTATCAGGTAAATATTTAGCCGTCTTGATTATCTTGCTGGCCGTTGTCGCCAACCCCAATACGGGGCGAGTGGAGTTTGAAGGCTTTAAATTACTGCCCGTGAATCTCTATATTTACGGTGATACGTTTTACTACGTGCTGTACGCCGCGCTGGGGCGCGCGTTAGGCATGTTGGACGTGCCAAAGAAAGTCGTGCTGGCGGCTATCCCCTTCTTCATTGCGTGTGTCGCGCTGGTTGCGCTGGGGACAAAGCACCATACATTATTGAACGATACGTTCACCCAGACGTTTTACATCTACTGTGGCCCGCTGGTATTTTTGGCTGCGGTCA
This sequence comes from Pectobacterium versatile, assembly GCF_003932035.1. NCBI lineage: Bacteria > Pseudomonadati > Pseudomonadota > Gammaproteobacteria > Enterobacterales > Pectobacteriaceae > Pectobacterium > Pectobacterium versatile. The sequence continues at coordinate 125,145 of NZ_CP034276.1, forward strand.
GCCTTCTGGTAGTGTTTAAGCACTACTTTAGCCAGCGGATTTTACCGGGCTTTGCCACCATTTCGCGCCATTCACTGGCGATTTACGGCTTCCACGCGTTGATCATTCACTATCTGCGTACGCATGATGTGATGTTACCCGCTCATCCGGTTCTCGATATTTTCTATGTTTTCTCCATCACGCTGGCAGGCAGCCTGCTGCTTTCGATGGCGCTACAGAAAGTCGATGTGCGTCGCTGGGTTAGCTGACTACGGATTAATTTTTACATCAACGGCTTAAGCTGTTGGTAGAGAGCCTTAAATGTACGCCTCCGCTCGGCATAGTCGGCGTGACGCTGGGGGGCAGGTTGATGAACCTGTTCCAGCGGCAGCGGCGGCAGGAGCTCTGCCAGTGGCGTATGTGGATGCATGGCGATTTGCGCCAGACGGGCAGCACCGAGCGCAGGGCCAACATCTCCTCCCGTGCGGTATTCCAGCGTTTGACCGCTGATATCTGCCAGCATTTGCCGCCAGTATGCGCTACGTGCACCACCGCCAATCAGCGTAATACTATCGGGCTTGAGCCCTGTCATATGCAGCGCGTCCATGCCGTCGGCAAGTGCAAATCCTACACCTTCCAGTACCGCTTTTGCCAGTTCAGCACGGCCGTGCTGATGGGTGAGCCCCCAGAATGCGCCTTTGGCATCGGGATTATTGTGCGGCGTGCGCTCGCCGGAAAGATAGGGCAAGAACCACACTGGCGTTATCGTGTCGTCGACTGGCGTCGAAGCGATTTCCTGCAACAGTGCAGGCACGCTCTCCGCGTGCGTCAGACGGGCGACCCAGTCGAGGCAGGACGCGGCGCTTAACATCACAGACATCAGGTGCCAGGTATTCGGCAGCGCGTGGCAGAAGCTGTGGACGGCATGTTGCGGATTGCTGAGAAAGCCGTCACTGACGGCGAAGTAAACGCCGGATGTGCCGAGAGACAGCATTGCCTGACCCGTTTGATACAGCCCGACGCCAATCGCGCCTGCTGCGTTATCTCCACCGCCAGCAATGACGGGGATGGGATCCATACCCCAACGGCTGGCGATGTCAGGCCGCAGATAACCGGTAATTTGACTGCCTTCATACAGCGTGGGCATGTGCTTGCGGCTCAGCGCACAGGCTTCCAGCAGGGTGTCGCTCCAGTCTCGTTTGGCGACGTCCAGCCAAAGCGTTCCCGCCGCATCGGACATGTCGCTGGCAAATTCCTCTGTCAGACGCCAGCGGAGATAGTCTTTCGGCAACAGAACTTTATCAATTTGGCGGAAGATGTCGCTTTCGTTTTCCTGCACCCATTTCAGCTTGGGCGCGGTAAAGCCCGGCATCATCAGGTTGCCGGTAATCTGGCGCGATGTAGGCACCTGCTGCTCCAGCGTTCGGCATTGAGCCGCGCTGCGTCCGTCATTCCAGAGAATCGCGGGTCGCAGCACGTTCTGGCGAGCATCCAGCAACGTGGCACCGTGCATTTGCCCGGTCAGCCCCAGCGCTTTCACGGCGCGAAGGCTGTGCGTGGCTGCCAACGCCTGTATCGCCTGCTCGGTTGCTTGCCACCAGTCTTCAGGTGCCTGTTCCGACCAGAGCGGGTGCGGACGAGAAATGCTCAGCGCAGCGCTATGGCTGGCAACCACCTCGCCAGCTTCATCCAGCAGGATGGCTTTAACACCCGAAGTACCCAGATCAATACCGATATACATAGTGGCTCCTGATAAGCCTCTGCGACAGGGTTTAGTCTGTCACAGTAGGTGTGACGTAGTGAGTGTATCGCTTTAGCCAAAGAGGTGGCGGTTAACCAGATTTTCCAGCAATTCCTGCTGGCCACTCTGGTGCTGTGGCGCCAGTTGATGGCTTTCTGCATACCGGGCAAGCGATTCCAGCGAGGCGTTACCTTGCAGGATTTGCTGACCCAGTTCCCCGTTCCAGCCCGCATAGCGTTTAGCGACCAACTGATTGAGCTTATCATCCTCAATCATTCTGGCGGCAGCCTTGAGCGCCAGTGCCATCGTATCCATCGCGCCGATATGCGCATGGAAAAGATCATAGCGATCGGTGCTCTGGCGGCGAACTTTGGCATCAAAGTTCAGGCCACCCGTCGTGAAGCCACCCGCTTTGAGAATTTCGTACATGATCAGAGCGTTCTCTTCCACGCTGTTAGGGAACTGATCGGTGTCCCAGCCGAGCTGCGGATCGCCGCGGTTTGCATCGACAGATCCGAAAATGCCCAGCGCGACAGCAGTGGCGATTTCATGGTGGAAGGAATGGCCTGCCAGCGTAGCGTGGTTGGCTTCCACGTTGACTTTAATCTCTTTTTCCAGCCCAAACTGTTTCAGGAAGCCATAAACGGTGGCGACATCATAATCGTATTGGTGTTTGGTCGGTTCCTGCGGTTTCGGTTCGATGAGCAGCGTGCCCTGAAAGCCGATTTTGTGTTTATGCTCGACGACCATCTGCATGAAGCGGCCGATTTGTTCACGCTCCTGACGCAGGTCGGTATTGAGCAGGGTTTCATATCCCTCACGCCCGCCCCACAGCACATAGTTTTCGCCACCCAGTTTTTGGGTCGCGTTCATGGCTGTGAACACCTGTGTGGCCGCCCAGGCAAAGACGTCTGGGTCAGGACTGGTGGCCGCGCCTGCGCCATAACGGGGATGGGTGAAGCAGTTCGCGGTGCCCCACAGTAGCTTCACGCCGCTATCCTGCTGCTTTTCCGCCAGCACATCGGTAATTACCGCAAAGTTATGCAGATACTCTTTCAGTGAATTCCCTTCTGGCGCGACATCGACATCATGAAAGCAGTAGTAAGGCACGCTGAGTTTTTGAAAGAATTCGAATGCGATATCCGCTTTGCGCTTTGCCAACTCCAGCGCGTCGCCTGACTGCTGCCACGGGCGGGAAAAGGAGCCAACGCCAAACATATCCGCGCCGTTCCAGCAGAACGTGTGCCAATACGCGACGGCAAAACGCAAATGGTCCGCCATACGTTTACCGAGTATTTCCTGATCGGGATTGTAGTGACGAAAGGCGAAGGGATTGTTGCTTTGGCTACCTTCATAACGAACTTTTTCGATCTGTTCAAAATAGGCTTGCATCGTTAACTCCTTAGAAACCACCCAGACGGAAGAGACGGGAATGTGATTAATTTTCGGAGTGGATGAGTGTTTCCTCAATTACGTTATTTCACACTGAAATTCAGAGAATTATTAAATGTGCGCTGTGTCGCAAAAATAACGGCGTTTTACTCTGAATACGCTTCGCAATAGGTAACAAAATGAAAATGTGACTCGACAATAAAATATGACCCGTATCAAAAAACGGAAATTAAACCAAAAAACATAATTGGAGGATAAAAATCTGTAATTGATGGGGGGATGTTTAGCGACAATACTCATCTGGCTATTGGAGTCTTACCCGTCATACTTCAAGTTACATGTGCGTTGGCAGCGTTCAGTCACCCGAATCACTTACTTGTGTAAGCTCATCGGGATTTCCTCTCTTGCCGCCTTCCTGTAACTCGAATTATTTAGGGTATCGCCCTGCATCTTAAATAAAAAAAGGTACGCTATGATGAAAGTTAACCATTTTTTACTCTCAGCTTGTGCCGTATTCACTTTAGCTTGTCAGCCCGGATTCGCGAAGGACGTTAAAATAGGCATGGCGATTGATGACTTGCGTCTTGAACGCTGGCAGAAAGATCGCGATCTTTTTGTTGAGCAAGCCAAAAAGCAGGGCGCTGATGTTTTTGTTCAATCAGCAAACGGCAATGAAGCGACGCAAATTTCTCAAATAGAAAACATGATCAATCGCGGTGTCGATGTATTAGTTATTATTCCTTATAACGGTCAGGTACTTGGTAATGTTATTGCGGAAGCAAAACGTGAGGGAATAAAAGTGCTTGCTTACGATCGCATGATTAATAATGCGGACGTGGATTTTTATATTTCATTTGATAATGAAAAGGTTGGAGAACTACAGGCGAAATATCTCGTCGATAAGGTGCCCGGCGGGAACTATTTCTTAATGGGTGGTTCACCGGTCGATAATAATGCGAAGCTATTTCGTCAGGGGCAAATGAAGGTGCTCACGCCGTTGATCGAGAGTGGGAAAATAAAAGTGGTCGGCGATCAGTGGGTTGATGCCTGGCTACCAGAGAACGCGCTGAAAATTATGGAAAATGCACTAACGGCGAACAGCAATAAGATCGATGCTGTTGTGGCGTCGAACGATGCCACGGCGGGCGGAGCGATTCAGGCGCTTGCTGCACAGGGATTAGCAGGGAAAGTCGCGATTTCCGGTCAGGATGCCGATCTGGCGGCTATCAAACGGATTGTGGCAGGCACGCAAACGATGACCGTCTACAAACCGATCAGCAAGCTGGCGAAAGATGCCGCAGATATCGCCGTGGCGCTCGGCTCCGATAAAAATCCGGAATCTAACGCTAAATTAAACAATGGCTTGAAAGATATTCCTTCCTTCTTACTGACTCCGATTCCCGTCGATAAATCCAATATCGATTCCACCGTCATTGCCGATGGCTTCCACAAAAAAGCGGATGTGTATTAACGCACGCCGCAGCCAATAGATTTCAGGATGTAGGAAATTTACCGAGCCACGATATGCCGTTGTGGCTCGCCACTGTCGCTGACGAGGTCTGAGACACCTGAATCACGGGGGCCATGATGCCGCATCTGTTGGAAATGAAAAACATCACCAAGGCGTTTGGCACGGTGAAAGCCGTAGATAACGTTAGCCTGATGCTGGAGGCAGGCCAGGTCTTGTCGCTGTGTGGCGAGAATGGCTCTGGCAAATCCACCTTAATGAAGGTGCTGTGTGGCATTTATCCGTATGGCAGCTATGACGGGCAGATCGTGTTCTCGGGTGACGAGCTACGCGCCAACCATATTCGCGATACGGAGCAAAAAGGCATCGCGATCATTCATCAGGAACTGGCGCTGGTGAAAGAGATGACGGTGCTGGAGAACCTCTTTTTGGGCAACGAGTGGACGCGTTTTGGCGTGATGGATTACGACAATATGTATCTACGCTGCCAGCGCATGCTGGAGCAGGTCAAGCTGGCTGTCGACCCGAATACCAAAGTGGGTGAACTTGGATTAGGTCAGCAGCAGCTGGTAGAAATCGCCAAAGCGCTGAACAAGCAGGTGCGTCTGCTGGTGCTGGATGAGCCAACGGCCTCATTGACCGAGCGGGAAACCGCTATCCTGCTTGAGATCATTCAGGATCTGCGCGATCACGGTATCGCCTGTATCTATATCTCGCACAAGCTCAACGAAGTTAAAGCCATTTCCGATGTGATTTGCGTGATTCGTGACGGGAAGCCGATTGATACGCGTCCGGCGACCGAGCTGAGCGAGGACCAGATCATTGCCATGATGGTGGGGCGAGAGCTGACGGAGCTTTATCCCAATGAACCGCATGTCATTGGTGAAGAAGTGTTACGCGTAGAACACCTTACCGCCTGGCATCCCGTCAATCGCCATATTCGCCGGGTGGATGATGTCTCGTTTGTTCTGCACCGAGGCGAAATTCTCGGCATTGCCGGGCTGGTTGGGTCGGGGCGTACGGAGACGGTGCAGTGCCTCTTTGGTTCCTATCACGGCCATTGGCAGGGCGACATCTTTATTGATGGTAAGCCAGTGACCATCAGCAACTGCCAACAGGCGATGGCACAGGGCATTGCGATGGTGCCGGAGGATCGTAAGAAGGACGGCATCGTCCCGGTGATGAGCGTGGCGCAGAACATGACGCTAGCGGCACTCGACCAATTCACGGGGGCGTTTTCCATGCTTGATGATGCCCGTGAGCAGGACATCATCCGGCAGTCGCTGGCGAACCTGAAGGTGAAAACGTCCAGCCCGGAACTGGCGATTGCCCGGTTAAGCGGCGGCAACCAGCAAAAAGCGGTGCTGGCGAAATGCCTGCTGTTGAACCCCCGCATTCTGATTCTCGATGAACCCACGCGCGGCATTGATATCGGTGCCAAATACGAAATCTATAAGCTGATTAATGCGCTGGTAAAACAGCACATTGCCGTCATTGTCATTTCTTCTGAATTGCCCGAAGTGCTGGGGTTGAGCGATCGGGTATTGGTGATGCATCAGGGGCGGATCAAAGCGGATTTGATCAATCGTGATTTAACCCAGGAACAGGTTATGGAAGCTGCATTGAGGAGTGAACATCGTGCTGAAAACATCGCAGTCTGAACAACAACATATCGCTGGCTCTGCCTCGATGCTGCAACGGTTGAAAAGCATCAATCTTCAGGTCTACGTGATGATTGCCGCCATCATCGCCATCATGCTCTTTTTCACCTACATGACCGACGGGGCGTATCTCAGCGCGCGTAATCTTTCCAACCTGCTGAGGCAAACGGCGATCACCGGCATTCTGGCGGTTGGCATGGTGTTTGTCATTATCTCTGCCGAGATCGATCTGTCGGTCGGTTCGATGATGGGGCTATTGGGCGGTGCGGCGGCGATTTTTGATGTCTGGTTTGGCTGGCCCTTGCCGTTGACCATCGTCGTGACGCTTGCGCTGGGACTATTGCTGGGCGCGTGGAATGGCTGGTGGGTTGCCTACCGGAAAGTCCCTTCGTTTATCGTGACGCTGGCGGGGATGTTAGCTTTTCGCGGCATTCTGATCGGTATCACCAATGGGACGACGGTTTCTCCGACCAGCGAAGCGATGTCGCAGATTGGGCAGAGCTATCTGCCTTCCGGAATCGGTTTCATGTTCGGTGCCATCGGGTTGATGGTGTTTATTGCCTGGCAGTGGCGCCGGCGCAGCAGTCGCGCCCGATTAGGGTTACCGATAAATCCACCCGCAGGTGATATTGGCCGTCAGACAGTGACGGCACTGGTGGTACTGGGTGCGATTTATCTGCTGAATGACTATCGCGGTGTGCCAACACCAGTGCTGGTGCTGACGCTGTTGATGCTGGGCGGTATTTTTCTCGCGACGCGAACCGCATTTGGCCGCCGCATCTATGCCGTGGGTGGGAATATCGATGCCGCTCGCCTATCGGGCGTGAATGTCGAGCGCACCAAAATGACGGTATTCGCGATTAATGGCCTGATGGTTGCGGTCGCTGGGCTGATTCTCAGTTCACGATTGGGTGCAGGTTCGCCATCCGCCGGGAATATTGCCGAGCTGGATGCGATTGCCGCCTGCGTGATTGGCGGTACCAGTCTGGCGGGCGGGATTGGCAGCGTGGCGGGTGCGGTGATGGGGGCATTTATCATGGCGTCGCTGGATAACGGGATGAGCATGCTGGATGTGCCGACGTTTTGGCAATACGTCGTAAAAGGCGGAATCCTGCTATTGGCGGTATGGATGGATACCGCAACAAAGCGGCGTGTATGACGTGATGTTGAGTCTGCGTAGGAAATACGCGGCGGCTCGCAATAATCAGCAAATTATTTTGGCCTCTTGGGACGCTGTGCTATTCAAGGAAGAAGACTTTATTCAAGGAACTTGCGATTAATGAGCGCCAACTGCCATGTTTGAAAAACGCTATCGCATCACGCTGCTGTTCAACGCCAATAAAGTGTATGACCGTCAGGTGGTTGAAGGGGTTGGCGAATATTTACAGGCTTCCCAGTGCGACTGGGACATCTTCATTGAAGAGGATTTCCGTTGCCGCATTGATAACATCAAAGAATGGCTGGGCGACGGCGTGATTGCCGATTTTGACGATGGTGAGATTAAACGGCTGCTACAGGATGTGAATGTTCCGCTGGTGGGGGTGGGGGGTTCTTACCATCAGCCCGAAGATTACCCGCCTGTGCATTATATCGCGACAGATAATTATGCATTGGTGGAAAGCGCGTTTATGCACCTCAAAGAGAAAGGGCTGAACCGCTTTGCGTTTTATGGCCTGCCGGCATCGGGTGGGAAAGGCTGGGCGCAGGAACGGGAGCATGCTTTCAGGCAGTTGGTTGCGGCAGAAAAGTATCAGGGCGTGGTGTATCAGGGAATGGAAACGTCACCGGATAACTGGCAATACGCGCAAAATCGGCTGGCTGACTGGGTGCAGGGGCTGCCACCGCAGACGGGGATTATCGCGGTGACGGATTCTCGCGCGCGCCATCTGCTGCAAGTCTGCGAACACCTTAATATTGCCGTACCGGAAAAGCTGTGCGTCATCGGGATCGATAACGAAGATCTGATCCGCTACCTTTCACGCGTTGCGCTCTCGTCGGTAGCGCAGGGTACACGCCAAATGGGATATCGTGCAGCGAAACTGCTGCACCAGTTACTGTTGAATCAGTCTGATGTACCGCTACAGCGTATTTTGGTGCCGCCGGTTCGGGTGGTTGAACGTCGCTCAACGGATTATCGCTCCGTGCACGATCCTGCGGTGATTCAGGCGATGCATTTTATCCGCTATCACGCCTGCAAAGGGATTAAGGTTGAGCAGGTGCTGGATGCGGTAGGGATTTCCCGCTCGAACCTGGAAAAACGCTTCAAAGACGAAGTCGGCCAGACCATTCACGGCATGATTCATGAGGAAAAGCTGGATCGGGCGCGTAACTTGCTAATATCGACCTCGCTCTCGATTGGTGAGATCTCGTTGATGTGCGGCTACCCTTCGTTGCCTTATTTTTATGCCGTCTTTAAGAAAGGGTATGACATCACGCCGAAAGAGTACCGCGAGCGTTATGGGGAAGGTTATTGATGCGGGAAAGGCAGGAAGGCGCGAGGGTGCGCGCCTTATCATTAAGTTGGTGAACGGTTACGCTGGCACGCGCCAGTAATCGTAATCAATGTGCTCAACCTGGAAGTTGGCGTTTTCTTTGTCACCGGTCAGGCGGTTGGCGAGGGTAAAGGCAAAATCGAATGTCACGCCCAGACCTTTGCCGCTGATCAGATTGCCGTCTTCCACGACTTTCTCGTCAACGTAAATGCCATCGGTCACGTCCTGCCATAAATTCCCGGAGCAAACGTAGCGGCGGCCTTTCAGCAGTTTGTTACCACCCAGCACGCGCGCGGCTGCGGAGCACAGTGGGCAAATCAGTTTTCCCGCGTCATCGTGGCGACGGATAAACTCGACGACCATCGGGTTTGCGGCCAGATTTACCGTCCCCTGTGGGCCGCCGGGAATAACCACGGCATCAAACAGCGTGTCCTGGTTTCTTTCCAGCAGAGCATCGGCAAACATGCGAATATTATGATAACTGTGCAGCTCCAGTCTGTCATAGCATGACAGCATGGTGACTTCTATCTTCATACGGTGCAGTACATCAATCACCATAATCGCTTCTGCTTCTTCAAACCCAGGAGCCAGCAGAACGGCGACTTTCTTAGACATAGCATCTCCAGCAATATGCAAGGGAAGGTGTTAACCGCAAGAGGATAGCAAAGAAATATCGACAAAATGAAACGATGTTTTATTAATGTCGAGTGGGTCGCGTAAACGATTTTTGCTGCTTAGCCTGAAGAGAAGATAGCGCTATACTTGCTAACTTGGTCGTGAATTGGCCGCGAATTTTTTTGCATGAAAGTATGACTCTTCTCTTCCTGTCCTGCCAAAAAGATGTTTAAATTATCACTCACTTATTTTGCATAAATATGCATTTGTGAGTATGTCGATGTTGGTCATCGTCTAGCCCGCTTGATGCAGGATGTGCACAGGGTGCGAACACTCACGAATGTATGGCGTAACATAATGGTGTGGGCGACTCAGCTTATATCCAGAGATCTTTCGAGCAGGGATTATATATATGACAACGATTCTCAAGCATCTTCCGGTTGGTCAGCGTATTGGTATTGCGTTCTCGGGTGGTCTGGATACCAGCGCTGCACTGCTTTGGATGCGTCAAAAAGGCGCGGTTCCTTATGCATATACCGCGAACCTGGGGCAGCCAGACGAGGATGACTACGAGGAAATCCCACGTCGGGCTATGGAATACGGCGCAGAAAATGCTCGCCTGATCGATTGCCGTAAGCAACTGGTTGCTGAAGGTATCGCTGCGATTCAATGTGGCGCATTCCACAACACGACGGCGGGCGTAACCTATTTCAACACCACGCCGCTGGGCCGTGCGGTTACCGGCACGATGCTGGTTGCTGCAATGAAAGAAGACGGCGTCAACATCTGGGGCGACGGCAGCACCTATAAAGGCAACGATATTGAGCGTTTCTATCGTTACGGCCTGCTGACCAATGCTGAACTGAAGATTTACAAGCCGTGGCTGGATACCGATTTCATTGATGAGCTGGGTGGCCGTCAGGAGATGTCCGAGTTTATGTCACAGGCAGGATTCGGCTATAAAATGTCGGCCGAGAAAGCCTATTCCACCGATTCCAATATTCTGGGTGCGACGCATGAAGCGAAGGATCTGGAATTCCTGAATTCCAGCGTCAAAATCGTTAACCCGATTATGGGCGTGAAGTTCTGGGACGAGAACGTCAAAGTGCCAGCAGAAGAAGTGACCATCCGTTTTGAACGCGGTCACCCAGTTGCGCTGAACGGCAAGACCTTTACCGATGACGTTGAACTGATGCTGGAAGCGAATCGCATCGGTGGTCGTCACGGTCTGGGCATGAGCGATCAGATCGAAAACCGTATCATTGAAGCGAAAAGCCGCGGTATCTATGAAGCGCCGGGAATGGCACTGCTGCACATTGCCTATGAGCGTCTGGTTACTGGTATCCACAACGAAGACACTATCGAGCAATACCACGCCAATGGCCGTCAACTGGGTCGTTTCCTGTATCAGGGACGCTGGTTTGATTCTCAGGCGCTGATGCTGCGTGATTCTTCTCAGCGTTGGATCGCCAGCGCCATCACCGGCGAAGTGACGCTGGAGCTGCGTCGTGGCAATGATTACTCCATCATGAATACCGTGTCTGACAACCTGACCTACAAGCCAGAGCGCTTGACCATGGAGAAAGGCGACTCGGTCTTCTCGCCGGATGACCGTATTGGCCAGCTGACCATGCGCAATCTGGATATCACCGACACGCGTGAAAAACTGTTTAACTATGCTGAAACGGGCTTGCTCTCTTCCTCCGCCAGCACGGGTCTGCCGCAGGTTGGGCAACTGCAGGATAAAACAGAGAAATAACGCACAGATTGAGTAATATAAAAATCCGGAATCGTCTCGCGCTTCCGGATTTTTTTTATCTGTTTATCATATGTTTATATTGGTTTTTCTCGCGTTGTCTTTTTGTGTGTGAACTCTTGCTGACAATGCAGGTTGCATCTGTACAACCGCCGTGGAAAGGGACAGAATATCTATAAATAATCAGCCAAGATAATAATCTGAAGGCGAAGGATCTGTGGGATGGCGTATCGTTTTTTGAGGTTATGTATTAACTTTTCAATGGAGGAAAAATGTTAGAGATATTTGATGTAAATCACACCTTGTTGTCAGAAACGAAATCAGAAGAGCTATTTACCCTCAGAAAAGAGACGTTTAAAGATCGACTGAATTGGGCCGTGCAATGTACTGATGGAATGGAATTTGATCAGTATGATAATAATAACACGACTTATCTTTTTGGCATCAAAGATAACACCGTTATCTGTAGTTTGAGATTTATTGAAACAAAATACCCTAACATGATTACCGGGACGTTTTTTCCTTACTTCAAGGAGATAAATATCCCTGAAGGTAATTATCTGGAATCGAGTCGGTTCTTTGTAGATAAATCACGAGCGAAAGATATTCTCGGTAATGAATACCCAATTAGTTCGATGTTGTTTCTTTCGATGATTAATTACTCAAGGGACAAAGGTTATGATGGAATATATACGATAGTGAGTCACCCTATGCTGACGATATTAAAACGCTCTGGCTGGGGAATTCGCGTGGTCGAACAAGGTTTATCAGAAAAGGAAGAAAGAGTCTATTTGGTTTTTCTTCCCGTTGATGATGAGAATCAGGAAGCGTTGGCTCGTCGTATTAACCGTAGCGGGACATTTATGAGCAATGAATTGAAGCAGTGGCCTCTAAGGGTACCTGCCGCTATTGCACAGGCTTGATGAGCTGTAACTCAACGCCGAGCCTGATTGCATGCTTGGCATTCAGGACGCCAAGTTTTTTCACAACGTTGCCGATATGAAATTTTACCGTACTGGTTTTGATACCGAGAATAATCGCAACTTCCAGATAGGTTTTACCCATACTGGCCCAGTAAAGGATTTCATTTTCTCGCTGAGAGAATATTTCTTTATTATTTAATTGTTTTTTACTTTCAATCATCTCTCTGCAAAGGGAGATGATTTTTTCATATGCATCAATTAATAGCATCTGAAAGGTGTCTTTTTTCTCTTCAATGAATGTATCAACATCATCTGGATATGAGCTGTCCACGATAATCGATAGCATAGCCAGATTGTCGCCGTGATCGTGAAGTACAAAAGTATATCCGTTGATAATATTATATTTTTTAGAGAGGTCGAATATCTTGGCAAGCTGTAGTCGTGTGTTAATAACCAGACTTTTCTCCCAAGAGAAAGGCGATATTTTATTAAAGGAGGCAAGAACAACAGGATCAATATGCTGGTATTTGTTTTCTTTGTAGAGGTTAACCCATTCATCGGGATAACTGGAAATAATGAGCATTTCAGAGGGGTTTTTCTTATTCAAAACCATAAATGAGAATTTGATGCCATCGTAGTGATCCAGGTTTTCATTAAAATGACCTTTGATTACCCTGCTTATTATTTCGCTACTGGAGAATAATGGCGACATCTCATGACCTCAGTCTGAAGAATCAACATCCTTGTAACGGAAAAGTATATACCTACACCTGTACCTAAGTCTAATTGTTATGGGGGAGTGAAAAAACATACAATCGAACGACAATGCTAAGGGCGTAAAGTAAAAGAAATAAATAACGCTCTGGATAAGCGTGATGACTGGCTAACATCAGGGAATGCTAATTAAGCGAGATTTATCAGTAATATAATAAAATTCTTCTTACTTTTCTATGGCCTGTATTGTTTACAGGCCGCCAGATGCTCAGGTTAATTAATTCCATCAGTGCGACTCTTTCTCGAATAACCCTCGCCTTTCATATTGTTATCCCTTTCGTTGTACCTCACGCCTCGTCGATATTGTGGTATTCCCACAGCCGATTGAAATGCACATCGTCGAGATTGCGGGCTGAATCCGCGTTACCCGCAAAGGGCCGTGCGGTTGTTGCCGCAGCTCCCCACGGCTGTTCTCTGTCATAGCTGGCGTCAATCGTGCTGTCGCGAATCACTAACTGGCCGTTTGCCGTCTGGCCCGGTTGATATCCCGTCTGCCTTGCTCCCTGATCCCAGGCGCGCCCCAGTTTGGCCTTTCTTTCTCTGCTGAAGCCTTCGTCTCCCGTAAAACGACACGCCACTGCCAGAAAGCCGTATTGCACCCACGGCATGCTATCAGGCGCGAAGACGTGAATATCTTTCGCCCCACGGCTGGAAACGGTATGAAAGTGGACATGCTCGAATACCGCGGTTGCGCGCCCAAAAACGTAGTCGACATCGCCCTCAATGTAGCTGTCTTTAATGTAGACCCGGCTATAGCGGTCCGTGACGTACTCATTCTGGAGGTTGCTGGTATTGACGAAAAACGTATCCTGACGACCGATGAGGCGAACCTGTTCAAGCTGTATCTTGTCGCCGTCGGTGCGCAGCGCGACGGCCTGATGCGCGCGACCATCCACTGAATCCAGCAAGGTATTCACTACCGTCAGATTCTTCATCTGGAAATTGTCGCTTTGCGACCAGACCACGGCGGCACAAATGGTATCAATCGTCGCGTTCTGCTTTGATGCACAGAGATCGTACAGGTACCAGGCTGGGTCACCGGGCTGGTATTCGCCGTGTGAGTTCACGGTTTCCCGGTAGGTTGCCGGTGAAAACATCGAATCAAGCGCGAGTTGGATCACTACGTCATCCGGTTGTTCTCCCACCCCACATAGCGTGAGCGGTGGCGCATCGGCAGGGATGTAGACTGTGCCGGTATAGGTGCCCGGCAGCAATGTAATCTCAATGCGCCCCCGATCCTGCTGCGCCCGCAGCGCGGCGTTCACCGCCTGTTGAATATGGGTATGTGTTGCACCATCCACCCCTACCTGCGGCCCGACAACCCACGGCGTTGCCGGATCGACTTCAATCGGTGCGGGCTGCCAGACATCAGCCTCAGCTTGGTCATCGTTCCCACGCAGCGTGAAATAGTGCGGGAGCGTGAAGCGTTCTGCTTCCTGTGCGGAGAGAATGGGGCGATAAACGGTGCCGGGGTATGTCTTTTTTTTCATGATCTTATCCTCTCTTCGCGGCAAGATTCTCTGGAATATCATGGGTTCTCTGCCCGAAGCGCAACCGATAGGTTGAGGGCGTGAGATGCAACTGCTGGCGAAAATGGTGGCGTAACGAGGCTGCGGTACCAAATCCCACCGTTTCGGCGATTTTCTCGATCGATAAGCACGTGTTTTCCAGTAAATCGCGTGCGGTATTCAGCCGTTCGGCCAGTAGCCAGCGTGCTGGTGTCGTACCCGTAGCGGCAGAAAAACGGCGAAGGAACGTGCGTGGACTCATACAAGAAATTGCTGCCAGTTTCGTAACGGAATACTCTTCCGCGAGGTTGGCTCGGACATGATCGATAAGCGGCCCGAGGCGTGAGCGTTCGTAGTCTACCGGTACTGCTTTTTCAATATACTGCGCTTGCCCACCATCACGATGCGGTGCGACCACCAATCGGCGAGCCACTTGATTGGCCGCTTTGCTGCCGTAATCCCGACGGATGAGGTGCAGCCCAAGATCGATACCTGCGGCACTCCCGGCTGACGTAAGAATCGTTCCTTCATCAATATAAAGAACGTCTGGCTCGATGTTGATATCAGGATATTGCATTTTCAACGTGTCGCTGTAGCGCCAATGTGTCGTGGCGCGTCGCCCGGAAAGCAGGCCGGTCGCCGCGAGGACAAAAACCCCAGAACAGATAGAGAGCAGCCTGGCACCTTGCTGATGTGCTTGGCGTAATGCATCGATCAGATGTGTGGGGACGGGCACATCACTGCCTTTCCAGCCGGGAATGATAATCGTCCCCGCCTGTGTTAACAGTTCAAGGCCACCATCGGCAACAACATGGATGCCACCGGTTGCCCGCATCGCGCCACTGTCTAAGCCCGCGACGGCAAACTGATACCAGTCTTTTCCCATTTCGGGGCGAGGAAGGCCGAAGACTTCAACGGCAATACCAAACTCGAATGTACACAAGCCATCATAAGCAAGAACGACAACAAGCGGGTTGAACATCGATTTCCTCACTTCGATAACTTGTCATGATATTGACGATATATGGCAATAATGCCATCTGCCAGCCTTTGTGTATCCGTTTTATAGTCGAGCCTCATTCCAATCAATGAGAAAAATCGATGAGTTACGTGACTGAATATCCCTTTGCTGCTTCTGATATCGCGCTATCCCATTTTGCACGTCGTCTGTCTGTTGAAACAGACTGCGCGGATGTGGCGGGATCGCTCTCTGAGACTCAGCAGGACTTTGTGTTATTGCATGTGGTGGGATCGACGAAGCACTTTACCGCGCGTCATATACCGGGGGCGATTCATCTTCCGCACCGTGAAATTACATCTGAGCGTATGGCCGAGTGGCCTGATGACACGCGGTTTGTCGTCTATTGCGCGGGACCACACTGTAATGGTGCAGATCAGGCGGCATTAAAGCTGGCACAACTCGGTCGCCCGGTAAAAATTATGATCGGGGGAATCATGGGATGGGAAGATGAAGGCTTTGCTTTCGCCTGATATCACTTGCCTATGGCAGGGGGGCCCGCCCTTCTGCCAACACCTAATTCCCCTGATACCACGTCCAGATTTTCACCAACAGTGCCGCTGAGACACTCCAACACACGACTGCTGCGAGCAGTGCCTGTGGCAATTTCATCCACGCGGTAAAGTAATAAAGTGAAATGAGGTAAACCAGATAAGGAATAACGGACCAGATGCCAAACAGGATGGTGGCGCGCAGCGCTTCCAGTCCGCGTTCGGTGCCAACGATGTAATGTGCGATCAGCGCGAACGTGGGAAATAGCGGCACCAGCCCGGCAATATAATAGTTTCGGCTTTTCGCCAGTACGCTGATGAGCAATACGATCAGCGCGCCAATAACCGATTTGATAAACAATGACATAAGTATAACTTCTGGCTTAATTCAGCATCGGGAATGAACAGAGAATAGCGAAAAAATGTCGGGATAGAATAGTGCGATCGCACAGCTTAAGATTTCAATTCGTGGTGATTTCGTTATTCTTAGCAGCAGAATGAATAAATACCGTACGTGATAGCCTGCTCAGTACAGCTAAAACGATAATGAATCTGAAAAGGATTGATGTTGAAGACGCAAAGTCATGCATTTACTCAGGGATTGGTTCCACTCAAGATTATTTCTACCGGCAGCGCGCTTCCTGCGCAGCGGGTGACGTCGGCTGAATTAGATGTGCGGCTCAATAAGCCCGCTGGTTATGTCGAAAGCCGTTCAGGTATTATCTATCGTCACCATGCCGATAATCATGCCAGCCAGGCCGAGCTCGGTGTGGCGGCGTTAAATGACGCGCTGGCGCGGGGAATTATTCCGCCCGCGTCAATCGATCTGCTGCTGTTTGCCTCTGCTATTCCGATTCAGGCGCTGCCTTATAGCGCCAGCCATTTATTAAAAGCGTCGTCTCTGCCAAAAGGGACGGCCTGTTTTGATATTAACAGCAGCTGCGTCAGCTTTATTTCCGCGCTTCAGGTGGCTGCTGGTTTGCTGAATACCGGCGCTTATCGGCGCATTGCCATTGTCTCTACCGAACTGGCCTCACGCGGCATTGACTGGGATGACGAAGAGTCGTCGCTGATTTTTGGCGATGGTGCCGCGTGCGCCGTTGTTGAACGCGGCGATGGGCGCAGCGGTATTGCGGCGTGTTTGCTGGAAACTTATCCGAAGGGCAACGAACTGTGCCAAATCCGCGCAGGCGGTACCTTGCGCAACCCGCGTGCGGGGATGGAACTACATGATTTTCTGTTCCACATGCAGGGAAAACGGCTGTTCAAGCAGGCTTCTGCCTTGATTGAGGGCTATCTGCAACGGCTGCTGGATGCCAGCGGCTACTCGCTGGATCAGATGGCGGCGGTGGTTCCGCATCAGGCCAGTCACCTGTCGCTGGAACATATGCGCAAGCGGCTGGCGATTCCGACGGAAAGGCTGATTGATATTTACCGCTATCACGGCAATCAGGTCGCGGCGTCGATTCCGACGGCGCTGCATCATGCCATCGTGACGCAACGCCTGCCTGAAGGTGAACCCGCGATGCTGGTCGGTACGGCCGCCGGGCTGACGCTGGGCGGAATGGTACTGATCCCATGAGAGTCTTCGTCACGGGCGCAACCAGCGGACTGGGGCGTAACGCGGTGGAATGGCTGCTCCAGGCTGGGCATCAGGTGCTGGCCTGCGGGCGCGATCGCACGGTGGGGCAACAGCTTGAAGTGCAGGGTGCGCAGTTCGCCCGCATTGATTTGGTGGAAACGTCGGTAGAGCAGTTTCGAACGCTGATGGCGGGCTGTGATGTGGTCTGGCACTGTGCCGCAAAATCATCACCGTGGGGTCAATATGATGATTTTTACCAGAATAATACCGAGGTAACGGCGCGACTGGCTGAAGCCGCCGGTCAGTTGGGGATCCCGCGTTTTGTGCACATCTCCACGCCCGCGATTTACTTTGATTATCAGCACCACCTGAATATTGATGAAAGCTACCGCGCGGTGCGTTTTGCCAATCATTATGCGCAGACCAAATATCTGGCGGAAGAACGGCTTCAGGCGATGACGTCACACTACCCGCAAACGACCTATGTCATCCTGCGCCCGCGTGGCCTGTTCGGCCCGCATGACCGCGTGATTCTGCCGCGTGTTCTGGGGCAGATCGCGGTGGGCGGCGGCGTGCTGCGTCTCCCGCGCGGTGGCGAAGCGCTGCTGGATCTGACGTTTGTCGGCAACGTGGTAGAGGCGATGGCGCTTGCCAGCCAGCGCACGGGGTTAGTTTCAGGTTCGGCGTACAACATCACCAATCATGAGCCCGCACGCCTTGCAGACATGCTCCAGCAACTGCTGGTCGGTCAGTTGGGCATGAGTTATCGCGTTAGGGCGGTGCCGTATCCGTTACTGC
This sequence comes from Pectobacterium versatile, assembly GCF_003932035.1. NCBI lineage: Bacteria > Pseudomonadati > Pseudomonadota > Gammaproteobacteria > Enterobacterales > Pectobacteriaceae > Pectobacterium > Pectobacterium versatile. The sequence continues at coordinate 143,343 of NZ_CP034276.1, forward strand.
ACGCGGTGGCCGGTGGTATGGAACTGTTCTCGTGGTTTAGCCGAAAAGAGCCGCTGCTGACGCGCTACAGCGCGGGAGCGGTGAATTTTGATATGACGCTCAGCGCGGAGAAAGCTAAGCAGGAGCTGGGGTATCAGCCGCGTTTTTCCCTCCAGCAGGGCATCGAGTTAACCGGTAGCTGGTTCAAAACACACCTTGCGCAGCGGAGCACTGACGGACATGGCTAATATTTCGACGTTTGAAGTAGGATACTGCCTGCATCCGGGTTGTATGGCGCTGCGTGGTGCGGGATGGAAAGTGTGCCGTTTTCCGGCGCGGGTCTGGATGCTGGAAAGTCAGGGTAAGCGCTGGCTGTGGGATACCGGCTATGCTCAGCATTTTACCGATGCCACGCGTTCCGGCCTGTTTCAACTGTACCGCAGAATGACGCCAGTGCATTTCGAAACGAAAGATGCGCTGATTCACCAGCTACACGCGCAGGGCATTCAGCCTGCCGATATCGACGGCCTGATCATCTCCCATTTCCACGGCGATCATATCGCGGGGCTGCGGGACTTCCCCTCCGTGCCGTTTATCTGTTCGGCGCTGGGCTGGCAGCAGACGCGGAACCTGCGCGGTTTCGCCGCGTTGAAGCGGGCATTTGTGCCCGCGTTGATTCCTGAACAATTTGAGCAGGCGCTCCAGTTTGTTGAGAGCTTCCCGCTTACCGATCTGCCAGCCGAGCTGGCACCGTTTACGCAAGGCTATGCGCTGCCCGGTAGCGACAAAGAGATCGTGCTGGTGCCGTTGCCCGGCCATGCCGCCGGACACCTCGGCGCGTTTGTGCTGACCGAAAACGGCTGGGTGCTGTTGGCAAGTGATGCCGCCTGGTCGCCGCACAGCTATCGTGAAGGTCGCGGACCGTCGCGGTTGGCGAATCTGGTGATGGACGATCCAAAAGCCTATTACCAAACGCTGGACCAGCTGCATCAGTTACACCTGAACGGACAGGTCGAGATTCGTCTGTGCCACGAGGGCGACCTATGATTCCGCTGATGACGATCTGGCACTATTTCCGCGCCAGACGCCTGAGTTTTACCACCCGTCAGGCGCTTGAACGCCATCAGCAGAATCAGCTCGCCCGCTTCGCGCGACGGGTGCTGGCGCGTAGTCCCTATTTTCGTCCTTACTGCCAGCTTCCTATTACGTCGTGGCCGACGATGGATAAAGCCGTAATGATGGCCGAATTCGATCGGATGAACACCGCTGGGCTTAAGAAAGATGACCTGCTTGCCTGTGCGCGCCGCAGCGAAGCGGATCGCGACTTCACGCCGAATGTGAACGGGTTTAGCGTCGGGTTGTCGTCCGGTACGTCTGGCCAGCGTGGTCTGTTTGTCGTCAGCCCGCGCGAACAGCAGATTTGGGCCGGAGGCATGCTGGCGAAAATGCTGCCTGACGGTTTACGTGCCGGTGAACGGGTGGCGCTGTTTCTGCGTGCGGATAACAATCTGTATCACAGCGTCGATAACCGCTGGCTCAGCCTGTCGTTTTACGATCTCTTTGCGCCATTTTCCGGTCATTTTGCGCGACTGGAAGCGTGGCCACCGTCGATTATCGTTGCTCCTGCACAGGTGCTGCGCGAGCTGGCGCTGGCGGTACAACGTGGTGAACTGCGGCTGTCGGCCAAAAAGGTGATTTCCGTGGCCGAGGTGTTGGAGCCGCAAGATAAGCAGCTGTTGCAGCAGGTCTTCGAGCAAATAGGGGAAGTGTATCAGGCAACGGAAGGCTTTCTGGCATCGACCTGTGAACACGGCACGTTGCATCTTAACGAAGAATTTATTCACATTGAGCCGCAGTGGCTGGATGACGAACGCTTTACGCCCATCATTACCGATTTCACCCGCAGCACGCAGCCAATTGTGCGCTATCGGCTGGATGATGTGCTGGTCAAACAGCGGGATCCCTGTTCGTGTGGCCGCGTGACGATGGCAATAGCCCGTATTGAAGGGCGCAGTGATGACAGCCTGAGGTTGCCGAACCGCAGCGGTGAAACTCAGACCGTGTTTGCGGATCTCTGTAGCCGAGTGATTGCTAACGCGCTGCCGCTGCATGCCGACTATCGGCTGGTGCAGCAGGGCGACGCGACGCTGCATTTATCCGCCGCGTGTAGCCTGCCGGAGCTGGAAGCCTGTCGGGACAGTCTGGTGCAGCAGTTTGTGTTGCAGGGCATTGATGCATCGCGGCTGCGGTGGCATCTCACCGCCGGGGAGATCGCGCCAGAATTTACGCAAAAGCGCAGACGGATTACCCACCTGAAGGGGGAAGCATGATGCGATTTCCTCAACACACGCTGCTATTGCGGCTGAAAGCGCTGCTCTTCGGCTGGGGAACGGTCGGCGTGGTATATCAACTGAGCGCGCAGTTTCAGGGGCAGGGAACGGTGCTGCCGACGTCGCTGGTTGATGAGTGGATTCCCTTTAGCGCGTCGGCTATCTGGCTGTATCTCTCCTTTTTTATCATCGTGCCGCTGTCCTATTTATCCTGCCCAATGTCGCGTCTGGCAGGGCTGCGGCGGGCAACGCAGCTCACCGCCTTGATTGCAGGCGTGGTGTACCTGATTTTTCCGACTACGATGGTGTATCCGCTGGTCGTCGGGGACGATTTTTCCACGCGTGTGCTACAGCTTTTGCTGCTTATCGACTCGCCACAGAATTGCCTGCCGTCGCTGCATATTGCGCTAACGGTGCTGGCAGTGTGGGCGATGAGCGATGGGCAGCAGAAGGTGAAAACCGGCTTTTATCTTCTCTGGGGCATCGCGATAGCCTTTTCCATCCTGCAACTGCGCCGCCACCTGTTCATCGATCTGGTGACTGGCGCGATGCTGGCGGGGATCGCGGGATGGGTCTTTCTGCGTAGTCGAGAGGCGGTGAAGGCCATTTCCCCAGCGGCTCCGCTGCCTAACGACAAGCAGCATCAGGAATGACATCATGATCGATTTGGCTCTACCCATTGTCTTCATGCTGGTTGTGGTGATTGGCGAAGCGCTGGTTTTACAGTGGATGCAGCGTGAAACGGTGAACTGGCATGACGTGGTTTTCAACCTGAATTCAGGGCATATCATGCTGTGGCTTTTTCGCAGCGTGGAAATTTTTTGCTATGGCTATGTCGCGGCGCATTTCAGTTTTGGCTGGGTGGAAACCTGGCCGCCGGTGCTGATGTGGCTGTTCGCGCTACTCGCCTGGGATTTCGGTTTCTATTGGCTACACCGCCTGCACCACACCTTCGGTGTGCTCTGGGCGGTGCATGTGGTTCACCATCAGGGCGAGCATTTCAATCTGTCGCTGGGCGTGCGTAACTCCTGGTATTCCTCGCTGACCTCGATTCCGTTCTTCCTGATTCTGGCGCTGCTCGGCGTTCCGCTATACGTGTTCGTCACCGTTTCCATCCTGCATTACAGTGTCCAACTGTTTAACCATAATGCCATGACGCCCAAATTGGGCTGGCTGGAAAAGGTGTTGGTGACGCCAGCACACCATCGCGTACACCACGTGAATGACCGTGCGTACGCTGATAAGAACTTCGGCGGTACCTTTATTTTTTGGGACAAACTGTTCGGCAGCTTTTGTCCGCAACTTCCTGACACGCCTTTCCGCTACGGCGCGGGTCGGGAAATACCCTCGAAAAACCCGTTTTGGGCCAGTAACCTGCCTTTTCTGTCGTACCTGAAACTGTCGGTGCGCCGTACGCGTCAGGCGACGTTTCACTGTACGCCGATGGCGTTGATTGCCGGTGCGATGCTGCTGTTTGCGCTGGTGGTGGGCTACGTCTACCTGTATGGCTACGGCTATGATTCCGCCGATCTGTCGCAGGCGGCGCTCTTCCTATTGCTGGTGGCGGGGGCGGTTGCGCTGGGCGGCATTTCCGAAGGAAGACGCTGGGGTATTTACGTTTGGCTGCTGGTGGGGCTGCTATTCCCTGCCGTGTTTCTTGTCTATCTGGGCTGGGAAGCGCTCTACTGGAAGATGGCGATGCCGATGCTGGCGCTGCACGGGCTGGCGATGGCGGTCGGCTGGGGCCGACGCCCCCTGACTGAGGAGCATGAAAATGTCTAGTGTGCTTCCCGCCAAACTGTATCCTGCGAAGGGCGAACAGGCTTTCCATCGTGCATTACAGCGGGAAACGTCGGCCTATCTCCGCGCTAATCACGATCATCGCTTTGCCGATAGCAGGCAGTTTATTAAGGCCGGATTACTCTTTTTATGCTGCATCGCCTGTTATACCCTTTGTTTAGTGCAGCAGTCGGCATGGGCGTTCTTCCTGAGCTATTTTTCTTTCATCATGCTGTCGATGTTATTGAATATCATTGTTAATCATGACGCCTCCCATAATACCTTTTTCCGCAATCAGACACTGAACCGCGTGGTCGGGCGCATCGTCACGTTGCCATTAGGCATCGATCCCGATTACTGGCGTTTGCGCCATGTGGATTTCCACCATCTTTATCCGAATGTGGAACATTACGATCTGGATACGGAAGAGAATGGGGTTTTCCGCCAAACGCCTTTTCAGCGCCACCGTTCCTACATGCGTTATCAGCACCTTTACTGGCCGCTGGTGGCCGCGTTCTCGCTCCCTTATATCGCCTGGATTTTTGATTGGGCCGATCGCTTGGGTAAAACCCCCGTGAATGCTCGTTCAGTACAGTTAGGCTACCGCGGATGGATGATTTTTATCGGCAGTAAAATCGGCCATATCCTGCTGTTATTGGTTATGCCCATCATGGTGGGGGCGGCACACGGCATTAGCCCGGGCATCGTGCTATTAAGCTATTTGCTGGGTCAAATGCTGGCCTCGTTGCTGGTGGTGTTTTTACTGCTGGGTACGCACTGGGCTGAAGCTGAGTTCTATGCCGTTACCGATACAGAGCCGATGCCTCAAGGCTGGTATCAACACAACTTTGCGACCGCCTGTGACTGGCTGCCGACGCCGCGCTGGCTTGAGCACTGGACGGGAGGGTTAAACCTGCACCTGACACACCATCTTTTCCCTGGTTGGCATCATCGTCATTACCCTGCGCTAGCCGCTATTTTACGGCGCGTGGCCGCCGAGCATGGCATGAACTATCGCTGCATTACCTATCGTGAGCTACTGGCTAGCCAGCGACGGTTTTTAAAATCGATGGGTGAGGGGAACGATCGGCGTACCGTGCAACATGGCTCAGAGGAAGAATGATGCTCGCACCGCTGAAGCCGCTGCGCTATGAACAAGGTCGCGATCTGGCATTGCATCGGGCGCTGATGAAGGCCGCGAATGACTATCTGGCAGCAGCGGGCGACCACCGTTTTGCCAACGCTGGGTTTATCGGCAAGATGCTGTTTCTGGTGGCGCTGTGTCTGACGTTTTATGGTTTCAGCCTCTGGCAGACGACGCTGTGGGGGTTTGCTGGTTGCTACTTTGGCTTTATTTTTACCGCCATGTTTCTGGCGGTGAACGTGGTGCATGACGCCTCGCATAACGTCTTTTTCCGGCGGTCGTGGGCGAATCGCCTGCTCAATATTGTGGTGAGTATTCCGCTCGGGATGGATTCCGACTGCTGGCGAGTGCGGCATGTGATTTTTCATCATGCGCATGTCAACGTGCAGCACTACGATCTGGATATCGAAGAGAACGGCGTCTTGCGGCAGTCGCCCTACCACCGGTTTCGCTTTTTTATGCGCGCCCAGCGCTACTACTGGCCGATGGTGGCGTCGCTGACATTCCCCTGCATCATCTGGTTTTTTGACTGGCTCGATCGTGCGGGGAAAACGCAGGTGACGCGTAATATGACGCTTCAAGGCGGTAAGGGCTGGGGTATTTTTCTGTTATCAAAAGCGCTGCATGCTCTGCTGGCATTGGCGATCCCCTATTGGCTGTTGTCGCCGACACCCGTCAGCGCCGGTGCGCTGTTGCTGGTTTATCTGCTGAGCCAAATGCTGTCATCGCTGATTTTTGTCGTACTGATTCTGGGGTCGCATTGGGCAAAGGGAACGTTCTATCAGGCACCGGAAGATGGCTTATTCAGGCATGGTCGCTATCAGCACGTCTTTTCCACCACGGTGGACTGGACGACTCGGCCCGTCTGGCTTGGCTACTGGTTGGGGCAGCTCAATATGCACCTGACCCACCATATTTTCCCCAACTGGAATCATCGGCACTATCCTGCGTTGTCGAAAATTATTGCGGAGGTTGCCCCGCGTTACGGCATTGATTATCAATGCATTACGTTGAAAGCGATTTTGGTTGAACAGCAACGCTTTCTTAAAAAGATGGGAAATGGCAGCAAGAAATAGCCCGTTATCTATATTTATTAATAAGTTAGGTTTTCATCTGTATTCAAGGAGCGAGACTTCATGCGTTATTTATCTCTGGCCGTTTCATCCCTGCTGTTTTTCTTCACCTCGTCCGTCTGGGCGATGGATTGCAGCAAGGCCAGTACAGACACTGAGAAAATGATTTGTGCCAGCAGCCGTTTGCAGCAGCTCGATGCGGTATTAAACAAGGCCTATCAGGCTTATGTGAAAAAGGAAGACAAAGCGCAAGCGCGTCAGGAGCAGCGCGCGTGGCTGGCCGAGCGTGACCGCTGTAAGGATGACGTTTGTCTGGGGAATGAGATGGTTTCCCGTATTCAGGCGCTTTCCGGTAGTGAAAATATCTCCCTGATTACTCAGGCATCAGGCCAGTGGGACTTCGTTCTCAGCGTGGCGACGTGCAATCTCGACTCTTCTTACTCAACCTGCGAAGGCCCCGGCACGCTGGATATCTTTAAGAAAGGGCGTGGTGACCTGTTCCAGCGTATCAACATGGAAAATATGTTCATCGAGCTGAACAATAAGGGCGAAGTCACCGCGAATCTGGTTGAGGTCTACGGTGAGAACAACAGCGGGCTGGTGATTGATGACGCTAACTTCGATCACCACGCGGATATCATGCTGCGTAATGGCAATAACGGCGCTTACGGCGGGCCGTCTTACGATGTGTACCTGTTTGATGTGGAAAAGCAGCAGTTTACCCAGAATGCGCCGCTGACCGAGTTAGCCAGTTCCAACCTCGGCCTGTTCGAGATTGATGAGAAAAGTAAGACCATCACGACGTTTACCAAAAGCGGCTGCTGCTGGCACCAATGGTCTACCTATCAGATAGCCAATAATAAGCCTGTCCTGATTGTCGAAACCACGGAAGCCTACTCCGAAGAGAAACAGGCGATGGTCGCCACCACCCGAGAGCTGGTGGGTGGCCAGTGGAAGGTGAAGGAAGAGATAGTAAAAATCGACGAACAGTAATATTCCCCTGCTTCACAGACAGACGCCGTAGTGGAATGCGGTGTCTGTCACCGCCCCGTTCATTCCCACTCTGCCGTTATTCCCCTGCATTCTCCGATACTTTGCAAAAGTGTTACGTCAGACGTTCTCTGTATGACTTTTTTGCCACTTGCCATACTGAGATGGCAGCCATGAAAAGGTAAATGCAGTGCAGATCGCGCAGCATGGCAAAACTTCACAAAAAAGACGTGTTTTATTAACAACTCGTTTATGCGTTGTATTCTCTAACCCTACTTTGGAGATGCCTGACATGAGCACCACCCAAAAACGTATGTACATCAACGGTGAATTTGTTGAAAACAGAAGCGGGAAGTGGATTGATGTGGTGAACCCGGCCACAGAGCAGGTTATTTCACAGATCCCGGAAGGTTCCGCTGACGACGCAAAGAGAGCGATAGAGGCGGCAGAAGCTGCGCAGCCGGGCTGGGAAGCGCTGCCTGCGGTTGAGCGTGGCGTCTGGCTGCACAAGATAGCTGACGGTATCCGCGAACGCGAAGCCGAACTGACCGACACTATCATCGCAGAAGGCGGTAAAACGCACGGTCTGGCGCAGACGGAAGTGCTGTTCACCGCTGACTATCTCGACTACATGGCAGAGTGGGCGCGCCGTTATGAAGGCGAAATCATTCAGAGCGACCGCCCGAATGAAAATATCTTCGTCTTCCGTAAAGCCATTGGCGTCACGACCGGTATTCTGCCGTGGAACTTTCCTTTCTTCCTGATCGCGCGTAAAGCAGCTCCGGCGCTGATTACTGGTAATACCATCGTCATCAAACCGAGCGAGATTACACCGAATAATGCGGTGATTTTCGCCGAAATCATTCATAAAATTGGTCTGCCGAAAGGCGTCATCAATTTCGTTACCGGCTATGGGCCAACGGTAGGGCAAGAGCTGGCTGCTAACCCGAAAGTCGGCATGGTCAGCCTGACTGGCAGCGTGGCGGCGGGAATTGCCACCATGACGGCAGCGGCGCAGAACGTCACGAAGGTGTCGCTGGAATTGGGCGGCAAAGCGCCCGCTATCGTGATGGACGATGCCGATCTCGATCTGGCTGTGAAAGCGATTGTCAGCTCTCGCGTGATCAACAGTGGGCAGGTGTGTAACTGCGCCGAGCGCGTTTACGTGCAGAAAGGCATTTACGACGAGTTTATCTCCCGTATTAAAACTGCGATGGAGCAGGTGACCTTCGGCAACACGGCGGAGAAAAAAGCGCTGGATATGGGGCCGTTGATCAGCGCGGCGGCGCGACAGCGTGTAGAAGACAAAGTGGCGAAAGCGGTATCACAGGGCGCGAAAGTGCTGCTCGGCGGCCAGCGCGCAAGCGGTACAGGCTATTTCTACCCGCCAACGCTGCTGGTGGACGTGAAACAAGACATGCCGATCATGCACGAAGAAGTGTTTGGGCCGGTGCTGCCCGTTGCGACCTTCGACACGTTGGAAGAGGCGATTACGATGGCGAACGACAGCGAATATGGTCTGACGTCGTCGATCTATACTCAGAATATCAACACCGCGATGAAGGCGCTGAAAGGGCTGAAATTCGGCGAAACCTACATCAACCGTGAAAACTTCGAGGCGATGCAGGGCTTCCATGCGGGCTGGCGTAAATCCGGTGTGGGTGGAGCGGACGGCAAGCATGGCTTGCAGGAATATCTGCAAACGCATGTCGCGTACCTTCAATTTCACTGAAAGCAGTTTCACCAAAGGTAATGATGCTTGCCTAAGTATGGATTTACTCGCCCAGTTCCTGTGCTCGCCCTGACGGGCTGCCACAAGTGGCATTTAAAATGCGTTTGCATTTTATAGGGGGAAACACGGTGATGAGGTTCCCGCAGGGATACCTCGCACCGTGGTAGCCCCCGGTATCTCGATCTTTAAACGATCGGCATGAGTTTTATCCACGGTCATGCCACTTACCGTAACAGTGGCACAAACAAGAAGAAGGATGGGAAAGGACGATGATCATCTCTGCTTCAACGGATTACCGGGCGGCGGCGCAGCGTAAGCTGCCGCCGTTTCTGTTCCACTACGTCGATGGCGGTGCGTATGGCGAGCACACGCTCAGGCGTAATACCGCTGACCTGGCGGATATCGCGCTGCGTCAGCGTATCCTGAAAAATGTCTCCGACCTGAGTCTGGAAACCCAACTGTTCGGCGAAAAACTGGCGATGCCGGTGGTGCTTGCACCCGTTGGCCTGACCGGTATGTACGCCCGACGCGGCGAGGTTCAGGCTGCCCGTGCGGCGGCGCAGAAGGGGATTCCTTTTACGCTGTCTACCGTTTCAGTCTGCCCGATTGAGGAGGTCGCACCCACTATCGATCGGCCGCTGTGGTTCCAGCTCTACGTGTTAAAAGACCGCGGCTTTATGCGCAACGTGTTGGAACGTGCGCAGGCGGCGGGGATCAAGACGCTGGTCTTTACCGTGGATATGCCGACGCCGGGCGCGCGCTATCGTGATGCCCATTCCGGCATGAGCGGACCGAATGCGGCGATACGTCGCGTTTTGCAGACGATGGTGCATCCACAGTGGGCATGGGACGTTGGCCTGAACGGTAAGCCGCACGATTTGGGGAATGTCTCCGCCTATCGCGGCACGCCGACGACGCTGGAAAACTATATCGGCTGGCTGGCGGAGAATTTCGATTCTTCTATTTCGTGGCAGGATTTGGCGTGGATTCGCGAGATGTGGAAAGGGCCGATGATCATCAAAGGTATCCTCGATCCAGAAGATGCCAAAGAGGCGGTGAAATTCGGTGCAGACGGCATCGTGGTTTCCAACCACGGCGGTCGACAACTGGACGGCGTGCTCTCGACGGCACATGCGCTGCCAGCCATCGCCGATGCGGTGAAAGGTGAGATCACCATTCTGGCGGATTCCGGTATTCGTACCGGGCTGGACGTAGTGCGCATGATCGCGCTGGGTGCGGATGGTGTGATGCTCGGGCGCGCGTTTGTCTACGCGCTGGCCGCAGCAGGTGAGGCGGGTGTGGTTAATCTGCTGAACCTGATCGAAAAAGAGATGCGTGTAGCGATGACGCTCACCGGTGCCAAATCCATTGCCGACATCACCACGGATTCACTGGTGCAGGCGACCCAACGGCGATTGGATGGCCTGTAAGCACGGATGACGTGGTGAGAGTCACTCGCTGCGTGATGGCTTTTGAACCTTCCTCTGAACGTTGATAACCTTTACGGGATAGGACAACGTTGGGGAAGATAAGCGAATGGGCAAGCGCACGATTGTCGTGGTGGATTACGATCCACAATGGGTGACGAATTACGCAACAGAGGCGAGTGCGATAGCGCAGGCGCTCGGTGACGTTGCGGTGAGAATCCACCATATCGGTAGCACGGCCGTGCTGGGGTTACCCGCTAAACCGGTGATTGATATGCTGCTGGAAGTGGTTTCGCTGTCCGATTTGGATAGGTTGGATCACGTCATGGTCGATTTGGGCTATCGCCCCCGCGGCGAAAATGGGATAGCGGGGCGTCGTTACTACACCAAGGGCGGTGACGCTCGTACTCACCATCTTCACGCCTTCGTGGTGGGTGACGAACCTATTCAGCGACATTTGGCTTTTCGTGATTATCTGCGGGTGAATCCTGACGTGTGTGCGGAATATGCGGCAATAAAGCGCGCCGCTGCGCTGGCATGTGATAACGATGCTGCGGTGTATAGTCAGTTAAAAGATGACTTTATTGCCACTCATGAGGCGCTCGCATAGCCATCTCCTCAGAATCTGGCGTTTTTTCCTATATTGCAAACGCCCCACTTCGTTCTATATTTCGAGAGCAGATTGAACGAAGGGGAAATCGTTGTGAATATTAAAGGGCTTACGAAGGGATTCTTCATCCTTATCTTATTTATCGTCACGCTGGCGTTTTTTGACATCCTGGCACCGTATTATTCCGCCATCTTATGGGCGGCGGTGCTGGCCATTATCTTCCATCCGCTGAAAAGCAAAATTCGGCAAAAATTAAACGATCGCAACGGTGTTGCCTCGTTGCTAACCGTCCTGATCATCTTCCTGCTCGTCTTCATTCCGTTGGGGATCATTGTTTCCTCGCTGGTGGTTGAAATTAACGGGGTTTACACCCGATTGCAGGATAGTAATACGCAATTCCCAGTGGTGCTGGCGGAGCTAATTCAGCATCTGCCGAAGTGGGCGCGACATTTCCTCGCGGAACACAATCTGGATAACGCCGCCAAAATACAGCAGGAGCTGTCTCAGGTTGTGCTGAAAGGTGGGCAATATCTGGCGGGAAGCGTGCTGCTGATCGGCAAAGGGACATTCACCTTCTTCATTGGTTTTGGGGTGATGCTCTACCTGCTTTTCTTCCTCCTGAAAGACGGTGCCTATCTGGTCAACCTGATTCTGGAATCACTACCGCTTTCTACCCATGTTAAGCATCATCTGCTGGTGAAGTTTGCCGCCGTATCTCGGGCGACCGTGAAAGGCACCGTGGTTGTGGCGATTGTGCAGGGGACATTGGGCGGGATTGCGTTCTCCATTGCAGGAATAGAAGGCAGCCTGCTGTGGGGCTCGCTGATGGCGTTCCTGTCGCTAATCCCCGCTGTGGGGTCGGCGATTATCTGGGTGCCTGCTGCTATCTTCCTGTTCGCGACGGATATGCTGTGGCAAGCCATCTTCATTGTCGCTTTCTTCGTGCTGGTGATTGGGCTGGTGGACAACATTTTGCGTCCGCTGCTGGTGGGGAAAGACACCAAAATGCCGGATTACCTGATTCTGATCGCCACGCTGGGCGGCATGGAAATCTACGGCATTAATGGTTTTGTGATTGGCCCGCTGATTGCGGCGCTGTTCATCGCCTGCTGGAACATCCTCTCTGGTCGCGATAATCAGGAGAATATTGAAGGCATCGACGAAGATTTTATCGAGGAAGGTCGCCAGCATCGTGTGGCGAAGCCGGAACAGGATGAGGTGCTAGAAAATCAGGCAGCGGAAGGTCAGGAGACTGAACGTAAGACCACGGAGTAAGTTCGCTGCTAGTCATGATATTCGGTCATGAGTGAGAGGAATTGGCACTGGTTTGGCTGATTCCTCTTACGTCCAACTCTCTTGCCCCTCGGGCGTGATCCACACGACGCCTGCGGGGGCTTTGGCTAAGAACCACAGGCCGTATTCGTCGACATCATCAAATTCATCATCGGACATTTCAGGTGGAAAGGCGTTGCGGAGCTGCTCTACCTGATTTTTCGGGTCGCCTGGCAGAGTGTCTCCCTGACTGGCAAGTTTGATTCTGCCTTCTGCGATGAGCCGTTCCAGCAGCGTAAAAAACAGAACCTGACGTTGGGCGTAGGTTCTGGGATTGCTCCGACACTCCACCGCAATATGTTGCCATATCGCGCCCATCGACAGCCCGTATGCGCTGGTGGCGACAGCATCGTAAATGTCGTTGTCGTCCATCTCATCCTTCCTGTTTCCTGTTTTTGTCAGAGGCTCACGTTTCTAACGCGCAGGGTCATAGGCATTGACCTCATGGCTCCACGGAATAGCACGATCGTCGACCGCGACGTGCCATTCACAGTGTGTCAAAACGCCGCGTATTTCGGATAAACACTGGCACCAGTGCTGCACGCCAACCCAGGTGGCATCTTCATCGTTGTCGGGAAGTTTGGTTGAACCGGAGAGGACAATCCCTTTCCTGAATACGTTACCGATTTTTACGTTGAGGGTGAAATCAAGTGATTCCCAATTCAGGCCTTCACCGGTTGTCAGATATTTCTCAATTTGGTCATTAACGGAATGGCGTTGGACGATCTCCTTCACGGCAGATATCTCTGTCTGGCTCAGGGATTTTTTACGTCGTGCGGTGTAATAGAGAGAAATTGCCACGTTGCCTCGTTTATCATTAGTGTTTAAGGTGAGGAAATACGGCTTGAATTTTCGAATAAAAAACGGCGTAAAATAATCAGGAAGTTCTGATTTTATAAAGGTAAGGGATGGTTATGTTTGGGAAAATTATTCTAATCGGGCTGAGTGCAGCATTACTCAGTGGATGTTCGGTTGCGACCTATAGTCATAAACTGGAGGATTATCAGGGCGCTGACCGTGTGGGTATGACGTTCGATAATCGCAACCTCGACTATGTTCGCGTTTATCCGACGACTGACAGATGTATTAATATTGATGCACCAGAAAATGGCTATACCAATAATGCGTTTGGGTTCCAAACTAAACTCAATAATAAAGAACTCGGTTTCCCTGAAATCCCAGAAACGCCAACGATGATTCGTGAATTTTGGGTCAGCGCGCAACACAATATTGCGGTCAGAATGATTGCTGCCAATGGTGGATTTAGTACCATCACGTTTAAACCAGTGGTCGGGAATTACTATTACGTCACTGGCGAGTTTGCTGGTGCTTATTCGCCACGCCGCCTCGAAGTCTACGAAGTGTTCAAAACCGAAAAAGGCTACTACGACCGCCGGCCAGTCAAAGATTTAATGTTGAAGAACTGCGGACAATTCTCTTCCAGAATGCAGCACTTTTAAGGCTTGGCCAGACAGTGACGCTGTCTGGCCGTCTCACCGAACTTACGTTAGCTGTTTCCCAGAAAACGTGCCGGCATACCAGTCATCCATGACCGATAGTAGGTTTTTCACTTCGTCGACGGTCAGACCGTAGGAATCGGCGTTTTCATGGGGTTTAACGACGAGTAGCTGAGTATCGGCACGCGTATGCAGATAATCGTACTGATATTCCACTTCTCTGTTGTCATACAGGCTGCCGCCAACATTTCCGGCTTTGCGTAGCTGTTTAATCTGTTTATCTTTCGCGGCTGGATCTTCTGCCCAAATCAGGAAATCACGCAGCGGCTGCGTCTGCCGTGCAAAATCATCACGCGTGAAGCCGAAATAGGCATAGCGCTGTCTGACCACTAACGCAATTTTGCTCTTATCGTCGGATATTTTGACATCAAAAGATCGCTTACCCACGGTACAGTCGCGGAATTTAGGCTTGTAATCGCAGGCGGAAAGATTCTCAGCTTCATAAACTTCGTAAAGGCGCATCGTGGCGTATTTATCGAAGGTGGTAACAGCCTGGCAGCCAGTTAAGGCAAGAAGAATGACCGGGAGGACGAGATAACGCATGTCGGTTGTTTTTCCCTGTTTTTCACTGATATGGATTTCTCAAGATTGTGCTCAATGGCGGTTTATATGACCGAGCCTACTGATGGTGAAAAAATTGGTCAATCATCTGACGGATGAAAACGTGGGATGATTTTGTCGTCATTTGCATGAGATAGGATAGGTAATAGGACTATATTCCCATAATATCGCCAAAAATGGGAATATAGTCCTGCCCTGATTGATTTTTGCTCTCCACTACATTGATTACCTGACAATGTGGGACTATATTCCCATTAATAAACCAATACTGGGAATATAGTCCTATTTTTATGTGAGGTAGATGATGGCCAAGCGAGACATGTACAGGGTGCTTTTTCCAAAGCAACGCAGGACACTGACCGCGTTTGGTGAGGATTTACTGCTTGCCGTCAAACGTCGTGGATTCACCAAAAAAATAATCTGCGACCGTACGGGATTTGATCACAAAACCGTTAATAAAATCTTCGCTGGCGATCCGGGCGTGGCGATAGGGGCTTACTTAAAGGTCATGTCCGTACTGGGCATGGAAGATAACTTTGCCAAACTTGCGGCTTACGATGAAGTCGGCATGAAGTTACAGAATATCAAGCTGTTGGAGGGCACGAAATGAGCCGATCCATCGTTGAGGTGTATGCGTCCTGGATGCCGATTGATACGCCTTTGTTGGTGGGGCATTTGACGTTTGCAGAAACCAGTCGTGGCGGTGTGTTCAGCTTCGCTTATGACAAATACTTTTTGACATCCAGCTATCGTTTGCAGATCGATCCCTTGTTGGCGTTGCACAGTGGGGAGCTTTATAACGATTTGGCAGATAAAAATTTCCGTGCCTTTCTGGATTCCTCTCCCGATCGCTGGGGACGCATTTTGATGCAGCGCCGTGCTGCAATTGAATATCGAAAAGGCCTGCGAGCGACGACGAAACTGACGGAGTTGGATTATCTTCTGGGTGTTCACGATTCCTATCGAATGGGCGGTATTCGCTTTAAGATGGCGGAATCGCAAGATTTTTTAGACAATAACACCGAATTTTCCGCTCCACCGATGGCGTCACTACGTGAGTTGGAACATGCAGCCATGAATATTGAGCGGGATGACAACATCGACAGCGATGATTATTACCGCTGGCTCAAAATGCTGATTTCTCCGGGATCATCACTGGGCGGAGCCAGACCCAAAGCATGTGTGACCGATTCAGACGGTCATCTGTGGATTGCCAAATTCCCCAATCAGAACGATACATTTGATGTAGGTGCCTGGGAAATGGTGTGTTACCAGCTTGCGCTGGCTGCGGGTGTCGATATGTTTCCAAGTGAAATACGCAAATTTTCTTCTGAATATCACACTTTCCTGACTAAACGTTTTGATCGCGTGGGTGATAAACGGATTCATTTCTCATCGGCCATGACGCAACTACAATATTATGACGGCGAGCAATCCGACGGTGCCAGCTATCTGGAAATCGCAGAATTTTTAAGTAATAGCGGTGCGCAAACCAAAGCCGACCTTGCCCAGCTATGGCGCAGGATCGTATTCAACATTGCGGTGTCCAACACGGACGACCACCTCAGAAATCATGGTTTTTTGCTCAGGGATAAAGGCTGGAAATTATCTCCGGCATATGATTTAAACCCGATAGTGGGTAAGCATGGCTTGCATCTCAATATTACCGACACCGCTAATGAACTCGACTATGCACTGGCCTTCGAGGTGATCGATTTCTTCCGCTTAAGCCGCGAGGACGCAACTCGTATCTATGACGAGGTACTTGGCGCAGTGAAAGGCTGGCAAACTGTTGCAAACCGATTGGGTATCAACCGCAGCGAGCAACTTGGCAAACAAGATGCGTTTAATGTGTAGGGCAGGTCGGTTTCTCTATTAATCAGCGTTTCGCTGGTGCTGCCGTGCCCTTTAGTTCATTCAATTATTTTTCCACTCAATAAACATTTTTTCTGTAATGCCAAGTCCAACGATTGATCCAACATGAAGTTGAGCTAAATCACTGAGTGTCATGGTAATAAATTTATCGGCAGAAGGAATGTTATTTTCTGCACAATATTTCTTAAGATATTGTTCTGCAAACGGTTCATTAAGATTTTCCCGGATAATGCTCCCCATCGCTACTTTTCGTGCCGCGCGATGTTGTATGCGATAAATATCAATTTCGCCAATCGACTCTTTTACTACATCATATTGCTCGCAAGATCTCGTATAGGCCCATTTGAACAGCTCCAAAGCGGGCAGGAACTCATTGGTTTCATAGAAGTACAGCAATGATTTAAAGTAATCCTCTTGCGGTACATCAATAAAACTTAACGGGCAAAAATTGTGCTTAATAAAAGGGATATTGCAGGATAATCGAGCGGTTCGCTTGTTTACGTCTTCAAAGGCTTGTAGATACGATAGATGAATGAATAAGAAAAAGCTTTGTTCAAAGGGGTCGTGGATTTGTTCTGCTTTGCGTAGCAATAGAGAGAAGTATTCTTCGAGTTGATGGGGGTTGTTTAGCGGCAAATAGGCCGATTTTCCAATAGAGACTTCTATCTGCCTGATGTTACCGCATGCGTTGGGATTGGCGAGTAAATCTTGCGAAAGCAGGGCGTGAATATTTCTGATTGTGAAGGGATTAATTATTATCTCTTCGGCATTTTCAATTAAAAATTCAATCGCTTCTTTGTGGTTCATGATCATGATGGTTTCTTCATGAACTTTACCATCGGCTGTCAGCCCCTGCTCTATGAGTTTTTGTGTATCAAGCTTGGAGTAGGTATTACCTTCTAGTCGACTAGAGTTATAAGACAAATCAATGAGTAGACGTTGACTAATATTCCTCGCGTAAGTTCCTGCTGCCAGTGTGTCATCACATCGTTTCCCCATTTTCGCCAGCGTCGTTTGTATCTGATTCGGCAGGTACTGAGTGACGTTGGGTAAATAATTATCCAAAATATCAAATTGATAGCTGGATTTTTTACGTGCATACGAAGGCGTATCTAAATAGGCGAGCTGTGAGATAGCCCCTTTGGAAAAGATGGGGTGATTGTCCTCATCTGCCCGTATTGTCCTTATGTTGTTATCGATAGTGTCCTTATCGAATGACTTAAGGACACGCAATGAAGATGAGTTGTCCTTATTTGCATAATATTTAGTATTGCGTTTTTCCCCTACCGTCACGATCTGCCCGTTGTCGTACAGCTCTTTAAGCCGGCGCTGTAGTGTTTTCTTATTTATTGAAAATAATAAAAATTCTTCAATTTCGCCCAGGCTTTTTGCTTCATCGAACTGAAGCATTGCTTTCAAAATTGATGTTTTCTCTTGCTGTATACGAGTGTCTTGGCTCATTTCTATAAGGACAGAATGGTAGTGGGTGTCTCTAAACGTAGTAGAGATAAGGACAAAATGCAAACCAATAAGGACAGTTTAGGTGAGGTTTGCTTTATTGGCTCTGATAGGGATAGTTTAGATGAGGTTTGCCGTCTGAAGAACCGGATTTAACGCAGAGGCTGGGGATAACAAGCTAGCAGTTTTTCATACATCTCTCTTATTTTTCACCAACGCCAAAATCTCCGTTCTCTTCTCCGGTGATAGTGACAAAAATGCCAGCATCATTTCGGCTAACTCATCGTTCTCTGTGTAGAAGTAGGCGAGCGGCACGTCTAGTGCTTCTGCCAACTGCTGGGCAGTTTCAATACTTGCTTCGTGGACGCCTTTCTCATAGCGATTGATGCGCGTGCTGGCGACGAATTCATCGATACCAGCAGCGATGCCGAGTTTTTTTTGCGATAAGCCTTTCGCCAAGCGAGCCTGTTTTAGCCGTTGGCAGAAAACGTCATGGTAATTTTGTCTTGTCATCATGACTACGAGAATCGTAGTTTTTTCTTGAGCTAGATACTACGAATAACGTAGTATTGGTGGTGCATGTTCCTTTAATGATGAACTGTTAGGAGGTTAGATGAAAAAGGATTGGCACAAAGCAGATATCATTGCTGCCTTGCATAAGAAAAGTACCTCAATGGCTGCGCTTTCACGTTCTGTAGGTTTGAGTTCGTCAACGTTGGCAAATGTATTGACGCGCCCTTGGCCTAAAGGCGAATGGCTGGTTGCAGGCGCACTTGGCGTGCATCCCGCTGAAATATGGCCGAGTCGTTATTATGATACGGAGGGGAGTTTGCTTGATCGAAAGGTAAAAATAAGGGGCGATAAGACGTAATGAACGTCTGGCAAACTATTTGTTTTCCAGCGAGTTGAGTAGTGCCGTTTGCTCTGCTGCGGATAACTCTGCAAATGTCAGAATCATTTTTGCCAGATTATCATCAGCGGCATAGAAATAGGCGAGGGGAACATCTAGTGCCTCAGCCAAACGGCTGGCGGTGACGAGATTGGCTTCATGCACGCCTTTCTCATAACGGTTAATTCGGGCGCTTGCTACGAACTCATCAATTCCGGCTGCGATACCCAGCCCTTTCTGAGACAGCCCCCTTAACAATCGGGCATCCTTGAGACGTTGACTGAAAATATCACGATGTTGCTGACGAGTATTCATAACTACGATATTCGTAGGTATGAAAGGTCTTAGATACTACGTATATCGTAGTTGTTAGCTTGATTAGTCGTTGAAGTAGAAATAAAGTAAAAGTCCATCTCTTCAAGAGGTGGACTTTTATTGCCAACTCAAAACCGTGCTCTTGGCCATCAACATATTTTAGCTTTGCCTTATTGTCTTTAAATCAACCAGAATGGTTAGAAGCTTCTTTTTAAGGCTTTGGTTTCGTCCATAGGGGCGGAACCAAAGCCGCCTTCTATTAAAGGAGGATTTTTACTAAAAATCTCTTAAATCTACTTCTTCTACATTTTTATATATTCCATCTATATCTTTCCATTTTATTCTGAACTGATTTCTCTTTTTAACGGTAGTGTTTCCATCAGAGTACTTTATATTGATACCCGGATCATAATAGATAGTTGAAGTGGCTAAGGCAGAGAAAAACCTTTCAAGTTCTGCACCTGTTGCCAGTGTTATAGATGGGCCGTAATAATAATATCTTTCAGAATCTGAGTCCTGAGATTGATAAGACACAAAACAAGTTTTTGCGTGTTTTCTTTTCCAGTGGTTTAATAATTTTTCGAAGCTCCATCCGGCAACTAATGCTCCTGAACTATTTCTTAGGAATAATCCACCATTTGGATTTTCTATTTTATTTTTTGTGATGTTATAGCCTTCAAGATTTAGCAATAAACCAGTTTTCTCATTTATATTACCAACTTTATGTATGCTGGCAAAATCAACTCTGTTTTCTTTTTTGCTGGAGGAATATTCTTGCATGAATAAATGTATATCTTCGATATAAGTACCTTTATTAGGCTCGGGAGTCATTAAGGTTACTACAGAACCTGAATGTGCTTTTAATTCCCAGTCTAAAAAATCTGGTTCTGATTTGCCGTTAGGAATTATTCCAAAGAAACTTTCAAGAGTAAATCCTGCACCATTTTTTGCTTTGTAGTCAATAATTTTACCTGTTTTATCTAATCTTCTTGATTTTATATATCCGTATGAATAAATGTCTTTTAGTTTCTTTATAAGAACTATTTTGCTTTCCTGAACAAATGAAGGAACCTCATAAAAAACAGAGAAAACCAAGGGTAACCCATCGCTCTCTATGGCGTCTTTGATTTCTAATGCTACATTATCATCCCATGAAGTCATATACGCTAAAACATGATCATTATATATCCCGATGATAAGATATCGATGCATGTTTTTTCTGAGTTCTCTTTCCTGTTTTGTCGGAGGTTTCATAAGATGAGATGGAGAAATCTTACACTTATCTACAGTTCCTGATAATCTAATTTCTGGATATTTTGGATATAAGATTATTTGTGATCTAGGTGCATTTTCCTTTTCTCCATCTGGGGTTATCCAAAATAAATTAATTGGTGCTTTGAATATGATCCCTCTGGAAGACATCCCTGCGTTTTTTATTTCGCCGAGAGGGAGACCCTGGATAACCGAATAATCTGATCCAAGATATATCTGCTGCTTTGAGTTATCATTATTCGCCAGCTTTTTGATGATTACTCTTTCTGCTCCCATTTCGGCCATAACACGGCATATTTTCTCAAAATTAACTGAATTTTTATTCATTTTTACTTCCCCATCGGTCAGACTCATCCATCACAGACACATCCGGGGCATAGGGTAACCTGATTTATGAGAAAACTGAATGGGATTTAGCAAGAGGACGGTTTGAAGACGTAAGGGAGTACAGTATTGCTGCTTTGAACTATTTTTAACTAAATTTATTATATTAATTGGTTATATGTTACGTATCCCCTGCGTGTTTATTTCCGCACAGGTGTCACTTGCGCACAGCCATTCTTCTATTCGCTCCGACACCTCTGTCCGGGGTGTTTTTGAGCGGCCCTTCAGAACACATTCCCATATCAACAACACTTTCCATCCTGTTGTTGATAATTTTTCTATAACTCTATGATCTCTTTCTATATTATCGCTAATTTTTTTCATCCAAAACTCGGTTCTTGTCTTTGGCACTTTGAATAAGTCGCACTGATGTCCATGCCAAAAACATCCATGAACAAAGATGGCTGCCCTATATTTTTCAATGACAAAATCAGGTCTTCCGGGAAGGTCTTTTGCTTGATTTCGATAATCGATCTCCAGTTCATCAAGGATACCGGAGATCTTTTTTTCTATGGCTGTATCACAGTTGTGTATTGCCTGCATGTTTTTTCTGCGGGTCAATTTATCGTGGACATCAGCCATAGTTAATTTATGCCGCCTGATTTTTCTGCTTCTGTAATTCTACTGCCCTAATTATAAAAGGTTTTAATAATTTAGCAGTAGCTGAAAATACCGGAACAATTACCGAATTACCAAATTGTCGGTATGCCTGAGTATCTGAGACAGGGATAAAAAATGGATCGCCGTTCGGTTTTTCAAAACCCATTAATCTGGCACATTCTTTAGGTGTGAGTCGGCGGGGTCTGTTTCTCTGATTTTCTGGATCATCAAAATCGATTTCTCCAAGCTTCATATCCCACCCTCGGTCAATTAATATCTCTGAACCATCTTTATGGTAACGGGCAGACAAGGTTCGTGCCACACTCTCACTGTTTGAAGGAGAAACTAAGCCAAATCCGAAACCATTACCTTTAGCTTGATGTTTTTTTGCATAGTTGTACAAATATTTCCATAACTTTGGCGTAAGGATATATTTATCATCTACACTGTCCTCAAGTAGTTCACCGAATGTGGGGCGTTTTTCAGGGAAATACTGAGAGATATTGCGTAATGTAAAACCTTTATGGATGTTCAAATCACGGCGGAACCCTACCAAGACAATTCGTTCTCTATGTTGAGGTAGGAAATTTTTCCCATCTATAACTTTCGGGTCTAACGAACCTGTAAACTCAGCATCTGAAATTGTGTAACCTAATTCATCAAGAGTGTTCATGATTACTTTAAAGGTTTTACCTTTATCATGACTTTTTAGGTTTTTTACATTTTCCAGTAAGAATATGGCAGGTTTTTTGGATGCAATGATTCTTGCGACATCAAAAAATAGAGTCCCCTGAGCTTCACATTCGAATCCATGTGCTCGTCCCAGAGAGTTCTTTTTCGATACACCCGCTAGTGAAAACGGCTGGCATGGGAATCCTGCTAATAGAACATCGTGATCCGGTATCTCTTTTTGGATATTCTTGTAGGCATCTTTTTCACTAATGTCTTCTTTATCACTTAAAGTAATTTCTCTGATATCAGAGTTAAAGACATGCTGTTCGGGATCGCAATACCAGTTTGCTTTATAGGTACGAACAGCTTCTTTGTTCCACTCGCTGGTGAAAACACATTGTCCTCCTATTTCCTCGAATCCTTTTCTGATCCCCCCGATCCCTGCAAACAAGTCAATGAATCGAAAATCATAGTTGGGGTGATGCTTAGGTGGCTTTGGTAACATGTTCTTAAGAACTTCAACCTCATTTTCAACCAGAGGTTTTTGAAAGGCCTTCCCACTGAGCCATCGACTAAGTGTTTCTCTTGTCCAATCACAGCAACCTGCTTCTCGTAGAACTTTAGCTATCGACTTTTGATCATAAGATTCAAGAAGTTGGTAAACTAATTTTTTATCTTCCTCAAGTTTCTGCGGCTGTGTAGCTTTTGATTTTTCATTCACGTCTTGAGCGTATGAGATAAACTCTTTCATCTTAGCATCCAAAAGTGTCAAATTGGTGAGACGATATCACGTATTCTACCCAGATGAAATGAATTGTATATATATACAGTATTTTTTCGCACTGACAGGAATTGCTCATTTTAAGGGTAATAATTTAACTGACAAGTGAAGAGACCTGACCAGCAGAATATGCCTGTATGCTGACAACTTATCACGTAACAATTTGTAGACCTTTTTCTTGCACAGGTCTACACTACATTACATATTTGGTAATGTAGTGTAGACCTATGGCTAAATCTGATGAGCTATTAAACGCGTTGGCTAAAGCAGTGAACGCTGGCGGTGGCATTCACAGTGTAACAGAGCTGGCTTTTATGCAGGGTGTGCCTTGTGACTCAGCCTTTAGAAAGTTCCTGGCAGATTGCGTAAAGAAGGGGTTGCTAAGACGAGTGGTGAAAGGCTTCTATGAAAGTGTTATTACACCACCTGAGCCTGAGACTGCCATTTATAAAATCATCAAAAAGTTGCGCAGTGGCGTATTGAACTACATCAGCTTAGAAAGTCAGCTCAGTCATACCGGTGATATTTCACAAGTTGTGATGGGTAGGGTCACGGTGGTGACTAAAGGTCGAAGTGGTTGTTTTGATACGCCTTATGGCGTGATCGAGCTTACCCATACTAAAAAGCCAGTCGAGCAAATTGCACCTAATTTGTACTATGACCCTGACATCAAAATGTATCGCGCATACAAGGAACAAGCGATTGCAGATCTAAAGCACTGCCAGCGCAATCTACATATGTTGGAGAGCTAAGTATGGGGAAGTGTGTGGGAGATAACGTATGCTGAAGCAACAAATTCGCCAAATCGTCCAGTCAACCCCTGACTATGCCGCAGTGACACCCGTCATAGAAAAAGAGATCTTGCATCATGACATTATCGATGTGCTGATCAAACAGGGCGTCATGCAGCGGTTAACGTTTATTGGCGGCACCTCATTACGAATGTGTTACAACAGTAGCAGGCTATCAGAAGATCTTGATTTCAATGGTGGTCATGATTTCCAGCCCTCAGCGTTTGAGGGGCTGGAGTCCGAAATCCAAACCTATATTCAGAACAAGTATGAAACCGAAGTTTGGGTAAACAAACCTTCTGGCGAGCAGCAAGGGGATACCGTTTCTTGGAAAATTAGTATCGTAAAAGACGCTAATCGTCCTGATTTGCCACGGCAAAAAATGCATATTGACGTCTGTGCTATTCCGTCATTTGATATTGAAAAACGCCCACTAATCAATCATTACAACATCGTTGTTCCGACTGAAGGGATCTTGGTTCCGGTACAGTCGTTACAAGAAACATTGGCCGATAAGTTGATCGCGTTAGCGTATCGGGCAAGACGTATTAAACCTCGTGATATCTGGGATATTGTTTGGATTAAGCAGCGCGGTATTGATTTATCCAAGACACTGGTTGAAAAGAAGCTCACCGCCAGACAGAAGCAAACAGAAGACTTTCGACAGGCGCTGTCTATTCAGTTAGCCAAGCTAATGTCGGAAGATGAAGTCCGTGACGACTTCAATATGGAAATGAGCCGCTTTATTCCTAAGCAAATTAAAGAGAGAACCCTCGATAACCCTGAATATTGGGCTTATGTTCAGGGGGAGGTACATGCCATCGCGTCTGAGTTACTGAATGACGGAACACCAAAAAATCCATTTGATATGGGTTAGCCCCATGTTTTTCTCCCTCCATCATAAAACAAAAAAGGCCATGATTTACAATGGCCTTTTTATCCTGACGAGACTTAGTGAGACAACGCGAGATCGCGTGACACATCACTCGATATTCTGAATCTGTTCCCGCATTTGCTCGATCAGCACTTTCAACTCAATGGCTGACGCGGTGACGTCGGCGTTGATGGATTTCGAGGCCAGCGTGTTCGATTCGCGGTTGAATTCCTGCATCATGAAGTCGAGGCGGCGGCCGACGGCTTCTTCTTTTTTCAGGATTTTGTAGGTTTCTTTGACATGAGCGTCGAGGCGGTCGAGTTCTTCGGCGACGTCGACGCGCTGCGCCATCAGCACCAGTTCCTGTTCCAGACGGTTATTTTCCAGCTGTACCTGCGCATCTTCCAGCTTGCTTTGCAGGCGCTCGCGCTGCCATAGCAGGATGTTTGGCATCTGGGCGCGCACTTTGACGACTTCGGCGCTGACGCCAGCCAGACGCTGTTCGATCATCCCTTTCAGCGCATCACCTTCGCTTTCACGGGCGGCGATGAAGTCATCCAACGCGCCTTCCAGTGCTGTCAGCAGTTCGGCGCTGATGGCGTCCAGATCCTGCTCTTCCGCCGACATTACGCCGGGCCAGCGCAGAATATCAACCGGGTTGATTTCCCCTTCGTCGCTCTGCATCTTGACCCAGTTGGCGGCATTAACCAGCTGTTTCGCCAGTTTTTCGTTCAGGATTAGCGCACTTTGCGCACTCGGGTCGAGCTCAAAACGCAGGTTGCATTCGATTTTGCCACGGGTCAAGCGGGCGCGGATGCGCTCACGAGCGACGGGTTCGAGGCTGCGGAATTGTTCCGGTAAACGAAGATAGGTTTCCAGATAGCGCTGGTTAACGGAACGCAGTTCCCAGGCTGCGCTTCCCCAGTTGCCCTTGATCTCTCGGCGGGCGTAAGCGGTCATGCTGCGAATCATTGGTGCATACCTGTAAAGCAAATGATGAGAAGGATTATAGCGTTGAGTCCCGCGCAGGGGATAGGAAAAACCGTCCGTGGCGTAGCGTCTGTCGTGAATCAGGCGGCGTAAAGCAGCGTCTCGTTCTGTCTGGCGATGTCGCGACAGCGATTTTTCATCATCTGTTTCAGTTGCAGCGTCGCCTGTGACTGCGGGTTGTCGCGGCGGCTGATCAGCGTGACTTCAAAAGGCAGCGGCTGATCGATAGGGACGATCTTGAGCTGGTCGGCATAGCGACAGGCGGTAAAGAGATCGACGATGCCCGCACCGCCGCCCGCCAGCACCATATCGGCAATCACCGAGTAGGTTTTGATGTAGAGCGAAGCCGCTGGCTGTAGTGCCTTGTCGCGCAGGGCGCGGTGTACTACCTGGCCGAGCGGGTCCTGATGCTGCATCATCAGCAGATTGTTGTTGCACAGCCATTCCAGCGAGACGGGGCCGTTTATCGGGCTGTCTTTCGGCAGCAGGGCAACCATCGTGGACTGGAACAGCGGTTCTGCCAGCAGCTCAGGTGGCACCTGCTGACCAAAGATCAGCGCGAAATCGAGCTGGTTTTGCAGGATGTTCTGGCACAGCGTGCTGAAGTGTTCGGTGACGAGTTCGACGTTAACCGAGGCTGCCTGCTTATGAAATTCCACCAGCGTCGGAGCCACGATCATCTGCCCGAATGCATGTGCTGCGCCCAGCCTTACGGAGTGTGCCTTGCTGGTTTTGATTTGCTCGGTGAGGGAACTGATGCTTTGCAGATGGCTGAAAAGTTCCTGCACTTTCGGTATCAGGCGCAGCCCTTCTTCGGTGGCGATCATTCCCTGTGTGCGACGTTCAAACAGGGAAAAACCGAGCTGTTGTTCTGCGTGATTCAATACCCGGCTGACGTTGGGCTGAGAGACGTTGAGTAAACGGGCGGCGCCGCTGATGGTACCTGCCTGAACAATGGCCTGGAAGATTTCAATATGGCGTAATCGCATGGTTGCAGGCTCCGGCTGACGCTTTCTGATGAGCATCGTATGAGTAATAACCAAAAAGTCTGCAATTATTACGCCAGGTTATATACCCGTCATACTTCGAGTTGCATGTGCGTTGGCTACGCTACTCGACACACTTGAGTGTGCCTCGCCCCTTTGGGGCCGCTGCAAGCAGCGTTCAAACCAGCCTTTGGCTGGTTTGTCAGTCACCCGAATCACTTCCTGAGTAAGCTCATCGGGACTCCCTCTCTTGCCGCATTACGAGGCTCATAATGAGCCTCGCCCTGGCGGGCCAACGCTTTGCGTTGTTCAAACGTTAACGTTTGTCCTGAAACTCGAATTATTTAGGGTATAAGGCCGCGATGAATGGTCGATAGATAAGCGATGAGAACACTTTCTGCACCATTTTTACGCCCGATAATGGTGCAATGCACCGATGTCGGGCGTTTTGGTTCTGTTTCGATGCGCTGGCAAGTTAGCGATAGATATCGGCGACGGGGGCTTCTCCCACGTAGCCATAGCCGCGATACATGCCTTCGCTGTTAAACGGCAGGGCGATGTTGCCTGCTTTGTCCACGGCAATCATCCCGCCGCTACCGTCCATTTGCACGAGTTTCTCCATGACTACGCGATCGCTGGCCTGCTGTAGCGTGAGTCCGGCGTATTCCATCAGCGCCGAGACATCATAGGCGGCGACGGCACGCATAAAGACCTCGCCAGTACCGGTGCAGGAAACGGCTACCGTCTGGTTATTGGCGTAACAGCCAGCACCAATGATAGGGCTATCGCCCACGCGTCCGGCCTGTTTGTTGGTCATGCCGCCCGTCGAGGTTGCCGCCGCGAGGTTGCCCGCGCTGTCGAGCGCTACCGCGCCCACGGTGCCGAATTTGCGGTCGGGATCGATCGGGTCGTTCTGACCATCATGATCGAGGATGACGCGGCCTGAGCCTGCCTGCGCGTTATGAAGCTGCTGACGGCGTTCATCGGTGGAGAAAAACGCAGGTTCGACCCTTTCCAGACCGTGTTGCTGTGCAAAGGTTTCCGCGCCGTCGGCGGTAAACATCACATGCGGGCTGGCTTCGAGTACGGTACGGGCTGCCAGAATCGGGTTACGGATATGGCTGACACAACTGACCGCGCCAGCATCCAGCGACCGTCCGTCCATGATGCTGGCGTCCAGTTCGTGAGTTTCTGCGTGGGTGAAGACCGAACCATGTCCGGCATTGAATAGCGGGCACTCTTCCAACAGACGGACGGCTTCCGTTACGGCATCCAACGCGCTGCCGTTTTCAGCCAGAATGCGTTGTCCGCTGGCGACAATCTCGGATAGCGCCGCTAGATAGCGTTGCTCTTTTTCAGCGCTCATGGCCGAGCGGGTCAGCGCACCTGCGCCACCGTGGATCACAATCACGGGTTTCGTCATGCGATAAAGTCTCTTTTCAGTCGGTTTACGCCCCGAAATCAGGGGCGGATAAACTGGAATCAGTTTTGCGTCGTCGCCAGATAGGAAAAGGCACCCAACAGGCTGGTGATTTCCCGCATGCTCTGCGCCGTATAACCTACGGTTATGGCATCCAAACGTTCAACGCTTGGCAGCAGACAGAATAGATCGGCCAGTACCGGTTTTGCCACCATCAGTTCGAGACGGTAGGGCGCCTGAATCCGTGAGTTCAGTGTCCGGTGCGCTTTTTCCACCGACGCTTTGGCTGCATCACGAATCACCTGACGGGCCTGCTCGGTGCTGAGGGATTCCGCTGCATGCTGTGAAATGGCGCGTTTGACGCAGGCGTAATCGGTGGCAGGGTAGTAGCGGGCGATCCAGCTCTGGAGCGTGTCGTCACCGCTGACCAGCCAGAGCGGCGTCTTCTGTTCCACACCGGCGGCAGCGTAGATGTCGCTCTCGCCCATGATTTCACCGTTGATGCGCACGCGGTAGAACGCACGACCATTGATGGTATGCGATAACACGCCAAACTCACCTGCCGCGCTGTGATAACCGAGGAACATCAGGCCGTCGAACTGTTGTTGCTCCAGCCCTTCTACCATCGAATAGCCGCGCGGTTTGCCTTGTACCAGTCGGGCGCGGGCGTCGATGTTCTCCGCACGCAGATTGACCATTGCCGCATGGCTGTCGGCGACCACCACCTCTGTTGCGCCACCCGCAAACGCACCGTCAATCGCGGCATTCACTTCCTGCTCCATCAGGCCGCGCGCCAGCTGGTATTCTGCGGTGCCGGGGCTGCACTGTTCCGGGCGCATCACGCCAGCGATCCCTTCGATATCAGCAGAGATAAACACTTTCATAGTCAGTTTCCTACGGGAGAATTTGCTTATGGATAAAGAGTTGCAGCCAACCGATCCAACGCCTGTGGCAGCGTCGGGCGATGATGACCGCGAAAACCGGTCACGGCGTCTGCCTGAAGCATGGCATCGAGCACCGCGTGTTCGGTCGCGTCGGCGGCGGCGCTTAACAGCGATTCAAGCTGCGCATCCTCCGGCGGTTGCGGCTGTGGGCAGGTGGAAAACGCAACGGCGATATCGCCGGAGCCGTGTCCCCAGTAGCTGCCGAGCCGACCTAATCCTGCACCGGCACGCTTGGCGATGCGCTTGAGCTGTCGGGCATCGAGCGGGGCATCCGTCGCCATGATAATGATGATCGAACCGGCGTCCTGCTGCGGTGCGAGCCTTGGCAGGATAGGGGCGATGGCGTCGCCTATCTGCACGCCGTCCAGCGTCAGCGAAGAAAGAGTGCCGAAGTTTGCCAGCACCAGCACGCCGAGCGTGGCGTTTAATTCGGGAATCAGGCGCGATGCGGTGCCGATGCCGCCTTTCAGGCTAAAGCAACTCATACCACGCCCAGCCCCGACGCTGCCGCGTACAAAGGTGTCCGTTGCGTCGTCCAGCGCTTGCCGTGCCATAGGTTCTGTTACTGCCAGCGCCTGAATGTCGTTCAGCCAGCCGTCGTTGCACTCCAGCGCCAGCGGGTTAACTGTGGGCAGCGTGCGGCCCAGTTCTGGATTACGGGAAATGGCATCGCGCACCAGCGCGGTAAACAGCGTGCCGGTTGCCAGCGTGTTGCTGAGTAAAATGGGCGTTTGCAACAACCCCAATTCCTCAATCTGTACCAGCCCAACGGGTTTAGCGAAACCGTTCAACACGGCCGCGCCGCAGGGCAGGGGCTGAGTGAACAGGTTATCACTGGGCGGCACAATCGCCGTGACGCCGGTTTGTACTTCACCCGCTGCCAGCGTGCAGTGGCCGACGCGCACGCCCGCTACGTCGCTGATGCGGTTATGCGGCCCGCTGGCCGAGCGCGGCGTACCCAACTGCCGCGTCGTTTTCCAGCGTTGTAGCAACAGCGCCTGCTGCTGCTGGTGATAGTCGTTCATCTGGTGATCGCCGTGCATCGCCTTCCTCAGCTTTTCAGTTTGGGATCGAGCGTATCACGCAGCGCATCCCCGAGCAGGTTAAACGCCAGCACGGTGAAGAAAATCGCCAGACCGGGGAACACGCTGACGTGCCAGGCACCTGCCATCATCAAGCTGCGGCTCATGGCCAGAATGTTGCCCCATTCCGGTACGTCCGGCTCCGGACCAAGGCCGATGAAGCTCAGGCCTGCCGCGGTCAGGATGCTGGTGCCGATACGCATGGTGAAATAAACGATCACGTTAGGCAGCGTGCCGGGCAGGATGTGGCGCATCAGCACAATGCGGTCCGGTGCGCCGGCGCAGCGTACCGCTTCCACATAGGCCGCCTGTTTCAGCGACAGCGTAGAAGCACGCACGATGCGGGCGAAGACCGGTACGCTGAAGACCGCGACGGCGATAATCACGTTATTCAGGCCGGGGCCGAGGATCGCGACGACCGCAATCGCCAGCAGCATGCCGGGGAAGGCGAACAGCACGTCGGAACCGCGCATGATCAGCGTATCCACCCAGCGGCCGTAGTATCCCGCCAGCAGGCCGAGCACGATGCCGACCAGCATGCCCAGCGTGACGGAAAAGATGCCGATATATAACGAGATGCGTGCACCGTAGATGATACGGCTCATCACATCGCGCCCGAGATCGTCGGTACCCATCCAGTGCGCCGCTGAAGGCGGTGAAGCCAGCGATGCCCAGTCAGGCTCCATCGGGTTCCACGGTGCCAGCCAGGGGGCGAAAATGGCGACCAGTAACAGCAGCAGGACGAAGCCGCTGGAAACCAGCGCCATCGGGTTACGGATAAAGACCTGAACGAAGTCGCGCCACGGCGAACGTATCGTCTCTTCATCAAGCGTGGCAACAGCCACGACGGGTTCTGGAGGAAGGTTCATCGTGTCTCCTAACGTAGGCGAATCGCCGGATTGACCACCGCGTACAGCAGGTCCACCAACAGATTAATGACAATAAATTCAAACACGAACAGCATCACCAGTGCCTGAATGACTGGCTGATCCTGCGTCTTGATCGATTCAATCAGCAGCCAGCCCAGACCCGGCCAGCTAAACACGCTTTCAACCACGATGGAGCCACCGAGCAGGAAGCCGAATTGCAGCCCAAGCATGGTGATGACTGGAATCAGCGCGTTACGCATCACGTGCTTCCAGGTGACCAGACGATTGCGCAGCCCCTTGGAGCGCGCGGTACGGACGTAGTCTTCCTGTGCGACTTCCAGAAACGCGGAGCGGGTAAAGCGTGCCATAACGGCAGCTACCGATGCCCCGAGCGTCAGCGCGGGCAGAATGATGTCGCTGGGCTGATTAAAGCCGCTGACGGAAAAGACGCCGAACGGCATGGCGACAAACTGAATCAGCAACAGGCCGAGCCAGAACGGCGGCATCGAAATTCCGCCGACCGCGAAGCTCATCAGCGTCCAGTCCTGCCATTTCCCCCGCTTGAGTGCGGAAACCACGCCAATCAGCAGGCCAAGCAGCACCGACCAGACAAAGCCTGCCAGCGCCAGCCACATAGTGGGCATAAAGCTCTTGCTGATGACGTCGATGACGGGTTGCTGGGTGCGGTACGTCACACCCAGATCGCCGCTGAACATGCCGCCGAGCCAGTGGACATACTGCTGCGGCAGCGGGTCGTTCAATCCTAACTGCTGACGGGCGGCTTCCACCGCCTCAATGGTCGCGTCAGCACCTGCGTAAATACGTGCCGGGTCACCCGGCAACAGTTTTATAAAACCGAACACTAACAGGGAGACCACCAGTAGAACCGGGATCATTTCCAGCAAACGTCGGACGATATAAGCAAACATGGCGTTCTCCCTGACCGATTACTTAAATTCAGCCTGATCGAAGATCAGTGAGCCATCCGCCAGCATGTACACGCCGTCGAGGTTCTTGGTTTTGCCGACAACGTTGTCCGGCGAGCCCAGGAAGACCACAGGCGCATCCTGCCAAATCTGACGTTGTGCATCAGCGTAAGCCGCGGCACGTTTGTCTGCATCGGCAGTTGCCAGCCCAGCGGTAATCGCTTTATCCGTTACCGGATTGCTGTAGTAGGAAACGTTATACGCAACCGGAACCCAGGATTCTGTCGCGAACAGCGGACGCAGCGCCCAGTCAGCATCACCGGTAGACGGAGACCAGCCGTTGTAGAACAGGTCAAATTCGGCGTCTTTCGGATCTTTTACGCCAAACAGCTTGGCGTTACGCATCCCGGAATCCATCGGGGTGACGGTGACCTTGATGCCGACCTGCTCTAACTGCTGCTTGAAGAACTGCGCGCTACGGATGTAGTCGGTGCGGTTCGTCGTCCACAGCTTCAGGCTCAGGCCATTGGCGTAGCCCGCTTCTTTCAGCAGCGCCTTGGCTTTTTCCGGGTTATAGGTGTAGTTCGGTGAGCTTTGGCGTGCGAAGAACTGCACGTCTGGTGCCATCGCAGAAGAGGCAGGAACGCCCATGCCTGCAAAGCCAACTTTCAGCCAGATGTCACGGTTGATGGCGTAGTTGAGCGCCTGACGCACGCGGATATCGTTCAGCGGTGGACGCAGGTTGTTCATCGCCAGCCAGAATTGATAAATACTCGGGTCGCGCTGAATCGCCAGCTTGCTGTCATTTTGTACGGTGCCGATCAGATCGGAAGGCAGCGGATACACCGCATCAACCTGACCGGATTTCAGTGACGCCACGCGGGTGGAATCTTCCGGCGTCGGGTAGAAGGTCACGCTGTCGACTTTCGGCCAGCCTTTCTGCCAGTAGTTGTCGAATTTCACCAGCTTCACGTCTTTACCCTGCTGCCATTCGGTGAATTTGAATGGGCCAGTACCGACTGGGTTCACGCGCAACTGTGCTTCGTCTGGGTATTTCTTCAGCGCTTCCGGGCTGTGCATAACGGCAGACGGGTGCGCCAGTGTGTTCACAAAGGCACCGAAAGATTTGTTCAGCTCGATTTTGACCTGGGTAGGCGACAGAACCGTGACGGTTTGTACCATGTTAAACAGGCTGTTGCGTTTTAAGCCTTTGCTCTGATCGGCCAGACGGTCGAGGTTAGCTTTAACGGCGTCGGCGTTGAAGGGGGCGCCGTCCTGGAAGGTGATGCCTTCGCGCAGCGTAACGACGAACTCGGTGGCGGTGTCATTACTGGTGTAGCCCGTCGCCAGACGCGGCACCAGCTTCATTTTGTTATCGAACTGGAACAGACGCTCGAAGATGCCGCTCTGAATGGAGTAGCTCAGCGTATCCGAGGTGTCGTGCGGGTCGAGCCCGGTGATATCGGCATAGATGGAAATACGAAGGTCTTGCGCCTGGGCAACAGCCGCCAGACACAGTGAGAGCCCGAGGGCAACGGCAGAGCGACGAACGAATGGCTTCATGGTTTCTCTCCTGGTCAGCAATGAACGTGTGTTGTGTTTTATAAAAACGTTGTGTTTTATGGCTATTTTCTTGTCATGACGTTGTGTTTCAGGCTGCCGATTCGTTGTCGGCGACCCAGTGCTGCGGCGCGACCTCTCGGTAGCGCGTTTTGGCGACGGCCTCGCCTGCTTTACGCAAGGGTGAGGGGATTTCGCTGTCGTCAAACTGGCGTGCGCCGCGACGGGTTGGATCGGCAATCGGAACCGAGGCCAACAGGCGGCGGGTATACGGGTGCTGCGGGTCGTTAAACACCGACTGGCGCGGGCCGATCTCCACAATCTGGCCGAGGTACATCACCGCGACGCGGTTGGCGATGCGCTCGACGACGGCCATATCGTGCGAGATGAAAATCCACGACACGCCGGTTTTCTTCTGGAGATCCATCATCAGGTTGACGACCTGCGCCTGAATCGACACATCGAGCGCCGAAACGGCTTCGTCAGCAATGATGACCTGCGGCTGTAGGGCCATCGCACGGGCAATCGCGATACGCTGACGCTGCCCGCCGGAAAACTCGTGCGGATAACGACGCGCGTGCTCAGGCAGTAGGCCGACGCTTTTTAACAGTGCCTGCACCTGTGGTGTGGCTTCTTCCAGCGATTTCACCAACCCGTGCAGCAGCAGCGGTTCCGCAATGGTGAAGCCGACCGTCAGGCGCGGATTGAGCGAGGCGTACGGGTCTTGAAACACCATCTGCATTTCCCGACGCAGCGGCTGGAAATCCCGCTCTTTCATCTGGGAAATTTCGTTACCCTGAAAATGAATGCTTTCGGCTTGGCTCTGTACCAGACGCAGCAGGGCGCGTCCGGTGGTGGACTTGCCGCAGCCGCTTTCCCCGACGATAGCCAGCGTTTCGCCCGGCCAGACGTTGAAATCGATCTGTTCTACCGCGTGAACGTGGTGAGTGATAGTGGATAAAATCCCACTGCGCATGGGGTAATACACGCTCAGTCCGCGAATATCCAACAGCGGTTCGGCATCATAGCGGGCGGTAACCTGTTCACTATTTTCTGGATCGGCAGCCTGTCCCAGTAAAGGAAAGCGCTTTGGCCAGAGGCTATCGCGCATGTCGCCCAGCTTCGGTACGGCGGCCAGCAGCGACTGGGTATAAGGGTGTTGCGGTGCGGCAAAAATCTGTTCGACGGTGCCTTGCTCCACGATCTCGCCGCGGTACATCACCACCACGCGATCGGCGATTTCCGCCACCACGCCCATGTCGTGCGTGATAAACAGCACCGACATGTCACTCTGCTGTTGCAGGTCGCGCAGGATTTGCAGAATGCGAGCCTGCACGGTGACGTCCAGCGCGGTGGTCGGTTCATCGGCAATCAACAGCTGCGGATCGCAGGCCAGCGCCTGTGCAATCATCACACGCTGCCGCATCCCGCCGGATAGCGAGTGCGGGTAGCTTTTCATCACGCGATCGACGTCTGCGATACGCACCTTGTGCAGCAGCTCACGGGCTTTTTTGTCCGCGCTGGCGGCATCGCAGATTTTGTGGTCAAGCAGGGCTTCGGTGAGCTGATCGCCGACTTTCAGCACCGGATTAAGCGAGGTCATCGGTTCCTGAAAAATCATCGCGAGATCGCGACCACGCAGCTTACGACGCGCTTCTGCTTTCATGCTCAGCAGGTCATGCTGTTTGCCGTCGCGTGCGGTGAAACGGAGCGCGCCGCGTTCGATGTTGGCAGAATCCGCCAGCAGCCCCATCACGGCGAGTGACGTCACGGACTTGCCTGAACCACTTTCGCCGACCACGGCGACCACTTCCCCTTTATTCACGGTAAAGGAAATGCCTTTTAGCGCCTGATGCGTACCGGAACGGCCGCTAAAGCTGACGCTCAGATCGTCGATTTCCAGTACAGGTCTGGGGGCGTTACCGGGTGCTGTGGCGGCACCCGCGTGCATGATATCCGTCATGGTCACTCCGGTGGATGGTTTCATGGTTGCTTCGGTTGATAGCGTCATAGCCAGATTCGGCCGAGGTTATAGGTCAGATAAGGCGAACTGTCGGCGGCTAGCCAAATAGGGCCATCGAGATCGACGTGCTCGGCATCTGCGGCGACGGGCAGGGCGGCTTCCATTGCCATTGACGAGCCCAGCGTGCAGCCGACCATAATGCGCAGGCCGTGAAAGTGGGCTTCGCGTACCATCGCCAGCGCTTCGGTCAGCCCGCCACACTTGTCCAGCTTGATGTTGATCATATCGTAACGACGGCGCAGCCCGACGATGTCTCCGCTGTGGCGGCAGCTTTCGTCCGCGCAGATCGGAATCGGGTGAGAAAACCGCTGTAAATCCTCGTCCTTACCGACAGGAAGCGGTTGCTCAATCATGGCGACCTGATAAGGCAGCAGGGCCGTGGACAGGCTATGTAAATCCAGCCCGCTCCAGCTTGCTCTCGCGTCGATAATCAATCTGGCATTGGGCGCGGCGGCACGAATGGCGGCGATCTTCTCCAGAATCAGCTCGCGATCCAGTTTGATTTTCAGCAGCAGGGCACCGTGGGAAACAGCATTGGATGCGGCGGCGGCCATTTTCTCCACGCTGTCGAGCGCCAACGTTTGCGCACAGACCACGGACGTGGGGGGATGAATGCCGATGCGCTGCCACAGCGTCTGTTTTTCCAATGCGGTGTTGAGCCGCCACAGGGCGCAGTCCAGCGCATTTCTGGCCGCACCCGGCGATAAATCTTTCTGGAGCTGTTCGATGGTCAGGCCGTGTTCTATTGCCTCACGGACCGCAGAGAGCTGGCGACATACACTGTCGGCGGACTCGCCATAATGGGCGACTGGCGTACATTCGCCTTGTCCAATAAATCCTTTTTCTTCCAACGCGACGCGGATAACGGTAACCGCGCGACGCGTCCCGTTATCAACCGCCATAGGACGGGCTAGGGGCAGATTGACCGTTTCAATTTGCATATGCCGCATCATGATTTTTTCTCATCAACGCTCAGGGGATGAACGGACTATTTCATGATGCATCATCACTGACGAATACTTGTTCATCAGTAGGGTATAACCTCAGGTTATACCATAAGTTCAAGGTATGGCTTTCTGATGCCGCTTTCCTGCAACGCGAGTGATTTCGTGTATAATACGCGGCAGTTTTCATTGACCCACCGGAGATGAGCCATGCGCCCAACAGGCCGAAGTGCACAGCAAGTACGCCCCCTTACATTCACCCGTCATTACACGAAACACGCTGAAGGTTCCGTTTTAGTCGAATTTGGCGATACCAAAGTGTTATGCAATGCCACGGTAGAAGAGGGTGTTCCGCGCTTTCTGAAAGGCCAGGGACAAGGATGGGTCACCGCCGAATACGGCATGCTGCCGCGTGCGACGCACAGCCGTAACTCGCGTGAAGCCGCCAAAGGTAAGCAGGGCGGGCGGACGCTGGAGATTCAGCGCCTGATTGCACGTTCCCTGCGTGCAGCAATCGACCTGAAAGTGCTCGGTGAATACACCATTACGCTCGACTGCGATGTCTTGCAGGCGGATGGCGGCACGCGTACGGCGTCCATCACCGGTGCCTGCGTGGCGCTGGCCGATGCGCTGAACCAAATGGTTGCCAAGGGTAAGCTGAAAAAGAACCCGATGAAAGGCATGATCGCCGCCGTTTCCGTCGGTATCGTGAACGGCGAAGCGCTGTGCGATCTGGAATACGTGGAAGATTCCGCTGCGGAAACCGACATGAATGTGGTCATGACCGAAGACGGCCGCATGATTGAAGTGCAAGGGACGGCCGAAGGCGAACCGTTCAGCCACGAAGAATTGCTCACCCTGCTGGCGCTAGCCCGAGGGGGAATTGATACCATCGTTCAGGCGCAGAAAGCCGCCTTAATCGATTGATTTTTAAAGCGACCAATTGGTCGCTTTTTTATACCCGTCATACTTCAAGCTGCATGTGCGTTGGCAATACTCGGCTCATCGCTGAGCCTCGCCCTGACGGGCCGCCGCAAGCGGCGTTCAAATTGGCTAAGCCAATTTGTCCTCGCTCACCCCAGTCACTTACTTGTGTAAGCTCCTGGGGACTCACTGCGTCGCCGCCTTCCTGCAACTCGAATTATTTAGGGTATAGATGAATTGCTTAACAACGTGATTAACCCGTAAGACGAGGAGATGCAGTAATGAAAGCCTACCAGCGCCAGTTTATTGAGTTTGCACTCAGCAAGCAGGTATTGAAGTTCGGCGAGTTCACCCTGAAATCCGGGCGTATCAGTCCCTATTTCTTCAACGCCGGGCTGTTTAATACCGGGCGCGATCTGGCCTTACTGGGGCGTTTTTATGCGGAAGCCTTGGTTGATTCCGGCGTAGCGTTTGATTTGCTGTTCGGACCGGCTTACAAAGGCATTCCGATAGCCACCACCGCTGCGGTGGCGCTGGCAGAACACCACGATCGCGACCTGCCGTACTGTTTCAACCGCAAAGAAGCTAAAGACCATGGTGAGGGCGGCAGTCTGGTCGGTAGTCCGCTACAGGGCCGAGTGATGCTGGTGGATGACGTGATTACGGCGGGTACGGCGATTCGCGAATCAATGGAGATCATCGGTGCGCACGGGGCGACGCTGGCGGGTGTGATGATTGCGCTGGATCGTCAGGAACGCGGCCGCGCCGAGCTGTCCGCGATTCAGGAAGTGGAACGCGACTATCAGTGCACGGTGATTTCGATTATTACGCTGACGGATTTAATTGCTTATCTGGCGGAAAAACCAGAGATGGCAGCGCATCTGGATGCGGTGAAAGCCTATCGTGAGCAGTACGGGATTTAACGTAGTGAGTCAGGAGCCCGCCAGAAGAGAATATCTGGCGGGTTTTAATCTCTAAGGGCGGCGTTTAGTTCAACTGTGCCGCCAACAGCGGCCAGCGGGTGTCGAATTCCTGCGTCGGACGATAGCGGAATTCAGAGCGAATGAAGCGCGACAGCATTCCTTCGCAAAACGCTAACAGCTGGCTAGCCAACAGCGTTTCATCATGCTGGAAACCTTTGCCATCGCGTAGCTTGTGCTCGCGCAACACCTGACGCAGCTGCGATTCAATACGCTCAAACAGCTGGTTAATACGCCCCTGCAAGCGATCCTGTTCAAACATCAGCGCGTGGCCGGTCATGATGCGAGTCAGGCCCGGGTTCCGTTCCGCAAACCCTAAAATAAGCAGCAAAATCAGACGAAGACGATTAAACGTTTCTTTTTCGTCTTGCAGAATCAGGTTAATGCGGGTGGTCAGGCTATCCTCAATAAATTCAATCAGGCTATCAAACATCCGCGTTTTACTGGGGAAATGCCGGTAGAGCGCTGCTTCGGACACGCCGACGTTCGCCGCCAGTTTTGCCGTGGTGATACGTTGGCTACCGTCGCTGGATTCCAGCATCTGCGCCAGCGCCTGCAAAATTTCCTCGCGGCGATTCCTTTTCGTATTTTCTTTTTCTGCCATGTCTGAAAAGACCCTTGCTAAATATTTGACTGACAAGCACCCGTTAGCGCCACAGTAGCCATTTCTTTTTGAATAGATAGGCGCTGTGGCTTATAGGAATTTTTTACACTATGGGTGGCTGGATCGCGTTAGCTACGGCCAGAGTGGCCGAAGCCGCCTTCTCCACGTTCGCTGCCGACAAAATCTTCGACCAGATTGAATTCGGCCTGAACAACGGGCACAAAAACCATCTGCGCGATTCGCTCGCCCGGTTCAACCGTAAACGTTTGTTGACCACGGTTCCAGACAGAAACCATCAGTTGTCCCTGATAGTCCGAATCAATCAGCCCCACCAGATTCCCCAGGACCACGCCGTGCTTATGGCCCAGCCCGGAGCGAGGCAGGATAACCGCTGCCAGCCCGGTATCGGCAATGTGAATCGCCAGCCCGGTTGGAATCAGCGTGGTTTCCCCTGCTTTGAGTTCAATCGCCTGATCCAGACAGGCACGCAGATCGAGCCCAGCAGAACCCGGTGTGGCATAGGTTGGTAACGGGAATTGTTGCCCAACGCGTGGGTCAACAATCTTAACGTCGATTTTTTTCATCATAACGGCTGATAATCTCGTCGATTAATTTTTGGCCAAGCAGACGCTTGTCGCACTGCGGCAACGGCGTGTCACCACCTTGCCAGAAAAGGTGTAACGCATTGGTTTCACTGTTAAAACCATGCCCGGAAAGAGAGACGTTGTTCGCACAAATCAGATCCAGCTTTTTACGCGCCAGTTTTTGTCGGGCGTATTCTTCCACATTCTGGGTTTCGGCAGCAAACCCGACAACATAAGGACGATTTTTCGTCATGGCTGCGACACCGGCGATAATATCTGGATTTTTGACCAGAGTGAGAGTCATTTCATCACCCTGCTGGTTCTGTTTTTTAATCTTCTCATCGGCGATGTGTTTGGCGCGGTAGTCGGCAACCGCAGCACAGCCAATAACAATGTGCTGTTGTGCCGCGTGTTCCATCACCGCGTGCCCCATCTCCAATGCGCTGCCGACGTCAATGCGTGTGACGCCCTGCGGTGTGGCGAGCGAAACTGGGCCGCTTACCAGTGTGACATTCGCACCACGGGCGGCAGCGGCCTGTGCGATAGCAAAGCCCATTTTCCCTGAGCTGTGGTTGGTGACAAAGCGAACGGGATCCAGCGCTTCCCTCGTCGGCCCGGCGGTGACCAGAATGTTCAGATGTTGCAGATCGTTGATGGCAGAAAAATGACGCTGCGCCAGCCCGACAATATCCATTGGGTCGATCATGCGACCCGGCCCAACGTCGCCACATGCCTGGCTGCCGCTATCCGGCCCCCAGATCGGTAAACCGCGCGCGGCCAGCGTGCGCAGGTTGTCCTGCGTGGGCTCTGCGCGATACATCTGCTGATTCATCGCAGGGACAACGGCGATAGGGGCGGATGTTGCCAGACAGATCGTGGTCAGCAGGTCATTCGCCATGCCAGCAGCGACTCGTGCGATCAGATCGGCAGTCGCTGGGGCGAGAATGACTAAATCAGCCCATTTTCCTAACTCGATGTGGCCCATTGAGGCTTCTGCCGCGGGGTCGAGCAGGTCGTCTGATACCGGGTAGCCGGAGACGGCTTGCAGCGTCAGCGGAGTGATGAAGGCTTTAGCGGCAGGGGTCATGACAACTCTTACGTCGGCTCCGCCATCGCGCAGGCGTCGCACCAGTTCCGGGCACTTATACGCGGCGATGCCGCCGCTGATACCCAGCACGATTCGTTTGCCGGAGAGGGCATTCAGGCTGGAAAATTCCGTCATCATCATGGTCCGATTGAAAGTCAGAAGATGCGCCATTTTACCATAACCTTGCGGGCAGATAGGAATCTTAAGGTGGTTACTGTGGTTTCCCTAAGAAGATTGCGAAGCGCTTCGCAGCCTTTTATCGCCGGTGTCGTCCTGTTTTTACGGGCGTGACATGATGCCGTCGAGCGGTATAGGGAGAAGGTGATGGGCTGGGAAAAGGGATTGGCACCGCGTGAAAAACTGGTGCGTTTAGGGGCTGAATCACTGACGGATGTTGAATTGCTGGCGATTTTTTTGCGCACGGGGCTACCGGGTGTGCATGTGATGCAACTGGCAGAAGACTTATTGGCGCATTTTGGCTCGCTCTATCAACTGATGGCGGCCGACCAGTCAGCGTTTCATCATGCCAGAGGTGTGGGGATATCAAAATATACGCAGCTCAAGGCGATCGCAGAGCTGTCGCGGCGGCTATTTTTCTCTCGCCTGGCGAAAGAGGACGCTATGCTGAACCCGGAAGCCACCGGTCAATATTTGCAACTGCTGTTGTCTCGACGTGAGCGTGAAGTTTTTTTAGTTCTATTTTTGGACAATCAGCACCATGTTATTCGCCATCAGGAGATGTTTGTTGGTACGATTAACAGCGTGGAAGTCCACCCGCGTGAGATTGTGCGTGAAGCGCTAAAAGCAAATGCTGCCGCGCTAATACTGGCGCATAATCACCCGTCGGGAAAAGCGGAGCCGAGTCAGGCTGACCGTGCGATAACCGAACAGATTGTCAAAGCCTGTCTGTTAATGGAGATCCGCGTGCTCGATCATTTGGTTATTGGGCATGGCGAATACGTTTCTTTTGCCGAGCGCGGCTGGATTTGACAGATATTTCCGCGATCCAATGGGATCTTTAGCTGTTCGGGACTTGAGCACTTACGCTTCAGAGCGTATACTACGCCACCTTTGAGAATCTTGGGTGTGGCGTTAAGAGCCTATCTCAGCAGGTTTATCCTGATGACAGAGTCTTTTCAGTGAAGTTGCTGAGATGGGCTCTAAAGCCTGACGAGGCGGCCAAACCCTATACGAAGCTCGAGCTGATTTGATTTTTGGAGAATAGACATGTCCCGAGTCTGCCAAGTTACTGGCAAGCGTCCGGTGGCCGGTAATAACCGTTCCCACGCAATGAATGCGACCAAACGCCGTTTTCTGCCGAACCTGCACTCACACCGTTTTTGGGTTGAAGGTGAAAAACGCTTTGTAACGCTGCGCGTATCTGCGAAAGGTATGCGTGTTATCGACAAGAAGGGTATTGAGACGGTTTTGGCCGATCTGCGTGCCCGTGGTGAAAAGTATTAAGGAACTGAATCATGGCTAAGGGTGTTCGCGAGAAGATCAAGCTTGTTTCTTCTGCTGGTACTGGTCACTTCTATACCACTACGAAGAACAAACGTACTAAGCCGGAAAAATTGGAATTGAAGAAATTCGATCCAGTTGTCCGTCAGCACGTTCTCTACAAAGAAGCTAAAATTAAGTAATTTCTGCTTCTTGATAAAAACCCGGCCTTGGTCGGGTTTTTTTTCGCCATATGCCAGCCAGATGTCGATTTTTTTTAACTGCTTTGTGTTAAATACTGCGGGTAAAATAGGCTAGCCGTTGCCTTGTTTCCTGCTGCATCCCCTGTCTTGCGGGCTGTCACTGATGGTATCCTGCTGTTTATGCTAATGTAGCTACCTTTATCAGGAGACGCACATGCCTGAATTACCTGAGGTTGAAACCAGCCGTCGTGGGATTTCACCGTATCTTATCGGCCACACCATTCTTTATGCTGAAGTGAGAAACTCGCGCCTGCGCTGGCCGGTATCGGCTGAAATTCTCTCGCTGAGCGATGAACCGGTGCTCAGTGTGCGTCGGCGGGCAAAATATCTGCTGATTGAACTCACGCGCGGCTGGATTATTGTGCATCTCGGCATGTCTGGCAGCCTGCTGGTGTTGCCGGAATATAGCGAGCCGGAGAAGCACGACCATGTTGATTTGGTGATGGACAGCGGTAAGGTGCTGCGTTACACCGATCCTCGGCGTTTTGGTGCCTGGCTGTGGACGGATAATCTGGAAACCTGCTCGGTATTGGCGCATCTCGGGCCAGAACCGTTAGAGGCGGAATTCTCTGCGGATTATCTCTATCAGGCCTCACGCGGTAAAAGGACGGCAATCAAACAATGGATTATGGATAACAAAGTCGTCGTTGGCGTAGGCAATATTTACGCGAGCGAATCGCTGTTTGCGGCGGGTATCCATCCTGACAGAACGGCTGGATCGCTAAATGAAAACGACGCAGCCATATTGGTGGGCGTGATTAAACAGGTGCTACAGCTTTCGATTGAGCAGGGTGGCACGACGCTGCGTGACTTCTTGCAATCAGATGGCAAACCCGGTTATTTCGCGCAGGAGCTACGCGTCTATGGCCGCAACGGTGAACCTTGTCGGACATGCGGAACGCCGATAGAAATCGCGAAGCATGGGCAGCGCAGCACGTTTTTCTGTCGCCGCTGCCAGAAGTAATCGGTATTGTGGATAAAAATTCAGATAAGTAACAAATGGCGATAATGCTTATTAAGGGAAAAGAAGTATGCAGCGCATTTTGTTGATAAGAATCGATTTTCTGGGTGATATGGTATGCACTACAGCGTTGATTCATTCTCTGAAAAGAAAATGGCCGGCTGCTGAAATCCATGTATTAGCGAACAAATATAACTCATACGCGCTTGAAGATAACCCAGACATAAAAGAAGTGCATCATTATGTTTACAGCAAAAGTCGAGAGAGAAATAACCGCAGTGGTTTAATCAGTTCATTAATCGATAAATTTCTACTGATTACTCGCTTAAAGCGTTTGAATTTCGATTTGTTGATTATTCCTAATGGTGGGATGAATAAGAATGCGATTCAGTTCGCTAGATGGATGAATATTCCTGATAAGCGTTGGCATACGGCTGAGACAGAGTTTGACGATCGCAACATCAAACATATTACTAACCGGCCAATAAAGCATGAAGTCTTAGCGGGGTATGATTTGGTGCCCGAGCTTGGTGTAACGAGCACTGACGATCTAAAGCTTTATATTTATCCTAACCCAGAATTAAAAAAGCAATGGTCAGAAAAATTAGAAAATAACGGCAAAGTGAATATCGGATTTTTTATATCAAATAAAGCACATGAACGTCGCTGGCCGTGGGAAAACTGGTACTCACTTGCTAAGTTACTTGGC
The DNA here is from genome assembly GCF_003932035.1 of Pectobacterium versatile. Classification (NCBI taxonomy): domain Bacteria; kingdom Pseudomonadati; phylum Pseudomonadota; class Gammaproteobacteria; order Enterobacterales; family Pectobacteriaceae; genus Pectobacterium; species Pectobacterium versatile. The sequence continues at coordinate 187,024 of NZ_CP034276.1, forward strand.
AATAATTTCAATATCATTATTTTCTCTAGTCCAGGTGAGAAGCCGGAGCAAGATGCGCTTAATGGCATTACGGTTCAGTGTATCGATACTGAAACAGTGCCTGACCTTATCGCAGCGATGAGCCAATTAGATTTGGTGGTTTCGGCTGATAGTGCACCAGTTCACCTTGGTGCGGCGTTGCAGATACCCGTTGTCGGTTTATTTGAAGCAAGACCAGAAAAATATTTGCGTTGGTATCCGATCGGTGTAAATCACGTCTTGCTGCATTCAGGAAAATGCATCGATAGTATCAGTGTGGCTGATGTCAAAGAGGCTGTCATTTCTCTAATCCCGTAAACGGATGATCAGCGGAGCTTTTCCATTAAGGCACTAACGATGGCATCGGGTAAGAAATGCGATACGTCACCGTCGTGACGAGCCACTTCCTTAACCAAAGAAGATGAAATAAACGACCACTCTTCTGATGGCATCAGGAAGACGCTTTCGAGAGTCGGCATCAGGTGGTGATTCATTTTTGCGAGCTGGAGTTCATATTCGAAATCGGCAACAGCTCGCAAACCACGCACAAGAATATTGGCTTTTTGCTGTTGTGCGAAGTGCACCATGAGATCGCTGAAACCGACCACTTCGACGTTCGATAAATGCTGCGTTGCACCCTTTGCCAGCGCCACGCGTTCATCCAGAGTGAAAAGCGTATGCTTACTCGGGCTGGCAGCGATGGCCAGCACCACATGATCGAACAGTCGTGATGCACGCGTCAGCAGATCCAAATGACCATTGGTTAGCGGATCGAACGTTCCAGGATAAATCGCTTTGGTTGTCATCACGTTAGCCCTTCATTTACTGTCTCGGTAGCGACTGCTTTACTGTGTGCGCTGGGGTAAATAAGGCTCTAGTAGTGTAAGCAGCATCTGTAGTGCACCCTGGTTTTGGTGTAACACTTCCACGGCATGTCGACCATAGTAAAGACGATAGTCTTCGTCAGCGAGCAGTTTCCCGACTTCTTTTCCAAGTGAGTCTGCATCGGTCACAGTAATCAGCCCGTCTGCCTGATCGAGTTTGTTGCAGATGTCTTTGAAATTGAACGTGTGTGGCCCCATCAATACCGGAATAGCATGCGCTGCCGCTTCTAGCGGATTATGTCCGCCTCGTTCAACCAAGCTTCCACCGACAAAAGCCAGATCGGCGATGCCGTATAACAGCATCAGCTCGCCCATGGTGTCCCCGATAACCACCTGCGTGTTTGCAGGAGGCTGTTCACCACTGCTGCGCAGCGTGTAGGTGAATCCCAGATTTTCTGTCAGCGCCTGCGTGGTGGCGAAACGTTCTGGATGGCGAGGCACAAGAATGAGGAGTAGGTCAGGATAGGTGGCAAGCAGCTGTCGGTGAGCAGCCAGAACGATCGCTTCTTCACCTTCGTGCGTACTGGTGGCTATCCATACTGGACGGTGTGGCGCCCACTGTCGGCGTAATGTAATGGCGCGAGCCGCCAGTTCCGGCGTCACGGAGATATCAAATTTGAGGCTGCCGGTTACTTTCAGGCTGGAGCGCTTCAGACCAAGATCAATAAATCGATTCCCATCTTCCTGATTCTGTGCGGCGACGAGGGTAATGCGCTGCAAGATATGGCGCATTAGCTTCCCGATCTTTTTGTAACCCGCAGCAGAGCGTTCGGACAGCCGGGCATTTGCAATAACCAGTGGAATATCGCGTTTATGCAGCTCTGCGATCAGGTTTGGCCACAGCTCGGTTTCCATAATAATGACGATTTTCGGACGAACCTGGTCAAAAAAGCGCTTCAGGGCACAGGGTAAATCATAAGGCAGGTAAACGTGGTAGACCGTATCGCCAAACGCTGAACGCACACGCTCGGATCCGGTTGGCGTCATGGTGGTGACTGTAATCGGCAGATTGGGGTAACGATGGCGCAGCGCTCTCACTAAGGGAATGGCGGCCAGCGTTTCCCCCACCGACACCGAATGCAGCATGATACCGTCTGGTTTAACCTTCTCTGCACAAAAGCCGTAGCGTTCAGCCCAGCGTCGACGATAGGCCGGAGCCTTACGGCCACGAAGCCACAGGCGAAGCCAAATCAACGGTTGGATGAGGTACAGGATGATGGTGTAGAGAGTTTGTAACATAAGATCTACTGTTATCGGTTATCGCTGGAGTGATTTTATCGGGTTCGTGAGGATAAGGCTATTTGTAAAACGGATGTCGTTTATTCCTCGGTCGATTTTCCTAAAAATCGCTGGCAAATGCGCGCAATGGCCGCAATCATTGAATCTAAAATGGGAAACGGACAACCGAACAAGCCAGAAGAGCCAACTATAATCCACACGCACCTTATTCATGAGTCGCTTGTATCTATTTTGAGTTTTTGCATAAGATACGTTTCATTTTTCTTATGACACTTTTGCTTTCATTAATAATATTTTTCTTTAGCCGTTGCCTTAGTGTGCCTTCGGTAAAATTACTGTATGTTAACCCTATATTACGATGGTTTTCTTCATGATGGAAAAACTCATTTTTATTGATTTTTTCAATGCCAATAGAAAATGGTACTGGGCCTGTAGTATTTAATACACCTTTCATCCCTCCTCGATGTAAATCAAAAGATAACGAAATAAATCAGCCCTATCTGCACCATAATTTGGGTCTATACTTAAATAGATACTCAGCATCTCTTTTCCATATATATTTAATTATGCTCTTTTCGTCGTAGAAAAAATACTCCCACGTTGGATTCATCTTTTTTAATCTTTCTACAGATACTAAAATTTCTTCAGGCAGCTCATTTCTTCCTTTAGTGTAAATCTGATGAATTTTTTAGGTATTTTCATCACTGTGTCGTCCTTGGTAAACAAATTATTTAATAATGGAAATTATATAGTGGTCGTGATGCTTATTTTCTGGTTTTTTTATTAAGAGACCATAATTCTGTATATTTGTTAAATGTATATTGAGCATTAACAAATGCGAGAAGTAATCCTTGTTTTCCATCTAAAAATCCGGCCCTGAAGAGCCAAGTTTTTAAGAATGAGAAGATGGTATGAGTAAATATCTCAGCATAATGGCAAGATCTTCCACTTTCATGGCGTTCTTTTGCCCATGCGGAAGCATAACGTAGCTGCTTTCCTTGAAATGCTGAAAAATCACGGCAGGTTAAATGCTGAAGATCTCCAGATAAATGTTGAACAGGAGCATCACCGCAATTCAGTGATTCATGTACGCTATTGTCATTATATTGGTAGTGCTTATTTGCATAGAGCCGGAGTACTTTATCAGGATACCAACCGCTATGTTTCATAAAGCGGCCAAGAAAGAGGTTTCTCCTTGCACAGGAGTAGACGACTCTATCGTCTAGATCGGATTTATGTAACACATTCTCAATAGACTGACGCAGTTCAGGTGTAACTCTTTCATCGGCATCAATAAAAAAGATGTAGTCTCCTCTGGCATAGCTCTGTGCACGTTGTCTTTGCTTCCCATAGCCTGGCCAGTCATTATGTCGATAGACTTTTGCGCCATATTGATGAGCTATTTCTACTGTAGAATCTGTGCTACCAGAATCGATGACAATGATTTCATCTGCCCAGCTAACAGATTGCAGGCATTCTTCTATTAGTTCGGATTCGTTTTTTGTTATTATTAGAATAGATAGATTTTTTATCACATATTTCCTCTATAAATAAAATTTAAGGATATTATTATATAATTTAATCATATTCAGACTCATCTCCCCATATTTCCTTGAATCTTTGAGATTCCATTTCTTTTTTAAAGTCAATGAGGTAAGAAATATAATCATAATCGGGTGAAAAGTTTAATTCAAGACGTGTTTTATCAATGTCTAATATGAATTGCGGAGAATCTTGATAATTTTCTTTGTAGACAACATTAGATTCTGAGCCTTTAGGTGAAAATATTTTTATAATATCCCTAACTTGTTTTTCTAAAGATACGCCGATGCCAGTGCCAACATTATATATTCCACCTTTCGATGAGGATTCAATAGCGCCTTCAACTATTTTTATAAAATCTTTTATATAAACAATCTCTTTTTCTTTGGTAGGATCACCCCAAATTTCAATGGTTTTTGCTTGCATTGCATTTTCAATAATGAGCCTAAAGCCCATTTTTTTCTTTTTCCCATCGACATAATAAAATGAATTAGGATGGTATGCATATATAGTTGGCATTCGGAGTATATATCTATTAACTCCATATTGGAAATGATAATGTTCAATTAGATTAACGGCTGCATTTTTTGATATTGAGTAAATAGAATGATCTCCGGTTAATGGAAATTTCATGTCAACATCTGGAGATATAGGATCTTTGGTGCCGAATCTATATAAAATATCTGATATGGAATGACCAAATATAATTTTTCTAATATTATTTTCTCGAATATATTCAAGTACGTTAAACGTACCAGTAAGTATGCTACTTAAATATGAGTCTGGAACATAATTATCCATGTGTGCAGGCATTGCGCCAGCTAAATGAATAACGCTATCAACATCTTTCGGTAGTAAAGAAAAGGATTTTTTTTCTCGCACATCTAATGAATAATATTCAATACCTCTTTTCATGAAAAAATTATTTTTATCAACTCTACGTCCTACGGCAATAACATAATACCCTTTTCTTTTTAATTCTATCGCCGTATAAGTACCTACAGTACCAGTTGCTCCAAATATAACGATTTTTTTCATCATTGATTCCCTATATTAATTTATAGTTTGTAAGCAGTTTTTTCGTATCATCTATAGAGTTAAACATTAGAATATCCAAGATGGACAAATCAGAAACAAAACCATCATTAAATTGTGAATAACTATGGGGACATGGTTCTATAAAAAAAAGAGATTTATTTTCTTTCTGAAAATCATCTCGGGAGTATAGATTCTGACCCCCAATGGAATTTATATATGTATCAGCATTAAGGGTGTTGCAAATATCGAGGATTTTACTTTGTCCAGATAGAGATTTATCATTGTCAATATTAGAAGATAGAATTACGGGCTTATCGATTGCAAGATACTTCAGTATACTAACTATACTGTTTTGTAGAAAGTAAGCTAGATTTTTATTTTCATACGAGACAATATCTTCAATTAAGGATAGCGTGTTTTTAAAGAATGGTGCTTTTGAATAATTAGTTTTAATCATTTTTAAAAACTTAACGAAATCATCTTTAATTTCTATTTCATTAATTAATTTATATGAACTTGAGCCATTCAATGATATTGAAAAAAGCTTCTTTTCATGATTCATCAAAAATTGATTTCTATTAATCCAACCGCCTTTGATATATGTGACATCATCATAAACGATAAAGATATCTACAGAGTTTATTAATTGCCAGTATCCTAGATATGGAAAAAAGTAAGGCTGCATTACTCCAATTTTCATGAATTCCTCTACATTTATGGAAATGGCTTTAGGATGAAAGAATACAGATTTTCTATAAGTTAATTTTCTTGAAGAATGCTTTTACTTCTACTATAAATTTATAGACGTTATTTATTGAGTCAATTTCGCTTTTATCGATTACAGATAACGCTCTTTCTTTTTCACTCTTTGCTTGGTTTATCATATCAAAACCATAAGCGATACCAAGTCGGTGTTCTTTTAATGGAAGCCATTGTTCAAAAGATAGATTATCATCTGGTATAACTATTGGTATACAACCACACATAATTGCGTACTTGGTATATATGGTGTAAAGGTCATATGAAATGAAATATTCTACTTCTTTAAAAATCTTAGCTATCTCACTATGGCTTTTATTATCAATAAATATAGAATCAGAGAGGTCATGAACGATCTCTCTTCCTTTTCCTTTTCTTAAACAATAGGCTGTACCATGTCGTTTATTGATTGGGTTATCTTCATTATAGTGTTCTCTCAACATGTGAGTTACTCTCAATGTGATGTTAGATGTTTTTGAGCCCCACAGTTTAAAGTCTCTACCAAACGCCCCAAAAGAGAAGTAAATTTCACCTGAATTATAGTTCACATTTCCTGATTGATAGCCTGGATGATGTAAAAACCATCGAACAATATTCTTCGCTCGTAGAGGGTTTCCCGCGACTGTTTCGGGATAAATGATAATACTATTTTCTAAATCATCTGCTGTTAACTCGCTTAGCACGGGTGTATTGAATGCTAGATTTGTTCTATACTTCGTTTTTCTCAATGTTATTTTATGTCTCAGCCTTTTTAGCTGATACTTAAAATAGTTATCCATCATAGGATGCATGTATGATTTTTCGCCACATGAATTTAATAAGTGGCATAATTTGTGTAAAACCATTACACCACCACTGCTCTCCGTATATTCCGGAGCCATGATGATAAAGCGCATTTTCTGTTCCTAATTAAAGTGTAAATCCTAATTAACTATTTTTAATTAGTGATATGATCTTCTCTTGTTCCTCACTCTCTAGCCCAGCATATATAGGAATACATAACACTTTATTTGATATACTTATTGAATATTTAAGATTGTCATGATTTGATGATTGTAACCCTCTGTACATAGGCATATCACTAATTAGGGGGTAAAAGTATCTCCGAGAGAGTATGTCATATGATTTTAGTTTATTGTATAGTTCATCTCTCGTTAATGGATATTCAGGTTCAATTATTATTGGGAAGTATGAATAATTTCTATTTGATGGATAATCGATAGTGGGGATGTTAATTCCTTTCACTGAACTCAATTCTTTTCGATAGATTTTGTCAATTTTTTCTCTTTGACTTATTACATCATCGATATGCTTCAGTTGGAGCAATCCAAATGCAGCATTTATTTCGCTCATTTTCCCGTTTATACCTGGTGCAGTAACAGTGATTTCATCTGCAAATCCAAAATTCTTTAATAAGTCTATTCTTTTCTTTGTTTTAAGATCTGGAGAAATAATTGCTCCACCCTCAAAAGTGTTAAAGACTTTTGTTGCATGAAAACTTAATATCGACAAGTCACCATACTTTAATATACTACTTTCTTTATAATTAATTCCAAATGCATGCGCTGCGTCATAAATAACCTTTAATCCATAATTATCTGCGATTCGCTGTATTTTTTCTACATTACATGGATTGCCGTAACAATGAACTGGCATGATCGCGGTTGTATTCGGTGTAATTGCCTCTTCAATTCTATCTGGGTCAATGTTGAAACTATATGGTTCAATATCTACAAAAACAGGCGTCAACCCATTCCATATTATTGAGTGACTTGTTGCTACAAATGAATATGGCGTTGTAATTACCTCTCCTGATACGCGTAGTGCTTGGAGAGATGTAATTAATGCTATTGTGGCATTATTAAATAAGGAGATATGTTCGACTCCAAGATACTTACATAATTCTAACTCTAGCTTTTGATGAAATGGTCCATTATTTGTTAGCCACTTGTTGGACCAAATCTCTTCTAAATAAACTATGAATTCGTTTAAGTCGGGTAAATACGGTTGAGTTACTGGGATTTTTTTCATTTTATATTCTCACAATATTATTCTTGAGTAAGTATACTCGTCATACTTAAAGTCACATTTGCGTTGATTGTGACAACTCGGCCTAACCACTTACCTAAGTAATTTTACAATAATGCATTTTTCTTGTCGCTTACCTGAAAATTGAATTATTCAGAGTGTAGTTTTATAAATTCACTAACTATCTGTTAATATTTTTTTTAACATGTAATCTGAAGTATATTTCAGAATTAAATTATCGGTGGATTTTTTATTTTCTTTATCTAAGAAAAATATAAGATTTTCGTAATTATCATGACCAATGATAAATATTTTTTCTGGAGAGTAAAAATCATTTTTTATTATTTCTTTATTATTTGTGATAAGTTTTTTATTAAATGCTAATGCCTCTATCGCTCGCAATGTTAAACCACATTGCTCTTGGTGATTTATTTCTATGATAACATCGGATCTTTTGACGAGGGAAATGTTTTCATCATAACTTATAGGGATATTTTTACAAAAATCAGGATATGAACTGCTAACATTTTTTTCATCATAAAGATAGGCGTTTAGTGCGTATTGTGAGTCTTTTATATGTTGGTATATATCTCTTAGTATATTTTCTCGCTCTCTTCTGTATTCACCAACAAAAAAGCATGATTTTTTCTCTCTTTTTTCTTCAGGGGCATTTTTTATTAAGTCTGTTATCTCATCAGAGGTAAATGGTATAAATTGATCTAAAAATTCAAAACTATACTTCTCACAATCATTTTTGTCGAAACTATAAATTTTATCAAAGTAAGGAGCCACCTCTTTCACAAAACTGCCATCTTCCTTGAGCCATCTTTTCTTTGTTTTCATTTCGTTTTCAAGATGGATTATTGTATCTCTTATTACTAGTATTTTCTTGCTATTAACTTTTTTTATTATGTCTAAGCATCCTAGTATGCTATATCCATTACAGATCAAGATATCGTTATTTTTTATTTCTCTTAATTTAAAAAACAAATGAATTTTTACAAAAAAAGAATTATTAATGTTATATTTTTTTAGTGTTATATTTTTTTTTGTAAAATGCTTCATGATATTTCTTTTGTGTATTACATTATACTTATCACGGAGCGACTGTAACATTGATATTTCATACCCAGCATTCCACTCTATAAAAAATACATTCATATTTTATTTTCGCTATCGAGTTTGGTTGAACTTCAGTCTGCTTAATATACCTTTTATAAATTTTTTCTGCTTAAATTCATGCTTTGATTTTTTCTTCCATTGAGTGGCATTCACTGGTAGCAGTAATTCTTTATCTTTCCATGTGGATTCTGCATGCGCTACATGGAAAAATTTTGCTGAAGGATATGAACTCCATGTATGCCATGGCTTTGTTATTCCAACGTAGTGTATAAAAATTGTTTCATTTTTAATTATATTTTTATATAAATTATGTGTTCTGTCGTATAGTTCACTCTTTAGGGTAAATATACAGTTAAAATCTCTTGGTAAGTATATTGAATTTCCAAATAATAATATATTAAGAGCATCTTGGTCTTGATACTTTAATATGCTTTTCTTTTCTGGGTCACTTAATAGTGAGATAGACTCTCTTGTGAGATTATTTTTTTTCCATCCATCCAGATTCATCAATAGAAATCCTGCATTGAAGTAAAGACCTTGAATTTTTGGCATGTTCAATCTTTCGGCCGCAATAATTTGCATTGCTTCTATATCTGGGACTACTGCTGCGAAATGATTATCAAGATTAATTTTTATAATGTCAGAAATAGAACCTTTACATATAATATCTGCGTCAAGATAAAGTAGTTTATTTATCTTTTCGCTTAAAAAATCAAAGATTATAAATCTAAAATAGGTTGATAGCGGCCATGTTTCTGTTGGTAAGTTTGAAATGCAATCGGGATTTGTTAAATAAATATCGATAATAATCCCAAATTTTTCACTTAATTCTGTAGCTCTAGTTGTGTATTCGGCATCAATATAGTCAGTAAATATGTGAAAGTTTAGGTTTTTTTCTTTATTGTTTATGATTACTGATGTCATTGATATAGCTGCGCCAAATAAAAAATTCTTATCGACACCATAAGCAATATGGAATGCATTTTCTGATTTAATATTTTTTTCATTAATATGAATATGTTTCTCTATGACTTTTTTCTTATCAAAATACATTTTTATTCTCTTTTTTAAATCGGTAATGAAGGAGTATGATAAAATTAAAATTTATATATTTTTCTATAGAAGTATTTCAAATAACTAAAAATACCGAATATAATATAATTATTATGAAGCTGATGTTTAGCACAATATCTCATATTACTTGTGGTTGTTGCTTGCAGTAAGGGAGACTGATTCCACGGTGATGCGCTTTTGGCATCTAGAAAATACTCCGTGCAAGCGTAATGTTCAGCCCATTTATGCCAAGGTTTTGTCGGCCCGATATAATGAATCATAACCGTATCATCCTTTATAGGGTTGACTGGCTTAGGCTTACTAAGTTCATAATTAATGCTATATTGTGTATTGTACTTTTTATCAAGCCATATTGTTTTATCTATAAGCAAGATATTCAATATGTCTTGATCAAGATAAGATATTTTTGACTTCACTTTCTCATCGGCAAGAAGCGACATAGCCTGTGAACTAATATCGTTTTTTTGCCATTGTGCGAGATTAATGTATAAGAACCCAGCATTAAAATATCCGGCATTGATTCCTGGCTCATCAAGTGCCTTTGCTCGTTTTTCCCACCAAACCTTGTCTTCTTCTGCGACTACTGCCACAATGTTGTTGTTGAATTCGATTCCTAACAGCTCGTGTAATGAGCCTTTGCAAACAATGTCAGCATCGATATAAAGAAGCGTTTCAATTTCTGGGTAAAGTAAATCGGCAATCACAAAGCGAAAATAGGTGGCGTAAGACCAGTTTTTGGTGCTGGGAAGCGATTTCAGTTCATCGCAATTTACAATATAAAGACTAATATCTGCATTATATTGAGTGCTGAGGTTTTGAAACTTTTCCTCTTCATCATCACTTAATGAGTCAGTGAATATATGAAATGAAAATTTTATGTCAGGATTGTGGAGCAATATTGATGCTGCTGAAATGGCGCAGCCAAACATAAAATTTTTATCAATACCGTAAGCGATATTTAGCGTATCGGATTCTGAATTTTCCGCTAAGGGGCGAATAAATGAAACTTTTCTTTTTATAACACCTTGCGATGAAAAATACATAGTGAACTCGGTTATGGCTCTTAAAAATAAATAGGGATCAACGCGTTATTTTGGCAGCAATATACTGCGTTAGTTTAACGATCGTTTGCGCTGGTAATCAACTGTGCCGCTTTTTCTGGCAGACTATAAATATCTTCTGTATCGGCAAAATGGCGGGCATTTTCTGCCCACTGTTTAAGCGTTTCTGGCTGACTGAGCGCGTGTAATAACGCGTGATTCAGTGCTGTCTGGCTAAAAGGCTCTGGGATGACCTGCCCGGCCTGTGAGCGCTCAATGTAAAAAGCATAACCGCACGCATCGGTAACGAGTATGGGTAATCCAGCCGCGATAGCCTCAAGCAAAACGATGCCTGCGGCTTCTTGATGCGCCGGATGAAGTAACAAGTCTGCGGCGGCCATGAAGTCAGGAATGTCATCTCGACCAGAGAAGAAGTGTATTTGTTTACCGATACCGAGCTGCTCTGCCTGTTGTTGAAACGGTTTTGGATCGTCCTGGCCGACAACCAACAGCGTTACGTGCTGACGCAGTTCCTGTGGCAGGCTGGCGATAGCGGTCAGACTACGGCCAACACCTTTACGTTTGAAGTCGGAACCGACCTGTAATAGAACAAATCCGTTTTCATCCAGATGATGCTGCTGACGGAACTTTGAACGCGTATCTGGAGAACGCGTGCTGTACTTTCTATCCAGTGAAATACCCGGTGGTAGCATAAAAAAGCGTTCATCTTGTGTACCGTAATGCTTCTGGAAATGGGCGATTTGCCGCGGCGTCAGCATCAGCATGCGCGTGTGGCTATCTTTATCGAACACGTCTCGTTCAAGTGCTACATATCCGCGGTAGCGAGGTGTGAGTCGATAAAAGAAACCTTTTTCCTGAACTGCCTTTTCTGCCGTACATCCTTCTGCTGCATAGTAGAAGTCTAGCCCTGGCATTTTGCTAAATCCGACAACGCGATCGACAGGGTGCTGTTGTAAATGGCGTTGTATCCAGTCGGAAAAATGGCGATGGCGCGTATGATTACCCAGCCCCGAGATGGGGACGAGAACGATGTCGAACCCTTCAGGTTTGTCGCCTTGCCATTCACTCGTGTAAACACGAATATCATGGCCTTGTTTTTGGCAAGTTTGTGCGATGCTCAGAAAATCCCGTTGTAGCCCGCCGAAAGGAAAGTATTTATAGACGCAGAATGCGATTTTCATTTGGTGTTCTCTTCCTGCGCCTCTTGTAGCATGTCTTCTGATGCCTGAATAACCGCTTGTGCTGGAATGCAGGACAAATATTTGACTGTCTGATCGTAATTCTGTTGGGCTGGCATCTGTTGATATTCACCTGCCCAAATTTGCTTATAGCGGTTGCACCACGGTCGCCATAATTTGTAGTCTGTTGGGCCAAACAGGCACACTAGCGGCGTATTCAATGCGGCAGCCATATGCATTGGGGCGGAATCTACACCGATATACAACACGGCGTTGTCAATTAACGCAGCCAGTTCCAGAAAACTCGTTTTACCCGCAAAGGTCATATCGGGTTTATGCGTGCACTGTGAGTGAATGTCGCGCACCACGTTTAAATCGTCTTCTGAAGGACCACAGGTCAAAACGACTTCCAGATTTTTGGTTTTAAGATAGTCAATGACCTGAGCGAATTTGTCGTTGTCCCAGTATTTGTAATATTGGCGAGTCGTGGGTTGGATGACGACGTAGCGTTGCGTTAAAAGTGCAGGGCGTTGATCAATGATACTTTGTGCGTCTTCCTGACGATAATGCAGTGATAATGTCGAGCATGTATTTGACGCTGGCAGGTTGAGCGGGGTGAGGAGATGAAGATTTTGCTCAACAATGTGCGCTCCTATTGGCGGAACGCAGGTGCTGAAAAATGAACGCCAAATCTTTCCTTTCAGGTCATCGCCCCGATCAAGAGCAATACTGTGACACCCTAATGACTTTACTAATAGGGCAATGGGCCACTGGTCAGCTAAATTGACGATCAGATCGTAATTGTTTTGCTTAAGCTCTTGTCTGACGCTTTTGAAATTGCAGATCTTTTCCAAAAGCGTACCCGTCTTTCTTTTGAGCCCATAAAGCTGATGTATCTCTGGGTTTGCAGAGAGAATCGGCATCGTATCCTGGTACAACAATACGTCGATTTTGGCATCAGGGTAATTGGCTTTCAGCGTGCTGATGAGCGGAGTGGTCAGCAGCATATCGCCATGATATCTGAGCTTCACCACGAGAATCCGGTGATAAGAGATGATGCGTTGACTCACTCGTTTTCCTTCATGTAATCAAAGGTTATGATTTTCACAGGCACGCTACCGCCTTTGGCTCAACAGCTACCAAAAGACTGATCCTATCCATGTGGCGCGACAGCATGGATAGCTAATTTTCCCGCTATGGTACTAAAACCCACACCCCTCTCACAGAGGTAAATGCGACTGCCACTCGCTAATTATAACAGGACTAATTCTTTAGCCATTTTCCGGTCAGCGTTGTGCCGAGGCAAAATGCCATAAGCCACGCGATAAGCATGTCTCGTGAATAGAGAATGACATCGCTAAGTCCATACATCAGCAGGGCAAAAAGCAATGCGGCCGAGAGGTGGCTGCGTAGAACAAAAAATGAAAAATAAAATAAAGCGGCATAGAGCAACACAAGCAATATTGCGCCCGGCAACCCCTTAAGGGAAAAGGCATCAATCACTTCGTTATGCAGATGGACATTCAAATATCTCAGCGCGCCGGATAATTCAGACTCTTGCTTTGCTTGTGCAATGATATGTTCTGCACGCTGTTCGGCCGATTGCCCCAATAACGCTTCTTCCCCAGCTTCTATACCAGATTGGTACATCGCAATGCGCGCACCCACCGATGTCATGCTGTTGTTCATGCTATAGCTGTGTATATCGTTAATCAGGTCGCTGATACGTTGGTGAATCGTATCCTGGAAAAGGAATAAACACAGGAAAATCGTGGCCGATGAACCGATAAATGCCTTGATAAATAAACGCTTATTGTGTCTGACTTCTGACAATAAAATGGTCGCGCCAACAATAGGATAGACGAATATAGCCGCTCGAGTTTCTGTCAGGAAAATAGCGATGGTGACTAACAGAAAATGTCCCAGATAGAGATAATACTTATAGGCTGAATCGAGCTTAAGCAGTGCTTGCGCGCTTAACGCACCAATAAAGGTAAGAAAATAGGCTGCACTGGTTGCGGTGCCAAATACCAACGCAATACGGTGCATTCCACTGAACAATGACTGATAAAACGCATAGCTCAGCGTTAACACACAAATTGCGATGATGTAGAAGAGTGGCTGTTGCCGATTTTTTTGCGAGATATGCAGGGCTGTCAGCAGGATGAATGAACCCAGAATACCGACATGCGCGGATGTCCTGTAGGCGTTATACACATAAGGGAAAAGGCTATCGGGTTGATAATGCTGGTAATACCAAATGAGATTGGTTAAGCCGATAGCCAGCAGGCAAAGTGGAATCAGTAACAGCCGCTTAGCCGCTATTACTGTTCTTAAGTGTGTCGCCACATAAAAAACAGATAGCGAGCCGGTGAGATAAAAAAGCCACCCGGCAATAATGCTGCTAAATGGCATGATGGCTAATGTGAGTAAACAGCCGGGGAAAACCGCTTTAAGCGCGACAGCCGAACTGATGCTGGGCGTTTTTCCCAGTTCGTACCTTAATTCATTGAGCATGTATTTGTTCACAGTCGGGAGCGATATCACTCGTCTGATGCAGGTAATTCTATACCCGTCATACTTCAAGTTGCATGTGCGTTGGCCGCGCTACTCGACACACTTGAGTGTGTCTCGCCCCGCTGGGGCCAATGCAAGCAGCGTTCAAACCAGCCTCTGGCAGGTTTGTCACTCACCCGAATCACTTACCTGAGTAAGCTCATCGGGATTCCTTCTCTTGCCGCATTACGAGGCTCATAATGAGCCTCGCCCTGGCGGGCCAACGCTTTGCGTTGTTCAAACGTTAACGTTTGTCCTGAAACTCGAATTATTTAGTGTATATCAGCTTCTCTAATTTCTGATGGACGGGGCTAGCGGGAATAGTCTCCATTTTCTGGCTTTCAGACATTTCCACCACCTGATTCATCCCGTAGCCGCCAATCAGCCCTGGGTCGGTTGGTCCGTATAAGGTGATATTTGGACGATCCAGCGCTGCCGTCAGGTGGCTAAGCCCAGTATCGACGGAAACGACGGCTTTGGCGCCAGCTAATACCTCGGCAACCTGTTGCAGTGTGAGGCGTGGTAAGACGTCAACATGCGGAAAGCCTTCGGCTAGCCGTAATGCACGCTGGTGCTCATGCTCCGCTCCCCAGGGAAGTTTGATGTGTAATCCACTCGGTGCTAATAGGGCAATCAGCTCACGCCAGTGCGCTTCCGGCCAGTGTTTTTCATCGCGCGTTGTGGCGTGGAGAAACACCAGATAGCGATTGGCGTCTGCGGGCGACAGGGATAGGAAGCGTGAGGCAATTGCATAATCGCCACGCTCGGTGGGTTTCCGATAGCTCAGGCTGGCGGCAAACAGCTCCCGCACGCGCTCGACAGCATGTTGTCGGCGGCTTATTGGGTGGCGATAGTTATAAAACCAGCTTGCCAGCGGCTCGCGCGCGCTTTTGCAATCCAATCCGTGTTTCTTTCCGTTGGCGAGTCGCGTCACCAGCAGCGCGCTTTTAATCAGCCCTTGCGCATCAATAACCGCATCATAGCGGTGCTGGCGTAGCTGGCGTGTAAATTCCGCACGTTCCTGACGCACCGGGGCGCTGAACCAGCTTTTGCGCCAGCGGCGTATTGCGACGGGAATGACGCGAGAAACTGCCGGGTGCCAACTGGGAACTTGCGCGAAACCTTCTTCAACCACCCAGTCGAACTGGATACCGGGAATAGCCTGCATTGCGTCGGTCAGGGCTGGCAAGGTGTGCAGCACATCGCCCATCGACGATGTTTTCACAATCAGCACCCTCATGCGTCCGCTCCCAGAATGAGATACTTATCCAGTGCGCTGAGCACGCGCTCGGGCTGAATGTCGATCAAACTTTGGTGATAACCCTGTTCAGCATCCCCTTTGCGCACCCGGTGATAGCCGGTAATCAGTCGAATCACCTCGGCCTGATGGGACAGCGGCGGGGTAAAATCAGGGCTACTTGGACCGTAAAGTGCGACCAGCGGACGATGAAGTGCCGCAGCAACGTGCATGAGTCCAGAGTCATTGCTGACGACGGCGTGGCAGGCGGCAATGAGCACCACCGCTTGTTCCAGCGAGGTTTTTCCCGCCAGATTAGCGCAATGCTGCCGTGCGTCTTCCGTCAATCCTTGAAGGATGTCGTCGCAGGCCGAACGGTCATTGGCCGAGCCGAACAGCGCTATCTGGTAGCCGCGTTCAATCAGTGATTGTGCTAGCGCAGCATAGTGATAATGCGGCCAGCGTTTGGCAGGACCGAATTCGGCACCGGGGCAAAAACCGATGATGGGGCGCGCATCGCTGAGGTTAAACGCCTGCGTCATGTCCGCAATTTCGGTCTGATTGACCTGTAACTGTGGCCACAGTAATGGCTGCGGTAAGTCCTCGGCCCGACGAATACGGCTACGATCGTAGGCTAACGCGGCGTAGCGCTGAACCATCAGCGGAAATGCGGCTTTATCCAGCACGCGTACGTCGTTCAGCAGCCCGTAACGCATTTCGCCACGCCAGCCTGTACGCTGCGGAATGTTGGCAAAGAAAGGGACCAGTGCGGATTTAAAGGAGTTGGGCAGCACATAAGCGCGGTCATAGCCCGCATCGCGCAGTGATACGCCAAGACGGCGACGTTCGCCTAGCTCAAGTGCGCCGTGACCTAGTGGCATAGCTAACGCCTGATTGACTTCCGGCATCCGTGCCAGCAGCGGACGGCACCAGGCTGGCGCCATCACGTCAATGACCGCTTCCGGGTGTTCAGCCTTCAACGTGCGATAAAGGCTGTGCGACATCATCATATCGCCGACCCAGGAAGGGCCGATGACCAAAATTTTCATACCGTTTATGAATCCTTATCCGATTAAACGGTACGGTTCAGCCAGGCCATATATTCCGCCACGCCTTCGGCGACGGTTTTGAACGGCTTGTCATAGCCTGCGGCACGCAAATTGGTGAGATCGGCTTGTGTATAAGCCTGATAGCGGCCTTTCAGCTTCTCAGGGAACTCGATGTATTCCACGCTGCCTTTCTGATGGAAGGCGAGGGTGGCATCGGCGACAGCCTGGAAGGATTCGGCGCGACCGGTACCGCAGTTGAAGATGCCAGAAACACCGTTTTGCCAGAACCACAGGTTGACGGCTGCGACATCACCGACGTAGATAAAGTCACGTTGGAAGTTCTCGCTACCGGAGAACAGCTTCGGATTTTCACCCTGATTAATCTGGTTGTTCAGATGGAACGCGACGCTCGCCATGCTGCCTTTGTGGCCTTCGCGTGGTCCGTAGACGTTGAAATAGCGGAAGCCGCAGATCTGCGATTCAGCTTCTGGGAGAATTTCACGCACGTACTGATCGAACAGGAACTTGGAGTAGCCATAGACGTTCAGCGGCTGCTCGTATTGACGCGCTTCGATAAAGTTATCGTTACGACCGCCGTAGGTCGCGGCAGACGAGGCATACAGGAACGGAATGTTGCGATCGAGGCAATAGTGCAGCACGTCTTTAGAATACTGATAGTTGTTATCCATCATGTACTTGCCATCCCACTCGGTGGTGGAAGAGCAAGCACCTTCATGGAATACGGCATCAATATCGCCCAGATCGTCGCCTGCAACGATGCTGGCGATGAAATCTTCTTTATCCACGTAGTCTGCGATATCCAGATCGACCAGATTGGCGAACTTGGTGCCGTCTTTCAGGTTATCGACAACCAGAATGTCCCGATAGCCGATGTCATTCAGAGATTTTACGATATTGCTGCCGATAAAACCGGCACCACCAGTAACGATAATCATGGGCGCGACCTTTATTAATCTTGCCGGTGAGGCACCGCGCCCCACACTGTTTATGACCGCTATAATAGCATTTCATTTTACCGCAAGCAGCCAGAGCTTAATTTATCCCGTGTTGCTCCCGCGTTTTTAAGATGATTCAGGCCGTGACGAAGCCAGCATTTTCAGACTGTTTACCCCGCATTTCTGCCCACATCCGCTAGCTTAAAAACCATAAAGCGATCTTTTTATGGGAGAGTCACGCTATGCCTGCCGCGTTTTATCAACAACTTACTACACAAATCATGGCCGCACGTACCGAGGGAGTGTTCAAGGAGGAACGCATCATTACCTCTGCGCAGCAGGCTGAAATCGAGGTGATGGACAGCGACCGCCTGCTCAATTTCTGTGCCAATAATTATCTTGGTCTGGCGGACAGCCCCGAGCTGATTGCCGCTGCAAAAGCTGGATTGGACAGCCACGGTTTTGGTATGGCTTCGGTGCGCTTCATCTGTGGAACGCAGGATATCCACAAACAGCTGGAGCGTAAGTTGGCGGATTTTCTGGGCATGGACGACGCAATTCTCTATTCCTCCTGTTTTGATGCTAACGGAGGACTGTTTGAAACGCTGATGGGGCCGGAGGATGCGATTATTTCCGATGCGCTCAATCATGCCTCAATCATCGACGGTATTCGGCTATCGAAGGCGCGACGTTACCGCTATGCCAATAACGATATGAGCCAGTTGGAAGCGCAACTGCAACTGGCCCGAGCGGAAGGGGCAAGGCACGTCATGATCGCCACCGACGGCGTTTTCTCGATGGATGGTGTGATTGCCGATTTGCAGGGGATTTGCGATCTGGCGGATCGTTATGATGCGTTAGTGATGGTGGATGATTCCCACGCGGTAGGATTTGTCGGTGAACAAGGGCGCGGGACGCATGAACGCTGCGGGGTGATGGGTCGCGTCGATATCATCACTGGGACGTTAGGCAAGGCGCTGGGGGGCGCATCGGGCGGTTATACGGCGGGCAAGCATGAGGTGATCGACTGGCTGCGCCAGCGCTCTCGACCCTATCTTTTTTCCAACTCACTCGCCCCTGCTATTGTCACCGCATCGCTCAGGGTATTAGACCTGCTGGAACAGGGCGGTGAACGGCGTGAGCGTCTGTGGGCAAATGCCCGTCTGTTCCGTGAAAAGATGACAGCCGCAGGGTTCACGCTGGCGGGGGCCGATCACGCCATTATTCCCGTCATGTTGGGGGAAGCGCAGCTGGCACAGGATTTTGCGCAGGCGCTACAGCGGGAAGGTGTTTATGTCGCAGGCTTTTTCTATCCTGTTGTCCCCCTCGGTCAGGCGCGTATTCGTACCCAAATGTCGGCCGCCCATACGCCGCAGCAAATCGAATTCGCCGTCGAGGCTTTTATCCGCGTGGGTAAACGTCTGGGTGTGATCATCTGAGGAAACCATCATGAAAGCATTGGCAAAACTGCGGCCGGAAGAAGGCATCTGGATGGTGGACTCGCCCACGCCGGAACTCGGGCATAACGACATCATGATTAAAATCCGCAAAAGCGCGATTTGCGGAACGGATGTGCATATTTATAACTGGGACGAATGGTCGCAGAAGACCATTCCCGTTCCGATGGTCGTCGGGCATGAGTACGTGGGTGAAATTGTCGCTATCGGCCAAGAAGTGAACGGTTTTCATATTGGCGATCGTGTCTCTGGCGAAGGGCATATTACCTGCGGCTACTGTCGTAACTGCCGTGCCGGGCGACGTCATTTATGCCGTAATGCCATCGGCGTCGGGGTAAACCGCCCTGGTTCATTCGCGGAATACCTAGTGATTCCTGCCTACAACGCGTTTCGCATTCCTGACAACATTTCTGACGAGCTAGCCGCGATTTTCGATCCTTTTGGTAACGCGGTGCACACCGCACTGTCCTTCGATCTCGTGGGGGAAGACGTGTTGATCGCCGGCGCGGGGCCGATAGGCATGATGGCGGCGGCGGTATGCCGTCATGTGGGTGTAAGGAATGTCGTGATTACTGATGTGAATGCGTACCGTCTGGATCTCGCCCGTAAAATGGGGGCGACGCGCGCCGTCAATGTGGCGCAGGAAAATCTGGCGGACGTGATGATAGATTTGGGCATGACCGAGGGGTTTGATATTGGGCTGGAGATGTCGGGCGCGCCATCAGCCTTTCGCGCCATGCTGAAAGCGATGAATCACGGTGGACGCATTGCCATGCTGGGCATTCCGCATGAGCCGATGTCGATTGACTGGGGGGACGTGATTTTTAAAGGACTGTTTATCAAAGGCATCTATGGACGGGAAATGTTCGAAACCTGGTACAAAATGTCGGCGCTGATTCAGTCTGGATTAGATTTGTCACCGATTATCACCCACCGCTTCCACATTGATGAGTTTCAGAAAGGGTTCGATGCCATGCGTTCGGGTCAGTCGGGCAAGGTTATTCTCAATTGGGATGAGTCATAACCTTGCCGTGGCGCGCGATGGCAAAGGGGAACGCGCCTCTGATATTACGGCTGTTTGTGTGTTTCGGTCTCGGCTGGCTCAATCCAGGTCTGCCAGCGGTGCTTGATAAACATTACCGGCGCGCTTTCCCGAATGCTGCTACTCACCAGCTTGAAGAACACATCGTTCTTCACCGGTTCCGGCGGCTGTTTGACCTGACATTGCTGTATACCGCGGAACGGATTACGCGGTTTGACTGGCTGCTGCGGCTGAGGCTCATACTGCCGCATCGGCTCATTAAGCAACTGGCTGGGGCGGACTAAGACAATATCGGCATCCAACGTGGGCAACATCTGCTGTAAGACGCGGATGGTTGAAGGATGTGGGTGCCCGATAGCGATGGCGGAACCGCTGCGGCGAGCGATTTGCACCGCGCGGGTAAACTGTTTGCGAATCTCGGCTTCGTTTTGCGAATCATCCAGAAAGACTTTGCGTTTGATGACTTTGACGTTCGTTCCTGCCGCGGCCTGGCTCGATTGGCTGCTGCCAATGGTCATGCTATCGAGGAAATAGAGCTGGTAGGCGCTCAGCGCCTGCATGACTTTTTGCATGCCGGGCAGGCTGGCGGTCATCGCGCTGCCCATATGGTTGTTCAACCCCACGGCGTAAGGCACGTTATTGACCGACTGGCGAATAATGCGCTGAATTTCGTCGCTGCTCATGTCTGGGCGTAGCGTATCGCGCTCCAGCGGCTGCTTGCTCATCGGTGCCATCGGCAGATGGATCAGCACTTCTCGCCCTTGCTGGTGGGCTTTGGTTGCCATTTCACGGGCGTACGGCGCGTTGGGTAATACCGCGACGGAAATCGCTGTTGGCATCGCCAGAATCTGGTTCTCATTATGTGGACGATAGCCGAAATCATCGATGACGATGGAAAGTTTTCCGGCCAGCGCCAAAGGAGACAGGGCGAGCAGACTCAACGCCAATAACGGTGTTTTGGTTAAATAAGACAAGACTATCTTCCCAGCCAAGGTTGTGGATTGACCGCCTGACCCTGACGACGGATTTCAAAATACAGTCCAGGCTGGCTCTGCCCGCCGCTGGTGCCGACCAACGCAATAGATTGTCCGGCTTTGACCTGAGCGCCAACGGAAACCAAAGCGCTCTGGTTATAGCCGTACAGGCTCATATCGCCTTTACCATGCTGCACAACAACGACCAACCCGTAACCCTGTAGCCAGTCGGCCATCAGTACGGTTCCGTCGGCGATCGCCTTCACTTCCGTCCCTTCCGGTGCGGTAATCACCATGCCCTTCCAGCGCAGCTCACCCTGTAACGGTTCACCGAAGCGGTGCTCGATGCGGCCGTTAACTGGCCAGATGGCTTGACCAGAAGGTCGCCCTAAACCGCCGGTTCGGGCCATAAGTGAACGTTCACCTTCAGTGGGTTTGTAGCTGCTGCCGCTGCGTTTGGCCTGTTCTTCTTTAGCGCGAACCTTGGCAGCCTCGCGCGCCTCCCGTTCAGCACGGGCTTTTGCTTCTCGCTCAGCACGGGCGATTTGATCGCGCAACCGGGTTTCATTCTGGCGCAGTTCCGTCAACTGCTGCTGATCTTTTTCCAGCGAGCTTTCCAGCGTCGACAGCGTTTTCTTCCGATCGGACTGTGCCTGCTCCAGCGTCTGCTGTTGCTGCTGTTGGTCGCTCAGCAGCGTTTTTTGCTGCGTCTGCTTTTGTTCCAACTGGCGTTTTTGGTCAGCCAGCTCCACACGCGTTTGCTGCAATTCGTTGATGGATTTCTGCCGTGCTTCATTCAGGTAGCCGAAGTAGGCGAGAATGCGCTCGTTACGCTGGCTTTCTTCTCCGCTCAGCATTAATTGCAGTGCGCTGTGCTGACCTTGCCGGAAGGCCGCGTCAAGCTGACGGGAAAGCAGCGTTTGTTGCTTATCCTGCTGAGATTGCAGTTTTGCTATAGAGGCGCTGAGGCTGGTTAATTCTTTATTGAGCGTGGACAGCGTATTGCGCGTTTCATGCAACTGACGACTGGCCTGAGAGATGGACTGCTCCTGCTTTTTCAACTGCTGAACTAAGGTACCACGCTGCTTTTGCTGTTCTTGAACGCTTTTTTCTTTTGCGGCGATATCTTGTTGCAGGGTCTTAAGCTGTGCCTGATTATCGTCCGCTTGGCCGAGTGCGGGCAACAGCAAAACGCCAACGCAGAGTGCGCTGACGCAGCGGGTGAGCAGCCTTTGTAATGCGGATAAATGGCGATCGGCGCTACATGCCACTCGACTCTGTACAAATAACGCGTTTTTACTCATAGCGGTGAATTATTCCACGATGAACAGCGGCTTACCAGTTGTCTCTTGTCTGATTTCTATTTCCAGACGTGACAAGCATGGCACAAAGGTGGACGTCTGGGCGCATCAATATAGAGATAAATGGAAAGCTCGCCGCAGATTCGATACGCTATATTGGCTTACTGGCTGTAATTGCCGTATCGCGCAGGTATACTCAGGAACCTTATATTTTTGTTGCTTAACTGATCCGGGAGTCGTTACACCCCATGCAAGAGATTATGCCATTCGTTAGCAAGAACCCTATTTTGAGCATCGCCTGGGTTGCGCTGTTGGTTGCGGTAATTGTACTTACTGTGAAGAGTAAACTGTCGAACGTAAAAGAAGTGGTTCGCGGTGAAGCGATCCGACTGATTAATAAAGAAGATGCTGTCATCGTTGATATCCGTAACCGTGACGACTATCGCCGTGGCCATATTGCCAACGCATTTAACCTGTTGCCGAACGACATTAAAAACGGCAGCGTAGGTGAACTTGAAAAACAT
The DNA here is from genome assembly GCF_003932035.1 of Pectobacterium versatile. Taxonomy (NCBI): domain Bacteria; kingdom Pseudomonadati; phylum Pseudomonadota; class Gammaproteobacteria; order Enterobacterales; family Pectobacteriaceae; genus Pectobacterium; species Pectobacterium versatile. Next base: position 210,063 of record NZ_CP034276.1, read on the forward strand.
AAGTCGCAGCCGATTATCGTGGTATGCGCCAACGGTCTCTCTTCACGTGAAGTGGCCGAGAATTTGCACAAAGCTGGTTTTGAGCGTGTGCAGGTACTGAAAGACGGCCTGGCTGGCTGGAGCGGTGAGAATCTGCCTTTAGTCCGCGGCAAATAAAACGGTTTGTGGTAAAACTATCCGCATCGTGCCATGTGTGTAGATCATACACAGCGAAAATGGCGGCGATTTTGCAGGATAATCGACAGGCTGATTGCAGTACTAAATTGATTGCAAATACTACAGTGATTGCAGTATGACAATGACAGAAATGTACTGACGTCCGCCCACTTATGACGACGGAAGACGTCAAGAAAATCTAACAAAAGGGTATTACTTAACATGTCTGAACAAAACAACACAGAAATGGCTTTCCAAATCCAGCGTATCTACACCAAAGATATCTCTTTTGAAGCGCCGAATGCGCCTCAGGTGTTCCAGCAGGAATGGCAGCCAGAAGTAAAACTGGATCTGGATACGGCTTCTAGCCAACTGGCTGATGACATCTATGAAGTCGTACTGCGTGTGACCGTAACGGCTTCTCTGGGTGAAGAAACTGCATTTCTGTGTGAAGTTCAACAAGGTGGTATCTTTACCGTTGGCGGTATCGAAGGAACTCAACTGGCGCATTGTCTGGGTGCATATTGCCCGAACATTCTGTTCCCTTACGCGCGTGAGTGCATCACCAGCCTGGTTTCTCGCGGTACCTTCCCGCAACTGAACCTGGCGCCAGTTAACTTTGATGCACTGTTCATGAATTACCTGCAACAGCAGACCGAAGGTGAAGGTGCTGCGCAGCCTCAGGATGCCTGATGAACGCGTCTGACGCTTCAATGACCGTCATCGGTGCCGGCTCGTACGGCACCGCGTTGGCCATTACGCTGGCGCGTAATGGCCATCGAGTCGTGCTGTGGGGCCACAACCCTACCCACATTCAGGCGTTACAGGCCGCTCGCTGTAATCAGGCATTCCTGCCTGATGTGCCTTTCCCCGATTCGCTACAGCTGGAAACCAATCTGGCGCAGGCGCTTGCTGCCAGCAGAAACGTGCTGGTCGTTGTGCCGAGCCATGTGTTCGGTGATGTTCTGCGTCAGTTGAAACCTCATTTGCGTGCCGATGCGCGTATCGTGTGGGCGACCAAAGGGCTGGAAGCGGAAACGGGACGCTTGTTGCAAGATGTCGCACGCGAAGCGCTGGGCGAAACTATCCCGCTTGCAGTGGTCTCTGGCCCGACATTTGCCAAAGAATTAGCCGCTGGCATGCCGACGGCTATTGCTCTGGCATCAACAGACAGTGAATTTGCTGACGACCTGCAACGATTGCTGCACTGTGGGAAGAGCTTCCGCGTTTACAGCAACCCTGATTTTATCGGCGTGCAGCTGGGCGGCGCGGTGAAAAACGTCATTGCTATCGGTGCCGGGATGTCTGACGGCATTGGATTTGGTGCGAATGCACGTACTGCGCTGATCACCCGAGGGCTGGCGGAAATGACCCGGCTTGGCGCGGCGTTGGGTGCAGATCCCACTACCTTCATGGGGATGGCAGGGCTTGGCGATCTGGTGCTGACTTGTACTGATAATCAGTCCCGTAACCGGCGCTTCGGCATGATGCTGGGGCAGGGAATGGATGTACAGAGCGCGCAGGATAGCATTGGTCAGGTTGTTGAAGGGTACCGCAATACAAAAGAGGTTCTGGCATTAGCGCAGCGCTACGGCGTTGAAATGCCGATTACTGAGCAACTCTGGCAGGTGCTGTATTGTGGGAAAGACGCCCGAGAGGCGGCGCTGAGCCTATTAGGGCGCACGCGTAAAGACGAAACCGCCAAGTTATAAAACACGTCGTTCTATGCTCTAAATAATTCGAGTTTCATGCAGGCGGCAAGGGAAGGAATCCCGATGAGCTTACTCAGGTAAGTGATTCGGGTGAGTGACCGAAAGCCAACGTACATGCAACTTGAAGTATGACGAGCATATGCTGAGCTTCCTAATCTGGGAGGCTCATAGTATCTTCATTTTCTTGTATACGAGCGGTGGTGCTAATAAGCCTGCCGTTTGAGAACAGATATACGTTGTGGTGTGTGGAATCTCGGAGAGTAAGGCAATGTCGACAGAAGAACTGGAACTGGTGTGGACCAATATCAAGGCAGAAGCGCGCAGTCTCGCGGACTGTGAACCGATGCTGGCCAGCTTTTTTCATGCCACATTGCTAAAGCACGAGAATTTGGGCAGCGCACTGAGCTACATGCTGGCGAATAAGTTAGCCAATTCGATCATGCCCGCAATCGCCATTCGTGAAGTCGTGGAAGAAGCCTATCGTGCCGATCCGCAGATGATCGTTTCTGCCGCGCGCGATATTCAGGCCGTCTGCCTGCGCGATCCGGCGGTGGATAAATATTCTACGCCGCTGCTCTACCTGAAAGGGTTTCATGCATTACAGGCTTATCGTATTGGTCACTGGCTTTGGTCGCAGGATCGTAAAGCGCTGGCGGTCTATTTCCAGAACCAGATCTCGGTTTCTTTCGGTGTCGATATTCACCCTGCGGCGAGAATCGGCTGCGGGATCATGCTCGATCACGCAACAGGCATTGTGATCGGTGAAACGGCCGTCGTTGAAAACGATGTCTCTATTCTGCAATCCGTGACGCTGGGCGGTACGGGTAAAACGAGCGGCGATCGCCACCCTAAAATTCGTGAAGGCGTGATGATTGGCGCGGGCGCTAAAATTTTGGGGAACATTGAGGTGGGCTGTGGCGCGAAAATTGGTGCCGGGTCTGTCGTGTTGCAATCGGTTCCTCCACACACGACGGCGGCAGGGGTTCCTGCTCGTATCGTTGGTCGCCCAGAAAGCGATAAACCCGCTATGGACATGGATCAGTATTTCAACGGGATCAATCGCGGCTTCGAATATGGCGATGGTATCTAATCCCACTGCATAGGCGATTCATCGTTCTTGCTATCTCTCTGATACGGGTTCCAACCAGAATATAAACCGCCGATAAATAAGGTGGTTTTTTGTTATTTCAGCTAGGAAACGTCTGAAAGCGGCACGGAATTCACTATCTATTTAAGCAAAGTTGCTGTTTATCCCTTCATAATAGGCTGTTTTGGTTTCCCGCCTATATGGGCAGATTACGTAAACTGAACTATATATTTTGGTAACAATCAAAATAGTTTTGTTTGGATCACCTTTGTTTGAATGGAATCGTGACGCTGTTACAGAGAACCTTATATGTATTTGAAGCGAATTTTAATCACGCTAAGTTTGATTACACTATCCGTTGTCCCTTTTTTGAGCTACGCAGCAGAAAGCATAAATAATGTGGGGACAAATAACACGAGCAGCACGACAAACCTCGCGCCCGCTACGGCTGATTCCAATGATTCGGCGTCGGATAAGCAGGATGAAAGCTGGTGGCAGAGAAGTAAAAATAATCTGTCTACGACCTGGAATTCGCCACAGAGTCACGATATTTATATCCCGACGATCACTTGGCATAACCGCTGGACGTACGATAAAGAAAAGACCGACAAATATAATGAAAGGCCTTGGGGCGCGGGCTACGGTGTTTCCCGTCTGGATAAGGATGGTGACTGGCACGGGCTTTATATCATGGCATTCAAAGACTCCTATAACAAATGGGAGCCTATCGGTGGCTACGGTTATGAAAAGCGCTGGCGACCGATCAGCGATCAGGATTTTCAACTGGGTCTGGGTTTTACGGCTGGCGTAACGATGCGTGATAACTGGAACTACATTCCGATTCCAGTCTTGTTGCCTATGGCATCAATAAGTTACAGCAAGCTCTCTTTCCAGGCGACTTACATTCCCGGAACATACAATAACGGTAATGTTTTCTTTGCCTGGTTTAGATGGCAGATTTAATGGCCTTTGCATCTCTGAATATTTTGATGCAGAGAAGGAAAATCTAATATAAATTTTCAACGATCCCATATTTTTGGGATCGTTGCTGCTGTGTTAGTGAACCGTATATCGGTGATGTATATTGATGCGAGGAGCTATACCACTCCTCCCAACACTTCTCTAACTATTTATATTCGATGATACTATTCACGTATTAATTATAATACTTATGCATTGATTTTTTTACGCCAATGAAATTATAATCAGAAATTGATTTTAATTTTTAAAATGAAATATATATCAGACTGAAAATTAATATCATTAGTATTAATGCGGTTTTTATAACCTATAGGAATATAAAATAAATTTTATACGAGAATAGTTAACGTATTCCTGTTACTGCTTATATTGATATTCTTACGATCTCATGGATTAAATTAGATAAAGGGATTTTATATGGCGAATAATATTTACTTAACGTTAACGGGTAATCAACAGGGAAAAATCTCTGCTGAGTGTGGCACTGTTGATTCGATTGGAAATAAGTATCAGATCGGGCATAGAGACCAAATATTTGTGTTGCAATTTGATCACGCTATCAGCCGAAACCAAAACATTAGTCATCAGCCAATCACGTTTTGTAAGCCCATCGATAAGTCCTCTCCGCTTTTGGGAAATGCTATCTCAAACAATGAAAAGCTCGAACTTTTGTTCGATTTTTACCGCACGGCGCAGACTGGTACACAGGAGAAATATTATTCTGTCAAACTCATTGGGGCTGTTATAAGGAGCATTGCTGTTTCCTATCCACATGCTTTGACCCATGCAGAGAACCAGCCAGAAGAAATGATATCTGTTGCGTATCAAAGCATAGATTGGCAACACCACATCGCTGGAACTGGTGGTTATAGTTTATGGGAAGAGCAAGTGTACTAATATAAAAGGTACGGTTATGACAAACGATATTATCGTACGAAATAAATTTTGTGATATTTCTAAGATTAGATTTAGAAAATGGGATGAGATTGACGTTCTTTTCTGGAAGTTTGGCAAAAATAATCCTGAAATGAAGAGTGGAGGATATTATTTAAACGCATATAAAGATGCCTATATTCAGTACAACAAAGAAAGAATAATAAAGTATGCTAATCAGGCTGGCATTCTTCCTGAGTTACTCGGTAGTGTTGCGTGGATTGAGTCAGGTGGAATGCCAGAAGAATATAAATTTCAGGTTTTTGAGATAAAACGGATCTTGAGATTAAAGTCATCCCCTGAAAGTAAAACTTCTTTTGGTTCTGTTGCTATGCAAATTCAAGTCGCTGCCAAGACCTTAGGGTTAAACCCTGATACTTTGACAACGCGAGATCAGCTTGAATTAGCTACTTGTCTGATGGAGGATGATTTTAACCTCTGGATTGTTGCTCAGCACCTAAGAGATATGATCCTCTATGATTATCCGGATGTAGCAACGCTTTACTTGAATGACGAACAGTACATGATGGCGGGAGTTCGTTACAACCGAGGTATACAAAGAAAATTGAGTGAGTTTATTCATTTTATTGATGCTAAGCCTGAACGTGGCTCTGTAGAATTCGACTACATTTCTTATGGAGTACGGCTACTACAGATTAGAAACCATGTAAGAAAACTGCTGGGACTTAATACCTGAATGAACATAAGTAAGGCAAAGATCGTCGATGCTATCTCTATGGCGGGGTATTTTGTATTCGCCTATTTTGCGCTGGAATTACTTTCGATCAGTAAATATGACTGGATGATGGAGTCGGGAGACTCTATCTGTAGCATTCCTCATCAGTCTCTCAGTAACCGTACCTTACAGGCGGGTGTGGCGGCTTTATTTTTGCTAACGCCCTTGCTCATTGCCTTATTACGTAATATTTACATGAAAAATATATATAAAACAGGATATTACACGATTGGGGTGCTGTACATTACTCTGTATGGTGGGTGGCTTTTCTTTGGTCGCTTTGCTTTATGCTAATTGCCGAATTCCGGCAAAATGATCTGATGTCATTGTAATTAAGGACTATTAAAAAACACTGTTTAATATCCTTACAAATTCAGGGTAATAGCGATTTACTCTCAAAGGATAAATGTATGAGTATCTGCTGTTTTCATTTGTTTGCTATTTAATCTAATGTAAACCATATTGACTGAAATTCATTCAGCCATCTCCGTTACAATGGCGATAATTTTTCCTAAGTGGATGTTGTCGTGCCATTACTCACTATCACCACTATTTTGTGGGCATTTTCATTCAGCCTGATTGGCGAATATCTGGCGGGTCAGGTTGATAGCTGGTTTTCTGCGATGTTCCGTCTGACGGCCGCAGCCGTGGTGTTTTTACCGTTCTTACGCCTGCGGGGTTACACGCCGCGTGTCATTTTCTTGTATATGTTAGTGGGTGCTTGCCAACTTGGTATCATGTACCTGTTCGTGTTCCAGGCTTACCTGTACCTGACCGTACCTGAGTTTTTACTCTTTACGGTGATGACGCCGCTGTACGTTACGCTGATTTACGATCTGCTTGCCCGACAGCGCCTGCGCTGGGGTTACGTGATGAGCGCTCTGCTGGCAGTATTCGGGGCGGCGGTGATCCACTATCACGGCGTGAGTGAACATTTCTGGTGGGGATTCCTGCTGGTTCAGTCGGCGAACGTGTGTTTTGCCGCAGGTCAGGTGGGTTATAAGCGCCTGATGGAGCTCTATCCCGTGCCGCAGCACTGTGCGTTTTCCTGGTTTTATCTAGGGGCTGCGATCGTGACGATAGCCGCGTGGCTGCTCTTCGGTAATCTGGATAAATTACCTACCACAACCTTGCAGTGGGGTGTGCTGGCTTGGTTGGGGATTGGCGCTTCGGGCTTGGGTTATTTTATGTGGAACTACGGCGCAACCCAGGTGGATGCCGGAACGCTTAGCATAATGAATAACTTTCACGTGCCGGCTGGTCTACTGGTCAACTTCGCTATCTGGCATAAAACGCCAGACTGGCTGAGCTTTATCGTGGGGACGATAATTATTACGTCCTCACTGTGGGTACACCAGCGTTGGGTCGTGAAGCGTCCTTCACAAATGGTAAGTGCTCACAAGCGTGCTGACGCGCCGAACGAATAAACGCATCAATCACCGGTTGGCGCTGCTCTCCGTCACGGACGGCAGCGTACAACCGGCTCCACAGTCCATCCCCCAGCGATTTGGTCACAATCAGTCCCTGACGCTCGAAGCTTTCCACCACCCAGTGCGGTAGCGCGGCGATGCCCATGCGGGCGGCGACCATCTGAATCAGCAGCAGCGTATTGTCCACGCTTTTCAGCGTAGGACTGACGCCTGCGGGTTGTAAAAAGTGACGCCAGACGTCCAATCGTTGCCGCTGTACCGGATAAATCATCAGAGTCTCGGCGGTGAAATCCTCCGGTTCGATTTTCTCTTTTCCTGCCAGTGGGTGGTCGGGAGCCAGTACCAGTCTGACTTCAAAATCAAACAGAGGCGAATAGTGCAGGCCACTGCGCGGCATGATGTCGGAGGTCATGACCAGATCCAGTTCGCCTTGTTGAAGTGCTGGCTGAGGGTCGAACGTCACGCCTGATTTAAAGTCCATCACCACCTGCGGCCAGTGCTGATGGAATTCGTCTAGCGCAGGCGTCAGCCATTGAATACAGCTATGGCACTCAATGGCCAGACGCAGCGTGGTTTGGTGCGGTTCATGGCACGACTGCAGCGCCTGCTGGATTTGCGGTAACACCTGCTCTGCCAACTGCAACAGAATTTCTCCCTGAGGCGTAAAGCGCAGCGGCTGGCTTTTACGCACGAATAACCTGAACCCAAGGCGCTGTTCCAGATCGCTGAACTGGTGGGATAACGCCGATTGAGTTTGGTGAAGTGCAGCGGCAGCGGCGGCTAACGATCCGGTATTGCGCAGTGCTTGCAGCGTTCGCAGGTGTTTAAATTCGATCATGAGAGTCCTTCACAGTGACAGTGAATAAATTGCGCTTGTGATTACTACAGTACCTGCGGATTATGGATGTGTAAACATCTGGACGGCTAAATGAGGAATTAACGATGGCGATTGTGAATCATACACTGGGTTTTCCGCGCGTTGGACTACGCCGTGAACTGAAAAAAGCGCAGGAAAACTACTGGGCAGGTAACGCGACACAGGAAGAGTTGCTGACCGTTGGACGTGAGCTGCGTGCGCGTCATTGGCAACAACAGAAGGATGCTGGCGTTGATCTGCTGCCAGTGGGTGATTTCGCTTGGTACGACCATGTGCTGACCACGAGTCTGCTGTTGGGTAACGTGCCTGCGCGCCATCAGAATGAAGACGGCTCGGTCGATCTGGATACGCTGTTCCGTATTGGCCGTGGACGCGCGCCAACCGGTCAACCTGCTGCTGCGGCAGAAATGACCAAGTGGTTTAACACTAACTATCACTACATGGTGCCGGAATTCACCAAAGGGCAGCAGTTCAAGCTGACCTGGACACAGCTGCTGGATGAAGTCGATGAAGCGCTGGCGCTGGGCCATAACGTGAAGCCTGTTCTGTTAGGTCCGGTTACTTACCTGTGGCTGGGCAAAGTGAAAGGTGAACAGTTTGATCGTCTGTCGCTGCTGCAGGACATTCTGCCAGTTTACCAACAGGTGTTGGCTGAGTTGGCGAAGCGCGGCATTGAGTGGGTGCAGATTGATGAACCTGCACTGGCACTGGAACTGTCGCAAGAGTGGCTGGCCGCGTTTAAACCGGCTTATGACGCACTGCAAGGTCAGGTGAAACTGCTGCTGACGACTTATTTCGATAGCGTTAGCCAGAATCTGGAAACAATCAAAGCGCTGCCGGTTCAGGGGCTGCATATCGATCTGGTTCACGGTAAGGATGATGCCGCTACGCTGAGCGCCCAACTGCCTGCTAACTGGGTCCTGTCTCTGGGTGTGATTAACGGCCGTAACGTCTGGCGTGCTGACCTGAGCAGCTGGTTCGAGCGTCTGCAACCGCTGGTGGGAACGCGCGATCTGTGGCTGGGAAGCTCATGTTCACTGCTGCATAGTCCTATCGATCTGAGCGTGGAAGTACGTCTGGATGATGAAGTGAAGAGCTGGTTTGCCTTTGCCATTCAGAAATGTGCGGAGCTGTCGCTGTTGTCCCAGGCGCTGAACAGCGGCAACGGTCAGGCTCTGGAAGCCTATAGCGCACCGATTCGTGCTCGCCGTACCTCAACGCGTGTGAATAATGCCGCCGTTGCACAGCGTCTGGCGGCCATCACCGCACAGGACAGCCAGCGTCAGAACGTGTATTCGGTTCGTGCGGATGCTCAGCGTGAGCGTTTTAATCTGCCTGCGTGGCCGACCACCACAATCGGTTCTTTCCCGCAAACCACCGAAATTCGTGGCCTGCGCTTAGATTTTAAGCAGGGTCGCCTGGATGGCAATAACTACCGTACTGGCATTGCCGAGCACATCAAGCAAGCCGTGGTTGAGCAAGAGCGTCTGGGTCTTGACGTGCTGGTGCACGGTGAAGCCGAGCGTAATGACATGGTGGAATACTTCGGTGAGCATCTGGATGGGTTTATCTTTACCCAGAACGGCTGGGTACAGAGCTACGGTTCTCGCTGTGTGAAACCGCCAGTCATCATTGGTGATGTGAGTCGTCCAGAAGCGATCACCGTTGAGTGGGCGAAATACGCACAGTCTCTGACCGACAAGCCGATGAAAGGCATGCTGACGGGTCCGGTGACGATCCTGTGCTGGTCTTTCCCACGTGAAGACGTTACGCGTGAAACCATCGCCAAGCAGATTGCGCTGGCGCTGCGTGATGAAGTGGCAGATTTGGAAGCTGCGGGCATTGGTATCATCCAGATTGACGAACCGGCGCTGCGTGAAGGTCTGCCGCTGCACCGCTCTGACTGGGATGCTTATCTGGCATGGGCGGTGGATGCCTTCCGTCTGAATGCCGCGGTGGCGAAAGATGAGACGCAAATCCATACCCACATGTGTTATTGCGAGTTCAACGACATCATGGATTCTATCGCCGCGCTGGATGCAGACGTGATTACGATTGAAACCTCTCGTTCCGATATGGAATTGCTGGAGTCGTTTGAAGAGTTCGAGTACCCGAATGAAATCGGCCCGGGCGTTTATGATATCCACTCCCCGAACGTACCGAGCGTGGAATGGATGGAAGACCTGCTGAAGAAAGCGGCACAGCGTATCCCAGCGGAACGCCTGTGGGTGAACCCGGATTGCGGTCTGAAAACTCGTGGCTGGCCGGAAACGCGTCAGGCGCTGGCGAATATGGTGCAGGCAGCACAACGTCTGCGTGAAACCCAGTAATAGCTAATGGCTGATGACATCAGGGAGGCTATGGCCTCCCTGATTTTTTACACCTATATACCCGTCATACTTCAAGTTGCATGTGCGTTGGCTGCGTTCATTCACCCGAATCACTTACCTGAGTAAGCTCATCGGGATGAAATGAGAGACATCCTGTCTCTCACCGAAGGCCAGCCGTTGGCTGGTCAAATTCGTTCCCGACGAATTTGTCCTTCTCTTGCCGCGTTACGATGCTCATTTCTGAGCATCGCCCTAAAGGGCTAACGCTTCGCGTTGTTCAAAACGTTAACGTTTTGTCCTGAAACTCGAATTATTTAGGGTATAAAATACACACTATTTTTCCCAACCTTCCGATTGTTTATTATTTCCTCCTGCAAATTTTTCTTCCTTCCCGAAAATTAACTATATTGTCTTTCCTTTAATAAAATCGCCGCGCTATCCCCCTTTTTTTTCTGCATCGACTGGTAGGTTATTTCTCGAAAAGGATTATTTATCCGCTATCAAGATATTTATTCTTCGGCGTGGTTAATCGACGCTGTCATAAAGCTAAGGAATATTGTGCCGATAAGGTAGACGGCATGGAAGCGGCTCTGGATGTACCAATAGAGCGAGGTTGTTTGTATTTTTTAACGTTTTATTTATGTTGAAAGTGCACCTGCAATTACTCTCTTATGGGTATATTTAAAATACCTATAAAGCATATTTATTTTCCCGAAAAAAAGATTATCCCCCACTCTGCGGCGTTATTAGACGATAGCTGTGCGCAGTAGTCATTATTATGTATTACCTAAAAGGAGTGAGACATGAGTTTAGCGAATTGGCGAATTGGCTATCGATTAGGAGGCGGATTTGCCATCTTGATTCTGATGTTGTTTACCGTGAGTATTTTTTCTTTGTCTAAACTGTCCTCTTTTCAGGATGGTGCCAGAGATATCGTCAAAGAGGTTTATCCGCAAACGGTAGATGCTAATGACCTCATCGATAACGTGAATGGGCATTTTGTCGCTTATTTACAGATGATGCTGGTATCCGGTCAGGAACAGCGTCAGGGATATGTCGATCGGATTATGGCGTACCGCAAGGAAATTAGTCGTCTGCTCGACAATCTGGAAAACAATGCCTCAGGAGAGCTTGCCCGCAAGCAAGTGGGGGTTGTCCGCGGGTTTCGTGCCGAATTCATCAAGTCTGGCGATAAAATTATTAGTGATGCGCTGGCGGGTAATAACGACGTCGCCGTCGCCGAATTCAACAACACCCTGAACGTCATTCAGCGCAATTACCGTGACTCGGTGAAGCAGTTGGTGAATTACCAAAATGATGCAATGGATAATTCTGTCGAGACCATGGCAGAGGTATACAACAATACTCGCATGATTTTGCTGCTTATTTTGGCTCTGGGTGCCGTATTTGGGGCGCTGATTGCCTGGGCTATCACGCGCAGCGTAACCCGCCCAATAGAGCAGGCTTTGCAAGTAGCAGACAGAGTGGCGCAGGGCGATCTGACCTCACGTATTACGGTGACCAGCAAGGATGAAACTGGGCTGCTGCTGCAATCATTGGATCGCATGAACACCAGCCTGAGCACGATTGTTGGTCAGGTGCGTGATGGCGCGGAAACGATCTCGACAGCGGCGTCACAAATCACGGCAGGTAACCAGGATCTGTCATCGCGTACTGAAGAGCAGGCCAGCTCGCTGGAAGAAACCGCAGCCTCAATGGAGCAGTTGGCATCCACCATTAAAAACACCGCGGAAAACACTCAACAGGCGACGGAGATTGCCAATAAGGCGACCGGTGCGGCGAAACAAAGCGGTGATGTCATGCTTTCCGTGACGCAAAAAATGCGCGGCATTCGTGATTCATCTCAGCGTATGGCGGAGATCATCGGCGTGATTGATGGTATCGCTTTCCAGACCAACATTCTGGCGCTGAACGCTGCCGTTGAAGCCGCACGTGCGGGTGAACAAGGGCGTGGTTTTGCCGTGGTAGCGGGAGAAGTCCGTTCGCTGGCACAGCGCAGTGCGACTGCCGCACGGGAGATTAAGGATTTGATCGACGATTCCGTGAGCAAAATTCGTGAAGGCATGGAACTGGTTGATACTGCTGAAGAAACGATGGGCGGATTAACGGCTCACGTGAAGGACGTACACGGCATTATCAGCGAGATTTCGCAGGCCAGCCGTGAGCAGAGTGACGGGATTAACCAGATGAATCTGGCGATTGGACAGATTGATACCACGACCCAGCAGAATGCGGCTCTGGTTGAAGAATCGGCCTCTGCGGCGCTGTCTCTGCAATCACAGGCTTCCGTTCTGGCAGAAGCAGTGAGTGCGTTTAAAATACAGTCGTACAGTAGTCACGCTGGGTCTTATGCGCCGATGCCGATGAGCACGCCCATGCTGTCTCTGGCGCTGGCAAAGAAATAGTAAACTGACTGTCATCATTTAGCGACGTTGTGTAACGCAACGCTATCCCACAGGGAGGCAACAGCCTCCCTGATTCTTTTCATGTACGATATAGAGTAAATGCGTTTTTTTTCCTTTCTGTTCAGTTCGTTATCCTTTACTAAGAAATATTATCATCTCTTTATTTTTAATATCGAATATGTCTGACTATCCTTTTATGTCATTGAGGCGTTATTTCTGTTAATGGTTCGTAGATTAATGTGTGTTTTTTCCGATCGAAATTGATTTTTTGATAGTCACTGACTATTTATTATTTACTTTTGAATGATTTAAACGATCAAATGATAAAGATCATGGATGGCGTGCCGATAAAATGGATAACACAGGAGCGGCAATGTCCGCATGAGTTCGGAGAGGGAAGACCATTATTATCACCTCAATAACGTCTCTGCGGTCTTATCAGTTGTATTTGTAGCATTGTTAGATTTATTTCCACTTTTGCACCTCAACACCCGAGGGAAACTATTTGATTTTTGATAGCGCCTCTCATGCTGAGAGCGTGCGTAAAATGCCTGCCTCAAGGTATCTCTGGCGTGTCAGAAGGTTTGTTCTCCTTCGAATCGCCAACCATTCTCCGCCCTGTGGTTCCATCAAGCTGCGACATGTGCGCAATTGACATTGCTATGCATTACCTAAAAGGAGTGAGACATGAATTTAGCGAATTGGCGTATCGGCTATCGACTGGGAGCTGGGTTTGCCGTCCTGATTTTGATGTTGTTTATCGTGAGTATTTTTTCCCTGTCTAAGCTATCTGGTTTCCAGGATGGTGCCAGAGACATTGTGAAAGAGGTTTACCCACAGACGGTGGATGCCAATAGCCTCATTGATAATGTAAACAGCATCCTGGTGGCCTATCAGCGGCTGATGCTGGTTTCGGGTGAGGATAAAATCAAGGAAAACGTCGACCGTGTGAATGGGTTCCGTCAGGAGATTGGCCGTTTGCTGGACAAGCTGGAAAGCCAGACGGTTGAAGAGCGTTCGATTTCCCAGCTGCGTGCTATCCGCGCAATCCGTAACGAATTTTTGAAATCCGGTGACAAGATTATCAGCGAAGTGGTGGCGGGTAATCGGGAAGCGGCGATTGAGGAGTTCAACAACAACTTGAATGTCACCCAACGTCAGTACCGCGACGCGGTAAGACAATTGGTGAATTATCAAGATGATGCAATGGATACCTCCATTGAAGCGATGGCTGAGGTATACAGCAACACCCGCATGATTTTGTTGCTTATTTTAGCGCTGGGTGCCGTATTTGGAGCACTGATTGCCTGGTCAATTACGCGCAGCGTAACCCGGCCGATACAGCAGGCTTTGCAAGTGGCAGACAGAGTGGCACAGGGCGACCTGACCTCACGTATCACTGTTACCAGCAAAGATGAAACCGGATTGCTGCTGCAATCGTTGGATCACATGAACACCAGCCTGAGCACGATTGTTGGGCAGGTGCGTGACGGCGCGGAAACCATCTCGACGGCAGCCTCGCAAATCGCCGCAGGTAATCAGGATTTGTCATCGCGCACCGAAGAGCAGGCCAGCTCACTGGAAGAAACGGCGGCGTCGATGGAACAGCTGACGTCTACCATTAAGAACACGGCGGAAAACACCCAGCAGGCAACAGACATCGCGAACAAAGCCTCTGGTGCGGCGAAGCAAAGCGGCGACGTTATGGTTTCCGTGACGCAGAAGATGCGCGGCATTCGTGATTCATCCCAGCGTATGGCGGAAATCATCGGTGTGATTGACGGCATTGCATTCCAGACCAACATTCTGGCGTTGAACGCAGCGGTTGAAGCCGCGCGTGCAGGCGAGCAAGGGCGTGGCTTTGCGGTGGTGGCGGGGGAAGTGCGTTCCCTGGCACAGCGCAGTGCGACCGCCGCGCGTGAGATCAAGGATTTGATTGACGACTCTGTGAGTAAAATTCAGGAAGGCATGTCGCTGGTGGATACCGCCGAAGAAACGATGGGTGGATTAACGGGCTATGTGCGGGATGTGAATGAGATCATCAGTGAAATCTCGCAGGCTAGCCGTGAGCAGAGCGATGGGATTAACCAGATGAATCTGGCGGTTGGACAGATTGATACCACGACCCAGCAGAATGCGGCTCTGGTTGAAGAATCGGCCTCTGCGGCGCTGTCTCTACAATCACAGGCCTCTGTTCTGGCGGAAGCGGTAAGCGCGTTTAAATTGCAGTCATATGGCAGCGGTAAAACCGCTTCTTATGCACCGGCACCAACGCGCACCCCAACGCTGTCTTTAGCGCCAGCGGCAGCAAAAGACAAGGGAAATAACGGCGACTGGACGACGTTCTAAGGGCTGCCTTTCTCTGTAAAACAGTAAAAAGGTAAAACACCAACGCCACCGTTTTTCGGTGGCGTTTTAGATCGTGGAATAAGGTGCAAGACGTGTGAAGGTGTTATGCCACACCGTTTTTCTGGAACCATGCCAGCATACGCTGCCAGCCGTCGTGTGCGGATTCTTCATGGTAGCTGGGGCGGTAATCGGCATGGAAAGCATGCCCGGCATCGGGATAGACGATGATGTCTGCCGCCGCGTTGGCCGCACGCAGCGTCTGCCGCATGGTATCGACCTGTTCCAACGGAATGCCTTCATCTTTTGCGCCGTACAATCCCAACACGGGGGCTTCCAATTCCGTGGCGATATCCACCGGATGCTTGGGGCTATTCAGCGTTTTCTCACCCGTACATTTGCCGTACCAGGCAACGGCCGCCTTGAGCTGTGGGTTGTGCGCGGCGTAGAGCCAGGTGATGCGTCCGCCCCAACAGAAACCCGTTATCGCCAGCTTACTGGCGTCGCCACCCTGTTTAATCGCCCAGTTGGCGGCGCGATCGAGATCGGACAGCACCTGCGTATCAGGCACCTTGTAAACCAACTCGGTCAGGATTTGCTGAATGTCGTTATAGTGGCTGGGGTCGCCCTGGCGAAAATACAGCTCTGGCGCAATGGCCATGTAGCCCTGCTTGGCCAGCCTGCGGCAAACATCCTGAATGTGTTGATGGACGCCGAAAATCTCCTGCACCACCAGAACGATAGGGAGCGGCCCGTCGTGGTTTGCCGGTCTGGCGATATACGCGGGTAGCTGCTCACCCTGAGAAGGAATGGTGGTTTCACTGGCAACGATACCGACAGAATCTGTCGTAATGATGGAGGAGGTCTGCGGTTCCACCGCTGGGGATAGCCCTTGGGGAAGATGTGTGAAGGTCGTCTGTTCATCAGTCTTCATTACGCGATCTCCTGTTATCGGCCGATTTTCATGGAAAGAGGGATTTCAGAATATCCATGATAAATACTATCAATGATTAAAGAATCTACACTAGAAGACAATTAATCGGCAAAAATGACGTCCTTATCTGACAATTAGTGATTTTGGTCACATTTTTTATGTATGTTGATATTTGTTTCTTTTTCATCGGTGACTGCCGTCACTTAAAAAAACGTAATGATGCGCTAGAGTCTTTTTATTGAACGGACGCTGACTGGCTGCGAAAGGCAGTGTAGATGAGCGTCTGGCGCGATTTCTCTGAATACCCAATTGATTGCCCGGGAGGCAGTTATGTCTACATCTGATGTGTTCCATCTTGGTCTGGTCAAGAACGATTTACAGGGCGCGACGCTGGCTATCGTCCCCGGCGATCCTGAGCGTGTTGAAAAAATTGCTCGCCTGATGGATAACCCGGTACATCTGGCATCACACCGTGAATTTACGTCCTGGCGTGCAGAGTTGGACGGTAAGGCAGTGATTGTTTGTTCGACCGGCATTGGCGGCCCGTCAACGTCAATTGCGGTAGAAGAATTGGCACAGCTCGGCATCCGGACTTTCCTGCGCGTCGGCACGACGGGAGCGATTCAGTCAGGCATCAACGTCGGCGATGTGTTAGTGACCACCGCCGCCGTCCGTCTGGACGGGGCTAGCCTGCACTTCGCGCCAATGGAATTCCCAGCCGTTGCTGATTTCGGCTGTACCACCGCGCTGGTGGAAGCGGCGAAGGCCTCGGGTGCGGCGTTGCATGTGGGCATCACGGCGTCTTCAGATACGTTCTACCCTGGTCAGGAACGCTATGACACCTTCTCTGGACGCGTTGTCCGTCGCTTCCGCGGCTCGATGGAAGAATGGCAGAGCATGGGCGTGCTGAACTATGAAATGGAATCCGCTACGCTGTTGACCATGTGCGCCAGCCAGGGGCTGAAAGCGGGCATGATCGCGGGCGTGATCGTGAACCGTACCCAGCAGGAAATCCCAGATGCGGCGACCATGAAACTGGCCGAAACCACCGTCATCAAGGTGTTGCTGGACGCGACTCGCCGTTTGTTAGCTGCTGAATAAGCACAAAAATTGATGGTATTTTGGGCTGGCTATCATCGATGCCAGCCCGTATCCTGATATACCCGTTATTCTTCAAGCTGCATGTGCGTTGGCTGCGTTCACTCACCCGAATCACTTACTTGAGTAAGTTCATCGGGATTCCTTCTCTTGCCGCCTTCCTGCAACTCGAATTATTTAGGGTATACACTAAATAGTTCAATTTGCCTTGCTCGCCTTTCAACCTCGCAAGGAGATGTATGACCGAACCAACGTTGCTCCATCCCTCTTTATTACCGCTGGACGGCGGAATCAACTTCCGCGATTTAGGCGGTAACCGTGCTGCTGACGGGCGGCTTATTCGACATGGTAAACTTTTTCGCTCCGGCTCGCTGGATCTGCTGAGTCAGGCTGACTGTGAACATCTTGCTGGCGTACCTATTTCCCATGTGGTGGACTATCGGGATGCTGATGAAATTGCGCAGAAGCCTGACATATTGTGGACGGGGGCTAATTATCACGCCTATCCGGCCAACCCATTGCGCCACGAAGTGACGGCTAATCTGGATTCATTGGGGTCTGATGTGCTGGCGGCGTTTGATTCTCGGGCATTCATGTTGGAACTCTACCGCCGTCTTCCTTTCAATAACTCGGCCTATACACAGTTGGTGTCGCTGCTATTACGGCCGGATGAGGGCGGGCTCGTACAGCACTGCGCCGTGGGTAAAGATCGCACCGGTATCGGTTCGGCGCTGGTGATGTTTGCGCTGGGGGCTGATGAGCAGACGGTGATGGAAGATTACCTGCTCACCGAGACGACGCTGACGCCCTTCCGCCAGCAACTACTGACACATCTGTCGGCAACGCTGAATGAGAAAGCGCTGGGACAGTTCTCTTATGTGCTGTCAGTGCAGGAAGAGTTCATTGTGACGGCATTGAAGGCTATCTACGAACGACACGGTTCGATCGATAGCTGGCTTGAAGTGGAATACGGTTTGGATAATCGTGCGCGGAATTATTTGCAGGATAAATATCTGGCGTAAGGTTTTCTTCACCTTATTGGTGAATCTCTTCATTATCACCGCGTAACTGATTTTTCCGCAAAAAAGGCCGGTCAAATGACCGGCCCCTATTTTTACTTACTACAAGTTTTGCTGTCTGTTTAGCTTTTGCTGCTTGCGCGATTAACCTGTATTACGCATGCCTGCCGCGACACCGGCGATAGTCACCATCAACGCCAGTTCCAGATCGGCATCTGGCTGTTCTTGTTGACGTGAACGATGTAGCAACTCAGCCTGCAACACGTTCAGGGGATCGGTATAGACGTTACGCAGTGCGATCGACTCGGCGATCCACGGCAGATCCGCCATCAGGTGATCGTCGTTGGAGATCGCCAGCACGACGTTAATATCGGCGGCTAACTGATCGCGCAGCTGTTTCCCTAACGGCCACAGTTTCTCTTCTACCAGACGCTGATCGTAATACTCCGCCAGCCACAGGTCGGCTTTGGCGAACACCATTTCCAGCATGCCGATACGCGTCGAGAAGAACGGCCAGTCGCGGCACATAGCTTCCAACTGTTCCTGCTTACCGTCATCCACCACTTTCTGCAATGCGGCACCTGCGCCTAGCCACGCTGGCAGCATCAGGCGGTTCTGTGTCCAGGCGAAAATCCACGGGATAGCGCGCAGGCTTTCCACACCGCCATTCGGACGACGCTTGGCCGGACGTGAACCCAGCGGCAGTTTACCCAGCTCCAATTCCGGCGTTGCGGCGCGGAAGTAAGGGACGAAATCCGGGTTCTCACGCACGTAGCCACGATACATCTCGCAGGATACACGAGAAAGATCGTCCATTACCTCGTGCCATTCCTGTTTTGGTTCCGGCGGCGGCAGCAGGTTCGCTTCCAGAATCGCACCGGTATACAGCGCAAGGCTGCTGATGGTGACTTCCGGCAAACCGTATTTAAAGCGGATCATCTCGCCCTGTTCCGTCACGCGCAGGCCACCTTTCAGGCTACCCGGCGGTTGTGACAACAGCGCTGCATGAGCCGGTGCACCACCGCGACCGATAGAACCACCGCGTCCGTGGAACAGCGTCAGTGCGATACCCGCTTTCTCACAGGTTTTGATCAGCGCGTCCTGTGCACGGTACTGCGCCCAAGAGGCAGCCATCACGCCCGCGTCTTTTGCAGAGTCGGAATAGCCGATCATGACCATCTGCTTGCCCTGAATAAAGCCGCGATACCAGTCGATGCTCAGCAATTGCGTCATGACATCATCAGCGTTGTTCAGGTCGTCCAGCGTTTCAAACAGCGGCGCGACCGGCAATGCAAACGGGCAACCGGCTTCTTTGAGCAGCAGGTGAACGGCCAGCACATCGGAAGGCGTGCGTGCCATTGAAATGACATAGGCTGCGACTGAACCGATTGGCGCTTTGGCGACGACACGACAGGTGTCCAGCACTTCTTTGGTATCCGCGCTCGGCTCCCAGTAGCGTGGCAGGAGCGGACGCTTAGAGCTGAGTTCACGGATCAGGAAGGCCTGCTTATCAGACTCTGACCAGCTTTCGTAGTCGCCCAGACCCAGATAACGAGTAATCTCGGCCAGCGCTTCGGTGTGGCGGGTACTTTCCTGACGGACATCGATGCGTACCAAAGGCACACCAAAGCAACGTACGCGACGCAGCGTATCCAGCAGGCGACCATCGGCGATGATGCCCATGCCGCAGGTTTTCAGCGATTGGTAACAGGCGTGGAGTGGTTCCCACAGCTGTTCGTTGGTAATCAGCAGATCTTTAGGCGGCAGACGCTCTTCACCTGTCAGACGCGCTTCCAGATAGCTCAGTGTACTGCTCAACTGCGAACGCAGTGACTTCATGATGGCGCGGTACGGTTCTTGTACCTCGTTGCCACCGGCCAGCTCCAGCAGTTCCGGTGTACACTCGGACATCGACAGCTCGGAAACCAGCACCTGAATATCACGCAGGAACAGATCGGCGGCTTTCCAGCGGCTGAGTAGCAGCACATGGCGAGTGACTTCCGCCGTGACGTTCGGGTTACCGTCGCGGTCGCCACCCATCCAGGAAGTAAAGCGCACCGGAACCGCATCAACGGGCAGACGATAGCCGAAAGCCTGTTCCAACTGCTCATCCAGCTCGCGTAAAAATGCAGGCACGCCTTCCCACAGGCTGTTTTCCACCACGGCGAAGCCCCATTTGGCTTCATCTACCGGGGTAGGACGAATTTTACGGATTTCATCGGTGTGCCAGGACTGCGCAATCAGCTGGCGCAGGCGGCGCATGATCTGATTGCGCTCATAATCAGCCAGATCGTTGTGGTCGAGCTGCTTGAGGCAGGTATTCACTTCTACCAGCTTGTGGATCAGCGTCCGGCGGGTAATTTCTGTCGGGTGTGCGGTCAGCACCAGCTCGATCGACAAGGATTCTACGGCGTCACGGATATCGCGTTCGGTCAGATCTTTGCTTTCCTTCAGGCGCTCAAACGCGTGGGAAAGCTGTGCCGGGTTACTCGCGGCTTCACCGTGCGGTGAAATCGTATGATATTGCTCAGCGGTATTGGTCAGGTTAAGGAACTGGCTGAATGCGCGGGCAACGGGCAACAGTTCATCGTTAGACAGGTTTTGCAGCGTAGTCAGCAACTCCTGACGATGTTTTTCATTACCTGCGCGGGAAGACTTTGACAACTTGCGGATTGTTTCGACTTTATCAAGGATGTTTTCACCCAGTGCTTCCTTGATGGTATCGCCGAGAAGCTTGCCGAGCATACTGACGTTACTGCGCATTGCGGAATATTGTTCGTTCATAGTTACCCTGACCCATCCCTACCATTTTTGTAAGTTTATTTCACTTGACATATTTTGACGCACTGCCTCCATCTAGCCACGATAAGGCGGGTTCGTCAATTGACGATTCTTTCTTCTCCTTATTCTTTGTACTTGCATTGAGGCGGGCTTGGCAATTTGTGAAATTTAATTACAGAGGCGCGGATATTAGAGGGACTTATTAGCAGGGGAACGTCGCGGGGCGCAGCGGCCCCGCGAGCGCGGTTACGCCTGTTTGGACGCTCTGACGACCAGAATATAAGTCAGAGTAAAAGAAAGCACGATGGCGATAGCCATGCCGGAGACCGCGTAGCTAAAGTACGGGCCGATATAGGCTGGCAGGCTGAAAATACTCGACAAGATGTAGCCATACAGCCGGACACCGAAGTACGCGATAAAGGCCGAGGCGATGGAGCTGGCAATGGTTGCGGAGATAAACGCTTTTTTATACTTCGTCAGTACGCCGAAGAGTGCAGGTTCGGTAATACCGAGCAGCGCAGAAACACCAGCAGACAGCACGACGGATTTATCCTGACGGGTTTTGGCATGGAAGTAGATGGCAAACGTGGAACCCGCAATCGCCATATTAGCCATACACATCATTGGCATCAGCATATCAAAGCCCTGATTGCTGAAATTTTGCAGTGCAATGGGCGTCATCGCGTGATGCATGCCAGTCAGGATAGCGACAGGCCGAATCGCACCGACCACGAAACCAGCAAAGATAGACGACACATCGAACAGGCTCTGAATAAACAGTGCCAGCAGTTTACCGAGGTAGATCCCGAATGGCCCGATCACCGTGAGCGACACCAGTGCGGCGATAAACAGCGTCAGCGTCGGGGTAAACACGGTTTTCAGCACCGAAGGCATAATGCGATCGACCCAGCGGTGGATATAGCTCAGTGCCAGCACAGAGAAAATCACTGGGATGACGCTGGCGGCATAGTTGAACACTGGAATGGGCAGCACACCCATGAAGTAAAAGGCGCTGACCGCATTAGGGCTATTGCTGGCTAGTGCCTTCGCCGCTTCTATCAACGATGGATACATCAGGCAGGCTGCCACAGCCGCTGCTAGATATTCGCTTGTTTTAAAGATCCTGGCTGCGGAGATGGCGAGGAAGAAAGGTAAGAAATAGAACACACCGCTGGCGATCAGGTCGAGGACGATCACGGTATCGGTTTTGGCAGAGACCACTTTCAAGGCGATCAGCCCTGCCAGCAGCCCTTTGATCATACCGGCACCCGCGATGGCAGGCACGATCGGACCAAATACGCCGGAAACCGTATCCATGAACAGCGAAACCAGCCCCTTTTTCTGCTTCTGCACGTCTGGCTGCGATGTCGCTGTAGGCGAAAGCGTTGTGGAGGAAAGCTGGGCGTTCAGCAGTTCGTAATACTCATTGACCTGCGGCCCGATAATAATCTGAAACTGTTCACTCTGGTGTTGGGCACCTAATATGCCTGGCAGACTTTTGATGGCTTCAGTTTGCACTTTACTTTCATCAATTAAATCAAACCGAAGCCGCGTCATGC
This sequence comes from Pectobacterium versatile, assembly GCF_003932035.1. Lineage (NCBI taxonomy): Bacteria > Pseudomonadati > Pseudomonadota > Gammaproteobacteria > Enterobacterales > Pectobacteriaceae > Pectobacterium > Pectobacterium versatile. The sequence goes on from NZ_CP034276.1 coordinate 232,468, forward strand.
AGTGCCAGGCTTTATTAATATTTTCGCTTCCGCCAACCAGTTTAATGATTGACTGAATAACGTCATTTTTTCCCATGAAATAAACTCCCCGCATAGCCTTATGTTATTTTTGGCCGAATTATTTCCACCGATATTAAAAACTTAAAGAAGAAAAAACAAACCAATAAAACATGAAGTTCGTCACATGGTTAGTCTATAAGGGGCTTTTTGTTGCCATTATTCGATAATTGGTCTGGTTTTTTAATCAATTTAATGGATTTTTCAAACCAAAATAAATCTTTTAAATAATAGGTTTACAATAAAAGAAAAAATAAGTAGAAAACAAAAAAAGAAACTGATTTTAGACTGTGTTTTTGCCGGGTAAGGCTATTCCGGTAAATGCTCTGGAGGATATTTTTGTGTTGCCGACAATCATTACTGACATTGAATGTCTTGTTACCCGCCCCGACCGTCATAATTTAGTGACGGTGGTGGTTCACACGGATAAAGGCGTGACGGGTTATGGATGTGCGACCTTCCAGCAGCGCCCGCTGGCCGTCAAAGCGATGGTGGACGAGTACCTCAAACCGCTGCTGCTAGGACGAGATGCTAACCACATTGAAGATCTATGGCACATGATGATGGTCAACGCTTATTGGCGTAACGGTCCGGTTATCAACAATGCGGTGGCGGGCGTCGATATGGCGCTGTGGGATATCAAAGGCAAGCTGGCGGATATGCCGCTTTATCACCTGTTTGGTGGGAAATCTCGCGATGCTATTGCCGCTTACAGCCATGCTGCCAGCGATACGCTGGACGGGCTGTATCAGGACGTGGATCGGCTGTATGCGCAGGGCTATCGTCATATCCGCTGCCAGCTAGGATTCTATGGCGGTAATCCCGATGCGCTGCACAGCACGCGGCAGCCAACGGAGGGAGCCTATTACGATCAGGATCAGTACATGGCCAACACGCTCGCCATGTTCCGTGCGCTGCGTGAGAAATACGGCGATCGTTTCCACATCCTGCATGATGTCCATGAGCGTCTGTTCCCGAATCAGGCCGTGCAGTTTGCCAAAGCGGTAGAAGTTTATCGTCCCTATTTCATCGAAGACATTTTGCCGCCTGCGCAAAATGAGTGGCTGGCGCAGATCCGCAGCCAGAGCGCGGTGCCGCTGGCGACCGGGGAGCTGTTTAATAACCCCGCCGAGTGGCAGAATTTGGTGATTAATCGTCAGGTTGATTTCATCCGCTGCCATGTCTCACAGATTGGCGGGATTACGCCAGCGCTGAAACTGGGTGCGTTCTGTCAGAACTTTGGCGTTCGTCTCGCGTGGCATTGCCCGCCGGATATGACGCCGATCGGTGCGGCGGTCAACATTCACCTCAATATCCACCTGCATAACGCCGCGATTCAGGAATTTGTCGCTTACCCGGAAAATACCCGCAAGGTCTTCCCGCAGGCGGTGGAACCGGAGAAGGGCTATCTGTATCCGATTGAGCGCCCAGGTATTGGCGTGGGTATCGATCTGGACGCGGCGCGGCAGTTCCCCGTCGTCTATCGTCCGCACGAATGGACGCAGAGCCGCCTGCCGGATGGCACGATGCATACGCCCTGAGTGAATTATTACGGCGACTGGCGGAAATTCAGGTTATCGCGGTTGAAGGGGATGACGTAGGTGCAGGCGTAGTTGATATCAATGATATCGCTCGATTCGTACACGCGACCACCCTGTAAAATACCGCGATTAAGAATGTGCATCGCCGCTGTGCCTTTCTTGCAGCCCAGTAGCTCAGCCTGTGCTTTAGTGACGTTAACCGCCTGATAATGTGTCAGGTAGTGTGAAATCGCGTAGCCCTTGCTGAGCACATACTGCTGAATAGAGCTTTCAATAATCTTCTGACTCATGTCTGGGAAGTCTGCGGCGGGCATCTTCGATATCTCAATCTGCACCTTACGGTTATCGACATAACGTAATCGGCTGAATTCCCAGATGAACGTATTTTCGCTGATAGCAAAAACCTGCTGCTCTTCCCGAGTCGGCAGCCGCTTATGCAGGCTAAGCAGACGGAATGAAATCTGATTAAATTTCTTTTCGGTAATCGAGTTATACACCAGCGGGTTGCTGCGTACGCCCTGATTGATGAAGTTACCGGAGCCTTGCACCATATGGATTGCGCCGATGCTGGCGAGTTTTTCCAATGCCTGACGAATGGTGAAGCGCGACACGCCGTATTCTTCCGCCAACTGGCGTTCCGGCGGCAGCTTTTCCGGTAGCGGATCGGTGTGCTGATAGATTTTGCTCAGTAGATCCTGTGCGATGAAATCTTTCTTTTTCATTCTCTGTCTCAAAATGACCTTGCCAGCATGGCTGGCAAGGCCGCTTTCGTCGGATCAGTGGTGGCAGAAGTGATGAATCACCTGCGAGATCAGATCCCGCGTTGGTTTAATAAACTTGGTATCAATATATTCATCCGGCTGGTGCGCCTGTTCGATCGATCCTGGCCCCAGAACCAGCGTCGGGCACAGCGTCTGAATAAACGGCGCTTCGGTGCAATAGTTCACGATTTCCGTTTTCGTTCCCAGCAGCTTCTCCACGACGGACACCAGACGGTGATCGGGCGGGCACTCATAGCCAGGAATCGGAGGATGCAGCTCGCTGATGGTCAACCTGCCCGGCCAGCGCTGGCTTACAGGCTCAAGCGCTTCTGACAGCAAACCGTCCAGATCGTTGAGCGTAATGCCCGGCAGCGGACGGATATCCATATGCAGTTCACAGCAGCCGCAGATACGGTTAGCGGCATCGCCGCCGTGAATGTGGCCGAGGTTCATAGTCGGGTGAGGAATGTGGAAAATCGGATTGTGATAGCGTTCCTGTAGCGTGTTACGCAATACCAGCAGATGAGAAATGGCTTCGTGCATCAGCTCAATCGCGTTCACGCCGCGCGACGGATCGCTGGAGTGGCCAGACTGCCCCTGAATGCGGATCGCGTTAGACATATGGCCCTTGTGGGCACGCACCGGTTGCAGTGAGGTCGGTTCGCCGATGATGGCGCAGTCCGGGCGAATCTGCGTGGATTCGGAGAAATACTTGGCGCCGGCCATCGTCGTCTCTTCATCTGCCGTTGCCAGCACGTAGAGCGGTTTCGTCAGCTTGGTCGGATCGATATCGCGCAACGCATCCAGAATAAAGGCAAAGAAGCCTTTCATGTCCGCCGTACCCAGGCCGTACAGCTTGTTGTCATGTTCGGTCAGCGTGAACGGGTCACGCGTCCAGCGACCGTCGTCGAACGGGACGGTGTCGGTGTGGCCTGCTAACAATAAGCCACCTTTTCCTTCACCAATCCGCGCCAGCATATTAAATTTATTGAGGGTGCCGGGGACTGGTTGGACTTCCACGTGGAAGCCGAGATCGCCGAACCAGCCGGCCAGCAGGTTGATTAAGGTATGATTACTTTGATCGAGCGCGCTGTCGGTGGCACTGATGGACGGTGTGGCTATCAATGCCCGATATAGCTCAATAAAAGGGGGTAAATTCATCTTCACTGTTGACAGCCTCTGGTTAGGATAGTATCAATATTCATGCATTTATTTTGAATAAAAATACAATAATGCTCGGCGAAAGGAAACCCAAAGGTACGGCGATGACGATTCGTCACTTTCACTGAGTTTCGCGGGTGAACAGCGTACCGACGCTGGTGAGCCCTGTTACCTGTTCCATAGATAAGTAAGAAGGTATACGGATCCCATGCTGAATACGCTGATTGTTGGTGCAAGTGGTTATACCGGCGCTGAGCTTGCGCTCTACCTGAACCGTCACCCACAGATGAACATAACCGCTTTGATGGTTTCTGCGCAAAGTGTCGATGCAGGAAAATTGATTTCTGATTTACATCCGCAGCTCAAAGGCATCATCGATGTTCCGGTAAAACCGCTGACCGATGCGGAAGAAGCGGCGAAAGGCGTGGATGTCGTTTTTCTGGCGACCGACCACAAAGTCAGCCACGATCTGGCCCCTGTTTTTCTGGCGGCAGGCTGCACCGTTTTTGATTTGTCTGGCGCGTTTCGCGTACAAGATGCCGAATTTTATCGTCGTTACTATGGCTTTGAGCATCAGCACCCTGACTGGCTGGCAAAAGCGGTTTACGGGCTGGCCGAATGGCGTGCGGAAAGCGTAAAACAGGCACAACTGGTTGCCGTGCCAGGCTGTTATCCAACGGCTGCGCAGCTGGCGCTGAAGCCGCTGCTGGATGCCCAACTGCTGAACCCGGCTCAGTGGCCGGTGATTAATGCCGTGAGCGGCGTGAGCGGGGCGGGGCGTAAAGCGTCGCTGACCAGCAGCTTCTGTGAAGTCAGCCTGCAACCGTACGGCATTTTCAACCACCGCCATGAGCCTGAAATTTCAACGCACCTCGGCACGCCAGTGATCTTCACTCCGCATTTGGGCAACTTCGCTCGCGGTATTCTGGAAACTATCACCTGTCGCCTGCAACCGGGCGTAACCCAGCAGGATATCGCTGAGGCTTATCACAACGCTTATCACGATAAGCCGCTGGTTCGCCTGTACGATAAGGGCGTTCCGGCGCTGAAATCCGTTGTCGGCCTGCCGTTCTGCGATATCGGTTTCTCTGTTGATGGTGAGCACCTGATCGTGGTGGCAACCGAAGATAACCTGCTGAAAGGCGCGGCGGCACAGGCTGTGCAATGCATGAATATTCGTTTTGGTTTCCCTGAAACCCAATCGTTAATTTAATCACTACTGGTCCCGACATTTCGAGGCGCGAAGCATAATGAATCCGTTAATTATCAAATTAGGTGGCGTTTTACTGGATAGCGAAGAAGCGCTGGAACGTCTGTTCACTGCGCTGGTAGCTTACCGTCAGGAACACCAGCGTCCGCTGGTGATTGTGCACGGCGGCGGCTGTCTGGTGGATGACCTGATGAAGAAACTGTCGCTGCCCGTCGTGAAGAAAAACGGCCTGCGCGTCACGCCTGCCGATCAGATTGATATCATCACCGGTGCGCTGGCGGGTTCCGCCAACAAGACGCTGCTGTCATGGGCGAAGAAGCATGACATCAACGCGGTCGGCTTGTGTCTGGGCGATGGCGGCAGCACGACGGTCACGCAGTTAGATGAGTCTTTGGGCTTTGTGGGTAAGGCAGAAGCGGGATCGCCTGCGCTGCTGAACACGCTGCTGTCTGCGGGCTATCTGCCTGTTGTTAGCTCCATCGGCATTACGGCACAGGGCGACCTGATGAACGTCAACGCTGACCAAGCGGCGACGGCACTGGCGCAAACGCTGGGTGCGGATTTAATCCTGCTGTCTGACGTTAGTGGCATTCTGGATGGTAAAGGCCAGCGTATTGCCGAAATGACGGCAGGGAAAGCCGAGCAGCTGATCGCTCAGGGCATTATTACCGACGGCATGATTGTTAAGGTCAACGCCGCGCTGGATGCCGCTCGTGCGCTGGGTCGTCCGGTTGATATCGCCAGCTGGCGTCATGTTGAGCAGCTACCTGCGCTGTTCAACGGCGTAGCGATTGGCACGCGTATTCTGGCGTAAGTCGTTTCTGGGTATGGCATGATGCGATACCAACGTGAATTATATTTTTGGGAGTAAGGGTTATGGCTTTGTGGGGCGGTCGGTTTAGTCAGGCAGCAGATCAGCGTTTTAAACAGTTTAATGACTCACTGCGGTTTGATTACCGTCTGGCGGAACAGGACATCGTTGGCTCGATCGGCTGGTCGAAAGCGCTGGTGACGGTAAATGTGCTTAGCGAGCAGGAACAGCAACAGCTGGAACAGGCGCTGAATGCGCTGCTGGTTGAGGTACAGGCCGATCCTGAGATGATCCTGCAAAGCGATGCAGAAGACATTCACAGCTGGGTTGAACTGCGTCTGATTGAGAAAGTCGGCGATTTAGGTAAAAAGCTGCATACCGGTCGTAGCCGTAACGATCAGGTCGCGACGGATCTGAAACTGTGGTGCAAGGCGCAGATTGCTGAACTGCTGCTGTCGGTACGCCAGCTGCGTCAGGCACTGGTTACGACGGCGGAAGCCAATCAGGATGCGGTTATGCCGGGTTACACCCACCTACAGCGCGCACAGCCGGTGACGTTTGCGCACTGGTGTCTGGCCTACCATGAAATGCTGGCGCGTGATGAAAGTCGTCTGGAAGATACGCTGAAGCGTCTGGATGTCAGTCCACTGGGCTGCGGTGCGCTGGCAGGAACGGCTTATCCGATCGACCGTGAGCAACTGGCGGGCTGGCTGGGATTTGCCTCGGCCACGCGTAACAGTCTGGATACGGTTTCCGATCGCGATCATGTACTGGAACTGCTGTCTGATGCTTCGATCGGCATGATCCACCTGTCGCGTTTTGCCGAAGATCTGATCTTCTTCAACAGCGGTGAAGCGGCGTTCGTTGAGCTGTCTGACCGTGTGACATCCGGTTCTTCCCTGATGCCACAGAAGAAAAACCCGGATGCACTGGAGCTGATTCGCGGTAAATGCGGTCGCGTACAGGGCGCGTTGACCGGCATGATGATGACGCTTAAAGGCCTACCGCTGGCGTATAACAAAGATATGCAGGAAGACAAAGAAGGGCTGTTTGACGCACTGGATACCTGGCACGATTGCCTGATGATGGCGGGTCTGGTGCTGGAAGGCATTCAGGTTAAGCGTCCGCGCTGTAAAGAAGCGGCCGAGCAAGGCTACGCGAACTCGACAGAGCTGGCGGATTACCTGGTCGCGAAAGGCGTTCCGTTCCGTGAAGCGCACCATATCGTGGGCGAAGCGGTAGTTGAAGCCATTCGTCAGGGCAAAGCATTGGAAGCGTTGCCGCTGGCCGATCTGCAAAAATTCAGCGCCGTGATTGGCGAGGATGTGTACCCGATTCTGGCGCTACAATCCTGTCTGGATAAGCGTGCGGCACAAGGTGGCGTATCACCGCAGCAGGTTGCCAAAGCGATTAGTGATGCGAAGCAGCACTTAGCCTAAGTTGCCCTCTTCTGTTTCAGTTCCCCCAACGTGGTGTTTCGCGTTGGGGGATTTCTGCGTTACCGATCTGATTCTTCTGCAAATTATCATCTATCCATGTTCATATGGAATGCGGCTCGCATTTTTCTGCTCAGCGTCTTCCCCACCAGAATTGTTTCTGGACATCCATACAGTATCATTTTACCTTGACCGACAGCGTGAAAGGCCTGCGGAGGCAAAGTGGATATCAGCATATTTTATGGTCTGGGCGGCAGTGCGGTCGGGCTATTGGTCGGGTGGTTAATTGCCAGCCTGATTCATCAGCAGAAGTTGTCGCGGCATGACACCGAACAGCAGTTGCTGGCGCAGACATTGCAGCAGGCTCAGCAGTCACTCAGCGAACAGCAGCAGGCAAAACAGCAGGACGAACAGCGGCTACGGCAAAATGAGCTAGAGCTGCGCACGGTTCACGCTCAACTCTCTGCCAGCCATGAAAAGCTGCAACAGCTTGCTGAACTCCGCGAGGAATGTGTGCAGTTAAATCAGGAACTGCGAACGCTGCGTGAAATCAACAGCTCGCAGGAAGCGGAGCTGCGGGAAGTCACCATTCGGCTGGAAGAAACCCGTATGGCGGCGGAAGAAAAGCAGCGTCTGCTGGCAAACAGCGAACAGCGGTTGACGACGCAGTTTGAGAATCTGGCGAACCGGATTTTTGAACATAGCGGCCGCAAAGTGGATGAACAAAATAAACAGAGTCTGGATAAGCTGCTGATGCCGCTGCGTGAGCAGCTTGATGGTTTCCGCCGTCAGGTGCAGGAAAGCTTTGGTGCGGAAGCGCGCGAGCGTCACACGTTGGCGCATGAAATCCGCAATCTGCAACAACTGAACGCGCAGATGGCACATGAAGCTATCAATCTGACGAAAGCACTGAAAGGCGACAATAAGACGCAGGGTAACTGGGGCGAGGTGGTGTTAAGCCGCGTGCTCGAAGCCTCCGGCCTGCGTGAAGGCTACGAGTATCAAACTCAGGTTAGCGTGCAAACAGGCACAAATAGCCGCCTGCAACCGGATGTCATCGTGCGTTTACCGCAGGGCAAAGATGTTGTGATCGATGCCAAAATGTCGCTGGTGGCCTACGAGCGCTATTTTAATAGTGACGATGATGCAGAGCGGAGTGTGGCGCTGAACGAACATTTGCTCTCGGTTCGCAGCCATATTCGGCAGTTGAGCAGCAAAGATTATCAGCAGCTTCCGGGTCTGCGTTCGCTAGATTATGTGCTGATGTTTATTCCGGTCGAACCTGCCTTTCTGGTCGCTATCGATCGCCAGCCCGAATTGATCAACGAGGCGTTAAAGCACAATATTATGCTGGTCAGCCCGACCACGCTGCTGGTGGCATTACGCACCATCAATAATTTATGGCGCTATGAACAACAGAGCCGCAATGCACAGCAGATCGCTGAAAAAGCGTCGCGGCTGTACGATAAGCTGCGGTTGTTCGTAGACGACATGGAAGCGCTGGGGCAGAGTCTGGATAAAGCGCAGGGCACTTATCGTCAGGCGATGAATAAACTTTCCTCTGGGCGTGGTAACCTTATTGGCCAGGCTGAGGGGTTCCGTGCGCTGGGCGTAGAAATTAAACGCACGATCAGCCCGTCATTAGCAGAAAAAGCAACGGCCCATGAGCACGCTGAACGCGATGAATTACCGGATTCCGTAGCACCCGACGCTGTTTCACCAACCGTGGAAACGGAGGGCGAAGAAGGGGAATCCCCCTTAGCGACTCGTAACCTATCCTAAATAATTCGAGTTGCGTGAAGCCAACGCACAAGCAGCTTGAAGTATGACGGATATAAATAGGTATGGATTTCGCGGGCTTGGCTCCAGGCTATGCGAAATTAGTGCAGTGGGGTTTTTATACGGGTCTGGTACACTCTCACCATAAATGGGTAGACCCGAAATTTGACTGAAATAGTAGGCGGATAAGATGGCAAGTGAGCAGGAGAAAACGGCCGACTTTGGTTTTCGGACTGTCGCCAGGGATGAAAAAGAAGTCATGGTGGCTGAGGTTTTTCATTCTGTAGCAGCAAAGTATGACTTGATGAATGACCTGATGTCCTTTGGTATCCACCGTGTCTGGAAGCGTTTCACTATCGAATGTAGTGGGGTACGACGTAACCAGCGTGTTCTGGATCTTGCCGGAGGAACAGGAGATTTAACTGCCAAATTCTCCCGTATGGTTGGCGAAGGTGGTGAGGTCATTCTGGCGGACATCAACGCATCAATGCTGAAAGTGGGCCGCGAAAAACTGCGTAATAAAGGCATTATCGACAACATCAACTACGTGCAGGCCAATGCTGAAGCGCTGCCGTTCCCTGATGACTTCTTCGACTGCATTACTATCTCCTTTGGTCTGCGCAACGTGACGGACAAAAACAAAGCGCTGCGCTCAATGTACCGCGTGCTGAAGCCAGGTGGTCGGTTGCTGGTGCTGGAGTTTTCCAAGCCGATCATTAAACAACTGAGCACCGTTTATGATGCTTATTCATTCCATATCCTGCCGAGGATTGGCGAAGCCGTGGCGAGTGATGCTGGGAGCTACCGCTATCTGGCGGAATCTATCCGCATGCACCCCGATCAGGAAACGCTGAAAGGGATGATGGTCGATGCCGGTTTTGACAGTGTTAACTATTTCAACCTCACCGGTGGAATCGTTGCGCTGCATCGTGGGTTTAAATTCTGATTGGAAACGCCAATGCTGATAACGTCTTTTCTGACCGCTACGCTGGAAACCGCGCTGAATCAGCTGCTTTTTCACGATACAGTTTCTTGCGATCGTAGCATGAAGTCTGCACGCCAGCGCTTGCAGGGGAAAACACTTCAGATCGAGTTGGCTGAACTGGATGTGCCCTTGGTGCTGGTGTTTAACGAACAGCGGCTGGATGTGATCAGCCAATGGGGCGAGCCTGCGGATTGCTGCCTGAAAACACGCGTTCCGGTTCTGATGAAATTACGCGATCGTCAGCAGCTATCGTCGCTGATGCGCAGCGGCGAGCTGGTGATAGAAGGCGATATTCAAGTTGTTCAACAGTTCATCGTGCTGGTTGATCTGGCGGAGTTCGATCCGGCGGAGTGGTTGTCCCCCTATCTGGGCGATATTGTTGCTCAGGGGCTTACCCAAACGGCACAGAAAACCCTGAGTTTCCTGAGACGCTCATTACATCAGCAGCAACATTTCTTGTCTGAGACGCTAACGGAAGAATGGCGACTGGCCCCGGGAAAACTGGAAAACGCCTGGTTCCATGAGGAAATTGTTGCGCTGGATAAATCCGCCGATACGTTGTCCGAACGGCTGGCGAAGCTGGAGGCTTTACGATGACGCCCAGTGAATTACGCCGCCTTTACAGCATTGTGCGTGTGCTGTTGAGCTATGGTCTGGACGAGCTTATTCCTAAAATGCGACTGACGCTGCCGCTACGTGCGGGTCGTCATCTGTTGTTCTGGTTACCCAATCGTCACCGCAATAAGCCTTTAGGGGAACGCCTGCGTTTGGCGCTTCAGGAACTGGGGCCCGTGTGGATTAAGTTCGGACAAATGATGTCTACACGCCGCGATCTGTTCCCACCGGCTATCGCCGATCAACTGGCGATGTTGCAGGATAAGGTTGAGCCGTTTGATGGAAAACTGGCACGCGAACAGATTGAGCTGTCGATGGGCGGAATCCCTCTTGAAGAGTGGTTTGACGATTTTGATATTAAACCGCTGGCCTCTGCCTCAATTGCGCAAGTGCATACCGCCTGCCTGAAAAGTACCGGAAAAGAGATCGTTATCAAGGTCATTCGCCCGGATATTTTGCCTGTCATCAAGGCGGATATGCGCCTGATGAAACGCCTGGCGGGGTGGTTGCCTCACCTGTTGCCAGATGGTCGCCGCCTGCGTCCGCGCGAAGTGGTGCTGGAATATGAAAAAACGCTGCTTGATGAGCTGAACTTGCTGCGAGAAGCGGCAAACGCTATCCAACTGCGGCGTAATTTTGAGAATAGCCCGATGCTGTATGTGCCGGAAGTTTATTCGGATTATTGCAGCGAAAGCATGTTGGTGATGGAGCGAATCTACGGTATTCCTGTTTCTGATGTCGACACGCTGAAAGCTAATGGCACGGATATGAAGTTACTGGCAGAACGCGGCGTTCAGGTTTTCTTCACGCAGGTGTTCCGCGACAGTTTCTTCCACGCAGATATGCATCCCGGCAATATCTTTATCAGCTATGAGCACCCGGAGGACCCGCAATACATCGGTATTGATTGCGGTATCGTCGGTTCGTTGAACAAAGAAGATAAGCGCTATCTGGCTGAGAATTTCATTGCCTTCTTCAACCGTGATTATCGCAAAGTTGCCGAACTGCATGTGGATTCGGGCTGGGTGCCTGCGGACACGAATGTTGCAGATTTTGAGTTTGCTATTCGTACGGTCTGTGAGCCGATCTTCGAGAAGCCGTTGGCGGAAATTTCGTTCGGTCATGTATTATTGAATTTGTTTAATACGGCGCGTCGCTTCAATATGGAAGTCCAGCCGCAGTTAGTGCTGCTGCAAAAAACGCTGCTGTATGTTGAAGGCGTGGGTCGGCAGCTTTATCCGCAGCTCGATCTGTGGAAAACCGCCAAGCCGTTTCTGGAAAACTGGCTGAAACAACAGGTCGGTTTGCCTGCGGTTTTCCGTGCGCTCAAAGAAAAGGCGCCGTTCTGGGCTGAAAAATTGCCGGAAGTCCCTGAGCTGTTTTATGACGGGCTACGTCAGCATAAGATGTTAAAGCAAAGCGTCGATAAGCTGGCCTATGAGTTAAAGACGCGGCAGTCTCGTCAAGGACAGTCACGATATCTTTTGGGTATTGGCGCAACGCTGCTAATCAGTGGTACGTTGTTACTGATCAGCCGTGTTGAAGCCGATATGGTTCCCTCGGGATTGATGGCCGCAGGAATTGTTGCCTGGATTATCGGTTGGCGTCGAACTCGTTGAAGCAGATCATGATGCACGCCAGAATTACCCGATATAATAACGAGAATTCTGTCGTTCCCCTTTTCGAAAAGAGGTAAATGTTATGGGTGGTATTAGTCTCTGGAACCTGTTGATTATCGCAGTCATCGTCATCTTACTGTTCGGAACCAACAAGCTGAGAACGCTGGGTTCGGATCTGGGTGCATCCATCAAAGGTTTTAAGAAAGCGATGGGTGACGATCAACCGTCCACTAGCGCAGACAAAACGCAGCCAGATGCCGATTTCTCTACCAAGTCTATCGCTGACAACCAATCAGACGTCAAGCCGGGCGAAACGAAGAGCCAGCATAAAGAGCAGGTGTAATCTGTGTTCGATATCGGTTTTGGTGAATTGCTATTGGTGATGGTTCTCGGCCTGATTGTTCTCGGGCCGGAGCGTTTGCCTGTGGCAGTCAGAACGGTGGCAAGCTGGATCAGGACGCTGCGTTCGCTGGCGTCTACGGTTCAGAATGAACTGTCGCAGGAGCTGAAACTCCAGGAGTTTCAGGAAAGCCTGAAGAAAGTCGAAAAAGCCAGTTTGCAGAATCTGTCGCCTGAGTTGAAAGCCTCAATGGATGAACTTAAAGAAGCGGCAGAAGCGATGAAACGCGGCTATACCGAGACAGTGTCGCCGCAAAAGGTAGATGGGCACCAAACGCCAGAGGGTCATCGTGCAACGGTGGAACCGCAGCACAACATTCCGCTGAGCGATCCCGAAGCGGCCTATGATGGGGTTATTGAAGCGGAAACCGCTGTACGTCCACGTCCTGCAGCCAGCCAGCCTAAACCTGAAAGCTCTGCTGCTGAACACCACCATGATGATCGCAACGCCGCAAGTGCTGACGCTGTCGGCAACGATAATGTCAAACCTGAGCAGGCCCAGTTTTCTGCTGTTTCTGCCCGCCAACCGAGTGATAGTCGTTAGTTTATGGCCAATGAAGAGACTCAACCGCTAATTAGCCACCTGATTGAGCTACGCAAGCGGCTACTGAACAGCATTATCTGTGTGCTGGCGGTATTTATTGCGCTGGTGTTCTTTGCCAACGACATTTATCAACTGGTTTCTGCTCCGCTCATTGAGCAATTGCCTGCGGGTGCCAGCATGATCGCGACCGATGTCGCCTCACCTTTCTTTACGCCGATAAAGCTGACGATGATTGTCTCAGTATTTGTCGCTGCGCCGCTGGTGCTGTATCAGGTGTGGGCATTTGTGGCTCCAGCCTTGTATAAACACGAGCGTCGCTTAATGATGCCGTTGCTGGTTTCCAGCAGTCTGCTGTTTTATTCGGGCATGGCGTTCGCGTATTTTGTGGTGTTCCCGCTGGCGTTTGGTTTTTTTGCGAAAACCGCGCCGGTTGGCGTATTGATTGCGACAGACATCAATAACTACCTCGATTTTGTTATGGCGCTGTTCATGGCGTTCGGCATATCGTTTGAGGTGCCCGTTGCCATCGTGCTGCTCTGCTGGAGTGGTGTGGTGACGCCAGAAGACCTGAAGAAGAAACGCCCTTATATTTTGGTGGGCGCATTCGTTGTCGGGATGCTGCTGACGCCGCCGGACGTTTTCTCACAGACGCTACTGGCGGTTCCGATGTATCTGCTGTTTGAAATCGGTGTATTTTTCGCGCGGTTTTATGTTGGCAAAGGCCGACGAGCTGAAGCGGAAGAGCCATCGCCGTAACTAACGGTTCCCTGCGGCAGGACGGTAAAATGACCTCTCTTTGAGAGGTCTTATTTTTTATTCGCCAGAGTGAGAGTCATGTTTGATATCGGTGTCAACCTAACCAGTTCTCAGTTTGAAAAAGATCGGGAGCAGGTCGTCATCCGGGCAAAGCAAGCGGGTGTCAGTGGCATCTTGATCACGGGCACCAATGCCCAGGAAAGCCATCAGGCCATGTTACTGGCGCAAGCCTATCCCGATTACTGTTGTTCAACGGCGGGCGTTCATCCGCATGATGCCAGCCAATGGAATGGCGCTATCGCCGAACAACTCCACCAAATGGCAAACGCTGCTTGCGTGGTTGCTATTGGTGAATGCGGGTTGGATTTCAACCGTAACTTTTCGACGCCAGAAGAACAGGAAGGGGCATTCAGCGCACAGTTAGCGATAGCGGCTGAACGGTCCATGCCGGTTTTCCTTCACTGCCGCGACGCACATCCCCGCTTTATTTCTCTGCTGATGCCATGGCTGAGCCAGTTACCTGCCGCCGTGGTCCACTGCTTTACCGGTAATCGTCATGAATTGGATGAGTGTCTGGCTGCGGGGTTGATGATTGGCATCACTGGCTGGGTTTGCGATGAGCGTCGCGGACTTGAGCTGCGTGCCTTATTGCCGCATATTCCTGCCGATCGGCTGTTGGTGGAAACCGATGCACCTTATCTGTTACCCCGGGATTTACGCCCTAAACCGGCCTCCCGCCGTAACGAACCCTGTTATCTGCCTCATATTATTCGCCAGATTGCGGAGTGGCGTGGAGAAGATGCCACATGGTTGGGACAGACAACAGATGAAAATGCCCGCCGGGTTTTCCGGCTGGCCTGATTCAGGAGAATAATGACATGAGCACTGCTTTTCCCGGCACTTTCCCTGGCCGACGTATGCGCCGCATTCGTCGCCATGATTTCAGCCGTCGCCTGGTTGCTGAAAATCAACTGACGGTGAATGATTTGATTTATCCCGTTTTCGTGATGGAAGGGACAAATCATCGTCAGGAAGTTCCCTCCATGCCGGGGGTATACCGGATGACTATCGACGTGCTTCTGAAAGAAGCCGAAGAGATCGCTAAGCTCGGCGTTCCGGTACTGTCGCTGTTCCCCGTCATTGAAGCGGATAAAAAATCACTCTATGCCGAAGAAGCCTATAACTCGGATGGTCTGGTTCCTCGCACGATCCGCGCGCTGAAAGACGCTGTCCCTGAGCTGGGTTTGCTGACGGATGTGGCGCTCGATCCCTATACCACACACGGGCAGGACGGGATTATCGATGCGGATGGTTATGTGATTAACGACGTCACCAAGGAGATTTTGGTACGTCAGGCGCTGTCCCATGCAGAAGCCGGCGCAGAAATCATTGCGCCTAGCGACATGATGGACGGCCGCATCGGCGCTATTCGTGACACCCTTGAAGCACAAAACCTGATCAATACCCAGATCATGGCGTACTCGGCTAAATATGCATCGTGCTATTACGGGCCTTTCCGTGACGCCGTGGGCTCAGCGGGCAACCTGAAAGGTGGCAACAAGAAAACCTACCAGATGGACCCAGCTAACAGTGATGAAGCCTTGCAGGAAATCGCGCAGGATTTGCAGGAAGGCGCGGATATGGTGATGGTCAAACCGGGGATGCCTTATCTGGACGTGGTGCGTCGCGTCAAAGAGTCGTTCGGCGTGCCGACCTTTGCTTATCAGGTATCTGGCGAATATGCGATGCACATGGCGGCGATTCAGAACGGCTGGTTGCAAGAACAACCGGTAGTGATGGAGTCTCTGCTGTGCTTTAAACGCGCGGGTGCAGATGGTGTGCTGACCTATTTTGCCAAGCGTGCCGCACAGTGGCTGCACGATCAGCATATGCAACGCTAGGTCTGTTCTCATCCGGCGCGGGATAAACGCGCCGGGTAGGGCAAAGAGGCAAGGAGCGTCGGGCTATTTTTTCAAAGGATTAGGCTTTACGAAACTCACGGTTATCAATGCTCTGTCTGACCTGTTTGTTCAGCATATTCAGCAACAGCATCGAGCGGGCTTCGCCATCAGGCTCGGTGTAAATAGCCTGAAGACCAGAGAAAATACCGTCGGTAATAACCACGCTATCGCCAGGCTGTGGCGTCAGTGGGTCAATGATTCCCTGAATCGGGCGAAGTGACAATTCATCGATAACCTGCTGCGGAATGGTCGCTGGCAGCGCACCGAATCGCACAAAATTACTCACCCCACGCGTCGCGCTGATGGTGGTGGTGTGGATGCGTTCGGGATCGAACTCCACAAACAGGTAGTTTGGGAACAGCGGCTCACACACTTCGGTCCGTTTACCACGAACGATCTTATCCAGCGTGATCATCGGGCTCACGCAGTTGACATCTTGACGTTCCAGATGCTCTTTCGCTCGCAGCAGTTGACCACGTTTACAATACAGTAAGTACCAGGCTTCCATAATTTCGCAGACTTATGATTCCGACGAGCAAGCATAACAAAAGCGAGCACGGATAAAAAATTTTCGGCAGATATTTTTGTTACCACATTTTGGCGTTCGGATTCTTGATAGTGAGCAGATTCTTACTATAAATAGGCGTTGCGGGAAGCGACAGGTTGGCGAAGAGACTTTATAATAGCCAGAACGATAGACTGCCCCCGATGAATAGCATGAAATACCGTGACTTACGCGAGTTCCTCTCACTGCTGGAAGAGAGAGGGGAGTTAAAACGCATTACCCAGCCCATCGATCCCTACCTTGAAATGACGGAAATTGCTGACCGAACGCTGCGTGCGGAAGGTCCAGCCCTCCTGTTTGAGAACCCCAAAGGCTATGACATGCCAGTGCTGTGCAATTTATTTGGCACGCCGAAACGTGTTGCGTTGGGCATGGGGCAGGAAGAGGTCAGCGCACTGCGTGAGGTGGGCAAGCTGCTGGCGTTTTTGAAAGAGCCGGAGCCACCCAAAGGGTTCCGCGATCTGGTGGATAAAATGCCGAAGTTCCGTCAGGTATTGAATATGCCGACGAAGCGCCTGTCTTCTGCACCGTGTCAGGAACAGATTTGGCAGGGAGATGACGTAGACCTGCGGCGGATTCCGGTGATGCAGTGCTGGCCGGGAGATGCCGCGCCGCTGATTACCTGGGGGCTCACCGTGACGCGCGGGCCGCTTAAAGAGCGGCAGAATCTGGGAATCTATCGTCAGCAGGTGCTGGGTAAAAACAAACTGATCATGCGCTGGCTATCTCATCGCGGCGGCGCACTGGATTTTCAGGAGTGGTGTCAGGAAAATCCAGGGCAGCGTTTTCCGGTGTCTGTCGCATTGGGCGCTGACCCTGCGACGATCCTTGGTGCGGTGACGCCTGTCCCTGATACGCTATCGGAATATGCCTTTGCGGGGTTGCTGCGTGGGCATAAGACTGAAGTGGTGAAGTGCCTGTCGAACGATTTGGAAGTGCCTGCCAGTGCGGAAATTGTTCTGGAAGGCTATATTGAACCGGGAGAAATGGCGGCGGAAGGGCCGTATGGCGACCATACCGGCTATTACAATGAGGTCGATCACTTCCCAGTTTTCACCGTTACGCACATTACTCAGCGCCAGAATGCGATTTATCACTCGACTTACACCGGACGGCCACCGGATGAGCCTGCTGTTTTGGGTGTGGCGTTGAACGAAGTTTTCGTGCCGATCCTGCAAAAGCAGTTTCCTGAGATTGTCGATTTTTATTTGCCACCGGAGGGTTGCTCTTACCGTCTGGCGGTCGTTACCATGAAGAAACAGTACGCGGGCCATGCTAAACGCGTCATGATGGGTGTGTGGTCTTTTTTACGCCAGTTCATGTATACGAAATTTGTCATTGTCTGCGATGATGACGTTAATGCGCGTGACTGGAACGACGTGATATGGGCGATCACTACGCGTATGGATCCGGCACGCGATACGGTATTAGTAGAAAATACGCCGATAGATTACCTTGATTTTGCCTCGCCGGTTTCTGGCCTTGGCTCCAAAATGGGTCTGGACGCCACCAATAAATGGCCTGGCGAGACGCAGCGCGAGTGGGGTCACCCCATCAAGAAAGACCCACAGGTTTGTGCCCGCATTGATGAAATATGGGACGAATTGGCCATTTTTAGTGACAGAGAGCCCCGGCGTTAACGGCTGCTGCCCTGTTCTCAGTTTTGCTTTTATGACCCTATAGAGGGAATGCATGACAACATTGAGCTGTAAAGTGACTTCGGTCGAAGCCATAACCGATACGGTTTATCGCGTTCGTTTGTTACCTGAAGCGCCGTTTTCCTTTCGGGCTGGCCAGTATTTGATGGTAGTGATGGGCGATCGAGATAAACGTCCTTTTTCACTGGCATCGACCCCGATGGATAAAAACTTTATTGAATTGCACATTGGGGCGTCCGAACTGAATCTTTACGCGATGGCGGTGATGGAACGCATTCACAAGGAAAAAACCCTGACGGTCGATATCCCGCATGGCGAAGCCTGGCTGCGAGAAGAGAGTACGCGTCCGCTGGTGTTGATTGCGGGTGGAACCGGATTTTCGTATGTGCGTTCTATCCTGCTGACCGCGCTGTCGCAGCAACCCGAGCGCGATATCGCTATTTACTGGGGTGGGCGTGAATCCCAGCATTTGTATGACTTACCCGAGCTTGAAGGCTTTGCGGCTAAGCACCCCAATCTGCGGGTGGTGCCAGTCGTCGAACAGCCAGAAGAGGGATGGGATGGCAGAACGGGCACCGTTCTGAGCGCGGTATTGCAGGACTACGGCTCACTGGCAGAGCAGGATATCTATATTGCTGGCCGCTTTGAAATGGCGAAAATTGCCCGTGAACGTTTTTGTAACGAGCGCGGTGCGCTGGCAGCCCATATGTTCAGCGACGCATTTTCGTTTATTTAAAGCAGTTAAGGCATAAGCAAGTAAAAATAAAAATCCCACGGCTGTGGGATTTTTGGTTTCTGGCTGTTTTCTGACAGAGCTTTCCTGTGTTTAGACGCGCTCAAACACGGTCGCAATACCCTGTCCCAGCCCGATGCACATCGTCGCCACGCCAAACTGAGCATCGCGACTTTCCATCAGATTAATCAACGTGGTAGAGATGCGTGCGCCTGAGCAGCCGAGCGGATGACCCAGCGCAATCGCGCCGCCATTAAGATTGACCTTTTCATCCAACTGTTCCAGAAGCCCCAGATCTTTAATACAGGGTAGCGTCTGGGCGGCGAATGCTTCATTGAGCTCAAAGATGCCGATATCGGTCAGACTTAGTCCTGCCCGTTTCAACGCCAGTTTGGTCGCTGGGACGGGGCCGTAACCCATAATCGAAGGATCGCAGCCAACCACGGCCATCGCCCGGATACGAGCCCGTACGGATAAGCCTAACGATGCCGCGCGGGATTCACTCATGATCAACATGGCTGCTGCGCCATCGGACAGCGCCGAGGATGACGCGGCTGTCACCGTACCGTTAACCGGATCGAATGCCGGTTTGAGTGCGGCAAGGCTATCGACGGTGGTGTCTGGGCGAATGACCTCATCATAATCGAAGCGTTGCAGTGCGCCGTCTGCATCATGGCCCGCCGTGGGGATGATTTCACGACGAAACGCTCCTGACTGGGTGGCGCGGTGGGCGCGCTGGTGCGAACGTGCGGCGAACTGATCCTGCATCTCACGGCTAATATTGTGCATACGCCCCAGCATCTCGGCCGTGAGCCCCATCATACCCGCCGCTTTAGCTATGGTGCGGCTCAGCCCCGGATGAAAATCGACGCCATGATTCATCGGCACATGTCCCATATGCTCGACGCCGCCAATTAAGCAGACATTCGCGTCGCCAACCATAATGGCACGGGCCGCATCGTGGAGCGCCTGCATGGAGGAGCCGCACAGCCGGTTAACCGTGGTGGCGGGGACATTCATCGGAATTTCTGCCAGCAAAGCAGCATTACGGGCGACGTTGAAGCCTTGCTCCAGCGTCTGTTGCACACATCCCCAATAGATATCGTCGATCTCACGGGCATCCAGCGCTGCGTTACGGGTCAACAGGCTACGCATCAGGTGTGCGGACAGGTCTTCGGCTCTCACCTGACGGAAGGCTCCGCCTTTGGAGCGCCCCATCGGCGTGCGTACGGCATCAACAATCACTACCTTTTCCATATTTCCTGCCCTCATGCCGGTTGGCCGTAAGAAACGTCCGCGTGTGGCGCGACCGATGGGTAATAGCCTTCATTACTTTTGGCTTTTTGCTGCAAGCCGTCAGGCACCTGATAGATTGCACCGAGGTGTGCCAATTGTTGCGCCATCTCGACGTAGTGTTCGCTGCCTAGTGTATCCAGATAGCGGCAAGCTCCGCCGTGGAAGGGAGGGAAACCTAACCCGTATACCAGCGCCATGTCCGCTTCGGCGGGGCTAGCGACGATACCTTCTTCCAGACAGCGCGCGACTTCATTAATCATCGGGATCATCATGCGAGCGATAATCTCTTCTGCACTGAACGCTTTTTTCGGCTGGCTGATGTCCTTAAGCAGTGTTTCGACAGCCTCATCCTGTTCTTTACGCAACTTCCCCTTGCCATCGGTTTGATAACGGTAGAAGCCGTGACCATTCTTCTGTCCGAAGCGCTGGTGTTCAAACAGCACATCAATCGCATCGCGATAATCTTTCGCCATGCGCTGTGGGAAGCCCTCAGCCATCACGGCCTGAGCATGGTGAGCGGTATCAATACCGACAACGTCCAGCAGATAGGCTGGGCCCATCGGCCAACCGAATTTTTTCTCCATGACGTTATCGATCTCGCGGAAATCGGCACCATCTCTGAGCAATAAGCTGAACGCAGCAAAGTAAGGGAACAGCACCCGATTCACGAAGAATCCGGGGCAGTCGTTCACGACTATCGGCGTCTTGCCCATCTTACTGGCGTAAGCCACCACGCTGGCGATGGTGTTATCGCTGGTTTTGGGGCCGCGAATAATTTCGACCAGTGGCATGCGGTGGACTGGGTTAAAGAAGTGCATACCGCAGAAATTTTGCGGTCGTTTTAACGATGCTGCCAGTGTAGCAATCGGTATGGTTGAGGTATTCGAAGCCAGAATCGTCTTCTCGCTCACGTGCGATTCCGTTTCCGCGAGTACGCTGGCTTTGATTTTCGGGTTCTCAACCACGGCTTCAACGACGATGTCGGTACGCTCGAACCCAGCGTAATCCAGCGTTGGCTGAATGCTCGCCAGAATCGTTGCCATTTTCATTCCGTCCAGCTTGCCGCGCTCCATCTGCTTATTCAGTAGCTTGGCTGCCTCATTCATCCCCAGCGCGAGCGGCTTCTCATTGATATCTTTCATCCGAATTGGCACGCCTTTGAACGCGGATTGATAGGCAATGCCGCCACCCATAATGCCCGCACCTAGCACGGCGGCCTGCTGCGGCACGGATGTCTCGCCAATCAGTTTCTTCGCTTTGCCTTTAACATATTGATCGTTTAGGAAAATGCCAACGAGTGCGCGAGCTTCATTTGAACGCGCCAGTTGAACGAAATGCTGCGTTTCGAGCTGTAATGCGTCATCGCGCGTCATAGTCGCAGCGGCTTCGATGGTTTTTACCGCTAGCATCGGTGCCGGATAGTGTTTGCCCGCAGTTTGTAGCACCATCGCTTTGGCGGTGGTAAAGCTCATCATGGCTTCAATCTTATTGAGCTTCAGCGGGTCAAGTTTCGGACGTCGGTAAGCCTGCCAGTCCAGTGAGCCGTCAATCGCCTGTTTCAACATCTTGATGGCGGCGGGAACCAGCTTGTCATTGGCGACAACGGCCTGTACGAGTCCCACTTTTAAGGCATCGGCTGCGCTGATATCTTTGCCTGCGGCGATTATCTCCAGCGCGCTGTCCGCACCCAGCAGACGCGGTAGCCTTACCGTGCCGCCAAAGCCCGGCATAATCCCCAGTTTAGTCTCAGGCAGCCCGATGCGTGCATCCGTCGTTGCTAAACGAAAGTCGGTTGCCAGTACGCACTCACACCCGCCGCCCAACGCATAGCTATTAATTGCGGACAGTGTGGGAACGGGTAAATCCTCAAGGCGGCTGAAAATGCGGTTGGCGAAGACAAGCCATTCATGCAGCTTTTCGGCTGGTGCAGCAAAAAGAGAAAGGAATTCTGTAATATCGGCACCGACAATGAATGCTGGTTTGTCAGAACGTAGCAGTAAGCCCTTCAGGTTCGGCTGTTCCGCCAGAACGTCTAGCGCCTTACCCAGGCTGGCAACCGTGCGGGTATCTAGCTTGTTTACGGAGCCTGAGGCAGAAAATACCAGCTCGACAATGCCGTCCTCAAGCCAGTTAAGGTAGAGGGATTCACCTTGATAAAGCATGTTCATCTCCGCTGTTTGTGTGAGTGATCTGGTATGACCAGATAATCGAATTGTGGTTTTAATGTTAATTTTTTGCAAACGAGAGATTGATTTTTTGCCGAATCGATCACAAAGCACCGGACGCTGCCCTTGGGGAATGCCTGTGTTAAAATGGAGAGATCATGTCGTGACGTACAAGGATACTCATGGAAAAGCTGGCTTCTTTATATCATCACCATCTGGCTACGCTGCAAACGCGTGCTCAGGCGGTTTTAGCGCGCCATCAGCTTGACGCATTACTGATTCACTCTGGTGAGCTGTTGACCGTTTTTCTGGACGATCACGACTATCCTTTCAAAGTTAACCCGCAGTTTAAAGCGTGGGTGCCCGTTACACAGGTGCCGAATTGCTGGCTCTGGGTTGACGGCGTGAACCCGCCGAAGCTGTGGTTCTATTCGCCAGTTGATTACTGGCATAACGTTGCGCCGGTCCCCGAGAGCTTCTGGACTGAAGAGATTGAGATTACCGTGCTACGGAATGCCGATGATATCGGGCAGCAGCTTCCATCGCAGCGCGAGCGTGTTGCCTATATCGGCTACGCCCCGCAGCGTGCGCAGGATTTGGGCATTCGTGCGGATAATATCAATCCTCAGGGTGTGCTGGATTATCTGCACTATCATCGCGCTTACAAAACCGATTACGAGCTGGCCTGTATGCGTGAAGCGCAGAAGACCGCGGTTATCGGTCATCGTGCCGCGCATGAAGCATTTCTGTCCGGGATGAGTGAGTTTGATATTAATCTGGCGTATCTGACGGCTACCGGCCATCGTGATATCGATGTGCCTTACGGCAATATCATTGCGCTCAATGAACATGCGGCGGTGCTGCACTATACCCAGCTCGATCATCAGGTGCCTTCCGATGTCCGCAGCTTCCTGATTGATGCAGGGGCTGAATATAACGGCTATGCCGCCGATCTTACGCGTACCTATTCCGCACAGAGCGATGGCGCGTTTGCCCTGCTGATTAAAGATCTCAATCAGGAAATGCTTTCATTGATTGATACCGTTCAGGCGGGAGTGCGTTATACCGATTACCATATTCAGATGCATCAGCGGATTGCTAAGCTGCTGAAATCACATCAGTTGGTGCGGGATATCAGCGAAGAAGCCATGGTGGAGCAGGGGCTCACGTCGCCTTTCCTGCCACACGGTCTTGGCCATCCGCTGGGCTTGCAGGTGCATGATGTTGCCGGATTTATGCAAGACGATCGCGGCACACATCTGGCGGCGCCGTCGCAGCATCCTTACCTGCGTTGTACCCGTGTGCTTGAAGCTGGCATGGTCATGACGATCGAGCCGGGAATCTATTTCATCGAATCCTTGCTTGCTCCGTGGCGTGAGGGCGAATTGAGTCAGCACTTTGACTGGCAAAAAATCGAGGCGTTGAAACCGTTTGGCGGTATCCGTATCGAGGATAATATTGTCATTCATGAAGGGCGCGTGGAGAACATGACGCGCGACCTGAATCTGGCCTGATGCAAGCGTATCTCGTTCCTGCTGCGCCAGTGAGCTTCAGTGAGGAAATCAAGAAAAGCCGCTTTACGACGATCCTGGCGGCAACGCCGGGAATCGACGCGGCAAAGGCGTTTATCCAGCATGTCAGGGAAGAGCATGCTTCGGCGGGGCATCACTGCTGGGCGTTTGTTGCAGGTGCGCCCGACGATTCCCAACAGCTTGGCTTTTCTGACGATAGTGAGCCTTCCGGCACGGCGGGCAAACCGATGCTGTCGCAACTGATGGGAAGCGGTATCGGTGAGATTACGGCTGTGGTGGTACGTTACTATGGCGGAATCCCGCTGGGCACTGGCGGGCTGGTGAAGGCTTATGGCGGTGGTGTTCAGCAAGCGCTGAAACTGATATCGCTACAAGAGAAAGTATTGCAAAAAGAGTATGGCTTACACTGTGATTATGCGCTGTTGCCTCAGGTTGAATCACTGATCTTCCAGCTTGGTGGGAAAGTGCTGCATAGTGAATATGGCGTGGAAGTTGTATTGCGGTTCTCTATCCCTGTTAGGGGAACCGAAGAAGCGGCAACGAAATTGCGTGATTTAAGTCGCGGTGCGTTGCATTTATTGCCGGTTCCATAATAATCCCAGCGCTTTTTATGAATCATTAAGGAATTCCCTGCGATGCACTTGCGCGCCATAACCCGTATTGTCGGCCAGTTGGTTATCCTTTTTTCCGGGACGATGGTTATTCCCGGACTGGTGGCGTTAATTTACCGTGATGGCGCAGGCCGGGCGTTTACGCAGACATTTATTGTCGCGCTGGCGATTGGCATCATGCTGTGGCTACCAAACCGAAAACAGAAGCATGAACTGAAATCTCGTGAAGGGTTCCTGATCGTAGTCCTCTTCTGGACGGTGCTGGGAAGTGTCGGTGCGCTGCCTTTCCTGTTTGCTGAACATCCTAATTTGGGCGTAACGGATGCTTTTTTCGAATCGTTCTCTGGGTTAACGACAACGGGCGCCACTACGTTGGTCGGGCTGGATTCACTGCCTAAAGCCATTCTGTTTTATCGACAAATGCTGCAATGGTTTGGTGGGATGGGGATCATCGTACTCGCCGTTGCTATCCTGCCGATTCTTGGTGTCGGTGGGATGCAGCTTTATCGCGCGGAGATGCCGGGGCCGCTGAAGGAAAACAAAATGCGCCCGCGTATTGCCGATACGGCAAAAACGCTGTGGCTGATTTACCTCTTACTTACGATTGCCTGTGCTGTCGCGCTTTGGCTGGCTGGCATGCCGGTATTCGATGCGATTGGCCACAGCTTCTCTACGGTGTCTGTCGGCGGGTTCTCTACTCATGATGCGAGTATCGGCTACTTTAATAGCCCAACGATTAACACCATCATCGCGATATTCCTGCTGATTTCTGGCTGTAACTTTGGTTTGCACTTTGCTCTGCTGAGTGGCCGCAGCCTGAAGGTATACTGGCGTGACCCAGAATTCCGCATGTTCATCTTTGTTCAACTGTCGCTGGTGGCCGTGTGTACGATTGTCCTGTGGTTCCACCACGTTTATGACAGCGGGATGCAGACGATCAATCAGGCATTCTTCCAGGTTGTCTCTATGGCGACAACGGCAGGGTTTACGACGGACAGCATTGCATCGTGGCCGCTTTTTCTGCCGGTTTTGCTTCTGTGTTCCGCGTTTATTGGCGGGTGTGCGGGCTCAACTGGGGGCGGCTTGAAAGTGATTCGTATCCTGCTGCTTTTCCTGCAAGGATCGCGTGAGCTCAAGCGTTTAGTACATCCGAATGCGGTTTACACGATCAAGCTGGGGCACCGCGCGTTGCCGGAGCGCATCCTTGAAGCCGTATGGGGATTCTTTTCCGCGTATGCGCTGGTTTTTATTGTCAGCATGCTAGCCGTCATTGCGACAGGCGTTGATGATTTCTCTGCGTTTGCGGCGGTCGCCGCCACATTGAATAATCTGGGACCGGGTTTGGGTGTCGTCGCGGAGAATTTTACGTCGATGAATGATACGGCGAAATGGATTCTGATACTGACAATGCTGTTTGGTCGTTTGGAAGTCTTCACGCTTTTAGTGCTGTTTACGCCAACCTTCTGGCGGGAATAGTCCCCATAAGGATAAAGAACAATGAAAGCTTTGATCGTGTTTTCGAGTCGCGATGGGCAAACAAGAGCGATTGCCTCCTATATTGCGAATACGCTGAAAGGAATCCTGGAGTGCGATGTTGTTAACGTACTCAATGCGAATGATATCGATCTGAGCCAATACGATCGGGTCCTGATTGGGGCGTCGATTCGGTACGGGCGCTTTCATCCAGCAGTAAATCAATTTATCCGTAAGCATCTGACTTCTTTACAGCCGCTACCCAGCGCATTCTTCTCCGTGAATCTCACCGCACGTAAACCAGAAAAGCGCACAATACAAACCAATGCCTATACGCGTAAGTTCCTGCTGAATTCACCCTGGCAGCCGGATTTGTGCTGCGTGTTCGCTGGTGCCCTACGTTACCCACGCTACCGCTGGTTTGATCGAGTAATGATTCAACTGATTATGCGTATAACTGGGGGCGAAACGGATAGCACTAAAGAGATTGAATACACTGACTGGCAGCAGGTTGCCCGTTTCGCTCAGGATTTCGCCCAATTAGCGGCGAAAAATCCGGCATAACGGCGTCTTTTAATTCGCTTTGCTGAAAAAAAAATCACTCGGTAATTTTTTTGCATTTAGCGCTTGTCAGCGTGCGAGAAGTCCCTATAATGCGCATCCACTGACACGGCAACAGCGATACGCGGTTGTGGTGACAGCAAAAAGATTCAACGAAGCAGTCAGTAATGACTTGACTTCACAGCGGAAAAGCATAGTATATGCAGCCCGCGCCACCGATGAAGTGGCACCGCTCTTTAACAATTTAATCAGACAATCTGTGTGGGCACTCACAAGACCGTATCTTAACGATATAAAAAAGTCTTGAAGAGTGAACAACAGTAAAATTCATTACGAATGAACAGTTACTAATTCTTTGAGCATCGCTGACGAGTTCAGCAAATCAAACAAATCTTAAATTGAAGAGTTTGATCATGGCTCAGATTGAACGCTGGCGGCAGGCCTAACACATGCAAGTCGAGCGGTAGCACAGAAGAGCTTGCTCTTTGGGTGACGAGCGGCGGACGGGTGAGTAATGTCTGGGAAACTGCCTGATGGAGGGGGATAACTACTGGAAACGGTAGCTAATACCGCATAACCTCGCAAGAGCAAAGAGGGGGACCTTCGGGCCTCTCGCCATCAGATGTGCCCAGATGGGATTAGCTAGTAGGTGAGGTAATGGCTCACCTAGGCGACGATCCCTAGCTGGTCTGAGAGGATGACCAGCCACACTGGAACTGAGACACGGTCCAGACTCCTACGGGAGGCAGCAGTGGGGAATATTGCACAATGGGCGCAAGCCTGATGCAGCCATGCCGCGTGTGTGAAGAAGGCCTTCGGGTTGTAAAGCACTTTCAGCGAGGAGGAAGGCGGTAAGGTTAATAACCTTATCGATTGACGTTACTCGCAGAAGAAGCACCGGCTAACTCCGTGCCAGCAGCCGCGGTAATACGGAGGGTGCAAGCGTTAATCGGAATGACTGGGCGTAAAGCGCACGCAGGCGGTCTGTTAAGTTGGATGTGAAATCCCCGGGCTTAACCTGGGAACTGCATTCAAAACTGACAGGCTAGAGTCTTGTAGAGGGGGGTAGAATTCCAGGTGTAGCGGTGAAATGCGTAGAGATCTGGAGGAATACCGGTGGCGAAGGCGGCCCCCTGGACAAAGACTGACGCTCAGGTGCGAAAGCGTGGGGAGCAAACAGGATTAGATACCCTGGTAGTCCACGCTGTAAACGATGTCGATTTGGAGGTTGTGCCCTTGAGGCGTGGCTTCCGGAGCTAACGCGTTAAATCGACCGCCTGGGGAGTACGGCCGCAAGGTTAAAACTCAAATGAATTGACGGGGGCCCGCACAAGCGGTGGAGCATGTGGTTTAATTCGATGCAACGCGAAGAACCTTACCTACTCTTGACATCCAGAGAACTTTCCAGAGATGGATTGGTGCCTTCGGGAACTCTGAGACAGGTGCTGCATGGCTGTCGTCAGCTCGTGTTGTGAAATGTTGGGTTAAGTCCCGCAACGAGCGCAACCCTTATCCTTTGTTGCCAGCGATTCGGTCGGGAACTCAAAGGAGACTGCCGGTGATAAACCGGAGGAAGGTGGGGATGACGTCAAGTCATCATGGCCCTTACGAGTAGGGCTACACACGTGCTACAATGGCGTATACAAAGAGAAGCGACCTCGCGAGAGCAAGCGGACCTCATAAAGTACGTCGTAGTCCGGATTGGAGTCTGCAACTCGACTCCATGAAGTCGGAATCGCTAGTAATCGTAGATCAGAATGCTACGGTGAATACGTTCCCGGGCCTTGTACACACCGCCCGTCACACCATGGGAGTGGGTTGCAAAAGAAGTAGGTAGCTTAACCTTCGGGAGGGCGCTTACCACTTTGTGATTCATGACTGGGGTGAAGTCGTAACAAGGTAACCGTAGGGGAACCTGCGGTTGGATCACCTCCTTACCAAGAAGATGTGTGTTAAGTGAAGTGCTCACACAGATTGTCTGATGAAAATACTGAGCAAGCGCACCTGTTGATGCGATGAGTGTAAACTCATGCTGACGCGATAGTGCCGAATTTCTGATTCGGTACGGATTTTTCGTGTCCCCATCGTCTAGAGGCCTAGGACACTGCCCTTTCACGGCTGTAACAGGGGTTCGAATCCCCTTGGGGACGCCAATCCGATAATGAGTGAAAGACATTATCATGAATATCTTAAAGATGATTCTTCGGAGTCATGTTTACGATATTGCTCTTTAACAATCTGGAACAAGCTGAAAATTGAAACATGACAGCTGAACATGCATTGGTACCTGCGGGTATGAATGGTGTATCAGTGTGTCAATGAGTCTCTCAAATAATCGCAGCACGACAGTGACTTTGATTAATCAAAGACACCTTCGGGTTGTGAGGTTAAGCGACTAAGCGTACACGGTGGATGCCTAGGCAGTCAGAGGCGATGAAGGGCGTGCTAATCTGCGATAAGCGTCGGTAAGCTGATATGAAGCGTTATACCCGACGATACCCGAATGGGGAAACCCAGTGTGTTTCGACACACTATCATTACGTGAATACATAGCGTAATGAGGCGAACCGGGGGAACTGAAACATCTCAGTACCCCGAGGAAAAGAAATCAACCGAGATTCCCCTAGTAGCGGCGAGCGAACGGGGAGGAGCCCAGAACCTGAATCAGTTTGTGTGTTAGTGGAAGCGTCTGGAAAGTCGCACAGTAAAGGGTGATAGTCCCGTACACAAAAATGCACAAATTGTGAGTTCGATGAGTAGGGCGGGACACGTGACATCCTGTCTGAATATGGGGGGACCATCCTCCAAGGCTAAATACTCCTGACTGACCGATAGTGAACCAGTACCGTGAGGGAAAGGCGAAAAGAACCCCGGCGAGGGGAGTGAAATAGAACCTGAAACCGTGTACGTACAAGCAGTGGGAGCCTTGATTAATCAGGGTGACTGCGTACCTTTTGTATAATGGGTCAGCGACTTATATTCTGTAGCAAGGTTAACCGTATAGGGGAGCCGTAGGGAAACCGAGTCTTAACTGGGCGTTAAGTTGCAGGGTATAGACCCGAAACCCGGTGATCTAGCCATGGGCAGGTTGAAGGTTGGGTAACACTAACTGGAGGACCGAACCGACTAATGTTGAAAAATTAGCGGATGACTTGTGGCTGGGGGTGAAAGGCCAATCAAACCGGGAGATAGCTGGTTCTCCCCGAAAGCTATTTAGGTAGCGCCTCGTGAATTCATCTTCGGGGGTAGAGCACTGTTTCGGCTAGGGGGTCATCCCGACTTACCAACCCGATGCAAACTACGAATACCGAAGAATGTTATCACGGGAGACACACGGCGGGTGCTAACGTTCGTCGTGAAGAGGGAAACAACCCAGACCGCCAGCTAAGGTCCCAAAGTCATGGTTAAGTGGGAAACGATGTGGGAAGGCACAGACAGCCAGGATGTTGGCTTAGAAGCAGCCATCATTTAAAGAAAGCGTAATAGCTCACTGGTCGAGTCGGCCTGCGCGGAAGATGTAACGGGGCTAAACCATGCACCGAAGCTGCGGCAGCGACACTCAGGTGTTGTTGGGTAGGGGAGCGTTCTGTAAGCCGTCGAAGGTGACCTGTGAGGGTTGCTGGAGGTATCAGAAGTGCGAATGCTGACATAAGTAACGATAATGCGGGTGAAAAACCCGCACGCCGGAAGACCAAGGGTTCCTGTCCAACGTTAATCGGGGCAGGGTGAGTCGACCCCTAAGGCGAGGCTGAAAAGCGTAGTCGATGGGAAACAGGTTAATATTCCTGTACTCGGTGTTACTGCGAAGGGGGGACGGAGAAAGCTAGGTTATCCGGGCGACGGTTGTCCCGGTTTAAGCGTGAAGGTGGATGACTTTGGTAAATCCGGGTCGTCATTAACACTGAGGCGTGATGACGAGTCACTACGGTGATGAAGTAACCAATGCTACGCTTCCAGGAAAAGCCTCTAAGCTCCAGGTAACATCAAATCGTACCCCAAACCGACACAGGTGGTCAGGTAGAGAATACTCAGGCGCTTGAGAGAACTCGGGTGAAGGAACTAGGCAAAATGGTGCCGTAACTTCGGGAGAAGGCACGCTGATGGTAGGTGAAGTGACTTGCTCACGGAGCTGAAATCAGTCGAAGATACCAGCTGGCTGCAACTGTTTAATAAAAACACAGCACTGTGCAAACACGAAAGTGGACGTATACGGTGTGACGCCTGCCCGGTGCCGGAAGGTTAATTGATGGGGTCAGCCGCAAGGCGAAGCTCTTGATCGAAGCCCCGGTAAACGGCGGCCGTAACTATAACGGTCCTAAGGTAGCGAAATTCCTTGTCGGGTAAGTTCCGACCTGCACGAATGGCGTAATGATGGCCAGGCTGTCTCCACCCGAGACTCAGTGAAATTGAACTCGCTGTGAAGATGCAGTGTACCCGCGGCAAGACGGAAAGACCCCGTGAACCTTTACTATAGCTTGACACTGAACCTTGAGCCTTGATGTGTAGGATAGGTGGGAGGCTTTGAAGCGTGGACGCCAGTCTGCGTGGAGCCAACCTTGAAATACCACCCTTTAATGTTTGATGTTCTAACGTGGGCCCGTGATCCGGGTTGCGGACAGTGTCTGGTGGGTAGTTTGACTGGGGCGGTCTCCTCCCAAAGCGTAACGGAGGAGCACGAAGGTTAGCTAATCCTGGTCGGACATCAGGAGGTTAGTGCAAAGGCATAAGCTAGCTTGACTGCGAGAGTGACAGCTCGAGCAGGTGCGAAAGCAGGTCTTAGTGATCCGGTGGTTCTGAATGGAAGGGCCATCGCTCAACGGATAAAAGGTACTCCGGGGATAACAGGCTGATACCGCCCAAGAGTTCATATCGACGGCGGTGTTTGGCACCTCGATGTCGGCTCATCACATCCTGGGGCTGAAGTAGGTCCCAAGGGTATGGCTGTTCGCCATTTAAAGTGGTACGCGAGCTGGGTTTAGAACGTCGTGAGACAGTTCGGTCCCTATCTGCCGTGGGCGTTGGAAGATTGAGAGGGGTTGCTCCTAGTACGAGAGGACCGGAGTGAACGCACCACTGGTGTTCGGGTTGTGATGCCAATTGCATTGCCCGGTAGCTAAGTGCGGAAGAGATAACCGCTGAAAGCATCTAAGCGGGAAACTTGCCTCGAGATGAGTCTTCCCTGGGCACCAGATGCCCCTGAAGGGCCGTTGAAGACTACGACGTAGATAGGCTGGGTGTGTAAGCGTAGCGATACGTTGAGCTAACCAGTACTAATGACCCGAGAGGCTTAACCTTACAACACCGAAGGTGTTTTGAGATGGACTCAAAGAGATTTTGATAATCAGCTTGTTTTAGGATTGGTTCTGATGGTTATGCGAGAGCGAAAGCGAAGCATGACGGTTGGAATGAAACAGAATTTGCCTGGCGGCGATAGCGCGGTGGTCCCACCTGACCCCATGCCGAACTCAGAAGTGAAACGCCGTAGCGCCGATGGTAGTGTGGGGTTTCCCCATGTGAGAGTAGGGAACTGCCAGGCATCAAATAAGTGGAAAGCCTCTGTCGAAAGACAGGGGCTTTTTGCTATGGGAAATTTTTGGTG
Organism: Pectobacterium versatile; assembly: GCF_003932035.1. NCBI lineage: Bacteria > Pseudomonadati > Pseudomonadota > Gammaproteobacteria > Enterobacterales > Pectobacteriaceae > Pectobacterium > Pectobacterium versatile. The sequence goes on from NZ_CP034276.1 coordinate 264,296, forward strand.
TATGTTGTTTATACCTTACTTGTGGTAAAAGGCAGTCGGTATCTTGCGTAGATCGGGTAAACTATGTGATATCTGAATTAGTAGGTATTTCCAGCATGGTGCCGAGCATTATTTCATTGAAGTCTCATAACTCTTTCTCATTATCTGTGTCTGCGTCTCGCATTACGGTAGCGGATACTCAAGAGAAATTGATCGAAGAATGGCGCGTCGCCTGCGCATCACAAGAGCCTGTTTTATTGCTAGGAGAAGGAAGTAATGTCCTTTTTCTGGAAGATTTTTTAGGTACTATTCTGCTAAATCGGCTCAAAGGTATAGATGTTCGAGAAGAGAACGATGGCTGGTATCTTCATATTGGTGCAGGTGAGAATTGGCATCAATTAGTTGAATATACGCTTAAATACGGCATTGCCGGGTTAGAAAATCTTGCGTTAATTCCTGGATGTGTGGGGTCTGCACCGATACAAAATATTGGTGCGTATGGTATTGAATTACAAAATGTCTGTGATTATGTGGAATTGCTGGATCTGACAGAAGGTAAGGTCATGCGCCTTAGCACTGAGGAATGCCAGTTCGGTTACCGTGAAAGCATATTTAAGCATCAATACCGCTCTGGGTTTGCGATTACCGCTGTAGGGCTTTTTTTAAAGAAAGAGTGGCATCCAGTACTTAACTACGGCGATTTGGCAAAACTGAATCCTGAAACTGTGACGCCACAGCAGGTATTTGATTCTGTCTGTCATATGCGTCGAAGTAAACTCCCAGATCCTGTAGTGACAGGTAATGCTGGTAGCTTCTTCAAAAATCCAATAATTACACAACAGCATGCCGAACGTATTTTACGAGAGTATCCGAATGCTCCTCAGTATTTACAAGCAGATGGTAACGTTAAATTGGCCGCTGGGTGGTTAATTGATCAGTGCAAGCTTAAAGGATTCCAGCTTGGTGGTGCAGCTGTTCACGAGAAACAGGCATTAGTTCTGATTAATAAGAATAATGCAAAAAGCTCAGATATTGTTGAATTAGCTCGTTACGTTCGCAATCAGGTTGCTGAAAAATTCTCCATACAGCTGGAGCCTGAAGTTCGCTTTATTGCTGCGTGTGGAGAGGTCAATGCCATCGAGGTATTATCATGAAAGATATTACGGTTCCTCTTAAATTAATTAAAATCCTCTCTGATGGTGAGTTTTACTCTGGTGAGCTACTTGGCGAAATGATGGGGATGAGCCGAGCTGCGATTAATAAACATATTCAAACTATACGTGATTGGGGAATTGATGTTTTTACTGTAACGGGTAAGGGCTATTCTTTGCCAGCGCCTATGCAGTTATTAGATGCAGACGTTATTCTTAAGCACCTACCAGAAGGTGGCGTGACGGTTTTACCTGTCGTTGATTCTACGAATCAGTACATTTTAGAACGATTGGATACGCTGTCATCCGGTGATGCATGCCTTGCTGAGTATCAGCAATCTGGGCGTGGTCGTCGGGGGCGGCAATGGTTTTCACCCTTTGGTGCGAATTTGTATTTATCCTTATATTGGCGTCTAGAACAGGGGCCAGCTGCAGCTGTTGGGGTGAGTCTGGTTATCGGTATCGTAATGGCCGAAGTGCTACATAAGCTTGGTGCTGATGGCGTTCGAGTTAAGTGGCCGAATGATTTGTATCTGAAGGATAGAAAGTTGGCTGGCATTCTTGTCGAACTTACCGGAAAAACGGGAGATGCTGCTAATTTGGTAATTGGTGCAGGCATTAATTTACAAATGAGAGAACCTGCTCCAGATACGATTAATCAAGGCTGGATAAATTTACAAGAGGCAGGTATAGAGATTAATCGTAATACTCTTGCTTCGACTCTTATTTCTGAATTAAGAAGTGCTTTGGTTATCTTTGAACTACAAGGTCTTGAACCATTCATTTCCAGATGGGAAAAATTGGATAACTATTTTAATCGCCCGGTCCGTTTGATTATCGGTAATCGCGAAATACATGGGATAGACCGAGGAATAGATCGCCAGGGTGCATTGTTATTAGAAAGCGATGGTCTGATAACACCGTATATTGGTGGGGAAATTTCTCTGCGCGGTGCATGAAAAAGGGGGGGTATCCCCCTTTTTCATATTCATTTTCTTAATCTAACACATTCAACGGCATGGTTAGCACTTTTAGTCATAATAAGACTAGCTCTCTCTCGGGTAGGGAGGATATTTTCTTTTAGATTAAGTCCATTAATTTCCTTCCATAATTGAGATGCAATACCGACAGCTTCTTCTTCCGTCAATTTTGCATAATTATGGAAATATGAATTTGGATTTGAGAATGCACCTTGCCTGAATTTCAAAAATCTATTTATATACCATGTCTGTAACAGTGTTTCAGGTGCATCCACATAAATAGAGAAATCCACAAAATCAGAAACAAAAACTCTATGTGGATCATGTGGATAATCCATTCCGCTTTGTAAGACATTCAAGCCTTCTAATATTAAAATGTCAGGTTGCTCCAGCACTTTATTATTATTAGGGACGATGTCATATGTCAGATGGGAATACGTTGGAGCGGTGACTTTGTGTGTCCCTGATTTTATATCAGAAACAAATTTCACCAAGCTATGCATATCGTATGACTGCGGAAAACCTTTTTTCTTCATCAAATCGCGTTCTTTTAGCACCTTATTTGGATGAAGAAACCCATCGGTTGTAATAAGTTCTACACTGCGGTGTTCCGGCCAGCGGCTTAATAACGCCTGGAGCACACGAGCTGTTGTACTTTTCCCTACAGCGACACTGCCTGCAATACCGATTATGTAAGGTATCTTTTGGCCATCAGTTCCTAAGAACTGCTCAAGCACAGCCTGACGTCGTAAATTAGAGCTGATATAGAAATTGAGCAGGCGAGATAGCGGCAGATAAATTTCCGCGACTTCGTCTAATGAAAGATCTTCGTTAATCCCTTTGAGCTTAACGATTTCTTCCTCTGTCAGCGTTAACGGGACGGAATCGCGCAAGGCGGCCCATTGGCTGCGGTTAAATTGTAGATATGGCGTGGCCAAGGATTGCTCTCTATTGCTCATAAGTCGTGTTCTGCCTGCTTCACAGGTAAGAAAAGGGACTCTCAGCCCAGCGAAGAAAACGGGCTATTAGTTTAGCCAACGCGATGATCGCGGCACCTTCTCTTATGTAATAAATTTTTGATAATGGGCAGGTTAACACTTTGCTGCTAGAAAGAAGAAGAGAAAATCGGTGCTATACCCGATGCTTCTATGTTTACGCATCGGGCGCTCGCTAACTAGCGATGGCTTTACCTAAACCATTCACGGCAAAGAGGCGCTTATAATAAATGGCCGTTGGGTGATAATAGCCATCGGGTGTGCAAGCATAGTCTGGCAATTCTCCCAGATGGCGATAGCCCAATGCACGGTAGAACGCTTCTGCGGGGGAACCTGCTTGAGTATCTAAGTAGAGTAATCCCCTCTGTTGTGAAAGCGCGCTCTGTTCCAATAGTTGAATGAGCAGTCGGCCTATTCCTGCTCTTCTTGTGCGACTGTGAACCAATAATTTTTGAATTTCAGCTCTGTTTTTCCCATTTGGCTTTTGACATAACTCAAGCTGTACGCTTCCGACGACGCCATCCTCATCTCGCGCTACCCATAACATGCGTTCACCGCTGGCGACAGATGTTTGCAAACTATGAAAATATTCTGTGGCTTCTTTGTGGGACAGTGGCGAGTGGTACCCAACAGAAGCACCTTTTTCTACAGCATCTATCAGTAGGCTAGCCAGTTCCTCACGATAGACAGGTAAGGTTGCGGCATTGAGTTGAACGGTTTTCATCGTATTTTTCCTCTTCGACAGAAATTTATTTCTAACCAAGCAAAATTCATTCCAGGTTCATTCCCTTAGAAAAGCGAGCAAAATAGCATCGGTCAGTGCAGTGCGTGCTCTTCTAAAGAGCAAAACCGTATTTTAGGTGCAAGAAGCATTGGCGGAAATTTGATGGCGAAACCTCCACTTTGCTGGATAGAATTGGTGGTTCTTTGCGCTAATTCTTACTGTTACTCTAGATTTATAGCCGGATTTGGATAAAATCTAAGCGATAGCGCATTTTACGCAATTTTTTTGTTGCATCGAGCGTTCTGTCTACCTAGAATGCGCAGCACTTGAAGCCGGCTTAGCTCAGTAGGTAGAGCAACTGACTTGTAATCAGTAGGTCACCAGTTCGATTCCGGTAGCCGGCACCATCAAGTACACAATTAGGTGGGGTTCCCGAGCGGCCAAAGGGAGCAGACTGTAAATCTGCCGTCACAGACTTCGAAGGTTCGAATCCTTCCCCCACCACCAAATTCAATCCTGGCGACAGGATATTCGATACGGTAGCAAGAGTAAGCCGGATCGACGAATGCGGGGTCTATAAAATCTTATTCCCCAATTTCAAAATCTACAGAAAAATTAGGTAGCCGAGTTCCAGGATGCGGGCATCGTATAATGGCTATTACCTCAGCCTTCCAAGCTGATGATGTGGGTTCGATTCCCACTGCCCGCTCCAAGATGTGCTGATATAGCTCAGTTGGTAGAGCGCACCCTTGGTAAGGGTGAGGTCGGCAGTTCGAATCTGCCTATCAGCACCACTTCCTTTTCCTCCTCCTGATTTTCTTTCTGTGAATAAATTCAGCAAGCTATCGCTTGGTTGATGTGGTGATACCACCGATTTATCCGTGTCTTAGAGGGACAATCGATGTCTAAAGAAAAATTTGAACGTACAAAACCGCACGTTAACGTCGGTACTATCGGCCACGTTGACCATGGTAAAACAACGCTGACCGCTGCAATCACTACCGTTCTGGCTAAAACCTACGGTGGTAACGCGCGTGCATTCGACCAGATCGATAACGCACCGGAAGAAAAAGCACGTGGTATCACCATCAACACCTCTCACGTTGAATACGATACCCCGTCTCGCCACTATGCGCACGTTGACTGCCCAGGACACGCCGACTATGTGAAAAACATGATCACCGGTGCTGCCCAGATGGACGGCGCGATCCTGGTTGTTGCTGCGACTGACGGCCCAATGCCTCAGACTCGTGAGCACATCCTGCTGGGTCGTCAGGTTGGCGTTCCTTTCATCATCGTGTTCCTGAACAAATGTGACATGGTTGATGATGAAGAGCTGCTGGAACTGGTTGAGATGGAAGTGCGTGAGTTGCTGTCTCAGTACGACTTCCCAGGCGACGACACCCCAGTGGTTCGTGGTTCTGCTCTGAAAGCGCTGGAAGGCGAAGCTGAGTGGGAAGCAAAAATCATCGAACTGGCAGGCTACCTGGATTCTTATATTCCAGAACCAGAGCGTGCGATTGACAAGCCGTTCCTGCTGCCAATCGAAGACGTATTCTCCATCTCCGGTCGTGGTACCGTTGTTACCGGTCGTGTAGAGCGCGGTATCGTTAAAGTGGGTGAAGAAGTTGAAATCGTAGGTATCAAAGATACTGCGAAATCTACCTGTACCGGCGTAGAAATGTTCCGCAAACTGCTGGACGAAGGTCGTGCGGGCGAGAACGTTGGTGTTCTGCTGCGTGGTATCAAGCGTGAAGAAATCGAGCGTGGTCAGGTACTGGCTAAGCCGGGTTCAATCAAGCCGCACACTCAGTTCGAATCAGAAGTGTATATCCTGAGCAAGGATGAAGGCGGCCGTCATACTCCGTTCTTCAAAGGCTACCGTCCTCAGTTCTACTTCCGTACGACTGACGTAACGGGCACCATCGAACTGCCAGAAGGCGTGGAGATGGTCATGCCGGGCGACAACATCAAAATGGTTGTTACCCTGATCCACCCAATCGCGATGGACGATGGTTTGCGTTTCGCAATCCGTGAAGGCGGCCGTACAGTAGGCGCGGGTGTTGTTGCTAAAGTTATCGCTTAATCGCTGATAACGTTTGACGCGACACGCGATAAAAGGGCATCATTTGATGCCCTTTTTCTACGCTGTCATGGTAGAACCTATCTCATCAGCGATTGTGAGATATAATCATTGGTGAGATAGGCTCTGTAGATACGGCGTAAATACCGAATTATTCGTTTTACAGAACATCTTTCGGTTTGGTTGCTCCGTGGTTACGGGGCAAAGTTATTTGTCTGAATCATTGTGACAGGTTGGTTTATGAGTGCGAATACCGAAGCTCAGGATAGTGGGCGTGGCCTGGAAGTGATTAAGTGGCTAGTAGTAGGTGCCTTGCTGGTCGTTGCGATTGTTGGCAATTATTATTACCGCGAATTTAGTCTTCCTCTGCGCGCATTGGCTGTTGTTATCCTGATCGCCGCAGCCGGTGGTGTGGCTCTGCTGACCACAAAAGGCAAAGCAACCGTAACGTTTGCTCGCGAAGCGCGTACTGAAGTACGCAAAGTAATTTGGCCGACTCGTCAGGAAACGTTACACACCACGTTAATCGTTGCCGCGGTTACTGCCGTGATGTCACTGATTTTGTGGGGACTGGATGGTATTCTGGTTCGTCTGGTATCGTTTATCACTGGACTGAGGTTCTAAAAGATGTCTGAAGCTCCAAAAAAACGTTGGTACGTCGTTCAGGCGTTTTCTGGTTTTGAAGGTCGCGTAGCACAGTCTCTGCGCGAGCACATCAAACTCCATAATATGGAAGAGCTTTTTGGCGAAGTCATGGTTCCTACTGAAGAAGTAGTTGAGATCCGTGGTGGTCAACGTCGCAAGAGCGAACGCAAATTTTTCCCTGGTTATGTTTTAGTGCAGATGGTTATGGAAGATGCGAGTTGGCATCTTGTGCGCAGTGTACCTCGTGTTATGGGGTTCATTGGCGGCACATCTGACCGTCCTGCTCCAATCAGTGATAAAGAAGTGGATGCGATTATGAATCGTCTCCAGCAGGTTGGTGACAAGCCTCGTCCGAAAACGTTGTTTGAACCGGGTGAAATGGTTCGCGTCAACGATGGTCCATTTGCCGACTTTAACGGCGTTGTTGAAGAAGTTGACTACGAGAAGAGCCGCCTGAAGGTGTCTGTCTCTATATTTGGTCGTGCGACACCTGTTGAACTGGACTTTGCTCAGGTCGAAAAAGGCTAATTGCCTGACAAGACTTGCTGAAAATAGCGACTTGCCTATGGCGCGAAATTAACCTATAATTTCGCGCCTTTTGTTTTTCAGTGGCCTTAACGGCGTCTGAAACGTAATACAAACCACGGGGAGCCTTTTACTAGGCGCTATTACCCAATCGAGGAAAGTTAAATGGCCAAGAAAGTACAAGCCTACGTCAAGCTGCAAGTTGCAGCTGGTATGGCTAACCCGAGCCCACCGGTAGGTCCGGCTCTGGGTCAGCAAGGTGTTAACATCATGGAATTCTGTAAGGCGTTCAATGCTAAAACTGAAAGCCTTGAGAAGGGTCTGCCGACTCCGGTTGTTATTACCGTTTATTCTGACCGTTCTTTCACCTTCGTTACCAAAACGCCTCCAGCAGCTGTTCTGCTGAAGAAAGCGGCTGGTATCAAGTCTGGTTCTGGCAAGCCGAACAAAGACAAAGTAGGTAAAGTAACGAGCGCTCAGGTTCGTGAAATCGCAGAAACTAAAGCTGCGGACATGACTGGTTCTGATGTAGACGCCATGGCGCGCTCTATCGCAGGTACTGCTCGTTCCATGGGCCTGGTAGTGGAGGATTAATAAATGGCTAAGCTGACCAAGCGCATGCGCGTGATCCGTGACAAAGTTGATGTAACTAAACAGTATGACATCAACGAAGCTGTTGCTCTGCTCAAAGAGCTGGCCACTGCTAAATTCGTAGAAAGTGTAGACGTAGCTGTTAACCTCGGCATCGATGCACGTAAATCTGACCAAAACGTTCGCGGTGCAACCGTTCTGCCTCATGGCACCGGTCGTTCTGTTCGCGTAGCAGTCTTCACCCAAGGCGCAAACGCTGAAGCGGCTAAAGCTGCTGGTGCTGAGTTTGTGGGCATGGAAGATCTGGCTGACCTGATCAAGAAAGGCGAAATGGGCTTTGACGTTGTTATTGCATCTCCAGATGCAATGCGCGTTGTTGGCCAATTGGGCCAGGTTTTGGGTCCACGCGGCCTGATGCCAAACCCGAAAGTGGGTACTGTGACTCCTAACGTTGCTGAAGCCGTTAATAATGCTAAAGCTGGTCAGGTTCGTTACCGTAACGACAAGAACGGCATCATTCATACCACTATCGGTAAGGTTGATTTCGATTCTAACAAATTGAAAGAAAACCTGGAATCTTTGCTGGTTGCGCTGAAAAAAGCAAAACCATCTCAGGCGAAAGGCGTGTTCATCAAGAAAGTTAGCTTGTCTACCACTATGGGCGCTGGCGTTGCCATCGACCAGAGCGGTCTGAACGCTGCTGCTAACTAATAGCTTTTGTTCCGCTTTACTCGGGTGTGATATTTACCTATAATTTTACGCCCGTTGTTCCTCAAGTGGAATAACGCAAGAATTTTTCGGTTGGAGCCTGGCCTATCCAGGCCTCCGTCCAAGACCGCAGGTGTTTCGTAAGAAACTTAATTCTCCTGCGTAGACGGTGACAGAGCCTAAATAACGTTTTTCTTTTTTATAAAGAATAATTTTTTACTGGATTCTGCTCACCGTGTTTCAACGCTTATCTCTAATTTTGGCGATAAGTGAAGTGAGTTCCGGAGAGTTTCTCCGGCTATATCCAGGAGCAAAAGCTAATGGCATTAAATCTTCAAGACAAACAAGCGATTGTTGCTGAAGTCAGCGAAGTAGCCAAAGGTGCGCTGTCTGCGGTTGTTGCGGATTCTCGTGGCGTTACCGTTGATAAAATGACCGAACTGCGTAAAGCAGGTCGTGAAGCTGGCGTTTACATGCGTGTTGTTCGTAACACCCTGCTGCGCCGCGTCGTTGAAGGCACTCAATTCGAATGCCTGAAAGACACGTTTGTTGGTCCGACCCTGATTGCATACTCTATGGAACACCCGGGCGCTGCTGCTCGTCTGTTCAAAGAGTTCGCGAAAGCGAATGCAAAATTTGAGGTCAAAGCTGCAGCCTTTGAAGGCGAGCTGATCCCGGCGGCTCAAATTGACCGTCTGGCAACGCTGCCGACTTACGAAGAAGCACTGGCACGTCTGATGTCGACCATGAAAGAAGCCGCTGCCGGCAAACTGGTCCGCACTCTGGCTGCTGTTCGCGATGCAAAAGAAGCTGCGTAATAGCGCTTTTTTTTCTAACGTACTTGCTAACGTATAAACTATTTCTGATTCTTAGGAACAATTGTTATGTCTATCACTAAAGATCAAATTCTGGAAGCAGTAGCAGCTATGTCTGTAATGGATGTTGTTGAGCTGGTTTCTGCTATGGAAGAAAAATTCGGTGTTTCTGCTGCTGCTGCTGTAGCTGTTGCTGCTGGCCCAGCTGAAGTTGCTGAAGAAAAAACTGAGTTCGACGTTGTGCTGAAAGCTATCGGCGCTAACAAAGTTGCTGTAATCAAAGCTGTTCGCGGCGCAACTGGTCTGGGCCTGAAAGAAGCCAAAGATCTGGTTGAGTCTGCACCAGCAGTGATGAAAGAAGGCGTGAGCAAAGATGACGCTGAAGCACTGAAAAAATCACTGGAAGAAGCTGGCGCAGAAGTTGAAGTTAAATAAGCCAACCTTTCAGGTTGCAGCCTGATTTATTAGGCTGATGGCTGGTGACTTTTTAGTCACCAGCCTTTTTGCGCTGTAGGGCATCAATGGGGTTTCACACTGTTTAGCCATTGATTTCCCCCAATATTTTTTTCTATTGACGACTTAATATACTGCTTTCCTGCATGGGCTCCATGCCTAAGCAAGAGTAACGAAATGGTTTAAGAGTAATAGAAAGACGTATTACGGAAAGTTCTCTATTTTCCGACCAACATAAATAGTGTTGCATGAACTGTCCTTGTTAGGGCAGACAGAGTGGTTCGACTTGTCAGCTAGCTGAGGAACCCTATGGTTTACTCCTATACCGAGAAAAAACGCATTCGTAAGGATTTTGGTAAACGTCCACAGGTTTTGGACATACCTTATCTCCTTTCTATCCAACTTGACTCGTTCCAGAAGTTTATCGAGCAAGACCCGGAAGGTCAGTACGGTTTGGAAGCTGCATTCCGTTCTGTTTTCCCTATAAAAAGCTATAGCGGTAATTCAGAGCTGCAATACGTTAGCTATCGCTTGGGCGAGCCAGTATTTGACGTTAAAGAATGTCAGATCCGTGGTGTGACGTACTCTGCGCCGCTACGCGTAAAACTGCGCCTGGTGATCTACGAGCGCGAAGCGCCTGAAGGCACCGTTAAAGACATCAAAGAACAAGAAGTTTACATGGGCGAAATTCCGCTCATGACCGATAACGGTACCTTTGTGATCAACGGTACTGAGCGCGTAATCGTGTCTCAGTTGCACCGTAGTCCAGGTGTGTTCTTCGATAGCGACAAAGGTAAAACCCACTCTTCAGGTAAGGTGCTGTATAACGCACGTATTATTCCTTACCGTGGTTCCTGGCTGGATTTCGAGTTTGATCCGAAGGATAACCTGTTTGTCCGTATCGACCGTCGTCGCAAATTGCCTGCGACCATTATCCTGCGCGCGCTGGGTTATTCCACCGAACAGATTCTCGATCTTTTCTTCGATAAAATTGTCTATGAAATCAATGGCAATAAATTGCAGATGGATCTGGTTCCTGAGCGTCTGCGTGGTGAAACCGCATCGTTTGATATTGAAGCGAACGGTAAAGTTTATATCGAAAAAGGTCGCCGCATCACTGCGCGTCATATCCGTCAGTTAGAGAAAGACGGTATTGAGCGTATTGAAGTGCCTGTTGAATATATCGCTGGCAAAGTACTGTCCAAAGATTATATCGACGAGAGCACCGGTGAACTGATCGGCGCAGCCAACATGGAGCTGTCGCTGGATCTGCTGGCTAAACTAAGCCAGTCTGGTCACAAACGTATTGAGACACTGTTCACCAACGATCTTGATCATGGTGCATACATGTCTGAAACCGTGCGCGTCGATCCGTCAAACGATCGTCTGAGTGCGCTGGTTGAAATTTATCGCATGATGCGTCCTGGTGAACCACCAACGCGTGAAGCAGCAGAAACGCTGTTTGAGAACCTGTTCTTCTCTGAAGACCGCTACGATCTGTCTGCGGTTGGTCGTATGAAGTTCAACCGTTCTCTGTTACGTGATGAGATCGAAGGTTCCGGTATCCTGAGCAAAGATGACATCATCGAAGTGATGAAGAAGCTCATTGATATCCGTAACGGTAAAGGCGAAGTGGATGATATCGACCACCTCGGCAACCGTCGTATCCGTTCCGTCGGCGAAATGGCAGAAAACCAATTCCGCGTTGGTCTGGTGCGTGTAGAACGTGCTGTAAAAGAGCGTCTGTCTCTGGGCGACCTCGATACGCTGATGCCACAGGACATGATCAACGCCAAGCCGATTTCGGCTGCCGTGAAAGAGTTCTTCGGTTCAAGTCAGCTGTCACAGTTTATGGACCAGAACAACCCGCTGTCCGAGATTACGCACAAACGTCGTATCTCCGCATTGGGTCCAGGCGGTCTGACGCGTGAACGTGCTGGCTTTGAAGTTCGTGACGTACACCCGACTCACTACGGTCGCGTTTGTCCTATCGAAACGCCGGAAGGTCCGAACATCGGTCTGATCAACTCCCTCTCCGTTTATGCGCAAACGAACGAATACGGTTTCCTTGAAACCCCGTATCGTCGTGTGCGTGAAAATGTGGTGACGGATGAGATCCATTACCTGTCTGCGATTGAAGAAGGTAACTTCGTTATCGCACAGGCGAACACCAATTTGGACGAAGAAGGCCGCTTCATCGACGAACTGGTTACCTGCCGTAACAAAGGCGAGTCCAGCTTGTTCAGCCGCGATCAGGTTGAATACATGGACGTTTCCACACAGCAGGTGGTTTCCGTCGGTGCATCCCTGATTCCGTTCCTGGAACACGATGACGCCAACCGTGCCCTGATGGGTGCGAACATGCAACGTCAGGCCGTTCCGACCCTGCGCGCTGATAAGCCGCTGGTTGGTACCGGTATGGAACGCGCTGTTGCGGTTGACTCCGGTGTAACTGCCGTAGCCAAACGTGGTGGTACAGTACAGTACGTGGATGCCTCTCGTATTGTAATCCGCGTTAATGACGATGAAATGTATCCGGGCGAAGCCGGGATCGACATCTATAACCTGACCAAATATACCCGTTCTAACCAGAACACCTGCATCAGCCAGATGCCGTGTGTGTCACTGGGTGAGCCGGTAGAACGTGGTGACGTTCTGGCAGATGGTCCGTCCACCGATCTGGGTGAACTGGCGCTGGGTCAGAACATGCGCGTGGCATTCATGCCATGGAATGGTTACAACTTCGAAGACTCCATCCTCGTTTCCGAGCGTGTGGTTCAGGAAGATCGCTTTACGACCATCCACATTCAGGAACTGGCCTGTGTGTCTCGTGACACCAAGTTAGGGCCTGAAGAAATTACTGCGGACATCCCGAACGTGGGTGAAGCAGCACTTTCTAAACTGGATGAGTCCGGCATCGTTTACATCGGTGCGGAAGTGACCGGTGGTGACATTCTGGTTGGTAAGGTAACGCCGAAGGGGGAAACCCAACTGACGCCAGAAGAGAAACTGCTGCGTGCGATCTTCGGTGAGAAAGCGTCTGACGTTAAAGACTCTTCTCTGCGTGTACCAAACGGTGTTTCCGGTACGATTATCGACGTACAGGTCTTTACCCGCGATGGCGTGGAAAAAGACAAACGTGCGTTGGAAATCGAAGAAATGCAGCTGAAGCAGGCGAAGAAAGACCTGACTGAAGAGTTGCAGATTCTGGAAGCGGGTCTGTTTGGACGTATCCACGCAGTGCTGGTTTCTGGCGGCGTAGAAGCTGACAAACTGGACAAACTGCCGCGCGAGCGCTGGTTGGAACTGGGTCTGACTGATGAAGATAAGCAGAATCAGTTGGAACAGCTGGCAGAACAGTATGATGAGCTGAAGCACGAGTTTGAGAAAAAACTTGAAGCTAAGCGCCGTAAAATCACCCAAGGCGATGATCTGGCACCTGGCGTGCTGAAAATCGTTAAGGTTTATCTGGCCGTTAAACGTCAGATCCAACCGGGTGACAAGATGGCAGGTCGTCACGGGAACAAAGGTGTTATCTCCAAGATCAACCCGATCGAAGATATGCCTTACGATGAGAACGGTACGCCGGTCGATATCGTACTGAACCCGCTGGGCGTACCTTCACGTATGAACATCGGTCAGATTCTGGAAACCCACTTGGGTATGGCTGCGAAAGGTATCGGCGAGAAAATCAACGCCATGCTCAAACAGCACGAAGAAGTGACCAAACTGCGTGAGTTCATCCAGAAAGCCTATGACCTGGGCGACGATGTGCGTCAGAAAGTCGACCTGAGTACTTTCTCAGACGAAGAAGTTATGCGTCTGGCTGAAAACCTGAAGAAAGGTATGCCAATTGCAACGCCAGTATTTGACGGTGCAAAAGAGAAAGAAATCAAGGAACTGTTGCAGATGGGCGGTATCCCTACCTCCGGTCAGATTACCCTGTACGATGGACGTACCGGTGAGCAATTTGAGCGTCAGGTTACCGTGGGCTACATGTACATGCTGAAACTGAACCACTTGGTTGACGATAAGATGCATGCTCGTTCCACCGGTTCTTACAGCCTGGTTACTCAACAGCCGCTGGGTGGTAAGGCGCAGTTCGGTGGTCAACGCTTCGGTGAGATGGAAGTGTGGGCGCTGGAAGCTTATGGTGCAGCTTATACCCTGCAAGAGATGTTGACCGTTAAGTCTGATGACGTGAACGGCCGTACCAAGATGTATAAGAACATCGTGGATGGCAATCATCAGATGGAACCAGGCATGCCGGAATCCTTCAACGTATTGTTGAAAGAAATCCGTTCGCTGGGTATCAACATCGAGCTGGAAGAAAAGTAATCCCAGCTCGTTGTATTGCTGGCATTCGTCATAGGGACACCTGAACGTTGTTTTTAACGACAATATTGTTGTTAACGGCATAGATCAGGTGTCTATCAGGTCTAACTCCGACAGGAGCCAATCCGTGAAAGACTTATTAAAGTTTCTGAAAGCGCAAACTAAGACCGAAGAGTTTGATGCGATCAAAATTGCTCTGGCTTCGCCAGACATGATCCGTTCGTGGTCTTTTGGTGAAGTTAAAAAGCCAGAAACCATCAACTACCGTACGTTCAAACCTGAACGTGACGGCCTTTTCTGTGCCCGTATCTTTGGGCCAGTAAAAGATTATGAGTGCTTGTGCGGTAAGTATAAGCGCCTGAAACACCGCGGTGTTATTTGTGAGAAGTGCGGCGTTGAAGTGACCCAAACTAAAGTACGTCGTGAGCGTATGGGTCACATTGAGCTGGCTTCTCCGACTGCGCACATCTGGTTCCTGAAGTCACTGCCTTCCCGTATCGGTTTGCTGTTAGATATGCCGCTGCGTGATATTGAGCGCGTGCTTTATTTTGAATCTTATGTCGTGGTTGAAGGCGGCATGACCAACCTTGAGCGCCGTCAGATCCTGACTGAAGAGCAGTATCTGGATGCGTTGGAAGAGTTTGGTGATGAGTTCGACGCGAAAATGGGCGCCGAAGCGATTCAGGCTCTGCTGAAGAACATGGATCTGGAACAGGAATGCGAGCAGCTGCGTGAAGAGCTGACCGAAACCAACTCTGAAACCAAACGTAAGAAGCTGACGAAGCGCATTAAGCTGCTGGAAGCATTCGTACAGTCTGGTAACAAGCCAGAGTGGATGATCCTGACCGTTCTGCCAGTACTGCCACCAGATTTGCGTCCGTTGGTTCCGCTGGATGGTGGTCGTTTCGCGACTTCCGACCTGAACGATCTGTATCGTCGCGTGATCAACCGTAACAACCGTTTGAAACGTCTGCTGGATCTGGCTGCGCCAGATATCATCGTACGTAACGAAAAACGTATGTTGCAGGAAGCGGTTGATGCCCTGCTGGATAACGGCCGTCGCGGTCGTGCGATCACCGGTTCTAACAAACGTCCTCTGAAATCTTTGGCCGATATGATCAAAGGTAAACAGGGTCGTTTCCGTCAGAACCTGCTCGGTAAGCGTGTTGACTACTCCGGTCGTTCCGTAATCACCGTTGGTCCATACCTGCGTCTGCATCAGTGTGGTCTGCCGAAGAAAATGGCACTGGAGCTGTTCAAACCGTTCATCTACGGCAAGCTGGAACTGCGTGGTCTTGCTACCACCATTAAAGCCGCCAAGAAAATGGTTGAGCGCGAAGAAGCTGTCGTATGGGATATCCTGGACGAAGTTATCCGCGAACACCCGGTACTGCTGAACCGTGCACCAACACTGCACCGTTTGGGTATCCAGGCATTTGAACCGGTTCTGATCGAAGGTAAAGCGATCCAGCTGCACCCGCTGGTTTGTGCGGCATATAACGCCGACTTCGATGGTGACCAGATGGCTGTACACGTACCGTTGACGCTGGAAGCCCAGTTGGAAGCGCGTGCGTTGATGATGTCGACCAACAACATCCTGTCCCCTGCGAATGGTGAGCCAATCATCGTTCCTTCTCAGGACGTGGTATTGGGTCTGTATTACATGACGCGTGACTGTGTTAACGCCAAAGGCGAAGGCATGGTGCTCACGGGTCCGAAAGAAGCTGAACGTGTTTATCGCGCTGGTCTGGCCTCTCTGCATGCGCGCGTTAAAGTGCGTATCACGGAAGAGATCAAGAGCATCGAAGGCGAGGTTACGCATCAGACGTCGATTATCGATACGACTATCGGCCGTGCCATCCTGTGGATGATCGTACCGAAAGGTCTGCCGTACTCGATCGTTAACCAGCCTCTGGGCAAGAAAGCGATCTCCAAAATGCTGAACACCTGTTACCGCATTTTGGGTCTGAAGCCGACAGTTATCTTCGCTGACCAGACTATGTACACCGGTTTTGCTTACGCGGCGCGCTCTGGTGCTTCCGTAGGTATCGATGACATGGTTATCCCGGAGAAAAAAGCCGAGATTATCGAAGAAGCCGAAACCGAAGTTGCCGAGATTCAGGAGCAGTTCCAGTCTGGTCTGGTTACCGCGGGCGAACGCTATAACAAAGTGATCGATATCTGGGCAGCGGCGAACGAACGTGTTGCGAAAGCGATGATGGAAAACCTGTCCGTTGAGGATGTGGTTAACCGTGATGGCGTGGTTGAGCAGCAGGTTTCTTTCAACAGCATCTTTATGATGGCCGACTCCGGTGCGCGTGGTTCTGCAGCACAGATTCGTCAGTTGGCGGGTATGCGTGGTCTGATGGCGAAACCAGATGGTTCGATCATCGAGACGCCAATTACCGCAAACTTCCGTGAAGGTCTGAACGTACTCCAGTACTTCATCTCGACGCACGGTGCGCGTAAAGGTCTGGCGGATACCGCACTGAAAACAGCGAACTCCGGTTATCTGACTCGTCGTCTGGTTGACGTTGCGCAGGATCTGGTTGTGACCGAGGACGATTGTGGTACCCACGAAGGTATCATGATGACGCCGGTTATCGAGGGTGGTGATGTTAAAGAACCACTGCGTGAGCGCGTACTGGGTCGTGTAACGGCTGAAGACGTGATCAAACCGGGCACTGCGGACATTCTGGTTCCACGTAACACGCTGCTGAATGAGCAGTGGTGTGACATGTTGGAAGAGAACTCCGTTGACGCCGTTAAAGTACGTTCAGTCGTAAGCTGCGAAACCGACTTTGGCGTGTGCGCCAATTGCTACGGTCGCGATCTGGCTCGTGGTCATATCATCAACAAAGGTGAGGCCATCGGGGTTATCGCGGCACAGTCCATCGGTGAACCAGGTACACAGTTAACCATGCGTACGTTCCACATCGGTGGTGCGGCATCGCGTGCGGCAGCTGAGTCCAGCATTCAGGTGAAAAACAAAGGTAGCCTGAAACTGAACAACGCGAAGTTCGTTATGAACAGCAACGGTAAACTGGTTATTACTTCACGTAATACCGAACTGAAACTGATCGACGAATTCGGACGTACCAAAGAAAGCTATAAAGTGCCTTACGGTGCAGTGATGGCGAAGGGTGACGGCTCAGAAGTTAGCGGTGGCGAAACCGTCGCAAACTGGGACCCGCATACCATGCCAGTGGTGACCGAGGTAAGCGGTTTCATCCGCTTTGCTGATATGATTGACGGTCAGACCATTACTCGCCAGACCGACGAACTGACTGGTTTGTCCTCTATCGTGGTTCTGGATAGCGCAGAGCGTACCGGTAGTGGTAAAGACCTACGTCCAGCACTGAAAATCGTTGATGGCAAAGGCGAAGATGTACTGATTCCAGGTACTGATATGCCTGCTCAATACTTCCTGCCGGGTAAAACAATTGTTCAGCTGGAAGATGGGGTTCAGATTGGTGCCGGTGATACATTGGCGCGTCTCCCTCAGGAATCCAGTGGTACCAAGGACATTACCGGTGGTCTGCCACGCGTAGCCGACCTGTTTGAAGCCCGTCGTCCGAAAGAGCCGGCTATTCTGGCAGAGATCAGCGGTATCATTTCCTTCGGTAAAGAAACCAAAGGTAAGCGCCGTCTGGTAATTTCTCCGTTGGATGGCAGCGATGCTTACGAAGAGATGATTCCGAAATGGCGTCAGCTTAACGTGTTCGAAGGTGAAGTTGTGGAGCGTGGTGACGTTGTTTCCGACGGCCCAGAGTCTCCGCACGATATTCTGCGTCTGCGTGGTGTACATGCAGTAACGCGTTATATCACCAACGAAGTTCAGGAAGTTTACCGTCTGCAAGGCGTTAAGATTAACGATAAACACATCGAAGTTATCGTTCGTCAGATGTTGCGTAAAGGCACCATCGTTAGCGCTGGTGGCACGGAGTTCCTGGAAGGCGAACAGGCAGAATTCTCTCGCATCAAGATTGCTAACCGCCAGTTGGAAGCGGATGGCAAGATTACGGCAACGTTCAGCCGCGATCTGCTGGGTATCACCAAAGCATCTCTGGCGACCGAGTCCTTCATTTCTGCGGCATCGTTCCAGGAAACCACTCGCGTACTGACCGAAGCCGCTGTTGCTGGTAAGCGTGATGAACTGCGTGGCCTGAAAGAGAACGTTATCGTAGGTCGTCTGATCCCAGCGGGTACGGGTTATGCGTACCATCAGGATCGTATGCGCCGCCGTCAGGCGGGTGAAGCGCCTGTCGTGCCTCAGGTGAGTGCCGATGAAGCTTCTGCTAACCTGGCCGAACTGCTGAACGCAGGCTTTGGTAGCAGCGACGACGAATAAGTCTTTTTGCGCTGCGCTATCATGCGGTAAATAACAGAAACCCCGACTATTATGGTCGGGGTTTTTTTTATGGCTGCTTCCCTGCGGACGACCCGTCGCAAGCGACGTTAAAAATTTCATCCCTGAAATTTTTTGTTGTACAGTAGTGTAAAGTAAATAGAACGGAACCGACATGGACACCTCAACTACGCCAACACTCTCACAGCCTGGCGGCTCATTACCTCAGCAAGATGACTCACTTTCTTCTGATAAAACCTTACAAACACAGTCAGTAAGCCATTCCCAACATCGTGCAAAACGTGCAGCCTGGGGCAGTTTTGTTGGTGCCGTTGTCGATTGGTACGATTTCCTGCTGTACGGAATTGTTGCCGCTCTTGTATTTAATACCGAATTTTTCCCACAAATTAGCCCGACGATGGGGACGCTGGCGGCATTTGGTACGTTTGGCGTTGGTTTCCTGTTCCGCCCGTTAGGCGGCATGGTGTTTGGCCACTTCGGCGATAAGCTGGGCCGTAAACGGATGTTGATGATTACGGTCTGGATGATGGGCATTTCTACTGCGTTGATTGGCCTGTTGCCGTCGTTTGATTCCATTGGCTGGTGGGCACCGGTGCTGCTGGTTACGCTGAGGGCAATTCAAGGATTCGCGGTCGGCGGCGAATGGGGCGGGGCGGCGCTGTTGGCGGTAGAGAATGCGCCTAAGAAGAAGAAAGCGTTTTACAGCAGCGGTGTACAGGTTGGTTTTGGGGTTGGGCTGTTATTGGCTACTGGGTCGGTATCGGTGGTGAGCAATTTGACGACCAACGAAGAATTTACCACTTGGGGCTGGCGTTTGCCGTTCTTATTCAGCCTGATTCTGGTGGCTATCGCCTGGTGGGTGCGTAACGGAATGGATGAGTCTCAGGAGTTTGAGGCGAATAAAACGCTGGGAGAAAGAGCAAGCAAACTGCGTTCGTTCCCTATCATGGAAGCACTGCGCCAGCATCCGAAGGCATTTTTGCTGATTATTGCGCTACGGCTTGGCGAACTGTTAACGATGTATATCGTCACCGCGTTTGCCCTCAATTACTCCACCACCCATCTTGGGTTATCGCGGGATATTTTCCTGAATATCGGGCTGCTGGTGGGGGCAATCAGCTGCGTATCTATTCCTTGCTTTGCCTATCTGGCGGATAGCTTTGGTCGCCGTCGTATCTATGTTACCGGTGCGCTGATTGGGGCCGCGAGTGCGGTGCCATTCTTTATGGCGCTGGAAAGCCATAACACACTGATGATTCTGTTCTTTGCCATCATGCTGGCGAATATTGCTCACGATATGATTGTTAGCGTACAGCAGCCGATGTTTACCGAGCTATTTGGTACGGCGTACCGCTATAGTGGGGCGGGTGTGGGTTATCAGGTCGCCAGCGTGGTTGGCGGCGGGTTTACGCCTTTTATCGCCGTTCTGCTGGTGCAGTTTATGGATGGTTCATGGCATGCGGTGGCAGCTTATCTTGCCGTTGGCTGCTTACTGTCGGCGATTGTCGGAATGCGGATGAAGGCAACACCGTCGGACGCCTTGCCTGACTAACCTCTTCACTTCACCAATCTCGCGTGCCGATACAGATGCAAAGTCTGTATCGGCACATCTTTACTGTTTTTTAGTCTACTGTTTCTGCCGTGGCGCTATCTGAACCGATCAAGATCGCTTCTTTTCAGCCCGATATCCTTGAGTCCGTCATCGCTCATGTTCCGTAGTATCTTCAGTGTTTGTGCTCTTCCCCGCCAGGCTTTCCACAAGCGGTACGGCAAAATCAGCATGAGCCAAAACGGTGACTCGCGGAACGGTTTTTGTGATCGATTCTCATGAAATTCCATATTTTCCCCCTCGCCAGTGAATGATCGCTATGATGAGGCGAAAGCTATTTTCAATACAGACTCAAAAAATTCATTTTTTTAGCATACAGATTGTGTGATATTGCATCTGAATGGTGATTTTTATCTGAATCTGTACTGGTTACTGCTGTGAATCTTGATAGGGAATGATACTGATGACGCGTTATCAACACCTGGCTGGGCTGTTAGAACAGCGGATCGAACAAGGGTTGTACCAAAGCGGGGAACGCCTGCCTTCTGTGCGGGCGCTGAGTACAGAACATGGTGTGAGTATCAGTACCGTACAGCAAGCCTATCATCTGCTGGAAACCCGACAGTTGATTATGCCGCAGCCGCGTTCGGGATATTTTGTCACGCCGCGCAAGGCAACGCCGCCCGTACCCGCGCTGACGCGTCCTGCCCAACGTCCGGTTGAAATTACGCAGTGGGAATCGGTGCTGGAGCTGGTGAACGTGCGTCTGGAAACCAATGTACTGAAATTTGGTAGCGGAATGCCGGATGTAAGCCAGCCGACCATCAAACCACTGTGGAAAGAGATGAGTCGCCTCTGCCAATATCAGGATCCTCGGGTTTTACAATATGACAGCGTGTATGGTGTGCCTGCGTTGCGCGAACAGATTGCTCGTCTTACCGTCGACTGCGGCTGCCAACTGACTCAAGATGATATTGTGATCACAACCGGATGTCAGGAAGCCTTATTTGTTGCCGTTCGCGCGGTTTGCCAACCCGGCGACATCGTGGCCGTTGAGTCACCAGCTTTTCCGGGTACGATGCAGATCCTCCGTGGGATGGATATCAAAGCGATCGAGATCCCGACCGACTCTGTAACGGGGATCAGTCTTGACGCGTTAAGACTGGCGCTGGATCAGTGGCCGATCAAAGCCGTACTTCTGGTGCCGAGCTGTAACAATCCGCTTGGCTTCATCATGCCTGACGCCCGTAAGAAATCGCTGGTGACGTTGGCGCAGCATTTTGATATCGCGATTATTGAAGATGATGCCTATGGCGAGCTGGCCTATGAATATCCGCGTCCCCGCGCGATAAAATCATTTGATGAAGATGGACGTGTACTGTTGTGCAGCTCGTTTTCAAAGAATCTGGCTCCCGGTTTGCGCGTTGGCTGGATTGCTCCGGGGCGCTATTTGGAGCGGGTGATTCATACAAAATACATCAGTACAGGATCGACGGTGGTGCAGCCCCAGCTAGCCGTGGCGGAATTTATTCGTAACGGACACTATCAACCTCACCTACGCCGCATGCGTGCTCAGTACAAAGCGAATCTGGATACGTTTACTTGCTGGGTTCGTGAGTATTTTCCGTCAAACATCTGTGTGAGCCGTCCACAGGGGGGCTTTCTGATGTGGATTGAACTGCCCGAATATTTTGATTCGCTCAAGCTCAGTCGTGAGGTCAGAAAAGCAGGCATACAGATAGCCGCTGGCTCGCTCTTCTCCGCCTCAGGGAAATATCGCAACTGTATTCGACTCAATTATGCCAATCGCTTTACGGAAGAAATAAGGGAAGGGCTTCGCATTGTGGGCAATGAAGTCGCGAAGATGATGCACACTTTTCCTGACCAGAACGTAACCTGATAATCTTAGGGAAGGGCCGATACGGGTAAGGATAAGCCCCGTATCGGCGGGTTGATGTGCAGAACCGATAAGTAGCGAACGGCTCCGGCCAGCAAGCTCCGTAATCATGCTCAGGCTTGCCAACGACGCTACTGTATTCTTCGTTGCAGGCCGTGACGATAGGCCGAATGCCATGTTGCGCGGCGCTATCCTGAGAATGTCACCTTCCGTGTAATTCTCATTTCAGCTTGCGAGCTGCATCCCAAATCATGCGTATCACGCATACCGATCGCTTAAGATCCGAGATGTCCCTGCGGGAACCTCATCACCGTGTTTCCCTCTCACTTCACGCTTCAGTGACCAATATCAGGCATATCGCCGCGTTACCTGCTCAATGACTATCTGCCTAAATAACTGTCCCAGTCTTTCCATACAGGCTGGAGACCTGCTCGTATGATGGCTTGCGCCACGTCTTCAGGGCGTCGTGAATCATGCGGTGAAAACTGTTCCAGTTCAGGATGGTCGTCGGCGTAGCCACCTGGCTGGGTTTTGGAAAATGCGCTGACGTTGTTAATCGCGATAGGAATGGCATGATCGCGAAAGAAAGGCGATTCACGCGTGGAAAGCGACAGCTCAATATCCGGCGACAGCAACCGGAATGCACAAATGACCTGCATGAGCTGTGCTTCATCCATGAGCGATGCCGGTTCAATGCCGCCCGTACAGGGGCGCAGACGAGGGAACGAGATAGAATAACGGCTCTGCCAGTAGTTCCGCTGTAAGTGCAACAGATGTTCCGCCACCATGTAGCAGTCGGTTCGCCAGCTATTGGACAGGCCGATTAAAGCGCCCAGCCCGATCTTGTCGATCCCCGCACGCCCAAGCCGATCCGGCGTGGCGAGTCGCCAATGGAAATCCTGCTTTTGTCCTTTTAGGTGATGCAGTTGGTAGGTCGCCGGATGATAGGTTTCCTGATAGACCATCACGCCATCCAACCCCAGCGTTTTCAACTCGGCATATTCGTCTTGCGACAGCGGCTGAACTTCAATCATCAGCGAACTGAAGAGCGGTCGGATCAGCGGAAAGACGCGACGAAAATAATCCATGCCTACTTTACGCTGGTGTTCGCCGGTCACGAGCAACAGGTGTTCAAACCCCAGTTCCTTGATGGCGGCGCATTCACGTAGGATCTCTGCCTCATCCAGCGTTTTTCGCTTGATGTGATTGCTCATTGAAAAGCCGCAGTAGGTGCAGTCGTTGGAGCAGAGGTTGGATAGATATAGCGGCACATAGAAACTCACCGCATTGCCGAAACGTTGCCGGGTGAGCTGCTGTGCCCGCTGGGCTAGCGGTTCCAGATAGGCGCTGGCGGCAGGTGAAATGAGCGCCATAAAATCGTCACGCGTCAGGTGTGGTGCAGCAAGCGCTCGCTCGACATCACGTGCGGTTTTACCGTTGATGCACAGCGTCAGATCATCCCAGTCGAGCTGTTCCCAGACGGTTTGAAAATCGACGCTCATCGCCCCACCCCTTCTGTTTGCTGATGCAGAAAACCGGTGAGCGGGCTGGTGGCGCTGGCGATAAACTGCTTACTTCCCAGCCCGGCCTGACGGGCAAGCCCACCAGCATCGACTGCCAGTCTGAATGCGTGTGCCATCGCCACAGGATCGCGGGCAACGGCGATGGCCGTGTTGACCAGTACGGCGTCGGCTCCCATTTCCAGTGCCTCGGCCGCATGGCTGGGTGCGCCAATGCCCGCATCGACAATAACCGGAACACGCGCCTGTTCGATGATGATGCGAAGAAAATCACGCGTTTGCAGTCCTTGATTGGAGCCGATCGGCGCGCCCAGCGGCATCACTGCCGCGCAGCCGACTTCTTCCAACCGTTTGCACAACACAGGGTCGGCACCACAGTAAGGCAGCACCGTGAATCCCTCTTTTACCAGCTGTTCGGCGGCTTTCAGGGTTTCGATAGGATCGGGCAGCAGGTATTTCACATCGGGGTGAATTTCCAGCTTCAGCCAACGAGTGCCCAGCGCTTCTCGCGCCAGTCGGGCCGCAAAAATGGCTTCGTCTGCGGTTTTGGCCCCTGAGGTATTCGGTAGCAGCTTAATACCGAGCTGGCGTAGCGGGGCGAGAATGGCGTCGTTGCCGCCGTTCAGGTCAACGCGTTTCATCGCCATGGTGACTAACTGAGAACCAGAAGCCTCAAGTGCTGCCAGCATCAATTCTGGCGTGGCGAATTTCCCAGTGCCGGTCAGCAGCCGTGAAGTTAATGTCGTATCGGCAATGTGCAGCATGTCATCCTCCCGCGATTGCCTGAAAAAGCAAAATATCATCACCGTCTTGCACCTGATGCTGTGACCAGGTGGCGTGCGGGATAATGGTTTGGTTGATGGCCAGCGCTGTTCCAGGCTGGAGCCGATTTATCTGGCTCAGCAGCGCTTCAACTGTGGTGGCCTCTGGGCATTCAAAGGGTTCATCATTTAGCGTGATTTTCATGCTCCCCTCCACATACTGGGCAATGGGGCGCACGCGTCAGCTGGAGCGTGTTCCAACTCTGCTGTTTGCCATTGAACATCCTCAGCTTGCCGTCTAGCGCAGACGGTATGCCGGCCAGCAGTTTGATCGCTTCCAGCGCCTGAAGCGTGCCAATAACGCCGACCACCGGACCCAGCACGCCAGCGGTGCGGCAATTGCGCTGTGGTTCGGTCGTATCGGGGTACAGGCAGGCGTAGCAGCCAGCGTGATAAGGCGGTGCGAAGACCGCGAGCTGGCCGCTGAAACCGACGGCGCTCCCGCTGATGAGCGGCTTGCCTGCGCTAAAGCAGGCGGCGTTAACCGCATGGCGAGTTGTCATGTTGTCGCTGCAATCCAGCACCAGATCGACGCGGCTGACGGCGCTGTATAACGCGTCACCGCTGAGCCTTTCGGTAATCGCAATCGCTTCTGAGTGCGGATTTAATGCCTGTAGCTGACGCTGCGCCAACACGGCTTTGGGTTTGTCGGTGTCGCTGGTGCGATACAGAATCTGGCGTTGCAGGTTGCTGATGTGCAGTGAGTCATCGTCGGCAAGCAGTAGCGTGCCGACTCCAGCGGCGGCCAGATAGAGCGAGGCGGGCGCCCCTAGCCCACCCAGCCCAACCAGCAGAACGCGGGCGGCTTTGAGTTTCTCCTGACCTTCCGGGCCAATATCTTCCAGCATCAGTTGGCGGCTGTAGCGCATGAATTCGCTATCGCTCAGTCCGGCAGGCGTTGGATGGTGAGTTGTTACCATGTCATGCCTCCCGTCCTTCAATCATTTTGAGCAGCGTCGTGGTGGCTTGCTGCCAGTCTGGTGCCTGAGTAATGGCGCTGACGACAGCAATGCTGCCGACGCCCGTTGCCAGCACCGCAGGTACTCTGTCGATGCTGATGCCGCCAATTGCAACGGTAGGAAAACGGTCTTGCAGATCGGCAATGTGTCGGGTCAACTCGGCCAGCCCCTGCGGCGCTGATGGCATATCCTTGGTTTGCGTCGGGAAAATATGTCCCAGCGCGATATAGGACGGGTTTATCGCCACCGCGCGTGCCAGTTCACGATCGTCATGCGTGGAGACGCCTAAGCGCAGACCCGCTTTTTTAATGGCGGCCAGATCGGCAGTATCCAGGTCTTCCTGACCCAGATGTACGCCGTATGCCTGATGTTTTACCGCTAATTTCCAGTAGTCATTGATGAAGAGTTGCGCCTGATAGCGGTGACCCAATGCGATCGCCTGGATCACATCGGTTTCGGCTTGTTCATCTGACCGATCTTTGATCCTGAGCTGGATCGTTTTCACCCCGACGCTGAGTAGTCGCTCGATCCACTCCACGCTATCAACGACGGGATAAAGCCCCAGTCGCTGTGCCGTTGGGGCAAAAGGCGTCGAGTCCGTCATTTGCTTTCCTCGGTTTGCAGGCTGGTGGCGCTGTGATAAAGCTCGCCGCCGCGCGAGCGGAATTCTTGCGACATCTGCGCCATACCCACTTCAACCGGTTTGGCTTCTGCTTCCTGTTTCGCGGCGTAGTCGCGTACTTCCTGTGAGATTTTCATGGAACAGAATTTAGGGCCGCACATGGAACAGAAGTGGGCGACTTTGCCGGATTCCTGCGGCAGCGTTTCATCGTGGTAGGCACGGGCCGTTTGGGGATCGAGCGCCAGATTGAACTGGTCTTCCCAGCGGAATTCGAAACGTGCTTTTGACATGGCGTTATCACGGATCTGCGCACCGGGGTGGCCTTTCGCCAGATCGGCGGCGTGAGCGGCGATCTTGTAGGTAATCAGCCCCTGTTTGACGTCTTCTTTGTTCGGCAAGCCAAGATGTTCCTTCGGCGTCACGTAACAGAGCATTGCACAGCCGAACCAGCCGATCATGGCGGCACCGATGCCAGAGGTGAAGTGATCGTAACCCGGTGCGATATCGGTGGTCAGCGGGCCGAGCGTATAGAATGGTGCTTCGTGGCAGTGTTCCAGCTCTTCGGTCATATTGCGGCGGATCATCTGCATCGGAACGTGGCCGGGGCCTTCGATCATCACCTGTACGTCGTATTCCCAGGCGATTTTGGTCAGCTCGCCCAGCGTATGCAGCTCGGCAAACTGGGCTTCGTCGTTGGCATCCTGAATGGAGCCCGGACGTAAACCGTCACCCAGCGACAACGCGACATCGTAAGCGGCACAAATTTCACAGATTTCCCGGAAGTGCTCGTACAGGAAGCTCTCTTTGTGATGCGACAGGCACCACTTCGCCATAATGGAACCGCCGCGGGAGACGATGCCGGTCAGGCGTTTGGCCGTCATCGGCACATAGCGCAACAGCACGCCAGCGTGGATGGTGAAATAGTCCACGCCCTGTTCTGCTTGCTCCAGCAGCGTATCGCGGAACATTTCCCAGTTCAGGTTTTCCGCCACGCCGTTCACTTTTTCCAGCGCCTGATAAATCGGTACTGTCCCGATCGGCACGGGGCTGTTACGCAGAATCCATTCGCGCGTTTCGTGAATATAGCGGCCGGTTGAGAGATCCATCACCGTATCCGCGCCCCAGCGGGTAGACCAGACCAGCTTTTCCACCTCTTCTTCGATGGAAGACGTCACGGCGGAATTACCGATATTGGCGTTAACCTTCACCAGAAAATTGCGCCCGATAATCATCGGCTCTGATTCAGGGTGATTGATGTTTGAGGGAATAATTGCGCGCCCGGCAGCCACTTCCTGACGGACAAATTCCGGCGTGATATTTTCTGGCAGAAGGGCGCCAAAACTTTGCCCTGGATGCTGCTGGCGCAGTACCTCGCCGCGAATACGCTCGCGCCCCATATTTTCGCGAATGGCGATAAATTCCATTTCGGGCGTAATCATGCCCTGCCGCGCATAGTGGAGCTGGGTGACGCGTTTGCCCGCTTTGGCACGCAAAGGTCGTGGCAGGTGTTCGAAACGCAGATGATCCAGACCCGCATCCGCCAGACGCTGTTGGGTGAAGTCGGAGCTGACGCCGGATAACGCTTCGGTGTCGTGACGTTCTGCAATCCAGCTGGCGCGCAGCTTCGCTAGCCCAACGCGGACATCGGGTTGCGCAGCCGGATCGCCATAAGGCCCTGAAGTATCGTAAACCGGGATTGGCTCATTGGGTTCGTATTGGGGGTTGTCTTTACTGCCGCCAAGCAACGTCGGGCTAAGCTGAATCTCCCGCATCGGTACGTGGATGTCATCGCGTGAACCTGTCAGGTAAATGCGTTTGGAATTGGGAAAGGCGGTTCCCTGTAAGGTTTCAATAAACTGCTGGGCGGCGGCACGCTGTTCACGGCGACCGGATTTGGATGACACTGCTTTTATAGACAAGGGTTCTGTAGACATAGCAAGTTCCTGTAAGACGTAAAGGGAAGATTGCTTGTCTGGAGCCGGAGGGAGTAATAATGATATTGAGCGTCAGAGCAGGTATGTGGGAATACACAGCCTTGGGCTCAATGAGGTGCATTACTCTTGTTCCCTTCGCAGGTATTAACCCGATCAGGTTCCGCGGATCCCGAATTAACGGTCTCAGCCTGTGCGCTCATAAGTTTTGTCATAACGATTGATTTCGTAAAACAAAACACGAGCACGCTAGGCACTCCGACAAGATATGCCCGTCTCTTAAACGGGCCAATAAAACCCCTACACTGTATGTCGGCAAAACGCAGATGTCAAAGCGTGCCGCTGTTGCCTTTACAGTGTGTGATGATTTACTTAAATAGCGTCAAATGACCACTATTTGTCGTAAACCTGCTGGATCATGTTGTCTTCTAACGTAAAACGCTCTTCCAATGCTTCGCCGACGTGAGAGAGTGCGTGCTGGAATTCGAGGCAGTTATCATGGTCGATGGCTGCCGCCAGGTGGCTATCGTAAAACGCCATAATTTGCTGCGTGTTATTTTGCAGGGCGAGGTCGAGCTGGGTGGAAAGCGCTAATACTTGTTCGCTGTGCGTCGCTGCTTCATGCAGCATTTTTTCGTATAAGTGAAAGTGGCCGGTAGAAAGATAATCCACCAGATTCTGGCAAAAATTATCCAATGCCTCTTCATCCAAAAGAGAAAGCGCTTCCTTGTTCGGCTTGATGCCAACCAGATGATAGTAAGCCACCAGAAGCCGCTTACGCGCTTGTAGCCATTGGTCGATTAACGCATTATTGCCACCAACGTATTCAGTTAGACTTTGTAGCTGGTTTAGCATTGTTGACTCCGTGAACGGTAAGAAATAACTGAAATCCCAGTTATAAAACTTATGTAATCACTCTGAATGTAAAATGCCAGTGAAGTGGCAGTGGAGCAATAAAAAGATATGGAACAGACGCTAAAAGGTGATGAAACCGGCTGGTGGGTGGTTAGCGACGCGGTACAAATCTGGTTACCTCAGGGAGAATTGCCGCGCGGAACGGCAATAGAGTGGTCGTTGCAGGGGAAAACGGCTCGCCAAATCGGCGAATGGCAAGGGCTGCCTGTCTGGCTGGTCTGTCAGGGACGAGATTCCGATATGGCATCAGTTCGCCAGTTGCTCGATCAGGACGTGGGCTTATTCCAGCTCGCGGGGCGAGGCGTACAGTTGGCTGAGTTCTATCGTTCTCATCGTTTTTGTGGTTACTGCGGCCATGAAATGGTGCGGAGCAAAACGGAACTGGCGTGCTTATGTCACCATTGCAAAGAACGCTATTATCCGCAGATCGCGCCTTGCATCATCGTCGCGATTCGCCGTGGCGATGAGATTCTGCTGGCGCAGCACAATCGGCATCGCGGAAACATGTACACCGTGCTGGCCGGGTTTGTTGAAGTGGGCGAAACGCTGGAGCAGACGGTCGTACGTGAGGTGATGGAAGAGAGCCAAATTCAGATAAAAAACCTGCGTTACGTGAGTTCGCAGCCTTGGCCATTCCCTCATTCTCTGATGATGGCGTTTATGGCCGATTATGCGGGTGGAGACATCAAGCACGATCCGAAAGAGCTGCGTGATGCAGGCTGGTTCCGCTATGACCAACTCCCGCAGTTGCCTCCACCGGGCACCGTCGCGCGTCGGCTTATTGAAGATACGGTGGTACTTTGCCGCACTTATCACGAGAACGAAGGCTGACGTGGTACTATTTGCGTCATAAAGCGTTTGCCTTATAACGCATCCGTTTCATCACATCTACCCGGTGTAGAACCGCCGTGAGGTTGAAAGGAAAAGAACATGACTGATCTGAAAAACGATCGCTATTTGCGGGCGTTATTACGCCAACCCGTTGATGTCACCCCGGTGTGGATGATGCGTCAGGCGGGGCGTTATCTGCCAGAATATAAGGCAACGCGCGCACAGGCGGGTGATTTTATGTCGCTGTGTAAAAACGCAGAGCTGGCTTGTGAAGTCACGTTACAACCTTTACGGCGCTATGCGTTAGACGCTGCGATCTTGTTCTCTGACATTCTCACTATCCCTGATGCCATGGGGTTAGGGCTTTATTTTGAAGCGGGGGAAGGCCCACGTTTTCACTCCCCGATCACGTCGCATGCCGATGTGGTTAAACTGCCTGTCCCTGATCCAGAACAGGAACTCGGGTATGTGATGAACGCGGTGCGGACGATCCGTAAAAATCTCGCGGGTGAAGTACCGCTTATCGGTTTCTCGGGCAGTCCGTGGACGCTGGCAACCTATATGGTTGAAGGCGGTAGCAGCAAAGCGTTTACCGTCATCAAGAAAATGATGTTCGCCGAGCCTAAAACGCTACACCTGTTGTTGGATAAGCTGGCTGATAGCGTCATTCTTTATCTCAACGCGCAGATTCGCGCGGGTGCGCAGGCGGTGATGGTCTTCGATACCTGGGGCGGCGCGCTGAGCGGACGCGACTACAAAGAATTTTCTCTGCATTACATGCACAAGATCGTTGATGGTTTGCAGCGCGAGAATGAAGGTCGCCGTGTGCCCGTGACGCTCTTCACTAAAGGTGGCGGCCAGTGGCTGGAAGCGATGGCAGAAACGGGCTGCGACGCGTTGGGGCTAGACTGGACGAGCGATATTGCTGACGCACGCCGTCGCGTAGGCGATAAAGTCGCGCTACAGGGAAACATGGATCCGTCGATGTTGTATGCCGATCCGGCACGGATCGAGCAGGAAGTGGCATCGATCCTGGCTGGATTTGGACAAGGCAACGGCCATGTTTTCAATCTGGGTCACGGCATTCATCAGGATGTGCCGCCGGAGCATGCGGGCGTTTTTGTTGAGGCCGTGCATCGGTTGTCCCGCGCTTATCACGCATGATTCACAGGAGGTGATGTGATTGATACACAACAGCTGCGGACTGAGCAGTTGGCCCGCGCTTCTGATGTGATTCGCCACGACGATTTACCTTTTGAGCAACCCGCGTTTATCGCGGGTGCGGATGTTGGCTTTGAGCAAGAAGGCTCAGTAACCCGTGCTGCGATTGCGGTAATGCGCTATCCTTCGTTGGAACTGATAGAATACAAGATTGCGCGTATCAGCACGACAATGCCTTATATCCCCGGCTTTCTTTCGTTTCGTGAATGTCCTGGGCTGCTCGCTGCGTGGGCGTTGCTTGAACAGAAACCGGATCTGCTGTTTGTCGATGGGCATGGGATTTCCCATCCGCGTCGTCTCGGCGTTGCCAGCCATTTTGGTCTGCTAGTTGATGTGCCGACGATTGGCGTAGCGAAAAGTCGGCTTTGTGGCCGATTTGAGCCATTGGCAGAGCGTGTTGGCAGCCAGCAGCCGTTACTGGATAAGGGCGAGCAGATTGGCTGGGTATGGCGCAGTAAAGCGCGCTGTAATCCACTGTTTGTGGCGACGGGGCATCGAGTCAGTCAGGATAGTGCATTGTACTGGGTGCAATCTTGTATGCGTGGCTACCGTTTACCGGAGCCGACTCGTTGGGCTGATGCTGTCGCATCAAACCGTCCCGCATTTGTGCGTTGGCAACGGCAGCAAGCGGCTAACGTATTGTCGTAAAACTTTAGGAATTCAGGCATAGGGCGTCACTGTGATTTCAGGTACACTGCCGTCCGTCGCCGTTAATGAGCATAAAAATGTTACGTAACCCCATTCATTTACGTCTGGAAAAGCTGACGAGCTGGCAACATGTCACTTTCATGGCATGTCTTTGTGAACGTATGTACCCAAATTACCACGAGTTTTGTCGTCAAACAGAATTCGGCGACGCGATGGTTTACCGTCGCATTCTCGATCTGGTATGGGAAACATTGGTTGTTAAAGATGCGAAGGTCAATTTCGATAGCCAGTTGGAAAAGCTGGAAGAAGCGGTTCCCGCTGCTGAAGATTACGATCTTTACGGCGTCTACCCGGCTATTGATGCCTGCATCGCACTGGGCGAGCTGATTCATTCGCGTTTAAGCGGTGAAACGCTGGAACATGCGATAGCGATTAGCGAAACGTCTATCCGCACGGTTGCCATGCTGGAAATGACGCAGGTGGGCAAAGAAATGACCGACGATGAGCTCAAGGTTTTGCCTGCAATTGAAGAAGAATGGGACATCCAATGGGAGATTTTTCGCCTGTTGGCGGCTTGTGAAGAACGCGACATTGAGCTGATCAAAGGGCTCCGTTCTGATGTGCGCGAGGCCGGAAGTAGTAACATCGGGATAAATTTGCATCAATAACGCGATAAAACGTGATTTAAGGCCTGAAATGGCCTGTCTTAAGGCTTCACATTCGCACCCTGTCTGGTCTACATTTGGGGGGCGTAAAAAAAGTGGCTGTCGGTGCGTGTATGCAGGAGAGTGCTATTACACCCTGAAACGGGAAAGGGCATATCCGTCGCACTCGATGCTTAGCAAGCGATAAACACACTGTAAGGATAACTTATGAATAAGACTCAACTGATTGATGTAATTGCGGACAAAGCTGATCTGTCAAAAGCACAGGCTAAAGCAGCTCTGGAATCAACTTTGGCGGCAATTACCGAGTCTCTGAAAGAAGGTGATGCAGTACAATTAGTTGGTTTTGGTACGTTTAAAGTGAACCATCGTAATGAGCGCACTGGCCGCAACCCACAAACCGGTAAAGAAATCAAAATTGCTGCTGCCAACGTGCCAGCGTTTGTTTCTGGCAAGGCTCTGAAAGACGCTGTTAAATAAGCCCATGCCGGTTAAAAGTTTAAGCAGAGGGGCGTTTTCGCCCCTTTTGCTTTTACGACGTTTGTGTGGCGCAGGCC
This sequence comes from Pectobacterium versatile, assembly GCF_003932035.1. Lineage (NCBI taxonomy): Bacteria > Pseudomonadati > Pseudomonadota > Gammaproteobacteria > Enterobacterales > Pectobacteriaceae > Pectobacterium > Pectobacterium versatile. Next base: position 296,785 of record NZ_CP034276.1, read on the forward strand.
TCGTGCTGATAGCCGTGGTGGCCTGTAGTAGCCGCACCGCACCGCCGGAAGTGTTCGCCAGCGGTTACGTTGCCGATCGTGGTGTTGTGCGTTTGTGGCGTAAGGATGATGCGCAGAATACGACGGCACTGACCACCGTGTACAACCCGCTTCAAGGTAATGGTCTGGTGGTGACTCGCTATACGTTCCAACAGGATAAGCTACGCGAGATACAGCGTAATCAGCTCGGGGCGCAACAAGAAGATATGCGTTTGCGCTTTGCAGAAGATGGCACTGTCAGCTTTATGCAGCGGCAGCTTGCCGAAAGACGTGAATCGGTTTCTGATGATGAAATCGCACTCTATCAGTTTGATGCTAAGCGCATGCTGGAATTGAGCGATGTATTGCGTGCAGGTAAGGTGAGGCTAAAGCAAGGAAAATGGCTGGAAGGACAGGTGCAGTCTTGTGACGGTACGATGGTTCGCCCTGATTTTGACAACGATTCACGTGAATGGATCGCGCAGCAAAAAGCGCATGCAACGCGCCCGCTAAACGTCGCGTGGCTGGAAGCGCCAGAAGGGACGCAGTTATTGCTGGTGGTGGAAGATGATGTCTGCCAGTGGCAGCCCAAATAGCTATTAGCCATAAAAAATCTGGCTATAAAAAACCCGGATTTCTCCGGGCTTCAGTATTTATCAGACAATCGTTATCGCATCACTTATCAGGCTTGCTCGCGCTCAATAGCACGGTAGCCGATGTCTTTTCGACAGAATACCCCTTGCCACTGAATACCTGCTGCTATTTCATAAGCGCGCTGTTGCGCTTCAGCGACGGTATTACCTAATGCAGTGACGCACAGTACGCGGCCGCCGTTGGTGACGACATCAATGCCGTTCAACTTGGTACCAGCGTGGAAGACTTTGCCATCTTCGGCATCCTGCTGTGGTAAACCGGAAATCACATCGCCCGTATTGTAGTCAGCCGGGTAACCGCCCGCAGCCAATACCACGCCCAGAGACGGACGTTCATCCCAGACAGAATCTTTCTGATCCAGCGTGCCGTCACAGGCTGCCAGACACAACTCCACCAGATCGGAACGCAGGCGCAGCATAATTGGCTGTGTTTCTGGATCGCCAAAGCGGCAGTTGAATTCGATCACTTTTGGCTGGCCATCGGCAGAAATCATCAGGCCGGCATACAGGAAACCGACGTAGGTATTTCCCTCAGTGGCCATGCCGTTCACGGTCGGCCAAATTACCTGATCCATCACTCGCTGGTGGATTTCATCGGTCACGACCGGAGCCGGCGAATAAGCGCCCATGCCACCGGTATTCGGGCCAGTGTCTTTATCCCCGACGCGTTTATGATCCTGACTGGTTGCCATCGGCAGCACATTCTTGCCATCCACCATGACGATGAAGCTGGCTTCTTCGCCATCAAGGAACTCTTCCACCACGATACGGTGTCCGGCATCGCCGAATGCATTTCCCGCTAGCATATCCTGAATGGCGTTTTCCGCTTCCTGCAAAGTCATGGCGACAATCACGCCTTTGCCAGCGGCTAATCCGTCAGCCTTGATGACGATTGGTGCACCTTTGCTGCGAACATAAGCCAGTGCGGGTTCCACTTCGGTGAAGTTCTGGTATTCCGCTGTCGGGATGTTATGGCGTGCCAGGAAATCTTTAGTAAAGGCTTTAGAGCCTTCTAACTGTGCAGCGCCTTGCGTTGGACCAAAGATTTTTAGACCAGCGCTCAGAAACGCATCCACAACACCGATAACTAACGGTGTTTCTGGGCCAACGATGGTTAGATCGATGTGGTTTGCCTGCGCAAAAGCGACTAACGCTGGAATATCCGTTGCGGCGATATCGACGTTGGTCAGCGCAGGTTCAAGTGCGGTGCCCGCGTTTCCCGGAGCAACATAAACATGTTTCGCCAGCGGTGACTGTGAGGCTTTCCAGGCCAGCGCGTGTTCGCGTCCGCCATTACCAATTACTAAAATGTTCATTTCGGTCAGCTCCAGAATTAATGGCGGAAATGGCGCATGTCGGTAAAGATCATCGCAATGCCGTGTTCGTTGGCGGCGGCAATGACTTCATCATCACGAATAGACCCGCCCGGTTGGATCACGCAGGTAATGCCAACGGCAGCTGCGGCATCAATACCATCACGGAATGGGAAGAACGCATCAGACGCCATAGCGGAACCTTTTACTTCCAGCCCTTCATCGCTCGCTTTGATTCCGGCGATTTTCGCTGAGTAAACGCGGCTCATCTGGCCAGCACCTATCCCAATGGTCATGTTATCGCGTGCGTACACAATCGCATTGGATTTAACGAACTTAGCCACTTTCCAGCAGAAAAGGGCATCACGTAATTCCTGTTCGCTCGGCTGGCGCTCGGTCACGACACGCAGTTGAGATGCATCGACCATGCCCAGATCGCGATCCTGTACCAGCAAACCGCCGTTGACGCGTTTGAAATCCAGACCAGGAACGCGTTGCTGCCAGCTACCGCTGGTCAGGACACGTACGTTTTGTTTGGCTGCGGTCACCTTCAATGCGGCATCACTGGCAGATGGGGCAATAATGACTTCGACAAACTGGCGGCTGATGATGGTCTGCGCCGTCTCTTCATCCAGTTCGCGGTTGAAAGCGATAATGCCGCCGAATGCAGATGTCGGGTCAGTTTTATAGGCGCGTTCGTAGGCATCAAGAATTGAACTGCCAATCGCTACGCCGCACGGATTCGCGTGTTTAACGATAACGCAGGCTGGCTCGGCAAATTCTTTCACACATTCCAGCGCCGCATCGGTGTCGGCGATGTTGTTATAAGACAGCGCTTTGCCTTGTAACTGTGTAGAAGTGGCGACAGAGGCCTCGTGAATATTCTCTTCTATATAGAAGGCCGCTTGCTGATGGCTGTTCTCGCCGTAGCGCATGTCCTGCTTTTTGATGTAGTTCAGGTTCAACGTGCGCGGGAAGTGGCCCGATGGTTTATCGGTATCACCGTGGTAAGGCGGAACCAGTGCACCAAAGTAGTTGGCAATCATACTGTCGTAAGTGGCAGTGTGTTCGAAGGCTTTAATGGCTAAATCGAAACGGGTTTCGTAGGTCAGTGAACCTTCGTTAGCGTCGATTTCATTAATGATGGTGCTGTAGTCGCTGCTCTTGACTACGATAGCCACATCTTTATGGTTCTTGGCGGCGGAGCGGACCATCGTCGGGCCACCGATATCGATATTCTCAACCGCATCTTCTAACGTGCAGTTCTCACGGGCGACGGTCTGAGCAAACGGATACAAATTCACAACGACGATATCAATCGGTTTGATGTCGTGCTGCGTCATGATCGCATCATCTTGATCGCGCCGTCCCAGAATGCCGCCATGTACTTTTGGGTGCAGGGTCTTCACACGCCCATCCATCATTTCCGGGAAACCGGTGTAGTCAGAGACTTCTGTCACCGCTAACCCAGCATCGGCCAGCAAACGGGCTGTTCCACCCGTTGAAAGGAGCTCGACGCCACGGTGGGACAGAGCTTGAGCAAATTCGACAATACCTGCTTTGTCAGAAACGCTGAGCAGAGCGCGGCGAATTGGACGGCGTTGTTGCATGATGATGTTATCCCCTGGATTTGGGTAGTCAGTAAAGAACGGTATGTGAATATCGTCTTTGTCAGAGCAATAATTGCGGAATAAAGAGAAATATTCAGTTAGCGTTCGCAAAATACGACGATTTTGAACGGGGTGAATTGTAGCGAAAACGTTTGCGTGATGCTCGTCAATTTTTGAGTAGAATGCTTTCTGTGGATAAGTTTGTGCAAAAATAGGTATAAAGCGGGGTTTTGCTGTGGAATGCAGCAAACAGTTATTTTTCTTTAAAACACCTATTGCGGCCTGACGAGAAGTCCCTATAATGCGCATCCACTGACACGGCAACAGCGATACGCGGTTGTGGTGACAGCAAAAAGATTCAACGAAGCAGTCAGTAATGACTTGACTTCACAGCGGAAAAGCATAGCATATGCAGCCGCGCCACCGATGAAGTGGCACTGCTCTTTAACAATTTAATCAGACAATCTGTGTGGGCACTCACAAGACCGTATCTTAACGATATAAAAAAGTCTTGAAGAGTGAACAACAGTAAAATTCATTACGAATGAACAGTTACTAATTCTTTGAGCATCGCTGGCGAGTTCAGCAAATCAAACAAATCTTAAATTGAAGAGTTTGATCATGGCTCAGATTGAACGCTGGCGGCAGGCCTAACACATGCAAGTCGAGCGGTAGCACAGGAGAGCTTGCTCTCTGGGTGACGAGCGGCGGACGGGTGAGTAATGTCTGGGAAACTGCCTGATGGAGGGGGATAACTACTGGAAACGGTAGCTAATACCGCATAACCTCGCAAGAGCAAAGAGGGGGACCTTAGGGCCTCTCGCCATCAGATGTGCCCAGATGGGATTAGCTAGTAGGTGAGGTAATGGCTCACCTAGGCGACGATCCCTAGCTGGTCTGAGAGGATGACCAGCCACACTGGAACTGAGACACGGTCCAGACTCCTACGGGAGGCAGCAGTGGGGAATATTGCACAATGGGCGCAAGCCTGATGCAGCCATGCCGCGTGTGTGAAGAAGGCCTTCGGGTTGTAAAGCACTTTCAGCGAGGAGGAAGGCGGTAAGGTTAATAACCTTATCGATTGACGTTACTCGCAGAAGAAGCACCGGCTAACTCCGTGCCAGCAGCCGCGGTAATACGGAGGGTGCAAGCGTTAATCGGAATGACTGGGCGTAAAGCGCACGCAGGCGGTCTGTTAAGTTGGATGTGAAATCCCCGGGCTTAACCTGGGAACTGCATTCAAAACTGACAGGCTAGAGTCTTGTAGAGGGGGGTAGAATTCCAGGTGTAGCGGTGAAATGCGTAGAGATCTGGAGGAATACCGGTGGCGAAGGCGGCCCCCTGGACAAAGACTGACGCTCAGGTGCGAAAGCGTGGGGAGCAAACAGGATTAGATACCCTGGTAGTCCACGCTGTAAACGATGTCGATTTGGAGGTTGTGCCCTTGAGGCGTGGCTTCCGGAGCTAACGCGTTAAATCGACCGCCTGGGGAGTACGGCCGCAAGGTTAAAACTCAAATGAATTGACGGGGGCCCGCACAAGCGGTGGAGCATGTGGTTTAATTCGATGCAACGCGAAGAACCTTACCTACTCTTGACATCCAGAGAATTAGCTAGAGATAGCTGAGTGCCTTCGGGAACTCTGAGACAGGTGCTGCATGGCTGTCGTCAGCTCGTGTTGTGAAATGTTGGGTTAAGTCCCGCAACGAGCGCAACCCTTATCCTTTGTTGCCAGCGATTCGGTCGGGAACTCAAAGGAGACTGCCGGTGATAAACCGGAGGAAGGTGGGGATGACGTCAAGTCATCATGGCCCTTACGAGTAGGGCTACACACGTGCTACAATGGCGTATACAAAGAGAAGCGACCTCGCGAGAGCAAGCGGACCTCATAAAGTACGTCGTAGTCCGGATTGGAGTCTGCAACTCGACTCCATGAAGTCGGAATCGCTAGTAATCGTAGATCAGAATGCTACGGTGAATACGTTCCCGGGCCTTGTACACACCGCCCGTCACACCATGGGAGTGGGTTGCAAAAGAAGTAGGTAGCTTAACCTTCGGGAGGGCGCTTACCACTTTGTGATTCATGACTGGGGTGAAGTCGTAACAAGGTAACCGTAGGGGAACCTGCGGTTGGATCACCTCCTTACCAAGAAGATGTGTGTTAAGTGAAGTGCTCACACAGATTGTCTGATGAAAATACTGAGCAAGCGCACCTGTTGATGCGATGAGTGTAAACTCATGCTGACGCGATAGTGCCGAATTTCTGATTCGGTACGGATTTTTCGTGTCCCCATCGTCTAGAGGCCTAGGACACTGCCCTTTCACGGCTGTAACAGGGGTTCGAATCCCCTTGGGGACGCCAATCCGATAATGAGTGAAAGACATTATCATGAATATCTTAAAGATGATTCTTCGGAGTCATGTTTACGATATTGCTCTTTAACAATCTGGAACAAGCTGAAAATTGAAACATGACAGCTGAACATGCATTGGTACCTGCGGGTATGAATGGTGTATCAGTGTGTCAATGAGTCTCTCAAATAATCGCAGCACGACAGTGACTTTGATTAATCAAAGACACCTTCGGGTTGTGAGGTTAAGCGACTAAGCGTACACGGTGGATGCCTAGGCAGTCAGAGGCGATGAAGGGCGTGCTAATCTGCGATAAGCGTCGGTAAGCTGATATGAAGCGTTATACCCGACGATACCCGAATGGGGAAACCCAGTGTGTTTCGACACACTATCATTACGTGAATACATAGCGTAATGAGGCGAACCGGGGGAACTGAAACATCTCAGTACCCCGAGGAAAAGAAATCAACCGAGATTCCCCTAGTAGCGGCGAGCGAACGGGGAGGAGCCCAGAACCTGAATCAGTTTGTGTGTTAGTGGAAGCGTCTGGAAAGTCGCACAGTAAAGGGTGATAGTCCCGTACACAAAAATGCACAGATTGTGAGTTCGATGAGTAGGGCGGGACACGTGACATCCTGTCTGAATATGGGGGGACCATCCTCCAAGGCTAAATACTCCTGACTGACCGATAGTGAACCAGTACCGTGAGGGAAAGGCGAAAAGAACCCCGGCGAGGGGAGTGAAATAGAACCTGAAACCGTGTACGTACAAGCAGTGGGAGCCTTGATTAATCAGGGTGACTGCGTACCTTTTGTATAATGGGTCAGCGACTTATATTCTGTAGCAAGGTTAACCGTATAGGGGAGCCGTAGGGAAACCGAGTCTTAACTGGGCGTTAAGTTGCAGGGTATAGACCCGAAACCCGGTGATCTAGCCATGGGCAGGTTGAAGGTTGGGTAACACTAACTGGAGGACCGAACCGACTAATGTTGAAAAATTAGCGGATGACTTGTGGCTGGGGGTGAAAGGCCAATCAAACCGGGAGATAGCTGGTTCTCCCCGAAAGCTATTTAGGTAGCGCCTCGTGAATTCATCTTCGGGGGTAGAGCACTGTTTCGGCTAGGGGGTCATCCCGACTTACCAACCCGATGCAAACTACGAATACCGAAGAATGTTATCACGGGAGACACACGGCGGGTGCTAACGTTCGTCGTGAAGAGGGAAACAACCCAGACCGCCAGCTAAGGTCCCAAAGTCATGGTTAAGTGGGAAACGATGTGGGAAGGCACAGACAGCCAGGATGTTGGCTTAGAAGCAGCCATCATTTAAAGAAAGCGTAATAGCTCACTGGTCGAGTCGGCCTGCGCGGAAGATGTAACGGGGCTAAACCATGCACCGAAGCTGCGGCAGCGACACTCAGGTGTTGTTGGGTAGGGGAGCGTTCTGTAAGCCGTCGAAGGTGACCTGTGAGGGTTGCTGGAGGTATCAGAAGTGCGAATGCTGACATAAGTAACGATAATGCGGGTGAAAAACCCGCACGCCGGAAGACCAAGGGTTCCTGTCCAACGTTAATCGGGGCAGGGTGAGTCGACCCCTAAGGCGAGGCTGAAAAGCGTAGTCGATGGGAAACAGGTTAATATTCCTGTACTCGGTGTTACTGCGAAGGGGGGACGGAGAAAGCTAGGTTATCCGGGCGACGGTTGTCCCGGTTTAAGCGTGAAGGTGGATGACTTTGGTAAATCCGGGTCGTCATTAACACTGAGGCGTGATGACGAGTCACTACGGTGATGAAGTAACCAATGCTACGCTTCCAGGAAAAGCCTCTAAGCTCCAGGTAACATCAAATCGTACCCCAAACCGACACAGGTGGTCAGGTAGAGAATACTCAGGCGCTTGAGAGAACTCGGGTGAAGGAACTAGGCAAAATGGTGCCGTAACTTCGGGAGAAGGCACGCTGATGGTAGGTGAAGTGACTTGCTCACGGAGCTGAAATCAGTCGAAGATACCAGCTGGCTGCAACTGTTTAATAAAAACACAGCACTGTGCAAACACGAAAGTGGACGTATACGGTGTGACGCCTGCCCGGTGCCGGAAGGTTAATTGATGGGGTCAGCCGCAAGGCGAAGCTCTTGATCGAAGCCCCGGTAAACGGCGGCCGTAACTATAACGGTCCTAAGGTAGCGAAATTCCTTGTCGGGTAAGTTCCGACCTGCACGAATGGCGTAATGATGGCCAGGCTGTCTCCACCCGAGACTCAGTGAAATTGAACTCGCTGTGAAGATGCAGTGTACCCGCGGCAAGACGGAAAGACCCCGTGAACCTTTACTATAGCTTGACACTGAACCTTGAGCCTTGATGTGTAGGATAGGTGGGAGGCTTTGAAGCGTGGACGCCAGTCTGCGTGGAGCCAACCTTGAAATACCACCCTTTAATGTTTGATGTTCTAACGTGGGCCCGTGATCCGGGTTGCGGACAGTGTCTGGTGGGTAGTTTGACTGGGGCGGTCTCCTCCCAAAGCGTAACGGAGGAGCACGAAGGTTAGCTAATCCTGGTCGGACATCAGGAGGTTAGTGCAAAGGCATAAGCTAGCTTGACTGCGAGAGTGACAGCTCGAGCAGGTGCGAAAGCAGGTCTTAGTGATCCGGTGGTTCTGAATGGAAGGGCCATCGCTCAACGGATAAAAGGTACTCCGGGGATAACAGGCTGATACCGCCCAAGAGTTCATATCGACGGCGGTGTTTGGCACCTCGATGTCGGCTCATCACATCCTGGGGCTGAAGTAGGTCCCAAGGGTATGGCTGTTCGCCATTTAAAGTGGTACGCGAGCTGGGTTTAGAACGTCGTGAGACAGTTCGGTCCCTATCTGCCGTGGGCGTTGGAAGATTGAGAGGGGTTGCTCCTAGTACGAGAGGACCGGAGTGAACGCACCACTGGTGTTCGGGTTGTGATGCCAATTGCATTGCCCGGTAGCTAAGTGCGGAAGAGATAACCGCTGAAAGCATCTAAGCGGGAAACTTGCCTCGAGATGAGTCTTCCCTGGGTACTTGATACCCCTGAAGGGCCGTTGAAGACTACGACGTAGATAGGCTGGGTGTGTAAGCGTAGCGATACGTTGAGCTAACCAGTACTAATGACCCGAGAGGCTTAACCTTACAACACCGAAGGTGTTTTGAGAGTGACTCAAAGAGATGTTGATAATCAGCTTGTTTTAGGATTGGTTCTGATGGTTATGCGAGAGCGAAAGCGAAGCATGACGGTTGGAATGAAACAGAATTTGCCTGGCGGCGATAGCGCGGTGGTCCCACCTGACCCCATGCCGAACTCAGAAGTGAAACGCCGTAGCGCCGATGGTAGTGTGGGGCTTCCCCATGTGAGAGTAGGGAACTGCCAGGCATCAAACAAGTGGAAAGCCCCTGTCGAAAGACAGGGGCTTTTTGCTATGGGAAATTTTTGGTGTATGTTGTTTATACCTTGCCAGTGGTAAAAGGCAGTCGGTATCTTGCGTAGATCGGGTAAACTATGTGATATCTGAATTAGATTTGCTCGCTGTGCATTTATTGCGGTGTATCCGGCAGATAACCTGACAGTCATGGAAGATGAGGATGTTTTTTAGGATGCAGAAACCTTCCTACCTTATCCAGTTCGCATTAGTTATGTGATACGAGCTGTGATAGCCATCATAATGGCGATAGTGGGGAAGGCCTGCGTAGGACACGCAGGCAGGATGCTTCAGATTAGTGCAGGATTTGTGAGAGAAATGCCTGAGTACGCTCTGAACGAGGGCTGGAGAAGAAGATATCCGGTGGGGCTTGTTCTACGATCTCACCTTGATCCATAAAGATCACCCGATCAGCGACGGTTCTCGCGAATCCCATTTCATGCGTGACGCAAAGCATCGTCATTCCATCCTGAGCTAGCCCAAGCATAGTATCTAGCACCTCTTTTACCATTTCAGGATCCAGCGCAGACGTCGGCTCGTCAAACAGCATAATCTTGGGCTTCATGCACAGTGAACGGGCGATGGCCACACGTTGTTGCTGGCCTCCAGATAGCTGCCCCGGAAATTTATGCGCATGTGCGGCGATACGCACGCGTTCCAGATAGTGCATTGCCAGCTCTTCCGCTTCTTTTTTCGGCGTGTGGCGTACCCAGGACGGTGCCAGCGTGCAGTTCTGCAACACAGTTAAGTGCGGGAAAAGATTGAAATGCTGAAAAACCATGCCGACTTCAGTACGAATTTTTTCGATGTTGCGTAAATCATTATTCACTTCGATACCATCAACGACAATCCGCCCTGCCTGATGTTCTTCAAGATGATTAATGCAGCGTATGGTGGTCGATTTTCCCGACCCCGAAGGGCCGCACAGCACAATCCGTTCCCCTTGCCTGACCTGCAGATTGATGTCTTTAAGCACATGAAATTGCCCGTACCACTTATTCACATTCTCTAAGGTAATCATGTGATCGGTTGATTGAGTTAATGCAGTCTGATTCATGGATGGCCTCAGTGTGACTTGTGTCCGGTGTTAAAACGATTTTCCAGATGTTGGCTATAGCGCGACATGCTGAAACAGAAAATCCAATAAACCATTGCGGCAAAGACATAGCCTTCTGTCGACATGCCCAGCCAGGTGGGGTCGACCGTTGCCTGTTGGATACTGCTGAAGAGATCGAAAAGGCCGATGATGATCACCAGGCTGGTGTCTTTAAAGAGAGAAATAATGGTATTCACCAGACCCGGGATAACCATTTTTAGCGCTTGCGGTAGGATGACCAGCCCCTGCATGCGCCAATAGCCTAAGCCCAGGGATTCAGCGGCTTCATACTGTCCTTTTGGCAGTGCCTGCAAGCCACCGCGAACCACCTCAGCGACATAAGCGGACTGGAATAAAATAACGCCGACTAATGCCCTCAGCAGTTTATCGATCGTGGTGCCTTCCGTTAAAAACAACGGCAGCATCACGGATGACATAAAAAGTACGGTGATTAACGGTACACCACGCCAGAACTCGATGAACACAACGGAAAGCATGCGGACAATCGGCAGAGTGGAACGGCGACCTAATGCGAGCAAGATACCAAGTGGCAGTGCACCCGCAATACCCACGGCGGCGATGATCAGCGTCAACGTTAGGCCGCCCCATTGATAGGTTTCTACTCTACTGAGTCCGCCAAAGCCACCGTAAAGCAACCACCAGGCGATGAGCGGATACGCCACTGCCCAGACGGCAAGATAGCGTCCGCGATAGGGGATGCTTTTTAGGAACATCGGCAGAATGCTGAGTAACCCGATGGCGAGTGCGAAGTTGATGCGCCAGACTTCTGCTGCTGGATACAGGCCATACATGAAATGACCAAATCTGGCGTGAATGAAGACCCAGCAGGCCCCATCACGCGTACAGTCATTGCGGGTTGTGCCGATCCAGTTCGCCTGAAAGATCGTCCAGTTGAGCAGCGGCGGTATGGCAACCCACAGTAGCCAGAGGCAAAACAGCGTTAACAGGCTATTGCCGATACTTGAGAAGAGATTACGCCGTGCCCACTGCATCGCTTTGAACAGAGGGGACTGATGGCCTTGCGTATAATGGTTCATCGTCATGACGTCCTCTTATCGTTCGACTAACGCGATTTTGCGGTTATACAGATTCATCAGCAGCGAGATCAGCAGGCTGATAATGAGGTAAACCGACATGGTAATGGCGATGGTTTCAATAGCCTGACCGGTCTGATTCAGTACGGTTCCCGCGAACAGCGACACCATATCGGGATAGCCAATGGCGGCAGCCAGCGAGGAGTTCTTCACAATATTGAGGTACTGGCTGGTCAGTGGCGGAATGATAACGCGCAGTGCCTGTGGAAGGATCACTTTGCGTAGCGTAACGGGATTCGGTAAGCCGAGAGAACGCGCGGCTTCGTGTTGACCGTGGGAAACCGATTGAATGCCTGAACGAATGATCTCGGCAATAAATGATGACGTGTAGACCGACAGAGCGACGGTTAACGCCGCCAATTCAGGGATCAGCACCATGCCGCCGCGAAAGTTAAACCCTTTTAATTCCGGCATATCCCAGTGGAAAGCGGGACCAAAAATCAAGTGGCTGAGTGCGCACAGCACAAGTAACAGGCCTAACGTCAGTGGCCAGGTTTTGCGCGGTTGACCGGTTAAGGCGTGATAGCGCTGGTTACGTCGAAAGACGCGCCATGTCACGGCCGATACGATCAGCAGAGAAAGAAAAAATGCCGCTGCGCCCGGTCCCATTTCAGGGGATGGCAGATAAAAGCCTCGGTTGCTGAGGAATGCGACATCAAACGCGTTGATTGACTGGCGTGGCCCCGGTAGATTCCGCAGTACGGCAAAATACCAAAAAAAGATCTGCAACAACGGTGGAATGTTACGGAATATCTCAATGTAAATGTTGGATATTTTTCGTAGCAACCAGTTGTCAGACAGCCGGGCCAAACCAACAGTGAAGCCGAGAATCGACGCAAACACGATACACAATGCCGAAACCAGAAGCGTGTTGAATAACCCAACAAGAAAAACGCGGGCGTAGGTATCGCCTTGTTGATAGTCAATCAGGTGTTGGACGATGCCAAAGCCGGCGCTTTTATTTAGAAAATCGAAGCCAGAGGTAATGCCCCTTTGTGCCAGATTGGTCACGGTGTTGTGCAACAGGTAGGCTGCGACAGCCAATACAGCGATAACAACGACAATTTGATACAGCCAGGCGCGCACCGCTGGATTAGTCAGTGATAAATCACCTTTTACGGTTGGGCGTTGTAGCATGTTTGAACCTCGAAACGGGGGTACTGAAGGGCGCAGCAATCCACTGCGCCCGGGGTTTTCTGATAATTAACGGACCGCTGGCGCGTACTGGAGACCGCCTTTGTTCCACAGTTCGTTCAGGCCGCGCTTAATTTTCAACTCGCTGCCCATACCGACGTTACGTTCAAAGATTTCGCCGTAGTTACCGACTTGTTTGATGATTTTGAATGCCCAATCGTTTGGTAATTTGAGATCTTTACCGTAGCTGCCTTCGTGACCCAGCAGGTGAGACATATCTGGCGTAGTGGGTTTTGCTGCCAACTGGTCGACGTTTTTCGAGGTTACCCCCATCTCTTCAGCATTCAGCATGGCGAACAGCGTCCAGCGTACAATCGCGAACCACTCTTCATCGCCACGGCGTACCACTGGACCCAGCGGCTCTTTGGAGATGACTTCTGGCAGAACGATGAATTCAGCTGGTTTGCTCAGCTTGATACGCAGTGCGTACAGCTGTGACTGGTCTGATGCCAGCGTATCGCAGCGGCCAGACTCCAGCGCTTTGGCGCTTTCATCAGAGCGGTCGAATGTGACGGGGGTGTACTGCATTTTATGGGTTTTGAAATAGTCAGCGACGTTCAGCTCGGTATCAGTACCTGCCTGAATACAGACGGTTGCACCGTCCAGCTCTTTGGCGCTGGTTAAGCCCGCTTTGTTGTGCGTCAGGAAGCCGATGCCGTCGTAGTAGGTCACGCCGGTAAAGAGCATGCCCATGCCGCTGTCACGGGAAGACGTCCAGGTGGTGTTACGTGATAGCACATCGACTTCGGCGGATTGCAGTGCAGTGAAGCGTTCTTTTGCCGTCAGCGGCGTGTATTTAACTTTATTGGCGTCGCCGAATACGGCGGCGGCAAGGCCGCGGCACACGTCAACATCAATGCCGGAGTATTTGCCGCTGGCGTCCGCGTAGGAAAAGCCGGGCAAGCCATCACTGATACCGCATTGCACAAATCCTTTCTTCTGAATGGCGTCCAGCGTTGCACCCGCATGGGCTTGATTGATTGCGGCAAAGAATGACGCGCCAGCAACCAGAGTAGAAATCACTATTCTTTTCATAATCATCCTAGCGTCTAGAGTTATCTGCTGTTGTTGCAGTACACAGTTGTGTTGCGGTGCACAATGAGGTGCACCATACCTGTCTGTCGGTATGCCGACGTGAGCAGAGCAAAGCAAATAAAATGCCAATTTTCTATTTGCTTGATAATGAAGACGAAAAGGAATGCTTATTGATCTAAGTGGGTAATCCTAATTAGGTATGTGCGCACCGTGACAAATGCAAAAAGGCCGATGCGCCCTCTTTTAGTGCGTCAAAATGGAGATCGTGAGGCATTTTCAGGCTTGCTAGCGATGGGATTGCTCGTTGAGCAGGGAGAGTCTGGGAACGTGGTTATGTTATCAGCCCAGCGGATGGCGTGGGCTGATGCAGGAGGCGTTACTGTGTGATGTGGCGCTGATAATATTTTTCGAGCTTAACCTGTAGCTGGCTTAGCACCGTGCTGAACATCAGATAAATCAGCGCAGCCTCAACATACAGAATCAAGGGTTCATAGGTAACCGAAACGATGCGTTGAGCGGATAAAAACATCTCTGGCACGGTGATGACGGCAGCCAGCGATGTATCCTTGATTAAGGAAATAAACGTATTGGAGAGCGGCGGCAGCGATACGAAAACGGATTGCGGGAAGATGACCCAACGGATCGCCTGCCTTCCGTTCATACCGAGAGAATAAGCAGCATTCCATTGGCCTTTTGGGACTGACAAGATGGCCCCACGGACGATCTCCGAGCTATAGGCACCCACGCTGATAGTGAAACCAATAAGGGCAGCCGGAAAGGCATCCAGAGTAATACCCGCGCTGGGCAGCCCATAAAAAATCAGGAAAAGCTGAACCAATAATGGCGTTCCACGAATAACCCAAACGTAGAAATCCCCCACCCATTTCAGCGGCTTTGGGCCATAAAGGCGAACCAGCGCGATGATAATGCCGAGAGCTAAGCCAAAGATGAAAGACAGGATAGCCAGAGGGACGGTAAATTTCAGTCCCGCAGACAGCAGGCTCCAGAAGGAGTCTGCCATGAGTTGTAGCCAAGGCGGCATGAAAACGAGCTCCGATAAAGATATGCTCTAATTACAGAGCGCGCTGATACCCGTCATACTTCAAACTGCTTGTGCGTTGGCTGCCCTTACTCACCCCAGTTACTTACTTTTGTAAGCTCCTGGGGACTCGTGCGGTTGCCGCGTTACAAGGCCATAAATGGGCCTTGCCCTAAAGGGTCAACGCATAGCGTTGTTCAAAACGCTAACGTTTTGTCACGCAACTTGAATTATTTAGGGTATATAACAGTCCTGTTTATAACAACGCGCTCTGGTAACAGTGCGATTATTGAGAAACATCCTCCCCGAAGTATCGCACAGATATTGTTTTATAGGTGCCGTCTGCTTTGATTTCATCCAGAGCTTTATTCAATGCTTCCACCAGTGGCGCCTGATTTTTACGTACCAGAATCGCGGAAGGCTCACCGTCTTTTGAGGTTGCCGCAATCTTCACGTTGGCATCCGGCTTCTGTTTTTTGAAATCCAGGAATGACAGGTTATCGTTCAACGTGGCATCGGCACGGCCGCTGAGAACCAGATCCAGAGACTGGTTAAAACCATCCGTTGGTACAATTTCCGCACCGTAGCTGGTGGCTTGCTTAGAGTAATTACTGGTCAGGCTCTGGGCAGATTTTTTGCCTTTCAGATCGCTGAAATCTTTGATGGTGGTGTTATCGCCACGGACAACCAGCACCGCTTTGGAATCAATATAAGGCTTGGAGAAATCATACTTAGCCTGACGCTCTTTGGTTACGCCAACCTGATTGATGACCGCATCGTAGCGCTTGGCATCAATACCGGCGATTAAACCGTCCCAACGTCCTTCAATGAACTGGGCTTTCACGCCAAGTTTTTCCGCCACTGCACGGCCAATATCCACATCGAAGCCAACCAACTGGCCTGATTTATCATGATAGGTGTAAGGCGCGTAGGTGCCTTCTGTGCCGATCTTGATAACCCCTGCGGACTTGATGGCGCTAAGGTCATCTGCATGAGCGAATACGCTGGTAGCAAGCAGGGCGCTGGTCAGTAAAGCAAAACGTATTTTTTTCATTATGAATTCCTGTGAGTAGTGTGCAGTGATGCGCTTATAACTTTTGCTGATAACGAATCTACGCTACAAGACATCTGTTTATAAATCACGTTGTGTGATGATTTATATCAGAAGTGAATATAGTGCATGTGTTGAGAATATAGTGCGCTTGTCAGGTTTTAACCATTTTGAGCAAAAGAACGATAGAAAGAGTCTATTGCGCCGTAAATGTTACCCAACTGTCACAATGGGCTTCTATCCTCAAAAGGACATCATTGCTTTTGCCACTACCCAGCAGGAGACAACAATGAAGATCCGTATCGCCAGCTATAACGTTGAGAACCTGTTCCACCGTAGCGCGATTCTCAATCTCCCCGATTCCCAGCAGATCGACGCTTTATTGGAGCAGGTCAGGCAGCTTCTGCAACTTCTCGAACAACCCCAATACGATGAGGCTCTGAAGGATAAGGTATTCCGCCTTTCTATCGCATTACGCCCTTATATTGATATCCGCACCGATGCAGGCACGTTGGGGCGATGGAAAAAGGAGGAAGCTGGCACCGGATTTAGGATCAATAAAAGCTGCCGTGGCCGTGGAGATTGGATCGGTGAAATCGTGTTCAAATCGCAGGAATTCAGCAGCCAGCAGCGTAAGAATACGGGAAAAGTTATTACTTTGCTTAACGCCGATATCCTGTGCGCCGTTGAAGTTGAAAACATGGACGTCTTGCGTGATTTCAACAGTCAGGTACTGGGGAGAAATAAATTCAGCCAGTTCGTGATGATCGACAGCCCGAACGATCCACGCGGCATTGATGTTGCCTGCCTGACGCGTTACCGGATTGCTCAGCTCCGCACGCATATTTTTGATGCCGGAAAACAGTTTGACCCCGTCTTTAGCCGCGATTGCCTTGAGGTCACGCTGGATGCGGGCCTCAAACAGCCGATTTATATCCTTTGTAACCATTTCAAAAGCCAGAGCGGTCAAACTGAAGAAGAGCGGCAGCGCGGGGCGCAGAAGCGGCGTGACCAATCCGAACGTGTCGCAGAGATTGTCCAACAGACTTACGATCTCAAGAAGGACTACGTGGTCATTCTCGGCGATTTGAACGAGGATTCGTCAAACCCCTGGCACAGTTTGGCTCCGCTGTTTTCTCTGTCGGACTTACACCCGGTTATGGATCCTGAACGTCCGGAGAAAGAGCGTTATACCTACTATTTCTCCGGGGGAAAGAAGGGCGCACGGTTAAATCAGCTGGACTATATTTTCCTATCTGCACCGCTGCATCAGGCGGTGGTGGCGTGGGGAATCGAACGTCGGGGTATTTATAATATCGACAAGATTGCCGCCAAAGAGGGCGCTGAACCGGTGACGCCGCTACCGGAAGTCACCTCATGGGACACGGCTGCGTCCGACCATGCGGCACTCTGGGTGGAAGTGGACATTACCTGATGGCCTCTTTACGGCTATGATTGCGTAAGAAAAGAGAGCAATCATAGCCGTATAAACCGAGGAAGATGATGAGCCATAAACAAGGATTGGAAAAGTACCCAGACGCGCTGCGCTGGCCATTTGGCGACAGCCCCGAGCTGGCGGATGAGCTTCTGCAACTGGTGCGGGAAGGGCATAAAACGGCAACCTGTAGCTCGTACCACGCATTCAAAAACGAGCAAACGCCGCAGGTAGGCGATTACAACATTGTTCTGGATGGTGCTGAACAGCCTTCCTGCGTGATTCGGACGCGCTCGTTAACGCTGGTGCGCTACTGCGATGTTACCGCTGAGATGGCGGCGAAAGAGGGCGAAGGCGACAAAAGCCTGGCTTTCTGGCGTGAAGGCCATCAGACATTTTTCGAACGGGAAAGCACCTTCACCCCAGATATGCTGCTGGTGTTTGAAGAATTTGAGCTTGTTGAGGTGTTTTGATTCTGGGTTGATCGTTTTCAAGCTGACTGTGTTTTGTCGTAAGGGTCTACATTTGATAGTCGGGAGGGACTACAGGGCGTTAAGCGGACATTGTGCAATGTCCGTAAATGTTCACAGAAGGAGTAGTCGATGAAAGAAGATAATGGAAATTTATAAGAAATGAGCTGAATTAAAACGATCAAATTTATAATTACTCATTAATTTTAACAGTTAGGTTAATTTATCAAAAAATCAAAGAGTAAAATTTATACGCAGCCTAATTTTTTATTGCCATGTTAATTTATTTAATTCATCACTTTCACCTATTTTTCTCTCAATTCTTTTTTTAAGTTTTTTTTCTAGCTTTATTTCATTTTTCTCATGACGTTCCTTTAGATACGTAGCACAATTGTCGAGTAACCATTTTGTGAAATCATCAGCCTCTTTTAAAAGCAGATCTCGAACTGAATGGCCCAAATGATTTTTGCTCGGATCTATAACCTCACCAATATTTGCTTCATAACCAAGTGATATTAATTTTGCTTTATCGCTCTGAGTCACCAAACCTTGATTATGAGAAATGGTGTGCCGTATTTGAAATATTGCTTGCAAGGCTAACAACCTAGGCCTAAGAGAGGATTTGATATCGTTTGGAGAGTAGCGTCTTTTCTTGACAAGCATGTTGGAAGCTTCATCAATTTTTTCAAAATCATGATAAAGTTGGTGTTCAAAAATTAACGCAGCGAACGAAACTTGACCTTCTGCTGCCCATAAAACCTTCGCATCTACCATTCCCTTCAACTGACTTGTTGGTATATATCGTCTTAACGATTTGGCTAAAGCTATGAATGTGGTTTTATAAAAAACTTCAAATCCATTGATTGCTTCAAGTAATGTAGTTTGCTCGGAATACCACCGATATTTTTTATAAATGTCATCTTTTGGCCCCCTAATTCCTGGTGATAATTTTTTTTTAATGCCTTGTAACTCCTTATGTCGGCTATCAATCCAGGCTAGGTAATTTTTCTGATGGCTAAGAAGTGATTTAAATTGTTCAAGTGGCGTTTGCTCCGGTCGCTTGGTTAAGTGCCTAATAGCTAGTGTATCTGTTGTTTCAACTAGATTTCGATCTTGAAAAGAAACAATGTTTTTGGCTCCAGACGTCCTTCCCATTAATTCTAACTCCTATTACATAAGTGGCAATTTTCTTAGATAGCTTACAACTAGTAAATCATTATCTCTTATCACAATGATTGAAATTAAAAGTTATCTTTTTTTTTAATTACAATCAATAGATTTTGAAAATTTCTCGACAAACTACAAGTGAACTGGGTTTGGGATATGCAAGTATTATCTACTCAAACTATTGCCCGCAGTTGGCATGAACTGACTACCACATTAAGTACTAGCCTATACAGCTTACTCTACCCGCATAACAAGCGTCAGTCTTTGGATTCATCTTTGGGCTGCTTGCGCTGGCGGCGTTTGATCTCGCTTTTTACTGCGGTAATGATGAATTGCGCCTTTGTCTCACCAGCCTCAAGGCTGCTTTCCATTTCAGCAACAACATCGTGTGGGAACCTTGCATTCAACTGCTGTGACTTGTTGTTAATCGAACCCGTTGCCATTGCTGGATCTCCATGTACTAAGTGCGATTCAGTATACGTAAAAATAATTCTAAAAAACACCTTGAGGTGCGATTCACTTGGGCGTAATGTTAGCTACATAGGTGCGATTCACCTATGAAATGCGAAGCCCGGCAGTGTTGGAGCACTAACCGGGCCTCTAACCACAATGTTATAGGAGCTAACACTATGGCTGATATCCAGTCTACCCAAACTCGCCCCGAATTTCAGTATCGCTTTCTTGCTTTGGGAACATCCTCCCAGCGTGTCGTGCATATTATCGCTACCACCGAACGTCAGGCGCGGGAGCATTCCCCTGATGGTCATGTCATGGTCTTCGCTGGTCGCCTGCCCATTCAGGAGGTTCGCCATGTTTGATAACACGCCGTTAGAGCCAGAAGAAGCACTCGATCAGTGTCGTGCGCTGGCTTACGCCATTGTTGAATTGAACAACCCAGAATCGAAAGAGATTTTAACGTTCGTGTTAGCAGAGCGATTAGACAATCTGCACCGACTCTTTCATGCGCCGGAAGTTGATCAATAAGAAGGGATGAGTCATTAACAACCGATTCCCCATCTCACAGACGCCAATGCTCATCGCGTCCACGCTAAGGCCGTTGTTACCTTAATCAACGGCAAAGAAAAAGGCGCTTAACCAGAAAGGTAAAGCGCCTTTTTTCAAATGCTTAACTGATTAGCATCAGTTCATGCCGTATTTTTTCAATTTCTTACGCAGAGTACCGCGGTTGATGCCCATCATCAGGGCGGCGCGGGTTTGGTTACCGCGGGTGTATTGCATCACCATGTCCAACAGTGGCTGTTCAACTTCAGCCAGTACCAGCTCATACAGGTCACTTACATCCTGACCGTTCAATTGAGCAAAATAGTTCTTCAGTGCCTGTTTAACCGAGTCGCGCAGGGGTTTTTGGGTTACCTGAGCCTGAGAGTTTACAGTGGAAACGGTCAGTACGTCAGAATTCACGCGTTGTTCGAACATAGTTCTGTCAGCTCTTTTTCTGTTTACGCAAGATTTTCAAAATATGCCTTCAACGCCTCCAGCTGCTCGCTGGCATCCTCAATGGCGTTGAATGTGCGCCTAAACTGGTCGTTTGGGGCATGCTCCTGGAGATACCAAGATACGTGCTTACGAGCGATACGAAATCCCTTGCCTGGACCATAAAAGTCGTGCAATTCCCGTATGTGCTCGATCAACAAGCGCTTAACCTCTGCCAACGGCATTGGTGCTAGCAACTCCCCTGTGTCCAGATAATGCTGGATTTCCCGAAAGATCCAGGGTCTTCCCTGAGCGGCTCGTCCTATCATCAGGGCGTCAGCCCCGGTGTAGTCAAGAACCGCTCTGGCTTTATGCGGGTCTGTAATGTCGCCATTCGCAATAATAGGAATGGAAACGGCCTGCTTAACTGCCCGAATGCTGTCGTATTCGGCGAAACCATTGAACAGGCACGCACGCGTGCGTCCGTGAATGGTTAACGCCTGAATCCCACAGTCTTCAGCCAATTTGGCAATTTCTACACAGTTGCGGTGCTCTGGTGCCCAACCGGTTCGGATTTTCAGTGTCACCGGTACGTCTACCGCTTTCACTACCGTAGAGAGGATCTGTTTGACCAAATCCGGATACTGCAACAATGCAGATCCTGCCATCTTGCGGTTCACCTTCTTCGCCGGGCAGCCCATATTGATGTCGATGATCTGGGCGCCGGAATCAGCGTTGATTCTCGCTGCCGCCGCCATCTCATCGGGGTCACAACCGGCAATCTGCACGGCTCTGATACCCGGTTCATCGCTATGTACCATTCGCAAACGCGACTTGTCTGAACGCCACACTTCCGGGTTGGAAGAAAGCATTTCAGACACGGTCATTCCAGCGCCCATCGCATGACAGAGTGCTCTAAATGGGCGATCGCTAATACCAGCCATTGGGGCTGCTATCAAGCGATTACTAAGCTGAAATTGTCCAATGTGCATAGACAAAAATTGACCATACTGTGCCTGCAAGGGCGCGTATATTACGCATTTTTTACGTCAGATGAAAGGCCAAACTTTGACCAATTTACGGCTATCGATCAATGAAAATGCACTTCATAAAGTTGTATAAAAATATTATTCATATTTAACAGTTAGTTATGTTTTTGTGTCGATTTTTTGTTCTGGGAAATAATCATCTGTTTACAGAATTTTATCTGCAAGCGCGGTCATTTTTAGTGGAGATACAGCAGGCTATCAATGCTTTATCAGTGAAATACGTTGGTTAATGCGGCAAAAAAGGGTACCGATTTACCCGAGGCTGGTCGACAGACCGTCTGACCAGCCTCGTGGAGTGGCTTAATGGATGATGATTCGGCCATTAAGCGGTTGTGTGGGGCGATTATTGGCGTGATGCATGACCGAGCGGAACTGGTTTATTTGTTCAGCAGAGGCGGTGACGGGGTGATCCAGTACGAGCCAGCGAATGCCTTCCGAACACGGTGGCGTGGTGAGCGACCCACTAAACCGATAGTAGTTTAATGACGTCGGTAACAGGGCTTGAATCTCTATCGGCGTGCGCACGTCCTCTGCCTGATTAACCTGAGCCGGAATCTGCTGCCATGTCGTGGCTAACGGCAGATTGGCTTCTCCTTCCTGAAACATCAGCGCGATAACGGTGAGCGCACCGCTTGCGTCTTTATAGACAAAATGGCCTTCCAGCGGGAACTGTTTACCGTCAATTTCATTCTCGCTCGGTGCGTGAAAGTGAAACTGCTGCAAGGTGAATGTCTCGTTATCCAATACCAGCGTATTCCCCGGGCCAACGTTAACCTGAACGGTATGCCCATTGTTGATAATTTGCTGTGTCCCGGGCAGGAAAGCCAGCTGTAAGGGGTCGTGTTGAGCGTTCAGAGCCTGGCGGATATTGATGGGAGATTGGTTTTTACCCGTTTCACATAACGAGAAGTCTGGAGACAGCTTTCCCCAGTGTGCGGGATCACCGTTGCCTTCGTAGCCCCAGTGCACCGGATCGGCCGCCAAGGCGGAAAAACTGGCGGATAGCATCAATACGATAGAGAGTTTACCTTTCATTTTTCATCCCTTGAAAATAATGATATGGCATCGTTGAGCGCCGGGCGCAGGTGACGTCCAGTCGCTTGCCGAGCGGCATCATACGCCTGTTTATGGGGATCAATCGTGAGATATAGCAAGAAGAAAGGTGCCCACCGTTGCACATACGGTGGGCGGGACTAGCGGGATAGCGTTATTACGATGCGCGGCGTTGGCCGGTAATGCGGCACCACTCTTCGCGTTCAGCCACCGGATCGAGCGTGAACTTGTCTGCGTAGGCTTCTGCGACGCCATCGGCCTGCGTGGCCAGTACACCGGACAGGCCAAGGTGCCCTCCCGCTTTTGGCAGATCGCTAATCAGCGGTGCCAGTTCGCGCAGTGGGCCAGCAAGGATGTTGGCGACGACGACATCGGCAGACAGGTCAGCAGGCTGATCTTTCGGCAGATAAAGCTCAAGACGCTCGGAGACGCCGTTGCGCTGTGCGTTATCGCGGCTGGCCTGAATCGCCTGCGGATCGATATCAATCCCGATGGCGCGTGCTGCACCCAGTTTCAGGGCGGCAATTGCCAGAATGCCGGAACCGCAGCCAAAATCGATGATGGTTTTCCCTTCCAGATCCAGCCCGTCGAGCCATTGCAGGCACAGCGCGGTTGTTGGATGGGTGCCGGTGCCAAATGCCAGGCCAGGATCGAGCATGACGTTGACGGCAGTCGGGTCAGGAATGTCACGCCAGCTTGGGCAAATCCACAGACGTTTGCCGAACTGCATCGGGTGGAAGTTATCCATCCACTCGCGTTCCCAGTCTTTGTCTTCCAACTGCTCGATCTTGTGTTTAAAACCCGCGCCCAGCAGCGGTTCCTGCTCCAGTATGGCGATAACCGCGTTCATATCGGTTTCGGCATCATACAGCGCAATCGCGTCAGTATCGCCCCACAGGCGAGTCTCGCCCGGCAGTGGCTCAAACACGGGGGTATCGTGCGTATCCTGAAACGTAACGGATACCGCACCGCTTTCCATCATGACGTCACCCAGTTGTTCTGCAACCTTTCCTGAGGTGTTTATTTTCAGTTGAATCCACGGCATAGCAGTCTCTATTACATTTAAAGTGAAGATGAAGCGGCAACCGGCGCTGGTGGATTATGACCAAAGCGGTTGCCAATAATAAACGCCATCAGGCTGAGTAACAGCGATGGCACAATCGGGTGATACCCGCCCAACTGAAGGTTGAAGCTAGCCAGTAAGGTATAGCAAATCGCCCCGGTGAACATGGCGCTAAGCGCACCCGCGGCATTCGCGCGTTCCCAATACAGGCCCAGTACCAGCGGCCACAGGAACACCGCTTCCAGTCCGCCAAACGCCAGCAGGTTCAGCCAGATAATCATTTCCGGCGGCCGTAAGGAGGCCAACAGCACCAGCAGGCCCAATAGTAGGGTGGTCATGCTGGACAGGATCTTGATGCGGCGTTCGTTATGGATCTGCTGCGGGCGTACGCTGAGGTAGAGATCTTTGATGATCGTGGCGGAGGCCTGAAGCAAATGCGCATTAATGTTGGACATGATAGCGGCCATTGGCGCGGCGAGAAAGATCCCTGCGGCCAGCGGCGGTAATACGGTGACCATCAGCGCCGGTAAAACCTGATCGGGAATCGTCAGATTTGGCATCACGGCGCGGCCCAGCGCACCGGCCAAGTGCATGCCGAGCATCAGGATGCCGATGACGATGGTGCCGATGATAATGCCACGGTGCAGCGCTTTGCTGTCACGATAAGAGATGCAGCGCACGGCGGTGTTCGGCAAGCCGATGACGCCGAAGCAGACCAGCACCCAGAATGAGGCCATAAACGGCATCGACAGAATGCCGTTGCTGCCCTGTGGCGATACCAGCATCGGGTCGATTTGTTGCAGTTTATCGACTGCGCTATGCAAGCCGCCGGCGGCATAGATCACGCCGACCAGCAGGATGACGGTGCCGATCAACATCACGATGCCCTGCATCGCATCATTAAGCACGCTGGCGCGGAAACCGCCAAACGTGGTGTACAGCGCGATGGTGACGCCGAAAATCAGTAGGCCGATGTCGTAAGGGATGTTCGCTGCGGTTTCCAGCAGGCGTGCGCCGCCGATGAACTGCACAGCCATGGCGCCGATAAACGCGACCAGCAGGCTGATGCTGGCGAACCAGACCAGCAGCGGGCTGTTGTAGCGGGCGTACAGCATGTCGTTCAACGTGATGGCGTTGTAGCGCCGCGCCAGAATGGCGAATTTTTTCCCCAGAATCCCCAGCGACAGCAGCATGGTAGGAAGCTGGATCATCGAAAGCAGTACCCAGCCTAGCCCGTATTTATACGCCGCACCCGGCCCGCCGATAAAAGAGCTGGCGCTAACGTAAGTGCCGATCAGCGTCATCGCGAGAACAAACCCGCCCATTGAGCGGCCGCCGAGGAAATATTCGTTAAGAAAGTTACCCGCCTGACGGCGACGGTACGCATAGACCGACAGCCCGAACACCAGCAGTAGATAGCCAATCAGCGGCAATAAAATTTCAATTTGCATCGTCACTCTCCAGTGAGATATCGCGGAAAATGACGCGCACCATTAGCCAACACAGCAGCGTAAACACGAGCGGCAGCAGCAGGCAGGCCATCTCAAACCAGTGTGGAAGGCCGGTGATCCCTTGTGTGTTGTCAGGCAAATAGGCGGCAAGCACCCAGGCCACTAAATAAACCAGCGTCAGGCCAAAAGCCCAGCGGGCCTCTTTGTGCGCCTGAGGAAAGCGTGTATCCATGTTCTTCTCCACCGTAAATGGGAGGATTGGCATCGTTATGAACGTCGTGATGACGAAAGCGGGAATTTTACGGCATGTGGGCCAATTGACTAGTAAGAATTACGCCAGAAGCGTAAAAGCCAGCCGTGGGGTACCATTACTTGACGCGAGAACATTTTACTCCAAGCGCCAACAGGGAGTGAGCATGACGGTTTTTTCAGAGTGAAAACGCGGAAAAGGAGCCGAACGGTTTAATGATTGTCACTTTTGCGTCATTAGTTGTCACCTCCGGATGAGCGTGCTCATGGCTCTCTGGATAACACTGAGGTTCCATTAAAAGGAGCCCGATCATGTTGAATAACCCTTCATTGAAATACAAAGCGCATCCACCGATTGGCCTAAAAGATCGGCAATGGCCTAGCAAGACATTAACCCAACCACCACGTTGGCTTTCCACCGATTTACGGGACGGTAATCAGGCTCTTGCTGAGCCGATGAATGAAATGCGTAAACTGAAATTTTGGGATCTGCTGATTGCCTGCGGATTCAGAGAGATTGAGGTCGCTTTTCCGTCTGCTTCACAAACTGATTTTAATTTTGTTCGCTTATTGATTGAAGAAAAGCGTATTCCGCAGAATGTGACAATTCAGGTTTTAACGCAGGCGCGAGAAGATTTGATTACGCGTACATTTGAATCGCTGAGTGGTGTACATCGCGCCACCGTTCACTTATACAACGCGACTGCACCGGTTTTCAGGGATGTGGTGTTTCGTCAGACACGTGATGAAATTATTCAGCTTGCGGTCAATGCGACGAAGCAGATCCGTCAGTTATGTGCTGAGGCGCAGGAGACTGACTGGACCTTTCAATATTCACCGGAAACGTTCTGCTTTACCGAGCCAGATTTCGCGCTTCAGATTTGCGAGGCTGTCGCCGATGTCTGGGAGCCTGATGCGTGCCGCCCCATGATTATCAACCTTCCCGCGACCGTTGAGGTCAACACGCCCAATGTGTATGCCGATCAGATAGAATATTTTTGCCGACATTTTTCCCGTAGAGATAAGGTCTGTATCAGTGTGCATCCGCATAATGACCGCGGTACAGGCATTGCCTGCGCTGAACTTGCTTTACTGGCTGGCGCTGAAAGAGTGGAGGGCTGCCTGTTTGGTAATGGAGAACGTACCGGTAATGTCGATTTAGTGACGCTGGCGCTTAATCTTTACACGCAGGGAATCTCTCCTGAGCTCGATTTCAGCCACATGAAGAAGGTGGTGGAAGTGGTTGAGGAGTGTAATCAACTCCCCGTCGCACCACGTCACCCTTATGCCGGAGAACTCGCTTTTACGGCTTTTTCCGGATCGCATCAAGATGCGATTAAAAAAGGGTTTGCAGCACGACTGCATTCGGCCTCGCCAGTATGGGAAATTCCCTATCTTCCGCTCGATCCGGAAGACATCGGTTGCAATTATGAGGCCGTTATTCGCGTAAACAGCCAGTCAGGAAAAAGCGGTGCTGCCTGGCTGCTTGAGCAAAACCATGGCCTCATCTTGCCTCGTCAACTTCAGAAGGCATTCAGTCTGCTGGTACAGAAAGCGTCTGAATCTGAGGGGAAAGAGATGTCGCAGATGGCTATCTGGATGCTATTTCGTGAGGCTTACGGTTTAGTCGAATTACCGCTGATTCGGTTAACTAAATATACCTGCGATAATCAGCTTGGGCAGAACACAACGCTTTCAACTGAAATCATTTTCCGCGAGAAAAGACTGAATTTGAAGGGCGCAGGAAACGGTTTTCTCTCTGCGGGAATGACGGCTCTCTGCCGAGAGGTGAAAGCAGATCTTAATATTGTGAGCTATCAGGAACACACGTTAGGTCAGCGTAGTGACAGCCGTTCTGTGGCTTATGTGTGCTGTCAGAACCATGCGGGTGAATGTGCATGGGGTGTCAGCATTGACAGCGATGTTACCCGAGCCTCTTTGCAAGCGATGCTGAATGCCGCAGGGCGTTTGATTATGGGTTGAAGTAATTGCCGGGCGTCACGCCCATGACTCTGCGAAACATGGCAGTGAAAGCTCCCGGGTTGGCATAGCCTAAATCAAGCGCCACTCGGGTGACTTGTTCGCCCTGTGCCAGACGCGTTAGGGCAATCAGCAAACGTGCACGACGAACCCACTCACTAAATTGCATACCGGTTTGCTGATAAAAATGTCGGCTGAGTGTTCTTACGCTGACGTTGGCTTGCTCGGCAGCGTTGGCCACAGTCCAGGCCTCATAGGGGGCCTGACGGACGGCATTGCACAATAATTTCAGGCGCTCAGAAATCGGCTCAGGAAGACAAAAAGGAAGCGTATTCATCAAACGTATTTCATCAAGGATAAGTTCATAAATACGTTCGGTCCGACTTCCTGGCTCATAATTAGCGGGAAGTTTCAGGACATCGATGATGAGTTCTCGTAATAAAGGTGTTATCCCCACGACCTGACAGATAACAGGGAGGTCTGCTCTGGCAAGCGGTTCGACAAAAAGTACTCTGGCCTTAACTTCACCCACAATATGTAAGGCATGTGGAATATCTGCGGGTATCCATACCCCACGCGAGGGTGGAACCACCCAGATTCCCTGTTGGGTTTCAACCCGAATAACCCCACTAAGCGTATGAATTAACTGAGCGCAACTGTGAGTGTGCCAGCTTTCATAATCCCCGTGATTATAGTTGTGTGCGTACGGAATTAATGGTCTGCACGAGAAATCAAAATCGGATTGTCTTGTCACTCTGCAACCACCATCTCATCCTAAAAAAGACGATATATCCTACCTCGTTTGCTTGCGGGTTGCTTGTGCTAGTCAGCGTTTGCGAACGGCATGACGACTCGGAGGCATAAATAACAAAGGCCAGCATAGGCTGGCCTTTTGACTCGATTGAGTGGTGTTTACTGCAAGCCGAGTTTCTTTTCCAGATAGTGGATGTTAGTGCCACCTCTCTGGAAGTTTTCGTCACTCATGATCTTTATCTGAAGTTCGATGTTGGTTTTGATGCCATCGATGATCAGTTCAGCCAGCGCGTTCTTCATACGGGAAATCGCGATTTCCCGGGTTTCGCCGTAGGTGATCAGCTTGCCGATCATGGAATCGTAATACGGCGGTACGGTATAACCGGCGTAAATATGTGATTCCCAACGGACACCAAAGCCACCCGGCGCGTGGAAACGCGTGATTTTACCCGGGCTTGGCAGGAACGAGTTCGGGTCCTCGGCGTTGATACGGCATTCCACCGCATGGCCGCGAACCTTAACGTCTTTCTGCTTGATGGACAGTGGCAGACCGGCAGCGATGCGCAGCTGCTCTTTGATCAGGTCCACGCCGGTAATCATCTCGGTAACCGGATGCTCCACCTGAATACGGGTGTTCATTTCAATGAAGTAGAACTCACCGTTTTCGTACAGGAACTCAAACGTACCCGCACCACGATAGTTGATATCGATACAGGCTTTGGCGCAGCGCTCGCCGATATTGCGGCGCAGCTCGTCCGTAATGCCCGGTGCTGGCGCTTCTTCCACCACTTTCTGGTGGCGACGCTGCATGGAGCAGTCGCGCTCGGCCAGATAGACGGCGTGGCCCTGACCATCAGCCAGAATCTGAATTTCCACGTGACGTGGGTTTTCCAGATATTTTTCCATGTAGACCATGTCGTTGTTGAAAGCCGCTTTGGCTTCCGCACGGGTCATGTTGATGGATTGTTCCAGCTCTTTGTCGCTGCGCACGACGCGCATACCACGACCACCGCCGCCGCCAGAGGCTTTGATGATGACCGGATAGCCGATGCGTTTTGCATGAGCACGGTTAGCGTCCATGTCACCGTCTAACGGGCCATCAGAGCCTGGTACGGTCGGAACACCCGCTTTTTTCATTGCGGTGATGGCTGACACTTTGTCGCCCATCAGGCGAATGGTTTCTGCGCGTGGGCCGATGAAGATAAAGCCAGAGCGTTCAACCTGCTCGGCAAAATCCGCATTTTCGGACAGGAAACCGTAGCCAGGGTGAATCGCGACGGCACCGGTGATTTCCGCAGCGGAAATAATCGCTGGGATGTTCAGATAGCTTTTTGTTGACGGAGCCGGGCCGATACACACGGTTTCGTCCGCCAGCAATACGTGTTTCAAATCGCGATCCGCACTGGAGTGAACGGCGACGGTTTTGATGCCCAGCTCTTTACAGGCACGCAAAATACGCAGCGCGATCTCTCCGCGGTTAGCGATAACGATTTTATCTAACATGATAAGCCTCGTTATTCGATGACAATCAGTGGCTCGTCAAATTCGACCGGCTGACCGCTTTCGAGCAGAATGGCTTTAACCACGCCCGCTTTGTCGGCTTCGATCTGGTTCATCATTTTCATGGCTTCGACGATGCACAGGGTATCGCCAACGTTGACGCGCTGACCCACTTCCACGAAAGCTTTAGCATCTGGGCTTGGGGTGCGATAGAAGGTTCCAACCATTGGAGAACGAACGATGTGTCCACTGATGGCAGCCGGTGCGGCAGGCGCTTCCACCGGCGCTGGTGCAACGGCGGCAGCCAGAGCAGGCTGTGGCTGCATCATTGGCGTAGCGTAAGCCTGTTGCATCATCGGGTAGTTAACCGCTGCTGGGGCACGACTGATACGTACTGATTCTTCACCTTCAGAAATTTCCAGTTCGGCGATGCCGGACTCTTCAACCAGTTCGATCAGTTTTTTGATTTTACGAATATCCATGGATGTGGTTCCGTACTCTTTTGTTTAATTGGAAGTTGACAGGCGTTTTACCGCCGTCTGTAAAGCATACTGATAACCATCTGCCCCCAGGCCACATATCACGCCTACCGCAACATCAGAAAGATAGGAATGATGACGAAAAGGCTCACGTGCGTGCACGTTGGACAGATGAATTTCGATAAACGGAATCGCGACTGCCAGCAGGGCATCACGCAGCGCAACGCTGGTGTGGGTAAATGCCGCCGGGTTAATCAGAATGAAGTCTGTGTTTCCTCTGGCCTGATGGAGGGTATCGATCAGAACATGTTCCGCATTGGATTGCAGATGGGAAAACTTCACGTTCAATGCCTGCGCCTGTGTTTCCAGCTCGCTGACAATGTCTGCTAACGTCGTGTTACCGTATTTGTCGGGCTCTCGGGTTCCTAGCAGATTCAGGTTTGGACCGTTCAAGAGCAAAATGTGAAACTTTTCTGCCATTGTGCTGCTATCTCCCGCGATTGACCAAGATTGCCAAAACCGTGTCGCACAAAATAGCGCGAAGCTATTCGTTTGTCACCTTTCGTGACGCAAATTGTCCGGCCCGAGAAATTAAAGTCGTGCATTATAACCATATCGTGGCAATTCGCAGCTAAATACTGGTCTTATCTGCGGAGATATTCCTGCACCAAGCCGTGCGAAGGCGTGAATTTCACTGCGGTCCGTAACCGGCTTTTCCTGTATTGCTGCGGCGTTTAGCGCCACCATTGGCGAAATTTCTTATAACGTAACAGCAGCAAGATCATCGCCGCGAGCGCGTACAAAATAGGCTGTGGGGAGAGCGTTTTAACTGACCAAAGATAGTGGATAGGCGCAAGGATGGCGACTAAATAGACGAAATTATGCAGTTTTTGCCATTGCGATCCCAACTTGCGCATTATTACCTGTGGTGAGGTCACCGCCAGCGCCAGCAAAATCAGCCAGCTTATGATTCCCAACGTTAGATACGGCCGGGATATCAGTTCTTTTCCCAGCAGCGCCAGATGATCCAGACCCAACTCCAGCAGTGCATAGCTCACCAGATGTAACGTCGCCCAGAAAAAGCACCACAGCCCGAGGAGGCGTCGGCAGCGAATCAGCAGAGGCTGTTTACCGTAGCGCGCCAGTGGCGTGACCAACAGCGTCGCCAGCAGCAATTTCAGCGCCATTCGGCCGGTAAAATGCTGGATATCTTTGGCTGGGTCCGCGCTGAACCACCCTTGGTCAACTGACAATATCAGCCACAGCAGCGGCAGAAAACCAGCCAGATGGAGTAGCACTTTTAGCCCGTTAATGTGTAGTAACGTCAGTCTCATGCTGATGTGGATCCCTATCCTGACAGGATGCTGTAGCGAGAAGTTTTGTGTTATTAGCTAGATGTTTTGTGTTATTAGCTAAAAGTTGTCGCGCAGATTCAGGCCGCGATACAGCGAGGCAACCTGATCGGCATAGCCGTTGAACAGCAGCGTGGGTTGGCGTTCAACGTTAAGCAAACCACCTGAGCCAATGACGCGCTCTGTCGCCTGCGACCAGCGGGGGTGATCCACATGCGGGTTAACGTTGGCATAGAAGCCATACTCGTCTGGAGCCGCCAGATTCCATGTGCAGGGCGGCTTCTCACGAGTGAGCCGGATATGTACGATGGATTTGATGTTCTTGAATCCGTATTTCCACGGTGTAACTAACCGAATGGGCGCACCGTTCTGCGGCGGTAGTGTCTTGCCGTAGACGCCGACGGCCAGCAGTGCCAGGGGATTCATGGCTTCATCCATCCGCAGCCCTTCTACATAGGGATAGTCTAGCCCGCCGCCCATGAAGCGATCTTTTTGCCCCGGCATCTGCTCTGGGTCGTAAAGCGTCTGAAACGCCACGTAGCGGGCGTTGCTGGTGGGTTCGGCGAATTTAATCAGCTTGGCCAGCTCAAAGCCGACCCACGGAATCACCATTGACCACGCCTCGACGCAGCGGAAACGGTAGATCCGTTCTTCCAATGGAAAGCGTTTTAGCAAATCGTCGATATCTAGCGTGAGAGGCTTAGCGACGTCACCGTCTATCTTAACGGTCCAGCTTTCGGTTTTTAACCCGCCCGCATTGGCCGCCGGATCGGCTTTGTCCAACCCGAATTCATAGAAGTTGTTATAGCCCGTAACTTTATCTTCCGGCGTGAGCGGCAGATCGAGCTTCCAGTCGGCGGGTTGGCTAAACGTGAGCGGTTTACCCGGTGGCGCTTTGGGTTTATCGCCGCCTTTAAACCAGGCCAGCAGGTCAGCCTGTGCAGAAAACGGCAGTGAGAGCGCCGCAGCGGAAATACCCAGCGCTTTTAATACGCGCCGACGCTGATAGAAGAGGGATTCCGGGGTAACGTCGGCTTCCGTGAATTTGCGATGTTTGTGCATGTGAACTCCCGCCAGTCATTATTATTGTTGACGCAAAGTGGCGTTTTTAATGCTTACCGTTCACTTAGTTATAGATGACTTGCGGTAGAAACTGCGACAGGAGAGATGAAATACTTTTTTGCAGGGTGTAACAGCGCTCAAGATTACTGATAATGCGTTGGGCGATGATAATGGATAGATCGTAAAGACGCTGTGAATACATCCATGTACGCTCGAGCCGCGCAGATATGAATCTCATCCCTGAGATTCACCCTTTCAGGGCCGTCGCAAGCGACGTTCAAAGGCGTTCCTGACGCCTTTGTCCCTGTCGCGGACGCTTTACTCTTCTATTCCATTATCACCGTTTTCGTTCCGCAAATTAATACGTCAACGAACGGTGTTAGCTGATTTTCACCAGCGTACGGCCAGTGACTTTGTTTTCCAGCAGCGCAGCGGCAACGGCAGGGACATCCTCCAACCCGATTTCCTGCGTAACTTGCTGATAGAACGACTCAGGCAGGATGGCAGCCAGACGCTCCCACGCTTGCTGACGGCGCGCCAGTGGTGCCATCACGGAATCCACGCCTTGCAGGCGAACATTGCGTAAAATAAATGGCATCACGGTCGTTGGCAGAGCAATACCGCCAGCCAGACCGCACGCGGCAACCGTCGCGTTGTAATCCATCTGCGCCAGCAGCGTCGCCAGCACGTTGTCGCCGACGGTATCAACCGCGCCAGCCCAACGTTGTTTCTCTAGCGGGCGAGGGCTGCCGCTGAATTCGCTGCGATCCAACACCTGTTTGGCACCCAATTTTTTCAGATAATCAGTGTTGTCGGCACGGCCGCTGACGGCAGTCACCTGATAGCCTAGCTCTGCAAGCAGGGCGACTGCCGTGCTGCCGACGCCGCCGCTGGCGCCCGTCACAATGATGTCGCCGCTTTCCGGGGTGATGCCGCCGTCTTCCAGCGCCATCACGCACAGCATCGCGGTAAAGCCTGCTGTGCCAAGAATCATAGCTTTACGCGCATCCAGCGACGCGGGCAGAGGGACCAGCCAATCGCTCTTCACACGCGCCTGTTGTGCCAAACCGCCCCAGTGGTTTTCACCTACGCCCCAACCCGTCAGGATTACGGGCTGACCGACGGCAAACCGATCGCTGTCGCTGTGGCGTACTGTACCTACGAAATCGATCCCAGGAACCATCGGGAAGTTACGAATAATTTTGCCTTTGCCAGTAATGGCAAGCGCATCTTTATAATTAATACCGGACCAACTGATATCAACAGTCACATCCCCGGCGGGAAGCTGCTCCGCATCAATCTCGCGAATCTGAGCGTGGGTCAGTCCGTCTGACTGTTCAAGAACTAAAGCCTGCATGGGCTATCTCCTGTAGCAGGGTGAAAAATGGGGGGAAGTCATTAACGACTATATAGCCGTCATATCTCAAGCTGCATGTGCGTTGGCTGCGCTACTCGCCCCGTTGGGGCCGCTGCAAGCCGCGTTCAAATCTGCCAAGGCAGGTTTGTCAGTCACCTGAATCACTTACTTGAGTAAGCTCATCGGGTCTCCCTCGCTTGCCGCCTTCCTGCAACTCGAATTATTTAGGGTATAGTTATTACAGCTACCTTAGTATTGGTACTATGCGTTGTAGCTGGCCTATGCGAACTGATAAAAAACAACAAACTCGCAGAAATGACAATTATTTGGAATAGGACGCAGGGATGGGATTTACGACCAGGTTCTCGATACTCATAGTATTGCTGACGGTTCTCGCCATTTTTCTTATGCTTTTCAGTAGCATATTTAGCCTCTGTTATTATAGCCAGTTGCGAACCGAGCAGCAGCTACGCGAGGTCACGGCCAGTATCGATCAGGCGTTATTAGTGCAATCGCCCGAAAATATCCAATATTGGCTGCCGGGAATGATGAAGACGGCAGGCATTGTGGCGTTGGATATTCAGGATAACGATTCGACCCTCTATTCAATACAACTGCCCGAGGC
Organism: Pectobacterium versatile; assembly: GCF_003932035.1. Classification (NCBI taxonomy): domain Bacteria; kingdom Pseudomonadati; phylum Pseudomonadota; class Gammaproteobacteria; order Enterobacterales; family Pectobacteriaceae; genus Pectobacterium; species Pectobacterium versatile. Next base: position 331,178 of record NZ_CP034276.1, read on the forward strand.
CGGTTGGGAACGCACGCACCTCTATCATGAGGTCGAATTTCCGCTGATGCATCATTTGAACATGACGATCGCCTTAAAATATGTCGATCCGCTGATTGGTTTACCGCGTTTCGTGGTGTCGACGCTATCGGTATTGTTGGCCGCGGGCCTGATGCTCCTGATGCTGTACTTCTCCATTCGCTGGCTACGCCGGCAGGCTGCCGGACAGGAAGAGTTGGAAAAACGCGCACAGCGTATTCTCAAGGGCGAGCGTGAATCGGTTATGCAGGGGTCGGTACGTGAATGGCCGGTCAAGACCAGCGGGGCGCTCGATCAGCTGCTGTCTGATTTAGTAGAAGCGCGTGAGGAGCGTGGGCGGGTTGATACGTTAATCCGTGCTTTCGCTGCGCAGGATGCTGAAACCGGGCTGAGTAATCGTCTGTTTTTTGATAATCAGTTGACCACACAGCTGGAAGATGGCGAAGAAGTGGGAACGCACGGCGTTGTCATGATGATTCGCGTGCCTGATTTTGAAACCTTGCAAGAAACGCATGGCGATACCAGTGCGCTTCAGGAATACCGTTTCACGCTGGTCAACCTGCTGTCGACGTTCGTCATGCGCTATCCCTCTGCGCTGCTGGCGCGTTATTTCAGCAGCGATTTCACGGTATTACTCCCCCACAGCACGCTAAAGGAAGCCAATGCGATTGCCACGCAGCTGGTGAAGTCTATCGATATTCTTCCCGCCTGCCCGTTGATCGATCGCGAGGAGGTTCTCCACATTGGTATTTGTGCCTATCGCGGCGGGCAAAGCGCCGAGCAAGTGATGGAGAGTGTGGAGGACGCGACGCGCAATGCGGTGTTGCAGGGGGGTAACAGCTGGTGCGTGTTTGACAGGCAGGTGCCAGACAAAGGGCGCGGCAGCGTGAAATGGCGGACCTTGCTGGAACAGACGCTGGCACGCGGTGGCCCACGGCTGTATCAGAAGCCTGCGGTGACAAAAGAGGGTGTGGTGCATCATCGTGAAATGATGAGCCGGATTTACGACGGAGAACAGGAACTGCTCGCGGCGGAGTATATGCCTCTGGTTCAACAACTGGGGCTGGCGGCCAGTTATGATCGGCAGCTTGTGACGCGAATTATTGATTTGTCTGCGAGCTGGCCCGGAGAAACACTGGCTTTACCAGTAAGTGTGGACTCACTTTTGCAGAAGCCTTTCCTGCGCTGGCTGAAGGAAGTCTTACTGCAATGTCCGAAAACGCAGCGTCAGTGCATTTTATTTGAACTTGCAGAGGCAGATGTCTGTCAATATATCGGCCGCCTGCGCCCGGTTCTCAATTTGATTCTGGGTTTAGGCTGTCGCCTGGCGGTCACGCAGGCGGGTTTGACGCTGGTCAGTACGACGTATATCAAGTCACTCCCCGTGGAGATCATCAAGCTTCATCCCGGTTTGGTCCGCAGTCTTGAGCGCCGCCCGGAAAATCAGCTGTTTGTACAAAGCTTGACCGAGGCTTGCAAAGGTACGCAAACGCGGGTGTTTGCCGCTGGCGTGCGAACCAAAGAGGAGTGGCGGATGCTGTTGGGCAAGGGAGTTTATGGTGGGCAAGGTGATTTTTTTGCCGCATCAGTCCCTGTAACGGATGAGCTGAAAAAATATTCACCGCGGCATCGTGTTTAATATAAACGTCCCGTTCAAATTGACGTAGAATGAGGCGGTTGTTAAATCGGTTAGTGTGTGCTTACGTTAGCGGCAATCCGATTAAATGTTAGATTTTATGTCCTGTGTTAGCGCAATTCTGTCGGGTGGACAGTGGTAAGATGCCTTGCCGCCTGAGGAGAAAGCATGTTGTGCCTTCTCCCTGACGCCGACGTGCGCAACGCAGACTCATTTTTCACCGAAGCAGAGCCTTTTCGTGCCTTGTCGCTGCTTCGTGTGGTTGGTAAAGTAGGCGGATTTATTTTTCGCCCCCAGCTTGCAGGATTATCCTTTCGTTATGTTTAAGAAATTTCGTGGCATGTTTTCCAACGACTTGTCCATCGACCTGGGTACCGCCAATACCCTGATTTATGTTAAAGGGCAGGGCATCATACTGAATGAACCCTCTGTGGTTGCGATTCGTCAGGATCGTGCGGGTTCTCAAAAGAGCGTGGCAGCAGTCGGCCATGACGCTAAGCAGATGCTAGGTAGAACGCCTGGGAATATCGTGGCGATTCGCCCGATGAAAGACGGTGTGATTGCCGATTTCCAGGTTACAGAAAAAATGTTGCAGCACTTCATCAAGCAAGTGCATAGCGACAGCTTTATGCGTCCGAGCCCGCGCGTGCTGGTGTGTGTGCCGGTTGGCGCAACGCAGGTTGAGCGTCGTGCCATTCGCGAATCTGCGTTGGGTGCCGGTGCCCGTGAAGTGTTCCTGATCGAAGAGCCGATGGCGGCTGCGATTGGTGCTGGCATGCCAGTATCCGAAGCGACCGGTTCCATGGTTGTGGATATCGGTGGTGGTACCACGGAAGTTGCGGTGATCTCGCTGAACGGCGTGGTGTACTCCTCTTCTGTACGTATTGGTGGTGACCGCTTTGATGAAGCGATCATCAACTACGTTCGTCGTAACTACGGTTCACTGATCGGTGAAGCAACGGCAGAACGTATCAAGCATGAAATCGGTTCCGCTTATCCAGGCGACGAAGTGCTGGAGATTGAAGTACGTGGCCGTAACCTTGCAGAAGGTGTACCGCGTGGGTTCACGCTGAACTCCAACGAAATTCTGGAAGCGCTGCAAGAGCCGCTGACGGGTATCGTCAGCGCAGTCATGGCGGCGTTGGAACAGTGTCCACCGGAACTGGCCTCCGACATTTCCGAGCGCGGTATGGTGTTAACCGGCGGGGGTGCGCTGTTGCGTAACCTGGATCGTTTGCTGATGGAAGAAACCGGTATTCCGGTTGTGGTGGCTGAAGATCCGCTGACCTGTGTTGCCCGTGGTGGCGGCAAGGCGCTGGAAATGATCGACATGCACGGTGGCGATTTGTTCAGCGAGGAGTAATCCTGTCTGGAAAAGGGGGGACCGGATGGATGAACGCCTGCGTTTTTCATCTCTCGTGGTTACCCCTTTTTTATTTGCCTGAACAATGAAATTCGCCCTACGGGGTATCGCTTTGTGACGTTAAAAATCGCCAGGTGCGATTTGAGGTTGCTGTCGAGGAATACGCAAATTTTATGAAGCCGCTTTTTAGCAGGGGGCCTTCCCTGCAATTACGACTTTTTCTTGCTGTCGTTACCGCGATTGTCGTGATCGTTGCGGACAGTCGGCTCGGTTCGTTCGTCAAAATCAGAACGTACATGGACACCACTGTCAGCCCATTCTACTTTCTGGCGAATGGACCCCGTCAGGTTTTGGACAATATGTCTGCCTCACTGGCAACCCGTGAACAATTAAGCCTTGAAAATACCGCGCTGCGTCAAGAACTGTTGATGAAAAACAGTGACCTGTTGCTGCTAGGCCAGTTCAAGCAGGAAAATGCGCGGTTACGTGAACTGCTCGGCTCGCCGCTGCGTCAGGATGAGCAGAAAATGGTGACGCAGGTGATGTCCGCCGGAACCGACCCTTACAGCGATCAGGTGGTGATTGATAAAGGTCAGGCGAACGGCGTGTATGAAGGGCAACCGGTCATCAGCGATAAAGGCGTGGTAGGTCAGGTTGTGGCGGTTGGTCAGTTTACCAGCCGGGTTTTGTTGATTTGTGATGTTTCCCACGCGTTGCCGATTCAGGTGCTACGCAATGATATCCGCGTGATTGCCGCCGGCAATGGCTGCGCCGACGATCTGCAACTCGAACACTTGCCTAACAATACCGATATCCGAGTGGGTGATGTGCTGGTCACATCGGGTCTGGGCGGTCGTTTCCCCGAAGGGTATCCCGTTGGTGTCGTGTCATCGGTCAAGGCCGATACACAGCGAGCCTATACGATTATTCAGGCACGTCCGACTGCGGGGCTACAGCGCCTGCGCTATCTGCTATTACTGTGGGGTGTGGAAAACAACTCCAATACGGCGCTGCCGCCAGCAGAAGTGCATCGGGTTGCCAATGAGCGTCTGATGCAGATGATGCCGCAGGTTTTACCGTCGCCTGACGACATGGGGCCGCCGCTTCCTCCTGATACCGCTGTGCCCACCGCCGAGCCGCAGAGAGGCCGCCAATGAACCGTTATCGCAGGCATGGCAACTGGATTATCTGGCTTTCTTTTCTGATCGCCATGGTTTTGCAGATTATGCCGTGGCCGGATGAAATCTATATGTTTCGCCCTTCCTGGCTGACGCTGTTTCTCATTTACTGGGTGATGGCATTGCCACATCGGGTGAATGTCGGCACAGGATTTATATTAGGTCTGATTATGGACCTGATTCTTGGGTCTACACTGGGAGTACGGGCGCTGGCGCTGAGCATTGTTGCTTATCTGGTCGCCTTTAAATTCCAGCTATTCCGAAATATGGCGTTATGGCAGCAGGCATTAATTGTCATGCTATTGTCGCTGGTGATGGACCTCACGGTATTCTGGGCAGAATTTTTAGTTATTAATGTCTCTTTCCGACCAGAAACACTCTGGAATAGCGTCGTTGATGGCGTACTCTGGCCGTGGCTGTTCCTGCTGATGCGTAAAATTCGTCGTCAGTTTACTGTGCAATAAGGTGATTCATGACTCAGCTTTATCTGGCTTCCGCTTCTCCCCGCCGTCGCGAACTGCTCACGCAGCTCGATATTCCTTTTTCTGTACTGAATGTCGCGGTGGAAGAACAGCGGTTACCGGAAGAAGCGGCAGAAGTTTATGTCCGACGTCTGGCACATGAGAAAGCGGCTGCGGGTGTCGTGGCGGCACCGTCTGATTTACCGGTTCTGGGTGCAGACACCATTGTGGTACTGAACGGCCAGGTATTGGAAAAACCACAGAATGAAGCTCATGCGGCAGAGATGCTGAGTCAGCTGTCTGGAAAACCACATCAGGTGATGACGGCCGTTGCGCTGGCAGATAAAGATGATGTCTTGAGCTGTCTGGTGACAACCGATGTCGTCTTTCGCCCGCTTTCGCAGCAGGATATCGAACGGTATATCGCCAGCGGCGAACCGATGGATAAAGCCGGGGCCTACGGTATTCAGGGCAAAGGTGGATGCTTTGTCCGGTCGCTTAATGGGAGCTATTACGCGGTGGTTGGGTTGCCGCTGGTAGAAACCCATGAGCTATTCAGTAATTTTGCTGCGTTGCGGAGTGCAAGAGGAAAACATGACTGCTGAGTTACTGGTAAACGTTACACCGTCAGAAACGCGCGTTGCCTATATCGACGGCGGCATTCTGCAAGAAATTCATATTGAACGCGATGCGAAGCGCGGCATTGTCGGCAACATTTATAAAGGCCGCGTGAGTCGCGTCCTGCCGGGCATGCAGGCGGCGTTTGTGGACATCGGTCTGGATAAAGCGGCATTCCTGCACGCGTCCGATATTATGCCGCACACCGAATGCGTTGCCGGTGACGAACAGAAGAATTTTCATGTCCGCGATATCGCCGAACTGGTACGTCAGGGTCAGGATCTCATGGTGCAGGTGGTCAAAGACCCACTGGGAACCAAAGGCGCACGTCTGACGACCGATATCACGTTGCCGTCGCGCTATCTGGTGTTTATGCCCGGGGCATCGCACGTCGGCGTGTCACAGCGGATTGAAAGCGAAGCGGAACGCGAGCGCTTAAAGAAAACGGTCGCAGAGTATTGTGATGATGACGGTGGTTTCATCATTCGTACCGCAGCGGAAGGCGTCGGTGAAGAAGAGCTTTCACAGGATGCGGCGTTCCTGAAGCGTCTGTGGGTCAAGGTGATGGAGCGTAAAAAGCGCAACCAGACCAAATGTAAGCTCTACGGTGAGGTGGCACTCGCCCGGCGGATTTTGCGTGATTTTGCTGGCGCTGCGCTGGATCGCATTCGGATTGATTCCCGACTGACGTATGAAGCGCTGCTGGAATTTACCGCCGAATACATTCCAGAGATGACCCGCAAACTTGAACACTATGCGGGTAAACAGCCGATTTTCGACCTGTTTGACGTGGAAAATGAGATCCAGCGTTCGCTGGACAGAAAGGTTGAACTGAAATCCGGCGGCTATTTGATCATCGATCAGACAGAAGCGATGACGACCGTCGACATCAATACGGGGGCATTCGTCGGCCACCGCAACCTGGATGAAACCATTTTCAATACCAACACGGAAGCGACGCAGGCGATTGCACGACAGCTGCGTTTGCGTAACCTTGGCGGGATCATCATTATCGACTTCATCGATATGAATAACGAAGATCACCGCCGGCGGGTGCTGCATTCACTGGAGCAGGCGCTAAGTAAAGATCGGGTTAAAACCAGTATTAGCGGCTTCTCTCAACTAGGATTAGTGGAGATGACGCGCAAACGCACGCGTGAGAGTATCGAACACGTGTTGTGTCATGAATGCCCGACGTGTAATGGTCGTGGCACGGTGAAGACGGTAGAAAGCGTCTGCTATGAAATCATGCGTGAAATCGTGCGTGTCCACCACGCTTATGACACCGATCGTTTCCTGGTCTATGCTTCACCGGCAGTCGGGGAAGCGCTGAGAAGTGAAGAGTCGCACGCGTTAGCTGAGGTTGAAATTTTCGTCGGCAAACAGGTCAAAGTACAAATCGAACCCCTGTATAGCCAGGAGCAGTTTGACGTCGTAATGATGTAAATTCGTGCGCTCGTCGTCGGCGACGAAAGAAGGAGAAATTAGTGAGGCGACTGCCCGGAATACTTATCATCACGGGTGCCACTCTTGTCGTGATGGTAGCGCTGTTAGTCAGCGGCTTAAGACTGGTGCTGCCACAGCTCGATCACTTCCGGCCACAGCTGGTGGCCTGGGCGCAGTCTGCTGCCGGTGTTCCGTTAGAGATCGGCTCGATGACGGGGCGCTGGGAGTCCTTTGGCCCCACGCTAGAAATTGAAAAGCTTCGCACGTCCCTGCCGGAATCGGACTGGCAGGTTGACCGCATTACGCTGGCGTTGGATGTGTGGCAGTCGCTGTTGCACGGGCGCTGGCAGTTTCGCGATCTCACGTTTCACCAGTTAAAACTGGATATTAATAGCCAATTTACCGGGCAGCAGCAGGATAGCAAACTGATGGAGTCAGGAAAGGTCAGCGATCTTTTCCTGCGCCAGTTTGACCACTTTGACCTGCGTGATAGCCACGTTACCTTTCTTACCCCTTCCGGTTCCCGCGCGGAGCTGAGCATTCCGCAACTGACCTGGCTGAATTCCGAGAAGCGCCACCGAGCGGAAGGTTTGATTAGCTTGTCGAGTTTTAACGGCCAGCACGGTGTCGTGCAAATGAGTATGGATTTGCACGACGATCAGGGGCTACTCAGCAACGGCACGTTCTATCTGCAGGCTGACAATATCGATATGAAGCCCTGGCTCAGCCGCTGGATGAAAAACAATACCGGGCTGGAAAGCGCTGATTTTAGTCTGGCGGCGTGGATCAACGTCCGTGATGGTGACATCCACAGTGGCGATGTGCTCCTTAATCAGGGTACGGCGAATTGGGGGGAAGGCAGCGATGCGCATCGCCTGAATGTGGATGATATGACGCTGCACGTCAGCCGTCAGGAAAATGGCTGGCAGGTGGATGTGCCTGAATTGAATCTGGCAACGGATGGCGTCGCCTGGCCGAAAGGTCGGCTCTCCGCGCTCTGGCTGCCAAAGAATGAACACATGTTAGGGCCAGATCGGCAGGAAGAGCTGCGCGTGCGAGCCAGCAACTTGGCATTGGCGCGAGTAAGCACGCTGCTTCCGCTGCTGTCCGGCACGACGCCAGAATTGAAAGCGCGCTGGGATGAACTGCAACCGACGGGCACCTTGAATACTGTTGCCGTTGATATCCCTCTGCAACAGCCGGAGCGAAGCCGCTTTCAGGCCGACTGGCAGGATGTGAGCTGGAAGCAGTGGAAATTGCTGCCGGGCGTCGATCATTTCTCGGGCTCTGCCCGCGGTAGTGCCGAACACGGGCAGGTCAGCATCGCGTTAAAGCAGAGCACGCTGCCCTATGTCGATATGTTCCGTGCGCCGCTGGAAATCAAGCAGGCCAGCGGTACGATAGACTGGCGTAATGATGCGCAAGGCCTGTCGCTTTGGAGTCATGGGCTGGACGTGCAGGCGAAATCGCTATGGGCTAACGGTGATTTCCGCTATGAACAGCCCGCCAAGCAGGAACCGAAGCTGGATATTCTGGCTGGGATTCGACTGACCGACGCGGCTGATGCCTGGCGCTATTATCCCGAACTGTTTATGGGCACCGAGCTGGTGGACTATCTGAGCGGCGCGCTGAAGGGCGGTCGTGTTGATAACGCGACGCTGATCTTTGCTGGCAATCCGCAGCATTTCCCGTATACGCACAACGAAGGCCAGTTTGAAGTCTGGGTGCCGGTTAAAGAGGCCACCTTCGAATTTCAGCCGGGCTGGCCTGCGCTGACGCCGCTGGATATCAATCTGGACTTTGCTAACAACGGCCTGTGGATGTTTGCACCACAAACCTGGCTGGGCAAAGTGGAAGGCAAAAACATTAGTGCGGTCATTCCCGATTATGAAAAAGAGATGCTGTTCGTCGATGGCGAACTGGACGGTCCGGGGCCAGAGGTGGGGAACTACTTTCACCAGACGCCGCTGAAATCCTCGCTGGGCACGGCGCTGGACGAGCTGAAAATTGGCGGGCCGGTGAAAGGGACGCTGCATCTGGATATTCCGCTTGCCGGTGACGATGTCCGCGCCAGTGGCGACATTACGCTGAACAATAACAGCCTCTACATCAAGCCGCTGGATACCACGATTAAGAATCTCACCGGTAAATTCCGCTATGAAAACGGTAACTTACGCAGTGAAACTCTTCAGGCGAATTGGCTGAATCAGCCGATGGCGGTCAATTTCACGACGGAAGAGCACGAGAAGGCTTTTCTGGTGAATGTTGGCTTGCAGGGCGACTGGCAGCCTGCGCTCTTGCCCGGTTTACCGGCATCGGCCAGCAAAGCCCTGTCCGGAACGGCAGGCTGGAAAAGTACGATTGCCGTCAACCTGCCGCATTCTGGTAAAACAACTTATGATGTTGATGTACAGGCTGATTTAAATAAAGTAAGTAGTCACTTACCTAACCCGCTCAGTAAACCCTCTGGCGAGAGCCTGCCGCTGGAAGTGAAAGCCAGCGGCGACCTGAATGGTTTTGCCATGCAAGGGAGAGTGGGCAAAGATAACCGTTTCAATAGCCAATGGCTGCTAAAAGGCGACACCGTGACGCTGGCGCGGGCAAGCTGGCAGAACGGGGCAACGGCGGCGCCTGCATTGCCAGAAGATTCCGCTCTGGTACTCGATCTCCCGCCGCTGGATGCTGAAAGCTGGCTGGGGCTTCTGCCTTCGCTGCGTGCTTCGACACCAGCCGAAGGGAAAAAAGCGCATAGTTCTCTTCGTTTTCCTGAAGCCGTGACGCTGCGGACACCTGAGCTACAGTTGCTGGGGCAGCAGTGGCACGATCTGGACATCACGCGTAAAAATACGCTTGCTGGCAGTGAAGTGCAGGTAAAAGGGCGCGAAATTGACGGAATGGTTGAGATACCCAATCGCGGCACGTGGCGCAGCGACATCAATTATCTCTACTACAATCCTCAGTGGAAAGGGAATGAAGCGACCAACCCGGTGGCATTAGCAGAGAAAAAATCGCCGCTAAACGACCCGAGCATCAGCTTTGAGGACTGGCCGTCGCTGGCGGTTAACTGTCGCCAGTGCTGGATTCTCGGGCAGAATATGGGACGTATTCAGGGAACGCTGCTGCCAGAAAAGGAAAAATTAACGCTGGCAGACGGTATTATTGATACAGGCAAAGCTCGCCTGACGGTAAACGGTTCCTGGCAGGAAAACGCAGAAGGCGTGCGGACGGCGTTAAAAGGCCGTCTGACAGGTGATAGCCTGGAGCAGAACGCTAACTGGTTTGGCGTTGATTCACCGCTGAAAGCTGGTTCTTTCGATGTGGACTACGATCTGTACTGGCGCGGTACGCCTTGGGCACCGGATATTGCCAGCCTGAGCGGAATATTGCACACGCGCATCGGTAAGGGTGAGATTGCTGAAGTGGGGGCGGGTCAGGCGGGTCAATTGCTGCGTTTATTGAGCTTTGATGCGCTGATGCGTAAGCTGCGGTTCGATTTTAGTGATACGTTTGGCCGCGGATTTTACTTCGACTCGATTCGCAACACGGCATGGATTAAAGACGGCGTGTTGCATACTGATGATATGTTGGTCGACGGTTTGGAGGCCGATATCGCGATAAAAGGCGATCTCGATCTCGCTAAGCGACAGGTCAATATGGAAGCGGTTATCGCCCCAGAAATTTCCGCGACGGTGGGGGTGGCGACCGCATTTGCCGTTAACCCGGTTGTTGGGGCCGCGGTGTTTGCTGCCAGTAAAGTGCTGGCACCGCTATGGAACAAGATTTCGCTGATTCGCTACCAGATTTCCGGTAGCCTCGATCAGCCAAAGATTCAGGAAGTGCTGCGTGAGCCGAACAAGAAGAAAGGCGAATAATGCCGTTAGGGCAGCGCAGCGTACTCAGCCGATTATCTGATAAAGAGTGAAAAACTATGAGCCTTTCGTTTGTCAGTGAGCAGTTACTCACCGCCAACAAATTGAATCTTGACGATCTCGCCGCTGTGCTGGGGTCGCTTAATGAGCGTCGACTGGACTATGCCGATCTCTATTTCCAGTCCAGCTACCATGAGTCCTGGGTACTGGAAGATCGCATCATTAAAGACGGTTCTTACAATATCGATCAGGGCGTGGGTATCCGTGCGATTGACGGTGAAAAGACCGGGTTTGCTTATGCCGATCAGATCACGCTGAACGCATTGCACCAGAGTGCGCAGGCAGCACGCAGCATTGTGCGGGAACAGGGTACAGGCACGGCGCACACGTTGGGAGCGGTATCGCATCATGCGCTCTATCCAACGTTGAACCCGCTGGATAGCCTGACGCGTGAGGACAAAATTGCGCTGTTGCAGCGTGCTGACACGGTCGCGCGTGCCGCAGATGCGCGCGTGCAGGAAGTTTCAGCCAGCCTGACCGGTGTGTATGAGCTGGTGCTGGTGGCGGCGACGGACGGTACGCTGGCGGCGGATGTGCGACCGTTAGTGCGTTTGTCGATCAGCGTGTTGGTCGAAGCCGAGGGCAAACGTGAACGCGGCTCCAGCGGCGGCGGCCTGCGTGGCGGCTATGACTATTTCTGGGAAGTGGCTGACGGCGAAGCGCGCGTCGATGCCTGGGCAAAAGAAGCCGTGCGTATGGCGCTGGTTAACCTGTCGGCGGTGGCTGCACCTGCGGGGCCAATGCCTGTAGTGCTGGGTGCTGGCTGGCCGGGTGTGCTGCTACATGAAGCGGTAGGACACGGTCTGGAAGGCGATTTTAACCGTCGCGGTACGTCAGTATTCAGCGGGCAGATGGGGAAACTCGTTGCGTCAGAGCTGTGCACGGTGGTGGATGACGGCACGCTGACCGGACGTCGCGGTTCAGTTTCGATGGACGATGAAGGCGTTCCGGGGCAATACAATGTCCTGATCGAAAACGGGATTCTGAAAGGCTATATGCAGGACAAGATGAATGCTCGTCTGATGGGCGTTGCGCCAACGGGCAACGGTCGCCGCGAATCTTATGCGCACCTGCCGATGCCGCGCATGACGAACACCTACATGCTGGCTGGGAAATCTACGCCGGAAGAGATTATCTCCAGCGTTGAATACGGTCTGTATGCGCCAAACTTTGGCGGCGGTCAGGTCGATATCACTTCTGGCAAGTTCGTCTTCTCGACATCCGAAGCATACCTGATCGAAAAAGGCCGTATCACTACGCCAGTCAAAGGCGCAACGCTGATTGGTTCCGGCATTGAAGCGATGCAGCAGATCTCGATGGTCGGTAACGATCTGGCGCTGGATAACGGCGTCGGCGTGTGCGGAAAAGAAGGGCAAAGCCTGCCTGTCGGCGTGGGTCAGCCTACGCTGAAACTGGAAAGCCTAACCGTCGGCGGCACTGCGTAATTCGTGCTGATATCCCTAGATCCCTTTAAGACCGCGCTTTATTAGCGCGGTGAATCGTGGCAGTTTAGTCATTCAAAGGAAAAATTGTTTATAAGTGATTGAATTAAAGCTGTTTTATGTTGTTGATGGGTACGCTGCAAGTAAGTGATTGGGGTGAGCAAGGGCGGCCAACGCATAAGCAGCTTTAAGTATGAGAGGTATAGACGTTAATTAACTTGATCTTAGAGATTTTTAACGTAACTATAGTTACAAGTAAAATAACATCTTAAAAGGATTTTTATGGCAAATATAATTTACGCGACTGTTAATGGTAAAAAACAGGGGCTTATTTCTGCTGGATGTTCAACTTTTAGCTCTATTGGTAATAAGTATCAAAATGGCCATGAAGATCAAATAATGGTATTGGCTTTTGAACATGGAATAACAAGAGACCATAATGTTTCTCATGGGCCTATATCATTTGTCAAACCAATAGACAAGTCATCCCCACTATTTGGAATGGCTATATCTGATAATGAATATCTAGACATTGATTTCTTTTTCTATAGAACCGCTTCTGGCGGTGGGCTGGAATTGTTTTATTCTGTGAAATTAATTGATGCCAATATAATTAGAGTGAATGTTGTATATCCTCATGCTATAAATCATTCCGACAATCAGCCAGAAGAAATTATTACATTTAGATATAAGTCTATTTCATGGTCACATGTTATAGCTGGAACATCTGGTTATAGCATATGGACTGAAATGGGTGTTTGATTTTGTTTTTATGGCAGGCGGATATTTAACGCCTGCCAGGTTATTTAGTTAAAACCAAAGACAGTTTCTGTATTTTACAATAAAAAACCAAATCCAAACAAATAAAAAAACCAACAGCATTATATTTATTGAAATTATTCTAAATTTGTTGAAGGCTCCATATATAACAACAGGTGTTATTAATGCTAATGTGGCAATAGCAACAGTCTCTCTGTAATCATCAACTACTATTGCTCTTAATACATCGCAAACATTTTTTATTTCATCTCCATCTATAAACCATTCTTCTTTAAATACCCCTCCCATCATGCAAGTAATAATAACAAAAAATGAATATATAACCATTATGATGTTAATTGTGGATTTAATAATATTATTATTCATTGTTCATCCCGATTATTTTATAAATTACATTCTTTCTTTTAATAATAGTCCTTCCGTAAGAAGAGTAATCCCTTGAGGGATCACCGTTGGGGGCTTTAATAGATGATATGAAATCATCTTTTTTCCTTTCTATCCCTCTATTGTATCTAGATGCGGCTATTATTAATTGCTCATCGCTTATGTTTAAAGTATCTTTTATGTTAGGGTTGTCAAAAATTATTAATGATTTAAGATGTTTGGCAACAATGTTAATGTTAAAGTCATCATCTAATAAGCAATTGGATAATTGAAGTTGTTGTGTTGTTGATAATTTAGATGGGTCAATCCCTAGTGTTTCTGCTGCTGCTCTTAATTGAATAGCTAAACTACCGACAGAAGTTCTATTCGATATGGTGTTTCCGCTATTATTGAAATAATCTCTAATCTGATAATATTGTAAAACCCCGTATGCTTTAAATCTTTCCGGTGTTCCTGCTACTTCAGAGACAGCAACTCCAGCCAATAGTAACACTGGTATTTTTTCACGATGAGCATGGCTAATTATCTTATCCTTATTATACTGAAGATATGCGGCTTTATATGCCCACAACCTAGGATTACCAGTGACATATCTTTCATCATCAGGAAGTAAATACCATAATCCAGCATCAATAAAATTCCATTTTGGGAATGTTGATGTTGAGTTTATATCGCAAAACATATTTTTCATTCAACTATCCTTGTTTATGTGTACAGGGAATATTTATTATGCCACGAAGTGATCGAAAAACAATCTTGATATACCCGTAGTCATTAAGGGCAAAGCTTGCCTGTTGGCGGCACTGCGTAATTCGTGCTGATATCCCTAGATCCCTTTAAGACCGCGCTTTATTAGCGCGGTTTTTTTTCCTCGCTATGATTCTGTCGATAGCCCTGATACGTCAGGGCGACGTTTTTGAAGTATTCCGTCATGTAGTTAATGCAGACTTGTACTTTTAGCGGCAGGTTGTCTTTGCGGGTGTAGAGCGCGTAGACCGGGCGCGGGTCGGAGTGGTAGCGGTTGAACAGGATCTCAATTTCGCCGCGATTGATTTCGTCCACGATCCACATGAGCGGCACGTACGCGATGCCCGCCCCAGCCTTGAGCCAGCGCACCAGCGTTTGCGGGTCGTTAGTGACAAAACGCCCTTGTGGTGTGACGCGGGTCGAAATGCCTTCCGGGGCGATCAGCTCGAATTCGCTGTCGGGCCGTACGCTGTATTCCAGCCAGGAAAAATTCACCATATCTGCCGGTTTATCCGGTGTGCCGTGCTGTGCCAGATAGCTTTTCGCGGCACAGACCACCATCGGCATCGAGCCTAAGCGTTTCGAGAACAGGCTGGAATCCTGTAGTGCACCGACGCGGATAACGATATCCAGCCCGTCGGCAATCAGATCGGGAGCGGGAATCCCGGTGACCAGATTGACGGATAGACCGGGATATTCCTTCAGCATCGCGGCAGTCATGGTGGACAACACATTCTGTGCCATCGTGGAAGAACTGCCGATGCGCAGCGTGCCGATCGGCGTGTTGTTGAAGGCGTAAAGCTGCTCATGGACCTCATGCGCTTCATGCAGCATGCGGCGACAGCCGTGGTAGTAAATTTTCCCCGCTTCTGTCAAACCAATGCTGCGCGTACTGCGATTAAGCAGCTTAATCTGTAGTTCATCTTCAAGCTTGGTGACGGTCTGGCTGACGGCGGATACGCTCATCTGCAACTGACGGGCAGCGGCGGTAAAAGAACCAAATTCCACCACGCGGGCAAACACCGACATACTCTTTAGTCTTTCCATTATTCACTCTGGCTTAAAAGTGATTTAGATCACACTATGTAGATAAGGTGATAATAAGCATCCATAATATAGCCTATCCGATGGTTCTGGGCAGAACAGAGCCATTCAATGATTGTGTTTATTTACCCAATTAGAGTAATACGCTGATTTCCCATCGTTAGTCAGCCCCTGCTGACATCGCTATTCATCAGTTTAACGTTATCCCATCCGTTGGCTGCCCGCCTGCGGGATGAGGCTCTGTTGTCGGTGCTGAAAGGCCGCGCCAGACGACATAATTTACCACCCGGTAGCACACCTGCTCGCTACCGTTACCTATTAGAAAAAGGAAAAGAGGATGAGTTCACTCCCGGTTATGGTGCTGTTCGGGCTGTCATTTCCCCCTGTATTTTTTGTCTTGCTGGTATCGCTGACCCTATTTTTTGTCGTGAACCGCCTGCTGCAACCGACGGGGATCTATGACTTCGTCTGGCATCCTGCACTGTTTAACAGCGCGCTGTTCTGCTGTCTGTTTTATTTACTGTTCCGCTACGGTCTGTGAGGTGTCTGTGAAAGCTTTCTTTTTACCCTTGTTTAGACAGCAGGCTGTGCTGATCAAAAAACTGAGCCGCGTGGTCATCACGCTGGTGATTGTGCTGTGTGCGATTGTGGCAATCTTCCGTGTCTGGGCGTTCTATACCGAATCGCCCTGGACGCGTGATGCCAAATTTACGGCGGATGTCGTGGCGATCGCGCCAGATGTCAGCGGGTTATTGACCGATGTTCGCGTCACGGACAACCAGCTGGTAAACGAAGGTGATGTGCTGTTTGTCATCGATCAGCCGCGCTACCACCAGGCCGTAGCACAGGCGGAAGCGGATGTTGCCTACTATCAGGCGCTGGTGACGGAAAAACGCCGGGAATCCGGTCGTCGGGCGCGGCTGGGCATCAGTGCGATGTCGCAGGAAAATATCGATCAGTCCAGTAATGCATTGGAAACCGCCACGCACCAGCTTGCTAAAGCACAGGCGGTATTATCGCTGGCGAAACTGGAGCTGGAACGTACCGTGGTACGCGCTCCTGCCGATGGCTGGGTCACCAATCTGCATGTGCAGAGCGGTGAGTTCATCGAACGCGGTAATACGGCGGTGGCGCTGGTGAAAAAGGATTCATTTTACCTGCTGGCGTACATGGAAGAGACCAAACTTGAAGGTGTTCGCCGTGGCTATCGTGCGGAAATCACCCCGTTGGGTAGCGAAAAAATATTTTACGGCACGGTGGATAGCGTAGCGGCTGGGGTCAATAACAGCAGCAACAGTGCGAACACGAAAGGCTTGGCTAACGTGGATTCCAATCTGGAGTGGGTGCGTCTGGCACAGCGTGTGCCGGTAAAAATCCGTCTCGATCGACAAATGGGCGATCTCTATCCGGCTGGCACGACGGCCACCGTAGTGATCACCGGCGAGCAGGTCAACAACGACAAAAAACCGTCGCCGCTCATTCGCCTGCTTTATCGCCTGCGTGAGTTTGGCTAAGTGAGGCGATGATGAAAACCCCGTCGTTGACAGTATCCAGATTCTATACCACACCGAAGTTTGCGCGTTTTCGCTTTGCCTTCAAGCTGAGCTTTGCGATTGTGCTATCCCTATTTCTGGGTTTCCACCTCCAGTTGGAAACGCCGCGCTGGTCGGTGCTGACGGCCGCGATTGTCGCCGCTGGCCCGGCGTTCGCTGCGGGTGGTGAACCGTTTTCTGGTGCGATCCGCCATCGTGGTATTCTGCGCATCATCGGTACGTTTATCGGCTGTATCGGTGCACTTATCATCATTATCGCCACCGTTCGCGCGCCCGTTGTGATGTTGATGCTGTGCTGTATTTGGGCAGGCCTCTGCACCTGGGTTTCCTCGCTGGTTAAAGTCGAAAATGCCTATATCTTCGGGCTGGCGGGTTATACCGCGCTGATTATTATTGTATCAACACAGGGAACGCCGCTGCTGACGCCGCAGTTTGCCGTGGAGCGCTGTAGCGAGATTGTGCTGGGCATCGTCTGTGCCATTCTGGCGGATTTACTGTTTTCGCCACGCTCGATCAAGCAGGATGTTGACCGCAGTATCGGTGAACTGCTGGTGGATCAGTATCGGCTACTGCAACTCAGCATGAGCGGGGCGGAGAAAGAAGCGATAGACGCGGCATGGCACGCGTTGGTGCGTAAAACGACCGCGCTAAACGGCATGCACAGCAGCCTGATGCTGGAGTCTTCACGCTGGCAGAACAGCAATCGCCGCTTAACATCGTTGCATACGCAATCGCTCACGATGATCACACAGGCGTGTGAAACCTATCTGATGTTGCAGGATGTCCCGACCCCAGTAAAAAGCAGCCTGAAATTGGTGTTGGAGCAGCCTGTTGAATCGCTCCGCGATGTGCATTGCCGTGTGAAAGCATTACGCCATCTGATTGCAGCTGACAGCCGCGATGTGCCGCCTACGTTGGTCAGTTGGGTTGGCGCGGCGACACGCTATCTGCTGCTGGCGAAGGGCGTACAGACTAACGGGCGCATTAATACGATAGAAGCTGACGTGCTGAACAGCGAGGTGGAAATTAAAGCGCCTTCGGCTGAAACTCATCATGCCATGATCAACGGTTTACGCACTGGGGTGGCGACGGCGCTGGGCTGCTTGTTCTGGCTAAGCACTGGCTGGACTTCCGGCAGTGTGTGTATGGTGATGATTGCGGTGGTGACGTCGCTTGCCATGCGTTTGCCGAATCCACAGATGATGGCGAAGGATTTTCTTTTTGGGACGATCTACGCGCTGCCGCTGGGCGCATTGATGTTCATGTTTATCATGCCGTCAACGCAGCAAAGCATGCTGCTGCTGTGTCTGAGTCTGGGGGCGATGGCTTTCTTCCTCGGGCTTGAGGTACAAAAGCGTCGGCTGGGTTCGCTGGGCGCATTAGCCAGTACGATCAATATCCTGGTGCTGGATAACCCGATGACGTTCAACATTAGCCAGTTCCTGGACAGCGCGATCGGCCAGATCATCGGCTGTTTCCTGGCACTGATGGTGATCCTGCTGATCCGGGATAACACCAAAGCACACACGGGGAGAACGCTGTTGAATCGCTTTGTGTATGGTGCCGTCTCGGCCCTGACGACCAACACCGCGCGGCGAAAAGAAAATCACCTGCCAGCTCTGTATCAACAGCTGTTCCTGCTGCTGAGCCGCTTCCCTGACGACATTGCCAAGTATCGCCTTGCGCTATGGCTGATCATCATGCACCAACGTTTGAGAACGCTGAATATTCCGCAAAACGCGGCGCTGTCTGCCTTTCATCGTCAGATTCGTGCAACCGCGGAGCAGGTGATTTCAGCTCGGCGCGATACTACGCGCAGCCGCTATTTCACACAGCTGTTGGACGAGCTTGAACGTTATCAGCAGATGCTGACAGAACAGCAACTTCCCCCGAGCGTGACGGCGCCTGTAGGACGATTAACCGGGATTCTGCGTGATTATCAGCATGCGCTAAGCAGCTAACCTCAGTGGGCGAGACGGTGCGATAACACTAACGATTAATCCGAGAGTGCCGCAGGCCGCGCCCATCACTTCTATACTGAATTATCCATAGCTTCCCTCATAACGTCATGGAATATGACCCTTTTCAGGAGGTAACACGATGTCAGGACAAAATTTGCAGAATCATGAACTGTTTAAAACCGGCTACTTTGCTGCGGGGAAATGGCAGCAGAGCGGAACCACCTTCGAGGTTGTGAATCCGGCGACGGGCGAGTCGATTGCCAGCGTGGCGAAAGCGGGAAAGAAAGAGACGCAGGCGGCGATTGACGCCGCCTATGCCGCCTTTCCTGCCTGGAAGCGTAAAACCGCGAAGGAACGGTCTGAAATTCTGTATCGCTGGTACGAACTGATTCTGGAAAATAAACGCTATCTGGCGGAGTTGATGACCGCCGAGCAGGGCAAGCCAGTACAGGAAGCCGAAGGTGAAGTCGTCTATGCGGCGAATTTTATTCAGTGGTTTGCTGAGCAGGGAAAACGGGCTAACGGTGAGATCATTCCGCCTGCGAAACCCGGATCGAAGATTTACGCCACGCGTGAACCCGTTGGGGTTGTTGTCGCTATTACACCGTGGAATTTCCCGCTGGCGATGCTGACGCGTAAGCTGGGGCCAGCGCTGGCTGCGGGATGTACCGGCGTCATCAAACCCGCGAACAATACGCCGCTGTCTGCGTTTGCGCTGTTGGCGTTGGCACAGCAGGCGGGTGTGCCGGATGGTGTACTCAACGGCGTGGCGGGCGACACGCAGGCGATTAGCGATACCGTCATGGCGAGCGATAAAGTGCGCAAAATTTCCTTCACTGGTTCGACAGAAGTAGGGAAAACGTTGGTGCGCAACGCCGCAGATACGATGAAGAAAGTGTCGATGGAGTTGGGTGGCAACGCACCTTATATCGTGTTTGATGATGCAGATATTCAGGCCGCGGTAAAAGGCGCGATTGCCAACCGCTTCCGCAATGCGGGTCAGGTTTGCGTCAGCGCCAACCGATTTTATATTCAGGATGGCGTCTACGATGAATTCGTCTCTCTGCTTGCGGAAGAAGTGAAAAAGCTGAAGGTCGGCAACGGTATGGATGACGGCGTCGTGCTCGGTCCGCTGATTGATGATGCTGCCGTTGAGAAGGTGGAAAAGCACGTCAATGACGCGGTGGAAAAGGGAGGCAAGGCGCTTGTCGGTGGTAAACGGCACAAGCTGGGCCACAGCTTCTTTGAGCCGACGGTGATTGTTGATGCCAACGAAGCGATGCTGCTGGCGCAGGAAGAAACGTTTGGTCCGGTTGCTCCCTGTTTCCGTTTCAAAACGGAAGAAGAGGTGATTCAGCGCGCCAACAATACGCCATTTGGTCTGGCGGCTTACTTCTACAGCCAGAATTTGCAGCGTGTGTTCCGCGTGGCAGAAGCGTTGGAGAGCGGCATGATTGGCATTAACGAATGCGCGGTTTCAACCGAGTTAGCACCCTTCGGCGGTGTGAAAGAGTCAGGATTAGGCCGCGAAGGCTCTGTTTTGGGGCTGGACGAGTTTCTGGAAGTAAAAACCTGGCATTTGGGCGGATTGTAATCTGGGATGCTGTCACGATCGGAATGGATCGTGGGCTCAACGAGCTACCCCGATAATACATGGGATGAGTGAGGCATACTCCTCATCCCATGATCGCCGTTAGTCTGTGGTCTCAGCCAGTTCGCGCAGATACTGGAAGATCTGGCGGGCGGATTTCGGCGGCTTATTCGTCGCTTTCTCTTTCTGCGCATTACGCACCAGAGAACGCAACTGCTGACGGTCAGCATGAGGATATAGCGCCAGAATATCGGGGACCACATCGTCACCTTCTTCAATCAGACGGTCACGCAGCTGTTCCAGTTTGTGGAATAACGCCACCTGCTGATTATGGCGGTTGTTCAGCTTATCCAGCGCGGTTTGGATCGGCTCTGGATCGCGGGCGCGCAACATTTTACCAATCAGCTGTAGCTGACGGCGGCGGCCTTCTTTCTTGATCCGCTGTGCCAGTTCCACCGCTGCACGCAGATCGTCGTCCAACGGGATCTTCTCCAGGGCGTTTTTGCCCAGCTCGACCAGTTCTGCGCCGAGATCTTTCAGCGCTTCGGCATCGCGCTTTATTTCACTTTTGCTGACCCAGATAATTTCATCATCTTCGTCGTCTTCTTGGTTCTCTGGGACGTCATTCAGCCAGTCTTCGTACTTTTGCTTCATGGTTGGCTCCTAAAAAGTGTCCAGGAGCAATTCGTAACGCTACGCGTAGCGGCTCCGGGATGGTGAACAGCGTGCCCACCAGCAAAAAAGAGGCTGATACTAACAGGTTTGGGCTTTGTGCGAAATTGTCCGTAGATCCTGTTAGACTAGAAAGCATTATGCTACACCATTTTATGCTCGTCATACTTCACGTTACCTGCGTGTTGGCTGCGCGAAGTATATAGAGTATACGCCCCTTTTGTGCTCGTTGCGGGGATGATGATGGTGAGCTTTCTTCCACTCATTATGGCAGAACAATGACGATAACTACTCAGGTTGCAGAGCAGCGTAAAGCGCTGGAGCTCGCGGTTGCTCAGGCGCTGGAACTGGCGCGTGCCGGTTCTGATGCGGCAGAAGTCGCGGTGTCAAAAACGACGGGCATTAGCGTCAGTACCCGTTATGGTGAGGTTGAAAATGTTGAATTCAACAGCGATGGCGCGTTGGGCATCACGGTTTATCACCAACAGCGTAAAGGCAGCGCATCGTCTACCGATCTCAGTCCAGATGCGATAGCCCGTACGGTACAGGCCGCGCTGGATATTGCGCGTTATACCTCTGTCGATCCTTTTGCTGGCCCAGCGGATCGGGATCTTCTGGCGTTCGACGCGCCGGATCTGGATCTGTTCCATCCGACCGAACTGGATGCGGATCGCGGCATTGAATTAGCCGCTCGCGCAGAGCAGGCGGCGTTACAGGCTGACAAGCGCATCACTAACACCGAAGGCGGCAGCTTTAACAGCCACTACGGCGTGAAGGTGTTCGGCAATAGCCACGGCCTGCTGAAAAGTTACTGCTCTAGCCGTCATTCCATGTCCAGCTGTGTGATTGCTGAAGTGAATGGCGATATGGAGCGAGATTATGCCTACACCGTTGGCCGTGCGCTGGATGACTTACTCAGCCCGGAATGGGTGGGCGAAGAGTGCGCACGCCGCACATTATCCCGCTTGTCACCGCGTAAACTGCCCACCATGCAGGCACCGGTGATGTTTTCTGCGGAAGTGGCGACGGGCCTGTTTGGCCATTTGGTTGGCGCCATCAGCGGCGGTAGCGTTTATCGTAAATCCACTTTCCTGCTGGATAAGCTGGGTCAGCAGATTCTGCCGGAGTGGCTGACGATTGAGGAGCAACCGCATTTGCTGAGAGGGCTGGCCTCTACGCCGTTCGACAGCGAAGGCGTGCGGACGCAGGCGCGTGAAATTGTGAAGGCGGGCGTGCTGCAGACCTGGCTCATGACAAGCTACTCCGCGCGTAAGCTGGGTATGCAGAGCACCGGCCATGCGGGGGGTATTCATAACTGGCGGATTGCCGGACAGGGTCTGGATTTCAACGGTATGTTGAAACAGATGGGCAAAGGCCTGCTGGTGACCGAACTGATGGGGCAAGGTGTGAGCGGTGTGACGGGGGACTATTCCCGTGGAGCATCCGGCTTCTGGGTCGAGAACGGCGAAATTCAATATCCGGTCAGCGAGATTACCATCGCGGGTAACCTGAAAGACATGCTGCGTAATATTGTGACGGTGGGGAATGATATCGAAACTCGAAGCAATATCCAGTGTGGTTCCGTTCTGCTGCCATCAATGAAGATCGCAGGGGAATAAACCTGCTCTGTGTGAGTAACCGTCGCCGTCGGCAGTGTCCGACGGCTGTTACTCTATCTCTGGCTTAGCGGTGGTACTCGCCCGCGGCTTCTGGCTGATAGAGTAGTTCTAGTACTTCAATTCGCGTTTCTTCACCGTTTGGCAATTGCCAGGTGATAGAATTTCCCACATGCATTCCCAATAGTGCCGCACCCAGCGGAGCCATCACCGACAGCGGTTCTTTGCTGTCCTTCACCGCGGCCGGATAAACCAGCGTGCGGATGTGCTCTTCGTTGGTATTCAGATCGCGGAAACGCACCCGACTATTCATGGTGACGACATGTGAGGGAATCGATGCCGCAGGCAGAATTTCCGCCCGATCCAGCTCCTCATTCAACGCCTGTGCGATATCGCTGTCCGCAAAGGCGGGCTGCTCCAATAACATATCCAGACGTTCTGCATCCAATTCACTGATTGTCAGGTTAGGTTTCGTCATACTCCTCTCCAGTTGGTATTTTCAGATGATATAAAAATAACCCCCCGCGCCCAAAGGAGCAGGGGGTATAAGAAAATATTATGATTTATATAGGTAGATAGTAGGAGGTTCGGGGAGGAAAGTGAAGCGATCCTTGTCACGAAGGCTGGCAGATAGCCTGCTAAGGAAATCGCTAGTCTTCGTCGAACCCGGCTTCAAACAGCCCGATGACAGCGGCAAGCGCCTGCTCTTCATCTGGGCCTGTCGCTTCTACCTCGATGAGTCGCCCTTTGGCCGAGTCCAGCATCAGCATGGCAATCACGCTGCTGGCTTCGGCTTCGGTGCCGCTGTCATTACGCAGTATCACTTCTGCATCAAAGCTCTGCACCAGCTCGAACAGCTTCATGGCTGGGCGAGCGTGCATGCCCAGCTTGTTTTTGATTTCAACCGTTTGCCGGACTGTCATAGGTTACCTGGCTGTGCTGGTTTGCCGACTATTACGAGGGTTTACGTTTTTCCAACGTACGGTGACGCGACTGCACGTTCTTACCGCGTGAGCGGAAGTAGTCTGCCAGCTGTTCAGCAACGTAGACGGAACGGTGTTTACCGCCGGTACAGCCAATCGCAACGGTCAGATAGCTGCGGTTATTGGTTTCCAGCATTGGCAGCCACAGTTCCAGATAGCTGCGAGTCTGGTAGATGAAGTTGTGAACTTCGGTATGCCTGTCGAGGAAAGACGCAACGGGCTTATCCAGACCGGTCATCGGGCGCAGTTTCGGATCCCAGTGCGGGTTCGGCAGGAAGCGCACGTCAAAGACGTAATCCGCATCGATAGGGATACCGTGCTTGAAGCCGAACGATTCGAACACCATCGTGAGTTCGCGTTCTCGCTTGCCGAGTAGTCGGGTACGCAGCATTTCGGCCAGCTCATGTACCGACATCTCTGAGGTGTCGATAATCAGATCGGCACGTGAACGCAGCGGCTCCAGTAGGTCGCTTTCTTCATCAATGGCGCTTTCCAGTGACAGATTCTTGCTGGAGAGCGGGTGAAGGCGACGGGTATCGCTGTAGCGACGAATCAGCGTATTGCGATCGGCATCCAGAAACAGCAATTGAGGCGAGAAGCTGGGTGGCAGTTGCTCCATAGCATGCTCGAAGATCTCTGGGGATTCCGGCATATTGCGCACGTCAATGCTGACTGCTGCGGAAATGTTACGTGCCGCAAGCGTATTAGCCAGTTCTGGCAGTAGAACCACTGGCAGGTTATCTACGCAGTAGAACCCCATATCTTCCAGTGCGCGCAGGGCGACAGATTTCCCTGAACCTGAGCGACCACTGACAATCATCAGCACCATCTGACGACTCCCCTCTGGCAACGTGATGGCGAATTTTCATTGCCACTGTTTTTATAAAGTGATGTATAGCTAAAAAAATGACGGCTTAGCGCATGGATTGCAAGCATTCTCTGAATCCACCGCGAATCGCCCGTCATCGTGAACATGACAACCATCCGGCTTAACCAGCTTCCGTCATAATCTGGTATAGCTCTTCATCGCTTTGCGCCGCACGCAGGCGTCGGCAAACCGTTTTATCCGCCAGCCGCTTGGCAACAAGCGACAGGGTATGCAAATGGGTTTTACATTGTTCCGCTGGAACCAGCAAGGCAAAAAGCAGATCAACGGCCTGATTATCAATGGCATCGAAAGCGATCGGTTGCTCTAACTGGATGAAAACACCGATGGCGCCCAGCGCATTATCGTCTTCCAGCTTACCATGAGGAATGGCAATGCCGCCGCCGATTCCCGTGCTGCCCATCCGCTCTCGGGTCAGGATGGCATCAAAGATAATCTGCGAAGGAATATTAAGCTGCTTGGCGGCGAGCTCACTGATAATTTCCAATGCCCGTTTCTTACTCTGGCAGTGGACGGTGCTTCGGGTGCACTCAGGACGTAACACTGTGCTGAGCTGCAATACGGGATCGTGGTTCATTTTATTTTCACTTAACGACGCTTTCACTTCTGGTGATCCCGACCCATCGAATGGATGGGCCGAGTTTGTCCTTTGCCAAACGGCAAAGGAGAAAATTAGTGCTGCTTGAGTTTATCTTTATGCTTATTGAGCTGTCTCGCCAGCTTATCAATCAATAAATCTATCGCGGCGTACATATCTGCCGCCTCTGAGGTTGCATGCAGCTCGCCGCCATTAACGTGGAGCGTGGCCTCGGCAATTTGCTGAACTTTTTCCACTCTCAATACCACATTGACCTGATTAATCCGGTCAAAATACTGCTCTAATTTGGCAAACTTGCCATTGACAAAATCACGCAGCGGTTCAGTGATCTCGATGTGGTGTCCGGTAATGTTGAGCTGCATAGTGTCTTCCTTCTCTGTTGAGATCAAATCAGTTGTTTACGCTGATTCGATGGTGGGATAGATAAAGACTCTCGGTATTTTGCAACGGTTCGACGCGCCACGATGATGCCCTGATCGGAGAGCAGTGCCGTAAGCTTGCTATCGCTCAGTGGCTTCACGGGGTTTTCCGCTGCAATAAGCTTCTTCACCAACGCGCGGATTGCCGTTGATGACGCTTCTCCGCCACTATCCGTATTAACGTGGCTGGAGAAGAAATATTTTAGCTCAAAAATGCCGCGCGGGCTGTGCAGGAACTTTTGTGTCGTCACGCGTGAGATAGTGGATTCATGCATATCCACCGCTTGAGCGATGTCTGCCAGTACCATGGGCTTCATGAATTCCTCGCCCTGCTCGAAGAAATCCTGTTGCTGTTCGACGATGCTGCGGGTCACTTTCAGCAGCGTGTCGTTGCGACTTTCCAGGCTTTTGATGAGCCAGCGCGCTTCTTGCAGATTGCTGCGGATAAATTGTCCGTCGCTGTCGTTGCGTGCGCTGTTACCCAGCGCCGCATATTGCTGGTTAATCTGCAAACGGGGAACGCTGTCGGTGTTCAGTTCGACGACCCAGACTCCCTGAACTTTACGTATCAGCACGTCAGGAATCACGTATTCGGATTCGCCAGTGTTGATCGACTGTCCTGGACGGGGATCGAGCGATTGGATCAACGCCAGTGCTTCTTTCAGCACTTCTTCTTTCAGGCGCGTGATGCGGATCAGGCTGCGGAAATCATGGTTGGCTAACAGATCGAGATGATCGCTGACGATCAGGCGAGCTTCGGTCAGGCGGGGCGTGTCGTCGGCGAACTGGGAAAGCTGCACCAGCAGACAATCACGCAGGTCGCGGGCGGCGACGCCAACGGGATCGAAGCGCTGCACGCGTTTGAGTACGGCTTCAACTTCTTCCAGCGTCACGTCGTCGTCACCGATGCTCTCAAGAATGTCTTGTAGCGGTACGGTCAGGTAACCGGTGTTGTCCACCGCATCGACGATAGAGGTCGCGATAGCCGCGTCGGTGTCGGAAAACGGCGTCAGCTCAACCTGCCACATCAGGTAATCCTGAAGCGTTTGCGTAGTTTCGCCTTGATAAATCGGCAGTTCTTCATCGCGATAGTCGGTGCCGGTGCCTGACGGCGTGCCTGCGGAGTAGATTTCATCCCAGGTGGCATCAAGCGGCAATTCTTCCGGCATATCCCTTTGTTCAAGGGCTTCACCGGTATCCAGTGAATCGCTGTCTACCTTTTCAAATGACTCGATTTCGTCGTGCTGATCCGTTTGTTCAAGTAACGGATTACTTTCTAACGCCAGTTGAATCTCCTGTTGCAATTCAAGCGTGGACAGTTGCAACAGGCGGATCGCCTGTTGGAGCTGTGGAGTCATGGCCAGTTGCTGGCTAAGCCTGAGTTGCAAACCTTGCTTCATAAATCGCGCTAACGTCCCATAAGTACTGCAAAGATAAAATATTACCCTATCAGAGTCGGAAGCCTTCGCCCAGATACACGCGTTTTACCTGTTCATCGGCCAGAATATCGGTCGGTGAACCGTGGGCGATCAGGTTGCCCTGACTCACGATGTAGGCTCGTTCACAGACATCAAGCGTTTCACGGACGTTATGATCGGTAATCAACACGCCAAGCCCGCTATCACGCAGATGCTCAATGATTTTTTTAATATCCAGTACGGAGATCGGGTCTACGCCCGCAAACGGTTCATCCAGCAGGATGAACTTCGGATTCGCTGCCAGCGCACGCGCAATCTCTACGCGGCGTCTTTCTCCACCGGACAGCGATTGTCCCAGACTATCGCGCAAATGAATAATATGGAATTCTTCCATTAGCTCATTGGCACGATCTTCTTGCTGTTCGGTCGTCAGATCTTTACGGATCTGTAACACCGCCATCAGATTGTCATAAACGCTTAAGCGACGGAAAATAGAGGCTTCCTGCGGCAGATAGCCGATGCCGCGTAGCGCACGTTCGTGCAAAGGAAGCAGGCTGATGTCATCGTCGTCAATGACGATGCGTCCTTCATCACGCGGAACGATGCCGACGACCATGTAGAACGTTGTCGTTTTACCGGCACCGTTCGGCCCGAGCAGGCCGACAATTTCACCGGAATTAACGGTGAGGCTGACGTTTTCCACGACCTTACGGCCTTTGTACGCCTTGGCTAGGTTTTCTGCGATTAATGTTGCCATAACTTATTCAGTGACCCGTGGTTGCGGTTGCTGAGAACGAGAAGGCTGGCTTTTGTTCTCTTTCTCCTGAAGCTGAGAAGGGACCAACACCGTCGTCACGCGCTTTCCTTTGTCGCTGGTCGCTTCCATCTGCTGCTGTTTCACCAGATAAGTGATGCGATCGCCTTTGACATTGCTGTCCTGCTGTTCCAGATAGGCATTGCCTGTCAGCACCAGAAAGTCGGTGGCCAGCTCGTAGCGGATTTTCTGTGCGTGACCTTTTACCGGCTTGCCGTTGTCCTGCATCTGGTAGAACGTCACGGGGTTGCCGTAACCTTCCACCACTTCACTGCCTTGCGCGCCCTGTGGACGCGTCACGACGACCTTGTCGGCTTTCACTTCAATCGTCCCTTGTTTCACGACAACATTGCCAGTGAACGTCACCGTGTTGCCCTGCATGTCCAGAGATTGCTGTGCTGAATCAATGTGAATAGGTTGATTGCTATCGCCGGTGACGGCAAAGGCGGAAACGCTGACGGCGAACAGCGAGCTGGCGATCAGGGTGTTACGCATCAGATTATTGGTTTTGGATTTCATAAGAGGTTTTTACCTTTTCGATCAACTCGGCCGTTTTGTTACGCAGATTCCCGCGCATTTTCATTCCGCTTGAGGTAAAGCTGGTGCCGTACAGGGTCACTTCATCATCGGAAGAAACGTCCTGCGTGACCAGATTCACCTGGGCATTATTCGTTGTGATGCGCTGAAGCTGTGCGTCTTTCGTCAGGCTATTCACCTCGACGTTGCCGTACAGATAGAGCATCTTGTCTTTTGTCAGCTTGGCGCGATCGGCGCGTACTGACCAGGTTGCCGTGCCTTGTTCATTGAACAGCGTGGCAACAGGCTTGGTAAACCAGCTCAACTGCTCGTCGTTGAAATATTCCGCTTTTTCCGAAATCAGTCTGTAGCTCAGCTTACCCGCAGGGCTGTATACCTGCGTGTTGGTCTTTTCGCTGGTATAGACCGGTACGGCGGGGTCGTTTGCATCCGGTGCTGCTACCGTGTCGTCATCCGCAATATTCCAGCCGATGAGGATAAGCACCAACAGGGCCAGAAAAGCGGTGAGCCAACGCTTGGTTTTACTCATATTGACAACCCTTTGGCATGCTCCAGCTTGTCCTGCGAGAACAGAATCAAATCACACAGCTCACGTACTGCGCCACGGCCTCCCGCAATGCGGGTGACATAATCTGCGCGTGGTAACAGCAGCGGATGGGCGTCTGCCACGGCAACGCTCAGCCCGACCTGCGCCATCACGGGCCAGTCGATCATATCGTCGCCGATATACGCCACCTGATTTGCCGTGACTGACAGTTTATCCAACAGATCGTTGAAGGCCAAAACCTTATCCGATTGCCCTTGATAAAGATGGTTAATGCCCAGCGTTTTACACCGATCTTCCAGCAATTTTGCTGAACGCCCGGTAATGATGGCAACCTCAATATCGGACGTCAGCAAGCAGCGAATACCATAACCGTCGCGGACGTTAAAGGCTTTCAGCTCTTCGCCGTGATTGCCCATATAAATCAGACCATCGGACATCACGCCGTCAACGTCGCAGATTAACAGGCGAACCTCACGGGCTTTATCCAGTACCTGTTGATCGACAGGCCCATAGCAGGTATCGGTTTGCGCCCTGACTTCACTCATTCACTATTATCCTTTCTTTTTAAACCACGCCAGCCCGCAGCATATCGTGCATATGGACGATCCCGACCAGACGATCGTTTTCTGCCACCAGCACTGAGGTGATGTGGCGCGACTGCATCAGGTTAAGTGCATCCACCGCCAGCGTTTGCGGTGCGACCCGGATGCCGCCCGCGGTCATCACATCAGCAATGCGCGCGCTGTTCAAGTCAATATTCATGTCGAAGATGCGGCGCAGGTCACCATCGGTGAAGATGCCCTGAATTTTCATATCCGCCTCGCAGATTACCGTCATACCCAGATTTTTGCGCGTAATTTCCACCAGCGCATCACGCAGCGAGGCATCGTGTGGGACATGGGGAATCTCATCACCCGAATGCATGATATCGCTGACGCGCAGTAAAAGTTTGCGGCCGAGTGCGCCACCGGGGTGAGAAAGGGCGAAATCTTCGGCAGTAAAGCCGCGCGCCTGTAATAACGCCACGGCCAGTGCGTCGCCCATGACCAGCGTTGCGGTGGTGCTGGTGGTGGGTGCCAGACCGAGCGGGCAGGCTTCCTGCGGGACGTGAACGCACAGGTGAATATCCGCAGCCTTACCCATCGTACTTTCTGGTGCGCTGGTCATGCAGATCAGGAACACTTTCTGGCGTTTCAGAACGGGAATCAGCGACAGAATTTCATGGGACTCGCCCGAGTTGGAAATGGCGATCACGATATCGTGCGGCGTGACCATGCCGAGATCACCGTGGCTGGCTTCGCCCGGATGAACAAAAAAGGCAGGCGTACCGGTGCTGGCAAAGGTCGCGGCAATCTTGCAGCCGATGTGGCCGGATTTGCCCATTCCCATCACCACCACCTTGCCCTGACAATCGAATATCTTCTTGCAGGCGAGGGTAAAATTGTCATCAATGTACTGGTCTAATTGCGCAAGCCCATCGCGCTCGATACTCAGTACCTGCTTGCCCGCCTGCTGGAAGTCGAAATCTGCTGGTAGTTCATGAGCCTTTTGTCGCGTGTGATCGGCTTGTGGTGCGTGATCGGCTTGTGGTGCATGATCGGATAGTGCACGGTCAGACTGCTGTTTTAGATGAGCATCTTGTTCAAACTGTGACATACCAATAGTCCTGATTATGATGAAAAACAAAACTTCTTATGAAAAGCAAAATAGGGCCGTCAGATAGGCGATAAACGCGCAGCATAATAATGCGCCTGCGCCCTGTCCTATACGGCGTTTTTTGCTGAGGCACAGTGCGGTTAATAGCACGCTTGCCGCCAGCATGACCCAATAGTCGCGCTGAAAAACCTGAGGGTTCAGTGCGCCCGGCGAGAGCAGAGCAGGTACGCCCAGAACAATCGCGATATTAAAAATGTTCGAGCCAATCAGGTTGCCCAGCGCAATGTCATCTTCTTTTTTCAGCGTTCCGACGATGGCGGTAGCAAGCTCAGGCAGGCTGGTGCCAATCGCCAATATGGTCAGCCCGATGGTTAACTCGCTGACATCGAAGTAGCGTGCAATGACGGTGGCGTTATCCACCACCATACGGGCGGCCATGGGTAAAATAATCATACCGAGAATCAACCACAGCACGGCGACCATCTGGCTGCTGTCATCCTGCGGGAGCTCTGCCAGCTGTTCGCGTGTCAGGCTATCCCCGCCTTCCCGCTGCGCCATGCGAAGTATCAATACCAGACACAGAATGGCGGCAAGGAGCAGCATTATGCCGTCGGTACGGCTCAGGTAGCTATCATGCAGTAAAACGCCACACAATAAAGTGACGGACAACATGAGCGGCAACTCCCGGCGCAGGATGGCTGAATGTACCGTTAGCGGGCGAATGAGCGCTGCGCTGCCGAGAATGAGTAAAATATTGGTGATATTGGAACCCAGAACATTACCGACTGCCATGTCGCTCTGATTGTTTAAAGCGGCGGTAACCGAAACGATGAGCTCGGGTAGCGAGGTGCCGAAGCCGACAATGGTGATGCCGATGACGAAAGGAGGTAAGCCAAGAGAACGCGCAAGCACGGCGGCACCATAGACAAGACGATCGGCACCGTAAACCAGTAATAGCAAACCAACGAACAAGAGTAGTGTTGCAAAAAGCATGCAGCGTCCTTTAATAGGATATATACCCGTCATACTTCAAGCTGCATGTGCGTTGGCTATACTCGCTCACCTCAGTCACTTACTGGTGTAAGCTCCTGAGGATTCACTGCGCTGCCGCCTTCCTGCAACTCGAATTATTTAGTGTATAATCACCGGCCTGTTGTCGAATAAGTCAGTATTTCTGGACGATTTTCGCACAAAAAGCATTTTCTGTGATGAGTGCTAATTCTGACGGTGCTTGGCGAAAAAGTAAAACCTGTCGCGATAAGTAAAACCCAGTAACGGTTTGTGCCGCCATTTTGGACAAGAACTTACGGTAAGTTTTTGTAAAACTCGCACCTTGATGAAAGCCAGCCGTTAGGCTGGAGTGAAAGACCTCTTTATGAGCGTACTGATGGGTAAGGAATGGAAATAATGAACCATGAGGCAACTAATCTGGTCGAGATCCGTGGTCTTAGCTTTCGGCGCGGAGAGCGAGAGATTTTTACAGACATCACGCTGAATGTGCCTAAAGGCAAGGTCACCGCGATCATGGGGCCTTCCGGTATCGGTAAAACCACATTGCTGCGCCTGATTGGCGGACAGCTATCGCCGGACAGCGGCGAAATCTGGTTTGATGGCGAGAATATCCCGACGCTGTCGCGCAGCGAGCTGTACCACGCGCGCAAGAAAATGAGCATGTTGTTTCAGTCTGGGGCGTTATTCACCGATTTGAATGTGTTTGATAATGTCGCCTGGCCGCTGCGTGAACATACCCGACTGCCGGAATCCCTGCTGCGTAGCATCGTCATGATGAAGCTGGAAGCGGTAGGGCTACGCGGTGCGGCGGAGCTGATGCCTGCGGAGCTTTCCGGCGGCATGTCGCGGCGCGCGGCGCTGGCGAGAGCGATTGCACTTGACCCAGAACTGATTATGTTTGATGAGCCTTTTGTTGGGCAAGACCCGATCACGCTGGGAATACTGGTGAAGCTCATCGACGAGTTGAATCATGCGTTGGGCGTGACCTGCATTGTGGTTTCTCACGACGTACCGGAGGTGATGAGCATCGCCGATTATGCGTATATCGTGGCCGACAAGCGGGTGGTGGGGGAAGGGACAGCGGATCAACTGAGGGCAAACAATGACCCGCAGGTTCGTCAGTTCCTGGATGGTATCGCCGACGGGCCAGTGCCTTTCCGTTT
Source organism: Pectobacterium versatile (assembly GCF_003932035.1). NCBI lineage: Bacteria > Pseudomonadati > Pseudomonadota > Gammaproteobacteria > Enterobacterales > Pectobacteriaceae > Pectobacterium > Pectobacterium versatile. The sequence continues at coordinate 363,649 of NZ_CP034276.1, forward strand.
TCCTGCGGGTGACTATAAAACGTCGCTGCTAGGTTCAGGGGGTTAACGCAGTCATGTTATTACGGACGTTGGCGTCGTTGGGGCGTCAGGGAATCTCCACCAGTGCCTCGTTTGGGCGCGCCGGGCTGATGCTGTTTAATGCGCTGGTGGGTAAACCCGAATTCAGAAAACAGTGGCCGCTGTTGGTGAAACAGCTTTATAGCGTTGGCGTGCAGTCGCTGCTGATCATCATGGTTTCCGGTCTGTTCATCGGCATGGTGCTGGGGTTACAGGGCTATCTCATCCTGACGACTTACAGTGCCGAGGCCAGTCTGGGCATGATGGTGGCACTGTCGCTGCTGCGTGAACTTGGTCCGGTGGTGACGGCACTGCTGTTCGCCGGGCGTGCGGGTTCCGCGCTGACGGCGGAAATTGGCCTGATGAAAGCAACAGAACAGCTCTCCAGCATGGAAATGATGGCGGTTGACCCGCTGCGCCGCGTTGTCGCACCGCGCTTCTGGGCGGGGTTAATCAGCATGCCGCTGCTGGCGGTGATTTTTGTCGCCGTAGGGATTTGGGGAGGCGCGTTGGTCGGTGTGGACTGGAAAGGCATCGACAGCGGGTTCTTCTGGTCTGCCATGCAGGGCGCGGTTGACTGGCGTCAGGATGTCTTGAACTGCGTGATTAAAAGTATCGTATTTGCGATTACCGTGACCTGGATTGCACTGTTTAACGGCTATGACGCGATCCCGACGTCTGAGGGGATCAGCCGTGCAACGACCCGAACCGTCGTGCACTCGTCGTTAGCGGTACTGGGATTGGATTTTGTGCTGACAGCACTGATGTTTGGGAACTGAGTCGATGCAAACAAAGAAAACTGAAGTCTGGGTTGGTGTGTTTATGTTGATCGCGCTGGCTGCCATCCTCTTTTTATGCCTGAAAGTAGCCGATCTCAAATCGATCGGTAGCGAGCCGACGTACCGCCTGTATGCGACGTTTGACAATATTGGCGGGTTAAAATCGCGTTCTCCGATCAGAATTGGTGGCGTGGTGGTTGGCCGCGTAGCGGATATTTCGCTGGACGAGAAAACGTACCTGCCGCGTGTGGCGATGGATATTCAGCAGCGCTACGATCATATTCCTGATACCAGTTCTCTGGCCATTCGTACCTCCGGTTTGCTGGGCGAACAGTATCTGGCACTGAACATTGGGTTTGAAGATGAGGAAATGGGCACTGCGATCCTGAAAGACGGTGGTGTGATTCAGGACACCAAGTCAGCGATGGTGCTTGAAGACCTCATCGGCCAATTCCTATATAAGAGCGGTAGCAATAGCGAAGATAATGCCGGTCAATCGGGTACGGAGCCGGGTGCCAATCCTGCGGCAACGCCTGAGCACAACAACGAACCTGTTCCTTCACATCCATAATAAGAGGATATCTGCATGTTTAAACGTTTACTGATGGTGGCTTTACTGGTGGTCGCGCCATTAGCCAACGCGGCGGACCAAACGAATCCCTACAGTCTAATGAATGAAGCGGCGGAAAAAACGTTTAGCCGCTTGAAGAACGAACAGCCAAAGATCAAACAAAATCCTGACTATCTGCGTACGGTCGTACGTGAAGAGCTGCTGCCGTATGTTCAGGTGAGATACGCCGGTGCGTTGGTGCTGGGGCGTTACTATAAAGACGCGACACCGGCGCAGCGTGATGCCTATTTCAAAGCGTTTGAAGCCTATTTGGAACAGGCCTACGGGCAGGCGTTGGCGATGTATAACGGGCAAACCTATCAGATTGTGTCGGGACAGCCGCTGGGCAATACTGATATCGTTTCCATTCGCGTGAACATTGTTGATAACGGCGGCCGCCCTCCGGTACGTCTGGACTTCCAATGGCGTAAGAACAGCAAAACCAGTAACTGGCAGGCGTTCGACATGATTGCCGAGGGTGTCAGTATGATCACCACTAAACAGAACGAGTGGGCGGCAGTACTGCGTCAGAACGGCGTGGATGGCCTGACTAAACAGCTGGAATCCTCGGCGAAGCAGACCATCACGTTGGATCAGAAAAAGTAATTTGGGTGTGAACATGGTGAACGCATTGAACTGGCAAGCGCAGGACTCCACGCTGGCGTTAACGGGCGATCTGGATCGTGAAACGCTGTTACCGTTCTGGCAGCAGCGTGAATCGTTACTGGCGGGTAAAACTACGCTGGATGTGTCTGGATTAAACCGCGTTGATTCTGCCGGGTTAGCATTGCTGATGCACGTTTATCAGCAGCCGCCTTCAGGCGGAGAGATAGCGATTGTCGGTGCCAGCGAGCGGCTAAAAACGCTCATTGCGCTCTATAACCTGAATGAAATCATTCCTGTGTCTTAAACCGTAACGCGGGTTACTGGATTCGCCCCTTTAGGCATCGTCTGAAGGGGCGCATTCTTTGTTTAAGATAGCGCCATATTCATCTAAGATACCTCCCTGTAAATCATCTCCCCCTGACATAGAAATCGAGAGCGATGGAAAATAACGAAATTAAAGACGTGCTGATGAACGCATTGGCACTGGAAGAAGCCCATGTTTCTGGTGATGGCAGCCATTTTCAAGTCATCGTAGTGGGCGGACTTTTTGCTGGAATGAGCCGAGTAAAAAAACAGCAGGCTGTTTATGCGCCGCTGATGGAGTACATCGCGGATAACCGTATTCATGCGCTGTCGATCAAGGCCTATACGCCGGAAGAGTGGCAACGCGACCGTAAACTGAACGGCTTTTAAGTATTCCCCGTGCGAGTGGGAATAAACTGCCGGTATCAGTGTGACGATATATTGAATTAAGACATCGAGATACAAAGACTATGGATAAATTTCGTGTTCAGGGCCCAACCCGCTTAGCGGGGGAAGTGACCATTTCTGGCGCCAAGAATGCTGCGTTGCCCATCCTGTTCGCTGCGTTACTCGCAGAAGAGCCGGTAGAAATTCAGAACGTACCGAAACTACGCGATATTGATACCACCATGAAGCTGCTGGGTCAGTTGGGTGCGCGCGTTGAGCGTAACGGTTCCGTTCATGTGGATGCCAGCGATGTAAACGTGTTCTGCGCGCCGTACGATCTGGTGAAAACCATGCGCGCCTCTATTTGGGCTTTAGGGCCGCTGGTGGCGCGTTTTGGCCAAGGTCAGGTTTCACTGCCTGGCGGCTGTGCGATTGGCGCGCGCCCGGTAGATTTGCACATTTACGGCCTTGAGCAGCTTGGTGCGCAGATCGTACTGGAAGAAGGCTATGTCAAAGCGACGGTTGATGGCCGCCTGAAAGGTGCGCACATCGTGATGGACAAAGTGAGCGTGGGTGCCACGGTGACTATCATGAGCGCGGCGACGCTAGCGGAAGGCACCACGATTATTGAGAACGCGGCGCGTGAACCAGAGATTGTCGATACGGCAAACTTCCTGAATACGCTGGGTGCGAAAATCAGCGGTGCGGGCACGGATAAAATCACGATTGAAGGTGTTGCGCGTCTGGGCGGTGGTGTCTACCGCGTGGTGCCTGACCGTATTGAAACTGGGACATTCCTGGTCGCGGCTGCGGTATCTCGCGGTCAGATTATCTGTCGCAATACCCGTCCTGATACGTTGGATGCGGTATTGGCGAAGCTGCGCGAAGCGGGCGCGGAGATCGAAATTGGCGAAGACTGGATCAGTCTGGATATGCACGGTAAGCGTCCAAAAGCGGTTACCGTTCGCACGTCGCCGCATCCGGGGTTCCCGACTGATATGCAGGCACAGTTCAGCTTGCTGAACCTGGTCGCGGAAGGCACGGGTGTGATTACCGAAACCATCTTCGAAAACCGCTTCATGCATGTACCTGAGCTTATTCGTATGGGCGCACAGGCGGAAATTGAGAGCAATACGGTGATTTGCCACGGCGTTGATAAGCTGTCTGGTGCGCAGGTGATGGCGACCGACTTACGTGCATCAGCCAGCCTGGTATTAGCCGGTTGTATCGCAGAAGGTGTGACGATAGTGGATCGTATTTATCACATCGATCGTGGCTATGACCGCATCGAAGATAAGCTGCGTGCGTTAGGTGCGAATATCGAGCGCGTTAAAGAGCACGAGTAAGTGTTTCAGTCATAATTAGGTTTGTCAGCCGGGTGGGTTCCCACCCGGTTTCTTGTTTACCTGCTGATGTGACTCTATCGACCGACCTGACATGCCGTTATTGGGTAGGAAATTCCTGAATCGTCATTTGCAGCGTGACTTGATTTTTATCACGCACAATCGTGACTGGAATGACAGTGCCGGGACGTATTTCCGAAACCTGTTCCATCGTTTCAATAATCGAGCGCGCAGGCTTATTGTTCACGCTAACGATGACGTCTTCGACACGAATACCTGCTTTATCCGCCGGTCCACCTGGGTCGATAGTCTGAACGAGAATCCCGCTTAATCTGTCCTGCGCATCACGATTGTTGGTCGACGTGCTGTTCTCAATATTTTCGATCTGTACGCCGTTGACGCCAATATAGCCACGCACCACGCGACCATCGCGGATGAGCTTGCTCATTACCTTGGTTGCCAGCGCGACGGGAATGGCGAAGCTAATGCCTTCCGGCGTTTCACCATTGCTGCTTTTATCAAACGAAAGAGTATTAATCCCGACTAGCTCACCAAGCGTATTGACCAGCGCCCCACCGGAATTCCCGTGGTTAATTGAGGCATCGGTTTGCAGCAAATTTTGGCGTCCTACCTGGCTTCTTTGCTGGCCGTACGTGCTAAGGCTGACGCGCCCAGTGGCGCTGATGACGCCCTGCGTGACGGTTTGCCCCAGATTATAAGGGTTGCCGATCGCCATCACGATATCGCCGACGTGGGGTATACGGTCTGGATTCATGGGAATAACGGGCAGATTGACGCCATCAATTTGCAACACGGCTAGATCGGTCAGGCTATCGGAACCGATCACGCGGGCTTCGTACAGCCTGCCGTCTGATAGCTCTATCTGGATTTGTTGTACGTTATTAATCACATGCTTGTTGGTTAAAATATACCCTTTTTCATTCATGATGACGCCGGATCCGAGAGGATGAATGGCGACTTCGTTGGGCTTACCCTCTTTGGCAACTCGGTTATAAACGTTCACCACAGCAGGCGCCGCATGGCTGACGCCCTGATGGTAGCTTATGGGTGAACCATCAGTATTTTTGTCATTGCCTTTCAGAAACGACGTGCCAGACCCGACAAAGGGCAGTACGGCCAGAATAATACCGGCGACGAGGGCACCAAAGAGCGCTGAACGTAATAACTTAGCAAGCATGGCCGTGATTTACTGTGGAAAAGGGAGATGATGGGAGGATATCACGAGAAGTTCGGACACCGCATGGCTCGGTGTCCGATTTTTTAACATCAGCGATGTTCTGGCCAGTTAAGCTGCCGAAAAAGACGGCAAGCGATTAACGCAGCAGCAGATAAATCGTTTCTTCGCCCCGGACGATATTCAAGGCCAGAACGGAAGGCTTCGCTTCCAGCAGTTTGCGCAGTTGCGTGATGTTTTCAATGCGCTCGCGGTTTACGCCGATGATGATATCGCCTTTTTGCAGACCGACCTGCGCGGCAGGTGTGTCCTTAGCGACGTTATCAATCTGTACACCTTTGCTGCCGTCTTTCAATTGGCCATTGGTCAGAGAAGCCCCCTGCAATGACGGTGAAAGCGTTTCAGCGCTAGTTGATGCCGATGAGCTGTTATCCAACACGACGGAAACTTCCTGCGGTTTGCCATCACGTAGCAGACCGATTTTCACGGTCTTGCCCGGTGCGGTGGTGCCGACTTTGGCCCGCAGTTCTGCAAAGCTGCTGATCGGTTTACCATCCAGCGTCGTCAATACGTCGCCTGCCTTGATACCGGCTTTGGATGCGGCAGATTTCGGTAAGACTTCGCTGACGAAGGCACCGCGCTGTGCGTCGACGTTGAAAGCTTTCGCCATCTCAGACGTCATCTCGCTGCCTTTAATACCCAACAGCCCACGTTTCACTTCGCCAAATTCAACCAACTGCTGCGCCAGATTCTGGGCCATGTTGCTGGGGATAGCGAAGCCGATACCGATGTTTCCGCCGCCCGGCGCCAGGATCGCCGTGTTGATACCGATCAGCTCACCGTTGAGGTTCACCAGCGCACCGCCGGAGTTACCGCGGTTGATGGAAGCATCGGTCTGGATGAAGTTTTCTAACCCTTCAAGATTCAGGCCGCTACGACCCAGCGCGGAGATAATACCGGACGTTGCAGTCTGACCAAGGCCGAACGGGTTACCCACGGCAACGGCGAAGTCACCGACGCGCAGTTGATCGGAATCGGCCATTTTTACAGAGACCAGATTCTTGGCGTCATTCAGCTGTAGCAGAGCGATATCGGTCTGCTCATCACGCCCAATCAATTTCGCCTCATATTCACGTCCGTCATTAAGCTGGACGCGGATCTTGTCGGCGTTGTTGATCACGTGATTGTTGGTGAGCACGTAACCTTTTGCAGCATCAATAATGACGCCAGAGCCCAATCCCTCAAACGGGCGAGAATTTTGTTTGTCCGTCGGGAAGTTAGGACCAAAGAAGAATTTGAATTCTTCCGGTACGCGCTGACGCTGTACCTGTGTACCTTCAACATGCACGCTGACGACGGCTGGCAAGACTTTCTCCAGCATCGGGGCCAGACTTGGCGTCTGTTGGCCTTGAACCACGGCAGGCAGCGCAGCATTTGCAGCGGGAAGCGTGGACAGGGTCAAACCGATACTCATTGCCAGTGCACTAAATAGTAATGATGTTTTTTTCATTGTTATTAACTCTCTCACGGCCTGCGGATGAATAAAACGATGATATATAAACTTAAAGACACGGTGAAGAGTCAGACTGGCGATCAATGTGTAAAGTTCACTGCTGTTTCGTCAGCAGATTGTAACTATCGCTATTTTAGTGCGTGATCGGACGATGGCAGCCTGCGGTACGCGTCTTAAACGTACAAGCGTTTTAAGCGTAGAACAAGAGAGGGGAAAGCGTGAGACAGAAAGCCTCACGCTTAGGGGGAAACTGAATTACTTGCGAATCGGACGTTCGCCCCGCAGCAGGCCTGAGGCACCGTCTGAATAATCGCGCGGCGGCATGTTCACCGGAGCCTGATCGTTATCCGCTTCTGATTCGGTCAGACGATATTTAAACGGATTATCCTGACCGGGAACGTGAGGTAACAGATTATTGGAGCTTTTCGCCATGTGCTGATAAAGCTGACGATAATCATCCGCCATGTTATCCAGCAGCTCCGCACTGCGGGCGAAGTGACCCACCAATTCCTGACGATAATCTTCCAGTTCGGTTTTGCTTTTCTCCAGCTCGTTCTGCAAGACCTGCTGTTGCCGCAGCTTACGGTTACCAAAGCGCATAGCGACAGCACCAATAATAATACCGACAACTAAACCTATCAGCGCATACTCCCAAGTCATAATAGCTCCTATTTTGACGTCGTTGTCCCGTAGGGTTTTTCACTTAATAATAGTCACTATAACCGTTAACCTTGCCTGAGTGGAATCCTGATACTCGATGACAGAAAGGAATGTTGACCTACCGCAGACATCAAGGTTGTTAACTGCGACGATTACGGCTTAAATCGACGACAACACACAGCAAAATACGACTAACTTTTTTCTCAGGGATTGCGATGGCTATGGTTATTCCACAGACAACACAGCAGCAAACAACACCCTTAGCGCTTTACCAGCAGGCGCTTTCCGCTGGTGAATATCAGCCAGACGAGGTGCAGCGGCAAACCGTTGTGCGTCTGGAAGCGATACATCAGGCGTTATGTGAACGTGCTGCTGATGGTGATGCGGGGACATCTGAACGCGTGGGGAAATGGCGTAGCTGGCTGGGGCGACGTAATAAACGGGAATCTGCGCCGGTTCAAGGCCTGTACATGTGGGGGGGCGTCGGGCGCGGTAAAACCTGGCTGATGGATATGTTTTTCCACAGCTTGCCTGCTGAGCGCAAGATGCGCCTGCACTTTCATCGTTTTATGCTGCGTGTACATGAAGAGCTGAATCAGTTTCAGGGGCAGGAAAATCCGCTGGAGAAAGTGGCCGACGGTTTTAAAGCCGAAACGGATGTGCTGTGCTTCGATGAGTTTTTCGTCTCTGATATTACTGATGCGATGCTGCTGGCTGAACTGCTGCGTGCGCTGTTTGCTCGCGGCATTGCGCTGGTGGCGACATCGAATATTCCGCCGGACGATCTCTACCGTAATGGGCTGCAACGCGCGCGTTTTCTGCCTGCGATTGAGCTGATTAAGCAGTATTGTGAAGTGCGTAATGTCGATGCGGGTATCGATTATCGTCTGCGTACGCTGACACAGGCACACCTTTACCTCTCGCCGCTGAATGAAGAGACGGATGCGGCGATGCAGCAGATGTTTACCCGCCTGACCGGGAAACAGTGGCAGACGCCAGGGCCAGTGCTGGAGATCAATCATCGTCCGTTATCGACACTTGGCGTGAGCGACGGTGTATTGGCGGTCGATTTCCACACGCTGTGTACTGAAGCACGTAGCCAGAATGATTACATCGCACTGTCGCGCCTCTACCACACAATGCTGTTGCACAATGTGACGGTGATGGAAACGAAGGAAGAGAACACCGCCCGCCGTTTTCTGGCGCTGGTGGACGAGTGCTACGATCGCCGTATCAAATTGATTATTTCTGCGCAGGCATCGATGTTTGAAATCTATCAGGGAGAGCACCTGAAATTTGAATATCAGCGTTGTTTATCCCGTTTGCAGGAAATGCAAAGCGAAGAGTACTTGCGTCAACCCCATTTGGCGTAACGCAGACGATGGCTTTTCGTCATTTTCGAGTGAAAAAGGGTCGATTTTTAAGAATGACTTCTCTATAATCTTGCGACCCCACGTTACAACAAAGTTTTTTTCCCAAAAACTTTATAGTGCCGGCAATGGCTATTCGAAGGGGTAGGTTTGCTGGACTTGATGGTCGTGTGAGCCTCAACTGTTTTCGAGCGTTCGGGTGTTCACCAACGTGTAACTAATTATTGGGTAAGCTTTTAATGAAAACTTTTACAGCTAAACCAGAGACCGTAAAACGTGACTGGTACGTTGTTGATGCGAACGGTAAAACTTTAGGCCGTCTCGCTACTGAACTGGCTCGTCGTCTGCGCGGCAAGCATAAAGCGGAATATACCCCGCACGTTGATACGGGTGATTACATCATCGTTCTGAACGCTGACAAAGTTGCTGTAACTGGCAACAAGCGTACTGACAAGATTTATTATCATCACACCGGTCACATCGGTGGTATTAAACAAGCGACCTTTGAAGAGATGATTGCCCGCCGTCCTGAGCGTGTGATTGAAATCGCGGTTAAAGGCATGCTGCCGAAGGGCCCGTTGGGTCGTGCTATGTTCCGTAAACTGAAAGTTTACGCGGGCACCGAGCACAATCACGCGGCACAGCAACCGCAAGTTCTGGACATTTAATCGGGATTATAGGCAATGGCTGAAAATCAATACTACGGCACTGGTCGCCGCAAAAGCTCCGCCGCTCGCGTGTTCATCAAACCGGGCAACGGTAACATCGTTATCAACCAGCGTAGTCTGGAACAGTACTTCGGTCGCGAAACTGCCCGCATGGTAGTTCGTCAGCCGCTTGAACTGGTCGACATGGTTGGTAAATTTGATCTGTACATCACTGTTAAAGGTGGTGGTATCTCTGGTCAGGCTGGTGCGATCCGTCACGGTATCACCCGCGCTCTGATGGAGTATGATGAGTCTCTGCGTAGCGAACTGCGTAAAGCTGGTTTCGTTACTCGTGATGCTCGTCAGGTTGAACGTAAGAAAGTCGGCCTGCGTAAAGCACGTCGTCGTCCTCAGTTCTCCAAGCGTTAATTTCTGGCTGCTTTGCAGCGAAATCAATGCAAAAAACCCGGTGCTGGTCACCGGGTTTTTTTATGTCTAGCTTTTAACCTTTACTGCGATGATGTCTGCTATTCCGTTGCGTTTTTTACATCATGCAGGTCACGATCTTTAACTTCTGGCATCAAAAGGGCGGATAGCAGGCCAATGCAGGAGTAGCAAATTAGCATCACAACGATGGGATACCACGACCCTGTTATTTGGCAAAAAATACCTGCTAACAAAGGACCGAGCCCCGTAGCGAATAACCCGCCGATTTCTTTAGAGATTGCCATTTGGGAGAAGCGGTTTTTTGAACCAAACATCTCCGCCATCGTGATCCCCTCAATCGCTGCCTGCCCTAATACCGCAATATTGTGGATCAGGATTAAGCATACCGTGATTGTAGCGACCGCCTGCTCTTTATTCACGATGATTGAAATCATCGGATAGGCGAGAAGAATAGAGCCGAGCGTCAGGATAATATAAGGAATACGACGCCCGATTCTATCTGATAGCCACCCCATCAATGGGATTGTCAGAAAGCCGATGACTGAACTAATCATGATGGCATCGGTTGGAACGGCCTTGTTAAAGAGTAGCGTTTGTACCATGTAACCAGCCAGGAAAGTCTGGATAATGCCCGAGTTCCCCGCCTGTCCGAAGCGCAGGCCTGTTGCAATCCAAAACGCTTTTCCTTTTAGCAAAGACCAAAAAGGAGTGTGCTGGTGTGCGACTTCTTTTGTTTCTTGTACCCCTTCAAATACCGGGCTTTCTTTCAGATTCAGACGTAACCAGATAGCAAACCCCATCACCACGAAACTCGCAAGGAAGGGAAGGCGCCATGCCCAATCAATGATCTCTTCATTACTAAAGAGGTAAAACATCGCAGCCCAAATGGCCGTTGCGCTCAATGTTCCGCAGTTGGTTCCCATTGCAACCAGCGAGGCAATAATGCCTTTTTTACCCTTAGGTGCATATTCTGCCAGCATGGTACTGGCACCAGAGATCTCTGCACCGGCACCCAGTCCCTGAATAACTCTGAGCACTACCAGTAGAATCGGTGCCAGAATACCAACCTGCTGGTAAGTCGGGAGTGCGCCTATTAATGTGGTACAAACGCCCATTAATGCGATGGTAATAAACAGGACCTTTTTCCTGCCTACTCTATCTCCCATTTTCCCAAAGAAGACGGCACCGACAATACGGGCAATGTATCCTGCACCGTAGGTTCCCATCGCGAGAATTAATGCCATAGCAGCCGATTGTTCAGGGAAGAAAACTTCATGGAAGACCAGTGCGGCACCAAGAGAATAGAGCTGGAAATCCATGAATTCTAGTGTGGTACCGAGCCAGCCAGAAACGGATGCCCTGGCAAGATCGGACGTGCTTCTTTTCACTTTAACTGGAGATGAGTTCATAGTGTCACCATATGATTATTAGATTTAATTCAATATGTGGTGAGGTATAAATACCTGGTGGCACACACGAAAAATCATTTCCAGACAATGTATGGAAATAATTAATCGGTAGAAGAATAAGAAAAACACCACATCTTGATTTTTGGTCAACAGCGTATTGTCAGCATTCCTTTGCCGTATTATTCCGATTTAAAATTAAAGGTGATGTCTTTATTAAAATTTAACGAGTACTTTTGATGAAATGTTTTTATCACTTGCTGCAATTAATGCATCTTCAACATCATGATAAGAATATTCAGCGGAGATAATGGGCCGTGGGTTTATAATCCCTTTCTCCAACCATTTAACCGCAGTAGCAAATTCATTAATGAATCGGAATGATCCTTTCCAGGAGAGTTCTTTTACTAGCATTTGTGCTACGGGATAGTGAACAGGGCTTGGTCCCATACCAATTTGTACAATCAAACCATTAGGGCGTGTCGCAAAGACTGATGAGGCGATTGCCGCAGGCGCACCGCTGGCCTCGAATGTCACATCAAAGTAGCCTTTATTTTGGTTATAGATTTCCATTGCACTTTCATCAAGCGGATTGACTGAGGCATCGGCTCCCATTTCCAGCGCGATATTTCTGCACCTTTCACTAATGTCGGATGCCACAATCTCTACGGCGCCTGAGGCTTTCGCTGCGGCAATCGTCAAGGCACCAATCGGGCCCGCTCCGATGACCAGGACTTTTTTACCGACCAGGCTGCCTGCGACGTTGATGGCATGAATAACAACCGCCGTTGGTTCCGCAAGTGCCATAATTTGTGAAGGGACATTTTCATCATAGGGATAGCACTGCTGTGCGGAAACAGTGACATATTGAGCAAAACCGCCGTGTACGTGCGGATTAAACTGCGCACTTCCCATAAATCGCATACTTTGACATTCGTTCTGTTTGCCTTCCAGGCAATAGTTACATTGATTGCAAGGCTGGGAAGGATTGATCGCAACTTTTTGCCCGACTTTTAATTGACTATTTTCAGGTGCCTGATGAATTCTGCCAACAAATTCGTGACCTATGACCATAGGATGTTTTATTACAGACAAACCAGCATGGCCTTCATGATAATAATGAATATCTGAGCCACAAATACCGCCGCACTCAACGTTAACGACAATATCGTTTTCGGTATAAGTCAGTTCACGACTTTCTACTTTTACGTCTTTTTTCCCATGAACAATACATGCATCAAAGGTAAGTGTATCTTGTTTCATATTGATACCTCTAAAATAATATAGTGTGGTTTTCCTTTGTCGCGGTGGAGAGAATTAAAAACCACACGTTGACTTATCAATCATCCCTGATGAATATCGATTTCTGAGAATTAGAGCACCGCTAACCATCCGCCATCGACATAGATGACCTGACCATTGATATAATTCGATGCCTCAGCAGACAGGAAAATAGCCGTACCGATAAGTTCTTCGGTTTTCCCCCAGCGTTTAGTTGGGTTGCTACTTTTGACCCACTTATCAAATTCGACATCTTTAATCAATGCTTCATTCATGTCGGTCAGTATGTAGCCGGGGCCGATGGCGTTCGCTTGAATGTTATATTCTGCCCATTCCGCCGACATGGAGCGTGTCAACATTTTGATTCCGCCTTTAGCGGCGGTATAAGGCGCGACGGTAGGGCGTGCCTGTTCACTGGTCAGTGAACAGATATTGATAAATTTGCCGCCGCGACCGCGTTTTATCATGCGGATTGCCGCTTCGCGCGACACGAGGAATGTCCCTGTCAGGTGAATGTCGATGACGCGCTGCCAGTCCTGTAGGGCGAGTTCGACTAACGGTTGACGATGTTGGATCCCTGCGTTATTAATCACAATGTCGATTTCTATACCGGCGGCATCCATCAGGTTGAACGCATTGACGATCTGGTCTTCTTTTGAGACATCAATCACGTAACCTTTAGCGTTATAGCCCTTTGCCGTTAGCTTTTGTACCGCCTCGTTCAGCGTTTCTTCTCTGATATCGCTAAGTACAATGGCGGCACCGGCTGAGGCTAATCCTTCTGCATAGGAAAAGCCGAGGCCTCTTGCAGAACCGGTAATGAGTGCAGTTTTCCCTGATAGATCAAATAGTTTTGCGGCATCCATTATCAACTCCTTAACTGATTATTGAGCAGTGAATAGGTTATTTTTAAAGAGGTAGTATTGTCATACATCATGTTGTCATACAACTAACGAGTGGAAGTGATGGTGTCGCTTTGTTATACTTCAATCAACAGTCAAAGCGTTTTTTTGTGATCATGATTCCAATAATTGATTTGAGGCGTTATGGACAATATAGAATCAATACCAAGAAATAATATTGCTGAAGCCGTCTATCAGAAGATGCAGAAAAAAATACTCAGTGGTGAGTGGAAACAGGGTGAGAAATTACCGTCTGAGTTTGAATTAAGTGAGGCTTTTGAAGTAAGTAGAACGAGTATTCGCAGTGCGGTGCAAAAATTGAGGAACCTGGGAATCATCTATACCAAGCATGGTCGAGGTTCTTTTGTTTCAAATGAAATAGAAAGCTTCCGTATGCAGGCGAATGACAAGCCGATTCTTCACCTGACGAAAGGTGAGTTCATGGACATGATGGTGTTTCGGCAAACGGTGGAATTCAAGTGCATCGAGTTGGCGGCCAAAAACGCAACGGATGAGGATATTGCTCTTATAGAAGATGCACTTAACCGAATGCTGGTCAACAAAAATGACTATAAAAAATACTCGCAGGCCGATCTGGATTTCCACATGGCGATTATCAATGCGGCGCACAATAAAGTGTTTTCACATGCCATTAAGTATTTGAAAAATATGTACTATTTCTATCTGGAAGAGTTAAATCGTGTGTTAGGCATAACGTTAGATAGTATTGACGCGCATATCAAAATTTTTATGGCGATAAAAAACCGTGACATTGAAACCGCGAAGCTATGCCTGGATCAGGCAATGGAATGTAACATTGTTATGATTAACAACCTTGATAATAACTAACGTGTAAATGTCGCCCTATTTCTCAGGTCGCTTACCTCTCCTTTATTTGTCTGTCAGTAACGGCCTGCCGGTGCTTGCTTTGCAGCATCGGCGTAAAAATGGTGTTAATTCACTATATTTTTGTATCTGAAATGTACCCGTAGTGATCCACTATTTATCTAATTTATTAAAATTATCACCTTTGGTGATATCTCTTTCAGCCCGCTGTACTTCCCGGTTTTCTCCTCAATTAAGTTGCTTTTATTTTTTCCTTTTGATAGTAATACGTCAAGAGATATGATGTCATACAACAAATGAGATTCTACATAATCTGATTGTGGCTATCACAGGAGTTTTTGAATGATAAAGGTAACAAACGTAAAAACGATTCTAACGGCACCGGGTGGCATTGATCTGGTTGTCGTCAAGGTCGAAACCAATCAGGACGGCTTATACGGCTTAGGGTGTGCAACCTTTACCCAACGTATTTTCGCGGTTGAAGCGGCCATTAATGAATATATGAAGCCTTTTCTGATCGGGAAAGATCCTTCTCGTATTGAAGATATCTGGCAGTCTGCCGTCGTGAGCGGCTATTGGCGCAATGGGCCTGTGATGAACAATGCCATCTCGGCTATCGATATGGCGCTGTGGGATATCAAGGGTAAAGTCGCTAACTTGCCGGTCTATGAATTACTGGGCGGAAAATGCCGCGATGGTATTCCACTTTATCGTCATTGCGATGGTGCGGATGCGGTTGCGGCGGAAGATAACATCCGTGCGGCAATGGAAGAAGGGTACCAGTATGTTCGTTGTCAGATGGGCATGTACGGTGGAGCTGGGACGGAAGACCTCAAACTGATCGCCACTCAGTTGGATAAAGCCAATATCACGCCGAAGCGCTCACCAAGAACGAAGACACCCGGTATTTATTTCGATCCTGATGCTTATGCCAGAAGCATTCCGGCCTTTTTCGATCATCTGCGCAATAAGATTGGGTTTGATGTTGAATTTATTCATGATGTTCATGAACGGGTATCGCCGGTTACCGCGTTGCAAATGGCGAAGTCTCTGGAAGATTACAAGCTCTTTTATCTTGAAGATCCCGTCGCCCCAGAGAATGTTGATTTCCTTAGCGTGATGCGCCAGCAAACATCAACCCCAATCGCGATGGGGGAGCTGTTTGTTCATGTTGCTGAATACAAACACCTGATAACCAATCATCTTATTGATTTTATTCGCTGCCATATCAGTATGATCGGTGGGATTACACCCGCCAAAAAACTGGCGACACTCGCCGAGTTTCATGGCGTGAGAACAGCCTGGCATGGCCCAGGTGATATCTCCCCTATCGGCGTAGTCGCGAATATGCACATTGATATGAGCATTACTAATCTGGGTATTCAAGAATATACGCCGATGAATGAGGCCCTGCGGGACGTTTTCCCCGGTTGCCCAGATATTGAAGGCGGATACGCGTACCTGAACGATAAGCCAGGATTAGGGATTGATATCGATGAGCAAAAAGCGAAGCAATTTCCTGTTGAGGGTGGATTGCCGTTATGGACGAATGCACGCTTGCCGGATGGTACTGCGGCACGACCTTAATCACCGGCTTAACGGCATCAATTTTCTTTAATTTCTATTACTTAGAAGCCGACGGCCCTCGTCGGCTTCTATGCGTTTGACGATTCAACGCAGGCCAATACAGGGGATAGATTATTCTCTGGCGGCGTTGTTTTGACTTCGCTATTGCAGATGAAAAATTTGTATTTAATAAAAAAACTCTTATTTATCATTTTGTTAAATAAGATTATCCGCTTATATCCCCACAAAACGAACAAAATCTGATAAGCTGTTCGCCGATTTTATGCCTGTGTGTAAGCTCTCGTGTAGCGGTTTAAAACAGCCGGATTTTGTCAGGCGACGTTTACACACATTGGCGAGCAGCATTTCGAATAGCGGTTTGCAGGTTACTGACTGCACGATTATTCGCCATATTTTCTCGATAAACTTGGAGGTTTTCATGGCTGTCGCTGCCAACAAACGTTCGGTAATGACGCTGTTTTCTGGTCCATCCGACATTTTTAGCCATCAGGTCCGCATTGTATTGGCGGAAAAGGGTGTGAGTGTCGAGATTGAGCAGGTAGACATGGATAATCTGCCTCAGGATCTTATTGACCTCAATCCTTACGGTTCCGTGCCGACGCTGGTCGATCGCGAACTGACGCTCTATGAATCACGCATTATCATGGAGTATCTGGATGAACGTTTTCCTCATCCGCCGTTAATGCCTGTCTATCCGGTTGCGCGCGGTAACAGCCGCCTGATGATGCACCGCATTGAGAGCGACTGGTATTCTTTGCTGAAGAAAATTACGCACGGCAGCGCTCAGGAAGCGGATGCGGCACGTAAGCAATTGCGTGAAGAATTGCTGGCCATTGCCCCAGTATTCAATGAAGCGCCTTATTTCATGAGCGAAGAGTTCAGCCTGGTGGATTGCTATCTGGCTCCGCTGCTGTGGCGTTTGCCGCAGTTAGGCATTGAACTGAGTGGTTCGGGCGCGAAAGAGCTGAAAGGCTACATGACTCGCGTCTTTGAGCGTGATGCGTTCCTGGCTTCCCTGACGGAAGTGGAACGTGAAATGCGTTTGCAAACCCGAGGTTAAACCGTATGGCGTTGTCTCAACTGTCTCCGCGTCGTCCGTATTTATTACGGGCTTTTTATGATTGGTTGCTGGATAACCAATTAACGCCTCATCTGGTGGTAGATGTTACTCTGCCGGATGTTATGGTGCCGATGGAGTTCGCCCGTGACGGCCAGATCGTGCTGAATATCGCACCGCGCGCTGTTGGCGGCCTTGAGTTAGCTGATGACAGCGTTCGTTTCAATGCCCGTTTTGGTGGCGTACCGCGTCAGGTTTATGTGCCGATGGCGGCCGTCATGGCGATCTATGCTCGTGAGAACGGGGCTGGAACGATGTTTGAGTCCGAACCTGCTTACGAATCTGCAGGTGAATACGAAGACTTTCAGGAAGGCGCACCCGCTTCAGGGACGGTCATGTCGATTGTCGATAGCTCGCCTGATTCTGAAGCACCTGACAATGGCTATGGTTCTGATGATGAACCACCGCAGCCACCTAAAGGTGGCCGACCGTCGCTACGGGTCGTGAAGTAATTTGTTTCTAAGGGCACTTTAACAGTGCCCTTTTTATTTCGTGCCGTTAATTGAACATGTTCTTAATTGAGCATCGTGTTAATTGAACACCATTCCGCCATCAATCAATAGCGATTGCCCCGTCATATAGTCGGAATCGTGGCTGGCCAGATAGGACACACAGGCAGCGACATCTTCCGGTTCGGAAAGACGGCCCAGCGTGATGCGTTTGGCGAATTCTTCCGTCGCATAGCCACGCGGTTTTCCTGCGGATTCAGAGATCTTCCGATCAATTTCATCCCACATTGGCGTTTTTACGATACCCGGACAGTAGCCATTGACCGTGATGCCCAGCGGCGCTAAATCGCGTGCGGCCGTTTGCGTTAAGCCACGAACCGCGAATTTGCTTGAGCTGTAGACGGCGAGTTCGGGGTTGCCCACATGCCCAGCCTGCGAGCAGGCGTTGATAATTTTGCCGCCGTGCCCCAGAGATTTGAAGGCA
Source organism: Pectobacterium versatile (assembly GCF_003932035.1). Taxonomy (NCBI): domain Bacteria; kingdom Pseudomonadati; phylum Pseudomonadota; class Gammaproteobacteria; order Enterobacterales; family Pectobacteriaceae; genus Pectobacterium; species Pectobacterium versatile. The sequence continues at coordinate 381,638 of NZ_CP034276.1, forward strand.
TCGAGCGCAGCCTGAATCCCCCAGATCACACCTTTGACGTTGATGTTATAAACGCGATCGACAACGTCTGGCGTGATGTCTTCAATCAGGGTTGAAGGGGCAACACCGGCGTTATTGACGATGACGTTAAAGTCACCAAAGCGCTTTTTGGTTGCGGCGACGGCAGCGAAAACCGCCTCACGATCCGCGACGTCTGCCTGTAGTGCGATGGCCTGCCCGCCGGATTTTTCGATTTCCTGCGCCACACTGCGCGCGGTTTCTTGGTTATAGTCCACGATGGCGACGGCAAAACCGTCTGCCGCCAGTCTGAGAGCAATAGCGCGGCCAATACCTTGACCGGCTCCTGTTACAAGAGCCACTTCGACTGTCATATTTCCTCCTTAATGAAATCCAATCTCAATAAAGACAAATTAATGCCGGAGGTAAGTGTAGGTCGTTAATGTGATATTGCAGGATTTATTACGAAAGGTTCTTTAGAACACAGTGGAAAGACGAAGGTTTTATTAGCCTGTCTGGTGTGATATTCCGTATGGGCGGGTCGCTATCGGCTGCTACGGTTCACTTCAGCTTCTGACCACGGCGTTTAGGGAACTACCGATGAAAGTTGAGCGCTGTCCGACTTCCTGAGAGTAAGAGCAAAGGCGTATATAATCTATGCTATAACCGAAACTAGCGGCGATATTCCTTGTTTATGGGACATTGCGATTCCAGAAGGCAGAACATTAGGAGAGGGAGCTATGCATCAAGGTCGTTGCTTATGCGGCGGGGTGACGATTTCCACGACGCATTCTGTCAGTGAAGTGGGTGTCTGCCATTGTGGTATGTGTCAGACGTGGGGCGGCGGGCCGCTCATGGCGGTGGAGTGCAAAGATCCGGCGATTAAAATAGAAGGCGAAGAAAACATTACGGTATGGCAGTCATCGGAATGGGCCGAGCGCGCGTTTTGCCGCGTGTGCGGCACACATCTGTTTTACCGTCTACGCGGTACGGATGCTTATGAAATTCCAGCAGGTTTTTTTACCGACGAAGCTAACAAGAAGATGGTCACGCAGATTTATATCGATAACAAACCGAGCTACTACTCGTTTGCGGAAAAGACGCCGATGCTGACAGAGCAGGAGGTGATCGCGCTGTATTCCGGTAAAGACTAAAAAAGAAAAGGGCAGCCAGCGCTGCCCTCAAGAGACGAGATGTGCTTCTACACTTCCAGATAGTTCATGATGCCGTCAGCGGCCTTACGACCTTCTGCAATGGCTGTCACCACCAGATCGGAACCACGTACTGCATCGCCACCCGCAAAAATTTTCGGGTTGCTGGTCTGGAATGCGTTATCGCAACTTTCTGGTGCGACAATGCGACCTTGATCGTCCAGCTTGACGTCATGTTCTGCCAGCCACGCCATTTTGTGCGGACGGAAGCCAAACGCCATGATGACCGCATCGGCTTCCAGTACGTGCTCGGAACCCTCTACGATTTCAGGACGACGACGCCCGTTGGCATCCGGTGCGCCCAGTGCTGTACGCGCCATTTTCACGCCACACACTTTGCCCGCGCCATTGATCTCGACGCTTAACGGTTGTAGGTTGAATTTGAACTCGACGCCTTCTTCACGCGCGTTTTTCACTTCGCGCTTGGAGCCCGGCATGTTCTCTTCATCACGACGATAGGCACAGGTAACGTGCGTTGCGCCTTGACGAATCGAGGTACGCACGCAGTCCATCGCGGTGTCACCACCGCCCAGCACGACAACGCGTTTACCCTGCATGCTGATGTAAGGCTCGTCAACGGCGGCTTCAAAGCCCATCAGCTGCTTGGTGTTGGCAATCAGGAACGGCAGAGCATCGTAGACGCCCTGAGCATCTTCATTGTCCAATCCGCCACGCATAGACTGATAGGTGCCGACGCCGAGGAATACCGCATCGTACTCGTCCAGCAGCGCTTTCATCTGCACGTCTTTGCCGACTTCGATATTCAGACGGAATTCGATGCCCATTTCGGTGAAGATCTCACGACGTTTCACCATCACTTCTTTTTCCAGCTTGAAAGAAGGGATACCGAAGGTCAGCAGGCCACCGATCTCAGGATGACGATCGAAGACGACAGCTTGTACGCCACTGCGTGCCAGCACGTCGGCACACGCCAGTCCTGCTGGGCCTGCACCAATGATGGCGACGCGTTTGCCAGTCGGTTTGACGTTGGCAACGCTTGGCTTCCAGCCCATCTCTATCGCTTTATCATTGATATAGCGTTCGATGTTGCCGATGGTGACCGCGCCGAATTCATCATTCAGCGTACAAGACCCTTCACACAGACGGTCTTGCGGGCATACACGACCGCAGACTTCCGGCAGGCTGTTGGTCTGGTGCGATAACTCAGCCGCTTCGATAATGCGGCCTTCGTTCGCCAGCTTCAGCCAGTTCGGGATGTAGTTATGTACCGGACATTTCCACTCACAGTAAGGGTTGCCGCATGCCAGGCAGCGGTCTGCCTGCGCTTTGGACTGGCTTTCTGAGAACGGCTCGTAGATCTCAACAAATTCAATTTTACGAATCTTCAGCGGTTTCTTGGGCGGATCAACGCGCTGTAAGTCGATAAACTGGTAAACATTCTGACTCATGATGACCTCTTACTGCGCCTGAACCCGCAGCTCGGCTGCGGAACGACTACGGTGACCCAACAATGCCTTCACATCACTTGACTTCGGTTTCACCAGAGCAAATTTCGGTGCCCAGGTCGGCCAGTTAGCGAGGATCTCTTCTCCGCGGTGTGAACCGGTATTCTGCACGTGCTCGGTGATCAGGCCACGAAGATGTTCTTCATGAATAGCCAGTTCTTCGACATCCAGCACTTCCACCAGTTCCGGGTTAACGCGTTTGCGGAATTCACCGTCTTCATCCAGCACGTAGGCGAATCCACCGGTCATCCCTGCGCCAAAGTTCACGCCAGTGCGACCCAGCACGCAGACGATACCGCCCGTCATGTATTCACAGCCGTTATCGCCGATGCCTTCTACCACGGTGATACAGCCGGAGTTACGTACGGCGAAACGCTCACCAGCACGGCCTGCGGCAAACAGCTTACCGCCGGTAGCGCCGTAGAGGCAGGTGTTACCGATGATGCTGGCTTCGTGGCTGCGGAAGGCTGAACCCACCGGAGGACGTACGGAGATGCTGCCGCCCGCCATGCCTTTGCCCACGTAGTCGTTGGCATCGCCGGTTAATTTCAGCTCCAGTCCGCCTGCGTTCCAGACACCAAAGCTTTGTCCTGCGGTACCGGAGAAGTAAGCTCTAATCGGATCGCCAGCCAGCCCTTGATCGCCATGTTTCTCTGCAATTGCGCCAGACAGCGTCGCGCCGACGGAGCGATCGGTGTTGCGGATATCGAAGTAGAGCGCTTTGCCCTGTTTCGAATCAAGGTGCGGCTGTGCTTGTGCCAGCAGCTCTTTGTTCAGCAAGCCTTTATCGAACGACAGATTGCTTTCAGTGCAGTACAGCGCTTTGCCTGGTTGAGGCTGTGCCGCGTGCAGCAACGGTGACAGATCCAGCTTGTTCTGTTTCGCAGTGAAACCGTCCAGTTCGACCAGCAAGTCGGTACGACCAATCAGATCCACCAGACGGCTGACGCCCAGTTCTGCCATCAGCACGCGAGTTTCATGCGCGATGAAGTGGAAGTAGTTGGTTACACGTTCAGGCAGGCCGTGGTAGTGATCGCGGCGCAGCTTCTCATCCTGCGTTGCAACGCCCGTTGCACAGTTATTCAGGTGACAGATACGCAGGTATTTACAGCCCAGCGCAACCATCGGTCCGGTGCCGAAGCCGAAGCTTTCTGCACCCAGAATCGCCGCTTTGACGATATCCAGACCGGTTTTCAAGCCACCGTCCACCTGAAGGCGGATTTTGTGGCGCAGACCGTTGGATACCAGAGCCTGTTGCGTTTCAACCAGGCCCAGTTCCCACGGGCAACCTGCGTATTTCACGGAGGACAGCGGGCTGGCACCCGTACCACCGTCGTAACCGGCGATGGTGATCAAATCGGCGTACGCTTTGGCAACGCCCGTAGCGATAGTACCAACGCCCGGTTCGGACACCAGTTTTACCGAAATCATCGCTTTCGGGTTGACTTGTTTCAGATCGAAAATCAGCTGTGCCAGATCTTCGATAGAGTAAATGTCGTGGTGCGGCGGTGGTGAAATCAGCGTCACGCCAGGTACGGAATAACGCAGACGGGCAATGTACGGCGTGACTTTATCACCCGGTAACTGACCCCCTTCGCCCGGCTTCGCGCCCTGTGCCACTTTAATCTGAATCACATCGGCGTTAACCAGATAGGCTGGTGTCACACCAAAGCGACCAGAAGCAACCTGCTTGATACGGGACACTTTATTGGTGCCGTAACGCGCTGGATCTTCGCCGCCTTCACCGGAGTTGGAGAAACCGCCCAGTCCGTTCATCGCTTCAGCCAGCGATTCATGGGCTTCGGGGCTCAGTGCACCGATGGACATGGCTGCGGTATCGAAGCGTTTGAACATTTCAGAGGCCGGTTCAACGCTGTCGATCGCGATAGCCGCGCCTTCTTGCGGTTTCAGTGCCAGCAGGTCGCGTAAGGTCGCTGCTGGGCGCTCGTTAACCAGTTTGGCGTATTGCTCGTAATCGCTGTACTCACCGGATTTCACTGCGGTTTGCAGCGTGGTGACGACGTCCGGGTTGTAGGCATGGTATTCACCGCCGTGAACAAATTTCAGCAGGCCGCCCTGTTCCAGCGTTTTACGTTTCAGCCAGGCGCGCTTGGACAGGTTCAACAGATCCTGTTCGAAGTCGCTATAGTTTGCCCCGCCGATGCGGCTGACGACGCCCAGGAAGCATTGCGTCGACACGTCTTTGTGCAGGCCCACCGCTTCAAACAGCTTGGAACAGCGATAAGACGCAATCGTCGAGATGCCCATTTTGGACATAATCTTGTACAGGCCTTTGTTGATACCGTTACGGTAGTTCAGCATCACGGCACGATAAGGTTTGTCGATGGTGTGGTTATCCACCATCCGCGCCAGCGTTTCATAGGCGAGGTAAGGGTAGATAGCCGTGGCGCCAAAGCCTAACAGCACGGCAAAGTGGTGCGGATCGCGCGCACTGGCGGTTTCGACAATGATGTTGGCATCACAGCGCAGGCTCTTTTCTACCAGACGGCGCTGAACCGCGCCCACGGCCATCGGCGCAGGGACAGGCAAGCGTGATTCGCTAATGCCACGGTCAGACAGCACCAGCAGAACGGCACCGTCTCTGACTTTGCTTTCAGCTTCGTCACACAGTTTTTCGATGGTCTGTTGCAGCGTTTGCTGCGACGGATCAAACGTCAGATCCAGCGTGTCGGCGCGATAGTGCAGCTCATCCTGTGACGTCAGCTGTGTGAAGTCGGAGTAAAGCAGGATCGGCGATTTAAAGCTCAGACGGTGAGCCTGACCTTCGGCTTCACAGAAGACGTTCATTTCACGGCCAATGCTGGTCGCCAGTGACATCACATGTGCTTCGCGCAGCGGATCGATCGGCGGGTTGGTCACCTGCGCGAACTGCTGACGGAAGTAGTCATAAATGATGCGTGGACGGCTGGACAGCACGGCGAACGGCGTATCATCGCCCATCGAACCCGTGGCTTCCTGACCGTTTTCGCCCAGCACGCGGATGACCTGATCCAGCTCTTCGCTGCTGTAACCGTACTGTTTCTGGAAGGTCTCCAGCAGCTCATCGTCGAATTCACGGCTGCCAACCTGATCGTCTGGCAACTCTTCAAACGGTACCAGACGCTTAACGTTTTTCTCCATCCACTCTTTGTAAGGGTGGCGGCTTTTCAGATCGTCATCGGTTTCGGCGGAGTGCAGGATGCGGCCGCTGCGGGTGTCGATCACCATCAGCTCGCCTGGACCGACGCGGCCTTTCTCAACCACTTCGTCCGGCTGATAATCCCAGATACCAACTTCAGAGGCACAGGTGATCAGCTTGTCTTTGGTGATGACGTAGCGCGCAGGGCGCAGGCCGTTACGATCTAGGTTACAGGCAGCATAGCGCCCGTCGGACATCACGATACCGGCCGGGCCATCCCACGGCTCCATGTGCATGGAGTTAAAGTCGAAGAAGGCGCGCAGTTCAGGATCCATATCCGGGTTGTTCTGCCAGGCTGGCGGAACCAGCAGGCGCATGGCACGGATGATATCCATCCCGCCGCTCAGGAACAGTTCCAGCATGTTATCCAGCGAGCTGGAGTCAGAGCCGGTTTCGTTGACGAACGGCGCAGCATCCTGCAAATCTGGGATCAGCGGGGTTTTGAATTTGTAAGCACGCGCGCGAGCCCACTGGCGGTTACCCGCGATGGTGTTGATCTCGCCGTTGTGCGCCAGATAGCGGAAGGGCTGAGCCAGCGGCCAGCGTGGAACCGTGTTGGTTGAGAAGCGCTGGTGGAACAGGCAAATTGCCGACTCCAGACGCAGATCGGCCAGATCAAGGTAGAAGCGCGGCAGATCCGCTGGCATGCACAGACCTTTATAGATCGTGACCAGATTAGAGAAGCTACAAACGTAGAACTCTTTATCTTCAATACGCTTTTCGATACGGCGACGCGCCATGAACAGGCGACGTTCCATATCACGTTGACGCCAGCCAGCCGGGGCGTTAACGAAAATTTGCTCAATACGCGGCATGGACGACAGGGCAATTTCCCCCAGTACATCCGGGTTGGTTGGAACTTCACGCCAGCCTAGTACGGATAGCGTTTCGTTCTGCAACTCTTCTTCTACAATCCGACGCGTGGCGCGAGCCAGTTCTTCGTCTTGATTGAGAAACATCATGCCAACGGCGTAGTTTTTGGCTAAACGCCAGCCGTGCTCTTCCGCCACCAGACGAAAGAAACGATCGGGCTTCTGAAGTAATAAACCGCAGCCGTCGCCAGTCTTGCCGTCAGCAAGGATTGCGCCACGGTGCTGCATGCGTGCGAGTGCGTGAATAGCAGTACGCACTACTTTATGGCTCGGCTCACCTTCTATATGGGCGATTAATCCGAAACCACAGTTATCTCTCTCTTGGGATGCATCGTACAACATGTTAGTGAACCTCCCCAGGCTCTGTGTGACTCTCACAACCTACTGCGAGAAAGCACCGTGGCGTTGAGCGGCTAGTATTACGCTCTCTTCTTCGGCCTCTCGTGACGGTCTCACAAGTGGTAAATGACTTGTTTTTAGAGGGAGTCTTCATTTACTGCATAAATATGACGAGTTGTGTGCCCGTCAGGAAAGCTTCCAGCGGATCCCCAAATTAGCGAGAAAGCCTGTTCAGGTCAAATACCAGTGTAAAATGTGCTGATAAGCGATAATTTTTAATTATACCTATGAAAGATAATGATTTTTTTAGAAAAACTATCTCGGTAAATGAATATGGGGTTTAATTGAAGTGTGAGCTGTATCACTATACAAAAGCGTGAGAACCCTTCTCCGTGCTATGTTCTTTCTGCGTCACAGCATATTGTGCTGTATATGGCTACTTTTAGATTTTATGAAACTATTTTTAAGTGTTGCTTCATCTTTTCATTAAGCGAGCATACGGGATAAGAAAAATTAATTAGCACCGACGTGAGTTTATTTTCACTAAAAGCGAATAAAAATTCATTTCATTGGGATGTGTGTGATTGATCGCGGTCATCGCGAAGGGAGCGAGAGAAAGGTAGTCTGCTGTTCCTCAAGGGAGCAGGTTAGAATATGCAATTGCAAAAATTAATCAATATGTTTGGCGGAAATCTTCAACGTCGCTATGGCGAGAAGGTTCACAAGCTGACGCTGCACGGCGGATTTAATTGCCCAAACCGTGACGGGACGCTGGGGCGAGGCGGCTGCACGTTCTGCAATGTGGCCTCGTTTGCCGATGAGCAGATGCAGCAACGCAGCATTGCACAGCAGTTGGAAGCGCAGGCGGGAAAGGTGAACCGAGCCAAACGCTATCTGGCGTATTTTCAGGCGTATACCAGCACCTATGCCGAGGTTCAGGTGCTGGAAAGCATGTATCAGGAAGCGCTGAAGCAGGCCGAAATGGTGGGGCTTTGTGTGGGCACTCGCCCCGACTGCGTGCCCGATGCGGTGCTGGATTTGCTGTCCCGCTATCATGAACAGGGTTACGAGGTCTGGCTGGAATTGGGGCTGCAAAGCGCATGTGACAAAACGCTGCACCGGATTAATCGCGGCCATGACTTCGCCTGCTATCAGGAAACCACCCGCCGTGCGCGTGAACGCGGGCTGAAAGTGTGTAGCCATCTGATTGTGGGTTTACCAGGAGAAGACGCACAGCGCTGTTTATCGACGCTGGAGCAGGTTATCGAGACCGGCGTGGAAGGCATCAAGCTTCATCCTCTCCATATCGTCGAAGGCAGCACGATGGCGAAGGCCTGGCGAGCCGGAAGGCTGCCCGAGCTGGCGCTGGATCGCTACGTGGAGACGGCGGGAGAGATGATTCGCCATACGCCGCCGGATGTGATTTATCACCGCATTTCCGCCAGCGCCCGCCGTCCGACCCTGCTGGCCCCGCTCTGGTGTGAAAACCGCTGGACGGGCATGGTCGAGTTGGATCGCTATCTGCAAACACATGGCGTACAGGGTTCCGCGCTCGGCACACCCTACCGCTACGCTAGTATGTAATGCGTCAAAAGACACGAGCAGTAGAGGCTGATATTTCGTGTTGTGAATCTACGGGGTAGCGCCGTATAAGCCGTTATTTTACGTTATGATGCGCGGGTTGGTGACTAAGGGAAATCGCTATGAAGCAAATTCGTCTGTTAGCTCAGTACTATGTTGATTTGATGGTAAAACTGGGGCTTGTCCGTTTTTCACTGCTGCTGGCCTCGGTATTGGTGCTGCTGGCGATGGTGGTGCAAATGGCGGTCACCCTGTTGCTCAGTGGGGAAGTCGAAAACATCGACGTCGTCCGCTCCATTTTCTTCGGGCTGTTGATTACGCCCTGGGCCGTTTATTTTCTCTCCGTGGTGGTGGAACAGCTTGAAGAGTCGCGCCAGCGGCTGTCGAAGCTGGTAGCGAAGCTGGAAGAAATGCGCCACCGGGATCTGGAGCTGAATGCGCAGCTTCAGGAGAATATCGCGCAGCTCAATCAGGAAATCGCCGACCGTATCAAAGCGGAAGACGCGCGTGTGCTGGTGATGAGCCGACTCAAAGAAGAAATGTCCCGCCGCGAACAGGCGCAGATTGAGCTGGAGCAACAGTCGGCGCTGCTGCGCTCGTTCCTCGATGCCTCGCCGGATTTGGTTTACTACCGTAACGAAGAGAAAGAATTCTCCGGCTGCAACCGTGCGATGGAACTGCTGGTGGGCAAAAGCCAGAAGCAGCTCATTGGCCTGACGCCGCAAGATGTTTACGCCCCCGATATTGCCGAGAAAGTGATGGAGACGGACGAAAAAGTGTTCCGCCACAACGTTTCTCTGACCTATGAACAATGGCTGGTTTATCCCGATGGCCGTAAAGCCTGTTTTGAGCTGCGCAAGGTGCCGTTTTATGACCGAATGGGCAAACGTCACGGGCTGATGGGATTTGGACGCGATATAACGGAGCGTAAGCGTTACCAGGACGCGTTAGAGAACGCCAGTAGGGAGAAGACCACTTTTATCTCAACTATCAGCCACGAGCTTCGTACGCCGCTTAATGGCATTGTCGGGTTAAGTCGTATCCTGCTGGATACGCAACTTGACCCTGAACAGCAAAAATACCTGAAAACCATCCACGTCAGCGCGATTACGCTGGGCAATATCTTTAACGACGTAATCGAGATGGACAAGCAGGAGCGCCGCAAGGTGCAACTGGATAACCAACCGATCGATTTCACCGGTTTCCTGGTGGATCTGGAAAACCTCGGCGGCCTGCTGGCGGAGCCGAAAGGCCTGAAGCTGATTATGGACCAGCATCAGCCTCTGCCGCAGAAAGTCATGACTGACGGAACGCGCCTGCGGCAGATTCTGTGGAACCTGCTCAGTAATGCGGTGAAATTCACGCCGAAGGGTGAGAACGGCAAAAAAAGCGAAATTGTGGTGCGCGTCTGGCATGAAAAGGGCGATCGCCTGCGCTTTGAGGTGGAAGATTCCGGGATGGGGATTCCGGCGGATGAGTTGGAAAAAATCTTCGCTATGTATTATCAGGTCAAAGACCAGCACGGCGGGAAGCCTGCAACGGGCACGGGAATCGGTCTGGCGGTGTCGAAGCGTCTGGCACAGAACATGGGGGGCGATATCCAGGTTTCCAGCACGCAAGGCAAGGGTTCCTGCTTTACCCTGACGGTCATTGCACCGAGCGTCGATGAAGCGGGAAGCGGTCTGGAAGACGACGATGATTTGCCGCTACCGGCACTGCACGTTCTGCTGGTGGAGGATATCGAACTGAACGTGGTGGTCGCGCGTTCGGTGTTGGAAAAACTGGGGAACAGTGTGGATGTCGCGATGACCGGGCAGAAAGCGCTGGACATGTTCGATCCCGATGAGTTCGATCTGGTACTGCTCGATATCCAACTGCCGGATATGACTGGGCTGGACGTGGCGCGTCAGCTGCGTTCACGCTATGGCAAACGTAGCATGCCGCCGCTGGTGGCGCTGACGGCGAACGTACTGAAAGATAAACGTGAATATCTGGATGCGGGTATGGATGACGTGCTCAGCAAGCCGCTGTCGGTGCCAGCGCTGACGGCCGTCATCAAACAATTCTGGGATACTCATACGGTGTGGACGGAAGAACCAGTGATTGAGGAAGGTGATGAAATGGCAAACGCAGAAGAAGATTTGCTGGATATCCCGATGCTGGAACAGTATCTGGATTTGGTGGGGCCGAAATTGATTCACCAGAGTCTGGAGATGTTTGAACAGATGATGCCGGGCTATCTGGCGATTCTGGATTCCAACATGACGGCGCGCGATGAGAAAGGTATTACGGAAGAAGGTCACAAAATCAAAGGGGCGGCGGGTTCCGTTGGGCTGCGACATCTGCAGCAAGTTGCCCAGCAGATTCAGACCTCATCGCTACCGGCATGGTGGGATAACGTGCAGGAATGGGTTGATGAGCTTAAGCACGACTGGCGCCATGACGTTCAGGTACTGCGTGATTGGGTAGCAAAAGCAGAAAAAGAATCCTGATACGGTCTGTTGCGGCCACAGGGACGTGGCGAGCAAAACGGTTAGAAAATTTTTTTCGTCTCACGCGATATCATGCAAAAAATGCAAAACGGCGTCAGATTGAGAGGTGGTTACGATTGAAGAGAGTTGGGGGATACGAGGACTTTGCACGTTTTCATACGGTAGAAAAAAATGACCCCGGCCGAAGCCGGGGTGCGCGAATTATGCGCCAACACCAGGGAAAACATGCACCTGCATTTAGATCTCAGGGTTTGTAAACTCGCAAGTGCGGATATTCGTGTCTTAACTATGTTCCTACTAGAACTGCTCTACCATAACGGTAAACGTTCTTAACGACTACAACTTACAACAGCGATTAAAACCTAGCTACTGTACATCTTCATCAAGCAACAAAATAGCAAATGTAGAAATCTTTGTTACAAGAATCATTAAAATGTGTGATGTAGATTAGTGTTTGTCAATTAAAAAATCAATTAGTTGATGTAATGAAATGAAGGAAAAGATGATGAAACGAGTCGGCATTGTCCTTAGTGGCTGTGGTGTTTATGACGGTTCCGAGATTCATGAAGCCGTGTTGACGTTACTTGCGCTGGATCGCGCGGGCGCACAAGCGGTTTGCTTTGCGCCAGATAAGCCACAATTACAGGTGGTTAATCACCTGACGGGTGACGTAACTGGTGAGAATCGCAACGTTTTAGCAGAATCAGCACGGATCGCCAGAGGAAAAATCCAGCCGCTTTCCACCGCGAATGCACAAGACTTAGATGCACTGATTGTACCGGGTGGTTTTGGCGCTGCGAAAAATTTAAGTGACTTCGCAACGCAAGGAACGGCGTGTCAGATTGATGAAACGCTGCAATTGCTCACACAGGAAATTTATAAGCAAAATAAACCAATTGGTTTTATTTGCATCTCACCTGCACTGCTGCCGACGATTTTGGGTGTACCTGTTCGCGTAACCATTGGTAACGATATTGATACCGCTGAGGCTGTCGAAGAAATGGGCGGAATCCACGTGGTTTGTCCGGTCGATGATATCGTGGTTGATGAGGAGCATAAAATCGTGACGACACCCGCCTATATGCTGGCTAACTCCATCAGCGAAGCGGCGCAAGGCATTGATAAGCTCGTTGCTCGCGTATTGGATCTCACCGAATGAGGTGGAGCCGAGGGCGTGGAGGCTTATTCACGTGGCTGAAGCGCCTGATTGTTCGGAGTCTGTTGGTTGTCATCGGTGCATGGCTGGCTGGCATCCTGTTGTTTTCCTTCCTGCCCGTGCCGTTCTCCGCAGTGATGGTCGACAGGCAGATCAGCGCATGGTTGAAGGGCGAATTCTCCTACGTTGCCCATTCGGACTGGGTTGCAATGGAGGCGATCGCACCGGAAATGGCGCTAGCGGTGATGGCGGCGGAAGATCAAAAATTCCCCCAGCACTGGGGCTTCGATCTTGATGCGATTGGCCAGGCACTGAAGCACAACGAGCGCAATACGCAGCGGATTCGAGGTGCCTCTACGCTGTCGCAGCAGATGGTGAAAAATCTGTTTCTGTGGGATGGACGTAGCTGGGTGCGCAAGGGGCTTGAGGCGGGTATTACCACCGGGGTTGAGCTGGTCTGGACGAAACGGCGGATTCTGACCGTGTATCTGAATATCGCCGAATTTGGCCCCGGGATTTTTGGTGTGGAAGCGGCTGCCAGACGTTATTTCAACAAGCCTGCCAGCAGGCTGACAGCAAGTGAATCAGCCCTACTGGCGGCGGTGCTGCCAAACCCCATTCGCTTTCGTGCAAACGCGCCCTCCGGCTATGTTATTCAACGTCAGCAGTGGATTTTACGCCAGATGAGGCAGATGGGCGGCGACGCATTTTTGCGAGATAACAATCTGAATTAATAAATTTTGTTCGTTAGTATACCGAGAAATTTTTGCGTTAACGGTCGTGTTTTCGACATCAGGAGAAAGTATGCGGTTACGTTATTGGTCAGGTTTACTGGTTGCATTGTGTTGTGTGGCTTCTGTTGCCCGTGCGGACGCGGAGTCTAAAGCGTCATCCCCCGATAATCCCTACGCCTTCTTGCAGCAGTCTCAGCTATCCTCGGTGAAACAGCAGCTACAGCAGAAAACGGAAAAGCCGCAAACGCGAATGGCGTACGAGCAGCTTATTTCGGAAGCCGATCGCGCACTGAAAATGGGTAACCCTAGCGTGATGGAAAAGAAATCCACGCCACCCAGTGGTTCAAAGCATGATTATTTGAGCCTCAGCGCCTACTGGTGGCCCGATTCCGACAAAGCTGATGGTTTGCCTTGGATTCGTCGTGATGGGCAGGTAAACCCTGCCAGCAAGGATGAGGAGACCGATGGGGTTAGGCTGGCAAAATTCACCGCTCAAACGCAGGCGTTGACGCTGGCGTGGTACTTCTCTGGCAAACAGGCTTATGCCGATAAGGCTATGTCGATGATCCGTAACTGGTTTATTGACCCCGCTACGCGCATGAACCCTAATCTCGACTTTGCGCAGGGCGTGCCGGGCATCGCGCCGGGCAGAGGCTCGGGCGTGCTGGACGGGCGCTATTTTTCCACCCGCATCGTCGACTCGCTGATTATGCTGCGTCACGCTCCGGGCTGGACGGCGCAGGATGAACAGCAGATGCAGACATGGATGAGCGATTATCTGCACTGGCTACAAACCAGCAAATTGGGGAAAAAAGAGGCAACGGCCCAGAACAACCACGGTAGCTGGTATACCGTACAGGTTGCGGGGATCGCCTGGTATCTGGGGAAAATCGACGTGGTGAAATCCATGGCGCAATTGCAGCGAGAGAAATTGGATCACCAACTGCAACCAGACGGTGCCCAGCCTGAAGAGCTGGCGCGTACCCGTTCTTTCCATTACAGCTACTTCAACCTTCAGGCGATAACAGATATGGCGATGCTGGCTTCTCGGGTCGGGGAGAATATCTGGCAGTACCAAACGCCAACGGGAAGCAGTGTGATAAAGGCGCTGGATTTTATGGCACCTTATCTGGATGAAAATAAAGCGTGGCCGCGCAAAACGATGGACAGGCAAAGCAGCCGTCTTATCCCGCTGCTATTGCAGGCAGAGCGTGGTTTGAAAACGCCGCGTTACCAAGCGCAAATCAGGCAGACGGGTTTTGCGGAATTGCTCACCGGTGAGGCTGGCGCGCGTGATAAAGAACCGAGCCACATCAGCGTTGAAACCCGCCGTGCACTCTGGTTGCTTAACCCCGCTATGCCATAGTTTTCTTGGGCCCCGATCTCATCGGGCAAAGATACGTGTCCCTGAACTGGGATAAAAAGCGCAGAGATAAAAAAACCGCTGATGGAGTCATCAGCGGTTTTTGTTTTTTAAAGAAAAAATCGCGTTATTGCAGGTAGGTGAAGGCCGTCGTGACGTGTTTCACGCTGCCAACTTTACTGGCGATTTCTGCGGCGGAGGTGCCTTCACGCTGTGTCACCAGACCTAACAGGAAGACTTCACCGTTTTCCGTTGTGACTTTCACGTTAGAGGATTTAACCGTGTCGCTCGCCAGGATCTGTGAGCGCACTTTGGTGGTGATCCAGGTATCCATGGAGGCGGTTCCCATTGAAACCGGCGTACCTTGGCGGATCTCGTTGTAGACTTCGGCTGCCCCGTCCACGCCGAGGGCGATTTGCTTAGCCCGGCTTGCCATCTCTGTGCTTGGAGCCTGCCCCGTTAACAGTACTTTCCCCTGATAAGCCGTTGCAATGATACGGGCCTCTTTTTTCAGCTGCTCGTCTTTGCTGATTGCATTCGTCACGCGGACTTCCAGTGTGCCATCATCAACCTGCGTGCCTACGGTACGCGGGTCAGTGGCTGTTTTGGTTGCCACAGCACTGCCAACAGCAACAACCCCGACACAGCCTTGTAGCAGCAGGGCGATAGACAGCACGGCAAATGCAGAACTTATCCTCATGTAGTGCTCCTTCAATCGTTCTGGTGTGGAAAAAGTGTGTTATCAATTAAATCGCACAGGCAATTTACTGTCAGCATGTGCATTTCCTGAATACGAGCGCTGCGGTGTGACGGGATGCGAATCTCCACATCCTGCGGCCCGAGCAGCCCAGCCAGTTCTCCACCATCGTAGCCGGTCAGGGCGACAATCGTCATGTCGCGGGTAACGGCAGACTCTACGGCTTTAACAATATCGCGACTGTTGCCACGGGTTGAAATTGCCAGTAGTACGTCGCCAGCCTGACCTAACGCTCTGACTTGTTTGGCATAGACCTCTTCATGCAAACGGTCATTGGCTATCGCAGTTAAGACCACATTATCCGCATTAAGTGCGATAGCCGGTAAGCTTGGGCGCTCTGCTTCAAAGCGGTTAATCATGCTGGCGGCAAAATGCTGCGAATTGGCTGCCGATGTTCCGTTACCACAGCACAGAATTTTGTTGCCGTTTAGCAGAGACTGCACCATCGCAATTGCGCCACGGGAAATGGCGTCAGGCAAGGCTTCTGCCGCTGCAATCTGCGTTTGAATACTCTCGGTAAAACAAACTTTTATTCTATCCAGCACGTTGAATTAACCTACGTAAATTGAAGTCCATCAAGGATAAGATATCCCCGAGTGGTATACCCGTCATACTTCGAGTTGCATGTGCGTTGGCTACGTTTAGTCACCCGAATCACTTACCTGAGTAAGCTCATCGGGATTCCTTCTCTTGCCGCCTGCCTGAAACTCGAATTATTTAGGGTATAAAAATGTTAGCCCTGTGCGGCAAAGGCGTTAGGGAGCCAGTCGAACTGTTCGCCTGTAATTGCCAGCACGTCAAAACGGCAATCCACCGTGTCAAAGCTGGCACCTCGTTGCGCCAACCACACGGCAGCGGCGTGCAATAACCGCTGCTGTTTGCGTCGGGTGACGCTGGCTGCGGCATCACCAAAATGGGCGTTGCGTCGATAGCGAACCTCGACAAATACCCAAATATGGCGATCTCGCATGATCAAATCCAGTTCACCGCCGCGTAGCGTAACATTCGCCGCGGTGAAGGTCAGGCCCGCGCGTTCAAGATAACGCCGGGCCTGTTGTTCGTAAACTGCACCAGCCGCTCGCTGATTCAGAGAACGGGGACCAGTTGGCCCTGACGATATTGCTGCCAGGTTAGCTGCCGGTTGATGGTGCAATCTGGTCCTGAACTCAGCATTCCTGTCGCCCCAGGAATCTGGTGACCCGGAATCTGGCGCATTTCACCAAAGTGGCTGGCGAGCGTCCAGGCATCCATCCCCATCGCATACAGGCGGACTAACGAGTAATCGTTTTTAAACTGGCTGCTGACCTGCTGCATCAGCGCTGGGTTAGCGCCGGCTAACAGTGGGATATCGCTGAACTGCAACCCTTCCATTTCGAGGCGGAAGTCTGGCCCTAATCCAGCCTGGAAGCTACGTGAGCTTGCATAGAGCGCAGGGCGAGCGCGTGATGTGGTGCGCATGTCGATCATTGGCTTAATCAGCGCCAGCTCATCTGGCGTTGCGATGATATAGACCGCATCAATGTTGCCACTGACGGACGAAGTGGACGTCGGTTGAACCTGAGAAGGAATGGTTAAGCCACCGATGGTGGTGCCCGGTTGTGCCTGCTGCTGTGACACGTTAACAGGCTGACCGCTCAGGCTTAAGCCCGCGCCGCTATTGATGGCCTGTTTTAACTCCGCCGTGTTGCCAAAGCGCTGTTGCAGTGAGCTGGTGCCGCTTTGCTGGTTCCAGGCCTGAGCGAAGGCGTTAATGATACGGTCGCCCAGTGCACCACGAGGGGCTAAGACCAGCGGCTGTTGTTTACCCTGCTGATGGATAAATTTTGCTGCGTCTCGGGCTTCATCTTCTGGAGAGAGGGCGAAATAGCAGATGTTAGGGCTATTTTCGACGTGTTCCGGCTGGTTCAACGCCAAAATATTCAGCGGTGACTGGCTGTTCGCCAACTGATCCACTTCATTTTTCAGCAGCGGACCGATGACCAGCGATGCGCCATCCTGCTGGGCCTGTGTGAGAATATTCGCCAGCGGTTGTGAAGACGTGTCATACACTTTGACCGGGAGCGAACTGGACAGCCCTGCGCTGGTCGCCTGTGCTTCCGGTGCAGGCGTTGGGGAGGTTACCGCCTGATCGCTGTACGGTGCGGGCGATTGGGCACTCTGACCCTCTGGCGATGGGGTGGCCTGTTCGGTTTGCGTGGCATCCGCTGAAGGTGCTACAGGGGCAGAGACGGCTACAGTGGCTATCTGACCGTTCTTTGCCGCGTTAAAGCCTTGCTGGATAGCATTCGCGAAAACCTGCGCCTGACCATTGAGTGGCAACAGCAATGCGATGCTGTTCACCGATGACTGCTGGTAGTTAATGACTTGATTCAACTGCGTAGGCAGCGTTTTTGCAGCAGGATGGTGCGGATAGCGGGTTTGCCAATCCTGAATCGCGCTCTTTAACTGATCGGGAGAAGTCCGGTTATCCTGATAGTTATTAAGCAGATCGACCCAGCCTTGCAGCACATTTTCATTCGCATTAATCAGCAGCGAGCTCGACTCCTGTGGTGACATTTGCGTCAATGCCAGCCAGGTCTGATCGAGGTTCATCTGATGCTCGTCGCCTTTCAGCAGCGGCTCTTGAGCAATATAGGCCCGAAGCAGCTCAATGGAAGGACGACCTTGTGCTGTTTTGATTTGCGTCTGGTAGTAACGTTGCTTCTGCTGATCGGAAAGCGCGCCCACATCAAGCTGGCTCAGCGCCGCTTTGGCCGCATCCATATTGTTTTGGGCGACGGACAGTTCCGCACTGAGTAACTGCTGTTCTTGCTTTTGCGCTGCGCTCAATTTTTCTGGCAGCGCAGTGAACTGCTGGCTTGCCTGAGGGGCTTTCCCTTCTTGTAGCAGGGAACGAATAGCAAGTAATTGCCAGTCAGCCTTGTTATTATCGCTACTTTGCTGCATCTGCTGCAGATAATAATCGGATGATGCGTCAGCTTTGCCCTGAACCTCGGGTGGCGGGCTCTGCGGTGCATGGCTTGGACAGCCTGCGAGAAACAGTGCCGCTAACAAAACAGGGATAACACGCCTTGCCTGGGTACGGACGAAATGAAAGGGAAGCATACTGTATCCAGTGATTTTTTTTAAAGATGCTCAATATTAAATCGGCAACCCGGATGAAACAATGAATCAAGACCAACAAGCAGACATTTCTGCATCTACCCTCTACATTGTCCCCACGCCAATCGGCAATCTGGGTGACATCACGCAGCGTGCGCTGGCGGTATTGGCGAGCGTTGATCTGATCGCCGCAGAGGATACCCGCCATACCGGTCTGCTGTTACAACATTTTGCGATTAATGCGCGACTGTTCGCATTACACGATCATAACGAACAACAAAAAGCGGATGTGTTGCTGGCTAAATTGCAGTCAGGACAAAGCATCGCGCTGGTTTCTGATGCGGGCACGCCGCTGATTAACGACCCCGGCTACCATTTGGTTCGACGCTGCCGCGAAGCGGGCGTTCGCGTGGTGCCGCTGCCGGGGGCGTGCGCAGCGATCACGGCGCTCTCCGCGTCCGGTTTGGCGTCTGACCGTTTTTGCTATGAAGGTTTTCTGCCTGCCAAAACCAAAGGACGCAAAGATAAGCTGCGTGAGCTAGGGGAAGAAACCCGCACGCTGATTTTCTACGAATCCACACATCGTCTTTTGGACAGCCTTCAGGATATCAGCGAAGTGCTGGGAGCCGAGCGCTACGTGGTGTTAGCGCGCGAAATCACCAAAACCTGGGAATCTATCCACGGCGCGCCCGTGGGCGAACTGCTGGCTTGGGTGAAAGAAGATGAGAACCGCCGCAAAGGGGAAATGGTGCTGATTGTGGAAGGGCATCAGGTTGATGACAGCGCGCTGTCGGCAGAAGCGTTGCGCACGCTGGCGCTATTGCGTGCTGAGCTGCCGCTGAAGAAAGCGGCTGCGCTGGCGGCTGAAATTCACGGTGTGAAGAAAAACGCGCTTTACCGCTACGGGCTGGAGCAGGAAGGCGATAGTGGTGAATCGGGGGATGACAAGTAGGGCAATTTACCCTATTATCCGCGCCGGAGTTGACCAGACAGTCGCCGCTTCACTGCCGTCCCTTTCGGGGGAGACAGGTGGAGGGGAGGAAAGTCCGGGCTCCATAGGGCAGGGTGCCAGGTAACGCCTGGGAGGCGCAAGCCTACGACTAGTGCAACAGAGAGCAAACCGCCGATGGCCCACGCAAGTGGGATCAGGTAAGGGTGAAAGGGTGCGGTAAGAGCGCACCGCGCGACTGGCAACAGTTCGTGGCACGGTAAACTCCACCCGGAGCAAGGCCAAATAGGGGTTCACATGGTACGGCCCGTACTGAACCCGGGTAGGCTGCTTGAGCCAGTGAGTGATTGCTGGCCTAGATGAATGACTGTCCACGACAGAACCCGGCTTAACGGTCAACTCCCTTCATCATAAAACCCCGCTTCGGCGGGGTTTTGCTTTTTATGAAAGAAAGCGGCTTAACGGTCAGTGTAAAACGATGCTTAGGAAATACTATAATGAGTGCTTTTAAAAGTGCTATTATTAGTATGTTTAAGTCACCTTTGACTAACCGAATTGAGTGAATGAAATTATGGCTTTCAACATCCTGACTAACACAGCCGCCAGTATTACTGAGTTGAAACGTGACCCGATGGGGACGGTACGGGCTGCTGAAGGTGAAACTATCGCTATACTGAACCGGAATGAGCCGGCGTTCTACTGTGTGCCTCCTGCCGTATTCGCTTATTTAATGGAACTGGCTGAAGATGCCGAACTGGGGCGTACCGTTGATGACCGGATGTCAGAACTAGCTGACGCGGAAGAGATTTCGCCCGATGACCTATAAGTTAAAATTTGTGCCTTCTGCATTGAAGGAATGGAAAAAATTAGGGCACCCTGTCCGGGAGCAGTTCAAGAAAAAGCTGGTTGAGCGTTTGGAAAATCCTCGTGTTCCTTCAGCCCAACTTCATGGCCGTAAAGACCAGTATAAAATTAAACTGAAGTCCGCTGGCTACAGGCTGGTGTATTTGGTCCAGGATGAGACCATTACTGTGATGGTTATGGGCGTTGGAAAGCGCGAAGGTAGCCAGATTTATTCTGATACTAAAGGTCGCTCTGCTTAATCTGGTCTTTTGCGAGTCCTATCCCTGTCGGTGGTTTTTCTTGCCGCATTATACCTTTCAAATTAATTGATGTTCTCCATCACATAACTCTGACTTTTTCTGTGTCATAAAACGCGTAAAGTAAGGCCATCGCGTGTGACTGCACGCTCGCTGACATCTTTCAGAGGATATGACTATGAACAACACTTCCCGGATGCCTGCACTGTTCCTCGGCCACGGTAGCCCGATGAACGTGTTGGAAAGCAATGTGTATACTCAGGCATGGCAAACGCTGGGTGAGACGCTGCCGCGTCCGAAGGCGATTATCGCGGTTTCCGCCCACTGGTATACCCGTGGTACGGCTGTGACGGCAATGGAAAATCCACGCACCATCCATGACTTTGGCGGTTTCCCGCAGGCGCTGTTTGATACCCAGTATCCGGCACCCGGTTCGCCTGAGTTGGCGGCGAGAATCCAGCAGGTGTTGGCGCCGTATCCCGTTACCGCCGATCAAAGCCAATGGGGTTTGGATCACGGCTCTTGGGGCGTGCTGATCAAGATGTATCCCGATGCGGATATTCCCGTTGTGCAACTGAGTGTGGACGGTACACAGCCTGCTGCATATCACTACGAATTAGGGCGCAAGCTGGCGGCACTGCGTGATGAAGGCTTCATGATTGTGGCCAGTGGCAACGTCGTGCATAACCTGCGGATGGTGAAGTGGGATGGTGACGCAGAGCCGTATCCGTGGGCCATCTCATTCAATCAATTTGTGCGTGATAACCTGACTTATCAGGGAGGCGACCATCCGTTGGTTAATTTTATGCAGCATGATGGTGCCGCATTATCCAACCCGACGCCCGATCACTATTTCCCGCTGCTCTATGTACTGGGAAGCTGGGACGGCAAAGAAGCAATCAGCATTCCGGTCGATGGGCTTGAAATGGGATCGCTGAGTATGCTGTCGGTGCAGGTGGGGTAATTCGCTTTTTGCGGTAGAAATGAGAAAGGCACGATTTTCATCGTGCCTTATTACTTTCAATTTGATGCTTAATCCAGAATGGTATGCGGATAGAAGCGCGAGAGATCCTGAGTGATCAGGGCGCGATCTTCACGTACGCCGATACCACAAGGTTGATCGTTCACCAGCCAGCTACCAATCAGCGTATAGCTGTCGCCGAATTTCGGCAGTTGATGGTATTGCTGGACGATCATCCCTTCTTCGCCGTAAGGGCCGTCGGCTGACGCAATCTCTTTGCCATTTTCGACGATCTGGATGTTCGCCCCTTCGCGTGAAAACAGTGGCTTAATGACGTAGCTGTCCAGCTCAGGATGTTCATCTTCTGCGAAATAGGCAGGAAGCAGGTTGGGGTGGTTTGGGAACATTTCCCACAGCATCGGCAGCAGCGCTTTATTAGAAATGATGCTTTTCCAGGCCGGTTCCAACCAGCGCACGCCCGCATCTTCCAGCTTGGTGGAAAACATCTCGCGCAGCATGAATTCCCACGGATACAGCTTGAACAGATTACCAATCACCTGATTTTCAGGATCGGTAAACTGGCCTTTCTCACCGAGGCCGATTTCCTCAATGTACAGAAACTCGCTCGGCAGACCCGCTTCCAGCGCGCAATCCTGAAGGTATTGCACCGTACCACGATCTTCTTCCGTATCCTGACAGCAGGCGAAATGCAGCAAGCCGAAGCCGTGATTCAGTTTTAGCTCTTCAAAGCGTTCGATCAACTTTTCCTGAATGCTGTTGTACTGGTCAGAATTCTGCGGCAGATTCCCTGCGTTGATTTGGTCTTCCAGCCAGAGCCATTGGAAAAAGGCCGCTTCGTACAGCGACGTCGGGGTATCGGCATTGTTCTCCAGCAGTTTTGCTGGGGATTTGCCGTCATACGCCAGATCGAGGCGTGAATACAGCGAAGGCTGATTGGTGCGCCATGAATGTCTGACGAATTCCCAGGTGTGTTTGGGAATACGGAATTTAGCGAGCAGCGCGTCGCTGTTGACGACTTTTTCCACCACTTGCAGACACATCTGGTGCAGCTCTGCGGTGGCTTCTTCCAGCTCTTCGATCTGGGCAAGCGTGAACTGGTAGTAAGCCTCTTCGCTCCAGTAGGGCTCGCCGTACATAGTGTGGAAACGAAAACCAAACTCGGTGGCTTTTTCCTGCCAGTCAGGACGCGCTGTAATATCTATCCGCTTCATTCAATACGCCTCAGCCGCCCATGCTACGGGAAGAGCTGGAACTTGAACTGGCGCTACTGCGCTGCATGCTGTTTTGCTTCGCGACGGTTTCACCAAATCCACCACGCGTGATGGTCGAGGTGGTTGCAGGCTTCGGTGCCAGTGCAGTTTTAGGCACGGTCATTGTGCGGCCTGTTGTCGCGTTACCGTAGTTTTTGCCGGTGGCATCAACGAATTTGCCGTTAGCCGGGCTGGCCGGTGATTTTGAACTGAACAGCGGTTGCTGTGTGAAACCGGCTCCACCACTCATCATTCTGCCCATCATGTAACCGGCCATCAGCGGCATCCAGGACATACCGCCGCCCTGCTGCGATTCTGCTGCCATACCGGCCTGTGCCGGTGCAGGCGTTTGAGTACACTGCGCTTCGCCAAATTCCGCTACGCAGTCTTCTTTGGTGGCGTATTTCGGAGCCGTTTTTTCTGCTTCTTTTAACGCATTATTGTAAGCGGTGGTGCATTGGGCAGCCATAGACGGGTTAGCTGACGAACAATCATCCGCATTCTGGTAGAGGGAGACGGTTTCATCAGTTTGTTCGCAGCCCGCGAGGAAAAATACGGCGCTGACGGCCAAAGCAACAGGTGCCAGACGGTAAGTCCGCCATTCCTTGCGGAACGTTTCCTGATTAATATTTTTTGTACGTTTCATCGTGTTTATCCCAGAGCAAAGCATCACGGCCAATAACAAATAAGTGTCCCTAAGAATAGGGGAACACTGCTTGAATTTAAAGCGGCAATAGGTGTAACGAAAGGTTTCTTTACGTTGCTATACATTCTGTTATGCAACGTTTCGCTTTATGAAAAATGAACGCGTCTTCTGCAACTTGATGAAGTTGCGTGGTTCTGCAAAAAACATCGACATAAAAAAGGGGAACCGTAGTTCCCCATCTGTATCGATAAACTCGACTTGCTGATTAACGTTGTGCCGAGGCAGTGGTTGCCAGCGGAGCGCTGTTGTCGGTTACAGCCGGCGTGGTCGATACCGGTTGACCCAGTGACGCATTCAGCGCTTGCAGGTCAGTTTCGCTCAATGTGCCCTGTGCGGACTTAATGTTTAACTGATTGATCAGGTAATCATAACGTGCACTGGAGAGCTGCTGTTTGGCGTTATACAGCGTAGTGGTGGCATCCAGTACGTCGACAATGGTACGTGTTCCTACCTGATAACCAGCTTCCATCGCATCCAGTGAGCTTTGTGCAGACACTTCAGCCTGTTTGTAAGCGTTGATGCTGCTGATGGACGCAGAAATGTTGTTAAACGATGAACGTACCGTCTGGATCACAGAACGGTGTGCGCTTTCCAGCAGCTCACTAGAGCTAACGTAGCTGTGCTGCGCCTGTTTCACCTGAGAGTTAGTTGCGCCACCGCTGTAAAGTGGCAGAGTGAAGTTGATCCCCACTTTGTGTTGCCCTGCGTCTGAATCGTTAAACGAGTTGCTGTTATTCGTCCGAGAACCGGAATAGCGAGTATCACTCACGCCCGTTGAGGCGGTGAGATCCAACGTTGGCATATAGCCTGTTTCGGCGGAGCGAATCTGCTCGCGCGCCAAATCCTGACTCAAACGTGCGGACAACAGGTTCAGGTTGCGGTTTTCGGCTTCTTTCAGCAGGTTGTTAACCGCTTCCGGTTTCTGGGTAGAGAAACGCTCGATGTTCAGCCCAGCCAGCTGTGGGTAGAAATTGCCGGTAATCTGACGCAGTGATTCCAGCGCGTTATCCAGCGTATTGCGAGTCAGCACTTCATTTGCCAGCACGCTGTCATACTGTGCACGGGCGTTCTGGACGTCGGTAATCGCGACCAGACCCACGTTGAAGCGCTGTGTCGTTTGATCCAACTGGCGATAAATCGCCTGCTTCTGTGCGTTGATGTAGGACAGCGAATCAATCGCACGCAGGACGTTGAAATAGGCGGTTGCCGTATTCAGCATCAGGTTTTGTTGAGCGGTCTGATAGGTGACGTCTTCAATACCCGCTTGTTTTTCCTGCAACGTCAGCGCACGCCATTTGGACATGTCGAACAGGGTCTGGGTCAATTGCAGTGAAGCGCCTTTGACGTTGCTGTCGACGCCTTTGCTGTCACGGTAGCCCCTGTTATAGGTATAGTCGGCCCCTAGACCGAGCTGAGGCAGTAACGGGCTGCGCGCTTGATTAATTTTTTCAAACGCGGCGTCGCGGGTTGCCGCAGAGCTGCGTAAATCAGGGTTGGTGCTTTTTGCCTGCTGGTAGACCTGTAACAGGTTTTCCGCCTGACTCATGGCGCTAAAACCGCCCAGGCTCAGACCAATAAGAAGAGGGAGCAATTTCTTCATTTGCATTCCTTGTTGTGCAGCAATCTCGCTATGGTAGCGCTGTCTGTAGACGAATAATTGTCGATTCTATCAGAATCTGCCAATAGGATAAGGTAGCTGAACGTGCCATCTTTCAGCGGAATATGCCCACAGGGTCAGGTAAATTGACCTGTAGGATGATTCAGTGCGGCGTTTTGCTGTTCAGTCAGACACCGAAAAGTGATGCGATGGATGGGAATCCCCCTCACTTAGCCGACGTCACGCCTAATAAACGTTCAAAAACAATGATGAGTATAATGACAGCGGATTCCGCCATACAATACCGGATTCCATTAATACTTGTTACAGGAGTACAGCCATGTCGTCTTCCGCATCCGGTCCGGTTACTTTCACCAAAGATGATGTAGAAATTATTGCACGCGAAACGCTGTACGACGGTTTTTTTTCGCTGGAGCGTTACCGTTTCCGTCATCGCCTGTTTAATGGTGGTATGAGCGGCGAAGTCAGCCGCGAGATTTTAGAGCGTGGCCATGCTGTGGTGTTGCTGCCTTACGATCCGGTGCGTGATGAAGTGGTATTAATAGAACAGATTCGTATCGCTGCCTACGACACCAGTGCTTCTCCTTGGCTGTTTGAGCTGGTGGCTGGCATGATTGAGCCAGGAGAAAGCCACGAAGAGGTGGCGCGGCGCGAAGCAGAGGAAGAAGCCGGATTAAGGGTTGGCCGTTGCCGACCGATAATCAACTATCTTGCTAGCCCCGGCGGCACCAGCGAGCGTCTGGCGGTGATGGTGGGAGAAGTGGATACGCGTACGGCGAAAGGCATTCACGGCCTGGCGGAAGAGAATGAAGATATCCGCGTACATGTGGTGAGCCGTAAACAAAGTTATCAATGGGTTGAAGAAGGTATTGTTGATAACGCCGCATCTGTCATTGCCTTGCAATGGTTGGCATTGCACCATGAAGAACTGAAACGTGAGTGGGTGGATTGAATTTATGAAACGTTATACTCCGGATTTCCCAGCCATGATGAGGCTATGTGAAACCAACTTCATGCAATTGCGGCGTTTGCTGCCAAAAAATGATGAAGTTGGCGAAATCGCGGTTTATCACGTCAATAATGCGGTCTACCAACTGACGATTCTTGAGTCTACTCGCTATACCTCATTGGTAGAAATTAAGCAGACAGCGCCCACTGTCAGCTACTGGAGCCTGCCAATGATGAGCGTTAGGTTGTATCATGATGCGTTGGTTGCGGAAGTGTGTGCCAGCCAGCAGATCTTTCGTTTCAAAGCACGTTATGATTATCCTAATAAGAAGTTACATCAACGTGACGAAAAGCATCAAATTAATCAGTTTCTTGCTGATTGGCTAAAGTATTGTTTGGCGTATGGTTCGATGTCGATACCGGTTTTTTATACCCAATAGATTTCAATACGCAGGAAAGTGGCTGGCGAGCCACCAAGGGAAACCAACGTATTCTGCAATTTGAAAGATGACGGGTAGAGACAGATTTACGTAACCAAGGACACCATTTGGAAAGCCTGTTGACACTGCCTGTGGCGAGTGGCGCCAGAGTCAGGATTTTACAAATAACTGATACCCATCTTTTTGCGGGCGAGCATGAAACCTTGCTGGGTATCAACACCTATCGTAGCTATCACGCTGTGCTGAATGCCATCAAGGCTCGGCAGGATGCGTTTGATTTGATCGTCGCGACGGGCGATTTGGCACAGGATCACACGCTGCAAGCCTATCACCATTTCTCACGCGGGATTGCGCAGATCCCTGCACCTTGCGTATGGCTTCCGGGTAACCACGATTTCCAACCGGCGATGGTCGATGCGCTGGCTGACGCCGGCATTGCACCGTCTAAGCATGTGCTGCTGGGCGACAAGTGGCAAATCATCTTGTTGGACAGTCAGGTGTTCGGCGTGCCGCACGGTGAGTTGAGCGAATACCAGCTTGAATGGCTGGAGCGCAGCCTGAAAAGTCAGCCTGATCGCTTTACGCTGTTGCTGCTGCACCATCATCCGCATCCTTCCGGCTGTACCTGGCTCGATCAGCATAGCCTGCGTAACGCGCATAATCTGTCTGCGGTGCTGGATCGCTATCCACAGGTGAACACCGTACTGTGCGGACATATTCATCAGGAGATGGATTTTGACTGGCATGGCCGCCGCTTGCTGGCCACGCCGTCGACCTGCGTACAGTTCAAACCACACTGCACTAACTTCACCATTGATGACGTGGCGCCGGGCTGGCGCTATCTGGACCTGCTGCCGGATGGCCGTCTGGAAACCGAGGTCTATCGTCTCTCAGGCAGTGAATTCCTGCCTGACATGGATTCGGACGGTTACTAATGCCAACGCTTCTTTATCTGCACGGCTTCAACAGTACGCCACAGTCGGCGAAAGCGACGGCCTTGCAAACGTGGCTGGCAGAGCGGCATCCTGAAATTGATATGGTGATTCCCCAGCTTCCACCGTATCCGTCGGAGGCGGCTGAGATGATGGAGTCGCTGATTATGGAGCGGGCCGGTCGTCCGGTGGGCATTGTTGGCTCTTCCCTCGGTGGTTATTATGCCACCTGGTTATCCCAGTGTTTTATGCTGCCTGCCGTGGTGGTGAATCCTGCGGTGAAGCCGTTTGAACTGTTGCTGGACCATCTCGGCGAATATCAGAACCCCTACACCGGTGAACAATATGTGCTAGAGTCTCGGCACGTTTACGATCTGAAGGTCATGCAGGTTGACCGACTGGAATCGCCGGATTTGCTCTGGCTGCTGTTGCAGGCAGGGGATGAGGTTCTAGACTATCGTCAGGCAGTCGCGTATTACACGGCCTGCCGTCAAACTGTGGAGTCAGAGGGCAATCATGCCTTTGTCGGATTTGAGCGCTTTTTCACACCGATTGTGAATTTTTTAGGGCTCACGACAGACTGAATCGCCGCATATGCATTGAAAAACGAATCGCTGAACGCGGTTCGTTAAACACCATTCACTGAACTCAAAGAATTAACGCAAACTATGGCTCAATCAAGTTATAACGCTGATGCGATTGAAGTACTCAGCGGACTGGAACCGGTGCGCCGTCGTCCGGGAATGTACACCGATACCACGCGTCCTAACCATCTGGGACAAGAGGTCATAGATAACAGCGTTGATGAAGCGCTGGCGGGTCATGCACGCCGAATTGATGTGATTCTGCACGCCGATCAGTCGCTGGAAGTGATTGATGACGGTCGTGGGATGCCGGTGGATATCCACCCGGAAGAAGGCGTACCCGCCGTTGAACTGATCCTGTGTCGTCTGCACGCAGGCGGCAAATTTTCCGGTAAAAACTACCAGTTCTCGGGCGGCTTGCACGGCGTAGGGATTTCCGTGGTGAACGCCCTGTCCACCCGTGTTGAAGTTACCGTTAAGCGCGATGGTCAGGTTCATGACATCGCGTTTGAAAACGGTGACAAAGTGCAGGAGCTCACCGTCACTGGCACCTGTGGACGTCGCAATACCGGTACGCGCGTGCATTTCTGGCCGGATGAAAAATTCTTCGACAGCCCCCGTTTTTCTGTATCCCGTTTGACGCACCTGCTGAAGGCCAAAGCGGTCTTATGCCCCGGTGTGGAAATCATCTTCAAAGATAAAGTTAACAACACCGAGCAGCGCTGGTGCTATCAGGATGGCCTGAATGACTACCTGTGCGAAGCGATAAATGGCCTGATCACGCTGCCGGAAAAACCGTTTCTGGGGTCAATTACTGGCGATACGGAAGCGGTGGATTGGGCGCTGCTCTGGCTGCCGGAAGGCGGTGAGCTGCTGACGGAAAGCTACGTTAACCTTATCCCTACGCCAATGGGCGGGACGCACGTTAACGGCCTGCGCCAAGGGCTGCTGGATGCGATGCGTGAATTCTGCGAATTCCGCAATATTCTGCCGCGCGGTGTGAAGCTGAGCGCAGATGACATCTGGGAACGCTGTGCTTACGTGCTGTCGGTCAAAATGCAGGAACCGCAGTTTGCCGGACAGACCAAAGAACGTCTCTCTTCTCGTCAGTGTGCCGCGTTTGTGTCCGGCGTCGTGAAAGACGCTTTCAGCCTGTGGCTGAACCAGAACGTACAGGCTGCGGAGCAACTGGCTGAGCTGGCGATTTCCAGTGCTCAGCGCCGTATGCGGGCCGCTAAAAAAGTGGTGCGTAAAAAGCTGACCAGCGGGCCAGCGTTGCCAGGCAAACTGGCCGATTGTACCTCGCAGGATCTCAACCGGACGGAGCTGTTTCTGGTGGAAGGGGATTCGGCAGGCGGATCGGCGAAACAGGCACGCGAACGTGAATTCCAGGCGATCATGCCGCTGAAAGGTAAGATCCTGAATACCTGGGAAGTCTCCTCCGATGAAGTCTTGGCGTCGCAGGAAGTGCATGATATTTCGGTGGCGATCGGTATCGATCCCGACAGTGCCGATCTCAGCCAGTTGCGTTACGGCAAGATCTGTATTCTGGCGGATGCGGACTCCGATGGTCTGCACATTGCCACGCTGCTGTGTGCGCTGTTTGTCCGCCATTTCCGGGCGCTGGTTCAGGGCGGGCACGTTTATGTTGCCATGCCGCCTTTATACCGTATCGATCTGGGCAAAGAGGTTTACTACGCGCTGGACGAAGAGGAAAAAGCGGGCGTGCTGGAGCAGCTTAAGCGCAAGAAAGGTAAGCCTAACGTGCAGCGCTTTAAAGGTCTGGGTGAAATGAACCCGCTACAGCTGCGCGAAACCACGCTGGATCCGAATACTCGCCGTCTGGTGCAGTTGACCATCAGCGAAGAGGATATGGACCAGACGATGGCAATGATGGATATGCTGCTGGCGAAGAAACGCTCGGAAGATCGCCGCAACTGGCTGCAAGAGAAAGGCGATAAGGCGGAGATCGAGGTCTAACCGCCGATTCATGCAGTAATTAGCTAAATAAAAAACGACACGCTGGCTGTATTATGAGCGAACAAGCCCATGATACAGCCAGTTTTCTTTACGCTGCGGGTTACTCACGACGGCTCAACGTTTCCCTCATCTCACCTGCGCGTCCCATCCGAGCAGGGCGCATTGAACGATATTCTCAAGCTCTGTTCGGCTAGCACCATCGCGTGATTGCAGCACCATTCCACCCTGTACTGCGAGAATATAGCGCGCCAGTCCGTTAACGTTCAGCGCGGCATCCAGTTCCCCCTCGGAAACCGCTTGTGAAAAGCACGCTTCTAGCTTGAGGAGAGCCTGTGCGCGTGCGTCCCGCACAATATTGCCAAGCGCGGAATGACCTTCTTCGCCGACGGCGGATAGCACCAGCATACAACCGGGCGGGTCGTCTGGGCCGTTCGCCCCTGTAAGTGCCGCGGCTGAATCCATCAGGTAGGCCTGAACGGCATCACGCGCTGTCCGAGCGCTATCGAAACCCGCCCAAACGCGTGGACCACAGTGTTCAGCGTAGTAGCGAAGTGTTTCGGCATATAACGCTTCTTTTGACCCAAACGCGGCATACAGGCTGGGCGATCCGATCCCCATTGCGGCAGTGAGATCGGACATTGAGGTGGCTGAAAAGCCTTTGCGCCAGAAGAGAAGTGTCGCCTTTTCCAGCGCTTTTTCGCGATCGAACGCACGCGGCCGCCCTTTGGCGGGACGTTCCGTTGAGGCGTTTTTAGGATCAAATGAATTCTGCATCGTTCGTTACATAAATGAATTGACGGTTACCCAGAGGGCGTTTATAACATTATATATCAATCACTACAAAATAGGATGAACGATGACTGAACTGACTGGTAAAAAAGCGCTGGTGACCGGTGCTTCCCGTGGCATTGGTGCGGCCATCGCCCTTGAGCTGGCGGAAAAAGGCGCAGATGTGGCGATCACCTACCAGAGCTCTGAGGAACGGGCATTGGACGTGGTTCGGGCGATTGAAGCAAAAGGCCGTCGTGCATTCGCGATAAAGGCTGACAGCGCGGATGCCGCTGCTGTTGTGCGTTCGGTGAATGAAGCAGCACAAGCGCTGGGCGGTCTGGATATTCTCGTCAATAACGCGGGGATTGCCCGTGGCGGCATGTTGTCACAACTGAGCCTTGCGGATATTGACGACACGCTGAACGTGAATGTGCGTGCTGTGGTGCTGGCATCGCAAGCGGCAATCCCGCATTTAGGTCAGGGCGGTCGCATTATCTCGATAGGATCGAGTGTCGCCGAGCGCGTTTCTATGCCGGGATTGTCGGTCTACGCGATGTCCAAATCGGCGCTACTTTCTTTTACCCGCGGGTTGGCGCGTGAGCTGGGGCCGAATGGCATCACCGTGAATCTGGTGCATCCGGGGTCAACTGACACAGACATGAACCCGGCTGATGGCGATTATGCAGAAGCGCAACGTGCGTCGATAGCACTCGGTCACTATGGCAAGCCCGAGGACATTGCTGCTGCGGTGGCCTTTCTGGCCAGCCCGGCAGCCCGACAGATTACGGGAACCGGGATCACCGTAGATGGCGGATCCAACGCCTAAAGCAATATTTATCGCGGTTTCATCTTGCCGAGGCGGATAGCGGCTTTGGCAGGATGATGTTCGGACGATGGCAGTCATTTACAGGTGGCTGCGGTATGATGCGAGTACACGATAACGTTTGGATAAATACCAAATCGATGGCAGGTGTACTCGTTTATGAAAGTCACGCTTGAGGAACTTCAGGCTTTTGTGGTGGTGATCGACACTGGTTCGATCACGGCAGCCGCGGAACAGCTTGGGCAAACCACGTCGGGCATTAGCCGGGCGCTGCGGCGCTTGGAGGATAAGCTGGGTACGACGTTGCTGCATCGTACGACGCGACGTCTCTCGCTTTCCGAAGAAGGCATGATGTTTCTTGAGCACGCCCGTGACGTGATTCACGCGGTGGAACATGCCGAAGAGCAGGTGCTGCTGCGCCATGAGCAACCGAGTGGACGGCTGCGGGTTAATTCGGGCTCGGCGTTTATGCAGCATGTGATTGTGCCTCTGGTGCCGGAGTTTCGCCGCCGCTATCCCAAGATCGTTCTTGAACTCAATACCAACGATTTCATTATTGATTTGCTGGAGCAGCATACCGATATCGCGATTCGCATCGGCACGCTCAAAGACTCTACCATTCATGCCCGCCCACTTGGCGCAAGCAAGCTGCACATCGTCGCCAGCCCTGACTATCTAGAACAGCATGGTACACCTGCGACGGTCGAGTCATTGGCCGATCATCGTTGTCTGGGGTTTACTCAGTCGGAGTCGCTGAACCACTGGCCGCTGCGGCATGGCCTTCAGGATTTCTACCCCATCACACCGGTGCTGTTGGCATCAAACGGTGAGATATTGCGTCAGCTTGCGCTGCAAGGCGAAGGGATTGTGCGCATGTCCAACTTCCTGATTCGAGACGATTTGGCGACGGGGCGGCTGGTGCCGATCCTCACCGGGGATACGCTGGAAGCCAGCCTGCCGGTTTACGCGGTGTATTATCGCAATAGCCAGCTAGCGGCGCGCATTACCTGTTTTCTCGATTTTATGAGCGAAAAGCTCACGGAAAATCCGCTGTGAGGCGTGACCCACAGCGGTAGAGAGGCGGGTAATACGCCGATCAGGAAAAGTGTTCGTCCAGATGCTGGCGATAATTTGCAAGATAAGCGGGGACGTCCGGTGCTTTCATCACATCATTGCAGATGAAGGTCGGCAGTGGGGACAGCCCGATGAACTGGTTTGCTTTATGGAACGGCAGATACACGCCATCAACGCCCGCACCGTGGAAGAACTGTTCAGGATCCTCGAAGGCCTCTAGCGGCGCATTCCACGTCAGAGACAGCATGTATTTCCGGCCCTGTAACAATCCCCCAGAACCGTATTTCTTGCTGGCATCCGAACGGCTGCGGCCATCGCTGGCGTAAAGTGAACCGTGACCGGCGGTAAACACCTCATCGATATATTTCTTCAGAATCCACGGCGTATCCATCCACCATCCCGGCATCTGGTAAATGATGGTATCTGCCCACAGGTAGTTCTGAATTTCCTGTTCAATATCATAGCCGTTGTCCACGACCGTCACGTGGACGTCGTGGCCTTTATCGCGCAGGAAACTGGCGGCGGCATCGGTAAGGGTATGGTTCAATTCCCCTTTGGAATGGGCGAATGACTTGCCTGCATTAATCAGCAAAATGTTCTGCATAGGTCTGCTCTCGAATCGGTTATCAACGAAGATGTTGGGCGTAGTCTAGGGCAGAGAGCTGCGCAGAAAAATGTGCGCTAGCGCATAACACTGTTGACTGAATATCAATAATAAAGGGTAAGAAGACACCATATTGAAATAATGCTACGGGGAAACCCATATGAGAAAAATAAAAAGGCAAGAAAGCCGTGGTGTGCATTCTTGCCTGAGTGGTAGCGATGCCTGAATGATGCATCGCCTTTTTTATTGAATCGTGAGTGATGTGGATTAGAAATCTACATTCACACCCAGTTGGAAGGAACGGCCAGGCTGCACGGAGAGTGCACGGTCATACTGTCCCTGCCGATCGTTGGTTTCAATCTGGCGACTGCTGAGATAATCCCAATATTTACGGTCAGTCAGGTTATACACGCCACCGTTAACTTTCACATTCTTGCTGATGCGATAGTAAGCCGTCAGGTCAACCATGCCATAGCCGGGAATCCGCATATACTCTGTGCTAGAAGTGGGGATTGCATTACCCGCATTGGTATAGCTTTCACGGCTGGTATCTTTCGCCTGTTTCCCTTTCTGGAAGGTAGAGGTCAGGGCGGCACCGTAGCGTTGGGAAGGATCGTCATAGGCGATACCTACCACCGCTTTTATCGGGGCAACGCTGTCGAGGTCGACATAGCGGTCGCCGAGGTAGCGGGATTGCGATTGGCCTTTGGTGTAGCCAAAAGCCAGTGTGGTGCTGAGACCATCAACAGCCGGGAACCAGGTGCCTAGCTGTATTTTGCTGCTGACTTCGCCACCGTAGATATAAGCCTTATCGCGGTTTTCCGCCTGATATATCGTGCTGATATTGCTTGGCACATTGGCAAATTTATCGGGGTTAGCGCTACGACGGTAGCGGGTGTTGGCGATAAAATTCTTATACGTGTTGTAGAACAGCGCGGTACGGAAGGTGATTCCCTCCGTCGCTTCACCTTTTAAGCCCCATTCTACGTTGTTGCTGGTTTCCGTTTTGAGATCGCTATTGCCGATAAAGGCATACTGGAACGGCCCGGCATAGTTGGCGTCAAGGTTGGTGCTGCCATAAAGCTGGCTGGCATCCGGGAACTGCGCGCCGCGACGGTACTGCACATAGGTTGTCAGCGTCGGGGTGATGTCATAGAGGAAGCTCAGAGAAGGCAGAACTTGCGTATCGCTGTTGGCTTTGCCGTACAGTCTGTTGACATCGGATTCACTGATGACACTGCCGTCACCGCTCAGACGAACTGTATTGGTCGGTTTGGTACGTTGATGAATGGCGCGTACGGCAGGAACAACCGAGAAAGCGTGCCCTGCAAGATCCCACGTAACGGTATCCTGTACGAAGCCGCCAACGGTGTAGCTGTTGCTATCGGCTTCCGGTTGCATGATGTTATTCGCACCCGTTTGATTAGGCGATTGCCTGAACGGGCGCTCTGTTTTGCTTTGGCTGGCATTCAGACCCCAACTGAACTCGTGGCGATCCCAGCTTTTCACCATATGGGTATCGAATCCGTAGGTGGTGACATTGTAGTCGGAATAGACTCGGTGGCTATCTGCCGCCGCCATCCCAGTAGTTGCTGGCAGCCAGGTATTGTCGTGTGATTCGCTGTTTTGGAAGTAAATGCGGCTATCAACCAAATCGACCAGCGTGTTGTTAACCGGCGTCCAACGATCTTTCAGGCTGGCGGTCCAACGGCGTGTCTGACTGCTCTGTTGCGCCGTGCCGTAAATGGTGTTGTTGCCGCTTGGCAGACTACCCCAATAGTCATAATGGGTGTGGTTGGTTTTATGGTAGTAATCCAGCGTACCGGTGAGCTGATGCTCGTCGTTAGCCTGCCAAATGCCGGACGCTAAAATAGCGTTAGAGTGCCAGTTGGCGGGGTAAGCGGCGATCTCGTCGCTGTTATTACGCGTTTGCTGGCCGTCACGGCGGCTAAATACGACCACACCGCGCAGGTTGTCATCACCGCCTGCCGCCGTGATGCCATTGTGCCAACCGTGGTTGGCGGAGTCGTAGTCACTCTGGAAACCAAAGTAGTCCTGCTTGCCTGCTTTCAGATAGTCATCGGCAGATTTGGGGCGAAAGGAGACGCTGCCTCCGAGTGCGTTGACCGTATTTTCTGCGGAGGTAACGCCCGACTCAATATCGACGCTGCTGTACAGGTAAGGGTCGATATAGTCGCGTCCCATCCCGAAGGTATTGAATCCGGCACGGCTGGCGTAGCTGCGGCCCGTGGCATTGGGCAGGGCGATACCATCGGTATCGATCGCAACACGGTTACTTTCAATGCCGCGAATGTTGTAGCCCGTGTAACCGCCGCGGTCGAAGCCGCTTTTCCCTGTATTACTGCCGCCGCTGGACCCGGTTGCGCTCACCAGGGGTTGATAACGCATGATCGTGCCGAAATTGTTGCCGCCTTCTCTTTGCATATCTGCGGCAGTCAGCGTCGTACTTGAACCGGCTTTTTTCTCGATTTTCGGCGAGTTGACTACCATCACATCGTCAGTCTGTCCCGTTTTCGCCGCCGAATCGTCTTGGTTCTTCACGTTGAGTGCGTTGTTACCTGTGGTGCTATCCGCTGCCATGCTATTCAGCGCGACGCCAGTCAAGATGCCGGTGAGAAGAATTTTATTTAAATTCTTGTTAATTAACATAATGATACTCTGCTATAAGGTTGTTCTGGCCAGCGGCGTTGGGGAAACATGGCGTGCTGGTCGCTAACGTCTGCAAGGGAAATGCAAAACGTCGAATAACATTAATTATCATGTGGAAATGATAATTATTATCAATATGCTAAGCATTATCATTTGTTGTTGCAACGATGATGAATAATTCTTAATGAAACGGTATGTGTGCTATCAATACTGACGCGACGGTATATGCGAGATGTATCAATGAGGCGTAATGAAATTACCGACTTACGAAACTGACTGCTACGAGCTGGACGATGGCGAAGCGCTTAACCGCGAGTACCCGGACTCATTCTGGATTCCAGACAACGCGGTGCGTGAATCATTAGCACCCGATGATTTTGTTAAGTTGATATTCCGTATGGAAAAAGCCGTAGGCGCGGATGCGCTGTCGGTGGAAAGGATGTGGGTCAGAGTGACGAAAAAGCATCACGCGTTTTACGAAGGTGTTTTAGATAATGACCCCACGGGAAGTGACTGCGTGCGGTGCGGCCAGATTGTGGTGTTTCAGGCTCGTCATGTGATTGGCATTTATGGAAAAGATGGCTAGCCGCGTTGCTATCTGTGCGCTGTTCTGATGGTTGATAGGGTATTTGTCGATGAAGATTGCTGCACTTAGGTCGAAGGCTCGGCGTAACACGCTGGAAGTTGAGCATATTCTTGCGGCGGCGAAAGCGCGCTTGCCGGGGTTACGCGATGAGCTTAATCGGCTATCCGCTGAGTTTAACTGGTCTCACTCACCGTACTTGCCCGACGGCACACACGTTGTTCCGTTAGCGAAATGGGCTGAAATTGCAGGCGCTTATGCTGAGGAAGGAATTGAAGCACTCGGCGTGCTGGCGGCTGAACCCGACAATGTCGCGTATGTGATTGGCCTACTGGAAGAGCTTCGGTCTCATGCCGCGGTGGATGCACTGATCGCTTTCTTTCCCGCAGTCATGCAGGTTCCTGAACAGGCACCCGAAACGGCGTGGCGCCTTACCACGGCCTATAACTTACTCCTGAGCATAAAAGGCAGTGTTGTGGCGACGGATGAGCAGGCAACCGCCGTTCGCACTTTCCTGATGCGGCTGTTACCGCTGGCGATGACGGAACATCACACCTTACTGATATTCTGTGCGCTGCGTGGCGTGGGCGATTCATCCTCTCTGGATCTGCTGGCAAGCCAGAACGATCTGGCTCCGCCCAATAACACGATAAGGATGAGTGCAATACGCGCTATTCGTCAGCGACTGCGAAATACACGCTGACTTTTTCCTTCGCTGCTACTGCGAGATGACTCACGATGTCGATTGAAATACCCGCATCCGTTCTTCCACTGTTTCACGCGGCAGGCTGGCCGCGTGCTGAAGTACAATCAATTCCGCCGTTTGTGCCGGAGAATCACCCGGCTTTCGCTATCCTGCGCGCGTTCAGTGGGCTGACGGTCGGGCAGTGCGGCACAGGAGAAACGTGTGCCAGCGGCGACATCGTTTTTGGCGGCAGCGAAGATTTGCAGCAGGATGAAACGCTGCTCGAGTGGCAAGGTATTCTGAACTCGACGTTGATTCTTATCGGTGAAACCCACCATTCTCACGGTGCTTTACTGATGGATAATGCGGGAGCCTGCTACGGGATGAGCTTTATCCATGAGGCATTCTGGTTTGAAGGGGCGTCTTTTGGTGCCGCCGTTGAACGCATTCTGTTGGGCCGCAAGGGGCAACCGATGCTGCGACCAGACCAGCCGTCAATTTCTATGTATGGCGAAACGATTACCGCAGATCATCCGAGTGTTCATCGCTACCGCTAGCCACCTTCTCCGGCAACTGTCGGATCCACACCAGTGATGATTTTCTGAGATGACAGCGTTCTCTGTGGCGTGATTTCCTGTGAATGGTTCTCTGTGACATCACCTCATCAGATAAGGTACTATTCCCGCCAAACATACCGCCGCTATGGCGTGCCGGAAAGCGTAACCATCGCGCCGCGATGTGAGGGAAGTGAGATAAATGAGTGAGATGACTCATGACGGCGCAGAAAGCCTTGCGCTGCGCACGTTTACCGAAAATGCATACCTAAATTATTCCATGTACGTCATCATGGACAGGGCATTGCCGTTCATTGGCGATGGCCTGAAGCCTGTGCAGCGTCGCATTGTGTATGCGATGTCCGAGCTGGGACTGAATTCCAGCGCCAAATTTAAAAAATCTGCCCGTACCGTGGGTGACGTGCTGGGTAAATACCATCCGCACGGCGACAGTGCCTGCTATGAAGCGATGGTGCTGATGGCGCAGCCGTTCTCTTACCGTTATCCGCTGGTGGATGGTCAGGGGAACTGGGGGGCACCGGACGATCCGAAATCGTTCGCCGCCATGCGTTATACCGAATCGCGGTTGTCCAAATATGCAGAACTGCTGCTGTCCGAGCTCGGACAGGGTACGGTCGATTACACCCCGAACTTTGACGGCACGATGCAAGAGCCGAAGATGCTGCCTGCTCGTCTGCCTAATATTCTGCTGAACGGCACCACTGGGATCGCCGTTGGGATGGCGACGGACATACCGCCGCACAACGTGCGTGAAGTCGCCGCCGCCGCAGTGATGCTGCTGGAAAACCCAAAGGCCTCGCTGGAAGAGTTGTTGCAGCATGTTCAAGGGCCGGATTTCCCGACGGAAGCCGAAATCATTACGCCACGCGATGAAGTGCGCAAACTCTACCAGAATGGCCGTGGTTCCGTGCGTATGCGTGCGGTCTGGAAGAAAGAAGACGGTGATGTCGTCATTACCGCGCTGCCACATCAGGTTTCTGGTGCCAAAGTGCTGGAGCAGATTGCCAGCCAGATGCGTGCGAAGAAGCTGCCGATGGTCGAAGACCTGCGCGATGAATCCGATCACGAGAATCCAACCCGTTTGGTGCTGGTGCCGCGCTCGAACCGTATCGATATGGATCAGGTGATGAACCACCTGTTCGCCACGACCGATCTGGAAAAAAGCTATCGCGTTAACATGAACATGATCGGTCTGGATGGTCGCCCTAGTGTGAAAGGGCTGGTCGAGATCCTGAGCGAATGGCTGGTCTTCCGTCGCGACACCGTGTGCCGCCGTCTGAACTACCGTCTGGAAAAAGTGCTCAAGCGCCTGCATATCCTTGAAGGCTTGCTGATCGCGTTCCTGAATATTGATGAAGTCATTCATATCATCCGCACGGAAGATGAGCCGAAGCCCGTTCTGATGCGCCAGTTCAGCCTGAGTGAAACACAGGCTGAAGCGATCCTGGAGCTGAAATTACGTCATTTGGCCAAGCTGGAAGAGGTGAAAATCCGCGGTGAGCAGGGCGATCTGGCAAAAGAGCGCGATCAGCTTCAAGCGCTGCTGGCATCCGATCGTAAGCTCAGCAACCTGATTAAGAAAGAAATTCAGTCCGATGCGCAAGCCTATGGTGACGATCGTCGTTCGCCGCTGCGTGAACGTGGCGAAGCGAAAGCGATGAGCGAGCACGACTTTGTGCCGTCCGAACCGGTTACCATTGTGCTGTCAGAAATGGGCTGGGTACGTAGCGCGAAAGGGCATGACATCGATCCTACTGGGCTGAGCTATAAAGCGGGCGATAGCTTCCGCGCCGTGGCGAAAGGTAAGAGCAATCAGCCTGTGGTGTTCATTGACTCCACTGGCCGCAGCTATGCGCTGGATCCGATCACGCTGCCTTCTGCACGCGGTCAGGGTGAGCCGCTGACGGGCAAACTCACGCCGCCGCCGGGCGCGACGATTGAACAGGTGCTGATGGCCGCAGACGATCAGCCGCTGCTGATGGCATCGGATGCGGGCTACGGCTTCGTCTGTACCTTCAACGATCTGGTCGCGCGTAACCGCGCGGGTAAAGCGATTATTACGCTGCCGGATAACGCGAAGGCGCTGGCACCGATCGAGATCAAAGGCGACGATAACCTGCTGATGGCGATCACCGCCGCAGGCAGAATGCTGCTGTTCCCTGTCTCCGACTTACCACAGCTGTCGAAGGGCAAGGGCAACAAGATTGTGTCCATCTCCTCGGCTGATTTTGCGGAAGGCAAAGACCGTCTGACCTGGCTGTATCTGCTGCCACCACAGGCTTCAGTCACGCTGTACTTCGGTAAGCGTAAGCTGGTGCTGCGTCCAAACGAGCTTCAGAAGTATCAGGGCGAGCGCGGGCGGAAAGGCACATTGCTGCGTGGGTTACAGCGCATCGACCGGATTGAGGTGGATGCACCGCAGCAAATTAGCACCGGCAGCAGCGAAGAATAACGCCTCCGTATTGTCATGTGCATGTTGAGAAAGGCGGTGTCATACCGCCTTTCTTTAGTTTCCGGTTGCCATCCCGTCGCAAATTGAATCACCGTGTGTTTTAGCGCGAAATCGCTATACTAGCGGCGGCTGTCGGCTCATGAGGTTGCTATGTTATCCATTTTGCGTTTTTTTATTGTCGTTATATTTTCGATTTTGATCTGTATTTTTGGCTTGTTTTACTGCCTGTTCAGCCCTCGAAATCCCCGCCATGTAGCGACCTTCGGCCATCTTTTTGGTCGCTTGTCCGTCGTGTTTGGCCTGAAAGTAGAAATGCGGATACCGGAAGAAGCAGCGCATTACGGCAACTGCATCTATATCGCGAATCATCAGAACAACTACGATATGGTCACGGTATCCAGTGCAGTTCAGCCTCGTACTGTTACCGTGGGCAAGAAAAGCCTGCTGTGGATCCCGTTCTTCGGGCCACTTTATTGGCTGACGGGTAACTTGCTGATTGACCGTGAAAACCGCGCTAAAGCGCATGGCACCATTGCCCAGGTCGTGAAGCATATTAAAGAGCGCAACACCTCTATCTGGATGTTCCCCGAAGGTACGCGCAGCCGTGGACGTGGCCTGATGCCCTTCAAAACCGGTGCC
The DNA here is from genome assembly GCF_003932035.1 of Pectobacterium versatile. Taxonomy (NCBI): domain Bacteria; kingdom Pseudomonadati; phylum Pseudomonadota; class Gammaproteobacteria; order Enterobacterales; family Pectobacteriaceae; genus Pectobacterium; species Pectobacterium versatile. The sequence continues at coordinate 422,272 of NZ_CP034276.1, forward strand.
TTTCATGCCGCGATTAGCGCAGACGTGCCAGTTGTGCCGATTTGCGTTTCTACGACCAGCAATAAGGTGAAGTTGAACCGCTGGAATAACGGACTCGTTATCGTCGAAATGTTGCCACCCATCGATACCCGTGCATATACCAAAGAGCAGGTTCGCGAGCTGGCTGCACATTGCCATGATGTGATGGCTGCCAAGATTGCGGAACTGGATGCGGAAGTCGCGGCGCGCGAAGCAGCAGACAAAAAATAAAATTATCCCATCGAGTTACTCGATTATTTCTTCCGATTGTCTATTCAAGCACGAATCGGAAGTTAAACTTTGCTTACGGTTAATGGATTTACGGAGTCATTATGTCACTCAGCCGACGTCAGTTTATTCAGGCATCGGGCCTTGCGTTATGTGCGGGTATGACGCCACTGGCAGCCAAAGCCAGTGGGAACCCCGCCGCATTGCCGATACCGCCATTACTGGAGTCGCGCCGAGGCCAGCCGCTTTTTCTGACCATGCAGCGTGCCCATTGGGCATTCTCCGGTGACCGCAAGACCTCCATTTGGGGAATCAACGGCCATTATCTGGGGCCGACGGTGCGGGTGTATGACGGCGACGATGTTAAGCTGATTTACAGTAACCGCCTGAATGAGCCCGTCGCGATGACGATCGGCGGGTTGCAGGTGCCGGGGCCGCTGATGGGCGGCGCGGCTCGCATCATCTCTCCCGGAACTGACTGGTCACCGGTATTGCCTGTTCGTCAGCCAGCGGCGACCTGCTGGTATCATGCCAATACGCCGAACCGCATGGCCCCACATATCTATAACGGGCTGGCTGGGCTATGGCTGGTGGAAGACAGCGTCAGTAAATCCCTGCCGCTTCCCAATCACTACGGTGTTGATGATTTCCCATTGATTATTCAGGATAAACGACTGGATAACTTTGGTGTCCCTCTCTATAACCCGCCTTCTAACGGCGGATTTGTGGGGGACTCGCTGCTCGTCAACGGCGTGCAAAATCCCTTCATTGAAGTGTCCCGTGGCTGGGTTCGCCTGAGATTGCTGAACGCATCGAACTCCCGGCGTTATGTGATGCGGCTGAGCGATGGCCGGGCGATGCATGTGATCGCCAGCGATCAAGGGTTATTACCGGCACCAATGGCGGTGAACCAGCTTTCTCTCGCGCCCGGCGAACGACGCGAAATTCTGGTCGACATGTCGCAAGGCGAAGAGGTCACGCTGACGGCAGGCGAGTCGGCTGGGATTATGGATCGTCTGCGCGGGCTATTCGAGCCTTCCAGCATCCTGATTTCGACGCAAATACTCACGCTGAAGCCGACGGGACTGTTGCCATTAGTCACGGATAACCTGCCGATGCGCTTGCTGGCCGACAACATCATTGAAGGCAGCATCAGCCGCACGCGCGAATTCCGTCTGGGTGACAGTCTACCCGGCATCAACGGCGCGATGTGGGACATGACGCGGGCTGATGTACAAACCCAGCTTGGCCGCTGTGAGCGCTGGATAATCCACGCGGACACGCCGCAGGCTTTCCACATTCAGGGCGTCAAATTCCTGGTGCGCAGCGCGAGTGGTCGTCCGCCAGCGGTGGAAGACAGCGGCTGGAAAGATACGGTGTGGGTAGATAGTGATGTCGAGCTACTGGTTTATTTCACGCAGCCTTCCTCAATGGCGTTCCCCTTCCTGTATTACAGCCAGACGCTGGAACTGGCCGATCGCGGCTCGACGGGGCAGCTCATCGTACAATCTGCGATGTAAACCGACCCATAGCCAGCCAACTTCTCCGCGTTACCCTCCGCCGTGACAAATGTGACGGCGATGCTTATCTGTTTCTTAATGTGATCCACCTCTATTCAGACAAACCAAAATTAAAGATGCGAAGGCGTGCGGACGATACCTTATATATTGATGTTGCTATTAATTAAGGGTGAATGGCGTTTTGCGTCGCGTACTGTTCCGGGTCTGATTGGTGCTAAAAGAACATTTTTTATTACAACAATGTCAGAGTCAGAGCGTTTCGTTTCGCTATGAAATCAGGTTCACTTTCTGTTTTAACCTGTACGCAGCCAGAACGCTGCGTCACTAAAAGGGCTGCACTATGCGGGAATTACTGCTTTGGGTCAGGGATCAGCTGGCTGGAGCGCCGTCGGCGCCTCGCTATATGCAGCTCGCGTCGTTGCTTGAATCAGAAATCGGCCGCCGTAAGACGTTATCCGGCCAGTTCTTACCCGCCGAAAGACTGATTGCGCAGCAGTTGGGATTGTCGCGCGTAACGGTTTCCCGTTCCCTGTCTCTGCTGGAAGAGAAAGGGCTGATTGTGCGCCAGCAAGGGGTGGGAACCCGCGTGGCTCAACGGCTTAACTACGCGTTGAGCGCCGATGATGAAGGGTTCACCGCGCTGATATTGAAACAAGGCGGCGTCGCTGGCAGCCTTTGGTTAGAAAAGGCAATACAGGTTCCGCCTGCTGCCATCGCCGCAAAAATGTCTCTGCCGGAAGGCGAGGCCGTCACTTATCTGCGACGCGTCCGGCTCAGCAATGGCGAGCCTGTTTCGCTGGAAACGACCTGGATACCGCAAAAATTCCTACCCGATCCAGAAGCGCTTGAGCAATCTCTCTATCAATATTGGGTGACGCGTGGCATCACGCCGGACAAAAAACGCTATCGTTTCAAAGCGATTGCCTGTAAGGCGGAAATCGCCACGCTTCTTGGTATTGCGGCGGAGGCACCAGCGCTGTATTGCCAACTGCATGTTTATAACGAACGGGGTGAACTGCTGGAATACAGCGAAGCACATTGCCGTAGCGATGTGTATGAGATTCAGTTTGCCGATTAGAAGAACAATGCCAGCACGGTGAATGCTGGCATCGACGGTGGATTAGCTCTTAGTCGTTTCTGGGTTCGTCAGGGTCTGAGCCCAGACGCTTCCCGCTGTCCAGCTTGGCAATTTCCCCCAGTTCGTCTTTATCCAGACGGAAATCAAACACCTCGAAGTTTTCCTTGATGCGTGCAGGCGTCACCGATTTAGGTATCACCACCAGCCCGCTGTCCAGATGCCAGCGGATCACGATCTGTGCTGGCGTTTTTCCGTATTTGCTCGCCAGTTTACGGATAATGGGATGGTCGAAGACGCCTTCGCCACCCTGCGCCAGAGGGCTCCAGGATTCTGTCTGGATATGGTGCGTGGCGTTCCAGGAATGAAGTTGCTTTTGCTGGAGAAGAGGATGCAGCTCGACCTGATCGATGACCGGCAAGACGCCCGTTTCTTCTTTTAACCGCTGTAAGTGGTGAGTGTGGAAATTACTGACGCCGATACTTTTCGCCAGACCTTGTTCCTGGAGTTTGATGAGCCCGCGCCAGGCATCCACGAAGGTGTTCTGTTGTGGGAGCGGCCAGTGAATCAGGTAGAGATCGATATAATCTAACCGAAGTTTTCTCAGACTCTCTTCCAGTGCTTTTTGGGGATCGGTGTGATCGCCATTCCAGAGCTTGGTGGTGATGAACACCTCTTCACGCGGCAGGTTCGCGGAACTCAGTGCCTGACCAACGGCCTCCTCGTTCTTATAAATCGCGGCGGTATCGATCGCCCGATAACCGATGGACAAAGCCTCAGTCACGGCGATCACCGTGTCCTCACTGCTTGCTCGCCAGACACCAAGGCCCAACTGGGGCATGATATTGCCGTCCGCCAGTTTAACTTTCGGTTGCGTCATCTCATTCTCCTTTTATATCCGTTAATCCATAAACGTATCATAGGGTTAACTGGATGGGCGACCTGTTCATATCACGGACATAGCGGAACGTGATCCCTAGCAGGAACAGGCATATGATTTCATTCTAGTAGAAAAATTCGTCAGTTATACATTGCCTGATGATAAAGGGAGCCGGTTGGCTCCCTTTAACAGACACAGCATTGAGGGTATATCATCTGATATAGGCGTGGTTTAAACGATAGCGTTTTCTCCTGTCACTCGAAGGATTGGGGATTAGAGGGGCTTAACGTGCTGCCTCATAAATCTTCTGGCTTTCTTCCAGCGTGATGTCGCGGTGTTCGCCTAGCGCAGTCAGACCGTGCTCGCTGAGTTTGGCGACCAGCGTTGGAATGGAGCTGCCATCCAACTGATAGTCAGACATGCGAGTCGGCACGCCCATTTTCTCGAAGAAGTCACGCGTGGCGGCAATCGCGCCACCAATGCGCTGATCTTCGCTACCGTCACGCAGGTTCCAGACGCGCTCGGCGTATTGCAGCAGTTTGTCGCGCTTCTGGGCTTTTCTTGCCGCCAGCATGGCCGGCAGAATGATAGCCAGCGTCTGGGCATGGTCAAGACCGTGCAGCGCCGTTAATTCGTGTCCTAGCATGTGGGTTGACCAGTCCTGCGGCACGCCTGCGCCAATCAGGCCGTTCAACGCCATGGTAGCGCTCCACATCACATTGGCTCTGACCTTGTAGTTCTCCGGTTCAGCCAGCGCGCGCGGGCCTTCTTCAACCAGCGTCAGCAGTAAACCTTCCGCAAAACGATCCTGTACTTTGGCATCGACGGAATAGGTCAGGTACTGTTCAACCGTGTGAACGAAGGCATCGACTACGCCGTTCGCGATCTGGCGAGCGGGCAGGGTGTACGTCACGACCGGGTCGAGCACCGCGAAAAGCGGCTGCGTGTGGCGTGAGCGGAAAGCGAGCTTATCGTTGGTCGATTTACGGGTGATGACCGCGCCGTTGTTGGATTCCGAACCGGTCGCAGGCAGGGTGAGCACGGCTGCCAGTGCGACGCCGCGATCGATTTCCGCCCCACCGGTTTGCAGAATATGCCACGGGTCTTGCGCCGCCTGATAGTCTGCGGCGGCAGCGATAAATTTCGTGCCATCAACCACAGAGCCACCGCCAACCGCCAGTAGGAAGTCAATCTTCTCCGCCCGGACAACCTCGACGGCTTTCATCAGCGTTTCGTAAGTTGGGTTGGGCTCAATGCCAGCAAATTCGCGTACGTTGCGGCCTTCTAAGGCGCGATAGACCTGATCCAGCACGCCATTGTGCTTCACGCTGCCGCCGCCGTAGGTAATGAGGATACGGGCATCGGCAGGAATTTCTTTGCCTAATTCAGCAATCTGGCCTTCGCCAAACAAAATCTTGGTAGGGGTATGGAGTGTGAAATTTAGCATAGGTTATTTGTCCAGTTTAAAGCCCTGTTGGAGGATCGCGGGCAAGACTTTCGGGAAGTAGATGTGTTGATAGTAACTGGCGGTGTTGTCACCCCAGTTGTCGCCGTCTGTGCGGCTGGTTTGCTGCCAGTGTGCCACCAGCGTTTGGTTATATTGCTCAATCGCCGCAGGCAGAACGTCTTGATGATAGGTTTCATCATGGCGGAATGAGTTCAGCGGCAGGCGCGGTTTCTGATGCGCAGGGGTATCGACATAGCCGATAGCGACGCCTGCAACGGGGAACGTCAGTTCAGGAAGTTCCAGAAAGTCGATCATCGCCTGTGGGTCGCGGCGAATGCCGCCAATCGGGACAATGCCCAGCCCAAATGAACGTGCGGCGGCCATTAGCGTGCCGAGCGCGATGCCGACATCCGTTGTGCCGGAAATCAGGCTTTCAAGGCTTTCATGCGCGTGCTGCTGCTTGTCGCTCATGGCAATCCCGACCTGCGTTTTATGCATATCCAGCACCACGGTAATGAAGACGGGTGCTTGGGCAATCCACGGTTGGCCGCCAGCCAATTCGGCAATGCGTGCTTTGCGTTCTGGGTCGCGGGTGACGATGAGCGAGACCTGCTGAGAGTTTACGGACGTCGGTGCCAGATGGGCGGACTGAATAATGGCATCCAGCACGTCATCGGGAATCGCTTTATCAAGATAGCTACGTTCACTGCGGTGTGAGGTGAACAGCTCAATCGTTTTATTCATGTCTTTTCCCGTGGGATGAGGGGATGGCGGTATGCTCAATATTGTCATCAACCCACGTAAGACGTTCAATGCACATTTCTGTTTGGTTATTGCCTATTTCTCCAAAATACAGGAGAAAAGGGTGATAATAATTCGCAGGTATGTCATTTTGTTTCTTCTGTCAGGAGAGAGGCTTCGGGCAGGAAAAGTGAACCCGTAGCGAGAGAACACCATTTTGACGCAGACCCCATACATGTTGACGGAACACCAAGGCATGTCGACAGAAAGCCAATGCGAGCGGCTTGTTCAGAAACAGCCAGAACTGCAACAGATTGAGCTGCAACAGACGGTGCGGCAGCGTATCGTGCAGCAGGCAATACGCTGTTCAACCAAAAGTTGGGCTACGCCGTCGCTCGTGCCGCAGGTCAGAATTCTTTATACGGAACAGCATCATCCGCGTGTTCCGGTGATGTATGAACCGACGATTGTCATCATTTTTCAGGGCCAAAAGATTGGCTATCTGGGCGGAAAAACCTTCCAGTATGACCCGGAAAACTACCTGTTGATGACCGTGCCGCTGCCGTTCGAATGTGAAACGATAGCCAGCGTTGAACACCCGCTGGTGGGGATGGCGATCCGTATCGATATCCAGATGCTTCAGGATTTGCTGATCGACATCGGTGACGACGACAGCGCGATCCGCCCCTGTTCCTGCACGTGTGGGGTGAACAGCGCGCCGCTGACCGATGAGATTCTGTGTGCCGTTGAACGGCTGTTGGATGCGATGGATAACCCGCGTGATGCCCGCGTGCTGGGCCCGGCGATTGTGCGCGAGATTATCTATCATATGCTCTGCGGCGAACGCGGTGCGGCGTTACAGGCGTTGGTGAATCGACACACGCATTTCAGCCAGATAGCCAAGTCTCTGCGGCGTATTGAAAACCACTATGCCGATAGCCTGAATGTGGAACAGCTGGCGTCTGAAGTGAACATGAGCGTCTCGGCGTTTCATCATAACTTTAAGGCCGTCACCAACACATCGCCATTGCAGTACCTGAAATCCTACCGCTTGCATAAAGCGCGCGTGATGATGATCAACGAAGGGCTAAGAGCGGGCGTCGCGGCGGCCCGCGTCGGGTATGAGAGCGTGTCGCAGTTTAGCCGGGAATTTAAGCGCTATTTCGGTGCGACGCCGAGCGATGAAGTCACGAGAGTAAAAGCCAGTAACATGGTGGTTGAAGAAAGCTGAAGACGTTAAGAAAGCGTGCCGTTGCCCGATTTAGGCGACCGCACGTTTTTTGCGCCACACCACGATAGCCATGCCGATCAGGCCGCTCACCAGCAAAATAATCGGGAGCAGGATCAGCGCGGTCATCACCTGATCTTCATAGCGTTTGACCAGTGGAATGTGGCTGAGCGCATAGCCGAGCGTGACAATCCCCCCGACCCACAGCAGCCCGCTGAGCCAGTTGAAAATCTGAAAGCGCGTATTGTTTAACCCCGAAATCCCCGCCATCGTTGGCAGCAGCGTGCGGATAAACGCTAAAAAGCGGCCAACCAGCAGCGCCGCCAGACCGTGCTGGTGGAACAGGTGATAGGCGCGCTGGTGGTAATGCGCGGGAAGCTGTAACAGCCAGCCTTTTACCAACCGGGTATCGCTCAGCCAGCGCCCTTGCAGGTAGCTGAGCCAACAGCCGAGGCTGGCGGCGATGGTGAGGAGAATCATCGTAGGGAAAAAGCTCATCACGCCTTTGGCAATCATGGCACCAGTGAGCAACAGCAGGCTATCGCCGGGTAGAAAAGAAGCAGGCAGCAGGCCGTTTTCCAGAAACAGTGTCGTGAACAAAATGCCGTAAATCACCCAAATGACGTGGGGATCGGCCAGTGCACTAAAATCCTGCTGCCAGAGCGCCTGAATAATGTCATGAACCACACTCATATTACTTCCCGCCAGTGACGATATTCACTATCTCTCAGGCTGCGGCGTGGAACGCTGGGTTACCTGAAATCTACTGTCTATCAAGCCCTAATGGGCAAAATGCCTTGCCGCATGATGAGAAGGCGGCAGGGCTTAATGCTTAATTTTGGTTAAGGTAACGCAGTTTTTGGTAAGCGTTGACTCATGATCATCATAACGCATTACCCACCGTGCCGCAGGGGAAATCAAGATGCGGCGGTTTTATGGCCGTCACAATTTCTATATTTTATTTCCTGCCTAATTTCTTTTCCTGTCGTTTGGCAGCGGTGAGCTTGCTGACGCCTTGCTAGACTAGGCTCTCAGTCTGCTGAAACCGGCGGCCAGATCGTCGATCAGATCGTCACTGTCTTCAAGTCCAATATGTAACCGAATAAGTGTGCCAGTAAAATCCACACCGCCAACAGGGCGGATGGCTGCCAGATCTTCCGGCTGATTCGCCAGAATCAGCGATTCAAAGCCGCCCCAGGAGTACGCCATGCTGAAGTGCTCAAAATTATCCAGATAGTGTGCCAACGCTTCTTTGCTCAATTTCTCTTTCAACACAAAAGAGAACAAGCCGTTACAGCCCTTAAAGTCGCGTACGTAGAATTCATGCCCTTTGCACTCTGGTAAGGCCGGGTGGTTAACCACCGCAACTTCGGGTTGCTCCGCCAGCCACTTGGCAATGCGGATGCTGCTTTCCTGATGCTGCTTGAGTCTAACGCCCAATGTGCGCAGGCCACGGCTGGCGACATAGGCGGTATCGGCATCGACCATTTGTCCCATCAGGTAAGAGTGTTCACGCAGTTGCGCCCAGCAGCGTTCGTTAGCGACCGCCGTGCCTATCATGGCATCGGAATGGCCGACGATATATTTGGTGGCGGACTGAATGGAGATATCAATATCAAAGTCGAATGCCCTGAATAAAATGCCTGCCGCCCAGGTGTTGTCAATCATGACAATAATGTCGGGGTTGATGCGGCGCACGGCTTGTACGATGGCGGGTACATCGTGTACTTCCATCGTGATGGAGCCGGGCGATTCGAGAAAGACGACTTTGGTATTAGGCTGGATCAGCTCGGCAATACCGGCACCGATCAGCGGGTTAAAGTAGGTGGTGCTGACGTTCAGCTTGCTGAGGACTTTATTACAGAAATCCTGCGTGGGTTCATAGGCTGAACCGGTCACCAGCACATGATCGCCTGCTGAGACGAAAGAGAGAATCGCGTTAGAGATAGCCGCTGCACCGCATGGGTACAACACACAACCTGCACCGCCTTCCAGTTCAACCATCGCTTCCTGAAGCGAGAAATGGGTCAGCGTGCCGCGGCGGCCATAGAACAGCGCACCCTTGGCGCGGTTAATCGTGGCGTGTTTTTTGTCCTGCACGGTATCGAATACCAAAGAGGATGCGCGCTGAATAACGGGGTTGACGGAGCCGTGGGTGAATTTCTTGCTGCGTCCTGCGGCGACTAATGCTGTTGCCGTTTTTTTGCTTGTCATAACCACTATCACCTTTTCTGTTCAGTCCTGCCGGATGACTCACTACGCCGACTATTCCCGACCGTGAACGGTGGGGAATTGCGGGGGCATGATTGGATTTATAAGCGTTCGATTGATGAGGTCTACGTTATCACGGCTCGGGCGGCGTGTGGGCTTGAGTGGGGTAAGATCGGGTGTAGATGAAAACATTTCAGGAAGAAAATGCAGGGAAAGCGCCATGTTGTTCTGCATTGCTGTGAACGACATGACGCAATTGGGCGTGCGTTAACCCGTATGGACGCCAAAGAGTTTGGGTAGCCAGAGCGAGATAGCCGGAATATAGGTGACCAGCATCAGTACAAGAAAGAGCGCATAGTAGAAGGGCAGCATCGCTTTAACCACCTGTTCTATTTTCTGCTTACTGACTGCACTGGCGACGAATAATACTGAGCCAACTGGCGGTGTGATTAGGCCAACGCCCAAATTCACCATCATGATCATACCGAAGTGAACAGGGTCAATGCCGAGTGATACCGCTACCGGTAAAAGTACTGGAGTGAGGATTAGGATTAACGGAGCCATGTCCATCAGCGTGCCAAGTATCAGCAGCATGATGTTAATGCACATCAGGATGACGTACTTGTTATCCGAAATGGAGGTGAAAAACGCGGTAATGCGGCTCGGTAGCTGCATGTAGGTCATAACGGCCCCGAATGCGGCGGCAAAACCGATCAGGATCATCACGATCGTAACGGTTTTAACTGTGCGGTACATTAGCGTAGGCAGTTCAGACCACTTATAGTCTTTGTAGATAAACATCGTGACGAAGAAAGACCACAGACAGGCGATGGCTGCTGACTCGGTTGCGGTAAAAATGCCTGACAGAATTCCGCCCATAATGATGACAACCGTCATTAAGCCCCACAGGGTATCAACAAAGATTTTCAGCGCCTGACGAAAGGGAACCACTTCGCCTTTTGGATAACCCCGTTTATGTGCAAAGCCTACACACATGGCCATGAGTGTTAAACCCAGTAAAATACCCGGTAGAATGCCTGCGATAAATAAAGAAGCGATAGACACTGAACCGCCAGCAGCCAGTGAATAAATAACGGAGTTATGGCTGGGAGGGATCAATATTGCCTGAACTGAACCACTGGCAGTAACGGCAGCGGCGAAATCACGTGGATAACCCTTCTTCTCCATTTCCGGGATCATCACAGAGCCGATTGACGCGGTGTCTGCGACGGAGGAGCCGGATATTGCACCGAAGAACGTTGAGGCTACGATATTCACCAGCGATAAGCCGCCGCGAATAAAGCCAACAAAGATATAGGCAAAATTAACCAGACGGCGGGCGATGCCACCTTCGGCCATAATGGCCCCAGCCAGAATAAAGAACGGGATAGCCAGTAATGAGAACTTATTGACTCCACTGGTGATTTGAATCATCACCGCTTCCAGCGGAATGTCGATCCAAAAGGCACCGATAATGGCACTCAAGCCAACGGAATAGGCGACAGGCACACCAACGGCGAGCAATATCGCTAATGATGCAAGTAAAACAAAGGCATCCATAATACTCGCTCCAGATTAGGCATTGCCCATTATGACCACAGGGCGTTTATCCTGTGGGCCAAAGCAAATGCGTTCGATGATGAATAAAAAAGTGATAAATGAACCTATCGGAAGAGGTAAATAAGTTTGCCCAGCACTTAATAATGGAAATTCGGCAACCTGTTGTTCCCAAAGTTCAAGACAAAGCTGAATGCCGTAATAAAGAATAAATAGTGTGATTAACATCATTAAAAGATCGGCTAGAAAAGCACAGCCTTTTTTCATCGTTTCTGGTAAACGATCGGTTAACATCGTGACAGCAATATGCGTACAGGCTCGGTAGCTGACGGCAGCACCAACAAAGGTGAACGTCACCATACAAAGAATTGATATGGGTTCTGGCCAGGATATCCCCTCATTCATGATGTAACGAGAGAATATGCCTATTGGAATAATTATAGTCATGATGAATAAAGCAAGGCCGGATACCCACATAGCAATTTTATAGAGGATATCCATGGCTAAAATATATTTATTTGCCATCTTATTTACCTGATGAAGATAAGAACGGGTAAATACATCGTGATTTACCCGTATTTTTATCGGTTATTTCACGTCGGCGACGGCTTTAATCAGATCCTGATATTTAGCACCAAACTGATCGCGGACGGGTTGGGTGGCTTTGAAATAATAGTCATTATCTATTTCATGGAACTGGACGCCACCAGCTTTCATTTTATCCAAAGATTGCTGGGTATATTCATTCCACAGCACGCGTTGTTCTTGCTGAGCCTCTTTCGCTAATTTCAGGATCAGATCCTGATCTTCTTTAGAAAGTTTGTCCCATTTTGTTTTGGAATACAGGAACAGCTCAGGAATGATGAAGTGACGGCTCCAGGTGAAATTCTTGGCAACAGGCATGTAGTTATGCGCAACATAGGTCGGCGGATTATTTTCGGTGCCGTCAATCACCCCAGTTTGCATGCCGCTGAAGACTTCGCTGGTGCCCATGGCGATGGAATTAGCGCCCATGGCTTTCAACGTTGCGAGAGCAACTTGACTGGTTTGAACACGAATTTTCATGCCTTTGAGGTCTTCAGGTTTTGCAACGGGCTGCTTGGTGATTAAATTACGTGTGCCCGCATCCATCCAGCCCAGAAAAACCAATTTTGATTTACTGCTATGGGTAATCTTGTCACCAATTTCCTGACCGATTTTGCCATCCAGCACTTTATGCAGGTGATCTTCATCACGGAAAATATAGGGGAGCGTGAAGACTTCAATTTCTGGCAATATGGCTGCAACGGGCGTCATAGAAACACGAATGATATCAATGGCACCTAATTGTGCTTGCTCAATCATTTGTTTTTCATCGCCCAATACCCCGCCGGGAAAGGTTTTAATTTCCAGCCTGCCATTTGTGGCGGCTTTTAATTTTTCTCCCATTTTCTGAACGGCGACGACATTAGGATATCCTTCAGGGTGAACATCAGAGGCTTTAATTTGTTGTGCCTGAATCGCTTGGCTCATCAGGAGTGCAGTAGAACCCAGACAAACGCCGATCAATGTTTTCGACAGCTTCATTGAATGATCTCCAGAGGTAGGGTGACATTATCGATAATCAAAGGGTAATTAAAAAATTTAAACCCATGAAAAATAGTATGATGAAGAATGGATTTAATGATGAGAAGACGACCGCCTATTACGTATTATTGTGGCGTATGTCAGTATTCTCTGCGAGTTAAGCTAACCTATTATACAACTTCGTAGAATGACTCGCGTCACAAAAGAAAAAGCTAATATGAAATGCTGTTTTATATGGATTTAATTCCTATTTGACTTATAGAGATATACATAACGTTTTGTTTTTATTTATCTTACTGTGTGATTATGCATCTGTTTATTTCAGCAAACTTATCGCCAGTCATCATGAAATGGTGTGATAACTTAATGTCGATCACAAAAACCTCATGATATAGGGCTACGTTTTAGATGAGCACCAGCGCCTGCCATCTGCCAGATATATTCCTGAATGTTATTTTTTATAATTTTCTTATGCTTTTCCTGTCGATGTGCAGGTAATACCCCAAAAAAACCTGTTAGAACGCAAGAAAAAGTGTGTTATCTGATGTAAATAATAATGAGAACGACTATCAATTCGTTCAGGGTTTGGTATCATTTCAGGCTGCGTTATTGCGGCATTATACCTGCGGGTATGTGCAGGTATTGTACAGAATGAATGGTGGAGGCACAGCGTGAAGACGGCTGTCAGTAATACAACTCAACAGGTGTTATCAACCTGGCAAAAAAAACGTGGCGCGTTCAGCGCATTTTCCCGTAGCGTGCTGGTTATCCTGCTGTGTACGGCGGGACTAAGTGGAAATGCGTTTGCGGCTCCGGCAACGACGCCGTTGTCGACACAGAATGCAGCGCCAGCCGCGCAGCCAGCTGCTGCGTCCCCTTCTGATCCTGTGACGACTGATGCACAAGCCCCGACATCAGCGCTCACGCTTCCTGCCAGTGCGGCACCGGGCACCAATAACCTGATGAAAACCGATTTGTCCGTCTGGGGTATGTACCAGCACGCCGATGCCGTGGTGAAAACGGTGATGATCGGTTTGCTGCTGGCCTCCGTGATTACCTGGGCGATCTTCTTCAGTAAAAGCGTCGAGATGTCTGGCGCGAAACGTCGTCTGCGCCGTGAGTATCTGGCGTTGGAAGAGGCGAAAACGCTGGACGACGCGCTGGAAACCGCAGAGGCGTTCAAAGCTGGCAGCGTTGCACAGCAACTGCTGGTCGATGCGCAGAACGAACTGGAGCTTTCCGCACGTTCTGATGACAACAACGGAATTAAAGAGCGCACTGCGTTTCGTCTGGAACGTCGCGTGGCGGCTACCGGGCGTCACATGGGGCGTGGTAATGGCTATCTGGCGACGGTCGGCGCGGTTGCCCCGTTCGTGGGGCTGTTCGGTACGGTATGGGGCATCATGAACAGCTTCATCGGTATCGCGCAGACGCAAACCACTAACCTGGCAGTCGTTGCGCCGGGGATCGCAGAAGCCCTGCTGGCAACGGCGATCGGTCTGGTTGCTGCAATTCCTGCGGTGGTTATCTATAACGTCTTTGCACGCTCGATTGCTGGCTACAAAGCGATGGTCGGTGATGTCGCTGCACAAGTGCTGCTGCTGCAAAGTCGCGATCTCGACGTGGCTGCCAGCAACGATAACCGGGCGTCTTCAGCAGCGCATAAACTGCGGGTGGGTTAATCATGGCGATGCATTTGAAGGAGGACGTGAGTGATGACGGTGAAATGCATGACATTAACGTCACGCCGTTCATTGACGTCATGCTGGTTCTGCTGATTATCTTCATGGTAGCGGCCCCCTTGGCAACGGTAGATATTCGTGTCGATCTGCCGGCTTCATCGGCAGCACCGCAGCCGCGACCGGAAAAACCGCTCTATCTGACGGTAAAAGCGGATAAGCAAATGTTCCTGGGGGAAGAGGCGATTAATGAGCAGTCTCTGGCTCAGGTACTGGATGCAAAAACCAGTGCCAACAAAGAAACGACTATCTTCTTTCAGGCCGATAAAAGCGTCGATTATGAAACCATCATGAGCGTGATGGATTCACTGCGTAAGGCGGGCTACCTCAAGGTGGGTCTGGTCGGTGCGGAAACCGCTGCCGCTAAATAACGGCTGGCGGTTGTGTTGTAAGAAGGAATGCGGGGTGAACGTTCAAACCGCATTCCTTTTTTTACGCTTGTAGGTTTACATCTGGGTGATATGGCTGGCCGCTTTGGCCTACGCCCGCGAGTCAGGATGACGCCAGTGAATACGCGTCGGGATATAGCGTCGATCTTCTTCAAGCGGCTGTTGTGCAATCAAACTCGTAATCATTTCAAAGCTGTTGCGCGCCAGATTCTCACAATCCTGCGCCACGGTATCGATCTTCAGCGGTAAGCAATCAAACAGATAGTGATCGTCAAAGCAGCACAGTCGAATGCCGCTTTCCATCAGGTTATGCTGGTTCATATAACGCAGCACGCCTTCCATCAGGCCACAGGCGGCAACAAACAGCGCTTTTGGCGGACGACCCAGCGTTGCACACAGTTGAGCAAACATTTCATAACCCGCGCTAGGGTGATAGCTGCCGTGAATAATCCACTCTGGCTGGCAATCAATGCCCGCGCGCGTGAGTCCAAGTTGGAAGCCTTCCAGACGGTGGCGAGTCGGGGAAATTCGCGGCTGGCCACCAAGGAAATAGAACTCATCACGATGCTGACGGGCGATGCGCTCGACCATTTCCGCCGTGGATTCTACCGCTTCGGAAATCACCATGGGCAGCGTGGAATCACCAATCACCCGGTCAAATTGTACGACGGGCAACTGCTGATTAATTTTCTGATATTCGACATCGCTTAACAGGCTGGAAGCGACAATCAGGCCATCGACCTGACGCTGTACCAGACTGTTGACCGCCATCATCTCCTGACTGGCATTTTCGTCGGTGCAGGCAATCAGCAACTGTAGGCCTGCTTCACGGCACAGCATTTCCAACTCGCGGGAAATCACGGCAAAGCCGTAGTTGGTCATTTCTGGCACCACCAGCCCCAGCGTGTTGCTGCGTGAGGAACGCAGCGAACGGGCGTGAATACTGGGTTGATAACGTTGTTCGTGCGCGACGGCTAAAATGCGGTCGCGGGTTTCATCAGAAACGCGAAACTCTTTGCTACGTCCGTTGAGTACCAGACTGGCGGTGGATTTTGATACACCGGCCAGCGCGGCGATGTCACTGATTGTTATGCGTTTAGTCGGTTTCACCGCGAGGTCTGCTATCAGAAAAAAGGAAAGTTATTCTATCACGCATGGCGCTAACAGCCAGTGCTGTAGCGTTAATCGCCCAGAGCCGCTGAATGTCATGGTTGCTTCGCTTTCTGGGAAATAGCGTGCAGACATCACGGCTTCACCGTCGTTGATAAAAATTTCAACGCTGGAGCGATCGCACAGGATCTGCAATTGGCTCAGGTCACCGCGCCAGTAGCGATGTTCGGGCTCGCCTGTGCGGCGGTTACGTCGGCTCAGCGTCACGCGCTCACCGTCCCAACAGAGAACCAGCTGGGAGGCGAGGTTGAACTGGAATTCCCCCTGCACGGTGATGAGGATTTCTGCACTGCTAGCGTGAAGTGAAGACGCGTAGTCTGCGGCACCCTGCCAGGTGTAATGCTGTCTGCGTAGTTGTTGAAGTTCACGCGCAGGACGTTGATAAACGCGATCGCCATGCAGCGTGAGTTCACGCGGACAGGTCATGGTATGGATCCAGCCCTGTTCGATCGTGGGTTCAAAAAACTCATTGTCGTCAGGAATCGACATCCAGCCGAATAGCAGGCGTCGCCCGTCTTCACTCAATGTTGTTTGCGGTGCGTAAAACTCAAAGCCGAGATCCAGTTCGTGGAAATTCTGATGTGGGTACGTGCCGTTTTCGTAATTGAGTGAGCCAATGAAATAGCCCGCCTGAAAGGTATTCAGGTAGCGTTCCTCTTCGGCGGGAACCCCCTGCGGGCAACAAATCAGGACGTCTTTGCCATCCAATGGGAACAGGTCCGGGCACTCCCACATGTAGCCAAAATCACCGAGTCCGCCCAGACGGGAACCGGCGATCTCGCCGATCTTCTCCCACGCCAGCAGATCGGCAGAACGGTAGAGCAGCACTTTACCTTGCAGATCGAGATCCTGTGCGCCGAGCACCATGTGCCAGTGGTCGTCATGACGCCACACTTTGGGATCGCGAACGTGGCCGGTGTAGCCGTCGGGGAGCGTCAAAACTGCTCCCAGCTTGTCATATTCACCGTTAGGATTCTCACGGGCGAGGCACTGAAACGCGGTACGTGAACCGTCATCGTATTTCACGTTACCGGTGTAAATCAGCGTGATCGCGCCATGATCCACCACGGCAGAACCAGAGTAGCAGCCGTGGCTTTCATAGCTTTCGCTCGGTACCAGCGCGACGGGTTCATGCGTCCAGTTCACCAGATCGGCGGAACTCCAGTGCCCCCAGAATTTCGCTCCGTGGGCACAGGCTAAAGGATTCCACTGATAAAACAGATGGTAACGCCCGTTGTGATGAATAAATCCGTTCGGATCGTTGAGCAGACCAACGTTCGGAGACAGATGCCATTCCGGGCGATACGGATCTTCCTGTTTCCGTGAATGGCCTGACATCAGGGCGTGCGCCATGCGCTTTAGTAAGTGGACTTCCTTCATTATTCGCTATCCGTTTTATATTTCAGCAGTAAGGAAAGGATAAAGGCGGCACCGAACGCAATTAACATCCCAATCAGGTAGTTAAGCATTGAGCCCCCTTGCACAATCGCCAGTCCCGGAAAACCGGTCAGCCCGACGGCCGTCATGTTGACGTGATTGAAGACCACCCATGCGCCACCGAGCGCACCGCCTGCCAGTGCTGCCAGGAACGGTTTAATGAAGCGCAGGTTGATACCAAATATCGCGGCTTCCGTGATGCCCAGCAGGCAAGAAAGCCCGGCAGGAACGGCAATCGCTCGGGTTTTGGCATCACGCGTTTTGAAGTATACCGCCAGACATGCGCCGCCCTGCGCCACGTTCGCCATCGCCCAAATTGGCAGCAGGAAGTTGACGCCGATATTCGGGTTGCCAAGCAGTCCGGCTTCAATCGCATGGAAGCTGTGATGAACGCCAGTGATGACGATGACGGAATAGAGGCCACCGAACAGCAAACCGGCCAACCAACCCGCGTGAGCAATCAATGTGCTGAGAACCAAAGAAATGCCATCGCCCAGCGCACGCCCAGCAGGCCCGATGAGCAGCATGGCGACAAAGCCGGAAATGATGACGGTCAGGAACGGTGTGACGATGATGTCCAGTGCGTCCGGTACGACCTTACGCAGGCGTTTTTCCACGATGCTCATGAACCAGACGGCCAGAAGAACCGGAAACACGGTGCCCTGATAGCCGATCATGGCGATGTCCATGCCGAAGAAATGCATGGTCTGGAAACCACCGGCGACGCCCCAGGCGTTGGTCAACGCTGGATGCGTTAGGATACCGCCCAGTGTCGCGCCCAGATAAGGGTTGCCGCCGAATTCCCGCGCGGCGGTAAAGCCGATCAGAACAGGCAGGATAATAAATGCCGCGGAGCTGAACATATCCAGCATGACGAAGATCGCGCTGCTGGAATCGACCCAGCCGTAGGTCTTGATCATGCCGAGCAGCCCCATCAGCAGACCGGACGCGATAATCGCCGGCATGATAGGGACGAAGATGTTCGATAACAGACGCGCGAGACGTTGCAGCGGGTTCAGTTTTTTCGCGGCAATAGAGGCCGCTTCGGATTTACTCGATTCACTGATGCCTGCCGCTTTGATGAATTCGGCATACACCTTGTTAACCAGCCCGGTGCCGAAAATGATCTGCATTTGTCCGGCATTCTGGAAGCAGCCCTTAACGCCATCGACGTTCTCGATCGCTTTCTTGTCAGCCAGACTGTCGTCATTCAGTACCAGACGCAGACGAGTCGCGCAGTGGGCAGCACTGGCTATATTCTCTTTCCCGCCGAGAAGGGGGATGAGTGCGGCGGCAGTAGCGTTGATATCCATGTTATTCCTCTCTATATGCGGTTTCTTCAGCGTCGGTCACAGCGTAACCGACGCTAAGGCTGGCCAATTATCAGAACCAGGTTTCCATCTGGATACCGAAGTTCCATTCGCCGCCTGCTTTAAAGCCGGTGGAGCCAAAGGTATCTTCACTGGAGTAGTTATCCAGTCGCTTATCCCAGTCCATGTAGCTGGCAAACACGCGCAGTTCAGGGCGGCTAAAGAAGTTACCGATATCGCCGACCTTGAACGTTGGTGCAAAGGTCAGCTTGTAGAAGCCGCCGCTCACCTGATTCAGGCTCCGATAACCGCGCGGATCGAGGTCCATGTATTGATAGCTGCCTTCATAGGCCAGTGCAAAGTTTTCGGTGATTTCCTGAATCAGACGCGCATTAAAGGTGACCCATTCGTAGCTATCGCCGTTGACGTAACGGTCTTTGCTGGTTTGCGCCAGAATGGACGGCGCGAAGCTCCAGGTCTTGTTCAGCGCCGTTGTGCCGTAGGTCGCAAAGCGCCAGGTGTTGGCATCGTTAGTCAGGTTGCCGTCAGCACCGATGTTCTTCACTTCACCGCCCAGACCGTGACCGTAGAGGATCGCGGTTTTCGATGTCCCGTCGCGTAAGCCATAGAAGCTGTCGCCGTGGTAAGCCACCATCGCGTGATAACCTTTGTCGCCAGCGTTGGTGTTGGTGACGACAGTGCTATCGCGGCTGGTACCCGTGTTTTCTTTTACATCGTTGTTCTTGGCGGTTAACCCGTTCAGCATGAACTGGAATGGCCCGACGTAGTTATTTGCGGTAAAGACATAGTTTTTGATGTCGTTATCCAGCGAGGTAATTTCACCGAGGCTGCGGCCATACAGCGAGAAGTTACTCTTGGCGCTGTCCGCCCATTTCACGTCATAGATCCCGCCGCCGGTACCCGCGAGGAAGACCACGTCGCTGTCCAGCCAGTGAATATCGAAGTTATCGCGATCGAAGCGTTTACCTGCCCACAGCGTGGTGTCCTTAAAGGCACCGGTGAAGGTTGGCAGTGAACCCAGCTCGACGAACGCTTCACGAATGTTCAGGTCGCTGGTAGCCGCCGTCCAATCGTTATAGCTGCGTTGACCGTCCGCCATCATCACTTTGAAGCGGGTGGTTGCGCCGTTATCCAGCTTCTGTTTGTGCTCCAGTTTGATCTCGACGTAGGTGTCGTCTTCATTGCCTAAACGACCAATATGTCCGCCAGTCTGACCGGCAGGGGACATGCCCGGCCCGATATCGGTTTTGGAACTGGTGGCAGAATCATTGATCGACAAGCCAGAACGCGCGTAGCCGTGGAATTCAAATCCATCAGCGAACGACTTCTGCTTGGCCAGCGCCGTTGTACGCTGTTCCACCTGCTGGGTTTTTTGTTCGGTTTGGGTCGTGCGGGTGGCTAACTGCTGGGTTTGCTTTTCAGCGGCATTAGCTCTGGCTTCGGCGGCCTGAGCACGGGCCTCAGCCTGTTGCAGACGCTGTTCCATGGCGTTCAGGCGGGCTTCAATACTGTCGGTGTTGGCAGCGGAAACATAAAACGGGGAGGAAAGTAATAATCCTATCGTCACAGCAAGGTGGCTTGGTTTCATTTTTTCGTTCTCGTCGTGAAGGAGATTTATTGTTTTTGGATTTCTCATGTTTAGCTAAATTGCTAAACCGGTTTTTCATGAGGAAAATAAAAGCCAAAAGAAGGGTTAGCAAGACATTTCACTCGCCCGATTCTGTAACTGTGATCCTGACTACAAAACCGGGCGGTAACCGTATCAAACGAGGGGATTAGGGCTTGTTTACGGGAGGGCGTGCAGTTGCTGCGCATAGGGGAGTGCGGTCATCGCGCCTTTTGCCGTGGTGGCCAGTGCACCGCACCGCTGCGCCTGCGCGATAATCGGGTCCCAGCTTAGCGGCTGTGACAGGTCGTCATACTGCGCCAGGCCGTGCAGTAAACCGGCGACGAAGGCATCCCCCGCGCCAGTGGTATCGACGGGTGTCACCGATGGCGCGGCAAAGTGCCGTAGCTGGTGGCGATCGTGCAGCCAGACGCCTTCGCTACCCAGCGTCACCAGCAAGAGTTGGGTAGGGTAGCGCTGCATAAACTGCTGAATCCCCGCTTCAACATCCGGTGTTGAGCAGAGAAAGGCCAGTTCTTCACGCGATAGCTTCACCACGTCGGCCAGCATCAGCGCCTGTGTCAGACAGTCGCGCAGTTCCTGCTCGCTTTGCCAGAGATCGTCACGGATATTCGGGTCGAAGCTGATCCATCCCTGTGCGGCTTTCACCTGCTGCATCGCCGCAAATGCGGTGCTGCGCGAAGGCTCCTGCGAGAGTGCGATAGAGCAGAGGTGCAGCCATTCTCCCCGGTTGAATACCGGCAGGTCTTCCGGCTGTAAAAACAAATCGGCACTCGGGCGCACCATGAACGTGAAGGTGCGTTCCCCTGTTTCATCGAGGCTCACGACCACAGTTGAGGTTCGGTGGAGCCTGTCGTGCGCCATATAGCGAGTATCAACGCTTTCCTGTTCCAGCACTGTTTTTAGAAAATGGCCAAAAACATCGTCACCGACACGACCAACAAAGGCACTGTTTCCCCCGAGTCTGGCAATGCCGACCGCCACATTGGCGGGCGCGCCGCCAGGGCATTTCAGATAGCGTTCCGTATCTTCCGGGATGAGATCGACAACCGCGTCGCCCATGACCCAAATTCTGTTTGCCATAACGTTACTCTTATCAATGATAATTAGACTGTTTGCTAAAATAGAAGAATCGGTTTAGCTAAGCAATATCATTATGAGAATGTCTACAGGATAAAATAGCAGGGAGGAAATAAACTGGGGAAGAGATTGTGAGTTACAGGAATATTTTAAGTGTATGGATAATCATGTTTTTTTGACATCAAGGCGTAGAAAAAGGAAAGTGAACACGATCGAGTTTTTGAACACTCGGGCTAAATAAAATACCTTTTTGCCCGATATTCTTTATGTCGTTTGGCGGTACAGCATGACTGTCACAAGGAAGATACCAAGAAGGAGAGAATGGCATGACTCATAAAATCTTGGATAACATGTTGGATGAATTAAAAACTGTCGTTAAACAGCACGTCGGTGATAGTGCTGACGTTCAGATCGACATACGCTATCTGGAAGGTGGGCGTAAAGCGCTTCGTATTACCATCCCTGATATTTCCACCCTGGAAATTGAATTTAATCGGCGTTCCGATCGTGCGTAATTACAACCTGCTTTGGGGAATATGGGCGATATGGGCTTTATTGGTTATCGTCTGGCTTATTGATATTTATAGTGAATTTCCCCTTCGATATTACGGTCAGGGAGTGGCTGCCGTACTCGCCGCAAGTGCCACGATCGCATTTTTCTATACTGTTAAAAGGAATAACACGATGTTTTCATTCGATAAAAACAAAAAAGACGCAAAAGAACCGCAAGAGCGCAGTGAAATAAACAGCTCTCCCGCTATCAGTCCATCGAACGAGTTGATTAATTCAGTGAACCCTGTGCGCGTGAAAAAAGACACCTTCATTTCTCAGGGGGCGCGCATCACGGGCTCTTTGGCCGTGGATGGCAACATCACCGTGGAAGGGCGAATAGAAGGTGATGTGCAGTGTGATAACACGATTAAAGTGGAGCACACCGGTCAGGTCAACGGCGAAATGAAGTCGCAGCAGATCGTCATCAACGGCCACGTTGAAGGACGCATAGCTGCCAGCGTCGTCGCCATTCTGGCGCAGGGCAAAGTGTTCGGCGACATTTTCACCGATGAACTCTCCATCGAAAAAGGCGGCGTCTTCACCGGTCAATCCCACCCGCTGACCCCGCCAGCGCAGAACCAAGAAAAACTGACCTACGTGGAAAAGAAAAAAGAGAAACCCAGCAAAGCCCCCGCAGAGCAAGAGAACGTCGTCGCGCTAGCGAGCAATGCGCCAACGGCGTGAGGTTCTCCCTTACTCTCTGGATGTAAGCTTCGTGCTCCCCGCTCTGCGGGGATAAACCGAACAGCAGGGATGTAGATTATAACGGTTTCCTTATTGTCAACTCGTTCCATTTACGGCATATTGTTTCCAATCTGGAAACATCAGGGAGTGAATCCAGATGCATGTTATTTCGCGGGCACCTTTCGACACTGCAACCACTCAGTTTCCGAATCAGGCTACAGCACTTGCTGACCTATATCGGGTTATCAAACGCGAAATGTATGCAACACCGGACGATATGAAAAAACGTTTCCCTAGCCTAGATAGGATGAAATACCGGGAAAAATGGTGGGTTATTGATATTGGTGGCGGGCATCTTCGAGTGATGTTTTTTGCTGATTTTGAGCGGGGGAAAATCTTCATCAAGCACATTACATCCCATGCAGAGTATGACAGGCTGACAGAGTATTACCGGAGGAATAAAGAATGATGTACGCAGACGCTATCAAGGCAGCTAACAACCTGACGAGTATCGTACCATTCCTCGGAGGCAGCACCTCTCGTAAGGATTATGAGGATGCGCTGAAACTCACTGAATACCTGATCGAGAGTGAGCCTGATAGTCCGCTAATCGATATGCTGACTGCCAAAATTGACAAATACGAGAATGATGCACCGGAGTTTGCAGCCTTCAACGAACGTGTTAAAGCACTCCCGGCCGGTATCGCTTTACTGCGCGTCCTTATGGATCAGCATCAGCTAATGCAGAGTGATTTTGAAGCTGAGATTGGTAAAAAGTCTCTGGTATCCCGCATTCTAAACGGTGAGCGCACTCTAACGCTTGATCACATGAGAGCGCTTGCTAAACGATTCGATATTCCCGTGAGTGCTTTTGTTGATTGACACGACTGTTCAGCGATTCTTGCTAAGAGCAGCATAATGCACCGCGCTATAATGTGTTCCCACATCAGCGGGTTCAAATCCCGCTTCTGGCTGGCGCGATGGGGGATTGCGTGTCAGTATTAAAGCACGCTATTTTTGCGCCCACCGTCACGGTGAGGCGCTATGCCAATGATTTTTGTCTTCCATACGCTACCGTAAGGAGATGATATGAAAGTTGAAGCCGCAGAGTCGTCAGTTTTTGCCAGCCAGCAGGTGATGGCGAAGCGTTCTACCGAGCATGCAGAGAAAGCGGCGCTGTCCGAACAGCTTCAGTCTTATCAGGCGGGCAGCGGTGCCGTTCCTGCTGGTCAGACGACACGGTATGATTTCACCCGCATTAGCCCTGCTGAACTGTATGAAACGGTTGAAGGCCTTGTCAGCAGTGGTCGGTTAGGGCGTGAAGAAGGGTCCGCGCTGCTGGGTTTTGTCTCGTCGCCGAGAGCCGAAGGAGGAAGCATTCCGCCTTCCAATGTGTTCCAGCCGATTAATGTTTTCGACACCATTCAGCAAGGTGTCGCGGGCGCATCATCCCGCAGCGAAGTGCAAAATACCGAAAGCCTACAGCGTGCCGCCGAGGCGCTGAACCGCTTTCAGGGGCAGGTCTCCAGTATTAGCGTTTACGTCTAGCGCATTTCGGCGCGCATAATTTGATGAAGTCCCTTTTTTTATCCCCGCGCTTGCGGGGATAGTCGTTTTATACCGCGTTCATCGTTTTAGGCTTCGTTCAGCGTGGGGCCTGAGTCTTGATCTCCGTCAGCAGTGCGATCAACGCCTGCACGTTGTCGTCCTGCGTGCGCCAGGATGACACGCTGATGCGCAGCGCCGGACGCCCCTGCCAGACGGTGCCGCCAAACCATGCTTTACCAGACGCCTGTAGCGCCTCTCGTATCGCTGTCGTTTGGCTGTCGGTTTCCCCCCGCAGCAGGACCTGATTGAGCACAACCCGATTCAGTACTTCAAAACCCGCGTGACGAAGGCCGTCGGCGATGAATGTCGCCTGTCGGCAGTGCCGTTCGACCATCTCTGCTACGCCATCACGTCCCAGCGTACGCAGTGCTGCCCATACCGGAATGCCGCGCGGACGACGGGAAAATTCGAGCGTCAGATTCTTCTGCGCATCGCGTGCCGCACTGGAGTAAACCGCATCTGCGTTCATCGCCTCGGCCAGCACGTCCGCATCGCGGCAAATCGCCATCGCACAGTCGTAGGGGGTGTTCAGCCATTTATGCGCATCCGTTGTCCAACTGTCGGCCAGTTCGATGCCGTCGGTGAGCGCCGCGTGGGATGAGGCTCTGGCCCAGAGTCCGAATGCACCATCAACGTGAACCCAGGCACCCGCTGCTTTCGCAATGGGGATGATCTGCGCAAAGTCATCGAACTCGCCCGTGTTTACCTCGCCCGCCTGCAAACAAAGAATCGTACGATCGTCCAGCGGAGGAAGCTGTACCACATCGATCTGCCCAAACGCATTAACGGGCGCGATGCGTAAATGGCGTAGCCCAAAGCCGAGTACGCGCAGCGCTTTCTTGACGGTGATGTGCGTCAGTTCCGAAATCACGACCTTAATTTCAGGCGCGCCGTTCAGTCCATCGTTGTCAAAATCCCAGCCCTGTTTTGCCAGCAGGGCACGACGCGCGGCGGCTAAACAGGAAAGCGTACAGGCGGTGGCGCTGGTGCCGAACCCCACGGCGCTTTCTTTGGGTAAGCTCAGCGCATCGAGCACCCAGCGGCTGGCGAGGCGTTCCAGCGTGGCGGATACCGGCGAATTATCAAAGGTGGAGGCGCACTGATCCCAGGCGATCATCAATCGTTCGGAGGCGGCGGCAACCGGTAATGAGGCACCGATAACAAAACCGAAATAGTTCGGGCCATTGGAGGCGGTGGTGGCCGGTGAACCGACGTCATCCAGCAGTGCCAGCGTGCTTTCGGGCGAGAAGCCCTGTTGCTGCAGCGTTTCATCAAAACGAGCCAGCGCCGCGATGGCATCTGCATCGGGGAAAACCCGACGCTGTGCAGCCTCAGCCAGATAACGTCGGCCGCGCTCGTCGGCATCAGCCAGTAAAGTCAGTTCGCTCATGCTTTTTCCCTTATCAATATGGTTCTTTTATCAAGAAACGTTGTTTCGCTATCACGATGGTGTGGATACGGTCGGTGACGGAGCCGAAACGTGCAGCGTCATTTTCCAGAAAAGCAGCGCCAGCAGGCTGACGGTTGCACCAAGGAGGCACACGGCTGACCAGCCCGCAGCGTCATACGCCGCGGTGGTTGCCATCGCACCCAGCCCGCTGCCGATGCTATAAAACAGCATATAACAGCCAACCAGACGGCTGTGCGCATCAGGATGCGTCTTGAAAATCATGCTTTGGTTGGTGACGTGAATGGCCTGTCCGCCCAGATCGAGCACGATGATGCCGACCACCAGCGCGAAGAGAGAATAGGGCGCCAGCCACAGCGGCAGCCACGATGCCAGCAACAGTAACAGGGCGATGCCGCTGACCCACTGTTCTCGCCCTTTATCGGCCAACGAACCCGCTTTCACCGCCGCCAGCGCGCCGAGAATACCGACCAGACCAAACGCACCGATAACCGTATGAGAAAAGAAATACGGCTCGCGACTCAGCGGCAGAACTAACGCGCTCCAGAAAATGCTCAGGGCAGCAAACATCAGTAAAGCGATGACGCCACGTATTTGCAACACCCGTTCTTTACGCAACAGGGTCAACATAGAAATCAGCAGCGCGGAATAGCGCGGGCGTTGCCGGGCTGGTGGCTGATGCGGTAGTGCGCGCCATAAAAGAACGGCAAGCAGGAGCATCAGCAGCGCTGAGAAGAAGTACACGCTGCGCCAGCCTGCTAGATCGGCGATGAAGCCGGATAGCACGCGCGCCAGCAATAGCCCAATCACCACGCCGCCCTGTGCAGCACCGACAACGCGCCCGCGCTCTTGCGGGGCGGCAGCCGTCGCGGCATAAGCAATTAGACCCTGCGTCATTGCTGTGCCAAGCATGCCCACGGCCAACATGCCGATCAATAAAGACAGAGGCGTGGTGGATAGCCCAACGGCGATCAGCGCCATGATGAGCGCACCCAATTGGGCGAGCATCAGATAGCGCCGATTGAGAATATCGCCTAGCGGCACCAGCAGAATTAATGCCAGCGCACAGCCAAGCTGCGTTGCGGTCATCACGCCGCCAACGGCAGCGATACTGATGTGAAAATCTACCGATAATGCATCCAGCAGCGGCTGTGCGTAATAGACATTGGCGACGCTGAGGGCGCTGGCACAGGCAAACAGCAAAACTAAAGCGCGCGGCAATGTCATCTGCGTGCTGTAAAGATCGCCTTCGGTGACGGATGACGTGGTATGAATAGGGCTTGTTTTCATCGTATTTGCTTTCATTACTCAATTTGGTTTCAAAATAAAACCACTTGAAGCATAAATACTCTGGTTTTATTCTGCAACCAAAAAACGTGCGGTCAGTTTTCAGCCTGTGGGTAAGGCAGGTAGGATGAAAAGGAAAAAGGAGAGGAAGTATTCATGGTGAAGCGCAAAAGTCTGAAAGAGGATGCGTGTCCCGTCGCCCGCGCGCTAGATGTGGTTGGCGATCGCTGGGCGTTGCTGATTATCCGCGATGCCTTCGACAATCGCCGCCGTTTCGGCGATTTTCAACGCAGTTTGGGTGTTGCTAAAAATATTCTTACCGATCGTCTGCGTACCCTGGTTGAGGAAGGCATTTTGTCCGTTCAGCCCGTTTCCGAAAGCTCGGCCTATCAGGAATATATCCTGACGCCAAAAGGCGAACAGCTATTCCCACTCGTTGTGGCGCTACGCCAGTGGGGGGAGCAGCAGCTGTTTGCGGAGGGGGAACCTCACTCCCTGCTATTGGATAAACACACCGGCCAGCCTCTGCAAACCATGCTGCCGCATTCTGCGGAAGGGCAGTTAGTGGTCGGGCAGGATACGTTCGTTCAGAAAGTGGATTGAGGCAGCGTAATGCAGAAAGAACCGAGAGAAAAAAGCAGCGATCTTGAGGCAATCTCCCGCTATTTGAAGAAGTTGCACGTACTGACGTTGTGCGTGGGTGAAAATTCGGAATTATGGTGTGCGAGTTGCTTCTATACTTATGACGATCAACAAATAGCCTTCTATCTAATGACAGAGTTGCAGACGCGCCACGGTGAAATCATGGCAAGGTTGCCGCAGGTGGCCGGCACGGTCAGCGGCCAGCCGAAGAGTGTGATGCTGATTAAAGGCGTGCAGTTTCGGGCGCAGGCGGTGCAGTTGGAGGGAGATGACGCGCAGCAGGCCAGAGCACGGTACAACGCGCGTTTCCCTATTGCCCGTGCATCGCAAGCGCCGATCTGGCGACTCGATCTGACAGAAATCAAAATGACGGACAATATGCTGGGCTTTGGTAAGAAACGCCACTGGCAGCGCGACGAGCAGACTCTTCAGCGCTAATCGTTCTTCAGGGATAGCGGTGTCATAGATAAGAACATAAACGTAAAAAGATGGGATAGTGAAAGACGTAGAGCAAGGGGGAAAACCGATGAGCCGAGTACTGTTATTAGGTGCAACGGGGTTAGTGGGGCACGAATTGTTAGAGCTGTTGAAAGCCAATAATCGGGTAGAGACGATCTATGCGCCGACCCGTAAGCCGCTGGCATCGTCGGAGAAAGTGATCAATCCGCACGATCCCGATCTGTCTGCCGCGCTGGCGCAATTGACCGACTCTGTCGACATCGCCTTTTGCTGTCTGGGATCGACGCTCAAGACGGCAGGCAGTAAGCAGGCGTTCCGCTATGTGGATTACACGCTGGTGGTGGAAGGATCAAAAGTGGCGCTGGCGCTGGGTGCGACGCACCTGTTGGTCGTCAGTTCGCTGAGTGCGAATGCGACGTCGCCTTTCTTCTATTCGCGAGTGAAGGGAGAAGCGGAAAAATCGCTGCGTCAGCAAGGCTGGCAGCATCTGACATTAGCGCAGCCGTCGATGCTGCTAGGAGAAAGAGAGGACAGCCGTCCGCTAGAAAGTCTGGCCGCCCCGCTGTTCCGCCTGTTCCCAGCAAAGTGGCGAGCCATTGAGGGGAAAACGGTCGCGCAGGCGTTGCTGAATCAGGCGTTCTCACCCGAGCCCAAAGCGCGGGTTACCGTGCTGGAATCCGATCAATTACGTTCACTGGGTAAACAGCAGGCGCTTCAGTAGCCTCCTGTCGATCAACGCAGGCGGTGGACAACCTGATTGCTGCTGCCGCGCCAGATCAGTGCGGGATCTTTCAGATCTTGCACAAATTTTCCATCGACTAACACGTTGATGAGATCGACCACCCGCTGCTGCTCCGGCGTAAGTTCCGCCAGCACGTAGCCCGTCCAGACCCAGATATCTTTGCCTGGGCATTCCGCGCGTATCCGTTCGACCAGCCGCAGGATATCAGGCACATTCTGAGGATGAAGCGGATCGCCGCCAGACAGCGAAATTCCCTGCCGGGGGATCGCTGTATCCTGGAGATCGGCGATGATCCGATCTTCCTGTTCCTGCGTAAACGGCTGACCGGAGTTGAGTCGCCAGGTGCTTTTGTTGTAGCACCCCACGCACTCATGCACGCAGCCAGCGACAAACAGCGTGCAGCGGGTGCCGGGGCCGTTGACGACATCAACGGGATAATACTGGTGGTAATTCATGCTGTAGAGCCCATGTTATGAAGCGGGCGCGTGTTGACGGTGCCGCGAAAGGTGGGCCGCATTGCTGCGGCCCTGAAGGGATTACCCCAGTTGACCGTTACCTAAGTGTTTGATTCGACGCTTCACTTCTTCCTGCTTACCAGCGTTGAATGGGCGTGCATCCGGGCTGCCGAGGTAGCCGCACACGCGGCGCGTGACGGAAACGCGGGCCGAATCGTGGTTACCGCATTTCGGGCAGGTGAAGCCTTTGCTGGTGCACTCGAATTCACCAGTGAAGCCACACTCATAGCATTCGTCGATCGGCGTGTTGGTGCCGTAGTAAGGCACGCGGCTGTAGCTGTAATCCCACACGTCCTCCAGCGCTTTGAGGTTGTGTTGCAGGTTCGGATATTCGCCGTAGCAAATGAACCCACCATTAGCCAGCGGCGGATAGGGCAGCTCGAAGTCGATTTTCTGATAAGGGTTCACCTTCTTCTCCACATCAAGGTGGAAGCTGTTGGTGTAATACCCTTTGTCCGTCACGCCCTGCACGACGCCAAACTCGGCGGTATCCAGACGGCAGAAGCGGTCGCACAGGTTTTCACTCGGTGTGCTGTACAGGCTGAAGCCATAACCCGTTTCGTCTTTCCACTGCTCGGTGGCGGCTTTCAGGCGAGTGATAACGGCCACGGCTTTGGCACGCAGCGCCTCGTCATCAAACACATGCGTTTGGCTACCGAAGAGCGCGTTAATCGTTTCATGCAGGCCGATATAGCCCAGCGAAATCGAGGCGCGCCCATTCTTGAAGATGTCCGCAATGCTGTCGTCCGCTTTTAAACGCACGCCGCACGCGCCTTCCATATACAGGATTGGCGCGACGCGGGCTTTCACGCTTTCCAACCGCGCAATGCGCGTCATCAGTGCTTTCTTCGCCAGCGCCAGACGCTGGTCGAGCAGCGTCCAGAAGCGATCTTCATTGCCTTCGGCCTCCAGCGCAATGCGCGGCAGGTTCAGGCTGATCACACCTAAGTTATTGCGGCCGTCGTGAATCTGCTGGCCGTTTTCTTCATAAACGCCGAGGAAGCTGCGGCAGCCCATTGGCGTTTTGAACGAACCGGTGACGTTCACGACTTGATCGTAGTTGAGAATATCTGGGTACATGCGCTTGCTGGCGCACTCCAGCGCGAGCTGTTTGATATCGTAATTCGGATCGCCCGCTTTGTGGTTCAGACCGTCGCGGATAGCAAAGACCAGTTTCGGGAATACCGCCGTTTTGTGGTTTTTACCCAGCCCGGCAATGCGGTTGCGCAGGATCGATTCCTGAATCAGACGCGATTCCCAGCTGACGCCGAGCCCGAAACCAAAGGTCACGAACGGCGTCTGGCCGTTAGCGGTGTGCAGCGTGTTAACTTCGTATTCCAGTGACTGGAAGGCGTCGTAGCACTCTTTTTCCGTGCGGGTTAAAGCATAATTTTCCGCATCAGGAATCTGCCACTCTTCTGCCACCGCTTTATGTTTAGCATGGCTGGCGGTGACGAACGGCGCCAGAATTTCATCAATACGGTTAATCGTAGTGCCGCCATAAATGTGGCTGGCGACCTGCGCGATAATCTGTGCGGTGACGGCGGTAGCGGTTGAGATCGACTTCGGTG
This sequence comes from Pectobacterium versatile, assembly GCF_003932035.1. NCBI lineage: Bacteria > Pseudomonadati > Pseudomonadota > Gammaproteobacteria > Enterobacterales > Pectobacteriaceae > Pectobacterium > Pectobacterium versatile. Next base: position 452,984 of record NZ_CP034276.1, read on the forward strand.
GCTCAATCTCCGCGTTGCCCATTTTGAAGCCGTTGGTCAGCATGCCGTTCAGGTCGATCAGCATGCAGTTAAACATTGGGAAAAAAGGCGAGTAGTCGAGGTCGTGATAGTGAATCTCACCGCGCTCGTGCGCCAGCACTACATCACGTGGCAGGATGTACTGTTTGGCGTAATGCTTGGCGACAATACCTGCCAGCAGATCGCGCTGGGTGGGAATCACTTTACTGTCTTTGTTGGCGTTCTCGTTCAGCAGCGCCATGTTGCTCTGCTCGACCAGACCGCGAATTTCCTGATTCAGGCGACCGTGGCGCTCACGCGCAATATCGCGGTCATGGCGGTATTCGATGTAGGTACGCGCCAGTTTTTTGTAATTGCCGGACATCAGCAGGTTTTCGACCGCGTCCTGAATATCGCGGATATCCACGCGCGATTTATCCTGCATTTGTTGAGCGACCGCACAGGCCACAGTTGCACAGTAGTCTGCATCATTGACACCGGCTGCATGTGCCGCGCGTTCGACCGCCTCTTTGATACGCACTTCATCAAAAGGCACCTGGCAACCGTCCCGTTTAATCACTACTGGTTTCACGTTTTCTTCCTCTGGAAAGGTTATCCACAGGCGAAAACCGTAACTGACAAGGGTTACAGAGGGCTGTGGATGACACTGTGGATAAACACTATATGTAGTTCATGTTTACAGGATAGGCACTATATATTGAAATTGCGTAGGGGTGCTTGCGCTTTTATCGCTGTAAAATTGATGTAGAGCAAAGAAATCCTCATGTCGCGGGGAATTTGAGCCTGAACAAAAAATAGCCAAAAAAGGCGGTGAGAGTGGGAAGGCTTGCTACGCGCGGCTTGGCGGAAACTTGTTTGTTTTTTGACCGTGATGTGTGCTGGGAATGTCAATAATGTTGTTGTGGTGAAAGAAAGAACAGAAAAAAAGCGCACCGGTTACCGTGCGCTTTTTAGGGATATTGCGGTGATATTTAGCGACGAACGGCGATCGCTTCGATCTCGATCTTCACGTCTTTTGGCAGGCGTGCGACTTCAACGCAAGAGCGAGCCGGGAACGGCGCGCTATGTTCGTTGAAGAAGGCTTCATACGCGGTGTTCACGAGAGCAAAATCGTGCAGGTCTTTCACGAACACGGTCATTTTCACGATATCGGAAACTTTCAGGCCAGCGGCTTCCACAATCGCCTGAACGTTTTCCAGTGACTGACGCGTCTGAGCGGTGATGTTATCTGCCACCAGGCCGCTTTTCGGGTTCACGGGGATCTGGCCGGACGTGAAGATCATGCTGCCAAGGTCGACGCCCTGAACATAAGGGCCGATGGCGGCTGGGGCGTGCTCAGTGCTGATAATGCGTGACATGGTATCTCCTTGATGGGGGCGTAAAAGAAACGCGGACGCCGCCATTATTCAAAAAAGCCCCGCCACAGGCAATGTTCATCGCGGGGCAATGCAGAAAACTAGCGATCTTGCAGCACTGCCTGACGCTCAAACTCTTTCTCGCAGTACTTACACTTCAGGTGAACGTCGCCGTCGCGCTGCTTCACGCTGAATGACGACGACACCGGCTCGCTGCGGCTGATGCAGTTGCTGTTCGGGCAGGTGAGCACGCCGGTAATATGGTCTGGCAGCGTCGGCACCAGCTTGCGTACCACGTCATACTCATCAATCTGATTGACGGTAGCCTGCGGTGCGTAGATCGCCAGCTGGTTCGCCTGTTGTTCAGTCAGGAAGACGTTCTCGATCTTGATCAGATCTTTGCGCCCAAGGTGGTTGGACGGCAAGTTCAGGCCGATGGTGATGCGCTGGTCTGTCGCGGTCAGTTTAAACAGCGTCAGCAGCTTAAAACCCACCTGTGCGGGAATGTGGTCGATCACCGTGCCACGTTTGATCGCTTCAACCTGTAATTTATTATCGTGTGTCATGATGGTTTCTTCCTCTTACAGAACCAGTTCGCGATTTAAGACCAGCGCCAGCAGCGCCTGACGGGCGTAGATTCCGTTGCCTGCCTGTTGGAAATAATAGGCGTAAGGCGTGGCATCCACATCAATGGTGATCTCATCGACGCGCGGCAGCGGGTGCAGCACTTTCAAATTCGGGCGGGCGCTGTGCAGGTCGGCGGCGCGCAGGACAAACTGGGATTTGATGTTGATGTATTCAGACGGGTCCAGACGCTCTTTCTGAACGCGCGTCATGTACAGAATATCCAGCTCGCCGACGACATCGTCGATGCTGTTGTGCAGGCTGTAAGCAATATTCTTCTCTTTCAGCATGCTCAGAATGTAGTCCGGCATCGCCAGCGCGTCGGGGGCGATGAAGTAGAAGCGATTACCTTCAAACTTCGCTAGCGCCTGCGTGAGCGAATGCACGGTGCGGCCATATTTCAAATCACCGACCATCGCGATATTGATGTTATTCAGTCGGCCCTGCGTTTCCTGAATGGTGAACAAATCGAGCAGCGTCTGCGTCGGGTGCTGGTTCGCGCCGTCGCCGGCGTTCAGAATCGGAATACCGCCGGAGAATTCGGTTGCAAGGCGGGAAGCGCCTTCCTGCGGGTGACGCATCACGATGGCATCAACGTACTGGCTGATGACGGAAATGGTATCTGCCAGCGTTTCGCCCTTTTTCCCCAGCGACGTGTTGTTGCTGTCAGCGAAACCGACGACGGAGGCGCCGAGGCGATGCATTGCGGTTTCAAAGGATAAACGTGTCCGGGTGGAGGCCTCGAAGAAGCAGCTGGCAATCACTTTATGTTTCAACAACTCAGGCTGAGGATTGGCTTTCAGACTGGCAGCGACACGCAGCGCCAGTTCCAAATCTTCCCGACTGAGGTCGTTAATCGAAATAATATGTTTTTGATAGAGCGGATTGACCATGTTGTCTTTCTCCTAACGTGTACACAGGAAATGTCGTATCTGGTTGCCCGGATTGTGGGCCAAAAAAAAGCCCCTCATTGAGGGGCTTTCTTCATTGAATCATTGAGCAACGGAAAGGAAAACGCTAGCTGGCTGCCGGATGGCAGTTGTGGTTGAGAACCAACATAAGCAGCGGATTTTTTGGTGTAACGGTGCATGACCCCTCCCGGCAAACTGTCGGGGATTATACGCGCCGACTAGGCTATTTCAAGCAGAAAACGTGGTTTTTTACGCATCGCAATCGGTTGCGGGTCGCGTGCCGTATGCATAACGTTCGTCAGTGAAAGAAGGCCGATTGAGAAGAGTGGTGGGCAGTTCACTTTTTCGTATTAACACGCTGGCGGGCGTCACATTTGGAGAGTATAAGGATTGTAAAACAGGGTTTCATTTTTATATTAACGAGGGTTTTTATGATTACTGGCAACGTCCACCACCTTGAACTGGTTCCTTATCTGCCTGCCAAACTGCGCGAAGCGATTGAATACGTGAAGCAAAACATTACGGCAGACACGCCGTTGGGCAAGCATGATATCGAGGGCAACAGCGTGTTTGTGTTGATCTCTAACGACAGCACCGATCTGCTGGAAAAACGCCGCGCCGAGTATCACGCCAAATATCTGGACATTCAAATTGTACTGTCCGGTGTGGAAGGGATGACGTTCAGTAATCTGCCTGCGGGCAAGCCGGATACCGATTGGCTGGCGGATAAAGACATCGCTTTCCTGCCTGCGGGCGAGCAGGAAAAACAGTTTGTGATGCAGGAAGGGGATTTTGTCGTCTTCTTCCCAGGGGAAGTGCACAAACCGCTGTGTGCCGTTGGTGAACCTGCGCACGTGCGCAAAGCCGTAGTGAAAATCGACGCGTCTCTGGTGGTATAAACCGCCGGAAAGCCTACCCCTCCCCGTTCTGGGGAGGGAAGTCAATCTTAATCCTGTACCAGCGTGGCGACCATCACCGCTTTGATGGTGTGCATGCGGTTTTCCGCCTGATCGAACACGATGCTGTGCGCGGATTCAAAGACTTCATCCGTGACTTCCATTCCACCGTGCAGACCATACTGCTCCGCCATTTGTTGGCCCATCGTCGTCTGATCGTCGTGGAACGCGGGCAGGCAGTGCAGGAACTTCACCTGCGGATTACCCGTCGCGGCGATCATCGCCATGTTCACCTGATACGGTTTCAGCAGCGCGATACGCTCTTTCCAGGTCTCTTTCGGTTCCCCCATGGAAACCCAGACGTCGGTATAAATGAAATCTGCGCCCGCGACGCCCGCGGCGATATCTTCCGTCAGCGTGATACTGCCACCGGTTTGTTCTGCCGCCGCCTGACACTCAGCCACCAGACCGGCATCCGGCCAGCAGGCTTTTGGCGCAACAAGACGTAAATCCAGCCCGGTCAGTGCGGCCGCTTCCAGCATGGTGTTACCCATGTTGTTGCGTGCATCGCCAGCGTAGACGAGCGTCATCTCTGACAGCGGTTTACTCGGCAAATGTTCCTGCATTGTCAGCAGGTCCGCCAGCAGCTGCGTAGGGTGGAATTCGTTCGTCAGCCCGTTCCAGACCGGGACGCCCGCGTATTGCGCCAGCGTTTCGACAATTTGCTGGCCATAGCCGCGATATTGAATGCCGTCGTACATTCTTCCCAGCACGCGTGCGGTATCCTTGATGGATTCTTTATGGCCGATTTGGCTACCGCTTGGGCCGAGATAGGTCACTTGCGCGCCCTGATCGTATGCAGCAACTTCGAAAGAGCAGCGAGTACGAGTCGAATCTTTTTCGAAGATGAGTGCGATGTTTTTACCTTGCAGGCGGCGGGCTTCTGTCCCGTTTTTTTTATCGGCTTTCAGTTTCGTTGACAGGGCTAAAAGATGGGCAATTTCTGCGGGTGTAAAATCCATTAACCTTAAAAAATGACGCTTATAGAACGGTTGCATGATGTATCTCTCCATGTGGCTCAACACTATCCCCGTCATACTTCAAGCTGCATGTGCGTTGGCTTCTCTTACTCACCCCAGTCACTTACTTGAGTAAGCTCCTGAGGATTCGCGCGATTGCCGCGTTACGAGGCCCATAAATGAGCCTCGCCCTAAAGGGCCAACGCTTTGCGTTGTTCAAAACGTTAACGTTTTGTCCTGCAACTCGAATTATCTAGGGCATATCTATTGGATTAAAAACTATCTTTTGAATTAAAATTCACTTTATATGTGTAATTATTCAAATTCAAGTGGTGATATCAAACTTTGTGGTGGAGCAAGCCGCAGGGCTGTGGGACAATAAGTAATATTACGTCGTTTAATGAGGACTGAGGCATGGCAAACCGCGAATTACTGGAAGAGCAACGGGAAGAGACACGCCTGATCATTGAAGAACTGCTGGATGATGGCAGCGATCCTGACGCGCTCTATACCATTGAACACCATTTCTCTGCTGAGAAGTTTGAAGTGTTGGAAAAAGTCGCTGTAGAAGCCTTCAAGCTGGGTTATGAAGTGACGGATGCGGAAGAACTGGAAGTGGAAGATGGTGTGTTGCTGATGTGCTGCGATGCCATCAGTGAAGTTGCGCTGAAGGCGGAACTGATCGACACGCAGGTAGAACAGCTACTGGCGCTGGCAGAACGCCACGGCGTGAATTACGACGGTTGGGGCACCTACTTCGAAGATCCAGATGGTGAAGGCGAAGAAGACGGGGATGATGAAGATTTTTATGACGAAGATGATGACGGCAAGCGCCACTAAGTCATTAATCTCGAAGAACACGCCTCACTGAATGCCGCAGGAACACCCTGCGGCGTTTTTTATTCGGTATGACAATGCGTGATTACCGTACTTTCAGCCTATTACAGTACCTTCAACATCGTTACTTCACAGTCGGTGTGGCCCGTGTTGCCCATTGCGTGGGGAATCGACTCGAAGCCCAGCGACTCATACAGTCGGATCGCGCTGGTCAGGTGTCCGGTTGTTTCCAGATAGCAGCGGCGAAAGCCGTGCTGACGAGCAAAATCAAGCGCCTGTATCGCTAGCTGACGTGCCAGCCCTTTGCCCCGCACGACGGGTAAGAAATACATTTTCTGTAATTCACACACATCTTCTTCGCCTGCGACCAGCGGGGCAATGCCGCCACCGCCAACCACGCGGCCTTCATATTCAACCACCCAGTAGGCGCTTTTCGGCTGGTTATACAGGGCAAATAGCGCATCCAAATTCGGATCGGAAACGGTATAGCCTTTATCGGCTGTCAAACCAAATTCAGCAGAAACCTGACGGATGACCTGAGCGATAGCGGCATCGTCCTGCGCGGTAATTGGGCGTACCTGAAGATTGGCGGAGGTCGCGGTTGTCATAATACGTACTCTTGTTCTTACGGTTTACGAGGGGGAATGATCCTAGCCGATTGTAATACCATTTCAGACCACATCGATGCAACGCCTATCCCCGTCATACTTCATGTTGGCTATGCGTTAACCTCTTTGCGGGCTTCTCTATTCCTTGTAATTAATAAGTATATGAACTTGTTTGGTTGCTGTTAACTTTTATTGTTGTCGTTAACAAGACGTGCTTAAATAAGCCGCTTTTTGTATGCCAGTAACGCTTTTAAGCGCTTTATTAGGCTTATTTCTTTTAGGATGAAAGGTTTATGACAATCAATACTTCAAAAAATAGCACGCAGCATCGCGTGCAGTTTCATGGTAAGGCTGGGGAATATTTTGCAATTTGGCTGGTGAATGCGTTATTAACGGTAATCACCTTGGGTATTTATTCTGCCTGGGCGACAGTGCGCCGTCGCCGTTATTTCTACGGCAACACGGAAATTAACGGTGACCGTTTTGATTACCACGCACAGCCCATTCAGATCCTCAAAGGGCGTTTGCTGGTTATCGCCGGTATTATTCTGTTTTATATCATAATGGGGATGTCACCCGTTCTCGGTACTATTATCGCACTGGCATTTGCGGCACTGATTCCAATTATTGTAATCCGCAACTGGCGTTATGACGCCATTATGTCCAGCTACCGTGGTGTCCGTTTTAACTATCACTGCCAGACGGGCCGCGCCTATTGGGTGTTGCTGCTTTGTCCTATTCTGCTGTTACTGGCTTTTTATGCCGTGTTGGCTGTAACTCTGTTGATTGGCTCGCAGAGCGATAGCCCGATTCTGATCGGATTTATTGTGCTGGCAGTTGCTATTCCGGGATTTGCCGCGGTGAATGGCATCATGAAAATGATGCAGCTCGATTTCTATGTTAATAACCTGTTCTTCGGCAAAACAGCGTTTAAAGCGGAATTGGCAAAAGCAGCGTTTATTAAGTTCGCCCTGATTAGCCTGCTGATTTTTGTTCCTTTCCTGATCGCATCGCTGTCATTCATGAGCTCATTCTTTTTCACGCTGTTCCAAACTATTATGATGGGCGGCGGAAATGAAGATCTTGTACTGATGATGCTGCTGAGCAACGTCTTCAATATGATCATGATGTTCGTTGTAGCGCTGCTGGGTGTGCTGGTTTCCAGCAGCTATCTGGTGGTCGCACAGCGTAATTATCTGTTTAATCAGACATCGCTGAATGGTGGTGTGAAATTGCACTCTTCCATGCAAACAATGTCTTACATGGGGTTGCTGATAACCAATAGCCTGATCACTATTTTCTCTTTGGGTTGGGCTGCTCCTGTGGCAGAGATTCGTCACGCACGCTATATCGCGAATGCGACGGCGGTTGAAGGCGATCTGGCACTGCTGCACGTTCAGGCCCATCAGGACACAGCAAACAGCGCACTGGCCGAAGAAGCCGTGCAGGCGCTCGATTTGGGTGTCGGTCTCTAAAACTATCTCATTAGGACTATTTTACTTGCCATTTTGAACCAGGGCAGTGCTCGCAATCCTCACGTACTACGTGTACGCTCCGGTTGCTGCGCGCTGTCCGTGCCCAAACTGGCTGCGACAATAACGCCTAATGGGATAAGTTATAAGGCAGGAATATGAATATTGAGGGGCATTATCAATACCCCGGATTGGCGGCCCGTGTGGCCGCTTCTCTTCATTTAACGGACAACGGTTCGATGATGGTGCTGAACACCGAGTCATCGAACACGACATTTGCGTTGGAGCAGGTCACGGTTTCTGATGCGCTGGGTTCTATTCCTCTGACATTAACGTTTCCTGACGGCAGTCGCTTTGTTCCTGCCGACGATCCTGCCTTTCGCACATGGTATTCCGCACGACGTCGCCCAGGACTTGTCCATCGTTTGGAACGCCATAAGCGTGGCGTCATTCTCACGCTACTCGCCACAATCTTACTCGTCATAAACTACGTTTACGTGGTACTGCCGTGGGCAAGTTCTGCGCTGGCGCTACGGATGCCTAGCACTATCGAACAGCAACTGGGACAAAATACGCTAAAGCTGTTACGGCACAGTGATTTTAAGCCTTCTAAATTGCCTGTTGAGCGCCAGCAGGCGATGCAAGCGCTGTTTCAACAGGTCATGCCCGCTGATATGCGGGAAGACAAAACGCCACTGCGCCTGGAGATCATGTCCGCGCCTATCGGGCCGAATGCTTTTATGCTGGCAGATGGCACGCTGATTATCAGTGACGATCTGGTGAAGCTGGCGAAAAGTGACAACGAGCTGGCCGCGGTGATGCTGCATGAAATGGGACACCACGCCTATCGCCACCCAATGCGCATGGTGGTGCGTTCATCGCTGGTATCGCTGACTTTCATGTGGATGACGGGAGATGTCAGCGGCGTGGGGGATACCTTGTTGCAGTCTGCCGCTTTTATCAACGAGATGCAGTTTTCCCGCGATATGGAACGGGAAGCCGACGCATGGGCAATAGCAGAAATGCAGCAGCAAGGGCGTTCGCTTCAGTCGATGCAGGCGATGTATCGGGCCTTGATCGCTAACGACCGCAGTCAGGATGAAATTGATTCTCTGGATTTACCGGACTGGCTGAGTACGCACCCGGATATGGATGAGCGGCTGAAAGCCATTGAAAGCGAGATGAATAAGCACTAATCCTCAGTTCTCGATTCTCACCTCCGATCTAACCCTGCCTTGTGTTAATCGTGTGTGGTTTCACCGCACACGACCCCTTTCTATACTCGTCATACTTCAAGTTGCATGTGCGTTGGCTACGTTCAGTCACCCGAATCACTTACCTGAGTAAGCTCATCGGGACTCCCTCTCTTGCCGCCTTCCTGAAACTCGAATTATTTAGAGTATGATTATATTTTTGAGCAAAAAAAACGCACTTTGCTGTTTTTATAAACGCGAATGTCGAGTGAAAAGCATGAGCTACGTAGCCGGACGATTAACAGGAATGCGTTAAATATCATCCTATTAAAAACTATCTGTAGAATCTCTCGCGATAAATAAAAAAATCAGAGAATAATCTCTTTTTATTATTAGTCCGCTTATGTTTATTGGGATTTTTCCTAATAGACATTAAAATCGCGGCTTCACGACTTCATGATTACCGAAGAGTTATTTATGATTAATCGAATTCTATCAGGGGTGGTGGGCGCATTTCTGTTAATGCTGTCACCATTAACGCATGCACAGGCCAATTTCCCAGAGCCCAAAGAAGGCGACTGGATTGCGCCAGAATTTACCTTCAACAGTGGCGAAAAATTAAAAGATCTGCGTATTCACTACTACACGATCGGTGATAAAACCAAGCCTGCTGTCTTATTGCTACATGGAACGAACCAACCGATTAAATCACTGTTAGCAAATGGCTTTGGCGGAGAGCTATTTGGGCCGGGTCAGGCGCTGGATAGCAGCAAATACTTTATTATCATGCCGGAGAGCATCGGTTCTGGAAAATCGTCCAAACCGTCAGACGGCTTACGGATGAAATTCCCGCAGTACGATTATAACGATATGGTGCAGGCACAATATCGCTTAATCAAAGAAGGGCTAGGCATTAACCACCTGCGTCTGGTGATGGGATATTCTATGGGCGGCATGCAAACCTGGCTCTGGGGTGAGAAATTCCCGGACATGATGGATGCGCTGGTGCCAATGGCATCGCTGCCGAATGAGCTGTCTGGTCGTAACTGGATGATGCGCCGCATTTTGATTGAATCCATCAAGAACGATCCGGTGTGGAATAACGGTGATTACACACAGCAGCCGCCAACGCTGAAAACGGCCAACATTATGTTCAGTATCGCCACCACTGGCGGCACGCTGGCGTATCAGAGCAAAGCGCCGACGCGTGCACAGGCTGACAAACTGGTAGAAGATCGCCTTGCGGCACCGTCGACCAGCGATGCCAACGACTTTATTTATATTTGGGGCTCGTCTGCGAATTATAACGCGGCACCGGAACTGAATAAAATTAAGGCGCCTGTTCTGGTGATTAACTCTGCGGATGATGAGCGTAATCCTATTGAAACAGGCATCTTGGATAATGAGCTTAAGAAAATTAAGCAGGCGACGCTGTTCCTTATTCCTGCCAGTAAAGATACCAGTGGGCATGGTACGATGATGTCGGCGAAATTTTATAAAGATGCATTGCAACGTTTCTTAGAAAAGAATCAGTCTCAGAAAAATAATAAAAAATAAAACGCATGGCTGGCAGGAAATCTCTTTCTGCCGGCCATCTTTTTCTTTAGACGTCTCTTTATTTTATTACGGTTTTATACCCGTCATACTTCAAGTTGCATGTGCGTTGGCTGCGTTTAGTCACCCGAATCACTTACCTGAGTAAGCTCATCGGGATTCCTTCTCTTGCCGCCTTCCTGAAACTTGAATTATTTAGTGTATATGACGAATTTATTTCAGTTCGTGGGAATTAACGCGTCTGGAAAAATGAATAACGACTATTACGTAAATAACGGAACGGCTCTGCTCTGGAGCTGGCGCTCATCCTTTCTTATTTTTAGGCCACAGGGATAATTTATGTTTCGTAAGATAAAGATCCGTACTGCACTCAGCATGATGGTGTTTTCGTTAGCGGCGTTACTGCTTTTCGTCGGCGTCTTAGGGTTAGTTGCCGTTCAGTCAGGGAATAAATCATTTGCTCGTGTCGATATGGAAGTGCTGCCAGGGCTGGTTGCGCTGAATGACAGCTCCGAACTGCTGTTGCGTGGCCGGTTGGATTTGCGTCTGTACGAATCATTAATGGGGAAAGGGGACGTCGAGGCGGCTAAAGTCGCACTGGGACGTGCCAGAGGCAAGGTCGACGGTGCCAGTGAAAAGTGGCAGGAATACCTGAAATACCCGCAGTCCGAAGCGGAGAAAGTCATTTCTGCGGACATGGCTGAAAAGCGTAATACGCTGATGCAGGAGTTTATCGACCCGGCATTTGCAGCGCTTAACGCAGGGAATCTGGATGAATATCGTCAGCGTGCCGGGAAATCGACGGTGCTGTATGCCGCGTTTGATAAATCCTCTAAAGCGCTGGTTGCCTTCAAGCTGAAGAGCATTGATGAAGCCTACGCGGATTCGAATGGACGCGTCGAGCTGATGGAAACCATCCTGTACGGTGCGATTGCCTGTGCGTTGCTGCTGGCTGTGCTGGCCTGGTCTGTGGTGACCAACATGATCGTGAAACCGCTGAATCAGGCTATTTCCGTCTTTGACCGCATCGCCGAAGGTGACCTGCGGGCACAGATTGATAGCAGCGGAAAAAATGAAATTGCACAGCTGTTTGCCGCGGTTCAACGTATGCGCGACGGGCTGGAAAATATGGTGCGCGTGGTGCGTAACGGTACCGATGCGATAAGCGTAGGTGTCGAGGAAATTGCCTCCGGTAACATCGATCTCTCCAGCCGTACCGAGCAGCAGGCGGCTTCGTTGGATGAAACCGCTTCAAGCATGGAACAGATCATGTCGACGGTGAAAAACAACGAAGACAACACGCGTAAAGCCAACGATCTGGCGCTGAAAGCCTCTAATTCCGCGTCTCGCGGCGGGAACGTTGTCTCTGAAGTGGTTGATACCATGCGTTCCATCAAGCAGAGTTCTGCCAAGATCTCCGACATTGTTGGCGTAATCGACGGCATCGCTTTCCAGACCAACCTGTTGGCGCTGAACGCGGCGGTGGAATCTGCGCGTGCGGGTCAATACGGTAAAGGCTTTGCGGTGGTGGCTTCCGAAGTGCGGATGCTGGCTGCGCGCAGTGCGACGGCCGCGAAAGAGATCGGCACCATGATCGATGATTCTCTCAGCCGTATTGAAAAGGGCGCGGGGCTGGTTGAAGTCGCGGGTAACACCATGGACGAAGTGCTGATGGATGTGAAAAAAGTGGTCGATATTATGGATGAGATCACGCTGGCTTCCAGCGAGCAGAGTCGCGGTATTTCACAGATCAATATCGCCATCAACCAGATGGATGGTGTGACTCAGCAGAATGCGTCCTTGGTATCCGAAGTCGCGACGTCAGCGAATTCACTTCAGGAGCAGGTTATTAATCTGCAACAGTCCGTTTCCCGTTTCCAGATCGCAAGAGAAAACATGGAACTGGGTAATGTGCTGCCCGGCTTGCGCCAGAACATTGCGCTGGCCGATGCCCGCTAATCGTTAAATGACTGAATCACCTGTTTTGACCCCTGACAAACGTGTTTGTCAGGGGTGTTTTCAACATTAGAAGCTGGTCCAGTCCCCTGAATTTTGGTGTGCAGCGCCAGCCGCCGCAGGAAGCATCGCTTTTGGCGATAAGGCTCGGTGTGTTAATTGTGGTGCAGGGATTGACGACTGATTGCCTGCCACTTTAAACACGGAGACCGCTCTAACAAGTAGGTCGGCTTGATCCTGAAGGCTCAGTGCCGCTGCTGCTGATTCTTCCACGAGTGCGGCGTTCTGCTGTGTTGTCTGATCCATCTGATTGACCGCGATACCCACCTGATCAACCCCCGTAGATTGCTCCGCGCTGGCTGAGCTGATTTCTGCCACCGTATCAGTTAACTGACGAATAGCGACCACGACTTGTTGCATGGTTTCCCCGGCTTTATTCGCCAAATCGGATCCCTGTTCTACGCGCTCGACGCTTGTTGTGATCAACGTTTTAATCTCTTTTGCAGCCTCTGCGCTTCGCTGCGCCAGACTACGCACTTCCCCTGCGACAACCGCGAATCCACGCCCTTGTTCGCCCGCTCGTGCTGCCTCTACCGCGGCGTTGAGGGCCAGTATGTTGGTCTGAAAAGCAATACTATCAATGACATTGATGATGTCTGCAATGCTCCGGGAACTTTCGTCAATGGCCTTCATCGTTGCTACGACGTCATCAACCACCTGGCCTCCCTGCTGTGCCACCGTGCTGGCGTTTTTGGCTAGCTGATCGGCCTGACGAGCATTATCGGCGTTATTTTTCACCGTCATGCCCAGTTGAGTCATGGTGGAAGAAGTTTCTTCTAACGCACTTGCCTGTTCTTCGGTTCGGGATGAAAGGTCCGCATTGCCTTGGGCAATTTGTATACTCGCGGTGGCGACACTCTCCGCATTATCTCTGACAGTGATGACCGTTTTGGTCAGCGAGGATTGCATATCACGCATTGCTTCCAGCAACTGGCCTACTTCATCACGGCTATCGACTGCAATCGTTCCACGCAGGTCACCTTCGCCAATGCGCTGAGCAGAAGATAGCGCAATGGATAAAGGCGCGGTCACACTGCGCGTCAGCAACCAGGCAATCAGCATCCCTAAAATGGCTGAAAAGGCTGATAGTAAGAGTGTCCAGAACAGGGCTTCGGAAATAAATAACTTTGTCTCAACTTTGGACTTGTCGACGTTTTCTTGTTGATAATCAAGAAGCTCGCCCAGTTTAGTGAAATAATTTTTTTGAATTTTAGCGACATCATTGAATAAAAATGCCGTTGCCTGTTCATCCGTCCCTTCAAGGGCATAGGTTATGGCTTGATCAATAGTAATGCCATATTGTTTTCTTATGCCTGTTAATTCATCAAACAGTTCCCGACCTTTCCCAAATTTTATTATGTTGTCTAAATGACTATATGTCGCGTTTGAGGCTGTCGTTATAGCGGTGATAGTTTGTCTTAAATTCTGTTTTTCCTGACGTTTATCACCGGGGAGTAAGATAATATCCCGTACTGTCTGGATATTATTATTTAAATGGTCTCTTATGTCGCGTAACAGATTGGTCTTAACTATTCTATCTTCGGTAATTTTATCGACCTCTTTTTCTATGTTTTTTATAAAAACATATTCGAGCGACGACAGTGTCAACGTTAGCGTAATCAGTAACCCGAACCCCAGAAAGAGTCGATTGCCAATTCTCATATTCTTCAAAAAATTCATTATGGTACTAATCCTTTCTTATACTGTTTATATTATTTTTTACATACATAATGATCGCTCTATACGTAGAGTGATTCATCATTTTCTGCATCTGGTTTATTCCCCTGACGTTTACGTCAGAGGAATGAATTGGCAGCTTCCCTTTACCTGCCATGAACGTTTGCGTGAACACGTTACTTTTTCATTCATTTTAGCCCTATGGATACTGTCGGCAGAGCTGAGACATTCTTTATTTATATTTTATATTTTATATTATTGATATATATGGTTTTTACTCCATTGCTGGATCGGTCGGGGCGCAATGTGTAATCGCTTTTATCAACCCTATTCTGATTTGAAACATAACCAAGTGTAATGTTTACCTATAGCCTCACACTATAGTAATCCTATTATCGATCGAATTCACCAATCATTAGGCCGTTCAATTTTTCATATTCGATCGTTAATTTCTATCAAAAATAAGCAATAGATTTTTGGAAATAAAGTAAGGGATTAGATAATTAATCTGTCGTTACGCTAAATAGCGTTGTTTTTATTCACGGCTATTCGGCGGTATTTAGTGGATAACGCTTAATTAGAGAAAATTTGCATAGTAAAATGAATTGAATAATGAAGGATACATGCTGCTAGTTCTTTATCGGAACACTGTGCTGGCCGATGCCCGCTAATTGTTAAATGAGCTTATCACCTGTTTTCGCTAATGTTATGTGGACAGCGAAGACAGGTGACTCATACACGTATTCATTCATCGATAAACGGCACGGGAACCGTCAGGGTTAACCAGACGCCGTTATCCGCCTGATAAAAAATTATCCCTTGTTGATGCATTTCCTGCGCCCTTATTTTTAATACTACGGGCTTGCCATGCCGCTGGCCGACGTTTATCGCCGTGGCTTCATCGGCAGACAAGTGCACATACTGACGTGAACCAGAAAGCAAACCCTGCTGATTTATCGAATCGACAAATCGGGTTGCCGTGCCGTGGTAAAGAAATTCGGGCGGCACTTTGGGCTCGTAATGCATATCGACCTGCGATGATGAGTGCCCCTGCGCTGCACGGATCGATAACCCATCCGGCGAAATAGAAAACCGCTTTTTGTCACTGTTATCAACGACAGACTGAATCACTTCTCTGGTAAGAAGCCGTCCATCTTTAGCTGCACCAGTAATCAGTTCAGCTATGTTTGCCCAGCCGTCGCTGCTTAGCGTTAACCCAATAGCTTCGGGCTTGTGCCGTAAAACGTAGCTAAGAAACTTGCTGACCTCAGCATGATTCGTGTTGCTCATTGTGTTACCCCCTTCATGCATTTTGTGAGGTGAATCAGTGTGAAGTGAATAAAATAAAAAGCCCCGTTTTGCAACGAGGCTTTCGTACTTGCCGTACTACCGTTAGAAAATCGGTTAGCGTTACAGCGCAGCGATGACCGCGTGCTGTTCCAGCAGTTTGGCTTTCGCTACGGCGTAGCCATCCAGCTTCTCACGCTCTTTGGCAACGACCGCTTCTGGTGCGCGAGCCACAAAGCCTTCGTTGGACAGCTTACTTTCGATGCGCTCAATCTCGGCTTCGATTTTCGCCACTTCTTTCGTCAGACGATCCAACTCTGCCGCTTTGTCGATCAGGCCTGCCATCGGAATTAACAGCTCGACACCCTCGATGAGTTTAGTGACGGAAACCGGACCTTTGTCGCCCGCAGGCAGCAGCGTAATGCTTTCCAGACGCGCCAGCGTTTGGATGAAGCTGCGGTTCTCTTCCACGCGACGCTGTGCTTCAGCAGTGACATCACGCAGTAAGACTTCCAGCGGTTTGCCCGGCGCGATGTTCATTTCTGCGCGAATATTACGCACAGCGATAATCGCCTGCTTGATCCACTCCAGATCGTTCAGCGCCAGCGTATCTTCCTGCGCGGCATCGAACTCAGGGAACGGCTGCAACATGATCGTGTCGGCGCTAATGCCTTTCAGTGCTTTAACGCGTAGCCAGATGGTTTCGGTAATGAAAGGAATAATCGGGTGTGCCAGACGCAGCAACGCTTCCAGTACAGTAACCAGCGTGTGACGCGTACCGCGCAGTTCCGCTTCTGAACCGCCATTCATCACGGGTTTCGTCAGCTCCAGATACCAGTCGCAGAACTGGTTCCAGGTGAATTCGTACAGAATGTTGGCCGCAATATCAAAGCGATAGCCGTCCAGCGCCTCGCGGTAGGCTTTCACCGTACGGTTGAATTCCGCCAGAATCCAGCGGTCGGCCAGCGACAGCACTTTCTCGCCTGCGCCAAAGCCGCAATCCTGATCTTCGGTGTTCATCAGCACAAAACGGCTGGCGTTCCACAGCTTGTTACAGAAGTTGCGGTAACCTTCCAGGCGCTTCATGTCCCAGTTGATGTCGCGACCCGTTGAAGCCAGCGCTGCCAGCGTGAAGCGCAGGGCGTCTGTACCGTGAGGCTCGATGCCGTTCGGGAACTGTTTCTCGGTACGCTTGCGGATTTTTTCCGCCAGCTGCGGCTGCATCATGTTGCCAGTACGTTTTTCCAGCAGTGCTTCCAGCGAAATGCCGTCGACCATATCCAGCGGGTCGATAACATTCCCTTTGGATTTGGACATCTTCTGGCCTTCATCATCACGGATCAGGCCGGTCATGTAGACGGTATGGAATGGCACCTGTGGTTTGCCGTCTTCATCTTTGATGAAGTGCATGGTCAGCATGATCATGCGGGCAATCCAGAAGAAGATGATGTCGAAGCCGCTGACCATCACACTGCTCGGGTGGAAAGCTTTCAGATCTGGCGTTTGTTCTGGCCAACCCAGCGTAGAGAACGTCCACAGCCCAGATGAGAACCAGGTATCCAGTACGTCTTCATCCTGATTCAGAACGACATCGTCAGCGAGGTTGTTTTCACTGCGTACTTCCGCTTCGGTGCGACCGACATAGACGTTGCCATTGGCATCGTACCAGGCCGGAATGCGGTGACCCCACCACAACTGACGGGAGATACACCAGTCCTGAATGTCGCGCATCCAACTGAAGTACATGTTTTCGTACTGTTTTGGTACGAACTGGATGCGACCATCTTCCACCGCTTCCACCGCTGGCTTAGCCAGCACGGCAGCACGCACATACCACTGGTCGGTCAGCATCGGCTCAATCACAACACCGCCACGGTCACCGTAAGGAACGGTCAGATCGTGCGCTTTGATCTCTTCCAGCAGGCCGAGCTCATCGAATGCGGCTACCAGCGCTTTACGTGCGGCAAAACGCTCCAGACTCTGGAAGGCTTCGGGAATGTCGCTGCTGCAAGTGGTGCTGGCTTCGCCATTGGTATCAAAGATTTCAGCGCTCTGGCGGATATCACCGTCGAACGTCAGGATATTGACCATCGGCAACTGGTGGCGTTTACCGACTTCGTAGTCGTTGAAGTCGTGCGCTGGCGTGATCTTCACACAGCCGGTGCCTTTTTCCATATCGGCATGTTCGTCGCCAACGATCGGAATACGACGGCCAATCAGCGGCAAGATCACCTCTTTGCCGATCAGATCTTTATAACGCGGATCTTCCGGGTTAACGGCGACACCGGTATCACCCAGCACGGTTTCCGGGCGGGTGGTCGCGACGACCAGATAGTCTTTACCGTCGGCGGTTTTCACACCATCGGCCAGCGGGTAGCGCAGGTGCCACATCGACCCTTTCACTTCGCGGTTTTCTACTTCCAGATCGGAAATCGCGGTGCGCAGTTTCGGATCCCAGTTCACCAGACGCTTGCCGCGGTAAATCAGGTCTTCTTTATACAGACGGACGAACACTTCTTTCACCGCGTTGGACAGGCCTTCATCCATGGTGAAACGCTCGCGTTCCCAGTCAACGGAGTTGCCCAGACGGCGCATCTGATTGGTAATGTTGCCACCGGATTCGCCTTTCCACTGCCAGATTTTGTCGATGAACGCTTCGCGGCCGTAATCGTGGCGAGTTTTGCCTTCTTCTGCGGCGATCTTGCGCTCAACGACCATTTGCGTGGCGATACCGGCGTGGTCGGTACCTGCCTGCCACAGGGTATTTTTACCCTGCATACGCTGATAGCGGATCAACGTATCCATAATGGTTTGCTGGAAAGCGTGACCCATATGCAAGCTGCCGGTGACGTTGGGCGGCGGGATCATGATGCTGAAGCTTTCTTTACTCGTGTCGCCGTGCGGCTTGAAGTAGCCTTGCTTTTCCCAGTGTTCGTAGAGCGGCTGCTCGATATCTTGCGGGTTATATTTCGTTTCCATTATGCTCAAAATTCAGTGAGTTGGCGGCGTAGCCGTGGTCAATTGGAAGCCGACGCTGCGATAGGTTTTATAGCGGTCGCGCGCCAACTGTTTCAAGGAGTCTTCGTAAGGGACAAAGTCTATCACTTCATGGAAAGCGGTGGCAAAATCTGCGAACTGCGGCAATAGGCTGATCAGTAGATCCCGTGGCGCGTTGCCACGCCGCTGCGGCCATGCCAGTTCGACCGGCGCGCCGTGGCGCGGCCCTTCGCCTGCCAGATTATGCGGCACGAATGCGTTGGGATCGCGCTGCCATAATGCTTCATCCAGTCTGATGGCCTGTTGCTCGTCTTCACAGGCAATCAGTACGCGCTTTCCTGCTCGCCAACGTTCTGCCGCCAGATCGCATGCCAGTGCCTCATGGGCGCTGAGCTCACCGCTTTTGCTGTCGTGTTCGAGAAGATAGAACGTTGCGTTTTTCATTGTTTACACTATTGATAAGGGCCGGAATATCCGGCCCGATTATACTCGTCATACTTCAAGTTGCATGTGCGTTGGCTGCGCTACTCGGCACACTTGCGTGTGCCTCGCCCCGTTGGGGCCGCTGCAAGCAGCGTTCAAACCTGCCTATGGCAGGTTTGTCAGTCACCCGAATCACTTACCTGAGTAAGCTCATCGGGAATCCTTCTCTTGCCGCCTGCCTGAAACTTGAATTATTTAGAGTATATAAGAACAAAGGCAATCGCTGGCTTTGGTCATCGCCGTTGACGTGAAAGTCTTATTCTACGTCGTTCTGTCCGGCGCGGTTAAGCAGGAACTGTGATAACAGCGCGACCGGACGACCCGTTGCGCCTTTGGCTTTACCAGAACGCCAGGCGGTGCCCGCGATATCCAGATGCGCCCAGCTGTACTTACGCGTAAAGCGCGACAGGAAGCAGCCTGCGGTAATCGCCCCGCCCGGACGACCACCAATATTCGCCATATCGGCAAAATTGGATTCCAACTGCTCCTGGAATTCGTCGGTTAGCGGCAGACGCCATGCGCGGTCGCCAGACTGCTCGGACGCGCTCAACAGCTCGTGCGCCAGCGGATTGTGGTTCGCCATCAGCCCGGTGATGTGGTGCCCCAGCGCAATCACGCACGCGCCGGTCAGCGTCGCGACGTCAATCACCACGTCCGGCTCATAACGCTCAACGTAGGTCAGCGTATCACACAAGACCAAGCGGCCTTCTGCATCGGTGTTCAGCACTTCTACCGTCTGACCGGACATTGTGGTCAGCACGTCACCCGGACGGTATGCTCGGCCATCGACCATGTTTTCACAACCCGCCAGCACGCCGATGATATTCAACGGCAGCGCCAGTTCGGCCGCCATGCGCATCACGCCGTAGACCGTGGCCGCGCCGCACATGTCGTATTTCATTTCGTCCATGCTGTCGGCAGGTTTGATGGAGATGCCGCCGGAATCGAACGTCAGCCCTTTACCTACCAGCACAATTGGGCGAGTTTCCGGGTTTGGATCGCCTTTATATTCGATCACGGACATCAGCGATTCATTCTGCGAGCCCTGACCAACGGCCAGATAGGCATTCATGCCCAGCTCTTTCATCTGCTGTTCGCCAATCACGCGTGTGATGATGTTCTGGCTGTAGGTATCGGCCAGTTGACGCGCTTGCGAAGCCAGATACGCGGCATTACAGATATTCGGCGGCATGTTGCCGAGATCTTTCGCGGCTTTGATGCCCGCTGCAATCGCCAGACCGTGCTGAATAGCGCGCTCGCCGCTGGTCAGCTCACGGCGTGTTGGCACGTTGAAGACCATTTTGCGCAGTGGACGACGCAGCTCGACTTTGTTGCTCTTAAGCTGATCGAAGGTATACAGCGTTTCTTTTGCGGTTTCGACTGCCTGACGCACTTTCCAGTACGTGTTACGGCCTTTCACGTGCAGCTCGGTCAGGAAGCAGACCGCTTCCATCGAGCCGGTTTCGTTCAGGGCGTTAATCGTCTTCTGAATCACCTGTTTGTACTGGCGTTCATCAAGTTCGCGCTCTTTGCCGCAACCAATCAGCAGAATGCGCTCGGAAAGAATGTTAGGTACATGGTGCAAAAGCAGTGATTGCCCCACTTTGCCTTCTAATTCACCACGGCGAAGCAACGCGCTGATGTAGCCGTCGCTGATTTTATCGAGTTGTTCGGCAATAGGGGACAGACGACGCGGTTCAAACACGCCGACGACAATGCAGGCACTGCGTTGTTTTTCCGGGCTACCGCTTTTTACGCTGAACTCCATGTACTCTCCTGAATCTTAAAGACAACGGCGGGGGCAACGGCTAGAATGTGACACTCCGTAATACTTCCCGCCGTTGCGTTAACATAACCTGTGTTAATCTTAACGACGTAACGAACCTGTTTTAGTGACTAATAAGCAGGTTCTGATACAACAGCTCAAACGCAGTGTGTTGTAATACAGTTTTAGCTAAGAGGGCAGCCAAAAATGAGTATAAATGGCGCGTTAGCGAAGAAACTATCGATTTTCCTGCAAAAAGACAAGTTTTCACAGGCGTAATTAAGCGTGATCATCATTCGATATCTGGTACGGGAAACCTTCAAGAGCCAACTGGCCATCCTTTTCATTCTGTTACTGATTTTCTTTTGTCAGAAATTGGTACGGATACTGGGTGCCGCGGTTGATGGTGAAATCCCGACAAATTTGGTTATCTCCCTGTTGGGATTGGGCGTGCCAGAAATGGTGCAGCTCATCCTGCCATTAAGTCTGTTTCTTGGCGTATTGATGACGTTTGGCCGCCTCTATGCGGAAAGCGAGATCACCGTCATGCACGCCTGCGGGCTGGGCAAACGCGTGTTGCTGAAAGCCGCGCTGGTCCTGGCAGTGTTCACTGCCATCGTCGCTACCATTAACGTCATGTGGCTTAGCCCGTGGTCGTCGCGGCATCAGGAAGAAGTGCTGGCGGAAGCGAAGGCGAACCCTGGAATGGCTACGCTAGTAGAAGGGCAGTTCCAGTCTGCACAGGGCGGCAACGCGGTGCTGTTCGTCGGTAATGTCAAAGGGGCGGAGTTTGAACACGTCTTTCTGGCACAGCTGCGCCCCAGCGGTAATGCACGGCCTTCTGTTGTCGTCGCCGATCGCGGCCATATCAAGCAAAACGAAGACGGTGCACAGGTCGTGACGTTGGATAACGGTTCGCGTTACGAGGGAACGGCGCTGCTGCGTGATTTTCGTATCACGGATTTCACTAACTATCAGGCTGTGATTGGGCACCAGAGCGTGACGCTCAATAATAGCGACGTGCAGCAAATGGGTATGCAGACCCTGTGGCATTCGGATGCGCACGATGCGCGTGCAGAGTTCCACTGGCGGCTGACGTTGATTGTTTCGGTGCTGATCATGGCGCTGATGGTGGTACCGCTGAGTGTGGTGAATCCACGTCAGGGCAGGGTATTGAGCATGCTGCCTGCTATGCTGCTGTACCTGATTTTCTTCCTGCTGCAAAGCTCGCTGCGTTCTAACGCCAGTAAAGGCAAAATCGATCCGATGGTATGGGTCTGGCTGACCAACCTGATGTACTTCGGTATTGCTGTGATGCTTAACCTATGGGATACCGTGCCGATGCGCAAAGTGCGCGCCCGCTTTAAGCCTCGAACTCTTAGAACACAAGGAGCGGCCTGATGTTTGGTGTATTAGACCGCTATATCGGCAAAACGATTTTCACCACCATCATGACGACGCTATTCATGCTGGTGTCGCTCTCCGGCATCATCAAGTTTGTCGACCAACTGCGTAAAGTTGGGCAGGGCGAGTATTCAGCGCTGGGCGCTGGGCTGTACACGCTGCTCAGCGTACCTAAAGATATTGAAATCTTCTTCCCTATGGCGGCGCTGCTCGGCGCATTGCTCGGGCTGGGTCAGCTTGCCACCCGCAGCGAACTGGTGGTGATGCAGGCTTCCGGCTTTACCCGCTTGCAGATTGCGACGGCCGTGATGAAAACCGCGATCCCGCTGGTGCTGCTAACGATGGCGATTGGCGAATGGGTTTCTCCACAAGGGGAACAGATGGCGCGTAACTACCGCTCTCAGATGATCTCTGGTGGGTCGATGATCTCTACGCAGGGCGGACTGTGGGCAAAAGACGGCAATGACTTTATCTATATCGAACGAGTGACGGGCGATAAAGAGCTGTCTGGCGTCAACATCTACCACTTCGACGATAAAAACAAGCTGCTATCTGTGCGCTATGCGGCCTCCGCCGAGTTTGAAGATGACAGGAATGTCTGGAAGCTCTCGCAGGTTGATGAGTCTGATTTGAGCGACGGTAAACAGATTGGCGGCAGCCAGACGTTCAGTGGAGAATGGAAAACCAACCTGACGCCGGATAAGCTGGGCGTGGTGGCGCTTGAGCCGGATGCGCTGTCGATCCGTGGGCTACATAATTACTCCAAATACCTGAAACAAAGTGGGCAAGAGTCGAATCGCTACCAGCTGAACATGTGGAGCAAAATCTTTGCACCAGTCTCAGTGGCGGTGATGATGCTCATGGCAGTCTCTTTCATCTTCGGCCCGCTGCGCAGTGTGTCGGCGGGTTCACGCATCGTGATAGGTATCAGCTTCGGCTTCCTCTTCTACCTGCTGAATGAGATTTTCCGCCCACTTAGCCTGGTCTATGGCATCCCGCCGATCCTGGGCGCTATCTTGCCGAGCTCGGTGTTTCTGTTCATCAGCGTCGCGCTGCTACTGAAACGCCGATAGCATCTAATAAATCAGAGAAAGCGCCGAGTGGATAACCCCTCGGCGCTTTTTTATTGGTCGTGACAAATCGCCTTGGCAACACCCATTACCACACAATCTTGAAGGCAAAAAAGTCATAACACGTTGCTAGAGATGATTTTTTCAGCACTTAACCGAACACTGAGTGGATTAACGTTGCGCGTGGGCTGTCAAAAGGTATAATGCACCCGTTTTCCGCATACGACTTCTGTGCCGAAGTGGCGAAATCGGTAGACGCAGTTGATTCAAAATCAACCATCGAAAGATGTGCCGGTTCGAGTCCGGCCTTCGGCACCATTGTATGAAAATCAAGTCACCTTAGGGTGGCTTTTTTTATGTCCAAAATCGTCCAGTAACGTCCATATCACACTGTAAAATAACGATTTTAATTTCATTTCTCTCTCTGCGATTTTGTCTGTTTTATACACAATGGTCTTTCTTCGTCCATTGACATCCAGATGATTTGGGGGTCAAGATGAGGGTCAATTCACTTCGATTATGAGTTGACCCCCAAATTATGGCGCTGACTGACGTTGTTGCCCGTACTGCCAAGCCTCGCGAAAAAGCCTATAAGCTCGCTGACGCGCACGGCCTGTATCTTTTGGTGAGTCCTAACGGCTCTAAGCGCTGGTATCTCAAATACCGCTTTGAAGGTAAGGAAAGCCGGATTGCGTTCGGTGCCTATCCGCTGATCTCGCTGGCAAAGGCCAGAGAGAAACGTGATGAGATACGATTGCTGCTGTTGGAGGGTATCCACCCAACGGAAAAGCGTGAAGAAGAAAAAGAGCAGGCGCAAGAAGCGTTGAATACTTTTGCGAAGGTCGCGCAGGACTGGCACCGAAATATTAGCCAAAACAGATGGTCAGAAACGCACGCCGGACGGGTATGGCGCGATATGGAACGAAATCTCCTGCCTGCTATTGGGCATCGCCATATTGCCGATCTGAAAACTAAAGACCTGCTGGAGCCGCTGAAAGCCGTCGAACAGAACGGTCATCTTGATTTGGCGTCACGGCTGCGCCAGCGTGTCACCGATATCATGCGTTACGCGGTGCAGAACGATCTGATAGAGCGCAACCCCGCGCAAGACCTCTCCGGGGCGATAGCCGCACCAAAAGCTACCCATCGGCCAGCCCTGAAGCTGAATAAACTGCCTGACTTTCTGGCACGGATAGAACGCCACAAAGGGAGGACGTTAACCAGACTGGCCTTAAAACTCACGCTGTGCGTTTTTATCCGCTCCAGCGAGCTACGTTTTGCCCGCTGGCCGGAAATCGATTTTAAACGCGCTATGTGGACGATACCGGCTGAACGTGAAGCCATCCCTGGCGTGAAGCACTCGCAGCGCGGTGCAAAGATGCGCTCTGAACATCTGGTGCCGTTATCCCGACAGGCTTTAGCACTACTGGAAGAGATTAAGGCCATCAGCGGCGCTCATGAACTGATCTTCCCCGGCGATCGTCGGCCAACCAAACCGATGAGTGAAAACACCGTCAACAACGCATTACGAACAATGGGCTACGACACCACCACCGAAGTGTGCGGACACGGCTTCCGCACGATGGCCTGTAGCGCACTGGTGGAGTCCGGCCAGTGGTCACGGGATGCGGTAGAGCGCCAGATGAGTCATCAGGAACGCAACGGCGTTCGTGCTGCCTATATCCACAAAGCGGAACATCTGGATGAGCGCAGGCTAATGCTGCAATGGTGGGCGGATTATCTGGATGCGAATCGGGAAGAGTATGTGGTGCCGTATGAGTTTAAGAGAGCTTACTAAATTATATAAATTTACTTTGCATTAAAATAACGTCATGGAGAGATAATAAGATGAGTATCGAGGTAGCAACAGCGGTCGGATTGCTTGCAATACCATTGTCAGCGGCATTAGGGTTTGTAGCAATTATAATTGGACATGCTGGATTTAATTCTGATAAGAAGAAAAAAATATCTAAATCAATAAGTAATATTAATCTGGGCTCGGAAGCAATAAATGGATTTTCTGATTATTGGTCTGGTTATTATTTTAAATTATTTGGTGATGGATTTTTCTCAAAAAGACAGCTAATAACCATTCCACTATTTACTATATTATATTCGTTTATATTGTTTTTTGCTTGGTTTATGTATGTTCTAATTTTTATTAATCCTAACAAGATAATTCCAGAGCAAATTCCAATGCCAATTAAATTAGCTATTCATGATTTTTATTTATATGGCATATGGTATTCTATTTTACTGGATTTCATATCTATTCAATTGACTAAAATGTATATAAAATCAAAAGGTAAATCTAACTTTTCGTTCATGAAGTCTGTTTTTTATTATCTATTTTTATTGTTTACTTTATTTTTACAATAATTATTTACCAACTTAAATTAGATGCAACTGATGATTTGTATAATAAATTTGGCTTATATTTTGAGTTAAGGCCTGCGTTGATCTATGAACCATTTGAGTCAATATATGAATCTTTAAGTTTGATTGAGAGTAGTACATTCATGGTCGTGACATCAAAAGGAATCTTGTCGAATTACTTTGTCCCTCAGGCAGTCATGTTTTACAGTTCTTTTATTTCTCAGATATCTTTACTTTTGATATTTCTTTCTTATTTACTTTCAAGAATTCTTATTAAATTTAAAATATTATCTATAGATTTTGTGAAGGGGGTTGGAACTGCAAAGTATACGGCCTATGGATTTCTTGGTTTAACGATAATTTCTTTTTTATTTGTTTTAATGCTTGTGGTAATCATATACTTGATAGTTTCATCATAAAGATTAACCAATAATTTAGATTGTGCATTTATTTTTGAAAAATATTCTCATTATCTACCGCGCCAGCCCCTTTTTTGGGAGGGGCTGGCGCTCATCTTTCTTCTGTGGATGATTTTCCAGCTACTCATCATATCCAAGTATCATGTTGCCAGATCGTTTTCCATCGTATAGAAGTAGCAAGTCGGAAACTGTTGCACCGACGCTAGCCGACAAGCCAGTGCAAAATCCGGCTTATAAATACAGCGCTAATCTTAACCCAGTGACAGTTTAAGCTGCATCCCGCAAGCAGCGGCATACCGTTGTAAGGTTGAGATACTCGCACTGGAAACATTTCTCTCAAGGCGGCTCACCGCAGGTTGGCTTACACCCATGCGAGCGGCGATCTCTGTACTTGTCAGGCCTGATTTGGACTTCATTTCGATCAGAACAGCGCGAAGCGCTTCTTCTTGAGTTTCGTCCTCATACGCTTTTTTAACTTCATGATTAGAAAGCGCTTTCGCTTTAACTTCAGAGAAGCTGATACCTTTAACTGCCATCTTTCAATTCCTCCCATCTTGACTTTGCTAGCGCTATTTCAGCTTTCGGGGTCTTAGGGGTTTTCTTTACGAACGTCCTTAAAATATAGATCTTACGTCCTTTTGCGTAAGCAAAAAACGTTCTGCTTATGTCCTTTCTACCAACCCGTAGCTCAAACAATCCACCTTCAATGATGTCCGTGTCTGGATATCTTAGCTCTGGCCCTTTAGCTTCAAGCTTTTCAAGCCCTTTAAGCGCTTTCGCCTGCATAACAGGTTCGAGGCCATAAATTTCGCTTGCAGCTTCGGGGTGAAAAATCAATTCATACATATCAGTCCCCTTATTAATGGGGAACATAACTCATAAGTTATAATAACTCAAATGTTATATTTTAGCGTATTGGCAGAGTAAACCATTAGCAAGCCATCCCCCACCTTTCCCCCACTTGATGAAGGATCACGGCTTCCCCCACCTGATTTTCATGATTAGGTTAAAAATGATTATTTATTAGCGAGTTAAACCATTCCCCCACTTCGCGCGTATATACAGCCGAGAAGTGGGGGAAAATGCCGGATAGGATGACGCATTATCCGTTCGCCCCCACTTTCCCCCGTTTAATCCCCCACCTTATTCCGTTGTGATAACGGCGTGATCTGTTCCCCTTCAAAGGCGATCAGGCCATCCTTTTCCAGTTTGTCCAGCCAGCGGGTGAATTTCTTGTTCACATCAAAGCCCATTGCCCGCATATCATCCCGCACCAATGAACGGGTGCAGCCTTCACCGTTGGCCGTGCGTGAACGGATGGCCTGCCACAGCGCAAAATGATTTTCCGTCAGCCGTGGGATACCGGCTAAGTCGGGATCGCTGGCAGCCTCATCCTCTCTGACTTCACGGCCTTCATCGTTCAGCACTAGCGAGGTGATCTGGTCGCCATCATCGTCCACGTACAGATCGACGGCATTCAGGTCATAGGCGCGACGCGGCGGCTCTTCCGCATCCTTCATCTTGGTGCAACTGAGGATCAACGCGCCGCCTTCACCTTCACGCCTGACGTTAAATTCCACGTCCAGCGCAGCACGGAAGGCGCTGGATCCCCGCGCCCCTTTGTCCTGATCTTTACCGGAATGATGGATAATCAGCACCGTGGCCTGTGTTGCCGCTTTAATCGCGTCACATCCCTGAATGAATGCGCCCATATCTTTAGCCGCGTTCTCATCCGAACCGCCAAAACAGCGGGCGAGCGTATCCAGAATAATCAGGCGAACTGGCATACCGGAGGCGACTTTCACATCGCGTGCGGCACGTATCACCTGCTGTACGCTCTCTGGGCTGGCCGGAAAAATCGGGCAATCGACACGATACAGCGCATCAATCGGGCTACCGCCATTAAGCGTTTGCTCCCATGCCCGGATACGGCGGGGAACGCCAATCCCACCTTCACCAACAACATAAATCACTGCGCCCTGTGTCACCGGCTTGCCTGCCCACGGTTTGCCGGTGGCGATATGACATCCCCACGATACCGCCAGAAAAGACTTATACGAGCCGCTGGCACCGTAAGCGCTGGCAACGGATGAACTCGGCAGATAGCCTTTAATCAGGTAATCCTGTCGCGTATCAAAACCGTCAGAGCCTTTACGCAGGGGTAATGAGGTGTTGAATGCCGGTGTAGCGGAATCGGTGCGGACTAAAGGCGTATACATCGTGTCAGGCTGATAACGTTGTTTGTTGAATGCGGATTTAGTAGCCTCAAGCCCATATTGCTGACGGTAATCATCCCAGTCACAGAGCGTTGTGGTGGGCGGTAACGACACCCAGCCATCCACCGCGAGCGCGGCTTTTTCCGCCTGCTCCTTACCGATATTGGTTGAGCCGTCGGCATGCAGGTCATGATCGCCCGCCAGAATAATAGTGGCATCGGGATACCAGCCACGCAGCGCGTGGGCGACGTTTATCAGGTTATTGGCCGACACCGCTGCAACCACCGCCGCCGTGGTGATCTGGCTGATGGTCAGGCCGGTGGCATACCCTTCGGTGATCACGATGGTGTCCGGCTCTTTCGGGTAATGCACCGCGATGAAGGAGCCTTTCAACTGTGAGCCCGGCAGCAGGCGTTTTTCTCCATCGTCGTTGATCAACTGTGCGCCGATCAGTTCACCGGAAACGCGATGCAATTTCAGCAGCAGGCTTCCCTCATCAAACAGCACGCCGCCGATACGCATTTTTTGCTGTGCGGTCAGGCGGGCATGGACGATAGAAAACCCTTTGGCTTTCAGATAGGCGCTTTCGCCATTCCTTGAATGGGTCAGCATCTGCTTGATTTTATCGGCCAGCGGCGGGCGCTCAGCAGCTTTTTCCCTGGCTGGCGCTGTTGAGGTGGGGAGTGTCAGCGCGGCCACCTGTTTTGCGGCGTCTGACAGGTCACAGTTTTTCACCCGTGCGACCAGATCAAGGCCATCACCATGACCGCATTGATTGCAAAACCACGTTCCCCGCCCTTCTTTGTCGTCAAAGCGGAAGCGATCTTTGCCGCCGCAGGCAGGACAAGCGCCGTGTTTACCGCCGGAAGGCACCGGAATAGCCAGTGCAGACAGAATGACACGCCAGCGGTGGCGCGACTGTGCAGTAATGTCTGAAACGAATTTACTCATCGTCAGCCACCTCCGCTTGCAGCGCGTCATTCAACTGGTTCAGACGCTCCCACAGGATAAAGATCAGCAGCTCTTTCGCGAGCGCGTTGTCCAGTTCAATGATGGCGTAGGCCAGCGCCCGACAGTGATCGACGAGTTCTTCTAACGTCAGGGGCGTGGGGTCATACATGATGTACCCCCGCAGAAAAAAAGAAAGATTGCGGGTAGAGAAAGGGAAGGATCGTAGCCATAAGGCAGCCTCCAGACTGTAGCTTCTTAGACAGCTACCACCAGAGACGCCAACCTCAAGGGTGGTAGCCCGTACGGGGTTGGCGTTACCGGACAGTCTGGCTACCGGCGCTCCTTGCGGAGCCCCCGCACGAGCCACCATTGCAGGTACGGCTCGATGCGTGCCTGAACAGCAATGCGCATGACGCGCATATTCAGGCACCAGACATTTGTTCGGAACGCCAATTCCGGCTGCGGATTTTGCCGCAGCATCAGCAGTATATCGTAAATTGCCCGCCAGAAAAAAATAACAATGCATCATGGTTTAACCTCTCCGCGCTGGCTGATACGTGCCGCGATCCAGTCATTCACCTCACTTTCCACCCACGCTACTGAGCGGGCACCGATTTTGACCGTCTGAGGGAATTCCCCCTGCTTCATCAGCAGGTAAATCCATGATTTCCTGAGGCCGGTTTTTTTCATCACACCCGATAAGCGAATCAACGTGTTATCCGTCATGTTCAATCCTCCTTCCGGGTGTAAACCCGCTCGACATAGCGTCCCCGACCATCACCGTGGCCGAGATCCATAGAGGTTAATGCTCTGGCTTCACTGCGGGAAAAGCCCTGTGACAGGTAATAACGCATGGCATCCTGCGCCCATGCGTAGCGCAGGCTGTGTGGGGAGTAGTGGCCGGTCAGCCCTAAGCGGGTGGTCTGCGTGCGCCAGAAATTCATAGCGGTTTTCAGGTCGGGTTTATCGATCAACCTGCCGTTACGCGCGTCGGCCACCTTTAGCGCTTCTTTTACTGCCCGTTGAATCGCTTCGCGATCGATAATCCGGGTTTCGCGTGGCCTGCCGCCTTTGGTGCCAAATACCACGGTCAGCGTTTGTTGGTGACGCTCAAGCTGCTTTTCCCACGTCTTCAACGAACTGGCACATTGCACCGCTTCCTGAGAACGCAGACCCAGTAATCGGGCAAGCTGAAGTGCACAGGCCAGCCCTTTATCATGCTGTTGCGCCGCGAGCAGAACAGCCTGATAGTGTTCGTCCGGGATGGCGAATTTTGTCCCGGCACGGCTTGCCCCGCTCAGCCCCAGCGCGTTATTGGTCAGGCGGTCGGACGTGGCGAGCTTTTCCCGTCCTCCCTGCTTAAACACCGTGCGCAGCGCTGCCATTTCGTTGTGCAGGGTACGAAGGGCAATCTGCTGTGACAGGCGTTCGACGACATAACTTTCGATATGTCTGGCTTTGAGATACTTAACGTCACGCACCTGAATATTCAGCGCCAGCAGATGACGGCACAGCCTGTCCATGATGCGGATACGATCATGAACCGTCTTGTAGCTTCCGCCAGCCTGTTTTGCCAGCGTGGTCATTTCACGACTTAATTTACTCATGCAACTTACCTCTCATAATTCAACTGGATGCTTTTCTCTGGCGCATGGGAAAGGGCAGAAACAATCGCAATTGACCTGCCTTGAACGATACCTGTGCGCCAGAGCGGACAGCAGTTGAGGTCTTGGGAGGTGTCGGCTAGGCACTCGGTGCGGCCGCCTGCGGTTGCAGGATTTCCTCTCAGGCGGTTAGGCCTGCCTCGGTATCGGTTCAATCTCCTGTAAAAAAAGCGGTCAGTCCGGCACAAACGGGTGTGTCAGATTCATGACGCGGTAGTTGAGGTGCATGTCTCAGGGGCTGATAGGGTCTTCGGCTGCGGCGTCACTTTCATCCGTTGACACGGAAAAAGTGACGCCGGTGCAGACGTTGCCGGCAGGCGCGTAGCAGATGCCTGACGGCATAGCAACGCGCAGCCAGCACGTTCACACGCGCAGACGCAAATCATTGAGACGAGTAAAATCGAAGTCGCGTGAAAACGCGAACTTACGAGGATAAGCGCTGTTTAAGCCGCTTATGAAGTGAAATCACCACAACGATAAACGTTGCAGCTACGGCCAGTCTCCTACGGTATGGAAGCCGCTCTCTGGCTGGGTATAGTAAGCCCACGGCAATGTTGGGCTTGAAGTAAAGTTGTCAAAACGGACCTTCATCACCACGCTCGCAACGGCGTTCAAACTACCCGGTGATATCTGCTTCCAAAGGCTGGCAGATTTACCACACGCAACTGTGCGCGTTCTTCCTTGCAGGCTACGGAAGTGTTTGTGGTCACCCGAAGGCGTCAGTCTCAGACCACGCTCCATTCCTATGACTTTGGCAGTGTGACCACCCGAAGGCGTTTCTCACAGGTCACTCGTATCATCCCGATACTGGAAACATTGGTGGCTGTCATCGACAGCAGGTTTTCATGGTCAAAAATACGACAAAGTGTTGCCGGTTTCAAGCGCTTTAACTCTGCCAGAAAAAAGAGCAATATAGCACTAAGTGCTATAGTTAAGGTGACAGGATGTCGGCACTGATGCGTGTATTCAAAACCAAATGGTTCACTAAGGCGGCTAAATCAGGATAGCGAGTTATGTGAAACTATTGAGGCGGTGGGCAAGAGTAAAGAACGGGTGGAGGTTTGCCATGACCGCAAAAAGTAAATTCAAGAGTCCTGCATTTGAGGCTATCCATAGCGCGGCTTCTGGATTATTCAGCGTCGATGCTATCCCACAGGAAACGATGCGCAACTTTGATAAGGCGTGCCTCAACAGCGTGGACGATCTTCAACCTCTTGAGATTAAGGCACTGCGTGAAAAGCTGAACGTCAGCCAGCCGGTTTTCGCCCGCTACCTGAACACCAGTGTTTCAACGGTGCAGAAATGGGAAAGCGGTGTAAAACGCCCCAGCGGGTTATCGCTGAAACTGCTTACTGTGGTGCAGAAGCATGGGTTGAAGGTATTGGTTTGATTGCGTGGTGCAGGCTTGCTTTCGGACTAGTAATTTTGGAAGATAAGTTTTTAGCTAATTGATTAATCGTTTGTGTTGAAAAGAACATTCATAGAGTTTGAGCGTATTCACAGATAGAGGCCAGACTAGCACGAACAGAAACAGTTGGCTAAGGTGGGTCGTATCCGGAGCTCCCTACGAAAGAATTTAATAATCTCTATGATCTGTGATGGAGCATACTTGGCACAGTTCCTTTCCTTCAGAAAAGAGAACCTGATGGGAAGGTTCATGGTAAAGATAGGTTTGTAATGTACTTACGCTCTGCTGCTATCTATCCCATCCTTTGTCATTTTAGGAATAATTGGAAGGATAAGAATTAAAAAATGGAACTTATCTTCAATCTTTATTTAACTCAAGGATATTAAATTGAAATTAACTGGTTTAAAAATACATAAACTATTTGGTCTTCTCGATTATGAGATCCCTCTAGATCAAAGTGAAATAACTATGCTGACTGGTCCTAATGGGTATGGAAAGACCATGATTCTTAAGATCATTAATAGCATACTATCAAATGAACTAAATATACTCTGCAAACTTAATTTTGAATACATAACACTAAATTATCAAGGTGGCAGCATATCTATTCGATGTAATAGTGCACAAACTACGCTTCAATTAGAACATTTTGGTAGTGAAGGGGAATTATTAGATACTGAGATTTTAATACTAGAAATAGAAGAGGGAAATCCAGATGAAATGATAGTTTTTTACTTAAAGTCTGAAAAAACAAGGCATAAACAAAAAAAATTAAAAGAAAAACCATTACGCTC
This sequence comes from Pectobacterium versatile, assembly GCF_003932035.1. NCBI lineage: Bacteria > Pseudomonadati > Pseudomonadota > Gammaproteobacteria > Enterobacterales > Pectobacteriaceae > Pectobacterium > Pectobacterium versatile. The sequence continues at coordinate 485,998 of NZ_CP034276.1, forward strand.
TGATTACCTAAATAAGATAATTTCTGAAGATATCGTTTCTTTTATTCAGGCTGATCGACTAAAAGCTATAAAAGGCGATATCACAATTATTGATATGTGTGCATCTAAATTGAAAAATTTAATGGAAATGGCCCAAGATGAATCTGCCACATTAAGTCAGAAATTGGATGCAAACTTTCCCATTCGCCTATTTGAACGTTTGGAACAGCAAAAAAAATTCTCCTCAGAAAATATTCAAGCGCGTTTGAAAGGTGTTCAGGATAAGCGTCGTCGATATATGCATTATGGTTTAATTCATTCAGAAGATGATTTAATGCCAGAAAAAAGCACTTCATTAAATAGTAGTAATGAATATCTCGGCGTGCTTGATCTTTATATAGAGGATGCATTAGTCAAGCTTTCACCATTTGAGGTGTTATATCAGAAAATAGATCTTTTTGAATCAATACTCAAGGAAAAAATACTAGCATTTAAGACAGTTGTTATTGATAGAGATAGTGGGGTTTATTTCAGGAGCCTTAACGATGATATTATCGATCGTAACATGCTTTCTTCTGGAGAACAGAACCAAATTGTTTTACTCTTTAACTTAATTTTTGATCTTGCTTCTCAGAAAGTGATACTAGTCGACGAGCCAGAAATATCGTTACACGTTGCTTGGCAACAAACATTCCTTGATTCTCTCAAAAAAATACAAAAGATTAACAAGTATGAAAAAGTCATCATTGCAACACATTCTCCTCAGGTGATAAGTAAAAATTGGGCATTAACGTTTGACCTCTATGAAATGCTTAAGCATAAAGACCAATCTATACATTCAAAAGGAAATGAGTGAATGATATCTTTACGTGATGCGATTGGTGAACAAGACTGGCTTAGCAGTATGATGTTATTATTCAGAAATGAGGTGAATAGCCGCCGTATACTTATCATTGTTGAAGGTATTACTGATATAAAATTTTTTAATGTGTATAGGTTAGATAATAGATTCATATATGATTCGCCAGAAAATGGAAAACGGGAAGTAATATCAGCGGTCAATGAATTGCGTCAAGCGGGAAATGAAGCCGTATATGGGGTCTGTGATGCTGACTTTGATGGCCTAAGTGGGGTAGGTTATAATGGAATTCTTTATACTGATGCGCATGATCTAGAAATGATGCTTGTAAAAGGTGGGGTAGTTGATAAATTTATAATGATGAATACAGATAGGAAACTGATTCGTGGTGAAAAAGCTGATATTTTTTGTCATGAAGTTAAAATGAATATTCTTTGCGCTTGTTACCGACTTGGGCTTCTGAAATGGTACAATTATCTTAACCACAGCCGACTTAATTTTAAAGGAATGACTCATAGAGATTTTATTAGCGTCAATAATACAACGGTTACGGTTGATGATAGAGCATATATAAATCATGTGGTTACTAGAAGTAGCGCTTTTACAAGTGAATTAAATATATCAAATTTGTATAATGAAATGCGCAGACTTGAATTAATGTCTCCGGACCATTTCTCAATTTGTAATGGACATGACTTTACTTGTATTCTAAAGATTATGTATGAAACAGATATATCCGTTAACAAAAACATGCGTCTAGATGAAATTGATAGCTATTTACGAATGAGTTACGATCTGTCAACCTTTAAAACTACAAGATTACATACTTCATTAAATAATCTGCTTAGATTACATTAAATTAGTATTATATTTATGCCGATAGTTTTCGGCATAAGTTTCCTTGCTAAATTTTTAAAGTGTAGATTTAGTTATATTAGACAAACATTGATAAAACTACATTTACAAATTTAGGGTAACGTCTTCCTCGTTTAAGGATAGTGTTACATCGACCAGTTGAATCCACAGTTGAAAAAAACTCTGTAGGAAGTCCAGTGTTAGAAGTGGACATAGCTAAAATCACTTATATTAATCGTCGGGACAGGTCGCTCGTGTCGTGACCTGCTCAATATTTGGGATAAATTTCTCATGTGTTTCAATAAGGTATTTTGTGGCACTTTCTCTATTTGCTTCATAACTTAGTTGTTTTTGGAAATAGCTTAACCTTGTTTTAGCCATACTAAGAAGTTCTGCCCAAGTATAAATCCACACACTAATATTATCTTTTATATGGATGAGTCCTGGAGCCCGACCACTTTGACTTGCCTCTTCTTGAGCATATGCATCAAATTCGTTTGAGACTGCAATAAAAGTCCAATACGTATTAGCTTTATCAAAACGAGGGTCTGAAGCAACTGTAAATGCATAGCTTTTTATCTGAGCTATTACTGCTGCATCAATCTTTTTTGATGCTCTTTTTAATTCAACAACAAGATGATCAAATTTACCTTCGCTAGGTTTTCTCGCCTTGCTCAACATTAAGTCGACTCGTCCTGTTGAACCATCAGGTCTAATTACTTTTGATTCATTACCATTTCTCTCACCCAAAAGGTTAAGGTGTTTTAATAGCACTTCATTTAGGTTTTCTTCGCTTCCTGTGAGGTTAAAATCCTCCCTGAATATCCATGCTTCCTTTTCTAGAATTTTATGTAATTGGTCTCTTTCTAAAAATGAATTTTTGGTTTCTTCATCAAACAGAAGTTGCTCTAATCCCTTTATGAAATCTAACCTATTAGTCACAGCTTTTGACGCGCTAATTATGGTGGATAGAGTTGTTCTTTCTAATAGCAATGCTAAGTCATCTTGTTCTGTTTTTTTTAACTCTAAAACTTCACCTAATATTTTTTGGACTGAATCAGGATTGTCTTTTATTGCTTGTTTAAGAAGCCGGAAAGTGAATTTTTTAGTTTTAGTATCAGCTTTTTCAAATTTTTTCAAATAGCTTTGGACGTTAACTGCTAATATATCAAAGACCTTTCTCTCCGCATCCTCTATAGGGTTGAATATTTCATTATCTTGATATGGGTATATATTTTCTTTTTTCCAATCTTCAATAACTTTACTTTTATCTACGATTGATTTTTCCAAGAAATGCTGCCGGGTTTTATCTATGATCGTTTCGACTACATATCGAGTGTCAACCGTGAGATCTACAGATTCAAGTAAGCCAGCATCATTTAACTCAGTAAAATATTCTGAAGATGCGAAAATTGAAAAATCACAATTAGGGGCTTTTATTCTTTGACCTATCTTATATTCACCAATGCAAAAACCACTTTTGTCACAGAAATTTATAACTCGCTCTGATTTTCCTAACCATTCAACTATAGATATTTTCAGTTCGATTGTCTTGCCATTTTCAAGACGAATATCTCCGAGGTTATAATCAGTGATCTCTTTCTTAGCTAAATCAGGGGATATACAAGAATTATTCAATAGCAGTTTCTTGTTTGGGTATTTTGTAAGAAAGAAACAAAAAATCTTTGCAAGTTTTTCTTCAGAAATATCCCCAGATAATTCTGAAACTCCGTCGTATAAGTTAGATATAACAACTTTAGTACCAGTTCTTTCGTTAGTTTGAATTGGTAAAGATGGTTCTACTTGGTTTATGGTGTTAATTTTACCTTTTATCGAATACTTATAGTTTATTCCAGCTTTATTAGTATAAACAGTAAACCATTCAACATGCTCACCAAGGGCATAAGCTTTAAACCGACCTCTCCCTTTTTCTCCATGTAATATTGACGATCCTAATTTTTTAGCCTGCTTTTTCCATGAACCACCCAATCCGCCAAAATAATCTCTCAATAAGGAAGCATCAATACCTGAACCAGAATCCTGAACTTCAATACTGTCCAATACCCCTAATCCATTTTCTTTAGTAAAAATTGAAACTGTTGATGAGGAAGCATCAAATCCATTCCAAATCAATTCTGCAAGGGCGTTAAAGGGATTATCCTTTGAAACTGTTTCTAAATGATCAGTTTTTGCCTCCACTTTTATAATGCCCATTCTATATCCTTTGGTAAGCCTATTTATTTGAATTAAGATAATATTATATAATAAATATTATTTATATAGGTTTTTAAAAAATATCAAAAGTCTGTTTAAATGTACAGTTTTGTGGGCTCACTGAATACTCGGTGTCGTCATCTGAAACTTCTGCCGTTTGTAATCCATTACAGGTCATGCACTACGCGGTACTGTAAGTTCACCCATTTTGGTGCTACACATTTTTAGAAATCCGGATTCAATTTTTATATACGGTACTTTAGCAGGGTAGAAGCCTACTTTTCGCTCTTTGTTGTTGGTCAGATTTGCTTGCTTTTTCTATATCGTAGCTAGCCTTCATTATATCATTTGCCATAAAAAGAGTGCCCAAAACAGCTTTGTATAAAGCAAAATGGGGTCGGATTGGTGGTCAGTAAAATTAGTTTAGATTTAAAAAATATTTAAAATCATAAGAATAAGACCATTTTCGAGTCCGGCCTTCGCACCATCGTATGAAAATCAAGTCACCTCAGGGTGGCTTTTTTTATGCCTTAAATTCAGTAAATTATACCTGATTCCCGATCTTTTTCCTCAAAACAGCACCAAGCAGCACCAAAGAATCCAACCTTCCCTTAACCACACGAATCAGCACAATCACCATGAAAAAGAATCATATACCGAAAGTCGGATTGTGCTTATGCTGAAACGCAGTGCCTGCGTTGGGCAACGTGTAGAAACTCGGGAATCCCTGAAACCACATTTTCAGCGGCGCGTTGTTCATGCAACCTTATGATTTTTAATAAACAGGAATTGGGGGAAGACGAGTGGAATTAATCGTGACGCATGACATTATCGATAGCGATCGGGAAGAACTTTTTGCGGGTCTTCGGAGCTACAACTGCCAGTTTATTAATCCGGTCTCTTTTGGGCAAATCGGTATTTTTCACCGCAATAGTGCTGGAACCATGACCGGCGGGCTGATTGCCACGCGTAAGGGACTATGGTTGTGCATTGATTATTTATGGGTGGGTGAGGAATCCAGAGGTCTGAAGCTCGGCAGCGCGCTAGTGAAGGGAGCGGAACAGGAGGCAATGCGTCTTGGGTGCCGTCATGCGCTTGTAGATACGTTTAGTTTTCAAGCACTTCCTTTCTATGAAAAACAAGGTTACCAGTTGCAAATGTCTTTACCGGATTTTCCTGAGGAAGGCATGTTAAGGCATTATCTAATCAAGAAAAATATGCAGGCTGCATGATAGTCACCCGCCCATTGACCAATGACAAAGTCGTGCTGGCACCATCTTCCTTATAATCAGGCCCGTTTCTCTTCTCACTGGTGTGGACGTATGGCTTACCAACTCAACCTTAATTGGCCCGAATTCTTAGAAAAATACTGGCAAAAACAACCTGTTGTATTGAAGAACGCTTTCCCTAATTTCGTCGATCCGATTACGCCGGATGAGCTGGCGGGTCTGGCGATGGAGGCGGAGGTCGATAGCCGTTTGGTCAGCCATAAAAATGGTCAGTGGCAGGCCAGCAACGGGCCGTTTGAGCATTTTGATAACCTGGGTGAAACGGGTTGGTCGCTGCTGGCTCAGGCGGTGAATCACTGGCATGCACCATCTGCTGAACTCGTGAGTCCGTTCCGTGTGTTGCCGGACTGGCGTTTAGATGACCTGATGATCTCCTTTTCCGTACCGGGCGGCGGCGTGGGTCCGCATATCGATCAGTATGATGTCTTTATCATTCAGGGGATGGGCAGCCGTCGTTGGCGTGTGGGTGACAAGCTGCCGATGCGTCAGTTCTGCTCGCATCCAGCACTGCTGCATGTCGATCCCTTCCCACCAATTATTGATGAAGATCTTGAGCCGGGCGACATTCTCTATATTCCGCCAGGCTTCCCGCACGATGGTTTCACTCATGAAACCGCGCTCAACTACTCCGTAGGGTTCCGTGGGCCGAACGGCAGAGACTTAATCAGCAGCTTTGCTGACTACGTGTTGGAAAACGATCTCGGCGGTGAGCACTATAGCGACCCTGATTTGACCTGTCGGGAGCATTCGGGCCGGGTTGAGGCGTATGAGTTTGATCGTCTGCGCGAGATGATGATTGACGTGATTAATCAGCCGGAAGCGCTGAAAGCGTGGTTCGGTCGCTTTGTGACGACGCCGCGCCACGAGCTGGATATCGCTCCGGCGGAGCCACCTTACGAGCAGGACGAGATTGTGGGCGCGCTGATGGACGGTAGCGTGTTGACACGTCTGAGCGGGTTGCGCGTGCTGGAAGTAGGCGGTAGCTACTTCATCAACAGCGAACCGCTGGACACGGTCGATCCGAAAGCGGCTGATGCACTGTGTCGTTACACCATTCTCGGTAAAAAAGAGCTGGGTGAGGCGCTGGAGAATCCGGCCTTTGTGACCGAATTAACCGCGTTGGTTAATCAGGGCTACTGGTTCTTCGACGAATAAACTCCTTTCTCTTTAGCGGCTTCCTGGCACGTATGGCATGGCGTGCCTCGGGAGCCGCACACTATCATTCGAATGGTTCGCTGTATCAAAAGCGTATAGATTCGTCCTGTTAACATTCGACTATCAGCCTGATGTCAGCCGCGCGAATGTAAAGATCGGAATGGTGTTAACTTGCCTTGCCTAATAATCAGTTAGCTATTGAATTTATTGATAAAAAATAAACCCATCACGTCCAGAAATCCATAATTGGACTATCTTTTAGAGTGATACTTATACTAAATAACTCTGGAGCGTGTTGGATAGCGTAACAGCATCGCTGAGTACATTCCCGTTGCGTAATCAGTTAACGCTTGTCGGCCAGTCACAGGGGGCGCATGCGGCCTTTGCGACAGCGGGCTACCAACCGGATTATGCACCGAACCTGCGTATCATATCGACGGTATTGACCGGAACGCCCTATTTTGACGACAAAACCTCTGCGGCAGATCTTTTTGCTGGGGAAAGTGGAGAGGGCGGCGATCCGAAAATCCCTTATGTGATGTATATCTATCTGTCGGCGGCCGATACCAATAAAGGGCTGAATGTTAATGACTATTTCACGCCGAAAGCCGCTGCGGTTGTCGCTGACGCACGTACAATGTGTATCGGCGAACTGACGCAAAAAGTGATGGACGAGGGGCTGAATGCGGGCAATAGCCTGAAGCCTGCGATCCAGACATTACTGGATAGCCAAACCGCGAGTTTGCGCTATAAAACACTAGACATTAACCAGCCTGTCTTTATCGGGATTGGGACCAGTGACATCAACGTGCCGACCGCGATGCAGCGCCACTTTGCGAGTGATGTCGTTGGTGCAGGGACGTCAGCAGATGTGCATGAATATAAAGGGATGAGCCACAGCGAAACGGTTAACGTTTCACTGCGTGATTCTGTTCCCTTCGTATTGGAAAACGTGTTGGCCGATACGGCAAAACCGTAAGCCTCTTGTCCCGACGTGTCTGCCGGGACGTTATTTTTCAATCATCAATAATGCTCCAGCCATCGACGTGCGGCCTGATTCTTCCTGCGGTATTGCCGTTGCCGATACGCTAACATTCCCCATGCTAGCAGGCCGTACAGCGCGGCCAGCATCCACAAATGCCACCAAAATGCGCCGATCTGGGCAAAGTCAGCGCCCATCTGATTAAGGCGTAATATTCCCTGAATCGTGAAGACGGCGGGCACCCACTGTGCAAGCCAGTTCAGAGGCGCGGGGATCATTTCCACGGGCCAGATAAAGCCAGAAAGAAACACGATAGGGATGGAAGACAGCAGCACCGCCTGACTGGGGAGATCTTTGCGCGTAAACGCTGCGCCCAGTACCACACCGAGCCACAGCGTTGAGAGCAGAAAGGGCAACGCAAACAGCAACAGTTGGCTCATGCTAGCTTCGCGTGCAATGCCGTAGGCATCGAGACAAAAGCCGAGCATGTAGAGCAGCGAGAGCAGATAGGCTCCGCCAACGACCAGCGTACGGGCCAGCAGCAAACGCCATGGTGTCGCGTATTGCCAGTAGCGAACCTCGCCAGACTGCGTGCGCTGATTTTGTCCGGCACCGAGCAGGCCGCATCCCATTAGCAAAATCTGGTGCAGTATCAACATGAAAACACCGGGAACCACGTAATCGACATAACCCATGGTCGGGTTAAATACCGGCACGGCATTCAGAGCGGTGGCCTGCCACTGTGAGCTGGCGGCAGGTATGCCTTCCCCCTGAGCAAGCAGCCGGGCAACTTTAACCTGTGCGCCCGCAGTGCCACCGACGGTTGCCAGAGACTGCGCGATCGCGCCGTAGATCAGGAAGTAGCTGGCATCCGCCGAGTAGCTGACCGTGACGCTTTTCCCTTGCATGATATCGCGGTAGAAGTGGCGTGGAATATAGAGGATCCCTTTTGCCTCGCCCTCCAGAAGCAGCGTTTTTGCTTCATCCAGCGTATTGCGCTGTGCCACCAGATGTACTTCCGGTGTGGAATCGGCCATAAACGCCAGACGACGCGAGAGCTGGGTGCCGTCTTCATCAACCAGCACCACCGGCAGTTCACGCGGCGTCTGGGCGAGGTAAGGGCGCGGATAGAGAAAGGAATAGAGTAGAATCCCACCGAACAGGGTGAGCAAGATCGTCGGATCGCGCAGTAAACTGCGCAACTCAAACCGGATGAGTTTGGCGAAGGTCAGCATGTTGCCTCCTTGTCACCTGGCCGATAGCACCACAGCGTGAGCGGTAGCAGCAGCCAGAATAGGGCGAGCGCCGCTAGTGCCGGTGCGATCTGAATGAGTCCGGCACCGTAGCTGGTGATGGCAATCGCGATATCACCGTAGTGGGCGACGGGCAGCAGCTGTCGCCAGAACGTGGCGAAGGTCTCCATTGCTGCGGCCGGAAAGGTGATGCCCATGAACGCCAGTCCGGGAGCCATTAACGCCCCGACGATGGAAACGGCGCGTGCCGGATCGCGGATCAGCGCATAGAAAGCCATGCCCAGCGCGACGCAGGCGCCAGCGGTCACGCCGATCGAGACAAATAGCAGCAACGCTGAGCCGTTGAGCGGATAATTAAGCAGGCTATACAGCACATAGCTCCAGACGCCACCCCATGCCCAGCCGATCAGCCAATGCGTCAGGAATTTAGATCCGATGGCGGCGCGATTCTCAGGTTCCCAGTGTGTTCCACGTCGATCCTCTCGAGCCAGCGTATTCAGGCCGTATAGCGCAAGCAGAATCGACCAGATCGAGGGGATAATCGCGTTCAGCAAGAACTGGGCGTAGTTAGAATTTTGATTAAACAGCGCGGTAATCTGTCCGCCAATCGGCACTGCCAGCCCTTTGGCCTCGGGAACGGCTGCACCCTGAGCCAGCGCCTGCACCACGGCGATCTGCCCATTGAACGTTCCCGCTACCAACGCTAGTGAGCTGTTAATGACTTTGGCAATCAGCACAAACTGTCCGTTATTCCAGGCGGTGATAGTGGGTAACGTTCCCAGACGGATATCACGCTCAAAGTGACGTGGGATCACCACCAGCGCGTAGATCTCGCCGCCGCGCAATGACGTTGCGCCTTCCGCGACTGTCGAGAATTGATGATTCAGGTTGAAAGAGGGGGAAGCATGTAGCTCTCTGGCAAACTGGCGCGACATCGTGCTGTTATCCAGATCGATCAGGCCGATGGGGAGTTCGCGGACAATCGCGCCGGATAGCGTCCACCAGGCAATCAGCATGGTGATAAGCGGCAACCAGAGCGCTAAAGCCATCCCCCAGCGGTCACGCCACAGCGCCCTCCATTCGCGTATCATCACAGTTCTACCAGTGCGCTCATGCCAACGCGCAGCCCGCTAATCGGTTGAATCGGACGCGCCTCCACTTCGAATGTCCGCATATCGAATCCTTGTCGGGTATCTGTTGCGCGCCACGTGGCGAAATCCCCTATGACGGAAACGTAAGACACCTTAAACCGGAATGTCTGGTTGTTCAGCGCCGGAATGCGCGCCTCAAACTCGGTACCCATCGCAAAGCGCTCAAGGAGATCTTCGCGTACCGCCAACTGAATCCAGATGTCGCTCATGTCCAGTAGCGTAACCACAGGAAAGCCCTGTGGTGCAATTTCGCCGTTGCGTAGCAGCACATTGCTGACTTCACCCGTGTGCGGGCTGACGACGCGCGCCTCTGCCAAATAAGCTTCCACTTCGGCAACGGAGCCGGCGGCCATGCGGACTTTCTCCTCTGCCGCTGCCTGTGTTTCTTTGCGTGTGCCTTCCAGCGCCATTTGATATTCCTGCCACGCCATCCCCTCGGTATAGCGGGCGGCATCCCATGAAGCTTTGGCTTCATCCCGTTTTTGCAGCGGTAGCACACCTTCCTGATAGAGATTTAGCACGCGTAGATAGGTCTTATGGCTTAGCTCCGAACCGGCTTTGGCTTTTTGCCACTGATCTTTTGCCGCGGCGATTTGCTGTTCACGTGCACCTTTTTTGGCCTCCAGCGCCACTGCGCCAGCTGCGGCTTCACCCGCTTTCGCCTGTTCCAGCTTCGCGTCCAGTTCCGGCGTCAGGACCGTAAAGACGAGATCGCCAACGTCGAGCTGCTGGCCTTTTTCTACCCGCACATCAGCAATACGGCCCGGTACTTTTGAAGACACCGAATACTGTTGTGCTTCGATTTGTCCCTGTAGCCGTATCGGCTCGGGCTGATAGGCGAGCCAGAAGCGATAGGCTATCCAGACAATCACAATCAACAGGACGGCCTGAAGGATCCATTTGCGTTTCGAACGCGAAGAAGCGGGGGACTGTGTCATGGTGTCACCTGTATGGCGTACTGAGTCTGGTAGTCAGAGAAGCGGTTTATCTGGCCGGAAATCGCCATCAATCTGGCGATGGAAACCACGTAACGATACGCCGCAGAGGCGCGCTGCGTCTTGGCTCCGGCCAGCTGGTTTAGCGCATCGACGACGTCCAGCGAGGTAGACATGCCTTGCATAAACGCCTTGTTGCGTAGCTGGACATTCTCTTCGGCCAGTTTCTCCGTTGAAGACAGGGAATTGAACTCTTCCAGCGCCAGTCGGGCTTCTCGCCACGTGCTCTCGACCACTATTTCAAGGTTCTGCCGCATATCGGCTTCCAGATAGTTAACCTGCATTTCTGCACTTTTCGCGGCGGCGATCGTGTCGGAACGGCCTTCTCGACTGATGAGCGGGACGGAAACGCCGACGCCCACCATCCAGTCCGGCGTGGTTCTGGCCGCCAGCGTGTCCTGCTCATAGAGTTGATAGTTGCCGAACAGAAATACGTCAGGAGCATATTTGGCGCGTTCAATGCGGATAAGATCCTTAGCCTGATCGCGTTTGGCAGAGAGCACTTTTAAGCCGGGATGCGTGTTGAGCGTTTGTTTCACCAAGGCAGGCAGTTCGGGGAGCGTTTTGTTGACGAACAGCGAAGAAGAGGGCGTTGCGCCTTCTGTCTTGATCAGCTTTGCGAAGACCATTTCGGTCGTCTCCATACTGCGCCGCGCCTTTTGTGTTTCGATACGTGCCATGTCATAAGCCGATTGGGCGGACAGCACCTCGACTCGGGCGATTTGGCCTTGTGCTTCCAGCTTGCGGGCGTGGTCATAGTGCTGCACCATGCCTTTCTCTATATCCTGACGCGTCTTCATCACCTGATGCGCCATCACCACGCCGTAGTAAGTCTGTGCCAGCGCCTCAAATTGCGCCAGCGTGCGGACGATCAGCATCTGCTCAGCCTCATTAACCTGCGCGGCGCGGATCGACTGTGCCGCATCAATCCGGCCTCCGGTAAATAACGGCCAGACGACCTGAATGGAGCTGGTAACCACATTTTGTTCTGTGAAGCGGGTGACGAAGGGATTGCCGTTGGTATTAATCAGCTGATTTAGCGCGGCGAAGATATCCCGGTGATTCGACAGCGGGTTTAAGTCGCGCGCGTCCAGTTCGACAGGTTTATCGAGGCGCGTATAGCTTGCACCCACGTTGACCTGCGGCCAGTAGAGTCCTTTGGCTGATTCCTTCAGGAACTGCGCGCGATCGACCCCAGCGTGTTCGGCGGCAATACTGTCATCGCTTTGCAGCAGGCGAGCCCAGGCCTGATTAAACGAGATGGTTTGCCCAAATGCCGTGGACGACCAGCACTGCAACAGCAGCAGTGCGACGGGGAAATAAGCCAGAAGCCGAGTGTTGCCGTATGTTAATCGAGGCATGCCAAGTGAAATCATCCTTTTACCCAAATGCCGCCAACGTGGTAGGAATAAGCCCGCTGGAAAAGCGAGACCTGTATAGGATAAAGAAACAGGGCTAACGCTGAAGTAAACAAACCGCGTTATGCCCTATTATTTTCGGAGATGATTTAGTTTTGGTCTAAATTCCCAATTATTCAAATAATATAAGGGGTTAAATTGGAAAAATTATTGGAAGGGAAATAACGCCTGTGATGCGGACTTTATGATGTAAATAACGATGATTATTTTCTAATAAATAATGAGTCGGCAAAGGCCCGGATTGTCCCCGGGCCAGCGTGACAGCAAACGATAATTAAACGGCTTCGTTTTCGTCGGTATAGCGTTTGGCTTTATAGGCCGGGTGCATCAGGTTCTGGATGGAGAAAATGTCGTCCAGCTGTTCTTCGGTCAGCAGGCCGCGCTCCAGTACCACTTCACGTACGCTCTTACCGGTTTCGGCACAGATTTTCCCAACGATATCGCCGTTGTGGTGACCGATGAACGGGTTCAGGTAGGTCACGATACCGATAGAGTTGAAGACGTAAGCTTCACATACTTCTTTGTTGGCGGTGATGCCGTCGACGCATTTTTCCAGCAGGTTGTAGCAGGCGTTAGACAGAATCTGGATGGATTCGAACATCGCTTGTCCGATAACCGGTTCCATCACGTTCAGCTGTAGCTGACCGGCTTCTGCCGCCATGGTGACGCAGGTATCGTTGCCGATGACCTTGAAGCACACCTGATTCACCACTTCTGGTACGACTGGGTTAACTTTGGCTGGCATGATGGACGATCCCGCCTGCAATTCCGGCAGGTTGATTTCGTTCAGGCCAGTACGCGGGCCGGAAGACAGCAGGCGCAGGTCGTTACAGATCTTCGACATTTTAACCGCAACGCGTTTCAGGGCGCTGTGCATCATCACGTAAGCACCGCAGTCGGAGGTGGCTTCGATCAGGTCTTCAGCCGGTACGCAAGGCAGGCCGCTGACTTTTGCCAGATGTTGAACGGCCAGTTTCTGGTATTCATCTGGCGTGTTCAGGCGCGTGCCGATGGCAGTGGCGCCAAGGTTCACTTCCAGCAGCAGTTCTGCGGTGCGCAGCAGGTTACGGTTTTCTTCTTTCAGCAGCACGTTGAACGCGTGGAATTCCTGACCGAGGGTCATCGGTACGGCGTCCTGCAACTGGGTACGGCCCATTTTCAGGATATTTTCGAACTCTTTCGCTTTGCGCTCAAAGCCATCGCTCAACTGGGTAATCGCTTCAACCAGTTTCAGGATGGAGGTGTACACCGCGATACGGAAGCCGGTCGGGTAAGCATCGTTGGTGGACTGGCATTTGTTCAGGTGGTCGTTCGGGTTCAGGTATTGGTATTCACCTTTCTGGTGACCCATCAGTTCCAAACCGATATTCGCCAGCACTTCGTTGGTGTTCATGTTGACTGACGTACCCGCGCCGCCCTGATAGACATCGACAGGGAACTGGTCCAGGCACTTACCGTTATTCAGCACTTCATCACAGGCTTGCAGAATGGTATCGGCAATTTTACGTGGGATGGTTTGCAGTTCTTTATTCGCCAACGCTGCCGCTTTTTTTACCATCACCATGGCGCGGACAAACTCTGGAATATCGCTGATGGTGCTATTGCTGATATAAAAGTTCTCAATTGCACGCAGCGTATGGATACCATAATAGGCATCAGCAGGGACTTCACGGGTACCTAACAGATCTTCTTCAATACGGATATTCGTTGACATGGATCTTCTTCCTTTTTCTTGTTCGATGTACATAGCATCGTTTTCAATATTAAGACTATGATTTTTTAGGGTTTGTCTTTCCTGTTTTTTGATTTTCAGGTAACACGAACCCATCACGATTTTTATAAAATCATGACTAAAAAGCGTTCTCGGGGAGACGAACATGGAATTAGCATCGTTAAATGGCTAGTGGTGGATATATTCCTCCATTATTCTGTCTCCCAATCGTTAATAGGTTATTCCGTATTATCCGGGTTAATCTCAACCAATTTTTCTATTCCACGGTTCAGCGTTTTCAATTTCGGAAGAAATACGGTTTTAATAATGTCATGTGTGACATCGCACGCTTCTTCAAAGAACGCGCTGTATTCATCACGGTGCCCGACAATATAAAGCGAGCGCTTGATATTCACTGGTTCCGGCATATGCGTTAGCACCTCGCGGGAGTGTGCAACGGATTGCAGGAAACTGAGCGGGGTGGTTACCGCCCAACCGATACCTGCCGCCACCATCGACGTTAAGGTATCCGCATTATCAAATTCGAGCATGTTCGGCACGCGGACATCGATGCGGCGCAGGTAGCGCTCAATCTGCATCCCAATCTGCGAGTTCCGGTTAAAGCGCACCAGCGGCAGCGCTGAGGAAAGCTCACGGATGTCCTCAACCGTTTTGATGCGTTTGCGGTAATCCGGTGGCGTGATAATGAAATAGCCTTCGGAAAACAGCTGATGACGCACCACACTATCGCTGTCGATCAACGGGTCGCTGGTGACGATAAGATCCAGCTCGCGGCGCATTAACGCTTCACCCTGCTGTGGGCTGAGCCCGGTACGAATCAGCAACTGCGATGAACTCTTCATCAAACTCTTGGTAAACACCGAACCGCAGGTGATGGCAAACGAATCCACCAGGCCGATACGCAAGTCGGGTTTGATTCCTTTTCCCGCTTCCAGCACCTGTGCCTTGAGGTTTGCGATCTCCTCCGTCAGGATTTCTCCGCGGTTTTTCAACGCAATGCCGTAGGGCGTCAGGACAAAGGGGCGACGAGCCCGGTTAACCAATTTGACGCCGAAATCTTCTTCCAATAACCGGATAGTTTGCGAAATGGCAGAGGGCGTCAGGCCTAACCGCGTGGCGGCTGCCGTCATGCTTCCTGCTTCCGCCATCGTCACAAAAACATAGACGGCGTACATATCGATCGATTTATTGGCGGACACTGTGCGTTTAACCATGTGAGTTTGCCTACGCTGCAAGGTGAATGTCGTCGAAATATGAAGCGTTAGTCTATCTCATCTCGCTGACTACGACCTCGCTAACTGATGTCAGAATAGTCGGCTAACTTCAGAAAAAATACAGGTCGCGTCACTGATTAATTTTTTCTTATTTCTAGCTTTAGCGGATCTGAAGGTGAAATGGATTACATGGTGTTACTACTCGTGCATCGGTTGTATTCCTTCCCTCGCTAGTGCTGTTTTTTATACATAAATACAGGATGATTGCGGGTGTTGCTGTTATCCGGCGTAAAAAATTATGCTGAGGAGATAGCAGGCTTAGGATGAGCCGCATGGATGCGGCGAAAGCTTGCGCCACGTCGGGAACGTGTCGCAAGCGGTCCGTTAAGCCTGATACCGACGAAGGAACCGCGTCAGCGGCATAATTTCCGCCAAAAGCCTCGGGGTCACGGGGCGAGCGGCGCTTAAGCCGCCCCGTGTCGGGCGCGTGCTACGAGATAGCATGAAAATGATCGCATTGTCGCGCACGAAACTGCCTCTGTTGCGACATAGCAATGTGACTAAGAGACTGTCTTACGAAGTAGAGGGAGAGGTAACCATCCTCCTGCTAGGCATAACGTATTGTTTTTACTGCGCAGTAAAATGTGGGTCGCCCACTGGCGTTATCGTTCGTACATGACGTTCTGCCTGTTCACACATTTCCAGCAGCGCCGGAATCAGGTGTGCGGTGGCGTTGAGGCACGCGCCGAGTTGGCTGAGGCTTTCTTGCGGCAGTTCAACGTCATTTTGCAGGGTGTCGCCGAGGTAATGCAGGCCGTGGCACAGGCCTTCGATCGATTCGGCGGCAATTGCGCCGAGGTCGCAGAGCTGAACGTCATCCAACTGCGCGAAAGGTAGGCTGGCTATCAGATCGCGGAAAATAGTAATGGTGCTGTCAGCGGGTGTGGCGTGAGTGTCCGTCATGGTCATTTTTTCCTTGAGATAATTAAGTCCGCCACCACACAAGGTTCCAAATTCGGGTGGTGACACAGACAGGATTGGAACCCCGGCTCTCAAGAAGACCGGTCAACCTTGCGGTTGCCCTGCCTGCGTCACCGTAAAGAGTGTGCACGCAGCCCCTGAAAAAACAAAGTGTTTTTCAGTCTTGAGAGGTTCGGGGTTCCAAGCCCGGCTACGGATGTTGCCGCAGTACAGAGACTGTATTCCAACGGCAAAAAACGTGAAATAGGGTGGATAGATTTACAGTGGAATTACAGCGGGTTTTGGAATGGTGCTCGCAGAAATGGCTGAAAGCCTACATGAGGACTCGCATAGACAACCTGATACCATTCAACGTAAGACGAAAGCTTATAACATGTCATGTAATGTTAACGGGGTCTTGGATAAGTTTTCGTTACAATGCTACTTTTTATTCCTTGAATTAGATGTATTTTTATAGCGACTACAAGTAGTCATGCTGGCCGTTGCTATAAGTTGCACAAGTGGTAAGCACCACCTAATAACACATTCAAAACTTACCGGCTCAACCCTGTCAGCCAAACTGACGTACCGAGGTTACTGAGCACCACAGCAAAGGAATGATTACCGATGGATATTATTGCTCAAGTTGAAAAAGGCCAATGGTCATTAGACGCATTTATTAAACACCTGGTGAAATATAGCCAAGAAAAATATCCCAAGTGGGAAAACAACTACCGTGATTTGGTCAATGCAGCACAAGCGGCTTCAGCTTTTACAACGCCTGAAACCGATGAATTGCTACAGCGCCTTTGGTACGTACGTGATAACGGGATAGCGAACATCAAGCAAGGGGGGCTTTCGTTGGCAGAGTTCGAGCGTAATTTGCCTTTATTCCGGTCGATAACGGAACAAATTCGCCTGCAGCCAAATGAAGACACCTATTGGAAGATTACGCAAGAGATGGAGGAGGCAAAAGAGGATGGCAGGCTAAACAAGATGTATTACGCCTTGCGCAATCGTGTGTTTGCTGCCTTTATGCCCCATGTTTGTACGACCACTGTTGACTATAAAGCATTTAATGAGACCGCTGCCTTTTTGAATACCTGTTTTACATTGGGTTTACAGGCAGCGAATCAACGTAGTTGGTTGCAAGTTAACCACGACCTGACAAAGGAATTGGCTAAAGTCTCAATACCCGTCGATGTTTTCCAAATCAATATGGCTGTGTGGGGATTGCGTGAATTACTTAATCAGCGGAAAAAAGTACTGGAATACCAGGATGAGGAGAAAAATAATCAAGATTTTCTTCCTCATGAAAATAAAGAAATAACAGTCTCTTCTCCCTCCAACAAAATTTTCTTTGGTCCTCCAGGTACTGGTAAAACGTATATCCTTCAACAAGAAATGGCTACATCATACACCACGAAGGCAATATCGAAAGATGATGGTGCCTGGCTGGATTCCCGTCTTACACCACTAAGTTGGATGCAAGTGACAGTACTGGTATTGCTGGATTTGAACAAACCGACAAAAGTGCGGGAACTGACTGAGCATGTATGGTTTCAGCGCAAGGCGTTATTAAATGGGCGCAGCAGTAATCTTTCACAAACGGCCTGGGCGACGTTGCAAGCGTACACCATCGCGGAATCAACCACGGTTGATTATAAGAGTCGTCGTGAGCCTGCCGTTTTTGATAAGACGACCGACAGCGAATGGAGGTTGGTAGACTCCCAGCTAGAGCTGGTAGAAGAACTGGTTACGCTTTATGGAGAATTAAAGCGTGGACCAAAACACGGAGAAGAAATCCAGCGTTACTCTAGCGTCACGTTCCACCAATCTTATGGCTATGAGGAATTTATCCAAGGGATACGTGCTCGTTCGGACGACGACGGTAATGTTTTCTATTCGACCGAGCAGGGCGTTTTTTTGCAGCTTTGCGACAGAGCAAAAGCCGACCCTGAACATCGTTATGCGATATTTATTGATGAGATCAACCGCGGCAATATCTCCAAAATCTTCGGTGAACTGATTGCACTGATCGAGACGGACAAGCGAGCAGGCATGAAGAATGCGCTGAGTTTGCAGCTTGCCACGAGTGAAAGTGGAGAGCGGTTCAGCGTGCCCGCTAATATCGACATTATTGGCGCGATGAATACCGCAGACCGCTCTCTGGCGCTGATGGATACCGCGCTACGGCGGCGTTTCGAATTTGTCGAGATGATGCCGGACTTGTCACTGCTTAGCGGCGTCAAGGTTAAAGGGATAAAAATTGAGTCGCTGTTAGAAAAGCTCAATAGCCGTATTGAAGCCCTCTACGACCGTGAACATGCGCTAGGCCATGCGTTTTTTATACCGGTGAAAACAGCACTGGAAGAGAAGGGGGAAGACGATGCCTTCAAGGTGCTTCAGGCCGTGTTTCAGAAGAAAATTATCCCGTTGTTGCAAGAATACTTTTTCGATGACTGGAACAAGATTCGGCTGGTACTGGCAGATAACCAGAAAAAGAACGATAGTTTGCGGTTCATTACCGAAAAAGTTGACGCGCTGGATGAGCTGTTTGGCGACGACCATGGTTTACGTCGGCACAATCAGAAATCAACCTCGTATGAATTAAAAGGTTTTCACCAGGATGATTTCTGGGATGAACCTCTAGCCTATCGCGCCATTTACGAACCGAAAGGCGCAGAAATTTCCGATTCGGACGAACGCAATGGGTGAGGTCGTTTCCGTTTTTGAATATGGCTTGCTGGGTGTGGGGAAAGCGCTGCCCCCAGCGGTAACCGCCATTCAGCCTGAGGTGTTTGATTATCTGGAGTCTTTGGCGTTGGATGAACAAGGTTGCTCATTCCTCCGTCTGACGTCACGTTCCGGCCATCGAGTGATTCAGGTGCAGAACTATGCGGGCGCGCTGTATACCCCTTATGGCGTGCAGTTGGAGGTTCTTCCCAAAGTGGGGAGACACGTAACATCGGATCGTGCGCGTGAAACTTTGCTGGTGATGCTGAGCTATTTATCAGGTTTTCGCCATATTGAAACTCAGCAGGCCTCCGTACAGGCGAAACATATGCCGCTGCTGGAAATCTTTGTCACCCAGTTTCTGGATAGTGTCAGCCGGTTATTGAAACAGGGCCTGCGGTCGGAATATGTGCGTGAGCAAGGTAATCTCGCCTTTATGAAGGGCAAACTGATGTTTTCCCAACAGTTGCGTCATAATCTGGTCAATCGCCACAAATTCTGGGTGGATTACGAGGAGTATTTACCTGATTGTCCGGCAAATCGCTTGTTACATGCGGCGTTAGTGCGGCTCAGCGGCGTGCGTCTATCTGCAGAGAATCAGCGCTGGTGTCAGGAACTGCGTTTTGCATTTGAAGGCATTACGCCGAGTCAGGACATCGGAGGCGACATTGACTGTTTACGGCCTGAGCGCGGGTTGTCTCATTATGATGAGCCG
Source organism: Pectobacterium versatile (assembly GCF_003932035.1). Lineage (NCBI taxonomy): Bacteria > Pseudomonadati > Pseudomonadota > Gammaproteobacteria > Enterobacterales > Pectobacteriaceae > Pectobacterium > Pectobacterium versatile. The sequence goes on from NZ_CP034276.1 coordinate 505,505, forward strand.
CTTGCCTGGGCGCAGTTGATTCTGCAAGGAGTAAGCCCACTTGCGCTGCAAGGTGATACCAAAGCACTGTCTCTCCTATTCCCGATGGAGGCAGTGTTTGAATCTTTTGTGGCACAGACGATTTCTGAAGAGTTACCCCAGCATTTGCTGGCCAAAATACAGTTCTCCGGCCAGACATTGGTTCACCACGCGGGTAAAGACTGTTTTAAGCTTCGTCCTGACCTTCTGATTCAATCTCGGCATCCCGCCAAAAACCAAATGGTATTAGATACTAAATGGAAGTTAGTGAGTAATGTCACCAAAGGTCAGTCGTTGTATGGACTATCCCAAGACGATTTTTATCAAATGTTTGCTTACGGGCAGAAGTATTTGGAAGGCAAAGGGGATTTATACCTGATTTATCCAGAACATGATGGCTTCGCCCACCCTGTCGCACAACATTTTGAATTTTCTGGGGAGTTGCGATTATGGGTTGTGCCTTATCGTGTTATGGCGTTGCCGGGTGAAAGAATGGCATGGTGTAAGTCGGACTGTTTGGATCAACACGTTGTGGTGGAGCCACTTTCAGAATAATGAAGAGGGAAATCTATGTCTGATGATCCGGGGTGCCCGTGCTGTGGTTCTGATTCGGTAGAAGGTGTGGGGGAGTATGAAATTTGTTCCCGTTGCCGATGGGAGGACGATCCTTTTCAGGCGAGTAATCCTGACAGAGGTGGCGGAGCGAACCGAATGAGTTTGAATCAGGCAAGATTGGCTTTCTCGCATGGAGAACTTGTCTGGTAAAACACTACGCCATTTGATTTTCTACACTCTTGGTCTCTAGGCCTCCTCATGTATTGTGCATGAGGAGGTTTCTTCTTTGTTATTCGCTTTCCCGCTTCAACCCCTCCCAACTCAGTCCAAAACGTGCCAGATACTTACGCAGTCGGTCGGCGTCGTTGGGCTTTTGTTTTTGCAGGCGTGAGACGGCGAACAGGAGACGGCCAGCTTCGGAGAGTGAATGGGAAGTGCGGCAGACATCAAGCACGGTTTCAAGCTGGCGCTGTTCGAAGAGGTCGATGCTGGCGAGTTCGGGCGGCAGTGCAGGTGATAGCGCTGCTGCTGGGGAATCGCTCTGCCAGTTGGCTCGCAGGCGAGTGATTTCCTCTTCTACCAGTGCGGTGGTGATGCGACCTTGTTCCGCTAGTGTCGCCATGCGTGCGATGGACGAACCAAGTTCGCGGAAGTTGCCACGCCACGCTGCTTGCGGTGAGCAAGCGAAGGTGAGGTAGCGCTGCCGCGCGTCTTTATCGAAGCGGATCTGCGTTTGGTGATCGCGTGTGAAGCGCTGGAGTTCGTAGTCAATGTTGGGTTCGATATCTTCCCGACGCTCTGCCAGCCCCGGTAGAGGAAAGGTCCACATGTTGATACGCGCATAAAGGTCTTCACGGAATTTTCCCTGTGCGATCCACTCGCGGAGGTTGCGGTGTGTGCCAGCAATCAATTGGAAATCGCTGCTGACTTCTTTATCCGAGCCAAACGGTAAAAAGCGTTTTTCTTCAATGGCTTTAAGCAGCATCGCCTGTTCATCCAACCCCAGTTCGGCGATTTCATCCAGAAACAGCATTCCGCCGTCCGCTTCACGCAGCAGCCCGGTTCTCGCCTGCAACGCGCCGGTAAACGCGCCTTTTACGTGGCCGAATAGCGTCGACATCGCGTTGTCGCCGCGCAGCGTGGCACAGTTAACCGCAACAAAACGGCCGCTGACCAGATGGCGTGACTGGCGTAGCTGGTAGATACGCTGCGCCAGAAAGGATTTCCCCGCCCCGGTTGGGCCAGTTAAGAGCATCGGCGCGGTGGAGCGCAGCGCGACGCGCTCAATCTGATCGATCAGCGCATTAAACGTGGTATTGCGCGTCTCGATGCCCGATTTCAGGAACGAGACAGAGCGCTCCTGCTCATGTTGGAATCGGCTGGTGAGGGTAGCATAGCGGCTGAGATCCAGATCGATGACAGAGTAGATGCCCTGCGGTGCCGGACGATCCGATTTCTCTCCCGGTGCAGTTTGCAGCAGTTTGGCGGGCAGGTAGCGAGCTTCGGTTAACAGGAACCAGCAAATCTGCACGACGTGGGTGCCGGTGGTGATGTGAACGAAATACTCTTCGTTTTCGGTATCGAACGGGTAGCGGCTCGCAAAGTCCAGAAAGGCGCTGTAGACCTCTTCCAGATTCCACGGGTCGCGCAGTTCAACGGCCTGAAGCGTGACCTGCGTGGCGGGTGACACCACGGCGATATCCTCTGCCACCTGCTGTGCCATCCCCTCGTTGCGAGACTGGTGCAGCAGTTCCAGACGGTCGACCGGAAAATCTGGCTGCTGGCACAGGCCGACGGTGGGTCGCCATTTCGTCCAGCGATTCTCCCGTTTACCCCGTTTGTCCAGCGTGGTGCCCAGCACACCAATGACGACGCGACGCTTCATGCTATACCTTTTTATAAATTATTATCCTATGGGATAAATTTACCTGTTCTTTTATTTCGTTGCTAGTTCACGTGATAAATTTTTTATTTGTTAATTATCAATTAATTAAAATTATATTCTGTCGTTGTCAGAAAACTGGCACGCCTTTCGCTATATCTATAGTGAACAATGACAAACAAAGAGAATGAAAAATGGAAGAGATGAAAACGCAGGATTACGACATGATGTCACCAGTGAATAGCGCACCGGTAAAAATGTGGACGCAGGGCGTGCCTGTGGAGCCGGAAGCTCGGGACCAACTGCTGAATACGGCCAAAATGCCGTTCATTTTTAAACATCTGGCGGTGATGCCGGATGTGCATCTGGGAAAAGGATCGACGATTGGTAGCGTGATCCCCACGCGTGGCGCGATTATCCCGGCGGCGGTCGGCGTGGATATCGGTTGCGGGATGATTGCGGTGCGTACATCACTGGTTGCCAGCGACCTGCCGGATAACCTGATGGGGTTGCGTAGCGCGATTGAACAGGCGGTGCCGCACGGACGTAGTGTAACGCGTTCCAAACGTGATGTCGGTTCCTGGCAGAATCCGCCGCAGACGGTGGATGCGCACTGGTCACTGCTGGAACCGCGCTTTAAACGTTTGACGGATAAATACCCGCAGTTGCTGAAAACTAACAACTATCAGCATTTGGGAACCTTAGGAACGGGTAACCACTTTATCGAAATCTGTCTGGACGAAGTGGATCGCGTGTGGGTGATGTTGCATAGCGGATCACGTGGTGTGGGGAACGCGATTGGATCGCTGTTCATCAAGCTGGCGCAGGAAGATATGCAGCAGCACATTGCGAATCTGCCGGACCGTAATCTGGCGTACTTCGAGGAAGGAAGCCTGCACTTTGACGATTACATTGAAGCGGTGGAATGGGCGCAGGATTTTGCCCGTCATAACCGCGAAGTGATGATGTCGCATACGCTGGCGGCGCTGTCCCGAATTGTGACGAAGCCGTTTACGACGCAGCAGGAAGGCGTGAACTGCCACCATAACTATGTACAGCGCGAAACGCACTTTGGTGAATCGGTGCTGATCACCCGTAAAGGCGCGGTGTCGGCGCAGAAAGGCCAGATGGGAATTATTCCGGGGTCGATGGGCGCGAAGAGCTTTATCGTGCGCGGATTGGGGAACGAAGAGAGTTTCTGTTCCTGTAGTCACGGCGCGGGGAGAACGATGAGCCGTACCGCCGCGAAAAAACGCTTCACCGTGGAAGATCAGATCCGTGCGACCGCGCACGTCGAGTGCAGAAAAGACAGCGACGTTATCGATGAAATCCCGATGGCGTACAAAGATATCGATAAGGTGATGGCGGCACAGTCATCGCTGGTGGAAATTGTGCATACGCTGCGTCAGGTGGTGTGTGTGAAAGGATAAGCTCATGATGGAAAACGATTATCGCGTCGATGCCGCCATGCGGACGCGGATAAAATTAGTCTTACAGGATGTAGAAGAACGTTATCAGGTCAAAGTGCTCTATGCCTGTGAATCGGGTAGCCGTGGCTGGGGATTTTCATCCCCGGATAGCGATTACGACGTGCGTTTTCTTTACGTGCATCAACCAGAGTGGTATCTGCGCGTTGAGCCGCAGCGCGATGTGATAGAGCTACCCATCGACGATGAACTGGACGTCTGTGGTTGGGAATGGCGTAAAGCACTTGGCCTGCTCAAGCGGGCCAACCCGACGCTGATCGAGTGGCTGGATTCGCCCGTGGTCTATCAGGAGGATCGGAACGCTACGTCCGAACTACGGGCGGCGGTGCCGATGTGGTTCTCGCCATCCAAGGCGCGCTGGCACTATCTGTCGATGGCACGTAAAAACTTTCGCGGCTATCTGCAAGACGAAACGGTACGCCTCAAAAAGTATTTTTACGTCCTGCGTCCGCTTTTGGCTGTGCGCTGGATAGAGGCAGGCAAAGGCATGCCGCCTATGCGTTTCTCTCAACTGCTCGCTGAAACGGTAGACGATCCGCACCTGTTGGCTGAAATCCACCAACTGCTGGAGATCAAACAGCGCTCGGGTGAGGCGGAATACGGCCCACGTCGGGAGGTGATCCACGCATTCATCACGCAGATGCTGAACGATGCCGATAGCCCAGCAATGTTGCCAGACAGTAAGGCCGCTGACGACACGATGCTGGATGCGCTGTTGTATCGGACGGTGATGGTATAAGCATTGATATGGAAGCGAAAAAAGAGAAGGTAAGGAATATGGCATCGTACAATTTACTCCTGCAGCAGTTGGAAAAGCTGGTGGCTTTGCCAGATAACTATTATCGGCCCGCGCAGGCTGATGCACTGGGTTCAGCGTCACACCTGATAACACTCACATGCCACTATAACGGGCATATTCGGCAGCGTGCGGTGCTGTGTTTGGGCTTCATGGACGAGGTCTCGGCATTACCCGCGCTGATTGAACGAGTAAACGATTGGGCTGAACCGGTGCGCCGCGCGGCCAAGCAGAGTGTGCGGCTGCTGTTAGCGCCGAATAACACCGCGTCTTTTGTCGCCAATTTGCCCGCCATTTTCTGGCTGTTGCAGTGCCAGCGAGAAGATCATCAGCCGCTGGTGGAGGAGATCGTCAGCTTTCTATCCGAGGAGGCGCACGTGCCGTCGTTACTGATGGGATTGTGTTCGGAAGACAAAACCGTTGCCCGATTATCACTGGATATTCTCGCTGAGCGTGAGCGGTTCCCGTTGAAGCAGATCTTTGGTCAGGCGATGTTGCATCGCGATCCGTTAGTCAGGGCGAACGCGGCGCGATATCTGCTCAGTGCTGACAAGGATGTCGATCACGACGCGTTGACCATTCTGTTGAAAGACTCGTTCGCCCCCATCAAGCAGGTGGCGTTGCAGTACGTGATAGACAATGCGTTCCCTGTATCTGAGCCTCAACTGGTTGCCTTACTGTTTGATAAGAACGCATTGGTGCGTCAGCGGGCCTCAACGCTACTGCGCGAACGAAACGGCGATCCGGTTACGCATTACCTTGCGGCACTAGATCGGGCGAGTACCGTCACAGTGCGCAAAATCACGCTTTGGGGGCTGGATGAGCATCGCTACGACGGTATTGTGGCGCTGGCGGAGCGCAATCTGGACGAGTGCTATCCCAGCCTTTACTACAGTGCGTTGCGCATTCTCATTCTGCGTACTGGTGACGACGCGCGTGAGCAGTTGTTAGCCTCTCTGCGTCACCCCTCGCTGGTTATTGCGAAGGTGGCACGGAAGCTGTTTTACCAGCAGAAAATTTATCTGTCACTGCCTGAGCTTCAACGTTGTCTGGAAAGTGCATCTTCCAAAGAACATGTTGAGGTGTACTACTTTCTAGCACACAAGCTGAATAAATGGGATTGGCTGATTTTCCTGCTGGATAACGCTAAGCCAGAGAATACGGCACTAACGCAGACTAGAGTGGCGAGCTGGGTACAGCGGTTCAACCGTTCTGGCATATTACCGAATACGCGACAGCAGACGCGTTTGCGGATGCTGCTTGATGAACATCCGCACGTTATCGCGCGCGGCAGCCCGTATATCGCCCTGTTTTTGTATAGTTGATTTTCGTATGAAAAAAGAACAGGAAAAAGTGGATAGGATCGCGTAAAGTGACAACACAATTGACACCACGGAGACGGGAATGAGTACCATCCATTTCAGAATCGATGAAGAAACCAAGCAACTGGCTATGCAGGCTGCGGATCGTCATCAGGTGAGTCTGACGGAGTTGATGCGGCAACGTGCAGAGGAATTGGCAGAAGAAGAGCGTCAGTATCAGCGCAACGCGGGTGATGAATGGCTTGAAACGCAGATTCAGGAAGCGTTTTCTCGTTATGATGCGGGTGAAGGTGAGTTCGTCAGTAATGAGGACGTCAGCCAGAGAATGGATGCATTGAAAGCGCGGGCGGCGCGAGGTGAGTTGTGATATTTAAGGTCCGATGGGAGAAGCAGGCGCTGGCAGATCGTGAAGGAATATACCGCTATCTGTATAAAGAGGCGGGGCTGGATGTTGCGAATGCGGCGGATGAAAAGTTTATTTCATCAGTCTCGTTGCTCGAAGCCACGCCAGAAGCGGGTACTGATATCGGGAAATCGGGGGAGAGGCGAAAACGGGTACTGACGCGATTCCCCTTCATTATCATTTATGCACTCAAGCGAAAGATAAACGAAGTGCATATCCTGCGTATATTACATACCTCCCGCAAACTGTCGGCGACCTACCGATAGCGTATTTACCCACGCCCCAAAAAAATATGCTCACGATGGTATGCCATCTGTGACAGGCTGGGCGGGTAGGTGTCTGGCAGGCGGATTTGTTTGCCTTCGTATTGGGCGAAATTGACGTCGCTGATGGCGCTTTTCAGCTTTTTGATACGCGGCGAAAGCAGCATTTCCAGCGAATCATTGAAGCTAATCAGCCCCATATCAAAGGCTTTGTCGTGCAGGTTGGACAGACAGAGACCGTTGCTGGGATCGAGGCGATATTCTGGCGTCGTTTTCCACGGTTGAATATGGCTGGCCACCAGTAGCGCGGGCTCTTCCAACCCGGTCACGCAGCAGCGTTCGCCGTAGTTGCTGAGTACGCGTTTGCGGAATAGCTGCTGACCAATACGCGTTTTTACCTGTGTAAGGCGTTCTCTGCCGTGATAATCAGGAATTTCGCTCTCGTTGGCTTGAAACGGTGATGGCGCTGTTGTTGCTTCTGCCGCTCCTGCTTCGAGCGATACCATCGCTTGTTGGCACTGCTGTTCAAATAGCTCGGGGTTATCGTCCATTTCCTGCCACAGCGCGCGGTCAGCGTTGGACGCGCCGCGCAAGCCAGTGCGACCCGAATCGATAATAAATGGATCGAGGCTGGCGAGATTCACTAGCTTCATCGCCAGTGCGGAAGGCGTGCGGTTAATCAACTCGGCGTAGCGAATGATGTCGGGATTACGCGAATGCAGCCTGCCAAACGGTAGCTGGCTGTACAGGGTGAAGGCGATCAGGAGCTGATCTCGCGTCCAATGGTTGGTGGCAGCCATGCGTGTGTCGTCCGTTCGTTAGCGCATTCGGTTAGTGATAGCGCTAACTATGCCAGGTCAGTGCGTAAAATGCATGTGCTTGACTCCGGCTGGATAATTGGTGCGGGCTGCGCTAACGTTCTGACAGCCTTCCTATCATGATGCCGAGAGACTATGCCCCGTTCTTCTATTCCCTTGTTTCGTCCCCTGTGTGCGCTGGCTTTGCTGGTGCTGGCGGGCTGTGCCAGCAAGACCGCGACGACGCCGGAATCGCGGCCTGCGGATGTTCGTGTTCAACTACTCAAGCTGTTGCCAGACAACGTGAAAGATCGTCAGGGCTGGGCGACCGATATCGCCACCGCATTTACCACGCAGGGGCTCGATCCCAGCAATGAAAATCTGTGCTCGGTGCTCGCGGTGACCGAGCAGGAATCGACGTTTAATGCCGATCCGCAGGTGCCGAATCTGTCGAAAATCGCCTGGCAGGAGATCGACCGTCGTGCGGAGAAAGTTCATGTTCCGGCATTTCTGGTGCGCACCGCGCTACTCATCAAATCCCCTAACGGAAAAAGCTACAGCGAGCGGCTCGATAAGGTGCGCACGGAAAAAGAGCTCAGCGCGATCTTTGATGATTTCATCGACATGGTGCCGATGGGGCAGACGCTGTTCGGTCGGCTCAACCCGGTGCATACCGGTGGGCCGATGCAGGTGAGCATCGCGTTTGCAGAAGCTAACGCGAAGGGCTATCCGTATACCGTGGGCGGCACGATTCGCCAAGAGGTGTTTAGCCGTCGTGGCGGGATGTATTTTGGCATCAAACACCTGCTGGGCTATCCGGCGAATTATCCGCAGTCTATATACCGATTCGCGGATTTTAATGCAGGGTGGTATGCCAGCCGAAATGCAGCGTTCCAGCGTGCCGTGAGCCGTCTGACAGGGATCAAGCTGGCGCTGGACGGTGATTTAATCAACTACGGTTCGGATAAAGCCAGCGCTACGGAACTGGCGGTTCGCGCATTGGGGAAACGGTTGGAGATGAGTGACAGCGCCATTCGTCGTGCGTTGGAGAAGGGCAATAGCCTCGATTTTGAAGACACCAGCCTGTATGAGCGTGTCTTTGCGTTGGCGGATAAATCGGGTACGAAGGCGCCGCGCGCCATCCTGCCGGGAATCACGCTGGAAAGCCCGAAAATCACCCGTAAACTCACTACGGCGTGGTTTGCCAATCGGGTCGACGAGCGTCGCCAGCGGTGTTTGGCAAGAGCTAAATAGGCAACGCCCTCCACCGAGGGCGCTGCTGTCATTCGCTGCGGTTAGTGTGTCAAACCGGCCACTGGCTGAGTTTGATGCCGCGTTCTTGCGCATTCTCGCGGAAATCTTCCAGCATCGTGCGGACATCAGGATCGATATAGTCGGCGTTGTCGTGTTCGACAATCACGACGCTGTTGGCGGGGATTTTGTTGAGCAGGCCTTGCAGACGCGGGTTGTGCACAAACGTCAGGTTCTGCTGAAAGCTCAGGACAAAGTGATCGCCGTAGCGCGTGAGCTGCATCGCGTTGCGGTGGCTTTTATAAATGCTAAAAGCCAACTGGGTCACGATGCCAATCCCGATACCTGCCAGCATCCCAAACACGATGATTCCGATAACGGTCGCCGCGAAAGGTACGAACTGTTGTAAACCCTGACGCCACAGCAGCAGGAACTGTTGCGGAGAAGCCAGCTTATAGCCGGTATACAGCAATACGGCTGCCAGACTGGCAAGCGGGATGACGTTGAGCAAATCGGCCATGAACAGGCCGCAAAGCAGCAGCAGCACGCCGTGCAGCAGGATGGAGAACTTGGTACGCGCACCGGCGTTGACGTTGACGGAGCTGCGTACGATAACGGCAGTAATCGGCAATCCACCCAGAAAACCGCTGAGCATGTTCCCGATACCTTGCGCACGCATCTCTTTATCCGGCGAGGGCGCAGGGTGTTGCGGGCGAATTTTCTTCAACGCTTCCTGACTTAACAAGGTTTCCAGACTGGCCACCAGCGCCAATGTCACCGCGACCACATAAACCGCCGGGTTCTTCCATGCCTGCCAGTCAGGGCGGGTCATCTCCCCCATCAACTGTTCCAGACTGCCAAACTCTGGCAGGACAATACGCGGCAGGTTATCGACCATTTCTGAGGACAGGCGCTCGCCGTAGACGGTAAAGAGTCCGCCAAAGAGCACGGCGACCAGCGGGCCGGGAAGCCAGCTCAATGCGCTGATTTTCTGCACGGGCTTGGTGGTCCAAAGCCAGAGGATCGCCAGCCCGACCAGACAGACAGTCAGCGCGCTGGTGGAAAATCCAGGTTCGGAAGCGTCGAAGAGTGATTTTAGATCGTCCTCACCGTCCGAGCCGAAGGCAAGCGGGATTTGCTGAATAATCAGCAGGATGCCGATAGCAGACAGCATGCCTTTAATCACAGTGCCGGGGATGAGCGTAATAAAACGCCCGGCGCGTATCAGACCCATAATACATTGCAGCACCCCTGCGAGCATGATCGCCAATAGCAAGGCTGAAAACGATCCCAGGCTGGCGATAGAGCCGGAGACGATAGTAACCAGACCGGCGGCAGGGCCGCTGACTGCATAACGAGACGGACTGAACAGGGTGACGACGATACCGCCGACGACGCCGGTCAACAGACCGACAAAAGGAGGAAGACCACTGGCCTGCGCGATACCGAGGCTCAGCGGCAGGGCAACAAGGAAGACGACGAGCCCCGCGGGGATATCATGTCGGAGTGTACTCAGGTTCATGGGGATGCCTCCTGTTTCTGGGCGTGACGGTGGATGAGTTCTTTCAGATGGCCGCTATGCAGGTCGTAGACACAGCCGAAAACATCAAGCTCAACGCCATTACGCCAGGCTTTCTGCACCGGTTCACAGGCGATCAGGTGGGCGAACTGTGCCAGCACGTTGGCTTCCACCAGCTGATTCTGGCGCGTGCTTTCATCGGCATCGCTATCTTGCGAGGCGGCAATATGCGGCGAAAGCGCCTGACGCAAATCCGTGATGCGGCGGGAAAGGGCGGAATCCTCCTGAGCAAGCCCCATTTCGGGCAGGTTAACCGCCGCCTGAACACCGCCACAGCCATAGTGGCCGCAGAGCACGATGCGAGAAACATGCAGGTATTCGAGGGCATATTGCAGCACGCTCATGAAGTTATCGTCGTCTGCCACCACCATATTCGCGATGTTGCGGTGAACAAAAAGCTCGCCGGGCGCAGAACCCGTCAGCACTTCGGCAGGCACTCGGCTGTCTGAACAGCCGATCCAGAGTGAATGAGGCGTCTGGCCCTGCGTATGCTTTCTGAAATAGTGGGGATGGCGTTGGCGGCGCAACGTAGCCCAACTGCGATTTTTGGCTAATAGGGGTTTTAATGTCGTCAAATTAAACTCTCTCTTTAGAAAACACAGGGATATTTCCCGCCCAGTTGGGAAGGAAAACGGAATCATCAACTATTAGCCTTCACTTAATTAAGTTAGGCATAATTAAATTTAGTTCTGGTGTTTTCTAAATCGTGACGTTTATTGAGACTTTTCTTATATTGTTATTTGTTTTTTATATAATCTTTATTTCATTTAAATCATTTTAAAACAATAGTTTGTGATTTATTTCTTTATGATAATAAAAAACTATTTTACTTAACCTTCTTTGAGGCTAGGTATTTAATGTTGCATTGATATTGCAATTTATATCCTTATCGGCAAGCCTTTTTGTATAAAGTAATGCATTATTGATATCCAGTTTAATTAGTTAATTAAAGTGACGAGGGTACCAATTATAATTATGTTTGGAAATGTAAAATATATTTTATCTAAATTAACCCAATATAAAGTGTGGAAATAAATAGAGAGAATATATACCCTAAATAATTCGAGTTTCAGGAAGGCGGCAAACGAAGGAATCCCGATGAGCTTACTCAGGTAAGTGATTCGGGTGACTGAATGCAGCCAACGCATATGAAACTTGAAGTATGACGGGTATAGAGGCGGAGTGATGGGAGATATACGGGATATATCGTCTACATAATGAGGTAGGGCCGGGCGGTATCGCCCGGCTAAAAGATCAGTAGATAGCTACTGTTGGTCACCTAAGTCCGAGTTTCTCAAACGAGAATACGCACTATCTTGATAATAGCGCTTGCCGCAAAGTCTGCTGTGGTGCGCTGTTCTCAACCTTGAAACGACTGACCAGCGATTCCATTTCAATCGCCTGTTCATCCAGTAACTGGCTGGCAACGGAAGCCTGAGAAACCAGCGTCGCATTTTGCTGCGTGACCATTTCTAACTGGCTGAGCGCTTCGTTAATTTGCGCGATGCCCAGCGATTGCTCATCGGCGGCGACCGCGATTTCATTCACCAAATCGCGCACTTTACGGGTGCCGACGACGATGTCGTTAATTCCCCGGTTTGATTGATTCACCAGCTTCGTCCCTTCGCTGACGCTGGCAATACTGTCGGCGATGAGTGCGCGGATTTTGCCCGCCTCGTCTGCACTGCGCTGCGACAGCTGACGCACTTCCGCTGCGACGACAGAGAACCCGCGGCCATGCTGCCCCGCTCGAGCGGCCTCAACCGCCGCGTTCAGCGCCAGCAGGTTGGTTTGAAAGGCAATGGCATCAATGGCGGAAACCACTGCATTCACGCGCTGGCTGGCGTCCTGAATTTTTTCCATCGCACCGCTAGCCGACTCGGTAATGGTACCGACGCGGTGCGCCTGATCGTCCACCTCCGTCGTCAATTGACGCGCCTGTCCGGCAAAGTCGGCGGTTTGTTTCACCGTAACGGTAATTTCTTCCATGCTGCTGGCGGTTTGCACCAGCGAAGCGGATTGCTCTTCGGTACGCTGCGCCAGATCCTGATTGCCGTTGGCGATCTCGCTGCTGGCTTGCCCGATCGTCTGCGAACTGCGCTTAATACTCACCACCATGTCGGCGATGTTTTCCAGTGAGGCGTTATACGCCTGATTCAGTTGCGAAAGCTCGTCGGTTCCCGGCACGCGCAGGCGGCGTGTAAGATCCCCGCCCATCTCGCGAATGGTCGTCAGTGTTTGTTGAAGCTGCTCGTTGATGCTGCGCATGATCATGGAAGCAAGGCCGAGCGCCATGAGCAGAGAAACCAGCGCACCAGCCAGATAGCTAATCCATGACTGACGGGCCTTAGCGGCTAAGGTATTCACCTGTGCCGTCAGGTCGTTGGTGGCGAGCTGTTCAATCTTTTTCAACTCATCGATTTTTGCCGTTTGTTGGTTAAACCACTGAGTAGCATCGATATCAAAATTGCCGCCAGGCGAGGTGATGGCCTTATTACGCATCTGAAGTGCGCTCTGTGCAGAAGGATTGCTGAGGGCCTGTTCAAAAGCCCTGCGCAGCTCGGGATTGGCGAACATGTTATAGGCCGTGGTGTAGGCATCTCCCCGGCCAACCATCTGGTTCAGACGTTCAAACATACCAGTAGCAAAGCTATTGGCAGAGAACGCGTTGGAGAGCACGGCACGTTCAAGCCCAGCCTGTTCTTTGACGTTCAGCAGGTTGTAATAGGCCGCCAGCCGCTGGGCGATACCGCCGTCGCTGACCAGATGGGCCATATCCCCGACGATATTCAGCAGATTACTGACCGAGTCGGAATAGTAGCCAATCGCTTGGGCAACGGGTATCGATATGCTATCGACGCTGCGGCGATGTTCCGCAAGCTGCTGTGTTTTCTGTGTGACGCGACCGAGTTCTTCGCTGACGGCATCGCCAAGCTCGGCGCGGCTCAGGTTTGCGGCGGTTTGCTCAAGCACCTGCTGTGCCCGATCGGTGGCTTGCCGCTGCGTGGTGAGCTCTGGGCCAAAATTTTTCCCCTGACTGCCAAAATAGCCCGCGCTCAAGCCGCGCTCACGCTGTAACTGGTGAGCGTACTCGCCTGCATCGCGCGCCAGCGTGATGAGTTTCTCCATACGGATCATTTCATTTTCTGTGTTGCGGCGTTCCATCACGCCGGAAAAACTGAACCAGAGGAGGGCAAGGATGGGCGGGAGAAGGGCAAGAATGAACTTACTACGGATCGAGATGTGATGAAGGGATTTCATAGGTGTGCTCCATAGCCTGCAAGTAGTCCGTTCCTGACATGTGCAGTTTGCAAAAGTAGACAGGGGTTTATTTTAGTTTCGGCCTAATAAGGGAATGGTTTAGCGCTGACCCCATGATTCCCTTAAAAAAGTCATGCCTATTTTTCTTACCACCCCATGGATAAGAATATATTGCTTATTATTTAATTGTTTATATCTTTTTTTTCTCTTTTTTTACAACAAGATCGTTAACTTATACTAAATCCAAGGTGGTATGTATTTTTGCCACTGTATTGGTATTTTTACAGTCTAGATTACAGTGAGTAGCATCGTGACGTTAATCAGTGAAATCAGGGTAAGAAAGAAGACAACGATCCTGAATGCGTGGCGAGAAGGTTTCATAGCGGCTCCTGATTTGGCGGGCGACAGCGCACCCGCCGTGAAGAGGTAAAGAAGGGATCAGAACCATTGGCCGAAGCGGCGGATATAGGCGCGTTTGACCAGTTGAGCGACAGTGCAGTAGCCAATCAGCGTGGCGGCCAGCCACGGGAAATATTCCCACGGCAGCGGCTGTAAACCGACCAGCGGCCCCAGCGGTGAGAACGGTAGATAGATACCCATCGCCATCACCAGCCCGGTCATCAACATCACTGGCAGTGCCGCCGTACTCTGAATGAACGGGATCTTCTGGGTACGCAGCATGTGGACCACCAGCGTTTGTGACAGCAACCCCTCAACGAACCAGCCTGACTGAAACAGAGCCTGATGCTCTACGCTGTTGGCGGCAAACACGAACCACATCAGCGCGTAGGTGGTGATGTCAAAAATCGATGATGTCGGCCCGATACACAGCATGAAGCGCCCGATATTTTTGGCATCCCATTTACGCGGTTTACGCAGGAACTCCTTATCCATTTTGTCCCACGGCAGCGACAGCTGAGAGATGTCGTACATCAGGTTCTGAATCAGCAGATGGATCGCCAGCATCGGCAGGAATGGAATAAAGGCGCTGGCGACCAGCACGGAAAACACGTTGCCGAAATTGGAACTGGCGGTCATGTTCAGGTATTTGATGATATTCCCGAACGTCTCGCGCCCTTTGATGACGCCTTCTTCCAGCACCATCAGGTTCTTTTCCAGCAGAATGATATCGGCCGATTCTTTGGCGATATCCGTGCCTGTATCGACAGAAATCCCGATATCGGCATCGCGCAGGGCGGGGGCATCGTTGATACCGTCGCCCAAAAAGCCGACCGTATGGTTATTCCCCTGCAACGCTTTCAGCACGCGGGATTTTTGTAGCGGCGTCAGTCGGGCAAAAATGGTGCGCTGTTCTACCAGTACGCCGAGCTGTTCATCGCTGAGCGCATCGATAGCGTTGCCCTCCAGTACCTCGCCCGGCTCCAGCCCTACATCGCGGCAGATCTTGCTGGTGATAATCGCGTTATCACCCGTCAGAACTTTAACCGTCACGCCGTTTTCATGCAGGGCGCGAATGGCGGCAGAGGCGCTTTCTTTCGGTGGATCGAGGAACGTCAGCAGACCGCAAATTGTCAGGCAGCGTTCATCCTCAGCGCTAAGTGGCAGCGTGCTGCCTACTGGACTCAGTTCCCTGGTGCCAATCATCAGCACGCGGAACCCTTGCTGGTTGTAGCTTTCCGCCAGCGTTTTCAGCGCATTGCGGCGCGCGTCGTCCAGTTCATGCTGCTGTCCGTTCTCACTGACATGCGTGGCAACCGCCAGCATTTCTTCCACCGCACCTTTGCAAATCAGGCGTTGCTGGTTGTGTTCATCGGCAACGATGATGGACAGACGGCGGCGAATAAAATCAAACGGCAACTCATCGATTTTGCGATAGCGACCCAGCGCGGCGATGGCGGGATTATGACGGCCAAAATGCATGATGGCCTGATCCATCAGGTTTTTCATGCCGCTCTGGTGCGCACTGTTGAGCCAGGCGAGCTGAAGCACACTTTCATCGGCTCGACCCTGTGTATTCAGGTGATGCTCAAGGATGATGCGATCCTGCGTTAGCGTGCCGGTTTTATCGGTGCACAGGACGTCCATCGCGCCAAAGTTCTGAATCGCGTTCAGCCGTTTGACCACAACTTTGCGCCGCGCCATGGCAATCGCGCCTTTTGCCAGATTGGACGAGACAATCATCGGCAGCATTTCCGGCGTCAGGCCGACCGCGACCGCCAGCGCAAACAGGCTGGCCTCCATCCAGTCGCCTTTGGTGAAGCCGTTAATCAGCAGCACGACCGGCACCATCACGATCATAAAGCGGATCAGCAGCCAGCTTACGCTGTTAACGCCGCGATCGAAGGCGGTTTGAGAACGCGTGCCGACGATGGATTTTGCCAGCGAACCGAAGTAGGTGTGGCTGCCGGTCGCTACGACAATCGCCGTTGCTGTGCCGCTGGAAATGTTGGTGCCCATCAGACAAATGTTGGAGAGCGCCAGCAGATCGCTCTCGCCGCCGCAGTCTGCTGGCTGACAGCCTTTGGCGCTGATATCGCTGAACACGTCGTATTTTTCGATCGGCAGTGATTCACCGGTCAGGACTGCCTGGCTAACGAACAGGTCGCGTGATTCCACCAGCCGGATATCCGCTGGCACCATATCGCCGGCGGAGAGCGTCAGAATATCGCCGGGAACCAGCTGTTGAAGCGGAATTTCCTGCAAGACGGCGGTGGCATTGGCGTGAGGACGACGCAGCACGGTGGCTGTTGTCCGCACCATGGATTTCAGCGCTTCGGCGGCTTTATTGGTGCGAAACTCCTGCCAAAAACGCAGCAGGCCGCTCAGGCTAACCATCACCAGAATGATGATCACACCAGTGAGCGATGTCTCTTCGTTATGGCGCAGCGGTAGCCAGTAGTCGGTGAAAAAGCTGATAGCGGCCAGCGCCATCAGTACGTAAATAAACGGGTTATTAAACGCGGCGGCCAACTGCACCAGCGCATGGGGTGCTTTTTCGTGGGCGACGCGGTTTTCGCCATAGGTTTGCTGGCGCTCAATGACGTCATCATGGCTTAAGCCGTGCAGATGAGTATTCAGGTTAGCCAGCGTTTGGTCGAGGCTGTTTTGTGCCTCGCGGGCAATCGCAAAGGTGGCCGTAGGCGTTTTACGGGCGCGGCGATGTCCCGTTTGCGTGATCATATCGGTCATGATGCTGCTCTCTTAATGTTGCCTGTCCGCCGCGCACGGGCGCGCATCCCGGATAAAGGGACGTAAAGCGGAAAAAAATGAAGGTATTAAGGGAGGTAAACAGCGCAGGCGGAGAGAACAGAGAGGTCGAGGAAGAAGACAGTCCTTATTCTAACGGATGCGGTTTACCGGGCCATCGAGGGTGCTCGTCCATGTTGTCTCCTTATCGCCGTGCGGCGAGATGTAAAAATAATCGTCAGTTGACGAAACTGGCTACGTAAAAACACAGTACGTAGTTTAGTGGTGCAACCATAACCCTGTTTGCCTAAACCGGACGTCAACGTTTGTTCGTGAGTGAGATCGGGTGTGCTTGCCACTAATCAGCAGGCGTCGGCGGCGTATTGCTATGCAGTGGGTGAGAGGCGCTAAGAAGCCGTTTATTGCCCCGCCGAGTGGTCGGCGGGGCAGAGGGGAATTAATGGATTCTCAGCATGTGGTCTTGGTTAACTTTGAAGAAACGAACGGCATCGCGTAGCTGTTCGCCCTGTTCTGTCATGGCGTGCGCCGCCGTGGCGGATTCTTCAACCAGCGCGGCGTTCTGCTGGGTGACCCGATCCATTTGTTCTACCGCCAGGCTGATTTCTTTGATGCCAATATGCTGCTCGTTGGAGGCCTGAGAAATCTCCGCCACGATATCTGTCACCTTTTTCACCGACTGCACAATTTCCGACATCGCCTGGCTGGCTTTGTCTGCCCGCGCGGAGCCATCGGTAATCTTCTCAACGGTGCCTTCGATCAGCGTTTTGATCTCTTTGGCGGCGTTGGCGCTCTTCTGTGCCAGCGTCCGTACTTCTCCCGCTACGACGGCAAAGCCTTTCCCTTCGCTGCCTGCTCTGGCCGCTTCTACTGCGGCGTTCAGGGCAAGGATATTGGTCTGGAAGGCAATGCCTTCGATTACGGCGATAATGTCGACGATCTTCTGTGAACTATCGGAGATCTCATGCATACGCTTGAGCATGTCGTCCACGATAAGCCCGCCCTGAGAAGCCGTTTCCGAGGTTTGCTGCGCCAACTGGCTCGCTTCTTTGGCGTTATCCGCATTCTGGCGCACGGTGTGCGTCAACTGCTGCATATTGGCCGATGCCTGAATCAGCGAAGCTGCCTGCTCTTCGGTACGTTGCGACAGGTCGCTGTTGCCCTGAGCAATCTCACTGGACGCCAGCGAGATGGATTCACTGCCGTTCATGATGGTATGCACGATGCTCATCAACTGCTGGTTCATGTAGTTGATGGAGGCCAGCAGGCTGCTGTTGTCCCCCTGACGCAGCTGGATTTGCGCCGTCAAATTGCCGGAGGCAATCTCAGCCATGATTTCTTGCGCGTAATGCGGGTCGCCGCCGAGCTGGCGCGAAATATTACGTGAGATAAGGGTGGCGATAACGGCGGTCGTCAGCAGAGCGAGTAGCAGCAATCCCCAGACATAGTATTGTGAGGCGCGGTATGTCGTTTCGGCGCTGTCTACGATGTCTTTTGTGGTCGCGACTTCCATTTCGACCAGTTTCGCCAGATCCTTCATCAGTTGACCGCGATACTTGCCGGAGCTTGCACCGCTGATCTTGCTGGCTTCTGCCAGATCGCCCCGATTGACGATATCAATCAGTGTGGCATTAACTGAATTGAACGCTGAGAAGTTTTCGCCAATCACCTTGATCAGCGCTTTTTTATCCTCAGTGCTGGCAACCGCTTGATAGTTCTTAAACGCAGCAAGGAAGGCATCGGCGTTTTGCAGTAATTCTTTGCGGTGGCCTTCGCGCTCCTCGGGGGTTTTAGAATCGATATACTGAATTTGCTGCAAACGCGTTTCAGACAATGCACCGCGCATTTCCAGACTATATCGCACGCCGGGCAGGCTGCTGCTGCTTAATTCATCAATACGGCTATTATTAACGCTAAGCTGGAGTAGTGAAACTACACCTAATAACAACATCATGGCTATCAGGACGGAAAAACCGAGTAATAACTTGGAAAGTACTGTGAGTTGAGAGAATTTCATCGCTATTCTTATTGATTATAGAGAGAAGGTAGTAGTGATAACGGCAAATAAAATAAGATCTTTATAATGTGTAATTCGATAAAGTGGTGCGGGCAAATAAACAGAATTTAATAATAACCAAATTGATTATGTCGAGACTAAACTCTGTTTTATTTCAATGTGACAACGGATTGTGGTGATGGGTTGTTTTTGAAGGGAGGGTTGTTAATCATTGTTTTAATAAATGTTTTTATTTTTAATGTGAAAAATAAAGCATTCACAAACAGAGGAAATAAAATGTGACTGCCATCAATAATTAATAAATATTTATGTGTTTAATAAAAATAATGATTATATGTAACGGAATCCATTAATTAAATGACAAATTATTTCTTTCTTCTGTCCTCAGTAATCTTTCTTATGCCTTCAAAATAATGTTACAGCGGTAATCCTTGATTATATTACCGCCGCATGATTCTCCTCAGTCCAGATAGAACACGGGTTCCAGCGCATCGCTGACCGGGCTGTTATCAGGGTTGGAGGGCATGATATCGCCCATGTGTTTCCACCAGCGCTGGCAGACATCCGTTTGTGCAATCGCTTCCCAGCGTGCTTCGGACTCGACCTCGACATAGCCAAACAGCAGATTGCGCTGTTTATCCAGAAAAATGCTGTAGTGGTGCGCACCGTGGTTCTTTAGCACCTCGGCCAGTTCCGGCCAGATAGGATTGTGGCGACGCTGATATTCATCGTGGCAGTCAGGAAAAACCGACATCACAAAAGCCTTACGCAACATGGATGAATCCCCCGTAGTCATTGGCAGAACGCCACGGCGGTGATGCCGTGGCGAGTTGAGGCTGAAGCTAATGCTATACGCATTACACGCACTGCATGCGTTACACGACCTACACGCGCAACGCGGCTTCCAGTGGCGTGACGCCGAAACGTTTACCTAGGGCGATCAGCTCTTCGGTCGAGATCGTCTGCTTCTTACCGCCCATCGATCTCACTTTCACCATCACTTCAGCGGATTTCTCTGCGGTATCGATCAGGCCGAAGGCTTCATCCAGCGTTGGGCCGGTGCCGAAGATGCCGTGGAAGGGCCACAGCACCAGCGAATGACGCTTCATTTGTTCGGAAGTGGCATCGCCAATGGCATCGGTGCCCGGCACCATCCACGGCACAATCCCCACGCCGTCTGGGAAAACGACCAGACACTCCGTGCTGCCTTCCCACAGTTCACGCGTGAACTTAGCGGTATCCAGCTCCAGCACATAGCTCAGGGCGATCAGGTTGGTCGCGTGGCAGTGCATGATGACGCGGTCGCGCCCGTGGGTCACGCCCATACGCACAATGTGCGACTGGAAATGCGAGGCCAGTTCAGACGTTGGCAGGCCGCCGTTGGTCAGCCCCCAGAAAATGCGATAGCCTTTGCCGTCGCTATCGACCTGCAACACCACCAGTGAATCAGCCGGATCCAACTGCACGTTGCGGAAGAATTTGCCGGAGCCGGTGACGATAAACCAGCAGTCTGCCAGCGCAGGCATCGGCTGTGATAACGCCTCGTGGCGCGGCTGTGGGTAGAAATCGCTTTCATAAGGCGTCACATCCTCAGCCGTCAGGCGCAGGCTGACGTTACCGCCGTTACGTTCGTCCCAGCCTTTGAGCCACATGTCGCTGGTGGCTTTAATCATTCCCTGTACAAACCAGGAAGAGAGAATTGCTTGCATAATCTTACCCTTGACGTTGAGTGAGGATGGTTTCTTCATACTGACGCACCTGTTGCAGCCATTCGCTGCCCGGGATGACGTCATGACGCTGGCAGTAGTGTTCCCACACGGCCTGCCACGGTAGCGATTTTTGCTCTTCCAGCAGGGCCAGACGCGCGGTGTAATCGCCGTTTTGTTCCAGTGTGCGCAGCGTTTCTGTCGGTTCCAGCAGCGCGCGCAGCAGGGCTTTCTTCATGTTGCGGGTGCCGATGACCCAGGCCGCGATGCGGTTGATCGACGCATCAAAGAAATCGAGCCCGATATGCACGCGGTTAAGCAGCTTATGGCGCACGATTTCGTGGGCAATGGCCTGCGTTTCGTCGTCCAACAGCACCACATGGTCGCTGTCCCAGCGTACCGGGCGGCTGACGTGCAGCAGCAGGCGTGGAACGTACAGAATCGCGCTGGAGATCTTGTCGGAAATCACTTCGGTTGGATGGAAGTGTCCGGCATCCAGACAGAGCGCGGTGCCGCGGCTGGTCGCGTAGCCGAGGCAGAATTCGCTGGAGCCGACGGTAAAGCTTTCAGCGCCGATCCCGAACAGCTTACTTTCCACCGCGTCGATATGGTGTGCCTGATCGAGCGGCTCGGCGATGACCTCGTCTAACGCGCTGAGCAGCCGCTGGCGGAATGCCAGACGATCGATGGTCAAATCTTTCATGCCGTCCGGCACCCAGATGTTCATGACGGACGGCGTGCCGAGTTCGCGCCCGAAGTAGGCGGAAATACGGCGGCTGGCCTGACAGTGTTCAATCCAGAAACGGCGGACTTTTTCGTCTGGGTGCGACAGGGTAAAACCGTCCGCGCTCAGCGGATGAGAAAAGCAGGTCGGATTAAAATCCAGCCCGAGCTGGTGGCGCTTGGCCCACGCGACCCAGGAACTGAAATGCTCGGGGGCAATCTCGTTACGGGCGACGGGCTGCGCGGATTCCAGATAAATGGCGTGCAGGTTCAGCCGCTTGGGGCCGGGGATCAGCGCAAATGCCTGTTCCAGATCGGCACGTAGTTCATCCGGCGTGCTCGCTTTGCCGGGGTAGTTACCGGTGGCCTGAATGCCGCCGGTTAACGGTCCGCCGGTATTCTCGAATCCGGCCACATCGTCGCCCTGCCAGCAGTGCATTGACACCGGAATCTGGTCGAGCTGTTCCAGCACTGCCTCTACGTCAACATTTAGGTTGGCATAACGTGCTTTTGCCAACTGCCAGGCAGCTTCAATTGGTGTGCTCATTGCGTAGTCTCCTTTTTGCCCTGTGGGGCGGTTTCTGGCTGGCTGAGCGCCTGAAAACGACGCCAGTGCCCGGCAAAATCACTCTCCGCACGCGGGGTATAGCGATGCAGAGGGAAGTTATGAGTCAGCATATGCCTGAATGCGGCAAGGTCGGCAACGGCGCCCAGCGCCATCAGTTGGCAGCCGATATTGCCAAGCGTCGAGGCCTCGACCGGCCCGGCCAGAACCGGAATCTGGCACACATCGGCGCACAGTTGGTTCAGGAAGGCGTTCTGGCTGCCACCGCCGACAATATGCAACTGGCGGATTGGCGCGTGGCGCAGTTCGCCGAGTTCTAGCACCACCTGCCGATAGAGCAGCGCGAGGCTGTCGAAGATGCAGCGTGCCAGTTCGGCATCGCTGTGGGGCACAGGCTGGTCGTGCTCACGGCAATAGTCGCGGATCGCCTGATGCATGGACGGCGGATTGATAAAGCGATCGTCATTGGGATTAATCAGGCTGGCGAAGGCGGGCACGGCGGCGGCGGACTGAATCAGTGCGCCTAAATCCTTGATATTACGCTCCTGACAAACGCGCTGTAGCAGCCACAGACCCATGATGTTTTTTAGCACCCGATAGGTGCCGTCTACGCCGCCTTCGTTGGTGATATTGGCGGCCAGCGCCTGCGGACTGTTAAACGGCGTGTCGCTCTCGATGCCCATTAGCGACCAGGTGCCGGAGCTAAGGTAGGCGCTGTCGCGGCTCAGCAACGGTGCGCCGACTACCGCGCTGGCGGTATCGTGCGTGGCGACAGCAGTAACGGGAATGTGTCGTCCGCTCGGCGCTGCCCAGTTTCCGACGGCGTGCCCCGGCTGTACCGGATCGCTCAACCAGCGGCGCGGGATGCCCAGATACTCCAGCAGTTCGCTGTCCCAGGTTTTCTTTTCCAGATTAAGCAGTTGGGTCGTGCTAGCGTTGGTGTATTCGCAGACAACATTCCCCGTGAGGCGATAGTGAAAATAGTCGGGGATCATCAGCAGGTGTGCCACTTGATCCAGATCGTCAGAGGGCGCATCGCCCAGCGCTTTAAGCTGGTACAGCGTATTAAACGGCAGGAACTGAATGCCGGTACGCTGATAGATCGCCTCACGTCCCAGTTCTGCGGTAACCGCGGCCATTACGCCGTCGGTGCGGTGGTCGCGATAGGAATACGGCAGGCCAACACGCTGCCCGTCCTTATCGAGTAGCACATAGTCCACGCCCCAACTGTCGATCCCGATGCTATCGGGGGCGATACCCATGGCATCGATTTGGTGTAATCCGGTGAGGATATCGCCTTCCAGCGCGGCCAGATCCCACTGATGATGGTTGTCCTGAAACACCAGCGTATTGCTGAAACGGTGAATTTCTTTCAGCGTCAAATGCTGCGTTGCGGTGTGCAAGGTTGCCAGCATGACCCGACCACTGGATGCACCTAAATCCACCGCCACGATATTCTTCACCGCCATAGCCGCACTCCTTACTTGTTGGATGTGTTGCAGTGTAAAGAGCGGTAACAGAAGCCACCTTCCTATGAGTGCCATCAACAACAGGCGGCTGGCAAAATGACAAAGCTGGCCGTGAAAGGGCTCACAATCTGGGAAATTATTTAGGGAATAACCACGAAAAAACCAGGGAAAAGGCGGTGTGATCCTTACCACACTTCAATCAATTAGGCGGTGCGATCTTAAAAAAAGAGCAGCCAGATGGCGTGCGGGTGACGGTATTTCAAGGCTGGTTTTGTCGCTTCTGGCTACCCTTTTTCAAAGGCCGCATTTTTGCCAGAAGCTGAATGGAGAACTGAAATGACGTTACTTCGTGGTGATGATTTTTTTACTTCGCGTGCCGTAACGGTTGCGGTTGAGCCGCGTACCCCACAAGCGGCGTTTCCTGAGCACTATCATGATTTCTGGGAAATTGTGCTGGTGGAGCAGGGCGCAGGCGTCCATGTGTTTAACGATCAGCCCTATGCACTGTGCAGCGGTTCGGTATTCTTCGTTCGTGATAACGATCGGCATCTTTTTGAAGACGTCGAAGGGCTGTGCCTGACCAACATGCTGTACCGCTCGCCGCGCGGATTCCGCTTCCTTTCCGATATCGCCGCCTTTTTGCCGTATGGCCCGAACGGCGAATGGCAAGGGCAGTGGCAGGTCAATGCGGTGGGAATGCAGCAGTTGAAGCAGTCGATGAATAGTCTGGCTGAACTGGCGCAGAGCGATGCGCCAGAGGCTATTGCTGCCAGCGAAAGCCTGTTTCTGCACATTCTGGTGCAACTGCGTCAACACTGTTTCCAGACGGAGGGCAACGGCTCCGAGCGTCAAGGAGTGCAGGCGCTGCTGGGCTGGCTGCAAAACAACTACAGTGAAGAAGTGAACTGGGGCGACTTGGCTGACCAGTTCTCGTTGCCGCTGCGTACGCTGCATCGTCAGCTCAAACAACACACAGGTATGACGCCACAACGCTATCTGAATCGGTTAAGATTACTGGAGGCTCGTCGGCGGTTGCAGCAGAGTGATGATTCTATCACCACGATTGCGCACGCCTGTGGATTTAGCGACAGCAATCACTTCTCGACGCAATTCCGCAAGGCATTCTCGCAGGCGCCTAAATCACTGCGCCATCAGGCGTTTTCTCGTGAAGAGTAGGTAATGGCAACTGCGGGTGAGGGAATGGCGACAGCAATACGGGGTTTGAAATTACAGACTGAAGACTATTTCCTCACCGACAAGAATGCCGTGATGGTTGCCGAACGGCACCCACAGCCCGTGTTTCCGCTGCATCATCATGATTTTGATGAACTCGTCATCGTCTGGCGTGGCAATGGTCTGCACCTCTGGAACGATGTGCCGTACCGTATTACTCGCGGCGATATGTTCTATGTCTCCGCGAACGATCGCCACAGCTATGAATCCGTCCACGAGCTTGAGCTGGACAACATTCTCTATATTCGCAATCGCCTGACGTTATCCGCAGATTGGCAAGCGTTACTGCCGGGTGGGGAGCTTCCACAAAGCCAGCGCCACTGGTGTTTAGGCTCGGAAGGCATGGATACCCTCCGCGAGAAGGTGGACGCGCTGAGGCAGGAATGCATGAAATCGGATGCGCTGTCGCTGCAATTGAGTGAAGCGCTGCTGTTGCAGATTGCGCTGCTGGCGGCGCGCTATCGTCACACGCCGGACAGTCCGCAACTGGCCGATGCGCACCAGTTGGATATGTTGATGAATGCGCTGCGTGCCAGCATCGCGGCACCGTTCCGCTTTGAAGCCTTTTGCGAACAGCACCACTTCAGCGCCCGCAGTTTGCGTTCTCGCTTTAAAGAGCAAACGGGCATGAGCGTGCCACATTACCTGCGCCAGCTGCGGCTATGTAAGGCGATGGAGCTGCTGCGTTATGATCTGCAAACCATCGGCGACGTTGCCGCGCTGTGTGGTTTTGAGGACAGTAACTACTTCTCTGTGGTGTTCCATCAGGCGTTCGGCGTTTCGCCCAGCGCTTATCGCCAGCGCTTTCTGAATGTGGAGTGACGGCGTTAGGTATTGGGTATGAATTGTGCAGGCTCGGACTTTATCTGGCCGTGTGCCGTATTAGGGCATGACTCAACCTGATAGTTGGCAACGAGCTGAAAGCGGATGCTCATGACATCCGTAATTCTTCCTGCCCCTATCAGCAGCAAGTTATACGTAATACAGCGGTGAGCCAGAGATCTCTTACGTGCCTAACCGTTGATAAATGTGAGCAATTCCTGATAAAAAATCGACACTTTCGCATCAAAACCATGCTCAAGGATTGTAAAAATATCTTCTCGGGTAAGATTATGTTCTTTACGTTTTTCCTGCAGTTTTTTCCAGTAGGCTTTAGATTTGGCATTTTCTGGCGCGACATCTGGGAGATTATGCACCGCATTTTCTTCTTTATATTTTCTGAATATTTCATCTTCAATATCATCGTAAGGGCTGATAATAACGTCCGTACGGTGACCATATTGGGCTTTCGCATCGCCGTCCAGGACGGCTATCGCGTCTTTGGATGAACAGATGAAACCAGTCGAAGCATTACGCTTCATCAAATCAACCACATTGCTGCAGCCACCAATATAAATGACTTTGACCCTATTCTTTGTTTCCATAGTGGAGAGCTTAAGGTTGATATATTGCTCAAGCGTTACGTCTTCGGTGAAGATAAATTTGTCATACCCCTGGAATCCAAACATTTCCATTTGAATAAAGCTGTAAGAAACCCGGTTATGGCTAACTGTACCGTTTTCACTTTTCAGATAGATTATTGGTGTTCCGTATTCATAAATGGTTTTCATGATGGCGAGAGAGTGCGTGGTAAAGAGTATTTTTATTTCCCTTTCCATGCAGATATTCCTGATCGCACCCATTAGTGAAACTTGCGCAGAGGAATCAAGGGACACATCTATTTCATCTATGATGATAAGCCGGCTTGAGGAGGTTATCATCTTGAAAATACTGATAACAAAGAACTCTCCTGAACTGAAGTAGTCCTCGCGTATATATCGGTTATTATCAAGCGGAAGAAAATAGTAGTTCACGCCCTTTATGCTCACGACTTTCAGATTCTGAAACTTTTTTTCATCCCTATAAACGGAATTGAGGAAAGCTATAAGTTCGTGTGCTTCTTCATAGTCTCCTTTTAAGTACTTCTCCCTTAGCGTCATATCGATGCTGCCCAAGGCGGGAAAATCTGAGAAACGCTTACCGTAAGGAATAGGCAGTTCGACGTTCAGAAACGCTTCATCTCTGAGAATATTCTTCGTATCAAGATCGCCATCATTGAACCTGAAAGTATATACGTCTTCATTAATTTTAACATCGATCTGCGTGTTTTCGCTGATGCTAAACACTGACGATGTTTTACTGACGATAGCGGTGTCTTTGAGCAGTGCGAGCGCTTTAATGATGGACGTTTTACCCACACCATTCCTGCTTGTCATGCAGATAAGTGGGTCGCGTGAAAAGTCAAAGGACACGCTGATTTCAGCTAAGTGTTGCAACGCTCTGATATCTACACTGACGATCATTTCAGCAGCTCCTTACCTCTGAGCAGTTTACTGATGATGGCGTTACCGTATTTTTTACGTAGATGAAAAAGGTAGTCCTTGTCGATGTTGTTAATTTGACTCAGCACGCCTGCGATTGACAGAATTGATGTCATCTCATCCATGCCAGTATAATTCAGTAGTTTTTTTCTGTCAGTTTTGAGCAGATGCAGCTTCACTTCAATATCCGTTTTGGTTGCTTTGCTGACCGTCATTTTCCCGTCATTAAGTATGCTTATTCCCAGAATTTTTCTTTCATACTTTTTCGTAATGACTTTTGTTTTTTTATGATTGATGGATAGTTTCAGGAATGCGTCTGATGATAGAATCGCTGTGAGGTCGTTTGTGATTATGTCTTTATCCATTTCACCCTGCGATGAAATGATCAGATCATCCGAGTAACGACTGTAGATATAACCTTTCTTGTTACAGTAGGCCTCAATAACATTGTCATAATCATAAAAACAGAAGTTACTGATTGAGGGCGAGCATGAAAATCCAACGGGTAGACGGTTATCGATAGTACACAGATAAACAATCCTCTTTATATTTTCTCTAATCTCTTCAGGGTCCACCGTACGTATATTTACACAGTATTTTGAAAGCGTATGAGACACAGCTTCAGCGCTGATTGAGGGGAAAAATTTCGATATGTCTGTTTTAAATATAAATTCACTGTTGCAGTGCGGTCGGACGGCATCAGTAATATTCACATCTTTCTGGTAAGAAAAAACGATATCTTTTCTCATAGGCATTTCGCTGAACACAAACCGAGAAAGAAAAGTATGAATAACCTTAAGCCGGGCTGAACACTGGTAAAGCTCAACCTTATTTTTACTTAGGGGAATAAGTCTAGCTTCGTCTTCCGTTCTGAGGGTATGAAAATCAGCAAAGTCTTTTTTGTTATTGAAGTAGGAATTAAAAACACTCTCCAGACTGTTGTCTTTCATTCATCCTTTACCTATGTTTGATCTGATGAGGCCATCAGAAAGAGTTGACTGAAGCGTCTTCGAGTGCTCTGCAAATTATTAAGGCCCCCGATAATTGCTTAACGGGAGCCTTAATAATTTACGAGATTATACTGCCTATAGAGGCTTCCTAGTTGACCGGAGATACTCCATAGTCAGAAGCATGTGGTTATTATGACCACTTCCTACTCCTTTATCAAGCCCGCTGTTCTCCGGAGAATGCCTCCTCGTCGATAAACAAGCTTCGATAAATGTAACTTCCGTTTCTGGCACAGAGCTATCTGTCATATTAGGTATGGCTGTGAGTCACAAAAGTATTAGCTCGAATCTGAGCTAATACCGATGAATCAATGAGGGGTTAATAGTGGTAGCGGCAGGCGGCTATCATCATGGCGTCATCGGTGATGGCATAAACCAGACGATGTTCTTCGGTGATACGGCGCGACCAGAAACCAGCAAGGTTATGTTTAAGTGGCTCTGGTTTTCCTTTTCCTTCAAAAGGTGTTCTGCGCGTTTCTTTTATTAATTCATTGATCTTTTTGACCATCCGCTTATCGATGTCCTGCCAGTACAGATAGTCTTCCCATGCTTCTTCTGACCAGATTAGCTTCACTCAATGATATCTCTTTCTTCGCCATTGCCAGCCTTAAGGCTCTCGATTGAATTCATCAGTCTTTTTGCATTGGCTGGTGAACGCAGTAAATACGCGGTTTCCTCTAGAGAGTTATACTCTTCCAGAGACATAAGCACGCAGGCTTCACCATTCTGTCGAGTGATAAGAATAGGAGCACGGTCTTCGACCGTTTTCATCATGGTCGCCGATAGATTTTGTCGGGCTTCACTGTAGCTAATTGTACGCATCTGTACCTCCTGATATGTACTATCATTGTACAATGTCGCTGTGTTTTTAACCACTCAATCTTTCTTCAACATCCCTATTCCGCCACCGTCGAGAGCAACAGGCGCGTGTAAGGATGCTGCGGCTGATTGAAGATCTGTTCGACCGGCCCTGTTTCTACGATATCCCCGTCCTTCATGACCGCGATGCGGTGGCTCATGTGCTGTACCACGCCCAGATCGTGGGAGATGAACAGCATTGTCAGCCCCAACTGGCGCTGCAACGCTACCAGTAAATCCAACACCTGCGCCTGTGTAGTGACATCCAGTGCCGATACCGGCTCGTCACAGATCAGGATTTCAGGATCTGAGGCCAGCGCTTGTGCGATGGAGACGCGCTGACGTTGACCGCCGGACAGCGCCGTAGGGCGTCGGCTCAACAGATCGGGCGTCAAGCCGACATAGTCCAGCAGCGTCAGAATACGTCGCTGTTTCTCATCGTCGCTCAGATCGCGGCGCAAGCGCAGTGGCTGACGCAGAATCTGGGCGACGGTAAATTGTGGATCGAACGAACTGAGCGGATCCTGCGTGATCGTCTGAATGCGGGCGCGTAGCGGTCGGCGCTCGCGTTCCGTTAACGTGCTCCAGGCATTGTCCGCGAGTCGGATTTCCCCGCTGTCCGGCTTTTGCAATGCCAAAATGACTTTGCCCAGCGTGGTTTTACCGGAGCCGGATTCCCCGACGATACCCAGCGTTTCGCCGCGCTTGATCTGGAGAGAAACCTGATTGACGGCCTGCATCCGGCTACCGTCCGGGCGCTTGAACGACACTGCAATGCGATCCGCCGTCAGGGCTATCGCGTCGGTACTGGCGTGATTCGTTGCCAGAGACGCCGCTGATGGCGCAATACCGCT
Source organism: Pectobacterium versatile (assembly GCF_003932035.1). Classification (NCBI taxonomy): domain Bacteria; kingdom Pseudomonadati; phylum Pseudomonadota; class Gammaproteobacteria; order Enterobacterales; family Pectobacteriaceae; genus Pectobacterium; species Pectobacterium versatile. Next base: position 535,076 of record NZ_CP034276.1, read on the forward strand.
CTGTAACGGATCGACACCGGCCAGCCACTTTCCTCGCGTGGACGCGGTCGGGATTGCCGCCAGCAGCTTGCGAGTGTAGGGATGCGTTGGTGCTGACAGGATCTGCCTCGCCTCACCGCCTTCTACCAGCGCGCCGTGCTGCATGACAATGACGCGATCCGCGACGTCAGCAACGACGGCAAGATCGTGAGTGATCAACAGAACACCGTGCCCCGCCTGCGCCAAGGCGGTGAAGACTTTCAGCACCTGCTTTTGCACCGTGGCATCCAGCGCGGTGGTGGGTTCATCGGCAATCAGCAACTGTGGGCCGGCTGCCAGCGCGGAGGCAATAAGCGCGCGTTGACGCAGGCCGCCGGACAGCTCGTGTGGATACTGTGCCGCGCGATTCTCAGGGTCGGGAATGCCTGCTTTTGTCAGGAGTTCGGCGACGCGGATAGGAATTTGCTCGCGGGGCAATAGGCGATGGGTCAGGATCGGCTCCGCGACTTCTTGCCCGATTTTGCGCAGCGGGTCGAGAGACACCAGCGCGTCCTGCAAAACAAAGCCAATTTCACGGCCGCGAATCGCCCGCCAGTCGCGATCGGTCAGATAACGTAGATCGCACAGGCTGCCATCATGGCGCGTGAGTTCAATCGCGTTTGCTTGTACGTCAACGCCTTCACCGGATAAACCTACCAGCGTGCGGGCGGTGACGGATTTCCCTGAACCCGATTCGCCGACCAGTGCCAGAATTTCTCCAGCATTCACCTGAAAAGAGAGGTTTTTAACCGAACGAATGGGGCCGGATGGGCTGGGAAACGTGACGCTCAAGTTCTCCACACGTAGCAGCGGCATCTTCGCCGGTGCATCTGAAGACGAATGAGAGGAGTGAGGGAGTGTGTTCAGGCTCATCGTGCCTCTCCTTTTGCCAAAATAGCCTGTAAACGACGCCCCAGCAGCGTGATGGAAATTACCGACAGCGCGACGACGCTGGCGGGCAGCAGGCTGACCCACGGTGCGATATCAAGGAAGTTGCGTCCGTCAGCCAGTAACGCGCCCCATTCGGCAGTCGGCGGAACGACGCCCAATCCCAAAAAGCTCAGCGCCGAGGCGGACAGCACCGCGTGGCCGACGCCAATGGTGGCGACAATCAACAGCGGACGCAGCGTATTGGGAATGATATGGCGAAAAACGATATACAGCGGGTGTTCGCCCAGCGCAATCGCATGCTCAACGTAGCCGGATAACCTGACTTGCAGCACCTGAGAACGGATCAAACGCGCATAACCCGCAATCCCCGCCAGACCGACGGCCAGCATGGTGTTTTCCGGGCCGCGTCCTAGTACGGCGATCACCAGCAGCGCCAGCAACAGATCGGGAAACGCCAGCATGATGTCCAGCAGGCGCACCAGAACCTGACGGACACGCAGCGGCGCGAGCACCGATAGCGTACCAAACAGCACGCCGCCGAAGCAGGCGATCAGCATCGCGCCGACGCCAATACCCAGCGACAGCGAAGTGCCGTGAACAATGCGGGAAAAAATGTCGCGCCCCAGCTGATCGGTGCCGAACCAGTAAGTGCTATTCGGCGACTGGAATACCGCCCCCATATCCATTTCATCGGCGGTGCGGCTGGTAAACAGCGAGGGGAAAAAGACCGCCAGTGCCAGCAGGAAAACGATAGCGGCAGGCAGCAGCGTCGCTGTGCTCAGCCACGGGCTGCGATAGATTTTTCTTGATGGCGTCTGCGTGAAGGGCATTGGTTCGCTACTCATGGGCGCTCGCCTTCTTGCGTAAGCGGGGATCGATGAGGAGATACAGCGCATCCACCAGCAGATTGATGACGACGAACAGGAACGCGGACAGCATGACGACGCCGAGCACCAGCGGCATGTCGCGGTTTTCAATTGCACTCAGCGTGACCTGCCCGATACCCGCGCGGCCAAAGACGGTTTCGGTCAGCACGGAGCCGCCGAGTACGCTTGCCAGTAAGGTACCGGTCAGCGTTGAGGCGGCCAGCGCGGCGTGGCGCAAACCGTGACGGAAACGCAGCCGGATTTCGCTGACGCCGCGCGTGCGTACAGTGAGTGAGAACGGCTGGGAGAGCGCATCTTCCAAACCGTCGCGCAGTACCTGGCTTAGAATGGCGGCAATCGGCAAGCCCAGAGTGATAACCGGTAACACCAGCGACATAAAACCGTCGTTGCCAGTGACGGGAAACCATTGCAGGCGAAAACTGAACAGGCTTAATAGCACGATACCAATCCAGTAGACCGGTGTGCTAAGCAGCGTTAGCTCCAGCCACGATACGCTAGTGCGCAGCGCACCATAGCGACCCGCGGTGAGCAGCGCGCTGGTAATCGCGAGGAACAGTGCCAGAATCAAGCCGCCAAGCGCCAGCGGCAGGGTTTCATGCATCGCATCACTAATCACGCTACCGACTGGCAGGCGGTAGAGATAGCTGACGCCAAAATTGCCCTGTAGCGCCTGTCCACAGTAGCGCAGATATTGCACCCACAGCGGCTGATCGAGCCCAAATTGTTTGATGAGTACGGCGCGATAGGCTTCATCCACTACGTTATCGCCGCCGCTGAGAATAGCGACGGGATCGCCGGGGATCAGTTTGACGGCAATAAACGTCAATGTGGCTGCGCCCCAGAGCACAGCCAGAATGGTGAGTAGACGTTTACCTAGCGCGTACAGATTAACGTTTAATCCAGACATCATAGAAGTTCGGTTTTGCGTTGGTGGCCCAGCTTATGCCCTGTACCTGTTTGGACAGGCCGAGTTGGTAGGCTGGAACATACAGCGGAACAACATACGCCTGATCGATGACCTCACGCTGTATTTCGCTGTAGAGCTGTTTACGTTCCGCGTCACCCGCGCCAATGGCTTTTCTCAGTTTACCGTCCAGCACGCTGATGCGAGTAAAGCCGTTACCGTTCGGTGGCGCATAGGCCGAATCGAACACGGTACGCAGAATATCTGGCTCTGCACGCACGAAGAAGTTAGAGGCGATATCGTACTCGTTGGCATTGGTGCGTGTGGTGAATTCACCCGCATCAACTGGCGTCAATTTGACTTCGAAGCCTGCCTGCTTCACCTGATATTGCACCGCTTGGAACAGCGCGACATCTGCGGCTTCAACGTTGGTTGAGGCGTAAACGAAGCTGACGCTCAGGCGCTTGCCATCTTTAGTACGGAAGCCTTCGCCGTCTTTCTGTTTCCAGCCTGCGTTATCCAGCAGTTCGTTGGCTTTTTTCACATCAAAGCCCCAGCGGGACGCGACGCTCGGATCGTAGTACAGCGTGGCAGGGCCAAGAACGTTATCGGCGGCTTTCAGTGTACCGAAGAAGGCAACTTTCACTGCCGCGTTGGTATCTACCGCGCTCTGGAATGCCTTACGCACCGCGACATCCTGGAAAGGGCCTTTGGTGGTGTTGAGATAGAGCACACGGTTAACGCCCGGGTTCTCATAGGTAATCACTTCCAGCTTTGGATTGCGCTTCACCGTCGGGAAATTGGCAGGCGGCACGGCGTCAATGGCCTGAATCTGGCCGCTGCTCAGTGCGCCAAGGCGAACCGACGCTTCTGGCAGATATTTGAACACCAGACCATCCAGATAGGCTGGGCCAGTGTGCTTGGCATAACCCGGTCCCCAGTTGTAATCAGGGCGCTTCGTCAGCTTGCTGCCGCTGCCTTTCACAAAGGAATCAAGAATAAACGGACCGGAACCCACCACGGTGGTGCTGGTGTTTGGTGTTTTCTTCAGGTACGTCGGCGATTGAATGCCCAGATATGGCAGGCTCAGGCCCTGTAACAGCGCCGCAAACGGTGAGCTGTAGTGGAGCACAATCGTATAGTCATCCGGCGTTGAGATCTTGTCGATAGGACCTAACAGCGATTTCGCGTAGCTGGAGGTGGTTTTCGGATCGAGAATACGCTCAATGTTGTATTTCACCGCTTCCGCATCCAGCTTGGTGCCGTCGCTGAACGTCACGTCCTTGCGCAGGTGGAAAGTGTACTCGGTGTTGTTGTCGTTAATTTTCCAGCTTTCCGCCAACCAGGGCGTAAAGCGGTTATCTTCCGCCTGTCCTACCAGTGAATCGACCACGTTGCGGGAAATCAGCGCTGTTACGCCATAGGCCGTAATGTGCGGGTCGATGATCGGCGTATCGCTACCCAAACCTACGTTCAGAATACCACCGGATACCGGTTTTTCACCGCTTTGTGCAGCGTAAGCACCGGGATTGAGTGCGAAAAGCAGCGTGAGTAATCCTGCTGCGAGAGTCGTAACTTGCGGGTGATTTTTTTCCATTCCCTGTGTCCTTTACGATGACATGAGGCCATACACGGCGGTCTTTTCGCTACTCTAGTAGGCGGTCTTATGCATGTAAAAGAATAAAAATGGATTTTCAATTCCATAAAAATATATATGAAGAGGAAGTCCATCACGGCGAATACCGCTTCGCAACATCATGATTCAGTATGCTTTTTATTCGTTCGCAATGTATTACACAGCAATGCCAACTACGCTTATGCCATGGTCTACGACCCCCTGACGGAGGACGGCATGAGACATCCAGCATTTAATGACGTCAAATCAAATGGATATTCGCGCCTGTTTGATTTTCTCTCCGAGTCTGGCGTGATGCTCTATACGGGCGTCACAGGCGGCGGGGTCATTCATTTTGTTAAAGGCATTCATCCCGTTGACTGGTCGGCTCAGGATAAAACCGGATTTTTAACGCTAGGCGAGTACAGCGCAGGCTTTGTTCCGCTGGGCTATTACCTCGCCAGCGGGAGGCTCGCGGCAGCGGTGGCCACCACGGGAGCCGCAACGAAGTTGCTAGGATGTGGACTCAGCGATGCCAAGCTGCATGATATTCCTGCTGTCTATCTGGTCGCACTATCGGGGAAAGATACGGAAGGTCTGTTACCGTTACAGGATACGTGGGAGCACGGTAGCAATATTGTTCAGCAGTTGCGGGCCGAGCTGCCTGATTCGGTTTTCGTTCTCGATGATCCGCAGACGATAAATGAAAAACTGAGGTTGGCAGCGGCGCAACTGAATAACGCGAAGCCGGTGGTGTTGGTGTTAGTGCACCATGCGCTGATTGAGGCCACCGGCGTGAATTCTCTTCCTCCTGATTCACGACCCGCTTTTGCCTGTGGCGATCTCGGGGACGTTGTTGATCGCTTTCGTCAGGCGGTGAGGGGGAAGCGCGTGGTGATGTTGGTTGGGGAGGAAATGGCGCGTTATCCCAATGCGCCAGCGTTGACGACCCAGCTCGCTGTACACCTGCGTGCGGCAACGGTGTGGACGATCAATGGCGCAAATGCCGTCAGTCGAGAGAATCCGTATGGTTACGGTTATATCGGTTTTGGCGGAAATGATTGTGCGACGACGCTTTATGCATCGCTGAATAACAACGATGTTCTGCTGATTCTGGGAGCGAGCCCAGATGAGTATTCGGTAAATTTACAGCCTTTTACCGCTGGTGAAACTTTCTACCTAAGCAATATTACGCAGGCCTATGGCCAGATTGAGGGCGGCTTTCAGCACCGAGCTTTGGGGCACTATCACCATATTCATGGACCGCTCGATCAATCGCTGCGCAGGCTGATTGCGGTTGCGGAAGCGTGCCCATTTGCCAACACGGGGGCTGAACCTGCGCCGCAGAACCTAAATCATCATGCCTTTTCTTCCCCGCGTCAGGGTTACGCCAATATGGTGGCGCTATATCAGCGTCTGGATAGCTGGTGGCCCGCGGACTCCGTTGGGTTTGATGATGTATGCCTTGCGTATAAAGATCGCCAGTTCGTGACGCAGCGTCCTCATCCCCACATTCGTTTCTACTCGTTTTACCGTGGCTCGGCGATGGGCGGCGCATTTGGCGCTGCTGTGGGTGCGAAGCTGGCTCTGTCTGAACACGCGGTCTTTTTATTTACCGGCGATGGCTGCTTTCGCCTGTTTTCTGGAGCATTAGGAGAAGTGCGGGAATTGGGGATTGTCATTTTCCTGCTAAACAATGAGAGCCTGGGTATTGTGGCGCAAGGGTTACCCAAAATCCTGCCTGAGGTCGTGCCAGAGTATTATCACGCTGGCGTGTGTTCTCTCGACTACTGCGCGATTGCTAAGGCCTGTGGTTGGGATGCGGAGAAGCTTCAACCCGATCTCGCTAATTTAGAGGATGTGCTGGTCAGAGCCGGCGAAATTGGGCGACCTTCGCTATTGATTGAGGTGCCTGTTGATGCGCATCAGCTTCTGGGGAGTAATCCACGCTTACGAAACCTTTAAGGAGCGATTATGTCACTCACATTGCTTGAGAAGATTGATTCGTGTTACCTGGCTCAGAGTGGTTCCCTATTACCTTCCCCTGCTGATCTTGCCGATCGCGACAGATGGCTGCATGAACAGGCGCCTTATAGTGTACTAGCCCAAGGAATGGGAGGCGATCCTCTCTTTATCTATGCCAATCGCTTTGCGCTTGATTGCTTCGGATATAGCGAAGCAGAAATGCTGGCACTGCCTTCACGGCTGAGTGCTGAGACATCTTTGCAGCCAGCCCGGCAGAAGTTTCTTGAAAATGTATCTCAGCAAGGGATTGTCTATGGCTACAGCGGAATTCGAGTCAGAAAAAATGGCCAGACGTTTCCGATTTATGGCGGCGTAGTCTGGCAGCTACGTCGTCAGGATGGGACATCATGGGGAATGGCGGCATTATTCTGGCGTGAAGAGCATCAGCGTCCGGATTGGTTCCGGCAGAATTAAGGAAGAGTAAGACGGGAGTCTGGGGTGAGGTGTGCTGGATTCCTGCATCCCATCAACCCATGTTGCAGGCTGAATATCAGTATGGTGCAGCGTGAAATTATGAGTTACTGAACTGTTAGTATTTTACATAAAAATAACCGAAATGTTTTTATTGGAGAATTATTATTCGTTTTTATCGGAGGAAATATACATTTCGGACACGTTAGAGAATCTGGTTTTTCAATTATTGAGTAAAAATTTCACAAAAAATAAACGCATGGTTTCTTTTTTTATTTTTTATAAAATTTAAAACGGCGTTCCTAATAACAAAATATACTAGAGAGATTGTTCGATATATCAATTAACCTCTTTATAAGTAGATGATGTCTATGTAAGACTATAACCTTTAATGGTTAGATTGGTAAAAAAATGAACTTTTTTGAACAAACATCTCCATCTCGGAGACGCTATGGATTAGCTGCTTTTATTGGTTTGATTGCAGGTATTGTTTCATCTTTCGTAAAATGGGGCGCAGAAAATCCGCTTCCTCCACGTAGCCCTACTGATATGTTTAGCGGTGCTTGCGCTCCTGAATCACTGATTAGAGCGGCAGAACACATTGATTGTTCTCGTAATTTTCTTAATCCGCCCTACATTTTTTTACGCGATTGGCTCGGCGTTGTTGACCCTAATGCGGCTGTTTATACCTTTGCCGGCCATGTATTCAATTGGGTTGGTGTGACGCACATTATTTTCTCTATTATTTTTGCTGTAGGTTACTGTGTTGTTGCAGAAGTATTTCCTAAAATAAAATTATGGCAAGGTCTGCTGGCTGGTGCGCTGGCTCAATTATTTGTCCATATGATTTCATTCCCATTAATGGGCCTCACGCCGTCTCTGTTTGTTCTCCCTTGGTATGAACATGTATCTGAAATCGTAGGCCACCTCATTTGGTTCTGGTCTATTGAAATTATTCGTCGTGATTTACGTAATCGTATGACCCACGAACCTGATCCAGAATTTCCTTTGAATGCTTCACGATAGGCTGTGATTTTATTTTAGATCATGTGAAAGAGTGCGATGCTTATTATTTAAGTGTCGCACTATTAATGAATCGTGAAAAAATTAGCCGTAAACATTGAAGTCCATTCCAGAACGCCTTGAGGATCTCTCAGGGCGTTTTTGCTTTCCTGGAAAAATGCCGCTGATCTTAACCATGAACGTTTTCACTTGAGGGCTAGTCGATGGGCGCTTAACTATCCAGCCACCAATTTAAAAGCGTTTCGTCTTCATCGTCGTCAATATTCTTATAAATGTTCGCGAAGTACCATTGAACCCCTGTTTTTTCGCGAAAGGCATCGAAAACGTCGGCAATCTTATCCATCCCATTTCTGGCAGGAACGGCCAACGTCAAGTTGGCTTGATATACACCGTCTAAGGTTCCATTTAATTGGCTAACCACATCATGCTCTAAACGGGTAATGTCTTCGGGGGGAAGGTAATCGGCATAGATGTGAATGCAAAAATTACCGCCTCTTTGCAACACTTCTGGATGGGCATGTTTGTCTTGAATTCGGAAGATATCCCCGCGTGCCAAATTTAACGCAAGGCCGGGAGAAGACAGCAATTCGTAAGTGTCCCTCTCGATTTCTCGGACAGGCAGCACTTCAAAGGTTGGCCCATCGTTATCTGCTACGTATACATGAACTAACATAGGTGATTACCAATACCTGAATCGGTGAAGTAAAATGACGCTCGATGTTAGCTAAAACCGTACGCTCTCTATCTTGTTTTCCGCGCACCCTTTTATGTATCGAGGGCTGTTGCTATGACCGAGAGACGTGTGTTGGCGTATCGATAAATATTTCCCGAAGCGAGGCTTCAATTTCGTTAATCTCTCCCAACTGAGGCGAAATCTCTATCTCAATCGTTTCTATTTCTTTGCACCAGCTCGTCGTGCCTGAACACGTAAAAATGATTTTGTTTGTCGCAATCAAGACAGCATCAATACCGCCATACCCAGCCACGCCTGGATTGCCAATCTCAATATAATAAGTATCTTGGCCCAGTTCTTCATCTTGCTCGTCAGGTTCTTCTGCCCGTTGCAAAATGAGAAAATGTTGTGGGTCATCTTCATTGTCTGCGAATCCAACCGTCAAAACGCCCTCTTCAGAGGACGAATCATAATAGGCTGCCGGAAATCTGACGCTCATGGTTTTCTCCTGCTGTTTTACTTGTGAATATTTGAAATTTATCGCTCACCAAGATTGCGTCTGGCGATTCTGATGACGGCTTCTTCCGTGTCCGATCTATCATATTCATTTTGTTGGAACTTATCACGCAGGGGGACGTTCCTGACGATGTCAGAGCGGATTGAGTAATGTGTTGAGGCGAAAAGCCTCGCTGAGTTCTACTTCACTCTCCACATCCCCATCTTCAAAGCATTTGAACGGTTTCCCGCTTAGGGTTTCTCGCATAAGTACGTACAAATCGACAGATTTAACGTTAACCTGAAGCCACAGCGAGCTATCGTCCTCATCGATCAGGCGGATGTCATATTCAGCACGATTGTTTAGGGATGTGTCTTTCAAATAGACATCGCCGTTTTCGGCGCGAATGCAGGTTTCACTGTGTTTAATCGTACTCATGACATCTTGGGCTGCCGAGGCATCATCAAAGACTAACCTGTACTCATAGCTCATGTTCTGATTGACCTGCTCACTAATTTTCAACTTCTTCATCCGAACGACATCTCAATATTTTTAGAATATTGGGCACTGCATTTCTTTTCACCTAACACTCAGGCAGGTCGATATTATTTTTGGACAGAATCAAGGCTATCTTCGTAACAAACTCAGCCGGAAGCGTTGTTGGTGCCCCGTACATATCCACGATTCCGACCTCCACTACGACATCAACAAGATAAGAGAATGTTTCAATATCCTGTGGTGAGATCGATAGGATAAGATCTTGTGGTATATCATCTCCCCGCCCATTTAGCGGCAGCAACGCGCCTTTCCTTTCCCATTCAGCCAGACTGCCACTCTCTGGGTAATGATTAAGATGAGCTATCAACGCGCCGATCGATGGGTGTTGAATTAATTTTGCGTTGCAATAGGCCTGCAAACAGGCGGAAGCATAGCGTTGCAACTCTCTCGGGGAAAGCCTGTCTATTTCGTTAAAAAACGCTGACATCGTCATTCCCCTTTTCTCATTTCCACAAGATTCAAATAAATGTCTCTCGGGATAAATTGTAAACTGAACGGTCACTCGTATTGTTCACATTCATCTTTAATGGCGTGCAGTAAGGTTGCAGGAGGAATGAAAAAACCGTGTTCACTTGGAATGGGGAAAATCTGACATATTCTACCGTCGTTCTGCATCCCAGGGAGCCAACGTGATAGGAATTCGTTTAACTCAATGGCTTTTGCTGTGAATCCAGCCCATTCATCATTAGCGCACAGTGTGGCAAAATTTTCCTCAGGCCAGAAGGGAATCGCCATTTTCTGATCGGATATCGCCGTTGCCCATCCCTCATTAAATAATCCCCAGACAATTTCAAAATCAGTAATCTTACGGATAAAGTAATCACACCTTTCTTGTGAATCTAAACGATAAATATTTTCAATTTTTTTAGGGTGCGCGCTCACCAGAGATCTCCAGTTTTCTGTTTTTCATGCTAATCAATCTTTATCTTACTCGTCGGAATTCCATCGCGTTCGGTACTCGCTTTGGTAGCACCGAACGCGATGATAAGGTGCTTACACGGCCATTCCTAGTCCGACGATATTCGCCGCCAGAATAATGACCATGCCGCCGAGAACCAGTACGCGTACTGGCTTCTGGCCAACGGCCTTCCACTCTTTAAACAGTAGACCGACGATGCCGCCGCACAGTACGTAGAAACTCATGTGCAGCATCCAACTGATGTAGGTGTAATCAGCCGGAATGTTGGCGTGTCCCCAGGCGTAGAAGAAAAATTGCAAATACCACATGACGCCGCCCAGAATAGCGAAGAGCGCGTTGGCAATCAGTAACGGTTTGGCCTGTGCCAGATCGGCTTTTAATGAAATGCCCTTGCAGGTTGCCAAACGGATGAAGCAGAAACCCAGGTTGACGATGGCACCACCGCCCATAATCACTACGTAGCTGGGGAGTGCGACATACAGCGCATTGATCCCCAGCGTTTGTGCTGCGGTGTGCATGGGTTTCGCGGCATCCATCGCAAAGGACATGCCTGCGGAGAAGATGCCGCACATCACGGCCAGAATCAGCCCTTTTTTCAGGTTGAATTCCTCGGCGCGAATACCGAGTGCTCGCTCTTTCAGTAAGCCGGCATAGCTGACAATGGCGACGCCAATGACTGCGACCAGCACGCCCAGTAGCGTCATGCGTCCGCCCGCTGAACCAAACAGAATGGAGAACTTACCTTGCAGGACGGGTGTCATCAGCGTACCGATAATCAGCGTCACGCCAATGGCGATACCGATGCCCATCGACATGCCAAGGTAGCGCATCGTCAGGCCGTAGTTGATATTACCGATGCCCCACATCGCGCCGAAGAGAAAAATGGGGAGTAGGGTCGCCATATCGAACGAACCGTAATAACGCCAAAAATCAGGCAGTAACCACCAACTGATACTCCAGGGCAGGATAATCCACGAGAAAAATCCGCCCAGTGACCACATGGTTTCCCACGACCAGTTTTTGACTTGCTTAAACGGTGCATAAAAACAGGCCGCGCTGGCCGCACCGATGAAATGCCAGAAAATACCAAGGAAAATAGGATCGCTCATTCGTAACCCCTTGTTTTACTTTGTGGTAAGCCTGTATTCGGCTCTGAATGTAGAGTGCAGTGTATGATTGCTGCCAGACCTGCTGGCGCTAGACAGTGTAGGAAGGTGAAAAAGGGTGAACCTTCAGATGCGTGCCACGAGCGGCAGGAGGACGGCATCGGTTTGAAGGTGAGTGCAGGCCGGATCACAAAACGCGGAAATCATCGCTGGGGGCACGGCAGGGCAGAGCATTCTGTAAATGGTGCATTCTGCTCAAGAATTGATTAACACCACAGCAGGACTTTTCGCTATTATTTCCCTCTTTTCCACCTGCATATAGTGAGTTATGGAACGTTTTATTGAGAATCTGATGTACTCATCGCGCTGGCTGCTTGCCCCTGTTTATCTCGGGCTATCGCTGGGTTTGCTGGCGCTGGCGATCAAATTTTTCCAGGAGGTGTTCCACGTCCTGCCTAATATCCTGGATATCGCTGAAGCCGATTTGGTGCTGGTGTTGCTGTCACTGATCGATATGACGCTGGTCGGCGGATTGTTGGTGATGGTCATGCTATCCGGTTACGAAAACTTTGTTTCGGCATTGGATATCACCGAAGGCAGAGAAAAGCTGAGCTGGCTTGGTAAGATGGATTCTGGTTCGCTGAAAAATAAAGTTGCCGCCTCGATTGTCGCTATCTCGTCGATCCATCTGCTGCGCGTGTTCATGGATGCCCGTAATATCCCGGATAACAAGCTGATGTGGTACGTGATTATCCATTTGACGTTTGTGCTATCTGCACTTGTCATGGGGTATCTGGATCGCATGTCGCGTTACGAAAAAAGCAAAACGGCATAACGAACGCCGCACGGTTTGCGTAGCCAGATGAAAGAACAGATCCTATTGTTAACGAAGTGATTTTATCAACACGCTTTGTTTAACGGAGGATATTATGCCGCAAACCGATCAAATTAACCGCCGTGTGGTTCTGGCTCAGCGCCCGCACGGCGCGCCAACACAAGAGACTTTCCGTCTGGAACAGCAGCCTGTCCCACAGGTCGATTCAGGACATATTCTGCTGCGTACGGTGTTCCTTTCCCTTGACCCTTATATGCGTGGCCGCATGAGCGATGCGCCTTCTTATGCCAAACCCGTCGAACTGAATGACGTGATGGTCGGCGGGACAATCAGCCGCGTGGTGGAGTCAAAACACCCAGATTATCAGGCAGGTGATTGGGTGTTGTCCTACAGCGGCTGGCAGGATTATGCGATTTCTGACGGCAAAGGATTAACGAATCTGGGTCAGTCGCCGACTAATCCTTCCTACGCGTTGGGTGTGCTGGGTATGCCGGGCTTCACCGCCTATATGGGCCTGACGGATATCGGCCAGCCTAAAGCGGGTGAAACGCTGGTGGTGGCCGCCGCGACCGGTCCGGTCGGCGCGACGGTTGGACAGCTTGGGAAATTAAAAGGCTGTCGGGTTGTTGGCGTGGCGGGTGGCGCAGAGAAATGTCGCTATGCGGTTGAGGTTTTGGGGTTTGATGCTTGCCTCGACCACCGAGCGGATGATTTTGCAGAACAGCTGAAACAGGCCTGCCCGCAGGGAATCGATATCTACTTTGAAAACGTCGGCGGAAAAGTCTTTGACGCCGTGTTGCCGCTGCTAAATACCTCGGCGCGTATTCCGGTGTGCGGACTCGTCTCTGGCTACAATGCCACAGGGTTACCGGATGGGCCAGATCGCTTACCGCTACTGATGGGGACGATCCTGAAGAAACGTATTCGGATGCAGGGATTCATTATCTTTGATGATTATGGTCATCGCTTCGATGAGTTCTGGAAGGATGTGTCGCCGTGGGTGGAAGAAGGTAAGATCAAATATCGGGAAGAGATTGTCGACGGGTTGGAAAATGCCCCAGAGGCCTTTATCGGCCTGCTGCACGGCCGAAACTTCGGTAAGCTAGTGGTCAGAATCGGGCCAGATGCCTGATACACCGGACTCGCCGCTGCGGCGGCGAGTTTTGCACTCGACAGAGTATGTTACCAGTACGGGCAGATAGTCACGCGTGTATAGAAACTGCCTGAGTAATACATGAGAATAACAAGGTAAGTAATTATTCTTGGTGGCGTCCGTTTGACTAAAAGAAAAGGAATAGACAAAGGGATGATAATGAAATTTGAAAAACTCTCAGCATAGCTTCTCGGATTTTCACAAAAGCTTTTAAGTGATCTGTCGCCAAATAGCCATTCATATTCTATTGATGAAAAAGCATGAATTAAAAAAAGGCATAGGACAGAATAAGCATAAAAATAGATATTATATTTGTGGTTTTTACTAATCATGCTTTCACGTTCCTTTTTTAATTTTTCTTTTGTATTATATATTTAATCCGTCTATTTCATAGAGATAGTCTAATTTGGACAAAGACTTATTCGCGTATAAAAACGGTATGAATGATACCCAAGGATGATAAGATAAGTAATGACTCTGGGTAGGCTTCTTTTAAAAATAAAAAAAGGGATAGATAAAGGAACGATAATGAAACTGAAAAAGCCATCAGCATCAGCATCAGCATCAGCTTCTGGCACTTCACAGAAATCTGCAACTGAGTCGCCATCTATCATCCATTCATATTCGATGGTAGAAAAAGCATTGATTAAAAAAAGGCATAAAGCGGAATAGGCATAAAAGTAGATATAGCCGATTTTTCTTAACATTTTTTAATTGCCCGATTTATAATTCCTTGTGGGATGGGTTCTAAGCCAAAGGCAGATCAAACGCGAATGTACTCATTTTTTAATCGATTACGCTATTCATTAAATTATAGTGTTAATTATCCTTGTTCCTTAGAGAATATCAACATTAGACATTCGCTTTCTTTTCCTGTTTTATTGTTTTTTTCTTTCGTTTTTACAATCTGAAAATATTCCTGAAATTTCGGGTAATTACCTAAACTAAAACCATCAATTAATGGTATTTTGGTACTTTCAACATAAGAAAGCAATTCTCTGTAAGTCTCATTAATATGGGTTAAATCACAAAGATAGATAGCACTAGTTTGAGGGGTCGCCTCATCACTCGGCCCATAAGAAAAATAATAATTCTTTGATAGCCTCGGCACGTCCCTGATTTCTTTATAGGTTAATGTATAGTATTTAAAAATGTCTTTCTCTGTATAGACGGTATAAGGAACGATGATAAGCCATCCCCAAAAAAATAGCAGGGAAGATAATGAAATGAAGATGGTTAAGATCGTTTTCATTACAATTTAAATCCCAGAAATGTATTCTCATCAATCGTGTTGATAACCAGATCGTTTTCATAAGATGAAAACGGTTTTATAACAGACAAATAAGGTGGTAACGGTTTTTTATAAGGGTAAGCATGCATTTCCGGATCGGGGAAAATGAGTGGTCTGAGTTCATTATTCTTATATCTTCCCACTGGGCCATAGTAATCCCATATTTTAAAAGCATATTCTTTCGATTTTTTCTGACTAAGTGAAATATAGTCTCTGGGAAGAACTACTGAATAAAAACCGACTAAATTGGAAACCAGATCTTCACAGCTAAAACCGCTATCCGTAGCAAGCGAGAACAGGGGATTAGATTGTAACCCTTCAAACTTTAGAGAGACGTAAAACATTATGGAGAGCGCAATAGAACGTTTAGTCTCTATCGATAACCCTCTTTTTATCTTCCATTGCGCATGAACCCCCGTCTGTACACGGCGATAATGCATGGCCTGAGAATAATTAACCAGGAAATATCCTTTGAGTAACGGATTCGCAGGTTCACTGATGAGCTGCCCCCACAAATCCCTCGCATCATCACCTTTTGCGTGGCCTAAATCAATCCACCCAAGCTGTTCGGTATAAATTAAACGCTCATTTTTTATATGTTCTCTTGTTGTCATTCCAATTGACTCCGACTGAAGGTTTTATCATTGAGTTGCCATTTGTTGCTCACTATCCCTCCTCATAAAAAACCATAATGTATTAAAGAAATAATGAGGTGTGTTTTATGGCTTATCAGTACATATTTTCAGTTAATATGCTGTATCCCGATGTACCCGCGATATTGTGCTGGCAGGTAATGCTTTCATAACGCAGGCTCAGGATTTCAAATGGCTGCATGTCGTTATGCGTCAATGAATTGGGATTTTGATTAGAGAGGTTGACAATAGAGGCATCTCTTAATGTGATTGTCATGTAGTTCTCTTGTGTCCCGCTGGCGGAGGTGCGGTAATATCTCAACTCAACTTCCAGCAGTTCATTATTAGCGATGCTGGTTAGGACTAACGGTGTAGACTTATCAACGACTTTGGTCACGGAAAAGGGATGATGATTGACGTGTCGATCTCTTGATAAGTCGTAATTCGTTGCATAAACAAAAATTTCATCCTCGTGACCAGAGATATGTTTATTTCCTACAGAATCGATACTTAAACACCCTTCAGAGATCAGTCCCTGAATTTTTCCGGTGATCTTCATGAAAATAGAATTAGCCATTCGTATCACTCCCTGTTAAAAAATCCTTGTTGGGAACGTTATAACGTAAATCTTGATTGAACAAAAGAAGAACCCGACTCTTTAATAAGAAATATGATTTCAGTCAGAAAGATATCCTTTCCAAAATAATGTAATTTATTGTTTTTAATGGTGATTATCTTTTTGGGTGGGTTTTTATTACTCTGATAATTATTTTTTGATGATGAGTTTATTATATAAATAAAAATAGTGGTCGCTTAAATAACTAGAGGGATGGGTAAAGAGGTTAGCGATTTAATTAAGAAAGAAACGTTATTGATAACTCGCCGCTTAAGCGGCGAGCTTTATTATCTATTCTGGTTTTATTATTTCCCGACGCTAAGCCAGTCTGGCAGATCGTGTAATCCCATTGCCTGACGTACCAGCGTGGGTTTAATGCCGGGCAGTTTGTCCGCTAGCACCAGACCGACATCACGCAGCAGCTTTTTCGCCGGATTGTC
Organism: Pectobacterium versatile; assembly: GCF_003932035.1. Classification (NCBI taxonomy): domain Bacteria; kingdom Pseudomonadati; phylum Pseudomonadota; class Gammaproteobacteria; order Enterobacterales; family Pectobacteriaceae; genus Pectobacterium; species Pectobacterium versatile. Next base: position 551,569 of record NZ_CP034276.1, read on the forward strand.
ACCGTCAAACAGTTCGCGGAATCCCTGCATACTGGCGAGCATCACCGCAGCGCTATGTTTGCGGCGGCGTTCATAGCGTCGCAGATAAAGGTGTTGGCCGATGTCTTTGCCCTGCGCCTGTAAGCGCTTCACTTCCGCAATCAGTTCGGCGACATCCATGAAGCCCAGGTTGACGCCTTGCCCCGCCAGCGGGTGAATGGTGTGCGCTGCGTCGCCGACCAGCACCAGCCGGTGTGCCGCAAAGCTGCGAGCGTAGCGTCCGGTCAGTGGGAAAGTCTGACGTTCGCTTTCCAGTTCACACAGCCCCAAACGCATATCAAACGCCATAGCGACCTGACGATTGAATTCTTCGGCAGGTAAGCTCTGCATCGCCTGAGCCTGTTCCGGTGAAAGCGACCAGACAATTGAACAAAGGTGGGGTTCGTCCAGCGGCAAGAACGCCAGAATACCGTCGCCGTGAAACGTCTGACGCGCAACGGACTGATGAGGGTGTTTAGTTCGAATATTGGCGACCAGCGCGTGATGGCCGTAGTCCCAAAAGGTCAGTGGAATATCCGCATGCTGACGCAGCCACGAATGGGCGCCGTCCGCAGCGACGACCAGCCGGGCGGTCAGCATGCTATCGTCCTGCAACGTAATGAAGGCGTCGTTCTCACCCCAGGCAACCTGTTTTAACGATGCGGGGGAGAGCAGGGTGATGTCGCTTAACTGAGCGGCGCGTTGCCACAGTACCTGCTGAATCACCGGATTTTCAATGATATGCCCAAGATGGGAAAAGCCGAACTCTTCGCCGCTAAAGCTGATTTTACCGAAGCTGTCTTTGTCCCATACCTGCATATCGTTGTAAGGACTGACGCGTTGCGCCACGAGATTTTCCCAGACGCCGATATGGCGCAGGAGGCATTCGCTGGCGGCATTAATGGCGGAGACGCGCAGGGCATAGTCTTTCCCGAGCGGCTGAGGTTCGGCCACCTGTTTCTCCAGCACGGCGATACGCAGGCCGCTGCCCTGTAAGCCGCAGGCTAGCGCCAGACCGACCATACCGCCACCGGCAATAACCACGTCGAATGATTGCATTTCCGTATTTCCTGTTGGCGAGCTTAATTAACGTTCTACCCAGCCCAGCGTGCGACGAGCAAAGGCGTCGCGCATTAGCGGTAGGTTATTCATGGCGATCAGTCCCAGATTGCGGCTGACGGTCAGCGCGGCATAGCGGTTGGCGAATAGCCTGACCAGTCCATCGGTGATCGCCACCGTGGTGTGTTGGTCGGGCTCGCGCCGCTGTTGGTAGCGGCTGAGCACGCTGTACTGGCCGATATCCTGCTGTTTTTTCGCTGCATCGACGAGGGTTTCCGCCAGCGACATGACATCGCGAATCCCCAGATTAAAGCCCTGTCCGGCAATCGGGTGCAACGTTTGCGCGGCGTTACCCACCAGCGCCAGCCGATGGCTAATATGCTGGCTTGCCGTGAGTAAGCGCAGTGGATAGCTGTGGCGTTCACCGATGTGGGTGAACGGCCCCAGACGCCAGCCAAAAGCCTGCTGTAGCTGTTGGCGAAAGCCGGCTTCACTCCAGCTATCGACCTCATGTTGACGGTGTTTATCATGGCACCAGACGAGCGAACTGCGACCGTTACTCATCGGCAAGAGCGCCAGCGGGCCGTGCGGAGTAAACCGCTCGAACGCGCGTCCGCGATGGGGTTCTGCGGTTGTTACATTGGCGATGGTCGCAATCTGATCATAATCATGCTGCTGCCATTGAATACCGCAGGACTGCGACAGCATGGAATGTGAGCCATCGGCGGCGACCAGCAGTTGGCCTGTTAGCTCGGTGCCGTCGTCCAGCGTTAGCGTTGCATTATCCTGCGTCCGCGTGACGGCAATGACTTTGGCCGGGCAATGCAGACGCACGCCCGGAGCCTGTTGTAGTAGGGAAAACAGGCGTTGCCCGACGTCGTGCAGTTCAACCACATGGCCTAACGCCTGAACGTGATAGTCCGAGGCCTTCAGATTCACTACACTGGCGTGCCCGCGTTCGCTGACGTGAATGTCGGTTATCGCCGTTGCGTTACCCGACAGCGCTTGCCAGATGCCTAACGCTGCTAGCTGTTGACGAGTGCCGTCAGACAGCGCGATGGCGCGTGCGTCAAAACCCGGATGTTCCTTGCCGAGTGGCGAGTGCGCCTCGATAAGATCGACCGGAATTGCGCCCTGCGAAAGCCGCGATATCGCCAGCGCCAGCGTTGCGCCTGCCATCCCACCACCGACAATCATGACCGCCATGCTGTTGTCCTTTGCAATTATGTCGTTGCCCTTTGAAAGCGCTGCTTAGTGTTGCTTATCATGCTGCTGCGCCATGAGCGCTTCGATGGCATCAGCGTCTTTGATTACGCCCGCCGTCAGGTTTTCATTGCCGTTTTCGGTGATCACGATGTTATCTTCGATACGTACGCCGATTCCCCGGTACTGCTGCGGCACTTTGGCATCAGGTGCGATGTAAAGACCCGGCTCGATGGTCAGTACCATACCCGGTTCAAGCGGGCGGCCCCGATCGGTGGTGCCGTAGTTACCCACGTCGTGCACGTCCAGACCCAGCCAGTGGCTGAGGCCGTGCATGAAGAACTGGCGATGTGCCTGCTCGGCAATCAGCTCTTCCACTTCACCTTTCAGCACGCCAAGCTTGATAAGCCCGCCGACCATGATGCGCACCACTTCTTCGTTCACTTCACGGATGCTGCGACCCGGACCAAACAGTTCCAGCGCACGCAGCTGTGAGCGCAGCACGATGTCATAAATGGCACGCTGCGGCGCAGTAAATTTGCCGTTGACGGGGAAGGTGCGGGTAATGTCGCCAGCATAGCTTTTGTATTCACAGCCAGCGTCAATCAGCACCAGATCGCCGTCGCGCATTTGTGTTTCATTTTCGGTGTAATGCAGGATACAGGCGTTGTCACCGCTGCCGACGATGGTGTTGTAAGAAGGATAACGTGCACCGTGACGGGTAAATTCGTGGTGAATTTCGCCTTCGAGCTGATATTCATACATGCCGGGACGGCATTTTTGCATGGCGCGGGTGTGGGCCAGCGCGGTAATTTCACAGGCGCGGCGCATCACGCTAATTTCTTCTGGTGATTTAAACAGGCGCATCTCATGCACCCACGGACGCCAGTCTGTCAGCGTAGCCGGGGCAGCAAAGCCCTGACGGGAGCCGTTGCGCAAGGTGTCTAGCGCGGCGAAGACCAGTTTGTCGGCATAATCGTACTGCCCTTGCGCGTGGTACACCACGTCCAGCCCATTCAATAAGAGATGCAGTTGTGCGCCGATTTCGCCAAATGGCAGTGCACGGTCAACGCCGAGTTTAGCTGGCGCGGCTTCCTGACCGAGACGACGACCAAACCAGATTTCGGCTGTCAGATCGCGTACGCGGTTGAAGATCACGCTGTGATGATGTTTGGCATCGCTTTTTACCAGTAGCAGAACGGCTTCTGGTTCGTTGAATCCCGTGAAATACCAGAAATCGCTATTTTGACGATAAGGATAGTCACTGTCGGCATTGCGCTGTGCTTCCGGCGCGGCAAAAATAATCGCCGCGCTGCCCGGTGCCATTTTTTCCAACAGACCCTGACGACGACGAAGAAATTCTTGTGGATTCATCACCTGCTCCTGAAAATAGTCCGTGCGGTTGCCTTTCCCTTCCGCTCTGAATGAGGCATGCCTTTCTACGTTATTTAGTGCAGCGTTGGCTTTTGCTGTTCGGGCGCAGTCACAACGCGTTGGCTGGTAAATTCGGTATGGCACAAAATGGCAGAGACGCGAACATACTCAATGATTTCTTCCAGTGATTGCGCCAGTTCTTCCTGGTCTTCATCTTCGTCGTAGCCCAACTGTGCGATGTTGCGTAAATCTTCGATAGCTTCTTTCAGCTCGCCTTTGGCTTTGTTCAACTGTGGCTGAGCCACGCCCAGCCCGAGTAGGAAGTGGTTGACCCAGCCTGCCAGCGCGTCGGCGCGATCGAAAACGCTCACGTCATCCTGCGAGTCGTCCGGCAGGAAAAGCTGGAACAGAAAGCCGTCATCTTCCAGCGCTTCACGCGTGGCCTGATACAGTTCCTGAAGCGGCTGCGACAGCGTTTGGGTAAACGCCATGCCTTCGTTAGTCAGTTCAAAAACCAGCGTTCTCCAACTGTCGTCATGGTTTCCACCACACAGCATCCCACTGATCAAACCGTGCATTTCTGCTGCGGTCAGCGCGACCTGCTGTTGGTGAAGCAGTTGGTCAAGGCCTTCATAGGCAGGAAACGTATTCTCTATAGACATGCGGATTCGTCATCGTTGGCTGGATTGGTTCGTGCTATGCTACCACCAAGCTCCCTTTCGATTCCAGAAAGGGCTTGTATCTTAGATCTCGGCTATATATAGTTGCGCCCGCTTTAACGAGCCCGATGTAACGGGTAATGCTCATGCTATGTGGCACGCGGGCGTAAGAACGACAAAAGGCAGGAAGGTGGTATGTCTGCACAACCAGTAGATATTCAAATTTTTGGCCGTTCGTTAAGAGTGAATTGCCCGCCAGAACAACAAGATGCGTTGAATCAGGCGGCGGAAGATCTTAACCAGCGGTTGCAAGATCTTAAAGTTCGCACTAGAGTCACAAACACTGAGCAACTGGTGTTTATTGCCGCGCTGAATGTGTGCCATGAGCTGGCGCAGGAGCGGGGTAAGACGCGTGATTATGCGTCGAATATGGAACAGCGTATTCGTATGTTGCAGCAGACGATCGAACAGGCGTTGCTGGAGCAAGGCAAGATCACTGAACGTCAGGGTGCACAATTTGAATAACGTCGTATTTTGACAAAAGTACGGTGTTTTTACGCGAGAAGACGTGCTAAGGTTTATCGCGAGTAACGAATAAAATTTCTCTGAGATGTTTGTCAGCGGGCCAGTCCCCTGAGCCGATATTTCATACCAACAGAATGTAATGCTCTGCGGTTGGTGAGCACGCTCGGTTCGTCCGAGAAGCCTTAAGACTGCGACGTTATGTTCACCTTGAACCAAGGGTTCAAGGGTTACAGCCTGCGGCGGCATCTCGGAGATTCCCTTTCTTTTATCATTTTTGACCCGTGGCGAATGCAGCCCATGTCATCTTCTGATTCATCTTCATCGGCACTTCCCGATACTCCACTCTCTTCTACGGCAGCATCGCGTCAGCAGATTCGTCAGGCTGTGCGTCAGCAGCGTCGTTTACTGACGCCAGAGCAGCAGTCGCGCTTTGCGCAGCAGGCGAGTGAGCGCGTCATAGCGCACCCTAAAATCATACTGGCAGATAGCGTCGCAGTATTTCTGTCATTTGATGGCGAACTGGATACGCACCCGCTGATTCAACAGCTGTGGCAGCAGGAGAAACGCGTTTATTTGCCGGTTCTGCATCCGTTTCGTTCCGGGCATCTGTTGTTCCTGCGCTATGCACCGGACACTGAGTTGGTGCGCAATCGTCTGAAGATTATGGAGCCGCGTCTGGACGTGCGTCAGGTACTGCCGTTACCACAATTAGACGTCCTGCTGACGCCGCTGGTGGCGTTTGATCATCAGGGGCAGCGGCTGGGTATGGGGGGCGGTTTTTACGACCGTACGTTGCAGTATCGCAACTATACGTCTCGCGGGCCTTACCCGATCGGTCTGGCCCACGATTGTCAGCAGGTTGACGCACTGCCAGTAGAAAGCTGGGACATTCCGCTGCCGGAAATTATTACCCCCTCCCGCCATTGGCAGTGGACCACACGCTAGCTTTTGATCGGTCCGGGCACCCGATCGTGACCCAACATTTGTTGTACCAATTCCACACAGTGCAGGAAGCGCGAATCGTAGTCCGACTCTTTGATGTAAACGTACGGGATATTATTGTTAGCCAGCATCGTTTTCAGCAGGTCCTGGAACTCCGAACGGGCGGTGGTGCTGCCTAAGCTACGCAACCCATCGGCGACCCACGGCGTGTTGTTTTCCAGCAAAATTACTAGATCGAAGCGGTATTCATCGATCAGCGCCTGAACGAACGGGTGCTCACGACCCTCGTATTTCTTGCAGAACGCCTGAGTGGTGACGAAGTCAGTGTCGATGAAGGCCACTTTATTGGCATATTTCACTGCAAAATCAATGTATTGCGCCTGACCCAGCGCAATTTTGTCGTAGTCGGAATACTGCAACGCCATCTCGTCGCCACCCAGATGGGAGAACACGTAATCGCGACCATATTCCCAGGCGCTGGTGGTGTTGAAGATATTAGCCAGCTTATTCACCAGCGTGGATTTACCGCTGGACTCGCCGCCAAGAATGGCAACGGTACGCACAAAGAACGGCTTCACTTCGGTCGGGATATAGTCCCAGTAACGGAAGGGATCGTGGCGAATCTGCGAACCGCTGATGTTCATAAAGGAGCGCTGCGGGTCGATCAGGACAGCCTCAATGCCCAGGTGCTCGCGGTATTGTGCGGCATCCTGCTCTTCGCTGGTGTAGACGAAATTCGGCGTGATGCTTTTTTCCTGCATAAACGCCTGAATCCCTTTGCTCCACACATCCCAGCCGTGCGGGTAAGGCTCCATTCCTTGCTCATTGAAGGCGTGAATATGAATATTTTTCTGATACTTAAAGGTCTGCAATAGCCAGCGCAGGCGGTCGCTGACGGTAGGCTGCTGTGACATCGAGCTGTTCTCAAACAGCAGACGGTCGCGCGGTTCGTCGTAACCTAAAATGATATGCAGTTCATCGATCTGGCTGCAAGCACGCTGAATCAGATAAATGTGGCCTGTGTGTAGCGGATAGAACTTGCCGAAGACGACGCCAATGTTCTTTTCGTAGCGTGGGAATTCCAGTTCAAGAAAGCGATGCAGCGCTTCCAGCTTCTGTGCGCTAGGGCTTTTGATTTTTGCATTAAGTAATTGACTGAGATAGCCTTTGGTCATATCGGTCGCGTCGGCAACCTGCTGTAGGGTGCAACCCTTCTGCCGGATGGCGGATTTCAGGTAATCAAATGATGACATGGTGCAGCACTCTTGTTTAGCTTACTAAACAAAGTACCACAGAATAGGGCAACATCCGCTACGCTTTCATCCCCTGTTTAGCTCAGGATGGAAGGGGCGGATGGCCTTCTGTGGTCCGTTTAGAGATCGTCGAGGATCGCCAGCGCGTCGGCTAGCTTTTTCACGCCGAATACCTGCATGCTGGCAGGGGCTTTCTTCGGCATATTGGCATGAGGAACGATGGCGCGTTTGAAGCCATGCTTGGCGGCTTCGGTAATCCGCTCTTGTCCGCTGGGAACCGGGCGGATTTCGCCCGCCAGACCGACTTCACCGAAGATGACCAGATCGTGCGGCAGCGGGCGGTCGCGGAAGCTGGAGACCAGCGATAGCAGCAGCGCTAGGTCGGCACTGGTTTCGGTGACTTTAACGCCGCCGACGACATTCACGAACACATCCTGATCCGACATCTGCAAGCCGCCGTGGCGATGCAGCACCGCCAGCAGGATGGCTAATCGGTTTTGCTCCAGCCCGACCGCAACGCGACGCGGATTGGCCATCATCGATTGATCTACCAGCGCCTGAATTTCGACCAGCAGCGGACGTGTGCCTTCCCACACCACCATGACCGAACTGCCGGACGTGATTTCGTCCCCACGGCTGAGAAAAATTGCCGACGGATTGCTGATCTCGCGTAGACCTTGTTCCGTCATCGCGAACACGCCCAGCTCATTAACGGCGCCGAAACGGTTTTTATGGCTGCGCAGGGTGCGGAAGCGAGAATCGGCATCGCCATCCAGCAGCACGGAGCAGTCGATGCAGTGTTCCAATACTTTTGGCCCGGCGAGCGAACCGTCTTTGGTGACGTGGCCGACCATCACGATAGCAACGCCGCGCGTTTTGGCGAAGCGCGTCAGGTAGGCGGCGGTTTCACGCACCTGCGCCACGCTGCCGGGAGACGATTGAATATCGGCGAGATGCATGACCTGAATGGAGTCGATCACCATCAGCTTCGGCTGTTCCTGCTCGGCAATCAGGCAAATCTGTTCGATGCTGGTTTCCGACAGCATGTTGAGGTTCTGCGTCGGCAGATTGAGTCTGTGCGCCCGCATTGCCACCTGCTGCAACGATTCTTCGCCGGTGACATACAGGGTTTTCATGTTTTCTGACAGCTTGCAGAGCGTTTGCAACAGCAGGGTACTTTTACCCGCGCCGGGGCTACCGCCGATCAGAATGGCGCTGCCGGGAACGACGCCGCCGCCCAGAACGCGGTCAAACTCCTGAAAGCCGGTAGAAAAGCGCGGCAGGGCTTCAAGACTGATTTCCGAGAGCTTCTGTACCCGGCTGATGCCAGCGCTTTCGCCTGCATAGCCAGTGAGACGGTCAGAACGTGACACAGACGCCGAGACCAGGCGGACTTCGGTAATGGTATTCCAGGCATGGCAGGCGCTGCATTGCCCTTGCCAGCGCGGGTAGTCAGCCCCGCATTCATTACATACAAACGCCCGTTTGACGGCTTTTGCCACGTATCACCTCCCACTGATTAACGCTTTTCGTGTCTCATACTGCCGCTGAGGATGCACAGCACGCCGGTCAGATCGGCATGACGGATAGTCACCGTAGACTGTTCATTGACCTTCGGTTTGGCGTGATAGGCAATACCTAAGCTGGCTACCTTGATCATCGGCAGATCGTTTGCGCCGTCGCCAATCGCAACGGTCTGATGCATGGGGATTTCCAGCTTTTCCGCCAGCTGTTGCAGCGTGGTCGCTTTATATTTTGCATCGACAATCGTGCCGATGACGTCGCCGGTCAGCTTGCCGTCTTGCATGCCTAACTCGTTGGCAACAGCGGCGACCAGACCTAACTCATCACGTAAATAATCAGCAAAGTAGGTAAACCCGCCCGATGCAATCGCGACGTGCCAGCCTGCTTCCTGAAGCTGACTAACCATATTACGCAGGCCCGGCATTAGTGGCAGTGTTTTACGCACCGTTTGTAAGATAGTGGCGTCGGCACCTTTTAATGTTCCCACGCGCTGGCGCAGGCTGGCCGCGAAATCCAGCTCGCCGCGCATCGCGCGTTCGGTGACTTCAGCGACCAGTTCACCCGTGCCCGCCAGTTTGGCGATTTCATCAATACATTCGATCTGAATCGCGGTGGAATCCATGTCCATCACCAGTAAACCCGGTGAACGCAGCGTTGGCGCGTTACGCATGGCCGCGACATCGATGCCCAGTTCGTGGGCCAGTTTGGTTGCGCGTGGTGTCAGCGTGCCTGCTAAACGCACGACCTGATAATCGCCCACGTTCCAGGCGCTCACGATCACCATCGCGCTCCCCAGCTTACGCTGGTAGCGGGAAATCAGGTTTTTATCGAGGACATCGCTGTAAATCAGCCAGCCAGTGTCGCCAGCGCGGTAGTCAAGCGGCATCACTTCGTCACCGCTCAGTGATAATGGCAGTCCCGGCCAACAGTTGATCTCATCAGGGAGGTCACGATAGGTCAGACTATTCGACATGGGGTAAATCCTCTGCTGGCAGTAGTGCGATAAAGTCGTGCGATAAAGAGGGATGCGGCGTCGACCGAACATATCCCTCCAAAAACTGGGCAACAAGCTATCCTATCGTCGGCGCTTCTGGCAACATGAAAGTATCCAAATCGTGTAAGGATTATCATGGTTCGCGCCCGGGTGAAATTTCGTCTACACCGCACGGCAATTGTGCTGATTTGCCTCGCTCTGCTAGTGGTATTAATGCAAGGTGCGTCCTATTTCAGTTTGAGCCACCAGATGGCACGATCTGAACAGGTTGAAGATCTGGCACGTACGCTCTCCAGACAGGTGGCTTACAGCCTTTCTCCGCTGATGGGCAGCGTGGATGATAATAGTCAAAAAATTAATACCATCCTCAAACAGCTTACCGATCACAGCCGCATTCTGGATGCCGGCGTATATCAGCAGGACGGCTCGCTGGTAGCGCATATCGGTGAGCAAGTGCAGTTGAGAGACAGGCTGGCGCTGGATGGCAATCGGGTCGGTAGCTACTTTAACCATCAGTTGGTTCAGCCGATTGAGGGAAAAGAAGGGCCGATTGGCTTCCTGCGGATTACCTTAGATACCCATGTGCTGGCGACCGAAGCCAGACAGGTCGATAACACCACCAATATTCTGCGTCTGATGATTTTGCTTTCACTGGCTATCGGCATCATCCTGACCCGTACGCTTTTGCAGAACCGCCGTACCCGCTGGCAGCAGTCGCCTTACCTTCTCACGGCCAGTACGCCAGTGAAAGAAGAAGGGGATGAGGTAGAAAGCGACACGCAGCCGGACAGCGGCGCGGTAGTGAAAAAAGACGGGGAGGAGAAAAGTCTCTGACACACGAACGGCCCCGAACAAACGGTCTGTTTGTTCGGGGCGATGTGGCTATTTCAATTGCTGCTGGAACTGAAACCAGTGAGCCTGATACTTGTTGACTATCGAGAGATGGGCGTTCTTGGTATAGCGGTCAGGCGTGGTCGCAGAGATATAGTTGCGAAAGCTGTCAAACAAAGAATCCGCTTGCGTTGATGCGGCCAGAGAAAAGATTTGCTGACGCTGAACCTGCGTGGCCGATGTGCCTTCCGCGTTTTTCTGTAGTTCCATAAACGTGGAGCCTGCCTTATCGGCGTCTCCTACATCGACGCTGCGCTGATACTCATCTTGCAGAATATGTTTTTCCACATTGCTCAGCGCATCAGACTGGTACTGGATGAAGTCCTGAATATCCTTATCGGCTTTCTGGTGCGCGCTGCTATCCACATAGCGGTTTTTCAGTTCTTCCAGCTTTGCCGCTTTTATGGTGATTTCCATGCTATCGGTGGTGTAGTTCCACGTTCTCACGTCGGACGGTTTAGACAGTGCTTGATGAACCAGGTTGATAAAGTCTTCTTTACTGATACCGCTGTCAGCTTTGAGATTATTTGACCAAAGTTCCAACGCTATTTCATTCGTGCCGATAGGATCAATCGGCAACTTGGCCGTTGAGTTAGTCTCGTTTTTTATCATCAGGTTACGTGCTTTAAGCATCTCTGCTTGCATCGCATCTTGATCTATTTCGCTCAAGTTAGAAGGTGGAGCGTTTGCTATATTTTCTTTCAAGCGTGCCATCGCTTCCGCAGAGATTTTTATCGTGTTGGGGAAGGTGACCGTCTTTCCGGTAATCGGATCGACGATTTGTACGCTGTCGGCCGCGCTGGACTCTGTCGTTGCTGTGTGCTGTGTTGACGATGAAGGTATCGCGGTGCTTTGGGCCTGAGAATTGCTATAACCCGTATTATTTACAGACAAGCTCATACTCTCTCCTTAAGTGCGATTAAGTGATTAAATATTGACCCAAATGTTATCGGCAAGGACAGATGGTAACTTTATAAATGATTTATTCCGTTATTATTACTTGTGACGTGGCGCTGAGGTTTGGCAAGTAAAGACGCTGCTTTGCTGTTTATGCCATCACCGATTGTGTCTGCACGTTAAATCAGGGAAAATACTCGGCTACAGTTTATTTCCGCTTTGCCTGACGATCTGACATCGGTGTGTTGTTGACTTGATGCTGACGCCGGGTGGCTAACAAAAGAAACCTGAAAATCATGTCTCCAAGTGAATACGCCCGCGAAGTCTCCAAAAGAAGAACGTTCGCTATCATTTCTCACCCCGATGCCGGTAAAACCACGATTACCGAAAAGGTCCTGCTGTTCGGACAGGCGATCCAGACTGCCGGTACGGTAAAAGGGCGTGGTTCGAACCAGCATGCGAAATCCGACTGGATGGAGATGGAAAAACAGCGTGGTATCTCCATCACCACGTCCGTGATGCAGTTCCCCTACCGCGAATGTCTGGTTAACCTGCTGGATACCCCAGGGCACGAAGACTTCTCCGAAGATACCTATCGTACGCTGACGGCGGTGGACTGCTGCCTGATGGTGATCGACGCCGCGAAAGGGGTCGAAGATCGTACGCGTAAGCTGATGGAAGTCACTCGTCTGCGCGACACCCCGATTCTGACGTTCATGAACAAACTTGACCGTGACATCCGCGATCCGATGGAAGTGCTGGATGAAGTCGAGAGTGAGCTTAAGATTGCCTGCGCCCCGATTACCTGGCCGATTGGCTGCGGCAAACTGTTCAAAGGCGTGTACCACCTTTATAAAGACGAAACCTATCTGTATCAGACCGGTAAAGGCCATACGATTCAGGAAGTGCGTATCGTTAAAGGGCTGGATAACCCGGAACTGGATACCGCCGTTGGCGAAGAACTGGCTGCACAGCTGCGTGAAGAGCTGGAGCTGGTGCAAGGGGCATCGCACGAATTTGAACTGGACGCATTTCTGGCAGGTGAACTGACGCCAGTCTTCTTTGGTACGGCGCTGGGGAACTTCGGCGTTGACCATATGCTGGATGGGCTAATCGCCTGGGCACCTGCGCCGATGCCGCGTAAAACAGATACCCGTGAAGTGACGGCAGCGGAAGAGAAATTCACCGGCTTTGTGTTCAAGATTCAGGCCAACATGGACCCGAAACACCGTGACCGCGTGGCGTTTATGCGCGTCGTGTCTGGGAGATATGAAAAAAGCATGAAGCTGCGTCAGGTGCGTACGGGCAAAGACGTGGTGATTTCAGACGCGCTGACCTTTATGGCGGGCGACCGTTCCCACATTGAAGAAGCCTACCCGGGCGATATCATCGGGTTACACAACCACGGTACTATCCAGATTGGTGATACGTTTACGCAGGGCGAAGACATGAAATTCACCGGTATCCCCAACTTTGCGCCGGAACTGTTCCGTCGTATCCGCCTGCGTGACCCGCTCAAGCAGAAACAGCTGCTTAAAGGGCTGGTACAGCTGTCCGAGGAAGGTGCGGTGCAGGTCTTCCGTCCATTGACCAACAACGACCTTATCGTGGGTGCGGTCGGTGTGCTGCAGTTTGATGTGGTCGTTGCTCGTCTGAAAACGGAATACAACGTTGAGGCGATTTACGAGTCGGTGAACGTTTCTACCGCGCGCTGGGTTGAGTGCAGCGATGTGAAGAAGTTCGAAGAGTTTAAGCGTAAGAACGAACAGCATCTGGCACTGGATGGTGGTGATAATCTGGCCTATATCGCACCGACGATGGTAAACCTGAACCTGACGCGGGAACGCTATCCAGAAGTGAAGTTCCACCAAACGCGTGAGCATTAATTTTGATTGGTAGTGCCACGGTTTCACGAAAAGAGTAGTGGCTGTGGCGTTTAAATAGTGACCATGTTGTTAAAATAATCATCACCCGGTTATGCTTGGCTTTAGGCCAAAAGTGCCGGGTGTTTTTATTTTTAAATGTATTAAAAAACAATGTATTAGTCTTTTTTTCTTCCTGCTGTTATTTCTCGTTTCAGTGCAACAGACAAATCTGAATTGCTGCGCATATTCCCTTGTTCCCCTGTGATTTTCCATTCTGTAGGCTATAGTTAACAGCGTGTTAACTGATTTAGCTTGTTCAACTGTTAGTGCAATTTAAGTTGGTTCATTATTTTGATTTGTTTCGTCTTTGCAATTCAATACTCTGATTTTTTATGCAAGTAGAGGGAATCATCGGAGTATTGATAACGTCATTATCACCTTGATTTGCTGATGACGGTGCAGGCGTTAACGTGACCCAAATCGGTTTTTCGGGTTTATAGAAGAGCATAAGAAGGAAGACATCGATGAAAAAGACCAAATTGACACAATCGCTGATCGTAGTTGCTCTGGGTTCGATTCTGGCTGGCGGTGCCATGGCTGAAGAAACGTTAGGGCAGAAAGTAGAGCGTATCGCGGACACAACTGGTGCAAAAATCGATAGCTCCGCCAATAAAGCTTCTGGCTACGTCGGTGACAGCGCTATCACAGCAAAAGTGAAGAGTGCGTTGTTGGAAGACAAATCGATTACCAGCAGCGATATTTCCGTTGAAACATCAAATGGCGTCGTCACGCTGAGCGGCTTTGTCGGTAGTCAGGAATTGAGCTCCCGTGCGGTAGAAATCACTACGCAGGTTGAGGGCGTCCAGTCTGTCAGCGATAAGCTGCAGGTGAAAGATAATCAATCACAATCGGTTGGCGCGTATGCCGATGATGCCGTGATTACCAGCACTATTAAGGCCAAGCTGCTGGCGGATGACATTGTTCCGTCCCGTAAGGTGAAAGTCGAAACGCAGGCTGGCGTCGTACAACTGAGCGGCGGGGTGGATAACAAAGCACAGTCCGACCGTGCTGAGAGTATTGCGAAGGCCGTCGACGGTGTGAAAAGCGTCAAAAACGACCTGACAGTTAAATAACCATTTGATACAGGGTTATCCGTAATGGCGGATAACCCTACCTAATCCGCATAATAAAACACCACCTGTGGATACGCAGTCAGGACGCAAGAAGCGCGTCAGGATGACCACCATGATTATTTTTCATTTTTGTCTGGTAAGGAGAGCGTATGTTTCGTTGGGGCATTATATTTTTAGTCATCGCACTGATCGCGGCAGCACTGGGTTTCGGCGGATTGGCTGGTACAGCAGCTGGCGCGGCGAAAATCGTCTTTGTGGTCGGTATTATTCTGTTTCTGGTTAGCTTGTTTACGGGTCGAAAACGGCCGTAGCACAGCACATTCCTTCATTCTTTCTCCATAGAAAGAAATGTCATACAGAGCACACAGCCGCGCCACGCGGCTGTCACATTTTACCGGCACACTATCTTCTACTGACACTACCCGCGTATTTGCTGCATTTCGACAGTTTATCAGGAGGGTTATGATGAATAGCGATATCGTTGTTGGCAAATGGAAACAGTGGAAAGGGAATTTCCTGGCGCTGTGGGCCGACTGGTTTGACAGCGACTGCGCCTGGCTGGAAGGGAGTAACGATTACCTGTCCGGCGTCTTGCAAGAGGGTTACGGAAAAGCGCACGAAGAGGTATCCTCAGAAAAAACCACGTTACACTGAGGCCTCACCGTAACGACAAGTCCGATTCTGCCATGAGGCTTTGGCAGGATAGTTCTTGGGCGTAGATTAGGTCGCCTCGTCTTGACGGGCCTAATTTTGACGGAGAGAAGCAACGTGCTTTCTGAACAACACCGCTTTATCGATACCCACTGTCATTTTGATTTTCCCCTATTCTATGATGATGCACCGGAAAGCTTGCGGCTGGCGCAAGACGCTGGCGTTGAGCGCATCATTATTCCGGCTGTGGCTTCTCAGCATTTTGAACGCGTGTTGACGCTCTCCCGCACCTACTCTCCGCTTTATGCCGCACTGGGCCTTCACCCGCTTTATATCGCAGAACATCAGGAAAGCGACCTGCTCCGTCTGGAAGAGGAACTGTGCCAGCTACCTGTAAAGCTGGTGGCGGTGGGGGAGATTGGGCTGGACCTCTATATGCCAGAACCGCAGTTTGAGCGGCAGCTTACCTTCCTTGAGGCTCAGCTTCGGCTGGCGAAAAAATACGATCTCCCGACGATCCTGCACTCGCGACGCAGTCACGACAGGCTGGCGCAATTACTCCGCCGTATCGACGTGCCGCGTACTGGCGTGGTTCACGGGTTTGCAGGCAGCCTGGCACAGGCGCAGGCCTTTATCCGGCTGGGCTATTACATCGGCGTAGGGGGAACCATTACCTATGACAGAGCGAATAAAACGCGTCAGGCGATCGCACAACTGCCGTTAGATCGGCTGCTGCTGGAAACTGATGCCCCCGACATGCCGATGAGTGGCTATCAGGGACAACCCAATCGGCCCGAGCGTATTTCGTGCGCGTTTCAAACGCTGTGTGAGTTACGTACAGAATCGCCTGAAGAGATTGCCGAGGCGCTGTTGCAGAATTCGTTCAGGCTGTTTGGACGGCTTACTCCAACGTAACGCCGAGAGTGTTACGACGCTACCCGTTACACCACTGCCATTCCCCCAAGTGGAAGAATCTTTGCTTCCGCTTTTCGCTTATTTCTGTGCAACAGCAGACAGAACAGTCATTTCGATTTCATATACCAACCATAAAATTGTGATGAAGATCACTTTTCAGTGTTTTTGACTGTTCGATGTTGTATGTATTTGTGACATAAATTAGCGACCTTCACGAGCCTGTCTTTATAATCGGCTCGCCAGCGCGTGCTTACCGTTCTGGCGAAACGATTTTTATTATGCTCTCACTTTTTTCACGCGTTATAGGGAACTGCACATGCAACTCGTTATGAGTCTCGTCGGCATGATTGTTCTGATACTGTGCGCGGTTATGCTGTCCAATAACCGTAAAGCTATCAGATTGCGCACCGTAGCTGGTGCTTTCATTCTTCAGATCGGTATTGGTGCGCTGGTGCTGTATGTACCAGTAGGCCGCAAGATTCTGGAAGGTTTGACGGGCGGTGTAGCAAACGTTATCGCCTACGGAAATCAAGGCGTTTCGTTCATGTTTGGCGGTCTGGTATCCGACAAAATGTTCGAAGTATTTGGCGGTGGTGGATTTGTTTTCGCACTCCGCGTATTGCCGATTATCGTCTTTTTCTCTTCCCTTATCGCCGTGTTGTACTACATGGGCATTATGCAGATAGTCATCAAGATACTCGGTGGCGGGTTGCAGAAACTGTTGGGAACCTCCCGTACCGAATCCCTTTCTGCGACGGCCAATATCTTTGTCGGCCAAACGGAAGCGCCGCTGGTGGTTCGTCCGTATATTGCCAACATGACGCAGTCAGAACTGTTTGCGGTGATGTGTGGCGGGTTGGCCTCGATTGCAGGTGCGGTGATGGCGGGCTATGCCCAGATGGGCGTGCCGTTGGAATACCTGATTGCGGCATCCTTCATGGCTGCACCGGGCGGGTTACTGTTCGCGAAACTGATGGTGCCGGAAACGGAAAAAACGCACGACCACGATGAGATGGTTGGCTTTGTCGATGAAGACGATCGCCCGGCTAACGTCATTGATGCCGCGGCAAGCGGTGCGGCGTCTGGTATGCAGCTGGCGCTGAATGTGGGCGCGATGCTGCTGGCGTTTATCGCGTTGATCGCCGTGTTGAACGGCATTCTGGGCGGCATTGGTGGCTGGTTTGACTACCCGCAGCTGTCACTGGAACTGATTCTGGGCTGGTGCTTTGCGCCTGTTGCGTTCCTGATTGGTATTCCGTGGAGTGAAGCAAGCGTTGCGGGCTCGTTCATTGGGCAGAAGCTGATCGTCAACGAGTTCGTCGCTTACATGAATTTCAGTGAATATCTGAAAGCGGATGACGTGGTGCAGGCTGCAGGTTTGCAGGTTCTGTCGGATCATACCAAAGCTGTGATTTCGTTCGCGCTGTGCGGCTTTGCTAACCTTTCGTCTATTGCTATCCTTATTGGAGGTTTGGGCAGTATGGCACCGACTCGGCGCCAGGATATTGCCCGCTTTGGTTTGAAAGCGGTTGCGGCAGGTACGCTTTCTAACCTGATGAGCGCCTGCATCGCAGGGTTCTTCCTGGCCCTGTAAATGTAACCAGGCATTCTTGCAGTAGCGAGATGATGGGCGGCGAAAGTCGCCCATTGTTCGTTTAATCCCCCTATGTTTTTCAGGGTTTAAACGTGGCCTATGCAGCATTTACCGAATGCGGGTGCGATATGCTTGCCTGAGTGGAGCAACATGCTTTCTGCTTTTATTGATGATGTTGAATGGATTACTTTTCCACGGGCAACGGACGGTGCCGCCTACCCAGGTATTACTGCACGCTGCCATTTCCATTTGTCTGCCTACGACGACGCGCTTTTTGCCGAGGCGAACATTCCTTTTTCTGACGCGCTAGAGCGCGCCGTACCGAAACGACGTGCCGAATTTTTGGCTGGGCGTTGTGTTGCCAAACATGTGTTGAACAAGCTGGATCACCCTGGTTTTGTTCTGCATAGCGGAGAAGACCGCTCGCCGCAGTGGCCAGGAAATATTGCTGGTTCGCTGAGCCATAACAAAGACAGCGTACTCTGCGCCGCTCATTTACGTAGCGATGCGCTATCGTGCGTGGGTGTGGATATCGAAGGATTTATGTCCGACGAGCGTGCGCAGTCGCTGTGGCCCGGCATCATTGGCGATGAAGAGTTCCAGTGGTTTCAGGAGCGAGATGAGGCATTTAGCTGCTTGCTGACGATCAGCTTCTCGGCGAAAGAGAGCCTGTTCAAGGCGCTTTACCCGCAGGTTAGGCACTATTTCGATTTTCTGGATGCCCGGCTAGTGGCGCTGGACATCACCAAACGCGAGTTCGAACTGGAACTGCTGACCGATCTGACGCCAACGTTTTATGCCGGACGCCGTTTTAAAGGTGCGTATCTGTTAAGAGAGTACGACGTCACCACCTTTCTCTGCTGCTAAAAAAGCCCGCGTTAGCGGGCTAGAGTCATTAAGCAGAATTTATCGGCATCAGAACTTATAGCTCACACCACCGTACACCGTACGTCCAGACAGGAAGTAGTCGATATCGGTAGCAACGTAGTCCCGCTTTTCGTTGGTCAGGTTAGTGACGCCCAGTTTCAGGTCCACGTTTTTAACCGGCGTGTAGGTCGCACCGATATCTACGGTATTGAAGCCGCGTGTTTTATACGCTTCTTTATCACGTAAAAATTGGTTACTGGTGTACTGATAGGACACATAGGTCGAGAGGTTATCCAGTGCCTGCCAGTTCAACTGCGTGTTAACCGTATTTTTCGGCGTTTGCTTCAGGCGCTTTCTGGTGGTGCGGTCTTCAGCATCAACCACAGTCCAGTTGGTGGTCCAGTTTAGATCCTCTATTACATCGACCCAGAATGAAGTCTCGATTCCCTGCACCCGTGCTTTACTCACGTTTTCATAGGTTCGTGTCACTGCATTGGTTTGAATCATATCCTTGATGTCATTGTTAAACAGGGTGATGCCCGTACCGAAGTGCTCGGCTTCGTAGGCGGTACCCAATTCATAGCTGATGGATGTTTCAGCCTTCAGATCAGGGTTACCGACGATGTAGCATTGGCCGCGGCATGCTGCTTTTGTATAGCCCGTGGTAAATTGAGCGAGAGTTGGGGCTTTAAACGCCTTATTGACGCCACCTTTGATCACCCAGTTGTCGGTTAGACTATAAGTGGCGTAGGCGCGTGGGCTGAACTCGGTGCCGTAGACTTCATGATGGTCAACACGACCGCCAAAGGTGAGGGCTAAATCCGCAATCTTGAATTCATCTTGCAGGAAGAGTGCGCTCTGGTTGACGTCCACTTTGCCATTTTTCAGGTTCATGCTGTGTTCCAGCGATGTGATGCGGTATTCGCCGCCGCCGGTCAGCAGGTGATCGCCCAGATAGCCAGATATTTGCCCGTCAACCGTCTGATTATTCTGAGTGATATCGGCAATGCCTTTATTAAGCTCAGAATTATCCATTAAATCGATATTTTCGTAGTAGTAGCGCAGCCGCGTATCGAAATTATCCCAGCTACCGTTATGCGTGAGTCCCAGACCGAGGCGATCAAGTTTTTGTGTGTTGTGAGCTGTTGCACCAGAGTTATTCCAATCGACGAAGCGGTCATCTTTGGTATAAGTCGCATCAAAATCCAGGCTCTGCTGAGAATCGATCAACCACGTCAGGTTGCCTAGTACGCTGTAGTTATCGCGTTTTTCCAAGGCATCTGAGTTGCGATTCTTGGATTGCTCGGTACGCCAGGCGTCACGTTTGCCACCATCCACAATCAAGCTGCCCAGCAGCGTATTTTCCACCAATGGCCCACTGACGTAGCCATTCAGACGATTATGGTCACCGCCGGAACCTTCGGTCGGTGCCTGAAAGTTATAGCCGAGTTCACCGGTAACGTTCTCACCCGGCTGGCGCAGAATCACGTTTACCACACCGCCCAGCGCGTCGGCACCGTACAAGGAAGACATTGGGCCGCGAATGACTTCGATACGTTCAATCGCCGACATAGGAATGGAGCTCAGATCGAAATCATTCCCCATATCAGTTGCGAGTGATTCTTGGGTGTTGATACGTCGACCATTCACCAGTAGCAGCGTGTAGTCTGCCCGCATACCACGGATTTTGATCTCGTTACGGCCATAGGTAGTCGACGGGTTGATATTAATCCCCGGCAGCTTTTTCACCGCGTCGGAAACGTTATTCACCGACATCTTTTCCAGTTCGGAGCGAGTGATGACAGAAACGCTGGCGGGGGCGCTCAACGTAGTGTGTTTCGTCTGTGTTGCTGTCACGACGATTTTTTCATCTGCTGCGTTTTCTGCCTGTACAAGTGCAGGCAGTGCCAGTAATCCGGTCATCAGCAGGGCGTGATACACCTTGCTGTGTGGGAAATGATGATGTGAAAAACGACTTTCCGGTTTTAGCTGCATGTCAAAGACCCCATCAAAGAGTAGAAAAAATATCCCTGTAAACGTGCTGTGTTGCGTGTATTGCCGACCCATTCGTACGTGATCGGTTTATTGCCCTGTAGCCTGTGCAGGCTGGCGTGTGGCCATCTTTCGGCTGCGTTCAGCCAACTGCGGAATTAAGCGCAGGGTCAGCAGCATGGCGGCCAGCGCAAATACGGTGCTGGCGATGGCGAGCTGCGAGAATCCGTCAATTTTTCCCCCGGCAGAGGTGCTCAGATAAGCGGCAGAAGCGACGCTGGCAAGCCCGGATGCCACGTTGGCGGCGGTTCCCTGATAGGACATGAACGCGGCGCGCTGATGCGGCAGCGGAATACCGGCGGTAATTGCCAGCGTGCTGCTGGAGCGGGCTGCGCTGAGCGCCATGAACAGGGTGAACACCAGATACAGGGAAAGTGAAAAAGGCAAAACGAAACCGCAGAGAATCACAACGGCCAGCAGCAGCGTTGTGACTACAATCGTTCGGCTGGCATATCCCCGATCCAACAGATTGCCGCACAGCTGCATGGTCACCATGCTTGCCAGCCCGCCGCAGAGATAGAGCAGGGAAATATCATCCCGCGGGAAGGCCAGATTGAACTGAAAGTAGTTGGAAAAGTGGGGAATCAGCAGGAAATGACCGAACATTTGCAGCGAGATTACCGTCAGTCCCAGCAGGAAAAGGGGGGATGCTAACAGGTCATGTAATACCGACGTGGATGCCGCCGTGGGGGAATTACCTTGCTGGACCCGATGCGTCGGCGGCATGGAAGGAAATAGCCACAGCACCAACAACACCAGCAACAGGCCACCGAGGCCGAAAGTATAAAACGGCGCTTGCCAGTTAATACGGTGAGCCAATTCCAGTGACAGCGGCATGATGACAATCGCCGCGAGCGAAAAGCTCATGCCGACATAGGCAAGCTGCTTTCCGCGCTCGTTGGCCGGCACAATATCAACAACCGCAGCCATCAAGACACCGGATGCCGGCCCGGCAACGCAGCCCGCCAGAATAAACAGCAGCAAAAGATCGGTTTGGCTGGTGGAAAACATGCAGGCTGCCGTCAGGCCAAAGCGTAGCGTCAGCAGCACGATCAGAGCATGTTTACGGTTAAATCTGTCCAGATAGGGAGCGGCGAGGAAGCCGACGATGGCGGAGGCAAACGTTGCACCGCCGCTAATGTAGCCGATGTTCTTGGCATCCATAGACAGGGCGCTGACGAAATCGGGGCCTAGCGGCATCACCATCATCAGGCTACCGAGAGAAAGCATGTTAATGAGCAGCGCCAGATGCACAACGGATCGGGTGTGCGGGCGGTACATGCTTTCATCCATGACAGGCTCACATTTAGACATAATTAGTAAAATATTTGCGCAGTCTAGCGCAGCTTAATTTTTCTGACAATGAATGATAAGTATTTTCATTATCATCTGTGATGTGGGTTTTATAATCAATACATTCCTGTTGCTAACCATTACCCATTATGAAACATGCACAAAAAAATTGATTAACATCAATATAACCCCTAATTAATGGGTGTGAATAACCATTCTGTGGAAGGATTGACCGAACACGTTACTTCAGTGTAATTTAACTGCGCTTAATATAAATGATAATGATTTTAATAATCATTGGTATTTAATTTGCGAGCGCAGGAGCTGTCTTGTGGATACACTGATTACAAAAACTGAAGCATTTAGCGGGTTAACCTATTCGGAACAAACCGCTTTTTTATATGCATCGGAACACCGAAGCCTGTCTACTTCAGGCTTATTTGAACGTATTTCGTCCCCTGTTTGTGTTCCTGGCTCGCACGATGACAGGCTTAGCCCTGCAATCGCGCAGGCATTCCAGCGAGCGCGTCAGGCAGGGCAGTCGCTGCCTATTGTTGTGGGAGCGATTCCCTTTGATACCACGCAACCGTCTTGTCTCTATATCCCTGATAGTTATAACGTTACGACGAAATCTGAACTCGTCAGCCGTGCCCGTAAGCACACGGCTGCGGGCCCTACCGCACTAACGTTAAACAGCGTCCCAGACGAATGTCAGTTCAAGTCCATCGTGGCAGAGGCGGTTGAGCGGTTCCGCCGTGGTGAACTGAGCAAAGCGGTGCTGTCACGCGTTTTGGACATTGAGCTAACGAGCCCCGTTAAGGCGCAAACGATCCTCAATAACCTGATGGTGCAGAACGCGGGTGGATACCACTTCTCACTGCCGCTGCCGGATGGTTCGGTATTGCTGGGCGCGAGCCCGGAACTGCTGGTGCGCAAGCAGGGGAACGTCATTGTCTCTAATCCGCTGGCGGGATCGGCGCGACGGATGAACGATGAACATCTGGATTACCTGAACAGCCAGCGTCTGCTGAAATCGGGTAAAGACAAGCATGAGCATAAGCTGGTGGTGGACGACATCCGCCAACGCCTGATGCCGCTATGCTCGTCGTTAACCATTCCATCGGCCCCTTCGTTGATGCATACCGCCTCCATGTGGCACCTGTCTACCGCTATCCGCGGTGAACTGGCGAACCCGGAGATGACGGCGCTTCAGGTCGCCTGCCAGCTCCATCCTACCCCCGCACTGTGCGGCTTCCCCACGCAGGAAGCGCGTCAGCTGATTGCCGAGCTGGAGCCGCACGATCGCGGCGTATTCAGCGGTATCGTCGGCTGGTGTGATGCCAACGGCGATGGTGAATGGGCGATAGCGATTCGCTGCGGCACCATCAAACACAACAAAGTCCGCCTGTTTGCCGGTGCGGGCATTGTTGAGGCGTCCGTCCCCGAGGACGAATGGGCTGAAACCGCCGCTAAATTAAACACGATGCTGAATGCGTTTGGGCTTAACTCAGGTGTGGATGGACTATGAGCATTGAATTTACGCCCTGGCCAGAGGAACTGGCACAGCGTTATCGCGACAAGGGGTACTGGGTTGGCCTGCCGCTCACGGATGCCTGGGAACGTCATCTGGCGACGCAACCTGATGCCGTTGCGGTAGTGTGCGGCGAGCGCCAGTGGAGCTATCGGGAGCTGGATCGACAGTCTTCCGCACTGGCATCACGCCTGACGGAAAGCGGCCTGCGCTGTGGCGACACCGCGCTGGTGCAGTTGCCGAACGTGGCCGAGTTTTACCTGACCTTTTTTGCGTTGCTGAAAATGGGCGTCGCGCCGGTTAACGCACTGTTCAGCCATAACAAGCTGGAGCTGTTGTCGTACGCCACGCAGATTGAACCACGCTTACTGATCGCCTCGGCTGAACATTCGCTGTTTGGCAACGGTGAATTTCTGGATCGGCTACAGACGCAGGTTCCCCGCCTGCAAACGGTGGTGATGCTCGGTGACAGCCCGCTGGGGCACAGTCTGACGGACTGGCTGCAACCGTACGCGTCGACCAGCCAGTATCAGCCTTCTGCGTCGGGGCAGGTGGCTTTCTTCCAGCTTTCTGGCGGCAGTACCGGCACGCCAAAGCTGATTCCTCGCACCCATGATGATTATTACTACAGCGTGCGCCGCAGCGTGGAAATCTGTGAGCTGACGCCACACACCCGCTATCTGTGCGCGTTGCCCGCGCCGCATAACTTCCCGTTAAGTTCGCCCGGTTCGCTTGGCGTGTTCTACGCCGGTGGACGTGTCGTGCTGGCTCCGGATCCGGGAGCGATGACCTGTTTCCCGCTGATCGAACGCCATCAGATCGATATTACCTCGCTGGTGCCGCCCGCCGCCGCGCTGTGGATCCAGGCAGCCGAACAGTTTGGTGGCGCACTGCGTAGCCTGAAGATCTTGCAGGTAGGCGGGGCGAAGCTGAGTGAAACCGTTGCCCGTCGTATTCCGGCGGTGTTGGGCTGCCAGCTACAGCAGGTGCTCGGCATGGCGGAAGGGCTGGTGAACTACACCCGACTGGACGACAGCGATGAGCACACTTTCACCACGCAGGGCTATCCGATGAGCCCGGACGATGAAGTTAAAGTGTTGGATATCGACGGTAATCCGGTGCCGAGAGGCGAAGCGGGTCTGCTGGCGACGCGTGGTCCGTATACCTTCCGCGGTTATTACCGCAGCCCGGAACACAACGCCCGCGCCTTCGACAGCGAAGGCTTCTACCACTCGGGCGATGTGGTGCAGATGACCGAAGATGGCTATTTGCGCGTGGTCGGGCGGGAAAAAGATCAGATTAACCGCGGTGGTGAAAAGATTGCCGCGGAAGAGATCGAAAACCTGCTGCTCAAGCATGATGGCATTCTCCATGCCGCGCTGGTGTCCATGCCCGATCCGATTATGGGCGAAAAGAGCTGCGCTTTTCTGGTGGTCAGCGATCCCTCGCTGAAAGCCATCACGTTAAGAAAATATCTTCGTAATCAGGGTATTGCTGAATTCAAACTGCCGGACCGCTTCGAGATGATCGACACCTTACCTGTCACGCCGGTCGGCAAGATTGATAAGAAATCACTCCGTCAGCGCATCCAGACCCAACTTAGCACTCAAAACCCAACTTGGTGTTCAAAATAAATAAGGATTTTGTGATGGCAATCCCTTCTATTGCTTCTTATCCCCTTCCGCGCGCAGAGGATTTCCCTGAGAACAAGGTTTCCTGGGCGTTTGAGCCTGAACGCGCGGTGCTGCTGATTCACGACATGCAGGAGTATTTCGTGAATTTCTATGGCGCGGACAGCCCGCTGGCGCAGCAACTGATTGAGAACATTGTGGCATTGCGAACCTACTGCAAAGCACAGGGGATTCCGGTGGTGTATACCGCGCAGCCGAATGCACAAAGTGCGGCTGACCGGGCGCTGCTGAACGATATGTGGGGCGCAGGGCTGAATAATCATCCTGAAAAGCAGCGTGTCGTGAGCGCGCTGGCACCGGATGAGCACGATACGGTGCTGGTGAAGTGGCGCTATAGCGCCTTCCACCGTTCGCCGCTGGAACCGATGATGAAGGAAATGGGTAAAGACCAGCTGATTATCTGCGGCGTTTACGGGCATATCGGCTGCATGATTACCGCAACGGATGCCTTCATGCGCGATATCAAGCCGTTCATGGTCGGCGATGCGGTAGCGGATTTCTCACTTCAGGAACACCAGATGGCGCTGAAATATGTGGCGACGCGCGCCGGACGGGTGGTTAGCACGGCAGAACTCACAGGAGCAAAAATGGCACAGGCACTGACGAAACAAGGACTGAGAGCGCACCTGCTGACCTTAATCGACGAAGAAGAAGATCAATTCGATGAAGATGAAAACCTGATCGACTACGGTTTGGATTCGGTGCGCATGATGGCGCTGCTGACCGAATGGCGCAATCAGGGCGTCACGCTGAGCTTTGTCGATCTGGCGCGTAACCCTAGCCTGAATGCCTGGTGGGTGCTGATCGAAAAACAGCAGGGAGCCGCATCATGAAGCCCTTGAGCGTTGCGCAGCGAGGGCTGTGGTTAGGTCATGCCCTGAACGATGATAAAGCGACGTTCAACACGGCGGAGTGCATCGCGTTTGATGGCAAAGTCGATAGTGAAGCCATGCTAAGCGCGATCCGTCAGGCAGTCATGGAGTGCGAGTGCCTGTACTGCCAGTTTGTTGAAATTGCAGGTGAACAGGCCGACCAGCCGGAAATCGGTTTTGTGGCTTCACAACTGCCGGTGCCGATCGGCGTGCTGCCGATTATTGAACTGTTGCCTGCGCCGATGACGGATGAAGAGCAGACAATACGCCACTGGGCGCGTGAGGAAATCTCCCAGCCGTTGGATCTGCTAAACGGATTACCCTGCCGCTTTGCGCTACTGTGTGGTGAAAAGCGTGATTTTCTCTATAGCTGCGTTCACCACATTGCGCTGGACGGCTTTGGCACCACGATGCTGTTTCAACGCATCGCCCAGATCTATACCGCACTGACGGCGGGGCAACCCGTGGCGGTGGCGGAGTTCGGCCCGTTCAGCGAGGTACTGGAAGAAGAACAGCAGCGTGATGCCAGCGGGCAGACGACGCAGGCGCGTGATTTCTGGCTAGAAACGCTGAACGCAATGCCGGAGCCGGCCAGCTTCAGCGAGAAAAAAGCCCCGATTGCGGCACGTTTTTTACGCCAGAGCAGCGTGTTGCCGACGGATATCTGGCAGCCGCTGACGGCGCTGTGTGAAGGCAACAAAATCAGCTGGCCGGATCTGTTTCTGGCGATGCTGGCGACGCACCTCAAGCTGGTGTCCGGCAGCGACAGGCTGACGTTCGGCATGATGGTGATGAACCGTATCGGCTCCGCTTCGCTGACGGTGCCGAGCATGCAGATGAATATCGTGCCGCTGTGCATTCAGGTAGATGAACAGGCGGACTTTGTCACACTGGCACAGCAGGTTGCCCGCACCAAACGCACGCTGCGTCGTCATCAGCATTATCGCTATGAACATTTACGGCGCGATCTGAACCGCGTCGGCGGCGAACAGCGCCTCTTCGGCCCGCTGATCAATATCATGCCGTTCGATCATCCGCTCAATTACGGATCGTTGTCGTCCAGCACCCTGAATCTCAGTGCCGGGCCAGTAGAAGATCTGACGATCGAGATCCATTTCAAACCGGATGGCACGCCGGTGTTGGATTTTGATGCTAACCCAGCTTGTTACAGCGCGGAAGCGCTTGCCAGTCTGCAAGAAACCCTGTTCACGCTGCTTCAACGCTGGCTGGCACAGCCGCAGCAGACCAGCGGCGAGCTGCTGGGACGCTGGCTGCGTGAAGAACGCGAACTGTCGCTGATCACCAGCCGCGAGCCTGAGCCGTTTGCCGAACCGGTTCTGACGGCGATCGCCAAACAGGCGCGTAAAAACCCGAACCATCCGGCGCTGACGCAGCGCGATCGGCAGTATAGCTACCAGCAGTTGCTGGATCTGAGCGGTCAGGCTGCCGCGACGCTGCATGAGTGCGGCGTTCAGCCCGGCGAACGCATCGGCATTATGCTGAACCGTAGCCCTGAAACCATCATTTGCCTGCTGGCCGTGATGCAGTGCGGTGCGGTGTATGTGCCGCTCGATCCTGAACAGCCACGTGAACGTCAGCAGCACATCATCCAGATTGCCGATCTGCATACGATCGTCACGCAGGCGGATTATCAACATCGGCTGGCGTCGGTCTTTTCCGGCGAGATCGTTCTGGCGGGGCATCTTCTGTCATCCAACGCACAGGCCGCCGCGCTGCCGCCTGTGGAAGCGAGAGACGGGCAGATTGCCTATGTCATGTTCACATCGGGATCGACCGGATTGCCTAAAGGCGTGGAGATCGGCGCCAGTGCGTTGGATCACTTCACGGCGGCGGCACGTCAGCGCTACGGCCTGCGTGCGGTGGATCGCGTGCTGCAATTTGCCCCGTTCAATTTTGATGCCAGCATCGAAGAAATTTTTGCCACGCTGACCAGCGGTGCGACGCTGGTGCTGCGTACCGATGAGATGCTGGAATCGATTCCGACCTTTGTCGAACAGGTCGAAGAGCAGGCGATTACGCTGCTCGATCTGCCAACGGCATTCTGGAATGAATGGGTGGTGGGGCTGAAAACCGGCACGCTGACCATGCCTTCCGCACTGCGCGCCATCATCATCGGCGGTGAAGCGGTGTACCCCGAACAACTGGCGCAGTGGCAGCGTCATGCACCGAATACGCTGCGCTTAATCAATACCTATGGCCCAACCGAAACCACGGTAGTCGCGACCAGTTGCGATCTGCAAACGCAGTCTGCCGATGTGGCGCAGCTTCCTATCGGTCTGCCGTTGGCGGGCGTTAACGCGCTGATTTTGGCGGCGGGCGATCGCCCTGCGGCGGAAGGAGAACTGGTGCTGCTGGGGCCAACGCTGGCGGCGGGTTACATCGGTACAGAACACACGGCGTTTACGCAAATAGCGGTGGGTGATCAGGATCTTCCGGCTTACCGCACCGGCGACAGAGTTCGGCTGGAAAAAGGACAGCTACTGTACCTCGGGCGTATGGATAACGAATTTAAAATCAGCGGCTACCGGATCCAGCCAGGGGAAGTCGAAGCCCATCTGCTGGCGCAGCCGGACGTTGATGAAGCCTGCGTGCAGGGCATTGTTTACCCTAACGGCGTGCGGCGTCTGGTGGCGTTTGTCGCTACGAAAGCAGGCGAGATTGATGCACGTGCGCTGAAACAGAGTTTGAGCAGCGTGCTGCCGCCAGCGATGATCCCGACCGATTACCGCGCCTTCCGTCAGTTGCCAAAAACCGGCTCTAACAAGGTCGATCGCAAACGTCTGCTGGCGGAATACCGCGACGAGGCACCTGTTCAGGCGTTAGCCAGCGAAACCGAGAACCGGGTCAGCGCCATCTGGCAGCAGATCCTCGGTGTGTCGGGGATCCAATCGCGGGATAACTTCTTCGAACTGGGCGGACAGTCATTGCAGACCATCCAGATCGTTAATCGTCTGGCCGCCGAATTTTCCGTCAGCATCAAGGTGTCTGATGTGTTCGATCATCCCCAGCTCAGCGACTTCTGCCGCTATCTGGACGACAGGCTGTCACAGGATGAAAACAGCGTGGAAATGGTGTGGTAGGGAAAATGATGAACAAGGCACAACCTCTTCAGTTTGATTTCAGCGGCAAGACCGTCTGGGTAACCGGGGCGGCGAGCGGCATTGGCGAAAGCATTGCCCGCCAGTTTGTCGCGCTGGGCGCGAACGTGATCGGCTTCGATCGCGCATTCCGACATGACGATCATCCGTTTAGCTGTGTGACGCTGGATATCAGCGAGCCGGACAGCGTGGCGGCGGTGTGTCGCCAGCAGTTGGCGGAAACTGGGCTCGATGTTCTGGTCAACGCGGCTGGGATTCTGCGTCTCGGTGATATTGATGCGCTGAGCGTGGACGACTGGCACCAGTGCATTAACGTCAACGCTTCTGGCGCGTTTTACCTGCTGAACGCACTGATACCGCATTTCAAGCAGCAGCGTCGTGGGGCGATTGTCTGCGTCGGCTCCAATGCCGCTCATGTTCCCCGTATGCAAATGGCGGCGTACTGCGCGTCAAAAGCGGCGCTCACCAGCCTGTCTCACTGCGCGGGTCTGGAGTTAGCGCCTTACGGCGTGCGCTGCAATCTGGTGTCGCCAGGATCGACGGATACGCCGATGCAGCGCGGCATGTGGCACAGCGCGGATGCTGAGCAGCGCACTATCGCGGGCTTTCCTGACCAGTACAAACTGGGAATTCCCCTGGGCAAGATCGCTCAGCCGGAAGAGATCGCCAATACCGTGGTTTTTCTGGCTTCCGATCTAGCCAGCCACATCACCATGCAGGACGTGGTGGTGGATGGCGGGGCAACGCTGACGGCCTGATTTGCTGAGAGAGTGATAAGTCATGAAAGATATCGTAACGCTGTTAAAACAGTTGGAACGGCAGGGTGTTCGTCTGGCGTTGAATGCACAGGGGCAGCTGATTTCGCAGTCCAACAAAGACGCGATCACGGCAGACATTGGGCGCACGATTAAGGAAAACAAAGACGCCATTGTGCGCTGCCTGACGGCGCAGCAGGCGTTTGAGCGCCCCATCACGCCGCAGAATGCGACGTCCGGCCCGCTGTCATCATCGCAAAGCGGGCTGTGGTTTATCGAGCAGTACGAAGAGCAATCACACCTCTACAATATGCCGGTCTATTTTCGGCTGACCGGCACGCTGGATGTGGCTGCGCTGGAGTTTGCCTTTGATGCGCTGGCGCAGCGCCATGCCAGCCTGCGCACCCGTTTTGTGGTCAATGAACAAGGCAAGGGTGAGCAGCGTATCGATGCCTATCAACCGTTTGTGATACAGCCTGATGATTTCTCACTGTTGCCGGAAGCCGAACGGGAAGGGCGTTTGCAGCAGCAGGTGAAAGCGGAAATCAGCCGTCCGTTCGATCTCACGGCGGGCGATCTCACCCGCGTGCGGCTGGTGAAGATGAGCGAACGGGTGCACGTTCTGCTGATCACCCAGCACCATATTATTTCCGACGGCTGGTCGGTGAAGAATATGTTCGCGGACTTCAAACCGGCTTTTCTTGCTTGTCAAAATCGCCAGCCTCATCCCGTCGAACCGACCCAGCTTAACTATATCGATTACGCACACTGGTTTAATTCCGCTTCGTTTCTGGATTACCACAATGAATTCAAACCGTTCTGGGTTGAGCGACTGACGGGGATCCCCGAAGTGCATAGCCTGCCGCTGGACAAACCGCGTCCGGCGCATCAGAACAGTGGTGGGGAGGTGATCTTCTCCGCGATCAACAACGATCTGTGGGATAAATTCAAACGCCTGTGTCAGCGCTACAATACGTCTAACTTCATCGGCCTGCATGCGGTGTTCTCCTTAATGCTGGCGCGCATCAGCGGTGAGAAAGACATCGTGATTGGTTCGCCGCTGGCTTACCGCGAAAGGCCGGATATCGAAGATGTCGTCGGCTTCTTCGTTAACACCATCGTGCTGCGCACCCAGTTGCAGGACAGCCAAAGCTTCGTGGATTACCTTCAATATTGCCGTGAACAGGATCTGTCGGCTTTCGATCATCAACTCTACCGTTTTGAAGCATTAAGCGAGGCGATCGGCTCCGATCGCACCACTGCGATCAACCCGATCTTTCAGGTGATGCTGGTTTATCAGGCCAAAGTAGATTTCAACGATCTGATCCCCGGTTGTGATGCAGAAGAAGAAACCTCGCCCGTGCTGCCTGCCAAGACCGATATTTCGGTCAAGGTGACGGAGCTGATGGGCGAGGTGCGGCTGGACTGGCTGTTTGCCACCGCGCTGTTTGAGCGCCAGACGATCCAGTATTATGCCGACCGCTTTATCAGGCTGATTGAGGCCGTGGTTGAGGCACCGGAAACCGACGTCTGGCATCTGCCGCTGATGGAAGCGGAGCGGTTTACTGCCGTGCTGGCGGAAAGTCAGCAACTGCCGCGCAGCTATCCGCAGCCACAGTTGACGGTAACCGATGTGATTGAAGCGATGGCACAGCGTGCTCCACAGCAGCTGGCGATTGCTTTTGATGGTGAACAGCACACTGACACACTGACGTACGCTGAACTGAACAGGCAGGCGAATCAGCTGGCGCATTGGCTGCACCGTCAGGGGCTGGGCGAACAGTCGCTGGTTGGCGTGCTGGCGAAACGCGATCGCTATTTTGTCATTGCGCTGCTGGCCGTCTGGAAAGCGGGTGCTGCCTATGTGCCCTTGGATCCTGACTATCCGCCGGAGCGGCTGCGCCACATCATTACCGATGCCAATCTTGCCGTCATTCTCGGCGGCGATGGGCAGCAGCTGGCGCAGTGGTCCGCCGAACGGTGCATCGATCTGACCGATCCTGCGGTTGTCGCGCAGTGGCACGATCTACCGAGCGATGAAGCGCCAACCATTCCGCGCCATGCACAGCAACTGGCACAGGTGATCTACACCTCGGGATCGACCGGTTTGCCGAAGGGCGTCATGATCGAACACGGTTCGCTGATCAATCTGCTGGACGATCACCGCGATCGCATCGGTTTCACGCCACAAAGCACCATGTTCAACTGCATGTCGCTCTCGTTTGACGCCGGTAACATGACGACGCTGCTGCCGCTGAGCAGCGGCGGCACGCTGGCGTTTGGCGAACCCAACGATCGGGCGATTGTGCAGGCCGAACAGGCGGGCGCGACGCATCTGATCTTGCCAACGGCGCTGATGTCGATTCTCGATCCACAGCAGGTTAATGGCATTCAGGCGATTGGCATGGGCGGAGAAGCCTGCCCGAACGCGGTGGTGGAAAACTGGGCCGATAAGGTGGCGCTGTACAACATGTACGGGCCGACGGAGTGTACCGTCACGGCGTTGAGTACCCGTCTGCGCAAAGGCCAGCCTGTCACTATCGGTAAACCGCTTACTCATATTCAGGCACTGATCCTGGATGCGGCGGGGCAACTGTGTCCGGCGGGCGTACCGGGAGAGCTGTGTCTTGCGGGGCTTGGGCTGGCGCGTGGCTACCTCAACCAGCCACAAATGACGGCCAGCCGCTTTGAACACATCACGCTGAATGACGTGAATAATGTCGAGCACGGCACGGCGACGCTGCGCATTTATCGCACGGGCGACAAGGCCAGACTGCTGAACAACGGCGACTATGAATACTGTGGCCGTATTGATGAGCAGATCAAGCTGCGCGGCTACCGCATTGAACCGGGTGAAATCGAGGCGCAGCTGGCGGCAGTCTGCCCGTCGCTGAAACAGGTTAAAGTCATCGTGGCGCAGGTGGGGAACCGTCCGGCGCTGGTTGCCTATGGCACGGTGAAAGCCGATAGCAGCACGCCGGAACCCGCCGCCGTGCTGATTGATGTCGCGAAGCATCTGCCCGAATACATGGTGCCGTTCCGACTGATTCTGCTAGAAGACATGCCGCTGACGCCGAACGGCAAGCTTGATACGAAACAGCTGCCGCCGGTGCTGGAAGCCAGCGAGGGGGACGGCGAAGCCGATAATCCGCTGGAAGCCGATGTGCTGGCGATTTGGCGTAGCGTGCTGAATACGCCGCTAGGCGTTGAGGATGATTTCTTCCGCTTAGGCGGCGATTCCATCCTCAGTATCCAACTGACCACTCGCCTGCGCAGCGCGGGCTATGTCTGCACGGTGAAAGACGTTTTCGAAGCGAAGAGCGTGCGGCGTCTGTGCCGCGTGCTGGCGCAGAATAACCGTGACACAGGCATTGTCGCGGAGCAGGGCACGCTGGAAGGCGAATTCGCGCTGCTGCCGATTCAGCGCTGGTTTATGGAACAGCCGTTGGCATGTCCAGAACACTGGAATCAGGCGGCGATGATCCAACTACCGGACGTGGATACCGAACGTCTGACCACGATGTTGCAGGCGTTGATGGCGCAGCATGACGCGCTGCGTCTGGCCTGTGATACCGACGGGCAACGCTATCTGACGGAGGTGCCTTGCCCTGTTGTGTCGACGCTGGATTATCGCCAGCTTGGCGATGACGGCCTGCAACAGGCGTTTACCGCGTTGCAGAGTGAATTCGATCCCGCGCAGGGAAGAACGATGGGGTGTGCGCTGGTGCGACACCATCCGCAGGCGGACACGGCTGTATTCCTCGCTTTCCACCATCTGGTGATTGATGCCGTGTCTTGGCGCATTCTAGTTGACGATCTGGAGCGGCTGTACCTTGGTGAAGCGCTGGCGCCGAAAACGTCGAGCTATCGCCAGTGGGGCACGGCGCTGCATAACTACGTCACACAGCATACGGATCAGTTGACGTACTGGCAGGCGCAGGAAGACGGCGTGGATCAGGCAGCGCTGCTGGCGGCGAAAGATCCGCAGGGCCAGGCCAGCGCCGCGATTCTGACGCTAGATGCCGACACTACAGGCCAACTGGTGAGTGAGGCCAATCGTGCCTTTAATACAGAAGTCAGTGATTTGCTGCTGGCGGCGCTGACCCGCACGTTAAACGATCTCGGCTGGGGCGACAACGCGCGCATCATGCTGGAAGGGCACGGCCGCGAAGCGATTGATCCGACGCTGGATGTCAGCCGCACGGTGGGGTGGTTTACCAGCACCTATCCGGTGTGCCTGCAAGACAAGCCTGACTGGGCTTCCCTGATTAAATCCAGCAAGGAACAGCTGCGTCAGGTGCCGGATAAAGGCGTTGGGTTTAACCCGTTGCGCTACCATCATCCGCAGGGCAATGCGCTAACGCTGTCTCCGATTGTGTTCAACTATCTCGGGCTGTCGGTTCAGGCCGCTGGCACATGGCGTCCGGTGGACATCGCGCCGGGCTGCTGTGTGTCTCCAGAGAACAAACCGGCGGAGGTTATCAGTCTCCACGGTGGTATTGCAGGCGGGCAGTTAACGCTGCGTCAGGTCGGCTGCCTCAATCAGCGCGACAGCGAACGCCTGATGCTGCAATTGACGGAGAATCTGCGGGCGCTGACGGCAGCCTGTCTGGCACAGTTGCACCACGGAACTGCCTTTACCCCCAGTGATTTCCCGGCGGTTGTGCTGAGCCAGACGCAACTCGATAGCCTGTCGCAGCGTTATGACATCGACACCTTGTTGCCGCTGTCATCGCTCCAGCAGTCGATGTTGTATCACCGCCTACGCTGTCCGCAGGATGATGCTTATCATCTGCAAACGCCGATTCGCTATGCGCAGGCGCTGGATGTGGAAGGCTATCGTCAGGCATGGCAGCGTCAGATTCAGCGTTTCCCAGCGCTGCGTGCCGCACTGGAAAGCGAATGTGCCAGCGTGCAGGTGATTGTGAAGCAGGCAGACCTGCCTTTCTACTATCAGGATGTGGCGCAAGACGCCGATCCACTGGCGGTCATCGAGCGCTATCGCCAGCAGGATTTACGTTCAGGATTTGACTTGTCGCAGCCGCCGCTGTTGCGCATTGCCTGTTTCCGTTTGGGTGAGCGTGACTATCGAGTGCTCCTGAGCTGTCACCATAGCGTGATTGATGGCTGGAGCGGGCCACAGCTGCTGGGCGCGGTACACCGCGACTATCTGCTGCTGATGAACGGCCAGACATTCATGCACGGCGAGACCCCCGCGATTCAGGTGGATCGCGCCTATGTGGATCATGCGCTGCACGCCGTGGCGCAGCAGCCTGCCGTCGATGCCTTCTGGCAGCAGCGTCAGCCGCTGCTGGCGCAGACGAATGATGTGGCGATGCTGTTTGCGGCGGCGGGGAAACGCGCCGATCTCAGTCAGCATCTGACGCAGGTTGAACCGCAGGTCACCGGTGTGAGCCTGAACCAACAGGATCAGGCTGCACTCATTGCCTTTGCCCGTGAGGTGGGCGTTACGCACAGCATTATCGCGCAATATGCCTGGCACCGGCTGCTGGCGCGGTCGACTGGCGATGCGGTCAGTATTGTCGGCAACGTGCTGTCGGGCAGGGAAAGTCCGGTAGAAGATGTGGCGAGCAGCGTGGGTCTGTACATCAACAGCCTGCCGCTGGCGTTGAGCTGGCAGCAGCCGGTGTCGCTGCAACAACATCTGGTGCAGTTGCAGAATGAGCTGATGGCGATGAACCAGCATGCCACGCAGTCGCTGATTGCCCTGACGGCCGGACGTCCGCGTCTCTTCAACAGCCTGTTTATTTATGAAAACTATCCTGGCGCGAAAGCGGAACAAGGCCAGCGTGCTGATGAGCCGCATCGGTTATCTCCCGAATTCTCCACCGCCTATGAAAAAGTCGAAATGCCGCTGAATCTGGTGGTGCGTGAGCAGGCGGGCTGCATGCTGCTGCGCTTCGAGTTTGATGCCGATGTGCTGGACAGTGCGCAGGCGCGTCGGGTGCTGATGCGCTGGCATGACGAAGTGGTGGCGCTGGTGAATAGCTCACCGCAGCAGCCAGCCGAGATCGTTGGACATAATAAGGTGACCGATGCGGTGATGAAACAGGCTGTCACGCCGGAGAACCGCGCTGGCTCGCCTGATACGCCGTCAGCCCAGTCGCTGCTGCGCGTGTGGGCGCAGGCGCTGCATCTCAGTGAATCTGGCCTCTGGTCGCAGACGCTGTGTGAAAGCGGTGTCGATTCGCTCCAGCGTATTGCGCTGGCACAGGCATTAAGCCGTGCGTTAGCGCAGCCGGTGAGTGTGGCGTTATTACAACGCTGCCCTTCACCGCAGGCGCTGAGCGGGTATCTGGCACAGTCGAGGTTTACCGCCAATGAGGAAACGCTGTCATGACAGGGAACGATGAAATCGTAGGGAACCCGCTGGCGGATATCCAACAGCCCACGGCCTTCGGGCAGCGGGTGGGTGCCGCGCACGGTGAACAGCGGCACAGCAGTGAGCTGATTAAGCACTATCCTGCATCGCTGGTGAGCGCAGCATGGAGCTGGCTGCTGTACAAATACAGCGGTGAAGAGCAGGTGTGTGCCGCGCTCATCACGGCCGATCTTCCTGATAACGTAAGGCCGTTGATCGCGCATTTTCAACGGCGCGATCGTCTCGTCAGCGAGTGGATCGCTGCGGTGGGATCGTCGTGCGATCCGCAGTCTGCGTCAGAGCTTCTGGCAGCAGACATCCAACATGCGCTGTTTAGCAGCCTGCTGATCGTGGGGGAGATAGCATCGTTACCTGTGGTAGTACAAAAAGCGGCGCAAAACGTAGCGCTGATCGTACAGGTTCAAAACGATCGGGTCATTCTGACCGCACCTGACGGACAGTTCGATAATCGGCAGCTACAGCGCATTGCCCGCCATCTCACGCAGCTACTTGATGGTTTGCTGGCATCGAGCTGGGAACGGCTGACGCAGATCCGCCTCAGCCCGCGGGTGGCGCCGTTACTGCACCGGGCGACGACGCATACTCTGCACGATGAACTGCTGGCGCGCCTGACTCAGGAAGCGCGTCAGGATTGCGTGGCGATCGCTTTTCAGGAGCGCGACATTCGTTATCGGGAACTGCTGCAACGCGTGGCGCTGATTCAACAGGCGCTGGCTGCACAGGGGGTGACTGTGGGTCAGCGTGTGGGGCTGCACCTTAGCCGCCAACCTGACACCGTCGCGGCGCTGCTGGCCTGCCTGTTTTCTCAGGTAACGTTTGTGCCGCTGGAGCCGGATTTTCCGGGGGAGCGTCTACAGGCGATTCAGCAGGAGGCGGCGTTGGCAGCGGTCTTGCAGGACGGCTACACCGGCGGTTCGCTGGCGTTTGACTGCCCGATACTGAATCTCTGCGATTTACCGTATGCGGCCAGTGATTCCACGGCGAACGTACAGCTGGCGCGGGCCGGTGGGCCGGAAACAGCGGCCTACATGATGTTTACCTCCGGTTCGACGGGGAAACCAAAAGGCGTGGTGATTGGTCAGCGGGCGCTGCAAACCTTTATTCATGCCAGCGTAGAACGGCTGGCGTTAACGGATAAAGCCAACTGGCTGCTGATTACCACGCTGGCGTTTGATATTTCCATGCTGGAAGTGTTTGCGCCGCTGTGGGTGGGTGGCGTGCAGCACCTGACCACGCACGAGGAATACAAAGATCCGCAGGCGGTTTCGGCGTATTTGCAGTCTCGGCCGGAGATTAATGTCTTGCAGGCCACGCCCGCTTTCTGGCGCATGATGTTCAAAGCGGGCTGGCAGGGTAAACCCGATCTGGTCGCGCTGTGCGGCGGTGAAGCGCTGGATCTGCGACTGGCACAGCGTCTGGTTAGCCGTTGCAGGACGCTGTGGAATTGCTACGGGCCAACCGAAGCGACAATTTGGTCGCAGATGGCGCAGATCGACGGGGCCGCGTTGGAGAACCAGCACACGGTCGCGTTGGGCAACACGCTGGCGGGCTATCAGCATTTGGTGATCGATGACGATCGGCATCCGTTAGAGGAAGGGATGGTCGGTGAACTGTGTATTCTCGGCGAAGCGCTGAGTAGCGGATACTGGCAACGTGACGATCTGACGCAGGATCGTTTTATTCAGCAGGTGGAATCCGGGCAGCGAATGTATCGCACCGGCGATAAAGTCCGGCTGCTGGCGGACGATCGTTATCAGTATCTTGGTCGCTTCGACGATCAGGTAAAATTACGGGGATTTCGCATCGAATTAGGAGAGATCGAGGCGCAATTGAAGCGGATCGAGCAGGTGCAGGATGCGGCCGTCAAACTTCAGGGGGAAGGGGATGACGCGGTGCTGGTGGGCTACGTTGAGTATAAATTCGGCTCGGAGATGACCAAACTGGCGCTGCGCAAACAGCTGCATCAGTTCTTACCGGCTTACATGGTGCCAGGGCGCATTGTGGTGCTCGACAAGCTGCCGAAAACCGGTAGCGGCAAGGTCGATCGCAAGCGCCTGACGGACGTCTGACAGCAAGAGGGGCAGCGCTGCTGCCCCTCCTACTCGCGTAAAACATGATATTTCAGGCACGACAATAATGCGTATCAGAACGATTGCAATGTACTGATTTTGCCCTGTTGCCAGTTGGTGTCAGATTGACGCAGTGCCTGACTGATATCTGCAAGGCTGTTGGACGGGAGGGTTTTCGGTAGCAAATCCAGTCCGATCGTTGAGAATATCTGGCCGTAGCTATTGCGTAGCTCTGCATAGGCCAGATCTTGACGCAAACTGGCGTTGAGGGCGTTCAGCTCACCTTGAATCAATGGTAGTTCACCGATGCTATTAGCCTTATAGCGGTTTCTCAGCTGTTCGACGATTTTAGTGTCAAGGTTGCGCAATTCTGAACTGGTTTTATATTGTCGCTGCGCCTCATTGAAGTTGGCTCGGGCGATGTATAACTGTGCCATAATTGCCAGTGACATCGCTTGGCGCTGCATTTCCGACACGGACTCGTTAGCCTGAGCGGCTTTACGCGCGGCTGGGCCGGACAGCAGATTGAACAGGTTCCAGGTGGCTTTCACGCCGACGTCAGCCCAGCTGTTGTTGACCAGAAAAGAGTTGCTGTCATAGTGGCCACCTGCGCTGATTTCCACGCCGGGCAGCATACGCAGCAGCGCTTTACGGGTTTCAGCGGCATGAATTCGTACCTGATAATCCTGCTCGCGCAGTTCTGGGCGACTGACCAGCGCCGCTTCTTCCAGCACCTTCACATCGACATTCAGTTGCGGTACGGTTTCGTCACCGCTTTGTGGCAACGCAAGCTTGTAGGCCGTATCCAATGGCAGGTTCATCAAGGTTGCCAGCTCAGTCTTGGCTAGCGACAATGCGCGACGCTGCTCCTCCAATTGGCGTGTGGCGTCGATCAGCGCGCGTTGGTAGCTAAGGACTTCAATCGGGTCACCAATCTGCTGTGACGACATGTGTTCGCTCGCGTCGCGCGCAGCGTTGACACGGACGATCAGGCCATCAATCTGTCCCAACAAGCGTTCAGCTGCCACGGCGCGCCAGTAGGCGGAGCGTACGTCTTGCTGGATGGTGTGCACAACCTTACGTTTGCGCTCTTCGGCAATCCAGCGCTGATCTGATTTTTGCTGGGCGGTCACGTAGCTGACGCCAAAGTCGAGGACGTTCCACACCATAGTCAGATCGGCCACGTCACGATCGCGATCTTGTGAGGTTGAATAAGGTACGGACGTGGTACCGGTATTCACGCTCCGACTGCTGGATGCGCTGACGTTATTACGACCAACGTAACCCGCTGAGGCCGCCAGTTTCGGCAACATATCGTAGCGTGCTAGCTCCACCTGCTGCTGGCTCAGCGCATATTCCATCACTTTTAAGCGTGATTCGAGGTTATATTTCAGCGCACGTGCCATGGCATCATACAGCGTGATCGGTGCTGTGACGGGCTCCTGCTGGCTGAACATGGCGACTCGGTCCTGCTGGCTGCGTTGCTCGCTTTCGACCTTGCTGATCGGCTGGGTGGTCACGGCACAGCCGCTGGCGGCTAGCACGATGGCGCTAAGGCTAAATAGTTTCCGACCCTTTAACACGATTCCGCTCCTCGTCATTATCATCATTACCAATGTTATTCTTGTGATGGTTCTCGTTGTTCTTGCGATCGTCTTACGTATCGCAGTTGCTGCGCTGCCGCGCAGGGTTATCCCTGCTGCTGACCACTTTCCTGCAATGCTTGCTCAATGGCCGCAAGACGTTGCTGTTTCGAATCACCTATCTGTTGTAATTGCTGATGCAGCGAGGGCGTAAATGCCACCGAGCGCCCAGTGCCGTCATCAGTGCTATTCATTGCGTTATTCGCCCCATCGAGCGGAATATCCTTCCAACTGCCGCCGGAGAAGACCTCCATTGGCTTCAGTGAAGGCAGATAGATCCCTGAGAACGTGCTAGCCAGCGATGAGGTGCCACCTAAAGCGGGATCTTTGCTGAAGCTTGGGAAGGAACCTAGTGTGCTGTCGAAGTTAATGCCAATGCCGCTGGCGGCTCCACGTCCGAAAGTGCCCGCCATCTGACTCGTTGGGAGGGTGCCTCCCTCGGTGTTCTGGCGTCCGGTAGCAAAAATGGCCGACATCACTGACTTCGGTGCGCCGTCGTTACCCACGGTGAAACTGCCGAGCGATGTATTGGCAATCAGACCATCCAATGCCGGCAGTGCTACCGTAGCATCTTGCGTAAACAGCTGGCGTGTATCGCTGGCTGACGGCGTCCGGCCAATACCGTCGTTGGCTTTGAACTGAGGATCGCTGCTTACAAAACTGCTCGTCACCGTCAAGCCAAAGCTGGTACTGATGGACGTATTACTGCCATCGGTGGCCGTTACCCGGATCACCAAGGTACCGACATCTGCATTGCCCGGTGTACCGGAGAAGGTGCCGATGGTCGGATCGAAGCGTAACCAGCTCGGCAGCGGCGACCCGTTGGCGAGGGTGGCGCTCAGCGTCAGCGTGTCACCATCTGGATCGCTAAAGGTACCGTCAGGCACGGTAAAGTTGAAGCCACCCCCCTGAGTCACGTTTTGCGGCGGGATTGGCGTGGCGACCACGGGTGCGTCGTTGGCGTTAGTTACCGTCAGGCCAAAGCTGGTGCTGATGGACGTATTACTGCCGTCGGTGGCCGTTACCCGGATCACCAAGGTACCGACATCTGCATTGCCCGGTGTACCGGAGAAGGTGCCGATGGCCGGATCGAAGCGCAGCCAGCTTGGCAGCGGTGACCCGTTGGCGAGGGTGGCGCTCAGCGTCAGCGTGTCACCATCTGGATCGCTAAAGGTACCGTCAGGCACGGTAAAGTTGAAGCCACCCCCCTGAGCCACGTTTTGCGGTGGGATTGGCGTGGCGACCACGGGGACGTCGTTGACGTTAGTCACCGTCAGGCCAAAGCTGGTGCTGATGGACGTATTACTGCCGTCGGTGGCCGTTACCCGGATTACCAAGGTACCGACATCCGCGTTGCCCGGTGTGCCGGAGAAGGTGCCGATGGTCGGATCGAAGTGCAGCCAGTTCGGCAGCGGTGAACCGTTGGCGAGGGTGGCGCTTAGCGTCAGCGTGTCACCATCTGGATCGCTAAAGGTGCCGTCAGGCACGGTAAAGTTGAAGCCCCCCCCCTGAGTCACGTTTTGCGG
The DNA here is from genome assembly GCF_003932035.1 of Pectobacterium versatile. Classification (NCBI taxonomy): domain Bacteria; kingdom Pseudomonadati; phylum Pseudomonadota; class Gammaproteobacteria; order Enterobacterales; family Pectobacteriaceae; genus Pectobacterium; species Pectobacterium versatile. The sequence goes on from NZ_CP034276.1 coordinate 592,887, forward strand.
CGGGATTGGTGTGGCGACCACGGGTGCATCGTTGGCGTTAGTTACCGTCAGGCCAAAGCTGGTACTGATGGACGTATTACTGCCGTCGGTGGCTGTCACTCTGATCACCAAAGTACCGACATCCGCGTTGCCCGGTGTACCGGAGAAGGTGCCGATGGTCGGATCGAAGCGCAGCCAGCTCGGCAACGGTGACCCGTTGGCGAGGGTGGCGCTCAGCGTCAGCGTGTCACCATCTGGATCGCTAAAGGTACCGTCAGGCACGGTAAAGTTGAAGCCACCACCCTGAGCCACGTTTTGCGGCGGGATTGGCGTGGAGACCACGGGGGCATCGTTCACATTGGTAACGGTCAGGCCAAAGGTGGTGCTGATGGAAGCGTTGCTGCCGTCGGTGGCGGTGACCTTGATGGTCAGGCTGCCCACATCCCCATTGGCCGGTGTGCCGGAGAAGGTGCCGGTAGCTGGGTTAAACGACAGCCAGGATGGCAACGCGGTGCCGTCCGCCAGCGTGGCACTGAGCGTCAGCGTATCGCCGTCCGGATCGGTAAAGGTGTCGGCGGGTACGGTGATATTCAGACTGCCACCTTGTGCAATATTCTGCGCCGGGATCGTGCCGGAGACCACCGGGGCATCGTTCACATTGGTAACGGTCAGGCCAAAGGTGGTGCTGACGGAAGCGTTGCTGCCGTCGGTGGCGGTGACCTTGATGGTCAGGCTGCCCACATCCCCATTGGCCGGGGTGCCGGAGAAGGTGCCAGTGGCTGGGTTAAATGACAGCCAGGCTGGCAGCGCGGTGCCGTCCGCCAGTGTGGCACTGAGCGTCAGCGTATCGCCATCCGGATCGGTAAAGGTGCCTGCCGGGATGGTGACATTCAGGTTGCCACCTTGTGCAATGCTCTGCGCGGCAATCGTGCCGGAGACGACCGGGGCTTCATTAACGGTGGTGACCGTCAAACTAAAGGTGGTGCTGACTGAGGCGCTGCTGCCGTCGGTGGCGGTGACTTTGATGGTCAGGTTGCCAATATCACCACTGGCGGGGGTGCCAGAGAAGGTGCCAGTGGCTGGGTTAAACGACAGCCAGGCTGGCAGCGCGGTGCCGTCCGCCAGCGTGGCACTGAGCGTCAGGGTATCGCCATCCGGATCGGTAAAGGTGCCGGCGGGTACGGTGACATTCAGACTGCCGCCTTGCGCGATGCTCTGCGCGGCAATCGTGCCGGAGACCACCGGGGCATCGTTAACGTTGGTGACGGTCAGGCCAAAGGTGGTGCTGACCGAGGCATTGCTGCCGTCGGTGGCGGTGACCTTGATGGTCAGGCTGCCCACATCCCCATTGGCCGGGGTGCCGGAGAAGGTGCCGGTAGCTGGGTTAAACGACAGCCAGGCTGGCAGCGCCGTTCCGTCCGCCAGCGTGGCGCTGAGCGTTAGCGTATCGCCATCCGGATCGGTAAAGGTGCCGGCTGGCACCGTGACACTTAGACTGCCGCCTTGCGCAATGCTCTGCGCGGCAATCGTGCCGGAGACCACCGGGGCTTCATTAACGGTGGTGACCGTCAAACTAAAGGTGGTGCTGACCGAGGCGCTGCTGCCGTCGGTGGCGGTGACTTTGATGGTCAGGCTGCCCACATCCCCATTGGCCGGTGTGCCGGAGAAGGTGCCGGTAGCTGGGTTAAACGACAGCCAGGCTGGCAGCGCGGTGCCGTCCGCCAGCGTGGCGCTGAGCGTCAGCGTATCGCCATCGGGATCGGTAAAGGTGCCGGCGGGCACGGTGAAACTCAGGCTGCCATCCTGCGCGACACTTTGCGCGGGGATCGGCGTGGCGACGACAGGGGCATCGTTGACGTTGGTGACGGTCAGGCCAAAGGTGGTGCTGACTGAGGCGCTGCTGCCGTCGGTGGCGGTGACCTTGATGGTCAGGCTGCCCACATCCCCATTAGCCGGTGTGCCGGAGAAAGTGCCAGTGGCTGGGTTAAACGACAGCCAGGCTGGCAGCGCGGTGCCGTCCGCCAGCGTAGCGCTGAGGGTCAGGGTATCGCCATCGGGATCGGTAAAGGTGCCTGTGGGCACGGTGAAACTCAGGCTGCCATCCTGCGCGACACTTTGCGCGGGGATCGGCGTGGCGACGACAGGTGCATCGTTGACGTTGGTAACGGTCAAGCCAAAGGTGGTGCTGACCGAAGCGTTGTTGCCGTCGGTGGCGGTGACCTTGATGGTCAGGCTGCCCACATCCCCATTGGCCGGTGTGCCGGAGAAGGTGCCGGTAGCTGGGTTAAACGACAGCCAGGATGGCAGCGGGGTGCCGTCCGCCAGCGTGGCACTGAGCGTCAGGGTATCGCCATCCGGATCGGTAAAGGTGCCGGCGGGTAAGGTGACATTCAGAGTGTCCCCTTGTGCAATGCTCTGCGCGGCAATCGTGCCGGACACTATCGGAGACGCGTTGTTACTCGCAGTCAATGTCAAGGTAGAGGTTGCGGTGCTACTGGCATCATCATTGGCCGTTACCGATACGGTCCGATTTCCTGCCGTTGGCGTAGCGGCTACGTTGGCATACACAATGGCACGTAGCGCGATCTGGAAGGCTTCCTGCGTCGCACCGCCTGTCAGCGTCAGCGTCTGGCTACCATTGCCGGTTACGTTGATGCCGGCAGCATGGGCAGCGAGCAATGCCTGCCGTGAAAGGGATAAGGACTCACTGCTACCGTCTGTCGTTCCTGCCAAATTGAGCGTCAGCGTCCAGAGGCGGGAATCCCCGTCGGTTTGACTCAGGGTTGCTAAGGCATCCGTCACGGAAATACCCGTAGCGGCGGAGGCGGCGGGTACCGTCGTGGAGTAATTATTGCCTGTGGTGCTGCCATTCAAATCGACCTGCGGGGCGGTACCAGCAGCAAACTGCGATTCATAAGCGCCAATATCAACGGCGCCTTGCCGTACCCTATCCAAGCCGCGTACATCTGTCTCACCCGTAACATAGAAACGGTTGCCTTGATTAATCGCATTGCTGGCCGTGGCGGCTAGTCGCGGATCGGTTGACGACACCTGATTCACGCTGCCACTCAGGATGTTGTTGCCGCCGTACAGGGTGTAGCTGCCGCCGGATGGTTGTCCCGTTGGGGTGTAGGCGACAATATCCTGACTGGTGCCAGTGATGATGGAATTGCGCACGCTGGCGACCCAACTGAGGGCATTATTGATAAATTCGAAGACGATGCCGTTGTCCTGCCCGGTAATGGTGGTGTTGATCAGGCTGATGTGGGTGCTGGTGGGGTTACCCTGATTCCCGGTTAACCACAACCCACTGATACCGAAGGTGCTGCCTGCCGGGTTAATACCGGTATTGTTGGTGATGGCGGAATTGGTGATCGACAGGGACACTGTTTGCTGGGTACTGGACACAAACAGTCTGATCACCCCTTCATTCAAATTGCCAATCATCAGGTTGTCGTGAATATTCACCCGGTCAAAATCGAAGTTGTAGCTGCCGGGGGCAATGTTAAACAGGTCGAAGACGCCATTGCCGAACATGGTGTCACGGTTGCCTGAAATATCCACGTTGTACAGCCGGAAGTTGACATCGCTGGCACTGTAGCTGATCCCAAACACGCCGCCGGTGTCGGTACTGTAATCGGTGGTGAAATTGGTCAGTGTCAGGTTTTGGATGGCCAGGGTGATCGACCCGGTAACGATTTGAAAACCGGAATAGCCGCCACCGTTCAGGGTGAAACTCTGACCGTCAATCAGCATGCTGTCGGTCGGCGACAGAAGGGAACTGGCCAGCGTCACGTCGGTTTGGAACACAATACGGTCAATACCCGCCGTGTTATTTGCCCAATACAGGGCTTCACGCAGACTGAGCCCGCCGCCGTCATTGGCATCCTGTTGCACCGAACTGCCGAAAGTTGCATTGTCGCCGATATCATCCCCGGCGGTGACAAACAAGGCGCTGTTGCTGGTAAGCACGTTGACGTTTGAGGTCAGGTTGAGTGCTGTGCTGTTGTTACTGCTGCCGTTGTCGCTGACCGCGCTTAGGGTGACTGCACGCGTAGCCGCGGTGGCTGTGGCGCTGGTATTGCCATAGCGCAAGCCATCCACCAGCCCGGCTATCTCACTGTTACTGGCGTTCATGCCGCTCAATTGCAGCGTGACGGTGTTACCGGAGCGTGTCACGCTGTAGTTGCCGATACCGGTCAGGGTGCCGGAATTGTTGGCGCTCAGGCTGATGTTATTGCCGCCAACGTTGATAAATTCGCCGCTGTCGGTGGCATTGGAAACAGTCAACGTTAGCGAACTAAAGGTCTGGCCGCTGTCGTTGGTATTGGCGCTGACGCCGCTGAACAGATCAATCGAACCCGCCATACCGCCGATAAATACTGGGTTGCTGCCGGTGGCGCTGAGTGTCGGCGCTGTGCCCGCGCTGGCCGTGGTTGCATCAACCTTAACTACACTGACCGTATTATTACCTGCACTGTCCCTCGCCACCACATACACATCATACGCAGTGCTGGCGGCAAGGCCGGCCAAGGTAAAGCTAAAGTTGAATGGCGAAGAACCCAGCACCTGGCTGCCGGAGGCGGTGGCGCTGCTGCCTGTGGCGGTTTGCCCGGCGATCACTTGCGTCGCGGTTGGAGCACTGGCACCGTCAGCCACCACCACATAATACACATTGCCAGTTTCAGTTAGGCTGCCGCTCAGGTTAAAACCGCCCGCGGTGGCGTTGGAGACGCTGGGTGACTGGTCAAACGTGGGGGCGATATCATCTACCACCACCAATGACACCACTTTGTCATAGGTAGCGGCACCGTCAGATACCTGTAGGCGTACCGAGTAGGTTCCCGCTGCCATGCCAGTGGCGTTGACTGCTTTTAGGGTGTTGCCGCTAATGGTGAAGAGCGCGTTATCGGTACTGCCGCTGCCACTCACCAGACTGTAGGTAAACACCGAGGAATCCACATCGGTCGCCGTCAGGGTGGCAACAGTGCCGTTGCTGCCGAGCGATTGCGCAAAGGTGGTGGCAGAGAGCGTAATATCGGTCGGTGCATCGTTCACCGGCACCACGGTGATGGCGCTGCTGATATTCGGCGCAACGGTATTGTTGCTGGTGCCGGAATCGGTCAGTTGCGTCAGCGTGACCGTGCGTGTGGCATTGCCGGGGTTGTCGCTGCTGTTGCCGTAGGCCATGCCGGACAGCAGGCTGCCCATGTCGCTGTTGCTTAGCGTGGCACCGGTGATGCTGACGGTGGCGATACTGCCGCTCAGGCTGACACTGGCGGTGCCAAAGCCGCTGCCGAGCGAGACGCTGTTACCGTTGCTGAGCGCGACATTGATGCCGTGAAGGGTCAGGTATTCGGTGCTGCCCGCAACGTTGCTAACGGTGAATGCCGCACTGGTGAAAGTCTGGCCGGTATCTTGGGTATCGACGCTGACACCAGTAAACAGGCCGACAGCCGTGCCGTTCTCGGTATAGGTGGGGTTGGCCCCAGTGGCGGTGACGCTGGGAACGTTATCGGTGGACGCAGCGAGAGGTGCGGTGACGATATTATCCCACGTAACAGTACCGTTACCGGTTGCGGCTGTTGTTAATCTCACCTCGTCAATATTTTGAAATGCATTGGAGAGCGTTACCGTCTGGAATGTTGTCGTGAGGGTGATGGTTTGCGTTACACCTGCCACCGCGCTACCGTCTTTATACCCAGTGATGGTGAACGGTAATGCGTAATTAAGCGCTCTAAGATCAATGCTCGATAGTTTGAACTCGCTGCCATCCGTCGATTTAAGCGCAAAATAGTTAAGATTTCCCCCAGGAGTAACAATCGTATTCAGGACCTGATTACCGCTAAGTGAAACAGTTTGAATTGTTACATTGCCAGTACTGTCAGCAACGTAGGTAAAACCGTTGTTGGGATCGTCATAAGTTTGGAGACCCGGCTTGACGTTGACAAATGCAGTCGTGCCTGAGAACTGTGAGAAATCGTTAGTACCATGCGTTGGGGAAGCCAACAAGCTATTGTATTCTTGCGCGATGGCTCCCAGTGCCGCGTCGGTTGTCTCTATCTTGCCGACCGTTGTTTCCAGTTGCCAATCTCCCCCTTTGGCCGTTGCGCCCGTCAAATCATCCGAGGCCGCAATATCTGCCTGAGTGAGCTGTGAGAGTAAAGAGACAAAACTTTTTCCTGTGTCCTGTGCAATATCACAGCCATAGAGCAGCAGATCGCCATCCTGTGTTAACGCTGTGCCGAGTTTAGCTAGGTCGGCCGAACGAGCCTCCGCCGTAGCGCTATCAAGCGTCAGATTACCAAGGCGAACCTGTCCTTCATTGCCATGGCTCAATATATGGATCGCATCGTAACCAGTATGGGTTTCAGCCCATGCAGCCATCTGAGTCAGGCCGTCTTTACTGCTATCCAATAAAAATACGTCAACCCCAGTGGGGACACTATTGACCAGTGTTTGGTAATCCGTCAGGGCCGTATCAATAAACACGGCTTCTTTGCGTGTTGTTTCGCCTGCAACCGCCTGTACAACGACGTCAGTCGTGATGTCATGAGTGGCACTATTCTGATCGGATGATGTGCTGTTCTCCGAAGCGGCCTCAGCAGAATGGTTTGCAGTCTGTGCAGGATGAGAAGAGGCTGTGGCGTCACTCGAATTACCGGTTTCGGCCTGAGTAGCCGTTGCGGCTATTGCGCCGTCAAATAAGACGCGGGATTCAAGGACACAACCAAGAGGAGTGGAATAATCCTGCTCAATGTGATCAGTTGGATGGTCACTTTTCTTACTGAATAATTGGCGCCACAGCATAAGACATACTCCAGAGTGGTGTTAGTACGTATAATTTTTCTACAGCTAATAGCGGGAAGTCATCACTAAATACGGACTATCGGTACGCTTGCCATTATGCGTACAAACAGACCACTCCTATGCCCATCATTAGATTACATATTACGCTTTTAATTTCAAAATCTTACAAATGTTGCGCTCCCCTGAAAATGAGGGAAGCGCGTGGTTATTAGTTTGGATTTACAGGAAAAATGCCTATAGCCGCTATGCACGCCGTTAGCCCCACACTGGGGTTACGAACGCTGAAAGGTGTGCCGCCAATATTAGGGGAAATAGTTATACCCGTTAGGCTAGCCGCACTAAACGGGGCGGAAAATGGCTTCAACGTCGTGGTAGGTGAGGCATTACTATAAATTTTAGCTGGTGAGTCAGCTCCCCCAAGCGAGCTTAAATCAAACGAAGGAGACGTTGTCGCCAATGATGTCGTGTTGTCTGGTACGTTAGTCGTTGCCGCACCGTTTACCACAGGAATAGCGATAGAAGCCGTACCGCTAACGCTTCCTGAAGCGGTAATGGTAGCCGGATGTATGTGTGGGGCAACATTACCTGTCGTCAATGCGACATTCTCTGCCCCAAAGACTTGTGCACGAGTGACATTGGCTAACCCTGGCCCTTGTCCAACCCCTACCGGTACGCGCCCGCGCATGTCGGGGAGCGCAAAGTTACCTTGCTGTAGAGAGCCTCCCCAAATATTTCCGATCAAGGCATAAAGCGCCTGATATTGATTGATCGTTACCGTTTGTCCATTTGCAGGAAGATATCCCTCTGGGCAATAGCTGGTGACCATATAACAAATAGAGCCAATGTAAGGCTCTGCAGCGCATGCAGATGCGGATGTCGGCTGGAATAGACCAGCAGCCATCACAGCAGCGAGCGCCGATTTGGCAAACAGACGTTGAACGCATTTCATAAACATCTCTCCTTGGAATGGGGACAATTCCACGCTGGGTGAAATATATCTGATGATTTCGATGCTTGGTCTTGTGATGCCTAACTTCACTTGCTAAGTGACATGTAATTTTATGTAAACAATAAAAACAAAATTACATATAAAAAATGAAACTAGCAATAGGCTTTTACGTAGACTGATAAGAAAAAGATTATCTTTTTTAAATTGTTGATTTTAATTGGTATTTATTTGATTTTATTTGGCTGGGATGTGCTGGGATTGCTACGATATGTGTATGTTGTCAATGTAATAAAAAACCAGAGAGAAATTCATTTGTTAATAAAATGTAGTGTGTGTTCGACGCAATAGATACGTGAAAACGTTAAGTAATCTTATTAACTGATGAGATTAGGAAAGGTGTAACGCTTTTTTACAGAATCTGGAGCATCTCCTGCTCCAGATATTAGCTAAGACAGATGTATATGTTGAGAATAACTAACCCGCTAAAAACCACTTTCCCTGATACCCAATGCCGCTACCCGACGCCACACCGTACCAAGAATCGATTCCTTTTCTCCTTCCAGAATGACGCTGCCCCGTAGAGGCTGTTGCAGCGGCAGAAATTGCTCTTCCTGTATTATGAAACGAACGCGGTACTGTGCCTGCACTGGTTGAGGATTGTGGTCGCGGTCGCGTCGTACGGCAATCGGGCCGTGGAGATCGGAAGCAAGCATTTCTTGTTGCAGGTAAGCGCTGCCCGTGGGAGCAATGTCATGAAGCGTGACGTCAAGACGTGGGAAAGCGGGATCGTCGGCAAGGAAGATGCCCTGCATGCCCTCTTGAGTACGCATGAGCGACTCTTCGGGTATATAGCCAATTACCCGTCCCTGCGTGGGTTCCACCACGCGTAGTAATGGCGTATCCGCCGTTAACCAGCGTCCTGCTGTCATATCACGAGCCAGATCGCGTACTACACCTGCTTGCGGTGCTCGAATCGTTAAGCGTTGACGCTGTGCTGCCAACCCACGATAGCGTGCCAGCGCCTCAGCTAACTGCCAATCCATGACCTGAATTTCACTCGCCGTCTCCTGTCGTGCCGCTCCACGCTGTCGTTGCTGTTGTAACTGGGCGATACGCTGACGCTCAATATCGAGACGATAATCCAGATCGACTGACGTGAGTTCCAGCAGAATGTCTCCGGCATCTACCCGCTGACCATCTGTAACGTGTAGCCGGTTAACCTGCGCCGGAACAGGACTGTAGAGGGTACTGACCTTCTCGGATTCCAATACGGCAGGAATGTGGATGCTGCCACCCCATGGATAGAGCAAGATAAACAAGAGTGTCAAGCACAGCAGGGCGCTGCGCAAAAAAGCGATGGGGTGTATTGATTTGCGCATTGACCACCAGGCATAGGCTTCTTTGGCTATCGGTAGCGCGATAAACCAGACGATTTCAACCAGCATTAAACCAATGCCGATCACCTTGATAAAAAAGTGGTAAACCACCAGCGCGATGCCAAAGAACAGGAAAAAGCGCCATATCCAAGAGGCATAGCCCCATACCAGCAGTTTGCGTTGCAGGGAGGGAGAGAGGTTTTCCGGCGCTGGGTGACCATGACCGAACAGACTTTCCCGCAACCGCCAGCGGCAGAGCGCATAAGCACGTTCTTGCAGATTCTCTACGCGCCAGAAATCGCTAAGTAAAAAGTAGCCATCGAAGCGCATCAAAGGGTTAAGGTTTACGACCAACGTAGTCAGCCACGTCGCGCTGGAAAGCATAAAGGCTGCCGTTCGTGCCGGGCCATCTGGCAGTAATGCCCAGGCCAATAGCGCAATAACCGCCAACATCAGTTCGGCCAGAATGCCGCCCGCGCCGATCAGCAAACGTGCCTGACGATCCTTCAGTTTCCAGGCGTCGGTAGTGTCAGTATAAAACAAGGGAAATAACACGATAAAGGCAACGCCCATGCTTTGCACACGGCAGCCTGCCCGTTTGGCCATGAAGGCATGGCCTAGCTCATGGATAAATTTGGCGAACACCAGAGAGACACCGAACACGGCCATACCGGACAGGCTGAAGAGGTGTGGAAACGAATGGGTGTAACGTACCCAGTCTCGACTGACCAAAAATAAGCCCAGCAGCAGGATTAATGGAAAGACCCAAATCAGAAAGGGCGCGCCATAGCGCTGTAGCAACGGCCAACAGCGGTTAAGTACCGGATCGGGTCGCCACAGAGGAATACGGAAAAAAAGATACTGGTGCAGCACACTTTTCCACAAGCTGGTGCGCATCGCCTGAGCTTTGCCCAAATAGCGCCGACGTTGTTCTGGATCGCTTGCCGCGACTAAATCGTGCTGGCGTAGGAACTGTAGTAGTTGCTCTAACTCTTTCACTCGCAGCGGCAGGCCAGGCTCACTGTTGGCGGCGGCCAATATTTGCTGCGGCTGGCGCAATGGCCAATGCCGCAGCAGGCGGATAGCCGAGGGGGTCAGGGTAAAATAACGCCCGGTTATAGGATCGGACAGCACCCACTGCGGGGCTCCGTTGATGCCAGGAGCCGATTCTACCAATTGAAGATCGGCGCGCAGTGGAGGCAGGTGCGGATTCATAGCCCAATCGCCTGACGGATCACTGCTAGCGGGCGACGGAACAAATAAACGGCAAGGGGAACATAGTCGCCGGAAATTTTTGCCGTGCCGCGCAGGCCGATACGTGGCGGTGTGTCAGTGAAGCGTGCATCCAGACGGTAGGCCAGATTGCCGGCTGGTGTCTGTTCCGACTCATAGGCGATACGTTCTAACAATGCGGCGTGTGGCGTCAGTGGATCGCTGTCCAGAAACAGTGTAATGGGTGCCTCTTGCTGCAACTGGATGGCGTCACCCACGTCTAACTCGATGCGTAACGCGGTGAGAGCGGGGTCTGCCAGCTCCATCAAACGTTCGCCGGTACGTACCGGTTTCCCCATCCAGCGCGTTGCGTCGGCAAATACCGCAATGCCATCCCGTTCGGCGCGGATTTCTGCGCGACTCAGCAAGGCATTGGCGTAATCGCGTTCCGCTCGTTTTTGTGCCACCTGAGCGGCGAGAAAGTCGAGCCTGGCTTTGGAGTCCGCATCCTGAAATGCGCGTTGAGAACTCGCGCGGTGCTCCGCTTCGGCGACATTCAATGCACGTTCGGCTACATCTGCCTGGGCTTTCAGCGTTGTGCTGTCAAAGCGAACCAACACGTCTCCTTGACGCACACTCTGGTTCGGTAACACGGTAAAGGATTGGATTACGCCGTCCAGTGGTGCGGCGACGACACGGCCTTGATGAGGAATAACCTCGGCGGGTGCCAACACGGATTGGCGCACTGGAATGAACAGGCAAGCGAGCAGTAGCAGCGCAGGTACGACGATTTTCCACCGAGCCCGACGACGCCAACGGGTCGTTTGCGGTTCGAGAGCCAGCCAGGCGTGGCTAAAAGCCCCGCTGAGTTGCTCCGCCAGTATCTGATCGGTACTCTGCCATGGTTGCTCTCTTGCATACCAAATACCACCGAAGGGGTTCCCCTGACGATCGTTCAGGGGAGACCATAGTGCCTCGGGGGCAGACAGCGCCAGCCAATCTTTACGGCTTTGTTCATCAAGCTGTGAGGCTTGAATCACTCTGCATTGAGCCAATGTTTTCTCATCGACGGATGATAACTGCGTACAGGCACGTTCAACAAAGGCGACAAAGGGGGCATGGGGTGCAGGTTGAGTGACGCCGGTTACGGCGCGCACCTTACCGTTAATCACAAGGGCGGCATGGCGAAAACTGAATAGCGGCTGGCTGTCGTTGACGATGCAGTAAGCTAGCTCTTCTGTGCTATTGGCTGCCCGCGCCTGCTGCTCGAGGTCAAGGAAGCGGGCAAACGTAGCGGTGCTGACAGACGTTGGCGTAGTACTCACCGCGCCTCCGAAAACTGTGCCGTTCCGCTCATACCGGCCATCAAGGTATTGTCCGCGTGGGCCAGTGTACCAATCAGGCCTAGGGTTTGACTGCTCTCATCAATACGTGCGCCAAGTCGTGTGACCTTGGCTTGTAACGGTTTTCCGGTTTCATCCGGCGTGAAGGTAAAGACTAATCCGGGTTTGAGCACCGACAGAAGTCGTGATGGTACTAGCAAGTTGATCTCTAGGTGGCGGTTATTCACCACGTCCAGCAGTGGAGCACCTTGCGCCACACTCTCAAAGGCTTGCACACGGCGTTTTACCACCTGACCGTCGAAGGGGGCGGTGATGTGACAACGATTGACCTGAATTTGGTAAACCTGGCTTTCTGCCTGAGCTTGTGCAAAGTGCGCGGCTGATAACGATACCGCGTGTCTCCCCACTGATTTCATCTGTGCCAACTGCTGATTTTGGCTCAGCTCCGCTTCTGCGGCTCGTGTGGCAGCAGAAGCCGCAGCCAATTGAGCTTGGTAAATGGAACAGTCAAACCGCACCAACAGATCGCCTTTCTTGAAGGATTCCCCTTCTCTAAACGGTATTTCCACAATACGTCCGGCCAATTCGCTGGACAGCGTGGCTTGTTCCACCGCTATCAGAATGCCGCGAGCCTGATTGTCAGTAGACGTGAGAGAGGGTGTGTCATGAGAGGGCATTGCCAAGAGTGGGTCGCTCGTTTGCGCATGGGCCGCAAACGCGAATAAGGAAAGTGCCAGCAATTGAAAAGCGTGGCGAAATATTACGTTACTGAAACCATCCACACTGACCTGCCTTATTTGTTGAGGTGTGTGCCACGTCAGAAAAGATAAAAGGACTTTCTGAATTTTCACTGATTAGCGGTGCTTATTTTGGGGAATATAATGGTACAAAATACGCTGAATTGACAACTGCAATAGAGGGCTGTTCTGGTCTCAATTTGTCGTTTTAGTCCATGTTTGTGCGATTTGAAGCTCGATAGATATTAACACCTGAAAATAACAGGGGCAGCAGTGCTGCCCCAATAACACGATACCGCGATTTCCCCATGATGAAACGGGAAAACCGGTCGTGGCTTACTGGTGTTCCTGATCGGCGTCATCGCCAAACGTGATCGCTCGTCCACGCGCATCCATTTGCGCTTTATCGCGGCTGAAGCCCATTTTGGCGCGAACGCCGCCCAGCATGCCGCTCCGTTGATAGATTTCGTTCGCCCGATCGCGGTTGTACTGGCTATCAGGACTGATTTCCAGCGCGCGGTCGATCCACACTTTGGCCAGATAGCTATTCTGGACGACGCCCGCCCCGTTACGGAAAGCATACGCGTAATAACCTGCCGCATAGTCGCAGTTGGCATCATCCTCATCTTTCCATAATTCAGGCAGGACGACATCCACACAGATCGCCTGATCTTCCGCAATGTTGCTAAAAAGCAGCAGCGTGCTCAGTTCCCTTGCTGCGCGTGTCCACACCGTTCTCCCCACGTTGGGGCGATGCAGTACGCCGAACATCAGTTCGCGTGCGCGCTGGTACTGCTCTGGCGATAGCGTTTCATTATCTCTAATCAGGCAATAGGCAATGTTGTACTGGCAAATCTCGCTGCCTGCATCTGCTGCGCGTTCCTGCCAGTAGTCTGATTTTTCCTGATCTTCGTAAGGCGAAGGATCGCGGCCGTTACGGCGGGAAAGATGGCCGGAGTATAAATCCGACAGCGCAGCCATTGAGGAGGCTTCCCCCCAGTCGGCGGCTTCGTGCAGCAGGAATACGCCTGCTTCTTCAGAAACGTACTCGAACAGGTTTGTGGCTGCTTGACCAAAATTTGTATCTGATTTCATTACGCGGCAACGGGCAAGCAACGCATCGCTATCAAATTGGCCTTTTGAGATACCGTAGAAGCCAAATTTACTGGCGAGCGCCGCGATGGTGGTTTCATAGTGCGCATCGCCCCAGTATTGGCAGCGTTCCAGCCATTTCGGCATTAAACCGAAACTATCTTGAATGTGGGCGAAATCCAGACAGCTAATTAACGTGGCGAATGCATCGCTTTCGGGATCGGATTCTGGGGAATCAACTTGCCACGCTTCAACCATCAGGTCGTAGGCCAGTTGCATATCCGCTTTATTCCAGTGGATGCCGTTTTCATCCTCAATACGGGCATAGTGGCTGAGGAACCAGGCGTACTGGCGTAAAACACGTGCGCGGGTTTCTGGAAAGAGCTCCAGACCCAGCAACCAGTCGAATGTTTCCCGACAGTATTTGATGCTTTCGGTATCGTCTGCGTCTGGAATGAGTGCGGCATAGCCAAGGTAGTCCCAACACTGCGTCACACGCAGGCTGTTACGTTCTTGCTCTATCAGTACTTCACACAGTGGCCCATCAATAAATTGCGCCATTGCCTCATGGCTGCCGCCCCAGCGTGGGTACAGGAAGTAAACGCACTCTTTGCGCACTTCTACGTCCTGTGGACGAACGGCCAAGGTGACACGCAGCCAGTAGTGCATGGGCTCTTCCCATTCGTGTTCCTCTCTGGCCGGCAGTGATGCGGGCAGAGCAACAGGAAGTTCAACAAGCGCTTGTGCGCCTTCATTACGCAGGTGCTGTAGACCCGCTTCCCACAACTCGGGTTCCACCTGCGCCTGACGCTGTGCGTAGGTCAGTGGTTCACCACCTTGTAGTAATACGCCCAGCCATTGCGGTTCCCCTAAATAGCAGGTCAAACGAAACAGGCGGGAAAAGGCCAGCGCAGGCCGTTGATGTAAAGCACTGGCGCGTAGGTAGGCCGAGACGCCCAGATCGCGAGCCAGTTCCGCGCCCATCCAGCGATCGTCTTCTACATATTGCCCGCCGTTTGAGGTACGAATCCGCGCAGCGGCGTTCTCCCAATATTGCCCTGTCAGATAAGTGGCGTGATAGCTCTCTGGGCATGCGGCAACCCATGCCTGCAAGTGTGGCAGGGTATCGGCATCAGATACCGCTGGGTCAAAGAGCGAATTAACGTGCCAGAGATAGGTATAAGGCCGGTTGGGGCCATCCAGCCAAATCTGGTGTTCTTGCTCCAGCAGGGTATCGAGTGCATCGAATTGATGCGTCGCGAACATCTCGCGCAGCTGCGTGCGGCGCTTAACCAATGCGGTGAGTGATTCAGAAATTAATGTCATAGCGTAAATTCTTGGCCTGTTGTTGAGTCATCACGCCGACAACATCGCGCTTTATCAGCAGCATGTGCAGGCAGGATTTCGGGGGTTACCGTGTTGTATCTACTTGATAATGATTACAGTTATACCAATAAATCGGTGCTCAGACATATATATTTACATAAATGTAAATAACCGTTTAAAACGGTGTAAATGGGGACGGGAACGGCACCTCACACACCTGTATGCGCCGGAAAAAGGCTTCCGCGACGCCGAGCAGCAGGCTGCTCTCGATCTATGACATCAGCGAACGGCTCATGGCAATCGGCAATTGACACTATGGCGATATTCGCCGTAAAGCGGCGCAGTGGATGGAAAACGTCGAGCTGCCCGAAAACCATCTGGACGATTTGCCAACCACCTTTTCCGGCGGTGAACAGCAGCGCATTAATATTGCCCGTGGGTTTATTGGCGACTACCCGATTCTGTTGTTAGACGAACCAGACAGCTTCGTTGGATGCCAAAAACCGACTGGCTGTCACACAGCTCATCAACAATGCGAAGAACAAAGGGTGTGCCATCGTCGGCCTCTTCCATGATGACGAAGTCCGCCAGGAAGTCGCCGATCGCCTTTACATGATGTCAGTGAACGCCATGTCGATGAACACGCTGCCGATAGCTTCCAACGCTCAGGAGACCGCAAATGATCATTAATAACGTCAACATGGTGCTCTCACGGGAAATTATTCATGGCTCACTGGAAGTGCGCAACGGCGTGATTCACCACATCAGCGATAGACCCAGCCGTCACCCCGGTGCGCTGGATGGTGAGCAGGCTTGGCTCCTGCCGGGGCTTGTCGAGCTACACACGGATAATCTCGATAAGTGTTTCACGCCGCGCCCCGGCGTTAACTGGCGGGTTCACGCCGCTGCATTGAAGAAGGGCGGCGAGCCGACCTGCTGCTCGTCAAACGGCATGCGCCACAAATGAAGCTGCTGCGCGTGTGGCGTCAGGGCGTCCGGGTATTCTGATCATGACGAAACTCATCTACCTCATTGGCCCTTCCGGTGCAGGCAAAGACAGCCTGCTGCTGGCGATTCGTCAGCTTGCGCTGCCACGCTTGCTGGTGGCGCACCGGTACATTACCCGTCCCGCTGAAATACAAGGCGAGAACCACATTGCACTGACGCCGGAGGAGTTCGCGATTCGTCAGCAGCTTGGCCTCTTCGCGCTCTCTTGGCAGGCGCATGAGTGCCATTATGGTATCGGGATCGAGATTGATGACTGGCTACAGCGGGGGAATGACGTCATCGTGAATGGCTCACGGGCTTACCTGACTCAGGCGCGTGAACGCTATGGCAACACGCTGTTTCCGATATGCCTGACCGTCTCTGCATCGGCACTGCGAGAGCGGTTACGCGCCAGAGGGCGGGAAAGTGAACAGCAGATCGCTACGCGTTTGCAGCGCGCTGAAGAAGAACAACGCCGCTTACAAAGCGACTGTGTTTTATTGAATAACGACGGCGATCTGCAACGCACCTTATCCACCTTTCAGTCGCTGCTGTCGTTTGACAGCGCTTGTGCGACGCGCAGCGAACAATAGGCCGAGTGGCAATCGCACCGAAGAGCAGGAGGAAACCGATGGCAGCAAATATGGCAGCAAATAGTGACGGGATCGTTTTTCACTTTCTGGGAACTGGTGGCGCGCAGCAGGTGCCCGCCTTTGGCTGCGAATGTGAGGTTTGCCAGCAGGCGCAACGCGATGAAAAAAAACGGCGTCGTGCCTGCTGCGCGGCAATCACCACAAAAGACCGCATCATCCTGATTGATGCCGGATTGCCCGAGCTAGCGCCTTATCTGCTTCCCTATCCGACTCGGCATATTCTGCTGACCCACTATCACATGGATCACGTTCAGGGATTATTTCCCATGCGCTGGGGCTACGGCGAGCCCATTCCGGTCTTTGGCCCCCCAGATGAAGCGGGCTGCGACGATCTCTTTAAGCACCCAGGGATCCTGCATTTTCAACCGCACCTGATGCCTTTCCAGCCCTTCGAACTGGACGGTATAAGGATCACGCCCGTTCCCTTAATCCATTCCAAATTAACCTACGGTTACCTCATCCAGACACCGACACATACGCTAGCCTACCTGACCGATACCATCGGACTACCGCCCGAAACCGTTCAGTTTCTTGCATCACACACGCTGGACTATGCGATTGTCGATTGCAGCCATCCTCCCCAGACGACGCCTCCGCGCAACCACAATGACATCACCTGTGCGCTGGCGATCTTCACTCAGCTAAACCCCAAACAACTGTACCTGACCCACATCGGTCACGAACTGGATCGCTGGCTCCAAACGCAAACGTTGCTGCCTGAAAACGTTCATGCAGCGTATGACGGGCTGGTGTTGGGGTTGTAGGGGGGATTCGGGGGCATTACTCTACACTTTTCTGACAGAGGCTATCTTCGAACAAGAAAATGAGGTTGCGTAATGATCGAATAAAATCCCTTAGCAGTAGGAACTACCTGAACTTCATAAGGGGTTATGCAGCTAATTATGCTTGAGGTATATATGCTGCATTGTCTTGGCCAGCTACCGTATAACCCAATTTTTTATTGCCGGTTGTGATTTTGTTGGACATCGTGCCATCGGTTGATGGCTGAGATATATTCGTCGTACTTCACATTACATGTACGTTGGCTACGTTTACTTATCCGAATCACTTACTTCAGCAAGCTCATCGTTATGAAATAATGGGACATCCTGTCTCTCATCGGAGTCCAACCAGCATGAAAATCGAATGATTTAGAGCATATATTAAAAACTATCTGTGAATATGGTTGGTTAATATTAATAGGGTGAACGCCATGGCGTTCACCCTGACTATATTTTATGAATATTTAATATACATAATTTTTATTTGGCTTTACACCGTTAAATATGTCATCGAAATAAGAATCAGCATCATCAATTGCTTTTCCTTCGTATTTATCTAAGAAGTTGTCAACTTTTTTCTTGAATGTTTCATTGCTAAAGTATTCTTCAATCCTGAATGTACCCCCAACCGTATCCACTCCAAATTCAAGATTTACTTCTTGATATGAAGCACAAGAGGTAGCGATCTTCTTTTGCTCCTGCTTGAAATGGGTACCATAAATTAAAAATCTTGGTTTGTAGAATACATTGCCACTAGTATCTTGAAATAGATCATGTGTTGAATACGCATAAAGGTAATTGTAATTTGCTTGGGTTTTATTCATTTCGGCACTTAAACCATTACCGAAATTTTGAAGGAATGTTGCAAACCCGGTTACGTTTCCAGCGATAACATTTCCTGCAAATTGAATTACACTTTTGGCTACTTCAACGCCTTTTACTGTTGTGTTTAAATTTTGCTCACCTTTTATAGGATCGGTGAAGAATGCCGGAATTAATTGATTAGAGACTTCCTTCCAGATATCGTAATGGTACTTTTCCTTATTGCTTGGTGCTTTCTTGTTGACAGCAGCACTCGCAACAGCAACAAAACGCTCCATGAGTATTCGACCGGCTTTTACTTGTTTTTGTAGGTGTTTCGGTGCTTCGTTGAATTGGTAAGTTTGATATTGAACAGCCCCATCTTTTGAGAGCCCAGGGACGATATCAAATGTTTCATTGGATGCAAGTCTACCCTCAGGGCCGTGAATATTTTGAAAATACAGATCCACATCTTGAATTGCTTTTTCATTTAACATAATCACTCCTATTGTGGTGGTTTACATATTTTTGATGATACATTTCAAACTACATACTTCTCTTGCTTATAATTAGCTTTGAATAATTTAATTATATATTTCTCTTGAATTTTAAATTATTTGAAAGGTTTTTAACCATAATTAAAGATATGTGATTTGTAGTGTAGGTTATTAATTTATTTTTTCCATTTTATTTTTCATGTTATTTTATTGAAGCAAAAATAGTTATTTTTTAAATCATTTCATTGATAATTATTTAAGGTTTTTTTGTTTTTTACATTAAATTTTTCGTGAGTAAATAGATGGGTGGCGAGTTAATAATTAGTTTTTTTATCTATAGAGTGATGCTCTAATACGAAAAGTTATGAAATTGAATTTCATTAAGTTTCTCCTGATGTTGATAGTGGTGGTTACTACACCACAGTTTGCGGCAGTGGAACCTACGCTAATACCACACAACTTTTGTAGTTGATAATCGTCTTGTTGGTTTCCTGTAAGCATCCTGGCAAACCAGACCATTCACTCTTAGAAACTTTTCAGCATTCTGGTACTGTGGAGGGCGCTATTTTTAAGACTCGATTCGCTGAATGCTATTGGTACCTCTCAAACCCTCTAAAACATAAGATTAATCGCATCCCTAATCTCATCTGCATACTTGCCGAGGTCCGCGATAGTTTCACCCATGACTTCAACGGGAACGCTCGATAGTTCAATGGTCATCAGCCGATAGTCTTCGCCGTTGATGTGAATTTTTTATCCCAAAATGGGATAATTGGATTGGTTCATCATAGGGAGAGGTGAGAGAAATGGATAAGCACGATTGGCATCCGGCAGACATTATTGCTGGCTTGAGGAAGAAAGGCACAACGCTGGCGGCGGTTTCAAGGGCATCTGGATTAGCGTCTTCAACACTTGCTAACGCGTTGACAAGACATTGGCCTAAAGGTGAGAGATTAATTGCTTATGCGTTGGGAAAGCAGCCGGAAGAGATCTGGCCGTCACGCTACCAAGGTATGAGTCCGAATCATGGGGAGGGGGAGGTAGGATAACGTTCTCGCAGAGGAGTGAACCCAGTTCAGAACCCAATCCCCCAAAAGCAAAAAACCAGCCGTTAGGCTGGTTTCTTTAAATTAGTGGTGCCCGGACTCGGAATCGAACCAAGGACACGAGGATTTTCAATCCTCGTGCTGAGATAGACGCAAAAAAGCTGCACATTCAACCGAGTGTGCAAAATGAAAATCTTACCCGTAATTTCGACAAAAGGCGGCGAAGGGAAGTCGACTCAAGCTGCTAATCTTGCAGGTTTTTTTGCTGATGCAGGGTTAAAGACTTTGCTTATTGATGGCGACTATTCGCAGCCTACTGCCAGCAGTATTTATGCACTGGAACATGAGGCTCCGTTTGGATTGTTTGAGCTGTTAATGCAGACAACAGATCTAAACCAGCCAGACAGCATAATTTCTCGAACAGCCATACCTAACCTCGATCTCATCATCTCCAACGATCCTGATGATCGTCTCCCCACAGCGATGCTTCACGCCCCTGATGGACGCATGCGCCTCAAGAATATTCTTCAACATCAAAGTTTTCAGGATTACGACGTCATCATGATCGACTCTAAAGGGGCCGCAGGCATCATGGTTGAACTTGTTGTTCTAGCCGCGACAGAAAATGTTGTTGGTGTGATTAAGCCCATACTTCCTGATGTTCGGGAATTCATGCGCGGAACAGTGCGTCTAATGTCCCGGCTACTGGCGTTGCAGGCTTATGGGATTAAGATCCCTGATATCAAAATTCTGGCCAATTGTGTTGAGAACACATCATTGGATCGTAAGACGTTGGAAGAGTTGGGCAATATCGTTTCTGAGAAAAAATACCTTCAATCCGAAAGCATAAACATCTCCATACTTGAAACAAAAATTGACCAGCTCGAAGTCTATAAGCGCGGTCATGCCTTTGGCCAACCTGTCCACCGTCTGGAATATGTCACTGATCGCAAGAGTGCAGCGGCTGCGGTGACTATGCATAGTCTAGCTTGCGAGCTTTTCCCTCATTGGAAAGGGCAGTTTGATTCTGTTTTACGGAATCAAACTGGTGCAGGGGAGGAAGCTAATGTCTAACCTTCAGCCACTATTATGCCGGAATGGCACTTGCCTGCGTGCTTTTAGGCCAAATATCCATTCCGGTGTACGGATCATCCAATCGGTCGAGCTGCTTCTCGATATCCCATTGCTTGGAGCTCCATTCAGGATCGGCTGCAAAAGCGGTCCAATAGTCGGTCAGCGCCAACGACATATCTTTATCGGACATGCTTTGAATAATTTCTGGCGTCCACTGATGCTGCTTAATCAGCGCATATTCCAATGCTTCTCGCGGGGAACTGGGACTGAATTGCTGATGCCAGTTATGTGTCAGACGAAGCCATTCGCCCAGCCACAGCAGTCGATAGGACATCTGAATCAGTTCTGCACCGGGATACTCCGAATACTTTTCTGCTGCCTGCCGGTAAAAAAATTTACAGCGTTTTTCAAAAGAATCCATGTCGGATCTCCGTTGTTAGGTTCTCTGTTGTTGGGTTTGCTGCCAGTTCCTTCTGACCTAAGTCGCCAAACTAAGCGGTCAGGAAATGATCTGTCAGTAAAATGGAGTGTATCCCTCGCAACGGTAGATTCGACGCCCTTTTCAGAAGTTTACATAACCTTATTAAAAACAGTGTTATTACATGACTTTAATGTAGTTTTGGCAGGCAGTCCTGTTGGGGAGGGAAAGTAATGAAATCCCTCTATAGAGCATTCTGCTCCTGCAATCATTGGCGCTATAAAGACGTTGATGAACAGACCGTTTTTTTTGAAACATTTCACACTGAGGATGCAGGGGAACGCGCACGGTCACTTCTGGCGAATACATGGGGTGTTCCTGAGTCCTCAGTCATTGTTTACAACGTTTTTCCGGAAGAAGAATTGTCCCTTCTCTCCCTGGATAATACAGGGTCATCTAGTGACACTATGCTGTTTGAAACTGGCTGGGATCAAGATGCCAAACGTCCCTGCTATTTGGATGATTTTCCGTTAATGCTGGTTTCTCCCAGAACACATGAGCGTCTGATTAAAGCATTTATGAGTATTAGTCAGATTGGCTGTGGCGGAAAGGAGGCTGTGCATGGCTAGCTCCCAGACGCAACATCTTCCTTTTTCTTTGGAAGCCGAGCAGTCAGTTCTCGGGGCATTAATGCTTGAGAATAACCGTTGGGACGATGTGGTTGAACGGGTCGTTGCCGGCGATTTTTATAACCGTGCACATCAGCAGATATTTAAGGCTATGCAACGGTTGGTCGAGAGCGGCCAGCCCATCGACCTCATAACGCTGTCAGAATCAATCGAAAAATCCCCTAATAACCTGTTTGAGTCAATTGGGGGATTTGCTTACCTTGCAGAACTGGCCAAAAACACGCCCAGCGCAGCAAATACGAATGCCTATGCCGAGATTGTCAGAGACAGAAGTCAGGCTCGCCAGTTGATCGCATTGGGTAAAAAAATCAGCGCCGATGCAATGTCTACGGCACATGGGCAAATAAAGGTTTCTGATATTGCAGAACAGGCTGAGCAAGCGCTTTTCAATATATCGGAACAGCGTGAAACCAAAGGCGAAATAGCACTCCAGCACGGATTAACGCTGGTTGTAGATCGATTGGAGCGCAACAACGCTGTATCCGATGGAATAACAGGAACACCCACAGGATATAGGGAGTTAGATAAAGAAACGTGCGGTCTTCAGGACGCCGACCTAATTATTCTTGCTGCACGACCGTCAATGGGGAAAACATCTTTAGGGCTAAATTTTTCTGAAAATGCGTTTGGACTAGTATCCGATAAACCCATATTCATATTTAGTTTGGAGATGCCAGCAGAGCAGTTGCTTATGCGGATGACTGCATCTATCGCAAAAGTCAGTGTACAGGCAATGCGTAGTGGTCAATTAGATGATGAAGCTTGGGCTCGAATATCTGATGCCCTTGGCATCATGAAATCTTGGGAAAACCGTCTAATAATTGATGATAACAGTGACTTAACCCCATCCTTGTTGCGTTCTCGCTTACGCCGTTTTATTCGCAAATACGGTAAACCATGCTTAGTCATGATTGATTACTTACAGTTGATGAGCTCTCCTGGTTCCGAAAACCGTACCCAGGAAATATCGGTAATTTCTCGTTCCCTCAAAGCCATTGCCAAGTACTTTGATGTCCCTCTGCTGGCTCTATCTCAACTTAATCGTGCATCACAAACCCGAGCTGATAAACGACCGACCCTATCCGATCTTAGGGATGGTGGTTCTCTGGAACAGGATGCGGACATGATTATGTTCATCCATCGTGAAGAGGTTTACGACTCGAATACATCAGACAAAGGGTTGGCAGAAATCATTATTGGTAAACAACGTCAGGGACCCGTGGGCACGGTAAAACTAGCTTTTGATGCACAATATACGCGCTTCAGGGATTTGAGTTCTGGCTATGGGGAGAAATACTAATGAATAAAAAAATAGCCTCGTTACAGCTCGGCAACGCAATGCTGCAAGGCAGTCGTGAGCCCTCAACGGCTCAGGTTTCCGCATTGCCAGTCAATGAAATTCCGATGGTGCTGACGTTGGACCAGATGGCTCCTAATCCAGACAACCCACGTACTACACGTAATCCCAAATATGACGAAATTAAAGAGTCTATTCGTCATAAAGGATTAGTCACTGTACCTATAGTCACGCGTGACCCTGACCTCCCTGATGTCTATATATTCAGTGATGGCGGTAATACCCGTCATAAAATTCTGAGTGAACTATGGGAGGAAACTCGGGAAGATCGCTTCTTTCGTCACACTGTTATTTTTAAACCTTGGCCCGGCCGGCTTAAGTGTGTCATTGGCCATCTGGTTGAGAATGAAGTCCGTGGTGAGCTGGCTTTTATCGAAAAGGCCTTTGGTATCCAGAAAGCCCGTGGAATTTATGAAGAACAACTGGGTAGATCTGTATCACTGCGTGAGTTAGAGGAATTGCTAGCAGGCGAAGGATTACCAACAGACAAATCCAGCATTAGCAGGATGGAAAATACGATAACTTTCCTGCACCCCTATATGCCGAATTTGCTTGAGTCGGGATTGGGAAGACCTCAAATAAAAAGCCTTTTATCACTTAGAAGCGTAGCGGAAACTGTTTGGTCTTCTTACGATTTTAGGGCGACACCACTAATGTCTTTTGAGGATGTTTTTGGTGGGTGCTGCAAAAAATTCGATTCTCCAGATGACTGGTCACTAGAAATATTCCGGGACGAGTTTATCGGCGCCCTGGTCAGTGCTTTACCGCACCCGTCTCTTAACTACGACCGCTGGGTGATGGAATTAGATCCGAAAGTGCGTAATCAGCGCAAGCTGTTCGGCGAGACTGACCCATTACCAGCATTCGTCCATGAGCCCCCACTTGAAGCCGCAAATAAGGACAAACGCGATGATGATGCTGGTCTAAAATCTGTACCTCAATCTTCCCAGCAGTCTGGAAAGAATGACGACAGGCAACATTTTTCAGCACCGCCTTCAACATCTGTGCCTCCATCGTTAAATAGCGCAACTGATGAACATTATCAGCATATCGATGAAGACGATAAACATGATGATGAAAGCGTAGAGGACAGTGAATCCTTGGGCAATAACAATGCCTTCTCTCATGACAATCTTTCTGGGTTGGCAAACAGCTCGTGTGAAGGCACAGATAATCAGACCACATTCCCTTTACCTTCTGATGAGCATTCTACTCAGCAACTGGCCTCTTCTGCTTCTGTGCTTTCTTTTGCTAACGAGGGTCTGGAACCCGTCTCTGATATTTGGCAGATCTCTGCGTTTCAGGATGACATAGAACATTTACAGGATAGCGCCTATCGACTGGCATTTGAGCTGGCTGAGGTTATGGGCTATCCCAATGAAATCCAGGAAGCGAAAGGGCCTCTTGAGGCTGGCTATATTGCCCCGATGATATCTAAAGCACCATTTATTCTGTTTCTCAATGGGCTGACTGGCCAACAAAGCAATGAACCATTCAATATATTCAGCTTCTGCATGAATGTTATCGGCTCTGCGAATAAAGGGGATTCTCCTGTTCTTGATGATATGTACACCGTAAAAATATTACGTCTGATTCGGGTATTGCGTCGTTTACGCGAACATCAGCGGCAGATCGCCACGGAACAAACAGAGCAGTAAAGAATGGGAAAATTGCGTTTACAAAGTGGCACCTATTATGAGGTGCTACTTAATGCACTATCCAGTGCAATAAAAGAGAAAGAACGGCAGATTCAGGATGCGTATACGGATGATGTCCAAACATTGGATCGGTGCGGGGAAATACTCAGTCAGCATGATGTGTGTGACGTTTTCTTAAAAACAGCGAATGAATGTAAACCGCTAATCGATGATTTTCGGTGTATTCATACGTATTTATCGGATAAGTATTTAGATAGTTCAAAAAGAGATGAATAACATTTTACAAATGGAGATGTTTTATGAGTGAGAGTTTATTACAAATAGCAAATGCATCCCAGTCAGCAAATAGCCTGCTGACTCAATTAGTGATGGATTTAAAAAGTGGTCACATTCGTCGATGTGAGTCCCTTGGATTAAAACAAGAGGAGATGCAATTACTGCAAAGTTTGACTATTGATGACCTGCATTATATTTCCAATAGCTCTGTCTCTGTATTGCAATTCAACATTCATCACGAAAATTTTTACCGTCTGGTTCAGCATGCCCGCCGTGAGCAAATGCGTACGCAGCGCATTGATCGTGCGTTATCACTAGGTGGCTCTATTGAACTTATGCAACACATGTTTGGGCTATCCAGTCTGGAAGTGGCCAATCGACGACGCATTGCTGGCATTGACGTACGTCCTGGGCGAGGTGTTGTCTTGAGTGAAGAGGAAAGTGCCACACTTTGGCAACGTTGGCAGTTGGCTACTGTAGAGAATATCGATAGCGGCGAGGGGCTGGATGTCATGATGTTAGCCGCAGAGCAGATGGATGTGTCTTTGACTGCTGTTTGGCACGCCGTTCGGTCGTGGAGTCAAACGCATAGCATGAATGCTTCTGCTGAATCAGCAAAAAAAGCGATGTCACGGTGAGGATAATAATGAGTTCTCGTTTATGTGAAATTATGCCGGGATTATATGCTCCAGTAACAGTTCCGAAATCACATTACCATAAAGCTAAAAATCAAATTCGACGTTTTCGGCAAGGAGAGAGAAACTACACTCGCCTTTTCGATAAAGGATCTAGATATCTAAAAATAGATATCGGTCCATTCTGGCGATTATTGAGCCGAAATCAAGGTGATTCATGGGAGTTAATGAATCATGAACGTTATAACAAAGAAATAAGAAAATAATAAATGATATAAGGTGGAGTGTTGCAAAAGAGAAATATTGAAAATGAGTCAATAAAAATATGACGAGTCAGTGTGTTTATGCTGCATCTGATTTTTCGGATGCAGAAAAAAATGCATTGATGTTTTTTATCGCGCGCCAACAGCCGGATAAGAAGCAGTCAGCGATAAGGACAATGATATGAATCTGCCGGCAGACAGCCTGATAGCTTACACCGTTGAGAAAATGAACCTCCGGTTGGCTGAGCGAATACCCAGCGATGACGCGGGACAGCTGCGTAGCGGGCTACTTTATATGGGGAATGTACATGATGCATACCCCAGACGTTTACTATTAGATACTAGGTTATCTCCTCTGGATAAGATGGCCTGGATGATGATCCGCCTGTACGCCCAGCAAAATGAAGGGGCGATTTTTCCCACCTATGATGAATTACAGCTTCAGTTAGCGTCACCCCATAAAGGTAAGGCCTCCCGGGAGACAATCAGCCGCGTACTGTTGATGCTGAGGATCACCGGCTGGCTAAGTTTGTGCAAACGCGTTCGTGATGAAAAAGGCCGAGTTCGCGGAAACATTTATGCGCAGCATGATGAACCACTCTCATTCCTCGATGCTGAGATTTTCGATCCAGGTTGGCTGGATACGGTTGCTGAAGCATGTCAGAACAAGAACAAAACTATCAGTCAGACAGCATGGGAAGTATTGAACGAGATCAAAAATGACACCACGATGCGGCATCGTCATAGTCGTATTGCGCTTATTGAGAGCCGCCTGGGCTCCACCCAAACACCGCAACAAATGGCAGTCAGACAGGCTGCTCGTCACCCTGGTTCGGAATCCGAACTAAGACAAAAATCACCGAGTTCGGACACAAATTCACTGAGTTCGGTATCCGAACTCAGTCATCCTGAAGAGGATAAATCACCTGGTTCGGAATCCGAACTCAGTGGTATTTCAAGGGGTTGTCACTCAGTTCGGAATCCGAACCGTTACGTACGTAGTAATACACAGTGTGTAAAAAGAAATACGTACGTACTGCCGAGCACGTTCGAACAGTTGCTACCGATGGTCGATCGTAGCATGGTGACGGAGCAACTTCAGGCACTGACCAGCGAGCAAGCTGAGCAGGTGCTGCAATCGATAAGCAGGGCGCTTTCTGACGGAGGGCTTACTAACCCGATTGGCTGGCTACTGTCTGTATTGAAACGAGCCCGTGATGGAAAACTTTTTACTCAAAAAAAACCGACACGGCCTGCGCAGCCCCAAGCTGCAGACGCGCTTTTCACGGAGGGTATGCGTGTGTCTCCTGAGGCGGCAACCGATATTGTGCCTAAGCCTGTTTCAGACAAAGAGTTCGTCCAGAATATGCTGGCTGATATACGGAAAAAGTGCTCTCCGAGATAAATGGGATTGACCAGTGTTTGGTTGCTTATGCTGAGTTGGTTAAATATTGGTCAGTGTTGCCACTGGCAACAGCGATTAAAAAACAACCATTGCATGATAGTTTTAGGCGATGTTATACGAATATGAAAGTTTATATAATAGTGTGGCTGGGCGAGTTGGGTTTTTGGTGGTACGTGTGTGCTCTTCTCGTCCCGGCACATTTATATTTACGTTTTCTCAAAACTGGTTTTGAATTGAGCTGATAGCTCCTTTTCCCTGAATATTTCTATCCCAAATCAGAAATATTTCAGGTCAGAACAAGGAGTCCGCGATGTCAGATACAGAAAACGGTGTGAATAAAGATACTCAGCAGGAGCCCGCTTTACCAGAGCCGACAACCCCATATCCTACCACTCAGCCTTCTCGTGAACGAGAATCCCGTTCCGGTGCATTGAAATCATCCTTAACTCTCGATCTCCATACTCATTATGCTATCAGGTTATGGGACGGGCGCCGCAAAGAGCAAACAGCGACAGCTGATGTGAATTCACAACGGCCCCCTCGCCATATTTTTAGTATGCCGCAAGTGATATCACGTGCCGGTCAGGTATATCAGGCATCAGTTGTCGATAATCCTTATGCTGATGCACTGCTGGTTAGATTGGAAGATGCCATTGAAATATCTACAGATAAAGTTCAGCAAGTGGTTCAAGAGATATCGGAGATCCTGAAATCTATCCCTGTATCAATAAAGCTAACCGACGTTGTGTCTGTTTCACCACTAAATATCGGTGTTTATAGCAGTTCTCCGCTTGGATATCGCTGTGTCTGGCTATTGGTCGGCTACGACCAATTAGCGATGAAGGTATTTCAGGCTTTCCACTATGGTCTTATTTCTCGTGCAACTCGCGATCAATACTTGGATAAGGGAGGGTATGCGATCAGACAGATATACAGCATCGTGCAGAATTACCGTGCTGTTGATGTTACCCGCAATGATATTCTCGCCAAAACGCCAGCAGGCCTGAGAGCTATTGAGCTTTACGGCGAGCCTGATGCTGACATTATGTCTGGGAAAGTGCGTTCTTCTTTTTCTGCACGGCTTTCTCCTATCGGGGGGGAGTAATGCGTTTATTTTTATGCGAAAAACCTTCTCAGGCTAAAGACATCGCGAAAGTTATGGGAATAACTCAGCGTGGTAAAGGATTTCTCTTTGGTAAGGACATTACAATTACTTGGGCTATTGGTCACCTTCTGGAGTTGGCTAATCCTGAGTCATATGGCGATGAATTTGCTCAATGGAGCCTTGATTCTCTGCCAATGCTACCCTCACAGTGGAAGCTTCTTGTAAAGAAAGATACGTCGGATCAATTCTCTGTCGTTAGTCGTTTGCTTAAGCAGGCTGACGACGTTGTTATTGCGTCAGATGCAGATCGGGAGGGGGAGGTTCTGGCCAGAGAGTTACTGGATTACTGCCATTTTACTGGAAATGTAAAACGCCTGTGGTTGAGTGCGCTCGACGACGCTAGTATCCGGAAGGGGTTAGACAATTTGTTGCCCGGGGAAAAAACGGTTCGCCTTTATTACGCAGGAATGGGACGTAGTAAAGCGGATTGGTTGATTGGCATGAATCTGACCCGCCTTTATACCTTAAAGGCTCGTGATAAAGGTTTTGGGCGACGTGATGTATTGTCTATCGGACGAGTGCAAACGCCAACGATGGCACTCGTGGTTCGTCGCGATCTTGAAATCGATAGTTTTGTGCCAAAGCCCTATTGGAAAGTTTGGGCTGAGTTAGAAAAAGATGGGATTCGGTTTACCGCAATCTGGATCCCAGCCGCTGGTTATTGTGATAGTGAGCATCGATGTATACAGCAGAACGCAGCATTGGCAGTAGAGCAACTGTGCCGAAATACTGAAACGGCCGTGGTACTTGATGTCACGATGAAGCGAGATAGGACCCCTGCACCTTTATGTTTTAGCTTAAGCGCTCTTCAGCAAGTTTGTTCTCGTAAATGGGGGATGGGGGCAAATCAGGTACTGGGTATCGCGCAAGCACTCTACGAAACACATAAAGCAACAACGTACCCTAGAACGGATTGTGGATATCTACCTGAGTCAATGAAAACAGAGATTGACGAAGTCCTTTCTGCGCTTGTGCAATCCGATCCTGTTATAGCCTCTGCTGTGCAAAGAGCTGATCGCTCGTTTATTTCCCGTGTCTGGAATGATAAAAAAATCACTGCGCACCATGCCATTATCCCTACTAGGCAATCCTTTGATATGGCGAAATTATCACAGGATGAATTGAAGGTTTACTCCCTCATTCGGCAACACTATTTGGCTCAATTTTTTCCGCTTCAGGAAGCTGATGTAACTGAAGCTACGTTTAATATCGGTGGGCAACTATTTCGGACCCGAGGACGTATTAGTGTTGTTCTTGGCTGGAGGGCTCTTTTTGTCGACGAGAAAGAAGATCATGTAGCCACTAAGGAGCTGGATGATAACGGCGGTGGCGAGTTACCCAAATTAAGTCAAAACGATTTATGCCAGGTAAAGGGGGGAGAAGTTAAGTCTCTGCAAACGAAGCCTCCATCTCATTTCACTGACGGAACGCTCATTGCTGCGATGGAAAATGCGGCAAGTTTTGTTACTGATCCTGAATTAAAAAAGGTACTTCGTGAGAATGCAGGCCTGGGAACGGAGGCAACACGTGGTGGAATTATTGAAACATTGTTTAAACGGAATTATCTGGAGAGAAAAGGTGCACATATTTATGCGACCCTAATCGCCAGAGAACTGGTGGCGGCTCTACCAGATACGTTAACAAGCCCTGGCATGACGGCGTTGTGGGAGCAGTCTTTGGAAGATATATATCAGGGAAAACTCTCTCTTGAAGTCTTTATGCAACGCCAAACAGAATGGACGCGTATCTTGGTTGAAAAGGGTAAACAGCAGGTAATTTCACTAACGCCTCCGGTTACTCCGCCATGCCCAACATGCGGTGGTATTACTCAAAGAATAAAAGGTGACAATGGAATGTTTTGGGGATGTATAAAATACCCTCTTTGCAAAGGCGTTGTAAGCGAAGGAACAAAAACAAAAAGTAAATCAGGTAAAAGGACCGTAAAAATTAAGAATAAACCGGTTACCTGACAAGCGGTATTTTTGATATTGTAATTCTGCTTTGATGCAATTCGTACCTCGCAGGCTACGATGTAGTGTGATGTTCTTACGGGGAACTGAACGCTACGAGCCCAGCAGATGGCTACCGCACACTAGTCGATCTGTAAGACGCATACCCTCCGTGAAAAGCGCGTCGGGAAACTTCCCCGGAGCTACATTGAATACCTCAGGGATATGGTACACCCCACTAGACGGTGTCGGATAAAACCGACACCGTTTTTATTTTTACTGGCATATAAACAATTTAGGTTTGACGATACTGCGCTGTGATTTAAAAATGACCGTGCTTAATCGTCATCTTCGATGACCACTAATGATCCGGTGACTCGTGAGGATCGCTTTCGGGTAGTCACAAAAGAACACTTCTGTAGCCTGCAAGGAAGAACACGCTCAGTTGCGTGTGGTAAATCTGCCAGCCTTTGGAAGCAGATATCACCAGGTAGTTTAAACGCCGTTGCGAGCGTGGTGATGAAGGTCCGATTTTACTAACCAGACAAGTCAGGATAACAGCTGATCCTGACCCTTGACGGGAAAAACAATTCCCTCAATGGAACTGTTTTCTCCGTCGCACCTTATTTAACACTCCTGGAGAAATACAATGTCTGCAAATAACAACTCTCAAGCTCAAAACAATTCTCAAGCTAACAAATCAGAATATTTTAATCTTCTGATTAATGGATTGGGATATGTCAGTAATATTCGTCACGTTACTGGCACGTCAGGATCATTCCTGAGTTGTGTCATTAACGCATTAAGTGGTCCGGCAGATAAAGCGAACTATGTTCGTTTTGATGTTACCGTTGTTGGTAAGGAAGCAACTGACCTGATTGCGCGCTGTCAAAAAGCGTCTGATGAGGATAAGAAAGTCCTTATTGGTTTCACACTGAGTAATCTCTCTGCTGAGATTTTTACATTAAAATCCGGTGAACATGCCGGTGAACAGCGTGTTAGCCAGAAAGCCCGATTGATTAAGGTTGACTGGATCAAAGTGGGCCAACAACAGGTCTATAAAGCTGAAAAATCTGACTCCGTGCCTCCTCAGAATAATGGTACCGCTGCGGCTAAATCCTATGCGAATAACTCATTCTGATAACTGGTACTCATTATAAACACCTCGCTTGCGGGGTGTTTTTCAATGTAAAAGGAGACAAATTATGGCTTCACGTGGTGTTAACAAAGTTATTTTAGTTGGCCATCTCGGTCAGGATCCTGAAATTCGCTATATGCCGAATGGTGGTGCAGTTGCCAACATGACATTAGCGACCTCTGAATCCTGGCGGGATAAGCAAAGTGGTGAACAAAAAGAGAAGACCGAATGGCACCGTGTGGTGATTTTCGGGAAGCTCGCTGAAATCGCTGGCGAATATCTCCGCAAGGGATCTCAGGTTTACATTGAGGGATCATTACAAACGCGTAAATGGGCCGATCAGGCTGGAGTAGAACGCTATACGACTGAAATTGTCGTTAACGTTGGCGGCACATTGCAGATGCTAGGTTCTCGTCCTAACAACAACCAAAGTGCGGCTGGTACTTCATGGGGAAAACCTCAGCAGCCCGCAGCACCATCACATAGTGGTACACCTCAGTCACCCGGTCCAGCAGGCAATGAACCACCAATGGACTTCGACGACGATATTCCGTTCGGCCCGCTCGGTTTGAGTATTTCGAACCATGGGCTTTATGCCATTTCTTAATCTCATGCGCCAGGGTTGTTCTGGTGCTTTTCTTATTACCTTTCCTTGCGGGAGAATTTTCCCGCGGGAAAGTTCTCCTAATGAACCGAATTAGGAGAATATGATGAACAATATACCTTCTTTTTTTCATACACCCTATGAACCAGGTATTTCGCTACGCGAAGACATCTTCAATAGACAGTTCACCGCTGACGTTATGGGCAGTGTTGAGTACCTGGAAGATGATCGGAGCGGTTCCTTTTACCGAACTGAATCACTTCAAATCTCTGGCGGTGCAACTCTTGTTGAGGCGATTGATCGATTGATGACCCTTTATAGCAGTGATAGCTGGCCGTTTCGTGATGAAGATGCTGATTACTATGATCCCGACCTTGGGCATGATTGTGGGCCACAAAGTTTTTATCCTAGCCAGATCAGAATTCTAGATAGATTCGGAAGGCTGGTCATCGGGGGTGTCTTTGCTGGCGATGGTATTTTGTGGACTCCGCCTGTTTCTAGTGATGTTGAGGTGAATCAATTGTATTCCCAATGTGAAGAACTCCGCAAAGAAGCGGCGATTGAAGCATCATGGGATAATTATTCGACCGCGGAACGAATGAGAGATAAGGCAAACACTCTATTGCTTGCTGATGTCGATCGGCACTGGCGGCAGTATCCGGAAGTTCTTGCTCTTGCTAGCTAAATTGACGGGTACTTTCTTACATGACAGACTTAGTAAAACACTTACTTTTTCTGTGATCCTTCGGGGGTAAAATGACTACTCATACTCGATACGAGACTGATGTTGTCGCCTGGTCTAATGAGCAGGCGGAACTTTTACGTTCCGGTAAATTTTCAGAGATCGACGGCAAAAACATTGCCGAGGAGATTGCAGACGTGGGTAAGAGCGAACAACGGGAGCTGGCAAGCCGCATGGCTGTCTTGATTGCTCACTTACTGAAATGGAAATATCAACCGGAACGTCGTGGTTCGAGCTGGGAAAAGACGATCAAAGCGCAGCGTAAAGATGTGGCATACGCGCTGAAAGAGTCTCCGAGCCTGAAAACCAAACTGAATGACCCTGATTGGTATGATGTGATCTGGTCTAAAGCCGTGGCCATTGCGGCGTCGGAAACACAGCTGGAAAACTTACCGGACGAGCAAATCTGGACGGTAGAAGATGTGCTGTATTCTGAGTTTTGGCCAAATTAACCTTTCTCATGTAGCTATGGGACACTAACGCTGGCTTCGGTCAGCGTTTTTCTTTTCTGAGCACGTTTTTAGTTTAGCGTTGTTCAGTCCGGGCTTGTCGGCAGAATAACCACCTGATTTTGAGATTTCTCTTAAACACGGTGGAGACTGATGACAAGACCTATGCGGCACCCTCGAAATACGCCAGCTACGACGACGCTGGCATGCCTTTCTGCTGCAATGCTGGTAGTGGGGTGCGCACAACAAACAACCTCTTCAGTTTCCCGCCCGGCTGTGCAGCCAAGGACGAACGATATTTATCAAAATCGTTCACCTGAAGTCGTGCGTTATGACCGTTACACACTGGTCAGCACTCGCCCTGCAGATTCACAACGCGATCCACTCAACCAAATGATCGACATCACCATGCCGCCACAACTGGTGCGTAGCGTCGGGGATGGATTTCGTTATTTGTTGCTGGAGTCTGGTTATTCGTTGTGCCCCTCAACGTCATCAACGTTTTCTGAGCTGCTTGGTCGACCTTTGCCAGGTGTCCAGCGCAATATCGGTCCGGTTCGTCTCAGTGAAGCGTTGCAGATAGTTGCAGGGCCCGCGTGGCGGCTACGCGTTGACGATGTGAATCGTGAAGTCTGCTTTGCTCTGCGTGATGAATATCGTTCGTTTGCACCGGCCGCTTCTGCATCATTGTCTACTTCCCCCGTTAAATCGGCCATTTCTGTCCCGCCCCGCACTTCCGGAAATCCTTTTACGAATCCAGGGGCGCAGACGAAATCAGGCATGTTAAAACCGGACAGCCAACCCTTACCTGTACCAACCCTGACAACGCTTTCGCCGACAGCGACAGAGAGTAAACCTTCGGTATTGGCTACGGGGGTACCTGTTTCTGTGAACAAGCCGGTCGCTTCTGCCTCCATATCGAAACCTTCTGCTGCCGCCCAAACAGCCCCGTTGTCTGCGCTGCCATCACCTGTAAAATCCTCAGTCGCTCCAGCTCCAGCTGCAAAATCAATCCCGGCACCGACGACAGCATTGCCGCCGGCTCCTGTCGCGCAGCCGCCAAAAAAAGATGAAACGGCAAAGTTGCTTTTGACGTCGTCTAAGACGAGCCCAGCAGTAGTTGCACCTGTGGTCCCGACGCCAGTAGCTTCTCCTGTTGTGGCTTCTGAACCCAAGCCCGCACCTGTTATTACACCAGTCTGGAAAGCCGATCCCGATACCACCACATTACGTGAGTTTTTGACGCGAAAGGCTTCCTCAGTCGATTGCCCCTATGGCGGAAAATGGGCTGTGGTTTGG
This sequence comes from Pectobacterium versatile, assembly GCF_003932035.1. Taxonomy (NCBI): domain Bacteria; kingdom Pseudomonadati; phylum Pseudomonadota; class Gammaproteobacteria; order Enterobacterales; family Pectobacteriaceae; genus Pectobacterium; species Pectobacterium versatile. The sequence continues at coordinate 627,598 of NZ_CP034276.1, forward strand.
CCGATCAATGTCGATTATCCCTTGCCGCCTCGCCTGGTTATTCATGGCAGTTTCGATGCATTTGTGAACCGCATTTTTTATTTATATGGACCAGAAAGGGTGGATGGGAAAGTGGATACCCCGCTCTATGGCCTCGCTAACCGCAGCCAGTGTGTTGTTGTGGTCTCTGATAAACCCCTAAGAACAGGGCTGAACTGATGCAAGGCATGTTGGTGTTAATGGCGTTGTTAGTCCTGGTTGGCGGATACCAGGGGGCACGCTCTACTGGTGATTTGTCGGTGGATACGGTCATAGAAACTTCTACGGCACGCCAAATGCTTCAGACAGCCAACACGCTAGGAAGGTTAAAAGCTCTGGGGGGAAATGTCCTGTCCTTATGTCCCGGGAACCGTCCTTCGAATCTGCTTTCAATCCCTGGTTTGGAAGATAACCCAGACATTTACTGCACCGAATATAACGGACGAGTTTTCGTGTGGGCAAAAGAAAAACCAGGTATGGCCAGGGTGTTACGTGAATTATCACGCGACTCACGCCTTCTGGCTCGTATCAACGAAGGGCGTGTGAATACTCTTGTTGACCCCGCTCCCTGGCCAGTTCCATTGCCTGCCGGCATCACGGAAGGCTCTTTGGTATACATCAACTAAGAGAAGACGATGTCACAATTTACCCCGCATTTTACATACCGGAACGTTGCGCTGGCATTGCTTGTTTCTACCGTCCTGAATGGTTGTGCTACCAACGGGTTTAGGGGGGCAGATGAGCAAGCGGAGCGGGATATCCGAACGGCTGAGCAGTTACATGGATTATCTCGCACACAGCCTTCCTCTCCTTCACTTGTCTGGGTTGACGAGCCCTGGGTCAATCCCCGTCCTATTCGTGTCAGTGCACGGGCGCAACAGGTCAAGTTACCTCCATGCAGCCTGACATTGATTATTGATGGCAGCTTGTCTCTGTATGAAGTTGGCCAGCGTATTACCCGCAGTTGCGGGTTCCCGGTTGTGATAACGCCTGATGCCATGAGTGCGCTATCCGGTTCAGCATCACAGGGGGGCGCTGGGGCGACTCGAGCTATCCAAGGGGCGCTTCCTCGTCCGGATGAAGGTGGGCGTCCTGCACTGGCCAGTATTGGCGGCGTAACGTCTACCTCGTCATTTTCACCGAATATCGGTGTGGGACTGATTACTGATATCAGTTGGGAGGGCGAGCCTCTCGGTGGGGCACTGGACCAAATCACATCGCGTACGGGGCTCAACTGGAAATTCGAAAACAATCAGGTGGTGCTGTATTACCTGGACACGCGAACTTACCGATTAAAGGTTCTCAACGCTGAAACATCCATGAATTCCAACTTGACCGGCACTAGTAGCTCGACAGCCGGAGGTGATAATAGCTCGGTAAGCGGCAGCCAGAATTCAGGACAGAGCACTAGCGTTAAGCTGGAAAGCAAAATTCATAATGACATCGGTCAATCCATTAAGTCGATGATCAGTCCATCGGGGAACTGGCACCTTTCTGGTTCAACGGGCGAACTTGTTGTAACAGATGTTCCCCAGGTACTGGACAGAGTTGAGGGTTATATCGACAACCTGAATGTGCGTATGAATCGGATGGTCAAGCTTATGGTCAGCGTCTATTCGGTTCAGCGCAAAGGTTCCAGTCAGACGTCACTGGACTGGTCTGTTGTTGCTAATCGTCTCGATCGATTTGGCTTAACGTTGGCGGGTACGCCAACGGCCACTACTGCAATTTCATCCGCAGGTATTAATGTTATTGATGGAAAATTTGCAGGCACTACGGCGTTGTTCCGAGCGTTAGAGTCGCAAGGCAAAGTGTCTGTTGTGATGGCTCATGAGGCAACGACGACTAATTTGGTTCCTGCACCGTTTCAGATTGCGGGCCAGATGGTTTACCTGCGAAACCAGAAAACAACCGTGTCCGAAAATTATGCCACGACGGACATGGAACCCGGAAGCATCACTACGGGGACACAGATGACACTATTGCCTGATATCCGTGATGAAGGCGATATTCAACTGCAATTTAACTTCAGTCACTCCGATCCGGCTCAGTTGCGCAAAGAGTCATCTGAGGACGGAAGAACCAAAATGGAGATGCCGTATACCACCGTACGGAGCTTAAGTGAACGGGTTAATCTGAGGCCGGGTCAGACGTTGATCGTCAGTGGTTATAACTCGCGCAATCTGACTACATCTCGGGAAGGCGCATTTGATCCTGATGTCACTGTCGCCGGCGGTGGTAAATCAAGTGAAACGGATGATGTCACCCTGATCATCGCCGTTACGCCAGTTCTGATGTGAGGGCGGCGATGTGATTACTGTACCTCATGAGAATGGTGGGTTAGTCGCAGGATTGCGCTGGGAGCCGACAGCAGAGAAAAGTGTCCAGCGGTTTGGGCGCGATATGTTATCCCTGAAGCTCAACCCTGTTCGTCGGCGCAATAAAGCGAACTCAGCTCCAGCTTCCGATATTCATTCTGGTGCGTCAGCGGTCACGGGCGCTTGCCCATGGAGGCCAGGTCGGTTGTGGTCACTTGCCGCACTGGCGACGAACTGGACGGGGGAAAACGGGTATGGCGTTGTCCAACTCGGTAACGATGAATATGTTTTTTTAGCGACTATTCACGGTGTTCCTGCGCTTAACGGCGACATTTGCGGTACGCGCGACGATATGTTCGCCATCACAAATGAATTTATTAACCTCACGCTTGCGCCGGAAGCGGGATGGCATGTGGCCTCTACGCCGGATGCGCCTGCGGTACCCGCTGATATCCTGCCGTTGCGTCGTCGCGACTGGCCAGCACGTTATCGATTGACGTGTCCCGCCAGAATACAACGTACGTTATTGATTAGTGTGCCTGTGCTGTTTGCGGTCAGCATTGCAGGGATGTGGGGCGTGCAGTATTGGCAGAACTGGTCTGCTCGCCAGGCCCAGGCAGCAAAAGCAAAGCTGGCTGCGATGGCTGCAGTGGGCAGCGAGCTTTCTCAAAAAGAAAAACGTGTATTACCCCATCCATGGGTGATGCAACCATCGGCTCAGACTTTGCTAACGGTCTGCGAACGTAAGCTGGATGCGCTTCCTCTGGATCTGGGTTTTTGGCCATTGTCCTCTGCCGACTGCCGGGCTGATGGCGTTATGACCGCATGGGTGCGGGATAAGAACAATCGACTGGCGACGGTCAACCGCCTGATTCAGGCTGTGCAGTCTCTTCCAGGCTCACCGGTTGTCTTTATCGATGAGAGTGGGGATAACGCGCAGGTGGCGTTCTCCTATCCTGCGCTGCCCAGTGGCGGTGACGATCACGTGATTGACAGTGAAACTCACCGTCGACTTTTGCTGAGTTTCTTTCAGTCCCGGGGGATCCCTCCATCACTCCAGAATGTCCCGCCAACATCAACTCCGGTGGATGAAACGGTCGAGTGGATTCAGGACTGGAGCGCATTTGCCTTTTCTCATACCTCTCGCTTAGCCCCTTCCTTTCAGCTGGCAGGTTTGTCTGCGGTGGGACTCCGTCTGACGCGTGTTGGACTGAAGGTTGAGGGGCGGTCATTGACCTGGTCATGGGATGGAACGGCGTACAGTCGTGCCCAGGACAGCGTTGCACCAGAAGGAAATACACCATGATGAAAGTTTTTTCCCTATTTCCGTTGCTGTTTACAGCATCGGTATTGGCTTCTGATATGACGGAAATTAGTCCTGTTCCCTCAGGGGACGTCCTGGTTTCTGATGAAGTGACAGTCAGGACGCTGAGAGCTGTCGAGCTGGAAATTGATTTGATAAAAACACAGCAGGCTCGTCAGGACGCGCAGAACGCACTGGCGGAAAGTCGGTTGAAGGGGCAAACGCTGAAGAACCGGCCCGATATGTTACTGCCTTCAGCTACACCAGGTGTTGGGCTTGGGACTGCGAGCAAAGGCGCCGGGGTAAGCCTGGCTATTACGACTGCGCGGTTGAAAGAGATATGGAGTGAAAACAGAACGCTGCGCGCGGCGGCTGAATTTAATGGTCGCCGTATCGTACTTCAGCCAGGCGATATCTGGCCAGGCAGTGAGCATCGCGTGAAAAGCATCACTTCACGTGGTGTCGAACTTAGCAACGGACAGATGATCCAGACAGGGGTAGCGCAGTAATGAAAACGGATAACCATCAATCAGCTGATGCCGATTTGGCCTGCCGCGTTCCAGAGCCATACAGTGATGACATTGAGCTCATTCGTCTTGATAACGAGTCTGTGAGTGTGCGCATTAACCGGGAAATTAGTAAGGAGCCGGAATTCATCAGCTGGTTTGCCGGATTGCGCCGGGCCGGGCTGAAGCCATTGCCGCCTGAATTCGTGATGAAAAGTGAGCTTGGTCAGGTAGGGCTGGCCAATACGCATGATGTGGAAGCGGGGATCAGTGGTGCTCAGCGCGAGGTCCGTCGGATGTTCCGCGATGTCATCTCGATGAGCGCCTCTGATATTCACGTACATCTCGACCGTCGCCAGGGAAGTCGGATCCGTACCCGGATCAATGGGTTGTTGTACACCATTCGTGAACCGGATTTTGAAGAGGGAGGAACGCTGCTGTCGACTATGGTGGAAAGTATGTGTGACACCAAATCTCAGGGTTACAACCCGCGTGTTGCTCAGGATGGTCGTGTTAAACCTGAATTTCTGGCGGATATGAATTTGTATGCAGCCCGCTATAGCCATCGTCCGACTGACGATGGTGGTGTTTTTGCGGTGATGCGCCTGATTGAAGACGATCGTGGGCGTACCCGAACGCTGCAAAGCTTAGGCTATCAGCCGGAGCATGAAGCGGCGGTGGAAGAAATTGAGCTGACATCACAGGGACTTATCGGTCTGTGTGGGACGACCGGGTCGGGTAAATCCACTACGCAAAGGGTACTTGCAAGTCGATGGCTGGCCAGAAACAACGGACAGGTCAGTCTACAAACCCAGGAAGCGCCGATTGAAGGGCTGATTTTGGGCGCAGTGCAGTGTGCCGTTAATACCGACAATCTCAGTCTGCATCAGGCGGGAGAAGCCTGGGCGGGCAGTGTGGTGATGTCCATGCGTCTTGATCCGGATGGTATCTATACCGGAGAAGCCCGCGACTACGCATCAGCATACGCTGCATTGGAAACGTCCGTCAGTGGCCACCCTGGCTGGTTTGGGCTCCATTGTACCTATCCGCTGGATGCACTGACCCGCATGCGTAACTGGGGAATTGATGCGCGTGAGCTGGCGAACCCGACGTATTTTCGGGGACTGATTGCACAGTCGTTGGTGAATACGCTCTGCCCGTCCTGCTCATTGCCGTGGTCTGAAGCCCTTAAACGTCAGTTGATCCCGGCTTCGCATCAGACGCTGGCAAAGCGCATGTTTAATGCGGATGAGCTTGAGCAGTTACGTTTTCGAAACCCTGACGGTTGCGGTAAGTGCACGAAGCAATTGCTGGGAACCGCGATTAACCAGGGGATTAGTGGACGAACCATCGTGGCTGAAATCGTGCGCCCCGACCGTCATATCATGAAAAGCTGGCTGGAAGAGGGGAGTTTTGTGGCGCGCCGGCTCTGGCTTCAGGCGGGCGGGTTTAGTCGTGGGCAGCATTTGCGGCGTCTGCTGCTGGCTGGTCAGACAGACCTTGTGATGGCCACAGAGCACATGGATCCAGATGAAGACCGCGATTTTAGGGAGTGCGTCTAGCTATGGTGACATTACTGATAGTCATCTTCTGTGTGCTGCTGGTCTTAGGGATTTTGCTGATCCTCTCTGTAACTTGGCCGCCGATGATGCGCCGGACGTTTTGGCTGACGGAACGAATTAAGTTTTGGCAGATGGTGCGCACATTCTGGCGTATGGGGATGCCGCCGGCAGAAGTGTTCGACATTATGCGGGATATCTACAGCGATAACGGAAAACGGCGTAATCGCGGTAGCCTGCTGTGCCAGCAATTGAGCGATGCGGTTAGCAAACGCACATTCGGGGAGATGAATCTGCCCGGCCCCCGCGATCAGATAGCGACACCGGAAGATGTTCTGGCAGCCTGGTGCTCGCCACTAGAAGCTGTGCTTTTTCGGGTGGGTAATGTCTCGGGCAATATGTCTGAGGCATTAGCCCAATCTATCAGCCTGCTTAAATATATTCAGCAAATACGCAGTGCGATGGTCCCTGCATTGGGCCAGATGGGCCTGGTTCTGTGCTCTGTACCCGGGATACTCTACGGCGTATCACAACATCTGTTGCCGGCAATGTCCAAGCTGATCCCAGAGGAGCGCTGGACGTTGCATATCATCATATTGAACAGTGTCAGCCACGGGATACAAGAGCACGGAGCCGTTCTGTGTTTTGTCATCGGTATGATCACTTTCCGCATTATCCACACTATTCCGAAGCGTGGGGGCGTTATCCGTCGCCGCTTTCTTGAGTTTATTCCTCCCTGGTCGATCTACTCCACCTTGCAAGGGGCGCTATTTATGCTCAGTGCCGGTTCGTTGCTGAAGGCGGGCATGTTGCCGCTGGACGTCCTGAATACGCTCAGTAAGCACGCCTCTCTGTGGCTTGTCGCGCGCCTTGATGCTGCGGCTTTCCGTGTGCGCAGTGGCCGCAATCTGGGGTTGGCGCTCTATGAAAGTGGCTACAACTTCCCTTCCAGGGAAAGTGCCATCTTTCTTAGTCGTGCCGGCGCCAGCCGGGATATTGCTGATGTGCTCAATGACTGGGGGCAGGAGCAAATGCCTGTCGCACTGGAGCGTATTCGGTCACTGAGTAACTGGCTGACCTTTGGTCTGGGGGGCGCGATCGGCGCTTTTCTGATTTACGTCATGTTCGCTGTGGTCGGGCTGACGATGACCTTGAGTTCTCAAGGGTTCTGACCCGTATCACTACATTATATTTTTTTAACGCTAGTTATTTATCAAGAGGTTATTGAATGGAAACGTCTCTGACTACATCCCGCCGCAAGGCTGGTATTGCGAAGTGGCTTATCACCCCTGCACGGGGAGGTAATTTGAAAGATGCAATTATCGCCGTGGTGGTCATTGCTGCGGTCATTATTCTGGTTTTTCAGTTGGGTACTTTTCTGTGGGGATTGTATCAGAACAGTGCTACACAAACTGAAGTCACAACCATGCTGGAGCAGTCCCGCAAGCTGAAGAGCCGGGCCGGGTATACCGGTGCATCGATGGCAACCCTGCGGGCGGTCAATGGTGTTCCAAATTCAGTCGATCGCACCGGCGATGTTTATTACAACCGTTATGGCGGAACGTATGCCCTGGCTCCTGCCAGAACAAATGGTTCCCCCTTCAACAACTCAGTTGCATTGACGTTAACGGGGGTATCGGAAGGGGGGTGTGGTGATCTGGCGCAAATGTTCCTGAACGCTGGGGAATCAATCTATTCCGTCACCATTGGCAGTACCGCGATGCTGACAGCAAATGTCACCACCGGCACATCAACGGCGGCGACGCTGATTGGTACCCAGTGTGATGGTGGTGACAAGACATTGATTCTTACCACGTCACGTTAATGATAATCATGGCCAATGTGTTGCTGTTTATCACTGTTATCTTGCTGGCGTATTTCCCGGGCAACAGCGTTGCTCAGGGAAAAATGCCGGTGAAATATACGGTGCAGCCCTGGTTGGCCTGTATTCACACCGCGAGTGTGAAGTACGTCATCGATTCACTGCTGATTGAAGCGGTGATGGAGCAGGAAAGCAGCTTTAATCCGCAAGCAGTCAACCGTAGCAACTCGGATGGTAGTGCGGATTACGGTCTGATGATGGTTAACTCGGGGAATGTACCGAAACTGATCCGGGAGGGCATTATCGCGACAGTGCAGGATTTGCTGGATAAGCCGTGCCTGAATATTCAGATTGGTACCCGATTGTTGGCATCCCATTTCCAGGTGTGTGGTGTGAGCTGGAACTGCCTGGGCAGTTACAATGCGGGGTTCGGTGATAAGCGCCACCGGCTGCGTGAGAAATACGCCAACCTCATCTGGGAACGCTATAAACGGTTGTTACGCGAACGACGGGGTATCGTACTGAAATGAGTCTATTCATTTTAGCCCCGTTACTTTTCGTTGTATTGACGATGGTCGCCTGGCTGGCTTGCCAGCACGTTCGCTGGATAGAGCGTTTTTTGGCGCTGCAACCTGCACGAGTGCTGAACGGAATGACCTTGTTGTTGCTCGTTATTCCGTTCTGGCTTGCTAGTCTGGTATCACTTTATGTTCATGAGTCCGGCTCTCTGTTGCTACTGGTGATGCAGGCGGGTCTGCTTGCCTGTGCTGTGGCTGATGTGGAAAGGGAATGGCTACCTGAGTGTTATACCGTCCCGCTGTTTTTTCTTGCGCTGAATTACTCACCGTTGCCAACCTACATCATTCAGCCGGTGATGGTGATGTCTGCCGTGGTTGTGGTGGCTGCGCTTATTGCTGTTATTGTCCGACCGTCGCTGTCCGCTCTTCTACCCGGGCGGGGAGACATCATGCTGTGGCTGGTATTGAGCGCCTGGGGCGGAGTTGCAGGCAGCGTTATTCTGTTTGTGTCTCTGGTTACTGGTGCGCTGACGATGCAACTGACCAGACGCGATCATACGCCGATTGGCCCCTGGATGGCAGGATTTGGGGGGCTGCTTATTCCTTTTACGACGGACATCCAACGGTTAACGGACCGTTGGATGTTTACGCTCTGGCACTGATAGAGGTTGCCTTATGTTTTCGATAATCCAGTCATCACAGGGCTTTTTGAGCCGCTTTATCCGACGCCAGCCCGCCCGCGGTAGCTTAATCAAAGATTCGATCATCGGTGTGCTTGTTTTTATTGCGTTGATTGGTCTTGTAACGCAGGTGATCAGTAACTACGTGACTGAGCTGCACTATCAGACTGTGGCTCGTCACGCGAGTAAAGTCTCCCAGGCTGCAGGTAAGTATGTATCTGATAAACATGATGCTTATTTATGTCAGTTGGCGCCTGCCTCCTGTACTACGGGAACGTCTACACCCTTGCCACAGCCTTTCACTGCTCAGACGTTGATTGATGCCGGATATCTGGATGACGGGATGGGTACAACGACGGTGGACAGGCAAGTCTATCGTTTCGGGGTCAGGGCTAGAACACTCAGTGGGTCAGTTAAACCATCACTTGAAGCCCTGATGGTGACAACAGGCGGTGATGCGTTGGATGAGGGCGCCGTTCGTCGTATTGCACAGTTGATTGATGGGATGGGGGGATTTATCAGCGATCCATCGTTAACTGAACTCGGTGGGCAGGCAGATACCGCTTATGGTGCTGAGCTTTCCTGGTCACTTCCTGTAACGCCGTTTGGGTTAACTGCGGAACTAGGGCATATCGCTGTAGCCATTAGCGGCGGTGTGATTGGAGGCCTTAACAAAGAAAGCGATCGTCTGTACCGATTTAGTAGTGATGCGCATCCGGAATATAACCAGATGAATACTGCTATCGATATGAACTCGAACAATCTGAACAATGCTGAACAGGTCAACGCAAATGAAGTGAATGCCGCGAGATTTGTGGCATTGGAGAGCAATGGCTTTTTTGGTTGGCGCAATGGGAATGATATTGAGGCCTGGCTCAAATGGAATAATGACAAAAAGCGCGCGGAGCTCAATGCAGGGATTAATGCTGAAGGCGACATTAGTTCAGAAAAAAGCGTTAGTGCTGCTGCTGATGTCAGTGCTGGTAAGTTGGTTATTGCTGACCAATTTTTGTATCAAAAGACAGTTGTTGTTTCGGGAGATTCTTGTGATGCGGTGACGCTGGGACTGACATCAATCAGTGATACAACTGGCCTGATAGGCCATGATAGCACTGGATCCATACTTACTTGCCAATCCGGTGCGTGGAAATCATCTTCCTCTATCCAGCCCGGCACCATCACTATGTGGGGGACACCCGTCCCTCCAGAGGGCTGGCTGGAACTCAATGGCCAGCCATTTAATCCCAGCGGCAATCCCATTCTGGCCAGCCTGTATCCCTCCAGTCAGATACCGGACTTCAGGGGATACTTTCCTCGGGGCTGGGATAATGGTGCTGGCCTTGATACCGATCACGCGCGTTTGCTTTTATCTGAACAAAACGATGCAATTAGGAACATTACCGGTTCGTTTCAAACATTCGACTACAACGGCTATTCGCCAACTGGCGTGTTCTCTCACCAATCTAGAAGCGGATCCTCCGTGTCTGGCACTCCTCAGGCGTGGAGCCATTCAGTAGTACAAATTGACGCCTCTAGTACTGTTCCTACAGCAGACGAAAATCGACCTAAAAATATCGCTGTGATGTTCATCATTAAAGCTGGTTGAACCGCTTGTGAGCACCTTGCCAATCCGGTGCGTGGAAAAAATCAGAAGCACTACAACGGAATCGATGTACATGGTATTACATTTACGGTGGCGGGCAGCAATTCATGTCATGCCCTGTCGGTCAATATATGTCTGGTTTCAGTAGGTATTTAGAGAACGACTGGCCTAGAACAGGGCATTTTCAAATTGAATGTTGTGAATGACGTGATTGATGTATAAGCTTTTGATTATAAATTAAATAATCCTAAAAATATCGCCATAATGTTCATCGTTAAGACTGGCAAGCATCCATTGTACTGCTTGCCAGTCGGTCGTGTTCAGATGATGAAAGTCGCAGGGTGCACAGTGTGGTTTTGCAGCTGCTGACCACTTGATCGGGAGGTTTTATTGTTGCGAATAATCAACCGGCCTTGATGACGAACATCACAGCTACATTTTTGGGCCTTGTTTCTGCACCACCAGTTTCGGTTGTTCCCGAGCTAATTTTCCCGGAACCGCTATGGAGCGCTCCTTCATTGACGCCTTGCCATGTCCCACTGCCTCCCATACCCATAGTATTTAATTGATGGTGGTGTGATTTTAGTTCGTCCATCTGATAGCTATTTATAGTGCGGGAACTATCAGGATCGATGTTTGCGCCATTATCCCACCCCCTAGGGAAATACCCACGAAAATCAGGTACCTGACTGGAGGGATACAGGCTGGCCAGAATGGGATTGCCGCTGGGATTAAATGGCTGGCCATTGAGTTCCAGCCAGCCCTCTGGAGGGACGGGTGTCCCCCACATAGTGATGGTGCCGGGCTGGATAGAGGAAGATGATTTCCACGCACCGGATTGGCAAGCTAATCACCAGATAAAATCTTGGTTATTACGCATGAGAATAAGGCATTACTATCAGCCTTAAAAATATTGAACCGGTCATAACCATAGGGGCATGAAAAAAGCGGATTATGCCCCTGACAAGGTATGATATTCACATTACCAGCCAGATGATCCTCTGATGAGAAACCACATAGTGGTTCTGGTTTTTCTACGTTTTCCCAGGCACCGGATTGGCAAAGTGATTAATTTACTTAATTACATCGTTGCGTATGCAGGCAAATGACTGGCACGGTAAGCACCCGCTGATGTAAATATGGAACTGTTGATAGGCTGTGTAGTCAGTTGGACATGAGCACGATCCCGTCATTGGATTCGCGACGCATGAATAGCCATCCCAGCCATTATTAGTCCAATAACTCCCTCCGAAATTGGATTTTTCAGCACTTTTCCAGGCACCGGATTGGCAATTAGGCAAACTGCGGTATTGTCTTCCCTTTTAAATTTTAGGGACGGACATTTCTGATGAAAAAACGTATAAAAAAGATGCTATTAAGCCAGGCGCTGGACAAATATTTCGCTACTGTCTCACGCTATAAACGGGGGCAGTTGCAAGAATTTTATCGAATAAACGTTATCAAAAGATCACCGCTTGCTAACCGACATATGGATGAAATTTCATCAGTTGATATTGCTGGATATCGAGATGACAGACTGGCCCAGATTAATCCACGCACAAAAAAATCTATCAGTGGCAACACTGTTCGTCTTGAGCTTGCGTTGCTCTCCGCATTGTATAATTTGGCCAAAGTCGAATGGGGAACATGCACGATTAATCCAGTTGAACATGTAAGAAAACCCACGGTTTCATCTGGCAGAGTGCGTCGATTAACGTCACAAGAAGAACGAGGTCTGACACGTTACTTCAGAGGTAAAAAACCTGAGTTATTAGCTATTTTCCGGTTGGCCATTGAGACCGCAATGCGGCAGGGCGAAATACTGTCATTACGATGGGAGAATATCGATCTGCGACTCGGGATTGCTCACCTGCCGTTAACAAAAAATGGCTCTGCTCGTGATGTGCCATTGTCTTCAAAGGCGCGTCTGGTTTTGAAGGAAATTGGCGAACTGGGGCGTGATGATATGGGGAATGTTTTTACATATACGTCGAGTGGCTTTAAAAGTGCCTGGCGTATCGCATTACAATCCTTATCGATTAATGATCTGCATTTTCATGATTTGAGGCATGAAGCGATTAGCCGGTTGTTTGAATTGGGGACATTAAACGTCATGGAGGTTGCTGCGATATCGGGGCATAAATCCATGAATATGCTTAAACGGTATACACACCTCAGAGCCACCCACCTTGTTAGTAAATTGGATGCCCGCAAAAAGCAGGCGCAAAAACTGACCTCAATATTTATACCTTACCCCGCAGATATCGAAGTTCATGATTGTGGCAGTCAGGTGACAATCACATTTTCTGACCTTGATGATTTGACAGTGACAGCATCAACTTATGATGACGCAGTAAAAGTAGCATCTGTCGAATTACTCAAATTCCAGGCTATTGCCGCGAAGAACGGTGAACGGCTGCCTCCCCCAGGCCATGTTTCTGTCAATATGCCTGAGCGCATACTGATCAACCCGCTTTAAACTTGCATAGGCGATATTGAGTTAAATATCGCCATTTCCTTAAGCAGTTCGCATGCTTAGATATCTAGAAGATATTCATGTGTCCAGCTATGACTTTTTTATTGGTATTTATCACCTTTCTTGCTCTGTACTGCCCACTCTACTCTGTCATATGTTTATTAGTGCCGTTTAAAGGGTTTGCTATTTCATCACTGAAGCATAGAAAAACACGGTATATGGTAATACATTTAGCGGTGTTTTCTCGTATAGGGAACATGAACAAGGCACAGTTACAGAAATTTAACTTTGCGTTTGTTACGGTCTTGCAACAGGCTCTTCAGAAGGATAGGCCAATCGTTTTTCGTTCTCATTTGATGCGGGCCTCTCAGGTGAAGCTAGCAGAGACGGTTTTGGCTAAATACGGTCATAGCTACCGGGTATCTAAAGTTATTCTCTCCAGAACTGAACGAATAGGGATCACGTGCCAGATGTTGTTTCAAGAATGGCGATTGGTGAGGGTCAGCCGTGGTGGTGTAATGATCGTAGTTATGGTTCGATAAATTTTTAATGATATGTGATTAATTTATCGTGGATTGAAAAAGTACATTACTTTAATGTGATCGATACATTAGATCGAACCGATCGATTTATTTTGTTGTACACGATTAATAATGTTGTTTAACCTCGCTAGTACATTAAAGCGAATTACTGAATTACATTGAAATGATTTTTATGTGGAGTCGTAGTGAATGAATCCTACATATACTGCGTTAATTGCATTATTGCGTTCAGGGGACATAGTCTTCCCTGAACGTGATGAAAAGTATGATGGTGGTAATAGCCAATTTTCAGTAAGAATCAAACCAGAAAGCAGGGCGTTCCTTGATATGCATGCCGAGCGTATCGGTGTTTCCAAGTCTACGCTCTACGGCATTATCTTGGAAGGGGTGCTTTCTGAAGCCAGGGCATCAACAGCTGACAAAATGATGGGGGTTTATGAACGTTTTTGTTTGTTAATGGATGCTCATAGCGTAAATGTATTGCAACAAGCGCAATTACTTGCCCCGTTTGGTATTAGTCAGGGGGCATTATCCAGCGCAGAACGAACACTGGATTTGTTAAACCATCAAGTGCTGTATCAGTTGGCATCATGGTTTGAAATCGACGTGCAGTGGTTGTTTTGCGAGAAAATTTATCCAGTGGATAATTATCATTTTTTTGACCAGAAACCTCTGGATTATGACGCTTTGAGTGATAGCGCTGAATTGGTTTTCTTTCGCGCAATGAGTGATTGTGATGTGATTTTTGCTTTTACTCGGGAATGGAAAAATGTTCAGGGTGTAATTAATATCCCAATCATTAAAATTTATCGTGTGTTGAAAGAGTGGGGTTTTCCGAAAACGAAGAATGCTAGGTATTTAGCTTATTCAAAGAAACAAGCTGAGTCATTAACTAATGGCTCAGTGTTTCCCATTATGGTTATTGATAATTATCAGTGTGAATATAAAAACCATCAAGATTGGTTAGCAGGTTAAATTGTAATTTTTTTATTATTAATGGTGCGCCAGCATCAGGGGATCTTTTATCAAAAATTCAGAAATGAATGTTGTGCCAGTACCAGGGAATACCAAGAAAGCATAATCATAAATATTTATATTCAATCTCTATATAGGAAATAAAGAATGAAACACTCATTAATTACACGCAGTTTTATTATTGCGGGCATCGTGGTTGCTACTTCAGCTAATGCAGCTGGCACATGGACTGAAGCTCGCGGTGATGCTATGGGCGGAACAGGTGTCGCTTCCTCGCACTACAGCGCAGCAGCGCTGGTAAACCCCGCGCTGCTGACGAAATTCGATAAGTCAGATGACTTTAGCCTGATTTTGCCAGCAGTCGGCGCTCAGGTTTCCGATCCGGATAATCTGCAGGATGGGGTTGACCGTATCGACAATGATTGGAAATCGTTTGAGCGTATCGTTAGTGCCGGCGGAGATGCCAGTTTAGCTGCGTCAAAGCTGCGTGGATCATTACAAGACTTTTCTGGAAGTCATGCTAAAGCGCATGCCGGTGTGTCAACGGTTGCTGCAGTTCCCAATGGCGTTCTGCCATTTGCAGTCGTTGCCAAGGCGTGGGGGACTGCAACGGTCAAATCGAACGTAACCGATACCGACCTGCAGTGGCTCGATGGTGTGTCAAACGGTACCGCCAACGGCTCTGACCTGAGTTCGTTAACGTCATCCGCTAATGGTCGTGCTGCTGTCGTGGCAGATGTCGGTGTTGCGATGGCGCACGAATTCAACGTTGGCGGATTCGAGTTCTCTGCCGGTATTACACCGAAGGTACAACGCGTCTATACATTCAATTACAACGTTGCGATCAACAACTATGACAGCTCAGATTTTCGTAGCAGCGACTACCGTAACGATAAAACGGGCGCCAACGTAGATGTCGGTTTTTCAACCAATCTGAGTGATAACTGGATTGTTGGTCTTGTCGGCCAGAACCTGGTTGCACGCAGTATCGAGACGAAAGAAGTCAACGGCGTCAAAGACACGTTCAAAATCAAGCCTCAAGCCACACTGGGAACCGCATACAGTAACGGCATCTTTACTACTGCGCTTGATATCGATCTGACTCCAGCAAGCCGTTTTAACTCTGATAAAGACAGCCAGTTTGTCAGCGTGGGCGGTGAGCTGAATGCCTGGAAATGGGCGCAACTGCGTGCAGGGTATCGTACTGATATTCATGACAGCGATAACTCCTACTTCACTGCTGGCATTGGCTTGTCTCCGTTCGATGTCGTACATCTTGATATCACCGGCATGGCAGGAACAGACAGAACGTATGGTGCCGTTGCTCAATTGACGTTCACATTCTGATTGCTGAATAAGGGGCTATCTATGAATAGCCCCTTATTTAAATTATCTAATCATTACCTTAATACTTATTAATAGGTGTAGCTTTAAGGGAGATATATGAATTTCTTTATTAAACCATTACTGATTTTATCTGCAATAAGTTTCAACTCATTGGCTATCGCTTCCACACTGAATGTTGATAACAAACATCAGGTGATAACACTGAAAGTGGTTGGTTGTGAGTTGAATAAAAACAAATCTTACAATCAACACCCTGGGAAGATTTCTTATCACAAGGTTATTGACAAAAAACACGCTGCAAAAATATGTGATGGTACTTTCTCTTCACTTACGTCTATTGAACTTTCAGTAAATAACAATGCCAGAGAACCTTCAGTTGTCGGTGTATGGCAAGCTCGTGATTATGTCGGAGCAGTTTCTTTACGCTGGGTTAATGGTGAATGGGTTGAATTCGATAAAAAGCATGATGAATATCAAGTGGGATTTTCATTGGGGCTTTATGTCGATGAAGAGAATGATGGCATATCCATTGGTTATGAACTAGCCGAAATCTATGGCACCAATGAGAGGGATGCGAACTCGCACGAAAAAAATAAATTATCGAGTGTGGAGTTTCCTGTTATTTACTCGATCGTGAATAAAAACAGAGCTGAATTTAATAGAGGTAAATGTTTGTTAGTCTGGGGCGGAGTTAATCCGGCATCAGAATCTAGACGTTTTGTCTCAATATGTGAATCATCAAATTGAGTGCAAAAGCTGAAGTTGAGAGGCCAATGAAATGAGCGTATTTAATTACGTCAATCATCACTACGGCGTTAATGCCTGCGTTGGGCGTCGCGTAATCGCATATGGCGAACCTGGCACTATTGTGCGCGATTTTGGTAACTATATCGGCATTGTTCTGGACTCTGCTCCTCATGCTGCCCCTGAACGCTATCACCCGACGGATGGCATCGAGTATGGCGACGTTATTGATTACACCCCGCCGAAAATTAACACCAGGCAAGCCAAATCAAAGAGAAATTGGCAGGAGTATCTTGATGCCGATTATGGGCATCGAGATTTTGCCGACTGGTTGGGTATCAACACTCCACGTGTTGACTACGATAGCAGTCGCGGGGAATGGCGTATGTATCGGTTCGGGAATTATCAGGATTCAAGCATCTACGGCGAGTGGTGCAAAACAAAGAAAGCAGCAAAGGCCAGTTATAAAGATGCGTTGAAAAAATACAGGACTGCATAATGGATTTAAAACATCGTTTGGATTTGGCTACAAATACTTTTAATCAACGACTCGCTGACTTTGAATTGCTAAAAAAAGACTTAAACAAATCGCTTGATTCTATGGGGCATCTTATGTTTACCGCGCATGCTGAGTTACAAAAGATTCGTTTAGAGTACGAAATTGCATGTATTGAGTCGTGGGGCGGAATAGTTGATAAACGTGATGCTTCATTAGAAGCTATATCAGTATGGTGGCATAAAAATCCTGACGCGATGCCAGATTTGAACATGATTATTAATAATCCACCGTATAAGTATTTCTCCCGGTCGGCATTGCTCGCTTTCATGGCAGATTGTGGGTTAATTTTTCATCCGAAATGGGACGATAAAAGGTGTCATCTGGGGAACGTCCACTTAAGGGCTACTCCATCGCGTTATCAAATGCCATTCGTATTGCGTGGAATATCTGCATTTTCACAAGTAATGGAAAGAGATGAGAATGGCAGAGTTAGATTCTCTATTGATTATGCTTGTGTGAGGATTTACTTTGAGAATGAACTCGGTTTTGGTGTAAGACGTATAGCAGACTATGAGGGTATATTAGTAAATCCTGAAGACAAACAATGTTACCTGACACTGCGTATCAGCATGATTGACGAATCATATGACGACGAATTAATTATACTGAACTTCCCCGATATCCGTTCTGCTTATTTGCATCTAATAGCCAGTCGATATCGGACTAAACGTTATTATCGTCAGCTAATTAAACAAAATAGTAGCTCGTCTATTCTTTCACTAATTTTATAACGAGGTAGAAAATGAAAAATGAAGAAGAAAAAGAAAAATACCTGGAGAAAATCCAAAAACTCCTTCATTTAGCAAAACGCAGTACTAATGAGCATGAAGCGGCTAATGCTATTAGCCAGGCTCAGAATTTAATGCATAAGTTTGGCCTAAGTGAATTAGATATCGATCTGAAGTCGATTAAAGAATTTCAGAGCGAGCATTGCCCGTCTGATGCGAACAAACTCCCAGAATACGTGGTCAGTTTAGCCAACATGCTGTGTTATGCATTCGGTGTGAATTGTTATTACACCTGGACGCGGAACCATCGACGTTCTGTTTCATTCTACGGTCCGACAGAACGACCGCAGATTGCGGCATACGGGTTCGATGTATTGAGTATTCAGTTGATTAAAGCCAGAAGCGAGTTTATTGCTTCACAAAATAAGCGTATCAAACGTACTACTAAAACCAATCGTGCAGATCAATTTTGTGCAGGCTGGGTGAGTGGTGCTCGGAATGCCATTAGCCGGTTTACTGTTGAACCTGAAGAGCAACAACTAATGTCACTGTATTACAAACAGATCTCCGAGGGTTTTAGCGAACTTAAAAGCCGGGAAGCGAAAAGCTGTCGCGGCGATGATGATGCATATCATGCTGGCTATCACTCGGGTAAAGATGCTCGGCTGCACCAGGCAGTAAAGGGGACATCACTGGGGAGAATAGGAAGGTAACAGCCATAGTTTTAATTTCCCAATCTCAATATTCAGTTGTTTGTCGTCTCTGGTTCTCGGTTTTTGCAAAGTAATGGTGAAAACCGTTAACCAAAGGCAAGGATTTGAGGCATGACAACTGAGTCCTCCGTTACAGACACCGTAATACCATCGTTCACTAAAACTCAAGAAGATGATCCGTTTGCTGAAGAGGTCAACGCACATTACGCCAAGACTTCTTCGGCAGACGTCGCTGCGCGGCGCATGGGGCTCTTCAATAGAGAAGAATCTACTGATAAGGAAAATCAATCTTCGCGGCCCTCCTGGCTCTTTAAAAGTCTGCTTGCCGTTTTATTTTTCGTTCCGCTAGGTCTTTCTGTCGTGCTTTTCCTGATCGTTCAACAGCAGAGCGTTCAATTGGACTCGCTGGATGCCGCATTTCGGCGTGGTCAGCTTCAGCAACTGCCGGCAGAGATACAAGATGTTAAAAGTAAAATTGGCTTGCTTCGGAGCGAGTTTGTCTCTGTGCAGGAGCTAGACACATTGCGTCAGTCTCAGAATGATTGGGCTAACACCCTGGATACGAAACTGAATCAATACATAAAAAGTGTAGAAGGGCAATCAGCCATTCCTGAACGGCTTGCACACCTTGAACAGCGTATTAATGATCTTCAGGGAACTGCAGATGCACAGGATAAACGCATTTCCTCTTTAGCCTCTGAATGGCAAAACAGATTTGAAAAGTTAGCGCCGCAGAAGCAGAAGGCTACCCCTGCAAAAAAGCCTCAACGGGTAATTAAACCCGTTCCCGCCCCTTTTGCATTAACCAGTATTGAGCATCGGGGAGGGCAGCAATATGCCGTCATCATCCCTCATTCAGCAAGCAATCGCTGGTCAGATATACGAATGCTAACGCCTGGCGAATCGGTTAATGGCTGGACGTTAGCCAGCATTGACGGAAATCAGGCGCGTTTTTTGGTTAATGGGAAGTCTCAAATTCTCACATTGCAGTAAGGAACCGTTATGAAAGTGAAAGCAATGGTGCTGATGCTTGCGTTGGCTGGAATGGCACACGCGTCCGTCAATACCAGCATTCATGTTACACCTGAGTCGAATTCACAAACTCGAGTTGTTGATCAGGGATTATCTCACCTTCAGTCGACACAGTGGGGGCTGACCGATGAAGAATGGGCTCGATATCAGGACATGATCCGGGGGAAAACTGGCATCCAATCCCCGGGATTGGATCCGTTAACCACGCTGGGTATTGAAGCTCGCAGTGATGCAGAACGGCGGCAGTTAGCAGAGAAGTGGGTTAAGGAAGAATTTCAGCGAACTGAAAAGATTCTGAAATTTCAGCGAGAGGTGGATGCGGCCTGGGGGCGCATTTATCCGAATGCATTGCCAGTCAACATGGGCAATGCAGGCGGTATCGCACACGATAACGGCGGTCGATTGGCGTTATTTGTGAAATCCAAGGATTGCGGCAACTGTAATTCACGCCTTGCGGCCGTTCTGGCGGATGATCGCCCGGTTGACATCTATCTGGTCGATAGCGGCGGGGATGATAACAAACTGCGTGAATGGGCCAGAGAGCGCAATATTCCAGTGGAACGCGTGCGTAATCGCCAAATCACATTGAACCATGATGGTGGCCGGTGGATTCGATTTGGTAATGGACTGATGCCAGTGTTGCTGCAGCAGGGAGAAAGTGGATGGCGTGTCGCTGCCTTCTGATGCTAGTTATTTTCAGCATTTTTTCTTTCAGTGCTAACGCATCACGACAACCAGTGCCTGACGGATATCAGCGTGTTGCGTATTTACATCAGGTTCCGCCTGAACTGTTCTATGCACAATCACTACAGGAGTCCAGCCGTAAGCTGCCTCATGGTGTTCGCCCCTGGCCCTGGAGCCTTAATGTCCAGGGGAGAAGCTATCAATATGATAGCCGGCTGGAAGCCTGGCAGGCACTACAGCGTTTTCTGAAGACGGTTCCACATAAAAAC
The DNA here is from genome assembly GCF_003932035.1 of Pectobacterium versatile. NCBI lineage: Bacteria > Pseudomonadati > Pseudomonadota > Gammaproteobacteria > Enterobacterales > Pectobacteriaceae > Pectobacterium > Pectobacterium versatile. The sequence goes on from NZ_CP034276.1 coordinate 647,994, forward strand.
ATTGATGTTGGATTAGGGCAGGTTAACTGGGGTTGGAACGGTCGTCGTTTTGCAAACTCCTGGGAGGCGTTTGAACCCTATACCAATCTGAATGTTTCAGCACAAATTCTACGTGAATGCTACGAGAGAAAACCGGGCAGCTGGTTACGTGCTGTTGGTTGTTACCACCGTCCTGCCGGCGGAGCTCCATCTGCAAGATACATTTCTGCGGTACAGCGTAAGCTGGCCATGATTGAACCGATTGAAGCTTCCCACCTTCCTGAGATTGCTCCTACCACTCAACTTGTCTGGATCGAACCCCGGAGTGTCAAATAAATGAAAGTTATTCCTGTATCCGCGCTGTGTCTTCTGGCGAGCTCGTTCTTTGTTCATGCCGAACTGAATGTTGTCGCCGATTTGGGAGGGAAAGATACCGCATCGTTCTTTGATGGTATTAATCGCCAGGACAACAACGAATCCAATAACACTGAAAACCGTACCTGGCAAGGTCAGCCAGGCGAAGGGGCGATGCTGCCGGTGCTGACGCCAGAGCTAACTGTTGGCATTGAAGCGTCAAGGGCGCTAAGTTTGCCTGGAATTGGTGCGTTATTTCTCGTCGGAGACGATCCTGCGTCACGTTCCTGGTTACAGATGAATGCTGCAAAATTGAGCCAAATGCAGGCGGTTGGCTTAATCGTCAACGTAATGGATATGGCTGCTGTTCAGGCATTGCGCTCACTGGTTCCTGGTGTACAGATGGCACCTGCATCAGGTAGTGAGTTAGCGCGTAGACTACGGTTGCAACATTATCCCACGTTGATTACAGAGACGTCTGTCTCCTCCGAGGTACGGTAATGCTCCCTTCGTTGCCGATGTCTCTGACGGCTCTTCTATTAGTCAATCCTGTTTTGACCATCGGATTTATTCTGCTGTTTATCGGTAGCGTAGTCAGTGTGTCATTCAACTGGCGTGAGAAAGCCAGCGTACGCCGCCACCGTCGCTACCGCCATACGGCTGAACGCCTGTTAAGGAGGCTTCCCACTTTAGCTGGGGATGCTCAGCGTTTTTCTTATCTTCGGCGCGTTAATCCGTATGTATTCGAAGAACTGCTTTTGCTGGCAATGGAGCGTCAGGGATTAAAGGTGATTCGCAATGCATCATACAGCGGTGACGGTGGATTGGATGGGCAAGTATTTATTGAAGGACGGCGTTGGTTAATCCAGGCAAAACGCTACAGCAGAGCGATAGATCCCGCGCACGTCGCTGAATTCTCAGCATTACTGATACAGCATCGGTGTGGCGGTTTATTTATTCATACCGGACGGACTGGCGCTAAAAGCAAGCAGTACGTAAGTTCAACTTCTCCCCTTCATATCATCAGCGGACAACGACTGATGGCGTTGTTGTCTGGGAATCCTGACTGGATAAGGAATAACCAATGAGCGATCGCTACGTCATTGAAGCACTGTTACGGCCAGCCGTTGAGTTGAATACAGCCGCAGTCTCTGCCACAGCAGCATTTGTCTGTATACAAGCGCCATGGGCGATTGCGCTGGCTCCTTCGGTCAGTTACGTGACGGCCGGTGGGTTTGCTGTTCTGGCCATGGTACGCACCCAGCAGGGAATGAAAGTACTGCGTTACCGTCGTAATTTACGACGACTACCGCGCTATGTGATGAGTAGTAAACAAATCCCTGTCAGTAAACGGCGGCTGTTTATCGGTAAGGGGTTCATGTGGACGCAGAAACATACTCAACGGCTGCGTGACACGTTACGTCCGGAAGTTGAACGCTATATTCAGCCATCCACGTTATATCAGGCAGCTCGTAAATTGGAGAATGTGTCAGAACACAGTTTGCCTTGGCTTACCAGGTTGTTAAGCGTCGATTCTCCTCTGAACCCAGTACGACCTTTGCCACCTGTCGGCGGGAAGCCGGTTTTGCATGGTATTGAACCGGATGAAGTGGATGTCACAATGCCTCTTGCCGATCGCCCCGGCCATACCATCGTATTGGGTACGACCCGTGTTGGAAAAACACGCCTAGCCGAACTGTTTATTACCCAGGATATCCGCCGTGGTGACGTAACGATTGTCTTCGATCCAAAGGGTGATCCTGATTTATTACGTCGAGTTTGGGCTGAAGCGCACCGCGCTGGGCGAGGTGATTCGCTCTACATCTTCCATCTAGGTTGGCCCGAAATATCAGCCCGTTATAACGCCGTTGGGCGGTTTGGGCGTGTCTCCGAAGTTGCATCGCGTATCTCTGGTCAACTGGCGGGGGAAGGGAACAGTGCTGCATTTAAAGAATTTGCGTGGCGTTTCGTAAATATTGTAGCCAGAGCTCTGGTTGCATTGGGTGAGCGGCCTGACTACACGCTGATAATGCGTTACGTCAACAATATTGCGGACTTGTATCTGCGCTATGCTGAGAAAATCATTGAAGAGGAACTGCCCGAGCTACAATTGCAGATACGTAATAACCTAGGGGTACTCACTGATGAAGATGTACCCCGAAATATGCAGGGTCAGCCTAATAGCGTTGGCATCTGGGCGATAGAAGTTGCATTAAGCTCTGAAGCTGGCAAGGCACTCTATGATCCGATTCTCGATGGTCTGCGTAGCGCGGTTCGCTATGACCGAACCTATTTCGACAAAATTGTTGCCTCCCTTCTGCCACTACTGGAAAAATTGACGACGGGTAAAACGGCGTCCCTTTTGTCGCCGGACTATCTGGATATGCATGACTCACGCCCTATTTTTGATTGGGAACAAATTGTTCGCAAGCGTGGCGTTGTGTATATCGGCCTTGATGCGCTGACAGATAGTGAGGTTGCTACGGCGGTTGGGAACAGTATGTTTGCCGACCTTGTCAGTGTTGCAGGCCATATTTATAAACATGGAATTAATGCCGGGCTCCCACAGCAGAAAGAGGAAAAGGCCGTTCTCAACCTGCACTGCGATGAATTCAATGAACTTATGGGCGATGAATTCATTCCGTTGATAAACAAGGGCGGTGGTGCCGGCGTTCAAGTAACCGCCTATACGCAAACGTCATCGGATATCGAAGCGCGTATCGGCAATGCTGCGAAAACGGCTCAGGTCATTGGTAACTTCAATACACTGGTCATGCTGCGTGTCCGGGACAACAAAACCGCAGAATTGCTTACGACGCAGCTGCCGCAGGTTGAGATCTACAGTAAAACGTTGGTTTCCGGTCACTCGGATACGGCTAATGTTGAGACTGGACAGGATTTTACTTCAAGCACACAGGACCGTGTCGGCACGATAAAAACTCCACTGATTGAACCGTCTGATGTCGTCAGCCTGCCTAAAGGCCAAGCGTTCGCCCTGCTTGAAGGTGGCCAGTTGTGGAAAATCAGGATGCCACTGCCAGCGAATGATTTGAATGATGCAATGATGCCAGCCAATTTGCAGGCTGTCGCCACAGAGATGCGCCGTAACTACCGTTCCAGTGAGGGATGGTGGAACGGTAGTTCAGTCGGGGGGGAGTAATATGGCTGAACCTGCGCGTAATCCCTCCCCACAAAAGCCAGAGCGGCAACATGGATTACTTTATAACGTATTGTGGGGCTGGCCATGGAAGTTGATTGGTATCATTCTGGGCTCATTATTGTTGAGTTTGCTGATTGAGTACGTGGGTATTGCATTCTTCTGGCCAACAGAAGGTGCTGCCCACAGCCAGCAGGTTATGAACACTGAGTTGGGGTACCTGTCGTCAGAGTTCAAACGGAGCCTGTTGTTTTCCGAGCCTTCTGTCACTGTCATCCACTGGATAAACTCAGCGTATCACTGGGCGTTTATCAACAGTGGTTTTATGGATTGGGTCAGTAACCAGTATCAGATGCAGGCAAACAGTCATAGTGAGCTCAGTCGTAGTTTAAACGCCTGGAGTGGCTGGCTGGCACAATCGCTGCGGGAATATTTGCTGGCCACCGTTTATGTCACGGTAGTTACCTTGGTTAGGGTAACGATCCTGGTTCTATCGATACCTCTGTTTGCTATGGTGGTAATTGTGGCCATTGTTGAGGGATTGGGACGGCGTGACCTGCGGCGTTTTGGCGCGGGCTATGAATCCAGTTTTCTCTATCACCATGCTAAGCGCCTGGTTAAACCTGCGTTTTATGTACCAGCCATGCTGTACCTGTCGTGGCCTATGGCGGTCTACCCTAATTTACTACTGTTACCGGCAGCGCTGCTATTTGGTACTGCGATTACAGTAACAACGGCCACATTTAAAAAATATCTTTGATTTTATAGGAGGAGAGACGGTAATGAGTGGTGAATCCTGTGAGGCGGCTGTCGCTGCTATTCAGTTTGCGTTGGGGCTGGATGCGGATGAATGCAAGATGTTCCTGCGATACTGGAATGAAGGTGAATTCGGTATTCTGAGGGAGGAATGGGAAGATGTCCCAGATGAGGTATTTATTGGTGCGGATCCTCTCTTTCATAAGATACATGGCTCTTAGTTGAGCTGGACAAAAGCGTACAAAACTTGCTTTTGTGCGCTTTTGTCAGCAGGCAAGCCGCTTGCGGCGCGTCAGTCCAATTGTTCAATTAAGTGACAATAAACCTTTTCTCCGAAACGATATCCTTCTGCACTAATGTATTCTGAATTATTAAATATATTGTTTATATCCGTTCTTTTTTTTAATAAAAGAACAAGTTCCGGTATCACAAATTTTTCAGCCATAAGTGTAGATAATTTTTTGTTTCGATAGTCATCTCTGACATAAACATAATCTATTTGAAAATTTAAGATTATCTCTGTGGGAGTTGATGAACTTATCCAATATAAAAAGGAGCAATAGGCGATAGGTTTATTTTCTTCATCAGCTACAACAACTAGACTTACAGTCATTTCCTTAGATTTTTTGCAAAAATCTAAGGCTAATGCATATCGTGAATCGCATGTACTATCAATATCCTCAAAGTCGTCTGCGGTTGGTGTGAATGAGTGATGAGTATTACCTTTTGTATCTATACAGTATAAAGACATATTTTCCCTCTACTTTCCCCTATTAAGCAGGGGAAGCTTGGTTAAATTTTCAATTCAGTATAAAGGGTTTATCGCTGACTAACCTTCCTTGACTCCGCATCCTATGCACACCGTCAACTTACTGTGAGGTGTGCATGTTTTCTCCCTCAGTCCGGCTTGCTTGTTTGCTCTGTGCTTCACTGCTGTTTACCCATGCAGCAAATGCATCAGAAAAAGACGAGCTAGCCAGCACGCAGCGCTTACTCGATCAGGTTCAAGCCTCGCTGGAACGAGCTCGCGTTGTCGCTGCGCAATCTGACCCTGCCGATCGTGCCCGATACCACTTTGACTATCAACGCATTACTGCTGATTTGAATGCCATCAGAGCGGGCATCGATACCTATTTGGCTCCATCCCGGGCGCAGCCTCGGGAAGCCAGTTCTATTGCGGGGAACTACCGTCGGGAGAGCCCCTGATATGTCTATGACCGCCGCACAGTCTTCTGCCTTTAAATCGGCATCTGGTTTCGATCCCCAAATACTCAGCCTCATCTGTATCGGCTTTCTGCTAGCCGCGTTGTTTCTGTGGGCTGCCTGGGCGTTGGGCGATATCTGGAACGGCTGGGCTAATGAGAAAGTCAGAGATGCTGCGATGGGTAGATTTGCAGTAAGAACCGCGATCTTGTTGGTTATCAGTATTTGGATGTTTGCCAGTTAATTTTTTCTATACAGAGGAGTTTCTCCATGTCTATGTCCCGTCGTTTTATCTCATTTCTGTTTTATATTGGATTGGTATGCCAGTCTGCTTTTGCTGCGTTGCCTACTGTTGAAGCGCCCCAATCCAGTGGCGGATCTGGAATTATGGGGCAAGCGAAGGGCTATTTACAAGATGGTCTTGTCCTAGGGGGATTAATACTTGCTGCCGTTATGTTCCTCAATGTTGGGACTGCCGCTGGTAAAACCTTCTCTGAAGTTCGCGATGGACGTGCCGGTTGGGAAAAATTCGTTGCTATTGTCGTTGTGGGAATCGTGTTGCTCGTCGTTATCATCTGGCTTGCAGGTAAATCTGCCAATATCCTTTTGTAAGGTGGCAGTATGCAAACTATCCCTTTTTTGCCTGATCGTTTGAATACTGAAGCCATTGTATTTCGTGGCTTTACCACTCCAGAGTTGGGGCTTACGGCTTTACTTGGTTCTTTTGCTGGTCTTTTGTGGTCCATCATCCTTGTTCCTTTTGTGGGGTGGGTCATCATCCCAACGGGAATTTTACTGACTCCTTTACTAGTCATTGGTTTTGGAGGGAAGTGGGTTTCGAGTATTAAACGCGGTAAACCTGAGAACTATATCTGGCAGAAGTTGGAGGAAAAAAAACGACATATTGGTGTAGGGGATGAGACGTTGATTATCCACTCTCAGGGATGGTCATTACGCCGTAGCCGCGCTAAGGGACGATCATGAGCATCTACCGTAACGCGGTGAGAAATCGCGACCAGCATATTCTGACATTACGCATTGCCTGTGGTGTTCTGGTTGCCATGTTACTGGTCACGATACTCGGCTGGATGCGGGCGCCTAGCAATTTGACGGTTCACAATCCTCCCGATCTCCGGGCTGGTAGTACCAAGCCCTGGTGGGAAGTGCCAGCACCGACAGTCTATAGCTTTGCGTTTTACATTTTCCAGCAACTAAACGCATGGCCCAAAAATGGTGAACAGGACTATCCCAGCAAGATATTCAGCCTATCCCCGTACCTGACACCATCTTGTCTGGATTTTCTGAATGCAGACGCGAAAAAACGCTCATTGGGTAACGAGTTGCTTGACCGTGTTCGTGTGGTTTACGAGATCCCCGGGCGGGGATACAGCGCGGAGAGCGTGGATGTTATCAGCCGTGATAACTGGGTTGTCCGTTTAGATTTGGTGACCGATGAGTATTACCACACCGAACCCGTTAAGCGGGTACTCGTGCGTTACCCACTGAAAGTCGTTCGTTGGGATGGGGATGCAGAACGTAACCCATTTGGTTTGGCTCTGGATTGTTATGACGCGATGCCACAGCGTCTGGAAATATCACATCAGCCACAGCCAGAGAAAAAGGGGATTATGCAGTGAGAATGAAACCTTTCACAGCACGGAGATTTTGTCAGAGCGGTTTACTGGGATTGTTCATTACAGCGTCATTGCATGTTGCCGCTGATGAATTAATTAAATGGGAACGCATCCCCCTGCAGATCCCATTAAAGGTAGGGCAAGAACGCGTTATTTTTGCGGATAAAAACGTTCGTGTCGGTTTCCCTCCGGCACTGAATGACAAGTTACGCGTGCAATCGACAGGTGGGGCGGTTTATCTCAAAGCGGACAGTGCATTTCCTCAAACGCGGTTGCAGTTACAGGATCTGGAAAGCGGCGAGATTATTCTGCTCGACGTGACTGCGTCACCGAATGGCCCGACAGAGCCCGTTCGTCTGGTGTACAGCGGTGACGTGACGACGGTTGATAATAGCGATCGCCCGGACAAATCATCCGGACGTAGTAGCTCATCTTCGACTTCGGAAACGAAATCAGACGCAAAAGAGTCTAAGGCACCTCGCTATAACGCTCCGTTGCCTGTTGTTTTAACTCGTTTTGCCGCGCAAACACTTTATGGACCATTACGTGCAGTAGAGCCTGTGGGCGGTATTCATCCTGTTAATCCTCGGTTGTCAGGAAAGATCACAACGCTATATCCCTCTGAACCGCTTGATATCACCACTCTGTCAGCCTGGGGCGTCGGGGGGCGATCTGTTGTGGCGCTACGCGTTCGCAACACCTCAAGCCGAAAGATCGTTCTCGATCCTCGGGTTCTTCAGGGGCAGTTTGTTTCTGCCACATTCCAGCATCGTTGGGTTGGGCCAGTAGGTACACCAGAAGACACGACAACATTGTATCTGGTCACCGATAACCGCCCTGAACTCGCATTCGTCGCAGAGTCGGTCGTTAAAGTGAACCCGACATCAGCCAAAGCCAGCAAGAAGGAGCGCGGGCATGCAAATTAAGTCCAATACGCTGGTAAAAGTAATAGTGCCATCGGTGCTGGCCATCGGCGCATTGATTGGCGTAAAAAGTTGCCAGGGACCCGCTCAAATACAGAATACTCCTGATACCTCAACGACAACATTGGGACTGTCTCAGGATGAAATGAAGGCGTTAGGTGTCGCCGGTGATACCCCTGAGGATACGCTACGCACGCTGGTCGGTTCGTTGAATCAGGTGCGCAGTGATTTAGGTAAACTCAGTCAGCAAAATGAGGATCTAAAAAAACAAAATGAGGCACTTACCCGCCGCAGTACTGACGTATCCGGGCAAGTGAACGAAGCCGTTTCTGGCGTGCAGCAGTCTTACGATACGAAGCAAAAACGCTTACAAGATGAACAATTACGTCTACAGAATAAAATCCAGGAACTTACCGATACACTGGCTAATTCGATGAGTAATCCCGGAGGCCATATTAGTGGAGGAAGTAGCTACCAGGAACCCTCCGGGCACGGCGATATCCCTCTCGGATTAGGGCTGGACGGTATGGGAAATGGTACCAGTGGCACGATGTCGCAAGGTGCAGATGGTCTGATATGGGTACAGCCAAAAGACCAGAAGCCAGCCGACCCGAATAAGACGTCCAGTTCGGGTATGCCTGCGCTCCCCCAATTTCCGACCTCTTTCCTGAACGATAATGAACTGACGCGCCAGAAGGCGGCGTATGAGCAGCAGGTGAAGGGGTACTCGAACGAAAAAAGTGAGGTTACAGCTGAGCCTGTTTACACCTTACCTGAGAATTCTACCCTGATCGGTAGTCGGGCAATGACGGCGCTACTGGGTCGTGTTCCTATTAACGGTACCGTAACTGACCCTTATCCCTTCAAGGTCTTAATTGGTAAAGACAACTTGACAGCAAATGGTATCGATTTACCGGATGTTGAAGGTGCGATCGTATCAGGCACAGCCAGTGGTGACTGGACGTTGTCGTGTGTCCGTGGTCAGGTCAACAATATTACGTTTGTGTTTGCCGATGGCACGGTTCGCACGTTGCCGCGAGCTGACGCTAATGGCAACAGTAATAGTAATAATGGCAGCAGCAATCAGGGCGCGAGTGGTTCCAGCGGTGGTATTGGCTGGATTTCTGATGAAGCTGGGATCCCGTGCATCAGTGGTGAGCGAAAGTCTAACGCATCCACCTATCTACCCACTATTTTTGCCCTCTCAGCTGGCTCAGGGGCTGCCAGCGCGCTGAGCCAGAATCAGCAAACGACGCAAACAAATGGTTACGGTGGAATGACGTCCTCACTGACGGGTGATGCTGGGCAGGCGGTTCTCGGTAAGGCGCTGGCCGGTGGCCTGAATGAGACGACTGACTGGGTGAAACAACGCTATGGCCAGACATTCGATGCGATTTATGTCCCGCCAGGCATGCGACTAGCTGTGCATATTACCAGGCAGTTGGCGATTGATTACGAAGAAAAAGGGCGCAAGGTTCGGTACGACTTCTCGTTGCCGGCTGATGGTCGCAGTCAACGTGGTTTGGATTGAGGAGGCGAGATGGAAGCTGTTCACGCCTGCTGGGAAAATATCTGGATCTTTAGCACAACATCCGCAATTGATCGGCTCCGTATAGATATTCACTATTGTCAGTCCGATTCTGAGCTGTTGGCCAAAAGTCTTGCTGAATCAGCACAAGCCTCCCTGTACTGGGCTAACGACGATCTGTTTCTTGACGTCGGCAGCCATTGTATTCCGGTGCAGGAGGGTTGTTTTTTTGTTAGACAACTACTGCCCACCTCACTCAAACGCTTTGAACTGGCCTGTTTTCTGGAGAAACAGGCCGATCCATTCCTGATGGCCATCGAACAGGGCCATCTTAATGACTGGCACTCCGTACGGATGACGGTTGCTGAATTATCCCGCCACTCGATGTGTCGGTCATTTTCACTCATTGCCGGTCATTTTCATTTATTCCGACGTTCTGGAGAAAAACATGCCTAAATTCCAAGTTATGACAACACTGTTCGTAATGGTGTTATTGAGCGGGTGTTCGACCTCAAAAGAAGAAATGCTGCCAGCTGGGGAGCACTCCATGCTGGAATTATGGAATGGCGCAGATGGCGAGGGAACGACTCGACGTTCTGCCCAGGCCAGAGATGCATTACGCCGCCCGCTGAGTACCGGGGAGCTTCAAGCGTCTTTACATGACGATCGTAGCTACAGTCGAACTCAGGAGAGTGAAATCAGCCAACAGTTTCCCCGTCTGCCGAATCCAGACATGGTGATATACATTTTCCCTCATCTGGCAGAGGGCAACACGCCGGTTCCTGGTTACAGCACAGTCTTTCCCTTCTATAGCCAGACCCAGTACGCGATGCCGGGTGAACGAGTGGAGGCGCTGTAATGTTCTCACTGTTTGATAAAAAACGGATATCCCGCTCTCGTGAAACCAGGGGACCTGATGACACGATTGGCAGTTTGGCTGAAGGTATTCCACTCCAGGTCGCTGGGCGCCCGTCGCTGCCGCGGCCCGGGAAGATGACGGTGCAGGATGAGGTCAGGCTGAATCATGCTAATCCCTCAATCATCGATTACCTGCCGTGGGTTGAATTCTTAGATAACGATAAGTGTCTGCTGTTGGATGACGGCATTTCTGTCGGAGCGGTATATGAAGTCTCTCCCGTTGCGACAGAAGGACGTACGGAAGAGCGACTGGAACAAATCCGCGATACGGTCGAGGATGCGATACAGGACAGCTTTGAAGAACTTGATGAAAACCCCTGGGTTGTGCAGTTCTTTTGTCAGGATGAGAACAATGTCGATACTTATGTCGATCACCTGAGGGGCTATGTTAAACCCCATGCACAGGGCACGCCTTTTTCGGAGGCCTGGCTGAAGGAAACGGAGCGTCATTTACGGGGGATTGCTCGTTCGGAAGGGTTGTTTACGGATACTAAAATTACTGGCCAACCCTGGCGTGGACAGCAGCGCCGTACGCGTATGGTGATCTATCGCTGGATTGGTAAAAACAACCGAGACCCAATGCCGCCAATCGCGATGCTCAATCAGGTCTGTGAACGTGTGACCAGCGCATTGTCCGGTGCCGGTGTAATGTGTGTGCGGCAGAATGGCTATCAGGTGCATGGCTGGTTGCTGCGTCATTTTAATCCCTCACCGGAATGGGTGGATAAAGACACGTTATATCGCCAGGCTGCCTATTTTGACCGACGCGATACGCCTGATGGCACCATGCCAGTACTCAATGATTTTACGGAAACGCTGTGGTTCAATCCGCCACGTTCGGATCTCGAGAACGGCGTGTGGTGGTTTGATAATCAGGCGCATTGTGCGTTGCCGGTCGAGAAACTACGGCGCCCGCCAAAGCCCGGAGCGATTACAGGGGAAATGCTCCGGGGAGAGAAGATCAATGCGTTGATGGATCTCTTTCCGGAAGGTACCACACTGTGTATGACTATAGTGGTACAGCCGCAAGATAAACTGGAAGCCGATTTTACCCGGTTATCGAAGAACGCAGTAGGCGAGAACACCGAGTCAGGTCGCGTTCGCCAGGATGTTAAAACCGTCAAAGAGTATCTGGGAAATCGGCACAAGTTGTACCGTGCTGGACTGACCTTCTTGTTACGCGCCGATGATGTGGAAACGCTCAATCATAAACGAGTTGAACTGACGACCGTATTGCTGGGAGCCGGCTTGCAGCCGGTGCGGCCGGAGTATGATGTTGCGCCATTGAACACCTATTTACGTGCATTACCCATGTGTTTTAACCCGGAGACGGATAAGAAACACTGGTATACCCGGCTAACGTGGGTACAGCATCTGGCAGGATTGTTACCCGTGACAGGTCGTGAAATGGGGACGGGTAATCCTGGGATCAGCTTTTTCAATCGAGGTGGTGACGTATTGTCATTCGACCCGCTAAATAAAGGCGATCGCAGCCAAAATGCCCATAAGCTGATATTCGGACCGACCGGTGCCGGGAAGTCGGCAACGATGTGCGCGATGTTATCGCAGGTGATGGCCATACACCGCCCCCGGTTGTTCATTGCTGAAGCCGGCAACTCATTTGGGCTGCTGGCCGATTATTTTGAAAGCCTTGGTCTGACGGTGAATAAGGTCAGTATCAAACCGGGTAATGGATTGAGTCTTCCGTTGTTTGGTGATGCGTATCAGTTGTTGAATAGTGATGTGCCTTTGGCGATTGACGCTGATGCCTTGCCTGAGCTGGACGCAGATAGCGAAGAGCAAGATGACAGTCAACAGGACAAGAAAGAAAAACGAGACATCCTGGGGGAAATGGAGATTTCAGCCCGCATGATGATCACCGGTGGTGATGCGAAGGAAGAAGCCGAGCTTAAACGAGCCGATCGCGCAATGATCCGTGAAGCGCTGGTGATGGCCGCGAAAGCCTCTTATACCGCTTCTAAACAGATGCTGCCGTCCGATCTGCAACGCGCACTACTTGATATTTCCATGGATAGTGAGCGCAATGAGCAGCGTCGTACTAAAGCCGCTGAGATGGCTGAATCGCTAAGTATCTTCACACAGGAAGGGAGTTTTGAAGCAGAACTGTTTAACCGTGAAGGGCAGCTCTGGCCAGAAGCTGACGTCACGCTGATTGATCTGGGGTATTTTGCGCGTGAAGGGTATGAAGCGCAGATGGCACTGACCATGGTGTCACTGACGAACACTATCAACAATATTGCCGAGCGTGATCAGTACAAGAAACGGGATATCGTTTTCGCTGTTGATGAGGCGCACATTGCAACGGTTAACCCGCTGTTGGCGCCATATATGACCAAGATCGTCAAAATGTGGAGGAAGTTGGGGGCCTGGCTCTGGCTGGCGACGCAAAACCTGGAGGATTTCCCTGACGCGGCCGGAAAAATGTTGAATATGGCGGAGTGGTGGCTATGCCTGGTGATGCCGAAAAAAGAAGTCGATGATATCAGCCGTTTCAAATCCCTGACGGATGAACAGAAATCGGTGCTGATGTCGGCCAGCAAACTGGATAAATGCTACACCGAGGGGGTCGTATTATCGAAGAACGTCCAGGCGTTGTTCCGTGCCGTTCCCCCCAGTTTGTACCTGGCACTCGGTATGACAGAAAAAGAAGAAAAAGTGGAACGACGTCGTTTGATGAATGAATTCCATTGTTCGGAGCTGGAAGCGGCAATGCGGGTCGCCACAGCATTAGATAAAGCCCGTGGCTTGGTTGAGCAGGAGAAAGTTGTAGCATGATGACATTGAAATACCCTACGCCGACGATCCAAACGGAGAGTGGCCATTTTCCCATGCTTTTTAGTCTGAAACCGCAAGGTGAGGCGGGGATTTCCCTGAAAAATGACAGCGAACTGCAACAGCTACGTGATGCTATTCGTCAGCGTTTGCCTATGCAGTGCAATGTAACGTGCCATCCTCACCGAGTCGGTACTCGAGGTGCGGTAGCGCTGCATTTTGATGGTGGACACGGTATCGGCCCTTGTGTGGATATCCTGATTTCTGTTGCCGGCACAACGAGCTGGCCAGATCCAGATGATTACGATCATCCACGGTGGTACATTTCTGTTCCAGATGCAGTGGATGCAGTTTACCTGGTGTTGTACCTCAAAGAGGTTGCAACTAGCAGTATCAATAAAGTTGGTAATAAATGAATACAACCCCAGGTAAAACTGGGGTTGTGGAACTACGAAATTTCAACTTCAACAATATACGCAGGAACCATTTTTGTTTGCGTATGAAATGAACCTGGTAGACATTTTCCCACTGTTATGTCTTCGATGTACTGTTCTCGTATATATTTCAATGTTGCCCCTGACGCAAATAAAATCTCCATTTCGTGACCAAGGTTCGTGCCTTTGTGTTTGAACGCAAAGATTTTTGTGCAAGGGTTTTTAACCTTTAATACCAATATATCAATTCTTCCTGCGTCGTAAGCTTTCCCCCCATGTAGGGTTTCAGCAAATGCGACGTTAGGTGAAAGAGTTGTTGATAAGGGGCGTGTAGTAACGAACTGTGCATTTTTTCCATGTGCTGTAGGCCAAAAACCACCATGGAAAAGGTATTGTCCCTCACTAAGAACAGAACCTACTTCTTTTATGGTATTTGATACGCTTGCCAGATCGCAATTAGGGTAGTGTGATTGATAACGAGCAATGTCCTTAGGGGTAACTGGCGGCATTGAACGTGCCCATGAGCCATGTTTTTTAACCATGTTTTCTATATGTATTGTTAGCCCGTTATCTGTTCCCGCTTCATTAATTGCATATATTGCTGCACTAACGGGGTCTGTTATGTTGCATTTTAATCCCTCTCTGACGTTAGGGCCTGGACCATCTGGTATAATGACCCCTATCTCATCTGGTCTCATAAGTCTCATATTCCATCGAACGTAAGGCTCTTTGAGTATATTAATTATTGGTAAACTCATGACTCTGTATCCTGATTTTTTCGTATGTGATTGGACTTTCTTATTTAATATAATTTTTTGAATAAAAATATAAAAGGCATGTCTGATATAGTAACGGTTTGGTATTAAATGCAATATGCCTTACGTTGCCTTTAGCCGATTAATAAAAGAAAAAATGCTCCAGCTTAGGCTAAAAATTTTTATCTATCTAAAAAGAGTTTATCGCTGCTTATCTTCTCCGCTTGCTGCAACCTGATGGGTATTTATTAACCTAAAGGAGTGTGGTGATGAATGGCAAAATCAGTGCTTTTCTTCTCCTGTTTTTACCTGTGCCATTATTGGCTAACCCCGTTGTCTATACCGACCAGCAACATCCTCCTACCAATCTTACACCCGAGACTCAGATAGTCTGGCTGGATGCGCCGGAACGGTTGCAACGTTCCGTGTTTGGCGAGTTTTCAGCATCGATGGAACAAGCGACAGCGCAAGCTCAGGTTGTCATGCGTTCTCCGCAGTGGCAACAGCATGAGAATGATCTGCAAACGGCCTATCGTGGCGTTGTGCATGCATGGGAAATCGGTGTGCGCAAATATCCTGCTGTTGTTTTTGACGATCGCGACGTGGTGTACGGCACGGCTGATGTTGCCAAAGCGCTTGCGTATAAAATGCAGGAAAGGGGACGACCATGAGTCGATGGCGAACCCGGTTACGACCGATTGCAGTTGGCATTATGCTCACGACAGCATGTGAGCCTGCTGCTATTGCTGCCGTTAACACAGCGCAAATTGTTGCCAGTGCTATTTCTCCTGGGTGTATCAGCTGGCGTGTCAGTGGTATTTGTTACTGGCTATTTTGCACTAAATTCGGCTGTACTATTCGCACGTCCGTCAAAGTCACTCACTTTATTCCTGATGCTGTGGTTTCTACCTATATGGTTCCAGGGGGGAATCCCTGGACTGAAATGTCCCCGGTCAGCCAGGGGGCGGGAGGGTTGGAGAGTACCATTACCAGTGGATTAAGCGGGGTCGCAGCAGGCGGTGGGAACGCAGCAGACATTAAAGATCCTGGCCGAAGAAAATCCAACATCAAATTTAAGTATGCGGATGCGATCGGCCATCCCGCTTCAACCCTCATCGGCGGACAAATTCCCGGCTATTCCTGCGACAGCGTCGCGACGCCGTTCATGCCGTATTTTCTGAGCACGCTGGATTCTCTCGCCTGGCGAACGGGAATTCCTGAATCGCTGTATCCGGAGGCGCTAATTCCTGGCCAGCGTGAAGTCGGTAGCATGACATCAGGGATTATGTGGGGGAATGTTTATCCCCGCTCTGGATTTATCCAGCATACCGATGACGATAAAGCGTCAGCTGTGGTCGCCCAGCGCGTGGCGGACATTATTACGCGTTCTGGCCAACTGCACGTCTATCAGCCCCTGACAGGCTCCCGGCGTGATGGGTACTGGCCTCCCGAACCTGTCGTGGAAAACACCAACAATCACAAGTGGCAGCGCTTGTCGCCACAGCTCACGTCTTCATGTGCCGTATTTCCTGATGGTGACCACATGTCAGCTGAAAATGGCAGTGCCGCCTATACCCTCTGGCAACCCTACAGTTGCTGCCAACGCCGCGGTCAGCGGTTGTTATCTGTTACGAATTTTTAAGGAATAACGATGAGAATGAAGTTTTGCGTTCTGGCTATAGGCCTGCAATTGATTGCGCCGTGCGTTCTCGCCGATCAGTTCAACGTCAATTTGCCTCAGGCAAACAGCGGTTCACCGGGGTATGGGGCTGATGTCAGTGGTGCAGTATCAGACAAACTCTTTTATACGCTTGGAGGAGGCTCTGTGATTTCACAGCCGGCGACGCGTATCAGTATGGAGAAGCTGGGTGTCGATCTCGGTTGGAGCTCTGATCTGCAGTGCGGCAATTTTGACCTGAAAACCACGGTTGGCAATCAGTTGAATGGGGTGACATCAGGATTCAAAAACCTGATGGGGGAAGTCATTCAGGGGGCGACCGGTGCAGTGTCCAGTTTACCTGGCGCCATTATTCAACGAGCGAGCCCGGGGCTCTATGACATGCTGACTAATGGCGTTCTCCAGGCAAATGTCGCGTTTGATAAGGCCATGTTTAACTGCCAAAACATGACCAAACGGATGATGGATTTTTCGGATTCCAGTAAATGGACCCAATCAGCACAGGCCGATGAATACAAGCAATTGGTCAACAGCGGAAAAGCGGATGCCATCCAAACGGATAACGATTCCCAGAAACTCACCGGCAATAATGGCCAAAACTGGATTGGTGGCCAACGACGTGGGGGGAAAGGGCAACCTGCTATTCGTCCAACGCATGATTTGGCGGCCGCGGGTTATAACATGATGAACAGCCAGCCGGTGTTGAGTACATCTTCCGTCAGTACCAGCAATTGCACGGGCTCCGTTTGTCAAAAATTCCCCAATGCGGAGGAAGCCGCAAAGGCTGTTGTCCAGGTACTTGGCGATCGCTCAATGCGGACGTGTAAGGTAGCCTCTGAATGCACCAGTGGGGATGAGGCTCAGCAACCCGGCACGACCCAGGCGGGAACGGGATTTGCCCCCATGTTGGAGGATGCGACGAAAGCCAATCTTGAACAATTGGTGAAAATGGTTAATGGGGTAGAGAAACCAACGGCTGCGAATCTGGCCAAATTGAAAGCCGGTAGCCTGACTATCACCAGTGGCGTTATCCGAGCATTACAACGCGACCCGGATAACGCTGCGTTAACGGGTCGGCTGGCCAGCGAACTGGCGATGGCGGATACGGTCGAGACAGCATTACTGATGCGCCGTATGCTGATGACCGGAATGTCTGAGCCCAATGCCGCGGCTCAGGAAGCCGCAGTTGATGAGGGGACCCGGCGTATTGAATCACTCGATCGGGAAATTAATGCCCTGAAGAACGAGATGGAGCTTAAGCGCGAGCTGGCACGTAACTCGGTGCTGACGATCATCGAACGGGAAAATAGTCGTGTAGAAACCAACCCGCAGAAGCAAATCCAGGACAATACGGATGCACGCTTCAATCAGATGACTACTCCTGCTCAGAGTAACTAACTATGTCTGAATCTAAAGAGACACGACCTCATCCCCCCCTGAAACGACTACGCCAGGGAACCAAAGTGTTGCTGCTCGTGCTGGCATTCGGCTCTGGCGTTATGTTTATTGCATTTCTGATTGCGAGTATTGGCGTGTCCTATCCGGATGAATTCTTAGCGCTACGCCACTGGATGCAGCGAACGAGCATTGGCTGGTTGGTCTGGCGGTTGACGCTGTATAGCGTGCTGGGATGGGGATTCTGGAAAATCTGGCATGCCCCAGGATGCAAGCCGGAGTATAGAGCATCGCTAAAGCGAATGGGCATCGTGAGCGTGATGTTTTTGTTCGCGTGTGAGTATGCCATGTATCTCGATACAGGAACGATGCGATGACCACGAACAGCTATCTCGAGTACTTTCTGACGCTGTTAGGTTGGGTCATTAATAATGGCCTGTGGAACATCCTGATTGGTACCGGGCTTTTTGCTGCGCCGCTGGCATTCAAGGTCGTTGGCATCTGGATGAAAGTTCGGGAAGAAGGTGAGGATGAAGGCAATAAAGGGATGCTGTCACTGCCACGTATCGAGAACGCGTTGTACGGTGCGTTCTTTGTGATGCTGGCCTGCTGCGTTCCGTTGATTAATCTGAGCCTGAGTACCATGCAGTACGATACATCCCGGGCAAAAATGTGTGGGACTTGGACAACACAGTCTCCGGATGACAGTGGATATTCCAGCGTGGTGTCTAGCCTCGGCGATCAGACAGCCGCGGTACCCTTTTGGTGGGCTGTCGTACACCGCCTGTCAAAAGGCGTAACGCAGGCTGCGGTCGCAACCATTCCGTGTCGGCCGGATTTGCGCCAGGTTCGTTTTGAGGTGCAGAGGACCAACATCAGCAATCCGGCTCTGGCTGAAGAGTTGCAGGACTTTACCAACGACTGCTATGCGCTCGCGCTATACACGTGGAAACAACAGGATCAGGGGGCCACAACGGATAAGGATGTGCTGAAGGACATCGAATGGCTAGGCAGCTCAACATTTCGTTCCCGCTATTATGGTGAACTGAACTCAAAAATGCCGCGGTCAAATTTTCCCTGGAGCGATGCCAGGGACAGTGGTCGGCCGAATACGGGGCGCGGTGGTTATCCTACCTGTAATGAATGGTGGTCCACAGCGGATACCGGCTTGCAGGATAGAGTAGTCAATCAAGCTGATCCGGGCATGTGGCTGCGTCTTTCTGCCGCACTGAAAATGATGGGGAAAAGCACTGCTGACTATAAAGAAGCGGTGATCAGGCGTTTGGTGAGTCCTCAGAGCCTAAATATCTCTCAGGGAGGGCAGGTTTACGCTGGTTACGGGGGTAATGCGGACTTCACTACGATGAATACCGTCAATCGGTTTGGTGCCATTGCCGGCGGCGCGTTGGGAAGCCTGGGGGCATTTCCGGCATTTGATGCCATGCGTCAGGCTCTACCAATGGTTCAAGCTATTCTGCTGATGGCCACGTATGTCATGTTACCGTTGATTCTCGCTTTTGGTGTTTATGACTTCAAGGTCGTAGTTACTTTGACATTCGTTATATTCGCACTGAATTTCCTGACGTTCTGGTGGGAATTAGCGCGCTGGCTCGACAGTTGGTTACTTGAAGCACTGTACAGTTCTGATACCCATAGTCGGTTTAATTTGGCAGGTTTTCAGAACACTTCTGACGATATGGTCATGAGCTTTGTGATGGGAACAATGTTTATTGTTCTTCCCACCGTATGGGTTGGCGCGTTGTCGTGGGCTGGCGTACGTATCGGTGATTTAGCGAGTGCGATGCGCAGTGGTACCCAGGATGCACAAAAAGCAGGGGGAAGTGCAGGGGATGCGGCAAGTAATGCCGTGAAACAGAAGGCTGCTGGTAGGGTATAAATAGGGATATAGCCGAGGAGAGAACAGCTCTCGGCTATTTACTTTTCCACCACCACCAGTAGTTGCTATCGTCGAGCGCTTTTTCACCGATTATTCCTTTTTGGGGACTCAAAAGGATGAAAGCCCAGAGAAAGAGCGCAACCCCTGCAATAATAAATCCACCAAAAAGGATCGCGGTAGCGGACAAAACACAAAGCCCAGCGACAGGGATATGCCCGGCCCAGGTAGGTAAATGAAAACGTGTTGCCAATGCAATACACGCAGCATCCCAGTGTTTTAACGTGTTTTTGAAGTGTAGCCAGATCCCAGCAGCTTTCAGTCCACGCTGATAGGCTCGATTTTTTGCTGTGCTAGGCATACGGATGTCCTTCTCTATGGAATACTTCATGGTTACATTTTAGTCTAATGAAGAGCGCAAATCCATCAAATTAAAAGGAATTGAGTTGCCTTTTGTTAATGTCAGCGTTGGTGTTTTTCAGTAACGTGACAGCATCACTGCCCGACATCTGAAACTGCACCCGATGACGCGCCGCTACATCAAGCGCAAACACCTTCGTATACACCTCCGTCGAGCTAATGCTCTTATGCCCCATCAGACTCTGCAGTACTTTCAGCGGTATGCCGGCGTACAACATGTGCATCGCGTAGGAGTGGCGGAACGTATGGGGCGTCACCGGTACGGAGAACGTTACCCCGTCGGCCGCCGCGGCCTCCACCGCTTCGGTCAGCCAGGTGCGGACGGTACGGTCGGTGATCTCCCAGATACGCGCCTTCTCCGTTCTGCCGCTTCGTTTATTGCGCCGCTCCAGCGGAATTTTCAGTGTCGCAATCATCATCTCCAACTGCGACACGTACTGCGGATCGGACAGCGGCACCACGCGGTTCGTGGTAATTCCGGCAGGCAGACGTCCGGCACCTCTGGACGCCTTTTCGCTGCGTTGCTTGAGTGTGGCCAACTGCACGAACGGGTATGGCGGCGCCAGCACAAAATCCCCCCGCGTCAGCGCCAGTATTTCATTGATGCGGGCACCGGTGTTCCACAGCGTGGCGAACAGGGTTTTGCGGTACAGATCGGGAATATAGTGAAGCAGGGCGCTGATTTCCGGCGCCAGCAGGTATTTTGGGGCGCTGTCGTGGATAGCCGCAACCTGGCGCAGTGCCAGGGCGGACGGGTAATCGATAGCAACCGGCAGTTGGGGCGTAGCCCCCATCGGGTAGGGGGCGGGCAGCAAAGAACCGGTCATGATGTTTGAGCAGCCGCGGTAGCACACTGCTGCGTAAACCACGCGATGGCCGTATCGGCGTAGCTATCCCCTGCCGACACAGTGAGTTTCCCTGCCTGCTCCAACTGGCGACCGAGATCGGCAAGCTGGCGCTGCATAACCAGCAGGTTATCCAGCTGTGACAGTGAAACACAGACGTTTTGGATCTGGCGCGCAAAATCATCCAGCACCTCATCAGCCTGAACGCCAACCTTATGGGGCAAGGGGCGTTTGATACCATCTTTCTCAGACTGTAGTTGCTGGCAGAGTATCAGTAGGCTGATCCCCTGCTGTGATAAAGACTGTTGTTCTGACATGCTGTTCAGCACCTCGTTTGTTTGTTGACTCATCAGCCGAATTTAGAATGTATTTTTAGGGTGAACAACGGGCAAGACGCTATCAGCTCCGGTTTCCTGACGCAGCGTAAGCGCCACCGCATCAATAAATAAACGAACCGCTTCAATCGCTTGTGCCAGATGCCAACTGTTGATAGATACCGGCTCATCATCGTTACTGACACCATTTCGATGCACTAGATGCTGTCTGGTAGCAACAATGTTCACCAGAGGATCAATGGGCCACTCAGGGGGAGTTTTAAGTACCAATCGGAAGTACGTGTTCATCTGCGCCAGATTATGGAACGTCTGACGACTGACAAATAACTGAGCGGTTCGGCATTCCAGATTTGTTCCATCCGAAGGCGTTCCGTCCGCTTGCTTCTGCGTATTACGCAACACCTCGGTCTTATACTGCGCAAGTGACTTCCTGAAGCGAGGAGCCACACGGGAATCAAAGCGCTCCAAATGAGCAGGATCACTCAGCAGTGCCCGCGCAGAGTACATCAGAAAGGCCTCCATCACTGTTACGGTATGAGCATAAGCCAGGCGCAACGCGATGTTACTTTGTGCTGAAATCATCAGCGCATTCAGCTCATTCAGTTCACCGACGGCATGGCGATAGCGGTCGTCAAGATCGTTAAGGGAATCCTGGAACCACTGCCTCTCTGCATCTTCGACCAGGGCATCGAGCATCCAATCATGCGCCAGACCGGCAGCATCAAATGCCTCAGTGCCTTCCTCTGCCTCTGGATAGTGTTCCGCAATCCATTCGTCACGCTGCGCTTCCTGTGCTTCAAAGAGAAGTTCTTTAACACTACCCATCCACGTTTTCCTTCTGATTATAAAGAAAGGTAAACCGAAATCTATCTCGCCCAAGAAGTGCAGGGCAAGCCCCGCAGCCGCCGTATTGGGGGGCAATCATCGAATGCCTCGCGTGGAATGCTGCCTGTTGTCGGTTGAGCGAGATAAATCCTGCCCTGGTGTTAACTAAAGAGAAAAAGTTGCGTTTTTGCTTTGTCTCTTGCCAAGAGATCCAACGCCCAGACTTCATGAAAAGCCGTAAGGTGTGATGTGGCAGGCGGCCAGAGCACTAACGACCAGCGGTAGCAGCCAGGCATACACAGCTTTTTGGCAACCACATCACCGCGCTCGTCAAGAAGGAAAAACTGCCGAACGGGGCGGTCGTCATCGGTAGCCAGCCAACCGGTGTACAGCGTAACGGTTTGGTGGCCATCAGCAATGAGCGCGTCGATAACGTCCTCACTCCCCATACCTAACCCCTTAGGGTAATAATCACCCCGCGTTATTATGTTGTGTCGCCCTTGACGGCGCACCACCCTGCGTCCGTTACCGGCCTGAATATTCCCCGGCTTATTATTGCTGCCGTGAATGTCCCTTATCTGATAGTCACCTATGACGCAATCACCCAGCTTAATTACCGGACCGCCCGTTTCAACGGATCCGACTTATTTCAGTATACGCGGTTTTCGGAAGCAGGACACGCCCGCAGCGGCAGAGGGGGACGCCCGTCCGCCCTGCCGCGCTGAGTAGCGCGGGTGCCCGACTGACGCCTAATATCTGCCGTATTTCAAGTGGTTGGACGGGATGACGGCGCTAGGCGGACGCCTCCGACGGCGGTCGGATTGCGCAGATCCGGGTCTAGCAGAAACCGGATCCGTAGCGGAAACATGAACAAAAAATCGCCACGGCATCACCAAGCAGGGGAACGCCTCATCGTTATGACGATGACATGATGTCTGACCGGAAATGGAAAATAACAGGGAGGAAGGGCAGTAACAGGTTGCATAAATGACAATATACCAATAGAATCATCAATACATCATAGCGTCATCAATCATTAAGACTTGTGACGCTAAGGTGAAATTGCTGGCTGGCCATAAGCCTGGAAAGTTGATGGTCCAGCCAGCGCCCGTCAATTCTGACAAAATTAGGAGTACCACATGGTACACGAGAAAGAAACTATCGATTACACCGTGCGTGGCTTTAGCCGAGAATTTGATATCACGCTCACCCATTTGTCTATTCTGTGGAGCAAACCCAAGTCGGTTATTCTGCGCGAACTCGCCGAGCAGTACCTCACCGATCGCATCAAGATGTTCGGGATGATGAGCAAGCATGTGGCCGCGCTGGATGAGATGATGGCCAGAAACCTCGGCGCCGAACTCATCGAACTGCCGTACGAATCGCACATCACGACCGGTCACAGCCTGGAGATGGCCAAGCTGCTTACTATCAGCTCCGACGAGCAGCTGGAAGATATTCTGGTACGCAATACGCCCTATATCATGGTTCGCGCCAATCAGGTGATCAAAGGCACTCCGCGTACGGTAAAGGGCATGACGCTGTGGTTTGCGCTGTTTGCCGAAGTGGCGTCGTCTTCCCCCGATGTCGTGAAGGCCGCCTGGGAGCAGATCTTCAACTCCTTCAACGCCTTCGACGACGAATCCTACTACCGGTATTATAAAAATATAAATGAAATCAGGGCATTAATGAATAAAGTCACGATTACTGCGGATCTGCACGACGTCCGGCATGAAGGGAAATTTTGTACCGTCGCCATCACCAAACCGGCTGATTACGCGTACGGGGCCTGGCTTGCCGTCATCACGCTGACGCCGGCTGGCGCACAGATTGCCGCAAAGGCTGCTGCCCAGGAGGCGCTGAGCGGCCTGTGTTACCCCACGCTGGAGAAACGGCAAATTGTGGCCAAAAAAGACACGGGGTATCACGCGATGGCCTTTCCTGAAGACGGCGGGGAGATGCAACGGGGCTTTACGTTCATTGACGACCGCTGCGAGCTGAATGTCTACTCCAAGGGCTACGCAGGAAGCTCCGAATTCAATCACCCGACCCCGCTGAAACACGTGGCTGAGGTACTGGCGTCGCTGACGGATGCACACCTGAAACCGTTCCTCGCCTAACCCTTCCACTCCACTCACAGGTCGCTTCGGCGGCCTTTTTTTGGGCCGCCGCCCAGCTCCCCCGTGATTATGCCCGGATATCCCGGCGCACCAGATCCATCACCAACTGGTAATGCGTGTGCTGATGGCGGGACAAACGCAGTCCCTGTGCCCAGGCGTCGTCAGCCAGACGGATGGCCTCCTCGCCGGTTCGCTGCTGCGCTTCTCTGGTCTGCCAGAGTTTGCGGATTTCATGTTGCGTATTCATATGTATGGCCTTGTGTGGTGATAAGAGCCTCTACCATGCCGTCACGACGCCCGCCGTACACTACCTATCTGCAGATATTCACGCCTGATCGCGCAGCAATAACTGGGCCGGGAAAGCGAGGAATTTCAGAGTTAGAACGGAAAATCGTCCTGACCAGAGGCGAAGTCCCATGGCGGAACGACGGAACCGGCTGGTTCAGAACGCGGGGTATAGCTGTATGTGCTCCGCCTGACGGAGTCTGTGGAATATTCAAACCGGGCAGCCCGTATACCGTGAACGCTGACAGAGTGGAGATCTATCTCCAGAGCAGGCTCCCGGCGATCGTCCTGAAGTGAAAGGTCGGAAATTTCACGCCCGTCGGCATCCGGCGCACCGGTATCCTGAGAAGATATAATCTCTGTAACACAGATATCTGGCTCCCATTCATCTTCGTCATACTGATGGCCATATCTGATCATGCAGTCCTCCTTTGCCGGCAGTGTCATCAGGCGGACACGGGAGGCCTTATGGAACAATACAACGTTGTATCGCTCCTCCAGCCCAGCCCCCGGCAGCTGTACGGAGGGATAGAGGATGCCGTCAAGGTCAAATCGGGAAGAGTCCGCCAGGTATTCTGCTATAACCTGAGTCGGGATATAACGGAAGTCTTCTTCACCAGGCAGTACAGGATCGACAATCCTTCTGGTCAGCGTAGAGAGGAACGCAGCCTGTTCACGTCTTTTTATATACTCCGGATCGAGCAGGCTTCCGTTATCCAGAACACTTTCAAGCGCTGGCAGGTTCAGCAGCCTGAGCGAGCGGATAAGACTGAACTTGGCGCAAACCGCATTGCAGCCCACCGGAGGGCGAATTTCAGAAATGGCCGTATCGACTGAACTGGCACCATAAAAGACCGAAATACCTCTGGCGCTCATACGGTTTTCACCACTGAGATGAGGCGGCGGCGGGCCTAACTCCCTGTCCGGAGACACAAGCATTTGCTCTAGCTCAGTATGATTACGACTCCAGCGGGCGCGGTACAGTGACGGGATCGCAGTACCTGGACCGGCCTCAATGGTCACCGGTACTTCACCGTGGGCACGCATTGTCTCCACACCACGAAATATGCTGTCGAGGGTGGTGTTGACGGCATGGTTGATGAAACGTGACTCTGAATTTAACGAGGTAACAAATTGTCTCCACATGGAATCGAGACGGCCGGTACTTATCTTGCGATGTTCAGCATAACAGGCACCCCGTGCAAACTCGGTCTCCAGTCCGATGATGTCGGAATCAAAATCAGAATGTCTATATTCGAGGAGTTGTTGAATATCGTCTGCAATCTTACGGCGTGTCTGGAGCAAATCTCCAATAAGCTGCACGATATCTTCCCCGTCGCGGAACCAGTCATAATCATCAGTATGACGAAGTCGGGCATACTCCATCTCGTTCGGTTCAGTGGGCGTCCGGTAAAAATGTGCTTTAATCGCCTTTTCTGTCAGGTTGCTTACTGCCTCCAAAGAGAAACAGGCGTAGATCTGCGCGCAGTAATGACAAGTCTGCTGGATTCCCTCCTTCTCAATACTGTTTCGTAAAAATTCTTCTGTAATACAAACAGCACAAACCCAGCACTCATCTGGCTCTTCGGCACTCATAAATAAAGGTATCTCCGTGTGAATACTCTGCTCAGGAAGTTTATCAGACGTAGCCTGCCTGAGATTTCCTGCTTTATCAGTTTTCGGATTCCGATGAAAAATGAGGTCCAAAGCAGTGAAATTTAAAGTGACATGCTTCATGCAGGACATCTGGCATTAACAGGCCTGGCGTTCGCCCGAAGTCCTGGCTTAAGGCTTCCAGACTAATGACGGGATCAGCGCCTCCAGGCTCGCCGAATCCACAGGCGATGCAAGAAAAGTTATCTTTATTTCACCGGTGAGGTGCGCCACATTAAATCGGTGATTACCGTCTGCAATATCGATTTTTTTAACACCATTTATTTCAACGATCCGTAACACGGGCGGAGTCAGCGCGTCTCCGTCTTTCCAGTGATTGATGACGTCTTCAATCTTATCATCAATGGCCCCCTCCCTGAGTTCCTCGACACAGTCGATTTTTCTGGCATAGATCAGATGCGCATGTATTTCAGCGGTTAATGCGCTCCCCAGGCGTAGCTTCCCGACCGGAGCTGCCCACTCAGGGGGATCACCGTCAAATGCCCAGTCCCTTCCATCCGGGTCTTTACTCCACGTAACCCGGAGTGGAGGCCATTTACTGACCGGTTCGTCAAGATACATCCCGCACGTTCCTGTTCACTGTTGTTTTATTGCCAGCGAGCATAGCCGCAAGCACTGTCATTCTTCAATGACTTCCGGGACTGCCAGAATCCGGATCTGTTACCTGAAAATGATGATGCGATGGTATTCTTCGTATTACACATTTTATATGCATGTATCATACGATATGTATTCATTGTGAGCGGCGCGAATACGTTTCCGGCCTACGAGAAGGGAAGTTAGAACAAAGCATGATGAGAAGTGAAGTATCAATACGAAAAGTTATTTAGTAATGAATAGGCTGAGATGGTTTTTATTAAACGGCGGAGGTGATGGTGAGTGATGTTTTTTATCGTTCAACACTGAAAGTTAGTTGTGTATTTCTGGGGTATTATCGATATAAAGATGTTTTTCAAATATTGGAGAGTGATAAATCAGGCCCTACCCCTGATCATAAATATGTTGATATTGAATTCAATGATAAATATATGATGAATAAAGAATGGGAGTTTAAAAACGTATTCGGACAGGCTTATGGTCACCTTGATTTACTTCAGGAGTTAATTGCACTTCTACATATTTGCACTAATCAATCTTGTGAATTGGATACTGACGGTATGGGGGCGAAGCCTTTGCCACAGAAAATAATCCAGGGTTTTACACCGGTTGAAAAAGAACCACACTCTTCCCCTATGGAAAAAAGTGATACTCGAATCCTTGAAAGAATGAATCCAGGCTTAGCGTTTATCGAAATTCAGAGTCAATCAGAACTGTTGCTTGATAATTACTTTAGATTAGATGATTTATCGCGGTCAAGAATAAACTCTTCGTTATTTCTTCAAAATAAAATGAGACAGATTATCTTAATTTCGGCTAGCATGGGGGTTGTTGGTTACATATCTTCAATTGAGAATTTGGTAGACTTTGAAGGTGAAAGAAATGGGTTTGAATCTAAGAAGTGTGAGTCATGCAAACAACCTGTTTATTCAATAACTCGTCGTTTTAATGATTTTATGAATAAATACTCTGAAGAAAATTTTAAGGTTCAGAATGATGTAAAGGGTGTTTATCGTACCCAACAGGAATTTGATGGGCTTTCATTCAAAAAACTCATCGGAGAATTCTATAAAAAACGGAGTAGCATTACTCATGCTGGAGATATTCTTCGGATAGACAAAATGCTGTCCTCATTTTCAATGAAGGATGTCAGGTTTTTTAATGAAGTCGAAACTCATGCTCGCATTGCATTATTTAGTTATATTCTAAATTTTGATTTCAAGATAGATGGTTAGAATAATCCCATAGTTTTCTTTACTCTGAAGTTTCTATTTGATTGTTTTGTTTGTTATCCATATATCCACGGACAAATAAGCCAGTGAGTCTGCGCCCACCAAAGGCGCGGACGAACGGAAGCGGTCGGCGAGTGTCGAGCCGACTTTGTCGGTGGGTATGTGGGTAACTATTTGACGATCCCGAATCGCATTGTTAATATCCTTTTCGCTGTACCATCGTCCACTCGGACGATCACCAATGATCCGTCAGCCTGTGAGGATCGCCTTAGGGTGGCTGTGAACACTTCTGTAGCCTGCAAGGAAGAACACGCTCAGTTGCGTGTGGTAAATCTGCCAGCCTTTGGAAGCAGATATCACCAGGTAGTTTAAACGCCGTTGCGAGCGTGGTGATGAAGGTCCGTTTATCCACTCAAATACTGACTCGTCTTAGCGAGCTCAGCCCGATAGCTTCAGCAACAATTTGATGTTGTTCGAAGTTTTCTGTTTTACGCACGATTCAAGATACGAATACGTCTAGAGCACCGTCCGACCTTTGCACGCACGTATAAGGCCATTTGGTACATTTGGCCGCTTACGGGAGTCGCAATGGAAGGTCAAAGCTGCGCGGCGTCACTTGTGCATGAGCAACGCGAATACCAAGTGACGCGCGAGCGCGTAATACGGTCAGAGCTTACGCACTGCCCGATAGACGATTCTTCTACCATCTGACCAACACGTAGTAACGGTTTTTAGTACGTATAAAGACGTTTTACTAACCGTTTAATGGTCGTTCATTTAACAAACAGTCCGAATGTATGAAAAACATCATCATGAAGACATTTCTATTAGATAGAGGAGGTAATCAGCACGACATCGATGGCGACGCCAGCAACAACTGGCGTGTGGAGGTAGACTGACGAAAGTCAGCCCGGCGTAAGCCGCGAATGGGTAACACCCAGGGTGCCTTGCAACAATTCAACATTTCGCCCCCGATGCACAGATGTCTGCTGAGACGCAGGATGCGCAAAATCAAACCGTGTCGTCGGGGATGAAGTACCTATTTTTGCTCTCTTTTAGAAGGGTGCCGGTGAGTTACGTATTCCGTTCACACTGACGGAATACGTAACTCACTTCATTAGAACTGGAGGGCTATATGGCTAAGTTAAACAAGAATCTTGTGACGTTAGCGCGGGACGGTGGCGGTAGTTTTAAAACACTTAATGACCGTATGAAAATAGCCGATCGTTTTGCGGAAAGGTTAAAGCGCTTGAATGTGCAGATTAGGGATGCAAAGAATATTAAGCCTCGTCATATTGAAATGTATATCAGAAGTCGTCAGGAAGAGAAAATTTCAATCAGGACGTTGCAAAATGAAATGTCAGCAATACGATCCATTCTGCGTGCAGCCGGTAAGACCATTATGGCTAACCCAGAAAACGAAAAACTGAGTAATCAGGCATTGGGTATTTCTGGCGCGAGTCGTGACGGTTCAAAAGTCGCTATTCCAGATAATGTATATCAAGGGATTTTAGAAAAGGTGAGTGCTGCAGATAAAGGTGCAGCAGCTGCAATGGAATTATCCCGCCTTCTTGGTTTACGGACTGAAGAAACTATTCAATCAGTTAAGTCTCTTAAAACATGGCAAAAGGCATTACAAAATGGTAATGAGAAAGTCCGGATCGTTTACGGCACGAAAGGGGGGAGGCCAAGAGATACGACAATTATTGAAAGGGACACGTTAATCAATGCAGTGAATAATGCAATACATATTACGAGCGAAAATAACGGGCGGTTGATTAATCGTCCTGCGTTGCATTTGGCAATTGAACAGTATCGTAATATCGTTAGGGAAGCGGGGCTTGTCGGAAAATATGCACCTCATAGCCTTAGATATGCTTATACCCAAGATGCAACAAAGCTACATCTTAAAAATGGATTTAGTAAAGAAGAGGCTGATGCATTAGTTTCCATGGATTTGGGGCACGGGGATGGTCGTGGTCGTTATGTTGCCCGCGTTTATAATAAAGTTGATCCCTCTCAGTGAGAGAATTTCAAGAAGGATTTTTGGCAGTTTCATTGTAAATCGTCAAGGCTGCCAATCTTCCTTGTTCTGTTAACGCATAGGACAATTTTAATTGTTCGTCTCTATACTGTTCAACAAAACCATTTTTATGTAGAGTATGACAGGACGTTCTTAAATGATTTTGATATAATGTCACGCTACGGTTTCTACTTATCATAGAGAATAAGGCTGTAGCTGTTACAAAGTGTTGATGGCCTTTTTTCTGCTCAATTGCATACAGCAGAAACAAGACATCACGTTGATTTCTTGAAATACGCATACTCCCTCCTCTTATTCGTATCAGATACGATTAAATATTCTTCCTGCAAACAGTTCAATGCTTTATTCGTATCAGATACGAATAATTTAATGACTCAGGAATAGTTGAGAATATATTGAATTCAATTCCATCTTTGAGTATGTTGAACGGGCTAACCTGTCGTCTCTGACGACCACTAATGATCCGGTGACTCGTGAGGATCGCCTTCGGGTAGTCACAAAAGAACACTTCTGTAGCCTGCAAGGAAGAACACGCTCAGTTGCGTGTGGTAAATCTGCCAGCCTTTGGAAGCAGATATCACCAGGTAGTTTAAACGCCGTTGCGAGCGTGGTGATGAAGGTCCGATTTTACTAACCATCAATCAATCCCTCCGGGAAGCTACTTCCCGATAGCAGGGGGTGGTTTTCCAAATATTTTATTTTGGAGCAACCACAATGAACTCTTCTACTGCATATCGTGATGGATACTGGGCAGGTCAGTTGTTGCTTTCACTGAAGAAAAAAGTGAAAACGCGACAACATATTTATAAGACCTACAGTTTCCTTCAGCTGTTACTCATTTGTGGAAGTGCTGTCATCGTCTTCTGTTTTTTTTATTTGAGCAGACTCGGCGGTTTTCAGCATAAGCCTCAACAAGATGAACCGATGGATACTTCTGTTGAACCTGTTACGGTTTCGACAGAACAGGCATATCCGGAAGACTCTTTCTAACACCGACTTTAAGCCAGCAATCCAACGGGAAAAACATCTTCCCGTCTGGGTCGATGTTCTCCCGTTTCATCAGGAGAACATCATGCAAATGGTCTTACGTCGTACGAGTAATTTTACTGAGCGTCTCTCTGCGTTGCTGAAGAAAAACACACAGCGCAACGATGCATTTATTGGTGAGTGGATACCGAATCGCTCCAGGCATATGCACTTCCGGGCACGGGTTTCTCAAAGTGATTCCGGATGGAGTTATCAGGTGGAAAGCCGCACCGGCTGGTTGGGCTCAAAGTCTTACCAATTCGACTCCCATACTTGTTCCGATAACACATTTCCACAGCGTCACGAGGCAATCAAGGCTGCGCAATTGCTGGCAAAACAGTTAGCAACGCTGCGTTACCGCTTCCAGTGACTTAGAACGTACCCACATGGGGATTTATCCCCAGTGGAGATAAATCCCTTTTCGTTTTGAACCGAAAAAAGGACTTATCGATGTACGATTTCAACACGAAACCTTTCGTCTCACGCCTGGCGATTCTGCGACGCGATGATGAATTTTTACAATGTTCCACAATAGACCTCATCAGGGTTGTCTCTGATATTGAGTCTGTATTGATGGAAGCGACTGCGCTGATACGTCTTGAGTCCGAACTGATGACAGCTGCTTCGTTCATGCGTATCAGAATTGATGACATGATTGAGTGGGACGATTTAGCGTGTATGACTCCTGACGAAAAAAGTATCGCGTGGGTTGCACGGCAGGCCGGTGAAATTATCAACCTGGAACTGCTACCGCGCACTTTTTTTAACAAATACTTCGCAGATATTCTTGAGCTCGGCCTTTCTGTTAATGCTGCCCTGTGGCAGCACTATTTTAATAAAGGCCTGAAGGATGCTGCCCGTGTTCATGAGAGCCCTAATGCGAGCATTTGGCTCATTGATTACTATCTTTACGCGCTCAGTGTAGATGTCGAACGCAACTGGTATGAAGGCCGGACGTTCTACTGACCGACAGCCATATCGTGACTTAACCCATACGGGGATTTATCTCCTGTGGGGGATAAATCTCTTTTGAATTGAAAAGGAATTTATCCATTATGAACACTTTACTTAATCGTCTTGCTCGTAATCGTCATTCTGTCGTTGACCTACTGTGTGTGATTTCTGACATAGAAGGAAAATTGATGGAGATTGGTGCATTCGAGGCACTTCGGATCAACTGTTCTCCTGATGAGGATGGTTTTACAGACAATGACCATCAGATTTTCGGAATCGCAGAATGTCTTGGCGAAACCGTTGGGCTGAATTTTATCCCTGATAATTACAGTCATTATTTGAATGATGTGATTTCACTGGGAAACAAAGTCGGCCAGGAGTTTTGGGACAAAGCCTTTCAGAATGGTGTCCAGGAGGGTAAGCATACTTGCTGGGAATTCTCTTCTTGCTTGGATGGCGACGGTGATTTCGATGGCTACATTAAGTGGCTCGGTCGGATCCATTGAATACGGAGTTTGATGCATTTTTTTGTTACCTAACCCATATGGGGATTTTTCCCCGGTGGGGGATAAATCCCTTTTCAAATTGAAAAAAGGATTTATCCATTATGAATATTTTACTTAATCATCTTTATCGTAATCGCCATTCTGTCGTTGAGTTGCTTTGTGTGATTTCTGCAATAGAAGGCAAATTGATGGAGATGGGTACATTCAAGCAGTCTGATATCAACAGTGTTCCTGATCATAGTGGCACCATAGGCCATGATTATCTGATTTTCGAAATCGCAGAGTGTCTGGGCCAGGCCTTTGAGTTGGGCTTTATTCCCGAAAATTACAGGCATTATTTTGATGATGTGATTTTGCAGGGAAAGAAAGCTGGCAGGGGATTCTGGGACACCTATTTTCACTATGGTGTCACCGACGTTAAGTATACTCGTTCGGCTTTTTCTGATGAGGCTGCGCACATTAAGTACCTTAGTGAGTCAAAAGTTATAAGACTCATTCTGAGTGACCAGTGTGTACGGCTCGCTCCCAACACTGCATGCAAGCCTTTGCTTGAAGGTTGTTTGATGCACTGACAGTCTGTTTTACGTTAATTATCGACTTACGATAATTTTAACTTTCCCCCAGTGGCAATGCTTTCCGCCACCAGGGGGAAAGCATTCGCCCGTAAAAGGTCTTTTATGCGCGAATTAATCCCCCCCGGTACTACTGCTTATACCGAGCGTGAGGCACGTGTCATCAATATGGCATTGGCGCTTCTTGAACGAAGAGTTCGAAAACGGGAGGCAATGACGTCTCCTGAAGACGTCAAAGCATACCTGCGTCTCAAGCTGGAACATCTGGAACGAGAGGCTTTTGTCGCTATGTTCCTGAATAACCAAAATCGATTAATTGCCTGTGAATTCCTTTTCGCCAGAACAATTAACAGTGTGGAGGTTCATCCAGGTGAGGTTGCCCGGCAAGCGATTCGATTGAATGCGGCTGCGGTCATCTTTGCCCATAACCACCCGTCGGGGAATGCTGAACCCAGCAATGCCGATCGGAAAATCACTGAAAAACTGGTTAACGCACTGTCTCTGATTGAAATTCGTGTACTGGATCATGTCGTAGTTGGCCACGGCGAAATAGTGTCGTTTGCCGAGCGCGGCTGGTTATAACCACATAATACCCCACGGGGAGAGCCTTCTCCCGCTACGGGATGACTCTCCCTTTTTTTTATCACCAAAAAGGAGAGTTCATGTCTCACATTGATATCACTCAAGAAGTTCCAAATCAGAATGCTTCGTTTACACCAGAGCAGGAAGACGCAGTGTGTCAGTTGATTCGCCGGGAATGTTTTCGGCGCGATCGCAATGCACTGCTGAAGCTGCTTGGTTATCTCACGTTGCTGAAAGTCGCCGGTTCTCTGGTGCTTTTAGCTGTTGTCCTCGCACTTCGCGGATTAACGCATTGAAAGGAGGGATTATGCCAATGGCCTTACACATTCTGATTGTTCTGTTTACAGGACTGTGGTTTATCGTGCGCTGGACGAGCAAATTGTCCGCTCGCGCGCTTGTCTGGCTTTATCAGACATGGCGTCAGCGTTCTGAGCCTATGGAATCGTCGACTCATCGAACTGATCATCGAATAATTTATACCGGAAAATGGTTGCTCGCCGATGATCATCAATGTAGTGGGCGTGCAGTCGTACTGAAGCACCGCCACAATTATAAACCTGGTGTGGAGTTGCAATATTTCGGTGAAGAGACTCCGCAGGCGTTTTATGGCGAACGTTATATGGATAGCGAAGACGAGGCGGTTGATACCGCATTGGCCATGCACCAGAGGTTATTACGTAATGTGCGCCAACGACCTAAACCTGAAAGGATGCCCGCTGTCGTGACGATTTCGTCAGCTGCTCAGAATGATGAAGCAGCATGATTGGGTGGCCGCAATCATCTCCGGCCGTTGCCATTGATGACAGCGCCTGGGAAAGACTCGTCGCGTTTACGCCCGAGCCGGCATGCGAGACTGAACGGCTATATCGTCTGATTCGTCATGCATTAAAAGCACTGGCTGCGAGCACTCGCTCAGAAATAACAACCGGCTATTTTTGTTTATCCGGTGACGGAAATGAATCGGCATCGCTGTGGCAGCAGTTTTATCTGCGTTATGAGAATGATGTTATTCATATCAGCCTGACCGACTAACACAGCATCTTACTAACCCTGACGGGGACACCCGCAGGGGTGGACCCGTCTTTTTTTTTTCGGAGTCCACCATGAGTTTACTGACCACTAATGAACACCAGGAATCGGCCCTGGCCACGCAAGGCGCAATGAAGTCGCTGACTCGCGAGCCTGGCACCATCGAACGTACCCGTAACCGTTTCTATGACTGGTTACAGGCTGAGTTCGATCGGCACTATCACACGTTGAGAGACGGCGGTTACCGGCGTTTTCTTGAGCAGCGCCACCCGGAAGAACTGGAGCGTTATGACGCGGCCTGTGATGCGTTAAGGCGCGAAGAGTTCAGCCGTTTTGCCGAGCTTCAGACGCTGGGGCTGTTTTTACATACGCAGGTCGCTGAGAAAGAAGCCCAGTTCCGCCGGCGGCGTAACCAGTTTCTGATGGCCATGTCGGCGACAGGGATAATCACATCTGCTGTTGTCTGGGCCTATCTGCATCATGAGCAGTTTGTGCAGTTGTGCCAGCAAACCGTTATTGCGGGTCATGCGATTCTGCAACTGTTCACCACTGTACTCTGATTTTTGATTTTTCCTGAGGGAACCATCCCTCAGGGGATGGTCCCGATTTTTGATGGAGACCAGAATGAAAACTTTCACATTACAGGATGCCGGTGATATTTGCCGGCTGTTAACAGAACGTCTGATGCAGAGTGTCAACGCGGGTAAAACGCCGTGGAGACAGAGTGTTATTCGCCAGGGGATACCGGAACACGCATTAAGCGGACAACGGTTCACCGGCATTAACGCTTTATTGCTCTGGCAATCGGCGTTGCAAAACGGCCTGGTATCAAATCGTTGGCTGACGGGTGATGATTTACGCTCTCTGGGCGGAAGAATCACTCCGGGGCAGCGACCGACCACCGTCGTCCGCTACAAACCGTCACTTTCACTGTTTCGGGTTATCAACGTTGAACAGTGCGAGGGATTATCCGACATGTTGCAACCCGGCTGGCCGTGGCCACCGTCTCCCGTACCTGGAATGGAGCGGGTAGGGCAGTGGCAGTTTGCATCCGGGGTTCCTGTTCTGTTCAATGCACAACGTCCGGCGGTTTACCTGCCCGAAAGCGATCGCATTGAATTACCTGATAGTGAGCAGGGTAATCTAGATAGTCTTATAGCGTTGCTCGTCAGTGCTACTGGACATCCCACTCGACTGGGGCGCCGTTGTTTCACGGGGAATGATGTTCCGGAACTGGATGAATACCTGCAAGAGAGTCTTGTTGCTGATGTGGGACGTGCATTTCTTGCCGCACTGGCAGGGATACATCTTGCTGGTCCGTCGATGTGGAATGGTGAGTTGGGTTCAGACCCGTGGATACTGTTTAAATCTGCTTCTGAAGCAGGCAAGGCGGTTGATTGGCTGGAAAAACAGCGGTTGGCCACATTGCCGTTTGATGATGTTCAGCATTGGCAGAGACAGGCAGAACATCTGTTAACTACTCACTATGGCCAGCAGTTGGATGATACGACGTTAGTGTGTGACAGCGTAGTGCATCAGCACTTGCGTTACAACATTTCACCGGGTAATGCGGTAAATGCGCTGGCCCGTATCTACGAATGGCCTCGGTGTGATATGCCGACGGCATTGTTCACACTAGAGTTGAATAGCGTTGCTGATGCATTGGCGCGTTTCTCACTGAATCCCGGAAGCCTGGCTGTTCATCGTGTCGCCAGCGACATCGATGATAGCGACGTTGTTCTGGAGGCTCCGGAGCTTGGCACGTTGTTGCTACCGCCACCGTCTGCCGAATCAATCGATGAGGTTGCAGCTAACGATGAGGAAGAAGGAGGTGACCCGGATGATCCGGGAAATCTCGCCGCGCTCCCCTGGGTCAGAAACCAGGGACGTCCCAATCCGCATCGGGCAACGTTTATCCGCCAGTTTCACGAAATTGCACCGTATGAGAACCGTTGGACGGTCTTCAGCGATTTTATTCACATGTCGGCAGCGGCGTTACATAACAGGTGCCATTTTGTGCAGGAAATCGAAGATGACTACATGCGGCGAATAAAACGTTACAAGGCAGTTGATCAGCGTCGTTTCCCTGCACTTTTCAACACGCTGGTCGAAGGCATGGAATTCAGTCCTTCGGATTTTCTTGGATCTGTATTCATGGAGCTCGAGCTTGGCGATCGACGCCGGGGGCAGTATTTCACCCCTTACTCTATTGGTTACATGATGGCGAAAATGCAACTGGCTGATGGTTTGCCTGCACTTACCAGCGGGGAACGGGATTTCATTACTGTCTCAGACCCTGCATGCGGAGCCGGTGGGCTGATTGTCGCGATGGCGCAAGCCATGCTTGAAGCGGGCTTCAATCCACAGAAACAGATGGCTGCTGTCTGCGTCGATATCGATCCTGTCGCGGCGATGATGGCGTATGTACAACTGGCTTTATGTGGCATACCTGCGATTGTGATTGTCGGGAACAGCCTGAGTATGGAGCTCCGTCAGACCTGGCGTACGCCTTTCTGGATGATGTTTGGCTGGGAACGTAAGTGGGCTCATGAGCAGGAGCGGCAAACGCAACAGAACGTCGCTTGATATAACAATTTAACCCCAACCGGGCGTTTCCCCTGGAAGGGGAAGCGCCCTTACTTTATTTGTAAGGAGCATCATGCTGACAGAGCAGTTTATTCAACAGACATACCTGAAACACATGAACCTCTTCCTGCATCAGGATGAGTGGCAGGCGGATATCAGTAACGATCTGCAGGACTACATGAATACGGATATCGTGTTTCATAGCCAGCGATTGTTACCTGTTATGCAGTTTATGCTCGATAACATTCCAGGCAATCGTCAGTTACGTGCGCGTTGCCAACTGAGTGAGCGCATTCTGACCCTGTGGATTTTGGGGCTGGATGCGCTGGCCACAGCCAGTGGTAATACACGGCTATTACCGAGGACGTCTCCGGAGAGCAGTGGTCGGGTTGATTGTCTGTTACCTGGTGAGCCGTCTGCCTTGCTGGATTTGTCTGACGACGATTTTATCCGACTGACGGCTCAAGGCGATCGACATACTGATGATGTCATCCTCCGTTCGCAGCTGGCGCAAACGATGCAGCACTGGTCACGATTTGAATCCTGGCTGAGTCGCACGTTGGCGCAGACGGGAGAGCATTGCGTGGCGCAGTTGGCTGCATTGCAACGGCGTTGTGATATTGATGAACGGGTTGTCCGACGTTTTGATACGGACTTTGGGTTTATCACGGTGAATCTGGGAACGGTTAATCCAGAGAGCATGAGTACGGCAGATCCTGTTGAGTTCGTCAAACGGGTTTGCCGCCGCGAGATACACCTCGTTGCGTTGGAGAGCCGGATTCACTATCACAATGGTGCCATCATTGGTTGTTTTTCCGTTCAGAAAGAAGTTGTGAATGTGGACCGGCTGACAGTAGCAGACTACGGTGATGTTGTGCAGCAGGCGATAGCCTGGTTGCGTGACGAACGTCGACGTCTGCAACGTGATGACTACTCACCGGCGCCAGCGTTACGTCTGGTTGCTTGACTGATTACTTAACTTTACCCGGCAGGGGGAACGCCCTGCCGGGCCTCCTGCCATCACTATTTTGACAGGAGTACACGATGTGCATTATTCATGAATATATTCAGCAGGCGTATCAGCGGACATTAGGCTATGCGCCGGATTATGACGACATATGCTGGCAGTTGGATGAGAACGCTGGCCATACTTACGTTAATACGCAAACGTTGTTTGAAAACGAGCAACTGACGGCCGTGATGGAAACCATGCTGGAACGCCTTGATACAGACGATGCTAAGCGTGAGCGCAGCAGGAAAGTTCTGACGTTGTGGATAAACGCTACGAACTGGCAGGCTAATGGTAACGGGGTAGATCATGGATATTTGTATCTTCCCCGGGTTCACCCGCAAATCAGTGGTCGAACCGACCAGTTGCTGCGCGCTGACATCATGCCTCTCTACGAACTGGATGAAGCGACGTTTCGTGAAGCCTCTGGACAAAGCGACAGTTTGCCGGATGAGTACGTGACTCTGGCGCAATTTCGGCAGAGTGAACGCTATTGGTTCCGCTTCATGGATCACCTGGAGCGATCGTTGCGTGATGTTTCTCATCAGTGTGCAGAAACGCTGACGCAGTTTGTCAGCAACTGTAATTTCGAGGAAAAACAGATACGGCGTTGGCGTGGCAGCGCTGGTGAAATACGTTTGTACATGTCTCAGCAGTCTATTGATGACATCGATATCATGGAGTTTGAGGATGATTTTCTGACCCAGCATGTCGATGCTATAGCCGCGGGAATTTATGTACCAGTGACTTTCCGCGCAGATGTTCATTATCGCAATGGTGCTGTAATGAAGAGTTTTACGGGGGATACGGAGGTCAATGATCCTACACGCCCGAATGCATCGGATTATTATGATGTTATGGTCGATGCAATTGAGTGGATTAGGGAAGAGTCAGAACATGTGGTATCGCGGTTAAATACCTCCAGTCAACCAGTGGCTGTGGTTCACCAGTTGGCGGCTTAAAAAATAGAAAGCCCTACAGGAATAATGCCAGTCAGTTAAGCTACTGACTGGCTATTTTTCTGGGTATATGTAGGGATAACAATCTGGAAACGAAGAACATTCACGGATTATTACACAGTTACTGGAGCGTGCAACTGAGCAGCTCCGTCCCCAAATGAGCGGTTATATCTGTTTTTCTATCCTTACGGCAATTTTCGGCCTCGATGCAGATGGACAGTCGATATAAATTCTAACCAGAAAGCTGCCGCCCTATTGCGAATCGCTGGTACTCAGCGTGAGCTCAATCGTCGCGGGGCTGCCTATGTTCGGGTGTATGTACCCAGCGAGAGCCTCTGATCAAGTCTGCGAAGGAAGAGCCTAGCAGTCACAAGATTTATTTGCATACGGAAAGTTGCATCCTCCTCCTCCGATAGACCTGGATGGCCGCCATGCGGATGCATCCTATTCATCAGGCCTTGTACATATTGCTGCTTCTGATTGTTAGGGTTCCACTCGTTGTAATCGGTGAAAAAGAAGGGCGGTTGTACACCAGAACCGAGAAAATCTCTCTTGTCCTTACTTCCGAGCTTTAGGTCACAACCGAGCAGGTCAGCGATTTCGTTGAGGTAGTTTTCAAAGAAATTTCTAAGTGCTCCATTTGCCGCGGACCATTCACCTCGCTGAAAGGTCGACATCGCCTGCGAAAGATGACCTTTGGCAACCTGAAATCCGTGCTTGTCTAATAACATAACAACTTCACTTTCAGCCTCCCTAATATTTAACTCAGGAATATCAGCCGGTAGCATTCGGATGAGTTGAGCAGATATACCAGCATTCTGGTTGTTCCAGGAAAAACCCAGCTTGGCTTCACCTGGCTCGACTACATCAAAACCGTCTAGTCGAAGTCCCGCTTTAAGTTTTGCCCAAGATGCGAAGTCCTTTGCACGGGATGAAAACTTTAACGCAGTTTCTACGAGTGCTCGACGCAGGGTGACGACACCGTTCTCGGTATAGACCTCAATTTCGTCGTTGATAGCGGCTTTTGATAAATTCACTACTCTAGCTGATTTGCTCGCCCCACCTCCACGGTCCGATATCCCCCACTGCATTTCAAGAACGTCGATGTCACTATGCGAGTTGGTGTCGGAGATTACCTCCGCGGCAGCAACGATTGTCATCCGGTTGAATTCGCTCATAGCTCCTCACGCTCAGCTTTATACTGCCACCTAATCTTGGGTACCCTAGAATTTCGGGAACCTACCTCATAACAGCCTTCACATCACCAATATCAATCATCGAAAGCTGCCGATGAACCGAAAATTAGTCACAGCGCGACTGCTTTGTCCCACGCTCGTAACATTACCTCTGCGAAGTTGTTGTCTCGCACAGCTCTTCGCAAGTCATCGCCCGCGAGCGGTACGATCAACAGTTCTTCGCGGCTCCCTCGAAGCATTTCCTTCGTCACCGTTTCTGTGAAGCCATTCCATGAAATTAGAAAACCAAGAGTTGTTCTTTGACTACGGTTTTCCAATTTGGCGCGGAATACGACGAACTCGTTTTTGCCACACTTTCCTGACCAATTTTTACATTCGGCTAGAATAATAGCGCCTTCACGCCTAAGTCGTGGCTCGTCACTGCCATTCACGATCGAGATGTCGATCTCTTCTGTCTCTGTCAAAATTCGCTGGGTAACTGTCATACCAGGCACTGTCTCGAACAACTGGCTGCATAACTCCTCAAGTGATCGACCTTTATCTTGAGCGGTCGAAGCATTTTCGACAGCCTTTACAAGGGCGTCCAAACTATCACTCCCCCATCCTGAGAGACGTGCTGCGATTTCAGCGATGCGCTTACCTACCTCATCAGCGGCACCTTCTGCGGCCTCTTCTATTTGATCCGCAATTGTGCGCACGGCGGTATAAGCTGCTCCGAGGTTGGTGTCCAATATCGATACTTCAAAACGTAAAGCGACATAAGCGCCATCATCATCTTGGTAAGTGACTTCGACATCACCACTCGATTTTTGGCGAGCCTCAACAGCCCTGCGAACAAGATCTAGATATTGCTCAAGTCCAAGAGGAGAATACCAATATTTCCGCGACCAAGTATGATCGACTTCTCCGACCAGCTTTCCTGCTCGCCGATAGATAGTTCCGTTCCAGGCGAGCTTATGCATATTTCCCTCAACAGTCCCGACTTGGAAACCACAACCATCGGGAATATCGGTTAAATCGAGTTTTGAAAGCACCGAGGCAGGCAACATAACCGGCTCTTCTTCGTCTGTAAAACGCAGTATGTTTTGTGCTTCTAATACATTCATTGTTCGCAGTTCTCTGGATTTTCGGTAATGTATCTCCTTATTGTCACACTCCAAATTACCATCGGCAAACAGTAAATCTACAAGTAGTTATGATTGGCATCGGGGGTTTCGGCTGAAAGATAAAGAGGGAGTTAGCATCACTGAGTTCAACGAAGCTAAATGTTCGGCTCGTGCTTTATTCCATCATGCCAGCGTTCCACTATGGAGTCTGGAAAGAATCATTTTCAAAAGTATCCCGAGTAAGAATTAACATAAATTCTTTGTATTGTTCGTTACAAGTTTGTGGTAACTACATCAATTAGAGCTTACTCAGAGGTTGTCGAAGGCGATTTCATTTAAAATGAATGTTGGCAGCACAGGATGGGTCTGGTAAAGGGATACTAAATATGAGCGTGAAATTTAACTTTAATCAATTGCATGCGATCTATTCATCGGCATGGGTAAGGCATGAACCTACAATCGCTTTTGAGCTTGCGATTGGTCGTGGACATTTTGTTTTTATGGTGTTCTTCTCTCAGGAAGATAAAAAATCATCTGGAGAGCATCTTTTCGTCTTTTTGAGAAACATGAATACGTTGTTAACGCTAAAACTCTACGGTAGTCGGCGACAGGGTGACTTCACCGTGTATTTTAATGCTGAACAAGAGCGAGTTATGACGGATGAGCTTCAATTAACTCCCGGAAAGGGAGATTTCAGTTTTTCGCATCTTTTAGATGAATTAAATAAAAGTATTCCGCAGCAATTGGCTGAGCAAAAGAAAATTGAAACACTAAGGACTGTTTGGCCACAAGTACATAACAAGATCAGTGATATTGTTGATGATGCTAAAAAAACGATTTTGGTAGGTGTGAAAAAACTGCCAGAGGATCAACGTCCGCGGGAAAAAACTTTGCGAAAGCTATATTTACATACAAATGGGAGTGCTAAGGATATACAGACGTTTATTAATCAACTTAAAGAAAATAACTATACGCTGATGTGGACGGATGACCCGAGAAAAGTCTCAAAATCGTTTATTGACTTGATGCTGAAGATTAAGTGAATTTTATGAATGGCCGTGATTTCACGGCTTTTTTTTACTTTAAGAGGATAAATGCAGTGATGTGGTCAGC
Organism: Pectobacterium versatile; assembly: GCF_003932035.1. Taxonomy (NCBI): domain Bacteria; kingdom Pseudomonadati; phylum Pseudomonadota; class Gammaproteobacteria; order Enterobacterales; family Pectobacteriaceae; genus Pectobacterium; species Pectobacterium versatile. Next base: position 690,410 of record NZ_CP034276.1, read on the forward strand.
CTGATTCTTTACCGCGTTTTCTATTGTTTTTTTCAAAATGCTAATTTCTTTCCGGGTTAAGTCGTTATCTTTTGTTGATGTGAGTTCGATTATTTTGGATGATTCGTTCATGCTAATGCTAAGTAATGCCGTTCCATTCAACGTTGCATCGTTACTATAACCATCAAGGTGTAGTGCATTAGGAATAGTACTTATTAACTGAAAGAGTTTTATCGCCTGTGTAGATATAATAGTGGTTTTTTCCGCATCAGTGATGATATCTAACGTCGTTTTATCATCATCACTATAGCGATATGGAATGAATGTGGTTGATGAAGGGATTTTTGCATTAGCCAATATGTTGGCTATTTCTTCTGTCATCTTTTTTTACCTTATTTTTTATAAATAGAGTAATTTTTATATCGCGCATGGTGATAAAAAACATGCGAAAACCCTTTTCCCGAATCTAAAAATTTCCAACGTGAAGAATTGGTTTTTAATGGCGGGACTATATACTTTCACGCACTGTACCAGCATGATTTTTCACCATAGGGTACAGGCATGGCTTACTCGGATACGCCAGAGCAATTCGCTGTTATCAACTGGAAAGGGCGACATCTGGTCGTTAACGCGTTTGCTGGAACGGGTAAAACGACAACGCTGGTTCGCTACGCTCAAGCCAATCCTGACCGTAGAATGCTTTATCTCGCCTATAACAGAGCCGTCCGTGATGAAGCTGAACGTAAATTTCCCTTCAACGTCGAATGTAAGACCTCTCATCAACTGGCCTGGATGAAATTTGGTAAGCATCTAAAGCCGAGATTAACACCCAATTTGCGCATTACCGACATTGGCCGGAAGCTAAATACCCGCCACTGGCCGCTGGTCAGAATGGCGTTGACTGCGCTGAACCATTTCCTGTGTAGCGCTTCCCCAGTACTCAGTTATGAGCATCTTCCGGATGAGAACGATCGCGAAGGATTGGATGCTAGCAAGATATTGGGGGCGGCTCAGTTTCTGTGGAATGAGATGAGTCGCATCGATTCGACGTTTCCTGTCACGCATGATACCTATCTGAAATTGTTCCAGTTGTCAGCGCCCGATTTGTCAAAACGTTGGGACACGATCCTGTTTGATGAAGCTCAGGATGCCAATCCTGTCATCAGTTCGCTGGTACTCACTCAGAGCTGTAATGTCGTCCTGGTTGGCGATCGCCATCAGCAAATTTACCGTTTCCGTGGAGCCGATAACGCGCTGAATGCGCCAGCACTTGAAGGTGCCGACCGTTTGTGGCTGACGCAGAGTTTTCGATTTGGCCCGGCGGTTGCCGAAATGGCGAATGTATTGCTGGCGCGTCAGGAGGAAACACACCCAGTGATTGGTAATGGCGGTAATGACGATGTGGTTGATCGGCTGCCTGCGGACGTTTCGCGTTATACGGTGCTCAGCCGTACGGTTGCCGGTGTTATCGGTGCGGCGCTTTACGAGAGCATGAAAGAGAAGCTCGTGTATTGGGTAGGGGGTATTGAAGGCTATAAAACGGAAGAACTGGAAGATTTGTACTGGTTTTCAGTCGATATGCCAGAACGGATGCGTACACCACGTCTTAGCCGTGAATACCGGGATTTTGAAGAGTATAAATCGATCGCCAAGGCAACCAGCGACGTCGAAATGAATCAGGCGATCGGTTTACTTGATAAATATTTCCCGCTCCCGCAAAAATTACAGGTCTTACGCCGTCAGGCGACGACGAATGAAAAAGATGCTGATGTTGTGGTATCGACTGCGCACCGTAGTAAAGGGCTCGAATGGGATACGGTGATTCTAAACGACGACTTCTCAGATATTACCGACCCGTTGTTATCTGAAGCCGCCAGGACGGATGAAACTAATTTGCTGTATGTGGCGACAACCCGGGCCCGGAAACTTTTGGTGCGAAATGAACTGCTGAAGCTGCTCTGTGAGAAGGAAGAGCCTGACAATATGCCATTTATCGACAACACTTTTTTTCCTAAAGAACAATGAAATGCTGAATAATTTTTACTGACTCGAACTTAATTTGGCACGCATGTTACTTGTGGGTCAACTAGGTCTGGCAGTCAGCTCAGTGCCAAAAGCGGAAGTTGCCAACATTGTGCTCTGTGTCAATCGAAGTTGAACTAGTTAGAACGTTTCGGTATTTCCGACATGCAGTGTCGCCGCGCTGATCTAGCACTACCGCTACCGCACAGACTGTCCGCTTGGCATGGCTGATTGGTGGCGCGGCAAGTTCAATAACTATCATCTGCCCGAAGTGCCTTACCGCACACTCCATTCATATTATCCGTGGCGATTCACATCCAGCGAGAGGGTGTTCCTCTTTACCGAACCCAGCAGCCTTTTATTTAGTGAGTAAAGTGACTGGGTTCGGTGAGGGGGTTATTTATTCGAGGTGCGTCTTGTTTTAAGCTTTTCACGCCAGTCTTTCAACTTGCTTATATCGTCCTTAAGTTCATTATACTCCGGTATAAAAGCAGGCATCTCTGTCGACTGGCTGTGCTCATAACAACTGTATTTAGTCATGAGGCCCTCAATCAATTTACAGTCTTCTGTCGATATATCCTGAACAAATGGAAGCCTTCCTTCAGTCTGAATTCCTCTTCGATGACGTATAACGACCCCGTTAAACAAGTCCTCTTCGACAGAACGTTCAATGAGTTTACGAAAATCACTGCAAACACCCTGAGACAACCCGCGGTACGCCATAGCGCCATGCTCTTTTCCAGCCTCGTAGGCTGTGTCCAGCCTGGTCAGCAGTATGTTATTAGCTGTTTTAGTGTTTGCATTCCAGACTTCCTGATCGGCAGGATGGCCAGCAGCACCATCAAATGATTCAATGCATATCGATTTATGGTGCAGTTTTTTCCACGGTTCCCCCTCCTTTTTTGCCAAATCTTCAATTACGCCGTACAGGGAAAGCCTGTGAGTTAATATAATCACCTGACGCGATTTAGCGAGTTCAACGAGGCGTTTAGCAACGTGCCACTCAAATTCGTGATCCAGCGATGAAATAGGGTCATCAAAAATGAATGGGGCAGAGCCAGGCCTGTCGCTGACATCTGCTAAAAATGCGGCTAGTGAGATCACCCGGCGTTCTCCCTCACTCAGGACATTGTGCAGTTTATCCCGTTGCGCCCCTTTTAGCTGGAGCTGATGCAGAACCTTCGCATTTTCCGTTCTTATTTTCACAAGCTCGACCTGCAAGCTAGGGGCACCAAGAACATTCAGCTCGCTGTTGAATCTAGCGGCATAGGCCTCGGTGACGACTTTCTGGGTAATTTCAGCAGATTTAGTCGACAAGGCTCGGGAACCGGCAAGTGATATCCATGCATCAAATTCACTAATTTTTCTTAACCGCTCAATTTCAGCCTTGATAGCCGCGGCCTGACTGGATAACCACCTGCGAGCTTCAGCTTCGTTTTTATCCTGCAAAGCTTTGGCACGATCAAATCCTGCCGCGTCTTTCTGAAACTGCTCTGCTTCTCCCTGAAGCCTGTCGCGGTACACACATAATTTCGTGATAGCATCGGTCAAATCAGCCAAGGGAACTGCATTCTGAGAGGCTTCATGCTCAGTGAGTGCCCGGTAGCTGATGGAGGCGGCATTCCAGATTCCGGTGAGGTATTGATTCCATTCTTCCTGAATTGCAGCTCCGGCACAGAGAGTTGCAATTTCAACTGCAGTGGGGGGAATGTTGAGCCCGCTGAGAGCCTGAGCATAAAGACGCTCAGCTGAGGCTGCATCGACCTCAAGACGGGATTGCACGAAAGCTTCGAGTTCGTTCAGACGCTGCCGAGCTTCTGCTGACAATTCTTGATGGCATAAGATACAGCGTGCTTCGTCTGTTACCGGAAATGCCTTATCCGGATATGGTTGCTGGGAGTACTCGCGTGCGGCTTCCCACATAGCTCGCCATACAGGCGAGCCTATGCCCTCCAATAAGCCATTTTTAACCCGTTCGCTGTCAAGCGCAACAGCGCGCTTGCTGATGGCATCAACGCGTAATGCCCGGATTCCGTCAATAGCTGCTTGGCTGAATGCCTGTGCAGTCTGCTCAAGTTTAGAGATGATCTGAATTACGGATGTTTTAACTGCAAGCTTGTTTCGCGCACTCTCGGCAGGATCCTGAACGCTCAGACGCTCATTCAAGGCACTTAGTACCTGTTCATCCGCCTCAGACCAGCTCGTCATCGCCGCGATATTTTCCACAGTTGCTGTACTCAGTGCACGATAAATGGCGGCACTACGACAATGCTGATAAACAGCGGGCAGTCCGGGAAGTTTGCTGACAAGCTGGGACTGCTCACTACTGAGTTTATCGCGCACCTGCTTCAGGTACTGAGCAAGCTGTTCAAAAAGCCCCACCACTCCGGGTATATACGTTGCGGCGCTCTCCTGGGTGAGGTAGTGCTGAGCTTCATCCGTATCAAAGATGTCGATTCCCTTGAGGACATCGATTGCAGCGCTGTCAGGTGACCAGTCCGCTTCATCGGCAATTCCATTTGCCACCCATTTAATGTGGCAGCTTCGCTCGGGTGGTAATGGATGAAAGACATTAGACTTAAGCTGAGCAGCTCTGGGCTTCCCAGATATGCGTTTGAGTACGCGAGTGTAGCTGGATTTACCGGAGCCGTTATGGCCGTATATGACTGTCAGGTTCCCTGTACCGAAGTCGAGCGGTAAACGGGGAGCGAGGTTCTCAATCCCCTTTACTGCTTCGATCCGGCTTATCCTGAGTGTTCCAGCCCCCTGATCTGCAGACGCCAGACCTGGGAATGTCCGGTGTACCGTTTTTTTCTGTCCCTGGGGCGTTTTGAGTAAGGCGACAACCTGCTGAAGATCATCGGCTGTCAGGCCGCCCTGCTGAATGAGTCGTTCCGCGAGCTCCTGAAACCAGTCCTGTTGCTTTAACAGCCACGCTATGATATCTGGCTTAACGTCCATTGCTACTACCCTCCTCCATTCCGGATAATCAGGGAAGCGTAACGGCATGCGTCTCCCTGCACATTGACGCTGCGTTAAGCAGCGTTAAGATTAATCTGATAGTGCATCAACCTCTTAAAATGAGCAATGTTTACTCAACTCAAAAAATTGTCAGTATCGGAACCGTCGTCCCAGCAAAGCGTTCAGGCTTCAATAGATCATAAAAATGAGTCTTGATGGATCTCTGAGAATAAACACGGGAGAGCGTGCGTGTAGAGTATTTTAAAACATGTATCACAACACGCGGACAGGATAAAAGGTGCTGAAAGGTGTAAATCATTTCCCTTCAGTGGAAGCCTAGGAACGATTATGGCCCTGGTCGAGGAATACATTAAAGCCCGATTTAATCGATAAGATTCTTTCGTCATAGGTAATTAACTTGCCCTCACTTTTTACCTCAGTTACGAGTGGGCTTATGAAGATGGGTTCTAAAATTTTTTAAGGCATTAAATATTCGAAAGATACTCCCAGGGTTTTTATATTTTGCTCCTGTTGGTTCATGCCCGTTTTTCGCTGACTATCTTGCAACAAGACACTGTTATATCGATCAACGATTAATCCAAATAATTTTTAAAATGCAAAAAGAGTTTTTTCTTGCCTCTGGTCTGTGAGCCGCTCAAGACTGTGCCGCTTACTGGTCGGAGGCAATCATGTTCAACCGAATAAAACGTTTTATTGTTGGGACGGATAATGTTCCCCGAAGTGAAGCTATTTCGCCTGAATCAGCCTGCCCACCTGGATATCATATCCCTCTTCCCGTTGATGTGTTAATTGCGTTTCCAAAGCGGCAAAATTTTCTCCAGCAGCTCAATGACAATCATGCGTTGCCGGCGGCATTCTATCGCCAATGTTATCTGACCCCCTTATTTTCATTACTCAGTCGTGTTCAGAACCTGCCGGCGTCGAAAGAGGGAGGCTGGGCATACGCTGGCGCGTTTGGTGATTTGACCGTGCAGTTCGCTGCGTATGCTGTCAGGTTGGCCAAGGGGAGAACATTGCCACCGGGTATCCCGCCGGAGGAACAAGCCGCGCAGGGGTTACTCTGGAATGCGGTGGTCTTCTGGTCGGCTTTATTTTATCACTTGCCCTTGCTTTGTGAATGGGAAGGGGAGCTGGATGGTGGGGAATGCTGGATGCCGGGATTTACGATTCCGGGGAGTCCATTTCGCTTTCGACATTGTATCGATAAATTGCCCCCATCCTATGCGCAGGGGAGAGTATCGCTGCTGGCCGGTCAGTTACTGCCATTATCTGTACTTCCCTGGTTATCGGGCATTCCTGATGCGTTCGATTGCCTGGCTCAACGTATGCAGGGGAGACCCGCAACGATCGCGCTGATTGATGAACTGTTACAGTCGGCCGCAGAAAAATGTGGTGCGCCGCTACTAACCGGTATGCTGCCACCGGCACCGCTGGCGAGCGCTGAGACAGCGATTTTGCCACCGGAGCCTTTAGTCGCTTCAGCTCTGACATCAGCACTGCCTGGTAGTAGTTCAGCCGTTGCTGTGAACGGTCATGTGTCACCTTCGCTTCCAGCCCCTGAAGCCACACTGCAAAAAGATGAGCCATTACTCCAGCCTGAGCTGGTTTCGGTGCTGGATTCAGCGGTACCGGAGGGGTCAGCCTCAGCTGCTGAAAAACAACCCATGACAGATCAGACTCCGGAGCCGACTCAGAATGATACTCAGGCGCTGCTGAGTCTTTTTTCTGGCATAGTGGAGTCGCCAGTGCCGGGAGTTGAAGAGGCTCCCGCTATAGATATCCCTGTCCCGGGTGAAATAAACAGCCAAAAGGAGAATGAAATTGCTCCGCTGACTGGGACTGAAACATCCGCTATTTCTCCGTCAGAAAATAACAAAAACACTCGAGAAGATAATAATAAAGGCGTGATATTCCTGGAGTGGTTATCAGCAGGTCTAATTGACGGGAAAATAAGAATAAATGAAGAAGGCGCACGTGCTCACATTGTTGCCGGGTTCGTCTTCTTGTGTGTGCCTGAGATATTTTATCAGTTTCAGAAGGAGAGCGGAAATAAGGGGAAGCGTAATGCATTACAGTCATCGTTTGAGCGCCTGGGTGTCCACCGTGTTGCTGATGGCAAGCGCTTCCTGCAGGCAAGAATATACAGTACCCCGTCCGGGACCGGGTCGTATCAAAACATTAACGGTTATCTGGTTAAAGCGTCATCACTTTACCGGGGGAATCGTATTCCTGACGAGAGCACATTATTGATTCTGCCGTGACGTATGGGCAATCTCATTAGCGGGCTAATGTTTAGTCTGCACACAGCAAAGGTGCATTTTGTGCTCTTTATTAGAAAGGAATTTATATGTCAGATAAGTCAATGACCTGGGACGAAATCGTTGATGAGTATTTTTTCTCACATAATTTACGTGAGGCAACAGAGATTAGTTATCGGAAGGTAGTGAATGCTTTTAGTCGATTTATTGGTGAGTCAGTTTTTCCTACCCAAATAACACACCGGGATGTGTTGAAATGGCGCAGAAATCTATTAAAAGAGCGCAACTTATCGACGCACACGTGGAATAACAAAGTGGCACATATGCGGGCAATATTTAATTTTTCGATAGAGCGAAATTTAATAGAGCAGGACAAGAACCCCTTTAACGATACGGTTGTTCAAAAAGAAAAAAAGAAGAAGAAGACGTTAACACGTGAACAACTCACCGCTATTTATCTACTCATGCAGCGGATTGAAACGGAAGAGCCCCATGCTACCTGGGGACAGCGATGTGCGCTTTATCCAGCCTGGTACTGGCTCACCGTGCTCGATACGCTCCGCTACACAGGGATGAGGCAGAATCAATTGCTGCATATTCGACTGCAGGATATCAATCTTGATGAGGGATACATTGAACTACGTCTGGAGGGCAGCAAAACGCATCGAGAATGGCGTGTTCCTGCTGTTCGCCAGCTGCGAGCGAGGTTGGCATCACTACTGGCGCGAGCAAAACTGGCTGGGGCTGAACCCTCCGATATTTTGTTTGATGTCACCCGCTTTATGAAATCTCGCCGGCATAAAGATGAATATCAGTACGATGAAAAGAGAGCACAGCAAACCATCCGATCTTTTTTCAACAGATTATCCCGGGATTGTGGATTTCTGGTGTCAGCACATCGTTTCCGACACACGTTAGCGACGGAGTTGATGAAAGCACCTGAGCGTAATCTGCTGCTGGTCAAGGATCTACTGGGACATCGAAATGTGAGCACAACAATGGAATATGTCGAACTGAACATGGAAATCGTGGGACGGACGCTGGAAAAAGAGCTGGCGTTACATACGGATATTTATGCGCAACCCGTTTTACATGACTTGACAGTAGTGTAATTCGCTGTAACCATACGCTGACGAGAAAAGGGAATCTGCGCTAACAGATTCCCTATCTTGAGGATTTCAGTTCTTATTCACAGTGCAGCCTTTCGATTATCTCTGCACAGGAACGATTTTATGACCGAACCCTGTATTAACCGCCCGTTAAGCTTCTCATTCTTAACCAGCGTGCTTTGATGCAAGTGGTGCCCGGACTCGGAATCGAACCAAGGACACGAGGATTTTCAATCCTCTGCTCTACCGACTGAGCTATCCGGGCAACGGGGCGCATTAAACCTTAATCCCGTATTATCGTCAACCCTATTTAGGGAAAAGCTGTTCAACTGATTAACTTTACGGCAATCTGATCGGGTAGGCGTCGATTTTGCACAAATCTTCCAGATAGATGCGTATGAATGAGTAATGCTGATAGCGAAAAGAGGGGGCGAGATGGCGAACGACTGGCTTGAGCTACGTCAGCATGCAGATACGGGGATTGAAACGATCAAGGCGCATTTTGAAGGGCACGCCTACGATCCACACTGGCACGACAGCTACCTCGTGGGAGTGACCCTTTCCGGTACGCAGCAGTTTCATTGCCGCCGTGAACGACATCGTAGTCGTCCCGGTGATGCCTTCTTGCTGGAACCGGGTGAAATCCACGACGGTGACGCGCCAGTAGATGGCGGGTTTACCTATCTGACGTTTTATCTCGATGAGCAGTGGCTGACTAATGCGCTGCACGGCTTATATGCCTCCACGCCAGGAAGTTACTCGCTTCATTTTGCGCAAACACTCACGCGTGATCCACAACTGGTCCGTTCGATTGGCGACACGTTCGCCACGCTTCACAACGATGAAATGAAAATCGTGCAGCAGAGCGCCATGGATAACCTGCTTTCGCAGATCACCGCCCATTGTCACTGGCGAAAAAGGTTGCCCTCGCAGCTGCAAAGCACAGCGGTAGCCCATCGCGCACGCGATTATCTTTATGCGCATCTGGGCGAAAATATCGGCCTGTCTGACCTCGCGCGGGAGACGGGCACCGATCGCTTCACGCTGACACGTTGCTTTAAACGTGAATTTCATCTTGCTCCGCACGCCTGGCTTATCCAGCTTCGTTTGGCGAAAGCACGGCAGCGACTGGCGTGCGGCGATCAGCCTGCCGATGTAGCTGCGGCCTTGGGTTTCTCCGATCAAAGCCATCTTGGTCGGTGGTTTCAGCGGGCCTATCGGATCTCACCAGCCCATTACCGTCGGTTGTGCACAAACCTTCCAGACGTTTCCAGAAAATAGCGGCACAGTCAGGGCTCTTAAAAAAGGAGTGACCTGTGAGTTTGATGCCGTTTCTATTGTTTGCGTTTGTCGCCTCGATAACGCCGGGGCCAACGAATATCCTGATTTTAACCAACAGCCAGCGCTATGGCGTGAGAAACACGCTACCCGCAGTGGTCGGTGCCTGTGTGGCGGCAAGCGCTATCGTCCTGATTTCCGGTGCCGGTGCGGGAGAGATGCTGCGTCAGTATCCGGTAGTCCGTCAGGTGATGAGCTGGGCGGGTGTACTGTGGCTAAGCTGGATGAGCTGGCAGTTATTCAGAGCACCCGCGGCTACTCTCTCTGGTGAATCGCACAACCGTTTTACGGCTCGTGCCGCGGCGCTGTTACAGGTGATCAACCCGAAAACGTGGATGATGGCATTGGCCGTCGTGAGCTTGTTCGCCCCTGCGGGGGAGCATGCATTGCGGGAGGTATCGATCATGGCGCTGTGGTTTTTGATTACCTCGATGGCCTGTCTGGTGTGCTGGGCAGTGCTGGGGAAGGCCGTGAACAGGGTGTTTCGCACCACCGTTGCAATGGTGCGTTTTCAGCGCCTGATGGCGCTGTGTCTGTTCGTTTCTGCCTGGGCAGGCATGCTCGCTTAGGTCAACGCACCGTTTTTGCGGCACAGCGCAAAGCGCAAGACATCTTCTGCCAGACGCTGGGCGGTGGCGATGCTGGCGGCCTGATGCTTGACCAGCAGGTTGCTCAGGCAGCCTTCCAGAATTAATTCCATCTGCTGTGCCACCATTTCGGGATCGTCCGTTTCCAGCTCTTCCAGCAAATCGCGGGTGTATTGGTAAGACGCTAACTTCTGCTGTTCCGCAATCTGGTGAATAGGGTGGTTGATATCAGGAAAGAAGCTGCATGCCGCAATAAACAAGCAGCCCGGATAACGCTGTTTATTCACCGACTCATGCAGCACCTGATAGCGCGCCAGCAGCTTGTGCTCGATGCTTTTCTCGTCGTCTAAGAGAAGCTGACGTCGCCAGGTATCGACCTGCTGGCTATGGTGACGCAGGCCGTCGTACAGCAGCGCCTCCCGATCCGGCCAAAATGGCGTCAGTTCCTCTACCGGAACCCCCAGTTTTTCCGCCAGCATATCCAGCGTCGTCATGGCAAATCCGTGCTGCTCCAGCAGAGTAAGCGCATGTTCAAGAACGTCTTCCCGTTGCATTAGGTCTCCTCCAGAAGCACATATATCGTGTTGTTTATGGGCTGAACTTCTGCAAATGTGCCTGAAATTGTTCAGCGTTCATAAAACCGGTGACGCGCGAGCCGGGGATTTCTTTCCCCTGCGTGTCAAAAAAGACGATGGTCGGCAGCCCTAAAACCTGTAGCTTTTTCAGCAGCGCGTTTTGTTCTTCGCGGTTAGCGGTGACGTCCGCCTGTAGCAGCGTGATGCGCGACAGATGGTTTTGCACCGCCGGGTCGCTGAACGTGTATTTCTCGAACTCTTTGCAGGCCACGCACCAGTCAGCGTAAAGATCGAGCATAACAGGCTGAGCGCTCTTTGCCAGCGCGCTGTTGAGATCGGCAATGTTGGCGACAGGGGCGAAGTTCAGTGCCGAGGTGTGGGTTTGCGCCACGCCAGTTGGGGGGAATACCCAGTCTTGCAGCGGTTTAGCGCTGATCACTACGCCTGCCAGCAGCAGCAACTGTACGCCACGCATCCAGCCTTTGCTGCTATGCAACGTCAGCATGAGCGCCCAGCCGAAGAAGGCGATGCCGAGCGCGCTCCACAGCCGTATTCCCCACGTTTCACCCAGAATACGTTCCAGTAGGAAGACGGGCAGTGCCAGAATAATGAAGCCAAACGCTTCCTTAACGTACTGCATCCACGGGCCGCTGCGCGGCAGCAGTTTGTTGCCAAACAGCGTGACCAGAATGAGCGGTAACCCCATGCCGAGCGCGTAGAGATAAAGCGTGCCGCCGCCTGCCAGCATGTTGCCGCTCTGAGCGATGTAAAGCAGGATGGCGCTGAGCGGGGCGGTGGTGCAGGGGGAACAAATGAGTCCCGCCAGCGCGCCCATGCAGAATACGCCGGTGACGGAGCCGCCTTGCTGACGGTTGCTCCACTCTGTCAGTCGGGTTTGTACCGAGGACGGAAGCTGGAGTGTATACAGGCCAAACATGGACAGCGCCAGCGCAGCAAACATCACCGACAGGCCAATCAGAATGTACGGATGCTGGAGCGCCGCCTGAAAGCGTAATCCAGCGGCGGCGACAACCAGCCCGAGCAGCGTGTAGGTCAGCGCCATGCCCTGCACATAGGTCATCGACAGCAGCAGCGTGCGGCGCGGCGTCAGCTGTTCTTTTCTGCCCAGCACCAGACTGGCAATCAGCGGGTACATCGGCAGGACGCAGGGGGTGAAGGCGACGCCAATACCAATCAACAGCGCCCACCACGGCGAGAACGGCATCGGCGTGCTCTGCGGTGGTGCCGTCTGGCTCAAGACTGCATTGGGCGGTGCATCAGTTGCGCTAGCTATCACCTGACTGAGAGGAACGACGCGCGTTTCCGGCGGATAGCAGAAGCCGGCATCGGCGCAGCCTTGATAGGTGACTTTAACCGTCGCGCCGCTTTCAGCCCGTTCAATGGGAACCGCTAGCGCCAGCCGATCCCGCAGGATAAAGACCTGACCGAAGAACTCGTCATTATGGCTTTCGCCCTGTGGCAGCTCCACCTTGCCAAGTGTGGCACCGTTCCCTTCGATCTTGATTTGCGCGCGGTACAGGTAGTAATCGGGATGGATATCCCAGCGCAGGTTGAGCTGGTTCCCCTGCTGCTGAAACTCAAAGGCGAAAGCGCCATCGACTGGCAGAAAGCGTGACGTCGTGCTGTTGCCAAACAGTTTCTGGCCGAAAGAAGAGGCGGCCACACTGGGTGTGCCGAAAGCTGTCCATAACAGGAAAATCAGCGTAAAGATGCGTTGAGCCATGTCAGATAATCGCTATCGCCCCCGGATACCGGCAGGACTAACAGCTCCGGCGTATCGTAAGGGTGTTGTTGTTTCAGGTGAGTCAGCAGCGCTTGCTGATGTGAGGTATCGCTTTTTATCAGCATTTGTACTTCTGATTGCTGTTCGAGCTTGCCTTCCCAGTAATAGAGCGAACGTGCGCCGGGAAGCAGGGTGACGCAGGCGGCAAGCCGCGTTTCCAGCAGCGAGTCGGCAAGCCGTTGCGCGCAGGCGTCGTCAGGTGCGGTACATAATATGACGACAGCATCGCAAAGCGGGCGGTCAGACATCACATCCTCCGTGTCAGATGAACAAATTCCAGACAACCAGAGCCACACTATACCTTGCTTTATTGTTTGAAGGGAATGAGGCGGATCGACGAGTTAAGCCGATCCGCGAGGGACTGTCTGAAAGGCAATTTTTAGATCAGGATGCTGCCGAGGATAAAGCCAAATATCACCGACAGCGTAATCGCCATCACGCCCGGAATCAGGAAGGAGTGGTTAAACACAAACTTGCCGATGCGCGTTGAGCCAGTGTCGTCCATCTCCACGGCGGCCAACAGAGTCGGATAGGTCGGCAGAACGAACAGAGCAGAAACGGCAGCGAAGGACGCTACGGCCGTGACCGGAGATACGCCCAACAGCAGCGCAGCAGGCATCAGCGCTTTTGCCGTTGCCGCCTGTGAGTAAAGCAAGGTAGCGGCGAAGAACAGCACGACAGCCAGCATCCACGGATAGCTTTGCAGCAGCGCGCCAGCGGTATCCTGAATATCGGAAATGTGCGCTTTAACAAAGGTATCGCCCAGCCAGGCCACGCCCATCACGCAGATACAGGCGCTCATGCCGGACTTAAACGTGCTGGCAGAGAGGATACGCGAGGTGTCGATTTTGCAGGTGATGCAAATCAGCGTGGCGATGGTCAGCATAAAGACCACAATCGCTTCGTTACGTGGCAGAACCGGATTCTGAATCAGCCCAACGGTGCCGCTGATTGCCGTGGCATACAGAACGACAGCGACGATGCCGATCAGAAACAGCATCACGGAAAGCTTGGCACCCGGTTTGACCTCATGCTGGCTATTACCGCGTAGCGTGGTTTCGCCTTTTTTCAGACGTTCCTGATAAATCGGATCGTCTTTCAGCTCTTTACCCAGGAAGTTGGTTACAATCGCCGTCAGCATGATCGCGGCGAGCGTGGTAGGAATACAAATCCCTAACAGCAGCAGGTAGCTGACCCCGTGCGGCTCAAGAATACCCGCGACAAACACCACCGCCGCCGAGATCGGCGAGGCGGTAATGGCGATTTGCGAGGCGACAACGGCGATAGAGAGCGGGCGAGAAGGGCGAATACCCTGCTCTTTGGCAACTTCGGCGATAACCGGCAGGGTGGAGAACGCGGTGTGTCCGGTTCCGGCCAGAATCGTCATGAAATAGGTGACCAGCGGTGCAAGAAAGGTGACGTATTTCGGGTGCTTACGCAGCAGTTTCTCCGCCAGACTGACTAGATAATCCATTCCGCCCGCCACCTGCATGGCGGCAATGGCGGCGATAACGGCCATGATAATTTCAATGACATCAAAAGGGATGACGCCGGGTTTTATCTGAAACCCCAGCGTAAGAACAAGCACTCCCAGGCCACCGGCGAAACCAATGCCGATGCCTCCCAGTCGTGCCCCCAAATAGATGGCGAGCAGAACGATCAGTAACTCAAGACCAAGCATGACTATGCTCCTTAATTAATAATAAAAATTTCATAACTTATTCTTATGGCTGTAGGCGGCAAAAAATAAAGGCACGCTGTTCTTCGTGAACGGACGTGCCTGTTGGAATTAGATGTCGGTATTAGGGAAGCTCGTTTTCATCGGTGTAGCGTTTGGCTTTGTACGCCGGATGCATCAGGTTCTGGATGGAGAAAATGTCATCCAGCTCGGCTTCCGTCAGCAGGCCGCGCTCCAGTACCACTTCACGCACGCTTTTCCCCGTTTCGGCGCAGATTCTGCCGACTATATCGCCATTATGGTGGCCGATGAACGGGTTCAGGTACGTCACAATCCCGATGGAGTTGAAGACATAGGCTTCGCACACGCTCTTATTGGCGGTGATGCCGCTGACGCATTTTTCCAGCAGGTTGTAGCAGGCATTGGTCAGAATGTGGGTCGATTCAAACATCGCCTGACCGATTACCGGCTCCATCACGTTTAACTGTAATTGCCCAGCCTCTGACGCCATCGTAACGCAGGTGTCGTTACCAATGACCTTGAAACACACCTGATTGACGACTTCCGGCACCACTGGGTTAACCTTGGCGGGCATGATTGAGGAACCCGCTTGTAGCTCCGGCAGGTTGATTTCATTCAGGCCAGCGCGCGGGCCGGAAGAGAGCAGACGCAGGTCATTACAGATTTTCGACAGCTTCACGGCCAGCCGCTTCAGCGAACTGTGTACCATCACATAGGCACCGCAGTCTGACGTGGCTTCAATCAAATCCTCTGCGGGCACGCACGGCAGGCCGCTGACTTCCGCCAGACGCTGCACCGCCAGTTGCTGGTAGCCGTCCGGCGTATTCAGACGCGTACCGATTGCGGTCGCGCCCAGATTGACTTCAAGCAGCAGTTCCGACGTGCGCAGCAGGTTTTTGATTTCTTCCTGCAACAGCACGTTAAATGCATGAAATTCCTGACCGAGCGTCATCGGCACCGCGTCCTGCAACTGGGTCCGGCCCATCTTCAGAACGTCTTCAAACTCTTTGGCTTTACGCTCGAAACCCTCGCTCAACTTCGCTATCGCCTCCGTCAGCTTCAGTATGGCCGCGTAGACCGCGATACGAAATCCGGTAGGGTAGGCATCATTGGTGGACTGGCATTTATTCAGGTGATCGTTGGGGTTTAGATACTGATACTCGCCTTTCTGATGGCCCATCAACTCCAGACCAATATTGGCTAATACTTCGTTGGTATTCATGTTGACCGAGGTGCCTGCGCCGCCCTGATAGACATCTACCGGAAACTGATCCATGCATTTGCCGTTGTTCAGCACTTCATCGCAGGCACGGATGATGACGTCTGCGATTTTTTTCGGGATAGTTTGCAGCTCTTTGTTCGCCAGCGCCGCGGCTTTCTTCACCATCACCATGCCGCGCACGAATTCGGGTATATCGCTGATTTTATTGGTGCTGATATAGAAATTTTCGACGGCGCGCAGCGTGTGAACGCCATAATATGCGTCTGCGGGAACTTCTCGGGTGCCTAACAGGTCTTCTTCAATACGGATGTTTTCTGACATGAGAGTGCTTATCCTGTTGTGCGACTAGTGATGTAACTAGACGTTGTGGGCTGGTGTGTCGGGCGGCGTTATCTGTTATCTCGGATAAACCGTCTAATCTCGGCAATAGCCTCGGGATGTTTGACCAACCAAGTATCCATTGCCGTGAGGATATGTCGTTACGACAGCGAAAAATAGGTGTTTAGATCACTATACTGGCGTTCTCTACCACTATGGTAAATGAACTGTGACTGTAGTCACGAGTCACTATTTTAGAACAATAATCGTAGGGCGGCGGCTTGAAAATGCGGAAAGTCGTACCCATTTCAGTAAATCATGATGTGCCGGATCGCAGAGCAGGCGCGCGTTTTACCTAATCCATTAGTAGTAAAGTCGATGGGTAGTAAGGCGTACTGGATTTTCAATAGCGATGGCTTAACACGTTTTTATTAACAGATGTTTTTATTAAAAACAGTACGCGTAAAAAACACAGGAGTACCGGGTGCGCTGGTTACCGTTATTACTTATTTTTCTTTTGGCTTACATCGAGATATCGCTGTTTATTCAGGTGGCTGAGGTGCTTGGCGTCGCCATGACCCTGCTGCTGGTCGTCTTCACGTCCTGCGTGGGCGTCTCGCTGGTGCGTAATCAGGGGATGAAAACGCTGGTGCAGATGCAGCAGAAAATGGCTGCAGGTGAAAGCCCAGCGGCCGAGATGGTAAAAAGTGTTTCACTGGTGCTGGCGGGTTTCCTGCTCCTGATTCCGGGCTTCCTGACTGACTTTCTGGGGCTGCTGTTGCTGCTACCGCCAGTGCAGAAAAGGCTGACACTCAAACTGATGCCTCACCTGCATGTCTGGCGTTCTGGTTCTGGCCCAGGCGCGTCGTCTTCCGGCGGTAACACCTTTGAAGGTGAATACCAGCGCAAGGATGGCGGGCGCGGAAATATTGAACACCATGACGATCGTGACGACCGTTAACGTCAAGACAAATTGAAAAGCAGATAAGGATTATCATATTGATAATCCTTATTTTTTATCAGATTTCAGCGATAGGCAGACGCCTAACGCAAAAAAAATGAATTTTTTCCCTTGAAGGGCGGTGAAACGCCCCCACTTAGAACACCACAAGGCCGATTATGAAAAGCATAATCGTTATGAAAACATCGTCGGCGTTTATCCTAAACCGATATGGACTTTCTCAAAGGAGAGCTATCAATGAATATTCGTCCATTGCATGACCGCGTGATCGTCAAGCGCAAAGAAGTTGAGTCAAAATCTGCTGGCGGTATCGTACTGACTGGTTCCGCTGCTGGTAAATCTACCCGCGGTGAAGTTCTGGCCGTAGGTCACGGACGTATCCTGGAAAATGGCGAAGTGAAGCCGCTGGATGTGAAAGTTGGCGACATCGTTATTTTCAATGATGGCTATGGCGTGAAAGCAGAGAAGATTGATAACGAAGAAGTGTTGATCATGTCTGAAAGCGACATTCTGGCAATTGTTGAAGCGTAATTGCGCGTAATCATCTGAACTGAAAGAATTTGAGGGAAATAGACCATGGCAGCTAAAGACGTAAAATTCGGTAATGACGCGCGCGTAAAAATGCTGCGCGGCGTAAATGTACTGGCTGATGCAGTGAAGGTTACCCTGGGCCCGAAAGGCCGTAACGTCGTGTTGGATAAATCCTTCGGTGCACCGACCATTACTAAAGACGGCGTATCTGTTGCGCGTGAAATCGAGCTGGAAGACAAGTTCGAGAACATGGGCGCACAGATGGTGAAAGAAGTTGCCTCTAAAGCGAATGACGCAGCAGGCGACGGCACCACGACCGCAACCGTATTGGCGCAGGCTATCATCACTGAAGGCCTGAAAGCTGTTGCAGCGGGCATGAACCCGATGGATCTGAAGCGCGGTATCGATAAAGCCGTTATCGCCGCTGTTGAAGAGCTGAAAGCACTGTCTGTTCCGTGCTCTGACTCTAAAGCTATCGCTCAGGTTGGTACCATCTCTGCTAACTCCGACGAAACCGTAGGCAAAATGATTGCCGAAGCAATGGATAAAGTCGGTAAAGAAGGTGTTATCACCGTTGAAGAAGGTACCGGTCTGCAAGATGAGCTGGACGTGGTTGAAGGTATGCAGTTCGACCGTGGCTACCTGTCTCCGTACTTCATCAACAAGCCGGAAACCGGTGCTGTAGAACTGGAAAGCCCGTTCATCCTGCTGGCTGACAAAAAAATCTCCAACATCCGCGAAATGCTGCCAGTACTGGAAGCCGTAGCGAAAGCGGGCAAACCGCTGGTTATCGTTGCTGAAGATGTTGAAGGCGAAGCGCTGGCAACGCTGGTGGTTAACACCATGCGTGGCATCGTGAAAGTAGCTGCGGTGAAAGCACCAGGCTTCGGCGACCGTCGTAAAGCTATGCTGCAAGACATCGCGACGCTGACTGGCGGTACCGTTATCTCTGAAGAGATCGGTCTGGAGCTGGAAAAAGCGACGCTGGAAGATCTGGGTCAGGCAAAACGCGTTGTGATCAACAAAGACACCACCACCATCATCGATGGTACGGGTGAAGAAGCTGCGATTCAGGGCCGTGTTGCTCAGATCCGTCAGCAGGTTGAAGAAGCAACGTCTGATTACGACAAAGAAAAACTGCAAGAGCGTGTGGCTAAACTGGCTGGCGGCGTAGCCGTTATCAAAGTTGGCGCAGCAACTGAAGTTGAAATGAAAGAGAAGAAAGCACGCGTTGAAGATGCCCTGGCTGCGACTCGCGCTGCGGTAGAAGAAGGCGTGGTTGCTGGTGGTGGTGTTGCGCTGGTTCGCGTTGCAGCCAAACTGGCTTCTCTGACTGCTCAAAACGAAGACCAGAACGTGGGTATCAAAGTTGCGCTGCGCGCAATGGAAGCTCCACTGCGTCAGATCGTTTCCAACGCTGGCGAAGAGCCATCTGTGGTTGCGAACAACGTTAAAGCAGGTGACGGTAACTACGGTTACAACGCTGCAACTGAAGAATACGGCAACATGATCGACTTCGGTATTCTGGACCCAACCAAAGTCACCCGTTCTGCTCTGCAGTTCGCGGCTTCTGTTGCTGGTCTGATGATCACTACCGAATGTATGGTAACCGACCTGCCTAAAGGCGATGCACCTGATTTAGGTGGCGCTGGTGGTATGGGCGGCATGGGTGGTATGGGCGGCATGATGTAATAGGACGCCATTGTCGCCGGAAGCCATTTTCTGGTGACAGGGAGTCAGGTTACAGAAGCACGTCTTTCTGTCCTTTAAAGAGCACTATCTGGTCGCGAGACTGGGTGGTGCTTTTTTTATGCGCGGCATTGCTGAAATGTTGCCGTATCGTTGATGAATGCGTTTATAGCCTGTTATCGGGGGAAGCATTCTGCGCTACAATGGCGGAGTTACTTTATTTACGAATACCTTTTTATTCAAAACAACCCTGTTCGGAGTAGGGACAATGTCTGACGATGCGTCTACGCTTCTGCGCTCTATTTCCTGGTTTACTGAGCCCCCTTCGGTATTACCTGAGCACATTGGTGACTGGCTGATGGAAACCGGCTCCATGACGCGGCGACTTGAAAAATATTGTGCCCAACTGAAGACCATCCTGTGCAGTGAGAAATTCATTACGCCACAGGCGCTGGGCGAAGAGCGCGAACAGCTGCCTTACAGTGAGCGTTACTGGCTGCGTGAAGTGGTGCTGTATGGTGACGATCGTCCCTGGCTTTTTGGCCGTACCATTGTTCCGCAACAAACGCTCGACGGCACGGATTCAGCCCTGACGAAAATAGGCAATCAGCCGCTAGGCCGCTACCTGTTTGGGCAAAAGGCGCTGACGCGTGACTATATCCATACCGGATGCAGTGAAGGCTTATGGGCGCGACGTTCCCGCCTGTGTGTCTCGGGTTATCCGTTACTGTTGACTGAGCTTTTCTTACCGGAATCACCGATTTATTTCAGCCGGTGATGAAGGTTGGCAGGTAATTTGAGGAGATAAATCCTTGGAAAGAAGTATTACAGCAGGGAAATGGCTGGCTTATTGTCGCTTGATGCGAATTGATAAACCAATAGGTTCTCTGTTGCTGCTGTGGCCAACGCTATGGGCGCTGTGGCTGGCGGGTGGGGGAGCGCCTGCACCGTGGACGCTGCTTGTTTTTGTCGCTGGCGTTTTCTTAATGCGTGCGGCGGGCTGCGTCATCAATGATTATGCCGATCGCCATTTTGACGGCCATGTAAAACGAACCGCTTCTCGCCCGTTGCCTAGCGGTGAGGTGAGTGAGCGAGCGGCCAAAGTGCTGTTTGTCGTGCTGGTCTTGCTGGCGTTTGGTCTGGTGCTGACGCTGAATAAGATGACGATCTGGCTGTCCGTTGCGGGGCTGGTTCTGGCATGGGTCTATCCGTTTATGAAACGGGTCAGCCATCTTCCTCAGTTTGTGCTGGGCGCGGCGTTTGGCTGGTCAATCCCGATGGCTTACGCGGCGGTAAGTGAAAGCCTACCGGTAACCTGTTGGATGATGTTTTTGGCATATATTTGCTGGACGGTTGCCTACGATACCCAATATGCAATGGTGGATCGTGATGACGATCTGAAGATCGGCGTGAAATCCACCGCGATCCTATTTGGCCGTTTTGACAATATCATCATTGGGTTACTGCAGTTTAGTATGCTGGCATTGCTGTTGGCTTTGGGAATCATCACCGGATTAGGAATGCCATACTATATTTCGCTGCTGGTGGCTGCGGGGATGTTTGTTTATCAGCAAATCCTGACTGCTGGGCGCGAACGCGATGCCTGTTTCAAAGCCTTTCACAATAATAAATACGCAGGTATGGCAATATTTATTGGCGTGCTGTTTGGCCTGTAGGTCGAACCGACAGAGACAAAAAAGCAGCGATTTCTCGCTGCTTTTTTTATGGTGGAATGCTCAGAGATGTTTGTCATGCCAAACGCCTCCACGGATTGATGGCGGTGTGTTATCCGCCATTCTCCCGTAACTCCTGTCCGGCTACGCCTGCTTTGTCTCTTCCACTTTTTCTGCTGTCGGATCATTGGTTTCTATCTGACCGTCGGTTTCCAACTGATTGTCGGCTTCCATTTCAGCAGATGAGCTGGCGCTTTCGATAGTTAACCGAACTTCCGGGGTGATCAGATCGCCGAGGATATTGTAGATTGCCACGATATCGCCTTGCGCCGTTTCCGCACTGTCGGTGATATATCCTTCTGTACGTAAGGTGGCGACCAGCGTTGAGAACACCGCTTTATCAAAGAATTCCGGCGCATTAATGCCGTGTAGAACGGACAGGCGCTGCGCCATGTTCCGGCTTTCTTTCTCCAGCGTTCCACGGTTGATTGCTGGGTTCGCGCACAGCAAGGACAGCGTGATCGCATAGCGTTGCAGCGTTTCACGCACGCCTGCTGACAGCAGTTGCAGCGTACGGATGCGTGGCGGATTGATAGCTAACTGACCGTCGCGGCTACATAGCAGCTCTTGTCGAATCAGTTCGTTAGCCAACGTTTCCAGCACGCTTGGCAACTGCTCTTTGGAATAGTGCAGGAACAGCTCGGCTTGCAGCAGCGGATAGACCAGCGTGATCTGGCGCACGACTTCGTCAAGCGTAATCCGGCGATGATGGATGACGATGCTGGCGATCAGTGATGGCAAGACCAACAGATGCTGGATGTTATTGCGATAGTACGTCATCAGTACCGCCTGCTCGCGCGGCAGAATGATGATATCGCCAATGCTATCCTTTTCTACTTCAAACTTGTTCATACCCAGCGCGTGTTCCAGCAGTTCATCCGCTGTCTTCTTCGGTGCCGTAATATCTTTATGATAAGGCACCTGGCGCAGCAACTGCAGATAGCAATCCAGCTGCTCGTGCATTTGTTCGCGCGTCAGTGAACGCTGGCGCGAGGCTAATAAGGCCGTAGAGCACAGGTTCATCGCGTTTGCTGCCGCAGAATTGTTGATGCGCACCATGATATCCATAGAGATATCCTGCACCGTCGGCGTTAGCCAGCTTGGACGCTGTGCCTCGATGGGATCAATCGCGTCACGCCATTGCGGTACATGTTGGTTCAGATAGGTTGTCAGCGGGAGCGGTTCGCCGAAGTTCACATAACCCTGACCCAAATTACGCAGTTTGCGCAAACCGCGCACCATCTGCATAAAGCCTTCTTTTTCCTTCACCGCACCGCGCAGCTCTTTCGCATAGGTGCCGACTTCCATCACATGTTCGTAGCCGACATAAATCGGTACCAGCGTGATAGGGCGCGTACCGCCTCTGAGCATGGCTTGGATGGTCATCGCCAGCGTGCCGGTTTTCGGCTCTAACAGACGGCCCGTGCGTGAACGTCCGCCTTCCATGAAGTATTCAACCGAATAACCGCGGGCAAACAGCTCACCCAGATATTCACGGAAAATCGTGGAATAGAGCTTGTTGCCTTTGAAGGTACGGCGAATAAAGAACGCACCAAGACGGCGGAAGATCGGTCCTGCTGGCCAGAAATTAAGGTTGATGCCTGCGGCGATGTGCGGCGGCACTAAACCTTGATGGTACAGGACGTAGGACAGTAGCAGATAATCCATGTGGCTGCGATGGCAGGGCACATAGACAATGCCGTGACCATCCTGCGCCAGTTGGCGAACGCGTTCGGCGTTGTGGACGTTAATCCCCTGATAAAGGCGGTTCCATGTCCAGCTTAATACGCGATCCGACAGACGCACGGCCTCGTAGGAGAAATCGGCGGCGATTTCTTCCATCAGCGCAATCGCATTCTGCTGCGCTTTCTCATGAGAAATCTTCTTACTGCGCGCCTCATCGTCGACGGCTTTCTTGATCGCTTTGGAATCCAGCAGCTTGTTAAATAGCTCCTGACGCACCGGCAAGCGCGGTCCAACCGCCGCCAAACGCTGGCGGGAGAAATGCATACGTGCGACACGCGCCAGTTTGTGGGCTATGGTTTTGTCAGTGCCGTGCTCGGTCGCCATATAGCGTAGCGACACCGGGCTGGAGAAGCGGACAAAACTGTCGCGGCCTAGCCACAGGACGGCGAAGAATTTCTCGATACCGTTGAGCAACCGCAGGTGTGGTGCGGCCTGAGAGTGGCCTTCCCGACCCGGAGAGCGCCCAAACATCACGGAAACCGGCACCATCTGTACGTCTAAATCTGGATTGGCACGATGCAGGTCCAGATAGTCGTGGAACAGCTTGACGGATTTCTGCTTGGGAACGTAATAGCGGAAGACGCGCGGCCCGTCATTAATAAAGACGTGGCTAGGAAGTTCGACGCCATTGAATTCGAACGATAGCGAAGGATCGGGTAGCCCCAATGCCAGGCATTTCGCACGTAGCGTCAAGAGATCCGCCTGAGAGTTATAAGGCAGAACATAGAGTATAGGACGTGAGGGATCTAACCCCAACTCGACCACTGGATCTGCGGGAATAACTTTGCTTTTTACCAGCAATTTCAGTGGGAGATTCAATAATTTATAGTAAATTTTACGCCAACCTGACATAACAACGTGGAGCCTCTTGTTAGCAATGCGCCGCAAGGATACCAGAAACTGCGCTGGAGATCTGTGGTGATGAGACAACGTAGGTGCGTTAAAATGCGAATTATTTAGCGTATAAATATGGAGGATAAATGAATAAAGCAACGGGGATGACCCGGATTATTAAGGCGACCGGTTATTCCTTTAAGGGGCTGAAGCAGGCGTGGCAGCATGAGGCTGCGTTTCGTCAGGAAACGATACTGACCCTTGTCGGCGTGATTATCGCGTGTTTACTGCCGGTTACGCTGGTTGAAAAACTGCTGCTGATTGGGTCTGTGGTACTGATTATGCTGTTTGAGTTGGCTAATAGCGCCATTGAAGCGGTCGTCGATCGCATTGGTCTTGAGCACCACGAATTATCCGGTCGAGCGAAAGATATTGGGTCGGCCGCTGTCTTTGTTGCCATCTTGTTAGCTGCTGTCGTCTGGGGCAGCATCCTCTGGCAACATTTTGCCTGACGGCGCGCATAAATGAGTAAAAGTCAGGGGCTTTGCCGATATCGTCATTCCCAATTGTGCCTTACCTGTATATACTCACAGCAAGACTGTATAAACAACCAGGGGGCGGAATGAAAGTATTAACAGCAAGGCAGCAGCAGGTTTATGACCTGATCCGCGATCATATTGCGCAAACCGGAATGCCGCCAACGCGTGCGGAAATTGCTCAACAACTGGGGTTTCGCTCTCCTAATGCGGCTGAAGAACATCTGAAAGCGCTGGCCCGTAAAGGCGTGATTGAAATTGTATCGGGCGCTTCTCGTGGTATTCGTCTACTGATGGAAGAAGAGACGGGTATTCCTCTGGTTGGTCGCGTGGCCGCAGGTGAACCTCTGCTGGCACAGGAACACATCGAGTGTCGCTATCAGGTTGACCCTGCGATGTTCAAACCTAGCGCTGATTTTTTGCTGCGGGTGAGCGGCATGTCAATGAAAAATATCGGTATTATGGATGGTGATTTGCTGGCCGTGCATAAAACAGAAGATGTGCGCAATGGTCAGATTGTCGTCGCGCGTATTGACGATGAAGTGACGGTGAAACGCTTGAAGAAGCAGGGTAATACGGTACACCTCCTCGCTGAAAATGAAGAGTTTGCCCCTATTGTTGTCGATCTGCGTCAGCAAAGTTTTTCGATAGAAGGCTTAGCGGTTGGCGTGATTCGTAACAGCGACTGGAGCTAACCATTCGCAGAGATGCACTGCTCGTCTATCTGGGTCAGTGCATCATGTTCTGTATTCATCGTTTAGCGTTCTAATCTGCTGGTCATATATATTTAGTTACATTTCGCGCGCATTTTCTACGATCCCCATTACCCTTCTGTTTTTTCACTGCTTTTTGCGGTGATTTTCCCTTTCTCAACGTTCATGTTAGTCACAGATTCCTAATTTTTTATATTAGGTGAAATATTCGACTATAATTTTTATCAAGGTAAGCATTTTTATCTTGATTGATCGTTTGCCGATTGATCATTAGCCATCACATGTAGATAGCCCGGTAATCAAGGGAGACAGTGGCGAAGAGCACCGTCATGGTTCACAGAGTTATGATGCTGCTTACTGAATAAATCTATTTATCTGAAACTGACGCATAAGTCGGTAGTCACGATTTTTTATGCGCAATTCACCTAAGGTACGGAGATTCTTATGAATAAAGACCAAGCCAGCGGTAACTGGAAACAGTTTAAAGGTAAAGCGAAAGAGCAATGGGGCAAATTAACGGATGACGATCTGACGGTCATCGAAGGTAAACGTGACCAACTTGTGGGGAGAATCCAGGAGCGTTACGGGTACGCAAAAGAAGCGGCAGAGAAAGAAGTGAAACACTGGGAAGAGCACCACAAATATCACTGGTAGCTATCACTGGTAACAAAGGTGATGTCTCTCCACAGAGAAAACGATAGCCCTTGGGCTATCGTTTTTTAATGGGAACAGTATGGTCGTGATCGCAATGATCCGGCTGTTTGCATGATGCAACTTCCTGACAGCCTCCGCACAACCCGTGTGCTTCCACTACGCTGTGACGCAGCGTAAACCCTGACTGCTGGGCCAGACTACGCAGCGTTTCTTCCACACCTTCTGTTTGACGTTCTGTGACTTGCCCGCAGCGGTCGCAGATGAAAAGGGCAGACGTGTGGCTGTGGTCTTCGATATGGTGACACAGCACGTAGCTGTTGTTTGATTCGACGCGATGAATAAAGCCTTGTTCCAGCAAAAAATCCAGCGCGCGATAGACAGTCGGCGGTTTCGCCTGAGGTTCTGAAACGCGTAGCAGGTCCAGCAGGTCATAAGCGCTGATAGCACCAGACTGCTGTGCCATAAGGCGTAAAACCTCTAACCGCTGTGGTGTGAGACGCACAGCGCGCTGCTGACAAATCTGTTCAGCCTGGGCAAGAAGTTTGTCCTGTTTGGTTGAATCCATTGTCATATCACCCTGACGCATTGAGGAACAAGACGGATATCTTACCACGACTGAATAAAAACGCCGAACTGGCGGCGTTTTCCTGCGAAAACAGCTCCCTGAAAAAACAACTCTCTGTAAAAACAATGGACAGAAGCGCTACACAACCAGATCGATGAGCAGCGCCCGCAAAGGCGACTCTGCTTGTAGCGTCAACGCCGTTTCTTCCTTAATGAAGGCTCCGTCGCCGCAGTGCAGTGTTTCACTGTTCTGGCCGCCTTTTACCGCCATCGAGCCGTGAATCAGTTGGAGATATGCCTGATTCCCCTGTAGCGCGATCGTGCTTTGCTCATTCTGCTGGAGGTCGACATGATGAACCCAAACCTGCTGGCGCAGTTGCAGGCTATGGTGTTCACCTTCCGGTGAGGCAAGCAGAGTATGGTTGGCTGAATTCAACCCCATGCGCTGCAACGGGCTGTTCTCTCGGGTCTGGCAGGCATTCAGCCATAATTGCAGACGCGTCAGCGGCTTAGTGGCGCTGGTATTATGTTCGCTATAGCTGACGTTTGGCTGAGTAGCGAGCAGCAACACATCTCCGGCTTTAGCCTGAATGTGGCAACCGTTGCTGTCGCGGTATTCCGCTTCGCCCTGAAGAATGATGTTCAGAATATCAACCCGTGGGTAGGTTCGCGGCTGGAATGATGCCCCCGGAGCCAAGACTTCCTGATTGAGCACGCGCAGAGACGCGTAGCCCAGCAACTGTGGGTCAAAATAGTGACCAAAAGAAAAGGTATAGCGCGCCTGCAACCAGCCATAGTCAGCCTGGCCGCATTGTCCCGCTGCTCTTCGTGTGATCATAATTGTTATCCCCCCAGAGAATTATTTATTAAACCGATAGTAATTGTGTGGACGTTGGATTGTTAGCTAGTTAATCTGGTCGGTATATTCAAAATTCCTGAATGAGTACGAAGATGGCGAGAGAACGAGCACTGACGCTGGAAGCCTTGAGGGTGATGGATGCGATCGATCGTCGTGGCAGCTTTGCCGCTGCGGCAGACGAGCTGGGTAGGGTGCCTTCGGCGCTGAGCTATACCATGCAGAAATTGGAAGAAGAGTTAGATGTGGTGCTGTTCGATCGTTCCGGGCATCGTACTAAATTCACAAATGTTGGGCGGATGCTGCTGGAACGCGGACGCATTCTGTTGGAGGCTGCGGATAAGCTCACGACGGACGCAGAAGCACTGGCACGCGGTTGGGAAACGCACCTGACGATTGTGACGGAAGCGCTCATTCCGACTCAGCGAATTTTCCCATTAATCGATAAACTGGCGCTTAAAGCAAATACGCAGGTATCGATTCTGACTGAAGTGCTGGCTGGGGCGTGGGAGCGCCTTGAGCAAGGGCGCGCCGATATTGTGATTGCGCCGGACATGCATTTTCGCGCGTCTTCTGAAATGAATACCCGCAAGCTGTACACGATGAATAACGTTTATGTCGCCAGCCCGGAACATCCTATTCATCAGGAGCCTGAACCGCTGTCGGATGCAACCCGGGTGAAATACCGTGGGATTGCGATGGCGGATACCGCGCGTGAACGACCAGTACTGACCGTACAACTGTTGGATAAACAGCAGCGTCTGACGGTGAGTTCGCTGGATGATAAACGGCGTGCGCTGTTGGCTGGGTTAGGCGTCGCGACCATGCCGTATCAGATGGTTGCGCAAGATATTGCCGAAGGGCGTTTACTGGTGGTTGGCCCAGAGCATCAGATGGAAAGCCAGATTATTATGGCG
This sequence comes from Pectobacterium versatile, assembly GCF_003932035.1. Taxonomy (NCBI): domain Bacteria; kingdom Pseudomonadati; phylum Pseudomonadota; class Gammaproteobacteria; order Enterobacterales; family Pectobacteriaceae; genus Pectobacterium; species Pectobacterium versatile. Next base: position 718,037 of record NZ_CP034276.1, read on the forward strand.
TGGCGGCGAGACAGCATGGGCGAGGCGAAATCCTGGTTTCTGCGTGAGATTCCAAAACTATTGAACCAGCCTTAAATCCCGCGCTTTTTGCGGCAAGGTGTGGCTCCACACCTTGCCGCACTATTTCACTAGTTTACTACTTCACTACTGCTTAGCGAAAATCGGCAAAACCCTAGTATAAATCGACAAATGTCTTATCGCGCTGATGAGGCTGGTTCAGATCTTGCTCTGGGCCCAGCGAAATCACGCCATGCGGATTAATCGTGCCGTGGCTACAATAGTAGTGGTGACGAATATGTGCCATATCGACGGTATCGGCGATGCCGGGCATCTGATAAATATCACGCAGAAAACCGAACAGATTGGGATAATCGCTCAGGCGATATTTATCGCATTTAAAATGCGTGTGATAGACCGGATCGAAACGGATCAACGTCGTCCACAGCCGCAGGTCGGCTTCGGTTAATTGCTCACCTGTCAGATAGCGTTGTTTTGCCAGAATGCTTTCCAGATCGGAGAGCGCGGCAAAAACGGTTGTGGCGGATTCATCATAGGCTGACTGGCTTGTCGCAAAACCGGCTTTATACACACCGTTGTTGACCTTGTCATAAATCCAGCCGTTCAATTCGTCAATCTGAGCGCGTAGCGCTTCCGGGTAATAATCTCCCGCGGTTGCCCCCACGCCATCAAAAGCGCTGTTCAGCATGCGGATGATATCGGCGGATTCGTTACTGACAATGGTGTGCTGCTCGGTATCCCACAGGACAGGCACGGTCACCCGACCGCTGTAGTCTGGCATTGCGTGCAGGTAGAGCTGGTAGAGGAATTCGTGCTGATAGAGTGAGTCACCCGTCGCCGCTTCAAAATCGGTACCGAACGTCCAGCCGTGATCGAGCATGAGCGGATGAACGACCGAAACGGTGATGTGATCCGTTAACCCTTTCAACTGCCGCATGAGCAGCGTGCGGTGTGCCCACGGGCAGGCGAGCGAAACATAGAGATGATAACGGCCGGACTGGGCAGGAAAGCCACCTTTACCGGTGAGGCCGGGTGAGCCATCAGGCGTTACCCAGTTGCGGAATGCAGATTCTGAACGCTTAAAATGGCCGCCGGTAGATTTGGTTTCATACCAGGTATCGTGCCATACGCCGTCAACCAGTTGTCCCATAAATCCTCCCGTTAGTGAGTGATGATAAAACAACGGCAAGCCTTGTATGCTTGCCGTCTCATTCGTTATTCGACTATTAAGTGTAGTACAGGCCGGAAAAGGCTCGTCTTACCACTTTTTGCCCAGCAGGCGGTCGATACTGAATGCGCCTGGGCCAGTGACAGCCAGCAGGAGGTAGCCGCCAGCGATGGTCAGGTTTTTCATGAACATCAGTTGGTTCATGCCTTCCGCAAAGTTAGAGTGGAAAATCAATGCAGTCAGCAGAGTAAAGCCGGCAGTGAACAGCGCGACGGTACGTGTCAGCAGGCCGAACAGAACCGCCAGGCCACCACCCAGTTCCAGCAGAATGGTCAGCGGCAGCAGGAAGGTCGGTACGCCCATCGCCTGCATGTATTGTTGTGTGCCCGCATAGGCATCACCCAGCTTACCGTAACCTGCAACGATAAACAGAATCGGCATTAAGATACGCGCAACCAGCAGTGCAGTGCTTTCTAAATTTTTCATCATCTCTCCAATTGATTTTGTTGTGGGCTATACGGCCCTATTGTGTTTGTTGTAGCAGGTGTGGTCTGAAAACCTGGCCCGCCATCAGGTTATGGGCAGATAGTATAGAGAGATGATTTGCGCTGCCAGCGAGTATAATTGTTGCTTTATTTCAGAAAAATTGATGTTTAGTTAATTAGGCAAGAACGCGCTGTCATGGCGCGAGCGCGTTAGGTAAAAGTCAGATGAAAAGTGGTGTTGTATAGGTAAGGCAGGTAGCCGAGGCGATAGGAAGGATTACGGACGTGGCTCAAACGTTTTACGGACGAGCCTGAATGTCCCCCACAGCCCGACGAGGCGGCGTCCCCAGCGGATCATGCGGCTAGGATGGCGCACGCCATAGAGCGCCACGAGGCTGGAGCCCACGATCCAGTATTTACGCCACTGCATCAGGCTTTGCCAGCCGCGATCGTAACGGGCGGTGGTATCCAGCCAGTGTTTTTTACCTGCCGATAAATCCAGCCGCTGCTGCTGTATCTGACGCAGTAGCTGGGCTTTTTCTCGGTCTCGCTGTTGACGCTGGTTCACTTGGGATCTTCCTCCAGCAGCGATCTGTCGGTCGCCAGCTCCTTACGCGTCGCTTTGAGCAAGGTGGAACGACGTACCTTCACGAGTGTCCATATGCCGCCTATCAGCGCCAGTCCGAGCAATGTGGCGGTAATACACCCCAGCGCAAAAAGACGATACTGCGGTTCGATACCCCAGATGATCAGCGCAATCAGGCTCATAATGCCAAAAGCGGCAAAAAGCAGTGTCAGGCCGACCATGATCAGCAACTGAATCAGATTAGCTTTCTCTTCCTCTAATTCAATGACGGCCAGTCGAACACGGCTTTCCACCATGCTGACAATAATAGAGATGATGCGCTGAGCAGAAGCTATGACCCCGCTTGCGGGGCCTTGTTGTGATTTATCCGTCATAGCAATCCGCTAATTAGCGACGAGACAGCAGGACGCCAAGCACGACACCGACTGCTGCGCCAATGCCGACACCGGTCCACGGATTCTGGCGTACATAATCGTCCGCCGATTCAACCGCTTCTTTGGTTTGGGAAGCGATGCGCTCACCCGTATCGCTCAGGCGACTGCGGGTTTCTTTCAGCGCGCTTTCTGCCTTATTGCGCAGCTTGTCGAGTTCCGCTTTAGATTTATCGCTGGAGGTGCTTAATACTTCTTCCAGCGTGTCCGCCAGTGATTTCAATTCGGCGCGTAGGTACTCAGAATTTTGATCTTTAGCCATATTAATAACCCTTCATGTTATAAACCTGAACGTTAACTATAGCTGAAGCTGAAATTTATGCCGCCCCAAATGGGTACGGACAATTCTGATAACTCGCTGTAAATTTTAGTGATTTGGTTTTTGAATACAAAATGAACAGTTGCCGTGTGTTTTATCAGGGCAATCTATTGATGGGTTATTGCGATGCAGCATGTTCCGCGGCGCGTAATTCCTGCTCGGCTTCAGTCAGCTTTCTTTCGCGCTTGAGGATCTTGTCGGCGTCATCCCCTTTCTGGCGGCTTTCATTCAGTTCTTGCTGCCGTTCGGCGACGTCTTTGCGTTTTTCCGCAATGGTTTCCTGGCGTTTTTCTGCTAACCCAGCATCCGTACAGTGGGTTTTCACGCCGTCCAGCGCCTTCTCTAAGCCACTGATGCGGTTCTGATTGCCGTGCTTACGCGCTTCATCGATTTGGCGCTGAATATCCTGCGCTTTCTGCTGACAGGTCTCTACCTGATTGGCAGTATTCGCCAGTGCATGACCGGAAAGCAGGACAGATAAAGCAATAATGGATGGAGATAGTTTCGATGGAAATAATGTCATAGTCGTCACCCCAGTTTGGATTGTTTCTGTGTCAGTTTCTGCTGCCAGAAGGGTGTCGGGGTTGTCACTTGCTGCGCGGTAATTGTGACTTTAGGTAGAGACAAACGCAGGACATCTCTGGCAGCGATACTTTGTTCTGGCGAGGCCAGACGGACGATCAGGCTATCTTGCTCTGGCGTAATGCTTTTGATCGCAATTCCTTTTTCATTGAGACGCTGATACACGTAAAAGCCATCTGGCAACGCGGCACCGTCATAAGGCTTGATGTGTAGCATAGCATCGTCTTGGGAATGGCGTAGTGACTGGGACTGTGTCAATGCAATCATCGGCAGCGCAAGCAATAGCAGTATGCGACCTGCTTTTCTGGAGAAGAGCTTAGAGAATAACCCGCTAATTGACACGGTTAGCTCCCTTTTTCTGCATTATCTGCATCTGCTTTAGCGTCACGTTTTTTACGCCACAGGACAAAAAGCGATCCAAACAGGCCGATAAACAGCAGGGCCAGCGGCAGTATCATCAGGCAGAGCATCAGCTCGTCTTCATATTTCAGGAAGACCGTTGTTTTCCCTAAGGCGTAGCCCAGCGTAACCAGAATAAACACCCACAGGAACCCGCTCATCCAGTTAAAGAACTGAAAGCGCGCGTTATTCAGACCAGACAAGCCTGCGATGGTTGGGAGTAACGTTCTGACAAAAGCCAGAAAACGGCCAACTAACAGCGCGGACAGACCATGACGATGGAAGAGCTGGTGGGCGCGTTGGTGATAGTGCGCGGGCAAATGTGATAGCCAACCCTGAACCACTCCCGTATTGCCAAGCCATTTTCCCTGAATATAGCTTGCCCAACAGCCGAGACTGGCGGCCGTCGTCAGGAGAAATATCGTAAAAGGGTAATTCATTGTGCCCTTGGCGACGAGGACGCCGACCAAAATGAGCAGGCTATCGCCGGGCAGGAAAGCGGCGGGGAGCAGGCCATTTTCCAGAAAGATAATCAGAAACAGTAATATGTAGATGGTCCATACCAGTTTCGGGTCGGCTAAAATATCGAAATCCTGATGCCAGAGTGCGTTTAACAGTTCTTTGATTAATTCCATCCGGTATTCCTAATACTGCTGTTGCATTTTAGCCTTGGCGACAATCACGCACGCTTCTGGACATGATAAGAGTGAATACAGTGTTAATCCCGTCATACTTCAAGTTGCCTGAAACTCGAATTATTTAGGGTATATCAGGGCACAGGATTATGATTTTTTGATGATCTCTGTTTTTTCTGCCTGATAGTGGAGCTGGTGTCTGACTTGATGCTCGCTTTTCGCTGCGAACCCGATAAACAGGCTGCTTGGGGATTGTTTGGTCTTGGCAGACTTTGCATCCAAAGCGGCGGATTAAGCGTAAGAAAGACGCGTTAACTGTAACAAAATAGGTGTTACTGAGACAGAAAAATATTACGACAACTGGGGCGGTTTAGGGGGATTTTTCGAAGAAGAGTGGGGATTTCTGCGATATTTTACACTCGCTGACAGAAATCAACGTTTTCTGACTTTTTCCCTCTGGTTCAAAATTTTCCCCCTTCGCGTAAAACGAGGGGGAGGATGCACATTTAGGACTTGCCCGTGTGTATCTGGTCGAGGTGGACGACTGGATTTTCGGCGAACATATAGCGGTCGACGTTAAACTCGAAATCATCCGTCGTGGCGCGAAACAGCATCTGTTTGGTATTTTCCAGATGTTGCCACATCGCCAGTTTGGCCGCGTAAGGATCTTTGCGAATCAGTGCCTTAAGGATGCGATCGTGTTCCTCGCACCAGCTTTCAATCGACTTGTCGTCAATGTGCTCATGCAGTTTGCGCCAGTAGGGATTGTGAATCCGTTGGCTCCACATTTTCTCGACGATGGTCGCCATCGCGGAGTTCTGTGTTGCCAGCGCGACCTGAACGTGGAATTTGAGATCCCACTGAGAATCACGGAAGCGATCTTCCTGACGCGCATATTCCTGAATTTCCATCAGTTGGATGATGTCCTGACGGGTTACCTGTGTGGCCGCAAATTCAGCAATGTTGCTTTCAATGAGTTGGCGAGCCTGAAGCAGCTCAAAGGGGCCTGCCGCGACGAATTCAATATCGCCGCTATTAATGAATGAATTCTTCTGCTGGTTGGAAATAACGTGAATGCCTGAACCCTTGCGTACTTCAACGTACCCTTCGACTTCCAGCATAATGATGGCTTCGCGCACCACGGTGCGGCTGACGTTCATTTCTTCAGAAATATAGCGCTCTGCCGGTAATTTTTCGCCGACCTGATACATACCACTTTCGATGCGCTGTTTTAATTCTGCGGCTAACTGCTGGTATAGCCGTCGGGGTTCAGTGAGTGCCATGATGATGTCTACTCTCGATAGATGACGGTCCATGTGCCACGTCAGGGCCTGAGTGTCTATCTCGTTAATCTTTCAGGGATGATTTGTTATACCACTTAATCATAGCAGCAACCAATGTTGTGGTCACAGTTATCGCGGTGTGTTATCGGAGGGAGGTGGCTCACCCAGTCGCAGATCATACCGGATGAGCCAGGATAATGCAGGGATTATCAGTGTTGGTTGGCTTCTTTCAATGTTTCAGCCGCGGCGGCGACTTCTGATGCCGGTTGGTTTTTCAACACGGTCCAGATGACGATAGCACCCAACAGGTCAAAGACGGCCAGTGCCGCGAACAGCGGGCTGAAGCCCATCGTGTCGGCCAGTGCGCCCACAACCAGAGCAAACATGGTGCTTGCCATCCAGGCTGCCATGCCGGTCAAACCATTTGCCGTTGCGACTTCATTACGGCCAAATACGTCAGATGACAGGGTAATCAGCGCGCCGGACAGCGACTGATGCGCAAAACCACCGACGCACAGCAGGGCGATGGCGACATAAGGGCTGGAGAACAGCCCGATCATGCCCGGTGCAATCATCAGTACCGCACCCATCGTGACGACCATTTTGCGGGAAACGATCAGATTCACTTTGAAATGCTTTTGGAACAGCATTGGCAAGTAACCGCCCAGAATGCAGCCGATATCGGCGAACAGCATCGGCATCCAGGCGAACATGGCGATTTCTTTCAGGTTAAAGCCGTAGGCTTTAAACATGAACAGCGGGATCCATGCATTGAAAGTCCCCCAGGCGGGTTCAGCCAGAAAACGCGGCAGTGCGATACCCCAGAATTGGCGGTTACGCAGGATCTGCAAGGCGGACATTTTTTTCGCGTTATTGGTTTGGTGCTGTGCTTCCTGCCCGCTAAGAATGTAGTCGCGCTCTTCGTCGCTGAGTTTTTTCTGATCTTTCGGGTGCTTATAGAAAACGAGCCAGCAGAGGGCCCAGATCAGGCTCAGCACACCGGTGATGATGAAGGCCATTTCCCAGCTGTGTGCCACAATCGCCCACACGACCAGCGGTGGCGCGATCATGGCGCCGATGGATGACCCCACGTTGAAGTAACCCACCGCAACAGAGCGCTCTTTTGCTGGAAACCATTCGCTACTGGCTTTCAGGCCAGCAGGGATCATGGCCGCTTCTGCCATACCGACAGCGCCGCGGGCGATCGCTAACCCCCCCCAGCTGTTTGCCAGCGCGGTGCCCATACAGCAGATGGCCCACAGAATGGCGAACATGGCATAGCCGATTTTTGTGCCAAGCAAATCCAGTACATAGCCAGCGATGGGCTGCATAATGGTATAACAAGCTGAGTAGGCAGCAACGATGTAAGAATACTGCTGTGTCGTGATGTGCAACTGATCTTGTAGCGTCGGTGCGGCAACAGACATTGCATTACGCGTCAGATATCCCAGCACGGTGCCAATGGTCACCAGGCCGATCATATACCAGCGTAATCCTTTGATTTTACGCATTTACTTTCTCTCCGAGTCAATAAAAAACACCGTAATGGCTCTTGAGTGGCATCAGGGTGTGATGTGTCTTGTGATGTCGTGCGACACGTTTTGTTGTTGTACTGAACAGGAAAACCCTTCTCTTTGTGAGATAGCGATTGAATCCCTGCTTAAGGCAGCGCTACAATAATTTGTCATACAACTTTAAAAGTTGAGTGATATCACAAAGCCATTATTTTTATATGGAATAGCGGATTCCTCGTTTAAACCGAGAGAAACAAGCCGTTTGCGGCGATAAACGCTGAGTTATTGTACTGTTTGTTACATTTTTGCGATCATGACCTCACAAATACTGTGAGATATCGCGCATAATTGGTGTGATATCTTTTAACGGTCAACTAATTTGGTGCACAAGAAGCACGGTAAGGAAGAGAACATGCCCCAGTTTCTGAGTGAAGATTTTCTGTTAGACAGTGAATTTGCCCGTCGTCTTTATCATGAGTATGCCGTCGACCAACCGATATTTGACTATCACTGCCATTTGCCGCCTGAGCAGATCGCGGAAAACTATCGCTTCAAAAATTTGTATGACATCTGGCTGAAAGGCGATCACTACAAGTGGCGCGCGATGCGCACCAACGGCGTGCCTGAGCGTTTGTGTACGGGTAATGCCAGCGATTGGGAAAAATTTGAAGCCTGGGCCGCTACCGTGCCGCACACCATCGGCAACCCGCTCTACCACTGGACACACCTGGAACTGCGTCGTCCGTTCGGTGTAACCGGCACGCTGCTGTCGCCGAGCACGGCAAAAGACATTTGGGATCGTTGTAATGCCATGCTGGAGCGCGATGACTTTACCGCGCGCGGCATCATGCAGCAGATGAACGTGAAAATGGTCGGTACGACAGACGATCCGATTGACGATCTGCGCCACCATAAAACCGTTGCTCAGGATTCAAGCTTCTCTATCAAAGTGTTGCCGAGCTGGCGCCCAGATAAAGCGTTCAACATTGAACTGGCAACCTTTAACGACTATATGGCGAAACTGGGTGAAGTCTCTGACACCGACATTCGTCGTTTCAGCGATCTGCAAACGGCGCTGACCAAGCGTCTGGATCACTTCGCCGCACACGGCTGTAAAGTGTCTGACCACGCGCTGGATGTGGTGATGTTTGCCGAAGCGGATGACGCCGCTCTGGATAAAATTCTGGCGCGTCGTCTTGCGGGCGAAACGCTAAGTGAACATGAAGTGGCACAGTTCAAGACCGGCGTTCTGGTCTGGCTGGGGGCGGAATATGCCCGTCGCGGCTGGGTTCAGCAGTATCACATTGGTGCTCTGCGTAACAACAACCTGCGCCAGTTCAAGCTGCTGGGGCCGGATGTGGGCTTCGACTCCATCAATGACCGTCCGCTGGCTCAGGAACTGTCTCGCCTGCTCAGCAAACAGAATGAAGAAAACCTGCTGCCGAAAACCATCCTTTACTGCCTGAACCCGCGCGATAACGAAGTGCTCGGTACCATGATCGGCAACTTCCAGGGCGAAGGGATGCCGGGCAAGATGCAGTTCGGTTCCGGCTGGTGGTTCAACGATCAGAAGGACGGCATGCAACGTCAGATGACCCAGTTAGCACAGCTTGGTCTGCTGAGCCGTTTCGTCGGCATGCTGACCGATAGCCGCAGCTTCCTGTCTTATACCCGTCATGAATATTTCCGCCGCATCCTGTGCCAGATGATTGGCCGCTGGGTGGAAGATGGCGAAGCGCCAGCCGATCTGCCTTTGCTGGGTGAAATGGTGAAAAACATCAGTTTCGATAACGCTAAAAACTATTTTGCCATCGAGCTGTAATTCCACGGCGTCGTAAGGTGTGAATTGCGTGAGGGCGCGGTAGTAAGACTCCCAAAGGGGCTTACGCCGCGGCTCTCTATGTCTCGGTCTTTTGTCTTAAGGTAGCCTGTTAATGCAAACGTTAAATCGTCGTAACTTCCCCGGTCGTCAACACCCAGATCGTGTTATCCAGTTTGGTGAAGGCAACTTCCTGCGTGCTTTCGTCGACTGGCAGTTGGATTTGCTGAATGAGCACACCGATCTGGATGCGGGCATTGTCGTTGTTCGCCCGATCGATTCCGATTTTCCACCCGCGCTGGACACTCAGGATGGGCTGTACACCACCATTATCCGTGGTCTGAACGAGCAGGGTGAAGCAGTGCGTGAACCCCGTCTGATCCGTTCGGTAAACCGTGAAATTAACGTGTACCGTCAGTTCGATGAGTATCTGGCGCTGGCGCACGATCCGAATATCCGCTTCGTGTTCTCCAATACCACCGAAGCGGGTATCAGCTATCACGCCGATGACCGCCTGAACGACGCGCCGCCTGTCAGCTTCCCGGCGAAATTAACTCGTCTGCTGTATGAGCGCTTCTGTCATTTTGATGGTGCGGCGGATAAAGGCTGGGTGCTGCTGCCGTGCGAGCTGATTGATTACAACGGCGTGGCGCTGAAAGAGCTGGTGCTGCGCTATGCCGCACAGTGGAAACTGACGCCAACGTTTACTGCCTGGCTGAACGATCACAATACCTTCTGCTCAACGCTGGTGGACCGTATTGTCACGGGTTATCCGCGTGCCGAAGTGGAAGCTCTAGAGCAGGAGATGGGCTACAAGGATACCTTCTGGGATACGGCGGAACACTTCTACCTGTTCGTGATTCAGGGGCCACAGTGGCTGGCGGAAGAATTACGTCTGAACAAGCTGGATCTGAACGTTCGTATCGTTGATGACATCAAGCCGTACAAAGAACGTAAAGTGGCGATTCTCAACGGTGCTCATACTGCGCTGGTGCCGGTGGCATTCCTCGCAGGTCTGGATACCGTTGGCGAATCGATGAATGATGCCCTGATTGGCAAATTCGTAGAAAAGACCATTGCCGAAGAGATTGTGCCGGTACTGGATCTGCCTCATGACGAACTGACGTCGTTTGCTCAGGCTGTACTAAGCCGCTTCCGTAACCCGTTCATTCAGCATCAGCTGTTATCTATCTCGCTGAATGGCATGACCAAATTCCGCACCCGCATTCTGCCGCAGTTGCTGACCTACCGTGAGCGTCACGGTGAACTGCCTGCTCGCTTGACGTTTGCGCTGGCGGCCTTGATTGCATTCTATCGCGGCGAGCGCGGTGGTGAAGGCGATGCGTTACAAACCTATCCATTGCAGGACGATGCACACTGGCTGGAGCGTTATTCCACGCTGTGGGCGGGCGTAAAAGAAAACACCGTCAGCCTGGCTGAGTTGGTGAATGTCGTACTGCGTGATGCCGATCACTGGGAACAGGATTTAACACAGGTTCCTGGCTTGGCTGCGCAGGTGACTGAACAGTTGCAAACCATCGTTGAGCGCGGCATGCGCGCAGCCGTGGAAGGTTATTGCTAATCAGTAAGAAGGGTTATCCATGCAAAGTATTATAAAAATTCATTCTCTGGACAATGTGGCTGTCGCCCTGCGTGATGTCGAGCAAGGCGAAACGGTGTCGGTGGATAGCCATACGGTGACACTTCAGCAACCTGTCGTGCGCGGACATAAGTTCGCGCTGGAAACCATCGCACCGGGAGAAATGATTACCAAGTATGGCCTGCCGATCGGCCATGCGTTGGTGTCTATTGCTCCTGGAGAACACATCCATTCCCAGAATGCGAAAACCAATCTGAGCGATCTGGATGAATACCAGTATGAACCTGAATTTCTCGAACTGCCGCCGCAGATGGGCGATCGGGATGTGCAGCTCTATCGCCGCCAAAATGGCGATGTCGGTATCCGTAATGAACTGTGGATCCTGCCTACCGTCGGCTGCGTGAACGGGATTGCCCGCCAGATTCAGCAGCGTTTCCTGAAAGAAACCAACGATGCGGAAGGGATCGACGGCGTTTACCTGTTCAGCCATACCTTCGGCTGCTCACAGCTCGGTCAGGATCACGAAAACACCCGTACGATGCTGCAAAACATGGTGCGTCACCCGAATGCGGGTGCCGTACTGGTGATCGGTCTGGGCTGTGAGAACAATCAGGTTGACGCCTTCCGTACGACGCTGGGCGATTTTGATTCCGATCGCGTGACGTTCATGGTGTGCCAGCAGCAGGACGACGAAGTCGAAGCCGGTCTGGAGCGTCTGCATACGCTGTATGAGGCGATGCGCCATGACAAACGCGAGCCGGGTAAGCTGAGCGAGCTGAAGTTTGGTCTGGAATGCGGTGGCTCTGATGGGTTATCCGGTATTACTGCTAACCCGCTATTAGGCCGTTTCTCCGACTATCTGATTGAAAACGGTGGCACCACCGTGCTGACCGAAGTGCCGGAAATGTTCGGTGCGGAACGTATTCTGATGAGCCGTTGCCGTGACGAAGCCACGTTTGAGAAAACCGTGCACATGGTGAACGACTTCAAACAGTACTTCATCGCGCATAACCAGCCGATCTACGAGAATCCATCGCCGGGTAACAAAGCGGGGGGGATCACCACGCTGGAAGAGAAATCACTGGGCTGTACGCAAAAAGCCGGACAGAGCAAGGTGGTGGACGTGCTGAAATATGGTGAGCGCTTACATACCCCAGGGCTCAACTTGCTCAGTGCACCGGGGAATGATGCCGTCGCAACCAGCGCGCTGGCGGGTGCCGGTTGCCACATGGTGTTGTTCAGTACCGGGCGCGGTACGCCTTACGGTGGATTCGTGCCTACCGTAAAACTGGCGACCAACAGCGAACTGGCGAAGAAGAAACCACATTGGATTGATTTCGATGCGGGACGTCTGATCCACGACATGCCGATGGATGAACTGTTGAGCCAGTTCGTGGAGCTGATTGTCGAGATTGCTGACGGCAAGCGTACTAAGAATGAAGTGAACGACTTCCGTGAATTAGCGATATTTAAGAGCGGCGTGACGTTGTAAATTACATTCATTCCAATTAAAATAAAACGGCGTTTCATTTTTATAATGGCGCCGTTTTTTTTCGCCACAACTTTTTAGAGGCAGGGATCATGACACATTATTGGATTGCCCAGTCTGTTGGTGTACTGGCATTTCTGGTCGGTATCACCATGTTTTTCAACCGTAACGATCAAAAATTCAAAATACAGCTCTCGGCATACAGCGCCGTCATTGGTCTACATTTCTTCCTGATGGGGGCAAATGCGGCAGGTGCCAGCGCATTGTTGAACTCGGCACGTACGCTTATTTCACTGAAAACACACAACATCCTTGTGATGTTTGTCTTTATCTCACTGACGCTGCTCTTTGGTTTGTCGGGCATGAACCATGCGATGGAATTGCTGCCGATCGCGGGTACCGTCGCCAGTACCTGGGCGCTGTTCCGTACTTCTGGGCTGACGACGCGCTGCGTGATGTGGTGCTCAACCGCCTGCTGGGTCGCGCATAATATCTGGCTGGGCTCGATTGGTGGGTCGCTGATCGAAGGCAGTTTCCTGCTGATGAACGGCTTTAACATCATCCGCTTCTGGCGCATGCAGCAGCGCGGTATCGATCCTTTTAGCGTAGAGAACAAAGCGTAATTTCGGGTGTTTCTCGTCACTTTAACGCCGCTCGTTTTTAAGCGAGCGGCCTGATAATCAACCCTAATCAGTTACAGCAAATTCAAGCGCTCTTTTTCCGCCAGCTTAGCGTCTTCCGCGTGGCACACGGCGGCGATGAACATCACGTCCGTTGAGGAGTTCACTGCGGTTTCTGCCGAGTCCTGCAAGACGCCGATGATGAAGCCAACCGCAACCACCTGCATGGCGATATCATTGGAGATACCGAACATGCTGCACGCAAGCGGGATCAACAGCAGTGAGCCACCCGCCACACCCGATGCGCCACAGGCACAGATAGATGCCACCACGCTCAGTAATAATGCGGTAGCGATATCCACTTCAATCCCTAGCGTATGAACGGCCGCCAGTGTTAAAACAGTGACCGTAATAGCTGCACCCGCCATATTAATGGTCGCACCCAGCGGAATGGCGACTGAGTAGCTATCTTCATTCAGGTTTAATTTGCGGCACAGTTCCATATTCACCGGAATGTTGGCGGCAGAGCTACGGGTAAAGAAGGCGGTCACGCCGCTTTCACGCAGACAGCGCAGCACCAGCGGATAAGGGTTACTGCGAATCTTCCAGTAGACGATCAGCGGGTTGATCACCAGCGCAACCAGCAACATACCACCGATCAACACCATCAGCAGGTGGGCGTAGCCCCACAGTGCACCGAAGCCAGTTTCCGCCAGCGTTGAGGCGACCAGACCAAAGATCCCCAGCGGTGCGAAGCGGATCACGACACGCACGATAGCTGTTACGGCATGAGATGCATCGCTGATCAGGTTCTTTGTGGAAGCTGACCCATGACGGAAAGCTAACCCCAGACCTACAGCCCACACCAGAATACCGATGTAGTTGGCATTGAGCAGAGCGTGAATCGGGTTAGCGACAACACTCATCAACAGGCCTTTTAATACTTCGACAATCCCTGACGGTGGTGTGATGTCAGTAGCTTGCGCACTCAGTGCTAGCGTAGAGGGAAACGTGATACTCAACACGACGGCAATGAAGGCCGCAGAGAAGGTGCCGATGAGGTAGAGATACAGGATCGGGCGGATATTGGTTTTCTGCCCTTGTTGGTGGTTGGCGATAGATGCCATGACCAGCATCAAAACCAGAATGGGGGCGACGGCTTTCAATGCGCCGACGAACAGCGTTCCCAATAAGCCAGCCGCCAGTGCAGCCTGTGTGGACAGTGAAGCCAGAATAATACCAGCCGCAAGCCCCAGAAGAATTTGTTTAACCAGGCTGCCGTGGGTAATGTACTGCAAAAAACGAGAGTGTTGAGTTGCCATAATTTTGACGGGATAACCGTTCCGCTAAGTGGTTGTTTGTACGGAGTTGGCACCTCTGGCTTGTGCCGGGTGACTTTGTCTTTCCGTAACGATATGTGTTTGCGCGTATCAGTATATGAAAATTTGTTGTTGAGAAAAGCGATGATGTGGTTTTTTATGACGAACATCCTTGTCCGTCACCCTGCGGGCCGTTGCGCAGCGCTGATTTTTCCGTAGGGCGAGTGTCGAAATGTGTGAGTGTAGAAACGTGTGAATGAGGAAAATGCTCTCCGCACCGTTGGAACCGTGCGGAGAGGAGAGGGAAAGGATTAACGCTCAGCGCGTTTGTTCACCCAGACATTGATCAGCATAGTGATGACCAGAATGCTGGCAACGACGCCCAGAGAAATCGCCACCGGAATATGGAAAATGTCGATGAGCATCATCTTGGTACCAATGAAGATCAGGATGACGGCCAGGCCATATTTCAACAGTGAGAAGCGTTCAGCCACGCCAGCCAGCAGGAAGTACATCGCACGCAGGCCCAGAATAGCGAACAGGTTTGACGTCAGTACGATAAAGGGATCGGTCGTGACGGCGAAAATAGCCGGGATACTGTCGACGGCGAAAATCACGTCACTGATTTCAACCATAATCAGCACCAAAAACAGCGGCGTGGCATACAGAATACCGTTACGACGGACGAAGAATTTTTCATTCTCAATGCTATCCGTCATACGCAGACGGCTACGCAGCCAGCGCACCAGCGGCTTGTCGCCTATCGCGCCGCCATCTTCTTTCGCCAGCGCCATTTTAAGACCGGTGAACAACAGGAACGCGCCGAACACGTAGAGTAGCCACTGGAACTGCGTGACGAGCCAACTGCCGCCAAACACCATCAGCGTTCTGAGAACGATGGCACCCAGCACGCCGTAAATCAGCACGCGACGTTGGTATTGCGGGGGAACGGCGAAGTAGCCGAATAGCATCAGCCAGACGAAGACGTTATCGACGGCAAGCGCTTTCTCGATCAAATAGCCGGTCAGGAAGGCCAGCGACTGGGCGTTGGCAACCTCGCGACCCATCGTGCCATCCAGATACCACCAGAAACCGGCATTGAACAGCAGAGAGAGCGTGACCCAGATGATAGACCAGACTGCAGCCTGTTTGAACGTCATTACCGTCGACCCTTTGCGCCCTTGATAGAGCAGGTCGATGGCCAGCATCACTATAACAATGGCAGCGAAGCTGCCCCATAACCATGGCGTTCCGATGGTGTGCATAGCAAGATCCTTAAATAGAAACAAAAACGGCCAACATCGGAAGGACGCTGGCCGCTTGTTATTAAAGCTGCAGATGCACCTCGCCTTCCGGCAAGGTCTCACTTACAACATTAATGAAGCTGTCTCATCAAGGTTGCCCGGTAACCGGATGCGTAAAGCATCGTAATGACGGCTGACCGGCGGAAAAGTTACTCCCCTTTGCCTGACAGAAGATAGGTGAAAAGATGATCCTGGTCAAATAATTATCGCTGTCTTACTCCGCATTTCCCGGCGTCGCGGCATCGGCAGGAAACACGACACCCGTTTGGCGGCGAATTTCCGTCAGCAGCCCTGCGACGGTGCGTGAGCGCGCCAGTTCCGCATGGTTAATGTTGTTATTGTTCACCAGCGTGGCAAAGGCTTCAGCTTCGTACAGCATGCTGTTGATATGCTGTGGCTGGCTGAGATCCAACTGCTTGCCTTCACGCGGAATGAATTTCACATTATGGCATTCGGACACTTTTTCAATCACCAGCGAACCGTCTTCCCCTTGAATTTCGCTGGGAATAGCGGAGTGGCTGACTTTGGAGTGGACGATGGTCACATCGAAATCGCCGTAATTCAGGATGATGCTGCCATGTGCGTCGACGCCGCTTTCCAGCAGTGTCGCGCTGGCCTGCGTGGTGCATGGTTCGCCCCACAGCGCTACGGCGAAGGCCAGACAGTAATAGCCGATATCCATGATGGAACCGTTGGAGAACGCCGGATTGAACGTGTTGGGGTTCTCACCTGCCAGATAGAGAGGGTAACGTGAGGAATACTGGCAGTAACTCAGCACCACTTTACGCAACCTACCGACTTTCGGCAGTGCCTGCTGTACCACGCTAAAGTTGGGCAGGCTGGCGGTTTTGAACGCCTCAAACAGCACAACTTGATTTTCTCTGGCGCAGGCTATCATTTGCTCGACTTCATAGCGGTTGGAAGCCAGCGGTTTTTCACAGATGACGTGCTTGCCGTGGCTCAGGAAAAGCAGAGCCTGTTCGCAATGCAGGGAATTCGGGCTGGCCAGATACACCGCGTCGATAAGGTCGGATTTCGCCATGGTTTCCAGTGAGTCAAAAAGCGTATCCACCATGTAATCGGCTTGAAACGGCTGCGCTTTTTCTGCCGTTCGGGAATAGATGGCGGTGAGCTTCAGTTTGCCGGTTTCATGGGCGGCATCAAC
The DNA here is from genome assembly GCF_003932035.1 of Pectobacterium versatile. Taxonomy (NCBI): domain Bacteria; kingdom Pseudomonadati; phylum Pseudomonadota; class Gammaproteobacteria; order Enterobacterales; family Pectobacteriaceae; genus Pectobacterium; species Pectobacterium versatile. The sequence continues at coordinate 734,773 of NZ_CP034276.1, forward strand.
AAACTGACGGGTGATCCAACTGGTTCCGACAATGGCGAAGCGAATCATAAGCGTTTGGTATCCTGAAGGTATGGGGGATGACTATGCAGATTATCACGGTGAAATGACAAGGCAACGTCAATCATTTCCCGTTCTGGCAGAGAAAAGCATTTACTGATGGGCTATTTTAAGGGATAAACAGCGCAAATTTTATGATGCAGGAGAGGCTAATGAGCCAACTCGAATTGGAAACGTGCAACCTGACGTTGGTGCGTTACCCTCAGGTCGCTGAAAACTCGGCGCTACAGGCGTGGGATGCCGCAGATGAATATCTGCTGCGTGAACTGGCTAGCATGGAAATCGCGCCGGGCCCGCGCCTGATTTTCAATGATACGTTTGGTGCGCTGGCCTGCGGTTTACAGGCGCAATCGCCCGTCAGTATCAGTGACTCTTATCTCAGCCAACTGGCGACACGACATAATCTGGAACTGAACGGTTATGATGCCGATGCAGTAACGCTGTTGGATAGCATGGCGGAACTACCCGCTGCGCCCGCGCTGGTGGTGATAAAGATACCGAAAACGATCGCGCTGCTGGAACACCAGTTGAGAATGTTGCGTAAGGTCGTTACGCCGCAAACGCGCATCATCGCCGGGGCGAAGGCTCGGGATATTCATACCTCTACACTGCAACTGTTTGAACGCGTGATGGGGCCGACGAAAACCTCGCTAGCCTGGAAAAAGGCGCGTCTGGTTCACTGTGAGTGGGCGGAACTAAAAGTCAGTGAGCAGTCACTTACTACTGAGTGGGAGCTGGATGGGTACGGCTATCGCATTCAAAACCATGCCAACGTGTATTCGCGTAATGGGTTGGATATCGGCGCACGTTTCTTTATGCAGCATTTGCCGGAACAGATAGACGGTAAGATCATCGATCTCGGCTGCGGTAATGGCGTTATTGGGCTGGCGGCGCTGGAAGCCAACCCAGAAGCCACTGTCGGCTTCTTTGATGAATCCTACATGGCGGTGGCATCAAGCCAGGTCAACGTTGAAGTCAACCGCCCGCAGGATATTGAGCGCTGTAGCTTTGTGGTGAACCACGGATTAGCTCGCGTTAGGCGCGATACGTTGCAGGTGGTGCTGTGTAATCCGCCTTTCCATCAACAGCAGGCAGTGACCGATGAAATTGCCTGGCAGATGTTTATGGATGCCCGCCGCTGCCTTCAGGTTGGTGGAGAACTGCGCATCGTGGGGAATCGCCATCTGGATTATTTCCACAAGTTGAAGCGTCTATTCGGTAACTGTGAAACCCTCGCCAGCAACACGAAGTTCGCGGTACTGCGTGCGGTTAAAACGGGATCGTCCCGCTAAGCTGAATTTGTCTATACCCTAAATAATTCGAGTTTCAGGCAGGCGGCAAGCGAAGGAATCCCGATGAGCTTACTCAGGTAAGTGATTCGGGTGAGTGAACGCAGCCAACGCACATGCAACTTGAAGTATGACGGGTATAAACTACAGCGTTAACGCCAGCCGGGTGGCCTGATCGATCGCCCGGCGAGCGTCCAGCTCCTGCGCCACATCGGCACCGCCAATCAGATGAACGTGACATCCAGCAGCCAGTAAAGGGTCATACAGCTTACGGTTGGGTTCCTGACCGGCACAGATAATGATGTTATCCACTGGCAAACAGCGTTGTTGTTGGTCGTGGATGATGTGCAGTCCCTCATCATCAATATGGTGATATTCCACGCCGCCCAGCATTGTCACGCCGTGGCGCAGCAGCGTAGTGCGGTGTATCCAGCCTGTCGTTTTCCCCAGATTTTCACCGGGCTTGCCGGATTTTCGCTGTAATAACGTAATGTCTCGCTGATGGGGAAGCTCGCTAGGTTGATGAGGCAGCAGGCCACCCCGGTGCTGCAATTGTTTATCGATTCCCCATTCCGCATAAAAACTGCCGTGATGCTCGTTTTTCAGAAGATCGTTGTTGTGAAGAAGATAGTGCGCGGTATCAAAACCGATACCGCCTGCGCCGATAATGGCTACCCGCTTGCCGACAGGCTTTTTGTCGCGCAGCACGTCCAGATAGCTCAGCACACTAGGGTGATCGATGCCTGTAATCGCGGGGATACGCGGCACGATGCCACAGGCCAGAATCACGTCATCAAAACCGAGTAAATCGGCGGCGGTTGCCTGCGTGCTCAGGCGAAGTGTGACGCCGAGCAATTCTAGCTGCCGACGGTAGTAGCGCAGCGTTTCATAAAATTCCGCTTTGCCGGGTATCTGTTTGGCAATATTAAACTGTCCGCCGATATAGGAAGACGATTCAAACAGCGTGACCTGATGGCCGCGTGCGGCGGCGTTGACGGCAAAAGCCATGCCAGCAGGCCCCGCGCCGACTACCGCAAAGCGTTTACCGACTCTGGCGGGTTGGATAGGCAGTTCGGTTTCGTGGCAGGCGCGCGGGTTGACCAGACAGGACGTGATCTTGCCAGCGAAAATCTGATCGAGGCAGGCCTGATTGCAGCCGATGCAGGTATTGATTTCATCGGCACGTCCCGATTGCGCTTTTGCCACCAGTTCCGCATCGGCGAGAAAAGGGCGAGCCATCGACACCATGTCAGCACAGCCTTCGGCCAGCAGTTGTTCGGCCACGCCGGGATCGTTGATGCGGTTGGTGGTAATCAGCGGGATGCGGACTTTCCCCATCAGCTTCTTCGTCACCCAGCCGAAGGCACCGCGCGGCACCAGCGTGGCGATAGTCGGAATGCGCGCTTCATGCCAACCGATACCTGTATTGATGAGCGTCGCACCTGCCTGTTCAATCGCCTGCGCCAGTTGCACAATTTCTTGCCAGCTTGAGCCTTCTTCTATCAGGTCGAGCATGGATAAACGATAAATCAGAATGAAGTTCGGCCCTGTTCGCTCCCGCACGGCGCGAACAATCTCAAGTGCGAAGCGGCTGCGGCGCTGAAAATCGCCGCCCCATTCGTCATCGCGATGGTTGGTGTGCGTCACCAGAAACTGATTAATCAGGTAGCCTTCCGACCCCATGATTTCCACGCCATCGTAACCGGCCTGCTGCGCCAGCGCGGCGCAACGGGCAAAGTCGTTGATGGTTTGCACAATATCCTGCGTACTCATTTCTCGTGGCGAAAAGCGGTTAATCGGTGCCTGAATAGCCGATGGCGCGACTGGATCAGGCTGATAGCTGTAGCGTCCGGCGTGGAGAATTTGCAGCGCGATTTTCCCGCCTGCGTCGTGTACCGCCTGCGTCAGTACCTGATGATGCGCCAACTGCTCCTTGTCATGCAGGGTTGCGCCGCCCTTGGCGACAGCCCCTTTGGCGTTTGGCGCAATGCCGCCAGTAACAATCAGGCCAACGCCGCCCTGCGCCCGTTCGCGGTAAAATGCCGCCAGCCTTTCGGTGCCGTCCGGGTGTTCTTCCAGACCGGTATGCATAGATCCCATCACTACGCGGTTCTTTAACGTCGTGAAGCCAAGATCGAGTGGGGAAAGCAGCGTGGGGTAGGCAGTCATTGCACTCTCCGGTGAAGTTAACTGGTCTGATGAGTTATGGTGTTCAATCTAGCGGTAATTGAGGGAGTTGTGAAATTTATGTTTATTTATTGTGATTGATGTCATTGCTAACCATAGGGAGAAGCGTGTGCAGACAAGGGATCGTGCGCTGGAGTGTTTGTTGTCGGGGGCGTGTGACATTATAATCCGCGAGTTTATTAGGCAAAGGTATCGTTATGCGGGTGGAAGAGTTGGAATATCGGCTGGATAGCGCGCTTCAGGCGTTAGAGCAAAGCGTTCAGCGTCAGCAGCAGATGTGGCGGCAGGAACATCAGTCCCTCCAGCAGCAGTTACTTCAGGTGAAAGAGCGTGATGCTTACCTTTGTGCGCAGATTGAACGGCTCTCTGCGCAGTTGAGCGCGATGGATAGTTCGCCGGAACGCAATCCACTGATTCAGAAAATGAAGATCGTTCATGCCCATCTTGATGGGTTGGCACAAGACGCTAGCGCCTTTAGACGTTCACTGCGGTAATCGCGCCGCAGTATTAATACGATGTGTCGTTAACGCCCTATTTCGTTAACGTAATGCTTCCACTTCCTTACACAATTCCTCCTCATTCTCCATAATTGCCGCAAATGTGGAGCCGACACTTGCAGAGATTTACCCTTGCTCTAATTAACTGAAGGTGTCGGGCCTATACTTTCTCTCGTAGCACGGCACTCGCCGTCGACAAGTCAATTCAGAGAGAGGAATAGAATATGCGTAAACTTACTGCAATGCTGGTTGCTTCTTCTTTAGCATTGGGCGCGGCAGGTATCGCGCATGCTAATGATGCCCCGAAAGGTCCTGGCCCGGAACACAAGATGATGATGAAAGAGAGTCGGGAGCATCGTGGCATGATGGGGCCGGATGCGATGTTTAAGGAGCTGAATTTGACGGAAGCGCAGAAACAGCAAATTAAAGACATCATGAAAGATTCCCGCGAGAAAATGCACAAAGCGATGCAGGATGACCGCCGCGATATGCATAGCCTGGTCGCCTCCGATACGTTTGATGCCGCAAAAGCACAGGCACAGTTGGATAAAGCCGACGCAGCGCACAAGGCCAGAATGCTTAACGGACTAGAAACCAAAAACAAAATTTACAACGTTCTGACGCCAGAACAGAAGAAGCAGTACAACGACAACTTTGAAAAGCGACTGACTCAACCGCAAAAACCTGACGGCAAGCCCGTTCCTGCGGAATAACTCGTTATTTCATGAATCGGCGCGATAGCTAAAATACCCAAGTCAGTAGACCACCGGATTGACGTATTACCTCACGGGTAATGCTTCGGTCCGGTGGTTTTTTTATTTATTTTCCCTCTCCCATCACACTGTGAGTAGGGAAATGATTAATGCTATTCTCACGCGGAGAGAGCAGATGAAATGATTGGACAGTGGGCGGTAAAGGACAGATGAATCACGATTTGACGTTGAAAACTATAAAATTCATGCCGTTTCTGTTTCTGACCACCCTGATAGTGAGTTGTCTGGGATTTCGGTTTCGGGTGTTGGATGAGCTATCGCTGTTTTGGCCCGCCAACATTCTGGTTTTTTGCCTCATGATTAGTTTCAGAGCCAGAAAAGGGACGATAAAAGGTAAAACGCTCTCTATCTGTATCGGTTTTTTAGTGGGTTATGCCGCGATGCTGTCGGCTGCGTTACTGATGGACAATAACTCACCGTTAAAAACCAAAGTGCTATTATGTTTGTGCAATATAGTCTTTGTGGTGACGGCCTGGTGCGCCTTTTGCCTGCTGTGTCGGTTTACCGGAAAGTGGTCGACCTTTGAGAAATTCAGCAAATATTACGTCTATATTATTTTCGCTTCGACGTTTGTCGGCGCGTTCTTATCCGGCGTGGCGTATGGGTTCTATGCGTATGTCTACGATACGGGGAACCGCTATGCCGAGTTTATGGACTGGTTCAGCGAGCAACTGGGAACCGGCATTATCCTCGCGTTCTTTTTCCTGCGCGGTAAAGACATCCTGCGGGCGTTACGGAATATTCCGCTGTGCCCTAAGAACATCAGAGAAAATATCTTTCCCTTTCTGGTCTTCATCATTTTCTTATTAGTGAGCCTGCTTTTTCTGGATGCCAGCCTGATTACGCTGTCCGTTATTCCGCTTACGCTGTGTGCGTTCAATTATTCTTTCCCGATCATGTCGTTGCTCTGTGCGATTACCGGCGTAATACTGAATTATCTCTATATTAATCAGGTCGGTATACTCATCGATTCGAATTCCGAAGCGTACATTAATTCGTTTCTGACCACGGCGCGGCTGAATATCGCGATGCTAATTATGGCGATGTTAAGCGTCTCTCATTTTGTCTCGATGAACCGGCGACTGATTAAAATCATTGAAAGCGGCAGCCGGAAGGATGCGCTCACTAATACCTTCAATCGTCGGGCGTTTCTCAGCATGTTGAATGGGAAGCAGAGTGCGCCGGGGTATAAGAAAAAGCGCCAATTAACGCTGCTCTTTCTGGATATCGATTATTTTAAGCAGGTCAACGATACCTACGGCCATGCCTGCGGTGATGAACTGATCGCCAGCTTTGCCCGTATGCTGAGCACCACTATTCGGCCGAGCGACATTCTTTGCCGCTGGGGTGGTGAAGAATTTGTCATTGCGGCTTATGACCTGACGGCTGAGCAGTCTGAGGCGATGGCCGAAGCGCTGCGGCATCTTACGGAATCCACGGCGCTTACGCTGTCCGATGGGCGGGAAATCCATTTTACGACCAGTATTGGTGTTGCCGTGTTTGCCCAGTATGAGGGTGGTAATATTTACGATCTGATCGGGCTGGCGGACGAGCAGCTGTATAAAGCGAAGGCGCAGGGGCGTAACCGTGTCTGCATGCGTCTGGTCGAGGAGGCTTGAATCTTCCCTTGACCTTCCCCTTACTGGAACGTCTACCCTCAAAACGTACTGTGACTGATTGAGAGGTTGTGATGAAGAAAGTCCATTTGTTATTAACGGCAGCGTTGCTGGTTCCGTTTCTCTCGTTTGCGGCCGACAGCGCGCATAGCGGCCATGGTTCTGCAAACGACGCGTCGTCCTCCCAGCAGGCGTATAAAAAAGGGATGGATGCGATGCATAGCGAGATGATGGAAGGGATGCAGTCCAGCGACCCTGATATTGCTTTCGCCAAAGGGATGATTGCCCACCACCGTGGCGCGATTGATATGGCGAAGACGGAGTTGCAATACGGCAAAGATCCGGAATTGCGCAAGCTGGCGGAAGAGATTATTAAAGCGCAACAGCCAGAGATCGACCAAATGGAAGCTTGGCTGAAGAAGCAGGGCAAATAGTCCATTTTCCGATGGCGCTTCTTTTGAGAGGCGTCATTTTGCTTTTATCACGCCGTGGATTGGGCAGCTTTGCCTGATTGGTAAAAATTTAGTGACTGTTTTCACAGAATAAAACGTGGAGATAGCTTTCTCCGCGTTAACTTGTTAGAAAACAGGAAAGGACGTCACCAGAATCTTCTGGGCGAGACCTGGATAAAGCAGCGTATAGCACGCTGCTTTATCCAGGTTTTTTTTTGCTTATTTTCCAGCTGGCCAGCGGACAACAAGCGGGATGACGTGTATCAGGCAGTTGCAGCCATTGACGAAACGGGAAGTCATTATGAATAGCAAAGTGCTCGCTGAAAGTATTCTGGAGTTAGTCGGAGGGGAAACCAACGTTTCTACTCTGGTGCATTGTGCAACACGCTTGCGCTTTAAGATTGTTGATCACGGTAAAGTGGATGTGGCTGCGCTTGAGGCGCTGGATGGCGTCATTACGGTCATCAATGCTTCAGGGCAATTGCAGGTGGTGATCGGGAATCGAGTGCCGGAGGTGTACCGCGCTTTTGGTTCGATCTCCAGACTGCTGGAGGACGGCGACGGGAAACGCCAGACGGCGGAAAGTGAGGCATCAACGTCTGCGATGGGACGGCTGATCGATCTGGTTGCTGGGATCTTTACCCCATTGCTGGGGGCGATGGCGGCAGCAGGGGTGCTGAAAGGCGCGTTGTCTATTGTGATTGCGCTCGGGTGGCTGAATACCAAAGAAAGTACCTATGTCATCCTGCACGCGGCGTCTGACAGCCTGTTCTACTTCCTGCCGATGTTGTTGGCGATTACCGCTGCGCGTAAATTCGAAACCAACATTTTTGTGGCCGTGTCGGTTGCTGGCGCACTGGTTTATCCCACGATTCAGGGGTTGTTCGACGCCGGTCAACCCGTGACGTTTTTCGGTCTGCCCGTTGTAATGATGAAATACACCTCCTCGGTGATCCCGATTATCTTCAGCGTGTGGCTGATGTCATATATCGAGCGTTTCCTGAATCGCCATATTCACGAAAGCGTGCGCAATATCCTGACGCCGTTCTTCCTGCTGGTGCTGATGGTGCCACTCACGCTGATGACCATCGGGCCGATTGGCATTTCAGCCAGTAAGCTCATTGCGTCGGTGTTCGTCAGTATCTATGAGTTCAATCCTATTCTTGCCGGGGCGTTGATGGCGGCGTCATGGCAGATCTTGGTGATCTTTGGCGTTCACTGGGGATTTGTGACCGTGTTCATCAACGATCTCTCCGTCATGGGGCACAGCTACCTTAAAGCCGCCTCCAGCCCGTCGGTCTTTGCCCAGTCCGGTGCACTGCTAGGCGTCATGGTGCGTACCAAAGATAAAAAGCTCAAAGCGCTGGCGGGTAGTACGTTTATCGCATCGCTGTTTGGCATCACGGAACCCGGTGTTTATGGCGTGACGCTGAAGCTGAAAAAACCGTTTATCTGCGCGGTGATCGCCGCTGCAATCGGGGGCGCTATCGTCGGCTATGCGAAAAGCTCTGCGGTCTCTATGGGGATGCCCGGCTTGTTGACGCTGCCGATTTTCTACGGCGAAGGTTTTGTTGGGTTCCTCATCGGTTGCGCTATCGCCTTCGCGGTGAGTTTTGTACTGACCATCATTGTTGGTTTTGACGATCCCGTACCGCCTGCTGAAAAAGCGCCAGTGCCAACGCACTCTCCAGCAGCGACACCTGCTGCGCCGGCATCACGTCAGCACGCGAATGCTGTGCCTCTGCCGTTGAAAGACGCACCTGAAACGGCTGAACAGCTGGGATCGCCAGCAAAAGGTGAACTGATCTCGCTGGAAGAGGTAAATGACAAGGTGTTCTCTTCCGGCGTCGTCGGGCAGGGTGTCGCCATTCTGCCGCAGGAAGGGCGCATCTATTCGCCGGTGGATGGCGTGATTGCCAGCACGTTCGCGAGTGGCCATGCCGTCGGCATTCTTTCGCAGGGCGGTGCGGAGATTCTGATCCATGTCGGCATCAACACGGTACAACTGGAAGGCCAGCATTATCAGATGCACGTTGAAGAAGGTGACAAGGTGCAAAAAGGCCAACTGCTACTGGAGTTTGATTTGGAAGCAATCCAGAAGGCGGGCTACGATACCGTGACGCCAATGGTTATTACGAATGCGGAAGAATATCGCGTATTCAGCCTTGGCGCGGCACGTCAGCAGCAGGCCGGAGAGACGATCATCGCGCTGGCGTAATCGGTAAATTAAGTCGAGGTGCCAATGAGTCAATCTATTGCCAATTTTCAGTTGATGGCCAAGCCTTCAGGATCCGTGTGCAATATCGATTGCTCATACTGTTTTTATCTGGAGAAGGCGCATCTGTATCCCGAGCGGAAGAGCCGCTGGAAGATGAATGGCGACACGCTGGAAAACTATGTGCGCAAGAACATCAGCAGCCAGCAGGCACCCGTTGTTGATTTTCCGTGGCAAGGGGGGGAACCGACGCTGTTGGGCATCGATTTCTTCCGCGAAGCGGTGCGGTTGCAGAACCAATACTGTGGCACCAAGCAGATCAATAATTTCTTTCAGACCAATGGCACCAACATTGATGACGACTGGGCGCGTTTCCTGAAAGAGAACCAGTTCCTGGTGGGATTGTCGATTGACGGTGACCGCATCAGCAATGATGCGCATCGCCTCACGCGGGCAGGGAAAAGCACCTTTGATGACGTGATGAAGGGGCTGGAGGCACTGAAGCGTCATCGGGTCGAGTTTAATACCCTGACGGTGGTGAATGCGGAAAATGTGAAACGCCCGCTGGATGTCTACCAGTTTCTTAAACGCATCGGCAGCCGCTACATGCAGTTCATTCCGCTGGTGGAGCGCCGCGCGGCTCAGCCGGATGACAACGGACTGGTGCTGATTCAACCGGACTTTTCGGGCCAGTGTAGTGTGACGGAGTGGTCAGTGCCCGCCAAAGCGTATGGCCGTTTCCTGAATACGATCTTTGACCATTGGGTTCAGCACGATCTGGGCAATGTGTTTGTCATGAACTTCGAACAAACGCTGACCAAAATGACCGGACAGCTTAGCGCCTGCATCATCAATGAAACCTGTGGCGGTAATCTGATTGTTGAAGCGAATGGCGACGTGTATTCCTGCGACCATTTTGTTTATCCCGAAAATAAGCTCGGCAATATTAATCAGGACGATCTGGCGTCGCTGGTGAATTCGCCGCAAAACCTCGCCTTTGGCGAAAATAAGCGAAAAAACATCAGCAAAGATTGCCTGAACTGTGAAGTGAAAGCGGTTTGTCATGGCGGCTGCCCGAAGCATCGATTTGAAATTTCCAGCGATGGGCGACCGAATAAAAACTATTTCTGTGATGGTTTTAAAACGCACCTATTTCATGTTTTACCACGCATGAATGCCTTGCTCTCTCAATTGGGACGCCAGGAATCGATGAAGAAAATAAGAAGGAATATAAAAGCAGAGTTTTATTAACCGATGCCGAATACTCTTCGAGTGCTCTGGGAAGGGATGGCATAAAAGGAAGAACGATGAAAAAAAACAGACTTCTGGCCGCGATTACGCTGGCCTGTATGCAAGCGGCGGCTTCCCCTTCTGCGACGGTGCCGTCGGCTGATGGCAAGCAACCCAACGTGGTTTATATCATTCTTGACGATCAGCGTTACGACGCATTCGGCTTCCTGAATTCAGCTATTCACACGCCGAATATGGATAGCATCGCCAGGGAAGGGACGTATTTTAAGAACGCGTTCGTGACGACTTCGCTGTGCTCCCCTAGTCGTGCCAGCATCCTGACGGGGATGTACGTGCATAATCATGGGGTATCGGATAACAATCCGTCCGATCTCTCTCACCTGAATTACTTCCCGGAACTGCTGCGCGACAACGGCTATCAGACCGGTTTCTTTGGCAAATGGCATTTCGGCGGCGCGGATAAAACGGCCACGAAAGGTTTCGCTGGCTTCGATCGTTGGGTAGGGCTGCTGGGGCAAGGCAGTTATTATCCAATTGATAACTATGGCAAGCCGACCATGCTCAATATCGATGGCAAGATGGTGCCGCAAAAAGGCTACATCACCGATGAGCTAACGGATTACGCCGTGGACTGGCTGAACACGCTCGATAAGAAAAAGCCGTTCATGATGTATCTGTCGCATAAAGGCGTGCACTCCGATTTCCTGCCTGCCAAGCGCCACCGTGGCAGCATGAAAGAGGTGACCTTCCCAGTGCCGGATACTTATGCCGATACGCCGGAAAACTATGCCGGCAAGCCGATGTGGGTGAAGAACCAGCGCAACAGCTGGCACGGCGTGGATTACCCCTATAACACGGATATGGATCTTCAGCAGTACCAGCGCGACTACTATGAAACGCTGCGCTCGGTGGATGACAGCGTAGGGCGCGTGCGTGACTGGCTACAAAAACAGGGGCTGGATAAGAACACCATTATTATGGTGATGGGGGATAACGGCTTCATGTTCGGCGAACATGGGCTGATCGATAAGCGTAATGCCTATGAAGAGTCGATCCGCGTGCCGCTGATTGCCTCGGGGCCGGGATTCGCCAAAGACAAAGTGGTAGAAGACATCGTCAGAAACATCGACGTGGCGCCAACCATTCTGGAAGCCGCAGGTGTTGCCGCACCGCAGCATTATGACGGGCAGAGCTTCTGGCGTCTGGGGCTGGATGGTTATACCGTGCCGAAGCGTAAAGACTACTTCGTCTATGAATACTTCTGGGAATACAGCTTCCCGCAGACGCCAACCACGTTTGCGATCCGGACGCCGGAATACAAATACATCCAATATTACGGCGTGTGGGATAAAGAAGAACTCTACGACATGCAGAACGATCGGGAAGAGAAGCACAACCTGATCGATGCTACCGATGAGAAGATCGTGAATGTCAAAATCGCGCTGCGCAAAAAGCTGTATGAAGAGCTGAAGGATCGACAGGGGAAAAACGTGATCCCGTATAACCAGCGTACAGGGCAAGGGCAGGTTTATCGTCATGAAGGCGCTGGCGAGCAGTTAGCGCCGTTCCCGCGCGAATGGCTGAAAGGGTACAACCACGAGGAGATTCTCGCCGGGTTTATCCCCGATCAGGTCGGTAAAGAAGCGAAGGTGAAAGCCTCGAACGACGCGGTGAAAAAGAGCGAGCCGCTACTGAAAGAATTAATGGATAAATAATCCACTGCAATAAATCAGACGGCGATGTATGAGCACGCCGTCTGATTTTTTCTATCGTTTAATTTTCTAGCTGATTACAACGACTTCCCGTTGCTGTTAATCACATCCTGATACCAGTAGAAGCTGTCTTTGCGCCGACGTTCCAGCGTGCCTTTGCCTTCATCATCGCGATCGACATGAATAAAGCCGTAGCGTTTTGACATCTGTGCCGTACCCGCACTGACCAGATCGATCGGCCCCCAACTGGTGTAGCCCAGCAGCTCAACGCCATCGTCAATGGCTTCACGTACCTGAACCAGATGGCGACGCAGGTAATCAATGCGGTAGCTGTCGTGAATGCTGCCATCGTCTTCCACCACGTCGCGTGCACCCAGCCCGTTTTCCACGATGAACAGTGGCTTCTGATAGCGGTCATACAGCTCATTCAGCAGGAAGCGCAGGCCTTCGGGGTCGATCTGCCAGCCCCATTCGGACGCTTCAAGATGCGGGTTAGGAATCAGGCGGATGATATTGCCGCGTGAAGATTGATATTTTTCCGGCTCGAAAGTTGCGCAGCCGCTCATGTAATAGCTGAACGAGACAAAGTCCACGGTGTGGCTTAGATCGTCTTTGTCCTGTGCGGTAATGGTGAGTTCGACGCCATTTTCGCGGAAATAGCGCTGAATCCAGGCTGGATAGGTGCCGCGCACCTGAACATCACCGAAGAACAGCCATTCACGGTTCTTGCTCTGTGCTTCCAGCACATCTTTCGGGTGGCAGGTCATGGGGTAGCGCACCGCGCCCAGCAGCATGTTGCCAATTTTGGCATCGGGGATGATCTCGTGGCAGGCTTTTACCGCGCGTGCGCTGGCAACCAACTGGTGGTGGATAGCCTGATAAATCTCTTGCTTCGTAGGCTCGCCGCTCAGCCCGATACCCGTAAAAGGTGAGTGCAGCGCCATGTTGATTTCATTGAAGGTCAGCCAGTGCTTCACTTTGTCTTTGTAGCGGCTGAAAACGGTACGCGAATACTTCTCAAAATGGTCGATGACGGCACGGTTGCCCCAGCCTCCCAGCTTTTTCACCAGGCCGTACGGCATTTCATAGTGCGACAGCGTAATCAGCGGCTGAATCTGATGCTTCGCCATTTCATCAAACAGGCGATCGTAGAAGGCCAAACCGGCTTCGCAAGGCTCTGCTTCGTCGCCTTCGGGATAAATGCGCGTCCAGGCGATGGAGGTGCGCAACACCTTGAACCCCATTTCGGCGAACAGCTGAATATCCTGCGGGTATTGATGATAAAAATCGATTGCCCGATCTTTGATGCAGCTCGTGCTCTCATCGCGCTCTGTTACCGGACCATGCACGCCCTTTAGCTGAAGATCGGAGGTGGATACGCCTTTACCGTCTTCATTCCATGCGCCTTCGACCTGGTTTGCTGCAACTGAACCGCCCCATAAAAATCCGTCGGGGAATGCTTTCATGGTATTTCTCCTTATCGTTTTCTACATCATTACGCTGCGCCGGACGCTGTTTCCGCACAGGGAACTACCGGATGACAGGCAAAAAAAAACTTGGGCAGAAGAGAGTAGTGCTACTCACCTCTGCCCAAGTCTCGCCCGCCATTGGCGGTAACGTCTTGTTAGTACACTATACAATCCTGAATCTCTGCGGCAATGCCCCCGTTTGGTTATGTGACTTCGGTCACGACATCTCTATTAAGCCGGTAGAACGCTCAGTAATGATCTACCGGCCACAATAAATAACATGAAGTAGCAGATGAACCAGAAGTGAACGGCTGCCCTCTGATTCTGCACCACCGTGATGCAGCTACGCGGCAAAAAATGCCCTAGCTTCCCCTCTCCCACGTTATATCTGGCTGTGCATAACGGTGGCACGCAACTTGCTTCTCAACCTTATAGCGATTCCGTCGCTTTGCCTCAACGGTGAGCAAAGCCTCGGTCAGGACAATGGCGTCCACACAATCATGCTTTTCGCATCAAGGCGAGAGCAGGGTTCTGTGGACGTTTTTTTATGGCGTGCCATCCCTGGCCGCCACCCTTATGGGCCGTTGCTAACGCAACGTTAAAAATTTCTCCCGGAAATTTTTTATGCCTGAATTCGCTCGGTGCAGCCCTTGTTTTGCGCGGCTGTTGCAACTCAGTCCTTACGGGAGTCAGTCATGGATGCCAAATCCTCAGCGTGTGTAAAGAGTGTTTGCCCTTACTGTGGGGTCGGTTGCGGTGTGGTGATGGAAGTAAAAGATAATCGTGTGATCAAGGTATCAGGTGACAAGACGCATCCCACCAACTTTGGTCGACTGTGTACCAAGGGCAACACCAGTGGTCAGGCTCTTGCTGAATCAGGACGGCTGGAGAACGCCTACCTGCGGGCAGATCGTCAGCACGAGTCGGTCAGGGTTGATATGGGGAAAGCCATCAAGGAAACCGCGCGACGGTTACGGGCTATTATTGATACCCACGGCCCCGATGCGGTGTCGCTTTACGTCTCCGGTCAGATGTCGCTGGAATCTCAATATCTGGCGAATAAGCTCGTTAAGGGTTTTATCGGTACGAATAACATAGAGTCAAACTCCCGTCTGTGTATGGCCAGTGCGGGTAGCGGCTACAAGCTCTCTTTGGGATCGGACGGGCCGCCGGGCTCCTATCAAGACTTTGACCACGCTGATGTCTTTTTCGTCATTGGCGCGAACATGGCCGACTGTCACCCGATCCTTTTCCTGCGCATGATGGACCGCGTCAAGGCAGGGGCTAAGCTCATCGTGGTTGACCCACGGCGTAATGCTACGGCGGACAAAGCGAACCTGTTCCTGCAAATCAAGCCCAGCACGGATTTGGCTCTGCTCAACGGCCTGCTGTATCTGCTTGTCCAGAATGGGCACACCGATCCCGCTTTTATCGCCGAGTTCACCGAAGGGTGGGAGGCGATGCCTGAATTCCTTGACGACTATCCCCCAGAGAAAGTCGCGGAGATCACCGGGCTGCCAGAGGCGGATATCCGCAAGGCGGCGGAGTGGATTGGTACGGCGGCGGAGTGGATGAGTTGCTGGACGATGGGGCTTAACCAAAGCACGCATGGCACCTGGAATACTAATGCGATCTGCAACCTGCATTTAGCCACTGGCTCGATTTGTCGCACGGGAAGCGGCCCGTTTTCCCTGACGGGGCAGCCCAATGCGATGGGCGGGCGTGAAATGGGCTATATGGGGATGGGATTACCGGGGCAACGTTCTGTGCTGGTGGAGAAGGATCGGGCAGCCATTGAGGCACTCTGGGGTGTTCCTGCTGGAACACTGCGCACGGATCTCGGCGGCGGCACCGTCGCCATGTTTGAAGACATGATGGCGGGCAAGATCAAAGCGTGCTGGATCATCTGTACGAATCCGGTGGCTACGGTTCCCAACCGCAAGAATGTGATCGCGGGGCTGCAAGCCGCCGAACTTGTTATCACACAAGATGCGTTTCTCGATACCGAGACCAACCGCTATGCCGATATCCTGCTGCCCGGCGCACTGTGGGCTGAGGCTGAAGGCGTGATGATTAACTCCGAGCGAAATTTGACGCTGATGCAAAAGGCCGTTGAACCGCCCGGTGAGGCGATGGCCGATTGGCAAATCATCGCCAGCGTCGCCTGCGAGATGGGCTATGAGCAAGGGTTTAGCTACGGCTCGGCATCCGAGGTGTTTGAAGAAATTAAACAGTTCTGGAACCCGAAGACGGGATACGATATTCGTGGCGCCAGCTATGAACGCTTACGGCAGGCTCCCTTACAGTGGCCCTGTCCCCCTGAGGATAAGCAAGATCGTCACCCCATTCGCTACCTCAATGACGGCGTGAGCCAGACGCGTAAAGACCTGCCGGACGGCACCCAGCCACGCCTCGTTTTTGCGACCGAAAGTGGTAAAGGGATATTCCTCCCCCGACCGCATATGTCGCCCGCCGAAATGCCGGATGATGACTTTCAGTTTGTACTGAATACCGGCCGCTTGCAGCACCAGTGGCACACGATGACGAAAACCGGAAAAATTCCGACGCTCAACAAGCTAAATCCTGGGCCTTTTATCGAAGTGCATCCCGAAGATGCCATTGCGCTCGGTATTCAGGATAAGGATCGTGTGGAGATCCGGTCGCGCCGTGGGCGTGCGGTACTCCCCGCCGTGGTGACCAATCGGGTTCGCCCCGGTAACTGCTTTGCTCCCTTTCACTGGAATGACGTCTTTGGTGACGATCTGGCGATTAACGCCGTCACCAGCGATGCCATTGACCCGATTTCCCAGCAGCCTGAATTCAAGATCTCTGCGGTGGCGCTGACGCGGATCGCTGAACCCTCAGCGCGGATTTCTCCGGAGCGGGAGAGCCACCCAGTGGCTGTTCCCGTATCGGAACAGGCCAAGGCGAGTACGCCGAACAACGACATCAAGGAACTCGACATGAAACACATTGATGCGCTGGCCACGCTACTTGGCCTTGATGCCGCGCCGGCGATGACACTCAGCGCGCCCGAACAACACTATCTGCAAGGTTATATTGCAGCTTTGCGTACTGATGCATCAAGACTGGCTGGTGGCGTGCCTGTCCTGCCCGCCACGGCACCACTGGAACCTTCCAGACGCCTGATGCTCGACGGCATGCTGGCGGGGCTTTTTGCCCGCACTTGGCTACCCAGTGACGGTATAACGTTGCTACCCGCTTCTTCTCCCAATGTGGTGGCCGCAACTGTGCCATCACAACCCCCTATTTTGATTTTATGGGCGTCGTCGACCGGCAATGCGGAAGGTTTCGCGGCACAGTGCGCCGAACGTCTGAAGGCTGAAGGGCATACCGTTACCTTGTCCGATATGGACAGCTTCAACAGTACCAATCTGCCTGCGATGCCGCGTGTGCTCTTCATCGCCAGCACGTTTGGCGACGGCGACCCTCCCGACAATGGCACCCATTTCTGGACGGCATTAGAGGCGGAGACTGCACCTAGACTGGCTGACGTGTCGTTTTCCGTGCTGGCATTCGGTGATTCAAACTACGATCAGTTTTGCGGTTTTGGCCGCCGGCTTGATGCACGGCTGGAGGCGCTGGGCGCGCAGCGTCTGTCAGCACGAATCGACTGTGAGCCTGACTATCAGGATGCGGCGAAAGCCTGGCTAGACAGCATGGTCAACGCTCTCGCGGGAGCGCATACGCCAATGGCAAGCAAGGTTGCTACGCCCGCGACGGCGGTACTGGCTGACGGAAATGAAACATGCACGACGGCACCTGCGGCTTCGCTGCCTACCTTTAGTCGAAATGCGCCTCTGCCCGCACGCCTTGTCGTCAACCAGTTGCTTAATGCGCTGGGAGCGGAAAAAGAGACCCGGCAATTCGCCTTTGATATTTCAGGCAGCGATGTGAGCTACGAAGCGGGGGACGCGCTTGGCATCTGGCCGACTAACTGCCCTGAGTTAGTGAGCGATATGCTTTCTGCCCTCAAACTCTCGGCTTCTACCGTCGTGACCGTCAAAGATAAGGGTGATATGGCGCTTGCCGAGGCGTTGTCCCAGTATTTCGAGATTGCCCGTATCACGCCGGAGATCTTGCAGTTTGTCAGCGCACGCTCGGGTCATGCTGCGCTGGCTGACCTGCTGAAAGAGGAACGTAAAGAAGAACTCAAACAGTGGCTGTGGGGACGGCAGACTGTCGATTTGCTACAGGATTTTCCGATACAGGTTCAGGCTGACGAATGGTTGCGCGTGCTTAAACGTATGCAGCCACGTTTGTACTCGATTTCGTCCAGCCCGAAAGTCACGCCGCACCAGATTCATCTGACCGTGTCGACGGTGCGCTATGGTGCTGAGGGTAAACCGCGGGGCGGCGTGTGTTCAACCTTTCTGGCTGACCGCGCAGCAGGGTCGGTTGCCGTGCCTATCTTCATCCAAAAATCAGCTCATTTTCGTACGCCAAAACGCCCAGATACGCCAATCATCATGGTTGGGGCGGGCACGGGGATCGCACCTTTCCGGGCTTTTCTGCAAGAGCGGCGGGCGACAGGGGCGCAAGGTAAAAATTGGCTGTTCTTTGGCGAGCAGCGTGCCGCGACAGATTTTTACTATCGTGAGGAGTTGGAGAAACTGCAACGCGAGGGTTACCTGCATCGGTTTGATACGGCTTTTTCGCGTGACCAACGTGAGAAAATTTATGTCCAGCACCGCATGTGTGAGCAGGGGGCCGAGCTATGGCGCTGGTTAGAGAAGGGCGCGCATTTCTACGTGTGTGGTGACGCCAGCCGTATGGCGAAGGATGTGGACTCGGCGCTTTGGCAGGTTGTGCAGGTTCACGGGAACATGAGTAGTGAAGATGCGGCGGCCTATATTGCAAAAATGGCACAGGACAAACGCTATGTCCGCGATGTGTACTGAGTTTGCTAGTGATTTTTTGCTGTTATCAAGCGCATCGCCTGATGTGTGACGTCCTTCCTGATATCGATGCGTTAGGTGTTTGACCACCTAACGCAACTGATGATGCGGTGATTATGCCTTCGTTTTCAGCGCATTGACGACGGCTTCGCCAAGCGCTTGAGCGGATGCTGGGTTTTGACCGGTGATCAGTCGCCCGTCAACGACGACTTTATTTTCGAAGATAGGGGCTTCTTCGAATATTGCGCCATCCTTTTTCAGTGCACCTTCAAGTTCAAACGGCACAATCTTGTCGTATTGCCGGGAAGCTTCTTCTTCCGCAGTAAAGCCGGTAAGACGACGGCCTTTAATCAACAGTTCGCCATTGCTGAGTTTCACATTCAGCAGACCCGCAGGACCGTGGCAGACCGCGCTGACAATGCCGTTTTTCTCATACAGAGTACGCACAATGTTGGCTAACTGAGGATTGTTGGCAAAATCCCACATTGGCCCATGTCCGCCGACGAGCAGGATCGCGGTGTATTTAGCAGGATCAATTTTTGCCAGCGGGATGGAATTGGCCAGTTTGTTGCGGTGCTCTGGGTTAGTCCAAAAATCCAGACTCGCCCGATCTTTGAGATCGAACCCGTCGAACGGAGGCAATCCTCCTTTCGGGCTGGCAATGTCGTAATCCAGTCCGGCTTTGTCGAAGACTTCAACCGGGTGAGTGAGCTCTGGAAACCAGAACCCGCCAACCAGCTCCGGCGTCTTTTTATCCAGACTGGAGACGACGATCAGTATCTTCTCTTCTTTCAGATTGGCTTGGGCGAAAACGGGGGAGGCTGCGGCAAACACAGCCATCGCGGCGATAAGACCAGCACAGCGCTTGATGATTGACATAAAAAACTCCTTTCAGCAGGTGGTGATGGTCGCCACTATATCCGTGATAATGGGTTGAAAACAGGCGGTAAAAGTGGAATACATTGTTTAAAAAATCGATACAATCACTTTATATTGGCGTGATAAATTATCGTAAAATACGTTTGATGATCCCTGTGTTGCATGACGATGAGGAACCCTGATGGGGCAATCCGATAGCTTTGATGGACTGGCAGAATTTCTGGCTATAGCGAAACGCTTGAGCATTCGCAAAGCCGCGCTCGATCTGGGTAAGACGCCGGGATCGGTGAGCTTGTCGCTCCAGAAACTGGAGCATCGCCTCGGCGTGCTACTTTTCCACCGCACGACGCGCAAAATGGCATTGACGGAAGCAGGGGAAGGCCTGCTGCTGAGAATTGGGCCTGCGGCACACGTTATCGCAACGGGTTTTGAAGATGTGGCTCAATCGGCAAAAAAGCCCTCTGGGACGTTGAAGCTGATCGTAGAACGTTTGGCATTGCCTCATGTCATCGAGCCTCTCATCCCTGCGTTTCGTCAGGCGTGGCCGAATTTGAATATCGATATCACGGTGAGTAATCGTCACGATAATTTCGTCTCCGAAGGCTACGATGCTGGCATTATGATCGGTTCATACATCGAACAGGATATGATTGCAGTACGACTCTCCCCGCCATTTAAGTGGGCGGTATTTGGGTCGCCAGACTATTTCAAAGCGAACGGTAAGCCTAAAGCGACGCGCGATCTGGTGCATCACGAATGTATTCGCTTTCGTCGCCCTGAAAAGGGAGATATTTATCGGTGGGAGTTTGTCGAAAATAAAGAAAGTGTAAGAGTTGAGCCGACCGGCACAATTACCGTGAACGATGGTGAGCTAATGCGTAGCCTCGCGGTCAGGGGCGTTGGACTTATTTACTCATCCACCTTCCATACCTCACGCGAACTGGCAAATGGCACGCTGGAAGCGGCGTTACTCGATCTCTCGCCGGGCAACGACGGCCTCTTTCTTTATTTCTCCAGAGCTGCGAGGAATCAACCCAAATTACGCGCGTTTATCGACGTGTGTTCGCAAGTTATTAAGACGTGAATGACGTCTGTCAGTCTTCCGAAGCGTATTCAACCAATCCGGTTTTACATTCGTACATCGCAAAAATCACCCCGTTTGCGGGGCGAAGATTATTCCAAAATCAATTGTTCAGGTTTGCAGTTATACAGTTCTGCTAGCCGCTCAATGTTTTCTTTACGTGGCCGTTCTGATTTCTCGAATTCGGACACGGTAGATTGCTTTATGCCTAGCTTTTCAGCGACCTGTTTTTGTGTCATCCCACGGTAGATCCGCCAGGCGGCTTGCATTGTGCAATTTTTGGAGGACAGGATATTGATCACCTCATTGGGATACTGCACATTATCGCTGGGGCCAGTATCGTTTTGTACCAATTCATACAGCCCGTCGAGTTCACTGTTATGGATAAGTTTTTCAAACAGTTCTATCGGAATAACGGCGGAAATCTTCTGTCCGCGCTCGTCAGTAATGTATTGAATGTTTGACATGATAGATTTTCCTAATCTTTAACGTTTCATATCGTCTCATGTTGGCACGGATTTGGTGCGAATTTAGTATGTGGTACTGGTGAGGCGTAGCACACGTTGAATTTCAATAATGATCGGTTCCCCTTTCTGTATCTCAAACAGCACGCGATAATTTCCTACCCTTAAGCGATACTCGCTCCCGCGATCTGTCAGCTTGGTAATATCGAGCGGTTTACTCTTTGTCGTGGGGTACCCCTCTAGTGAATTCACATTCGCCTGAATCGCTTTCTGATCGTTGACTGGGAGTTTGCGAAGGTCTTTAACCGCCTTACCCGTCCAGACTATATGGGTCATCCTGTTCCCCTGAATGTTTAAAGCCTGTCTATTGCTCAATACATTATTAATATAGGGTTTTATGCCTATACATTCAAGTTACAATCCCTTTATTTCATGTTAAACCCCTATTTTAAAAGGGCTGTTATTTCTGTATCACTGCTCAGATTTGCGCTAATGAGATAGATGTCACAACACCTGATAAAATAGCAGCATAGAAACATGCCATTCTTGTGCGGGCTTGGTGAGGGAAACATCGGGCGTTGAGAGGTCTCGCTTGTTTATATGCTGTTTTCGATGTTGCCTGAATTCAGTGAGACAAATTTGCGACACTGTACATGATGCACAAAAAAACCACCGTAAAAGGTGGCTTAATCATATGATTTTAAAGCTAAAATTTGGTGGCCCCTGCTGGACTTGAACCAGCGACCAAGCGATTATGAGTCGCCTGCTCTAACCACTGAGCTAAGGGGCCGAATGGGCGATGATTATACGGTAATGTGCGGGGGGAGGTCTATAGTCTATCTGCCGGGTGGTGGTTTTATACTCAAGATAGCTTGTTGTTATTCTTATCAGAATTTACGATGGCTGTAGTCAACGGAAGTAGGGAAAGACATGATTACCGATATTCTGGCCATGAATCTTCAGGTGGTTTTCTGCGGCATTAACCCCGGGCTGTCGACGGCCCATCACGGTTACCACTTCGCTAACCCTAGTAATCGCTTCTGGAAGGTGATTTATCAGGCAGGCTTTACTGAACGTTTGCTGACACCTGCGGAAGAGCAGCATCTGCTGGATACCGGATGTGGCATCACCATGCTGGTGGAGCGCCCAACGGTTGAAGCCACCGAGTTGGGGCGAGACGAGCTGCTGCAAGGCGGCAATGTGATTGTTGAGAAGATGGAACGCTATCAGCCGCGTGCGCTGGCGGTGTTAGGGAAGCAGGCGTTCAGTCAGGCGTTTGGTATCAAGAAGGTTTCCTGGGGGCGTCAGGCGCTGTGTATTGGCAAAACGCAGGTTTGGGTACTGCCGAACCCTAGCGGGCTGAATCGTGCGACGCTGGAGTCGCTGGTGGCGTCATATCAGGAATTGCATCAGGCGTTGCAGGATAACGTATAAATTCAATCTGAGCGTTCTGACAGGCAAAAAATAACCCCAGCGAACTGGGGTTATTTATCGTGAGGCTATCTACCGTGCGGATTAGCTGAGGGATGAATTAATCATCCAGGAAGCTACGCAGCACTTCGGAACGGCTTGGGTGGCGCAGTTTACGCAGCGCTTTCGCTTCGATCTGACGAATACGTTCACGCGTAACGTCAAACTGTTTGCCCACTTCTTCCAGCGTATGGTCGGTGTTCATATCGATACCGAAACGCATGCGCAGGACTTTCGCTTCACGTGCGGTCAAGCCAGCCAGAACGTCGTGTGTCGCAGAACGCAGGCTTTCCGACGTGGCGGAATCCAGCGGCAGCTCCAGCGTCGTATCTTCGATGAAATCGCCCAAATGTGAATCTTCATCATCACCAATCGGGGTTTCCATTGAAATCGGCTCTTTCGCGATTTTCAGCACTTTACGGATCTTGTCTTCTGGCATCAGCATACGCTCAGCCAGCTCTTCCGGCGTTGGCTCGCGTCCCATTTCCTGCAACATCTGACGAGAGATACGGTTCAGTTTGTTGATCGTCTCAATCATGTGTACCGGAATACGGATGGTACGCGCCTGATCGGCGATAGAACGGGTGATCGCCTGACGGATCCACCAAGTGGCATAGGTCGAGAATTTGTAACCACGGCGGTATTCAAACTTATCTACCGCTTTCATCAGACCGATGTTGCCTTCCTGAATCAGGTCGAGGAACTGCAAACCACGGTTGGTGTATTTCTTCGCGATAGAAATAACCAGACGCAGGTTGGCTTCCACCATTTCTTTCTTGGCGCGACGCGCTTTCGCTTCACCAATCGACATACGACGGTTGATGTCTTTAACTTGCTCGATCGTCAGGCCGGTTTCTTCTTCGATCTGCTGCAGTTTTTGCAGGCTGCGGGTGACGTCTTCTTCAACATCATTCAGCTTTTCAGACCATGGCTTGCCCATTGCGACTGCTGCGGCAAACCAAGTGTTGTTGGTTTCATTGCCAGTGAACATCGTGACGAAGTTTTTCTTCGGCATTTTGCACTGTTCAACACACAACTTAATGATCAAACGTTCCTGAGTACGAACGCGATCCATCATGGAACGCATGCTGTTAACCAGGAAATCAAACTGTTTCGGCACCAGACGGAACTGTTTGAAGACTTCGGACAGATTCAGGATTTCCTGTGCTGCCAATGCATGGCTACGACCGTGAGCTTTGATAACCTGACGTGTCGTTTCATATTGCACACGCAGCTCGGTGAACTTCTCACGCGCCAGCTCAGGATCGATGCTGTTGTCGTCTTCTTCTTCCTCTTCGTCTTCTTTTTCCTCATCGTCATCGTCCATTTCTTCGCTCGAAAGCTCGGAACCAACGTGAGTCGCGGTAGGCGCAATGTCCTCTTCCGCATTAGGATCGACGAAGCCAGTGATCAGGTCGGACAGGCGGCTTTCGCCCGCTTCGACGCGGTCATACTGTTCCAGCAGGTAAGTAATGGCTTCAGGATACTCTGCAACAGAGCACTGAACCTGGTTGATGCCGTCTTCAATACGCTTGGCGATATCGATCTCGCCCTCACGCGTCAACAGCTCAACGGTACCCATTTCACGCATGTACATGCGAACCGGATCGGTGATGCGACCAATTTCCGATTCAACACTGGATAGAACCTGCGCAGCAGCCTCTGCTGCATCTTCATCGGCATCATTGGTGTTTTCGGCCAGCAACAGATCGTCTGCATCCGGTGCTTCTTCCATCACCTGGATGCCCATGTCGTTAATCATCTGGATGATATCTTCGATCTGATCCGAGTCGATGATATCTTCCGGCAGATGGTCATTGACCTCAGCATAGGTCAGGTAGCCTTGCTCCTTACCACGGGTGACAAGCAGCTTCAGCTGTGACTGCGGGTTTTGCTCCATAAGACGGTATCCACACTTCAGAGTATTTGGGTTGGTGTCGGTCAGCGTAGTTCGCTAACAATAGCATTAGGGGTATTTTTCTTATCGCCGCGCCCCTGTAGCGGCTCTTTGCAGGGCTCAACCCTGCTATTTATCGGCAATTAAGCCTCTGTATCAGTGTTTTCTGGTCAACGCCAGTTGCAACGACCAAAGCTCTTTTTTTTCTTTGGCGTTGAGCCCATGCGTTCTGTCACGGGCAATCAATGTTTCTTGTCGCTGTTTCAACAGCTGATCGTAGAGCTCTGCCAGACTGATTCTGAACTTCTCGTCGAGCTCTTCCTCTACGATCATATGGTTCCATGAAGCCATGGTTTCAAGCTGTTTGCGGTACTTGCTGTCGCGATATTTTTCCAACAGCAGGCCCATGTTCATCCCAGGGCTGGCGTTGCAGGTTTTCACCAAGTCTTGAAACAGGGATAAACCCGCCACTTTGTCTTCTTCAATGCCTTCCAGCGCGAGGTCAGGCACCTCTGCAGCCAATCTTGGGTTTTGTACTAAAAGTCCTATAAGTATACGCATAGTTGTGACTTTTAGTTGCGGCGGCTGGTAGGATTGAGCTTGCTCTGCCACTTTTGGGAGCAGTCTGTCCAACTGGCTGTCGTCCAAAATTCCTAGCTTGTTACCGAGCTGCTGGCGCAAATACATCCGCAGCGTTTCTCCCGGTACCTGGCCTATCAGCGGTAGCACCAGCGTGCTGAGCTTAGTACGACCGTCGGGTGAACTCATGTCCACCTGCTGTTGCAGCGTTTCAAACAGAAACTGCGACAGCGGCAGGGCCTGTTCCATTCGCTGCTCAAAGGCGATTTTGCCTTCTTTACGCACCAGCGTATCGGGATCTTCACCGTCTGGCAGGAACATAAAGCGTAGCTGACGACCATCGTTCAAATAGGGTAGCGCAGTTTCCAGCGCGCGCCATGCCGCTTCACGTCCAGCACGGTCTCCGTCGTAACAACACACCACCAGGTCTGTGGCGCGAAATAGTAACTGAATGTGATCGGCGGTTGTGGAGGTACCCAGCGATGCCACCGCATAGTCAATATCAAACTGCGCCAGCGCCACCACATCCATATAGCCTTCAACAACCAAGAGTCGTTTGAGTTCTGGGTGACTTTGCTGCGCCTCATACAGGCCGTACAACTGGCGACCTTTATGAAAAATTTCTGTTTCCGGCGAGTTAAGGTACTTTGGGGTACCATCGCCTAATACGCGTCCGCCGAAGGCAATCACTCGTCCCCGTTTGTCGCGGATGGGGAACATCACACGCTCGCGGAAGCGGTCATACATTCGGCCCTGATCGTTAGTCACCAGCATGCCTGCATCGTTCAATGTGCTGCGGTCATCATTATTGCGGCCAAAGCGCTTTAAAACGTTGTCCCAGCCGGGCGGGGCGAAGCCAATTGCAAAATGACTGATCACTTCTGCGCTTAAACCGCGCTGTTGCAGGTACTGCAACGCTGGTGTACCGACTGATTGGCTTAGTGCTTGTTGATAGAACCCGCTGAGCTGTCCCATCAATTCGTACAGACTTTGCCGTTGGTGACGCTCTAACTGGGTCGGGCCCGTGCCGGTTTCATAAGGCACTTCGAGGCCATATTGGGTGGCCAGCTCTTCAATGGTTTCAACGAATTCGAGACGATCGTAATTCATCAAAAAGTCTATGGCGTTGCCGTGTGCGCCACAGCCAAAACAGTGATAGAACTGTTTGTCACCGTTTACGGTGAATGAGGGGGTTTTTTCGTGATGGAACGGACAGCACGCATGGTAGTTTTTGCCCTGCTTCTTCAGTTTGACGCGCGCGTCAATGAGATCGACGATGTCGGTGCGAGCCAGCAGGTCATTAATAAATACGCGTGGGATTCGTCCAGCCATAAGCCCCTGGTGTATACCCTTCTGTAAGGTGATTACATTGGATATAGCTTATAAACGACAACAAGCCGCGCTTCCTTTCGGAAAGCACGGCCTTACGTATGCAACTGCTAAGTCTGCGGATTAATCACGCGTTGGAGGGAAACCCTCCTGAAAATTAATACAGACGAGTGCGGCGTGCGTTTTCTCGAGCCAATTTCTTCGCGTGACGTTTCACTGCAGAAGCTTTAGCGCGCTTGCGTTCGGTCGTTGGTTTTTCATAAAACTCACGACGACGAACTTCAGCCAGAACGCCTGCTTTTTCACAGGAACGTTTGAAGCGACGCAGAGCTACGTCGAACGGCTCGTTTTCACGTACTTTAATTACCGGCATGTGCCTCTCACCTCAATAAATTCGGTTTGCCGCTGGCCTTGTGCCAGCCTTTTCAAAATGGTGCGGAATTCTACTGCAAACGTGACGTCTTTGTAAAGCATTGCGGTGATCATAAAACGCCCAACCACGGCCAGCGCAGAAATCAGGCCGCTTATGGTAGACTATCTGCAGTTTGAAGCAAGCGGCATTTAACGCGTGCTCGTATCATCATCAACGTTAGGAACAGCAATGCGCGTATTGGGTATCGAAACATCCTGTGATGAAACTGGTGTGGCCATTTATGACACGGAAACCGGTTTGCTCGCCAATCAGTTATACAGCCAGGTTAAATTGCATGCTGATTACGGCGGCGTAGTGCCTGAGCTCGCCTCACGCGATCACGTGCGTAAAACGGTTCCGTTGATTCAGGCGGCGCTGCGCGAAGCTGGGTTACAGGCTGACGATATCGATGGTGTGGCTTACACCGCCGGCCCTGGTTTGGTTGGCGCGCTATTAGTGGGCGCGACGATAGGTAGATCGTTGGCATTCGCCTGGGGTGTACCGGCGATTCCTGTGCACCATATGGAAGGGCATTTGCTGGCGCCGATGCTGGAAGATAACCCGCCGGCGTTTCCTTTCGTGGCGCTGCTGGTCTCTGGTGGTCATACGCAGCTCATCAGCGTGACGGGCATTGGAGAGTACCGTTTGCTGGGCGAGTCGATTGATGATGCGGCGGGTGAAGCGTTTGATAAAACGGCGAAATTACTGGGATTAGATTATCCTGGTGGTCCAATGCTGTCGAAAATGGCGCAGGCGGGGAATTCCCAACGCTTTACGTTTCCGCGCCCGATGACCGATCGGCCGGGGCTGGATTTCAGTTTTTCTGGGCTAAAAACGTTTGCTGCCAATACGATTCGTAGCAATGGTGATGACGATCAAACGCGTGCCGATATTGCTCGTGCGTTTGAAGACGCCGTCGTAGATACGCTGGCGATAAAATGTCGTCGCGCGCTGGATGAGACGGGCTTTAAACGACTGGTCATGGCGGGGGGCGTGAGTGCAAACCGGACGCTGCGCCAGCGCTTAGGTGAAGTGATGGCGAAACGCGGCGGTGAAGTGTTTTATGCGCGGCCTGAATTCTGTACGGATAATGGCGCGATGATTGCCTATGCAGGCAGTGTACGTCTGATGCATGGCGCGAGCCAGACGCTGGGCGTATCTGTTCGGCCACGTTGGCCGTTGGCTGAATTGCCTGCGGTGTGAGCGTTCGAGCGGTAATCGCTACGTGTAGATAGCTGCTCTACACGTAGTGAAGAAAGCGTAGCAAAAACATTAGCGTATAAGCGGATTACAGCTCTTGTTCGAATAGCACCAGAATCGCTTCGTAAAGCTGTTTGACGCTGAAGCCTCTTGCTGGGGTGGTAAAAATAGTGTCATCCCCTGCAATGGTGCCGAGAATGCCTTCTGACTTCCCAAGTGAGTCCAGCAGGCGAGCAATGAGCTGCGCGGCGCCAGGGCTGGTATGGATCACGACGACGGCATCATTGTAATCCACGTCCAGTACAAGGTTCTTCAGCGGGCTGGACGTCGTCGGGACGCCAAGCTCGGCAGGGAGACAATACACCATCTCCATTTTGGCATTGCGTGTGCGCACGGCGCCAAATTTCGTTAGCATGCGTGACACCTTGGATTGGTTAATGTTTTCAAATCCTTCGTCTTGCAATGCCTGAACAATTTCACTTTGAGAACTGAATTTCTCTTCCTTTAACAGCGCTTTGAACGCTTTAACGAGGTCTTCTTGTTTTGTCGAATTTCGCATTCTGCACCGGATTAATTGTTATGGTTAATCTTCCTATTATGCAGTTGTGTGAATTTTTATGCAATTAAATCGCGTATAATTCCAATCCATTTCACCAGATATGCGTTAGTCGCTGTTTTCAAAAAAAATCGACTCTTGGGTAGTCCGAAAAATGCGTCCTGCGTCACATAAAAGTAAATCAAATGTTATCAGAATGATGTTGTTCGGACGCCATTGATCGGTGTAATGTAGCGCACTGGTTAAACGCACGTGAATGAACACCGCGTTATAGCTCAATAGCTTACTAACTTTACTTACCTTTCAAACGAATGGTTGTTTTTGATTTATTATTAGAGACATAGCGTATTTTTTGTCTCTCGTGTCATTTGTGGAAAGATAAGTAGGTTGCACGTATCCCCATTTTTATATTCTGTTTATAACCAAATGAATTCACGGCACTTTTTTATTTTATGATAATAAGGAGTTTAGGATGAAAGTTGCAGTTCTCGGAGCAGCAGGTGGTATCGGTCAGGCACTCGCACTCCTCCTCAAAACCCAGCTTCCTTCAGGTTCAGAACTATCCCTTTACGATATCGCCCCAGTAACGCCGGGTGTTGCCGTCGATCTGAGCCATATTCCTACAGCAGTGAAGATCAAAGGCTATAGCGGTGAAGATGCTAAACCAGCGCTTGTTGGTGCAGATATCGTGCTGATCTCCGCGGGTGTGGCACGTAAACCTGGTATGGATCGTTCCGATCTGTTCAACGTCAATGCTGGCATTGTGCGTAATCTGGTTGAGCAAATTGCGGTTACTTGCCCGAAAGCCTGTATCGGTATCATCACCAACCCGGTGAATACGACCGTTGCCATCGCAGCAGAAGTGCTGAAAAAAGCTGGCGTATATGACAAAAACAAACTGTTCGGCGTCACAACGCTGGATATCATCCGTTCCAACACGTTCGTTGCTGAGCTGAAAGGCAAACAGCCGCAGGACATTAATGTGCCGGTTATCGGTGGACACTCTGGTGTGACGATTCTGCCACTGCTGTCTCAGGTTCCTGGTATCAGCTTCAGCGAGCAGGAAGTGGCCGATCTGACCAAGCGTATCCAGAATGCGGGTACTGAGGTTGTTGAAGCCAAAGCGGGTGGCGGATCGGCAACGTTGTCTATGGGTCAGGCCGCAGCACGTTTTGGTCTGTCTCTGGTTCGTGCGCTGCAAGGCGAAAACGGTGTGGTGGAATGTGCATACGTTGAAAGCGATGGCAAATATGCCCGCTTCTTCGCTCAGCCGATTCTGTTAGGCAAAGACGGCGTCGCCGAGCGTAAAGACATCGGCACATTAAGTGCTTTTGAGCAAAACGCGCTTAACAGCATGCTGGATACACTGAAGCAGGACATTGAGTTAGGCGAGACGTTCATCAAGAATTAATCATTGAGATTCTTGTAATACGTGACGTTGAATAAAAAGCCGGAGATGTCGATCTCCGGCTTTTCTTTTTTAATCGGGACGGATGAGTTTTTTTCTGTCGATAAGCTCATTGGTTTCTGGATTGTAGTACCGGCTGGGCCAAATCTCTGATGGGTGAATACCCATCGCATCGGCAATAAGCCACTCCCCTTTGGGCCAAGGGCGTGAGAGTGCATTAGCTAGCGTAGATGAGCTTAATCCGGCCGCTCGCGATACCGCCGCCAGCGTCGTGTTTTTCTTGCGCAGTGCAGCAATGATATCAGCGGGATGCCAGTCTTGTTTCCTTAAAATCATAATCCTTCCCTTATTTGCTATAAGACGACTGTAGATTAGTGGTATAAATAACGGATGTTAGTTATATGCCGAACTAACATGACATTATTATTTGGAAATAATATAGCATTAATTTTCCTTAAAATTCTCAATTAATTTCCAAATAAGGGCGTTTTTGTTAGGGATGGCACTATCAGGATGAAAGGCAATGAAAAAAGAGTGGTTTGCTACCAGCGAATTGGTTGGAGTCGGCGGCCTTCCGAAATCAAGACAAGGATTAAATAAGCGCGCCCGCGAGGATGGATGGGAGAAGCGTCGCCGTAAAGGCGTCCAGGGAAGAGGAGTGGAGTACTCAATTCACAGCTTGCCGGATACGGTAAAAAAATCCCTATTACTCGAAATCGAGCCTTCCGCCTACTCGGCGAAACAGCCTGCGGCACTGGCCGTATGGATGCAAATTTATCAGCAACTATCTGAAAAAGAAAGAGATGAGCTAATCGCTTATATTCTGCGAGTCGGGGTGTCAACCACGCTGAGCCAGTTAGGTATTACACCGTCGGATGGGGAACCTGTCTCATCAATGGTGATTGACTGATTCGTTACTGGCGATCTTTCTGAACTTAGCCTCAGTGATGAAAAGGAATCTGTATTTTCTGTCGCTTTGTAGCACTTTCTCTGGCTGCGGTGGTTGGGCATCACGCTGGATTTAATCATTTCTTCTATTACTTAGGTGTGTCGGTAACGTGTAAAAGTTAGCGGTTTAGGTAATTATAGTCTACTATATGGAAACTTTTGGGCGAGTTGACGTAATGCCTGTTCAAAACAAACAAGGGAGTGACGAGTATGGACAAAGAGTGGTTTGCAACAAGTGAGCTGGTTGGTGTAGGTGGATTGCCTAAGTCGCCGCAGGGGCTGAACAAGCGGGCACGAGACGACGGTTGGGAAAAGCGCAGGCGGAAAGGGGTTCAAGGGCGCGGTGTCGAATATTCTATTCGCAGTTTGCCGAACGAGGTCAGGAACTCTCTGCTAGTAAAAGAAAATCCGCCAACCGAGTATTATCGTATAGATAATGAGCCGACCCTGCTGTCATCGTGGGTGCATATTTTCCATCAACTTTCCGTTGATGAACGAAGCCGGCTGATTAATTTCATCTTGCGTGAAGGGACAATAGCGATGCTGTCTCGGCTGGATGATGTCACACTCGACCAGACTGCCTAAGTCTGGCGAACGAGTAGCGCTGCAAGGCAGCGCTACTTATGAATCAACGATCTTATCTGATAGAACCTTACACCACGTTAGAAATCGCGCTGTACGGCTAAGTGGGCAAGGCCTTCGAGCGCAGCGCGGTGTGGTGTTTCCGGCAGCAGCTGTAGTGCGCTAATCGCCTTATCTGCCTCTTCTTCGGCACGCTGACGCGTATAATCAAGTGAACCGCATTGCTGCATGGCGGCAAGAACGGGTCCCAGCAGATGACGCCCGTTTCCTTCTTCAATCGCCTTGCGAATCATCGAACGTTGTTCTGCATTACCATGACGCATTGCGTGCAGGAGCGGCAGCGTTGGCTTGCCTTCATTGAGGTCATCGCCCGTGTTTTTACCCAGCGTTTTACCGTCCGCGCTGTAGTCGAGCAGATCGTCAATTAACTGGAACGCAGTGCCCAGGTAGCGGCCATAGTCCTGAAGCGCTTTTTCTTGCTCTGGCGTCGCGCCGGCAAGGATCGATGATGATTGCGCTGCGGCTTCAAATAAACGTGCTGTTTTACTGTAAATGACGCGCATATAGCTTTCTTCAGTGATATCCGGGTCGTTGCAGTTCATTAGCTGCAAGACTTCGCCTTCAGCAATCACGTTCACCGCTTCTGACATCAGCGCCAGAACGCGTAATGATTCGAGGCTGGTCATCATCTGGAAAGCGCGGGTATAGATGAAATCCCCAACCAGCACACTTGCTGCGTTGCCAAAGGCGGCATTTGCCGTTGCTTTACCCCGGCGCATGTCGGATTCGTCTACCACGTCATCATGCAGCAGTGTTGCTGTGTGGATAAATTCGATCAGCGCGGCGACAGTGACATGTTTATCACCGTTATAGTTGAGGGCTCTGGCCGCAAGGACAGCAATCATCGGGCGTATACGTTTTCCACCACCGCTGATGATGTAATGTCCAAGCTGGTTTATCAAAACGACGTCAGAATTCAGTTGTTCAAGAATGACGTTATTAACAGCTGCCATATCCTGCGTAGTTAATGTTGTAATTTGTTCTAGATTCATGGTTTATGCCAACGTATGTCTTCAACACTGCCGTAAGATTGCTGTTGCATATCGGCAAGACGGAACTTATTGGGCTGATTGTACTTGAAAAATGAGAGAGATAAACGGCAGTTGATACGTTGTATTCTTTTTCTTCACATCCGTTGATTATGCACTTGTCATCCTCAGTATTTTTGCGTAGAATTCGCGCCCTATTATGAATATTTATAGCGCGCTCTGAAACCTATTAACGGGTGCGCGGAAAGCGGAGTTTTATATGTACGCAGTTTTCCAAAGTGGTGGTAAACAACACCGAGTAAGCGAAGGGCAAACCGTTCGCTTGGAAAAGCTGGACATCGCAACTGGTGAAGCCGTTGAGTTTGACCAAGTTCTGATGGTTGCTAACGGTGAAGAAATCAAAATCGGCGTTCCTTTCGTCGATGGCGGTAAAATCAAAGCTGAAGTTGTTGCTCATGGTCGTGGCGAAAAAGTGAAGATCGTTAAGTTCCGTCGCCGTAAACACTACCGTAAGCAAGCAGGCCACCGTCAGTGGTTCACTGACGTGAAAATTACCGGCATCAGCGCTTAAGATTAGGAGAGCGGATTAAATGGCACACAAGAAAGCTGGCGGTTCAACCCGTAACGGTCGTGACTCTAACGCACAACGTCTGGGCGTAAAACGTTTTGGCGGCGAAAGTGTACTGGCTGGCAACATTATCGTTCGTCAACGTGGTACCAAATTCCACGCAGGAACTAACGTTGGCTGCGGGAAAGACCATACTCTGTTTGCTTTGACTGATGGTAAAGTTCAGTTTGAAGTTAAAGGCCCAAAAAACCGTAAATTTATTAGCATCGTTGCTGAATAATTTTTCGCGTTAGGTCTGACGGATTTAAGCCCCGCAATTCTTTGCGGGGCTTTTTACATTCTGATTCTGAGTAAACCATCTGGATAAGTATGAATACTAAACAACAGACGGGCATCGGTCTTTGTCTGGCGCTGACTACGGCTGTTTGCTGGGGGGCGTTACCGATAGCCATGAAACAGGTTCTGGTGGTGATGGAACCTTATACGATTGTTTGGTATCGCTTTTTCATTGCTTCCATTGGACTCGGCATTATTCTGTCATCCCGTAAAAAGTTGCCGCCAATGCGGGTTTTCCGGCATCGGCGCTGGTGGGTTCTGCTACTGATTGCGACGGCTGGGCTACTGGGCAACTTTGTTTTCTTTAGCTCGTCTCTCCAATATCTGAGCCCGACAGCGTCTCAGGTTATCGGGCAGCTTTCTCCTGTAGGTATGATGTTCGCCAGCGTACTTATCCTAAAGGAAAAGATGCGCGGCACGCAGATCATTGGCGCGATCATGCTGTTCTGTGGTCTGCTCCTGTTCTTTAATACCAGCCTGATTGAGATTTTTACCCGACTGACAGACTACACGCTGGGCGTGCTGCTGGGTGTTTGCGCCTCGGCGGTGTGGGTATCTTATGGTGTAGCGCAGAAAGTTCTATTGCGACGTCTGACATCACAGCAGATTCTGTTTTTGTTATATGTTCTGTGTGTCGTCTTTATCACGCCTTTTGCCAAGCTTGACGTTATTTTTCAACTGAGCAACTGGCAGCTTATTTGCCTGTTATTCTGCGGTGCGAATACGTTGATTGGATATGGTGCGTTGGCGGAAGCAATGGCTCGCTGGCAGGCGTCGCAGGTTAGTGCGGTCATTACGCTGACGCCGTTGTTTACGCTGCTGTTTTCCGATCTGCTGGCATTAGGGTGGCCGACTTTCTTTGCTGCTCCAGTATTGAATTGGATTGGTTACGTCGGTGCGTTTGTGGTTGTTGCTGGCGCCATGTTTTCCGCTATTGGACATCGTTTCCTTCCTGGAAAGAAAGAGCCTGTGCTGCCACCATTGGTAGCGAAAAAATAGCTTAAGAGAAAACGTATTGCAGCGGTCACAGCCATCTTTTGACAGTCTGCATGTGTTGTTTATTTTTAATACAGATGAAATTATTGGAGCGGGCAGGTACAATCCGCTCCTTTGCTGGAATGCGTTCTGGTGCGTCAGTTTTTTAATGGTGAGTAGAAATACGCTACATGCCTTAAAATCAAAAAGTTACGCCAAGAAGAACCAATAACAAGCCTAAAACACGTAGATATTCTCTATTGGTTTTTTGCGGAGAGAATCAATGAAGTTTGTAGATGAAGCCACAATTCTTGTTGTGGCAGGCGATGGCGGTAACGGTTGTGTCAGCTTTCGCCGTGAAAAATATATTCCCAACGGTGGCCCAGACGGCGGGGACGGCGGGGATGGTGGGGACGTTTATCTGCTGGCAGACGAAAACCTGAACACGTTGATCGACTATCGTTTTGAAAAATCTTTCCGCGCTGAGCGTGGACAAAACGGGCAAAGTCGCGACTGTACGGGTAAACGTGGTAAAGATATTACGATTAAAGTTCCTGTTGGTACCCGTGTTCTTGATCAGGGAACGGGCGAAGTACTGGGCGATATGACTCGCCATCAACAGAACCTGATGGTCGCGAAAGGCGGCTGGCATGGCTTGGGTAACTCGCGTTTTAAATCGTCAGTCAACCGTGCTCCGCGTCAAAAAACCAATGGTACAAAAGGCGAAGAGCGTGAGCTGACGCTGGAACTGCTGTTGCTGGCTGACGTGGGAATGCTTGGCCTGCCTAACGCAGGTAAATCGACCTTTATCCGCGCAGTATCAGCAGCGAAGCCGAAAGTGGCCGATTATCCGTTCACCACCTTGGTGCCGAGCCTTGGAGTGGTCCGTATGGATAGCGAGCAGAGCTTTGTTGTAGCGGATATCCCAG
Organism: Pectobacterium versatile; assembly: GCF_003932035.1. Classification (NCBI taxonomy): domain Bacteria; kingdom Pseudomonadati; phylum Pseudomonadota; class Gammaproteobacteria; order Enterobacterales; family Pectobacteriaceae; genus Pectobacterium; species Pectobacterium versatile. The sequence goes on from NZ_CP034276.1 coordinate 769,872, forward strand.
GTTTGATTGAAGGCGCGTCTGACGGTGCGGGGCTGGGGATTCGTTTCCTGAAACACCTTGAACGCTGCCGTGTTCTGCTGCATTTGGTTGATCTGGCACCGATTGATGAGTCAGATCCGATTGAAAATGCCAAGATCATTATCAACGAGTTAGAGCAGTATGGCGCTGGCTTGGCAGAAAAACCGCGTTGGCTGGTTTTCAACAAGGTTGACTTGATCGATAAGGCTGAAGCGGAAAAACGTGCCAAAGAGATTGCGGCCGCGCTTGGTTGGGATGATAAATACTATCTGATTTCTGCGGCGAACCGTGAAGGTGTCAACCCACTTTGCTGGGACGTGATGAACTTCCTGAAAGCGAATCCGAAAGTGACGGCGATTGCCGAAAGCGCACCGGAAAAAGTGGAGTTCATGTGGGATGATTATCACCGCGAACAACTGGCTGAAATAGAAAAAGAAGCCGAAGAAGAGTGGGATGATGATTGGGACGATGAAGATGATGAAGGTGTTGAGATCATCTATCAAAAATAATTCGTTCTCCTGCTAGTCAGATCTCGCCAACGCGGCCTTACCCTCAAAGTAAGGCCGCGTTGTTGTTTTAATTGCTCTGATAAATATCTTTGTAGAGACGGCTTTCAAATCTCACCAGAGGAACGCGACGTGCGCGTTGGTCTTCTGGCGGCACAGCATAGCCGGATAGGAACTGGACGAATGCCATGCGCTGGCCGCTTGCGGTAGTAATGAAGCCTGCAAGATTATATACGCCCTGCAATGCCCCGGTTTTAGCCGAAACCTTGCCATCGACGCCAGCTTCATGCAGGCCGCCACGATAACGCAGCGTGCCGTCATAGCCGGAAAGCGGAAGCATAGTGATGTAATTCAGTTCATTATCGTGCTGTGCGATATACTGCAAGACCTGCATCATCGTTTCTGGTGAAATCAGGTTGTGTCGTGACAGGCCTGAACCATCTACAACAATGCTGTTTCCTAAATCTACACCCGCCTTCTGACGCAGAATTTGTCGCACGGCATCAGCGCCAGCGCGCCATGTTCCTGGTACGCTAAAACGCTCGTGCCCAATAGTTCGAAAGACCGTATCGGCAATCATGTTGTCTGATTTTTTCAGCATGATAGTGAGCAGGTCGTGCAGCGGAGGCGATTGTGTCTGGGCCAGTACGCTTCCTGCTGGGCCTGGCTGCGTCTGACGGCGAAGGCTGCCTTTAATACGAATATCTGCCTGCTGTAGCTCATCTTTAACGATAGCTCCGGCATAGCTGGCGCCATCCTGAATCGCGAATGCCAGCGGAAGCGGCTCTGTGCGCTGAACCAGACAACCTGTAAGCGTAAAGCGATTTAATTCCCCGGGTACCACATCCAATTCGCAATATTGGGCATCGGATGAGCCTTTAGCCAGCGTGCGGACTTCGCTGAACATCTGTACCGGATAATAGGATGCAACGCGGATAAACGCATTATCACCTGCTTTAGGCGCACTGTAGAGTGAGACGGAGAAGCAGTTGCGATCAACAATCGCAGCCCCCGGAGGGGCGCTGAAACACTGTGTCATGTCGTTCCAGGGCCAGCCTGGCGCTTTATCGTGACTGGCGAACACTGAGGTGTCGATCAGCACATCACCTGAGATTTCCTGTATCCCACGCTTTCTTAATTCCTGCACCATATTCCGTATTTGCTGGCGTTTAAGCGTAGGATCGCCGCTAAACCGTACGATGAGATTACCGTTCAGAATACCGCTGGTGACAGGCCCGTGGCTTTCCATCGTGGTGATGAATCGATAATCTGGACCCAACTGTAGTAATGCTGCTAATGCGGTTATCACCTTTTGCGTACTGGCCGGAAGCGCCATTTGCTGGCTATTGAAGGCCATACTGGGTGTTGTTGCGCCAACTTTTTGTACCAATAGCGCCAAATTGGCACCATCTGGTAAATATTGGCGATGATCCTCAACAGAAGCTGCATTGGCATGCAGAACAAAAGCGCAGGCAAGTCCGGTAACAATCGATGAAAAACGCATAATCTCAGCTAATAACGGGGTAACGTGTGGTCATACTACGGCGCAACAAGGTCTAAAGTAAACGATGACCCTCATTGAACTCTGGGGTAAAATACGTATCAAAATGCAAAACCGCTGCTAGCCTGGAAATTTTGTTCCGGGGCTGGTTGCTTTTGTTTTATGTCCAGTGAGGACAGACACGTTGCAGAGACTCCGTCGCCTTTGATTTTTAGCGCGTCAGGATGACGATTATTTGAGTCTTACGGACTTTTTTAGAGGTATAGACAATATGAAACAATTTCCGATGACGTTGCGTGGCGCTGAAAAATTGCGCGAAGAGCTTGACCACCTGAAATCTGTGCGTCGACCTGAAATTATTGCCGCGATTGCCGAAGCGCGTGAGCACGGCGATCTGAAAGAAAATGCAGAATATCATGCCGCACGTGAGCAGCAGGGCTTTTGTGAAGGACGTATTCAAGACATTGAAGCAAAACTGTCTAACGCACAGGTTATCGATGTCACGAAAATGTCAGCGAACAACGGGCGTGTTATTTTTGGCGCGACCGTGACGGTGATGAATCTGGATAACGAAGAAGAGCAAACCTATCGGATTGTTGGCGATGACGAAGCGGATTTTAAACAGAATCTGATCTCTGTGAATTCCCCTATCGCGCGTGGCCTGATCGGCAAAGAGCAGGATGACGTTGTGGTTATCCGTACGCCGGGCGGCGACGTGGAATATGAGATCCTGAAGGTCGAATATCTATAAATTTTGCCGGATTGTTGATTAAAACAGCAAAAATTGTAAAGAAAAGAAAAAGGCCGCTTGCGGCCTTTTCTCTAACCGAGAGGCATGGCACCTTTCCGTTAAAACCGAGTATCCTGAAATAAAAAGTGTTATCGTGGTAACACAATTTTACGTTCTTTTGCAGGCCGGTAGAGTACCAACGTATGGCCGATAACCTGAACGTTAGCGGCACCCGTTTCACGAACAATTGCCTCCACGATCAAGGCCTTGGTTTCGCGATCTTCTGTCGCTACTTTTATCTTGATCAGCTCGTGATGTGCCAATGCTTGTTCGATCTCAGCCAGAACACCTTCGGTGAGACCGTTATTGCCCAGCATGACAACCGGTTTTAGCGGATGTGCCAAGCCTTTCAGGTGTTGTTTTTGTTTATTACTTAGGTTCATTGTCTTTTTTACTTAGGTTGGGATTGAAAACGGGTCATTCTACCGCCATCTCATGATTATAACCAATTTGACTGCTCTGATTGGTAATATGTGAGAAGTTTCTCCCCACCACGAGCGTGTTACTGAGAATAGTTGGAAAATCGATGGCGAATAAAAAGCGTTCTGCAAGTTCCAGTCGCTGGTTGCAGGAACACTTTAGCGATAAATATGTGCTGCAGGCCCAGAAAAAAGGGCTGCGCTCACGTGCTTGGTTTAAACTTGACGAAATACAGCAAGGCGACAAACTGTTTAAACCCGGTATGACAGTTGTGGATTTAGGCGCGGCACCTGGCGGCTGGTCACAGTATGTGGTCACGCAAATAGGTGGAAATGGTCGAATTATCGCGTGTGATATTTTACCGATGGATCCGATTGTCGGCGTCGATTTCCTGCAAGGGGACTTTCGTGATGAAGTGGTCCTCAAAGCCTTGCTCGAAAGGGTTGGCGATAGCAAAGTTCAGGTGGTGATGTCTGACATGGCCCCTAACATGAGTGGTACACCAGCCGTTGATATTCCGAAGTCGATGTATCTGGTTGAATTAGCACTTGGTATGTGTCGGGATGTATTAGCACCAGGCGGAAGTTTCCTGGTGAAAGTGTTTCAGGGAGAAGGTTTTGATGAATACCTGCGGGAAATTCGCTCCCTGTTTACGAAAGTGAAAATTCGTAAACCAGACGCCTCACGTGCCCGGTCTCGTGAAGTGTATATTGTAGCGACAGGGCGCAAACTGTAGTACCCTAACGCTGTTTTTTAACACAGTTGTAATATGAGGTTAATCCCTTGAGTGACATGGCGAAAAACCTAATTCTCTGGTTAGTCATCGCAGTTGTGCTGATGTCTGTTTTCCAGAGCTTTGGGCCCAGCGAGTCGAATGGCCGTAGGGTGGATTATTCAACCTTCTTGACTGAAGTGAATCAGGATCAGGTCCGTGAAGCACGTATTAACGGGCGTGAGATCAGTGTTATCAAAAAAGACAGCAACAGATACACGACTTACATTCCTGTCAATGACCCCAAGCTACTGGATAACCTGCTAACGAAGAACGTGAAAGTCGTTGGTGAGCCGCCGGAAGAACCGAGCTTGCTGGCTTCTATCTTTATTTCTTGGTTCCCGATGCTGTTACTGATTGGCGTCTGGATCTTCTTCATGCGTCAAATGCAAGGCGGCGGCGGTAAAGGCGCTATGTCCTTCGGCAAGAGCAAAGCGCGTATGCTGACTGAAGATCAGATCAAGACGACGTTTGCTGATGTAGCTGGTTGTGACGAAGCGAAGGAAGAGGTTAGCGAACTGGTCGAGTACCTGCGCGAACCTAGCCGTTTCCAGAAACTGGGCGGTAAAATTCCGAAAGGCATTCTGATGGTCGGCCCGCCGGGAACAGGTAAAACGCTGCTGGCAAAAGCGATTGCTGGTGAAGCGAAAGTGCCTTTCTTTACGATTTCTGGTTCTGACTTCGTTGAAATGTTTGTAGGTGTCGGTGCTTCTCGTGTTCGTGACATGTTCGAACAAGCGAAGAAAGCCGCGCCTTGTATCATCTTTATCGATGAAATCGACGCCGTTGGCCGTCAGCGTGGTGCAGGTTTGGGCGGTGGTCACGATGAACGTGAACAAACGCTGAACCAAATGCTGGTTGAGATGGACGGCTTCGAAGGTAACGAGGGCATTATTGTCATCGCGGCAACTAACCGCCCTGATGTGCTTGACCCCGCGTTACTGCGTCCAGGTCGTTTTGACCGTCAGGTTGTGGTTGGCCTGCCGGATGTTCGCGGTCGTGAACAGATTCTGAAAGTTCACATGCGTCGCGTACCGCTGTCTCCAGATATCGATGCGTCAGTGATTGCACGTGGTACGCCAGGTTTCTCTGGTGCGGATTTAGCTAACCTGGTTAACGAAGCCGCATTGTTCTCTGCTCGTGGTAACAAACGCGTTGTGTCGATGGTCGAGTTCGAGAAAGCTAAAGACAAAATCATGATGGGCGCAGAGCGCCGTTCCATGGTAATGACTGAGAAGCAGAAGGAATCGACGGCGTATCATGAAGCAGGACACGCCATCATCGGTCGTCTGGTGCCAGAGCACGATCCGGTCCATAAAGTGACGATCATTCCGCGTGGGCGTGCACTGGGCGTGACGTTCTTCCTGCCTGAAGGGGATGCGATCAGCGCCAGCCGTCAGAAGCTGGAAAGCCAAATCTCTACGCTGTACGGTGGTCGACTGGCCGAAGAAATCATTTACGGCGTGGAACATGTATCAACAGGCGCGTCCAATGACATCAAAGTGGCAACGTCGATTGCTCGTAACATGGTAACGCAGTGGGGCTTCTCTGAAAAATTGGGTCCTTTGCTTTATGCGGAAGAAGAAGGCGAGGTATTCCTCGGTCGCTCCGTGGCAAAAGCCAAGCACATGTCAGATGAAACCGCGCGTATTATCGATCAGGAAGTAAAATCTCTGGTTGAACGTAACTATGTGCGTGCTCGCGAACTGTTGATGGCAAACATGGATATCCTTCATTCAATGAAAGATGCGTTGATGAAGTATGAAACCATTGATGCGCCGCAGATCGACGACCTGATGGGACGTAAGAAAGACGTTCGCCCGCCTGCGGGTTGGGAAGAGTCCCGCTCTGACAACGATTCTGGTAACGGTGGCGGTACACCTAAAGCCCCTACGCCAGTAGATGAGCCACAGACGCCTAATCCCGGTAATACAATGTCTGAGCAAGTGGACGATAAGTAATTCGCCTGCGATTGACATCTGTAACTTACGAAACCCCAGCTCAGGCTGGGGTTTTTTACTGGGAATGTTCTTCGAATCACATTTCACGTTAACTACATACACCAGAATGCGGAGGTAAATCATGCAACTGGTTGCCAGAGACTCAACGCTGGATCTTTCCTGCCCACACATCATGGGCATTCTTAACGTCACGCCGGACTCTTTTTCCGATGGCGGCAAACACAACAAACTCGATACTGCATTACTGCACGTTCAGGAGATGATTACCGCTGGTGCGACCCTGATCGATATTGGTGGCGAATCAACGCGCCCTGGTGCAGCTGATGTGAGCACGGAAGAAGAGCTGAACCGTGTGGTGCCTGTGGTGGAAGCCATTGCTAAACGCTTTGACGTATGGATCTCAGTCGATACCTCAAAGCCGGAAGTGATGACGGCGTCGGCGCAGGCGGGTGCGCACCTGATTAATGATATTCGCGCTTTGCAAGAGCCGGGGGCTCTGGAAGCGGCGGCGGCTACAGGTTTGCCAGTATGCCTGATGCATATGCAGGGTATGCCGAGAACTATGCAGCACAAACCGCACTATGATGATCTGATGCAGGATATTGGCGATTTTTTGCAGCAGCAGATTGATCGCTGTGTGAACGCCAATATTCCGAAAAGTAAGCTATTGCTGGATCCTGGGTTCGGATTCGGTAAGAATCTTGCCCATAATTATGCGCTTCTGGCTCGCCTGAGTGAGTTACATCGTTTTGAACTGCCTCTTCTGGTTGGCATGTCGAGAAAATCCATGATTGGGCAGCTCCTTAATGTACCGCCTGCACAGCGTGTTCATGGTAGCGTCGCCTGCGCAGTGATTGCGGCGATGCAGGGAGCACAGATTATTCGCGTTCACGATGTTAAAGAAACGGCTGATGCCATGCGTATTGTTGAAGCTACCCTTTCTGCGAAGGAATAAAAACGAAATGAGTAACCGCAAATATTTTGGTACCGATGGCGTACGCGGCAAGGTTGGCGATACGCCGATTACCCCTGATTTTGTGCTTAAACTGGGCTGGGCCGCTGGGAAGGTTCTCGCGCGACATGGTTCTCGTAAGATTATTATCGGCAAAGATACCCGTATTTCTGGCTATATGCTGGAGTCTGCGCTGGAAGCAGGGCTAGCTGCTGCGGGGTTATCCGCTTCTTTTACCGGCCCGATGCCTACGCCTGCGGTTGCTTATCTTACCCGTACGTTCCGTGCTGAAGCGGGTATCGTTATTTCTGCTTCTCACAATCCGTATTACGACAACGGTATTAAATTCTTCTCAATTGACGGCACCAAGTTGCCGGATGACGTAGAAGAAGCGATCGAAGCTGAACTGGAAAAACCGCTGACGTGTGTTGAGTCTGCTGAATTAGGTAAAGCTAGCCGCATTGTTGACGCTGCTGGACGCTACATCGAATTTTGTAAGGGGACGTTCCCGAGCGAACTGAGCCTTAATGGCTTAAAGATTGTCGTCGATTGTGCCAATGGTGCTACCTATCATATCGCCCCCAGCGTATTGCGCGAGCTTGGCGCTAAAGTCATCGCGATTGGCTGTGAGCCGGATGGGATGAACATCAATGAAGAGTGCGGGGCGACGGACGTCAGACAGCTACAGGCGCGTGTACTGGCTGAAAAAGCGGACGTTGGGCTGGCGTTTGACGGCGACGGCGATCGGCTCATCATGGTCGACCATTTAGGCAACAAGGTCGATGGCGATCAGATTCTGTATATCATTGCTCGCGAAGGTTTACGCCAAGGGCAACTACGTGGCGGCGCGGTGGGCACGCTGATGAGTAACATGGGGCTTGAGGTTGCGTTAAAGCAGCTCGGTATCCCGTTTGCTCGTGCCAAGGTGGGTGACCGCTATGTATTAGAAATGATGCAGGCAAAAGGGTGGCGCATCGGGGCAGAAAACTCCGGTCATGTGATCCTGCTGGACAAAACCACGACGGGCGACGGTGTGATTGCCGGTTTGCAAGTCCTTACCGCAATAGTGAAAAACCATATGAGCCTGCATGATTTATGCAGTGGTATGAAGCTGTTTCCACAGATTCTGGTCAATGTGCGGTTTACGGGTGAACACGATCCGCTGGAAGACAAAAACGTGCAGCAGATTACACAGGATGTGGAAAAAGAATTGGCTGGACGCGGGCGGGTATTGCTGCGTAAATCCGGCACTGAGCCACTCATCCGTGTCATGGTTGAGGGTGAACACGAAGAGACGGTAATCGCGTTGGCGAACCGTATTGCCGATGCGGTGAAAGCCGTCGGTTGAGGTTTTTTTGATTAGCCAATCAGGTAGATAAGGCTTTCGATAGGTATCTTGCGTCGAAAGCCGCTGTTTTTTTCTGCAATCAACCTGTGATGACCAAATTACCCTTGCGTACGCTACATCCTTTGGTTAGTATTCAGACCCGCTTGATAAGGGATGTTCTACATCCTGCTTAGCGGAATGACACGCGGTTTACCGCCAGAATATAGCATCTCCATGAATCATGGGGAAAACGGTTAACGGGTACGACTATGTACGAAGCTCTATTAGTAATTTTCCTGTTAGTATCGATCGGGCTGGTTGCCTTGATCATGCTTCAGCAGGGTAAAGGTGCTGATATGGGGGCCTCGTTCGGAGCAGGTGCTTCTGCCACTTTGTTCGGTTCGAGCGGCTCTGGTAATTTCATGACCCGCATGACAGCGATACTGGCGACCCTGTTCTTCATTATCAGTCTCATTCTGGGCAACTTAAGTTCGCTGCAGAAAAGAGGCGGTACATGGGACAACCTGAACCAGCCTGAAAAAGCAGAGCAGACGACAACGCCTGCTGCGCCTTCAACGCCGGCAAGTGACATTCCGAAGTAAGCGTTTTAAAGCAGTAATTGTGATGCCGTGGTGGTGGAATTGGTAGACACGCTACCTTGAGGTGGTAGTGCCCGATTGGGCTTACGGGTTCAAGTCCCGTCCTCGGTACCAACAAAAAAAATAGACGTCGATAGACGTCTATTTTTTTGTCTCAATCCTACGAATTTACTGCTTTCCCTTCTATTTCTTCTTTCTTAGCGTCAACCTGACTCAACTCATATCAACAGATTTGTGAGTATATACTTTGGCGTTATGGGTGATTATATACTCAGCCCTCATCGCAGGATATTGATGATGGTCCTAACTGAGAGTGTGCGTATCAGCCAGGCTTAAGATGACTATATTATCTGCAAGACTAGCTGAGTTAGGAAGCTGATGTGGTTATCATGTAAAGGTCTCGTCTACTACGGCGTTACAACGGGTGAATGCATTGATGAGCTATACGACGGCACCAGCTATAGTTACTGGTACGATTAAGGTCGTTATTTCACCCGTTACCATCCCTCTGTCATTTCTGACAATAAACAACCCCCCGAAGGTTTCGATAGTGTTGTTATACCCGTCATACTTCAAGCTACATGTGCGTTGGCTGAGTTCATTCACCCGAATCACTTACCTGAGTAAGCTCGTCGGGGCTTCTTCCCTTGCCGCCAGATGAAACTCTAATTATTTAGGGTGTAGCAAAAAATGATGAACTTAATGATATGACGTATGAAATATTACTTTCTCTGTGGGAGGTATTGAAACGTATAGGTATGATGAAATCTTCACATTTCTCTACATTTTTTAGAACATGGAGACTATGAGATTTATAAGTAACTATGTTTTTCAGAAAATGATTTTTGAGAGTAGGTAAGTTTTTATAAACAAAAGGGGGAGCATAATTCCACGCCAAATATTATCTATTCTGTAAGTGAGTCGGTATGCGAATTTTTCTTCTGATGATTTTAATGAGTCTGCACCAAAACTCCCTCCTAAGTACCTTTTTTATTACGGAAAAAGAGATCGTGTGAGCATGTCTCTATTAAAATATGTCTTTATAAGATCTTTTTAAATATTCACTGTAAGACTGAGGTCGGATTAGGCCAATCGGCCAATGGCATAAGTCTCGTAAAAATAGGTCAACAAGATTATCTGTTTTTAAAAAAATTGAACTATGCTTTTTCTAGGCTAACAAGGCCTATTTCTCTCACTGTTATTACCTGATTTTTCCCTTCATGTAATATCGTGGGTTTATTGACGATATATATCTATTGCATGCTTCTAATGGAGAGATTCTATATGGTTTCTATTAAAGATTATCCGGATTTTAATAATCCAATTACCTCCTTACTCGAAGGTAATGGTGCTTCTATCTTAACTGAGGATGCACGCCAGTTACTAGAAGGTGATTTGATTGCATTGTCATGGAAGAATCACACTGTGCGTACGGAGAAACTGACTGTTCGCGATATTAATTCAATCGAAGAAGCATTTAGTAAGCATAGCCTTTATGGCTCATCGGATGCCCCTGTTGTTGGTGGAAGCTGTTGTTGCTGTACCGCTCCATGCTGTTGTACAGCCGTAGCGGTTGTGCAAGCAGCTTAATCTGAATGACTGCACTCCCCTCGCTGAGGTAGTGAGGGGAGTGCAGCTCTCGTTATTCCGTCATTAACCGAGTCTAGAAGGGAAATCCATGAGTGAAAAATTAATTCTGTTACCAATACAGATCATTGAGATGGAAGACTCTGTCATCCTTAAAAGAGGTCTGGCACAGTTATTAATTCCAGACCCGAATGTGCTACTAATTATCCGAGTTGTTCAAAAAGCATTGTTACTACAGCCCTATTCAGTTACTGAATTGAAATCTCTGTTTGCTGCTCCAGTGCAACCGTTGGTCGAAGAGCTACTGAAAAAACTTTTAGAAAAACGTTTTTTGCAATTACAAATAGATAAACATCCTGCTAGTCAACAGTTATCTGTTGAGCCAGTTCAGGAAGTATTTTACTGGCATTTTAATCAACACCAGCAACAGGTAGCTAGTACACTCAATCAGAAACATTGGTTATTTGTTGGTATTAATAAAATTAATATGCTTTTAATTCAGTCTATGCAGCGAGAGGGATTGAAAAATTACCTGATTATTGATGACCCGATGCTGAGAAATATTGACTTCTTTGATGATAATCACCAATTGTCATCTTCCTTCTGGAAGCAACAAGTGGATCATGTCTTCAGTGAAGAACAGCTATTTTCTGAGGAGCACAAGGATAAAATAGGTTTTGTGGTTGCCGCTTCAGAGTTCGGTAGTTTCTTTTTGCTTGAGCGTTGGAATGAATATGCGGTGAGACGAGAACTGCCTTTCTATCCTGTATTGCTGCAAAACATGGTTGGTTATGCGGGACCTTTAGTTATTCCACATGAAAGCGCTTGTTTGACTTGTCTAAAGTCGCGACAAAATTCGCATAGTAACGGATTTGCGGAACGCCGCATCACAGAACAGTACGCTTTTGCTGGGCAGAAGGTTGCCGCTTACCACGAGTCGATGTTGCAAACTCTCGCGGCCGTTGCACAGTTCGATCTGGTGAAGTTTATTAGCAATATTCAGTGGGAGGTCGGTACGCTATGTGAAATTGATCTGCTTGCTGGCAGTATGGCCAAGCGCAAATTGTTGAAAGTCCCACGCTGTCCTATTTGTAGCGGTTTGCATGGTATCCCTCCGACTAACCTCCATAAACAACTTACTTCTGATGAAGAATGGCAAGAGATTAGGCAAACGGTAGGTGACTATGAAAATTGAGTTACAAAGCCCATTGTCCCGTATGGTGGATGCGCTACCCTACCTTTTAGACAGCCGTATTGGCATTATTGGGCAGGTACAGGAGCATCCTGTAGAAGCCGATTCACCGAGGTTTTTCCGTTATATCTGTATTGCAGCAGATACTACGGCTTTCGGTGAATATCGTAATTTCGCAGTCGGTAGCGGTGCAGCTATTAGTCGTGAGATGGCATTGGCCAAAACTATTGGTGAAGCCATTGAGCGTTATTGTGCGGCAATTTATGATAAATCCGAAATGCCACTGAGCAGTTATGAGCAGGCGGCGTTTTCCTGCGTACATCCTGAGCAGTTTGTACTGTATTCATCCGTACAACACAGCCACAGCGACTTCATATTTGATCCGTTTCTGCCCTCATCGCCTGTCCGCTGGGTACCGGTAGTTGATTTAAAACGTAACAGGCCCGTTCATGTGCCGGCGTCAATGGTTTACGTGCCTTACTTTTTCTACAAGAATGGTGAGGAAACGCCAATCGCTCAGCCCATTTCTACCGGACTGTCCTGCCATTGTAGTTATGAAGAAGCGGCTATTGGCGGCTTGTGCGAGGTCATTGAACGGGATTGCTTCATGATCACATGGCAAGCAAGATTGAGTCGCGAACAAATCAGGCAAGATAATCTGTCTGATACCAACCGCGATTTAATACAACGCTTTACTGCTGTCGGATATCAGGTGTATCTGATGGATATTAGCAATGAAAGCAAGATTCCGGCAGTTATGGCTATTGCTCGTCACAATACCGACTACGTGCCGTTGGTCGTAGCTGCATCTGTTGCATTGAGTGCTGAGGAAGCTATCCGTAAGGCACTGGAAGAATTAGCACATACGGAACGATATGCTTTTCAGATTAAAGGCGAGCTTCCACGCTTAGAAAGCGATTCTGAATACGACAACATTAAAGGGCAGGTTGATCATGTCAATTTCTGGCTAGATCCGGCCAATGCCCGACATGCCGACTTTCTGCATGCATCAACCCATTTCCGTGATTATCAAGACATGCCTGATTTTACTGGTCGGACTCACGCTATCAGCTTACAAAATCTGGTTGATAAGTTGGACCAGACTGGTTATCAGGCGTTGATCTGCGACATTACAACATCAGATGTCCGTGAACTTGGTTTCTGGGTCGTTAGAGCGATGGTCCCCGGCTATCAGCCACTGTTTATGGGACATCACAACAGGCCTCTAGGCGGTAAACGTTTGTGGAAAGTACCACAGTTGCTTGGTTTTCCTGGCTTAGCACCAGACTCTAACGGAAACCCATTTCCCCACCCATTCCCATGATCGCTGCTGCAAAGGGACATCTATGCTGAATTCTTTATGGAAAAAAACTGAACTGGAATCTGACTCCGCTGATATGGCTTGGGAGCAATTCCATGAAAGTTCCAAAACCAGTCGTTATGGTGCAGCACTGCCAAATGAGCAGATTGTTGCCGAAATGAATAACCTATATACCAGCCTGCCGTATAAAAATTTTGAACCCATTCTATTACCTGAAACGCTGTCACCCATCAATACTGATTTCGCCACAATTATCCAGACAAGGCAAACGCCAGCTAAAGTTAATGCTGTGCCACTCACATTGACGCAGCTACGTACTATTCTGCATTTCGCTTATGGTGAGACCAGAGACAACAAAAGTAATCCTGACATCCATCGTCCCTTTCGGACTGTACCTTCTGGCGGTGCCCTATACCCTTTGGAACTCTATTTTTACCATTCTGGGCAGATTGAAGGTTTGGCTGCTGGGATTTACCACTACTCACCAACGTTTAATGCGCTGCATTTTATCAAACCCGGCAATTTTAATTCAGAGCTGGCACAAGCTTTAGTTGAGTTCCAGAGCCATCTGGCAGAACAGCTATCTGTGGTCATCTTTATCACTGGGCTGTTTCAACGTTCCATTTTTAAATACCGTAATAAAGGGTATCGCTTCTGCCTGCTGGAGGCCGGGCATGTTGCGCAGAATATTAATCTTGCTGCCACCGCATTACAGCTTGGCGTGATCAATATTGGTGGTTTTTATGACCGTAAAATAGATGACTTACTGGAGATAGACGGTCTAAACCATTCCATCCTTTATATGAATGGCTTATGTGCTGGAGGGAACGATGAACCTGATGCCCACTGAATTGCCGGTAATAACCCGTCAAATAACGCCATCCATACTCGATGTATGGTACTGGCACCACCTTTGTGATTTACAAGCCCAAATTGGCTGGCAGGATGCCAGCAAGGAGTGCCTGTTTGCCGATCTGAGCTTAGGGAGCTGGCGTGGACATTGGCTGGCGCATCAGTTGGCGGCTCAGATGGATATACCTTCACCGACCAAAGTACAGCCTGAGTTGTACAGCCGTGCCTCTTTGCAAGGAGAGGATGCTGAAACTATTCGACTGCTTATTGATAACGAAAGTGAAGGCGATCAAAATTTTATAACAGCGTATCAATTCGCCCGCAGCCTGATTGCCGCATTCAAGCAACAGCAACGACGGTTCATCCTTGTTGTGGCTCCTGTCGAGCACCAGCTATGGGGGCGTGAAAATCTGCAATTACTCCGGCTGTTGGCAACGGCTGCACCATCCCATGGTTTCCGGCTGGGCCTGTTATTACGCTCGGATGCAAGCCTGCCGGAATTAGAAGACTTTCGATTCGAAATTAATAATAAACCGGCATCACCGCTTAATCAGGAGGATAGCGCTTCGTTAAAATACGCGGAGTTTTCCATTCCTGGCATATTGTCGGCAAACTGGCTACGATCCGATCTCGAACTGCCCTCAGAGATTTTACGACTTGCTGACGGCAGTATGCTTTTATCGCCTAATTTACGCCCACCAAAACCGTTGGTACCTGGCGACGTATCATCATTGCCTGATGAACTCAACGTTGTGTTTGCGTTGCAGCAACAGCCACAGGATGTTGAGTTTTTACAACAGCAGGCAGGGATTCGATTTGCAGAGGGCGGATACGAGCTGGCTTATTTCATTCTCGAACAGATTGAACAATCATCGTTATCTGTTTTACAGAAGGCTTTAATAGAAACACAAAAACAGAAGATTGCTATCGCTTTAATGGATTTTCCACGAGCTGCGGCTGGGGCTTTACCTGATACAAGCCTGCCTGACGAAGTGCAGGCTTCACTTTATCAGAGCAAAGCCTGGGGGCTGGTCATGACCGGCCAGCCTGCTCAAGCCGAGCCGTATTTTGCCAAAGCCCGTCAGTTGTTAGATCCTCAGTACGACCCTCGTTTGTATCTTTATTTACTGAATATTTCGGCGCTGAATCAGTTGCGGCTTGGGGATTCGGAGGCGGCGTTGGCGATCGAAAAATCCATTGAGCAGCAATTGGCCCTATTACCAACGCCGGATTGGCATCTGACGTATATTAATTGTCTTAATCTTGCTCGCATTTATAAAAAACAGCGACACTTCTCAAAAGCTGAACACTATTATCGCCAAGGCTTTTCAGTGAACGAGCAACTGCGTAATGAAAGTGATTTGCTCTATATGAATTTTTGTTTGGCCCAGCTAGAGGCCTTACAAGAACGACATCAGCAAGCCTTATTTTACTGGCTCCGAACAACCCTGCATTGGCTGTCAAATCCTCTGCCAGAAGCATTGGCTCCCCGGGTGGTTCAGGCAATTTTGAACCGACCACTGTCGAACAAAGAGTCCTCGCCAGAACAGATTTCTGCCAGTCTTTTGCAAAGCCTACGACAATGCTGCCAGCAATTAGGTTTAGAGGTACATAGTGCTGATCACTGTATTGCCTTTGGCCGTATCAGTGACACGGGGCAGGCACAGCAATGCATTGGACTACCGGGACTCAGCCTATTAATCAGTAGAGGGTATTCGGCGCCACTTCCGTTTGATGGGGATGCCTGCCGACAACTGAATCAATGGGTATTGGGGCTATTACAGCTGCTGCTGCCGCAGTTTGAGCTTGATGGCATCCGCAGTGTGTTAACCGATCAGCAATATGGTGTTGAATTGCCTGCTACAGCCAGAGAAACGTTATGGTCATGTCTGAAATGGCAGGTGCCGGAACTGATTTTTGCTGGCCAGCGTTATGATGTTCCTCTGGAAGACAAAAGCGCTACAGCAATAACATCAAGCCAACATCAGCTTAGCCACAGTGCACTGTTCAATAGTTTTCGTGTGGTGCACAGTAAAGCCATCAGCTATGTACAAAATGGACCACAGGGGTGGCAAGTTGTGTTTAAACGCTATCGTCCAACCTTAAAACTGTCTTCACGACAGCAAGTTTTATTGCGCTATGTGCAGGAAGAGCGAAGTCTGGATCAACTGTGCCAATTTCTGCAAATAGCTCCAGAAGAATGCTTGCGTCAGTTGTATCAATTGACTGAACAACGCCTGATACAGGTACACTAATGAATACGGTGTTACCTTTCACGCTTGAAGCCCAGCAGGGACACTTGCAATGCTGGGCTGCGATAGCTATCTCATTGGGTCGCTTTTATCAACGACAGTTTGTCCCAACGCAACAGGAGTTTGCTCGTCTGGTCTTGGGGGCTAATTGTGATCAGGTATGTCCACCGCTGGAGGCGATGCGACACATGCACCTAGAATACCAAGAGTGGGAAGGCGTACTGCCCTTAATACAGCTCAAGTCGCATTTACAGTCAGGCCATCCGTTATTAGCTGCGATGAGATATTTCATCGGTTGGCATCTGGTCGTTATTTATGGTGTTGATGACCAGGATCAAGTCTGGCTTGCTGACCCATTATATGGCGTGACTTGTTTACCCTATGAACAATTGCAGCAAAGCTATCTCCAACATTACCAGTGGAGCCACAGCTATCTATTTGTACGGCATATTGAATTGCTGACGGGGGAATAATAGGTCGACCAGAAAAGCATTTTATTAATGATGCATAAATTATATGAGGTTTGAGCGCATCGGATATATCAGCTAAAAGGCGTGAAGGATGCCAATTTTAAAATTTATATCAAATGATTATATGGAGTATGAGCGGTGACCATGATGTCGCATCCGAAGAACCCTTGCCGTTGTCATTGCTGAATAATTCAGCCTATCTTGGTTCTATGCTAACGTTGTCCAAATTAGCTATGGATCAGTCTTGGCGATGCTATGAGCTGACCCTCTGGGATGCCTAGGGACAATCCAGGCATCCTTCTATGCGCTGTGAAGGTGTGGTGTACGTGAATAATGTTCTTTGATTATGATGACTCTTCTTGTTGTTCCATTGGCGCTGAGTTTTCCGTTATCCGTGATGTATTCTCCTTACTAGGAATACTTGGCTTGGTTGCGGCATCGGTTAGAAAATCGATGACGCGCATAAGTGCTTCTGGTGCGGGCTGACGTTTTACCTGTGTGTGAATACTGTATTTGGCTCGTGTGTCTGTAGTTCGGGTCTGCGTCGACTTGTGTGATACCCGACCGGCCATTTTGACCTTGAAAGCCCCCCAGCCTAGTGAAGCTGCCAGATTGCCGTCTTCTCCAACGTCATTGGATAAAGACTCACTCTGTGTTACCTCAAGTTCGAAATCGATTGTCCCTTCTTCAATAGAAATAATCGGATGGGTAATCGCGGCAATTAGCGGTATGCGCATCGTTTTTGTCACTACGCCCTTTGCTACTCCGCTTTCATCAATGAGCGTTTCATCATAATCAAATTGGATAGCGACGGCTTTATTGTTCTGAATACATACGGATAATAGAAAATCCGTATAGGCCTTGCTGGCTTGAACTTGTGCGTTAATCATTGCTTGTAATGGCCCACTAATCATATTTTCTAGCGGTAATGCATTAATAACAGAACCGATAAATTGTGAATCCATTTGAGCCTCCAATTATCTGTGAGTAGGGTGTGGTACACTGTTAATAAAAATAGCAAAAGGAAGGGGGATGAGTATCAGTCAATAGACTTAAGGGGTTTCGTATTCTGACATAGTCCTTTTGGTATGCGGTAAGTAATTTATCTTATTAGTTAAGCTAGGGGTGAGGGCTAATGGATAGTTTCTCAGTCATGTGTACAATTTACAGTTGCTAATAGAGAATCAACGATCTAGTGAATCATTGTCATAATGCTTTTTTTCTTGATTGCCACTAATTGAATGAGTGCCTTTTCTTGCCTGCTTTATTTCCGATGCGACATCCAAAATATCGTTATTCTCTCGATAGCTGAAGAAATTTGCCAGCAGCGTAACCAAACCTACGGCAATAGCGCCAATTAAATAGCCTAACCCTATAGCATTCTCTATTTCACTGGTATTAATGTGTAGAATACCTGCGATAATACCTACTAGTGAGAATGCAGATGAAGCACTGATGATGATAATGATTAATGCAGAAGTGTATTGGCTATAATCATTTAGTTTTCGTGGTCGCCAAAAGAAAGAAATATTCAGGCCACCAAATAATCCTGAAATAGATGCAATAGCATCACTTATCAGAATGTCATAAATGATAGGGAGTACTGAGGTATCCATAATATATTCATCCTGATATTTTCTACGAAATAGAGTTTTTTAACTTTTTTTGAGTGTTAATTTGGTGTAGTGGGTTTTAGGAAAAGTGCTTTCTCTGCTTCTCTACGGCGAAGGAGTCCCTTCACGACTTGCTCACCATCTTTGTCCCAGCGTGGAAATTGATTGGCTGCGCCAGTATAGTCACCTTGGTTAAGCAGGCGTAATAATGTCGACGTCTTCAGGCTATTTACTCCCAGGTTGTAGGTAAATGACGTTAATGCACCAAATTGATTTCCGTTGAGATCAACGCTCACATAATGCTGAACACCGGTTTCCGCCGTTTTTAAGTCCTGCCGTAACAATAAGTCCGCTTCCTGGAGGGTGATTCCGTTATCAAAATTTTCATTCGACAGTATTAAATGTCCATATCCAATCGTCCATTTACCTGCTGTGTCACGATATTTTGTTAATTTCAGGCCTTCAAAATTCTTAATCAGCGCGAGGCTCTCTTCATTGATTATGTCTGGAATATTAGCCATTGTTTTTTTCCTCTTTCGTTATTTTTGGGAGAATGAGATTGGTGTATTCATCAATTAAACGCATGATGCTTTCTGGGGGATCAAGTGCAGTGAACTGCATTTCTATATCAACGTGCTGACTATTTCTGCCTTTCTTTTTTTTGCCTGAAGGCGACATAGTGACGTGAAAATTACTGATGTTATAATCGTCTAAAGGTGGGGCTATTTCGTCCTTGCCTGCCGCATCGGCCCTCACCGTCATTTGCACTTTCATTTTTTCCAGCATCAATCCCCTTGGGGTCGATAGGGCAACCAGCGGAAGTTCGACGTGGTGCTTGGAATCGAGTTGAATCGTAACTGTCTTTGGAATTAACGTGCCATTAGCGTTACGTTCAAAAAAAGGATCGAGCGTTTTTTGATATTGATGAGCAATAAATTGATTGGCAGCGGTGGCTGCGTGCTGCATGCCTCGGGCAATGTCTGCTAATGTCATTGCATTTGATGGTGTAACGTGATCGTTTAACGTAGTGTGAGGACTTTCCTTTTGGGTGTCATCAATATTATCTGGTTTTTTATTTCCCCATGTAATCCAATTTTTTAATGACATGTTTTTTCCTTACCTTATTCTAAGGTCGACAAAAATAAAAAACAGAAGGTAATTGATAAATCAATGAAATATTAAAGGTTAATAAAGTAATGCTGCGTTAGTCATTATGGTGGTTTTTTAATATGTTATAGGCCATTTTTTTCTAATTTTAAACGTTATTGTGTTGGTTTTTATATTTGCTTGTTAAATTATTTCCACATGATGATTTTTCTGAGATAATTATTTATTACTACTCATATGCCTCTTTTTTAATCTTATCTTAAAGCATCATGTCAGTATGTGTGAATCAATCACACTATGTCTATAAGGTAAACGGCATATGCCAAATGGCGTGACATGAATCTTTCAATATAGGCTAAAAATTCTTAGAGGATACTTTCGAATATGACATTTTGAAATAAAGGTAAATGGAGATTGCACTGTGAATGTTGTTGTTATTGATAAATCCCCTGTATTCATTCAGGGGTTATCCATTGGGTTGAATGATTTTATGCACGATGTCAATGTTATTGGCGTGAATGACATAGATGAAGTGTGGTCTTGCCTTGACGAAATGAGTCAGGTTTTTATTTTGCTAAATTGTAATCAAGAAAGTGGAGAATACAGTATTTTCCTTGAGACTCTGCATGAGAAATACATTGGCGTCAGTGTGATTATTATGGTTGATACTATTGAGAGACACATTTTGAATAACTATCTTAAACACCATGTTATGGGAGTCGTTCTGAAAACATCGCCCGTTGATTCTATTGCTCAGGCATTAAAAACGGTGTCGATGGGTATGGTCTGTTTACCGGATGATGGGGTGATCTATGAGGGGTGGAGTGTCGATAATAGTGTAAAAGGCAAACTCAGCGAAAGGCAGCATGAGGTTCTGCAACTAATTGCGTCAGGCGCTTCTAATAAACAAATCAGTCGGACATTAAACATCAGCGCAGGAACGGTGAAGTCACATTTGGAGTCGATTTTCAGGCGACTTAATGTGCGTAACCGCACGCAAGCCGCGATCGTGCTATTAGAAGAAGAACGAAGATAAGTTTTATCTCATTATATTAGTCGTTATTGTTTGATTTAAGCATCAGGGAATCTCACTCGTCATCTCTTTCAGCCTTCTTGGCATCAGGGTCTTTGCTTCGACCGCCTAAGGCTGGTCTACTGTGCGGCTAGCGTGATGGCATCAGGCAAGGTCTGCTTACAAAAAGTAGAATATCCATTGTTGCGATGACCACCTTCGGGCGAACGCTTATTCTTGACAAAGAAGCCTACCCAGCGTATAAAATCGCCTTCGAACCAATCCTATGGATGACTTGCATTTGTGCAGTTGTCAGCGTAGTATTTGCCACGATTTCGGACGCGGGGTGGAGCAGCTTGGTAGCTCGTCGGGCTCATAACCCGAAGGTCGTCGGTTCAAATCCGGCCCCCGCAACCACTTAACTTCCAGTAAAGTGTTTTTTCAAATACGTTCTTCACTCAATTTCTATCTCTTTTTGCAGTGATTTTTGAAAAAATCCTTCACCGAAAGTTATGCCGCGCTGGTTCGCGATATTAGGGTCCAGTTGCATAAAGCCCCGATTTTTCGGGGTTTTTTGTTATTTGGCAACAAACAACTGGGCTATTAGGCCCTTTTTTTATGTCTTGGGGGTGGACTTGTCCACATTAGAGCAAAAATTAACAGAGATGATTTCAGCACCCGTTGCCGCACTAGGCTACGAATTGGTTGGGATTGAGTTCATCCGTAGTCGTCAATCGACGCTGCGTATCTATATTGATAGTGAAGATGGGATCACTGTTGATGATTGTGCTGATGTCAGCCACCAGGTCAGTGCGGTATTGGACGTAGAAGATCCAATCACTGTCGCCTATAACCTGGAGGTTTCGTCTCCAGGGCTTGAGCGTCCCTTATTCACGGCAGCACATTACCTGCATTTCGTCGGTGAAGAGGTCACAGTGGTGCTGCGTATGGCAGTCCAGAATCGCCGTAAATGGTTGGGTGTGATCAAAGCTGTTGACGGCGAAATGATCACCATAACAGTGGAAGGCAAAGATGAAGTATTCGCGCTGAGCAACATTCAGAAAGCGAATCTTGTACCCCACTTTTAAAGTTTGGATGAGGCAACTAGGATGAACAAAGAGATTCTGGCTGTTGTTGAAGCAGTTTCCAATGAGAAATCCCTTCCGCGCGAGAAGATTTTTGAAGCGCTGGAAACCGCACTGGCGACAGCGACCAAGAAAAAATATGAGCAGGAAATTGATGTCCGCGTCAGTATCGATCGCAAAACGGGCGATTTTGATACCTTCCGTCGTTGGTTAGTGGTGAATGAAGTCACTCAGCCAACTCGCGAAATTACGCTTGAAGCGGCGCAGTTTGACGATCCAGCTCTTGATGTTGGTGGTTACGTTGAAGATCAAATCGAATCCGTAACTTTTGACCGCATCACAACGCAAACGGCAAAACAGGTTATCGTACAGAAAGTTCGTGAAGCAGAACGTGCGATGGTTGTTGATCAGTTCCGTGAGCAAGAAGGC
This sequence comes from Pectobacterium versatile, assembly GCF_003932035.1. Classification (NCBI taxonomy): domain Bacteria; kingdom Pseudomonadati; phylum Pseudomonadota; class Gammaproteobacteria; order Enterobacterales; family Pectobacteriaceae; genus Pectobacterium; species Pectobacterium versatile. The sequence goes on from NZ_CP034276.1 coordinate 791,638, forward strand.
GAGATTATCACCGGTGTCGTGAAGAAGGTGAACCGTGATAATATTTCGCTTGAAGTCCGACCGATAGATGGCTCTAACACCAGTGCAGAAGCGGTAATTGGCCGCGAAGACATGCTGCCTCGTGAGAATTTCCGCCCTGGTGACCGTATTCGTGGTGTGCTGTACTCTGTTCGCCCTGAAGCTCGCGGTGCTCAACTGTTCGTCAGCCGTTCCCGTCCGGAAATGCTGGTTGAACTCTTCCGCATTGAAGTGCCAGAAATCGGTGAAGAAGTTATCGAGATCAAGGCCGCAGCCCGCGATCCAGGTTCACGTGCGAAAATTGCAGTGAAGACGAATGACAAGCGTATAGATCCCGTCGGTGCTTGTGTCGGTATGCGCGGTGCACGTGTTCAGGCTGTTTCTAGCGAGCTGGGCGGTGAGCGTATTGATATCATTCTGTGGGATGATAATCCTGCACAGTTTGTCATCAATGCCATGGCACCTGCCGATGTGGTATCGATCGTGGTTGATGAAGATACCTGCACGATGGATATCGCTGTTGAGTCGAGCAATCTGGCTCAGGCGATTGGTCGAAACGGGCAGAACGTACGTTTGGCTTCCCAACTGTTGAAACAGCATCGTTCAGACGATCGTTGGGAACTGAACGTGATGACAGTGGAAGATCTTCAAGCCAAGCATCAGGCTGAAGCACATGCTGCAATCGACGTCTTTACCAAGCACCTTGATATTGATGAAGAGTTTGCCACCGTGCTGGTTGAAGAAGGTTTCTCCTCACTTGAAGAACTGGCTTACGTGCCAATCAAGGAACTGTTGGCTATCGAAGGCTTTGATGAAGAAACCGTTGAAGCATTGCGTGAGCGTGCGAAAGCCGCATTAACAACGCTGGCACTGGCGCATGAAGAAAGCCTTGGTGACGGTCAACCTGCTGAAGACTTGCTTGGCTTGCCTGGGCTGTCGCGTGAGTTGGCGTTCAAGCTTGCTGCGATCGGTGTTTGTACGCTGGAAGATCTTGCTGAACAGGGCGTTGACGACCTGACAGATATTGAAGAGCTCAATGATGAGCAAGCGGGCGAATTGATTATGGCCGCACGTAATATCTGTTGGTTTGGCGACGACAACGAATAACGAACTGTAGCAGGAAAGGAACAGCATGACAGATGTAACCGTAAAATCGCTGGCCGCAGAGATTCAGACGCCGGTTGACCGCCTGATACAGCAGTTTGCTGATGCGGGAATGACCAAGTCTGCATCAGACTCTGTGACCCAGCATGAAAAAGAAACGTTATTGGCGCATCTGAACCGCGATCGGGGTAATGCGCCGAGTAAATTGACGTTGCAACGCAAAACGCGTAGCACGTTAAATGTCCCTAGCACCGGCGGAAAAAGTAAGTCGGTGCAGATCGAAGTCCGCAAGACACGCACTTATGTAAAACGCGATCCGATTGATGCCCAACAGGCAGAAGAGGAAGAGCAGGCACGGCGTGAAGCGGAAGAACAGGCACAACGTGCCGCTGAAGAGCAGGCTAAACGCGAGGCCGATCTGCGCGAAGCTGCTGAGAAAGCGAAGCGTGCTGCCGACGAGCAAGCCAAACGTGAAGCCGCTGAAAAAGCTAAGCGTGATGTAGCGGAAAAAGAAAAAGTGACGAACCAACAAAACGAAAATATGACCAAGCCGGCTCAGTCTGAGAAAGCGAAACGCGAAGCGGAAGCTGCCGAACTTAAGCGTAAAGCAGAAGAAACTGCACGTCTTAAGGTTGAAGAAGAAGCTCGCCGTATTGCTGAAGAAGCTCGCCGTATGGCTGAAGAAAATGCAGGGCGCTGGGAAGCGGAAAGCGCGACTAAACCTGAAGAATCTGCTGATTATCATGTGACGACGTCTCATCATGCCCGCGAAGCGGAAGATGAAAATGACCGTCAGGTTGAAGGTGAGCGCCGTACCCGTACTCGCGCTGCCAAAGTCACCAAGCAGAAGAAAGGTAATCGCCAGTCTGAGTCCAAGGCTGACCGTGAAGAAGCGCGTGCTGTTACCCGTGGTGGTAAAGGTAAACGTAAGCCAAGTACACTGCAGCAGAGCTTCAATAAACCCGCTCAGGCAGTTAACCGTGATGTGGTAATCGGTGAAACGGTTACCGTTGCTGAACTGGCTAACAAAATGGCAGTTAAAGGCTCTCAGGTCATCAAAACGATGATGAAACTGGGCGCAATGGCAACAATCAACCAGGTCATCGACCAGGAAACCGCGCAACTCGTGGCGGAAGAAATGGGCCATAAAGTCATCCTGCGTCGTGAGAACGAGCTGGAAGAAGCGGTAATGAGCGACCGTGATATGGGTGTTGCGGCAGAATCGCGCGCGCCAGTCGTGACCATCATGGGCCACGTTGACCACGGTAAAACCTCTCTGCTCGACTATATCCGTTCAACCAAGGTTGCAGCAGGTGAAGCGGGTGGTATTACCCAGCACATCGGTGCTTACCACGTTGAAACTGACAACGGTATGATTACGTTCCTGGATACACCAGGACACGCCGCGTTTACCGCAATGCGTGCTCGTGGTGCTCAGGCTACGGATATCGTGGTACTGGTTGTGGCGGCGGATGATGGCGTGATGCCTCAGACCATCGAAGCGATCCAGCATGCGAAAGCAGCTCAGGTTCCTGTTGTTGTCGCAGTAAACAAAATCGATAAGCCTGATGCCGATCCAGATCGTGTGAAAACCGAGCTGTCTCAGTACGGCATCATGCCGGAAGAGTGGGGTGGTGAATCTCAGTTTGTTCACGTATCCGCTAAAGCAGGTACGGGGATCGACGAACTGCTGGATGCGATTCTGTTGCAGGCCGAAGTTCTGGAACTGAAAGCGGTCCGTAGCGGCATGGCGAACGGTGTTGTAATCGAATCCTTCCTGGATAAAGGCCGTGGCCCGGTTGCAACCGTACTGGTGCGTGAAGGTACGCTGAATAAAGGCGACATCGTTCTGTGCGGCTTTGAATATGGTCGTGTCCGTGCGATGCGTGATGAATTGGGTCGTGAAATCACGTCCGCAGGTCCTTCTATTCCTGTAGAAATTCTCGGTATGTCCGGTGTACCTGCCGCAGGTGACGAAGCAACGGTTGTTCGTGACGAGAAGAAAGCACGCGAAGTGGCCTTGTATCGTCAGGGTAAATTCCGTGAAGTTAAACTGGCTCGTCAGCAGAAATCTAAACTGGAAAACATGTTTGCCAACATGACGGAAGGTGAAGTTTCTGAACTGAACATCGTTCTGAAATCTGACGTTCAGGGTTCTTGTGAAGCGATTTCCGATTCACTGCAGAAACTGTCTACTGATGAAGTGAAAGTGAAGATCGTCGGCTCCGGTGTGGGCGGTATCACAGAAACGGACGCTACGCTGGCAGCAGCATCGAATGCGATTATCCTTGGCTTTAACGTTCGTGCAGATGCATCAGCTCGTCGCGTAGTTGAAGCGGAAAGTTTAGATCTGCGTTATTACTCCGTCATCTATGATTTGATCGACGAAGTGAAACAGGCGATGAGCGGTATGCTGGCGCCGGAATATAAGCAAGAGATCATCGGTCTGGCTGAAGTACGTGACGTCTTTAAATCACCGAAATTTGGTGCTGTCGCGGGTTGTATGGTGACTGAAGGTATCGTTAAGCGTCACAACAAGATCCGTGTACTGCGTGACAACGTGGTTATCTATGAAGGCGAGCTGGAATCTCTGCGCCGCTTCAAAGACGACGTTGGCGAAGTCCGTAACGGCATGGAATGTGGTATCGCTGTGAAGAACTACAACGACGTTCGTCCTGGCGATATGATCGAAGTCTTTGAAACGATTGAGATCAAACGTACGATCGCATAATCCGTTTTCAGCGACGATGTAAGTTATTAGTAAGGGGGGCCTAGTGCCCCCCGATTTTTACTTGAGGATTTATCATGGCAAAAGAATTCAGCCGCACCCAGCGCGTCGCGCAGGAAATGCAAAAAGAAATCGCCATTATTATTCAGCGTGAAGTGAAAGATCCGCGCATCGGCATGGCGACCGTCTCCGGTGTGGAAGTGTCTCGCGATCTGGCGTATGCCAAGGTTTTTGTGACCTTCCTGAATGATAACGAACCAGAGCAAATTCAAACTGCAGTAAAAGCACTGCAAGATGCGTCTGGCTTTATCCGTAAGCTGATTGGCAAGGCAATGCGCCTGCGTGTTGTTCCAGAATTGACCTTCTCCTACGACAACTCATTGGTTGAAGGGATGAGAATGTCCAATCTGGTGACCAATGTGGTCAGAAACGATACGGAACGTCGTCCTGTTACGGGCGAAGATCAGGAGGATTAATGAGTCGTCCTCGCCGCCGTGGCCGTGATGTACACGGTGTATTGTTATTAGATAAGCCGCAGGGCGTGTCGTCTAATGATGTTTTGCAGAAGGTAAAACGGATTTTTAACGCTAACAGAGCGGGCCATACGGGGGCGTTGGATCCATTAGCAACCGGTATGCTGCCGATTTGTCTTGGGGAAGCGACGAAGTTTTCCCAGTATTTGCTGGATTCTGATAAGCGCTACCGTGTCATTGCTCGACTTGGGCAACGGACTGACACCTCTGATGCCGATGGCAACGTGATTGAAGAGCGTGCGATTGGTTTTTCTGCTACAGATTTGGAGCAGGCGCTGGAAGGCTTTCGTGGCACCACGCAGCAAGTGCCGTCCATGTACTCGGCGCTGAAATACCAAGGGCGCAAGCTGTATGAGTATGCCCGTCAGGGGCTGACGGTTCCACGTGAAGCACGTGAAATCACCGTTTACGAACTGCAGTTCATTCGCTGGGAAGGTGATGAACTGGAGCTAGAGATTCACTGCTCGAAAGGGACGTACATCCGTACCATCATTGACGATCTGGGCGAAAAGCTGGGCTGTGGTGCGCATGTGATTTATCTGCGTCGTTTGCAGGTTGCTACGTATCCTACCGAAAGAATGGTGACGCTGGAGCAGCTAGCGGCTTTGGCTGAGCAGGCTCAAACACAAGAACACCCACTTTCGCTGAGTCTCGATCCGCTGCTCATGCCGATGGAAAGCCCGGTTATTGATTTTCCCGAAGTGAATTTGATGCCAGTTGTTGCTGGTTATTTGAAGCTGGGGCAAGCGGTTCAGGCCGCGAATACGCCATTGGACGGCATGGTGAGAATCACCGAAGGTGACGAGCACAAATTTATTGGGATGGGTGAAATCGACAACGATGGCCGCGTTGCGCCGCGTCGTTTGGTTGTTGAGTTTCCAGTGTAAACCCGCCCGTTGCTGCCTTGCTATCACAGAACGCTGAGGGTAGAATAGCGCGGCTTGACTATTGGGTGGCTGAATTAGAGATCGGCGCCTGTTTTTTTATCTATAATGTTTGGAGTATTACAATGTCTCTAAGTGTTGAAGCTAAAGCTAAAATCGTAGCAGACTTCGGTCGTGGCACTAACGATAGTGGTTCTACTGAAGTTCAGGTTGCTTTGCTGACTGCGCAGATCAACCATCTGCAAGGCCACTTTTCTGAGCACAAAAAAGATCACCACAGCCGTCGTGGTCTGCTGCGTATGGTTTCTCAGCGTCGTAAGCTGCTGGACTACCTGAAGCGTAAAGATGTAGCACGTTACACCAGTCTGATCGAGCGTCTGGGTCTGCGTCGCTAAGTCTTCTGTGTTTCAGTGGGAAGGGGCCTCTTTTGGCCCCTTTCTTCTAGGAAGCGTTAGCAAAACAGAGTAGTGTATTGTTGTTAATATGATCTTTCATTACAGAGGTTCGCGCGGCTAATGAGAGGCTTTATCTGCATAAGCAAGATAAGGGTTGTCATTAGTCGTGAGAATGTAGTGCAAAGGTCGGGAGTTCACCGGCGCGTTTATCTTGAATACGTGTAGCGCGCCCCAGCTAAGGATATTATTTTGCTGAATCCGATCGTTCGTAAGTTCCAATATGGTCAGCATACCGTCACGTTAGAGACCGGTATGATGGCACGCCAGGCTACCGCCGCTGTGATGGTAAGCATGGATGACACCGCGGTATTCGTTACCGTTGTAGGCGCTAAAAGTGCTAAACCTGGTCAAAGTTTCTTCCCGTTGACGGTTAACTATCAGGAGCGTACCTACGCTGCTGGACGTTTCCCTGGTGGTTTCTTCCGTCGTGAAGGCCGTCCAAGCGAAGGCGAAACGCTGACTTCTCGTCTGATTGACCGCCCAATTCGCCCTCTGTTCCCAGAAGGTTTCCTGAATGAAGTTCAGGTGATTGCGACCGTTGTTTCTGTTAACCCACAGGTTAGCCCTGACATCGTTGCCATGATTGGTGCCTCTGCAGCGCTGAGCCTGTCTGGTATTCCGTTCAACGGCCCTATCGGTGTTGCACGCGTCGGTTATCTGAACGACCAGTATGTCCTGAACCCAACGATGGACGAGCTGAAAGAAAGCCGTCTGGATCTGGTGGTTGCAGGTACAGAAGGCGCGGTTCTGATGGTGGAATCTGAAGCCGAGCTGCTGAGCGAAGATCAGATGCTGGGTGCGGTGGTGTTTGGTCACGAGCAACAGCAGATCGTTATCCAGAACATCAACTCACTGGTTGCTGAAGCGGGCAAACCGAAGTGGGAATGGCATGCGCCAGAAGTTAACGTTTCTTTAGAGCAGCGTGTACAGGCTTTGTCCGAAGCACGTCTGGGTGACGCTTACCGCATCACTGAAAAACAAGAGCGTTATGCACAAGTCAATGTCATCAAAGCGGATGTTGTTGCTGCTCTGCAGGCTGAAGACGAGACCCTGAGTGCGGGTGATATCCAGGAAATTCTGGGTGACGTTGAGAAAAATGTCGTACGTAGCCGCGTGCTGGCTGGCGAGCCGCGTATCGATGGCCGTGAAAAAGACATGATTCGTGGTCTGGATGTTCGTACTGGCGTACTGCCGCGTACTCACGGTTCTGCACTGTTCACTCGTGGTGAAACGCAGGCGTTGGTAACCGCAACGTTGGGAACTGAGCGTGATGCGCAGAACATCGACGAGCTGACTGGCGAACGTACCGATCGCTTCCTGCTGCACTACAACTTCCCTCCGTACTGTGTTGGTGAAACTGGTATGGTCGGTTCGCCTAAGCGTCGTGAAATCGGTCACGGTCGTCTGGCTAAGCGTGGCGTGTTGGCCGTTATGCCTAAGGCGAACGAATTCCCGTACACCGTGCGTGTCGTGTCTGAAATCACTGAATCCAACGGTTCTTCTTCCATGGCTTCTGTCTGCGGTGCTTCTCTGGCACTGATGGATGCAGGTGTGCCAATTAAATCAGCCGTTGCGGGTATCGCGATGGGTCTGGTGAAAGAAGGCGATAACTTTGTTGTTCTGTCCGACATTCTGGGTGATGAAGACCACCTGGGCGATATGGACTTCAAAGTTGCCGGTAGCCGTGAAGGTATCACTGCGCTGCAGATGGATATCAAGATCGAAGGGATTACCCGTGAGATCATGCAGGTTGCTTTGAATCAAGCCAAAGGTGCACGTTTGCACATTCTGGGCGTGATGGAGCAGGCGATCAGCTCACCGCGTGGTGATATCTCTGAATTCGCACCGCGTATTCACACCATCAAGATCAGTACCGATAAGATTAAAGACGTGATCGGTAAAGGTGGTTCTGTGATTCGTGCACTGACGGAAGAAACGGGCACGACAATTGAAATCGAAGACGATGGTACTGTGAAAATCGCTTCAACCGACGGCGAAAAAGCGAAACACGCAATTCGTCGTATTGAAGAGATCACTGCCGAAATCGAAGTCGGCCGTGTGTATCAGGGTAAAGTTACCCGCATCGTTGATTTTGGTGCTTTCGTCGCTATTGGCGGCGGCAAAGAAGGCCTGGTGCACATTTCTCAGATCGCCGACAAGCGCGTAGAGAAAGTGACTGATTACCTGCAAATGGGTCAGGAAGTGCCGGTCAAGGTTCTGGAAGTTGATCGCCAGGGCCGTGTGCGCTTAAGCATCAAAGAAGCAAATGCGCAAACTCAGGAAGCGGCAGCCCCGTCTTCTGAGGAATAACGACTGTTAGAAAACGGTCTTATGGCACCTTGTCTGATTATCATGGCAAGGTGCTGCGTGTATCGTAAGGGAATGGATGCTCTTACGTTGAGCGGTCCGGGACAGGATGTTCATCCAATGTTTGTCTTCGGGAGTGGGAAATGAAGCCTTTCTTGCGCTGGTGTTATGTTGCAACAGCACTCATGCTGGCAGGATGCAGCAACACTGATTGGCGTAAAGACGCAGTATTGGCGATTCCATTACAGCCTACTTTGCAGCAGGAAGTGATTCTGGCACGCATGGAACAAATCCTTGCAAGCCGGGCATTAACCGATGATGAGCGAGCACAGCTATTATATGAGCGCGGAGTGCTGTATGATAGTCTCGGGTTACGGGCATTGGCGCGGAATGATTTTTCACAAGCGTTGACGATCCGCCCTGATATTCCAGAAGTTTTTAACTATTTGGGTATCTATTTAACGCAGGCAGGTAATTTTGATGCTGCCTATGAAGCGTTTGATTCTGTACTAGAGCTTGATCCAACTTACAATTATGCGCGTTTAAACCGGGGCATCGCTTTGTATTATGGCGGTCGCTACCTGTTAGCGCAGGATGATCTGCTGGCGTTTTATCGAGACGATCCGAATGATCCTTTCCGTTCGTTGTGGCTGTATCTTGTGGAGCGAGAAATCAATCCAGAGACGGCCAAAATTGCGTTGAAGAAACGCTATGACGACGCCAAGAAAGGGCCTTGGGGATGGAATATTGTCGAATTCTATCTGGGCAGTATCAGTGAAAAAACACTGATGCAGCGTTTGCAGGTAGAAGCTACGGATAACACTTCGCTCGCTGAGCATCTCAGTGAAACTGACTTCTATTTAGGTAAGCACTACCTAAGTCTGGGGGACAAGAACACCGCTTTGGCGCTGTTCAAGCTGACGGTTGCCAACAACGTCCATAACTTTGTTGAGCACCGCTATGCATTGTTGGAATTGGCGCTATTAGGCCAAGAGCAAGACGACCTATCAGGATCGGACCAGCAATAGCTGACGAACACTTAATCAGCCTGAAAAAACTTCGGTTATCACCTTCACGGGTGAGGGCTTTTTTGTTCGCTTTTTAATCCAATTTGAGCCGGTTCACACTTTTCAATGAAAATGACTGAAAATTTTCACGACGAGTTATGTAGACTGGCCGCCATGTTTAATGAGGCACGTGTACATGACTGATTTATTTACTTCTTTTTCCGATTTGGGGCTGTCTGCTCCTATTATTAACGCCCTGACCGATCTGGGCTATGAAAAACCGTCGCCAATTCAGGCTGAATGTATTCCCCACCTGCTGAACGGTCGTGATGTGCTGGGTATGGCACAGACCGGCAGTGGTAAAACTGCGGCTTTTGCTCTGCCATTACTCAATAATTTAAAGCCTGAGTTAAAAGCGCCTCAGATGTTGGTGTTGGCTCCAACCCGCGAACTGGCTGTCCAGGTTGCTGAAGCCTGTAATGATTTTGCCAAGCATATGCATGGCGTTAACGTCGTTGCCCTGTACGGTGGCCAGCGTTATGACGTCCAACTGCGCGCATTGCGTGGTGGAGCACAGATCGTTGTGGGTACGCCGGGCCGTCTGTTGGATCACCTGAAGCGTGGTACGCTGGATCTGTCCAACCTGAGTGGTTTGGTGCTGGATGAAGCTGATGAAATGCTGCGTATGGGCTTCATCGAAGATGTTGAAAACATCATGGCTCAGATCCCTGCTGAACATCAGACTGCGCTGTTCTCTGCGACCATGCCTGAAGCGATTCGCCGCATTACGCGCCGTTTCATGAAAGATCCACAAGAAGTTCGCATTCAATCAAGCGTGACTACGCGTCCAGATATCAGCCAGAGCTACTGGACGGTGCAGGGTATGCGTAAAAATGAAGCGCTGGTACGTTTCCTGGAAGCAGAAGATTTTGATGCGGCGATTATTTTCGTTCGTACCAAAAACGCGACGCTGGAAGTGGCCGAAGCCCTGGAGCGTAGCGGTTACAACAGCGCCGCGCTGAACGGTGACATGAATCAGGCGCTGCGTGAACAAACGCTGGAGCGTCTGAAAGATGGTCGTCTGGATATCCTGATCGCAACCGACGTTGCGGCGCGTGGTCTTGACGTTGAGCGTATCAGCTTGGTTGTCAACTACGATATCCCAATGGATTCCGAGTCTTACGTCCACCGTATTGGTCGTACGGGCCGTGCAGGTCGTGCGGGTCGTGCACTGCTGTTTGTTGAAAACCGTGAACGCCGCCTACTGCGCAACGTTGAACGCACAATGAAGCTGACGATTCCTGAAGTGGAATTGCCAAATGCAGAATTGCTGGGCCAACGCCGTCTGGCTAAGTTTGCCGCTAAAGTACAGCAACAACTGGAAAGCAGCGATCTGGATATGTACCGTGCGCTGTTGACGAAATTGCAACCGCAGGAAGAGTTGGATGTTGAAACGCTGGCTGCTGCGCTGCTGAAAATGGCGCAAGGCGAACGTCCTCTGATTCTGCCGCCAGATCCGGCATTCCGTCCGCGCCGCGAATACCGCGATCGTGATGAGTCTCGTAGTGATTCACGTGGCGATCGTCGCCGTGAACCCCGCGATGCTCGCGATTCCCGTGAACCCCGTGATGGTGACCGTCCACAGCGTCGTGAGCGTCGTGATGCGGGTGAAATGCAACTGTATCGTATCGAAGTGGGTCGTGATGACGGCGTTGAAGTTCGCCACATTGTTGGTGCTATCGCCAACGAAGGGGATATCAGCAGCCGCTACATCGGTAACATCAAGCTGTTCGCGTCTCACTCGACGATTGAACTGCCGAAAGGTATGCCGGGCGACCTGTTATCACACTTTACCCGCACGCGTATTCTGAACAAACCAATGAATATGCAATTGCTGGGTGATGCAGTCGCACAGCCAGAACGTCGTGGTGGTGGTCGTCCTGCGGGTGCGGGCGGCGAACGTCGTGATGGCGCAGCGCCACGCCGCTCTTTCGGCGGTGGTGAACGCCGTGAAGGTAACGCTAACGGCGGTGAGCGTCGCGAACGTTCTTTCAATCGTGATGCCGCTGCACCGCGTGCTCCACGTCGTCGTCCTGCTGACGCATAAGCTACGATTGATTTAAAAAATCTGCTGCAATATAAAACGACCCTGAACGGGTCGTTTTTTTTGGCCAGAATAAACTCACTCGTTCGATATTACAGCGTCTGCCGTACATCCATCGCGATTTCAAACGATCGCAGTCGTGCCTGATGGTCAAAGATTTGGCCATTAATCATCACTTCATCCGCCTGCGTTTCACGCAAAAGGCTCTGCAATCCATGACGGACTTTCGCGCTATCGCCAACAATCGACAGCCGTAATGCTTGATCAGTACCAAACTGCTCGGCAGGTGATCCGACTGTGTCGATGTTTTCTACCGGCGCGGGCAGCGGGCCCGGCGTGCCACGGCGCAGGTTGATGAACTGCTGCTGCATCGAGGTGAAGAGGAAGCGCGCATCCCGATCGCTATCGGCTGCAACCACATTGACGCAAACCATCGCGTAGGGCTTGGCATGGGTAGCGGAAGGGACAAAGTTTTCACGGTAGAGGCGGAAGGCTTCCAGCAACATATCGGGTGCGAAATGGGCGGCAAAGGCGAAGGGTAAACCCAGTCTCGCAGCCAGTTGTGCGCTGTACAGGCTTGATCCCAATAACCAGATCGGAACGTGTAGACCTTGTCCAGGAACGGCCTGCACTGCCTGACTCGGCTGTGCATCGGCGAAATAACGTTGCAATTCCTGCACATCGCGTGGGAAATCTTCGATATCGGCATTGAGATGACGGCGCAGCGCCATCATGGTGCGCTGGTCGGTGCCGGGGGCGCGGCCTAATCCCAAATCGATACGGCCAGGATACAGCGATTCCAGCGTACCGAACTGCTCGGCGATGACGAGCGGTGAGTGGTTCGGTAGCATCACGCCGCCGGAGCCGAGACGGATGCGTTGTGTGCCCGAGGCAAGATAGCCAAGCAGCACCGACGTCGCCGCGCTGGCGATACCCGTCATGCTGTGGTGTTCCGCCAGCCAATAGCGGTGATAGCCCCATTTTTCTGTATGTTGCGCCAAATCCAGCGAGCGATGAAAAGCGTCACGAGCTGTTGCACCTTGCGGAATCGGCGCAAGGTCGAGGACGGAAAACACAGTGGATTGAGAAGGTGTAGACATAATATGGCTCACTTTGTTGTTCACTGACTCCACCCATTCGGTGGATGCTAACGCCGTCAGTCAATGATGAAAGTCAGAGCAGTATGAGGGAATGTTGCAGTGCTATGTAATTCAAAAGGTGCGTTTATATTCGTCATACTTCAAGTTGCATGTGCGTTGGCTACGCTTAGTCACCCGAATCACTTACTTGAGTAAGCTCATCGGGATGCCTTCGCTTGCCGCGTTATTCGGCCTTTATGGCCTCACCCCTTCGGGGTCAGCGCAAGCGCTGTTCAAAACGCTAGCGTTTTGTCTTGAAACTCGAATTATTTAGAATAGGGGAAAGGGCGGCTGGCCGCCCTGATAGGACGTGAGTTACTGAACGAGTTCAAGGCCGGCGACGCGGCGCCAGTAGCCGTTGCAATCTGTCTGATTTTCCAGCGTTAATGGCGCATTGCCTTGTTCGTTAGCGCGGAATTTATCCAGCATCGTCGGGGTGCTGATATCGTTCGGGGACAGCCGGACGATATCGACCAGATCCTGCATTGATGCCAGTTCGTTGCCGAGGTTGTAGCAATAGCCGCTTTGCGTCTGAATGCCGTTGAGGACAAACACCTGCTGGTTCTCCTGCGACAGCATTTTTCTGCCTTGCGGATAGCTGAGGCAGCAGGTTTCGCATTCATCCTTCGGCCGATCTTCTGAACGGGCGGTAAAGCAGCGGGCGGAATAGGCTAAGGGTAAATGGCCGTAGCTGAGCACTTCCACTTCAAACTGATGACGAAAGCCAAGCTCGTCACACTGATTCAGCAAGTTTTGCAGCCAGTCTCGGGATAGCTCAACTGGCATGCACCAGCGCACCATGCCTTGTTTATGCAGGACTCGCAGGGTGTACGCATTGTAGCAGTTGAGCGCGTGTCCGGCGACAAACGGCAGGTTACGTTCGGCGGCGATGTTAACTGCGCCCAGATCGTTTGCTTCCAGTAAGAACTCGCCATTCTCCACATAGCGTTTTAGCTCCGTGAGTTCAGACGGCGCTTGTAAGAGCGCGAGCGTAGAAATCACCACCTGCTTACCGCTGTTGGCGACCTCTCGGGCAACGTTGAACCAGTCTGCCACCTTCATCAGGCGGCGCTTGCTGCACACCGTTTCGCCGAGATAAATGATATCGGCGCTGCTGTTCACCGCGGCCTGATAAAACGCCTCAACATCCTCTTTCGGCCAATAGTAGAGGATATTCCCTAATGCGTATTTCATGTGTTCTCCTGCTACTGCCATTTACGGTGATAAGCGCCAAGCGTGGTCTGCGTGCCTTCTGCCACCGCACCTAATGCATCCATCCAGGCCTGAGTGGGAACGAATGTCTCAGGATTGGCGCGGCAGCGATCGATAGCCTGTCGCCATACCTGCGTAATCTGGCTGACGTAGGCCGGGCTGCGCTGGCGGCCTTCTATCTTCACGGAGGCAATATTGGCAGCCATCAATTCAGGCAGCAGCTCCAGCGTGTTCAGGCTGGTTGGCTCTTCCAGCGCATGGTAGCGCTGTCCATCGACTAAATAACGGCCTTTACACAACGTGGGGTAACCAGCGTTTTCATCGTCCTGATAGCGATCGATCAGGATATTGTTCAGGCGTGATTCCATACCGTTTTCGGTCTGTTGCCAGCGTACAAATCGTGCTGGCGAGCAGGCACCCACGGTATTCGGTGATTCACCGGTCAGATAAGAAGAGAGATAGCAGCGGCCTTCCGCCATGATGCACAGGCTGCCGAAGGCGAACACTTCGAGCGGCACGGGGCTGGTACGAGCGATTTGCTTCACTTGATGAATGGACAGCACGCGCGGCAGTACGATGCGTGCGACATCGAAATGGCGATGATAGAAATGGATCGCTTCGGTGTTCGTCGCGGAAGCCTGCACCGACACGTGACGCTCGATGTTGGGATAGCGCTCGGCGGCATATTCCAGCATGGCGAGATCGGCGAGGATCAGCACGTCGGCACCGATCTGTGCGGCCATGTCCACGGCGCGCTGCCAGCGCTGATAGCCGTCCGGGTGAGCAAACGTATTGATGGCGATGTGCAACTTACGCCGGTGGCGGTGCACGTACTCGCGCGCTTCCTGTAGCTTCTTATCGGTAAAATTCAGCCCGGCAAAATGACGTGCGTTGGTGTCATCTTTCAGGCCGATATAGACCGCATCTGCGCCATTATCGATGGCAGCTTTCAGTGCCGGCAGGTTGCCAGCGGGGCAAAGCAGTTCCATACACAATCCTTCATTAATCCCTTCGGGGCCGTAGCTGCTCGGTACGATCAATGATGTTCAGACTGACTCGCGTTTATGACGGGCGTTCTGCCTACCACCCTTGCGGGTCGCCGTAAGCGATTTTTTATCAGTCGATGAATGTTGTTAACGATTGGGAATCTTAATTAACCAAATCGGTAAGGACTTTGATTTAAGGCAGTTTATGGTGCTAATCGTCGCGCAAGGACAAAATCTGTTGGGCATAATCGGATAACCGACTAAATTATTGACATAGACCTCTGCCGCTTGCGGTGGATGTGGCAAAATGTTTGCAGATTATCTGAACAGTCAGATTGCTTTAAGAGGAGTACGCCAGTGTTGGAAAAACTACGAGCGCAGATTGTGCGTCAGGGGCCGAGCTTATTCGGTAAGCCACTCAAGTTCACCCCCTTTGCGCTACAGCGTCAGGTTTTGGAACAAATGTTGGGCTGGCAGTTCCGTCAGGCGCTGGAAGAGGGCGATCTGGCATTTCTCGAAAGCCGCTGGCTGAAAATTGAGGTGCGTGACGTTGGCTTGCAGTGGTTTATGACGCTGCGCGATGGGCGTCTGGTCGTGAGCCACGCTGAGACAGCGGATGTCAGCTTCAGTGCAGACGCGAACGATCTGATTTTGATCGCCGCGCGTAAAGAAGATCCTGATGCGCTCTTTTTCCAGCGCCGCCTGCGCATTGAGGGCGACACCGAATTAGGGTTGTATGTGAAGAACCTGATGGACGCTATTGAGCTGGAATCTATGCCTGCGCCGCTGCGCATTGGTCTGCTGCAACTGGCGAATTTTGTTGAAGCCGGCTTACAGGAGGGCGTGGTGCAACCAGCGGATCACACGCCAGTATCATGCTAGTTCGGGTGGAAATTCCCGTTGATGCCGCAGGGATCGACAACTTATTGCGCCGTGCTTTTCCAACGGGCGCGGAAGCGGATCTGGTTCATCAACTGCGTGAAGATGGCTTATTGACGCTCGGCGTTGTGGCGACTGACGATGAAGGTGGTGTGGTGGGCTACGCGGCATTCAGCCCGGTTCTGATCGATGGTGAGGATCGCCAGTGGGTGGCGCTTGCGCCGTTGGCGGTAGACGAAAGCCTGCGCCGACAGGGCGTGGGGGAGAAGCTGGTCTACGAAGGACTGGATGCGCTGAATGAATTTAGCTATACCGCCGTCGTCGTGCTGGGTGAGCCTACATACTATTCTCGTTTTGGCTTCGTTCCGGCTACAGAACATCAGTTGCACTGCCGCTGGCCGGACAGTGCATCGGCTTTTCAGGTCTATCCGCTGGCGGATAACCATGTCGTCGGTGAAGGTCGTCCTGAGGGTGAAAGCGGGTTTGAAAGCGCGAGCGGGCTGGTGGAATACGCCGAACCGTTTAACCGCTTTCTCTAGCGTGATTCGTTAGCCGATAGCGTATCAATACAAATTGGTTGAAATACAAAGCGTCTTGGGCTGGTCTTGTACCAGCCTTTCTTTTTGGTTTTTGCTCAACTGCTTAATGCGATATTCCAGTTTGAGTGCGTCTGAGCGATCGCCCACCAGACAGTGAAACACCAGCGTTAATTCTCCCTTTCCCCGCAGCGCTTTTGCCCCTTTTCCCGTTTGATGCTGATTCAGGCGGCGGCTGACATCCGTCGTGATACCCGTGTACAGCGCCCCAGCGACCGTGCGCAGTATGTACAAGTACCAGTGAGAATCTTCGGCGTGTTCAGTCATTGCGTTGTCTGCGGCTTCTCGGAAACAGTTGTGTTGGTGGTTAGTTTAGGGCGCTTGTCCTGCTGCGTGAAGTAGCACGTTGCTGTTGTTATTGCTGCTGTGCGGATTATTTTTTGAAAAAGTAGTCCGGCACAGCTAAACATAAATAGCGTTCAAACAAATAGCATTCCACGCCATTAGCATTCCACACAATTAGCACTGCATCACACCAATAGCCGTTATTCATCGGCGTGTATTTCTTTTACGGATAGGGAAAAACGTATGACACTGAAACGATGTATACCGCCCGCGCTGGTCGTGGCGTTCTCTTCTTGCTTCCTCTCACTGGGCTATGCCGCTGAACTGGCTGAGAAAGATCGGGAGACGATCGTGAACGCCGTCGCGAACTACTCGGGCCAGATGACGACCGTTGCTCAGCAGATATGGTCAAAGCCCGAGCTGGGCTATTTGGAAACCAACACGTCCCAACTGTTACAGAATGAGCTGAAAGCCGCAGGGTTCAGCGTTGAAGCGGGCGTTGCGGGGATTCCAACCGCGTTTGTGGCGACGGCAGGGAAATCCGGTGGGCCGGTTATTGGTATTCTGGCTGAGATGGACGCGCTGCCGGGCTTCTCTCAGGCCGCGACGCCGGAACGTTCGCCTGTTGCGGGTATTGAGGCTGGGCACGCCTGTGGGCATCACCTGTTTGGCGCGGGGTCGGTGGGGGCGGCGATTGCGCTGAAACAGTGGCTGGAAGCGACGGGCAAACCCGGCCAAATCCGGGTTTATGGCACGCCAGCGGAAGAAGGCGGTTCCGGTAAAGTCTATATGACGCGGGAGGGGTTGTTTAAGGATGTGGATGTGATGCTGCACTGGCATCCCGGCGATGAGAACTCTGCCTCGCAAGATTATTCACTGGCGAACGTGAACGGGAAGTTTCGTTTCTATGGTCGCTCCGCGCATGCCGCGATGGCACCAGAGAAAGGGCGTTCGGCGCTGGACGGCGTAGAGGCGTTGAATTTTATGGTGAACGCGATGCGAGAGCATGTGCCGCAGGAAACGCGCATCCACTATGTGATTACCGATGGAGGTAAAGCGCCGAACGTGGTGCCGGACTTCGCCGAAGTATATTACTACGTGCGTCACCCCGATCCGGCCGTGGTCGCCAGCGTGACCGATCGTATCCGTAAAGCG
Source organism: Pectobacterium versatile (assembly GCF_003932035.1). NCBI lineage: Bacteria > Pseudomonadati > Pseudomonadota > Gammaproteobacteria > Enterobacterales > Pectobacteriaceae > Pectobacterium > Pectobacterium versatile. Next base: position 809,030 of record NZ_CP034276.1, read on the forward strand.
GCGGAAGGCGCGGCGTTGGGAACCGAAACGCGTTATGAATTTGAAATTCTTGGTGGCGTGTACAGCCTGTTGCCGAACAACGTGTTGGGAAAAGTGATGGATGACAGCCTCAGAAGCGTCGGTGCGCCGCAGTGGGATAAGGCGGATACGGATTTTGCCACCGCGCTACAGAAAACGTTGGATCAATCCAAACTGCCGCCGCTTTCCAGTGCGGGTCATATCGCGCCGTACCATTTTGGCGAAACGGGATATGCGTCGACCGATGTCGGCGATGTCAGTTGGGTCGTGCCGACGGTTGGGCTGGGAACGGCGACCTGGGTGCCTGGCGTACCAGCACACAGCTGGCAGGCGGTGGCGTCCGGCGGTATGGCGATTGGCTATAAAGGCATGGACGTTGCTGCCAAAACGCTGGCCGTCACAGGGGCGAAGCTACTGAGCGATCCTACATTAATTCAACAGGCGAAAGCGGAGTTCGACAAGAGCCGTGGCGAGAACTTCCACTATAAGCCGTTGCTGGGCGATCGAAAACCCGCGCTAGATTACCGTAAACCTTCCGCAGGGAAATAATTTCCTGCCCTGCCAGCGGTTTCTCCCTGTTCCTAGAGAGAAGCCGCTATGCTTACTCTATACCCGTTATACTTCAAGTTGCATGTGCGTTGGCTGCGTTCAGTCACCCGAATCACTTACTCAAGTAAGCTCATCGGGACTCCTTCGCTTGCCGCGTTACAAGGCCCATAAATGAGCCTCGCCCTAAAGGGCCAACGCTTTGCGTTGTTCAAAACGTTAACGTTTTGTCCTGAAACTTGAATTATTTAGGGTATATATATGACTTCAACCAGAAGCGTCTGGCGATCTTCGACCGTGTGCTGCCGCCTCTTTTTCCCGATATAGAGGGATCAACTGGCCGACAAGGTTGTCACTGTTAATTCATCGAACGCACCTTATCTGGAGAAGTATGTGTGATAAAAATCACATATAATCACTATCTATTGCATTTCTCTTACATCAAGTGTGAGTAAATGCACAAAATAGTCCGGCATGGCGTGTTCAAATATCTGATGAATCGTTTGTTGTCTGATGAATAATTTTTTGTCTGATGAGTAAATAGTTTCTTTCGATGTCGTTCTTTCGGTGTTGAAATAATCACAGAATGAAGGGTAGAGGAAGGCTGATTGCGGTGAGAAGGATCTCGGTGCCGCTACAGGTTGTTTCTCCTGAGCGCTATCTTCAAGGAACCAAGTCCGCTCGCCAAACGTGCTGGTTTACACCAGTTAATGTTCAGGGCCGGTTAGACCGGCTGACGAGTTGGAGTGTTGTATGACCAAGCTGACCACGGCCGCGCAACGCGCGCTGGCGCTGATGGATTTAACCACGCTGAATGAGGATGATACGGATGAAAAAGTGACGGCACTCTGCCGTCAGGCAAACAGCCCGGCAGGGAAAACTGCTGCTATCTGTATCTATCCACGTTTTATCCCTCTGGCGAAAAAGATCCTGCGTGAGCAGGGTACGCCGGATATCCGCATCGCGACGGTGACCAACTTCCCGCACGGCAATGATGATGTGGCAATTGCTGTTGCAGAAACCAAGGCAGCGATAGCCTACGGCGCTGATGAAGTTGATGTCGTATTCCCTTACCGCGCACTGATAGCTGGCAACGCTCAAATCGGTTTTGAACTGGTGCAGGCATGTAAAGCCGTGTGTCAGGATGCCCATGTGCTGCTGAAGGTGATCATCGAAACGGGTGAGCTAAAGCAAGAAGCGCTGATCCGTCAGGCGAGCGAGATTGCCATTGATGCGGGGGCCGATTTCATTAAAACCTCGACCGGTAAAGTGTCGGTGAACGCGACGCCAGAAAGCGCGGCGATCATGCTGAAGGCGATACGCGATAAAGGCGTGGGTGAGCGCGTTGGCTTTAAAGCGGCTGGCGGCGTGCGTAACGCGGAAGATGCCGCCATCTACCTGCAACTGGCGGACGATATCATGGGCGCGGAATGGGCGACGGCGCAGCATTTTCGCTTTGGTGCATCCAGTCTGCTGGCGAGCCTGCTGACCACGCTTGGCCACGCGACAGCGGCTCCGAAAGGTAGCTACTAATCACGCGCACAGGCGCACTATTTTATCTGTGACAGTTTATTTTTGATAACGCCATTCGTTACAACGCATTGTTTATAAATGAATTTGTATTCATGGCGGCGTTGGCTCATCACAGCAAATGTGCTCGCAGCGACAGGCTGCTGAGCCACATCAGAATTCATCAGGAGTACAGACCTTGTTTCTGATTCAAGAAATTATTCGTAAGAAGCGTGACGGAAAAGCTCTGAGCGAAGAAGAGATCCGCTTCTTTATCAACGGTATTCGTGACAATACCGTCTCTGAAGGCCAGATTGCGGCGCTGGCGATGACCATTTATTTTCACGACATGTCGATGGATGAACGCGTGGCGCTGACGCTGGCGATGCGTGACTCCGGCACGGTACTGAACTGGAAGAGTCTGAACCTGAACGGTCCGCTGGTGGACAAACACTCTACCGGCGGTGTCGGGGATGTCACCTCGCTGATGCTGGGGCCGATGGTTGCCGCCTGTGGGGGCTACGTCCCAATGATCTCCGGGCGAGGCTTAGGGCATACCGGCGGCACGTTAGATAAACTTGAAGCGATTCCGGGACTGGATATTTTCCCGAACGATGAAGATTTTCGTCGCATCATCCAGCAGGTTGGTGTCGCGATCATTGGGCAGACCTCATCGCTGGCTCCAGCGGATAAACGCTTTTACGCCACGCGTGATATTACCGCTACGGTCGATTCGATCCCGCTGATCACTGCGTCGATTCTGGCGAAGAAGCTGGCGGAAGGGCTGGATGCGCTGGTAATGGACGTCAAAGTAGGGTCGGGGGCGTTTATGCCGACCTATGAACTGTCCGAACAGCTGGCGCAGGCGATTGTCGGCGTAGCGAATAACGCGGGATGTCGCACCAGCGCATTGCTGACTGACATGAATCAGGTGCTGGCCTCTAGCGCAGGTAACGCGCTGGAGGTGCGGGAAGCCGTGCGTTTCCTGACAGGGGAGAGCCGCAATCCGCGCCTGTATGATGTTACTATGGCGCTATGTGGCGAGATGCTGCTGGCGGGCGGACTGGCAAGCTCGGCGGACGACGCGCATTCACGTCTGCAAGCCGTGTTGGATAACGGTAAAGCTGCCGAAGTCTTTGGTCGCATGGTCGCTGCACAGCGTGGCCCGGGCGATTTTGTCGAACACTACGATCGCTACCTGCCAGTGGCGACATTAAGCAAGCCGGTTTTTGCGACGCGTGAAGGCATCGTGACTGGGATGGATACCCGCGCGCTGGGCATGGCCGTCGTCTCGCTGGGCGGTGGACGCCGTCAGGCCACGGATACGATCGATTACAGCGTCGGTCTGGATAGCATGATCAGTCTGGGTGAGCGCGTTGATGCGCAGCGCCCGCTGGCGGTGATCCACGCCAATACGGAAGCGCAGTGGCAGCAGGCGGCGAATGAAGTCCGTGCCGCGATCCAACTGGGCGACACCGCGCCAGAAAAGACCCCGATGGTCTATCGTCGAGTGAGCGCAGAAGCGTGATCGCACAGGGCCGGTTAGTGGTCGTCTTGAATTGATTTTCCCCTGCCTCTCGGCAGGGCGTTAGCGCATAGCTGCGCAGGAGAAAAAGAATGAAACGTGCATATATTATGGTTCTCGACTCGTTTGGGATCGGCAGCAGTGCTGATGCAGAACGTTTTGGCGATGTCGGTTCAGATACGCTGGGTCATATCGCTCAGGCGTGTGCAGCAGGGACGGCGGATAAAGGGCGCAGCGGCAAGCTGCATTTGCCGAACCTGAGCCGTCTGGGGCTGGGTAAAGCTGCTGAGGCCTCAACGGGGACGTTCCCGCCAGGGCTGGATGAAAACGCAGACATCATCGGTGCTTACGCGCACGCCAGCGAAATCTCCTCGGGTAAAGATACCCCGTCTGGTCACTGGGAAATTGCTGGTGTGCCTGTCCTGTTTGACTGGGGCTATTTTAAAGATGAAGAAAACAGTTTCCCGCAGGAACTGCTGGATAAACTGGTGAAGCGCGCCAATCTGCCGGGCTATCTGGGCAACTGCCACTCTTCCGGTACGGTGATTCTGGATCAATTGGCTGAAGAACACATGAAAACCGGCAAGCCGATTTTCTACACCTCTGCGGATTCCGTGTTCCAGATTGCCTGCCATGAAGAAACGTTCGGTCTGGATAAGCTGTATGAGCTGTGTGAAATTGCCCGCGAAGAGCTGACCGAAGGGGATTACAACATCGGGCGCGTGATCGCACGTCCGTTTATCGGCGACAAACCCGGCAACTTCGAGCGTACTGGCAACCGTCACGATCTGGCCGTTGAACCGCCAGCGCCAACCATCCTGAAAAAAATGGTGGATGAAAAAGGCGGCGAAGTGGTTTCCGTCGGCAAGATTGCGGATATCTACGCGCAGGTCGGTATCACGAAGAAAGTGAAAGCCACCGGCATCGATGCGCTGTTTGACGCCACGCTGAAAGAAATGGATAGCGCAGGCGACAACACCATCGTGTTTACCAACTTTGTTGATTTCGATTCTGCCTACGGCCACCGCCGCGATATTCCGGGCTATGCTGCTGCGTTGGAGTTGTTTGACCGCCGCCTGCCAGAAATGCTGTCCCGCGTGAAGGGTGACGACATCCTGATTCTGACGGCTGACCACGGCTGTGACCCGAGCTGGCACGGCACCGATCACACTCGTGAGAACGTACCGGTGCTGATCTATGGGCCGAACGTGAAGCCGGGGTCATACGGCCACCGTGAAACTTTCGCCGATATCGGGCAGACAGTTGCGACCTACTTTGGCCTGTCGCCTATGGACTACGGCAAATCGATACTGTAAAACACACCGTTTTTTACGTGAAACTTGATTAATTAAGGAATAAACGCATGGCTACGCCACATATTAATGCAGAAATGGGTGATTTCGCGGACGTTGTACTGATGCCGGGCGACCCGCTGCGCGCTAAGTACATTGCAGAAACCTTTCTGGATGATGCCCGCGAAGTGAACAACGTGCGTGGCATGTTAGGGTTCACGGGGACTTACAAAGGCCGTAAAATTTCGGTCATGGGCCACGGCATGGGTATCCCATCCTGCTCAATTTATGCGAAAGAACTGATCACCGAATTCGGCGTGAAGAAGATCATCCGTGTGGGTTCCTGCGGTGCGGTACGTGAAGATGTTAAGCTGCGCGACGTGGTAATCGGCATGGGTGCCTGTACGGATTCTAAAGTGAACCGTATGCGTTTTAAAGATCACGACTACGCGGCGATTGCCGATTTCGATATGGTGCGTAATGCCGTTGATGCTGCCAAAGCACGCGATGTTTCTGTCCGCGTTGGTAACATCTTCTCCGCCGATCTGTTCTACACGCCAGATCCGCAGATGTTCGACGTGATGGAAAAATACGGCATTCTGGGTGTGGAAATGGAAGCGGCCGGTATCTATGGCGTCGCGGCAGAGTTCGGTGCGAAAGCGCTGGCCATCTGTACCGTTTCTGACCACATTCGTACCGGTGCGCAGACTACGTCAGAAGAGCGTCAAAACACCTTCAACGAAATGATCGAAATCGCGCTGGAATCCGTTCTGCTGGGCGATAACGAGTAAGTTCACATCAGCCCGGACGTTCGCTCCGGGCTGTATTTTCCTGTTTTTCCCTTCACATCTTTCTGTAAGCAACCTGCTGTATTTCTACCTGGTGACTCAACACGTTACTTGATAGCCTGAGCCGGAACCTGTGCGGCACTGTTAAAGCTGATCTCGTTGATGGCACTCCATTTGTTCACATCGGTGCCGAACGTATCCAGCTTGAAGAATTTCGCTTTCACGGCAGGGAAGGTGAATTTTTCACCGTCTTTGGCATTGTTGGAGGTGACCAGATTGTCAGCCAGTTTTTGCCAGGTTTTACCGTCGGAGGAGTAGGAAACGGAGAATTTCAGTTTGCGCTCGTCCGCTTTGAAAGGAACCAGAACAAAGTTTTCAACCGACTGTTCTTTATCCAGTTCTACCTGAACCCAACTCTCACCATTTGCCGCCCAGCGCGTTTTTACGTCGCCATCGACAATGTTGGCAGGTTTGTGGCCCTTGTCTGAATCATAAGCGGAAGCTGTCACCGCCGTTACTTGTACCGCGTAAGCGGAAAGAGAGAATAAACCGCACAGGAGCGTCGTAGCCAGAGTGTATTTTTTCATATTATTCCTCGTAGATAACGGATAAACCATACATGCCTGCAAACCAGAAACATGAAATGGAATCTCATTGTGATAAAAAAGAAACGAGGTTTTATTTATAACGATCACGTTGCGGGGATTTTTCTATCAGGAAAAAAGGCAGAGCGGGATGGGGCGCACATTACGGCACCCAATGGCACCCGCCGAGTAGCGAGTGCCGTAGATAAAGAGGTTAGCCGAGCGGCAGTGCCATGAGAATGGCGTCTTCCCGACCCTGGGCCGTGGGGTAATAATCCCGGCGCACGGAGACTTCGTTAAATCCCAGACTCTCATAAAGCGCGATGGCTCGCGCGTTTGACTCGCGGACTTCCAGCCACAGCGTCAGAATTCCGCGCCGCTCCATTTCGTCGATCAGATGTTCCAATAGCTGGCGACCCAACCCCTGACGCTGGTGGTCGGGGTGTACCGCGATATTGAACAACGTCGCTTCATCCAGCACGACCTGTGTGATGGCGTAAGCGGCAAGCTGCCCGCCATGCTCCAGTTTGATGTTGAAATAACGCTCACCTTGATTGCTGACAAACGTCTTTTCCGACCAGGGAAAGGCGTGGCTGACTTGTTCAATTTTAAAGGCTTGTGCCAGATCGGCTGGCGTCAGAGAAGATATCGTGTTCATGTTCACAGATCTGTTGCCACAACGCCCGTTTGGCGTCGGCATTTTGATAAAGTTCGGAAAGCAGAGGGCTGGAAAGCTGAACACCCTGTAGCGCAATGGGTTCCGCGATGCCCAACCGCCAGCTATGGCAGTGCGAATCGGCGGGCAACATCTCGATCTGCTGCGGCGTCAGGCGATAGGCTTGCGCGGGAGTGAGCGCCAGACTGTGCAAAACGTCGGTCAGCAGCGGTTCATCATCGGCCAGCGGCTCGGCGGAGACAATCACCAGACGCACCTGTTCGGGCAGACTGACGGCGATTTCGCCTTGCAGCACAGTCGGGCGACGCAGCGTCCACTGCGTAATCCCCAGTTGCTGTAGCAGCCTGTCACGTCTTGATTCCATGCGTTATCCTGTCTGGCGTGCGAGAAAATGATCCGTGCCTATGCTAACAAACCCCGTCAGACTGCGCCAACGTCGGTGCGGTTATTTCCTCTCCGCTCTGCAACTTCGGGGACGAAGCGTATATAATCCCCCGCTCAATGATTAAGGAGCCGTACCCTGATGTCCGCATTAACCCCCGCCAGTGAAGTCATACTGCGCCATAGTGACGAATTTCTTTCACGCCGAGTTCTGTTTGCCGGTGATTTGCAGGATACCCTGCCCGCGCAATTTGAGGCGGCGTCAGTGCGTGTCCATTGCAACCAATACCACCACTGGCAACAGATGGCAAAGCCACTTGGGGATAACGCTCAATATGGTCTGGTAGCGGATGCGGCGCTGGTGGCGGATAGCGACACGCTGATTTATTACTGGCCGAAGAGCAAACAGGAAGCGGAATTCCAACTGCGTAACCTGCTGTCTCTGATGCCAGTCGGTACGGAAATCTTCGTTGTTGGAGAAAACCGCAGCGGTGTGCGTAGTGCTGAAATTGTGCTGTCTGACTTCGTTGAGCTGGCAAAAATCGATAGCGCACGTCGCTGCGGGCTTTACCACGGTCGGATTGACAAGCAGGCCAGCTTCACGCTGGATGAGTGGTGGGACGAGTATGTGACGGGCGGCGTGACCGTCAAAACGCTTCCGGGTGTCTTTAGTCGTGATGATCTGGATCCGGGCAGCCGACTGCTGCTGTCTACGTTTGAGCCGCACATGAAAGGCAAAGTGCTGGATATCGCCTGCGGTGCGGGCGTGCTGGCATCAGTACTGGCGAAACAGTCGCCGAAAATCCGCCTGACGTTGAGCGATGTCAGTGCAGCCGCTGTCGAATCCAGCAAGGCAACGCTGACGGCGAATGCGTTAGAAGGCAGCGTGATTGCGAGCAATGTTTACTCAGACATCGACGGCCGCTTCGATATGATCGTGTCTAATCCGCCGTTCCATGACGGCTTACAGACCAGCCTGCAAGCCGCGGAAATGCTGATTCGTGGTGCGGTGACCCATCTACCGATTGGCGGGCAGTTACGCATCGTCGCTAACGCCTTCCTGCCTTATCCGGCGCTGTTAGATGCCGCTTTTGGTAGCCATGAAGTGCTGGCGCAGACTGGACGTTTCAAGGTGTATCAGGCCACCGTTGGTCGTCCGCCGCGCACAGGAAGCAAAGGTCGTCGTCGGTAATTCTATTGATTCAGTGCCGCCATACTCTCCTTGCCGTAGCGTTCACCTGCTGCGGCATCGGGTGGGAAAATAGCATCAATGGCGGCCAGTTCCTTTTTCGTCAGCGTGACATCCAGCGCTGCGACGTTCTCTTCCAGATAGCGGCGGCGTTTGGTGCCCGGAATCGGCACGATATGTTCACCCTGTGCCAATACCCATGCCAGCGCAAGCTGTGATGGCGTAACCTGTTTTTCCTGCGCCAGTTGGTTAATTTTCTCTACCAGTTGCAGATTTTTGCCGAAATTTTCCCCCGAGAAGCGTGGATTGGTACGACGGAAATCGTCGGCAGCCAGATCGTCCGGGCTGCGAATCGCGCCGGTTAGGAAACCACGGCCGAGCGGGCTGTAAGGCACAAAGCCGATACCAAGACGCTCACAGGTGGGCAGAATCTCGGCTTCCATATCGCGCGTCCACAGTGAGTATTCGCTCTGTAACGCTGTAATGGGGTGCACGCGGTGCGCACGTTCTAGCGTGGTGGCGGAGGCTTCACTCAGGCCGATGTAGCGAATCTTACCTTCCTGAACCAGCTCTGCCAGCGTGCCGACCGTCTCTTCAATGGGAACCGTCGGGTCGATGCGGTGCTGATAGTAAAGATCGATAACGTCCGTCCCGAGCCGCGTCAGGCTGCCTTCCACCGAACGTCGGATGTAGTCAGGTTTACCACAGACGCCGCGTGCGTTGGGGTTTGCCGGATCGCGGATGATGCCGAATTTGGTTGCCAGAAAGACCTGTTCGCGTTTGCCTTTTATGGCTTTGCCGAGCAGCAGCTCATTGGTGTGGGGGCCATACATATCGGCGGTATCCAGCAGCGTGACGCCCAGCTCCAATGCGCGATGCAACGTGGCAATGGATTCTTTTTCATCCTGCGCGGTGGAGTAGAAATCACTCATTCCCATGCAGCCTAGCCCAATAGCCGAAACCTGCGGGCCGTTCGCACCTAATTTGCGCTGTTGCATTGTCATCTTCCTCATGTCGTTGGCAGTGAAAGCAGTTTGGTTGTTTATCCAACAAAGATAAATACCGATTTTTATGCAACACTATTCAAAAATAACCAACAATGGTGGCGGCAATGGATCACATTCAGGCGATGCGGGTTTTTGTGCGTATTGTCGAACTGGGCAGCTTCAGCCGCGCGGCTGAGCGACTGACGCTGCCGCGCGCGACGGTGAGCAACACTATCAAACAGCTTGAAGCACGGCTGGGGGTTCGTTTGTTGCAACGTACGACTCGTCAGGTGCAGATCACCGACGAAGGGCGTGTTTATTATGAGCGCTGCCTGCAATTGCTCGCAGAAATAGAAGAGATCGACACGCTGTTCACGCAGCAAAAGCAGCAACCCGTTGGTAAAGTGCGGGTGGATATGCCGCACTCGCTGGCGCGGGAAATTGTCGTTCCGGCGCTGGGCGAGTTCTACGCGCGTTATCCGCAGGTAACGCTAATGCTGAGCGCCAATGATGCGGCGATTAATGTGCTGCGTGAAGGCGTCGACTGTGTGCTGCGCGCCTGGCAGACGGACGACGAAACGCTGGCAACCCGCCATTTGCCGTCAATGCCGCAGGTAACCTGTGCGTCGGCCGACTATCTGGCGCGCTACGGTGTGCCGCGTTCGCTTGATGAGCTGTCGGGGCATCAGATGGTCGGCTATTTCTCTCTGAGTACCGAATTCCGTTATCCGCTGGAATTTATGTCGGGTGATGAGTGCATTACGCGCATGCTGCCCGGTGTGTTGCAGGTTAACGGCACCGATGCCTACATCGCCAGCGCGCGTGCCGGATTGGGGATTATTCAGGCACCGCGTCGCGGCCTGCGCCCATTTCTGGAAAGTGGGGAACTGGTGGAGATCCTGCCGGAAATGCCGCCGCCCGCGATGCCGCTTTATGTGATGTATGCGCCCGGTCGTTTTCTCGCGCCACGGATTCGTGTGTTCATTGAATGGCTCGATGAGCTCTTTACGCGCAACGCCGCAGCGAGATGATGATTTTTGCAGCAAACCCCGCATTCCAGAGGAAATAATCATTGACGTGAACGTGAAAACCTCTAGAATTCGGCCCCGTAGTGATATTGCGTAAAGCAGTGTTGCGAAGGTGGCGGAATTGGTAGACGCGCTAGCTTCAGGTGTTAGTGTTCTTACGGACGTGAGGGTTCAAGTCCCTCTCTTCGCACCAACATCACTACACGGTTCTGGTTTGTCGAACCGAAGCAGTAAATCAGTGTCGCATGACATAGTTATTACATGACAGAATTGCGAAGGTGGCGGAATTGGTAGACGCGCTAGCTTCAGGTGTTAGTGTTCTTACGGACGTGAGGGTTCAAGTCCCTCTCTTCGCACCATGTCGTGATAGATTTATTGTATAAGACAAACAACATTCTCAGTGCGAAGGTGGCGGAATTGGTAGACGCGCTAGCTTCAGGTGTTAGTGTCCTTACGGACGTGAGGGTTCAAGTCCCTCTCTTCGCACCACAGATTCCCTCTGTATCTTCCTGATTTTCTTCCCCGTTTATTCTCTTTTCCCCCGTTTCTGGCTATGCCGCTTTTTCGCGATCATTTATCATTCTGGGTTGTGTACTCTTTCTCGTTTACTGATCTACATCCACATACATTTACAGCGTCGTTAGATTAAACGTGACGGACAGCGCCGCCAAACCGCCAGCTAGCGCAATGCAGGATGGCAGCAGTAAATAGTGGCGCAAACGTTGATGAAACAGCATGACAAGCGTCGCCAGCAGGGCGATGGCGATAATCACTTTTAGGTGCGTCAGGTTCAGGTTGAGCAGCGCCAATAGCGGCATGATGGCACAAGGCAGCAACACGCCCCAGGCGCTGGACAGATGCTTCCCCATACACCAGCTCACACCCCATAGCCCGCAGGCTGTGATCATTGCTGTCAGCATTTTTCCACCCGTCAAAAATGATAATGATAACTAATATCATATGTGAATTTATATCAATTACTAGTTTTTGACGAGCAGATTGTTGGAATTTTATGCCTAATTTTGTTAATCGGGATACTGACTTTTCAAATGCTGGCGTATCAGGTGAATCATATTCACGATAACCGCCGATCGTTCATGTTTGCGCCAGATAGCCGCAATTTGTGTATGGATTTCGGGCATGCCGATATCATGATAGGTCACATTATCCGCCTTAATACAGGCGAGAGATTCCGGCACAAGCGTGATGCCGAAGCCTGCGGCGACCATCCCGATGGTGGCCGTTAACTGCGGAGCAAATGGGCTGGGTCTGGGGCCATAGCCTGACAGATAGCAAGTGCGGATTATCATGTCGTGTAGCCCTGGACACACCTCGCGTGGGAAAATAATCAGCGGTTCCTGACGCAGCTCGCTAAGTGAGATCTGCGCTTTATGGCTCAGCGCATGCCCTGCGGGTAACACCAATTTCATCGGCTCTTCAGCCAAAATCTCCCCGTTAATATCATCACTAAGATCGCAGGGTAGGCGCAGAAAGGCGATGTCGATATTGCGTTCTTGCAGCGCAGTGATGAGCGCGGCCGGATTTTCCTCCTTTGGCAGCGGCTGAACGTGTGGATGCCGCTGATAATAACGATGCAGTAGCGCAAGCACGGTCGGGTGGAACATGGCCGACGGCGAAAACCCTACGTTCAAGCTACCTTTCTCACCTCGCGCAATGCTCCTTGTCCGCGCGATGGCCGAATCGGTAAGCTGCAAAATCTGACGTGCATCTTCATACAGCGCTTGTCCCGCCTCCGTCATTTCTACGCCGCGCGTCAGTCGCTTGAACAGCGGCGTACCGATCTCCTGCTCGAATTTCTTGATCTGCTGGCTGAGAGGCGGCTGTGACATCCCCAGATTTTCCGCCGCACGCGTGAAATGCTTAGTTTGTGCAACGGCGACAAAATAGCGCAGATAACGTAGCTCCATTTACGTGACTCCATATGTTTCCGATCTTGAAATGACCTTAATTGCATATTGGAATTTTGTTCTCTCACACGTCAATCTTTATCTAAATATTAGCGGTATTTAAGTAATTGGTGCGATGAGAAGGACGGTATGAAAACGAATGTCAGTGAAAAATCCTGTGAAGAAGCCTTTGCTAGCTACGCCCATGATTTTCGGCGACAGCATGCAGACAGCGTTATTTATCAAACCTCATTAATGAGTGGACTAATAAATGGCGTATACGAAGGCAGCCGAACGATGGCTGAATTACTGGAGCATGGTGACTTTGGATTAGGAACATTTAATAGTTTGGACGGGGAACTGGTTGCCTTGAATAGCCAGATTTTCCAGCTGTTATCCGACGGCAGTGCACGGGCGGCGAAGCCGGAGCAGAAAACGCCGTTTGCGGTCATGACGTTCTTTCGCCCGACGGAAACGATCCATTTTGATCGCTGGACTTCGCGTGAAGACGTACATCACCAGATCGATGAGATCGTGGGAACGGACAATCTGTTCTGTGCCTTGCGGATTGATGGGCGTTTTCGCTGCATTGAAACGCGTACCGTCCCCCGACAGTGCCGACCCTATAAACCGATGCAGGAAGCGGTTGAAGGGCAACCAACATTTCATTTTGAACACCGTAGCGGCAGCGTTATTGGTTTTCGTAGTCCAGCTTACACTCAGGGAATTAATGTCGCGGGTTACCACGAACATTTCATTACTGACGATCGCCAGGGCGGCGGCCATATTCTGAATTATGACGTCGAGCACGGCACGCTGACGTTTGGTGTTATTGCCAAACTGATCATCGATCTGCCTCAGGATCGGGAGTTTCTCAATGCCGATCTGTCCTCAGAAAACCTCAACAGCGTAATCCAGTCAGTAGAGAGCTAGTCATTTCATCGGAGTCATGTCATGGAAAAGTCCACCGAACAGCAAAGCTGGAGTAGCGGAGCCGAGCTGATTGTAAAACACCTGGAAGCGCAGGGCGTGAAGCATATTTTTGGTATTCCCGGCGCAAAAATTGATCGTGTGTTTGATGAGCTGGAAGACTCGACGATCCAAACGATCCCAGTTCGGCATGAGGCGAACGGCGCGTTTATGGCGGCGGCGATAGGGCGCCTCACGGGGAAAGCGGGGGTGACGCTGGTGACATCCGGCCCTGGCTGTTCCAACCTCGTCACCGGACTGGCAACAGCGACCGCAGAGGGTGATGCGGTCGTGGCGCTAGGCGGGGCGGTTAAGCGGGCAGATAAACTTAAGCTGACGCACCAGAGTCTGGACACCGTCAGCCTGTTTCAGCCAGTCAGTAAATTCAGCGCGGAAATCACGGCTTCTTCCGCCATATCGGAAGTGTTGGCGAATGCTTTTCGGGCGGCAGAGAGTGGGCGTCCGGGGGCGGCGTTTGTCAGCCTGCCGCAGGATATCGTCAATGAACCGGTGATTAGCCCGGTGCTGGCGTGTCCGAACTTGCCGTTGCTAAACGGCGCGCCGCATAGCGATATTGCTGAAGCGGCCAAACGGCTGCGGCAGGCTAAAAATCCGGTGCTGCTGCTCGGGTTAATGGCCAGCCAGCAGGAAAATGCGCAGGCACTGCGTCGTTTCCTTCACCATAGCAAACTGCCCGTGACCAGCACGTATCAGGCGGCTGGTGTGATCGATCAGCAGCAGTTCGATCACTTTGCCGGACGTGTCGGATTATTCAACAATCAGGCTGGCGATAAGCTGCTGCAACAGGCGGATGTGATCGTTACCGTAGGTTACAGCCCGATTGAGTACGATCCGGTGTTATGGAATAGCGGCAAGGCGACGCTGATCCACATCGATGTGCTGCGAGCGGAGATCGACAGCGCTTATCGTCCTGATATCGAGCTGCTTGGGAATATCGCAATGACGGTGGACACGCTGAATGCGTGCATCAGCGAACCGTTTATCTTGTCTGCTGATACACAGTCCGTGTTGCGGGATCGTCAGCGCCAGCGCCACGATCTCAGTACGCGCGCCATCAACATGGCAGGATTTGCGATCCACCCTTTGCGTCTGGTGCGGGCGATGCAGGATATCGTGAATGAGGATGTCACGCTGTGTGTGGATATGGGGAGTTTCCATATCTGGCTGGCGCGTTACCTGTATAGCTTCCGGGCGCGACAGATCCTGATGACCAACGGACAGCAGACGATGGGCGTGGCGCTACCGTGGGCAATCGCCGCATCGCTGGTGCAGCCCGGAAAAAAAGTGGTGTCTGTTTCCGGCGACGGCGGGTTTATGCAGTCCAGTATGGAGCTGGAAACGGCGGTGCGCCTGAAAAGCAATCTTCTGCATATCATCTGGGTAGATAACGGCTACAACATGGTAGAAATCCAGCAGCGGCACAAATACCATCGTCCGGCGGGCGTGTCGTTTGGGCCGATTGACTTCAAAGCGTATGCGGAAGCATTCGGCGCGAAAGGGTTTGCCGTTGAATCTGCTGATGAACTGGTCAGCAAACTCCGTCAGGCAATGGACGTCGACGGCCCTGCGGTGATTGCCATCCCCGTTGATTATTCCGATAACCATTGGCTGATGGAGAATCTGAATATTAGCGTGCTGATCTGATATGCCAGGATCGCGTCTGTACTCTGGTATCTATTAATATTGTAATAAGACAAGGTAAGCTGGCGGTTTGAAACCATTATTTTATCTTTTTTCCAAAAATAGAGGGTACAACATGGTGCGAGCTTACCAACATCCTTAAAAAGGAAAAGACGATAAATTTTTCGAACGGTAGGGAATGAATTTGGTTTTTTATTAATGCAGACTTACACTGTCTGCCCAGAAGAATCTGGACAGACAGTACAAGTGTAACATCCAGGAAAGTATTCATGTTAGGACTAATATTTTTCTGTATTTTATGAAAACGAGCTCATTCAATCGTTATTAAATAGCGTACTATCTTTCTCCGTAAGTGTACTCAATCTTGTTAATTATTGATTTGAATCCATATCGTGGAAAAATTTTCTGTTGCGATGCTAAATAACTATCAGCTAACGCTTCAGCCGCAGTTCGGTAAAACTTTTCTTGGTTTTTATTATACCAGGGGTCATCATGCGGGTTGGGGGTGAATTTGTAGGTTTGATCACGTGTAACCGCCATGATACGAATTCCACGGTTAGTACCATATTTTTGCTCTGCGTAAGTAAACTCCACGCCACCTTTGTTGAATTTTCCTTTGACATCCGCCGCGAACGCATTGTCGGCAGTAAACGTCAAAAATAGAAATGCCGATGCAGCGATAGAACGTTGCAATAATGTATTAATGTTTTTTTGCATAGCTTTTATCCTATATGATTTTTAACAGGGTGAATCACATTTAAAATCTAGATGAGCATCTGGATTTATGCAATTAGCAGTCAGATACTATTAACTGCATTTTCTCTTTTTATTAGTTTAATAATAAATAGCAGTTTTAATTTTATAATCCAATCTATTATCACGATCGTCATTTTAATTAATATTAATTTGTCATTTAATTATTCATGTAATGCGGTGTGACGATCCTTCTTTACACTTTAATCCTCGTCATACTTCAAGTTGCATGTGCGTTAGTGGATCAACTTCGTTTCGGACGAATGTGATCTTTTGGCGTGCGCTGGTACTGAGGTAAAGACGCCCGAGAAGCGGTTCACAAAATCGTGATGGCGGCAGCATAAGAGAGGGCGTAAGGCTGGAAGTCGCTGTTGGTTTTTGATTGAAAAAATCTAATTTAAGCTTGTTTTTAGCATTATATTATCTAATCCGAATGGTATTTTTAGTTGGGTGTCATTGCCTATGTTATCCAGTTTTAATGTCATTAATTTGTGGTTTACGCTGATTTAAATAATTTACGTGCTTAATTTATTCAATTAATAAGCATATTACGCTGCTTTGTTTTTTGTGGGCGGCTCGACTTTCTTTGTCTTCTATATAATTTATCTTATGTCTGAGAGAGTGGTTTAACCTGAGCTTCGGTGGTAAGTTCAGTCATAAGATATCGTTTGCGTAGTGTGTTTTATCGCCTGAACGCCATGCGCTGAAGAGGGATGAGGAATGGCAAAGCAGACCCCGTTGTACCAACAACATCTGGCCGATGGCGCCAAAATGGTGGATTTTCATGGTTGGATGATGCCACTGCACTACGGCTCCCAACTGGACGAACACCATATTGTGCGTCGGGAAGCCGGCATTTTTGATGTCTCCCACATGACTATCGTCGATTTGCACGGTGCGAGAACGCGTGAATTCCTGCGTTATCTGCTGGCGAATGATGTCGCCAAGCTCACACAGCCGGGCAAAGCCCTGTATACCGGCATGCTGAATGCCTCCGGCGGCGTCATCGACGATCTGATCGTTTACTTTCTCACGGAAGACAATTTCCGACTGGTTGTGAACTCCGCGACGCGTGAAAAAGATCTCGCCTGGATCGGGCAGCACGCTGCGCCGTTCGGGGTTGAAATCCGCGAGCGCGACGATCTGGCGCTGGTTGCGGTGCAAGGTCCGCAGGCGCAGGAAAAAGTTCAAGAAATCCTGAAGGCAAAAGGCCTGAGTGATGCCGACGTGGCAGCCGTTGCCAGCATGAAGCCGTTTTTTGGCAAGCAGGCGGGCGACTTCTTCGTCGCCACGACGGGTTATACAGGTGAAGCCGGTTATGAAATCGCGCTGCCAAATGAGCAGGTGGTCGATTTCTGGCAACAACTGCTGGCGGTTGGTGTGAAGCCATGTGGGCTGGGTGCACGCGATACGCTGCGGCTGGAAGCGGGGATGAATCTGTACGGTCAGGATATGGATGAAGGCATTTCGCCACTGGCGGCCAATATGGGCTGGACAATCGCCTGGCAGCCGGAGGATCGCGAGTTTATCGGGCGTGAAGCATTAACACATCAGCGTGAAAAAGGGACCGATCAACTGGTTGGTTTAGTGCTGACGGAAAAAGGCGTATTGCGCAATGATTTACCTGTGCGCTTTACTGATAGTGATGGCGTGGTGCGCGAAGGGGTGATCACTAGTGGATCGTTCTCGCCGACGCTTGGCGTGAGCATCGCGCTGGCGCGTGTTCCGGTGGGGATTGGTGAACAAGCGATAGTGCAGATTCGTAACCGCGAACTGCCTGTCCACGTGACCAAACCCGGCTTTGTCCGCGCTGGAAAAGCCATCGCTCAGTATTGAATAACTTCTTATGTAATACCCTAAATAATTCGGGTTGCAGGAAGGCGGCGACGCAGTGAATCCCCAGGAGCTTACATGAGTAAGTGACTGGGGTGAGCGAGGACAAATTGGCTTAGCCAATTTGAACGCCGCTTGCGGCGGCCCGTCAGGGCGAGGCTCAGCGATGAGCCGAGTATTGCCAACGCACATGCAGCTTGAATTATGACGGGTAGCGCACAGGATTAACGACTTTAGGAAAGGGGATGCAATGAGCAACGTACCAACAGAATTAAAATACACCACGTCGCACGAATGGGTGCTGCATGAGGGCGACGGTATCTACAGCGTGGGTATTACCGAACACGCGCAGGAACTTCTGGGTGACATGGTCTTTATCGATTTGCCGGAAGTGGGCACGGTCGTCGCCGCAGGCGATGACTGCGCGGTGGCGGAGTCGGTAAAAGCGGCGTCAGATATTTATGCGCCCATCAGCGGTGAGATCGTAGAAGTTAACGACGATCTGGAAAGCGCCCCTGAGCTGGTCAACAGCGCACCTTATACCGACGGCTGGCTGTTCCGTATCAGAATTTCTGATGAATCTGATTTGGACGAACTGCTTGATGCCGAAGGCTATCAGGCGTTGATAGAAGACGACGAATAGTTATCGCGCCCCCGATTTTGTCAAATCTGGGGCGTTTTATTTTATTCGCCCGCGTCGTATTTCAGCGCGGCAGCCAGCACGATTAATGCAGGCACGATTGATCAAGGAAAGTACTGTAATGACCCAGACACTCAGTCAACTCGAACATGACGGCGCATTTATCGAGCGCCATATCGGTCCTTCCGTCAGCCAACAGCAGCATATGCTGTCGGTGGTGGGGGCTACGTCGCTGGATGCGTTGATCCGCCAGATTGTCCCGGTGGACATTCAATTGCCCAGCCCGCCAGCGGTAGGAGAGGCGGTGACGGAACATGAAGCGTTAGCTGAGCTGAAGGCCATTGCAGGACGCAATCAACGTTATAAAAGCTACATCGGCATGGGCTATAGCGCGGTGCTGATGCCGCCAGTGATTTTACGCAACCTGCTGGAAAACCCAGGCTGGTACACCGCCTATACGCCGTATCAGCCGGAAGTCTCTCAGGGGCGTCTTGAAGCGCTGCTGAATTTCCAGCAGGTCACACAGGATTTAACCGGTCTGGATTTGGCCTCCGCATCGCTGCTGGATGAAGCAACCGCTGCGGCGGAAGCAATGGCAATGGCGAAGCGCATCAGCAAACTCAAACAGGCTGAACGTTTCTTCGTTGCTGACGACGTGCACCCGCAAACGCTGGACGTGGTGCGTACCCGTGCGGAAACTTTCGGTTTTGACATTGTTGTCGGTAAGGCGGAAGAAGCGCTGAAAGACGATGCGGTGTTTGGCGTGTTGCTGCAACAGGCAGGGACAACGGGTGAACTGCACGATTACAGCGACCTGATGGCGGCGCTGAAAGCACGTAAGGTCGTCACCTGCGTGGCGTCGGATATCATGGCGCTGGTACTGCTGACCGCACCGGGCAAGCAGGGCGCGGATATCGTCTTCGGCTCTGCACAGCGCTTTGGCGTGCCGATGGGCTACGGCGGGCCACACGCGGCGTTCTTCGCCTGTCGTGATGAACATAAACGTGCCATGCCGGGCCGTATCATCGGCGTGTCGCGCGATGCGGCAGGCAATACTGCGCTGCGTATGGCGATGCAGACGCGCGAACAGCACATTCGCCGCGAGAAGGCGAACTCCAATATTTGTACCTCGCAGGTGTTGCTGGCCAACATTGCGGGGATGTATGCGGTATTCCACGGGCCGGAAGGGCTCAAACGTATCGCAGGGCGCATCCATCGTCTGACCGATATTCTGGCGGCAGGATTAACGCAGGGCGGATTGTTGCTGCGTCATCGCAGCTGGTTCGATACGTTGACCATTGAAGTCGCGGACAAAGACGCGGTACTGAGCCGGGCATTAAGTTTTGGCATCAACCTGCGCAGCGATTTGGCGAGTGCGGTAGGCATTACGCTGGATGAAGCAACAACGCGTGAAGACGTGCTGGCGCTGTTCGCGGTTCTGCTAGGTGACGATCACGGGTTGGATATCGACGCGCTTGATGCGGCCATCGGCCAGAAAGCGGCAACGATCCCGGCTGGACTGGTGCGCCACGACGCGATCCTGTCGCATCCGGTGTTCAACCGCTATCACAGCGAAACCGAGATGATGCGCTACCTGCACCGTCTGGCACGTAAAGATCTGGCGTTGAATCAGGCGATGATCCCGCTCGGTTCCTGCACCATGAAGCTCAATGCGGCGGCGGAAATGCTGCCGATTACCTGGCCGGAATTTGCCGAATTGCATCCATTCTGCCCGCCGGAACAGGCTCTGGGCTATCGTCAGATGATCGAACAGCTCTCAGGCTGGCTGGTGCAACTGACGGGCTATGACGCGATTTGCATGCAGCCCAACTCGGGTGCGCAGGGTGAATACGCGGGGCTGCTGGCGATCCGTCGCTATCATGAAAGCCGCAATGAGGCTGGTCGTAATCTCTGCCTGATTCCTAGCTCTGCCCACGGTACTAACCCAGCATCAGCGCAGATGGCGGGGATGGACGTGGTGGTGGTCGCCTGTGACAAACAGGGCAATATCGATCTGCACGATCTGCGTGAGAAAGCGCAGGCGGCGGGCGAACAGCTTTCCTGCATTATGGTGACCTATCCATCCACCCACGGCGTCTATGAAGAGACGATCCGCGAAGTGTGCCAGATCGTGCATCAATACGGCGGTCAGGTGTATCTGGATGGCGCGAATATGAACGCGCAGGTTGGCATCACCACGCCGGGCTATATCGGCGCAGACGTGTCGCACCTGAACCTGCATAAAACCTTCTGTATTCCGCACGGCGGCGGCGGGCCGGGCATGGGGCCGATTGGCGTGAAAGCGCATCTGGCACCGTTTGTGCCGGGTCATCAGGTAGTAAAAATTGAGGGTGTACTGACGGAGCAGGGCGCAGTCTCTGCGGCACCGTTCGGCAGCGCTTCTATTCTGCCGATTAGCTGGATGTACATTCGCATGATGGGAGCGGAAGGGCTGAAACAGGCTAGCCAGATGGCGATCCTGAACGCCAACTACATCGCGACGCGCTTGCAGCAGGCCTATCCGGTGCTTTACACCGGCCGTGACGGTCGCGTGGCGCACGAGTGCATTCTGGATATTCGTCCGCTTAAAGAGAGTACTGGAATTAGCGAGATGGATATCGCCAAGCGCCTGATCGACTACGGTTTCCATGCGCCGACCATGTCGTTCCCGGTCGCGGGCACGCTGATGGTGGAGCCAACGGAATCGGAGAGTCAGGTCGAGATCGATCGCTTTATTGATGCGATGCTGGCGATCCGTGCCGAAATCAACCGCGTCGCGCAGGGCGAATGGCCGCTGGATGACAACCCGCTAGTGAACGCGCCGCACACGCAGGCAGAGCTGGTGGCTGATTGGGCGCATCCGTACAGCCGTGAGCTGGCAGTCTTCCCAGCAGGCAGCGAACATAAATACTGGCCGAGCGTGAAGCGTCTGGACGATGTGTACGGCGACCGTAACCTGTTCTGCTCGTGTGTGCCGATGAGCGACTATGCGTAGTTAATCGCGCTGGCCGTTGAATCAGCGGCTTGGTTGTTCATTATCTTTTCCAGCCTCCTCTACTCAGGGGAGGCTTAATTGACTGATTTTATTCCTCCTTTTCATTACTAGCCTCTAATAACCTGCTGCGCTGAGACCCATCGAATTTAGTCATCATCAGCCAATGTTTTACCGTGTGTTCTCATCCAGTCTGCCAGTGAATCCAGCGTTGGCTGGAGCGATTTACCCAGTGGGGTGATTTGGTACTCCACGCGCGGTGGCACTTCGGCATACACCTTACGCTTCACCAGTTTTCGCTGTTCGAACAGGCGCAGCTGTCGTGTCAGTTCCTTCTGAGTGATGGGGGCGATAGCGCGTTGTAATGCGCTGAAACGTACGGGGTCGCCGATCACGATCAGGCGGTACAGTATGGGAATCGCCCATTTGCCCGCGATGAGGTTGACGAAATTCACCATTGGACACGGTTCTGCAATGTCAGATGGTGGGGAAGGGGACGTATTTGCTACTGGGCCGTGAACAGACATAAGGTTCCAATACCCTCTTTAGTATCCAATTGGTGCCTACTTACAAAAGTATACTATTGATGAAATACTGCCGTTTTTCAAGCAACACGACAGGACATATCATGATGAAACGGCTACAAGATAAGTTTGCTTTGATCACCGGGGGCACCAGCGGTATTGGGATAGAAACCGCACGTCAGTTTCTGGCGGAAGGGGCGACGGTCGCCATCACTGGACGCGATGAGAAAGCGCTGGCACGTGCGCAGGCTGAGTTAGGCCATTCCACGCTGGCGATCCGTTGCGATGCTGGAGATATCCGTGCCCAGCACGATCTGGCCCAGACGCTGACACAGCAATGGCCACGTTTGGACGTGTTGTATGCCAATGCAGGCGATGTCACCCATCGTCCGTTAGAAGGCTGGGACGAGTCGGCCTGGGATCGGCTTATGGCGACTAACCTTAAAGGGCCATTCTTTCTGGTTCAGGCACTACTGCCGCTGCTGAACAACCCGGCATCGGTGATTCTGTGTGGATCGACCAGCGCCCATATCGGCCTACCGCAAAGCAGTGCCTACGCCGCGAGTAAAGCGGGATTACTCTCGCTGGCTCGCACGCTGTCGGCTGAGTTGGTGACGCGCGGCATTCGGGTTAACGGCTTGAGCCCGGGCCCGACTGAAACTCCTGCGCTTGATAAGCTAGGCCTCTCTCCCGAACAGCAGTCCGCCATGCAGGAACAAATTCGACAGCTGGTGCCGATTGGCCGTATGGGAACGCCTTGGGAACTGGCGAAAGCGGCGGTTTTTCTTGCTTCTGACGAGTCCCGCTTTGTGGTTGGAACGGAATTGTTGGTCGACGGTGGTGTTGCCAATCTGTAGGTAAACTCATTGTTTTTCAAATTATTAGTATAAAACCTCTGCCGCTCATGATGATGAACGATCGGCACCGCCATACTGCTCTTAACGGTGCTGGCGGCATTCACTCTGGGCCTGCGAAATCATTCGCAGGCATATTTTCCCAATTCGAAAACAAACTGTCATTAAACTGACGCCCCACTGACACGCTAGCGTTCTAGGGTAAGGCCTCTGTGTTTCACACTGAGCGACCTTTGAGTTATGCGTGCAAAATGCTTTCCCTATCTTGTGCTGTTGCCGACGCTGGTTTTTTTGCTTGCCTTCACTTATTTCCCCCTGCTGCGTTCGGTCATCGATAGCCTGTATGACACTCGGCTGAATGCTGATACGCCGCTGTTCGTCGGGATGGATAATTTTGTGCGTCTGGTACAGGACGCCGTGTTTTGGCAAGCCTTGCTGAACAACGTGCTGTACATCCTGATGACGGTGGTGCCCGGTGTCCTGCTGGCGCTGTTGTTGGCGGTGCTGCTGTGGGAAAACACGCGCGTTAACCGCTGGCTGCGTACTGCTTTCTTCTTTCCGATGATTATTCCGCTGGTGAGCGCCGCGACGCTGTGGTTGTTCATCTTTATGCCGGGACTGGGGCTGCTGGATTACTATCTGGCTAAAGTGTTCGGCCCGATGAACAACAACTATCTCGGCATGAGTGACAGCGCGCTGGTGGCGGTGAGCGTCATCGGTATCTGGAAA
Organism: Pectobacterium versatile; assembly: GCF_003932035.1. Lineage (NCBI taxonomy): Bacteria > Pseudomonadati > Pseudomonadota > Gammaproteobacteria > Enterobacterales > Pectobacteriaceae > Pectobacterium > Pectobacterium versatile. The sequence continues at coordinate 832,415 of NZ_CP034276.1, forward strand.
TTCGCTGGCTACTACATGCTGTTTTTTCTTGCCGGCCTGCAATCCGTTTCTGCCTCCGCACGCGAGGCGGCGCTGATGGAAGGAGCTTCCCGGCGTCAGGTATTTTTCTACGTCACGCTGCCGCTGCTACGACCGACTATCGCCTTCGTGGTCACCATCGCTTTTATCTACGCCATTACCCAGATCGACCACGTTGCCGTCATGACACGCGGCGGGCCGAATAACGCGACAACCGTGCTGCTCTATTACATCCAGGATCTGGCGAATGATACGCACGATCTGGGCAAAGCCTCTGCGGCCACCTTCCTGACGCTGGCGATGCTGTTCGCCTTTTCCATTATGAATCTGAAAGTGCTGGAGAAAGGGGCGCACTATGAACGTTGAAAATCCGAGCGTTGATCACCCGAATGTTGAGAACTTAAGCGTTAACGTTCGGCATGTTGCAAACCGCAGCGTTGCCAACCGCCATCCGCTGCGCGTCACGACGCGGTTTACGCTGCCGTTGCTGCTGATTTGCGCCGCGCTACTGTGGGTCAGCCCGTTTATCTGGATGCTGTCTGCTTCCGTCAGCACCAGCAGTTTTGGCGTAGATATGGCCTCGTTGTTGCCGCGTCTCCCGCTGACATTCGATAACTTCCGCGATGCGTGGGACAGCGCTGACTGGTTACGGCTTTACACCAATACGCTGATCTTTGCGGTCGGCACGTTTCTGGTACAGCTGGTGACGATCACCACGGCGGGCTACATCTTTGCCTATCACGAGTTCCGCGGCAAAACGCTGCTGTTCTACCTGCTGCTGATTCAAATGATGATCATGCCCGTCGTCATGATGGTGCCGAACATGATGACGCTCAAACAGCTCGGCCTGCTCAATACCCTGACCGGCGTGATGATGCCGTATTTCGCCTCGGCGTTTGGCGTGTTCCTGATGCGTCAGGCGTTTCTCAATATCGCCAAAGAGATTGAAGAAGCCGCGTTGATGGAAGGCTGTCGCTGGTGGCAGGTGGTGTTTCACGTCCTGATTCCGATGACCTGGCCGTCGATTCTGGCTTTCGCCACGGTCAGCATTACCTACCACTGGAACGAATATCTCTGGCCGCTGATGGTGCTCAACGATCCCGACAAACAGGTACTGACCATCGGGCTGGTGTCGTTTGCGATGGGCGCAGAGTCCGGCGGGCAGTGGGGATTAATCTGCGCGGGTACGCTGCTGGTGTGCCTGCCGCTGATGGTGGCCTTTGTGGTGTTCCAGAAGCAGTTCCTGAGCAGCTTCGGCTTCTCGGGCATTAAGTGAATCGCCAACGGGCGAAATAACGATAGAGGTGGTTATTATGTTGCTGGCACAGATTTCCGATCTGCATTTTCGCAGTGAGGGTCGCAAGCTCTATGAATTTATTGATATTAACGGAGAAAACGCCAAGGTCATTAACCAGCTAAACGCGCTGAGTGAGCGGCCGGACGCGGTGGTGGTTAGTGGCGACATCGTCAACTGCGGAAGCCCACAGGAGTATCAGGTGGCACAGCGCGTGTTGCAGATGCTGGATTACCCGATGTACGTGATTCCGGGCAATCATGATGACAAGCAGCATTTCCTCAACGCGATGCGCCCGCTTTGCCCGCAATTGGGCGATGATCCAGAAAACATCCGCTATGCGGTGGATGACTTCCCGATGCGTCTGCTGTTTATCGACACCAGTCTGGCTGGACAGGCGAAAGGTTGGCTGACGCCATCCACGCTGGGTTGGCTGGAACAGCAATTGCAGGATCACTCAACGCGCGAAACGGCGATCTTCATGCACCATCCACCGCTACCACTAGGATCGGCGCACATGGATCGGATCGCCTGTGAAAACGGGCACGAACTGCTGACGTTGATCGAACGTTTCCCGCAGCTTACGCGGATCTTCTGCGGCCATACGCACCGCCTGATTATGACGCAGCATCGGCAGGCGATTATTGCCACCGTGCCGGGTACCGTCCATCAGGTGCCGTATTTCTACTATGACGATACGTCGTACTACAACCTAGAACCTGCCAGCGTGGTCATGCACCGCTATGTGCCAGTCACCGGGCTGGTGAGCTACAGCCAGTCGATCACCTCGTACCCTGGGCCTTACCTCTACGATCCGCGTATCAGCTGTCCGGTGGATGCGTAATGGCCGTGATTCAGTTACGTAATATCAGTAAACGCTTTGAGCACATGCAGGCGCTGGCGTCGCTGTCGCTGGATATCGCTGACGGTGAGTTTCTGGTGCTGGTCGGGCCGTCTGGCTGCGGCAAAAGTACGCTGCTGCGTATGCTGGCCGGTCTGGAAGACGTGAGCGATGGGCAAATCCTGCTGGGTGACGACGACATTACGACGTGGAGTCCGAAGCAGCGCAATTTCTCGATGATCTTCCAGAACTACGCGTTGTTTCCGCACCTGACCGTCGAGCAGAACATCACTTTCGGGATGCGGATGCGCGGTGAACCGAAAGCGGAATACCCACAGCGCGTGCAGCGCGTTGCCAGCCTGCTCCAGCTTGAGCCACTCCTGAAACGCAAGCCGGGAAAACTGTCCGGTGGTCAGCGCCAGCGTGTAGCAATGGCGCGGGCGATTGTGCGCGATCCGCGCTTGTTTTTGATGGATGAACCGCTGTCGAATCTGGATGCCCGCCTGCGCAGCGACGTGCGGGACGGCATTATGGATCTGCACCGGCAGTTGAAAACAACCACCGTTTACGTCACGCACGATCAGATCGAGGCGATGACGATGGCGGACAGAATCGCTGTGCTGGATCGCGGCGTACTGCAACAGGTCGGCACGCCGGAGCAGTTGTATTCGCACCCAGCTAACGTCTTTGTCGCCGGATTTATCGGCACGCCCGCGATGAATCTCGTGACGCTGTCCTGCACCGATGGTCACGCGTTGTTACAGGCATTGCCTGTGGCGCTGCCCGTCAGTGAAGAAACGCGTTCATTAACGAGTGTGCTGCTCGGGATCCGCCCTGAGCACATTACCGAACACGCCGCGTCAGACGGCGATTTGTCATTGTCGGGAATAGTGAAACAACGGGAGCTGTTTGGCGCGGAGTATCTGATTCATGTGGATACGCCGTTGGGAAATATTCGCTACCGTCGGCCAAATCGCGATGGCGTGCCGGATATCGGCGCATCCATTGTGCTTCATTTTTCACCGCAGGATTGTCATTGGTTTTCCGGGCAAACCGCCCGTAATTTATCCCAGGAGAAAAGAAATGCGTAAGCCCCGTATGATGGCGTTGGCGATAGCCTTACTGATGTCTGGCCCCGCGTTGGCAAAGCAGAGTATCGATTTTATGTTTCCCGCGCCGGTTGATGGCAAGCTGACGATGGAAATGACACGCATCATCAAAGAGTACAACCAATCGCAGGATCAGGTTGAAGTGCGTGGGATCTTCACCGGCAATTACGATACGACTAAAGTGAAAGCAGAAGCGGCCGCCAAAGCGGGCGATCCTCCGGCGCTGGTGATTATGTCGGCAAACTTCACCGCCGATCTGGTCATCAAAGATGAAATTTTGCCGATGGACGAGCTGTTCAAATACGGTAATGAAAAAGCCACGCCTTTCCTGACCAAAAACTTCTGGCCTGCGCTGCATCAGAACGCGCAGGTGATGGGCATGACTTACGCGATCCCGTTCCACAACTCGACACCGATCCTCTATTACAACGAAGACATGCTGAAGAAGGCGGGCTTTAACGAGCCGCCGAAAAACTGGGATGAAGTGATTGCGGTCGCGAAGAAACTGACTGACCCAGCGAAAGGACAGTGGGGCATCATGATTCCGTCCACGAATGACGACTACGGCGGCTGGATGCTGTCTGCGCTGACACGTGCCAACGGTGGGGCGTATTACAATGCTGACTATCCGGGCGAAGTGTATTACAACACCGCATCGACCAAAGGCGCGCTCCAGTTCTGGCGCGACTTAGTGTATCGCGACAAAGTGATGCCCGCTGGCGTGCTGAATTCCAAACAGATCAGCGCCGCGTTTTTCTCCGGCAAGCTGGGTATGACCATGCTGAGCACCGGTGCGCTGGGCTTTATGCGTGAAAACACCAAAGATTTCCAGCTTGGCGTGGCGATGATGCCGGAAAAAGAGCGTCGTGGCGTGACCATCGGCGGGGCGAGTCTGGTGAGCTTCAAAGGGATTTCTGAAGATCAGAAGAAAGCAGCCTGGCAATTTATGAACTATCTGGTCAGCCCGGAAGTCAGCGGCAACTGGAGCCGTTTTACCGGCTATTTCGCTCCGCGCATGGCGGCCTACGATCTGCCGGAAATGAAAGACTATCTGGCGAAAGATCCGCGTGCGGCCATTGCGCTTTCACAGCTGCAATATGCCCATCCGTGGTACGCCACCTATGAAACGGTCGCGGTACGCAAAGCGATGGAAAATCAGCTGGCGGCGCTGTTAAACGATCCGGCGAAAAAAGTTGAGGATGCTGCCGCTGCCGCACAAAAAGAAGCGGATGGCATCATGAAGCCTTACGTGGATAAAACGGCATTGCGAGACGTGAAATAAGGAAGTCCCGCCCCGTTGATACTGACTCAACGGGGCGGGATCACGTTAATGCGCAGCCTGAGAACGCATCCCCGCCGAGCTACGTGATGATGACAGCGTAAAGGCGGAAATTGCAGTGAAGGTAAGCGCGATGCCGCCCAGAATAAGGTAAGTCTGGTTGAAGCCGATACGGTCATACAGATTGCCCGCAGCGGAGGAGAGGAATATCGCCATAAACTGCTTGGCGAACTGGAAGCCCACCAGATAAATCGTGGCCGACAGGCGCGAGTCAAACGTATTGGCGATGTATTTGAAAATCCCGATAAGCAGCAGCGGTACTTCGAAAGCATGCAGCATTTTCAGTATGATCACCTCCGTGATGGAGGTGGCACAGGCCGATCCCAAGATCCGGATCGACATAATCGTGCCTGCCACTAAAAGCGCATTTTTAGCGCCGATCCGGTTAATGATCCACGGCGTGCAGAACATCACCAGCGCATTCGCTGCTTCCCCGGCGGTGGTGACAAAACCAAAGATCTGGTTGCCCTGTTCCTGCGAGCTAAAGAACGATTTAAAGAAATTAGCGAATTGCTGATCGTAGACGTCATAAATACAGGCGACGCCGACCACGTACAGCACCAGCAGCCAGAACTGACGGTTAGCCAGCAGGCCTAATGCCAGCTTCACACTAAAAGGTGAGGCATTGGCCCCGAGCGAGTCCATGACGGCGGCGGTCGGGTTGCTTTCCGTCTTCGCCAGACACAGCAACACGATCAAGATAATCGCCGAACCGGATCCCATCCAGAACACGATATCGGGGTTGATGTTAAACAGCATACCCGCCGTTGAGGCGCAAATTCCCCAGCCAAAGCAGCCAAACATACGCGCCTTGCCGTACTCAAAATGGTGCTGTCGGCTGATGCGTTCGATGTAGGCTTCAATGGCCCCAGCCCCTGCGCTGAAGGAGAACCCGATATACAGGCCGCCGACTAAAGCACCCAGTATCACGTTGATTTTTAAAAGCGGAGCGAAGACATACAGGAAGAAAGGGGCAAAAAAGAGCAAGAGAATCGAGATCACCCATAGCAGGTGCTTCTTCATGCCCAACTTATCGGACAGGATGCCGAGGAAAGGCTGAAACAGGATCGCGAACAAGGACAGGAAGGAAAAAACGATGCCGGTATCGGTCTTGTTGAGCCCGATAACGTCCGCCAGCCAAATTGGCAAAAATGGGAAGCACGTTGCCATGATAAAAAAATAAAGAAAGAAGAACGCGCCGAAAATCCAGAAGTTACGGTTATTTTTGTAGTAGCACGAGGTAGTAGGCATCTTTATTTCCCTCTAGAGGGTAGACATTATCATGACGCGGGACAGTGCTGTCCCGCGCGGTCATGTTTCGAATGTGTAGGGCAAAGCGAAAAATCTAGCTGGCAGCGGTATCCGGCACCGCGGAAAGCGCGACCAGAATGGCGGTTTCCGGCGTCAGGACGGGCAGGGCAAGGCCGGCCTGCATCAGCCAATCACCGGAAACCACTATCGGTTGACGTAACCAAGGCGGGAGCTCACGCATGGTGCCGCCGCCTTCTCGCACCGTTTTGATTTCTGGGCCGTCTAGCAGTGTGACTTCATAGCGTGTGTCGGGCAGCAGACCGGGGAAGCGGAGCGTCCCCGCCAGCGAATAAGCCGGCATACGTAGCTGAGCTACTTGGAAAACGGCGTGCTGCCGATCGTGGCTTACCACGCCAGTGACCTGCACCGTATCGTCCGGCATCTCGACCCGCCAGGTGGTGCCGCTGTGCAGCAGCGGGCGCAGTGTTTTGTGCAACTGGATGTAGTGGCGATAGCCTTCCAGCTCGTCGTCATCGGCCTTCACGGGATCCAACTCGATGCCCATGTGGCCGAACAGGGCGGTCAGCCCGCGAAAGGCGATGGTGTGACGCCGATAGGTGGCGTGACAGCGGGCGTGCCCGATGTGTTGCCCCATCACCTCTGGTGGGAAGAAGTAGCTCATGCCGCGCTGGATAGTCTGGCGTTCCAATGCGTCGTTGTTATCCGACACCCAGAAACGCTGGGTACGCTCCAGCACGCCGTAGTCGATGCGGCCGCCACCGGAGGCGCAGGATTCAAATTCGACATCGGGAAAACGCTGGCGCAGGGTATCGAGCAGACGATAGAACTGTCGGGTTTGCGCATCGGCGGCCAGACGCCCCTCATGACCGGGCTGTACCAGCTCGCGATTCATATCCCACTTCACATAATCGATAGGGTGCTCACCCAACAGCCAGCTCAGCCGCTCCAGTAGATAAGCGAAGGCCTCGGGTTGGTTTAAATTCAGCACGTACTGGTAGCGGCCCGTTGGCTGCGCGTAGCCGGGCAGTTGCAGCACCCAGTCTGGATGGGCGCGGAACAGGTCGGAATCGGGATTGATCATCTCTGGTTCGACCCAAATGCCGAACTCCATCCCCAAGGCTTTGACATGCTCAATCACTGGCATCAGCCCGTTAGGGTATTTTTCCTCGTCCAGATACCAGTCGCCGAGTGCGGCTTGGTCGTGGTGACGCCCACGGAACCAGCCGTCATCGATAATGAAGCGCTCTACACCGACGTCGGCGGCTTTGCTCGCCATCTGCATGATGTACTCAGGGGAATGATCGAAATAGATCCCTTCCCACGTATTGAGATGTACCGGACGTGGCTTATCGCCGGAGAATTGGATTAGGGACTGGCGCAAGAAGGTGTGATAGCGCTGGCTCATGCCGTTTAAACCGGCATCGGAGAAGGCGGCGTAGACCCACGGCGTCGTGAGCGATTCCGACTGCGCCAGCGTGATTTCACCCGGCAGATACAGGGCTTCCGCCTGTACGACGCGACGGCCATCCGTTTTGATATCGGCACGCAGGCGGTGGTTGCCGCTCCAGCCTAAATGCACGCCCCAGACAGCGCCACGCTGTTCGCTGAATGCGGACTCGCCGAGTATAAAGGCGGGGAAATACTCGTGGGAACTTCTTCCCCGACGGCTTTCCTGAATAAAACCGCCGTGCTGCAATGTGAGGCGGTGAGTCTGAAACTCGCGCAGCCAGCGGCCATGAAACGCCATGACGTCGCTCGCCCGTTCTGGGACGGGCAGCGTGACGGCGAGGCGCTGTACTTGCCAGGCATCCGCACGCAGATTCTCTAGCGTGTGGCGCAGTTGTAGGACATCGGTCTGCGGCTCTAGGCGCAGTTCGCTGATCAGACGAAGCCCTGCCTGTGCATCTTCCGCCGTGATGGTGAGCGTATTGTTCTGAACGTCAGTCTGCGTCGTCGTGAAGATCGGCGCGGCGTCATAGCCTGAACGGTGCCCTTCAATACCCGGTGAACCAAACTGGCCACGCCCGTATTCCATCGCCAGGGTCAGAGGAAGATCCACGTCCAGACGACCGTTAGCGACGGGGCGTTGCAGAGAAACGATATCTTCTGGCGAAAAACCGCGCAGCCGTGGCCCCCAGTAGAGAATTTCTGCTGCCGGGGCGCAGCGTACGATGACATCGCACTGCGCGCTGGTTAATTGAACAATATCACGCTTCATGAGGAAGGCTCCAAATTACGACGACCAAATGATGAATAGTGGATCTTAGTAAGAACTTAAACGTTTAAGTCATCAACTTAAACGTTTAAGAAGTGTGATATTGTTAAAATAATCGTTAGGAAATGGAAAAAGGTTGCGATGAAGATGTGAAGGGCATCTCGCTGATGGCTAGCGTAGCAAACCAACCGATGGCCTTATGAAATGTGGCAGAGAGCGGAATAGATTAGGCGGGAAAGCTCGTTTTACCGAGGCGTAATGTTGGTTGCCACAACACCTGCAAGTTCTCTACGGCTTCGCCCGTGATGAGCGCCTGCATCATGCTGGCAATCTGTTCGCCAACCTGCTCGCGCGTCGCCTGTTCGATGGCGGTCACGGTGATATCGGTTAGGCTGTCCTGTGGCAAGCCGTCATACATCACTAATGCGATAGGGTGTGAACCGGAAAGCCGACCCGCCTGCTGCAACGCGGCGACTGCGCCATCGCCGTGGACGTTGCCATCCATCACGATAGCGGTTGGCGGTTCAGGCAGCGCCAGAAGGTCGAGCATGGCCTGATAGCCCGCGCGGCGCGTGGGGTTAACACAGCGCAGATAGGCGTCGTGAAACGGCAGGCCGTGGCGTTGCAGGGTATCGCGATAGCCCTGACGACGCTGCATGATAAACGCCTGCGGGTGGTCTTCACTTAACATGGCGATACGGCGATGGCCGAGTTCAAGCAGGTGTTCGGTCGCCAGCGCCATGCCTGCGCGATTGTCAAAATCGAACCAGGCGTAAGGCTGGGGGAGCTGACTGCGCCCCAGCGCCAGAAAAGGAACATTGTGGCGCTGTAATAACGTCAGCCGCGCATCCTGTTCACACGTATGCGCGACGATCAGCGCGTCGATACGGCGGCTGGCGATCAACCGCGCAGCGCCCTGACAGGCGTCTTGCTCGTCAGCTAGCAGGAGAAAATCGACCTCATGCTGTGCCAGCTTGCGGCTGATCGCACCAATCATCTCAAAAAAGATATCGTTACTCAGTGAAGAGGCGTAGGGATAGACCAGCCCGACGGCGTTACTTTTGCCCATTTTCAGGCGGCGTGCGTGCGTATTGGGACGATAGCCAATGCGCTCCGCTTCTTCCTGAATGCGCTGGCGCGTGGCGTCGGAGATATCGTGATGACCGTTCAGAGCACGACTCACTGCCGCCACGGACAAACCCAGGTTATTTGCGATTGTTTTTAAAGACATCACCCTCTCCTGACGTGAATGCCCGGCGACGGGGCGTCTAGCGGGAAAACCGAATTATAGCAACCAGCCCTTGGCTTTGGCGTCTTCCAGATGCTGTTGGAGGTATTGCCACAGTTCCGGGTTGATCGTGGCGATGAACTCGGCGCGGTCGAGAACCTGTTCCAGACGGATGCCGTTTTCTACCCAGCTTTGGCCGCCGTTGTACAGGTTCATCAGCATCGGCATGACGCGATCGAGCACCAGAGCGAACTGGGCGCTCGGAGTTTCATTCGCTTCGTATTCTTCCCACAGATCGTGGAATTGCTGGCGCTGTGGTTCTGGCAGCAGGCCGAAAATACGGGCAGCGGCAGCCACTTCCTGATCGTGAATCGCCAGACGAGCGGAAAGATCGTAAACGATCACATCGCCCGCATCGATTTCGACGATATCGTGAATCAGTGCCATTTGGATCACGCGCTGGATATCCACGCCTTCACCGGCATAAGGCGCCAATGCCATCGCGGCGACGGCAAAATGCCAACTGTGTTCGGCAGAATCTTCGTGACGTTCGCTGCCGATAATCTTGGTGCGGCGCTGTACGCTTTTTAATTTATCGATTTCTATCAGAAAGCCGAAGACATCGGTCATGGAACCGAAATTCAGAGTAGATGGGGCAGATGACATGAAAAACTTACCTCTAAACAGGGAGATATCGACGTCGATCATTGTAGGGGATGTCGCCCGAGATTGACATGCATGATTACAGGCTAAGTGAGAGAGCAAGCCGGAAGCAAGGCAAGAGTAAATATTTTAGCTTACACGTGTACACTGAAACTATTCTCAGTTAATCTGCTCAAAGGTTAAACACCTACGCCTGTTTCATCCTGTACGAAAGCAGGAAAGGCGGGCGAATAACGTCAGCACACGACGTGTTCTGTTGCCGAATACTGCGGAATCGATTGATGTCAAAAAATGAACAAATGTCGGATTACTCTCTGGCAGAGGAAATTGCGAACAGCATAAGCCACGGAATCGGTGTGATTTTCGGGATTGTGGGACTGGTTTTATTGCTGGTGCAGGCAGTCAACAATGACGCCGGCAGCGTGGCGATTACCAGCTACAGTCTCTATGGCAGCAGCATTATCCTGCTGTTTTTGGCGTCGACGTTGTATCACGCGATTCCGTCTCAGCGTATTAAGCCGTGGCTGAAGAAATTCGACCACTGCGCCATCTATCTGTTGATTGCCGGAACCTATACACCATTTTTGCTGGTGGGGCTGGATTCGCCGCTGGCGCATGGACTGATGGTCGTCATCTGGAGCATGGCGCTGCTGGGCGTGATTTTCAAACTGGCGTTTGCTCACCGTTTTGAAGTGCTGTCGTTGATTACCTATCTGGTGATGGGCTGGCTGTCGCTGGTGGTGATTTACCAGATGGTAATGAAGCTGGCGGCGGGGAGTGTGACGCTGCTGGCGGTGGGCGGCGTGGTGTACACGCTGGGGGTGATTTTCTACGCCTGCAAGCGGATTCCCTATAATCACGCGATTTGGCACGGCTTTGTGTTGGGCGGCAGCGTCTGCCACTTTCTGGCGATTTATCTTTATATCTAAGCCTGCATAAAACGCATGAGCCAAGCTGGCTCATGCGCGGTATCACTCGTCGAATTAATCCGTTATTTCATACGGCAGAGGCTGGACCGTGAGCTGGCTTTCGGCATCTTCACGTACGCGCAGAAGGTTCTCTGCGTTCAGATCGTTATTCAATACCGCCTGAACCCACACATCACCGTTCTGCAATTGGCTAGCGGCCAACACGGTACCGGTACGACGCCAGTTTTCACCGAGCTGCAATTCGAGATCGTCCCCCGCCTGCGGTATCCGATTTGCCTTACCCGCCAGCCAGTAAAGCGCGCGCTTGTTCGCACCGCGATATTTTGCCCTAGCGACCATTTCCTGACCGGTATAGCACCCTTTGCTGAAGCTAATCCCATTTAATGCCTGTAAATTAGTCGCTTGCGGGATGAACTGCGCACTGTTTGCGCTGTCAATGATGGGCTGACCTGCTTCAATATCCAGCGTCAGCCATTGGCGGCTGTCATTCAGGCTGACTTTATCGCCGAGTTGTTCAAGCAGCGACGCACTGTGCTCAGGAGACAGTACCAGTAAGAAACGTTCTGCAGGATGGGCAAAATGCAGTAAGGTAGCCCCTTCGTGCTGTACGACAGGGTGTTCAGCGTCTGGAAGTTGGCTAAATACAGATGCCAGAAGCTCGCGGATGCCCGCACCCGCTGCGCCCAGCAGGATGGTGTTATCGTCTGGTGCGATGGTCGTTTTTGAGAAAACGGCGTATTTTTTCAGTTCGCTAAGCTGGGCGTCGCGTAGATTACGGCGCTCAATAAACGCAAAGCCTTCGCCGTGATGGAACAGACGCAGGTTGCTCCACATTTTCCCTTTTGCATCGCAGTGGGCGCAAAGGGTGTGCCCATCGTCAGGCAGTGCTCCGACATCTGCGGTGACCTGTCCCTGAAGATATTTGACGGTATCCGGCCCGACCAGCGTGGCGAGTGCCCAGTCATCCAGCGAGATGAGCGTGGCGACCAGTTGGGCGGAAGCAAATGGGGGCTGTGAGGCAAAAGGAAGTTGATGAGCCGTATGTTGATTAACCATATAGTACAATCCTGCGCTAAGGGCGATACCCGAATGGCCTAATGGTAAAAGAGCGCTCAGGGTTTGCAAGTGGTTATTCACGCAGCGTTATGGCATAGCACATCCTGATACTGCTGAGCGCACTCGGCGCGGCGCACGTCGGTAAACTATGTCAAAATGTTACTATTAGTTGATACCCGCTACCGGAATCGGAGTACACTAGCGGCAAGCAGCGATAACAAGGTGGACATGAAATATGGAAATCGATAATAAATCACGCATTCATTGGGCATGCCGCCGTGGTATGCGCGAATTGGATATCGCGATCATGCCGTTTTTTGAGCATGACTATGACACACTTAATGACACTGATAAGCGTACGTTTGTACGTTTGTTACAAAGCGACGATCCCGATTTATTCAACTGGCTGATGAACCACGGTGAACCGAAGGACGGAGAGCTGAAACGCATGATTTCCCTTATTCAGACGCGAAATAAAGACCGTGGCCCAGTGGCGATGTGACCTTCGCGTTTCCTGGCGCATGCAGCTGCTGTCATTGGTGGTGCATGGCCTCTTAGTATTATTCATTCTGCTGGCACCGTGGCCGGACGGCTATGCGTGGCTATGGCTATGCCTGGTCACGATGGTGATGTTCGGTTTTATCCGTAGCCAAAGGAATATTAAATCCCGACAGGGGGAAATCGTTCTGCTCAGCGAAACGACCCTGAACTGGCGGCAGCAGGAATGGCAAATCGTTAAGCGGCCGTGGCTGCTGAAGAATGGCGTGTTGCTGTCATTACAAGCGGTTAACGCTAAAGACAAGCAACAGCTGTGGCTGGCATCGGACAGCATGGGCGATGATGAATGGCGTCACTTGCGTCAGCTTCTTTTGCAGCAGAAACACTGGGCAAGATAGCCGCGCGTTGGAAATATTTTTATTCGGTCACCGTTTGGCCGTGCTTTGAAATTGATTGGATATAACTGATGACTAAGCCCGCAGTGCAAAAAAATGGTCTGCATCCTCGTAATCGCCATCGCGACCGTTATGATTTTCCCGCGCTCAAACAGAGCTATCCTGCTCTGATTCCGTTTGTAAAGGTGAATGCCTACGGTGATGAATCCGTGGACTTTGCCAATCCCGAGGCGGTGAAAACGCTGAATCAGGCGTTGTTGCAGCATTTTTATCAGATTGAGCACTGGACGATTCCAGACGGCTTTCTGTGTCCGCCAATTCCTGGCCGCGCCGACTATATCCACCATCTGGCTGACTTGCTGGCGGAAGATAACCGTTCAGTTGTGCCGCGCGATGCGTCCGTGTTGGATGTCGGCTGCGGTGCCAACTGTGTCTACCCGCTGATTGGGCATCGCGAATACGGCTGGCGTTTTACCGGCAGCGAGATCAATCCGCTGGCGATGAAAGCGGCCAATGAAACCATTGAAGCCAATCCCGGTTTGAATCGGTCGATTCGCCTGCGCCGTCAGAAAAACAGCAAAGCAATACTGGCGGGGATTATTCACAAGAACGACACGTTTGATGCCGTCATGTGCAATCCGCCGTTCCATGCTTCCGCTGAGGATGCTCGTCAGGGATCGCAGCGCAAACTGCATAATCTGGGGCTGGATAAGCGTTCACCGCTGAATTTTGGCGGCCAGCAGGATGAGCTGTGGTGTGAAGGTGGCGAGTCCGCTTTTATTGGTCAAATGATCAAAGAGAGCGCCGGTTTTGCCCGTCAGTGCCTGTGGTTTACGTCGCTGGTGTCACGTAAAGAGAACCTGCCGGAGATTTATCGTGCGCTGGAAGCGGTTGATGCGGAGAAGGTTAGAACGATAGATATGGCGCAAGGCCAGAAGCAAAGCCGCTTTGTGGCGTGGAGCTTCTTTGATACCGCTGCGCGTACCCGCTGGTTACAAAAGCGCTAAACGACTTCAACCTTTACGGATATCAATATTCGCGGATGCCAGTCACAACGGTATCCGCGAACGTTTTACTCGACGGTAACCGTATCCGGTTCCTGTTTGACCACCTTCAACGACGTACCCTGAATCGCCATAAACACCGCTTCCCGTCTGGTTAGATAACCTTTAACGGGATGCGGTTTAATCGCGCCCGTCAGCGTGGTATCGGTGATGATGCCGCAGCCCGTCGCATGCGCGATTTGCTGCGCGGTCTCATCAAACCTTGAGAAATCGATAGCGTAATATTGCGGTACATCGCATTTCCCGCCCAGATTTCTGGCGTATTCCTGCGTACCTGTTTGAGCGCACCCGGCAAGCAACAATCCTGTGACTGCTATGAGTAACATTTTCATCGTGCTTACTCCTGTCGGTTCATACCATTTACAGTAGTGACGACATCTCTTGCAGGATTTGTTCGCACCACTGTTCCAGCCGTTCATCGCTGAGATCGTATTGGTTCACTTCGTCCAGCGCCAGCCCGACAAAGTATTTGCCGTCGGCAGTCAGCGGTTTCGGACTGGTGAAGTCGTAGCCCTCTATTGGCCAATATCCAATAAATGTGACACCCAGCGGCAGCAGTTGGTCATGCAGCATGCCCAGCGCATCAAGGAACCATTCGCTATAGCCAAGCTGGTCGCCCATGCCGTAGAGCGCGACGACTTTGCCGTTGAGGTTTAGCGTCGCTAATTGACCCCAGATATTCTCCCAGTCTTCCTGAATCTCACCGAAATCCCAGGTTGGGATGCCGAGAATCAGCGTACTGTAATCTTCCATACGTTGAGGGTCGACATCCTTAACGTTGTGCAGATCCACCAGTTCTTCGCCCAGAATGTCGCGAATTTTTTCCGCCGCCATTTCGGTGTAGCAGGTGCTTGAGCCGTAAAACAGACCGATTTTCATACTGTCTATAAGTCCATGATTTAATTATTTTCTACAATCAATGCGTTGATTCAGTTTCTGCGCTGTGATGTCACTGCTTAAAGGCGACAAGTCCATCGTTCATTTGCAGCAGAAAACAGGCAATGGCTGCCATATTCGATGATATTGAGGTCTTTTACAATCGCTGGTGAAACACGCGGTGCGGAACTATTGGCTTAAATGGAGGGGGAAATAATCGTATTGGGGGGATGATTTCAGAGGGAAGAACATCTCTCATTACAAGATTCAGGATCTCTGCATTAGCACACCCGCGTAGATGTCGAGTGTGCTAACGAGGAGAACTCATGGCAACACGAACGCTTAAAGTGCTAACGCATTCACTACCGCTTCCGGCATTGATGGTCGACCATTGGTCAGGCACGTGGCGACAAACGTGGCTTCTGCGTAAGTGACGCCGCCAACCTTGATTTGCTGAACGAAATTCACACGATTACGTTTTTCGTTCTTTTCCAACTGGCAGGTCACTTCTACTTGATCGCCTTTTTGCAGGCTTTTACGAAAGCGCAGCGTGTACTCAAGTACCATGTAAATCTTTCCCTGCTTGAACTCTTCTTCAATATCAATGCCCAGTGCTTCTTTCATAAAGGCATGGCGCGTCCACTCCATGTAAAACGGGTAGTAGAGGCCGTCGACGACACCCTGAAAATCGATATGACTGTCCTCAACTTCATAATGTTTTGAAAACATTTTCGCATCCCAATCTGGTTGTTGTACTGAATTGATTGTTGTACTGAACTGATTTGTTACACCGATAGGCCTGTTGGTATACATCACTTAATTAGCATGGTAAATGCGAAAATGTATCAAAGTGATAATAACGAGAGGTTATGATCTGAGTGGGGATGAACGGTTTAGTGTCATCGTGAAAAAGGGAAGGAGTAGTGAGGGCCGTGGCCCCCACTGAAGGGAAATTATCCCAGAGACTGGTGACGCGTTTCTTTGGTGAGAAGCAGTGCAATCAACGTCAGCGATGCCATAGCAGCCAGATAAACGCCGACATAGAACAGGCCGTAGTTGGCCGTCAGCCACGCAGCGATATATGGTGCGACTGATGCGCCCAGAATCGACGAGACGTTATAGGAGAATGACGCGCCGGTGTAACGCACTTCCGTCGGGAACAGCTCCGGCAGCAGGGCACCCATCGGGCCGAACGTTAGCCCCATGATGCTCAGACCCAGCACCAGGAAGCCCATCACCAGCGCCTGATTACCTGAACCGAGCATATAAGGGAACAGCATAGCGAAGACGATCATGAGGCAGGTGATGGTAATCATGGTCTTACGGCGGCCAAAAGCATCCGCCAGATAGCCCGCTACCGGCACCATCAGACCAAAGCCGATCACCGCGATCATCAGCATCAACAGGAAACTGTTACGTGAGAAGCCAAGCCCCTTAGGTTCTGGCGTCGTACCGTACGTCATGGAGTACACGGTCATGATGTAGAACAGCGTGTAGGTCGCCAGCATGATGAAGGTGCCGAGGATCGTGACTTTCATATGCTTGCTGAGCAGCGTGCCCAGCGGCATACGCACCTGCTTACCGGCTTTGACCGCTTTGGTAAAGACTGGGGCTTCATGCAGAGAGATACGGACATACAGGCCAACCAGCACCAGCGCGGCGGATGCGACGAACGGCACACGCCAGCCCCAGGTCATGAACTGCTCTTCCGTCAGCAGCCAGGACAACAGCAGGAAGGTGCCGTTAGCGAAGAAGAAGCCAATCGGCGCGCCAAGCTGGGGGAACGACCCATACAGCGCACGTTTATGGGACGGGGCATTTTCGGTCGCCAGCAGCGCCGCGCCGCCCCATTCACCGCCCAGACCCAGCCCCTGGCCGAAGCGCGCCAGCGCCAGCAGAATCGGTGCAAAAATACCAATGGTTTCGTAGGTCGGTAACAGCCCAATCAGAACGGTTGAAATCCCCATGGTCAGCAGAGAAGCGACCAGCGTGACTTTACGTCCGACGCGGTCACCAAAGTGACCGAAGACTGCCGAGCCAATAGGGCGAGCCACAAAGGCAATCGCAAAGGTGGCGAGCGACTGTAGCGTCGCGGCAGTTGGATCGCCTTGTGGGAAGAAAATGTGCGGGAAAATCAGCACCGCAGCGGTGGCGTAGATATAAAAATCGAAAAATTCGATAGCGGTGCCAATTAATGACGCAACAATCACTTTATTGCGTGAGTTTACGGGTGGTGCTTCCGCTTCGGCATCGAGAGTGGGAGTGATGGTGGTGGCTTGCATAATGTTTCTTTATTTTAACAACACGAACAGCCATTCTACGCACAGAAAAATCGGCTTTTCAACGTTGATTCAGTAAGGTCAATGCCAGTAGACACGCGGCTTCAAGGAGCCTGTTCCGATATATTGACGATACATAAAATATAATGTGCCGTGGCCTTATTTTTGCCGGAGAATGTTATGGTGATGTTGATGTTCGCGGAATATGTGAGATCACGCACAATTCTGTTTACGAGAGAATGCGGACCTGATGAAGGTGTAAAGTCGCCGCTTCATCGGCATAATATTGCCAATCAGTGAAGAAGGACACGGCGATGCAAGAACACGATCAGGCGCTTATCGAACAGTTTCTCGATGCGCTGTGGCTGGAAAGAAATCTGGCAGAGAATACGCTGGCCTCTTATCGGCTGGATCTGCGAACGCTCTCGGAGTGGCTTGCACATCATGAGAACGGTTTGCTACAGGCGCAGTCGCTCGATCTTCAGGCGTTTCTCGCTGACAGAGTCGAGGGGGGCTACAAGGCAACCAGCTCGGCTCGCTTGCTGAGCGCGATGCGCCGCTTCTTTCAGTACCTTTATCGGGAAAAACTTCGTAGCGACGATCCGAGTGCAGTGCTGTCATCGCCAAAACTGCCACAGCGTCTACCCAAAGATCTGAGCGAGGCGCAGGTTGATGCGTTGCTCAACGCCCCAAGCATTGAACAACCGCTTGAATTACGCGATAAGGCCATGCTTGAGGTATTGTATGCGACGGGGCTGCGTGTTTCCGAGCTGGTTAGTTTGACGATGAGCGATGTCAGCCTGCGGCAGGGCGTGGTGCGCGTGCTGGGGAAAGGCAATAAAGAACGGCTGGTGCCGCTGGGTGAAGAAGCGGTGTACTGGATCGAGTATTATCTGGAACATGGTCGCCCGTGGTTGCTAAATGGGCAGACGCTGGATGTGCTGTTTCCCAGCAGTCGCGCACGGCAAATGACGCGCCAGACGTTCTGGCACCGCATCAAGCATTATGCTGTACTGGCGTCCATCGACAGCGAAAAGCTCTCGCCGCACGTCTTGCGGCACGCGTTTGCGACCCATTTATTGAACCACGGCGCGGATTTACGGGTCGTACAGATGCTCTTGGGGCACAGCGATCTTTCCACGACGCAGATTTACACCCATGTCGCGACGGAGCGGCTGAAACAGCTGCATCAGCAGCACCATCCGCGCGCATAGGGATAGCGTAACCAATCGAGTCATTATACAGAGTAACAGGATGTTATCTGGCTGGCGGGATTTCCCGCTTACTATCACAGCGCATTGGTACAATGCTATTTTGCTACGAACCATGTTGCGAAAACACAGGATTGATGAAATGAAAAAAGGGTTATTACTGCTTTCTTTGCTGGTGGCCACGGCGACCAATTTTGCACACGCCGATGATGCTGCGATCAAGCAGACGTTGACGCGTCTGGATATGCAAGGGGCGGAAATCCTGCCTTCGCCGATGGCGGGTATGAAAACCGTCATTACCGATAGCGGCGTGCTGTACATCAGCGAAGACGGCAAGCATTTGCTGCAAGGCCCGCTTTACGACGTGAGCGGCACCATGCCGGTCAACACCACCAATAAAATCCTGATCGGCAAGCTGGATGCGCTACAGGAACAGATGATTGTTTATAAAGCCGCGCAGGAAAAACACGTTATCACCGTTTTTACCGACATCACCTGCGGCTATTGCCACAAACTGCATGAACAGATGAAGGATTACAACGCGCTGGGCATTACCGTGCGCTATCTGGCCTTCCCGCGTCAGGGCATGAAATCGCCAGCAGCGAAAGATATGCAGTCCATCTGGTGCGTGGCCGATCGCAATAAAGCGTTTGATAGCGCGATGAAGGGCGACGCGATCTCGGCAGCAACGTGCAAAACTGATATTGCCGCGCATTACCAACTGGGCATACAGTTTGGCGTGCAGGGTACACCTGCCATCGTGCTGCAAGACGGTATGGTCGTACCGGGATATCAAGGGCCGAAAGAGATGCTGGCGATGCTGGAAGCACACAAAGCCTCGAAGAAAACCGGCGGTTGATACTACGTGGATATGATTACCCAACTCCGTCGGCGTCCGCTGGCGGAGGACATTGATTTACCTGACACCGTTCCGCCCTTGCTGCGTCGCCTTTATGCGCAGCGCGGCGTTAAAGGTGCGCAGGAACTGGAACGTAGTCTGGGTGGTTTACTCAATTACCGTTTGCTCAGTGGCATTGATAAAGCGATTGATCTGCTGCAACACACGCTGGCAGAGAAGCGCTGCATCGTTATCGTTGGCGATTTTGATGCCGATGGCGCCACCAGCACCGCGCTTACCGTATTAGCGCTGCGCAGTATGGGTGGCGTGAACGTGAAATATCTGGTGCCGAACCGTTTTGAAAACGGCTACGGGCTAAGCCCTGAAGTGGTGGCACAGGCTGCCGCGCTGGGTGCGGAAGTGATTGTGACCGTGGATAACGGGATCTCTTCTCACGCGGGGGTTGACGATGCGCATCGGCGCGGTATCGCGGTGCTGGTGACCGATCACCATCTGCCGGGTGAAATCTTGCCTGCTGCCGACGCTATGATTAATCCCAATCTGCCTGACTGCCAGTTTCCCTCCAAATCATTGGCTGGTGTGGGCGTCGCGTTTTACCTGATGATGGCGCTGTTCGTGCGCCTGCGCGATAGCGACTGGTTTACGCAGCCCTTTTTTACGCAACAGGGTCTGGCGAAGCCGAATCTCACCGAATTACTGGATCTGGTCGCGCTGGGCACGGTGGCTGACGTCGTGCCGCTGGATGCCAATAACCGAATTCTGGTCGCGCAGGGGCTGAACCGCATTCGTGCGGGCGAGTGTCGCCCGGGCATTCGGGCGCTGCTGGAAGTGGCTAACCGCGATGCCAGCCAACTGGTCTCCAGCGATTTAGGCTTTGCCATCGGGCCACGTCTCAATGCAGCTGGTCGGTTGGATGACATGACGGTCGGCGTTGAGCTGTTATTGAGTAACGATATTACTCAGGCGCGCATGCTGGCTAATGATTTAGATGCGTTGAATCAGGACAGGCGGGAGATCGAACAGGGGATGCAGGTCGAAGCGCTGCGCCTGTGTGAATCGCTGGAACGCACTCGTACTGAATTGCCTTACGGGCTGGCAATGTATCACCCAGAGTGGCATCAGGGCGTTGTCGGTATTCTGGCTTCGCGTATTAAAGAGCGTTTTCATCGTCCGGTAATTGCCTTTGCACCCGCGGGCGACGGCATGTTGAAAGGGTCGGGGCGTTCTATTTCTGGTCTGCATCTGCGAGATGCGCTGGAGCGGCTGGATACGCTGTACCCCGGTATGATGGATAAATTCGGCGGACACGCGATGGCGGCAGGGTTATCGCTGCATGAAGATCGGTTCGACGATTTCCGCCAGCGCTTTGGTGAACTGGTTGGTGAATGGCTGGACCCATCTCAGCTTGAAGGCGTTGTTTGGTCTGATGGTGAACTCGCTCTGCCGGAGCTGGATTTGTTATCGACGGCAGAAATGCTGCGCTACGCCGGGCCGTGGGGTCAGGCATTCCCTGAACCCACATTCGATGGACGTTTCCGTATTATCAAGCCTCGCTTACTCAAAAAACGCCATTTGAAAGCGATGTTTGAACCGATCGGTGCAACAGGCGCTGTGCCGCTGTTAGATGGCATCGCGTTCAATGTCGATACCACCATCTGGCCGGATCCGAGTATCAAAGAAGTGGAAATGGTTTACCGGCTGGATATTAACGAGTACGAAGGTAAACGCTCGGTGCAATTGATGATTCAACATCTGTGGCCGCGCTGATATACCCGTCATACTTCAAGCTGCTTGTGCGTTGGCTGTCCTTACTCGCCCCAGTCACTTACCTGAGTAAGTTCCTGGGGACTCGCGCGGTTGCCGCCTTCACGCAACTCGAATTATCTAGGGTATAGTACGAACCACATACGGTGGGCAGAAAGTCTATAAAATGCGCCTTTTATCCGCTAGAATGGCGGGTTACACCATTCCGTTGTCAACGACTTAACGTAAGAATATAAAAAATCATGTTTGAAATTAATCCGGTAAAAAACCGCATTCAGGATCTGTCTGAACGTAGTGCCGTTCTTAGGGGGTATCTTTGACTATGATGCCAAGAAAGAGCGCCTCGAAGAAGTAAACGCCGAGCTGGAACAGCCTGATGTCTGGAATGAGCCTGAACGCGCTCAGGCATTGGGAAAAGAACGTTCCTCGCTGGAAGCTATCGTCGACACCATCGATCAACTGGCCCAGGGCCTGGAAGATGTGAATGGTCTGCTTGAGCTCGCGGTGGAAGAAGACGACGAAGAGACGTTTAATGAAACGTCGGTAGAACTGGACGCGTTGGAAAATAAATTAGGCCAGCTCGAGTTCCGTCGCATGTTCTCCGGCCAGTACGACAGTGCGGATTGCTACCTGGATATTCAGGCGGGTTCTGGCGGTACGGAAGCGCAGGACTGGGCTAGCATGCTGGTGCGTATGTACCTGCGTTGGGCGGAAGCCAAAGGGTTTAAAACCGAAATTATTGAAGAGTCAGACGGTGACGTGGCCGGTACGAAATCCGCCACCATCAAGATCATCGGTGACTATGCGTTTGGCTGGCTGCGTACCGAAACTGGCGTACACCGTCTGGTGCGTAAGAGCCCGTTCGATTCCGGCGGCCGCCGTCACACCTCATTCAGCTCCGCGTTTGTCTACCCGGAAGTGGATGACGATATTGATATCGAAATCAATCCAGCCGACCTGCGTATTGACGTGTACCGCGCATCCGGTGCGGGTGGTCAGCACGTTAACCGGACAGAATCCGCGGTGCGTATTACCCACATTCCGACCAACATTGTCACGCAGTGTCAGAATGACCGTTCCCAGCATAAAAACAAAGATCAGGCGATGAAACAGCTGAAAGCCAAGCTGTACGAGTTTGAGATGCAAAAGAAAAATGCTGAGAAACAGGTGATGGAAGACAACAAATCTGATATCGGCTGGGGTAGTCAAATTCGTTCCTATGTTCTGGATGATTCGCGCATCAAAGATTTACGTACCGGAGTGGAAACACGTAACACTCAGGCGGTACTGGATGGCGATCTGGACAAATTTATTGAAGCAAGTTTAAAAGCGGGGTTATAAGAATTCACATGGCTGAATCACAATCACAGGGTGCCGATCAGGCGCAAGATCTGAATAATGAATTAAAAGCGCGTCGTGAAAAGCTGGTGGCGCTGCGTGAAACTGGGATCGCATTCCCGAATGATTTCCGCCGTGACAGCACGTCCGATCGTCTGCACGCTGAGTTCGATGCCAAAGAGAACGAAGAGCTGGAAGAACTGGGTATCGAAGTGACCGTTGCGGGCCGAATGATGACCCGCCGCATCATGGGTAAAGCCTCTTTCGTGACCTTGCAGGACGTCGGTGGCCGTATTCAGCTGTATGTTTCTCGCGACGATCTGGCGGAAGGCATCTATAACGAGCAGTTCAAGAAGTGGGATCTGGGCGATATCCTGGGTGCGCGCGGCAAGCTGTTCAAAACCAAAACTGGCGAGCTGTCTATCCACTGTACTGAACTGCGTCTGCTGACCAAAGCGCTGCGTCCGCTGCCGGATAAGTTCCACGGTCTGGCCGATCAGGAAACCCGCTATCGTCAACGCTATCTGGATCTGATTGCCAACGACGAATCACGCAATACCTTCCGCATCCGTTCTAACGTGATGGCTGCTATTCGCCGCTTCATGGTGGATAACGGCTTTATGGAAGTCGAAACGCCAATGATGCAGGTGATCCCTGGCGGCGCGTCTGCCCGTCCGTTCATCACGCACCATAACGCGCTGGACATCGACATGTACCTGCGCATCGCGCCGGAACTGTACCTGAAGCGTCTGGTTGTGGGTGGTTTTGAGCGTGTGTTCGAGATCAACCGTAACTTCCGTAACGAAGGTGTTTCCCCGCGTCACAACCCTGAATTCACCATGATGGAACTTTATATGGCGTATGCCGATTATAAAGACCTGATTGTGTTGACGGAAAACCTGTTCCGTACGCTGACGCAGGACGTGCTGGGCTCGACGACGGTGGAATACGGCGACCAGACATTCGACTTCGGTAAGCCGTTCGAGAAGCTGACGATGCGCGAAGCGATCTGCAAATACCGTCCTGAAACCAACGTTGCCGATCTGGACGATCTGGAGAAAGCGACCGCAATCGCACAGTCTCTGGGCATCAAGATCGAGAAAAGCTGGGGCCTGGGCCGTATCGTTACCGAGATCTTCGAAGAAACAGCAGAAAGCAGCCTGATTCAACCGACCTTCATCACCGAATATCCGGCTGAAGTGTCACCGCTGGCGCGTCGTAACGATGATAACCCAGAAATCACCGATCGCTTTGAGTTCTTCATCGGCGGCCGTGAAATCGGTAACGGCTTCTCCGAGCTGAATGATGCCGAAGATCAGGCAGAGCGTTTTGCTCAGCAGGTGAATGCTAAAGATGCAGGCGATGACGAAGCGATGTTCTACGACGAAGACTACGTGACCGCGCTGGAACACGGCCTGCCGCCAACCGCGGGTCTGGGTATCGGTATCGACCGTATGGTGATGTTGTTCACGAACAGCCACACCATCCGCGACGTTATTCTGTTCCCAGCGATGCGTCCGCAGAAATAAGTCTGCTGTAGCTGAACCTGAACCTTTTAAACCGGTGCCACTGCACCGGTTTTTTTATGTTTACTGTGTCTCAAGCCTCTCATTGCGCAGCCAGAACTCCCCGACACCTGACTCGACCTTCCTGTGTAAGGAATTCATCGCCTTTTGTATCCAGGATTTGCTTCAGTATTCGAGACAAATCTTGCCAAAATGCCCGCCAGCTTGCTGTAAACGGAAGGCCTCGGCGAGATCGACAAGCGGGAAGCGTTTGTCGATGACGGGCCGGATGGGCAGGACGTTGAGCGCACGAACAAGATCCTGCTGATGTTGACGGCTGCCGACGATCAGCCCCTGTAAGCGCTGCTGTCGCACCGTCAAACCTGCGGTAGGCACAGGCCCTGCCGGGCCAGTAAGGACACCGATGAGCGCAATGTGGCCAGCCTCCGGTGCGCCGGGATCCGGTAAATCGACAATCTCAAGCCGCTCAAGCCCACCGGGTGCTCGTAGTTGAATGATCTCCAATCAACCTTGTTTAACTTCAAAAATTGAATGGTAGCGGCTACACTTTATTTTTGATAGTACGCACTAAAAGGTTAGTGCTGTGATGATTGCATGGATATCGGGAGTAATAAATGCCGCCAGAAGCGCGCAGTAAGGCGCTGACCGAGAAGGTCAGAATGGGAGAATTGTTCACGGTGGATTGTCCGTCGAGGGGCGTGCTCAAGCATGTCAGCAGCCTCTGGGGAGTGTTGTGCTTAATCAGCCTGCGCGAGGGAACATTGCGCTTCGGTGAACTGCGCCGCAAGGCATCTGGCGTGAGTGAGAAGATGCTGGCTCAAACGTTGAAGCGGCTGGAGGAAGACGGATTTGTCCTGCGTTTTTCCCATCCGGTAGTTCCGCCTTATGTGGAATACAGCCTGACTCCGCTGGGGCGTGAGGTTTCCGAGCAGGTTGCGACACTCGCCGACTGGATCGAACTCAATATTTCGAGCGTTATGGATTCCAGACGAGAGAAGGGCATCGCCTAGATGCCCCTAAACCGAGTGATTTGGTGCGCTTGAACATTGGTCTGGCCTAGAGCTTCGATTATACGCCCCGTATTTTTATCGCGATTTATCTCTCGCATTCTGTGATTGTCGCCTGATGACGGAAGATGCTATTTTCAGGCATTCATTCACTGCCGGAACACTCATCATGATGACGTACCGCGATGCCTGGTTCGAACTGGCGTTGTTAACCAACGGCCGCAGTTTTCCACGGCATACGCACGACGAGTTTGTCATCAGCGCCAATCTCAGCGGATTGGAAACGGTCTGGCTGGATGGAGAGACTTTTGTTGCTACCAACGATATGGTAACGACCTACAACCCCGATCAGCTACAAGGCAGCGATAACGCATTTGACCGCTGGCAGTGCGCATCCTTGTACGTCCACCCACGGGCATTCGAGCATTATTTCCACCAAACCTTTCGGTTCTCACGAGGCTGGAATCCGTCGGCGCAATTAGCGTCCGAGTTAAAACAGCTGGTCACCTCTGATTTGGACGACAGCACGCGTCAGGAGCGCATTATCCTGCTGCTCGCGGGGTTGATGGAGAATCAGCATCATGTGCCGTCTCAAGGCCAGGTCAAAGAAGCTGAGCGGATCACGCGGATCAAAGATGGGTTGCTAAACGATCTCAGCGATGTCCCGACGCTCGACCAGCTCGCGCAGCAGGAGAACCTGTCGGTCGCACATCTGGTGCGCTCGTTTAATCAGGCGGTTGGGCTGCCGCCGCTGGCATGGCTGATGCAGCGACGTATGTGTAAAGCGCGGGAACTGCTGCGGCAGGGTACTGCGATTAGTCAGGTTGCGGGCGATGTTGGGTTTGCCGATCAGGCGCATTTCACTAAAGCTTTCAACCGCTATAACGCGATGACACCGGGGCAGTTCCGCCGTATCAATTTTTGACAATACAGTGTTTCCCTTGGGCTCTACACTCGCCTTATTGCTTAACGCTCGAAGGGAATACCATGCTGTTAGTTGTCTTCACGGGGATGCTGCTGTCCCTGTCACTCTGTCTCGATCTGGGAATGGTCAATACTGCGATTATTAACCGTGGGCTGCGGCATGGGGCGCGTTCGGCGTTTTATATCGGGCTGGGTTCCTGCTTCGGCGATCTGTTTTATGCCACGCTGTCGGTGCTGGGTCTGGCGGTGGTCTTTAACCTGACGCCTGTGCGCTGGGTGCTATGGATTGGCGGAGGGCTGATTCTGATCTGGATGACGTTCAGCATGGCGCGTGCGGCATGGCGTGACTATCAGGTTAAACGCTTCGCCGACCTGTCTGTGACAGCGAATGCGGCGGATTTTACTGTGCCACCAGCGCGGTATACCGAGTTTCTCAGCGGTGTTGGCATGGCGTTGGCGTCACCGACGGCGTTACTGTGGTTTGCGGCGATCGGCGGCACGATTATCGCGCAGTCTACCGATGGCTCTGCTTTCATGATTACTCTTTTTCTGCTGGGCTTTTTCGTCGGCGGCGTACTGTGGACGTTCTTCCTTGCTGCGCTGGTGAAGTATGGTCAACGTCTGCTGAAAGAACGGATCTCATTCTATTGCAGCCTGATTTCCGCACTGCTATTTGCCTACTTTGCCTGGCACGTCATTTCCAATGGCTATGAAACGTTGTTCCTACCGCTATCCGAAGCTGCATGACTGGCTAAAACAGCAGCGCTTTGCCGGGTTTTTTTACTTGCTCGGCAACAGCATAGCGCTATAATGCACGCGCTTCTCTGTGCGAGTGTAGTTCAATGGTAGAACGGCAGCTTCCCAAGCTGCATACGAGGGTTCGATTCCCTTCACTCGCTCCAAAAATACCTCCTCTGAAGTTCTTCAAAGTCCACAAAACCCAGTAAATACAAGGTTTAACAAGAATTCTCAGCCGCTTAGGGAAAATCTCATCTATCGAAATGTATAAGCGTATTCGCATAGGGTAATCCCCCGAAAAAGCAGAGCATTCATAAGCAGAATTTTCTCGCAATCTGAGTGCAAGAGATTATTATAAATAACATCTCTATTATCATGTGGTTGCGCGTTATTTCTATTGATTTTTTTACGCCATTTTACTGAGGTCAATGCTTATGAAACCACATCCGATACGCGAAATTATTGAGGCCTGTGATAAAGCAATATCTGAGCGAAATTTTGATGCTCTGATGAGTTATTACGCCGAGGATGCTGCACTTGTTATCAAGCCAGGCATGGTTGCGAGAGGCAAAGATGATATAAGAAAAGCATTTGTCGCTATTGCTGATTATTTTAAAAACCAACTTATTGTTGAACAAGGAAATATGCAGGTCATTGAGGGCGGGGGAGACGCTTTAGTGATCATGGAAACCGTTCTTCATTACCCCGATGACACAGGGAATATTGTCACCACAACTCGACGAGCGACCTACGTGTTCAGGAAAGATGTTGATGGGAACTGGCTTTGCACAATTGATAACTCCTATGGAACAACACTTCTTGACTGATTCTGTTGAGTGAATGCAGGCGCGTTCAGAGCGGTTACTCTAACGCGCGTTTTCTTATGCCGAAATTCGAGGCCAGCGAGTGGCCCCAATTCCTTTCACTTTTCCGCTTTAATCACCGTCGTCGTCCAGTAGGGCAAGTCCCAGGTGCCGCCGAGGCGGATCATACGGCACGATCCTGTGATGGACATGCGGCTCAACTGGAACGCTTTGCCATCCCATGTCCAGGCATCATCACTCATGCAATCTGCGAGCCCGCGCCCTTTTTGTACTGAGGTAATTTCGCCGTTTTCGTAGCCTGTTCCGCTTGGCGTCACGAGCTGCGGCTGAGTCTGCATGGCGTTATCAATAACCCAATAAGCGTAGCCTTCGTTGTAGGCGGCGCGCCAGCAGAGCGTGGTGAGCAGCGACATGCTGTCATTCAGTGGAATGCGTTCAATCGGTTCTGCGTTTTGATAATCCTGTGGTGGGAAACTGTCGCAGTCATCTGCCTTTAACGTCTTAAGCAGCGTTTTCTGGATGGACGCCTGTTCTGCATCCGTCAGATTCCGTGAGGGCTCCTGCTTGGTTACGGCTGCATAGATGATGGGGGCTGCTGCGGCAGGTAGCGCGCTACTTTCACTCCCTTTTTTGGTGATAGCATCCGTTTTGCCAACGCGGCCTTGTTTCTCATCCATCTTTAACAGGACGGCGTAGGCACCCGCGCCAGACAGTTCGGAAACGACGCCATTGTGATGAAACGCCACTTTTCCGTTTCCTTTTAGGGCCTGTAATACGACAGGAATTTGCTTCTCATTTAGCTGCCAGAGGCTATCTCCGGTTGAGGTGAGCTGTCCTTTATCTACGCCGTCAATCGTTAGCGTGAGTGTGGTGCCTTGAGGAATCGCGTTGTCTACCTCAGCGAGCGTAACGTCGGCCGTGATTGGCGTATTCTGCCCGGCATGACGGGTGAGGAGAATCGAGACGTCCTGTGCTTCCTTATCTTCTCCCGCGTACTGCTCTTCTGGCGAATAACCCGCAGCCCGACACGTTAGCGTGTTATCACAGACCACTTCCCAGTCTTTATGAAAGAAAGTGCTATCGGCGAATGTTGTGGCAAACGCCAGAATAGGAATACCCGTGATCAGTGCGGTTAGTACATGGAGGCGGGAGGGGAGAGAAAAAGTCATTTTCCATCAAGTCCTTGATTATGTTGTGGCGTGCCGCCGGCCTATTTTTTCTGCCAGAAAGCCAGTCGCTTTTTTTTTGACATATGCCAGGATGTTAGCGTTAGACGGCGTGCTATTGCGAATATTTCTTGTCCGACCACTCCTTTATTAAGCGTGAATCGGGTATGATGCCGCTGCCGTTAGCCGTTCATCGGCTGCTCAAAATCCCCTCAGTGTTATCAGCATGTTTATCCTGCTTTTTAACCTCACGCGTGATAACGGTCAGAAACAGTTTTCCACACAGTTGAAACGATCCCTATAAATAAGTGTCATGATAGATGTAGCGCGATGAGAACGACTCTTTATGCGGTACGCTGTTAATCACTTAAAGATGAGTATCATGAAAATTAAGCAAACATTTACCAGGGCATTACTCCACCCGCGCTATTGGACGACTTGGTTCGGCCTTGGCGTGTTGTTTTTATTAGTACAACTCCCTTATCCGCTGCTGATGAAACTCGGGAGCAGCGCCGGCCGTCTATCCCGTGTCTTTCTGAAACGCCGGGTGTCGATCGCCAGACGTAATCTTGAGCTGTGTTTCCCTGCCATCTCCGACGACGAAAAAGAAGCGATGATCGACAATAACTTTGCTTCGCTTGGAATGGCCTTGGTTGAAACTGGCATGGCCTGGTTCTGGTCCGATCGCCGCGTGCGCCAGTGGTTTGATGTTTCAGGGCTGGAGCATCTACAGCACGCGACCGAAAAAGGTCAGGGCGTAATGGTGATTGGTATTCACTTTATGTCGCTGGAGCTGGGTGGCAGGGCGATGGGGCTGTGTCAACCGATGATGGCGATGTACCGTCCGCACAATAATAAAGCGATGGAATGGGTACAAACGTGGGGACGTTCTCGTTCCAACAAAGCGATGATCGACCGTAAAGATCTGCGTGGGATGGTGCAAGCGCTAAAACGTGGCGAAGCGGTATGGTTCGCGCCCGATCAGGATTACGGCCCTAAAGGCAGTGTTTTTGCCCCGTTCTTTGCGGTGAAAAATGCGGCGACCACTAACGGCACGTACACCATCAGCCGTCTCGCAAAACCGGCGATGATGACGACAGTCCTGATTCGTAAACCCAATGCTTTGGGCTATCAACTGGTGATCCAGCCTGAATTACAGGATTATCCTTATCACGATGAACAGGCTGCGGCGTGTTACATGAATAAGGTGATTGAGAAAGAAATCATGCGTGCGCCTGAGCAGTATCTCTGGCTGCATCGTCGCTTTAAAACCCGTCCGGCAGGTGAAGTGTCACTCTATGCTTGATGCGAACTACGCCTGATACGAAGTGCCGCACCGGTTTTCATGCGGTGCGGCGCTGCTGATGGTGCTTTAGTCTTTTTCTAACAGTAGCCCGCGTGGAGCGAAGGGTTTTTTCATTGCGCCAACGCATTCGTGGCGAGCCAGATAGCGGTAGCAGCCTGCGGCAAGGAATGCGCCGATAAACCAACTGAAGTTGGCCGCATCGCGCCACTGTGGCGTGAAGGTGATAATCAGTCCAATAGTCACCGCGGGAATTAACGCCATTATCGCATTCGGATTGAAGCCGTTTCGATACCAGTATTTCCCTTTTGGCGTCGCGTCGAACAGATCGTCCACATAGATTTTCCCTCCTTTGATGACATAGAAATCCATCAGCAGAATGCCGAACAGCGGGCCGATAAAGGCACCGAGTACGTCGAGCGTGTAGTGAATCAACTCTGGCGAGTTGAAGAGGTTCCACGGCGTGAGCAGTACGGAGCCGACAGCAGCGATCATACCGCCCGTTCGGAAGCTGATACGCTGCGGTGAACAGTTGGAAAAATCAAACGCTGATGAAACGAAGTTAGCAACAATATTGATCCCGATAGTCGCGATAATCATGGTCAGCACGCCAAGCGCGACGGCAAAACCGCTGTCAATGTGCGAGACGGTTTCAATCGGGTCGGTAATCATGCGGCCGAATAATGACTGTGTTCCCGAAACGATAACCACGGTGATAATAGAGAACAGCAGAAAATTGAACGGCAGACCCCAGCGGTTGCCTCGACGGATTTCCTGCATGCTTTTACCATAACGAGAAAAGTCACCGAAATTCAGCAGCGGGCCGGAAAAGTAGGAAACCACCAGCGCCGTGGCGGTGAGCATTTGCCAAAGCTGCTCGCTGGTCGTGAGTGTTTTGCTGGTCAGCGTAAAAGAAATATTCTCCCATCCGGTCTGGTAAACAATCCAGATCGCGAGCGCCGTCATAACCACATAAACCGCTGGGCCAGCAAAATCGATAAAGCGTTTAATCGCGTTCATGCCATGCCAGAACACGAGGGCCTGCAGGAACCACATGATGCCAAAGCAGATCCATCCCAGTGCAGACAGGCCGAGCCAGTGACTCTGTGTCAGTGGGGCGAGTGAAGGATAAAACTTCAACAGAACCAGCATAAGCGCATGTGCCGCCAGGTATGTCTGAATCCCGTACCAGGCAAAAGCGATGAGGCCACGAATGACAGCGGGAATATTCGCGCCAAAGACACCGAATGCCTGACGGCAAATCACCGCATAAGGAACGCCGCTCATCTGGCTGGGCTTAGCCACCAAATTTGCACAGACCTGCACAATACAGATGCCCACAAGCAGGCACAGCAACACCTGCCAGCTTGCCAGCCCCAGCGCAAAAAAGCTGGCTGCAACCACGTATCCACCCATGCTGTGCACATCTGACATCCAGAATGAAAAGATGTTGTACCAAGACCAGGTTTGAGCACGTGTCGGTGCCAGATCCTCATTGCAGAGTTTGGGGCTGTACGCGTTGCTACCATTATCTGTAATCATTTTTTCTGGCATGGAATCTGCTCCTTTTACCCTAGTCGTGAAATGAATGACGTTATGTATGTAGAAAAGGAGTTGCATTAATCAGGCCAAAATTAATTTCTTGTATACGTGTTTTATGTTTTTTGTGTACGATATGGTAATGATGTGACAGCGAGAAGAGCGAATGAACTACACTTACGGACTGGGAAATGAGCAGTTTTTGCAGCAAAAAGATGATGTTATCTATCAGGCTCTGCTTAACGCTATCGTCGAACACCAATTACTGCCGGGTACAAAATTGCCTGAGGAAGCGCTGGCAGACGTGTTTGATGTGAGCAGAACGGGAATTAGAAAAGTCTTACAACGTCTTGCGATGGTGCAGATGGTGACGTTAACGCCCAAACGTGGTGCGCAGGTATCGACGCCATCCGTTGAGGAAGCGCAGGAAATTTTCCAGACTCGCCGCTTTATTGAGTGTGCCAATCTGTCTGAGGTGGTGTTGCACTGCGAGTCTCCTCATCTGGCGGCGTTAGATCGGCTGATTGTGGCAGAGCAGCAGGCACATGCAGACCAAAACGGTGCAGAAGCGATCCGCCTGTCTGCCGCATTCCATATTCAACTCCAGGCGATCTCTGGCAATTCCGTGCTAACGGGAATCGTGTCGCAACTGACGCTGCGTTCATCATTGGTTATCGCCGCCTATGGCACGCCGTGGCAACAAGGGTGCCGATGCCACGACCACCACGATCTGCTGGCGTTACTACGGGATAAAAATGTCTCAGGGTTAGCGGAAGCGATGACGCGGCATTTTGATGACATTGTTGCCAGCCTGCGTTTTGACAGAGATGAAGACGTGGAGCCGGATTTCCACCGACTGTTCGGCCATCTTAAGGAGAAGCTCGCGTGAAACCTTGCGTGATTCAGGTGATTAACCCCAATACCAGCCTCGCCATGACCGAAACGATCGGTGCGGCTGCTCGCGCTGTGGCATCGCCAGGAACGGAGATTATTGCGGTCTGTCCTTCTCAGGGGGCACCGTCTATTGAGGGGCATTTTGATGAGGCGATAGCCGCGATTGGCGTGTTGGAACAGGTGAAGCAGGGTAAGGCGCAGGGCGTTGATGGGCACATTATTGCCTGCTTTGGCGACCCAGGGCTGCTTGCTGCTCGTGAGGTCGCTAGTAAGCCAGTCATCGGTATTGCCGAAGCCGCTATGCATATGGCGACACTGGTGGCAACGCGCTTCTCGATTGTTACCACACTACCGCGCACCGTCATTATCGCCCGTCATTTATTACAGCGCTATGGTTTTGAACATCACTGTGCTGCACTGCATGCGATCGATTTGCCAGTGCTCGCGCTGGAACAAGATAGTGGGATCGCACAGAACAAAGTTCGTGAATATTGTATACAGTCTCTGCGCCAGGATGGTGTTGGTGCGATTGTGCTTGGGTGCGGTGGAATGGCCGATCTGGCGCAGGAACTGACGCAAGAACTGTCGATTCCCGTGATCGACGGCGTCAGCGCTGCCGTCAAGCTGATTGAGTCATTGTCGGCACTGGGGTTGACGACCAGTAAACAGGGCGATCTGGATTACCCAATTGCCAAGCCGCTGAGCGGCATGTTTAGTTCGCTGCGTTAAAAAAGGGAAAGGACATGATCACAGCACCTGCTGCAACGATGTATGGCATTGAGAGCGATTATCCGCGCGACCTTATCGGATATGCGGGACAGCCCCCGCATGCTAACTGGCCTGAAAATGCACGCATTGCCGTGCAGTTTGTCTTGAACTACGAGGAAGGTGCGGAAAATAACGTCTTACATGGTGACGCAGGATCCGAGCAATTTCTGTCCGATATTATTGGTGCGGCGAGTTATGCCGACCGTCATATGTCGATGGATTCGCTGTATGAATACGGCTCGCGTGCCGGTTTTTGGCGTATCCATAACGAGTTTCAGCGCCGTGGGTTGCCGTTGACGGTATTCGGTGTGGCAATGGCATTAGCGCGTAATCCCGACGTGGTGGAGGCGATAAAATCGGCTCATTATGATGTGGTCAGCCACGGCTGGCGCTGGATTCATTACCAGCACATGGATATCGACACCGAACGCGAGCACATGCATAAAGCCATTGAGGTGCTGACGACGTTATTTGGTCAGGCTCCGCTTGGCTGGTATACCGGCCGCGACAGCCCCAATACCCGCCAGTTGGTTGTCGAACAGGGCAACTTTTGGTACGACAGTGACTACTACGGTGACGATCTACCGTTCTGGATGCCAGTCAAAAAAAGCAATGGTGACGTTCATCCGCATCTGATCGTGCCGTATACATTGGATGCCAATGATATGCGTTTTGCCTCACCTCAGGGTTTTAACAGCGGAGATCAGTTCTTCACCTATCTGAAAGACAGTTTTGATGTGCTCTACGAGGAAGGGGAAACCGCACCTAAAATGCTATCTATTGGGATGCACTGTCGTTTGCTAGGGCGGCCAGGCCGTTTTCGGGCGTTACAGCGTTTTCTGGATTATATTCAACAGCATGAGCGCGTGTGGATTTGCCGTCGCCAGGATATTGCCGAGCATTGGCGTCAGCACCATCCGTATGTCGCACGGTGAAGTTGCAGAATACCGAAAACAAAAATGGCCGCCGGATGGCAGCCATTTTATGGTGGTTAACGTACTTAAGTACGATTAACGGAAGATAGCGTGGGGGTTAACACCGCGATAGGTTTTGCCCAACGCTTTTAATATTTGATTGATTTTGCGGACAACGCGCATCTTTTTTATCCCCACGATTCTTAAATAATTATTGGTTGAAAGTACCAAAGTTGATGTTGATGTTTTCAAACATAGCGATGATTTTGTTCAGCAGTTTCATGGTCATTTCCTCGTTGTTAGTTGATTTGTTTTCTGTGATGCTGTTCACGTTTTTAAGAATACTCGCACTGATACGGGTGGTCAACTTTTTTGTGATGCGAATCACAAAAAAATGAACGATCAGTTTGTGAGGAGTAAACCGCTGTTTTGATTTTCGTCTAAGAACCCTTTCTGCTTTTTCTTCATACTGACCCACTTTCAGCGAGTTGCCTGATTGAGCATTACCTGTACGGGCTGGGCGCTTCTTTACCGGACAGATGAAGTGAGATAGGTAAATTGTCTCGATTAGCAGTTGAAATAAGCGCGGGTGAAGCGGGATAATCACGCGCTTCTATTGTCTGGCGCCGTTTTGTCCAGCTTGTTTTAGTGCCGCTTGTTTAATACAGCAGTGTTTTATACGTCAATATCTTGATACGACAACGTTTTCCAGCTTTGCATCCAGCGAGTTAATCGTTTGCGTGCGGGGCTATATCCTAAATAATTCGAGTTGCAGGACAA
The DNA here is from genome assembly GCF_003932035.1 of Pectobacterium versatile. Classification (NCBI taxonomy): domain Bacteria; kingdom Pseudomonadati; phylum Pseudomonadota; class Gammaproteobacteria; order Enterobacterales; family Pectobacteriaceae; genus Pectobacterium; species Pectobacterium versatile. The sequence goes on from NZ_CP034276.1 coordinate 867,046, forward strand.
AACGTTAGCGTTTTGAACAACGCAAAGCGTTGGCCCGCTAGGGCGAGACCCATTTATGGGCCTCGTAACGCGGCAAGAGAGGGAATCCCGATGAGCTTACTTGAGTAAGTGATTCGGGTGACTGACAAATCTGCCAGAGGCAGGTTTGAACGCTGCTTGCAGCGGCCCCAACGGGGCGAGGTCCACGAAAGTGGGCCGAGTAGTGCAGCCAACGCGCGTGCAGCTTGAAGAATGACGGGTATATACGGTTCATGATGCGCCAGTGATGTGGTGCATTCGCGGGGCAAGGCCGCGGGAACCGTCAGAATCGATCTTAAATAATAATGGCATTTCAGGGGATACCACCATGTCAAACACCACCCGTCAGGCAGGCTCGCAGGGCTCGCTTGATGCTTTTTTCAAAATCACACAGCGCGGCAGTAACGTGCGTCAGGAAGTGTTAGCTGGTCTGACGACGTTTCTGGCGATGGTTTACTCTGTCATTGTGGTTCCGAGTATGCTGGGCAAAGCTGGTTTCCCGCCTACCGCCGTGTTCGTTGCAACCTGTCTGGTTGCCGGGCTGGGGTCGCTGCTGATGGGATTGTGGGCCAATCTGCCAATGGCGATTGGTTGCGCGATTTCGCTGACGGCGTTCACCGCGTTCAGTCTGGTGCTGGGACAACAAATCAGTATTCCTGTGGCGTTGGGGGCGATCTTCCTGATGGGGGTGCTGTTCACCATCATTTCCGTCACGGGCATCCGCTCCTGGATTTTGCGCAATTTGCCGATGGGCGTGGCGCATGGTACGGGAATTGGTATCGGTCTGTTCCTGCTGATCATTGCTGCCAACGGTGTGGGTTTGGTGGTAAAAAACCCCATTGACGGTCTGCCAGTCGCGCTGGGTGATTTCACTTCTTTCCCCGTCATTATGTCCCTGCTGGGGCTGGCGGCGACTATCGGTTTAGAGAAGCGCCGCGTGCCGGGCGGTATTCTGCTGGTTATCATCGCGATCTCTATTCTGGGGCTGATTTTTGACCCGAATGTAAAATACGCGGGCTTCTTTGCGTTGCCGAGCCTGACGGCCGCTGACGGTTCGTCGCTGATCTTCAGTCTGGATATCATGGGCGCATTGCAGCCGATGGTTCTGCCGAGCGTACTGGCGCTGGTGATGACTGCCGTGTTCGATGCCACCGGTACGATCCGTGCTGTAGCCGGACAGGCGAACCTGCTGGATAAAGACGGGCAAATCATCAACGGTGGTAAAGCCCTGACCGCAGACTCCGTGAGCAGCATTTTCTCCAGTCTGGTCGGGACGTCTCCGGCGGCGGTTTACATCGAATCCGCTGCGGGTACGGCAGCCGGTGGTAAAACGGGCTTAACGGCAACCGTAGTCGGTGTGCTGTTCCTGCTGCTGCTGTTTGTGTCTCCGTTAGCATATCTGGTGCCTGGCTATGCCACTGCACCTGCGCTGATGTACGTCGGCCTGCTGATGCTGGGCAACGTCTCCAAACTGAACTTTGATGACTTCGTGGATGCCATGTCCGGTCTGGTGTGCGCCGTATTCATCGTGCTGACCTGTAACATCGTGACCGGTATCATGCTGGGCTTTGGTGCGTTGGTATTAGGCCGTATCTTCTCCGGCGAATGGCGTAAACTGAACATTGGCACCGTGGTGATTGCTGTCGCGCTGGTCGTGTTCTACGCTGGCGGCTGGGCGCTGTAATTCTTCCTAACAGACCTTCTGGCACCGTCCAGAAGGTCTGCCATTACTCGGTCTTTCCTTTCTCTTTCCCTCCCTTATTATTTCCCACGCCAAACGCGATTTTATGTGCCCTTTTATTGGCTTTGGGTTGATGTTACTTGTGTGATAATCAATAAAGTAATTATCCGTCATACTTCAAGCTGCACGTGCGTTGGCTTTCCTCGCTCACCCCAGTCACTTACTGGTGTAAGCTCCTGGGGATTCGCTGTGTCGCCGCCTTCTTGCAACTTGAATTATTTAGGATAAAACCTCTCTTCTCCACCCAGAAATCCATTTTCATACCGAGCTAAATGCGTTAAATATGGAAGAGCCGTTTGCTCGCTAACAGGTAGAGTTTTTTTGATTTAGGAGTGCGTCTAAGGAAAGCATGGAAATATTTTTTACGATTCTTATTTTGACCCTGGTTGTATCCCTGTCTGGGGTGGTTACCCGCATTTTACCTTTTCAAATCCCTCTGCCTTTAATGCAAATCGCGCTGGGTGCCATCCTTGCCTGGCCCCAGTTCGGTTTGCACGTTGATTTCAATCCCGAGCTGTTTATGGTGCTCTTCATTCCGCCGTTGCTGTTTGCCGACGGTTGGAAAACGCCGACGCGTGAGTTCCTGAGACACGGCCGGGAAATTATTGGGTTGGCGCTGGTGCTGGTCCTGATTACCGTCGTGGGCATCGGCTATTTCATCTACTGGATGGTGCCGGGTATGCCGCTGATTGCCGCTTTCGCGCTGGCTGCGGTACTGTCGCCGACGGATGCCGTCGCGCTGTCTGGTATCGTGGGTGAAGATCGTATTCCGAAAAAGCTGATGGGCATTTTGCAGGGCGAAGCGTTGATGAACGATGCGTCTGGTCTGGTGTCGCTGAAGTTTGCTGTCGCGATTGCGATGGGGACGATGGTGTTTACAGTTTCTGGCGCGACGCTGGAATTCATGCAGGTGGCGCTGGGCGGGCTGCTGGCGGGCGTCGGTGTGACCTGGGTATTCGGTAAATCGCTGCGCGCTATCAGTCGTTGGAGCGGTGATGATGCCGCTACGCAAATTGTACTGCTGTTACTGTTGCCCTTTGCATCGTACCTGATTGCAGAACACATCGGCGTGTCGGGCATTCTGGCTGCGGTAGCGGCGGGGATGACTATCGGCCAGTCGGGCGTGATTCGTAGCGCACCGCTCGCGATGCGGCTGCGTGCGAACGGCGTGTGGTCGATGTTGGAATTCGTGTTTAACGGCATGGTGTTCATCATGTTGGGTCTGCAATTACCTGATATTTTGGAAACCTCGGTGACGCAGGCAGAGCTGGATCCAACGGTTGAAACCTGGATGCTGTTTACCGATATCGCGATCATCTATGGTGCTCTACTGCTGCTGCGCTTCAGCTGGCTGTGGGTGATGAAAAGATACAGCATGCACATCCAGAAAAAGCGCCCGATGATCTTTGCCGAATTTTCCACGCGCGAGCTGTGGATCGCATCCTTTGCCGGCGTGCGAGGGGCGATTACGCTAGCGGGCGTGCTCTCTATTCCATTGTTGCTGACGGACGGCACCGCGTTCCCATCACGCTATCAACTGGTGTTTATCGCCACGGGCGTTATTTTGTTCTCTCTGCTGTGTGGCGTGCTGGCGTTGCCGTTTCTGCTGCGTGGTGTGGTGGTCGCAGACAAGGCCGCACATGCCAAAGAAATCCGCATGGCGCGTATGGCCGTGGCAGAGGTAGCGATCAAAAGTATGCACAAAATGGAGGAGCGTCTGGCGGCCGATCGAGAGGAAAACATTGATGAGCAGGTGCTGAAAGAAGTCAGCGCACGCGTCATCGGTAATCTGCGCCGACGGCTCATTGATAAAGACGATCCTGAAAATGGCCTGCTGATTGAGAATCTGGAGCGACGTTTTCGTCTGACCGCGCTGAATTCTGAACGTGCGGAGCTGTATCACCTGCGTGCCACGCAGCAAATCAGCAATGAGACGTTGCAAAAAATGCTTCGCGATCTCGATCTGATGGAAGCGCTTCTGATCGAAAATGAGTAAGACGCGGTGAAGCGATCCCCGTTACCGCGTTGATTTCTTTCTCTTCTCTTTCTTTCCTCATCATCCCCATGGCGTAAGCGATGGGGATGTTTTTTATGCGTCCAGTCTAAGAACGACGTCAGGCGATTGTAAACTGCTTGTCACTAAATGATAATGATTGTTATTATCCGTAGGACTTTTCTCATAAGTGAAAAGCAGAGAAGTAAAAAACCAGAAAAGTAAAAAAACGAGAAGCAAAAAACGGCCCGCACGGTATCAACATCGTGTGGGGTGAATGGCTGTTTGAAGGACCAGATAAAAATAAACGGACATTAACCCTGAATTAATTAGGTAATAAGCCACGTTTATAGGGGAAAATTATGCGTGTATTAGTGGTTGATGATGATTCTGTGCTGTGCCATTGGCTGGGGTCTAAATTACATTCCCACGGCCATTCTTGCCGAATGGTGCACGATGGCGCACACGCATTAAAAGCAATCAAGGATGAAGTTTATGATGTCGTTCTGCTGGACAGAATGTTACCCATCATGGATGGATTTACGGTATTACGTGAATTACAAGGCTCACGTCATCCGCCTATTATGCTGCTCTCGGCGCTGGATCGTGATGTTGATCGGGTGATGGGGTTGGAGCTTGGTGCGGAAGATTATCTCGGCAAGCCTTTTAATTTTAATGAGCTTAGATTACGTCTGGATATTATGGCGCGGCGCGGTAAACGCCATGTTGATAATCCTTCCATACTGAGCTTTGAAGATCTGCAACTTGACCGTATGCAGCGCGTTGCATGGCGCGGCGGCAAGCGTATCGATTTGACCGATAAAGAAATCAAGTTACTGATTATATTAATGGAAAATCCGGGTCAGGCGATTACGCGTACGATGCTGTTAGAGCGCGTGTGGGGCTACAATTTTGATCCGCAGACCAATCTGATCGACGTTCATATGTCAAAACTGCGGGCAAAAATTGATAAAGGATTCCCGCGTCCATTAATTAAAACGCTGAGAGCGATGGGCTACGCATTAGGCGCGGTAGATAAGGACAAAACCGATGTTGGTAGCCACGCTGAATAAAATAAAAATAAAGAAGCTCGGGCAGCGCTGGCAGGTAAAAATAAAACACTGGCAATTACTGGGGGCAAGCCAATACCCTGGCTTTTTATGCACCTCTAATTTTCGCCAGGCAATAACCATTGTTTTTCTGTTCTTATTGATGATGCTGATGTGTATTGTCGGCTTCAGTTCATTAAGTGAAACGCTGATTAGAACGCATGTCCGCGAAGTTATTCTGGGTAATATTTACGATTACTCGATGCAGTCGCGTTTAACGAATGCCGATAGCCTGATTACGCAATTACGGCAGGATAATCGAGCGAAAGGGGATGAATTACCGCTGTTTTTGGTAATGGATAAACACGGTGATATTTTGTATCACAATCATCTTCTAAAAACGCATCCTTTACCCCCCCATTCTGCCAATACGCACCCTCTGGAAATGCGACAGCATACCGATTGCCAGATGGATGTTAGCTGTCTTAAAGCCGAAATTTCCAGCCCAGACGATCCCAATCTGATCGGTTTGTCCGTGATGTTGGATGACGGGGGCGTGCTGTTTACCGCTTACAACATTCGGCCCATGTTAGAACGGGTGAGGACGATCCCACTCGTGGCAGGGGCGGGATTGTTTGTCGTGCTGCTTTTCTGCCTGTTTGTCAGCCGTCATTTCAGCTTACGCAGCTTGCGTAGCGTGGAGAAAATCCGTGCGGCGCTGCATCGCTACAGCAGCGGTGAGCAACAGGTGCGTATGCCGCTGTCGCCTTACGACGATGATTTTGACAGTCTGAGTGCCGATATTAACCAGAATCTGGAACGCATCGAGCGTCTGATGGAGCAGGTACGAAACACCTCCAGCCATGTCGCGCATGAACTGCGTACGCCGTTGACGCATCTGCAAAATCGCTTGTTCAACCTGACGGAGTGGGCAGGGCTGGATAACGATATTCGCGATGAGTTGAATCTGGCGGTGGACGAGGTACATAAAATCCTTGGGCTATTCCGTACCGTGATGCGCATCGGTGAAATCGAAAGCGGGCGCTGTGTGCACCAGTTTGAGAATATTGAGGCGCGCCAACTGCTGGAAGAAATTGCCGAATATTATCAGCCGCTGGCGGAAGAGCGCGGCTGTCGCTTGAGGATTGAAATCAAAGCCGGCATTCAGCTCTTTGGCGACCGGGCGCTGCTGTTTCAGGCGCTAGCCAATCTGGTGGAGAACGCACTGAAATACGCGGCACAGGGAAAATACATCACGTTGAGCGTGACGCTGTATCGCGGCTGGATCGCCCTGAGCGTTGCTGATCGCGGTCCGGGCATCCCGCCCGCGCTTCATGCCAAAGCGTTACAGCGCTTTCAGCGGCTGGATACCTGGTTTCAGTCCGGCTATGGGCTGGGATTATCTTTGGTGCAGGCGATCACCGATCTGCACGGCGGCAAGCTCTACCTGGACTCCTCCGAACCGGGCTTGAGCGTCTACCTGTGCCTTAATCGCTGCTAATCCCCTTTTTCACGATGAATTCGACGCGCGGTAAGTGGGTTTTCCCTGCTTACCACAACCATTTTCTCTCGATCGTTTATGAATATCCCTGCAAAAAATATGAATATTTATTAATTTCCCCCGCAATGTAAAGTGTGTTACCTATTGATTTATATTGATAATTTATTGCATGGAAAGATTAACGAATATTAATGTTCTACTGCTTGCGGCTCTTGATAATAAGTCTCATTATTAATCTTATTATCATCATGGCACCCCCGAATTTCCGAGTAGGCCATGATTTCTTTGCCTGCGGATTAGAGAGTCTTCCCATGAAAAATATGAAAGCAAAACTGCGTTCTTTCCTGCGTGACGAGAGCGGTGTAACGGCTATCGAGTACGGCATTCTTGCAGCGGCAATGGCAGCAGCCATCGGCGCTATTTTCGGCGGCGACGGTATCTTCGTGAAAGCGCTGAATGAGAAATTCACCCAAATCGCCGATCAAATTACCGGTACGGGCACCAGCGGCGGTACATCCGGCGCAGCGAAATAAGCGCGAGATGGCGGATTACGCGCACTGGCCGCAGACGGCACTGCTGATGGGGTGCCTGCTGTGGTGTATCAGTACCGACCTGTTAGTACGCAAAATTACGAATCAGGCGGTACTGATTTTATTGCTGGGCTGGCTGTTTTTCAGCGCTTCACATGTCCTGCAAGCCGGTGCGTTAGATATGTTGGCACTACGGAAAATGCTCTGGGCGCTGCCTGGCGCGGCGGCAGTACTGGTTGTGGGATTTTTGCTTTTCCTCACCGGCAGATTAGGCGCTGGGGATGTCAAGCTGATGAGTGTGCTGTGCCTGTGGGTTGGGCAAGGACACCAGATCGTTTTCGTCATGGTGACGGCGCTGGCTGGCGGTGTTTTGGCGCTTAGCCTGCCGCTGCTGAATACCGTACCCACAGCGGTGGCGATGGGCATTCAAACCACCAACCGGATATTCAAGAGTCGGTTGCCTATGCCACCCGCGTTGCCCGCCGATCTTTCTCAAGGCATACCTTACGGCGTCGCCATTGCGTTCGGCGCGATGTATGTCCTGATTTTTCCCTTGTTTTAATTCTGTCGCAGCTTTAAGACACACACGCTAGGGTAGGCAAGTTGAAATGAAAGTGAACTCTACATACGTACTGTCAGGTGCGCTCGTTCTGGCAGGCATTGTTGCGCTGATGGTGCGTAGCCATCTCTCTTCTGAACCCCCTGCGCCGCCTCCGGTCGTGGTGAAAGCGCCGGAAAAAATTGCCGTTTTGGTGGCCGCGAAAGATCTGCATCCCGGTGATTTCATTGATTCTACCTCGCTGCGTTGGCAGACCACGGATGAATCGGTTTCCCGTGCGTTTAACTTTGTTCGCGGTCAGGACAAGCAGTCCCTGCTATTGGGCGCGACCCTGCGTGAAACGGTGAAGGAAGGCGCGTGGCTCAGCAGTAATGTTGTGGTGAACCCCAATGAGCCGGGCTTTGTTGCTGCTGTGCTGCGTAAAGGGATGCGTGCTATTTCCGTTCCTACCAGCGCTATTGCGAGCAATGCCGGGCTAGTGTCCGCTGGCGATCGTGTTGATGTGATCCTCAGCATGAGACGAGACGATCAGTCAGAGCTACCTGCAAGCCGTAACCAGCCTGTTGTGATGCCACTGCTGGCATCACAAACGATCGTGCGCGATTTACGCGTATTGGCGCTGAACGATAAAACCGGTACGCCGATATACCCACGCTTTGATACCGCGGAAGACGGTACGGTGCTTGATGCCACCGCCAAAAGCCGTGAGTCTGCTGCCGTGCGTTCTCGTCCTGCGACCTATCAAACCGTGACGCTGGAAGTGACGCCTCAGCAGGCTGAAGCGCTGGCGGTTGCCAAAGAACTGGGCATTCTGCATTTGGCGCTGCGCAGTGCCGATCTGGATGACTCGGTCGATCCGGCCACAGGGCGACCTCATGTGACAACAGTGCCGCAGGCGACGGACATTTACGGTGCGTTATCGGCTGGAAGTCATAAGGTCAAAACGTACCGTGGTGAACAAAAAGACGTTGTGGCCTTCCCAGCCCGATAGGACGAACACGCAATCTGACAGCCTGCGGGGTGCCGCAAGTTGCTCATGGAAAAATGAAGCCCATTACGGAATTAAGTAAATGACGATGTTTTCGCTGTTTTTGAAATCGGACTTTCGGGGTACGTGCAAACGATTGCTGGCCGCTGGCCTGTTTAATGCAGTATTGCCTGTCACGCTGACGACGATGATGTTGCCTGAGACCACGCTGGCTGCCGGGGTATCGGTAGCACCAGTCACCGATGAGGTGCGACTGACCGTGAATCAGGGACGGTTACTGCACCTTGATGCGCTGCCGGACAGCGTGCTGGTGGCCGATCCGAATATTGCCAGTTTTGAATTGCCTTCACCGGGTAATCTGTTTGTCTACGCTAAAAGCGTCGGCACCACTACGCTCTACGCGATGGATGAAAATGGCAATGTGATCAACGCCATTCGTCTGGTGTCTGAGCATGATTTGAAAGCGCTGGGTGAGCGCATGAAGCGTGAATTCCCCGGTACGGATATCCAACTGGAAGCCTCGATTCCCAGCGGTGTGATTGTGCGCGGTAGCGTCGATACCCCGCAGGACGCCAAGCGCGTGATCGACAGCATACAGGCTTATATCAGCGCGTCCTCCGGCGGCGGGCAGGGTGGTGGAGGCGGTGGCGAAAGACTGCCAGGCTCCAGCGAATCCTCCGGCAAAGTGATCAACCAGCTCAAAATCAAAACGCCTTCGCAAATCAATATTCAGGTGCGCGTGGTGGAAGTGTCCCGCAAGTTAACCAGTGAACTGGGCTTCAACTGGGCGGCATCATTGAGCACCGGTAGCGGCAACATGACCGCAGGCAGCGGATCGCGTCTTAATTTGTTCAACGCCACGACGGGGAGATTTGCTAACCCAACGGATGCGGGCTTCCTGAACTTTGGTCGTTCCAGACTGAGCGGATTGTTAACCGCGATGAACCAGCAGGGCATGGCGACCGTATTGGCTGAACCTAACCTGACGGCGATGTCAGGCGAAACGGCGGCGTTTGCTGCGGGTGGTGAAGTGCCAATCGTCCTGATCACCAATAACAGCGTCAGCATCGATTACAAATCCTACGGTGTGATTCTGCGCATGACGCCAACGCTGCTCTCTGCTAATCGCATCAGCCTGCACATTGCGCCGGAAGTCAGTGAACTGACCGACGTCGGTTCCGTACAACTGGAAGGCGGATCGCGTATTCCGGCATTAACGGTACGTCGTGCGGATACCACGGTAGAGCTGGCCAGCGGACAGAGCTTTGCACTGGCGGGCATGCTGCGTAGTGCCGGTAGCCAGACGATCAACGGCGTGCCGGGATTAAGTAGCGTCCCGATGTTTGGCCGCCTGTTTGAAAGTGAATCCACCAGTCAGGAAGAAACGGAATTGGTGATTATCGCGACCGCCTATGTCGTTGAGCCGGTTAACGCGGGCGATCTTCAGACGCCGGGACAAGGCGTAAAAATGCTGGATTCGTCTATGCCGCGTTCTGCATCTATCGGCTATCTCTACTGAGTCCGCGAGGGGCAATAAAACATGAAAACGATCAACAACAGTTACCCTCTGCTCCGCCCACTGCACATGCGTGCGGCTGTGCTTACCGCCGTTGTTCTGCTGGCAGGATGCGGATGGAATAAGCCGATTAACGACGTACGTATGCAGCGCTTTGATCAGCCTGGGCTTCAACCCATTGCTGTCCAGCCTTCATCGGTGTCCGTGCCGTTACTGGTTGCACCGAACGGGCGGGGTTTCCTTCCTGAATCCCTGAGACAACTCAATATCATGTTGAAAGATCAGGGACGGCTCTCCGCACAGACGCTGACGCTTATCCCACACAGCGCGAGCGGCGAGCAGATGGCAGGGCGACTGGTTACCGTGCTGAAAAATGCCGGTGCTAATGCACAGAATGTGAAACAGATGCGCCGTTCTACGGCGAGTGGACAGAATGGCGATTTGGAAGTGATCTCCGAAGCGCTGGTGGTCAAAACCACCCGCTGCACGATCAATGACCCCAATCAGTTGATGGTGAAGCCCTATGAGGCGATTGGTTCTCTCGGCTGTGCTACGCAAAACAATCTGGCGATGATGGTCGCCGAACCACGCGATCTGATTCAGGCGAAAGCGCTGGATAGTGCGGATGGCGTGGCGGCGGTCAATAGCATCGAACGCTATCACAAAGGTGAAGTGAAAGAGCTCATCGACATTAACTTTGAAGAAGATTAAGGGCGTGACATTCCATGAGTGAAATTACCCCTAACGATGGTGAAGAGCTGGCGCTACCGCTGGTGGCATTCGCCAATGACGTACGCGATGTGGCTGACCTCAGCGATCTCTTCGCCCGTCTGAAACAGCCGGATGTTCCGGTGATGTCTGGCGGTATCGCCGCGGCTCGCCAATGGTGCGAGCTGAATGTCCCGCCGCGTATTTTACTGGTGGATCTGGAAGGGGCGCACTGGCCACTTCCGGCACTGGAAGAACTGCTGAGCGTTTGCGGCCCCACCAGCCAGGTGATTGCGATAGGCAAAGAGCAGGATGTCGGTTTGTATCGCGCACTGCTTCAGGCGGGCGTGGTGGACTATCTGGTGAAGCCGCTCACGCTGGATCTGCTGGCGGCAACGCTGGCGAAGTGTGAAGGCCAACAGGCTGGGCCAGAATATGCCCGCATGGGCAGAACGATTGCTATCGTCAGCGCCAGCGGCGGAAGCGGCGCAAGTACCGTGGCGATGGGGCTGAGTCGCCTGCTGTCCGGCGAGCGTCACTTGCCTGTGGCACTGGTGGATTTTGACCGTCGTAACGGCGATCAACTGCTGTTGCAGGGGCAAACCGATGACGCGGGTCTGGCGGCGGTGTTGGGGACGCAGGAACTGGATACCCGACTATTACAGCGTGCCATGCTGCGCGTGGATACCCGTCTGCACCTGCTGGCACAGAAACCGGAACTGGGGGAATTGGCTCCGGTTGACGTGGATAACGTGCTGAATCTCGGCGGCGCGCTGTGCCGCATGTTCAATCAGGTGATTTGGGATCTGCCTAGCAGCTACCCAACCGGTGCGCTGGACGTACTGACTTACGCGGATCTGCGCATCATCGTGACGGAGTTGACGCTTCAGGATGCGCGTAATGTGCGGCGCGTGCTGAATGAGATCGGCGACGAAAGCGAAGGACAACGCCTGCTGCTGGTGCATAACCAGAGCCGTTTTGCTACGACCGCGCCGTTAAGCCGCGATCAGTTCGAGCAATTTACCGGTCGGAAGATTGATGTCGTGCTGCCGAATGCGGGCCACGCACTGTCGCAGAGCCTGACGCTCGGCGCACTGAATCTGGCTGCGGCACCTGCCTTCCAGCAGGGATTACGCCAACTGGTCGATCTGGCCTGCGGCGTACGTGCCAGACCGGCGGAAAAACGCTGGTTCTCACGTTGGTTAAAACGCGCGTGATGATGTTCAGCGTGCACCGTTTTTCAAAGGGTTACGGACTGTTTTTTGGGGTTAAGGATTATGTTGATTCGCAAGAATAACCTGCAAAAAAGTGAAGCAGGAAAAAGTACGCCTCAGCCTGCGCCTGCTGCCAACGTGGCAGAACTGAAAACGCGTCCGGCTGCGGAGAACCGCACACAGCCTGCGGCGAACACGTCTTCTGGATCTGCACCGGCTGCCCGCCAGACGGACAACCGAAACAGCCAGCGTCGGATTATCCGCGCACAGCTCTACGATCAGATCGACGCGGGTAAAGCGGCGATGATGGGGCGTGACAAGCTGTTAGTGCAGATCGAAACGGTGATCCGCCGGATCTGTGATGAGCAGCGCTTGCAGCTTTCGCGGCAGGAAGAAGAAGCTATCGCCGCCGAAATGCTGGATGAGATGACCGGGATCGGGCCGATCCAGCCGCTGCTGTCGGATGACACGGTCAACGATATTTTGGTCAACGGTGCTGGTCAGGTGTTTGTCGAGCGTTTTGGCAAGCTGGAACTGTCGCCGATTACCTTCATTGATGAAGAGCATGTGTTTAACACCGCGCAGCGTATTGCCGCCGCGGTGGGGCGTCGTATCGACGAAGCCAGCCCGATGGTGGATGCGCGTCTGCCGGACGGTAGCCGCGTCAACGTCATCACCTATCCGCTGGCGATCGACGGCACCACGATCTCAATCCGTAAATTTATGCGCCGCAACCTGTCGTTGGAAATGCTGGCAGAGCGCCGCTGCATGTCCTACGCGATGGCAGATGTCTTGAATAAAGCGATGCAGGCGCGCGTTAACGTGATCGTCTCCGGCGGAACGGGGGCGGGTAAAACCACCTTACTGAATGCGCTGTCGCAGAAAATCGGCATCACCGATCGCATCATCACCATTGAAGATGCCGCCGAACTGCAATTGCAGCAAGAACACGTGGTGAGGCTGGAAACCCGTCCTGTCAGCGCCGAAGGCACTGGCCGCGTCGACCAGCGCGATCTGATGCGTAACGCCCTGCGTATGCGCCCCGACCGTATCATTCTGGGTGAGGTGCGCGGCGGTGAGAGCTTCGACATGTTGCAGGCAATGAACACGGGTCATGACGGTTCGCTGTGTACGGTGCACGCCAATACCTCGCGTGATGCGATACAGCGTCTGGAAAACATGGTGATGATGGCCAACATGCAGCTGCCGCTGATGGCGATCCGCCGTCAGATCGCCAGCGCGGTGCACCTGATCGTGCAGATCGAACGTATGCGTGACGGCATGCGCCGCGTGGTGTCCATTACCGAAGTGTGTGGCATGGAGAACGAAGTGATCCAGCTTCAGGATCTGTTCAGCTTCAACATTCAGGGGATGGATGGACAAGGTCTGTTGACGGGTGAATATGTTCAGCACATTCAGCGCCCGCAGTTCTACAGCGATAAAGCGCATCTGTTCGATGCGCAGTGACGGGCTGAGGAGACGCGATGAGTGATTTACGCCTGAATCTGATCACGTTGCTGGTGTTTGGCAGCGTGCTGATGCTGCTGTTGGCGGTCAACGCCTGGAGAAAATCACGGCAGCAGCGCATGCAGCGTGAACAACGCTGGCAGCAGATTTTGAACGAGGTCAGCCCATCGGCTGCCGCCGTGGCGTCTGATTCCATTCTGCGTGACGAGATCGCCACGCCGCTGATGGGTGTCCCGGTGATTGGGCGCTGGCTGGCGATCCTCTGGGCGCAGATGACGTTCATCGGCTGGAAAAAGAACCTGCTTCAGCGTTCCCTTTCGTTGGCGGCGGTGAGCCTGATTCTCGGCATGATCCTGGGGCAACGTACCCTGCTGCCGCTCACGATGGGGCTGATATTTACGCTGGTGCTGTTTATCAGTATCGGCATGCTGTTATTCCGCTCGACGCTGCAAAAACACCTGAAAGCGCTGCGCGAGAGCCTGCCGGAAGCCATTGATGCCATTACCCGCAGTTGCCGTGCCGGTGTGCCCGTGGCGAATACTTTCTCGATTGTCGCTGAGCACCTGACCGGGCCGCTGGCGAATGAATTCAAGACGATCGATCACTGGCTGCGGTTGGGGATTCCGCTGCGTCAGGTGATCCAGGCCTCGGCGACACGGGTGCCGATGTCTGAATACCGCTTTTTCGTGGTGATTCTGATCATCAATCAGGAAGCGGGTGGGCGACTGGGGGAAACGCTGGAGCGTCTGTCCGCTACGCTGCGTGAACGTCGGGAACTGCAACTGAAAGTGCAATCCAAAACGTCGGAAGCGCGCGCGTCTGCCAAGATTGTCGCCGCGCTGTTCCCCGGCTGTCTGGCTTATCTGTATATGAAATCACCGGAGGATTTCAGTTTCTTGTTCTCCGATCCGGTGGGGACGACGGTACTGATTTACGCCTTGTGCAGCGTCTCGGTCGGTATGTTGATCACGCACGTTATGGTTAAACGGATAGGGTAAAGGGAGAGCCATTCATGACTGTTTTTGACGATCCCTTACTGCTGCTGGCGCTCATGCTGATGGTGGCCGGGATTTACCTTGCACGTACACAGCATAAAGCGCAGCAATACAAGCAGTTGGAAATTCGCATGCGTGGGCATCTGCCCGTCGCCTCTATAGAGGCGGCCTCTCAGGAAAATATCCTGAGAGGCCAGGGAGCAACACTCTCTCCCCTGCTGGAAAAGCTGTTGCAGCCGATTGCCACGCAGGGCGAGCGTTTGTCGGGATCGGATCGCGATCGCCGCAATCTGCGCCGCCTGCTGGATCTGGCCGGGATCCGCCGCAGCGAAGCGGTAGGCTGGCTGGTCATGGGAAAATTTGCCGCCGGGGCGCTGTTCGCTATCGCGCTGGTGTGGGGATGGTTGCCACCTGCTGACCGTGCGGGCCTGACGGGCGTAGCTGCGGGGCTGATTGGCTTCTTTGTCGGTTCGATGGTGCCCGAGTGGTGGCTGAAATGGCGCGCGGCAAGCCGGGGTGAAAAGCTGGCGCGTGCGGTGCCGGATGCGCTGGATCTGATGGTGGTCTGCGCCGAAGCCGGCCTGCCTATCGGACGCGTGTTGCAGGTGGTATCGAAAGAGCTGGGGCTGTCTTCACCGGAAATGGCGGATGAACTGCACTACACCGCCGCCGAATTACAGATCCTGTCGGATCGTACGCTGGCGATGAAGCATTTGGCGGAGCGTACCCGCGTCAGCGAGATCGAAAGTA
The DNA here is from genome assembly GCF_003932035.1 of Pectobacterium versatile. NCBI lineage: Bacteria > Pseudomonadati > Pseudomonadota > Gammaproteobacteria > Enterobacterales > Pectobacteriaceae > Pectobacterium > Pectobacterium versatile. The sequence continues at coordinate 882,075 of NZ_CP034276.1, forward strand.
TGGTGGCGACGCTGATTCAGGCGGAGCGCTACGGCACGCCGCTGTCTCAGGCGCTGCGCACGATTGCAGATGAAAGCCGCAAGACGCTGATTCTGGGGCTGGAAGAGAAAGCGGGTAAATTGCCTGCGCAACTGAGCGTGCCGCTGATGGCGCTGATCCTGCCACCGATTATCGCCATTATGGCATCGCCTGCACTGGTGAGAGTGATTCGCCTGCTGGCGCAGTAGCGTTTTATTTTTTAACGAATTGATTTTAATGTATTTATTTTAAAAAACATCGATTCCCGGTATCAGCCGGAAATCACAACGGTTACAACCGATGGAGTTATCGAAGATGGTCGATCTGGTAGCAAAACTTAAGCGCGGCGCGCCCATGCTGGCACTGCTGATTGTCAGTACCGTGCTGGCGGGATGCAGCAGCTCGATGGCGATTAAAGGCAGTAAAGATGAAGGCCTGCGTTTGGCACGCTTGCTGCGCGATCAAGGGCGTGTTGAAGCCGCGACGGAAGTGTACGCGCGCCTCGACAGCCGCGATGCGCTAAAAGGCGCAGAGATGCTGGAGTATGCCAGCGTTGCGGCTCTGGCGCGTTCACCGCAGCAAACGCTGGAGCTGTACGGACGAGCACGTCAGGCGCTGGGCGGCGATACCAATAAAATGACGCCGGAAGAAGCGCTGGCGGTGTGTCTGGGAATGGGCCGTTCGCAGCTGGCATTGGGACGTAATGCGATGGCGCAAACCGACTTTGCCTGTGCACTGAAAGCACAGCCGAATGACGCGGGCGCACTCAATGGCATGGGCGTGGTGATGGATGCCTCAGGCAAACACGCCGAAGCGCGTCAGCTGTTTGAAAAAGCGTTGCAAATAAACCCGGCAGATGTCGCGGCACTCAACAATCTGGCGCTCTCATGGCTGGCAAGTGGCAACGCAGACAAGGCGATTTCTCTGCTGCGTTCGGTGGATGAGAGTAATGCAACTGGCAGACTGAATCTGGCGCTGGCCTATCTCTCTAGCGGCAGAGACGACGACGCGCGTGCCGCGCTGGCAACTATTGCCCAGCCACAGCGTATCGATGGCCTGATCGACGAGCTGAATCAGCGTTTACAGCAGATGCAGCAGGATAAATCCCGCGGTGAAGCGCTGTTGTTATCCAGCCGTCAACGCCTGCAATTGAGTATGCCTGAGTAATGGCGTGGCTTCGTAATCTCGGCCCGTGGCGTGACAAGGGCATAGTGCAAGGCAGAGTACAAAGCATCGTGCCGCGTCATGAACGCCACTGGCGCAGCACGCGCGGCGTGATTGCGACGGAAGTGGCGTTTCTGGTGCCGGTGGTGCTGGTCGGGGTGATGATGCTGTTTGAACTGGCGCGTATCGGGCTGGTGATCGCTGCCGGCAGCGCCGCGCTGGATAAAGCCGTGCAGGCTTTCCGCCTTGATAACCTCGCCTCGGACAGCGCGGAGCAGATGGGAACCCGTCTAAAGGCGCGCATGGTTGAAGCGGGATACGGCTACCTCAAAGAAGATGATTTAACCGTCAGCGTGTTGCACTTCGACAATCTGAGCCAGCTTGGCGGGCTGACGAACGGAAATGGCAGTCAGGACAACCCCAATGGCGAGGAAACGACGACGCTGCCGGTGTGGTCCGTGACGGTGCAGATTAAAAAGGCGTTTATTACGCCGTTGCCGGAAGTGTTAACGCTGGGTGACACCTTCCGCTATCAGTACAAACATGTGTTTGGGACGGAACTGCGCAATGACTGATCGGTTACTGAAAACCAGTCGTGTATCGAAAACCAGCCGTTTCCTGAGCGTGATGCGCCGCTTCTGGTTTTCTCACCGTGCCTCCACGGCGGTAGAAACGGCGTTAGCGTTCCCGATTGTGTTGGCGATTGGGTCGCTGTGCGCGGATATCTACACCGTCGGGCTTGAACGTACGCGCATGGAACAGCGTGCGGGCGCTATTTCGTCAATATTAGCGATGCAGCAGAAGCTGGATGAGAAGGGGCTACAAGGGCTACTCGATACGATGTTGCCAACGGAAGGTGCAGGAAATTACCAGCTGTTAATCAGCAACGTGCGTCAGACCGGTGAGCTGCACTGGCAGTTGAGCAGAGGCACGGCAGAAGCGCTGTGTACGGAAAGTGAAACGCTGCCGGGTGAAGAATATCTTCCTGAACTGCCAGAAAGAGACCGCGAAGAGGGCAGCAAGAATATCTCCATGATCGTGGTTGAGATCTGCCGTCAGGGAAAGGATGTGGGTCTGCTGGGCGGCCTGTCACTGGGTGGCCTGCTGCATGCATCGTCAGTCAACCGGGTCGCTATCGACGTGGTTGAGCTGGATGAGGTACTCAGAAAAGAGGCCGGTCTGGAAGAAGAAGAGCAATAACGACGGGCTTTATATAAGACACAGAAGCGGCAAATAGACCGCAAACGGCAGCGAGCTTCTCGTTACCGGAATAACGAAACGATTAAAAAATCTATAGGCATATGAGCAATGTCGTTTTTATTTTCCCGCTTTATGGGCGGGCTGAGTACGCGCTGAATCCAGGAATACAGGATAGGAAGGAATGAAAAAAACCTTACAGAACAGAAGAGTAAAAAAAGACGCTACCGGAATCACTCTGTTCTGGCGTGAACGCCTGTCTGCCTTTATTCAGCAGGAAAAAGGCGCGGGCACGGCATTCTATACGCTGGGTGCAATGGCGTTATTGGTGACGGCGGCTTTTATTGTCGATACCTCCACGGCAACCGGCGACGCAACGCAAATCAAACGTGCGACGGATGCCGCTGCGTTGGCCGTCGGGCATCAGGCGACCATTAATGGCGAAGAATACAGTCAGGAAGAGACCAATAAGCTGGCGTATGACTACGTTAAAAACAATCTGGGGATGAATAGTGCTCTGAGTGAAAAACTGGCAGCAGGTGACGTGTCCGTCACGGAAGGGCGCAACAGCGAGACGCGTAAAACCTATACCGTCACCGTCGCCTTCGAAACCAAACCCAGTTTGCTGAGCCTCGGTGCGAGAAAACAAGAAGTGTACTCGACCTCCGAAGTCATCAACCGCCCGACCGAAATTGCCTTTGTCATGCCGGTGACGGGGGATATGAGTGAGGGGGATATCCGTTCGCTGAAAAGCGTTAGCCGCAGTTTCGTTGAGCGCATGCTGAGCAGCGCAGACGGCAAACGTGACAACCTGTGGCTATCGCTGGTGCCGTACAGCCAGTCGGTTAGCGTATACGATGCGGAAGACGCCAACCGCATTCGGCGCTGGGCTGCACCGGGTGCGTTGAACCCGCCAGAACTGCGCTCGCTGTTTGCCAGTGGTGTGGTGAGTAGCATGGCCGACCGCCGTTTTCCTGATCGTCGCGCTAACCTGCTGTGCATGTATCGTGGGCTGGGTCGGGAAGAAAACTTCTTCTGGGATGAACCGCCCGTCGGCCAATTCAAGGTCTATTACCGCCACGATTTGCCGCAAAACGGCAGTCCCGGCGCACCACCTATCTCCTGGCGCGGCCCGAATCCCGATTTTGACGATACCAATGCGGTAGATACCCGCTGGATCGTGGCAGACAAAGGGTGCCCGAACGCCGCGCTGATGCCGCTGACCAATGAAGAAAGCAGGCTGAATCAGCGTATCGAACAGTTTTCTGCCCGTTTCAACACGAATTACGCCATCGGCATGTCATGGGCGGGCGCGGCGCTGTCACCCAACATGCGCGGTTCAGACGGCTGGGGCGATGCCACGCTGCCGCTAGATTTCAATCTGGACGGCAACGGTGACGGGCAAAAGGTGATCGTGATGATGGCTAACACGATTGGTAACTGGTTCGACACCGACAGCTACAACTTCAACCGCAATGCATTTAGTGGTCAAACCGGCACGGATCCCGCCCGCACCTTTGCTGCGCAGCGCTTCCGCGATCTGTGTTCCAGCTTCCGCGCCCGCAACATCAAATTTTATTTTGTCGGCATTCGCCCCGGCGACCCAGAGGATTTTGGCCGCAACCTGTTTGACGCCGAAGCGACGCCGGGCCTGCTGATTTGCACCGAGGGTGAAAAACGCATGAGCTTTATCGATGGTGCAGGCTTCGGCGCAGAGGGCGTTGAAGATCAATTGATTCAACGGTTGAATCGTATTGCCGGCCAGATCGAAACCGAGGGCGGCTATGTTCGGTTGGTTGAATGACCGCTGAAGGTAGCCAGGAATGACGCGATTTGCCCCTTTCATTACAGGACATGACACGATGACTTTTTCCCGCTCAAAATCTGGTTCAGGCTTAACGCGCGCACCGCGTCAGGCGTGGGTATTGGAACCGCGCATGATGTTTGACGCCGCTGCCGTGGTCACCGCGGTAGATGTGGCTGCGCACGTCGCGGCAACGGATACCGCGCCCGGCGTTGATGCCACGCCGGTTAAGGCGACGGTCACCATCACCGACAGCAGCGACAGCTTCCAACCGGTCGATCTGTTCAGCGACGTTCGCGTATCAGCGGATAAAGACGGGCAGGAACTGAAAGATTTAGTGATCACCGTTAACCGTACGGGCGCGAATCAGGCATTAGTCATTGACGGTAAAAGTATTACGCTGGAATCAGGGAGTGGGACGACGCGCGCGGAAGGGGATGGTTTTTCATACCGCGTGGCAGTGAGCGGAGAAACCACGACGGTGACCGTTAATATCGACGGTTTCACCAATAACCTCGCGGATACAAGGGCGATGATTGACAGTATCGCCTACCAGCCGCTGGATAAAACCGTGGCCGGCGGTGACGTCGTGGTGACGCTGAAAAGCCTGAGCGATGAGGGAGGTGATGATACCGATACTGCCGATCTGAATATTCACGCTACCGTCACTATCGACAGCAAGATCAATGTGGCTCCGGTGGTATCCGCATCGGATGCGCCGGAACTGGCTGAATTAATCATCGTGCCTGGTATGGAATCCCCACAGGACGTGCGCTATTCCAGTAATGGTAATTATGCCTATGCCATAGGAAGCGATGGCACGCTGGGGGTCTTTACCGTCGGCGACCATGGCAAGCTGACGTCGAGCCAGACGCTGAGCGGCATAAGCGCACTCAAGGATGTGAAAGAAGTCGCACTGAGTGCTGACAACCGTTCTCTGTACGCTATCACTGGTAATAGCAATATTGTTGCGCTGAGCCTCGACGACAATGGGCAGGTGGTTCGGCTCAGCGGCAGCGACGAGCAGCCGGTATATACCCAGACGATTGCTTCGCAAAACGGTAATATTACCGGGCTGGCTGTCTCCAGTGACGGTACCCAAGTTTATGTTGCCACACAGTGGAATGGCATGGTCATCTTTACTCGCGATACGACGACAGGGGGGCTGACGTTCCTTCAGCGCGTGAGTGACAGCGGGATTGATCGTAGCGGTATTGTGGCAAGTAGCGGTGACTATGTTGTCACGGTTGGGATGGGGGCGAAGCATACGCTATCGGTTTTCCAGCGGAGTGAGAACGGGACATTAACGTCTGTCGCTAAACTGGAAACGTCTGGGGAAGGTTATGGCGCGGTAGACTACCAATTAGCGATCTCGAAGGATCAGCAGTTCATCTATGTTGCCGATCCTGACAGCGGTGAAATCAGCGTCTATCAACTGCGTGACGGTTCTGAAGGAAAAACGCTGGTCCACACGGACACGAAAACGCTGGAAGGCGTTAACGCGCTCTATCTTAACGCCGACGGTAGCCAGCTTTATGCGCTGAGCAGCGAAGGCGAGTTGCAGATTTATAGTGTAAGCACGTCGACAGGGGCGCTGAAGGAAAGCGGCCAGATTCAGAATATTGGCGATACGCGTGGCATGGTGTTGTCACCCGATGGACAATCACTCTTGATCGCTGGTGAGGCCATTCAGCGCTTTAGCGCATTACGCACTTATCTCTATGGCAGCGAATTACCCTTTGCCGACCATATCGCGCTTTCCGATAGCAATCTGGATGTACTCAACGGTGGCGCAGGCAACTATAACGGCGCCACGCTGACCATTGGGCGTGAAACGCCTTCCGTAGACGATAGATTTGGCCTAAGTGCAGGCAACAATCTGACGCTGCAGGATGGAAAAGTTCTGCAATTAGGCACGGAGATTGGGACATTCACGCAGAATCAGGGCGTACTCAGCGTGACGTTTACTACCGAGGTGACGAAAGAAACTGCCAATGCCGTCCTGAAACAAATTACCTACCGCAACGTCAGCAACCAGAGCGCAACCGAAACCGTCGCGCTGACGGTGACCGCGAACGATGGCGAGCTGAACAGCACGGTAACCACGGTCGCGCTGCTGCTGACTGCTAACAGTGCGCCAACGCTGGTCAGTCAGGGCGGAAGCAATCTGACGCTGGATACGCGCGGCTCCTCCGTCACGCTGTTCAAAGACACCGCGATTAACACTGGGGAAGCTGGACAGGCGCTGACAAAATTGTCGATTGGCATTGATGGCCTAAACAACCCGAATCAGGAATACCTGACGGTGGATGGCACAGTCATCGATCTGAGTAAGGATAGCGCGGGCACCACGGCTAGCGGTTACCAGTATACCTACACCTATAACGCCCTGAGCGGTGAGTCTTCACTGGTGCTGAGCAGCGTTCAGGGCATCAGCAGCATGGCGATGATGACGCTGGTCGACGGTCTGAGCTATTCAACTGGCAAAGAGAGTACCAGCGCCAGCGGCTTGCGTACCATTACGCTAACCGAGTTGCAGGATAACGGCGGCACTGCCAATGGTGGGAGCGACACCGCGACGCTGACGGTGTCTGGCAGCATCAATCTGGCCTTAAACGACATGCCGACGATCGAGGCGATCTATTCACCTGACGCCACGCTGTTTTACAACGCGGGTACGCTAAGTGGCTACAACGAGCGCGTTTCGGCGATCAGTGTCTCTCAGGATGGTAAAACCCTGTTGGTCACCGGTAGCGAAGGGAACAATAACAGCGGCAAGACTTATCTACGCGTTTACGCCCGCGATGCAGAAACCGGCGAATTGACGTTGCTACAAAGTTTCACGCAGGGCGAACAGGACGATCCGTCCACCCCTGCGATTGAGGTTAACGGTCTGAACACCATCACTACGCTGGCGCAGTCGAAAGATGGCACCAGCGTGTATGTCGCGGGAGGAAGCGGAAGCGCCTACTCGCTGGTGCAATTTAGCCGCGATACCACGACAGGCCAACTGAGCTATGTCGGGATTGTCGCTACGCAGGGTGTGGATGGCGTAAGTGGTCTGGATGCGGCAGTGTCTGAGATTGTGCTGTCCGATGATGGCACGTCGTTGTATGCCATTAACGGCGTGACGCCAGTCGATGGCGTGACCACTAAAAACGCCGTTGTTTTCTTCTCGCGCGATACCACCTCCGGTGCGCTGACGTTTGTCGGTTCACTGGTTGGTAGCGATACCATTCCGCTGAAAAGCCCAAGCGGTATTGTGCTGTCCAGCGATGGCACATCGGCCTATCTCTCTAACCTAGGGAATCACAGTATTACCGTGCTGTCGCGCGATGCGGAGTCGGGTTCTCTGGATTACGTCACCACGATCAATAAAAGCACCATAGCGGCTGATGTGAACAGCGCGGAGATTCCGCAAAACGACCGCTACCTTGAGGGGTTGCAGGATATCGTTATCTCACCGGATAACCGTTTTGTGTATGTGTCATCAAACTCGCAGGGCACTGTGTCGATTTTCAGCCGTGATGCAGATACAGGGGCGTTGACCTACGCCGGGACGTTGAATCTGTATAGTGCAGGCCATATTCCTGCGAACGCGCTGGCGTTACGTGAACTGGTGATTTCCGAAGATGGTTCGGCGCTGTATGTCGCAGCGTTCGGCAGTAAGTCGCTACTGGTACTGAGCCGCGATAGCGATTCCGGCGCGTTAACCTACCGCAATAGCGTTGAGCTCTCCGTTAACACTGTCAACCATCTCGCCGTCAGTGCGGATGGTAAGAATATCTATGCTGGGGTGAGCACTTTCTTTGCCGGGCTGAATGTGCTCACTGCGGCAGCAAATGCACCTTATAGCCAGACAGCGGACATGCCGTTTACCACGAGCGTCACGCTGTCAGACCGAGAACTGGATGCTGCCGATGACTACAATGGCGCGACGATTGCGATTAGTCGTAATGGCGACGCATCGGCAAATGACCATTTTGCTTTCCAGAGCGGAGGCGACCTGACGCTGTCCGGTAGCGACATTCAGTATCAGGGCGCGACAATCGCCACTTTTAGCGTGAGCGAAGGCACGGCGAAGATTGTCTTTACCGACAGCGTGACTAAAACGGTCGCCAATCAGGTTCTGCATCAGGTGACTTACCGTAATGATGGTGATGCGGCGGGTGCATCGATTCCACTGAATATCACCCTTAGCGACGGCGGTAAGGAGACGAGTCTGCTATTGACGCTGGTGCAGAATAAACCACCAGTGGTGGATAACGATGCGTATACTCCGCCGTCTGGCGTGGCTGGACAGCATTACGAACAAACGCTTCCTGACGATCTGTTCCGCGATCCTGAAAATGGTGCGCTGACGCTACAGGTCAATGGCCTTCCGGCTGGTTTAACCTTCGATTCAGACACACGCACGATTTCCGGTACGCCAGCACTCAATGGTGCGGGAAGCTTCTCTATTACCGTCGTGGCGACCGATGCATCGGGTGAACAGGCGGAGCAGACGATTACGCTGACTATTGCCTCCGATCCTGCACAAATGCCAGCGCTCGGCGGTGAGTCCAGCTCTCTTCAGAATGACTATGCCCTTGATGGCTATGACTCCAATAATTATGTGGATGTGCTGACAGGCGTAAAAGACAGCCAACTGTCCGCGGATGGCAAAACGCTCTATGTCGTGAGCTCACCTGATAGTGGGTCAGCGGTACTGAGCGTCTTTGTGCGCAATGCGGAAGGGAAATTCACCCTGTCGCAAACCTTCTTCAACTACCGCTCCGTCTATAACAATGAGACAGAGCAAACCGATAACGTGGTAGACAATGCCGGATTGGCCGGTGCATCAGATGTGATTCTGTCTTCTGATGGACAGTACCTGTATGTGGTGGGTAGCGAAGGCAATGCAGTCACGATTTTCAGCGTTGGCAGCGACGGTGAACTGACGCAAGCCGGTATCCTTGACCAAGCGGCGTTGGGCGGGCGTTCGTTGGACGTGCGTTCCCACATTGTTTCGCAAGGCGATTACCTCTATGTAACGGCCGCCCAGTCCAACAGCGATACTGACGGCCGCAGCGTGCTGGTGTTTAAACGCGGTGCAGACGGCATGCTGTCTGCCGTTTCCCAAACCGATAATCTGATTGGTGCGAGCCGTCTTGTGCTGGATCCAACCGGGCGTTATTTGTTTGTTGCCGGCGCTGGGGATGCGGTCGGCGTCACCGCGTTCAGCATCGATGTGGAAGGCAAACTGAGCCAGCTTTCCCAGATTCGTGCTGAAGGTGACAACCTGTACTACATCCGTTCTCTGGCTCTTTCTCCTGACGGTAAAACCCTCTATGCGATTAATTCCGATGGGGAAAGTCACACGCTGAATACCATCACGGTGGGAGCTGATGGGGCGCTGACGCTGGCAGAAACAACGGCAATCACCGATGACGGCGGCGATTCCGGCGAGGCGTTAGCGACCGATCTGGTCGTTTCTGCCGATGGCACGGCCCTGTTCGTGATCGGTAAGAACATTTCTGTATTCTCCCGCGCGGACGATGGCAGCCTGACGCTAAAAGACACCCTTAGCGGTGGTTGGGATAGCCCGATTGGTATTTCTTTCTCCGATCTGCAAAAGGTGGAATTGAGTGCCGATGGCAAGCAGCTCTACCTGATTGGTGGCGATAAGGTGCATGTTCTGAATGTCGGCATCGCTGGTGCAAGCTATACCGAAGGTAATGATGCCACCGTGCTGCTGCCGTCTGGTCGTCTGTCCGATCCGCAGCTCGATGCGTTAAATAACGGTGTGGGTGATTATCACGGTGCCAGTATCACCGTTGGTCGGGAAAATGGTGGTCTATCGGAAGACACTTTTGGCTTTAAGGCCGAAAACGGTTTAACGCTTGATGGCAACAACATCATAAAAGATGGCTCTGTAATCGCGACCTTTACTCAAGTGGATGGGGCGCTGACGATTAAATTTATCGCAGCGGTAACCAAAGCCGAGGCGCAGAATGTGCTGCGCCAGATTACTTACCAGAACACCAGTCAGGATCCTGAACAAGCAGGATCGTCGCCGACCTTCACCTTCAGTATTAATGACGGTGACAATAACACCGCTAACATGGATATCACCGTCAATCTCGTTGGCGTGAACGATCCGGCGATATTGAATACAACGGTGCTCAACCCACAGGTTCCGGGCAACGGTGAATTCGTTAAGCTGTTTAAAGATACCCAAATTGACACCATTGAAAGCGGACAAACCCTCTGGCAGGTCGTGTTAACGTTTGATGTCTCAGGGCCTAACGAAACGATTAGCGTGGATGGCAGCACGATTGTGCTCGAAAAATCCAACGGTGTTCCACGCACCGCCAGCGGCTTGCAATATTCTGTTGATGTGAAGGACGGTAAAGCGACGGTCCTCCTGTATGTCGGGAGAGACGCGAGTGGAACCGCCGAGATTATTGACAGCATCGGCTACAACTATCTGGGCAACGCTCCCAGCGGTGAACGCCATGTCACCTTGATGATCAAGGAAAATAGTTATAACGGCACCGCACCGGAAACCACGCTGAAACAGGCGATTACGCTGACGCTAGTGCCTGCGGCAGAAACCAATACCGCGCCGACTATTACGGTTCCGGGGACGACGCCGACGTATACCGAACGCGCTGACCCTATCGTGCTGGCACCGGACGCGACGGTGTCTGATGCGCAGATGGACAAACTCAACGGTGGCAAGGGCAACTACGACGGCGCGACGCTGAAGATTACGCTGGGCGACGGTAAAACGGCGCTGGATAAGCTGGGCTTCAGTGCTGAAAAAAGTGCTGACAACGGCCTGACGTTATCCGGCAATACGCTTCAGAAAGACGGCGTCACTATTGGTCAGGTCAGTAATCAGGATGGCGTACTGACGATTCGCTTCAACGCGAATGCAGGCACAATCCCGACCACGGAAGACGTGCAGAATACGCTGCGCCAGATTACCTACGCCAGCGACAGCCGTACGCCAGCCGCGCAGGTTGCGGTGACGGTGACGCTGTCTGACCGCTATCTGGAGTCTCAGGTCACGGCCCTGTCGGTAGCGATTACCGCGATCAACGACACGCCTGTCGTGGCGAACGATCCGGTGCTTTCTGCCGATGAACTGCGTTTGGTGAATACCTACACCGCGATTAGCGGGCTGGGCACGTTGACGGCGGCTGCTCGTACGACCGATGGGCTGTCTTTGTATGTCAGCGATGATAAAGGCGCGATTGCCTTATTCCAGCGTGATGCGAACAGTGGCGAATTGACCTATGTGCGCACCTTCGCGGCTGCAGAGGGCGTGACAGGAATAAGCCAGCTACAGGTTTCTGCCGATGGCAACAGCGTGTATGCGCTGCGTGCCGACGGCAATGCGATTGTCTGGTTTAGCCGGAATGGTGAAGGCAATCTGGAACATAAAGAAACCATCGTTGATGTCTACGAGATACACAACAGCAACCTTTACGACATCAAAGGGATCACCCTGTCTGATGATGGCAAGACGTTGTATGTCATCAACAACTACAACCTTCTCTGGTTTACCCGCGACACAGCAACAGGCAAGCTTGATTATGTTGGGCTGGTCGAGGGCGGGATGTGGAGTGAGCCTTATCTGTGGCAATCGAGTGAGATAGTCAGCCGCGGTAATCTGCTATTTGTGACGACGAACACCAGCAGTGGCTCATCACTGATTGTGTATACGCGTGGTGACGACGGCAAGCCGACGCTATTGGGGAACATCCGCAGCTTTACCGATGCCGCAGACAATACCGTAGAACTTTCAGGGCTGGAGCAACTCACGGTCAGCGACGATGGCCGCAGCATCTTTGTTGCCAGTGCAGGGCAGATCGATGCCTTCTCGCTGGATACCGCTACGGGAACCTTTACGCACCTTGCTCGCGTAGCGGCAGAAGGCACGGTGAGTCATATCGCCCTTGCTGCGGATACGCGGGTGCTGTACGTCACGCAAAGCGACGGGGCGCTCACTCGCTATGTATTGAACGGCGAGACGCTGACAAAACTCGATACGCTGAAAAACGCTGGTACAGGCTTCACTCATCTGCTACCGGTTGACGGTGGTCTGATTACGCTCGGCAACGGCGTGTCGGTGCTGGATGAGGCTTCTCGCCTGCCGGTTTATCGCGTTGATGGCCCGGCGGTGATTGTCGCGCCTTCTATCGTTCTCAGTGATGCAGAACTGGATGCACTGAACGGCGGGGCGGGAAATTATCAGGGTGCCTCAATCACGCTACAGCGCGGTGAAACGGCCTCAACAAGCGATCGCTTCGATTTTACTGCGGGTAACGGTTTCACCTTAGCGAATGGCGTCATTAGCAAAGACGGGCAAGCGGTAGCCACCTTCGCGCAGGCGGACGGCAAGCTCACCGTGACCTTCACTGCTGCCCTTTCCCGTGCGGATGCAACGGTGCTGGCACGCCAGATTAGCTGGGCGACGAGCGCACCGCTGACGGGGATCGCGACATCGCTGACGCTGGTGCTTAATGATGGCGCAGCCGATTCTGCGGCGCAGGCGCTCGACGTTACGCTGTCGAGAGAAGTGAACCTACCGCCAGTTGGTCATGCTGAGCAGTTCACGCCACCAACGGCACAGGCTGGCACCAACTGGTCTTATACCTTACCGAGTACGCTATTTACCGATCCTGAAAATAATGCGCTGACGTTTATCGTTGATGATGCGCAACTGCCAGAAGGCCTGCGTTTTGATAGTGCAACACGGACGCTCAGCGGCACGCCGTCAACGGCGGGAACGTTCAACCTGACGATTACCGCCAGAGACAGCGCGGGTAACGCGACGGCGCTGAATGTGGTGCTGACGATCAATGCTGCCTCGACGCCGGTCGATCCTGGCACACCAGTCGATCCCGGTACACCAACAGAGCCAGTGAACCCCGATAACACCGCGACAGCGGCACCGGTGATTCTGGTGCAGCAAGGCGTGAGCCTGCCTGCTGATTCGGGCGAAAGAGAGCGCGAACAGCCGCTGGGCGCGATTGTCGCCGATCTGTCTCGCCCGGAAGCACAACCGCTACCAACCAACATCGTCACCGAACCTGTACGCCAGCGTGATGCCGATACGTCACGCCAGTCGGATGCCCCTTGGGTGCTCGATCCCGTCATGTCATCGCTGATGCCGACGCTGGAGCAGGTCAATTTCTCTTCACGCGCTGAGGCGTCTATTCGCGATAACGCCGCGCTGCGCCCGACGGATTCCAATCTGTTCCTGAGCGTGCGCGGTCAGACAACGTCGCTGGAATCGGCTTTCAGCAGTGTGCGGGGCGCGTTACAGCCGGATGCCTCCGGCGCGCTCGCCTTTAGCCTGCCGCAGCGCATGTTCAGCGTGCGTGAAGGTAATGCCACGCTGACGCTGCAACTGGCGAACGGACGTCCTCTACCTGCGTGGGTGCAGTTCGATGCCCGCAGCGGTGTGGTACGCATTACCGATGCCAGTGCAGTGCAGGTTAATCAGATCCAACTGGCGCTGAAAGCGCAGGCTGCAGACGGCACCAGCCGGATCGTACCGATTACGCTGCAAACCGGACAGGGTGATGGCGCAGAGAGGGTGACTGACCGTGGTGCGATGCAATTACCTGCACACTCTGTTGTTCCCACTGCCGCAGACTCGGCTGAAAACCGGGATGCAGAACGGTTAGCGCCAGCGGGGAAAACCGCCTTTACCGAACAACTGCGCCAGCATCAACCAGAACAGGATGCGCTGCTGGCGGCGCTCAGTGAGCTGAGCAGTCTGCGCGCGTAACGCTGTGCAGATCGAATACCGAGACGAGATTTTATTACTTAACCACTAACCCAGGCGCTTGCAGGCGGTCATCACACCACCGCTTGCAAGATGAAGGGAACAGACAAATAGAAGATGGGGAGAACCCGGGTGAATCAGCACATAGCGCATTTCTGGGATAGCCAGCAACACGACAGTCAGCAGCAGAACGTTCAACACGAGGCTACACCACGCACCGCGGGTTCCCGGGCGTTACGGATCGCGGTGGCTCTTGCCTGTCTGGGGCTGGCTGGCTGTGCCGTCAAACCTGAGCCGGTTACGATCGAACAGCAGGTCGCACAGGCGCTGAGCGACAGAACGCAGATGTTCGCTAATCAGGAACCGGTGCGCGGTACGATCACGCTGGATGAGGCAATTGCCCGTGCGCTGAAATATAACCTGCAACAGCGGGTCGCGCTGATGGAACAGGCGATGGAAGATGACCTGTTGGGCGTACAGAATCTGGATATGCTGTTACCGAAACTGACCGCACGCGCTGGGTTACAAACCCGCGATAACGTGGCCGGTTCCAGCAGCCAGTCGGTCACCACTGGACGGCAGTCGCTGGAAGCGTCCACCAGTCAGGATCAGACCATGCGCACCGCCGATCTAACGATGAGCTGGAACGTGCTGGACTTCGGTATCAGCTACTTCAACGCTAAAGTGCAGGCGAACAAATCGCTGGCGGCGGAAGAGCGTCGTCGTCGCGTGGTGGCCGATATTACCCGTCAGGTGCGTACCGCTTATTGGGAAGCGGCCACGGCACAGCGTTTGCAGCCGGAAGTGACCACCGCCCTGACGCAGGCGCGTCAGGCGCTGGAATATGCGCGTCAGACGGAACAGCAACGCCTGTTGGCACCGGTTGAAGCGCTGCGTTTCCAGAAGAACATGCTGGAGATGGTGCGCCAGTTGGAAATCGTCGACAGCGATCTGGTGGTGGCAAAATCTCGTCTGGCGGCGCTGATGAACCTGCCACCGTCGAGCAAATACGATGTTGTCGTGCCGAGCGAAAGCAGCCTGGTCGCGCCGAAGATGGCCTACTCGCTCGACGATCTGGAAAACTTCTCGATGGTTAAGCGCCCGGAAGTGCGCGAAGAGAGCTATCTGGCACGCAATAGCGTACTGGAAACCCGTAAATCGCTGCTGCGCCTGCTACCGGGCGTATCGCTGTTTGCAGGTATCAACGGTGACAGCAACAGCTATCTGGTCAATCACCAGTGGGCGAACGCAGGTGTTCAGGTCAGTGGCAACCTGCTGAACGTGCTGTCGTGGTCATCGGTGAAACGTGCCGGACAGGCGAATGAAGATCTGGCAGAAGTTCGTCGTCAGGCGCTGCGCATGGCGGTGCTGACGCAGGTGAACGTCGCCTGGCAGGAATATCAGCAGAGTACGCAGATGTTTGGCCGCTATCAGGAACTGGCGCGGATTCAGCGCGGCATCCTTAATCAGACCACGCTCAGCGTACAGCATCGTGCCGAAACGCAGATGGAACAGGTGCGCGTCAGCACGGAAACCATTCTGACGACCCGCGCGCGTGACCGCAGCTTTGCCGATGTGCAGAACGCGCTGGGCGCGGTGTATCAGGCTGCTGGGCTGGATGTGCTGCCGGATAACGTGAACGATGTCAGTCTGGCGGCGCTGAGCAGCTCAATTGCCCGCACCACGGGTAACCTTGAGAAAGGCGGCGTTGCGGTGCCACGTCTGTCCCTGTCAACACCAGCTACGCCTGCCACCACGACGGCTTCGGCTAAAACAGCATCCACTCCATCCGCAGCACCTGTAGCGAAGCCGGTTGCCTCGTCGACGACGGTATCGTCTGCTGCGACATCGTCGGCTGGCGCGGGTAAGCCTTATCGCGTGGTGAACACGGATATGTGGGATAACCTGCAATCCCTACAGGCGGGAGGTTCGCGTTAATGGCTTTCGGCATAATGCGTCCGCTATTGCTGGTCAGTGTGTTAGGTCTGCCCCTGTTGGGGCAGGCTGCGGCAACGGGAGACATTCGCGTACAGCTTAGCGCACAGCGCTATACCGTGTTATCCAGCGAAATTGCGGGGAAAGTGACGGATATTGCGGTGAAAGAGGGTGAACATTTCAAACAGGGCGATACGCTGGTGACGTTTGACTGCACCGTGCTGCGCGAAAAGCTGAACTACTCAAACGCCGCAGAGAATGCCGCGCGTAAGAAGCTGGCGATTGCCGATCGGCTGGATAAGCTCAATTCGATCAGCCTGTCTGATGTCGATCAGGCGCGATCGTCGGTGTCGATGGCGCAGGCCGAAAGCGGCGTCAATCGCGCCATGCTGCAACGCTGTGCCATTAAAGCCCCATTCTCTGGTCGTGTAACGGAAACCAAGGTGAAACGTTGGGAATCCGTGCCGGAAGGCAAAGAGCTGTTGGCGATTTATGACGACAGCGCATTTGAGCTGGAAATGATCGTGCCATCGCGCTGGCTGGTGTGGTTAAAGCAGGGCAGCGCTTTTCAGGTCACGCTGGATGAAACTGGTCTGAGCTATCCGGCGGAAATCAGCCGCCTTTCTTCGGCGATCGATCCGGTCAGCCAGTCGGTAAAAGTCTTTGGTCGGATTACCCAATCCACCGCTGGATTGCTGCCGGGGATGAGTGGCGTAGCGCAAATTAGTGACGTAGCACAGACAGTGCCGCCTGATGCAGGCAGCGTGTCGCCATGACCGATCGAAACACCACGACAGCAGCGCAAACCGACCAGGATACCCGGTTGGCGCTGCTGGCCGAGCTGTTGCAGCTGCAAAGCCGCGCCAGAGCGCGTGAAACGCTGGATGAGCTGGCGTTTTTCATCGTCAACGAGACGCATAATTTAGTGAAGTATCGGCAGGCGCTGCTGTGGGACTGCGATAAACAGCGCTTGCAGGCGGCTTCCGGGTTGGCCTCGCTCGATCACAACGCGCCGTTTTGTACCGAATTTAGCCGCCTGTGCCGCCAGTGGCAGGAAGAGGGGCGTCAAACGCAAGCGTTGCAATGCCGCGAGCTGCCTGCCGATGATCAGATTTTGTGGCAGGAACATCTACCGGAATTTTTACTCTGGCTACCGCTGCGTTTAGCGCAGGGCGATACGCCGCTGGTACTGGTGTTAGCACGGGACAGCGCGTGGCTGC
The DNA here is from genome assembly GCF_003932035.1 of Pectobacterium versatile. Taxonomy (NCBI): domain Bacteria; kingdom Pseudomonadati; phylum Pseudomonadota; class Gammaproteobacteria; order Enterobacterales; family Pectobacteriaceae; genus Pectobacterium; species Pectobacterium versatile. The sequence continues at coordinate 899,197 of NZ_CP034276.1, forward strand.
CTGCCGAGATTGTGCTACTGGAAAAACTGGCGGACGCGTATGCCCATGCGTGGGCGAGTTTGCAGAAACAACGTCGGCGGCAGACGAATACCAGCCCGAAGAAGCGTCGTTTGATTCTGGTCGGGATCGTGGCGCTGGCGCTGATCTTATTGATCCCCGTTCGCCAGTCGGTGCTGGCTCCGGCTGAGATCGTCGCGCATCGTCCGGTGATGGTGCGCGCCCCCGTGGCGGGCGTGGTGGATGACATACTGGTTCGCCCTAATCAGGCCGTTAGCGCCAATCAGTCGCTGGTGCGACTGGACGTGCGCGAACTGGAAAACCGACTGGAATCGGCCCGACAGGCTTTTGCTACCGCGGATGCTCAGTATCGTCAGGCACAGCAGCAGGCGCTGTTCGATGCCAATAGCAAGGCCAGTCTGGCCGTGCTGCAAAGCCGCCGCGAACAGGCGCAGAGCGAGATGGACTTTCTGCAACGTCAGCAGGAACGCATGCAGCTTGTTTCTCCGCGTGACGGTGTGGCGATTTTTGACGATAGCAGTGACTGGATTGGGCGCTCGGTGGCGGTGGGAGAACGTATCATGATGATCGCCGATCCGCACGATGTTGAGCTGGAGATCCAGTTGCCGGCGGCGGATGCGATTGCGCTGGAAAACGGCGCGGACGTGCGCCTGTTTCTCAATGTGGCGCCGAATTCGGCACAGGACGCACGGCTGGAGCAGATTGGCTATCGCGCCGCGCCGACGCCGGACAATGTGATGGCCTATCGGTTGCGAGCACGCTTTACGCAGGATGATCCGCAGCTGCGCGTGGGCCTGAAAGGGACCGCCAAGCTGTACGGTAAACGCACGGTGCTGTTCGTTTACCTGCTGCGCAAACCGCTGGCGTCACTGCGCGTCTGGTTGGGCGTCTAACGATGGCTGGAGGTGCGACGTCGGCCGCTGGGCTCAGCCCGCTGCGCGATGAACTGATCCTGCATGCTGGCCCCGCTAACCGTGACGGATCGCCTAGCTGGACGCTGGAAGATCCGCTGCGTGGCCTCTATTTTCGTATCGGTTGGGCGGAAATGGCAATGCTATCGCGCTGGTCGATGGGGAACGCGGCGCAGATTGTTGCCGAGGTTAACCAGACTTCTGCACTGACGCTTGATGACAGCGATGTGCAGTACTTCAACCGTTTCTTGCAGGCCAACAGCCTGACGCGCGTTTCTGGCGATGAGGCAATGGCGCAGTTTGCTCGTCAGGTGGAACAGTCGCGCGTTTCGATCTGGCGCAAGCTGTTGAAGAACTATCTATTTTTTCGCATTCCCTTGTGGCACCCCGATCGCTTTCTGGGCGCGACACTGCCGTGGATCGAGCCGTTTTTCAGCCGGACTTTTCTCAAGCTGACGCTGCTGGTGGCCGTGCTGGGGCTATTCCTCGCCGGACGCCAGTGGGAAACGTTCAAACATACGTTTCTGCATTTCTTCACGCTGGAAGGCGCAGCGCTGGCGGGGCTGACGCTGTGTTTTACCAAGATTCTGCATGAGTTCGGCCACGCCTACACCTGCAAGCGCTTTGGTGCGCGGGTCGCTACGATGGGCGTCGCGTTTCTGGTGATGATGCCGGTGCTGTACACCGATACGTCCGGCTCGTGGAAGCTTACCCGCCGTCGGCAGCGGATGGCGATTGGCGCAGCGGGCATGATAACCGAACTGGTGCTGGCGGCGTGGGCGACGCTGGCATGGAGCTTCTTGCCGGACGGCATGCTGCGCAGCGCCGCGTTTATGCTGGCGACGACGACCTGGATTATGACGCTGGCGATTAACCTCAGCCCGCTGATGCGCTTCGACGGCTATTTCCTGTTGTCCGATGGGTTACAGATGCCGAACCTGCAAAACCGAGGCTTCGCTATCGGCCGCTGGCAGATGCGGGAATGGCTGTTCGGCTTAGGGGATGCGCCGCCGGAGCACTTTCCGCGCTGGCTGCAACGCACGCTAGTGGGCTATGCCTTCGCGGTGTGGATATACCGTTTCTTCCTGTTTACGGGTATCGCGATTCTGGTTTACCACATGACGTTCAAACTGCTGGGGATGCTGCTTTTCGCGATTGAAATCGGCTACTTCGTGGTGATGCCAGTGGTGAATGAAGTGCGCGAGTGGAGTCAACGCCGTAAGGATTATCGTATGAACCGTAATATGACGACAACGCTGACCGTGAGCGCTGTGGTTCTGCTCTTGCTGATGATTCCCTGGCAACGCGGCGTGTATGCACCGGCGCTGCTGCGGGCGGAACAGCAAAGCAGCCTGTATATGCCTGTACCTGCGATGATTCAGCGCATTGACGTACAGGTTGGTCAGCCCGTGCACGCCGGGCAGACGCTGTTTACGCTGTCGTCTGATGCGTTGGCGCATGAACGGCAACAGCTGGAACGCCAGATTGCTACATTGAGCTGGCAAAGCACCTTTCAGGTATTCAACAAGGAAGCGGCTGGCGATCATCAGCGGGTGAAGCAGGAACACGAAGCGGCGCTGCAAAAATTACAGGTATTGCAGCGTCAGTCGGAACAACTGACGGTGCGTGCGCCGATAGACGGCGTGGTGGCAGACATGGCGACGCCGCTGGAAACCGGTGAGTGGCTGGGGCAAGGCGAATGGCTAGCGGTCGTCACCAAGCCAACCGGCGGGCTGGTGGAAGCATTCGTGTCGGAAAAAGACTGGCAGCGGCTCCGCACGGGTGCAAAGGGGACGTTTTATTTACAGGACGTGAGCCGCTCGTCGCTGCCGCTCACTGTTGTGGAGATTGCCCGCACGGCAACCCGCGATCTGAACGCCGCGCCGGAGTTGGCATCCATTTATGGCGGCGATATTGCCACGTTGAGCGACGCACAGCGCAAGCTGCATCCTGAACAGGCCGTTTATCGCGTGTTACTCAGTCTGCCTGACGATTATCGTGCTCAACCGCAGGTGCTGCGTGGCACGGTGGTGATGGACGGTGAGGCGCAAAGCCTGCTGATTCGTGGCTGGAAAGTGGTGTCCGCCGTATTGATTCGCGAGCTGTCATTCTGATCAGTTTTAATTTCTGCGATGTCGATCCTGACTTTCTTCCCGCTATTGCCAGATTCTTGTTGTTGCTGGCAGTGGCGTGAAGGAGGGCGCTTATCCCCCTCGATTATGTTGTTCCTGTTATCTCCATTCTATCTGTTTAAAATAGCTGATTTTTTTACATTAGTGGCAAGGCAGCGACGTGACATCGAGATACACGGGGCTACCACGGTGCGAGGTGTCCCTGCGGGAACCTCATCACCGTGTTTCCCCTAATATCTGGCATTGACCGTTACCTTGAACCGCCGCGATGAAAATTATGATTTAACTGACTGAACACAAGAGGGCTGACTGTGAAGCGATCTGTCTTGTTGTTGGTGGGAGCCATGCTGGCACCCTATGGCTATAGCGCGCAGGATAATGCGGTGTCGTTATCCGTTTCTGGTTTGAATACCGTTCTGGATAACGGCTTACTAAAAGTCGCGTTCGGGGAGGATGGCAGCGCGGTGAGCATGGTGACGGGAGGCAAGAATATCGTCACCAACCTGTCCGGTGCAGCGCGCGATCCGAGTAAAACGCGTAGCGCTTACCTCGATTACTATGTTAACGATGCTCATGCTAAAGGCGTCAAAGATTTTGTCCCCGAGCGGGTAGAGGTGCTGCGCAACGATCGAGATATAGCGCATGTGGCCTATATCGACGATCGGGACGGGCTGTTACGGCTTGAATATCACCTGATTATGCGTCGCGGCATTAGCGGGCTTTATAGCTATGTGGTGGCCGAGAATAGCGGAAATCAGGACGTTAAAGTCAGTGAATTGCGCAACGTCTATCGCTTCGATCCCGCCCGGTTAGATCATCTCTACAACGGCGATCGTCAAGGTAAACCGCTACTCTACAGCCAGCTTGAAGCGTCGCCGAAGGTGCAGGATGAAACCTGGCGATTGCCGGATGGTAGCATTTATTCCAAATATGATTTTGCTGGCTATATGCGTACCGCGCCTTTCTGGGGCGTTTTCGGCAATGGCGTGGGGGCGTGGCTGATTCACGGCAATCGGGAATATTTCTCCGGCGATGCGCTCAAGCAGGATCTGCTGGTACATCAGGATGCGATCATTCTGAACTACATGACGGGCTCGCACTTTGGCACGCCGGATCTGGTCGCCCCGCCGGGCTGGAAAAAATTCTACGGTCCGTGGCTGCTGTATATCAATCAGGGCGATACCGAAAAAATGCTGGCGGACTCTCAGCGTCAGGCACTGACGGAAACCGTCAACTGGCCGTACAATTGGGTCAACGATTCCCGCTATGCGCGCGAGCGCACGCAGATGAGCGGACGCGTTGCCAGCCAGCAGCCGGTGACCGTCGTGCTTTCGTCATCGCTGGATGAACCGTTCGATGTGCAAACCCGTGGCTATTCGTATCAGGCAACCACGGATACTCAGGGGAATTTTGCGATTTCCCATGTCCGTCCAGGCAATTACCATCTGGCGGTATACGCCAACAGCGGTACGCAGCCGGGAATATTGGCAGAGCAAACGCTGTCCGTTTCCGGTGATAAGCAAGCGCTGCCTGTGATAACCCTGCCCAAAGCCGAATCGGTTGTTTGGGCGATTGGGCAGGCCAATCGGCAGGCGAGTGAATTCCGCTTTGGCAATGAAGCCCGCAACACCCGCTGGCAGCATGAGGTTCCGGCAAACCTGACGTTCGATGTTGGCCGTAGCGACTATCAGCACGACTGGTATTACGCGCAGACCAAACCAGGAAAATGGGATATCCGTTTTGCCCTGCAACCTGAGAAAAAAACCTATTTCCTGAATATCGCACTGGCGGCAGCGAGCAATAGCGGCATGAGTGAGCCAACCATGCCACAGCTGGCGGTAGCGGCAAACGGCACCACGCTGGAAACGCTGACTTACGAAAACGACAAAACCATTTATCGCGGCGCGCTACAGAGTGGGCGTTATCACATCGCCCGCATCCCTGTGTCATCCCACTTTCTGAAAAATGGCAACAACACGATCACGCTGCAATTAAAAGGCGGCAGCGTGATGTATGACGTGGTGACATTAAGCGAGGAATAAATCCAGTTTTCACAAGGTGAAGTGTTGGGTTTCGCAGAATCGCGGGCAGGGATAACCCACGATAAAAAAGCGCAGGAGCGATTTTCAACAACGCGGAGCGTTGGCCCAGAGGGGCGTGGGCAGGGATAGCCCACGATAAAAAAGCGCAGGAGCGATTTTCAACAACGCGGAGCGTTGGCCCAGAGGGGCGTGGGCAGGGATAGCCCACGATAAAAAATTACTTCTGTTCGCTGTGGAGCAGTTGCGCCATTTCTTCATCGGATAACTGTGTAACGCGCTGAACTAATTCCTGCTCCATCTCGCTTTGCAGCAACTGGCGGGCGATGTTTAGTGCGCTGGCCTTCATCCCTTCTTGCATTCCTTCCTGCATCCCCTGTTCAAATCCTCTTTGGTGTAACTGTTGTGCAATGGTCATTGTGTCTTCCTTATGCGTTGACAGGGGCTCAGCCACTGAATCAATGAACCTGTCTATGTCAGATGTATTGCCCACTTTCGCAACGTACAGTAATAACGCGTGCCGCAGCGGCAGAGACAGGTTCCAGTGTTCAAATAATAGCCCGATGTCGTGCGCCAATTCCAGCATATCCCGTGTTCTGATGTGTTTCTGCACGAGTTCCAGCAGTGCGGCACGGCGGTGCGTTTTGATCTCTTCATCTGGAATGACGGTCAGGTCTATCAGCGGAAAGGCATGGTGGTAAACCTGTGCTGCTAGCGGTGGATCGGTGAAATGATCTAGCCACTGCATACTATACGGATAAGGACTACGTTTGCCGTGATAGAACAGGAGTGGAATAACCACGGGTAACGACTGATGACCCTGGGATAAATGCTGCTGCATCGCATCAAGGCAATAGCGTAATAACCGGAAAGCCATGAGCTTGTCGGGGCGGCTTTGATGCTCTATGACGCAATAGATATATCCAGAACCAGAGCGAGTTTGCAGTGAGTACAGCATGTCTGACAGACGAGAACGTAATGTGTTTTCGATAAATGATGCAGACTCCAACTGCAATGTACTGAAATCGCACTGTTGCTGAATCGCGAGTGGCAAATGGGCGGCAAGAAAATCTCTGGCGATATCAATATCGCTTAAGAACTGTTTGAAGATTGCATCGTGAGGCTGCATCGCATCCTTCCCTGTGATGTGTATGCCGACACCATAGCGAATCGCGCAGCGCTGGAAAGCGTACTGGTTACTATTGGGAATCCGCCCCGCAAAAAATCGCAGGAGCGATTTTCAACAACGCAAAGCGCTGGGTTTCGCAGAAGAACTGGCCCGCATTTGGCGGGCCAGTGAGAGGAAAATTAGTGGGAACTGCCTTTTGATGCGCCGACGCCGGTTTGCGAGCGGACAAACTGCGCATGGAAGCGTGCGCGTTCCTGCTGTCCAGCTTCGGAGCGATCGGTGATGGAGAAGAACCAGATACCGATAAACGCGACCAGCATGGAGAACAGTGCTGGATAATCATAGGGATAAATAGGGGCGGCATGACCGAGGATTTTCACCCAGATCGTCGGCCCCAATATCATCAAAATGACAGCGGTCAACAGACCCGCCCAACCGCCAATCATCGCTCCGCGCGTGGTTAGCTTCGACCAATACATGGAGATGATAATAATCGGGAAGTTACAGCTGGCGGCGATGGAGAACGCTAACCCAACCATGAAGGCGATGTTTTGGTTCTCAAACAGGATACCGAGCGAAATAGCCACGACACCCAGCACCAGTACAGTGATTTTCGAGACTTTCAGCTCATCACGCTCGGTCGCTTTTCCTTTCTTGATCACGTTAGAGTAGAGATCGTGGGATACGGCAGAGGCACCCGCTAGCGTCAGACCGGCGACGACGGCCAGAATGGTGGCAAAGGCCACGGCGGAGATAAAACCGAGGAAGAAGTTGCCGCCGACGGCATCGGCCAAATGCACCGCCGCCATGTTATTCCCACCGATGAGCGCGCCTGTCGCATCCTTAAATGCAGGATTGGCGCTGACCAACAGGATGGCACCAAAGCCGATGATGAAGGTCAGGAAATAGAAGTAGCCCATGAACCCCGTGGCGTAGAACACGCTTTTTCGTGCTTCTTTCGCGTCGCTGACGGTGAAGAAACGCATCAGGATGTGTGGAAGACCGGCCGTACCGAACATCAGGCCCAACCCGAGAGACAACGCGGATATCGGATCAGAAACCAGTCCGCCAGGGCTCATGATTGCCGCCCCTTTTGGGTGAACCGCCATCGCCTGTTTGAACAGCGCATCAAAGCTGAACCCTACTGATTTCATTACCATGACGGCCATGAAGGTGGCACCGAACAGCAGCAGAACCGCTTTGATAATCTGTACCCATGTGGTGGCGAGCATGCCGCCAAACATTACGTACATCACCATCAGAATCCCGACCAGCACCACCGCTACATGGTAGTTGAGGCCGAACAGTAGCTCGATGAGTTTCCCCGCGCCCACCATCTGCGCAATGAGGTACAGAGCCACAACCACCAGCGAACCACAGGCGGAGAGGCTGCGGATCGGGCGCTGTTGCAAACGGTAAGATGCGACGTCAGCAAAGGTATAACGTCCGAGGTTACGCAGCCGCTCTGCGATCAGAAACAGAATAATCGGCCAGCCGACTAAAAAGCCGAGTGAATAAATCAGGCCGTCGTAACCGGAGGTGTAGACCAACGCAGAAATACCGAGGAAGGATGCAGCGGACATGTAGTCACCTGCAATCGCCAGTCCGTTCTGGAAACCGGTGATGTTGCCGCCTGCCGTGTAGTAGTCACTGCGTGAACGCGTTTTCTTCGACGCCCAGTAGGTGATATACAGCGTGCCGCCAACGAACAGCAGAAACATCACGATGGCCTGAATATTCAACGGCTGGCGCTGGACATCCCCCGTGAGTGCATCTGCTGCCCATGCAAGCACTGGCAGCGTCAAAAGTCCGAACAGCATCATAAAGCGTATTTTCATTGCTTTACCTCATCCAGTAACTGCTTGGTCAGACGATCAAATTCACCGTTAGCGCGATACACATAGACGCCGGTCAGAATGAAGGAAATCGCAATCAATCCCACACCAATCGGAATGCCACGGGTAATGCTGGAGCCGGGAGCAATCGGCGTTCCCAGCCAGCCAGGTGCAAAGGCGATGAGCAGAATGAAGCTGACATAAAGCACCAGCATGATCAGTGAAAGAAAAGCGGCAAAACGCTGTCGCTTGTTGACCAGTTCTCTGAATAAGGGGTTACTTTCAATCCGTTGATAAATGGCATCATTCATCGTAAGTCTCCAGTAATCTGTAGGGTTGAGTGCTACCGCGACGTCACCTTCTGATTTATCGCCACCCACATTCCCGCAAGCCACATCATGGCTTACGGGAATGAAGAGAGTGGTGGGTCAGGGGTTATTGAGAGGCGGTACTCATGGCCTGCTTTTCTTCGAGCAGTTTTTCGACGACGCCAGGATCGGCCAGCGTTGAGGTATCCCCCAGATTGCTGGTGTCACCGGCGGCGATCTTACGCAAAATACGACGCATGATTTTGCCGGATCGCGTTTTTGGTAAAGAGTCAGTCCAGTGGAGGATGTCCGGTGTAGCAATCGGACCGATTTCCTTACGCACCCAGTTGCGGACTTCCGTATACAGCTCGCTGGACGGCTCTTCGCCGTGATTCAGCGTGATGTAGGCGTAGATGGCCTGCCCTTTCATATGGTGAGGAATGCCGACCACGGCTGCTTCGGCAATCTTGGGGTGTGCAACGAGCGCTGATTCGATTTCCGCCGTCCCCAGACGATGCCCAGAAACGTTCAGCACGTCGTCAACGCGGCCCGTGATCCAGTAATAACCATCTTCGTCACGGCGGGCACCGTCCCCGCTGAAGTACATGCCTTTAAAGGTAGAAAAGTAGGTTTGCTCAAAGCGGTCGTGATCGCCAAACAGGGTTCTTGCCTGACCCGGCCAGGAGTCCACGATGACCAGATTGCCTTCCGCTATGCCTTCCTGCGGGTTGCCGAGGTTGTCGACGAGCGCTGGCTGTACACCGAAGAACGGGCGCGTCGCGGAGCCGGCTTTCGGCTCAATCGCGCCGGGCAGAGGGGTGATCATGAAGCCGCCCGTCTCTGTCTGCCACCAGGTATCGACGATAGGGCATTTGCCATTGCCGATTTTGTTGAAATACCACTCCCAGGCTTCTGGGTTGATCGGCTCACCGACGGAACCCATGATCCTGAGGGATTCACGCGATGTGCCCTCAATCGCTTTATCACCTTCAGCCATCAGCGCGCGGATCGCGGTGGGGGCGGTATAGAGAATATTGACCTGATGCTTATCAACCACTTGCGCCATGCGGCTGGCGTCCGGCCACGTTGGTACACCTTCGAACATCAGCGTAATTGCCCCGCATGCCAGCGGGCCATAAAGCAGGTAACTATGCCCCGTGACCCAACCAACATCTGCCGTACACCAGTAAATGTCACCGGGATGATAGTCGAAGACATATTTGAAGGTCAGCGCGGCATAAACCAGATAGCCGCCAGTGGTGTGCAGTACACCTTTGGGTTTCCCCGTCGAACCTGACGTATAAAGGATAAAGAGCGGATCTTCCGCGTTCATCTCTTCTGGCGGGCAATGATCGTCTGCTTTTTCAACCAGATCGTGCCACCACAGATCGCGTCCGTCCTGCCATTCATTGATCTTACCCGTGCGGCGGAAAACGATAACGCTGGAAATGGTGGTGACGTTCGGGTTCTTTAACGCCTCATCAATATTCTTCTTCAGCGGGATCACACGTCCGGCACGTACGCCTTCATCGGCGGTAATGACCAGTTTGGCGCTGGAATCGATGATACGCCCGGAAATCGCTTCGGGAGAGAAGCCCCCGAAGATCACCGAATGAATCGCTCCAATTCTGGCACAGGCCAGCATTGCCACAGCTGCTTCTGGCACCATCGGCATATAAATAGCAACGACATCGCCTTTTTTGACGCCCTGTGACTTCAGCACATTGGCGAAGCGGCACACGGACTGATGCAGTTCACGGTAGGTGACTTTTTTACTTTGTGTCGCGTCATCGCCTTCCCAGATGATGGCAGTTTGATCGCCACGCTCGGCCAGATGGCGATCCAGGCAGTTTGCTGCCACATTTAGTGTACCGTCTTCAAACCAGCGGATACTGATGTGGCCGGGGTCGAATGAGGTGTTCTTGATCGTTTTATAGGGTTTGATCCAATCGACGATCTTTCCCTGCTCGCCCCAAAAGGCGGCAGGATCGTCAACGGACAACTGATACATATTTTTGTATTGCTGAGCATTTATCAGTGCATTTTCCGCAATGGCGGCGGGAATGGCGTGTTTATTATGTTGTGTCATAGCGCTTCTCCTTAAACATGTTAATGCTATGTCAAATAATGGTTAATTCTAGTTAACCACTTATCTTTGTTTCTTTTTTGCGCGATTGATCACGCAATGCAGGAAAAGCAATGAGGCGTTACTTAAAAGATAGTCTTTTGGTTCAGAAAGCAGGCAGTTTTTTCGTGGTAGCCAAAACGCGATAAGTGATGTATGTCACAATATGAAAGTCAGCAGAGTTATCTATGCTGTTATAATGTCATTAACGATCAATTCATTGTTTTCAATAGATTATATCTATTGTTATCAGGTTTTTGATCGCCCTTTACGATCAAAAGGCATAAAGATCCCGCTTATTCAGCCGATAGTAAAAATCCTGTTCAGAGTATATTCCTACGTAGGCCAGCTATTTAGCGCATTCAACTGTGGTCGATGTGTTGAAATTTTGTTCCAGTTGTTAATTATATGTAGGCTATTAATGAAATAGATTTATCTGATTATCACCGGGCAGATAAGTGTGAATAATCTACTCTTAAAGAGGGTTCCACCGCACAGATGTGAGCCTTCTTAAAAAGCGTAAAGATGCCGTGTGCTAGCCGCTAAAAAAAGAAAAATGAAGTGTTATTTTTTGTGTCTGATTCAGAAATATCCGGTTTCCAAAAATAAATAACATAGATATACCCAACATCACTGACGCTAAGTAAGGCGGCAGATGTTTGAGCCCCGGTAGCCTGAGAACGTGTAAACAGTTCCGGTTAGCGAAATTCACTATTTTCATTCGGTGATTTTCTGGGGTGGGGAAGAACACTATTAGTCCGGAAACCTTTTAAATTCCGGTAGGTTGATTGCTTATCAATGGTGTGCCGTGGTGTCACGGTGCGCTGTGAGATATCTTTTTACATAGCATGATGCAGAGGAAACACTGAGTCTGATATTTGGCCGGAATGAGATTTTAGGCATGCTTTCTCAACCAGTTCAGAATGATAGACGTGCTGTGGCGGTGATTGACGAGAAATGTAAGGTCGTCTGTGCGAATTCTGCCTTCAACGCCCATTTTGGATTGCGTGCTGAAATGAATACGCCCGTCTCAATTGATGATGTACTCCCTATCAACGTGAAGTTTGCCTATCACGATTTTATGACGAATTCCAACATGTTGAGTACGCGTGTGGTTTCGGATTTGTTGTCTGATGGCTTTACCAAAAAGCAGTTAAGTACGCTGTCTTTTTCGAAGCTGAACGTTGAAAACCGAGTGCTCTCTCTGCTGATCCTAAACCAGGATGCGGTTGAGCCTTCGACGAATTTAGCGTCATAAGCTTGAATGATCGGAGATTATCTGGCCGGAAGAATAGAAATGTGGTTTTTCCAGTGAAAAATAACGACAAAAGAAAAATTGTTGTTATTAATAACATTGCTATGGCTGATTTAGCCTCGTTTTACCAACAGCAATCGATTGCGTGGATTATTCTCTGATATCTGCTGACGGCCAGTAGAACGATAAAGCAGCACTGATTTTTCATAAATGAAGAATTAAAAGCGTTCTTTATTAATCACGATGCTATGAAAACTTAAGAAAAAATAGAGAGTTAACTATTTTATTGCATATAATATGCTTGTTTGAAATAAACAGCGAAACGTTTCGATTCCCTCTGCCTTTCTTCTTGCCTACCCGCTCTTTCTCCTACCCGTTCGTGAATTATTCCTATAGACATCATGGTTTATTAAATACGGATAATAAGCTCTGGAAATTTTCCTTATTTTTAGCGCGTTGAATCCTAAATGATGACAAATGAATAAGTAGACCCTCGTCTAATTATTGATGCAGTTGAGCCGATGCCGTGCTTATCGCGATATAGCACGTTTTGATAAATCCGACGTCAATTTTTATTAGTCATCGTATCGGTTTACCAATAGCGGCAACGTATTTTCCCTAATATTTCTGATTGATAACGGATTACTTTAATTATTTTTCGATTTCTGGTTCCCCTTTTTACTCTCTCAATTGGCATAGCTTCTGAAAACAAGCGTTTCTTATGCGATAGGGGATAAATAATGGTTAAATTCCGTACCCACCTGTTGGCACGTACTTTACGTGCCGGGGTACTTGGGGCAGCGTTTGCCTCAGTGCTGCCAATGACGGCGGTCTATGCTGCATCTGCGGCATCTGTCCAGCAATACACGGTATCGTCTGGCCCGCTCAATCAGGTGCTCAATCAATTTGCCCAACAGGCTGGCGTATTACTTTCTTACGATCCGGCAGTCGTGGCGGGTAAGCGCGGTGCGGGGTTGCAGGGGAACTACAGCGTTGAGCAGGGTTTTCAGCAGATCCTCAGCAACAGCGGCCTAAGCGCACAGTACAGTGCCGATGGCAGCGTACGGCGAGTGAGCCAGTTCCTGTTTCTGCGCCTGTTGTCGCTAAAAACGATCGGATCGTCGTCACCGCTCCACCGAATACCGCGATGAAGCTGGATGTGCCGATTTCAGAGACGCCACGTGCGGTTTCGGTTGTGACAGAGCAGCAGATCGAAGAGCGCGGTGCGCAAAAGATCGATCAGGCACTGCGCTATAGCAGCGGTATTCTGGCAACGCCATACGGGCCGGACAATAAAGCCGAATGGGTGACTATTCGTGGATTTAGCGATCAGTCTCGGTTCCAGAATGGCCTGGCTACGCTGAATGAAGATGGATTCTACGGCCAGCAGATTGAGCCGTTTGGCGTCGAGCGTATCGAAGTTCTGAAAGGCCCAGCCTCCGTTCTGTATGGGCAAAATCCACCGGGCGGCCTGGTTAACGTCATCACCAAACGACCAACGCGTTTGCCGCAGGGGAAAGTGGAGCTGGAATACGGCTCTAACGACTATCGCCATCTGGCTGTCGACAGTGCGGGTCCATTAAACGATGACGGATCGGTGCTGTATCGGGTTGTTGCGCTGGCGCGTGATACCTCGGGTGAGATGGATTTCTCGAAGAGCAAGCGCCTTTATCTGGCACCGAGCGTCACGTTCCTCGGAGAAGACACGGAACTGACCGTGTTAGCCAGCTACATGGATACGAAATCCGACACGACCAACGGCTTTAAGCTGCCGTACGGCACATTACATGGCACGCCGTTTGGCAAAGTCGGCTATAAAACATCGCTAGGCGAACCGGGTATGAACCGCCACGATACCCGACAATTCAGTCTGGGCTATGAGTTCACGCATCATCTGAATGATACCTGGACGTTCCACCAGAATGTGAATTACACCTACCTGAATTTGGATCTGCGCAATGCTTATGCGCTAAGTATGGCTAATGATCGTGAGGCTAATCGCGGGCTAACCTACCGTGACGGTTTTGCGCAAAACTGGGCCACAGACAACCGGTTAGTGGGTGAATGGCAGTGGGAAGATATTGAAAACACGCTGTTGCTCGGGTTCGATTACCGCCGTGCCAATACACAAAGCCGCGATGGAAACCTGTACGCCTTTGGCAGTCCTATCGACATCTTTAATCCGGTTTATGGCAATTACACATTATTAGATAGCGACCTGTTCGCTCACCGTTCTGGCCGCCATCAGACTGGTTATTATGTCCAGAACCAGATTAAGTATGACGAGCGTCTGATCTTCTTGTTGGGGGGACGCTACGACGTGGCGAAGTCTCGCGACCGTAATTTCTCATCAGGCGCGGATACTCGCACCGACGATACCAAATTTACCAAGACTGCTGGGGTAATGTACCTGTTTGATAACGGTATTTCCCCTTACGTCAGCTATTCGGAATCATTCCTTCCGGTGTCGGGTCGCGATGGTTATGAACGTCCTTATGTGCCGGAAGAAGGCCAGCAGACGGAAGTTGGCGTGAAATATACGCCGGAAGGCTTTAACGGTTATGCCTCTGCTGCCCTGTTTAATCTGGAACAGAAGAATGTGAAAACGACGGATCCTAAAAACCCGAGTCTAACTATTCAGGCGGGTGAGGCCCGTTCACGCGGCCTCGAGCTGGAATTGAGCGGTGAGGTTTATACCGGTCTGACGCTGACGGCAAACTACACATACAACGAAGTGGAGACGACCAAATCAGGTACCGTCGGTGAAGTGGGTAAACGCCTGCCGGGCCTGCCTGAACATATCGTGTCTGGCTGGGCGACTTATGCCTTTAACGGCAAGCTGGAAGGATTAAGTATCGGCAGCGGTGTGCGCTATGTGGGCAGCTCTTACGGTGACATTGCCAATTCAGCGGACATGAAGGTTCCTGCTTATACACTGTGGGATGCGATGATCGCCTATGATTTCAGCAAAGATTGGCGTTTGCAGGTTAATGCAACCAACCTGACCAACCGTGAGTATGTCAGCGCCTGTAACTACTGGTGCTACTACGGTGAAGGCCGTAACGTTAGCGCGAACGTCAGCTATCGCTGGTAATCTTCCTTCTCGACTCTCTCTGAAAGAAGCCCTCGGGCTTCTTTCTTTTTGCATGCACGCCATGCTGCGCCCTCCTTTTTAGCGTAATCGACATGATAAATGTGAATAGTCGTTGACTTTGCTTTTAATGATAATGAAAATCATTTCATTGCTGTCACATTGAGCGAATACCGTGAAGAGTCCCGCCGCTGTCTGCCTCCATCAGCCTGAAACCTTAAATGTTCAGCAGATTTATCATGACCATCATGCCTGGTTACAGGCGTGGCTGCGTCGACGTTTGGGGTGTTCACAGCAGGCTGCGGATCTGGCTCAGGATACGTTTCTACGTTTGATCTGCCTGCATCAGGCCGATCGCATCCGTGAACCACGCGCTTGGCTGACGACTGTCGCCCACGGGCTGGTGGTGAATCACTGGCGACGTAAAGACATCGAGAATGCCTATCTTCAGGTGTTGGCAGAGCAGGAGTTTACTTTTGCTCCCTCGCTGGAACAGCAGGTTATGGTGGTTGATGCGCTGATGGCCATCGACCAGATGCTGGCGACGCTGCCGGGCAAAGTGCGTCAGGCATTTTTGCTCGTGCATCTCGATGGCTTGACCTATCGGCAGGTTGCTGAAAAATTAGCCGTTTCCGAGCGGATGGTGAAAAAATATATGGCACAGGCAATGCTGAATTGTCTATTGTGTCAGGACTTATGATTTCCTCTATTACTTCTTCTATTCCGAAAGATGTTCTTTATGCCGCCTCCGAGTGGTATGCCACGCTGTATGACGAAGACTGCTCCGAACTCGAGCGTCAGGCATGGCAACGATGGTTACATCAGGATGACACTCACCGGCTTGCTTGGCAGCAGGTTGAACAGATTCACGCCCGTTTCCATGCGGTAGACAGTCAATTAGCTTCTTCGGTGCTGAGCAAGCGGGGTGGGGAACGTCGGCGCATGCTCAAACTGTTGGCGATTGCCAGCCTTACCGGAGGCGTGGGCTTTAGTCTGCCGTGGGAAAGCTATGCGGCCGATTACCACACGGGAACGGGGGAAACGCGCGAGCTCAACATCGAAACGGGAATGACCGTCTGGCTCAATACGGATTCGGCACTGAATCAGCAGGGCAACCCTGCATTGTCTCAACCGCTGACCTTCCAATTGATCAAAGGCGAATTGATGCTGGACAACCAAACGGCCCACGCAGCCCGGTTGACCACGCCCCATGGCGATCTCGCGGCTTCCGCACATTCCTGTCAATTAGCGCTGCGCTATACGTCTGCCCACAGCGTCCTTTCCGTTTTTAGTGGTGAGGTCTTGCTGCAAACGGCGGTACCTGCTGCGCAGCGTGTGACAGCAGGGCAACAGGTTATCTTTACCCGCGACAGGAGCAGTGAACCCGCACCCGTTGAGAATTTCCGACAGAGCTGGCGCAAAGGACAACTGGTCGCGGATAACATGCCGCTAGGACAGTTTGTTAATGAAATTGCCCGCTATCACAATGGTTATTTTCATGTTGATTCTGCGGTGACGACGCTACGGATTTCGGGCGTTTTTCCGCTACATGAAACCGATCGCCTGCTTGAGGCTGTTGCCCGGACGCTGCCAGTGAAGGTGACCCGGCGTTTCTCCTGGTGGGTGGATATCCGACCGAGCTAAAACACTGCTGGTATTTCGCTGATAAAACACCAAAAATATCCCCCGTTTGTATCACTCGCAGAATAGACGTAAATCTGGCGCATATATATCAATCTGTTGGTACCGAAAAAGGCGTAGCATACTCCACAAAGAGTATCCTCGGCGTTGCCTCTTCATACGGGATGTCATCATGCAGTTACTGAATCTGAAACAAGCTCGCCTGTTGAGCTTTTTCTTTATTATGGGTGGCCTGCTTATATTGCTGCCTTTACGCCTGCTGACCTGCTTTATTGCCGGTTTTTTGGTGTATGAAATTGTGAATTTACTGACCCCCTATTTTCAACGGGTCATCAGTGGTAAGCGCGCCCGCTGGATTGTTGTCGCGGTGATCAGCACACTGGTCGTTAGCCTGCTGAGTCTATTGTTTGGCAGCCTGGTCGGGCTGTTGATGCAGGAAATGAAGGATACCGCCGCGTTTAATGTGCGCATTGGCTACATCCTCAATGACATCCAGCAGCAGATCGTCCACTACTTACCGGGGTATCTGCCGGTCAGTATTGAAGAGCTCCAGCACGAACTGCTGCAATGGGTTCAGGCGCATATTGTGATGTTGCAGAATATGGGGAAAAGTTTTCTACATGGTTTTGTGACGATGCTGATTGGTATGGTGCTGGGCGCGATTGTCTCGCTTTATAACGTCGATAAAGACACCGAAAAACCGTTACTCAAAGCGGAGCTACTGCGTCGAGTGTCGCTGTTGTCGGCATCGTTCCGCAATATTGTTTTCGCTCAGGTGAAAATCTCTGCGGTTAACACGATACTGTCTGCCATTTTCATTCTTGGCGCTCTGCCGCTGTGTGGTATCCATCTGCCGTTTGCCAAAACGCTAGTGGTGCTTACCTTCGTTTTCGGTCTGCTGCCAGTGATTGGTAACCTGATCTCCAATTCGATCGTTTTCCTGTCTGGCTTATCGCTTTCGTTGCCGATTGCGCTGGTCGCGCTGGTGTATTTGATGCTGATTCACAAGTTTGAGTACTTCCTGAATGCACAAATCGTTGGGACGAGGATCAAAGCGCACGCGTGGGAAATCCTGCTGGCGATGTTGGTGTTTGAGGCGGCATTTGGCTTGTCCGGTGTGATTGCGGCCCCGATATACTACGCTTACCTGAAAAGCGAATTGAAAGAAGCTTCGTTGATTTAATCCTGCATTTTGGCAGGTGATTGATGCGATCGCCTGCCTATCCTACCCTACCCGTTCTGTTAATCAGTAAACGCAGGCCTAAATGAATCAGCCCAATACGAGATTGGGCTGATTATTTTTAGTTGATAATAACTTTTAGTTGATGACAGCTTTTAATTGATGCCTGTTTTCAATAAACGAATGTCTTCAATTAATGCTGTGCAGTAGCAACCTGCGGTTTAGACTCTTCTGACTGAACGCCTAACGGGTTGTTGCCCCAGCACTTCTCATATTCCCAGCCCGTCAGCTCTTCTGCGACAGCACGAGCATGAGCTGGTACATCGGCAATCGCGCCGCCCGCTTTGATACGTGCAATCTCTTCCAGCAGAATGGCGTGGTTTTTACGATCCAGCTTCATCTGCGTGGTGTAGTAAATCGCAACCAGCGCAAGACCGATAACACCCAGCGAGAACACGCCAACAATCGCCTGTACGGCAGATTCCGGCTGCACTGACTGCCCGGAAACAAAGCCGAATTGGCTCAGTGTCCAGCCCATCGCGAAGACAATCACAGAGCGAACCATTTTACCGGCGAACGTCATGGCACCAGCGTAAATACCTTCACGACGACGCCCGGTCAGCACTTCATCCACATCGGCCAGGAAGGTATAAACCGTCCAGGGAATGTAGTAGATACCGCCCGTGCTCAGGCCAAATACAGCAGTAATGGCGAACAGAACAAAGATGGTCATGTCTTCTGACCAGTTAGCGAAATAGAGTGCGGCATAGGCTATTACGCTGACAATCACTACCATCAAGGCCAGACGGAACGGCCGCGCAAAGCCCATTTTGACGCAGATACCGATAAAGGCTGCGGTAGAAATGAGCTGCATAATCGAACTGAAGCTATTGAGGTGTGATACCAGTGCCGTGTTCTGCTTCAGACCAAAGACGATGAAGTAGGTAAACGCGGAAGCGAAAAGCCACTCAGCGCCAAAGCCAAACAGGTACATCCCCAGGTGCTTGCGGAAAATACGCAAACGGAAGGTGGAAACCATATCCACGCTCAGCTTTTTCATCGCTTGCCACAGGCTGGATGTGCTTTCACGGACGATTTCGTTGACCGGGCGTTCCCAGGATGTCATGTACAGCGCGATCATCGCCCCACACATAATGGCGCCGTAGACCAGGCCAGTGTAGAAGAATGGCGTTGCGGAATCTTTACCGTAGATAGCAATAAACTGCCCAGGAATGAACGCCGCCAGGAAGTTGGCGATTTTACCGAAAATGGCTTTAGAACCTGTCAGCTTAGAGCGCAGTTTAAAGTCAGAGGTCATTTCGGTAGCCAGCGTCTCATACGGCACCATGATCGAGGTGTAAATCAGCTCGAACAGTACGTACGTCGCCAGATAGTACCAGAAGCCAAAGCCTTCAACCCATAGCATGGGGTAGACCAGAACCAGCGGGACACCCAGCAAAATAAAGAAGCGGCGGCGGCCAAATCGGCGACCAACACGGGTGTTGTAGAAGTTATCGCTGATGTATCCCATGATGGGGTTACTGATCGCATCGATGATGCTGGCAACGGAGAAGATAGCAGCAGCCTGAACCAATGTTAACCCACAGAATGTGGTGTAAAAGTACATCAGCCATGCGCCGCTGATAGCAAGCGCGCCACTGCCAAGCAGGTTCGCGCTGCCGTAGCAGAACGTGTGTTTAAAAGAGATTGGTTTATTCATGATCAGCCTAATTACAAAGATGAAACAATATTTCAGTTCTATTGAACTATCATTTCTTTATCATTTGCTCTATTGAAAAGAAAGTAAACTGGCGATCACGCTTTAGGGGGCTTTTAATGATGATCTGTCAGACAGATCATGAAATAAGATATTTTAATTTGCTTTTTATAATTATTTGATCGTGCATTTATGTTCTTAATTTACAAAGTATGTAAATTTATTACGAGAAAGCATTATACGTGCAGATTGGCGGCGAGGCGATAGTGAGCGCTGTCCCACAAATCGATAGCATGATGTGAAATAACGCATTGACCGCAGAGAGGAAATGTCGTCATCATCCCGCCCAGTTTACTTTATCGTATTCCCTCATCAGGAGCCGTAACGTGAGTCATTTGCTGGTCTATGCCATTATTTATGTGATTTTTATTGCCGTAGTTGGGTTGTTTGCTTTTCAGGCCTGGTTACCGTCTTCCGCACCGCGTGGGCTGAGAGATCGTGCGGGTATTTTGGTCGGGGTATTGCGTTGCGTTACGCTGTTTCTCGTCGTTTCTGCAATGCAAATTTTGTTTCCCAATTCGCTGCTGGATAAGCTTGTCT
The DNA here is from genome assembly GCF_003932035.1 of Pectobacterium versatile. Lineage (NCBI taxonomy): Bacteria > Pseudomonadati > Pseudomonadota > Gammaproteobacteria > Enterobacterales > Pectobacteriaceae > Pectobacterium > Pectobacterium versatile. Next base: position 919,178 of record NZ_CP034276.1, read on the forward strand.
GGCTGGTTGCCGCAGCGATGCTGTTGATCGCGGTCATTGGTGCGGGAATGAGTTGGTCATCGCTGCCGTGGCTGGATGAAACAAAAGGTAAAGGCCGCACTCTGTCGCTGGGTGTTCAAAGTGCGGTATATCTTGCGCTGCTTGGATTTATCGTTATTTAAAGTCTTGTACCAGTGCGGCCACGGTGTTCTTCGCGCCGTGATCGCGCAGCTTCAGATAAGCCTGTGCGATAGCGTTAAATACATCGTGGTTGGCTGACAGATCCTCGCCAAAAATAGAACGAATATTAAGAAACGCACTGACCCGTTCGGCATTATCTGACGTCTCTGCAACGACCAGTCTGAGCTGGTCAGCCAGCGGGTCGCGGATTTCGATAGGGTTGCCCGCATCGTCTTTTCCGCTGACATAACGCATCCAGCCAGCGACCCCTAATGCCAGACAGCGATAGTCTCCGCCATTACGCAGATGCCAGCGTAGCGATTCCAGCATGCGCTGGGGCAGCTTTTGTGAACCATCCATCGCGATTTGCCAAGTTCGATGCTTGAGCGCTGGGTTGGAAAAACGGGTAAGCAGCTGAACGGCATAGTCTTTCAGGTCGATATCCACGACGCTGAGTGTCGGTGCCTGCTCCAGCAGCATGAGATGAGACACTGCACGGCGATAGTTCTCGTCATTTATACAGTCGCTGACGTGATCATAACCGGCGAGATAGCCCAGATAGGCTAAAAACGAGTGGCTGCCGTTCAGCATACGCAGCTTCATTTCTTCAAACGGCAGTACGTCATGCACCAGCTGCACGCCCGCTTTTTCCCACTCAGGGCGTCCGGCAGTGAAATGATCTTCGATCACCCATTGAATAAAGGGCTCACAGGCTATCGCACAGGGATCGGCGACGCCGAGGTGCTCGGCAATTTCCTGCAACGCTTCCGGCGTCGCGGCAGGGACAATGCGATCCACCATCGTATTCGGGAAAGAAACCTTGGCCTCGACCCAATCGATCAGACTCTGATCGTTGAGCCCCGCAGATCCCAGCACGGCGGCTTTGGCTGTTTTGCCATTTTCCGGCACGTTATCGCATGAGAGGACGGTGAACGGTGCGATCCCGCGTTCGTGACGCAAGCGCAGCGCTTCCGCCAGCAACCCCGGTACCGAAGCGGGATGACGAGGATCGCTGAGATCCTGCTGAATCAGCTTATTGGTCCGATCCAGCTTGCCGCTCGTCCCGTCCATGCAATAGCCTTTTTCGGTAATCGTCAGGGAAACGATGGCGGTTTCTGGTGCGGCGAGTTTCTCAATAATCGCGCCGATACCTTCTATTCTGGCATGTAACGATTCACACACGGCACCGACCACAATCGGCTGATTTTCCGTCGCTGCTTTTTCCAACACAGTAAACAGATGATCCTGCTGGCGCAGCGCATTGATCATGGTGTCGTCGCTGAACAGCACGACTTCACAAATACCCCAGTCTCCTCCCACCATATTCAGCACGCGATCGGTGAGCAGTGCCTGATGAGCGCGATGAAAAGCACCAAAACCGATATGGACGATGCGCGGCTTCAGCGCCTTACGATCGTAGTGGGGGAATTGGACGCTGGTGGGCAGTTCGCAAGTAGCGATATTTTTTATTGTATCAGTCATTTATTGCGCTTCGGATGGGGGGATTTATAACGTTAAAAGTAGCTGTGATTTGCAGGCGGTGCAATACGTGACGCGCAGATAGGTTACGGTGCGCACGTTTTTTTCTCTGCGCAAATTTTATCGTTTTTTCAGATTCGTTTCAGCAGCAGAGCTCGGTTTTGTGAGGGCGCTTCAGTGTAATAATGTAACGCTGAAATTTAGTCTTGTTTTTACTAACTTATCTCCATTTCTTCTACATCATCAAGTGCCTTTCCCAATCGCCGTCTGCTATTTTGTCTGGATATTTTCCTCACTCCAACGATCAACAAAAAGGTCCGTAAGATGAAACTTGAATCCCTCGCGCTACATCATGGTTATGAATCTGAAGCGACAACGAAGTCCGCCGCTGTGCCGATTTACCAGACGACTTCTTACACATTTGACGACACGCAGCACGGTGCCGATCTGTTTGATCTGAAGGTGGCGGGCAATATTTATAGCCGTATCATGAACCCGACGAATGCGGTGCTGGAACAGCGGCTGGCGGCCATTGAGGGCGGCATTGGTGCGCTGGTGCTTTCATCCGGTATGGCGGCAATTACTTATTCGCTTCAGGCACTCACGCAGGTTGGGGATAATATCGTCAGCACCAGCCAGTTATATGGTGGCACCTATAACCTGTTTGCCCATACTCTGCCACGTCAGGGTGTCGAAGTGCGGATGGCCTCTTTCGATGATTTTACGACGCTGGAATCGCTGATTGATGAACGCACTCGTGCCGTTTTTTGTGAATCTATCGGGAATCCGGCGGGAAATATCGTCGATATCGCCAAAATCGCGGAAATTGCGCATCGCCACGGCGTTCCAGTGATCGTTGATAACACAGTGGCGACGCCCGTACTGTGCCGGCCTTTTGAGCACGGCGCAGATATCGTCGTCCATTCACTGACCAAATACATCGGCGGTCATGGCACCACGATCGGCGGCGCGATTATCGATTCCGGCAAGTTTGACTGGGTCGCGAATAAAGCGCGTTTCCCGTTACTGAATGAGCCCGATCCTTCTTATCATGGCGTGGTGTATACCGACGCTTTCGGTCCGGCGGCCTATATTGGGCGCTGCCGCGTGGTACCGTTGCGTAATACCGGTGCGGCGCTTTCTCCGCACAGCACGTTCTTGCTATTGCAGGGGCTGGAAACGCTCAGCTTGCGCATTGAACGCCATTGCAGCAATGCCGAAGCGCTGGCTGGCTACCTGAATCAGCATCCGCTGGTTACCTGGGTGAACTATGGCGCGTTGCCGGATAGCCCCTATAAAGCAAACTGCGACAAAATTACCTCGGGTAAGGCATCTGGGATTATCAGTTTTGGCATTAAAGGCGGGAAAGCATCAGGGGGGCATTTTATTGATGCGCTGAAGATGATTTTACGACTAGTGAATATTGGCGATGCCAAATCGCTTGCGTGCCATCCGGCAAGTACCACGCATCGGCAGTTGAATGCGGAAGAGCTGGCGAAAGCGGGAGTGAGTGAGGATCTGGTCAGAATTTCGGTCGGCATTGAGCACATTGACGACATCATTGCTGATGTGGCGCAGGCGCTGGAAGCTTCACAGAAAAAGTAAACGGTAGGGACGTTAGAGAAACGCGTTGGAAACCGATTCGGGTTTCCAACGCGTCATAGGCGATTACGAACGGTTAGCGTCGGCTGCGGTCGTCGTCTGTGCTTCAACCGGTGCGGCATTTTGCACGGCATTCAGGCTATCTTGCGGCTGTGCTTCTGGTGCGACAGGTGCAGCAACAGATTCAACCGGAATGGCTGGCGTGGCTTGTTCGATCAGACCATTGATTTTGGTCGGCATACCAGAACGTCTCTGGATTGCCTGATCAACTTCGCTGGTGTTCACGCTGGCGTCGGCCAGAACCTTGCTCACTTTTGGCGTCATGCTGATCGGTGCCGGAGAATCAGAATGGAATTCTTCTACCGTGCGAGACAGCGGATTGTGAACTTCAACATAGCGTGAACCATCTGGCTCAACGGTGGCTTTCACTGGCTCATTGATGAACTGAACGCGAGTACCGACCGGAACGTTGTTGAACAGATACTTGATATCATCGGCGCGCAGACGGACGCAGCCGTGGCTTACACGCAGGCCAATACCGAAGTTGGCATTGGTGCCGTGGATCGCGTACAGGTTACCGATGTACAGCGCATACAGCCCCATTGGGTTATCTGGGCCAGCCGGGAAAACTTTTTGCAGGGTTTCACCGCGTGCCGCATATTCTGCGTGCATCTTCGCGGTTGGTGTCCAGGTTGGGCCCGCTTTCTTGCGCTGAACGGAGGTTGTCCAGTTAATCGGCGTATCTTTACCTAACTCGCCAATCCCGATTGGCAGCACGACCACGGTCTTGGAGCCTTTCGGGTAGTAGTACAGACGCATTTCTGCACTGTTGATGACAATGCCTTCACGCGGTGCATCTGGCAGAATCAACTGATGAGGAATGACCATTTTGCTGCCGGGAATAGGCAGGTAAACATCCGCATCTGGGTTGGCTTCCATCAGGTTGCTCAGACCCATTTGGAACTGTGATGCAAAATGTTCCAACGGCTGTGTGCTGTCTTCCGGTACGGTGATGTCGATATTCTCGCCTATCAGTCGGCTGTTAGCCGCAGGCAGAGGATAAACAACGGCAAAAGCAGCCTGGCTGAATGCGGCTGCTGCAAAAACTAAAGTAAAGATCGCGCGAATACTCATTTTCATTTCTTTATTTGAGTGGTGAATGCACCCCCCGAATCAGGAGGCTGGTCTGCTAGGGTCGCCATGACGACCGGATGCGCATTATATGTGCAGAACGGCCTCAGAGGGAAACAACATGTGTAACTAATCACACTTTTTGGCGCGTGAATGAGAAAGAAAGCAGCGTAGAGTGAACCGCGATTCAATTTCCCTCTTCCAATGTGGGTTTGTTAAAGCGGCGATTAGCCAGTACTGGAAGAATCTGACGGGCGTAGGCCAGTCGTTCTGGATCAATGTCGGCATAGACGAGGGCCGGTGTTTCCGGTGCCTGAACCACGACAACGCCTAAAGGATCGACCACCATGCTGTTGCCGATATTTTTGACGCCGCATTCGCCAACGGCAACGAGATAAGTGGTGTTTTCCAGCGCTCTTGCGCGTACCAGTAGCTCCCAATGCGCTTCTTTCAGCGGCCCTTTGATCCAGGCGGACGGAAGAACAAGTACGTCAGCACCGTCCAGTACCAGACGGCGAGCAAGCTCAGGGAAGCGGATGTCATAGCAGGTCATCAGCCCGACGTTAATCCCGGCGATGGTCAACAGCGGTGGGACTTCTTCGCCTGCCAGCACATTCTCCGATTCCTGTACGGAAAACGCATCATACAGATGCAGCTTCCGGTATTGTGCGACGATCTCACCGTTGCGCAGCGCCAGCAGTGTATTCCAAACTTTCCCTTCGCCATTCGGGATATGCACACACAGCATGGTCGTCAGGTTGTTGCCTTTGCTGGCTTCCAGCAGTTGCGACACAAATGGGCCATCAAGCGGCTGAGCAGCAGTGAGCACCATGTTGGGGTTGGTGATATCGCGAGCCAGTACACCTTCAGGCAGCACCAGCAGGTCGGCACCGTTTTGCTGTGCTGCCGACATAAACTCAGTAATGGTTGTGGCATTTTGTTGCCACTCGCGGTCTACGGCGAATTGTCCCAGTGCGACTTTCATGCTTGCTCCTTCGTTGCCCGATTAATCGCGTTTGGCTGGCATCATGCGCAGCAGCGTGTTGTCTTTCATAACATAGTGGTGGAACAGGGCAGCAGCGGTATGCAGCGCGATGAGCCAGTATCCTAGCGGTGCCAGCGTTTCATGCCAGCCTATCAGCGTTTCAGCTAAGTCAAAATTTGGTGTCGCGGCTGTTGGCATACCTATACCAAAAAGCATCCAGTCCCGACCGCTGTAATAGCGCGAGGCAACGCCTAGTATCGGTAGCGTGATAAACAGCAGGTAAATGACGGCGTGAGTGAGTGAGCCCAGCGCACTTTGCCAACGTGACGGCGGTGGCGTAATGGCTGGTGAGGTATGGCGATGGCGTAAGAACAAGCGCGCCAGCATAAGAACCAGTATGGCTACGCCACAGCTAAAATGCGTCACCATCATCACGGTGCGCAGCAGCGAACCGCGTTCAGCAAATCCGCGTAGTTCTATCGTGGCATAGGTCACAACGAGCAACAGAAAAACCAGCCAGTGCAATGCAATCTGCGATGGTGCGAACTTTCCTTTCATGTTTTGTCCTCTGCGACGTTGAGAGCGGCTTGACACCGTAACGGGCGAATAATCCCATAAAGTATAAGGTAACTTGCTCCTTGTCAGCCCTTCTTTACCGTGCCTGACAAACTGGGTTATCGACGTTGGATTCTTCGGTATTCAACCTCGTTCGGATAGAGAAAACGCAACAGCCCGTAAGGGGGGCGGCCAGGGATAGCACGCCATAAAAAAACCGGCCGAAGCCGGTTTGAGGGAGAAAGTTATTCCTGCGGGTTTTTCTCTGCCTTGCCTGCCATCATAGTCAGGAAGTCAAAGCGGCGGCGCAGATCCAGTTCCGCTTCTTCATAGAGCTGCGCGGTTTCTTCCGGCATCATGCTATTCAGGCGGCGGAAGCGTTGCTCTTTCAGCAGCGTTTCGCTCAGGCTGCTGGATGGTGGACGAGAATCCGTCACCAGTGCAGGTTTACCTTCCTCGGCGCGACGTGGATCGAAGCGGTAGAGCGGCCAGAAGCCCGTTGCCGTCAATTGACGCATCTGATCGTGGCTGAATGCCAGATCGTAGCCGTGCTCTTCACACGGACTGTACGCGATAATCAGCGACGGGCCCGGCCAGGCTTCGGCTTCCTGAATCGCTTTCACCGTCTGGTTCAGCTGTGCGCCCAGTGAGATCTGCGCGACATACACGTGACCGTACATCATGACGTTGATACCGAGATCTTTACGTGCTTTGCGTTTGCCTTTCTCGCCAAATTTGGTGACGGCGCCCAGCGGTGTCGCTTTGGACTGCTGTCCACCGGTGTTGGAGTAGCACTGCGTATCCAGTACCAGCACGTTGACGTTTTCGCTCAGGCTCATGACGTGATCCAGCCCGCCGTAGCCGATATCGTACGCCCAGCCGTCCCCGCCGATAAGCCAGATGGATTTATCGACAAAGTGGTCGGCTTCGCTCGCTAGCACGGTGGCGTCGGTGTCATTGATGGCTGACAGCAATCCACGCAGCTGTTCAATCTGCTGACGGCGCAGATCGGGGACGATGGACTCTTCCTGCAACGCGTTAACCAGATCCGGCGGTAGTTGCGGTGCCAGCTTGTTGAGCAGGCGTACGGCACGCTGACGGTGCTGATCGACGCTCAGGCGGAAGCCCAGACCGAATTCGGCGTTATCCTCGAACAGCGAGTTAGCCCAGGCCGGACCGCGGCCGTTGGCATCAGTCGTCCACGGCGTGGTGGGCAGGTTACCGCCATAAATAGACGAACAACCTGTCGCATTCGCGACCAGCAGACGATCGCCATAGAGTTGCGTCAGCAGCTTGATGTACGGTGTTTCGCCACAGCCGGAGCAGGCACCGGAGTATTCAAACAGCGGCGAAATCAGCTGAGAAGTACGGATATCGATACGTTCCAGCGTGGATTTGTCGATTTCCGGCAGTTGCAGGAAGAAATCGAAGTTCTCTTTTTCCGCCGTCAGATTATCCAGACGGGATTCCATATTGATGGCTTTGATTTCTGGGTTCTGACGGTCTTTAGCCGGACAGACTTCTACGCACAAATTACAACCGGTGCAGTCTTCTGGGGCGACCTGCAACACGTATTTCTGACCGCGCATATCGCGCGCTTTCACATCCAGCGATTGCAGTGACGCTGGTGCATTTTCCATCGCATCAGGCTGGACGACTTTGGCGCGGATAGCCGAGTGCGGGCAGGCGGCAACACAGTGGTTACATTGCGTACAGAGCTGCGGCTGCCATAGCGGAATCTCTTCCGCGATATTGCGCTTTTCCCACTTGGTGGTGCCAGTCGGCCAGGTGCCATCGGGCGGCAGGGCGGAGACGGGCAGCGTATCACCCAGACCCGCCAGCATCGCGGCCGTGACGGTCTTGACGAAATCGGGTGCGGCGTCGGAAACCACTGGCGGCCATTGTGGGCTGTCTGGATTGACGGCTTCCAGCGGCACTTCTGCCAGCGCTTCCAGCGTGGCGCTCAGCGCCTGCCAGTTACGCTCAACCAGCTCCTGACCTTTACTACCGTAGCTCTTGGCAATGGCGGTACGCAGTTTTTCTACCGCCACATCGGCCGGCAGAATCTGTGACAGGTGGAAGAACGCCATCTGCATGACGGTATTAATACGCGCGCCCAGATGACACTCGCGGGCAATTTTGGCGGCATTGATGCAGTAAACGCGGGCGTTGCGCTGATTGAGTCCCGCCTGCACTTCCTGCGGCAAACGGTGCCACAGATCCTCGCTGGTATACGGCGAGTTGATCAGGAAAACGCCGCCGGGCTTCAGCCGTTCGACCATGCTGTACTTGTCGATAAACTGCCACTGATGGCAGGCGACGAAATCGGCTTGATCGATCAGGTAGGCTGAGTTGATCGGGTGCGGGCCAACACGCATGTGGGAAACAGTCAGGCTACCAGCTTTTTTCGAGTCATAGACAAAGTAACCCTGCACAAACATCGGGGTGGTTTCACCGACGATTTTGATCGCGTTCTTGGTCGCAGAAACGGTGCCGTCACTGCCCAGACCGTAGAACAGAGCTTCGAGCGACGCGCTGCTGGGAAAATGCTGTTCCGGCAGTGGCAGCGACAGGTTGGTGACATCGTCATAAATCCCGACAGTGAAGCGCGGTCGTGGGTTAGCAAGTGCTAACTCATTAAAGATCGCCTGTATACACTGCGGGGTAAATTCTTTGGAAGACAGCCCGTAACGACCGCCAATCACCCGTGGCATAAGTGAACGCTCACCTGCGGAGAACGCCTCGGCCAGCGCGGTCATCACATCGAGATACAGTGGTTCTGCCAGCGCACCCGGCTCTTTCGTGCGGTCCAGCACCGCGATGCTCTTCGCCGTTTGCGGAATGACGGCCAGCAGATGCTTGGCAGAGAACGGACGATACAGGCGGATTTTCACCACGCCGACTTTCTCGCCGCGCGTCAGCAGCGTATCGATCACTTCTTCGCAGGTGCCGACGCCGGAACCCATCAGGACGACGATTTTGGTCGCCTCCGGGTGGCCGTAGTATTCAAACGGCTGGTACTGGCGTCCTGTCGCGGCGGCGAAATCGTTCATCGCCTGCTCAACGTGCTCATAAGCCGCGTCATACCAGCGGTTGGTTGCTTCGCGCGCCTGGAAGAAGGTATCCGGGTTAGAGGCGGTACCTCGAATCACCGGGCGTTCCGGTGTGAGCGCTCGCTCACGGTGTGCATCAATGGATTTCTGTGGCAGAAGCTGGCGGATCACATCATCGCCCAGCGGCTCAATCTTATTGATTTCGTGTGAAGTACGGAAACCGTCGAAGAAATGGATAAACGGCAGACGGCTGTTCAGACTGGCGATTTGCGAGATCAGCGCAAAGTCCTGCGCTTCCTGCACATTGCTGGCGCACAGCATGGCACAACCCGTCTGGCGCACGGCCATGACGTCCGAATGATCGCAGAAGATGGAAAGCGCATGCGTCGCAACCGTACGGGCAGCGACATGCAGGACGAACGGGGTTAGCTCACCGGCCAGCTTATACAGCGTGGGGATCATCAGCAGCAGACCCTGCGATGAGGTAAACGTGGTGGCGAGTGTGCCCGTCTGCAATGCGCCGTGGACGGTAGCGATCGCGCCGCCTTCCGATTGCATTTCAACAACGCGGGGCGTATCTCCCCATATATTCAGCCCGCCATCGCTCGACCAGGCGGCTGCGTGTTCAGCCATGCTGGAACTGGGCGTAATCGGGTAGATGGCGATGACTTCATTGGCTCGCCAGGCCACAGAGGCGACTGCGTTATTACCGTCGGTGGTGATCATGACTTATAGCCTTCTTGCTCACTAAGCCTTTCATTTTACATGGTCTTTTGAGGCGATGAAAATGATTGGGCATAAACGAAAATACGATTTTTATCGGAGGATTATCGCATTTCAGGAAAAAAGAGGGTGGAACGATGTGTGCGGAGTTGTATCAAACTGTGTTTTATCCCCGTCATACTTCAAGCCGCATGTGCGTTGGCTTTTCTCGCTCACCTCAGTCACTTACTGATGTAAGCTCCTGAGGATTCACTGCGTCGCCGCCTGCCTGCAACTCGAATTATTTAGGGGTACCCCGTCATACTTCAAGCGATCTTTCTACGTGTGGCTTTCGTATGAGGGAGAGTCCGCGTTTCCTAAAATTGGGCATATTATACACCGCTGAGCGGGTTGATGTCTTTTTGTACCTATTGAAGGGTACCGCCGTATGATTTTATTTGCTCATTACTGCCATGACAGGTAGCGTGCTTATACTAAAATAGTATCTGTAATCAATGAATGTATGAAGGAACCGAACGATGGCAAATGATGAAATAAAAAATAAACTGGTTTCCGTACTGGCTTCACAACAGGCGCAGGGAAAAACGCCAGAACAGGCCGTCGAACACATCCTTCAGGCATTGGGTGGAAGAGCGGGTGATGTGTCCCGTATTTCGGTTTTGACGTCGACATTAATTGCTGATGTGCTTTATACCGTGTATCAGGAGGCGATCACCCATCAGCAGATTGCGGTAATTTTACGCAAGTTATGTTACGCCGCTCGCGATATTGCTGTTGCATCACACGCCATCTATCCCCAGCTAACCGTTCAGGAAATCGCCCTGCTTTTGCAGAGCCCAGAGATTTATCCGACGATCGATCGCGCCGCATTGCTTGATGCGCTGACCTACGCGAACTTTTCCAAAGTGGAAAGCGAGCAGGCTGCTGACGCTCTCGGCGTTTAAAAGAAAAAAACAGCCAGATTGATAACCTTCCTATCGCCGCTCTCGTGCTATTGATTGAGCTAGAGCGGCTAGCCTGACATTCTCAACCTAACGCATTCCTTCCTTCTCTCTATGACAGAACTCGTCATGTCGTTGTGTAACTGATTTTAAATCCGGTAGCATGGCAAGCTTTGGTTATTGTTGGCATTGGAAAAATTAGCACCGGAGAAGAGAGCCTTTATGAACATTACCTCTATAAATACTGCCTCTATAAACATTGTCATCCGCCCCGCGCAGAAATCAGATGCGAGCGTGATTCTGGATTTAATCATCGAACTTGCCGTGTATGAGAAAGCGCGCCACGAAGTGCTGGCCTCGCTTGAGGATATTGAGCGCTCGCTATTTGGCGAAGGAGCGACGGCTGAAACGCTGATTTGTGAGATTGATGGTAAGCCCGTCGGCTATGCGATTTTCTTCATGAGCTACTCAACCTGGCTGGGGAAATACGGCATCTATCTGGAAGATCTCTACATCGCACAGGCGTATCGTCAGGCGGGAGCGGGCAAAGCGCTGCTGAAACAGGTGGCGCGTCTTGCACAGGAAAGACAGTGCGGACGGCTGGAATGGAGCGTGCTGGACTGGAATCAACCCGCGATCGATTTCTATAAAAGCATTGGCGCGAAGCCGCAGGATGAGTGGGTGCGCTATCGGATGGACGAGAAGGGTATTGCTGATTTTGTCACGGCATCGTAACGGTGTGGCTCCTGCCTGTTTGAAGGCAGCAGGAGCCTATTTAATTAACGTGTTGACGCCGCCAACGTGGTGCCTGCCAGAATAAAGATCCCGCCCGTTGAGCGGTTAAACAGCTTGATGCGGCGTGGGCTGGAGAAAAGGCCCGATAAACGACGGCCAGTGCAGGCATAGATAAACATGATGCTGAAATCGAAGACTGCCCAGGTTACCGCCAGAATGATCAGCTGCAAGGCGTGTGGGGCGCTGGTATCGATAAAATTTGGGAAGAGTGCGGCGAAAAACAGCAGATCTTTCGGATTACTGATCCCGACCAGAAAGCCTTTGCGGAATAGCGGAAACCAGCCAAGTGTCGAGGCTTCCTGCACGTTCTGCTCCGTAGTGGTCATATCCTTAGAGCGCCATGACGCGATACCCAACCAGATGAGATAAACCGCCCCAATAATTTTTAATACGGTAAATGCGGTGGTTGACGCAGCGAGGATGGCACCTAACCCTAATGCTGAACAGGACATTAATATCATTGCCGCGCTGACGCCGCCGAGGACGGTTGCTGTTGCGCGTGAAGCGCCGTAGCGTAAACCGTGCGACATGCTGATTAAGGCGGATGGGCCCGGAATGGCAATCAGAGCGATGATGATGCCTGTATAAGCCAGCCAGAGGTGAAGGCTCATGGTTTCTCCTGCGTGTAGTTCACTGTGAAAGCGACATTAAAATGGTGGTGTGAAGCGAGGTATATTCACATATATATCGCTATTTTCCAACGCGTGATAGTAACAGAAAAGGGGCTGATGGCGCTCGCCCTCTTTATCAACATTCTGTTGCTGGGTATGGCTGTAAACTCCCGTTTCGTTGAAATCTCCCCGGCCTTCTGATAGGTCAGGGAGAACAGTTGGGCATGAAAATAATCCGTGAGCCGCGCCTGATATTATTCCTTCACGCTTAAATCGATATCGCCAAAATAGCGTTTCTGTATTTTTGCATATAGGCCTTTTTGGACGATATCTTTCAGCCCTTGATTGATGAGTTGTTTTGTTTCCGTATCGTCTTTACGTATACCGTATGCAGAACCGAGACTGAATAAATCCGCATCGGTCACTTCCGGGCCTTTTAGCTCAAAATCTTTACCCTGCGGTGTGTTTAAAAATCCAAACGCGACGGCAACCGACGGGCACAGCGCGCCTTCCACTCTTCCTGATTGTAAATCCTCATAAATGGCTTCCTGATCGGGATAGTTTTTAACAATCACTCCGGCGGGTAGCCAATATTTATTGGCGTAGGCTTCCTGAATGGTACCTTGCTGTACCGCGATATTTTTCCCGCGCAGCAGTTCAACTTGAGGAAGAAGATTGGATTCTTTCCTTGCGACAAGTTTGGTGGGAACGTGGAAAACATAGTCACTGAAATCTATCGATTCCTTTCGCTTACGTGTCACGCCAAGCGGCGCAATGACGTCTATTTTTTTTGCGAGAAGGGCGGGGATCTGGGAATCGAACGTGTTGACGATATAATCACACTTTGCATTTATCGATTTACAGATAGCATCCGTTACCTCGATTTCAAACCCCGATGGATTACCATTTTTATCCATGCTCTGAAAGGGGGGATACGTTAAATCGACGCCGATACGCAGTATGTCCGATTTGGCAAATGCAAAGGGAGAAATAGCAAAAATGACAACGATCTTCAGGAGAGATAATTTTCTGAACATAGCAGTAACACCTCTTTTTAGTCGTATAGAAATGAATGTCAACATTCTGGTATTCGTATTATCACCAGTGATAGGACGTAAATTGGATCGCGTATCGTCATCCAGTCTACGTTTGAAAAACTGACGTTAATTTACACTTGAAATTATAACAAATTGTTATTATTTGCTTTCGTGATGTAAAATTGCGATATCGGTGATGTCCAAACGTGTAAACAGGAAATATATTCCAGTGGATGATTTCATTTTGGCGGGGTACTGGTGTGCATTGCATGCCGAAAACCGACCTAAGCGAGTTTCCGGTATTTTAATCTATTCACCTTATCAAACGTGTCAGTAAAACGGTGGGATTGGCGAGCTTGAAGGCGAAATTACTTGTAGGTAAATCGATAATCGACAATATACGTGCCGAGTTTATTGACCCGCGCAGTGACCCACAACTCATCCATTCCTTGCCTTCTTTTTTTAAATAACGTCTCTCTACTGGTACATAGCTGCTTCAACTGACCAGTATGAACATCTCTAATCCATAAACCCGCTTCACAACGACTCGTTTTCCCTTTTGGTGGCCCAAGAAAAATAATCTCATAATCGGATGTGTAATTAATCACGTCATCGGGAAACAGATAAACGTACACGTCAAAAATATTCACGATGGAAAGAAATCCCAGCACAAAGCCACCTAGGAACATTTCGAGCGTGTGCTTTAGTTTCTTTTTTACCGAACGAGAATAGAGCGTCCTGCCAGCAAAGATAAGCCCCAGAACGATCCCAAAGGTAAGGTAGATAGTGAAGTCAGGGAGTGTATCGATCAGTATCGTGCGACGTGACAACTGCGAGGCCCAAAGCATGTACCAGAAAATAGCTAGCATGATGGATAAGACGAAGAGAGTAACGAGAAAATCCTTCGACAATAAATAAGTTATCGCTTTTTTATAGAGACGACGCATCTATCCATGACCTGTATCAACAGCGTGTTTTGTTGGTATTTTACATGACTTCACGGCTTAAAGGATCAATAGAGGTACTTGTTATGGTTCGGGAATTGGCTGGGGGAATTTGAATATCCAACATAACATGATGATATTAATGTTTTAAGTTTGAGTTCAGACTTTATTTGTAGGCCTAAACGTGAGCCTACGAAAAATGGCGATGAGTGACAGGGGGCAAACGCTTATGTTCCATGATAATCCGTTCTTTTTCCATTTTTTAATAAGTACACGCGAATATCACTTTTTATTGGTGTTGGTGTGTACTTAATCCTGCTAGATGCTATTCAGGCCAGTTCAAATGAGGCTAATTCTTTTAACAGGGTATTCGTGATAGGAAGATAGAGCGAATTAGGCTTACGTTGAAAGGCAACAAATCCATACTTCAGATAAAAATTCTTCGCAGCCTCATCTTTAGCATCGACATGTAAAGCCCATATTCCTGTCGTCGAGCGCGACACATTGAGGAGCGCATCAACGAGTAATGAACCACCTATGCCTTTTCCTGCAAATTGAGAATCGACGGCAAGGCGGCCAAGTAACGCAGCAGGTACAGAAGGATAACGTGGAAGTTTCTTGGTAATCGTATCGGGAAGGCCGCTGATATCGATTGCACTGGAAGAGAGCGTATAAAAGCCCGCTACGTTATTGTTTTCATCAACGGCAGCATAGCATTTAGTAAAGCGTTCCCGGCTGTCCTGCCCAGCATACTTTTGCAGGTAGGTATTTAACTCAGGAACGCCGCAATTAAAGTTTCTCTTGTTATGGCTTTTGGCAAGTAGCGTGTAGGTCAATAAGCTCATTTTATCTTCCCAGCGCTTTACGCCTTTTCATTGCGCCTAATAATGCAGGGGAAACCGGCGATTCGGACAGCAGTGAGTCAGCAAATTGTTTTTGGTCTTCAATTGCCAGTCTCAGGATCGCGGTTTCTTCTACGGCTCTTTTAGCGGCTTCCTGCGTTGCTGTGATAATAAAATCCGTCATTGTACGACCCTGTAACTCGGCGGCATGTTTGATCAATGCGTGGAGTTCCGAAGGGATGCGCGCTTCCAGTCTTGCGGTTGTAGACATAGGCACCTCACATGAATAATTCCGGCAAATTGCCGTACGTTCAGTATATAAAACATGCAAATTAAAAGATAGGCTGAATATTCGCATCGAGGATGAGGGTACTTCCCTCAAAATAAAAAGATTTTGCACAAAACTGTTCACTCTCTTCACTATGGTTTTTTATTTTTATTAATCAATAGATTAAAGGGTGGTGAGTTGGTGAACAGGTGACGAGTTACTCATCACCTTGATAGATAGGTTGCACAACAAAATAGCCGCGAGTTGAAAACTGTCCGCGCTTATAGTCGGTCTTTGACTGCTTTATAAACTTCTTGTAGCAGTCAGCCATTCCGTGAAGACGATTGGCGGGAACGTGGGGATTTTGTAAAACCTCTTTCAGTTTTTTGGTGAACTGCTCCCGCATCGGAGCGCTCAGCTTCTTAAATTCTTTCAGCGCGTGCTCTTCAAACTCCAGCTTATAGCTCATCCAGATCGACCTTCACACGTTTCCCCTTCATCCGTGAGCGGGCGATTTTGGCAAGTTCGATATCTTCCTGATAGTCGGCCAGCGCCTCCCATGTTTCCGGGGAAGCATAGTAGCCAGAGATACGGCCATTGGTGAGCACCGCTACAGGCTCACCGTTAGCTTCTTTAAGCGCGGCATTGGGCGATTTTTTAAAGTCGCTGATACTCACAGCTGCATTTGCAAGGATAGGTTGTACGGACATAATCAGCCCCTTTTAAGTATGATATTTGATACTGAATTTAGCACTTAACCAAAAAGGCAGTAACATCACGGTATAAATGTGACACCAAATAAAATAATATTGAAAATATATTAAAAAAAGGGAGGTTTAATGGATGCTACTGAAGAAATCAATAACACATATTATTATCACGGGCATGGTAATTTAACTGCCGGTGAGTTATTTAACCTGATCTTTCTTGAAAATTTTTCTTCTCGTACCGATTTAGAAATTACAGCGGCGGCGCTGATCCTCTCAGGGCAACCTTATCTAAAGGTGTCAGGAAAACTATCTGCCGCCACAGCAACACCCGGAACGAGTGTTGCTTCCAAAGTATCACGAGCATTGCTCAGAGATTTACGTTTCCCTTATGGGCTAAGGCCACTTACTCCTATGGGAAAAAATTTTGCGACATTGAAGATGGTTCCAACGAATAAAATTGCCTCTTTTGTTGGTCGTTATATTCCATGGATAGGCTACGTCCAATTGATTGCTATAATGCAATCGGTAGCAAGGGACACCCGTCGACAGTATAATCTGATCGCTAGGCCAGAAGACCGCATTGAATGGACATATTTCTGATGAGTAAAAGAGATATCGAAAATGAGGTTATTCAATATCTCATGGAACGTTACCCGATTAGGAAAAATTGGTTTAAATCCGAAATTAGACAAGTCACTAAAGACTGGACGTTACAGGATGATTATCAGTTTCTACCAGAGGATGCTCACGATTTCCTTCTTGATGTATTCGGACATTTTAATATTGAGTATTCAAACTTTGATGGAAGAAATTATTTTGAATATGAGTATCCAATCTGGCAAAAGAAACCACTATCGAAAGCGTTAAAACCGCTCACTGTCGGGATGATTATTGAGTCAGCTAAAGCAGGGAAATGGTTATACAATTAGAGGCATCTAATATTGATGTCGTATTGATATGTCGTTTCTGGTGTCTACATCGCCGACTCACATTTGGGCTGCCAGTCGGCGTCTGATTCGTCTTTCAGCCAAAGATTAGCCTGTATGCTCAGTTTGCGTATACCTAAACGTAGCCAATAGCCACCGGATATCGTCGGACTATTACGGACACAAAAAAGCCCGCGGGGCTTGCGCCATGCGGGCTTTTCGTACTTCATCGGACTTATCTGGTAATACCCGATGTCTAAATTGGTGGGCTGGGGGAATCTGAATTTGTGATGTAACCTGTTGTTTAATATCTTGTAATATTCATATAAATTTTCATTTTGGTCCTATTTTTGGTCCTAAAAGAAATTTTCACAGATTGTTAATCAGCTATAGCAGGCCCTACCGCGAGCAATGTACTTGATAGCAAAGCCATTCTCTCTACACAAACATAACGTTTTAGTCGCCCTCAGCCTCAATAAATTTTTTGGCTAAACTAAGAGGCAGGTTTTGCAAGTATTGCCTTGCGTCTCTGATTAGTTCATCCAGTGTCTCATCACGCTCACGTAAATTTTGCGCCCAGCCTCTACCCGGATGCATGAAGTCCCAGCGAGGGCGCAAACCTGTGTAGCGATGCTTGCCTGGGTCGTGATTGCCGAAACCATCAATTGACGAGTTCCAAATCGGCTTAAAGCGAGAAATAACGAGGGATTCGCCCAGAGGTATCCAGATATCATCAACAACAAGAAAGCGGCAATAAAAGTCTTTAACAGCGAGGTTTTGAGCCGCTTTGACACTTTCAGCATGTTCTTTCAAACGCCTAAATAGAACATTACCGACCTTTTCTGGGTTGGTTAATCCCATTCTAGCTCCTGCAGGAACAGCTTTACCTACATAAATCGGCAATTTAAATTTGTCATCACGGTTCATTTCAGCCAACTGCTCATATGCTGGATGATCTCCAGTATAATAAATTGCATAAATCCCAGCCCCAGGGAATGGGGTTAATTCGTCAAGAGGATGTGCTTCCTTGCTTAAAAGGGCCTCAGCAACGCTGGCTCCCAGATTATGCTTATCAAGTGGATTGAATGGAATGACTTTGCCTGTCATGCAGAAACCCTTTTATTATAGCCACCCTGTCTCAGGATGTTACCAATCTCGGAAGCTAGTAATTTCTCCGCAACACTATTTGCAACGCAGTAAGCTAAATGAACTGGCACTGCATTACCTAACTGCCTCATAGTCTCTGTCCAACTACCATGAAAGCGGTAACTGTCAGGGAAGGTTTGAATACGAGCACTTTCTCGTACAGTAAAATAGCGAACTGAACCGTCGTCACGTACTAGCATGTTCTCGCCGCCAGGCACTCCGTGATCTCCGGCCTTAAGAGTTTTGGCTGGAAGATCCAGAGGACTGCCCGTATGACCTGGATAAATACGAGCTCCTGCTTGGAAAGTATGATTTCGGATTTTTGTTGCATCCTTGGTTTCAGGATCAGGTAAATCGGCAATAGCATCTCTTACCGTTTTCCAAGGTAGAGTATCCGGCGGATTCTTACGTAATTTAGCAACACGGTTAACCAATTTATTTGGTATCTCTGGCATTTTTAAACCGTGTTTTCTCCAGTAATCACCTGTGACCCACTGCTCATAAATAAGTGCCTCATAACTGTGAGTTGGCTTAGGGAATGACCACTCGATCTCAAGATCATCTCGGAAACCAACAATGAAGACACGCTCGCGCTTTTGTGGAATTCCATAGTCTGCAGCGTTTACTAGAGTAGCAAGTACGTTATATGTCAACCCCTTACCTTTGTTCTTCCCACTGGTTTTCTCCTCCTGTAACCGTTTCAAATGTTCACTCCAGTCCTCTCCATTTTGCGGAGCAACTTGAGGAAATTCAAGTTGTAACTGGATGTATTGGAAATAACTAGCAAAAGTTGCACGGGTCAAACCCTTAACATTCTCAACGATAAAAGATTTAGGGCGAATTTGCCTGATAGCTTCCGCTGTTGCTGGAAACATGTCCCGTGAGTCAGAGTTAGCTTTATGCTTACCACCGATAGAAAATGGCTGACACGGCGGACCTCCAGCCAGAAGGTCTATACCTTTTGGAATTTGAGTCCAGTCAAATTCTCTTACATCGCCTTCAAACAGGTCCCAATTTTGCAATAAAGGGTAACCGTTTTTTTGGTTCTCACGGACAGTATCACAAGCCCATTTGTCCCACTCAACTACTGCAAGATGCTCAAAGCCAGCTATCTCACATCCCATAGCCAAGCCGCCTGCACCAGCGAATAACTCTACAGATTTCATTCTAATCTCCGCCTCTTGGCTTATGGTCTGCATCTTAACAATTTAATGCACTTCTCGAAACCTGCAGACCCGTACGCTATACCGCTTGAAAATCATTCCACGGGTATAAAGCCATATTAGTTAGGGGCCTACTTAGGCCCTTCATTGTTATTGGTGCCGTAAAAGTAACATCTGAGCGGCATCACTTAGTTTGAAATAATTCTATTTATTATCTCCAATCAGGTGTCAGAAGGCCTGTTACTCGTAGTGCCCGGTAAATGTCTATCCCCTGACGAAATGGCGATTGCTCCTGCCAGTTAAAGCCGTTGCGATCGATACGCACCAGTTCGTATTTTTCCACCAGAAAATTGACGGCATTGACTAACGTGACGCCAGCATCGATATGCGCCTGAATCACGTTTTCCTCACAGAATGGTGTATCGTTCAGCGTCAGGCCGTAGTGCTTTTCCAGCAGGTAGGTCAGTAGTTGTTGCCAGACGGTTATAGGTGACGGACAGGGGTTATCCTCCCGTGGCAGGATTGCAGGTGTTGTTTGCATGAGAATACTCTCTTCAGGTTAGGTCGATAGAACCAGGAAAATGCACAGAATGAGTAGAAAAACAGCGAGTTAGCGTGTTGCAGCCGAAGTTGGATAAATAACAATATATACGTAGCCAACACTGCCTAGCGTATCAGCTTCACAAGTCCATTCGTTGCGATGCAACGTGACACAACCCTGCTGGCGGGGATTCAGTTCTCCTGTTCGCATTTTCTGTTCCAACTGCTTAATCAGCTCAGGGAAGACGTGTTCCAGATTACGGGCTTCTGCCTTGCTGAACGTACCGATAAAGCTGGCCCGGTCTGCCAGATAATGCAGACGGTTACCTTCCTGCACCAGTCTGGCTCCGAGTCGCGGAGTGATGGCACATTTTAGTCCCCATTCCGGGGTATCCGATGATGGCATGATTGTTTCCTTATAAAAGCGCGGTAGTAAATACAGTCATTAAAGCCAGCCGCGTTCAGCGAACGACACCACTTCAGCGCCGCCGACAACCAGATGATCGAGGACTCTGACGTCGAGTTGTGACAGTGATTCCTTCAGCTTGTCGGTGATATGACGGTCAGCCTGACTGGGCTCGGCACAGCCGGAAGGATGATTGTGTGCCAATATCACGGCAGCGGCGTTATGACGCAGTGAGGCTTTGAGGATTTCACGCAGATGCACTTCGGTACTGCTGATACCGCCCAGCGCGATAACTTCCTTTTCTATCAGACGATGCTGGTTATTCAGATACAGCACCATAAAGACTTCACGCTCCAGGCCGCTGAGCTCTAGCAGTAACCAACTTTTGGTGTCCTCCGAGGTTTTGAACTGCCGCACATTTTTACGCACCCGTTTTTCCAGCAGGCACAGCGCCATTTTGATGATGCGCTGCTCTCTGGACGCAACGCTGCCTGCCAATGAATTACATGACATAGTGATTCCTTATCTAAACGATGGATGATGAAAAAGCAGGGTGAAATGGATGATAAGAGCACATAAATCCAATGCCTCGCGCAGACGCACGAGGTATTGGTTATGGAATAGCGAATAAGGTCAGCGATTACTCCATCCTGAATTCCCATCTGCCCTGATCGGTATCAACAATGATTTCAAGGACATTACATTCGGCTCCCCAGTTTTTTGACTTGAATGTCGTTTCAAAAGTGCTGCCGAAACGGAGTCGAACGGGCTTCCAGGACGCTTCGGAAAGATGCTTACAATTTCCCCGATTAACCGTAATGTCTTTGACGACGACAGCATCTGTTAACGCCGTCACGGATATCCTTGGATAATAGGGACCGGCGTACCAGTTTCCTGATGCAATATAGCTTTTCACTCTGACTGGCGCGTTTTCTGCAAAAACGCTTAACGAGCACAATCCCAGACACAGCGCGATGAGTGCTTTCTTCATGATATTTTCCTTTATTCGACAGGCCGATGCCGGTCAATGATCAGAGGGGATAACACTCAACGATGGTTGAATGTCAGCGAGTCCTTTTTTCCGTTGTAGTGGGTAAGGTTAAGCGTGGTTTTGTCGGCATCATGGGCGCTGTCAATCTTCACGATTTCACTGCAATCCTTGATGCTAATCGTCTTGATTTCAGGAGCGGGGTTGGTTTTATTGACGGCATACCAGCTTCCTGCCGGGCAGGCCATCCCGGCACTTTGTTCCAGAAAGGCGTAATACGGCGTGTCGGTCAAACGGGTATAAAGGCTGGCGGTCTCCGCGCCCTGAACCAGCACATCCTTACCAGTGTCCCCACAATTCCGACAGAAAAGCTGGTCCTGCGTGTTTTTCAGGATTTGGGCCTGATACGCCAGAGCCTGGTTATTCATCTGGAAACGGTTCTTCTCTCCATTCTTCCAGGTGACAGTGAGCAGTGTGTTATTTTTATTTTCCGTAACCGACACGGTGGCGACAGCCGATAAATCAGAGCGGTCATCGTCAAACTCAATAAAGTGAACGGTGGGAGAGGCTGCATATTTATCGATGTAATAAAAATCAGGTGTCCTGTTAGCCGTATAAGCAGGAATGGCATCATTCAGCAGAATGGTATAGCGCGTCATGTCCCATAACTTGCTGTACTGATCCGTTTTACTTTTATAGCCCTGTGGATAGTCAGAAATAAAGAAGCTGTCTTTCCTGTCGGGTCCACAGAGATGGCAAACCATATGCCCTTCGCTGTCGGTGATAATTTGCGGTTCATTGTCAGCAGGCTTTGCCTGTACAGACAGAATGGGAAGAACAATCAGCGAGGCAAGCAGCATCCCGCTGCATGGCAGTGCAGGTTGTGTTTTCATTGTGGTTTTCCTTCGGAAGGGCTCTCAGTTAAAACCCGGCCCATCCGCCAACGGTATTGATGATAAAAAGCAGACAGGCCATAAAAATCACCAGCGTGATATACCAGCGCATAAAGCGGCCAAACAGCTTCAACAGCGTTCGCATATTATTTTTCTCTGCAAATCAGGTAATACAGCAATCCGGCCAGTAACGGGTCGATGACCATACCCAAAATAAACCAGCCCCAGAATGAGCGACCGTTACTGGATGCCACGCATCCCAGTACGATTGCCAGTCCAACCCAAAGCAGTAACAACGGCATCATTGCCCTCCAAACGCATACGCGTTACATGAACATGTTATTGATTCATAAAAGTAAAAAATTCTCAGAGTGGAATGTCGATTTTATAGCGGGGAGAAATGGCGGTATAACAAATCAATTCGATCGGTTCGATCGACAAAATCGATCGGTGACGATAAAGAAACCTGATGGGAAGAAGCAAAAACATTAGTCGAAGAAGAAAGACCACACGGCATTTGCCGCTCTGGCAACCGAATGGGTGACGCCATGCAGCACCTGTTTTGCCACCTGAGGCAACGGCGCGTGGTCAATGACCCAATCCACCGCACTGACTACCGTGTCGGAAAACCCAGCCCGGGCCTGCTGTACTGCGCTTTCGGTTTGGTGTTCGGCACGTAAATGCGGAATGACCGGACTGCGGGCCTGCTTTGGGAGAAGGGTTATCATCTCCTCCACTATCTTTCCCAGTTGGTAACGGCCTTTGACGGAAAGCGGCAAAATGTTCTCTGCCACGATACCGAGTTGTTGCCCGATAACCGCCTGCTTTTGCGCCATATGCTCCCGTTGCCTGGATGACGGCTGCGCAGAGGCCCAATGCCATTCCTCGCTCGGTTCAATCTTGTCGACCTGATTGAGCAGCCAGAGTATTGGCGTGTGCTCACCGTTCACGGAGCCGAACACATCACGGTAAAACTGCTCCTCGGCAGAATAGGCGCGATCATCTGCCTTCAATACCCACAGCACCATATCCAGCTCTGGCAACAGGGAGTGGTACAGCACGCGATATTCCTCATCCCGTTGCTGACTTTCACCCACACCGGGTAAATCAACCAGCGTGAGATAATGACGACCAAAACGCAGACGAATACGCTGTGGTTCACGGGTACAGGCTGCGACAGCATTCACCGCACAGACCTCGCTGCGAAACAGCGCATTGCATAGGCTGGATTTCCCTACACCGGTTTTGCCCATAATGCCAATCACCGGTTCATAGGTGACCAACCGGGTCAACTCCTGCATAAGGGCATGACGTAACGAACGGGGATAACTCCGCAGATGGCGGCGTATCAGCGCATAGCCTGATGATTTTTTCATATCGTCCTCAGAATGAAAAAGGCCATCCGGGATGGATGGCCTGATGAATTGAAATGGGGGTAACTCAATGAGGTGATATATAACTGAGATTTTTTTATTATTAACTCCTCTTGGTTTTTGAGTTTATTTTCCATGAGGAATATAAAATAAAAGATAATTTCTATTCCGGTGAAATCCAAGTACGTATGAAATACGCCAATAACATATGAACTTAACTAATTTAATTCGATGCTATCTTATTTACTTGGGGAGGTTTTTTTAATATTGACTTGCGGTCAAGATTGCGATTTATTGACGACACTTGAAACAACGTGCTCAACAGGTATTGTCATGAAAAAATTCCCATTTAATGCTTTTCCAACGCTATTACGTGAAACTATTTTTGATATTGAGGATTGTACACAGGCACCGATTCCGTTAATTGCATCATCAGTAATTAGCGCACTGTCATTATCTTGCCAGAGTCATCTTGATATCCGGGTTAATGACACTGTGATATCTCCGGTGTCACTGTTTTCATTAGTGATCGCGAATTCCGGGGAACGAAAGACAACGGTGGATAAAATGGTACTCAAACCTTTCTATCAACATGACGCCAGTTTATTACGTCAGTCCGAAGCGCAGGAAAAAGACTATGAGCATGACTTTAAAGTCTGGCGTGAAGCAGAGAAAGCAATTTTAAGTCTTATCCGTAAGAAAATGACAAAAGGACTATGCACAAATGAGGTCTCACTGCGTTTACGGGAGTTACAGGTTGAAAAGCCCATACGACCTAAGATCAGCAAATATATTTATAATAATGTCACTCCTGAAGCCCTGCAACTTGCAATGTACAGCCATTCTCCACACACAGGACTTATGGCTGATGAAGGCGCGAATATTCTTGACCGACAAATCATGAATGATTTGAGTTTTATCAATTCAATGTGGGATGGTGCAGACTTTCGTGTAGAACGTAAAACAGCGCAAAGCTTTACGATAGAGAATGGGCGTATCACGTTGTCAGTCATGGTACAAAAGAAACCATTCGACCTGTATTTAAGGCGTCAGGGTGAAAAAGCACGCGGAAGTGGTTTTTTTGCGCGTTGTTTAGTCTTGTTTATTGATGAGAATT
Source organism: Pectobacterium versatile (assembly GCF_003932035.1). Taxonomy (NCBI): domain Bacteria; kingdom Pseudomonadati; phylum Pseudomonadota; class Gammaproteobacteria; order Enterobacterales; family Pectobacteriaceae; genus Pectobacterium; species Pectobacterium versatile. The sequence goes on from NZ_CP034276.1 coordinate 943,565, forward strand.
TGACGACTCAAGGCGAGCGTTTTATTCGCCCTCATTCAGGCAACCTTGAGTATCTCAATCGCTTTTATAAACGCATAAATGAACTGTTAGCGAAAAGGGATTTACATTACGAGGGTGGGCATCAGACATGTTTATCATTCGAGCCTTCAGCTCAATATGCATGGGAAGAAATTCACGATGAAATAGAGAGTCATATTGGCCCTGATGAAGAGTATGCAAACATGAATGATTTTGCATCCAAACTGGCGAATAATGTTGCACGTCTGGCTGCCTTGTTTAGTTACTTTACAGAAGATGCCTGTGCAATAAAAAAAGAATATGTTGAAAGTGCCTGGCTGTTGTGTGAATGGTACATGCAACAGGCGATAAATCTCTTTGGAAATGAAGATGGTTATTATGAAGCGTTGTTATTGTCGTGGTTGAAGCGTGAATATTCACGCTCAGGGCGGAACTATGTCAAGTATAATGACATACGTCGTTTTGGTCCTAATGTGTTACGCAAGGGAAAGTTACTGAACAGAGTGGTTGATAGCCTTGAAAAGGAAGAGGCAATAGAAATTGACTATTCTCGTAACGGTGCAAGAGTTGTGTGTAAGTACCATCGTTTTCATAATAATTCTTTTACAAAACACCCGGTTTTTGCGTACTGATTCGTTGCTACCGTTGCGATTATCGCAGGATTGAACCGATGGTCATAAAAAAACGCAAAACTAATATCAGAGTGAAAATATTTTAATTGTTCTTATTAATATAAGATTTAGTCAGGTGGCGACATTAAAACCTATATATTTATTGGGGGAGGGACTGTCGGTATAGTTATATATGTTCATTATTAATACTTCCGTGAATTATATAAATGTAATCATTTAATTGTACTCCAATGTTTTTTTATGTTAGTGAGATAATGACATTATACGGTTAAGTATTATCATCTGGTAATGTTCATGGTGAGTAAGTTTATGTGATATTACCATGAGATTTTTATTTTAATCGTATGGTTAACCATCCTTTCTTATCTCAATGGATTTTGTTGAGTGGGTTGTTTCTTAGGTGTTGGAATGAAAACGTATTCCTGTAATGCTTATTACCAGAAGGTATTTTACGATGTTATTTTTAATGCAACAGAAGAGTTTCCACGCACTGTAGCTCTACGTGTTGATTTACGCTTTCCTAGAAATTATAGATATGGATTGTCGAATAAAGAGATTACCCGTTTTATCGAATCGTTGAAGGCCAAACTGAAAGTCGATTGCCAGAATAAAAGCCGCCGCTGGAGACGTAACTGGGGTAATCGGTTACGGTACGTATGGGTACGTGAAATCGGTGAGCGTAATCGTCGTAAGCATTACCATGTTCTGCTGCTACTGAATAAGGACTTCTACCACAGTGCTGGGAATTTTAATGCAGATGACAGCTTGTCGGCATTAATCCAGCAAGCATGGTGTAGTGCATTAAGCCTGAATCCGGAGCGGTATACCGCACTGGTGAATATGACAGCAAAAGGATGTTATTATTTGAACGGAAATTCGCCTGATTACAGAGAGCAGGTTACGGGATTGATGAGGCGTATGGATTATTTGGCGAAAGACAATACCAAATGTTATGACGACGGGTATCGGTCAATCGGGTCGAGTCGCGGATAGGGGATAGGGGATAGGGGATAGGATAGTCGCACTTTCGCTTTAGCTAGCGATCTTGCGCTGTCTCTCCTGGCGGCTTTTGTATCTTAATTTAATCCACATCTTACGTGCTGGGTATCGGCCACATTCATTACTGAATTATCTTGCTCTATATGAATTTGCAACAGGATGGTGAAACAGGACGCTGAACAAACCGACATTACTAACTAAATGTTGCGTCTAATCTGAGGGCAAGTCATTGAAGGCAACATCAAGCTTTGAACGTGAGCTAAGTCATTTACGTTTTTCTTTAGCGAAAATACACTATATTCGTATTTATCTGATTTTGATTTGTTGTAGGTGATGACTTATTTGGTGTGCACCACGTTATCCGTAGCCATTAAACTGTAAAATACTTGTATAACAGCCTGATAACAGGCTCACATCGGCTCGACTAAACGATAGGTGGGTAACGATGCCGCTAACACTAACTAAAATAGTACATGGCCCTCTTTGCCATGGCTCAAGATGGACCATTGCTGATGAAAATGATCTTGCCTGTAAGATTGCCTACCTCGCTCTGGGTCAATCACGTCATATATCCATAATCCTTGCTGGAATTGATAAAAAACCACCATCTACCCGTCCTGATACTGCTAAGGGAGCAATCAATCTTCTCACCGTACCGACCGGAAAAGATCCTTATCATCGAGACGGCTGGGTTTTTCAGGCGATATCTTGGATTGCAGCACACAGAGCAAATAAAGGAAATATTGTTCGTGCGCCACATGCCATCCTAGCTCATAAGGGATTTGATGGTATTCAGCTTCAATTAGATGCAGCCAATGAGAATGTCATCGCTGTTGTCATATTCGAGGACAAGGCCACAATAAATCCCCGCTCAACAATTACTAGTGACGTTTGGAAGGGGATACGTTCATTAGAGTGTGGTGAACGAATGCCGGAATTGATTCAAGAGACTGGAGCACTTTTGGAAGCTCATCAGATGAGTTTTTCGAAGATGGATATTGATGCAGCGGTCGAAAAAATTATTTGGGAAGAGGCTAGGCATTATCGTGTCGCAGTAACGATTGATACTAAAGATGACGATGATAATAGCCGTAAAGCGCTGTTTAAGGGTTTTGATGACGTAGCTCCTGGAAAGCATGAACGTCGCCAAGGCGAGACTATGTGTATACAAGATCTACGTAATTGGATGGAGCAATTTGCGGCAAAAGCAATAAAACATATTGAGGCCTGGAGAGACAATGTTTGACCCTGTAACGATAGATCTAATTAGCTCCGCCCCTCAGCTTGAATCTCTCGGATTAGAGGAGCTACCTCAGCGTTTCACTAATGCTTACGCAGAGATCGTTGCTGCACGTGTCAGGTATCATGGTGCCATCGATACAGAAGAGAAAAACGAAAAGTTGGAAGAATTGCTGGAAGAGATGCGACGTTTGGCGGCTACGCAGGAGCTATTAGTTACATCTATGCCAGAGAGAGCTGATCGAGCTGCTGCTGCATTTGTTGCAGGAACTGCGCATCAACTTTGCATGATGGCTGAGGTAATTAAAGGAGGAGAGCGCGAACCATATATCGATACAATTCGTGTCGCGCCGGAAATTTGTAGCACTCTGCTCTTTTTGATTGCTGACTTTCAAAGTGATGCAGCGGAAATGGCTAAGCGTTTAAATCTACAAAATGATTACAACTCATCCGAAGCAATTCTGATAAAAGATATTGGAGCCCTTGCCACTGGCCGACTTGGTGACATTCTTGATAAAAAGCCTCAGGAAAGTTATTTGGGTACTGAAGTTACTGGACCTGAAGTTGCTGTTGACGCATTACTAAGGCATCTTCATACAGGTTTAGTACAGCTTGCTCAAGAATTACTATCAGAGCCAAATGAAGCCGCTAACATTTCTCGCTCCCATATGATATTTAAAGAAGTCATAACGTTATGTATTTCTCGTATTGATGGGATTTTTGATGATGAAGGGCCTGTTGCTGTTAATGTCTTTCCTGGTCCACTTCATTTAGCAAAATTACTACTAGCGGTTTCTATAAATTTGGCCGATACATCATTATGCCGAATTCAGGCACCTCCCAGTATTAATGTAAAGCAATGGTGGCGTATCGTGCGTCAGGCTGCCAACAAGCGCCCCTACCTTTGGCGTAATCACCGTGCTGCGCTTGATAAGGGCTATCTTAATAAAGGCGTTTCTGCTGCGATCAGCTTTCCGACAGGCGGTGGAAAATCAACACTTGCAGAGCTGAAAATAGCTGTTTCATTACTGAGCGGCAGTAAGGCTATTGTGCTTGCACCTACTTTGGCTCTAGTAGATCAGACTGCTTTTACGCTTAAAAATGCGTTCAAAGACTTTAGTGTTTATGGCGATCTTGACGAAGATATTGTGTTTTCAGCAGTTGTTGAACTGCCTGAAATAATCGTGACTACTCCCGAAAGATGCCTAATGCTGCAATCTCTACAGCCGGAAGCATTCAATGATGTCGGTTTGATCATGTTCGACGAATGCCATCTTTTGCACCCAAGGGATGCAGACCGGAGCCGTCGCAGCATCGATGCAATGTTATGTATTTTAAACCTCACTCAACTGGCACCTGAAGCCGATTTATTGATGATTTCAGCGATGATGCAAAACGCTGAAGAAATTGCTGGTTGGGTTTCCGAACTTACTGGCCGTCCTTGTCTGGCGTTGGACTTAGCATGGAAACCTACCCGACAAGCCCGTGGTTGCGTAGTTTACAGCTCAGATCGGATCTCCAAGTTAGAAGAAATTCTTCTCAACGAGCAGGCTAAAGCAACAACTAAAAGCGTCCCAGTAAAGGTTAAATCACAACTTAATGCTCAGCCATTTGCTTTCTTCTGCCTCAGACAGACTTGGGCGACTAATGAGAGTAAAGATTATGCGCTGATGGCATTACTGAACAAGTCGGTCGGTTTTTCCACAGGAAAAAATCAGTGGACAGGTGAATGGTATCTAACTCCAAACGGGAATAAAGTCGCCGGAGAGATTGCAGCTGCAGCTGCACAAGATGGCCTTAAAACCCTTATATTTGTACAAAGCACTGTAGTTGCGGAATCTACGGTCAGATACTTCCGTGATCTGTTGCCGAAGCATCGAGTTACTCTGACAAAAGAAGAGCAAGTATTGCGAAAAATAGTTGAAGAAGAACTTGGTGGCCCTCAGCATTGTTATCTAAAAATTGACGCTGAACGTAGAGTTGAGGGGGGGGCTGCCAGTCATCATGCCCAATTGCTCAAACATGAACGTCTGCTGCATGAGTCGCTGTTTAAACGGCATGATGGACTAAGCGCAATGTTTGCGACATCAACTCTTGCTCAAGGAATGAATCTTCCAAGTGATATTGTCTTGATTGCTGGGGATAGCCGTTGGGATGTTGAAGGTGACAGAATGAAGCAGTTGGATGCTCATGAGCTACTTAATGCTGCTGGTAGGGCTGGGCGAGCTGGTGAAGGTGGTCAAGGATTTGTTTTAGTCATACCTAGTAAAATAATCAATATTGACGAATACAAAAGTAGCATAACTAGCCATTGGATGACTTTACAAGGAATATTTTCTCAATCAGACCAGTGCCTTAGGATAGACGATCCACTCACAGGCCTGCTTGACCGCATCCATTCAGGAGAGCTTGAGGATAATGAGGCATATTTCCTCGCTCGATTACCAAAGGGGGATGACGATATTTCTGATGATTTAGCTAAGTCGATGATCAATAGATCGTTCGCTGCTTACCGCATGCGTCAAGAGAACAATAATGATTGGATCGAGACCCGGATATCTTCAGCTATGCTTGAGCGTTCTAGACTTTCTCCGAAGCAAGAGCTGACTTGGTTAGAGAGGGTTGCGGCATCTTGCGGACTGCCTTATGAAATTATTGAGAGTATGGCTCAGTTGGTAAACAGTGGGGCATTTCTTGGGAACACTGGCGATTGTCTCCAAAATCTATTTCAATGGCTTGAAAAACATCCTGGTTGGTTGTTCCAGTTAATTAGACCAAATGATATTGCAGGCCTATTTGGAACAAAATATCGCTCTTTAAGCGATGAAAAAAAAACGAACTTAGCTATCCCATTGTTGAAAAAACTTTTAGTCGCGTGGATGGATGGTAAACCTCTCAGCGATCTTGAACGCGCGATTGGAACAGCTGAGAAGAATATCAAAACATGTGAAACAGCGCGACATTTTGCGGTTCGTTTAACTGCAGATCTTGCGTTTGTCGCCGGTCTCCCAGTCCGTATATATGCCGCCCAAGCTATCGCCAGTGATAATGGACCCATTGTTCCCGTTAGTATACTGACTTTAAGTGGGGCGGTAAGGAAAGGGTGTTCTAGCCCAGAACTTCTTGCAAATGCAATCTATCTCAATGGTTCTTCACGTCCTGCCGCTCGTGCAGAATTTACAAATATTGTGCCATATCTGCAGCCAGGATTAGCTTCTGAAAGTTTTGATGATGTTCGTGAGAGGGTACGTCAAGCACATATATCAGCATTACTAGATGAGTTCTAATTTTCGCTCGGATGTTTGCTTTTGCCTACACAAAAAAGTTCTGTGTCAAAATTCGTGGGTAGATATATCGTGATTTGACCGGAGGTTAAACCTCCGGTTGCTTTAAGTAAAGCTATTTCACAGAGATGAAATTGCACGCTGCAAAATCCACTGGTCTATCTCAGATTCTAACCATCCGACAGATTGGTTGCCAAGGCGGCACTGCTTAGGAAAGGTCTCGTCGTAGCGTGGCGACTTAGGGTTGATCCAATCGTAGATCGTTGAGCGGGCAATGCCTAGTTTCTTGACAAGTGCAGGCATACGTAGAATTTTCACAGTAGATGATGACATAGTTTAGCTTCCTCTAATCTGGTTTGCTTTGGATGAGAGGAAGGTTACCGGGTGGCGCAAACACAAAACATACGGCTGCGTTACCTCATTTTTTACACGGGTTAATGTATTGATTTATGAAAAATTCTGATTCCGATTTTCTTATCAGCGAACTACATAATTTATTCAAATCAAGAAAGCAGGTTTTACGTTTCCATCTAGGTTGTACTCATTGGAAGTGTGATATTTCAGTACTGAACGAAAAGTGGGAGGATAAAGTTGAGTTTATGAGGGAGATTTCACGGAGGTATACAGGTAAAAGTGTCCCATCTATTGTCACTTTTGATTATTTGAAATCGTATGAGCTTGAAGAACCACCAAGCATGAAGGTAGGGATTCAGGCACATTTTCTCCATTATATTTCTTTGTCTTCACTCAATTGGGTGTGGGGGCTAAATTATCTGTCAATTAATCATTCTGACGGGATAAGGGCATTGCTGAATGCTATACATTTGTTGGATAGATGCATGGGTATTCTTGAGTATGATATGTGGCAATGTACAGAAGTTGAGAAAAAGGCAAATGCGTCTAATGGTGGTAAGGCAAAAGCTTCTCGTTATGCTCAACTAAAAGCAGAGGTCATTCGGTTGCTGTATATGAAAGTGCCGGAAGGTGGTTGGAGAAAAAAATCTATTGCTTTTGAAGCGATATATAATGATCTTATTTTTTTCGTTGAAAAAAATAATTTACCATTTTTTTCAGATAAACAAAATAAGGGCAAGGATGCAGCAGAATTGTATGCTCAGATTCCTCGCCTGATTGAAGACTGGTCCAGAGATGATGCGATAATTAAGGCCACCATTGATACCGTTGTGGCAAAGCCAAAAAAAAGCGCCTCGTAAGGCGCTTAGTAACTTATATAATGACGTGATTAGCCAGTAAGCCGTAATCCCTTTAGTCCACCTCCGATGATACTTCCCGAATTCGCTTCCGTAACAAAATTTGCCCACCATTGCATCATTGGGCGACGTTGTTCAAGATAATCACTTCGGTTATAGGCACGGCGAACCTCATTCTTATCTACATGGGCCAGTGCTGCCTCTATGACATCAGGCGGAAAGCCTTGCTCATTAAGGGCCGTACTGGCAATAGATCGCAGTCCGTGTGAAACGAGCACTCCACCAAAACCTGCGCGTTTTAGCGATGCGTTAACGGTCTGACTGTTCATTGGCTGGTTTGGCTTGATACGACTAGGAAAGATAAACTCTCGATTACCACTTAGGGATTTCATTATCTCCAAAGTTGCGATTGCTTCATCTGACAATGGGACAGTATGGTCACGGTTCATTTTCATCCGTGATGCGGGAATTTTCCATTCTCGGGCTTCCAGATCTACTTCATCCCAGCGAGCCTCAGCCGCTTCGGCAGGGCGGGAAATGGTAAGAAGTTGCCACATGAACAGACAGCGCGTAGAGAGGCTAATGCTGGCTGTTCGCATTGTTTGCATCAACTGGGGTAACTGATCTGGGCGAATGCTGGGCATGTTCTTTTTCTGAGGCTTCTCGAAGGCTTTGCCAATATTAACGCTGGGGACCGCATCAATCAGGCCTGTATTCTGTGCATAAATCATTACCTCGTTAATACGCTGGCAAAGGCGGCGGACAGTCTCTAATGCGCCTCTGGCCTGAACCGGTTGAATTGCCTGAACCAGAGTGTGAGCTTTAATATCAGTAACACTGATATCGCCGATTGTTGGAAAAACATCTCTCTCAAGAGAGCGCCAGATATCCCCAGCATAGTCCTCTGTAACGCTGGCTTTCTTCACATTCCACCAACGCTCGGCAACTAACAAAAAAGTATTGGTTTTGGACTCATGGGAGTTTCTCACCTGTTCTTTCTGATGTTCCTGAGGATCGATTTCTTTTGCCAGTAAGGCTCGAGATTCAGCCCTGAGTTTACGCGCATCGGAAAGCGAGACTGCAGGGTAGGCACCGAAACTTTGTTTAGTGCGCTGCTTTGTTAGAGGTCGATAATAACGGAACTGCCAGAGCTTACTACCACTGGACTTGATTAATAGTGTCAGCCCGTCACCATCATATAGTTGATAATCTGCATCTTTAGGTTTGGCAGCTTTGATTTCCGTATCGGTTAACGGTTTGGTTTGTCTTGCCATGGGTAATCTCCATGCATTTAGGCCCAACGAAGACAATAGAGATTTTCGTTGGGCCTATCAATGGGCCTAAAAGGTTCGGATTTAATTAGTTGGCATCAGACTTCGCGGGACAAATTGAAGGCACAAAAAAGCCCGCAGGGCTTGTGCCATGCGGGCTTTTCGTACTTCATCGGACTTATCTGGTAATACCCGATGCCTAAATTGGTGGAGCTGGGGGGATTTGAACCCCCGTCCGGAACCACTCTACCGTCGGTACTACATGCTTAGTCTATCTTTACATTCGCTTGCCAGCTGCGAATAGACACGCCACTAACAAACTAGCCTGATTAGATTTAGTGCTTCAACCCCAGGCAAGGCATCCACACGATCTCTTTTGGGTTTGACCTCTCTTGATCCCCGTCCTAAGAGCGGAGGCTAGGGAGAGAGGGCTATAAGCAGGTTATTAAGCTGCTAAAGCGTAGTTTTCGTCGTTTGCGACTATTTTTTTGCGGCTTTTTACGAGGCAAACCGCCCCTCGGCATGCACCTTGGGCTTTGCAAATCCCGTCGAATCCAGAATCAGCCCCCAAGAAACTGTCGCCAGTATACCAGAACTTACCGTTGTTAAGCCAGTGGCTTAGCGATTGGCGTTCTTCATGATACGGGCTTTGTCTAACTTCCATTCACGTTCTTTGATGTCATCACGTTTGTCGTGATCTTTTTTACCTTTCGCCACGCCAATTTTGACTTTGCTCCAGGCGTTTTTCCAATACATGGACAGCGCAACGACCGTATAGCCATCGCGACTAACGCGGCCAAACAGCGAATCCAGCTCGCGTTTGTTGAGCAGGAGTTTGCGCGTGCGTATGGGATCGCACACAACGTGTGATGAAGCCACGTTCAGCGGCGTGATTGTTGCGCCAAACAGGTAAGCCTCACCGTTCATGAAGGTGACATAGCTGTCGCTGAGGTTTGCTTTGCCTGCGCGCAGTGATTTGACTTCCCATCCTTGCAGCGCAAGGCCAGCCTCAAATTCTTCCTCAATGAAGTATTCGTGACGGGCGCGCTTGTTCTGCGCAATGGTGGCGGAACCGGGTTTGTATGCTTTTTTCTTTGTCATAGTGCCGTCATTATACTGGATGTCATTGGGAATGAAATCCCCGCCGTGCGTCCGTGTCGTGGTTAATGATATCGTGCGATAAGCTTCGCAGAATTTTTGTCTGTCGGGCTATCAATGCTATTATTTTGCGCGTTTTATGAATCACGGAAAATAGTATGCCAAAGATAAGTCGTTCCGCACTGGTGCCGTTCAGCGCTGAACAGATGTACAAGCTGGTGAATGATGTCGCTTCCTACTCCGCGTTTTTACCGGGCTGTACGGGGAGCCGCGTGCTCTCCTCCTCAGAAGGGGAGATGACCGCCGCCGTCGACGTTTCCAAAGCCGGTATCAGCAAGACTTTTACCACCCGTAATACGCTGACGCACAACCAGAATATCAATATGCAGTTGGTTGATGGCCCGTTCCGTCAGTTGGGTGGCGACTGGCATTTTACGCCGCTGAGCGCTGATGCTTGTAAAGTCGAGCTGCATCTGGAATTTGAATTCACCAATGCCTTGATTGAACTCGCTTTTGGCAAAGTATTCAAGGAGCTGGCCGGAAATATGGTGCAGGCTTTCACGCAGCGAGCAAAAGAGGTCTACAGTGTCCGCAATGCAGGTTGATGTGGTCTACGCGTTGCCGGAACGTCAGTATCTACGCACGGTGAAGCTGGAAGAGGGCAGTACGGTGGAGCAGGCGATTGTGGCATCGGGTCTGCTGGAACTACGCCATGATATCGATTTACAGGTGAATAAAGTCGGTATCTACAGTCGTGCAGCGAAGCTGGCCGATGTTGTACAGGATGGTGACCGCGTGGAAATTTATCGCCCGCTGATTGCCGATCCGAAAGAGTTGCGCCGTCAGCGCGCAGAGCGTTCTAAGAGCAAATCCTGAATAATGCTGCTAAACGGCACATGACGTTTTCCTTAACGTCCTTACCTTAATGCCCTTACAAAAAAACACAGGCAAACCTGAAGTGTTCAGATTTGCCTGCTGTTATACCCGCTAGACATCAAGCCGCGTGTGCGTTGGCTTCCTTCAAGTACTCTGCCCGTCGTGGGCCTCGTCTTAAAGCGCCGCCTTTGGCTGATAGGAGAATCCACCCTGATTCAGCCGAGCGGCGTTGAAAGCATTAATCCAGCGCAGGCTTGTTGTTGATGTTGGTTAACACGCCACTGCCGCTGAAGGTCAGCGTCAGCGTCTGCTGTTTTACCGACTCATGACCAGGCTGCTGGCGGAAGACGTAAAACCAGGTATCGCTGCCAAACGGATCCTGCATCATAGGAGTACCCAGCGTATAAGCGACCTGTTGTTTGGTCATGCCGGTGTGAATTTTCGCAACGTCAGCCGGTGCCAGATAGTTTCCCTGATTGATGTCCGGCCGATAGACCACCTTTTCCAGTGTGGAACAACCGGCAGTCAGCATAACAACCACCGCGGCGACGACAGTCAGCGTTTTACAGCGCATAGTGATTACATTCCTTAAGGGCATAGGTTGCCGATGATAATAGACCTTGCAGGACTTGGAAACCTGCAAGGCGATTGTATGACCTCAGGAAGGTAAAAAAGTTGAGCTTTTTTACCTGTGATGCACCTTTCTTGCCCTGTTGGCGGTAGATTTTAGGCCGCCAGCAATTCTTTGGCATTCGCCAGCGTGTTTTTGGTTACGGCGCTGCCGCCAAGGAGGCGAGCCAGTTCTTGTAGCCGAGCACGCTTATCCAACGGCTGCATCAGGGTTTCTGTTTCTGCACCGTCCGTTTGTTTGCTCACGAAGAAATGCTGATGACCGCAGCCCGCGACCTGCGGCAGGTGCGTCACGCACATCACCTGCGTAGATTCGCCGAGCTGGCGCAGCATTCTGCCGACGATGGCGGCGGTTGGCCCGCTAATCCCCACATCGACCTCATCGAAGATCATCGCTGGCGTGTCCATTTTCTGTGCGGTGATTACCTGAATAATCAGTGCGATACGCGATAGCTCACCGCCCGAAGCCACTTTCGCCAGCGTCTGATGCGGCTGACCGGGGTTCGTAGTCACGCGAAATTCGATACTGTCGGCACCGGTGGCCGTCAGGTTGTCTGGCGTAAATTTCACATCAATGGTGAAGTGGCCGTGTGGCATTGCTAGCTCACGCATATTGGTGGTGATGAGCTGTGACAGTTCGCTGGCATGGTGCTGACGGCGCACGTGCAGCTGTTCTGCAAGGTGCAACGCCTGCTGATGATATTCGCCGACGGAAGCACTGAGTGCGTCATGATCGCTTTCCTGCTGTTCCAGCTGTTGCTGTTCTTCCAATAGCTGCTGATGGAACGCTGGGAGCGACTCTGGAGCAACATGGTGCTTGCGTGCCATCGCGAGCTGGCGTGACAGGCGTTGTTCCAGTTCATATAGACGAATCGGGTCGAGATCCATTTGTTCGCTGTAGTGGCGCAGTTCATCGCTGGCTTCGCTAAGTTGAATGCCTGCTTCTTCGAGCATGGACAGCACGCCCGACAGTTTGTCATCCATGCTGATGAGTTCGCCAAGCTGATGTTTTACGCTGTGCAGCATACTGATGATGTTCTGCTCTTCGTCTTCGCTCAGCAGTTGCATGGCCTGTTGGCTCATCGTCAGTAGCTGACCGCTATTCGCCAGACGTTTATATTCAACGTCAATCTGTTCGTATTCGCCGGGTTGTGGGGAGAATTCATTCAGCTCTTTTAATTGGTATTGCAGCAGTTCCCGGCGGGCTTCGCGCTCAATAGCTGCCTGTTGCAACTGCGCCAGCGCGCGGCAACTTTGGTGCCACTGATGCCAAACCTGCTGCATAGCAACCAGCAGTTTCGGCTCATCGGCATAGGCATCCAGCAGGTGTTTTTGATGATCGGGGCGCAGCAGTAGCTGATGGGCATGCTGGCCATGTACCTGAATCAGATGCTGGCCGAGTTCACGCAGTTGAGACAGCGGCACGGCGGTGCCGTTAATAAAGCCGCGTGAACGGCCATCAGCACTAATGACGCGGCGTAGCAGGCACTCGTTGCTGTCATCCAACTGGTTTTCTTCCAGCCACTGACGGGCCGTCGGCGTATCCGCCAGCGCAAAGCGGGCGCAAATGTCGGCGCGGGCAGCGCCCGGCCTGACCATGCTGGCGTCAGAACGATTTCCCAGACATAAACCGAGGGCATCAATCGCAATCGATTTCCCCGCACCGGTTTCCCCGGTGATAACGCTCATCCCTGACTGAAAATCGATTTCTAATTCGCGCACGATAGCGAAGTTACTGATAGTGAGTTGCGCCAGCATGATAAACCTCTGTATGTAATCACCTGTGATTACATACAGTATAGACTGGTTTTATATACAGTAAAGTAGCTGGATAGAATTTTAGAATAATTTTTTTGACCAGCCGAGTTTTGAACTTAGTGTGTTGAAATAGCTGTAATTTTTCGGATGGATCAGATTCAGGTAATGTTCGCTGCGGCGAATCAGTACTTCTTCACCCTCTTGCACTGGCAGCGCAATCTGGCTGTCACAGCTGATCTCCAGATCGTTGGTAATGCAGGAAAATTTCAGCCGAATCGTGCTGCTGCTGTTGATGACCAGCGGGCGAGCGGACAGCGTATGCGGGAACATGGGCACCAGCGCAATCGCATCCAGAGACGGCGTCAGGATTGGGCCGCCAGCGGAAAGGGAATACGCGGTTGAGCCTGTGGGTGTGGCGATAATCAGGCCGTCTGAACGCTGAGAAAAGGCGAATTTGTCGTCAATATAGACTTCAAATTCAATCATATGTGCGACTTTTCCGGGGTGAAGCACCACTTCGTTAATGGCGGTACTGATGCTGTCGGGCTGGTTTACGCGGCAAACGTGCGCTTCCAGCATGAAGCGCTGCTCGCTCAGGTAATGGCCGTCAAGCACGTCAGAAAGCTGTTGCTGCGCATGGTCAGGATCGAGATCGGTCAGAAAACCGAGGTTGCCACGGTTTACGCCGATCACCTTGATGTCATAGCGCGACAGCACACGTGCCGCGCCGAGCATGTTGCCGTCACCGCCGACGACAACCGCCAAATCCGCCTGCTGGCCGATGTCGGCAAGGCTACCGGTCGGCGCATCTTTCAGATTCAGTTCACGGGCGATCTGTTGCTCGATCAGAACCGAGTAACCTTTGTCGGTGAGCCAGTGATAAAGCATCTCATGCGTTGCCAGCGCCGTTGGGTGGCGCGGATGGCCGACAATGCCAATACAATTAAACGGCCTGTTCATTGTAAGCGGTGTGTTCATTGCTGTTTTTGTCCTCAGCGTGGTGTATCGGCAGCGGCTGGAACCAATATGTGACTGGTTCCCTTGAATCCCCGATTTTGATCCCCATAATAAGCAACTAGCGAGATTAATGCTAAACCGCGGAGAATTTCATGAGTAGTAAAGAACAGAAAACGCCTGACGAGCAAGTCCTGGATCAAAAGGAAGCAGCAAAAGGGCAGCAAGCGGATGCCACGCCAGAGACGGCAGACGTAGCTGACCCGCGTGATGCGCGCATCGCCGAACTGGAAACCCAGTTGAGCGAACTGCAACAGCGCGAACGTGACAATATGCTTCGCGTCCGTGCTGAAGCCGATAACATTCGCCGCCGTGCGGAAATGGATGTTGAGAAAGCGCATAAATTTGCGGTAGAAAAATTTGCCAGCGAAATGCTGCCAGTTATCGACAATCTGGAACGTGCGCTGGATACGGCGGACAAGGCCAATGAATCACTGGCTGCAATGATTGAAGGTGTCGAACTGACGCTGAAATCGCTGCTGGATGCCGTGCGTAAATTTGGCATCGAGGTTGTGGGTGATGTGGGCGTACCGTTTAACCCAGAAGTGCATCAGGCGATGACGATGCTACCTTCGGCCGATCACCAGCCGAACCACGTCATGATGGTCATGCAAAAAGGCTATACGCTGAACGGCCGTTTGCTGCGTCCGGCGATGGTTGCGGTATCAAAAGCACAAGACTGATACACGCACCCTATTTACAACGTAGCTTTATTCCGAACCCCGTGCCACCGCATGGGGTTTTTTGTTTATATGCCCCGTCATACTGAATTATTTAGTGTACATTTTGTTAAGATTTGTTTGATAAAAAAGATGTTTTTTAGGTTTTGAATGACTCATCATCATTAGCTATCAAAAGAATTGGTATTACCACTCTAAATGCACTTGATAATCATTATCATTTTTGTGAGAGTAATAAGACACCAGTGTTAGAAGGGTCATACTATGCCGGGTAGCCGTGTTATTGAGTCAACAAGCCGTACATCAAGGAAGGTTAAACTTTCTTTGATGGGCCCGGCGTTTATCGCGGCAATTGGTTATATCGATCCGGGTAACTTTGCCACTAACATCCAGTCTGGCGCGGCCTATGGCTATACGCTGCTGTGGGTGGTGGTGTGGGCGAACCTGATGGCGATGCTGATCCAACTGTTGTCCGCCAAATTGGGGATCGCAACGGGCAAGAACCTGGCGGAACATATCCGCGATCGCTTTCCGCGCCCAGCCGTTTGGGCGTATTGGGTGCAGGCCGAAATTATTGCGATGGCGACCGATCTGGCCGAGTTTATCGGTGCGGCGATTGGTTTCAAGCTGCTATTGGGCGTGTCGCTGCTGGAAGGCGCGATCCTCACTGCCATTGCCACCTTCCTGATTCTCATGCTGCAACAGCGCGGGCAAAAGCCGCTGGAGATGGTCATTGGCGGCCTGCTGCTGTTTGTGGCGGCGGCGTATATTGTCGAATTGGTCTTCTCTCAGCCGGAGTTGTCCGCATTAGCCAAAGGCATGGCAATCCCAAGTCTGCCTACCTCCGATGCCGTGTTGCTGGCCGCGGGTGTGTTGGGGGCGACCATTATGCCGCATGTGATTTACCTGCACTCTTCCCTGACGCAGCATGAGGGCAACCATACTCGTGCCGAACGTTATTCGGCAACGAAAGTCGATGTCGCGATTGCGATGACCATCGCCGGATTCGTCAATTTGGCGATGATGGCAACGGCCGCGGCGGCGTTCCATTTCAGCGGCAATCAGGATATTGCCGATCTGGATAAAGCCTACCTCACGCTGGAGCCGCTGCTGGGTAAAGCCGCCGCGGTCATTTTCGGTCTGAGTCTGGTGGCGGCGGGTCTGTCTTCTACCGTTGTCGGTACGCTGGCGGGGCAGGTGGTGATGCAAGGATTCGTGCGTTTCCATATTCCACTCTGGGTACGTCGCACGGTGACAATGTTGCCATCGTTTATCGTGATTCTGTCCGGTATGGATCCGACGCGCGTGCTGGTGTTGAGCCAGGTTGTGCTGAGCTTCGGGATTGCGCTGGCGCTGGTTCCCTTGCTGTCCTTCACCGGCAACCGTGAATTAATGGGAACGATGGTGAACGGCAAATGGGTACAGCGCATCGGCCAACTCATTGTGGTGCTGGTGGTTTCCCTGAATATGTATCTGCTGATTGATACGATGTTGGGGATATAATTCTGGGGGAGCGGCACATTTCTCTCTACCGAAATTGTGCCACGTTATTGATCCAGCGTGGCCTTACCAACATAGTGTGGCCCTTCCCATAGCGTCCATTCGCCGATGCAAGAAAGTGTTTCAAGTTGCTCTGCGGAAGCGATAACAGTGACGGTGGCTGAGGTTGTTTCTCCGGAGGTGATTTCACCGTCAAAATGAAATTGCCCCATAAAATATGCTCCGCTGATCGGGTCTTTATGGTTAGGTCGATAGCCAGAGCGGCAGGGTGAGCGTCTTATTGATTCAGCGGCTAAACATAGCCTTACTTTAAACTCAGCGGTTTTATGTTTTACCATCACGACACCAGTTCAGAAAAACGCTTAACAGTTCGGCCAGATTACTGACGCCGCAAAAGCCAATAAATTGCAGATTTTCCGTTTTGCAAAATATCCAGTCGCTGCCTTCTGAATGTGCACTACGACTTAGAGATGTAAAAGGCTTATCAGCAAGTGAGGTTTCAGCCAGATCTATTTTTACTCTCCAGCCTGGGTTGTCCAGTGTATCGATGCTAATGCCGAATGCGTGCTCCCACTTCCCGTTACACTGCGCCTGATACCACCGTTGAATCTCCTGTAACTCGTTCATTAATCATTGTCTCATGAGTATTCAATATGGGGTTTCTTCATGGTTTGCTGGTGTTTCAGCATCGGGAAAGATTTCCTGTAATTCCACTCGCTTGCAGATGACAAATCCAGAATCAAACAGTAATGCTTTAACGTCACTTTTCATTTCAACGGATGGAACGAAGCGGGTTGTAAGTACGCTGGATAACGCTTCTTGATAAGCATCCAGTAAGGGTTTAGGCCCTTGCGCGAGTAATCCATTGCCATTATTGCCAAATGTCGGCTCGTCCTGATGCCGATAAGCGTTGATATAGCGGCTCATCGGGCGCCAGTCGTTGAGAATACGTGTGTGAACACTCCAAACTCGCCCAAGTAGTTCGTAGCTTGATGCTGCTGCTGTGGTGGAATAGTACAACCCACCTCTCGGCGCGTTGTAGTCCCACAATAGTGGATGCTGATCGGTAAAGGTCAGCTCGCCTGAACTAGCAGGTTGAATGTCATGTTCGACAACGCCACAACAGCAAATAATAAAATGACGAAGATAAGATTCAGGTGGTTCACAGTACACTGAGCAATGGTTCTGCTCGTCATAACGCCAGTTATCACAGCAAAAATGGATCGTTAGTGTATTTGTGCTGGTGTACTGCACGCTGGAAATATAGCCATTTAAGTCGTCGTACAGCGCATCGGCTAACTGTTCAATATCCATATTTTTTATCCTTTAAGCTGCGGACTCCCAGAGGAAGTGCAGGTATTCCTGTTCATATTCGGCAAATACGGATATCAGCATAAACGCATTGCGGTTAAACATGGTTAATCCATATCAGATTTATCGGAAGGTTTCCCTACAGCCTTCCTCAACTCCGTCACTGGCACGCCGCCGATCCCCCAGTTGTCCGTTTCAACTTCATCAATCACGACCACGGTGGTTTTCGGGTTCTTATTTAGCACATCGACCAGCAACTGGGTGACGCCTTCAATCAACTGACGCTTTTGTTCAGCGGTGACGCCTTCATTGGTGATTTTGATGTTGACGTATGGCATAGGTTCTCCGGGATTAGGGTAGTGGTCGACGGTAGGGGAAGCAGAGCCCTGCCGCGATAAAAAGTGCTGCTGCGCTACACAGGATCGCTGGCGCGACAGCGTTGGTATTCGTCAGGGCGCTGGTGAGCAGTGGGCCAAGGATCTGACCTATGCCGTAAGTGAGCGTCACCAGC
Organism: Pectobacterium versatile; assembly: GCF_003932035.1. Lineage (NCBI taxonomy): Bacteria > Pseudomonadati > Pseudomonadota > Gammaproteobacteria > Enterobacterales > Pectobacteriaceae > Pectobacterium > Pectobacterium versatile. Next base: position 961,597 of record NZ_CP034276.1, read on the forward strand.
CCAAGCAGGTTGATGCCGTGCGGGGCGCGTAGCCGCTTGGCTAATGGCATCACCAGCGAGGTGGTTCCCATAAAAGTAGCACCAAAGCCGAGACAGCTGAATATCAATGCCACAGGGGAGTGGCTGAATAGCGTCAACAGGACGCAGCTTCCCTGAATCAGCAGGTTTGCCGTCAGGCAGGGTAAGGTTCCCCAGCGGCTGGCGGCCCATAGCCAGAAAAAACAGCCGGGAATAACCGCCAGTCCAACCAACGACCATAAATGCAGGGATAAACGCGGTATGCCGAGCGACGTCACCATAAGCGGTAGATAGGTGGCGATGATGATATACCCGAAGCCTGCGAGGCCGTACAGCAGCGAGAGCCGCCGCCAGCCAAGGTGCGGTGGTTCATCGACATTGACCATGTGTTGCTGCACTACGGTTGATTTATGCGGTGCAAGGATGAGTAAGGCGATCAGAAGTAGCGCGGCGATCAGCGCCGCCCCCCACCACAATGGCTCGGCGGTGAGGGCGTACTGCCGTCCGATGATGATGTATTCATTGCCTAACACGATTCCTACGCCAACCCCAGCATAGAGCGAAGCGATAACGCGAACATGCCTTGTGTGGTGCAAAATAGTCAAAGAACCGAAGATCATCATCGCCGCGCTGGCGATCCCGGCAATGAAGCGAATGATCATGACCAGCGTTGTATGAGTGGTCAGAGCCATCGCGAAGAGCAAAATGCCCGTTACGGCCGCGGCGATAAACAGCAGGAACACCGGTTGATCGGTTGAGGCGCGACGGCTGAAAGAGAAAAACAGACTGCCGAACAGGTAACCGGCGTAGTTTGCGCTGGCAATATAGGAAAGCTGACCGAAAGTGAAGCTGCCTTCCTCCAGCATCACGGGTAGCATCGGCGTATACAAAAAGCGCCCAAGTCCCATGCCTAATGCCAGCACGATCGTCCCGAAAAGGGCAAGCGTCAGCGTATCCGATAGCGCGATAAGGCGAGGGCGTTTCGTCATTCGATGGCTCAGGGTCGAGAGAGTGTGTCGTTATCCTGCCCGTTTTCTCATCAAATGAAAGTGAATAGTAATGAGTAGGTTGATGACGCAGAGAGAACGTTTTCTGGCAGGAATACGGCGAGAGGTGTGCCTGTTATGTCAAGCCCGGCTCCATTGCGCAGATCTCGCTGGAGTCGGGCTTTTTAGCGCGGCTGCGGTTAACTAATCGTTTTACTGAATGCATCGACGGCGACAATGGCGTGGGCGACATCTTCTGCCGTTAAACTGCTATCCAGATTTTTCAAGGTATCGGCATCACTGCATGCCAGTTCACCCACTTTGACCAGATTCTCAAACGACTCATTTTCCAGATGCAGATCTTTTAGCAACGTGGGCATGTTAATCGCGCGGTAGAAACGAATGTAGCGTGCGATTTCCTCGTCAGGACGTTGCTCCAACACCATATGTGTCAGCGTGCCGTAGGCGACTTTTTCCCCGTGGGTGAGGTGGTGAATATCGCCCTTGATCGCGGTAAAGCCGTTGTGAATAGCGTGAGCACCCGCCAGTCCGCCATTCTCGAAGCCCAGGCCGGAAAGTAGCGTGTTGGCTTCCACCACGGATTCTACCGCTGGCGTCACCACACCTTTTTCTACCGCTTTGTAAGCACTGTAACCGTAGGTTAGCAGCGTTTTTTCGCAGGTTTCGGCAATCGCCATGCCTGCCAGCGTAGGTTTACCGCCCAGCATCGAAAGTGCGTGAGAGCGCAGAACCGCCTGCGCTTCGACAAAGGTTGCCAGCCCATCGGCAATGCCGGAGGCGAACAGGCGTGCGGGGGCCTGCGCGCACACGGCGGTATCGACTAGCACCAGATCAGGGTTCTTATCGTAAAAGCGGTAGGACTCAAACACGCCTTCGTCGGTGTAGATGACGGACAGCGCGCTGCACGGTGCATCCGTTGACGCCACCGTAGGGACGATAGCGACATTGTGTTTCAGCTCGTCGGCGACAGCTTTCGCGGTATCCAGCGTTTTACCACCGCCTAACCCGACGACAATGTTTGTGCCCGCGTCGCGCGCCAGCTTGGCAAGGCGGGTGATTTCGTTGCTGGATGCCTCACCGTTAAAACGTTCGTAATGGTGACCGATGCTTGCCTGTTTGAGAGACGCATCAACGCGCTGGCCGATAATGTCCCAAACAATGCCGTCCGCCATCAGAAATGCTTTCGTTCCCAGCGGCTTGAGTTGTTCACCCAGTTCATCCAGCACGCCGCGACCCTGAACATATTTTCTAGGTGAAGAGAAAATGAAATGGCTCATGTTATCTACCTCGATGATGTGGTTTGAGAAGTGATGCGGTATTGAATTCGAGTGAATCATGGAAGGCGGTTGCGGTAGCGCGTCATGGGAATTGACGGTGGTGATGGGGAAAACGAAAGCGCAGCGCGACTTCCTGAAACGTGACTGATTTAAGGTATAGCATAGTCGATAAACGACAGAGGGACGAAAAGAGTGGAATAGTCGTAATGGAGTAATCAATATAAATCATGTGGTTAACCTGTTTTTTTCGCCATGAATTTCGTTTAATACATGCCTTCTTATCCGTTTATGCTGTGGTTAAAAGGGGATATGATGAATCGCGTTGTTATATAAACGAGTCTTCCCTCCACATCGATCACTGAGGTGTTTGCATGTCGTCTCCCATTGATATCGTCGAAAAGAAGCTGCTATCCGATAATTGGTACATTCTGAATAAATATACTTTTGATTTAAAAAGAAATAATGGCGGCATCGTTCGCCAGGTTCGTGAAGTCTACGACCGTGGTGATGGCGCGACGATTCTGCTGTACAACCGGGCGAAAGGCACGGTGATTCTGACACGACAATTCCGTATTCCCACCTACGTGAACGGCAACGAAAGCGGCATGCTGCTGGAAACCTGCGCCGGTTTGCTGGACGACCATTCGCCTGAAGAGTGCATCCGTAACGAAGCAATCGAAGAAACCGGCTATGCGATCGGCAACGTGGAAAATCTGTTCTATGCCTACATGTCGCCGGGCAGCGTGACGGAACGCGTGTACTTTTTCGCGGCAGAATACGATGAGTCGCTGCGCGATAATCCGGGCGGCGGCGTGGAAGATGAAGATATCGAGGTGCTGGAGTTGCCGTTCAGCGAAGCCGTCGCGATGATGAACGATGGCCGGATTAAAGACGGCAAGACCATCATGCTATTACAGCACGCGATCATTCGCGGCTGGTTTGCCTAGGCGTCAGCGTATTTTATGGCACACGGGCATCGACGTGTGCCGCTTGATTTGCCGTGGTAACGTTTTCATTTTTGGGTAATACCGTGATGGCGGTGTGATTATGACTAATACTATCGGAGTAAAATTTTTATTTATTTTCTTATGATGGGTTTTTTACTTATATTTCAATGTAATAAAATTATTTTAGGTTGATTTTTAATCTGTTTTATCGATCGGATATGGGTTTTTTATAAGGAAATTTTTCCTAAATTTTTTGTATTGAGATCGAATATTTAGTTATTTCTCTCCTTGTTGTGTGACCCGTATCACTGGATTAAAGAATGTAAGCGGTGTAACTCGTTGCTTCATTATGCAGTAACTCATATTCTCTCTTTACAAAAAGTAAAGAAGGACTGCTCTGATGAAGATCAAGAATAAAGTATCTACCCTATTTGCAGTTTCATTCCTCACGTTGGGCTTATCGAGTCACAGCCTGGCTGCTGAAGTCACCGTATGGGCCTGGGATCCTAACTTCAATGTTGCGGCAATGCATGAAGCCTCTTCGATATATACAAAAGCCGATCCAAGTTTTAGTCTGAAAGTGATCGACTCAGGTAAAGAAGATATTGAGCAGAAACTAAATACCATGTTGGCTTCTGGTGTTAAAAATGCGCTGCCTGATATTGTGCTTATTGAAGATTATAATGCGCAGAAATATCTTCAGGCTTATCCTGATTCGTTTATCCCATTGCAGGATGCTATTGATTATAGCCAGTTTGCACCTTATAAAACGAAAGTGATGACGGTAGGGAATAAGGTATACGGTGTTCCTTTTGATTCCGGCGTGGCGGGAATGTTCTATCGACTCGATTATCTGGAAGCTGCCGGATATAAAGAGAGCGATATGGTGAACATTACCTGGGATAAATATATTGAAATCGGTAAGCAGGTAAAAGCGAAAACCGGCGTTGATATGCTGACCTACGACATGAACGATGTGGTTCTTCCCCATATTATGATGCAGTCCGGTGGTGAATGGTTCTTCGATAATCAAGGCCAGCTCAATCTCACCAAAAACAATGCACTGAAAGAAACGTTAAAAACGATTAAAGCGATTAATGACGCGAAAATTGTGCGGCCTATCTCTGGCTGGTCGAGCTTTGTGGGGAGTTTTAACGCTGGGAAATCAGCGAGTGTGGTTTCCGGCGTATGGGTGATTGGCTCCATTAAAAGTGCCGAAGATCAGAAAGGAAAATGGCGTGTTGCGCCGATTCCTCGGTTAAATCTCGACAAAGCGGTACATGCTTCCAATCAGGGAGGGTCGAGCTGGTATGTCTTAAAAGGTGGCAAAAATACTAAACAGGCGATTGAATTTTTGCAGAAAACCTTTGCGGCAGATAGCAATATGTATCAAACCCTTTTGGTTGATCGCGGTGCGCTTGCCACCTTCCTTCCTGCCACTTCCGGCCCGGCTTACGCAGTAAAGGATCCGTTCTTTGGCGGTCAGCCCGTCTTTGCTGATTTTTCTAAATGGGTGACTGAAATTCCACAGGTCTCCTATGGCATGTATACCCAAGAAGTTGATAACGCCATTGCCGCTGAAATACCTGCATTACTGAAAGGCGATTCTGTTGATGACGTTTTAAAACGTGCCGAAACTACATTAAAAAATCAGATTATGCAGTAGCGAGTGTGAGCTTGAGGGCGGCAAGCCCTCAAGTATTTCTCTCCAGAAATCGATGGTGTGATAATGATGTATAAACCTAAAATGAATAGGCTTTATAACATCAACGGCTGGGCCTTTGTCGCTACGGCTGTTGGGTTGATTGCCTTAATGACGATATACCCTATTTTCAAATCACTTTGGCTCTCTTTTCAGTCTGGCCGTGGCGTGGTGACACAATTTGTTGGCCTGGGAAATATCATTCGTTTATTTAATGATCCTATGTTTAAAACGGCGCTTTGGAACACATTAACCTTTCTGGTTATCCAAGTGCCCATTATGATTTTGCTATCATTAGCGATTTCTTCTTGCCTGAATTCGTCTCAACTTAAATATCGTCAATGGTTTAGAATAGCTATATTTTTACCCTGCGTCACTTCGCTGGTTGCCTACTCTATTCTTTTTAAAAGTATGTTTGAGCTGGACGGCGTGATTAACTCATTCCTGATGTTTATTCATGTTATTGACGATCCGATTCCGTGGCTGTCCGATCCTTTTTGGGCAAAGGTGACGATTATTATTGCGATTACATGGCGTTGGACGGGATATAATATGATCTTTTATCTTTCCGCTATGCAGAACATTGATAAGTCAATTTATGAGGCCGCCAGAGTCGATGGTGTCAGCCCCATTAAGCAGTTTTTCTTTATCACTATACCATTACTGAAACCGGTGATTCTTTTTACCAGTGTGACATCAACCATTGGCACATTGCAGCTGTTTGATGAAGCGATGAATATCACGAATGGTGGTCCGGCAAATGCGACGCTGACGTTATCACTTTATATTTATAACTTGTCGTTCAAATTTGTGCCTAACTTTGGTTATGCGGCAACGGTTTCGTACGTGATTGTTGTTTTCTCAGCAATACTGGCGCTGATTCAATTTAAAGCGGCACGGAAGGGATAATATGAGAAAAAGTAAAATTAACAGCATACTGATGCATGTTTTTCTCGTGTTGATGAGCATTTTTTCGCTTTTCCCTTTCTACTGGATGGTGGTATCGAGCACGAATAGCACCAGCCAAATCAACATGGGGAAATTCACGTTTGGCGATCAGCTAGTGGTCAACTTTACCAATCTGACGAGTCAGGTGGATCTGTCATTAATATTTTGGAATACATCAAAAATTGCGTTGATTAGCACGGTGTCAACGCTTGTGGTGTGCTCTATCGCAGGCTATGCGTTTGAGATTTATTCCAGTAAAAACCGCGAGCGTGTCTATGTCGCACTGTTAACGACGATGATGATTCCGTTTGCGGCATTAATGATCCCGCTCTTCACCATGTTTGGTAAGGCTGGCTTACTGGATACACACTTTGCCGTTATTATGCCAACGGTGGCTGGGGCATTTATTATTTTCTACTTTAGGCAATGTACTAAAACATTTCCGAGGGAGCTGATAGACGCTGCGCGCGTGGAAAGCGTCGCTGAGTGGAAAATTTTCCTGTATGTCTACGTGCCGATTATGCGTGCCAGCTATTCTGCTGCTTTTATTATTGTTTTCATGACGTCATGGAATGCCTTTCTCTGGCCGCTTATTGTCCTTCAGTCTAATGAATTAAAGACGATTAATCTGGTGCTATCCAGTTTTGCTTCCGCTTACTCGCCAGATTTCGGATTGATTATGGTTGGAACGGTGATTTCTACACTTCCCAGTTTACTTATCTTCTTTGCCATGCAGAAGCAATTTATCGCCAGCATGACGGGCGCGGTAAAGTAATACGCTCTCAATGAAAAATTAAAGTTTGAGGTTCACATGGCTGATATTTTACTAAAAAATATAGTGAAACGTTACGATAAGACGGAAACGATCCATCGTATCAATCTTGAAATTAATTCTGGCGAGTTTGTGGTATTCGTTGGCCCGTCGGGATGTGGTAAATCGACGTTGCTGAGAATGATCGCTGGGTTGGAAGAGATAACGGATGGCGAAATTCATATTGATAACCGCTTAGTGAACCATTTCGATCCCGCAGAGCGAGGGATTGCGATGGTGTTCCAATCTTACGCGCTGTACCCGCATATGACAGTGGCTGAAAATATGGGGTTTGGGCTAAGAATGAATGGGCACCCCAAAGCCGAAGTGGAAAAAATGGTGCGAAAGGCGGCAATGACGCTCCAGCTCGAAGCATTGTTGGATCGCACACCGAAACAGCTCTCTGGCGGTCAGCGGCAGCGCGTTGCGATTGGGCGAGCCATTGTGCGCGATCCTAAAGTGTTCTTATTTGATGAACCCTTATCGAACCTCGATGCTGAATTACGTGTGGAAATGCGTTTACAGATCGCCCGGCTGCACCAGGAAATGCGTAATACCATGATTTATGTGACGCACGATCAAGTGGAAGCAATGACGCTGGCGGATAAAATCGTGGTACTAAACAAAGGTGACATTGAGCAGGTCGGCACGCCAATGGAGTTATACCATAAGCCAGAAAATCTTTTTGTCGCTGGCTTTATCGGTTCGCCAAACATGAATTTTCTACCCGGTGAAGTGATACAGGTCGAAGGAAATAACGTGAGTATATTGATCAATACGCTCAATACACTTTCCGTTTATGTTGCCAATCACGGGCTGCAAATCGGACAAAAGATTACCGTGGGTATTCGGCCTGAACACCTGAGCATTGATCCAAATGGCGGTGATGTCAGCCTGTCAATCAATAGTGAGGTAACCGAAAGGCTGGGTAATGCCACGTATATTTTTGGTGCTTATTCTGGCGTTAATCATTTCAAGGTACATTTGTCGGGTGACAACAGTATTGTTCCCTACTCAACGATTCCGCTTACGTGCCGTAGTGAACATCTGCATTTTTTTGATGAAAATGGAAAACGAATTAATTAAAAAATAACGGCCTGTAATGATGAAATTTGCTCCATAAAATATATGACGTAAAGGGAATAGTCATGAAGTTAACCAAGCAGCGATGAAAATTGGCTGCTTGGTTTTTTATGTAAAATTTATTTTTATAAATATCGACCTCTATTTTTGAATCTGTACCTGGGTATTTATGTAATAAATACTTTTTAAGCGTGTTACCTCAAGGAGAAATGAATGAAAAAGAATAATTATTCAGGAATCATCTCTGTATTGTTAATGCTGTTTATCGGGTTCATGTCAGCCAATCTGGCGAAAGCGGCGCAGCCGTTTGCTTATGGCGCGGATATTGGCTGGGTAAAACAGTTGGAAGATCGCGGAGTCACCTGGCGTGACGATGCTGGCGCTCAGCGTGATGTATTACAGATATTGCGCGATCACGGCATAAACGCGGTGCGACTACGTATTTTCGTTAACCCCGATCCCAGTGCGTTATGGCATAAAGATAATACGACCTGGACGATGCTCGGCTATACGGATAAAACCCGCGTGGTGGATGCCGCGCAGCGCGCCAAAGCGATGGGAATGCGCGTCATGGTGGATTTCCACTACAGCGATGTTTTCGCAGATCCTGGCCATCAAATAAAGCCAGCCGCGTGGGCGAATTACAATCTTGGTCAATTAACGACGGCCGTTTATAACCATACACATGAGGTGATGACTGCGCTCATTGCCGCTGGCGTGACGCCGGAATGGGTGCAGGTTGGTAACGAAATGAACCCCGGAATTTTACTACCGGAAGGCAGCACAAGCCGATTTGCCAATTTAACGCAGCTACTGAATGCGGGCTATGATGCGGTTAAAGCAGTCAGCCCTTCTTCCAAGGTGATCAGCCATTTGGCGCATGGGAATAATAATTCGAATGCTCGCTGGTTTTTTGACAATTTCCTCACAACGTATGGTGGGAAAACCGATGTGATTGGTTTTTCATTCTATCCCCATTGGGAGGGGAAAAACTATTGGGAGCTCACTGGTGCTCTGGCTAGCAGTCTTAATGATATGGCGAGCCGGTATGGTAAGGAAGTCATGGTTGTTGAAGTCGGCGGTTTGGAGACCAACCCGACAGACAGCTACTGGACTATCAAAGATACCATTAATCTTGTTAAAGCCGTGCCGGGGAATAAAGGGATTGGGGTTTTTTATTGGGAACCTGCGGGTAATGCCAGTGTGTTGCCGGATGGCTACGCATTAGGTGCGACAACACGAGTTTCAGCCAATGTATTGCAGTTTACCCGAGCACTGGACGCGTTTGCCGAATCGCAAATCAATTTCGTCAACGGCACCCGCTATAAAATCGTTAATCGACACAGTAGTAAATCGCTGAATGTCGTAGCGGGATCGCATGAGGATAGCGCATTCCTTGAGCAATATACGGATGGTAACTGGGACAGCCAGCGTTTTTATTTTAATGCGATAGGCAATGGTTACTTCAATATCGTGAATGTGAATAGCGGAAAATATATCGATATTACTTCCAGCGCCAATGAAGATGGCGCGCAGATTCTCCAAATGTATAACACCGGCCATTTTAGTCAGCAATGGCTGATTTTGGATGCCGGAGATGGCTATTATAAAATTCTGAATAGAAATAGCGGAAAGCTACTGGATATCAGTAGTCGTTCGACAGAGAACGGCGCGGCAGGTATTCAATGGCATGATAACGGGGGATGGAATCAGCTGTGGAAAATTACCGCTAATTGACGCTCTCTGGCCGCGTAACTTTCTTACGTGGCCGCTTTATTTGCAAAGGTAATAAATAGAAGGGCGGTATTATGAGCGACATGGCTACGGATTGTTAAGCGTAAAACTTTCGCGCCAGACCATCTCATAGCCCAGTTGTACGTGTTTCTTGTAATAGCGTCCCGCTACCAATTCTAAAAACAGATCGACGGCGGCCTCACCCATTTCAGCGGGGTAGAGTCGCATGGTGGTCAGGCTTGGGTTGAGGTGTTGGGCGGTAGGAATATCATTCATGCCAATCACTTTGATTTGCTTAGGGATGGAAATGCCTTTTTCTTGCAGCGCGCGGTAGACACCAATAGCGATAATATCTGTTGCGGCGAACACAACATCGGGCCACTCTTTTTGTTGCAGCAATTCATTCATCGCCTGATAGCCGGACTCAATACAGAATAGCTGGCTAACCTTACATCGTGATTCGTGATAGATACCGTGTTCTTTTGTTATTTCTTGAAATACATGCAACCGGCTCTCATTGTTCCCTATAAATGCAGGGCGCTGAGCACCGCTATTAACGATGTAATGCAATACCTCGCGTGCTGCTGCTTCCCGGTCGAAAAGCACGGCATCACATTTTTTATCGAGGGGGGCTGAGTCGATAAAAATCAGATTCTTATTTAATGCGTAAATTAAGGCGATATCGTTATCGCTAAAGTGACCAACACAAATGATGGCCTGTGCCTGAGCTAAGGTATTGCTATTGGATGATAAATTTGTGGTGAATATATTTCGCAACGAAATATTAAAATCATGGCAGCGGTTTTCAATGCCAATACGCATTGCGGTGAAATAAGGATCGTTGAGTTCTTCTGAAGGCGTAAGAAAGTGGACGACGGCGAGATTTAATAAATTATCGTTATCCATTTTGAAATGGGAGCGTACAACAATGGCGTTCTCTGACTTTTTTTTCTGCTGTTTACGCTGTGTGGGCGATAAATATTCCAGTTCGTGGGCAATTTTCTTGATGAGTTGACGCTTTTCTTTGGTGACCGACAGACTGGGATCGTTATTAAGCACGCGAGAAACGGTTGATGCTGCCACCCCTGCTTTTTGGGCGATATCTCTAATCGTTGTCACAAAAAATGTCCATAATTTTTCTATGAGACTGATACTAGCGAATGCTTAATTAATTTAAAACGCTAATTATTCAAAAGTACGGTTAAATCTTCAGAAGTGCGACGAGGTCACTTACCCACAGCCGTAATATCCTCAATAATTCGAATTACGTGACAAAACCGTTCGTTTTGAACGCCGCTTGCGGCAGCCTTTCAGGAAGCTCGGCCATGAGCCGAGTATTGCCAACGCACAAGCAGCTTGAAGTATGACGGGCATAAATAGCAGAGCATGCCCTAATCACAGCACGGTTGAGAAAAAGGCCTGCGTACGACGGTTTTGTGGGGCGTCCAGCACCTGTCTGGCGGGGCCGGTTTCGACAATTCGGCCGTTTTCCATAAACACGATGTTATCGGCGATCTCACGGGCGAAGCCGATCTCGTGCGTGACGATGACCATCGTGATACCAGAATGTGCCAGCTTCTTAATGACCTGAAGCACTTCACCAACCAGTTCCGGATCTAATGCCGAGGTGGGTTCGTCAAAGAGCATCACCTGCGGATTCATGGCGAGGGCGCGGGCAATCGCGACCCGCTGCTGTTGGCCGCCGGAAAGCTGGTGCGGCCAATCGTCGGCTTTCTCCGCGAGTCCAACCTGTCGCAGCAGCGAATATGCCTGATCGAGTACCTCCTGCCGTTCACGTTTTTTAACGCGCAGCGGGGCATCGCTCACGTTTTGCAGCACGGTACGGTGAGGGAACAGGTTAAAGTGTTGAAACACCATGCCCATTTTGCTGCGCTGGGCTGCGACCTGTTTGTCACTCAATTCATAGAGCCGATGGCCTTTCTGCCGATAGCCAACCAGCGTGTCGCCAACGCAAATGGTGCCGCCATCGAGTTTTTCCAGGTGGTTAATACAGCGCAGCAGCGTGGATTTACCCGCACCAGATGGACCCAGAATAGCAGTGACCGATCCGGCCTCCATCTGCAAATCGATGTCATCTAAAATCAGGTTTCCCGACAGGAATTTACGCACGTTTCGCAGTGTGATGGGCTCACCCATAGTTGCCTTTCCTTCATCATTCATTGAGAGCACGACTTTGCTTGCTCGCCGATTCAGGTGCTGGGGGACTCGCTGGGCTGCTGCCGATTCGCTGGCTGGGCGCGTTGGGTAGGCCTTGCAGCACGCGGTTTACGGTTTCTGCCTGGCTTGCTGCGCTTGAGCGTGGAACGGCCGAAATAGCGTTCAACATAGTATTGGCCGACAGAGAGCACGGAAGTCAGCAGCAGATACCAGATAGTGGCAACCAGCAGTAGCGGGATGACTTCATAGGTCCGCTGATAAATGATCTGTGCCGAATACAGCACATCCTGAAGCGAAATCACGGAAACCACCGCCGTGGTTTTCAGTTGACCGATGACCTCGTTGCCCGCAGGAGGCAGGATGGCGCGCATTGCCTGCGGCAAAACGGTGTAGAAGAATATCTGCGGTTTACGGTATCCCAGCGCGCGGGCTGCTTCTAACTGACCAGGGTTGACGCTTTGAATGCCAGCACGAACGATTTCCGCTGCATAGGCAGACTGGTGCATGACCAGCGCCAGCACGGCGGCATTAAACGGGCTGATGAGCGTATTGCCGGGAACGCTGAAAAGTTCGCCGACAAACGGCAGCGAGAGCGAAATCGTCGGGTAGAGCGCGGCAATGTTATACCAGAGAAACAGCTGCACCAGCGTCGGGACGCCACGGAAGAACCAGGTGTAGCCCCAACTGACTGCCACCAGCACCGGGTTGCTGGACAGGCGCATCAGCGCCAGTATCGTGCCGCCGCCAAATCCCAACACCACCGAAATGGCGGTCAGTTTCAACGTCATGATGACGCCCTGAAGAATGGAGTCCTCGGTAAAACTTTCCACAACGACCCGCCATTCAAAACGGGGATTGTTCAGCACGGAATGGGCGATAGCGCCTAACAGCAGCAGAACCAGCAGGGCGCTGATCCAGCGCCCGTAGTGTCGGTTGGCAACGATGTGCAGTTCCTGCTGCGGTGAGGGAGTACTCATCCGAAGATCTCTGCGTTACGTTTCGCCTCGGGGACTGCGCCGTAGCCGATGTCCCACTTATCCAAAATCTTCTGGTAGGTGCCATCTTTAATCAGCGAATTCAGCGCCGCCTGAACCGCGTCTTCCAGAGCAGAGTCTTTAGGGAACGCAATCGAAACGGGCGCATCGTTAACGGCGATATCACCGCTGATGGTCAGCCGTTTTACCTGACTCACCTGATAGCGTAGTCCTTCATAAGGGCCGAAGAACAGCGGTACGCGCCCGCTGATCACCGCCTGTACGCCTGATGGACGATCCGGGAAGATCGCGATTTTGATCGCGTCTTTTTGTTCTGCGACGCACTGCTTGTCGGCTTCCTGCAAGCGCAGTAGCTGAGTGGTACCCGCTCCCGCCCCAACTTCTTTACCGCACAGCACGCTGAGGGAGGTAAAAGGCGCGACGTTAGCGTCTTTCAGGGAAATGATGGCCAGTTTTGATGCGTTGAAATAGCCGATGAAATCGATTTGCTCAAGGCGCTTTGGCGTCGCATTGATGTTCGACAGCGCCACATCGTAACGGCCTGATTTCAGACCGGGGATGATGTTGTCGAACCCGCCGGTATCGTTCCAGTTCACCGGCACGCCCAACCGGTCGCCAATCGCATTCATGATATCGATCTCGCGGCCTGCCAGCGTTTTATTATCTTCCTGATAAAAGGTGGTTGGCGGCGTATTGGGGTTGGTGCCTGCAACGATAAAGCCTTTTTGCAGTACAGTCTCTGGCACTTTGGCTTTTAAGGCGGCATCGGACTGAACCTGGAAGGTGCGAGTGGTGGGGACATTTTGATCGGCAGAAAAGGCCGACGGTAATACGCTAAGCATAAGTAATGGAAAGGCAAACAGAGGTTTTTTCATTGTTTTTACCTGGGTTAACTAACATGCCTTTCTTCATAAGACATGAAAAATAAATGGGTTTTTCTTATCAAAAGAAAAGGGCTTATGCGGTATGTGATTTGCCAAATGGCATTTTTTGACACCTTTTCTCTTTTAATCGTCAGGGTAAAACAGGACAAATAAAAAAAGGTTATAAGTTATAAGCGAGCGATTTTGTTACTTTTGTTATTGGATTACGGGAGGGTGGAATGGATTTTTTACTATGATAAACAGAATGATGGCGTTTATTTTGTTATTCACTTGACTGGGATGAAGGCTAAAGAATAAATATCGCAAAGCAAAGGCAAACAGAACATATACCCGAAAGGTTACCGGTGATAATGGCAGAAATCTTGCCCAATAGCGGCGTTTCGCCTGGCTATTGGGAAGGGGTTATTTTTCCGGTGTGATGCGGACGATATGAATGATCAGGTACAGCATTTCATCGTTAGAAATGTCGATATTGAGCAGGTTGTGAATATAGTCTTTGATCAGTCGACTGCACTTATAGGCATCAGGGTATTCTTTGGTGACTTGCTCAAAAATAAAGTCATCATTTGAATGAATCAGGCTATTTTCCAACAGACGCTGAATAAAGAATTGCATGTGCGTCAGAAAACGGGAGTAATTAATCGACTCTTTATCAATCACGATATGGAAGTTGTACTGGATGATATTAAAGATATCTTTCAGCATCTTGACCGACTGGAGCGTGTTTTCCATATTCTGGACGTCGGTTTGGGCGTTGACCAAATGAAACGCGATATTGCCTGCTTCCTCTTCGGGTAATTCCAGCTTCATCTGCTGGTTGATGTCGTTAAGCGCTCGCGAGGCAATCGCGAATTCCTGCGGATAAAACCGCTTTACCTCGTAAAGCAGACGATTTTGTATGCTGATGCCTTTGCGATAGCGCTCAATCGCAAAGCTGATATGGTCGATCAGCGTAAAAAAGACCTGCTCGCTCAAGCGACCATGAAGCTGCCGGTTCGCATCATCAATAATCTTATTCACGATGTGAACATATTCTTCCCCAACGTGCTCAATCAGACGAGCAAATTCGCGTGGCGATGTACCATCCTTGAGAATAAAGGTCTTCTCAATTTTGGCCGGATCGAGAATATCGCCGGTCTTGCTGTTAAAGCCGATTCCTTTCCCCATAACAATGATTTCGTTGTTATCTGCATCGGAAGATAACACCAGGCTATTGTTCAGTATTTTTATTGCTTTTATCGGTTCAGCCATCATGCGTTTCTTGAGTGATTCAGTGGGAAAGTCAGTGAGATAAGCCTGCCCCCTAATTTGTCACGTTGCGGGAAATAGGCTTCCTGCAACGTGACATATCCGGTGTCGTGCTCATCCCCGTTTTAACAACGTTTACTGGATATCGGTATCACGGGACGCTGGGAAATAAGCGCGCTCCATTTGATTCTATGACACCTTGATACCAGTAAAAACTTTTCTTTTTGATGCGGCGCAGATCTTTCAGATCGAATTCGTCGCGGTTCACGTAAATAAACCCGTAGCGCTTACCGTAGCCCTGATGGGTGCTGACCACATCGATCGCCGACCACGGACAATAGCCAATAAGATCAACGCCATCGCTGATGGCGAGCTGCATTTGTTCAATATGGCGGGCAATAAAATCGATGCGATATTGATCGTCGATTGTACCGTCGGCCTCAAGCTTATCCGGCGCGCCCATGCCGTTTTCCGTAATCAGGATCGGCAGATGATAGCGCTCGTAAGTTTTCCGCAGCGTTAAGCGTAAGCCAACGGGATCAATCACCCAGCCATAAGGTGTTTTATCAACGTGCGGGTTTTCCGCTGCGCGATAGACGCCGGGTTCGCCCAGCATGATTTGCTGATCGCCCGCGCGGGCGCTGACATCAGACGCATCGCCTTTGCTGGCGGCAATGGTGGCGGTGGAGTAATAGTTGATTGCCACGTAGTCGGGCTTTCCTGACTGTAGGATATCGTCATCGCCAGGTAATGTTTCCGGTGCCAGACCGCGATCTTCCAGATAACGCCAGGCCAGCGCGTTGTAGCGGCCGTGCACGGCAACATCCAGAAAACTCCAGCAGCGCAGCGTTTCCCAGTTGTGTGCGGCGATAGCATCTTCCGGTTTGCTGGTGGCCTGATACATAGACGTGGTGTTGATCGCCGGGCCAATCAGGCCATTGGGCGCGAGTTCGTGACACAAGGCCATGACCTGAGCCTGCGCCAACATCATGTGGTGGTTTTGTTGATACAGCACTTTTTTAGACGGTAACACGCCACCTTCCGGCAGGCCAATCGCGCCGGGATGCAGAATCATGGTGTTCTGCTCATTAATCGTCAGCCAATATTTTACCTTGTCGCCGAAGTGGGTAAACAGCGTGCGGGCGTAGTGAACAAAGGCATCAATCGTGGCGCGATTCTGCCAGCCGCCTTGTGCCTCAAGGCAATAAGGCAAATCGAAATGGTAGAGCGTGACGACGGGTTCGATATTGTGCGCGTTCAACTCATCAATCAGATTGTTGTAAAACGCGATACCCAGCGGATTGATAGCACCGGTGCCATCGGGAAGAATACGTGTCCAGGCGATAGAGAAGCGATAGGCCTTTAAGCCCAGCTCCGCGAAAAGCTGCACATCTTCTTTAAATCGATGGTAGTGATCGCTGGCGACGGTGAAGTCGGCAGTGTTTTCCGGGTGCTGGCATTGATCAATGATCGACGGGCTTTTCCCATCGGCCTGCCAGCCACCTTCAACCTGATAAGCCGACGTCGACGCTCCCCACAGAAAACCTGCCGGGAAGTGTTTTTGCTGTTGATAGTGCATATTTTTCTCACATACAGGGAGACTGAAAAGCATTGGGCACCTTGCCCAATGCTTTTATGGATCGTCAGGCGTTCACTTTAATGATGGTATCCATCGGGGCGATCGGCTGCGGTGCGGTGCAGACGACGCTGGCATACTCATCGCTATTGATAATCACGACTGGCGTAACCGGGTCATAACCCAGACGCGTGATTTCATGCAGATCGAAGCTAATTAGCCTGTCGCCAGCGGTGACGCGGTCGCCCGGTTTGATATAGCCAGTAAAGTGCTTGCCGTTGAGGTTCACCGTGTCCAGACCGACGTGAATCAGCAATTCCAAACCGTTGTCAGCCCGGATGCCGATGGCGTGTTTAGACTCAAGGAACGTGATGATTTCGCCACTGACGGGCGCAACCACTTCACCGTTGTCAGGAATAATCGCCACGCCTTGCCCCAGTAATCCCTGTGAGAATACGTCATCGTTGATGTCACTCAGCGCGACCAATTTGCCGGACAGCGGGCTGAGTATCGTTTGTGGTTCTGCGTGGCCTTCTGCGGCCTGCGTTTTTTGCGCGGTATTGGCTGCCGGTGTCGCTTGGCGTTGATCTGCCTGAGCTGAGTCGGTTTGGGTACTGTCAGTTTCATCCACCGGATCGTCGAATCCCATGATCCAGGTGAGAGCAAACGTGACGACAATCGCAATGGCGCAGGTGATCAGCGCATGGACGATGTTCATCGGGTTTTCACCAATGAAAGCAGGCAGCGCTGCCAGCCCCGGTGAGACGAAGGCGTAGCGAACCAGCCCGGCTAAACCGGCATAGATACCCGCACAGCCCCCGCCAATCATGGCGGCAATCAGCGGTTTCTTCAGTTTCAGCGTTACCCCGTACAGGGACGGTTCGGTGATACCCAGCAGCGCGGTGAAGCCCGCCGAAGAAGCCAGCTGTTTCAGATTCTTGTTCTTGGTTTTAAACGCAACGCACAGCGTGGCGGCACCCTGAGCAATGTTGGAAGCCAGCATGCCGGGCCCGTTGATCATTTCGAAGCCGTTACGGGTAAGCTGCGAGGTGGCAATCGGCGTCATCGCCCAGGCTGTACCGGTGATCACCAGGAACGGTTGCAGGCCACCCATCAGCATCGGGATTAACCAGCTTGCCTTGCTGTCAATGATGGCCGCGCCGCTGGCGACCAGATCGTTGAGGAAAATACCGAAAGGCCCAATCACCACTAACGCCAATGGCGCGGTAAACAGCAGCACGATCATCGGTTTGGTAAAGAAGGTGATCATCGACGGTGAGACTTTTTCAGCGAATCTCTCGATGTAGGACATGATCCACACGGTGAGAATGATCGGTAACACCGATCCGGCATAGTCCGCCAGCCGCACCGGAATACCGATAAAGCTGATGGGGCCGCCGGAGGCAAGTAGCTGAGCCAGATTCGGGTGCAGCAGTGCGCCAGCAATCGTCATCGCCAGAATCGGGTTACAGGCGAACTTGATGGAGGCACCGTAAGCCAGCAGCACGGGCAGGAAGAAAAAGGCCGCATCGGAGATGGTATCCAGCAAGCGATAGGTCGTGCTGTCGGCAGAAATTAAGCCGGTCAACTTGAGGATTGCCAGCAGTGCTTTGATCATCCCTGCGCCGGTAATTGCCGGAATGACGGGGGTGAAGGTGGTGGAAATCACGCTGATGATTTGCGTAAAAATGCCGCCTTTTTTCTGCTGCTTGTTGCCAGCATTGCGCTGGCTGTTCATCTCGCCAATCTCATTCAAAATCGCCCGGTAGGTGACTTGAACGTCGTTGCCGATCACCACCTGAAACTGGCCGCCGCGATCGACCACGCTGATGACGCCGGGAAGTTTAGCAATCGCCTCTGCCTGTACGGCATGGCTGTCGTTGAACTCGAAACGTAAGCGAGTGGCGCAGTGGGTCAGTTTGCTGACGTTCTGCTTGCCGCCACTCAACGCGAGGATGTCGACTCCAAGTTTTTGATAATTCATTTTTTGATGATCCATAGTTTTACCCTGTGTTGACGCCAATTAGGCCAAAAAAAAAGACCAAAATAAAAATGCACCTCTAAAAAAGAGGAAATGCATTTTTACTTTGGTCTTGCCTGCCGAAGCAGTAGCACGCCGCGATAAAAATAGGCTGGTGCAACTTGTGGTGTTGCGCCGCAATATCAGCATGCGGCGCTGGAGTCATGCAATATACTCAGGTGAATTAATTGATCTGGATCACAAACAATAGTGCGGTTTGCGATCCTTTTGCGCGCGATATCGCAGTCTACTACTGGTGTTTTACGGCATCGTCAGTTTACCGAACCGCCGCTTTACTTCAGCAGCGCCTGCGCTTTTTCGACCACGTTATCGACGGTGAAGCCGAATGCTTCGAACAGCAGTTCAGCCGGAGCCGATTCACCGAAGCTCGTCATGCCGACAATCGCGCCGTTCAGGCCGACGTACTTGAACCAGTAGTCTGCAATACCCGCTTCAATCGCGACGCGTGCCGCTACCGCTTTCGGCAGCACCGCTTCACGGTAGGCCGCATCCTGCTTGTCGAACGCATCCGTAGACGGCATAGACACCACGCGCACCTTGCGGCCTGCGGCAGTCAGTTCAACTTCAGAGCCAGTCGCAATCAGGATCAGCTCAGGTTGGCCATCGCTGTCTTTCAGCACATAGCCACCTTTCGCCACGTTCGCCAACTGCTCAGCAGTACGGGGCTGCTGCGCCAGGTTCTGACGGGACAGGATCAGCGACGTCGGGCCGTCCTGACGCTCAATGGCATATTTCCACGCCACCGCGGTTTCTACCTGATCCGCAGGACGCCAGTTGCTCATGTTCGGCGTCACGCGCAGGCTTGCCAACTGTTCAACCGGCTGGTGCGTCGGGCCGTCTTCGCCCAGACCGATGGAGTCGTGGGTGTAAACGTAGATGCTGCGGATTTTCATCAGCGCAGCCATACGCACGGCGTTACGCGCGTATTCCACAAACATCAGGAAGGTTGCGGTGTACGGTACAAAGCCCCCGTGCAGCGCAATCCCGTTGGCAATCGCCGTCATGCCGAATTCGCGCACGCCGTAGTGGATGTAGTTACCCGCGTGGTCTTTATCCAGTGAAACCGAGCCGGACCAGATGGTCAGGTTGCTCGGTGCCAGGTCGGCAGAGCCGCCCAGGAATTCCGGCAGCAGTTTGCCGTAAGCTTCCAGCGCGTTCTGTGAGGCTTTGCGGCTGGCGATTTTCGCCGGATTGGCCTGCAAATCGTCGATAAATTTCTGTGCGTCTGCCTGCCAGTTGGTCGGCAGTTCACCACCGGTGCGGCGTGTGAACTCAGCAGCCAGCTCAGGGTACGCGCTGGCGTAGGCGGCAAACGCCTCATCCCAGGCCGCTTCCTTACGCTGACCGGCCGGTTTCGCGTCCCAGGCAGCATAAATGTCAGCCGGGATATCAAACGGCGCGTGCGTCCAACCCAGCTGTTCGCGGGAAGCCGCGACTTCCGCATCACCCAGCGGTGCACCGTGGGAATCGTGCGTACCGGCCTTGTTCGGTGAACCGAAACCAATCACGGTTTTGCACATCAGCAGCGACGGCTTGTCAGTGACAAGCTGGGCTTCACCGATAGCGCGTTTGATAGCTTCAGCGTCGTGACCGTCTACGCCACGCACTACGTGCCAGCCGTAGGCTTCAAAACGGGCAGCGGTATCGTCGGTAAACCAGCCTTCAACGTGGCCGTCGATGGAGATGCCGTTGTCATCATAAAACGCGGTCAGTTTACCGAGCTTCATGGTGCCTGCCAGCGAGCAGACTTCGTGGGAAATCCCTTCCATCATGCAGCCATCACCGAGGAAGGTGTAGGTGTGATGGTTAACAATCTCGTGGCCCGGACGGTTGAACTGCGCCGCCAGCGTGCGCTCGGCAATCGCCATACCCACGGCGTTGGCAACACCCTGACCCAGCGGGCCGGTGGTGGTTTCGACGCCGGCGGTGTAGCCGTATTCAGGGTGACCCGGAGTTTTGGAATGCAGCTGACGGAAGTTTTTCAGTTCTTCAATCGGTAGGTCGTAGCCGGAGAGATGCAGCAGGCTGTAAATCAGCATGGAAGCGTGGCCATTGGACAGCACGAAGCGGTCACGGTTGGCCCAGTTAGGGTTGGCCGGATTATGGTTAAGATAATCGCGCCACAGCACTTCGGCGATATCGGCCATGCCCATCGGTGCACCAGGGTGACCGGATTTGGCTTTCTGCACCCCATCCATGCTCAGCGCACGGATAGCATTGGCAAGTTCTTTACGAGAGGACATGCTTGACTCCAGACGTTACAGCTTGGCCGCCAACAGCGCTTCCAGCTTTTGTTGATCGGCAGCGAACAGGCGAATGCCTTCCGCCAGTTTATCGACGGCCATCGCATCCTGATAGTGTTCCCAGCGGAACTCGGCTTCAGACAGCGGCGAAGGTGGATTGAACGCTTCGGTCGACGGCGTCAGCTGGCGTTCGACCGGGGCATTGCTGTTTTTCAGTTGCTCCAGCAGCGCGGGGGAAATCGTCAGGCGATCGCATCCCGCCAGCGCCAGAATCTGTTCCACTTTGCGGAAGCTGGCACCCATGATCACGGTTTGGTAGCGGTGGCGTTTGTAATAGTCATAAATATGACGCACGGAGATCACGCCAGGATCGCTTTCAGCCTGATAGTCGCGGGTGGGCTGCTTTTCCTGATACCAGTCATAAATCCGACCAACAAACGGTGAGATCAGAAAGACGCCCGCTTCGGCGCAGGCGCGCGCCTGAGCAAACGAGAACAGCAGCGTCAGGTTGCAGTTGATCCCTTCTTTTTCCAGCTCTTCAGCCGCGCGAATCCCTTCCCAGGTGGCGGCAAGCTTGATCAGAATGCGTGAACGCGGGATGTCTTTTTCCTGATACATCCCAATGAGCTTGCGCGCTTTCGCTACGCACATACCGCGATCGAACGAGAGGCGAGCATCCACTTCGGTGGAGATGCGTCCCGGAATGCTTTTCAGCACTTCTGCACCGATATTCACGGCCAGTCGGTCGCTGGCGTTGATGAGCCGCGTTTCCGGACTACCGCCTTGTTGGTTTGCATAGGCGATCGCGTCATCAAACAGTGGTTGATACTGGGGCAGGGTGGCGGCTTTCAGAATCAGGGACGGATTTGTGGTGGCATCTTGTGGCGAAAATTGACGAATGGAGTCGATATCGCCGCTATCGGCGACCACCACGGTAAATTGCTTAAGGGCTTCTAATTGATTCATGATTGAGCTCCTTGATGTAAAAGAGAAATGGCCTGCGCAAAACAGAGCCAACACACTGCACCATGAGGACGTGGAATAACATGCGCTTTTTCCGATTGCTGCGGTTGGGCTCTCTCGACTGAACACTATTTTGCTGCACGGAAAGTCGGCTGAACGAACAGTAAGACTGACGGCCAGCCAGTCTGGGGATGACTGCGGGCCGTCAGACAGGGTTACCGATGATTTTCTTGATGTTCGTAATAGCTGATTTTCTCGACTTTCGGTGCCGATCCGCCACCTTCAAACTCGGCATCCAGCCAGGCACCGACAATCTCTTTTGCCAGTTCAGGGCCGATAACCCGAGCGCCTAGTGCGATCACCTGCGCATCGTTACTTTTTCTGGCCCGCTGAGCGGAATAGGTGTCATGGCACTGAGCGGCACGAATGCCATTGACCTTGTTAGCCACGATACTCATGCCGATCCCAGTGCCGCACAGCAGGATCCCACGCTGGTGCTTACCGTCTTTAATTGCGTGCGCCAGCGTGTAGGCAACATCGGGGTAGATCGGATTTTCCCCGGTGGGATCGTAGCTGTAGTCGGTCACCGTCAGCCCCTTCTGCTGTAAATAATCAGTAATCGTGTTTTTCAGATCAATCGCGGCGCTGTCTGCACCAATTGCAATCGAGAGCATATCTATCTCCTGCCTGGCTGAGGGTCAAAGTGAGCCTGATATGTCGCTTTCGTTAGATTGTTTATAAAAACATGAATAAACAGACACTAACGAGAATCTCTCTGCATGATTCCGTACATTTCCGGCCTTTTCATGGCTAAACATATACCGCTTTTTTCAAATGTTCAACGTGTGATTATTTGTTTTTTGTTTTGTCAGAGAGGAAAAGGTGATTAAAAGAGTGATCTTGGTCACTTTTACGGCTTTTAAGGCGGTATTTTACCTTTTTGATACATATTTAGATCATGCTCACAATTTTTAAACAGAGAGATAGGCAAAAGATTGGGGCAAATATATTGTTCATATGTTCACAGCGTGTGTTAATGATCTAAATCTTTAGAGGGCATAACAATGTGTCAGACCTGTATGCAAACGATAAAAAAGACAACAAACAACAAAGGTCACACCGGGTATCAAATGACGAAAGAGGATGAAATGCAGGAACAGCCTGGCGTAGAGGCGATGTCATGGAAGAGATTGACTATCGGTAGTAAGGGGGCTGTATGAGTAAAGTATCGGCTGCGGCAACGGCGGGACAATCTGCCTCAAAACCGTCCACCACCACACCATCGGCTGTAGAACAATCGGCCATTCGCAAGATCTCCTGGCGCCTCGTGCCTTTCGTCGGCCTGATGTTCTTTATTAACTTCCTCGATCGTACGGCCATTTCGTTCGCGGGGCCGAATGGTATGAATACCGATCTTGCGCTAACCGTCGCGCAGTTCGGGCTCGCCTCCGGGATTTTCTTTATTGGCTATATTCTGTTGGAAGTGCCGAGCAATCTGGCATTGCACCGCTTCGGCGCGCGCAAATGGCTGTCACGCATTATGGTGTCGTGGGGCATCGTGTCATTGCTGTTTACCTGGGTAAGCAGTCTTGAAGGGCTGTATATCCTACGTTTCCTGTTGGGGATAGCAGAAGCGGGGTTCTTCCCCGGCGCGATCTTGTTCCTCAGTATGTGGGTGCCTGCCCGCTACCGTAGCAGAATCCTGTCACTGTTCTACCTGGCACAACCGCTGACCGTGGTGTTAGGCGCACCGCTGGCCGCCTGGCTGATTGAGCAGCATGGCCTGTTCGGATTGTCTGGTTGGCGGGTGATGTTCCTCGGCGTATCTATTCCCGCCATCATCGTCGGTATCATTACCTGGTTCTATCTGGTGGATCGCCCGGCCGATGCCAAGTGGCTGAATGCCGATGAGAAACGCTGGCTGGTCAGTGAACTGGAAAGCGAGCATGCCACCAAAAATCACAGCAAACACCCTAGCGTGATGACCGTGATGTTCAACAAACGCGTCTGGGTCCTGTGCCTGATTTACTTCGGTTTTATTTACGGCCTCTATGCACTGGCGTTCTTCCTGCCCACGATTATCGCGGGTTTCCAACAGCAGTTCGGCACGACCTTCAATGTCATGGATAAAGGGCTGATTACCGCCATCCCTTACTTGCCTGCGGCTATCGTGATGTATTTCTGGTCACGTGATGCGACGCGCCGCGGCTGCCGTTCATGGCACATTGCCATCCCTGCGCTGACGGGTGCGATCAGCATTCCGCTGGCGCTGTTTATGGAATCTCCTACGGCGACCATTGCGGTGATCACCGTGACGGCCTGCTCCATCTTCGCCGCGCTACCTAACTTCTGGACATTACCGACCCAGTTCCTGACGGGCGCATCAGCGGCAGCGGCCATCGCGCTCATCAATACCATTGGCAATGTTGCCGGATTTTCAGCGGGATACATCACCGGTGCGGTGCGGGGTGTGACGGGAACCTACGTGCTGCCCATGATGATTGTCGGCGGGCTAATGCTGCTTTCCGCCGTGTTGATTGTCCTGCTCAGCCGTTCGGACCGGTTATCGAAATCCGCATCAGCAACACAGGAGCATTAATATGACGTATTTGTTCAACCAACCTTCTGCTTTCGCTCGGGAACTGACCGAAGGCTTTGTGGCGGCGCATGCTGACAAAGTGCGTCAGGTGCCGGGCGGCGTGGTCAGAAGCACTCGCAGTCGTGAAGGTGGGGTCGCCATTGTGGTCGGGGGTGGCTCCGGCCACTACCCGGCGTTTGCTGGCCTGGTCGGGCAAGGGCTGGCGCACGGTGCGGCGATGGGCAACCTATTTGCTTCGCCATCTGCCCAGCAGATCTGCTCCGTCGCTCGAGCGGCACACAATGGCGGTGGTGTACTGCTGACGTTTGGTAACTATGCAGGCGATGTGCTTCATTTCGGACAGGCCAAGGCGCGTCTGAATGCGGAGGGCATTCCATGTGAACTGCTGGCGGTTACCGATGACATTTCCAGTGCGCCACTGAACGAATCGCAAAAACGTCGTGGAGTGGCGGGCGATCTGATGGTCTTCAAAGCGGCCTCTGCGGCAGCGGAAGCGGGCTACGATTTGGCCGCCGTGCTTGAGATTGCCGAGCGTGCCAACCAGCGCACCCGTTCACTCGGCGTAGCCTTCTCAGGCTGTACGTTGCCGGGCGCGGAACACCCGCTGTTTACCGTCCCCGAAGGAATGATGGCGGTGGGCATGGGGATTCACGGTGAACCGGGTATCCGCGATGTGCCTATTTCAACCGCCGATGAGCTGGCTGAGCTTTTGGTCAGTTCACTGCTGGAAGAGGTGCCGCAAGGTATTGCGACGCTCTCCGGGCAGCGGATCAGCGTGGTACTCAACGGCCTCGGCGGCGTGAAATACGAAGAGCTGTTTGTGGTTTATCGCCGTGTTTCGCAACTGCTGGTCGAGCAGGGGCTGACGGTGGTCGAGCCGGAAGTGGGGGAACTTGTGACCAGCTTCGATATGGCGGGTCTGTCGCTCACGCTGTTCTGGCTGGATGAGGAACTAGAGCGTTTTTGGCGAGCACCTGCGGATGCACCAGCATTTCGTAAAGGCAGCATGTCTCCCGCCGAACCGCTGGCTGAGCGGACATTCACGGCAGAACTGGATGTGATCCCAACCGCGACGGCGGCATCGAAAGCGGCGGCACACTGTGTTGCGGCGGCGCTGAATGCCGCGCGTGACGTTGTGCTAGCTAACGTCACAGAGTTGGGGCGTATCGATGCGATTGCCGGAGATGGCGATCACGGCATTGGCATGGAGCGCGGGGTGATTGCCGCCGCGGAAAAAGCGGCGGAGATGCTGGAACAGCAGGCGGGGGCCGGTACGTTATTGCAACGTGCGGCAGATGCCTGGGCCGATCGGGCTGGGGGAACCTCTGGCGCAATCTGGGGCGTCGCGTTGAATGCGCTGGGAACCGTATTGGGTGATGAACAACGCCCTGACGGTCGCCGTGTGGCAGATGGCGTGCGTCAGGCCAAAGAAAGCGTGATGCATTTTGGCAAAGCGAAACCGGGGGATAAAACGCTGGTGGATGCTCTGATCCCCTTTAGTCTCGCGCTTACACAGCGGGTGGAAGCGGGAATGAGCTTGCCAGAAGCCTGGCAGCAGGCCGCGCAGTGCGCGCAGCAGGCGGCTGACGATACGGCACAACTGTTACCCAAAATTGGTCGCGCTCGCCCGCTGGCAGAAAAAAGCCTGGGAACACCCGATGCGGGGGCGATATCGCTAGCCATGATTCTTGATGCTGTCTCGGCGGTATTGAACAGCGAGACGACGGCTAGCCCTTCACGTCAGACGGCGACGCAAGCGGAGAGTGAGCGATGAGTTCTCACAAATTAACGCTGGGCGTCAGCCTGAAAATGTATTTCGGCTACCAGCAGACGCTCGACTGGTGCCAGCACATTCAGGCGATGGTGGCACAGCATCCATTATCGTCACTGCCTTCGGTCAGGCTATTTGTTCTGCCCGCTTTTCCGACGTTAGCCCCCGTTGTGCAACGGTTTGCCGAGTCACCCGTTCATGTCGGTGCACAAGATCTGCACTGGGCGGATAACGGTGCTTTCACCGGGGAAGTGAGCGGCACCATGCTGCACGAAATGGGGTGTCGCTATGTCGAAATCGGGCACGCCGAGCGCCGCCGCTATTTTGGTGAAACGGATGAGCATTTCGCGCTGAAAACAGCGGCGGCCTGGCGTAATGGCTTGACTCCGGTGCTGTGCGTTGGCGAAGAGAAACGCGGTTCGACGCAGCAGGCGATCGACACCTGTCAGGCTCAACTGGCGGCGGCGCTGGATCTGGCCCAGAAGCAACAGCTGACGGGCGAGCTGGTACTGGCCTACGAACCACAGTGGGCGATTGGCAGCACGGAACCTGCCCCGACGGCCTACATCCGCGAAGTTTGTCAGGCATTAAAACAGCACGTTCCAACACAGGCAGGCGTGCGTGAAGGGCGTGTCATTTATGGCGGTAGCGCGGGGCCGGGATTGCTTAGTCAGCTTGGCGATTCGGCTGATGGCCTGTTTCTGGGGCGTTTTGCCCACGATCCGGCGGCGTTTAACGCCATTATGGATGAAGCCTTCGCGCTCGGCTCGCAGGCGTAAGAGAGAGGAAATAAACATGGCAATCGGATTAAGTACTTATGCGTTCTTCTGGCGAGCCTCTTCTCGCGTGCCAAAGCCGCTGGGATTGCACGCCATGCTGGAGCAAACGGCGGAGTCTGGTGCGGGCGTTTTCCAGATTTGTGATTACGCCGCGGTCGAAACACTCTCACCTGCCGAATTGGAAAAACTGCGGCAGCACGCCGCCGATTTAGGCATTCAACTGGAGTTGGGGACGCGGGGATTAGATACGGCGCACCTGACGCGCTATCTCACAATTGCGCGTGCGCTGGATGTCCGTTTTATCCGCACGATGTTCAACACGGCAACACATAAGCCAACGCAAGACGAGGCGCTTACGTTACTGCGTCAGGTGCTGCCTGAGTTTGAGCGGCATGACATCCAACTGGGGCTGGAAACCTACGAACAGGTAAAAACGCGCGACATCCTGGCCGTGGTTGACGCCATCGACAGCCCGGCACTGGGGATTTGTCTCGATCCCGGCAACTGTGTTGCTGCGCTGGAGTATCCGCGCGAGGTGATTGAGCTGACGGCTCCACGCGTGGTTAACCTGCATATCAAAGATTTTGCCTTTGCCCGTCAGGAAGGGTGGGTGGGCTTTACCTATTCCGGCTGTCTGCTGGGCACCGGCCTGCTGGATTACGACGTACTTCACCAGAAAGTCCGTCCGAACGAACGAAGCATTAACCAGATCGTCGAGCATTGGCTGCCGTGGCAGGCCAACGCGGAAGAAACCTGCCGTCTGGAAGACGCCTGGACGCGCCATAGCCTGAACTACCTGTATACCAGAAACCCGTACGCAGGCCGTTCATCACCGACAACGCATTCTATTTAATCGCTTTTTACTATTGTAAATCTGAGGAGTAACAATCATGGCTGCTGAATTGAAAACCATTACCGTACTGGGCGCTGGCGGCAAAATGGGCATGCGTATCTCTGCCAATTTCCAGAAAAGTGACTATCAGGTGTTTTACTGCGAGAACTCGCCGCGCGCGCAGGAGCAAGTCGTGGCCGCAGGCAGGGAGCTCTCCGTTGCCGAGCAGGTTATTCCTGAAAGCGATGTCGTTATTTTGGCTGTGCCAGATATTGCGCTGAAGGTGGTCTCCGGGCTGGTTGTTCCGCAGATGAAAAGTAACGCCGTGTTGCTGACGCTGGACCCGGCTGCGGCCTATGCCAATCTTATCGCCAAACGTTATGATATCGATTACGCCGTCGCACACCCGTGCCATCCCTCCGTATTTCTGGATCGCTTCACGCCAGAAGAACATGCTGATGCATTTGGTGGCGTGGCTGCGCCACAGCACGTTGCGGCATCTTATGAAACGGGCAGCGATGAGCAGAAAGCGGAACTGGCTCGCGTGGTGAAAGTGATGTATGGCCCGGTGCTTGATGTGCACTGGGTGACGGTAAAACAGCTGGCCTATCTGGAACCAACGCTGGTTGAAACCGTCGCCTGTATGGTTGGCACCTTGATGAAAGAAGCGTTGGATGAAACCATCAATACGATTGGCGTGCCGGAAGCCGCGGCAAAAGCCATGCTGTATGGTCATATTCAGATTGCGTTGGCGGTGGCTTTCCGCAGCACCAACCCGTTCTCAGATGCGTGTATGATCGCCATTGAATACGGTAAAGAGAACATCATCAAACCGGATTGGAAGAAGATTTTCGACGAGAAAGAGCTTGATCTGGTGATTGCCAAAATGCTGAAGATTGATGCGATTCAACGGTAATGTCCTGCCGCTGTCGGAGCCAGCCTTTTGGGCTGGCTTACGGCACGGCTGCCTTTGTTCGTTTGCGTCACCGTCAGGGATCATCGCGCTGGGCTTGAGCCTCTCTTCCCGGCATGCAACAATTATTCATCGCGACTGTTTTCATCTGTAGACACAGCGTCTGTATAAACCGATCCCCTTGCGTAAGGAAAATGTGACCAGATGGAAAAACAATCAGGATCTCAGGAAAGCGAACTTCTGACTGAAATCGCCGTTGCTTATTATCAGGACGAAATTACTCAGGAAGAGATCGCCAAGAAATTTGGTATTTCGCGCATTAAGGTCGGACGTTTACTGAAGCGGGCGAAGGAAGAGGGCATTGTTGAAATTACCGTGCGCTATCACCCGGTATTCAGCACGCGTCTCGAACAGCAGATGCTGGAGCGCTTTTCGATCAAGCGCGCTCTGATTGCGTTAGATCATCAAGATGAAGAGGAACAGCGGCGGCAGGTTGCGGCGCTGGTTTCTAACTATCTGGCGCTGTCGTTGAAGGACGATACGGTGGTGGCGGTGGGGCAAGGGCGTAATGTGGCGGCGGTCGCAGACCATGTGAGCAATGTGACGGAACGCAATTGCCGCTTTATCTGCGGTATCGGCGGAACACACCGTCCCGGCGATGCAATTAACGCTGACCATATCAGCCGCCGTCTGGCAAAGAAATTCGGCGGCAGCAGTGAAACGCTGTACTCACCCGCTTATGTCGAAAACCGGGCGCTGAAAGAAGCATTCATGCAAAACGGCACCATTAAGGAAACGCTGGATCGGGCGCGCAAGGCCGATATCGCGCTGGTGGGCATCGGGGATATGAATGAGAACAGCTACATGGTTAAACTCGGCTGGTTCACCCCGCATGAAATTATTGATGCCAGCCTGAATCAAGGCGTGATTGGCGATATCGCCGGGTATGACTTCTTTAACGCTCAGGGCCAGCATGTCGATACGGTGATGAACGAACGGGTTATCGGCGTGAGTATTGAGGAGTTACATAAAATCCCCTGTGTGATTGCCATTGCTTCTGAAAACACCAAAGCATTAGCCATTCTCGGTGCGCTGCGCACGGGAGCCATCGATATTATCGCCACCAGCGCAGGCAATATTCGTACTATTCTGAATATGACGCAGTAACGTGCTTTTCTCCGTTGCGTGGTGTTTTTACATCACGTGACGCTTATTGCCCGTTCGTCCCCCATTTCCCCTGAATCGCTTCTGAACGACCTGTTCGGTGTCCCTGACGTCGACATCAAATTGAACAAAAAACCGTCAAATAAAATAACTATATTAACCAGCATTCCCCCGCAGTTTTTGCCATCCTCGGTAGTTTCGTCATTCGCAAACACTATACTGGGTACTCTTGACCCTACAGACACAACACAACAAAACCGAAAAGGTACATAAAATGGATGAACAGCTAAAGCAAAGCGCCCTTGATTTCCACCAGTATCCGATTCCCGGAAAAATTCAGGTTTCCCCGACGAAACCGCTGGCGACACAGCGCGATCTGGCGCTGGCCTATTCCCCTGGTGTCGCGGCTCCCTGTCTGGAAATTGCGGCAGATCCGCTGGCCGCCTACAAATACACCGCGCGCGGCAATCTGGTTGCCGTTATCTCTAACGGGACAGCCGTTCTGGGCCTCGGTAATATCGGCGCACTGGCCGGTAAACCGGTGATGGAAGGCAAAGGCGTCCTGTTTAAAAAATTCTCCGGCATTGATGTTTTCGATATCGAAGTCGACGAGCTGGATCCAGACAAACTGATCGACGTGATCGCCGCGCTGGAGCCGACGTTCGGCGGTATCAATCTGGAAGACATCAAGGCGCCTGAGTGCTTCTACATCGAGAAGAAACTGCGTGAACGCATGAAGATTCCGGTCTTCCATGACGATCAGCACGGCACCGCGATCATCTGTACCGCCGCCGTTTTGAACGGCCTGCGCGTAGTAGAAAAAAATATCTCCGATGTGCGTCTGGTGGTGTCCGGTGCGGGTGCAGCGTCTATCGCCTGTCTTAACCTGCTGGTGGCGCTGGGTCTTCAGAAGCACAACATTGTGGTGTGTGATTCGCGCGGCGTGATTTTCCACGGCCGTGACGAAAATATGGAAGAAACCAAGGCCGCTTACGCCATTGAGGATAACGGCGCTCGCAAGCTGGCTGACGTGATCCCTGATGCGGATATCTTCCTCGGCTGCTCTGGCCCCGGCGTACTGACGCCGGAGATGGTGAAAACCATGGCACCACGTCCGCTGATCATGGCGCTGGCTAACCCGGAACCAGAAATTCTGCCACCGCTGGCGAAAGAAGTGCGCCCGGATGCCATTATCTGTACCGGCCGTTCGGATTACCCGAATCAGGTGAACAACGTGCTGTGCTTCCCGTTCATCTTCCGTGGCGCGTTGGATGTCGGCGCGACTACGATTAACGAAGAGATGAAGCTGGCCTGCGTGCATGCGATTGCCGATCTGGCGCTGGCGGAGCAGAGTGAAGTGGTTGCCTCTGCCTACGGCGACCAAGAGCTGTCATTTGGCCCAGATTACCTGATCCCGAAACCATTCGATCCGCGTCTGATCATCAAGATCGCACCGGCGGTGGCGAAGGCGGCGATGGATTCCGGCGTGGCGACGCGTCCGATCGAAGATTTCGATGCCTACATCGAAAAACTGACCCAGTTCGTCTACAAAACCAACCTGTTCATGAAGCCGATCTTCGCGCAGGCGCGTCAGCAGCCAAAACGTGTCGTCTTCGCCGAAGGTGAAGATGCGCGCGTGCTGCACGCTACGCAGGAACTGGTGACGCTGGGGCTGGCGTTCCCGATTCTGATTGGTCGTCCGAGCGTCATCGAAATGCGTCTGCAAAAGCTGGGGCTGCAACTGACCATCGGTAAAGATTTCGAAGTGGTTAACAACGAATCCGATCCGCGCTTCAAAGAATACTGGAGTGAGTATTTCGAACTGATGAAGCGTCGCGGCGTGTCGCAGGAGAAAGCGCAGCGTGCGGTGATCGGCAACCCGACGCTGATTGGCTCGATCATGGTTCACCGTGGCGAAGCGGACGCGCTGATTTGTGGCACGATTGGCACGTATGAAGAGCATTTCGATGTGGTTGAGAAAGTCTTCGGCTACCGCGAAGGCGTACATGCAGCTGGGGCGATGAACGCGCTGATGCTGCCGAGCGGCAACACCTTTATCGCCGATACCTACGTCAATGCAGATCCAACGCCGGAACAGCTGGCGGAAATCACCCTGATGGCGGCAGAAAGCGTACGTCGTTTCGGTATCGAACCGAAGGTTGCACTGTTGTCGCATTCCAGCTTCGGCACCTCGGATTCCCCGACGGCGCAGAAAATGCGTGCCACGCTGGCGCTGGTCAACAAGCTGGCACCGGAACTCGAGATCGACGGCGAGATGCACGGTGATGCCGCGCTGGTGGAAGCGATCCGCCGCGAGCAAATGCCGGACAGCCCGCTGAAAGGCTCGGCTAACATCCTGATCATGCCGAATATGGAATCTGCGCGTATCAGCTATAACCTGCTACGCGTTTCCTCTTCAGAAGGCGTGACGGTAGGGCCGGTACTGATGGGGATTTCAAAACCAGTGCACATCCTGACGCCGATTGCCTCCGTGCGCCGGATCGTGAACATGGTGGCGCTGGCAGTGGTAGAAGCACAAACTCAGCCGCTCTAAGTTATTTCCCGTCATCCAGACAAACCCAGCCGATTGTTGGCTGGGTTTTTTATTTATCGCAGTTTATCGACCAAATAGATTGTCTGGCCGATATGAATCAATGGAATAATTTTTGTTTTATGCCATGATCCCGCCTCATTTATAGGGTAATGCCGATCGTTTAAAGATCGAGATACCGGGGGCTACCACGGTGCGAGGTATCCCTGCGGGAACCTCATCACCGTGTTTCCCCCTACATCCATACTTAAGTGAGCAGCATTATCGTCTGTATGGGGCTTTCTCCAGACTCGATAAAAAAACCAACGAGCGAATATCGGCTATGGCAACACGCGCAGTGAACGAAAATACAGTAGAAAAAAGCGGTACAGAAAAGCGTCTTCCTTCGCTGTTTGGCGGGTCGATGATTATTGCAGGAACGATTATTGGTGCCGGGATGTTTTCCCTGCCGGTGGTGATGTCGGGTGCCTGGTTTTTCTGGTCATTGGCCGTGTTGGTGTTTACCTGGTTCTGCATGTATCACTCGGGGTTGATGATACTGGAAGCTAACCTGAATTATCCGACCGGCTCCAGCTTCGATACGCTGACCAAAGATCTGTTGGGTAAGACCTGGAATGTGATTAACGGCATATCGATTGCCTTTGTCCTCTATATTCTGACCTACGCCTATATCTCGGCGAGTGGCTCAATTATCCATCACACGCTTGCCGAGATGTCGATCGATTTCTCCGCCCGCGTCGGCGGCTGCCTGTTTGCGCTTTTTGTCGCGTTGACCGTGTGGTGGAGTACCGCGGCGGTGAGTCGCATGACCGCCTTTTTTCTGGCGGCAAAAGTACTGACCTTTTTCATGACGTTCGGCAGTTTGCTGTGGAACGTTAAGCCGGTTGTTTTACTCAATGTTGCGGAAGAAGCGCCCAGCTATCTTCCGTATGTGTTGATGACGCTGCCATTCTGCCTGGCCTCTTTCGGCTTTCATGGCAACGTTCCCAGTTTGGTGAAGCATTATGGCCACAAACCACAGGTCATCAAGCGTTGCCTGTTTATTGGCAGCGCTCTGGCACTGGTGATGTATGCCATCTGGTTGATTGGTACGATGGGAAACATTGCCCGTCCTGATTTTATCGGGATTGCGGAGCGGGGCGGTAATATTGACGTGCTGGTGCAGACGCTGGGTAGCGTGCTCAACAGCCCCTATCTGGACGTGTTGCTCACCGTCTTTTCCAACTTCGCGGTCGCCTGTTCATTTCTTGGGGTAACGCTGGGGCTGTTTGATTATCTGGCGGATTTATTGAAGTTTGACGATAGCCGACTGGGAAGAGCCAAGACGGCGCTGGTGACCTTTCTGCCACCTATCATCGGCGGTCTGCTATATCCAAACGGCTTTATTTATGCGATTGGGTTTGCCGGATTGGCAGCCACCGTATGGGCGGTGATTACGCCTGCGTTGCTGGCGCTTGCATCGCGTCGCCGCTTTGGTAGCCCGCTGTTCCGCGTGCGGGGCGGCAATGCGATGGTCGCGCTGGTGCTGCTGTTTGGCATTGGCACCGCGCTGATACATGTGCTTTCGAGTCTCGATCTGCTGCCAGTTTATCGCTAAACAAATATCGCCATCCTGCTTTGCTAAAACAGAAGGGACGAGATAGTTAATGTTGGTTGCTTGAGCCTGTTTTTAGGAGAAGCGCGGGGATGAGGTTCCCGTAGGGATACCTCGCCCCGCGATCGCTCCGTGTATCTCGATCTTTTAACGATCGGTAGTCTACGGAAGGGGAATCAGGCAGAGCGTTACGGTTTTTTCGACTGCTGCAACCACTTGTCCAGCTCATTAGCGAACTGCTGACGGTCCCGCTGGTTTAATGCGCTTGGGCCACCGGTTTGTATCCCGCTGGCGCGCATAGTATCCATAAAATCCCGCATGTTTAGCCGTTCCCGAATGGTATCCGGTGTATAGCGCTCTCCACGCGGATTCAACGCGATGCCGCCTTTTTCTATCACTTCCGATGCCAGCGGAATATCCGCAGTAATCACCAAATCGCCTGCTTCAACGCGTTGCACAATCTCATTGTCGGCGACGTCAAATCCCGCTGAGACGCGCAGCGTGCGAATAAAGCGTGACGGCGGTACTTTTATGGTCTGGTTGGCAACCAGTGTGACCTGTGTTTGCGTGCGATCCGCCGCGCGAAATAGCACTTCTTTGATGACGTTAGGACAGGCGTCGGCATCGACCCAAATCTGCATGACTTATGCTTCCTTGTTGTGCGTGTGACTTTCTGCCAGCCAGTCTTTAGCCGGTAAAAAATCTTGATACAGCAGGGCTTCCGGGCTACCCGGTTCTGTTTGATGCTGGTATTCCCAGCGTGCTAGCGGTGGCATGGACATCAAAATTGACTCGGTACGTCCGCCGCTTTGCAGGCCAAACAGCGTCCCGCGATCCCAAATCAGGTTGAATTCCACATAGCGCCCACGACGATAGAGCTGGAATTCGCGCTCGCGCTCTCCCCACGGCAGATCTTTACGCCGTTCGACGATGGGCAGATAGCCATCGAGGAACCCGTTACCGACGGCACGGATGAAGGCAAAACTGGTCGCAAAATCTGGCTCGTTGAGATCGTCGAAAAAGAGTCCGCCGATACCGCGCGCTTCGTTACGGTGCTTAAGGAAGAAGTAATCGTCGCACCATTTTTTATAGCGTGGGTACACATCGTCACCGAACGGCTGGCACAGATCGTGTGCGGTCTGATGCCAGTGCACTGCGTCCTCTTTGAAACCGTAATAGGGCGTGAGATCGAACCCGCCGCCAAACCACCAAACCGGCTCTTCTCCCGGTTTCTCGGCGATGAACAAGCGCACATTGGCATGGCTGGTGGGAATGTAAGGGCTAAGCGGATGAATCACCAGCGACACGCCCATTGCCTGAAAACTGCGGCCCGCCAGATCGGGGCGATGCGTGCTGGCTGAAGGTGGCAATGATTTGCCGGTCACGTGGGAAAAGTTGACCCCTGCGCGTTCAAAGATGCGCCCGCCGGACAGCACGCGACTGCACCCGCCGCCGCCTTCGGCACGCAGCCATTCATCTTTGGCGAAATCGGCTCCGCCATCAAGCGCTGCAAGCTGCTGGCAGATATCTTCCTGTAAGCTAAGCAAAAAATGTTTTACCGCATTGACGTCAGACATAGTGGGCATCTCGTTTCTCTGGCGATGAGGGCACAATAATAAAGGCGGCAGTATACCATCAATAAAATCGATCCCCGGTCACCTGTTGTGTGATTCCTGATGGCGGCGCGCAATTTGAGATTGCGTCTGATAAAAATCACGCGATAATCACGATTTACCTTATTGCAAAATGGCGACTGTGATGGAAATCCGCATATTCAGGCAGGATGACTTTGAAGCCGTGATCACCCTCTGGGAGCGTTGCGATTTGCTACGCCCGTGGAACGATCCTGAGATGGACATCGAACGTAAGCTCAATCACGATCCCGATCTGTTTCTGGTCGCAGAGGTGAACGGCGAAATCGTAGGGTCGGTAATGGGCGGTTACGACGGCCACCGCGGATCGGCATACTACCTTGGCGTGCACCCGGATTTTCGCGGGCGCGGTATTGCGAATGCGTTGATTAGCCGACTGGAGAAAAAACTCATTGCCCGCGGCTGTCCGAAAATTCACCTGATGGTGCGCGAAGACAACGATGCTGTCATCGGCATGTATGAAAAACTCGACTATGAGATCGTTGACTGCATCACGCTGGGAAAACGCCTGATTGAAGATCGGGAATATTGATCGCTATTGCGCTGATGCTAAACCATTATTCCTGCACAGTTTCTCCCCCGAATTACCCCTCTTAGTAAAAAGTGCGCCTCTGTTAGCGCACTTTTTTCATTTAACCTCAATGTGTTACTGTAATTTGTAATGATATTGCATGCGGTTTGTTAGACTTTGTGGGTAACAGTTTTCATTTGTAAAACGATTCTCATTTGTATTATTATTTATTAATGTTGTCCGATCGGTCTTGACATGTTTTTTCGTGTTCCGATCTTGCTTACATTTTATCGCCTGGAAGATTGTGACTGCACTACTGACACCAGGAAGTTGAAGTTTAAGAGATGGAGTTGGATAGTGAGTAGTGAAAATCTTCAGGGGGCTTTACTGGGTGCGAATCGCACTGGCAGCAGCGTATTGCTGGGCTCTCGTCCTCTTGCTCATTCCTATCCAACCACAACGCTAACCGCCGATGTGCCTAACTGGCGTTCTCTGGCATTCTTTGTGTTGTCCTGCGTGGCGCATGCGGCGCTAGCGGTTTTCTTTCTATTGCACTCTTCCCCGAAAGAAAGCATTGACGATATGGCAGGAAACGCAGGTGGAAGCATGCAGGTGACGATGATGGCTGCGGCAATGGTGCAGCAGGCTGATTCATCCCCTTCTACTGCAGAGTCTTCCGATCCTCCCGTTGTGGCGACGCAAACCGTTTCTTTAGAACAGCCTATTTCGCCTCCGTTACCAGAACACCCCAACCCGGTTATTAAACAACCTGTCATTGAGCGCAAGCCCATCACGCCCGTTACGGAAAAGAAGCCGCCCGTGCGTGAGAAGAAGCAGCCTGAAAAGAAGCCTGAGAGCAAACCAAAAGAACAACAGCAGGCTACGCAGCAACAGACAGAAAAAAAGAGCGAGTCTCCCGTAGCGACAAATCAGACCGGCGATGCACCTTCACCGATGCAAGCTTCTGCTGGCATGCCGGGCAGTGCGGCAACGGCCAAGGCAGGAGAAAGCGATAGCGGTCAGGCAGCTCGCGGTGCAGGGAAAAGCAACAGTCAAAATTTCAGAGCACTGCATCGCCGTGTGAATTATCCCTCTCGGGCAAAAGCGCTGGGTGTGGAAGGAAAGGTGCGCGTCAAATTCGATATTACCGGTAGCGGTACGGTCACTAACGTACAGATTCTGTCTGAAACGCCAGACGGCGTATTTGGCGATGATGTGGTGAAAGACATGGCGCGCTGGCGCTATCGCACGGAGGCACCGGTTGAGAATCAGGTCGTTTCCATCGTTTTCAAACTGAATGGTCATATTCAGGTTGATGATTAGCAATAAATGTTACATGCGGTAATTACAAAAAATAATTTTATTTTTCAAATGATAAGGTTCACTGGGGATTTTGAATAAATGAATAAGAACGTCTATTTAATGATGCTTTTGTCATTATTATCAGGGCCTGCGCTCGCACAGCAAAATGATACCTCTGCCGATGAAAATCAGCAGAAAAACAAGGCAGAAACCGAAGAAGAACAGCAGGGTGATTCCTCTTCGGGGAATAGCGAAGATACGATTTTAGTCCGCTCAACCCCGACTAGCCAGTCGATGGGGACGCAGATTCTTAATGCCGAGCAGATTAGTCAATTGCCAACGGGAAATGGTAGCGTAACAGAATTACTTAAGCGTAATCCAAATGTCCGTTTTTCTAATGATACCAATAGTAGCCTTAACCCTGGGGAGCTAGCGCCTGAGAAGGTTTCATTCCATGGGGAGAAATTTTATAACAACAATTTCATGATCGATGGGTTATCCAACAATAATACGATCAACCCTGGGGCTAACAATGGAAGCTTGACCAGCAGTCCTGATGGCTATAGCCCAACAGATTTGCCCGCAGGTGGAGCGCAGTCATTTTGGATTAATTCAGAGTTAATTGAAAAATTAGAAGTTTTCGATAGTAACATCTCGGCTAAATACGGCGATTTTACTGGTGGCGTGGTAGATGCCAAGTTGAAAGACCCTAAACTCGATAAAGCATCTGGAAAAATTTCTTATCGTACAACGAGTGATAGTTGGACTAAATATCATGTTGATGCGAAAGTTAGAGAAGATTTTCAGGGTGCAACCAATTTTTATCATCAACCAAAATTTAAAAAGCAATTCTACACTGCAACATTTAACCAGCCATTAAGTGACAATGCCGGGTTTATTTTTTCCTATAGTCGTCAAGAATCAATCATTCCTAATTATCACGGTTACCTGCAAGAATGGCATGATCAAAAGCGGCTGTCAGAAACGTATATGCTGAAAGGAACTTACCAGGCTGATAACGGCGATATTTTTCGCGTGACGGGGATGTTTTCTCCACATGAGTCAACTTATTACAAAGAAGATACTAGAAATGGATCTTTCACCAATACCGGCGGTGGATATCGCGGTAATGTAGAGTGGGAACATCAAGCCAACTGGGGGAAAATGACCAGCTTGGCGGGATATCAGTTTGAACAAAATAAAATTGATCATGAATCAAATAATTATCAAACTTGGCGTCGTTTTGTAGTTTCACAAAATTTTGTTTCGAATGCCCTTGATTGGAGTAGTACTGGGGGGGCGGCTTTTCAGAATGCGCATCTTGGTGGCTATGGTTCCTATGCCACTG
Organism: Pectobacterium versatile; assembly: GCF_003932035.1. NCBI lineage: Bacteria > Pseudomonadati > Pseudomonadota > Gammaproteobacteria > Enterobacterales > Pectobacteriaceae > Pectobacterium > Pectobacterium versatile. The sequence continues at coordinate 1,000,268 of NZ_CP034276.1, forward strand.
AAAAAAACACTACTACATTAAAGCAGAATTATGAGTTAAATCCACTTGGGTTGTATGGTGTTAACCATCAGATTGATGTTGGCTGGCAAATGGACTTCTACCAAGCGCAATATCGTCGATTCGACGATGTTCGTTCAAATCGTGGTGCGCCAACGATTGATCGTAACGTCGTGTGTGAATCAGGCGATGCTTTTTGTATAAATGGTGAGCAGTACTTTAAAAGTATAACGTTGTATCCTGCCCGCTCGATTCAAGGTAATTACACAAATTATGCTTTCTACCTACAAGATAGTATGAGTTATGACCGTCTGGAAGTAACCCCCGGTGTTCGTCTGCAATATGATGACTATCTGAAAAACATGACAATTGCTCCACGCTTTGCTGCGTCTTATGACGTATTCGGTGATCGTTCAACCCGTTTTTTTGGTGGAGCTAACCGTTATTATTCGCAGAATATGCTAGCTTATAAATTACGTTCTGGGATTAGCTCTAATATAGTTCAGAACCGAACTAATGCTAATAGCCCGTGGATAAGTAATGATCTTCAGACTGCTTCCATTGATTATGATATTTCTGATCTGAAAACCCCTTATAGCGATGAACTAACGTTTGGTTTATCCCAGCGAGTAATGGATTCCGTTTGGACGATAAAATGGGTGAACCGTCAGGGCAAGGATCAGTTCGGTCGTAAGACGATCACTAAAGATAACGGGAAGCGTTATTACGTATTAGATAATACCGCACATACAGAAGGGGATACCTTCTCTCTAACCGTAGATCCGATTAGTCCTTACCGCTTCGCTGTGGCTGATGTTAGTTGGTCGCTTGGAGCAAGCTATGTGAAGAATAAATCGAGTTCTCAAACCTATTATGACCAAAGTAGTTCGGATGATAATATGGTTATTATTGATGGGAAACTAATTCGTAAAGAAGAAATGAAGGCGCTTGATTTCAATACGCCTTGGACTGTTTTTGCTAATGTAAATACTTATTTTCCAAGCTTACGTTTAAACTGGAATCAGAATTTTGGATATACTGCTGGTTATTCTGGGTATACTACGAAGTCAATCGCCTGCCCTGGCGATAATGCCGCCTGTGGTAGCTATGATGGTAGTGCGACGGAATATCATGAAACCAAATATAAAGATTACTTCTCTTATGACTGGCGTTTCAATTACTCACAACCCGTATTCAAAGATCAAACAGTTGATGTCACATTAGATGTCCTGAATGTTCTGGACAAAACTGTCGAGACTTCGCAAACAACGGCCACTGGTAGCGCTGTGACATTTAAGACTGGCCGTCAGTTCTGGCTTGGCGTTGCTTACACCTGGTAAATCCTATGCCCCGCCATTCGTCGCATGCTGACGAATGGCGGGGCATTTTGCATTTCGCATATATGCGCTAAGAAATTGCCTCTCAGGCAAAAATAAAAACGAAAAGGTTGTTATGAACTGGAAGAAATGTTGCTGGTTATCGCTAACGGCTGTCGGCCTGTTAGCGGGTAGTCTGGTGAGCCAGGCTGAAGAAGTGAAAAGCCCATTGCCGGTCATTAAAGAAGGGACGCTGGCGAATGGATTTCGCTACACTCTCGTGCCGCTGGAAGGGCAGAAGTCGCGGATAGATGTTCGCCTGATTGTTGATGTCGGTTCGATTGATGAGAAGGACAACGAATCCGGTGTGGCGCATATCGTGGAACATATGGTGTTCCGCGCCAGCGAGGCGTTTCCTCAAGGCGTAAGTACCGAATTGCACAAGCAGGGATGGGTACGCGGTCAGAGCTATAACGCTGTGACCAACTACGAGCGCACCATGTACATGATGAGCCCGCCGAAAGGGAATCGTGATCTGGGCACGACGTTGCAGGCGCTGAGCCAGATGACGAGCCATGCGAAACTGCTGCAAAGCGATCTCGATGATGAGCGCAAAATTATTCTGGAAGAGTGGCGTGGCAAGCTGGGCGTAGCGGAACGCATGAACCAGCAGCGCGTACAGGCGATTCGCCATGACTCTCGTTATCCTTCCCGCCCGACGATTGGCACGGAAGCGTCGATTAACGACACGCCAGCCAGCGTACTGCAAGATTTCTATCAACGCTGGTATCACCCGTCGAATATGCGTTTGATGATCATTGGTGATATCACGCCTGCGGATGCAGAACGCGAAATTCAACGCTATTTTGCACCGCTGCCAAATGTCGCTGTGCCAGCCCGTGATTACTACGAGCCGCTACTGAAACCGAGACTCAACGTTGCGCGTTTGCAGGATAGCCAAAGCGGCAGCAGCCAGGTGTCATTTGTCTACCGTTTCAATGACAAGGACACATTCGGTCAGTCTGACTACTATCACCGTGTGCTGACGCAAATCACGATGTCTGCGGTAGGGCGTCAGGTTCGCCGTCAGCAAGCGGAGCTGCCGCAAGACGCCAGTAGTCTGGTGGTGCGTAAATCGGATATCGGTAAAACAACGGCAGCGCTGGGCTTCTTCGCGAATGTGATGCCGGGTGGTCATGACGCTGCGATGTCTGCTGTGCTGAAAGAAATTGAGCGGTTTAAACGCTATCCGTTAAACGAGCAGGACATCACGGAGATCAAATCCAACATTCGTGAAGCGGCACAGCGTATGAGCGATGCGCCTGAAAAACGTGAGTTTGCAGACTGGGTTCAACTGTTGACCATCTCATGGCAGCAGGATCGCCCTTATGTTGGTAGCCAGCAGCGCGGTAAAGACGCACTGGACATCTTGAACACGATCACGGCAGAGGACGTGAACCGCCATTGGCAACGTTGGTTAGCGTCACCTGATACGTTGGTTCAGTTTAGCGTGCCGGGCGCGACGCCTTTCACCTTGCCTAAACCGGATGCGATTCGTAAGTTGCAGGCACAGTGGGCAGCAGCGACGCTGGCACCGCTGCAAGTAGAAAAAGAGAAAGTCATCCCTGAATTGCCTGCCGTAACGCAAAGTGGGAAACGCACGGCGGTGAAGACCTTTGCCGCGCAGAAGGTAGAGCAGTGGCAGTTGAGCAATGGTGACCGCGTGGTATGGCTGCGTGCGCCAGAAGCGGGTAAAAAAGTCTACCTGACGGCAGTGAGCGACGCGGGATATTTGTCCACGTCGACCAACCCGTGGCAGGTACAGCTGGCAAGCCAACTGGTAAACCAAAGCGGGCCTGCAACATGGAACGGTGAAGCGCTTAATAACTGGAAAAAGGAAAAGACGCTGTCGCTGGGTATTGCTCAGGAAGCCGATCAACTCACTGTGAACGGAAGTGCGCCAACAGAGCAGTTGGCAAGTCTGCTGGGGCTATACCGTGAGCTGAATGTGGCTCCGGGTATCGACCCTGACGTGATGAAAGAAAGCATGATGGGTCTGGCGCGTCAAAAAGCCAATGACGATCAATCTGTTTCAGGAGAACGAGCCAGTGACATTGCCAAACTGCGTTTCGGTGAGCCAGCCTGGCAGCAACCTGAAATTGCGGAGCTGAAGCAAATTTCAGCGCCGGCGCTGCTTTCACAGTGGCATAAAGCGGTGTTTGCCCCGGTAACCTACTACCTCGTGGCTGATATGCCTGCTGCACAGATTTTGCCGCAGGTTGAACGCTATTTAGCGACGATCCCGCGTCAGCCTGCTGGCGAGGTGAAATCACATCTGGCTCTGCCGGGTAAACGTGAAGCGACATCGGCTATCAGTATTGAACCGCGTGCCGATATCCGCGCCTGGAGCTTCACACCACATGCGTGGACACCACAGGCCGCGGTGCAGGTGAGCGTTGCCCGTAATCTAGCGAATAAATATCTCAAAACCAGCCTGCGTGATGATGCGTTAGGCATTTATCGCATGCGTGTCGATAGCGAACTGGAAGATAAAAGACAGCGTATTGAGACAGAAGTGAGCTTCACCAGCGCGCCTGAACGTGCGCAGGAACTGTGGAAACTGGCTGAGAAAGCCTTTGCTGAACTGCCGAAAAATATCACTCAGCAGGATGTAGAAGATCAGAAAGCACAGTTCATTCGTGCGGAAAAAGGGCGTCAGGGCGATCTCATGACGATACAGCGTCGTCTGCTTCTGAGTTACCGCCATTATGACGATCCGCGTTATCTGACTAGCGTAGCCAAACTGGCCGACAGCATCACGCTGGAAGAGGTACGGGCGATGTCGGCGAAGCTGTATAACCCAGATAACCGCGTGCTTTACATCACCTTGCCGCAAGAGGTGAAAGAGTGAAAAAGATGGCGGCACAGTTTGCCGATCTCTGCCGCCCCTTTTGGGGCGGTAAGCGAAGCTGGCAGGCATGGGGGCTTCTGCTGGCTGCGGTGTCGATGGGATGGATGATTGTCTATCTCAACGTGTTGTTAAACGAATGGAGTAAAACGTTTTATGACGCGTTAGGGGAATTCGACAGTGGCCTGCTATTTTCACTGATGAAGACCTATGCCCTTTATATCCTGATCTATGTCGGGGTATTCGCGCATCAGGACTGGTTTACCAGTTGGCTGGTTCTTCGCTGGCGTACCGCGTTAACGGAACAGCTGGTGGATAGCTGGATGGCGAAGCGGGCATTTTACCGCATGTCGGTTGCTGGCAAGATCGATAACCCCGATCAGCGTATCGCCGAGGATATCAGCTTATTTGTTGATAAAACGGTCAGCCTGACGGTGTCATTTTTAGTTGTGACGGTACAGCTCTTTTCTTTCACTGTTATTTTGTGGGAGCTGTCGGGTGTTCAGCGATTTACCCTGTTTGGCGAAGAGTGGGTAATTAAAGGTTATCTGGTCTGGGTTGCTATTCTCTATACGCTCTTGGGCAGCCTGATTACGCATGTGATCGGTAAGCGTCTACATGGTATCAATTATGATAAACAGCGTGCGGAAGCGGATTTCCGTGCGTCTTTGTTACGTAAGCACGATAACGCGGAGCAAATTGCGTTGTACGGTGGTGAACAGCAGGAAAAAAACCACCTCAAGCGTAATTTTACGTCCATCGTCACCCATTATTGGCGGTTGATGAACGCCGAACGTAATCTGGTTTTCTTCACTTCTGGCTATATGCGCGTCAGCCAGATTGTCCCCATTTTTGCTGCACTTCCCGCTTTCCTCAGTAAAACGGTGACGCTGGGGGGGCTGATGCAGATTCGCGGGGCGTTTGGTCAGATACACATTGCGTTGAGTTGGTTTATTCGGATGTATAAGGAACTGATGATTCTTTCCGCCAGTATGGCGCGTCTTAGTCAGTTCAAAGAAGAAATCAAACGTCATCAGTCTGAACAGGCCGATGCACCAGTCGGTCAGGATTTACGTATCGAGCAACTCTCTTTCACCACGCCGCAGGGTGCTCCGCTGCTGCAAAAGGTGGATCTGAGCTGTGAAGCGGGTAGCTGGAGTAAGTTTTCTGGCCGCAGCGGGTTGGGGAAATCCACTCTGCTGCGTACGTTAAGCGGCCTGTGGCCGTATTACGATGGCCGCTGGCAGTCGCTTGAAGGTCGCAGCTTGCTGTTACCGCAGCAAAGCTATCTGGGGCAGGGGACGTTGGCAGAGATCCTCTGCTATCCGCATCCGCCGCTGGCTGACAGTGAGATGCTGCGTCAGACGCTCGATAGCGTCGGGCTGGGCGCGTGGCGCGATCGTCTGGATGAGCAATTGAACTGGGATCGGGTGTTCTCCGGTGGCGAGCGGCAGCGTGTTGCTTTTGCCCGCGCGCTGATTGCTAAACCCGATACGCTTTATCTGGATGAAGCAACGAGCAATCTGGATCATGACGCCGCCAGACAGCTTTTGGCGCTGATCAAGCTGGCGTTACCTGCGTGTACCGTGGTGGCGATTACGCACCAGACGGAGCTGGACGATCTGTTCACGCACCGTTATGACTTAACGGATTTTGCCTCACAGCGCAGTTGATGTTGTTCGCAGGCCTTCCTAGTGTCGGGAGGCCTCAGACTGTTGATAAACCTATTCGACGAATGAAAACGGGAGTAACGGAATAGAAGAGTAAAGCGTTTGCGCCATGGATGGCGCAAGCCGAGCGCACAGGGACGTGTTTACAGCGACTTTACGATCTATCCGTTACCCCCGCACTCTGCGGCCTTTGTCTGTCGTTCTGGTAGGTTTCTCGTCCCATGCCCCCTATAATCTTCCGCAGGATTATCCCGTCTTTACGGCACTTTTCGTCGCTCGCAGACTCCAATCCCCATCTTACTAGGGGGGCTGATGACGAAAGCCGTTCAATCTTGAGGAGTACATGCCATGAATTTTCGCCCGCTGGGTTTATCGCTGGTGCTGGGTTTACCGCTGTTGCTGACCGGATGCAGCACGCTTTCCAATTTCTCCTGGTCCAGCCTGTCGCCGTTTAACTGGTTCGGCAGCTCGCTGGAGGTTACCGATGCAGGTGTCGGTGGCATCAATGCCGGTACGCCGCTGTCCGAAGGGGCGCTACAGAGCGCACTGGATGGTAATTATCAACTGCGTAGCGGAATGGGTACGTCCAACGGTCAACTGGTTGCGTTTTATCAGGCGCTGGATGGCAAAGACGTGAAGATGATCATCAGTGGCCAGCCGAAGGGTAGCGTGCGCAAAGTTGAGGTCATGGATCCGGCGATTGGCAGCGCAGGTGGCGTGAAAATAGGGGATGCTTTTAGCAATACCTACAGTAAAGCGTTTGAATCCTGCCAGTTAGGGCAAGGTGATGATGCGCAGAGCGTGGAATGTGCTGCGCCACAAAGTACGCATATTAGCTACGTTTATTCCGGCGAGTGGAGCGGCCCGGAAGGCTTGATGCCGCCCGATGATATCCTGAAAACCTGGAAAGTGAGCAAGATCGTGTGGCACGCGCAGGCGCGCAATACATCCGTTTTATAAAAGGACATCTTTACATCAAAGACGAATTTGTCTTCACGCAAGGTAAAAGTCAGGCGGCTTCCGGTATGATAGCGGCACCGCCTGATATTTTTTCGGCGGTCGTATGCGCCATAACTATCGTAGTAAACCATAACAACAAAGAAAAAACTGACGCTTGAGGAAGCAGAAATGACACCAATTCAAAGCGGTATTTTATTGGAACACCGCCGTTTTGCCATTTTTATGGAAGCGATGATTCAGGGAGAGTTTGATGCTATCCGGCAGGGATGCAAAAAATTCTGTCAGACGTTACAAGAGTTACAGCAGCAGTATCCCGATGCGGGATTAGGCGCAGTGCTGGCATTTGGCAGCGATGTCTGGCGCGATCTGGACTGTAATCATAGTGCGGCGGAGCTGAAGCCGTTCACACCGCTGGGTAAAGGGCTTGCTCCTGCCACGCAGCGTGATGTGTTGATCCACATTCAATCGCTTCGCCATGATGTTAATTTCACGCTGGCACAGGCGGCACTGACCGCATTTGGTGGCGCGATTCGTATCGAAGAAGAGACGCACGGTTTCCGCTGGGTGGAAGATCGCGATTTAAGCGGCTTTGTCGACGGCACGGAAAATCCGCAGGGCGATGCGCGTCACGCTGTGGCGATTATCCCAGAAGGCCAGCCGGATGCGGGCGGCAGCTACGTGTTTACTCAACGTTGGGAGCACAATCTGAAGCAGTTGCAGCGTTTTAGCGTGGAGCAGCAAGAGCAAATGATTGGCCGCACCAAGCAGGACAATGAAGAACTGTCTTCCGATGAGCGCCCTGAGACCTCGCATCTCAGTCGTGTGGATTTAAAGGAAGACGGCAAAGGGCTGAAAATCCTGCGTCAGAGCCTGCCTTATGGCACCGCTAGCGGGAAGAATGGGCTTTACTTTGTCGCCTACTGCGCGCACCTGCATAATATTGAGCAGCAGTTGCTGAGCATGTTCGGCGATCGTGACGGCAAACGTGATGACATGCTGCGTTTTACGCGTGCCGTCAGCGGCAGCTACTTCTTCGCGCCTTCTCTTGAGAAGCTTTTGTCGCTGTAAGATCTGACTCGTTTTCCTGATGCCTGCACTTGTGCAGGCATCAATTCTCCAGCTTTCAATTTTCCGCTCCCTGCATTGGGCTATCTGGCCGCGCCTTTCCTTTTTCACCCTACTTTTTCTTCTCGTCTCGCTCGTTTCGGGGTTATGTCCTTTAGCGCTTAAAAATCCCGAAATGTTATATATAAAGGTTATATGTTAACCGTCACTTCCCCCTACACTGATTTGCGCTATACCCGTCATACTTCAAGCTGCTTGGGCGTTGGCTGCCCTTACTCACCCCAGTCACTTACCTGAGTAAGCTCCTGGGGATTCGCTCGGTTGCCGCCTGCATGCAACTCGAATTATTTAGGGTATATACAAAAACGGCTATGTAAACGGCCCCTATAACAAGGCCTACCGAATAGGCTCTAACTCTGGCAGGACATAAGATGAATCAAGTACAGGTGAAAGGCTGGCTGGTGAAAGGTTCTCTGGCGCTGTCATTGCTGCTGGGCGGGCAGAGCATGGCCTCTGCTACCGAGCTGCTGAACAGCTCTTATGATGTATCGCGTGAGCTATTTGTTGCGCTCAATCCCGGCTTTGAAAAACAGTGGCTGTCTCAGCATCCTAACGATCCGCTGACGATCAAACAGTCGCATGCCGGTTCGTCTAAACAGGCGTTGGCTATCCTGCAAGGCCTTAAGGCCGATGTCGTGACCTATAATCAGGTGACGGACGTTCAGATCCTGCACGATCGTGGGCAGTTGATTCCGGCTGATTGGCAGGCGCGTTTACCGAATAACAGTTCTCCGTTCTACTCCACCATGGCGTTTCTGGTTCGCAAGGGCAATCCTAAAGGGATTCACGACTGGAACGATCTGGTGCGTGATGACGTTAAGCTGATTTTCCCGAATCCGAAAACCTCCGGCAATGCCCGTTATACCTACCTTGCGGCCTGGGGCGCGACCAGTAAAGCCAACGGTGGCGATGAGGCCAAAACGCGCGAGTGGGTAAAGCGTTTTCTGGCGAACGTCGAGGTATTTGATACCGGCGGCCGTGGCGCAACCACCACGTTTGTGGAACGCCAGTTGGGCGATGTGCTGATTAGCTTTGAATCCGAGGTGAATAATATTCGCAACCAGTACGGCGCTGAGAACTACGAGGTGATCGTCCCGAAGGTCAACGTGCTGGCTGAATTCCCCGTGGCGTGGATCGATAAAAATGTCGAGAAGAACGGCACGGAGCAGGCGGCAAAAGCCTATCTGAATTATCTGTATAGCCCAGAGGCGCAGAAGGTGATCACCGATTTTTACTACCGTGTGAATAACCCTGAATTGACGCAAACGCTGAAATCCCGCTTCCCAGAGACCACCTTATTCCGAGTGGAAGATCAGTTTGGGGCGTGGCCACAGGTGATGAAAACCCACTTCGACACCGGTGGTGAACTGGATAAATTGCTGGCGGCTGGTCGTCAGTAATGTCTTTGGGGTCGGGTCACTTCTTTTCTGGTTCAGGTAAACGGGTGCTGCCGGGATTCGCGCTGAGTCTGGGTAGTAGCCTGCTGTTCGTCTGTCTGATTCTGCTGCTGCCCTTAAGTGCGTTGGTCATGCAACTCTCAGAAATGAGTCTGGCGCAGTACTGGACGGTAATCTCCAATCCGCAGGTGGTGGCCGCCTACAAAGTCACGCTCTTGGCGGCAGGACTGGCGACGGTATTTAATGCCGGATTCGGTCTGTTAATGGCGTGGATTCTGACGCGCTATCGTTTTCCCGGTCGAGCCCTGCTGGATGGGTTGATGGACTTGCCCTTTGCGCTCCCCACTGCCGTGGCGGGGCTGACGCTGGCCGCGCTGTTTTCAACGACTGGCTGGTACGGCGCATGGCTGGCAGAGTACGGCATTAAGGTGTCGTATACCTGGCTGGGGATTACGGTCGCGATGGCGTTCACCAGCATTCCTTTTGTGGTGCGTACCGTCCAACCCGTGTTGGAAGATCTGGGGCCGGAATACGAAGAGGCGGCACAAACGCTGGGTGCGAATCGCTGGCAGTGTTTTCGCTATGTCATCTTACCGGAGTTAACGCCAGCGCTACTAACGGGCACCGCGCTGTCGTTTGCCCGCAGTCTGGGCGAGTTTGGCGCGGTTATCTTTATTGCGGGGAATATTGCCTGGCAAACGGAAGTCGTTTCGCTGATGATTTTTATCCGTTTGCAGGAGTTTGATTTCCCTGCTGCCAGCGCGATTGCCTCCGTCGTGTTAGCCGCGTCCTTATTGATACTGTTTGCCGTCAACGTGCTGCAAAGCCGTTTTGGCCAACGGACCCGGAGCGTGTAATGGCAGAGATACCGACTGTGACGCCGCAGCGTCAATCTCATCCGGTGCGGCAGGAACGTAACTGGGCGAGAGCGGCGTTGATTGCGCTGGGCGTGATATTATCGCTCATCATGCTGGTCATCCCCTTGGTGTCAATTTTTGCCGCTGCGCTGTCGCATGGGCTGGGGGGCGTCTGGCGTAACCTGAGCGATCCTGACATGCTGCATGCCATTGGCCTCACGCTGCTGGTGGTCGCGATTGTCGTACCGGTGAATCTGGTGTTTGGCACGCTGCTGGCGTGGCTGGTCACGCGCTTTCAGTTTCCGGGTCGGCAACTGCTGCTCACGCTGATCGACATTCCTTTTGCTGTTTCTCCTGTGGTGGCGGGTTTGCTGTATCTGCTCTTTTACAGCACCAACGGCCCGGTTGGCGGCTGGCTGGATGAGCAGGGGATACAGCTGATGTTTGCCTGGCCGGGCATTGTGCTGGTGACGATATTCGTGACCTGTCCGTTTATGGTCAGGGAGCTGGTTCCAGTGATGATGAGTCAGGGCAGTCAGGAAGAAGAAGCGGCGGTGTTGCTCGGTGCGTCAGGCTGGCAGGTGTTCTATCGGGTGACGCTACCGAATATTCGCTGGGCGCTGCTGTATGGCGTGGTGCTGACCAATGCCCGGGCGATTGGCGAGTTTGGCGCTGTGTCTGTGGTGTCAGGTGCGATTCGTGGTGAAACCTACACGCTGCCGCTACAGGTCGAATTGTTGCATCAGGATTATAATAGCGTGGGGGCGTTTACCGCGGCGGCGTTGTTAACCGTGATGGCGATACTGACGCTGTTCATCAAAAGCGCTTTGCAGTGGCGTGTAAAACGGCAAATGGCGCAAGGGCGGGAACGGAATCCGCCTGAAAAGCAGTAAATTGAGATTGCTGGCAAAGTCAGATTTTAGGGGAAAAACAGGGATGAGGTTCCCGTCGGGAGACCTCGCCCTGTGGTAGCCCCGCGTATCTCGAATTAACCGTCATGGGTTTGTCAGCAACGTTAATTTTATCGTTCACTCCGTAAGTGAGTGAGGTTTTTTTAGGACTCAACTTGTGACAACGCTTGAGCATTGTATTGGTAATACCCCGCTGGTGAAATTGCAGCGCATAACACAGGGGCTGAACAGTGAAATCTGGCTGAAGCTGGAAGGGAATAACCCCGCCGGATCGGTAAAAGATCGGGCCGCGCTCTCTATGATTCAGCAGGCGGAGAATCGCGGTGACATCGCCCCCGGTGACCGGCTCATTGAGGCGACCAGCGGGAACACCGGCATTGCGTTGGCGATGATTGCGGCGGTAAAAGGCTACCGGCTGCGTCTGCTGATGCCGGACAACATGAGCTATGAACGCCAGACCGCGATGCGCGCGTATGGCGCGGAGCTGGTGTTGGTGAATCGCAAGCTGGGGATGGAAGGGGCGCGGGATCGGGCGAAACAGATGGTGCTGGCGGGAGAAGGGAAAACGCTCGATCAGTTCAATAACCCAGATAATTCGCTGGCACACTTTCTGACTACTGGCCCAGAAATCTGGCAGCAGACGGCGGGAAAGTTGACTCATTTTATTTCCAGTATGGGAACGACCGGCACCATTTCTGGCGTCAGCCGTTATCTGAAACAGCAGAACCCGGCAATTTGTACGGTGGGATTACAACCTGCGGAAGGGAGCCACATTCCCGGTATTCGCCGCTGGACGCCAGACTATATGCCAGGGATTTTTCGTGCCGATCTGGTCGATCGCATTCTGGATATGACGCAGGTGGACGCCGAGAATACGCTACGACAGTTGGCGCGTCAGGAAGGCATCTTTTGTGGTGTCAGTTCCGGCGGTGCGGTAGCTGGTGCGTTGCGGATTGCGGCAGAAAACCCCGGCAGCGTCATTGTGGCAATCGCCTGCGATCGCGGTGACCGCTATCTGTCCACCGGGGTATTTGACTAACGTTACTCGTCATACTTCGAGTTGCATGTGCGTTGGCTATTCCCGCTCCAGTGCATGAATCGGTTCCATCCGTGCGGCACGACGGGCGGGGAAAAAGCCGAAGATAATACCGATCAGGCTGGAGCACAGGAACGCGGCAATAATCGAGGAGCTGGAATACATCATCGCGAAATTGCTGCTGAACTGTGCGAACAGTACGCCGATAGCCAGCGACAGCGCCACGCCGATGATGCCGCCGAACAGGCAAACCAGCACCGCTTCGATAAGAAACTGCTGCATGATATCGCTGGTGCGTGCGCCAACCGCCATGCGAACGCCGATCTCTCGGGTTCGCTCGGTGACGGATACCAGCATGATGTTCATCACGCCAATACCGCCGACCAGCAGCGAAATCAGCGCGATCATCGACACCAGCAGCGTGAGCGTGGTGGTGGTTTTCTCGATCATCTGCCGAATGCTGTCCGTGTTCATGATAAAGAAATCTTTCGTACCGTGCCGCTGCGTCAGCAGTGCAGTGATGCTTTTCTCGGCGACGTTCATATCAATATTGTCTTTCACCCGCACCGTGATGCTTTTCAGGTAGGACTGCCCGACCATGCGCTTCATCACCGTCGTGTACGGCACCCACACGTTCAGGTTTTCATCGCTGCCGAAGCCGCCCTGATTCTTGCTGACGACGCCGATAATCCTTACGGGCAGCGAGCCCAGCAGAATCACTTGCCCAATGGGATCTTCGCCGTGGGGAAAGAGCTTATCGCGCGTGTTTTTGTCAATCACTGCGTCCTGCTTCAGTTCATCAACGCTGCTGCGAGGGAAAAGCACGCCGCGTTGCAGAGTGTAGCCACGCACGGTGAAGAACTGCTCACCAACCCCGGAAATGCTGGCGGAAACGGCAATATTGCCGTAGCGCATCGTTACGCTGGTTGAGATCGAAGGCGTAACGCTATGCACGTAGGGCTGCTGCGTTAGCGGCTGAATATCGCTGGCTCGCAGCGTTTGGATGGCGCTGGCATCCATGTCGCCGAAGTCTTTGCCGGGGAAAATTTCCAGCGTGCTGGTGCCCATCGAGTTGATGTCGGCCAGCACTTGCTCCTGTGAGCCTTTTCCCAGCGCGACGACCGAGACGACAGACGCAATGCCGATGATGATGCCGAGCATGGTCAGAAAGGTGCGCATCCGCTGGGCGTTCATCGCCAGCAGCGCCATTTTAAACGCGTCGATAAAGCGATCTTTGAACTGATTCAGGGCGGACGTCGCTGGAGAGCTGGCGGCTTGCGGTGGCGGCTCGGTGGCCTCTTCGGGGCGCGTTTGCCGATCGGCAATCACTTCGCCATCGCGCAGTTCGATGATGCGCTGAGCGTGTTCGGCAATCGCCATATCGTGGGTCACGATCACGACAGTATTACCTTGTCTGTGCAGATCGCGAAGTATGCTCAGAACTTCGTTGCCGCTGTGGGTGTCCAGCGCACCAGTTGGTTCATCCGCCAGAATGATGCCACCGCCGTTCATCAGCGCCCGCGCGATACTCACGCGCTGCTGCTGGCCGCCAGAAAGTTGGCTAGGCCGATAGTGGAGACGATTTTCCAGTCCTAGCCGAGTTAGCAGCTCTGCTGCCCGTTGACGGCGTGCCAGCCGACTCTTTCCTGCATAAATGGCCGGAACTTCAACATTTCCCTGTGCGCTGAGGTCGCCGAGCAGATGATAGCGCTGGAAAATAAAGCCGAAATGCTCGCGGCGCAGTTCCGCGAGCTGGTCGTTGTCCAGTTTGCCAACGGCGCGTCCTGCCACCTGATAATCACCGGAGGACGGTTTATCCAGACAGCCGAGAATATTCATCAGCGTGGATTTTCCCGACCCGGACGCACCGACAATCGCCACCATCTCTCCCTGATTGATGGTCAGGTTGATGTCCTTGAGGACGGTGACGTCCTGTTCGCCGTTGGAAAAGCGGCGGGTAATGCCGGTTAGTTTAAGTAAGGATGTGGACATGTGTTACATCCCCATCGGCGGGCCGGGATGCGTAGACGCGGCATCACCGGACGATGGGCTGACAACAACCTGTTCCCCAACGCTGAGCCCCGAACGGATCTGAGTGCGCACGTTATCATTGAGACCGAGCGTGACTAGACGCGATTCGATCTTCTTGTTCGCATTCACGACCTGCACGTACCACATGCCATCGCGTGAGGTTAACGCCGTCGCTGGAACGACAATGGCATTTTTCACCGAAGACAGCAGAATATACACCTGTGCCGTCATGGAAATGCGCAATACGCCGTCAGGGTTCTTCACATCGAACAGGCCGTTGTAATAGATCGCGGTGCTGGATGATGAACTGGTGCTGCTGCTCGAACTGGATGACGTTGTGGTCGAGTCCGTGTTGATAGAGTCTGGCGCGGGTTCAATCGAGCTCAGCGTGGCTTCGTAACGGTTATTCGGTTCGCCCAGAATACTGAACCATACGGGCATGCCGGTTTTTACCTTGACGACGTCGGCTTCTGAGATTTTCACCTTGATGGTCATGGTGTCCAGATTGGCGACTTTGGCAATGGTCGGCGTCGTCTGGATCGCGTTGACCGTTTGGCCAGCCTCAACGGGAATCGCGACTACCGTGCCATCCATCGGTGAACGAATCTGGGTGTATCCCAGATTAACCTTGGCGGTGTTGACGGTGATCTGCGCCTGAACGATTTGGGCGTCTAACGCGTCGATATTGGCTCTGGTGGCGTCGAGTGTCGCCTTCGCACTATCGTAGTCGGCCTGTGCGCCAACGCCACGTTTCATCAACATTTGCTGACGCTGCCAGCTTAATTCGTTATTACGCAATTCGGCCAATTTGGCTGCTCGCTGCGCCTGAATATTTTTTAACGCCGCTTCACCGTTTTTTAGCGTGTCCTGCTGGGTGAGGTCATCAATCTCGGCGATCAATTGCCCCTTTTTCACCTTATCGCCTAGTTCGACGTGCAGCGCTTTGATTTGCCCTGAGGCCTGTGCACCGACGCTGACCAGCTTCTGTGCCTCAATTTTTCCGTCAGCAAGCACCGTTTGTTCGAGATCCGCAATCTCGGCGGCGGCGGTAAGCGTATTGGGCGTAGGCGATGGCTTGTTGAAAAATAGATGTAGAAGCACGGCAGCGGCGATAAGACCAAGTGCGATCGTCGTACGGCGTCGTGTAAAAAATCGTGATTGCATCAGGGAAAGTCGTCCTTAATTCATGCATCTGTATCCGTCATACTTCAAGTTGCAGGTGCGTTGGCTGCGCTCAATCACCCGAATCACTTACCTGAGTAAGCTCATCGGGATTAAATGAGAGACATCCTGTCTCTCACCGAAGGCCAGCCGTTGGCTGGTCAAATTCGTTCCCGACGAATTTGTCCCTCGCTTGCCGCCTGCCTGGAACTCGAATTATTTAGGGTATCAACGGGAATAAATAACGTAGGTGAGTAATTTACCCCGAGTCCGTAAAGGTAGCGGTAATCTTTGCTGAAAGAAATGGTAAGGATTAAGTAAATCTGGCTGCGAATATTCACGCGAGGCCTGAGAATACATCATCTATACCTATCATACTTCAAGCTGCATGTGCGTTTCCTTCCCGCAACTCGAATACGTAGGGTATACCCGATTAATGAGGACAGGATATGAATATTTTACTGGTCGATGACGACGTAGAGCTGGGCGATATGCTCTGTGAGTATCTGAATGCGGAAGGGTTTTCGACCTCGCGGGTGCTGACGGGCAAAGAGGGCGTCGATGGCGCGACGTCGGGGGATTACACCGCGATGATTCTGGATGTCATGCTGCCCGATATGAGCGGGATTGACGTGCTGCGTCAGATCAGAAAAACCCAGCAGTTGCCCGTCATTATGCTGACGGCGAGAGGCGACAATATCGACAGAGTTATCGGTCTGGAAATGGGCGCGGATGACTATATGCCCAAACCTTGTTACCCGCGTGAGCTGGTGGCGAGACTACGTGCGGTGCTACGCCGCTATGACGATCAGCCGAATACAAAACGGGACGAGAGCCTGGCGGCCAGCGGCGATCTAGTCTTGAACCCTGCAACGCGCATCAGCGAATGGCGAGGGAAGCCGTTTGATCTGACGGCCTCTGAGTTTAATTTGCTGGAGCTGCTGCTGCGTTTCCCCGAGCGGGTGGTGTCAAAGGATGAGCTGTCCGAAAAATGTCTGGGGCGTCGCCGTGAGGCTTATGACCGCAGCGTGGACGTACACATCAGCAATATCCGTCAGAAGCTCGGAGCCTTGCCGGGCAGCAGCATGACGATTGAAACCGTGCGCAGCGTGGGATACCGGATTCGCTGATGATGATTCGTGGACGACTTTTCTGGAAGATCTTGCTCGGTTTTTGGCTGACGTTTCTCGTCATGTCCCAACTGCTGTGGCTGGCTTTTTCTTTTTACGGCGAGCGGCATAAGCCGCTGGAAGAAATCGTGGTGTCGCGCATTGCGACGATGCAAACGGAGATGGTGGCTGCGGCGCTGCAACATGGCGGCTTGGGCGAACTGAACGATGTGATGTCGCTGCTGCCGCAGCAAGAGCAGCAATACATTTCCGTCACGGAATCGCCGTTGCCGCTGTCCGATCAGGAGTTAGTTTCCGCTCCGCAGAACGTGTTGCTCGATGAGGCTTTTGCGCCGGATAAACGTGGCGCGCCGCGTGCCACGCATATAATCAAGCAGGTCAGCGGCCCTGCCGGAAAGTGGTATCAGATTCGTTATGACGCCGAGCTGCTGCGCAGCGAATTTCGTCCTCCTCGTCCGGTCGAGTTTCTCAACGTGCCTGTGCCGTTTGTGATCATTGCGGGGTTTGGTGGCCTGTTGTTCAGCTCGGTATTGGCATGGAGTCTGGCACGTCCGCTAAGTCAGATCCGCGCGGGGTTTGATCAGGTTGCGCAGGGCGATCTGAACGTGCGACTGCTGCCAGTGATGCATAAACGTCATGATGAAATCAGCGATGTCGCGCGTGATTTCGATTCAATGGTCGAACGGCTGGACAGTCTAGCCAGCGCGCGTGAACAACTGCTTCATGATGTCTCGCACGAGCTGCGCTCTCCGCTGGCGCGTTTGCAGCTCGCTATCGGGTTGATAAGGCAGAACCCGGACAATATAGAGAGCTCCTTGCAGCGAATAGAGCGTGAAGCCTTGCTGATGGATAAGATGATTGGCGAACTGCTGACGCTATCGCGCACGGAGCATTCCGGCATTGAGGAAGCCTATTTCGATCTACTGGGGCTGGTGACGGCGGTGGTCAACGATACGCGCTATGAAGCGCAGGTCACCGGCGTTGAAATCCTGCTGGCAGCAGATGAAGACGAAGACTACACGATTAAAGGCAACGCAGAGCTGATGCGCAGGGCGGTCGATAATGTGATGCGCAATGCGCTACGCTTTTCAGCACCTGAACAGCAGGTTTCCGTGTCACTCATTGGCAATGAACATGAGTGGATGATTCAGGTCGCCGATCAGGGGCCTGGCGTGGAGAAAAGTAAGCTCTCCAGTATCTTCGATCCTTTCATTCGTGTTGATTCGCCGCTATCTGGCAAAGGCTATGGGCTAGGGCTGGCGATTACCCGTAAAGTCGTGCTAGCGCACGGCGGGCATATTGAGGCAGATAATGGTGAAGAGTGCGGATTAGTGATTCGCCTGTGCGTGCCGCGCTGGAAAGCTTGAAACGAAAACGGCACCATCCGGGTGCC
The DNA here is from genome assembly GCF_003932035.1 of Pectobacterium versatile. NCBI lineage: Bacteria > Pseudomonadati > Pseudomonadota > Gammaproteobacteria > Enterobacterales > Pectobacteriaceae > Pectobacterium > Pectobacterium versatile. Next base: position 1,018,160 of record NZ_CP034276.1, read on the forward strand.
GTTTCGTGCAAACGTAGTAAACCATCCGTAGAAGGCGGCTTACTTTTTGATACGGATAACCGGCGTTTCACCGACAACAACCGTACCACTCAGTTTGGTCAATTCCTTGATTTCATCCATGTTGGAAATAACCACTGGTGTCAGAGTAGACTTCGCTTTTTCTTCCAGCAGAGCCAGGTCAAACTCAATAATGAGATCGCCTTTCTTCACTCGCTGGCCTTCTTCGGCGATGCGCTTGAAGCCTTCGCCTTTCAATTCAACGGTATCAATACCAAAGTGCACAAACAGCTCAATGCCGCTGTCAGACTCGATGGAAAACGCATGGTTGGTTTCAAAAATCTTACCGATGGTGCCGTCTACCGGTGCGACAATCTTGTTGCCAGTTGGCTTGATGGCAATACCGTCACCGACGATTTTCTCTGCGAATACGACATCAGGAACGTCTTCAATATTGACGATTTCACCGGACAGCGGGGCAATAATTTCGATGCTGCCAGTGTCTTTTTTGTCGTCAGAAACCAGAGACTTCAATTTATCGAACAAACCCATGATTCTCTCCTAAGCATTAATATTGGGCCAGCGTATACCCTAATCTTTCAAGTTGGTGTGGCATTGGTTTTCTTCGCTACCCCGACTGCGAATCTATCGCCTGTCGGGGTGCTGATTGCCACCTTGAAACCTATTAGGTAAAGCAGAATCAGCAGAGCGTTTTTTCTTTAATAAAGCGGCTCACCAGATTGCTTAACTCTTGTGCTGTCGGTTGAGCGAGTGCTTGCTCCGCCAGCGCCTTCGCATCTTCGTAATTCGCATTACGGATGATTTTCTTGATGCTCGGGATAGAGATTGCACTCATGCTGAATTCGTCCAGACCCATTCCCAATAACAGTAGTGTAGCACGTTCGTCACCGGCGAGCTCACCACACATCCCTGTCCATTTGCCTTCGGCATGAGACGCGTCAATAACCTGTTTAATCAGGGTCAGGACTGCGGGGGACATCGGATTATAGAGATGAGAAATCAGCTCATTACCGCGATCAACTGCCAGAGTATACTGGGTTAAGTCATTTGTCCCAATACTAAAGAAGTCGACTTCTTTGGCTAAATGTGACGCGATGGCGGCAGCGGCAGGTGTTTCAACCATCACGCCGACTTCAATGCTTTCGTCGAAGGCTTTACCTTCTTCTCTCAGCTGTGCTTTCAGCATCTCCAGTTCGGCTTTCAGCTCACGTACTTCTTCCACGGAAATAATCATCGGGAACATGATACGCAGCTTGCCAAATTTTGATGCGCGCAGAATGGCACGCAGCTGAGCATGCAGGATTTCTTTACGATCCAGACAGATACGGATAGCACGCCAGCCAAGGAACGGGTTCTCTTCCTTCGGCAGATTCATGTATGGCAGATCTTTGTCGCCACCGATATCCATGGTACGGACGATAACGGCCTGAGCGCCAACGGCTTCGGCAACAGCCTTATACGCCTGGAACTGCTCTTCTTCGGTAGGCAGTGAGTCACGATCCATGAACAGGAATTCGGTACGATACAGGCCGACACCTTCTGCGCCGTTACGCTCAGCACCCGCGACATCACGCACGGTACCGATGTTGGCACAGACTTCAACCTGATGACCATCCAACGTGATGGCCGGCAGATCTTTCAGCTTAGCCAGCTCATACTTTTCAGCGTGGTATTGCTGCTGAACCGCTTTTAATTCTTCAATTTTATCCGCGGTCGGATTCTGATAAATCTGGTTGTTTACGGCATCCAGAATCAGATAGTCGCCGTTTTTGACCTGCTGGGTCACATTTGTCGTGCCGACGATCGCAGGCAGTTCCAGCGAACGGGCCATAATGGACGTGTGAGATGTGCGGCCACCGAGGTCGGTGATGAAGCCCAGCACTTTGTCCAGATTCAGCTGCGCGGTTTCTGACGGTGTCAGGTCCGTTGCGACCAGAATGACTTCATCCTGAATATCGCCCAGATCGACGATGGTCATATTGAGAATGTTGCGTAGCAAACGCTTCCCGATATCACGCATGTCCGCGGCGCGTTCTTTCAGATATTCATCATCAAGCTCTTCCAGTGCTTTAGCCTGGTTTTCGATGACGGAAAATGCAGCTGCGTCGGCGGAAGCATGCTCATCTTTAATCAGGGCTATGATTTCCTGCTCGAACTCTTCATCTTCCAGCAACATGATGTGGCCTTCGAAGATGGCTTCTTTCTCTGCGCCCAGCGTCTCGCCCGCTTTCTTCTTGATAGCTTCCAACTGTACGGATGCTTTGGAACGGCCAGTCAGAAAACGTTCAATTTCCTGCTCCACCTGATCCGCAGAGATTTTCTTCCGGTTGATGAGAATTTCATCTTCTTTCAGTAACAGTGCCTTACCAAAAGCAATACCCGGTGATACTAATATGCCTGAAATCATAACCCTACCTTACTCGATTCTGGTGTTCACTAAAAAACTCGTCGTTTACTCGAGCTCAGCCATCAGCTTGACCAGGTGTTCAACCGCTTTTTGTTCGTCTTCGCCTTCCGCAGCGATAGTAACCACAGTTCCTTGTGTTAAGCCGAGTGTTTGTAATTTGAACAGGCTCTTAGCGCTAGCGCTCTTGCCGTTAGACGTCACTGTGATTTCAGAGGTGAAGCCTTTGGCTTCTTTGACGAACTGAGCAGCAGGACGAGTGTGCAGGCCATTTGGTGCGGTGATAGTCACTTCTTGCTGGAACATGCTTTTTTCCCCAACTTATGGATTAGATTAATGTTGTGGAACTAAAGTTTAGCTGATTCACTGAACTTTAGCCTGTTTGGTTAGCTCCTGATTTATGTTACAGGGGCAGGCCACGATGCGACAAGAAAACCGTCAAACGTATTTCCTGAATAAAATACCATCAAATACCGCAGATTCCGTCACCCATTATCTTAACCTCAGTCGCAAAACGGCGATGTGGGCTATCGTGCGCAGGAAAAAAGCGGTCATGCGCAGGAAAAACATAATGTGATGAGGCGTGGTACTTGTCGGATATTAATTTCACGCATCAAAATAATTGTTCGGTTAAATACTAAACCTGATGTAGAAAAGCAATCCATATGTGGTAGAAAGTTTGAACTGTGCCACAAAAAAGCACCTAAATAGGTGCTTTTTTAACACATTGGTCACTTGTTGTTCGAGTGTGACCGGGTGGTTATTGTTGCAGTTCCTGCTCGGTGAACAGGTCGGCAAAGAGTGCTGTGCTGAGGTAGCGTTCGCCGGAAGAAGGCAGAATAACGACGATAGTTTTATCTTCAAATTCTTTTTCTTTGAGCAAGTTCAGCGCTGCGGCAACGGCTGCACCGGAAGAAATACCGGCCAGAATGCCTTCTTCTTCCATCAAACGGCGCGCGGTGCTGATCGCTTCTTCGTTCGTCACTTTCTCTACACGGTCAATCAGTTTCAGGTCCAGGTTACCTGGAATGAAACCCGCGCCGATGCCCTGAATCTTGTGCGGGCCCGGTTTCAGCTCTTGGCCTGCCAACGCCTGAGTGATCACGGGTGAATCGGTAGGTTCAACCGCCACGCTGATGATGGCCTTGCCTTTGGTGTTCTTGATGTAGCGGCTGACGCCCGTCAGCGTACCGCCAGTACCGACGCCAGAGATAAAGACATCAACCTGACCGTCGGTATCTTCCCAAATTTCAGGGCCGGTGGTTTTCTCGTGAATTTCTGGGTTAGCGGGGTTGCTGAACTGTTGTAGCAGCAGATAACGCTGCGGATCGCTGGCTACAATCTCTTCTGCTTTGGCGATGGCACCTTTCATGCCTTTTGCGCCTTCGGTCAGCACCAGGTTCGCACCCAGCGCTTTCAGCAGCTTGCGACGCTCAATGCTCATGGTTTCCGGCATGGTGAGCGTGAGTTTGTAACCGCGAGCTGCAGCGACATAGGCCAGGGCAATCCCTGTGTTTCCGCTGGTAGGTTCAACCAACTCAATGCCTGGTTTTAGAACGCCGCGTTTTTCTGCATCCCAAATCAGGTTGGAGCCGATACGGCATTTTACGCTGAAGCTGGGGTTGCGGGATTCCACTTTAGCCAGAATGCGTCCGTTGCCGATACGGTTCAGGCGAACCAGCGGCGTATGGCCGATTGTGAAAGAATTGTCTTCGTAGATCTTGCTCATAGCCTGTCCTTATAACTGTATGAAATTTTTGCGAACGTAGAGAGAATACCCGTTCACACTTTTCAGTGAAGTAAAGAATTGCTATATCGTTATGTTCTTAAGAAATATCTTTTCATTACAATAGAAAGCACCGGCTGTTATCAGCCAGTGCTTGCGGTCTTTTTATGGCGATTTTTTCGGCAGGGTTGCTGACAGATCGCGATAACGATCCACCCACAGCTGCGTTGCACCACATACCGCGACGGGCATGATGACCAGATTCAAAAAAGGCACCAGCGTAAAAAGGCTGACCAATGCGCCAAACTGCATATTGGCGACTTTATGGCGGCGTAATGCCTGCCGCATCGTGGCAAATCCCACTTTGTGGTTATCAAAAGGATAATCGCAATATTGAATCGCCAGCATCCACGCGCTGAACAGGAACCACAGTACCGGAGCGACAGTTTGTCCAATACCTGGAATGAAATAGAGAAGCAGTAGCACAATCGCGCGTGGCAGGTAATACGCCAGTTTTTGGACTTCACGTTTCATAATGCGCGGGACGTCTTTAGCGATGCCGAGTATACCGCTGTCCGGCAACGTTTGGCCGGTGAGTTTTGCTTCCAATTGCTCCGCCAACAAGCCGTTAAACGGTGCGGCGATAAAATTGGCTATCGTGCTAAATAGGTAGCTGAATACCAGCAAAATGGAGAGCACGGCAAGTGGCCAAATGAGGTAGCTGAGCCATTGCAGCCAGCTCGGAATGTGGCTCATGATCTGCGGAATCCAGTCATTCAACTGGGTGAAAAGCCACCAGAAAGCCCCGCCCATCAGTACGATGTTCATCAGTAAGGGCAGAATAACGAAACGTCGGATACCCGGCAGTGAGATCAGGCGCCATCCAGCAAGAAAATAGTGTATACCGCTGCGAATCTGGCCTGCGGTATTGCCGTAAGACGATTTTTCGGAAGATGATGGTTTTTCTGAAGACATAGTGCCGATAGACTCAGTCATTTGTTTGTTGAGGCATCATATCGGGATGATCTTATGCTGACTAGCCCGCATTTGGATGAAAAAACAGCAAAAAAGTGCGTTGTATCTATCTTTATTGTCATAAAGTACCGTGCAGGCTTGCACTTGTGTACTCAGGCAAATAGAGTTAGTAGTATAGGTATTTGCCGTGGTGGCAATGTTTTTTTGGAACAATTGGGATAGCAATGATGCAGGACTTGCGTCTGATATTAATCGTTGTTGGCGCGATCGCTATAATAGCGCTGTTACTGCACGGCTTGTGGACTAGCCGTAAAGAGCGCTCGTCCCTTTTTCGTGACCGCCCGGTTAAACGTGGAAAAAAAGCGCGTGATGAAACGCCGCTTGACGATCTGGATGAAGGCGTTGGCGAAGTTCGCGTGAAGGGCGCCCGCCCGCAGCAGAGTGAGCCTTCATTTGGCAGCGCTTCACTTGATAACTCATCATTTGATAACGCGTCATTTGATAACCCCTCATTCACTAACAACAGTGCGCGTGAAGACGCTCGTTCAGAGGCGAAATCGCCGTTCGAGCACATGTCTCCCGTGTCTTCTTACGATCCGCTACTGGATGAAGCGACGCCAGTGGATTCTCCGCGTGCGCAAGTACGTGGTGATACTCATCCGCAGGTTGTCGTCCCTAGAGAAACCGCTATTCCCGAGCCGAGCATTAACGCTCCGCGTGAGCCGTTTGCGTATGACGCGCCAGCATCTGCTCCACAGCAGCCTGTTGCACATTCGCTGCATGAGAAAGTTCAGCCTGAGCCAGTTGAACCCGCAGCGGCAAAAGAAGCGGTTTTGGTGCTGCATGTTGTGGCGCATCAGGGCGGTGTCATTGGCGGCGAACTGCTGTTGCAAAGTCTGCTTCAGGCCGGTTTCCAGTTTGGTGAAATGAACATTTTCCATCGCCATGTGAACCCCGCTGGCGCAGGCCCGGTGTTGTTCAGTCTGGCGAATATGGTTAAACCCGGCTCGTTTAATGTCGATGCGATGTCCGAATTCTCGACGCCCGGCGTGTCCATTTTCATGATGGTGCCGTCTTATGGCGATGCCAGCCAAAACTTTAAACTGATGTTACAGTCTGCACAGCGTATTGCTGACGATGTTGGCGGTGTGGTGCAAGATGACGAACGTCGTATGATGACGCCGCAGAAGGTTGAATCCTACAAGGCCCGCATTCGCGATGTGCTGAAAGCCAACGCCTGATAGACATTTATGTGAAAGCATAAAGTTTGCGAATGCAGTGGGTGAGAGAAGCCTCCGTTAGTGGAGGCTTTTTTTATTCTTCGATCCGGTAGTGCTGTGGTGTAAAAAAGCAAGAAAAGGTGAAACGTAGTGAGTGAAGCAAAAGGATTAAAACAAGAGCTTGGGCTGATTCAGGGCGTGGGGTTGCTGTCTACTTCTCTGCTGGGAACTGGCGTATTTGCGGTTCCTGCGCTGGTCGCACAACTGGCACAGCAAGACAGCCTATGGGCGTGGCCGATCTTGATCCTGCTTGTTTTTCCTATCGCCATTGGCTTTGCCGCGCTGGGGCAACATTTTCCTAATGCGGGCGGGGCCGCGCACTTTGTTAACCTCGCTTTTGGGCCGCGCATGGCGCGGGTGACCGGTTGGCTATTTCTGTCCGTTATTCCGCTGGGGCTACCTGCTGCCTTGCAGATTGCCGCCGGATTCTGGCAGGCGGCATTTGGCTGGAGCGATCTGGGGTTACTCTGCGTACAGCTGCTGACGCTGGGCGGTATCTGGCTGCTTGGCCTGCGCAGTGCGGGATCCAGCGCCAATATTCAGATCGTTATCGCGATGCTGGTGGTGGGGCTGGTTGCCGCGATCTGGTGGCAGGGCGATATCACGCCTGCACACATTCCCTGGCCGTCAGTGAGTGAACTGTCATGGTCTAACACTTTCGGTGCGCTGGCCGTTATGTTCTGGTGCTTTGTCGGCCTTGAAGCCTTTGCCCACATGGCGACGGAGTTTCGGGTGCCGGAGCGGGATTTCCCACGGGCTTTACTCATCGGCATGCTGGTCGCGGGTGCGGTGTATTGGGGATGTACGGCGGCTGTGCTGCACTTTAAGGCTTACGGAGAAGGCATTGCCGCCACGGCCTCACTGCCGGGCATCGTTGTGCAATTGTTTGGTCAGCATGCGCTGTGGATTGCCTGCTTTGTCGGGTATCTGGCCTGTTTCGCCAGCGTGAATATCTACACGCAGGGCTTTGCCCGTTTAGTCTGGTCGCAGGCACCGAAAGGGAGTGCACTGGCGAAGCTGTCCGCAGGGCAAGCGCCGGTGAATGCGCTGTCGGTTGTGGTGGCCTGCTGTCTGGTGTGCTGCCTGTTAATTTACTGGCTCAGACTGCCACTGGACATGTTGATTGTGTACGCGAACGGCATCTTCGTTCTGATTTATCTGCTGTGTATGCTGGCGGGGTGGCGCTTGCTGAAAGGGCGCGCCAAAGTGATGGCGGCAATCGGTGGCCTGCTCTGCTGTGCGCTGTTGCTGATGATCGGCTGGAAATCGCTGTATGCGTTAATCATGCTGGCTGTGCTGTGGCTGTTCCTGCCGCGTAAGCAGGTCGAACTGGTTTCCCACTGAGCCGTTTATTCTGAATGCCGCGACGTGAAATCTGTGTTTCTGAGGGTTGCCGCTGGCGCAGAGTAGGGAATTGAGCAACGCCCTGATTAGGGCGTTGTATCGCGATGATGACGAGCTGTTGTGATGAGACGAGTGTTATGACGATTGGTCGTTTTCCTGCGCTGTGGCAGGCTTTTCTTCCGTAGACAGTTTCGCTTCCAGCTCGGTCATACGCTGTTCCAGACGAGCAATCTTCTCGCGCGTGCGGAGCAGAACCTGCGTCTGAATATCGAACTCTTCACGGTTCACCAAATCCAACCGGGTCAGTTGTGCCTGCAAGACCTGACGAATCTTTTTCTCTACATCATCACCCAATTCCCGGATACCTTTTGGCATAGATTCATGCACTTGACGGGCGATTTGCTCAATCTTCTTTGGGTCAATCATGTCGCTTTCCTGATTAGGTTATGTAAGTTATTACTATAGCAAGTGTAATGGGTATAAATAAAATCTGACATCTGCTTTGCACATATTCAGCATGGTTTTACTGTAATTCAGAATAATTTTACTGTAATCCAGCAGACGTTTTGCCCTATTTCCTGTGGCGGATCAATTGCCCTATCGAGGTATTAGCGTTATAGTAAACCCGCTTATTCTCAGGGCGGGGTGTAATTCCCCACCGGCGGTAAACCAGTGAACGCAGTCTCTGCGCACTGGAAGCCCGCGAGCGCTCTCGCTGTGTTTTCCGGTTTTTTATTATCGGTTTCGCAACGTGGGGTCAGCAGATCCGGTGTAATTCCGGAGCCGACGGTTAAAGTCCGGATGGGAGAGAGTAACGGTATCTGTCGAGCTATATGCTCGCTCGCGTTATTTTTGTTAGCTATTACTATGCAACCAGTAGTAATGGTTACTCCTCAAGCTCGCCCTGATTCTGGTAATCCATAATAACATTGAGGTTTTTTACCATGAATCAGACATTACTTTCTGAATTTGGCAATCCTACTGAACGCGTAGAACGCGCACTTGATGCATTGCGTCATGGCCGCGGCGTGCTGGTGTTGGATGATGAAGATCGTGAAAACGAAGGTGACATGATCTTTTCCGCTGAAAATATGACCGTTGAACAAATGGCGCTGACGATTCGTCACGGTAGTGGCATCGTGTGCCTGTGCCTGACGGAAGAACGTCGCCAGCAGTTGGAATTGCCGATGATGGTGGAGAAGAACTCCAGCCATTACCAAACGGCGTTCACCGTGACGATCGAAGCCGCCGAAGGCGTGACGACGGGCGTTTCCGCTGCTGACCGCTTGACTACCATTCGTGCCGCGATTGCGGATAACGCCAAGCCAAGCGATCTGAATCGCCCTGGTCACGTATTCCCGCTGCGCGCCCAGCCGGGTGGCGTGTTAACGCGCGGTGGTCACACTGAAGCGACGGTTGACCTGATGACGTTGGCGGGCCTGAAGCCGTCTGGTGTTCTGTGTGAACTGACGAACGATGATGGTTCAATGGCGCACGCGCCGGAAGTGATCACGTTTGCCAAACAGCACGACATGCCGGTGCTGACGATTGAAGATCTGGTCGCTTACCGCATCGCGACAGAGCGCAAAGCCAGCTGATGCATGCAGCGTAATAGAAATAAGAAGGGCCGATTAATCGGCCCTTTTGTATTTTACGGGTTTAGGTTTTTTAACCGCAAACCGGTGCTTACGGCTTTCTTGCCAGCAGCGTGGCGAAGCGCAGTTTGATGCGGTTACCCTGCGCATCGGTCTTGTGCAGTTCGCCCATATCCTCGTTATATTTGAGGATCTCCCAATCGGCGTAATAGTTCTTCAGCTCGCCTTCTTTAAAGGTAAACGAGAAGGGCATTGGGCACGGGCAATCTTCCGTCGACATCGCCGCGATAATCAGGTTGTAGCCGCCGTTAACGGTGCTGTCCTGAATGTTGCTGATGATGTGCGGAATACGATCGCGTTCCAGGAACATCAGCACGACGGTCGACAGGATAAAGTCGTACTGTTCTTTGATTTCCGCCAGATTGATGTTGTAAACGCCAGCCCGAATGTTTTCCAGCGCTTCGCTCTTGATGATGTTATTCAGCGAATCAATGCTTTGCTCATGCTTATCACAGGCCGTGACATCAAAACCACGCAGATTCAGATACAGCGCGTTGCGCCCGCCACCGCAGCCTAAATCCAGCGTTTTGCCCGGTTTGATGTGCTGCACGGCGTTGATCACTTCGGAATGGGTGCGCGTCAGACTGTATTTTTTATGATAGAAATCTTCCGCTGAACAGAAAAAGCTGAGCTGACATTCCAGATCGTCAGAGAACGAGACGATGCGGTGCCACGCCTGCGGCTCAACAAACGGCGGCTGGTTCTGCTCGGAGAACTGGAATGTCTCCAGCGTATCGCCGTCTTCGGTCAGCATGGAGAAGGTCATTTCCCCTTTCAACACGGTCAGTTTCGCCCAGGTGCCTTCCTGCGTGTTGTGCTTTTCCTGAAACGCGGCAGGCAGCGTCTGGCTGTTCCACTGCGGCATCTTCTTATAACAAATGAGATCTTGCATCGTTACCTCGGTCTGTAAATTCCAAAAGCGATAGCCGTATTCTATTAATCCGCACGCAGGCTGACCAGAAAATATGTATTTTAAATGCATTATTTATTTTGCTGTGTCAGGCCGTGGTTGAACTCACGGTGGAAAGCTGCTTCAGCAGCGGAAATGCCTCTTTCATCCGCTCACCGCCGACCACAAAGGCGCGCAGCATTTGCTGACTATCCAGCGCTTTAGCCACCATCCCCAGCTCGTTCCATTCTTGCTGCCAGTGTAAATCACTACCAGTGGTATCGCCTGCCATCTGTAACGGAAACAGTGGCGTCTTGATTTTAACCAGCATCGGCGGCAGCGTTAGCGTCTCGCTGGCACCCAGCAGGTTTTTCGCCAGCGTAATCGCGCTGAGCTGAATCGGTTGCAGGAAGGGCAGGAGCTTACCGCTAATCTCTGCGCAGTCGCCCAGCGCATAAATCTGTGGATCGGTGGTCTGTAACTGCGCATTGGTCTGAATGCCTTTCTGTACCGCTAACCCTGCCGCTTTCGCCAATTGTGTGTTGGCCTGCAAACCGATAGCAGAGAGTATTTCGTCCACTTCGACAGCGCGGCCATCGGTAAATGTAGCCTGTACGCCGGTTTCGGTTTTCTCCAACTGTTGCAGGGTCGTGTTCAGCAGCAGCGAAACGCCCTGCTGCGTTAGCGTGAATTGCAGGCGCGCGCTGACTTCGGGCGGCATCAACGCGGGCAGAATGCTGTTGGCGCAGTCTACCAGCGTGACCCGTTTTCCGGCGCGTCCCAAATCCATTGCCAGCTCGGTTCCTATGAGTCCGGCACCGAGCACCAGCACGCGTTCGGCTTGCCAGAGTCGACCTTCGTGGGTGCGGTATTCCTGCTGACTATTGAGCGTCAGCATATGTTCGCGTCCCGAAATCGGCGGCACGATGGCGCTGGCCCCGGTCGCGAACACCAGTTTGTGGTAATCGTAACGAGCCGTGCCGCAGATGACCTGTTGTGCATGGCGGTCGATGGCGGTGACACGCGTATTGGCCAGCAGCGTGATACGGTTTTCTTCGGCAAACGCGGCTGCCGACATTTTGGTCAGATCGTCGGCGTGCTGTTGCAGGCTCATCACATGGCTTAAATCCGGCTTGTTGTATTCATCGCCACTGTCGGCGGTAATCAGGCGGATAGGGCTGTGAGCATCCTGCTTGCGCAACTGTCGGATGAGCTGGCGGGCGGCAAAGCCCGCGCCAATAATCACGATATCTTTCATCATCCTCTCCCTAGCGAATCGGATTGAAAACGTCTTTACCCAGCCCACATTCTGGGCAGAGGAAGCTGTCTGGTACGTCCGACCACATGGTGCCAGGGGTGACATCCTGCATCGGTTCGCCGAGCGCCGGATCGTAGATCCACTGGCAGACGCTGCACACCATACAACCGTTTTCTGACTGTACCGCTGGCTGTGCGGTTGACTGTGCCGCAGCGACTTCATTGCATCCGCAGGCGCTCTCGGCTGGGGCGCTCACATTCTGCGGGGCGGTGGTGGTTTGCGGTGCCGCAGCGGTCTGTTTTACGGGCGAGATGACGCGACGGGCTGGCGTGTCATCCAGCGGATGTAATGCCCACTGACGAGCGATTTCACGGCCGTGATTGCGACAAATTTCCAGCGCGGAACCGTCAGGACGCCATTTGGTTTTCAGCGCCAGCGTCGTTTCAAAACCGGCATCCATCAGACGGGTTTGAACGCGGTCTACTGCACCGCCGTTCCAGCCGTAGCTACCGAACGCCGAGGCTTTCTTGTTTTGGAAACGCAGGCCGGTGATCTCTTCCAGCATGGCGGCGACCTTCGGCATCATCACGTTATTCATGGTGGATGAACCGACTAACACGCCTTTCGAGCGGAAGACCTGCGTCAGAATTTCGTTCTTGTCGTGACGGGCGACGTTATAGATTTTCACCGCGACGCCGGGGTCGACATCGTTGATGCCTTGCGCAATGGCGTCGGCCATCATGCGGGTGTTATTGGACATGGTGTCGTAAAACAGCGTGATACGATCTTCCTGATAGCTGTCCGCCCACTTCAGATACAGGTGGATGATCTGAGCAGGATCGTCACGCCATACCACGCCGTGTGAGGTCGCAACCATCGACAGCGGCAGGTTAAAGCCCAGCACTTCGTGGATCTTGGCGGTGACTAAGCGGCTGAACGGCGTCAGAATATTGGCGAAATAGCGCTGGCACTGTTCGAACAGTTCGGTTTGATCCACCTCGTCATTGAACAGGTGCTCATCGCAGTAGTGCTGACCGAACGCATCGTTACTGAACAGTACGGCATCTTCGGTCATGTAGGTCATCATACTGTCTGGCCAGTGCAACATCGGTGTTTCAATAAAGATCAGCTGTTTGCCGTTACCGATATCCAGCGTGTCGCCGGTTTTGACCGTGTGGAAATTCCACTCGGGGTGGTGATGGTGACCGGTAATGGAATCGATCGCGTTGTAGGTACAGTAAATCGGCGTGTTGGGAATACGTGCCATCAGCTCGCTCAGCGCCCCGGCGTGATCCTCTTCGGCGTGGTTGATCACGATGTAGTCAATCGTGTTCAGATCCACTTCCGCCATCAGGTTTTGCACAAACTCACGGCTGAATTTGTGATCGACGGTATCGATCAACACGGTTTTCTCTTCGCGGATCAGGTAGCTGTTGTAGCTGCTGCCTTGCAGCGTTTTGTATTCGGTGCCGTGAAAGTCACGGACTTCCCAGTCGCGTTGTCCAACCCAGTGGATATTGTTCTTAACGTGAATTGTCATGTTCTGAAACCTCAGTAGTCATAGTCGGGGATATGCTGTAGAGATTGCAGGAAGTGTGCCAGTTTTTAATTTATTGATTTATATGGTTTTAATAAATAATCATTGTCAAAATGACATTGTTTATCTATTGTCTTAATGACACAGGTTATGTCATTAGGACACACCATGACGCTCTCTATTAACGCCCTTGCTCGTATTGCTATCGAGCTGCAAATGGGGCTATCAAATCAGGACCGTTTCCAGCGCTTAATCAACAGTCTGCGCCAGCTGCTGCGCTGCGATGCCTCGGCGCTGCTGCGTTACGAGAATCAGCTGTTCCGTCCCTTGGCGATCGACGGTCTGGCGCCGGACGTGCTGGGGCGACGCTTTCGTCTGTCCGATCATCCCCGTTTGGAGGCGATTGCCCGCGCGGGTGACGTGGTGCGCTTTCCGGCGGACAGCCAGCTTCCCGATCCGTATGACGGTCTGATCCCCAGTCAGGAGGATCTTAAGGTACATGCCTGCGTTGGCTTGCCGCTGTTTGCCAATCAGAACCTGATCGGCGCGCTGACCGTGGATGGCATGGACCCGTGTCAGTTCGACCATTTTAGCGATGAAGAACTGCGGCTGGTGGGGGCGATGGCGGCGGCGGCGCTGAGTAACGCGCTGCTGATGGAACGTCTTGAGCGGCAGTTGCCCGCGCCGGTGCGGGCCGAAAGTCCGGCGGCGGAAAGCGTGGATGAAATGGTTGGGCTGTCAGAACCGATGCAGCGGCTAAAGAAAGAGGTTGATATCGTCGCGGGTTCCGACCTGAACGTGCTGATCATGGGAGAAACCGGCGTCGGTAAAGAGCTGGTGGCGCGGGCGATTCATCGCGGTTCCAGCCGGGCAAGTCATCCTCTGGTGTACCTGAACTGCGCCGCGCTGCCGGAGTCGGTAGCGGAAAGTGAGCTGTTTGGTCATGTTAAGGGCGCGTTTACCGGAGCGATCCATCATCGTACTGGCAAGTTTGAGATGGCGGATAACGGCACGCTGTTTCTGGATGAGATTGGCGAACTGTCTCTGACGTTACAGGCGAAGCTGCTGCGCGTATTGCAGTATGGCGATCTCCAGCGCGTGGGTGATGACAGCAGCCTGAAAGTGAACGTGCGCGTGCTGGCGGCAACCAACCGCGATCTGCGGCAGGCGGTGCTGGATGGTGCTTTCCGTGCCGACTTGTTCCACCGTCTGAGCGTGTTCCCGCTTTCCGTACCGCCGCTGCGCGAGCGTCGTCAGGATGTGGCATTGTTGGCGGGGTTCTTCTGTGAACGCAGTCGCGTGCAGCTGGGGCTGGCGCGTCTGGCGTTGACGGCCGACGCGGGGGCGCTACTGGAACAATATGACTGGCCGGGGAATGTGCGCGAGCTGGAACACGCCATTTATCGTGCCACCGTGCTGGCGAGAGCAGGGCAGGAGTCGGGCGAGGTGCTGTTGGGGCGTGAGCATTTCAATCTTGAACTTCCCGCTCAACCTGCTCATTCCGCCACGGGATCGTCGAATGCTATCGAGATAGAGCCAGCGTATTTCATCAGCGGCGGGCTGCGAGAGGCAACGGACGACTATCAGCGTCGGATCATCCAACAAACGCTGGCACGTCATGAGGGCAACTGGTCATCCTGCGCCAGAAAACTGGAAATGGACAGCGGCAACCTGCACCGTCTGGCGAAGCGGTTAGGCATTAAATAAAAAAACGCCCAGATGAACGGTCAGGGCGTTGTAGGTCGTAGACAAACCTATTTACCGAACGAAAACGGGAGTAACGGAATAGAAGAGTAAAGCGTTTGCGCCAGGGATGGCGCAAGCCGAGCGCACAGGGATGTGTTTACAGCGACTTTACGATCTATCCGTTACTCTCGCTCGGTGAGCGTTGGCGGTTAATCTCTAACCGCCGTAGGGCTTCCTTAACCGCATTTCACGCACTTGGCGCTCTGAATCACCTGGAAGAAATCGTTGCCTTTATCATCGACCAGAATAAAGGCTGGGAAATCTTCTACTTCGATTTTCCAGATAGCTTCCATACCCAGTTCTGGGTACTCAACGCAGGTCAGGCTCTTGATGCTGTTCTGCGCCAGAATCGCTGCCGGGCCGCCGATGCTGCCGAGGTAGAAGCCGCCGTGTTTATGGCACGCGTCGGTCACCTGCTGGCTGCGGTTGCCTTTCGCTAGCATGATCATGCTGCCGCCGTTGGCTTGCAGTAAATCGACGTAGGAATCCATGCGGCCAGCGGTGGTCGGGCCTAACGAGCCGGACGGGTAGCCTTCTGGCGTTTTCGCCGGACCCGCGTAGTAAATCGGGTGATCTTTGATGTACTGCGGCAGGCCTTCGCCGTTATCCAGACGTTCCTTCAGCTTGGCGTGAGCAATGTCACGGCCCACGATGATGGTGCCGGTCAGGGAAAGACGGGTGGATACCGGATACTGCGACAGCGTTTTCAGAATCTCGGCCATCGGACGGTTCAGGTCGATTTTAACCGCATCGCCTTCGCCCGTTTCACGCAGGTGCTCAGGGATATATTTGCCCGGATTCTGCTCTAACTGCTCCAGCCAGACGCCTTTGCGGTTGATCTTGCCTTTGATGTTACGGTCAGCGGAACAGGACACGCCCATACCGACGGGGCAAGATGCGCCGTGGCGCGGCAGGCGGATAATTCGTACGTCGTGTGCAAAGTATTTCCCGCCAAACTGCGCGCCCAGACCCAGATCGCGCGCGGCTTCCAGAATCTCCTGCTCCAGCGCGACATCGCGGAACGCCTGACCGTGCTCGTTGCCCTCGGTCGGCAGTTCGTCGTAGTACTTGGTCGATGCTAGCTTAACGGTTTTCAGCGTAGTTTCTGCCGAGGTGCCGCCAATCACAAACGCGATATGGTACGGCGGGCAGGCCGCGGTACCCAGTGAGCGCATTTTCTCAATCAGGAAGCTTTTCAGTTTACCCGGCGTCAGCAGTGCTTTGGTTTCCTGATACAGATACGTCTTGTTGGCTGAACCGCCGCCTTTGGTGACGAACAGGAATTTATAGTCTTCGCCTTCGGTACTGTAGAGGTCAATCTGCGCGGGCAGGTTGGTGCCAGTGTTGACCTCTTGGTACATATCCAGCGCGGCGTTTTGCGAATAGCGCAGGTTGTCTTCAATGAACGTGTTGTACACGCCTTTGGACAGCGCTTCGGCATCGTTACCGCCAGTCCAGACGTTCTGGCCTTTTTTACCGACGATGATCGCCGTACCGGTATCCTGACAGGTCGGCAGGATGCCTTTGGCGGAAATTTCTGAGTTGCGCAGGAATTGCAGGGCAACGTATTTATCGTTTTCGCTGGCTTCGGGGTCGTGAAGAATATCGGCAACTTGCTGCTGGTGAGCGGGGCGGAGCATGAAAGAAGCATCGTGGAAGGCTTGCTGGGCCAGAAGGGTCAATGCGGCTGGCTCGATCTTCAGGATGTCCTGACCTTCAAACTGTGCGACAGAGACAAAGTCGCTGCTCAACAGGCGATATTCGGTGTCATCTTTACTGAGTGGAAATGGATCTTGGTAATAGAAGGGTTTATTCGACATTTTTTTCTCACTTGCAATTGCATTAATTAGTAAATTCCGACCTTTATAGGATTCAGCGTCTTATTATTAAGGCGTATTACCGCTGCACTACAGGGATGTCTCGAATACAAAAGTAGTAATCACCATAATAGTATGGTTTTTTGTCGGGAAGTACTACTTTGGTACATCACAATAATAATGATGTCGTGCATTATTTTTTCTGTGACAGACGTGCGAAACCGCCGCGCGGCTCGGGTTTCCGTGTGCAGGCAACACAGGAAAATGCTCATGGTTTAGCGTGAAAATATTTCTCTTTTAATTGGCTTAATTAAGTAAAATAAACGGTGAAATTAAAAACAATAACCATTTCATCTTTAATGTTATTCATTGGCGATATAAAGAAACCGTTATTGGCTTTTTATCGCGTAATGAAAAAACAGGCCGATCACAAAAGCCACGGAGCGGTGGCCTATGTGATGAATGATCTGGTTTTACCAACGCAGTGGCGCAGTTATGGCGGCGTACTCTCTTGTTGAGCAAGGAGATTGTCGATCATCCACAACCCCGCCGGGCCGGGTGGGTGGGGTTTGGACCAGACAACGTCTACGTCAATCCACTGCGGCCAGCCCGCGACAGGCAGTTCCACCAGTTTCTGCTGGTCATATTGCGCCACCAGCCAGCGTGGCAGAATGCTCCAGCCATGCCCCTGCTGTGCCATTTCCAACAGCATAAGATAAGACGGCGTAGACCAGACGATCCCTTCTGGTTGCAGCCGGTCGCTGCGTTTATAGGTATTGAGATAAAGCTGGCGGATTGTCGCCAACTGGCTGCGCGTCACGGTTTTTTCCGTTGCGAGCGTGTGCGCTGCCGACACAAAGATGGCCATTTCGGTCTTAACCTGCAAACGCGCGGCGGCAATATCGGGCGGGTAATCCGCCTGAGCGCGTAGTAACCCGACATGCGCACGGTTTGTTTGCAGCAGATCGATCACGTCATCGCCTTCCGCAATCAGGCATTCAAATTCAATATCAGGAAAATGATGGGCGAAACGCTGAAGCACGGGTTCGTAGTGGGTGGCTTGCCAGATGTCGGACAGCACAAACGTCAGGCGGGGCTCGATATGGTCGGCTAGACGAATCGCCAGCTCATCCAACTCTTCGCTGGCGGATAAGATCGCCTGTACGTGGGAAAGCACTTTTCTGCCCGCCAGCGTGAGCACAGGCTGGTGACCGGATCGATCAAACAGCGTCAGCCCCAGATCGGCTTCCAGATTAGCGATGGCCGCGCTGATGGTGGACTGGCTTTTATGCAATCGTCGAGCGGCGGCGGAAAACGAGCCTGCATCAACGGTGGTAACAAAAGCCAGCAAGGATTCTGGTGAATATCGCATCGTTATCTATACCCTAAATAATTCGAGTTTCAGGACAATATGACAGATGTATCGATTTTATCGATGGAATCTAACTGTACTCTACCACCTTATACGATGAAAATAAGACCGTAATACGATGCCATCCATGGTCATGGCGAAAATTGACCAGTAACTCGCAATAAATAAAGTGAATGTGCTATGCAGAACAAAACCAGTAAAACCTTACGTGAGCGTGTGTACCATGCGGTGGGCTTTGAGCTCATCGCGTTGACGATCTGTGCGCCAGCGGGTGCCTGGCTGCTGAATAAGCCGCTCTTCGATATGGGCGCACTGGCAATTATGCTCTCCAGCGTCGCGATGATCTGGAATATGATCTACAACTCGATATTCGATCGCCTATGGCCTGCGGATCGCGTTAAGCGCCGACTGCCGATTCGTATTGCTCACGCGCTGGGGTTTGAAGGCGGTTTTATCCTGATTGGTCTGCCGCTGGCGGCGTGGATGCTGAACGTCACGCTGTGGCAGGCGCTGATGGTGGAGATCGGCTTCTTCCTGTTCTTCCTGCCGTACACCGTGGTGTACAACTGGGCTTACGATTCGCTGCGGGAACGCATTATGAACCGCCGCCATCACGCTCAGCAGGTCTCAGCCAGTTCTCGTCTGCGCTAATTCGTCTACGTTAACTTGCCTGTGTTAACTCTGCGTTACCGGTGTGTCAGCTTAAAGCTTTGATACGCCGGTAGCTCAAGCGCTCGCCATAAATACCAGGATGCCACCGTGCGATAAGGCTGACATTGCAGGCTCAGTGCCTGCAAATCGCGCGGCTTTGGCATGTCCGGCAAATCGTAAACGTAGCGTAACCCCTGACGAATACCGAGATCGTCGAGCGGCATGATGTCGGTGCGTTCCAGCGAATAAATCAAAAACATTTCGACCGTCCAGCGTCCGATCCCCTTGAGCGACGTCAGTTGCTGAATGAGCGTGTCGTCATCCCGCTCTGCGGCCTGTTCGAGGCTCGGTACCAGACCGCTCAGCGCCCCCTGTGCAATGCCATGCAGCGTATCCGCTTTACGGGCGGAAAAACCGCACTGCCGCAACGTGTCGGTGGAGCAGGCCAGTATCTGTTCCGGGGTGGGAAAGACGTCGCCATGTACCCGCAGGAGCTTCGCGACCATGGCATCCCCAGCACGCGTCGTTAGCTGCTGATAGGCAACGGCACGCATCAGCGCCTCATAGGGTTCCCGGTGTGGTGCCGTTTGATGGCGACAATCACCAATCTGTTCGATCAGGCTGGCCCAGCGCGTATTGATGGCGCTGAGGTGGGTTTTGGCGCGCTGCGTGAAATCTGCTGGCGGATGGGATGGCATAAACGGCTTCCGTAATGAGAACGCAAAGGACAGAAAACGAGCATAGGAGATTGCCGCATGGCGCGCCATGTGGGAAGGGCTATTCGTATGAAACAGAAAATCCGAATGAAAAAGCAAGAAGTGCCGAGGGTGATGTGTAGTGGAGCGTGGCTGAAGGAGAGAATATTTCAGCGGCAGGCTATGCCGCTGTTACGCGTTAATAATAATCGCCGTGCCGATAGTCCCAGGTGGTGAAGGTGTCAGACAGTAGCGACATCACTTTGTCCACATCCAGCCCCTTGCGTATCAGCGTCGGGCAGGGATACACACTTCGTCTCCCTTTCTGTTCCGGTACTAACTGACCTTCTGTATCCACCATCGACACCATCACGCCTTGCTCGTAGCGTGTGTCATGGGACTTATTTGGCTGGATAGATTTTACATAATCGTCGGCTTCGATAATCAGATCGGCAAAGGCGCTAATACGTTCCCCGATCCCCTCCACCTCGCCTCGGTTGCCTTTACCTGACGGGTTGGCTGAACTGGCAAAGGTTAATTTTCCGTACTCTTCCCACAGTGCCTGCGTGAGGATTTCGCTCGGTTTACCAAATTTAATCACGAAACAGCTGGTTTTGCGATCGTCCATCATCAGCGCTTTCGATCCGTCTTTGGGGATACGCGCTAATGCGCTGTCGTGCCAGGGAAGGATGCAGCCCAGCAGGACATCGGTGTCCCAATGGCGCTGATATAACTGTTCGATTTCTGGATTTAACTGTGCCAGCACTTTCAACTGGGCAATTGAGCCACACAGCACCACACCCGGCTTGTTTCGGTTGCGCTGTTTGGCGTCAAATTTGCGCTCCAGCCCTGCTTTATCTGAAGCCATGATGATATAACCCACTTTGGTTGGAGAAACGATGATTCCCCCACCGCGTGACATAATCTGCACCGCATCATCATGCAAACCGCCATTCCAGTGAACTTTACTTTTGCTCATGTTGCCCCCTGATTGCAGAGAAAAAATGGAGTCCCACCGTGTACCATTTATTCGCATCACAGATTTGTTCAAAAAGTAACCGTTAATGTCGGCGGAAATATCAACATCGGGGCGATCCGAATGAAAAAGCAAGAGTTGGACGTGTGCGTAAGGTGGCGCTGGTTTAGCGTTAGCGCATGGCGTGGTTTTCAGTTGTATTAAGACTGGCAGTAATAGTAAGACGTTTAGTCATAGTAAGACTGGCAGTCATACTGAGATTGGAATGAGGTTGAGGTGTATACGATGCTTAACGATACGCTGTTTCAGGATGTTGACTCGCGCTGGCAGGCGGTGGTGACGCGCAATAAGGCGGCAGACGGCTGCTTTATCTATGCGGTAAAGACAACGGGGATTTACTGTGCGCCGTCCTGCGCATCACGCCAGCCTCGGCGCGAAAATGTGGTGTTCTTTACGACGGCCGATGAGGCGCAGGCGGCGGGTTTCCGCCCCTGTAAACGCTGCCGTCAGGGAACGCTTTCGCGGCAAGAACAGCAGACGCAGCAGATTGCCCGTGCCTGCCGGATGATTGAACAGTCGGAACATCAGCCGACGTTGGCAGTGTTGGCTCAGGCCGTGGGGATAAGCGCCTTCCATTTCCATCGCGTGTTCAAAACCATAACCGGTCTGACGCCAAAACAGTATGCCAGCGCCCATCGTCATCGGCAGCTACGTGAACAACTGGCAGATAGCGACACGGTGACCGCCGCGATTGCGGCGGCGGGCTATGACGCCAGCGGGCGCTTTTATGCCGACGCGGGCGCGCATTTAGGGATGACGCCGACGGCGTTTCAGAACCGAGGAAAAGGGATGACGATCCGCTTTGCCGTTGGCCGCTGCTCACTCGGCGAGGTGCTGGTGGCGGAAAGCGAGAAAGGGATCTGCGCGATCCTGCTGGGAGACGATCCTGAATCTCTGCTCCATGCGCTTCAAGAGATGTTTGCCAACGCGCATCTGGTCGGCGGCGATGCGATGTTTGAACAACGAATGGCGCAGGTCGTTGGGTTTGTCGACGATCCGGCCATCGGACTGACGCTGCCGCTTGATATTCGCGGTACCGCATTCCAGCAGCGAGTCTGGCAGGCGTTACGGGCGATCCCGGCAGGAGAAACGCTGAGCTATCGTGACGTCGCTGAGCGAATCGGATCGCCCGCCGCCGTGCGCGCTGTCGCGGGAGCCTGTGCCGCGAATCGTCTGGCAGTCGCGATTCCCTGTCATCGCGTGGTCCGGCATGATGGTGTGCTGTCAGGCTATCGCTGGGGCGTCGTGCGTAAACGCGCCCTGTTGGAGAAAGAGCAGTTGGGGAAAGAATAAGCTGCGCATCCGCGAGGGGAGTCGTTATCGTGAATTTTGATTTATTTGCCGATGAAGCGCCGCGTCGCTGGACGGAAACGCTGGCACCGGGCGCAGTTATCCTGCGCGGTCGCGCCTATGACGATGCCTCGGCGTTGCTTGCGGCACTGAACGCCGTCACTGCGCGTGCGCCGTTGCGGAATATGGCCACACCGGGCGGCTTTGTGATGTCGGTGGCGATGAGCAACTGCGGGCCGCTTGGCTGGGTAACAGATGAACGCGGCTATCGTTACACCGCACAGGATCCATTAAGCGGAGAGCCGTGGCCTGCCATGCCAGAGGCTTTTTCCCGACTGGCGAAGCAGGCGGCGAGCGAAGCCGGTTTTGCTGATTTTGAACCGGATGCCTGCCTGATCAACCGCTATGATGTCGGCACGCGCATGTCGCTGCATCAGGATAAAAACGAGCGGGATTTCCGTCAGCCGATCGTGTCTGTCTCGCTGGGGTTTAGCGCGACGTTCCTGTTTGGCGGCATGGCGCGTAGCGATAAAGCACAGCGTGTTCCGCTGACGCATGGCGATGTGGTGGTTTGGGGCGGTGAATCGCGGCTCTATTTCCACGGCATTCTGCCGTTGAAAAGCGGCAGCGTGCCGGAAGGGATGTCCAACGAATGCCGTTTTAATCTGACATTTCGTAAAGCGGGATAAGAAGAATGACCAGCCCGCATAGAGCAATACAGGCTGTCTTAGATAATGCTGGTCATTTAAGCCCGCTGTTAGGGGAAACACAGGGGGAGGTTCCCGTAGGGAGGCCTCACCCCTGTGGTCGCCCCGTGTATCTCGATGCTCAAACGAGCGACATCAGGCTTAAGGGCAGAGCTTATTTCTTGCTGAATTTCATATAATCAAGCGCACTTTCTGCCGCGATACGACCCGAGTTGAGCGCAAAGCCAAACGTGCCGCCGCCTAACAGCAGGTCATAGGTGTCACCATACATGCCAGCAGCATCATTACCCGTGACGTACAGACCCTGAATGACCTCGCCGGATTTATCTATCGCCTGCATTTTCTCGTCAATCTTCACGCCGCCGAGTGTACCCAGCGCGGCGGGCTGCATTCTCACCGCATAGAACGGGCCGGTTTTTACCGGACGCAGGTAATCCATGTTTTTGTTGAACACCTCATCCCGCTTTTGCGACGCAAATTTGTTATTTTCTTCCAGCGTATTCTTCAGCACGCTGGCATCAACGCCCATCTCTTTCGCCAGCCCGTCAATGGTGGCGGATTTGAAGACGAAGCCGCGATTTTTCTGACTTTCCTTGGTAAATTCGCTATCAAATTTAGTCAGCTTGGTATTGGCGATCACCCATTCGCCAATCGGCACATCAATGCCGTCTTCGACGTAATGCTTACGGGATGTTTCGTCAAAAATGGAGTACATGATGCCGCCCGCTTTGGACAGCGCATTGCCGGAATGTGGCCAGATGATGACGTTGGATTCATCGGTAAAGCGGCGGCCGTGTTGGTCAACCCACAGATAGGGCTGACGTGCGGCGGCCAGCAGGTGAGAGTTCGGGGCGTAGTCCGGCAGGCCGGGGCGATAGGCTTGCAGGAGACCCAAGCCGTCCGGCTTGGCGCCGGCTTTCCAGGCCATATTGATACCGTCGCCGTCTTTACCGACGTTACCTACCATAATGGTATCGGGGAAGGCGGCGTATTTTTGCAGCATCTCTTTGTTGTTGGCATAGCCACCGGTCGCGATGATGACGGCCTTGGCGTCTATCTGGACGGTGTTGCCTTCGCTATCTTGTGCGATGACGCCTGTGACTTTGCCGTCTTTCACGACCAGATCTTTACCCGCTGTCTTCACCAGCGTGGTGACATCCATCGTTTTAAACTGCTCGTGGAATGTCTTGATCAGGTGGCGTCCGTGGCCGGGGCCGTCGATCACATGCCAGGTCAGCATACCGCCAGGGCCGCCGGGGCCGATGTATTCAAACTTGATGCCTTTCGATTTCACCCATTCAATCGTGTCCGCCGAGCGGTTGACGAAGGCACGCACTACGAAGGGATTGGCCATCCAGTGGCTGTACTCCATGATGGTCTTAAAGGCCATATCCGGCGTGACCACAATCCCCTGACGTTTCTGCATGCTGCTGTTGGCGGCGAAGATGCCTTCGGCAAAGTTACCCGTGCCGCCAACTATCGGTTGTTTTTCCAGTAAGACGATTTTCGCCCCTTTCTCTGCGGCGGCCATTGTTGCCGACGTGCCTGCCGCACCCGCGCCGATAATAACGATATCCGCGCTTTTCGGGATTTCCGGTTTTGCCGCGTCCGCCGCCTGTGCGGTAGACCAGCTCATCATCGAGAGGCAGAGCGTCGCGAGTACACTTTTTCTGAAGCGTTTCATGATGTTTTCCTTAATGTTATTAGTATTCTTACAACACGGTATTAATTCGCCTTAGCCTGCGAGTACGCGTCTTCCGCGGCTTCTTGCACCGCGCCACTGGTCATCGTGGCACCGGACACGCCATCAACCTGGATGCTCTGCTTTTCGGTCATGGCTTTTGCGAGTTCTATTGCCGCTTCCCCACCGACTTCTGGTGTCTCTTCCGGGGCATCAATTGTCGATTTGAGGACTTTCCCCTGCGCATCGATATCAAGCGTGACGGTGACATCGCCGCCGATACCCTGTCTGGCGGCAGAATAGGTGCCAGCTTTAAAATTCCCTTCTTGTGCGACCGCGTTTCCCATTGTGAATAACAGGCAGAGTGGAAGGATTCCTAAGCAGATTTTCATATCAATAGTTCCAGTAGTTTTTGAATGAATACGGTGAATCACAAAGCTATCTCCCATGAATAAAGTGATAACCGTCGTCGTTATTGAGGGGCCTGAATATCAGGCAGCAAAGGGGTAAGCCAATGCCGAGTAATAAAAACAACAGGCTGAAATGATTAAGGTTGAAGATGATTTCAAACTGAGAAAGAAAACGTAATATCGGAAATGTCAGCGTCATGCTGAGCATGACGGAAAGTAATTGGCTAATGGTTAGCAGATTATTACCGCTGTGGTACGTGCTGTTATTTAGATTACTAA
This sequence comes from Pectobacterium versatile, assembly GCF_003932035.1. Lineage (NCBI taxonomy): Bacteria > Pseudomonadati > Pseudomonadota > Gammaproteobacteria > Enterobacterales > Pectobacteriaceae > Pectobacterium > Pectobacterium versatile. The sequence goes on from NZ_CP034276.1 coordinate 1,042,930, forward strand.
AGGCCAGCGTGCTTTCTGCTGAGTATAAGGTCGAAATCAGCACGCCTAACATCATGGCGATGATGCCGATGAGCAGCATCGATTTCTCTTGCACGGCAACACTCAAGGCGAGGATACACAGCGACGTGACGCTGGTTGTCAGCATCAATAACCGACGGTAGCCAATACGCTTGACCAATGGCTCGAACAGCAGTTTTGACAGCAGCGCACCGCTGGAAAAAAGCAGCAGAATCAGGCTGGTTTCCGCAGGTTTGCAGGCCAGCGTTGTTTGCAGCATTAACGAAAGCACTACGGGCGTTGATGCCAGTAGTGTTCGCGTCGCGATGCCGCCAATAACGCCGACAGAAAAGGTTCTGATGCCAAACAGGGCGCGGGGGAATAATGCCGTCTCTGTAATGAGATGCTGCCGATAATAAATGAATACCAAGCCCAGCGTGCTGCAAGACAGGAATAGCATGACGAACGTTGGCAATATATTTTTCGTGGCGGTGGTTAACATGAAGGCCACGAGAAATAACATCAAAATGGGAAAAGCGACTTCATAGGCACCCGTTCGGGTTGTCTCTTTTATGGCAGCAACAGGAATATATCGAGTTGCCAGAAAAAAGCAGAGTAAAGCCAGCGGGATATTCACGAGGAAAATAGCCTGCCACGAGAGTAAGCTAACCAGAATATTGCCGAAAACGGGGCCGATCAGGGTGCCGAGTAATCCCAATAAGGTCACCCGATTCAGGAAGCGTAATTTCAGCTTCTGCGGCGTGGTTCGCAAGATGACGGTTCTGATGATGGGCAGCATGAGCGCACCGCCGATGCCTTGTATAAAGCGGAAAACGCTTAAGCTGCCGAGTGTGGTTGCTGTCATGCACAGCAGCGAGCCGAGCGTGAAAATGGCAATCGCAATCTGGTAGGTTTTCCGTTCCCCTAGCCGTTCCGCCAGCCAGCTATTGGCCGGCGTAAACGCGACGACCGTGACAATGTAGGAGATCACGATCGTTTCCATATGCAACACCGGCTGGTGTAGCGACTGCGCGATGGCAGGAATGGCGACATACACCATGGTGGTATCCAGGGATTGCATGAAAAAGGTGGCAGAAGCAATCCAGAATAAGACCCATGACGTGTTCATTCAGGCCACCGTCATTTGTCCGGCATAAAGCACGAACAGTCGTAGCAGGAACACACCGAACAGGCTCATGGCCGCTAACGTAATCAGCTGGCCTTTGCCGGAATGAGTGGAAGGCTTGCGCACCTGATTGGCAATGAATGGGATCACAATACCGATGCCGATAATGCCAATCCAGAATACAGCGCCCCAGAAACCCGACAGTGCGGTCTGTGCAGCGACAACCTTTTGCCCGCCGCCAAGCAGCAGCCCGATAAAAAACGCCAGCAGCAGGAACAGTTCGGCATACACCACTGGGGTTTCCACGCGGTGGATGAAATGCAGGGAGCGTGAATTCTCCGATGTATTACGGCCCCATGCACTGGCCAGCAGCATGACGGCAATGCCGGAGGTGGTGCCGGATACCAGAAACAGGACGGGCAGAACGGGGTTATTCAACAGCGGGAATGATTTCAGCGCGGACAGCAGGAAGCCGGTATAGCAACCGAGCAGGACTGCCAGCACCAGCAGCAGGTTTTCAATCACCGCCGCTTTTTTGACGATCATCGCCGTTAACTTACGCGCTCGCGCAGCCAGTGCGGGCCGGTGCCAGACGGTCTCAAGCTGAGTCAGCCACTCATCATGATAAAGCGTGATGAGCCATAACAGCATCACGACGAAATACACCTGAAAGAGCATCACACCAAGCGACATGATGGAGGTCGGGTTGTAAAAGACCATCAAATACCAAAAGGTAAAGGGTTTGGTCAGGTGTAAAATCAGAATTCCCAGCCCGAGGATCACGGCGAGCGGTGCGACGATAGCCGTGGCTTTGATGACGCGATTACTGCCGTGATATTCGGTAGGAACGTAGTGCCTGATGAGCAGAGACAGCGACACCATTCCCGCGGAAATGCCAACCAGAAGAAGATAAACGGCGATGGGCCAATCCCATACCAGCGTGTCGAATGTGAAGGCATTATGCATTGTCGATTTCTCCTCGTTTCCCCGGCATACGGTAGAGCTGGGGTTCAGTGCCCAAATAGACCTTGGAGCGGTAGGTCGCGTTGCTCGCGATCATCTTGGCAATGTTGCTTTCAGGGTCGTTGAGATCGCCAAATACCAACGCTTTGGTGGGGCAGATTTCGACGCAGGCGGGCTGTTTCCCAGCGGCCAGATTGGTTTCCCTGCAAAAATTGCATTTGTCCGCCGTTTTCGTGACGGGATTGATGAAACGCACATGGTAAGGACATGCGGCAATACAGTAGCGGCAGCCCACGCAGCGTTTATCGTTCACATCAACAATGCCGGTGAGCGCATCTTTGAAGGAGGCTCCCGTCGGGCAGACGGCAACACAGGGCGGATTCTCACAGTGCTGGCAGGACTTACGGAAAAATTGCTTGATGGCGCGCGTTTTCTCGACGGCGGGAATGTCGACGGTTTGCAGTATGTCCAGCCGGGTTACGCCATCAGGAACGCTATTCGTCTCTTTGCAGGCCTTGATACAGGCTTTGCAGCCGATACAGCGCATTTCGTTATGCAATAAGCCATATTTAATGGCTACTTTACCCGGCGTTTTTTCTGGCTCATTTTGCGCTTGTGCGAGACCTATATTTCTACTAACGGCAATTGCACTTCCCATATAGGCAATAAAACGACGGCGAGATAATTCTTCCATATCATAAATCTTCACATTGAGGTGATAGCCATGCGAATACCCTAAGATGTCATAGACATTATTAATGTCGTCATCGTGTTAATATTTCGCAGTGTGGCGCTAATAGAAAATAGCGGTCCATCATTACGATGGAAATAATAAATAAGCCACGTTGTTATTGTGGTTTTATTGGAGCATGGGAATAAAAAGCCAAATGTGCGCTTGGTCACGTTTATTTTTTTGTATATCCGTATATAACAAATACCGATTTGTTATAAATGACATTTTGTTGTGCTATTTATTTAGAAGATGATTTTTTATAAGTTTCTCCTTTTAGTGGGATGCGTTTCTGCTAGGGTTTTTTATCAGGTTATTTTTCAGGGAAAGATAAATGTGAAGAATTGATGTGTATCAGATTACGCATTTTTTTAGGCGAGGATAAAAGGGTGATGAATGGATAGGTCTCTTTTTCTGCAACAAATAAAAACGTTAGTGCTTATTTTACACTAACGTTTATGCAACATAATAATGAAGAATCTATTCTATCGATGGTAATAAAGTATTAGGGCTTTAAGTGTTTATCAAGAAAGCGCACGGTAATTTGCATGATGTCCGGTTGCAGCCAATGCGGCCCACCGTGATCTGCGCCTTTAACGCTGTAGTAGGTTGATTCGATATTTTTCTCCGTCAGCGCCTGATGCAATCTCTCGGTCTGGCGTGGAGAAACCACGCTATCGTTCGTACCGTGCATAATCAGGAACGGTGGTGTCGCGTTGCTGATAAAATTAATTGGGTTGGCGGCCGCCGCTTTTTCAGGATAGCGGGTGATGGCACCGCCTTCATTAAATACCGATGTGCCGTTGACCCAGATAGCTTCCGTGGCGGAAGGCGAGGCGTGTTTTTGGACGACATCATCAGGAAAACCCTCACCCACCAGCGTCAGGTCGGATAGCCCATAAAAGTCGATAACGGCTTGAACATCGCTACTTTGATCGAGATTATCGCCTTTATCGTAGACTTTTGAACCATTTGTCGCGCCGGCAAACGCCGCCAGATAGCCTCCCGCCGATGAACCGAAAACAGCGGCATGTTGGCCGTCAATGCCGAACTTTTTCGCATTAGCGCGCAGATAACGAATGGCGGATTTCACATCTTCCAGCGGCGAGGGGAAAAGCACAGTAGGGGCGACACGATATTCCATACTGGCAACGACATAACCCGCTTCGGCAAGGTTAAGGCGCTGTTGTAGATAATTATCTTTATTGGCGTTAATGAATCCGCCGCCGGTAATGAATAACACGACGGGAAGTGCTGTTTTTGCTTCAGGCTGAAGGATATCCATTTTTAATGCGACGTTAGGGTAGCCGCGCATCGATACCTGAGAATAAACGACATCAGAGATTAACTTCACCGAAGTGGTTTCCTGTTTTACGGTGATTTCATGTTGGTTCTGTGTTGCATTGATTGCGGTAGAACTCATCATTGTGAGTGAAGCTAATACTATTTTGGCTGTTTTCGGATAGTGCATACTTTCAGTCCTTTGTTAGAAGCATGTAAATTAGTGAGGTTTGTGAAGAACGATGTCATGTTGTGAAGATAATATTAAAAAATCTTTAATGATATGATGTGTGCTGTCTTAAGGTGATGAATTATATCCTCCTTGATAATAAGTTGACTATATCTGTCATTAACGCTATTTCTCATTAATTAAATGTGCATCTAATCACATTTGATTATTTACAGAACCCTATAATTGTTATTATGGGTGGTTATAAACGAGACAGTTGATGCGTAATATAAAACAATGTTTAGCATAAAGCGTGTGATTTATTATCAGGAGCTCATCCGGGTCGGGAGTTTCACTAAAGCGGCGAAGGCGCTGAATATCTCTCAGGCTTTTTTGTCGCAGGAGATCGCGCGGCTGGAACTTGAAACGGAAAGAAAACTGATTAACCGAACCACCCGGCAGTTTTCTCTGACGCCTTTCGGGGAGATCTTTGCTGATAAAATTCAGGGGATGATTAAGGAGCATTATGAGCTGGAACAGTTCGTCAGCAGCTATGAGGAAAGCACGGATGGCGCGCTACTGGTTGGCGTGATCCCGATTTTTAACCGTCTGGCTCACTACAACATGTTTAACCTGTTTCAGAAGGCCTATCCCAATATCGATATCTCTTTCATTGACGGCGTAAGCACTGATTTACTGGAAAGGGTGCGCAATGGCGAGATCCACCTGTCTTTCTCGACGCCTTTTGATGAATACCTGAACGATCCGTTGTTTCATCACACCATTTGTCAGATCGATGACGTTGTTGCGGTGATGGCAAGGTCACACTCTCTTGCCGACAGTAAGATGCTCAGCTTGCCGCAGCTAGTAAAAGAAAAGCTGATCGTGCCGCAGAAAGGGACGGGGGAACATGCCGCCGTTTCGGAATCCTTCACTCGACAGGGCATCAACCCCAGCTACTTTCGCGAATGCAGCAATATGGACATCATTATGGATCTGGTGATCAACCTGTCCGGCGTGGTTTTCCTCTGTTCGTCTGTCGCCAAAAGCCTGACTGCTTACGATGTCGTGGTGATTCCGCTGGAAGAGCAACTGAAAAGGACTTTCGCGATTAGCTACCTGAAGCGCAGCACGAACATTCCCATGGTGCGCCTGTTTCTGGATTTCCTGCAAGATTACAACAGCAAGTCCGTTCGGTAGGCATTTTCCTTGTTCAAAAGGCGCGGATATCCAAGGCATGTACCGTAACGGGAACATGCTACGCGTTCATAACAATCCTCATGCACTGGCTGTCCGGCCTCCGTCTTTTCTTATCTTATCTCTCCACATTCTGCTCCCCCGACGCACTCCGGTTTTTCTTCCCGCTCTTCATGAATTTTAGATAAATGTTGCAGATGTGAATAAATGTGAGGCGATTCAAATTATCTCGATTAATATACTTGTATGGTAGTCAGCATAAACGAATGGCTACATGCACAGAAGGATAAGTAACGTGAAGATTGTCAGCGCTGAAGTGTTTGTCACCTGCCCGGGACGAAACTTTGTCACCCTGAAAATTACGACAGATAGCGGATTAACCGGCCTCGGCGATGCGACGCTCAACGGGCGTGAGCTGCCGGTCGCCTCTTACCTCAAAGATCATGTGTGTCCGCAGCTGATTGGCCGCGATGCGCACCAGATCGAAGATATTTGGCAGTATTTCTACAAAGGCGCGTACTGGCGTCGTGGCCCGGTGACGATGTCCGCGATTTCGGCAGTTGACACTGCGCTGTGGGATATCAAGGCCAAAGCCGCCAACATGCCGCTCTACCAACTGCTGGGCGGCGCATCGCGTACGGGCGTCATGGTGTATTGCCACACCACTGGCCACTCGATTGATGAAGTGCTGGATGATTACGCCAAGCATCGCGATGAGGGTTTCAAGGCGATTCGCGTGCAGTGCGGCGTGCCGGGTATGAAAACCACCTACGGCATGGCGAAAGGCAAAGGGCTGGCGTATGAGCCGGCGACGAAAGGCAACTTGCCGGAAGAGCAGCTGTGGTCGACGGAAAAATACCTCGATTTCACGCCTAAGCTGTTTGAAGCGGTGCGCGACAAGTTTGGCTTCAACGAGCACATGCTGCACGACATGCACCACCGCCTGACGCCGATTGAAGCGGCGCGCTTTGGTAAAAGTATTGAAGACTATCGTCTGTTCTGGATGGAAGACCCAACGCCTGCGGAAAATCAGGAGTGCTTCCGTTTAATCCGTCAGCACACCGTCACGCCGATTGCGGTTGGTGAAGTTTTTAACAGCATCTGGGATTGCAAACAGCTGATCGAAGAACAGCTCATCGACTACATTCGCACCACGATTACCCACGCAGGCGGGATTACCGGTATGCGTCGCATCGCCGACTTTGCCTCGCTCTATCAGGTGCGCACCGGTTCACACGGGCCGTCGGACCTGTCGCCTATCTGCATGGCGGCGGCGCTGCATTTTGACCTTTGGGTGCCAAACTTCGGCGTGCAGGAATACATGGGTTACTCAGAGCAAATGCTGGAAGTATTCCCGCATAACTGGACATTCGATAACGGCTACATGCACCCAGGCGAAAAACCGGGGTTAGGCATCGAGTTCGATGAAAAGCTGGCGGCCAAATACCCCTATGACCCCGCTTATCTCCCAGTTGCCCGTCTAGAAGACGGCACGTTGTGGAACTGGTAAGAGTGGAATAGGTAATCAGAGGCCAAAATATGAAAAGCATTGTGATACAGCAGCCAAATGCGCTGGTGATTGAAGAACGTCCTATTCCGCAGCCCGCGGCAGGTGAAGTTCGGGTGAAGGTGAAGCTGGCGGGCATCTGTGGCTCGGACAGCCACATCTATCGCGGGCATAACCCTTTTGCCAAATACCCGCGCGTGATCGGGCATGAATTTTTCGGCGTGATTGAGGCGGTGGGTGAGGGCGTGGAGGCATCACGTCTGGGCGAACGTGTTTCGGTCGACCCGGTAGTGAGCTGCGGTCACTGCTACCCTTGCTCAATCGGCAAGCCGAACGTCTGTACCTCGCTGGTGGTGCTGGGTGTGCACCGTGATGGTGGGTTCAGCGAGTACGCTGCCGTACCGGCGAAGAACGCGCACACCATCCCGGACGAGATTCCTGATGAGTTCGCGGTAATGGTGGAACCCTTCACGATTTCAGCCAACGTGACCGCACAGGTGAAGCCGACGGAGCAGGATATCGCCCTGATTTATGGCGCGGGACCGATGGGATTGACCTCGGTTCAGGTGCTGAAAGGCGTGTTCAACGTGAAGGAAGTCATTGTCGTCGATCGCATTCCTGAACGTCTGGATATGGCATTACGCAGCGGAGCGGACAGGGTTATTAACAACGCATCGCTGTCATTAAAAGGCGAGCTGGAAGCGCTGAATATCAAGCCTACGCTGATTGTTGATGCTGCCTGCCATCCGTCTATTTTGCAGGAAGCGATTACGATTGCGTCTCCTGCGGCACGTATCGCCATCATGGGCTTTTCCAGCGAGCCTTGTCAGGTCAGCCAACAGGGAATAACCAGCAAAGAGATCTCCATTTTCTCATCGCGCTTGAATGCCAATAAATTCCCTATCGTAATTGAGTGGCTGAAAGAGAAACGTATCGACCCAGCAAAACTGATTACCCATCGGTTTGATTATCAGCAGGTGGTACAGGCGATTGAGGTCTTTGAAAAAGATCAAAAACGCTGCTGTAAAGTCCTGCTGACGTTTAATGAAGCATGACACGTAATTAACAACAGGGGATATATACCCTAAATAATTCGAGTTGCATGAAGGCGGCAACCGCGCGAGTCCCCAGGAGCTTACATAAGTAAGTGACTGGGGTGAGTAAGGGCAGCCAACGCACAAGCAACGTGAAGTATGACGGGTATAAAAGGAAAAACTATATCGGCTACAGAATAATATAATGATTCCTTTGAAGTAATTATTTCTCTCTTAATCACTCCAGATCGTCAATAACGGACTGGAGTGGATTGCGACACCATGATGAACGGTAATTTTACTTACTGTGCTCTACCATAATTACAAATCGTCGAGAGTATATATGAATACGCAAATAGCATCTGGACAAGATAAGCCTGTAAGAAGTACCAAGGATTTAGTCAAGGCGGCAGTATCCGGCTGGCTGGGCACCGCATTAGAATTCATGGATTTCCAACTGTATTCGCTCGGTGCGGCATTGGTTTTCCATGAAATATTCTTCCCTGAACAATCGGCGGCAATGGCGCTGATTCTGGCAATGGGAACCTACGGCGCAGGCTATGTCGCACGTATCGTAGGTGCCTTTATTTTCGGCCGAATGGGGGACTCCATCGGCAGAAAGCGCGTGCTCTTTATCACCATTACCATGATGGGGATCTGTACCACGTTAATTGGCGTGTTACCGACCTACGCACAGATTGGTATTTTCGCGCCCATCTTGCTGGTGACCTTGCGTATCGTGCAGGGGTTAGGAGCGGGAGCCGAGATTTCCGGTGCCGGTACCATGCTGGCTGAATACGCGCCGAAAGGGAAACGCGGGATTATTTCCTCACTGGTGGCAATGGGTACCAACTGTGGCACGCTCAGTGCTACGGCTATCTGGGCCGTTATGTTTTTTGCCCTCTCTAGAGAAGAGTTACTGGCGTGGGGCTGGCGTGTACCGTTCCTGGCGAGCGTAGTCGTGATGATCTTCGCGATCTGGCTGCGTATGAACCTGAAAGAAAGCCCGGTCTTTGAAAAAGTCAGTAATGATGTCTCTGGTACTGAGGAGTCGTCACCTGCTCTGGTGGTTGAGCAAAGCGAGCAAAAATCAGTACTGTCCATGTTCAAAAGCAAAGCGTTTTGGCTGGCAACGGGATTACGCTTCGGACAGGCGGGAAATTCAGGGTTAATTCAGACTTTCCTCGCGGGATATTTAGTCCAAACGCTCTTGTTCAATAAATCTATTCCTACCGATGCATTGATGATCAGCTCTATTATTGGTTTTATCACTATTCCATTATTAGGCTGGCTCTCGGATAAAATTGGTCGCCGCGTACCGTATGTTATTCTGAATATCTCGGCGATATTGTTAGCCTACCCGATGCTCTCTCTTATCGTCGATAAAGAGAATAGTGTTAACGTGATTGTCGTCAGTATTATCATTATTCATAACTTTGCTGTGCTGGGATTATTTGCGCTGGAAAACATCACCATGGCGGAAATATTCGGTGGACGCAGCCGCTTTACGCAAATGGCGATTGCCAAAGAAACAGGTGGCCTGGTTGCCGTTGGTTTTGGTCCGGTGTTAGCGGGTATTTTCTGCAACATGACCGGTTCCTGGTGGCCGATTGTCGTGATGATGATTGTTTATTCTGTGATCGGTCTGGTCGCGGCTATCTGTATGCCGGAAGTGAAAGACCGTGACTTAGATGAATTAGACGACGCGGTATAATAGAACACCACAGCGCTCCCGTTTGCGGAGCGAAAACGGGGATAATGGGATAGAAGAGTAAAGCGTTTGCGCCATGGACAAAAACGTCAGGAACGTTTTTGAACGTTGCTTGCGACGGCCCTGAAAGGGTGAATCTCAGGGATGAGATTCATATTCGCGCAATCCGAGCGTACAGGGATGTATTCACAGCGTCTTTACGATCTACCCATTATCCCCGTTCCTCTCAGGTTTCCAGCAGTTGACGTATTTTTTGAATCACCTATCAGGGATAACGATGAGTATCAGTGAATTTTCCACTCTTAAACCGCAGGTTGTGGTGCCGCGTTACGACCGACGCCTGCTAAAAACACGTATTGCGCATATTGGCTTTGGCGCATTCCACCGGGCGCATCAGGCGGTCTGTGCCGATAAGCTGGCGGCGGAGCACGGTAGCGACTGGGGCTATTGCGAAATCAACCTGATTGGCGGCGAGCAGCAGATTGAAGCCATTCGCCAACAGGATTTGCTGTGGTCGGTGTCCGAAATGGCGGACAGCGGCTGGAATAGCCGGGTCATTGGCGTAGCAACCTGCGCGCTGCATGCGGAAGTCGAAGGTATCGACGCCGTGCTGGAAGCGCTAAGCGCGCCGGATATCGCCATTGTGTCGATTACCGTCACGGAGAAAGGCTATTGCCACCATCCGGCGACGGGGCAGCTGAATAGTGAACATCCGCTGATTTGCCACGATCTGGAGTTACCCGCAGAACCACGCTCCCTGCCCGGTGTGATTCTGGCTGCCATCAAACGCAGACGGGAACGCCAGCTACCGGCATTCAGCGTGATGTCCTGCGACAATATGCCGGAAAATGGGCACGTCACGCGCAACGTGATCGTGCAACTGGCCGAGTTGCAGGATGTCGAACTGGCGCGCTGGATTGAACAGCACGTCACCTTTCCGTCCACGATGGTGGATAGGATTGTTCCAGCTATCACCGGAGAAACGCTGGAGACGATTCAGGGGCAGCTAGGTGTCGTCGATCCCGCGGGGATCGCCTGTGAACCGTTCTTCCAGTGGGTGGTTGAAGATAACTTCGTCAACGGCCGTCCTGCGTGGGAAAAAGCGGGTGCGGAGCTGGTACAGGATGTCCTGCCGTTTGAGGAAATGAAGCTGCGTATGCTGAACGGCAGCCACTCGTTTCTGGCGTATCTGGGCTACCTTGCTGGCTACCAGCATATCAGTGAGTGCATGCAGGACAGCGAACTGGTCGCGGCGGCGCATCATCTGATGCTGCGTGAGCAGGCACCGACGCTGCGTACGCAGGGCGTTGATCTCGCTGCTTATGCGGATGCGCTGTTGGATCGCTATCGCAACCGTGCGTTAAAACACCGTACCTGGCAGATTGCGATGGACGGTTCGCAAAAACTACCACAGCGGATGCTGGATTCGATCCGCTGGCATCTGGCTCGCGGCAGCCGTTTTGATGCGTTGGCGCTCGGCGTGGCAGGGTGGATGCGCTATGTCGGCGGTGTGGATGAGCAAGGACAACCGATTGAAATTAGCGATCCGCTGAAAGACTTGATCGCGGAAACGGTGCAACGCAGCTCGGAAGGCGAAAGTCGAGTCGCAGCATTACTGACGCTGACGGCGATTTTTGGTGACGATTTGCCGAAGAATCCTGTCTTTGTCGATGCGGTGACGCAGCACTACCTGTCGCTGTTAGCGAAGGGTGTGAAAGGAACATTGCAGGATACCGACTGGTAGGATGAAAGCGCGACGGCGATGGCCGTCGCGTGACCGCATTAGATAGTCGTAATCATAAAGCAACACAGGGTGAGGCGAGTGCCGACAATGCCTTATCCTGTGTCTTCCGATCTCACCACGACAGGCGTTGTAACACTGACACTCGCTGCGCTAAGCGTGTATCATAAGCGGTAAATTTCTCGGGTAAGCACAGCGGCATGGACACCTCTTTTCAGATCAACAACAACGAACCAGTCAATCAGCAAATTTATCGCGTACTGCGCAAAGACATTGTGGAGTGCAATATTCCGCCGGGTAAACTGCTGTCTGAAAAAGAAATTTCCGTGCGTTTTGACGTGTCCCGCCAGCCGGTCAGAGAGGCTTTTATCAAGCTGGCAGAGGCCGGGCTGGTGCAAATCATGCCGCAGCGCGGCACGTTTGTGATGAAGATCTCCGAGCAGCGCGTGGCGGATGCCCGCTTTATCCGTCAAGCGCTGGAGTGCGCGATTGTGCGCCGGGCGGCAGAAATGGTGACGGAAGAACAGCTGTTGACGCTGGAGCACAACTTACGCCGTCAGGAACTGGCCGCGCAGAATGAGCAGGTGCGTGAGTTTCTCAGCCTTGACGACAGCTTCCATCAGCTTCTGACGCAGATTGCCAACTGTCCGCTGGCGTGGGAAACCATCGAATCGATTAAAGCGACGATGGACCGCGTGCGTTTTCTCAGCTTGAGTCAGGTTTCACCGCCGACCAGTCTGATCCAACAGCACTACCTGATCTTTAGCGCCCTAAAAGCGCGCGATCCCGATGCCGCCGAAAAAGCCATTCGTGAGCATTTGCAGGAAATGATCTATTCGATCACGCCGATTGCGCAACAGAATAGCGACTGGTTCGAGCACGCCTGAGCGTGTTACCTAAGTGCGTTGAACAGTGGCTTCCCCGTCTCCGGTGGAAGCCATTTCTCAGAAGACTACTTCAGCGGCTGTGCCAGATGAATCACCCACAGTTCATTATCGGCTTCTGGCTTCTCCAACGGTTTGATGGCTAACGTCGTCTCGACCGCCTTGCCATCTCGCGTCAGTTTTCCATCGGCAGTAACCTGATAGTCGTCCGCTTTATCTTTTGCTTTCACTGGGGATTGCAGTACAGATTGCAGACCAAAGTCGTTGTCGTTAATGACGGCCAGCGTTTGCTTATCGACCAGCGCCAGACCTTCCACTTTCTCCTGCTGCCAGCCAAGCTTACGCAGATCCACCAACTCCTGCTTGTGCGCCAGCGTAATGCCGCGTTTTTCCAACTGGGCGAGATCGTCAAATTCTGGCGATTTGCCATCGGCATCGAACGGCGTCAGATCGCTCGCCTTGCTGAGATCGACCAGATAGATGCGGTTCTGCATCTGCTTGTCTTTGTCCGCGCCTTGCTCGACCAGCAGAATGCGCTGATTATCCAGCGCCACGATATCGCCGATCTTGGCATCCTTTGCTTTCTTATAGCTGTCGATGTTGATGGGGTAGCCCACCATGCGGCTGGTTTTGGTTTCCGGGTTAAACATCACCAGACGCGTAAACTGTGCTTTGTTTTTGCTTTTGCCGTCGATATCCAGCGTGCTTTGCACGGCCATGACGATCGTGCCGTCCGGCAAGCGGGTCAGCCCTTCAAAACCCCGATTCGGCTGACGCCATTTGATGATATTCGGTAAGCCACTGGCAACCGAGTGCTCGTTGCCCGCAGGCGTCGGCCCGAATTTTTGCAGGATCTTCCCGCTGGCATCAACGTGAATCAGGAACGGGCCGTATTCATCACACAGCCAGAAGCCGCCTTTGCCATCCGGCGTAACGCCTTCGGTATCCAGCCCACGCTGGCTGGTACTGAGCGGTTGTAGCGCGTCGTTCAGCGCCACTTCATTGGTGGTGCCAATAAAGTCTGCTGGCAGCGGTAGGCCGGTGATATTGCCCTCGGCATCGTGCAGCGGGCGGGCGTTGATCGCCTCGGCGGCTTTCGCGCTGACCCGAATATCCATCATCAGCGGCGCGTAGTCGGGGCTGGCGAAGATCTTGGCCTCTTTCTCGCCGACCAGCGGCGCATCGGCATTCGGGCCGCGATCGGTGACGGTGGTGAACATCAGGTCGTCACCCTGTTTGCCAGTAAAATAGAGGCCGGAGCCAATGCCGACAGGCAAACCGTTGGGGAAGTTCTTGGCGAATTTGCCCTGATACGCAACATGATCGCTGGCCGGGAAGGTAACGACGTAGCGTGTTACTTTTTCTCCTTCGGCCTGCGCGCTGAACGGCAGAAATCCGGCAACCAGCAGTGCTAACAACGTGTGTTTCATGCTATTCCCCATCAAATGTCATTCGGGTAGTGGCTACGGTGCGGTAACCGTGCCGCCTGTCGTGGATGAAGCGGTGTTTTCCTGTGCTTTCTCTTTCATGCCGCCCGGATTGGGCCGAGGATAATCATAATCAATGCGCAAAGGCTGCGCGTACTCGCTGTTCCACAGTTGTGTATAGAGTATGTCCACCCGCTGCGCCATCGCTGGGTTCTGAATCACCATCTCCAGATTGCGCGAGTTATCCAGATAGCCGCCGCTCCAGTTGCTGGTGCCTATCCAGGCTTTTTTGCCGTCGATGGTCATGATCTTACTGTGGATCACGCGGGCAAAAGGAATGAAGCCGCTGCTGGCTTGCGGTATCGAGACCGTTTTTATCTGGATGTTGGGTAGCACGGCGAGACTTTTCAGGTAGGCGATGTTCGGCATTTTGGTGCTCCATTCGGACACCATCAGCTCAATTTGTACACCGCGTGCGGCGGCGGTGCGAATCGCGTTATCGATAACCGCGTAGTACGGGCGCGTTTTATCCGGGCCATAAGAGAGCGGGACGTAATCCATCACCTGAATGCGAACCTGCTGTTGGGCTTCGGCCAGCAAACGAGGGAGTTCTTCTTCGGAATCAATTACGCCAGCGGGGTTGAACGCTTTGGGGCTGGCAACCAGATAGTTGCCCGAACGGTCAGCGGGTTGCGTTGCTGCGGGCAGCGGCGCAACGGTTTCGCTGTGGGTCAGTCGCGCCTGTACCTGCCAGTCTTGTTCAAAAATGGCGCTAATTTGATTAACCACGCGGGGATCGTCGATTAATAACCCCGTTTCGTGAATGTGCTCCAGCGCCCGCCAGTCAAGATTCTGGCTACCCATGTAGGCCTGTTTGCCATCAACCAGCAAATATTTAGCGTGCACAATACCGCCGCTCAGGCGTTCAAAGGGAATCACGCGCAGCTCCAGATTCGGAATCGTTTTGAGCTGTTCCAGCGTGTCCTGCGTGGAAATCTTTAGCCCTTTTTCTTCAAGCAGCAGGCGGATGCGCACGCCGCGTTCTCCGGCGGCACGCAGATGTTGTAAGACGTTATCGAAGCGTGTTCCAGCCTGATTAGCGACATAGAATTGGCCCAGTTCAATGGTGTGCTGTGCGTTATCAAACAGCGATATCCACACCGCGTCGCTGGGGCGTAAATCGGGGGCGGTCAGCGTGGTTTCCACCGGGGCGTCATACACTAATTCATAGCCGGGAATGCTATAGCCGCTAGTGTCGGCATGGGCTGACGCACTCACAATAAACAATACGCCTCCTGTCAGTAGTGTGTTGATGCCATACTTCCAGCGCTGCCACGGATGGGTGAAACCACAACGATTAAGCATAGCGCTTCTCCGCCATCGCTTTGTCTGTCACGGCATTGTCCGTCATGGAGTTGTGCGTCACAGCAGGGCCCGCTTTCTGTTGGCGAGTATGCGGCATTCCGGCACGAATCAGCAGGACTTTCAGCATTTCGTTGATGTGTTCCATCCGGCTTTGCAGGAAATTGTTACCCAGCAGGCAAACCAGCGCGATGGCGATGCCCAGTCCGGTGGCGTACAGCGCGGTGCCCATCCCGGCAGAAACCTGACTCGGGTCGGAGATTCCCGCGGCGGACAGAGCTTTGAAGGTTTCGATAATCCCCATGATGGTGCCGAGCAGCCCCAGTAACGGTGCTGCGGTGACGACCGTTTCCAGAATCCAGAGTCCGCGCGACAGTTGCGGCTTACTTTGCAGATATTGTGCGTCGATCAGGTCGTTAAGCGCATCGCGGTTTTCTACCTGATGTGACTGCGCCAGAACGGGTGTCACTGTCGCGATGGGCAGGCTGGGGCGCTGGGTCAGCGTGTCCGGCAGATCGTGGACGTGGCGAATATCCGCCGTCAGCGCGCGTTCCAGCCGTTTGGCCTGACGGCGCGTATAGGAAAAATAGAGACTGCGTTCGATGATGATCATCAGGGCGATCACCAGTGAGGCGTACATGACGTAGAAAATAATCTCGTGCAGCATATCGGCGTTCATGGCCTGATCCTTCTATTGCCTTGTTGGGCATTGTTTGTGATGAGCGCCAGCGCGGGAAACCGCGCTGGCGTATTACGTTATTGGATTAGAACGTTGCTTCCAGTGAGGCGCTGAAGGTGCGTTCTTCCCCGACGTTGTAAAACGGTGTGCCTGCCGATACGCCGTTATACGATCGTGAGTTGAAGCTCACTGAGCGCGCGGAGTCGAGGTACTCTTTATCGAACAGGTTGTTGACGCCAAAGCGTAAGGTGGCGCTTTTCACGATCTTCTTATCCACTGGCAGATAGACGCCGGCGCTGAGATCGAAAACGGTACGTCCACCGATCTTCTCGTCATTGGTCATGTCGCCGTAGAACGACCCGACATAGCGGCTGTTCACGCCGGCATAGTAGAGGCCGTCGTCATAGCCCAGTCCGAGGTTGAGCATATTTTTCGGCGCGTTGGCGACCTGCTTGCCCGTGGTGGGGAGCTGGCTACCGCCGGTGGCGAGATTGTTTTTCTGCTCGGTGTCGGTATAGGTGTAAGCCGCAAAGTAGTTGAAGTTATGAGGCAGTTTGCCGCTCCATTCCAGTTCCAGCCCTTTGTTTTCCACTTTCCCTGCGTTGATCATTTCGTAATCGCCAGCGGCGTTACGGCTGGAGATCTGACGGTCGGTAAACTGGATAAGGAACAGCGAGGCGCTCAGCAGCATGTCCTCATCCTGGAAGCGCCAGCCCAGTTCCTGATTCCAGCTCAGCTCAGGTTTGGTATTGATGGAATCGCCAACGTTATACAAGACGTAGTTGGGCGGGGTACGCATGTTGCGCGTGATGTTATAGAACACCTGATTTTCGGTATTGATGCGGTAGGCCGCGTTAAAGCTGGGCAGGAATTCGTGGTACTTCTTATTCTTTTTCTCTGCGACGTTATACAAGCTGCCGAGGTTAGTCCCGTCACGCTCTACGTGCTGATAAGCCAGACCGCCGGTGAACGTCCATTCTGGGGAGAAGAACCAGGTGTCCTGAATCCAGATTTTATGGGCAGGCGTGACGGTAAACTGGTTACGGCCTTGAACCACTTTCCCGTTCGCGTCGGTAATCTGATTCGCATCGCCGGGTTTACCGGAAACGTTAACCGGGTTGCCGTCGCTCTGGATCGGGATGAACGGCTGCGTTTGACGCTGGCGGGCACGCTCGAACCAGTAGCCGATATCCAGACTATGCTCGTCGCTAATATCCCATTTCAGCTTGGTGGTGATACCCGGTCGCCAGGTTTCTGTCCACGACGGGCGATAATAAGTGTTGGAGGTCAGGTTGCTGAGATCGTAGTTACCTGCGCGGTCCGACGTTGCGGATAACACGCTGGCGCTTCCGCTGCCAAAACTGCCGCCGTTCGTCGAGAAATAGTAGGGCTGTAACGTCAGCGCCAGATTATCGCGCAGCTGCAACTTCTGGGTGAACGTGACATTCAGTGTTTCAAAGTTATTGCGGTTGAGTTTGTAGTATTGAGAAATCTGTCCACGGCTGTTGTAAACCGGGGTCGTGGCGTAATCCATCTTACGCCCGTTTTGCTCGAACTGTTGTTTGCTCAACGTCGAATAGTTGATGGTATCTTGCTGATTGTATTTCACAATCAGGCTACTGCTGTGGCCATTTTCATGTTCATACAGGCCGTTCCACTCGACTTTATCGGCGCGGGAATAGCCTGCACCGCGCCATTTGTCGGAATCGGTATACGAATAAGAAAGCCAACTGCTGAAGCCGTTGTGTTTGCCGGTTTCCAGACGTGCAAAGGTCTTGCTGAGGTTGTTGCTGCCGAACGTCTGCTTAACGAAGCCGCCAAATTCTTTCGCCGGACGGTGGGAAACCAGCCCGATGTTGCCGCCGCTGGCACCGATGTGCGGGCCATCCATTTCTGATGAACCTTGGGTAACGAAGATCTGCTCCAGGTTTTCCGGGTCGCCCATGCCGTTCGGGTACACGGCGTAGTCACCGGAATCATTGACGGGAATGCCGTCTGATGACAGGCCGACCTGATCCGCACTCATGCCGCGCATGGTATAGCTGACGCCGCTTAAGCCGCTGGCGTCGTTGCTGCTGACGTTCAGGCCCGCAGTGTATTTTAGTTTATCAATGGCGTTGCCTGCGGCGGGCATCTTATCCAGCGCGTCTTTTGTCACGGTCGAGCGCGATTTGGCGCTGTCTTCCTGAACCATTAATCCTGCGCCGAGCGGTTGTCCCTGTACGTTGATCGTGCCGACATCTGTCGCTTCCTCCGCCAGCGCGGAGCCTGCCAGTAATGCGCCGACGACGGACAAACATACCCCAGAAAGTTTGAACGGTTTCATTTAATATCCTAGTTTTATCATTAGGTTATCTGCCAACATGCTGTTGACGTTATTTTTGCTGATTCACTCTCTTGCTCAGGTGCGAAACGCTACTGCGCCTGATAATCGAACGTGGCTAAAAAGCGTTTTGTGCTTTGTCCTGCAAAGGCATCGGCGGGGAAGGCCCGAACCTGTTTGATGCTCTGTAAGCTGGCTTGCGCGGCTCGGTTAAGCAGCATGCTGCGTGCTTTGCTGCTGATGCCTGAATCGACAACTCGTCCTGTGCGATCGACTTCCAGCCAGACTTCAACGCGACCTTCGGGACGCTCAAGCGATGCCTGTCGCCCAGTTGGGTAGCGTTTGGTTTGTTCAAGCTGCGCGCGCAGCGCCTGCGCATAGCTGTTTTCCAGCGCGGCGACATTCACCGACGGCGCGGGAGGGGCTGCCGGTGTTGGGCGCTTGGCCGGGGCTTCCGGGCGTGGCGTAGTCGGCTTGGCGGGTGTGGGCGCCGGTTTAGGTTTGGTTTCTGCCTTGGGTTTAACTTCGGGTTTAGGCTTCGGCTTCACTTCCGGTTTAGGGGGCGTAACCGGCGGCGCTTCTATAATCGGATCGGGTTCATTAACCGGAATCGGCTCGGGTTCAGGTTGTGGCACAGGTTCCGGTTCTGGCTCAGGGAGCGGTTCGGGCTGGGGAATTGGCTCCGGTTCAGCCAGCGTGAGCGCCATGACCGTTTCGTCGTAGTGCTGCTGAACTTTCAGCGGCGGCTGTTGGCTGGCGAAGAACAGGCAGGTGGCAAACACCGGCAGCGGCAACCAACTGATGGCGTGGCGTGAGCGATAGAGCTGATACATGTCACAATTTCCGGGTAGCGATAGAAATGGACGAGAATCCACCCTGACGCAGGGTATCCATGACGGCTACCAGGCGTTCAACCTCGACGCTTTTATCGCTGTTGATAATGATGGTGGTTTGCTGATCTTGCTGCTGCTGTTGCAACGTCGTCACGAGATCGCTCAGGGCCATTGGCTGCCCGTCGAGCTCAAGATGATCCTGCGCGCCAAGCGTGATGATCGCTTTCTTCTGCGGCTTGAGTTGCTGTGCGCTGCCTGCGGCGGGGAGTTGCGTTTTCAGGCCTAGCGCAGGAATAACGTTCATGCTGATCAGGACAAAGAAGACCAGCAGGAACATCATCACATCGATCATGGGAACCAAATCGATGTGGGCTTTTTGCTTCTTTGGTTCGTTCCAGTTTCTCATTACTCACTTCCCTACAGGCGCGGATGTCTGCATTTCTGAACAGGGCAATCCGCGTGGCGCCGAAACAAAGCAGCCAATATAGGTAGGGTTTGTTTAATTTTTTTTACATTTATGTGATTAATTTTTCATGTTGATACGTTTTGTTGGTAATTTTTTGTCAAAAAATAAGTTTTTTTGATGTTTTTACATCATTTATAACAAAGGGGGGGAATACCCTGAGAAAGGGAGAGGTACATGTGGTGGGCGCTCATCAAGAGAAATGAATGGCCAGTGGAATCACTGGCCGGAGAATTGTTTTTTAGCTGGAGCGTTATCCTTTTCCGCGTGGTTTCCTGAAGGCGAAAAAGAGTTGGATTGTGTTGCACAGCACCAGAAAGGCGGTGATGACGAAAACCCAGCGGAAGCCCATCAGGGCGGAGACGCCGGAACCCACCAGCGGCCCCAGTACGTTGCCCAGATACATGAATGACTGGTTATAGCCGAAGATGCGGCCTGTTACCTGCTGACTGCTGTATTTGACCAGCAGTGCCTGCACGGTTGGCATCAGTGCGCCATCGGCAAAGCCCAGCAGAAAGCGCAGTATGCCGAGCTGTGTAGGGCTTTGTACCATCGCCATGACCAGGAACAGCAGCACGCTGATCGCCAGTGCGGCGATCAGGACGCGATGTGCACCGATTCGGTCACCTAAACGGCCAAGTCGCGGTGCGGATAACAGGGCGGACACGCCGGGAATGGCCGCAATCACGCCGCTGATAAAGGCAATGTTGTCCGTGCCGGGAGCCAAATCGCGGATGAACAGCGTCAGGATCGGGCTGATGGAGCCGTTCGCCATCTGAATCATCATCGTCGTAATGAACAGGCAGATGATGAGCGCCGGATACGGCAGCGAAGCGAAGACGGCTTTTCCGCTGAGTCGATTCTCTTTGGTGACCTTAACCACGCTCTCTTTAATGGCGAAAAGCGTAATCAGGAAGCTGATAAACAACAGGCCACCGGTGATGAAAAAGACGATGCGTAGCCCGATATAATCGGCCATAAAGCCGCCGAATAAGGGGCCGAGAATAACGCCGGCGATTTGTCCTGTCGATAGCATGCCTAGCGCCCAGCCGCTTTTTTCACGCGGAACCTGTGAAGCAATCAGCGCCATCGCGTTGGGAATGTACCCGGAGGTCAGCCCCATGAGTGACCGCAGGATGAACAGTTGCCATACGTTGGTCGCCAGCCCCTGCAATGACATCACGATTGCCATGCCGAGTGCGGCGCGTAGCAGCATGAGCTTTCGCCCTTTACGATCGGCGAGGCTTCCCCACAATGGCGCAACGGCGGCTGATATGAGAAAAGACGAGCTGAAGATCAAACCGGACCACAGACTCAGCGACTCGTGCGAGTGAACGCCAAGCTGCTCAATGTACAGCGGCAAGAAGGGTAATATCTGGCTCATAGCCAGCCCGGTGAAAAAACATCCCAGCCAGGCAGAGAAGAGGTTAAGTTTCCAGGTTTCCATGGGGGTAGGAATGGGCCTTCATCAGCGAATAACCAATGGCGAAACCGTGGTGACTGCGCGTGAAAAAGTGTGCTAACCGACAGTAAATGGCGCTCAATTAATAACGGACAGTGACTAAAATTTCGTCTTTCATCATGAGCATAGCATAGCCAGTGGCGTATTGGTCACTGATGGTAATGATTCGCAACAAAAGAAAATAATCGTGGGTAAGGACGGAGTAGGGGAAAGTATTGGTGAACCTCATTGTGTGACTTGCATCACAAAAAATGTGCTTTTTCTCAACAAGCGTGTACAATTCATCCCCATAAAGCGGGGCACTGCGCCATTAAGACAAGTCATCGCTAAACAGTCATTCCATCGCTTAATTAAACAATAAGTTAAGTAAAACCAAGGTGAAAAAAGTGCGTAACTTCTTTAAAAAAATGCTGGCGGCTTACCTGAATACCTATAAAGACGTGCCGCCCGGCGCACTGTTCTAAGAGTCTGTGCTATGCATCGTATGAAACAGGCCGCCAATAGGGCGGCCTGTTTATTTATGGGGCCGACTTATTTTGAGAATCAACATAACGTGGTTCTGAGTCAGTCCCCCTTTCTGTCGTGATATTACTTCGTGCTATAGACCGGAACGGCCGTCACTTCTGGCACGGCATCGGTCAGGTAAGCACCGGCTTCGCTGCTTCTGACTTCATTCTCATCAATAAAGCCATAGAACACGCCCTGCGACGCGGAAGCACCGCGAATTTCCGCATCTCCACGCATTTGCGCATTGCCTGACAGAACAATGCCGCGCTCAAACGCACCCGGCCCCATGAAGACCGTATGCAGTCGCGCGTTATCGCGTACCACGGTATTACCCTGTAGCACCGTCAGGCCGCTGACAACGGCGCGACCTTCCACCGTTCCGCTCAGAATCGTTGCACGATCTTCAATTCTGGCGTTATCTCTCACCGTCCCGCCGATGACGCGAGCATAAGGCCCGACGTACGCGGTAGGGGCAACATTGGCTGAGTTGGATACCCAGCCGCCGCCGTTTGCGTGACGAGAACCGTTAGCGGTTGGATTCGGTGCACCAGGCTGGCTGCCTTCCGGCCAGACGCCGGTGAAATCAGCCATCCACGGGTAGCGGTAAAGGGAATAGTAAGCCTGATCCCACTTGATCTTCTGCATTTGCGACGGTGTGCCCATGACCACCATGTAAATGCCGCTATCGTCCTGACGAATAGTGAAGTTTTTCACCGTGGCGGACGCGCCGCGCTGCAATTCACTGTAGCGAGAAACGCCGTCCGAACCGACAGCGACAATACCCCAGCGCCAGTCAGAATTCGGCTGCGGCATGGTTGCCGGATCGTTTTTCAGCCCAGGTAAGCGGGTAATGGCCGATTTACTCTGCACCATGCCACGGAATTTAACGGTGATTTTCGTCGCACCGCTTTCTGGGATAAGTTTGACGATGTTGTAGCCTAACTGCTGCGGAGCCTGATCGAACGGTACGGAGAAGCGGCGAAGGCTGGCGCTGGCACCGACAACCGGCTCGAGCGCAGTGGTTCTCAGCAAGCGGTCAGCGTTATTCTGGTTGGGCTGGACCGCACCATAGCTGCCGTAGGTTGAGCGGTAAAAACGGCCACGGTCGAAACCGTCTGGATCGATGTAATCCCAGTTGACGTTGTGCATCGCCCAGTCGCCGAAGACATCGTTGAATTCAGACTGGCTCCAGCCCATGTTGGTGCGCAGGATAGACAGTGGATCGGCGGTAGACTGGCCGCTTTCGCCCCATTTCGGCGCTTTTGCCCACATATCATTGATGGCACCATAGCCAAAGCGGTTTTTCAGGTATTCCATAAACTGCCAGTTGCAGTAACGGTTACGTGTTGAACCCAGATAAATATGCGAATAGTTGACCTGCATTTCCGAGCAGTGTGCCGACGTACCGCGGAATTCATCCATCTGGTGCGTCATCCAGTTCGCGTGGGATTCCCAAATCCAGCCAACGTAGTTATCGCCCGAACTCTGGAAGCCGCCGGTTTGTCCTTGCAGCGCATGGGTAAATTCGTGCGCCAGCCCCCAGTTATCCTTGAGTGACGCAGGGCCGATCCACATTCCCATGCTGCCACCACCCGCAATCCCCCCGCTGAGCCCAAAGGTCGGGTCGATGTGAATATTGGCTTTATATTTCACGGTCTGTTTGCAATAAGGCTCGGGGAACTGAATTTGTTTAATAAACTTATCCCAAATTTGTTCCAGTTTCTGCCCTGCGGCAACCGCATCATTGCGATTAGCGTCGTTATTATTCCAGCGGAAGGCAAAGTGCTCAGTCTGGTATTTCACGGAAGGCATATCGGTGATGGAATTATCCACCTGCCAGTTGCCCGCGACACAAGCCTCAGCGGCGTTTGCCGAATTGACCATCAATGCGCCACTTAAAACGAGTAGACAGTTTAGTGGCGTGAGAAGTGTTTTTATTTTTGGCATAAATCCTTTTCCTAGCATGAATATTGCTAATCAGCCTTATTATTTCACGAGGGTGAATTCCTCGTAGATAGATAAGACCCATCCCAAGGCCATCATGGCCTATATCCGTCATACTTCAAGTTACCTGTGCGTTGGCTTTACTCGCTCACCCCAGTCACTTACTGATGTAAGTTCCCGAGGATTCACTGCGTCGCCGCCTGCATGTAACTCGAATTATTTAGGATCTATTTTGCTTAAGTGAAAAAACATATCGGCCTCTGTAAGAAGAGGCCGATTGGATTATAGATTATTTTTATCTCGTTACCTATTTCATTTTAATTTTTGGTTATGTTCGAGTTTCCTAAAATAAGCATGGTTATTGATGTAATGCTGTATTACCAAATAAAGCAGGCTGGCGGCCAGTAACGAATTAAACGCCGGTACGCCCCACTCAAAAGCTAATCCGACGATGGCACCGACAGTGCTGGCAATAATAGCCGGCCAGCCAATCAGCGGCGTTTGTGCGCTGTCGGGTAATTGGCCTTCGGCACGGCTGGTTTCTAGCAATGTCTTGTGGGTGCGCAAAATATAATAATCAACCAGCATCACCCCGATAATCGGTGGGAACAGCACGCCTAATAGCGTCAGGAAATCAATAAAGCGGTCCAGAATACCCGCTACCGAAAGCAGTGTGCCGATGAGGCCAATGACCAGCGTGATCGAGACATAGCGTAATTTCTTCCCTGTGACCCCTTCTATCGCATTGGCGATTCCCAAAGAGGAGGAATAAAGGTTGATATCGTTCACCCTCAATGTCGAAAATATCACGGCAATCAGCCCGATGCCGCCAGCCGCCTGAGACATGATCGTCACAACGTCTGCGGTATTGAGCGCACGGGCAATAATGATGGCGAGACCATTCACCATAAATTCCCCGACGATAATCGACAGCATCGTCATCCAGAAAACGTGTTTTCCTTTTTGGGAATAGCGCGTCATATCGGGCGTAATCAAACTGGCGACAATACAGCCGCCTACGACCATCGTCGCGCCAGCGCTAATGGAAATGGCTTCACCGTTAGGTGCGGAGGCGATCAGTTCAGCAATATTGTGGCCGGAGAGCGTCATGATCGAGATATAGCCGACGACGATGACAAACATCGGCACGGCGATTTTGGCCGTAAAGCGTAACGCCCTGAAACCAAAGGCAACCAGCAGCGTCAACGCAATGCCGGACATGGCGGCAGACCAGCCAAAACCGAGCTTATCCGCCATCGCAAAGTTCAGCGCCTTGGCGAATACGGCGTTCTGGACGCCGAACCAGCCGATGAGGCTAACGGCGATCACCAACCCAATCAGCACGGAACCAATACGGCCAAAGCCGCACCAGCGTGCGAGCAGGCTGCCCGACATGCCTTCTTTCATTCCCGCATAGCCCAGCCCCACGGTCACCACGCCAAAAATGGCGCTGCCAATGAAGATGGCGAGAAATGCCTGGCCCAGCGTCATTGAATGGCCGAGCACCGCACCTAACATAAACTGGTCTAGCGCGGTTAACATGCCGATGTGCACTAATGCCACATTTAAAAAAGGCAGCCGGACACTCAGCGGAACGCGGCTGACTGGGTAGTCATCTATTTTTTCCATGTAGATATATGCGCCTATATAAACTGAATGCCTTTCGTGATGAGTGAGCGGGGAATATAACCATCCACGCCAAGATTCCGACAAAATGCTTCGAACTGAGGTAGAGAGTGCGTGTCGGTTTTTTGGTACATGTTATAGACTCTGTTCTCTATTGTTTTCGGCGAGACATTCATTTTTCTGGCAATGTCCTTATTTGAAAAACGCTGCAATAGAAGAAATATAATGTCGAGCTCTGCCGGTGTAAAAACATCGGTGGTGAATTCCGTTTGTAATAAGGTGGGTTTTTGCTGATTGATATAGATCAATGGAGAACGCGAGTCTAACTGTCTGGCGCTCCACATTGTTCCAATACAGATCTTATTCCTATCAAAAATAGGAATCTTTTCGCTAACGCAAGGTGTGAGTGTTTTTTTGCCATACCAGTAATGTGTTTCGAGCAC
Source organism: Pectobacterium versatile (assembly GCF_003932035.1). NCBI lineage: Bacteria > Pseudomonadati > Pseudomonadota > Gammaproteobacteria > Enterobacterales > Pectobacteriaceae > Pectobacterium > Pectobacterium versatile. Next base: position 1,068,339 of record NZ_CP034276.1, read on the forward strand.
CGTCACCCGTTTCTCACTATTCTCCGTCAGCCTATCGTGCTTTTTTAAATCATCGGAGAGTTCCGCCCAACTGGCAGGGAATTCGTCATCAAAGCGGCCTTCGATATCAAATCTATCTGGTGTACTGGTATAAAAATAGGCCGCCTTGTTCATGTAAATATGCCGCGATGATAAATCCTTAATACCCCATGGCTCGCTTAAACACTCCATCATAGTAATCAGATTATGAATGTAGTCAGTCGTGTTTTCCGCTGCTGGTGACATACAGCCCTCCTTGATGGGTATTAATTAAATGGATGTTGATATTCGGCTTGGTTAATATTTCATTGAAAATTATTATCTTGCTAATTTATTGGATTGGTAAATATTCGCATATCATGATTGTTTTTTTCAGGAAAGGGTGTTTTTTACCTTTTATGGTCTTCTATTCTTGTGCTAAAATTTTAAGCAGCGAAGTTTTACGCATAAGTATATTCGATAGCGTCACAAAATTAAGCGAAATATTCGCCGCACTAGGGGAAATAATACCGAATCCTGTAAGGGATGGTATTTTGTCTTACATCAAAAAATAAAAAATACATTATTTATACGTTACTCACTGACTATTCAGCGTTTTTATATCGTTAATTCCTCTGTGTCCCCGTCAAGGTGCAGAGCCTTGCCCGGTTTATGTCAGCGAAACGTATCACTGTTTCGCTGGCATATCTCTCTCGTTCATCTCCTCCGCCTACGTATGTTGCAACCTATGCAAAAAGGCGACATTGTTACTGCTTACCCTGTTTGCCTCTATCGGAGAGTCGATCGAATGTCGTTAAAAGCCTTACGCACGTTGGTCGCGATTGCTCAGTATGGATCGTTTGCCCGCGCGGCTGAAGCTGTATGCCTGACGCAATCTGCCGTCAGCCTGCATGTCCGCAGCCTGGAAGAAGACTTCAAGGTGTCGCTTTTCGATCGCTCACGTCGCATTCCGGTACTCACCGAAGCCGGACATCGCGCAGTGGATCAGGCGCGGGATATCCTTGCGCAGTATGACGGCATTGCCGCCGAGTTAGGTGAGGGTGGGGAACTGGCCGGACGCCTGCGAATTGGTGCGATCCAGACCGCACTGGCTGGCGTTTTGCCCGCCGCGCTGGCCGCATTGCGTCGCGCTCATCCACGCCTGCGCGTTCTGGTGAATTCGGGGATGTCGGCGGAGCTGGCAATTCGTATTGATGCTGGCGAACTGGACGCCGCGGTGACCACCGAGCCGGTAAAACCCTACCCAACTGGTCTGGTGAGCACGCCGCTGTATCAGGAGGGATTCTGGATCGTTGCCCCACCAGCGCTGGCGTCTCTGGATGCCAGACAGCTCCTGCAAGATCGTCCTTTCATTCGTTTCGATCGTCGAGCCTGGGCTGGGCGAACTATCGATCGCGAGCTGCGCCGCCAGCGGCTGCGGGTACAAACCGATATGGAGCTGGACAGTCAGGACGCGATTATTCAGATGGTCGCTAGTGGGCTTGGCGTAGCGGTGATTCCACTGTCCGAGCGGGAGAAGAACCGTTTGGATAATCTGGTCTGTATCCCATTCGGCGAACCTCAGCAGCAGCGTCGTGTTGTGCTGTTGGAGCGTGAAGACCGACCAGCAGCACGCCTTGCTGCGGCGCTGGCGGAAGCGATTCGAACACAGTCTGGTGACGATGTCATCCATGAGAAATAATTGAGTTAACGTCGATTTAATCTCGTTTTTTTCTCATCAGAAGTCCCGCTATGGTAGTGCCTGTTTCGTCACTTTCAGGTACTGACTCATGGTGTCCACTTCGCAGTCCATTTCCCCTCCACTATCACCGATTTTGCAAATGGCTCGGCGAGCCGCAGCACGACGAGCCGAAGGGCATGATGTTATCGATCTGACATTAGGTGAGCCTGATTTCAGCGCGCCTGAGCATGTGATTAGTGCGGCGCACGAGGCACTCGCACAGCCGTTGACCTATTCACCGGCGAATGGTCTACCGCGCTTGCGTCAGGCGATTCGGGCGCGGTTGCAGCAGGATCGTGGGCTAACGTATGGCGATGATCAGATTGCCGTTGGCTGTGGTGCAAAGCAGATTATCTTCAATGCGTTCCTCGCCACGCTACGGCCAGGGGATGAGGTCATCATTCCTGCACCCTATTGGGCAAGCTACCCCGACATGGTGCGGATGTTTGGTGGCGTGCCGATTATTCTGCCAACGGAAACGCGGAACGGGTTTCGGCTGGAACCGTCATCCCTTGCGGCAGCGCTGAGTGACCGTACACGCTGGCTGGTACTTAATGCGCCGGGAAATCCGTCGGGTGCCACTTATGAGCCAGCGGCGTTGCTGGCCTTCGCGGAAATTCTTCGTCAGCATCCTCAGGTGCGTGTGCTCTCGGACGATATCTATGCGCACATCCGCTTTGGTTCGGAGCCTTATGCCACGCTGGCGGCGGTGGCAGAGGATATGAGAGAGCGTACGCTCTTGGTTGATGGCGTTTCCAAAGCGTATGCCATGACGGGCTGGCGCGTGGGGTGGGGCTGCGGTTCGGCGGAACTGGTTCGGGCGATCACATCGATACAATCGCAGAACTGTACGCAGACCAGCACGCTCAGCCAATTGGCGGCTATCGCTGCGTTGGAAGGGCCGCAGGATGGGTTGGCAGAACGAGCGGTAATCTATCGGCAGCGGCGCGACGCGGCATTGACGGAGTTACGCCGTAGCCCACGTATCGACGTGATGACGCCCGATGGGGCTTTTTACCTGTTGCCGAAAATTCACGGTGTGCGTGACGATAATGCGTTGGCATTGCGCCTGCTTGATGCGGGCGTCGCGACGGTTCCAGGAAGCGCATTTGGTGTTCCGGGTCACCTGCGTCTGTCTTTCGCTACCGACTTGGCGGTTTTGGTCGAAGGATGCAGACGGATTGTCACTGCGCTGGAGGCAAGCGAATGATCGTCTCGCTCCTGCTTGCGCTGTTGCCTATCGCGCTACTGATCGTGTTGGGATCGTGGTTACGTCAGCGTGCTTTTCTGACGGCGGCATTTTGGCCACAGGCTGAAAGGCTGGGCTATTACCTTCTGCTTCCCGCACTATTTCTACATGGGCTGGCGACAGCGCGTCTGGATGGCGTGCCGGTAGTGGCGATGATCCTGACGCTGGTGGGCTCGACGCTGGCTGTCGCTGTCGGGCTGGTTGCAGTACGCCGCTGCTTTCCCGTTGATGATGCGGCGTTTACCTCGATATTTCAGGGCGGCGTCCGTTTTAATAACTACGTTGGCGTGTCTGCCGCTGCCGGGCTATTTGGTGCACACGGTGTGGCGCTTGCCGCCGTCGCGAACGCGGCGATTGTGCCGACGGTCAATATTCTCTGTGTCTTGATTTTCGCCCGCTACGGCAATGCCGGAACGCCGTCATTCAAGAATATCGTGCGGCTGCTGGCGCTAAACCCGCTGGTGGTGGCCTGTGCCATCGGCATTACTTTGCAGATTACCGGGTTAGGGTTGCCACCGGGGATTGAGCCGGTAATGAAATCATTGGGACAGGCGTCGCTGCCGCTCGGGCTGCTATGCGTGGGCGCGGCGCTGGATTTCTCTGCCGCGCGTAGCTGGCTGCGCCCTGTAGTGATTGCATCATGCGCGAAATTTATTGCGATGCCGTTGGTGACGATCGTCGCCTGCCACCTCTTTGGTCTGTCTGGCCCCGCGGCGATTGCCGCACTGCTGTTTCAGGCGCTGCCGACGGCATCGTCGTCTTACATTATGGCTCGTCAACTGGGGGGCGATGCGCCATTGATGGCGGGCATCATTGCGGTTCAGACACTGGTGGCGGGCATTGCGCTGCCGATTGCCGTCCTTGGGCTGAGCGGACTGTTATAAATTCCTCGAATGTTCTTTTTGTAACAATGCCTTGCTAACGATGTGGTGATTTGTTCTTTTCTATCTATTTGTATTTTAAATGAATTAATCCTTACGTTGAAATGACAATAATAATGCGTATAGTTATCATTTACCTTTCTGTGCAAATGTTGACAAGAAACGCCTCAGCATCTCGCCAAAATCACCATCAGTTAACCGAGGATATACCATGTCTTTTAGAGTTACTCGCGCCGAAAAAACGCGCGTTTGTGATTCTTCGCTGGCCGGAGTAAAACCATTCGGAGTCTCTCTTCTTGCCCTGTTGATCTCAGTCTCTTTCCTGCCTGCTCAGGCCACTGCCGAAGAAAATCCCGCTTCAGGCGATACGCTTGTCGTTAGCGCTAATGCCAATGCCAGCGCGGAAGCCAGCGATCCGCAGGATTACAGCGTGAAAGTGACTAACGCCGGAACGAAGATGACGCTGACCCCACGTGATATCCCACAGTCAGTGAGCGTCATCAGCCAGCAGCGTATCGAAGATCAGGGCTTGCAGACGATTGGTGAGGTGATGGCGAACACGACGGGTGTGTCCTCCAAAATTATCGACTCCGAACGTGTGACGTATTTCGCGCGTGGCTTCCGCATCACTAACTACCTGTTCGATGATATTCCGACGGTGGTTAACGAAATTTGGGATTTTGGTGATTCAGGCTCAGACACGGCGATTTACGATCGTATCGAGGTGGTGCGTGGGGCGACTGGGTTAATGACCGGAACGGGCAACCCTTCTGCCGCGGTAAACATGGTGCGCAAGCATGCGGACAGCCGCGAGTTCAAAGGCTCGGTTTCCGGCAGCTACGGGTCGTGGGATAAGCAGCGGATGGTGGCCGATCTGTCTGCGCCGCTGACGGAGTCCGGTAATGTGCGTGGACGCGTCATTGCGGGCTATCAGGATAACGACACCTGGCTCGACCGTTACCACAGCCGCAAAAAATTCCTCTACGGCGTGATCGATGCCGATGTGACCGATTCGACGACGCTCTCCCTCGGTTATGATTATCAGGAAGCCAATACCGATAGCCCAACGTGGGGCGGATTGCCGACGTGGTTCACTGACGGCAGCCGTACGAATTTCGGCCGTAGTTTTAACTCCGCACCTAACTGGAGCTACTCCGATAAAACATCGAGAAAAGTCTTCGCCGATCTGACTCAGCGTTTTGATAACGGTTGGCAAGTGCGTGTTAACGGGACGCATGGCGAAACCAACTTTGATTCCAAGCTGATGTATGCCAATGGCTTCCCGGATAAAGATACCGGAATACTGGTTGATCCGTATGGCTACAATGTCGGTGCTTACGGTGGATGGAATAAGGGAACCCGTAAGGTTGATGCGATTGATACCTATGCTTCCGGCCCGTTCGAGCTACTGGGACGCCAACATGAGCTGGTGATAGGCGGCAGCTACAATCGACAACGCAGCCAGTTCTATAACTCGCAATCGACGATCAGCTCGGCAGACATGGGCAATTACTACAATTGGAATGGCAACATTGCCGATCCAGCCTGGGGGCTTGGGCAGATTATGAACATTCAACCACGCGTCAAAAATCGCTCTATACCTCGGCGCGTTTCTCTCTGGCCGATCCGCTGCATCTGATTGCAGGCGCGCGTTATACCGACTGGAGCATCATTGGTTCGACGGGTGACACCAGCAATAATCGCGTCACGCCTTATGTGGGTCTGGTGTATGACATCAACGATACCTGGTCGACGTACGCCAGCTATACCGATATCTTCCAGCCGCAAACGCAAAAAGATATTAATAAAAAATACCTGTCTCCGACTACGGGCAAAAACTACGAAACCGGTGTTAAAGGAGACTGGTATAACAGCCGCCTGACAGCGTCGGTATCCGTTTTCCGTATCGAACAGGATAATGTGGGACAGTCTACGGGAATCGCAATTCCCGGCGGCGGTGGCGAATTTGCCTACCGTTCAGTTGATGGTGTCGTCAGCAAGGGTATTGAGTTTGAAGTGAACGGTGCGGTGACGGACAACCTGCAAATGACGTTTGGCGGTTCGCGCTATGTTGTTGACGATCAAGACGGTCAGTCTGTGAACCCAGAGCAGCCGCGCACATCGTTCAAGCTGTTTACCCGTTACCAGCTGCCAATGGTGCCGGACTTAACCGTTGGCGGCGGCGTGAACTGGCAAAATGGCATCTGGCAGGAAGGCTCTGGCCCGCAAAACACCACGCTGCGTGCCGAGCAGGGCAGCTACGCGTTGGTTAACCTGTTTGGCCGCTATCAGGTGACCAAGCAGTTAGCGGTACAGGCGAATATCAACAACCTGTTTGATAAAGAGTATAGCGACTACCTTGCGCCTTATGCCGTGTATGGCACGCCGCGCAGCGTCTCGATGACCGTCAACTATGCTTTCTGACGAGCAACGCTTTCTGACGATCGATAATGTCGTCTAAATCTTAAGTAAAACATCATCCCCCGCCGACAGCATCGGCGGGGGATTTTCTCAACGAACCAGCGATGGCCGTTTGGCGTTAAACGACCAGTTAGGGATTAAAAACTGCATACCGAGCGCGTCATTACGGTTTTTATCCGGGAGTGACAGATAAAGCCGGTGCGCCTCCTCCACCCGTTTCCTGTTCAGCGTAATCCCTAATCCCGGACCTTCCGGCAAATGCAAATGGCCTTTTTCAATCCGTGGGGCTTCATGCGTGAGCTGCTGTCCATCCTGCCATATCCAGTGGGTATCAAACGGCGTGATGCGTTCGCCCGGTGCGGCGGCACCCAGATGAGCCACCATGGCGAGCGAGATATCGAAATGGTTGTTGGAATGGCAACCCGTGGTTAATCCCCATTCGTGGCACAGCTGCGCCACGGTATTGGCATGGCGCATGGTCCAGAAGTGCGGATCGGCTAGCGGAATATCGATGGCGTTCAACTGGAGTGCGTGATTAAGCTGGCGCCAGTCGTTAGCAATCATATTGGTTGCTACGGGAATGTTGGTGGCGCGTCGGAATTCGGCGAGGGTTTCCCGGCCGGAATAGCCGTTCTCTGCGCCGCACGGATCTTCCAGATACGGTATTTGCCCCTGTAGCTCCCGCCCTAAGCGTATCGATTCATCCAGAGACCAGCTGGCGTTGGGATCCACGGTAACCCGCGAGCCAGGGAAGTGGCGCAGCAGCGCTTTTACCGTCTCAACCTCTTTTTCGCCGTGATGCACGCCGCCCTTGAGTTTGAAATCGTTAAAACCGTAGAGATCGCTGGCGGCTTCCGCCAGACGAATCACGCCGGCGTCGTCCATGGCTGCCTGATGGCGCAGATAAAACCAGTCGTGTTTTCCGGTTTCGCCGGGCAGGTAATTCATATCGGTTTTCGTGCGGTCGGCAATGTAAAAAAGGTATCCCAGAATCGGAATCGACTCGCGCTGCTTGCCGCTTGCCAGCAGTTCTGCGACCTGAAGGTTTAAGAACTGACCGGTCAGATCCAGCAGCGCGGCTTCCGTCGCGGCTACCGCATTATAAAATTTCTCCGGGTTCATCTGTGGAATGTGAATCGCGGTATTGTCGCTTTGTCCACTACTCAGATTGCGCTTGTCGCTTTTAAACAGCGTGCTCAGCGTGGTGTTCAGCTTGAGTAATGAGGTTCCCTCCACCTGTGGGATGAAATCGTTGAGCACCGCGAGCGTGCTGGAATGGCAGGGGCATTCCCCTACGCCAGTATTGCCCGCGCTGTCTGTTAGCGTCACCAGAATCCGGGTGAAGTAGCAGTTGTGCGCACCGCCAATATTCAAAAGCATGCTGTCATATCCGGCGACCGGAATGACCTCCATTTTTTTAATGATAGGGCTGTCAGACATTTCGATGCTCCATAGGTTTGAATGAACTGGGCGGCGTGGCGTGTGTGCTACGCAGCAATAAGAACAGACCGGTGACGACGGAAACTGCGGTCAGCGAATAGAGCCCGCCCGTTGTGCTGCCGGTTTTTAATTCCAGATAGCCAAAGACGGTAGGCGCGACGAAGCCCCCGAGGTTGCCGATGGAGTTGATCAGGGCGATCCCCGGTGCGACGATGGATGCAGGAAGGTTGCCCTGCGGCATGGGCCAGAAGAAGGTGGCACTGACCTTTGAGCCAATGCAGGCAACGATCATGGCGAGGAAGCCGAACCACGGCGATCCGATCGTTGCCATAAACGTGCCGCAGGCGGCAATCAGCATGGCGACGCCTAGCGCTTTGGGTAAATGCTGGCGATGTTTGTCGCTGAATTTGCTGACAAGGTTGATGGCAATAATGGCGCACAGCCAAGGGATGGCGGTAAGCAGCCCGATACCGAAACTGCTGAACCCCTGAATACGTTGGATAATCTGTGGGAGCCAGAATACCAGCGTGTAACCCGTCATGGTCATGGTAAAGAAGATGGCGCAGTAGAACAGTGTTCTGCGGTCCGTCAGTAAGCGCAGTTTTCCGGTATTTTCCTGCTGTGCATCGCGCTCTATTTCTTCCTGCTGTAGCTGTTGCTCCAAAGCCTGTTTTTCTTCTGCGCTGAGCCAGCGGGCTTTATCAGGGCTGGAGACCAGTACGAAAGCCGCCAGAATCCCGACCAGAATCGACCCCGCGCCTTCTAAAAACATCACCCATTTCCAGCCTGCAATGCCGAGAAAATCATGCATCATCAGGATGGCTCCGGTAATCGGGCCGGAGAAGAGAAACGCGCCCGCGCTGGCACTGAGGATCAGCGCCGTTGCCCGGCCGCGCCAGGCGTTAGGCACCCAGAGCCGGAAGTAATACAGCACACCGGGGAAGAAACCCGCTTCGGCTACGCCGAGTAAAAAACGCAGGACATAAAACTGGATAGGGCTGGTGACAAAGCCCGTCGCGACCACGACGGCTCCCCAGGTAATCATGATGCGAGTCAGCCACACCCGTGCCCCGAATTTCTTCATCATCAGGTTGCTGGGCACTTCAAACAGCGCATAGCCGATAAAGAAAAGCCCTGCGCCAAGACCAAATGCTGCTGCGCTGATGCCGGCGTCGGTCTGGAGTTCTGCTTTTATAAATCCGATGTTTGACCTATCTATCTGATTAATAATCAACATAACGGCCAGCATCGGGATAATACGCTTGAAGAATTTGGCAATGGCCGAGGCGAGATGCGCCTCTCTGGTGTGGGCAGATGATACGGTTGTTGTCGTTGTCATTTTTTACACCTTGCGTAGGTAGGTTACGAAAGTGTTATAGGAAATGAGTGAAAGGAATAACCATGTGCAGATGCCCAGCATGCGTTGTGCTACTCCACAGTGGCGGCGAAAATGAAGGCGGCCAGCGCAATTAGGAAAAAGTGAGGAAATATCACGTCTGCGACGGTGATCACAGCCTGATGGGGGATGAATATCAGGCATTGACGCTTTTTATTCGTTTGCTAAGGTAATGGAAAAAACACGCCACTCACTCATCATCATTACCCGTCAGGAAGACAGAGAATGATCTCAACGCAATACATTAGCCGAATCGCGCTGGTTCACGAAAAGGTGGATTCATTCGAGGCCTATCCGTTTTCTATTCCGTCGATTCGCTCGCTGGATAAGCTGGAACTGCACCCGAAAGTCACTTTTTTTATCGGCGAAAATGGCGCGGGAAAATCCACGCTGTTAGAAGCCATTGCCGTTTCGATGGGGTTCAACCCGGAAGGCGGTACCCGCAATTTCAACTTCGGCACCCGTACGTCGCATTCCAGACTGTCGAGTTTATTGCGGGTGGCGAAAGGCATCAAGAAGCCTAAAAATGGTTTCTTCTTACGTGCGGAGAGTTTCTTCAATGTCGCGACGGAAATTGAGCGTCTGGATAGCGAACCGGGTTTTGATCCGCCGGTGATCGATTCCTATGGCGGGCATTCGCTGCATGAACAATCCCACGGCGAATCCTTCATGGCGCTGTTGCTCAATCGGTTTGGTAAAGAGGGCATTTATCTGCTCGACGAACCAGAAGCCGCGCTGTCGCCCAGCAGGCAGTTGGCTGCGATTGCCCGCATGCACGATCTCATCCGTGAAGGGTCGCAGTTTATTATCGCGACCCACTCTCCGATCCTGATGGCATATCCTGATGCCACGATCTTTCAGTTCGGTGAAGACGGAATACAGCAGGTCGCGTACGAGGACACGGAACACTATCAGGTCATACGCGCTTTCCTTAATCACCCTGAACGGATGCTGCGCGAGCTGATGGCGGACTAGGGATTAACATCGCTATAAATAGCTCAATGTAAAATTCGCCGTTGCCATGAAATCGCCGGATTGAATCAAATCGTCGCGTATCTTTTCGATACGAGCTGAAAAGGGAATGGTGTTGTCTCCGCTTTGCAGCACAATGCTGTCCGTGCTGCTGTTGATGCCGACCAGTTTGTTAGCATGATAAATGCCAACCGCGATGCCTTTGGCTCCGGATGGCGTATCCAGCGCCAGCCGCTTGGGCAAGAGCGGTTCTTCTTTACCTGAAAAACGGATAGTGACGTTTTGGTAGGTATCCAGATTGCAGTCCGTGAGGTTAATTGTGAAGTCATGCCAGTCACCGTAGTGATTGGCTTTTAAATAGCGGTCAGAGACTTCACTCATGTCCACCACAATCGACTTGCTCTCTGTACTCACATTACAGGCGGCGTTGACGACTAAAACGCGGAAGGTCACTTCGCGATCGTCCAGCGTTGTCATCTGCTGCGCGAAGGATGCACCTGAATGCAGCGCGATGAGGCCAAGTGTGAAGGCGAGTAGGGTACCGCGTGACCTGGTTTTCGCTACCGTATTGTTGTGTTTTATCATCGTTGCGATCTCGCGTAGGAAGACGGATTAATGATAATTAAACCGTAGGATAATATTTTTCTCAGTATCGCCTATCACTGCGGGGCCGGAGGCGTAGAGCCGTGCCGTATAGCGCCGTTCAACCTGACCGCTCGATGCTGTCAGGCCGTCAACCAGACCGATAAACTGGTTAAATGCCACGTTATTGCCGCTGCGCGTATCTTCGATCTTCAGCGTGGAGCCATTGCCCATGTTCATGCCGTCTACCCCGACGAGTGAATGTCCCCGTGAAGAGGCATCAAAGTTGATGTCCAGATCGAACCCCTTGCCGCAGTCTTCTCCACCGTCGGTCGATACGTTGATGTGGAATTCCGTTTGCGCCAGCGCGTTGGCCTCCGTACCCGACCACGCTCGGACCGTACCAAAATCGACATAGCTATCGGGCGAGACGTTGATCTTCGCGGCGCACTGCATAATGTCGATGCCGTGTAGCCCTGACAGCGTTAAGCCATAGTTGCTGTCGGGTTTGTTATTGATGCCCCCTTCGCCGTCAATTTGGAAGACGCGTAGCGAATCCACGCCTGCCGTGGCGTCGGTGATATTCCCCGTTTTTTCGAGGTAGAGCTGCACCGTGACATTCAGCATGGTCGGGTTGGATGGTGGCGTTGAACCGCTGGGGCCCGGTGCGATCCACTGTCCTGTGGAGACGCGGGATGCGGTCGAGCCGCCATTGGTAATCACCCCGAGATCCTGGCCGTTATAGATGATGCCAATGCCAACGCCCTGACTGATGACCTTGCCTTCGGGGTTGGGATAGAAATAGGACATCTCACCCTGCGGGCGCACGGATTTATACGCCCAGCAGGCCAGATTGCGGGTATAGGGTTTTGACGTCCACAGACGGCTGCCGATAGGCAAGGTCGCGGGGATCTTTAGCGTACCGATATCCTCATAGTCGTTTACTGGGCCGGTCACGGTGCCCAGTCGGCATTCCAGCGCGCTGGCGTTAAACGCCGTTAAGCCGAACAAGAGCGATGCGCAGAGGGCGACAGTGCGATGTTGACGAGCAGCTAACCAAGACATGGCGGGTTCCCTGTAGCTTATTTACGGATGACGGGCTGGCACTGGTTTTGTGCGCAGGTAAAAGGCAACTCCAGATGGCCGCCGTAGTCGTTGACGTAATACAGATAGAAGCGTTCGACCGCGCCGTCATTCACCTCAACCGACAGCGTTGAACGTGGCGCGACCATAAAGGCGTTGCCCTTCAGCAGGCTGGTGGGGGTGGCGCGTGTCGCTTTGGGCTGTTTCAGGATGCCGCTGACCGTGATGTAGTACGGCGTGGGGTTTTCGACCTGAAAGGTGTTTCCCGTTTTTCGGACGATCAGTTTTTCCTGCCAGATTTCGTCTTTGGCTGGCTTTACGCCACGGGGGCGGAAGAACACCTTAATTTCAGACTGAATGGCGATCTGTAATACGTTAGGTTTGTCCGTCTTGGGGGGAATTTCCCGGACGTTAAGGTAAAACAGCGATTCGCGGTCGGTTGGCAATTGGCTGATTTGTTCGGTCTTGACCAGACGGATCAGGCTATATCCTTTTGCTTCGATGCGCTGTAACGGTGGCAGCACCATCAGCGGTGTTGTCACTTTATTATGCTGGTCGTCCGTCAGCCAGGACTGCGCCAGAAACGGATTCTCTGCATTTTGATTCATCAACATGACCGTCGCGGATTGCTCCTCATCGTTAAAAATAACGCGGGTGCGATCGAGGCTCAGGGCGCTATAGGCTGAGGGCATCAAAAACAGGCTGCTGATGAGGAACCCTGCTACTCGCTGATAAACGGTGTGCTTCATAACGTACTCTCCAGATTTTTCTCTTTCTTTGCGCCGCTTATTTACAAGGAAGCAGCAGTGCATCAAGGTGATTTAAAGTCGGGGGCAGGGTGATGACACACTGTGTTCTCCCTTCCCAGATGACGGACAGCGTTTCGTCAGGCGACACGCCGGTGATGTAGGCCTGCCCGCCGTTGGTGATCATGGCGATATCGCGACCTTTCTTGTTTTTGATCTGAGCGGCGAACGGGGGATTTTTGCCATCGGCCAGTGCAACATTCGCCATGATTTTTGCCCCGCTCACCACGTCAAATTTGCGGTAGCCGATTGCGCCTTCGGTCAGCGTGCCCTGAACGACTGTCGTCACTGCTTCAATGTCTGACGGTAATTTCTGTACATCAATGCGAGTCGACACATCGTAGTAGCTACTGGTGCCAGCAATCACGGCCAGACCATAGCGGTTAGTCTCAACCTGGCTGCCAGAGAACGGCACGCCTGCTTGCTCGGTGTCTACCATGATACGGGTGCCGCCCTGATTACCTTTCGGGTGTGCTGCGACGCCGTGGCGGGTTGCGGTAATCCCGCCGCGCAGTGAGCCGTTCAGGTAGGTGTAGCGATCCTGCTGCCAGGCAACGCCTACGGTGGCATCCGTCATGGGGGCCAGATGGGTATAGTTGCCGCTCAGGTAAGTTTTCTCTTTGCTGTCGTGCCGGGTGCTCAGGTTCCAGGTCCGACGCGGATCGGCGTTATTGGAATAGGTCAGCGCCTGATTGCTGCCGTCGTTGTAGCGCCCCATGCTGTAGCTCAGGCGATCCTTCTCTCCGAGTGGAATAGAAAAGCTCAGGTACAGGCTGTCATCGGTACGGCGGTTGAATTCGGTGCGGTAGGCCGATAAATTCGCGGCAATACCTTTAAATGCACCAATATCAAGGTACTTGTTGAGTGAAATCCCGTAGCGATCCTGTTGCGTTTCATTCCAATAGGTTTGGCGCGTATAGGTGACGTAGGTCGATAGCCCACTTAGCACGGAGGATGATTCCTGCGTCGCGAAGTTTTTTGACAGCGTAATGGTGTAGCGCTCTTTTTCATTGCGATAGCGGCTATCAAGATTCAGCGCATAGAGATACTGCGCCATGCTCATGTAGGTCTTCTCTGAAAAGCGGTAGCCCGCAAAACTGATTTGGCTATCGATCGAGTTGAAGTATTTAGACCAGTTGAGCGAGAAAGCATGCCCCATTTGCGACGAGTACGGTGCCGGGAGCGTGGCGCGTGACTGCGTGACGTCAGCGGACAGCGCGCCCAGCAGGTAGAGGTTTTTCCCGATGCCCGCAGACCAGGACTGATAGCCATCGGACAAAATAGTGCCGCCGTACACCGACCACGCGTTGGATAATCCCCATGAGGCTTCGGCGGCAGAAAAGGCCGGACCTTGCAGACGATGGTTGGTATTCGAGGGCTTACCGGCGGCGAGTTTATACTGCACGTGTCCCGGCCGAGTCAGGTAAGGCAGGTTGGCCGATTCGGTCTGGAACGTCGTCACCGTACCGTCTTCTTCCGTCACGCGGACATCCAGCGTCCCGCTGACGCCGTTTTTCATATCCTGAATGGCAAAGGGACCGGCAGGCACAGTGGTTTCATAAATCAGCCTGCCATTTTGCGTGACGGTCACCGTCGCGTTTGATTTGGCGACGCCGCGAATTTCGGGCGCGTAGCCACGCAGCGAAGGGGGAAGCATGTTCTCGTTATTGGCTAATGAGATGCCGGTAAAGCGATAGCTATCGAACAGGTTGCTGCTGAAATACATTTCCCCCAGCTTGAGATCGGCTGAAAGCGTTGGCAGCGGACGATAGGCGTAAAACTGATCCCACGAGAAACGATCGCGATTCGAGTTGCGCGATTTTTGCAGAAAATAGCGGTAATCGGCACGGTAACGCCAGGCACCCTGATTGAATCCGGCTGTACCGTAGCTGCTGAGATAGTGTGAAGTGCCTTTGCCGTTGGTATCACGGCGTACGTTCCCGACGAGGTTGTAGTCCAGTAGCGCACCGCCGATACCATGATCCCATTGCTCGGGCGGAATCCAGTTGCGATCGCTGTACATCAGCCATGCCTGAGGAATCGTAATATTCAGCGCTCCCATGCCTATCTGGTTAGAGACGTTAACGCCAGCAATGGGGGTCAGATCGACGCATGCGCCGTTATTCCATAATTCGATTTTGTCGCGTGCTTCTTTTTTTAGCGCCAGTTTATCGACGAGTTCAGGCCGAAGGCAGGCCATTGGGCGGGAGCGATTATTGCCTTCCGGCAGATAGTTAACGATCAGTTGCTGTATTTCACGCGAGTTCACCTTTAGGGATAAAAGATAAGCGCCGGGCGTGACGTATTCGGGATCGGAAAAATGGCTAAGATCAATTTCACTACGATCGTCGACATCCAGTACGTTAACGTTAAATTCCGTTGCACTGAGCGATGTCGTATTCAAAGAAAAAATAAAAATACTGCCGCGAAATAACGCAGATTTTATTTTTTCTTTGAACGTAATATTCTTCATTGCCATAGGAATAGGTGCTTAAGCAAATGCCGCGTTGTGGTTATCCATTCATATCATTCGATATGGGGAATAATGTAGGTATAGGGGAGGAGGCCTCCCCATTTGATTGCTTATACCCGTCATACTTCAAGTTGCATGTGCGTTGGCTGCGTTCACTCACCCGAATCACTTACCTGAGTAAGTTCATCGGGACTCCTTCTCTTGCCGCCTTCCTGAAACTTGAATTATTTAGGGGATATACCCTGTTGTTAGCGCAACGAATGGTTAGCGCAACGGAATTTTATTGATAGGACACAACAAAATTAGCCGTGCTGGCGAAGGAACCTGTCGTGATTACTGGCGATTCCCCTTCCTGTGGGGTTGGGAGTTTTGCGACATAAGACGTGAAGGAGAAAATATTATCCCCATTTGCCAGCGGAGTAGCGGGTACGGCTGGCGTGATTCCGTCGAATTTAATTTTCTCACCGACTCGCTCTACGGCAATGCCTGCACCGGTTGCGCTGCCATTTAATGCCAGTAGTTGATTATTGGTACCCGATGCTACGCCGCCGGAGAAAACAATTTTGGCGCTGGTTGCCGTATCCAGGCTGCAATCTTTTAAGGTGATATCAAACGGCTTAATTTCTGACGTGCCACCGTTTTCCAGCACGGTTTTGCTGATTTCGCCAAACTCGATCGTTTGATGCAGATCGTCCTGAGATACTGAGCAAGGCGTATCAATAATTTTTCCCTTAAATGTCACTGAGCCATTATGTGAATCTGCGGCATGTGCGCCGACAGAAAAAATGACGGAGATAAGGGATGCCAGGGTGATTTTTGATAATTTCATATTGTGCTCTCTCTGTGGGTTACTTTGTTTAAAAGTGAATGTTAAAGCGTGAGCGCTACTCTCATGAATGCTCAGCGCATTCATGCATAATGAGTAATGCCTTCTCTTTTGTAATGTCTCTGTTGATTGACTGGCGGCTTACCGGTTTTCCACGTGGTGAATATATTTACCCGCCTGCTCAATCGATTACTCTGGAACGAGGTGAATGGTAATGTCGGGTGGTTTTATGGTCAAATATATTGCTTTAAATATATTTATTTAGTTTTTATTTTTTAAATTTACATTTATTTAGGTTTTTATTCTGATATGGTGTTTTCTTATTTCAATGCTATCTCAATGGGTAAATATCACTTTTAGACATAAATCATGTTAATTCAATATGTTATTTACTATTCTGTTTCTTTGTGTGGTGATGGTGCTAAACCGCTGTCGTTTTATAAAAATAATGAAATGTCTTTTTGTTTAGATGGATCTTAAACGAACCTTAAATAACCTTTGACAATAAATAAGTAAGTTTTTATCCTTGCTGAAGTTCGAGCCTGTCTGGCTATGTATATAATTTATTTGCTTTTATAGATAACGTATTTGTTGTTTTAGGTATGGTGCTATTTTCAGACTATTCTGTAGGCTTTATCATCAAGAAATAACGTATCTATCAAGCTACTTATAACAAACGAATAACGCCTCTTAATCTTGATGGAAAAAGGACGTATGGTTTATTTGATTAATGATTTAATCATTTTTAATGAGGGAGATGGAACACTTGCATGGATAGAACGTGAAAACGAAGCAACCTCTTTGAGCTTTCCTATTTCTCGATTGCTCTGCTTGCTAATAGAGAATCAGGGGGTAACGTTAAGTCGTGATTTTTTGTTAAAGGAGGCACTGGAAAAGCACGCACTTTGCCCTTCTCTTAATAATCTCAACAACTATCTCTCTCTACTCAGAAAGGTATTACGCGAATTTGATCTTTCAGATTCGATTGTGACTATTCCTAAGTTGGGTATTGTTTTTAACGTTAACAGTATTGTTATCCAGCCAGTAATGGGTGAAGAACGAGAAGAGAAAGAAACGTTAAATCAGGATGTTGAAGAGGGTTTTTATGAAGGAAAAAAGCCATTTTCTATAGAACATCACGCCATTCCTGAACCCGTAAAAAAACAGCAATACATCAAGTACCTTCTCATCTGGGTAGCGGTAGTGGGGATTTTCCTGCTCACGCTGGAGAACGTAAATCGCTTCCCGTATAGGCATCTTGTCGATGTGAAGATGAACGGGAAATGCGATCTTTTCTATTTATATGATAGCGTTGGCTATCCCCTCCCGACCGACTATGAAAGCCTGTGTTCAGATAACACATTGTTCTTCCTGTCGAAAAAAATCGTTATATCTGGAATGCTGGATAAGAAGAGTGAAATCGTTATTTCCTGCAAGAAGGATGGGAAGGGATGTGTAACTTATGTTAATAATTAAAGTTAGGAAGAAGATTCTTTGCACCATATTGGTGCTTTTTATTTCATTTTCTCTGGGGACCCTTTTTTATTTAAAGAGCAATTTATACAGAAAGCCGCTGGTCTGCCAGGCTGAGGTAAAACTCTACGTAGAAGATCAGAAAATCAGAAAGGAATATGACGTCTATTTTTATCTAAATAAACAAAACAGAGCGCTGGTTTTGGTCAACGGTCTTTATATTGGTGAGGATAGCGTGCCGCTGACGATTCGGCGTACGTTCAGCTTTGATTCAGTGTGGGATGGGAACCGTCTGGTGGTGCACAATATCGCGATGAATAAGAACATCAGTGATAATGCCCCCGATGAAGCGATTCCGATATTAGCTGAAAATGATGTCATCCAGTTCGAAATGCTGACGAAGCATGCTTATCTGATTAGCACCGTTCAATCCAAGATGGCGTGTAATATCCGCGATTAATGCGTGTTGGAACAAGAACACGCATTAATCGCTATGCGGGTGTACTGACCAGGCATTTCACAACACGCGTTGTATAAAATCATCAATATCTTCAGTTGCTTGCTGAAAATCAGCAGGATCAGGATTAATAATCAAATGATCGGAGTAGCCGTTTAACAGCGCGCCTAGCTGACGGGAAACGCGCTGGGTATCGGTATTTTTAAAGACACCGGACGCGACGCCTGATGCGATGATGTCTTCCAATAAGGAAAACCATTTCTCTGCCATTATATGGGCGAGTTCTGCGTAAGCGGCATTGTGAACGGCTAACTGCCATAGCGATCCATACAGATTCCAGATGACGTCAGTCGTACCCGGCAGGTAATTCTTCACCAGCTCATGCAGTTTTTCTTTCGGCGTCAACGTGGCGATTTCTGCTGCGACGTCTTCCAAATCTGCCTGCATGAATGCGGTTAGCGCCTCAATTGATAGCGTCTGCCAGTCAGGAAAGTAGTGATAAAGATGGCTGCGCGAGATACCAACGTGTTCCGCCAGTTCGCGTGTTGTCACTTTCTCTATGCCTTTTTCAATAAATAGCTCGATTGCGCCATCAAGGATTTTGTCTTTTAGCGCTGTCGTCGTCTCTTTCATTACTGTCCCCGCGTTGACTTTGAGCAAGTGCTCAAATACAATTTTTGCTCTTGAGCAACCGCTCAAGTATAACTTTGTTAAATACGATTCTCATGCAAACCCATAATATCAGCGAACCGGTCAAGGTTTCGCATAGTGCCGCTGTCACCCTTAAAAAACTCGGAAAGCTGCATGGCAAAAAACTAATTCTCACTCTGCTGTTAGTCGTGGCGGAGAATGTAACTTATCTGCTTTATCCCCTGATGGCGGGCTTCGCCATTAACGCGATTCTGAATGCTCAGCCCTGGCACGCGGTGCTGTATGCGTTGATGGTTTTCATTATGTGGGCGATTGGCGCGGCACGGCGCAGCGTGGATACCCGCACGTTCGCCCGTATTTATGCTGCGCTGGCTGTACCAGTGATTCTGGCGCAGAGAAAAGAAAACCATAACCACTCAACTATTGCGGCCCGCGTGGCGCTTTCACGCGAGTTCGTGGATTTTTTTGAAATCCACCTTCCGGTACTGATCACGTCGCTGGCGTCTATCATCGGTGCGGCGGTGATGCTGCTGGTGATTGAGTTCTGGGCGGGCGTGGCCTGCATCGTCATTCTGCTGTTTTTTACGTTGTTCCTGCCAAGCTACACCCGCAAGAACGAAGTGCTGTTCGGTAAATTAAATAACCGTCTGGAAAAAGAGGTTGACTTTGTCAGCAGCGCGACGGCGGCTTCATTGACCAAGCATTACCATGTGCTGGCTGGACTGCGTATTCGCCTGTCGGATCGTGAGGCGCTGGGCTACTTGTCCATCGGTGCTGCGGCTGCCGTCCTGTTTTCACTGACGATCCTGCACATGACGCTTAATGGCGGAACCAATGCGGGGCATATCTATTCGGTGATGACCTACATGTGGATGTTTGCCATGAGTCTGGACGACGCGCCCGGCCTGTTAGAAAAATACTCGCAGCTCAAAGATATTGGTAAGCGCGTAGACACAGGCGTGGTGTGAGTGAGTCACGTTTGCGGGCGCGCCTTTCCCCCGTTAAATAAAAAACCCAGCGATGTCGCTGGGTTTCTGAATTCGTGTTCGCGGCTTCTTTCTGCTACGCCTCTTTCAATGGCAATGTCGTCATGCAGGTCTGACTGTCGTCATAGGTCGCAAACGGCGAGCTTGCTACGCGTCCCTGATAGGTGACATTAATCGTTCCTTCAATATTGCGCGGTAACCATACGCCAACAAAACCGTTCTGATGACTGTTTAGGGTTTTTTGCACGATAACATTGCCAGCTTTATCCGTGATTTTTACATCAAACGCCGTATTCGCGAGCTCACCCTGACACCCAGACAAACTGTGGTTAAAGCAGGGATGGGTTTGCTGAATATAAGGGGCGAATGAGAGATAGAATTTATTTCCCAGCGGATAGCTATACTGCTGCTGCCCATCGGATAGTTTCAGTTCTTTGCTGGTAATCGACGCGCTGTAGGGCAACGGCCTGTCCTGCGGCGATTGATCGATCGTATCGACGATCTGTTCGACGCTTTTCCCCGCCAGCCCTTGTTTAGCCAGAAACGCATTAGCGTCAGTCGCTGCGGCGAAACCCGACCCGCTCAACGTCAGAGCGAACAGTGCCGCCATCATCTTTATCTTCATCATCACTTCCCCTCAATAGAGTCATTATCTGGAATCACAGGTTATGACGTTACACCTTCCCCCTACGGGAAGGTCAAAAGGTGGGAAGTATAGAAAGGTAAAGTAATGTATTTACTGGTTTTTTATTGATTTTTATCAATTTTAAATCAGGATGTATAGCGGTGATACCAGCGCGATTATTGATGTGAGAGTGGGTTCTGTCATATCAAGGTACAACAGTTTCGTAGGGAGACGGGCTACTCCATTTTATGTGCCTTTTGTCATTCTTATATGTCTTGTTCCCTGTTAATGGCTCAGCCAAATGGCTAGTATGTCTTTAAGGTTTTTTTAGTCTATTTTTAATACCATACATCAATGCTGTGTGATGAGAATATTTTGAATCAGAGGATTTCCTCGATTCAAAATATAACGATAATTTTGAATTTTTATTATTAGGGTGGAATATGAAATTACGATATTTATTTCGCAGCTTAATTATCTGTCCTGTTCTTCTGATTATTTTTTTCAGTAATCTCTCTTATGCAAAACAGACCGTTGTCTTTATTCGCCACGGAGAAAAACCGGATAACCAGAGTGGGCAATTAACGTGCAAAGGGCTTAATCGCGCGTTGGCGCTACCGGAGGTATTGATTCCGCGTTTTGGCCATCCTGATGAGCTTTTTGCCTCCGCGCCTCACCAGAATAAATCCGGCAGTTCACTGCGTGCGCTTTCCACGCTTATTCCTACCGCAGTGGGTCTTTCGATACCGATTAATTTAAAATATCACGCGGATGATGTTGAGGAAGTGTCTGATGAATTGGTCAGTAACCGTAAGGACAACCACCTCACATTTGTTGCCTGGGAACACAAGAACCTGGTTCTGATAGCCAAGTCGGTGGTTAAGAAAGTGGGGGGAGATGCATCGTTGATTCCAGATAAGTGGCCGGGTTCGGATTTTGACAGCATCTACGTGCTTACTATCGACAAAAGTAATGACAAAAATCCGGTATCTTTCAGACACGAGCAGGAAGCGCTTGACGGAGTCGCAGAGAGTTGCCCTAAATAGACTGCAATGAGCCTCTCGGGAAAACACGGTTTTATTTGAATGGCTTTGCGAATAGCATAAAGGTTGTAAACCACACATGATAAAACCGTAGGGAGATGTTTTTTCTGGACGGTTTTATTATGTGTTCCCCGGTTTCTACGGCATTTTTTTTGAGCGTATACTACCTTGGAACCGTTTGACACGCGGTTTGTATACCACCTGATATAAATACCTACACTTTGTATAACGCTTTCCCGCGTGACACCGGAACAGTCATGCATGTAATGCATTTCATTTTTCAGATGGCATAAGGTCTCTTCGCATCCTGAATTATCAAGATAATCCCCTTTTCACGATATGATATGTGGTCGGTTCGCATTATTTACATACTTTAGTTAACCCGGATGTCGCCAATATTCTCCTCTTTCGATAATGCCAGGTGATAGATATCTCTGAAACCAAAGTTTTTTGTTTTGATAAGAAAATATTATCCTTTTCTTATAATGGTCATATTTGTAGAAGGTGATTGTTAATTTTATTGTGAATGTGGGAGGTGTCTTGGTGAGGATTTGAAGTTTCTTATTTATAATTTTTTTTCGGAGGCTGTTTTTAATATGGTCTTTTATATGGCAAATGGCCTATTACTTTTCGGGCATTTGGCAGGTTTGTTTTTATCATTTTCCAAGCATAATTATAATGTCACCATAAAATTTACGTGAAGTGATGTTGTTTTTATGAGTGATTGTACGGTGTTAGTTTTTATTAATAGTTAAATTATCTGATGAAGGAAAATAAAATGGCTAGTACAGACTTAATTACCTATCTGAATTATATATCTACTTGGGATACAGAAAGTGACTCCAACATTGATCAGTTGATTTCTGAACAATCTCTATTTGCTAACTTGGGTGACTTTGAATCAGACTCTATCATTGATTCAGAGTTTGATATGCTCGATGATTTGGCATGTGAAGTTCGAGATCTTACTATCGCAGCTGATGCAACTCAAATGGCAGCAGACGCTGCTGCTATCGCATCAATTTGGACGTTTGGACTTGGTATGGCTGTTTATGCCTCACTTGAAGTTGCCGAGGGTATTGAAAGAGCTGTTATTTCATCAAAATCAAAAGATTTAAATGCAAAATTGGGAACAATAGATAGCGATATTTCATCTAGAATAAGCCCTAATGTTCAATCGTATGTCAGTAAATACAAAGAAAATAATAATTTAATAAACTCAAAAGCACCACAAGGTCTTGATACTAGGACGTGTCGGGCAAATTTAATGCAATTTATGGCTCAAGTACAAAGAAAACAAGGGAAGTTAGATGCCAATACTTTTAGAGAATATGCAGAGTCGGCTAGAATCGTATATAACTGTGATGAAATAAATAAAGTATATGATGCGTTAGATGAATTGAATTTTAGTGATAAGTCGGATGCAGATGTCAAAAAATTCCTAAATGTTCTTGTAGGTCTGAACTTACCTTCAACAGCAAAATATGGGATGACACTGGTTACAAGCGTGTCGCTTGGGATTATGCAGTACAAGTTAAAAATCGCAAACAGCACAATCGAAGCCCAGTGTAAAGATGCTGGTATCCCTGTAGAGGAATGCGATGCTACTGCATTTGAAACAATGGATTTTGTAGGTAAGTTTGCTACAGTTATTACTGTGATTATGTCCGTGGTTGATATTGTGCTGAATATTCTTGATATCGTCGATGTCGTTGAACAATGTAAAAAAATGTGTGATCAGCTAAATGGGCCGATAAAAGGGAGTTATAAATCGTATTTTAATGGTATTAAAGAAGCATCTCAGCAGTACAAGGCTGCAATAGGTGGGTGATTAAAAATCTGAAAGTGGTAATTTATTTAAATTTTTTATATCTGTAGTAGCGTAATTTTTATTATCTCTGTATTCAGCGTTTCTCTGGTTAGATAGATGGATTTGTTTTTTTCTCAAAAATGTAGGGGCTGTTGATGAATAGCTCCTACATTAATTAATATAATGATGTTTGAATTTATTTTTTATTCTTATCTATAGATGTGTAAATGATGGTGCTATTTCTAATTAAGGAAATAAAGATGATCATCTTAAAAAAATAAAGTCTATACTTTGACTTATAAATTTTTAAAGAGAGTCTGGCTGGGAATAATAGTTCTTCCTGTAGTCCCTCCGGTTTTTAGTACCACCGCCAATGAGGATCTCCGGCCAGTTTTTGCCGCGCATAGATAACAGGTGGCATATCACCCAGTGAGCTATGCGGGCGTTCTTCGTTATATTCTGTGCGCCAGTCCTCTGTGAGTTCACGCACTTCAGACAAGGTTCTGAACAGATACATATCGAGTATTTCTGTTCGTAGCGTTTTGTTAAATCGCTCGATAAATCCGTTCTGCATCGGCTTTCCGGGCTGAATAAAATCGAGTTTCACACCGTGGCGTTCTGCCCATTCGGCTAAGACTGCGGCGGTGAGCTCTGGCCCATTATCACTTCGTATAAAAGCCGGGTAGCCTCGTTCTGCGCTTAATCGTTCCAGAATTCGCACAACACGATGAGCCGGTATATTCAAATCAACATCGATGGCCAGCGCTTCCCGATTAAAGTCATCAACGACGTTAAATAACCTGAATCGCCGCCCGTCGCTCAAGGCATCACTCATAAAATCAACTGACCAACAGTGGTTCATTTTATGCGGTATAACTAACGGCTGTGGATGCCTGTTAGGTAAACGTTTTTTCCCTTTGCGCCGAAAGTTGAGTTTCAACAATCGATAGATCCGGTAAACCCGCTTTGCATTCCACAGTAACCCTGCCTGTCGTAACTTATTGAACATAAGTCCAAAACCATAGGCCGGATACTGATGCGCCAGTTTTTGTAGCGCCTCGACTACAGGCAGATCCCGCGCCGTATTCGGGCAATAATGCAACAGACTTCGACTGATACCGATAATCCGGCACCCGCGTCGTTCGCTGGCCTGATGTTCCGTCATAACATAATGCACCAGTTCACGCTTCTCAGGCACCGTTAAAGTTTTTTTGAAACAACATCCTTAAGAATTTCATGATCTAAGCTCAGGGATGCGTACATTTGCTTTAACCGGCGATTTTCCTCTTCCAACTCTTTCATCCGTTTGATATCAGAGGACTCCATGCCGCCGTATTTAGATTTCCAGTTGTAATAGCTGGCTTCCGACACACCGTTTTCACGGCACACATCCTTCACATGCCGACCACCTTCAACTTCTTTCAAAACCCGCAGGATCTGAGTTTCAGTGAAACGCGCTTTCTTCATGATGAGCCTCCATTGGTTGTATTTTAACCAGAGAACTCCATTAAGCAGTAAGACTAAATTTAGGGGGGACTACATTCCCACAAAGGGATCTAGCCCGAATATGTGAGTTGCTCAATAAGCTTTGCTGAATTATTCTGAGAACGGGTTGGTAAAGTGGTCAGGATGGCGTACTGACCCTTCACGACTATCACAATAAGGTGTCGGTGTTTTTAGCGCTGCGCACTACACCTTTTCACCATCGCGACAATCACGTGGAACAGTTCATCTTTAGCCTGCTGTTCCGTAATAATCCCTTTAACGGCGGCATAAGATAATCCCTCGGCGGAACCGAGCATCGCGCGTAATGCGGCGTCATGAGGCGGTTTGCCCGCGCAGAATGGGGCAAAGAGGTCGCGGCATTTTTCCGTGAAGGTGGCATCGTACTCCTGCCTGATTTGTTCAAGCTCAGGGGTTCCGGTAAGTGCCGCCATGACGTTGGGCATTTCGCGGCCCTGAAGCAGTACACAATCAATGTATGAGGTGGCAATCACCGCTGCCAGCTTATCGAGCACGGGCTCAGTGTTACGGATAATGTCATCCATAATTGCCGTCTGGCGAGCATCGTATTCCTTATAAAATGCAGCTAACAGCCCCGAACGGTTAGTAAAGTGATCGTAAACCACCGGTTTTGTTACACCGGCTCGTTCCGCCAGATGTCCGAGTGTCAGCGCTTCCGTACCTTCTTCCCGAATAATCTGCCAGGCGGCTTTGATCAGCTGTATATGGCGCTCTTCTCTTGATAGGCGCTGTCGTGCCTGTGGTTTGGACATTGGCGATATTATCCTGTTGACATTCTTATGTACCAAAAGTAACTTACTAATGGTAGGTTACTGTTAGTATATAAGACTATATCTGACGCTGTTTTATAGCAATAGGGAGTACCCGGAATGCATGCATTACTTGTCGTTTCTCATCCTGTTCATACCTCACTAACGCACAGTGTCGCTACCGCGATTGCGGAAGGGATCGCTGGGGCAAACCCAGAAAATACGTTTGAAATCGCAGATCTTACACAGGAAGGCTTTAACCCGGTGTTTTCTGTGCCAGATATAGCGGCTTTTCAGTGTACAGGTGCAACACCATCTGACGTCATTGCTGAGCAATCTCGTATTGATAATGCAGATGCGCTGGTGCTGGTGTTCCCGATTTACTTGTGGTCCATGCCGGGGTTGTTGAAAGGGTGGATCGATCGCGTGTTTTCAAGCGGCTGGGCCTATGAAGAAACCGCCGATGGAAATGTGATAAAGAAACTGGGGCATTTACCAGTACACCTTGTGGCGCTGGGAGCAGTCAACCAGGGAACATTTGAAAAGCATGGCTACGCGGACGCCTTTCATGCCCAGATCGCACACGGGATTTTTGACTACTGCGGTGCGCCAGTATTGACGTCTGAAATACTGCTGATGCCGGAATTGAAAACGCCAGAGGCGTATATCGACGCCGCGCGCAATATTGGTGGGCGCGTTTTCCGGTAGTCGTTATTTTAAACCATAGATAACAAATCCTATTTTTAAAATAATAGCATCTTTAAAATATGATGTTTTAATCCCTTATTTCTTTTGGCCTGATGGTAGATGGCTGATTACCGTTCGGCCAAACGGATGATATGTTTTTAGCCTCATTTCAGCATAGTTTGCGTATCGGCATAAATGACGTGCTAGATCGTAAACTCATCCTCGCTATGAAATTAGGTAATAAAGGGAAATATATGAATTCCGCTGAGCATATTAGAAGTATTTCAGAAATTATGATGATGCCTTTGGCCGCAAAAGCATTATGCGTCGCAGCGGAAATAGGGATAGCTGATAAAATAAGGGAGCAGGGGGCAACTATCGCTGAATTGGCAAAGGAATGTCAGGCGAGTGAAAAGAATATTTCTAATATTATCAAGGTGCTTGAGATCTTTGGGCTGACGTTATATGAGCATCTGGCGCACTCCGCATCGCGAGCAGAAATTTACGATCTTGCCATGCGGGATCTATCTCGCCCGGTTGGATATGTGCTGGCTAAAGAATATGCGTCTCTTTTTAAAACGGTCGGCAGTGTTATTGATATTGGTGGAGGTAGCGGCGGCGCAGGGTTGAATACCGTGGGGGCTCTTTTTTTCTACTTTTTCCTCATGCTGACCTAATGACTACTGTTATTAAAATCATGTTATTAAAAACAGTATTGACACTGTTTTTAAAATCCGTAGATTGGTTACTAACAGCAGTGAAATTTCAGCCTGCTGTGATGTTAAAGACAGTGAATATACTCTTTAACACGTATTTTGCGATACAGGTCACGAAGTATTGTTGTATGGGTAATCGATGTTGAGAAATATTCATTTCCTCACTCGATGATGCTTTAAGGCCACGTAGTCAGTACCGACAATCGCAAAAAGGGGACGAAAGCGCGATGATGTAAGGCCATGATTTTGTTTTTATTGGTTGCGATTAAGTATTGGTTTAGTGATGTGAAAAATATCGCAACGGGAGTAAGGCTACGCATCAAAGAGTCTATATCGCGATGGGGGATGTACTTGTTAACCTGCCATATCTTTGAATGGTGATAAGGTTGGCAGAGTGTTTAAATCAGTAAATATAGGGAGGTTTAGCTAATTTTAGTGCCCAATATTATCTGTTATAAACGTGTACATTTGAAGCAGTACCGATAGTAGTAAGATGTTATTAAGTCAATGAATGTTAAATCTTAAATCTGCAGTACCTTAAAAGCCCTGGCTAATATAGTCAGGGCTTTTATCATTTTGAACCGTTGCAGCATCAAGCTGTTATTTCAGGTGTTTCTGCAACTCGGTGCCTGCCTGCTCCAACGCGGTGATGACTGTCGGTTCCTCGCTTAGCGGATTCAGCAGGCCGTAATCATGGATCATGCCGTTATAGCGAGTCACGGTCACGGGAACGCCAACTGCATCCAGCTTACGTCCGAACGCTTCGCCTTCATCGCGCAGTACGTCCAACTCTGCCGTCTGAATCAATGTTGGCGGGAAGCCCTTCAACTGTTCCGTACTGGCACGCAGTGGGGAAGCAAGAATGTTGTTACGGTCAGCCGCGCGGGTCGTGTAGTTATCCCAGAACCACTTCATCATATTCTTCGTCAGGAAATAGCCCTTTTCATACTGGTTGTAGGACGCGTTATCGAAGTTCGCATCCGTTACAGGCCACAACATGACGTTATAACGAATTTTCGGCCCGCCGAACTGCTTAGCCTGTAAGGCAACAGAAGCGACCATATTGCCGCCGACACTGTTGCCGACCAGCGCCAGACGGCTACCGTCCACACCAATTTCCTGACCATGCTCGGCCACCCACTGCGTCGCTTCATAAGCCTGATTGATGGCTACAGGGAAACGTGCTTCAGGGGACGGGGTGTAATCCACGTACACCGCTGCTGCACCAGACGCCCTGACCAGATCGCGGATTAAACGTTCGTGGGTCGGGAAATCACCGAGCACCCAGCCGCCGCCATGGAAAAACATGAACACGGGCAGCGTACCGGATGCATTTTCCGGCTTCACGATTTTCAGCTTAATAGCCTGACCGTTCACCTGGATGGTTTTTTCAGACACCTGTGCGGCTGGCAACTTCACGCCCTGTTGTGCGCCGATCAGAACCTGACGCGCTTCCTGTGGCGTCATCTGCTCTATCGGTTTGCCCTTGCCGGAATTCAGGACATCAAGAAATGCCTGTACGCCAGCGGTTGGTGCAGGGGCATTGATCGGCGTCGCAGAAGCGACGGATGTCATAGAAGCGAACACGGCAGACGTCAGGATGGTGGAGATAGTTTTCATGATATTGGCCTTTTTTAAAATCGTGCGGTTGGTAGGTTCACAAGGGTGATTCTAAATCCAATGCGATTTAATAGTGAGATAAATACTTGCGCACAAGTTAATTTTGGTCAAACATTATTTATAATTTTTTTTAAGCTTGTGAGTAACGGAGTATTTAAAATGAAAGAAAACAGTACCCTGGGTGAACTATTGTGCTTCTCTCTGTATTCGGTCGCCAATGCACTGATTCGTCAGTATCGGCCGCTGCTGAAAGAATTCGATCTGACTTACCCGCAGTTTGTCGTCCTTCTGTCCCTGTACGATCAGGACAATATCCTGCTCAGAGAACTGAGTGAGAAAACGCTGTTTGATTCAGGCACGCTGACGCCGCTTGTCCAGAAGCTGGAAGCCAAGGCATTTTTAAACCGGGTTGCGGTTGCGGGTGATGAACGCATGAAGAAAGTGGTGCTGACTGACAAGGCGCTTGCGTTGAAAGAACGGATCGTTGACCTGCCAAATCAGATGCGCTGCTCTATGCGTATGAAGGATGAGGATCTGAATATGTTGCGACAGCTTTCCAAAAATCTGCTGGAAGATTTATAGCCGAGCGGGGAACGTTCGATTCCCATGCTGGATGCCACACCCGCGCTCGGGTGTGGCATGCCGTTTTATTGCGTGCGAACTCGCACACCCGCAAAAACAATCACCATTGCCGATACCAGCAATAATCCGCTGCCAGCAAACACACCGCTGGCTCCGTTGAGGTCAAATATTACCCCGCCACCCGCAGCGCCAGCCCCGATGGCAAACTGGATCGATGCTACCAGTAAACCGCCTGCGCTTTCGGCTTCATCCGGTACGGTTGTCGCAAGCCAGGTTGACCAGCCCACGGGAACCAGACCAAACGCAAACCCCCACATCGCCACCAGCAGACCGTCCAGTATTGCCAGATGTCCAAAGGCCACCATGGTGAGCGCCAGAACGCCCATGATAAAAGGCACCAGTGCCAGCGTCAGGCGTAAGTTTCGTGCCAGTAGATAACCTGCAATCGAGGTACCGACAAAATTGGCGAGGCCAAAGCCGAGTAAAATCAGAGAAATACTTTCGACGCTTGCCTGCCCGACGGTTTCCAGGAACGGGCGCAGGTAGGTAAAGAAGGCAAAATGTCCGCTAAAAATCAGCACGGTTGCCAACAACCCGCCGATCATGCCCGGACGACGCAGCACGCGAAACAGTGTTCCCAGGCTACCGCTGCTTTCTGGCTTCATTGATGGCAACACCCAGAGCTGCCACAACAGCGCCAGAATGCTCGGCAAAATGCAGAGGATAAAGACGTTTCGCCAGCCAATCAAACTCCCCAAATAGCTGCCAAGCGGCGCGGCAACGACAGTGGCAATCGAGACGCTGGAGAAGATCACCGCCAGCGCTTTAGGCACTTTATCTTTAGGCACAAGGCGCATCGCCGTAGCGGTGGACATAGCCCAGAACCCACCAATCGCAATCCCTAGCAGTAAACGCCCCAATAGCAGTACATTCAGATCGGGAGCAAACGCTACCAGCAGGCTGGAGATGATTTGCAGCACTGAGAAAAACATCAATACCCAACGACGGTCGATGCTTTTAGTCGCCGATGTGATGAGCAATCCGGTCACCAGCGCGACTAGCGCCGTCGCGGTCACCGCCTGACCTGCCATTCCCTCCGTGATGCCTAAACTGGCCGCCATCGGCGTTAATAAACTGGCTGGTAAAAACTCAGCCGTAATCAGACCAAACACTCCCAGTCCCAGTGAATAGACGGCTCGCCAGGCGGGTTTGGTGGGCGCGATGGCCTCACTCGCCGCGATACATGAATTCATCTGTTGCTCTCCCGTTAGAAAAATGTGACGACTGTCACGAAGCATAGGGTTTTCCTCATGGACGATCTATGACATATAATCTTCAAATATTGATTATTCGTCCGGAGTTGCCACCATGACCGTTCAGTCACCCGATTTGATCAGCGAGCTTCTGCGTGGGATGCGTCTTTCCGGGGTGAAATATCGCCGAATTGAAACCTATGCCCCCTTTGGTGTGGCGTTCGACTACGTGCCCGGCAAGGCGCAGTTTCATTTTGTCAGCCAGGGCACGGCGTTGCTGCGCATGGAGAGTGGCGCGACGTGTGTGCTAAAAAGTGGGGACGCGCTGTTTATCCCCAACGGGAATTCGCATGCTCTGCTCTCTGATGAAAAGGCTGACATCACACCGGTGTCTGCGTTTCCCAGCGAAGCGATTTGCAATTCGGTGTGTGCGATCGACTGCGAACCGTGCCCCGATACCGAGAACACGGTGATCTTCAGTGGATGTATGGACTTTGAGCTGGGCGGAATGCAGCCGCTGATCAAAGCGATGCCGGAAGTCATGATGGTGAGCCGCCTGATGTCGACCTGGCCGGAAATCCATCCGCTGCTTGCGGCGATGGAACGTGAGTCGATGACGCGTCAGGTGGGGTTTGCCGGCATTCTGGCGCGGCTGGCCGATGTTGTCGCGGCGCTTATCGTACGTGGATGGGTCGAAGCAGGCTGCGGTAAGGCGACGGGCTGGGTGCAAGTATTACGCGACCCGCGGTTAAGCCGGGCGATTTACGCGATGCACCAGAATCCGGGCGTCAACTGGAGCGTCGCGGAACTGGCAAAAGAGGCGGGCACCTCCCGTTCCGTATTTGCCGAACGCTTTCTCTCTGCAACCGGTACAACACCCGCGAAATATCTCAGCGAATTGCGCATGCGCTTAGCTGTCCAGTACATCCGCCATGAGCATCAGGCGATTGAAACGGTGGCTCTGCGTCTGGGTTACGGATCGCTGGCTGCGTTCAGCCGGGCATTTAAACGCATCGTGGGCCACGCACCGGGAGCGCTGCGGGAAATCAGCCAGATTTCTGAGGAGGTTTGATGGGGAGTGATATTTGCAGCTAACGTGGCTATTGTTGTTGCTGGTGGTGGCATTGTAAGTATCCCAGTAAAGCGAACCATTCACTTTTAGAGATCTTTCGACATAATACAGAATGAAGAGCATAACAGCTGATGGCGTCGTTATGCTTTTGCCGTTTAAATCATCACGGATAGTTCAGACGCTTCCCCTGTCAACAATAACCCATCACGATAAATAGCCTACTCCAAGAGACGGATTTCTTTTTTTATCTCTGCTGCTATTTTTAAAAATGTTTATAGCGACAGTGTCTGTCTGATGAATATCATTTTAATGAGGAGATAAAGATATGCCATCTATTTATTATCGCGGAGATAATCGGACCATTGGGGATATTCAGAAATCCGGGTTCCAGCCACAAATAGAGTCGTGCCGAGGGAGAACACCACTCCAGGCAATAGCGTATATTCAGAAAATTATTAAAGATAACAATTTCAAAAGCCTTGCGGATATTGGGGGTTATATTATCAGTAACTCAAAAGGTGACTCTGTTTCCACCTCTTGTGTCCTGGATGGCGCATCCTACGGGAAGTATAAGTATCAAATCACTGCACCGCAGAATGCCCTGTATTTTGAATTCAACCTCGATGGTAGCGTGGGCGCACAGCAGCCAAATCAAGGGAATATGTTCGGGCGCAAGCCGTACTACATTTTAACCAACGTTAACCCGGCGCTCAGTCAGTACGTTATTGTTGGCACACGGACTGCCACACAGGAAGCCACGTTTTTTACTGATATCCCCAGTGGCTGGATAACGTTACTGAGTTAATTGCATCTCATCATTTTAATTATCGTAACGATGCGTCATTTTTATCGGGGTTAAAAACCTGAATATTTTTTGCGATGTTATTAATATTATAGCTATATATACTCTAAATAATTCGAGTGGCGTGAAGGCGGCAACCGCATGAATCCCCAGGAGCTTACTTAGGTAAGTGACTGGGGTGAATAAGGGCAGCCAACGCACAAGCCGCTTGAAGTATGACGAGTATAGCTGCAATGCCGTTGGTTTAATCAACAACGGCATATTTTCCCATATAACCAAAATTCAACAGCGAACCGTCCAGACTATTGTTGTAATATGTCCAGGCTTTCTTGCAGCGAGAGAATATCATCCGGAGATCCTTTACCTTCTACGGTATTGGTAAAGTAGTTGTAATCGAGATCAATCCATTTCTGCAATTTCGCTTCATAAACCATTAACAAATTTTGTGGCGTCTGCTGCCCTGCCCAAACGTCCGGGATCGGAAGAATTAGGCACTTCAGCGTTATTGATCGCCCGGTTAGCGTCATAATCTGGCCCGGTGATTTTTTTGAGCAGCGTGGTGGCTTTTTCGCCGAGTTATTTTATGCTGAGGCCCGCATACTCGGCATCAGCACGGCTTGCGCTGTCGCTTAATTGCTGCGCCAGAGAGGAAAACACCACCTCTTGTTTGGTCTGGCTGTCGGCATTTACGGGCACGCTATCTGCAGTGGCAGACTGAGCTGCCGCGCGCTGGGTATCGGCGGCCTGTGTGCTGGTGCTATAGGGGGTTCCAATCTGGTTGATCATACCTGAATTCCCTTCTGGCAGTTTTTTTAAAGCGTTTGATGAATACGGTGAACCCGTATCGGGCATCGCTTCTCATCAAAACAATAAAGATATCGGTTAGTGAAGGCCAATCTTTATACGTTCGGGTGCGAACGGATCACTCCCGTTCGTCGAACTGGATGATTCGCAATCTGACCCACAAATTCCCCGATACGAAGGGATAAATCAAAACGCATCGGAAAAGATATTTACGTCAACTTATTGAATCAAAAAACAGAGGAGCAGATTTGCCTGAACGGCGAAATTTTACGCTTTATCCACTAAATTGGAATAATTATAGAATAAAAATATTTAAAACTAAATAATGATAAAATAAATATTTAGAGAAATTAATAATGTGAAAAATTATATTTTATACATTAATTGTTATGGCTGTGGGCACTAGCATTTTGTGTTTTTTGCCAAAATTTTCTTTAAGATTGCTCTGATTGTTATTCTAAAATTTTTTTATGTGATGTATTATCCGTCACGGAGAAATGCCAATAATAAAAAACTTAATGGATTAAGATAAAAAAGTGTCTACTAACCGGATAAATATTTCCTATGGAAATGATTTTTTTGTTATTAAATTGATGGACTTTTTATCAATCAATTTAACATTAATAGTCAGCGCCAGTCTATTTATGATGGGCGCTTTCGATGATGTAATTATGATTAGCCTGCTATTCTCAACCTCTTTTTTACTTATTGGAGAATATACTGGTCTATATCATCATGGCCTTAAAAATATGCAGGCCGGTGGGCAGCGAAGACTGTGGGGTTCCGCATTATTTTCGGTCATCTTTGTTGAGTTAGTCAGGAATTATGCCGGTACGCTGTACTCGCTGGGTCTATTGCATCAATTCGATAATATATATTTTTCCGCAACGCTGTACTGGTATATTCTTTCGCTATGTAGCCTCTATATCACGCGTTTAATTACGTTTAAATTTACGACTAAAAAACGGATCAGAATTGCTATTGTGGGATTAACGCCCGGCGGGTTAGCGGCGGAAAAAGCATTGCTTAAAGAGTATGCCAACATGCAGTTAGAATTGGCTTTTTACGACGATCGTAGCCCATCCCGTTGTGGCTATCTGTTTAAGAGCCAATTTAAAGGCAAAGTGAGCAAGCTGGTTGAAGAGGCTAAAGCGGGCAGAGTGGATGAGATTTATATTGCGCTGCCAATGGTTGCGCTACAACGCATTCGTTATTTTCTGTCGATGATGTCCGATACGACGGTAGATACCTATATCATTCCCGATCTTTATTCCTACAGCTCATACGTATCGCAGTTTCGCTCCATCAATAACATTCAGACCATCAGTATTTTCAGATCGCCGTTTGATGGTATTGGCTCGGTGATTAAGCGCGTTGAGGATTTAGTGATTGGTGGCGTTATTACGCTGATGATTTCGCCATTGCTGCTGGTGATTGCTATTGGTATCAAACTGACGTCACGGGGGCCGGTGTTATTCAAGCAGGATCGTTACGGCCTGAGCGGCAATAAAATCAAAGTGTGGAAATTCCGCTCGATGCACGTGATGGAAAACGTCGGCGTCGTGACGCAGGCGACTAAAAACGATCCGCGCGTTACGCGTTTTGGCGCATTTTTACGCCGGACTTCGCTGGATGAACTGCCGCAATTTTTCAATGTATTGCAAGGGACGATGTCGATTATTGGCCCACGTCCTCATGCCGTCGTGCATAACGAGCAGTATCGCCAGTTAGTCGAGAATTACATGATCCGCCATAAAGTGAAGCCTGGAATTTCAGGCTTGGCGCAGGTTAATGGTTATCGCGGCGAAGTGGATACCCTCGATAAAATGGAAAAACGGGTTCACTACGATATTGCCTATATTCAGAGTTGGTCCCTTTGGTTGGATATCAAAATTATCTTTAGAACCATTTTCAAAGGCTTTATCGGTGAAAATGCGTACTAAATTGGTCATCGCCGCTGGAATGATAACCCCCCTCTCATCTTGGGCCTACCTGATGCCGAAATCGCATATCGGTGTCGCCGGTATTGATTTTCAAAGCCAGGTGGGTCTGGACTATGGGCATGAGAATAACGTGACCTATCAGGCTGATGATCAGAATGTGGTGAGTTCTCATTTTCAGAGCCTCAGGCCAATGATTAAGGCCATTGGCGCGCGTTATCAGGATCAATATCTGTTGATGTATTCCGGTGATTATCGTCGTTACGACAGCGATCCGGCGGATAATTACACCGACCATTTCTTTCGCTTTAATGGCGCATGGCGCTACGGGTTGAGGCATGGATTAACGCTCAGTCTTGAGGAGGCGCTTGGGCACGAAGTGCGCGGGCGCGGTATTACCGAAGGTTTTCGACCACAACAGTTCAGCGATTTTGGTATTCATTCGCCGTTGAGTACCGCGCTTTTCAACAGTGAATTGCGTTATAGCTATGGCGCGCTGAAAGGGCGCGGTAAAGCCGACGTCGCGCTGCTGTTTAGAAAACTGCGGTTAGGTCGCTCGGAGGATATTAAAAATACCGATATTGATTTTTATAACTATGTTCTTGGGCAGGAATGGTACGAGAACGGTTTAATCGCCGAATTATCTGACCAATACTCGTCGGCAACGCGCTTTCGCTACCGTTTTATTGGTAATCAGCGGCGTTATGAAATCGATTCGCAAAAAGATAATGATGAATACTATCTGGAATTCGGCATTAAATCGCAACTTACGGGAAAAACCGGTATTGATGCCAATGTGTCCTGGCTATACAAGACATTCGATAATAACCCGAATTCCAGGAGTTTTAGCGGGATAAACTGGGATATTCAGACGGAGTGGAAACCACTTAAACAATCCGTTTTTACCGCACATACGTCGCAGCATATCAAAGACCCGTCAGAAATTGGCGGCTATATCCTGGTTTCTAAATACGGCATCTCTTATCAGCAC
Organism: Pectobacterium versatile; assembly: GCF_003932035.1. Lineage (NCBI taxonomy): Bacteria > Pseudomonadati > Pseudomonadota > Gammaproteobacteria > Enterobacterales > Pectobacteriaceae > Pectobacterium > Pectobacterium versatile. The sequence continues at coordinate 1,103,991 of NZ_CP034276.1, forward strand.
TTTTGGCTCGTCGATCGTTTCTCCACCACGTTTGACTATTCATACCTGACGGACGTTTACAAGAATTACCCGCGAGATCGTAAAGACAGAAACAGGGTGTTCACATTCTCCATGAGTTATAACTTCAGACCCTCTATTAACGTTGAATTAAAGTATCAACTGAACACGCTACGTTCCAATCAAGATAGCGATTCTTTCTTTATTGGCCCTAACGGCGATCGCCAGGTCGTCAGAATGCTGGGCCGTGATAACTCTCTGATTATGTTTACGGCTAAGGTACAGATCTAACGTGAAAATAATAAAACTGTGCATTTTTCTGTCCCTCAGCGTCTGGCTAGCGGGATGTTCCCCGCCGAGCCAGACGCTGAGGGACAAACCTGAAAGTGAAACCACCGGTTATCAGTTAGATGAAGGCGATGCTGTAAATATTCTGGTGTACGGCGAGCCGGAGATGACGATGAAGTTCATGCTGGATAAAAGCGGCGCGATTACCTTCCCCTACATTGGTCAACTGGTGTTGAAAGGGAAAACGCCAGAGCAGGTGGGCGAGGAGTTGGCTAATCGCCTGCGCGGCGACTATCTGCAAAATCCGATGGTGACGGTCAGCATTGCCGAGTTCCGGAAATTCTATATCACTGGTGAAGTGGAGAAACCGAACGGGTATGCCTACGAACCGGGCTTAACCGTTGAAAAAGCGTTGGCGCTGGCCGGCGGATTTACCGATCGCGCAGACCGCAAGGATGTGGGTATTCGTCTATCGAATAGCAATCAACTGATTGAAAATGTTGATGTAAGACGTGTCGTTCATCCTGGCGATACCGTGATTGTCGGTATGAGCTTTTTCTGACCATGAGTCTATCTATCGTGGAAAATGGCAGAAAACTGGAAAGCATCATTGATTTCTCCAGATTTGCCCAAGAGATCAAACAGAACGGCTGGAAGATCATGCTGGCCGGCCTGATTGTGGCGGTGGTGGCTTACCCGCTGATTAGCATGATCACGCCCAAATATGTGTCGACCGCAACGGTACTGCTTAAAGCACAGCAGGATAACGTTTCGCCTTTGCCGCAGGTCGATGGTTATGATTCCACCCGTAGCGGCTATTACGAAACCCAGTATGCGTTGATGCAGTCGCGTATTGTGCTGGAACAAGCCGTGCGGGACATCAAGCTGGACCAAAATCCAGCGTTTAACGGCGATATAGACAAAAATGCGGATAACCGTGGCGATGAGCAACAGCGGGTCGATCACGCACTGGGTTCGATAGTGGCAAACCTCACTATCACTGGCGTTCGCACCACGCACCTCGCCACTATCTCATACGAGTCGGCGTCGCCTGAGCTGGCGGCCGACATCGCTAACGGCGCGGCGCAGGCATTTATTGACTATACGGCCAGGCAAAAGCACCTCAAGACACTGAAAGCCAAAACATTGAACCAAAAACAGATGGAAGAGGTGTGGCAGCAAGTCGTCGAGCAACAGGCCGTCATCGACCAATTTCTGAAGAAAGAAGGGCTGCTGACTTTCCGCGGCGTGGATGGCTTCGAAACTGAACAACTGGGGATCGTCACCACCAAGTTAGCGGATGCCACCCAACGTCGCATCAGGGCGGAAACGAACTACAACAGCGTGCGTTTGAACGTGGGTACGTCGCTGGAAAACATCATTTCTCTGCCTGATATTTCTAATCATGCCCAAATTCAGGATTTGCGCATTGCGCTGATTCAGGCTCGGCGTTCTTTATACGAGTTACGGAAACGCTACGGGCTGAAGCATACCAAAATTTTAGAAGCCGAAGCCCAGGTTCAGGCGATTGAAGAGCAGACCCACACCGTGTTACTCGAACTGGAAGCGGGGCTGAATAAGCAGTATCAGGCGGCGTTGAGGGATGAAAAATATTATCAGCAACTGCTGGAGAAACAGAAAGCGGATTTCCAAACGTTAGCGTCTAAACGTGATGAATACAATAACCTGATCACCGCGTTGGATAAAACAAAAGAGCTGTATAAGGCGCTCTATCAGCGCACCAAAGAGCAGACGCTGGCAGGTAACTATTTAGAGCCGGACGCGGTACTTTACGACCCTGCCGTGCCGGCGGACCACCCGTCGAAACCCAATAAAGTGATGCTGCTGGTGATGGTTGTCATGCTAACCCTGATTTTCTCGGTGGTTTACTTCATCGTGAGAGCCGCGCTGGATAATTCAATCAACAGTATCAGCCAGATGAAAAAGCGCCTGAATATGGCGCCGGTGGGGGAAATTCGCATCTTCGCCAGTGGCGTGAAGCGCTCACAGGTTGTGCGTTTGATAACCAAAGCGCCGCTGTACGTCGATATTGTCCACAGCATGCGAATCCACATTTTGTTATCGCATCCATCCTGCCAGGCCATTGCCATCAGCTCGGCAGAGCATGGCGAAGGGCGATCGTTGCTGGCGCATTTGCTGGCGACATCTTTCAGCGCTGACCAAAAAACGCTGCTTATCGACCTGGATTTCTTTAACGACGGCGGGCTGACGCAAGACCTGGCGCCCCCTTCCGCTATCGGTGTGGCGGAACTGCTGCAAGGGCAATCACCGTTGGATGCCGCACTGGTGACAATCAGTGAAAATTTAAGCTTCCTGCCGCGTGGCAATGCCTTGATGTCTTCTTTACTGATGCTGTCGTCCGAACATGTCGTGACGTTGATGGCAGAGCTGAGAACACGCTATCAGAGAATAATCGTTGATGTGGCCGCAGTGAATCAAACGCAGGATAGTCAACTCATTAGCCGGGTAATCGACGGGGTGGTTTTTGTGCTGAAAGCCGGCGAGTGGCGTACGGGTGATGTGCTTAATGCCATTGAGAAAGTTAAACACCACCGTGCGGTGCTGATTGGCGCGGTAATGAATCGGGTTGCGGATAAAAACCTCGAAACCAAAGAGGGGATACGTTCCCTGAACCATCGTATGAATGCGCTAATCGACAGTACTGGTCACCTGTGAGTTTATGAAAAAGATGAGTTTACTAAAAAGCATTTCTACCATTGCGGGTTCATCGGTGGTTTCACAACTGATTGGCGCGCTGTCTATCTGGCTGATTTCGCATAAATACAACATGGCCGAGGTGGGGATCTACGCGCTGAGTTACAGCATCGTGTTGGTGGGGGCGCAGGTCTGTACCTTTGCATCGCAACTGCTGATTCCGAAACAGCAAGACGGTGAACTGGCGCAGAGTGTGGTATTCAGCACACTGCAAAGCCTGCTTACCGCTGTGCCCTATGCGATGTTGACCGCATGGCTGTTTCAGCGAAATGTGTTCTTTCTCTATCTGCTCACGCTGTCCTATGCGCTGGTGCTGATCTCGGAGAATTTGTCGCTGCGCGAGGGTAACTACCGTTTTCTGGCCTTTCAGCGACTCGCCGTCTCGGTGGTGGTCGTGCTTTCGCTGGTGTTCACTTCACATACCACCGCGTTTTATTGGTCCTGGGCCTGCGCCATGATGGTGCTGATTAGCGGATGTATTTTGTTCTCGTTCAATATTCACACCATTACGTTTGGACATTTTAGTCCGCAACGTAATAGGGCTTTCTTTCATCAGCATGCTCATCATCTCACCCGCGTTGGCAGCGCCGAAGTGCTGGCGATGGTTAATAGTAATTTGCCGGTTATGCTGATTAATTTTTGGTTTTCCGCGTTGACAGCGGGGTATTTCTCGGTGGTGAGCCGTTTTTGTTTGTCTCCGGTGGTGATCATCGGTAATGCAGTGCGTCATTCTATTTTTTCAACCTGGTCTACCGATTTCAGAAATAAACGTTTCAACTATGATGAGTTCAAAAAAGTCCGTCTGGTATTATTGATGTCGGGAGTGATCTGCACTCTAGGGATATTTATTTTCTATCCGTTGGTGATGCATCTTTTTTTTAGCGAGGAGTGGATTAACTCCATTCCAACCTCTCGCTATATGTTGCCTTATTTATTTCCGGCGCTGGCGGTGTGTCCGCTGACGGTGATCGAACTAATATTTGGCTCTCATCGCTATTTTTTGCGTATTCAATTAGAACAGTTGAGTGTGGTATTAATCGCATTTGTGATTGTGCCTTTTTTTTATAATCACTATGCCACATCAATGATTCTTTTTTCTGTGCTTACATTTGTACGCTACGCGTTTATTTATCTCAAAGTAAACAAACGTGCTAATGGACTGAAAAATATGATGACAGAATCATGAGCTTGAATACCGGGCTTTACCTACAGGTTTATGTTGTTATCACGCTGGTATTCTGCGGACTGACGCAGTATTTCACCGGTTTTCTGGCGGTACTGTGGTTACCATTTATTTTGGCGCTGAACATGGTGGGGTTGCTGATTATGCAGACTCGCTACGATAGATTGCATTTGGATACGCAGGAATTGATGGTTCTCACGCTTTACCTCTCTTTTCTGGCGATGGCGGGATTATCTACCCTGTTACAGGGCGGAATAACCGTCACTATCGTTGGGTTTAAAAACGAGGTTGCATTGTCGCTGATGATGTTTTGCCTGCTGCTGGGATTTTGCCGCGAATCACAGATTTATCGCGTGACCCGCAGTTTGTATTGGGTGTTCTACGCGCAGTTCCCGGTGGTGATTTATCAGGTGTTGTTTGTTTTGCCGCGGCGGGCAGCATTGAAGGGAGAAGACGAAAAATGGGACTCGGTAGTCGGCACTTTCGGCGGCGACCCGATGGGCGGGGGAAATACCGCGGCGATGGGGTTGTTCTGCCTGTTGATTATGCTGCTGAAAGTCTCGGAATTTAAACATGGTTTGACGTCGTTTAAATCCACGGCGCTGCATATCGTTTTGGGATTTAGCTTGTGTATCCTGGGGGAAGTGAAATTTGTGATTCTGATTTCACCGTTATTACTGGCCTGGGTTTGGTTAATGCCGAGCTACATCAAAGGCATGAATAGCGTAAACCTGAAAGCAATTTTGCTGATTTTCACTGGCATGGCGTTGCTGATTACCGTGGCGATTACCATTTTGGCCTCGGGTTACTCCTCGGCCTTTGGTGGCGACCCGACGAAAAGCGCGATGAGCGTATTTCTGGATTCATTGAATTATATTTTTGATACCAGCTACATTATGGAATCCGGTGAACTTGGGCGTCTTACTACGCTATTTTTCTGGCTGAAAAATCACGATATGTGGGGGATATCCGGCACGTTGTTTGGCTATGGATTAAATGCGACAAATAGCGGCAGCGCTGTCTCTCCCGGTTTTTTGAATATTATCTATAACCTGATCATCGATTCAACCTCATTAAGTGTGCTGTTATGGGAAGTCGGCGTGGTTGGAACGTTATTTTTCATCGGGCTAATTATTTATATCTTAGTCATTACGCAGCCAAAGCCGGGACTAGATCGTAATAAATTAGACCAACAGGACCTGAAACTGCTGAGTTTTTCTCCGGCCTTTAACGTTTTTGTGGTTGGGTGCCTGTTGAGTCTGCCTTATAGCCAGATCCTGATGATTATTCCCATGTTGCAATTCCTATTTTATTTATCTCTGGGCTCAAGTCTGGTGATTCGCCATTCTGTCCGCCGTTATATCGGAAAACTGTATGAGTGATAAACCTTTTATTTCAGTGAGTATTAAGACATTCAATGAAGCGGAATGCATCGAAAAAACCATCGACAGTATTCGTCGCCATATTGTGGATTACCCCCATAAAATCATTGTTGCCGATAGCTTATCAACCGACAACACTCAGCAGCTTGCCAGCGCCAAAGGCATTACCGTGGTGTCGCTGACTGAACCGTCCGAACGCTGCTGCGGTGTGGGGCATCAGCTTGGTTACCTGTACAGTCAGGGGGATTATTTGCTGCTAATGGACGGCGATATGGAGCTGGAAGATGGCTTTATTGAGCAGGGCATCGCATTTTTAACCGCACACCCTGATTACGCTGGCGTGGCTGGAACGGTAGAGATGGATGGCGCGGCGAACTATGAGTTTATATCACGTAAACAGCGCCTTCATAAAATATATCCGTTGGGCGACTGCGGTCATTTAGGTGGTGGGGGTTTATACCGCCGCTCGGCAATTGAAAAAATAGGTTATCTCACCAACCGCAGCTTGCATGGTTATGAAGAGGCTGAATTAGGCATTCGTCTGCGCTATGCCCACTATAAATTACATCGACTTAATGTGCCTTATTTCCGTCACACGTCGTACACCATGCCAACATATAAAATGCTGCAATATCGTTGGCGGAACGGTTTTCTCTGGGCACCGGGCGAGCTTTTACGAAGCGCATGGGGGATGCCTTATTTCCGTGAGGCATTGCATATCGTTAAAAACGAGGCAGTTTTTGCGGTTTATCTGCTGGTGCTGTTGATGAGTTTATTGACGTTTAACGCCACTGTTATTGGTGCTGCGTTGCTGCCGTTACTCGCTTTTGTGGCATTAAAAACGATTAAGAACCGTTCACTGCTGAACGGGGTGCAGGGTGTGATGAACCTGGCTGTGTTTTCTGCGGGATTGATAAAAGGGTTAACCAGACCCGTGCGCGACCCTATGACACCACCAAGCAGCAAGGTTATTCATGAATAGGCAGGTATGATGAAAGTTTTATTGGTCAATAAATTTTTCTATATTAAGGGCGGCGCTGAAACGGTTTATTTTCAAGAGATTGATATGTTGAAAAAGGCTGGCGTTGACGTTATCGCTTTCTCTATGCAGCATGAAAATAACTTCCCGTCAGACTACGCGCCCTATTTTGTCGGTAATGTGGATTATCATCAAAACAGCAGTGCGATTGGGGCAATTAAAACCGCGGTTAACTTTATTCATAATGCTGAGGCATGTAAGAAATTGCTGGTGTTATTGCGTAAAGAAAAACCGGATATTGTTCATTTTCACAATATCTACCACCAACTCACGCCGTCGTTGATTAAAATTGCCCGTCAATTTGGGTGTAAAACCGTGTTAACGGCTCATGACTACAAGATTATCTGCCCTTCGTACACCATGCTGCGCGATGGCAAAGTCTGTGACGCTTGTTTAACCGGTTCGGTATTTAACGCTTTTAAATATCGGTGCCAGCAAGGTTCTACATCGAAAAGTCTGCTGCTTTCGTTAGAAGGTGCCTGGCAGAATATTGCCAAAAACTATCAGGCGCTGGATGTGATCGTTTCGCCCAGCGAATTTCTGCGTAACCAATTAATGCGTAAGCTGCCGAATGTTCGTATTGACGTGATTGTGAACGGCATTAATGACAGCCTGCCGGCGGAGGATGTTAAAGACGACGGTTATTTGCTGTTTATTGGTCGCCTGAGTAGGGAGAAAGGCGTTGCTACGCTTGCCAGGGCGCATCAGCAAATGCGGAATAAAATTCCGTTAAAAATTGCGGGCAGCGGGCCGCTGTATAACGATTTGGTCGCGCAATTTCCGCATGCGGAATTCCTGGGTTATAAACAGCAGGGCGAAGAACTTAACCGGCTGATTAAATACGCACGCGCGGTGGTGGTTCCTTCCGAATACTATGAAAACTGTTCAATGTCGGTACTGGAGTCTATGGCATTCGCTAAACCGGTGGTAGGTGGGCGTATTGGCGGTATACCTGAACAAATTCGCGATAAGATAGACGGCATTTTATTCGAACCCGGCAATGTGCAGGCATTAGCCGATGTGCTGGATGACCTGACGTTGAATCCGCAAAAAGCCAGAGAAATGGGATTAAATGCGCGCCAACGTCTTCGCGAAAAATATTCATTACGTAAACACACAGAATCTCTATTGGCGCTTTATCGGGAGATATTAATCGAAAAGTAATATGACTACGAAAATTACCGTTCTGGGAACACGTGGTATTCCAAACGTGTTGGGTGGTGTGGAAACACATTGCCAAAATTTATATCCTACGATTAAACAGCAATTCGACGTGGATATTTGCGTTCTCGCACGTTCGCCTTATGTCAATTATAAAAAATCACAATATCGAGGCGTGATGACTCGCGCTTTACTGTCGCCGAAAAAGCGTTCATTAGAGGCTATCGTTCATTCGGTGCTGGCGGCATTTATCACCTGCTTTGATCAGTCCACGGTGGTGCATGTTCACGCTATTGGTCCGGGCCTGGTGGTGCCGCTTTTACGTTTGCTGGGTAAAAAAGTGGTTTTTACTCATCATGGCCCAGACTATGACCGCCATAAATGGGGATTCCTGGCAAAGAAGATTTTAATGCTGGGTGAAAAGGTCGCAGTGAAATATGCCAATGAAGTGATTGTGATCTCCGAAGTGATTAATAATATGATCAAGCAGAAATATGGCCGCGATGATGCCCATCTTATCTATAACGGTGTGAATCTACCCCAGCGACTCACTGCGGACGTTATCAATCAAATATTGGCGCGTTTTTCTCTTCAGCCACAACACTATTTGGTTGCGGTTGGCCGTTTCGTGGAAGAAAAAGGCCTGCATGATCTTATCGCGGCCTATCGGCAATCGGGTGTCACGATGCCACTGGTTTTGGTTGGCGATGCCGATCACCCCACTGCGTATAGCATGCGATTAAAACAGTTAGCCCATGAAACCCCGAATGTGATCCTGACCGGATTTTTAAACGGCCAGGAACTACAAACTGTTTTCTCACAGGCTAAACTCTTTGTGATGTCGTCATATCATGAAGGGTTACCCATTGCGTTGCTGGAGGCCATGTCATTCTCATTGCCTGCCGTGGTCAGCAATATCCCAGCCAATCTGGAGGTGAAATTAGCGCCAGAAACTTATTTCAATGTAGGAGATGTGGCGGATTTATCCGAAAAAATCACGTTGCGCTCTAAATCGTTATCTGTTGATTACTCTGAATATTTACAAAGGTATAATTGGCAACAAATCGCGGAACAAACGATGGCCGTTTACACCGCAGTAAATAAATCAATAGGTTAATAGTGAATGAATCGAATAAACGCCCGTTAGTCATTGAGCGCTTCTATGAAGCCCTTGATGGAAAAACCGATACAGAACTGACCTCGGAACAGCGGCTGGCCGTTGAGCAGGCGGTGCTGTCGATTACGGCATCTTCAATGCATTGGGTCGACGTGCGTAAGAGTTTCCCTTTTTTTAACAAGCGCTATTACTTCGTTTTTTTGTTCGGTCTGGATCACCGCAAGCGTCCACGCAAAGAGTCAACGCTATTTCGCATACTGCTGACTGCGTTGATCCTGTTTACTGGCTTTTCCTGCATGCTTGCGGCGCTATTGATGCTTTACATGATTAAGTCTGCCTTGGGTATTGATATTTTCCCACATTTCCACTTAGGAATTTGGGATTGGTGGCTCAGCCTGAAGGATCACTGACCTCCGGTTTCTGCTGATGTGGAAATAAGGAGTCATAAGTGCATTGTAAAATTATCGCTGTAGGAGGTTTGCTATTTTCTGTATTGGGTGTGGCCGATGGCGTGATGACGACCGCCATCCCAAGAGGGCTAACTGGCCCGCTAACGAACCCAGGTACTGGCGTCGCCAGCTTTAACAAGGGTAATGGTACAACGTTGTCGCTGGCTGATTATCCCGACACCGGCATTGAATATGATCGTTTGTACTGGAATGAACTCGAACCAGCAGAAGGCCAATATAATTTTCAAGCCGTGGACGCTATTTTCGAACTGGCTAGCCAGCATCAACCGCCGATGAACGTGGGGTTGCGCTTTATGGCGCTTGATGAGCCTGCCAGTGGTTCGAAGATTCCTGACTGGCTGATCCAAAAAGGGATCAAGGGCGAATGGACGCCGGACAAAAAAACCTTTGTGCCGGATCTGGACGACCCGGTGTTTATCGAATACAGCCAGCGTTTGCTTAATGCTTTTGGGCTACGCTATGACGGTAATTCGAATTTGGCTTATATCGATATTGGGTTGGTGGGGTCATGGGGCGAGTGGCACAACACCAATTTCCCGACCATTACTCCGCTGATTGAACGCTACACATCAGCCCAGTTGGATAAGTACGTGGAAATGTATTTTGCCGCGTTTCCCAACAGCCCAAAGATTATGCTCATTAACGGCGGCGACACGTTGGCCAGCGCAGTGAAGCAAGGTGCTGGATGGCGCGCGGATTGCTGGGGAGACTGGCATAATTTTTCGACCACATGGAGCCACATGCAAGATGATTACCCGCAGCGACTGAAAAACGCGGAGGCGCTTTATCCAAATTTTAGCTCTGCGTGGCAACGTGCGCCGGTGAGTCTGGAAATCTGTGGTCATATGTCGGAGTGGCAGAGCGTGCAGCACTATACTCGTGCGCAAGTGCAGGTGGCCTTTGACTGGGCGCTGGCACAGCATGCTAGCACCATTAATCTGAAATCGCGCAGCGTGCCGACGGAATATCGGGACATTGTGGATAACACGCTGACCAAACTCGGCTATCGTTTTCGCCTGGCCTCGTTAACTCATGAGTCTGAACTGGCACAAGGGCAGAGCCTGACGTTAAACCAGCAGTGGTTTAACGACGGCGTAGCGCCCATTTATCTGAAATATGATGTGGCCTATCGTGTGGTGAATGATGCCAACATCGTAATGAGTATGGGAAAAATGGCTGATGACATCCGCACTTGGTTGCCAGGGCAGCATACCTTCGTCTACCAATTGGCGATGCCGGAAGCGCTGCCAGCCGGGCAGTATAATATTGAAATGGCGATGCTGGACGCAAAGGGAGTATCGCGAATTAATCTCGCCAACGAGGGCAAGCAAGCTGACGGTTGGTATCGAATTTCCACGGTAACGGTGCGCTGAGCACGGAATTAAGAATAGATATTCATATGCTGAAAAATATAGGCCATGTATGGTGTGAAATAAAAGCGGCGGGCAGTATTAAAGCTAAACTAGTCATACTGCTGTTTCGCCTTTCAACCATTTACCAGTCATCAAATGCGCTGCTGAAAATTATCAGCGTTCCTTTTGTTGTCCTGAATAAAGTGATTAATGAGTGGCTGTTCTGTGTGGAAATTCCGCACAGAACTCAAATCGGTTTTGGGCTGAAAATATATCATCCGCACTGTATTGTGGTGAATTCTGATGTAATCATCGGGGCGAACTGTACATTACGGCAGGGAGTCACCATTGGTAGCGTGATAAACTGTGAAGGTCATGTCACCAAAAGCCCGGTGCTGGGTAATCAGGTGGAGCTTGGTGCCAATGCCATTCTGCTAGGCGCCATTACATTAGGTGATAACGTAAAAGTCGGCGCCGGAACCGTGGTAACAAAAAGCCTTGCTGCCGGAAAGGTGGTCGTGGGGTATGGAACCAGGGAATTGAATTGAGAGTGTATGCTCATTTCTATGCGAATGTCATGTGACAGCGGGTTGCCATTCTTGCTGTCTACTAAAATGATGGGCCACATACGATAAAGAAATACTCGGTTCGTTCCTTCGGTCGCAATTTCCTGCGACATCGATAAGTCGTAATGACATTGGCGTTACGTTTGCTGTATGATTAATATCCAGAGAGTAGGTAGGAGGATAACATCATGCCAGTGACGAACAGCGTTTCTGTTAAACGCGAAACATTAAATTTACGCATCAAGCCCGCCGAACGAGATCTTATTGATCGTGCTGCGAAGGCCAGAGGAAAAAATCGCACTGATTTTGTCCTCGAAGCTGCTCGTGCCGCCGCAGAGGAAGTGTTGATCGATCAGCGCATCATCATGGCAGATCCCGATGCTTATCAGGAGTTCCTTGCTCGCTTGGATCAAACTCCCTCGCCGAATGCCGCGCTGCGCAAAACCATGCAAACACCTGCACCGTGGGAACAGAAAAAATGATCTCAGCCCCTGAGCCACTTCACGCCGAACATGTATTTTCCTCATTCGGTTGCGGCGTGGAGTCTATGGACAACTGGCTGAAACAGCGGGCGATGAAAAATCAGGTCACTGGTGCATCGCGAACTTTTGTCAGTTGCGATGGCTCAAAAGTGCTGGCCTATTACTCATTGGCCTCCAGTGCTGTAGCAACGAATGCCGCCCCCGGACGTTTTCGCCGCAATATGCCCGATCCGATTCCGGTGGTAGTGCTGGGACGTCTGGCGGTGGATACGTCATTGCATGGTCAAGGTGTTGGCCGAGCGCTGGTGCGTGATGCCGGGCTTCGGGTTATTCAGGTAGCGGACACTATCGGCATTCGCGGGATGTTGGTTCATGCGTTGTCTGATGAGGCGCGAAATTTTTACCTACGGGTGGGGTTTGAGCCTTCACCGATTGATCCCATGATGTTGATGGTAACGTTGGGGGATTTGGTGGGGAGTTTATCAATTTGAAATTGATGCTGTGCTCGTGAACATCAAAAGATGAACGGTTCATTTTAGTGGGATACTTACAGTTTCAAGAGCATCTGGACTAACGTCTTCAACACTTGCTAACGCGTTGACAAGACATTGGCCGAAAGGCGAAAGGTTAATTGCCTGCGCATTAGGAAAGCAGCCGGAGGAGATCTGGCCGTCACGCTATCAAGGCACGAGCATGAATCATGGGGAAGGGGAGGCGGGATAACACTCTTGTAGAGAATCGAACCCTATTCAGGACCCATTCCCCAAAAGCAAAAAACCAGCCGTTAGGCTGGTTTCTTTAAATTAATGGTGCCGGACTCGGGATCATACTCACAATTAACTTGCTGTTAATTATATATTTTGTTGATATTTATCGTAAACAGCGCCCCCGCGAAAGCCCCCATAAAAAATCGCTTTGTTTTTGTGATGGTTGTCACGATGAATCGGTGTTTTAGTGGCTAACGGCGCTAAAAACGTCGTTCCATCTCCTATGCAGGCAACAGCCGATACCTCTCTGCGTTGAACATCTTTTAAACGTAGACTTGATATGTAGGATTCATGGTTTTTGAGATAATCATAAGTGATGTTATCTATAATGTATGGATTATATTAGTATTTTTGCTATTATTTTGAGATGTCGTCATGCCCTGTTTGAGATAACTACATATCATGGCTCAATTTAATCACTTTGAACTCTCACTTCTGAACCCCAGTTTTGACTCCCCTTTGGTTGATGCGCTAACGGAACTGGAGTTACTCCGGCATCTGAGGCTGGAAACGGATGTTCACCCTATCCTGTTTGCGCAGTTGAAAGCCGTTTTCCACATGCTGGAGAGTCTGGGTTCTGCGAGGATTGAGGGAAACCACACGACACTTGCCGACTATGTGGAAAGCAAAGTCGAAGGAACACAGAGTTCAACGGACCAGCTCAAAGAAATCAACAATATTGAAGCCGCGATGGAATTCATCGACGAGCATCTAAATAATGGTGATGAGATAACGGAATATTTTGTCCGCGAGCTACATAGTCTGGCGGTTGTCGGGTTGCAACAGGAAGGTGATAAAACTCCCGGTGCCTATCGGCAGCATAACGTCAGCATCGCTCAGTCTGACCATTTACCACCGGATCATATCCATGTTCCTGACTATATGTCAGAACTGACCGCCTTTATTAACCGTGCTGATAAACCAAAATATGATCTGATGAAAATTGCGCTGGTGCATCACCGCTTCGGCTGGATACACCCCTTTGGCAACGGTAATGGCAGAACGGTCAGACTGCTGACCTATGCGTTATTGATCAAGTATGGTTTTAATGTGCAGGCAGGTGGCCGGGTTCTTAATCCGACAGCGGTATTCTGTAATGATCGTGAGCGTTATTACGCCATGCTTTCGTTAGCGGATAAGGGAACAGAGCGGGGCTTAGAAGAATGGTGTTTATATGTACTTTCGGGAATTTCATCTGAGTTGAAGAAAGTCGATCAGCTGACAAACCATGCTTTTTTGAGTACGAAAATACTGTATCCGGCGATCGACTTTTCATCTGAAAGAGGGCTAATAAACCCGTTGGAATCCAAAGTTCTGAAACGCGCTGTAGAGCTAGGGACGATAAAAGCGGGTGATCTCCGTACCGCTTTACCTGATCTAAAACCAGCGCAGGTGACTTATCAGCTCGGTAAGTTGATTGACCGGGGACTGCTCCAACCAGTGGAAGAGGGGGCTCGTACCTATACGGCGAAGTTTTCTAACTCATATCTGATCCGCGGGGTGATTAAGGTACTACGTGAAGAAGGGTTTATTCCTGATTTGTGATTTAAATATTTTCTGCTGTGGAGCAGGGGAAAATAGTTGATCTTAATGCACTATGTCATTTGTTCCAGAAAGTAAATGTAGCTGTACTTAGTGTTTTAATGGTCTTAGTATGAAATGGAAAGATAGGTGGTAGCCTATTTTAAGGCTACCAAAAATATTATCTATATCATGCTTGTTCGGCTATTAAATTTGGTGAAACTTCAGTTATTCCTATCATGAGTTCATAATGGCCAATTTGTTTTGATTTTGTGAATATATCTTTGAATATACGTAAGTAAACCTCATTTGTTCTTTCTCCATGATTAATATATAAGTCATCATGTATTGAATGAGAACCATCATTTACCCAAGAGAATAATGACTGACAAATTAATTTATCTCTTCCCTGAAATAGTTCGCATATATTATCCTTTGACATGCCACCCCACATAGTGAAGTAATTTTCTAGAATTCTCCTCAAAGTATTTTGTAATGTTATACTGGATAGATTAGGTTTTTTTACTTCTTCCCAAAGTAATTCATAAGCAGATCTAATAGGATTGCTATCACATCTCTCTATATATGAGGTGTCTGCTTGTTTTTTTACCATCCAGAAAGTTTCCTCAGCCAGAACATTATCACGAGGGCGTTTAGGGTGATAGCTGATTTCTTTATGAAAATAGACATTGTGTGTCAATATGAAAACTTGCCTAATGTATCCTTTATTATTTCTTATCTCGTCAAAAATACCCTTAATTAAGCTGCTAACGATATATAGTATGTCGCTATCTAAACTGGATATTGGATCATCAAAAGCAACCACTCTTGGCTGAGTTATTCCAGATGATGCTTGCGCACCTTTAATTAGTGAGTAAAAATACAGAAATGTAATGAATGTTTTTTCACCTTCACTAAGTGAACGGCTGGCATCATCTCCGTTGCTGCGGCATATTTTATAATGACCTTTTTCATCTACAATGTCGATACTGAATGATGTGAATCCAAATGAATTTAGTAAAGCATTGATAGTATCTTTGGTAGGCAATATTGATGTTGAACTTTTTTCCTGCTCTTTAATCTGTCGATCAATATCATTCCGTCTGCGTTTTTTTTCTTCGAGACTGGATTGCATCCCATTTACTACATTCTGTAACTGTATCTTATTGGAATTATAGGTGTTTAAATGAGGATTAAGTTCTTCTAAAATAAATTTCCATACCTGATTTGTAAGCTTTTTTTTCTCTGTCTGTAGATTATCAACTGTGAGATTATGTTTGGTTATTGCTGCATTTGCAGCATCAATCTGTTCGCTTAATGGGTTAAAAAAATGGTCAAGAGGTTCTAACGTTATTTTCCTGCTGGGCTCCCGTTGCTTTTCGTGAATAAGTTTGAGATTGCTCTCCATTCGTTCTTTTAATGCTCTAACAGAAACGTCGAAAAGGGTATGATCTAAGTGAACGGATTGAATGGTAATGATAGTCTGAAGAGTAGATGAAATTTCTTCAATCGCTTTCTGATAACTATGAGCTAACTGTGTTATTACGCGTAATTCAGCTTCATAACTATCATTAAAGAAATCTTTAAGGCTTTGCGCGAATATTTTATCGGTTGGTTGCTGGCAGAAAGGGCAATGATTATCATTATGTTGATGGAAGTATATCCCCTGCTTGACCCAGTCACTATTACCTAACTTATTAATCATTGCTGCAATATCAATATCCTGACTGCCGACGATCGATTTTTTTAGAATATCTAATAATGCCATGTCCATTAATGGTTGTGCGTTAATTATTGGTAGTATCTCTCTTTTATCCGGATTTTCTGAGAAAATAGTTTCCGATTTCTCTTTAAGAATATCAAAACTAACAACCTCTGCATTATTTGATGATTTTTCTATTAGTACTTTTTGTTTAAATTTATCAGCACTACCACGAAAGCCAGTAAAAGCCTGTTGAAAGATAGTGTCGTATTTTTGTTTCATTTTCCAGCATTGATTTTGAAGGGAGTTTTCTAATTCGATGACTTCTTTTTTCTTTCCTCCAGACTGGTTTTCACCCTCAAGTTGAATATTAAGCTTGTTTATATCTTTATCTAATTTTTCCAATTCAGGCTTTAGTTTGGCTATTTCTTTTTCAGCTTCAACTTGATTGTCACCCAAAGTAAAAATACCTTTGATTGTATTTTCCTGATTGAAATTGCGATCCACGAAATCCTTGTTATATACCATCACCTCTAGAGGTGTTCCGCCAGTCCATTGACAGAAGCAATGTTCATGACCTGTAGCTTGCTCAATCACACGACTAATTGTTGTCTTTCCTGTACCATTTGCTCCAAATATGAAGTTAATTTTTCGTAGATCATTAAGTATGGAAGGCCTAGTATAAGTTGCGATATTCTGAATATTAATGCTCGTTATCATGTTAATACCTTCTAGTCAGCTACAGGAACGATGATCCATGTCATTTATTATACGATGGGGAATTCTGAGCGGGCAATGGTCGATAAAGCATAAATGAGATAATTATTTTACCATTATGTGTTATCTTAAATGTGACTTAAGACACGTTTTTGTATGCGATAATTATATTGACTCGTCTCACTATAGATCTTGAGTGAGTCAAAATTTTTTGCCGTCAATTACTCGTAGCTTTAGGCATATCTGCCTGCCTGAAAATTCAGGTGCCAGGATTCGCCTCCCGAATACTACATTAGTGATATATGACTCGCCTTACGTATTTTTTATGTCGCAATGCTTAGCTATGCCGAATTATGGTGAGCTCGGGGGGAGTGTCGCAACCAGCTCTACCCGGTTCCACTACTCTTAATATTTCTCCCCTAACTGGTTGTTAAAAAACTATTTATTATATTATTAGTTTAATTTTCAAAATAATCATATGGACTAATTTATTTTTCCCACTGAACTATTTCACCATTATGTAATTTTAAAATTATTTCAGCAAAATTATCATCAACCGTATAAAAATAACACTCCGGCACATTAAGCACTTTAGCAAACGCGCACATCATCTCAAATGTTGGGCGATGTATACCGCTTTCATATTGGGATATGCGTGATCGTGCAGTGGCTTCCTCAATGCCAGCCAGTACGCCTAGCTTTTCTTGAGTTAGATTGGCTTGTAAACGAGCCGTTTTAAGGCGAATGGGCAACATGATGGCACCATCAATAAGGATATTGATAGCATGTTTAGCACTACTTTACATGTAGGTTGATTAGAGTTCCTGAACAGCAGCCCTGTGCCGGAAAATACATTTCCCGGCACAAAACGGCGTGCGCCAGTTCATGCGGGCTGGACGCCCTTATTGCCTTTCGCATGGGGGTAATGTCGTGGCTGGACGCCACGCCAAAACCCCCAAGGTCAACAGCGGCACACCGTCGCGCGCTACGCGCGACCAACCCCTTTAAGACGCGCGTTTTAGCCTGTTATTTCTCTTTCTCGCAAGCTCGGTGCGAAATAACGGGAAACACGGCTTTAAATGGGTTGGTCGCGCCTCGCTACCGGCTTGTGGCCGGAGACTTAGCGGCGACGGTGTGCGGGGCAAGCCCCCCAAATAAACCGACGCGTGGGCGCGTCTTTTTGCTCGCTGGGGCGGCAAAATTTATTCGGTTCCCCCCGGCCAGCTCGGTTTCCCTTGGGGGAAACGCTCGCGGGTGGGTTCGGGCGACGCAAATTAGCCATTTCTACGAAATGGAATTTAATCGCCTCACGCCACTTTTCAATTCCTGAATGACACAGGAATTGAAAAGCCATCAAAACACGTCCGGTACGTTGGAATGGTTTCTGACATGTCGAAAGAAACGTTCTGTAATACTTGAATTATCCAGATCTTCATCTATATACAGTATGAGTCATTTGTTGTGTTAATGGCCCATTAATTGATTACTCTGACATTATTAATATTTTAAAAGGAGAGAAGAATGTCTAAATCAGACTGGGACTTTGTAAACAAAGATCAAGACTATGAATTAAATGATCTTTTAAGCAAGCATGGCTATCGCGAGACAGCAGCAAACAGAACATTGTTAAAAAATAATCTTCCTTCAAACACAAAATACGGTGATGTTAAAAATATCATTCATAAAATTAATGGGTTAGAGAAAAAATAATTTTTAAAAATTATATAAGCCGTTACAGAGTAATATTTTGCAGCGGCTTATTCCATCGGTGTATCAGTCTGGCTCAGGCAACCTTAATCGACTTCTCAAAGCGATAAGCCGGGATGAATTGATGCTGGCAGGCATCGAGATAATCTGACCACCATTGCATCATCTGAGTCCGTTCGTCGAGGTGTTCCGCTTTGTGAATATAGGCGGCACGAACGTGATTACGTTCCTGATGGCTCATCTGCCGCTCCACAGCATCTTTTGACCAGCGACCTGATTCGATCAACGCACTACACGCTATCGTGCGGAAGCCATGTCCGCAGATATCCACCTGTGTGTCATAACCCATTGCGCGCAGCGCCTTGTTGATGGTGTTCTCACTCATCGGCTTACGGGCATCGTGATCGCCGGGAAAGAGTAATTCCCCGTTGCCGGACAACAGTTTTAGCTGCTTCAGTACCGTTACCGCCTGTTTTGACAGCGGCACCAGATGCGGTGTTTTCATTTTTGCGCCACGCTCTGAGTGGCGCACGCCAGCTATGGGCTCCCGCTGTGCGGGAAGTGTCCACATGGCGTTATCCAGATCGATCTCTACCCAACGGGCAAAACGCAATTCACTGGAGCGGATAAAGATCAGCAAATTAAGCTGTACCGCCAACCTTGTTAGCAGTCTGCCTGAATAGCCTTCTATTCTTTCCAGCAGTTCCGGCAACTTTTCCAGCGGTAGGGCAGGGTAATGGTTTTTCGGCGGCGGGGTGATCGCGCCGCAGAGGTCATTGGCCGGATTGCTGGCAATCAGTCCTTCCTGTACGGCGTAACGCATGATGACCGTCGTGCGTTGCTGTATCCGTGCAGCCGTTTCCAGACAACCCTTTTTCTCCGCTACCCGCAGCGGGATCAGCAGGTTGGCGGTTTTCAGGTCGGTGACAAGGACATTGCCGATGAGCGGGAAAACGTGCAGTTCCAGTGAACGCAGGACTTTGGCAGCGTGTGCCTCACTCCAGCGAATGTTGGCGCCCACCCACTGACGGGCGACGGCTTCAAAGGTATTGCCATTTTTCTTTGCCTGTTTGTCGTGCTGTTTTTTTACGCCGGGATCGTCCCCTGCGCTGAGAATAGTCCGGGCTTCTTCACGCAGTTTACGGGCACTGGCAAGCGATACCGTTGGGTAAGCGCCAAACGCCAGCTTTTTCTCCTTGCCGCCGAAGCGATACTTGAGATGCCAGAGCTTGGAACCGTTAGGTTTAATCAGCAGGTACAGGCCCTGCGCGTCGCTGAGTTTGTAAGGTTTATCGAGCGGCTTGGCGTTGCGGATGGCGGTATCAGTCAGAGGCATGGCGGGGGCTCCGTAGTTTATCGAACCGACAGGCCCCCAATTAAGCCCCCAAAAACTACGAATGTCAAAAAATCCGGTAGTACCTTGAGGTACTCCAGATTTTCATCAACTAACTGATTTTTCTATGTTCCCGGACGTATAGGAACGTCCCAAAACAAAAATATGGTGCCCGGACTCGGAATCGAACCAAGGACACGAGGATTTTCAATCCTCTGCTCTACCGACTGAGCTATCCGGGCAACGGGGCGCATTAAACCGTATTGGCCGCACGGCGTCAACGGGTTTCTGTCACAAAGCGGAGCGCCTGCGCTATTTTCAGGCAATTGTATTATTTGCTAGCCAATTTCTGGCGATCCTTTCAACACGCTTAGCGCGGTAATGTTTCTTCCTGATGCGCGTGGCATGTTTCGTTGCACTTTTACCGCCTTGAGGGCGGGCTGGATTGTTGAATTTGATGAAGAATAATGCCACTATTGCGCGGTTTTTAACGTCTCGTTCACCTGAACGCCCCTTTAAGCGTAGTTAGCGTATAGCTAAAAGAGGATCGCCGATATGTCAGATTCATTGCTCATGGTGCTGCACGCTCGCGCCAGCTCGTTGATGACGTCACTGCGTGTATCTTCTTATCACCCCTGCGCGGTTTACTTTTCTCCCCGTCGATTATCCCCCTTCACCATGCGGTGAGGCGTTCGTTCGCTCACTGTTAGGCATGAGTAAAAATAGAGTACGGCTCTGCTTTTACTGATGTCTATCGGATGGTGCTGGCTCCAGTTTTTCCATTCTTAGCCTACAGTTTACCTGTAGGGATCATACGCTTGTCGTTATTGATTGGCATTGTGATTGGTCGGGATTGTTATCCCTGAACGGTGTCTTTTAGGCACGTACACTTACCCTTAACCGTTTGGGTTTGGTTACATGAAACAGTTAAAAATTGCGGCGAATGCAGCGGTTGCCACCCGTTTAATCACAACGCGCGAGATTGTCGCGTTGAGTCAGACCGACTTCACTGATGTGGCGGCGGTCGTGGTTTCTATTGAGGAAGCCCGTAGCGGCATTCTGTCGATATTGCAGCACACCGGTTTTAGCATTCCGGCGTTTGTCGAAGAGCCTGATGAAGATAGAGAGTTAGATGTTCTGCCTGCGGGCAGCGAATGGCTGATTCTCGATGACGAAGGCGAGCACGCGAACGTACTGGAACGTGCAGCGAAAGCCTATCAGGATGCGATACTGCCACCGTTTTTCGATACGTTGACCAAGTACGTCAACATGAAAAACACGACGTTTGCCTGCCCGGGGCATCAGGGCGGTCAGTTCTTCCGCAAGCACCCGGCGGGGCGTCAGTTTTTTGAATTTTACGGTGAGAACGTTTTTCGTTCGGACATCTGTAACGCTGACGTCAAACTGGGTGATTTGCTGATCCACGAAGGCGCGGCGAAGAAGGCGCAGAAGCACGCTGCGCGCGTGTTTAATGCCGATAAAACCTATTTCGTGTTGAACGGCACCTCCTCTGCGAACAAAGTGGTGACAAACGCGCTGCTGGCGCGTGGCGATCTGGTGCTGTTTGACCGTAACAACCATAAATCCAACCATCACGGTGCGCTGATTCAGGCGGGCGCGACGCCGGTCTATCTGGAAACCGTGCGCAATCCGTTCGGCTTTATCGGCGGCGTGGATGCGCACTGTTTTGATGAAGCCTACCTGCGCAAGCTGATTGCGGAAGTTGCGCCGGAACGTGCCAACGAGCCGCGCCCGTTCCGTTTGGCCGTCATCCAGCTCGGCACCTATGACGGCACGATTTATAACGCGCGTCAGGTGGTCGATAGCATCGGGCACCTGTGTGACTATATTCTGTTTGACTCCGCCTGGGTCGGCTACGAGCAGTTTATCCCGATGATGGAGCAGTGCTCGCCGCTGTTGCTGGATCTGAATGAAAACGATCCGGGCATTTTCGTGACTCAGTCGGTGCATAAGCAGCAGGCTGGCTTCTCCCAGACCTCGCAGATCCACAAAAAAGATACCCACATCAAAGGCCAGCGTCGTTTCTGCAACCATAAACAGCTGAATAATGCCTTTATGTTGCACGCTTCGACCAGCCCGTTTTATCCGTTGTTCGCTGCGTTAGACGTCAATGCCAAAATGCACGAAGGGGCAAGTGGGCGTCGTATGTGGATGGACTGCGTGAAGCTGGGCATTGAAGCCCGCAAGCAGTTGCTGACGCGCTGTTCGCTCATCAAACCGTTCGTGCCTGTGACGGTGGGCGGGGCGATCTGGCAGGATCACGATACGGAGACGATCGCGCAGGACGTGCGTTTCTTCAACTTCGAGCCGGGCGAGAAATGGCACGCGTTTGAAGGGTACGCGGAGGATCAATACTTTATCGATCCTTGCAAGCTACTGCTGACGACGCCGGGAATTGATGCGATTAGCGGCGATTACACTGAATTTGGTATTCCGGCGACGATCCTTGCCAACTATCTGCGCGAGCACGGCATCATCCCTGAAAAATGCGACATGAACTCGATCCTTTTCCTGCTAACGCCAGCGGAAGACGCAGCAAAAATGCAGGAACTGGTGAATGCGTTAGTGCATTTCGAAACGCTGATCTCCCGCGATGCACCACTGAGCGAAGTGCTGCCCAGCCTGTATCAGAAATACAAAGAGCGTTATCGTGGTTACCGACTGCGTCGGCTGTGTCAGGAAATGCATGATTTTTACGCTCAGCACAACGTGAAAGATCTGCAAAAAGCGATGTTCCGTAAAACCGAATTCCCGTCAGTGGTGATGCTGCCACAAGATGCTAATAGAGAATTTGTGCGCGGGAATATCGAACTGGTTCCTATCGACGAAGCGGAAGGGCGTATCGCGGCGGAAGGGGCATTGCCGTATCCACCGGGCGTACTATGTGTCGTGCCGGGTGAAACCTGGGGCGGGGCGGTACAGCGCTATTTTCTGGCGCTGGAAGCGGGAATTAACCTGCTGCCCGGCTTCTCCCCGGAATTGCAGGGCGTCTATAGCGTCGCGGAAGAAGATGGCAGTAAGCGTCTGTACGGTTACGTGGTAGAACAGTAATTACGGATGTAGGTAGGCTCAGAAACGCAGGCTCGGAAACGAGCCTGCGTTTTTTCTGCCCTAAGATATTGGTCTCTTAACGCAAATCAGATTCCTGCTGATTGGCGAGTTTCACCGCTTCACGCTGCTTTTTCAGCCCGCGCCAGCCGATCATCAACATGATCGTCAGCACTGGAACCGTCGCAATCGTCCAGGTGCCATTCGGGTAATCAAACGCCATCAGCCCCAATACGCTCACCAGAAAAGCCAGCGTTAGCCATGATGTCACGGGCGCACCGGGCATTTTGAACGCTACCGGCTTGGCTTTCCCCTGACGAATCGCTTTACGCAGCTGCATCTGGCAAAGAATGATGAACGCCCAGGAGCAGATAATGCCGAGCGAGGCGATATTCAGGACGATCTCGAACACCTGCGATGGCACCACGTAGTTCAGCACCACGCCGATAATGTGGATGCCGACCGTGACCAAAATACCGGTATAGGGCACGGACTGGCCGCTCATTTTCGACAGGAAAGCGGGCGCCGAACCACCCAGCGACAGCGAGCGCAGGATGCGTCCCGTCGAATACAGACCGGAGTTCAGGCTGGACAACGCGGCGGACAGCACCACGATATTCATGATCGTCCCGATATAGGGAACGCCCAGCTTGCTGAAGAAGGTCACGAACGGGCTTTGTCCGGCCTGATAGGCGTTCCACGGCAGCAGGCAGACCAACAGCGCAACCGAGCCGACGTAGAACAGGCCAATACGCCAGATGACGCTGTTGACCGCTTTCGGCAGCACCTGCTCTGGGTTTTTACATTCGCCTGCCGTGGTGCCGATGATCTCAATGCCGGCAAAGGCAAATATCACCCCCTGAACCAGCACCAGTGCAGGCAGAATGCCGTGCGGGAACAGGCCGCCGTTATCGGTAATCAGGTGCAGGCCGGGCGTGTTGCCGTCCAGCGGGCTGCCTGTGCCGAGATAGACCGTGCCGACCACCAGAAAAATGGCGATAGCCGCGACCTTAATCAGCGCAAACCAGAACTCCATTTCAGCAAACCACTTCACGCCGATCAGGTTCATCAGCGTGACGATGGACAGCGCACCCAGTGCAAACAGCCACTGTGGGACATCGGCAAAGGTGCCCCAGTAGTGCATGTAGAGCGCGACGGCGGTGATGTCGACAATCCCGGTCATCGCCCAGTTGAGGAAGTACATCCAACCTGCGACGTAGGAGGCTTTTTCACCCAGAAACTCACGCGAGTACGACACGAAGCTACCGCTGGTGGGGCGATGAACGATTAGCTCGCCCAGCGCGCGCAGAATGAAAAAAGAGAAGATGCCGCAAACCAGATAAACCAGCGCCAGGGCTGGCCCTGCCATTTGCAGACGAGCCCCCGCGCCAAGAAACAGTCCGGTGCCGATGGAACCGCCAATTGCGATCATCTGTACGTGGCGGTTGCCGAGACTTTGGTGATAACCCTTTTCGTGGAGACGCTGCTGAGCAGCATGATGCTCGCTATTGGTTGAGGAATGTTGTGTCATTTACTCGGTGTTTTCCTGTCTGTCACGCATCTCGTGGTGACGCGTTTTCTATTATTATTTAAAATTCAAATGATTACGTTTTTGTCTGCGACGTTTTTTTTATGATGCGTTGAGCGCGGTAAGCCGCATGGCAGAAAACAACGGCAGCGATGCTACCTTTTCCTGTGTTCTGTGGCAAAAAATGGATAGCAGGAAAGTGTGTCAGAGCATGATGGCGTGGAGATCGCGGTGTGTCAGGCGGGGAACACCCTTCACCGCTCCGGTTATGTGATAAATACCGGAGCGGGATGAAGTGCAAAATGTGATGGGTTACACGCCGATATCTGCGCGCGTCGGCCCCTGAAAATGGATGGCGTTGATATGGCAACTACGCGGCTGGATGAGCACGAAACGCATGGTTTCCCATATCGAGCGGGCATTCAGCAGATGCTCGCCCATTTTTTCCCCGCTAGCGGGGTTGTCATCAAAGCCGGTGACCTCAAAATCTGGCGGATAAAACCCCGTCACGCGGATATTTTCCTGCGCGACATGATGCGCCAGATTCTGGCTAAAACCGCTCATGCCGTGCTTGGCGGCGAAGAAAGCGGGGTGAGCGATAGAGTCGTGGAACTGCGGTAGGCCGCAGACGGAAACCATCGCCAGAATATCGGCACCTTGTGAACGACGTAAGCTCGGCAACAGTGCTTTGGTGAGCAGAATAGAACCGGTCAGGCCGGAGTTGATGGTGCTGACGATATCCGCATCGGTGTCTTCTTCCCCTAATCCGCCTTCCAGCCATTGTGCCGCGCTGAGCACCAGAATATCGACGGGCGTACTGTCTTCCAGCAACTGTGCGGAAAAGGCTTTAACCGAATCAGGACTGGCAATATCGCACTGATACGCACGCGCCGTACCACCCTCCTGATGAATGATGTCGACGCTGGCCTGTGCATCGGCCAGTTTGCGGGCGCAAAGATCGACCTTCACCCCTTCGCGAGCCAGCCAGACGGATACCGCTTGTCCAAAGTCGCGGCCACCGCCGGTGACAATCGCGCGCTTACCTTTCAGCATCATATATTCCCTTGGCAAAGAATGTGCTTCCGTTGCTGCGTATCCGGCGACAGAGCGGGACGCAGCATAAGCATAAATGTGTTCGTTAGGTTTTCTGCGAATCGGCCTGTGCGGCGTCTTCTTCCGCCTGCCGTAAAATCGCTTTGGCGACCCACTGCGTGACATCCTGAATGCCGTCTTCTTCCAAATGCCAGATATCTTTCAGCACCAGGAAAACCTCCGAACCATAAATAAGCGATAAGGCATAAATCACCCGCTGTTGTGCTTCCGGCGTGATTTTTCCTTCCAGCGGTTCGGTGGCAATTTTGAGCAGACGTTTGCGATTGCCGCGCGTCAGCGTATCCGTATGCAGGCGATTGGAGCGGCGATCGGCCCATTGTTGCAGTGAAAGATGTAACGCTGCACGCAGCGCACCTTCATGCTCCAGCATTCTTGGGTAAGCAAAGTGCAGCAGTTCAGACACGCGTTCACTGGCGTCCGGCTGTGTCGGGTGCCACGCCAGAATAGGGCCAAGGCTTTCGCCGACAACAGCTGAGACTAACGCACTTTGCGTCGGAAAATAGCGGTAAGCCGTCGCGCGTGAAAGCTGAGCCGCAGCAGCAACGTCGGTAATGGAAGGGAATATGCCTTGATCGAACATATTCATGGCGGTATCAATTAATAAACGACGGGTTTTCGCCCGTGTTGATGTCAGTTTTTCATCCCGTTCAATCACATAGACCTCATTGAATTTTCGGGCCGGACGCTATCGGGCAGCACGGCGTTGTCGCCTGAACTATAGCAAATTGCGTGATTCTTGTGCCACGTCAAGCTTTCTTACTGTTAATGTAATGCCATACATAACATTTTGAGACTTTTGTCTCATTTGAGTATTTAATGATTTGTCTTTCTGATACTCAAGTCTCAATATGGCGACAAATTAATCTTTTCTGTTTTTGGCTTATTATAATTGCTACTTATATCAATATGTTAATTGTTTTGCTAACGGTGGGAGGGATACCAAATGGGAAGTGAAGTTGGCAGCATTTATATTGCAAGTACCGCTGATACTAAAGGAAAAGAACAGATTTACGTCCGCGATTTGATTGCCGCTACAGGCTTAAAAACGGTCACGGTCGATCTGTCAACGACACCGCCGTCAGCAGATACACAAGTGACAGATGCGACAGATATCAGCGCCGCAACGGTGGCATCTTACCATCCGCAGGGCGCATCGGCGGTGTTTTGCCATGACAGAGGGCAGGCAATTAGCGCCATGGCCGTTGCGTTTGAGCACTTCATGCTGTCCCGCGAGGATATTGCCGGGGTGCTGGGGCTTGGCGGCTCCGGCGGAACGGCACTGATTACGCCTGCGATGCAGGCATTGCCGATTGGTATGCCGAAGTTAATGGTATCGACAATGGCTTCTGGCGATATCTCCGGCTACATCGGTGCCAGCGATATCAGCATGATGTATTCCGTCACTGATGTGGCGGGCCTGAACCGCATTTCTCGTCAGGTTCTCGGCAACGCCGCGCACCAGATTGCCGGTGCCGTGAAGTTTCATATTCAGGAACATCATGACGATAAGCCCGCGATTGGCCTGACCATGTTTGGTGTCACGACGCCGTGCATTCAGGAAGCCAGCGCATTGCTGGAGGCGGAGTTTGACTGTCTGGTCTTTCACGCGACGGGCAGCGGAGGGAAAGCGATGGAAAAGCTGGTGGACAGCCATTTGCTCACTGGCGTGCTCGATCTCACCACGACAGAAGTGTGCGATTTACTGTTTGATGGCGTGCTGGCCTGTGGACCGGAACGGTTTGATGCGATAGCCAAGACGCAGGTGCCTTACGTGGCGTCCTGCGGTGCGCTGGACATGGTGAATTTTGGTTCTCCTGCCAGCGTGCCGGAGAAATACGCGCATCGTCTGTTCTACAACCACAACGCGCAGGTCACCCTGATGCGAACCACGATAGACGAAAATATCGCGATGGCGCGCTGGATTGGGGAGAAGCTCAACCGCTGTGAAGGCGATGTGCGCTTCCTGATCCCAGAAGGCGGCTTCTCCGCGCTGGATGCGCCGGATCAGGCATTCTGGCACCCGGAAGCACGTGACGCGTTTATCAGCACGTTGGAGAGCGTCGTTCAGCAAACGGCAAGACGACAGATTATTCGTCTGCCTTTCCATATTAACGATCCTTTATTTGCCCATGCCGCAGTCGATGCGTTTCGGGCGTTAGTGAAATAAGAAGGGAGAAGCATGATGTCAGGCATTAATCGTCAGGAACTGCTGGCAAAATTCCGCGACATGATCGCGCGCCGCGAGCCGATTATCGGCGGTGGCGCGGGAACGGGGCTTTCCGCGAAATGTGAAGAAGCGGGTGGCATCGATCTGATCGTGATCTACAACTCTGGGCGCT
Organism: Pectobacterium versatile; assembly: GCF_003932035.1. Taxonomy (NCBI): domain Bacteria; kingdom Pseudomonadati; phylum Pseudomonadota; class Gammaproteobacteria; order Enterobacterales; family Pectobacteriaceae; genus Pectobacterium; species Pectobacterium versatile. The sequence continues at coordinate 1,131,560 of NZ_CP034276.1, forward strand.
ATCGCATGGCGGGACGAGGTTCGCTGGCTGGCCTGTTGGCTTACGGCAACGCGAATGAGATCGTCGTGGATATGGCGAAAGAGGTGCTGCCGGTTGTGAAGCACACGCCAGTGCTGGCGGGCGTGAACGGGACCGATCCTTTCTGTCAGTTTGATAAGTTTCTGGATGACCTGAAAGCGCTGGGTTTTTCTGGCGTGCAGAACTTCCCAACCGTTGGACTGATTGACGGTAATTTCCGCGCCAATCTGGAAGAAACCGGAATGGGGTACGCGCTGGAAGTGGACATGATTCGTCTGGCGCATGAAAAAGACATGCTGACCACGCCTTACGTGTTCAGTGCGGCAGATGCTGTCGCGATGACGAAAGCAGGGGCGGATATTATTGTGCCGCACATGGGGTTAACCACCGGCGGCAACATTGGTGCGGAAACCGCGCTTAATCTGGCGGATTGCGTTCCGTTGATTAATCACTGGGCACGTGAGGCGAAAGCCATCCGTAAGGATGTGATTGTGCTGTGCCACGGTGGACCGATTTCAACACCGCAGGACGCACAGTTCATTATGGATCACTGCCCGCAGTGCGATGGTTTTTACGGTGCCAGCTCTATGGAGCGGCTGCCGACAGAAACCGCATTAACGGCTACTACACAGCAATTCAAAAAAATTAAGCGTTAACAGACTTTTTTGGCTCTATATCTGCCGATGTCCTAAAAAAGTAGGAGAAAGGCAGGTAAATTTTTCGCCAATATCAGGGAATGCGGCCAGCACATGCTGGCCGTAGTTTTATGCGAGCGAAGGTTAGAGCATACCTTCAAATGGATTCCAACTTTTGCTGTCTTTGGTTTCTTTCAGGTAGTTAGCGTAGTTGGCGGTACCTGCCCACAGATAACTGATAGAAAGACCGATGGGAAGGTTCATATATTCGGGAAGTGTGGCGTCAACAATAGCTTCAGTCAAAGCGATAATAAGATTGATAGCAATGGAAATACCTAATAACGTCAGGTTTTTTCGCCACAATCCAAGAACAAAGAAGTAAATAGGACCAAAAAAGAAAGCAATAAAATTGCTCTGAATGAGAATCCTGTTGAGGAAACTGAGATTTTTAAATGCATTCTTGTGGGCTAGCGTGTTAGGCCCACCAAACTCATTATAAAATGCGAATCGGGTTTGCCATTTTTTAGAATATTGCTTATCTACTGTATTTTCCATAACACCGTCCCTATTTAAAGATATGAATAATATTTCTATGAATAATTTTCGATGGATATTTTACTGACTGATTTTTTTCTGGCTACTGATGGTTTTTTTGTCATGATTTCCATTGTTTTATTTTTTATAATTTATGGTGGTAATCTGATTTTGTTATTATTAGTGGGTTAATTAAATGGTGTTGTTGCGGAAGTAATAGAGTCAAAGGCAGGCAGGACAGCCTATGTGGTTTATTTTTTAATGGTGAGCGTATTCATTACGATGATGGTTTGTTCTTATTATTTTCATTAAATCGGCATAATTGATTGAGCTAAGTAAAAATTAATACTGTGCTTAACGTATGTTATAACTTGGTTTTTTCACACAATAGCAAAGAATAGGGGCATTTATTGACGTTAATCGAGCATTTGTTGTCAGAGTATGCTTATTCCTCTATCGACTCCCAGCCATGTTGCTGTTCAGGTAGCAAAACAGGTACTAAATAGCGTTTTAGGTCGCATAGGGAAGAAAGTCATTGTTATAACTGCTATTTTTCACAGTACAGAAACTTCGGAGAAATAGGTATGACATGGCGCATCACGATAGGATTGATAACGAATCTACTACTCAGCTTCGCCGTTATGGCGGATGTTGGCATTGGGTTTCAACAAATAACGCTGGCTGATGAGGCCAATAATAGGCCGTTGGAAGCTGCCGTATTTTATCCGGTTTCATCATCACAACAGACTGCGATAATCGGTGAGAATCCCGTATTTCCCGGTATCGCCGTAAGCAAAAATGCCGTGCCTGAATCCGGTGAATATCCCTTGATTGTAGTTTCACACGGCTATGGCGGGAGCTGGTTTAATCAACTCTGGCTGGCACAGGCGTTGGTCAAGCAAGGTTATATTGTTGCCGCGCCCAATCACCCAGGAACTACCACTAAAGATATGCGGGTTGAGAAGGCTCAGGAATTATGGCTACGGCCCAACGATATTAGCCGCGTTATTACCGCTTTACTCGCTGCTCCAGAAAAAACGGGGCGTGTTGATGTGCAGCGTATTGCCGCTGTAGGCCATTCGCTGGGGGGATGGACGGTATTGGAGTTAGCGGGCGGGCGTTTTAGCACGCAGCAATTTGAGCGTGATTGTCTGACGCATGTTGGGCTGGCGTCCTGCAAAGCCTATGAAAAGATGCATATCGCAAAGAATGCGTCATTACGTGCGCAGCTTGATAAGCCATTGGCGGATCCGCGTATCAGCGCGGTGGTATCGCTGGATATGGGGCTGGCGCGAGGGTTTACCGCGGAGAGTCTTGCGGCAATACACATTCCCGTTTTGATCGTTGCGGCTGGGTATCCTAATGAGGAACTGCCTGCCGAGCTGGAATCTCACGATTTGGCACAGAAGCTGTCACCAGCGCATTCAGCCTATAAGGAAATTGCCGATGCGACGCATTTTAGCTTCATGCAGCTTTGTAAGCCGGGTGCCATTGAGATCATTAATGCCGAGAACCCTGGGGATGGCATGATTTGTCTTGATGGCGGCGCACGTTCGCGTGAGCATATTCAGCAGGGCGTTGTGAAGGATATTAGCGATTTTCTTCAGGCGGCGTGGCGGAAGCCATAGCCTGTGCCCGAAGTGGGTGCTGACTACGCCAGACGCTGGGGCTCATCCCCGTGAGTCGCAAAAACTCGCGGTTGAAGTTTGATTTAGTCTGAAATCCGCTTTCCAGCATGATATCCGTGATTCGTGCATCCGTTTGGCTGAGGAGGCGTTTAGCCTCCTCAATTCGGTATTCGTTCATCACCTGCGAGAAATTACGACCGTGCACGCGGTTGATGGTTTCGGACAGGCGTCTTAGCGGTATTCCCATGCGTCGGCTCAGGCGCTGAAGCGTCATGTTGGGGTCGGTGTATAACGCATGCGTGCGAATGAAATCATCTAACGTTTTCGCCAGTTGGTGTTCATCATCGGTTGCGGGTAGTGTTTCCGGCTTCTGGCCATGTGTAACGCTAAGCTCAGCCTGCGGGTGTTGTGCAGAGTGCGTGACGATAAGCAGGGTCAATATCGCCAGCATGATGATGTGGAATACGGTGATGATAGTCGCCGCGCTATTGCCGCTGTAGAAAGCGATATCCAGTGCAATGACGATATCGATAGCGCCGGAGATAAGCACATACAGCCCGGCGATAAACGGTGCGCTTTTCCACTTGGGCAATGACGTTTGCAGACGGTGAGCGCTGTAAATCAGCATTGCCCCATAGCCGAAGTAAACACTTACCAGCATCAGATCGATGAGTGGAACGGTTGTTCTGCTTTGGATGGCGCTTGCACCAAGGATGAGTAAGGGCGGTAACAGATGCCAGAGAGATCGTCGACGGTTGTGGGTTACGTCCTCAGATGCCTTTTCTCCATAGGGGAAAAGACACAGCCATAACAGCGGTGGAATCGATGCGGCAATGGCGGGTTGGATAAATGAGGGTAAAGCAACATGGACGCCCCAGCGTAACGCTACCACTGTCAGGGCAAGACAGCTTACGCTGATGAGTATCGCCTCTGCTTTGGTATTGCGCGTTTTAGTCCCTTTATTTTGAATAGCCAGAAACTGGATGCGAAAAAACAAAATAACCAGCAAAAGTGCGGTAATAAACGGTAAGGGAATCGCGGTCATCGTGTTTATCAACAACGTTATTGTAGATATCTGGTCTGATGAAACCGCACTACCGGAGTAAACCCGGTAGTGCGGCGTTCTGTGGTGCGCGTGAATTAGCGGCGGTAATTTTTCTGTGCCGTGTTCACTTTGTACAGATAGCGGCGTGATTCGCCAGACGGATGCTTCGTCGTCAGCGTTTGGTAGACATCGCCCGGTGACATGTTGTTGATAATGCCCACGGCGCGATCGCGATCGCTGGAGAAGACGCGTAACACACTGCCTGCGCCACCGTTATAGGCGGTGATGACGGCGTAGCGTTTCGACGTTGGGTTTTCAATACCGGCCAGATAGCTGTTCTTCAGAATAGACAGATAGGCGGTACCCGCATCGATGTTTTGTTCTGGATCGAACAGATAGCTGCGGCTCGGCTGTCCCCATTTCCCTTTCATCTTGAAGACGTCGCGTCCTGCGCTGTGCTGTACCACCTGCATCAGACCCAGTGCATCGGAACGGCTGACGGCGTAAGGGTTGAAGCTGGACTCTGTCTGCATAATCGCCAGAATCAGCGACTCTTCAATGCCGTAACGCTCGGAAGCCTTACGCACCAGCGGCAGGTATTTGTGTGCACGCTTGTCCAGATGGTTAGGGACGAGCTGCATCGTGACCGACCAGATAACGTGCAGGCCGGAGGTGCGTTTTTGCAGACGGTTCTGGAGCAGATAATCTGCGAAGCTGGCGGCACGGCCTTCCCAGCGGATCGGCTGTCCGGTGTTATCCAGTACCTGTCCATACAGCAACGGTTCGCGGCTGATTTGAATATCGTTAGCGTCGGAATACAGGTCGGTGTTACTGGCGTCATCGCCCATCAGCAGGGTCGTGATAATCGCCTGACGCAGGCTGGCAACGGAGTTGGTTGCCGAAATGGTTTCGATAGTGATTGAACCGGCATCAAAGTTGATGTGGCTACGCGTCTGATATTGATCGGTGTATTTGACGTAGTCTTTTGGGCCAGCGATCAGAACTTCATTCATCCCCCAGATATTTTCGATGTTGTGAGCAAATTGCCCCATCAAAATATCGAAGGCGTTGGTATCCTTGAGAAACTCTTCGTTGTCGGCATTCCCTTTGTTTCCCGAACAGGAAACCAGCAGTGGTGCAATCACCAGCAGCGCTAACATTTTCTTCATATAACAAGCCGTGTCGGAATGGGGACGTAAGCGGGCCCGAAAGCCCGCAATCTCAGTGGCTCGGAGGCGTGTAGCCTTCGATGTGTACGTCCTTCCCTTCAAACAGGAACTTGATCATTTCCTGTTCCAGCAGCTTACGGTCGTCAACATTCATCATGCTGAGCTTTTTCTCGTTGATCAGCATGGTTTGCTTGGTTTGCCACTGCGCCCAGGCTTCTTTAGAAATTTCGTTATAGATGCGCTTGCCCAGATCGCCGGGATAGAGCTGGAAATCCTGCCCTTCGGCGTCGCGTTGTAAAAAAGTACAAAAAATCGTTCTGCTCATGCTTCTTCCTCATCAATTGCGCAGGCATTCAAACGTGTTGACTGCGGGCGAGCCAACTCCCTCAGCAGGCGTTCTACCGGGGCGGCCAGTCCGACAGACGGCGGCTGCGCTAAGTTATACCAGAGACCTGCATCGTCATCCATGCAGGACCTGTTTTGTGAGCGATCGGTCTGCGATACGTCCAGCCAGAGCGGAACGATATCCAGATGAAAATGGCTGAATGTGTGGCGGAACGCGACAAGCTGTTGCAATCCATCAGGATTCAGACCACGTTGTTGCAGCCAGAGTTCCAATTCCCGACGTTCGCTGAACTGCGGGAAGCAAAATAGCCCGCCCCACAGGCCCACGGCGGGGCGCTGTTGCAGCCAGACTTGAGAACTCTGTTGCATCAGCAGGAACCAGCCGGTTTTCTCCGGCAGCGTCTGCTTTGGTTTCTTGCCGGGGTATTGCGCCCAGCTGTGGTTGGCGTAGGCAATGCAGCCGGTGCTCAGCGGGCAAAGCTCGCACTTGGGGCGGCTGCGGGTGCAGACTATCGCACCGAGATCCATCATCGCCTGATTAAACTGGCTGACGCCCTCTGCTGGCGTGACGTCTTCACTCCGCGCCCACAGTTTCTTTTCGACCTCTTTCTTGCCCGGCCAGCCGTCAACGGCGTAGCAGCGTGCCAGCACGCGCTTCACATTACCGTCGAGAATCGGGTAATGCTGGCCGAGAGCGAGCGACAGCACCGCGCCTGCGGTGGAACGCCCGACGCCCGGCAACGCCGCGACTTCATCAAAGGTGGTGGGGAATTCGCCGCCGTGACGTGACACAATAGTCTGTGCCGCTTTGTGTAGATTACGCGCACGGGCGTAGTAGCCCAGCCCGGTCCACAAGTGGAGCACTTCATCCAGCGGTGCTGCCGCCAGTGCACTGACGTTCGGAAAGCGTTCCATAAAGCGTTGGAAATAGGGGATAACCGTGGTGACCTGCGTTTGTTGCAACATCACTTCGGATAGCCATACTTTATAGGGAGTTTTCTCAAGCTGCCACGGCAGGGTTTTGCGGCCATAGCGTTGGTACCAGTCCAGCACCTGATGGGCGAACTGTTGCGCTTGCATCATAAAATGGGGTCACTATCCGGCAGGTAAAAAGTTTGATAGCGATTCCAGCACAGAGTGAATGTGCTGTAAACCGGAACTTTCCGAGGCAGTGGGCTTGCTAAACCACGGTATCCTTGCATAATGCGCGTTTCATTAACGAAATCGGACAGCAAGTAAGCACTCTTTATGATTAACAACGTCATTTCACCGGAATTTGATGAAAATGGGCGCCCGATGCGCCGTATCCGCAGTTTTGTCCGCCGTCAGGGGCGCTTGACCAACGGGCAACAGCTGGCGTTGGATAACTACTGGCCGGTGATGGGCGTGGAATATCAGACCGAGCTGGTCGATTTTAACGCGCTATTTGGTCGTGACGCGCCCGTGGTGCTGGAGATCGGTTTTGGGATGGGCGCATCGCTGGTGACGATGGCGGCACAGCATCCTGAGCAGAATTTCCTCGGTATCGAAGTTCACCTGCCGGGCGTGGGCGCGTGTCTCGCTGCCGCACAGGAAGCGGGAATCAGCAATCTGCGCGTGATGTGCCACGATGCGATCGAAGTGCTGATGAATATGATCCCGGATGGCTCACTGTCTATGGTTCAACTCTTCTTCCCCGATCCGTGGCACAAAGCCCGCCATAATAAACGCCGTATCGTTCAGGTGCCTTTCGTCCAACTGGTACAGAGTAAGCTGAAAGTCGGCGGCGTGTTCCACATGGCAACAGACTGGGAACCTTATGCGCAACATATGCTCGAAGTGATGACCTCTGTCACCGAGTACCGTAATCTTTCCAATAATAATGAGTACGTTGAGCGGCCGGAGTCCCGTCCGCTGACGAAATTTGAAGCACGCGGCCAGCGTTTGGGGCATGGCGTGTGGGATCTGATGTTTGAGAGGATAAAATAAAATGGCACAAGCTCGTAGCCGTCGTTTACGTAAAAAACTTCACATTGATGAGTTTCAGGAATTAGGTTTTTCTGTCAGCTTCCGCTTTCCAGAAGGCACTAGCGTCGAAGATATCGATAAGCTGATGGATAAGTTCGTTGACGACGTCATTGAACCACAAGGACTGGCATTCGAAGGCAGCGGTTATTTGCTCTGGGAAGGCCTGGTCTGTCTGCAAAAAATCGGTCACTGCACCGAAGAACATCGCCAACTGGTTAGCCGCTGGTTGGAAGAGCAGAAACTGACTGACGTAAAAGTCAGCAACCTGTTCGATATCTGGTGGGATCTGCCAGAACACCTGCTGTAATCCTTGGTCTTATCAAGGCATGCCTGAGCTGATTCTGGCTCAGGCGTTATCCGCCTCATCAAAGGGCGGATTGCCGCTCTCCCGCCACTGCCGTTGTTTTCTTCAGGAGAAAATATGTCGCGTAAAATAACCTTGGGTTTATTGATGTTGCTGTCCTGGCAAGTGCAGGCGGCCTATCAGTGCAACGTGAATCCGCAGGACGACATCGTTATCAGTCCGCAACACGTACAGGTCGTGGGTGCCAGCGGCAACTTACAACTCTCCCCGCAGGGCGATATCGTCCGTAACGGTACACCGCTGACCCTGAACGCCGAACAACGCCAGAAAGCCAAAGCCTATCAGGCGGATTTACGCCAGCAACTGCCGTGGATCGACCAGGGTGCGCAGCAGCATCTTGAAAAAGCGCGAGTCGCGCTGGATAACGTCATCGTGCAAGAGCTTGGCAGCGACAGCAATGTGCGCAATCGTCTGACTACGCTGGATAAACAGCTCAAGCAGCAGATGAACCGAATTATCGAACACCGCACCGATGGCCTGACGTTCCACCATCAGGCGATTAAGCAAGTTGAGCAAGATGGCAAGCAGCTCGTGCAGCAAAGCATGGGCGGCGTCTTGCAGGACAGCCTGAACGAGATGGGCGTAAAACAGATGTCCAGCGGCGGTAACCCGCTACAGGCTATGATGGGCAACCTCGGTGGCTTGCAGAAAGCGATTCAGGCCGAGTGGAACAATCAGGAACTGGAGTTCCAGCGCTTCGGTAATGACGTATGTAGCCGCGTCACATCGCTGGAAAACCAGCGCAAGAGTCTGTTGCAGACGCTGAAGTAAACTGACGTCGCTTAAGGAAACGGGCTGAGGCCCGTTTTTTGATCGTTCTTTTCTTATCTCTCCTTTCTCCGCCGTTTTCTTGTTGATCTGACGCCTCATTAATTTGTATCTGGATGCCCATTAAATTCATCGATTGTTACCTTCATACGTTATGAGTATTTGTACTAGTAACATAGAGTGACAATCACATTTGTGTTCGAACGGGGTGTCGTTAATGCTATCGGTGTGGAAAACCAATTTATTTAAAAACAAGGAAATGCGCATCACGGTGACGTCGCGGCATATTGGTGTGAAAGGTGGCCGTGTGCTTGCAATGGGCTTACTGTTGTTTTGTCCTGTAACGCTATGGGGAGCGGATAATTTTCGGACGGCGGAATATGAACATAACGGTGCCGCGCTGGATTCGATCAACGCGGCAGAAGCCTACAATCTCGGCTTCTCGGGGAAAGGCGTTGGCGTTGCGGTCATTGATTCTAATGGCGAATTAAGCGGTGATGAATTTGCCGGACGGGTGGACTCGGGCGCGGGGTGGATCTCGTCTCCGTGGGATGGCGCGTTTCATGGCTACGCGGTGGCAGGCGTCATTGGTGCAGCGAAAAACGATAGCGGCATTCATGGCATCGCCTATCAAGCGACGCTGTTGCCATTAGGAACCACCTTTTCATCGCAAACATTGGTTAACGCCCAGCTTAACGTGCTCGACCGGCCAGATATCAAGATCGTCAATAATAGCTGGGGATACCGAATATTTAACGACACGGTGCAGACGTTCAGCGCCGATCGTCAGAGTGAATTGCTGGACGGCATCATCAATAACAATACGGTGATTGGTGAGGAGATGGCAAAGCAGGGCCAGTTAACGGTGTTTGCTGCCGGGAACGAAGGGCATCTGACGCCGTCGATTATTTCCGGGCTGCCAACGCTATTGGATGCCTATGGCATTGAGAACAATATTGCCAATAACTGGTTAAATGTTGTGGCTTACGATCCTTCTCAGCGTCCTTCCAGCGCGGCATTTATTGCATCGTTTAGTAACCTGGGGTTTGGGTCGTCGGCTTATACGCTGCTTGCGCCGGGGGTGAACATCGTTTCTACCAGAGATGCGAACACCACTGATACATTCAGCGGCACGTCATTTGCGACCCCCTACGTTTCGGGCGTTGCCGCGCTGGCGTCTGAGGCGTTTCCGTATCTGAACGGTAAGCAACTGGCTGACATTCTCTTGTCTACCGCCACGCCGCTGTCTGGTAGCAATACTCCGCGTGCGGTGTTGCTCATCCACAAGAATTACGATGACCATCAAAACTATCTCAGTAGCGAACTCAATGTTTACGCGACGGGCAACGCCGTCACGTTCAGCGATGAGGAAATGACCGCTTTTCTGGCTCGGGTCAGAGAGGATGCGTTCTTCGACAATCTCACCGATGAACAGGTACGCAGCGCGATTCGTGCCCGCGCCAGCGCGCAAAATATCAATGTGCTTACGACGGATGATTACCAATCGCTATTTGGTCAGGGGATGGTTAACGCGTATAGAGCGGTGCAGGGGCCGGGCGCATTGAATGCCCAGAGGCTAAGCACTAGCGATCTCAGTAGCGGAACGTTTAACGGTAACTACGCGATCTACGGGGTTGATACGCAAGGCTATTCCAGCACCTGGAGCAATGACATTGCACAGGTGAAAAATACGACCAGCAGTAGTTCCCTGTATCAGTTGGATGTCGGCTTACGCAAACAGGGCGCAGGGGCGCTTTATCTGACGGGCAATAATACCTATCTCGGGCCGACCATTGTTGAAGGCGGCAGCGTTGTGGTGGGCAAGGTCGCGCAGGGGAGCGGCAGTCTGGCGGGGGATGTCTGGGTGCAATCGGCGGCAACGCTGGGCGGGCATGGCAAAATTGCAGGCACCGTCACGCTTGAGAACGGCTCAACGCTTTCACCCGGCGCATCCGTGGGCACATTAACGGTTGGCAATGTGGTGTTTCAGTCCGGCAGTATTTATCACTATGAGATTGATGAACAGGGCAACGCCGATGGCCTGAATGTCACGCAGGATGCGACATTGGCGGGAACCGTGGTGCTGGATGCATCTTCGCAGTCGTTGGGCGATCGTTTTACCCTGTTGAATGTCGGCGGCACGCTGAGCGGCAACTTTGATGGATTGGTTTCTAACTCAACCCTGCCTTTCCTGCAAGATACGCTGAGCTATGGCAGCAAGCAGGCTTATCTGGACGTGGTGCGCAATAATCGCGCCTTTAATGATGTCGCCACCAGCCGTAATCAACGCGCCGTTGCGCAGACCATCGAGAGCCAGAATAGTGGGCCGGTTTTCTCTGCTATCGCGAACAGCCGCAGCGACGCGGCCGCACGGGCCTCACTTGATAACCTTGACGGTGAGATCTACGCCGCCTCGCGTGCCGCATTGCTCCAGCGTAGCCGGTACGTGCGGGACGAGATCAACAGCGCGCTGCACGATGAAAATGCACAGTCGCTTTGGCTGAGTACGTGGGCGAACAACGGTCAGTTCGATGAGACGGCTGAATCCTCACGCGTTAACCACAGCGGCTATGGTTTCTTAATCGGTAACGGTAGCCCAGTCGGTGAAAGCAGCACGCTTGGTGTCGTCGTCGGTGCAGAGAAAAGCAAGATCAAAACCGATGCGCGTGCTGCCAGTAGCGATGTGACGGCTTATCACGTTGGCAGCTATTGGGGCACGAGCTATAGCGGCATCGCATGGCGATCCGGTCTGGTCTACAGCTATCTGGATATGGACAGCGAACGAAACATTCAGGTGCCCGGACTCACGAGTCGCGCTCAGGCAGATTATCATGCGCAACTTTTTCAGGGGTTTGCAGAGGGAAGCCATCGTTTCGCCTTCAATGACAGCCTCAGCGTTGAACCTTATAGCAACCTTTCGTATGCCTGGCTCGATCTCGCGGGTGGACAAGAACACGGTAGCGCCGCTGCGCTGCGCTGGGAGCGTCAGGGGAGCGGGGCGGGATACTCAACGCTGGGCTTACGCGGTGAGGCGCGCTGGTCTTCACTCTCGCCTGTCCGGCTCTATGCCGATGCGGGCTATCAGCGACGTCTGACGCCGGACCGTAATCAAACGCGGCTGAGTTTTGTGCAAGGCGGCGATGTTTATACGATCCATTCTGCCACTGACGATCGCGATGCATTGCTAGTGCGGGCGGGCGTCACGTTGGCGATTAAATCGAATGCGACGCTGTTGCTGGGCTACCAAGGCTTAGTGAGCGATAAAATGAGCGAAAACAGCGCCAAAATGCAGTTTGGGCTCACATTCTGATACTTGAAAATCATCCCCCACGCGCGGGTAAAGCCGTGTGTGGGGCGTTTGGTGCAGGGCTGTCGCCCGGTGAGATAATCCGCCGCCGATAGCTATACATCGTTAGCAGCCTATCGAAAAAAGTTCATTTTTGTGCCATGTCTGATTAACGAGACAGACATATTCCCTCCTCATAATCGTACAATATTTATACCCGTCATACTTCAAGCTGCTTGTGCGTTGGCTGCCCTTACTCACCCCAGTCACTTACTTGTGTAAGTTCCTGGGGATTCGCGCGGTTGCCGCCTTCACGCAACTCGAATTATTTAGGGTATACACAGGTTAGCGTTCTCCTTCCAAATCGTATTAATGCCCCGTGTTTCTGGGAGATTTTTTATGATGCAGTTGTCCAGACATCCGACCACTCTCTATCAGGCGATTGCTGCCCGATTAGAAGAAGAGCTACGCGAGCGCTACAAATGTGGCGACTATCTCCCCTCTGAAAGACAGCTGGCTACGCACTACGCCGTTAATCGCCATACGTTACGCCGGGCGGTGGATGATTTGGTGAAAAAAGGGCTGGTTCAACGCCGTCACGGCGTGGGGATCTTGGTGCTTATGCGGCCTTATGACTACCCGCTGCATGCGCAGGCCCACTTTAGCCAGAACCTGTTGGATCAAGGCAGCAGTCCCTCCAGCGAACGACTCTTTGCCATGTTAAGCCCCGCCAGTCAGGACATCGCCACTGCGCTGGGCTGTAGTGAAGGCGACAACGTCATCCATTTGCGCACGCTGCGCCGGGTGAACGGCATACCGGTCTGCGTCATTAACCATTTCCTGCCCAACCTTTCCTGGTGGCCGCACCTACAGCAGTTCAATTGCGGCTCGCTGCATGATTTTATTACCGAGCAACTTAATCAGGTGCTGATCCGCACGCAAACGCGCATCAGTACGCGTCTGGCTCAGGCTAAAGAGAGTCGGCTGTTGGAAATCGACGCGCAGGCACCGCTGCTGTGTTTGCGTACGCTGAATAAAACCGCAAGCGGTGAGATCGCCGAGTACTCCGTCAGCCTGACGCGCGGCGATATGATCGAACTGACGCTGGAGCACTAGATGGATACGCTAACACGCCGTCAACACTGGCTCTCGGTGCTGGCATTCAGCCCGGTGGTCGAGCTGGAGAAGCGCTGGCAAACGCTCAATTTACACCCGCAGTACGCCCTGCTGCGCGCCGCCGAAATTGGCCTGACTCGCCTACAGGCGAGAATGGGGGGAACGGGTAAACGCTTTGTACTGGGCGATATGACTATCACTCGTGCCGTGGTGCGCCTGGCTGACGGTACGTGCGGTTACAGCTATGTGGCCGGGCGCGATAAAACCCATGCCGAGCGCTGTGCCGTTATTGATGCTCTGTTGCAACTGCCGGAAAGCCACGATCGGTTGCAGGAGCATCTTATCAAACCTCTGGCGGCGCAGCGTGCCGCGCTGTGTGAACAGCGCGCGCGTGAAATTGCCAGCAGTAAGGTCGATTTCTTCACGCTGGTTCGCGGAGATAACTGATGTCTATACAGGCGAGCTTTGCGCAGCCAGTGGTTGACGCGCAGTGTGCTTTTCGGCGCATCCTCAAAGCCGTTAGCGAACCGGGCATCACGGTGACCTTACCGTTACAGCAAGGATGGGGGCGGCTCTCTCCTGCCTCGACGGCGGTGATGCTGACGTTGGTCGATCGCGACACACCGCTCTGGCTGGATGATGCATTGAATGATGAAACCACCCGCAGCAACCTGCGTTTTCATACCGGTGCGATAGTGACCCGCGATGAGTCGGCGGCCTTCGCCTTGCTGCACGTTTCGTCGGCCATCGCGCTGTCGCAGTTTTCTGCTGGTGATGTCATGTCGCCGGAAAAGAGTACCACGGTCATCATCGACGTCCTTTCTCTGACCGGAGGTACGCCGCTGCGCCTGAGTGGGCCGGGGCTGGAAAGCTCACGCCTCGTGGATCCGCAATTACCGCCGGACATGCTGCGCTATCTCTGTCACCGTCCCGATCCCTTTCCGCAAGGTATCGATCTGATGTTCACCTGTGCCGATGCCCTGATGGCATTACCGCGCACGACGCACGTGGAGGTCTGCTGATGTATGTCGCCGTGAAAGGGGGAGAGAAAGCGATCGAGAATGCCCATCGCTTACAGGACGATCTACGCCGTGGGGATCGTGACACCCCGGAGATTGGCTGTCAGCAGGTTGAGCAACAGCTTGGGCTGGCGGTCGATCGCGTGATGACCGAGGGCGGAATTTACGATCGTGAACTGGCGGCGCTGGCGATCAAACAGGCCAGTGGCGATGTGGTGGAAGCCATATTTCTGCTGCGTGCGTATCGTACGACGCTGCCGCGTCTGGCTGACAGCCTGCCGCTAGCGACGGCAAACATGCGAATTGAGCGGCGCATTTCGGCGGTTTACAAAGATGTGCCGGGCGGACAGGTTCTCGGCCCTACCTACGATTACACTCACCGTTTGCTGGATTTCACGCTGCTTGCCAACGGTGATACACCTGCGCCGCTCGTTGCGGATGCACCGCTGGAAGCAACGTGCCCACTGATATTTGATCTGATGACCCGCGAAGGTTTTGCCGTCAGGGAAGAGGATGATGGCAGTGAGCCGTGTGATATCACCCGCGATCCGCCGAGTTATCCCGCCCCGCGTTCGGCGCGCCTGCAACAGCTGGTGCGGGGGGACGAAGGCTTCCTGCTGGCGTTGAGTTACTCGACACAGCGCGGCTATGGCCGCACGCATCCCTTTGCCGGAGAGATCCGTACGGGCTTTGTCACGGTAGAGATTGTGCCGGAGGAGCTGGGGTTTCCGCTGGACATTGGCGAAATCCTGCTGACCGAGTGTGAAATGGTCAACGGGTTTACCGACAGGGATGGGGAAGCACCGCACTTTACCCGAGGCTACGGGCTGGTGTTTGGACGCGCAGAGCGTAAAGCCATGTCGATGGCCTTGGTGGATCGTGTGCTGCAAACCGCAGAGCATCACGAACGGGTGACCAGCCCGGCGCAAGACGAAGAATTTGTGCTGTCGCATGCGGATAACGTTGAGGCGGCGGGGTTTGTCTCTCACCTCAAACTACCTCACTACGTCGATTTTCAGGCAGAGCTGGAGCTATTGAAGCGTCTGCGTCAGGAATATCAGGAGGGCAAAGATGCATGAGTTAAGCGGCTATAACCCTGGCTATCTTGATGAGCAAACCAAACGCACTATCCGGCGCGCTATTTTGAAAGCGGTGGCGATTCCCGGCTATCAGGTGCCGTTTGGCGGACGAGAAATGCCGATGCCGTATGGCTGGGGAACCGGCGGAATTCAGCTGACCGCCAGCCTGATTGGTGAAAACGATGTGCTGAAAGTGATTGATCAGGGAGCGGACGACACGACCAATGCCGTTTCTATTCGACGTTTCTTCCAGCGCGTAAGCGGGGCGGTGACCACCGAACGTACCGTTGAGGCCACGCTGATTCAAACGCGTCACCGTATTCCTGAAACGCCGCTGAAAGAAGATCAGATCCTGATCTATCAGGTGCCCATCCCCGATCCGCTGCGTTTTATTGAGCCGCGTGAGGTCGAAACGCGCAAAATGCATGCGCTGGAAGAGTACGGTGTCATGCAGGTGAAGCTGTATGAAGATATCGCCCGCTATGGTCATATTGCGACAACCTATGCGTATCCGGTGAAGGTGAACGATCGCTATGTGATGGATCCGTCGCCCATTCCAAAGTTTGATAATCCCAAAATGCACAGGATGCCGGCGCTGCAACTGTTTGGCGCAGGCAGAGAAAAACGCATTTACGCTCTGCCTCCCTACTGTGATGTGAAAAGTCTGGATTTCGACGACCATCCGTTCAGCGTTCAACGCTGGGAAAAACCCTGTGCGCTGTGCGGTTCGCACGACAGCTACCTTGATGAAATCGTGATAGATGATGAAGGATCGCGTCTGTTTGTCTGCTCCGATACCGACTATTGCCGTCAGCAGCAGGAGAAACAAAACCATGAACCGCAGTGAACAGCCGCTGCTGGCGGTCAATAATCTGACGCACCTTTATGCGCCAGAAAAGGGCTTTGAAGACGTCTCGTTTGAGCTTTTTCCGGGGGAAGTGCTGGGGATCGTCGGTGAATCGGGCTCGGGAAAAACCACGCTATTACAGGCTATCTCGGCACGTTTAACGCCACAACAGGGAACGATTACTTATCAGGGGCGTGATTTATATCGTCTGAGCGAAAGTGAGCGGCGACGTTTGCTGCGCACCGAATGGGGCGTGGTGCATCAGTATCCGCTTGATGGCCTGCGTCCGCAGGTTTCGGCCGGTGGCAATATTGGTGAACGGCTGATGGCAGCCGGGCAGCGCCACTACGGCGAGATTCGCCAGCAGGCAAGCCAGTGGTTACAGGACGTTGAGATCCCGGTTGCGCGCATTGACGATCTGCCTACCACCTTTTCTGGCGGTATGCAGCAGCGTCTGCAAATTGCCCGTAGTCTGGTGACGCGCCCCAAATTGGTCTTCATGGACGAACCGACCGGCGGCCTCGATGTTTCCGTACAGGCTCGCCTGCTCGATCTTTTACGTACTCTGGTGCGTGAACTGAATCTGGCGGTGGTGATCGTGACGCATGATTTGGGCGTCGCGCGAATGCTGGCTCACCACCTGATCGTGATGAAACAAGGGCGGGTTGTCGAAAGCGGCCTGATTGACCGCGTATTGGACGATCCCAGACACCCTTACACGCAACTGCTGGTTTCGTCAGTCCTCAACTGATGAAGCCTCGCGAATCCTGCGCCAGCGCGGGGGAATCAGGTTGTAATCAATCGGAATACGCCATGAACACACAGCTTCGCGTTGAGCATCTTTATAAAGTCTTCGTGTTACACAATCAGCACGGTGTTGCTTTGCCCGTGTTGCATGACGCTAATTTTGAGGTCAATGCCGGGGAATGCGTGGTGCTGGATGGCCATTCCGGCAGTGGTAAATCCACGCTGCTCCGTTCGCTGTATGCCAACTACCAGCCTAACCGCGGCCATATTTGGGTAAAGCATCACCATCACTGGGTCGACCTGCTGAACGCCCCCTCACGGCAAATTCTTGCCATTCGCCGCGATACGATTGGCTGGGTCAGCCAGTTTTTGCGGGTGATTCCCCGCGTCTCTACGCTGGATGTCGTCATTCAGCCCCTGCTGGAGCGCGGTCTGGCGCGTGCCGAGTGTGAGGATCGCGCCAGACAGTTGCTCGCCCGGCTCAACGTACCAGAACGACTCTGGTCGCTACCGCCATCGACCTTTTCTGGGGGGGAACAGCAGCGGGTGAATATTGCCCGAGGGTTTATCGCCGATTACCCCATTCTCCTGCTGGATGAACCGACCGCGTCGCTGGACAGCGGCAATAGCAATGTGGTGGTTCAACTGATTGAAGAGGCCTGTGAGGGCGGGGCGGCGATTGTCGGCATTTTCCATGACAGTGCGGTGCGTAACCGGCTCGCCACGCATTTACACGCCATGCAACCTTACCCCGGGGTGCAGCAACATGATTATCAATAATGTCCAGTTGGTATTGGAAAATGAGGTGGTTTACGGGTCGCTGGACGTGCAAGACGGCGTCATTGTTCACGTCAGCAGCTCACGTAGTCAGCAGCCTGGGGCTTTTGATGGTGAGGGGGGATTTCTGCTGCCGGGGCTGGTGGAGCTGCATACCGATAATCTCGATAAGTTTTTTACTCCACGGCCAAAAGTGGATTGGCCAGCCTACTCGGCCATGAGCAGCCACGATGCGCTGATGGTGGCGAATGGTATCACCACCGTGCTGGATGCGATTGCCGTGGGGGATGTGCGGGACGGCGGCCATCGCTTCGATAATCTCAATAAAATGGTTGGGGCGATTCGTCAGGGGCAGGAAAAAGGGCTAAACCGCGCCGAGCATCGGCTGCATCTGCGCTGCGAACTGCCGTATGACGCCACGGTTCCGCTGTTTGAACAGCTGATGAATGCCCCCGACCTGCTGCTGGTGTCATTGATGGATCATTCGCCCGGCCAGCGTCAGTACACCTCGTTGCAGAAATACCGCGAGTATTTTCAGGGAAAATATCATCTCAGTAACCCACAGATGGACGCGTTTGAAGAAGAACAGAGGGGGCTGGCTGCTCGCTGGTCTCAACCCAATCGTCTGGCGATCGCGGCGCTTTGCCGTGAAAAAGGGATCGCATTAGCCAGCCATGATGACGCCACGGTAGAACACGTTAACGAATCCCTTCAGGTGGGCTGTGCGATTGCTGAATTTCCGACTACCGAGGCGGCAGCAAGAGGCTCACACGACCGCGGATTGCTGGTGTTGATGGGTGCACCCAACGTGGTACGCGGCGGCTCGCATTCGGGCAACGTATCCGCCAGCCAACTGGCGCAGCAGGGGCTGTTGGATATTCTCTCTTCCGATTATTACCCTGCCAGCCTGCTTGATGCCGCATTTCGTCTGGCACAGGATGAGAGCAATCCTTACGACTTGCCGCGTGCCATCACCTTGCTGACACGCAATCCCGCCCGCGCCATTGGGTTACACGATCGCGGTGTGATTGCTGAAGGAGGACGTGCCGATCTGGTTCTGGCCCATACGCTTCACGGCCATGTTCATATTCGTCATGTGTGGGCAAAAGGGCAGAAGGTGTACTAATCGATTGATTTGCTTCGTTGCGGGTTTTGGCGCGGCTAAGGATAGCCTCACAAATCGTTTCAATTGGTCATTATTTAATCATTTGTTATTCATTAAACCATCATGCCATCTGTTCTTAATGAGGGGGCTACCTCACCACAGTGGATATCAAGATGGCACAGGCACTATTGAAATCCGGCCTTGAATTCAAAACGCAGTTGCAGCCCGTTCGGCCGCAAAAGGTGCTGTCCGTTCGCGGCGTGGGGAAAGCATGGTCTCCACAACACCGGGTGCTGGACGACATTAACTTCGATCTGCACACGGGAGAATTCGTTGCCGTCATTGGCCGTTCCGGGGCAGGAAAATCGACGCTGCTGCATCTGTTAAACGGCACAATTTCAGCCTCCGGCGGCGAAATTATCGATTATAGCGCTGAGCCGCCACAGGATATTATCAAGCTAAGCTCGCGCCAGATACGCCAATGGCGTGCCCATTGCGGCATGATTTTTCAGGATTTCTGTCTGGTTCCGCGGTTGGATGTCCTCACCAATGTCTTGCTGGGCCGCCTTAGCCAAACCTCCACGCTCAAGTCACTCTTTCGTGTGTTTTCCGACGAGGACCGCGCTCGCGCCATCGAGCTGTTGCAATGGTTAAACATGCTGCCACAGGCGCTACAGCGCGCGGAAAACCTCTCTGGCGGCCAGATGCAGCGTGTCGCTATTTGTCGGGCCCTCATGCAGCAGCCCAGAATTTTGCTGGCCGATGAACCGGTCGCGTCGCTCGATCCCAAAAATACCCGCCGCATTATGGATGTCTTACGGGAAGTGAGTCAGCAGGGGATAAGCGTGATGGTTAACCTGCACTCGGTGGATCTGGTGAAGCATTACTGCACGCGGGTCATCGGGATCGCTCAGGGACGCATTGTTTTTGACGGGCATCCAACGCGATTGGATGAGCCGCTGCTTCATACGCTGTATGGCGATGAACTGAACGCACATTAGTGCGATGTGCGTTTAACACGATGGCTTTTGACACGAGAACAGGTGATAACAATGAGAAAGATCTTTGGTTTGGCGATGATGTTAACCAGCTCACTGACCGTCTTCAGCGCGACGGCGGCGGGGATGCCCAAAGAGTTGAATTTGGGTATTTTGGGCGGACAAAATGCGACACAGCAGATCGGTGATAATCAGTGCGTCAAACAGTTCCTTGATAAAGAACTGGGGGTTGAGACCCGGTTACGTAACGCGTCTGATTACTCCGGCGTCATTCAGGGTCTTTTGGGGGGAAAAGTGGATCTGGTCCTGAGTATGTCGCCGTCGGCTTTCGCCTCGGTCTATCTGAAAGATCCTAACGCAGTGGATATCGTCGGTATCGCCGTTGACGATAAAGACCAATCACGCGGCTACCACTCTGTGGTGGTGGTCAAAGCCGACAGTCCTTACAAAAAGCTGGAAGACCTGAAAGGGAAATCCTTTGGCTTTGCCGATCCCGATTCAACCTCGGGCTTTCTGGTGCCCAATCAGATTTTTAAACAGAAATTTGGTGGGAATAACGATAACAAATACAACAATTTCTTTTCCAGCGTGACGTTTTCTGGCGGCCATGAGCAGGACATTCTGGGTGTACTGAACGGCCAATTTGACGGTGCCGTCGCCTGGACATCAATGGTGGGCGATTACAACACGGGCTATACCGCCGGCGCTTTTACCCGCCTGATACGCATGGATCATCCGAATTTGATGCAGCAGATCCGTATTATCTGGCAATCCCCGCTGATCCCGAACGGCCCGATTCTGGTCAGTAACAAACTGCCCGCGGATTTCAAACAGAAGGTCATTACTGCGGTGATGAAGTTGGATAAAGATCAGCATGAATGCTTTACCAAGGCGATGGGCGGGACTCAGCATATCGGCGCGGCAAGCCTGAATGATTACCAGCACATCATCGACATGAAACGTGAACTGACGAAAGGCAATCGCTGATCGAGCATAGGTGCTGCGCCGTTCCCTCAACGCCCGTTCGGACGCGACATCGAACGGGCGGCAACATTTTCAGTCCGCTCATCAAAGTCAGGGTAGGACGTATCGCCCGGCAAACAGGACACTGCTTTGAAGAATGACTTTGAGCACTATTATCAACAGATCAAAGGGCGACAAAAGCGCGAGGCGCTACTGTGGTCTTTGCTGCTAGCCTGCCTGTTTCTGGGGGCGGGCAAGGTCGCTGAATTTAGCCCCGCGACAATCTGGCATTCTCTGCCGAATTTTTTCAGCTACTTGCACGATACGCTGCCTGTTCTGCACTGGCAGCACCTTCTGGCGAACGTTCACACCGAAGGTTCTTTGGCTTATTGGGGATATCGCCTGCCGATACAGCTGCCGCTGATCTGGGAAACGCTGCAAATGGCGCTGGCTTCCACGATCGTTGCGGTGGCGGTTGCCACGATACTGGCATTTTGTGCCGCCGCGAATACGCAAAGCGCGATGCTGCTGCGTGTGACTATTCACGCGCTGGTGGCTTTTTTACGCACCATGCCGGAGCTGGGTTGGGCGGTGATGTTTGTCATGGCTTTTGGCATCGGTGCCATGCCCGGCTTTATTGCGCTGGCGCTGCACACCGTTGGCAGCTTAACCAAACTGTTTTATGAGTCTTTGGAAAGTGCGTCCGATCGACCGGTACGCGGTCTGGCAAGCTGTGGTACCAACAAGCTCCAGATTATGCGTTTCGCCTTCTGGCCACAGGTAAAGCCGATTTTTCTCTCCTACAGCTTTATGCGCATGGAGATTAATTTCCGTTCCTCAACCATTCTTGGCCTGGTCGGCGCGGGTGGCATCGGTCAGGAACTGATGACCAACATTAAGCTCGATCGCTACGATCAGGTGAGCATGACCTTATTGCTGATTCTCGTGGTGGTCTCGCTGCTGGATGGTTTATCCGGCTATCTACGCCGCCGTGTGGTAGAAGGACAGTGACATGAGAACCGTGACGTCGCCTGATGTCGATCAATTGAAAAAGCAGCATCCCGACCTGTTTCGCATACAGCCGCGTTATCTACGCCGAATTGCACTGCTGGTGCTGGCCGTCACGCTGTATTACCTATTCTTTTTCCAGACCTTTGGCATCAGTTGGCAGCAGTGGATCAATGGCTCGGCGCAGTTAGGGCGCTATTTTTTACGCATGTTTGTCTGGCATGATTTTCTCAACTGGCCTTTTCGTTACTACCTGTCGCAAATTGCTATCACGCTGTCGATTGTGTTTGCGGGGACGGTAACGGCGACCTGTATCGCGTTGTTACTCTCCTTCTTTGCGGCGCGTAACATCATGCAGCGTCGCGGATTACGGCCCATTGCCCTGCTGGTGCGGTGCTTGCTGGACATGATGCGCGGTATTGATATGGCGATTTGGGGGCTGATATTCGTGCGAGCCGTCGGACTGGGGCCACTGGCGGGGCTGTTGGCTATCGTGATGCAGGATATTGGCCTACTCGGCAAGCTCTACGCGGAAGGACATGAAGCTGTCGAACGTTCACCCGGACGAGGCCTGAGCGCGTTAGGGGCGAATGCGCTGCAAAAACACCGCTTTGGTATCTTCACGCAGTCGTTCCCCATCATTCTGGCGCTCAGCCTCTACCAGATTGAATCGAATACCCGTTCTGCCGCTGTATTGGGTTTTGTCGGCGCGGGAGGCATTGGGCTGGTGTATGCGGAGAATATGCGCTTATGGAACTGGGATGTGGTGATGTTTATCACCCTGATTTTAGTCGCGATAGTGATGGTGATGGATGGGATATCGTCTTGGTTGCGTAAGCGCTATATCACCGGCAAAGACGTCCCGCTGTTTCAGCCAAAAGACAGCGCCGCCCATGATTAAGTGTCCACTCTTCTTCGGTGAAGGCGCCTCTTATACAAAATTAATGTAGGGTGCAAAGGGGGTGGGTCGTTATCCGGCGTAAGAAATTATGCAGCGGTGGGCATGACTGCCGAGTGAGCGGCATGGATGCCGCGAAAGCTAGTGCCGCGTCGGGAGCGCGTCACTGGCGGCTCGTCTAGCGGTCATGAGCACCGATGGCATCGCGCAGCGATATAATTTAGCCGGAAAGCCTGGGTTCTCAGGGCGGCGGCGACTGAGCGCCCTGAGTCGGGCGCGTGCTGCGACGTAGCATGAAAATGGCGGTATTGTGGCGCACGAAACCATCTCCGCATCTGCATAAAAATGTGACTAAGAGGTTGTTTGTGAAGGAGGAGGTTCGGGGCTCATGTAAGCCCCGAATTTGTCGTTTACGGTGCCGGGAACGTGAAGCGGCGGTGGATCGCTTCCAGCTCGTCAAGGATCTCGCCGTCCAGCGTCAGGTTCTGGCTGTCGAGGTTGATTTGCAGCTGTTCCAGCGTCGTCGCGCCCAGCAGCGTACTGGCGACGAACGGTTGCTGGCGCACAAACGCCAATGCCATTTGCGCCGGATCCAGACCGTGCTTTTGCGCCAGCGCCACGTACTCGGCAACCGCTGCCTGAGCCTGTGGGCCGGTATAGCGGGTGAAGCGGCTAAACAACGTGTTACGCGCATTTGCCGGTTTCGCGCCGTTCAGGTATTTACCCGTCAGCGTACCGAATGCCAGTGACGAATAGGCGAGAAGTTCCACGCCTTCATGCTGGCTGATTTCCGCTAAGCCGACTTCAAAACTGCGATTCAGCAGGCTGTAGGGGTTCTGAATCGACACGATACGCGGTAAGTCATGTTTTTCCGCCAGATGCAGATAGCGCATCACGCCCCACGGGGTTTCGTTGGAGACGCCGACGTAGCGGATCTTACCGGCACGCACCTGCTCATTCAGCGCTTCCAAGGTTTCCAGCAGCGTCACGACCGATTTGTCGTCAGTATATTGCGGTTTGTCATCAGTATATTGATAGTTCAGCTTGCCAAAGCAGTTGGTCTGGCGCTGTGGCCAATGCAGCTGATAGAGATCGATATAGTCGGTGTTCAGGCGTTGCAGGCTGGCATCCAATGCGGCACGGATGTTTTTTCTGTCCAGCGCCTGCTGTGGCCGAATGCTGTGATCGTTTCCGCGCACGGGGCCGGAGACTTTACTGGCCACAATCAGTTTTTCACGTCCACCACGGGATTTCAGCCAGGAACCGATATAGCTCTCGGTTAGTCCCTGTGTTTCTGGGCGCGGAGGAACGGCGTACATTTCTGCTGTGTCAATCAGGTTAACACCTGCGGCAATGGCGTGATCTAACTGGGCATGAGCGTCTGCTTCGTTGTTCTGTTCGCCAAAGGTCATCGTACCAAGACCCAGCACGCTCACTTCTAAAGAACTATGGGGAATACGGTGATATTGCATTGCCAGCTTCCTTATGTCTGAAAATAGCAGGCGCATTTCCCGTCATTTCCGCATGATTTGCTGCGATTCCAATGAGTTTGGGAAGACACACCTGAATTCGACTATAAACGAAGCCGTGGCGAGTGGGGAAGTCTCTTCTGTTGCCCTTCGGCAGGATTTTGCCGAAGAGCGTCGTTCGAGGGGGGAAATATCAGGCTAACGTTGCCGTTAGCGCTGCACGATCTGGGAGACTTGATCGCTGTTGATTTGTTTCTGATTACCTTGCTCATCGGTATAGCTGAGCAGCCCGGTATCTTTATCCAGCACGGGTTTTCCCTGCGTCAGGAGCATCTGCCCCTCTTTTGTCGCCATCACGTAGTCACTGGAACAGCCCGCCAGGGTGAATAATAACGCCAGTGTGATTGCCATTTTCATCCGTACTTTCATTATATTAACCCGTTTATCAATGCCAAAACCTAAGGTGAGTCTAGCAAATGGTTGCAGGGGATAACGTAGGAATAATGGAAAAAATGTGTTTGGAGGGTATTAATTTTGTGTAATCAGGCGGCAGGTCGCCGCCTGATTAGGACGCCTTTATCGTGAGCGCTCGCTATGCGGCGATCAGTGTGTCGTTTTTTCTTTTTTACTGCGCAGCAGGTTTAACGCCTCGACGGACATCGAGAAGAACATGGCGAAGTAGATGTAGCCTTTCGGTACGTGAACGTCGAAGCTTTCCAGAATCAGGGTGAACCCGATCAGGATCAGGAACGACAAGGCCAGCATTTTGACGGACGGATGGCGTTCGACAAACTCGCCGATAGGGCGTGCAGAGAACATCATCACGAGAACGGCGATGATGACCGCTGCCATCATAATAAACAGATGGTCAGACAGGCCGACGGCGGTGATAACCGAGTCCAGGCTGAAGATAATATCCAACAGCATGATCTGCACAATCGCGCCAAAGAAAGAGTACACCTTGGAAGTCTGTTCTTCTGAACCACCTTCGACGGTTTCGTGAATTTCCATACTCGACTTCCAGATCAGGAAGAGTCCCCCTAAGAGCAGGATCAGGTCACGAGTGGAGATTTCATTGCCTGCGACGGTAAACAGCGGGTCGGTCAGACGCATAACCCAGGCAATAGAAGCGAGCAGTCCCAAACGCATTAACATCGCACCCATCAGCCCGATGCGGCGAGCTGTGTTTTGCTGTGCTTTAGGCAGTTTGGCGACAACCAGAGACAGGAAAATAATGTTATCGATCCCAAGAACGATTTCCAGAATAGTCAGCGTTCCCAACGCTAACCAAGCGTTCGGATCAACAATCCAATCAAACATTATTTCAATACACCTTAAACGAAACGTAAACGATATTATACTCTGCCAGCTTAGTGCGTAGGCAAGCGAAAGTGTGATGTCGTGAAAATATACTCGTCATACTTCAAGTTGCATGTGCGTTGGCTGCGCTACTCGGCACACTGGCGTGTGCCTCGCCCCGTTGGGGCCGCTGCAAGCAGCGTTCAAACCTGCTAAAGGCAGGTTTGTCAGTCACCCGAATCACTTACTTGAGTAAGCTCATCGGGATTCCCTCACTTGCCGCCTTCCTGAAACTCGAATTATTTAGAGTACATAACTGTCATACTTCGCATTGCGGCCGTGTGCTGGCATCCCTTTTGTTCTGGGGCGGAGTCAGGCTTTTCCCAGATCGGATTCCCTTGTCGCACGATTGCTGCGTAATCGAGTGCGGCGTATAAGGCTAGTGTACGATGAAGTGAGGCACTGACGAAGCATCGTGCTAATAGAACATTGCGCTAATGAAATTCAGCTGCTGAGCTGCATAAAGTGGCGGGCCAGTAGCGGTGCGGTAAAGGTTTTTTTCAGGTAGAACCCGCGCGGTAAGGTCAGAATCGGTTGACCGAATTCGCCAATTGCCTCGGTTAATGCCCGGCTATTTGCCGCTTTGGGGCGTAACTGTAGTACTTCACCGTGTCGGGCCGTGATGCTTTCTACCCGACCAAGCACGATCAAATCCATCAACTCTTCCCAATCGCAGCGCAGTTGTTCCTCTTCTTCTTCATTGGGGCTCCAGATCAGCGGGGTGCCAATACGGCGTTCCCCCAGCGGAATGTGCCGCGAGCCTTCTACCGGAATCCACAGTACCCGCGCGAGCTTGTGTCGTACGTGGCTGCTTTCCCATGTCACACCGCTGTTGCCTGTTAACGGTGCGACGCAGACGAACGTGGTTTCCAGCGGTTTACCCTGTTCATCAATAGGAATGGTTTTTAGCTCAACGCCGATGTCGGGGAAATCCTGCTCGGGCTTGCTGCCTGCGCTTGCACCCAGAAAACGCTCCAGCAAGATACCAATCCAGCCTTTATCACGTTTCAGGTTGGCAGGAAGGGGCAGGCGAGCGATGTCCGCTAATTCCGCGAGATTATAACCCGCGAGGGATTGCGCGCGCTCCAGCAACGTGTGCTCACTTGGTGGCGCAGTCGTGTGAACCGTGGGTGAATTCATAGCGTATAGCTCGATGTTTTTCCGCTCAAAAAAAATACAATACGTGGAGAATACCAATGCACAGCCTGGAGGTCTGTGGAGAAAAACAATAATAGCATGATTCGTAGCGCTTTTTTTTAGTGTGATGGCGATCACTTAACACCGTTTTGCAAACTGTGCACGTATAGCCACCGACAATAAACAGGATCTTACACTAGGTTATCCACAGATTTCTTGGATAACCCACATAAACATGAATTACTGGTTCGATTTACAGCCTTGACGCCCGGCCTTTTTGCTGTTTTTGCCTATTTATTGCCTGACTTTGAGGCATTCCCTGTGGATAAAATCGGCATAGTGCGATCTTTCGCCAATCTTGCGTTGTACGCCATTTGAACAAAAAATAAGGGGTCGCCATTTCAAGTAAAAGGGTTTGTAATTTTATGAATAAAAAGCACTATTTTTTAATTCGCATTAATATTTTTTCTTCATGAAAAATGAGTTTTACTCACTTCTTCATGGGTTCTGCACAAAGATGTCCACAGAAAAAGTGAATAAATTACCGATTCTGGTCTTCACATGTTTATAACTTTGATCTTATCTGTGGGTTATCTTACTTTTATTCGTATCACATGCTTTCTAAGCAGTGGTTTACCGCCTGACGGGAGTGTGAAACAATCAGGTCATCTTTGCATTGATGTTTATCGAGGTAGTCCGGTGATCGATGATGATGGCTACCGCCCAAACGTTGGTATTGTAATTTGTAATCGGCAGGGGCAGGTGATGTGGGCCCGGCGCTATGGTCAGCACTCCTGGCAGTTTCCGCAGGGGGGGATTAATCCCGGTGAAAGTGCTGAGCAGGCGATGTACCGCGAACTGTTTGAAGAAGTCGGGTTAAGAAAAAAGGATGTGCGCGTATTGGCATCTACCCGTAACTGGTTACGCTATAAATTACCAAAGCGTTTGGTGCGTTGGGATACAAAACCGGTCTGTATCGGCCAAAAGCAGAAATGGTTTTTGCTACAGTTGATGTGTAATGAGTCGGATATCAATATGCAGAGCAGCGGCACGCCGGAATTTGATGGCTGGCGCTGGGTGAGTTACTGGTATCCGGTACGTCAGGTCGTCTCTTTTAAGCGAGATGTGTATCGTCGCGTGATGAAGGAATTTATCAACCCGGTGATACTGCTTCAGGAGAGTGTTGCGGCTCGGGTGGTTACGCCATCCGGTCCTCGGCGAAAAAGAGGGTAATTCAGGCACATTATGCTCACGCGCTTGCGAGAAATTGTCGAAAACGTTGCGGCAACGGCCCGCCTTAGTGATGCGCTGGACATTCTGGTCAATGAGACCTGTCAGGCTATGGACACGGAAGTCTGTTCCATTTATCTGGCCGATCACGATCGTCAATGTTATTACCTGATGGCAACGCGCGGGTTGAAAAAACCGCGCGGGCGCACGGTTACGCTGGCGTTTGGGCAAGGCATTGTCGGGCTGGTCGGGCAACGTGCTGAGCCCATCAATCTGGCCGATGCTCGTGCACATCCTAGTTTCAAATATATCCCCGCCGTGAAAGAGCAACATTTCCGATCTTTTCTTGGTGTTCCCATTATCTACCGTCGCCACCTGCTGGGCGTGCTGGTGGTACAACAGCGTGAACATCGTCAGTTTGATAAGAACGAAGAATCGTTCATGGTGACGCTGGCCACGCAGATGGCCGCTATTCTCTCCCTTTCGCAGATAAAAACGCTCTTCGGTCAATACCGCCAAACGCGCGTTAAGGCGCTGGTGGCTGCACCGGGTGTGGCGATTGCCCCCGGCTGGCAGGATTGTACCCAACCTTCTCTGGAACAGGTTTTCCCCGCGTCGAGTCTGGACAGTGAGCGCGAGCGTTCTCGTTTAACGCAGGCGCTGGAAGAGGCCACGGCGGAATTCCGTCGCTTCAGCAAGCGGTTTAGCGCCAGCGCGCAGAAAGAGAGTGCGGCGATTTTCGATTTGTATTCGCACTTGCTGAATGATGCGCGGCTCAAGCGTGAACTCTTTCAGGAAGTGGATGCGGGCAATGCCGCCGAGTGGGCTGTGAAGCTGGTAATCGAGCGCTTTGCCGCGCAGTTCACCAATTTGCAGGATACTTATTTGCGCGAGCGTGCCGGCGATCTGCGTGCGTTGGGGCAACGGCTGCTGTTCCACCTCGACGATAACGCGCAGATCATGGGGCAATGGCCTGAGCGCTTTATCCTCGTGGCGGACGAATTAACGGCCACGCTGCTGGCGGAACTGCCGCCGGAGCGGTTGGCTGGTGTTGTCGTGTATGACGGTGCCGCCAATTCGCATGCGGCGATTCTCGTCCGTGCGATGGGCATTCCGACGCTGGTGGGCGCGGATATTCAGCCTGACATGCTGCATCAGCGCCTGCTGATCATTGACGGCTATCGCGGCGAGCTGCTGGTCGATCCTGAACCCGTACTGGTACAGGAATATCAGCGCCTGCTGACGGAAGAAAACGAGCTGACCCGTCTGGCCGAAGGCGAAATGGAGCAGCCTGCCGTGCTGAAAAGCGGCGAGCGCATTCAGGTCATGCTGAATGCAGGGTTGAGCGCCGAGCACGAAAAACGCTTTATCAATCAGGTCGATGGCGTGGGGCTGTATCGCACAGAAATTCCTTTTATGCTGCAAAGCGGGTTTCCGTCCGAAGATGAGCAGATGGCGCAATATCAAAGCATGTTGGCGCTTTATCCTACGCGCCCTGTGATGTTGCGCACGTTGGATATCGGCGCAGATAAGCCACTGCCTTATCTGCCTATCAGCGAAGAGAACCCGTGTCTCGGCTGGCGTGGCATTCGTATTACGCTCGATCAGCCTGAAATCTTTCTGATTCAGGTGCGCGCCATGCTGCGTGCCAACGCGCATATTGGCAATCTCAACATCCTGCTGCCGATGATCAGCAGTCTGGATGAAATCAGTGAAGCGCGTCGCCTGATCGATCAGGCCGCGGGCGAAGTGGAGGAATTACTGGGCTTCCCGCAGCCCAAGCCGCGAATTGGGATCATGATTGAAGTCCCGTCGATGCTGTTCCTGCTCCCCCATCTGGCTTCTCGCATCGATTTTGTTTCGGTTGGCACCAACGATCTGACGCAGTATTTGCTGGCAGTAGATCGTAACAACGCTCACGTGGCATCGCTTTATGACAGCCTGCATCCTTCCATGTTGCAGGCGTTGAATATGATCGCCGTCGAGTGCGAGCGACATAACATTCCGCTTTCCGTGTGCGGTGAAATGGCGGGAGAAGCGCTCGGTGCACTGCTGCTGACCGGACTGGGTTATCGCTCGTTCAGTATGAACGGGCGTAGCGTGGCGCGAATTAAATATCTGCTGCGCCAAATTACACTGGCTGAATCGCAGTCGTTGGTGAAGCAATTGCTGAATGCACAGAGCGCGACGGAAGTCCGACAGTGGGCAGCGATTTTCATGGAAGAGCGTGGATTGGGCGGCTTGATTCGCGGCGGACGCTAATTCGTCGCGGTGCGATAGTGGCGGATACATCAAGATGTCATTGCGAGTAAATGTTTAACAACGACTCAATGTTTTACAGAACTTTTCCCCTCAGCAAGCAACGAGCGCGGGTGCGTATGCTATGATTCGCCACCGCGGTTCGCAGGAACGGATTCATTCTCCTGCCTTTTGCCTATCAATGACGATCCCGAAAGCAGGGATAACACAATAAAATATGTGGTGAATGATGACGACAAGCTATCTGGCGTTTCCTCAGTTTGATCCAGTGATTTTCTCAATTGGCCCGCTGGCGCTGCACTGGTATGGGCTGATGTATCTGGTGGGTTTTGTATTTGCCATGTGGTTGGCGGTGCGTCGGGCGAATAAACCGGGTAGCGGTTGGACCAAAGATGAAGTCGAAAACTTGCTGTATATGGGGTTCCTTGGCGTCTTCGTCGGTGGGCGTCTGGGCTATGTCCTGTTTTATGCCTTCCCGTCATTTCTTGAAAACCCGCTCTATCTTTTCAAAGTCTGGGATGGCGGCATGTCGTTCCACGGCGGCTTAATGGGCGTGATTTGCGTCATGCTGTGGTTCGCTCATCGCACCAAACGCCATTTCTTCCAGGTTGCTGATTTTATTGCTCCTTTGATTCCTTTCGGGCTTGGCGCAGGCCGGTTGGGCAACTTCATCAACGGCGAACTGTGGGGACGCGTGACGACGGATACGCCGTGGGCGATGCTGTTTCCGGGTTCGCGTAGCGAAGATATGATGCTGGCCGTCAGTAATCCGCAGTGGCAGGCGATTTTCAATCAGTATGGCATGTTGCCGCGTCATCCTTCCCAGCTGTATCAAATGATGCTGGAAGGGGTGGCACTGTTTATCATTCTGAATCTCTTTATCCGTAAACCTCGGCCGATGGGCAGCGTTTCAGGGCTTTTCCTGATCGGTTACGGCACATTCCGAATTATTACCGAATTCTTTCGTCAGCCAGATGCACAGCTGGGGCTGTTCGGCGACCTGTTCAGCATGGGACAAATCCTGTCACTGCCGATGGTTATCGCCGGTATTCTGATGATGGTCTGGGCCTATCGCCGTCAGCCTGCACAGCAATAATCCGCTGTCCTTCTTTAATTTTTGTGGTGAGGTAGTATGAAACAGTATCTGGATCTGATGAAGAAAGTGCTTGAAGAAGGCACGCCGAAAGCCGACCGCACCGGCACGGGCACGCGTTCTATTTTCGGCCATCAGATGCGTTTCAACTTGCAGGACGGGTTTCCGCTGGTTACCACCAAAAAATGCCACCTGCGTTCGATTATCCATGAACTGCTCTGGTTCCTGAACGGCGATACCAATGTTGCTTATCTGCATGAAAACAAAGTCAGTATTTGGGACGAATGGGCGGATGAGAACGGTAATTTGGGGCCGGTTTACGGTAAACAGTGGCGTTCATGGGGAGCCGCAGACGGTCGTGAGATCGACCAGTTGAAGAATGTCCTGACCCAGTTGAGACAGGATCCAGATTCTCGCCGTATTATCGTGTCTGCCTGGAACGTGGGTGAGCTGGACAAAATGGCGCTGGCACCGTGCCACGCGTTTTTCCAGTTCTACGTGGCGGATGGCAAACTCTCTTGCCAGCTTTATCAGCGCTCGTGCGATATCTTCCTCGGCCTGCCGTTCAATATCGCCAGCTATGCGCTGCTGGTGCATATGGTGGCGCAGCAGTGCGATCTCGACGTTGGTGATTTCGTCTGGACTGGCGGCGACACGCATTTGTACAACAACCATCTGGAACAGACGAATTTACAGTTGAGCCGTGAACCGCGCGCGCTGCCTAAACTGGTGATTAAGCGCCGCCCGGATACGCTGTTCGACTACCGCTTCGAGGACTTTGAAATTGAGGGATACGATCCGCATCCTGCCATCAAAGCACCGGTTGCGATCTAAGTCTCTCCCATGTTTTTCAGGGCCGCGTAATGCGGCCTTTTTTTATTTCTCTTCGTGCAACGGACCTACCGTTTCCTGAATCGATGGTGCTGGGGAGTTTTTAATCCCATCAGCCGCGATAAACATGAGAGTAAATAATTCTTCCTCACTGGTAATTTGCATTTTGCGGCCAGCATGAGATTTCATCTGTCGAGATGACACCGTCGCACGGTAATCTGTCGGCTCTTTATTCATAACTACCTCGCAAAATGACGATTTATTAGCCACATTGTCGCGCATTATTTACTCTTCCTCAATGTGTTATCCCCGCTTTGAATACGATATGAACCAGTTGAGTAAATCATCTGCCGAGCGAAAGAGGATAGATTTATCTCCGCTTATATCTAAAAATTGATGATTTTTGATATAATAATCAGCAACTTTGTCATTGACTGGGCTTTGAATATAAACGCCTTCACCTTCCACCTTGATAAGAAAAAATAGGATGATGACTAAACAATAGGTCAACATTTTCCCATCCAGAATAGAACCCCTTTTTGAGAAATTCTGAAGTAACTCAATGCTTAATATATGGTTTATTGTACTGAACGAACAAACACAAGCCCCGTCGGGTTTTGTTGTTGGTATATCAGCATCGATCTTAAAGATAAACCCGAATTCACTATCAGCGTAAAGACTCATTTTTGCCAAACGCCAGTCAATATCGAAATCGCTTTCTCTGGCAAGAGCAATGCACCAATCAACATCATCCTGATTCATTGGGGAAACTGACATACCAAGGTTAACCATACTAAAGTAACGATTTGCCACTTCCAGAGCTGAGGTCCCATTTTCTCTCACTGTTGTTGATTTCATTTCGATCTCCTTATCCTGAGTTCGATTCCTCCTTGTCACCGACTTACTCGGGGTGTGACATTACCTCCTTCACTGCGTGCTTTCTCCTGCTATTCCCTCGTTTTCCCTATCTCCCCGCACGCTTTTTCTGTTGTTACATCGTTGCAGTAAAACATTGCGAGCCGCCGCGTATAACGTCGTTAACACGCTGTTTTTGCTGATAAGACTTATTATCCTGACGCCATGAAAACAGATAATCGACAACGGCGAGGGTTTACCTTGCTTGAATTATTGGTGGTGCTGACGATTGTGGCGCTAATGGCGGGGGGCGGCTTGCATGGCTGGATTCAGTATCAGCAGGCAATTCGTCTGGAGCAGAGTGCCCAGCAACTGCTGGACTTTTTGAGTCGGGTTCAGGCGAATGCCTACTGGCATAACGAAACCCGCACAGCGAAGCTCATACCGCAGGGAGAATTATGGTGCATGGTGGCAGGGCAGAATGAAACGCAGGCAGAGGATACGTGCCGTGAGAACCATCCGAGACAGTTCGTTCGCCGCACGCAGGATGTGGTGTTGGCAAAGTTCACAAGCAACGTTTTTACGTTCTTTGGCTTGCGTAACGCGGCACAGGCTGGGCACATCTCGCTGTCGAATTCTGCGGGTCAGCTACGCCTCATCATCTCGGTGAGAGGGCGCATGCGTCTGTGCAGCGAATCGCAGGCTGTCCTGGCGATTCCCCTATGCTGAAACAAATCGTGTTAAGGCAACCAAAGCTGAGGGGTAAGCTGCGTGGATTCACGCTGCCGGAAATCCTGTTAGCGCTGAGCTTAGGTAGCCTGATTATGCTGTCGGCGGCACAGCTGTATCCTCTGTTGCGTAGTCAAAGTCAGGACAGCGCACAGCTTTTCCGGCTGGAGCAGCTCTTCAGTCAGGTCGCCATGGGAATTGAGAAAGACATCCGTCGGGCAGGTTTTTGTGCGGGAACCTGTCAGGGAAAGGCAATCAGCATAGGGAAGTATCCGGGGGAGGCGGAAAATAGCTGTCTGAATGTTTCTTACGATCTGAACCGAAATGGGGTTTGGGATGGTGGGGAACAGCAAGATGCCGAGTCTTTTGGCTATCGTCTGCGCGGTCGGTCGTTGGAAATTCAGAGTGGAGCGCATAACTGTCAGGGCGACAGGTGGGAGAAGCTGTTTGATCCGCAGGAGGTGGTACTCACGGTGTTCCGGTTACAGCGTCTGTCTGCGAAAAATAATGCGGCGTTGTATGAATTACAACTGGCCGGTTATTGGGCCAAGCGTCCTGCCGTTCGGCAGCATACTACTCGCCTTATTCTTGGTCGTAACCAATGAAAAAAGGACATCAGGAGGGAAGTGGAACGCTGGCTATGGTGCTGCTCATCGCCATTATCGGCCTGCTGTTGATGTCCGGTTTGCAACGCCAGCTTGATACTGCCATTCAGGTGGGGAACGATGAACGACACTATCTGCGAGCGTTTAATCAGGCATTGTCTTCGCTGAATTGGGGAAGAGGGCAGCGTTGGAATACGCTAACGGAAAACTGGCAGTGTCAGCAGTTGTCGGCAGAACAGCTTGTGGTATGCCTGCGTGCGGCCTCGGATGGGGAACAAGGATTACTGCGTGGCGAAGGGACTCTGCCCGCTTCGGCGCGACCGTTGACGTTGTACCAACGCGTGTCCTTTTCGGGACTGTCGTCGGGCCAGATTGCGATTCAACCATTGGGTAACGGCTGGTTAGACTTTTGCCCGGATAAAGATGTCGCACGCTGTGATGCAACGGAGTAGCGCAATGAACAACAGGCTAAGGAGTCGTCAATCTGGTTTCAGCCTGCCAGAGACGCTGGTGGCGGCGCTGCTGTTCGCCGTGTCGCTGATGGGGCTACTGCAATATCACCAGATTTTGCAGCAGTCATTTCAGCACCAGTTGCAGCAGCGTCAGGCCTGGCGGTTTGCGATGCAACAGTTGGAGGCTTATGAAGCGGGTATGCCGTATCACCCGTCCGATCTGGATAATATTGCGTCTCTTGCGAGTAAAAATTGGCAGTTTAGTGTGTCAGAGCCGCGACAGAATGGAGAATGCCGTCAGGTAACGGCAAGAGTCATGACGCCACGTCGCTATCAGGCTACACTAAACCGTTGGTTTTGCCGGTCATCACCTGTCAGCTAAACATGCCTGGCAAGCTATACCCTAAATAATTCGAGTTGCAGGCAGGCGGCAACCGCACGAATCCCCGGGAGCTTACACCAGTAAGTGACTGGGGTGAGTAAGGGAAGCCAACGCACATGCAGCTTGAAGTATGACGGGTATATGAATTATCAATCGTAAGCAGCGGTAGCAGGAGCCAGAATGTTTAGAATCTATCACTCCAATCAGTTGGATATCTTGAAAAGACTGATGGTTGAGCTGATAAAACGTCAGCCGCTTGCAGATCCCTTCCAGCAGGAAGTGATTTTGGTGCAAAGCCCGGGGATGGCGCAGTGGCTGCAAATTGAACTGGCTGGGCACTTCGGCATTGCTGCCAATATTCAATTCCCGCTGCCCGGTGTTTTTTTGTGGAATATGTGTCGCCATGTGCTGCCGGATATTCCAAAAGAAAGCGCTTTCAGCAAGGATGCGATGACGTGGAAGCTCATGCATTTGCTGCCCGATTTGTTGGCACAGCCTGATTTTGTGGCCCTTAACCACTATTTGCAGGATGACGATAATCAGCGCAAGCTGCATCAGCTTGCCGGACGCGTAGCGGATCTTTTCGATCAATATCTGATTTATCGTCCCGAGTGGATCAAGGCATGGCAAGAAGGGAAACAGGTTGACGATCTCGGTGGCAACCAGCTGTGGCAATCGGCGCTGTGGCGTGCGTTGGTTGACTACACTCGCGAACTGGCGCAGCCCGAATGGCACCATGCGATTTTGTATCAACGCTTTATTACTGCGCTAGAACAGGCAAAAGCGTGTCCGAAAGGCCTGCCGCCACGCGTTTTTATCTGCGGTATTTCGGCGTTACCCCCTATCTATTTACAGGCGTTGAACGCGCTGGCGCAGCATATTGACGTGCATCTGCTATTTACCAATCCCTGCCGCCATTACTGGAGTGACATTCAGGACTATAAATTTCTGGCGAAGCTAAAAGCCCGCCACCGTCGCCTACACTGCTTTGATGGTGAACAGCCTGATGAAACCCGCCCGCTCTTTCGCGATTCCTCACAGGCAGAAACGTTGTTCAACGACGACGGTAAACAGTCGATTAATAACCCCTTGCTGGCATCGTGGGGAAAGCTGGGGCGCGATAACCTTTATCTGCTGGCTGAGTTGGATAACGTGCAGGAAATCGACGCCTTTGTTGAGTCGGATGGTGAAAATCTGCTGCAAACCTTGCAGCGCGACATTCTTGAGCTGGAAGACCACGCGGTGGTGGCCGTCAGCCACGAAACGCAGAACACCAGCATGCAAAAACGCCTGCTGGCTCTCGACGATCGTTCGATTGATTTTCACGCCTGCCATAGCCCGCAGCGTGAGGTTGAAGTGCTTCACGATCGGCTGCTGGCCATGATGGCTGACGATCCTGAGCTGATGCCGCGCGACGTCATTGTGATGATGGCGGATATCGACAGCTATACGCCGTTTATTCAGGCGGTATTTGGTAACGCTCCGGACAACCGCTATCTGCCTTTTGCCATCTCCGATCAGCGTGCGCGACATGCGCATCCCGCATTGCAGGCGGTAATCAGCCTGCTGGATTTACCGACGAGCCGTTTTACGGCAGAACAGGTTCTGGCATTGCTTGAAGTACCCGCGCTGGCTGCGCGTTTCGGTATTCAGGAAGAAGGGCTACGTCGTCTGCGCCTGTGGGTCGTGGAATCAGGCGTGCGCTGGGGATTGGATGACGACAACGTGCGCGATCTGATGCTGCCGCCAACGGGGCAACATACGTGGCGTTTTGGCCTGACGAGAATGCTGCTGGGCTATGCGATGGACAGCCAGGTCGGTGACTGGCAGGGCGTACTGCCTTACGATGAATCCAGCGGCCTGATTGCCGAACTGGCTGGTCAACTGGCCGAACTCCTGATGCAGATCCACCACTGGCGTCAGCGTCTGTCTCAGCCACGTGTGCTTGTTGACTGGTTACCGCTGTGTCGAGAGCTGATCGAAACCTTCTTTGATGCTGACAGCGAGACCGAAGCGGCGCTGGCCTTGGTGGAAAAACAGTGGCAGTACGTGATTGGTATGGGCACGATGGCGCATTATCCGCAACAGGTGCCGATCTCCCGGTTACGTGATGAACTGTCGCGGCGTCTCGATCAGGAGCGACTCAGCCAGCGTTTTCTGGCCGGTTCGATCAACTTTTGTACGCTGATGCCCATGCGTTCCATCCCGTTCAAGGTCGTGTGTTTGTTGGGTATGAATGACGGTGTTTATCCCCGAACGCTGCCGCCACTCGGGTTCGATCTGATGGGGCGGAAAATCAAGCGCGGCGATCGTAGCCGACGTGATGATGACCGCTACCTGTTTCTTGAAGCGCTCCTGTCGGCGCAGCACAAACTCTATATCAGCTATATCTGGCGCTCGATCCAGGATAATACGCGTCGCTATCCTTCCGTATTGGTCAGCGAACTGACGGAATATATTGCACAAAGTTACGTCCTGCCGGGTGATGAAGCGCTGGATATCGATAGCAGCGCGGAGCGCGTGGTGAAGCACCTTTGCCGTGAACATAGCCGGATGCCTTTTGATGCGAATAACTTCCAGTCTTCACCTCAGCCGTTGAGCTTTGCGGCAGAGTGGCTGGCGGCGGCGAACCAAAAAGGGGAAGCTCAGCCTGATTTCGATCGTGAAGCTTTGTCCGAAAGAGCGAGTGATAGGGATGTCAGTCTGGACGATCTGAAGCGTTTTTATCGTCATCCTGTGCGAGCCTTTTTTCAACTGCGGCTTGGCGTGAGTTTTATGCTGCACAGCGATGAGCTGTTGGATGAAGAGCCCTTTGTGGTTGATAGCCTTAACCGCTATCAGTTAAATAGCGAGTTGCTTAATACCTTGATTAATGAAGGCGATACGGAAAAACTGTATCGCCGTGCCAGAGCCGCGGGTGAACTGCCCTATGGCGCGTTCGGCGAAATTTACTGGCAGGAACAGCAGCAGGAGATGGCGCAGTTGGCTGCGCGTGTACGCGATGAATTAACGCCTTCGCAGTCGGCGAGTCAGGAAGTGGATATCCTCCTTGACGGCGTGCGCGTCAGGGGGTGGCTGAATCAGGTTCAGCCGGATGGTTTGCTGCGCTGGCGTCCGGGCACGCTTTCTATGAAGGATGGCATTACGCTGTGGTTGGAGCATCTGGCCTACTGCGCAACGGGCGGACAGGGCGAAAGCCGGCTGTATGGGCGGGAAGACACGGCGTGGCGCTTTGCTGCGTTGTCGGAAGCGCAGTCCAGAGAACATCTGGCTGTCATGCTGGATGGATATCGTCAGGGAATGAGCAAGCCGCTGTTATTGCTAAATAAAGCAGGGAGCGCCTGGCTGGCTGAATGTTATGATCGTGAAAGCGATAGCCTGCGTGCGGATGAGGACGCGCAGAACAAAGCGCGTACCCGGTTACTGCAAGCCTGGCAGGGCAACATGGGAATGCGGGGTGAAGGTGAGGATTATTACCTGCAACGCATTATTCGTGAGTTGGATGAAAAGCGAATGAATGAGGTGATTGAAGCGGCGCAAATCTGGCTACTGCCACCGTTCCGCTTTAATCTGGCTTGATGGGCTGGTTTTGGATGATGCCCGACTAGATTTCGAGGTGCGAGAAGATAACGCACTGCAACGTGAAAAGTGATGGATATGAGGTTGGAGAATTGCATGCGTAAACAGTGGGTCTGGATTACCGGGTGGTTTCTTTTATTCACATTCTGGCTTCCGGCGAGTTGGGCTGAGACGGGCTGGCAGCCGCTGGCTCAGACGATTCGAAAAAGCGAAAAAGATCCGCGGCAATATCAGGCGATCAAACTGGATAACGGAATGACCGTTCTGCTGGTTTCCGATCCACAGGCACCCAAATCTTTGGCATCACTGGCGCTGCCTATTGGCTCTCTGGACGATCCCAATAATCAACTGGGATTAGCGCATTACCTCGAACACATGGTGCTGATGGGATCGAAACGTTACCCAGAGCCAGAGGCGCTGTCCGAGTTTTTGAAAAAGCATGGCGGTAGCCACAATGCCAGCACTGCGTCTTACCGCACGGCGTTTTATCTGGAAGTGGAAAATGATGCGCTGCGACCCGCCGTCGATCGGATGGCGGATGCAATTGCGGAGCCGCTGCTCGACCCAGTGAATGCCGATCGCGAGCGTAATGCAGTCAATGCGGAATTAACGATGGCGCGTTCGCGCGACGGTCACCGCATGGCGCAGGTGGGGGCAGAGACGCTGAACCCGGCGCACCCGAGCGCGCGTTTTTCGGGGGGCAATCTTGAAACCCTGAGCGATAAACCCGACAGTAAACTGCATGATGAGCTGGTGAAGTTCTATCAGAAATACTACTCCGCCAACCTGATGAAAGGGGTGATTTACAGCAATCAACCTCTGCCTGAACTGGCGAAACTGGCGGTCGACACATTCGGGCGCATTCCCAATCACAACGCCAGCGTCCCTGCGGTTACCGTTCCTGTGGCGACGGAAAAGCAGCGCGGCGTAATGATTCACTATGTTCCTGCTCAGCCGAGAAAACAGCTGCGCATTGAGTTTCGCGTCAGCGATATTAGCCAGGCGTTTCGCAGCAAGACGGATACCTACATTAGCTATCTGATCGGCAACCGCAGCCAGAATACGCTCTCTGACTGGTTGCAAAAGGAAGGACTGGTTGAGTCTATCGGGGCGGGTTCTTCGCCGATCATCGACCGTAACGGCGGCATGTTCGCTATTTCAGCCTCGCTGACCGATAAAGGCCTGGCACAGCGTGATGAAGTGATCGCTGCGATATTCCGTTACCTGCAACAAATCCGCACCGAAGGGATTCAGCAGCGCTATTTTGATGAGATCGCGCATGTTCTGGATCTGGATTTCCGCTATCCGTCCATCAGCCGTGATATGGACTACATCGAATGGTTGGTTGATACCATGCTGCGCGTGCCGGTCGAACATACGCTGGATGCCCAGTATGTTGCCGATCGCTACGATCCGAAGGCTATCGCTGCTCGACTGGATGAGATGACGCCGCAGAACGCGCGCGTTTGGGTCATCAGCCCGAATGAGCCACATAATAAAGTGGCCTACTTTGTCGATGCGCCGTACGAGATGAATAAAATCCCGTCAGCAACATTCGCAAAATGGAAAACGCTGGGGCAGAAAATGTCACTGTCGTTGCCGACGATCAACCCCTATATCCCAGATGATTTCTCCCTGATCAAAGCCGATAAGGCGATGACTAAACCGACGCTCCTGCTGAATCAGCCGGGGCTGCGTGTGTTGTATATGCCAAGCCACTACTTCGCTGATGAGCCAAAAGCGGAAATCACGTTGTTCCTGCGTAATCAGGAAGCGCGCAGTACCGCCCGTAATCAGGTACTGTTTGCGTTAAACGATTATCTGGCAGGTCTGGCGCTGGATGAACTCAGCTATCAGGCTTCGATCGGCGGCATCAGTTTCTCCACCCGCAGTAATGATGGTCTGGTGATTAGCGCCAATGGCTATACCCAACATTTGCCACGGTTGCTGCTGACGTTGGCGGATGGCTACGCCTCCTTTACCTCAACGGAAGCACAGCTGGAGCAGGCGAAATCCTGGTACATACAGCAGCTGGATGGGGTAGAGAAATCAAAAGCCTTTGAACAGGCGTTACAGCCGGTTCAGGCGATATCGCAATTGCCTTACTTTGAGCGCGCAGAACGTCGTAACCTGCTGAAGGATATCCGTTTACAGGACGTCGTTAACTACCGCAAAGACCTGCTGCAAAAAGCCACGCCGGAAATGCTGGTCGTTGGCAATCTGGCTCCAGAGCGAG
This sequence comes from Pectobacterium versatile, assembly GCF_003932035.1. Taxonomy (NCBI): domain Bacteria; kingdom Pseudomonadati; phylum Pseudomonadota; class Gammaproteobacteria; order Enterobacterales; family Pectobacteriaceae; genus Pectobacterium; species Pectobacterium versatile. Next base: position 1,172,132 of record NZ_CP034276.1, read on the forward strand.
TCACCGAGCTGGCGAACACGCTGAAAACGCATCTGAAGGCCGGTGGCGACAATCTGTCGCGCAGCGATGATGTCAAAGTCAGTAAGCCGCAACTTGCTAATCTCCAGCGCCCGGGAAGCAGCACGGATTCTGCGTTAGCGGCGGTGTATGTACCGACGGGTTATTCGGAAACGGAAAGCATGGCGTATAGCTCGGTGCTGGGGCAGATCGTTCAGCCTTGGTTCTATAGCCAACTGAGAACCGAAGAGCAACTGGGTTACGCGGTGTTTGCCTTCCCAACGACGGTCGGTCGACAGATGGGCATCGCCTTCCTGCTGCAAAGCAACAGCAAACAGCCTGCTTATCTGTATCAGCGTTATGAAGATTTTTACCTGAAAGCGCAAAAACGACTGCGTGAAATGAGTGAAGAAGAGTTCACTCAGTATAAGCAAGGCGTGATGAATGAACTGAGTCAGCGTCCGCAAACATTGGGCGAAGAGGCCAGCCGACTGCGTCGCGATCTGGATCAGGAAAACTTCGCTTTTGATTCACGTGAGAAACTGCTCGAACAAATCAAACCGCTGACGGTGGCGCAACTGGCAGACTTCTTCCAGAAGGCGCTGAAGCCTGAAGGTCTGGCGATTCTGTCGCAGGTTTCCGGTAGCCATCATGGTAAAGCCGACTATGCCGCACCGAAAGGATGGCATACCTACGCGGATGCGTCTTCATTGCAGAAAACGTTACCGCGTGAGAAAGCGCCCACGATGATCCCTGCGCCAGCAGCATCGGAAGCTGTCGGTAAGGTTCCAGCAGAATGAAAAATGCCGCGCCGCAATCATTAGACGTCATGACGTTGCCGCTCCTGGGGGAGCGCTTGATTGAGGCGTCGGCCGGAACGGGGAAAACCTATACGCTGGCTGCGCTTTACCTGCGCCTGCTGCTGGGGCTGGGCAAGCAAGCCGCGTATCCACGTCCGTTGCTGGTCGAGGAAATTCTGGTTGTGACCTTTACGGAGGCCGCGACCGAAGAGCTGCGGGAGCGTATTCGTGCCAGAATCCACGCTTTGCGCATAGCTTGTTTGCGTAAAAGCGCACAGGGTGAAGAGGCGGAGAAGCCTAAAGATACTTCGCTAGTGCAACTGCTGGCGGAGATTTCGGACCACCGCGATGCGGCTGATGTCTTGCTGGCGGCCGAACGACAAATGGATGAAGCGGCGATCTACACGATCCACGGCTTCTGCCAGCGTATGCTCAGTACCAATGCGTTTGAATCCGGCGTGCTTTTTGAACAGGTGCTGATAGAAGATGAACAGCCGCTGCGCCGTCAGGCCTGCGCCGATTTCTGGCGTCGTTATTGTTATCCGCTGCCGGTAGAGGTGGCGCGGATTGTCGGTCTGGAGTGGAAAGGGCCGGAAAACCTGCTGGCCGATCTGGCTCCTTATCTGCATGGTGAAGCGCCTGCGTTTCGCTTGCCGCCACAAGAAGATGAAACGCTACTGAGTCGACATGAGAATATCGTGGCGACGATCGACGCATACAAACAACGCTGGCTGGCGTCAGCAGCGGATCTGGAAGCGTTGATTAGCGCTTCTGGTGTCGATAAACGCAGTTACAGCAGTAAGCATCTTCCCAACTGGCTACAGAAAGTTACGCTGTGGGCAGAGCAGCCGACGCTGGATTATCAACTGCCGAAAGATCTGGTGAGATTTACCCAGCAAACGCTAATCGAGAAAACGAAGAAAGGCGAGCCGCCTGTTCATGCCCTCTTTGAGGAGACCGAACGGCTGCTTGAAGCGCCGCTGTCGCTGCGTGATTTAGTCATTGTCCGCGCGCTGTCGGCGATCCGGGATTCGGTGCGTGAGGAAAAACGGCAGCGTGCAGAACTGGGATTTGACGATCTGCTGAGCCGTCTGGATGTTGCGTTGCAACAGCCGGGTGGGGAACAGCTTGCCAGCGCCATTCGCGAACGCTATCCGGTGGCGATGATCGATGAGTTTCAGGATACTGACCCCCAGCAGTACCGTATTTTCCGAACGCTGTACGTCGGGCAGCCGCAGTGTGGGCTGCTGCTGATCGGTGACCCTAAGCAGGCTATTTATGCGTTTCGCGGTGCGGATATTTTTACCTATATGCACGCACGCGGAGAAGTGGCCGCACACTATACGCTGGGCACGAACTGGCGCTCGTCGCACCAGATGGTACGCGGCGTTAACCGCTTGTTTGAACGTCTGGAAAATCCTTTTATTTTCCAAAACATCCCTTTTCTGCCAGTCCAGCCGGCTGAATCTAAGCGCGGTTTGGTGTTTGAAGTCGCGGGGCAGCCGCAGCCTGCACTGCAATTCTGGCTAACGGGTTCGGAACCGATTGGCGTAGGAGATTATCAGCAGCGGATGGCGCGCCAGTGTGCGGCGCAGATTCGTGATTGGCTGGCGGCCAGCCAGCGTAGCGAAGCCTGGCTGAGCACCGACGATTCCCGCCGTTTGGTCAGGGCATCTGACATGAGCGTGCTGGTGCGTAGCCGACGTGAAGCCTCGCTGATTCGTGATGCGCTGAGCCGTTTGTCCATTCCCTCGGTGTATCTATCCAATCGAGACAGCGTATTCAGCACGCCGGAAGCCAGCGATATGTTGTGGCTGTTGCAGGCGGTGCTGGCACCCGAGCAAGAGCGCACGTTACGCAGTGCCATGGCGACGGCCTTGATGGGACTGGATGCCGAACAGGTTGATGCCTTAGGGCAAAGCGAAGCCGCATGGGATGCGCTGGTGGATGAATTTGCGGGCTACCGTGTTTTGTGGCGCCAGCGTGGCGTGCTGCCGATGCTGCGGGCGTTGATGAGTCAACATCAACTGGCGGAGAACCTGCTGGCGAGTGCGGAGGGCGAACGCCGGATTACCGATATTCTGCACATCGGTGAATTATTGCAGGATGCCTCCGCAACGCTTGATAGCGAACATGCGCTGGTGCGCTGGCTATCACAGCAGATTGTCCAACCTAATCCGCAGGCAGAGAATCAGCAGCTACGTCTGGAAAGCGATCGTCACTTGGTGCAGATCGTGACGATCCACAAATCGAAAGGGCTGGAATACCCGCTGGTGTGGCTGCCTTTCATCAGTAACTTCCGCGTGCAGGATCAGGGCATTTATCACGATCGCGAGAACTATCAGGCCGTGTTGGATCTGCAAAATAATGAAGAAAGCCAGGCGCTAGCGGAAGAAGAGCGGCTGGCGGAAGATTTACGTTTGCTGTATGTCGCGCTGACCCGTTCTATCTATCACTGTAGCGTGGGCGTCGCCCCCGTTCAGCGGTCACGTAAGAAAGACGGCTGCAGCGATATGCACCAGAGCGCGTTGGGCTATTTACTCCAACGGGGTAAAGAAGCCGAGGCTGCCACGTTAGTCAGCGAGCTGGAAGGCATGGTTGGCGACGGTGTCGCATTAACACCGCTACAGGCAACGGAAGAACAGCGCTGGCAGCCGGATAGGCCAGAATTGGCAGAGTTGCGGGCTCGTCACATTGAACGCCAACTGCGCGACGGCTGGCGAGTCACCAGCTATTCGGGGCTTCAGCAACATGGTTCTGCAAGCGCACAGGATCTGGTGCCGCGTCTGGATATCGAAGCGATAGGCGAGCGTCAGGAAGCGGATGAAACCCAACTGACACCGCATACGTTTCCACGTGGCGCGAGTCCGGGAACGTTTTTGCATAGCCTGTTTGAAACGCTGGATTTCACTCAGCCCGTTGAGGATGACTGGCTGGCCGAGCAGTTGCAGCTACAGGGATTTGAAGCGCACTGGCATCCGGTATTGAAGACGTGGATGGATACGCTGTTGCATACGTCGCTTAACGGGCAAGGGATTATGCTGTCAGCGCTGGATAACGCCGATAAGCAGGCCGAATTACAGTTCTATATACCGATTGATGCGCCAATACAGGCGGCGCAGCTCGATCGGTTGGCAAAGCATCACGATCCGCTATCCGCGCGGTGTCCGGCGCTCTCTTTTCAGCAGGTTAAAGGCATGCTGAAAGGGTTTATCGATCTGGTGTTCCGCTGGGAAGGGCGCTATTACCTGCTGGACTATAAGTCCAACTGGCTCGGCCCTGATGCCAGCGCGTACACCCAAACGGCTATGATGCAGTCGATGGCCGAACACCGCTACGACCTGCAATATCAGCTCTACACGTTGGCTTTGCACCGCTATCTGCGTCATCGCATTGCGGATTATGACTATGAGCGCCATTTTGGCGGGGTGTTTTATCTGTTTTTACGCGGCGTTGAAGCGTCGCATCCCGGCAATGGCATCTTTGCTTGTCGTCCCTCTACTGAATTTGTTTTTGGGCTGGATGCGCTTTTTAAGGGAAAGACGCCTGACGATGCTGATACAGGAATTCCCTCATGATTGCATTACTTGAAACGGCACTGGCGCGGCGGTTGTTACGCCCGCTGGATGTTCAGTTCGCCAGAATGCTGGCGGATGAGACGCAGCCCGATCTGCTGTTGGCTGCCGCCTGCCTGAGTGCGCACTCGGGGGCGGGGCATGTGTGTTTACCGTTGGAGCACTTGCAGGCGCAGACGCTGTTTGACGGCCGTGAGTCTGAACTGGCGCAACAGCTGCTTGCGGAGACAGGACTAAACACGGTTGCCGCATGGCAGCAGCGCTTACTGGTGTCCGATGCCGTCAGCGACGGCAGCCAGCCGACGCCGCTGGTACTGCAAGGAGAAAAGCTGTACTTGCAGCGCAGCTGGCAGAGTGAAGGCCGCGTGGCGCAGTTTATCGCCAGCGAGCGCGATACGATCTCCGTCGATGAACCTGCAATTCGGGCGGTTTTAGATCGGCTGTTTCCTGACACGGACGAAGAGATTAACTGGCAGAAGGTGGCCGCGGCTGTCGCGTTGACGCGCCGCATTGCGGTTATTTCTGGCGGGCCGGGAACGGGGAAAACCACGACGGTGGCTAAGTTGTTAGCGGCGCTGATTGAGCTGAATACGGGAAACGCGTTACGTATTCAACTGGCTGCGCCGACCGGGAAAGCGGCTGCGCGGCTCACGGAGTCGTTGGGGCAGGCCCTGCACCGTCTGGCGGTGGATCCTCGGTTGCGGGAAGCGTTTCCGCAGGAAGCGACAACGCTGCATCGCCTTTTGGGAGCGGTGACGGACAGCCAGCGCCTGCGTCACCATCAGGACAACCCGCTGCATTTGGATGTGCTGATTGTGGATGAGGCGTCGATGGTCGATCTGCCGATGATGGCGAATGTGATTGCCGCGCTTCCGCCACACGCCAGAATTATCTTTCTGGGCGACCGCGATCAACTGGCGTCCGTCGAGGCGGGGGCGGTGTTAGGTGACATCTGTCGTTTTGCCGAAGCTGGCTATAGCCGTGCGCGGGCGCAGCAACTGCAACGCCTGACGGGTTGTACGCTGGATGACAGCGGCCCTGAAGGGCAGTCGACGGTCAGTGACAGTATTTGTCTGTTACGCCGGAGCTACCGTTTCGATCCGCATTCTGGTATTGGACAACTGGCGCTGGCGGTTAACGGCGGTGATGATGCTCGCGTGCGTGCCGTGCTGAACGGTGAGTTTGCCGACATCACCTGTAGCCCGTTAACCGAGGCTGAAGAGTATCAGGCCATGCTGGCACAGTGTGTCGAAGGGTATCGTGATTATCTACAGCTTGTTGCTGCGGGCGCAACGCCGGATGCCGTGCTGCTTGCTTTCCAACGTTATCGCCAGCTGTGCGCGTTGCGTGAAGGGCCGTTTGGCGTAGCAGGACTGAATCAGCGTATTGAGCAGGCTTTGCATCAGTCAGGGCTGATTCAGCGCAGTCGTAATCCGCTTAACCGCTGGTATCCCGGCCGGCCGGTCATGATTGAACGTAACGATGCCGCATTGGGTCTGTTCAATGGTGATATCGGTATCGCCATGATAGGGGAAAGCGGGGAACTGCGCGTATTTTTCCCCTTGCCGAATGGCGAAACCAAAGACGTTACGCCAAGCCGTCTGCCGCCGCATGACACAGCCTATGCGATGACAGTGCATAAATCGCAGGGATCGGAGTTCGATCATACGGCGCTGGTGCTGCCGAACCACTATTTACCGGTGCTGACGCGGGAACTGGTGTATACCGCTATCACGCGTGCGCGCCAGCGTTTGTCACTCTATACCGATGTCCGCATTCTCTGCCGGGCGGTGAAAACGCCAACGCAGCGCTATAGCGGCTTGGAAGAGAGAATTAGCGCACTAATGATGCGTCCTTGATGGGGGATAACGTCAGGCGGACTCACGCTCAATCAGCGAAAAACCGATATCCATGATGGGGGAGGGCACGCTTTTCCCCTCAATCTTTTCTGCCAGCATGGCCGCTGCGTCGGTGCCGATCTTCCAGCGATCGACCCTGACCGTCGTAATCGTTGGTGTGCTGTGTGCAGCGAAATCGAGATCGCCAAATCCCATCACGGCCAGTTGCTTCGGCACCGCTAATCCTCTGGCGGCAGCTTCGATCATCACACCTTGCGCTAGCGTATCGGAACTGCAAATGATGGCATCAAAAACGTCGCCATCGGCGAGAAGTTCGATCAGCCCTTGCCGCCCTAACGCCAGCGTCGCAGGCCACGGGGCGAGGGCTTCACGCACGTAAGTTCCCGGCTGTTTTTGTATGATGTCGTAAATGCCCTTCTTACGCAGCCCGGCACGCGCGTCTTCGGTCCAGACCAGGCCAAAGCGCAAATGTCCTTTACCCAGCAAATAGTGTCCGATGGTGTTCCCGATACTTTCATGGGAAAAACCGACCAGCATATCGAGCGGCGTCGGGGTGAGATCCCAGATTTCGACGACGGGGATCGTGGCGTTGAGCAGGAGACGTTTGAGTTCGGGCGTATGGTGGATACCGGTGAGGACGATACCGTCTGGGCGACGAGAAAGCAGGGTGGCGACAATCTCTGCCTCGGATTTATTGGTATAGCCAGCGACGCACAGCAGCATGTGGTAACCGCGTGCGGCTAGCTCATCGCTGATCGCCTGAACGGTATCAACGAACATATTGTTATTGATTTGCGGCACAACGACGGCAATCAGCTTGCTGCGTCTTGAGGCGAGCCCGCCTGCTAACATATTGGGGATATAGCCTGTGGCGCGGACCGCTTCCATCACCTTATTCACGGTTTCCGCACGAACAATTTTCGGATTGTTCAACGCGCGGCTGACGGTCATGGGCGAAATGCCTGCGGCACGCGCGACATCTTCAAGCGTGGGAGCGCGCGGCGGCATGCTGCTGGCGTTTTTATCGCGTTTCAATCACGGGTTCCCTTCTGAGGCTGCGCGCACATTTACATGTCGCTGGATTATCGTTGATGGCACATCGGTTTACCAGTCGCCTGTGTTTCTACAACCTGCCGAATTGTCTCGTTTTTTCCGGCTGGCCCCAGAGCGGGCTAGGCTGCATTTCCGCTGTATCCTCTTACTTTTCGTGGTGATTGCGCAATCATTAATTCTGTCTCTCGATGAACGATTTTATCGTGTTAATGATTATTGTGTGATCTGTGTTGCATGTTTTTTCTTCGTTTATCGCTATCTTCCTTCTGTTTATGAATGTTAGCGCAATCATTTTACGAGGTGAGACATGACTATCAGTGCAAATTCAGCGGCGGTTAGCTATGCAAAAGTCACGAACGTCAGAACGGCTGCCGAGTCGGGCGATCGAATTGAATGGGTAAAACTCTCTCTGGCGTTTTTGCCGCTGGCAACGCCGGTTAGCGATGCGAAAGTACTGACCGGAAGGCAAAAACCGCTGACCGAAGTCGCGATTATTTTTGCGGAAATCCGCAGTCGTGATGGGTTTGAAGGGGTGGGGTTCAGCTATTCCAAGCGGGCGGGTGGACAGGGCATTTATGCCCATGCGAAAGAGATTGCCGATAACCTGCTGGGCGAAGATCCGAACGATATCGATAAGATCTATACCAAGCTGCTGTGGGCTGGTGCGTCGGTTGGCCGCAGTGGAATGGCGGTGCAGGCGATTTCTCCGCTCGATATTGCACTGTGGGATATGAAAGCCAAGCGTGCAGGTTTGCCCCTGTCTAAGCTGCTGGGCTCACACCGTGATTCCGTGCAGTGTTACAACACCTCCGGCGGCTTCCTGCATACGCCATTGGATCAAGTATTAAAAAATGTCGTGATCTCCCGGGAAAGCGGTATCGGCGGGATAAAACTGAAAGTCGGGCAGCCGAATACGGCGGAGGATATCCGTCGTCTCACGGCGGTGCGCGAAGCGCTGGGGGATGATTTCCCGCTGATGGTGGATGCCAATCAGCAGTGGGATCGCGAAACGGCGATTCGGATGGGCAGAAAGATGGAAGCCTTTAATCTGATCTGGATTGAAGAGCCGCTGGATGCCTACGATGTGGAAGGTCACGCGGCGCTGACGGCCGCGCTGGATACGCCGATTGCCACTGGCGAGATGCTGACCAGTTTCCGCGAACATGAACAGCTAATACTCGGGAACGCCAGTGATTTTGTCCAGCCGGATGCGCCGCGCGTGGGCGGGATTTCGCCTTTCCTGAAAATTATGGACTTGGCCGCGAAGCACGGTCGTAAACTGGCACCGCATTTTGCGATGGAAGTGCATTTGCATCTGGCTGCGGCCTATCCGATTGAACCCTGGCTGGAGCACTTCGAGTGGCTGAATCCGCTGTTCAACGAGCAGCTAGAGCTGCGCGATGGGCGTATGTGGGTATCCGATCGTCTGGGACTAGGATTTACGCTGAGCGAACAGACAAGGAAGTGGACAACATTAAGCTGTGAGTTTGGCAAGCAGCCATAAGCGGATGAAAGATTGTGGCCGACTTTACGGTCGGCCACGAGAAGCGTTATTGAGTGGAATAACTCAGAGGTCTAGCACCAGAATCTTCGAGCGACGCTGGTAGTTGTACAGCGCCTGCTTTTTCTTCGGCAGCATTTCCACTTCGGCGGGTAAAAAGCCGCGTTCCTGGAACCAGTGGATGCTGTGCGTCGTCAGTACAAACAGCTTTTGCAGACCTTGCTGACGTGCCTGAGCGGCAACGCGCAGTAACAGCATATCGCCGCGTGATGAGCTGCGGTAATCCGGGTGAACCGCCACGCAGGCCATTTCACCAATGCTCTCTTCCGGGAACGGATAAAGCGCGGCGCAGGCGATAGTCAGGTTATCGCGTACCACGACAGTGAATTTGTCGATCTCCATTTCCAACTGCTCGCGCGAGCGTCTGACCAGAATACCTTGCTCTTCCAGCGGGCGAATCAGCTCCAGAATACCGCCAATGTCATTGATGGTCGCACGGCGAACCTGCTCGGCGCTTTCCATCACGATCTGCGTACCGATTCCGTCACGTGAGAACAGTTCCTGCAACAGCGCACCGTCGTCCTGATAGCTAATCAGATGGCTGCGGCGCACACCGCTACGGCAGGCTTTGACCGCGCCGCGCAGGAATCGAACCGTACCCGAATGGTAATCGCCAGCTTGTTCCAGTGCATCAATACGCTGCTGTGCATCGTCAGGGAACAGCTCGGAAATGATGTTGCCTTCTTCATTGGTCACGCCCTGTGAGGAGCAGAAGCCGATCATCTTCTCTGCTTTCAGCTTAATGGCGAGCTGGGTCGCGACCTCTTCCGAGGTTAAATTGAAACTTTCACCCGTGACTGACACGGCAACCGGACCGAGCAGCACAATCGCACCGCTATTCAGCTGGCGGTGAACGGCTTCTTCATCAATACGGCGGATACGGCCGCTGTGGCAGTAGTCCACACCGTCATCAACGCCAAGCGGCTGCGCGATAATAAAGTTACCGCTGACGACATTAATGTGGGCACCTTGCAGCGGTGTGTTGTTCAGGCTCATCGACAGCCGAGCGGTGATGTCCAACTGCAACATTCCTGCCGCTTGCTTGACCAGTTCCAGCGTGGTGCTGTCGGTGATGCGGGTATTTTTATGGTAGAGAGGCTCGTAGTGATGCGTTGTCAGGTTGGCGTCGATCTGGGGACGAGCACCATAAACCACCACCAGCTTGATCCCCAGACTGTGTAACAGCCCGATATCATTTACGATGCTAGAGAAGTTGGCATGTTCAATGGCTTCGCCACCTAACATGATGACAAACGTTTTGCCACGGTGGGCATTGATATAGGGAACTGAATGGCGGAAGCCCTGAACCAGTTCTGTACTCCGTTCCTTCACTGCGAGCCCTCTTTGCATTTTTATTCGTAATTTCTGTATTTTTATTCTTTATGACGTAAAAGGCAAGAGGAAGTATTAACCAGAAAAGTCAGGATTCTGTTTCATCTTGCTACCATGCCCTAAATAATTCGAGTTGCAGGAAGGCGGCAACCGCGCGAATCCCCAGGAGCTTACATAAGTAAGTGACTGGGGTGAGCAAGGGAAGCCAACGCACATGCGGCTTGAAGTATGACGGGCATGAATAGGATTTTTGCATGACAGAGTGGAACAGATTCGTTAAAGTTTTTGACAATTTTTACCTTTATTCATTTTTTAATGACCTATCCAGTGCATTGGCAACACAACAGCGCAGGATAGCGCACAGCAATCAGATCGGAGTGGCATGTCTCATTCGAATCATCATTTGACTCGACGGCGTCTATTACAAACCGCAGCAGCAACCTGGCTGTTAAGCGTAAGTGGTGTAGGGATAGCGGCGACGACACAGGTCGTTGCCGTGCGCGTCTGGCCGTCCTCCGCCTATACCCGCGTCACGCTGGAATCCAATCACCCGCTGAAATATAAACAGTTTAGCCTGAGTAATCCTGAACGCATCGTGGTGGATATCGAAAATGTTCATCTAAACAGCGTGCTGAAGGAGATAGCCAGCCAGTTTACGTCAGATAACGATCCGCTGATTAAAGAAGCGCGCATCGGACAGTTTGATAAAACCACGGTGCGCTTGGTGTTGGAACTCAAGCAGCAGGCGACGACCAAGGTCTTTACGCTGGGGCCGGTGGCCGAATTCAAGCACCGGCTGGTGCTGGATTTGTATCCTGCCGCAGGGCGCTACGACAACGAAGACGATCCGCTGCTGGCGCTGCTGGAGGATTACAACAAAGGCGATCTGGAACGTACGCTGCCGGCAGAAGCGCCGAAAGCCGGGAAGGCTGGGCGGGATCGTCCGCTGATTATCATGCTCGACCCTGGTCACGGTGGTGAAGATCCCGGTGCGATTGGCAAGAATAAAACGCGCGAGAAAGACATCGTGCTGCAAATCGCCCGCCGTTTGCGCAAGCTGATCGATAATGAATCCAACATGAAAGCGTATATGACGCGTAATGAAGATGTATTCATTCCGCTGCGCGTGCGGGTGGCGAAAGCGCGCAAGCAGCGTGCCGATCTGTTCATTTCGATTCATGCGGATGCGTTTACCAATCGATCGGCAAGAGGATCGTCGGTTTTTGCGCTGTCGAAGAAAGGGGCAACCAGTACCGCTGCCAGATTTCTGGCAGAGACCCAGAACGAATCGGATTTGATCGGTGGTGTGAGCATGAGCGGCGATCGCTATCTGGATCACACCATGTTCGATCTGGTGCAGACCGTGACCATCAGCGACAGTCTGAAGTTTGGTAAAGAGATCCTGACCCGGCTGGGTAGGGTGAATCGTTTGCATAAAAACAGCGTCGATCAGGCCGGATTTGCAGTACTGAAAGCGCCGGATATTCCGTCTGTTCTGGTTGAGACGGCATTTATCAGCAATCTGGAAGAAGAGCGTAAGCTGCGCACCAGCCATTTCCAACAGCAAATTGCGGAATCCATTTTTGCAGGAATTAAAGCCTACTTTGCCAGTCAGGCCGAACGGTAGTTGATGTAGCACGATGGCCGCGTCTTGCTGGCGCGGTTCAGAGGGAATAAATAGGTCTGGGACGTGGTGTAGGAACTGCATGGAAAATAGATGACGCAGAAAACAAAAAAGCACCCGTTAAGGTGCTTTATCGTTTTAGTCTTAGTTGGTTGCGGGGGCCGGATTCGAACCGACGACCTTCGGGTTATGAGCCCGACGAGCTACCAGGCTGCTCCACCCCGCGTCCGTATGACTTATCTTTACTTCTCTTGATGGACGACTCACATCAATTGGTTGCGGGGGCCGGATTCGAACCGACGACCTTCGGGTTATGAGCCCGACGAGCTACCAGGCTGCTCCACCCCGCGTCCGTACTAACTTTACTATCAACTTTCTTTACTACTTTCACTTCTCTTGATGGACGACTCACATCAATTGGTTGCGGGGGCCGGATTTGAACCGACGACCTTCGGGTTATGAGCCCGACGAGCTACCAGGCTGCTCCACCCCGCGTCCGTGGATGCGCACTATACTCTCCATGAGTATTGATGCAACCTATTTCTATAAAAAGCACGGCATTGGGTTGTCAGGTGATTGATTTATCACCTGATAGGTTGTTTTGTGACCGTAATATGGCGATAAGCAGAATCTCCTGACTTTTGTTACGCCGCGTGCCGAACGGAATACGCGTGATCCGTGGATTTATATGCTGTCCCATTCCTTTCTCGATAGCCGTTTGTTATCGTTCGACGGTAAATTTTTTGATGTAAAAAGCGAGCGCAAAGATGAAGGGACGGTGGGGAAAATACGTGTTGACCGCAGTGGTCATTGCCATTCTGGCGGGGTGCCAATCCAGGCCAACCGATCGCGGGCAGCAATATAAAGATGGTCACCTCAACCAGCCTCTGGAATTGGTGAATGAACCTAATGCCAAAGGAAAACCAGTCAACGCACGGGATTTTATGACTCAGGTTTCTGAAATCCGGTCGGCGTCACCTAATCTGTATTCGCGCAATAATACGACCTTTCAGGCGATTGAAAACTGGATGATGTCAGGCGCGGATACCCGCGAGCTGAGCAAGTTTGGTCTGAACGCCTGGCAGATGGAAGGCGTCGATAACTTTGGTAACGTGCAGTTCACCGGTTATTACACGCCGGTATTGCAGGCGCGCCATACCCGTCAGGGTGAATTCCGCCATCCTTTATATGCCATGCCGTCAAAGGGCAAAAATAACCGTCGACTACCGGATCGTGCCGGCATTTATTCAGGTGCGCTAGATGAGCGACTGGTTCTCGCCTGGACCAATTCGCTGGTCGATAACTTCATGATGGAAGTGCAGGGCAGCGCCTATATTGATTTTGGCGATGGACGCCCGCTGACGTTCTTTGGTTACGCTGGCAAGAACGGCCATGCCTACCGCAGTATTGGTAAAGTGCTGATCGATCGTGGTGAAGTCGCGCGTGAAGATATGTCGATGCAGGCGATCCGCAAATGGGCGGATCAGCATTCTGAATATGAAGTGCGTGAACTGTTTGAGCAGAATCCTTCCTTTGTGTTCTTTAAGCCCATGATGTCTGCGCCCGTCAAAGGGGCTAGCGCTGTGCCGCTGGTGGCGAAAGCCTCCGTTGCTTCTGACCGTTCGCTGATCCCGGCAGGCACGGCTCTGTTAATGGAAGTGCCGCTGCTGGATAACGTAGGTAAATTCACTGGCAAGTATGAAATGCGCCTGATGATTGCGCTGGATGTCGGCGGGGCGATTAAAGGCCAGCACTTCGATATGTATCAGGGCATTGGGCCGGATGCGGGTCACTCGGCTGGCTTCTATAACCACTATGGCCGGGTCTGGGTTTTGAGGAACGCGCAAAGCAGCCCGACGAATGCTTCAGGATCGCTGTTCGTCAACAATCCACAGTAGTTATCTCTTTCGTTTGAAATCTCAGAAGTGGTGTAAAGATGAGCCACTTCTGAGATGAAACGCTTGCTCTCCACCCACCAGAACAGAATTAGCTGTTAAAGCCGTATTTTCTGCTCAGCCCTAATTCGTTCACGATACGAATACCTGAATCCAACGCTTCGCCCTGCAATCCTCGCAGCGGACGGCGCAGACTGCCTGCCGGTAAACCTACCGCTTTCATTAATGATTTCACCGCCACGGGATTGATTGCCGAGTAGGTGTAGTGCAGCAGCGGCAGCAAATGTTGATAGGCCTTACGGAAGCGTTCTGCATCCTCACCGTTTTTCCACGGACGAGAAATTTCAGCCAGTTCTGCTGGGGCAATATTGCCGGTCATGTTGGCCGTCCCATGCCCTCCCAGTGACATCGTTGGCACCACCAGACCCAGGTTGGGTGAGTCGCAGCACATCACCGACACATCGGGATTGCCTGCCAGAACTTGTGCCACCTGACCCACGCGGGTGGTGGATTCTTTATGAATAACGTAGTTCGGGTGTTGGAAAATACGCAGCAGCGATGTCCAGTGCAGGTCTGTTTTTACGCGCGGTGGGTTGTTATAAATCCCCAACGGCAAATCGGTCGCATCTGCAATTTCCAGAAAATAGCTTTCGATATCGCTCTCGCTGGCACAGATATAGGCGGGGGCGGCGATAATGGCACCGTCTGCGCCGTTGTCATGTGCATAGCGAACATAGTCAATAGTGGTATCGGTATTGTTACCAGTACAGCCGTAGAACAGCTTCATTTTGCTGGTGCTGTATTGCGCGGTTCGGCGGATGATCGCCTTTCTCTCATCTGGGGACAGCATGGAGACTTCCCCTGTTGAGCCCATAATCAAAACGGCCGCGGTGCCGTTGTCTTCCTGGAATTTTAATAACGCCTCAAATGCGCCGAAATCCACGCTGCCATCGTCATTAAAAGGCGTAATGAGGGCAACGAATGACCCTTCAATTTTTTCTCTGCTCATGTCTGTTTCCTGTCAATGTAAACGTGTTGCGAATAACTAAAAATCAGGACTGAAGTGATGTCTCAGTCAGTGGTTTGGCGGTAAAACCCGCCTCGACAAAACGTAATAGATGCGACAGCACGCGATCGTCATCGCGGTTGTCACACAGCCCTTTGGAAAGCAACGCCAGACGGCCAGAACGCGGATCGGCGTCGGTTAACACGTGCATGGCGGCACCACGGGCAAATTCATAGCGCCAGATAACCTCCGCGCGCGATAACGCCGGCAGCGCCTGAGAAAAGGCATCGATAAAACGGTGAGCGACGTGATCGAACTGGGCTGAAAGCAAGGCGGTTACCTCCAGACCCGGTGTCGCCCGCAAATGCTGTAACAGGCGAACGACAATACGTCCGCCGTCGGGTGTGCGAGCTGTTTTAACCAGCGGGCGCAATAGCGCATCCAACAAAGCGGCAACGGGCAGTTCATTACCCTGATTGGCCTTTTCCACCTCATCCAGCAGACGGGTTCTTTCGTCATTTAACGGGCCGAGAACGTTGTCCAACACGGCACGCAGTAATCCTTCTTTAGAGCCAAAGTAATAATTCACCGACGCCACATTCACGTTGGTGGCTTCCGTTATTTCGCGAATCGTCGTTAGCTCACTGCCTTTGCAGGCGAAGATAGTGATGGCTTCACGCAGGATGCGCTGTTTAATGTCTGCCTCTTTTTCTTTGCTTTGATCTTTGGTTTTCAATAACGCCACCATGATTCATCCTTTTGCTCACGCTTGCCGTCGGGGGCACCGACGTCATGCGTTGTGATAGTGAGGCCGTGGAAAATGCGCTGTCGCTAGGCCAGTTCTTGAAAACCCAACTCTTGATAAACCAATGTTGCCCAATAGCGGATGCCTAGTGAGATCAGCGCGTCATTAAAGTCGTAGTGCGGGGTATGCAGGTGATGCACGTTGGATGCCTTTTTGTCGCTGTTACCCAGCATCATGAATGCGCCGGGGCGCTGCTCCAGCATGTAGGCAAAATCTTCTGCGCCCAGCAGCGGCGTCATCGCGGTGTCAACCTGTTCGAGTCCGACCACCTGCGCGGCGGCATTAACGGCTAACTGCGTGGCGTGCGTATCGTTGACCAGCGCGGGATATTGCCGCTCATAGTGCACGTCGGCCGTTGCACCAAAGCCTTGTGCGGTGCTGTGTGCCAGTTCTCGCAGGCGCGTTTCCAGCAGGTGGCGAACGCTCGGCGAGTAGCTCCGCCCGGTTCCTTTAAGGATGATGCTGTCGGGGATAACGTTCGGGGCGTGGATATCGCCGCCCTGAATGTGACCGATGCTCAGCACCGCCGCGTCCATCGCAGGAACGTTACGGCTGACGATGGTTTGTAAGCCAAGCATAAATTGTGCGGCGGGTAGCGTCGGGTCGATAGAAAGGTGGACGCCTGAACCGCCGTGTCCGCCCGTGCCGTGAAATGTGACCTGCCAGGTATCGCTGGCTGCCAGCATTGGACCGCTGCGAATCGCGAATTTGCCCACTTCGATACCGGGTTTGTTATGCAGACCAAAGAGTCGGTTGCAGGGGAACGCGGTCAGCAGGCCGTCATTGAGCATGGCAAGCCCGCCGCCCAACCCTTCTTCCGCTGGCTGGAAAATAAAATGTACCGTGCCAGCAAAGTTGGGGTGCTGAGACAAATAGCGCGCGGCACCCAGCAGCATGGTGGTGTGTCCATCATGTCCGCAGGCATGCATTTTCCCGGCATGCACCGAAGCATAGGGCAGGTCCGTTTTCTCATTGATATACAGCGCATCCATATCTGCCCGCAGGCCGATGCTGTCTTCACCGGGATAACGACCACGTAGAGTGGCGACCATGCCCGTTCCACCGATGCCCGTCGTGACGGCAAGCCCCCACGCTGTCAGCTTTTCTGCTACCAGTTGCGCGGTGGCAAACTCTTCAAAGCCGATTTCTGGGTGTTGATGAATATGGTGACGAATCGCAATCAGCTCAGGTAAAAAATCCTGAATGGCCGATTCCATCGCCGTTTGGTCAATAGCGGTTGGTGTCGGTGTATTCATCATGTGTTCTCTGTTCTTATCCATGCGCCTGTCTGCTCATCGGCTGTGGAGACACAAGCACATCACGTTGCCCACCGCCGGGCACGGCATCGATCAGCTTGCGGGTGTACGGGTGTTGTGGCTGATGCCAGATGCTGTGGTGATCGCCACTTTCCACACAGCGTCCGTTTTGCATGACCATGACCCGATCGGCGATATAACGCACCACGGCGAGATCGTGTGAAATAAACAGCAGCGACAGGCCCATTTCGTTTTTTAACTCAACCAACAGATTGAGGATCTGCGCCTGAATAGAGACATCGAGTGCGGACACGGGTTCGTCGCAAATCACCAGTGAAGGGCGTACCTCCAGCGCACGGGCAATGCCGATACGCTGGCGCTGCCCGCCGGAAAATTCGTGGGGATAGCGGCTCAGACTGCTTTGCGGCAGGCCGACACGATCGATGATATTTTTGATTGCCTGCTGTCGCTGCGAACGATCGCCAAGACCATGTACGATCAGCGGCGTTTCAAGAATATGTTGAATGCTGTGGCGTGGGTTCAGCGAAGCGTACGGATCCTGAAAAATCATCTGCACCCGCTGACGTAACGCTTTCAGCCGTGATTCTTTTAGCGTGGTGATGTCTTGCCCATCGAACACGATCTGCCCGTGTGAAGGCGGTAGCAGACGCAGAATGGTTTTGGACAGGGTAGATTTACCACAGCCGGATTCGCCCACCAGACCGAGGGTTTCTCCGGGTAAAATAGTCAGTGACACATCGTCAACGGCCAGCACCTTGCCCTGTGCTGTTGAATAGCGGGTATGAATATTTTTCAGCGAGAGCAGCGGCGGCTGGTTTGTATCGGTGGCACGGTGAATCAAGGTGGGCGGTGTCAGCAGCGTAAAGCCTTCGTCCGTTGGCGCATGATGGATTTCCGCCAGCCGATGAGTACGGTAGTGCCTGTCCTGATCCATGTGTAGCGATGTCGCTAACAGCCCGCGCGTATAGCTGTGCTTGGGGGAGAAGCGGTGTGTGGATGACTGAAACAGGTCGGCCGCCTGTGCTTCTTCTACCTTTTGCCCGGCATACATCACCGCCACGCGGTCGGCCCATTGCGCCACCAGCCCAAGGTCGTGGGTAATCAGCAGTAAACTCATCGAGAATTCACGCCGCAGGTTATCCAGTAACGCCAGAATCTGTGCCTGAATGGTAACGTCCAGCGCCGTGGTCGGCTCATCGGCAATCAGCAGACGCGGTCGGCACGCCACCGCCATGGCGATCATGACGCGCTGACGCTGTCCGCCAGAAAGGTTATGTGGATAGTCATCCACCCGGCGGGCGGGTTCTGGGATCTTGACCAGATCAAGCAGTTCGATGGCGCGCGTCCGTGCCTGTGCAGGAGTCAGCGCCTCATGCAATCGCAGCGTTTCGCTAATCTGCTGCCCGATGGAAAGTACTGGGTTGAGCGAGGTCATCGGCTCCTGAAAAATCATCGACAGCGCATTGCCACGCAGTTGGCGCATCTGCCGATCCGGCAGGGTCAGCAGATCCTGTCCATCAAACAGAATACGACCGCTGATTTTTCTCGGTTCGGCGACCAGTCGCATCAGGGACAGCGCCGTCGCGGATTTACCGCAGCCGGATTCACCGACCAGCGCCAGCGTTTCTCCGGCGTTAATCGTTAGGTTTAGCCCTCGAACGGCCTGATGACCGGGAAAATCGACGTGTAAATCTTGAATATCGAGCAGCGGCTTCATGCGCTTCTCCCCCGCAACCGTGGGTTCAGCGCATCGTTCAACGCGTCGCCAACCAGATTCAATGACAGCACGGTTAAGACCAGTGCAGTACCGGGCAGGGCGGTAAGAAACCAGGCGGTACGCAGCGACTCCCGGCCTGCGCCGATCATGCTGCCCCAGCTTACGCGGTTCGGATCGCCAAAGCCTAAGAAGGAGAGGGCAGATTCAATCAAAATAGCCGAGGCAACCATGACGGATGTGGTGACGATGATCGACGGCAGCGCGTTCGGCAGCATTTCCTGAAAGATGATACGCAGACTGGAAAATCCCTGACTGCGTGCGGCTAACACAAAATCGCTTTCACGCAGGGAGCGAAACTCGGCCCGTACCAGACGGGCAATCGTTGGCCACGAGGCAATCCCGATAGCCAGTGAAATCAGCGTAACCGAAGGCGAACCGATGGCGACCAGCACCACGACCAGCAAAAAGGTTGGGAAGGTCTGGAACAGTTCGGTGATATGAACCAGCAGGTCATCAACCCGACCGCCAAAATAGCCCGCCAGTGCACCGACGACGGTGCCAATTAACAGGCTGACGATGACTGCCGAGAAGCCGATCTGCAAGGAAACCTGTGAACCGTGGACGATGCCGGCGGCGACATCACGGCCCATCGAATCGGTTCCTAAGGGGAAATCAGGGTTTTCGCCCGGCCACAAGAAAGGCTGAGCGACCATATCCAGCGGATCGCCGGGATACAGTAACGGCGCGAAGGCGGCCATCAGAAATACCGTAATGAGCAACAGCAGGCCGGCCATCCCCGCGGGATTGCGGATAAATGCACGCACCTCCGGCGACAGGCGGAAAGGCGTTTTTAACGGGCGAGCTGCCGCTGAGCTAACGCCATCCGCTGTGGCTTTCTTCGGTGTGAGATTTTCAGGAGAAAGATGATTCATATCAGCGTGCCTTAATTCGGGGATCGAGCCAGGATTGCAGTAAGTCCACCAGCACGTTAGCCAAAATGACTAAGAAGGCAGAAAGCAGCAGGACGCCCAACAAGACGTTGAAGTCGCGTGCCATCACCGCTTCCAGCGCCAGACGGCCCAGCCCCGGCCAGCTAAAGACCGTCTCGACCACGGCTGCTCCACCCAGCAGATTGCCGAAGTGCATCCCCGCCACGGTAGTGATAGGCAGCAGCGCGCAGCGCAGAATGTGTCTGACGGTGACCCACAGCGGCGACAGCCCTTTGGCATGTGCCGTACGCACGAAATCCTGCTGGGCGATCTCCAACATGGCCGCGCGGGTCAGACGGGCATAAATGGCAATAAAAAAGCTGCTCAGCGCCACTACCGGAAGGATGGCATGCTGCAACATATCCTTGAAATACGCCCAACCGGTCAGGCTCGCGCCGATGGTGATATTGCCGCCGCTTGGCAGCCAATCAAGATGTACGGAAAACAGAATCAGCGTCATCAGGCCGATCCAGAATCCCGGCGTGGAGTAGAGCAGCAGCGCGATGAGGGAGAGCAAGCGGTCGGGCCATTTGCCTGCCCACACCGCCATGATCGTTCCCAGCGTTATACCGATGACGATGGCAAAGACCTGCGACAGCAGCATCAGGAATAGGGTGCCCGGCAACCGTGACAGGATCAGGTCCATCACCGGTGCGTTGTAGCGAGGCGAAAAGCCGAGGCTGAACTGCGCTAAATTACCTAAATAAACAGAGAGCTGTTGCAGTATGGGTTGATCGAGACCGAATTGAGCGCGCAGGTGTGCCATCGTCGCTTCGGTTGCATTGCCTGACTCGCCGGCCAGCACATCAACGGCGTCTCCCGGCACCAGCTGCAACAGGAAAAACACCAGAATGACAATGCCAATCGCCGTTGGCAGCGCATGAAGCAGGGTTCGCCACAGTACGCGCCCGATTCGTTCTACTTTATTCATCACATACCTTCATGGGATTCCCCTGCCAGCGCAGGGGAATGCTGTATTACGATTACTGATCCAGCCACACGTCGGCCAGGCTGCCGTTGACGCCCTGAATATCCGTGACGACGTTGTGCACGCGCTTGTTGTAAATCGTCTGGCGCTTAATTTGGAGCAGGTTCAAATCGGGAATATCCGTGGCGATGATGCGTTGGAACTGCTTGTACAACTCCACGCGTTTTTCAGGATTGGTTTCCACCGAGGCTTGCTCAAGCAGACGGTCTACTTCCGGGTTGCTGTAATGTGAGCCGTTGCCGAAAGGCACGCCCGGTTGATACGTTTTTGACCAGTACAGGCGCTGTACGCCTACGGCGGGATCGAACAGGTTCGAGATGGAGCCGTTGTTGAAGTCAAAGTCGCGGTCGGTATAAACGCGCTTAACGAAGGTGGCGAAATCCTGCGAGCGAATGGTGACGTCGATGCCGACTTTGGCGAGTGACGATTTGAGGTATTCCGCTACGCGTTTGAAGCTATCGCCATAGGGCATGAAGTCATGTACCAGCTTGAAGCGGATACCGTTTGCCTGACGCGGGAAGCCCGCTTCATCCAGCAACTGGTTCGCTTTGGCAATATCGAAGCCATAAGGAGAGGGCGTCGCATCATGGAACTGCGCCAGCTCCGGCGTAATGGGTGTCGGTGAACTTACCGCATAGCCGTACCACACCACGTTTTTCAACACATCAATATTGATGCTGTGCGCAATGGCCTGGCGAACTTTCAGGTTCTTCAGGTAAGGGTTATCCAGATTGAACTCGATGCGAGTTTGCGTTGGGCTATAGCCGTAGCCGTTGGTTTCAATGCCCAGCTTGGGGTTTTTCTTGATGCGTTCAATTTCACTCAGCGGAACGGGAGAGTCGCTTCCCAGATCCAGCGCGCCGGTTTCAAGTGCAATCGTGCGAGTGGCGGCATCGGGAATGATTTTCACCACCAGTTTATCAACGTAAGGCTTGGGGCTATCCCAGTAGTTCGGGTTACGTTCATACAGGATATGGCTGCCACGAACCCATTCTTTGAAGACGAACGGACCGGTACCAATCGGTGCGGTATTGTGAGGATTCGACAGAATGTTGGTGCCTTCATATAAGTGTTTCGGCACGATAGGCGCTTCGTTGGCAGAGAACGCGCTCAGCAGATAAGGTGCGGGTTTTGACAGTTCAAGAATCGCGGTATACGGATCGGGGGTTTTCACTTCGGTGACGTTGGCAAACGTGCCCTGACCGCGTGAATTGTATTTTTTGACGGTCAGAATAGAAAACGCGACGTCCGCAGAGGTGAAGTCTTGCCCATCATGCCATTTCACGCCTTTACGCAAATGGAACGTATATTGTTTGCCGTCCGGGCTAACTGACCAACTGGTCGCCAGCTGCGGGGTCGGTTTCATATCGAAATCATAATTCAACAGGCCTTCAATGACCTTGGCGTTGACCTTCATCACCGCGCCGCTGGTGCTAACCAGGCTGGTTAACACGGGCGGTTCAGGCTCGGCCAAAAAATTCAGCGTGCCGCCGCGCTTGGGCGTCAGGGTTTCCGCCTGTGCGGCAAGGCCGAATAGCGAAGACGTCAGAATCAACGCTGATAAGAATAGATTTTTTTTCATATTTCCCATCCGTATGCAGAGGGCCGCGTTGTGCGCTCCGCCTTTATTTTTTTAATGGCGTGTTTTGAGTGATGTGTTTTGGGTGACAAAAAACCGTTCTCTTCAGGAGGAAGAGAAATAAGGCTGAATTAAGTCAACATCGGGGCAGTAATGAAATAGCGTCATTACCGTTGCTGTGTGGCGTAATGGGTTTCATGCTGCGTTCCTGGTTTGAATAACGAAAAAATAATAAAACGGCCTGAACCTGCTCTTTATTTTCTGGTTAAACCCTAGCCTAACGCGTGTTTTAAACGAACGTTTTAATATGGATAAGTAATGTCATATTACGCATAAGCTATTCACTCTTCTTGCTGTTGGGGGCGTGGATAATTCAGGTTATTATCCACCCTGCTAATTACTTATCCTGAGGTTGTCATGGCGATTAAACGTTATCCACATCTTGCGCACTGGGGCGCGTTTACCGCTGTGGTTGAAGACGGCAGACTGATTCGATGCGAGCCGTTTGCTGACGATCCAGCACCGTCCGCCATGCTCGATTCCATCGTACCGCTGGTGTATTCCGACCGGCGTATCCGTCGGCCTTCGGTGCGTCGTTCCTGGCTTCAGAAACGCGAAAACAGCGACAGAACGCTGCGCGGCCGGGAGGACTTTGTTGAGGTGGATTGGGACGTCGCACTCGATCTGGTTGCGCAGGAAAATCGCCGTATTCGCGATCGCTACGGTGCGGACGGCATGTTTGCGGGGTCCTACGGTTGGTCATCTGCCGGGCGCTATCACCATGCGCGTTCTCAGGTTCGACGCTTCTATTTTTCCGGCGGTGGCGCGGTCGATCAGCAGGGCAATTACAGCTGGGGCGCGGCGCAGTTCTTCCTGCCGTACGTGATCGGCACCTTCCACCCGCTGACGGGCAAAGTAACCGAATGGCGCAGCGTCGCCGAGCACTGTGATATTTTCCTCGCGTTTGGCGGTCTGGCGCTGAAAAACGCCCAGGTGGCCTCCGGCGGTGCCGGGCACCATACGCTTAAGCCTGCGCTGGAAGCGCTGGTGGCGAAAGGCATTCCTGTCATTAACATCAGCCCGATGCGCGATGATTGTCCTGAATTTGTGAATGCCGAGTGGATTCCAATCCGCCCGAATACTGATGTCGCCCTGATGCTGGCACTGGGGTATGAGATTCAACGTTTGGGCGCTGACGATAAAGATTTCCTGCAACGCTACTGCGTTGGCTACGAGCAATTGAGTGACTATTTGCACGGTCGCGGCGACGGCGTGGTGAAAACCCCCGAATGGGCCAGCGACATCACGGGTATTCCTGCCGAGCGCATCCGACGTCTGGCGCAGCAGTTGATTGGTGTACGCAGCTTTATTACCTGCTCTTACTCCGTGCAGCGCGCACACCGTGGCGAACAGCCTTACTGGATGATGATTGCGCTGTCTTCCATGCTGGGACAAGTGGGGTTACCGGGTGGTGGATTCTCCTTCGGCCACGGTTCGATGAACAGCGTCGGCAATGAGCGTATTTCAACGCCTGCGCCCGCGTCTCCGTCAACCCCGAACGCGGGGCAGGCGATCCCTGTGGCGCGTATTGCCGATATGCTACTGCATCCGGGAACGCCTTATACCTTTCAGGGCGAAACCCATACTTATCCCGATATTCATCTGATTCACTGGGCGGGCGGTAATCCGTTCCATCATCACCAGCAGTTGAACCGTCTGGTGGACGGCTGGCGTAAGCCGGATACGGTGATTGTGCAGGATATCGTCTGGACGCCTGCGGCACAGATGGCCGACATCGTGCTGCCCGTCACTACCACGCTGGAGCGTAATGACATCGGCGGATCGTCTCGCGATCGCTTTATTTTTGCCATGCATCAGGCGATTGCGCCGCAGCATCAGGCGCGTAATGACGTGGATATTTTCAGCGAATTGGCGGAACGTCTGGGCTATGGCGACGCATTCACGCAAAACCGCAGCGAGCAGCAATGGCTGGAACACCTGTATGACGAATGTCGAGCAAGGCAGCGGGATGCCGCTGACCGCTGGCCGTCATTTGAGGAATTCTGGCAGCAGGGACATGTAGAAATCCCTATGGATGAAAAGCCGTTTGTGTTCTTTGAGGATTTCCGCCGCGATCCGCAGCAGCATGTGCTGAGTACGCCAAGCGGTAAAATTGAACTGTTCAGCTCGGCCATCGCCAGCTATGGCTATGCCGATTTTGCGCCGCATCCTGAGTGGCAGCCTCCCGTTGAATGGCTGGGAGCCAAAAGCTCGGAAGAATGGCCGCTGCACTTTATTTCCATTCAGCCATCTGACCGGTTGCACAGTCAGTTGGCTGCTACGCCGCAGGTTGCTGCGAATAAAACCGCAGGAAAAGAGACGCTGTACATGCACCCGCAGGATGCCGCCAAACGGGATATCGTCGACCGTTCGCAGGTGGAAGTCAGAAACGCGCGTGGCCGTATTCTGGCGGGCGTACAGATTACCGACGGCGTCACGCCGGGCGTGGTGATTATGTCCACCGGTGCCTGGTTTGAACCCGGCTTCGGCCAGAAAACGTGGCATCCGGTTGAACAATCAGGAAATGCAAATGTACTGACGCTGGATATCGGCACCTCGCCGCTGACGCAGGGGCCGAATGCTATGAGCTGTCTGGTAGATGTCGTGCGGGTTTAGCGCTATCCTGAGCCGCTTTTTCTCGCTGTTTTATTTTCCTGTGATTTTGTTTTCGTAAGGTTGGTTGAATGAGTACGCAATTATCCGAAGCCTATTTGCAACGCTTCGGCGGCACCGCGCGGTTATATGGTCAACAGGCGCTGGCGCTGTTTTCTCAGGCCCACGTTTGCGTGATTGGCATTGGTGGCGTCGGCTCCTGGGCGGCTGAGGCGCTGGCTCGTACCGGCATCGGCGCGATCACACTGATCGATATGGATGATGTGTGTGTCAGTAACACCAATCGGCAGATCCACGCGCTGCGTCAGCATACTGGGCAGTCGAAGACGGAAGTGATGGCTGAACGTATTCTGGCGATCAACCCAGAATGTCACGTCACCTGCGTGGATGATTTCATCAGCGCGGAAAACGTGGCCGAGCTGCTCGACCAGAATTTCAGCTATGTGATTGATGCCATCGACAGCGTGCGCCCGAAGGCGGCGCTGCTCTCCTACTGTCGCCGCTATAAGATCCCTGTAGTGACAACTGGCGGTGCGGGTGGACAGATCGATCCGACCCGCATTGAGGTGGTCGATCTGGCGAAAACCATTCAGGATCCGCTGGCCGCCAAGCTGCGTGAACGGCTCAAGAACGATTTTAACGTGGTGAAGAACAGCAAAGGGAAACTGGGGATCGACTGCGTATTTTCCAGCGAACCGCTGGTTTATCCGCAGCCTGACGGCTCCGTCTGTGCGTCTCGCAGCACGGCCGATGGGGTGATGCGGATGGATTGTGCGTCAGGCTTTGGCGCCGCGACAATGGTTACCGCAACCTTTGGGTTTGTTGCGGTATCTCATGCGCTGAAGAAGATGATAGCGAAAAGGGAAAGGGCGTCTGCGTTGCAGAAATAAATAACCTGAGTGGTTCTATTTTAGTGAAGCCTCTTGTTCGGCAATTTCCTTGATTCTGGCGGCCAGCGCCGCCAGCCCGCTTGAACGTGAAGCGCTGAGTTGAGCGCGTAGCCCAAGACTATCGAATAGCGCCAGCGGATCGTGCTGCAATAGCGCTTCTGGCGTTTTTCCCTCAACGGCGGTTAACAATACCGCCAGTAATCCCCGCACAATGCGCCCGTCGCTGTCGCCGTAAAAATGCAGCCTGCCGTCTTCCTGACGTTGATAACCCAGCCAGACGCGATTTTCACAGCCGGATAATGAAATTTCCTCGGTTTTCAGCACCTCGGGCAGCGTTGGCAGCGCTTTTGCCAGCAAAATGAGCTGCCGATAGCGATCTTCCCACGCGCGGCAGGCATCGAATCGCGCCAGCAGGTCAGCGACGGTGGTGTGGTGGCCAAAAGGGTGCGTGGTGTCAGTTGTCTGGGTCATGGTTTAGTCGATCAATAATTCAAGGGCGCTGCCCACTGCGGCGATCAGTGCAGCAACATCCTGTTGGTTGTTATAGGGGGCAAACGAGGCGCGGAGCGTGCCGCTGACGCCGAGCGCGTCCATTAATGGCTGCGCACAGTGATGCCCAGCACGCAGTGCGATGCCGCTTTCAGCTAACAGCGTAACCAGATCGCTGTGGTGTACATCGGCAATATCAAAGGACAGCACGCTGGATTGCGGGCTGCGGAAGCTGCGGAAGCCGGGGAACTGCGCCAGATGCGTTTCGGCAAGCTGCGCTAACTGCTGGCTGTGCTGCTCTGCGGCGTGCCAATCCAGCGTGGTCAGCCAGTCTAGTGCCGCAGACAGGCCAAGCACGCCAGCAATGTGGGGGGTTCCCGCTTCAAAACGCTGTGGAATCGCCTGCGGTGTGAAGCCGTCAAAAGAAACCTGTGTCATCATCTTCCCGCCGCCTTGCCACGGCATCATGCTTTCCAGTAAGGCGGTTTTGCCGTACAGCACGCCGATCCCAGTCGGAGCATAAAGCTTGTGTCCGGAAAACGCGTAGAAATCGATATCCAGCGCCTGTACATCGGGCGGGCAGTGAACGATGCCCTGCGCGCCGTCAACCATTACTACCGCACCATAGCGGTGAGCCAGTGTAATCGCCCGCGCCAGATCGGGCTGGCCGCCTGTCACGTTTGACATCTGTCCCAGCGCCAGCAGGCGGGTTTTTGGCGTGATCAACGTGGCTAACTGTTCGATATCCGCTAACAAGTCCGCGCCTATCGGCAACTTCACGATCTTAGCGCCAGTTTGCTGCGCCACCATCAGCCACGGAATAAGGTTCGCGTGATGCTCCGCTTCGCTAACGACGATCTCATCGCCCGGTTGAAGGCGAGGGCGTGCATAGCTCTGCGCGACCAGATTGATCGCTTCCGTCGTGCCTCTGGTCCAGACAATGGAACGCGGATCGTCGGCGTGGAGCAAAGCGGCGACTTGCTCACGAGCGCCTTCAAAACGCTGGGTTAACACCTGCGCGCCGCGATGCTGGCTGCGATGCACCGTACCACTCTCGCTGCCATAGAACGCCTGCACCGCATCAATGACGGACTGCGGTTTCAGCGCAGTCGCGGCGCTATCAAGATAGACAGTCGAATGCTGGAGAGCGGGGAACTGTTGGCGAAAGGTGGCAGGGTTAAACGGTGTCATGAGCATCCTCTTTTGGAGGCAGATCCTGTCCCATTTTGTCGAGAGAGACAAGTTTAGGACTATGCCTAATGCGATTTTATGGAAAAAAAATCAACTATTGCTACGCTTTAAAGTGTTAATTTTCAGGATTTCCTGATGAATAAGGTTAACTAGAAGACATTTAAATTCATTGAGGGTTAACTATGAAGAATAAAATTTCTATTTTTGCCGCTATCGTGATGGCGTTTTCTCTGGCAGCCTGTTCCAGTAATTACGTCATGCATACCAATGACGGTCGTACCATCGTCGCAGAGGGGAAACCGAAGGTGGATGATGAGACGGGTATGATCAGCTATACCGATGCCTACGGTCAGCAGCAGCAAATTAACCGTGATAATGTGAAAGAAATGGCGAAAGGGAAATAGTGCCGTTTGCTCATACCCTAAATAATTCGAGTTTCAGGCAGGCGGCAAGAGAAGGAATCCCGATGAGCTTACTCAGGTAAGTGATTCGGGTGAGTGAACGCAGCCAACGCACATGCAACTTGAAGTATGACGGGTATATCATCACACGTTGCCTGTTAAGTTATGCCAGATGCTAGATAAGCGTGTTATGGCATTCAGGTGTGAAACGTAAGCAAAAAAAAGCACCGCAATTTGCGGTGCTACACAAAAAATCACTTTGGACAGACAGGGTAAATGTACAGGAAGTGAATAGGGTAGACTCGCTACCACATCTGCAAAAGGCAGACAAACAAATAGCAAACACAACATCACAACCACAAGCCAAAAGCACCTCAGGTCACCCCTCCGCACTTTTCGTTCCGGCCCAGGAAGTTGCGCTAATATAGGTATTTGCTGGTACATCCTCAACGGACAAATTATAATGTCTCGGATTACAAAAACTAATATATGTACCCGTCATCTTTTCGTTGTAGAGAGGTTGGCCGCTGTCGATGGCTTTGAACGCGCAGACAGCGGACCGACTGGGGCGATTTCCCATTGTCGTCTTTCTGCACCTTAAGCGTTATTGGGTACGAATGTGCCTGATAAATCGCTGATTTAGCGTAAACCAAAAGATTTCATTCATGTCAAAACGTCTCCCTCCGCTCAACGCACTGCGCGTTTTTGATGCGGCGGCTCGCCATTTAAGTTTTACCAAAGCAGCAGAAGAACTGTTTGTCACGCAGGCTGCCGTCAGCCACCAGATTAAGTCACTGGAAGATTTCCTGGGGCTTAAATTATTCCGCCGTCGTAATCGCTCTCTGCTACTGACGGAAGAGGGGCAAAGTTACTATCTTGATATCAAAGAGATCTTCTCCTCTTTGAATGATGCAACCCGTAAGCTGCAATCCCGCAGCGCCAAAGGCGCGTTAACGGTCAGCCTGTTGCCCAGCTTTGCTATTCATTGGCTGGTGCCGCGTCTTTCAAGTTTTAACTCTGACTATCCAGGGATTGATGTTCGTATTCAGGCCGTGGATCGCGATGAAGATCGTCTGGCGGATGATGTGGATGTCGCGATTTTCTATGGTCGGGGCAACTGGCCGGGGTTACGAGTAGAAAAGCTGTACGCCGAGTATCTTTTGCCCGTTTGTTCACCGGTATTGCTGACGGGGAATCACCCGTTAAAAACGCCGGATGATTTGGTGGCACATACGCTGCTGCACGATGCGTCGCGTCGTGACTGGCTGTCCTATACGCGTCAGCTTGGCGTGCAGATTAACGTGCAGCAAGGGCCGATTTTCAGCCACAGCGCGATGGTGTTGCAGGCGGCGATCCACGGGCAGGGCGTAGCGCTGGCGAATAATGTGATGGCACAGACGGAAATCGAAGCTGGGCGACTGGTGTGTCCGTTTAACGATGTGCTGGTCAGCCGGAATGCTTTTTATCTGGTATGTCATGACAGTCAGGCAGAACTGGGTAAAATAGCCGCCTTTCGCCATTGGATTCTGGCGCGGGCAGCCAGCGAACAGGAAAAATTTCGCTTCCGCTATGACAACGGCACGCGCTGAAGCCGTGTCGCGGGCTGTCGAGGTTTGATGACCGAATAACTCACAGGTAACTACGTTTCAGACTGATGATAGATCTATTTGCAGAATGAAAACGGTAGTAACGGAATGGAAGAGTAAAGCGTTTGCGCCATGGATGGCGCAAGCCGAGCGCACAGGGACGTGTTTACAGCGACTTTACGATCTATCCGTTACTACCGCTCGGCGGTCTTTGTCAGCAACCTTGTTTATAGGTAACAACGATTATAGGTAACTACGATGAATAGTCGTTTCATGCTGGTGTTTGCTGCTATCAGCGGCTTCACTTTTGTCGCGCTGGGTGCGTTTGGCTCTCACGTTCTCAGCAAAACGCTGGGCGCAACGGAGCTGGGCTGGCTACATACCGGCCTTGAATATCAGGCATTTCACACGCTGGCGATTTTGGCGCTATCGGTTGCGATGCAACAGCGAACCAATCTGTGGTTTTACTGGAGCAGCGTTTTTCTGGCGTTGGGAACGGTACTCTTCAGCGGAAGTTTGTACTGTCTGGCGCTTTCTCACCTGAAACTGTGGGTTTATGTGACGCCAATTGGCGGAGCCTGTTTTCTGGTGGGGTGGATATTAATATTGATTGGCGCACTGCGTCTGAAGAGAAAGGCTAAACGCCATGAATAAAGTCATTTTGTATTGCCGCTCTGGGTTTGAGAAAGAGTGCGCGGCGGAAATAACGGAAAAAGCCACGGAGCATAATGCCTTTGGCTTCGCGCGGGTAAAAGAGAACAGTGGCTACGTTGTGTTTGAATGCTATCAGCATGAAGATGCAGAACGTCTGGTAAAAACGCTGCCGTTTCATGAGCTGATTTTTGCCCGCCAGATGTTCCTGAGCGGTGAACTGCTGCGCGATCTGCCGCCGGAAGACCGCATCACGCCAATCGTTGGTATGCTGACGGGAGCCATTGAGCGTGCGGGGGAGTTGCGTGTCGAAGTTCCCGACACCAATGAAAGCAAAGAGCTGATGAAGTTCTGCCGCAAATTCACCGTGCCGCTGCGTGCTGCATTACGCGAGCATAAAATTCTGCTGGGCTATGAAAAAGCGGATCGTCCGGTGCTGCATGTGTTGTTCATTGCGCCCGGCTGCTGCTATGCCGGTTACTCTTATAGCAATAACAATTCACCGTTTTATATGGGGATCCCACGCCTCAAGTTCCCTTCCGATGCACCAAGCCGTTCGACACTTAAGCTGGAAGAAGCGTTTCATGTCTTTATTCCTGCCGACGAGTGGGATGAGCGTCTGGGCAGCGGCATGTACGCGGTGGATTTAGGCGCCTGCCCCGGCGGCTGGACTTACCAACTGGTTAAACGCAGCATGATGGTTTATGCGGTAGACAACGGCCCGATGGCTCCGAGCCTGATGGACACCGGACAGGTGATGCACCATCAGGCGGATGGTTTCCGCTTCGAAGTACCGCGTAATAACGTGTATTGGCTGGTGTGCGATATGGTGGAGAAGCCGGCGAAAGTTACCAGTCTGATGAGTGATTGGCTAATCAAGGGCTGGTGTCGTGAAGCGATATTCAACCTGAAGTTGCCGATGAAGAAGCGCTATGAAGAAGTGTCGCAGAATCTGGCCGTGCTACGTGAGCGCCTGAGCGAAAATGGGATTAATGCCGAAGTGCATGCCAAGCATTTGTACCATGACCGTGAAGAAATCACGGTGCATGTTCGTCGTTTCTGGAGTGCGGTGCCTGGCCGTCGCGACGAGCGATAATCTCGTGCTGGTGCGTATCTGAGGTCACTCAGGTACGCATCTGTATTCATCCGCTAGTGAGAATGCGGCGGGGCGCTATTCTGCACTGGCAGCCTCAGCTGCTGCAGATTGCCATTAAGCGTTAAATCGGTACGCAGCATCGCGATTTGACGACTGATCAGCGCCATTTCCTTATGCTGTTCCAGCTTCTTACGCCACTTTTCCGGTACGGCATCTAACTGCTGATACAGCGCCTCCAGACTCCCTGCCTGTTGTAAAAGCTGTGCGGCACTTTTAGGGCCGATTCCTGTGACACCTGGAATCTTGCTGCTGCTAATGCCTGCCAGCCCCCAGTAGTCTGTCAACTGCTGCGGTGACACACCAAATTCCTGTTCGATAAACGGCAGATCCAGCCAGCGTTTCTGAAAATAATCCCTGATCTGAATGTGTGGAGCCAATAGCTGGCAGTACCCTTTATCGGTCGACACGATCGTCGCCTGATGGCCCGCTGATGATAGCTTGACGGCCAGCGTAGCCGCCAGATCGTCGGCTTCATTGCCGAGGCTATGCCAGCTTGCTACGCCAACGGCGGCAAAGGCCGCTTTAATCTGTGGGAGTTCCTGCTTCAAATTATCCGGCATTGGCGTGCGTCCTGCCTTGTAGTCCGGCAAGAGTTGGTGACGCCAACTGGTATCGCGATCTTCATCATCAAAGACGGCCACCGCGTGCGTAGGCTGGCTGTGCTGTATGAGTTGATGCAGCGCATGTTGGCATGCCGTGATACAGGGCGAACCTTGTACCGCATGAATGCGACGTATCAGATTGAGCGCGTCGACAATCAGCAAATGGACGGGCATCGCGTAATTCCTGATGTGATAAGAGGGGGAAGCAGGGCTTCCCCACGTAGGTATGACCGAGCGGTGAACCGTTAGGCGCAGATTTCGTAGCAGGGAATATAGGCGCTGCCGGGCAGCTTCATGCGCTGCTGTGCGACAAAGCCCTGTAGCAGCGTATCCATGCTTTTCATCATCTGCGGGTCGCCGTGAATTTTGTACGGCCCACGTTGCTCAATTGCCTGAATACCGACCTCTTTCACATTACCGGCCACAATACCGGAGAACGCCCGGCGTAGCGCGGCAGCCAGCTCTTCAGCTGGCTGATTCGGATGCAGGTTGAGGTCGGCCATATTTTCATGTGTCGGCTCAAAGGGCAGTTGCAGGTCGGGTGCGATGCGCAGTGACCAGTTAAAGCTGTAAGCATCGCCCGTGTGGCGACGGCTTTCTTTCACCTGCGGCATCGCTTTCTTCATCTGACGGGCGACTTCTGCGGCATCATTAATGACGATCGAGTAGTAACGGCGCGCCTGACGGCCCAGCGTGCTAACAATGAATTCGTCCAGCACGCGGAAATAGTCTGCACTTTCCTCCGGCCCGGTCAGGATAATCGGCAGCACCTGTTCGCTGTTTTCTGGGTTCATCATGATGCCCAGCAGATAGAGGAACTCTTCTGCCGTTCCGACCCCGCCGGGGAAAATGATGATGCCATGTCCGATACGGACAAAGGCTTCCAGACGCTTTTCGATATCTGGCATGATAATCAGTTCATTGACCAGCGGATTAGGCGGCTCGGCGGCAATGATGGACGGTTCAGTCATGCCGATGAAGCGTCCTTCTTTATAGCGCTGCTGCGCATGACCGACGGCGGCACCTTTCATTGGTGCTTCCATCGCACCCGGACCGCAGCCCGTGCAGATATTCAGTTCACGCAGGCCGAGCTGACTGCCTACCTTGCGAGCATACTGGTATTCGATTTCATTAATCGAATGGCCGCCCCAGCAGACCACCATGTTCGGTTCTTCCCCAACGTGGAGCGCTCTGGCATTACGTAGGATAGAGAACACCAGATTGGTAATATGGGCGGAATTTTCCAGATTCAGGTTCTGATAGCGGCCTGCGCTGGCGATTTGGCCGTTGACGAACAGAATGTCGCGCAATACGGCGAACAGGTTAGCCTGCAAGGCGCGAATGATGTTGCCGTCAACGAAGGCGTCTTCCGGCGGGTTCACCAATTCCAGTTTGACGCCGCGCTCGCGGCGCAGCACGTTGATATCAAAATCTTCATAACGAGACAGCAGCTCTTTGCTGTTATCTGTCTGGCTACCGGAATTCAGTACGGCGAGGGAACAGTTGCGAAACAAACGGTAGAGATCGCTGCTGGCTGTGCTTTTCAGCATGTCCACTTCCAACTGCGATAACAAATCCATCGATCCCAATGGGCTGATATGTGTAATCAATTTTGCTCCTTGAAACGCAATATAATTCGCGATGCCATGCTGGCTGCCGAGAGCACGTTCCGTTGTTACACGCTCGACGTTTCAGCAGCACGGCACGAATGTCATTCATTTAAGACACTACGCGGAACGCGCATGCGTGAAATACCGCGAGCCTAAATGAAACCTACTTGAGCACCGTTCAGACGTTATGGATCTTTTGTTGTCTGGCACACCACCTTAACGCGCTGCCATCATTTTTTCCAATGTTGACAACTGCTTCTCGCCTAACTTGCGTGACGCCACGCATATTACCGTGCAAGCCTGAGATTTATCGGCCGGTTACTGGCGTGGCAGGCGTCCATTTGACGAGTTAAACGCGGTGTTACTGCGCCAGGGGTTGATGTCCAGCCCGCCGCGTCGGGTATAGCGGGCATACACGCTGAGTTTTTCCGGCTGGTAGTAGCGCATGATGTCGTTAAAAATTCGTTCCACACACTGTTCGTGAAATTCGTTATGATGACGAAATGAGACAATGTAGCGCAGCAGCGCTTCACGGTTGATGCGCTTACCGCGATAATGAATTTGTACCGAGCCCCAGTCTGGCTGATGGGTGATCAAACAGTTGGATTTCAGCAGGTGGCTGACCAGTGTTTCTTCAACGATTGGCGCGTCCTGTTCGTTTGTCGCCAGATAGTCGGCGCTGAAGTCGTAGCTGTCGATCTGAATGTCTTGGTCGTCGATGCACTCGCCTGTGAATCCTGCTATCGGCTGGCCTTCAAGCTCGTTGAGTTTGAAGAGTGTGATGCTGACATCCCCCTGTGCGCAATGCGCCAGATCTTTGGCTAACGTTGCGCGTACGCTTTCCCAACTGTCGAATGCCGTCTGATTAAAGCTGTTCAGATACAGCTTAAAACTTTTTGATTCAATCAGATTCAGGCTTTCTGCATTGAGATGCATTTCACCGACGGCCACCTGAGGCACGCCGCGATTGTTCAGCCAGGAAAGCTCATAGAGCGTCCAGATATCCGCGCCATGAAACGGCAGATTGTCAGGATAAATGCCGAGTGGATCGCGGTTCAGGCTACGTGGCACGGGTTGCAGAAGTGCGGCATCATAGCGGTCGTGATAGGGGGTGGGTTTGCCCAGTGTCAGCCCGCTCAGGGCCTGATGCTTGTCATAGACGGACATGCTGTTACCTTGATGTGATAAGCGTGATGACGAATAGTGTAACCTGACTAAAAGAGTGATGAGAAAAATTATGGAACATGAAGTTGTTTCGGCACTGGCGGCGTTTACCCAGCGTTATGTTGCCTGTTGGCAGCAGGAAAAGGGGCATTTGCCTGCCAGTGAAGCACTTTACGGTATACCTTCCCCGTGTATTGTCGAAAATCATGACGATACCGTTCACTGGTTGCCACAGCCTTTTGTTCCTTCAGCCGTATTGGATGGTGTGGAACGTGCGCTGGAAATCAGCCTGCATCCCGATGTTCATGCTTTTTACACCGCGCAGTATGCCGGGGATATGGCGGCGCAGTTTGATTCACTATCGTGCCAGCTGTTGCAGGTGTGGAGTGAAGAGGATTTCACCCGGATGCAGGAGAATCTGATTGGTCATTTATTAACGCAGAAGCGCCTTAAACTCACGCCGACGCTGTTTTTAGCAACGACTGATTCAGAGCTGACCATGGTGTCGCTGTGTAATGTTTCCGGGGAAATCATCCTGGAAGAATTCGGCACCAAAAAGCGTCAGACCTTAGCGCCAACGCTGGCGGTGTTTCTTTCTGGCCTTAATCCATTAGCGGTCTAATGGTTAATCGAATTTCACTTTCGGCTTTGTGAGAGATCTCTTACATTCTCTGTAAGAAATGTCTTATCTTTAATGTTGAAAATATGTTTCATTTTAATTTTTTCATTATTAATTAGTTAATTATAATAAAAATCCGCAGTGTCACTGATGGGGTGTTGAGAAACAATGTCAATTACCCCTTGCTGAAAGCTGACAATTAATACATCTTATTACTTAAGTTAGTAACCGGTTACAGTGTGTGTAACAGTTACTATAGGTAACAAAATAACGTTACTGCACTCGGGTTGTTTTCAGGAAGAAACATTGTTTCAGGAAGAGGCATTGTTTTAGGAAGAAACGCTGTTTTAAGGATAAACACTGTTTTAGGAAGAAACAGTCGTTTCAGGAAGAAGCATTGTTTTCAGGAAGAAGAACGGTTTTCAGGAAGAAATAGGGTTTCAGGATGAAATCAGGGACACCTCCAGGAAGGAGACCGAGAGCCGATTAGGAATATCGGTGGGGCAGGAGCCTAAAGGGATTGAATCACGGAAGATACAGGATGGAAACGTCAGGAAGAAAGTGGGACGCCAGCAAGGATTGTGGGTTAGGACGACCAAAAAGGAAAAGTTTTCACGGATGAGCAGGGATGCAAATGTGTAGCGGGATAGCTATAAAACGAACCGGGGGTACTGAGCAATCAGTACCCCCAATTTTTTGCCTGTATTATTTTACAAGCGCCTTTCCCCCGAACGCAGGGATGTAGCGCCAGCCAAGCAGAAATGCGCAAAACGCGATACCTAAGTCATCACTGAATATTGACGTTAAGTCAGTGTTTAGAATTTGCAGTTAGTCTGAAAATTTACTAAATTAATTTTTTAGTAAATTATCGGACTATTTAGCAAAGGAAAACGCAGTGATGAAATTCAATGTAAAAATGCTGTCAGTCACACTTGGCCTGTTTACCAGCCATGCTTTCGCATACACCGTCTATGAAAATGCACGGATTTATACCGTTAACGATCGGCAGCCAACGGCGTCCGTGCTGGTGATGGATCAGGGCAAAATTGTCTACGTCGGTGGAAATGATGGTGCAAAGCCATTCAAAGCAGCGGCTACTGGGTTGGTTGATTTAGAAGGAAAAACGGTACTGCCTGGCTTTATTGAAAGTCACGCTCATCCCGCAACGGTAGCCGTGATGGAAGCGGGTGATTTTGTGTATGTTGACGGCGCAGCAACCCTGCCGCAGATTCTTAGTCAATTAAAAGCGTATTTAGCCGCACACCCGAAAGCTAACTATTTGTTGGCGCAGGGATTTAATGTTGCTTCGCTGGGCTTATCGCAAGGGGCGTTGCCGACTGCCGCCGATTTAGACACGGTGTCTGAGAGCGTTCCGATCGTGGTGTATGACAGCGGTATGCACGCGGGGTGGGCGAATAGTGCAGCGTTGAACGTCGCCCGCGTCGATGCGAACACGCCCGATCCTATTCCAGGGAAGCATTATTTTGAGCGCGATAACAAAGGCAACCCAACCGGTTTCATGCATGAAAGTGCGATGCACAATGTTGTCGATGCACAGCAATTTAACGCAGTCGAGAACGTTGCCGAGAAACTTCAACCGATTTTAAAGACCTACCACTCGCTGGGTTTTACGGCGATTACCGACGTTGGCGATACGTTTAGCACGACAGTGGCTGCCATTGCCCGCTTAAACGAGCAGGGGAAGTTGAAGGTCTATTATCAGCGCGGTTATTTTTATGATGCGGCCAAATCGACTGAACAAAATATTGCCAGCCTTAAAGCCCTGCGTGAAAAATATCATCAGGGTAATTTGTCGATGAATCTGTATAAATTATTTATGGATGGCACGATTGAAATGGATTCAGGGGCGATGTACCAGCCTTATCCCAACGGCAACGTCGTCGAGCCATTTTTAAGCCAGCAACAGATTAACGACAATGTCGCTGCGGCGTTGAAAGCGGGCTTCTCTGTGCATGTACACGCGATAGGCGATAAAGCGCAGCAGTCGATTTTAGACGCTTTTGCGGCTAACAAAAAAATTAACCCGCAGTTGGCTCGTGTGATTGCCCACAACCAGGTATTTGAGCCGCAGGGCGTGCAGAAGTTTGCCGCCATGAAGGACAATTTATTCCTGCAAACGACGCCAAACTGGGCGGTGATGTATGAAAAAGATGAAACGAGGACCAAAATTGGTC
This sequence comes from Pectobacterium versatile, assembly GCF_003932035.1. NCBI lineage: Bacteria > Pseudomonadati > Pseudomonadota > Gammaproteobacteria > Enterobacterales > Pectobacteriaceae > Pectobacterium > Pectobacterium versatile. Next base: position 1,209,416 of record NZ_CP034276.1, read on the forward strand.
ACGACGCTTATCATCACCAATTCCTGCTCGGACAAGCGGCACGCGAGGGCGTAGCGGTAACGTTCGGCTCTGATTATCCTGCGAATACCTTTGATGCGGTGAACCCGTTCAGTCAAATGTATCACGCCATCAAACGCGGCCAGCCAAATGCTGGTTATCTCCCCCCAACCGAGGCGGCAATGACGTTCAGCCAAAGCTTGCAGGCTTACACGATTAATGGCGCGAAACAGCTTGGTATTAGCGATGTCACAGGCAGTCTTGAGAAAGGGAAAAACGCCGACTTTATTATCGTGGATACCGATATTGGCAGCGTGGGGCTGGAAAAACTGAAAGATACCAAGGTATTGGCAACCTATTTCAAAGGGGAAAAAGTGTACTAACGTACATCGTACCCAATACCGTTCGTACCCAATACCGTTCTTATCCAATATAGCTCGGCGGCATGGAAGGCCGTCGCCGAATGACTTCCCCGGAAGCTGGCAAGCGTCAGTGACTGGGGAAATGGCAACGCTGAGTCGAGCGGCAGCCGTTCCCAATAGCGCAAACCTATGGATGGGGCGGGTAATCCTATCAATACCTCTGTCACCCGAAATATGTTGGGTAGATAATGCAGTGATTGGATTTTATTACCCTGGCGATTTTAAGCGATTAGCCCATTTGTAGGATATTTCATATGCATCGATTAGATGAGTTAGGCAGACAACTCAATCACCTTGATAACTTGTTTCAGCAGTGGATGAAGAAGTTAGGCTTTAATCAAAACGCCTTTGCGGTGCTGCACTCTTTGGCGGTATCCCCAGACGGCAAATGCACGCAAAAATATATTTGTGAGCGATGGAGCCTGCCTAAACAAACTGTGTTTAGCATCTGCAAGTTATTCAAAGAACAAGGGCTGGTTGATATCACCGAAAGCGAACATGACAAGCGGGAAAAGATCCTGACGCTAACTGAGCTGGGAAAAAAGCGGACTCAACCTATTTTGACGCAATCGAAGATATTAAGTGAACGCGCTTTCGGAGCGCTGGGCCAGGAACGAACGCAGCAACTTTTCTCCCATTTAGAGGGGTTTTGCACGCTGTTTGAGCAAGAGATGGAGAATGTGCCCGGGGGGAGTGAGTAGCCGAGTTGTCTTTTCACTGGCGATTGGGTCAGGCTGATATCAGTGCTATGCTTTGCCGCCATTACTGTTGGCGTCAAGGGCGAGAAACCGCATGAGTAGAGAAAACCAGGTTCGTCAGTCATTATTCGATATTGAGCGCGCGTTGAGGGAAAGCCCTTTCTGGCAGGTTGTCCCGCCGGAAGAGGAGGCATTTAACAGCACGGAGCCCTTTAGCCTCGATACCATGAAACCCGAAGAGTGGTTGCAGTGGGTCTTTTTGCCGCGCATGCATGCCTTATTGGACAGCGAGCTAGCGTTGCCCGCTGAACTGGCTTTACTGCCTTATTTTGAAGACGCGCTGGAAGGGTCGCCAGAAGAAACAGCAGCGGTTCTGTTGCGTATCAAGCTGCTTGATGAGCTATTCACCCCCGATGTACAGGATGGCGCAGTGCACGATGCTTGAGATTATTTATCAGGATGAGCATCTGGTTGCCGTCAATAAACCCAGCGGCTGGTTAGTCCATCGTAGCTGGCTGGATCGCAAAGAAAAAATTGTGGTGATGCAGACCGTGCGCGATCAGATCGGCCAGCACGTGTATACCGTTCATCGCCTCGACAGACCAACATCCGGCGTGTTGCTGCTCGCGCTGTCCAGCGAGGTCGCGCGGGCGTTATCCCAGCAGTTTGAATCGCATCAGATGCAGAAAATATATCATGCCATTGTGCGGGGCTATGTGCTGGATGACGGCGTGATCGATTATGCGCTCACCGAAGAGCTGGACAAGATCGCCGACAAATTTACCAATCCTGATAAGGCGCCGCAGCCTGCTGTCACGCATTACCGCTCTTTGGCGCAGGTCGAGATGCCGGTTGCCATCGGCCGTTACCCCACGGCACGCTACAGTCTGATGGAGTTGAAGCCACAGACCGGGCGCAAGCACCAACTCCGCCGCCATATGACACATATCCACCATCCCATCATCGGCGATACCGCGCATGGCGACCTGCGACACAATCGCGGTATGGAATCGCACTTCTCCTGCGGCAGGCTCATGCTGCATGCCAGCGAGTTGCAGCTGAATCATCCGGTGAGTGGGCAGCCATTGACGTTGCAGGCGCGTTGGGATGCGCCATGGCAGGGCGTGATGACACAGTTTGGCTGGAAGGGGATTCTCCCTGAGTTTGAAGGGGTTGAGTTTCCTGCCGACTCAGGTCAGGATAGCGAGCATTTCGTCGAGCAGTAATCTCTGTCTTATTACTGCCGTATTACTTTTATATCAAACATATCGAATTAAAAAGGGAGTCAGAAGCATGGCGCAGATTGGTATTTTTGTTGGTACAGTCTACGGGAATGCATTGCTGGTGGCCGAAGAAGCCGAAAATATTCTCAAGGACCGTGGCCATGAGGTTAAGGTTTTTGAAGATGCGACGCTGGAATCCTGGCTGGACTACCGCGAGCAGACGGTTTTAGTTGTCACGTCGACGACGGGACAAGGCCAGTTGCCTGATTCTATTGTTCCGCTTTACGCCGCACTGCGTGAGAAAGGCGGTTACCAGCCTGCGTTACGCTATGGCGTGATTGCGCTGGGTGACAGCAGTTACCCGAATTTCTGCGCGGGCGGTCATCTTTTCGATGCGTTATTACAGGAAATCGGTGCTAAGCGCCTGGGCGATGTTTTGGACGTTGATGCCGTCGAACATCCTGAGCCGGAAGTGATTTCATGCCCGTGGGTTGAAGCATGGGCTGATTTGGTTGACGCGCAGTGATGCTGTGCTGAAATGACAAACGGGAGCCTGTCGCGCTCCCGTTTTCGTTGCGGCCTGTTGAGAAATCGCGCTTAGCGATTCTTGGTCAGCTTCTCTAAATCCGCTTCGATTTCGGTAATTTTGTTGGAAACCACGCTTTCCAGATGACGCAGGTCGTCAAGGATTTTGCGTTTCAGATCGACTTCAACCTGTTCCTGCTGGCAGATCTTGTCCAATTCATCAATCACATAGCGCAGATTTGGGCTGATCTCGTTGATCTCTTTGTAGCCCTGTCCAGAATTGTCTGCCACGATGGTCTTGCGCTGGCGTGGATACTTGAACTTCACGCTTTTAGCGAAAAACTCGCCCTTATCTTTACGAAAATAGATCTTTAGGATGTCGTTGTTTGCTTCCTGACGCAGGCTATAGCGATCGATATCATCGGGATTGGTAATGCCCAGGCTTTTTAGATTGTCATACATAGCGTCACCTTCTCGGTTTTTAGATAGTCCTGATTATCGTTCGAGCATAAAAAAACGGCGGGTGATTAACCCGCCGTTTCTAGTTTAGTCGATGGAGCGTAATAACTCATTGATACCCACTTTAGCGCGGGTTTTCGCATCCACTTTCTTCACAATGATTGCACAGTACATGCTGTGGCTGCCATCTTTGGACGGCAGGTTACCGGAAACCACAACGGAGCCCGCCGGGACGCGACCATAGTGAATTTCACCGGTTTCACGATCGTAAATACGGGTGCTTTGGCTGATGAACACACCCATGGAGATGACGGAACCTTCCTCAACGACAACGCCTTCCACGACTTCAGAACGCGCACCGATGAAGCAGTTATCTTCGATGATGGTTGGGTTAGCCTGTAACGGCTCCAGAACACCACCGATGCCGACACCGCCGGACAGGTGAACATTTTTACCGATCTGAGCACAAGAACCTACGGTTACCCAGGTATCGACCATCGTGCCTTCATCGACGTAAGCACCGATGTTGACGTAAGACGGCATCAGCACGGTATTACGTGCGATATAGGCACCGCGACGCACGCTGGCCGGCGGTGCAACGCGCACGCCTTCACGCTGGAAACGCGCTTCATCATAGTCAGCGAATTTCATGGGTACTTTGTCGAAAAAGCGTGTTTCTCCGCCTTCGATAAGTTGGTTATCGTTAATACGGAAAGAGAGCAGCACGGCTTTCTTCAGCCACTGGTGGGTAACCCATTGGCCGTCGATTTTCTCTGCAACGCGCAGGGCGCCGCTATCCAGCAGGTTGATAGCCTGAGTGACGGCTTCACGCGTGACGGTGTCTGCGTTTGCCGGAGTGATTTCAGCGCGGCGCTCGAAAGCCGTCTCAATGATGTTCTGTAATTGTTGGTGCATCCTGATTTCTCTTTCCTGATTGTAAAAATTAACTCAATGGTACTTTATCGTTTGGGTTAAGGGCTTCTGTCAACCGTTCTTGCAATTTAAGGCGTAAATCCGGCTTTAATGCCCGTCTGTCGCTGTCGGCCAGAATGAAAAGATCCTCTACCCGCTCGCCGATTGTGGAAATGCGTGCGCCGTGTAGCGACAGGTTGAGATCGGCAAAAATTTCACCGATCCGTGCCAGCAGCCCTGGTTGATCGAGTGCGCTGAGCTCCATGTAGCTGCGTCTGTCCGTGTGCGTCGGTAGGAAGTTGACTTCCGTTGGTACGCTGAAATGACGCAGCTTGGGCGACGGTCGGCGTACGCGCGGGTGTTGGTAATGTCGGTGCGTCAGCGACTGCTCCAGCGCATGGCGTATCATTTCATGCCGATCCTGCGCCAGCGGGCTGCCATCCGGTTCCAGCACGATGAACGTATCCATCGCCATGCCGTCGCGGCTGGTAAAAATCTGCGCATCGTGCACGCTGAGGTTGCGTCGATCTAACTCACCGGCGACCGCCGCGAAAAGATAAGGCCTGTCTGGGCTCCAGATAAAAATCTCTGTACCGCCACGGCTGGCTTGATGGCTGATCAGCACCAGCGGTTTGTTGACATCATGCTCCAGCAAGTGGCGCGCGTGCCAGGCAAGCTGGTTCGGCGAGTGGCGCAGGAAATAATCGGCTCGACAGCGGCTCCAGATGTGGTGCAGCGCCTCTTCGTCAATATTGTCCATACGCAGCAGCGCCAGCGCCTGCAAGCGGTGGTGGCGGACGCGTTCGCGCAAATCTGGGGTATTTTGCATGCCGCGGCGCAGCTGTTTCTCCGTCGCGAAATAGAGTTCACGCAACAGGCTCTGTTTCCAGCTGTTCCACAGCGTTTCATTGGTGGCACAGATGTCCGCAACCGTCAGGCTGACCAGATAGCGTAAGCGGGTTTCGCTCTGCACTTCGGTGGCAAATTGCTGAATGACGGTGGGATCTTGAATGTCACGACGCTGTGCGGTGACGGACATCAGCAGGTGGCAGCGCACCAGCCAGGAAACCAACTGAGCTTCACGCGAATTCAGCCCGTGTAGCGCCGCAAACTCCAGCACATCCTGCGCGCCCAGTTCAGAGTGATCGCCCCCACGGCCTTTCGCGATATCGTGGAACAGCGCGGCCAACAGCAATAATTCAGGCTGGGGCAGGCGAGGGTAGAGTTCTACACACAGCGGATGCTGGGGTCGCGTATCCTCGTCGGCGAAGCTTTCCAGCTTGAGCAGAACGCGGATCGTGTGCTCATCCACCGTATAAGCGTGAAACAGATCGAACTGCATCTGACCGACGATGTTTCCCCACAGCGGCATATAGGCCCACAGCACGCTGTGGCGATGCATTGGCAGCAGCGCACGGCTTACCGCATGCGGATGGCGCAGAATATTCATGAACAGCTGGCGCGCTTCCGGGATGGTGCAAAGCGGGCTGGCGAGATGGCGACGAGCATGGCGCAGTTGGCGCAACGTGGTGGAGTAAATGCCGCTGATGTCACGGTTGCGTACCATCAGGTAGAACATGCGCATGATGGCTTCCGGTTTTTTGATAAACAGGTTTTCATCGCGCAGGTCTAGCAGGTTGCCGCGTAGCTGAAATTCATCGTCAATCGGGCGAGGTTTTTCACTCGCATCCAACGCCAGAATCGCTTCGTCAAAGAGTTGCAACAGCATCTGGTTCAACTCGCTGACGCGACGCGTCATACGGTAGAAATCCTTCATCATGCGCTCGACTGGCGTGTTGCCTTCGCCCTGATATTGCAGCAACTGTGAGACGTTCAACTGCCTGTCGAACAGCAGCCGGTTGTCGTAACGCGGTAGGATCAGATGCAGGGCGAAGCGGATGCGCCACAAAAAGCTTTGGCATTCGTTAAGCTCTTTACGCTCAGCTTCGGTCAGAAAGCCGAAACCCACCATTTCATTGAGTGAAGTCGCGCCGAAGTGGCGTCTCGCCACCCACAGCAGCGTGTGAATGTCGCGTAGTCCGCCCGGACTGCTCTTGATGTCGGGTTCCAGATTGTAGCTGGTACTGTGATAGCGCTGATGGCGTTCCTGCTGTTCGGCGATTTTTGCCGGGAAAAACGTGTCTGACGGCCAAAATTCATCACTGAATATGTTTTTTTGCAGCGAGAGAAACAGGGCGACGTCGCCGCATATCATGCGGGATTCGATCAGGTTGGTCGCGACGGAAATATCTGCGCGTCCTTCCTGTAAGCACTCTTCCAGCGTTCTGACGCTATGGCCGACTTCCAGCTTCAAATCCCACAGTAGGGTGATGAATTGGCCGACACGCTGGGAATGTTCTTCACTCAGCTCTGTCTGGCTTAATACCAGCACGTCGATATCGGAAAGCGGGTGCAGCTCACCTCGGCCATATCCGCCAACTGCTACGAGTGACGTTTGGGCGATATTTTCAAAGCCGTGGAAATACCATAGCCGCTGCAATAGGCGATCGATGAACAAGGTTCTGGCATCAATCAGCTTTTCTGCGCTGACGCCGGAACGGAATTCTGAACCGAGCCAAAGCTGAAACAGTTCCAACTGCTGTTTTAACGTCTGACAATTCAGCATGTCATCAGCATAGGTCAGCGGTGAGGCGGGCAACTGTACTGGAGCAATGGGGTCTATGGGGCTGTTTGATGAGGACGCGTCAGGTGGCGTACTGTCTGGCGAAAATCGGTTATCTGTCATAGCGCAGCCCATAAAAAAACGCAGAGCGCGTTTTTCAACGTCGCTTGCGACGGCCCGTAGGGGGGCGTGCTTTCCGCACGCCATAAAAAAGCCGGCGTCTGCCGGCTTCGTGTTTACTGTTCATGCGTGATGATGTTGGGGATGGTGTCATCCTTTCGCAACGTCATTATTTCGCAGCCGTTATCGGTTACCACAATAGTATGCTCGTACTGCGCCGACAAGCTGCGATCTTTGGTTTTTACCGTCCAGCCGTCTTTCATCGTACGGATGCGGAAATCACCGGCATTGAGCATAGGCTCGATCGTGAATGCCATACCCGTTTGCAGCACTACGCCACCGTCATCTGCATCGTAGTGCAGAACCTGTGGCTCTTCGTGGAAGCCTTTGCCGATACCGTGACCACAATACTCACGCACCACGGAGAAGTTATTTCCTTCCGCAAACTGCTGGATCGCTTTACCCAACGTGCGCAGGCGGATGCCTGGCTTAACCATTTTCAGCGCCAGATAGAGGCTTTCCTGCGTGATGCGGCAGAGGCGCTCACCCAGAATGGTTGGTTTGCCGACGATAAACATTTTTGACGTATCGCCGTGGAAGTCGTCTTTGATTACGGTGACGTCGATGTTGACGATATCACCATCTTTCAAAATGCGTTCTTCGCTAGGAATGCCGTGGCACACCACTTCGTTGATGGAGATGCAGACGGATTTCGGGAAGCCGTGGTAGCCCAGACAAGCAGAAATGGCTTGTTGCTTGTTGGTGATGTGATCGTGACAGATTCTGTCTAATTCGGCAGTACTCACGCCCGGAACCACGTGGGGTTCGATGATTTCCAGGACTTCGGCAGCCAGACGGCCAGCTACGCGCATTTTTTCGATGTCTTCAGGAGTTTTAATTGAAATTGCCATTGATGATTGTCCGCAGGTGCCTGTTAAGCACAAAAATTAAGAGCGATAACTAATAACTTATGTTACCAGCCATGCCGTTGGCTTGCCAAACTATCATTCTGATTTGTGGACGATTGAATAACAAATGTTGGTGTCGCTGGGGGATTTATGGTATAAAGCGCGCCGATGATCCGGCTGGATATCGGTTATACGATATTCAACGACATCGACTAAACTCACTTTGTGTAAATAACACACACATGTCGGCACGTTCGCCGGGGTGCTCCTGAGGTGTTTCACCGGATGGGGTCGGCGCAATGGGACATGTGGAGGCATAACCCCATACTTAATTAATAGAGGTAATCATGGCAACTGTTTCCATGCGCGATATGCTCAAGGCTGGCGTACACTTTGGTCACCAGACCCGTTACTGGAACCCGAAAATGAAGCCATTCATCTTCGGTGCACGTAACAAAGTTCACATCATCAACCTTGAAAAAACTGTACCAATGTTCAACGACGCTTTGGCTGAGCTGGGCAAAATTGCTTCTCGCAAAGGCAAAATTCTGTTCGTTGGTACCAAGCGCGCAGCAAGCGAAGCGGTAAAAGATGCGGCCAACAACTGCGATCAGTTCTACGTGAACCATCGTTGGTTGGGCGGTATGCTGACTAACTGGAAAACCGTTCGTCAGTCCATCAAGCGTTTGAAAGATCTGGAAACCCAATCTCAAGACGGCACGTTCGACAAGCTGACCAAAAAAGAGGCGCTGATGCGCACTCGTGAACTGGACAAGCTGGAAAACAGCCTGGGCGGTATCAAAGATATGGGCGGTCTGCCAGACGCGCTGTTCGTTATCGACGCCGATCACGAGCACATCGCAATCAAAGAAGCTAACAACCTGGGTATTCCGGTATTCTCAGTGGTTGATACCAACTCCGATCCAGATGGCGTTGACTTCATCATCCCTGGTAACGATGACGCAATCCGTGCAGTTAACCTGTACCTGAGCGCTGTTGCTACTGCTGTCCGCGAAGGCCGTTCTCAAGATCTGGCTGTGCAGGCAGAAGAAGGCTTAGTAGAAGCTGAATAATAAGTCTGGCTCGTTGAGCCCTTATTAACCAGGTAGTACTAGTTTGGTTAGGGGCCTTTTTATGGCCCCTTTTTCACTTTTAAAGCTGTTTGGTCGTGACGACCAGGCAGAACAAATCTTCCGAGGATTTTAGAATGGCTGAAATTACCGCATCCCTGGTAAAAGAGCTGCGTGAGCGTACCGCTGCGGGCATGATGGAATGTAAGAAGGCGCTGGTTGAAGCTAACGGCGACATCGAGCTGGCAATCGAAAACATGCGTAAATCCGGCGCGATCAAAGCGGCGAAAAAAGCAGGTAATGTTGCTGCTGATGGCGTGATCAAGACTAAGATCGACGGTAACTACGCTGTGATCCTGGAAGTTAACTGCCAGACTGACTTCGTTGCTAAAGACGGTGGTTTCCAGGCGTTTGCTGACAAAGTGCTGGATGCTGCTGTTGCAGGCAAAATCACTGATGTTGACGTGCTGAAAGCACAGTTCGAAGAAGAGCGTGTTGCGCTGGTTGCTAAAATTGGTGAGAACATCAATATTCGCCGCGTTTCTGCTCTGGAAGGCGAAGTTCTGGGTAACTACCAACACGGTGCGCGCATCGGTGTTCTGGTTGCTGCTAAAGGCGCTGACGAAGAGCTGGTTAAACACCTGGCTATGCACGTTGCCGCAAGCAAGCCTGAATTCGTTAAGCCAGAAGACGTGTCTGCTGAAGTGGTAGAGAAAGAGTACCAGGTTCAGTTGGAAATCGCGATGCAGTCTGGTAAGCCGAAAGAAATCGCAGAGAAAATGGTTGAAGGCCGTATGAAGAAATTCACCGGCGAAGTTTCTCTGACTGGCCAGCCTTTCGTTATGGATCCAGCCAAGTCTGTTGGCCAACTGCTGAAAGAGCACAACGCTGACGTGACTAACTTCATCCGTTTCGAAGTGGGTGAAGGTATTGAAAAAGTTGAGACTGACTTTGCTGCTGAAGTTGCAGCGATGAGCAAGCAGTCTTAATAGCAAAAAAAGAGCCGCCAGTTGGCGGTTCCTTTTTATCCAGCCCAAAGAGTTTTAGTACGCTTGGTTTCCTGTATTCAGATAGGGGCCGGGTGGAACAGTTTTGATATTTACAACCCCCCAATACGACGACAGCCTGTAGGATAAGAACACCATGGCAACCAATGCAAAACCCGTCTATCAACGAATCCTGCTGAAGCTCAGTGGCGAAGCTTTACAGGGAACTGAAGGTTTTGGTATCGATGCGAGCATTCTGGATCGCATGGCTCAGGAAGTGAAAGAACTGGTTGAGTTAGGCATTCAGGTCGGTGTAGTTATCGGCGGTGGTAACCTGTTTCGTGGCGCGGGTCTGGCTAAAGCGGGTATGAACCGCGTTGTGGGCGACCACATGGGAATGCTGGCGACCGTCATGAATGGTCTGGCAATGCGTGATGCATTGCACCGTGCCTATGTGAACGCTCGTCTGATGTCTGCCATTCCCCTGAATGGCGTCTGTGACAATTACAGCTGGGCAGAAGCGATTAGCCTGCTGCGTAATAACCGCGTAGTGATTTTCTCCGCTGGAACAGGCAATCCTTTCTTCACCACAGATTCAGCGGCTTGCCTGCGCGGCATTGAGATTGAAGCGGATGTCGTATTGAAAGCGACAAAAGTCGATGGCGTCTATTCTGCCGATCCGGTACAAGATCCTTCAGCGACGATGTACGAAACGCTAACCTATCAAGACGTGTTAGAACGTGAGCTGAAAGTGATGGATCTTGCCGCGTTTACGCTGGCACGCGACCATAATTTGCCGATCCGTGTTTTCAACATGAACAAACCTGGCGCACTGCGTCGCGTTGTCATGGGTGAAAAAGAAGGGACGTTGATTAGTCAGTAATAACGGCTAATCCCGATTATAGGGTAATATATTCTCAGTATTGCTCTATACGCCAGCCGCACGCTGGCATTAATTATTCACCGGGTCATGTACTGACATGGCCTGCCAGGCAACCAGTTTTCAAGGGTTCACAACGTGACTAATGAAATCAGAAAAGATGCTGAAACGCGCATGGACAAATGTGTTGAAGCGTTTAAAAACCAGATCAGCAAAATCCGTACCGGCCGTGCGTCACCTAGCATTCTCGATGGCATTCATATTGAATACTATGGCAGCGCAACGCCACTGCGTCAGGTTGCTAACGTTGTCGTAGAAGACTCCCGCACGCTGGCGATTTCGGTATTCGATCGTTCGCTTGGCCCTGCGGTTGAGAAAGCGATCATGGCCTCCGATCTCGGCCTGAACCCGTCTTCTGCTGGCACCGTAATCCGTGTTCCACTGCCACCGCTGACGGAAGAGCGTCGTAAAGACCTGATCAAAGTGGTTCGTGGCGAAGCAGAGCAGGGCCGTATCTCCGTACGTAACGTGCGCCGTGACGCTAACGACAAATTGAAAGCGCTGTTGAAAGATAAAGCGATCAGTGAAGATGAAGAACGTCGCGCTCAGGACGACGTGCAGAAACTGACTGACAACTTCATTAAGAAAGTGGACGTCGCACTGGCAGAAAAAGAAGCGGAGCTGATGGAGTTCTAATCAGCCCGTTGGATAGTGCGTCGTAGGAAATCTGTGGGTTCTCTCCTTTTTTCCTGCGGCGCTTTATTTTTATACTTGTCATTCTTCAAGTTGCATGTGCGTTGGCCGCGTTCAGCCACCCGAATCACTTACTTGAGTAAGCTCATCGGGATGCCTTCTCTCGCCGCCTTCCTGAAACTTGAATTATTTAGAGTATTACAATGGTTATACAAGGAATGGGTGAAGGCTAGCCCCTCTGGGTAGTAAACAATTTTTTGCTGTGTATATGCCTGCGGTTATCGTGACTGTGATCGATAGCAGAGATATATCATGGTAATCGCCTCAGACTCGTGTACCTTCCTGTCATCAAATCCGGTTATTCAGAGCATTTTTAATGAAGCAACTGACAATTCTTGGTTCCACCGGCTCTATTGGCGTCAGTTCGCTGGCAGTGATTAAAGCCAATCCCGATAAATTTGCCGTACGCGCGTTATCCGCCGGGTACAACGTCAAGTTGATGCTAGAGCAGTGCCTCACTTTCCAACCCGCCTATGCCTCAATGGCTGATGAAGCCTCTGCAACCTCCCTGCGCCAGCAGTTGGCGGAATATGGTTGTAAAACGGAAGTGCTGGCTGGAGAACAAGCAGCATGTGACCTTGCTGCATTGGATGGTGTCGATCAGGTGATGGCCGCGATTGTGGGGGCAGCAGGGCTATTGCCAACGCTAGCGGCAATTCATGCTGGAAAACAGGTTTTGTTGGCGAACAAAGAATCGCTGGTCACCTGCGGACGTCTCTTTATGGACGCCGTGGCGCAAAGTGGTGCACAGCTTTTACCAATTGATAGCGAACATAATGCGATTTTTCAGAGTTTACCTGAGCAAATTCAGCGCCAATTAGGCTACGCTTCATTGTCGCAGCATGGGGTCGAACGTATTGTTCTGACCGGTTCCGGTGGACCGTTTCGTGAAACTCCGGTGTCGGCGTTGGCGGACATGACGCCGGATCAGGCGTGCGCGCATCCAAACTGGTCAATGGGGCGCAAAATTTCGGTTGATTCTGCCACGATGATGAACAAAGGGCTGGAGTATATCGAAGCGCGCTGGTTGTTTAATGCTTCTGCCGAACAGATGGAAGTCATTATTCATCCGCAGTCAGTGATTCACTCGATGGTGCGTTACCGTGATGGTAGCGTTCTGGCGCAGTTAGGATCGCCCGACATGCGTACGCCGATTGCTCATGCAATGGCTTATCCTGAACGTGTGACATCGGGTGCAAAAGCGTTAGATTTTTGCCAGATTGGCGCGCTGACATTTTTGGCACCGGACTATGCGCGTTATCCTTGTTTACAGCTCGCTATTGATGCTTGTAATCATGGTCAGTCGGCCACTACGGCACTGAACGCAGCGAATGAGGTTGCAGTGGCGGCATTTTTGCAGTCGCAGATTCGTTTTACGGATATTGCGGCGGTAAATCGGTATGTCATTGAACAACTTACATTGCCAGAACCCGCCAGCGTTGATGATGTTCTGTTTATCGACCACTGGGCCAGACAGGTCGCAACACAGACCCTGACACATTACGCGCGATAGCTGGATAACGCCGTGGCACAATTTGTTCATGTGCGGTGGAGGTGGTATAGTCTGCGCCACTCAATGGTTGATTATGCGAAAGTTGTTTAATCGACCGTGAAGCTAAGCCGTGATCGTTCACGGCTTTTTTTGCGCTAACGGGATCTGATGTTACGGAAGAACTGTTGTATTTCTTGCTTGAGGAAATAAGTACGCGTTATGCCGTCCGATAATCAAAAAAATACTAACGATCTACCACCCGCCGGGCCGCGGCATGTTGCCATTATCATGGATGGCAATGGTCGCTGGGCGAAAAGCCGGGGGAAAATGCGGATTTTTGGCCATCAGGCTGGTGTAAAGGCTGTGCGACGGTCGGTCAGTTTTGCAGTGAGCCAAGGGCTGGATGCACTGACACTTTACGCATTTAGCAGTGAAAACTGGAACCGTCCGGCGCAGGAAGTTTCCGCACTCATGGAACTGTTTGTTAGAGCGCTGGACAGCGAAGTGAAAAGCCTGCACAAGCACAATGTTCGTTTGCGGGTCATTGGCGATATCGGCCGCTTCAGTCCGCGTTTACAAGAGCGAATTCGTCGTTCAGAAGCACTGACGGAAAAGAATCAGGGGCTCACACTGAATATTGCCGCGAATTATGGCGGCCGTTGGGATATTATTCAGGGAGTACGGCAACTTGCAGAGCAGGTGCAGGAAGGCATTCTGCGCCCTGATAGCATTAATGAAGCGTCATTATGTCAGTACATCTGTCTGCATGATCTGGCTCCGGTTGATTTGGTGATCAGAACCGGTGGAGAACACCGCATCAGTAATTTTCTTCTGTGGCAAATTGCTTATGCTGAACTTTACTTTACTGATGTCCTCTGGCCTGATTTCGATGAACAAGTCTTTGAAGGTGCGCTGAATGCTTTTGCACAACGCGAGCGCCGCTTCGGGGGAACAACACCTAACGATGCTGATGCATCCTAGGGGGAACTTTTGCTGAAGTATCGCCTGATTACTGCTTTTATTTTGATCCCGATTGTTATTGCAGCACTTTTCTTGCTGCCTCCTCTGGGATTCACGCTTGTTACGTTGGCTGTGTGTATGCTGGCGGCATGGGAATGGGGTCAGCTGGCGGGGTTTGCCTCTTATGGCCAACGCTTATGGCTCGCGATCCTGTGTGGTTTCTTGCTGGCACTGATGCTGTTATCACTCCCGGCCTACCATTATTCCGTGCATATTCCGCAAATCAGCATCGCGCTCTGGTCATCACTGGTGTGGTGGGGTGTGGCGCTGTTTCTGGTTCTGTTCTATCCGGCTTCCGCCTCATTTTGGCGTCATTCGCGTACATTGCGACTGGTGTTCGGTATCATGACGATAGTGCCGTTTTTCTGGGGCATGGTTGCGCTTCGCCATTACAATTACGCGATTAATCCATTCGCTGGTGCCTGGTGGTTGCTGTACGTCATGCTGCTAGTGTGGGGCGCTGACAGCGGTGCCTACATGTTCGGTAAACTGTTTGGTAAGCGTAAACTCGCGCCAAAAGTCTCGCCGGGCAAAACCTGGGAAGGCTTTCTCGGTGGTTTGGCAACCTCGGCGCTTATCTCTGTGCTGTTTAGCCTTTATGCGCCGTTAACGGTAGCGCCAGCAACGTTGTTGATTTGTTCTATTGCTGCTGCGCTGGCCTCGGTGTTGGGTGATTTGACGGAAAGTATGTTCAAACGCGAGGCGGGTATCAAAGACAGTAGCCATTTGATTCCGGGGCACGGTGGCGTGCTCGATCGTATCGACAGCCTGACGGCTGCGGTTCCTGTGTTCTCTTGCCTGATGCTGCTGCTGTTTAAAGTGGCTTAGAATAAAGCGGTAGAGCTATTTATGCTGAGTTTTCTCTGGAATCTTGCCGCGTTTATCATCGCACTGGGTGTGCTGGTCACTGTCCATGAATTTGGGCATTTCTGGGTAGCGCGCCGCTGTGGTGTGAAGGTCGAACGCTTCTCAGTCGGTTTCGGACGTGCGCTATGGCGGCGTCGCGATCGTACCGGTACAGAATTCGTGATTGCGCTGATCCCACTTGGCGGCTACGTGAAGATGCTGGATGAGCGCGTCGATACGGTCGCGCCAGAATTCCGTCACCAGTCATTTAACAGTAAAACGGTCTGGCAACGTGCGGCTATTGTCAGCGCTGGGCCGATTGCCAATTTTCTGTTTGCGATTGTGGCGTACTGGCTGGTGTTTATTATTGGCGTACCGGGCGTGCGTCCAGTCGTGGGTGAAATACTGCCCAACTCCATCGCGGCGCAGGCGGAAATGTCGGCGGGAACGGAACTAAAGTCCGTTGATGGTATCGAAACGCCTGATTGGGATACCGCGCGTCTGGCGCTGATCGGTAAAATCGGCGATAGCGATGTCGTGATCGGAACTGCACCTTTAGGCTCCGACCGTGTCGTCCAGAAAACGCTGGATTTGCGCGAGTGGCAGTTTGAGCCTGATAAGCAAGATCCTGCTGCTTCGCTCGGGATTATCCCGCGTGGTCCGAAAATCGAGCCGGTATTGCATCAGGTACAGGCCGATTCGGCGGCGGAAAAAGCAGGTTTGCAAGTCGGAGATAGGATCGTTAAAGTCGACGGGCAGGCGCTAGCGCAATGGCGTGATTTTGTCATCGCCGTGCGTGATAACCCCGGGCAATCTATTGCTCTGGAGGTGGAGCGCAACGGCTCAACGGTGCCGTTGACGTTAACGCCAGACAGCAAATCTGTGGGAAGTGGCAGAGTTGAAGGGCTGGCAGGCGTAATGCCAAGCGTGACGCCACTGCCTGAAGAATACAGGACTGTGCGCCAGTATGGGCCGTTCAGCGCGATCTACCAGGCAACAGATAAAACCTGGCAACTGATGAAATTGACCGTCAGTATGTTAGGGAAACTGGTTATGGGTGATGTTAAGCTGAACAACCTGAGCGGTCCCATTTCGATTGCTCAGGGCGCAGGAATGTCAGCAGATTATGGATTGATTTATTACCTGATGTTTTTGGCCTTAATCAGCGTCAATTTGGGGATCATCAATCTGTTCCCTCTGCCGGTATTGGATGGTGGACACCTGCTCTTTCTTGCGGTTGAAAAGTTGAAGGGCAGGCCGGTTTCTGAGCGTGTGCAGGACGTTAGCTATCGCATTGGTACAGTATTGCTGATGTTGTTAATGGGACTCGCACTTTTCAATGATTTCTCTCGTCTCTAGGCGCGGGATTAGGTTAGGAAAAACGCATAACAACGATGGCGATCAAAAAGTTGCTCATAGCGTCGCTGCTGTTTAGCAGCGCAACCGTATACGGTGCAGACGGGTTCGTAGTGAAGGACATTCATTTCGAGGGCCTGCAAAGGGTTGCCGTCGGGGCGGCATTACTCAGTATGCCTGTCCGCGTTGGTGATACCATCGGTGACGATGATATCGGTAACACCATCCGTGCCTTGTTTGCGACCGGAAATTTTGAAGATGTTCGTGTCCTGCGCGATGGCGAAACGCTGATTGTGCAGGTGAAAGAACGTCCAACCATCGCCAGCGTCACGTTTTCTGGCAACAAGTCCGTCAAAGACGACATGCTGAAAGAGAACCTGGAGGCCTCCGGCGTGCGCGTCGGTGAAGCGTTAGACCGCACGGCGCTCACCAACATCGAAAAAGGACTGGAAGATTTCTACTACAGCGTGGGTAAGTACAGTGCGTCGGTTAAAGCCGTTGTCACGCCACTCCCGCGTAACCGTGTAGACCTTAAATTGGTCTTTACAGAAGGCGTTTCCGCCAAGATCCAGCAGATTAATATTGTCGGTAACAAAGCGTTCAGCTCCGACGAATTGATTTCCCGTTTCCAACTGCGTGATGAAGTGCCGTGGTGGAACGTAGTTGGCGATCGTAAATACCAGAAACAAAAACTGTCTGGCGATCTGGAAACTTTACGAAGTTTCTATCTGGATCGCGGCTATGCGCGTTTCAACATCGATTCCACACAAGTGAGCCTGACGCCGGATAAAAAAGGTATCTATATCACCATCAATATGACGGAAGGCGAGCAGTACAAGCTGTCTGGCGTCACGGTGAAAGGTAATCTGGCTGGTCACTCTGCGGAAGTCGAAGGGCTGACGAAGGTCGAACCAGGTGAACTCTACAACGGGACGAAAGTGACCCGGATGGAAGAGGACATCAAGAAATTGCTGGGTCGTTATGGTTATGCCTATCCGCGCGTGGTCACTCAGCCGGAAATTAATGACGCAGACAAGACGGTGAGATTAAACATCAACGTCGATGCGGGTAACCGTTTCTATGTGCGTCATATCCGCTTTGATGGTAACGACACGTCTAAAGACTCCGTTCTACGCCGTGAAATGCGTCAGATGGAAGGTGCCTGGTTAGGCAACGATCTGGTTGAGCAGGGCAAAGAGCGTCTGAACCGACTGGGATACTTTGAAAGCGTTGATGTAGAAACGCAGCGCGTTCCCGGCGTGGCCGATCAGGTTGATGTAACGTATAAAGTCAAAGAGCGTAATACGGGCACATTCAACTTTGGTGTCGGTTTCGGTACAGAAAGTGGCGTGAGCTTCCAGGCTGGGGTTCAGCAGGATAACTGGCTGGGAACGGGTAACTCCGTTGGTATCAGCGGGACTAAAAACGACTACCAGACGTATGTCGAGCTGTCACTGACTGACCCGTACTTTACCGTTGATGGCGTTAGCCTCGGTGGCCGCGTCTTCTATAACAAATTTGAGGCGTCTGACGCCGATCTGTCTGACTACACCAACGTGAGCTATGGCGTTGGCAGCACCTTGGGCTTCCCGATTAACGAGAATAACTCACTGCGTGTTGGTCTGGATTATGTGCATAACGATCTGTCGGATATGAGACCGCAGGTGGCGATGTGGCGTTATCTGGATTCAGTGGGCGTTAATCCATCTGTGGTTCAGGAAGGGAATAAATCTAGCGCTGACTTCAAAGCGAACGATTTCTTCCTGAATACTGGATGGTCGTATAACAATCTGGATCGCGGCTACTTCCCAACGAAAGGAACACGTGCGTCTGCGAATGCCAAGATTGCCGTGCCGGGCTCGGACAACGAATACTACAAACTGACGTTTGATTCGGCGAGCTACTACCCGTTGAGTGACAGCGGTAACTGGGTGGTGATGGGCCGTACGCGCGCAGGCTTTGCGGATGGTATCGGTAGTAAAGAAGTGCCGTTCTACGACAACTTCTATGCTGGTGGTTCCAGTACGGTACGTGGCTTCCAGTCGAATACGATTGGTCCTAAAGCAGCGTATTACAAGTGTGCTGCGGGTGCGACGTCTTATTCTAATTGCCCGATTGATTCGACCAATCTGGATGATGCCGTTGGCGGTAACGCAATGGCGGTATTGAGTGCGGAACTGATCGTGCCAACACCGTTTATCAGTGATAAATACGCGAGCTCCGTACGTACGTCCTTCTTTGTAGATGGCGGTACGGTATGGGATACCAACTGGAAAAATACACCTGCAACCATTGCCGCAGGCGTGCCGGATTACAGCAAGGCGAGCAACTTCCGTGTTTCCAGCGGTATCGCGTTACAATGGATGTCTCCGCTTGGGCCATTGGTCTTCTCCTATGCCCAGCCGGTTAAAAAGTACGATGGAGACAAGTCGGAACAATTCCAGTTTAACATTGGCAAAACCTGGTAGTGTGACGTCAATAGGTCGTATGCAGGGAATGTCGCATCATGATTCGTTGAGACGAGCCTTTCGTTGATATAAATAGTTCGTTGATATGAATAGTTCATGGACATGAATGGTTGAACATAAACCGTTCATGTTATGACGCGATGCTCATAATTAAAGTGTTAAGACACAAATTAGGTTAGGTTGAGGAGTTTATAGTGAAAAAGTGGTTATGTGCCGCAGGCCTCGGTTTAGCATTGGCTGCTTCAGCCAGCGTTCAGGCTGCTGACAAAATTGCCGTTGTTAACGTCTCCAGCATTTTCCAACAGCTGCCGCAGCGTGAAACCGTTGGCAAACAGCTGGAAAACGAATTCAAAGGTCGTGCTTCTGAACTGCAATCGATGGAAAACGATTTACAGGGCAAGATGCAGAAACTGCAACGTGATGGTTCTACCATGAAAGCGAGCGATCGCAGCAAAATGGAAAAAGACGTCATGGCGCAGCGCGAGCAGTTCTCTACTAAAGCGCAGGCTTTTGAGCAGGACAACCGTCGCCGTCAGACTGAAGAACGTAACAAAATCCTGAGCCGTATTCAGGATGCGGTGAAAGCCGTTGCAACCAAAGAAGGTTATGATGTTGTGATTGACGCTAACGCTGTTGCGTATGTCGCCAATGCTAAAGACATTACTGCCGATGTGCTGAAACAGGTTAAATAAACCATGTATTCAATTCGACTGGACGCGTTAGCTCAACAGTTGGATGCACAATTACACGGTGATGGCGATATCGTCATCACCGGTGTTGCTTCTATGCATTCGGCAAAAACTGGGCAAATTACGTTTCTTTCCGACAGTCGTTACCGTGAGCAACTGGCCGGGACGCAAGCGTCAGCGGTCGTGCTGACGGAAGCGGATTTACCTTACTGTCAGGTTGCTGCGCTGGTAGTGAAGAATCCCTATCTCACCTATGCGCGCATGGCACAGCTGCTGGACACCACGCCTCAGCCAGCAACCGATATTGCGCCGAGTGCGGTTATTGCTCCAGACGTGACGCTGGGCCAGAACGTGTCCGTTGGTGCAAATGCCGTCATCGAATCTGGTGCACAGCTGGGTAATGGCGTTGTCATTGGCCCCGGCTGCTTTATCGGCAAAGATGCCCGCATTGGTGCCGGTACCCGCTTGTGGGCAAATGTCACGATTTATCACCGCGTGGAGCTGGGTGAACATTGCCTGATCCAGTCGGGAACCGTGATCGGTTCTGACGGCTTTGGCTATGCCAACGATCGCGGCAACTGGGTGAAGATCCCGCAGTTGGGAACGGTCAGAATTGGCGATCGAGTTGAGATTGGCGCGAGCACAACCATCGATCGTGGTGCGTTGGATGATACGGTCATTGGCAATGGTGTTATCATTGATAACCAATGTCAGATTGCGCACAACGTCGTGATTGGCGACAATACCGCAGTCGCGGGTGGCGTCATTATGGCGGGGAGCTTGAAAATTGGTCGTTATTGCATGATCGGTGGTGCCAGCGTGATTAACGGGCACATGGAGATCTGCGATAAAGTGACGGTAACGGGAATGGGGATGGTCATGCGACCAATCACAGAACCTGGGGTATACTCTTCGGGCATTCCTTTGCAACCCAACAAAGTGTGGCGCAAAACTGCAGCGCTGGTGATGAATATTGATGAGATAAGCAAACGGTTGAAAGCCGTTGAACGAAAAGTCGATAACGTTTAATCACTCGCGTTTTATTTGCGGCCTGCCTGAAGACACCTAATTTAGGGTCTGCGCAGGCCGTGTTGTTGATGGCATCAGTTTTTTATGGACAGGAAGAGTATTTTGACTACTGACACTCATACTCTGAATATTGAAGAGATTTTAGAATTATTACCGCACCGTTTCCCGTTTTTGCTGGTTGATCGGGTACTGGATTTTGAAGAAGGGAAGTTTCTGCGGGCGGTGAAAAACGTCTCTTTCAACGAACCCTTCTTTCAGGGGCATTTCCCGGGTAAACCGATTTTTCCCGGCGTGTTGATTCTGGAAGCCATGGCTCAGGCTACCGGTATTCTTGCGTTTAAAAGCGTAGGCAAATTGGAACCGGGTGAGCTGTATTACTTCGCCGCTGTTGACGAAGCGCGCTTTAAGCGCCCGGTGCAGCCAGGCGATCAAATGATCCTTGAAGTTGAATTCATCAAAGAGCGTCGCGGCGTTGCGCGCTTTAAAGGTGTTGCCAAAGTTGATGGCGAAGTGGCCTGTGAAGCGTCAATGATGTGTGCTCGCCGTCGGGAGTCCTGATAACGTGATTGATCAAACCGCCTTTATTCACCCTAGTTCGATTGTTGAAGACGGTGCCATTATTGGTGCTGGCGTTCATATTGGCCCGTTCTGCTATATCGGTTCTCAGGTTGAGATCGGTGCGGGGACGGTGCTGAAATCACATGTCGTCGTCAATGGCGTCACTAAAATTGGTCGCGACAACGAAATCTATCAGTTCACGTCAATTGGTGAAGTGAATCAGGATCTCAAATACGCTGGGGAACCGACCCGCGTTGAGATCGGCGATCGTAACCGCATCCGTGAAAGCGTCACGATTCATCGTGGTACGGCACAGGGTGGTGGGTTGACTAAAGTCGGTAGCGATAACTTGTTGATGATCAACACGCATATCGCACATGACTGCGTCGTGGGCAGCCGTTGTATTCTGGCGAATAACGCGACGCTGGGCGGCCACGTTTCCGTCGATGATTTTGCGATTATCGGTGGGATGACGGCAGTGCACCAGTTCTGCATTATCGGTGCTCACGTCATGGTTGGCGGATGTTCTGGTGTGGCGCAAGACGTGCCGCCGTATGTTATCGCTCAGGGTAACCACGCTACGCCGTTCGGCCTGAACATTGAAGGCCTGAAGCGTCGTGGATTCGAGAAAGACACCCTGCATGCGATTCGTAATGCGTACAAGCTTCTCTACCGCAGCGGTAGAACGCTAGACGAAGTGAAACCGGAAATTGAAGCGCTGGCGGCTGAACACCCGGCTGTGCAGGCGTTTACCGATTTCTTTGCCCGCTCAACTCGCGGCATCATTCGTTAATCCATGTCATCACGTCCTTTGACTATTGGGCTGGTCGCCGGAGAAACTTCCGGCGACATCCTTGGCGCAGGCTTGATCCGGGCGCTAAAAGAAAAGGTGCCGGATGCGCGGTTTGTCGGCGTTGCCGGGCCGCGTATGCAGGCCGAAGGCTGTGAAGCCTGGTACGAGATGGAAGAGCTGGCTGTCATGGGCATTGTTGAGGTGCTTGAACGGCTGCCTCGCCTGCTGAAAATTCGGCGGGATTTAACCCAGCGCTTTAGCGAACTTCAACCTGATGTTTTTGTCGGCATTGATGCACCTGATTTCAATATCACGCTAGAGGGCAACCTCAAGCAGCGCGGTATCAATACTATTCACTACGTCAGCCCTTCTGTATGGGCATGGCGGCAAAAACGCGTTTTCAAAATAGGTAAAGCGACCAATCTGGTGCTGGCCTTTTTGCCTTTTGAAAAAGCGTTTTACGATCGTTTCAATGTCCCTTGTCGCTTTATCGGTCATACGATGGCCGATGCGATGCCGCTGCATCCCGATAAACTGGCAGCACGCGTGACGTTGGGTATTGCGCCTGATGTGCATTGTCTGGCGCTGTTGCCAGGCAGTCGCGGTGCAGAAGTTGAAATGCTTAGCGCAGATTTTCTCAATACGGCTGTGCTACTGCGCCAGCATTTTCCCGATCTGGAAATCGTGGTTCCGCTGGTTAACAGCAAGCGGCGTGAACAGTTTGAGCGGATAAAAAGTAGCGTGGCGCCCGATCTGCGCGTGCACCTGCTGGATGGGCAGGCGCGAGAAGCCATGATTGCCAGCGATGCAGCGCTATTGGCATCCGGTACGGCGGCACTGGAATGCATGCTGGCTAAATGTCCGATGGTTGTCGGTTATCGCATGAAGCCTTTTACCTTCTGGCTAGCACAACGCTTGGTCAAAACGCCGTGGGTGTCGCTGCCGAATTTGCTGGCTGGGCGAGAGCTGGTGACGGAATTGCTACAGACCGATTGTACGCCGGATAAGCTGGCTGCTGCGCTGCTGCCGCTGTTTGCCGATACGGAAGAAATGGCTGAGCTACGCACAACGTTTGTGGATTTGCATCAGCAGATCCGCTGTAACGCCGATGAGCAGGCGGCTCAGGCGGTACTGGAATTAGTAAAGCCATGTTAGTAAAACCATCCAATAAAACCATGAGTGAAATTTTTATCTATCCGCAGGCGACCTGTATCGCTGGTGTTGATGAAGTGGGCCGTGGCCCTCTGGTTGGCGCGGTCGTAACGGCTGCGGTGATTCTTGATCCAACTAGGCCAATTGTCGGGTTGGCGGATTCCAAACAGCTGAGTGAAAAACGTCGGCTGTCGCTCTATGATGAAATCAAAGAGAAGGCGTTGGCGTGGAGCCTTGGCCGTGCGGAACCGGAAGAGATTGATCAACTGAATATCCTGCATGCTACGATGTTGGCAATGCAGCGTGCGGTGGCTGGATTAGCTATCGTGCCTGATTTTGTTCTCATTGACGGCAACCGTTGCCCAGCCTTGCCGATGTCCGCTCAGGCAGTCGTTAAAGGGGATAGCCGTGTGGCAGAAATCAGTGCGGCCTCGATTATGGCGAAAGTCACTCGCGATCGTGAGATGGTCGAGTTAGATCAACGCTTCCCCGCTTATGGTTTTGCCCAACACAAAGGTTATCCAACGGCTTTTCATCTGGAGAAACTGGCCGCACTGGGTGCCACTGAGTTTCACCGTCGGAGCTTCGCGCCAGTCAAACGTGTATTAGGTCTGGCGTAAACATCATCATTAACTCTCGGTGTGGCGTGCGCACGTAAGCGTGTCGTTGCCATGCTGACTAATCGATAAATTCTGGGATCTGGAGATGGCCGAACCACGTTTTGTTCACCTGCGTGTTCATAGTGACTATTCCATGATCGATGGGCTGGCCAAAGTCGGTCCGCTGGTAAAAAAAGCGGCAGCACTCGGCATGCCAGCGCTGGCGATTACTGATTTTACCAACCTGTGTGGGCTGGTTAAATTCTATGGCGGCGCGCATGGTGCGGGAATCAAGCCCATTATCGGCGCAGATTTCTGTGTCGAAAGCGACGAATTGGGTGATGAGCTCGCGCATCTTACCGTCCTGGCGATGAATAATGCTGGCTACCAGAATCTCACGTTGCTGATTTCCCACGCTTATCAACGCGGTTATGGTGCTGCCGGGCCGACAATTGACCGAGATTGGCTGATTGAACATCAGGAAGGGCTGATTTTACTGTCTGGCGGCCGCCGGGGTGATGTTGGCCGATTTTTGCTGCGCGGTAACCAGACGCAGGCCGAACAGTGTCTGGCTTTCTATCAGGAACACTTCCCCCAGCGTTACTATCTGGAACTGATCCGCACGTCCCGCCCCGATGAAGAAAGCTATTTGCACGCAGCCGTCGAGCTGGCGACGAAGCACGGGATACCCGTGGTGGCGACCAATGAAGTGTGTTTTATCAGCACCGATGATTTTGACGCTCACGAAATCCGCGTAGCGATTCACGACGGCTACACGCTTGACGATCCCAAACGTCCACGTAATTACAGCCCGCAGCAGTACATGCGCTCCGAAGAGGAAATGTGCGAGCTGTTTGCGGATATCCCCGAAGCGCTGGCGAACAGCGTTGAAATTGCCAAGCGTTGTAACGTAACAATTCGTCTGGGTGAGTATTTCCTGCCACAGTTCCCGACGGGCGACATGAGTACGGAAGATTTTCTGGTTCAGTGCTCGAAAAAGGGGCTGGAGGAACGTCTCGAATTCCTGTTCCCCGATCCGGAAGTGCGCGCTGAACGTCGGCCTGAATATGATGAGCGTCTGGATATTGAACTGGGCGTAATCAACCAGATGGGATTCCCCGGTTACTTCCTGATCGTAATGGAGTTTATTCAGTGGTCGAAGGATAACGATGTGCCTGTGGGGCCGGGACGTGGTTCCGGTGCGGGTTCGTTAGTGGCTTATGCGCTGAAAATCACCGATCTGGATCCACTGGAATTCGACCTGCTGTTCGAACGCTTCCTCAACCCTGAACGTGTCTCCATGCCTGACTTCGACGTCGATTTCTGCATGGAAAAACGCGACAAGGTCATCGATCACGTCGCGGAAATGTACGGGCGTGATGCGGTATCGCAGATTATCACCTTCGGTACGATGGCGGCGAAAGCGGTGATTCGTGACGTCGGGCGCGTGCTTGGGCACCCTTATGGGTTTGTCGATCGTATTTCAAAGCTGGTGCCGCCCGATCCGGGTATGACGCTGGAAAAAGCCTTTGCCGCTGAACCGCAGCTGCCGGAAATTTATGAAGCCGATGAGGAAGTTAAAGCCCTCATTGATATGGCGCGCAAGCTCGAAGGGGTAACGCGTAACGCTGGTAAACATGCGGGTGGGGTGGTGATATCTCCCACCAAGATTACCGATTTTGCGCCGCTGTATTGTGATTCTGAAGGGAACCATCCGGTTACCCAGTTTGATAAGAACGACGTGGAATATGCTGGGCTGGTGAAGTTCGACTTCCTTGGCCTGCGTACGCTGACCATCATCGACTGGGCACTGGGGATGATTAATGCCCGTCGCGCGAAGCAAGGGCAGGAGCCGATTGATATTGCGGCGATCCCGCTCGACGATAAGAAAAGCTTCGATATGCTGCAACGCTCGGAAACTACGGCAGTATTCCAGCTTGAATCGCGCGGCATGAAAGACCTGATCAAGCGACTGAAACCCGACAGTTTTGAGGATATGATCGCACTGGTGGCGCTGTTCCGCCCTGGCCCGCTGCAATCCGGCATGGTGGATAACTTCATCGACCGTAAACATGGTCGTGAAGCGATCTCGTATCCTGATATTGAATGGCAGCACGAGTCACTCAAGCCTGTGCTGGAGCCGACCTACGGCATTATCCTGTATCAGGAACAGGTCATGCAGATTGCGCAGGTTCTGGCGGGCTATACGCTGGGCGGCGCGGATATGTTGCGTCGTGCGATGGGGAAAAAGAACCCAGTCGAGATGGCGAAGCAGCGTGGTGGCTTCGAAGATGGTGCCAAATCTCGCGGTGTGAACGGTGAATTGGCGGTTAAGATTTTCGACCTGGTGGAAAAATTCGCCGGTTATGGCTTTAATAAATCTCACTCCGCGGCTTATGCGTTGGTGTCTTACCAAACACTGTGGCTGAAGGCGCACTATCCGGCAGAATTCATGGCGGCGGTGATGACGGCCGATATGGACAACACGGATAAAGTGGTCGGTCTGGTTGATGAATGTTGGCGGATGGGGTTAAAAATCCTGCCTCCGGACATCAACAGTGGGCTGTATCACTTCCACGTTAATGACGATGGCGAGATTGTTTACGGCATCGGCGCGATTAAAGGCGTGGGTGAAGGCCCGATTGAGGCGATTATCGAGGCGCGTAATCAGGGCGGCTATTTTAGAGAGCTGTTTGATCTCTGCGCGCGTACCGACATTAAAAAGCTGAACCGTCGCGTGCTGGAAAAGCTGATTATGTCTGGGGCATTCGACCGTCTGGGGCCACATCGCGCCGCGCTGATGAATTCATTGCCTGATGCGCTGAAGGCCGCCGATCAGCATGCGAAAGCGGAAGCCATTGGTCAGGTGGATATGTTCGGCGTGCTGGCCGATGCGCCTGAACAGGTTGAACAATCCTACAGTACGGTGCCGCCGTGGCCGGAGCAGGTGGTGCTGGATGGTGAACGGGAAACGCTGGGGCTGTATCTGACCGGCCACCCGATCACGCAATATATTAAGGAAATTGAACGCTATGCCGGTGGCGTGCGTTTGAAAGATATGCACCCGACGGATCGGGGTAAAATGACCACTGCCGTTGGGCTGGTGTTGGCGGCTCGCGTCATGGTCACCAAGCGGGGTAACCGTATTGGTGTCTGTACATTGGACGATCGTTCCGGTCGTCTTGAGATAATGCTGTTTACCGATGCATTGGAAAAATATCAGCATTTACTTGAGAAAGACCGTATCCTTATCGCCAGTGGACAGGTCAGCTTTGATGACTTCAGCGGCGGGCTTAAAATGACCGTCCGAGAGTTAATGGATATCAGTGAAGCGCGGGAAAAATACGCGCGCGGGCTTGCTATCTCGCTGACTGACAGGCAAATTGATGACCAGCTATTAAACCGTCTCCGCCAATCGTTGGAACCCCATCGATCGGGGACGATCCCAGTGCATCTCTATTACCAGCGTGAAGATGCGCGCGCCCGGTTACGTTTCGGCGCAGCATGGCGTGTAACGCCTGCCGATGCGCTACTGAACGAGCTGCGCACATTAGTGGGTAATGAGCAGGTGGAACTGGAATTTGACTAATATAGGAATACTATGAGTCTGAATTTTCTTGATTTTGAGCAGCCGATTGCAGAGTTGGAAGCGAAAATTGACTCGCTGACCGCAGTCAGCCGTCAAGACGAAAAATTAGATATTAATCTGGACGAAGAAGTCCAGCGCCTGCGTGAGAAGAGCGTTGAACTGACGCGCAAAATCTTCGCCGATTTGGGCGCCTGGCAGGTTGCGCAATTAGCGCGCCATCCGCAACGTCCTTATACGCTTGATTATATTAAGCATATCTTTACCGACTTTGATGAATTGGCTGGCGATCGTGCCTATGCCGATGATAAAGCCATTGTCGGCGGGATTGCCCGTTTAGAGGGGCGCCCGGTGATGATCATTGGTCATCAGAAAGGACGTGAAACCAAAGAAAAGATTCGCCGTAATTTCGGCATGCCAGCACCGGAAGGTTATCGCAAAGCGCTGCGCCTGATGGAAATGGCCGATCGTTTCAGGATGCCGATCATCACCTTTATCGACACGCCGGGAGCTTATCCGGGGGTTGGTGCAGAAGAACGCGGCCAGTCTGAGGCTATCGCGCGTAACCTGCGTGAAATGTCGACGCTGCGTGTGCCAATCATCTGTACCGTTATCGGTGAAGGTGGTTCTGGTGGTGCACTGGCTATCGGCGTGGGTGACAAGGTCAACATGCTGCAATACAGCACCTATTCGGTTATTTCACCGGAAGGCTGTGCGTCTATCCTGTGGAAGAGTGCGGATAAAGCGCCGCTGGCGGCGGAAGCCATGGGCATCATTGCGCCGCGTCTGAAAGAGCTGAAACTGATCGATACCGTGATCCCTGAACCTTTGGGATCGGCGCACCGTAACGTCCCGGTGATGGCAGAGTCTCTGAAAGCACAACTGCTGGCCGACCTGCTCGATCTCGATGGCCTGACAGAAGAAGAACTGTTGAACCGCCGTTATCAGCGTTTGATGAATTATGGTTACTGCTGATAAGGTGATTGTCTGATTGATGTATTATCGATCAGGCGATTCTGGCGTTACTTTGAAAATCCGTTGTCAGAAATGACAACGGATTTTTTGCTATGAGGGTTTGAAGCATGTTGAAGTTGCTCGATGTCCATCACATTGCGGTTATTGCCTCTGACTATGAACGCAGCAAGGCGTTTTACTGTGATGTGCTAGGGTTTACGTTGAACAACGAGGTCTACCGTGAAGCACGGCAGTCGTGGAAAGGGGATCTCTCGCTGAATGGTCGTTATACCATTGAGCTATTTTCTTTCCCTCATCCGCCCGCGCGGGTGAGTCGTCCGGAAGCCTGTGGACTGCGCCACCTGGCTTTTGCCGTAACTAACGTAGAACAGGCTGTTGCCTCGCTGGAACAGGCTGGCGTTATCTGTGAGCCTGTCCGGATCGATCCTGAAACGCAGCAGCGCTTCACCTTTTTCTCCGATCCTGACGGCTTGCCTTTAGAACTGTATGAGATCTGATACCGTGGACCATACCGAACCTGTTGATGGATTGCTCCAGACGATCGTGGCGCAAACTGCTGGATGTGGGTCGATCCTGCTGGCCTACAGCGGCGGTCTGGACTCTAGCGTGCTTTTGCATTTGCTGGTGGCTGTGCGTCAGCGTTCTGGGCTACCCATTCGTGCGGCTTATATTCATCATGGTTTAAATCCGCTGGCCGATAGCTGGGCTGAACATTGTTGTCAGCAGTGTGGACGCTGGCAGGTGCCGTTTGCCTCGCTGCCGGTGAAGGTTGAGGCGCAGAACGGCGGTATCGAAGCCGCTGCCCGAACGGCGCGTTATCAGGCTTTGCAAGCGCATCTGCAAGAGGGCGAAGCCTTGCTGACGGCGCAACATCTGGATGACCAAAGCGAAACCTTTTTACTGGCGCTTAAACGCGGTAGCGGGCCTGCCGGGTTATCTGCGATGGCGGCTCAAAGTATGCTGGGTCATCATCGTCTTGTGCGCCCGCTGTTAGGTATTTCTCGTTTGCAGTTGGAAGCGTACGCACAGCGGCATCAGCTTGGCTGGATTGAAGACGACAGCAATCAGGATGAGCGTTTCGACCGTAATTTCCTACGTCGCCAGATCTTACCGCGATTGACGCAGCGCTGGCCGCATTTCCCCTCTGCTGTGGCACGTAGCGCCCAGCTTTGTGCCGAACAGGAACAACTGCTCGATGAGCTGCTAGAGGAATCATTACAGGCGCTGTGTCAGCCGGATGGTGCGCTGAGCATTGACGGTCTGGCGCCGCTGAGCCCGGTGCGTCGTTTTGCGCTACTACGGCGCTGGCTGGCGCAGCAAGGGGCAACGATGCCTGCGCGTGAACAGCTACAACGGCTCTGGGATGAGGTTGCGACGAGCCGTCAGGATGCTGAACCTGTATTGCAACTGAATCAGATGCAGATCCGCCGTTTTCGTCAGTATCTCTACCTGCTGCCGCTGATGCCGTCACTAAAAGACCGCATTATCCCGTGGCAATCGCCGTCATGCCCGTTGTCGCTACCCGATAATCTGGGCACGTTGTCGCTGGCCGATAACGGTGTAGCGATTCGCGCACCGGAAAACGGTGAGGCGGTGAGTATTCGTTTTTCGACCAGTGGAACCGTGCATATTGTTGGCAGAGCCCACGGACGGCAAATCAAAAAGCTCTGGCAGGAGCTGAATGTTCCACCCTGGTGGCGCGACCGTACACCGCTGGTGTTTTACAACGAGCAACTGATTGCGGCTGTTGGACGATTCGTCACGCGAGAAGGGCAGGTGAGAGAAAACCAGCCTGTATGGCACATTGTTTGGGGAAAATAAGTTTGGGAAAAATAAGCCAGAAGAAAAAGCTTGGAGCAAAAGCGCTGAAATAAAAACGGACAACCTGTGTTGTCCGTTTTGGAAGCATTGATTCAGCGTTTGCCGCTAAATGAAAGGAGAAGTCTGTCAGGATTCGCTGACGACGACCTTCCCGATTTCAGGATGACTGAAACTGACGATGTGGTCGAGACGCAGCTCGCGCGTTGTGCCTGAGGCTTCAATCACCAGATATTCGACCTGCTTACGTGAGATCATATCACTGGCTTTACCGGTCACAACTTCACCATTACGTAGTTCCAGCGTCAGCGTCAAATTCTGCTGACAGGTGGCTTCCAGGCTGTCGTAATCATCACAGTTGATGGGTTGATATTCATTACTCATTGACATAATCACTCACCAATAAGTTAGCGGCGGCAAAAGCGGCCTGTTCCCTGACGGAGGATGGCAACGCATCATTCGCGGCAATGCCATCCAGGGTTTTCAAAACACAACCCAGCGAATCGGGTATATAGCCCAGATCGCCACTGGCGATCTCTGCGTATAAGCGACGTACTAATTCACAGTATTCTTGCACTATATCCTCCCTTAAAAGCTTAGCTCGGTAGATATTCATGCATCATCACTTGCTGTGGTGCGCGATGTTGTAAGCCTACGAAGATAAACTCTATTTATCAAACCGACTATAGCATAGGCACTAACAGGATATCAGTAGTCCTTAGAGGCCTAATCTATCGGTTACGTGGCAGATATCACCTTTACTGTGAGGATGGCGCTAACTCAAGTAAACTAGGAGGGAATAAATACGAGGTCACTGATGGCATTAAAAGCAACGGTTTACAAAGCAGCAATCAATATTGCCGATATGGATCGGAATTTTTTTCACGATGCGAACCTGACGATAGCGCAGCATCCGTCTGAAACTGAGCAGCGTATGATGCTGCGGCTTTTAGCGTGGATTTGCCATGCTGATGAAAATCTGCGCTTTACCAAAGGGCTCAGCGCAGATGACGAACCGGAAATCTGGCGACGTAACGATACGATGGAGCTGGAACTGTGGATTGAGCTAGGCCTGCCGGATGAAAAACGGCTCAAGAAAGCCTGCAATCAGTCGCGTTCCGTCGTGTTGTACGCCTACAGCGAGCGTGCTGCACAGGTTTGGTGGAGTGCAATATCGGGAAAAGTCTCTGGGTACAAAAATCTGGCTATCCGATTTTTGGATGATAATCAGCTGGCTCAGCTTGCCGGACTGGTTCAGCGCACCATGTCATTGCAGGCAACGATACAGGAAGGCACGATCTGGTTGTCTGATGATAAGAATAGTCTGGAAATAGCATTTTCTGAGTGGAAAATTCCTCAGACTCAGGGATGATAACAGATTGGATATATTCCAGATCGTTGAGTCAGAACGATAAAAACAGGGCAGAGACGGCAGGAAAATAATGATGAAAAAACTGGCTATCGGTGTGCTGTTGATTGCAGGGATTTCTGGGTTGATCGGGTGTCATACCCGCTCGCAAGTTCAGGAAGAACCCCTTAAACCAATGGCGCAAAGTTATCGTGGCGTTTTACCCTGTGCGGACTGCGGAGGGATTGATACGTCACTGTTTTTGGAAAAAGACGGGACTTTTGTTCTGCGTGAACAGTATCAAACGACGCGAGAGGGCAACAACACGTTTGCTTCCTATGGGCAATGGCGACGCACCGCAGACAAGCTGGTGTTGACGGATAGCGCGGGCGAAAAACGTTACTTCCGCCCAGTTGATAACACCCTTGAAATGCTGGATCAACAAGGGTTGCCCATCAATTCTTCTCTCCCTCGCCAACTGACGGCAACTGAGCAGGCATTGCCGGATACGCCGATGTCGATGAAAGGTATGTACCGCTATCTGGCGGATGCTGCGACCTTCTCTGATTGCGCGACAGGGAAAACGTTTGTGGTAGCGAGTAATGCCGTGCTTGAAAGACTGTATCTTCGTACTACGGCGTCGGCAGGTGAACCGGTACTGGTTTCCTTTACCGCACATTTTGCCGTGATTCCATCAATGGAAGAAGGGCAGATGGTGAAAGCGGTGGTCCCTAACAGCAGCGATAAAGCACGTATGAACGCGCGGGCAAACTGCGATACGCAGATAGATTGATACAGCGTTAAAAAGAAAAGGCACTGATTTCAGTGCCTTTTTTACATCCATCATTACACGTTAGAGCATTTTCTTTAGCTGATACAGCCAGTCCAGCGCCTGACGTGGGGTGAGCGCATCAGGATCGATGGCTTCCAGCGCTTCAATCGCCGGTGATGGCTCATCATTGCTCAGCAGCGCCAACTGCGCGCCATCGATATGGCTGGATGACGCATTATTCGATAACGTTTCCAGCTCTTTCAGCTTCTGGCGCGCGCGCTTAATCACTTCTTTCGGGACACCGGCCAGCGCGGCGACGGCAAGGCCATAACTTTTACTGGCTGCGCCATCTTGTACGCTGTGCATGAAGGCGATGGTATCGCCGTGTTCGCGCGCATCTAAATGCACATTCACTACGCCTTCCATTTTTTCCGGCAGAGTGGTCAGTTCAAAGTAGTGCGTTGCAAACAGCGTCATCGCTTTGATGCGGTTCGCCAGATTTTCGGCACAGGCCCATGCTAGCGACAGGCCGTCATAGGTTGAGGTTCCGCGGCCGATTTCGTCCATCAATACCAGACTGTTTTCCGTGGCATTGTGCAGAATATTCGCCGTTTCTGTCATTTCCACCATGAAGGTAGAGCGGCCAGAGGCCAGATCGTCCGCGGCTCCCACACGAGTGAAAATACGATCGACGGGGCCAATGACTGCCTGATCCGCAGGTACAAAGCAGCCGATGTGCGCCATCAGCACAATCAGTGCGGCCTGGCGCATATAAGTACTTTTACCGCCCATGTTGGGGCCGGTGATAATCAGCATGCGACGCTGTGGTGCCAGCGACAGAGGGTTAGAGATAAA
Organism: Pectobacterium versatile; assembly: GCF_003932035.1. Taxonomy (NCBI): domain Bacteria; kingdom Pseudomonadati; phylum Pseudomonadota; class Gammaproteobacteria; order Enterobacterales; family Pectobacteriaceae; genus Pectobacterium; species Pectobacterium versatile. The sequence continues at coordinate 1,242,348 of NZ_CP034276.1, forward strand.
CGGTTCACGAAGCACCTGTTCGACGACAGGGTGACGACCGCCCGTGATTTTGATGCCGGGCTTATCACTCAGCGTCGGGCAGACGTAATTCAGCGTATCGGCGCGTTCGGCCAGATTCGTCAGAACATCCAGTTCGGCCAGCGCGGCTGCACTTTGCTGAAGCTCGGCTAGATGAGGCAGCAGCAGATCGAAAAGCTCATCGTAGAGCGCTTTTTCCAGCGCCAGCGCTTTGCCCTTCGAGGTCAGAACCTTGTCCTCGTACTCTTTTAGCTCGGGAATGATATAGCGTTCGGCATTTTTCAGCGTCTGGCGGCGTACATAATGAATCGGCACCAGATGACTTTGACCACGGCTGACCTGAATGTAATAACCGTGCACGCCGTTGAAGCCGACTTTCAGCGTATCAAGCCCCAGCTTTTCACGTTCACGAATTTCCAGACGGTCCAGATAATCGCTGGCACCGTCAGCCAGCGCGCGCCACTCATCCAGCTCTGCATGGTAGCCCGGTGCGATAACGCCGCCGTCACGTACCAGCACGGGCGGTGCTTCGACAACCGCGCGTTCCAATAAATCACGTAGCTCATCAAATTGCCCAATCAGGCTGACCAGACGACGAACGGAATCGGTATCCAGCGGCGCAAGCTGTTCACGAATATCAGGGAACTGTTGGAACGCATGGCGCATACGTGCCAGATCGCGCGGGCGTGCCGTGCGCAATGCGAGTCGCGCCAGAATACGCTCCAGATCGCCGACCTGTCGCAGAGAGGGTTGCAGGTCTGATGTGATGTCCTGCAATGCGCTGATAGCCTGCTGACGCTGTTTGAGCGCCTCAATATCGCGGCTGGGCATGTGAATCCAGCGCTTCAGCATTCGGCTACCCATTGCCGTCACGGTGCAGTCCAGCACAGCGGCCAGCGTATTTTCCACCCCGCCGGACAGATTTTGCGTTAGTTCAAGGTTACGGCGGGTGGCTGCATCCATGATGATGCCGTCTTGCTGGCGTTCCATCGTAATGCCGCGAATATGCGGCAGCGAGGTGCGCTGGGTGTCTTTCGCGTATTGCAGCAGGCATCCGGCTGCCCGTAGCGCAAGCTTCGCCTGCTCTACGCCAAAGCCGGTCAAATCGCGGGTACCAAATTGCAGATTGAGCTGCTGGCGTGCCGTATCAGGTTCAAATTCCCACAGCGGACGACGACGAAGCCCATGGCGAGTTTCTATCAAATCCATGGACTCAAAGGATTCAGGGTAGAGTAATTCCGCTGGGTTAGTGCGCTGCAATTCGGCCGCCATGGTTTCCCGGTCGGCGGGTTCACTGACGCGAAAGCGTCCAGAGCTGATGTCCAGAGTGGCATAACCGAATCCCCGACCGTCCTGCCATATCGCTGCCAGCAGGTTATCCTGCTTTTCCTGCAATAGCGCTTCGTCGCTGATGGTTCCCGGCGTGACGATACGGACAACTTTGCGTTCTACCGGACCTTTGCTGGTGGCTGGATCGCCAATCTGTTCGCAGATCGCGACGGATTCGCCCATTTGCACCAGTCTGGCAAGGTAGTTTTCAACGGCATGATGAGGAACGCCAGCCATCGGTATCGGTTCACCTGCGGAGGCACCGCGCTTCGTCAGCGAAATATCCAGCAGTTGAGAAGCCCGCTTGGCATCGTCATAGAACAGCTCGTAAAAATCGCCCATGCGGTAAAACAGCAGGATTTCCGGATGTTCAGCCTTTAACCTAAAGTACTGCTGCATCATTGGGGTGTGGGCAGTGAAATCCTTGTCGGTAGAATCTTTCATATTGATTTTACTCAGTCTTAACGCTTTTGTTCGTTCAGGTGATGGCGCTGGGTTTGATGGCAAACCTTACTGATGGCGCGTCACCTGAGCATTGAAATGGAATGCCAGAAGTATACTGGCTGGCAGATGAAAAACATCACCTGCGAGTGCGCTATCTTACCATTGATGGCTGCGATTTGACGTCAGAGCGACGTTACCAGACTGAGACAGGGATGCGTATCCGATTTTTCCACTATTGCTCGAACGCGCGAGGCGGCTCGCAAGTTTGCCATGAAGAGGTATAAGATCAATAGAACAAAGATTGAGTACAATCGGGAAGCAATCAATGTTGTTGAGCTTATAATGGGTGACATTTTTGCCTAATGCCGCAATCATTCATAGGGTAAGATTGCTGTAGTAAAAGAACAACCAACCAAAGGAATGGATGATGGATAAAAGAGCACTACTCTTAAAATCAGGGCTGACGGTCAGGGAGCTACTTCGCCTGAAAAATAATTATGTCTATGTCAAAAGCGATGGTTTTAAATTTAATACCCCAACGAAGAAAACTGAATCCTTTACAGACTATGTTTTTATCGTTACTCGTTTATGCTGGAAAGCAATGTATCTTCCTGTCTTCATGAGTCTATTTTTTTTCTATTTATGATTTTTATAAAAATGGGAATGTGGTTGCAAGTATAACAGTGTTTTTTATTCTTTTTTCTATAATTTTTTTTGTGCGTATTAAAGGTTGAAAGTAATTTTTATAATATACGAATAATCACGATTGTAAAATTAATACGATTAAGATTAATTCTCTTTTAAATAATTCTGAACCCTTTCTTTATCACTTACTGTTATTTTTTTACACATAAAGTTCTATAAATTATATTTTTTGTGTTAATGTTTTTAATATCAAGGATGAAAAATAATGGATAACTACCTAAATAAAAATAGTGTTAATAATCAATATTTTTTGGCTATGGCTCAGGCCGCCGCGTTTGATCTAATGAAAACTGCCAGAATTGTATCATCCCGCCATATTAACGATCTTTTTCTTAAAGCAAAATTTGAGGATGAAATTCGGCGTTTTTCTAATGGAAATCTGGACATCGTTAGAAATGCCAGTAGTTCATCGGAATGTCAGGTTGCTATTAATAACATCAAGGAAGAATGTGCCAATATTGAAAAACAGGGAACAATGCTTTCTCTTGAAAAAGCCAAGGTGTTTATTACCATCAATATGGAGAAAAGAGAGAAGGAGATTGGTTACACAATAAATGCAATTGGTGTTATTGTTGGTGGTGCTCAGGTTGTTTCTGGAGTGGGAATTGCTTATGCCGCGACTGGTTATTTAGGTCGATTTATTGGGGCACATATCGCTCTAAATGGAGCTAGCTCACTTAGTGAGAATATTTTTCATCTTATTGGACGTGAGGATTCAGTAGGATTTATGAAGTCTGGCTATATACGTACAGCAGAATTTCTGGGGTTTGATAAAAAATCAGGTTTGTTAGCTTACCATTCAGTCGATCTTGTCACTTCATTCTATGGTATCGTAAAATTAACACTAAAACCTGATGCCTGGCGGCTTTTTCGATATATCCCCAGCGATTATTATAGAAAAATAAATACGATGAGCAGAGCGTCGCTTATGTTGAAGATGATTGGGGCTGGAAATAAGATACGGATAATGTCTGACATATATAAAGATGATTCTCTTTAGTCTAATGGGCTGGATCAGCCCATCTTACTTTTTCTCTTTAGGTAGGAATATGATTTATATGCTAAGTTCATTGGGATAATGTAATAGACGAGGAAAACAAAAATAAGTGTGAATGAAAAATATACCGAGATGACAATAATGTCATTTTTTATAATTAGGGTTGCTATAAGTATAGTGATTATAACGGCGCATAAAAAACATCCGGTGTGAAATCTGCTTTTTAACGTTTGCGTTAACATCAATAATGTCTCTTCACTATTTTCACCACGAGAGATTATTTTTCTCATGAAGTTAATATCACCCTGAGTGAAACCATTTTCTAAGAGCTCTTTTTCTATCTCTTTGTTATTCATATTTTTTCGATTTTATTAGCCTATATGATTTATACGCCAACTTCATTGGCCCTATGTGATAAACTAAAAAAATAGAAAGCATCATGACAAAAAAATAAACAAAAAACTCAATTAAATCATCCGGTGTATTAAAAATAAAATTAATGGTAAATACAGAGGTTATAACAATAAACAAAAAACACCCGTTATAAAACCGTGCTCGTAATGTATGAGTCAGGTTTTGTAGTGTCTCTTCACTATCCTCACCACGAGAGATTATTTTTCTCATGAAGTTAATATCTTTCTGAGAGAAACCATTCTCTAAAAGTTCTTTTTCCATTTCCTGATCATTCATTTTTTATCCCGATTTTATTGTGTTTGATAGGGCGTAGAGACATTTTAACACTATCGCCCATCAGTTCTTTATTTAATAAGTCGAATCAGTCCATAAGAGGAAAGAACTGGTTCTTGCTACCACATGCTCCCATTCGATTGATGCAAATTTGAACGAAATGCTTTCCTGTGGTTGAGTTTCATTGTGTGTCAATGAGTTAGGATAGAAAAACTGAATGTCGTTGATAATAGCGTCTCTCAGCACCATTTTAAAATAGAGTTCGTTGCCACCGGATTGTGATGTTCTGTAAAACAGAAATTCACAGGTTAGTTTTTCGTTATCGCCTAATGCCTGGGCAATAAGTGGGGTGGCTTTATCTATCGGTTTTCTTATTTCTACGGGGTTGAGAGCAACATTATCCTGTCGAGTTATTCTATTCATTAACTCATAAACAAAAATCTCATCTTCATGAGCGATCTGATACTTGTTGCCAATCGAGTCTGCACTTGAACAGCCCGCAGAGATTAGACCTTGTTTGATGCCGGTGAGTTTCAGATAGATCAAATTTGCCATTATTCACTCCTTAATGTTGTCCATAATCCTGCCCCATAAATCCTTTTTCCTTATGGGAAGGGTAATTTCTGCATTTTTTAGTCAACGAGTCAATAGCGGTTATCGTATGATGTATATCACTTATTATGCTTGATTCTTTAAGTGATTAATATGCTAATTATTTTTAATTAAACTAATGATGATGAGAGGAGGACAGGGGGACTATACCACTCTTTATATTGATTTTGGGCTGATTTGTCAGTGTGAAAAAGATAAGTGGGGCCGGTTTCCCACAGTAGTCTGGGTGCGCGAGGCGGCTCGCAAGTCTATCATTAAATAAGCGATGCCTCGCACTGAGTATTTATTCTACGCGTGATTCAATGGCCTGAGCTTTTTGCCAGCTAGGCAGGTTTTTCAGCCGCTGTGAATAGCGCTGAATATTCGGGAAACGCTCACTGGGAACGAGTTTCTCCACGACGATATTGATAACAAAGCCCAGCATAATATCTGCGCCGGTCAATGTATCGCCCACGATAAATTCTCTTGAAGATAATGAGTCGTCTAAAAATGAAAAAACTTTCTCGAATTCGTTGTCAGCGTAACCTTCGAGGAAATTTAATGTGGTGCCGGTATTCTTTTCAAACTCGCCAAAGATCTTCAATAAAACCGGGAGCATGGCGGAGCTTTCCGCAAAGTGTATCCATTGCAGATAATCAATATATTCGGCTTCGTCTGCATCTGGGGCTAAGTGTCTTGCGTAGCGATTGATCAGGTATTCAACAATCGCACCGGATTCGGCGATGATTTTTCCATCCTCTTCAATCAACGGCGATTTACCTAAAGGATGTATCGCTTTCAGTGATGCTGGTGCTAAATGCGTTTTTTCATCCCTCTGGTATCTGACTAGTTCATAGGGTATCCCCGCTTCCTCAAGCAACCAGAGGATACGAACAGACCGCGAATCGTTAAGATGATGCAATTTTAATCCCATATCACGCTTCCTTAAATCCTAATGGTTTGAGCTAATCGCTATGATGTTGTTTCCATTACGCGTATTGATCCCATGTCACACAGGCAGAGTAGCGGTTATGCTGGCTCACGGCTAACAAGGCTATTTTTGAGGGGGCATAAATATTTTTATGAGGTGGTTATGCCCACGGATGTTGGATAAAAAACATGACCCGCACTCATCGCACCACGCACATCGGCTGGCCTGAGACTGGCTCGGCATGGATCTCTGCATCGATGCTGAATACCCGTTGTAGTAATTCTGGTTTCATAACTTCGTGTGGCGAGCCCTGTGCCATCACGCGTCCATCGGCCAGCATCACCAGATGATCGCAGTAGCGGCTGGCCTGATTCAGATCGTGCAGAACAGTCACCACCGTTTTGCCGGCCTGATTCAGTTCGCGCAGCAGTTTCATTAACTCGACCTGATGGTTGATATCGAGATAGGTTGTCGGCTCATCGAGCAGGACAACGGGCGTATCTTGCGCCAGCAGCATCGCCAGAAACGCCCGCTGGCGTTGTCCACCGGACAAATCGGTTAGCCGTTTGTCGGCGAGGTCGACGATGTGCGTTTTCTCCATTGCGAGCTGCACGCGCTGGCGATCGTCCGGTGATAACCGTCCCCACAGCGATAGCCAAGGGCTGCGCCCGTAGGCCACCATGTCACGCACGGTGATCCCCTCTGGTGTCAAATGCTGCTGCGGTAACAGCGCCAGATGGCGCGAGAGCTGGCGCGCAGAAAATGTAGAGAGCGACTTACCGTTGAGCTGAATAGTGCCGGATTCTGGGATAAGTAGCTTGGCGAAACACTTCAGTAACGTGGATTTACCACAGCCGTTGGGGCCGAGCAGGGCGGTAATTTTTCCCGCAGGCAGTGAAAGTGACAAGCCATCAAGAATACGCTTGTCGCCATAGCCCGCCGTCAGGTTTTGTGTTGTCAGTTCCATTTAGCGCATTCTCACAAGAAGCCAAAAAAACCAAGGTGCACCGATAATGGCGGTGAGCACCCCTGCGGGTAATTCCATCGGCGGATTTAGCGTGCGTGCCAGCAGATCGGCAAGCAGCAGTACCAGCGCACCGGCAACGGCAGAAGCAGGAAGGAGCCAGCGATGCCGGCCTCCCACTAGGTAGCGGATCAGATGCGGTACGACAAGGCTGATAAAGCCGATAGGCCCGCACACCGCCACGCTGGTTGCGGCGAGTGCCACGGCGAGCGCCAATCCCCAGAACTGAATGTGCCCGATATTAACGCCCAGCGTACTGGCGCGGTCATCGCCCAGTGCTAACAAATCGAGATCGCGGCAAAAACGCAGGCTGAGCGGGATCAATACGCAGAAGACGGGCAGCGCGACCATAACGAATGACCAGTCGCGTCCCCACAGGCTACCCGTCAGCCACAGCAGTGCGTTGTTGATATCCTGCGGGCGGGAGAGAATCAGGTAGTCAGTGACGCTTGCCCAGGTGGCTGATAGCGCGACGCCGATGAGTGCCAGCCGCATCGGGGATGACGCGCCTGAGATAAATCTCAGCAGCAGCAGTCCGGCGATGCCGCCGATAAACGCGAGCAGCGGTAGCCAGATCACGGGCAGTGCGGGCACCAACATCAGCGTGCTAACGGTCACCAGACTCGCCGCGTGGTTCACGCCGAGAATATCCGGCGAGGCCAGCGGGTTACGCACAATCCCCTGCACCAGCACGCCGGAAATCGCCAGCGCTGCGCCGACGAACAGCGCCAGCAGTACGCGCGGCAAGCGGTATTGCGTCAGGACATAATGATGCTCGCTGGTGCTGTGCCAGCCGCTCATCAACGCCGACCACGGCAGAGGAATCGCACCCATGCGCAGCGACAGAATGCTGGTGGCGAGTAGTAGCAGCGTAATCGAAATAAACACAATAACGGGGCGCATTATCCTCGCCTCCTTGCCAGCCACACGAAACAGGGGGCGCCGATCAGGGCCAGCACCGCGCCGGCAGGCAGCTCGCCCGGCCAGGCGAGTGCGCGGGCAAGCAGATCGGCCAGTAACATCAACGCCGCGCCCATCAGCATGCTCATGGGGAGCACCTTTCTCTGGTCGTAACCGATCCAGAAACGCGCCAGATGCGGAATTAACAGGCCGATAAATGCTACCGGACCGGCAACGCTCACGCAGGCACCGACCAGAATCAGCACCGCCAGATTGAGGATCACGCGCAAACGACCTAAGTTGACGCCCAGCGTATGGGCGCTTACGTCACCGATATTCAAGAGATTAAGCTGGTTCGCCATCAGCAGAACAGCGGGGGTGACGATGATGACAAACGGGAAGAGTTGCCAGAATTCCACCCAGCGTGCGTGCGATACGCCGCCCGCCAGCCAGTAAAAAATGCCATAGGCGTGATCTTCCGCCAGCAGCAACGTGATGCGGGTTAACGCCATGCACAGGGCTGAAAGCGCAACGCCCGCCAGAATCAGCCGATTACGATCTAGCGTTTGTCGCCCGCCGCCGCCCGCCGCCATCACCATCAGCCAGCACAGGCCGCCGCCGATAGCAGCAACAAAAGCGATGGGATAACCGGAGAGTGAAGAACTGAATGCGCTGGTCAGCGCCATCGCTAGCGCTGCACCGCTGTTGATGCCGAGCAGGGAAGGGGAAGCCAGCGGATTATGGGTCAGGGTCTGGAGCAAAGCGCCGGACAGCGCCAGACTGGCGCCGATCAGGACGGCAACCAGACTGCGGGGCAGACGCAGGTTTAGCACCAGCGCTTCCGGTAGTGAAGAGGGCGATCCCGTAATCAGTGCCTTGACGGCACTCAAGGCGGGAATGGGGATCGCGGAATAACAGAACAGGCTGAGCCAGAACACGCTCAGCAGTGCCGCTATTGGTAATCCCCAACGCCATAACGGGTGGAAACCTAGCCTCATTGCTCGCTGCTGACGCTAACGGGCTGATGCTTAAAAATCTTCACCGTATCGCTGCCGATGCGTTCTGCGGCAAAGATGCCGCGCATCCGCGCCCAGGCGTTGCTGTCAACGGCGGCAATCTGCTGTTTTTGCTGTGCTTCCAGCAGGTTCCAGAGCGTATCCTGCTGCCAGCGCTTCACAATACTTTCTTCGCGATAGTGCGTCACAATCAGCCACTGTGGGTTAATCGCCAGCAGTTGTTCCAGATTGATAGACGCCATAGGGGCATTGTTAATGGGTTTCGGGACGCTCAGACCGAGGGCGGCCAGCACGCTGCCAGTGTAGGCATCGCTGGAGTACAGGTTAAACTGCTGCTCGCGCGAGGTACCGAAGGCGACGCTCGTGCCCTTGGGGAACTGGTCGGCGTAGGCTTTCATTGTCTCGCGATGCTGGGACAGACGAGCCTGCATGGCATTTTCTTTCCCTAACACCTTGCCAATGATCTCCGCCGAATGCAGGTTTTCTTCATAGGTTTCGTTGCGTGATTTCAGCAGCAGGACCGGTGCGATGGCCTTCAGCGCTGTGTAAATGCCGCTATGGCGACTGCTGTCGGCGATAATCAAATCAGGCTTCAGTGCGCTGATGGCTTCCAGACTCGGCTGCGCGCGCGTTCCCACAGAGTGCCAGGGTTTAAGGTGTTCACGGACTTCTGACAGGATCCGGTCTGGATCGTTGTCATCGGCGATGCCGACCGGGCTGACGTCTATCGCGGCCAGCGCATCGGCAAAAGAGAGTTCCAGCACCACAATGCGCTGCGGTGGCGTGTCGAGCGTAAAGGAACCCTGTTCATCCTGCACCGTGACGGCATTGGCGCGGCCTAGTCCGAACAGACAAAGCGTGGTAATTAGTGCGACGCGAAGTAGAGCAAACATAGTGTAACTCCGTTAGAGGTCATGATTGTTAGTCAGGCCGAGCAGGTGCCCGGCGAGTGATAACGTGACAATCAGAATTTCAGCGAGCCCTGCATGTAGAAGGTGCGGGGTTGGCCGGCGTAAATGCCTTTGTTGTTGTCATCGCTGTTCGAGCGCGTGTAGTAATCGTGGTCGAACAGGTTTTTCACACCAAATGCCAGATTGAGGTCAGAGAACTGCGGGCCGAAGTCGTAGGCCGCACGAGCGCCCCACAGCATAAAGCCGGGGATACGTCCGGCACTGCCATCGGCGCTTTCGGCAACGGTGTTGGCGTTATTGGCAAACTGGCTGGACTGGAACTCACTGTTCAGGTTGAACGTCCAGTTGCCCGGTTGGTAATCGACGCCGAATCCGCCACGGTGTTTTGAAGAGAAGGGCACCTGATTACCGTAGGTGTTGCCCACTTCACGAATTTCCGCATTCACATAGGCATAGCGCGCATAAACCGACACTGTATCTAAGCGAGGTGACAGGTCGGCGAGGTTATAGCGAGCCTGCGTTTCCAGTCCGGAATGGCGGGTTTTGCCGCGGGTGGTGACGGTATCGTTAGTCTGGTTGGAGTCGTACTGGTTATTAAAGTTAACCAGAAAGACGCCCATTTCTGCCGTCAGCGCACCGTCGTCGTAACGGGTGCCGACTTCCCAGGTTCGCGCTTTTTCTGGTTCCACTTTGCCGCTTTTAGCAGCCTTGCCAATTCGGCTGTACTGTACGGTGCCGAATGATCCTTCGGTGTTTGCATAAAGATTCCAGCTCTCGTTGACGTGATAGAGCACGTTCAAGGCCGGCAGCGGCGCGTTGTAGCTGACCGCTTCGCCTGTGCCTTTCAGCGTGTTGTCCTGATGGGATTTGATGTGCTCAAAGCGCATTCCCGGTGTAATCGTCCAATTGCCAATATCAACGCGGTCGTCGATGTACCAAGCGTGCGCTTCTGTACCCGCGCGGGTTTCGCGATCGATAGGGCTGTTGGCGCTTGGCAACGTCTTGCTGGCGGTGCTGGTGAAGTAGCGCACCTCATGGGTGGATTCGCTGACATAACGGTAGCCAACGCCCACTTCATGAGCGGAAGAACCGAGGGTAAAACTTTGGCTGTAGCGGGGTTCGATGCCGCGTACCCAATATTCGCGTGGCGACAGGGTGATGATTGAGTTCTGTTCCAGATAGCCGCTGCGCAACGTGCGCGTGTAGAAGCCCTGAATGTTGAATTTATGCTGCTGATCCGGCTGATATTGGTAGCCCAGACTGGCAAGTTGACGGCGTCCCCAGAAACGATCGTATGGGCGCGTTGACTGCCAGCGGTCAGCATTGTAATCGGCACGCGACAGGCCGCCTGGCATATCGGCGCTGCCATCATAATATTGCAGCAGGCTGTTAAACGTGTGTACGTCGTTCGGCGCGTAGCGGCTTTTCAGCATCACGTCGTCAATGCGCGTCGCGCTGTGCTCGCGCCAGTCGCTGCCGCGCGTGCCGGAATAGAGCAGCGCCGAGCCAAAACCGTTATCCGCCGTGCCGCCAACCAGCAGGTTGTGCGTTTCTTTTGGGTTGTGCTGTGAGGACGTCGGGCTGTGTTGACCCTCTACACCAGCGCTAATGCCAAACTCTTTCGGGATCGCCCGGGTGACGAAGTTCACCACGCCGCCGACGCTTTGTGGTCCGTAGCGCACGGCGCCGCCGCCGCGCACGACATCAATGGCGTCCATATTGCCAAGCGAAATGGGCGCGAGGGAAAGCTGTGGCTGACCATAGGGAGCAAAAGGTACTGGAATGCCGTCCATCAACACGGTGGAGCGGCTGGCCAGACGCGGACTGAGACCGCGAATACCAAAGTTCATGGCCAGATCGTGGCTACCCGTACCGTTATTCTCCGGCGCATACACGCCCGGTATACGGTTTAAGACATCGCGCATTGTGGTGGCACCGGTCTTGGCGAAGTCCTCACGGCGGATCACATCGCGCGCGCCGGCGTGTTCAAAGACGTCATTTTCACGTGCTTCACCCAGCCAGTCGCCGACAACCGTCAGCGTTTCTTCCGCTGCTGCCGGAATCGGTTCCAGCGTCCAGGCGTTATCGCCTAGCGCTTTCAGTTGCAGACCGCTACCCGCAAGCAGGGCTTTCAGGCCGCCGTCAACGGTGTAGTCGCCGTGCAGGCCGTTGCTGCGCTTTCCCTGCGTCAGGCTGGCATCGACCGACAGCGTAATCCCGCTGCGGACGGCATAGTGGTTGAGCGCTTTGTCTAACTCGCCAGCCGCAATATCGTAGCGTACGGTGGCGGGGGTCACTGCTGCGTAGGCCACCCCTGTCGTGATACCGACTGTCGACAGCAGGCTGAGCTGTATCGCTAAGGCTAAAGGGGTTGCTTTACGAAAGGCGCGTAAGAGCGTCATAACATCTCCATCATCATTTTTGTTCTATACACCTAAGTCGAACGAGAGGGAGAAAAAGGACAATCAAGAATGATAATTTTTTTCGTTATCGTTTAGTTTGCGGGAAGGATGTTGACCCAGTAACGGGTAATATACTGAATCTTAACGGGAAGCGTTTTCTCGATGACCTGTAACACCGTATTGGTATTTTTCAGCGGGAAGGTGCCGCTTAACCGGAGCGTCGCGACCTCCGGGCTACAGCGCAGCACGCCATGACGGTAGCGCGATAGTGTCGCTATCACGTCGCCGAGCGGCTTATTGCTGAAACTGAGAATGCCCTGCGCCCAGTTGCTGTCTTCCTCCTCTGCGGATTGGATTTCACCCAGTTCCCGCGCGCTGAAGCGCAGGTTTTCGCCCTGCCGCACGATGCGCTCTTGGATCGGATCTTCTGCCAGTACGACTTTCACCGCATGGTGTTGCACGCTCAGTAGCGTGCTGTCGGCTTCCTGACGTACCGTAAATTCAGTGCCGAGTGCGGTCAATTTCCCGTGTCGCGTTTGCACGTAGAAAGGGCGACTGCTGGCATCCTGTCCGGTGGTAATCGCGATTTCGCCGTACCAGAGGTGAATGCGCCGCTGCTGTGGATCGAAGCGAACATCGACGGCGCTGTCGGTGTTCAGCGAAAGCAGCGTTCCGTCTTCCAGACGCTGCTGGCGGATTGCGCCTTTAGCCGTGGTGTAGTCGGCCCGGAGGCCTGTTCCGGTATCGGAACGCCAAAGCTGCCACCCGCCGCCCACGCCTAACAGCAGTAACAGACCTTTCATCACTCTGCGACGGGTAAGCTGCGTATCCTGAAGGGCGCGGTGGGCGACGTTGCCAGGCACGACGTTCATCTGGCTGCGCAGGTTTTCTACCTGCGACCAGGCCCACTGGTGATCCCGATTTTTCTCATACCACTGCTGCCATTTCTCGGTTTGCTGGGGGCTCACGTGTTCGTCGCTTAGCACCGCATACCAATGCGAGGCGGAGCGCAGGGCCTGACGCTGAGAATCGGTCAGCGGGAGGCTCACAGCCCATGCTCCAGACGGAACAGCAGGCAATGCTCCGTGGCTTTGGCAACGTATTTTTTGACGGAGCTGACGGAGACATTCAGCCGTGTGGCGATCTCACCGTAGGCCATGCCATCAAGCTGGGAAAGCAGAAACGCCTGCCGTGCTTTGTGGCCTAGTCCATCGAGCATGAGATCCAACTGTTGGAGCGTCTCAAGCTGTTGTTGCTGGGTTTCTGGTGAGGGGACAAGCGCTTCTGGCAACTGCGCCAACCTGTCCAGATAGGCTTTCTCCAGCGCATTGCGGCGGAAGAGATCGACCATCACGCGCTTGGCAACGGTACACAGAAACGATTTAGGGTCGCGGATTGCGGTCAGCGACCCGCCGTTCATCACGCGCAGGAAGGTGTCCTGAGCAATATCATCGGCGTCAAAAGAGGATTGGAGCTTGCCCGTTAGCCAATGCTTCAGCCAGCTGTGATGCGAACCATAGAGTGATTCAAGCGTCAGTTCAGCAGAGGGAGTGGCGTGGTCAGATATCATGGGCAGAGATAGAAAAAATGTATCGACAGTCAATAATAGGGCGTTATGTTAATATGATAATGGTTCTCATTACAATTAAATCACAATGCGATAGTGATAAGAAAAAGTGATGGATAGCAACTGGCTGTTTTTTAAGGTAAATAGGAAAGAAAATAAGAAAGCAAATAGAAAAGCAAATAGTGATGTCAGCCTCTGGCTGAGAGGCGCCGCAGAATCCGACGGTTACTGGCATCTTAAAATCAGAATTATTTGAGGTAGTGCTACATTGTCGGGAAGGGTTGTGTGCTATGTTGGATTTCTCATAATGATGATGCGTCGCTCCTATGAAAAAAAGCCTGCTAGCCTATTTTCAAACGCTCTATTTTAAGAAAAATTTTTTCTTATTACCCTCCAGCCTGTTTTTTACGTTGGTTGTGCTTTTTGCGTTGGTGCTTGCGGTTTATTCGACATTTTCGCTCAGACAGTTTGAAGGAGAAGTGGATGATTTTTCTAAGGTCACCATTGAACATGCTGAAAAAATAATCTTGCAGGCGACATCTGCACTCGATATTTTAGAAAAAAGCTATCCACCTTATTGTGATAATTCGCATCTGGATTTATTGCGTAAAATTGCTTACGACAATGATTATATTCAGGATGTGGTCTATATCGATGGAAATCGGCTTCGCTGTTCTTCAATGCTGAATGACATTAATACAATGTTTCTTCCAGAGCCTGATTGCCGTTATAAAGGCATCTATGACATCTGGTATAAAGTCGACAGTCCGCTGAATAAAGATAAGCCGATGATTTATGTTGGTACTACGCGTCATCTTGTGGTGTTGAATCCACGTTCATTTCTGGATGTTCCTTCCTACAGCTATAATATCAAATATGCATTACTGGCGAAAAATAAGCTGGATGGTCGGGTTATTCTATCGGACTCGATGAGTAGCCATATTTATTCACGTTTGACTTCAGGGGGAAATAACCCCGATAGATTTTATATTGACGATAAATATTATGTCCTGAAACCACTGCTGGATAGCGATTTTACTTTGGTGGTTATGGCAGATAAATCTGCGGATTTTTTATTTTACTTAACGATTTTTTTCTCTTCCTTGCCCATTTTCATGCTAATTTCCCTGCTGCTATCAGAGGTTATCTCCAGAAAATTTCTGGTAATTCAAAGTCCACGCTATGTTCTCAATCAGGCGCTGAGGCAAAAAGAGTTTGAATTGCATTATCAGCCGATTATTAAATTGGATACTGCGCAGGTCGTGGGGTGTGAAGCGCTGATTCGCTGGCGTCATTCGGACGGTCATTTGATTACGCCAGACTCTTTTATTCCCATGATTCGTCAGGTTGGGTTGATGAAAGAGTTAACCTTGTTCGTCATTAATCAGGCGCTACAAACGGCCCGTGTACTGAAGGAAAGTGACCCTGACATGTTTGTCTCTATTAATCTTGAGGCGGCTGAATTTGAGGATATGTCTGTTTTTAATTATCTCGTGGAGCAGGTTGCCGTATACGATCTTAATGGTGCCAATGTTAATGTCGAATTAACCGAATCATCCATGATTGAGCCTCAGAAAGCAGCACCGATGGTGGAGTTGTATCAACAAAAAGGTATTGATGTTGCCATTGATGATTTTGGTACCGGCTATTCTGGGCTGTCGTATCTTGAGCGGGTAAAAGCCAATAAGCTTAAAATCGACAAGTCCTTCGTGGGGAATATTAGTGACCATTCACCGACCGATATCGTGCTGTCTCATATTGTCAGCATGGCACACTGCCTTAATCTGCATATTGTTGCCGAAGGGATTGAAACTCCGGCTCAGGAAGCCTATCTGAAAAGCCTTGGCGTCGCTTATGCGCAGGGCTGGCTGTATTCCAAAGCGCTAACGAAAGAAGCATTGATTGCGTTTCTGGCGGCAAGAGACGAAACGGTGTCAGATGAGCCGTAAAGTCAGGATAAACGCGGCTTTACTATCAAAAATATGCATAAAAAGGTAAAATATCGAAAATAGGGAAGTTACCTAATGATATTTATTACTTTTTTATTGTGAATTTTTCAGGAGTTTATCATGCAACAGTTACCTCATTGTCCAAAATGCAGTTCTGAATATACCTGGCAAGAAGGCGATATGCTTAACTGCCCTGAATGCGGAAATGAGTGGTCGGCAGCAGGCGATGCACCAGCGCAGGATGACGGTTTAGTGGTGAAAGATGCCAACGGAAATCTGCTGGCGGACGGCGATACGGTAACAGTCATTAAGGACCTGAAAGTCAAAGGCAGTTCGACGCCGCTGAAAATCGGTACCCGCGTGAAGGGGATTCGTCTGGTGGAAGGCGATCACAATATTGACTGTAAAATCGACGGTTTTGGCCCGATGAAGCTGAAATCCGAGTTTGTGAAGAAGAACTGATTCGCGTGTGATGGCGCGCTGGTCTTCCATCTGGTCGGCGCGCTGTATTTTTTCACCTCTGGCTGGTTTTTTCACATCAGACAATCCTTTACCATAGCCTGTATTGATTTCTTACCTGGCTATACGGATATCTGATGCGTCATTTGGTTCGTTTTCTCCCTCTGCTCATTTTGCTCTCGGCCTGTAGCAGTCAGCCTTCCCCTCCTCCCGCAGAAGCGCCTTCAGGTAATCCTTTTAAAGGTGGTTTCCTGCTTGAACCCGCACACAATGTCCATCCGCTAGGCGGTGATTTTGCGACTAACCCGGCTACTGCACGGTTTGTCGATAAAATGGTGCTGGAGCATGGCTTTAATCGCCAGCAACTGCATGATGTGCTGGTGCAGGCAAAAAGTCTGGATTGGGTGATCCGTCTGATGGATAAGCAAGCTCCAGCATCGCGCCCGCCTTCAGGGCCTAACGGATCTTGGAACCGTTATCGCAATCAGTTTATTACGCCAGACAACGTGCAAAACGGCGTGGCGTTCTGGAATCAATATCAGGATGCGCTACAGCGTGCTCAGAACATTTACGGCGTCCCGCCTGAGATCATTGTCGGCATTATTGGCGTGGAAACCCGTTGGGGCCGAGTGATGGGGAAAACGCGCATCATTGATGCGTTGGCAACGCTGGCGTTTGATTACCCGCGACGTGCCGATTACTTTGCGGACGAGCTGGAAACCTTCCTGCTGATGGCGCGTAAAGAAGGCAACGATCCGCTCAGTTTGCGCGGCTCGTACGCTGGCGCGATGGGCTATGGGCAGTTTATGCCGTCATCCTTCAAGAACTACGCGGTGGATTTTGACGGCAACGGGCATACCAACCTGTGGGATCCGGTGGATGCGATTGGCAGCGTAGCCAATTATTTCAAAGCGCACGGGTGGGTGAAAGGTGCCCCTGTCGCGGTGCAGGCAAACGGTCAGGCGCCGCTGCTCCCGAACGGTTTCAATACCCGCTACTCGCTCACGGAACTACAGGCTGCGGGTCTGACGCCACAGCATTCGCTGGCGGGATACAATGAAGTCAGCCTGCTGCGACTGGACATCGGTACGGGGTATCAATACTGGTACGGTTTGCCGAACTTCTACACCATCACTCGCTACAATCACAGCACGCACTACGCGATGGCTGTATGGCAGCTAGGCGAAGCAGTAGGCCGCGCGCGCTAAGGCCCGAGCGATTAAGTTTTCCCTTTACAGGCTGTCTCTTCGTCATATTTTCAATACAGACGCAGAGACAGTTTCGTGCGCCATAACGCTGCTATTCATAGGCTATACCGTATACGCGCCCGACGCAGGGCGCTCAGTCGCCGCCGCCCTGCGAACCCAGGCTTCTGGCATAAATTATGCCGCTGCGCGGTGCCATCGGCATTCGTGACCGCTAACCGAGCCGCCAGTGACGCGTTCCCTACGCGGCACTGGCTTTCGCGACGTCCTGTCGCTCACTCGGCGGTCACGCCCACCGCTGCATAATTTTTTACGCCAGATAACGACAACCCCATGAGCAGTCGCCGCATCGCATGCGATGCGAAATCTCACTCCTACTAATCCTCCCTTTGCCTCCAATTTTCCCTGAATCACCCTCAATACAATCCGCATAGACACCTGCAGTTACCTTATTGGACTATTCCTGCATAGGGGTTTTCCTATGGCGCAGCAAACCGAGGCGATGAATGACAACGATGATGGTGGTGTTCCTGCTGGCTGGTGTGGTGAAAGGCGTGATTGGCCTGGGATTACCGACGATCGCGATGGGATTGTTA
This sequence comes from Pectobacterium versatile, assembly GCF_003932035.1. Lineage (NCBI taxonomy): Bacteria > Pseudomonadati > Pseudomonadota > Gammaproteobacteria > Enterobacterales > Pectobacteriaceae > Pectobacterium > Pectobacterium versatile. The sequence goes on from NZ_CP034276.1 coordinate 1,260,079, forward strand.
ACGCTGGTAATGCCCGCCGCCAGTGCTGCGGGGCTTTTGATAGTTCCTTCGCTGGTGACCAACATCTGGCAGCTCGCCTGCGGCCCCGCCTTTCTCAGCCTGATTAAACGGTTTTGGACGCTGTTTGCCGGAATCATTATTGGGACGTTCTGGAATGGTCTGCCAGCGCTCACCTCGTCATCGTCATGGACGAGCGCGGCACTCGGCGGCATTTTGGTGATTTACGGCCTGTGGGGAATCATGGCGACAACGTTGCCGCAGCCGGGCCGTCATGAGAGCTGGCTGTCGCCGCTGGTGGGTTACATCACGGGGGCTATCACCGCAGCAACGGGCGTCTTCGTGATTCCCGCCGTGCCTTATCTGCAATGCCTGAGGCTCAATAAAAACGATCTGGTGCAGGCGCTGGGGCTGGCGTTTACCGTTTCTACGTTGGGGTTGGCGCTACAGCTGATTCAGGGCATCGGGCTACAGGGCATCGATCTCTGGCAGTCGATGCTGGCGCTGATTCCCGCGCTGCTGGGCATGATGATTGGGCAACGCCTGCGCCACGCGATTAGCGAACCGGTTTTCCGGCGCTGTTTCTTCATCGGGCTGGTGGCGCTGGGCGGGTATATGGCTGCGCGCGGGCTGCTTTAAGTTGCATTCTCTTCGGCAATAAAAGTGACGAAATCCTGAACATAGCCGGGCAGCGCGGAAAACTGGCGGGCGCAGATGACCAGATTACGCGTCGCCCAGTCATCTGACAGTGGGATCGTGCGAATTGCCAGCCGTTCCATCATGCGCTGTGCGGCATGCCGCGGAAGAATGCCAATGCCGATACCGCTGTGAATCACCTGCGTGACGGCATCGAAGCTGGCAAGGCGTACGCGGTAATTCAGGCGTTTCCCCAGCCTTCTTGCGTGCTCGTCGATATGTTCCTGCAAGGCCGCACCTTCGCTAAGCCCGATAAATTCGGCGTCGGCAATGGCGGAAAAGGTGAGCTGCTGTGCGTCAGACCACATGCTGGTTCGGGGAACTACAACGACCAGCTCGTCGCGGCGAAACGGGCGCGTTTCCAGCCCGTCGAGCGGCACGGAATCGGCCACAATACCGAGATCGGCAGTTTGATTACGGATAGCGCTGACGATATCGCGGCTGAGTTTTTCATTCACCGCGACGGATATCTGCGGGCAGACCACCAGATAGCGACCCAGCAGGGCAGGCAAATATTCATTCAGCGCCGCCGAGTTGCACAGCAGCGGAATATGGCCGCGTAGCCCTTTGCTGTACTGGTGTAATTCGCTGCGCATATGTTCGACCTGACGCAGGATAATGTGGGCATGGTGCGCCAGCGAAAAGCCCGCGTCGGTGAGCGAGACACCCGCCTTTGAGCGCAGCAGCAGCGGTACGCCAAGTTCATCTTCCATTCCCCGGATTCGCTCACTGGCAGCCTGCACCGTCAGGCTGGACGCCGCTGCGCCACCAGTAATACTGCCTGCTTTCTGAATATTGAGAAACAGCCGGAGATCGGTTAAATCGAATCGCATAGGGGAGTCTGTCTCGGAGGAGCCGATATCCACTATTATGGTCGTGAGTCAGGGCGACGGCAATCGCCCAGGCTGCGACTTACTGAAACTCCACTCTATTTCTTCCTTTTTCCTTGGCCTGATAAAGCGCGGCATCTGCGGCACCGTAAAGGGTATCGAAACGGGTTTTCTGCGGTGCCCAACTGACGCCAAAGCTAGCGGTGACGCGTTGTTGCGGCAGCACGCTGAGCGGCATTCTGTTGAGATCCTGATGAAGACGGCTGGCGAGCGAGACGGCCTGCATGAGCGTATGCCCTTCCAGCAGGATGGTGAACTCTTCACCGCCGACGCGACCAATGCTGCTCGTGGTATTCAGAACCTGTTGCACGCGTGACACCAGATCGCAGATCACGGCGTCACCCGTCGGGTGACCATAGGTATCATTCACCTGCTTGAAATGATCGATATCCAGCACGATGAGTGCGGCCTGATTACGCTCCAGCGCGTGGTTAATGCGTTCAATAATCGCCCCGCGGTTATACACACTGGTCAGCGGATCGTGGCTGGCTTTGTACTCCAGTTCGACCGCCAGTTGATTGAGCTGTGCGTTCAGACGGTTCAGCTCTTTCTCCGCCCGGTCGCTGCGTGAAATCAGACGGTGCGACTCGCGTACCAGACGCTGATAGTGGTCGGTTAACGCCAGCAGCGTGTCGCGATAGACTTCTGCTGGCCTCTCCTGCTGATTAGCGATGTTGCGCGCGGCGAGCAGAATGTCGTATTCCGGTGTAAACAATTCAATTGTGCTCATGGTTATCACTCAAAATCGTGCTGTGAAAGGTCAGGGCGGGGAAATCGATGTGAAGCTCTTCACCAAATTCTTCCGCAATGTCGTCGTCTTTGTCGTAATACCAATACAGCGCAATCGAGAGCGCCTGTTCAGCCGCCTGATTAAGCAGATTGAATAAACTAAACAGCATCTTGGTGCTGGAGCTGTTGAAGTAAATCAGGGAGACGTGAATGTCGATGTTCGGCGGTGCCTCATCCGGCGGCATCGTTTCTGCGTAGGTTGTTAACGCGTGCAGATACGCCTGAATCTCGGTAAGCAGCGGGCGATAAAACGCCGCGGCATTCTCAGGATAAGATTCGCCAGAAAGGTAAAGACGGTGTGTGTCAAAGTGAAAATCAACTGTCGGGGTACAGGATGTCCCCGAAATATGGAGGTTGCTTAGGGTCGTTATATTTTTCATGTTAAATGATTGCCTTCAGATAAAACGTAGATAGCCCCGTTGATGCATCGGCCCGAAACGTAAACTGGAGTGGCTCACTGGCATCACGCGCGACGGTCAACAGCCCCATATCCGCGCCTTTACTTGATGACGGGGTTTCATCACGCAGAGAGACCTTGTAGGCGAGTCGGATTTCATCAAGCGTCATACCGCGCAGCGGCTCAAGACGCCCCCGCAGCGTCTCGACATCGTCGGGGTGTATCGGATTGGCACACAACAGGAAGTATTTCCCATTTTCGTAACCCAAACACACGGAACCATGACGGACTTCGACGGGCTGATCGAGAGCCGTTAACGGTGCAGCGGAATAGCGAGTAATGTTCTGCACCATTTCGACGAACGTAGAGAACAGTCGGCGGCGAATGCCGGCAGGAAGCTGCTTTTTCTCCAGCTGTAGCCGCATGGTCTCGGCCAGTGAACTGATGATGTTTTGTGAAAAATAGCCCACGTAATACAGCGTAATGTCATGCTGATGTGAGGGTAAAAAAAACTCGGTGTATTTGATGTTTGGCATCATTCTGCCTACCTGATTAAACAAAAGTCGAACAATGTCGGAAGCCCCAAAATGTTAAATCGTCTCGTCGGGTCTGATCGCCCTGGTAGATCTTGTGTGCTGACAGGAGCTGGTTAGCCAGTTCACGCATCGGCTGGTGTTGATGGTGCTGGAGGTACTCCTGTAGGCGACGTTTACCAAACATAATCCGTCGTTCTCCGCCGATTTGATCCGTCAATCCATCCGTGGTGGTGAAAAACATATCGTTATCATGAAGCTGTAATTCATAGCTCGACCACTGGTAGTCATAAGGCGTTTCGGTATAGCCGACTCCCATACGATCGCACTGGAGTGGCGTCAGCTGTCCGGTCTCGCGTTGCAGCATGAAGGCGGGCATGCGCGCACCGGAAAACGTCAGCGTGTTTCGCGTCATATCGCAAAACACCAGCATCGCGTCACAGCCGTCGTTAGAGGTGGAAAGCTGACGCGCTTCGTCACGCTGCCCCAGCGTATCTTTGATGTGACGGTTGATTGCCTGTAATAACTGGGCTGGCAGCATCGGGCCGTGCTGTGTCAGTGCCTGTTCCAACGCGGAAGAGAAAATCAAGGTCATAAATGCGCCGGGTACGCCGTGCCCGGTACAGTCCGCGACGGCGGCAAGCCAGCCGTTCTGATAGGTTTTAAAGGCATAACAGTCGCCGCCGACACAGTCTCGTGGTTCCCAGGCTAAACACCAGTCGGCCAGCGTGCGGGACATCGCCTGTGTTGACGTCGTCAGCATCGCTGTCTGAATCACGCTGGCATATTCGATGCTCTGCATAATCTGCTGATGTTGGCGCAGGTGCATATCGGAGACGGCCTTGATCAGATCGATGCCGAGCCCGATACCGATATAACGCCCGTTCTCGGTGATCATAAAGCCGTCCGTCAGCGATTTATCACCGGTAATCACCGTTTGATCGGCAACGTCGTTCAACGACGCCAGCGCATCGACAATCAGTGGGTTTTTATCCATAAACGCGATGCAGCTCTTTTTGTCGTACAGTTCGCGATAAAAAGGCCGGGACATCTGTGAGAGAAAAATATGGCGGTTGATTAAGCCGAAAGGGCGTCCATCCTCAACAACAGGCAGGCTGACCCACTCTTTATTCTTACTGAATAATTGCAATACGGTGGCGTTGTCGGTGTTAGGAGAAACGTCCGGCAGAGGAATGCAAAGATCTCGCGCCACCGGTGTACCCCGGAGGAGTGGTCGGGCGCAAGGAACAGGCATGGCGGTCATGGTTAATCTTTGGGCGTATTTATCTTTAAGTCAAAATACCTGCCCTTGATGACCAAATGATGACAACGCCCATTTTTAGTAAGGTTATTGCGTGCTCAACACGTTGGCCATGATCTGATTTTGCCAGTCGAAATACGGGTTAAAGGTCAGGCGTACATGGGTTTTGCCATTTTCCACGTATCCCCAGTCGGAATACCACAGCGTGCTGCGATCCTGACAGGTTTTCAGGTCGTTCAGGGGTTGGCCGTTGGCACAGATGACGATCGCACCGGTTTTGCCGTATTCCTTATTCTCTGGCGAAAACAGGAGCGACATGTGCGAGAACTGGCTGATGCGCCAGTCGGGCAGAGAGCCTGTCCGCACCAACACGCGCGAAGAATGGATACCGGCAGGGCGATCGCCATACCAGATCAGGCGGCTGCGCGGGTTGGTAAACTGCTTATCGAATGCGTTGACAACATAAGCCGTATCGACGACGGAATCATGCTCTGCCAGCACGATTAATACCGGCTTGTCATAAGGCCTTTTGGCGAGCTGTGAGCGCACACCGCTGCTGGAATAATAATATTGGGCGAAGCCGTTGGTCGGCACGCGCATATAGCGGGTTGCCAACTGCTGGGGATAGCCGGGGCGCGGCGGCATCAGCCAGTCGGTAAATACGGATAATACCGGTGCCATGAAGGCGTATTTTTCGTTGGATTTAATCGCGGGGGAGAACAGTACCAGCCCTTTGATTTCAGGGTGTTGTAGGGCGTATTCCAGTACCAGATTTCCCCCAGTGGAAAAGCCGCCCAGGTAAACTTCATCGACCTCTTTGCTGAGGATGGCAGCCTGCTCGGCAACCACGTTGCGCCAGTCGTCGACGGTGACGTGCAACAGATCGGAGGGGCGGGTGCCATGACCCGGTAGCAACACGGTTCTGACCAAAAAGCCTTGTTCGACCAATTGCGGTGTCACGTCGGTAAATGAACCCGGCGAGTCACCCAGCCCGTGCACCAGCAAAATCGCTTTACGTGGCTGGCCGATGGGGCGGGCTTCATTCGGCGTATTCCAACGTAATTCCAGCTGTTTATCCGTGGTCTGGAAGGCGCGATGCTGTTCTACCCAGCGCGTGGTGTCTTGCTGGTAACGCTCGAATGACGTTTGCCCTAATGGCGTGATGTCGCGCGGATTGCTATTACATCCCACCATGAAAAATACGCCGATGATGGCGAAAAAACCTGCCACTCCCCGTTGCCAGCCTGTCCACGCAACGAACCGGAATACGTCTATTGTCATTTATGCTCCTTGCCTGCTGGCAACATCAGTCTGATCGCTAACGGGATATGGCGTTTCAACAACACTATATCTGAAATTATTTATCATGCAGATTGCTCAACGTGCTGCGTTACAAGGCTTCATGTTATACTTCAGACAAATTGGGCGTTTTTTATGTCTTTTGGTCAGGCCAATATTATGATGGCCGATGTTGAATAAAGGAATAGCGGTATGCGTTTATATCAGCAGATTGGCGACAATCTTCGCGCGGAAATTCTGAAGGGAAACTATCAGATTGGCGACCGTTTGCCTCCCGAACGTGATATTGCTGAAACCTACAACGTCAGCCGCAGCGTGGTGCGTGAAGCCCTGATCATGCTGGAGCTGGAAAAGCTGATTGAGGTGCGTAAAGGCTCCGGCGTTTATGTCATGCAACTGCCGACTGCACAGGGAAAAGACAGCGTGGTAGACAGCGGCTATGGCCCCTTCGAGCTGATGCAGGCGCGCCAACTGCTGGAAGGCGAAGTCGCGGCGTTTGCCGCAATGCAGGCGACCAAAAGCGACATCGTGAAAATGCGGCAGGCCATTGAACAAGAAAGGGCGTCGCTTGAGAACGGTAGCGTGGATGAAAGCGCCGATGAGCAATTCCACTGCCTGCTGGCGCAGTCTACCCAAAACAGCGTCTTAGCCAACATGGTGTATGAGGTGTGGCAGGCGCGTAAACGCAGCCCAATGTGGCAGGGTATTCACTCCCATACCGACGATTTCAGCTATCAGCGCCAGTGGCTGGACGATCATGAACAGATCCTGCGCGCCGTGTCTCGCCGCGATGTGAACATGGCGCGTCAGGCAATGTGGCAGCATCTGGAAAACGTAAAAATTAAACTGCTGGAAATCTCGAATGTGGACGATCCGGCCTTCGACGGCTACCTGTTCGAGTCCGTTCCTTCGCGTCTGGAATCCTGATTTCCTCGACGTTTCCTGCCCTGTGTAGACTTTCTCTCCGGCATCGTATTGGTGTACGGAGAGATGACATGTCAGACCAAATATCCTTTCCCTGACTCGCCTTTCTTTTTTACAGCCTGATTACGCATGATGTTAGTCCAAAATGCGGATTTTTTGTGTAATTGGTCAATCAATTCGTGAGTTTCGTTTGACAGCCTGTGTCGGTGAGGTAGGCTTTTCCTTATTTATTGATGAAAGAAAGTGACGAAAACAACTCTCTCACTTGGCGAAAAAAGGTAACTCAATATGGAACAAACCTGGCGTTGGTACGGCCCGAACGATCCTGTCTCACTGGATGATGTTCGGCAAGCTGGAGCGACCGGTGTGGTGACGGCGTTGCACCACATCCCGAATGGCGAAATCTGGTCGGTTGAAGAGATTGAAAAGCGCAAAGCGGAATTGAAAGCGAAAGGGCTGGTGTGGTCGGTAGTAGAAAGCGTGCCGGTCCATGAAGAGATCAAAACGCAGACGGGGAATTATCAGCAGCATATTGCCAATTATCAGCAATCGCTGCGTAACCTGGCGCAGTGCGGCATTGATACGGTGTGCTATAACTTCATGCCCGTGCTGGACTGGACGCGAACCGATCTGGAATATGTGCTGCCGGATGGCGCAAAGGCGCTGCGTTTCGATCATATCGCCTTTGCGGCCTTTGAACTGCATATTCTGAAGCGTCACGATGCTGAAAAAGATTATACGGCGGATGAACAGGCACAGGCCGCCGACTACTTCCATGCGATGAGCGAAGAGGATATCGCGCGCCTGACGGGCAACATTATCGCCGGACTGCCGGGCTCTGAAGAGGGCTATACGCTAGAGCAATTCCGTGGCCGTCTGGCGGAATATGATGGTATCGACCATGCGAAACTCCGTGAGCACCTTGGGCATTTCCTCCGTGAGATTGTGCCCGTTGCGGAAGCTGTCGGCCTCCGCCTTGCCATTCACCCTGACGATCCACCACGCCCGATCCTGGGGCTGCCGCGTGTGATGTCCACGATTGACGACATGCGCTGGCTGAAACAGACGGTCGATAGCCTTCATAACGGCTTTACCTTCTGCACAGGATCGTACGGCGTACGTGCCGATAACGATCTGGTGACGATGCTGGAAACGTTCGGCGATCGCGTGCATTTCACCCATCTGCGTGCCACCTGTCGGGAAGACAATCCCAACTCGTTCCATGAAGGGGCGCATTTGCAGGGGGATGTGGATATGGTGGCGATTATCAAGGCCATTCTGGCGGAAGAGCTGCGGCGTCAGAAGGCGGGCGATCGCCGTCCGATTCCCATGCGCCCGGATCACGGACATCAGATGCTGGACGATCTGAAAAAGAAAACCAATCCCGGCTACTCGGCAATCGGGCGCTTGAAAGGGCTGGCGGAACTGCGTGGTGTCGAGCTGGCGCTGAAGCGCACGCTGTTTACCGAATTGCAGCAAGGATGATGAAATGAAACAGACCGTGCTTGATAGCACGGTCTGTTGAAGATGGATGCGTCAGGACCCCAGAGGAGGTATTAATTTATATGTGAATTCTGCTGGCAGAATTACAGGGCTTTAACGTTTGAACGGCTGACTTTGCAGTTCTTGGTATCCCACTGCTCGTCATGTTTTGTTGGTGTGCCCTTGCCTTTTTCTACACCAGTAAACTCTTCACATATTTTAGGTTTACCTGCTTTGTAGCCTTTAATACGCAGATCGCGGATTTCAGCAACGTCGCCAAAGTTACGGTTTACGCCAGCGATGCTGTCGATGGTGCCGTTAACGGTTGCGCTGATGATGGTCAGGTTACGTGGGCCACCGTTGTTGGTGCAGTCACCGCAAGAACGCCACAGTTTGCCGTGCTGACCGGTCAGGGTGAAGTTGCCCTGTACGATCGTGTGACTATTTTTGGAATTCTGTTGCAGTACTTTGTCCGGCTTGCCGCCAGGGCCATTGGTGGTGTTATGTGCCACACCGCCGACGATGGTCATGGTTTTACCCAGGTTGGTTGCTGCATCTTCACAAATGTCTTCCCAGATCACGTTTTCAATACGGCAGTCGCCTGATTTACAGTGGATACCGTCAGAACCGCCTTTTGCTGAGATGCGCAGGTTCTTGATGCTGGCATTTTCCAGCGTGATAACAGGAGGCTGTTTATCACTGTCACCTGTACAGCTCAGACCCAGCGTAATCCCACCGCAGTCGACGGATTTGTTTTTGATCACCGCCCCTGCTGTACATTCAGGACTTGCTGCTTTAAGCGACGCTGCACGTAATGGCGCAGGTGCCGTTGAGGCGGCATTAGATTTCAGAACGCTATTATTACCGCTAACGGTATCCACCCAATACCAATAGTCTGACTGTGGATTGGCGGTTAAATCGGTAAAGGTTCTGTCGCTGGAATTGAGCTCTGCGATTTTTTCGCTGCCTGCCTGAGCACTACTGGTGCTGCGATACACATCCTGGCGAACAACGTTGCCTGCATCGGTAGACCAGCTTAAATAGGTGGCATTATCTTTTTTCAGCAGCATCAGCATGGTGTCATCAGCCTGAGCCTGAAAAGAAATAGCAGCGGTGCATAAAAATATCGGTGTTAAATACTTAAACATGTGTTTTTCCTTGTAAATTAAACGGATATTTTTCTCTTTATTTATTCCAAATAAAGAGGGAGTCCTTGCGCATCGGGAAGGATTATATAGCAGGGAATATGAAATGAATAATAATTCGTCGATTTTATTGAGGTTAATCAGATTATTTAATTTAGTCTGTGATTATTTTATATGTAAATTTATTATTTATTTATTATTTTTTATTTAATAATTTTTTATCAAATTGATAAATGTTATGAGGTTTCTTATTAAAAATAAGAAAAATGAATGAATGCTGTGAAGAGAAGAAAATCTTACCACCCGCTGGCTTCTGCGCATGACTGGATTCGTTTTGTTTCCACGTTTTGTTGATACTTCATTTAATTTATTGGTGATATTTTAACCATGCGTAAAGTTGAATGCTTTCCGAATAAGCATTGGAATAATTTTATGTAAATGGACTTTTCATTAATCTACATAGGCATGTGTGACAATTTTTAGTTTCTATAAAGGCGTTTTATTTTTCTTATTAAGCAAAATGAAAGCGTAATGCCTTTTGGGGATGGAAAAGTTGTGGATGCTTATAAGGTAAGGTTTGACATGGAATATCAATCAGGCAAGCGAGTTTTATCATTATCACTGGGGCTTATCGGTTTGTTTAGCGCATCGGCATTTGCATCTGATTCCCGAACGGTGAGTGAACCGAAAACACCGTCTTCCTGTACGGTGCTTAAAGCGGACAGTAGTACTGCCACGAGTACAATTCAAAAAGCGCTGAATAATTGCGGGCAAGGAAAAGCGGTAAAGCTGAGCGCAGGGAGTTCATCCGTTTTTCTGAGTGGCCCGCTTTCTCTACCTTCTGGCGTGAGCTTATTAATCGACAAAGGAGTAACCCTACGTGCTGTGAATAATGCCAAGTCTTTTGAGAATGCGCCGTCATCCTGTGGCGTGGTGGATACAAACGGTAAAGGCTGCGATGCATTTATTACCGCTACAAGCACGACGAATAGCGGAATCTATGGGCCGGGCACCATTGATGGACAGGGGGGCGTGAAGCTTCAGGATAAAAAGGTGAGCTGGTGGGATCTGGCTGCCGATGCCAAAGTGAAAAAGTTAAAACAGAATACCCCCCGGCTGATTCAGATTAATAAGAGCAAGAATTTCACGCTGTATAACGTCTCTCTCATTAATTCTCCGAACTTCCACGTCGTGTTCAGCGATGGTGACGGCTTCACCGCGTGGAAAACCACGATCAAAACGCCGTCCACCGCCAGAAACACTGACGGTATCGATCCGATGTCGTCAAAGAACATCACCATTGCCCACAGTAATATTTCGACGGGCGACGATAATGTGGCGATCAAAGCCTATAAAGGTCGTTCTGAGACACGCAATATTTCCATTTTGCATAATGAATTTGGAACGGGACATGGCATGTCGATCGGTAGCGAAACGATGGGAGTTTATAACGTGACGGTCGATGATCTGATTATGACTGGCACCACGAATGGATTACGTATTAAAAGCGACAAATCAGCAGCCGGCGTTGTCAATGGTGTTCGGTATAGCAACGTAGTCATGAAGAACGTGGCGAAACCGATCGTGATTGACACGGTATATGAGAAAAAAGAGGGAAGTAATGTTCCTGACTGGAGCGACATTACGTTTAAGGATATTACGTCTCAAACCAAAGGTGTGGTGGTGCTGAACGGCGAGAATGCGAAAAAGCCGATAGAAGTGACGATGAAGAACGTCAAACTGACGAGTGACAGCACATGGCAAATCAATAACGTCAACGTTAAGAAATAACGCAGTGACGAAATCGTTCTGTCATGACAGCGCCGCACGGTTACCCCGTGCGGCGCTGCTGTTTGTGCACTCGTTGTTACGTGCGAGAGTTTACCGCTCTCTGAGCGCTTCATTGACCTTATTCAGCGGCTTAATAAGATAGTCCAGAACGCTTTTTTGGCCGGTTTTTATCTCCACGCTGGCGACCATACCGGGCACGATGGGGAATTTTTCCCCAGCTTTGTTGGTCAGCTCCGCCTGCGTAGTGCGCACATAGATTCGATAATAAAACTGATCGCGCCTGACTTCGTCCTGAAGGGTATCGGGTGACACGCTTTCGACTTCGCCTGTTAAATTGCCGTAAATGGAAGAATCATAGGCGGTGATTTTTACCGTGGCGGGCAAACCCGGCCGGATATAGGCAATATCGCGTGGGTTGATGCGTGTTTCGATCAGCAACTGATCTTCCAGCGGCACGATTTCCATCAACTTGCCGCCCGGTTGCAGCACGCCGCCCACGGTTGTTACCTGAATGTCTTTCACAACCCCTCGTACCGGTGACGTGATGGTAGCGCGCTTTAGCTGATCGGCTTTCCCGCTGACTACTTCCATCTGCGCTTCCAGATCGGCGTTGTTTTTGACCTGTTCTTCCCGCGCCCGTACGGCGTATTGGTTGTTGGCTTCGTCGATTTTTCCGCGAATTTCGCTAATCTGGCGGCGTAACCGGATCACCTCGACGGCGCTGGCGGCACCGCGCTGCACCAGCGGCTCCGTCATCCGCAGCTCTTGCTCCACCAGCCGCATAGACTGTTGCAGGTTGGCGACGGTTTCATCGCGATTGCGTAAGCGTGATTCGTACAACTGACGTTCGCGTGCGGCCAGCGCGGGTTCCTTCATGGTTTCCGCGCTGAATTTTAGCGGTGCGCCGCTGAGCTCGGCGTGCAGACGTTCGGCGGACGCCCGTAGCGTCTGCACGCGGGAGAAGGCTTCGCCGTAGACGGACTGGAAGCGGTTGATGTCCAACTGCGCCAGCACCTGCCCCTTCTCAACGACGTTACCTTGTTGCACATATATCTGGCCGATAATCCCGCCGTCCAGGCTTTCAATCACCTGTGCGCGGGTCGACGGCGTCACCTTGCCGATCCCGACGGAAACCTCATCCAGCACGGCGAAAGTGGCCCAGATAAAAAACACGATCAGCCCCAGCAGGCTGAGCCAGATAATAACGGATACGCGTCGACCCTGGCGTTTCAGGTCATCATGGATCGTGATGCTACTCATTGTGTTCCCCTTACGCCACGCTCTGTGCGGTATCTGCCGGTTTACTGACCGCCTTCAAAATCTGGTCACGCGGGCCATCTGCCACGATGCGTCCCCCATCCATGACGACCACGCGGTCAACCAGCTTGAGCAGCGCCGGACGGTGCGTTACCAGCACCAGCGTGCGGCCCGTGAGCCAACTGCTTAATTGGTGGATCACGTGGCTTTCCAACTGTTCATCCATCGAGGCGGTGGGTTCATCCAGCAGCACAATCTGGGGATTACGTAGCAGCATCCTGCTGAGCAGAATCATCTGCCGCTGCCCGCCGGATAAACCGCGTCCACCTTCATGAATGATGCGATCCAGACTGGAGGCATCCTGTTGGATTAGGCTGAGTGCGCCGCTAATGCGCAGCGCTTGCAACAATTCTTGCTCGGTGGCGTGCGGATTGCCGAGCATCAGGTTTTGCCGCAGGCTACCGAAGAACAGGCGTGATTCCTGTGACAGGAAGCCCAGTTGGCGGCGGACATCTGCCGGATCGATCTGGCTGATATCGACGCCATCAATAATGACCTTGCCGCGCGTCGCGGTCGCCTGATTGGCAAGCAGCTTGAGCAGGGTGGATTTACCCGCGCCGACTTTGCCCAGCAGCGCCACTTTTTCGCCCGGTTTGATCTCCAGTTTGCCGATCTGCAAGGCGGTATCGCCTTTTTCGGGGTCGTAGCTGTATTGCACGTTGTGCAGTTGGAAGTGCCCTTGAAGGATCGGGCAGTGCGCCATTTTGCCGTCTTCCGGCCGATCCAGCGGTTTTTGCAGGAGGTCATCCAACCCAGTCATCGCGGTTTTCGCATGCTGCCAGCGGGAAAACACCATCGTGAGCTGCATGAGCGGGGCGATGGTGCGGGAGGAAAGCAGGCTACAGGCCACGAGCGTACCGGTGGTGATATCGCCCGCCATCACCAGATAGCAGCCGAAGACCAGCATGCCAGCATAGGTGAGCTGTTGGACGGTCGATGCCCAGCCGCTGAGCCGTGCTCCCCACACGCGCTGCTTCATCCCAATGGCGGCGCTGACTTCGTGAGTTTGCTCCCACTGGCGTTGGAAGTAGGGTTCGGCCTGCAACGCCTTGATATCTTCGATCCCTTCGATGGATTCGACCAGCACCGCATTGCGCAATGCGCTTTCACGCATCCCTTCTTTGGCGAGTTTCGCCATCGGCCATTGCAGCATCAGGCCGGGGATCACAATCAGCGGGATCGCCAGCATGGGAATAAACACCAGCGGGCCGCCGATCATCGCCATGATACCGAGAAACAGCAAGACGAACGGCATGTCGGCGGCTGCCCCGACGGTCGTTGAGGTCAGCAGTTCACGCACCTGATCGATTTCCCGCAGCTGAGAAATAAACGAGCCGGTAGATTTCGGCCGGGCCTCGTTTTTTATCGCCAGCGCGCGGGCGAACAGCATACCTGATACGTTCAGGTCGATGCTTTTGCCCATCAAATCGGAGACAACTGTGCGTGACAAACGAATGGCGTACTCTAATGCGGCGGCCAGCAGCACGCCGAAAAACAGCACCCACAGGGTGGGGATCGACTGCGCCGGAATCACGCGGTCATATACCTGCATGGAGAACAGAATTCCCCCCAGCGCCAGAACGTTACCCACGATAGACGCCAGAGAGATTTCCCCGATCTGTCGTTTTGCACCGCGAAAGTGTTGCCAGAACCAGTGCTTACGGTATGGTTTGACGAAATCATCGATGCGGGTATCGCGGCCGCGTTCCGCGATGCCGACCAGCACGATAATCCCCTGACTGTGTTTGATGAGTTCAGCCAGTTCGGCTTCGCGTTGAAGGTCGCCGCCATCATTCAGCCAGTAGGTTGCAATACCTTCATCATTCAATGATTCGATGACGATGACGCCGCCGTCATCGGTTTCCGCCAATACCGGTAAGATCTGGTTGCGCCAGCGGAGTTTCTCCGTGTGTCGCAGGCTGATGCTCAACCCCATCAGGTGACTGATTTGTTCTAACTGGCGGGCAATCGGCTGCTGTTCGTACCAGCGCATTTGCTGGCGTACCGACTGGGTATCCACCACCTGTCCATAGTGGGCGGCGGCGCGAGCCATGGCGGCAATCCAGACTTCAGTTTGGGTGACTTGTGTCATTGATATTCCTACATGTTCTTATCCGGCAGGCAAGCCGGCTTACAGCGACGGTAGCGTCTCGCCACTAGCTTGATGACGTTCAATACCCAGCATATCCAGCAGATTATCGACGGCAGCGGCATAGTTAACCGTCGCCTCCCAGCCGTCGTATAACGCGCCGATGCGTGAGGTTTCGGCCTGCAACACGTCTTGCTCAACGCTGAGCAGATCGTTCAGGCTGCGCTTGCTGAGTTTGTATTCATCCTGATAGACGTTGCGGGTGTAGGTCGCGCTGGTGATCTGCTGTTGGCTGGCTTTTTCTCGCTGTTGTGCCCCGATGAGATCGGCATAGGCCGTTGAGGCTTTCTGGTTCATATCCAGTTTCGCCGCTTCGACTTCGGCCTGCGCCGCTTCGCGCGTGCCTGACGCCGCATCAACGCGTGCGCTGACGGCCCCGCCCTGATAAAGCGGGGCTTCTACCACCAGCTGTAGCTGATCGTCCCAGTAATTACGCCTGTCGGTTTCATAGCGGGTACGGCCCGCCTGTACGGCAATGGTGGGAAAGTGCTGGGCTTCCGCCTGACGAATCCGGTGGCGCGATGCCTCTTGTTTGGACTGCGCGCTCAGCACCGCATTACTCTGCTGGTACGGGAGCGCCTTGAGCGTAATTTTTTGTTGCAGCAGCGCGCGGGGCAGATCGGGCAGGGCGGTGGGAAGAACGCCGGTCAACACGCTGAGCTGTGCCAGCGAGGAACGTTCCAGTGCCCGATATTGTTCCAGCGTCGCTCGCATACCTGCGATGCGGGTTTCCGCCTGCAGGATGTCAGATTGCGTACTGAGACCGGCTTCGGCGCGGAGTGTCGCGGTGTCTTTTACCAGACTCAGTGACGTGATATTGCGCTCGGCCGCCTGACTCAGTTCCTGATAGCGTTTGATTTTCAGATAGGTGAGCAAGGTTTGTTGACCGACCGTGGTCATGGTGCCATAGAGCTGATAGCGGTAGGCATCTGACAGGCTGTGCTGCTCATCAATGCTGCCGCCCGTCTTACCGAAATCGTACAGAAGCTGTTTCAGCGTGAGGCCTGCCGTGGAATTGTTGCTCATCGTGCCGCCAGTATCACTTTGATCTGACCGGCCGACATTGCCGCTCAGGCCGATTTGCGGGAACCAGGCACTTTGCGCCACGCGCAGATCGGCCTCGCCGACGCGAATTTGCGCCGAGGCCTGTGCGATTTGTGGGTTGCGTGCGAACGCGCGGAGAATAGCCTGCTTGAGGTCCAGACTGTCGACCTGCTGTTCCGTTGGTGCGGCGGACCAGTCAAACGCGACAGCCTGAGCGAACGTCGGCGGGCTATAGAGGAAAGGAAGGCCACCGCAGGCCAGTCCGAGTGCCAGCCCGATCTTCAGCACACCGCGCGACGTGTGATGGCGTACTGTGCGAGTCAAAAAAGCGCGATTACGCAGAAAAAACATGTCCCTGATAAAAAATCTGATAAAAAATGATTTGTGCATCAATTACCCCTGTTTTCATCACTCTTTGTTTTAGTTCCCTTACACATATTTGTGCAGCTACCGAGGCAGTTTCGTTCTGTCTCTTGAACACGTATCTATGCCGCTGCTGATGCCGTTTCGTGCGCGATAATGGCGCTATTTTTATGCTATCTCGTAGCACGCGCCCGACTCGGGACGGCTCAAACGCCGCTCGCCCCGAGACCCCAGGCTTTTGGCGGAAATTATGCCGCTACGCGGTTTCTTCGTCGGTATCAGCCTTAACGGACCGCTTGCGACACGCTCCCGACGTGGCGCAAGCTTTCGCCGCGTCCATGCGGCTCATCCTAAGCCTGCTATCTCCTCAGCATAATTTTTTACGCCGGATAACGACAAAGTCCGCGTTGAGCTCCGCATTTGTGTATAAGCAGCAACCCTTGGTAGAACTGGCACTTAAAACACCGTTACACCATATTGACGAGCAGGCCTTGCTGCACCAGTACATCTCCCAGGTTGTTGGCGCTATCTAACGATGAATGGTGGTAGACGTCGAAACGCTGACCATCAATATCGCGCTGTCCTACCGTGCTCCACGCCCCTTCGCCTGGGATGAGGTTCACCTGATTGCCTTCGCCTCCGACGATCAGCAGGTCATCTTCTGGTCGGTCAGTGACATTCAGGGCGCGGTCGAGATCCAGCGTGATGCTGTTGGTGCCGTTTTGGCCTAAATCGAAGATCTCTACATTGTCGATTTTCAGCCCCAGTGCGGTGAGATCCAGATTAAGCTCGGTGCCATCCAGAACCAGCGTATCAATCCCGTTGCCGCCATCGATCTGAGTGAAATCGAGCGTTGAGAGCGTAATGAGATCGTCGCCTTCACCGCCTTTGACATCTGTACCTGTTTGCACACTGCCGTCGGCCAGACTGATGACGACACCGCCGATGGCATAAACGCTCTCTTCCACGTCGGTACTGGCGCTGTTGTCGATGGTGTGCGTCTCGCTGAGTGCGACCGCCGCCATTTTCGAGCTGACATGAAGGGGTTGCACATCGGTGTTTTCCCCGGTGTCGCTCTGTTCGCTGGACAGCGAAGACACCTGAGCGACGCTGCTATCGTCAACATCCAGCGCCATCATGCTCATCAGCGGTAACCCGAGGGAGATTCCGGAGGTTAATCCCGCAGATACGCCGGTGAAGTTACCCGCCTGATCGGTGACGGAGGCTTCAACCGCCGTTCCCAGCAGCGCTGCCAAAATCGCGCCCACGTTGAAAACGTTGATACCCAGTAACGAGCTGCTGAATTGCGCACTCCATTTGCCATCGGAGCCGACGGTACCCTGTAGCGTCTGGCCGAGCAGTGTGACGGTTACCTTGGCCCCTTGCTGCACGTAGCGAGATGTTCCGCTGACGGTGACGCCGTTCGCCAGCAGGCCAACCGTGTTACCAATCAGCGATCCCACCGCATCAATACCCAACTGCGGCAACTGGTGAGTTTTCACGACCACATTGCTGCTGGTGTTGTTAGTGTTGCCATAGAGGTCAGTGACTTTGACACCGACGGACAAATTGCCATCGGCGATGTTGAGCAGGTTGGCGCTCGGGACGCTGATGCTCCAGGTACCGTTGCTGGCAACAGCGGCGCTGAGCACGAGTCCGCCCACGGTCAGCGTGACGTTACCGCCTGCCGCGTTGGTTGTGGTTCCGCTGATGATCTGGTTTATGCCCGCTTCGGCCAGATTCAGGTAGCCGTCTCCGCCAAACAGGGAGCCGAGGTTGACCGTTGGCAGTGCATGAACGCCCACACCGATTGAGGCGCCCGCGCTGGTCGTTTTCCCTGCTGCGTTGGTCAGAGAGGCGTTGAGGGAAAGCGTGCCGTCGGTCAGACTGTTGAGATCGAGCGAAGGCAAGCTGACTGACCAGCTACCGTTGCTTTGCACCACGGCAGAGTAGGTCTTGGTACCCAGCGAAATCTGGATCGTGGAGCCTATCGCATTGGTACTGGTTCCGCTGATGACCTGACCTGCCGCTGCTTCGACGGCATTGAGCAGGCCGTCACCGCCAAAGAGCGGACTGATGGTCAGCGTTGGCTGGCCGTTGATCGCTACGCTGACGGTACTGGTCTGTGTGCCCACGTTACCTGCTGCATCGACCAGACGAACACCGACGTTAGTGACGCCATCCACAAGGGCTTTCAGATCGAGGCTAGGGACTGGCAGGCTCCAGCTGCCGTTGGCACCGACGGTTGTGGTGTAGGTTTTACTGCCCAGCGTGACGTTGATCGCCGTGCCCGCGGGTACATTGGCCGTGGTCCCGCCGATGAGTTGCGTACTCAACAGGCTGGGGAGATCCAGAACACCGTTGTTGAACAACGGGTTAAGGGTGATAGTCGGCGGTAATATGGCAATGTTGATGCCCGTGCTGATGCCTGTGCTGTTGCCTGCTGGGTCGGTTACCGTTGCACTGACGGTGAGGTTACCATTCGTCAGGCCGGACAGTTGCAGCGGCGTGAGGCTGGTGCTCCAGGCGCCGTCATTGCCGACGGTCGCATTTAGCGTCAGGGTGCCGATGCGTATCACGACAGACGATCCCGCGACGGCATTAGTGGTGGTGCCGCTAATCGTCTGCGTCAACGCGGCTTCTGCGGCATTGAGGAAACCGTCACCGCCAAACAGTGAGCCAAGGCTAATTGTCGGCAGGTTTTTGGCAATAATATTGATAGCGTTATTGACCGTGCCGGTATTGCCGGAAGCATTCGTGACCGACACATTCAGTGTGGTGCTGCCATCGAGCAGCGTGCTGAGATCGGACGGTTGTAGCGTCAGGCTGAACGCGCCACCTGTCCCGACCGTAGACAGGAAGGTTTTACCGCCGAGGGTAACGGCAACCTGCGATCCGGCGCTGGCATTGGTGACCACGCCACCGATCGTTTGCGCCACCAGCGCTTCTGCCGCGTTGATGAAGCCATCGTTGCCAAATGCCGGGTTCAGCGTAATCACCGGTTGGGCGAAATCGAACTTGATTCCAGCGCTGCCGCTGCTGCTATTGCCTACGCTGTCTGTTGCGGTGGCGCTCACAGTGAAATCACCGCTGCCGAGTCCTTGCAGAATACCCAAGACGCTCGGCGTAACGGCAGTACTCCATTTGCCATCCGAGCCGACGGTGGCTGTGGCGATTTGTGAACCTGAAATGCTGAGCGTAATGGTTCTGCCTGCCAGACCGGTGGCCGTGCCGCTAAGCGTTTGATTGACCAGCAGGTCGCCCAGATTCAGCAGGCTATCGCCAAAGACCGGATTGAGCGTAATACTCGGCAGATTCTTGATGACTGTCGGGACGTTCACGATCTGGCTGGCGGTGTTGCCCGCATGATCGGTGACCGCGACGCCCAGCGCCAGCGTGCCATCCTGCAAGGCCTGCAAGTCAAGAGCAGGAACGGACAGGCTCCAGGCTCCGCCTGCACCGACGGTAATCCCGGCGTAAAGCTTGGTGCCTAGCGTTACACTGACAGTCGCCCCTAATGCCACGCTGCCGCCGCTAACGATACCGCTGATAATCTGGCTGGTCGCGACATCCGCCGCATTCAGTGCGCCATCCGTGAAGGCCACAACAGAATCAATGACTGGCAGGGTTTTCAACACGTCAATGTTGACCAACTGATTCTTCACGTTGCCGTGTGAATCGACGATGTCGACGTTAACCGCCAGCACGCCATTGCTTAAGCCAGTGAACACGTTCGAGGGCAGGGCAACGCTCCAGGCCCCGTTGGCCCCGACGGTGCCTTCCACTGTGGTGCCCAACACGGTGACCTGTACTTTCGCACCCAGATAGTTGCCAGTCGCGTTACCGCTGATGACTTGCGTTAACAGTGATTCGGCCAGATTGAGGATGCCATCGTTACCGAAGATATCGGTAATGCCTGCACCGAGCGTCTTGTTCAGTGCGACATCCAGCGTGACATCAAGGTGTGCGCTATTGCCTGAGGTATCGGTCAGCGTCACGCCGATGACCTGCGGCCCGTCGATCAGGTTTTGTAAATTAGCGGACAGGACCGGAATCGTCCAGTTGCCGTCGGAACCGACGGTTGTCGTGCCTGTCAGCGGTCCGGCGGTTAACGTAACCGTGGCACCCACTTCGCCTGTACCGGTAATCGCCGCGCCCGCTACCGCTTCAGCCAGCGTCAGGATATTGTCATCGAACAATGTCACGCTGAGCAGTGGAATCCCCGTATCGACGGTAACGACCTGTATATCCGTGGCGGTATTTCCTGCTGTGTCCGTGAGCGTTGCCGTAATGGTATGGGAGCCATCGGTCAACTTTGCCAGATCGGCGGCAGGGACACTCACACTCCAGGTGCCGGTGACGGAAACCTGAGCGCTGTAGGTTTTTCCGTTCAGGATGATGCTGACAATTTGTCCAGCCTCTGAGACGGAGGCAGTACCGGTAATCGTCTGCGCAGTGCTGGCTTCAGTGCCGCCCAGCACGTTATCACTGGCAAAAGCAACGATATCCAGCGTGGGCGCTACCGTATCGACCAGCACCGTTCTCGTGAGGATCGCATCTAACGACGTCGCGGTGACATTGACGTTGCCTTGCGTGGTGAAATAGAGGCTGGCGAGAATGGTGGTGCTCCAGAAGCCATTGGCGTCGGTGATGACAACAAGTGGTGTACTCCCAATGTTAAGCGATACCGCAGTCATCGCCGATGACGGGCCGATAGAACGCCCAGAAATGGTGACATTACCGTTTATCTCGCTGGCGTTAATGATGTTGTCGCCCGCTATCGGGTCGATCACCATCACCATGGGAGGTTGTGTCAGGTTGACGTTAAATCCCACGCTGGCTTGTGTCGCCGGATTACCTGCTTTATCCGTTGCATCGGCGGTGATCGTGTACGCCGTATTTGCCAGAGCCTGCAAATCGGCTGATGGGATGGTTACGCTCCATGTTCCGCCTGCGAGAATTTTTCCCGTGTACTCGATGTTATTCAGCGTGACGATCACGTTTTGACCCACCGCTAAATCGGTGGAGGTACCGCTGATGGTCTGCGTGGTGCGGCTTTCCGCGTAGTTAAGGCCATCAAGCCCGGCGAATGCGGTAATCGTAAGCGTCGGTGCGACCTGCACGGCAAGGATCGCCTGAGAATTCAATGTCGCGCTGTTGCCCTGGCTATCCGTTGCCGTGATGACGATGTTATGTGTTCCGTCAGCAAGCTGGCTGAGTTGCGTTGGGGTCAGCGTGGCTGTCCATACGCCTCCGCTCAGCTGTGTGACAAGCGCCTGTCCGCCAAATGTGACCGTTACGTTCACGGCATCCCCTGCGTTACCACTCAGCGTTCTGCCCAGCAGAGTGCCCGCTTCCACGATACTCAGGTAGCCGTCGTCAAACGGGGTATTTAAGGTGATAGCCGGTGGCGTGAGATCGCTGGTAAAGGTGATGGGAGTTGTGCCGACGTTGCCTGCGGCATCGACGGCGGTCACCGTGATGGTATGTTGACCATCGACCAGCGAATTCAACGCATTCGGAGGGAGTGTAACGGACCAGTTGCCGTTACTATCCACTGTCGCGGTATAGCGAATGCCGTTGAGGTCGATCTCCAGTTTAACGTTTTGCCCGTTGCCGCCAATCTGCGTGCGGCCCGAAAAGGTCAGCGCAGATGCGGCTTCGGCGCTGCTCAGGATGCCATCGATGCCAAACGGTTGTACATCGACAATCGGGGCGGGCAGCGTTTGCGCCGAACTGACATCGAGCGCCGTGCTGGTATTGCTATTGCCCACCCAGTCGGTGACCTTGACGCTAATGCTGTAATTGCCTTCTGTAAAGAGCGCCAAATCGGCAGGACTCAGATTTCTGGACCAGCCGCCTAACCCGTCTGCGGTGGCGGTAAAGGTGGTGACTGCCAGCGTGGCTTTGTTGGTCACGGTAATCGTGACTTCCTGGCCTGTGCTGGTAATACCGGTTTTACCCGTTAAGGTCTGGATGGCCTGAATTTCGGTGGTGTTAAGGATACCGTCGCCAAAAGGCAGATCCAGCGTTGCCACTGGCATGGTGGTGGTCAGCACATTTGCCGTGGCTGATGCGGTACTGGTGTTGCCCGCAGCATCGGTCACGGTGACAGTGAAATTCACTGAGCCATCCGGCAGGTCGATCAGCGTCTGGCGATCCAGCGATAACGACCAACTACCGTTGGCATTCACGGTGGCTGGGAGGCTTGTGCCGTTAATGCTGACCGACACGGTTTGCCCCACGTTGCTGGTTAGCCCCGTTTGCCCGGATAGCGTCGCGCCCGGTTGTGCATCGGCTAGGCTCAGTTTGCCATCGCCGAACGGGGTATCGAGCGAGGCGACGGGAATCCCCACAATGATGCTGGTGAAGGTTCCGTTTCCTGCTCCCGTGTTGCCCGCGTGGTCAGTGACGGTGACGTTGATGGTGTGTGTACCGTCACCGAGTGAAGTCAAATCGGCAGATGGCAGTGTCACATTCCACTGACCATTAGCGGCAACGGTGGCGCTGTAGGTGTGTGTTAACGTGCCGTTGGTGATCGAGATAGACACGCTCTGGCCCGGATCGATGAGCCCCGTTGTCCCCGTCAGCAGCTGATCTTCCGTGCTTTCTACCTGATTGAGTACGCCGTCAACAAACGGTGTGGCGATACTGATGGTGAAATTGGTGTGGATGACGACATC
Source organism: Pectobacterium versatile (assembly GCF_003932035.1). NCBI lineage: Bacteria > Pseudomonadati > Pseudomonadota > Gammaproteobacteria > Enterobacterales > Pectobacteriaceae > Pectobacterium > Pectobacterium versatile. The sequence continues at coordinate 1,282,839 of NZ_CP034276.1, forward strand.
CAACGTACCGCCCGCGCTGCCGGTATTACCCGCGCTGTCTGTGACCGTCGCGCTGACCTGTACGTTGCCATCTGCCAGAATGCTAAGCGCATTGGCCGGAATGGTGGCGCTCCACAGGCCGCCCGCGAGCGTCACACCCGTCGTGGTGTAAGCCCCGATCGTAACCTGAATCGTTGTCCCGACAGGCAGATGGGTGTAACTGCCGCCAATCGTCGTTGCCGTCGCCAGTTCCGCGATAGTCAGGACATTATTGTCATAGAGTGAATCCAGCGTCAGCGTAGGGAGTGCCTGCGTTTTTAATGTGATATCAATGCTGGCAGCACTGGCATTCCCTGCGCCGTCAGTCACGCTGGCTTGCAGCGTTTTCACGCCGTCGCCCAACGCCAGCAGGTCGTTTGCCGCAACGGTGATTTGCCAGACGCTGTTGCTATCGGCGACAGCACTATAGACTGCTGTACCGACTTTTATCGTGACCAGAAGACCCGCTTCGCCTTTGCCGCTCAGCGGTAGCCCCGCCAGCGCGTCTGCCAAACTGATATCGCTGGTGTCGACCAGCATGTCGATGGATAGCAATGGTGGAACGGTATCGACCGTAAACGGGTGCGTTGCGGTGGCCGGGTTTTGCGCGATGTCACTGACCGTTGCGGTCACATCCTGACTGCCCTGCGGCAGATTTTGCACATCGCTAGCGGGAACGGTCGTACTCCAGTTACCGTCAGCGCCAACGGTCGCCAGATACGTTTTGCTATTCAGCGTCACCGTGACGCGCTGCCCCACCTGAACATTCGTCGTTGAACCAGAGATGAGCAGGTCAGATTGCGTATCCTGCGCGCTGACGACATCGTTGCCAGACAGGGTCGTAATGGTGATGGCTGGCAGGTTAGTCGCATCGGTGATGACGGTAATGCTATGCGTCGCTGAACCGGGGTTGCCGCTTACGTCCGTTACGCTGGCACTCACAGTTTGCTTGCCATCAGGCACGTTGCCGACATCCGTTGCAGGAACCTGCACGCTCCAACTGCCATCCGCACCCACGGTGGCGAAGTAATTTTGGCTATTGAGTGTGATGGTAACTTGCTGGCCCTGTTCCACATTCTGGCTGCTGCCGCTGATCGTTAACGGCAGGCCTGATTCGGCCAGATTGAGATAATCATCGGTCGACAGCGTGGCGATGGTCAGCGTTGGCGCTTTGGCCGGATCGGTATCCAGCGTAATGGAATGGCTTACCGTACCGGTGTTTCCGGCGGCATCGGTCAAGGTGGCGGTGATTGCCGTAATGCCGTTCGGCATGTTTTGCAGGTCGCCGGCAGGCACGGTAACGTGCCAGGTGCCATCGGCCTGCGCCAGCCCTTGATAGATCTGCCCATTGATAGTGACGTTAACAATGATGGGGCGGCCGCTGTCGTTGAGGGGCGATGTGCCGGTGATTTCCAGCGGCAGCAGGCTTTCCGCGATGTTGATGATATCGTCAATGCCAATCGGGTTGATGGTCAGCACCGGTGGGGTCAAGTCAACGAATGCGCTGCCCTGAACGGTGGACGTATTGCCTGCCGCATCGCTGACGGTAACGGAAATGTTGAGTAGTCCGTCTGCCAGCGGAGTCAGAACGCTCGGTGACAGTTGAAGGCTCCAGTTACCGTTGCTGTCAACCGTGCCGGAATAGACCGTGGTACCAATGGTGACGCTGACGGTTTGCCCGGCTCCGCGCAGGCCTGTCGTGCCGTAGAGTGTTTGTCCGGCCTGTGCGTCGCTGAGATTCAGGTAACCGTTGCTGAATGGCATATGCAGTGATGCCACCGGTGGATTATTGATGCTGACGCCCAGTTGTTGCGTACCCGACAGGGCATTACCCGCCTGATCGACCGCCGTGACGTTAACCGTGATGATGCCATCCCCCAGCACTCGCAGATCGCCAGGCTGAATGGTGGCGCTCCAGGTCCCGTCTGGCTGCACCTGCACGGTGTAGGTTTTCCCGTTGAGTATGACGTTGACATCCGTGCCCGCCGCGACGTTGACGGCGCCGCCGTTAATCGTAATGCCGCTTGTCGCTTCCTGCGCGTTTAGCAGGTTATCCCCGGTGATTGGCGCAATAGACAGCCCGCTCGCGTTAGTATTCACCGTGACGGTGCTGCTGGATGTCGCGGTATTGCCAGAGACATCACTCACGCTGACGGTAATCGTCTGGCTGCCGTTAACCAGCAGTGCCATGTCGGTATCCGAAATCGTGGTGCTCCAGCCTCCATTCGACAGAACCTGTGCGGTGTACGCTTTGCCATTGAAGCTAATCGTTACCGTCTGGCCTTGTTCAACATTTTTACTGGTGCCGCTGAGCACCTGGCTGACGCGCGCTTCCGCACCGTCAATAATATTGTTGCCAGCGAAAGTACCAACTGTGACGACCGGTGCATTGAGCGGGCTGGCATCGACGCTAATGGTCTGCGTTGTGGTGGTGGTATTGCCTGCGGTATCGGTCAGTCGTGTCACGATGCTGTAATTGCCGTCGGACAGGTTACCCAGATCGGCTGACGGAATGGTGATGCTCCAGGTGCCGTCATTGCCGACGGTGCCGCTGTAGGTTTTCCCATTCAGCGTGGTGGTAACGGTTTGCCCCGCGCTGGACGGTGAGGCGGTGCCCGTTAGCTGCTGATTGCTCAGAACCTCGGTGCTATTCAGGATGTTGTCGGCAGTAACGCTGGTGGTTGTCAACGTAGGCGGCGTACGCGCCACGGTTATGTTGCTGGTTAGGGTACTGCTGTTTCCGGCCGCGTCGCTGACGCTAACCTGCAATGTTGTGGTGCCATTCGACAGATTTTGCAGGCCATTCACAGGCAGAGAGATCGTCCAGTTACCTGCTGTATCCACGATCCCTGTGTACGTCACGCCGCCGAGTGTGGCGGTGACGGTTTGCCCTGGTGAGGCGATACCGGTTGTGCCGCTGAGTGTCTGAATAACACCCACTTCTGCGGCATTGAGTATGCCGTCGCTGAACGGCGTGTTCAGCGTCAGCGTCGGGCTGCTGTGGGTGAACACATCGATCGTACGGCTACCGCTTAACACATTCCCTGTACTGTCTACCGTCGTTACAGTCAAGGTTGAGGTGCCGTCGGCCAGCGTGCTGACATCCGCTGCTGATACGGTGATGCTCCAGGTGCCGTTCGGTTGTACGACGCCAGCGTAGCTTTTCCCGTTCAGCGTAATCGTGACGGCGGTGCCTGCTGCCACGTTCTGGCTGCTGCCGTTGACGGTGAGATCTTGCGCCGCTTCGGCTTGATTCAGTTTGTCATCGCCCGCGACGGTATCGATGGCGATACCGCTCAGGGAGGTGTTCACCGTAATGGTCTGGCTAAGCGTTGCGGGGTTACCGCTGACGTCGTTGACGCCAATCGTGACGGTATGCGTGCCTTGTGCCAGATGAAGGAGATCGACAGATGGCACGCTGACGCGCCATTGGCCGTTGCTGTCAACCGTTGCGGTGTAGGTGTTGTCGCCGAGTGTCACAGTAATGCGCTGCCCCACCTCGACATTCAGACTACCGCCGCTGATGATTTGCGCGACGTTGATTTCACCGCCGTCGATGATGTTATTGAGCGCGATGGCGTTCACGGTGAGCAGCGGCAGGTTGGCCGGATTGGCATCCAGCGTTAATGACCCGGTGCTGGTGGCGCTGTTGCCTGAGGCGCCAGTCAATGTTGCCGTCACGGTGTAACTACCGTCAGCCAAAGCCTGGAGATCGGTGGCGGGAACCGTAGTACTCCAGCTACCGTCAGCCTGAATCTGGGCCTGATAATTTTTATTGTTGATCGTGACAATGACGGTGCGCCCGGCTTCTGACTGTAGCGCGTTACCGGAGATCACCTGATCGTTCAGGCTCTCAGCGGCGTTGATGATGCCGTCGCTGGTCAGTGGTTTCAGCGTCAGAAGAGGGCGAACCATGTCAACGGTAATATCGCGAATGCCCTGTATGCTGTTGCCCGCGGTATCCGTCGCTTCTACGCGGATGGTCTGTACGCCGGTTGGCAGAAGTTGCAGGTCGGCGGCGGGAAGCACGGCACTCCAGTTCCCCTGATTATCCACGGTTGCTGTATAGGCTTTGCCGTTCAGCGTGACGATGACGCTTTGGCCCCCTCCGGTAATTCCGGTTTTCCCGGTCAGGCTCTGCCCGCTGGCTGATTCGATGATGTTGAGTATGCCGTCACCGAAAGGCTGGTCAATCGTTGGCTGTGGCAGGTTGTTAATATGGATATCAATATTGCGGCTGGCGGTGACAGGGACATCACCGGGGTTGGCGACGCTGGCAGTAATAGTCGCTGTGCCATCCGGCAAGGCGAGCATATCGCTGCTCTCGATTGTGACGCTCCAGCTCCCGTTTGCGGCAATCATGCCGATATAGGTCTTGCCATTGAGCGTAACGGTGACACTTTCTCCCGGGGTGACGTTGACTGTCGAACCCGAAATGGTCAGCGGCTGTGAGGCTTCGAGGCGGTTAATCTGGTTATCAAGCGCGACAATGCTGATGGAGATACTGTCACTACTCATATCAACATTGGACCAGTTCTCATGACTGCCCTCATTTCCCGCCTGATCCGCGACCTGTGCAGTGATGGACACGGTGCCTTCAGAGAGCTGCGCCATGTCTGCAGCGGGGATTTCCACGATCCAGTTCCCGCCGCTTTTGATCGCGGCGAAGTAGAATTTTTTGTTGAGAAGAATAGTCGCGATCTGGCCGGTTTCCACATTCGCACTGGTGCCCGTCAGCCACTGGCTGACTTTGAGATCGGCCGCGGTGATGACGTTATTCTCATTGACGAAGGCGTTAACGAAGATCGTCGGCTGGAATGCCGTATCCGCACTGAGCTCAATGGATTTTTCGACGCTGACGGTATTGCCGACTGCATCGGTTAGCGAGGCAGACAGTTTGTAGCTGCCATCGGCCATGCCGCGCAGGGCGGCTGTAGGTAAGTTGATGCTCCAGTTGCCATCGCTACCGACAACGCCGGTATAGAATTGCCCATCGAAAGTGATAATGACAGTACGACCCGCTTCGCTGATTGAGGCGGTGCCGTTGACGGTCTGGTTGCTTTGCGATTCGACCATATTGATCGTGTCATCGCCTGCAATAGTGCCGATAGTCAGGGTAGGGGCCGTAAAATCGGTTGGGCTAACAAACGTTTTGCCCGCCTGATTGCCCGCGGCATCCTGTGCGGTCACCAGCAGGGTGTTGTTACCTTCCGGTAACTGCTGGAGATCGGCCGCAGGGACGGTGACTTTCCAGTTACCTGCGGTATCAACCGTTCCCGTATAAGACTTCCCGCCGAGAGACAAGATGACCGTCTGCCCCGCACCGCTGATGCCGGTGTGGCCGGTAATCGTCTGGCTGACCAGCGCCTCTGCACCGTTCAGTGAACCGTTGCCGAATGGGGTATCAATCGTCGGTTGCGGCAGGGTGTGAATGTGAACGCCGAGCGTGTGATTGTCCGTTACGGCAGCGCTTCCCGTCACATTTACGCTGGCGGTGATGGTGGCATTGCCGTCTGACAGAAGTTGGAGATCGGCACTGGGGACTTGCAGCGTCCAACTGCCGTCGGCGGCAACGGTCGTGGTGTAGTTCTTTCCGTTCAGCGTCACGGTCACCGTCTGCCCCGCAGGGACATTGGCGGTATTCCCGCTGATCGCCAGCGGTTGCAGGGATTCTGCCCGGCTTAACAAGTTATCGCTGGCGACAATGTTGATGGCGATGCTGTCGCCAGATTTATCGACGTTGATATTCTGGCTTCCGCTCGCGGCGTTGCCCGCTTTGTTACTCACGTTAACGCTAATGCTGTGCGCGCCGTCCGCCAGCAGGGCGATATCTGCGGTTGAAACGTTGATGCTCCAGATACCGCCGGATTGCACGGTGGCAAGATAGGTTTTTCCATTCAGGCTAATGGTGACAACCTGTCCCGCCTCAACGTTGGTGGTGGTTCCGCTTAACTGCTGGCTGACTTTTGCTTCTGCGCCATCAATGACGTTATCGTCCGCGAAATTATTGATGGTAATGGTTGGCGCGGTGGTTGCACCGCTGTCAATGGTCAGCGGGCGGGTAACCGTTGTGGTGTTGCCTGCGGCATCGGTCAGCGTAACGGTCAGGTTCTGGTTACCGTCTGCGATAGCGACCAGATCGGCCGTTGGCAGCGTGACGCTCCAGTTGCCGTCGCTACCAACGGTGGTGGTGTAGGGTTTGGCATTCAGCGTAACGGTGACTGTGCGTCCGGCTTCGCTGAGCGATGCTGTTCCGCTGACCACCTGATTGACGGCCAGTTCTGCGCCATTGAGGATATCGTCCTGAGCAATCGCGGAGACGGTGAGCGTCGGCGGCGTCGTATCCACGGTGATATTCTGCGTGACGATAGTTTCGTTGCCTGCGATATCGCGGACGACGATCTCCAGCACGCTGATGTTGTCTGAGGGCAGGCTTTGCAGCACGTCTTTAGGGATCGTAACCGTCCAGTTCCCGTTGGCATCCACCGTCCCGGTCACGTAATTCCCGCCAATCGTCAGGCTGACAGTCTGGCCCCTGCCGCTAATCCCCGTTTCCCCGCGGATGACCTGATCCTGCGCGGCTTCGGCTCCGTTTAATACGCCGTCGGCGAAAGGCGGTGTCAGCGTAATGGAAGGGAGCGTGTTGATGTGTACATCCAGCGTGCGGTCGACGGTGACGGTATCACCACTGATTCCCTGTACGCTGGCGGTAAGGGTATTACTGCCGTCTGACAGCAAAAGCAGGTCGGCGCTGGGGATGTCCAAAGACCATTTACCGTCTGCTCCCGTTGTGGTGGTGTAGGGTTTCCCGTTCAATGTCACGGTGACGGTTTGGCCTGCGGCAACGTTGGCCGTTGTGCCATCAATCGTTAGCGGCTGCCCTGCTTCCACGGCATTCAGGCGATTATCAAATGAGATGATGCTGATGTTGACCGCTTCGGCGTTGGTGTCCACCGTGATGGTTTGGGGCGGCAGCGTGGTGGTGTTGCCTGCTTTATCCGTTAATGACGCCACTAGAGTGTAGGTGCCGTTAGTCAGCGCCTGAATATCACCGGAAGGAATGAATACGCTCCATGCACCGTCGCTCTCTACGGTGGTGGTATAGGTGATACCGTTGAGTGTCACCGTCACGGTTTGACCAACATCCGACAGGGAGGCCGTACCGGAGACAAACTGTGAGGATTGCAGTTCATCGGCGGTGATCAGGTTGTTGCCAGTAAACGGCGACAGGGACAGCTCCGGCGGCGTGGTATCGACAATAATGGTGCGGTTGACCACGGTGGTATTGCCGGCGCTATCGCTAATCGTGAACGACATGGCGTGCTCGCCTTCGCTCAGTGCGCGAAGGTCTGCGGCAGGCACGGTCAGGGTCCAGGTCCCGGCGGCATTAATGGTCGTGGTATACGTTTTTCCATTCAGCGTGATACTGACGTTCTGGCCCACTTCACCCGTTCCGTTGAGGGTCTGGCCGTTTGCCAACTCTCCGACGGTGAGGTAGTTATCGCCCGTGAATTTATCAACGGTTAAATTTGGGGGTAGGGTATCAATGGTGAGATCGATAGTTTTCTCATGCAGCACGCCGTTTGCACCCGGTACGCTCACTTTTAATGCGTAAACGCCGTCTTGCAGCCCGGTAAACGCATCGGCTGGCAGCGTAAAGCGCCAACTGCCGTCGGCGGCAATGGGGGTGGTGTAAACCACGCCGTTTAGCGTGATAGTGACGGTTTGTCCCGCATTGACGCCGGTTGTTTTCCCGCTGAGGACATGAGGCTGGCCGATTTCCGTACGGTTTAGCCCGTTATTTCCGGCAAAGGCATCGACGGTTAAGGGTTCTTGCGGTGGCGCTGTAGCGTTATTGTCATTGCTTGATGACGCAACCGCGACGGCGACCCCTGCGACAGCGGCTCCGCCGACGGCGACCGCTCCCAAAACGCTGCCCAACGTGGTTGCAGATAACGTGCTGGTGGTTGTGCTACCAATCAGTAATGACGTCATATCGCCCAGCGCGGTGTATTCGGGCGTAAGGGCAACGGCTTCCGCCGCAAGGGCCGCGCCTTCTGCCGCCGCAGCGCCGGAGAACTGTGCATGGATGAGCCGGGTGCCATCGTCAAAAACCAGCTCACTGTGGTAACCCGCGGCATCCAGAGTAAAGAAGCTTTCATAGCGGACGGTGGTACCGTCTTTCATGTGCAAGATAAGATCGTTGCCAACACGCTCATAGCGAGACACCACGTCGGGTGTGCCATAGATTCTGACGGTGCTGCTTTCCAGCAGCTCGACATTTGTGGTTCCTTCCGGGACAGCTCTGATAAATTGACCACCCTGACGCGACAGGATATTTGCATTTCCCGCAATAACATTCATATCTGACATGAAATAGCCTCTTGCTTATCTGCAACCATTGTCTTAATACCTCTTCCGGCGGATCGGGGCCGTAACGGAAGACGTATGGGGATAGGCACCACCAACAAAAAGAGAGGTGCTAAAGCTGACCTGGTTCAGAAACAAAAAGCAGTAATAGTCAAATATGGCTAAATATATTGCTGTGGATTCCTCTTCCGTGAGGATTAGGTTATCGGGATCATATTCACCCAATTCTTGATATTTATAGGTGTGGCTTAACTAAAAATCCAACTTTTTTGAAATGTTTTGAAAATAAAAAATATGACAATATCCTTACATATTAAATAGCTTAGCGGCATTACCCTCTCCAGTTAATTATAACCACACTAATTATAATGTTAAATTGCCATCTCTTAATGCATCTGGCAGCTTGGTAATACGCTTTTTGTTCACATTTCAGTTGGATTCGATGAGGGAATACTCATCGTGAAGAGGGCGGCTTTATCTGGATTTATTGTATCAATTTGTGTTTTTTTGTTGGCTGTAATCCGTGAGCATTAAGCGAAGTGTGTTGCTAGAAAAGTGATAACGAAGTGTGATAATCCATCATATTTTCTTATGAATTGTGTTGGCGATACCGAGCGTGGGTTTTGAAAAGATGGCATCTGGCGTAACGCCAGATATGAGAATTATTCTTGATATCACGGTTATCCCGATTACACTGCGGGCGATTGTTTTCATCAGAGAGACCAGGTTGTTATGGAGTTGCTCCGCATTGTTTACCAGCAGTACCGTTGGCCCTTTCTTGCCGTTATCCTGTTAAGTTTGTTGAGTGCTGCGCTAGGCATTGGACTTATTGCCTTTATCAACCTGCAATTGATTGAAATGGTCAATCAGTCGTTGAGCGTATTGCCACAGTTCCTGGGCTTGCTGCTGCTCCTGATGGGGGTGACGCTGGTATCGCAACTGGCGCTGACCACGCTGGGGCACCACTTCGTTTATCGCCTGCGTGGGCAATTTATCAAGCGTATTTTGGACACTAACATTGCCCGTATCGAACAGATCGGCAGTGCGCAGCTGCTTGCCAGCCTGTCCAGCGATATTCGCAATATCACGATTGCATTTGTGCGTCTGCCGGAGCTGATTCAGGGCATTGTGCTTACCATTGGTTCGGCCGCTTATCTGGCTTGGCTCTCCCCGAAAATGCTGGTGGTGACGTCCGTTTGGATCGCGATAACGCTCTGGGGCGGCTTTATGCTGGTTTCCCGCGTGTATCGCCACCTGACTCAGGTACGGGAAGCGGAAGATCGTCTCCAGAAAGATTACGAAACCGTGATTAACGGGCGTAAAGAGCTGACGCTCAACCGTGAACGGGCGCAGAAACTGTATGAAGAGGTTTATCAGGCTAATGCGCAGGATTACCGACAGAACGTAATTCGTGCCGACACCTTTCACCTCAGTGCGGTGAACTGGTCGAATATTATGATGCTGGGCGTGATTGGGGCGGTCTTTTTCATGGCAAACAACCTCGGCTGGGCGGATACCAACGTGGCGGCGACGTACTCACTGACGCTGCTGTTTTTACGCACGCCGATGCTTCAGGCCGTTGGCGCACTGCCGACGCTGTTGAGCGCACAAGTCGCGTTTAATAAGTTGAAACGTTTCGATTTGGCGGATTATCAGGAACCGTTCTCCGTTGCGGTTGCCCCTGCCGACTGGCACACGCTGGAACTGCGTGACGTGGTGTTTCGCTATGACGATTCCGGCTTTGAAGTCGGACCGATCAATCTGGTGATAAAACGTGGCGAACTGGTGTTTCTGATTGGCGGGAACGGGAGTGGAAAATCTACGCTAGCGATGCTGTTGACGGGGCTCTATACCCCGGTTTCCGGCTCGCTGCTGCTGGATAACCGCCCTGTTACGGCGGAAACGCGCCAGGATTACCAAAAGCTATTTTCTGCCATCTTTACTGATTTTCACCTGTTCGGACAGATGATGGGGCCGAACGGAACGGAGCCGGATATGGCGCTGGTCGATAGCTGGCTGGATCGTCTGAACATGCGGCATAAGCTGACGCTGGAGAATCATCAGGTGATGAACTTACAGCTTTCTCAGGGGCAGCGTAAGCGTGTGGCGCTGCTGTTGGCCGTCGCCGAACAGCGGGACATCCTGCTGCTGGATGAATGGGCGGCCGATCAGGATCCACAATTCCGCCGTGTGTTCTATCTTGAGCTGTTACCGCAGCTGCGCGCATTGGGGAAAACGATTGTGGCGATCAGCCATGACGATCACTACTTTGAACATGCCGATCGCCTGCTTGAAATGCATCAGGGAGCGCTGTCAGAACTGACGGGCGACGCGCGCGAACAGGCCTCGCAGGATGCCGTGGCGCAGATTAGCCGATAACGTAAATCGTCGCGGCGGAATGCCGCTCTGTGAGGCATCACACACCGTTAGCGTGAAGTCTGACAGGCATATATTAATTCGTTAAATTCTGGGGCATTATAAGCGCCAATGTTGGCAGGCTGCTAACAGAGTGGGTGTTTTTTACTTACAGATCAGGCACCTGACGTATCTGGTCTGCCACTTAACTCAATAAGTTGGTATAGGTTATGAAAAGGATATTTAACGCATTATTCGTTGTTGTTTTTGTTTGTTTTTCGTCTCTGGCAAATGCGGCAGAAAATCTGCCTAATATTGTCATTCTGGCCACGGGCGGCACGATTGCCGGTTCCGCTGCGGCCAACACGCAAACCACGGGGTATAAAGCCGGTGCGCTGGGCGTAGAGACGCTGATTCAAGCGGTGCCAGAGCTGAAAACGCTTGCCAATATTTCAGGCGAGCAGGTTGCCAGCATCGGCAGTGAAAATATGACCAGCGACGTGCTGCTGAAGCTGAGCAAGCGCGTGAACGAGCTGCTGGCACGCAGCGATGTTGATGGCGTGGTCATTACGCACGGTACGGATACGCTCGACGAATCGCCTTACTTCCTGAACCTGACGGTGAAGAGTGACAAACCGGTGGTCTTTGCCGCCGCGATGCGTCCGGCAACGGCAATCAGTGCCGACGGCCCAATGAACCTGTACGGCGCAGTAAAAGTGGCAGCGGATAAAAACTCTCGCGGTCGCGGCGTTTTAGTTGTGCTGAACGACCGTATTGGTTCTGCTCGTTTCATCAGCAAAACCAACGCTTCTACGCTGGACACCTTTAAAGCGCCAGAAGAAGGTTATCTGGGCGTGATTATCGGTGACAAAGTTTATTACCAGACGCGTCTGGATAAAGTTCACACCACGCGTTCCGTATTTGACGTGACCAACGTAGATAAACTGCCAGCTGTCGACATTATTTATGGCTATCAGGACGACCCTGAATACATGTATGACGCTTCTATCAAACACGGCGCGAAAGGTATTGTCTATGCGGGGATGGGCGCAGGCTCAGTATCCAAGCGCGGCGATGCAGGCATCCGTAAAGCGGAAAGCGCGGGCGTTGTTGTGGTGCGTTCCAGCCGTACCGGCAGCGGCATCGTACCACCGGATGCGGGCCAACCGGGTCTGGTTGCCGATTCTCTGAGCCCGGCTAAATCACGCATTCTGCTGATGCTGGCGCTGACGAAAACGACGAACCCAGCGGTAATTCAGGATTATTTCCACGCGTATTAATCGCCCGATCGGTTTGTAGTGTGGTAGCCCCGCCTTTAAACGCGGGGCTTTTTATACCCGTCATACTTCAAGCTGCATGTGCGTTGGCGTCGTTCAGTCACCCGAATCACTTACTTGAGTAAGCTCATCGGGATGCCCTCGCTCGCCGCCTTCCTGCAACTCGAATTATTTAGGGTATATTTCCTGTCATCCCATTTTTACTTTTGGTTATTCAACTTTTCGTTTCCACTGAGAAGTCACTTCCCTCTCTGTTGATTTTATCGGTATGATTCAGCCCACGACAAAGCAGGTAATCACCCTTATTTATCTTTGATACCCGAAATAATTCGAGTGGCGGGACTGCCTACGCGCGTCCAGCTTGAAGTATGACGGAGTGGGTGAATAAAGAAGAAGGATACGTCATTACATGACACACCCCATTTTTATGGTTGGTGCCAGAGGCTGTGGGAAGACCACCGTTGGGCATCAACTGGCGCAGGCGTTAGGGTATGACTTTGTCGATACCGACCTGTTTATGCAGCAGACCACCAATATGACGGTGGCTGATGTGGTTGCGCAGGAAGGATGGCATGGGTTCCGCCAGCGTGAAAGTCTGGTGCTTCAACAGGTGACGTCCAACCGCTGCATCGTCGCAACGGGCGGCGGTATGGTGCTGGCAGAAGCCAATCGGCGCTTTATGCATGAGAAAGGCACCGTCATTTACCTCCATGCAGATGCGGAGCTGCTGGCTCAGCGGCTGGAAGAAAATCCGCAGGATAACCAGCGGCCGACGTTGACGGGTCGCCCTATCGCAGAGGAAATGGCCGATGTATTGGCTGCGCGTGAAGCGCTTTATCGCGGTGTCGCGCATCACGTTATTGATGCATCGCAGACGCCGGAAGCGATTGTGGCAAGCGTGTTGAAAGCGCTGCGCTCGTCGGCTGCATAGGTTGGTGAGCCGGACACTGGCAAAATAATCACCAGTCAGTGTTACCGAACACCAACTTTCAATGAATAGATCGTGACAGTGGCTCGACTCTCCTTTTAAGATGAATTTCCTGAATTTTTTCGATGATAGGGTGCCGCGCTATGCTGAATGTAAATGAGTATTTTGCAGGGAAGGTCAAATCAATCGGTTTTGAAGGCGACAGCATTGGCCGCGCCAGTGTCGGCGTCATGGATGCGGGTGAATACACCTTTGGAACTGGGCAGCCGGAAGAAATGACGGTGATCACCGGAGCATTGAAAGTCCTGCTGCCAGGCTCACCGGATTGGCAGGTTTTCACACCGGGAGAAACCTTTTTCGTTCCGGGAAAAAGTGAATTCAATTTGCAGGTAGTCGAACCAACCTCTTATCTGTGTAAGTACCTGTAATTTCTATTCTATCTCTGTAGAGTAGATCATTCTCGCCGCATTGTGTGCTACATAATGCGGCGTTTTTTTATGCTCATCCTGCTTCATTCCTCTTGTTCCCCCAACGCGGTTAGCGCCTTTCTCTGCCATTCTTCCCCTGATGGGGGGAAATAATGCTGCAAAAATGTTAAGTAGCTCAAGTAATGAACGCAAAGGTATTTAAAAGGTATTATTAATTGGTATTTTAAAGGTGTACCTTACTCTGTCATGAAGGATGTAAATATGAAAACTACAGCAAAGCTGTCGTTCATGATGTTCGTTGAATGGTTTATCTGGGGAGCCTGGTTCGTTCCACTCTGGCTGTATCTGAGCAAAAGCGGATTTACGGCGGGTGAAATCGGCTGGTCGTATGCCTGTACCGCGATTGCTGCGATTCTGTCGCCGATCCTGGTGGGATCGCTCACCGATCGTTTCTTTGCCGCGCAAAAGGTGCTGGCGGTGTTGATGTTCGCTGGGGCGATACTGATGTACTTCGCGGCCCAGCAAACGGAATTTATGTATTTCTTCCCGCTGCTGTTGGCCTATTCGTTAACCTACATGCCGACGATTGCACTGACTAACAGTATCGCCTTCTCGCATGTTGCCGATGTCGAACGGGATTTTCCACGCATCCGGGTATTGGGAACGATTGGCTGGATCGCCTCCGGTATCGTCTGCGGTTTTCTGCCGACGTGGCTTGGATTTAGCGATATTTCCCCCACCAATGTTCCGCTGCTGATTACCGCAGCCAGCTCCGCGTTGCTCGGCTTCTTTGCGTTTTTCCTGCCCAATACGCCACCGAAAAGCACCGGCAAGATGGATGTTAAAGTCATGCTGGGATTGGACGCGATTGTGTTACTGAAAGACAAAAATTTTCTGGTGTTTTTTGTCTGCTCCTTCTTATTCGCGATGCCGCTGGCGTTTTATTACATTTTTGCCACGGGCTTCCTCACCGAAGTCGGCATGAAAAATGCGACAGGTTGGATGACGCTGGGCCAGTTCTCTGAAATTTTCTTTATGCTGGCACTGCCGTTTTTCACCAAACGCTTTGGTATTAAAAAGGTATTGTTGCTGGGGCTGGTGACGGCGGCTATCCGCTATGTCTTCTTCGTCTACGGCGACGCTTACCACTATTTCACGTACGCACTGCTGTTCCTCGGCATTTTGCTGCACGGCGTGAGTTACGACTTCTACTATGTAACCGCCTATATCTACGTTGATAAAAAAGCGCCGGTACATATGCGCACGGCAGCACAAGGGCTGATTACGCTCTGCTGTCAGGGCTTCGGCAGCCTGTTGGGATACCGTTTGGGTGGCGTGATGATGGAGAAACTTTTTGCCCACGGCGAGCCGGTGAACGGACTGACCTTTAACTGGACCGGCATGTGGCTGTTTGGCGCGGTGATGATCGCGATTATTGCGCTGATCTTTATCCTGTTTTTCCGTGAATCGGATAAGACGATCTCGACCATTGATGTAGACGGTGTAAAAAACAAGCATTTAAGTACAGAGGAAAGCAAATGAAACAAGAACGTATTCTCGGTGCCTTATACGGCCAGGCTTTAGGGGATGCGATGGGTATGCCATCGGAACTGTGGCCCCGAACGCGTGTGAAAGCGCATTTCGGCTGGATTGATCGCTTTTTACCCGGCCCGGCGGAAAACAATGCGGCGTGCTATTTTGGCCGCGGCGAGTTTACGGATGATACCTCGATGGCGTTGAGTCTGGCCGACGCCATCATTGAATGCGATGGCGAAATCAATGCCGATGCGATTGGTCGTCACATCCTGAAATGGGCGGAATCGTTCGATGCATTTAATAAGAATGTTCTCGGCCCCACCTCTAAAATTGCGTTGAAGGCGATCCGTCAGGGCACGCCGGTCAGCGAACTGGAAAATAATGGCGTCACGAACGGCGCTGCGATGCGGGCGTCTCCGCTAGGCTGTCTGCTGCCTGCGCACGATCTTGATGAATTTATCGATCAGGTAGCGCTGGCATCCAGCCCGACGCATAAGTCCGATTTGGCGATTGCGGGAGCGGTCGTCGTTGCCTGGGCTATTTCCCGGGCGGTTGACGGTGCCAACTGGCAGGAGATCGTCGACGCACTGCCGTCTGTCGCACGCCACGCGCAGGAAAAGCGTATCACGACGTTTAGCGCCTCCCTTGCCGCGCGTCTGGAACTGGCGCTAAGTATCGTGCGCCGTGCAAACGGTACGGAAAGCGCCAGCGAGCAGCTTTATCAACTGATTGGCGCGGGAACGAGCACCATTGAATCCGTCGCTACGGTAATCGCGATGGTGGAACTGGCGCAGACCGACCCAAATCGCTGTGCGATTCTGTGCGCCAACCTCGGAGGAGATACCGACACTATCGGAGCGATGGCGACTGCAATATGCGGTGCGCTGCACGGGGTAACGGCGATTGATGCCGCGTTGAAACAGGAGCTGGATGACATTAACCAGCTTGATTTTAGCCGCTATGCCAGCCTGCTCCTGCAATACCGCTCAGCACGGGAGGCGTGATGAAGGCCAGCGAACTTGCTGCAAAACTGGATGAGCTAACGACGCGTCAGCCGCTGACCATCATCGGGGCGGCGGTGATTGACGTGATTGCCGATGCTTACGCCCTGCCGTATCGCGGATGTGATATCGAACTGAAGCAGCAAAGCGTGAATATTGGCGGCTGCGCCTTGAATATTGCCATTGCGCTTAAACGCCTTGGGATAGCCGCGCAAAACGCTTTGCCCGTCGGGCGGGGCGTGTGGGCAGATATTATCCGTCAGAGTCTGGAAAAGCAGAATATCACCACGGTGGTACAAACCGACGAGGGAGACAACGGCTGGTGTCTGGCGCTGGTTGAACCGGACGGCGAACGGACTTTTATGTCCTTCAGCGGGGTCGAGAATCAGTGGAGCGACAGGTGGCTGGCGTCGTTATCCGTCGCATCGGGGAGTTTGGTCTACCTGTCGGGCTATCAACTGGCGGCACCGTGCGGTGAGCGTCTGGTGAGCTGGCTGGAAAATTTGCCCAACGTCACGCCATTCATTGATTTTGGCCCACGCATTGCCGATATACCGGCAAGCCTGATGGCACGCATTATGGCGCTTCACCCAGTAGTTTCCCTTAATCGTCAGGAAGCGGACGTGGCGGCGGACCTGCTCGGCGTGTCGGCTGATGTACAAACGCTGGGGCGCGCTTGGCGGGAGATGTACCGTGCGCCGGTGATTATTCGTCAAGATAAAGCGGGGGCGTGGTATTTCGACGCGGCTTCTGAGGGCCTCGTTGCCCCGTTTCCGGCAACGGTGGTGGATACCATCGGGGCTGGGGACAGTCACGCGGGCGGGACACTGGCTGGTTTGGCCGCTGGGTGGCCGTTGGCCGATGCCGTCACGCTGGGGAACGCCGTTGCGGCTTATGTCGTGAGCCACCGCGGCGGAGACTGTGCGCCTACGCAGGCTGAACTGCGTACACGGTTACTCCTCGCAGATGAAAACGTATAGATCGCTGCGGCAATAGCTGATGCTGTACTCGATGGGCCGGTTCTGCGGGTCGAGCGCAATCTGCTTGATGACCAGAACCGGTACTTTATTATCAAGTTGGATGTGTGACTGAAACTCGGCATCGGGCATACGGGCGCTGACGCGACTGCGTGTACGCTGCGGATTGATGTTCTGGCTACGAAAATAGTCATAAAGTGAGACGCCGATATCTTCAGCGTCAGCGATCAGATCAACAGGAACATACGATTCTTCAATTGAAACGGCGTCCTCATCCACATAGCGAATACGTTTCAACAGAAAAACGGGGGTGTCTGGCGCAATAGCCAACTGCTCAGCCACTTCCTTGCTGCTTTTTACGATTTGTTTGTTCACCCACAGCGTATTGGGCTTCTTGCCCCGCAGCACGACCTGCTGTGAAAAGCCGCGCGCTTCTTTCAATGAATATTCGAAAATATTATTGATTTGCGTCCCGTAGCCGCGCACGCGGGTCACCACGCCTTCTTCTTCCAACGTCTGCATCGCTTTGCGCACGGTAATGCGGGATACGCCAGCCAACTGGCTCAGGTCACGTTCTCCCGGCAGAATATTGCCATGTTCCAATGTGCCGCTGCGCACGGCGTTTTTTACCGTTTCGGCAAACTTTAGGTAGAGTGGGGTATTGTCTGTTGCCGCAAAGCGCTGCGTAAGCTGTTCTATTAATCGAGTATGCGCGTGTTCCATTCTTCTCTGATCCTGATCGGCCTGCGTAGACGCCATAATACCACTGGTCTTATTACCTCTATACTGAAAATGGCAACCGCGGATTACCACATAAAATAAAATATTTTTAGTGATTTTTAGCATGTTACTCTGTCATGAAAATGTCATCTATCCTTTGTAACGCTAATCATTAATTCCATATATGAGTTATTTTATTTAATGATTTTTATTAATTAACAGAGTAAAAGAATGTCACGATTATTAGGAATAATCCCTGAATTGTTAAAATGCAACAGATTACGGTGTTTGCTAATAATTTTACATTATGTGATTAAGTAAGTTTTTTATTTTATTTATTTTCTTTAATTTAGCTTTTTATGTTGAATTGCCGATTGGGAATCCATTTGATGCCTTTTTTTTTATAAGAGTGTGGTTGAACGTAGTAACTATTTTTCAGCGTTTTAAGATAAATGGCGATTGTATAATGTGATCATATTCAAGTTTTATTTTTCTCTGCCGTTATGGATAGTATAACTATTCTACGCAAAGAGTATTTTATGCTGAAAACGACTCGATCCCGCATCCTTGCGGCCTGTTCTACAATTGTTGTGCTTTCACTTGTTATCAATACCTTTCTTAACTACACCATCGCCAATAACGCGAATAAGGAATCGATCCAGAATACGCTGAATGCGGTAGCCACTAGCCATAGTATCGCGATTAGCGACTGGGTTGCTTCTAAAACGCTGATGATCTCTGCGTTGCACGACCGAGTCATAACCGATGAGGATCCGATTCCGCTGTTTAAACAGATTGCGGCATCTGGCGGACTCCTGAATGTGTACATGGGCTATGCCAATGGCACGGCCAAGTTTGCCGATTCTGGCGGTATTCCTCCCGATTACAACCCAACTGTCCGACCTTGGTATCAGCAGGCGGTGAAAGAGGGCAAACCGCTGGTCACTGCCCCCTACGTTGATGCGGTGACGAATACGCTGGTGGTGTCTTTCGTTGCTTCCGTGGTGGACGGCGGAACGGTCAGAGGCGTAGTCGGTAGCGATGTCACGATGAAAAGCGTGATTGAAAACGTAAAAGCGATTAACCCAGCCAAAGATAGTTTTGGTGTTCTTATCGAGCGTAGCGGTCTGATCATTGCTCACCCGGATGAAAAACTGACGCTGAAAAATATCACCGACATTGCCCCCGGGATTGATCTGAACGACATTCTTTCAGCAGATAGCGCCCGCGATGTGGATTTTTCTGGCGTGACAAAGCTCGTGGTGGCAAAACCGATTGCTGGCACGAACTGGTTCATGCTGGTGGCGTTGGATAAAGCTGAAGCGACAGCGGGCATGCGTTCTCTGCTGTCTACCTCTGTGATCACGCTAGTCGTTATCGCGCTGCTGGGTACGCTGGTGATTGGTTTCATCATTGCCTCAGCGCTCAAGCGTCTGCTGCAAATCCGCGATGCAATGGATGATATCAGCAGCGGTAATAACGATCTGACGCAGCGTCTGCCGGATGAAGGGCATGATGAAGTGGCGCAAATTGCCCGCTCGTTTAATATCTTTGTCGACAAAATCAGCCAGGTCATGATGCAGATTCGCGATATCAGCGCATCGCTTCAGGTCGCGGCGGATGAAATTTCGGCGGGGAATAACGATCTCTCTGCGCGTACTGAATCTGCGGCATCGAGCATTCAGCAAACCGCAGCTTCGTTGGAAGAAATCTCTGCGGCGGTGACCCAGTCGGCAGGTTCTGCGCAGCAGGTTAACGCGAAGGCGTTGCTGCTGTCGAAAGATGCCGGTACGGGCGGAAAAGTAGTGTCCGATGTCATTGTCACGATGGAAGAGATCGTGGTCGCATCTGGAAAAATCGGCGATATCATCGGTGTGATCGATGGCATTGCATTCCAGACTAACATTCTGGCGCTTAACGCCGCAGTAGAAGCCGCGCGAGCAGGTGAACAGGGCCGTGGTTTCGCCGTTGTTGCCGGTGAAGTTCGCAGTCTGGCACAGCGTAGCGCACAGGCTGCCAAAGAAATTAAAGAGCTGATTGAATCGACGGTCTCCAGCGTGACCTCTGGCTCCGTGCAGGTTCGTCAGGCCAGCGATACGATGAATGAAATTGTCGGCGGCGTCTCTACGGTGAGCTCGGTGATGTCTGAAATCACGCATGCGGCAGATGAGCAAATGCGTGGGATCAACGAGATCAACAAAGCGGTCGCGCAGTTGGATTCAATGGTGCAACAAAACGCCGCGCTGGTGCAGGAATCTGCCGCTGCGTCGGGGGCGTTGCAGTCACAGGCTGAAGAACTGAACGCTGTTGTCGGGGCATTCCGAGTTTAACGGATTTGTCACTGAGGAGGTATTGCCCGCTGCCAGAACGGTAGCGGGCAATCACCGACTGTATTAACAATCGGCAGTATTAATAATCGATGGTATTAACAATCGACAGCATTAACGTTGGGCTTCTCCGCCCAACGCTTCAATCAGATTCGCAATCAATGCCGCCAGTTCGCTGGTCATCAAAATAAAATCGGCATCAAACCGCTGAGCAAAATCTTCCCGATCGATATCGTCGTTTTGTTCCCGCAGCGTATCGGAGAACTTCAAGCGTTTTACCGAACCGTCCTCAGACAAGACCAACTGAATCCGTTCCTGCCAGTCCAGCGCCAGCTTGGTAACCAGTTTGCCTGCTTCAATGTGTACGGCGATTTCATCACAGACCAAATCCTGTTTTTTACAGCGGATAACGCCGCCGTCTTCCAGAATGGCTTTCAGCTCTGCTTCATCCTGTAGCGCAAAACCTGCTGCTGGTTCACCGGAGCGAACCCACTCGGTCAGCGTCAGCTCGATAGGGTTTTCCATCGTCAGCGGCACAACAGGTAGCGAGCCCAGCGTTTTACGCAGCAGCGCCAGCGTATCTTCCGCCTTTTTGGCGCTGGCGGCATCGACCATAATCAGGCCGTTAACCGTATCGATCCACAGCCAAACCTGACTGAAACGGCTGAACGCACGCGGCAGCAGGCTATGCAGCACTTCATCTTTCAGCGAGTCTTTTTCGGTTTTTTTCAGCTTGCGGTGCTGTTCTGCTTCCAGGCGTTCAATCTTGGCCTGAAGGGTTTGCTTGATGACCGGGGACGGCAGGATTTTTTCTTCTTTACGGACGCAGATAACGATTTGCCCATTAACGACGTGCGTTAAGGCATCGCTATGCGACCCCATCGGTGATACCCAACCCGTTTTCATCATATCCTGACTGCCGCACGGGGTGAACGCGAAAGCGCTGAGCCGTTTTTCCAGTTCATCCGCAGATAAAACGTTATCTTTGGACAGTACGCTGTCCCGGCTTAGGCGGTAAATCATTAAGTTCTTAAACCACAACATGGTGTTATCCCTGACTGGGCGCGCAGGTTTGCACGCGGGTTTGTAATGTTGCGCGCATGATAACGAATTCGAGGCGGTTATGTGGAATAAAAAACTGGGATTCAGAGGAATACCTATCACGCTTTGAATGGCAGCTGATTGGTTTCTCTGGTTATACCCGTCATACTTCAAGCTGCATGTGCGTTGGCTGCACGACTCGAATTATTTAGGGTACTTATCCATATAAGAACGTTTTCAGGTCGGTGACTAATTTACTCGGGCCTATTTACAACACGCGGGGAGACATCATGAGAATCGGTATCGATCTAGGCGGGACGAAAACGGAAGTCATTGCGCTGGATGATGAGGGGCAGGAACGTTTTCGGCAGCGTATGCCGACGCCAAGAAATGACTATCCGGAAACGCTGCGGACTATTGCCACGCTGGTGGAGATGGCGGAAAAAGCGACTGGCAGCCGTGGCAGTGTTGGCGTGGGGATCCCCGGTACGCTGTCGCCGTTTACCGGTAAGGTAAAAAATGCCAACTCCACCTGGCTCAACGGCCAGGCGCTGGATCGCGATCTCGCCACACTGCTGAATCGGCCCGTGCGGGTTGCCAATGACGCGAACTGTTTCGCGGTTTCAGAAGCGGTTGACGGTGCAGGGGCAGGGAAGCAGACCGTCTTCGCGGTCATCATCGGAACCGGCTGCGGGTCGGGCATTGCGCTGAACGGTCAGGTTCACGTCGGCGGCAACGGTATTGCGGGCGAGTGGGGACATAACCCGCTGCCTTGGATGGATGACGATGAGCTGCGCTATCGGCAGACGGTTCCCTGCTACTGCGGCAAATCCGGCTGTATTGAATCTTTTATTTCCGGTACGGGGTTTGCGCAGGATTACCAGCGCCTGAGCGGCCAGCCGCATAAGGGCGAGGCCATCATTGCCTTAGCGGAGCAGGACGATCCCATCGCAGAACTGGCGTTACAGCGCTATGAACATCGTCTGGCGAAATCGCTGGCGCATGTGATTAACTTGCTCGACCCTGATGTCGTGGTACTGGGGGGCGGAATGAGCAACGTTTCTCGCCTTTATCAGACCGTGCCGGAAAAGATTAAACAGTGGATCTTCGGCGGTGAGTGCGAAACGCCCGTGCGTCAGGCTATACACGGCGACTCCAGCGGGGTACGCGGAGCCGCCTGGCTCTGGCCGAAGACGGAATAATGGCTAAACGGCGTACTGCGGCGCCAGCCGGCTGACGCCTAATCCGTTAACCTTCTGCACTTTGATCTGTACCGGAATACGCTCTTTCATCGCTTCAACATGGCTAATGACGCCGATGGTTTTGCCGGAGGCGTTCAGGTTATCGAGCGCGTCCAGCGCGATATCCAGCGTCTCGGCATCCAGCGTGCCGAAGCCTTCATCCAGAAACAGCGAGTCGATACTGGCTTTATGGCTGACCAGATCGGATAGCGCCAGCGCCAGCGACAAACTTACTAAGAAGCTCTCGCCGCCGGACAGCGTACGCGTATCACGCTCAGCGTCCGCTTGCCAGGTATCCATCACCAGCAGCTCCAGTTCGTCGCCGGGTTTCCGTTTCAGCATATAGCGCCCGTGCAGACGGGAAAGCTGGAGATTGGCGAGATAAACCAGATGATCCAGCGTTAGCCCCTGAGCAAACTTACGGAATTTATGCCCGCTTTGTGAGCCGATGAGCGTATTAAGACAGCTCCAGTCGTCATACATTTGCTGACTTTGGGCGATCTCATTGAGCAAATCCTGCTGGTTCTGGCGATGTTGTCGATCGTCAGCTAACTGATGCTGGAACTCTCCCTGCTGCCGCAGGTTGGTTTTCAGCGTTTCATCCAGTGCTGCCAACTGCTGCTGTACCGCTTCTTGTGTGGCATCTTCCGTCAGTGAGGCGGGGCGCTTTTGTTGATGGGCAAGCAGATCCCGCTCAGCCTGCTGGTGAAGTGCCGCCGCCTGCTGCAAGCTTTGGTACAGCTTTTCCTTCCATGCCTGCAACGTCTGACGTTCCTGCTCATCAAGCAGCGCATTGAGGAACGTCGTTTCATCAGCGAACGTGCTTTGCTGTAAAGCCTGACTAAAGCGGTCGGCCGCATTCTCATGCTGGCGGGTGCTCTGCTCATACTGCTGTTGCGTGCTCGCTAGCTCCCCCGTCAGGCGGCTCAACGTCGTTTCGGTTTGCTGCCGAGCTGACTGGGCTAGGCGGAGCGCATCGTCATACTGTTGGCTGGTTTGCTGTAGTTGTTCGCGCACAGCCGCGATTTGCCTGTCGCCGAAAAGTGCCAGTCGTTCCTGTTGACTTGTGTTGAGGAGCGCGAGGTGTTGTTCCAACTGCTGTTGCTGCGCCTGTAGTTGCTGCTTTGCCTCAGTCACGCTGCGATTCAGATGCTGAAGATCGCTTTCCAGTGTGGCTAACAGCGGAACTAAGCGAGATTGCTCCTGCTCTTTGGCTTTCCAGTCTTGCCATTCGCTCTCGCGCTGACCTAGCCAGTCATTCTGTGCGTCGGCTTCAGGTAGAACAAGGCTTAAGGTTGCCAGCGTCTGCGTGATTTCCTGAGTGTGCTGCGTGATCTGCTGGTGCACGTTTTGCAGCGACTGCTCGGTCTCTTTCTGCGTAACGTTTAGCGAAGTTTGTTGCTGGGTGTTGAGCGCGATTTTCTGGTCGAGTTCCCGCTGCAATGCCTCTGTGGCAGTCAGTAAATCCTTACTTTCCTGCCACTGTTTTTGCAATTGCTCGCGTGCGGTAATCTGCTGTCGAATATCCTGTTCTTCGGCTTCATTTTGCGTAAGCCAGGCTGCGATCTCATCCGGTTGTTCCAGCGTGTAGTTAACTTGTAAGCGCTCACTGACATCTTGCCACTGTTGCAGCAAGGCGTGATGTTCGCTATCGAGCTGAGCGATCTCCTGTTGTAACTGTTCCCGCTGTTGCTCTAGCGAGGCCAACTGTGCCGTCGTATTCGCCAGCGCCGTCGTTAACCGATTCACTTCCTGCTGTAGCGCTGTCAGGCGGCTTTGGGTTTCAGACGGTTGCAGCGCCTGATAGCGTTCGATGGCTGGATGCTCGGTTGAACCACATAGCGGGCATGCTTCTCCGGCCTGTAGCCGCTGGCGTTCGGCTTCCAGCTTAACGATATGCTCTTCCTGACGGAGCAGCGTTTCCAGATCGACAAGATGCTGGCTTCGCTGCTCATACTCAGATTGTTGCTGTTTCTTTAAGATTTCTGACTGGCTGATATGCCCTTGTACTTCACCCTGTTTGGTGAGGTACTGCTGCTTGCGGACATGCAGACGCTGGAACTGGTCGCTGATTGTCGCGAGCCGTTGGCGTTCAGCGCGCTGGTCAATGCGTTGATTAAACTGCTGTTGCAGGGCGGAAAGCGGCTGGTGCGCTTCCTGCTGTTGCCGTGTCTCATCGTGTTGCATGAACTGCTGACGAGCTGCATCAACGACCGCTTGTTGTTCACGCTGTTGTGCCGCCAGCGCCACAGCCTCTTGCTGTAGAACTGCCGACTGTGCGGTGTGCTGCGTCTGTTTTTTCTCCAGCTTATCTTGCTCGTCCTGAAGCTGGCGCAGTTGGCGAAACTGAGTGCGCCACTGAGGAAGTTGTTCTCCCCACTGCTGATGATGCGCGTGTTGCTGGCGGTAAGACTGGATCTGTTCAAGCTGCTGTTTAGCCTGCTGCTGTTCCGCCGCTGTCTGCGTTTGTTTGCTTTCATCCGCGTGCAGACGAGCCTGCGTTTTTGCCAGTTCGTCCTGTTGCTGCGTTTTTTGCTGCACCAGCGTGGTAATGCGATGGTCAAGTGGCACAACCTGTTCGTTGATCACCTGCTCTTGTTGCTGCCGTACCCGTTTGTGCTCACTAACATCCTGCTCTGCTTTTTCTTCCTGCTGGCGTAGCGCGGTTAGCGTCACCTGCTCGGCGGCCTGTTTCTCGGTCAGTTGTTCAATACGCTGTGCCAGCGTAAGAGATTCCTGTCGATAGCGCTCTCGTTCCTGATGTAGCGGCCTCAGTTTTTCTGCCGGTTCGCTGTGAGTTAACCTGTCAAGCTGCGGTTTAGCCTGCTGAATGGCGGATTCGGCGCTCGCATGCTGCGCCTGCGTGCTGGTTAACTGCGTGTGCTGCTGCGTCAGTTGCTCAAACCAGCGCAGCGTAGTCAGCGCTTGCTCACGTTCGACGTTGCCCCGTTGCTCCTGCTGGATCAGCGCGGCAAGCTGTTCTTCCACCTGCTGACGTTGCTCATCGGTCAGCAGTTGAATGCCTGATGCGCGCGCCTGTAGCGTGTTCAGTGCGACGTTTGCCTGCTTGTGTTTGTCATAGACGCGTTCGGAAATCAGGCCGTAAATGTCCGTGCCGGTCAGCTCTTCCAGCAGTTCCGCTCTGTCGTCTGCCTTGGCGTTGAGGAAGGCGGCAAACTGCCCCTGCGACAGCATCATGGATCGCGTGAAACGGCCGAAATCCAACCCTGTGAGCTGTGTGATCATCTCTTTCTTATCATTGAGCTTTTCACACAGAATTTTGCCGTCTTCAATGAGCGCGAGTTCAGCCTTGGGGGACTGTAGGTTGCCGTCTGGCGCATTTCTTGCCCGACGCTGGCTCCAGAAGGCGCGATATCCGACGCCTTTAACTTCAAACTCGACCTCGGCAAGACACTCAGCGGTATTACGCGTCATCAGGTCATTCTGGCTGGCGGAAAGCAGGCCAAGCCGTGGCGTTTCGTGATACAGCGCCAGACAGATGGCATCCAGCAGCGTGGTTTTTCCCGCGCCGGTCGGGCCGGTAATGGCAAATAAGCCATTGCTGGAAAACGGCTCCTGCGTGAAGTCGATTTTCCATTCGCCTTTCAGCGCGTTGAGATTCTTTAAGCGCAGACTGAGGATTTTCATTGGGCAGGCTCGCTATTTTCCAGTTCATCAATAACCTGATTAAACAGCGTGCGAACACGCTGTTGGCGACCGTCTTCCATGTCTGTCTCCGTTGCCAGACGACGTTCAAAAACGTCATGCACGCTTAATTCGTTTAGCGTTTCCTTGTCCTGCCGGGTAATCGCCTGCAGACGCTGTTCACGCGTGCGGCGCAGTAGCAACACCTCAACGGGCAGGTGCTCGGTCATCGCCTGAATGCGTTTTTGCATGTCGCTCAGATAATCCTGCGTGTTGATCTCGATATCCAACCACACGGGTTTCTCGCCCTGATAGTTCTGGAAGGTGGCCAGCTGTTGTTCAATATCACTCAGGCTACCTTTAATCAGCTGCATCGGCTGAGTCATGGGAATCGGCAGTGTTTCTACTTGTGCTGGCGTGTCTGGTGCAAAACTCACCAGACAAACGGACTTCTCGCTGTTGAGTTCATCAAAACTCAGCGGAATGGGTGAACCGCTGTAGCGAATGTGCTCGCTTTGCGTCACGCGCTGCGGGCGGTGAATATGGCCGAGCGCGATATAATCCGCAGGAGGAAAAGCCTGAGCCGGGAAGGCATCGAGCGTACCAATATAGATATCGCGCACGGATTCTGAGGCGGTCGCGCCAATTGTCGTCAGGTGTCCGGTTGCAATAATCGGCAGCGGCAGGCCTAGTTCGTCACGTTTTTGGCAAGCCAGTTGGTAACACTGCTGGTAGTGCGCGGTAATCGCTTCCTGAAGCGCCAGCTGTTTTTCATCCCCGGATTGTCCGGCTTTGCTGGTTAAGACATCACGCGGACGTAAAAACGGAATCGCGCAGAGCAGAGCGCCGGGCTGCCGCTGACGGTTTTCCAGCAGGAGCACTTGCTGGGCGGGATCGTCGCTGGCGCAGGCAATCACTTGCGTGTTCAGGCAGGCCAGCAGCTCGCGGGATTCGTTTAGCATCGCGACAGAATCGTGGTTGCCGCCGAGAATAACGAGCTGGCAGCCCGTGCGCTGTAGTTCTACCACGAAGCTATAATACATTTCCCGCGCGTAGCTGGGGGGCGAGCCGTTATCAAAAATATCGCCTGCGACTATAATAGCATCGACCTGATGTTGTTCCACCTGAGCGATAAGCCAGTGCAGAAAAGCCTGATGTTCAGCAGCGCGGCTTTTGGTATAAAAATATTGCCCTAAATGCCAATCGGCGGTGTGGATAATGCGCATCGTGTTCTCTCGATATTCATGCCGCGTGGCGGTGGATGACGTTGTCATTATTTATTATGTGAAAGGGTGTGTCGTCGCCATGGTGCTTTGTCATCGTAATGCCATGATTATATATAGCAGGGACGGTGGCTGTCGCGGTGGAATCAGGAGTTTGGAAAGCGGCTCGAAAAATCGGATGTACGCGCTGTAACAATCGTGCAGAGCGGTCCGTGCGTTTTTCATAAATCTGTCATAAAACTGACGCATAATGCCTCCGCCTGCTAACAGCGACGATGATTAACGACAGGATTAACAATGGCAAAACGCATATTAGTCGTGGAAGATGAAGCACCAATTCGTGAAATGGTCTGCTTTGTACTGGAACAAAATGGTTATCAACCCGTTGAAGCTGAAGACTATGACAGCGCGGTGACGCAACTGTCGGAGCCATTCCCGGAACTGGTGTTATTGGACTGGATGCTGCCAGGCGGGTCAGGCCTGCAATTCATTAAGCATATGAAGCGCGAGGCGCTGACGCGTGATATCCCGGTGATGATGTTGACCGCGCGTGGCGAAGAAGAAGACCGCGTGCGCGGGCTTGAAGTGGGGGCGGATGATTACATTACCAAACCGTTTTCACCCAAAGAATTGGTGGCGCGTATCAAAGCCGTGATGCGCCGAATTTCACCGATGGCGGTGGAAGAAGTGATTGAAATGCGTGGCCTGAGCCTCGACCCTTCCTCTCACCGCGTGACGACCGAAGAGCACGCGTTGGACATGGGGCCGACGGAATTTAAACTGCTGCATTTCTTTATGACGCATCCTGAACGTGTTTATAGCCGGGAACAGTTGCTGAATCACGTTTGGGGCACTAACGTTTATGTTGAAGATCGTACTGTCGACGTCCATATTCGTCGCCTGCGTAAAGCGCTGGAAACCAGCGGACATGACAAAATGGTGCAAACCGTTCGGGGAACGGGCTACCGTTTTTCAACGCGTTACTGAGGTGATCGTAACCGGAGAAATATTAACGTGCTAGAACGTTTATCCTGGAAAAGGCTGGCATTGGAGCTGGCTTTTTTTTGTTTGCCCGCTTTACTGCTGGGGCTGATTTTTGGCTATCTGCCCTGGTTTCTGCTGGTCGCGGTATTAGGCCTACTGTGCTGGAATTTTTATAACCAGCTAAAACTCTCTTATTGGCTGTGGGTTGACCGCAGCATGACGCCACCGCCCGGCCGCTGGAGCTGGGAACCGCTGTTCTACGGGCTCTATCAGATGCAGTTGCGTAACCGACGTCGACGCCGTGAGCTGGCGCTCCTGATCAAACGGTTTCGCAGCGGTGCCGAATCCTTGCCTGATGCCGTGGTGATCACTACCGAAGAAGGAACGATCTTCTGGTGTAATCATCTGGCGCAGCACCTGCTGAGTTTCCGCTGGCCGGAGGATAACGGTCAGAATATCCTCAACTTATTACGCTATCCCGAATTCACGAATTACATGAAAGGACAGGATTTTAGCCGTCCTCTCACGCTACAGTTGAATAATTCTCACCATGTTGAATTCCGCGTCATGCCCTATTCCGAAGGGCAGCTACTGATGGTGGTGCGTGATATTACGCAAATGCACCAGCTTGAAGGCGCCAGACGTAACTTTTTTGCCAACGTGAGCCATGAACTGCGTACGCCGCTGACGGTGTTGCAGGGCTATCTGGAAATGATGCAGGAAGAAACGCTGGATGCGGCCCTGCGAGGGAAGGCGCTGAACACCATGCAGGAGCAGACCCGGCGCATGGATGGGCTGGTCAAACAGTTGCTGACCTTGTCCCGTATTGAGGCGGCGACGGCAATTGATCTGAATGAAAAAGTCGATATTCCATTGATGCTGCGGGTATTGCAGCGTGAAGCGCAGACGCTGAGTCAGGGGCGACATGAGATCGTTTTTCGTGTGAACGAAAGCCTCCGCGTGTTTGGTAATGAAGAACAGCTGCGCAGTGCGGTATCCAATCTGGTGTATAACGCGGTCAACCATACGCCAGCGGGAACGCGTATCGAAGTCTGCTGGCAGAAGATCCCACAGGGCGCACAATTTCAGGTCAGCGATAACGGGCCGGGGATTGCGGCCGAGCACTTGCCGCGCCTGACGGAACGTTTTTATCGGGTGGATAAGGCGCGTTCACGACAGACGGGTGGCAGCGGACTGGGGCTGGCGATTGTTAAGCATGCGCTTAGCCATCATGATTCCCGTCTGGAGATCATGAGTGAGGATGGGCTGGGCTCACGTTTTGTCTTTACGTTGCCGAATCGGTTGATTGTCCCTGCCTCTCTGGCTGAAAATACAGTGAAACCTTCAGCCTGACGGAAAACGCTATCCATGACATCCGCCACTCGTATTGCGGGCGCTTTTTTACTGCTGCTCAGCGCGTTGTGCTACGCGCAACCTCGCCAGATGTTGGCAGGTAACCTCTCCAGCGCGGGCTCGGATACGCTGGCTAACCTGATGGCCTTTTGGGCGGCGGATTTCAGCCAGCATTACCCGAACGTGAATTTACAGATTCAGGCCGCCGGTTCGTCCTCTGCGCCGACGTCTCTGGCATCGGGAGCCGCGCAGCTTGGACCGATGAGCAGAGCGATGAAGGCCAGCGAAATTGAGGCGTTCGTCCAGCATTATGGTTACCCGCCGCTGGCGGTGCCGGTGGCAATGGATGCGCTGGTCGTGCTGGTCAATCAGGATAACCCACTGCCTGGGCTGAACTTATCGCAGCTGGACGCAATCTTTTCGATTACGCAGCGCTGCGGTAACCACCAGCCGATCAAACAGTGGGGCGATCTTGGCCTGCATGGCAGTTGGGAAAAACGCACGCTACTGCGCTATGGGCGAAACTCTGCGTCGGGAACCTATGGGTTCTTTAAGCAAAAGGCGCTATGCCGTGGCGATTTCCTTCCTCAGGTTAATGAATTGCCAGGTTCGGCGTCCGTTGTGCAGGCCGTTGCGGCGTCAACCGATGCCATCGGCTATGCCAGCGTGGGTTTTCGTACCAGCGGCGTGAGAATGCTGCCGTTAGCCGCACAAGGCTCCGACTACATTTACCCCTCGACTGAGAATATCCGTAGCGGTTTGTATCCCTACACCCGTTATCTCTATATCTATGTGAACAAAGCGCCCAGCCAACCGCTGGAAGCGCTGACGGCGGCATTTTTAGCGCGTGTGCTGTCTGAAACGGGGCAAGCGCTGGTGAATCAGGATGGCTATTTGCCACTGCCGGAAGAAACGCGTCGTCAGGCGAGCCAGCTGATTGGCCTGCCGGAATAATTCCTCTTTCCATCAAGAGTTGGCGACATTTTCACGTCACGTGAACTTTCTTCATGTTACGTGAAAATTCTTCCATTGCCCTGTGATTCGCCACGTGACAGGATAGTTTTAAATTTAGACGTCCAGATGGCTAAATAAAATTAAATGTAATTATCCCTCTGGGCAAATATTTCATATTGAAACTATCTGTCAGTACGCTTCTTTCCTGAAGAGCAGTACTGGCAACATGTCAGGAGCGACATATGGCGAACACCTTATCCCCTTTCCGTGCCGATACCGTCGGCAGTTTCTTGCGTCCGGCAGCGATTAAGGAAGCACGTCTTCAGCATCAGGCAGGCGAGATTGATGATGCTGCGCTGCGTAGCATTGAAGATCGCGAGATTCTGCGGGTGGTAGAAAAGCAGCGTGAAGCGGGCTTGCAGGTTGTGACGGATGGTGAACTGCGCCGTGCCTGGTGGCACTTCGACTTCTTTGCCGATTTGCACGGCGTGGAGCGCTACGAAGCCGATCATGGTATTCAATTCAACGGTATTCAGACCAAATCCCATGCGATTCGCGTTGTGGACAAAGTCGGTTTTAATCCTCAGCACCCGATGCTCGATCATTTCCGCTACCTGAACAGCATTTCTGGCGATGCCGTCGCGAAAATGACGATTCCAAGTCCTAGCGTGATGCATTTCCGTGGCGGGCGGAAAGCGATTGATGCGACGGTTTATCCCGATCTGGCTGACTATTTCGACGATTTGGCACAAACCTGGCGCGATGCGATCCACGCATTTTATGATGCAGGTTGCCGCTTCCTGCAACTGGATGACACCGTGTGGGCCTACCTGTGCTCTGACGATCAAAAACGCCAGATTCGTGAACGTGGTGAAGATCCAGCACAACTGGCGCGGACCTATGCTGACGTGCTGAACAAAGCGCTGGCTGATAAACCTGCGGATCTGGTGATCGGTTTACACGTTTGTCGCGGTAATTTCCGTTCGACCTGGATTTCTGAAGGCGGGTACGAGCCTGTGGCAGAAATTCTGTTCGGTGAAGTGAATGTTGATGCGTTCTTCCTGGAATATGATACCGAGAGAGCGGGTGGGTTTGAGCCGCTGCGTTTTGTGAAGCCAGGCCATCAGCAGGTGGTGCTGGGGCTGATCACCACGAAGAACGGTGAACTGGAAGAGGCTGAGGTGGTACAGGCACGTATCGCGGAAGCGGCAAAATATGTCAATCTCAACCAAATTTGCCTGAGCCCGCAGTGTGGCTTTGCTTCAACGGAGGAGGGCAACAGCCTGACGGAAGAGCAGCAGTGGAATAAGCTGAAACTTGTCGTGGATATCGCCAATCGCGTGTGGTGATACCGATGAGATAGCGCTATCTCTGCCACAGATATACAGAGGCTGGATCACACGATCCGGCCTTTTTTGTGGCTGTTATCCAGCTTTCCGTTCGCGACGATTTTGTGAAATATGTTTTTTTTATGATCGAACAACGCATTTTATGCCGGTTTTTGTCAGTTTTATTGCAATGAAATATCGATAAATGCGCAAATCATGTGTTATGCAAATCAGGATAAACCAATTTATATTCTTATTTTTTGGCATAGTTAGGCCAGATACTCTGGTTTTTTGATCTCCACTTGTCTTTTTACGCTATAAACGTTTTACTTAGCACCCAATATGGCTGTGCAAAAAATAACTCCTCTATACTCGTCATATTTCAAGTTGCATGTGCGTTGGCCGCGTTCAGCCACCCGAATCACTTACCTGAGTAAGCTCATCGGGATTGCTTCGCTTGCCGCGTTATTTGGCCTTGTGGCCTCACCCCTTTGGGGTCAGCGCAAGCGCTGTTCAAAACGTTAACGTTTTGTCCTGAAACTCGAATTATTTAGAGTATATGACCGCCATCTTTCGCGTCGTCAGAGCGTTGGCTCATTCTTCGGGTTACCCGTTTGCGAATGGTTTCTGGCGGCGATAAACGGCACCGTTTTCTTTTTATCGATTTGATACAGGCAACACGACATAACTATGAGTCATCGTTTAACTTCCAAAGATATCGTGGCATTAGGTTTTATGACCTTTGCTTTGTTCGTGGGGGCAGGAAATATTATTTTCCCGCCAATGGTGGGATTGCAGGCGGGAGAGCACGTTTGGACCGCAGCACTCGGCTTTCTGCTGACGGCGGTGGGTCTACCAGTGTTGACCGTGATCGCCCTTGCCCGGGTTGGCGGTGGCGTTGACGCGCTGAGCTCGCCGATTGGTAAAAAGGCCGGTGTGGTTCTGGCGACCGTGTGCTATCTGGCTGTTGGGCCACTGTTCGCAACGCCGCGCACGGCAACCGTGTCGTTTGAAGTCGGTCTGGCGCCTTTAGTCGGCAACGGAGCCTCTCCGCTGCTGATTTATAGCCTGATTTATTTTGCCATTGTGATCGCGATTTCCCTGTATCCCGGCAAACTGCTGGATACGGTCGGCCACGTGCTGGCACCGTTAAAGATTATTGCTCTGGCGGTACTGGGTATTGCGGCGGTGCTGTGGCCTGCCGGTTCACCTATCCCGGCGACAGAAACGTATGAGCAACTGCCGTTCTCTAATGGTTTCGTCAACGGCTATCTGACGATGGATACGCTGGGCGCAATGGTCTTTGGTATCGTGATCGTTAATGCGGCGCGCTCGCGTGGGGTGACCAGCTCCGTGCTGCTGACGCGTTATACCGTATGGGCTGGGTTAATTGCGGGCATCGGTCTTACACTGGTCTATCTGAGCCTGTTCCAGCTCGGTTCTGTCAGTGGTGAACTGGTGCCGCAGGCGCAAAACGGTGCTGAAATTCTCCATGCCTATGTGCAACACACGTTCGGCAACATGGGAAGCAGCTTCCTGGCGTTGTTAATCTTCATCGCGTGTCTGGTAACGGCGGTGGGGCTAACCTGTGCCTGTGCTGAGTTCTTTGCACAATACCTGCCGTTGTCTTACCGCACGCTGGTGTTTGTGCTGGGAACGTTCTCGATGGTGGTGTCTAATCTGGGCCTGAGCCATCTGATTCAACTTTCCATTCCTGTACTGACGGCGATTTATCCACCGTGTATCATTCTGGTTTTATTGAGCTTTACGCTGCGTTGGTGGAATAGCGCTTCACGTATTGTGGCCCCCGTCATGTTAGTCAGTCTGTTATTTGGCATGATTGATGGTATAAAATCGTCGGCCTTCAAAACGCTGTTGCCAGAGTGGAGCCTCAACCTGCCGCTGAGCGAGCAAGGGTTGGCCTGGCTGCCACCGTCACTGCTGATTTTATTGGTTGCGGTGATTTACGACAGACTTTGTGGTCGTCAGGAAGTTACGGTACATCAATAATATCGTTCATGCCTGATTGCACTGGGGCGGTAGGGATAGCGTACTGCTCCAGCACAACGTTGGGTTTCTGCACCACAGGTCTTTGCCTGTGGTTTTTCTTTTTGTAATGTTCTCCTTATATAAGACAGGGTTGCTTATCAATGGAACAACCATCCTCTAAGCTCAAGCGTGGGTTAAGCACGCGGCATATCCGCTTTATCGCCCTTGGCTCGGCGATCGGAACCGGTCTGTTTTATGGTTCCGCGAGTGCGATCCAAATGGCTGGCCCCAGTGTATTACTGGCTTATCTGATCGGTGGGGTTGTCGCATATATCATCATGCGCGCACTGGGCGAAATGTCGGTGCATAACCCGCAGTCCAGCTCCTTTTCCCGCTATGCGCAGGATTATCTCGGGCCATTGGCGGGGTATATCACCGGCTGGACTTACTGCTTTGAGATGCTGATTGTCGCCATTGCCGATGTGACTGCATTTGGCATCTACATGGGCGTCTGGTTCCCTGCCGTGCCGCACTGGGTGTGGGTTCTGAGCGTGGTACTCATCATTGGTGCCATTAACCTGATGAATGTGAAAGCCTTTGGTGAACTGGAGTTTTGGCTCTCTTTCTTCAAAGTGGCCACGATTATCATCATGATCGCGGCCGGGATCGGCATCATCATCTGGGGTATTGGCAACGGGGGGGAGCCGACTGGTATCCACAACCTCTGGAGCAATGGCGGGTTCTTCAGTAACGGCGTCATGGGGATGATTCTGTCGCTGCAACTAGTGATGTTTGCGTATGGCGGCGTGGAGATTATCGGGATTACGGCTGGTGAGGCGAAAGACCCGCAGAAGTCTATCCCTCGTGCGATTAACTCTGTGCCGTGGCGTATTCTGGTGTTCTATGTCGGCACGCTGTTCGTCATTATGTCGATTTATCCGTGGAATCAGGTCGGTACCAACGGGAGCCCGTTCGTGCTGACGTTCCAGCATATGGGGATTACCGCGGCGGCAGGCATCCTGAACTTTGTCGTGATTACCGCGTCGCTGTCGGCGATTAACAGCGATGTCTTCGGTGTCGGCCGTATGCTGCACGGGATGGCGGAGCAGGGGCATGCACCGAAGGTGTTTAGCCGCCTTTCCAAACGTGGTATCCCGTGGGTCACGGTGGTTGTAATGATGATGGCGCTGCTGGTGGCGGTGTACCTGAACTACATTATGCCCGGTAAAGTTTTTCTGGTGATTGCTTCACTGGCAACCTTTGCAACGGTGTGGGTGTGGATCATGATTCTGTTTTCTCAGATCGCATTCCGCCGCCGTCTGAGCCCAGATGAAGTGAAGGCGCTGGCATTCCCACTGCGCGGTGGCATCGTGACCTCCGTGTTCGGCATCGTCTTCCTGTTCTTCATCATTGGTTTGATTGGCTACTTCCCGGACACTCGCGTGTCGCTGTATGTCGGCATCATTTGGATATTGCTGCTTTTAGTGGGCTATGTCTGGAAGAAGAAGCGTCAGAACGCGGTAGCGGCATAGAATTAAGCTAGTCGCTTGCTATCAGAAGAAGCGAGGTTGCTGACAAAGTCCGCAGAGCGGGAGTAACGGATAGATCGTAAAGACGCTGCAAGTACGTCCATGTAAGCTCGGATTGCGCAGATATGAATCTCATCCCTGAGATTCACCCTTGCAGGGCCGTCGCAAGCGACGTTCAAAAACGTTCCTGACGTTTTTGTCCCTGGCGCAAACGCTTTACTCTTCTATTCCGTCACTCCCGTTTTCATTCGGTAAATAGGCTTGTCAGCCGCTTTCGTTCTTTTGCATGAGATATTACGCTTTCGGAGCCGTCATTTGCTGGGCCATGATCCGCATATCGTGGCCGGTTGGTATTTGATGAACGCGGAGATCGAATTCCGGTAAGATCGCAAAGATATGGTCGAAAATGTCAGATTGAATGCTTTCGTAATCGACCCAGGCGGTTGTGTTGGTGAACGCATAAATTTCCAGCGGTACCCCTTCTGACGTTGGCGCAAGCTGCCGCACCATCAGCGTCATTCCTTTATGAATACCCGGATGGGTACGTAGATATACCTGAAGGTAGGCGCGGAACGTGCCTAAATTCGTCAGACGACGGCCGTTCAGCGGTGATGTCAGGTCCGAGTCGGACTGTGCATTGTGCTGCTCCAGTTCGCTCTTCTTGTTCTGAATATAAGGCGACAGCAGCTTACTGCGCAGCAATCGGGCCTGCTCGTCTTCCGTCATAAAATGCACGCTGGTGGTATCGATATTGATACTACGCTTGATGCGCCGCCCCCCTGATTCCGACATTGAACGCCAGTTCTTAAAAGAATCCGATACTAACGCGTAGGTGGGAATGGTGGTGACGGTATTGTCCCAATTTCTCACTTTTACCGTTGTCAGTCCGATATCGATAACGGCCCCGTCAGCGCCGTATTTCGGCATTTCGAGCCAGTCTCCCAGCGTTAACATGTCGTTGGCGGAGAGTTGGATGCCCGCGACCAATCCCATAATCGGATCTTTGAACACCAACATCAGGACGGCGGCCATTGCGCCTAACCCACTAATCAGAATCAGCGGCGATTTCCCGATGAGCAGTGACACCACCATAATGCTGATAACAATGGTGGCGATCAGTTTCAGACTCTGGAAGATACCGCGCAGCGGTAATTGGGCCGCGACTTTGGTTCGGGCGGAAACGTTGAGCAGAACATCGAGGAGCGAAAACAGGGACAGCAGCGCAAAAACCATGATCCACACTTGAGAACAGATGATGAGCGCTTCACGGGTTTCACTCTGCGAGGGAAGCCACACAAAGACCTGAATATTCAGGATCACCCCTTGGAGTAAGAAGGCCAGCCGGTTAAACAAGTTGTGTTGCGTCAGTGCCTGTTTCCACCCGTGACCCTCGGTTTTTCCGGGCTTATTGAGCGAGCGCAGTACCATTCTTTTCAGCACAACCTGATGAAAAATCAGGTGGATGACGGCAGAAATGAGCAATATCAGCCCAAGAACAATCAGTAACGCAATGATGCTAGCGTGTTCTATTCCAGCTTCTCTCAGCCACAGCGCGAGATTTTGTTGCATGCGTTCTCCTTCCTATTCCAATGAATCTGTCGTGCATTAACACGATATGGCTTTAAGGCTAAGGATTTAGCGCCCCTAGTCAACCTTTTGTATTATTTAAGATATCGCTGGGAAGATGTAGTGAGATATGAAGAAGAACAGAGGGATAAATTGCAGGTAAAGAAAAAGCCAGCTGCATAGCAACTGGCTTGGTCATAATATTACCATGTCGGCAGGATGAGGAATTACAGCTTGTCTGCGTTCTCAGACAGGTATTTCGCTACGCCGTCTGGTGACGCGCCCATACCTGATTTACCTTTTTCCCACTGCGCCGGGCACACTTCGCCGTGCTCTTCGTGGAATTGCAGGGCGTCAACGGTACGCAGCATTTCATCAATGTTACGACCCAGCGGCAGATCGTTCACCACCTGGTGACGAACCACGCCGTTTTTGTCGATCAGGAAAGAACCACGCAGTGCAACACCGGCTTCTGGGTGCTCAATGCCGTAGGCCTTCTGGATTTCGCGCTTAATGTCAGCAACCATCGCGTATTGCACTTCGCCGATGCCGCCTTTGTCCACAGGGGTTTTACGCCATGCGTTGTGAACAAACTCGGAGTCGAAGGACACGCCAACCACTTCTACACCGCGTTTCTTGAACTCGGCATAGCGGTGATCGAAAGCAATCAGCTCTGACGGACAAACGAAGGTGAAGTCCATCGGCCAGAAGAAGATCACGGCAGCTTTACCGTTGATGTGCTTCTTCAGGTTGAAATTTTCGACGATTTCGCCACTGCCTAAAACGGCAGCTGCGGTGAAGTCTGGGGCTTGACGAGTTACCAGGACCATAATTACTCCTGTAGATAGCGGTTAATGATCGGATGATATAAAAAACAGCGATCAGTATAGGGATTCTGCCTGAGTGAATACAGGCAAAGAGACCAATCAATGAGATAGCTTCTGTCTATTGAACTCATCGCTATTTCCTTTCAAGAGGCTACATTAGCCCTTTTGATGGAAAGGACAATACCCGTCATACTTCAAGCTGCTTGTGCGTTGGCTACTCTTACTCACCCCAGTCACTTACTTGAGTAAGCTCCTGGGGATTAATGAGCCTCATAAATGAAGCTCACCCTTCGGGCCAGCGCTAGCGCTGTTCAAATCGGTTAAAACCGATTTGTCGTGCGCTTGCCGCCTTCACGCAACTCGAATTATTTAGGGTATATATCGCGTAGAAAAACGGAAAAATCGCGATCTTATAGCTGCTGCGCTTTCGCTAATTGCATCATCCGTGGATAAAACTGCCAGAAGAGTGTTTCAAATTGGTGATAGTGCTGCTCGATATCTTGAAAAGAGCCGGACAGCGCGGCCAGTTTCGGGCGGCGTACCGACATTCTGTGCAGCACATCGGCGATAAACGGCAGCTCTGCGTAACGCGTCATCCAGCGTTCCGGCCACAGATAGCGATTCAGGTTCTGAAAGCGTTCAGGCGTCAGTGCCAGATGCGGCTCGATTTGTGATTGCGCACTGTCAATAAAGGTTTGCAAGGGTGTATCCGGCACCAGCTGTAGCCAGTGACGCGCAAGATAGTGATCCCACAGAACATCTAGCGTAATCGGCGACACGCGGCGGAATTCATCGCTGAAATACTGACGCGCCTGTTTGACTTCCGGCAGACTGTCGGTCAGTGAATCAACACGACGATGCAGACGAATACCCGCGACGATCTCGTCAGCGTAGCTGTCCTGCGGGTTGCCGCGCACGAAATCCGCCATCAGATTACCTAATAGGGAGCTGTCGGCCAGCGTGGCCAGATGGAGATGAGCGAGAAAATTCATTGGAATAGTATATCCGTTTCTTCTTTTATTGTGCACGCCCTCTTACATGGCAAAGTGGGAAACCGCCGACTTTGACTGTGATGCATTACGCCTGCCGTGTGCTTATTTCTTGCAGCCATGCGCTTGCGGCTCTAGACTAGGCCGCCCATTTTTAATGTATTACAGCTAAGTGAATTGCCATGCGTGTTACCGATTTTTCGTTTGAACTTCCTGAATCATTGATTGCCCATTATCCACAAGCGGAACGCAGTGGTTGCCGCCTGCTATCGCTGGACGGGCCGACGGGAAATCTGACGCACGGTGTGTTTACCGATTTGCTGAATAAACTGAATCCCGGCGATCTGCTGGTGTTCAACAATACGCGCGTGATTCCCGCTCGTTTATTTGGCCGTAAAGCCAGCGGCGGCAAACTGGAAGTGCTGGTAGAGCGCGTGTTGGATGAACATCGGGTGCTGGCGCACGTTCGGGCGTCAAAAGCGCCGAAGCCGGGCGCAGAACTGCTGCTCGGCGATGACGAAAGCGTCAAGGCCACGATGGCCGCTCGCCACGATGCGCTATTTGAGCTGCATTTTGATGACTCGCGCGATGTCCTGTCGATTCTGAATGATATCGGCCACATGCCGTTGCCGCCTTATATCGACAGGCCTGATGAAGACGCCGACCGCGAGCTTTATCAGACGGTGTATAGCCAGCGTCCGGGTGCCGTAGCGGCACCGACGGCGGGCTTGCATTTTGATGAGCCGATGCTGGCTGCGCTGCGTGAGAAGGGCATCGAGATGGCCTTCGTTACGCTGCACGTTGGTGCGGGGACTTTCCAGCCTGTACGCGTCGATACGATCGAAGATCACATCATGCACGCCGAATATGCCGAAGTGCCGCAGGACGTCGTTGATGCTGTGCTGGCGTGCAAAGCGCGGGGAAACCGCGTGATCGCTGTTGGCACCACCTCGGTACGTTCACTGGAAAGTGCCGCGCAGGCTAGCCAGAATGCGGCGATCGAACCGTTCTTCGGCGATACCAAAATTTTCATCTATCCGGGCTATCACTACCGCATTATTGATGCGCTGGTGACCAATTTCCATTTACCCGAATCGACGTTAATCATGCTGGTGTCGGCCTTTGCCGGTTACCAGAACACGATGTCTGCTTACCGTCAGGCGGTGGCAGAGCAATATCGTTTTTTCAGCTACGGTGATGCGATGTTTATTACGCACAACCCGATGGCCGAACAGGAAAAAGTGGGATAAACCCGCTTTCCACATAATAGGAACGTCACAGACCACGCTCTGTCAGGCGTTAATACATCATTACCATCAGACTGTTTTTCTGATGCCGGAGGCTAAGTGAAGTACGAATTACAAACAACGGACGGCCGTGCGCGACGCGGTAGATTGATTTTTGAACGTGGCGTAGTGGAAACCCCAGCTTTTATGCCCGTGGGGACGTACGGCACGGTGAAAGGCATGACGCCGGAAGAAGTGAAAGAAACTGGCGCACAGATTTTGCTCGGCAATACGTTCCATCTGTGGCTGCGTCCCGGTCAGGAAATCATGAAGCTGCACGGCGATCTGCACGATTTCATGAACTGGCACGGCCCGATTCTGACGGATTCCGGCGGTTTTCAGGTGTTCAGCCTCGGCGATATTCGCAAGATTACCGAACAGGGCGTGCATTTCCGTAACCCGATCAACGGGGATTCGATTTTCCTGAGCCCGGAAAAATCGATGGAGATTCAGCACGATCTCGGTTCCGACATTGTCATGATCTTTGATGAGTGTACGCCGTACCCTGCTGATTGGGATTACGCGAAGCGCTCTATGGAGATGTCACTGCGCTGGGCAAAACGCAGCCGTCAGCGTTTTGATGAGCTGGAGAATAAAAATGCGCTGTTCGGTATTATTCAGGGAAGTGTTTACGAAGATTTACGTGATGTATCCGTAAAAGGGCTGGTAGACATTGGCTTTGATGGGTACGCTGTGGGCGGTTTGGCTGTCGGTGAGCCAAAAGAAGATATGCACCGTATTCTGGAGCACGTTTGCCCGCAGATTCCAGAAGATAAACCGCGCTATTTGATGGGCGTTGGCAAACCAGAAGACTTGGTTGAAGGTGTCCGCCGCGGTGTCGATATGTTTGATTGCGTGATGCCAACGCGCAACGCACGTAACGGGCATCTCTTCGTGACGGATGGCGTAGTGAAAATCCGTAATGCGAAGCATAAAGATGACGTCAGCTCGCTGGATGAACACTGTGATTGCTACACGTGTCGCAATTATAGCCGCGCCTACTTGCATCATCTTGACCGTTGCAACGAAATACTCGGAGCACGACTCAATACCATTCATAACTTGCGTTATTATCAGCGTTTAATGGCAGGTTTACGTCAGGCCATTGAAGAGGGTAAATTAGAGCACTTTGTGGTGGATTTTTACCAACGCATAGGCAAACCGATTCCGCCGCTTGCTGAAAAAGACGTTGCCGCAAGCAGCTGATAGCCCGTTTGCTATGCATTGTATTTTGTTATGAATTGTATTTTGCTGTGAAGCGTTTTTACGATTATAAGGTTGATAACTTATCTTTTTGATAGCTTATCTTTTGACAAAAAAGAGGATATTTACATGAGTCTTTTCATCTCCGATGCTGTAGCTGCAACTGGCGCTCCGGCTCAGGGAAGCCCGTACTCTCTGGTTATTATGCTGGCCGTTTTTGGTCTGATTTTCTACTTTATGATCCTGCGTCCTCAGCAAAAACGCGCCAAGGAACACAAAAAGTTAATGGATTCTATCGGCAAGGGCGATGAAGTATTAACGACCGGTGGTCTGGTTGGTCGCGTAACCAAAGTGTCCGAAACTGGCTATATTGCGATTGCGTTGAACGAGACCAATGAAGTGGTTATCAAACGTGATTTCGTGGCTGCCGTGCTGCCGAAGGGCACGATTAAGGCCCTGTAATTTCCGATTTTCCCGAAGGGAACTGCCGTGTTAAATCGTTATCCTTTGTGGAAGTACCTGATGCTGGTCGTGGTGTTGTTCGTCGGCCTGCTCTACGCACTTCCTAACCTATATGGTGAGGATCCGGCGGTACAAGTTACTGGCGCGCGGGGAACCGCCGCCAGCGAAACGACGCTGATCCAAGTCCAGAATGTTTTAAAAGAACAGAACATTACCAGTAAGTCGATTGCATTGGAAAATGGTGCAATTCTGGCTCGCTTCTCTAACCCTGATATTCAGCTCCGTGCGCGTGAAGCGCTCGTGAATGAGCTGGGTGAAAAGTTCGTCGTCGCACTTAACCTGGCACCTGCTACGCCAACCTGGCTGCGGTTGTTGGGCGCTGAACCGATGAAATTGGGGCTTGACCTGCGCGGCGGCGTTCACTTCCTGATGGAAGTGGATATGGATACGGCGCTGGGTAAACTGCAAGAACAAACCATGGACTCTTTGCGCAGCGATCTGCGTGAGAAGAACATTCCTTATGCCTCCGTGCGCAAGATTGATAATTACGGCGTCGAAATTCGTTTCCGTGATGCTCAAACGCGTGATGACGGCCTCAATTATCTGACGACTCGTCACCGTAATCTGGTTCTCAGCAGCAGCGGCAGCAACCTGCTACGCGCAGTGATGTCTGACGAACGTCTGCGTGAAGCACGTGAATACGCCGTACAGCAGAACATCAATATCCTGCGTAACCGTGTGAACCAACTGGGTGTTGCTGAACCACTGGTACAACGTCAGGGTGCTGACCGTATCGTCGTTGAGTTACCGGGTATTCAGGACACGGCGCGCGCGAAAGAAATTCTTGGTGCAACCGCTACGCTGGAATTCCGTCTGGTCAACAGTAATGCTGATGCGACCGCAGCGGCGAACGGCCGCGTGCCGGGCGATTCTGAAGTGAAGAACATGCGTGACGGCTCACCGGTGGTGTTGTTCAAGCGTGTGATTCTGACGGGCGACCATATTACCGATTCGACATCGAGTACGGATGAATATAACCAGCCTCAGGTGAATATTTCTCTGGACAGCGCGGGTGGCAACACCATGTCCAACTTCACCAAAGACAGTATCGGCAAGCTGATGGCGACGCTCTTTGTGGAATACAAAGACAGCGGCAAGAAAGATGCGACTGGCCGTTCGATATTGGAAAAACACGAAGAAGTGATCAACGTAGCGACGATTCAGTCGCGACTGGGTAACAGCTTCCGTATCACCGGCATTGATAACCCGAACGAAGCGCGTCAGCTTTCTCTGCTGCTGCGTGCTGGGGCGCTGATTGCGCCAATCCAGATCGTTGAAGAACGTACCATTGGGCCAACGCTGGGGATGCAAAACATCACTCAGGGGCTGGAAGCCTGTTTGTGGGGCTTGATCGCATCGATCCTCTTTATGGTCTTCTTCTACAAGAAGTTTGGCGTCATCGCGACCAGTGCGCTGGTTGCTAACCTGGTGTTGATTGTCGGCGTGATGTCGCTGCTGCCTGGGGCGACGCTGACCATGCCGGGTATCGCGGGTATCGTGCTTACGCTGGCGGTTGCAGTCGATGCTAACGTACTCATTAACGAACGTATCAAAGAAGAACTCAGTAATGGTCGCTCCGTGCAACAGGCCATTCATGAGGGCTACAAAGGTGCATTCAGTTCGATTGTTGATGCGAACGTCACGACGTTGATTAAAGTTATCATCCTGTATGCGGTTGGTACCGGTTCTATCAAAGGGTTTGCTATCACGACTGCGATTGGGATTGCGACCTCAATGTTTACGGCGATCGTCGGTACTCGTGCCATCGTTAACCTGCTTTACGGCGGTAAACGTATCAACAAGCTGTCTATCTAGGAGTGCGTTGTGGCACAGGAACAGGAATACAACATTGAACAACTCAATCATGGGCGTAAAGTCTATGATTTCATGCGCTGGGACACATTGGCATTTGCCATTTCCGGTCTGCTGATCATCGCTTCTATCGCGATTATGGGTGTGCGTGGTTTCAACTGGGGACTCGATTTTACCGGTGGTACGGTTATCGAGATCAACCTTGAGCAACCGATCGATCTCGATGTCCTGCGCAGTTCATTAGAGACCTCTGGGTTTTCAGAGCCGCAGGTGCAGAATTTCGGTAGCAGCCGTGACGTGATGGTACGTATGCCACCCGTTTCTGGCAGCGAGAACGAAGCGCTCGGTAACAAAGTGCTGAAGGTGGTGAATGATACCTTCCAGCAGCATGCGACGGTGAAACGTATTGAGTTTGTCGGGCCGAGCGTGGGGAGCGATTTGGCACAGGCGGGCGCATTGGCGCTGATGTCTGCGCTGATTGCTATCCTCATTTATATCGGCTTTCGTTTTGAATGGCGTCTGGCGATGGGGACCGTACTGGCTTTGGCGCACGATGCGATCATCACAGTGGGTCTGCTGTCTCTGTTCTCTATTGAGGTTGACCTAACGATCATTGCGTCGCTGATGTCGGTAATTGGTTATTCACTTAACGATAAGATCGTGGTATCTGACCGTATTCGTGAGAACTTCCGCAAGGTGCGTCGTGGCACACCTTACGAGATTACCAACATCTCTCTGACACAGACGTTGCATCGTACCATCATCACATCTGCGACCACGTTGGCGATGATTGTGATTCTCATGGTCTTCGGTGGTGCATTGTTGCATGGCTTCTCG
The DNA here is from genome assembly GCF_003932035.1 of Pectobacterium versatile. Classification (NCBI taxonomy): domain Bacteria; kingdom Pseudomonadati; phylum Pseudomonadota; class Gammaproteobacteria; order Enterobacterales; family Pectobacteriaceae; genus Pectobacterium; species Pectobacterium versatile. Next base: position 1,327,105 of record NZ_CP034276.1, read on the forward strand.
TTGACGATGTTTATCGGTGTGATCATCGGTACGATCTCTTCTATCTATGTTTCTTCCGCTCTGGCGCTGAAACTGGGTATGAAGCGTGAACACCTGATCGTTCAGAAAGTGGAAAAAGAAGGGGCGGACCAACCGTCTATCCTGCCTTAATCTGCTGACTGTAAACATAAAAAACCCCGCATTGCGGGGTTTTTTGCATCTTAGCTCTGGGAAATGCGCGTATATCCTAAATAATTCGAGTTGCATGCAGGCGGCGACACAGTGACAAATTCGTCGGGAACGAATTTGACCAGCCAAAGGCTGACCTTCGGTGAGAGACAGGATGTCTCTCATTAATCCCCAGGAGCTTACATCAGTAAGTGACTGGGGTGAGCGAGGAAAGCCAACGTACATGCAGCTTGAAGTATGACGGATATATCAAGGGGACTCTGTTGCGGCAACGGGTGGCGGACTCTGTATTTCCTGAACCTGATGTAAACGAACAAAGCCGAGTTCTTCCGGCGACAGGCCGCTCAGGCGCAATTCAATAATCGCTTCGGCTTTTGGTAACAGAGTAGGGGAGACGACAAACGATTGTGTTTGTGTGTCGCCCGTTAAAGGCTTCCCGCTCACTGGGTCGAGCCGTCCCCAGTCAAGCTGTGCGCCAAAGGCCGGTAGCCCCTTCGCATCAAGCGTACGAATGTGTAGCAACGCGCTTGTTCCGTTCGCTTCAGTCTCGATATTGCGCAACGATACGTTGAGTCTGCCAATACTGCTTTCCAATACGGTACTGGTTTGCGCGGCAGGCAGTAAATAAACGCCGGAGGTGGACTGGGAATTCAACGCATTTTGTCGCTCTAATGCCGTGGCCTGATCGGTCAGCGTTTGTAATTGCTGATTGAGTTGACCTACCTGGTTCTGCAACTTGGGCATCTGGCGCTGTTCAGCGCACCCTGCGAGCAAAAGTAGCGCTGGCAGGAAGGTCAGTACGCGATATCGGGTTCTCATATCTGTGGTTCCCCTTTCGATGTTTTATTCATTGATCCGTTGATCCCTGTTGCTGAGTTTAGCTGCGATTAAGCCTAAGTCATAGGTGAGACAGCTTTTTTCATCCTATTACTGGGAGAGATGCGAAACCCTTCGCAACGTGGATCAGGAGTTTTGGTTAGTCCGTTAATTCAGGGTAAACTGTCGCTACGTTAAGGATTACTGGTCAGGACACATCATGCATTGCCCGTTTTGTTCCGCTGTTGATACCAAAGTCATTGATTCCCGTCTGGTCGGCGAAGGTTCGCAAGTCCGTCGTCGTCGGCAGTGTCTGGTTTGTCATGAACGCTTCACCACGTTTGAAGTGGCTGAACTGGTGATGCCGCGAGTTATCAAAAGCAATGAAGTGCGCGAGCCCTTTAATGAAGATAAATTGCGTAGCGGCATGCTGAAAGCGCTGGAAAAAAGGCCAGTCAGTTCTGATGACGTCGAAATGGCGATTAATCACATTAAATCTCATCTTCGTGCTACCGGAGAACGTGAGGTTACCACCAAGATGGTGGGGAATCTGGTGATGGAAGCGTTGAGAAAGCTGGATAAAGTGGCTTATATCCGCTTTGCATCGGTGTATCGCAGCTTTGAAGATATCCGCGAATTTGGCGAAGAGATTGCGCGTTTGCAGGATTAAGCCGCGTCAACGCGACAGAGATAAGAGGTTCGGGAATGAGCGTTTTTCAGGAAAACGGCCACTTGCCGCAGGATGAATTATACATGGCGCGCGCGTTAGAGCTGGCGCGCCGTGGTTGTTTCACGACAGCACCCAACCCCAATGTTGGCTGTGTGATTGTTCGTGATGGCGAAATTGTAGGTGAAGGCTATCATTTTCGTGCTGGTGAACCCCACGCTGAGGTGCATGCGCTGAGAATGGCGGGGGAACGTGCGCGTGGCGCGACGGCTTACGTCACGTTGGAACCCTGTAGCCACCATGGGCGAACGCCGCCTTGTGCCGATGCATTGATTACTGCTGGTGTTTCCCGCGTGGTTGCTGCGATGCAGGATCCGAATCCACAGGTGGCGGGTCGTGGTTTGCATCGCTTACAGCAAGCGGGGATTGCCGTCAGCCATGGTTTGATGATGGCCGAAGCAGAGAAAGTGAATGTAGGTTTCCTGAAACGCATGCGGACGGGCTTTCCTTACGTGCAGCTCAAAATGGCGGCGTCTTTGGATGGCCGAACTGCGATGGCGTCGGGAGAAAGTCAGTGGATCACTTCACCGCAGGCGCGTCAGGATGTGCAGCGTTTTCGTGCGGAGAGCGCAGCGATTCTGAGCAGCAGTGCGACGGTGTTAGCTGACGATCCCTCGCTTACCGTACGCTGGTCAGAGCTGGGTATCGATGTGCAGAAACGCTATTCAGAAGTGGATCTCAGGCAGCCCGTGCGGGTGATTGTGGACAGCCAGCAGCGCGTCACGCCACAGCATCGGATTGTTAGCCAACTGGGTGAGACCTGGCTGGCGCGGGTGCAGGCGGATGAACAAGCGTGGCCGCAGAGCGTTGAACAAGTCATGCTACCGCAGCACAATGGCGGTGTTGATCTGGTGGCGCTGATGATGGTGCTGGGGAGACGGCAGATTAACTCCGTTTGGGTCGAAGCTGGGGCCAGTCTGGCTGGTGCGCTACTTAATGCTGGCGTTGTTGATGAACTTATCGTTTATCTTGCCCCTAAACTGTTGGGTGAAAATGCCCGTTCGCTGTGCCTCTTGCCTGGGCTTGATCAGCTGTCTCAGGCACCGGAATTTGATATCGCAGACGTTCGCCAGATTGGCCCAGATTTGCGATTGTGCCTGAAACCTAAATTCTGATGTGTATGTAAATACGTGGTGCAGGTCTGACAAAACCGGATACGTGCCAACAAAAATTATGATAGAATCCGCCCCCCTAGCGGGCCATAAAGACCAGATACAAGGAATGCTATGAACGTTATTGAAGGTGTTGTTGCTACTCCTAATGCCCGTGTGGCGATTGCGATTGCGCGTTTTAACCATTTTATTAACGACAGCCTGCTGGACGGTGCGATTGATGCATTGAAACGCATCGGTCAGGTTAAAGACGAAAACATCACCGTTGTCTGGGTGCCGGGTGCTTACGAACTGCCATTGACGGTTCGTGCGCTGACCAAAAGCGCGAAAAATGGCGGATATGATGCCGTGATTGCTCTGGGAACGGTCATCCGTGGTGGAACAGCGCATTTTGAATTTGTTGCTGGCGAATGTAGCTCAGGCCTGTCCTCTGTTGCGATGGACAGTGAAATCCCTGTTGCTTTCGGCGTTCTGACGACGGAAAGCATTGAGCAGGCGATTGAGCGTGCCGGTACGAAAGCGGGGAACAAAGGTGCTGAAGCTGCCTTGACCGCGCTAGAAATGATTAATGTATTGAAAGCGATTAAGTAAGCCTGATTAAGTAAGGGGAATTCCGTGAAACCTGCTGCTCGTCGCCGCGCTCGTGAATGTGCGGTTCAAGCGCTTTACTCTTGGCAGTTATCTAAAAATGATATTGCCGATGTTGAACACCAATTCCTGAGCGAGCAGGATGTCAAAGATGTCGACATTACCTATTTCCGCGAATTGCTGGCGGGTGTTGCCACTCAGGCTGAGAAGCTTGATCAACTGATGGCACCTTTCCTGTCTCGTCAAATTGAGGAATTGGGACAGGTTGAAAAAGCGATTCTGCGTTTGGCGATGTTTGAGCTGAGCAAGCGCGAAGACGTTCCTTACAAGGTGGCGATTAACGAGGCCATCGAACTGGCTAAAATCTTCGGTGCTGAAGATAGCCATAAGTTTGTGAATGGCGTGCTAGACAAAGCTGCTCCGAGTGTACGGAAAGGCAAGAAGTAAAACGAATCGAATCAGGGCCGGATATCCGGCCCTGATCGCTTTTGAATGATAGGCTGGCTGGAAAGGTTATGGTTGAAGGTGAGTTTGACCTTATTGCCCGCTATTTTAATCGGGTCCGAAGTTCACGTCGCGATGTTGAGTTAGGCATCGGTGATGACTGTGCGTTACTGACGGTGGCAGATAAACAGATGTTGGCGGTGAGTACCGACACGCTGGTATCTGGCGTTCATTTCCTACCTGATATCGATCCCGCCGATCTGGGTTACAAATCTCTGGCGGTCAATTTAAGCGATCTGGCTGCAATGGGAGCCGATCCTGCCTGGCTTTCTCTGGCCATTACCCTACCTAAAAGCAATAGCCAGTGGCTATCCGCGTACAGCGACAGCTTGTTTGAACTGCTTGATTATTATGGTATGCAGTTGGTGGGTGGTGATACGACGCGCGGTCCACTGAGCCTGACGCTGACTATCCACGGTCTGGTGCCAGCAGGTCGGGCGTTGACGCGTCGTGGGGCCAGAATTGGTGACTGGATTTATGTTACCGGTTCATTAGGCGACAGCGCGGCGGGTCTGGCTATCCTCCAGAATACACTGCACGTTGAGGATGAAGAGACGCGTCAGAGACTGCTTCAACGTCACCTTCGTCCTCAACCGAGAATCCTGCAAGGTCAGGCGTTGCGCGATCTGGCCAGCTCGGCCATCGATCTTTCTGACGGCCTCATCTCCGATCTACAGCATATACTTAAAGCCAGCGAGTGCGGCGCGCGTATTAATCTGGATGCGATCCCACAATCTGATTGGCTGCGGGGCTGCGTCGATGAAGAGCAGGCGCTGCGTTGGGCACTATCTGGTGGCGAAGACTATGAGCTGTGCTTCACCGTGCCAGAAATTAACCGCGGTGCGCTGGAACTGGCCTTGGGGCATCTCGGCGCTGACTACACCTGCATCGGGCAAATCGGGCCTTCCTCTGAAGGGCTACGCTTTTTCAGGGATAATAAAGCGACCGAGCTGAACTGGAAGGGGTATGACCATTTTAGCGAGCAAAACTGACTCTGCGAACAAGGTGAAAGGTGCTGAAGTGGCAAAACGCCGCTTACGGCTGAGTAACCCGTGGCACCTGATGGCAACCGGGTTTGGCAGCGGTCTGTCGCCCTGGATGCCGGGTACGGTAGGGTCATTGGCGGCGATTCCACTGTGGTACGTCATGTCGTTCCTGCCGCTTGAATTGTATTCGCTGTTGGTCATGCTGAGCATTTGTATCGGTGTTTACCTGTGTCATCAGACCGCGAAAGATATGGGCGTTCACGATCACGGCAGCATCGTCTGGGACGAGTTTGTCGGCATGTGGATTACCCTGATGGCGATCCCGGTGGATAACTGGCAATGGGTGGCGGCAGGGTTTGTTGTCTTCCGCTGTCTGGATATCTGGAAACCCTGGCCGATTCGCTGGTTCGATCGCAACGTGCATGGCGGTATGGGCATCATGATCGACGATATCGTCGCGGGGGTGATCTCTGCGGGAATTATCTATTTCATCGGCTATCACTGGCCGATATTCTGACGTTACTGCGTTATTGAATTACTGACATTATTATTGAACCGGGGCCATGTGCCCCGGTTATTGTGAGTCGCTTATTCCATCCACTGCGTGATTCTGCGCTCGATACCCGCGGCATCCAGACCCAGATCGACACGGATTTCTTCCTGAGAACCTTGTGGAATAAAGACGTCCGGTAGCCCAATGTTCAGCACCGAGACGGCAAGGCGTTTCGCCATCAGGAATTCATTCACACCGCTCCCTGCACCGCCCATAACCGCATTCTCTTCCAGCGTCACAAACGTACCGTGAGACTGTGCCAGCTCTTCAAGTAACGCTTCATCCAGCGGTTTCACAAAGCGCATGTCGACGAGGGTGGCGTTTAGCTTTTCTGCCGCAGCCTGAGCTTCCGGCAATAGCGTACCGAAGTTCAGAATCGCGATCGTTTCGCCTTGACGACGCACCACACCTTTACCTATTGGCAGCTCTGATAGTGGCGTCAGTGCCGTACCCGTACCATTTCCCCGTGGATAGCGCACCGCCGTAGGACCTTTCTGGTAGTGATAGCCCGTGTGCAGCATCTGGCGACACTCATTTTCATCGCTGGGCGTCATGATGATCATGTTCGGGATACAGCGTAAGAAAGAGAGATCGAACGCACCCTGATGAGTTTGTCCATCCGCACCAACAATGCCGCCGCGATCGATAGCAAACAGAACCGGTAGATTCTGGATCGCCACATCGTGGATGACCTGATCGTAAGCGCGTTGCAGGAAAGTCGAGTAAATGGCGACAACCGGATGATAACCACCGACAGCCAGACCGGCAGCAAACGTTACGGCATGCTGTTCGGCAATCGCAACGTCAAAATATTGCTGTGGATAGTCGCGGGAGAATTGCACCATGCCCGAGCCTTCACGCATTGCAGGCGTGATCGCCATGAGCTTGCTGTCTTTAGCAGCCGTTTCCTGTAGCCATTGACCGAAGATTTTGGAATAGGTGGGTTGCGCGCCTTCTTTGCTTTTCGGTAGCGTGCCGCTGGCCGGATCGAATTTTGGCACCGCATGCCAGCTGATCGGATCCTGCTCGGCGGGGGCATAGCCCTTGCCTTTCTTCGTCATGATGTGCAGAAGCTGCGGGCCTTTCAGATTACGCATGTTCTTCAGTGTATGCGCCAGCGCCTGAACGTCATGACCGTCAACCGGGCCGATATAGTTAAAACCCAGTTCCTCAAATAGCGTGCCCGGCACGACCATGCCTTTAAGATGCTCTTCGGTGCGTTTCACCAGCTCTTTGATGGGCGGCAGGCCAGATAAGACCTTTTTGCCGCCTTCGCGCAGGCTGGCGTAGAGCTTGCCGGATAGCAGCTGCGCCAGATGGTTATTCAGTGCGCCGACGTTTTCTGAAATCGACATTTCATTGTCGTTCAGCACCACCAGCAGATCGGATTTGATGTCGCCCGCATGGTTCATCGCCTCAAAGGCCATGCCTGCGGTAATCGCGCCGTCGCCGATCACACAAACGGTACGACGGCCTTTGCCTTCACGCTCGGCCGCAACGGCCATGCCCAGTCCGGCACTGATTGAGGTGGATGAATGCCCGACGCTTAATACGTCATATTCGCTTTCATCACGCCATGGGAAAGGGTGCAAACCGCCTTTTTGACGAATCGTTGAAATACGATCGCGACGACCGGTAATGATCTTGTGCGGATAAGCCTGATGGCCGACATCCCACACCAGATGATCGAAAGGGGTGTTATAGACGTAATGCAGTGCAACCGTTAATTCAACCGTCCCTAACCCTGAAGCAAAATGGCCGCTTGAACGGCTGACGCTGTCCAGCAGATATTGGCGCAGCTCATCGCACAGCTTTGGCAGGCTCTCTTTCGGCAACAACCGAAGCTCATCCGGTGTTTCCACTAACGCCAATGTAGGGTACTTCGCGGTATCAAAACTCATTAGAGACTCATTAGGTAATTACTTATCGCGTTCAACGATGAAATTCGCCAGCGCTTGTAGTGGGGCAATATTCAGCGGAATCGGGCTGGATGCGACGAGATCGTCCAGCGATGCCAGTGATTCCTGATAGAGCTCCTGTGCTTTTTTTCGTGCGTTATCTAGCCCCAGTAAGCTGGGATAGGTGCTTTTACCTAACTGCTGGTCTGCACCCTGACGTTTGCCTGTTGTCGCGCTGTCGCCAACAACATCGAGAATATCGTCCTGAACCTGAAAAGCGAGCCCAATTGCGTTAGCGTAACGATCCAGATGGGGCAACGCGGCGCGGCCTGTTTCGCCGGCTGCCAGTGCGCCTAGTCGGACAGCGGCACGAATCAATGCACCGGTTTTGTGGCGATGAATCCGTTCTAACGCGGCCAGATCGACCTGATGGCCCTCTGCTTCCAGATCGAAAGCCTGACCACCGCACATGCCCGCTACGCCACTGGCGTAAGCCAATTCTGAAATCATCGCCAGTCGATCGCGGTCAGATACCTGCGGTATCGGTGCATCGGCCAAAATGGAGAATGCCAGCGTTTGCAATGCATCGCCTGCCAAAATGGCATTCGCTTCGCCAAACTTGATGTGACAGGTTGGCTGTCCACGGCGTAAATCGTCGTCGTCCATTGCCGGCAGATCGTCATGAATCAATGAATAAGCATGGATACATTCGACTGCCGCAGCAGGGGCATCCAGACTCTCTAACGACATGCCAAACAGTTCACCAGTAGTATAAACCAGAAACGGACGCAGGCGTTTGCCTCCTAAGAGTGAGCCATACTCCATTGCATTGACCAGTGGACTACTCTGAAAGGGGAGGCTGGCGATGAAATGCCCCAACATACGGTTAGTGCGTTGGTAATGCGCATTCAATTGCGTGCTGAAATCGGTCATAGCGAGTCGTTATCCGGCGTAAACGGTGACAGCGACGCATCGGGATCGTCGCTTAGCAGGATTTGTACACGCTGTTCTGCTTGTTGCAGTTTTTGCTGACCTTGGCGAGCGAGCTGGATGCCGTGCTCAAACTCATTTAGTGCATCGTCCAGCGGCAGTTCGCCTGATTCGAGGCGGGTAACGATTTTTTCCAGTTCGTTCAGCGAGCTTTCAAAGCTGACTGGCTGCTCGGTCTTCTTAGGCATAGTGGTTTCAGAATCCTGGTGTTATACGCCGTTGGCTTGTGGCGGCAGAGCGTGGTGTTGCGTGTGGTCATCTGTGGATGCGCAACAATTATACGGTTAAAGCGCACAGTATATCTTCATATAATGATATACTCCGCGCCCTGGATGCTATTGGTAAAATCATCTCTGTTCTGGCTGATTTTACCGATAACGTGATTTTAGTGCTCAGGGTAAATTTATTTACGCCTTTCTGACCAAGTAACGACAGCCACCATGAAGTTTATCATTAAATTGTTCCCGGAAATCACCATCAAGAGCCAATCTGTGCGGTTGCGCTTTATCAAGATTCTAACCGGAAACATTCGCAACGTATTAAAACACTATGATGAAACGCTGGCGGTTGTCCGTCACTGGGATCATATCGAAGTTCGTGCCAAAGATGAAAATCAGCGTGGAGCGATTCGTGATGCGCTAACAAGAATTCCAGGTATTCACCATATTCTGGAAGTTGAAGATCATTCTTATACCGATGTACATAACATCTTTGAACAGGCGCTGGCGTTGTATCGTGAGCGGTTGGAAGGCAAGACGTTTTGTGTGCGAGTGAAACGCCGCGGTAAGCATGAGTTTAGCTCTCAGGACGTGGAGCGCTACGTCGGCGGCGGTTTGAACCAGCACATTGAAACGGCGCGAGTTAACCTCACGACACCGCAGGTCACCGTGCATCTGGAAATCGAGCAGGATCGCCTGCTGCTGATTAAAGGCCGTAGCGAAGGGATCGGTGGTTACCCAATCGGTACGCAGGAAGATGTGTTATCACTGATTTCTGGTGGTTTCGACTCTGGCGTATCCAGCTATATGTTGATGCGTCGTGGATGCCGCGTGCATTACTGCTTCTTCAACCTTGGCGGTGCAGCCCATGAGATCGGTGTGAAGCAGGTAGCACACTATCTGTGGAACCGTTTTGGTAGCTCGCATCGGGTGCGTTTTATTGCTATCGACTTCGATCCTGTCGTGGGTGAAATTCTGGAGAAGGTTGACGACGGCCAGATGGGTGTCGTCTTAAAGCGCATGATGGTACGTGCGGCCTCCAAAGTTGCTGAGCGTTACGGTGTTCAGGCGCTGGTGACCGGTGAAGCGTTAGGGCAGGTGTCCAGTCAGACGCTAACCAACCTGCGTTTGATCGATAATGCCTCCGATACCCTGATTCTGCGTCCGCTGATTTCTCACGATAAAGAACACATTATCAAACAGGCTCGTGAGCTGGGGACGGAAGATTTCGCCAAAACGATGCCGGAATACTGTGGTGTGATCTCTAAAAGCCCGACGGTGAAGGCAGTGAAAGCGAAGATTGAGGCCGAAGAAGGCCACTTTGATTTTGCTATCCTGGATCGCGTGGTGAGTGAAGCACGGAATATTGATATCCGTGAGATCGCCGAGCAGACCAAGCAAGATGTGGTTGAAGTCGAAACGGTCGCGTCGTTTGCGCCAACCGACGTGCTGTTGGATATCCGCGCGCCGGATGAACAGGACGATAAGCCGCTTGAGCTGGATCAGATCGAAATCAAATCCTTACCGTTCTACAAGCTGGGTACGCAGTTTGGCGATTTGGATCAGAGCAAAACCTATCTGCTTTACTGCGAGCGTGGCGTGATGAGCCGCTTGCAGGCGCTGTACCTGCGTGAGCAAGGTTTCAGCAATGTGAAGGTATACCGTCCGTAATAGGAATAAGGCGCGCAAGCGCCTTTTTCGTCAGTCTTAATCGCGATAGTTATGAATGCCCGGCGGCAGGATAAGCTGCTCAGCAACCTCGGCAGCTTTTTCTTTCCCTAGTAGCAAATCGATGATCTTCAGTGCGAAATCCATGCTGGTGCCTGGCCCTTGTGTGGTTAACAGATTCACACGTGGATCGTAGACGACGCGCTTTTCCATCCATTTCTCTGGTGCAATCTTATCCTTAAACGCAGGGTAGCCCGTCATGTTTCCGACGGGAAACAGCTGATGATATTCCAGCACTAGCGCAGGCGTTGCACACATCGCAGCGACAATTTTCCCTTCCAGATGTGCTTGTCGAATGCATTCCACCAGTATTGGGCTATCGCGGAAGCACTCCGCACCTTGCAGGCCGCCCGGTAACACCAGCACATCGAAAGGCCGATCGGCGACGGTAGCCAGTGGGGCATCTGCCAGCAGCCTTACCCCGCGTGAGCAGACGATTTCCAGATTGCCATCGCTGGCTACACTGGCAAGCGTGACCTGAATACCCGCCCGGACAAGCAAATCGATGGTCGTGACGGCTTCAGTTTCTTCACTACCAGGTGCCAGACACACCAGTGCCGATGCGGTCATAATCATTTTCCTTGTGCTTAATGTAGTCAAACAGACGGGCATTTTCGGGGAGTGTCAGACCGTGGAGACGCGCACGGTGCAGTAAATACCCGGTAATGTAGTCAATTTCGGTATGTCGCTGAGCGATGATGTCCTGCAACATCGATGAGGTGTTTGCCGCGGTGTTCTGAATAATCTGATTCACGTAGAGCAGCAGGCTATCTCGCGATGTATGGAAGCCTTCCCGTTCCATGACGCTGGTCACTTCCTGACAAAGCGATGCAATCAGTTCTGGGTACGCAGAAAGCTCGCCATTGGTGCAGTGATATTTCACCGTGAGCGGGTTGATGACGCAGTTAGCCGCCAGTTTCAGCCAGCAGGTAGCGCTAATGTTGGTGTGCCAAGCCACATCCGGTAAGGCCTGATGTAGCACTTCAGCTAAATGGCTTTGGCTACTGTCGCCATTAAACGTGCCGATATGCGTTGTACCTGCCGCAACGTGTACGACGTTATTTGCGTCGCGTCGGGCTGCGTGGGTGGTGATACCGAGTACCAGTGGCTGCTGCAGCGACGGCAATTCTTCTCGTGTACCCATCCCGTTGTGTAAAAGCAGAATCGTGCAATGCGGATTGAGCTGAGGCAACAGCACGGTAACGGCATCGGAAACCTGCCATGCTTTTAGCGTCACCAACAGAAGTTCGCTTTGGGCAAGATGATCGGGATCGTTCGCCGTCAGGTTGAGATTACAGTGCTGGCCGTCCAGCAGGGTGACATTGACTGGACAATACGGTTGCGGAATGCGCAGCCATCCTTGGACATCATGCCCTTGCTGATGCAACGCGGCGAGCCAAAGTTGACCCAGCGCGCCACAGCCAAGAACGGTGATTTTCATGTGAGTCTCCCTTATTTGATGCGGGCGCTGTCGTTCTGCCATCATAGGCTATCATTCACATCGTGATCTTGTGTTATTCGGGCTGTTTACCTGATGCCGCGTAAAAATCGGGATCGTGTCTGGCATCTTGCTTATCGCAGAAGAGCGGTTATTATGCTCGCCAGCCAAATTTGTCAGGAGAGCGAATTATGCCATCTTTCGATATTGTTTCGGAAATTGATATGCAGGAAGTCCGTAACGCGGTGGAAAATGCGACGCGCGATCTGAGCACCCGTTGGGATTTTCGCAATGTTCCGGCCAGCTTTGAACTGAATGAGAAATCACAGAGTATCAAAGTGGCCAGCGAGTCAGATTTTCAGGTACAACAGCTGGTTGATATTCTGCGCGAAAAGCTGGTTAAGCGGGGTATTGAAGGCGGTTCGCTGGAAATCCCAGAAGAAATGGAACACAGCGGAAAAACGTACAGCGTGGAAGCGAAGCTGAAGCAAGGTATTGAAACGACGTTGGCTAAGCAAATCATCAAGCTGATTAAAGACAGCAAGCTGAAAGTGCAGGCGCAGATTCAAGGTGAGCAGGTTCGCGTCACTGGTAAATCACGTGATGATTTGCAGGGCGTGATGGCGTTGATTCGTGGCGGAAATCTGGGGCAGCCGTTCCAGTTTACCAACTTCCGCGATTGATGCTTTTAGTCATCCGCTGATGAACAGCAAGGCCAGCGAAAGCTGGCCTTTTGCATGGTGCGTTAGGATTGACCGACTAATTGTTCTAACTGCTGCCGATTGGTCTTTTTGTTGTCGATCTTCACATAGGCGCTGTATTCATCCGGCACGATAACCACTTCGGCCACGCCGGGCTGGGTGCGAATTTTCTGTTCCAATTCACTGTCCTGCAATGCTAAATCGGACAGCGCGATTCTCAGGCTACTGAGATAAGGCGGCTCCTGCATGGTGACGCTGACGAGTAGCCAGATGGCCGCAATCGCCGCGCCAGCCATAAATACGGCAGAGGCACCATAAAGCTCAAACAGCCCGCCGCCGATGCTCCCGCCAATTGCCACACCGATAAACTGCGTGGTGGAGTAAACGCCCATCGCCGTGCCTTTATATCCCGCAGGTGATTCCTTGCTAATCAGTGATGGTAGTAGGGCTTCCATGACGTTGAAGGCTAGGAAGAACAGCTGTACGCCGATGATAATTTGCCAAAGATGGTTACCCGCCGCCCATAAGACAACCTCTGCGGCGATCAGCACCACGATACAGCCGATGAAGACCTGCTTCATTCGTCTTTTCACTTCAGCATAAATGATGAAAGGCACGACACCGACAAAAGAGATCAGCATCGTGACCAGATAGACTTTCCAATGGTCCTGCGGCGCCAAGCCCACAGATTCCATTACGCGGGGGAGGGCGACAAAGCTCGACATCAATAAAATATGCAGACACATAATGCCGATATTCAGTTTCAGCAGGCGGCTATTGCTGAGCACTTTGCGGAAACTGCCGCGTACCATCGCCGATTCTCGATTCAGAACGTGTTCAGGTGCGGAAGGAATCAGCGTCAGGGTAATGACAATACCTGCGAGTGATAGAAGGGCGATGCCCCAGAAGAGCGCCTGTAAACCGAAGGCATGAGTAATGATTGGCCCCAGGACCATCGCGATAGCAAAGGTGACGCCGAAGCTAACGCCGATAAACGCCATCGCTTTAGTTCGGTTCTGCTCACGCGTCAGGTCGGAAAGCAGCGCCATGACGGCGGCAGAAATCGCGCCAGCGCCCTGCAATGCTCGACCAAGGATGATGCCCCAGATGGAGTCGCTTAGTGCGGCGATGACGCTGCCGAGTGCAAATATCAGCAGCCCCCCGACGATCAGCGGTTTTCTGCCGATACGATCGGAGACCAAACCAAAGGGAATCTGGAAAATAGCCTGCATTAAGCCATAAATACCAATCGCAATACCGATCAGCGCTTCACTGGCACCTTGTAAGGCCATGCCGTAAGTCGTCAGGACAGGCAACACCATGAACATGCCAAGCATGCGTAGTGAAAAAACGGCTCCCAAGCCCCATGTGGCGCGTAATTCGCCAGGGGTCATTTTATTATCGTTCATGTGTACCTCGGAAAACAATTGGCGCTATTTTAGTGCGTTATTGGCCAGACAGTAAACGATAGGTTTGTTACGTGATTTGGCGGAGGAAGAAGTAGGGGAGGGGAAAAGAAAAAATCAGGGAACGTTTTTCAACGTCCTTGCGACGGTACGAAGGGCGGCGTGCAGGAAGTCGGTCATAAAAAAACAGGCGGACGAGCCACCTGTTTTTATTAATGCATGTAACGCTGCTTGTGATTAACGCAGGTAGGTCAGCATAATTTCATGTGCTGGTGCCATTGAATCCACAGACATCATGACGCTCAGTGACGTAATCGCGACAATGGAGAAAACAAACAGTTTTCTTGCCCACACGCGGTCATCAATCGCATTTTTATAGCCTGACAGCGCCATACCCAACCACCAGACGCTAACTGCTGCGGCAACGATCAGATATTTGTAGCCGGCATAGCCGCCGAGAGACAGCATCAGAGTCGCTACTGCAAACGCCACGATGTACAGCGTGATGTGGTGTTTCGCAACGGAGATGCCTTTCACAACAGGCAGTACCGGGATGTTGGCGGCCTGATAATCCTTGAAGCGGAAAATCGCAATCGCGTAGGAATGCGGCATCTGCCACAGGCTAAAGATCAGCAGCAGAATCAACGCGCCAGCATCGAACTGGTTGCTGACGGCACAGTAACCGATAACCGGTGGTGCCGCGCCGGACAGGCTGCCAATCAGCGTGCCATAGACAGAATGCCGCTTCATGTACAGGCTATATACACCGACATACACGACGAAGCCCATCACCGCCAGCCACATGGCCAGCGGGTTAGCCGCGATGTAGAGCAGAGCAAAGCCCGCAATACCTAACAGCGATGCGTAAACCAGCGTTACCTTCAGCGAAATCAGTCCCTTTACCAGAACCCGATTTTTGGTTCTCTCCATTTTCTTGTCGATGTCGCGGTCAATGACGTTGTTAAACACGCAGCCAGATGCAACGACTAACGACACACCCACGAGGGTGGCGAAAAACAGGGGATAATCAATGCGGCCTTGGGCCGCAAGGAGAAATCCACCGATAACGGAAATCAGATTTCCGAAAATAATTCCTGGTTTAGTAACTTGCAGGTATTGCTTAATCATCTTTTACGGCTCTGTTACTGGATCATCATATTGTGGTGTGCGCTCATCATAATCCAGATGGAGCCCACGACGACAATAGCGATAATCAGGACGGCAAACACAAGAGCCACCACGTTCCAGCGCTCTTCTGAGGACGTATTCAGGTGCAGGAAGTACACCAGATGTACCAGAATCTGAACAACGGCACATCCCACCACCGTGAAAAGAATGGCGCTATGTGAGGCTGTGCCGCTCATGACCATACTGAAAGGAATCACTGTCAAAATCACCGACAGAACAAAACCTATCACATATGACTTCACGCTGCCGTGGCTGGCACCTGCATGATCGGTTGTTGAATGACTCATTACATTGCCCCCAGCAGATAAACAACGGTGAAGACACAGATCCATACCACGTCGAGGAAGTGCCAGAACAGGCTCAGGCACATCAGACGCGTTTTATTGGTTGCAGTCAGGCCACGCTTGGACACCTGAATCATCATGATGACCAACCAGATCAGACCGCCCGTTACGTGCAGCCCGTGGGTGCCGACCAGTGCGAAGAAGGCAGACAGGAACGCGCTGCGATCTGGGCCATAGCCTTCAACGATCAGGTGATGGAATTCATAGATTTCCATCCCGATAAACACCAGACCGAACAGGAAGGTCACGCCTAACCAGGTATTAACCTGAGATTTGTTGCCCTTATTCATGGCGATCATCGCCATGCCGTAGGTAATACTACTGAACAACAGCGCGAACGTTTCCACCAGCACGAAAGGCAGTTGGAAAAGGTCCTTCCCGCTTGGGCCACCCGCAGTACCGTTAACCAGTACCGCATAGGTTGCGAACAGTGACCCGAAAATGATCAGGTCGCTCATCAGGTAGACCCAGAAGCCGAATACTTTGTTGGCTCCTGCGTCGTGGTGCCCATGCTCGGCATGGGCAGTATTGTGGTTAGTCAGAGTTTCAGTTGACATGTTTCACGCCTGCCTTACTGAGTTGATCAAAATTCTGATTCTCAATTTGCTCAATTTCTTTAACCGGCACGTAGTAATCCACGTCTTGATTAAAGCTATGCACAATCCAGGTCACAATCATGCCAGCGAAGCCGGCGATAGCAAGCCACCAGATATGCCAGATCATGGCAAAACCGAATACCAGGCTGAATGCAGAGATAATCACACCAGCGCCGGTATTTTTCGGCATGTGAATCTCTTCATAGCTGGCAGGGCGCTTGTAAGCTTCACCTTTCTCTTTCGCTTCCCAGAACGCATCACGATCGTTGATGTGTGGCACGATAGCGAAGTTATAGAACGGTGCAGGAGAAGAGGTTGCCCACTCCAGCGTACGTCCACCCCACGGGTCGCCCGTCAGATCGCGGTTCTGGTTACGGTCACGGATACTGACGTAGAACTGCATAACCTGACACAGTACGCCGATACCGATTAATGCCGCACCGATGGAAGCCACAACAAGTAAAGCGTGGAACTCAGGGTTGATTTGCTGGCTCAGACGGCGCGTCATTCCCATGAAGCCGAGGACATACAGCGGCATGAAGGCAACGAAGAAGCCGATAATCCAGAACCAGAATGCGCGCTTACCCCAGGTTTCGTTCAGGGTGAAGCCAAACGCTTTCGGGAACCAGTAAGTAATACCTGCGAAGCAACCGAACACCACGCCGCCGATGATCACGTTATGGAAGTGAGCAATCAGGAACAGACTGTTGTGCAGGACAAAGTTCGCGCCCGGTACAGCCAGCAGTACCCCGGTCATCCCACCGATGGTGAAGGTGATGATGAAGCCCGTGGTCCACAGCATCGCGGAGTTGGATTCGATACGGCCTTGATACATGGTGAACAGCCAGTTGAAGATTTTAACCCCAGTCGGGATTGAAATAATCATGGTGGCTATACCAAAGAAGGCGTTGACGTTCGCGCCGGACCCCATGGTAAAGAAGTGGTGCAACCAAACGATGAACGACAGAACCGTAATCGCAATCGTTGCCCACACCAGTGAGGTGTAGCCAAACAGCCGTTTTTTACAGAAGGTCGCAACCACTTCGGAGTAAATACCGAAGACTGGCAGTACCAGAATGTAAACCTCAGGATGACCCCATGCCCAAATCAGGTTGATGTACATCATCATGTTGCCACCCATATCATTGGTAAAGAAATGGGTGCCGAGGTAACGGTCAAGCGTCAGCAGCGCAATGGTAACGGTCAATATCGGGAATGCAGCAATGATAAGCACGTTGGTACACAGTGCCGTCCAGGTAAATACTGGCATTTTCATCAGCGTCATGCCCGGTGCGCGCATCTTCAGAATCGTAGCGAAGAAGTTAACACCTGTCAGCGTGGTACCTATACCGGATATCTGTAGACTCCATATCCAGTAATCGACCCCGACGCCGGGACTGTACTCCTTTCCTGAAAGCGGCGGATACGCCACCCAGCCGGTTTGCGCAAACTCACCCACCCCGAGAGAGAGGTTGATCAAGATAACGCCAGCCACAAACAGCCAGAAGCTGAGGGAGTTCAGGAAGGGGAAAGCAACGTCACGCGCACCGATCTGCAAGGGAACCGCAAGGTTCATCAAGCCAACAACGAACGGGGTTGCCACAAAGAAGATCATGATGACACCGTGTGCGGTGAAGATCTGATCGTAGTGGTGAGCGTTTAGGAAGCCTTCTTGCCCGGCGGAGGCTAGCACCTGCTGGCCACGCATCATGATGGCATCGGCAAAACCACGTATCATCATCACCAGGCCGACGATGATGTACATGATACCGATTTTCTTGTGGTCTACGGATGTGAACCACTCGGCCCACAGCCATTTCCACTTACCTAAATAGGTTATTGCCGCCAGCAGCGCAAGGCCGCCAACGATGATCGCCGCCACGGTGACCATAATAATGGGTTCGTGATACGGAACCGCATCGAGTGTAAGTTTTCCGAACATCGTATTATCCCTCGGCTCCTTTGTGCGAGCCATGCTCGCCCATGTTCATACCCTCACCATGTTGCATGTTTTCGTCGGGCTTCATGCCTTCACCATGATGTTGCATGTTCATGTCGTTGCCTGTGAATTTGCGAATAATATTATTGAACAAATCCGGCTGGACAGTGGAGAAGTATTCGACAGGATGGAATTCACTTGGTTTAGCCAACGCGTTGAATTCATCCATGGTATTCAGTGTCTTAGGGGACGACCGAACGTTCGCAACCCACTGGTCGAACTCTTGTTGAGTTGGCGTGGCAATCGCGGTGAACTTCATACCAGAGAAGCCTTTACCACTATAGCCGCCAGAGATACCGTCATACTTGCCCGGTTCATTAGCGATCAAGTGGAGCTTCGTCTGCATTCCGGCCATGGCGTAAATCTGTCCGCCAAGACGAGGGATGAAGAAGGAGTTCATCACGGAGTCGGATGTAATCTTGAACGCAACAGGCACGTTGGCAGGGAAAGCCAGTTCGTTAACCGTCGCGATACCCAGATCCGGGTAAACAAACAGCCATTTCCAATCAAGCGAAACAACTTCGACATTGATAGGTTTGACGTCTGATACCAGCGGCTTGTATGGGTCAAGCGAGTGGGTCGTCTTCCAGGTAATGGTGCCAAGAATAACGATAATGATAATTGGTACAGTCCAGACTACTGCTTCTATCTTATTGGAATGTGACCAGTTCGGGGTATATTTTGCCTTTTCATTGGAAGCACGGAACTTCCAGGCAAAAGCTATCGTCATAACGATAACGGGAATCACAACGATCAACATCAGCCCGATGGCAGTCAGTATTAACGATCTTTGCTCTAACCCGACTTCTCCTTTGGGGTTCATCAGCGCCATATCGCAACCGCTCAGTAGAACAGTGGCTGCAAATAAAGACAGCATCCCAAAAATTTTATTGTATTTCTTGAGTCTCATCTAGCGACCTCAATAACAAGGGCTCTATTGTCATTTCATGCGAGCGGGCATTTTACGGGAAGGTTACTGCACTGTAAACATGATTAAGGTTATGTCAGCCGATTGTTGCTGTTTTTTGCCCTTAATGTCACAAAGATAGCCAAAATAAAAATGGTATTGAAAAACAGCAAATTAAGTGGCTACCCAGATGAGAGTATGGATGGATAATAAGAAATTACAACGTATCGTAACGCTTATTTTCTATTTTTAGTTTGGTGAAATTTTTTGCTCAATCTGTGTTTTTGATAACGAATGAAATTAGTTCTGGCGAGTTTTACGAGGAAATAAAATTCCCTCTAGCAAGATAATTATGAAAAAAATAATTAAATAAAGGAATAGTGTAATAGGTGCAGGCAGCAGATGAGCGCTGCCTGAACGAATACCGTTAGTGTGCGGACTGTTTGGACGCGCGCCGGAGTGACAGATAGTCCAGCAAACTGCCGAAGAAAATGCCCAGCAGAGCGAGCGTACCGCCTGCGGCGAGCAGGTATTCTGCCAACAGAGGCAATGAGGACCATTCCAGCGCATTGCTGATCAGCAGCATGAGCCACAATACCAGCACGATCACACCTAATCCCAGCACATGCATGGCCTTCTTGTAATAATTCTGGAAATTTGTGCGTAACTGAAAAGTATCGGTTTTCTGTGTAAATTCCAGCGTCTCACGGCAAATCATCAGGATTGCCAGTCCCGGTAATGCGGCAAAAATCGAGAACAGATAGAACCATGCCCAGCCGTAGGATTCGACAAACCAGCCTGCGATAGGGCCAACGTAAACCCGTCCGACAGCGGCAAGGGCGGAAAGCAGAGCAAACTGTGTGGCTGAGAATGACTTATTACACAGCGTCATCAATAGTGCGACGAATGCTGCTGTCCCCATACCGCCGCAGAGATTTTCCAGAAAAACAGCGGTAGCCATAGTGAACAGACTTTTGGCTGTGATAGCCAGCAGCCAGTATCCCGCGTTGGACACGGCCTGAAGAATACCAAACAGCATCAGCGCTCTGAACAACGAGAGCCGCTGCATCAATAATCCGCCGTAAATGGCTCCCACGATGGTGGCGAAGAGTCCAAGTGTTTTATTCACGAGCCCGACATCACCAGCATTGAAGCCAACGCCCCGTATCAGGAAGGTTGTCGTCAAGCTGACGGCAAAGGCGTCGCCGAGTTTGTATAACACGATAAGCAGCAGAATGAGCCAGGCGTTGTTGCGTGCGAAGAAGTCACGCAAGGGGGCAACAATTGCTTGCTCCATGGTGCGCGGCGCAGGCTGGCTATTCAGTGGTTCCGGCGCTAACAGGGTTGCGAATACACCAATCAGCATTAATCCTGCCATTAGCCAATAAGTGGCCTGCCAGCCGAAATAGCGATCGGCCATCCACAGCGCCAGTCCGCCTGAAACCAGCATGGCCAGACGATAACCTAATACCGAGGTAGCGGCCCCCGTCCCGCGTTCTTCAGGGGGAAGTAAATCCGTCTTATAGGCATCAAAAACAATATCCTGAGACGCGGAGCAGAACGCGACCAGAACTGCCAGTGCGGCCAGCCACCAGAGATCGCGTGCCGGGTTCATAAACCCCATACCAATAATGGCGGCAATGAGCAGAAGTTGACTGAGAATCAGCCAGCCGCGGCGTCTGCCAAGAAACGGTGGGGTGTAGCGGTCCATCAGCGGGGACCACAGGAACTTGAATACGTAGGCTTGACCAACCAGAGAGAAAAAACCAATGGTTTTCAGATCGACATTCTCGACAGTCATCCAAGCTTGCAATGTGCCTGATGTCAATGCCAGTGGTAAACCGGAAGCGAAGCCAAGCAACAGCATAAAAAGCGAATTACGTTGGCTGAATAAAGCAATGATGCGACTAAACATGAAGAGTCCTTTCCCTTGCTCCGTGAGTGTTCAGGAGCAAGGGAAGCGGCGTACAGAAATTAACGGGCGTTTTCTTTGATAAAGCCACTTACAGTCGTGTCTTGCGCCATGTCGTTGATGACATCGCCTAACACCGTGTTAACGGCATTGGTAATATTTTCGTTATTGGCAGTAAACGCGCCCTGAACATTATAGGTTGAGCGGTAGTTCTTCACCTGCTTGTTGCCATTCGCCGCCTGAGAAATGATGGAAATATCCGCTTTGGTGGTGATGTTGTAGCGCAGGTTGCCTTCGGAGACATCAGCGTACAGGTGGTTTACTACGATCTGCAAGGCGACTGGGCCACCGGCTCCGATCATGTAACCGCGTGCGGTCATTTGTTTTTCCAACGCTTCTTGCAACAGAAAACGCAGATCGCGAGAAGGTGTCAGCGTAATCAGTTGGCCATCGCGATTCACTTTCGCCAGAGCTTGATCGGCGCGCTGGTCTGCACCATTGATGCTAATCGTTACGCCCATCAGCGTCGGATCCTGAGAAGGCACGCTAATTTTGGGGGTGATGTTCAAGGTGTTGCTTTTTGCTGCACATCCTGCAAGCAGAATTACGGCCAGAAGAGGGAAAAATAATTTTTTTAACATTCGTATTTTCTCAGTAATGATTAGTGTGGTGAGCTGACAAATATTGTTGATATCATATCATCGCCACAGGCAGGAAAAAGATCCGATAGCAGGTAAATTGTCCTGAAATTCATCTTTTTCACGCTTTTGACCTGGAAAAACCGTTTTTATCACATCAAGACCGTCGATGATATATCAACCCGTAGCGTACAGCTTTCTTCTTTCGATGCTGTTTTTACGCATAACAGGTTGAAAAACGATGAGGTTATAATGATTCGGGCATCGGTGAATGACAGTAATGTCGCGTTGATATCAAATTTTCCCCAAGCCGAAAGGGTAGCCGTATGATGCGTGAAACGATAGAAGACAAGCTGCGTGTGGGTTTTGAACCCGTTCATTTAGAAGTGACTGATGAGAGCTATCGTCACAACGTACCTGCGGGAGCAGAAAGCCATTTTAAAGTTGTGCTGGTCAGCGATAAATTCACGGGCGAACGCGTGATTGGGCGACATCGTGCGGTCTATGCCGTGTTGGCTACGGAGCTGGCAGGGTCAGTGCATGCGTTAGCGCTGCATACGTATACGGCAAAAGAGTGGACCAGTTTGCAAAATGCCGTACCTTCTTCACCGCCTTGCGGTGGCGCTGGCATCCTTTCTTAAGTCATTAATATGGCCCGTTCCTGACATATCGGGGCGGGTTACTGACAAAAGTGTGAATCCGTTGCTGTAATAGTCCGCCCGCCGTTCTCGACTCATCCTCTCTATATCGCTATAATACGCGTCTAATTTTTTCCTGAATGTATTCGGGACGCTTCTGACTACAAGGACGGGGTTGGCAATTTCCCGGTTCTGCGAGGTTGATTTGAGCTGTACGCCTTCGGTGGCGGCAGTCTGAATAAGTGTCGCTGTCGTGAGAGTTTTTCGTCGCGAGAATAGTTTTGGGGTTGACCGATCACTGTGATTTTTTGAGGTAACAAGATGCAAGTTTCAGTTGAAACAACTCAAGGTCTGGGACGTCGCGTAACGATTACCGTTGCTGCTGACATCATTGAGAGTGCGGTGAAGAGCGAGCTGGTCAACACGGCCAAAAAAGTACGTATTGACGGTTTTCGTAAAGGCAAAGTGCCGATGAATGTTGTTGCTCAGCGTTATGGTGCCTCTGTGCGTCAGGACGTATTGGGTGACCTGATGCAGCGCAACTTTGTTGACGCGATCATCAAAGAAAAAATTAATCCGGTTGGCGCGCCTAACTACATCCCTGGCGAATATGCTGTAGGTGGCGATTTCACTTACTCTGTTGAATTTGACGTGTACCCAGAAGTCGAGCTGAAAGGTCTGGATGCAATCGAAGTTGAAAAACCGGTTGTTGAAGTCACTGATGCTGACGTTGATACCATGCTGGACACGCTGCGTAAGCAACAGGCGACCTGGAAAGAAACTGACCGCGCTGCGGCAGCGGAAGATCGTGCAACGATCGATTTTACCGGTTCTATCGACGGTGAAGTCTTCGAAGGCGGAAAAGCGTCCGACTTCGTTCTGGCAATGGGCCAGAATCGCATGATCCCAGGCTTTGAAGATGGCATCGTTGGGCACAAAGCGGGTGAAGAATTCACTATCAACGTGAACTTCCCAGAAGATTACCACGCTGAAAACCTGAAAGGAAAAGCGGCTCAGTTCGCTATCGTCCTGAAGAAAGTTGAAGAGCGTGAGCTGCCTGAACTGACTGAAGAATTTATCAAACGTTTCGGCGTGGCTGATGGTTCTCAGGAAGGTCTGCGTGCTGAAGTTCGTAAAAATATGGAACGTGAGCTGAAAGGCGCGGTGCGTAACCGTGTTAAAACTCAGGTTCTGGACGGACTGATCAACGCCAACGAAATCGACGTGCCAGTTGCACTGATCGATGGCGAAATTGACGTTCTGCGTCGTCAGGCTGCGCAGCGTTTTGGCGGCAACGAGAAGCAAGCGCAGGAATTACCGCGTGAGCTGTTCGAAGAGCAAGCTAAACGCCGCGTTGTTATCGGTCTGTTGCTGGGCGAAGTCATCAGCAGCAATGAGCTGAAAGCTGACGAAGCACGCGTTAATGCACTGATCGAAGAGATGGCTTCTGCTTACGAAGATCCGCAGGAAGTTATCGAGTTCTACAGCAAAAATAAAGAGCTGCTGAACAACATGCGTAACGTCGCTCTGGAAGAGCAAGCGGTAGAAACCGTGCTTGCTAAAGCGAAGGTTGTTGAGAAATCAGTAAGCTTCAACGAACTGATGAATCAAACGACTACGGCATAAACCTTGTTGATATCAACATTGTTTATTGCGTAGCGGGAATGCTTCCCTATCAAAAGCCCGTGCCTTATGGCGCGGGCTTTTTGCTTGGTTCTTTGTGCAATACTGATGATGATCGTTTGGGGGCTACGTCGTATCTGGTTTTCCTGTCAGGGGATACACGAAGAATGACCGCCTGAAATTGCACTACTATTAAGTCAGGCAATTAACTCAGGCTGCGAATTTGTTAGGTCAGGCAACGAGTTAAACTGCAGCGTTGCCGTGCCGATAACGTATTAAGAATAAAATAATTGGCTCTTTAATAGAGAACGATTGATAGTGTAAGCTTGAAATACAATGCGTGTGCCCCCACTCACTGAAGAGGAAAAGTAGGCACAGCAGGTAAGGATTCTCGGCCATAAGGGTTGTTCAGCAAGGACGAGACAGGGTTCCGTAGTCATCCCCCCCTATCTCTAGTAGAATTGAACAATGCAATTGATTGAACAACGCTAAGAGTGCCGGACGCATTTTATCTAGGAGACGTGAATGTCATACAGTGGCGAACAAGAAAGACAAGCACCTCATATGGCGTTAGTGCCGATGGTGGTTGAACAGACCTCTCGCGGGGAACGTTCTTACGATATCTATTCCCGTCTGCTAAAAGAACGGATAATCTTCCTGACTGGTCAGGTTGAAGATCACATGGCGAATCTGGTTGTGGCACAGATGCTGTTTCTGGAAGCTGAAAACCCAGAAAAAGACATTTATCTGTACATTAACTCTCCAGGTGGCGTCATTACTGCTGGTATGTCTATTTACGACACCATGCAGTTTATCAAACCGGATGTTAGCACGATTTGTATGGGACAGGCTTGTTCCATGGGCGCGTTCCTGTTGACGGCGGGAGCCAAAGGCAAACGTATTTGCTTGCCTAACTCGCGCGTCATGATTCACCAGCCATTGGGCGGTTTCCAGGGACAGGCAACGGATATTGAAATCCATGCCAAAGAAATACTGAAAGTGAAAGCCAAGATGAATGAGCTGATGGCGAAACATACGGGTCAGCCTCTTGAAGCGATAGAGAGAGACACCGAGCGCGATCGTTTCCTCTCTGCCAGTGAGGCAGTAGACTACGGTTTGGTAGACTCCGTATTCACTAACCGTGGGTGATAATTCGCCATATTAGCGGTCTGGTGTAGCTAAAAATCAGTGTTCGACCGATAGTCTGTTGTGCGAGGTTATTTTACGCGTATTAGCTATAAGTATCGGCGTTCGTTGTAGCGGTATCGCTGTGGTTGGCCTGCGGGCAAAAGACGAAAAAGAGGTTTAACTCATGACAGATAAGCGCAAAGACGGTTCAGGAAAGTTACTGTACTGCTCTTTTTGCGGCAAAAGCCAGCATGAAGTGCGTAAGCTGATTGCCGGGCCGTCGGTGTATATCTGCGATGAATGTGTTGACTTGTGTAACGACATTATTCGCGAAGAAATTAAGGAAGTGGCGCCCCACCGTGAGCGCAGTGCGTTGCCGACGCCACACGAAATTCGCCGCCACCTTGACGATTACGTCATCGGTCAAGAGCAGGCCAAGAAGGTGTTGGCCGTTGCGGTGTATAACCACTATAAACGCTTGCGTAATGGTGACAGCAGCAACGGGATCGAACTGGGTAAAAGTAACATCCTGCTGATCGGTCCTACAGGGAGCGGTAAAACGCTGCTGGCTGAAACGCTGGCGCGCTTCCTGGACGTTCCGTTTACTATGGCGGATGCGACTACGCTGACTGAAGCGGGCTACGTCGGTGAAGACGTTGAGAACATCATTCAGAAGCTGTTGCAGAAGTGCGACTACGATGTGCAGAAAGCGCAGCGTGGCATTGTCTACATCGATGAAATCGACAAGATTTCTCGTAAATCAGACAACCCATCGATCACCCGCGATGTCTCTGGTGAAGGCGTTCAGCAGGCTCTGCTGAAGCTGATCGAAGGCACTATCGCAGCGGTTCCACCGCAGGGTGGACGTAAGCATCCGCAGCAGGAGTTCTTGCAGGTTGATACCTCCAAGATCCTCTTTATCTGTGGCGGTGCGTTCGCGGGTCTGGACAAAGTGATCGAGCAGCGTACCGACACGGGACGCGGCATTGGCTTTAACGCAACGGTTAAAGGCACCGCAGATAAAGCGACAGAAGGCGAGTTGTTGGGCAAGGTTGAGCCAGGTGATTTGATTAAATTCGGTTTGATTCCTGAGTTTATTGGTCGTCTGCCAGTCGTTGCTACGCTGAGAGAACTGAGCGAAGATGCGCTGATTCAGATTCTGCGTGAGCCGAAGAATGCGCTGACTAAACAGTATCAGGCGTTGTTCAATCTGGAAGGCGTCGAGCTGGAATTCCGCGATGAAGCGCTGACGGCGATTGCCAAGAAAGCGATGGTGCGTAAAACCGGTGCGCGTGGTCTGCGTTCTATCGTTGAAGCTGCTCTGCTGGATACTATGTATGACCTGCCATCGCTGGAAAGCGTGGATAAAGTCGTCATTGATGAATCCGTTATTGCGGGCCAGTCCGAACCATTGTTGATCTATGGCAAACCCGAGACACAGCAGGCTTCCGGCGAATAATTAATCAATTTGGCTGCATCAAAAAATAAAAATGGGGGATTTTATCCCCCATTTGTTTTTTACACGCATGCTGGTCGTTGAATGTGAGACATTTATCCCCATATACTCAAATACCTATTTGATGAAACCCGTGAAAACCGCGTTTCACGAGATTCCCATAACCTGGCGGAAACGAAACTAAGAGAGAGCTCTATGAACCCTGAGCGTTCCGAACGCATAGAAATCCCCGTATTGCCATTGCGCGATGTGGTGGTTTATCCGCACATGGTCATTCCGTTGTTTGTTGGTCGGGAGAAATCGATTCGGTGCCTTGAAGCCGCAATGGATCATGATAAGAAGATCATGCTGGTGGCACAGAAAGAAGCTTCAACGGATGAGCCAAGTATTAACGATCTTTTCTCGGTAGGGACGGTAGCCTCAATTCTTCAAATGCTGAAACTGCCGGACGGCACGGTAAAAGTGCTGGTCGAAGGGTTACAGCGTGCGCGTATTACGACGCTTTCTGACAGCGGTGAACATTTCGCTGCACACGCAGAATATCTTGATTCCCCAGCGATTGATGAGCGCGAGCAAGAAGTGCTCATGCGCACGGCGGTCAATCAGTTTGAGGGATACATCAAGCTGAACAAGAAGATCCCGCCGGAAGTGCTGACATCTCTGAACAGCATTGATGATGCTGCGCGTTTGGCCGACACCATTGCTGCGCACATGCCGCTGAAATTGGCTGATAAGCAGTCTGTACTTGAAATGTTCGATATTACTGAACGTTTGGAGTATCTGATGGCGATGATGGAATCCGAAATCGACCTGTTGCAGGTAGAAAAACGGATTCGTGGCCGCGTTAAGAAGCAAATGGAAAAAAGCCAGCGTGAGTACTATCTGAATGAGCAAATGAAAGCTATTCAGAAAGAGCTGGGTGAGATGGATGACGCACCGGATGAACACGAAGCGTTAAAACGCAAGATTGAAGCGGCAAAAATGCCGAAAGACGCGCGTGAGAAAGCCGAAGCAGAATTACAAAAGCTGAAAATGATGTCACCGATGTCAGCAGAAGCGACAGTGGTGCGCAGCTATATCGACTGGATGGTGCAGGTGCCGTGGAATGCGCGCAGCAAAGTGAAGAAAGACTTGCTGAAAGCGCAGGAAATGCTGGATACCGATCATTATGGTCTGGATCGCGTGAAAGAACGCATCCTTGAATATCTCGCAGTACAGAGCCGTGTCAGCAAGATCAGAGGGCCGATTCTGTGTCTGGTGGGGCCGCCTGGCGTGGGTAAAACCTCGCTCGGTCAGTCTATCGCCAAAGCGACCGGACGTCAGTATGTGCGCATGGCGCTGGGTGGCGTGCGTGACGAAGCGGAAATCCGTGGGCACCGTCGTACCTATATCGGTTCAATGCCGGGCAAGCTAATCCAGAAAATGGCAAAAGTTGGTGTGAAAAACCCACTATTCCTGCTGGATGAGATCGACAAGATGTCTTCTGACATGCGTGGCGATCCGGCTTCTGCTCTGCTAGAAGTGCTCGATCCTGAGCAGAACGTGGCGTTTAACGATCACTATTTGGAAGTCGACTACGATCTGTCCGATGTGATGTTTGTTGCGACGTCTAACTCCATGAACATCCCGGCACCGCTGCTTGACCGTATGGAAGTCATTCGTCTTTCCGGCTATACCGAAGACGAAAAACTGAATATCGCCAAACAGCATTTGCTGCCGAAACAGATCGAACGTAATGCGCTGAAAAATGGCGAACTGTCGGTAGAAGACAGTGCAATTGTTGGCATTATCCGTTATTACACGCGTGAAGCTGGCGTGCGTAGCCTCGAGCGTGAAATCTCCAAGCTGTGCCGTAAAGCAGTAAAAACGCTGTTGATGGATAAATCCACTAAGCATATCCAGATTTCGGGCGATAACCTTAAGGATTTCCTTGGGGTACAGCGTTTTGACTATGGCCGTGCGGACGATGAAAATCGCGTAGGGCAGGTGACCGGACTGGCCTGGACGGAAGTTGGCGGCGATCTGCTGACGATTGAAACCGCCTGCGTGCCGGGCAAAGGTAAGCTGACTTATACCGGTTCGTTAGGTGAGGTCATGCAGGAGTCGATTCAGGCTGCGCTTACCGTGGTTCGCGCCCGTGCAGAAAAATTAGGCATCAATGCTGATTTTTACGAGAAGCGTGATATCCACGTTCACGTTCCAGAAGGTGCGACGCCGAAAGACGGTCCGAGTGCGGGTATCGCTATGTGTACCGCACTGGTTTCTTGTTTGACTGGGAATCCGGTGCGTGCCGATGTGGCGATGACGGGTGAGATTACCCTGCGTGGTCTGGTGCTGCCGATTGGTGGTCTGAAAGAGAAACTGCTGGCAGCACACCGTGGTGGCATCAAGACGGTCTTGATTCCTGATGACAACAAGCGCGATCTGGAAGATATCCCACAGAACGTGATTGCCGATCTGGAAATCCATCCGGTGAAACGTATCGAGGAAGTCTTGGCGTTCGCATTGCTGAATTCGCCTTCTGGCATGCAAGTGGTCACGGCGCCTAAAGCCAAGGCCAAAGCCAAGGCAAAATAGTGACCTGTCGCAAAAACCCTTGAGAAAATCGGGGCTGGTGAGTGAAATCGTACTTGCCAGCTTTTTTTTGTACCGCTAAGTTAGAGCACTGTTAGTTTTAGCCATAACTAGCTAGGCATGACAGTATTGATAATAAGTCACGTGTCGCGTCTTGGGACATTGAAGCGCGATAAGAGAATTCCAGAGGGGATGACAGAGTGAACAAGTCACAATTGATCGACAAAATTGCCGCAGATGCTGATATTTCCAAAGCGGCAGCAGGGCGTGTGTTGGATGCAATTATTGGTTCCGTTACCGAATCCCTGAAAGAAGGGGATGATGTTGCTTTGGTTGGTTTTGGTACTTTCTCAGTGCGTGAACGTGCTGCTCGTACCGGCCGTAACCCGCAAACTGGTAAAGAAATCAGTATCCCTGCGGCGAAAGTACCAGGATTCCGTGCTGGTAAAACGCTGAAAGACGCCGTTAACTGATTATTACGTCACAGGTTTGGCTGATAACCACTTTGGGTGCCAAACAATACCTGACGCAATGATATTGGTAGGGTAAGATACGAGGCGCATCATTTTATGATGTGTCTTTTATTTATATAGGATTTTACCCTAAATAATTCGAGTTGCGTGAAGGCGGCAAGAGAGGGAATCCCGATGAGTTTACTTAAGTAAGTGATTCGGGTGACTGAACGCAGCCAACGCACATGCAACTTGAAGTATGACGGGTATATACATACCCGACACATGGCAGAACGTGGCGGGCAATAAGCTTAAGTGCGCCCTAGCCTTGTATTGGGCTATAGCAATCGCAAGGATGCATGGCTCCGGCCAGCGCAGGGAGTTTTATCCATTCTACAGCGGAGTGTTGTCACATTATGATGGACAATTTACGTACGGCCGCGAATAACGTCGTGCTCAAAATTATTCTTGCTTTGATCATCGCATCATTCGTTCTAACTGGCGTTGGTGATTATCTTATTGGTGGTTCAGGAGATTACGCTGCAAAGGTGAACGGGCAGGAAATTACCCGCGCACAGCTTGAGCAGGCGGTACAGAACGAACGCAGTCGTCAGCAGGAAGCCTTGGGTGAGAATTTCTCTCTTCTGGCGAGTAATGACGGCTACATGCAGCAATTGCGTAGGCAGGCACTCTCCCAACTCATTGATGAAACTTTGCTGGATCAGTATGCCAACAAGCTGGGACTGAACATCAGTGATGAGCAAATCAAACAGGCGATCTTTGACGTTCCCGCGTTTCAGACCAACAACCGTTTTGATAATGAAAAGTATCTGGATCAGGTTCGTCGTCTTGGCGTAACACCGGATATGTATGCTCAGATGCTGCGTAAACAACTGACTTCACAGCAGTTGATTCGTGGCTTTGGCAATACCGCGTTCCTGCTGCCGCAGGAGATCGATAACCTGGTGAAACTGGCTGCACAAGATCGCGTTGTCCGTGTTGCAACCATTGATATTGCTGCCAAGGCGAAAGCCCAGACGGTTGCTGACGATGAAGTCCAGAGTTATTACGATCAAAACAAAGGGAATTTCATCGCACCAGAAGAATTCAAAGTCAGCTATATCACGCTGGATGCGGCAAGCATCATGGACGGCATAAAAGTAGATGATGCTGCCATCAACGATTTCTACGAACAGAACAAGAGCGACTATTCCCAACCTGAGCGCAAAAAATTCAGCGTTATTCAGGTGAAGAATGAGGCCGATGCAGCGTCTGTTCTGGATGCGCTGAAGCAAGGTGGTGATTTCGCTACGCTGGCGAAAGAAAAATCAACGGACGTTATCTCGCGCCGCAACGGTGGCGATCTGGGATGGATGGACGAAAACAGCATGATTGATGAGCTGAAGCAGGCAAAACTGACGGAGAAAGGTCAGGTTTCCGAAGCGATTAAATCATCTGTTGGCTATCTGGTTGTGCGTCTGGATGATGTTCAGCCGCAGCAGGTCAAACCGCTGAGCGAAGTGCGTGCCGAGATCGCTGAGAAAGTGAAGCACGAGAAAGCGCAGGATGGTTACTATGCGCTGCAACAAAAAGTCAGCGAAGCGGCTAGCAATGACAACGAATCTCTGGCTTCAGCAGAAGAAGCGGCCGGTGTGAAAGCCACGCAGACCGACTGGTTTACGCGAGAGAAAGTTCCCGCTGCGCTGAACTTCCAGCCAGTAACGCAGGCTATCTTTAGCGGTGCGCTGTTGGGCGAAAACGGTGCTGCGGGCAACAACTCCGATGTGATTAACGTCGACGGCGATCGTGCTTTCGTTCTGCGTATCACTGAGCACAAGCCTGAAAGTACTCGCCCTCTGGATCAGGTGCGTACTGAGATCGTTGAGGTGTTGAAACGTCAGAAGGCTGAACAGCAGACTCGTGTAGACGCTGAAAAAATGCTAGCTGAGTTGAAGCAAGGTAAAGACGATGCGCTTAAAGCGGCAGGTCTGAGCTTTGGTGAAGCAAAAACGATGTCTTCTATTTCTCAGGGTGATGCAACGGCCGAAGCAATCTTTGCTATGCCGCATCCAGAAAAGGATAA
Organism: Pectobacterium versatile; assembly: GCF_003932035.1. Classification (NCBI taxonomy): domain Bacteria; kingdom Pseudomonadati; phylum Pseudomonadota; class Gammaproteobacteria; order Enterobacterales; family Pectobacteriaceae; genus Pectobacterium; species Pectobacterium versatile. The sequence continues at coordinate 1,358,476 of NZ_CP034276.1, forward strand.
GCCATCTTATGCGATTACTCAGGATCAGGCGGGTAATGTCGTGCTGGTCGCGCTGGATAGCGTGACGCCACATCAGCTAAACGATGAGCAGAAAACACAGTTTGCCAGCCAGGTTCAGCAAGGTTCTCTGGGCGCGCTGTTTGATTCTCTGTTGTCCAGCTTGCGTAGTGAAGCGAAAATCAAGATGGGCAATGCGGCGCAAGAACAGCAATAAGCTCCGCAAAAATTTGCAAATCGTTGCAACAACAAAAGGCCGCTTTCGCGGCCTTTTCCACATTTAAATTCTGCTGTTTGCGGTGTTGAACGGTCTGCGGCAAGGTAGCCGTGCTGTCACACACAAGGAGGAAACAGCATGAAAAAATCAGGAATAAAAGCACTGTGCTTAATCATCGGAATGAGTTTGTCTGGGTTGCCATTACTGGGTCAGGCGGCACCTAAAGCTGCCGACAGTACGGCGACAGCAGTGAAGTCTGGGCCAGCAGATCAGAAAGCGGAAAAAGCAACGCTTCCTGATGGTGACGAGGATAAGGTAAGCATTAATGCAGCAAACGCTGCTGATTTGGCGGAAATAATGAACGGTGTCGGCCTTAAAAAAGCGGAAGCGATCGTTAACTATCGTGAGCAAAATGGCCCTTTTACCCAGATCGATCAATTAACGGAGGTCCCGGGAATTGGGGCGGCGTTGGTTGAGCGAAATCTCTCTCGTTTAAAACTGTGATATCAGTCGCAGCCCAGTCGAGCACTTCTTCTGGGCTGCGAACCTCTGCTAGGCTAATTATCAGGTCATACCAGTTATTGGTGTTGTCACAGGAGTACTACCGCCATGCAGACTTTCATTACCGTTCGTGGTTATCACATTGATGTTTATCAGCACGTTAATAACGCGCGCTATCTGGAGTTTTTGGAAGAGGCGCGTTGGCAATGGCTGGAAACATTGCCTGCTTTTGGCTGGATGCATAGCAACAAGATTGCTTTCGTCGTGGTGAATATCAATATCAACTATCGCAAGCCAGCCGTTCTCGGTGACGTGCTGCGTATTGATAGCGAACTGCTACAGATGAATACGAAGAGTGGCGTGATCAGTCAGAAGATAACCCGAGTGTCTGATGAAAGCGATGTGGCGGATGCCACGCTGACGTTTGTCTGTATCGATTTATTGACGCAAAAATCACTGCCGCTGGAGGGCGAGTTGCTGGAACACCTAAACGAGATTCGCCGTTAATATGAAGCAACAGGCCACTACCTGTAAGGCGTGGCCTGCTGTTTTAGATTGTGTGATGTTGCTGCGTGTCGGTTTCTGAATGGTGGCGTGAAATATCAGCGTAATCCTGCTTTCTGCTTCAGCGATGCCATGACAGCCACGGAATCATTCTGATACTGCGCAAGCCCGTTTGCTCGTAAATGACAAGCGGCACACTGACCACACCCATCACCCTTGATGCCGTTATAGCAGGTTAGCGTGTGGTAACGAACGGTATCGAGTTGCTGGTAATGATCCGCCAGCGCCCAGGTTTCGGCCTTATTAAGCCACATCAGCGGGGTTTCAAAACGGATATCGCGGGCAATACCTAAAACAATAGCCTGATTCAGTGCCTTGACGAATTCATCGCGACAATCTGGGTAACCGGAAAAGTCGGTCTCACACACGCCGGTAATGACGGCTTCCGCACCAACCTGATAGGCGTAGATAGAGGCGAGCGTCAGGAAGAGAATGTTTCTTCCTGGAACAAAGGTGTTGGGGATGCCCTGTGCATTGGCGTCGTAATCGGGGACTGGGATACTGTCACGCGTCAAGCTGCTGGTGGCGAGCTCATTCAGCAAGCCGACGTCCAGAACCTTATGCGCCGTTGCCCCCAGCTTCTGGCTGAGTTCCCGAGCGACATCAATTTCAGCACGGTGACGTTGCCCATAATCGAAGGTGATGCAGTGGACGTCATCATAATCTTGCAGAGCCTGAATCAGGCAGGTTGTGGAATCTTGTCCACCGCTAAAAACGACAACAGCACGCTTCATTCTTCATTCACCTTAATGCGGGGTGTGATGTAAAGCCGCTATTTTACCTGAAAAATAGCCCGTATTCAGCGCTGCGGCTGTGCGCTGAATACACCAGCCTCACACCAGGTTGAGTTCCGGCATGAGAGGTGACATTTCTGGGGTGTTCAGGGCATCAAGGTAGGGGCTTATATCGCCGATATTTTTTTCTACCCAACTGCTGTTGTAGTAGGTGTCAAGATAGCGTTCGCCGCTGTCGCAGAGCAGGGTCACAATCGCGCCTTTTTGACCCCGACTCACCATCTCTTTGGCTAGTTGCAGCATACCCCAGACGTTGGTGCCGGTAGAGGCACCTGCTTTGCGGCCTAACACGCTTTCTAGCCAGTACAGCGTTGCGATGCTGGCGGCATCCGGCACTTTGATCATGCTATCAATGACGTCAGGAATAAAAGAAGGCTCGGCACGCGGGCGACCAATACCTTCTATCCGGCTACCGCATGGGCCAGTGATGGAGCGATCCCGCTGTTGGTAACAATCGTAGAAGACGGAGTGTTCTGGATCGACGACGACCAGTTGTGTATCTAGCCCCTGATAGCGAATGTAGCGTCCGAGCGTGGCTGACGTACCGCCAGTTCCTGCGCTCATTACGATGTAATCCGGCACGGTATGCGGTTCACGTGCCATTTGGCGGTAAATGCTGTCGGCAATATTGTTGTTGCCGCGCCAGTCGGTGGCACGTTCCGCGTAGGTGAACTGATCCATATAATGGCCGTTCATCTCTTGTGCGAGCTGTTCGGATGCGGCATAGATTTGTCCCGCCTGTTCGACAAAATGGCAGCGGCCGCCATAGAAAGCGATTTGCTCGATTTTCTTTTTTGCGGTACAGGAAGGCATGACGGCGATAAACGGCAGGCCAAGCAAACGTGCAAAGTAGGCTTCTGAGACGGCGGTACTGCCGGATGACGCTTCGATAATCGGCGTGTCTTCTTTAATCCAGCCGTTGCATAGCCCGTAGAGAAATAAGGAACGAGCCAGGCGATGCTTCAGGCTACCGCTGGGGTGCGTGCTTTCATCTTTGAGATAAAAATAGATACCCGGATAATCCGGCAGGGTCAGACGGATAAGATGCGTATCAGCCGAACGCTGAAAATCTGCTTCGATAGCGCTGATGGCATTTTTAACCCAGGCATTGGTCATGATAAAAACTCGGTTAGGCAGTGATGCGAATAGAGTAACGAGTTTTCAGGATAAAAAGGTTATCTTTTTATCTATTCATGACCAATTTAAGGGAATTATTTACTCTTTATTTCTGGTTTATTGGGAATATTTTTCATTTTCCTGGCTGAGGGATGCTTACCCAAAAAACATGGCGATGGCTGCTGCTAGCGCAACGAGAGCCATTAAAGCGAACGCCATATTGATGGCGCTGATAATGAAAGGGAATGCGATCACGGCGATACCAAGCATGGCTGCGCTCATGCTTGGTCTAGTGGATTCACGGCGAGCGAAGCCAAAAACAGCGAAAATTATCGCAAGGCAACCTAATACGGATGTTGCTGCAATCACTAACCGTTCTTCATTGAATGAAGATTGCTGTGGTGGTGTGGGGGCCGCTTTTCCCATTAATCTATCCAACGTGGTATCACGGATGGAGACAATTTTTTCTGCGATTCGCTCTTCAATCGGTACTTCTGGTGTTGATGGCCCGACCCAAAAGTAAGATACGGCAATCACTAATCCGATTGCGCCCAAAATCATACCTATAGTACTGAGTTTATTGTTTTTATCTTTTGTCATCGTTTCGCCACTCCTGGTTGGCATAAAATAGATCACTGGCTGATACATAATGAATTGTAGAAATCAGTCTGCCAGTTTGTTGTATCACCTTTCGTGAAAGGCAATTAAATTCGATACTATACAATTTGTTATGTTTTTTCATTATCGAATGGTGATGTGGTTTGCTGATGTTATCAGTGGATATTGAAAGCAATTTTGGGCGGGAAGAATATTGCTTTTTTCTCTTAATCGGGGAAAGTAGGGAAAAGTTTTCCATGAGGTGGCGCTATGCTAGATAAAATTGATCGCACACTGCTGAATATGCTGCAACAGGATTGCACACTTTCACTACAGACGCTGGCCGATGCGGTTAATCTGACATCTACGCCATGCTGGAAACGACTAAAGCGTATGGAAGAGGAAGGGATTATCCGGGCTCGTGTGGCGCTGTTGGATAATGAACGTCTGGGGTTAGGGCTGACGGCGTTTGTCTTATTGAAGACGCAGCAGCACAACCGTGACTGGTATCAGACCTTCACCCGCGTAGTGTCTGACATGCCGGAGGTGCTGGCTTTCTATCGCATGGCTGGTGAGTACGACTACCTAATGCAGGTTCAGGTTGCTGATATGAAAAGCTATGATGATTTCTATAAGCGGTTGGTGAATGGTATTCCCGGGCTGGTCGATGTAACATCTAGCTTTGCTATGGAACGAATCAAACATACCACGGCATTGCCCTTATCCCTGTGATTCATCGTTTATCCGTCTTTTGTATAATCACCTTTCTGAGTCTGTCATGACCCGTCTGGCTATTGGAATGAAAACCGCGTGAGACTGTTTGCTCAACTGAGTTGGTATTTTCGCCGCGAATGGCGGCGTTATCTGGGTGCTGTTGCGCTATTGATTGCGATTGCTATTCTGCAATTGCTGCCCCCTAAACTGGTCGGCGTGATTGTCGATGGTGTGACGCAGCACGGCATGTCGATGGCCGAAATGATGAAGTGGATTGGCGTGATGCTGCTGACTGCCGTCATGGTCTATCTGCTGCGCTATGTGTGGCGCGTGTTCCTGTTTGGTGCGTCATACCAGTTGGCGGTTGAGCTGCGAGAGGATTTTTACCGTCAACTGAGTCGCCAGCATCCGGCATTTTATCAACGTCACCGAACCGGCGATCTGATGGCGCGAGCGACTAACGATGTCGATCGCGTGGTCTTTGCCGCTGGAGAAGGCGTGTTGACGCTGGTCGATTCGATGGTGATGGGCTGCGCCGTTCTGGTTGTCATGTGTACTCAAATTAGTTGGGAACTGACCTTGCTGGCGCTGCTTCCGATGCCGGTCATGGCGATTTTCATCAAACGCTACGGCACCCAACTGTATAACCGCTTTAAATCTGCACAGGCGGCGTTTTCCTCGCTTAACGATCAGGCGCAGGAGGGCTTGACCAGTATTCGGATGATTAAAGCCTTCGGGTTGGAAAACTATCAGTCCGCGCGTTTTGCACAGGTTGCGGCGGATGCCGGTGCCAAAAACATGCACGTCGCTCGCGTTGATGCCCGCTTCGATCCCACCATTTATATTGCCGTTGGGCTTTCGAATTTGCTGGCGATTGGCGGAGGCAGTTGGATGGTGATTAACGGTTCGCTGACGTTAGGCTTGTTGACCAGCTTTGTCATGTATCTGGGGTTGATGATCTGGCCGATGCTGGCGCTGGCCTGGATGTTTAATATTGTTGAGCGTGGTAGCGCGGCATATAGCCGTATTCGTCAACTGCTTGCGGAAGATCTCGTGGTGAAAGACGGTGAGGAGTCCTTGCCTGCCGAGCGGGGCGTGCTGGACGTGAATATCTCCGCGTTTCGCTACCCGGATAATACCCGTGATGCTTTACAACATATTCAGTTTACGCTGGCACCGGGTAATATGCTGGGGCTATGTGGGCCGACAGGATCGGGTAAAAGTACGCTGCTAGCGTTGATTTTGCGTCATTTCGATACCCAATCGGGAGAGATTCGTTATCACGATCGCCCATTGAGTACCATTCGGTTGGATGAACTTCGGAGCCGTTTTGCCGTTGTGGGGCAAATGCCCTTTTTGTTTTCCGATACGGTGGGACGAAACATCGCACTGGGTCGGCCTGATGCTACCCAACAACAGATTGAACAGGCTGCGCGGCTTGCCAGCGTTCATGACGACATTCTGCGTTTGCCTCAGGGTTACCAGACGGAGGTCGGAGAGCGCGGCGTGATGTTATCAGGCGGTCAAAAACAGCGGATCGCGATTGCCCGTGCATTACTGCTGGATGCTGAAATTCTGGTGCTGGACGATGCGCTGTCTGCGGTTGATGGGCGAACGGAGCATCAGATTTTGCAGAATCTCAAAACGTGGGGCGAAAAACGGACGCTGATCATCAGCGCACATCGCCTGTCAGCCCTAACCGAAGCGAATGAAATCGTGGTGTTGCAGCAAGGACAAACGGTGCAGCGTGGCACACACCGAACGCTGGCGGCACAACCTGGCTGGTATCGGGATATGTACCGTTATCAACAGCTGGAGGCGGCGCTGGATGATGTGTCGCAGTTTGAAGGAACGAAAAATGAATAGCCCTCAACAGTTTTGGCCAACCCTGAAACGTTTGCTGGCCTATGGCTCCCCTTGGAGAAAACCGCTGATGCAGGGCGTCCTGATGCTGTGGATTGCCGCAATTGCTGAAGTCTCAGGCCCTGTGTTAGTGAGCTATTTTATTGATGATTTGATAGCAAAAGGCCAGTTCCCGCTGGCGATTGCGGCTGGTCTGGCAATGGCCTATATCCTGCTGCAAATTCTGGCGGCCTCGCTGCACTATTTTCAGACGCTGCTGTTTAACCGGGTAGCGGTCGGTGTCGTTCAGCAACTGCGTATTGATGTGATGGACGCGGCGTTGCGCCAGCCACTGAGTACATTCGATACGCAACCTGTTGGGCAACTGATTTCACGCGTCACCAATGATACTGAGGTGGTAAAAGACCTGTACGTCATGGTGGTGTCAACGGTATTACGCAGTGCGGCGCTGGTTGGTGCCATGCTGGTGGCGATGTTCAGTCTGAACTGGCAGATGGCGCTGGTTGCGTTGATGATTTTCCCTGCGGTCGCGACGGTTATGGTGCTGTACCATCGCTTTAGTACGCCGACTGTGCGCAAAGTGCGAAGCTATCTGGCCGACATTAATGATGGTTTCAACGAAGTGATTAATGGCATGGGCGTCATTCAGCAGTTTCGCCAGCAGGCTCGCTTTGGCAAGAAACTGGGCGCAGCCAGCTATGAACATTATGAAGCGCGGATGAAGGCCCTGCGTCTGGAAGGTTTCCTGCTGAGGCCGTTGCTGAGCCTGTTTGCCGCAATGGTGCTGTGTGGCTTGTTAATCCAATTTGGTTTCAGTTCAATTGGATCGGTTGGCGTCGGGGTCTTGTACGCGTTTATCAACTATTTGGGCCGTCTGAATGAACCGTTGATTGAACTGACAACCCAGCAGTCCATGTTGCAGCAGGCCGTCGTCGCCGGTGAACGTATTTTTGAATTGATGGATGGCAAAAAGCAGAGCTACGGCGATGATGAGCGTCCCCTGGCGACTGGGCGCGTCGATATTGATGAGGTTTCTTTCTCGTATGGCACAGAAAAACGTGTGCTACAGAATATTTCTCTGACGATACCAGAGCGCGGATTCGTCGCGCTGGTCGGACATACCGGCAGTGGGAAAAGTACGTTAGCCAGTTTGCTTATGGGGTATTACGTGCCAGATGAGGGTGAGATTCGGCTTGATGGCCGCCCGCTGTCGACGCTCTCTCATGCGGTGTTGCGCCAAAATGTGGCAATGGTGCAACAGGATCCGGTTGTGCTGGCGGAATCCATGTTTGTGAATGTAACGCTGGGGCGTGATATCAGCGAAGAGGCCGTCTGGCGCGTGCTGGAAGTGGTGCAGCTCGCCGAACTGGTTCGGGCTTTCCCTGAAGGATTGCATACGCGTATTGGTGAGCAGGGGAATAACCTGTCTACCGGACAAAAGCAGCTGTTGGCGATCGCACGGGTACTGGTGCAAACGCCTAAGATCCTGATTCTCGATGAGGCGACGGCGAATATTGACTCTGGCACGGAACAAGCAGTGCAAAAGGCGCTCCGTATCATCAGGGAACAGACGACCTTGATTATCATCGCTCATCGGCTTTCCACTATCGTTGAGGCTGACACGATTATGGTGCTCCATCATGGGCAAACCGTTGAACGGGGAACACATGATCAACTGCTACAACAGCAGGGGCGCTATTATCAAATGTATCAGTTGCAACTTGCCGGAGAGGATCTTGCCGCTACCAGCACTGAGCCTTGCCCTGCGCACTGAGACTGACCTGAGATAGTATCCCGGTCTGCACCGCCTTGTGTGGTGCAGACTGACAGTCTATTCATGGCTTCGCACCATCAATAAGCATCGCGATTCTGGTTTCCCCTCGAGTTGCACTAAAAACACCCTTCACGCACTACATTGGTGCAATTCTTGCCCAGATCTTCCTGAATTTCTTTCCCATACTGTTTTCTTTTTGCCCTTTCTTATCGTTAATCGCGTTCTCTTTCCTGATTTATGCCAGATAAATCATTTATGGCACACCCTTTGCTTTAGTCATGACGTAGACCTACTTCATAGAGCACGTAATCGAACAAGTGACGGGCGAAAGCCTGAACGTAATGGCTAGGGGGAAGATAAATGAAACTGGTTACTGTGGTGATAAAACCATTCAAGCTGGAAGATGTACGTGAAGCGTTATCTTCTGTCGGCATCCAGGGACTCACCGTCACTGAGGTGAAAGGATTTGGTCGTCAGAAAGGGCACGCGGAGCTATATCGCGGCGCGGAGTACAGCGTCAACTTTTTACCCAAGGTAAAAATTGATATCGCAATTGCAGACGATCAACTGGATGAAGTGATCGATGTCATCAGCAAAGCCGCGTACACCGGAAAAATTGGTGACGGCAAAATTTTTGTCGCCGAGTTGCAAAGAGTTATCCGTATTCGTACGGGTGAAACTGACGAAGCCGCACTTTAACAACACCTAGCGTAGATACGTAAATAGGGATGGATGAAAATGAAAAAACTACTCTCTTCATTAGGTCTCGGTGTGGCGGCATTACTCCCGTCCTGGGCAATGGCTGCGACACCGACGATTGATAAAGCGGATAACGCTTTTATTATGATTTGTACCGCACTGGTACTCTTTATGACTATACCGGGCATTGCACTGTTTTACGGCGGCCTGATTCGTTCTAAGAACGTTTTGTCCATGATGACGCAGGTGAGCGTGACGTTCGCGATGGTTTGTATCCTGTGGGTCGTTTACGGATATAGCCTGGCCTTCAGCGAAGGGAATGCTTTCTTCGGTGGCTTCAGCACCTTTATGCTGAAAGGCATCGGGATTGAGTCCATCAGCGGCACCTACTATCAATTTGTACATGTGGCCTATCAGGCTTCCTTTGCCTGCATCACCGTCGCGCTGATTGTCGGTGCGATTGCTGAGCGTATTCGTTTCTCTGCGGTGCTGATCTTCGTTGCGCTGTGGCTGACGTTCTCCTACCTGCCGATGACGCACATGGTATGGGGCGGTGGCTATCTGGCTGCGGATGGCGCGCTGGACTTTGCTGGTGGTACGGTGGTTCACATCAACGCCGCGGTTGCTGGGTTGGTGGGTGCTTACCTGCTGGGCAAGCGTGCTGGTTTTGGCAAAGAAGCCTTCAAACCGCATAACCTGCCAATGGTATTTATCGGTACGGCGATTCTGTACATCGGCTGGTTTGGTTTCAATGCCGGTTCTGCAGGTGCTGCGAACGGTATCGCCGCTCTGGCTTTCCTGAACACCGTTGTCGCGACTGCTGCTGCAATTCTGGCATGGGTTGGCGGTGAGTGGATGGTACGTGGTAAGCCTTCTCTTCTGGGCGCATGCTCTGGTTGTATCGCTGGTCTGGTGGCAATCACGCCAGCAGCGGGTACGGTTGGCGTCGGCGGTGCCCTGATCATCGGTCTGGCTGGTGGCGTTGCAGGCCTGTGGGGCGTAACGGTACTGAAAAGATGGCTGCGTGTGGATGACCCGTGTGATGTGTTCGGTGTTCACGGCGTGTGCGGTATCGTTGGCTGTATCCTGACTGGCGTATTTACCTCAGCCTCACTGGGTGGTACTGGCTATGCGGAAGGTGTGACGATGGCGCATCAGGTTTGGGTTCAGTTGTTCAGCGTCATTGTTTGTCTGGTGTTGTCCGGCGTGGTGGCATTCGTTGCCTTCAAAGTGGCGGATATGATTGTCGGCCTGCGTGTACCTGAAGATCAAGAGCGCGAAGGTCTGGACGTCAACAGTCATGGCGAGAGTGCTTACAACCAATAAGATCGCGTAAATTAATCAGTGAGATCGTTTGAGTACAGTAAGCAGGCGTGGGGAAACTCCACGCCTGCTTTATTATCAGTCTTAAACCACCTCCTGATGAGGTGGTTTTTTACGTTACGAGGCTGCCGCAAGGTTTACGGCTGGCGGCGACGTATGACGCCTTCCTGCACGCTGGATGCAACCAGCACGCCTTCCCGGGTATAGAATTGCCCACGAACGAAACCACGAGCACCGGATGCAGACGTGCTTTCTACGGTATATAACAGCCAGTCATCCAGCCGGAAATCACGATGGAACCACATCGAGTGATCGATTGTGGCGACCTGCATACCCGGTTCTAAAAAGCCAACGCCGTGAGGCTGCAAGGCCGTGAGTAGGAAATTGCAGTCAGACGTATAGCCGAGTAGATATTGGTGAATACGCTTATCGTCGGGTAGCGGACTGCTGGCACGGCACCAGACGTGTCGCACTGGCTCATCCACTTCGCCTTTTAGTGGGTTATGGAATTTAACCGGGCGCATCTCAATCGGGCTGGCCTGAATAAATTTATCGCGAAAGCGGGGCGGCAGAAGGTGCTGCATGTCTTGTGCGATTTCCTGCTCGGATTTCAGATCCTCAGGCGGTGCGACGTTTGGCATCACATTCTGGTGCTCAAACCCTTCTTCATGACTTTGAAATGAGGCCGTCATATAAAAAATAGGGCGACCATTCTGGATAGCCCTAACGCGTCTGGCACTGAAACTGTTGCCGTCACGTAGGTTTTCAACGTCATAAATAATGGGTTTCTGACTGTCGCCGGGTAGCAAAAAGTAGCTGTGGAAAGAGTGAATGTTGCGCTCGACGGGGACAGTCTGTTTGGCAGCCGACATGGCCTGGCCGACGACTTGCCCGCCAAAGACCTGACGCAGCCCCAAATCATCGCTTTGTCCGCGGAATAGCCCTTCTTCGAGCTTCTCTAAATGCAGGAGGTCGAGAAGATGTTGTAGTGATTGACTCATGGTATCGGCCCCAATGTATGCGAATGGCTAGTTATCTGCTTGTTTTGTAATATGTAAAATGTCTGATTGTGACTTTTTACTGCAATAAATGTGTGGATTTAAGGAAAATATCAGAATATTGCACCATCATTATTGTGTTGGTTGAATCATACTATTTATGAGTGCCGGTTTTCGATACCGGTAGTCTGACAATAATAAAGGAGACTGACCGAATGAAATTATGGCATATCTTAGGCGGTATCACGTTATCGATGACTCTGGCTGCATGTGCACAGAGGAGTGATTATGGCGTTTCTCCTCAGACTGGCGCACCTGTCACCAGTGTTTCCTCACAGCGCCCGGCTGTCGCGATGCCTGCGGTAACAGGTACTGTGAATATTCGTCAGCGCATTGCGCTACCTCACAACGCCGTTTTGACCGTTACCGTGTCTGATGCATCGCTGGCGGATGCGCCTTCCAAAGTGATTACCCAGCGTGTGACGCGTACAGGAGGGAAGCAGGCACCTTTCCAATTCGAGCTACCGTATAACCCGGCTGATATCCAGCCCAATGCGCGTATCTTACTCAGTGCAGCGGTTGCGATCGATAATCGCATCGTGATGGTGACGGAAAACGTCTTGCCGGTTATTAGCAACGGGGTGAATAACGCCGATTTGGTGCTGGTTCCTGTCGCCTCTGTCCCCTTACCAGCGAAAAATCAGGGATCAATGATGTCTAATCCGACGAATCAGACTCCTCATATGCTTCAGGGGCAACCTGCTTCGTCATCTGTGGCTCCGCAGCCAGTCTGGTAATTCATCTGGATACGCGCCGTTATGGCGCGTATTGCCAGCGATATTTCGCAAGATCAATTTTTCCCTGACGATTGAAAATAATGCCCTCCGCCTGTAGCGCTGACTTCTGGCGTACATAGTCTCCACCGACCAGCGATATTTCGCCTTTACGATTGATTACTCGATGCCAGGGGAGTTTGCTGTCTTTTGGCAGGCGTTTTAATACCCCGCCGACTTGCCGAGATGCCCTAGGTGAATCGGCAAGCTGTGCGATGTCGCCATAGGTCGCTATTTTTCCGTAAGGAATCGCTGCGACGATTTGAAAAACGCGCTGGCGGAAATTATCGTTTTCTTCTGACATCAGCGGATATTCCTGCTGTTCCTAAACCGATTGAACATCATAGTGGCACAGTGGGGTGGGTAAGAAAACAACGGTTAGTCTGTGTTAGCTTGCAATTGCTTATCCCATCGCCGATAATGCCCACCGCTTTGTGACACGTTGCGATTATCATGTGCACGCTGTTATAAAGTCGTCAATGGAGGCCCTGTCGGTTCTCCCGCAACACTAACCTGTGGATTCGGTCAGGTCCGGAAGGAAGCAGCCGCAGCAGGAGACGTGTGTGCCGGGATGTAGCTGGCAGGGCCTCCACCAATTTGTGCCCTCGGTACTTCATCGCCAGACTGGTCTTCATCTTCTGCACGTAAATTAAATTCTCTGCCATAAACCCATTTCCTGACAGACGTAAACGCTGAGCCGCCATTCTTTGCTCGATAGGTGTCATTTACCGATCGCTGTTTCTTCGAGAGGATGACTGTGCATCTTTACTTAGCGAGTAATAATTGCGGTAATTATTACATCCTCTATTTTCATCACAGGATATACCATTCGTGGATGCTATCAATGCGATTGTTATAAACGATGAATTTTGGGGAAATAAGCGTGAGAGGTGAGGGCGAATTCATTTTTACTTAATATGAAAAATACAATTTGTTACAAGTCTTACGCAATTAATACGTTAAAAAGATAATAAAAACAAAGGCCGATAATATTATCGGCGCAGTGTATTTAATGTCAGTTTTTGTATACGCTTCGTTAGGAATTAACGGACGTATCGCCATACTGCGGTAGGAACTTTGTCGTAGAGTTTGTTCATTGTCAGTTCAGCCAGACGATGATCGGCTGCGGAAAAGAACATCTCCAGTTCATCATTAGAGAGTTCATACTTGTTTTTTTCAATAACGCGTTCGAGAGTGTCAATGGTTGTGCATTTACGCAAACGCATCAAATAGTCGATTTTTTTCATAATGGCCTATGCAAACAGTACCTGGTGGTTAAAAAATATAAATAAATTATTGCTTAAGTTTTAGCAGGCGTACAGACGTTCTCCCCTGAGAACATTCCGAATAATTTTGCTTTGGACTTCTGCCAACGCCGCAGTTCAGCATCATTAATTCCATAGTTGCTAAACAAGACGTAAGTATCATCCAAATACTTTTCAACCTGCTCTGAAAGCTCACTTTCGTTAGGGTATTTTATTTTAAATGTGAGAATAAACGTAGCGATATGCTCAATAAGTTCATTTAATTGGAGATTGATCGCAGATGTTGGATCATTGACCCAGCCGTGACTGCTATCACCTAACGTTGCTATGCTTTCGTCACACAGATTCTCACATAAGAATCTGAGTTGGGCAATATCATAATGTTTTGGTGTGTACTCATCCATATCAATCCCTCCGTTAAGCCGTTATTCAGTGTTACTGCGGTTAACACCTGGTAAACAGGTAGACTGATGAAGCTTACAAGATAAAACGTTAACGTTGTTTCGTATTCATGCTGTTACAGACAGGGCGTTGAACCATTGTGATTTGTTCTGTAATGAATGAGAAAACAGTGATTATCGTACCTCCCAGTATCTACTATGTCGCGAAATAGCGTTGGCGTAAATACCAACATCTCATGACTTAACCTTAAGTATAGCTATACCATGCTGGTTACGGTTACGTCATTCTATATATGACTATAGCAAAAGTGTTCGTAAAGTTCGCGGATAATAGGTAAGGTTTTCACTGCTATTTATTTTGATTAATTCTCAGAATTTTTGTTGTAACAATGAGCATTGAATAAACTCGGCTGCTGATTATTTAATTATTTCTATCTGAAAATATGAGAAATGGCAGAAGGAATGCGAAGAGATTACTCAACGGATAAGGGGTGTTGGTATGCGTTATCTTATTGTTTCAGCAGTTTTTTCATGCGAATCATCCCGTACAGTCTTGTTAGCGTCATAACACTGACTGTATCGGGATGGGCGCGAGAAAGATTAACCTTTTTTCTTTTTCCCGCCTTGCACGGCCTTAAAGCGCGGGTTGGATTTGCATATAACGTAAACTCGCCCGCGACGGCGGACCACAATACAATCTTTATGACGATTCTTTGCTGAACGTAGCGAACTAAGCACCTGCATTTAATAGCCTCTCTGATTACTTGAAGAAGTTCCCAAAACGCTGCTGGAAGCGCGCTGTGCTGCCTTCTTTGGAATATTCTTTTTGCTTCCCGGTGTAATAGGGATGCGATGCCGAAGAAACGTCAATAGTGACGTAAGGGTAGCTGGTACCCTCAAGCTCAATGGTTCGATCGGTTTTAATGGTTGACCCAGTCCTGTAATAGACATCCGCGCTGGTATCATGAAATACCACTGTGCGATAGTCAGGATGAATACCCGCTTTCATAGTCGCCCTTAATTGTTATGTTATAACGTATCTAATATGTTGCGCTTTTTTAGCATCAGGATCAACTATTATGTTGCGGTAGACGTCAGCATTCTCTAAACCACTATAGAGACGACTAACCTGAGCCAAACAGCGCATAGTGCTGCTTAGCTCAGGTTAGTCATGGGAGACTGGGGCAGGGGCGTAAAAAAGGCCGCTAGGCGGCCTTTTAGAGTATATCGGAAGGGATTCGGTCTTAGTGCGCTGTTGTGTCGTCTACTTTCTTGCCGAAGCGACGGCGAACAACAACAAAGAACACAGGAACGAAGAAGATAGCCAGCACGGTTGCGGTAATCATCCCGCCCATTACGCCAGTACCAACGGCGTTCTGTGCACCGGAACCTGCACCACTACTGATAACCAGCGGCATAACACCGAGGATAAAGGCAAGTGATGTCATCAGGATTGGACGCAAACGCATACGAACGGCATCGAGTGTTGCTTCAATCAGTCCTTTCCCTTCTTTTTCCATCAGATCTTTAGCAAATTCGACAATCAATATGGCGTTCTTCGCGGATAGCCCAATGGTTGTTAGCAGGCCCACCTTAAAGTAAACGTCGTTTTCAAGACTTGTCATATTCGCCGCAATCAACGCACCGATGATCCCCAATGGAACCACCAGCATGACAGAGAACGGAATTGACCAGCTCTCATAAAGCGCCGCCAGACACAGGAACACGACAATCAGTGAAATGGCATAGATTGCGGGTGCCTGGTTGCCTGATAACCGCTCTTGATAGGACATACCCGTCCATTCGTAGCCGATACCCTGCGGTAATTGGGTCACGAAATTTTCCATCAATGCCATGGCTTCACCGGTACTCTTACCTGGAGCGGCTTCACCTTGGAGCTGCATGGATGGTTGGCCGTTATAACGTTCCAGACGCGGTGAACCGTATTCCCAGTGGCTCTGTGTGAAGGCAGAGAATGGCACCATTTGTCCGTTGCTACCGCGGATGTACCAGTTCTTGATGTCATCTGGCAGCATACGGAAAGGCGCATCGGCTTGAACGTAAACTTTCTTCACGCGACCGCGATCGATGAAGTCATTCACGTAAGATCCACCCAGCGTGGTTGCCAACGTTGAGCTGATATCCGACAGTGATACGCCAAGCGCTTGCGCTTTTTCCTGATCGATATCGAGGCGGAACTGCGGTGTATCTTCCATCCCGTTAGGACGAACTTGCACCAGCGTATCAGGACGTTGTGCTGCCATACCTAGCAGTTGGTTACGTGCTTCCGTCAGTTTTGCATGGCCAAGGTTAGCCTGGTCAATCAACTGGAAGTCGAAACCTGTTGCGGTACCCAGTTCGATAATCGCAGGAAGGTTGACTGCGAAAACCATAGCTTCTTTATACTGGCTAAAGGCCGCGTTTGCTCGGCCTGCAATCGCCATAACTTTATTTTCTGCGCCGCTTCGTTCACTCCAGTCACTCAGGCTGGCGAAGGCCAGACCGACATTCTGCCCACGGCCAGAGAATCCGAAGCCCGACACCGTAAATACAGATTTAACGTTACTTTTCTCATTCTCGAGATAGTAGTTCGTCATTCTGTCCATGATTTTCTGCGTGTTTTCCTGCGTTGCCCCTGAAGGCAGCTGAACGATGTTCAGGAGAACACCCTGATCTTCATCTGGCAGGAAGGACGTCGGCAAGCGTAAGAACAGAAATGCCAGGCCGACAACAATCAGCAGATAGATGACCAGATAACGGCCCGTGCTGCGCAGAATATTTGCCACACTATCGGTGTAGTGATGCGTGCTTTTCTCGAACAGTCTGTTGAACCAGCCGAAGAAGCCTTTCTTCTCACCGTGATCGCCTTTGGCGATTGGTTTTAGCAGCGTTGCGCAAAGCGCGGGTGTCAAAATCAATGCGACCAGAACCGACAGCACCATCGCAGACACGATTGTGATGGAGAACTGGCGGTAGATTGCCCCTGTCGAACCACCGGTAAACGCCATTGGGACGAATACCGCGGACAGAACCAGCGCAATACCGACCAACGCACCTTGGATCTGCTCCATGGATCGTTTGGTTGCTTCTTTAGGCGGTAGACCTTCTTCCGCCATGACACGTTCCACGTTTTCCACGACGACGATGGCGTCATCCACCAGAAGCCCGATGGCGAGAACCATCGCGAACATCGTCAGGGTGTTAATGGAATAACCAAACGCGGAGAGGACCGCAAACGTCCCCAGCAAGACGACTGGCACCGCAATGGTTGGGATCAGCGTGGCACGGAAGTTCTGCAAGAACAGATACATCACCAAGAATACCAGTACGATGGCTTCCACCAGCGTTTTCACGACTTCGTTGATCGAGATCTTAACGAAGGGGGTTGTATCGTACGGATAAACCACTTTCAGGCCAGAAGGGAAGAACTCTTCCAATTTGGTCAGTGAGTTTTTTACTGCGGTTGCGGTATCCAGCGCATTTGCGCCTGTCGCCAGCTTGATACCGATACCGGCAGCGGGCTTACCATTGAAACGCGCTATAACGTCGTAGCCTTCTGCACCCAGCTCAACGCGAGCAACGTCTTTAAGGCGAACCTGAGACCCATCAGCGTTAACCTTCAGCAGGATTTTAGAAAACTCCTCGGCTGAATTAAGACGGGTTTGCGCAATGATAGAAGCGTTTAACTGCTGACCGGGAACCGGTGGAGCACCACCCAACTGCCCTGCGGCGATTTGGTTGTTTTGCACTCGGATCGCTGCGGTAACATCGCCGGCTGTTAACTGGTAATTATTCAGTTTATTCGGATCCAGCCAGATACGCATCGCGTACTGGGAACCAAACAGCTGTGCGTCACCTACGCCGGATGTACGGCTGATGGGATCTTTAACGTTAGCAGCCACGTAGTCAGCGATATCTTCCTGTGACATTTTACCGTCTTCACTGATGAAGGCGGCAACCATGAGGAAGCTACTGCTTGATTTCTGAACGTTAACCCCTTGCTGCTGTACTTCCTGCGGCAGCAGCGGCATGGCCAGTTGCAGTTTGTTCTGCACCTGAACCTGTGCGATGTCCGGATCGGTACCTGCGTCAAAGGTCAGCGTAATCTGTACCGTACCAGAAGAGTCACTGCTTGATGACATGTACATCAGGTTATCGATGCCGTTCATATTCTGTTCGATAACCTGCGTCACGGAATCTTGCAGCGTTGATGCATCGGCCCCTGGATAATTTGCTGTTACTTCAATCGCAGGTGGTGCGATCGTCGGATACTGGGCAATAGGTAATTTAACAATTGCCAGCAACCCCGTCAGCATCACCATGATGGCGAGCACCCATGCAAAAATGGGTCGATCTATAAAAAACTTAGCCATGAATTATACCGGCTCCTGTTAGAACGTCTTAAGACTTCGCGGGTTCTGCTGACGCTTGCGGCGTCTGCTGATTTTCTGAAGCGACTTCTTTAGCTTTCACCTGCGCACCGGGTCTGATTTTTTGCAGACCAGTAACGATAACGCGATCGCCCGCTTTCAAGCCTTCGGTAACTAACCATTTGTCACCAACTGCCTTACTAGTTTTAAGCGTGCGAGGTTCTACTTTATCGCCTTCCCCAACCACCATCGCCGTGGCCTGACCACGTGGATCGCGGGTAACACCTTGCTGAGGAACTAACAAGGCTGTTGGGTTCACGCCGGAATCGAGGCGAGCTCGTACAAACATTCCGGGAAGGAGGTTGTGCTGTGGGTTCGGGAAAATAGCACGCAGCGTAATGGAACCGGTGGTTTCGTCTACCGTGACATCAGAGAATTCTAATGTGCCTGCCTCAGTATATTCCGTACCGTTTTCCAAAAGCAGGCGGACATTGGCTTTGCCTTCGCTTTGTTTCAGCGTGCCGTTTTCCAGCTCTTTCTTCAGTTGCAGGAAATCGTTGCTGGACTGCGTGACGTCAACATAGATCGGATCAAGTTGCTGCACGGTTGTTAATGCCGTTGCCTGTCCGGTTGCTACCAAAGCGCCTTCCGTTACCGTGGATTTACCCACGCGGCCTTCGATTGGCGAATTGACTTTGGTGTAAGCCAGATTGATTTGTGCGGTGTCCACCGTCGCTTTAGCAGCCTGAACCGCAGCATCAGCCTGACGGGATGTTGCGACGGCCTGATCGTAATCCTGCTTGCTGACGTAGTTGGTGCCCAGCAGCGGCTTATAGCGATTAACGGTCAAGCGGGCAATTTCCGCCTGAGCCTGAGCCTGAGCGAGTGAACCTTTGGCGCTGTTGTAGTTTGCCTGATATGTCGCAGGATCGATTTGATACAGCGATGCGCCAGCTTTAATGTCAGACCCTTCAACGAAGTTGCGTTTGAGGATAATGCCGCCAACCTGTGGGCGAACCTCGGCAATGCGGTAAGCACTTGTGCGGCCCGGCAGCTCGGTCATGACATTCAGTGCTTCCGTTTTTAACGTCACAATACCCACTTCAGGCATCTGCTGCTGTGCGCCGCCTTGCTGATTATTGCCGCTATCACATCCTGCGAGCATTAAGCCGCCAGAAAGCATCAGAACTGCCGCCAGAGGCGTTAGCCCTCTGTTTTTGTTCATAGATAAACCTCAAGTGTCCGATTTGAAATTGACCAATGGATCACAAGCTTAAAAACCCATTGCTGCTATAGTCTTATGTTCATGCTATGTTACATACATTCTCGAATGTATGTAAATCACGCTTTCCTTCAAATACAGCGATATGGCACGAAAAACCAAATTATCATGGCACGAAAAACCAAAAAACAGGCTCAGGAAACCCGACAACATATACTGGATACTGCGTTAAGAGTCTTCTCTGAGCATGGTGTGTCCGCGACCTCATTGTCTGACATTGCAACTGCTGCTGGTGTGACACGGGGTGCTATTTATTGGCATTTTAAGAACAAAGCCGAAATCTTTGATGAGATCTGGGCTCTGGCAGAGTCAAAAATCAGTGAGTTTGAAATAGAGTATCAGACAAAATTCCCTGATAATCCACTCCGCGTGATGCGTGAATTATTGATTTATATGCTGCGTTTAACCGTTAGTGATACGCATTGGCGATCCATTATGGAGATCGCTTTTCACAAATGTGAATTTGTCGGTGAAATGTTGCAATCGTACAATGCGCGCAAAGAGCTTTATCTCTCCTGCTATGTCGATATTGAAGAAAACCTGATTAAGTGCATCCGGGTGGGGATGTTGCCGACGGACATTCATCCACGTCGTGCGGCGATCGCGATGCGTGCCTACTTTTCTGGCGTGATGGAAAACTGGCTATTTATGCCGGAAAGTTTCGATCTCGATCAGGAAGCCCCCGCGCTGGTGGATGCTTTTATTGATATGCTGCATTTTAGCCCAGCGCTACGTAAACCCGCTGAATAAGCCGTTGAACGACGGCGCTAATACCTGTTGCCTTTAAGCTCCTGAGCTATTTTTACCTTAGGCGGAGGATTTAGCGTTACCGTCTTCTTGCGAGAGCTTTTTCTCAAAATCGGTACGTACAATCTCCAAGGCGGCCAGCGCGATACGCGGTTCGATCTGGTTTTCTTCCAGCAACATAATCAAATCGACCGCCAGCTTGACCTCGGGTGGGGCGTTTTCAAGTGACATAAATCAGTTCCTCATTTCTTGGCGAACCCGCCGCACTACAATCCTTGCTCACGGCGTTCGATTTGACGTTCCAGACGTGCCAGCGCCTGACGGCAGCGTGACAGCCGTCCTTCCAGCGCCGCCAGCTCTTTTTGTAGCCGCTGTTGCTCGCTGAATTGCGTCTGCGTGATGAGTAGGCTTTCTCTATCCTGAATCATGGAAAGCAGACGGCGTTCATAATCCTGATGCTCCGCCAGCTTGTGATACACATCTTCAGGCTGTGGTGCGTTACTTTGCTCCTGCCTGCGTAATGACTGCGTTGCCAGCTCACGCTGCAATGCGGCTATCTGGCTGACCAGCTTTTCAGCCAGAAACGCCACGCGATCGGTCCGCTGCTCTGCAACTAACTGCTTTATCGCCTGTAAATTTTGTTCAACTTCGGCGCGATAATCACGTAGCCGGGTGCCGTAGCTGCTAAAAAGCTGACGATCAAAGCGCGATTGCGGCACGGCTTTATCCGCCAGCGGCTCAAGCTCTTTCGCTAGCGTATTAATTTGTTGTTCAAGCGCTTGTAGCAATCGATGCGTGTTCACTTTTTTCCCTTACGGTCAGGCTGATTATTCAGCGAGCTAGCTTCGCGCGGTGTGTCGGCGCATGGTATATATTGGCATCGTTAGTCTACGTCGCTTTACTGCACTGCATGAGGATATCTTAACTAATCCATCGGGCAAGGTGGTGATAAAGTGTGGTGGACATTGTCGCAGACAAAACATAGTTGTAGTGAACAAAGCAGAAAGGTGAATATGTATCGCGTGTTGCTGATGATATTGGGGTGGGTTTCCGTTGTGCTGGCAACGTTGGGTGTCGTGTTGCCTTTATTACCGACTACGCCTTTCTTGCTACTGGCCGCCTGGTGTTTTGCCCGCTCGTCCCCGCGTTTCCATAACTGGCTACTGTACCGTTCCTGGTTTGGCAGCTATCTGCGTCATTGGCAGCAACATCGGGCGTTGCCGCCGGGGGCAAAATGGAAGGCTGTCACCATGATTCTGTTAACGTTCGCGCTTTCGCTCTGGCTGGTTAAGCTCGTCTGGGTCAGGATCTTGCTGTTGGTCATTTTGGCTATTTTGCTGACCTTCATGCTTCGTTTACCCGTGATTGATCCAGAACAACAAACGCAGAGCGCGAATCCGAAAAGATAGTGTAAGCGGCGGCCTCTGTGACGGACAGACAAAAAATACACACCCAGAGTACGGGTGGTTGCATTTATCCGTCACTTTGACTAGATTTGACCGTTTTCGTGCACGGGTCGCCATTTTTCCTCTTTGTCATAATGCCTATTCATCGCATCATGCGATGATGAAAGCCTTGTGGCGACCGGCATTGGTATGTTCAGAACGTTTTATCAGGCACAACTATGACGACCGTAACAGCGCAGCAGGCAGAATTAATTAAAAACAGTATCAAAAGCATCCCCGATTATCCGAAGCCGGGCATACTGTTCCGTGATGTCACCAGCCTGCTGGAAGATCCTGTGGCCTATGCGGCCAGTATTGAGATGCTGGCAAACCGTTACCGCAACACCGGTGTGACGAAAGTTGTCGGGACGGAAGCGCGTGGTTTCCTGTTTGGCGCCCCAGTTGCGTTGGCGCTGGGCGTAGGTTTTGTTCCCGTGCGTAAACCGGGCAAGCTGCCACGTCCGACGATCAGTGAAAGCTATGAACTGGAATACGGTTCAGATACGCTGGAAATTCATGCAGATGCAATCTCCGCGGGCGATAACGTGCTGGTGATCGACGATCTGCTGGCAACGGGCGGTACGCTCGAAGCCACAGTGAAATTGATCCGTCGTCTGGGGGGTTCGGTCAATGACGCCGCTTTTATCATCAATTTGTTCGATCTGGGTGGCGAGCAACGCCTGACCGAGATGGGTGTCACCTGCTATAGCCTGGTTGACTTCCCCGGACATTAATCATAACAGTCTCGCCGATAGCGGCGTGGCTGTGTTAGCATGATCGCCTCAATAACTCGACTGTTGCGGTATTGATGAGCTATCAGGTTCTTGCCCGTAAGTGGCGTCCCCAAACCTTTGCCCATGTTGTCGGTCAGGAGCATGTCCTGACCGCGTTGGCTAACGGCCTTTCCCTAGGCAGAATTCATCACGCGTATTTGTTTTCTGGCACCCGCGGTGTCGGGAAGACGTCGATTGCCCGTTTGCTGGCAAAAGGGCTGAATTGCGAACAGGGCGTGACGGCAACGCCTTGTGGTCAGTGTGACAACTGCCGCGAAATCGAACAGGGCCGTTTTGTCGATTTGATCGAAATCGATGCAGCGTCTCGCACTAAAGTCGAAGACACGCGCGATCTGCTGGATAATGTGCAGTACGCCCCCGCTCGTGGGCGATTCAAGGTGTATCTGATCGACGAAGTACACATGCTATCGCGCCACAGCTTTAATGCACTGCTGAAAACGCTGGAAGAACCGCCTCCGCACGTCAAATTCCTGCTGGCGACCACCGATCCACAAAAACTGCCTGTGACCATTCTGTCACGCTGCCTGCAATTTCACCTCAAAGCGCTGGATGTTGAACAGATTCGCGCGCATCTGGAACAGGTATTACAGGCTGAAAATCTCGTCAGTGAGCCGCGTGCGTTACAGCTTCTGGCGCGAGCTGCCGATGGGAGCTTGCGTGATGCGCTGAGTCTGACCGATCAGGCTATTGCTATGGGGCAAGGGCAGGTGACGACGGATTCCGTCAGCCACATGCTGGGCACGCTGGACGATGAGCAACCGCTAGCACTCATTGAAGCGCTGGCGAAAGGCGATGGGGCACAGGTCATGTCGCTATTAGACCAGGTCGCGTCACGAGGTGTGGATTGGGAATCGCTGCTGGTAGAAACTCAGACGCTGTTGCATCGTATTGCGATGGTTCAACTGCTGCCCGCTGCGCTGGGTGATGATTACGCTGCGGTTGAAGCGCGTATGCGAGAGTTAGCGCGCGCGCTGCCGCCGGCGGACGTGCAGCTTTATTACCAGACGATGCTCATTGGGCGCAAAGAATTGCCTTTTGCGCCCGATCGCCGGATGGGCGTTGAAATGACGCTACTGAGAGCGTTGGCGTTTCACCCCAGCCAGATTATCGCCGAGCCTGTAGCGCCAGTGAGCGCTGCGCCGGCTCAGGCTGCGCGTGCGCCTTCTATTATTCAGCCTTCTCTCCAGACTCTAGCACAGCAGCCTGTTGTCACGACATCGGCGACGGTTCGTGCGCCAATGCCGCAACGCAGTGAATCTTCTGAAGACGTGCAACCGCCATCTTACTCTTCCGAACCGCCGATGGATGCCTCTGCGTATGCGCCGCCGCTAGGAGAAATGCCTGCTTCAACGGGGTCTGCGGATCAATACGGTGAGAGCGAGCTGCCTGATGCAACTTCTCAGCTATTACAGGCTCGCAGCCAGCTCCTGCGAAAACAGGGGAGTACGCCACCAAAAAAGGCTGATCCGGCAGCGTCTGACAACACGCGGCCGGCAACCTCAGCGCTGGAGCGATTGGCTTCGGTGACTGAGCGCAGCATTCAACGGCAAAACGCGAAAACCTCTACCTCCGAACCCAAAAAACCGGAAGCCTATCGCTGGCGGGCGCAGAATAAAGTCGAAGAAGAGAAGGTCGACGTAGCGACGCCAAAAGCGTTGCGTTCAGCATTAGAGCACGAAAAAACGCCTGAACTGGCGGCACGGCTAGCGGAAGAGTCACTGGAGCGGGATGCATGGGCGGCGGAAATCCATCGCCTGACGTTGCCAAAGCTGGTACAACAGCTGGCACTCAATGCGTTTAAAGAGAGCGAAGAAGCAGGTAAGATCCATCTGCATCTGCGTTCATCCCAGCGGCACCTGAATTCGCCTGCGGCGCAAAAGACGCTGTTGGACGCATTGACGGCTCACTACGGGCATCCTGTAGAATTACTGATTACTGAAGACGACAACCCGGCGGTACGGACGCCGCTGGAGTGGCGTCAGGCTATCTATGAAGAGAAGCTGGCGCAGGCGCGTCAGTCAATTCTGGCCGATACAACGATTCAAACGCTGCGGCGTTTCTTTGATGCGGAACTGGACGAAGAAAGTATCCGCCCTGTTTAACCGCTGCGAGTACGCAGCCCGACGTGATAGAGAGAAAACTATGTTTGGTAAAGGTGGAATTGGCAACCTGATGAAGCAAGCCCAGCAGATGCAGGAAAAAATGCAGCAGATGCAGGAAGAAGTGGCGAATCTGGAAGTCACGGGCGAATCGGGTGCAGGTCTGGTGAAAATCACGATCAACGGTGCGCATAATTGCCGCCGTGTTGAGATCGATCCAAGCTTGATGGAAGACGACAAAGAGATGCTGGAAGACCTGATCGCTGCGGCGTTCAATGATGCCGCTCGTCGTATTGCTGAAACGCAGAAAGAGAAAATGGCGTCAGTTTCCAGCGGTATGCAACTGCCGCCGGGCTTCAAGATGCCGTTCTGATGCAGACCAGTCCGCTTCTTGAATCATTGATGGAAGCGCTGCGCTGCCTGCCGGGCGTTGGGCCCAAGTCGGCGCAGCGCATGGCGTTTCAGCTACTGCAACGTAACCGCAGTGGCGGTATGCGTCTGGCGCAGGCGTTGACGCGGGCGATGTCCGAAATCGGTCACTGTAGCGATTGCCGGACATTTACCGAGCAGGACGTTTGTGCGATTTGCTCAAACCCGCGCCGCCAGCAAAACGGGCAGATTTGTGTGGTAGAAAGCCCCGCTGATATTCATGCCATTGAACAGACGGGGCAGTTTGCCGGTCGTTACTTCGTTCTAATGGGGCATTTGTCACCGTTGGATGGCATTGGCCCAGACGATATCGGTTTAGGGCGGTTGGAAGAACGCCTGCAAGTGGAATCGATGAGCGAAGTGATTCTGGCTACCAACCCGACGGTAGAAGGTGATGCCACCGCGAATTATATCGCTGAACTGTGCGCACAACACGGTGTGATGGCTAGCCGCATTGCACACGGTGTTCCCGTTGGCGGTGAGCTGGAAATGGTCGATGGCACTACGCTTTCCCATTCACTTGCGGGTCGTCAGCCTTTCCGGTTTTAATCTGTCGGCTGCCAGCATCATTATCTGGCAGCCGCAGTCTTGTTTTCCTCTTTCATGTCACCGTTTTCTTTTTTTCGCTGAAATTTACCCCTTGAAATCACCTTGGTTTATCCCCACTTGCTACTTATCGTCAGTTTAATCAGCCTGAATAATATTAGGATTGAGGTAAGCAACAATGAGCATGAAAGGCCAAGAAACTCGCGGGTTCCAGTCCGAAGTTAAGCAACTCCTGCATTTGATGATCCATTCACTCTATTCCAACAAAGAAATCTTTCTGCGTGAATTGATCTCCAACTCCTCCGATGCGGCAGATAAATTACGTTTTCGTGCGCTGTCCGCACCAGAACTGTATGCGGGCGATGGTGACCTGCGTGTGCGTGTGTCTACGGATAAAGAAAAACGCACCCTGACGATTTCTGACAACGGTATCGGCATGAGCCGTGACGAAGTAATTGATAATCTCGGTACGATTGCGAAATCTGGCACCAAGGCTTTTCTGGAATCGATGGGTTCCGATCAGGTTAAAGATAGTCAACTGATTGGCCAGTTCGGTGTGGGTTTCTACTCTGCCTTCATCGTGGCGGATAAAGTGACCGTGCGTACCCGTGCTGCGGGAGCGAGTGCCGATCAGGGCGTGTACTGGGAATCTGCTGGTGAAGGTGATTACACCATCGCTGACATCACCAAAGACGATCGTGGTACGGAAATCACCTTGCACCTGCGTGAAGGTGAAGACGAATTCCTGGATGATTGGCGTGTGCGTTCCGTCATCAGCAAATATTCCGACCATATTGCGCTGCCGGTAGAAATTGAATCCCGGACTGAAAGCGAAGAAGAAGGCGGTGAATCCACCGTTAGCTGGGAAAAAATTAATAAGGCGCAGGCTCTGTGGACGCGCAGTAAATCTGAAGTCAGCGATGAAGAGTACAACGAGTTTTATAAACACATCTCCCATGACTTTACCGATCCGCTGAGCTGGAGCCATAACCGTGTAGAAGGTAAGCAGGAATACACCAGCCTGCTCTACATTCCCGCCCATGCACCGTGGGATATGTGGAACCGCGATCATAAACACGGCCTGAAATTGTACGTTCAGCGCGTCTTTATTATGGATGACGCCGAGCAGTTCATGCCGAACTACCTGCGTTTTGTTCGTGGCTTGATTGATTCCAACGATCTGCCGTTGAACGTTTCCCGTGAGATTTTGCAGGACAGCCGTGTGACGCAGAACCTGCGTAATGCGCTGACTAAACGCGTGCTGCAAATGCTGGACAAACTGGCGAAAGACGACGCAGAAAAATACCAGACGTTCTGGCAACAGTTTGGTCTGGTGCTGAAAGAAGGCCCAGCGGAAGATGGCAGCAACCGCGAAGCGATCGCGAAACTGCTGCGCTTTGCTACCACGCAATCCGACAGCTCCGCACAGACGGTATCGCTGGAAGATTACGTTAGCCGGATGGTGGAAGGTCAGGACAAGATCTACTACATCACCGCAGACAGCTATGCCGCGGCGAAAAGCAGCCCGCATCTGGAACTGTTCCGTAAGAAAGGTATCGAGGTATTGCTGTTGTCCGAGCGTATTGACGAATGGATGATGAGCTACCTGACCGAATTCGACGGTAAATCCTTCCAGTCGGTCAGCAAAGCGGATGATACGCTGGATAAACTGGCTGATGAAGAAAACGATGCGCAGAAAGAAGCACAGAAAGCGCTGGAGCCGTTTGTTGAGCGTGTGAAAACGCTGCTGGGCGAGCGTGTTAAAGATGTGCGTTTCACCTACCGTTTGACCGATACGCCTGCGATTGTCGTAACGGATGCTGACGAGATGAGCACGCAGATGGCGAAACTGTTCGCTGCAGCAGGCCAGCAAGCACCGGAAGTGAAGTACATTTTTGAACTGAACCCTGAACACGCGTTAATTAAACGCGCAGCGGATGTTTCTGATGACGCTGAGTTTGGCGAGTGGGTCGAACTGCTGCTGGATCAGGCTCTGCTGGCCGAACGCGGTACGCTGGACGATCCGAATCTGTTCATCCGCCGGATGAATCAGCTGTTAAGTGCCTGATAGTGATATACACCAAACCCCGGTACCAACCGGGGTTTTCCCCTTCATGGCGTTTCCTTTCCGATGTCTTTCTCCTTCCGTCGCTGAACTCGATCAAATCTGACGGCAGTCTTTACTGTCACTCTTGATTTAATATCATTTCTGAGTCACTGGCAGTTCTTTGGAGCAAAGCTGCTTTAGCAACGCATATTGGTGGCTGATGACCAGCATTCCCAGTGGGCGTTCTGGGCATATCTCGAGAAGATACGCCCAGATATCCCGTTGGATAGCAGGATCGAGCTGCGCTGTTATTTCGTCAGCAATTAAAAAACGAGTACGCGGATCGAGGGCTCGAAGCAGCGCAATACGCGCCAGCTCCCCACCAGAAAGTTGTCCTGGTCGGCGAGTTAACCATTCCGGATTAATGTGCAATCGCCTTATGGTTTCTTCATCGGGCTGCCAGGCATCGTGTACAGAATCACCAGTACTTCGCCAGGGATTGAAAGTGAGTTCGGGGTGTTGCGGAACAAGCTGTACTGGACAGTAGTCATTGACGGGCAATGGCTTACCATCCAGAAGAACATGGCCTGAAGTGGGTTTTTGCCATCCAGCCAGAACTCGTCCTAACGTCGTTTTACCCGTTCCACTCGGTGCATAAATCCCAAGACTTTCACCAGCAGAAACTGAGAATGTCAGATTCTGCCATAACATTTTATTCCCCTGACGAATAACAAGGTCATGACAGTACAACATTCGCTCAATTCTCCCGATTTATACAAAAAGTAGATTTCTTTCAGGTAAGGCCTGCCACTGACGTTTCAGTTGCTCACTCATCTCTCCATGAATAAGTTGTTCTTTACTGAGATTGTCCGAGATCCTTCCCTGATGCAAAGAGACAATGCGGTCAGCATGCTGTGCTGCCAACATAAGGTCGTGTGTAACCCACAGAATACCGCGTCCCTGTTCACATAAACCACGCAAATGGTTCAGCAGTTGGGTAGCCAGAGGCATATCAAGCCATACCGTAATTTCATCAGCAAGAATATAGCGAGCATGACTCAGTGAGGCGTGGCAGGCCAGAACGCGTTTCGCCATTCCACCCGACAACTGTCTGGGAAAATTATTCAGTACAGCGGCACTCAATTGATTTTTCTGTAGTAAATGCGCGATTTGGTTTTCATCCCATTCTCGTCCAGAAAGCTGGCATGCTCTTTTCAGATGTTTTTTAATATCAAGCACGGGATTCAGCGCCTGAACCCCTTGAGGCAGATAACAGAAATCCGTCCCACGAAGTTGACTGATGGCGTTGTTATCAATGATTTTTCCATCGAGGCTAATGTTGCCTCGAAAATGTAAATTTTCCGGCAAGAGGCCAAGCAGGCACTGTAAGAGCAAGCTTTTTCCCTCTCCGCTGCCCCCCACCAGCGCTACCATCTCACCCGGTGCAATGTCTAACGAGATATCCTGCAAAAGAGGGGACCAGACTTTTGCTCCATACCAACGATAATGCGCAGCCTCTAGCGTGACTTGTCTTAAACTCAACATGTTGTGTTCCTCAGCCATAAAAGCTGCATGGCTCTCGCGAACTGATCAAATAACATAACCAGAATGAATAGCATCAGCCCGGGAAACAAAACCAGCCACCAGTTACCATGACTAAGGAACCGCAGCGCATCCGCTAATAACAGTCCGAGTGAAGGGTCATGAGGTGCCAGACCAAATCCGAGGAAACTGAGTGCCGCTGAGTGCAGAACGGCATGAGGGAACATCAAAAGCGTTCCGGTGAGCCATTGCGGAAATAAAGCAGGTAGGTAATGGTTTCTCCAACAGTAAAAGTGCCCCCGTCCTAACTGATGCGTTAACGTCAAGTAGTCGCTATGCGCCACTCGTTGAGCTTCAGCACGTAGGATCAATGCCAGCCGGGGCCAGTGGGTCAATGCCACTGCCAGAATAACGCCGCTTTTACCGCCGCCCAGAGTAAAACAAATCAGGATGAGTAAAAGAAGGTGCGGCATAGATAGCATGGCATCTGTCATGAGCCGCATTAGGACATCAAAACGTGGGTGCAGGCGCGACATAGCGGCCATCAATAAGGCTATAATGCCACTGCATAATGCCGCACCAATACCAATTTGCAGGCTGGTTAAAGCGCCTTGAAAGCAGCGTGTCCATAAATCGCGCCCCAGATTATCCGTTCCGAACCAGTACAGCGAATCAGGGGGCAGATGTCGGGCAAAAAGATTAACCGCTAAGGGATCATCGAGGCTCGTGAAGCCATAAATCGCAATAAATAATAAGCCTAACGAAGAGATCAACAGGCGAATGAAAGCCGGTGCTGGGTTATAGAGCATCTGGACGCTCCAATGCACGATTCAGAACCTTCACCAGCCAGACCGACAGCGAGTTGCCAATAAATACCAATAAGGTGCTAAATAATACAATCCCCATCAGTAATGGAAGATCACCACGCAAGCCGGCATCTATCGTTGCCTGACCAAGACCGGGATAGGCGAATACTTTTTCCGCCAGCAAAGCGCCGCCCAGCAACTCTCCAAGCGAGGCAAACTGAAGACATAGCGCGGGCGTAATTGCATGCCGAAGGATCTGATGACGTAACAGTGACCACCCTTTATCGCCTTGAGATCGCGCAAAACGAATAAATTCGCTGTTCATAATACTGGCAATTTTTTCACGCGTGTGGAGAGTGATTTGTCCCAACCCCAGTAAACTGAGCGCACATACGGGAAGAACCAAATGGCGAAGCCGTTCTGGTAGGGTCGCTATATCGGTATTATTACCGGGTTCCCACGCACAACAGACGGGTAAAACAGGCCATTGCACGGCGAATAATGACAGTAGCAACATGCCAATCCAGAAGGTGGGGAGAGAGGAAAGCAAATAGCTAAACCGACAAATCATCTTGTCTGGCCAGCGATTGAGATAGCGTCCGGCTAAAAAGCCCAGAGCAATTCCCAGTACTCCTGATATCAGCCATGCCCCAGCCAGAAGTGCAAATGATGTTGCGAACCGCTCGCGAATAACGCTGGCTACAGGGGCATTGAAGAGCATTGAATACCCCAAATCCCCCTGTATTAGCTGTAAAAACCAACGACCAAAGCGTTCCCAGAGCGGCTGGTCGAGTCCCCAACGTGCAGCGATACGTGCATATTGTTCGGGTGGGACATGTAGCAGGTCATTACCAATATAAGCGCGTATAGGATCAATGGGCGAAAAACTGAGCAGGATGAAGGTACTGGCAGCAACCAGCACCAACAGTATCATCAGCCTGAATATATGACTGAAAACACATTTCATTAATGGCAGGTCCAGGCCCAGTCATCCAGATTATTCAGAAGTGACCAACTGCCGTGAATCTCAGCGGCCCCTTTACCCAGATCGATACACGGGTTAGCAAGGTAGGTGTGTTGAATATTAAGCAACCACGCCCATGCTGCGTCGCCCTGAACCCCAGCACCCTGTTTTCCATCCCATTCAACTTGCTGCCAGAATGGCAGCGCTTTTTGCCAGTCAGGTGCGTCAATGGCCTGTTTAAGGTGTTGTTCAACAACCGGATTATTGTAATAACCAGGATTATAGTATTCCAGACCGGCAGCCTGAGCACTGTAATGATGGAAGAGTTCCATTGGGTCCAGACTTCCCCAACCGAACAGTGTAGGGTTGGCGTGCATATGCCGCTCTACGGTTTCCCAACTTCCCGATTGCAGAGAGATAGCGATACCTATGGGTTGCAGCATCGCGCGAACGGCTTCTGCCAGATCTTTTCTGGTGCTGTCACCGCTGGCATACCATAAGGTCAAGCGCGCCTCTTTGCCTTCTTTGGCTCGAATCCCATCTTCACCGACTTTCCAGCCCGCATCATCAAGGATTTTACGCGCTTTTTCTACATCACCATCTTTGAAAACGACGTCAGGATTCTGCCAAGGGAGCCCCTGCACAGCGCTGTATGCAGGGATGGCATGACCTTCCATGACCTGTTCTGCCAGCTGCTTACGATTAATGGCATAGTTTATGGCTCGTCTGATGGCAATATCTGCCGTCACATCGTTCCCTGTGGGGAAGCCATTGGCATCATTTTTGCCTGAGGGAACCATTGGAAAAACAATTCCCCTGTTCTCGACACTGTTGCGAACCCAGAGTTTAAGGTTCCCCTGTTGAGGAACGACTGCCATTGACGGAGCAATACGCACCAGCCCCAACTGACCACTTCTTGCTGCGGAATAAGCATTATCTTCATCAAGGAAAACAAAGACGAGCCGACTAAAATCATTCTTTTTACCGGCATACCAAGGATTAGCTTCAACAATTAACTGTTGCCCTGGTTGAAAACTGACAAGACGGTAAGGACCCGCGCCAATGGGGTTGTGGGCGAATGTTTTCTCATCATAAAGTTTCTCGGGAACAATGCCTAAAGCGCCAAGCACATTAATGAATGTGCTCTGGGGATTGCTCAACGTGATCTCAATTTGGCGTACATCAAGCTGACGAGCCTGACTAAAGTTGCCCATGTCGATTTTACCACCACTTTTGGCGGCTTTATTATAAGTAAAAACAACATCTTTAGCAGTCAAAGGCGAACCATCAGAAAACTTGAGATCCGGTTTTAACGTCAGTGTCCAGGTTTTACCCTCTGCACTGGTTTCAACTTTTTCTGTGAGTAGGTTTCCCCAGCTCATATCTGCATTTTGTTTTAACAACGGTGCATGTAGAAGAAGATAACTACCATGGCTCCAGCCTAGCATCGGGTCAAAGCCTTCAGAAGGCTCTGATCCGATTGCCATTTTTAATGTCTGGTCTTCAGCAGATTGTTGTCCTGCGAAAAGTTGGGAGGCTAAAATGAGGGATAAAGCACACGTAAACCGTGCCAGCTTGCCTTTGTTCATTAATCGTGTCCCAGATTCTGCTTTGTCTGTATTACTCCTTACGAAGTAGATCGCAGGAGTTCCTGGAGTAGGGATTATGGTGGGCAAATCTGAGGGAGAATATGATACAGGACAGAAAAGTATGATGATTAACAAAAAACATCCCACTGCCAGTGAGAAGAGTTGCAACGCCCCGTTACTCACCCTACGTAGTGGTCAGTCAAATCAGATCTGAGCTGCTACAATGAGTACGTCCTACAGACCTCACCGCCCAGTATTCTCACTTTTTGGTGCAAGGGTTGTAATGACGTTTGTCACCACAGCGGTAAGGAATGGCGACAGTTGGACGCCATGGACATTTCTGTTTTGCAGTAAAGGTGCTACTTCTGCTTTGTGTTGACACTTTTTTCATCTGCCTCTGCGTTGCTGAAGCGAGCCCGTTCCTTGAGCATAAGCGTCTGGAATGGTATGGTTTAGCGATTTTCAAATTTATTTTATAAATATTACATAGCAAGGGGATTTACGCGATGCGTATTATTCTGCTGGGCGCTCCGGGCGCAGGCAAAGGTACTCAGGCTCAATTCATCATGGAGAAATACGGTATTCCGCAGATTTCCACGGGTGACATGCTGCGTGCAGCAGTAAAAGCGGGTACTGAATTGGGCAAGCAGGCTAAAGAAATCATGGACGCAGGTAAGCTGGTCACTGATGAACTGGTCATTGCTCTGGTTAAAGAACGCATCGCCCAGGAGGATTGCCGTAACGGTTTTCTGCTGGATGGCTTCCCACGCACCATTCCACAAGCTGATGCGATGAAAGATGCAGGCATCAATGTGGATTACGTTATCGAATTTGCCGTTCCTGATGAACTGATCATCGATCGTATCATTGGCCGTCGCGTTCATGCGGCGTCCGGTCGTGTCTATCATGTAAAATTCAATCCGCCTAAAGTTGAAGGCAAAGACGACGTGACGGGCGAAGATCTGACTATTCGTAAAGACGATCAGGAAGATACCGTGCGTAAGCGTCTGGTTGAGTACCATCAGCAAACTGCACCGCTGGTTTCTTACTATCAGAAAGAAGCTGATGCAGGTAATACGCGCTATTTCAAAGTGGAAGGTACGCGTAAAGTGGAAGAAGTTCGCGCAGAGTTGGAAACCATTCTGGGTTAATTTTTCTAAGCGAATCATACTCCGTTATCTGAATGCCAGACGATCGTCTGGCATTTTTTCGTTCTGAGATCCTCATTTGCTTTGTTTCCTCTATTGATAGCATCGGCGTTATCCCTGCTATCTACCCGTATTTGTTTAGCTTTTTTTCGCTACAATAGACATTTGATGTTACGCACTGGCGGGCTGAGAGAAAGCCTGCTTCTCCATAAAAGGAAGACGGCGATGAAACAAGAGAAATACGGCGTGCTGATGGTGAACTTAGGGACACCCGATGCCCCGACGCCGCAGGCGGTGAGGCGTTATCTGGCGGAGTTTCTCAGCGACCGACGCGTGGTGGATACGCCGCGCCTGCTATGGTGGCCGCTGCTGCGCGGTATCATCCTGCCAACCCGTTCACCGCGAGTGGCGAAGCTCTATCAATCGGTCTGGATGGAAGAGGGATCGCCACTGTTGGTGATTAGCCGCCGACAGCAGCAGGCACTGGCTGCTCGCATGCCGGAAACGCCTGTTGAACTGGGGATGAGCTATGGTTCGCCCAGTCTGCGTTCGGCGCTGGATAAGCTACTGGCGCAAGGCGTAACGCAACTGGTGGTCTTGCCGATGTATCCGCAGTATTCCTGCTCAACAACAGCCGCTGTGTGGGATGGGTTAGCGGCGCAACTGCGGGATAATCGTCAGTTGCCTGCGATTCGCTTTATCCGTGATTACGCCGAACATCCTGCGTATATTGCGGCGTTGAAGCACCGTGTCGAGCAGTCTTTTGCTGAACACGGTGAACCAGACAGATTAGTGATCTCCTATCACGGCATTCCCGAGCGGTATGCCAATGAAGGGGATGACTATCCACAACGCTGTCGGGCGACCACCGAGGCGCTGATTGCTGCGCTGGGGCTGCCGGAAGGCAAAATAATGATGACCTTCCAGTCGCGTTTTGGCCGTGAACCCTGGCTGACGCCATATACGGATGAAACCATGCAGGGGCTACCCGCGCAGGGAATCAAGCACATTCAGATTATGTGCCCCGGTTTTTCCGCTGATTGTCTGGAAACGTTGGAAGAGATTCAGGAACAGAACCGTGAGATTTTCCTGCACGCAGGCGGAGAGGCATTCCACTATATTCCTGCGCTCAATGACGATCCGCTACACATCGATCTGCTGGAACAGTTAGTGAGCAAAGCAGAGTAGGGACAAGACCGTTTTTGTCTGGTGATGTTTGACGGTATATTGCACAACGTAAAAAAATGGCGGGCCAAATAGACCCGCCATTTTTGTCTCTAACGTGTAGGCATTTAAATAGGGCATGCCTGAGGCGCGGGTGGAATGTCATCCAGCTTCAACATAGTGATCATGCTGTTGGCGATTTCCCGCTCCCCCATTACTACTTCGTTGGCACCGTGCTCCATAATGTAGCTGACTTCATCGTCATAGTGCGCGCGGGCGATAATCTCCAGATCGGCACGCTTCTCACGAGCTGCAGCGACGATTTCCCCCGCCTCATAGCCGTTCGGAATGGTCAGCAATAGCCAACGGGCGCAGTCCAGACGCGCAATATCCATGATTTCAGGCTTGGTGGCGTTACCTAATACAGCTTTAATTCCCTGTTCACGCAGTGCATCAACACGTGTACGTGAATTCTCAATGACAACGATGGGAATTCCGGCCTGATGCAGTTTGGCACCAATCAGGCTACCAACACGACCATAGCCGACTAGCAGTGCATGGTTGCACATATCGACAGGAATCTGTTTCTCTTCCTCAATCGCTTCTTCCACAATCTGTTCTTCTATTGTTTCGTTCTTCGCCAGATAGCGTTCAAGCAGGGTAAACAGCAACGGGTTTATCATGATGGAGAGTATGGCACCGGCCAGTACCAGATTCCGTCCTTCTTCGGACAGCAGCCCCAGCACAATACCGAGTCCGGCCAAAATAAAGGCAAATTCACCGATTTGCGCCAGACTGGCGGAAATCGTTAATGCTGTCCGCTTCGAGTGACCAAAGAGCCGGACCAGCACGAAAGCGGCGGCCGACTTACCGAACACGATAATCGCCAGCGTGATCAGCACGGAAATCGGGTCGTTCAGCAGGATCATCGGATCAAACAGCATACCGACGGAAACGAAGAACAGTACGGCGAAGGCATCGCGCAGCGGTAGCGTGTCGTGCGCCGCACGCTGGCTGAGTTCAGATTCGTTCAATACCACGCCGGCGAAGAATGCGCCCAGCGCAAAGGAGACATCAAACAGTTTCACCGCGCCAAAGGCGATACCCAGCGCCATTGCTAACACTGCCAGCGTGAAAAGCTCACGTGAGCCAGTACTGGCGCTTTTTGCCAATACCCACGGCACCAGACGACGACCTACGACAATCATCAGGGTAATAAATGCAATCACTTTACCGATGGTCCAGGCCAAATCGGTTAGCAGTTTGCTGGTGTCGGCATGCTCAGCGCCGATCATGTCGCCGAAGGCCGGTAGCAGAACCAGCGTAAGGACCATCGCCAGATCTTCCACAATAAGCCAGCCGATGGCGATTTGACCACGTTGACTATCAATAAGCTGTCGTTCTTCCAACGCGCGTAGCAGAACCACAGTACTGGCGGTTGAGAGGCAAAGGCCGAAAACCAGGCCGCTCGCCAGGCTCCAGCCCAGCATGGTGGATAACCCCATTCCAAGTAGCGTTGCCACGGCAATCTGGGCTATCGCACCGGGAATGGCGATGGACTTTACCGCCATGAGATCTTTTAGTGAGAAGTGCAGGCCAACGCCAAACATCAGCAGGATTACGCCAAGTTCCGCGAGTTCTGATGCCAGTGAAGTATCGGCAACGAAGCCAGGTGTAAAAGGACCGACAAGAACGCCTGCGGCAAGGTAACCAACAAGGGGAGAGATACGCAGGCGGTGTGCCAGAATACCAAGGAGGAAGGCAAGAACCAGCCCCCCAGCGATAGTAGAAATTAGCGGTGTTGCAGCATGCATCCCAACTCCTTGTGCCATAGGTGAAACGTAATTGAGCGGATTTACCCTTCTTGCTTTGAAGTTACAGCGTGGTTAGCAGCGCTTACGTATCCTTATGACTTTTATTATGCACCGAAAAGCGTATTGGGATTCGTTCGTTTGCTGTTTGGCTGCAACGCCAATTACTCTGGGTATAGATAAATTCTATTGCATATAGCGAAATGTTGCTTGGATAAAAGTGGTATTTTATGAAAAATATCAGTTTCTCCAGTTAAAGGTAGTCTAACACAGATTTAGGGATGGTTTCTCGCGATAAGCATTGATAAACATGCGTAATTATTCTGATAGCATGATGTTATGGGCTGTAATGCCCTACGGCTTTCCCGTGTATTCAGCGGAATGGTTTTATCCACTAACATAAAACCCCAGAAAATAGGGGATAAACGGTGTGTCGTTGGGTTATTCCGATGAAGTATCCATATTAGCAAGAGTTCGTGACGGCGTGACGACAGTGCCAAGCCCGCGTGATATCACTCTCGCTGCTATACCTAATCTGATTTTGTCGGCTACCGCACATTGCTGACGGACAGCGTGAATGCGCCTCGCGCATTGTTCATCTTGCTGTGCTAGTTTGTGTGGTGAATTTCTCAGTGGTTCCACTGGGTCTTTAAAATAAACGGAGATTTATCATGCGCTTTTCAGTAAAAGCTCTGGGATGTGCGATGGCGGTATCGCTCGCACTAACACCTGTAATGTCAATGGCTTGGGAAAAAGACAAAACATACGCCATCACTATTTTGCATACCAATGACCATCACGGCCACTTTTGGCATAACGATCACGGTGAATATGGATTGGCCGCACAAAAAACGCTGGTCGATCAGATCCGTCAGGAAGTGGCGAGTAAAGGTGGTAGCGTACTGCTGCTTTCCGGTGGTGATATTAATACTGGCGTGCCTGAGTCCGATTTGCAGGATGCAGAGCCAGATTTCCGCGGTATGAACATGGTCGGCTATGATGCGATGGCGCTCGGCAACCATGAATTTGATAATCCGCTGTCTGTCCTGCGTCAGCAGGAGAAATGGGCGAAATTCCCGCTGTTATCAGCCAATATCTACCAAAAAAGCACCAATCAGCGCTTATTTAAGCCTTATGCCTTGTTCGACAAGCAAGGTGTGAAAATCGCGGTTATCGGCCTGACAACGGACGATACGGCCAAATTAGGCAATCCTGAGTATTTTACCGATATCGAATTCCGTAATCCTTCAACAGAAGCGAAGCAGGTTGTTGAGCAATTGCGGAAGAGCGAAAAACCGGATGTGATTATTGCCGCGACGCACATGGGGCACTATGACGACGGTAATCACGGTTCTAATGCGCCGGGTGATGTGGAAATGGCACGTAGCCTGCCTGCTGGATATCTGGACATGATTGTCGGCGGCCACTCGCAGGATCCGGTCTGTATGGCGCAGGAAAATAAAAAGCAGGTGGATTATGTGCCGGGCACACCTTGTGCACCCGATCGTCAGAACGGTACCTGGATTGTTCAGGCACATGAGTGGGGTAAATATGTCGGTCGTGCTGATTTCACATTCCGCAATGGTGAATTGAAACTTGAGCATTACCAGCTGATTCCGATCAACCTGAAGAAAAAGGTAGAGAAAGACGGCAAAACCGAACGTGTTTTCTATACGCATGAAATTACGCAGGATTCTGACGTTATGAAAATGCTGACGCCGTTCCAGGAAAAAGGGCAGGCGCAGCTGGGCATCAAGATCGGTAGCGTGAAAGGCAAGCTAGAAGGCGATCGCAATCAGGTGCGTTTCCGTCAGACCAATCTGGCGCACGTACTGCTGTCTGCACAGCTTGAGCGTGCAGAGGCTGATTTTGCCATCATGAGCGGCGGCGGCGTACGCGACTCGATTGAATCAGGTGATATCACCTATAAAGATGTGCTGAAGGTTCAGCCGTTTGCCAACACGCTGGTTTATGTGAATATGAAAGGCAGCGACGTCGAGAAATATCTGGCCGTAGCCGCCAATAAAAAGGTGGATTCCGGTGCCTATGCACAATTCCTCAACGTCAGCCTGACGGCAGACGGGCAGGGCGTGCAGAATGTGAAGATCAAAGGTGAGCCGTTACAGGCCGATAAAGTTTACCGTATGGCAACGCTGAACTTTAATGCGATGGGCGGTGATGGTTACCCACGCCTTGATAATCTGCCGGGCTATGTGAACACCGGTTTCGTTGATGCTGAAGTGCTGAAACAGTATATCGAGAAGCATTCACCGCTGGACGCGGAAGCCTACGCGCCAAAAGGTGAGATCGTTTATAAGTAACCAATAATGATGGCGGTTTTTGTCTCTTCACTGATGACATAAACCGCCATTTTTTTGGATGTTATCCTGAGATAATCATGCCGCATTTAAGCCTTTAATTGCCAAAAGGGAGTAAATCTAATTTGCTGATTTAATTGATTAAATAATCTTATGTTTAGTAAAGCGCTTTAAAATAACAGACCAGCCAAATACACGATACTCCTGATACACCCTAACTAACGGAGTAGTCGGTACGATGAAAAACGTAAATATTGAAATCAACGTCTGTGGCAACGCGGAAAAATCAACCTGTACTGTTAATCCCCCCATTCAAGCTGGTTCCCACACTTGCTGCCATTCAGGCAACGGTGGTGGTCAGGAACCCGGTGTTTCCGGTGTTGCTTCCGTATTCGGGCGGACTGGCGTTGTCACTGCACAACCCGGCGACTATACGGCCGATCAGATTACCGAAACTACCACCAGAAAATTTGCTTCGCTGGATGAAAAAGCATTCTGGAATGCCAAGCAGGCTGAATTAATTTCTGGGACGACTATCCGCACGCTCTTTGGGCAATCGTTGCTGGGCAGCGGTGACATTTCACCGACACCAGCGCAGATGGGCGTTGCGGCCGCAGATCACACGCACACCACCGCGGATATCACGGACTACACACAAAAAACGAAGCTGCTCATTCATTCCTCGCTTGAAGCGGGGACGGGTGTGACGCTGAGTTATAATCCAGCGAACGAGAAAACCATTATCAGTGCAGCAGGCGGTGGTTCCGGCGGCGGTTCGGGTTATATCGTTGCCGAGCGACTAGGTGCAACGGCAGGGCAAAACCACGCGTTCAGCATTAGTCCACAAAATACATTTAATCTTGCGGCGTATGCGCTGAAAGAAGAAGTGGGTGCGGCAAATCAGACTTACGTTGTTGATGATTTTAATGCGTCAAGTGAGTCGAATTACAACGCGACGAATGCGGTTGTTTTTGATGATCTACTACATCTCTACACGGGTGTATCGGTACAACTGGAAAGAGACGGTGAATTTTATTCATCCCCAGTTCGTGCGGATGGGAAGTTTGTATCGATCGTTCTACCTGATGTTAAAAGTAATATTATCCCTAAAATGTCTTCAAATGAAGACGCAGGGTTTAGTGCTGCATCCAGTAGCCAATTAAACGAAAATTCACCGGCATATAAAGCCATGAATAATACAACGATAAATAATCTTGATGCGTGGTGGTCATCAAAAAAACCAACGTCAGAATCTCCACAATGGATACGGGTAAAATGTCCAAATCCAACTAGCGCTGATGGGTTGCGAATAACTAACATGAATACTCCGTATGTCATTGACTTAGCATCACCTAAGTCATTTTCATTACAAGGGAGTAATGATGGTGTAATTTGGGATGAAATATATTCGGTAGTTAACGATATTCGAAATGGTAATCAACAGCTACGAGAATGGTCATTCCCTAAAAGTGAAAAATATATTTACTTTAGTCTGAATATAACTGATAGCAATGGTAGTGGTAATTTTGTCCAAATTGGTGACCTGCAATTACTTTCTGCTAAGGATACTATCCTGATAAAAGCGGGGACAGGTGAATATTTTACGGCCAGTAACGGTGTTTTATTACCGGCTGAATTAAAACCATTTAATGGGTTTTCCAATAGTGGGGAAATTATGGCGTCACAGTTGATTGGAAAGTTACCGATATCGATTGTGTCTACATCTCAACTGGATGTTTCAGTGAAATATGCGCCTTACTCACAAATTGCAATTCAAAAATCACTGATGTCCGCCGCGTGGCCAAAAATCAATGCCGCAACGCTAACAGCAACGCAGACGGGCAACGGCAAGGTACGTGTCGCTGTGACGCGGGATTTGGTGAGCTGGCATGTCTTACGGAACGGGGCGTGGGTTGATGTGGGCGCGCTGTCAGCCGATACGGTGGGTGCAACAACGTTGATTGCAGACGGTATGACGCCAGCCGATCTCGGCGGTATTACGGCGGCGCAGTGGACGCAGTTGTTCTCATCCAATAACGGTGTGCCGGACTCACTCGCGTTTGCGTTTGCACTCGATATCACTGACCCGGTCACCGACGTAGCGACCATTGACCGACTGGTATTGAACGTCAACGATGCTTCCAGCTGGAAAGCGCAGTCACCTGCAGAAGTGGAAATCCGCTGGCGCACGGACAGCGTGACATTCCGCAATGCGACGGCGGGTAATTACAAACTGGCGTACCAGGTTCCATAATTTTTCTCCCAATGACATATTCTAATGGCCGCATATTTGCGGCCATTTTTCTTCTGTATTCTATATAAAATTGAGTAAGAAATTATTAAAGTACTTTAAAATGATCTCTCTGGAAAATAAGTGATACTCCCTATTCCTTTTATTAACGGAGTCATCAATACCATGAAAGATATTAATATTGAAATCAATGTTTGTGACAGTACAGGTAAAGCAACATGTACCGTCCATCCTCCTGTTTGCTGTCATTCTGATAACGGAGGTGGTCAAGAACCCGGAGTTTCCGGTGTTGCTTCCGTATTCGGACGGACTGGCGTTGTCACTGCACAAGTCGGCGATTATACCGCCGATCAGATTACCGAAACCGACACCAGAAAATTTGCCTCGCCGGATGAAAAAGCAATCTGGAATGCAAAACAGGATGCATTAATTTCTGGCACCACTATCCGCACGCTCTTTGGCCAGTCGTTGCTGGGCAGCGGTGATATCTCAGTGACACC
Source organism: Pectobacterium versatile (assembly GCF_003932035.1). Lineage (NCBI taxonomy): Bacteria > Pseudomonadati > Pseudomonadota > Gammaproteobacteria > Enterobacterales > Pectobacteriaceae > Pectobacterium > Pectobacterium versatile. Next base: position 1,399,984 of record NZ_CP034276.1, read on the forward strand.
AGCGCAAATGGGCGTTGCGGCCGCGGATCACACGCACACCACAGCGGACATCACCGACTACACGCAAAAAACGAAGCAGCTCATCCATTCCTCACTAGAAGCGGGGGCGGGTGTGACGCTGAGTTATAACCCGGTGAATGAGAAAACCATTATCAGCGCTGCTGGTGGTTCTGGTAGCGGCGGTTCGGGTTATATCGTCGCCGATCGTCAGGACGCCGCTGCTGGGCAAAACCATGCGTTCAGCATTAGTCCACAAAATACATTTAATCTCGCCGCGTATGCGCTGAAAGAAGAAGCGGGGGCGGTAAATCAGGCTTACGTTGCTGATGACTTTAATGCGTCGAGTGAGCTAAATTATTACATGACGACTGGGGTTATTTTTGATGGGACATTAAAGCCATATGTTGGAGGGATTTTAGCGCTGGAGGAATCTGATGGAGAATACTTTGCAGATATAAATTCCGGAGCTAAATCATTATCAATCGCTGATATGGCAACAACATCCATTATCCCTGACATGGAATCAAGCGAATCTCCTAGCGGATATACTATTTCTTCATCATCGATATACACTCCTGCATATTCTGATTGGATGGCGTTTTCGTCGACTAATCCCGGATTCTGGAATTCGGCGGTTGGGCCAACGACTGAAGAACCTCAGTGGTTGCGTGTAGATCTACCTAGTCCAGAAGCTATTGGCGGCTATTCAATCCAGAATCGATTATCATCTGTTATCAGTAGCCCACGCTCATGGCGATTTGAGGGAAGCCATGATGGGGTTACATGGGAATCTCTTCATTCTGTTAATAATGATACGAATAGTAATGCTGGGATTATCAGAGAGTACAGAATATCCTCTTCAGTAGCATATGCGTCATATCGGATTATTATCACTGAATCAAATCCAGATGTTAACTATGTTGTTATACAAAACATTAAGTTATTCCCTCATGCCCGTATGCTGATTATTGGCAGTGATAATGCATGGTATACCGTAAATAATGGATTACTGGAGAATATTGGAACAGCTGACTTTAGTCGTGGGTTTTCATCATCTGGGACCATTACTGGTCCTGATATTTCTGCTATTTCTCCGTTTTCAGTGTATGCAGAGAATCAGCGTAATATTAAATTGACGTATCTCCCTAATTCACAAATTGTTATCAGTAAATCTCTATTATCTGCCTCTACTGGCTCATGGTCACAAATCAATGCCGCAACACTAACCGCAACGCAGACGGGCAACGGTAAGGTACGTGTCGCTGTGACGCGGGACTTGGTGAGCTGGCATGTTTTGCGGAACGGGGCGTGGGTTGATGTTGGGGCGCTGTCAGCCGATACCGCAGGCGCAGAAGCACTGATTGCGGAGGGTATGACGCCAGCCGATCTCGGCGGTATTACGGCGGCGCAGTGGGCGCAGCTGTTCTCATCCAATAACGGCGTGCCGGATTCTCTCGCATTTGCGTTTGCACTCGATATCACTGACCTGGTCACCGACGTAGCGACCATTGACCAACTGGTGCTGAACGTCAATGATGCCTCAAGCTGGAAAGCGCAGTCACCAGCGGAAGTGGAAATCCGCTGGCGCACGGACAGTGTGACATTCCGCACTGTGACGGCAGGTAATTACAAGCTGGCATACCAGATTCCGTAATTGTCTACGTGATGACATATTCCAATGGCCGCATATTTGCGGCCATTTTTACTTCTGAGTTTTATACAAAAGGAAGCAATAGATTAGTAACACGCTTTAAAATAGTCTCTCTGGAAAATAAGTGATACTCCCTATGCCTTTTATCAATGGAGTTATCAGTACAATGAAAAGCGTAAATATTGAAATTAATGTCTGTGACAGTACAGGGAAATCAACATGTATCGTTCATCCCCCTATTCAGGATAATCCTCACGCTTGCTGTCATTCAGATAATGACGGCGGTCAAGAACCCGGTGTTTCCGGCGTTTCCTCCGTATTTGGGCGTACCGGTGTTGTAACGGCGCAAGTCGGCGACTATACGGCCGATCAGATTACCGAAACTGCCACCAGAAAATTTGCCTCGCCGGATGAAAAAGCAGTCTGGAATGTAAAGCAGGCTGAATTAATTTCTGGCACTAATATCCGCACGCTCTTTGGCCAATCACTGCTGGGTAGCGGTGATATCTCACTGACGCCAGCGCAGATGGGAATTGCAGCAGCAGATCACACGCACACCACCGCGGACATCACCGACTACACGCAAAAAACGAAACAGCTTATCCATTCCTCGCTGGAAGCCGGTGAGGGCGTGACGCTGAGTTATAACCCAGCGAATGAGAAAACCATTATCAGTGCTGCTGGTGGTTCGGGCACAGGCGGTTCTGGTTATACTGTTGCCGATCGTCAGGGTGCAACGGCAGGACAAAGTCATACGTTCAGTGTTAGTTCACAAAATACGTTTAATCTCGCGGCGTATGCGCTGAAAGAAGAAGCCGGTGTGTAGTGGTCAACAAAAACTGGCCACGGCTTTAGAGTTTTTCCAGAACAATCTTTCTGATTCATTCGGCGTCAAACCACCATTATATTGATGAGGTCTGAGCTGGCTGTAATATCCTGTGATGTAATTCGTTATTGCCGTGCTGGCTTGGCTAAAATTCGCGTAGCCATTATCCGGTACCCACTCTGTTTTCAGGCTTCTGAAGAACCGTTCCATTGGGCTGTTATCCCAGCAATTTCCCCGGCGACTCAGACTTTGCTTTATCTGATATCTCCACAGTAACTGCCTGAAATTCCTGCTGGTATAGTGACTGCCTTGATCCGAGTGATACAGTAAATTAGCCGGTTTTCCCCGTGCTTCCCAGGCCATCGACAGGGCTTTACCTGTCAGTGCTGAATCAGGGAAAAATGACATCGCCCAGCCAACCGGTTTACGGGAAAACAAATCGAGTACTACAGCCAGATAAGCCCAGCGTTTTCCCGTCCAGATATAAGTCACATCACCGCACCAGGCCTGATTAGGCTCGGTAACAGCAAACTGGCGATCCAGATAATTAGGGATCTCAATGTGTTCCTTAGACGCCTTCTTATAACGATGGCCAGGTTGGGTTGCTGACAGCTGATAATATTGAGCGCTTTCATCAGCTTTGTTGCCCGCCAGCGGCTCAGTTTTATACCTTTAGTGGTGACCATCGCGGCAATGCTTCGCGCTCCTGCTGAGCCGTTACTTTCGCGATAAACTTCACGCACAAGGCTCAGTAATGCCACTCTCGTGGCGTCAGGCTTCCTGGGCTGCCGCCAGTATTTATAACTGCTGCGATGAACCCCAAACACGTTGCACACAACGGCAACAGGAAACCGCGCCCTGAGTTTCTCAACTAATGAGAATTGTTCAGGGAGTCTGACATCAAGAGCGCGGTAGCCTTTTTTAATATATCCCTTTCCATTTCAACGCGTTGAAGTCTTTTCTTTAGCTCACGTATTTCAATCTGCTCAGGTGTCATGGGTGAAGCAGTGGGTGATTTTCCCGCTCGCTCTTCTTTCAGTTGTCGAACCCATTTGTCCATCGTGGATTTGCCGACATTCATTGCCGTAGCAGCGGCGGCAACGGTGTAGTGCTGATCGAGTACAAGCTGGGCAGCTTCGAGGCGAAACTCGGGGCTAAAATTACGTCTGTTACGTCCGGTCATAATGTCACCTGTTTTGACTGTGAGGTGATGATATCACCTCTATTCAGGTGGCCAAATTCAGTGTGCCACTACATTAATAAATGCATCTTCTTCATCTGTTATTCCTTTAATGACGTCTAATACATTACCTGTAGGTTATATAGCGAGTGCGTCTAATGAGTCTCTAGGGACCTATAAAGCTTTTATCGCATTCGATGGCTCTAATAATTCAGGTCCGCCGCCTAACTGCTGGGGAACGGATGGCTCATGGGTACCTTCTGTTGCACGACCTCACTGGCTACAAATTGATTTACCATCGAAAGAAGCCATCGGTGGTTATCAAATTACCAACCGTAGCCAAATGGATATGGGGAATGTGCGAACATGGAAACTTCAGGGCAGTAATGATAACGGTGTAACATGGAGTGATTTACATTCCGTTACCGACGATATGAATAACGATCCTGGTGCGGTGAGAAACTTTACTCTCTCACAATCCGCTAGTTACAAAACTTACCGTTTGTTAATTACGGCTATTAACGGCAGTAGCCCCTATGTCACTATTTCAGAATTAAAATTTTTCCCACCGAATGAAAAATTTGTCATCAACACTGGTGGGAAAAACTATGGTTTCTCAGGAAATGTACTGATTGAAATCACTGGGGAGTTGACTTCAGAAAGAATAAATCTGCTAGGTGTATCGAGTGTTAATTCATTAAATACGACACTGCCTAATGTCACCACTCCTGTAAAACTAATTTCTGCTCAGCCGATTAGTGTGCGTACAAAATATACTCCATTAGCACAATCAGTAATTCAGAAGTTATTAACATCTGCTGGCTCATGGGCACAGATTAATTCCGCAACACTAACCGCAACGCAGACGGGCAAGGGTAAAGTGCGTGTCGCTGTGACGCGGGATCTCGTTAACTGGCATGTCTTGCGGAACGGAGCGTGGGTTGATGTAGGGGCGCTGTCAGCCGATACCGCAGGCGCAGAAGCACTGATTGCGGACGGTATGACGCCGGCCGAGCTTGGTGGTATTACGGCGGCACAGTGGACGCAGCTGTTTTCATCCAATAACGGCGTACCGGATTCACTCGCGTTTGCGTTTGCGCTTGATATTACCGATCCTGCGGCAGATGTCGCGACGATTGACCGACTGGTACTGAACGTCAACGATGCCTCAAGCTGGAAAGTGCAGTCACCCGCGGAAGTGGAAATCCGCTGGCGCACGGACAGTGTGACATTCCGCCCCGCGACGGCGGGTAATTACAAACTGGCATACCAGATTCCGTAATCGCCCATCACATAAACACTCTACTGGCCGCGAACGTCGCGGCCTTTTCGTTTTATACCGCCCAATTTATCCCCAGCCACTCACTGCGTCATTCTAACCGCTTAGCTCGCTATTCTGCCGCCTACCCAAATACCCGCCCCACGCGCGTACGCGATGGCGTAATGTGCCGCCACTATTTTCCTTTATCTGAAATACGCGATAACCCGCGTTATCGCACGACGCATTACCAGGGTTTATTTTTCTACAGCTAACAAAATCAAACGATTGTGATTTTTAATTGAAGGATGTCTTATGAAGAGCAACGCCATTCTTAAACACATCCCTTGGATGATTCTTGGAATCATCGGGGCTGCTTGCCTCGGCGTAGTCGCACTACGTCGCGGTGAGCATATTAGTGCATTATGGATTATTGTTGCTTCTGTCGCCGTTTACCTCGTGGCTTATCGATACTACAGCCTGTATATCGCACAAAAAGTCATGCAGTTAGATCCGACCAGAGCAACCCCCGCCGTTGTGAATAACGACGGTCTTAACTATGTGCCGACGAACCGTAACGTCCTGTTCGGGCACCACTTTGCTGCTATCGCAGGTGCGGGCCCGCTGGTTGGGCCGGTACTGGCTGCGCAGGTCGGCTACTTGCCGGGCACCTTATGGCTGCTGGGCGGCGTGGTGTTGGCCGGTGCCGTGCAGGACTTCATGGTCCTGTTTATTTCGACCCGTCGTAACGGCGCGTCGTTAGGCGAAATCGTTAAGAAGGAATTAGGCCCAGTACCGGGTACGATTGCGCTGTTCGGCTGCTTCCTTATCATGATCATCATTCTTGCCGTACTGGCACTGATCGTGGTGAAAGCGTTGGCAGAAAGTCCGTGGGGCGTCTTTACCGTGTGTTCTACGGTGCCGATCGCGCTGTTTATGGGCGTCTACATGCGCTTTATCCGTCCGGGTAAAGTCGGTGAAATCTCGGTGATCGGGATCGTATTGCTGGTGCTGGCAATCTGGTTTGGTGGCGTCGTAGCACATGACCCGTACTGGGGCCCAGCGCTGACCTTCAAAGATACCACCATCACCTATACGCTGATTGGTTATGCCTTCGTGTCCGCACTGCTGCCAGTATGGTTGATTCTGGCGCCGCGTGACTATCTGGCGACCTTCCTGAAAATTGGTGTCATCGTCGGTCTGGCGATTGGTATCGTGATTCTGAATCCCGATCTGAAAATGCCAGCGGTAACGCAGTTTGTGGATGGCACCGGTCCGGTCTGGAAAGGTACGCTGTTCCCGTTCCTGTTTATTACGATTGCTTGTGGCGCGGTGTCTGGCTTCCACGCGCTGATTGCTTCCGGTACTACGCCGAAATTGATGGCTAACGAAAACGATGCGCGTTTCATCGGTTACGGTGCCATGCTGATGGAATCTTTCGTGGCGGTCATGGCGCTGGTTGCGGCGTCTATCATCGAACCGGGTCTGTACTTCGCGATGAATACTCCGCCAGCGGCGCTGGGTATTACGATGCCGGATCTGCATCGTCTGGGCACAGCAGATGCGCCGATGATTCTGGCACAGCTGCAGGACGTATCTGCCCACGCGGCGGCGACCGTTAGCTCTTGGGGCTTCGTGATTTCTCCTGAGCAGATTCTGCAAACGGCGAAAGACATCGGTGAACCTTCCGTTCTGAACCGTGCAGGTGGGGCACCTACGCTGGCTGTTGGTATCGCACACGTATTCCACCAGATCATTCCTGGTGCCAACATGGGCTTCTGGTATCACTTCGGTATTCTGTTTGAAGCGCTGTTCATTCTGACGGCACTGGATGCGGGTACGCGTGCTGGCCGTTTCATGCTGCAAGACCTGTTGGGTAACTTCGTTCCGTTCCTGAAGAAAACTGACTCTCTGATTGCTGGTATGATCGGTACGGCGGGCTGCGTCGGTCTGTGGGGCTACCTGCTGTATCAAGGCGTGGTTGATCCATTGGGCGGCGTGAAGAGCCTGTGGCCGTTGTTTGGTATCTCTAACCAGATGCTGGCTGCCGTGGCGCTGATTCTGGGTACGGTTATCCTGATTAAGATGAAACGTACGCAGTACATCTGGGTCACGCTGGTTCCGGCGATTTGGCTGCTGATCTGTACTACCTGGGCGCTGGGTCTGAAACTGTTCAGCGACAATCCTCAGTTGGAAGGCTTCTTCTACATGGCGAACATGTTCAAGGGCAAAATTGCGGAAGGCGGTGCCGAGCTGAGTGCGCAGCAGATTTCTAACATGAACCATATCGTGACTAACAACTATACCAACGCCGGTCTGAGCATTCTGTTCCTGATCGTGGTGTACAGTATTATTGCGTACGGTATTAAAGCGGCACTGGCTGCACGTAAAGTGGCTGAACGTACCGATCAGGAAACCCCGTATGTTCCGGTTCCTGAAGGTGGCGTGAAAGTTTCTTCCGGCCACTAAGTGACTCGCGCCCGTCAGATTTTGCGAGACAGCTAGCAAGGCAGAACGTGAAAGATGACGGGTACAGATACCCTGTATAATGTATAACGTTATACAGGGTATTTTTTATCTAGCCGCTATTGCAGGCGATGGTCTGGAGGTAATGATGTTTGGCAATCTGGGAAAAGCAGGAAAATATTTGGGCCAAGCGGCGCGTATGCTGGTCGGTATGCCAGATTATGATACCTATGTGCAGCATATGCAGACTAATCACCCGGATAAACCTGCGATGACGTACGAAGAATTCTTCCGCGAACGCCAGCAGGCGCGTTATGGCGGAGACGGCAAAGGCGGGATACGCTGCTGTTAACGATTTGGGACCTGTTATGACTCAACCACTTTATGTCACCATTCTGACCGGGTTTCTCGGTGCAGGAAAAACGACCTTATTACGGCATATCCTGAATGCCGAGCACGGCTACAAGATTGCCGTAATTGAAAACGAATTCGGCGAAGTCCCGATTGATAATACGTTAATCGGTGAACGGGCCAGCCAGATTACGACGCTGAGCAACGGTTGCATCTGCTGTACGCAGTCCAATGAGCTGGCCGATGCGCTGCTCGATCTGGTCGATGGCGTGGATAATGGCACGTTGGATTTTGATCATGTCATCATTGAATGCACCGGTATGGCCGATCCGGGGCCGGTGGCGCAGACCTTCTTCTCGCATGAAGTTATTTGTGAACGCTTTGTTCTGGACGGGATTATCACGCTGGTGGATGCAGTACATGCGCAGCAGCAGCTCGATCAGTTCACCATCGCACAGTCGCAGATTGGCTATGCCGACCGGATACTGCTGACCAAAACCGATGTGGCAAGCGAAGACGAAACGCTGCTACCGCGCCTTCAGCGCATTAATGCGCGTGCACCGATCTACCCTGTAGTCCATGGCGATATCGATCTGAGCGTGCTGTTTAACATCGACGGCTTTGTCCTCAGCGACAAGTTGGACGTGAAAACGCCAGTATTTCGCTTTGTTGCCCCCGCGCAGAATAACGTGCAATCAATCGTTGTGTATCTCGATAAGGCGGTTGAGCTTCAGTCTGTTTCCGATGTGATGGAAAACCTGCTGCTGCAATTCTCCGATAATCTGCTGCGCTATAAAGGCATTCTGGCCATCAACGGTGATGACCGCCGCCTGCTGTTTCAGGGTGTTCAGCGCTTGTATAGCGCCGACTGGGACAGAGAATGGCACGCTGATGAAGAAAGAAAGAGCGTGCTGGTGTTTATCGGTGTGGATTTACCTGAACAGGAAATCCGTGATGCTTTCGCTCGCCTGACGGCATAACGCCATTTATCTTCTCTGTGCTGGTCGCTCAGGCCAGCACCATTTCCTCGATCCTACTTTCTTTTACATCCCTTGCTCTGTTTATGCGGCGCACTACCTCGCCATAGGTACATTCGCAGGATGGGAATCGTGCAATTGCACGAAAAAAATCCTACCTTATTGTAATTATTACGAATACATCTAAAACGTGATCGCCTCTCGCTTTTTAATGGAATAGGAGTGGTATTTTATTAAAACGATATTTCATTTTTTAGTGAGGTTAAGTATGCGTAGTGGTCTTGCTCTGTCATTAATGGCTTCCTGCATCACGTTGGGTATTCAAGCGGGTACCGCACAAGCGGCCAGCTCAGTGAAATTTCCCGATAAAACCTGTGACGTAACGCAATACGGGGCCGAAGGCCACCGCCTACAGATCGCACTGAATACCCAAGCTTTCCAGAAAGCGATTGATGATTGTGCTGCGGCCGGCGGCGGGACGGTACACGTTCCTCGCGGTAACTATCTGGTCGATCCGCTGTTCCTGAAAAGTAACATCAGACTGGATCTGGCAAAAGATGCGACCATCGTTGCATCGACCGAAGAAGCAGCCTATCGCGCGACGGAAAAAACCAAGTACGCTGAAGCGGAAAATGGCTGGCTTCCCTTTATCAGTATTGCCGATGCACAGAATGTGGCTATCACTGGGCAGGGCACGATTGATGGGCAAGGCGCTGTCTGGTGGGAGCGCTGGCGTGAGAATATTCGTGCAACCGGCAAGAAAGGTGGCACCGATCGTCCACGTCTGATTTATATCAAAAGCTCTAATAACGTGCTGGTGGATGGCGTCACACTCACTCACTCTCCGAGTTTCCACATTGTGATGCGTTACTCACATGATGTGGATGTGAACGGTACTCGGATTCTGTCGCCGTGGCATGCGCCAAATACCGATGCTATCGACCCGATCGACAGCCAGAATATCCGTATTACCAACAACTATATCGACTGTAATGATGACCACATCGCGATAAAAGCCGAGAAGCCGGATAGCCGCTTCCCGAATGGCGTCGTGGATAACATCTATATCGCCAACAATATCCTGAAGCAAGGGCGCGGCATTTCTATCGGCAGCGAAACCTCCGGTGGTGTGAATAACGTGCTGGTTGAAAATAACCAGTTCGAAGGTTCCATGTACGGTATCCGCATTAAAACCCTGCGTGGTAAAGGCGGCGAAGTGAAAAACATCACTTACCGTAATACCAAAATGGTGGATGTTGAAATCCCGCTGGTCTTTGCCGCTTACTACAAAGCTGCGCCGATTGTGCAGGCTGAAGTAGACAAGATGCTGGCCGAAGGCGGCTTCACGATGGGTGAGCAAATTTATCCGCCGGATACCGATCCAGAGCAGCCGTTTGATCAGTACAAGACGCCGCATTTCAGCAATGTGACGATCGAGAATCTGGAGTCGACCGGTAAGACCAAAGCAGCGGCTTACATTATCGGCGTACCAGAAGCCCCACTCAGTGGTTTCCACTTTGATAATGTGCGCATTGATGCGGATAAAGGCATTCGCGTAAGAAATGCGGAGTTGCAGACCAAAGGCCTGACGCTGAATGTGAAAGAAGGCCCAGTGATGCAGTTGGATAAAGGGGCAAAAGTCGATCAGTAATCGATTATACCCTAAATAATTCGAGTTTCGGGAAGGCGGCAAGGGAAGGAATCCCGATGAGCTTACTCAAGTAAGTGATTCGGGTGACTGAGTGCAGCCAACGCACATGAAACTTGAAGTATGACGAGTATATGAAGCGGTAGCAGGGGACACACTGGCCGTGGAGTCCTCTGCTATCTGCTTCGTTTTGATGCTACATCGTCAGGCAGGTTATGCTCATTTAATCGCGAGTATTAATCATGCTTGGCGATATCGGCAAAGGTGGCGCGCAGCAGTCGCGCCAGATCGTCTGCCGATAGTTCAATATCCAACCCACGTTTACCGCCGGAAATGAAAATGGTACCGAACTGGCGTGCCGGTTCATCAATCACGGTTGGCAACAGTTTCTTCTGCCCAAGTGGGCTGATTCCTCCTACCAGATAACCTGTGACACGCTGAGCGATGACCGGATCGGCCATATCCGCTTTTTTAGCTGACAGCGCACGGGCGACTTTCTTGAGATCCAGCATGCCGGCGACTGGCGTAACGGCCACGGCGAGATTTTTCGCATCACCATTCAGAGAAACGAGCAGCGTTTTATAAACCTGTTCTTTATTCAGCCCCAGCTTTCTGGCCGCTTCTTCGCCAAAGTTGGTTTCATCGCTGTCGTGGTGGTAGCTGTGTAGCGTAAAGTCGACCTTGTTTTTTTCGAGCAGATTGACTGCGGGTGTCATGATTTCACTATCCTTAACCCTGTAGCGGGCCTTATCTTGCGGACGCGGCTACGCGTCATAATGTGTTCTTTCATGGGGTTGCGGTATGGCCGTTTTTTAGCAGCGTGGGTAAATTCTCATCGCCATACAGATGCAGTGCGCCTACGGCCACAACGTAATTTCCGGGTGGCAATTCCTGAAGCTGCTGTTGCCAGCGGCGGTTACGCTGGCCCATCAACAGGTCGGTCATTTCATTGCTGAACGTCGCGGGGATATCCGGCGTATATTTGCCGGGTCTGCTGTCTAGCCACCAGCCCACCATCGTTTGTAGCAAATGTGCGTTGGCGCGCCAGTGTTTAATCGTATCCTCCAGCAACAGCAGGCCGCCCTGCGGTAGTTGTTGTAACAAATCAACCTGCGTCTGCTGTCCTTCCAGCTCGATAACCTGAATACCGTGAGATTTCGCGGCGTTAATTAACTGATAATCGATACCGTAGTCGGGGCGTAAGCCCAGCAACTGCGCCTGTCTGGCTTGCAGCATCAGCGCGGCCTGCCAGGCTGGAAGCGTACTGATATTACTCTCATCGAAAGAGAGCGACTCGCAGATTTTTTGCAACTGGCGGTAGTTTTCCGGGCTGAGGCGTTGTACGAGCGGTGGCTCGGCGTCACTGTGTCCGAAGGGGGAATGTGAATCGGATATATCGGCTTCGACGATAAGTGCGGTCGCCTGCCGGAGCTGTTGCAACAGCGTATCGGGCAGCGGTGCCATATCCTTGCTACCCATATGAATGCTGCCGACCAGATGCAGTTGTCGTTCATTAGTAAGCTGAACGTCTATCGCTGGGTAGGCGTAAGCCAGCGGTGAGATAAAGCCAAGAAAAGTCGCGATTCTACGCAGCAGTTGCCCCATTGGTTCCGTCTCCTGATGTGGAATAACTATGCTAAACGCTAGATGCGGAACAATACAAGGTATACCAATCCTAAGGGCACGGAAGCCCACGTGTTTGGTTACTCAATTCTCCCTACGCGTAAAGATTGATGGGTGTGTATTGGTGTGTATAATGAAAGTCAGGTTAGGAGGATACATGAAATCAACTGACCTGATAAAGGAGCTGGCAGCGGCAGGTTGTGAGTGCAAACGGCATAACGGCGGGAGTCACCAAATATGGTGGTCACCCATTACTGGAAAAACATTTCCAGTGCCGCATCCAAAAAAGGATTTACCACTTGGAACTGTCAAATCCATCAAAAAAATGGCGGGGATCTGATCCCCGCCTTTTCGGAGGCAATATGTTTTTTTCAGTCGGTGTTGAAACGCCAAAAGATGATGCTACGGCATATGGGCTGATCGTTCCGGCGTTGTGTACTGATGATTATGGCTGCTTCTCTGCAGCTGACAGCCAACAAGAGATTGCACGCATGGCGCGGGAAGCGATTTTAACCCTTATTGATGAAGCGGTGAGCCGCGGAAATCTGGATATTAAACGACTTAATGATGCTGGACATCTCATCTATGCGGCAATACCAGATTTTGCGGACTACGATAGTTGGTTCGTGCTGGATGTGGATTTATCGGCTTTTGAGGGAAAACCGCAGCGATTGAACATTTCACTTCCCGATACGTTGATACAGCGTATTGATAATCGCGTGCGAGAGCAGCCGGGTACTTATCGCGATCGCAGCCATTTTTTGGCAGAAGCCGCACGCCATGAACTGGAGTGAGCGTGGGTGAATAAGTCTGGCTACAGGCGATAAAATCACGATGGTTTTCGGCAAAGGAAAACGCGGCGCGTCTCAACAACGCGCCGCGTTTGCATTACTGGCTTTTAGGTTTAAAACGCAGCAGGCGGTTGGCGTTGCTGACCACCGTGATGGAGGAGAGCGCCATCGCTGCACCGGCCACCACCGGGCTAAGTAGCGTCCCGGTCAGCGGGTAGAGTACGCCTGCGGCAATGGGGATCCCCAACGAGTTATAGATAAACGCGCCCAGCAGGTTCTGCTTCATGTTGCGCAGTGTGGCATTGGAGAGCGCCAGCGCATCGGCGACACCGTGCAGGCTGTGGCGCATCAGCGTGATAGCGGCGGTTTCAATCGCGATATCGCTGCCGCCGCCCATCGCAATGCCGACATCGGCCTGTGCCAGTGCCGGTGCATCGTTGATGCCATCACCAATCATGGCCACGCGCTTGCCCTGAGCCTGTAACTTTTTGATGGCCTCCGCTTTGCCGTCTGGCAGCACGCCAGCAATCACCTGATCGATACCCGCTTCTTTAGCGATGCTCTTCGCCGTGAGCGGGTTGTCCCCCGTGAGCATGACGAGCTGATAGCCCTGCTGGTGGAGACGCTGCAAGGCGCTGACGCTATCTGCTCGCAGCGGATCGTGGATGGAGAACACCGCAATGATGTGACCATTCGCCGCCAGCAATACCGGTGTGATACCGCGCTGAGCCTGTTCATTGATCAGCGTTTCGCCTGCGGTGATATCGACCTGATGTTGCTGGAGAAGCGCCGGATTCCCCAGTAGCAGGTGTGCATCACCGATCTCGCCGCTGACGCCGAGGCCGCGCAGCGTACGGAACTGTTCGACTTGCGTGAGTGTCAGATTTTCTGCTCTTTCAAGAATCGCTTTTGCCAGTGGGTGATTCGAGCCTTGCTCCAGCGAAGCCGCCCAGGCCAGCGCCTGAACTTCCGTCACGTCGGCGAAGGTATGAATCGCCACGACGCGCGGCTGTCCTTCGGTTAGCGTACCGGTTTTGTCAAACACCAGCACATCCAGCTTACTGGCCTGCTGTAAGGCATCAGCATCACGCACCAGCACGCCAAACTCTGCGGCACGTCCGACGCCGGAAATAATCGACATCGGTGTTGCCAGCCCAAGCGCACAGGGGCAAGCAATGATCAGAACGGTCGTGACGATAATGAGCGTGTAGACAATCTGCGGCTGTGGCCCCACGAAGAACCAGATTGCACCGCTGAGAAGTGCGATGGCCACGACGACGGGAACAAACACGGCAGAAATACGATCCGCCAACTGGCCGATAGCGGGTTTGCTACTTTGCGCCTGCCTGACCAGTCGGATGATGCGCGATAGGGTGGTTTGGTTGCCGATGGCGTCCGCGCGAAAGAGGACGCTGCCGTCGGAAACCAGCGTACCAGCGTGAACCGTATCGCCGGACGTTTTGGCTTGCGGGATCGGTTCCCCAGTCAGCATGGCTTCATCCACCCACACTTCGCCTTGCAAAATCTCGCCATCGACAGGAATACGGTCGCCGGTTGTCAGGCGCAGCGTCATGCCGGACTGCACGTCGGATAGCGGAATGGATTTCTCACCTTCCGGCGTCACGACGCGGGCGGTAGGGGGCGTCAAATCCAGTAACCGTTCCAGCGCCCGCGAAGAACGTTGACGGGCACGCTGTTCCAGCGCATGACCGAGGTTGATTAAACCGATGATCATGGCGCTGGCTTCATAGTAAAGGTGACGCGCCGCCATTGGGAAAAGATCCGGCCATAGATTGACGGTAATAGAGTAAAGCCAGGCTGCACCTGTTCCCAGCGCGACCAGCGTGTCCATGGTCGCGGTGCCGTTTTTCAGACTGCGCCAGGCGTTACGGTAAAAATGACTGCCAGCGAACACCATCACTGCCAGCGTCAAAATACCGATGACCAGCCACGGCGTTTGGCTTTCCGGTGTCAGGCTCATGCTGCCGCCCAGTACGCCCCACAGCATCAGCGGCACACCAAGCAGTAATCCCAGCGCAGCCTGCCATTGGAAACGGCGAATAGCCTGCTGAGAGGTTTGTTGCTGGCGCGCGCGGCGAGCTTCCTCGTCCTGAATAATTTCCGCGCCATAGCCCGCTTGCTCAACCGCGGCGATCAGCGCTTCCGGCTCGGCGTGACCGCTGACCAACGCGCTGCGTTCGGCCAGATTAACGCGTGCCTGCGTGACGCCGCTGACGTTTTGCAACGCCGTCTGCACGCGGTTCACGCAGCTGGCGCAGCTCATCCCCTGAAGCAGGAGCTGTACGCTGTCGTCATCGCGGGTGGCGAGTGTTGCCATTGCCGGAAGAATACTCTCGGCCGCTGGCAGCGCTTCCGGCGTCGTCGCTACCTGTGCCAGCGGCTCAGTTTTTGGGTGAACGTTCTCCTGCACGCTGGCGTGATAGCCGGCTTCTTCAATGGCACTAATCAGTGCTGTGGCCTCAACGTTGCCATACACGGTTGCCTGCTCTTTGGTGACATCCGTCGCCACGACGCCGGGAATCGCTTCCAGCACTTTACGCGTAGCGGCGACACAGTGATTGCAGCTCAGGCCGGAAAGCTGAAGAGAGACATCCGGCGTGGTAGCGAGCTGTGCTTCGTAGCCAGCCTGCTCAATAGTGTCGATCAACGTCTGGGAATCAACGTCGCCGCTGACTCTGGCGTACTGTTGGGTGACGTTGGTTTGTTCGATCGTAGGCAACGCGTCCAGTGCTTTTTTCACGCGTTGGACACAGTGTCCGCAGGTCAGTCCCTGCAACGACAACACGATAGTTTGAGACATAATAATTTTCTCCCGTGATCACAGCCGGAGGTGAAAGACGTTG
Source organism: Pectobacterium versatile (assembly GCF_003932035.1). Taxonomy (NCBI): domain Bacteria; kingdom Pseudomonadati; phylum Pseudomonadota; class Gammaproteobacteria; order Enterobacterales; family Pectobacteriaceae; genus Pectobacterium; species Pectobacterium versatile. Next base: position 1,415,619 of record NZ_CP034276.1, read on the forward strand.
ACCGGCCATCTGATTTCTACTAGTTATTGAGTAAGGTAAACCTTCTAGCAAGGGGAGGGTCAAGGGGGAAATCATGAATATCAGTGATGTTGCGAAAAAAACCGGTCTTAGTAGTAAAACCATTCGCTTCTATGAAGAGAAAGAACTTCTGACTACGCCGCTGCGTTCTGAAAATGGTTACCGCAGCTACGACGACCATCACGTCGAAGAGCTGACGCTGCTGCGTCAGGCGCGCCAGGTTGGTTTTAATCTGGATGAATGCCGAGAGCTGGTTACGTTATTTAACGATCCGCTGCGGCGAAGTTCGGATGTCAAAGCACGAACCTTGCAGAAAGTGCAGGAAATCGAGATGCATATCGAAGAGCTGAAAACGATGCGTGAACATTTGCTGGCGCTGGCCGAACAGTGTCCGGGAGATGGTGGTGCGGATTGCCCGATAATCAATAATCTGGCGGGCTGTTGTCAGAAGAGAAGAGAGTAATAAAGGGGAGACAAGCTCCCCCAATAATGCGTTAGTTAGCGCTCAGTCGGGCGCACATGCAGCGTGATACCATCGATGGCAATCACTTCAACCTGCGTGCCGGCGGGCAAATCCTGTTCTGATTTCACGCGCCAACTGCTGTCACCGATGTTTACCCGCCCGAAACCGTTGATCACCGGGTCGGTCAGCGTAGCGCGCAGTCCAAGCAGTTGTTGCCCGCGCTGGTTGAGCATCGACTGTGGGCGTGACAGCGTTCGTTTACGCAGCCAATACCACCAGAGTAGTGCCGTAACGATCGTCAGGATGGCGAAAATCGTTCCCTGCAATGGCCATCCCAGCGGCATCACCCATGTTAATAGCCCAACCAATACTGCCGATAAACCGCTCCACAGCATATAGCCACTGGCGCCCAGCATTTCGGCGGCCAAAAGCAGACCGCCGAGCGACAGCCAGAACCAGTGCGCATTTTCCATCACCAGTCCAATGCCCATTATTGACCTCGGCTGTTTTTGCTATCTTTAATCAGTTCAGTGATCCCACCGATAGCCCCCATCAGGTTGCTGGCTTCCAGCGGCATCATGATCACTTTGCTGTTATTAGAAGAACCGATCTGCTGTAACGCATCGGTATATTTCTGGGCAACAAAGTAGTTAATCGCCTGAATGTTACCTGCTGCGATGGCTTCGGACACCATTTTGGTCGCCTGTGCTTCCGCTTCTGCTGCACGCTCACGCGCTTCTGCTTCAAGGAAGGCAGATTGGCGTTGGCCTTCAGCTTTGAGAATCTGCGACTGTTTTTCCCCTTCGGCTTTCAGGATTGCGGCCTGACGCACCCCTTCGGCTTCCAGAATATCCGCACGCTTGTTACGCTCTGCTTTCATCTGCGCGTTCATGGCGGCAATCAGTTCAGCAGGCGGGCGTACGTCGCGGATTTCAATACGGGTGATTTTCACGCCCCACGGGTTCGTGGCTTCATCAACGATATGCAGCAGGCGGGTGTTGATGCTATCGCGCTGAGACAGCATTTCGTCCAGCTCCATGGAACCCAGCACCGTACGGAAGTTGGTCATGGTGAGGTTCACGATAGCCTGTTCCAGATTGCTAACTTCATAAGCGGCCCGCGCGGGATCGATCACCTGAATAAAACACACGGCATCAATGGCCACATTGGCGTTATCGCGTGAGATAATTTCCTGAGAGGGTATATCTAATACCTGTTCCATCATGTTGATTTTACGACCAACGCGATCCATAAACGGCACGACCAGATTCAGCCCCGGCATCAGCGTTTTGGTATAGCGGCCAAACCGTTCCACAGTCCATTGATATCCCTGAGGTACGATTTTGATGCCTGACCAGACAATGATGAGTGCAACAAAGATCAAAATAGGAATGACGGTGAGCATATTCTAAAACCTCCAGGTTGTTTTATCCCCGCCATACTTCAAGCTGCATGTACGTTGGTAATACTCAGCTCATCTCTGAGCCTCGCCCTGACGGGCCAACGCTTTGTGTTGTTCAAAACACATGTGTTTTGTCCCGCAACTTGAATTATTTAGGGTATATAGCAGTCGAAAAACGATTTCAGTGGATAGTGTAACTCACTTGAGTATGAAAGCGGGCAGTAAATACGCCCGCCAGTAAACGCGGTAAGGAGAATGTCCTGTGAGGGAGCGGGGGCTAGATATCGAGTTCAATGTCGCCCTGAGGCATACAGCAGCAGGGGAGGATTTCATCCTGTTGGATGCAGGCCAACGGGGTTTGACGATACGCCACTCTGCCTTTTACCAGACGCAGTCGACAGGAACCGCAATAGCCGGAGCGGCACTGATATTCAATGCTGACTCGGTTAGATTCCAGCACATCCAGCAGCGAAGGGCCGTCGTCTGAACAGGAAAACTGCGCACCGGATGTGCGCAGTGTGATCGTTGGATTGCTCATCGATTAGAGCTGGAAATCGCTCAGATCGTCGTCGCTGATTTCTGAATCGATCTGACCGACCAGATAAGAGCTGACTTCAACTTCCTGTGGCGCAACCTGTACATTATCAGACACCAGCCAGGCGTTGATCCACGGAATTGGGTTAGTGCGCGTCTGGAACGGCAGCGGCAGCCCAACGGCCTGCATGCGGATGTTGGTGATGTATTCCACGTACTGGCACAGAATATCTTTGTTCAAGCCAATCATCGAACCGTCACGGAACAGGTATTCAGCCCACTCTTTTTCTTGCTGAGCGGCGAGCACGAACAGATCATAACATTCCTGCTGACACTCTTCGGCAATTTGCGCCATTTCTGGGTCGTCATGGCCAGAACGCATCAGGTTGAGCATGTGCTGTGTGCCGGTCAGGTGCAGCGCTTCATCACGGGCGATCAGCTTGATGATTTTGGCGTTGCCTTCCATCAGTTCGCGTTCCGCAAAAGCAAACGAGCAGGCGAAGCTAACGTAGAAACGAATCGCTTCCAGCGCGTTTACGCTCATCAGACAGATATACAGCTGCTTTTTCAGTGCATACAGGTTCACGGTCACGGTCTTGCCGTTAACCTGATGTGTCCCTTCACCCAGCAGATGATAGTAGCTGGTCATCTCGATCAGCGAATCGTAGTAACTGGAGATATCCTTGGCACGCTTCAGAATTTCTTCGTTCGTCACGATATCGTCAAACACCAGCGATGGATCGTTCACGATATTACGAATGATGTGCGTGTAGGAACGTGAGTGAATGGTTTCCGAGAAAGCCCAGGTTTCCACCCAGGTTTCCAGCTCAGGGATAGAAATCAGCGGTAGCAGTGCCACGTTCGGGCTACGTCCCTGAATCGAATCCAGCAGCGTTTGGTATTTCAGGTTGCTGATGAAGATATGCTTTTCATGATCGGGCAGCGCCTGATAGTCGATGCGATCGCGGGACACGTCGACTTCTTCTGGACGCCAGAAGAAGGACAGCTGTTTTTCGATCAATTTTTCGAAAATTTCATATTTTTGCTGATCGAAACGTGCAACGTTAACCGACTGACCGAAGAACATGGGTTCTAGCAACTGGTCATTTTTATTCTGTGAAAAAGTGGTATAGGCCATGAGTCTCTCCAAAAAAATGCCGGGAGCATTTTTTAACGCCGCTTGTGAAGGCCCATAAGGGGCGGGGCAGCGACGTTTGCTATAAAAGAGAAAGGCTGCATCGGCAGCCTTTCATTATTGGCTTAAATCTTACACGCACCGCCTTCGCAGCCGTCGTCCTGTGGTTCTGGCAGCAGGTCGTCTTGTACGTCTTCCGCGCCGTCACGGGTGTTTTGGTAATACAGCGTTTTCACGCCGAATTTGTAGGCCGTGACCAGATCTTTCAGCAGTTGTTTCATCGGTACTCGACCTGATGGGAAACGTGACGGATCGTAGTTAGTGTTGGAAGAGATCGCCTGATCGACAAACTTCTGCATCAGGCCAACCAGTTGCAGATAGCCGTCGTTATTTGGCATATCCCACAGCAGTTCGTAAGCGTCTTTCAGCGTTTCGTACTCCGGCACCACTTGGCGCAGAATACCGTCTTTGGACGCTTTGACGCTGATGTGGCCGCGTGGTGGTTCAATACCGTTAGTGGCGTTGGAGATCTGAGATGAGGTCTCAGACGGCATCAGCGCAGACAGCGTGGAGTTACGCAGACCATACTCTTTGATGTCGTTACGCAGCGCTTCCCAGTCGAGATGCAGCGGTTCGTTGCAAATCGCATCCAGATCGCGCTTATAGGTATCGATAGGCAAAATACCCTGAGAATAGGTGGTTTCATTGAACCACGGGCAGGCACCTTGTTCGCGTGCCAGCACATTCGACGCCTTTAACAGATAGTACTGAATAGCTTCAAACGTTTTGTGTGTCAGGCCGTTGGCGCTGCCGTCGGAGTAACGCACGCCGTTTTTCGCCAGATAGTAAGCGAAGTTAATGACGCCAATACCCAGCGTGCGGCGACCCATCGCACCACGTTCTGCCGCTGTAATCGGGTAATCCTGATAATCCAGCAGAGCATCCAGCGCGCGCACGGCCAGTGTCGCCAGATCTTCCAGATCGTCTAGGCTATTGATTGCGCCGAGGTTGAAAGCGGACAGCGTACACAGCGCGATTTCACCGTTTTCATCGTTCACGTCGTTCAGCGGCTTGGTCGGCAGTGCGATTTCCAGACACAGGTTGGACTGGCGAACAGGTGCGATCTGCGGGTCGAACGGGCTGTGCGTGTTGCAGTGGTCAACGTTCTGAATATAAATACGGCCCGTGGAAGCACGTTCCTGCATCATCAGGGAGAACAGCTCGCCTGCTTTGATGCGCTGTTTGCGGATGCTGGCATCCTGCTCATATTGCACATACAGGCGCTCGAATTCATCCTGATCGGCGAAGAAAGCATCGTACAGTCCTGGCACGTCAGACGGGCTGAACAGGGTGATCTCTTCACCTTTTACCAGACGCTGATACATCAGTTTGTTCAACTGCACGCCGTAGTCGAGGTGACGAACGCGGTTGCCTTCTACGCCACGGTTGTTTTTCAGCACCAGCAGGCTTTCCACTTCCAGATGCCACAGCGGATAGAACAGCGTGGCAGCCCCGCCGCGTACGCCACCCTGAGAGCAGGATTTCACTGCCGTCTGGAAGTGTTTATAGAAAGGAATACAGCCGGTGTGGAATGCTTCACCGCCGCGAATCGGGCTACCGAGCGCACGGATGCGGCCTGCGTTGATACCGATACCGGCACGTTGAGAAACGTATTTCACGATAGCGCTGGAGGTCGCGTTGATGGAATCCAGACTGTCGCCGCATTCGATCAGCACGCAAGAGCTGAACTGACGTGTTGGCGTACGCACGCCCGCCATAATTGGCGTCGGCAGAGAAATTTTGAACGTAGAGATCGCGTCATAAAAACGTTTAACGTAATCCAGACGCGTCTCACGCGGGTAGCCGGAGAACAGGCAGGCGGCGACCAAAATGTACAGGAACTGGGCGCTTTCGTAGATATCACCGGTGACGCGGTTTTGTACCAGATATTTCCCTTCCAGCTGTTTAACCGCCGCATAGGAGAAACTCATGTCACGCCAGTGATCGATGAAAGCGTCCATCTGGGCGAATTCTTCCGGGCTATAGTCTTCTAACAGATGTTTGTCGTACTTACCCAATTCTACCATTTTGGTGACGTGAGTCAGCAGAGCAGGCGGCTCAAACTGGCCGTAGGCTTTCTTACGCAAATGGAAGATGGCCAGACGCGCGGCCAGATATTGATAATCCGGGCTTTCGCGAGAGATCAGATCGGCAGCGGCCTTGATGATAGTTTCATGGATATCAGAGGTTTTGATGCTGTCATAAAACTGAATGTGGGAACGCAGTTCCACCTGAGAAACGGAGACATTGTGTAAATCTTCTGCGGCCCAAGCAATGACGCGGTGGATTTTATCCAAATTGATTTTTTCTTTGCTGCCATCGCGTTTGGTAACGAGCAAGCTCTGGTTCATGTTGGGATTTACCTGTTTGGTGAAAATAAAAAATATCCCCTGTTTATTCACAGAAACACCCCTGTGACTAACTCTGTGGATAAATACTAGATATAGATATTTTTTAATAAATGGCTACTACATGGTGAGTATTCTAGTCTGGATTCGTTTGAGTACAAGGCTTGATTTTGGTGTTAATTTCAGGTTGCCGAACCGTTGGTTTCTCGAAATCCTGATTTTGTAAGGGCTAAGAGGATGTCAATATTCTGTAAAAAAAATAAGTCGTAGTCATTTTGTTGGTTTTTCAGGTAAAACTTGGAAAATTGCGCGGTGAAAAACCACGCAATTTTTAAGAGTATTCTTAATCGGTTCTATTTATCGTGGCGAGTGTGCAGCATGTAGTTCACGTCCACGTTTGGACCCAGTTTAAAGTGGTCCGTCAGCGGGTTGTAGTGCAGCCCGGTGATATGTTTTTCACGCAGCGGTGTACTGTCGACCCAGTGCATCAGTTCTGCTGGGCGAATGAATTTCTTAATGTCGTGCGTGCCGCGTGGCACCATTTTTAGCACGTACTCGGCACCAATAACGGCCATCATCCACGCTTTTGCATTGCGGTTGATGGTGGAGAAAAAGACGTGTCCGCCGGGTTTGACCAACTTGGCGCAGGCCTGCACCACGGATTGCGGGTCAGGCACGTGCTCCAGCATTTCCATGCAGGTGACGACATCGTAGAGGCCCGGATGCGCGTGTGCATGCGCTTCTACCGTTTCCTGCACGTAATCGACAGCGACACCGCTTTCCAGCGCATGCAAACGCGCGACCTGCAATGGCTCTGCGCCCATATCGAGCCCGGTGACGTCCGCGCCTTCACGCGCCATGCTTTCGGCTAAAATGCCGCCGCCGCAGCCGACATCCAGCACTTTCTTGCCGAACAGGCCTTCCGCGTGCAGCGAAATATAGCCCAGACGCAGCGGATTAATGCGGTGCAATGGTTTGAATTCACCTTCTAAATCCCACCAGCGTGAAGCGATAGCCTCAAATTTGGCAATCTCCTGATGGTCAACGTTCGGAGTTTGATTTTCTACATTCATGTGTCATCACTGCCTTTCGTCATCTTTATCCTGCCGCGAGTATACTCCCTTCGCGCTGCAACGTGCAGCGGTGTCCGTTTTCTCTAAGGGATATCTGAGGAATAAAGTCCATTGGGAAAACAGTCTGTTCAGAGCGGAAGGGAGTTTCCCCCGAAAGGGCGGTTTGTGATATAATTTTTCACCTTTTGAACAGTTCACCTTATCTGAACGGTTCACTTTTCTGTACACGGGTAGATGCCTAATATAGAGGGATAGCGGCTCCATGAGCGACCTTGCCAGAGAAATCACACCGGTCAACATTGAAGAAGAGCTGAAAAGCTCGTATCTGGATTATGCGATGTCCGTTATTGTCGGGCGTGCATTACCAGATGTTCGAGATGGACTGAAACCGGTACACCGTCGCGTACTGTACGCGATGAACGTACTGGGTAACGACTGGAACAAACCGTATAAAAAATCCGCCCGTGTCGTCGGGGATGTCATCGGTAAATACCACCCGCACGGCGACTCTGCCGTTTATGAAACCATCGTACGTATGGCGCAGCCTTTCTCACTGCGTTACATGCTGGTTGATGGTCAGGGCAACTTCGGTTCGATTGATGGCGACTCTGCTGCGGCGATGCGTTATACCGAAATTCGCATGTCGAAAATTGCTCATGAACTGCTGGCCGATCTTGAAAAAGAGACGGTCGATTTTGTGCCGAACTATGACGGCACCGAGCAGATTCCTGACGTCATGCCTACACGTATTCCTAACCTGCTGGTTAACGGTTCTTCCGGTATCGCAGTCGGGATGGCAACGAACATTCCACCGCATAACCTGACGGAAGTCGTGAACGGCTGTCTGGCGTATATCGATGATGAAAACATCAGCCTTGAAGGGTTGATGGAACACATCAAAGGCCCGGATTTCCCGACGGCGGCGATCATTAATGGCCGACGCGGCATTGAAGAAGCCTATCGTACCGGGCGCGGTAAAATTTACATCCGTGCGCGTGCTGAAGTGGAAGCGGACGCGAAAACTGGACGTGAAACCATCATCGTGCATGAAATTCCGTATCAGGTGAACAAAGCTCGCCTGATCGAGAAAATTGCCGAGCTGGTCAAAGATAAACGTATCGAAGGCATTAGCGCGCTGCGTGACGAATCTGATAAAGACGGTATGCGTATCGTCATCGAGATTAAGCGTGACGCCGTGGGCGAAGTGGTACTGAATAATCTGTACTCCCAGACCCAGCTTCAGACGTCATTCGGCATCAACATGGTCGCTCTGCATCAGGGCCAGCCGAAGATCATGCCGCTGAAGGACATTCTGGTTGCGTTTGTGCGCCACCGCCGTGAAGTGGTGACGCGTCGTACCATTTTTGAACTGCGTAAAGCCCGTGACCGTGCCCACATTCTGGAAGGTCTGGCTATTGCGCTGGCGAACATCGATCCGATTATCGAACTGATTCGTCGTGCTGCGTCACCTGCTGAAGCGAAAGCGTCGCTGATCGCACAAGCGTGGGAGCTGGGTAGCGTTGCTACTATGTTGGAACGTGCGGGCGATGATGCTGCGCGTCCAGAGTGGCTGGAGCCAGAGTTCGGAATCCGTGATGGTCACTACTACCTGACGGAACCGCAGGCGCAGGCGATTCTGGATCTGCGTTTGCAGAAACTGACCGGCATGGAGCACGAAAAGCTGCTTGATGAATATAAAGAGCTGCTGGCGGAGATCGCCGAGCTGCTTTATATCCTCAATAGCCCTGAGCGCCTGATGGAAGTCATCCGCGAAGAGCTGGAAGCGATCAAAACGCAATACAGCGACGAGCGCCGCACGGAAATCACGGCGAACACCGCTGACATCAACATCGAAGATCTGATCAACCAGGAAGATGTTGTCGTTACGCTGTCTCATCAGGGTTACGTGAAGTATCAGCCGCTGAGCGACTATGAAGCCCAGCGTCGCGGTGGTCGTGGCAAGTCTGCTGCACGTATTAAAGAAGAAGACTTTATCGATCGTCTGCTGGTGGCCAACACCCACGACACGATTCTGTGCTTCTCCAGCCGTGGTCGTTTGTACTGGATGAAGGTGTACCAACTGCCGGAAGCCAGCCGTGGTGCGCGCGGTCGTCCGATCGTCAACCTGCTGCCGCTTGAACCGAATGAGCGTATTACGGCGATTCTGCCGGTACGTGAATACGAAGAAGGCCGCCATATCTTCATGGCAACCGCGAGCGGTACTGTGAAGAAAACGGCGCTGACGGAATTCAGCCGTCCGCGTAGCGCGGGGATCATCGCGGTTAACCTGAACGAGGGTGACGAGCTGATTGGCGTCGACCTGACCGACGGTAGCGATGAAGCGATGCTGTTCTCTGCGGAAGGCAAAGTGGTTCGCTTCTCCGAGCAGGCGGTGCGTTCGATGGGCCGTACGGCAACGGGCGTCCGTGGTATCAATCTGCAAGGCGAAGATCGCGTCGTTTCTCTGATCATTCCTCGCGGCGAAGGCGATATCCTGACCGTCACGCAGAATGGCTTTGGTAAGCGTACTGCCGTGAGCGAGTACCCGACCAAGTCGCGTGCGACGAAAGGGGTTATCTCTATCAAGGTCAGCGAACGTAACGGTAAAGTGGTTGGTGCGGTTCAGGTTGATGCCGCAGACCAGATCATGATGATCACCGATGCGGGAACGCTGGTGCGGACTCGCGTGTCTGAAGTCAGTATCGTTGGCCGTAACACGCAAGGTGTCACGCTGATTCGTACGGCGGAAGACGAACATGTTGTCGGCCTGCAACGCGTTGCTGAGCCGGTAGAAGATGAAGAGCTGGATGGCGTAGTTAAAGTTGAAGGCGAAGTTGCCGAAGACGATGATGCTATCGATGACATTGATGGCGATGATGATATCGCTGAAGATGACGAATAAGCCTTTTCATTAAACCGGAATGAGCAGAGTAAGCCAGCGCGATGCGCTGGCTTTTTTTATCGACTCTCGGTAGTGTATCAGCCAACTGGTTCTTCCATTATTCAACGGTATCCATTTGAAATATCTCGCCTCATTCCAGACCACATTAAAGGTATCCCGCTATTTGTTTCGGGTTCTGGCGGTCATGCTGTGGGTATTGGGCGCGCTGATATCCGTTTTTTATGTCACTAAAGTATTGAATGAAAAAGAATCAGAGCTGCGGCAGGAGTATAACCTCAGCTTTGATCAGTCGCAGGGTTACATCCGACACGCATCGGATATTGTGCGCGAACTCCAGTATCTGGCGGCAAATCGCCTGATGTTGGCAAGAGAAAAGGCAGAGCCGCCAACGGAAGGGGGCCCCGGTGTTTCCGTTTATGCACTGGCTCCCGGCGCAACGTGTTCCACGCAATATGGCGGGAATGCGGCGCTGCTCTCATTGAGCCATTTTTTCAACGGCTGGCAGGATAATTTCTCTGCCGTCTACGATCTTAATCGGGTCTTTTTTGTCGGCGGCGATCGGCGCTGTATGGTTGATTTTGGTATCCGTAACCAGTCGCTCGACCGTGATAACTTGCTTAAAAATGTGCAGGATCGGTTTCAGGAGCAGAAGAAGAGTCGCACCCAAAGCGGACGCGATGAAACGGTCTATTGGATTACCCCTGCGTCAATCCCCGATGTTGGCTATTTATATGCGCTGACACCGATTTATGTGGATAACAAGCTGGAAGTCATCATGGGGATTGAACAGACGATTCGTCTGGATGATTTCGTCACCATGGGTAAATTCCCGATCAGTGCCCGGCTGTTGGATCAATATAATCAGGTGGTTTTGCAGTTTTCCGATGATAAAGATCGCTATGTTTCTTCGGTAGACGGCTACCCCTCAGAGCATAATTATTTTGGCTATGTGAATGGCTATGATGAACTCATTCTGAAAAAGTCGCTGCCGCCCACTTCATTCGGTATCGTGTATTCGCTGCCGTTGAAGGTGCTGCTCTCCCATATCAGCGCACTGATGATCAACATGCTGATGCTGAATATGCTATCGGCTATCTTGCTGTTTGTGCTGGCGCTGGTGTTTGAGCGGAAAATGTTGCTGCCTGCGGAAGTGAATGCGTTCCAACTGGAAGAAAACGAGCAATTCAACCGCAAGATTGTCGCGTCGGCACCGATAGGCATTTGTATCCTACGTATTAATGACGGCACGAACATCCTCAGCAACGAACTGGCGCACAACTATCTCAACCTGCTTACCCACGAGGATAGGCTGCGAATTACCCGCATCATTTGCGAGCAGCAGTCCAAGTTTGTTGATGTCATGACCAGCCGCAATCATCACCTGCAAATCAGCTTTGTCCATTCGCGCTATCGTAATGAAAACGTGGCAATTTGTGTGCTGCTGGACGTCAGTGCGCGTGTCAAAATGGAAGAGTCGCTACAGGAAATGGCGAATGCCGCCGAGCAGGCAAGCCAGTCTAAATCGATGTTCCTCGCTACCGTCAGCCATGAATTACGTACGCCGCTTTACGGGATTATCGGTAACCTCGATTTACTGCAAACTAAATCGCTGCCGCAGGACGCCAATCGTCTGGTTGCGGCGATGAGCAACTCTTCCTCGCTGCTGCTGAAAATCATCAGCGATATCCTCGATTTTTCCAAGATTGAGTCGGAGCAGTTGAAGATTGAAGCATGTGAGTTTGCGCCGCATGAAGTCATCAGCCACATCACCAGCAACTATCTCCCGCTGGTGGTCAAAAAACGCCTGACGCTGTACTGCTTTATCGATCCCAACGTGCCAGTCAGCCTGTTCGGCGATCCCGTACGTTTGCAGCAGGTGTTATCTAATCTGCTGAGTAACGCCATCAAGTTTACGGACACGGGCTGCATCATTTTCGAAGTTGGCTGCCGCGATGGTTATCTGGAATTTGTGGTGCGTGATACTGGCGTGGGCATTCAGCCTCGCGAGGCGGTGAAGCTGTTTGACCCGTTCTTCCAGGCTGGGAGCGGTGTTCAGCGTCATTTTCAGGGGACGGGCTTAGGGCTGGCGATTTGTGAAAAGCTGGTCAATCTGATGGATGGAGACATTACCATCGAGTCGGAACCTGGGCTCGGCAGCCTGTTTGGCGTCAGAATTCCGCTGTATAAAGCGCACTATGCCCCAGCGGCGATCAACGCCAGTCTGCAAGGGAAAATGTGCTGGTTGAGGATACGCAATGCCCGGCTGGAGGCTTATCTGCTGACGCTGTTGCAGGAACAGGGATTGCAGGTGGCGCGTTATCAGAATCAAATCATGTCGCCTGATGATGTGATGATTAGCGATTACGCGTCAGAAGAGGACGTTAACGTTCGGGCGCATATCGTGATGAGTGGCGCACATACCGGGTTAGCGCAGGAAGTGAGCGACGGGCACTGGGTGCAAGGGACGTCCACACCTCAACATCTGCCTGATTTGCTCGAGAAAATTTATCGCTCAGAAAGCGAAGACAGAAATCGCGTCGAGATTTCACCGCCGCTGACCAGCTACGTACGGGTTGAGAATGGCGATATTATGATTCTGGTGGTTGACGATCACCCCATCAACCGTCGACTACTGGCGGATCAGCTCGGTTCTCTGGGCTATCAGGCGATGACGGCGAATGATGGCGTAGACGCACTGGGCGTACTGAGTAAAAACCATATTGATATCGTGCTGACGGATGTCAACATGCCGAATATGGATGGCTATCTGTTCACTCGGCGTATGCGCGAGCAGGGGTTACGTTTCCCGGTTATCGGCGTGACGGCAAATGCGTTGGCGGAAGAAAGAGAGCGTTGCCTCGGGGCTGGCATGGATCACTGTTTGTCAAAACCGGTTACGCTGGATACGTTGCAGCAGTCGTTGGCGCATTACAGCAACGTGGTGCGTCAGGCGAGAACATCTATGGAATAACCTGCACCAGCGGCTGCCGGTGCAGGAGAGGGAAATCTTAATCGACCTGCGTTGCGCCGCCGTTAACGGAAGACAGGTAATTCAGCAGGGCGATATCGTTCTCGACGCCCAGCTTGGTCATGGCTGATTTCTTCTGGCTGCTGATCGTTTTAATACTACGATTCAATTTTTTGGCGATTTCGGTAACCAAAAAACCTTCTGCAAACAAGCGTAGCACTTCACTTTCTTTCGGAGACAGGCGTTTGTCGCCGTAGCCGCTGGCGCTGATTTTCTCCAGCACTTTGGATACGCTGTCTGGCGTGAATTTCTTCCCTTTTTGCAGGGCCGCCAGCGCTTTGGGTAAATCGGTTGGCGCACCCTGTTTCAGTACGATGCCTTCGATATCCAAATCCAGCACTGCGCTCAGAATCGCCGGATTATTATTCATAGTAAGAACAATAATAGAGAGATGGGGAAAATGGCGCTTAATGTATTTAATGAGGGTAATACCATCACCGTATTTATCGCCTGGCATGGATAAATCGGTGATTAAAACATTAGCATCCAGCTTAGGTAGGTTATTGATCAGCGCTGTTGAGTCTTCAAATTCGCCAACCACATTGACCCATTCAATCTGCTCAAGCGATTTTTTGATGCCAAAAAGGACAATAGGATGGTCGTCGGCAATAATTACGTTTAAGTTACTCATCGTTTTGGTTACTCATCTTGTTGGCTACCTTGCTGCCCTTTAGGTTCTACTGGGGATAGTAATGCACTGACAAACCTCTCAATTTCATGAAGGTTAGCCTCGATCTGTTCACTATCATGCGCGGTAATATGCTGTTCAAGCTGTTCACACAACTGTTTGCCAGGATGCAGATTAAGCATGGCAAACACGCCTTTCAGCCGGTGTGCCGTCTGCGAAAGCGACGGGAAATCGCCTGCTTCCACTTCAGTATACAGCCTCTTTAAATCATCCGGTACTGTCTCCACGAACAGCGAATAATAGTCGCTTGCTGCCAATTGTTCGGCGTAAAATTCGACACTATCCGGTTCCCCTTCCTGTAGCGTATCGGGTGATGTTTCCAGTTGTAGCTCAATCAGCTTAAGTAATGCCTCCTGCAGGAGGTGGCTGATATTATAATTCACCCGCAAACGGCGCGGGCCCAAAGGCGTTACTGTGTCATCGTCATGACTCAACAGCAGCGTATAATCTGCTTTTTTCTCCGGGTCGTCAGTCATGCAGATATCCGCTTCCTGATTAATCTGGCGCTCATCGCTAACCAGATAATTCGCACCCCAGCCCGTCAGCATATTGCCGACAATATGCTGTACTTCATCAGACGTCACATCCAGCAGAACGGTAATACCATCCAGCAGTTTTTCTTCCTCAACGGGAAGCGCTTCCGGTTCCAGTTTTAGCGTCAGAATATAGTGTGTGCCTAACCCGGCCTTACTATTGATAGTTAACGCGCCGCCCAGTTTATTACAGAGTTGATTGCACAAAAATAAGGTCAATCCTGAATTTTGTCCGAAACGATCGGAAGTCGCAGGATGCAGGAAAGGGTGCCGAATATTTTCCTGCTCTTTGCCTGAAACATTCGTTCCCGTATCGCTGATCTGAATAATCAGCGTATCCGATTCATTATTTTTTCTATCAATCGACACCGTAATCTTGCCGTAATCCGTATTGGTCACCGAATAATTCAGCAGCAGCGCCAGCGTCTTTTTCAACAGCTCGGCATCGCCCACGTAGGTTTGATTCATATCCAGATTGTAATGATGGAATAGGGTCAGACCTTTTTGATTCAATCGTGGTAGCAGCTCAAGGAGAACCTGGTCAATAAGCGTCAGCAGTGAAAAACTGTCGTTGACCACGGTCCATTCTTGCGCCTCCAGCTTTTCATGCAAGGCGATATTTTCCAGCAGTTCGATCGCACAGCGGGTATCTGCCGTTAGCTGATCCAGCGTGGGTGTCGGTACGGTTGCTGTATCGCTGTGGCGTAGCTCATGAATATGCTGTCGCAGTGAAATCAGCGGCTGCTTGAATTCGCTGAGCAGGTTTTGGAATAACCGTTTTCTGGCATGAATATTCTTTTCGTATTCACGCTGGGCGAGCAGCAGTCTCCGCTGCACCTGAATCTCTTTATCCTGCTCACGCAGCAGGAAGAGACAATAATCAGACGAATATTGGCTGCGGATTTGGCGTATTTCATACATTTCATTATTAATCGTGACCTGAATGACACCCTGATGCTCGTCCGCCATATTGGTGATTTTTTGCAGGCTCAGGTGCGGAAGTAACTGCTCTGCGCGTTCATTCTGTATGACGACTTTATTGTTGCTGAAATCATAAACCAGTACGCCCATCGGGATTCTGCCCGTTGTTTCGCGGTAAATATTCAGCGTCTTTTCTAACTGATGAGAGACATCCTCACTGGGATGCGCATACTGCCGACGGAAAAGATAAAAGCCGACAATGGATAAACTCAGCAGAACCAGATTCAGTAGCAGAAGCCAGACGTTATTACGCAATGAATCAATAATCAGGACTTTTATCGGCACCTGAAAAACGATTTTTATCGGTGCATTCACCAGCGTGGCGGAGATTTCAAGATTAGAGCCATGAAGCTGAATGTCAGCCGTGCCTTCGCCATTGTTGTTATCCATATTGCTGGCTGCCGGCGTATCTGGCTTCAGCATAAGATGCTCACGCGGAATGGTGTCTGGGATTAAATCGTTAATCGGTAAATCGAACGCCAGAATCGTCGCCAGATGGCCCGGCTGATTGAATGTGGTGCGCAGCGTAAAATAGTAGTCGTTATAGAAGCGTAATTTACGCAGCGGGGAAAAACTTTCGCGCTCGTCTAGCACATTCGCCTGTTGCAGCATTTCCGTCCGGCGGGCTTCGGCGATAACCGTAATATAATTCCCACGGAACTGCGAGGAGATATCTTTCAGCGTCTGCGTGGAAATCATCGTCAGGCTGTTGTCGATGCCATTCAGGTAATACATGGAATAGACGCTATTCTCCGCGCCCCAGAGAATATCAAGATAACGTGATATCCGGCGAACCGAGGTGAGTGTCCCTTTATCATGTTGCCCAAAAATCAGCGCGTCCGTTTTCTGACCGTTTTTTTCTACGTAGAAAACATTCGGCATTAAATTAATCGCGCTGATGTTGGTGTCGCTAGCGGCTGGTTCGCTGTTCAGGCTGCCATATATTTGGTAGGTGAAAAAACGATAGGTATCGACGCGTTTTTGTATGCCCTGAGCAATGGTCGTCAGCGAATGTTTTTTGTCCGCCAGCAAATCGTTGATGTAGCTATAGCCGAACGTTCCGGTAATCAGGAGCGACAGCACCGTAAGGAGTGAAAAATAACGCAGGATCATGGCTGGCATCAATTAACGCTCCTGATTAGCGGATAACGGCACGCGCACTGGCGCTAACGCCCAGCAATAGCAGTGCGACAAACCCGAATGCGGTAGCCAAATTGCTGAACTGTGCAATAAAGCCAAGAATAGTTGGGCCGATCAGAATACCTGCATAGCCCACCGTGGTAATGGAGGCGATGGCAAGATTCGGCGGCATGATCTTTTGATTTCCCGCGGCGCTGAAAAGGATCGGTACCACATTCGATGCGCCAATACCCACCATCACAAAGCCAAGAATGGCGGTGATTGCATTATCAATGCTGATCGTTAACACCAGACCGAGTGCGGCACAGAGGCTGCCACCGGTCAGAATCGCGTAGCGGCCGAGCGCATTAACGATGCGATCGCCGTTCAGCCTGCCCAGCGTCATCGCGACGGAAAATGCCGCATAGCCCATGCCCGCCTGCGCGCCGCTCAGGTTGCGTTCAACCGTTAAGAAGAGGGCGCTCCAGTCCAGTATGGAACCTTCGGCTAAGAACATGATGAAGCACAGTGAGCCAATGAACATCACCCAGCCGCGCGGGATGACAAACAGCGGGCTGTCGTCATCTTGATTTGTGGTGCGTAGCAGGTGTTTATGCGCTGTTGCCATAAATATCAGCATGAGTGCGACAATCGCCAGAATCGCCATCAGCGGGGACAGGCCAAGCCACAGCAGGGCGCTGACGCCGCCTGCGCCGACAATCCCCCCGATGCTAAAGAAGCCATGAAACCCGGACATCATCGCCCGACCGCTTGCCCGTTCCACGATGACGGCCTGAATATTCATCGCGACATCAATCATACCCATGGACGCGCCGAAAAAGAGCAGCGTTATCGCCATGAGAGGCAGCGTTTCTGCCTGCGTCAGCGCGGGCAACACCAGACAAAGCAGCGCGCTTGCCAGCAAAATAACGCTGCGGCACCCCAGTTTGCTGGTGAGGAAACCGGTAAGCGGCATGGCTAAGAGCGAGCCAATACCGAGAGAAAGCAGCAACATCCCCAGAGAGGCATCACTGATAGCCAGCCGCGTTTTGACAAAGGGCACCAGCGGCGCCCAGGAAGCCATAGCAAAGCCCGCAACAAAGAAAACGATGCGCGTGGCCGCCTGTGCTTTCTTGCCTGGCAGATTCTGATTAATGCATAACGGGTTGGAATTCAGAGCTGTACTCATCCTGAACGAGGCTATCCGGTCGACGTAACAAGGGCCTACTTTTACCATAATTAGCGGTCTGAATGGAAAGAATCCTGGTGTGCGGTGTTGGCGTGAGGGAAGAAGGGGGGCTTGGAGCCGTGGAGCGGGCAAAAAAATGCCGATTAGATAATCGGCAAAAGAATCGGTCAATTGAAGCAATAATGATGATGGAAGAGGATTTTAAAGCGATGCGCGCGACCCGTTTTGCCGTTTGGTGCGATTTCAGTCCGTGCTCACCGTTATGGTCTTGCGTAACCTCTCACCCACGACATGTTTTTTTCCCGTATAATCCCCTACTTTGTGTTAGGTCTCCGGGGTAACGGTGAAACAACTTTCCGACTTGCTGCGGCATCTGCAGCAGGATTTGCGCGAGCCACAGCCTGAGCGCGCAGGTTTCAGACAAATAACGCGTTCGTTGGCCCTCAGCGATGCGTCTGAGCTATTGCCGTGGCTGGCGACCCAGCCAGTGTACCCCCAGTTCTATTGGCAGCATCGTCAGGATCGTGAAGAAGCCGCTGTTTGTGGCAACGTGTGCGGGTTTCGCCACATTCAGGACGCCGAGGCGTTTCTTGCTCAGCAGCAGTGCGATTCCGATGTGCGCATCTGGGGGCTGAACGCGTTTAATCAAACGAAAGAGGACTACGTTGCGTCACCCAGCTACCTGTTTTTGCCCCGGGCAGAACTGCGACGTCAGGATGATACGCTCAGCCTGAGTATTAATCTGTTCAGTGACACATCATTGCAACAGGATGCCGTTGAAGCCTCGGCGTTTATTAACCTGCTTCTACCACCCGCGTCGCAGCCTCTTTTGCATGCGGAGGTGCAGTCCGTCGGGCATCAGCCGGAGCGTCAGGGGTGGATTGATTTGCTCCAGCGGGCGCTGCATGACATCAATACCGGGCTGATGGAAAAGGTCGTTCTGGCGCGGGCGACCACGTTAACGCTGACGCAGCCGCTACAGGCCACCACCTTTATGGCTGCCAGCTGGGCGGCAAATCACCACTGTTTCCATTTCATGCTGGCGCACGATGCGCGTCATGCGTTTCTTGGTTCCAGCCCGGAGCGGCTTTATCGTCGGCGGGGAACCGAATTAGAAACGGAAGCGTTGGCAGGAACGGTGGCAAGCGACCGCGATGCGCACAAAGCCGCTGAGCTGGCCGACTGGCTGATGAATGACACCAAAAATCAGTGCGAGAACATGCTGGTGGTGGATGATATTTGTCAGCGGCTACAGCAGTCCGCACTGTCGCTAGATGTCATGCCGCCGGAAATTGTGCGCCTGCGTAAAGTACAGCATCTGCGCCGTACCATTCACGCCACGCTGCGCACTGCATCCGATAGCGCGTGCCTGAATGCGTTACAGCCTACGGCAGCCGTCGCGGGTCTGCCGAGGCAAGAGGCTCGCCGTTTTATTGCCGAACATGAACCCTTTGAACGCGGCTGGTACGCGGGTTCCGCTGGTTACCTTTCGCGTCAGCAGTCTGAATTCAGCGTGGCGCTACGTTCGGCCGAAGTGCGAGATCATGTTTTAACGCTCTATGCCGGTGCCGGAATTGTGGCGGGTTCTGATCCAGAACAAGAATGGCAGGAGTTAGAAAACAAAGCCGCAGGGCTAAGATCCCTGTTAGACGGTGATATGTCATAGTTTTGTTTTATGGTTGTTGTGCGAGGTACTGGTTTATATCAAAGTCAGCGTGATAAAAAAAAATATAATAAGGCTGATCTCGATGTGTGCTGAAGGGCAACCAGACCGCCAACAGCTTGATCATTAGTATTTGCTTAATACCCTAAATCATTCGAGTTGCGTGACAAAACGTTAGCGTTTTGAACAACGCTATGCGGCTTGAAGTATAACGGATATAACCTGCAACCTGAGTTGTTGAGTACAACATGTCAACAAGTGTATTTAATCGCCGCTGGGCTACATTACTGCTGGAATCGCTGACCCGCCACGGTGTCCGGCATGTCTGCATCGCGCCTGGCTCTCGCTCCACCCCGTTGACGCTGTCTGCGGCGGATAATCACGCACTGATTTGCCACACGCATTTTGACGAGCGGGGGCTCGGGCATTTGGCGCTGGGGCTGGCAAAAGCCTCGCGTGAACCGGTTGCGATTATCGTGACGTCAGGCACTGCTGCCGCGAATCTTTACCCTGCCATCATTGAAGCCGGGTTAACCGGTGAACGTCTGGTGGTTCTGACGGCTGACCGCCCGCCGGAGTTGATTGACTGCGGTGCGAATCAGGCGATTCGTCAGCATGCACTGTATGCTTCACACCCCACGCTGGCGCTGGATTTACCTCGCCCCACGCCCGATATTCCGGCTAGTTGGCTGGTTTCCTCTGTGGATAGCGCCATGGCGCGGCTGACGCACGGCGCGTTGCACATTAACTGTCCCTTTGCCGAACCGCTGTACGGTGCCGATGACGGCACGGCGTATCAGGACTGGCTGATGACGCTGGGCGACTGGTGGAATAGCCGTGAGCCTTGGCTGCGCGAAATGCGCCAGAGTACGCTGGCGGTGCAGCCGGACTGGTTGCAGTGGCGACAGAAGCGGGGCGTTGTCCTCGCTGGTCGCGTGACTCCTGAACAAGGGGGACAACTCGCCGCGTGGGCGAACGAACTGGGCTGGCCGCTGATTGGTGATGTCCTGTCGCAAAGCGGGCAGCCGTTACCTTGTGCGGATATTTGGCTGGCGCATCCTGACGCAGCGGCTCGCTTACAGCAGGCGGAAATTGTCTTGCAGTTCGGCGGTAGCCTGACGGGTAAGCGCCTGCTGCAATGGCAGGAACAGTGCCAGCCGCAAGAATTCTGGTTAATTGACGATTTGCCGGGACGGCTGGATCCGGCTCATCACCGTGGACGCCGTCTGGTGGCGGACGTGGGCGAATGGCTGTCTGCGCATCCTGCACATAAACAAGCTCCGTGGGCGGATTTACTGGCGGATATTGCCGACAGAACGCAGCGGCAGGTCGACGCACATCTGGCTTCCCGCTTTGGTGAGGCACAGCTGGCGCAGCGCATACCAGCGCTGTTGCCGCCGGACGGGCAGCTATTTGTCGGCAATAGTCTCGTGGTGCGTTTGATCGACGCATTGGCGCAGCTCCCACAGGGATATCCGGTGTACGGTAATCGCGGTGCCAGCGGCATTGATGGCCTGATTTCCACGCTGGCCGGTGTACAGCGTGCCACGTCAAAAGCCACGCTGGGCATCGTCGGCGATCTTTCCGCGTTATACGATTTGAATGCGCTGGCGCTGCTGCGTCAGTCTCCCGCACCGCTGGTATTAATCGTGGTAAACAATAACGGCGGCCAGATATTTTCCCTGCTGCCGACGCCAGTTGCACAGCGTGAAGCGTTTTACTGCATGCCGCAAAATGTGGAATTCGGGCACGCTGCTGCGATGTTTGGCCTGAATTACGTGCGTGCCGAGAGCTGGGAACAGCTGGAGAGTACGGTAGCGGATTGCTGGACTCAGGGCGGCGTCACGCTGCTGGAAGTGGTGGTTGAGCCGAAGGACGGCGCGGAAACGCTCAATGAACTGGTCGCTCAGGTGGCGACGTGGGCGCACTAGAGTTTCAGGGGATAGATTTTCAAGGGCTAGGCTGCCGGAAAGTGACGCATGGCGCGGTGGCGCCGAGGCAGCCGTGGCTGGTGTGCTTGCATGGTTTATTAGGCAGCGGTGAGGACTGGCAGCCCATTCTGCCGTTTTGTCGTGACTGGCCCGTGCTGCTGGTGGATTTACCCGGACACGGCGCGTCGCGAATGATATCCACAACAGATTTTGCCGATGTTAGTAGCCAGTTAAGCAAGACACTGTTGGATCAAGGCATTGAGAATTACTGGCTGCTAGGCTATTCGCTCGGTGGGCGTATCGCGATGTATCACGCCTGCAACGGGCAGCATGACGGCATGCTCGGGTTGCTGGTCGAAGGCGGACATCCCGGCTTGGCAACGCCGGAGCAGCGTACGGAACGCATCCACCATGATGCACGTTGGGCGCAGCGCTTTCGTCAGGAACCGCTGCCAGCGGTCTTGCAGGACTGGTATCAGCAGGCGGTCTTTGCCGATGTTGACTCTACTCAGCGTGAACAGCTGATCGTGCGGCGTAGCGCCAATCACGGTGCGTCCGTTGCGGCAATGCTGGAAGCCACCTCGCTGGGGCGGCAGCCTTTTTTGGTGGAACGCCTCCAGCACCTGTCGATACCTTTTGTTTACTTATGCGGTGTCAGCGATGTGAAGTTTCAAACGCTGGCGGCGCAATACGGCCTGCCGTTACTGAGCGTGGCTCAGGCGGGTCACAATGCTCATCAGGCGAATCCAACGGCCTATGCCGAGCGGGTTCGCTCTTTTCTTTTGCATCACGTTAAGGATTGATAACTATGCTTTATCCGAGTGAAGATCTGCTTTACGCACCGATTGAATGGCACGATTGCAGCGGCGACTTCGCCGATATTCTCTACCATAAATCCGTTGATGGCATTGCCAAAATCACTATTAACCGTCCTCAGGTTCGCAATGCGTTCCGTCCGCAAACGGTAAAAGAGATGATTCAGGCGCTCGATAATGCCCGTCATGACGACGGTATCGGGACGATTATCCTGACCGGTGCTGGCGATAAAGCATTCTGCTCCGGCGGCGATCAGAAAGTTCGTGGCGACTACGGCGGTTATCAGGACGACAGCGGCGTGCATCACCTGAACGTGCTGGATTTCCAGCGCCAGATCCGTACCTGTCCGAAGCCAGTCATCGCGATGGTCGCAGGCTATTCCATCGGTGGCGGACACGTTCTGCACATGATGTGTGACCTGACGATTGCGGCAGAGAACGCCATCTTCGGTCAAACGGGTCCGCGTGTCGGTTCCTTTGACGGCGGCTGGGGCGCTTCTTACATGGCGCGCATCGTGGGTCAGAAGAAAGCGCGTGAAATCTGGTTCCTGTGCCGCCAGTACGACGCTGCGCAAGCGCTGGATATGGGGCTGGTGAACACGGTAGTACCGTTGGCGGATCTGGAAAAAGAAACCGTGCGCTGGTGCCGTGAAATGCTGCAAAACAGCCCAATGGCGCTGCGCTGTCTGAAAGCGGCGCTGAACGCAGACTGTGACGGTCAGGCGGGCTTGCAGGAGCTGGCGGGTAACGCCACCATGCTGTTCTACATGACAGATGAAGGGCAGGAAGGCCGCAACGCGTTCAATGAAAAACGTCAGCCTGACTTCAGCAAATTCAAACGGAATCCGTAATGCGTCAGGTCACTCTCTATCGTTACAGCCTGCCGATGGAAGCCGGAGTGGTGCTGCGTAATCAGCGTCTGAAAACCCGCGATGGGCTTATCGTTCGCCTGCAAGACGGCGAGCGGTTGGGCTGGGGTGAGATTGCGCCGTTGCCGGAATTCAGCGTGGAAACGTTGGCAGAGGCGGAATCAGCCGCGCTTGAACAGCTACAATCGTGGGCAGCAGGACAGGCATTTTCTGACGATCTTCCGCCGTCGGTTGCCTTTGGCTTGAGCTGTGCGCAGGCCGAGCTGGAGCAGCGTTTGCCGCAGGCGGCGGACTATCGCAAAGCGCCATTGTGCAGCGGCGATCCTGATGAGCTGTTTGAGATGCTACAGGCGATGCCAGGCGAGAAAGTGGCAAAGATCAAAGTCGGCCTGTACGAAGCGGTGCGTGACGGCATGATCGTTAACGTACTGCTGGAAGCCTTGCCGGATCTGAAACTCCGTCTGGATGCCAACCGCAGTTGGACGCGTGCCAAAGCCGACGGCTTCGCTCGTTATGTCGCGCCGTCATTGCGTTCTCGCATTGCCTTTCTTGAAGAGCCTTGCAAAACCCGTGAAGAATCTCGCGAGTTTGCGCGGGAAACGGGCATCAACATTGCCTGGGACGAAAGCGTGCGCGAGGCGGATTTTCGGGTAGAAGCCGAGCCGGGCGTGAGCGCGATTGTGATCAAGCCTACGCTTGTCGGTAGTCTCGCACGTTGCCAGCAACTGGTGCAGGAAACGCATCAGGCTGGATTAACGGCGGTGATCAGCTCCAGCATCGAATCCAGTCTGGGTTTAACGCAGTTGGCGCGTTTGGCACACTGGTTGACGCCGGACACGGTTCCAGGGCTGGACACGTTAGATCTGATGCAGGCGCAGGTGATTCAACGCTGGCAGGATAGCGCGTTGCCGCTGCTGGCTGCTGAGCAACTGGATGTGGTATGGCAATCCTGACTGACTGGCCGTGGCGACACTGGGCTAGCCAGATGCCCCAGTCTGTTTCGGTGAATGAGTTTGTTTCGTTGAATGAATCTGTCGCATTGATTGAGGATGAAACCCGCTGGAGCTGGCAGTCGCTTGCCCAGCGGGTAGATCAACTGGCAGAGCGTTTTACCCAGCAGGGCGTTATGCCTGACTGTACGGTCGCGCTACGCGGGAAAAATAGCGTCCGGATGCTGTTCAGCTATCTGGCGCTGTTACAGTGCGGCGCGCGCGTACTGCCGCTGAATCCACAGTTACCTGATGCATTAACCGAGGCGCTACTGCCTGCGCTGAATGTAACGTATGGCCTGTGCCTGAATGATAAATCGTGGCCGAAGGCTGTACGCACGCTTTCTTTGCCATCTGATTCTTTACCCCTGTGTGATGCCGAGGAAAGCCGCCGTACCGATAGATTACGCTGGCAGGCCGATCGGCTGGCGACGCTGACGCTGACATCCGGCTCCAGCGGGATGCCGAAGGCGGCGGTGCATTCATTTGCTGCCCATCTCTCCAGCGCGGAAGGTGTGGTTCAGATGATGGCATTTTCCGCCAGCGACAGCTGGCTGTTGTCACTTCCGCTCTTCCACGTTTCCGGGCAGGGCATTGTCTGGCGCTGGCTTGCGACCGGGGCAACGATTGTTGTCCGTGCGCATCAGCCTCTGGATAGTGCGCTGCGCGATTGCACCTATGCTTCTCTGGTGCCGACGCAACTGTGGCGACTGCTGTCAGAAGGGACATTCCCCACGGCATTAAAGGCTGTATTGCTCGGTGGTGCGATGATCCCGCAGGCGCTGACGCAACAGGCGGAAGCGCGAGGCGTCAGTTGCTGGTGTGGCTATGGTCTGACGGAACTGGCATCCACGGTCTGCGCGAAACGTGCTGACAGATGTTCGGGCGTCGGCATGCCACTGCACGGGCGAGAGATCCGGCTGGTGGAGGATGAAATCCTGCTGCGTGGCAGCACGCTGGCCGCCGGCTATTGGCGTGACGGAAAACTGATTCCACTCGTCGATGATGACGGCTGGTTTCACACTCGGGATCGCGGGTTACTGACTGAAGGTGAGTGGCACATTCTGGGGCGTCTGGATAATCAATTCTTCAGCGGTGGGGAAGGGATTCAGCCCGAGAATATCGAAGCCGTGCTGTTGGCACACCCCGATGTTCAACAGGCCTGCATTGTGCCCGTTGACGATGCAGAGTTCGGCCACCGTCCTGTGGCGGTATTGGAGGTGGCACAAACCACGATGCTTGATGCGATACGCGATTGGCTACAGCCGCAGCTTGCCGGATTTCAGCGTCCGGTCGCGTATTATGCGCTGCCCGTTGAACTGAAAAATGGTGGGATTAAGCTTTCTCGCCAGCAGGTGAAAAGCTGGGTCAATGCAACGCACCATTCGTCCAACACAACAGGTCGCGCAGATCGGTCGTAGGCTAGTTGTCCGGTGCGCTGGTGCCGGGTTTCGCCACCTTTTGTGGATGACTGGTCTGGTTACTGGCGCTGGTTTCACGATCAAACAGCGCCAGTTTCTCCAGAAACCACATGTCCTGAAACCGCATCGGGCTGTGCGTATCGGAACCCGCTGGAAGGCGATTAACCGGTGTGGTGTGCTTTCCTGTGGCTAATTTTTCTTCTCTCATCATCGTTTCCTTCTGCCTGTTTTGTCGTCATCCATGGTGAATACTATTGTTCACTTTGTCTTTTTTGAGCAAATAGGCGGCACTTATTACTGCCATTGTCAGCAACGGTGAAGGCAAACTTTCATGATTATTAAAAGAATAAATCGCTGCTCAGGGCAATTTCGTGCTGGAGTGAGGGGGCGTTTCGGGTAGAATCGGCAACGATAACACCTTTACACGCGCGTTTAACGACGGTTTTTAAGGATATTGAAAATGAAAAAGTTTGTGATTGCCTGTGCGGGAAGCTTGTTGCTTGCAAGTGCTTCCGTACATGCCATTAGCCTTTCCGGGGAAGCGGGTCGCGATTACGCAGGCGCCAGTGCGGGCTTCGGTCTGGGCATTCCTGGGCTTGCGGGTAATGTCAGCTACGCCCACGGCGACAACAACAATGACGTATACGGCTTCGGTCTGGGATACACCATTCCTGTTGGTCCACTCAAACTGACTGTGGGTGGTAAAGCGCTGTACCTGAATCAGGATCACGGCAATGATGGCTATGGTGTCGCACTGGGCGGCGGCGTGCAGTGGCCGCTGAGCCGTCAGTTCTCGCTGTATGGCGAAGGCTATTATTCACCAGATGCTTTCTCCAGCCATGTTGACCACTATGTTGAAGGGAAAGCGGGCGTTCGCTGGCAGGTATTTGGACCGCTGAACGTCGATGTCGGCTACCGCTACATCAATATGGCGCGTGAGAACGGCCCGGATAACAGACTGGCGGATTCTGCCTATGTTGGCGTTGGTCTGAACTTCTGATAGCTATCTGAAGTTAAAAGAAAAAAGAGCGTGAATGTTGAGTTCACGCTCTTTTTTTATGTCTTGGATTAACCAATGAGAAGGTTAACTGATTGACGGCAGCCAGCCTGCCACCATCGCCAGTTGGATCAGGATGATTGCGATGCCGCTGGTGAAGACCAGTGCCAAGACCGGTGCGCCACCGCGCGTCGCGCGTATTTCAGGACGTTGTTTGCGCACCTGCCAGCTCAGCAAGACTGGAATAAGTAGTGCCAGCACGGCCAGCGCAATTGCCGCATAGCCCAGCGCCATCACGAATCCTTGTGGATAAAAGAGGGCAAACACCAGCGGGGGAATAAAGGTCAGCAAGCCCGTTTGCGCGCGCCCGATGATGCTATTTTTACGTTTAAACAGATCGGCTAAATAATCGAATAATCCAAGCGCCACGCCGAGGAAAGAGGTCGCCAGCGCCAGATCGGCAAACAGGTGGACGGCCAGTTCAACGTGTGGTGAGGCAACCAGCGTGCGAATAGCCTGCATCAACCCATTCAATCCCGCCTGATCGGCCAAAATAGCGTTGAATGTTGAAGAACTGAGGCTACCCAACATCACGAGCTGCCAGAAGATATAGGCAATCAGCGGTATCACGCTACCGATAAGGAATATCCGGCGTAGCTTACGGCTGTCGCCACCCATGTAGTGCACGATGCTGGGGATACTGCCGTGAAAACCAAATGAGGTCAGAATGACCGGTAATGCCGAGAGCGTCAGACCCTGTTGCAGCGGCAGCGTTAGGAGGTTGACGCGCTGAATATGGGGAACCATGACGGCCAACATGATGACGAGCATCAGCACTTTGCCGCTAAACAGGATGCGGTTAAACAAATCGACTGAGGATGTTCCGATACAGACGACGCCGCCAGCAACCAGCGTGAAGAGCAGAATGCCTGCGGACAGCGGAAGTGAGTAGCCACTCCACTGGCTGATACTGCTGGCGAGTAGTTCGCCTGCGCCGCTGATATAGGCCGCGGTGAGCGCATACATCAGAAATAACATACTAAAGCCGGTAATCCACTGTCCCCAGCGACCGAGGTAGATTTTTGCCAGCGTGCCCAGCCCAGTGTGCGACGGCTGATGCTGATACACTTCAACCAGTAATAAGGCGCTGTAACACATCAGTGCCCACAGACCGATCAATATCATCAATGTAGTACCAAATCCGACGCCTGCGGTGGCTAACGGCATCGCCAACATTCCAGCTCCGATAGTGGTGCCTGCAACGATAAAAATGCTGCCAAGAGTACGATTTTTCACCTATTCCTCTATAAATAGCGTGGCTATCCAGATATTTTTGGCAGCAGGGTAGAGTATTCAGTGATTTCTGTCAAAACGCCGTTACGAGGGGTGTAATTTTATATTTACACTGGAGTGAGGGGCGTTGGAGGCGGTGCGTTATCGGGCAGGCAGAAAGAAACATTGTGTTTGTTCATGCGACTTTTTAAAGTGGTTTCAGGATCGTCACGAGGAATAAAAAAATGCTTAGGGTCGAGATGTTATGTACCGGCGATGAAGTGCTGCATGGTCAGATTATTGATACCAATGCGGCCTGGCTGGCGGATTATCTGTTTCAGCAGGGATTACCGATGACCAGCCGGATGACGGTGGGGGACGATCTCGATGCGCTGGTGACTGCGATAACGCAGCGTAGCCAGATAGCCGATATCCTGATTGTGAACGGCGGCCTGGGGCCGACCAGCGACGATCTCAGCGCGTTGGCGGCGGCCACTGCCGCAGGAGAAGGGCTGGTTGAGCACGCGGAATGGCTGGCGCGTATGGAGGCTTTCTTTGCCGAGCGTGGCAGAGTGATGGCACCGAGCAACCGCAAACAGGCGCAAATCCCTGCCAGCGCGGAAATGGTGGATAACCCGGTGGGCACCGCCTGTGGTTTTGCGCTGCAATTGAACAAGTGCCTGATGTTTTTTACACCGGGCGTGCCGTCTGAGTTTAAGGTCATGGTCGATCAGCAAATTATGCCGCGCTTGCGCGAGCGTTTTGCTGTCGCCGATGCCCCACTGTGCCTACGTCTGACCACCTTTGGGCGCTCCGAGAGCGATCTGGCAAGCCAGTTGGACGGCATGGCGTTACCGCCGGGCGTGGTGCTGGGCTACCGCTCTTCTATGCCAATTATCGAGCTGAAGCTGACTGGCCCAGCCGCGCAGCAGGAAAATATGGAGCAACTGTGGGAAACGGTGCGCACCGTGGCAGGGGAAAATACCATCTTTGAAGGAACCGAGGGGTTACCGGCACAACTGGCACGGCGTCTGGCCGAGCGTGATATGACGCTGGCAGTGAGTGAACACTTCACGGCAGGATTGCTCAACTGGCAGCTTCAGTCGGCGGATGTTCCGCTGGCGGGCGGGGAACTGTTGGCAAACGTTGAAGATAGCAGCCTGTCTGGGTTAGTGGACTATGCTCGCCATCTGGCGGAGCGTCAGGGGGCATCGTTAGCGCTGGTTGTGGGTAACCGGAATGATGCAGAGCTGTCATTAGCGCTGCATACGCCGGAAGGATCTTTTGCCCAAACGATACAGTTCAACGTACAGCGCTACAGCCTGAAAACCCATCAGGAAGTCGTTGCGATGCTGGCGATGAACATGCTGCGCCGCTGGCTAAATGGGTGGGCCGTCTACGGCGGACATG
Source organism: Pectobacterium versatile (assembly GCF_003932035.1). Taxonomy (NCBI): domain Bacteria; kingdom Pseudomonadati; phylum Pseudomonadota; class Gammaproteobacteria; order Enterobacterales; family Pectobacteriaceae; genus Pectobacterium; species Pectobacterium versatile. Next base: position 1,444,459 of record NZ_CP034276.1, read on the forward strand.
GTTGGATCACGGTGTTGGAGACGTTGTAGTCAGCGGGGGGATCTAAGACTGCCTCTGAGTCGTATTTTTATGTCACTGTCGAGGCTGTTTCGTGCGCGATGATACCGTCATTTTCATGCTATTTCATAGCACGCGCCCGACACGGGGCGTCTCAAGCGCCGCTCGCCCCGTGACCCCTAGGCTTTTTGGCGTGAATTACGCCGCTGGCGCGGTTCCTTCGTCGGTATCAGGCTTAACGGACCGCTTGCGACACGTTCCCGACGTGGCGCAAGCTTTCGCCGCATCCATGCGGCTCATCCTAAGCCTGCTATCTCCTCAGCATAATTTTTTACGCCGAGTAACGTCAAAATCATCGCATCAAGTCAGTATAAGTCTATAAGCCGATGGCTAATGCTTGCCTGCAAATAAAAAGGCCAGAATCAACGTTCTGGCCTTTTTCACAAGATAAATCAATATAATAACGAATAGAGCTGGCGGCGGTAGCGGGCGGCGAGGGCATCGCTGGTGCCGAGGGCGGCCATGATGTCCATCAGCGTTTTACGTGCGCTGCCGTTAGCAACGGCCAGATCTTTCTTCAGGAAGCCCATCAGCAGTTCAAGCGCTTCTTCGTTACGGCCGACCTGATGCAGTTGCAGAGCCAGCTGTACCGCGAGATCCGCATTTTGCGGGTCGACGTCCAACTGCTGCTGTAGATGCTGAATTTCTGGCGTATCTGCCGCCTGTTTCAGTAATTCAATCTGAGCCACGAGGCTATGGTAACGCGTGTCTCGATCTTGCAAAGGAATAGTGGCCAGCACGGCCTCAGCATCTTCACTGCGTTTAATTTGAATCTGCACTTCCGCCAGCATCAGACCGATGTCGCTGCGCTGCTGGCTGAGTTGCCAGGCGTCTTTCAGCAGTTGCATCGCTTCCGGCAGTTTGTCTTCCTGAATCAGCTGCTGCGCCTGTGCGACTTTCAGCTCTTCTTCTTTCGGTAGCGCGCGTTTCAGCAATTCACGAATCGCCTCTTCCGGCTGTGGACCCTGAAAACCATCCTGCGGCTGCCCGTCTTTAACCAGATACACGGTTGGGATTGAGCGCAGGCCAAACTGAGCGGCGACGCGCTGCTCGGTATCACAGTCAACCTTCGCCAGAACAAACTGTCCTGCGTATTCCTGCGCCAGCTTGTCCAGCACCGGTTCCAGCTCCAGGCAGTGCTGGCTACGCCCCGACCAGAAGTAAAACAGGACTGGCAGTGTCATGGAGTGTTCCAACACCTGATGCAGGTTGGATTCATTGACGTCAACGATAGTCGCTTGTTGTTCTAACATGAGTAGTCTCTCTTACTTCTTGAATTCATTTGACTCTTAGATGGGGCCTGTCGGTGTCACTTACAAGCCTCGTGCAGAGGTGAGTGCGCAATACATCGCCCTCTGCGACCTTATCCTCGTAATACCTTATCCAGAAGACACCCCGGTAGCAAACGACGCAGCCAGGTTAAGGCGTGAGCCACCAGCGTCACGGGATAGCGTAATTTAGGCCGCGAACTTTCCAGCGCATGATGGAGCTTCGGCAAGATCGCTTCCGGCGGCAGCGTGAAGCGTTTAGCGATGCCGGGGTTGGTGACCGGTTTGTCCGTCTGCGTCTGTGCCACGTTATTGGTAAAGCGCGTGCTGATCGGGCCTGGCTCGATCAGGCTGACGTGCAGGCCGCTGCCGTGTAATTCCATACGCAACGCATCCGACCAGGCTTCCAGCGCATATTTGCTGGCGGCATACGCACCGCGACCCGGTGTAGACACCAGCCCCAGCACGGAACTGGTCTGGATGATACGGCCTTTACCATGCGGCAGCATCGCGGGTAATAATAGCTGTGTGAGCTGATGCGTGCCGAACAGGTTGCTGGAAAACTGCTGTTCAAGCTGCTGGCGCGAAATGGTATTCAACGGGCCATACAGGCCATATCCAGCGTTGTTAAACAAACCGTACAGGCGATTATCGGTCAGTCTGATCACCTCCGCCGCGGCCTGTTCCACGCTGGTGCTGTCATCCAGATCGAGCGTAATCGCCTCCAGACCCAGCGTGGTCAGACGCGCCACATCCTCTGCGCGACGGCAGGCCGCAATCACGCGATAGCCGCGTTTTTGCAGATCCTGAGCGGCAATCAGGCCAATACCGCTGGAGCAACCCGTAATGAAGACCGTTTTTTGCATAACTTTACCTAATTCAAAAGCCTATTTATTAAGACTCATGGTTAACTAAGGGTTCCAGCTGCTTCGCCATCCAGTCTGCGATAAACGGTTGGGCATCCCGGGTTGGATGGATGCCATCTTCCATCATCCACTCCGGTTTAAGATACACCTGCTCCATAAAGAAAGGCAGCAGAGGAAGCGCAAACTGCTCCGCGAGTTTGGGGTAGATATTACTGAATGACTCGGTGTAGCGGCGGCCATAATTGGTCGGCAAACGAACCTGCATGAGCAACGGTTGGGCATTAGCCTGTTTGACCAGCGTGATGATTTTCGCCAGATCCTGCTCGATGTTGGCTGCTGGAAATCCCCGAAGCCCGTCATTGCCGCCCAGTTCAACCAACACCCAACGCGGCTGATGCTGTTTCAGCAGGGCAGGAAGACGCGCTAGCGCTTGTGCGGTGGTGTCTCCACTAATGCTGGCGTTAACCACCGCGACGCCTTTTTTCTGCGTCTGCCACTGCGTGTTCAATAGCGTTGGCCACGCGTTAGCGATCGGCATCTGATAGCCCGCACTGAGGCTATCGCCCAGAATTAATAATGTGTCAGCGGCGAAAGCGCGTACGCTGCATAATCCCAGAAGCAAAAGGACGAAAACATGTTTGCGAAGACCAGCCCAGCGAGTGCTACGCCAAGCAAAACTGCGCACGTAGAAAACATTCTTGAAGTTCATCATCTTAGTAAGCACGTTGGTCAGGGAGAAAATCGGCTTTCCATCCTTACCGGAGTTGAGCTTATTGTCAAACCTGCGCAGACAATTGCCCTGATTGGTGAATCCGGTTCGGGGAAATCGACGTTACTGGGGATTCTGGCTGGTCTGGATGATGGCACCGAAGGTGACGTTAGCCTGATGGGCAAATCGCTGAGCGCACTGGATGAAGAAGGCCGTGCGGCGCTGCGTGCCCAGCATGTCGGTTTCGTCTTCCAGTCTTTCATGCTGGTGCCGACGCTGAATGCGTTGGAGAACGTACAGTTACCCGCGTTGCTGCGCGGTGAAAGCGACAGCCATAGTCGTGGACAGGCTGAGCAGCTTTTACAGCAGCTCGGGTTGGGTGAGCGCTTACATCATCTTCCCGCTCAACTTTCCGGCGGTGAGCAGCAGCGTGTGGCGTTGGCTCGTGCGTTCAGCGGTCGTCCTAACGTCTTGTTCGCCGATGAACCTACCGGGAATCTGGATCGTAAAACCGGTGAGCGCATTGTTGATCTGCTGTTTTCCCTCAATCGCGATTATGCCACCACGCTGATTCTGGTGACGCATGATGAGCAACTGGCGGCACGCTGCGAGCGACGCCTCCGGTTAGTCGACGGTAAGCTGCGGGAGGACGCATGATCTGGCGATGGTTCTGGCGCGAATGGCGCTCTCCTTCCTTATTGATTGTCTGGCTGGCGCTAACGCTGGCCGTGGCCTGCGTGCTGGCGCTAGGTACGATTAGCGACCGCATGGAAAAAGGGCTCAGCCAGCAGAGCCGGGATTTTCTGGCGGGCGACCGCGTGCTGCGTGCGTCGCGACCCGTCGCGGAAGACTGGCTTTTAGACGCGCAGCAGCGCGGGCTGACGCTCAGTCGCCAGATTTCTTTCATGACCATGACGTTCGCGGGCGATACGCCGCAGCTGGCGCAGGTTAAAGCGACCGACCAGCGTTATCCGCTGTACGGCAATTTGCAGACGCGCCCTGAAGGGCTGCATGCGGAAGCGGGAACGGTGCTGGTGGCTCCGCGCCTGCTGGCGTTACTTGGGCTGAAAGTCGGTGACATGCTGGATGTCGGCGATACCTCGCTGCGCATCAGCGGTGAACTGATTCAGGAACCGGATTCCGGCTTCAATCCGTTTGAGACCGCGCCGCGTATTCTGATGAATCTGGACGATGTCGAGAAAACGGGGGCGATTCAGCCGGGGGGCCGTATTACCTGGCGCTACATGTTTTCTGGCAATGAGAAGCAAATTAGCGAATTTAGCAACTTCATCAAGCCCCAGCTCAAGCCCGATCAGCGCTGGTATGGCATGGAAGATTCCGAAGGTGCGCTGAGCCAGTCGTTAAAGCGGTCGCAGCAGTTCCTGTTGCTGTCGGCGCTGCTGACGCTGCTGTTGTCTATTGCTGCGGTCGCGGTGGCGATGGGGCACTACTGCCGCAGCCGCTATGATTTGGTCGCTATTCTGAAAACGCTGGGAGCCGGCAAACAAGCGCTGAAGCGATTAATTATCGGGCAGTGGCTTTCCGTACTCGGCCTGGCGGCGGTTTGCGGTAGCGTGCTCGGCCTTGGGTTTGAGGCGCTGCTGATGAAAATGCTGGCTCCGGTGCTGCCCGCTGCATTGCCTGCATCCGGGCTGTGGCCGTGGGTATGGGCGCTGGGATCGCTGGTGCTGATCTCGTTGCTGGTTGGGCTGCGTCCGTATCGACTGCTGCTGGCGACACAGCCGCTGCGCGTTTTGCGTCAGGATGTGGTGGCGAACGTGTGGCCGCTGCGCTATTACCTGCCGATTGTTCTGATTATTGTCGTCGGCCTGCTGGCGGTGTTGTCCGGTGGCGGCGTGCTGCTGTGGTCGCTGCTCGGCGGCGTGGCGGTGTTGTCGCTACTGCTGGGTGTTATTGGTTGGGGCGGTCTGCTGCTGTTACGGCGCTTGACGGTTAAACGACTGGCGTTGCGTCTGGCCATTAATCGCCTGCTGCGTCAGCCGTGGTCGACCCTCAGCCAACTGGCGGCGTTTTCGTTGTCGTTCATGCTATTGGCGTTGCTGTTAGTGATGCGCGGTGATTTGCTGGAGCGCTGGCAGCAGCAGTTGCCGCCGGGCAGCCCGAACTATTTCCTGCTGAATATCACGGCGGAACAGGTGCCGCAGGTGAGGGGGTTCCTTTCTCAGCATGACGTGACGCCAGAGCAGTTCTTCCCGATTATTCGTGCGCGCCTGACGGAGATTAACCAGCAGGTTGCTACGGAAGTGATCCACGAGGACGATCCGGGCGGCAATACGGTGAACCGTGAGCTGAACCTGACCTGGATGAACGGGATTCCACAGCACAACGTATTGGTGGAAGGCGAAGCGCCGAAGACGGGTGAAGTCTCGATGGAAGCGAAAGAAGCCAAAGAGATGGGCATCAAGATTGGCGATACGCTGACCTTCACTGGCGACACGCAGCCGTTTAGCGCGACGGTGACCAGCTTCCGTCAGGTGGATTGGGAGAGCCTGCGTCCGAATTTCTTCTTTATTTTCCCCGTGGGTGCGCTGGATAACCAGCCACAGTCTTGGCTGACGAGCTTCCGCTACGATGGCGATGAGAAGATGATTACGCAGCTGAACCGCCAGTTCCCGACGGTGAGCGTGCTGGATATCGGCAGTATTCTGCGTCAGGTTGGGCAGGTCTTGCAGCAGGTGAGTCGCGCGCTGGAGATTATGGTCATCCTGGTGTTGTTCTGTGGCGTGCTGCTGTTGCTGGCTCAGATTCAGGTCGGGATGCGTCAGCGACGTCAGGAACTGATGGTATACCGCACGCTGGGAGCTGGTTTACGCCTGCTGCGTACCACGCTGTGGTGTGAATTCGCGGTGCTGGGCTTGGTGGCGGGAACGGCTGCGGCGATTGGCGCAGAATCGGCCCTGTGGCTGTTGCAGCGTAAGGTCTTTAACTTTGCCTGGGAACCGAATATCGGGATGTGGATAGCACTGCCGTTAATCGCGGCGTTCCTCCTGTCGCTCTGCGGCGGCTGGCTGGGGCTACGACTCTTACGCGGTAAAGCGCTATTCCGGCAGTTTGCGGGTTAATGCACTAACAAAAGGCCGGCACATTGTCGGCCTCGAAAGTCTATCTAAATCCACTTAATGCCGATTGGGGGTTAGGTTCAATATCGTGTTTGGTTCCTAGCCCTAAAATAAAATCATCTTTTAAAGAAAACACCGAAAACCCCGGAAAGGATTCTATGGGGCCTTAACCAAAAATAGCCTGATAAAACGCGCGACTGATCGCTACATCGTTAACATATAAAATAATGTTATTAAGTTTAAATATTTTAATTTTCCTATAGTAATAGTAATCCGTGTTAATTAATTTAAAGACAGTGGATTATCTCATTGTCTCGAAAGAGACTTGCTGAAATATAGGCAGAATATTTCACCATGTAATAAAAGAAAATGTGAGTCACGATAAGATTCAACATTTTGATTTAACTATATTTTCATGTTAATGAAGAGACTTATTTTTCTTTGCCAATGGCCTCTCTCTATTTCCTACCGTATTCCGTACCTTAATATCCCACCTAATTAATAATGATTCTCATTATTGTGATTTGCGTGTTATTCACATCAATAATGGTTAGGTGACTGAAGCGATCAGACTCAAACTTTTCTCAATCAGAGAGATTCGATAGTTAAAAAATGATGTAAGTCAATTTGATATTACCCATAAGGAGTAATAAGTAGCGACATTAAGTTTGTGGTGAGGTGATCACCGGATAACTGAAGGTATGCAAGAATAATGATAAAAGAAAATAAAATGTTTTTCCGTGAGGGTGTCAATCGCCGCGATTTCATGAAACTGTGCACCGCGCTAGCCGCGACCATGGGGCTGAGTGGTCGGGCTGCTGCTGAAATTGCGTCCTCGGTGAGTGCTTCTGCGCGCCCACCTGTTATTTGGATTGGTGCACAAGAGTGTACGGGCTGTACTGAATCTTTATTGCGGGCTACCCACCCGACGATTGAGAATCTACTACTCAACGTAATCTCTATGGAGTATCACGAAGTCCTTTCGGCTGCTTTCGGCGAGCAGGCGGAAGAAAATAAACACCGTGCCATTGAACAATACAAAGGTCAGTATGTTTTGGTCGTTGATGGATCCATACCTATAAAGGATGGTGGGATCTACTGCATGGTGGCCGGTAAACCAATAGTCGAACACATTCGTGATGCTGCACAGCATGCCGCTGCGATTATTGCCATTGGCTCTTGTTCCGCATGGGGCGGGGTTCCGGCAACCGGCTCCAATCCTACCGGCGCGGTCAGTCTACAGGAGGTCTTGCCGGATAAGAAAGTCATCAACATCCCAGGATGCCCGCCTAACCCGCATAACTTCTTAGCGACGGTTGCCCATATCATAACCTACCAGCGCCCTCCTGCGCTTGATGCCAAAAACCGCCCTGAGTTCGCTTACGCCCGATTGATCCATGAGAATTGCGAGCGCCGTCCGCATTTTGACGCCGGGCGTTTTGCTAAACAGTTTGGAGATGATGGGCATCGTCAAGGCTGGTGTCTGTACCACCTCGGCTGTAAGGGACCGGAAACGTATGGTAACTGCCCGACGCTGGAGTTCTGCGATGTTGGTGGTGGCATATGGCCAGTCGGAATCGGCCATCCGTGCTATGGCTGCAACGAGCAGGGTATCGGTTTTACGAAGGGAATAGCCCAGTTGGCGAATGTCGAAAATCCCACGCCGCGTGATGCCAAGCCGGATGTCATGAGCCAGGAAGGCGGCCATGTCAGCTTAAGCACGGTAGGGTTGCTTGGCGGCGTTGTTGGCTTGGTCGCTGGCGTCAGCTTGATGACAGTGAAAGAGCTGGGGCGGCAACAAAAGCAAAACCGCAAAGATAACGAGCAGCCCTCGCGCAAGGAGTGAGTTGTGGACAGACGTAATTTTCTAAAACTGGCCACCAGTAGTGTGATGATGGCTAGCGTCGCGCCCCCTGCGTTGGCGAAGGCAGAGAACAAGCCGCCGATTCCGAACTCATTAGGTATGTTGTACGACTCAACGCTGTGTGTGGGGTGCCAGGCCTGTGTCAGTCAGTGCCAGCGCATTAACCATAGCGATGCCGCACCGCATGGTGAAACCTATGCCTATGCAGGCACAGACGCGATTTGGTCGAATAATGACAAGCTGAGTCCTTATACCAACAACATTATTCAGGTATGGCGCAATGGAAGCGGCGAGCATAAAGACCAGACCGAAAACGGTTATGCCTATATCAAAAAGCAGTGTATGCACTGTGTGGATCCCAACTGCGTCTCTGTTTGCCCGGTACAAGCGCTACGCAAAGATCCTCGCACCGGCATTATTCATTATGACCCGGATGTCTGTACGGGTTGTCGTTACTGCATGGTGGGCTGCCCCTTTAACGTCCCAAAATACGATTACAACAACCCGTTTGGCAAAATCCACAAGTGCGAACTCTGCAACCAGAAGGGAGTGGCGCGGCTGGACAATGGCGGGCTACCGGGATGTGTTGAAGTGTGTCCGACAGGCGCGGTGATTTTCGGTACACGGGAACAACTGCTGGAGGAAGCCAAGAAACGTCTCGCCAGCACCGCAGGTAAACCTTATCGCTTCCCACGCCAAACGTTGCAGCAAAACGATACATACGAACACCTACTTCCTCACTACCAGCAGCATGTATACGGTGAGCTGGAAGGCGGGGGGACGCAGGTATTGGTTTTGACAGGCGTTCCGTTTGAAAATTTAGGGCTGCCGCCTCTGGATGCGTTATCAACCGGGGCCCGTTCTGAAAATATACAGCACTCTTTGTATAAAGGGATGGTGCTGCCGTTCGCCGCACTCGCTGGGATCACTTTCCTGGTGCAGCGCAACATGCGCCACCACGAACAGGACAAAAAAGAGGATGAGCATGACGACGCATAAAACGAGCCCCCTTGGCGGGCGGCTGGTGAGTTGGCCCGTGATGTTACTGGCACCTTTCGTCATATTGTGCCTGTTGTTGATTGTGAAAAGGTTGGTGCTGGGGATTGGCGCGGTTTCCGATTTGAACGGTGGCTACCCGTGGGGGATCTGGATCGCGTTCGATCTGCTGGTCGGCACCGGTCTGGCCTGTGGTGGTTGGGCGTTAGCCTGGGCGGTGTATGTTTTTAACCGCGGTGAATATCACCCACTCGTCCGGCCCGCGTTGTTGGCCAGCCTGTTTGGTTACTCCTTGGGCGGGTTATCCATCACCATCGACGTAGGGCGGTACTGGAATCTGCCTTACTTCTTCATTCCCGGTCATTTCAATACCTCATCGGTGCTGTTTGAAACTGCGGTATGTATGACGATCTACATCGGCGTGATGGTACTGGAGTTTGCGCCAGCGTTATTCGAGCGTCTGGGGTGGAAGGTATCGCTCAAGCGACTGAACAAATTGATGTTTTTTGTCATTGCGCTGGGAGCCTTACTGCCATCTATGCACCAGTCATCAATGGGGTCGCTCATGATTTCTGCCGGTATTAAGGTGCACCCGCTGTGGCAAAGTTATGAAGTGTTACCGCTGTTCTCGCTGTTAACCGCATTCATTTTAGGGTTCTCGATAGTGATTTTTGAGGGATCGCTAGTACAAGCTGGGCTGCGGGGGAAAGGGATGTCGGAGACGCCGCTATTTACCCGGCTGAGTTACACCATAGAAATCCTGTTGGTGCTGTTTGTGGTGCTGCGCTTTGGTGAACTGATTGCGCGCGACAAGCTGGGGTATCTGTGGACAGGCGATCGTTTTGCCATTTCATTCTGGGTGGAAACGTTGTTGCTGCTGATTCCGGTACTTATCTTCCGTCGTAAATCCTACCGCCGCGATCCTCGCTTTCTGTTTATCAGTGCGCTCTGCATGGTGTTCGGCGCGGCGTTCTGGCGGCTGAATTATTCCTTGCTGGCGTACAACCCCGGTAATGGCTATGGCTATTTCCCAACATCCAGCGAGTTGCTGATATCCATCGGCTTTGTGGCAATAGAAGTGTGTGCGTACATCCTGTTGATCCGGCTGTTACCGGTGCTACCTGCGCATGAACACAACAATGACAATAAATCGTTAGAGGTAAAGCATGAGACAACGCATCACCATTGATCCCGTCACCCGTATTGAAGGCCATCTGCGTATTGATTGCGAAATTGAAGACGGCAAAGTGGTTAAAGCCTGGTCATCCGGCACCATGTGGCGCGGCATGGAGGAGATAGTTAAAGGTAATGACCCACGTGATGCGTGGATGATCGTCCAGCGTATTTGCGGTGTGTGCACCACGATCCATGCACTAGGGTCTGTGCGAGCTGTGGAGAATGCGCTGGGAATGGAGATCCCGGTCAATGCGCAATACATTCGTAATATTATTGCTGCTGCACACAGCATTCATGACCATATCGTACATTTCTATCAGCTTTCTGCGCTGGATTGGGTTGATGTGACTTCCGCGTTGCGGGCGGATCCGAAAAAGGCCGCGAGTATGCTGGAGGGGGTCTCGAGCTGGTCGCTGAACAGTGAAGCCGAATTCATCCGGGTGCAGAAGAAGATTAAGGATCTGGTGGGGAGCGGTCAGCTTGGCATTTTCGCTAACGGCTATTGGGGGCACCCAGCCATGGCACTGCCACCGGAGGTCAACCTGATCGCCGTTGCTCACTACTTGCAGGCACTGGAGTGTCAGCGTGATGCGAACCGGATCGTGGCGATACTCGGTGGGAAGACACCGCATATTCAGAATCTGGCGGTGGGTGGGGTGGCAAACCCTATCAATCTGGACGCACCAAGTGTGCTGAATCTCGAGCGCCTGATGTATCTGAAGAGCTTTATCGATCGTCTTGGTGACTTCATTGAACAGGTGTATCTGGTCGATACGGCGGTCATTGCGGCACATTACCCTGAATGGCTCTCTATGGGCGAGGGGGCTGACTGTTATCTGTGTGTGCCAGAACTGCCCGTCGATCGTAAAAGTGACACCTTTCTGATGCCGGGTGGGTTCCTGGATCATGGCGTATTCCGTCCTATTCATAATCACCGCGATGAGTACCTGCTTAAAGGGATTGAAGAGAGCGGTAAACATGCGTGGTATCAGGACGATCAGCCATTGGCGCCGTGGGAAGGCTTAACACGTCCCAACTACACGGGCTGGCAGGAAGAGGGGAAATACTCTTGGGTGAAATCCCCCACGTTTTACGGCAAAGCGGTAGAAATGGGGCCGCTGGCGTGGCTGTTGTGCAACTTGCAAGCAGGGTATCAACCTGCGCAGGACTACTTTACCCGCATTAATACGCTCTATAAAACGTTGACGGGCAAAGCCATGACCGCGCAACAGTTGCCTTCCACACTGGGCCGTATTGTCGGACGCACGGTACATGCTTGTGCGCTGCATGGCACATTGGCACAGCAGTGGCAGGCGTTGGTGACGAATATCGGCAACGGTGACCATGAAACCTTCATCCCTCCTAACATTCCAGAGCACGGTGAATGTCGCGGTGTAGGGTTTATTGAAGCGCCGCGCGGTGCGCTATCACACTGGATTGTTATTAAAGACGGCAAGATAGCGAACTATCAGGCTGTCGTGCCTTCAACCTGGAATGCGGGGCCGCGCAATTTTAACGATGAGCCGGGGCCGTATGAACGTGCTCTGGTTGGTACTACGATTGCCGATCCGGCTAAACCGCTGGAAGTGGTGAGAACGATTCACTCGTTCGATCCCTGCATGTCCTGTGCAGTACATCTGGTGGATACTTCTGGCAGGGAAGTGACCAAAGTTAAGGTGCTGTGATGAGCATTTTAGTGTTGGGAATAGGCAATCTGCTACTGGGTGATGAAGCGGTGGGGGTTCGCATTATCGAAACGCTTGAGCAGCGCTATCGCTTGCCGGAGCATGTCGAGGTGTTGGATGGCGGTACCTCCGGCATGGAGCTGCTGGAGGTGATGGCAAACCGCGATCACCTGATCGTGGCCGACGCTGTGCTGGCGGAACACCCACCCGGCAGCGTAGTGGTGCTGCATGATGAAGAAATCCCTGCCTTCTTCACACGCAAAGTGTCACCGCATCAGTTGGGGCTTGCCGATGTATTAATGGCGTTGCGGCTGACGGATGAGTTCCCACGTAGGTTGACGCTGGTCGGGGTCGTGCCTGCATCGCTTGAGCCTGGCATTGGGCTGACTGCAATCGCCAGTCAAGCGATTGAACCCGCACTGGCTCAGGTTCTGGCCGCATTGCAGTCCAGCGGCGTCGTTGCTGAGCCCCGAGAGGTATCGGATGTCGGATAGTGTTAATGGGTTTCAGAGCAGCCCCGCCACGCAGCTGGAAGCGGCTTTTCAGGCGATTGCTGAAAGCAACATGCAGCACTTACCTTTTTTTCAGCCGCAGATTCCGGTACGGGCGTGTGGGTTTCAACTGTTTGAACACCAGTGGGTTGGCTGCATGTTGACGCCTTGGATGCTGAGCTTGCTCGTGCTGCCTGGTCCCGATCAGGTTTGGCAACAGCGGACCGTCGGGGAAAAGTTAGCGCTGATCCTACCCTGCGGCAATATTCGCTTCACCGTAGGCGATATTAACGGGTGCGGACAATATCTGGCTGCCTCGCTGATGTCGCCCCTGAAGAAATCTTTGGCAGCGGAAGCCATGTTGACGCTGGCAGAGCAGACCGCTCGTATGGCGCTTTCATTACCTGTGGCGGACAGTAATATGCCTGCCAGCCGGGGGCGCAGGGCATTTTTTCACCTGCCGTAGCGACGTATTGAGCGTGTGTGAGAAGGCGCTGGCATTATCTGCCCGCGCCTTCTCTTTTTCTGTGGTTCAACGTCAGTGCAGATTAGTGCGCGCACCCATTAACAAATACGCGGTAAAGGCTCGGCATGGGGGAGATCCAGCGTACGTTTCACGCCATAAAGTCCTGCCATACGTACGCCTTTCCGTTCGGTCACTTCGCCAATTAGTGCGGCATCTTGCCCCAATGGGTGACGATGAAGTGCCTCCAGAACGGCAGCGGCAGATTCACGGCGAGTGACGATGACCAATTTTCCTTCATTGGCGAAGTTCAGTGGATCCAATCCCAGTAGTTCGCAGACGCCGCGAACAGCGGTTTTTATCGGCAATGCGGCTTCTTGAATTTCCATGCCGTGTCCGCTGGTGGCTGCAAATTCATGCAACACCGCATTCACTCCGCCACGGGTAGCATCACGCAGTGCTTTGATACCCGCTATCGGTAGTAGCGTCTGGATCAGCGGGGTCAACACCGCACAGTCGCTAACCAGTTCACCTTCCAGGCCAAGTTGTTCACGCAGATTGAGGATGGTCGCCCCGTGATCGCCCAGCGTTCCACTGACGATAATCACGTCGCCTTCGTCGATCTGATTAGCCCCCCAGTGTATCTGGCTGGGAATCGCGCCGATGCCCGCAGTATTAATAAAAATCTTATCTGCCGCACCGCGCGGGACCACTTTGGTGTCACCCGTAACGATATCTATCCCAGCTTCTTGCGCCGTTTGTGCCATGCTGCGCACGATGGTTTCCAGCGTGTCCAGACTTAAGCCTTCTTCGAGAATAAAGCCGCAGGAGAGCCAGCGCGGCTGTGCACCGCTCACGGCAACATCGTTGGCTGTGCCGCAGATTGCCAGTTTCCCGATATTCCCACCGGGAAAGAATAAAGGATCAATCACATAGCTGTCGGTAGAGAACGCCAGACGGTCACCGCTGGCAGTCAGTTCCGCCAGTGACAAGCGGGCGGCATCTTCCTGCTCTGCCAGCCATGGATTAGCGAAAGCCTCCATAAACAGGTCGGCAATCAACTGTTGCATGGCCCGGCCGCCGCTACCGTGGGCGAGCGTAATGGTTTTCATGAGTGAATCTCCTGTCCGCGATATTGATACCAGGCGGCACATGCGCCCTCAGAGGAAACCATCAGCGCGCCAAACGCGCTTTGTGGGTTGCAGACTGTGCCAAAGAGCGAACAGTGGTGGGGTTTACAGCGTCCGGTTAATACGTCTCCGCAACGTGCCCGTGGGTCGTCGCTGGTTTTTTGTGGCTGGGGATGAAAATAGCGTTCTGCATCGAACTGCTGGTAATCCGGCGTTAATGCTACGCCAGACTCACCAATAATGCCCAAACCGCGCCACTCGGCATCACCGTCCAGCATGAATACTTCCGCTATCGCTTTTTGCGCCAGTGCGTTACCTGCATCCGGCACGACGCGGCGGTATTGGTTTTCAATCTGAGGTTGTTCGGCAATTTTTTGCTCAACTAACATGAGTACGCTTTGCAGCATGTCAACCGGTTCAAACCCTGCGATGACCAATGGACGCTGGAATTCAGTGGCGATAAATTGGTAAGCGTCTACCCCGATCACCATACTGACGTGCCCTGGGGCAAGAAAGGCGTCGATGCTGTTATCCGGTTGTACGAGCAGGCTGCGTAGGGTAGGGATGATAGTAATGTGCTGACAAAAAAGGAAAAAGTTGTCGATGTTGTCAGCTTTAGCCTGTTGCAGAGTGAGAGCTGTCGTCGGCATTGTGGTTTCAAAACCTAGACCGAAAAACACGACGTTACGTTCTGGGTTATCACGAGCCAGTTGCAGGGCATCCAAGGGGGAGTACACCACGCGGATGTCCGCTCCGCGAGCGCGGGCATCCAGCAAAGATCCTTGCTTTCCTGGAACGCGGAGCGCATCACCGAAGGTACAAAAGAGGGTTTCCGGATGGCTGGCTATCTCAATGCAATTATCGATACGCCCCATCGGCAGGACGCACACCGGGCAACCGGGGCCGTGGATAAATTCGATGTTGTCCGGTAACAGTTGGTCAAGGCCGAAGCGGAATATGGCGTGAGTATGGCCACCGCAGATTTCCATAATACGCAACGGGCGAGAAGGGGTGTAAGAGAGCAGTGGAGCCCGTTCTTTAAGGCAGGCGATAAGCTCCATCACCTTGGTAGGATCGCGGTATTCATCGACAAAACGCATTAGCGGCGATCCTCTCCGTACAGCAGCGCCCCAACATCGGGTTCGACGCCAAACATTTTTTGCAATATATCCAGCGTATTGCGGGCTTCCTGCTCGTCAATCACGCTCATCGCGAAGCCGACATGCACCAATACCCACTGGCCAATACGCGACTGGCCGTCGTCGTCATATGCACCGACCAGTAACATATTCACTTCTCGCCTAACGCCACAAACATCGATCCAAGCAGCACTGTCACCAATGAGCTCTTTTACCTGACCGGGAACGCCTATGCACATTGTTGTTGTGCCTCCAACCACGTTATCCACTGTTCCATACCATCGCCTTTGGTGGCAGAAACGAGCAGGATTTCAATACTGGGATTCACCTCTCGGGCGTAGGCCAGACATTTTTCAACGTCAAAATCCAGATACGGCAATAGATCCACTTTGTTCAGCAGCATCAAGGACGCGGCGGCAAACATATGCGGGTACTTCAACGGCTTGTCTTCCCCTTCCGTCACGGAAAGCACGACGACCTTGTGGCGTTCGCCCAGATCAAAACTCGCTGGACACACCAGATTGCCGACGTTTTCAATAAACAGGATTCCGCTGCTCGCCAGTGGTAGACGTTGCATGGCGTCGTTGATCATTTGTGCATCCAAATGGCAACCTTTCCCTGTGTTGACCTGAATGGCTGGCGTACCCGTTGCGCGGATACGGGCAGCATCGTTACTGGTCTGCTGGTCGCCCTCGATCACCGCACATTCCGCGCGGCCCTGCAGGCGTCGCAGGGTTTCCGTCAATAGTGTGGTTTTCCCAGAACCGGGGCTTGATACCAGATTCAGGGCTAATTGCTGTCTGGCAGAAAACTGTGTGCGATTGTGTGCGGCGATCTGGTTGTTTTTATCGAGCACATTGATCTCTATTTCCAGCATACGCCGCTGTGTCATTCCCGGCGCGTGAGTACCCGCTTCTCCGTGGCCGTAGTGCAGATCCCCAGCATCGGTTTCCTGTGGAGTAAAAGAGGGGGATTTCAACCCGGTAATCTTCATCGTCGGGCGGGTAGCCGCGGCGAAAGGCGCACTGCGAAACGCGGAATGGGGGTTATGTTCATCCCCTTCGATATAGCGGTTGCCTTCACCGCAGCCACAGGTGGTGCACATATTAACTCTCCTGTTCTATTTCCATGCGTTTAAGCTGGATACCATCGTCTGCCACAATCCGTAGATTATCGCCTTGACACTGTGGGCAACGCTGCACCTGCATGGTTAATAAGGTGACATGCTGTTGGCAGTCGTTGCACCAGCATTCCGCTTCTTGCTGGTGGAGGTGAAGCTGGCATCCTTCAGCCAGCGTACCGCGACACACCATACCGAAACAAAAGTCGAGGGAGCTGGTTTCGACACACGAAAAGGCTCCAACCTCTAACCAGACCGCCGTCACTTTTTTGGCACTGTGCTGGTGGGCATGCTGTTCGATAATTTCAATAGTGCGCTGGCAAAGCGTGAGTTCATGCATAACGTCTCCGAAGCAAAATTACTCCGCCGTGACCGAGAGCTGTCAGGGAATCTGGCGGGGTTTTCTGCCTTTAAGGGAGTATTTTCGCAGTTACCGAAGGTTGATTTTTTGATGTTGTCGGGTATTTGGTGGGATTCCAGCCAAATCTTTCCAATGTTGTGATAGCGAAGAGGGGAGTCGCTGCCAGAGAATTGTGTGAACACGCGTTGGTTTTACTTTCACGAATATAAATAGGAGTGAGAATGATTATATTTTTGTTTGTGTGAAAAACGATTATTTAGCTCGATTACCTTGGCGTAAGACAATAATAAATTACTCGATTTCCATTGATATATATAAATTAATCAACATGATATCTAGATTGTTATTATTATTTTAAATAATGGCGCTATGGATTAAAAGAAATAGCGGTATGCCCCAGTTCTAACATAGGCACAATGAGAGATTATATGCCGAATAATGATATCTCAGGAATTAATGGCGAGGCTGCTAATACGTGTTCATTTCTATTCGGTGTGGTAGGAAATGAAAATGCTGTGTCAGATCAAAGTAGCAGGTAGTGCTGATTTTATTATTTTTCTACCTCTTTATAATCAAAATAATTTAACTCGGAAGCGGTAGATAGATCATCAATGATTTCACTAAGCACTTCCCAGATTGCAGGCAAGCGAGATACTCGGCAAGAGACGTTGGTCGATATTGCTGAGGCTCTGCTTTGCCAACAGGATGCGCCAGCCGTTTTATCGATTTTGGCGGGGTTATCTCCGGCTTTTGTTTTTTTCCAAACGGTCGAGCTATCGCTGCCCGGTAAGGGATTTTGGCAGCAAGATGCGGCGTACACGGCTCCGCTGAAAGAGGCGACTCGCCAAGGGGGCGGGCGCTGCGCAGTTACGCTCAATCGCATGCATCCGGTACAGGGAGAGGTGGCTTTTATCCGTGAAAGTGGGGGGCACTTCAATCCTGAAGAGGTGGCGTTACTTCAACAAGTGGCTGGCCTTGCTGCTGGGGTGCTGTCCTACATATATCAAAATAACACGTTGTTGGATGAGTCGCGCCAGATGCGTCACCAGCGCGACCACTTCCGCATTCTGGTCGATATTACGAATTCGGTGCTCTCCCATCTGGAGATGGATGCCCTTGTGCAGGAGGTTTCGCGGGAAATCCACCGTTTTTTTGGCGTGCAGTACACTGCAATGGTCCTCACTAAGAGTGAAAAACCAGCTGATTTCTGCCTATGGTCAAGCTATTACGCCCCTGATTCCCCGGTATCCCGTCTTCAGCATACGTTTCCTCGAGGCGCGTCGTTAACTGAGGATGTTCTACAAAGTCGCCAGGCTGTCGTGCTCAATCTTGATGACGATCGCTGCCGTCAGGCCCGCGATATTTTTTTTGATGAATTGCGTCTTCATCAAATGTCCGTCGTGTGTCTGTTACCACTTTCTTTCAATAGCGAACCGCTGGGTGTGCTGGTTTTGGCTCATCAACAGGCGGATTTTTTTCACGATAGCCATCTGGGGCTGTTACAGCAAATTGCGGCCCGTATCGGTATCGCCGTGGATAACGCTGATGCCTACGGTCAGATTTCTCGTTTAAAAGATACCCTGAAGAATGAAAACATCTGGCTTAATGCGCGCATTCAGAACACCGATGTTGAAGGCGATATCATTTATCAAAGCGCCAAGATGCGTGCTGTGCTGGAACAAATGAGCATGGTGGCGGCGAGCGACAGTACCGTGCTGATCCTCGGGGAAACCGGCACCGGTAAAGAGCTGATTGCGCGGGCCATCCATAAGATGAGCTATCGCCACAAAGGGGCGATGGTCAAAATGAATTGCGCCGCTGTGCCTTCTGGGTTGCTGGAAAGCGATTTGTTTGGACATGAAAAGGGCGCGTTTACAGGCGCTTCCACGGTACATGTCGGGCGCTTTGAAATGGCAGAAGGCGGCACGCTGTTTCTGGATGAAATTGGTGATATGCCGCTTGAGCTTCAGCCCAAGCTGTTGCGCGTGTTGCAGGAGCGGGAAATTGAGCGGCTGGGCAGTAATAAGGTTATCCCAGTGAATGTGCGCCTGGTTGCCGCCACCAACCGTGACTTGAAGCAGATGTCGATGGATCGTGAATTCAGAAGTGATCTGTATTACCGGCTGAATGTTTTCCCTATCTCCATTCCGCCTCTGCGTGAACGGCCGGAAGATATCCCCGTGCTGGCGAAATTTTTTGTTCAAAAAATTGCCCACCGGATGAAGCGCCGAATCGATGATATTCCGATGCAGGCACTACGTCAGCTCTGTGAATACCCCTGGCCGGGCAATGTACGCGAGCTGGAAAATGTCATCGAAAGGGCGGTAATCCTGACGCGTGGTTCAACCCTCAATTTACAAATGCATGAGTTAAGCGTACCTGTGCCGCAGCCTTCCGTGTTATCTACGAAAGAGAAGAAAGTTGTCCTGACGCCGCCGCCGGAAAGCGACGATAACGAACGTCAGCGCATCATTCAGGTACTGCGTGAAACCAATGGTGTGGTGGCTGGACCGCGTGGCGCGGCCCTTCGTCTGGGTTTGAAGCGTACGACGCTGCTTTCACGTATGCAGCGGCTGGGCATTTCGATAGACGACTTATAACGATGGAGAGGTAACCGCCGGAAGTTGGCTCCGGCGTAGTGGTCGTGGATTACGCTTCTTCGACGGTTAGCTGCGCAAACGGGCCGTTGCCTTCCCATTCTGTCAGCTGGTGATACACCGTTTCCACTGCCTGCCTGACTTTTTCCGTCATCGGATAGTAAAAGCCGACAATGTCCGGTTGGATCCCCAGAAAAATGACGTCCGGAACCGTTTCCTTTAATCGTTCGATTAAAAAACTCAGCGGCATATTGTGCGTGCTCATGATAAACATTTCAGCGATGTCGTCCGGATCGATAAGACGAACGTCGCCCGGCATGAGCCCCATATCGGCAGCATCCACAATGAGCACTCGGTTAGGGTGCTGCGCCTGAATATGATGTGCTACGTTTTCTGGCGTCGCACCGCCATCAATGGGCAGCCAGCCGACTACCGGATTGGCCGCCATCATGTCTGCCAGGAGTGGGCCGGCACCGTCGTCGCCCATCATCGTGTTACCCACGGCCAGAAGGATATTGGGTGTGGAGTCTGTCATAGCGTCATCCTACTTTTTTACCCTCTGTTTTTTTTACGATGAGATAAATAGCGGGTTCCTGCTGAATCTCCTCCAGCAGGCGCAGCAGCGTGGCACTCCAGCACTGAAACGGCTCTGGCTGCCCAGCTTGTGCTAGTGGTGCCAGAGCGTGAGCCAGCATGTTGACATGCGTGCTATCGATATTAATTTCGCCAAACGTCAGCAGACCATTCATTTTGCGCTGTGCGTCTCCTCCTCCCAGCATGGCCGTCCACTGCGGATAGCGTTCCAGATCGCAGGTCAGTTCGGTTTTCAAACAATCGATCACACCGACATGGTGGCCAATCGCCAGTGAGTAATACATCACCTGCTGAGCCTGTTCGGGTATCGCTTTGCTGTCGAGAAATTTCTGGCGTAGCGACCAAAAGATAACCTGATTCTCAGGCATGGGGAGCCTCCCGCAATAGCTGCATCAGACATTGTACGATTTCACGCAGGCGGGGATCGTTTTCCTGAACAAACCAGTCATCCAGTTTTTGGGTTGCCGTGGCAAAATCGTTTCCCTCCAGCAGATTGAGAAGCCGATCGCTGATTTCTCGGCCTTGGCGATAGCCGGCCAGACGACGAGCCTCTCGCTCAACCATGACGCGTGTCGCCAGCGGTATGGTGGGCAACAGCGTTTGTGCTTGTTCTCCCGGAGACTGAATGTGGTGTTGTCCTTTTAGTTTCTGCTCCAGTAGGCCGAGTGCGACGGCAAAACCGTGGATCGTCGCAGCAGGCGTCGGCGGGCAGCCGGGGATCCAGACATCAATCGGGACAATACTTTCACTGCCGCCCCATACGCAGTACAGATCGTGAAAGATTCCCCCGCCGCAACCGCAGGCACCGTAAGAGATACAAATTTTAGGATCCGGCGCAGATTCATAGGCTCGCAGGGCGGGGACTCGCATTGCGCGGGTGACTGCGCCGGTAAACAGCAAAATATCGGCGTGACGCGGTGAGGCCACCACTTTGATGCCAAAGCGCTCAGCATCAAACAAGGGAGTAATGGCGGCAAAGATTTCGATTTCGCAGCCGTTGCAGCCACCGCAGTCAACGCGATAAACATAAGCCGAGCGTTGAATATCTTTCAGCAACTGGCTTTTTAACTGAGCCGCCTGCTGATCAAGCGTGATGGGCTGGCTGACATGATGATTTATCTTCATTTCTGGCTGGCTCATTTTGTCTCTCCCACGTGATAGCTCAGATTGGTGCGGCCGTGATGATGCAGGCTTTGTTCACGTTTGCATGCGGGGCACGTTTCAAACTGAGGTCGCATTTTCTCTACACTGTCAGCATCAACGCCGGAATGCGCCAGCAGCGCCATGGCGTAGTTCACCGATTTTGTCAGGGTAAAAGGGAGGTGACACGTTCGACATTTCAGTAGGGTAAAGGTGGCGCGGTTATACAAGTCTGGCTTGTGGGTCACGGCCATTTCAAAGTCGGTAGATAACTGAATGGCACGGGTTGGGCACACTTCTTCGCAGCGGCCACAAAAAATGCAGCGCCCAAGGAACAACTGCCAGGTTTGGGTTCCTGCCTCTATGTCGGTTTCCATGGTCAGGGCGTTGGCTGGACAGGCGTTAGTGCAGGCACCGCAAGCGATACACTGCTGAGCATCGTACTCAGGCTTACCGCGAAAGCCAGAGCAAACCTCCAGAGGTGCAAACGGGTATTTAACGGTGACATCGCCAGCTTGCCAGATGGTTTTAAATAATTTCAGCATCGTTCATCCCTCATTTTAGCGGCGAATTCTTACGCTCAATGCTGTAACGCTCGATCTCTTTGTAAGGCACCGTGGTGGATTTGCGTTTTTTAATGTCTACCAGCGTGACGCGGTCGGTGCATGAATAGCAGGGATCGAGGCTACCTATAATGAGTGGGGCGTCGGATACCGTATTACCGCGTAACATGTAGCGCAGTACCGGCCAATTGGCGTAAGTCGCCGCGCGGCAGCGCCAGCGGAATAGCTTCTGATTGTCACCGAGCATACTCCAGTGCACATCTTCCCCGCGTGGCGCTTCGGTATAGCCTAGCGCGAATTTATACGGCCGATAGGTAAAGCCTTCCGTCAACAGGGGGCCTTCCGGCAGGTGATCCAGACCGAACTCCACCATAGACAGCGATTCCAGAGTCTCTGTTATCCGCACCATTACGCGGGAGAAAACATCGCAACCGTCCAGAGTGAACAGCGTTTTTGGCAGCGAGGCGTAGCCCGCATAATCATGGTCGAAACGCATATCTCGGGCAAAACCGCTGCCGCGGATCATGGGACCGACTGGGCTGTAATCGCGAGCGATGCGGCGATCCAGCAGGCCAACGCCCTGAGTACGTTGTTCCATATTCGGTGTGCTCAGTAGCATATCAACCAGTTGGGTGACCTCGGCACGCATCTCTTGGATCAGTTTGATCCCTTTCAGCCGCTGTTCTTTCAGAATGTCGCGGCGGACTCCGCCGATCAGATTGAGTCCGTACGTTTTTCTCGAACCCGTCAATAGCTCTGCCAGCGTCATGGATTTTTCTCTCACGCGGAAGAACTGCATAAATCCGGTATCAAAGCCGACGAAGTGGCTGGACAGCCCAATGTTGAGTAGGTGACTGTGCAAGCGCTCCACTTCCAGCAAGATGCTACGGATGGCGTGAGCGCGTGGCGGCACATAAATGCCCAGTGCGTTTTCTACTGAGGAGGTATACGCCACGCTGTGGGCAAATCCGCAGATCCCACATACCCGGTCAGATAGGAACGTCACTTCGTTATAGCCCATGCGGGTTTCGGCGAGTTTTTCCATACCGCGGTGGACATAGAACAGGCGGTAATCCGCATCAACAATACGTTCCCCATCAACAAACAGGCGGAAGTGGCCAGGTTCGTCGGAGGTGATATGTAATGGGCCAATCGGCACAATACGTGCTTCGCTGCCCCCTTCGTTTTTAAACTGATACGTTTCGGTTTGAGTGGTCGGCGTGGGGCGCTGGCGATAATCCATGGTGTCTTTACGCAGCGGGTAGAGATCGTCGGGCCAGTCATCTGGTAATACCAGACGGCGTTCATCCGGCAGGCCGAC
The DNA here is from genome assembly GCF_003932035.1 of Pectobacterium versatile. Classification (NCBI taxonomy): domain Bacteria; kingdom Pseudomonadati; phylum Pseudomonadota; class Gammaproteobacteria; order Enterobacterales; family Pectobacteriaceae; genus Pectobacterium; species Pectobacterium versatile. The sequence continues at coordinate 1,467,079 of NZ_CP034276.1, forward strand.
GGGGGTCAGACCGTACATGTCACGGATTTCGCGCTCCCCCCACACGGCGGCGGGAACGCGTGGTGTGACAGAAGGGAATTCTAGCGTGAACGGACTCACATGTGCTTTAACCACGATCCAGCACTTTTCTTCCTGTTCCATGGAGAGGGCGTAATAGACGGCGTAGTCGCCGGTTAACGTCCGTTCATCATTGCCAAACAGTACCGGCAACCAGCCACCCAACTGATAGTAGATAAATTCGACGATGTCCGGCAGCGACTCAGTTTTTATCGTGATGGTCAGCTGATCGTGGGTTTGCCACTCCTCATCGAGTATCGCTACAGGAAATTTCTGGCGAATTTGTGCCAGATAGCCACACCCCAGTTTTTTATCGCTCTGAATGGCGTTGACGTGATTATCGTAAGTCACTTTTCATCTCCTGATGAGGTGTTAACAGCACGGTGGGCCGAGGTACTCACGCTATCCGTGGAACTTCCCGCCCAAGGCCAAGTGTAATGCGGCGGTGCGGCACGGCCGTCGCTAGGTTGCAGCACGACAGTGGCTGCATTTTCGAGCATCCGCACCACAGGGTGGGGAATGTGGGTGCCCATGATCAGCATTAGCACCAACAGAATAGCCATGGGTAAGGTGGTGAGAATACCCAGTTCACCTCTGCTGACTTCTTGCGGTGCAGAGCCAAAAATGATGGCAGAGATCATGCGCACCAGCCCCCCGAGCACCACGGTTAATAGCAGTAACAGGGCGATAGCCAGCCAGATGTGGTTAGCGCTCAGCGCGGCTACCACAGTCATAAATTCACTCAGGAACACGTTGAAAGGGGGCATCCCACCTAGCGCCAGTGCACCACCGGCCAACATAAGCGCAGAGAAGGGAACGACGTTCAACATACCTTTGACGACGGTAATATCGCGTGTGCCGTATTTCAGCAGAACATTACCGGAACCACAGAACAGCAGCGTTTTCCCCAAGCTGTGGTTGACGGTGTGCAGCATGGCGGCTAGCACGCCCAGTGGGCCACCAATCCCCAGTGCGATGGCGATGAGCCCCATATTCTCTACCGAGGAGTAGGCCAACAGGCGTTTGATATCGGTTTGCACCAGAATAAGAAACGCGGCGACCGCGACGGAAAGCAGACCAAAGACGATCAGCAGCGTGCTGGTGAAGTGGTTGCCGATGGCGTCGTTAATAATGATGTTGTAGCGAATGATGATCAGTAACGCACAGTTGAGTAGTACCGCGGATAGCAGGGCGCTAACGGGGCTTGGGGCTTCGCTATGCGCATCCGGTAGCCAGGCGTGCATAGGAAACAGGCCCGCTTTGGTCCCAAAACCAATCAGCACAAACACGGCAGCCAATTTCATCAACATGGGATCTAACTGAGCGGCGTGTTGCAGAACATCGGTCCAGAAGATCGCATCGTCTGGGTTGGCCAGGATGTTGGTGGCGTTTGCGTAAACCAAGATGGTGCCGAACAGACCAAAGGCGACCCCAACAGAACAGATGATGATGTATTTCCACGCGGCTTCCAATGAGGAGCGTTGGTTGTAGGTGCCCACCAGGAAGGCGGAGCTCAGTGTGGTGGCTTCTACCGCGGCCCACATCATAATCAGGTTGTTGCTGGTGATGGTCAGCAGCATGGTGAACACGAACAGGTGGAAGAAACCGTAATAGTTACACAGCCCAGTTACGGTCACTTCGCCATCGTCCACTTCGTGGCGCATATACCCGATGGAGTACAGCCCAGTGATAAAGCTGACCAGGCCGAGAATCGCTAGAAACACGAGACTTAAAGCATCCATGTGCAGCCATTTATGCACGGCCAGAATTTCACCGTGCGCATAAATCAGGGAAACCACCCACAGTGATTCTGCCAGCAGCGCGACAATGCCGAGGGTATGTAGCGTCGTGACCAATGTCCGTGCAGCGGAACCCGCCAGATGGCAGCAAAAACTCAGTACGGAGATGCCTAGTGGTGTCAGCAACAGTAGTAAAAGTACGGAGGTATCGTTCATCCTGTTACCCCTTCAGCGCGGTCAGTTGGTCGACGCTCAGCGTATTGAGCGTGCGCCAGATCTTACGGGCTAGTATCGTCATGATGATAACGGCGAAAATGGCGTCAGTAGCGATACCAATTTCCACCAGTTCAGGGGCTTTATTTGCAAGCAAGGCCAGAGTGAGATGCGATCCGTTCTCCATCAGGCAGTAGCCAAATACCTGTTTAAGAATATTTCGCTGTGTGACGATGCAGAGCAGGCCCACCATAAAATGGCCCAGCGACACCGCCAGTGCTGGTTTCAGCGTAGCAAGCAGCGGTAGTTGAACGGGTTCAACGACAAACCAGCACAGAATGACGATCGCTGCGGCGAGGATCATCAGTACAGGAAGGCTGATCACGCTGCCTTCGTGAGCGGGGTCGCGCATGCTGCGGAACGCGAAGTACATGATTGTGGGAACCAGTACAACCTTCGTAAAGAAGGCGCTGATCGCCCATGTTGTTAGCTCATGGGCATCAAGGGTATAAGACAACGTTAAAAACAGCACGACAAGCACTAGCGCCTGCAATGCATAGAGCCAGCAGGATGCCGTAGGACGTTTCACGCCAATGACCATCAGCGAGGTGAACATCATCAGCCCTGCCAGATTATTGACGATAAGCGAACCGGTCATAATCAATCTCCCTTATCCAAGCCAGGTTACAGCGATGATGCTGGAACAGAACGACATCACGATCAGTACCAGTAGCACCAGCCGCATTGTTGTAGGCAGCGGCGAAGCCTGAACCAGTTCTTCACTGGGCTCTCCGGGGATAACCTGGCCGAACCAGTAAATAAGCCAGGCGAAGCTGGCGACAGACTCGATCAGCACCAACACCATCAACGGTGTCATTACCCAAAATTCACGTGACATGGCAAACCCTGCCGCAAAGATAGGGAATTTGCTGAAAAAGCCGTTAAGCGGTGGAACACCGGCGATGGCCAATGCTGCTATACAGAAACCGATGCCGACGACGGGCATCTTGTTGAGCACACCGCGTAGGCGCGGTAGCAGGCGAGTCCCGCAGCAGTAACTGAGTGAGCCCGCGACCAGGAAGAACAGGCTCTTTGCGAAGGCGTGGTTGAAAATGTAGGCAATCCCCCCGTCAAAGGCTTCACGAGAACCAAAGACGGAGATGGACAAGGCAAGAAAGATGTAGCCCAACTGAGTGATGGTGGACCAGGCTAGCAGGCGCTTCATGTCTTTCTGCGGCAGATACATCAGGAAACCATAGACAATGGTCAGGGTCGCCATGCCGATGCCCACCCAGCCAATCACCTGTGGAATATGTCCCGACTCAATAATGGCGCGGGCATAGATATAGACCCCGACTTTCACCATGGATGCTGCGTGCAGGTAGGCACTAATGGGGGTCGGTGCCTCCATCGCATCCGGTAGCCACGCTTGCAGCGGCAACTGGGCTGATTTGCCCCACGCCGCGAAAAGGATACCGCCGAACACCAGCAGCGCAGGGGTACCCTCAAGCTGGGACAACGCGCTCAGCGCGAAAGTGCCCGTTGAGATAAACAGCGTGGCGGCAGCAATAAACAAGCCCAGAGACGCGACGTGGGTGATCAACAGGGCTTTTAGCGCTGAACGCTGCGATTTTGCCGTCTGGTAGTAGCCAATCAGTGCCCACGAGCAGCCGCCAGTTATCTCAAAGAACAATAGCTGACCGAGGATGGTAGAGGACATCACCAGCCCGGCCATTGCGCCAATGAAGATCAACAAGAAGGCGTAATAGCGGTTAGTGCCCTCGTGTGGATGCTCGCGGTTACCTGTATTCAGGTAACCGACGGAATACAGGCTGACCAACAAACCCAGGAAGACGACAGCAAACACGATCAGCGTACTGATGCGATCGAGCGTAAAGCCAAACAGCGCCACATCGCCATAACTCAGGATGGGAAAGGTGACGGCCACTTTCCCGTGCGCCAGAAAGCCCCAGCCCAGCACGACGGTGCCAAGCGTCGCCAATAAAGCGAAAAATGTGCAGAGCCATTTCGCGTAGTGCTTCGGCGAACATGCTGTTAGCAACGCGCCAATAAACGGCAATAACAATGTTGCCAGGGCCGTATTGGTCATAAAGGATGAACTTTCCATCATGATTTTCCAGACTCCTTACAGACCGGTCAGATAAAACACAAAGGACAAGGTGGCCACACCAAATCCAACCCAGGTGACGCGGTGGGTCAGCAGGAAACGTCCGCGAGCCAAACTATTTTCAAACAGCGACGCCAGCACAAAAACCAGCAAAAGCTTGATAAGCGTCAGGATCAGGGCTAGCAGCAGAGAGCTGGCTGTCATGTCGGCGGCTTTACCAAACGGAATGAAAACCGCCAGAAATAGCGCCGCGACGACCACCTGTTTCAGCCCGATACCCCATTTCACCAGCGCCAGACCACAGCCGGAGTATTCGGTCAGCGGCCCTTCCTGCAACTCTTGCTCCGCTTCTGCTACGTCAAACGGAATTTTGCCCATCTCGATAAAACTGGCGAAACCGCAGGCCAGTAGCGCCAGCAGCGTCGCTGTCGGAGAGCTCCATGCGTCAGTGAGTGTGGCGCTGATGGTGCCGATGTTGGTGGATCCGGCGATCAGAGCGACAACCAGCAGGCCGAGAATCAGCGTCGGTTCAACCAGCACGCCCAGCGTCAGTTCGCGGCTGGCACCGATGCCGGCGAAGGTACTACCGGTATCCAGACCTGACAGCGAGAAGAAGAAGCGGAATAAAGCGAACAGATACAATAGCGTTATGATGTCGCCCGCCCCGCCAAAAGGTGACGTGCGGGTGAAGACTGGCAGGGTCATTGCGACCAGCAACATGCTGCCCAGCAAGATCCACGGCATCGCACGAAAAATGATGCCGGACTGCGCTGGGGCGACTTCCTGACGCTTGAGTAGTTTGAATATATCGCGGTAATCCTGCCAGATACCTGGGCCGCGACGTGAATGCATAAGGGCGCGGATCTGGCGGGAAATGCCGGTAAATAAAGGTGTCAGTAATAAAAGGATCCCTGCCTGTATCAGCGCAAAGATACCCATCATCAGTGACGGAGTTTCTTGCATCGTCATGATTTTTCCCTCACACCGCGACAACGAGCAGCAGCACGGTCAGCGCTGCAACGACATACAGGCAATAGAGGCGAAAATCTCCGCCCTGTAAACGCTGTAGCTGTGCGCCAATACGCCGTAGCAGGCGCACCAGCGGGTAAATGATTTGCTCATCCCAGAATGGTTCCGTGATGGTGGCCCCTTGGGTTATACCTTGTAGCGCTCTGGATAGCAGAGGCGTTGGGTCAAGCCGTTTACGCATACGATAGAGTCCCCCGAACATGGCACGCAGAGGCTGAGTAAAACCACTGGCTGAGACTGCCATCATCGGTTCCCAGGCATAACCACACGCCCACGGTTCACCGTGGCGGTGAAAAGCGGAGCGGTTGCCTTTCAGGAACAGCCAGAACAGCAGAGGGAGAACGGGTAATGCGATGAGCAAGATAAAGACGATTGCAGGGGAGAGCATCGCTTGTGTGGCCTGCGCAGGGATTAGGAGATGTCCCTGTGTCACGGCTACATCGTGTGCACCGCTGAGTGACATCGCGACCTGAGCAAGAATGGGGGCAATCTGGCTGGCTCCGAGGCCGAGCGCCACACAGCACAGTGCCAGCAACAACATGGATAACGTCATTTGCCACGGCACTTCCCGCGCCTGACTGGCTTTCTCACTGCGTGGGCCGCCGCAGAAACTGACGCCATAAACTTTGACAAAACACATCGCGGCCAATGCCCCCGTGATAGCCAACATCACGATGGCGACGGGCGCGCTTAAGCGCATTAACATATTACCGTCATGGCTCATGCTGAAGAGCGACTGATAGGTATACCATTCGCTGATAAACCCATTGAGCGGCGGTAGCGCGGAGATGGACATACAGCCAATGAGAAAAGCCAATGCGGTTTTAGGCATGAGTTTGCCGAGGCCACCCATCTTTTCCATATCGCGGGTGTGCAGGCGATAGATGACCGCACCCGCCCCTAAAAAGAGCAACCCTTTAAATACGGCGTGGTTTAGCAAGTGATAGAGCGCCCCCAGTAAACCGAGCGTCGCTAACACCGTGTTCTGAGTGGCGATGCCCACCATTCCGACACCAACGCCTATCAGGATGATCCCGATGTTTTCAACTGTATGCCAGGCCAGCAGGCGCTTAATATCGTGCTCAGCCAGCGCATACAACACACCCAGTACGGAGGAAACGGAACCAAACGCCAGCACCACAATGCCCCACCACAGCTGTTGAGCCGCCAGCAGATCGATACCCACTTTGATGATGCCAAAGATGCCAATTTTGACCATTACGCCGGACATTAACGCGGAGGCGTGAGAGGGGGCGGCGGGGTGGGCACGTGGCAGCCAACTGTGTAGCGGCAGCATTCCCGCTTTGGCACCGAACCCCAAAAAGGCCAGCAGGAAAACAACCGAAGAAAGCGTAGGGGAGAGTGACAACTGGCGGAACGCCGTAAAGTCCAGGCTGCCACTTTCCCTCCACATCAGGAAGAACGCGATCATAATCAGCACGGAACCCGCGTGGGCGATAAAGAAGTAGAGTAGCCCTGCGCTGACAGATTCACGGTCCTGTTCAGAAATAACTAAAAACCAGGAAGCAAGTGACATGGCTTCAAACAGGATGATGAAGTAGAACGCGTTATCCATCACAACTAAGCCAACCATGGAAGCGATGAAGAGATTCATAAAACATCCCATGCTGCCGGCCCCTCTTCCTGCATATTCCCGAACATAGGCGATGGAGTAGAGCGAACATACGGTAACCAGCAGCGAGATGACCGACACCATGAACGCGGCGAGCATATCGAGGCGTACGGTAAAGGCAGCGAAGGGGAATAGACCCGGTGTGGCGTAGAGCTGAACCTGTCCGTTCAACAGGACAGGAACGGCGCTGAATAGCCCTAACACGCCCCCGCAGATGGCGGTAATGGCTGCGATAAGGATCGAGGCGTTTTCCTTACGGGCCACCAGCAGGGATAACGTTGCACCGACAAGATAAAAGATCGCCGACCACAAAAGTAACTGAAGTGAATCCATGATTATTTATCCCCTTCCTGTCGCGTAGCGATGAAACCCAGTTCATGCGGGGATGACATCAGGGTTTTCAGGCGCCTTGACTGACTGTTAGTGCTGATGGATTGGTTATCCACCAGATGAATGGATTTCGTCGGACAGACTCGGACACATTCAGGGCCCACATCCTGAAAACTGCATAGGTCGCACTTCACCGCGATGGCACGCACACCCGCATTCCAGGCGAGAAAGGGGTTGGTATTAGGGGCACTACCAGGAACGTCACGCAGCAGTTCCTCAGGAATGACGTTTTGCAACTGGGCTGGAGTATTCACCGGTGTGCTACCGGAAGGGGTAATGGCACCGAAGGGGCAAACCAACCCACAGAGTTTACAGCCGATACACAGGCTTTCATTCAGCACGATAGCCGCATTTTCGTGGGTGATAGCATTGACTGGGCAGACGCGGGCACAAGGTGCATCCTCGCACTGGCGACACATCATTGGGGCGGTTTTATCCCCCGTTTTCACCACGGTTAGTCGGGGAAGCACCTGTAACCCCTGCGCCTTATGTACTGACGTACATCCGGCCATGCAGGTGTTGCACCCTATACACAGTTCGGGGTCCGCAATAACAAAGCGGTTCATGTTCAGTCCTCAGTTCAGACGACGGAAAGTAAATTATCACCTGAACTACATGCATAATTCATGCCAATTTTTATCTTATTGTAATTAAAGGAATTAATTTTTTTCATGGGAAAAATATGACGAGTGTCGATCGTCATATCCCTCGATTTCGTCATTTTTGCCGACGCAAGAGACGGTGGGAGAAGGGGAATACCTCACTGGCAGTGGGCAGAGTCGTAGCATGGTTTTTCTGTCACCGGAACGGGCAGAAAAGCGCGGTAAACATGGGGATAATTAAACGCAGCCTGACAAGCATCAACGTTTTCACACTCGGGTCATGAATAATCACATTGATTATAGGGTTATTGGCAGCGTGAACGGGGTGTACCCATTATTCGTATTCTTACTGATGACATCGTCATAAGTGTCGATGATCTCGAGAGTTAACAGGACTTTTTTAATAAAATAATTAAAAAACAATTGGTTATGATTTGGCGCGTTTTGTGCATGTTTGGCGGGGTACGATAAAAATAACCCCTAGTCGGAGAATATGATGAACCGTTTCGTCATTGTTGATTCGAGCAAATGTATAGGCTGTCGCACGTGCGAAGTGGCCTGTGTCGTGTCGCATCAGGAGGCGCAGGATTGTGCTTCTCTGACCCCAGAAAATTTTTTACCTCGCATTCACGTCATTAAAGGGGCAAACGTCTCAACGGCGGTGATGTGTCGCCAATGTGAAGATGCACCCTGTGCCAATGTTTGTCCGAACGGGGCGATTGTCCGCGAAAAAAATTTCATGCATGTCCTACAGGCGCGTTGTATCGGCTGTAAAACCTGTGTTGTTGCTTGCCCTTATGGCGTCATGGAAGTGGTTTCCCGTCCGGTAACAAAGAAAAGCCTCACGGGGGAGCCTTTCCTGTCACACAAGGTCGAGGCCAATAAATGTGACCTTTGTGAGGGTCATGCGGAAGGTCCTGCATGTATTCGCGTTTGCCCGACCAACGCAATTGTCTGTATCGACAGGGATAAATTGGACCATATGAGCGCTGAAAAACGCCGTCGTGCCGCGCTTAGTTCGATTGACACTCTGAATTTCTGACGATGCCTGCATCCGGTCAGGTCCGAATTCTTTCACTTTTAACAGGCCTGTTACTAATGAAAAAAATTACCAGCGTATGTCCGTACTGCGGTGCGGGTTGCAAACTCAAACTCGTTGTTGAAGGCAATAAAATTATCCGTGCCGAAGCGGCTGACGGCGTCACTAACCAGAATGAACTGTGTCTGAAAGGATATTATGGGTGGGATTTTCTCAATGACACTCAACTGCTGACGCCTCGCCTGACACAGCCTATGATCCGTTATGAAAAAGGCGGGAAACTGACACCCGTTTCCTGGGATGTTGCTATCCGTTACACCGCGCAACGGTTGAGTGAAATTAAAGAAAAATATGGCCCACGTTCGATAATGACGACAGGCTCCTCCCGCGGTACGGGAAATGAAACAAACTACGTAATGCAGAAATTTGCCCGTGCGGTGCTCAACACCAATAACGTGGACTGCTGTGCGCGAGTTTGCCACGGTCCTTCGGTCGCAGGGCTTCAGGAAGTGCTGGGCAATGGCGCGATGAGTAATTCCATCGGTGATATCGAAAATTCCAAGTGCCTGCTGATCTTTGGCTATAACAGCGCGGATTCGCACCCGATTGTGGCTCGCCGTGTGGTAAAAGCCCGCCAGAATGGGGCCAAAATTATCGTTTGCGATCCACGCCGTATTGAGGCGGCGCGCATTGCCGATCAACATCTCCAACTGAATAATGGCTGCAACATGGCGCTGGTGAATGCGTTTGGCTATGTTCTGCTGGAAGAGCGACTTTACAACCAAAACTATGTCGATCGCTTTACCGAAGGGTTAGAAGCCTATCGTGACATCGTCAAGGATTATGCGCCGGAAGCGGTCGAACATCTTACTGGTGTACCGGCAGCAGAAGTGCGTCAGGCCATGAGAACTTTTGCTGCAGCACCGTCTGCCACCATTATGTGGGGGATGGGGGTCACTCAATTCGGTCAGGCTGTTGATGTTGTACGTGAGCTTGCAGGTTTGGCTCTGTTGACGGGCAATTTGGGCCGTGAAAATGTGGGCGTTGGCCCGGTACGAGGCCAGAACAATGTTCAGGGTGCTTGCGACATGGGCGTATTGCCAAATATGTTCCCTGGCTACCAGTCTGTTACCGATCCTGATACGCGTGCGAAGTTCGCCGCGGCTTGGGGCATTTCCCCTGCGGTGATGGATGATCAAATCGGAACCCGCATCACCGAGGTGCCACATCTGGCGCTGGAAGGTAAAATCAAAGCCTATTACATCATGGGTGAAGATCCATTACAGACTGAAGCCGATCTTGGTCTGGTCCGTAAGGGGATTGAAGCGCTGGATTTATTGGTGGTTCAGGACATCTTCATGACGAAAACGGCGGAAGTGGCGGATGTGCTGCTGCCTGCAACGTCTTGGGGTGAGCATGGGGGCGTCTTCACCTGCGCGGATCGCGGTTTCCAACGCTTTGAAAAAGCGATTGAGCCAAAGGGCGATGTAAAGCGCGACTGGGAAATCATTAGCCTGATTGCTAGTGCAATGGGTTACCCGATGCATTACGAAGATAACCAGCAGATCTGGGACGAAATGCGCAGCCTGTGTCCACTGTTCTATGGTGTCACCTACGAAAAAATGGGGGAACTGGGTCATATTCAGTGGCCGTGCCCGACGTTGGAACACCCAGGAACGCCGTACCTGTATCAGGGAAATCACTTCGACACGCCGAGCGGCAAAGGCAAGCTGTTTGCCACGCAGTGGCGCGCGCCAGCGGAAGTGCCGGATGAGAAATACCCGCTGGTACTGTGTACCGTCCGTGAAGTGGGCCACTATTCCTGTCGTTCTATGACGGGGAACTGTGCTGCGCTACAAGCGTTGGCAGATGAACCGGGATGCGTACAGATGAACCCGGAAGACGCGAACCAACTGGGAATTAAAGATAAAGAGTTAGTCTGGGTCAGTTCACGTCGCGGGAAGGTGATTAGCCGCGCGGATGTCAGTGAGCGTATTAATCGAGGGACGATCTACATGACCTATCAGTGGTGGATCGGTGCCTGTAATGAACTCACTCAGGACAATTTGGATCCGATATCCAAAACGCCAGAAACCAAGTATTGTGCGGCGAAGGTGGATGTGATTGACGATCAACGCTGGGCTGAAAATTTTGTCATTAATTCTTATAGCGACATGAAAGCCCGCCTGCGCGCTGCTGTGGCGCATTAAGGCAATAAGGAACCAGTGAGGCGCAATGGATAAGACAGGTGTGGTGCTGACGATTCGGGGGAAAGTACAGGGGGTCGGTTTTCGTCCCTGGATCTGGCAACTGGCGAAACAGATGCACCTGTATGGCGATGTCTGTAATGATGGTGCAGGCGTACAGATTCGCCTGATATCAGCACCGCAAACGTTTATTCATGCGCTTCACACGCAGTGTCCGCCGTTGGCGCGGATTGATGCAATGGAGCAGTCTGCTATGTGCTGGGAGACGTTACCAACGACGTTTACCATTCGCCACAGCAGCGGCGGCACCATGAATACCCAGATAGCGCCGGATGCGGCGACTTGCCCGTCTTGCCTTGCGGAGATGAACGATCCGTCGCAGCGTCGCTATCGCTATCCCTTCATTAACTGCACCCACTGTGGGCCACGGTTTACCATTATTCACGCCATGCCTTATGACCGACCACTGACGGTAATGGCGGAATTTCCGCTTTGTCCGGACTGTGATGCGGAGTATCGCGATCCTGGCGATCGGCGTTTTCATGCTCAGCCAGTGGCCTGCCCCGCGTGCGGCCCACACCTTTTCTGGCAGTCAGCCAATCAATGTTGCGAGGGAGAAGATGCCCTTCAGGCTGCGGTGTTGATGCTGAAGAAGGGGGGGATTGTGGCAATTAAGGGCGTTGGTGGGTTTCATCTGGCCTGCGATGCCCAAAATGATGCTGCCGTCCGGCTGTTACGTTTACGCAAACACCGCCCTATGAAACCGTTGGCGGTGATGTTGACGGACGCCAGTTGCCTGCCTGAATCGACCGCGGAATACTTGGGTAACTCAGCCGCTCCGATTGTTTTGGTAGACAAGCGAATCATCGGATCGCTTAGCGAAGCGATTGCCCCCGGCCTGAATGACGTTGGAGTGATGTTACCGTCTAACCCGCTACAGCATGTGCTAATGCAGGATATCGGGCGTCCATTGGTGATGACTTCTGGAAATCTCAATGGGCGCCCTCCGGCTCTCACCAATGAACAGGCGTTGTTGGAACTGGTTGATATCGCCGACGGTTGGTTGATGCACAACCGAGGTATTACGCAGCGCATGGACGATTCGCTGCTGGATAGCGACGGCGTGATGATACGACGCGCCAGAGGATATGTACCGGATGCGATTGCTTTGCCGCCGGGCTTCAAGAATATTCCGCCAATGGTGTGTCTGGGAGCCGATCTGAAAAACACGTTCTGTCTGGTACGTGGCGAGAGTGCGGTATTGAGCCAGCATCTGGGCGATTTAAGCGATGACGGCGTGGAGGCGCAGTGGCAACGCGCGTTGGATCTGATGTGTCGGGTTTATGACTTCAGGCCTCAACAGGTGGTAGTGGATGCCCATCCCCGTTATCACTCGCTCCGGCTGGGGCAGCAGATGGGCTTACCGTGCCATCAGGTTTTGCACCACCACGCCCATATCGCCGCCTGTCTGGCCGAGCATGGCTGGCCGCTGGATGGCGGGCCGGTTATCGGCCTGGCGCTTGATGGGATTGGAATGGGGGCACAAGGTGAGCTTTGGGGCGGGGAGTGCCTGAAAGTGGACTACCGCACCTGTGAGAAATTGGGCGGACTACCGTCTGTCGCGCTGCCGGGGGGCGATCTGGCTGCGCAGCAACCGTGGCGTAACCTGCTCGCGCACTGTCTGGCTTTTGTTCCTGACTGGGAGGTGCTGCCGGAAACGGAGAGTATTCGCCGCCATTCCTGGGAGCCTCTGGCTAAAGCGGTCATGCGGGGGATCAATGCGCCCACCGCGTCATCCGCCGGACGGCTGTTTGATGCCGCCGCCGCCGCACTGGGGTGTGCGGCTGAGCGGCAAAGCTATGAGAGCGAAGCCGCAGGACGGCTGGAAGCGATGGCGATGCGGGCTGGTGAGGTTGAACACCCGGTGACGCTGCCCTGCGTGGAGGGCCAATTGGACATGGCGACATTTTGGCAGCAATGGCTGAACTGGCGCGCAGAGCCTGATGCCCGAGCATGGGCATTCCATGATGCGTTGGCCTCAGGGCTAGCTTCTTTGGTACGCCATCATCTACAACAGCGGAATATCAATACCGTCGCCTGTGCTGGCGGTGTGTTCCACAATCGGCTGTTACGCCAGTTGCTGGTGTCCCGTTTTGACGGCATTAACGTGCTGTTACCCAAGCGGTTGCCTGCTGGCGATGGTTCAATTTCTTTGGGGCAGGCCGTGATCGCTGCTGCACAGTTACAGGCGGCGACTGAAGCGTAAACGGGCGGTGATTTTCCCGCTTGTGCACTATTTTTTCTTAGTGTGATATCGGGAAAAGAAGGTAACCCGGTGCCTTGCGACACCGGGTTAAAGGACATCAGAAATCGACGCTGGCGCGCAGCACCACCTGACGCGGTTCACCGACGGCAACACGTAGATTGTTACCGCTGGATGGATAATAGGTCTGGTCGAACAGGTTCTTCACGTTGAGCTGCCATTTCACCTTGTAGCCGTTGAGCGGAAGACTATAGGCAATAAACGCGTCGGCGACGGTGTAATCATCCAGATAGAAGGTGTTTGCTGCATCGCCTGCGCGGCGGCTGACGTAGCGTGCGCCTGCACCAGCACGAAGATTGTCACCGGTGGCCATTCCAATATTACCGAAGTCCTGTGTCAGGAACAGCGAGGCGGTATGGCGAGCAGCGTTAGGCATGCGTTTACCGGTGTTTTCTGGATCAGCGGTGACACGTGCGTCGGTGTAGGCATAAGAACCAATCAGGCTTAGTGAATCCGTGAGGCTGCCTGCCAGATCGAGTTCAACCCCCTGTGAACGCACTTTACCCGCTGTGCGGTAAAGATTGTCGTCGACCTTCACCATCACGTTTTGCTTTTCAATATCGAACAAGGCCACATTACCAGTAATACGATTGGGCAGATCCAGCTTGGCTCCGATTTCGTAAGACTTACCAATTTCCGGCGGAAGGGCCCCGATATTATTGGCAATATTACTGTTGGGCTTAAATGATCCGCTGTAGCTGGCATAGAGTGATGAATACGATGTCAGGCTGTAGATAATGCCCGCACGCGGCACAACGCGGTGGTATGAACTGTCCGTATTGGTGAGGAAAGGACGTCCTTTACCTGCCATGACATCGAACGTGTCATAACGTAGACCACCCAGCAACTGCCAGCGATCGTTAAGCCGGATAGCATCCTGCATAAAGAGCGCTTTGCTGTCGATATTCTCGCGCTGGTCGCTGTCCTTTGCGTTGACGGCGATAGAGGCAGGCAACTGGCCGTATACTGGGTTATAGATGTTGAATCCTGAAGTCGCGGTGCCGCGCATCATATCGCCACGGAATGTCCTATCCGCTTCATAATCAAACCCAAACAGCAACTGGTGGTTGATTCGGCCCCAGTCAATGTCGCCGTTCAGCGTTAGCTGGACGATTTGTGCCTGACTATGTGCGTAACCCGTAGCGTCTGGCTGGCGCGTCAGGACACCCGTGTTGGCATTGTACTTTGTGGCGCGCGCCTGATTGTCGCTGTACCGGTTGCGGTTGTACGAGTAGGTCAGGCTGCTTTTCCAGCGGTCATTCAAATTGCGGTCAACCTGCATGGTGACGCTGTCCTGATCGCCGCGTGTCGCATTGTAGCTTTCATCAAAGCGGCGATCGCGTGGCGTATTCACCGGTTTGCCCGTTTTCGGATCGATAATGGTGCCGCGATCGAAAGGCGTCAGATATTCCATATGCTCGTAGGCCACACGCACGGTGGTGTCTTCGCCGTACCACATTAATGACGGCGCAATTGTCGTCTGGCGGTTACGCCCGAAGTTGCGCCAGTAGTCGGTTTCATCGTGATCGACCACCATGCGGTAAGCCAGACCGGACGTGCCTAACGGGCCGGTGACATCCAACTGCCCACCACCACCTTTGAAGCTGCTTCCCCAGCCTTCAATGTGCGTTTTCTGTACCAGTTCGGGCTTCTTGCTGATGATATTGATGACGCCGCCGGGTTCACCCATACCGTAGAGCATGGAGGCTGGGCCTTTCAGTACTTCGACGCGGTCGCTGCTGGGGGTAAAGTTGCGTGCCTGAATGGAGCGTACGCCATCACGAAAGATCGAACCGTCGCGGTTATCACCGAAGCCGCGTTTGATGATGGCATCCTGTGTGCCGCCTAGCGTATTAGATTGGGTGATACCGCTGACGTTATACAGCGCTTCATCAATGTTGCGTACCGCACGATCTTCAAGCACCTGCGTGGGGACAACGTTAACTGCCTGTGGGACATCCAGCAGACGGCTTTCAGTGCGGGTGCCGGTCACGGTTTTATGCGGCTGATAGCCGATCTCTTTTCCTGCCTGAGCGCCAGGAGTGGCCAGCCGTGGCGTAACGTGGTTTTTTCTATAGCAAACTTATTCATGCGAAATCTGACTCCAATAAATCCCTGAAAATTCAATCGGTAAAAACTGCTGATAGAGTTGTTGTAGTGTCTGTTGCGGATCGATATCGGCAAACCGATCTGGATAGAGCGCCTTGGCAAACATCTCGACCATGACGACGTGGTACGGGCTGAGATAGAAGTTGTGCCACATGCTCCAGGCGTGACCGGTTTGTACGGCTCGCAGGTGAGACAAAATGGGTTCCTGACGAATAAGTGTGTCGAAGCTCTCTTTTGCTTGTGCAGCGTTAACCAGCGGTCCGAGCATCAGACTAGAGAAGCGCTTGCCATCAGGCCCGGCCATACCGGTGGCGATGTAAACATCGGGATTGGCGGCCAGCACGCGCTCCGGGCTCAGTTCTCCGTAGACGCTGTTGATGGTGCCGCTAGCAATATTCTCGCCGCCAGCGAAAGTCAGCAGATCGCCAAGGCTGCCGCCGACCGCCGTGGTGCAACAGGTGTCCCGTCTGCCCAGATGCAGATGCAACATAACCGTCGGTTTCTTGCCGTGGTATTGCGCGATGCGTTGGCGAATCACATCCATATGCTGCTGATAGAAATCGCTGAAAGCGGTCGCGCGCTGGGGTTGATTCAGCACCTCACCGAGCAGACGAATGCTGGGCAACGTGTTGTTAAGCAGGTCGATACGCAGATCGACATAAATAAACGGGATCCCTGCACGGGTCAGTGTTTGTTGCAGGAGATCTTCATTGGTCGCGTTTTTTGCCAGCCGTGGAAGAATGACTAGATCGGGTTTTAACGGCAGCAGCATTTCTGCATTCATCGCTTGCAAACTGCCGTTACCTAACTGTGGGATCTGGTTCAGCTGTGGGAATTTTTCGGTATAACGCGACCAGCTCTGTGCATCGTAGCGTGCCATATCTCCCGGCCAACCGACGACATGCTTTGCCGGATTATCGGGCTGGAGCAACGCCAGCGTATACAGCATGCGGCTCTCGCCCAGAATGATGCGCTGGGGACTGTCTGGGATCTCCACCTGTCGGCCTAAAAGATCAGTGACGGTTTTTGCCTGCAAGAGCGGGCTGAGAAAAAGCAGGCAAAGCAGTAAGACGGTACGCATGATGGAGTTCACAAAATTTAAGATGGGGAAAGATAATCATTGGTATTTTCATTTTCAACCGATGAAGAGTGCGTGTAATGCTGGTTGATAAAAATATTCTTTCTTATCTGAGCCTTATAGATTTTTTCGTAAAGATTAGTAAATATTTAAAGCGCAGGAAGGGAGAGGGAAAAGGTGATGAGTAATGAATGGGTGTGGAAGGAAGACGTAATAAAGAGTAAGGCTCCGCAGGGGAGCCTTACTACTATGACGAGGTGATAGATACGACGAACTCACTACTCGGCAGCATAGCCCTGTGGCGGAATGCGAACGCTGTCCAGCCAGGCTTCATTATCACGCATCACCAGTCTGCCGTTCAGGAACCAGTTGATGACCATCGGATAAATCGTGTGCTCGTGCGTCTTCACGCGCTCGCTCAGGCTTTCTTCCGTGTCGTCACTAAATACAGGCACCTTCGCTTGCAGAATCAGTGGGCCGCCATCCAATTCATCGGTGACGAAATGAACAGACGTCCCATGTTCCCGATCGCCATTTTCCAGCGCCTTGCGGTGTGTATGCAGGCCGGGATATTTGGGCAGCAGAGAAGGATGAATGTTCAGCATTTTGCCTGCAAACTGGGCAACAAATTCCGGGCTAAGAATCCGCATGTAGCCTGCTAAGATCACCAGCGCGGGTTCATATTGCTCAATTTCGTTTGCCAGTGCGGCATCAAATGCAGCACGGTCGGCAAAGTCTTCAGGGTTCAGGACGCACGTAGGAATATTCGCATTCTGTGCGCGTTCTAGCCCGTAAGCCTCCGCATTATTACTGAATACGGCGACGATCTTTCCTTTAAGGCGTCCGTTCTTACAGGCGTCAATTAACGCCTGCAAGTTGCTTCCATGACCTGAAATCAGAACAACGATGTTTTTCATCAGTTAATAACCACTGCGTCTCCGGCATCGGTTTGAGTAATGACGCCGATTTTCCATGCGTTTTCGCCGCTGCTGTTCAGTAATGCAACGGCCTCGTCTGCCTGGTCGGCTGGCAGTGCGATGATCATACCAACACCACAGTTGAAAGTACGATACATTTCGTGGCGGCTGACATTACCGGCCTGTTGCAGCCAGTTGAAAACAGCAGGCCATTGCCAGCTGGATCCGTCGATTGTCGCCTGCATACCTTCTGGCAGCACGCGTGGGATATTTTCCCAGAAGCCACCACCGGTCAGGTGAGAAATCGCGTGGACATCAACTTTCTCAATCAGGGAAAGTATGGATTTCACGTAGATTTTGGTTGGGGCCAGCAGGTGGTCGGCCAGCGATTTGCCTTCCAGCTCGAACTGCTCTGGATCGGTCTTGCTGACTTCAAGCACTTTGCGCACCAGCGAATAGCCGTTTGAGTGCGGGCCGCTAGAAGCGAGGGCAACCAGAACATCGCCGTTCTGCACTTTGCTGCCATCAATAATTTCTGATTTTTCTACCACACCGACGCAGAAGCCAGCAACGTCGTAGTCTTCGCCGTGATACATACCCGGCATTTCGGCGGTTTCGCCACCGACCAGCGCACAGCCTGATTGCTTACAGCCTTCCGCGATACCGGTAATCACGCTGGCAGCGGTGTCGACATCCAGCTTGCCTGTGGCGTAGTAGTCGAGGAAGAACAGCGGCTCAGCGCCCTGAACGACCAGATCGTTCACGCACATCGCAACCAAGTCGATACCAATGGTATCGTGGCGTTTCAGGTCCATCGCCAGGCGCAGTTTGGTGCCGACTCCGTCAGTGCCGGAAACCAGAATCGGTTCGCGGTATTTTTGCGGTAAGGCGCACAAGGCACCGAAACCACCCAATCCACCCATAACTTCCGGGCGACGGGTCTGTTTCACTACACCTTTGATACGGTCTACCAATGCATTACCCGCATCGATATCCACGCCTGCGTCTTTATAGCTGAGAGAGGTTTTGTCGGTCACTGCTGAGTCCCCACGAAGGTTACGGGTCGTATTCAGAAAACACGGTATTTAGAAAACATACTGTGGTAAAAATAATGCGCGCTAATTCTAACAGTGTAGGCAATCGTTTGCGAGTGATGAGTCATCGGCTGGCTATTTTTCGTTAATGGCGACAATTTCTCTCCTCGGTTGATCTGGATCAGGCTTAATCATATGGCACTAAGTAAAAAAGGCGGTATAATCCCGCGATTTTTTTTACGACGGGCTCTTGTGCCCGCCGCCCTGCGGGCCGCCGCAAGCGGTGTTTAAAAACGCGCTTGGCGTTTTTGTCCGTCCACTAGCCGATGGGGAGATAATGATGAAGATCGTCGAGGTGAAACACCCACTCGTCAAACACAAACTGGGTTTGATGCGTGAGAACGATATTAGTACGAAGCGTTTTCGTGAGCTGGCTTCCGAAGTGGGAAGTTTGCTGACTTACGAAGCGACGGCTGACCTGGCAACCGAAAAAGTCACCATTGATGGCTGGTGCGGTCCGGTTGAAGTCGATCAGATCAAAGGCAAGAAAATTACCGTCGTACCGATTCTGCGTGCAGGATTGGGGATGATGGACGGCGTGCTGGAAAATGTGCCTAGCGCGCGTATCAGCGTTGTCGGCATCTACCGTGATGAAGAGACGCTAGAGCCTGTTCCTTATTTCCAGAAGCTGGTTTCCAATATCGAAGAGCGCATGGCGCTGGTGGTTGACCCTATGCTGGCAACCGGTGGCTCAATGATCGCGACGATCGATCTGCTGAAAAAAGCGGGTTGTCACAGCATTAAGGTGCTGGTGTTGGTCGCTGCGCCAGAAGGGATTGCCGCACTGGAAAAAGCCCACCCCGATGTCGAGCTTTACACGGCATCCATCGATAAAGGCCTCAACGAGCAGGGTTACATCATGCCGGGCCTCGGTGATGCGGGCGATAAAATATTTGGTACGAAATAACAGGTAAGCCGACTTATAGTCGGCTTTTTTTTGGCGCAAACCTAAGTATTTCCTATGGCGCGCCAGAGCCTGTGTTTCGTCACACGCGGTGCTTTATTACATCAGCAGTCAACATCATCCTGCTTCACTACGGTGGGCTGGATGAGTTTGGCTGTCATAAGAGGTGCGGGTATACCTGCACACATAAATAGCAACACTAGATAACAACACTACAGAGGATATTGAAGATGACTCGTCGCGCCATCGGGGTAAGTGAACGACCACCCTTGTTACAAACCATCCCGTTGAGTTTCCAGCATCTGTTCGCGATGTTTGGCGCTACCGTTCTGGTACCCATTCTGTTCAAGATCAATCCAGCCACCGTACTGTTATTCAACGGTGTGGGGACGCTGCTTTATTTATTCATATGTAAGGGCAAAATCCCAGCGTATTTAGGATCGAGCTTCGCGTTTATTTCCCCAGTTTTACTGCTGTTGCCGCTGGGGTATGAAGTCGCACTGGGTGGTTTTATTATGTGCGGCGTGTTGTTCTGTCTGGTGGCGCTGATTGTTAAGAAAGCGGGCACCGGCTGGCTGAATGTGCTGTTCCCGCCTGCGGCGATGGGGGCGATTGTCGCCGTTATCGGTCTTGAACTGGCGGGTGTCGCGGCAGGAATGGCCGGGTTGCTGCCTGCCGATGGCGCTTCTGTCGATTCCACCGCGGTGACGATTTCACTGGCGACGCTGGCGATCACCATTCTGGGTTCGGTGCTGTTTCGCGGCTTCCTGGCGATTATCCCGATTCTGATCGGGGTACTCGCTGGCTATGCGCTGTCGTTCGCGCTGGGTGTGGTCGATTTAACCCCGATTCGTGAAGCGCACTGGTTCGCGATGCCAACATTCTATACGCCACGCTTTGAGTGGTTTGCCATTCTGGCGATTCTGCCTGCGGCACTGGTGGTGATTGCGGAACACGTTGGCCACCTGGTGGTGACGGCGAATATCGTGAAGAAAGACTTGATGCGTGAGCCGGGGCTGCACCGCTCCATGTTCGCCAACGGGATTTCTACCGTGCTGTCCGGCTTCTTTGGTTCTACGCCGAACACGACCTACGGCGAAAATATCGGCGTGCTGGCGATTACCAAAGTGTACAGCACCTGGGTGATCGGCGGTGCAGCGATCCTCGCGATTCTGCTCTCCTGTGTGGGCAAACTGGCCGCGGCGATTCAGGCTGTACCGGTTCCGGTTATGGGCGGCGTGTCGCTGCTGCTGTACGGCGTAATTGGTGCGTCCGGTATTCGTGTGCTGATTGAATCCAAAGTGGATTACAACAAAGCACAAAACCTGATCCTGACCTCCGTGATTCTGATCATCGGCGTCAGTGGCGCGAAAGTGCATCTGGGCTCGACCGAACTGAAAGGCATGGCGCTGGCGACGGTTGTCGGTATCGGCATGAGTCTGGTGTTTAAGGTCATCAGCCTGTTCCGCAAAGAGGAAGAGATCCTCGATGCGCCGGAAGAGAACGACGCCCGTTCATAACCGCGTCATTCTCCCCTGTTGAGGCCGTGCGTATCGCGTCCTCAACAGGGGCCGGTTTCTGTGATAAACTCGATCCGATTTCCTGCCCGTTTTGCTTGAGGTGATTCTGAACACGCCGGCACAGCTTTCATTGCCACTCTACTTACCCGATGACGAAACATTTGCCAGTTTCTATCCGGGTGAAAACGCGTCTCTTCTTGCCGCCGTCAATAATGCTTTGTATCAAGAGCATGGTAGCTATATCTATTTCTGGTCACGCGAAGGGGGCGGGCGCAGCCATCTGCTGCATGCCGCCTGCGCCGAATTGTCGCGTCAGGAACGTGCGGTGGGCTATGTGCCGCTGGATAAACGTGCCTACTTTGTACCGGATGTGCTGGAAGGGATGGAGCAACTGGCGCTGGTGTGCATCGATAACATCGAATCTATCGCGGGCGATGAAGAGTGGGAAATGGCGGTGTTTAATCTGTATAACCGCATTCAGGAAACAGGGCGTGCTCGGCTGTTGATTACTGGCGATCGTCCGCCGCGTCAGCTGAATTTACGTCTGCCCGATCTGGCTTCTCGTCTCGATTGGGGACAAATCTACAAGCTACAGCCGCTGTCGGATGACGAAAAAGGGGAAGCGCTACAGCTGCGTGCCAGACTGCGCGGGTTCGAATTGCCGGAAGACGTCAGCCGTTTTCTGCTTAAGCGCCTGGATCGCGAAATGCGCACGTTATTTATGACGCTCGATCAGCTTGACCACGCTTCCATCACCGCCCAGCGCAAACTGACCATTCCTTTTGTGAAAGAGATCCTCGGACTGTAATTGACGATCGTAATTAACGATCGTCGTTGAGGATCGCTTCCGGCTACAGTATTTCCAGCACCTGCTCTGGCGGACGGCCGATTCGAGCCTGACCTTGTGCCACGACGATGGGGCGCTCGATGAGCTTCGGATTATCGATCATCGCCTGAATCAGCTGCGCTTCCGTTAGTGCGGCGTCGGACAGCCCCAACTGCTGATAAATTTCTTCTTTGGTTCTCATCAATTCGCGTGCGCTAGTAAAGCCCAACTGCTTGATCAACTGAGACAGTGTCGCGGCATCGGGCGGCGTGTCGAGATAGAGCACGACGTCAGGCGTAATATTGTGTTCTTGCAACAGCGCCAGCGTTTCACGGCTCTTGGAGCAGCGTGGGTTGTGGTAAATCGTCACGGATGTTTTGGTTGGAGACGGTGTCATCGTCATGCTCCTTATCAGGATTTCTGGTACTGACGGAAGCGCTGCTGCAACTGGCGGAGCTGGTCGATTCGGGCGTCGTAACGCGCCTGTTCCAGACTCCCCAATTTAACCAGTGAACTCGCGTTGCTCAGTAACCGAATAGATTGATCGAGCTGACCGTTGAGGGCCAGACTTTCCGCTCGCGCGGCCAGTTCTTCTGCCCGCTGTCCTTGTGCAGCAGCGGCTTGTGCCAGCAGATCCCAGCCGTTCGAATCGTCAGGGTGTGCGTAGGTGTAGCGATACAGTATTTTGCTGGCGGCAGCAGGCTGTTTCCCTTCCACATAAGCATTCGCCAGATTAAGCTGAAGTACTGGGTTCGCCTGCATTCCGGGCACGTTTTGTAAGCGGGCGATAGCCTGCGTCGCGCGGTTTTGTCCCAAATCGATGTCCGTCATCATATCCAGAAACCACGGATTTTCAGGCGCGCTGCTTAGCAGCGGTTGCAGCACATTACGTGCTTCATCGTACTTCTTTGCCTGATAAAGCTGGATTGCGCGGCCATACTTCGCAGCTAGCTGCTCCCGCACGTTGCCTTTTTCCCACTGCTCCAGCAGATCGTTGCTCAGCGGACGCTCCGGTGAGCCATACATACCAAAGGTGCGTATTTTGGCGAACAGGAAATCCTGAGAGGACTGTACTGGCGTTGAACGCATCTGGTTGGCACGGTTGCGGGCATCGGACAGGCGGCTTTCCGGCAAGGGGTGAGTCAGCAACATTTCCGGCGGTCTGGACGCATAGCGTGATTGATCCGCCAGCTTCTGTAGGAAATTCGGCATGGCCTGTGGATCAAAGCCCGCGCGCTGCAACACCTGAATACCGATGCGGTCTGCTTCCTGTTCATTTGACTGCGTGAACGTAATCATGCCCTGCTGCGCGCCCGCCAGCGTACCGCTGAGCGCCGCCATCCCCAACTGCGGGTTGGCCATCGCCAGCAGAATAGAACCGAGAGCGCCAACCCAGGTGAGCGGGGCGCTACGCTGCTGCGATTCCATGCTGCGCGCCAGATGGCGCTGGGTAACGTGAGAGATTTCATGCGCTAGCACCGAGGCCAGCTCGCTTTCGCTGTCGGCATAGCGGAACAGCGCGGAATGCAGCACCACGTTGCCGCCGAAGAAGGCGAAGGCATTGATGTCGTCATTGCGGATCAGGTAAAAATGGAACGGCGTACGCACAGAATCAGCCTGTTTGACCAATCTGTTGCCGAGCTGATTAATATAATTGGATAACAGCGGATCGTTGATAAGCGGCGCACCGGCCCGCAGCTGGCGGACGTAAAAATCGCCCATCGCCAGCTCCTGATTGATACTGAGCGTACCGCCTGCGGTGGTGCCGATATCCGGCAGCCGATCCTGCGTGTCGGCCTGAGCAGGAGGCAGGTTGCCAGCCAGTAATGCCCCAAACAGGACGGACATGACCGTTTTTCTTAACCGAATAGACATAACGGAAGATAACCTTATCAACAGCTAACATGAAAACATTCTGCTGACTATCTTAGCCAGCGATGGCAGACAAAGAAATGCCCGAGCGGGAAAAACGTGGAGAAGAGAGCAATGGTAGGGAAAAACCGGCACGTATGACGGTGCCGGTGGAAAATCTGAAAGCAGTGAATCAGGCGCTTTTCAGATAATCGAGAACGATGTCGTGGTGGTTGCTGGTTTTGAAGTCGTCAAACACCTTCTCCACCTTGCCGTTTTCATCGATCAGGAAGCTGATGCGATGAATACCGTCATAGGTTTTCCCCATGAAGGTTTTTTCTCCCCAAACACCAAATCCTTCTGAAACCTGATGATCCTCATCAGAAAGCAGCGTGAAATTTAAGACTTCTTTCTCGACAAAGCGGGACAGTTTTTCTGATTTGTCCGTGCTAATACCGAGAACTTCAACGCCATGTTTTTTCAAATCGTCCATATTATCGCGCAGGCCGCAAGCCTGAACGGTGCATCCTGGCGTCATCGCTTTAGGGTAGAAATACACCAACACTTTCTGTCCCTGGAAGTCGGTTAAATTTACTTGTTCGCCATCTTGGTCGGGCAAGCTAAATTTCGGTGCAATATCACCGGCTTTCAGTGTGTTCATCACGACTCTCCGTCTTGTTTCTCTTCATGCTGTGGATATACCCATGCTATTTGCAATAATAATGGCAACGTTATGCTATTGGGCATAGTTAACGACGCTAATACTGCCTTGTGCGTGCAATTCTGTACATAGCTGATGAAAGGCTGGCTCAATAATTTCGCTATCAAGCGTGGCCGAACTGTGTGCGGCAATCTGAATATACAGCTGCGGCGGCTTGTCACCTTCGGCGGGCTGGGTTTTTGAAACCAGCTCAGCAATGTTTAACTGGTGAGAATCGAACAAATCGGTAAAACGCTCGATGATGTGAGGGGAGTCGGCAACGTCAACCTTCACCCAGACAGTTGAGGGCGTCGGCTGGCTGGCCTGTGACTCCGTTCGTTTCATCACGATCAGCAAATCCATCTCTGCGCCTTTCAGCGGCAGGGTCGATTCAATCAGCGTTATCGCGTTCCAACTGCCGGACAGCAGCATAATGAAAGTGAACTCTTTGCCCAGCATAGCAAGACGGCTATCTTCGATGTTGCAGCCACAGCTACTGACGTGGCGGGTAATCGCATTGACAATACCGGGGCGATCAACCCCCAGCGCGGTAATAACCAGATAGTGTTCTTGTGAGCTTGGCAACATCGTGCTTCCTGTCTTTTTTCCCATTAATCACATGGTAAACATAAAAAATTGCCTGGAGCAATTTTTAACGCCGCTTGCGGCGGCCCGAAGGGTGGCGGGCAGGGATAGCCCGCCATAAAAAACTGGAGCAATTTTTAACGCCGCTTGCGGCGGCCCGAAGGGTGGCGGACAGGGATAGTCCGCCATAAAAAACGGGAGCAATTTTAGCGATCCTTGTCAGCCTATTTCCCCAAAACATCAGAAGCATTTTTAATTTCGTTTACTGCGTCATAAAAAAACCTGCGTCAGGCGCCTACAACGCCCTTGTCCGCTTGCTTTTGCATAGAAGTCAAAAGTACCATGAAGCACTTGTTTGTGGAGGGGATGGCCAATGTTTACGGGAAGTATTGTTGCGCTAGTTACGCCGATGGACGCCAAAGGCGCCGTCGATCGGGCGAGCTTGAAAAAACTGATTGATTATCATGTCGCTAGCGGTACATCGGCGATTGTCTCTGTCGGCACGACGGGGGAATCCGCCACGCTGAGCCACGACGAGCATGGCGATGTCGTGCTGCTGACGCTGGAACTGAGCGACGGACGTATTCCTGTCATCGCGGGAACCGGTGCGAATGCTACTGCTGAAGGCGTTTCACTGACTAAACGCTTTCATGGCACTGGCGTTGTTGGCTGCCTGACGGTCACACCGTACTACAATAAACCGACGCAGGAAGGCCTGTACCAGCACTTCAAAGCGATTGCCGAGCATACCGATCTGCCGCAAATCCTGTATAACGTACCTTCCCGCACCGGTTGCGACATGCTGCCGGAAACTGTGGCCCGTTTGTCCGAAGTGAAAAATATTGTCGCAATTAAAGAAGCGACGGGGAACTTAAGTCGGGTAAGCCAGATCCAAGAGCTGGTTAGTGAAGACTTCATTTTGCTGAGCGGCGATGACGCCAGCGGTCTGGACTTTATGCAACTCGGCGGTAAAGGTGTGATTTCCGTAACGGCGAACATTGCTGCGCGCGAAATGGCGGAACTTTGCAAGCTGGCGGCGCAGGGCAATTTTGTCGAAGCGCGTCGTTTAAATCAGCGCCTGATGCCACTGCATCAGAAATTATTTGTTGAACCCAATCCTATTCCGGTGAAGTGGGCCTGTAAGGAATTGGGACTCATGGCGACCGATACGCTGCGCCTGCCGATGACACCGCTGACCGATTCCGGTCGTACGGTGATGGGGCAAGCACTTAAGCAAGCGGGTTTGCTGTAATCGTTAGGGAGATTTAATGAGTTATTCATTACAAAAGTCGATGGTGGCGAAAGTTGTTGGCATATCACTCGTGATGTTGCTTGCGGCTTGTTCCAGCGATCAGCGCTATAAACGTCAGGTTAGTGGCGATGAATCCTATCTGAAGGCATCGGCGCTGCACGCGCTGAATACGCCTGCCGGGATGATTTTACCGGTGCAGAACGGGGATTATGATATACCGCCAGTGACCCTGAATGGTGCGGTCGGCAAGGAGCTGGATATTCGTCCTCCTGTGCAGCCATTGGCTTTGTTGAATGGTTCCCGCACCCAGATCTCAGGAGATACGGCAACGCTGTTGTTAGAAAACAGTGCGCAAAACAGCCAGCTCTGGTCTCAGGTTATTCGCGTGTTGCAAGACAAAGCATTCACCATTGCCAGCCGTCAGGATGCCAGCCAAACGCTGACGACCGACTGGATCTCATGGCCGCGTGAAGATGAAGACGTCCCGTATCAAGGGCGTTATCAGATCTCCGTGCAGCAGCAGGGGTATCAGGTCGCACTGGTCGTGAAACTGCTGGGATTACAGCTGAACGGTCAGCCGGTGACGGCGGGCGATCAGGCTCAGCGCTACACCGGCTTGATGCTGAATGCGCTTAGCAATGGTCTGGATTCTCAAGCAACCGCACGCGAAAACGCACTGGCAAACCGCACCATCGGTTCGCTGGATGTGCAGAGTGGGGCGGATGACACTGGCTTGCCACTGCTGATTGTGCGCGGCCCGTATACCGTTGTGTGGGATCGTCTGCCTGTCGCATTGGACAAGATCGGCATGAAGGTTAACGATCGCAGCCGTCCGCAGGGCTCTGTCTCCGTGACGTATCGTGCGCCGAGCGGCGGAACCTGGGATGATCTGGGCGCGAAAAATCCTGAACTGCCTAACGGAGATTACAAATTGCAGGTCGGCGATTTAGACAACCGCAGCAGTCTGCAATTTATCGACTCCAAAGGGCATACGCTAACCCAGTCTCAGAATGATGCACTGGTGGCAGTATTCCAGGCGGCGTTCAGTAAATAACGCATAAACCAAGGGTCGGATTATCCGGCCCTTCTTCATTCAACAATCTCTACCCGAATTGACGGGTGCTATCGGCAACCGTTCGGGGAAGCGTTAAATATCGGGTCGTACTTGTTGACCCTCACTGTGTGGAGTAATTAAAGATGCAAAAGCTAGCTGAGCTGTATCGTGGAAAGGCGAAAACCGTCTACACCACCGAAGATCCCGATCTACTGGTGCTGGAGTTCCGCAATGATACATCAGCAGGAGACGGTGCACGCATTGAGCAGTTTGACCGTAAAGGGATGGTGAATAACAAATTCAACCATTTCATCATGAGCAAACTGGAAGAAGCTGGAATCCCAACCCAAATGGTGAGCCTGCTGTCTGACAATGAAGTGCTGGTGAAAAAGCTGGAGATGGTGCCGGTCGAGTGTGTCGTGCGCAACCGTGCGGCGGGATCGCTGGTAAAACGTCTGGGTATCGAAGAAGGCATCGAGCTGAACCCGCCGTTGTTCGATCTGTTCCTGAAAAACGATGAAATGCATGACCCGATGGTGAACGAATCTTACTGCAAGACGTTCGGCTGGGTGAATGAAGAGAATCTGGCTCGCATGAAAGAGCTGAGCTACAAGGCGAACGACGTGCTGAGCAAACTGTTTGGCGACGCCGGGCTGATTCTGGTCGATTTCAAGCTTGAGTTTGGTCTGTTCAAAGGTGAAGTCGTGCTGGGTGATGAGTTCTCACCAGACGGTAGCCGCCTGTGGGACAAAGAAACGCTGAACAAAATGGATAAAGACCGTTTCCGTCAGAGCCTCGGTGGCTTGATTGAAGCGTATGAAGAAGTTGCGCACCGTATCGGCGTAAAATTAGACTAACTGCGCAATCGTTTACGTTTAATACGCGGAGCTAATGATGCTCCGCGTATATTGGTGAGAGGATGCTTCTAAAGCTGAGGTGACCCAGTTTAAAATATGTGGGTAAACACTTTGGATAATCTTACTTCGTTGCGATCCTTGATGTGCCACAGATAAAAAGTATCGCTTTTCCCCGCAGGCTTTTTCCACACTTCGGAATCACCAAATCGTTTGATTTCTTTCTCGTAGCCGAGTTTTTTAAGATAGTCCCGCAACGGGGCCAGGGCCGGATCACACTTTGTTAAAAAATTGAACTATTCTCTAATAGACTGATCTCAAAGTAGAATAACTTTTTGAGGTCTTGATATGACACTTTTTGACCACCTCTCTCTGGTAGAGGAAACTCGTTCTCCTATTAATCAACAACATCATCTTGTTGATGTCCTATTTCTTGTTCTCGCTGCGGTCGCCAGTGGACAAAATGGGTGGGCTGAAATTCAACAGTTTGGTGAACTACGCCTCGACTGGTTAAGAAAATTTCGATTATTTTCCAATGGCATACCACGGCGTCATACTATTGCCAGAATAATGAAAGCCGTCGATCCCGACAGCTTTCAGTTCTGTATTTTTAGCTGGATTAATGACATTCGCGCCAAATCAAGCAAGCCACTCATTGCGATTGATGGAAAGACGCTGAAAAGTGCCTCTCTGTGGAGTCGTAACGATTTTCACTCTGTTAATGCTTATGACCTGAATAATGGCATTGCGCTTTATCAGGATATGGCCGAGGGAAAAGGAAAAGAAATCAAAACAGTACAGAATCTTGTTTGCATGCTTAACATCAAGGATGCACTGATAACGCTTGATGCGTTACATGCACAAAAAGAAACGCTTGAAAGCATTGTGGCGAGAAAAGGTCATTACCTTGTACAAGTCAAAGGAAATCAGCCGACATTGTTTAATGCAGTGAAAGCGCAATTCCATGAGGCGTTTAACGATAATACCGCGTTAGCACAATATGAAATGCAGGATAAAGGGCATGGCCGAATGGAGCGCCGTATTACTTTTCAAATACCGGCAGAGTTGAGCCCGGAGTTACAGGAGAAATGGCCTTCAATAAAAACACTGGTCGCGGTTGAAAGACACCGTAAAGACAAAAAATCGAATACGCTGGATACGGCATTTTATCTGTCATCTTACGATATTGATGCAGAGTTTATGGCGACATCGGTCCGTCATCACTGGGGCATAGAGAACAGTCTGCACTGGGTATTAGATGTTGTTTATAAAGAAGATGCTTGCCGTATTCACGATGAGAATGGTACAAAAGTCTTGTCATTAGTCAGAAAGATGGCGCTCAATCTGGCAAAGATGGAGAGCACACAAAACCGGAGTATGAAAAGCAAAGTGCAACGTGCACTATTGGATGATGACTATCGGGAGTTAATGATTTTTGCGAATGTTAAATGTCATTAACAAAGTATGCTCCGGCCCTGGCAACGGGGCTAGGTCACTGGCATCGCTGAAGATAATTTCATTCATCGGTGCGTAGCCATCGCCAATATGATATTCAAAATAATAACGCTCTGAAATTTTTGGCACGCCTGCGATATCTGTATCGGTAAAATATCGATAAACCACCATGTCGCTTTTTTCGTAGGCTGGATTGTCGCTGATTCTCTTATCAAGCCAACTTTCCAGACTGAAAACACCTATGGTGTAAAGAACCAGCGCAATCAAGAGCCATTTTAAATATTTTTTCAAACTTAACATTGTCCTAGATACACTCGTTTTTTGGCTGAAAATGTAGTGCCATTATTTGTGAAGACTTCAACCTCGCCGGAAGTGAAATCATTCCAGGGAGTTATCCACGTAATGAAATGCGGTAGTCTCCCCTTATATGGAATATGACGAACACATAAATCTTGTGGATCGGGGTAGAGCGTTGGGACAAATCCCCTATTTTTGTTCGCCCCAACTGGACCATTGTGATCCCAACGTCGGAGTGCGGATGCATAGCTGACAGGTTGGACTTGATAGGCGTAGTGGCCTGGTATCAACGTCCGATAAAAACCAAACAGGTTAGAGACTAAATCCTCACCACTAAACCCGCTATCGGTATACCAGGAGAACTGTGGTAGAGACTTGTAAGCCTTCAAAATTGGATGCCGTGTTCATCATCATTGCCAGCATGATTTGATTTATTTCGTCGCGAGTTTTCCCTTTACGAATAACCCATGTTGAATATTTCCCTATTCCCAAACAACGGTTAAAGCGATTTATATACATACTCTGGTCATACATAATCGTGTAATAGGGATCGTTATTAGCTTCACTAGCCTGAAATTGGAGTTGAAGCGCTCTTATGTCGTCGCCCCTTGCATGCCCCATGTCGAGCCAACCTAAGATTTTGGTATAAACCAATCCATTGCGAAGCGAATCAAATAGAGCGCCATCTTTAATATCTTGTCTGCTACTCATAAACTATCCCTGTTTATCCGTCATTTTTCATTCTATTGGCGAGGGGGATGTGGGTCAAGTTGTTGTTTCACATGAAATATTAAAAATAAAATCAATTTAAGTATTAATGAAATAATATCATTCGATGATATTTACTATGCATAAATAATATATTTCACTTTTTTGTTATTAATCATTGGTTGTTTATATTGAGCAATTATCGTGAGAACGCTCTCCAGATTGCGCAGGTTGTACGAAGGCGAACCGGAAATTTTTATAGGAGAGAATCGACGGTCGGTTCATTAATGCTATCATCGCGGTTTGCTTAGTGCGCAACCTGACTACTTTCTACAGACTCGCATCCATGACCTATCTCGATCCGACATTGTTAATTCTGCTCGTTCTGGCGGGGCTGGGTATCATCAGCCACAACATGACCGTCACGCTGGCGATTCTGGTTTTGCTGGCGATACGTATCACGCCTTTGAATAGCTATTTTCCGTGGGTAGAAAAATACGGCCTGAGCATCGGTATCGTCATTCTGACGATTGGTGTGATGGCACCGATTGCCAGCGGAAAAATTACCGCCAGTGAAGTCATGCATTCCTTCCTGCACTGGAAATCTCTGCTGGCGATCCTCATTGGTGTTGTCGTGTCCTGGCTTGGCGGACGCGGCGTGTCGCTGATGAGCAACCAGCCCTCCGTTGTGGCCGGGCTGCTGGTGGGAACGGTCATGGGCGTGGCGCTGTTTCGCGGCGTTCCGGTTGGTCCGCTGATCGCCGCAGGGCTGCTTTCTCTGCTGATCGGCAAGACCTGATTGATCCGGCGCGAGTGATGATGTTGCGTGATTTTCTCCACAGCCAACGCCAGCAGCAGCGCTATGGCGTCCGGCGATTGCTGGTGCTGAGCGGTGAAGCGAACTGGTGTGAAGAGCAGGCGTTGGCGCTCAGTGGCCAATTGTCCGGCGACTGGCTGTGGGTTAGCGAACACGCGCCTGATTCCGTCACCGCACTGCCAGCCAGTCGAGTGCGGACGCTACTGGGGCGGGAGTTTCTTCACGCGGTGTTTGATGCACGTAGCGGCGTGGATGTCGAGGCGCTGGCGATGCTGTCAGGCACGTTACAGGCCGGTAGCTGGCTGATTATGCTGGTGCCGTCGTGGCAGGCATGGCCGACACTGCCGGATCAAGACAGCCTGCGCTGGAGCGAACAAGAACAGCCGATTGCTACCCCGCACTTTATCCAACATTTTCAGCGCCAGCTGTTAGCCGATGAGGACGTCGTTCTCTGGCAGCAGAGTCAGGCATTCGCGATTCGGCCATTGGCCGCGCGATCGGATTGGCAGCCAGCTAGCGGTGAACCGACCGCGCAACAGCAGCATATTCTGCACGAACTGAACACCTCCGAGTCCGGCGTATTGGTGATTACCGCCCCGCGCGGACGAGGGAAATCGGCGCTGGCGGGAATGCTGACGCAGCGGAGTCGCGCAGCCTGCTGGATCACCGCACCTTCCCGCGCGGCGGCGGATATCCTGCAACAGCATGCGCGTGCCGATGTGCCATTCTGGGCACCGGATGCGCTGCTGGAACACTGCCGCCTTCACGGTGCACCCCGTGTCGACTGGTTGTTAATTGATGAAGCGGCGGCGATCCCGTCTTCCGTGCTCTCCGCGCTGTTACCGTATTTTCCCCGAATTCTAATGACCACGACGGTGCAGGGGTATGAAGGTACCGGACGGGGATTTCTGCTGAAATTTTGTGCGACGCTACCGCAGTGGCGGGCATTTACGCTGGACGAACCTTTGCGCTGGGCCGTTAACGATCCGCTGGAGCGGGTGTTGGATCAGGCGCTGTTATTTAACGAACCCGAAGCGTTTCATTCCCCGCAACAGCCCGATCGACCTATTCCCTCTTCTGCGTTGGAAAGTCGAATCGAACGCGCTGACGACTGGCTAATACATCCCGAACGTCTGGTGCGGTGCTACGCGCTCTTGTGCAGTGCGCATTACCGTACTTCGCCGCTGGATCTGCGCCGTTTGATGGATGCGCCGGGCATGCATATTGCCAGCGCACAGATGGCGGGCGAGATTTGTGGCGTGCTGTGGTTAGTGGAGGAAGGCGGACTGTCTGCCTCACTGGCGCATGAAGTGTGGGCCGGACGGCGACGCCCGCGCGGTAATTTGGTGGCGCAGTCGCTGGCGGCACATGCCGGGCTATGGCATGCACCAACGCTACGTGCTCGCCGCGTGAGCCGGATTGCGGTGGCATCGTTATATCGCCGACAGGGGATTGGACGGGCGCTTATTGCAGAACAGATGTGTGAGGCGCAGCGACAGGCGCTGGATTATCTGTCGGTTAGCTTCGGCTATCAATCAGAGCTGTGGGCATTCTGGCAGTCGTGTGGGTTTCAACTGGTGCGTATCGGCAGCCATCTTGAAGCCAGTAGCGGCTGTTACAGTGCGATGGCGATACTGCCGCTGAGTGACGCGGGGCATAGACTGGCGGAGCAGGGAAGCCAGCAATTGGCGCGTGACTGGTTTTGGTTACAGCGCCTGATTCCGCTGAACCTTGCGCTGCCGCAGACAGAAAATACCGAGTTGGATGAAGACGA
Organism: Pectobacterium versatile; assembly: GCF_003932035.1. Classification (NCBI taxonomy): domain Bacteria; kingdom Pseudomonadati; phylum Pseudomonadota; class Gammaproteobacteria; order Enterobacterales; family Pectobacteriaceae; genus Pectobacterium; species Pectobacterium versatile. The sequence goes on from NZ_CP034276.1 coordinate 1,500,234, forward strand.
CTGGCGTGAGCTGACGGGGTTTGCGTTTGCGCATCGGCCTATGGAGGCCAGCTTCGCTGCGCTGTGCCGCCTGTTGAGTCACACTACATTACCGCTGCCTGCGCTACGCTTGCTGGCTGAAAAGCCGAGTGAAAGCGAGCAGATAACCACGACGCTGGGGCTGACTGGTAAAAAAGCGCTCCTGAGGCGTTGGCGAGAAGAGACCGCTGCTGCGCTGGTCGAACTCGATGAGCAACGCAGTGAGCGCTGGCGAAGAACCGTCGTATTAGGTGACTCTTGACGAGTATTGCGTGATTGAAGACGACAGAACCCGCAAATCGTACTGGTACGTCGAATATAGGAAGATGAAGTGGATTACTGCGTCTCTAGCAGCCGGAAAATCAGCGGCGTTTTCCCCTGTTCGTCAGAGTAGTCGGCAATTAACGTGAGGTCAGTTTTCCTCTCTCCAGACCAGAGCTGGCACTCGACTCTCTTTCGCGGAGCATCAGCATCAGCGTCAATGTCGTAACGGTACAAGGGAATTCTGCCCGTTTTATCGTGTGTAAAGGCAACGTCGAAAGGTGGAAGCGTCAAATCTGCAACGGATTCCCCCGCACTATCCAGCTCTTCAAGAATCTCTTCGTAAATAGCAGGGCTCATGCCAAAATCGAGTAGCGCTGCGGGATCGCTATGCTGGATACCCCTCAATAGATCGCCCGCGAGCCGATAAATTTCATCTCTGTCACGTGTCATCTCTCATCGCCTTATTTTTCCCAAACGGTCCGACTCTACTCATCGGGTACGAGTGGCGAATTTTATCAGGCTCTGCCCGTTATCGCTTGCGGTTCTGTTGGAAAGTGCTCTTGAAGCGTTGGCGAGAATGAGGGCTGTCTGTTCGCTCGGCGGAGGATGCGCCTCATCCGTGAGGCGCAGATTAGGGTATCAATCCAACTGCGGTTTGAAGGCTGGGGCACGATGGAGCAATGCCCACAGTGCTTCCTGTAAGGGAATTTTCTGCGCTTCTAATAGCTGCGGATAGTGCTGATAAAATGCGTCCTCTTTCGCGGAAAAATCCGTATTCTCCTGAAGCCATTGCGCACGGAGCGCGGTAATTTGCTCGTCCGTTAGCTGTTTGTTGGGCGTGGCGTCTTCCTGTTCTTTAAACCAGCGGAAGCGTTTATCCGGCGTTGCGCGTTCTTCTCTGTTCCATCCGTCGTTAATTTGCATGATCTGCGCCAGCGCGAAGCCGAGAGTGATACTGATACCCCGCCAGCTATCCACATCAGATGCGGCTGGCGGCGGCGATAGGCTCGCGAGTATTGCCGCAATATTTTTTTCCAGGCCGAGTTCGCCGGAGGCTTTCTCTTCCCAACTTATTGCCTGCTGATGCAGCGCTGTCCATTCGCTTTCTGCCACGGTTTCTCCCGCTAACCGTTGCGAAATCGCACGAATCCACTGCTTGCGCAGCCCGTCTACTGTGCTGTCTGCCAGCCAGTCTGACCACGGATTGCCCGCATCGTCTAACCATTGCTGTAGCCATTGCAGCGCGACGCCGTCTACGGCTTTTCCCGGCGCGATGGCGGTAAAGAGGGCATCAACCTGCGCTGGCGTGGTGCTTGGCAGCTTTTCCAGCAGCAGACCGAGTGCGGCAGGTAGCCCGGTGATGCGTTCAAAGATGTGAATATCCGCGCTGTGCGCCAGTACGGCAGAAACCGAGCCTTTGTTGTCCTGCCAGTAGGGAGAAAATGCCTGTTCAATATCGCCGTCCGCTGCATGCTGGCGCAACCGCTGGTGGAGAAAACCGTGCAGCGACGCATCGCCATAGAACGCTCCCCACGTTACGCGAGTGTCTGCCAACGGCTGTGTGGTGTTTTGTATCGCAATCTGGTGTGATTCCAGCCAGCCGCGCAGCTGTGCCAGCGTTTTCACGCCGATTTGCCGGGAAATCTCCTGCCCGTTTTTAAACAGCAGTAGCGTAGGAATGCCGCGCACGCCAAAACGCTGCATCAATGCCGGATATTGCTCCACATCCAGCTTGGCGACGGTCAGGTTGTCTGGCGTGTTGTCCGCGATGGTGTTTAGCAGAGGAGCCAGTGTTTTACATGGCTGACACCAGGGGGCCCACAGGTCAAGCAGAATAGGCTTGTCGCTATGATTGAGTAAGGTATCCAGCGAGGTGTCGCTGGCAGTGATAATGGCGTCGGACATGGGTGTCTCCATTCAGAGAAAATCGTGAGTAAATTAGCGGGATGTGGGTCATTAACCGTGACAGCTCAGCTTATGGCGAGCCGTCACGGTTATGTTGTCGATTGGTTATCCGCATCAACACAGAAGGTTAGGGGGCTTTGACGGGTTGCAGGACGAAATCGATTTTGCTCAGGCCGCGCTGTTGGGCGTTAGTCATCACATACGCTACCCGGCCATATTCGACGGCCTGATCGGCAAACAGCCGTATATTTGGGTGAGTGCCGTCGGCTGAGGCCGCATCGAGTTTGGCGATCAACTGGGCATCATCAATCGCTTCTTTATTCCAGTTAATCTGCCCCGTCGCGGTAATCGCGATATCCACGGCCTGCGGATCTTTCTTGATTTTCTCGACGCTGGCGCGCGGCAGCTCCACTTTAACGGCGTGGTTAATGACCGGCAGGGTAATCATAAACACGATCAGCAGCACCAGCATGACGTCGATAAACGGCGTCATGTTGATGTCGTTAAGCAGCGCGTCTTCCTGACTTTCAAACGGGGATGACATACTCATTGCGGTGTTCCTCTTCAGGCGGAGCGTTCAACGGGGTGAGCCGCTTCATACCGCGCGGGGCTATTCAGGTCGGTAAGGCTGGTATCTACGCGCGCGCCCGTCAGCAGGTAAGCATGGAGATCGTGTGCAAAGCGGTTCATGGCATGCAGGACGATACGGTTGCGGCGGTTAATGGCGTTGAACCCTAATACGGCGGGAATCGCCACGAACAGGCCAAATGCCGTCATGATCAATGCTTCGCCGACCGGGCCAGCCACCTGCGCCAGATCGGGCTGGCCGATGGTGCTGATGGTTTGCAACGCGTGAAAAATCCCCCATACGGTGCCCAACAGGCCGATAAACGGTGCGGTGCTGCCAATCGAGGCCAGCGTTCCGAGGCCGGATTGCAGTTTCCCTGAGTTGGTGTCCAGCGTGTTGCTCAGGCCGCGCACCAGCCAGTCACTGAGATCGACGTGTCCTCCCAGTGTGGAAGAGAATTTGTGCGGGTGTTTCAGCAGCGCATGTCCTTCGATCACCAGATCGCGGAACGGATTAAAACGCTGTTTGCCGAATTTCTCGACGCTTTCTTGCAGGCTGGTCGCCTGCCAAAAGGTATTGCGGCTGTATTGTACGCTCTTGTTCAATGCAAACAGCTGGCGTGCTTTGAGCAGCATGACCGTCCATGACAGCAGCGACATGATGAGCAGAATGATGGCTACCGAGTGGGTGACAAGATCGCCCTGCTGCCAAAAATGGTGGATATCTAACGTGTTCATGTGTGACCTCTTATGCAATAACCTGATTCGGGCGTGTCTGCGAAACGGCGGATGCGCTATTTCAACGCGGATTCTTTCTTAATGAGTTAGCCGGAAATTGACTGGCTGAACCGTCATGACGGTAATGGCCTGTCCGTTTTCGCGGTAAGGCGTACAGCGCGCCTGCGCTACGGCGTCAATCGCGGCCTGATCGAGGGCGTCATAGCCGCTGCTGCGGGCAATGTCGTGCCGAATCAAGCGTCCCTCTGGGCTAATGACCAGACGAACTAGCACGTTACCTTCCTGCTGGAGGCGCTTGGCGCGGCGAGGGTAGTCAGGCTGTGGAACGACACAGCCGACGGAAGCAACCTGCTTGGGCTGTGCCCCCGGACTGTTCTGCATCAGGTTGCCTTTGCTGGCGGTAGTCAGCGGGCCTGGTGTCGCTTCCGGTGCGGCGGGGGAAGGCTCCGGTGTAGAACGAGCCGCAGGCTGACGCTCGGCGATGGTTTTAGGTCGGACAGGCTGCGGTTTGACTACTGGCTTCACCGGCGGCTGGTGAACTTCTTTTTTGACCGGCGGGGGCGGCGTCTGCTGCTCCTCAACGACGGGCTTTTCAGGAACGGGTGCAATTTCACGTTCACCCTGTTCTGATGTCAGCACGGGCGGTTCCGGCGACGGCTCGGGAATCGGTTCGGGTTCTGGCGCTTCAACCATCGTGGCCTGAATGCTGATGCTGGCTGCCGGATTAAGCAGATTGATCGGTGTGTATTCGGTGGTACGCGTGATGAGCAACGCGGCGACACCCGCATGGATCAGCGCGACCGTCAGAAAGCTGAGCGCGATCTTCCCCATTTCTCCCCGAACGGGCGCAGCCATCGCCACACTTCGCGACGGCTGTGCGGGGGCGACGTCACGCCGTGCGGCGGGAGCCGCGTCGACGCGCGCGTTTAACGAAAGGTGTTGTACGGATGCCTGTTGCACGTTTTCCTCTGCTGCTCTGGCTTACGGTGTCGGACGTTTCATCCAGTCCTGAACACGGAACTATGATGACCTCTATTAACGATGTGCAACGAGGCAGAAAAAGTGTCACCACGTGCGCGAAATTTTTTTGTGGCAACCGTCCTTGGTTGCCACCCTGACGGGCCGTCACGTCGTGACGTCAAAAAACGCTCCCGGCGTTTTTTTGTGGCTTACCGTTTATGTCGGTCTGGCGGCGCGGATATGTATCCAGTAATCGGTGGTATGCACAATTGCGATGGGCATGGTTTGCGCCAGCGAATCCAGCGTGTAGTTCAGATTATCGAGCGGGAAATTCCCGCTGACGCGCAGATCGGCGATAGCGGGATCGAGCCGGATGATGCCGGGGGTGTAATCACGTAACGTACTGATGACGGAAGCCAACGAACGATCGCGTACTTCCAGGCGGCCGTGTAACCAGTCTGTTTCTGATTCTGGCGTAACGGCGACTTGATAGAGCGTGGAACGATCGAACCAGACACCCTGACCCGCGTGAAGGCGCAGGCTTTGTCCGGCGTGGTTGGTAATTTTGGCGATGTTGTCCAGCACGCCGACATGGATGCCACCGCTTTCATAACGCACGTTCACATTGGCCTGAAGGGCGACGATATCGCCCATACCGGTTGCGATCACGAAGGGGCGCTGCGTATCTGGCTGAATATTGGCGAAGATACCGCCGTTATGTAGAGCAACCTGACGCACTGGCGTTTCTGGGCGCACGTTGATATCGACAGCGGTACGCGCGTTCAACATGAGCATACTGCCGTCACTGAGTGGAACCTGCTGGCGCTGTGCCGTTGCGGTTTTTACGTCGGACAGAAGCGGTGACAGAGGGTAGTGCTGATTAAGCAGCAGGCTGCTTAGCGACGCGACAGCTACCATCCCCAGCCCGTATTGCAGGACTTTCCGCCGGCTTGATGGTGCTAAGAGCGCCTGACGAATTGGTTCATGAGGCAGCGCGGCAAGCAGCGGCTGAAATTTCCCCAGCGTTCGCTCAATGCGTTGGCAGGCCCGCTCGTGCAGCGGGTTTTCGTATCGCCAGCGGCGGTACTCATCATAATCGTTCTGGGTTGCTTCACCGGAACGCAGCAGCACCATCCATTCAATTGCCTCTTCGGCAATCGGGTCGTCCATGTGTCGTCTTGCCATGCGGTTCACCTATAAGTCACTGCTGTCCTGCGTGGCCAGATAGCAGTTGGTCAGCGCTTTGGCGATATACTTCCTCACCATGCTGGCGGAGACATCGAGCTGTACGGCAATGTCGGCATAAGTCATGCCATCAAGCTGGCTGAACAGAAAGGCCTGTCGTGCTTTGATGGATAGCCCATCCAGCGCCTGATCGATAGTGAGCAGCGCTTCCATCAAAAGCTGTTGCTCTTCCGGCGACGGATGGTGAAATTCAGGTTTACTTGCCAGCGCCGTGAGATAGGCTTTTTCCAGATCGCGACGACGCCAGTTTTCATACAGTACGCGCTTGGCGAGCGTAGTGAGCATCGCACGCGGTTCTTGTACGTTGGCGAGATTCGGCAGAGACGCTAAACGTAAAAATGCCTCAGAGGCGACATCTTCCGCTTCACAGCCGTAGGCAATACGGCGGCGTAATTTTTCCGTTAGCCAGCGATAATCACTGCGAAATATCAGCGACAGTAAGTCGGGTTTTTTAACAGCCTCTGTGTACATGGGCATCCTTAAATAGCGTAAATCACAACAATGCTTGAGCCGGGATACCCCAGGGCCGCAGAACAAAAGGAACGATGCGTCCTGTGCTGTTTTTAAGTCAAAATTTGCAGGAGTCAAACCACGTTTTTTTTCTATGGTTAGTTAGAAATGTTCTGTTATTGCCTGAAATGGGTAAATGGCTATTTCCGGATACGTCTGTAAAAGGAAATAAAAAGAAGGCGCATTGGAGAACGGTATTTCACAGAGTAAAAAAATACAGAGAAAAAGTATTTTCCAAATCAATATGTTTGCTGTCACGAAAAAATAATTACGTGAAAAAATGACTTCCTGCTGTCACTTTTTCATCGTCATTGCACAACTCATACGAAGACCAATAAAAACTGATTTGTTGAAGCAATTGACGAGGGAAAAATGAAAAAACGTAATGCTGCCTCTCCCGCTCTGGGGTTAAGTTTTAAGAAACGCTTATTTTTCACGAATATGTTGGCGATTCATTCTGCGTTATTCGTGGGGGCAACGGCTGTTCCTATGGCCGTCTACGCGGCGGGTGAAAATGACACCGTGGCATTTTCTATTCCTGCGGGCGACCTGCAAAAAGGGTTATTGGCTATCGCCAATCAAAGCAAACAAACGCTCTCTTTTAATCCTGCGCTGGTAGCGAATTACCAGAGTGCGGCGCTGAATGGCAACTATTCAACGCGTCAGGCGATTCTGCGTTTATTACAAGGCACGCCGTTATTACTGACGACGACGGACAATGGCACGCTGACCATTGTTTCTTCTCGTGCCAATGATGCAGAAGTGGCGCAGGCCAGCGATAAAACGCTGCCAGCAATTACGGTAAGTGCAGGCAGCGAAGATGAAACGGTATTAAACCCCGGTACGTCGTCTTCGGCATTACGCACCAGTACATCGTTGCAGCAAACGGCGCAGTCGGTTCAGGTTATCAGTAATAAGCTGATTAATGCGCGTCAGGCTACGTCGCTTGACGCTCAAGACGGTAGCTGGAAGAAGCATTAAAAAACTCGGGCAGCGTCGTTACCATACAATCAAACCGCGGTACGCCTACATTCTGGATGCGTGGCTATGCTGTGACGTCCGGCGCGACGGATGGCCTGTCTGGCTCTAGCAACGCGGGCATCGGTCAGGGTACGTCAATTGAAGGTATCGAACGTGTCGAAGTGTTGAAAGGGCCACAGTCGGTGCTGGCGGGGAGTAGCTCCGCCGCAGGGACGATTAACGTCGTGCGTAAAAAGCCGGTCACAGAGCCATTGCATGTTCTCAAGGTAGAAGCGGCGCGTTACGGAGAATTCAAAACGGCTATCGATCTGGGCGGCGCGATTACGGATGATAAATCGCTTAGCTACCGTTTGAATGCCTCAACCATGAAATCTCAGCATTCCTTTCCTGATTACAACGGCAACCACGGTGATTATTTAGCCCCCGCGTTGACCTGGCAAAATGACAAGACGCGGATCACGGTTGGCGCAGAAGTGAATCAGGCGCGTAAGTCGGGGCCAGCCGGGACGATTTACGCCAACGGGAGAATACAGAAGCTGCCTGAATATCGTCTGGGAGATAAAGACGATCATAACAAGACGAAAACGACGAATGCGTATTATGAGCTGGAGCAAAAGCTCGTCGGCGATTGGACGTTCAATAGCAAAGCCGGTTTTCAGAGCACCGCTTCTCAGATGAAGATGAACGAAACGCTGCTGATTGCCGCTAATGGCGACAAAGTCAGCCATCCGCTGGCCTACAAATCCACTAATCAGACGTGGAGCCAGCAAAATGACATTCGGGGAAAAATCGAAACCGGACCTGTCACGCAGACGCTGCTGTTCGGTCATGACTATAAGCATGAACGTTATGCCAGCTATGACGGCAACTTCATCCTGATGACCAATGGCAATATCTATAACCCGGATTCATTAGTGTTCCCCAGCATCGGTGAGCCGAACAGCCGGACGTATACCTCCAAACTGATTCAAAGCGGTTTCTTGTTCCAGGATCAGATTGACGTCTTTGACCGCCTGCATTTCCAACTGGCCGTTAAACGTTCGACATGGGACAACAGCTATCTGGTGGGATCGCGTGCCTCGACGTATACCGCGACCAAATGGATCCCCAACTATGGCGTCAGCTTCGATATCACACCGGACGTGACGATTTACGCCAACTTGCTGAATAGCTTTAGCGGCAGTGCGCAGGTCTCGCGCTCTGGTGTCCAGCTTCCGCCAACGACGGGGCAGTCTAAAGAGGCCGGGCTGAAATTCAACCTGCTCGACGATAACCTGACGCTGACGACAGCCGTATTCAGTATTGAGCAAAAAAACCTGACGGTAACGGATAGTAGCGGTTTCCCGATTGCGACAACGGGGCGCAAAAGTGAAGGCTTTGACGTGGATCTGAACGGCTCTTTGCTGCCGGGATGGGATGTCACGGCCAGCTATACCTATTCGGATAATAAGGATCCTACCACCGTTCGCAGCACGATTACGCCGCGCCACTCTGGAAACGTGTGGACGTCTTATGAAGTGCAGTCTGGGCGCTATCAGGGGGCGGGCGCCTCAGTCGGTATCAGCGGTTCATCGAAAACGCAGAACGGCCCGAGCAATAACGCCTTCAGTATCGGCAGCTCGGCATCAACCGATGCATCGGTGTTCTATCGCCAGCCTGACTGGTCGCTGACGCTGGGGGTTAATAACGTCTTCGATCGCGATATCTACTACACCAGCACCACACCGCTGTATATCGGGGTGAAAGAAGGGCGGACGTGGCGTCTCACCGGGACGTATTCGTTCTGATCATCCGTTCGACCAATCCGTTCGAAAAATGACGAGAACGGTCATTCACACGAATTAGCAGGTAGAAACGGCGCATGAACGCAAGTGAGACGAGTACGACAAGACCGGGCATCGGTCAGATTCTGATGCCCTATTGGCAGACGCCGGAGAAGTATCTGGCGCTGTTTATTCTGGTGGTGATTATTAGCATCAATCTGGGTACGGCTTACATCAGCGTGGAGGCGAACCGCATATCGGGGAAATTCACCGACGCGCTGATTGGGCTGGATTGGGAGCAAATAAAGCCACTGTTTATCTTCAGTTTCATCCTCGGTTTGAGTGCGATGATGCTGAGATGGGTAAACGTACTCGGTCAAGGCTATCTGGCGTTGCGCTGGCGTACCTGGATGACGCTCCACTATATCCGGCGCTGGACGGGGACATCGGCTTATTACGAAATAGAACGGGACGGTGCGCTGTCGAATATCGATCAGCGTATCGCCGATGACGTTAACGAACTGGTGTCCGCTTCGCTGAATTTTTTTCTCAGTCTTATCTCGGTCGTCATCAGTACCGTAACGTACACGGCACTGCTGTGGTCGGTGTCTGGGGTGCTGCGCTTCTCGTTTATGGGCAGTGACTGGGCGATATCTGGCTATATGGTCTATGCCCTTTATATCGAATACTTTCTCCAGATTTTGCTGTCGCACTGGCTCGGTAAGGCTTTGATCAAGCTGAACATGAACCAACAGAATGCGGAAGGTGACTTCCGCTTTCTGGGCGTTCAATTACGTGAAAATGCCGAACAGATTGCCTTCTATCAGGGAGGGCCGCGCGAAGGTGAACGGCTTGCCCAGCGGTTTGCACGCGTGCGTGACAATGCGCTGTCCGTGCTGCTGCGCGGCTTTAAGGTGTCGTTTGGTCAGAGCCTGTTTAGCCATTTCCTCTCGCCGTTACCGACGCTACTGGCGCTGCCGCAGCTATTGCGTGGAGAGATCTCTTTTGGTGATTTGACGCGAATTCAGATGGCTTACGGCTCTCTTGGTGCGACGCTGAGCTATTTTATGCAGGCGTATCAGGCCTTCACGCGCTGGCTGGCGTTGACCAAACGTTTACAGGATATGGAAGAAGCGCTGAATAAAAGCGAACAGTCGCCATCGCCTATTCGGGTGACGGAACACGATGGATCTGAATTTTCCTGTCAGGGTTTACGGCTGCTCACGCCGGATGGTCGTGCGCTGACGGCATTACACGACTGGCAGGTTTTACCCGGCGAACGCTGGATGATTAACGGCGCGTCCGGCGTGGGTAAGAGCACGTTGCTACGCGCCTGTGCCGGACTATGGCATCACGGTAGCGGGGCGATTACGCGTCCTCGCCGCTGCCGCTATCTGTTTTTACCGCAAAAAAGCTACCTTCCAACGGGATCGCTGAAAGCTGCGCTGTGCTACCCCGCTAACGAGCAGGACTTCACCGACGAGCAGTGTCGTCAGGTACTGATTGACAGTGAATTACCGGACATGGCCTCGCAACTGAATGTCGAAGATCGCTGGCAGCAGCGGTTATCCGGCGGCGAGCAGCAGCGAGTGGCGATTGCCCGGACATTGCTGCATCGTCCCGACTTTCTTTTCCTGGATGAAGCGACGAGCGCGCTCGATCCTGAGACTGAGCAACGGGTTTATCAGGCATTGGTCACTGGCTTGCCGGACAGCGCCATTATCAGCGTGGCGCATCGGGAAACGCTGGCCGCCTTGCATACTCATCACCTGCATCTGACACCGTTAGCTGAAAGTGACAGCCGTCATGAAAGTGAGACTGCAACGGGTGATGAAGCGCCACAGCCTCATGCTTCGGATCGGGTTTTTTACGCGTCCTGACTAACCGTTCAACCAATCAATTGAGGAATACGTGTGACGACACAGCTTACTGCACAGCCACGACCAGAAGACGATGAGCGTTATGACAATGTGGATATTCCGTCTACCACGTTTGTGCTGGACAATGGACTTACCGTTATTGTCCATGAAAATCATGATGCACCGTTGGTTTCGCTGAACCTGATTTATCAGGTTGGTTCAAAAGATGAACCATCAGGAAAAACGGGCTTTGCGCATTTATTTGAACACCTGATGTTTGAAGGAAGTGAAAATGCACCGGGCTCTTTTCTGGAAAATCTACTGAAAGCCGGTGCGTCAAACCTGAATGCTTATACCGGACAGGATCGCACCACCTACCATGAAACCGTGCCGGTCGGGTCACTGGACTATGCGCTGTTTATGGAAGCGGATCGGATGGGGCATTTCTATTCAACCATCAATCAAGACTCGCTCGATCAGCAGCGTCGTGTCGTACTGAATGAAAAACTGCAAACGGAAAGCGGCCCTTACGGCAAACTCCACGAGCTGAAATTAAAAGGGTGTTTTCCTGCTTCACACCCTTATGCTCACACCGTTATCGGTGAAGTGAAGGACTTGCAAGAGGCGACGTTGGAAGATGTGCAGAATTGGTTCCGCACCTATTATTCGCCATCAAACGCGGTGCTCGCTTTATCTGGTGCGATTGACGAGCAAACTGCGCGGGAAAAAGTGACCGCCTGGTTTGGTCATATTCCTTCTGGCCCGCCGCTCTCCCGACCCGCCGTGTGGGTGCCCGACATTCCTGAAAACCGACGCGATGTCTGTCAGGCCAAAGTGCCGAATGGCAGCGTCATGCTGTCCTGGAACATCCCGCCTTATGGCGACAAGGCGACTGTTTTGCTGTCTATCGCCGCGGATTTGTTTGCCTCGGGTATTGCTTCGCTACTCGTTAAGCATTTGGTGTATGAAGAAAAAATTGCCAGCCATGTCATGGCAAACATCAATTATGCCGAGCTGGTTAGCCAGTTCACCATTACGGCAACGGCAGTGCCCGGTGTCGCGCTGAGTCGAATTGAGCAGTCCGTACACGATATACTGCAACGTTTTCTGTCGCACGGTGTTGATGACGAGACGCTGGAGCTGGTGAAAATCACCGCATTATCTTCTTTCGCCAACGCTCACAAGACTTCTGCGCCGATCGCAGGGCTACTGTCCAATTCTCATGTGCTGTTAGGGAATGCCGATCGCTATCGGCAGATTATCGCGATCATCAAGCAGGCTGATGTCGACAGTGTGCGGCAAGCGGCACAGCATTGGTTAGCACGCGCGTGCCATACCCTGCACATCGTTCCGTTTACCTCAGCAACGGCCGCCGTGCAGTCCGCCGGACCGATAACACCGCCTGCGATTTTATCTCCAGCGCCTTTCCAGCTTCCCGCCGTGCAACACGGGCGATTAGACAACGGGTTACCGCTGGTTCTGATAGCGCGGCACAGCCATCCTACCGTCAATATCGAACTGGTATTACCCCGCGTGAAAGAGAATACGCAGAGTGAAGCGGCATTACTGTTTGATTTGCTTAATCAGGCAGGCGCTGGCGAGCGTGATGCGTTTGAATTCTCAAGCGCGGTTCGTCGGTTAAGCGCCTCGATTAATGTGTGGCGACGCGATCAAACCACAACATTGTCGCTGTCATGCCGACCCTCGCAGCTATCCGCGTTGCTTCCTCTCTTTCTGGATCGCTTTCAGCATTCCACGTTAGCGCTGAGCGACTTTGAACGCCAACGTGGCGTGATGCGGGACACCCTGACCGGGTTAAAACACAACGTCAGTGGAATGGTGAGCCGTTTACTGCCCGCGGTGATGTACCCGCAGGGGCATCCTTACCGTAAACCGTCAGTGATTGAAGGGACAAAAGCGAGCCTGGAACGTGTGACGTTTGAAAACGTTCAACAGTACCAGTCACGCGCGATTCAGCCAGTTGGAGGCACGATACTCATTGTGGGTGATACCACGTTGGAGCAAATCGTCCCAGTGCTGAATGCGTCGATCGGCGCGATCCCGTGGTCTCAGGGAACCGAACAGGCCAGCGATCGTCAGTTGAGCCCCGCGCGGAAAAGCCAGGTCTTTGTATTTGATGTTCCCGGTGCGGAGCAGTCTGCTATTGCCGCGTCGACCATCATTCCCGGCCTCGAATGGCCGCATGAAGCCAGCTTCACGATGTTGAATGATGTGCTTGCCAACGGGTTTACCTCGCGCATTAACCTCAATCTTCGTGAAAACAAAAACTGGACTTATGGCGTACACGGCCAACTGTTGAATGATGTGGGCTCACGGATTCATTCGGTACAAACCTCGGTTCAGGCCGATCGCACCGCAGCGGCCATGCAGGAAATCTTTGATGAATATCGTGCGCTTCTCAGCGATCGTCCTGTTACGGCAGACGAATTGCAGGAAGTGAAGAACGCGGCGTTGCTGAGGTTGCAAAGTTCTATTGAAGGACTGGGCGGCCTGAACAGTATGTTGTCTCACCTTGTGCGTTATCAACTGCCGGACGATCACTGGCAGCGCCATCAGGAACGTATTAGCAGTACCACGGTTGATGACGTGAACACGCTGGCAAAAGAACTCTTTCATCCAGAAACATTAACGTGGCTGATTGCGGGAGACTGGACGTTAATTCAAGCGTCGGTTCAGGCATTAGCGCTGGGTGACATACACGTCATTGCAGGCAACGGCGACGACTTATATGAAACGCATGTCGCTTGAGCTATTGCCTGACGGTATTCACCGATCTTGTTGTATGACTATTTTTTAATGTTGACGCCGACGGAGACATCGTCGGCGTCATGCGTTATCAGAAGGAAACGTCGACGCCGCCGCGCAGCACTTCTTCGTTACCACGATCGGCAAAGTGTTTGTCAGCACGCAGGAAGAAACGGGCATCCGCCGCTTTACCAACGTCCAGTCTCACGCCCGCCCACTGCGAATCTTTGTCCAGTCGAATGCCCGGAATATCGAGGCGTTCTCCTTCGCGGCCTAGTCCGCTCCAGCGGGCGGAGACATCAAGCGATGGGTTGGTGAACGCATGCTGATACTCGCCGCTCACGCCGACGCTGCTCCACCATCCCTGATTCCATTGCAGCAGGGCGCGCAGGTTAAGCCCTGTCAGACCTACGGTACGGGAATAATCGTTGCCTTCGCCTGTCAGACCCAATGCGCTACCGGTATCCGTAAAGCCGCCGGTGGACAGGTAGCTGTACTTGAGTCCTGCATAGGGCTGTACGCTAAAGATATCGTTGAGCGCCAACTCGTAGCCGGTTTTGAGCAGGCTCTGCCAGCTATCGCTTGAAGTGCTGCTGGAAACCGCTTCGACATTGTTCAGCAGGATAGAACGTTTCAGCTTGTCGCGGCCGTGCTGATAGCTCAGGTTGCCCTGAACGTACCATTCTGGCGTGAGGTTATAGCGCGCATAGGTCATCACCCCGTGCAGCTTGTTCTCACTGCTGCCGCCGCTACCGTCGTAGTCTGCTTTGATCTGGCTGTTGGTATAGGCAATCCCGGCGCGTAGCCCCGGCGTGTTGAAGTCGGTGTCCGTACCGATGGCGGTCAGGGTGATATCGTAATGGCTGCCCAGATAGCCTGACTGTTTCAGGTCGCCGCGCAGCTTGCCGGTTTCAATCCACAGCCCGTAGTTTTTCCCGCTTCCTAACAGATCCAGCCGGTTGTTCAGGAGCTGGTTCTGATAATCCAGACTGTTAAACAAAATGGCGTTGCTGGAAGCATGCGCCTGACCGGATAGCGAATCCAGCGCGGTAGCGGCGGCACTCGCGCTGCCTAACTGCTGGAAGGCGGCAGCTTTCGCCAGCAAACTGGATTGCTGTTCGTTGGTTGAGGACAAGGTTGACCAGCGGTCGGCAACCTGTAGCGCCGATTCGATATTGGCGGCGGTCTGCAACTGTGCGGCGCTGTGCAAGCCGCTGCTGGTGGCTGCCTCTACGGTGTTCAGGCGGCTGAATGCGCCTGTGACATCGTTGCTGCCGTAAGTCAGGTTTCCCGTCAGGAACAGCCCCAGATCGGTAGTGCGAAACGTGCCGCTGATACCCTGATTGCTGTGCAGCAGTGTTTCCTGCGTTTGGACGATGTAGGTATTGCTGGGCAGGCCAACGCGCAATGTGCCATCCAGTGCTGCGCTGCCTTCCACGGTGAACGGATTCGCTAGCGTTACGCTCAGCAGGCCGTTGCTGCCCTGAGTGTAATTGCCTGCGACGGTCAGCCCACCGTCTGCGGTGGTGGCAACAAGGCCCGTGTTACTCACATTGCCACCAATACGGCCTTTTCCTGCCAACGTGCCGGAGCCGGATACGCTGGCGTTGCCCGCAATGGAGCCGTCAACGTACAGGCTGTTAGCGGTGATTTGCGTATCGCCTTTATAGGTGTTGTTGCCAGTCAAATGCAGAACGCCCCCCGCATTGTTGGCACCGTTAACGATCAGGCCGTAATCGCCGCTGATATCGTTAGCGAACGTGTAGTCGCCTGCGGTTAAACGCGCGGTGAAGTTATCGGCATAAAACATGGCCGGGCCTTTTACCGCTTTTTCGACGTTCAGATCGCCCCAGCCAAAGGTATCGTTATAAGGGCGTCCGTTGGCGGTGTCGGCTACCGAAATATAGGCCGGATGGAAAACACTCCCTGTGACGTTGCCGTCGCTGTCTCGGATGATTTCGTAGTAAGAGTTCTCTGCGTCGTAGCGAGTATACCCATCGGTGTGGTAGGTCGCGGTAGTGAGCAACGTCTGTTGCAGGTTATATCCGGTCATCCACGGGTAGACGGCCTGTACTCGTGAAGCCCCGCCTGCAACGCGTGGAGCCGCGAAGGAGGTACCGTGCGACCGCTCTGAAGCGCTGCTGCCCGCAACGGGATAATCGACATAGCCCGGTGCGCTCATGCAGTAGACGGCGACATTGCCACATTTATCAAAAAGATACATTTCAGCAGGGCGTTCATTGCCTTCCTGACCAACCCATTCGGGGATATAGCCCGTAACGGCCAAAATGCCTTTTTGCAGCGAGGCATCGCCAAAAATCAGCGGGATCTGGGTATTGGGTGACGGCGTGGAGCCAGCATTGTTCCCTGTGGCGACAATACTCAGCGCTTCGGCATCGACGATACTTTTCAATTCGTTACGCACTAAGAGATAGCTAAAATTGTTTCTGGCGCTGTTAAATGTCTCGGTGGTCGTCAACCGCTCATCTTGTCCATACGACATATTGATGATTTTCACGCCTGAATTGAGCAACCAATTCACGGCAGACGTGGTGTTTTGGTAATCGAAGCGGTTATTTAACGACGTTTGCGCAATATAGAGTTCGCTGTCCGGTGCGACGCCTCCCGCATAGCTTTCCGTCGCCAGACCTGCCAGCGCCAGTGCCACCAGTGTGCCGTGGCCGTTAACGCCCTGATTATCGTTAAGCTGTGAACCGCCGACAAAAGAGGTGAAATGTAGATTGCTGTAATTAAATTCTGGGCGAGCCGCTTCCAGCCCGGAATCAATAATCCCGACTTTAACGGCGGATGCTGTCGGCGTTTCCGGCGTCGTAGGTGTGGTTGGCGTTGTCGGCGTTGTCGGCGTCGTTATGGGCGGCGATGTTGGCGCGACGCTGGCGGTTTCACCGCCGCCGCCTCCACCACTGCCGCAGCCTGCCAACATCAGCAATGCGAGACTGATATTGGCCGCGATGATTGACTGCCTGAATGTGTGATTTTTTAATGAAACGGTTCTTTTTAATGAGAATCGCCGCGCTGCTGTCATTTTATTTTCCCTGTATTTTTAGAACATGGAACCGCCTCCCAAAGAAACAGGGATTTGGAAAGCCAATTGCCGCTAATGAGAGGCATTATTCTGGTGAATAAACCTTATTTGCATGAAGGGCAGTTTCTGGTAGAAAAGAACTTCATTCCCCTTCACTGATCTTTGTGCAATAACCACAGGAAAGTGACAGCGAGAAACCCATTATTTTTGCTGAGTCAGGATAAGCCGATGCTGGAATTACGCCCTAACTGTGAGCACTGCGATTGTGATTTGCCGCCGGATGCCGAAACGTATATCTGTTCCTATGAGTGTACGTTCTGTCCTGACTGTGCGGATTCCGTCTTTCACCACGCCTGCCCGAACTGCGGTGGAGAACTGGTTAAACGGCCGGTACGCCCAGCTCGCTGTCTGGCGAGCGATCCGGCCTCAACGATCCGTATTATCAAACCGCACTGACAGGGAGGGGCGAGCATCCCTGTCTGTCGTTGCAAAAAATGGAACATCTCGTTCAGTAATTCCCGATTTCTCCTGTTAGTGCACGGCGTATAGTGAGGATTAACCGTACCTTATGACGAATATCGGCAGGTGACGCCTTCGGCGCATGCCTTCAGGAGAGAAACGTGAGTCAAGATTATGTTGTTGTTCAGCAGCCTTCGGAAGCAAATCGGTTAATCCTGCTGTTTCATGGCGTGGGCGATACCGCCGCGGGTATGGCGCAGATTGGGCGCTATTTTGCTGCCGCGTTGCCGCAGGCAATTGTGGTCAGCATTGCTGGACCGTTCAGCAGCGGCTATGGCGACGGGCGGCAGTGGTTCTCTGTTCAGGGAATCACGGAAGAGAATCGTTTCTCCCGCATTGAAGCAAACCTGCCGCGTTTTATTGATACCGTACGCCACTGGCAAGAGCAAAGTGGTATGAGTGCGGAACACACCGTGCTGGTGGGCTTCTCACAGGGCAGTATTATGTCGCTGGAGGCGTTGAAGTCTGAATCCTCGCTGGCTGGGCATATTATCGCGTTCAGCGGTCGCTTTGCTGTGTTGCCAGAAAAGGCATTTGCTGATGTCGCGGTACACCTGATTCACGGTGAAGCGGACGGCGTGATTGTAGTTGGACATGCTCACGCTGCCGCGCAGCGCTTTCAGGAACTGGGAACGTCGTTTACGTTGGATGTAGCCCCCGCTGTCGGGCACGGCATTGATGAAAGGATGCTGAAGCAGGCGCTGGCCTACCTCAAATAAAAACCTATCCCGCTATACTTCAAGCTACTTGAGCGTTGTTCCCTTAAATGCCCAGTTCTTTATGAGCTGGCTTTAAAGGACCAACGCCTTGCGCTGTTCAACCTGTTCACGTTTTATCACGCCGCTCGAATTATTTTCTTTATTCCATCAGATTATCGTATTGCTCATTTATTAATTTCTCTATTCAACGTAGAGACTCTATTCTTAGGAATGAGGATTTATCCATATTAAAAAGAATATAATCCATATTTGAATGTTAAATAATATAGGCAATGTTTTTATTTGTGTTGAGTGTTCAATATTTATCTTATTTTTTCAGATATAAATATCGCATCCTTATGGAAAAAGAGGGTGTGCCATGTTTAAACGTATTAAAGTTATCACCATCCTTGTTATCTTATTGTTTGTGTTGGGAATATCTCAGTTTTTAACCGGTGCGCTATCCGTTCGTGCATTGACTAACGACAGAGACGGATTCCTGGTTTCCCAACGCTCTAACCAGAATGTAGCGGCCTTTACTGATGCATGGATTATGATGAATCAGACGCGCATCGCTATCGGTTCTATTATACAAAACATGATGATGGGGAATGCGGATAAAGAGGCTATGCAGGCTCTTTTACAGCAAGCCAAATCGCAATTGGCCGCCTCAGAGAGTAGTTATAAACACTATTTGTCTCTGCCTAATACGCCCGGGTTGGATGAAGCATTATCCAAAAAACTTGAGGCGAGCTATACCGCTTACGACAAGCTACTGAATGATATTGTGGATTCGCTTTCCGGTGGGTTAGCGGGGGCAGCGATGAAATTGAGTAGCGGTGCCACGCCGCTGAATGTGGCCATGCAGGACGCCTATATTACGTGGCGAGCGGCGCAAAACCAGCTGTCGGATGACGGGCTACAGGAAAACCACGCGGCATTTGAAACGATGCTGTGGCTTCTGGGCGCACTTTCCGTCGTCGTCGTGCTGGTGATTATCCTCAGTTGGATCGGGTTGCAGCGCATTCTTTTGCATCCGCTGCGTACGCTCATGCAGCATATCAGCGCGATTGCCGAGGGCAATCTGACACATCCTATTGATACAACTGGGCGTAATGAGATGAGCCAGCTTGCGGCGGGGCTACATCATATGCAGCAATCATTAATCCGCACCGTGAGTCTGGTGCGCGACAGCTCCCACTCCATCCATTCCGGGGCCAGTGAAATCTCGGTGGGCAGCAACGATCTGTCTTCGCGTACGGAGCAGCAGGCCGCATCGCTACAGGAAACCGCGGCCAGCATGGAGCAACTGACCTCGACGGTGAAGCAGAACTCAGACAATGCGCGTCAGGCTACGCTGCTGGCAAAAAATGCGTCGGAGACGGCCAATAAAGGTGGAACGGTCGTCGACAATGTTGTGAAGACGATGAATGAGATCGCCGACAGTTCACAAAAAATCGCCCACATTACCAGCGTGATTGATAGCATCGCCTTCCAAACCAATATTCTGGCACTGAATGCGGCGGTAGAAGCGGCGCGAGCCGGGGAGCAAGGGCGAGGCTTTGCCGTAGTGGCGGGGGAAGTGAGAACGCTGGCACAGCGCAGTGCTCAGGCCGCCAAAGAGATCAAATCGCTGATTGATGATTCGGTTAGCCGCACCAATACTGGCTCTTTGCAGGTGAAAGACGCGGGTGACACGATGAAAGAAATCGTCGGTGCGGTGAGCCGGGTAACGGATATCATGGGGGAAATCGCCTCGGCGTCCGATGAGCAAAGTCGGGGAATCGATCAGGTTGGGCAGGCGGTCAATGAAATGGATCGCGTTACTCAGCAAAACGCCTCGCTGGTGGAAGAATCCGCGTCTGCCGCTGCGGCATTGGAAGAGCAGGCCAGATATTTACAAAACGCGGTGGCGGTGTTCAAGATTAATCAGGCAGCAGAGCAGGAACACCGTGCCGAGAGCGCGCCTTCGCTTGCTGCATTACCAAAATCGCTGTTACCTAAACCTGCTCATGCCGGACCATCGAATGCGAACTGGGAAACGTTTTAGCGGAAGTGAACGTTTTTAACGGAAGTGAGCGTTTAACGGAAGAGTAAGCATCCAAACCGCCTGCGCGGGGCTTAGTTCGCGTGCAGGCGTTTTGCGAGGATAGGTGTCAGGGTTTTTTCTTCGGCCAGTCGTCGTCTTCTTCCTTGTCCCACTTGTCGTTGTTGTCACGGTGTGGAGGCAATTTCGGTTTATTGAGCAGAAAACGCGTATGGTCAACGTTGCGCAATTCTTTGATGCCGTTAATCAGCATGCCTATCAGGACAATCAGAATTATCCACCAGTAATCAGCTAGCCATGCCATGGTTACGCCTCATCAACATTATGAATATAACGGGTAAACAGCTGCGGCAAGTTCTGGCAAAGCCAGTGGTAGCCTGCAATGTCTTCATTTTGCCAAGCGGCAAGAATGAGGTCGGGTGTCAGCTGTTCTTCCGCATACTGTGCTAGTGGATAATAGCTGATATGCCAGAGTTCGGCTGCGACACCGCCGAGATCGTGCGCATAAGGCCGATAAAAACCGTATTCATGCATGTGTGCACTCAGCCACGCGTTCAGTGCGGCAAAGTAACCGCCTTCTTCATATTCCCACGGCTCCAACTGGAGTGAACGGCCTGCGGGTAATAAATCGGGATCGTAGATATCGAGATCGCTGCCCCAATGGTGGCGGCTGGAACCGGGCATGGCAGACCAGCGCAGAATCGCTTCACAGCGCTCGCCTTCGTCCAGAGATAACACGTCCAGCGGCTGGCTGTTGGCATCCATAACGGGACGCTCGCCGCGAAATTTGCCATTCCAGATCTGACGCTGGCGCTCGAAATCACGAAACGTGCTGGCGGGCTGTAGGTTAAATCCCGCCGCTTTTGCCGCCTGCTGTAGCGCCAGAAACGCGGTTACTGCCTCCGGCTGAAGACGATGGTGGCCGTGTAAAGCGACCAGATGCTGGTCGCTTTTACCGGTTAACGTAGCTGGCGTCATCATGCGATGAGCTGCTCCATAATGCGCTGATACATGCGGCTCAGTAGCTGTAGATCTGCTGCGCTGACGCATTCATCGACTTTGTGGATCGTGGCATTGACGGGGCCCAGTTCAACGACCTGCGCGCCCATGCGAGCGATGAAACGGCCATCGGAGGTGCCGCCGGTGGTCAGTAGCTCTGGGGTGACCTCGTTGTAATGTTTGACGGCATTCACTACGGCATCGACCAGTTCGCCGCGTGCGGTCAGGAATGGCTGGCCGGAGAGCTTCCAATCGATGGTGTAGTTAAGCTGGTGGCGATCTAATAATTCAGCCACACGCTGCTGGATTAAGACATCCGTCAATTCGGTGCTGAAACGGAAATTGAACTGCACAGACAGCTCGCCGGGGATGACGTTATTGCTGCCAGTGCCTGCCTGAATATTGGCGATTTGCATGGTGGTTGGCGGGAAAAAGGCGTTGCCCTGATCCCACTCGGTGGCGATCAGTTCGTTAAGCGCCGGAGCTGCACGGTGAACAGGGTTGTCCGCCAGATGAGGATAGGCAACGTGCCCTTGCACGCCGTGTACGCGCAGATTCGCGGTGATAGAACCACGACGGCCGTTTTTTACCACATCGCCCACAACATGTGTACTGGACGGCTCGCCGACCAGACAGTAGTCCAACTGCTCGTTGCGTGCCATCAGCGCCTCAACCACTTTTACGGTGCCGTTAACGGCGCTGGCTTCTTCGTCCGAGGTAATCAGGAACGCCAGACGCCCTTGATGATTCGGATGGGCGGCGACAAAGCGCTCGGCGGCAATCACCATCGCAGCCAGTGAACCTTTCATGTCCGCCGCGCCGCGACCGTACAGCATGCCGTCACGAATGATGGGTTCAAACGGTGGATGCTGCCAGTGGCTTTCATCACCGCTGGGAACCACATCGGTGTGTCCGGCGAAGGCCAGCGTTTTCCCTGTGCCGCGCCATGCCCAGAAATTCTGGGTATCGCCAAAATCCATCGCTTCGACGGTAAAGCCAATCGCCGTCAGGCGTTCAATCATGAGCGCCTGGCAACCCTCGTCATTCGGGCTGAGGGAAGGGCGTTTAATTAACTGTTGAGCGAGTTCTATGACTGGGCAAGACACGTTATTTGTTCTCCGCAATAAATTTCTGGTAGCTGTCGATACTGAAACCAAGCAGCGCGTGGCCGTCATCGGTCATCAGCAACGGCCGTTTAATCACTGCTGGCTGCTCCAGCATCAGGTTTTTGGCGGCCTCTGCGCTGTCGCGGGTATCGCTGTTGATCTGTTCACGCAATTCTTCGCTGAGCTTACGCCATGTCGTTCCGCGCGTGTTGAGTAAGGCCTGAAACCCCAGTTGGTCGATAAAACGCTGTAGCAGCTGTTCATCCAGACCGTCGGCACGGTAATCATGGAAGTGATACGCCACCTGTTGATCGTCCAGCCAGCAGCGCGCTTTCTTTATAGTGTCACAGTTTTTGATGCCGTACATGGTCAGCGCCATAGGGATAAAATCCTTTCTGCTTATTGGGTTGCATGACGATTGTTGTTCAGGACAGCACAGCCTGACTGAGCTTAATCGTGCGATAGCCCAGCATGCCGAAAAAAGGCGGGGAGATCTACTGTGAACTGTGTTGCAGAAATGTGAGGAAGTATGATTTTTATACTTTCATAATACTTTTACCTGATTAAAAAGTGTGCATATAATGCGTCGCCGTTAATCACCAAGAGGTTCGCATGGTAGAAGTAGAAGTGAGTACTTGGAAAGATTTTATTGAAGCAATGTTACGTAAATAATAACGAGAAGTACTGTTAGTCATTGCATACCATACCAGGAATAAAATCATACGAATAAAGCAGTGTTGAGTCTCTCAATACTGCTTTTTTTCTATCCTCGTCATACTTCAAGTTGCACGTACGTTGGCTTTCCTCGCTCACCCCAGTCATTTACTAATGTAAACTCCTGGGGATTCACTGTGTCGCCGCCTGCCTGCAACTCGAATTATTTAGAGGAAAAAAGGGGAAACCTGAGTAAATAAAAGAGGCTATTATTAGTTTGCGTATGAATTTTATTTTATCTAACTAATTCATGACGATGGTTGACTAAGCGCAAATTTCGCGGCGGCAATCGCGTGGAGCTTGCTGGTATCAAAAAGAGGAACCTTTGCATCCTGAGCACCGATTAATAGCGGGATCTCCGTACAACCCAGAATGATGCCTTCCGCGCCTTGCTGTTCAAGCTGCTGGATAATATCCCGATAGACCTGCCTTGATGTGTCGTTAATGTTCCCCAGACACAGCTCGTTGTAAATGATGCGATTAACGGCTTCTTTACCCTCATGGTCAGGAACCATCACCTCCACGCCAAATCGTTCCTGAATGCGCTGGCGATAGAAATCCTGCTCCATGTGTAGCGGGTTCCAAGCAAACCGACTTTCTTCAATCCATGTTGTTTCAGACTGATACCGGTGGCATCGGCAATGTGCAAAAGGGGAAGCTGGCAGGCCCGTTCAACGTCATCGGCCACTTTATGCATGGTGTTGGTACAGATGACGATCGCCTCTGCGCCTGCCTGACGTAATCCCACCGCGATATTGCCGAGTACGGTGGCTGATTGCTCCCAATCACCTTGTGACTGCAACCGTTCGATCTCGTGGAAATCCACGCTGTGCAGGATGATTTTGGCGGAGTGCAGGCCGCCAAGTTGGCTTTTCACATACTCGTTGATAATGCGGTAATACGGAATCGTGGATTCCCAACTCATGCCCCCGATCAGACCCAGCGTTTTGTTTACCATGGTGCCTTCCTTCATATCGTAAAAAGTGATGAATCGGCCAGAACTGAACTCTCTGCGTTCTGCATCGGGTTAAAATAGGACAGCGGAGTTGTGCGGTATACATTTTTAGCGACTTTTATCACTTTTTATCCAACTTCAACTGGACAAAAGGCCAATCTATTGTTGTACTGTACCTGACACAGATTTTGTGTCTTTCATTCATGTAAAGGTAAGTTTGATGTCTAAGATTAAAGGTAGTGTTAAGTGGTTCAATGAGTCTAAAGGCTTCGGTTTCATCACTCCTGAAGATGGTAGCAAAGACGTGTTCGTACACTTCTCTGCCATCCAGAGCAATGGTTTCAAAACTCTGGCTGAAGGTCAGCGTGTAGAGTTCGAAATCACTGACGGTGCCAAAGGTCCTTCAGCTGCTAACGTTAACGCTATTTAATTATACCGATTTCGTGAAAAACCCGCCATCGGCGGGTTTTTTTTGCTTCATTTTCCACGTTCTATCAATTTCCACATGACATCAGTGCGTTGTCACCCACGTGACCAGAGTAAACGCCAGTGCGGTCATGAGCAACGAACCCGCCAGATTCAACAACATATGCAACCCCGCCGCCGCTAGCTGCCCGCTTTGTAGGAACATGACGACTTCAGCAGAAAAGGTCGAAAACGTCGTTAAACCGCCGCACAGTCCGGTGGTAATCAATATTTTCCAGTCTTGATCGAGATGAGGATGGCGCAGGAAGAAGGCTAACGCGCCGCCAATAACGAAAGCACCAATCAGGTTGGCAAGCAGCGTGCCCAGCGGCAGCGTTGGATACAGATTGTTAAACTTCACACCCAACTGCCAGCGCGCCACGCTACCGACTCCACCACCAATAAATACCGCGAGTAATGTACTAAACATAGAAACCTTTCTTGGATTGCTTTTACCTAGATTGTTTTTGCGATCTCGGAGAGTGTTGGGCAGGACGCTACGCCCTCTCTGCGAGGTGGACGTAGACATCATTAGCCGAGTGGCGGTTGTACCCTGTTTTTAAGGCTGTCAGCGTTTTGGCTGCGCGAGGGTAGGGAGGAATGTCATCTCCGCTTTAGTGGGGAAAGTTTACGCCGTCAGACGGGATTTTTGTAGTGATGCCGAGGGGAAAGTTGTAAAGCAATCTGAATGCGTGCGAAAGCACTTTTGCCGCGTCTTACTTTGTTACAGATGCTAATTGTGTCCTGCTGCGTAAGGTTTTACATAGAAGGCATAGGATAAAAAGAATTGTTTTCGACAAGAATAGTCTCGTTTGCTGGCGTCTCCAGCCTCTGTAAATCAGGTAGGTTTGTATGGAAGGTATCAGTATTGCCAAGCTGTTGGTGATTGGCGCATTAATCATTCTGCTGTTCGGTACGAATAAACTTCGTAGCCTCGGCGGTGATTTGGGCGCGGCGATTAAAGGCTTCAAGAAGGCGATGAATGACGATCAACTGGCGAAGACGGATGATACGACAGCGCTGAATGATTCTTCTCGTAAAGAATCCTGATCGCATCTCAGACAGCAAAACGGACGGCCATAGCCGTCCGTTTTTTATTCCACACAGAAAATGTGTAAATATGTATGAGCGCTTATTTTACTTCGATGCCCTTTGCCTGTAGGTCGGCATGGTAGGACGAGCGAACAAATGGACCGCAGGCAGCGTGGGTAAAGCCCATCGCCATCGCTTCGGCCTTCATCTCATCGAACTCATCCGGGCTGACGTAACGCTGCACCGGCAGGTGATGGCGGCTCGGCTGTAAATATTGTCCCAGCGTCAGCATCGTCACACCGTGGCGACGCAGGTCACGCATCACTTCCACGATTTCAGCATTGGTTTCCCCCAATCCAACCATCAGACCAGATTTGGTTGGGATATCTGGATGTGCGCTCTTGAAGTTTTCCAGCAGCTTCAGTGACCACTCATAGTTCGCACCCGGGCGGACCTGACGGTAAACACGCGGTACGTTTTCCAGATTGTGGTTGAACACATCTGGCGGCGTGGCGGTCAAGATCTCTAACGCGCGATCCATACGGCCACGGAAGTCTGGCACCAGCGTTTCGATGCGGATAGTTGGGTTTTTGCGGCGAATAGCGCTAATGCAGTCTGCAAAGTGCTGGGCACCGCCGTCGCGCAGATCATCACGGTCAACGGAGGTGATCACGACATAGCGTAAGCCCATGTCATGGATGGTCTGTGCCAGCTTCTCAGGCTCATTGGTATCCGGCGTAAGCGGTCGGCCGTGGGCAACGTCACAGAACGGGCAGCGACGCGTACAAATGGCACCCAAAATCATGAAGGTGGCGGTACCGTGGTTGAAACACTCCGCCAGATTCGGACAGGACGCTTCTTCGCAAACTGAGTGCAGCCCGTTTTTGCGCATGGCCGCTTTGATTCCCTGAATACGGCTTGAATCCGCCGGAAGTTTAATCTTCATCCATTCAGGTTTGCGCAGAAGCTCTTGGCGTTCGGTGACGACGGTACGTACCGGGATTAGCGCCATCTTATCGGCATCGCGGTATTTGACGCCGCGTTCGATCTGAATCGGTTTACTCATGTTTGCGTAAGTTCCAGTTCTGAATCGTTTCTTTAAATTTATAATTCAAATTCAAAGGATTATGTTTTTAGTTAAACTTTTTTTTAAAAAACTATAAAAATTATATCATCTTGCCTAACCACAATCAGCCCTTGCACGATCAAAATGAAGAAATTATGTGAATAAAATGTAATTTATCAAAAAACGATCGTCTAACTGACTGATTTTTATTAACAGGATGAAATGCATTAGCCAGGAAGCGGCTCACCCTGAACGTCCAGATTCCACGGGACAAATTCGGGTGCGGAATAGCCGATTAACTGCAAAAAGGTATTCACCAGCACGGGGGTGGTGTCATCCAGCGTGACGCCCGGCACCAGATCGCTGAGTTGCGTCATCTCCATACCGGCGTAACCACACGGGTTGATGCGCAGGAAAGGGGAGAGATCCATGGCAATATTGAGCGCCAGCCCATGGAAAGAGCAGCCTTTACGAATACGCAGCCCTAACGAGCAGATTTTACGCGCGCCCACATAGACGCCGGGTGCATCAGGACGGGCATGGGCTTCGATCTGGAAGTGTGCCAGCGTGCCAATCACGGTATTTTCAATTGCGGTGACGAGCTGACGAACGCCGAGCTTGCGACGCTTCAGATCAATCAATACGTACATAACCTGCTGGCCGGGGCCGTGGTAGGTCACCTGGCCGCCTCTGTCGCTCTGAATCACGGGAATGTCGCCGGGCATGAGGACATGTTCGGCTTTGCCCGACTGACCTTGTGTGAATACGCGAGGATGCTGAACCAGCCAGATTTCATCGGGGGTTTTATCATCACGTCGGTCGGTGAAATTATGCATCGCCAGAGAGACGGGTTCATACGGCTGTACGTCAAATTGGCGTACGATGATCTTATCCTGTAGCAAGTGTGTCATCTTCAGGTTAAGGAAAGGTGGGGGAGATTATAACGGCGGGAAGCGTCAGCGAACAGTCCTATGCACAAGTATGCTGTGCAAAACTATGCAACATAAAATTATGTAGTATAAAACCATGCCGCACTTGCCAATTTTCCCGCCCGTTCTTCTTACAGCTCGATGCTTACAGAACTATATGCCTTACAGAACCATGCGCACGATGTCTATGTTGCCCAGTTCTTCGTACAGCGTTTCCACCTGCTCAATGTGAGTTGCAGTGATGGTGATGGAAACCGAGTGATAATTCCCTTTGCTGCTGGGTTTGATCTGCGGCGTGTAGTCGCCTGGCGCATGACGCTGTACCACTTCAACGACCAGATCGACTAACTCTGGTTTTGCCTCGCCCATGACTTTGTAGGTAAAAACACAGGGGAATTCAAGCAGTTCGTTTAATTTGGTTTTCATTTGCGCTCCAGAGAGGGTAATACATCTGCATTAGCACTGACATCAGTACAGTATACTAAAAAATATAACTCCCGCGTTGTGCGGGAGTTATGGATGGTATCTATATGGGGGCGTTTTGGCCTCCCACAAGGGGACTTAGCCGAACCAGTGATGGAACATCAGTTTGATGTAGTCGATCATGCGGCCAAAGATTCCGCCTTCTTTCACTTCGTTCATGACTACTAGCGGACGCTGATCGATGGTTTTGCCATCCAGTTGGAAGTTGATGGAACCCACAACCTGATTTTTGGCTAACGGCGCATGCAGTTCCGTGTTGTCCAGAACATAGCTAGCTTTCAGATCTTTCATACGGCCGCGCGGAATGGTCAGGTAGGCATCTTTCTCAACGCCCAGCGCAACGCGGTCGCTGTCGCCAAACCAGACGGGCTCAGAAGCGAATTCTTTGCCTGCTTTCAATGGCGCGACGGTTTCAAAGAAGCGGAAGCCCCAGGTCAGCAGTTTCTTACTTTCTGATTCGCGACCTTTGGCATTACGTCCACCTAGTACCGCAGAAATCAGGCGCATCTGGCCTTCTGTTGCCGAGGCGACCAGATTAAAGCCAGCTGATGACGTATGGCCCGTTTTGATGCCGTCAACATTCAGGCTGGAATCCCACAGCAAACCGTTACGGTTAGGCTGGCGAATATTGTTGAACGTGAACTCTTTCTCTTTGTAGGTCGCGTACTCTTCTGGCACATCGCGGATCAGCGCCTGACCGATCAGGGCCATATCGCGTGCTGAACTGAACTGGCCCGGCGCATCAAGACCGTGCACAGTTTCAAAATTGGTATTTTTCAGCCCCAGCGCTTTCACGTAACCGTTCATCAGGTTAACAAAGGCATCCTGACTGCCAGCAACGTAGTCGGCCATGGCGACGCAGGCATCGTTACCGGATTGCAGGATAATGCCGCGGTTTAACTGGGAGACAGGAACGCGGTCGCCCGGCTTCAGGAACATCAGGGAAGAACCCTGGAAAGTCGGGTTGCCGGTTGCCCAGGCATCTTTACCGACGGTAACGATGTCATTCGGGCTGATTTTTCCTGATTTAATGGCCTGACCAATCACGTAGCTGGTCATCATTTTCGTTAAGCTGGCCGGATCGCGGCGCGTGTCGGCATTCATTTCCGCCAACACTTTCCCAGAGTTGTAATCAATCAGGATGTAGGATTCAGCATCGATTTGCGGGACGCCAGGGATCATCGTTTTAAGATTGATATCTTCGGCATAGGCAAAGGAAGAGGCACTAATGGCGAGCAGTGCGCCAAGCGCAGTACGTTTAGTAAAACGAGACGTGTTTACAGTATTCATGATTGGAACAACAACATCCGTGGGTATGAGTTAAAAAACGAGCCACACTATAGCAGATGGGAAATAGGCAGGCATCAGACATTACGTTACGTGATTTTGCAAAAGGGCGGTATGTTCAATGCCATAGCCGCCGTTTTCGCTGAATGAGTCTGCCGATTATCCGTTACTAGAGAGTGCCGGGTGCGGCGGTAATAAACGACTGCTGCTGAGCTTCGACTGACAAACGTTGTTGAAGTTCAGCGGCTTGCTGACGATTCTGGAATGGCCCCAGTTGGATGCGATACAGGCCGCCGCTCGCGGTGACGTTTCCGGCCACGCGGAAGCGTTCGCTCAGGCTACGCTGCCAGGTTTGCGCGCGCTGCTGATCGCTCAATGCACCGACCTGAACCACATAGCGACCTGTGGCCGATGGCGTTGCAGCAGCGCCAGCGGCAACCGCTGTAGCTGGCGCGACGTTCATTGGCGCAGCGGATGACGATGGTGTTGCCGCCGCCGTTGGCGTCACAGTGGACTCAACCACGCCAGTGCGCAGTGCGGAAGGTGCTCCCAGAAAACCGCCACTGTGCGACGGCGCGCTGCTCTGTGGCTGCGTGCTATCTGTTGGCGTGCTCAGGTTGCTATTGCTGATTGGGCGCACGGCGCTGTTGGGCGTTGGCGATGTTGTTTCCATCATCGGTGTGCCCAGCCCGCTGGCACCGAAGCTCGGGCGTTCCGGTAGGGAGAAGCTTTGCTTGGCGACGGTGGTGCCCACGGTTCCGGGGCCGGAGAGCGTCCCATCTGGCGCGACGTTGATAAAATCCACTTTTACTTTGGTATTGTTCGAAATGTTCAGCCGATCGCCTGCGGCCTTCGACAGATCGATAATTCTGCCCGGCGTATACGGCCCGCGATCGTTCACGCGTACAACCAGACGGCGACCGTTACTCAGGTTGGTCACGCGGACATAGCTTGGCAGCGGCAGCGTAGGGTGGGCGGCGGTTATCGCATTAGGGTCAAACGTTTCGCCGATTGACGTGCGGTTGCCGCTGGCTTCTTCGCCATACCATGCCGCTAAGCCTGTCTCGCTAAAATTTTGCGGATTTTTGACAACCTTATAGCTCTTGCCTTTGATGCTGTAGTCTTGCAGCGTGCCCTGGTTGTAGGGTTCATAACGCGGTTCTGCGCCACCGATTTCTTCCGTCGGTCCGCTGTAAACCTGAGTCACAGGCGGCGTAGGCTGCCGCTGTTCCGTTGTGCTACAGGCCGCAAGCGCCAGAGTTGCTACGCCGACCCAAAGCCAATCCTTACGCATTGCTCACCTCGTGTTATAAATTCTTAGATAGCAGTTTGCGGTGAGTATGTATCGACATGACGATACCGAACCCCGCCATTAAGACGACCAGCGCCGACCCACCGTAGCTGACTAGCGGCAGCGGCACGCCAACGACGGGAAGTATACCGCTGACCATCCCGATATTGACGAACACATAGAAAAACAGAATCAACATCAGTCCGCCGACCATCACTCGGCCGAACGAGGTTTGCGCATTCGCGGCAATGACCAGACCGCGCATGATCATGAACAGATACATGGCGAGCAGAATCAACACGCCGATTAACCCAAGCTCTTCCGACAGTACGGCAAAGATAAAGTCGGTGTGGCGCTCTGGCAGAAACTCTAACTGAGACTGTGTGCCATGCAGCCAGCCTTTCCCAGACAGGCCACCTGAGCCTATCGCAATTTTCGACTGAATAATATGGTACCCAGCCCCGAGCGGATCGCTTTCTGGATCGAGCAGCATCATGACCCTGGCGCGCTGATAGTCATGCATCAGGAAAAACCAGAGTATAGGAATAAAAGCGGCGAGTAGCAGTACGGCGATGCCAATTAACCGCCAGCTCATGCCTGCGAGGAAAAGCACAAATAACCCTGATAGCGCGACCAGAATCGAGGTACCTAAGTCGGGCTGTGCGGCAACCAGCAGCGTAGGGACAAAAATCAGCACCAGCGCGATTGCCGTATTTTTTAACGACGGTGGACACATATCTCGGTTGATAAAACGCGCGACCATCAGCGGTACGGCGATTTTGGCAATTTCTGACGGCTGAAAGCGAATAAAGCCCAGATCCAGCCAGCGCTGTGCGCCTTTACTGATCTGCCCAAAAATATCCACGATGAGTAGCAAAATCACGCAGACGATATAGAGGTAGGGGGCCCAACCTTCGTATACGCGCGGGGGAATTTGCGCCATCACGATCATCACCGTAAACCCCAACACGATTTGAACGACTTTTCGTTCCATCATGCCGATGTCCTGCCCGCTGGCGCTCCATAAGACAAATAGGCTATAGCCCAGCAGAGCCAGGATGCAGAGAAGAAACGGGAGGTCGATATGGATTTTCGCCCAGAACGATCCCTTTTGTTGGCTATCGGTCATGACTGTCTGTTACTCACTCTCGCTACCCGGCGGCGCAGGAGGCGCACTAGGTAAATCGGTATTGTTATCACCCAGCAGAATATGGTCAAGGATCTGGCGGGTGATGGTGCCAACGGTCGGGCCTGCTCCACCGTTTTCCAGAATAATCGACATCGCTACTTTAGGGTCTTTATACGGGGCAAACGCAACCATTAATTTATGGTCACGCAGATGTTCTGCGATCTTGTGCGCATTATAGGTTTCGTTTTCTTTCAGGCCGAAAACCTGCGCCGTACCGGATTTTGCCGCAATTTTATAAGGCGCATCCTCAAAGCTTTTGTGGGCGGTACCGTTAGGCCGGTTAGCCACGCCATACATACCGTCCTTCGCCACTTCCCAATAACCAGAGTGGATGTTGCCAATTTGCTGATTCTCAGTCTGTCGGAAAGGTACAATCTTGCCATTTTCCCGCGAGCTATAAAGCAGGTGCGGCGTTTTGACCTGGCCGTCGTTGATCAGTGTCACCAGCGCCTTATTCATTTGGATAGGCGTTGCGGTCCAATAACCTTGACCAATCCCGACCGGAATCGTATCCCCTTGATACCAGGGTTTTTTGAACCGGCCTAATTTCCACTCACGCGTTGGCATATTGCCTTTGCTTTCTTCCGAAATATCGATACCGGTTCTCTCGCCGTAACCAAATTTGGTCATCCATTCGGACAGGCGATCGATGCCCATGTCATAAGCGACCTGATAGAAGAACGTATCTGCGGACTCTTCCAGCGACTTGGTGAGGTTAAGGCGACCATGACCCCATTTTTTCCAGTCGCGGAAGCGCTTTTCAGAACCGGGTAATTGCCACCAGCCGGGATCGAACAGGCTGGTATTAGTGGTGATCACGCCCGCCGTCAGGGCGGAAACCGCGATATAAGGTTTAACGGTGGAGGCGGGGGGATAAATCCCCTGTGTTGCACGATTGATCAACGGACGGTCGGGATCGCTTTGTAGTTTTGCGTAATTTTTGGTGGAAATCCCGTCGACAAAGAGGTTGGGATCGTAACTGGGGGTGGAAACCATCGCTAGAATACCGCCGTCGCGTGGATCGGTGACAATCACGGCGGCACGGCTGCCTTCCAGCAATTTCTCGATGTAGATTTGCAGGCTCAGATCCAGCGTCAGATAAATATCACGCCCCGCCTGCGGTGGCTGTTCGTGGAGCTGGCGGATCACGCGGCCACGGTTGTTAACTTCAACTTCTTCATAACCGGGCTTGCCGTGGAGCAGATCTTCGTAATGACGTTCAATACCTAGCTTACCGATGTCACGCGTGGCGGCGTAATCGGCAATCTTTTCTTCTTTGGTCAGTCGTTCCACTTCTTTATCGGTGATTTTGGAAACATAACCCGTGACGTGCGTCAGGGCAGAGCCGTAAGGATAATAGCGGCGCTGGTAGCCTTTAACTTCAACGCCTGGGAAGCGATATTGGTTGACGGCAAAACGGGCAACCTGAATCTCATCCAGCCCGCTTTTTACGGGGATGGAAGTAAAACGGCGTGAACGCTTACGCTCTTTTTCAAAGTTTTCCAGATCGCTATCGGTCAGATCGACGACGGGGCGCAGGGCTTCGAGCGTATCTTTAAGGTTGTCGACTTTGTCGGGTACGAGTTCTAACTGATAGATAGTGCGATTCAACGCCAGCGGAGTGCCATTACGGTCATAGATGATGCCGCGACTCGGCGCGATAGGAACCAGCTTAATGCGGTTTTCATTAGAGCGCGTGCGATAGTCATCAACACGTACAATTTGCAGATGGTAAAGATTAGCGACTAATACACCAGAAAGCAGCAAAATGCCCAGAAATGCTACCAAAGCACGGCGCACAAACAGGGCGGACTCAGCCGTATAATCACGAAAGGGTTTACGTTCTACTTTCATCCAGCGTTATTTCACAGGTTTCATCGTATCGCCTTACTCCCGATGGTAAGGGTGATTAGTCGTAATGCTCCATGCACGGTACAGGCTCTCTGCCACCAGTACACGAACGAGCGGGTGCGGCAGCGTTAATGGCGAGAGTGACCAGCTTTGTTCCGCTGCGGCTTTGCATTCTGGCGAAAGCCCTTCAGGCCCACCAATCAGCAGGCTGACGTCGCGCCCGTCCTGTTTCCAGCGCTCCAACTGTTGCGCCAGCTGCGGCGTCTCCCAGCGAGTCCCTGGAATATCGAGCGTAACAATGCGGTTGCCTTTGCCCACCGCCGCTAGCATCTGTTCGCCTTCGCGCTCCAGAATGCGTTTGATGTCCGCATTTTTACCCCGTTTCCCCGCCGGAATTTCGAGTAATTCGAAAGGCATGTCCTTTGGGAAACGGCGCAAATAATCGGTGAAACCAGTCTGCACCCAGTCAGGCATTTTGGTGCCAACGGCGACCAGTTGCAGTTTCATGCTAGCCCCACAATTTTTCCAGTTCGTACAACTGGCGGCTTTCTTCTTGCATGACATGAACCATCACGTCACCCAAATCGACCACAACCCAATCTGAGGCGTTTTCACCCTCGACACCGAGTGGGATCAAACCCGCGGCGCGTGAGGATTGTACGACGTGATCGGCAATGGAGGCGACATGACGTGTAGAAGTACCCGTACAGATAACCATGTAATCGGTGATGCTGGACTTACCCTGGACGTTGAGTGCAACGATATCCTGAGCTTTTAAGTCATCGACCTTATCAATAACGAAGTCTTGGAGTGCTTGGCCTTGCAAAGGTTCCCCCTCAATGGCGTTTTGTCAGTAACTGACGAACGCGTGCGGCGCTGAATTGTTTAGGAAAAACGTGAATCACCGAGTAATTGCCGAAAATTTTCGCTTTTCCCGGTGATTGAAACCAGCCGCGGAGTATATCACGCACTTTTGTCGAGTGGTACAAAGCCCGTGGCTGATGGACGGGAAAACCTGCGCTATTGGTACAGGCCGTGTTCGTTGATGTAACGGAGTACGGCGGGAGGTAATAAATCGTGACAGTCCAGACCTTGCTGTCGACGTTGGCGAATGTCCGTTGCGGAAATGGTGACTAGCGGCGTGTCTGCTAAAAAAATCCGTCCATGCGGTTGCTGATGAAGATCGTTCGGTGTGTGCGTCAGATGATCGTCCAGCCACTGTTGTAATTCGGGCGTTTCCAGCGTCGAGCGATAGCCGGGCCGAGCGCATACCAGCAAATGACAAACGTTGAGTAGATCTTGCCAGCGGTGCCAATGGTGCAGCGTTAGCAACGAGTCCTGCCCGATGATAAAGCCCAGAGGCGCATCACCGCCTTTTTCAGCCCGAAATGCCTCCAATGTATCAATGGTATAGGAGGGCGTTTGCCGTTGTAGTTCACGATCGTCCACGGTAAATAGCGGGTTGCCTTCGACGGCCAGCTCAGCCATATGGAAACGCTGCCGGGAACTGGCTTCGGGCTGCTGCCGATGTGGCGGAACATTATTGGGCATCAGGACGACCTGAGTCAGCCCCACAAGCTTTGCCAGTGCCGTTACTGGCTGAAGGTGACCGTAATGAATCGGGTCAAACGTGCCGCCAAAAAATGCGGTCAGCGATGGCGCCGTGGGTGACGTATTCAGATGAATGCCTCCGGCAAGGCTTTGCCGCATAGAAGCATGGCAAGCGATTCAAGTTCAGACCAAACGGACTGACCATAGTCTTGCTTTAAGGTTATTTCTACCTGCGTCAGCAATCGTACGGCCTGCTGTAGCTGCTGAAGAGAGAGACGCTGTAATGCCTGAGTGAGCAGGTCACGTCGGTTTTGCCACACTTTTTGCTGATCGAATAGCGTACGCAGCGGCGTGTCTGACATGCGCCGTTTCAGCGCCAGCAGCTGTAGCAGTTCACGCTGTAGTGTGCGTAGCAAAATGACAGGTTCGCAATCTTCCTGCTTTAGCTGCTGCAAAATGTGCCAGGCGCGTTTGCCTTTTCCTGCCAGTAATGCATCCAGCCAATGGAATGGCGTGAAGTGAGCGGCATCATTAACTGCGCTTTCCACTCGCGGCAGAGTCAGCTTGCCATCGGGATAAAGTAGCGCTAACCGCTCTAACGCCTGAGACAGCGCAAGAAGGTTACCTTCATAGCAATAGCAAATCAGCTGCGTGGCCTGTTCATCCAGCGTCAACTTCATGGCTTTAGCTCGTTGAGCAACCCAGCGAGGGAGCTGTGCTTGTTCTGGCGTCAGACAATTGATATAGACGCTGTCTTGCGCCAGCGCTTTGAACCAGACGCTGTTTTCCTGCGCTTTGGTCAGCTTATGACCGCGCAGAATCAGCAAAATATCGGGGTGCAATAATCCAGAGAGCTTAACCAGATTTTCACCCATCGCGGCATTTGGGCCGTTTTCCGGCAAAACCAGTAGGAGCGATTGGCGTGAGGCGAACAGGCTGAGCGCCTGACAGGTGCTGAAAATCGCATCCCAGTCGGTATGAAGATCCAGGATGAAGCTGAAATGCTCGCTGAATTCGTGCTGTTGAGCGACCCGTTTGATGCTGTCGAGACTTTCCTGCAGCAGGAGCGGGTCTGAACCAAAGACCAAATAACAACCGCGCAGCCCCTCATGGAGCTGCGCGGTGAGTTGTTCGGGGTAAAGCCGAATCATGGACGCGTGGTGGCAGTCGTTGAATCGGTGGACTGCAGCCGATTTTTGACTTCCTGACTGCCATTGATGGTCAGCAATTTACGCACCAACTGCTGGGCAGCTTGCTCATGCATTTCCTGACGGACGATGTCCTGTTCGGCATCTTTCGCCAGTGCAGCCAGCGGGTTATCAAAGAACGTGCGGAACACCGTCACGCTGAGCGGATAAATATCTTCACCCGGCATCAGCACCTGTGCCCGCAACGTCAGCACCATCTGGTACTCCGCTGTTTTACCGTCCTGAAAAATAGAGACGGTATCACGCGTTTCGCTTGAGCCCAGTACCCGCAGAGACGGGATATCCTGACGCGTCGCATCATCAACGATTTTCACATCGCTGAGACGGAGCTGCTCACGTACCGCACGCGTTAGCGGACCATAAGGATCGCTGCTGTCGAGCACCAGTGTTTGTAACTGCGCAGGCACTTGTGTTGTGCCGCGCAGATGAAAACCGCAGCCAGCGGTGATTAACACCACCAGCCCCAGCAACAACGTGAATAGACGATGTCGCACAGTTCCTCCTTGCCTTAACCCACAACCAGGTTAAGCAGTTTGCCAGGGACATAAATCACTTTACGAACCGTGACGCCGTCCAGATATTTCGCGACCAGCGGTTCCTGTGCAGCGCGTTCGCGAACCTGTTCTTCGCTTGCGTCAGCGGCAACGGTGATTTTACCACGTACTTTACCGTTAACCTGAACAACGACCAGCTTAGAATCTTCAACCATTGCGTTTTCATCTGCAACTGGCCACGGCGCAGTATCGACGTCGCCTTCACCTTGCAGTGCCTGCCACAGCGTGAAGCAGACGTGCGGTGTGAACGGATACAGCATACGAACGACGGCCAGCAGCGTTTCCTGCGTCAGTGCGCGATCCTGATCGCTGTCCTGCGGCGCTTTTGCCAGCTTGTTCATCAGTTCCATGATGGCGGCGATCGCGGTATTGAAGGTCTGGCGTCGGCCGATATCATCGGTCACTTTAGCGATCGTTTTGTGCAGGTCGCGGCGCAGTGATTTCTGATCTTCAGTCAGTGTAGTGATATCCAGAGCCGTTACCGCACCTTTCTCGGTATGCTCGAAGGCTTGTCTCCAGACGCGTTTCAGGAAGCGGTTTGCGCCTTCTACGCCGGATTCCTGCCATTCCAGCGTCATTTCTGCCGGAGAAGCAAACATCATGAACAGACGAACGGTATCTGCACCGTATTTCTCTACCATGACCTGCGGGTCGATGCCGTTGTTTTTGGACTTCGACATTTTGCTCATGCCCGCGTAAACCACGTCACGGCCTTCGTTATCTACGGCTTTGACGATGCGTCCTTTCTCATCACGATCAACGGTCACGTCGGTCGGAGAAACCCAGATGCGCTCGCCGTTATTACCGAGATAATAGAAGGCATCAGCCAGCACCATGCCCTGACACAGCAGGCGTTTGGCGGGTTCATCAGACGTAACCAGACCAGCGTCGCGCATCAGTTTGTGGAAGAAGCGGAAATACATCAGGTGCATGATGGCGTGTTCGATACCACCAACGTATTGGTCAACGGGCAGCCAGTAGTTGGCGGCAGCCGGATCCAGCATTCCCTGATCGTACTGCGGGCAGGTGTAGCGCGCGTAGTACCAGGACGATTCCATAAAGGTGTCGAATGTGTCGGTTTCACGCAGTGCTGGCTGACCGTTAACGGTCGTCTTCGCCCATTCAGGGTTCGATTTCAGCGGGCTGGTGATGCCGTCCATCACGACATCTTCCGGCAGGATTACCGGCAGTTGATCTTCTGGCGTTGGGACGACGGTACCGTCTTCCAGCGTCACCATTGGGATTGGTGCGCCCCAGTAACGCTGACGGGAGACACCCCAATCGCGCAGGCGATAGTTGACTTTACGCTCGCCGATGCCTTTTTCTACCAGTTTATCGGCAATGGCATTGAATCCGGCTTCGAAATCCAGACCGTCAAACTCACCAGAGTTGAACAGGTTGCCTTTTTCCGTCATCGCCTGAGCGGACAGATCGGGCTCGCTGCCGTCGGCGTTCAGAATAACCGGCTTGATGGACAGATCGTATTTGGTGGCAAATTCCCAGTCGCGCTGGTCATGGCCAGGAACGGCCATGACTGCGCCTGTACCGTATTCCATCAGGACGAAGTTGGCGACCCAGATAGCGACTTTCTCACCGTTTAGCGGGTGAATCGCATACAGGCCAGTGGCCATGCCTTTTTTCTCCATCGTCGCCATATCAGCTTCGGCAACTTTGGTATTACGGCATTCTGCAATGAAATCGGCCAGCGCTGGGTTGGTTGCAGCAGCTTGTGCTGCAAGAGGGTGACCGGCGGCAACAGCAACGTAGGTCACGCCCATGAACGTATCCGGGCGCGTGGTGTAAACGCTCAGTTTCTTGTCACTGTCCGCCACATCAAAGGTGATTTCCACACCTTCAGAACGGCCGATCCAGTTACGTTGCATGGTTTTGACCTGTTCAGGCCAGCTTTCCAGCGTATCCAGATCGTTCAGCAGTTGGTCTGCGTAAGCGGTGATTTTGATAAACCACTGTGGAATTTCTTTGCGTTCGACTTTGGTATCGCAACGCCAGCAGCAGCCATCGATAACCTGTTCGTTCGCCAGTACGGTCTGGTCGTTTGGACACCAGTTAACGGCGGAGGTTTTTTTATAAACCAGACCTTTCTCGTACAGCTTGGTGAAGAACCACTGTTCCCAGCGGTAGTAGTCTGGTTTACAGGTCGCGACTTCACGGTCCCAGTCATAGCCAAAGCCCAGCAGTTTGAGCTGGTTTTTCATGTAGTCGATGTTGGCGTAGGTCCAGGGGGCCGGCGCGGTGTTGTTTTTAACCGCTGCGCCTTCTGCCGGCAGACCAAAGGCATCCCAACCGATCGGTTGCAGAACGTTTTTGCCCAGCATGCGCTGATAGCGGGAGATCACGTCGCCGATGGTGTAGTTACGGACGTGCCCCATATGTAGTCGGCCAGAAGGGTAAGGCAGCATGGAAAGGCAATAGTATTTTTCCTTGCCGGGCTGTTCGGTGACTTTAAAGGTCTGCTTCTCTTGCCAGTGAAGCTGGACGTCCGCTTCTATCTCTTCTGGGCGGTATTGCTCTTGCATGGCTGCCAGGGGTCCTGTTTAGTGAAGAATTGCTACGTGAGTAGCCTCTTCTGATTCATAACAAAAGATCCGCATAGCATAGCCGTAAGCGGCGCGGGCAACAACACCCAGCGCCCGACTGAGGAATATTTCTGATCTGTGAGCGATAGACTGCGAGGCGTTGCGCA
Organism: Pectobacterium versatile; assembly: GCF_003932035.1. Classification (NCBI taxonomy): domain Bacteria; kingdom Pseudomonadati; phylum Pseudomonadota; class Gammaproteobacteria; order Enterobacterales; family Pectobacteriaceae; genus Pectobacterium; species Pectobacterium versatile. The sequence goes on from NZ_CP034276.1 coordinate 1,539,504, forward strand.
AATTGGCGACAATTTATCAGGCGTACCGAAAAAATAATCTAAAATAGAGAGAGATAGGTAACGTATCGGTTTTGGCCAGATGTGCCAGACAGCGAATAGGCGTTCTTTATCACCCTTCAACCCGCTTAATTCAGGAGGAAGCATGAATAAACTAGCCCGCTATTATCGCGAGTTAATGGCTTCAGTGACGGCTCGGCTGAACAATGGTGAACGCGATCTCGACAGTCTGGTGCTGAGCGCCCGCAAAACCTTGCAGGAAAGCTCGGAGCTGACGCAAAAAGAAATAGAGCAGGTGATTCAAGCCGTTCAGCGCGATCTGGAAGAGTTTGCCCGCAGCTATAACGAAAGTCAGGATGAGTTTACCGACAGCGTGTTTATGCGAGTCATCAAGGAAAGCCTGTGGCAGGAGTTAGCGGATATTACGGATAAAACGCAGCTGGAGTGGCGTGAGATTTTCAAAGATGTGAATCACCACGGGGTGTACCACAGCGGTGAAGTGGTGGGGCTCGGTAATCTGGTGTGTGAGAACTGCCATCACCATATTGCGTTCTACACGCCGGAGGTTTTGCCTCTCTGCCCGAAATGCTCACATGACCTGTTCCACCGCCAGCCGTTTCAGCCGTAGGCTACCTAAATAGAAACTGTGTTGTGGCATATTCAGGCTGTTGATAAACCCATTTACAGAACGAGAACGGTGATAATGGGATAGAAGAGTAAAGCGTTTGCGCCAGGGATGGCGCAATCCGAGCTTACATGGACGTACTTGCAGCGTCTTTACGATCTACCCATTACCACCGCTCGACGTACTTTGTCAGTCCAAAGCGTGCCTTGCGGCACGCTTTATCTGAGTATTAATGCAGGATTTTCGCCAGGAAGTCTTTAGCGCGTTCAGACTGTGGGTTATTGAAGAAATCATCCTTGCGGGTGTCTTCAACGATTTTGCCCTCATCCATAAAGATCACACGGTGCGCCACTTTACGGGCAAAGCCCATTTCATGCGTGACGACCATCATGGTCATGCCTTCCTGCGCCAATTCAACCATAACGTCCAACACTTCGTTGATCATCTCTGGATCAAGCGCGGATGTCGGTTCGTCAAATAACATCGCGATAGGATCCATGCATAGCGCGCGGGCGATAGCGACACGCTGTTGCTGACCGCCGGAAAGTTGCCCTGGGAATTTGTTGGCGTGTGCGGATAGCCCAACGCGCTCCAGAAGCTTCTGTGCTTTGGCTTTGGCGTCTTCACGCTTACGTTTCAGCACTTTCACCTGCGCTAGCGTCAGGTTCTCGATAATCGACAGATGTGGGAACAGTTCAAAGTGCTGGAACACCATCCCGACTTTGGAACGCAACTGAGCCAGATTGGTTTTTTTATCGTTAACGGCAATGCCATTGACGGTAATTTCACCTTTTTGAATCGGTTCCAGACCGTTTACGGTTTTGATCAGGGTTGATTTGCCAGAGCCTGAAGGCCCGCAGACGACCACAACTTCACCTTTTTTTACTTCTGTGGAGCAGTCGGCTAGCACCTGAAATTGGCCGTACCATTTAGAAACATTTTTCAGGGAAATCATCAAACCGTCCTTTTTTTCAGGTAACTGACCAGCATTGAGGCAGTAATGCTGAAGAGAAAATAAATGAACCCGGCAAACAGGATCATTTCAACTTGTGTTCCGTCACGCTCGCCGATAGTTGAGGCGGTACGGAAGAAATCAGCGAGGCTGAGCACGTAAACCAGTGAGGTATCCTGGAACAGAACAATCCCCTGCGTCAGCAGCAATGGCACCATGGCGCGGAATGCCTGCGGCAAAATAATCAGCTTCATGGATTGCCAGTGTGTCATGCCTAATGCTAGCGCTGCGGAGGATTGACCGCGTGACACACTGAGAATACCCGCACGAATGATTTCCGAATAATAGGCTGCTTCGAACAGCGAGAAGGCTACCATAGCTGAAATCAGTCGAATATCGGTTTTCGGCGATAGCCCAAGCACATTTTGTAATAAGCTAGGAACCACCAGATAGAACCACAGCAGCACCATGACAAGTGGAACGGAGCGGAACAGGTTCACATACAGTTTGGCAAACCAACTAACGGCCTTTATCGGCGACAGGCGCATCACCGCCAGAATCGTGCCCCAGACAATCCCGAATACCACAGCTGTCAGCGTAATTTTGAGTGTGACCACCATCCCCTGAATCAGGTATGGCATGCTTGGCCCAATTGAGCTCCAGTCAAATTCATGCATGATTTATTTGCTCCCCATATTGCCCGGCAAACGGGTTTTTCGCTCAACGACCTGCATAATCAACATAATGATGGCATTGATGCCAACGTACGCCAGCGTGATAGCGGTAAAGGATTCATACGCGTGGGCGGAGTAGTCCAGCAGTTTCCCTGCTTGTGCCGCCATATCCACCAGACCAATCGTGGAAGCGATAGCTGAGTTTTTTACCAGATTCAGCATCTCTGACGTCAGCGGCGGAACGATCACGCGGTATGCATTCGGCAGTAATACATAGCGATAGGTTTGCGGCAGTGTCAGGCCCATTGCCAGACCTGCTGCTTTTTGTCCGCGTGGTAAAGACTGAATCCCCGCACGCACCTGCTCACAAACGCGCGCTGCGGTGAAGAGCCCTAGACAAATCATCGATGACAGGAAGAATTGAATATTCGGGTCTAACTCGGCTTTGAACCACATTCCGATGTTGACGGGAAGCAACTCGGGAACCACCAGATACCAGGTAAAAAACTGGACAATCAGTGGGACGTTGCGAAATAGCTCGACGTAGCAGGTGCCAATGCCCGCAAGGAAACGATTTGGGACGGTACGCAGGATTCCAAATAAAGAACCAATGAGAAACGCGATAATCCAGGCACAGATAGATAATGTGACGGTGACTTGCAGGCCGGACAAAATCCACCCGAGGTAGGTTGTGTTGCCGAAGGGGGCGGCTTGTAGAAATATGCCCCAGTTCCAATCTATTGACATAACGAACTCCGGTAAAAAAAGGGTAGCGAAGCTACCCTGAAGATTGATGAGCGGCCATATTCCCGTTCTGTTTCAAACTACAGGCGTATTGTTTATTTTCCTGTTTATCGAAATTTCTCGGGGCAACATGTGATGGGGAACGACCATCACATGCCTGTCTGTCCTGCCACGAATCAGCAATCAGAGGGCAGATGACTCTGCCCTTATTCTCATTATTAATTAGTTTAGTGCTTTGTCATTTGGCGCTTTGAACAGCGCTTTCATTTCGTCTGACAGTGCAAAGTTCAGGTTAAGATCTTTTGGTGGAATTGGTTGTTTGAACCAGCGATCGAACCATTTTTCAGCTTCACCGGAGGTCTGAACTTCGGCGATGGTGTCATCAACCAGTTTCTTGAATTGCGGATCGTCTTTACGCAGCATACAGCCGTAGGCTTCTTCAGACTGTGCCTTGCCGACGATATCCCACTGATCGGCGTTTTTCGCTTTCGCACGCTCGCCTGCCAGCAGTGCATCATCCATCATAAAGGCGACAGCACGGCCGCTTTCCAGCGTACGGAAGGAGTCACCGTGGTCTTTCGCACTGATGATACGCATCTTCAGCTGTTTTTCTTCATTCAGCTTGTTCAGCAGAACTTCAGAGGTGGTGCCGGAAGTCACTACGACGGTTTTACCCGCCAGATCTGGGAAGTCTTTTACGCCGGAATCTTTTTTGGTTAACAGACGCGTACCGACCACGAAAATGGTGTTAGAGAACGCGGCTTGTTTCTGACGTTCCAGGTTGTTAGTCGTTGAGCCACATTCAAAATCAAAGGTACCGTTCTGCAACAGCGGGATACGGTTCTGAGAGGTGATAGGGAGTAGCTTGACCTGCAGATTAGGCGCATCCAGTTTTTTCTTAACCGCTTCGACAATTTTGTCAGAGTAGGCTTGAGAGTAGCCGACCACTTTTTGCGTGTTGTCATAGTAAGAGAAAGGCACGGACGATTCGCGGTGTCCAATGACGATCACGCCATTATCTTTGACCTTTTTCAATGTACCGGCCAGATCTTCAGCCTGAGCTACGCTGGCGGCGGTGCCAAGCAGAAGCAGTGATAATGCCAGTTTACGCATTTGCATGTTCTAACTCCTTTGCTGTCGTTGCAGTGCAATAGTTATAGCGCTGTCATTAATAACCGTATGGTTAATGTGCCCGTTATCTTCAAGTTAGCATTGTCTTCAAGGTAAACAGCGTATCGCTGCATCACTCATAATGCTTTGCTACCTCTCAGTGATAACGCTGCACCGTTAAAGCGCGAAGTTACTGTCTATACAGTTAAAAAGTAGCTGATTGTAAATAGATTGAAATAGAAATGTTTGTTTTTTGCGATATCCGCCGCACCAAATGGCAGCAATGTCAAAGGGTGGCACCAATTTGGTGCGTCACTTGCCCCAATAGAGAGCTTTACGCCGACGTAATATCCAAAAAAATACAGAAACAACCATTTACAGGGTAATAAGAGGCAAATACCGTGCCATAAATAAAAAAGGCATGCAAAAGCATGCCCTTAGGGATGTGAGGAGGGGACGATTATCGGCGACGCAAACCGAAGAAAGCGGCAGCAGCACCGCCCAGTAGCGTAATGATCCAGAGCGGCCAGGAACCGAAGCGCGCATAAGGCGTTATCCCCGTTGCTGGCACGACCTGCGTGCTCAGCACCGCGCGCGTAAACTGCGGCAGGCTAGCGCTGACCTCGCCATCTGGTGTAATGACCCCTGTGACGCCGTTATTGGTACTACGCACCAGAGGACGGCCTAATTCCAGCGCGCGCATACGTGCCATCTGGAAGTGTTGCCATGGGCCGATTGAATGACCAAACCAGGCATCATTCGAGATGGTCAGCAACATATCGGTGTCTGGCCGGAAGTTATCACGCAGCTGTTGGCCTAAGATAATTTCATAACAAATAGCGGCGTTGAGCTTGAAGCCATGAACGGAAAGCTGGGGCTGAACGTAGTCTCCTCGGCTAAATGACGACATCGGGAGATCGAAGAACGGTGCCAGCGGACGTAACAACGTTTCCAACGGGACAAATTCGCCAAAAGGCACCAGATGGTTTTTGTTGTAACGGTTCGTTGTGGGGTAGTGATACGGTTCTTTGTCGCCCAAAACGATCACTGAGTTATAAAAATCGGTTTTATTACCCTCACGCCTGATATCGACGATACCCGTAATCAGGCTGCTATTTCGGCTACGCAGGATATCGTCAATCTGCTTCAGATAGGCGCCCTGACGGCTTTCAATATCGGGAATCGCAGTTTCCGGCCAGATAACGATGGGCGCTTTGTCCATATAGGGCAGGCTGTTATCCAGATAAATCTTCAGCGTGTTCAGCAGCTCGTCTTGTTCCCACTTCATAGCCTGCGGGATATTGCCCTGTACCAGTGCGACATTAACGGCGCGTTCAGGTTGCAGGGTGTACCACTGCACGTTGCGCAGCGGCCATGATAAAACGAAAACGCCGATGGCAATGGCCGCTGGTGCGATTTTTCGCTGGTTGATGGCATAAACGAGCAACCCGCTGAGGCCCATCAGCAGGAAAGTAATGGTGTCGATACCCAGAATGGGCGCAATACCTTTTAGCGGGCCGTCAATTTGGCTGTAGCCGAATTGCAGCCACGGAAAACCGGTGAGCACCCAGCCACGCAGAAATTCAGTTAACTGCCAGAGCACGGGGGCGGCAAGCGCCAGACGCCATAGCGTTGTCTTTGGCCACAGGCGTGAGAGCAGGGCCGAAAACAGCAGGGGATAGAGCGACAGATAGGCTGCGAGCAGAATGACCAGAGCAACATTGACAGGGCCTGGCATTCCGCCAAACTGCGCGATGCTGACGTAAACCCAGTTAACGCCGCTACCGAACAGACCCAATCCCCAGCAAAAGCCTATCCAAGCTGACTGACGACTCGTACGGTTGAGCGTCAGTGCCTGTAGGCCCATGAGCGAGATAATCGCCGCGGGCCAGAAATCAAAGGGAGAAAATGTCAGCGTGCCACAGGCACCAAATAAGAGCGCCAGCAGGGCTTTAACCTGCTGGCGTTGTAGAAGAGAAGCGACAACCATTGCCAAATTATTCTTCCCATTTCGGTTGAGGGGCATTGTCAGGGATTCTGACATGAACCTGAATGATACGGCGGCTGTCCGCCATCGCAACTTTAAACAGGTAACCTTCTATGTCGATGGTTTCGCCACGGGCTGGAAGATGGCCGAAAGACTGCATGACCAAGCCACCAATGGTATCGACCTCGTCATCGCTGAACCGTGTGCCGAAAGCCTCGTTAAAATCTTCGATATCGGTTAAAGCACGAACGGTGTAGGTCTGGCGATTAAGCTGACGAATATCTCTGTCTTCTTCATCGTCGTATTCGTCTTCAATTTCGCCGACAATCAGCTCAAGAATATCTTCAATCGTGACCAGGCCGGATACGCCACCAAATTCATCGATGACAATCGCCATGTGATAGCGCAGCGAGCGGAACTCATTCAGCATTCTATCAACGCGTTTACTTTCCGGCACAACCACGGCGGAACGCAGAACTTTATCCATACTGAATGGTTCGGAATCGCTGCGCATAAACGGCAGCAAATCCTTCGCCATCAGGATGCCTTCAATGTGGTCTTTATCTTCGCTAATGACGGGGAAACGGGAGTGGGCGGATTCGATAATCACGTCCAGACACTCTTCCAGCGTTTGATCGCGCTTGAGCGTAATCATCTGCGAGCGAGGGATCATGATGTCGCGTACACGCTGGTCGGCGATATCCATGACGCCTTCGAGCATATCTCGCGTTTCAGGATCGATCAGATCATTCTGTTCGGAATCACGAATCAGAGTGAGTAAACCGTTACGATCTTTTGGCTCGCCGTGAAAAAGCTGATTAAGAATAAGAGAAAAGAAGCCCTTTTTGGGACTGGGTGCATCGCTGTTTTGAGAATGGTCGTCGCTCATGCGTTTTAATTAACATCACTCTTGTTAAAGGATTATTGCCAGCAACTGGAAGCGGCACAGTGGCTGATGTGTGAAGACAAATGCCCGATATCTTCCCGATCTCGGGCTAGACAAAATGTATTTCTATTTATTCGGTGAGGCCATCTTTTTCTGCAAGGTAGGGATCGGCATAACCCATGCCCTGCATAATCTCGGTTTCCAGCGCTTCCATTTCTTCGGCTTCGCTGTCTTCGATATGGTCGTACCCTAGCAGATGCAGGCTACCATGGACAACCATGTGCGCCCAGTGCTCTTCTACGGTTTTTTCCTGCTCGGCGGCTTCACGCTCGACAACCTGGCGGCAGATGATTAAATCGCCAAGCAAAGGAAGCTCGACTTCAGGCGGTGCCTCAAAAGGAAACGACAGCACGTTGGTCGGCTTGTCTTTACCGCGATAGGTGTTATTCAGGTCGCGGCTTTCGGCCTCATCCACGATACGGATGGTGACTTCAGCGACTTCCTGAAACTGCGGCAGAACGCCTTCCAGCCAGCGCTGAAAGTCTTTTTCTTCCGGTAAACCTTGTGCTTGCTCGCTGGCGATTTGTAAATCCAGAATCACCTGACTCATTTTTGCTCCTGATCTGATGCCGTAGCCTGTGCTTCACGCTTACGCTGTTCTGCTAAGGCGTCTTTACGTTTCTGTTCGGCATTTTCCCATGCTTCATAGGCATTCACAATCCGCGCGACCACCGGATGGCGCACCACATCTTCGCTGTGGAAAAAGTTAAAGCTGATCTCTTCCACATCGGCCAGCACTTCTATCGCGTGGCGTAAGCCGGATTTCAGATTCTTCGGCAGGTCGATCTGCGTGACGTCACCGGTAATGACCGCTTTTGAGTTGAACCCGATGCGTGTCAGGAACATTTTCATCTGTTCGATGGTGGTGTTCTGGCTTTCGTCCAGAATGATAAAGGCATCGTTCAGCGTTCGGCCACGCATGTAAGCCAGTGGCGCGACTTCAATCACGTTGCGTTCGATAAGCTTCTCGACGCGCTCAAAGCCCAGCATTTCAAACAGGGCATCATAAAGTGGACGCAAATAAGGATCGACTTTTTGGCTTAGATCGCCAGGCAGGAAACCCAGTTTTTCACCCGCTTCGACTGCCGGGCGCGTTAACAGAATGCGGCGAATATCCTGACGCTCCAACGCATCTACGGCGGCAGCGACAGCTAAATAGGTTTTCCCCGTTCCCGCAGGGCCAACGCCGAACGTGATGTCGTGATCGAGGATGTTGGCGACATACTGCGCCTGATTCGGTGTGCGCGGTTTGATCACGCCGCGTTTGGTACGGATATTGACCACTTTGCCATAGTCAGGAACGTGTTCCGCAGACTGTTCCAGCACGCGAGATTCTTTAATCGCAAGGTGAATTTGCTCAGGATCGATATCACCGATGACGCCACGTATCGGGGCCGTATCGACATACAGACGTTGCAGGATATCGGCGGCAGCTTGCGTCAGCGGGCTTTTTCCGACCAGTTTAAATTGATTATCCCGGCGGTTGATCTCGATGCCTAAGCGGCGTTCTAACTGTTTAATATTGTCATCAAACGGACCGCAAAGGCTGAGCAGGCGTTGGTTATCGGCGGGTTCAAGGGCAATCTCTTTTGTCGTTACGTTCAAATTATTCCTCTTGAGCGTTACTGTGCTGGCTCCATCCTGCCCGCACAAAGTGAACAGTTGTCAGACGGCCTGATGTGTCCGCCCTATGAGTGAATTATTCATCGTGAATGCCCGATGGTGCAAGTCACAATCATGATATTGGGATGCTGCCTCGCAAAAGCAAATGTAAGCAGCATGAAATTGAAACGGATTATTGAATGGATAGCCTGCCATAAAAAATGGGTGGCAAAGCCACCCATCATCATGCTGAGACGGGAATGAACGTCGGTTACGGCTGATAGAACCCGACGCCAATCTCATTCTCTTTACGGGTACGCGCAATCACGGAAGATGGTGATTCATGTACGCGCAGATCCATTTGATCTTCGGTACGTACCACGATGCCGCGCAGCGAGTTGGTATAAACATCAACGATTTCCACATCGACGAATTTACCGATCATATCCGGCGTGCCTTCGAAGTTAACGACGCGGTTATTTTCCGTACGGCCAGACAGCTCCATCACACTCTTACGTGAGGTGCCTTCTACCAGAATACGCTGGATGGTGCCTACCATGAGGCGGCTAAACCGCATTGCCTGCTGAGTGATGCGTTCTTGCAGAAGATACAGACGCTGTTTTTTCTCTTCTTCTGGCACATCATCAACCATATCCGCCGCCGGTGTTCCTGGACGGGCGGAATAGACAAAGCTGTAGCTCATATCGAAATTCACATCGGCAATCAGCTTCATCGTCTGTTCAAAGTCAGCCTGAGTTTCACCAGGGAAACCGACGATAAAGTCAGAGCTAATCAGGATGCCAGGACGCGCGTTGTGCAGCTTACGGATGATGGCTTTGTATTCCAGCGCGGTATGGCGGCGTTTCATCATCGTCAGCACGCGGTCAGAGCCGCTTTGCACCGGTAAATGCAGGAAGCTGACCAGTTCCGGGGTATCTTCATAGACGCTGATAATATCGTCTGTGAACTCAATCGGATGGCTGGTAGTGAAGCGAACACGGTCGATCCCGTCAATAGCGGCAACCAGACGCAGCAGCTCAGCAAAGGAGCAGATTTCACCGTCATAGGTTTCGCCGCGATAAGCGTTGACGTTCTGTCCTAAAAGGTTAACTTCACGCACGCCTTGCGCGGCCAACTGAGCGATTTCAAACAACACATCATCGCACGGGCGGCTGACTTCTTCGCCGCGGGTATAAGGTACAACGCAGAATGTGCAATATTTATTACAGCCTTCCATGATGGAGACGAAGGCCGTCGGCCCATCGGCGCGTGGTTCTGGCAGGCGGTCGAATTTTTCGATTTCAGGGAAACTGATATCCACGATGGGGCTACGCGTGCCCTGAACGTGATTAATCATTTCCGGCAGGCGGTGCAAGGTTTGCGGGCCAAAAATAACGTCAACGTAGTGTGCACGTTCACGAATATGCGCGCCTTCCTGTGAGGCGACACAGCCACCAACACCAATAATCAGGTTCGGATTGAGATCTTTCAGCGTTTTCCAACGGCCAAGTTGATGGAAGACCTTTTCCTGCGCCTTTTCACGGATCGAGCAGGTATTGAGCAGCAGGACATCGGCTTCTTCAGCGATTTCAGTTAGCTCATAGCCGTGCGTACTTCCCAGTAAATCAGCCATCTTTGATGAATCGTACTCATTCATCTGACAGCCCCAGGTTTTAATATGCAGTTTTTTTATCATCGACTTACCATTACTCAGTGCGGATAAGAAAGATTCCCCTCATTTGGGATGGGTATTGTAATCGCTCGCCGACGTTGTGACCAGCGCCGGAAACCACGCTGGTCTGATAACCCCTTACTTTCTATAAAAATGCGGCTTTTCTGAAAAGTTACCTGCAAATCCAGTACACTATTTTCATGCATTTTTACTGGTGTGAATAAACCAGAACCAGAGAGGATAAAGCCAATATGCATTACGATGCGATTGTGGTTGGCGGTGGCATGGTTGGCGCGGCCGCGGCGCTTGGGCTGGCACAGCAAGGATTTCAAGTTGCGGTGATTGAGCAGGAAATGTCGACGCCGTTTGATGCCGCTAGTCCGCCAGATTTACGGATCTCGGCGATTGGCTATGCGTCGGTTGCGCTATTGAAAGAGCTAGGCGCATGGCAGCGAGTGCAGCAGATGCGCAGCGCGCCTTACCGTCGGCTGGAAACCTGGGAATGGGCGAATGCCAGAGTCGTTTTTGATGCTGCCGACATTCACCTGCCTGAACTGGGTTTTATGGTGGAAAACCGGGTGCTGCAACTGGCGCTCTGGGAAAGTTTGCAGGAAGAGGAGCGCTGCCAATGCTATTGCCCAGCTACGCCACAGAGCCTGCAACGCACCGATGATGGCTGGTGTTTACAGCTTGCTGACGGGCAGCAACTGACAGCTTCGCTGGTGATTGGTGCCGATGGCGCGAATTCTCAGGTTCGTCAGTGGGCGGGGATTGGTATCAGCGGCTGGCAGTATCGTCAATCCTGTATGTTGATCGGCGTAGAGACTTCGCAACCCCAGCAGGATGTGACCTGGCAGCAGTTCACGCCAAGCGGCCCGCGTGCGTTTTTACCGCTGTTTGATCAGTGGGGATCGCTGGTGTGGTATGACAGTCCGCAGCGTATTCGTCAGCTTCAGGCGATGCCGCTTGCACGGTTGGATAAAGAAATTGCGGCTGCGTTTCCTGAACGATTGAGCGCGGTTAAGGCGCTTTCTGCGGGATCATTCCCGTTGGTCAGACGTCATGCGCAAACCTATATCAAGCCAGGCTTGGTGCTATTGGGTGATGCCGCGCATACCATCAATCCACTGGCGGGGCAGGGGGTGAATCTGGGATATCGCGACGTTGAGGCGCTGCTGGATGTGTTAATTAATGCGCGTAATGCAGGGGAAGAATGGGCTTCTGAGTGTGTGTTACGCCGCTATCAGTGCCGCCGTATGCCGGATAACCTGATGATGCAAAGCGGGATGGATCTCTTCTATAACGCGTTTAGTAATGCGTTACCACCGCTGAGTTTTGCTCGCAATATGGCGCTGATGGTCGCGCAGCGCGCTGGCGTGTTAAAACAGCGCGCATTGAAATATGCCATTGGCGTCTGATGAATAATGAGGACGCCGCCCGCTACTGCACGGGCTCGGCGGTGAAGATAATATCGGTGTCCTCATTGGTTGTTGCTGTAAAGCGAACCTTTCCTATCTGCCGAACACTTTTGCCTGAGGCTTGGCTATCCTGAAGCAGGCCAAACATCATCTCGGTCAGCTCAGGGCTTTCCAGATTGTTCTCGCCCAATAGCGCAGAAAACGCGGCTGTGACGATTTGCAGATTCTGTCTTGTTGCTTCGGGGGATTCTGACGCGGCGTTGAGTATCACGAGTCCATTAAGCTGTTGGCCTTTACTCTCTACTGACCCAATTAAGCCAACATGCTCGTTAAAAATGTGCTGAAAGTCATCGACGGAGCTTCCCTTTTCCAACTTAACGGTCAATGCGAGAGGGATATTGAGTTTCGTCAGATTGGCATTCATCCGATCAGCGAACGTTTGCGATGACATCTTAAAAGAAGAGACATTGGCGGCATAAGCTGACGTGATGAAGCAAAACAGCAACGCCACGCTGAGTAACAGTGTGGTTAACTGCGGGCGTCTGACAGACCATCGCGATTGACCGATGTTATTCTGCTGTGGCAGCACAACGTGGCTGAAACCATGAGTAACAGAGGATGTAGATAAAACCTTCATGCCCGCCCTTTTAGGAAAATCGAATGATTGGTTTGGATATATTAACACCAGACTATGTTAATACCAGACACAACAAAACGGGGCGACATCTTTCGATTGTCGCCCCGTTTCTTTGCTGTTTTACCAGCTTTATTTGGCTGGGGTACGAGGATTCGAACCTCGGAATGCCGGAATCAGAATCCGGTGCCTTACCGCTTGGCGATACCCCAAAAATATGGTGGCTACGACGGGAATCGAACCTGTGACCCCAGCATTATGAGTGCTGTGCTCTAACCAGCTGAGCTACGTAGCCAAACTTACTACTAATGTTACTTCACTTCAACAAATCTTCTACTATCAAGTAGATGGCTGGGGTACCTGGATTCGAACCAGGGAATGCTGGTATCAAAAACCAGTGCCTTACCGCTTGGCGATACCCCAACAGGACAACGAATTTTTCAGCATATGTTTTGAAATGGCTGGGGTACCTGGATTCGAACCAGGGAATGCCGGTATCAAAAACCGGTGCCTTACCGCTTGGCGATACCCCAATCACTACAAAACACTAACATGCTTCGAAAAGCGATGTCAGACCGAGAAGATGATATGGTGCGGGAGGCGAGACTTGAACTCGCACACCTTGCGGCGCCAGAACCTAAATCTGGTGCGTCTACCAATTTCGCCACTCCCGCAAAAAAAGATGGTGGCTACGACGGGAATCGAACCTGTGACCCCAGCATTATGAGTGCTGTGCTCTAACCAGCTGAGCTACGTAGCCATCTTTTCCGCGTCACCTTCATCGGCGTTGCGGGGCGCATTATGCGTAGTTGGCCTAATTGCGTCAACTAGTTTTTTCCCGAAAAGTGCCCTCAATGTATCGTTTGTTTGGGTTGTGAACAGTATGGTGAGAAAAACGCCAAAAAGCACGCATTCCCAGTCAATTAAGCATACAAAAACGGGCCACGAAAGGCCCGTTGACTGAAGAAATTAAATCGAATTATTTGTAGGCGGACTGGTGTACGCCAACCGCACGGCCTGATGGATCATCCAGTTTCTTGAAAGATTCATCCCACTCAATCGCTTTAGCAGACGAACAGGCGACTGACGGGCCACCCGGTACGCATTCTGCTGCGCTTGGAACCGGGAACAGCTCTTCGAAGATTTCACGGTACAGGTAGCCTTCTTTGGAGCCCGGCGTGTTGTACGGGAAGCGGAAGCGTGCTGTTTCTAACTGTTGATCGGTAACCTGCTGAGCCGCTACTTCTTTCAGCGTATCAATCCAGCTGTAGCCTACGCCGTCAGAGAACTGTTCTTTCTGACGCCATGCAACGCTGTGCGGCAGGTAGGATTCAAAGCACTCGCGCAGGATATGTTTTTCCATCTTGCCGTTGCCGCACATTTTGTCGCGCGGGTTGATGCGCATAGCGACGTCGAGGAAGTTTTTGTCCAGGAACGGTACGCGAGCTTCCACGCCCCAGGCTGACATTGCTTTGTTAGCGCGGGCGCAGTCGTACTGGTGCAGTGCCAGCAGCTTACGTACGGTTTCTTCATGCAGCTCTTTGGCGTTTGGCGCTTTGTGGAAATAGAGGTAGCCGCCGAACACTTCGTCAGAACCTTCACCAGATAGCACCATTTTGATGCCCATCGCTTTGATTTTGCGGGACATCAGGTACATCGGCGTTGAAGCGCGAATCGTGGTGACGTCATAGGTTTCGATGTGATAAATCACGTCGCGAATCGCATCCAGCCCTTCCTGCACGGTGAAGTGAATTTCGTGGTGCACGGTACCTAAATGTTTAGCGACTTCCTGCGCGGCTTTCAAATCCGGTGCACCTTCCAAACCGACGGCGAAAGAGTGCAACTGAGGCCACCAGGCTTCACTGCGCGCGTCATCTTCTACGCGACGTGCCGCATATTTTTTGGTGATCGCAGAGATAACGGAGGAATCCAGGCCGCCAGAGAGCAACACGCCGTAGGGCACGTCAGACATCAGGTGGCTTTTCACGGCTTCTTCCAGCGCATCGTGCAGCGCTTCTTTATCGGTTTCGTTGTCTTTTACTGCATCGTAATCAAACCAGTCACGCTGGTAATACTCGCGAATTTCGCCGTCTTTGCTCCACAGGTAACTGCCAGCCGGGAATTCTTTGATGGTGCGGCAAACCGGCACCAGCGCTTTCATTTCAGAAGCGACGTAGAGGTTGCCGTGCTCATCGTAACCCATATACAGCGGGATGATACCAAGGTGGTCACGGCCAATCAGGTAGGCGTCTTTTTCGCTGTCATACAGGGCAAAGGCGAACATGCCGCGCAGTTCATCCAGGAATTCCGGGCCTTTTTCCTGATACAGCGCCAGAATCACTTCGCAGTCAGAGCCAGTCTGGAACGCGTAACGGTCACCGTATTGCTGACGCAATGCCTGATGGTTATAAATTTCACCGTTAACGGCCAGAATGTGGGTGCGCTCGGCGTTGTAAAGCGGCTGTGCGCCCGTGTTGACGTCAACGATAGACAGGCGTTCGTGAGCCAGAATCGCTTTGTCGCTGGCATAAACGCCAGACCAGTCTGGCCCGCGGTGACGCATCAAACGGGATAATTCCAGCGCTTTCTTACGCAGTTCAACAGGGTCGCTTTTCAGATCAAGCACACCAAAAATAGAACACATACATGACTCCCAGTAATGACAGATTCGAACTCAGTGCTATTGATTTAGCATCAAAGTGCCATAGGAATTCAATATTATTTAATGAAAAAAGCCATCGACATGGTTTTTCGTTAATTTATACGGTTTTTTGGTGTTGATTCGTCAAATTCATAGAAGGGAAAGGCCGGATTTTTAGTGATTACATAATCCGGCCAGAAAGGGAATCAGGCGTTTTCGAGCAATTGCTGTAGCAACACACCGTTTAGCATCGCCCGTTTGACCAACGCGAACGCGCTGATAGCAGAAAGATGGTTGAGGCTGGAGATCTCAATCGGCAGGTTATGACGAAATTCTTTCAACACCTGCGCGTTGATGCAGCGTTGGATCGCAGGAAGCAGCGTTTTTTCTGCTTCGGTGATTTCACCGGCAATCACGACTTTCTGAGGATTGAACAGGTTGATCGCGATGGACAGCGCTTTGCCAAGATTGAGCCCAGCCTGTTCGATAACTTCACGGGCGAGGGCATCACCTCGGTTTGCCGCTTTGCAAATCGTAGAAATCGTACAATTATCGGTAGAAAGCTTGCTGGGGTAGCCCTGACCCAGCAGGTGTCGTACGCGCTGTTCAATGGCGGCGTTGGCGACGACAGTTTCCAGACAGCCAAAATTGCCGCAGTGGCAGCGATCGCCGAGCGGATCGATCTGAATATGACCGATCTCGCCCACGTTGCCGTTACTGCCAAGAAAAATTTGCCCGTTGACGAGAATGCCTGCGCCTGTGCCGCGATGGACGCGTACCAGAATAGAGTCCAGTGAATCGTGGGTGGCACCGAAATAGTGTTCTGCCAGCGCCAGGCTGCGGATATCGTGACCGACAAAGCTGGTAACATTGAATTGGCGTTGCAGATTTTCGACCAGTTGCCAGTTATCCACGCTGATGTGCGGCATATAGCGGACGATGCCCGCAACGGGATCAACCAGCCCCGGCAGCACAACGGAGATCGCAATGAGCTCGCGAATGCGGCGTTGATGGCTGGCAATAAAGCCGCCGATGGCCTGAAAGAGTGCGGCTTCCAGCGACGCCTGCGTTTTTTCTTGCAGTTCGTAGTGCGCTTCTTCCAGCGCTTTTCCCTGTAAATCATACAGCGCAATAGTGGCATCGTAACGGCCAAGGCGTACGGCTATAGTATGGAAAGGGCGGTTTTCGGTGATAATCGAAATGGCGCGTCTGCCACCGGTGGAGGCCTGCTGATCGACTTCTTTGATGAGCCCACGTTCCAGAAGCTGGCGGGTGATTTTGGTGACGCTGGCGGGTGCAAGCTGGCTCTGTTCTGCTATCTGAATGCGTGAGATCGGACCCTGCTGGTCAATCAGGCGATAAACCACTGCACTGTTTAATTGTTTAACCAGATCGACATTCCCTATCTGCGCTTGTCCGCCTGTGGTCATTAAGAAGTTACTCGCTTAGGTTTAACTCAACGTAGGGGTAAACCTTATCGTAATTTACCCCAACGTATTTCCGCGTTACCCCAAGGCGTTTCTCGTTTTATCCCCAAACAGGATTACCGTTAACAAACGTCTTGAGAATGTGATAGTCACGGTCAAAGACGGTCAGGTTGGCCACTTTACCGCTTTCAATACTGCCTAACTGCTTATCCACGCCGATGGCGCGAGCGGGATAGAGCGTTGCCATCCGAATTGCTTCATCTAGCGCGATACCCGCGTGTTCGACGCTATTGCGTACGGCTTCGATCATGGTCAGTGCCGAACCGCTCAGGGTGCCGTGTTCATCGACACAGATACCGTCGCGGTAGTATATGGTTTTACCAGCAAAAATGAACTGGTCAATATCCGCACCGGCCGGTGCCGTGGCGTCGGTCACCAACACCAGTTTATCGCCCTTGATGCGTTTACTGTTGCGAATATTGGCCCAGTCAACGTGTCGTCCATCCGCGATAATACCGCAATAGACTTCCGGAGCGTCGTAAATCGCGCCGACCAGTCCAGGTTCTCGGCCGGTCAGATACGGCATGGCGTTGAACAGGTGGGTAGCGAAACGAATACCGGCGGAAAAACCCTGCTTAGCCTGTTCCCAGGTGGCGTTGGAATGCCCAGCAGAGACGAGAATGCCCGCGGCCGTTAGCTGATGGATAACCGACGGTTCGACTTCTTCCGGTGCCAACGTGATTTTCGTAATGGCATCCGCGTTGGCGCACAGAAAGTCGACCAACTCTTGCGTTGGTTTGCGGATAAAAGCAGGGTCATGCGTGCCTTTCTTTAGCACATTCAGCCACGGACCTTCGAGATGTAGCCCAAGCGCCTGATGCTGATTCTGCGCCAGCCAGTCTCTCATCACGCTGATGCTGTGCTTCATAAATACATCGCTGGAGGTAATCAGCGTAGGCAAAAAACTGGTACAGCCTGAACGCTCGTTTGCCTGCTGCATGATCTCCAATGTCTTGACGGAGATCGTGTCCAGCGAGTCGTTGAACTGCACGCCGCCGCAGCCGTTCAACTGGAGATCGATAAACCCGGGGGAGAGGAATGCACCGCCCAGATCATGTTGTTCAATGCCGGCAGGAAGTTTGGCAAGTGGGCTGATTCGTTCGATCAGCCCATCGGCAATCACGACGGCGTGATTATCCAGAATCTGATGGCCAGTGAAAATCCGGCTATGGGTTAACGCGTACATCATCGACTCCCGCATCGGTTAGAGATTTTTCATACTTTCCGTTTCTAATTCACGGAAGTATTTAACGGTTTTTACCTTCAGTTCCATTGTTGAAGGCTCGTCACAAACCATGATGGCTTTGGCATGAAGTTGCAGGCAACTGATGGTCCACATATGGTTAACATTGCCTTCTACCGCAGCCTGTAGTGCCTGCGCCTTGTTACGACCGGTCACCAGAATCATCACTTCTTCGGCATCCAGCAGCGTACCGACACCCACGGTCAGGGCAAATTTAGGCACCAGACTGACGTCCCCGCCGAAGAAACGGGAATTGGCGATACGGGTTTCTTCTGTCAACGTTTTGATGCGGGTGCGGGAGGCCAGAGAGGAGGCGGGTTCATTGAAGGCGATATGTCCATCATTGCCCACGCCGCCCATGAAAAGATGAATTTTCCCGTAGGACTTTATTTTCTCTTCATAGCGGCGACATTCTGCTGTGGTGTCTTCTGCGTTGCCGTTTAACAGGTTAATGTTTTCACGCGGAATATCAACGTGATTGAAAAAATTCTGATGCATGAAGGTATGATAGCTTTCAGGGTGATCGGTCGGCAGACCGACATATTCATCCATATTGAAGGTGATGACGTGTTTGAAGCTCACCAGTCCCGCCTTGTGCATGGTGACCAGCGATTTGTAGGCCTCCAGCGGCGAACTGCCTGTCGGCAACCCCAGAATAAAAGGGCGATCTGCACTGGGCTTGAAAGCGTTAATTCTCTCAACGATGTGGCGGGCGGCCCATTTTCCGACGTCGGCGGCAGTGGTTAAAGGAATGAGTCTCATCAGCGCTCTCCTGATTTTTAGTGGAATTAAATACGTTATTGCGCAAATCGCGCCAGTTGCGCGTTTTGTCTATGCATTAAAATTAGTCTACTCCGTTTTTTTTAATCTTGAAATAAGTTGGGGTTTTATTCAGGTATAAACTTTTTGTATGCAGTTTTTTGGTGATTTTTATCACATAATTACGGGGTTTAATTTGTGTAGCGAATTATTTTTCTTACACTCCCCCTAAGAACCACCGCTGCCACATTTTTTCGACAATGGCGTTTTTCGACAGCGACGTTCTTCGGCAGTGAAATTTATTGGCAGGTTTGTTTGCCCCACAACATTTCATTACCTCACAAAGGTAAGAGAGGGAAAAGTGAGTACTCTGAGCTATTTACAAAAAGTCGGTCGGGCATTGATGGTGCCTGTCGCGACGCTGCCTGCTGCCGCTATCCTCATGGGGATAGGTTACTGGATTGATCCGGTTGGTTGGGGAAGCGAGAATGCGTTGGCGGCACTCCTCATCAAATCGGGTGAGGCGATTATCGGGCACATGGCCGTGCTGTTTGCCGTTGGTGTCGCGTACGGTATGTCTAAAGATAAAGATGGTGCGGCGGCATTAACCGGTTTTGTCGGTTATCTGGTGCTGACCACGCTGTGTTCGCCAGCCGTTGTTGCCATGATCCAACGGATCCCTGTTGAACAGGTACCTGCTGCGTTTGGCAAGATTGAAAACCAGTTTATCGGGATTCTGGTCGGTGTCATGTCCGCCGAGCTGTATAACCGCTTCAGTCAGGTTGAGTTGCCCAAGGCGCTGTCTTTCTTCAGCGGACGCCGCCTGGTGCCGATTCTGGTTTCTTTCCTGATGATTCTGATCGCGTTCATTTTAATGTACGTCTGGCCGGTGATTTACAATGCGCTGGTATCGTTCGGCGAATACATTCAGCAGTTGGGTTCGGTTGGCGCTGGGGTTTATGCCTTCTTTAACCGCTTGCTGATTCCTGTTGGATTGCACCATGCGCTGAATTCTGTGTTCTGGTTTGATGTCGCGGGTATCAACGATATTCCTAACTTCCTTGCTGGCCAACAGTCTATCGACTCTGGCAAAGCTGTCGTGGGGATCACCGGACGTTATCAGGCAGGCTTCTTCCCGATTATGATGTTCGGCCTGCCGGGAGCCGCGTTGGCGATTTATCACTGTGCGCGCCCTGAGAACAAAAGCAAAGTGGCCGGGATTATGCTGGCGGCGGCATTTGCCTCCTTCTTTACCGGGATCACCGAACCGCTGGAATTCTCCTTCATGTTTGTCGCGCCAGTGCTGTATTTCCTGCATGCGCTGCTGACCGGTTTTTCCGTCTTTATCGCGGCCAGCATGCATTGGATTGCCGGTTTTGGTTTCAGTGCGGGTCTGGTCGATATGGTGCTGTCCTCACGTAACCCGTTGGCTACCCAGTGGTACATGCTGCTTGCTCAGGGGCTGGTATTCTTCGTCATTTACTATGTGGTGTTCCGCTTTACCATTACTCGCTTCAATCTGTTAACGCCGGGGCGTGAACTGGCTGTGAGCGGTAGTGAAGCCGATGGCTATGACGTGAGTACGGCATCGGCGGGCGAGAAATCAAGCGATGCAGCGGTGTTGGCGCGGGGCTATTTGCAGGCTCTGGGTGGAAAAGCCAATCTGACGGGTATTGATGCCTGTATCACACGTCTGCGTTTGAACGTTGCTGACTCTTCTCTGGTTGATGATGTACAGGCAAAACGTCTTGGTGCGGCGGGCGTTATTCGTCTGAATAAGCAGAGTGTACAGATTGTGGTAGGCACACAGGCTGAATCGATAGCGACCGCGCTGAAAGCCGAGTATGACAAGATATAGTACGACAAGGCGTAATATGACGGCGTTACTTGTTTAACGCGATGTTATGTCGATGAAAGCGGTGGGGCGAGATAGCAATCTCGCCCTTTTTTTTCGTTATGAATAATTAAATGAAACTAACGGTTGTTTCCCAGCGTAGCTTGTTGGATCATTGTTGGTTATACGTCGTTTTAGCATTGAGGAATGAAGAATGAGTGAGGCTGAAGCCCGCCCAACCAACTTTATCCGTCAGATTATCGATGAAGATCTGGCGTCCGGTAAGCATGACCATATTCAGACGCGTTTCCCGCCAGAGCCGAACGGCTATCTGCATATTGGGCATGCAAAATCTATTTGCCTGAATTTTGGTATCGCGCGTGACTATCAGGGGCAATGCAACCTGCGTTTTGACGACACCAACCCGGTAAAAGAAGATATCGAATACGTTGAGTCGATCAAACGTGACGTCGAGTGGCTGGGCTTTTCATGGAGCGGCGATGTTCGCTATTCTTCTGATTATTTCGATCAACTGCACGCTTATGCGGTTGAGCTGATCGGTAAAGGGCTGGCTTACGTTGATGAACTGACGCCCGAGCAGATCCGTGAATACCGCGGTACGCTGACGGCACCGGGCAAAAACAGCCCTTACCGCGATCGTACCGTGCAGGAAAACCTGGCGCTGTTTGAAAAAATGCGTAACGGCGGATTTGCGGAAGGTACAGCCTGTCTGCGTGCAAAAATCGATATGGCATCGTCCTTTATCGTGATGCGCGATCCGGTGTTGTATCGTATTAAATTTGCCGATCATCACCAGACGGGCAACAAGTGGTGCATCTATCCGATGTATGACTTCACCCACTGCATTTCCGATGCGTTGGAAGGGATCACGCATTCGCTGTGTACGCTGGAATTCCAGGACAACCGCCGTCTGTACGACTGGGTGCTGGATAACATCACCATTCCTTGTCACCCGCGTCAGTACGAGTTCTCCCGCCTTAATCTCGAATACGCGATTATGTCCAAGCGTAAGCTGAATCAGCTGGTTGTGGAAAACGTCGTTGAAGGATGGGACGATCCACGTATGCCGACCATCTCTGGTCTGCGACGTCGTGGTTACAGCGCGTCATCTATCCGTGAGTTCTGCGTACGCATTGGCGTAACGAAGCAGGATAACAACGTGGAAATGGCTGCGCTTGAGTCCTGTATCCGTGACGATCTGAATGAGAATGCTCCGCGTGCAATGGCAGTGTTGGATCCGGTCAAAGTCGTGATCGAGAATTTGCCCGCCGAGCATGAAGAGTTTGTCGCGATGCCAAACCATCCGAACAAGCCGGAAATGGGCTCACGTCAGGTCGCATTTAGCCGCGAAGTTTACATCGATCGCGCTGACTTCCGTGAAGAAGCCAACAAACAATACAAGCGTCTGGTGCTGGGTAAAGAAGTGCGTCTGCGTAATGCCTATGTGATCAAAGCAGAGCGCATTGAGAAAGACGAGCAGGGCACCATCACCACGATTTACTGTAGCTATGATGCGGAAACGCTGAGCAAAGATCCGGCTGACGGCCGTAAAGTGAAAGGCGTTATTCACTGGGTTTCTGCGGCACACGCGGTACCAGCAGAATTCCGCTTGTACGATCGCCTGTTCAGTGTGGCCAATCCGGGGGCGGCGGACGACTTCCTGTCGACGATTAATCCAGACTCACTGAAAATTACGCAAGGTTTTGTGGAAGCGAGTCTGGCGCAGGCGGAAGTAGAGAAAGCGTATCAGTTTGAGCGTGAAGGCTATTTCTGTGCTGACCGTGTTTACTCCAGTGCAGAACATCTGGTGTTTAACCGTACGGTTGGATTACGAGATACCTGGGTAGGCTAAAGCCACCGGTAAGAAGAAAAAAATAAAACCGCCTAGGCGGTTTTATTTTTTTATGCGGTCGATTTATCGTGTGGAATCGTGCAGGGTTTCATCCTCTCGGCAATCCCCTTCACTGCAATGCCCATAGAGATACAGACTGTGGTTGGACAGTTTGATGCCGTGTCTTTCTGCGATCTCGCGCTGACGTGCTTCGATATATTCATCGCGGAATTCAATGACTTTGCCACAGTCGAGGCAAATTAAGTGATCGTGATGATGCTGCTGCGTCAACTCAAAGACGGATTTGCCACCTTCGAAGTTATGACGGGTTACGATACCCGCATCATCAAACTGGTTGAGTACGCGATAGACGGTAGCAAGACCAATCTCTTCGCCCATATCAATCAGTTTCTTATATAAATCTTCCGCACTGACGTGATGGCAGACAGGGTCCTGTAACACTTCCAGTATTTTCAGTCTTGGAAGAGTGACTTTCAGGCCGGCCTTCTTTAATGCGGTATTGTTGTCAGTCATGCGGGTTTAATCCTGTTGCTTACTTATCAATGGAGGCTGCCTAGCCTATGACATCGGTCGGCTCAAAAAATGCAAAAGCGTCTCAATTATAGAACCGCGCATACAAAATGAAAACAAGCGAATGTTAACAATATTGTCCCCATTCACACTATTGGTATACAACGCAATTAGTTGTTGATGAATGAGGAAATGATGATGCACATACAAAGCCGATGGGATTATTGTACAGGTTTACTGATAGAAGTTAAAAAAATGTATCAATTATTATGAAAGGTTTTACCTATCAATGCTAATTTGAGCTCTGATAGGGATTATCAGAGCTCAAATGGCTTAGCCAACCAGTTCTTTCAGGTTCAGCTCATCGCTGATCTGTTTCACCCATGTTGTTACGCGTTCGCTGGTCAGTTCAGGCTGACGGTCTTCATCGATAGCCAGGCCGATGAAGTGATTGTCGTCGGCGAGTCCTTTAGAGGCTTCAAAGTAATAGCCCTCTGTTGGCCAGTGGCCGACAATCGTCGCGCCGCGAGGCTCAATAATGTCACGGATGGTGCCCATGGCATCACAGAAGTATTCTGCATAGTCTTCTTGATCGCCGCAGCCAAACAGGGCAACCAATTTTCCTGTGAAATCCACTTCTTCCAACGACGGGAAGAAGTCATCCCAATCGCACTGAGCTTCACCGTAATACCAGGTTGGAATACCCAGCAGCAGAATATCGAAACCTTCGAGGTCTTCTTTGCTGCTTTTGGCGATGTCATGAACATCAGCAACGTTGGTGCCTAACTGCTGTTGAATCGTTTTGGCGATGTTTTCAGTGTTGCCAGTATCACTGCCAAAGAATATTCCGATGAGTGCCATGAATTGAATAACCTCTTGATTCCTAATGGTATGGTGTAATATTTCACCCACTTATCTGTTAATAATAACAGACACTCACATCGGGAGAAACTCGTATCGGTAAGGATGCGTAAATCAAGAGCGTATGAAATGCGAAGGTAAGTAAGAAAATGAAAGCATCCCTGCTGATGCTAAATTCCCTATAATGAATAGGGATTATGTTATCGTCTGAGATTGCACGCACATTTCCTTAATATCGTCGCGGCTATTTATTTATAACGCTGTTTCATTTTTTATGAATTCACTTTTTATTTTATAGTTTGTTTCGATTGTAATTAAAAGCAGGCTTCTGTTTGTGAAGAATAAAAATCACGGAGCGGTACATTGCTATTCGTGGGAATTAAAATGCGTACAAAAAATAATGTTTTTATAGAATTGAAAGTCTGTAACATTTCGCGGGAATATTCTTAATAAATGAAAATAAGAATTATAACCATTTGCAGCTGAAACGATGCAAGTGCGTAAGAGATGATTTTATTCTTTTGATGTTAAAGAATAAAATGAAACTTCATCCAAATTGCCTTTCCGCCTAATAGCCTATCCATGTCAACGCACGCAGGACGTGGGCGGGCGGGGCATTTGCTTGCAACACTATGATTAAAGGACTTATATCTATAAAGATAGGTGAGTTTATTCTCAGTATGAAAAATTATATTAAGAAATATAGCGAGAACGCTAAACATTCTCTGTATTTAGCCGATGAGTTAGCGTGGTTTTTGAGTTTTCAACTCGGTGAAATGTGAACGCTAGGGAGAAGTGACTTGTTTCATGGTGTGAATTTTCTGATTCATATCGGTTGATTAGCGATAAAAATCTTTTTAACCATTTTCCTGATTTGGAGTTAGCTATGAAACTTATAAAAAATATTGCCATCAGAACCGCTATGCTGTGGGTGTTGGGCATTTTTTGTGTTCTTTGGGGTGGCGTATCGATATATACCATGTTCTCTTTTAAAGAGATGACGGCGACCTCGAAAACCAGCACCTTGCTGGTTCAGAACATGAATTTTATCAACCAGGGCAACGATCAATATTTCCGTATGGTAACCCGTCTGGCGCGTGCAGTTGACGCTCGTCGCAGCGGTGATAATGCCACCGCAGATAAAGAGCAGGCTTCTGCACTTGTCGCGCTGGATAAACTGAAATCTGATTTGGTGGCGTTTAATGCTATCGATCATGCGGGTCTGGATGCTGCGCTGGTACAGGCCGTCAGCCGTGACTGGAATAACTTAGTTGTTCAGGGCGTTGAACCGCTTTATCAGAAGGCCGTTGCCAATGCGTTGGATGACTATCAAAATCAGGCCAAAAGCGTTGTGCCGCCATTGAGCCGTCAGTTTGGTGCCTCTCTTTCCGCATTCAGTAACGCCAGCGCGGAAAAATTCGATGCGGCGGGTGTCCGTTTCGAACAAATCACCACGATTGGACAGAACATTTTGCTGAGCGGATTGGTTATCGGCCTGATCATGCTGTTCCTGACCGACCGCTATCTGGTGGTGTGTCTGGTTCGTCCGTTAAACGATCTGCGCTATCACTTTAGCGTGATTGCTTCCGGCCACCTGGGCAAGCCGATTCTGGACTTCGGTAATAACTGCGTGGGTCGTCTGTTCCCACTGCTGCGTGAAATGCAGGGGAGTTTGGCTAGCACGGTTAGCACGATCAGAAACAGCACGGATTCCATCTATCAGGGCGCTTCTGAAATTGCCGCAGGCAACAACGATCTGTCTTCACGTACCGAAGAACAGGCTTCTGCGCTGGAAGAAACCGCAGCGAGCATGGAGCAACTGACGGCGACGGTGAAACAGAACGCCGAAAACGCCAACCACGCCAGCCAACTGGCATTGCAAGCCTCGACAACGGCGAAGAAGGGCGGCGAAATCGTTGAAAACGTGGTGAAAACCATGGCGGAAATCTCCGGCAGCTCGAGAAAAATCGCAGAGATCACCACCGTGATTAACGGTATTGCGTTCCAGACTAACATTCTGGCGCTGAACGCGGCGGTAGAAGCGGCACGTGCGGGCGAACAAGGCCGTGGGTTTGCCGTAGTGGCGGGAGAAGTACGTAGTCTGGCGCAGCGTAGTGCACAGGCGGCGAAAGAGATTGAAGGACTGATTTCTGAGTCTGTTCGCTGTGTGGATACCGGTTCCAATCTGGTTAGCGACGCGGGTGACACCATGCAGGATATCGTCCGTGCGGTGACTAACGTGACGGATATCATGGGTGAAATTGCCTCTGCTTCGGAAGAACAAAGCAAAGGAATTGCACAGGTGGGTCAGGCCGTGGCGGAAATGGACAGCGTAACGCAGCAAAACGCCGCGTTGGTTGAACAGGCCTCGTCAGCGGCCTTGTCACTGGAAGAGCAGGCGGCGTTGTTGAACCAGACTGTATCGCTGTTCCAACTGTCCGATACGCAGTCAGGACTGCAAGTGACGGCAAAACCGGTGCAGAAAACGCCAGTGATTGCCCCGCGTGCCGGCAAAGCGCTACCACCCAGTAACGACAATTGGGAAAAATTCTAAGCGTCGTTTTAGCCTGAGATAGCGTGTTTAATCTTGGGGGAACGTTCAGGCGGCGTCAGAAATGGCGCCGCACAAGATGTGAATGCTTAAGTTATGTGAGTACTACGTTATATAAATATCAGGTTACGCCAATCAGGACTGCTGTTCGGCCAACTGCGCCAGCAGCATCTCTTCAATCAATTCACTGCGGCTAATGTTCCGCTCTTCAGCAAGGCTGTTCAGGATATCGACGGCGTCGCTGTTAATCTTCAATTCAACACGGCGCAACCCACGAACTTTATCGCGACGTAGTTGATTACGCTTGTTAATTCTTAGTTGTTCGTCACGCGTGAGCGGGTTGGTCTTGGGGCGGCCCGGACGACGCTCGTCTGCGAACAGATCCAGTGTGGTGCGATCCGTTTGTTCTTTTGCCATAAGTAATATACTGCAAGGTATTCGGACCAAAATACACGGCGCTGTCCGTCTTGTTCTACAGATAAAATCGATGCCTATTCTCATCCTGCTAGAGGATTGTCAGGTGGCGGTTTTCTATCTGTGAAACATGTTGGGAAGTTATGCGTGCATTTTGATGAAGTGGTTACAATGCTTGTGGCTGAATCAGCCGTCCCTCTACTGCGGGCGCCATCATACCCTAGCCTGACTGGCGGCGACAACGGTTAACTGCCGCCGTTATCATGAATCCGCCAGTGTCAGTGTCGTCTGGTTAATTCGTGTCCAGAAAACGGTGGATAGCGCGCAAAACCGCATCGGGTTTTTCTGAGTGAACCCAGTGACCTGCGCCGCTGATCACATGCGCACGTGCCGCCGGGAACTGGCGAAGCAGTGAATCGCGGTAGCCATCGTCCAGATAGGGAGAATCGCCGCCGCGAATGAACAGGATTGGCCCTTGCCAAGCCGGAACCTCTTGCCAGCCGACGATGTTTTCGTACTGATCCCACAAAACAGGTACGTTAAAACGCCACTCTCCCTGCTGGAAGGATTTCAGCAAAAACTGAATCACGCCGTCTTCTTTTATATGCTGGCGCATGAGTGTTGTCGCTTCCGCGCGTGATGTCACGCCCGCTTCCGTTACAGCACGTAGTGCGGCAAAGATAGTGTCGTGGCGGCGCACCTGATAATCCACCGGCGCGATATCAATGGTGACCAACTTGTCCAGCCGTTCGGGAATGAGCGCGCTGAGCGCCATGGCGACTTTTCCGCCCATCGAATGCCCAATAACGATAGCGCGTTCGATGTTCAGTTCATCCAGTAATGCCAGCACATCCTGTGCCATCGCGGTGTAGTTCATTTGCGATGAACGTGGCGACAAACCGTGATTGCGTAAATCGATTTGCAGAATGTCATGCGTGTTTTGCAAATCCCGGCCCAATACGCCAAGGTTATCTAATGTGCCAAACAGGCCATGAATCAGGACGACAGGGAGCTTATCTGTGGGCTGGTGCGCATTTTGCCAGCGATGATTCAATTTCATGGTGAAGTTCATTCAGAGAGACATGGGCTTAGGGTATCATGACTTTAGAATCAATGTTGTCGCTGAAGGAACAGTATAGCCACTTGAAGAGATGTGAAAGGCATTGGGGCATAGTCTGACTTTTGGTATTGTCCCACTATGCCGCTGTTCGATAATGTTTGAACGCCTGTATAATCCTTTTGATTTGAGTCATCTACCCATAGATGTCGGGTTACAGAAGGGGAACGTCTCTGTAATTTGCATGATAATGGGTAAAAACAGCACTGGATAAAGATGAAAACTATTGAAGTCGACGAAGAGCTTTATCGTTATATTGCCAGCCACACACAGCATATTGGTGAGAGCGCATCAGATATTTTACGGCGCATGCTGAAATTTACCGCTGGGCAGCCTGTCGCAACGCCTGCGGTAGAGGCGACGGCAACGGCGATGTCTCAACCTGCCGCTGCGCCGAGCCCGCGCGATCGGGTACGAACCTTGCGTGAGCTGCTGCTGTCGGATGAATACGCTGAACAGAATAAAGCCATCAATCGCTTTATGCTGGTTCTGTCCACGCTGTATACCTTATCGCCGCAGGAATTTGCTGTCGCGACAGAATCCCTTCATGGCCGCACCCGAGTCTATTTCGCGGGCGACCAGCAAACGTTGCTTCAGCATGGCACACACACCAAGCCCAAACATATTCCGGGCACGCCATACTGGGTGATTACCAACACGAATACCGGTCGTAAACGCAGCATGGTTGAGCACATCATGCTGACGATGCAGTTCCCAGCGGAACTGACAGAAAAAGTGTGCGGAACCATCTAATTATTTATTAACTACTTATCTAACTACAGCGTTAGGGAGAAGCCCCAATGGCTAATCACCCAAGGGCCGGACAGCCTGCCCAGCAGAGCGATTTGATTAATGTGGCACAGTTAACGTCACAATATTATGTGCTGCGCCCGGAAGTCGGCAACACAGCGCACGCGGTGAAATTCGGTACGTCTGGCCATCGCGGTAGCGCGGGGCGCCATAGCTTTAATGAACCGCACATTCTGGCAATTGCGCAGGCGATTGCTGAAGAGCGTAAAAAGCAAGGCATCAGCGGCCCGTGCTATGTCGGTAAAGATACTCACGCACTCTCCGAGCCGGCGTTTATCTCCGTGCTGGAAGTGCTGGCTGCCAACGGCGTGGATGTGATCGTTCAGTTGGATAATGGCTTTACCCCAACGCCTGCGGTGTCTAACGCGATTCTGGTTCACAATCGTCAGGGCGGTGCGCTGGCGGACGGCATTGTAATTACGCCGTCCCACAACCCGCCGGAAGATGGTGGCATTAAATATAATCCGCCGAACGGTGGCCCGGCAGATACCAACCTCACTAGCGTCATTGAGACGCGCGCGAATGCGCTGCTGGCGGATGAACTGCGTGACGTGAAACGTATTACGCTGGATCAGGCGTTGAAAAGCGGACACATCCATGAACAGGATTTGGTTCAGGCGTATGTAGAAGGGCTGGCTAGCGTGGTGGACATGGCGGCGATTCAACGCGCGGGTCTGAAGCTGGGCGTCGACCCGCTGGGTGGTTCCGGCATTGCCTACTGGCAGCGTATCGCAGAGCACTACAAGCTGGATTTGACGCTGGTTAACGATGCTGTCGATCAGACATTCCGCTTTATGTCGCTGGATCACGACGGTGTAATCCGTATGGACTGCTCGTCAGAATTCGCGATGGCTGGGCTGCTGGCGCTGCGTGACAAATTCGATCTGGCGTTTGCTAACGATCCTGACTATGACCGCCACGGTATTGTTACCCCGACAGGGCTGATGAACCCGAACCACTATCTGGCAGTGGCAATCAACTACCTGTTCCAGCATCGTCCACAGTGGGGGCAGTCTGTTGCCGTCGGCAAAACGCTGGTATCCAGCGCAATGATCGACCGTGTGGTCGCTGATTTGGGCCGTAAGCTGGTAGAAGTACCGGTTGGCTTCAAATGGTTCGTTGACGGTCTGTATGACGGCAGCTTTGGCTTCGGTGGGGAAGAAAGTGCGGGGGCGTCTTTCCTGCGTTTCGATGGCACGCCGTGGTCGACGGACAAAGACGGCATCATTCTGTGTCTGCTGGCGGCGGAAATTACGGCCGTGACGGGTAAAAACCCGCAGCAGCACTATGATGAGCTGGCGCAGCGCTTTGGCGCACCGAGCTACAACCGTATTCAGGCTTCTGCGACACATGCACAAAAAGCTGCGCTGTCTAAGTTATCTCCTGAGCAGGTCTCGGCCAGCACGCTGGCGGGCGATCCGATTACCGCACGCCTGACCGCCGCGCCGGGGAACGGGGCATCGATTGGTGGCCTGAAAGTGATGACGGAGAACGGCTGGTTTGCCGCGCGTCCTTCTGGTACGGAAGAAGCCTACAAGATCTACTGTGAAAGTTTCCTCGGGGTGGAACACCGCGAGCGTATCGAGAAAGAAGCGGTAGAGATTGTTAGCGCGGTTCTCGCAACGGCTAAATAAGTGGAAAGGCGCGGTTTGGCAGCGCCTAAGACTATTAATCAACCGATTTACAGAACCAAAACGGTGGTAACGGAATAGAAGAGTAAAGCGTTTGCGCCAGGGATGGCGCAATCCGAGCGCACAGGGAGGTGTTTACAGCGTCTTTACGATCTATCCGTTACCACCGCTCAGCGACGTTTGTCAGCAACTTCCGCAGAACGCCGTTATCCCAAGGCAACCAGCAACGCTCCCACAGAAATCAGCGCAACGCCAGCTCCTGCCATCAGCGAAATTTTTTCTCCCAGCAGTATGACCGCGAGCACGACGGCGAAGACCACGCTGAGTTTATCGATCGGCGCGACCTGTGCGACGTTACCGTTCTTCAATGCGACAAAATAAAATAGCCACGACAGCGCACCCGCGACACCACTGAGTACAATGAACAACAGCGCTTTCTTGTTAGCAATAACCTCACCGACCAGCGCCAGCTTACCTTGCGCGACCACCACGCCCACCAGAAAAAGTGCCATGATGACGGCACGAATCGCAGTCGCCGTATTGGCGTCCAAATTCTGCAAACCAATCTTGCCAAATATCGCGACCATCGCGGCACATACAGCAGACAGCAAAGCGTAAATTAACCAACTACTCATGACGACGTATTCCTGAAGAAAAGACAAGCGCGTGCAGCGGGAGGGATTCTCCACGGACGTCGCCTGATACAGAAAGATGATTTTACGGCATAAAACGGTAGCCGATAGCGGTTTCAGTCAAGAGATGGCGCGGTCTTGCTGGATCGCTTTCCAGCTTCTGGCGCAGGTGCCCCATATAAATGCGCAGGTAGTGACTGTGCTCGACGGCGTTTGGCCCCCAGACCTGCGTCAGGAGTTGGCGCTGTGTTAGCACTTTACCGGGGCTGGCGAGTAGTGTTGCCAGTAGACGAAATTCGATGGGCGTCAGGTGCAGTTCCTGACCATCACGATTGACCTGCCGGTTAAGCAAATCGACAGTAATATTACCGAAGCTCACCAGCGGCGTTTCCTGCTGCGTATTGCTGTGGCGACGCAGCGCGACGCGCAACCGTGCCAGCAGCTCGCCGATGCCGAACGGTTTTGTCAGATAGTCATCGGCACCGGCATCCAGCGCGTCTATTTTATCCTGCTCGTCGGTACGGGCAGACAGCACAATCACGGGCAGGCTGCTCCATTGACGTAAATCGCGGATGTAGTCGATACCGTTGCCATCCGGCAGGCCCAAGTCGAGAATAATCAGATCGGGTTTGCGCGTGGCCGCTTCCAGCAAGCCGCGCTGCATCGTTTCGGCGTCAAACACGCGACAGCCTTCGCCTTCCAACGCTTGACGAACGAAACGACGGATCTCTTTTTCATCTTCAACGATCAGAATAGTGGCCTGCAATGGGTTCAGTTCTCCTCAATATCTTCTGGTTCGAGATCCGGCGGTGCCGATAGCGGTAGCGTGAAATGGAAAGCGGCACCGCCACTTTCCGCATTCGTTGCCCAGATACGGCCACCGTGAATTTCCACAATTGCCCGACAGATCGCCAGCCCCAGCCCCACGCCGGGAATCGATGACTCTTTGTGACCACGGGAAAATTTATCAAAAATCATGCTTTCCTGGCCGTGTTCAATCCCCGGGCCATTGTCCTGCACGATGATTTCCAGCGCGCTCTCTTGTGCATCGGGCTGCGAGGCAGTGCTCTCTGAAATAAGGCTTGCTGGGGTGACGCGTGCTGAAATCGCGATCGTGGCCTGCTCTCCGGCGTACTTCAGCGCATTCTCCAGCAGATTAATGAATACGCGCTCCACCAGCCCGGCATCACAATAAACCAGAACCATCTCATCAGGTAGATTAACCTGAATGGTGTTTTTTGCCAGTGCGCTTTCCAGCTGTTGCAGGGCACTGCCGATAAGCTCCTCTGGCGTTTGCCACTCTTTGCGCAGGTTAAAACCATCCGACTGAATGCGTGCCATATCGAGCAGATTATTCACCAGCCGCGTGGTGTTCAAAATATGCTGGCGAATTTGGTTGGCCTGTTGGGCATAAGGCGACCCCTCGCTTGCCAGATTTAACGTCAGAATCTCGGCCTGACCAAAAAGGACGGTCAGCGGTGTACGGAGGTCGTGCGAGAGTGCGGCAAGCAGCGAGTTACGCAACTGCTCACGTTCGGCATCCAGCCGTGCATTTTCCGTACTTTGCACCAGATGCAGACGCTCCAACGCGTTGGCAATCAGCACGGTAAAGGTTTCCAACAGGCGCTGCTGTTCGGGAATCATCAACTGCCGAGCGTTATTGGGTTCGATCGCCAGCACGCCGAAGATTTGCTGCGTGGTGGCGAGCGGCAGAATCTGATACGACACGCCGGGTAGGGTGGACGTTCCCGCTCCGGCAGGTGCGCGGTGATCGAAGCTCCAGCGGGCGATAGCATGATCGACAATCAACTGCTGACTATCCCGTGCGGGGTGCGCGAGTTCGGGCGAGCTATGATGCAGGCTGTCGGCGAGCAGAACGGCGATTCTGGCCTGAAACGTCGTGCTGAGAAAATGCTGGCTGGCTTCGACAATATCGGTGCTGGACAGGCTACGGTTCAGCGCCTTGGACATCTCATACAGATGGCGGACGCGCTGTTCGCGATAGCGGGCGACTCTGGCCTGATAGCGTACGCCAGCGGTCAGATTACCGACCAGCAGGCCGACGCCGAGCATCACGGCAAAAGTGACCAAATATTGTGCGTCTGACACGGCAAACGTGCCGCGCGGCAGAATAAAGAAGAGATCGAAACTGGCCACGTTGATGACGGCGGCGAACACCGACGGCCAGCGGCCAAAGAAGAGTGCGACTACCACCACAGCCAACAGATAAATCATCACCAGATTGACCGGTTCCAGCATGGCGAACGGCGACCACGAGGCGAGCAGGGTAATAAAGGCGCACAGCAGCGTGGCGAGCCCACAGCCAAACAGCTGCATACGCCATTTTTCTACCAGCCCGCGGGCATCCAGCGTTTTAATCGGTGCGGCTGGTGCGTCATCCTGCACGGCCACCACGACCAGATCGAGATCCGGCCCCAGCCTGCCGAGCCGTTCGGCAAAACGTGTGCGCCACCACCAGCCGAAGCGCTGCTCCACATGGCGACCAATAACGATTTTGCCGAGGTTGTGCTCACGCGCATAGCGCAGGACGGCAAGCTCTTCGTCGGGTTCGGACAGCGTAACAGTTTCTGCCCCTAAATCCTGTGCCAGCTTGAGCGCCCGCAAGATGGCGCGTCGCTGCGGTTCGGGTAAGCGGTGCAGACGCGGCGTTTCGACGTAAACGGCGTGCCAGGCGCTGCCCAACCGTGCCGCCAGCCGTGCTGCCGTACGCACCAGTTTTTCATTGCCCGTGCCGTGGCCGATGCATAACAGAATGGCATCGCGCGTATGCCAGACTTGCTCGCGGCCTTTTCC
Source organism: Pectobacterium versatile (assembly GCF_003932035.1). Lineage (NCBI taxonomy): Bacteria > Pseudomonadati > Pseudomonadota > Gammaproteobacteria > Enterobacterales > Pectobacteriaceae > Pectobacterium > Pectobacterium versatile. Next base: position 1,573,042 of record NZ_CP034276.1, read on the forward strand.
GGCACGCATGGCGCGCATTTGATCGTCAACCCGATCTGCCATGCGCCGCAGCGCCAGCTCACGCAGGGCGATCAAATTGCCTTTACGGAAAAAATTCTCGACGGCACGCTCGGCCTGAAGCGGCAGATACACTTTGCCTTCATTCAGGCGCTGGCGCAGATCGTCCGGCGGCAGGTCCACCAAAATAACTTCGCTGGCCTGATCGAAGATCGGGTCAGGCACGGTTTCCCGTACGCGAATCCCCGTAACGCCGCCGACCACGTCGTTCAGGCTTTCCAGATGCTGAACGTTCACGGTGGTAAAGACATCGATACCGGCATCGAGCAGTTCCTGCACGTCCTGCCAGCGTTTGGGATGGCGAGAGCCGTTGACGTTACTGTGCGCCAGTTCGTCGATCAGAATCAGCGCCGGACAGCGCGCCAGTGCCGCATCTAGATCGAATTCAACCGTGTGGCGACCGTGATGACGAAAATGCCTGAGCGGCAGCAGCGGTAATCCCTCCAGCAGCGCGGCGGTTTCGCTGCGGCCGTGGGTTTCGACCACGCCGACAAGAATATCTAATCCCTGCGCCCGCAACCGCTGGGCTTCCTGCAACATGGCATAGGTTTTCCCGACGCCCGCGCAGGCGCCAAAAAAGATTTTCAGCTTGCCGCGAGGCGGCGCACCGACCTGTGCCAGCAGGCTATCGGGATCCGGGCGACGATCTTCACCGTCAATCATGTTCTATCCCTTATTAGTGCGGCCTGAACGGTGGTCAGGCCGCAGCAAAGACGGCGGGGAGTCTGGCTCCCCGTATAATAATTAATAGTAACGCACTGTCGATTACGGCAGAGGCTTTTCCTTATCCAGCGCCAAATTCAGCAACAGAACATTGACCGCCGGCTGCCCAATAAACGCGGGCTTGCTGGTCTCAGTAAAGCGGTCGATTAATTGCTGTATCTGCTGGATCGACATACCTCTGGCCTGCGCGATGTAGAGTGCCTGATAACGTGCTGCCTCTGGGGAAATCTGCGGATCGAGCCCGCTGCCGGAGGCCGTCAACAGTTCAGCAGGCACTGGCTGTTGGTTGCCGATCGCCTGATGCCAGTGAGCGGCGCGTTCACCGATCAGTTTATCCAGCGCCGGATTGCTGGCGGCCAGATTGCTACCGCCGGACGCCAGTGCGTTATACGGGGCATCTGACGTGGCCGACGGACGCCCCTGAAAATAGCCCGCCCGACTGAATGATTGCCCGATCAGGGATGAACCGACGACGGCATTCTCACGGTAAATCAGCGATCCGTTTGCCTGTGTTGGGAACAGCCACTGTGCTAACACCGTTGTCAGCAGCGGGTAGGCCAGACCGGTAAACAGCAGCAGTAATAAGAATAAAAACAAAGAAGAACGTAAATAGCGCATAGCGTATACCCGTCAGTCCTTAAGCCAGATTCAGCCCGGTCAGTAACATATCGATGAGCTTGATACCGAGGAACGGCACCAGCAGCCCGCCAAGACCATAAATCCACAAATTGCGACTTAACTGTGCCGCTGCGCTCATGGGGCGATAGCTAATCCCTTTGAGCGCCAGCGGGATCAGAAACACGATAATCAGCGCGTTGAAGATCACCGCTGACAGCATGGCTGACGTGGGTGAATGCAGTTGCATCACGTTTAGCGCATTGAGTTGCGGATAAGTGGCAGCAAAGGCGGCTGGGATAATGGCGAAATATTTCGCCACGTCGTTGGCGATACTGAACGTGGTCAGCGAGCCGCGCGTCATCAGCATCTGTTTGCCGATATGCACCACTTCGATCAGCTTGGTCGGGTTGGAATCCAGATCGACCATGTTGCCTGCTTCTTTCGCTGCCTGCGTGCCGGAGTTCATAGCCACCGCGACATCGGCCTGCGCCAGCGCGGGGGCATCGTTAGTGCCGTCGCCGGTCATCGCCACCAGTCGCCCTTCGGCCTGATACTGTCGAATCAGCGCCAGCTTGGTTTCTGGTGTCGCTTCTGCCAGAAAATCATCGACGCCGGCTTCTGCGGCAATCGCTGCCGCCGTGAGCGGGTTGTCGCCAGTGATCATCACGGTTTTGATCCCCATGCTGCGCAGCTCGGCAAAGCGCGCCTTGATGCCGCTTTTTACGATATCTTTCAACTCCACCACGCCAAGCACGCGTTTGCCTTCTGCAACCACCAGCGGTGTGCCCCCGCTGCGTGCGACGTTGGATACCGCTTCTTCGACCTGATGCGGGAAATCACCATTGTTTGCTTCGATGTAGCGACGCAGGGCATCGACGGCGCCTTTACGAATGGCACGCTGCCCAAAATTGACGCCACTCATGCGCGTTTGAGCGGTAAAGGGAACAAAGGTGGCGTCCAGCGACGTTAAGTCCTGCTCCGGCAGATTAAAGCGCTGCTTTGCCAACACCACGATGCTGCGGCCTTCTGGCGTTTCATCGGCTAAAGAGGCGAGGCGTGCTGCGTCAGCCAGCGCCTGTTCGGTCACGCCCGGCGCGGGCAGGAAAGCGGAAGCCTGACGGTTACCCAGCGTAATGGTGCCGGTTTTATCCAGCAGCAGAACGTCGATATCGCCCGCCGCTTCAACAGCGCGGCCGCTGGTGGCAATCACGTTAGCCCCCAACATCCGGCTCATCCCCGCTACGCCGATCGCTGACAGTAAGCCACCGATGGTGGTCGGGATCAGGCAGACGAGCAGGGCGACAAGCACGGTCACGCCGACGACATCGCCACTGTTATTCGCCTGTACGCCGAACCAGGAGAAAGGGGAGAGCGTGGCAGTCACCAGCAGGAAGATGAGCGTAAGCTCGATCAGCAGAATGGTTAAGGCGATTTCGTTCGGCGTTTTCCGACGCTGTGCACCTTCAACCATAGCAATCATTCGGTCGAGGAAGGTTTCGCCGGGGTTGACGCTGCACTGAATCACCAGCCAGTCGGACAGCACGCGGGTACCACCCGTAACGGAAGCGAAATCACCGCCGGACTCGCGGATCACCGGCGCCGATTCCCCGGTAATGGCGCTTTCATCGACGGACGCGCCGCCTTCCAGCACCTCGCCGTCGCACGGAATGGTTTCCCCCGCGCTCACCAGCACGATATCGCCTTTACGCAGGCTGTCTGCTGGTACCGATTCTGAACTGGCATCGTGATTCGGCGCGGAGAGCTTGTTAGCCCAACTGGTTTTCTTGACGCCTTTCAGCGCGTTTGCCTGCGCTTTGCTGCGACCCTCCGCCAGTGCTTCGGCCATGTTGGCGAACAGCACGGTAAACCACAGCCAGAGTGACACCAGCCCGGTAAACACGGCATTCCCTTCCGTTTTACCTGCCAAAATAGTCAGCCAGACGAGGGTGGTCAGCATACTGCCGAGGTACACCACAAACATGACCGGGTTGCGCCACTGTATGCGCGGGTCGAGTTTCTTCAACGCATCTTTCAGCGCCGAACGGATTAACGTTCTGTCAAACAGCGTTTGCTGTTTACGTTTGCCAATCTGGCGGGAGGCCTCACCCTGTTGGGCTGAGGTCGGTTCCTGTGTTGCCTGATGATTCATCGTGTGACGAGTCATAAAGAGTCTCCAGCCTTAGTGAGTCAGGCCGAACTGTAAATGTTCAGCAACTGGCCCTAACGCCAGTGCAGGGATAAACGTCAGCGCACCAATCAGCAGAACGATGGCGATGAGCATGCCGATAAACAGCGGGCTGCGCGTCGACAGTGAGCCTTTGCTTTCCGGCTGACGCTTTTTCATGACCAGCGAACCAGCGATAGCCAACACGGGCACCATGACGGCAAAGCGGCCCAGCAGCATCGCGACAGCGAGCAGGACGTTATAGAACGGCGTATTGACGCTTAGGCCAGCAAACGCACTGCCGTTATTGTTTGCGGCGGAAGACACGGCATAGAGCACTTCGCTAAAGCCGTGTGCGCCGGGGTTCAGAATGCCGCTGCGTCCCGCTTCTGTACTCAGCGCCAGCGCGGTGCCGAGCAGCACCAGTGCGGGCGGAATCAGAATCGCCAGTGCTGTCATCTTCATCTCATAGACTTCGATCTTTTTGCCCAGATATTCCGGCGAGCGACCAATCATCAGGCCGGCAATAAAGACGGTCAGAAGCACGAATAACAGCATGCCGTACAGGCCAGAGCCGACGCCGCCGAACACCACTTCGCCAATTTGCATCAGCCACATGGGAACCATGCCGCCGAGGGCCGTAAAGGAGTCATGCATTGCATTCACCGCGCCTGTCGAGGTGGCCGTGGTGACAACGGCATACAGGCTGGACGTCAGGACGCCAAAACGCGTCTCTTTGCCCTCCAGATTCGCGGCGCTGTCCGCGCCTAAGGCCAGCAGATGCGGGTTGCCGTTGACCTCCATTTTCATCACCACGGCCGCTGCGACGATAAAGATCAGCGCCATCGCCCACAACAGCGCGTGGCCTTGCCGCTTATCGCTGACGGCTTTGCCAAAGGCGAAGCACAGCGCAGTAGGGATCAACAGGATCGCCAGCATTTGCACGATGTTGCTCAGCGCGGTTGGGTTTTCAAACGGGTGTGCTGAGTTGGCGCCAAAGAAACCGCCGCCGTTGGTGCCCAACAGTTTAATCGCTTCCTGTGAGGCGACTGGCCCCATCGGCAGCGTTTGGGCTGCGCCGTCCAGCGTGGTCAGATGCTGGTAAGGCAGCAGGTTCTGCAATACGCCCTGACTGACAAAAAACAGCGCTAACAGCAGAGACAGTGGCAGCAACACGTACAGCGTGATACGCAATAGATCGAGCCACGCATTGCCCAGCGTATCGACACAGCGACGGGAAAACGCGCGGATTAACGCGAAAGCCACCGCAATGCCGCTGGCGGCGGAAAGGAAGTTTTGTACCGTTAGTCCGATCATCTGACTCAGGTAGCTCAGCGTGTTTTCGCCGCTGTAAGCCTGCCAGTTGGTGTTGGTTACAAAGCTGATTGCCGTGTTCAACGCCAAATGCCACGACAGCCCCGGCATATTTTCTGGGTTAAGCGGCAGATCACCCTGCGCCATTAACAGCACAAACAGCACGAGAATGCCGATCAGGTTGAGCGTAAGAATGGCGGCTGCATACTGTTGCCAGCGCATTTCCGTCGTATCCAAAGCGAAAAGACGCGCAGTACCCGCCTCAAATTTTTGCAGGAACGTACCCGTTTCGCCCTCAATCAGACGGGCCAGTACGCTGCCCAACGGCTGGGCTACGATCAGCACCGTGATCAGCAGACCAAAGATCAGTAAAAAAGCGTCAGCGGCCATCAGAATTCCTCCGCCTTCAACAAGGCATAAACCAGATAGGCCAGTAATAGCAGCACGAGCAGGCCGCCTAAGACGATGCTAAGCGTCACAACACACCTCCAGAACAGAATAGACAGCGTCAGAGTAGGAAAACGCAGGAAAAGAAGGTGCAAATTTCCCGTCTGTGGGCGTAAAAAAAGTATAAAAATGGGATGAAAAGTAGGCGGTGGAGGCAGTAAGGGCGTTGTGGCGCCAGCAAAGCTGAAGGCAGTGAGAAGAGAGCATTAAAGAAGAGAGAGTAAAATGATCCAACCTAAAACTATAAATTAACCAATGGTGATTTTATTTTTAACGCTTCCGTAACTTAATGACGTGATGACGAAAAAACTGGCGATTATTTCATCTTTTACTGGTCAGATGAGTAGTAAACTTTCAGAAAAGGCGGTAAAATTTTAACCAATATCACAGTTCTTATTTTATCGTTATGAAAAGCGCCGCTGAACAAGGGTGCTTATCCCAGAGGAGGATCGTTATGTCGCTTTATACTACTTATCCCTTGCACCGTATTCTCCTGCGTCGCGCTGCCGTGGTTGCCATCGGCGTGCTGGCGTTACCGGTGATGCTGTTCCGCCGCGATCGGGCGCGTTTTTACAGCTATTTACACCGCGTCTGGCTGAAAACCAGCGATAAACCGGTCTGGATGGCGCAGTCCGAAGCCGCCGCCTGCGATTTCTATTAAGAATACCGCGTCAGGTTACCGTTGACCGCTCTGCGCGCGTAGTCGTGAATGTAGTCGTGAAGTGAATGTAGTAGTGAATAGTGACGCCAGTACGTTGTGCATACTGACGCCACGAGTTTGAAACATTCAATAGCACTGATTAAGCGCCATTTCCGCTACGGATCTGGCGCTTATTTTGTTTTTAGCGCATGAAATCGTAATGCCAGCAACATCACCGATAGGCTGATAAATACGGCAACGCTTGCCATCGCCATCCCATCCCCGACGGAACCTTGCTCGAACTGACGCCAAACGAAAATAGACACCGTTTGCACACCGGCAGGTGATAGTAGGAGTGATGTCACCAGCTCGCGTGATGCGACGGCAAAGACCAGCATCATCGCTGCCAGCAAGCTGGGGAATACCAGCGGGAATACAATCAGCCGTAATGCCGCCATCGCGCTAGCGCCGTGAACGCGCGCCGCTGACTCCAGATTACTGCCGATTTGCGCCAATGCAGCACTGCTGTAGCGGACGGGGTAGGGCAGCAGCAGGCAACTGTATGACAGCAGCAAAATCACCCAAGTGTTATAGGGCGTGATCGGCCAGAAGCTTTGGTTCCAGGCGAGTATCAACCCCACTCCGACAACGATTCCCGGCAGCGCGGCAGGTAGCATCGATAGCCCATCCAACACGGCGGCCCCCCGAATACGCTTGGCGACCACAAACCACGATGCCAGAAAGCCGACCGTTCCCGTCAGCAACGCGCTGCCGACAGCCAACCCCAGGCTGGTCGTCAAGGCGGGTAGCGCTTCGTTTTCGTAATCAGCCAACATGGTGAAGTGCTGCCACGTTAAATTTTGCCAGGAAATCGTGCTAGAGATAGTGGCAGAAAACGCGGTAATCAGCATGGACGCCAGTGGAATCCCGACGGCCAGCAGCCCGACGGCGCTAAATAGCATTAATACCGGCCAGCGCCATACTCCTAATGGACGAGTAACAATGGCGACAGGTTTGCCAGTGGTGGTTTCCACATTGCTACCGGCGACCATCGCCCGCTGTAGGGTAAATGCGCAGAGCGCGATGGCGACCAACAGCAAAGACAGCACTGCGGAACCGGAGAGATCGATCGGCCAGTCCGCGAGACGTTGCTCGATATTTGTCGTCAGGACCTGAATACCGGCACGCGATCCCAGTGCGGCGGGTATGCCGTACTCTTCGATCGCCAGCGTGAAGGCAAGCAGCAGGCTGGCCGCTGTCGCAGGTAGTGACAATGGCAGCGTGACTCGCAAGAAGGCCTGCCAGCCGCTGGCGCCGTGAACGCGAGCGACATCCGCCAGACGGTTTCCGCTCGCGGCCATACTGCGCGAAACGGCGAAATAGACGACTGGGAAAATATTCAGCGTCATGACACCAATCATGCCGGGCAGTGAAAACAGGATCTCACCGAGTTGAATGGGGAATAGCTGTTCCGCGTAGCCTCGTGGCTGTAGCGCCAGCATCCACGACAGCCCGGCAATATAAGGCGGGATCAGGAATGGAATGAGAAACAGTAAATCCCAAAATCTTGCCAACGGGAGCGCAAAGAGCCCGCGTAACGCACCGAGTGGAATAGCAATGACCGCGCAGCACAGAGCAACACCCAGCCCAAGCAGCAGCGTATTTTTCAACAGCGCGAACAAGCGCGCCTGTGCGAAGACTTCCGTGAATGCCGAGAACGGGTTCGAAAAAGAGCCCGCACCCAAATTCGGAAAGATCGCCTGTAGCGCAACGAACAATACGGGAATGCCAACCAGAGTAAAAAGTACCGCCACCGTAAGCAGTGGCAGTAAAGCAAACTTGTTCATCTGATACTCCAGCCCTGCTGACGGTCGTCAGCAGGGCATTATCTAGTGTCATGCCACTCGAACTATCCGAGGGCTGTCATGACTGAACAGGCTTAGCGCTGACCAAATAAGGTGGCAAAGCGATCGAGAACGGCAGCACGGGACGCTGAGGCGCTATCGCCTTCTGGCAGTAATGTCAGGCTCTTAAACAGAGGGCGCTTGGCATCAATGTCCTGACGCGCGGGCATCAGCCAGGCTTCAGCCACTGCTTTTTGGCCTTCAGGCGACAACATATAGTTGATGAAGTCTTTTGCCTGCTGCTGGTTTTTGCTGCTTTTCAGGATCATCATCGGGCGAGGGGCAATGACGGTGCCGCTGGAAGGGAAAATGACTTTAATGGATTCGCCAGACTCCATGCTGCCGTAAGAAACGTAGTCCACGGCACCAAAAACGGCGGCTTTCGCCCCTTGCAGCACCGGCGTTAATGCCTGAGCGTTTGGACCGGCGATGATCATGCCGTTGGCTTTTAAGCGATCGAACATTTCCCAGGCTTTATCTTTCTCCGCATTTTGCAAACCAATCAGCAGATCGAGTGAGGCACCGGACAGCGCAGGATCTGGCGTGGTGACTTTATCTTTAAATTCAGGTTTGGTGAGGTCGTTCCAGTCTTTGGGCTCTGGCGTGCCGCTCTTGCTGTTCCACACAATGCCCAGCGCGGAAATGCCCTGTGCCACATAGAAAGGCGTTTTGAACTGTGCAGGCACGGTGGCCGCATTCGGGCTATCAAATTCCAACAGCCAGCCACGCTGCTGCAAATCTGTCGCCGTATCCCAGGAGGCAGAAATAAGAACATCGGCACGTGGATTGGCCTGTTCGGCTTCCAGCCTTGCCATGACTTTACCGGTTGTTGCCTGAAAGACATCGACTTTCACGCCAGTCTGCTTTTCATAACCTGCTGCCAGTTTCTTCGCCAGTGCTCCCGGTCCGGCGGTGTACAGCGTCAGGGCCTGTGCGCTGCCTGCTACCGCCGCTAATGAGAGAGCTATACCCATAATGATGCCTCGTTGATTCATGGTAAACAGATTGTTTTTCATTGTGTTTTTTCCCAAAGTTAATGTGTGGTGATATCAGTAATGTGGCCTTGCGACATGTGAACAATACGGTGCGCCAGTATGTTGGCTTCGCCTCTGTCGTGGGTGACATACACGGCGGTGGTACCAAGATGGCGTAATAGCGATGCCATCTCCTGGCAAAGCGATTCACGTAGATCCCGGTCGAGATTGGATAGCGGTTCATCGAAGAGCAGAATGTTCGGCTCCGCGATGATGGCGCGCGCCAGTGCGACTCGCTGTTGCTGGCCGCCGGATAAATCAGCAGGTTTTCGATCGGCAAAATCAGCCAGACCGACGCGCGCTAGCGTGACTTCCACCCGTTGGCGGCAGAGATCGCGCGGAACCTTCCTCATCAGCAGCGGAAACCCGACGTTTTGTGCAACCGTCATATGTGGCCAAAGCGCGTAGTCCTGAAAGACCATGCCCAGATTGCGCTGCTCTGGCGGCAGGGATAGCTGGTGACCAGCAACCTGACGATCGCCAAAATGAATGGTGCCCGCATCCGGCTGTAACAGACCGGCCAGCAGCTTTAGCAACGTACTTTTGCCGCAGCCGGAAGGCCCCAGCAGGGCCAGAATGGTGCCTTTTGGCACATTGAGGCTGATGGAATCGAGAACCGTTTTGCCTGCGAAAGCGTGGGACAATTTGTCGATCGCAATCGCGGCGGGCGTGGTGAATTCAGTCGTGGTCATCATCACCTCCGTGCCATACCGGGAGGTGATATCCATTTTGATATCGGTGGATCGGGCGAGCGCTTTGGGGCTGACTAGTTAAAAGCCATAGCAAAGCGTCCCGCCAGTAAAGCAGGGGAAAAAACATGGGGTATCCTCTTTGGGACTCTATATCGGAATGGGGATTGTAGTGGGGGAATAAGGCTATTTGATGACAGACGAAACGATACTCGCGATGCATGTTTTGGATATCAATTCCGCTCGCAAAGAAAAACGTCTTCTTTGATCGACATAATCCATCAATCGCATGATTTATTACTTTATTCTTCGCTACGACTGCACAGAATCGTGGTGAAATCCGCTATGCTGGTCAGAGGGTTTGCAGAATGCCATCAAGGCAAACCATATACGACAAGCGTAAGGATAAATCATGACGCTCGAACTCATCCCTGTTGGTATCAGCGCCTGTTTGCTCGGTAATCCCGTGCGATTTGATGGCGGACACAAGCGTTTGACGTTTGCCGCTGAACAACTGGCGCCCTATTTTCGTTTTGAACCGGTCTGCCCGGAAATGGCGATTGGTTTACCGGTGCCGCGTCCGGCACTCAGGCTGGTGCGAGAAGGGGAAAGCCATATCACGATGCGTGCCAGCAATGGTTCGCCGCTGGATGTTACCCAGCAGATGACGGTGTTTTCCGCTGACAAAGTCAGTCAGCTTCAGCACTTATGCGGTTATATCGTCTGCGCCAAATCGCCGAGCTGCGGTATGGAGCGCGTGAAGGTTTACAATGAAACGCAAAAGGATGCGCGTAAAAGTGGTATCGGCCTGTTTACGCAGGAGCTGATGCGGCAAATGCCTTGGCTACCGGTTGAGGAAGACGGACGCTTGCAGGATCCCGGTTTGCGGGAAAATTTCATTGAACGCGTTTATGCGTTACACGAACTGAATCAGCTATGGCAAAACGGCCTGAGCCGTGGTGCGCTGATTACCTTTCATAGCCGCTATAAATTACTGCTGCTGGCGCATTCCCAGCCGGAATACCGCGAGCTGGGGCCGTTTGTTGCGGGGATCGATAAATGGGAATCGCTGGAAGACTACATCGTTGAGTATCGGAAGCGGCTGATGAAGCTGTTGTCAAAGCCTGCGACGCGGCGCAATCACACCAATGTGCTGATGCACGTGCAGGGCTACTTCCGACGTCAGCTTAACGCTCAACAGCGACAGGAACTGGCGCAGCTCATCGATCGCTATCGACAAGGCTTGCAGCCGCTACTGGCACCTATCACGTTGCTAAAACATTACATGGCGGAATACCCCGATGCGTATCTGGCTCAGCAGCGTTACTTTGAGCCGTACCCCGAGGCATTACGCCTGCGTTACGGACACTAGTTTGACCGCCCGAGGAATTTCATGACCACCCATGTAGTCTGGCTACGCAACGACCTGCGCGTTACCGATAATCTGGCGCTGTACGCGGCCTGTCAGGATCCGAACGCGACGGTGCTTGCCGTCTTTATCGCCACGCCCGTACAGTGGGAAAAGCACGATATGGCTCCGCGTCAGGCGGCCTTTCTACTGGAGAACCTGACGCTGGTACAGCAGGCGCTGGCCGAAAAAGGTATCCCGCTGCATTACCACGAATGTGCTGACTTTGCTGCGTCGGTTGACTGGCTGGTGCAGTTTTGTGCGCAGCAGCAGGCCACCGATCTTTTCTACCATTATCAGTATGAAATCAACGAGCGCCTGCGTGATAAGCAGGTGAAAGATCGGCTGGCCGATAGCGTGGTTTGTCACGGTTATCATGACAGCCTGTTGTTACCGCCGGGTAGCGTGCTGACGGGTAATGGCGAGATGTATAAGGTGTTTACGCCCTTTCGTCAGGCCTTTATCAAACGTCTGCTGGAGTCGGATACGACGTGCGTACCAGCACCGGAAGCACGCGGTGAGCCGATCGATAACACGGTGGAACTGGCACCGTTCAGCTATCCGCAGCGCGAAGTGGATAGTGAAGATTTTCCTCGCGGTGAACGCGCGGCATTGCAGCAACTGCGGCGTTTTTGTCGCGAACAGGTGCAGGATTACGATCAGCAGCGGGATTTTCCGGCGCTACCCGGCACCAGCAAACTTTCTCCGTATCTGGCGCTTGGGATCGTATCGCCGCGCCAATGTTTTAATCGCCTGCGTGCCGAAGGCCCAGATATGCTGGAACGGCGTGAGGGCGGAGCATTCACTTGGTTTAACGAACTGGTCTGGCGTGAGTTTTATCGCCACCTGATTGTCTCTTGGCCGCAACTGTGTAAACACCGACCGTTCACCGCGTGGACGCAGTGGGTGAAATGGCGGGAATCACCGGAGTATTTAGCCGCCTGGCAGCAGGGGAAAACGGGCTACCCGATCGTGGATGCGGCGATGCGTCAACTGAATGAAACGGGATGGATGCACAATCGCTTGCGTATGATTTGCGCCAGTTTTCTCGTCAAAGATTTACTGATCGATTGGCGTGAAGGCGAACGCTACTTTATGTCGCAACTGCTGGATGGCGATCTGGCGGCGAATAACGGCGGCTGGCAGTGGGCGGCGTCAACAGGCACCGACGCGGCACCTTATTTTCGTATTTTCAACCCGATAACGCAGGGCGAGCGCTTCGACCCAGAAGGTCGATTTATTCGCCACTGGCTGCCCGAACTGGCCGCCGTGCCGGATAAAGATATTCATCAGCCCCATCGCTGGGCTGACAAACACCACCATCAGCTGAACTATCCGCTGCCAATTGTCGACCATAAAACCGCGCGTCAGGATACGCTGGCGGCGTTTGAGGCGGCAAAAAATATTGGTATGGCGGGTAACGATCGAGAAGAGAACAGTAAGTATGCGTAATGTGGAACTGGAAAAAATCATTAACGAGAAACTGAGCACGGCGACGTTTCAGGACTACGCACCGAACGGTTTACAGGTTGAGGGGCGTGCAGAGGTAAAACGTATTGTGACGGGCGTAACGGCCTCACAGGCGCTGCTGGATGCGGCGGTAGAAAAGCAGGCCGATGCGATTCTGGTTCACCACGGCTACTTCTGGAAAAACGAACCGCAGATTGTTTGTGGCATGAAGCGTAACCGACTGAAAACGCTGTTGCTCAATGATATCAACCTGTACGGCTATCACTTGCCGCTGGATGCACACCCGGAACTGGGGAATAACGCACAGCTGGCGGCGCTGCTGGAGATTCAGGTGCAGGGGGCGATCGAGCCGCTGGTGCCGTATGGTGAACTGGCGCAGCCCATGACGGCAGATGCTTTTTGCCGCCGTGTAGAAAAACGGCTGGGGCGTAGCGTGCTGCATTGTGGGGATAATGCACCGCAACAGATACAACGCGTGGCCTGGTGTACCGGCGGCGGTCAGGGATTTATTGAACAAGCGGCCCGCTTCGGGGTCGATGCGTTTATTACTGGTGAAGTGTCTGAGCAAACGATTCATATCGCGCGCGAAATGGGGCTGCACTTTTTTGCTGCCGGACACCATGCCACCGAACGCGGCGGCATCAAAGCGTTGGGCGAATGGCTGGCGGCACAGCATGGTTTTGATGTGACATTTATTGATATTCCTAACCCCGCGTGACGGATTGAAAGTCTCTGTACCGCACAGGAATGATGTGACATTTTTGATATTGGCATCGTTGTTGCTTAGCTGTTAAGAAGAAAATAGAACAGTAAGCCTCGCTAATCATTTAGCCATGTTCACCATAACGGATAAAACGCGATTCAGGAGGAAAGATTGCAACGAGCACGGTGTTATCTTCTGGGTGAGAGAGCTGTTGTTCTGGAACTGGAACCGCCAATGTCGCTGGAGAGCCAGCAGCGGATATGGGGACTTGCCGAGCGCCTGAACCATCATGAAGAGGTGCTGGAAGCGATTCCGGGCATGAATAATCTGACGGTGCTGTTGGCGCATCCGCAGCAGGTGGCGCTGGATGCGATTGAACGCTTGCAGCGCTGGTGGGAAGAGAGCGAATCGCTAGCGTTTGACCCACGCGATATCGACATTCCCGTCGTGTATGGTGGAGAGGCAGGGCCGGATTTGGTGGAGGTTGCCGCTCACAGTGGCCTGACAGTGAGTCAGGTTGTGGAAGCACACGCAGCCGCACAGTATGTGGTCTACTTTTTGGGCTTCCAGCCGGGTTTTGCCTACCTCGGCGGATTAAACGAGAAACTGCATATGCCGCGTCGCGCTGAGCCGCGCCTGCGCGTGGCAGCAGGATCGGTCGGGATTGGTGGCGCACAGACGGGGATTTATCCGCTGGCGACGCCCGGTGGCTGGCAGCTGATTGGTCGCACCTCGCTGAAATTGTTTAATCCACAAACGATGCCGCCAACGTTGCTGCGTCCCGGTGATAACGTTCGGTTTTTGCCACAGAAGGAGGGCGTATGCTGAAGGTTATTCATGCCGGATTGCATACTTCGGTGCAGGACGGTGGCCGCGTCGGTTTTCGCCGTTTGGGTATCAGCCAGTCAGGCGCGCTCGATCTGCCTGCCCTGGCAATGGCCAACCTGCTAGTGGGCAACGCGGAGAATGCTGCCGCGCTGGAAATTACGCTGGGTAAGTTTACCGCAATATTCACCACCGCCTGCTGGGTGGCGCTAACCGGTGCGGACTGTCATGCCGAACTGGATGGAAAACCACTCTGGACAGGCTGGCGTTTCGCTGTGAAGCCGGGACAAACGTTGAAAATGCGCATGCCGCGTAACGGAATGCGTAGCTATCTGGCGCTGTCCGGCGGCGTGGATGTGCCGGAAGCGCTTGGCTCGCGCAGTACCGACTTGAAAGCCGGTTTTGGGGGCTTTGACGGACGTTTGCTGATGGATGGCGATGAACTTCCTCTGGGTACGCCAACTCGCGAACTGACGCGAGAAGTCGGTATCAAGCAGCTGTTGTTCGGCAACCGCGTGCGGGCATTACCAGGGCCGGAGTATCAGGAATTCAGCGAAGAGATGCAGGAATTGTTCTGGCGAACGTCCTGGCAACTGAGCCCGCAAAGTAACCGCATGGGCTACCGTTTATTGGGCGCTGATCTACAGCGTGCTGCATTACCGGGTAGCAAACCGCGCGAGCTGCCATCGCATGGGCTGCTGCCGGGCGTCGTGCAGGTTCCGCACAATGGTCACCCTATCGTACTGCTGGCGGATGCGCAGACAACTGGCGGTTACCCGCGTATTGCGACGGTGATCGAAGCGGATTTATTCCATCTGGCACAAATCCGACTCGGTGAGCCGATACATTTTATTCACTGTACGCAGGCTCAGGCGCAAAAAGCGGCCGAAGAACAGCGGCGTTACCTCGAACAGCTGGCGTGGAGGTTGCATGATTATTGATCTGAATGCCGATCTGGGTGAGGGCGGCGAGCATGACGAAGCGCTGCTGAAGCTGGTGACGTCAGCCAATATTGCCTGTGGATTTCATGCCGGTGATGCGCAAACCATGCGTCAGTCAGTGCGTTGGGGAATCGGTTATAGGGTCGCGCTTGGCGCACACCCGAGCTTTCCCGATCGTGAAAATTTTGGCCGCAAGGCGATGAATGTGCCTGCGGAAATTGTCTTTGCCCAGATGGTGTATCAGCTTGGCGCGCTGAGTGCGATTGTTGCAGCTGAAGGCGGCAAGCTGTCGCACGTTAAGCCTCACGGCATGCTTTACAATCAGGCGGCGTGTGAACCGGCGCTGGCTGATGCGATAGCCAAGGCGGTGAAGGTGGTGAATCCGGCGTTACGCTTAGTCGGTCTGGCGGGAAGCGAGTTAATCCGCGCTGGGCAACGGCTGGGGTTGGCGACGCGTCAGGAAGTGTTCGCCGATCGCTGCTATCTGCCTGACGGATCGCTGGTGCCGCGCACTCAGGCGGGAGCATTGATTAACAGCGATGAGCTGGCGCTGGCACAGACGCTGGAGATGATTCAACGTCAGCGGGTTAGGGCGATCGACGGCTCTTGGGTTAACGTACAAGCGGATACCGTATGTATTCACGGCGATGGACAACACGCGCTGCTGTTTGCCCGCAAACTGCGTAACTGCTTTAGCCAGCATCAGATCGCTGTTGCGGCGGCATAATCATTATTTTTGTATGACGGGGATAACCGATGAAAACCGTTTTGATCACGGCGTTTGAACCTTTTGAGGGCGAAGCGATTAATCCCTCATGGGAAGCGGTAAAAGTACTTCATCAGCGAGAAGTTGGCGGTGTGCGCGTGGTGGCCTGCCGTTTATCTTGCGTCTTCGATCTGTCGCTGGAACAGCTTTACCGCGCGATAGCCGAATGGCAGCCGGAAGTGGTGATCGCGGTGGGGCAGGCGGGCGGTCGTACTGATATTTCTGTCGAACGCGTGGCGATTAATATTAATGACGCCCGCATTGCGGATAACCGGGGCAACCAACCGATTGATACGCCGGTGGTGGAAGGCGGGCCTGCGGCATATTTTTCGACGCTGCCAGTGAAAGCGCTGGTGCAGGCATTGCGTGTGGCGGGTATCCCCGCGTCGGTGTCGCAAACCGCAGGAACGTTTGTCTGCAATCATGTGATGTACGGGCTTTTACACCAGTTACATCAGCAGGGCGATGTGGTGCGCGGCGGATTCGTTCACATTCCTTATTCGCCGGAACAGGCTGCACGACACCCCGATGAACCGAGCATGCCTACGCCGTTAGTCACGGCGGCGCTGGAAGTGATGATCAAGCAATCGCTGGTGCAGCAGGTTGATGTGGCGGTGACTGGCGGCTCATTACATTAATCTGGATCAGTTCTTCGTTTGGTTAATCACGCCCTATCCAGAGCGTCTGATTTTCAGGGATTAAAGTATGCCGGAAGGACCGGAAATTCGCCGGGCGGCTGATAAGCTGGTTGAGGCCGTCGTGGGCAAAACGCTGACGCGTGTCTGGTTTGCGTTTCCAGAACTGAAGCCATACGAGGCAGAATTGATCGGGCAACAGGTCAGGCAGATTGAAACGCGTGGGAAGGCGCTGCTGACCTATTTTAGCAACGATCGGGTGTTGTATAGCCATAATCAGCTCTATGGCGTGTGGCGAGTCGTGAATGCGGGTGAATCACCGGAAACAAAGCGGGATTTGCGCGTCCGGCTGGAAACGCAGGATCGCGCCATTCTGCTCTACAGCGCGTCAGATATTGAAATGCTGACGCCGGAGATGCTCTCGACGCACCCTTTCCTGCAACGTATTGGCCCTGATGTCTTGGATCTCTCACTGACGCCGGAACAGGTGTGTGAGCGTCTGTTATTACCGCGCTTTCGCCGTCGCCAGTTTAGCGGGCTGTTGCTGGATCAGGCTTTTCTCGCCGGGCTGGGAAATTATCTGCGCGTTGAGATTCTCTGGCAGGCACAGCTTGCACCCCAACACACGGCAGCACAGTTGAATGAGGAACAGTTGCAGACGTTGAGTCAGGCGCTGCTGGAGATTCCCCGTTTGTCCTACAACACGCGTGGCACCGTTGATGAGAATCGACATCACGGGGCGATTTTTTCGTTCAAGGTTTTCCATCGTGAGGGGGAACGCTGTGAGCGCTGCGGCGGAATGATTGAAAGAACGATGCTGTCATCACGCCCGTTTTATTGGTGCCCGGGTTGTCAGAAGTAATAATGTGAGTGATTTATGCGCAAGATGAATACGTTAATTCCAGAAATGATTGTCTCTGATTTACAAAAGAGTCTGGCGTTTTATTGCCATGTTTTGGGATTTCAGATTGAGTACGACAGGCCTGAAGATAAGTTCGCGTTCCTTTCTTTTCATGGGAGCCAACTAATGCTGGAACAGGATTATTTAACCGAATCACCCTGGCGTGTGGAGCCTTTAGAACCGCCGTTTGGCCGTGGTATGAATTTATCGATTGAGTGCCCAGATGCTCAGGCGTTGGCGGCGGCGATTGAACGTGCGGGTTATACGCTACGCAGACCCGTGGAAACGTGCTGGTATCGCGATCATGAGGTGTACCACGGGGAAAGTAATTTTCTGGTACAGGATCCAGATGGCTATTTATTGCGATTCACGCAAAGTTTAGGTTGTAAGTCATCCCTTTAGTACCGGTATAAAAAAGGCCGGATGTGATATCCGGCCTTTTTGCATGTACTGAATAGATTAATCGTTTTTCAGATTGGACGTAAAGTCACGTTTGTCGTAGCCGGTATACAACTGACGTGGACGGGCAATCTTGATGCCGTCGGCGTGCATTTCGCTCCAATGCGCAATCCAGCCCACGGTACGCGCCATCGCAAAGATAACGGTAAACATGGAAGACGGAATACCCATCGCTTTCAGGATGATGCCGGAGTAGAAGTCCACGTTCGGGTACAGTTTCTTCTCAATGAAGTACGGGTCGTTCAGCGCGATATGCTCCAGCTCCATCGCCACTTCCAGCAGGTCGTCTTTTCTGCCCAGCTCTTTCAGCACTTCATGGCAGGTTTCACGCATGACGGTAGCGCGCGGGTCGTGGTTTTTGTACACACGGTGACCGAAGCCCATCAGGCGGAAGGAGTCGTTCTTGTCTTTTGCACGTTCGATAAACGCAGGGATGTGCTCCACGCTGCTGATTTCTTCCAGCATACGCAGGCAGGCTTCGTTCGCGCCGCCGTGTGCCGGTCCCCACAGCGAGGCGATCCCCGCGGCGATACAGGCAAATGGATTCGCACCTGATGAACCTGCGGTACGCACGGTAGACGTCGAGGCGTTTTGTTCGTGATCGGCATGCAGGATCAGAATACGGTCCATGGCACGTTCCAACACCGGATTCACAACATATTCTTCACAAGGGGTGGAGAACATCATGTGCAGGAAGTTACCGGCGTAGGACAGGTTGTTTTTCGGATAAACAAACGGCTGACCCAGTGAGTATTTGTAGCACATTGCTGCAACGGTCGGCATTTTGGACAGCAGGCGGTAGG
Organism: Pectobacterium versatile; assembly: GCF_003932035.1. Classification (NCBI taxonomy): domain Bacteria; kingdom Pseudomonadati; phylum Pseudomonadota; class Gammaproteobacteria; order Enterobacterales; family Pectobacteriaceae; genus Pectobacterium; species Pectobacterium versatile. Next base: position 1,591,543 of record NZ_CP034276.1, read on the forward strand.
CCGCGATTTCGCGGTGGCGCTCAATGTTAATGTCCAGTGAATCGTGATAGAACGCCGCCAGTGCACCCGTGACGCCGCACAATACGGCCATTGGATGTGAATCACGACGGAAACCGTGGAACAGACGAGTAATCTGCTCATGGATCATGGTGTGACGCGTCACGGTGGTCTTGAAGGTTTCATACTGTTCTACCGTCGGGACTTCACCGAACAGCAGGATGTAACAAACTTCAAGATAATTCGATTTTTCAGCCAGTTGGGCAATCGGGAAGCCACGATGTAGCAAGATGCCTTCGTCGCCGTCGATATAGGTAATCTTGGATTCGCAAGATGCGGTAGAGGTAAAGCCGGGGTCAAATGTGAAGTAACCTTTAGAACCGAGGGGACGAATATCAATCTCATCATACCCCAATGTACCTGATAGGACATTTAGCTCAATTGGATCTTTACCCTCTAGAGTAAGTGTTGCTTTCTTATCAGCCATTTACAGTCTCCTTAGCGCTTTAATTTTAAATATTCTCACTGAAGAAATACCGTCATGCCTGTACACCGGGCGAACAATGGCCGGTGAAACTCTGTCGTGACACAGTCGTCAAATAGGATACAGAGTAAGGCGGATAGCCGCATTCAGGATGAAAAATTCGTTCTCCAGGTAATTAACGATATTCAGATAAATGAGTTGTGCTCTGAATAGATTGTAGTCATTACCTATGACTTTTACGTGGACTCTCCCCACTGTTACATAAGTTACGCCAGTGTGGAAGTGTCGCCGTTGTGCTTTAACACATCATAAGGAATTCAATCCCCTAGTTGTAATTGAAATGTTGAACTTTTGTCAAATCAGATAATTAATTTTATATAAATTGTGAAATTCGTGATCTAAATCACTGTTCGGGGCAAATGTCACCAAACAGTTTGTATGGGAATTGTAATGGGAATGTGAAGTACCTATACTGCCGACAGGTCTCCGGAATCACCCTGCAGTAGGAGCACCCAGTATGAAAGGATCATGCGCTGTTTAGACACCGGAATGTCGATGTTTGAGCGCGTATCGTAAACCCACTTTTCAGGGCCGTAACTTTCATGCTGTCTGACCTCACATCAGGCCCGGAGGAAGAAACAATAATAAAAGCTGTGTGGGCAAATCCGTGAAAAAACAAAGACCTGTCAATCTGGAATTGCAGACGATCCAGTTCCCCGTTACTGCGATAGCATCTATTCTTCACCGCGTCTCCGGCGTTATCACCTTTGTCGCTGTCGGTATTTTACTGTGGCTGTTAGGCACTTCTCTTTCTTCAGAGGAAGGGTTCCTGCGCGCTGCGGAAATTATGGATAGCTTCATCGTCAAGTTTATCGTTTGGGGCATCCTCGTCGCGTTGGCTTATCACATTGTTGGTGGTATACGTCACCTGTTGATGGATTTTGGCTATATAGAAGAAGACTTTGCCGCAGGTAAGCGTTCTGCAAATATCTCCTTTATTATTACTGTCGTGCTTTCAATTCTGGCTGGAGTCCTCGTATGGTAAGCAATGCTTCTGCGTTAGGACGCAATGGCGTACACGATTGGTTACTGATTCGCGCTTCCGCCATCGTCATTGTTCTATATGTAATTTATATTATTGGTTTTATTGCTACGGCTGGCGACATCACGTATGAAATCTGGCGTGGTTTCTTCGCGATGGCTCTCACCAAAGTATTCACACTGCTAACGTTATTTTCCATTCTGGTTCATGCCTGGATAGGGATGTGGCAAGTGCTGACCGACTACATTAAACCGCTGGCCTTACGCCTGACTTTACAGTTGGCGATTGTGGTTGCGCTGTTGGTGTACGTCATTTATGGAACTATTGTGGTGTGGGGTGCGTGATGAATTTGCCTGTCAGAGAATTTGATGCAGTTGTTGTGGGTGCGGGTGGCGCAGGTATGCGCGCCGCGCTGCAAATTTCCCAAATGGGCCTGTCCTGTGCCCTGTTATCGAAAGTGTTCCCAACCCGTTCCCATACCGTGTCCGCGCAAGGCGGTATTACCGTTGCGCTGGGCAACACCCATGAGGACAACTGGGAATGGCACATGTATGACACCGTAAAAGGGTCGGATTACATTGGCGATCAAGACGCCATTGAATATATGTGTAAAACCGGCCCGGAAGCGATTCTGGAACTGGAACACATGGGGTTACCGTTCTCCCGTCTGGATGATGGCAGCATTTATCAGCGTCCGTTCGGTGGTCAATCCAAGAACTTTGGCGGTGAGCAGGCTGCACGTACCGCAGCCGCGGCTGACCGTACCGGTCATGCGTTGCTGCATACGCTGTATCAGCAGAACCTGAAAAATCACACCACTATCTTCTCCGAATGGTACGCCCTCGATCTGGTGAAGAATCAGGATGGTGCGGTTGTCGGCTGTACGGCGATCTGTATCGAAACCGGTGAAGTGGTCTATTTCAAAGCGAAAGCGACCGTGTTGGCAACTGGTGGCGCGGGACGTATTTACCAATCCACGACCAACGCACACATTAACACGGGTGACGGTGTGGGCATGGCGCTGCGTGCTGGCGTTCCGTTGCAGGACATGGAAATGTGGCAGTTCCACCCAACGGGTATTGCTGGTGCGGGTGTGCTGGTGACAGAAGGTTGCCGTGGTGAAGGCGGTTACCTGCTGAACAAACACGGTGAACGCTTCATGGAACGTTATGCGCCAAACGCGAAAGATCTGGCTGGCCGTGACGTTGTTGCCCGTTCCATTATGATCGAAATTCGTGAAGGCCGTGGCTGTGAAGGCCCGTGGGGACCACACGCCAAGCTGAAACTGGACCATCTGGGTAAAGATGTTCTGGAATCCCGTCTGCCGGGCATTTTGGAGCTGTCTCGCACATTTGCTCACGTCGATCCAGTGAAAGAGCCGATTCCTGTTATCCCAACCTGCCACTACATGATGGGCGGTATTCCGACCAAAGTGAGCGGTCAGGCGTTGACGGTGAATGAGAAAGGCGAAGATGTGGTGATTCCAGGGCTGTTTGCCGTGGGTGAAATTGCCTGCGTCTCGGTTCATGGTGCTAACCGTCTGGGCGGTAACTCGCTGCTTGATCTGGTGGTATTCGGTCGCTCAGCGGGTATTCATCTGCAAGAGTCGTTGAACGAGCAGGGCGAAAGCCGTGATGCCAGCGAATCCGATATTGAAGCCTCGCTCGACCGTCTGAACCGCTGGAACAATACCCGTTCAGGGGAAGATCCGGTTGAAATCCGCAAGGCGCTGCAATCCTGCATGCAGAATAACTTCTCGGTCTTCCGCGAAGGCGATGCGATGGCGAAAGGGTTGGAAGAGCTGAAAGTGATTCGTGAACGCCTGAAAAATGCGCGTTTAGATGATACCTCAAGTGAGTTCAACACCCAGCGTATCGAGTGTCTGGAGCTGGATAACCTGATGGAAACCGCGTACGCGACAGCGGTATCGGCTAACTTCCGTACCGAAAGCCGTGGCGCACACAGTCGCTTCGACTACCCAGAACGCGATGATGAAAATTGGCTGTGCCATTCGTTGTATCTGCCGCAAACCGACAGCATGACGCGCCGTGAGGTGAACATGCAGCCTAAACTGCGTCCGGCGTTCCCGCCGAAAATACGTACTTATTAATCGCGGAGATCAAACGATGAAACTCGAATTTTCTATTTATCGTTACAACCCGGATGTTGATGATGCTCCGCGGATGCAGGATTATCAGTTAGAGGCGGAAGAAGGCCGCGACATGATGCTGCTGGATGCGCTGATGCTGCTAAAAGAACAGGATCCGACGCTCTCATTTCGTCGTTCCTGCCGTGAAGGCGTCTGTGGTTCTGACGGCGTTAACATGAACGGTAAAAACGGGCTGGCCTGTATTACGCCTGTTTCCGCGTTACAGCGTGGAAAAAGCAAAATTGTTATCCGTCCTTTACCGGGATTACCCGTTGTGCGTGATTTGGTAGTGGACATGGGGCAGTTCTATGCTCAATATGAGAAAATAAAGCCTTACCTGTTGAATAATGGGAAAAATCCGCCGGCGCGCGAACATCTGCAATCGCCAGAACAACGTGCCAAACTGGATGGGTTGTATGAATGCATCATGTGTGCCTGCTGTTCAACGTCTTGCCCATCGTTCTGGTGGAACCCGGACAAGTTTGTTGGACCTGCGGGGCTGCTGGCGGCGTATCGTTTCCTGATTGACAGTCGCGATACGGAAAGTAATCCACGACTGGACGATCTGGACGATGCATTCAGCGTCTTCCGCTGCCACGGCATCATGAACTGCGTCAACGTGTGTCCGAAAGGGTTGAACCCGACCAAGGCTATTGGTCATATTAAATCGATGCTGTTGCACCGTAGCGCGTAATGACTCGTCAGTACGTAACGTGTTATTGCATAAAGATTAAGTAGTAAAACATGTATCTCCCTCTGAAGTTGCTATTCTTCAGAGGGAGCGCAGGAAACCTTTAAAAACCGGCTTACGCGCCCGAACCGGTTTTTAAAGGTTCCTTAGGGGGGATGGATACCCTAAGCGCGTACCGAAGTACGACAAGTGAACCGTTTTTACGGCGAACAATATACGGACACTAATTACATGTTAACCACGGCGAAAACTGAAGCTTATTAGCTTAAGGGATCATAATGCAGAACGGCGCGATGAAGGCCTGGCTGGATTCCTCCTATTTGGCGGGTGCGAATCAGTCCTACATAGAGCAACTCTATGAAGATTTTTTAACCGATCCTGACTCGATCGAACATAGCTGGCGCTCGATCTTCCAGCAATTGCCTACGAGTGGGGTCAAACCGGATCAACTCCATTCCAAAACGCGTGAATATTTCCGCCGTCTGGCGAAAGACTCTTCGCGCTTTACCTCGTCAGTCACCGATCCCGATATTGATGCTAAGCAGGTCAAGGTATTGCAGCTGATCAATGCGTTCCGCTTCCGTGGACATCAGCAAGCTAACCTGGACCCGATCTTCCTGCGCCCGCAGGAACCTGTTGCAGAATTGGATCTGGATTACCACAATCTGACGCAGGATGACCTACAGGAATCTTTCAACGTGGGGTCTTTTGCCATTGGCAAAGACACCATGAAGCTGGAAGATCTGTATGACGCACTGAAACGCACCTATTGCGGTTCTATCGGTGCGGAATATATGCACATGACCAGTACGGAAGAGAAACGCTGGATCCAGCAGCGTATCGAATCGGTAATGGGGCAGCCGTCATTCTCTCTGGAAGAGAAACGTCGTTTCCTGCAAGAGTTAACCGCAGCTGAAGGGCTGGAGCGGTATCTGGGGGCCAAATATCCTGGCGCCAAGCGTTTCTCGTTGGAAGGCGGTGATGCACTGGTTCCGATGCTGAAAGAGCTGATTCGCCATGCGGGTGCAAACGATACTCGCGAAGTGGTATTGGGGATGGCACACCGTGGCCGCCTCAACGTGCTGATCAACGTATTGGGCAAAAAATCTCAGGATCTGTTCGACGAATTTGCCGGTAAGCATAAAGAACACTTGGGCACCGGTGACGTGAAATATCACCAGGGCTTCTCGTCTGAATTCGAGACGGCTGGCGGTCTGGTGCATTTGGCGCTGGCGTTTAACCCATCGCACCTGGAGATTGTCAGTCCGGTAGTGACGGGCTCAGTACGTGCGCGTCTCGATCGTCTGAATAGCCAGAGTGGTCCACGTGTTCTGCCAATCACCATTCACGGCGATGCGGCAGTCAGTGGTCAGGGTGTGGTTCAGGAACTGTTGAATATGTCGACGGTGCGTGGCTACGAAGTTGGCGGCACGCTGCGTATTGTTATTAACAACCGTATCGGTTTCACCACGTCTAACCCGCTGGATATCCGTTCCACCGAGTACTGTACCGATATCGGTAAAATGGTACAGGCACCGATTTTCCACGTTAACGCAGACGACCCGGAAGCGGTGGCGTTTGTTACGCGTCTGGCGCTGGATTTCCGTAATGAGTTTAAGCGCGATGTGTTCATCGATCTGATTTGTTATCGCCGTCATGGTCATAACGAAGCTGACGAGCCAAGTGCAACGCAGCCGATGATGTACCAGAAGATCAAGAAGCACCCGACGCCGCGTAAGGTATACGCCGATCGTCTGGAGCAGGAAAAATCCATCACGCTGGAAGATGCCACCGAGATGGTCAACCTGTACCGCGATGCGCTGGATGCGGGTGAATGCGTGGTGGAAGAATGGCGTCAGATGGATATGCAGTCCTTTACCTGGACGCCGTATCTGAACCATGAGTGGGATGAACCTTATCCGCATGCAACGGAAATGAAACGTTTGCAGGAACTGGCAAAGCGTATCAGCGAAGTGCCAGAAGGGATTGAAATCCATCCTCGTGTTGCCAAAGTCTATACCGACCGTGCCGAAATGGCTGCGGGCAACAAACCATTTGACTGGGGCGGTGCAGAAACGCTGGCTTACGCCACGTTGGTCGATGAAGGCATTCCGATTCGCTTGTCTGGTGAGGACAGCGGTCGCGGTACGTTCTTCCATCGTCATGCTGTGGTGCATAACCAGAAAAATGGTTCCAGCTACACGCCGTTGAACCACGTACACAACGGGCAGGGCGAGTTCAATGTTTGGGACTCCGTATTGTCTGAAGAGGCGATTCTGGCGTTTGAATACGGCTATGCGACCGCAGAACCACGCACCCTGACCATCTGGGAAGCGCAGTTTGGTGACTTCGCCAACGGTGCGCAGGTTGTTATCGACCAGTTCATCAGCTCCGGTGAGCAGAAGTGGGGCCGGATGTGTGGTCTGGTCATGCTGCTGCCGCACGGTTACGAAGGTCAGGGCCCAGAGCACTCATCTGCTAGACTGGAGCGTTATCTGCAATTGTGCGCTGAGCAAAACATGCAGGTCTGTATTCCGTCAACGCCAGCACAGGTGTATCACATGCTTCGCCGTCAGGCGCTGCGCGGTATGCGTCGTCCGCTGGTGGTCATGTCACCGAAATCGCTGTTGCGCCATCCGCTGGCGATATCTTCACTGGATGAACTGGCAAATGGTTCCTTCCAGCCGGCGATTGGTGAAGTAGAAGAATTAGATCCGGCAGCCGTGAAGCGTGTCGTGCTTTGTTCCGGTAAGGTCTACTATGATTTGCTGGAAAAGCGTCGCAAGAACGAGCAAAAAGATGTCGCGATCGTCCGTATCGAACAGCTTTATCCGTTCCCGCATCAGGCCGTTCAAGCTGCGTTGGAATCGTTTGCCCATGTTCACGATTTCGTGTGGTGTCAGGAAGAGCCGCTGAATCAGGGAGCCTGGTATTGCAGTCAGCACCATTTCCGTGAAGTGATTCCGTTTGGGGCTTCTTTACGTTACGCAGGACGCCCGGCGTCTGCATCACCCGCCGTTGGCTATATGTCCGTACACCAGAAACAACAGCAAGATCTGGTTGATGACGCGCTGAACGTTGATTAAATAAAAGGATAGATAATGAGTAGCGTAGATATTCATGTACCCGACCTGCCTGAATCCGTCGCTGACGCCACTGTTGCTACCTGGCATAAAAAACCAGGCGATAGCGTTCAGCGCGATGAAGTACTGGTTGAAATTGAAACTGACAAAGTTGTGCTGGAAGTGCCTGCCACTGAAGCCGGCATCCTGGATGCCATACTGGAAGAGGAAGGTGCTACGGTAACGTCTCGCCAACTGCTGGGCCGCATTCGTCGTGGCGACAGCTCTGGTAAAGAAACCAGCGAGAAGTCACAGAGCAAAGAATCAACACCGTCACAGCGCCATACGGCTGGTCTGGAAGAAGAGAACAGCGATGCGCTCAGCCCGGCGATTCGCCGTCTGATTGCAGAGCACGATCTCGATGCGGCTGCGATCAAAGGCAGCGGCGTAGGCGGTCGAATTACCCGTGAAGACGTGGATAAGCATTTGGCTGCCCAGAAGAAAGAGCCTGCTAAAGCGGCTAAGTCCGAGGCTCCGGCGGCTTCTCCGGCACCCGCTCTGGGCGCGCGCAGCGAAAAACGCGTACCGATGACGCGTCTGCGTAAGCGTGTTGCAGAACGTCTGCTGGAAGCGAAAAACAGTACGGCAATGCTGACGACGTTCAACGAAATCAACATGCAGCCAATCATGGATCTGCGCAAGCAGTACGGCGACGCATTTGAGAAGCGTCACGGCGTGCGTCTGGGCTTCATGTCCTTCTACATCAAAGCCGTGGTCGAAGCGCTGAAGCGTTATCCAGAAGTGAATGCGTCTATTGATGGCGAAGATGTGGTTTACCACAACTATTTCGATGTCAGCATCGCGGTGTCTACCCCGCGTGGTCTGGTTACGCCAGTGCTGCGTGATGTGGATGCGCTGGGCATGGCCGACATCGAGAAGCGTATCAAAGAGCTGGCTGTGAAAGGCCGTGACGGCAAACTGACGGTTGAAGAATTGCTGGGTGGCAACTTCACGATTACCAACGGCGGCGTCTTTGGTTCTCTGATGTCTACCCCGATCATTAACCCACCGCAGAGTGCGATTCTGGGTATGCACGCCATTAAAGATCGCCCGATGGCGGTTGATGGTCAGGTCGTTATTCTGCCGATGATGTATCTGGCGCTGTCTTACGATCACCGTTTGGTTGACGGCCGTGAGTCCGTTGGCTTCCTGGTGACAGTGAAAGAGATGCTGGAAGATCCAGCGCGTCTACTGTTAGACGTTTAGTCCGACAGATAGGCTCTCGGGCGGATAACCCTGACGGTTTCCGCCCGAAACGATATACCAGATTATGTGCTATGCAGGCCGTTTTTTCTCAACGGCGTTATCCAAATATATCAGAGAGTTAATGGCGCTTTTCGCTACCGAAAGATTCGGTGATGAAAAACCGTCTGCCGACTTATCTCCAAACCTAAATGGATAGAACATCATGAATTTACACGAGTATCAGGCAAAACAACTCTTTGCTCGATATGGTTTACCGGCACCAACCGGCTATGCCTGTACCACACCGCGTGAAGCGGAAGAAGCCGCGTCTAAAATTGGTGCGGGTCCGTGGGTCGTAAAATGTCAGGTTCACGCAGGCGGTCGCGGTAAAGCGGGCGGCGTTAAAGTCGTCAGCAATAAAGAAGATATTCGCGCCTTTGCTGAAAACTGGCTGGGTAAAAAACTCGTTACTTATCAAACTGACGCACAAGGTCAGCCGGTTCATCAGATCCTGGTTGAAGCAGCAACGGATATCGACAAAGAGCTGTATCTGGGCGCGGTTGTTGACCGTGGCACGCGTCGCGTGGTGTTCATGGCGTCTACCGAAGGTGGCGTAGAAATTGAAAAAGTGGCGGAAGAAACGCCGGAGCTAATTCATAAAGCGGCGATCGATCCACTGGTCGGCCCACAGCCTTATCAGGGCCGTGAACTAGCCTTCAAACTGGGTCTGAGCGGTAAGCAAGTGGCTCAGTTCACCAAAATCTTCATGGGTCTGGCGACGCTGTTCCTTGAGCGCGATCTGGCGCTGGTAGAAATCAACCCGCTGGTTATCACCAAGCAGGGCGATCTGATCTGTCTGGATGGCAAGCTGGGTGCGGATGGCAATGCCCTGTTCCGTCAGCCTGAGCTGCGTGAAATGCGTGACCCAAGTCAGGAAGATTCCCGTGAAGCCCATGCGGCGCAGTGGGAACTGAACTATGTTGCGCTGGACGGCAACATTGGCTGTATGGTGAACGGTGCGGGTCTGGCGATGGGCACGATGGACATCGTGAAGCTGCACGGCGGTTCTCCTGCTAACTTCCTCGATGTAGGCGGTGGCGCGACGAAAGAACGTGTTACTGAAGCATTCAAAATCATCCTGTCTGACGACAAGGTAAAAGCCGTCTTTGTTAACATCTTTGGTGGCATCGTACGTTGCGATTTGATCGCTGATGGCATCATCGGTGCCGTAGCCGAAGTGGGCGTTAACGTACCGGTTGTTGTACGTCTTGAAGGAAACAATGCGGAACTGGGTGCCAAGAAACTGGCGGATAGCGGCCTGAATATTATTGCCGCGACCAGCCTGACGGGTGCGGCTCAGCAGGTTGTTGCAGCAGTGGGGGATAAATAATGTCCATTCTGATTAATAAAAATACCAAAGTTATCTGTCAGGGTTTTACCGGTAGTCAGGGGACATTCCACTCTGAGCAAGCACTTGCTTACGGTACGCAAATGGTTGGTGGTGTGACGCCGGGTAAAGGCGGTACGGAACATCTGGGTCTGCCCGTATTTAATACGGTACGTGAAGCGGTAGAAGCGACGGGGGCAACGGCATCCGTTATCTACGTTCCCGCTCCGTTCTGTAAAGACTCCATTCTGGAAGCGATTGACGCAGGCATCGAGTTGATTATCTGTATCACCGAAGGTATCCCGACGCTGGATATGCTGACGGTGAAAGTGAAACTCGATCAGAGCGGCGCGCGGATGATCGGCCCGAACTGCCCTGGTGTGATCACGCCGGGCGAATGTAAAATCGGTATTATGCCGGGCCATATTCACCTGCCGGGTAAAGTCGGTATCGTTTCTCGTTCTGGTACCCTGACGTATGAAGCCGTGAAGCAAACGACCGATGCTGGTCTGGGTCAGTCCAGCTGTGTAGGTATCGGCGGCGACCCGATCCCAGGTTCTAACTTCATCGATATTCTGAAGCTGTTTGAGCAGGATCCACAGACAGAAGCCATCGTGATGATCGGTGAAATCGGCGGTACGGCAGAAGAAGAAGCGGCGGCGTACATTAAAGAGCACGTGACGAAACCAGTTGTCGGTTACATCGCAGGTGTGACGGCACCGAAAGGTAAGCGCATGGGCCACGCTGGCGCCATCATCGCGGGTGGTAAAGGTACCGCTGACGATAAATTCGCAGCGTTAGAAGCGGCGGGTGTTAAAACCGTTCGCAGTCTGGCGGATATCGGCGATGCAGTAAAAGCGATATTATCACGTTAATCGATTAGCCGATTAAATATACCAGCCACCTTCGGGTGGCTTTTTTTATTCAAATTTGGCTTTCGGGAATAATTGAGTTACGCATGACTTCTACGGGGTTTTATTGGATAATTCGCGCGCCTGCAAAGGGCCGTTAGCGATAAACAGAAGTGATGATTACCTCATTTTTGATGTGTAAGCAGGGAATGATTAATTAATTTGCCTTAAGGGGATGTTGTGTGAAAGGAAATATAAAAGCGCTAGTTCTGGCACTGTCTACATTTACCTGTGCAGTCAGCGCACAGTCTATTAATATTGAAGTGCTAAGTGCGACTGTTAAAGATAAAAAAATTGATGATGCAACGGTTATTTTACAGAAGAACGGTGCGCAGTCAGTGACCGCACGCTCTGATGTCGCAGGCCGTGCGGCGCTCAACGCGCCATTCGACGTCGATCAAGACAGTCTGCTGATCATTAAAAAAGCAGGGTATTCCGATCTGGTAGTGAAATGCCCGTGTGATGGTATGACCTATGCGATTAGTCCAGTAATGAAAAGCCTGGACGGGATGCGAATTGTATTAACCTGGGGTGAAAAACCTGACGATTTAGATTCCCACCTTATTTATCCAGGTAATCATATTTATTTCAGCCATAAAAATGGACGCGATGCTAATCTTGATGTCGATGACACAGATAGTTTTGGCCCAGAAACGATCACGATTGATAAAAAGCGTTTAGGCGAAAGTTATATTTATGCCGTTCATGATTATTCAAATAGTGAGAAGGCGAATTCATTAGCGCTTTCCGCAAGCCGTGCAAAAGTATTTGTCTATGTTGGCAGCTCACAGGTACGTTCATATTCTGTCCCACTGAATAAGACAGGGAATATCTGGACGGTTTTCCGTCTTAACCCTAACGGTGATTTTGAAGATATCAATGCGGTTGGCGAGGCAGATTTCACCAAAGTGAAGGACAGCGATGCGCTGCCAATGGTGCTTAACTCTGCGCAGACGGCAGCTTCCGTTACTGGAAATGCTGCGCTGGCCAAAAACCTCAATCGTGACGGCGAAGCCGCCTACGGACGTGGTGAGTTAGAGCAGGCCACGACACTGTTTCTGGCCGCGATCGATCAGGATAGCGCGTTTGGTCAGGCATATAGCAACCTTGGCCTGACCTATCAAAAGCGGGGCAACATCGCCGAAGCCATTTGGGCTAACCGTAAAGCGATTTCGCTGGCAAATGGCAGCAACGCGGCAACCACGCGTGCCAGCTCGTACTACAACATTGCAAAAATCTACGAGAATGCGGGTCAGTTCAGCGATGCACTCCAGCATTACGAGCTTGCAAGAAGCGAGAAAAGTAACACGGTTTACGATAACGCCATTGAACGGATGAAAGCGAAGAAGTAAATCGCAGCATCTTGCTACGTGTCACTTAACCTGTAACCACAGCGGAGGCCTTTTGGTCTCCGCTGTGGTATGGCGCGTTACAAACTGGCGGTTCATAGGGGGGGAAGGGCAGGGGAATTCATGGCGAAAATACAGCGCCGTTGCCAGCAAGAAAAAATAGAAATTTGACATAAAATAGAAGATAAAAAATGCATGTGAATAATCGATAACGGAAAGTAAAAATTATATTGCTGAATTAATTTTAATTAAACCTAAAAGTCACATTGCATTAACAATGAGTGTAATAAGGAAATTAATGCAACGCGACAATCACGAGAAAAGCGTTAAATTGTTTTAGATCAAAAAACGCCTCTGGATATAATTTCTGAAATAGGCTTAAATTGCGCGAGGTCAATTATCGTCTTTCACGCCGTTTAGTGGAAAAGTTGATTTGAAGCCAAAAACCTAGTCTGGGTCACGTAAAAACCTATTTATTGTAGGGGATTACAGGCGTAATATACGGCTACCTCCCTATGGGGTACGCGATTTGTAATACTTGTGATTTATCTTGAGCTTGCTGTCGGGGTATCGCGATGCGACTGCCCTGGTGAACGGTATTTCTAGCGTTCATTACAGCCTGTGTTAAAGCAATTCTTGTTGTGTTCTTTTTGGGTGTAATGGCCGGATGTTTGGCAGCTTGTCAGCATTTGCAAGCTAATCCCTTCCTGCGAGGAGCAAGGAGTCAAAATGTTTGATGTAGTCGAACTGTCACGTTTACAGTTTGCCTTAACTGCAATGTACCATTTTCTATTCGTACCATTAACGCTGGGGATGGCGTTTTTGCTGGCGATTATGGAAACGGTATATGTGCTGTCCGGCAAACAAATCTATAAAGATATGACCAAGTTCTGGGGCAAGTTATTTGCAATTAACTTCGCTCTGGGGGTCGCTACCGGATTGACCATGGAGTTTCAATTCGGGACCAACTGGTCATATTTCTCTCACTACGTCGGGGATATTTTCGGCGCGCCGCTAGCGATTGAAGGCCTGATGGCATTCTTCCTGGAATCGACCTTTGTTGGCTTGTTCTTCTTCGGCTGGGACCGTTTAGGAAAAGTGCAGCATATGGCCGTGACCTGGCTGGTTGCGCTGGGCTCTAACTTCTCTGCACTGTGGATTCTGGTTGCCAATGGCTGGATGCAGAACCCCATCGCATCGGATTTCAACTTCGAAACCATGCGTATGGAAATGGTGAGCTTCGCTGATCTGGTACTGAACCCCGTTGCTCAGGTGAAATTCGTTCACACGGTAGCGGCAGGTTACTGTACAGGTGCGATGTTCATTCTGGGTGTCAGTTCTTACTATCTGCTGAAAGGCCGTGACATTGCGTTTGCCAAGCGTTCATTCGCTATCGCAGCAAGTTTCGGTATGGCTTCTGTCCTGTCCGTTATTGTACTGGGTGATGAATCTGGTTATGAAATGGGTGACGTACAGAAAACCAAACTGGCAGCGATTGAAGCCGAATGGGAAACACAGCCTGCTCCGGCATCCTTTACGCTGATCGGCATCCCGAACCAGGATACGATGGAAAATAACTATGCCATCAAGATCCCTTATGCTCTGGGGCTCATTGCCACGCGTTCTACTGACAAAGAAGTGACGGGTCTGAAAGAACTGCTGGTGATGCATGAAGTGCGTATTCGCAATGGTATGAAGGCTTACCAGTTGCTGGAAGAATTACGCGCGGGCAATACTGACCCGGCGGTAAAAGAAGCGTTCGAAAAGTCTAAGCAAGATCTGGGCTATGGCCTGTTGCTGAAACGCTATACGCCGAAAGTCTCTGATGCGACAGAAACGCAGATTCAACAGGCGGTTAAAGATTCTATCCCACGTGTTGCGCCGCTGTATTTCTCTTTCCGTATCATGGTGGGCTGCGGCATTCTGATGCTGTTGATCATCGGCCTGTCTTTCTGGACCGTTCTGCGCAACAAAATTGGTCAAAAACGTTGGCTGCTCCGTACGGCGTTGTACGGTATTCCGCTGCCGTGGATTGCTATCGAAGCCGGCTGGTTTGTGGCTGAATACGGTCGTCAGCCTTGGGCTATCGGTGAGATTCTGCCGACAGCCGTTGCGACGTCATCACTGACTGCAGGGGATATTCTGTTCTCCATGGGGCTGATCTGTGGTCTGTATACGCTCTTCCTGGTTGCAGAAATGTATCTGATGTTCAAATTCGCACGTCTGGGGCCAAGTAGCCTGAGAACAGGGCGCTACCATTTTGAACAACCTATAGCGGCTGCGCAGGAAGCACGGTAAACAGGAGTCCACTATGTTTGAATATGAAGTCTTACGTTTTATCTGGTGGCTGTTGATCGGTATTTTGCTGATTGGCTTCGCTATCACTGATGGTTTTGACATGGGCGTGGGCATTCTGGTGCGTCTGATGGGACGTGGCGATACCGAGCGTCGCGTCATGATTAACAGTATTGCGCCGCACTGGGACGGTAACCAGGTCTGGTTGATCACCGCCGGTGGCGCGCTGTTTGCTGCCTGGCCAATGGTTTATGCCGCCGCGTTCTCTGGTTTCTACATTGCCATGATTCTGGTGCTGGCCTCACTGTTCTTCCGTCCTGTCGGCTTCGACTACCGTTCAAAAATCGAAGATCCGCGCTGGCGTGGCATGTGGGACTGGGGCATCTTTATCGGTAGTTTTGTCCCACCGGTGGTGATTGGTGTGGCATTTGGCAACTTGCTGCAGGGCGTACCATTCCACGTCGATGAATATCTGCGTCTGTACTACACCGGAAACTTCTTCCAACTGCTGAACCCGTTTGGCTTGTTGGCGGGTGTCGTCAGTCTGACGATGATCCTGACTCAAGGTGCAACCTACCTGATGATGCGGACCACGGGCGACCTGCACGTGCGTTCCAAATCCGCTGCGCAGATTTCCGCGCTGGTGATGATGGTGGCGTTTGCTCTGGCTGGCGTATGGGTCGTTTACGGTATTGATGGTTATGTGGTGACGTCTGCGATTAACACCGCGGCTGAGTCTAACCCGTTGCGTAAAGAAGTCGTTCATCAAGCGGGTGCCTGGCTGATCAACTTCAATAACCATCCGGTATTGTGGGCTATCCCTGCTCTGGGCGTAGTGCTGCCAGTGCTGACTACCCTTATGGCGCGCGCAGAGAAAGGAGCATGGGCATTCCTGTTCTCCTCTCTGACTATCGCGTGTGTGATTCTGACCGCAGGGATCGCTATGTTCCCGTTCATCATGCCGTCAGTGACTGTGCCTAACGTCAGCTTGACGGTATGGGATGCAACATCAAGCCTGCTGACGCTGAAAGTCATGACAGTGGTTGCGATGATTTTCGTTCCTATCGTGCTGTCTTATACCGCATGGTGCTACTACAAGATGTTCGGTCGCATTACCAAAGAGCAGATTGAGCAAAACACTCACTCTATGTACTAAGTAAGGAGCTTAATTTATGTGGTATTTTGCCTGGATACTCGGAACGCTTCTTGCTTGCTCACTGGGGATCATCACGGCCCTGGCTATTGAGCAGAGTGAGGCAAGCAAAGCGGTTGAAGAAGATAAGCAATGAGTGATCTGGTCGATAAACTCTATCGCCTGATGGATAAGAGCCCGTTAAGGGCTCTTTCCCTTATCATGGCGTTGTTGCTGGCTGGCTGTGTATTCTGGGATCCGACGCGCTTTGCGGCGCGGACCAGTGAGCTCGCGGTCTGGCAGGGGCTGCTGTTGATTTGGGCCGTTTGCGCTGGCGTTGTTCATGGCGTTGGTTTTCGTCCACACCGCCTGCTCTGGCGCGCGTTTTTCGCACCACTTCCCGCCTTTGTGATCCTGTGCGCAGGATTGTACTATTTCTTCGGCTAAAATAGCCTCCTATTCCATTTAGTTATGGGTTGCTTGCAGCCCATAATTATTTTCTTTCCATTGTCACAATCCATTCCAAACCTCATTTCTCTTGCGTATAGTAGCGAGGTTTAATGCATTACTGGGATGTAGAGTGAGTAATTCGTTGTTTCGCTGGCCAGTTCGAGTCTACTTTGAAGACACTGATGCAGGTGGCGTTGTCTATCACGCTCGCTATATTGCCTTTTATGAAAGGGCAAGAACCGAGGCGTTGCGTGAGCGCAACTTTCATCAGCAAGCCTTGCTAAGTGAGCATGTCGCGTTTGCTGTTCGTCGGATGACGGTGGAGTATCTTGCCCCTGCGCGCCTCGACGACATGCTGGAAGTGCAAAGCGAGATTATCTCGCTGCGTGGTGCTTCTCTGACTTTCGCCCAGCGTATTCTTAATGCTCATGGTACCCTGCTAAGCCATGCTGAAGTTTTGATCGCATGCATCGATCCACATCAAATGAAGCCAATTGCGCTTCCTAAGTCTATTGTCGCGGAGTTCAAGCAGTGACTGACATGAACGTTTTTGATTTGTTCCTGAAGGCAAGCCTTCTGGTTAAACTAATCATGCTGATTTTAATCTGTTTTTCTATCGCTTCCTGGGCGATCATTATTCAACGTACCCGAATTTTGAACGCGGCGACGCGTGAGGCTGAGGCGTTCGAGGACAAATTTTGGTCGGGTATCGAACTGTCGCGCCTCTATCAGGAAAGCCAGACTCGTCGCGATAGCTTGACGGGCACTGAACAAATCTTCCATTCAGGTTTCAAAGAATTTGCACGGTTGCATCGTGTCAACAGCCATGCGCCGGAGGCCGTGGTGGAAGGCGCGTCCCGCGCAATGCGTATTTCAATGAATCGTGAATTGGAAACGCTGGAAACGCACATTCCCTTTTTGGGAACCGTTGGTTCTATCAGCCCGTATATCGGCCTGTTCGGTACCGTTTGGGGGATTATGCATGCCTTCATCGCGCTGGGCGCAGTGAAGCAGGCCACCTTACAAATGGTTGCCCCTGGTATTGCCGAGGCTTTGATTGCAACGGCAATCGGTCTGTTTGCGGCGATCCCTGCGGTCATGGCGTATAACCGTCTTAACCAACGGGTGGGCAAACTGGAGCAGAACTACGACAACTTTACGGAAGAGTTTATCGCTATCCTGCACCGTCAGGCGTTCTCCAGCGACAACAGCAAGTAATCAGGGGGGAGCATGGCACGAGTACGCAGAGGCCGTCGTGAGCTGAAATCCGAGATCAACATTGTTCCGTTACTGGACGTGCTGTTGGTGCTGTTGCTGATTTTTATGGCGACAGCCCCGATTATTACGCAGAGCGTTGAGGTGGATTTACCAGATGCGACCGACTCAAAAACGGTCTCCAGCAATGATAATCCGCCCGTGATCGTAGAGGTTTCAGGCATAGGGCAATATAGCCTGGTTGTTGAACAAAACCGTATGGAGCAACTCCCAGCAGAGCAGGTGGTTGCTGAAGCGCAATCACGACTGTTAGCCAATCCAAAGACGGTCTTTTTAATTGGTGGCGCGAAGGATGTTCCTTATGATGAGATCATTAAAGCGTTGAATTTGTTGCATCAGGCTGGCGTAAAATCCGTTGGTTTGATGACACAACCGATTTAAATGAGCGCCTCACGGTAATGATCGTTAAGCCTATTTCTGGCAACACTGTTTTTGGGAATCGCTTGTGCTAAAGGCAAACGAACAAAACGATAAGCTAAAACGCGCCGTTATTATTTCGGCTGTTTTGCACATCATACTGATTGCTTTGCTGCTTTGGAGTTCGTCGACGCAAACGATGGATGCCAGCGGGGGCGGCGGAGGCTCGTCAATTGATGCCGTAATGGTCGATCCGAGCGCAGTGGTGGAGCAATATAACCGCCAACAGCAGCAGCAGACCGATGCGAAACGTTCTGAACAGCAGCGTCAAAAGCAGGCTGAACGGCAGGCCGAAGAGCTCCAGCAGAAGCAAGCGGCTGAACAGCAGCGGCTGAAAGAGTTGGAAAAAGAGCGTCTGCAAGCGCAGGAAGAGGCGAAAAAGCAGGCTCAGGAACAGGCTGAACAGCGTAAGCAGTCTGAAGCGGCGGCTCAGCAGGCAAAAGAACAGCAGAAGCAAGCCGAAGCTGCAGCAGCAAAAGCGAAGGCTGAAGCTGAACAGCAGGCGAAAGCGGCGGCAGACGCTAAAAAGAAAGCGGAAGACGAAGCGAAGAAACAGGCTGCTGCGGCCGCTGCTGCTAAGAAGCAGGCGGAGGAAGAGGCTAAAGAAAAAGCCGCTGAAGCCGCTAAACAGAAGGCAGCAGAAACCGCTAAAGCAGAAGCTGCAAAGGCAGCCGCAGAGGCTGAGCAAGCTAAACAAAAAGCAGCAGCCGAGGCGGCTAAGCAAAAAGCCGACGCTGAAGCAGCGAAGAAAGCAGAAGCAGCCGCTAAGAAAGCCGCTGATGATAAAAAGAAAGCGGCAGCAGAAGCGGCTAAGCAGGAAAGCGCCGTTGATGATTTGCTGGGCGGGTTGGCTTCATCGAAAAATGCGCCGAAGTCTGGTGGCGGTGCGCCTGCGGGCACAGGTAACAATAAGAAGAGCGGTGCATCAGGTGCAGCGCTTGATAGCTATGGTAGTCAGGTGCGCTCAGCCATTCAGAGCAAGTTTTATGACTGGCAGCTCTATAAAGGGCGTACCTGTACGTTACGGATTAAGCTGGCGCCAGATGGTTTGCTGATTGACGTCACTGCTGAAGGCGGCGATCCAGCGTTATGCCAGGCGGCAATTGCTGCGGCCAAACAGGCAAGAATACCGAAGCCACCGAGTACGGATGTTTATGAGGCTTTTAAAAATGCGCCAATAGACTTTAAACCGCAGTAACCGGGCTGTTTACCCATAGGTTTAAGATTATTACGATGGTAAATAAACCAGGTTATGTTGTTTTGTTGACATTGGTTTGTTTTTGTTAAAATTCTGCTAATTTATCGCAGACTTCGCGTCTGGATAAGGGAGATGAGATGAAGCAAGTACTGAAAGTTGCATTAAGCTTTTTAATGCTGTGGACTGCGGTTGTTCACGCGGAAGT
Source organism: Pectobacterium versatile (assembly GCF_003932035.1). Lineage (NCBI taxonomy): Bacteria > Pseudomonadati > Pseudomonadota > Gammaproteobacteria > Enterobacterales > Pectobacteriaceae > Pectobacterium > Pectobacterium versatile. Next base: position 1,610,832 of record NZ_CP034276.1, read on the forward strand.
ACGTATAGAGATTACCCAAGGGGTAGACTCTGCACGTCCTATCGGCGTGGTTCCGTTCAAATGGGCAGGTCCGGGCGCTGCGCCTGAAGACGTCGGCGGCATCGTCGGTGCTGACTTGCGTAACAGTGGCAAATTCAACCCGATCGACGCAAACCGTATGCCTCAGCAACCTGCAACGGCATCTGAAGTGACGCCTGCTGCATGGACGGCGTTGGGCATCGATGCGGTTGTTGTTGGTCAGGTTCAGCCGAGTGCCGATGGCAGCTATCTGGTTTCTTACCAGCTTGTTGATACCTCCGGTAACCCAGGCAGCGTATTGGCGCAGAACCAGTTTAAAGTCACAAAACAGTGGTTGCGCTATGCTGCACACACCGCCAGTGACGAAGTGTTTGAAAAACTGAGTGGTATTAAAGGTGCGTTCCGTACCCGTATCGCTTACGTCGTTCAGACTAACGGTGGTCAGTTCCCTTATGAACTGCGCGTTGCGGATTATGATGGCTACAACCAATTTGTGGTTCACCGTTCGCCACAGCCGCTGATGTCTCCGGCCTGGTCTGCAGACGGCAGCAAGCTCGCCTATGTAACGTTTGAAAGTGGCCGTTCTGCGTTGGTTATTCAGACGCTGGCAAATGGTGCAATCCGTCAGGTTGCTTCCTTCCCACGTCACAACGGTGCGCCTTCTTTCTCTCCTGATGGCAGCAAGTTAGCGTTCGCACTGTCTAAGAGCGGTAGCTTGAATCTGTATGTGATGAATCTAGGATCTGGGCAAATCAGTCAGGTGACTGATGGTCGCAGCAATAACACGGAACCAACCTGGTTCCCAGACAGCCAGACCTTGGCCTATACTTCAGACCAGGCTGGTCGTCCGCAGGTTTATAAAGTGAATGCTAACGGCGGCGCGCCACAGCGTCTGACCTGGGAAGGTTCTCAGAATCAGGACTCAGATGTGAGCGCCGACGGGAAATTTTTGGTAACGGTGAGCTCGAATGGTGGAGCTCAGCATATTTCCAAACTGGATCTGGTAACGGGTGCCGTACAAGTATTGACGGACACGTTCCTGGACGAAACGCCAAGTATCGCACCGAATGGCACGATGGTGATCTACAGTTCCAAACAAGGGCTGGGTTCAGTGCTACAGTTGGTTTCGACAGATGGGCGTTTCAAAGCGCGTCTTCCGGCTACTGATGGACAGGTTAAATTCCCTGCCTGGTCGCCGTATCTATAAGTACAGATATGTACAATAAACTCGTCAAAGGACATAAGAAATGCAATTCAATAAAGTGCTGAAAGGCCTGATGTTGGCTCTGCCGGTACTGGCAGTGGCCGCTTGTAGCTCCAACAAGAACGCAGACAATGACCAATCTTCCATGGGTGCTGGCAACAACGGCATGATGGACGGTGGCAACACGTCTTCTTCTGAGCAAGCTCGTTTGCAGATGCAAGAATTACAGCGCAACAACATCGTTTACTTCGGTCTGGACAAGTACGATGTGAGCTCTGAATTCGCTCAGATGCTGGACGCACACGCTGCATTCCTGCGTAGCAACCCGTCTTACAAAGTGACTATCGAAGGTCACGCGGACGAACGCGGTACGCCAGAATACAACATCGCTCTGGGTGAGCGTCGTGCCAACGCGGTACAAATGTACCTGCAAGGTAAAGGCGTTTCTTCCGATCAGATCTCTATCGTTTCTTACGGTAAAGAGAAACCAGCTGTTCTCGGTCATGACGAAGCGGCTTATGCCAAAAACCGTCGTGCCGTTCTGGTATATTAAGAGAATCGCATGAGCAGTAACTTCAGACATCACCTGTTGGGTCTGTCGTTACTGGTTGGCGTAGCGGTCCCTTGGGCCGCTACTGCCCAAGCGCCAATCAGTAATGTCGGCTCAGGCTCGGTCGAAGACCGCGTCACTCAATTGGAGCGTATTTCTAACGCTCACAGTCAGCTTTTAACCCAACTTCAACAGCAGCTCTCTGATAATCAGCGTGATATTGACAGCCTCCGTGGGCAGATTCAGGAAAGTCAGTATCAGTTGAATCAGGTTGTTGAACGGCAGAAACAGATCTATCAGCAGATTGATGGATTAAGTTCGCAATCATCTTCTACACCGACGACAGACGGTGCTCCTGCCGCTGCGGCGGGTACTGATACTGGTGCTGCCAATACGGCGGCACCGGCCAGTACGGGTGATGCGAATACAGATTACAATGCTGCAGTCGCGCTCGTGCTGGAGAAAAAACAGTACGATCAGGCTATCAGCGCATTTCAGGCATTCGTCAAAAAATACCCAGATTCAACGTATCAACCTAATGCTAACTATTGGCTTGGTCAGTTGAATTACAACAAGGGGAAAAGGGACGATGCGGCGTACTATTTCGCCAATGTAGTCAAAAATTATCCCAAGTCACCAAAAAGTTCCGAGGCGTTGCTGAAGGTTGGGGTGATCATGCAGGAAAAAGGTCAGGTTGATAAAGCCAAGGCCGTTTACCAGCAAGTTGTAAAAATGTACCCCAATACGGAAAGTGCAAAGCAGGCACAAAAACGTTTATCTGCATCGTAACCCCGTCTTAATTGGCACAAAAATTGCGCATCATGAGCGGTTTTTGTGCCTAAACGTCTTAAGAGTAAGCAATCAAACAGTTTTTTAAGAAAATAGGTTGCGCCGAAAATTTAAATCAGTAATATGTGCCGCCGTTGCCAAGGCAAATAGCAAAACGCTAAAGCAGCATGAAATTGGGTCGTTAGCTCAGTCGGTAGAGCAGTTGACTTTTAATCAATTGGTCGCAGGTTCGAATCCTGCACGACCCACCAATTTCAAAGGCAGTTGTAGCTTTAGTAAGTATCAAAGTAGTTCCGCATTGCGGGTCGTTAGCTCAGTCGGTAGAGCAGTTGACTTTTAATCAATTGGTCGCAGGTTCGAATCCTGCACGACCCACCACTTCGGCAGTAGATTTCCTTCCTCGAATAAATTCATTTTAAATTATATATCGCACGTGTCGTGTAGGTGAGACAAAACCATTGAAAATGGTTTTGAACAACGCTTGCGTTGGCCCTGCAAGGGTGAGCCTCAGAATGAGGTGAAGAACTTGCGCTCAGGTTCGAGCCGAGCGAAGCGAGACAGCAACGCGTTAGTGTTGACCCCGAAGGGGCGAGGCCAAAGGCCGAGTCATCCTGCAATACCCACTACTTCAGCAGTAGAATTCCTTCCTTGCATAAATCGACGTTAAGACAACGATCGTGTACATCGCGTCGGTGAGATAAAGCCCATCATCATTCCCTACTCATTAAGACTTTGCGGTATATTAGGTTTTTGCCCCTCTCTATGGACTATATAACCCGTCAGGAACTGTTTTCTAATCCTATCGAGCAGGGATGGAGTCATTGCCACAGGGAAGCGCGTGTAGCCCTGTTTAGGAAGATATATGATTGGTCCGTTGATTAATGGTGCCGCTATCTTGATTGGTAGTGGTCTGGGTATTGCTTTGCGTCGTTTTATCCCTCAGCGTTTGCAAGATGGCCTTCCGCCTGCATTTGCGATGGTGTCGATTGCAATGGGGGTGACGCTGGTTGTGAAAGTCCATCAGTTGCCTGCGGTGGCGCTGGCTATCGTGATTGGTGTGGCGTTAGGTGAACTGCTACGCATGGAGTCCGGCGTGCAGTGGGCTGGTATGATGATTCAGAAAGGATTAAACCGCGTGCTGCCTGCACAGGAGCATCGCTTGCCACAGGATGTCTACACTCAGAATTTTACCGCGTTAATCGTCCTGTTTTGTGCCAGCGGAACCGGCGTGGTTGGAGCATTAACGGAAGGGCTAACTGGTGATTATCAACTGCTGATTATCAAATCTGCTTTAGATATTTTCACCGCGCTGATTTTCTCCATCACGCTTGGCCTTGCCGTGATGTCGATTGCGATACCGCAGGTTATTGTCCAGACGCTGTTATTCTTCTCCGCCAAATTGATTATGCCCTTTATGACAGATATCACGATGGGCGATTTTTCTGCCTGTGGCGGGATTATCATGATTGCGGTGGGGCTACGGATCGCGCAGATCAAATCATTTGCGGTAGTGAACTTCCTGCCTGCGTTGGTTCTGGTTATTCCTATCTCTCTGTACTGGCACCGCTTCTTCGCCTAAAGCGCAGCGTCTGATTAGCGGTTGACGATCGAAGGCATGTCGCCGCTAAAAATTTGTGTCACTTCCTGGTCAGTAAGCGGCACATTTTTGCTACAGACATAAATATGCTTTCCTTGTGGGCTGATGCGCTTGGCTAGCTCTATGTAGCTGGCAAACTCGACCTGGCTGTGTCCGCCTTCATTCATCTCCATGGCATGGATGATGACCTTGTGTGACGAGAATAGATCGATCAGTCGTTTGGGGGCTACCTTGCGCGCGAGTCGATCCAATAGCTTCATTGCTGGGATCATCTGCCCGAGCAGCAAGCGCGTGGTGGTAAAAGGCGTTTCTGATTGCTCTGTCACCTCTTGTTTCGTGTCCACGTTTCTGACGGTCAGGGTATTGCGATAGATTCTGATATAGAGGCTGGCCATGCCATTTCTCTCCTTGTCTCTCTTCTACTTCTCTTTTCTACGAGTCATGCTACTTACGCATTTCACCTCACCATTTTAAGCATATTAAACAGAATGGCGGGTGATATAGAAAAAACACCGCGACTTTAGGGCGGATTTTCGGTATTTTGTTTAGGATAAAAAACGTCGATGCTGATTATTAATTAGTATCAGGTGTTACAACCCGAGTTGTCATCGTGGAAATTTATAATGAGTATCCTTTTTGATAGCAATGAGACCATTTATCCCTTTCCGCCGAAGCCCAGACCCTTATCGGCTGATGCAAAACAGCACTATCGTAGCAGGATAAAAACGCTGCTGCGGGAAAGAAATGCTGTCATGGTCGCGCACTATTATACCGATCCTGAAATTCAGGCGCTGGCGGAAGAAACTGGCGGCTGTGTGGCGGACTCGCTGGAAATGGCGCGGTTCGGCAGCACCCATTCGGCATCAACGCTGCTGGTGGCGGGTGTCCGCTTTATGGGAGAGACCGCCAAGATACTCAACCCGGAAAAGACGATTCTGATGCCCACGCTGGAAGCAGAATGCTCGCTCGATCTCGGTTGTCCCGTTGATGAGTTCAGCCGTTTTTGCGATGCGCACCCAGACCGAACGGTAGTGGTGTATGCCAATACCTCTGCGGCAGTGAAAGCGCGTGCTGATTGGGTGGTTACATCCAGCATCGCGGTGGAATTGATCGAACATCTGGATAGCCTGGGAGAAAAAATTATCTGGGCACCAGACCGTCATCTGGGAAGCTATGTACAAAAGCAGACAGGGGCGGATGTACTGTGTTGGCAGGGCGCGTGCATTGTGCATGACGAATTTAAAACGCAGGCGCTGCAGCGCATGAAGATCCTGTACCCCGACGCGGCAATTTTGGTCCATCCAGAATCGCCGCAGAGCGTGGTAGAGATGGCTGATGCCGTTGGGTCAACCAGCCAACTGATTCAGGCTGCGAAAACGCTGCCACAGCGCGAGCTGATTGTTGCGACCGATCGCGGTATTTTCTACAAGATGCAGCAGGCCTGCCCAGAGAAAACATTGCTGGAAGCGCCCACTGCGGGCGAAGGGGCAACCTGCCGCAGCTGCGCCCACTGTCCGTGGATGGCGATGAACGGGCTGGAGGCGATTGCTAATGGTCTGGAGCAAGGCGGTGAGGCACATGAGATTCATGTTGATGCAGCCCTGCGAGAAGGCGCGTTAATCCCGCTGAATCGCATGCTGGATTTTGCGGCTTCACTAAAATTACGTGTGAAAGGGAATGCCTGACAGAGATCCAGGGCATCTTAATAGAAATTTCTTACAATAATTGAGACAGGGTGGTGAGATGGACTTTTTGAGTACCAGCAATATTTTAATTCATATCCCTTTGGGGGAAGGGGGATATGCGCTTTCCTGGGTTGAGGCGATTGGTACGCTGTTTGGCCTGCTGTGTATCTGGTTCGCGAGTCAGGAAAAAACCATCAACTATTTGTTTGGGTTGATTAACGTCACGCTGTTTGCCGTGATCTTTTTTCAAATTCAGCTTTACGCCAGCCTGTTGCTGCAAATCTTCTTTTTTGCCGCCAATATTTATGGCTGGTATGCCTGGACGCGCAAGACAGATTCGCAGGAAGTGGAGTTACGCATCCGCTGGCTACCGGTGCAGAAATTGATTGGCTGGTCGGTAGCGTGCGTTGTCGCGATTGGCTTGATGACGTTCTACATCGATGCGGTGTTTGCCGTGCTGACGCGTATTGCCGTTTCCGGTATGCAGGGGCTAGGGTTGTCTGTGCAGATGCCGAACCTTCAGCCGGATGCGTTCCCATTCTGGGATTCCACCATGATGGTGCTGTCGATCGTGGCGATGATCCTGATGACGCGCAAATACGTCGAGAACTGGCTGCTGTGGGTGGTGATTGATGTGATAAGCGTGGTGATTTTTGCTTATCAGGGCGTGTATGCGATGGCGGTAGAGTACGCGATCCTGACGCTGATTGCCCTGAACGGCTCCTGGCTGTGGATTAAGAGCGCACAGGAAAACCGCGTCAGCGCGGTTTCACACGGCGCGTAATCCAAATTTAATGCTTGTGGTGGTGGCCTTCTGCATCATGGCTTTCATGATGATGACTTTCCTGATGGTGGAAAGCGCAGTGGCCATCATCACAGCGTTGATATTCCATCTGAACCGTCGCGTGTTCAATCTGGTAATGCTTCAGTAAATATTCCTGAATACGTCTTAACAGCGCATCGTGATCGTGAGGCGGAACCACCTGTGCATGCAGCGTCATCATCGGTTTCTCGCCCACCTGCCATAAATGAACATGGTGAATGTTCCTGACCTCGGGAATATTCAGCGTTAAATCTTTCTGTAGAACCTCAACGCTGAGCTGGCTCGGCGTACCTTCCAGCAACTCGTGAATGCTCTCTTTCAATAGCGCCCATGCACTGCGCAACACCAGACACGACACCAAAATAGAGAGAATCGGGTCGATAGGCGTCCAGTTGGTATAAAGAATGATAATGGCAGCGGCAATCGCGCCAACGGATCCGAGCAGATCGCCCAGCACATGCAACGCCGCCGCGCGGACGTTAATATTTTTCTCTTCGCTGCCGTGGTGTAACAGCCAAAATGCCACGATATTTGCCACCAAACCGGCAACGGCGACAAGCAGCATAGGGATGCCAGCGACGGGCTGGGGATCATAGAAGCGTTGGATGGCTTCCCAGAAGATGAAGGCGGTAATCAGCATCAGCGTCAGCGCGTTCACAAAGGCGGCGAGGGTAGTGAGCCGTAAATAGCCAAAGGTATGGCGAGCATTGGGCTTACGCTGTGCGAAACGTACGGCGACAAGCGCGACAAACAGCGCGGCGGCGTCCGTCAACATATGGCCAGCATCCGCCAGCAAGGCGAGGGAGCCGGACAGCAGGCCGCCAATGACTTCTGCCACCATAAACGTGGCGGTAATGATAAACGCGGCCAGCAGACGTTTACTGTTACCTGATTCTGTGTGGCTGTGGTTATGTGCCATAGATCACCCTGAATTGCGATTTTATTCCACTTTACTGAAACCCACAGAGAAAGCCTATTCTGCGGTTCACCGACCTGTCAGTTGCGCTATTTTCTGGTGAAAATAGGACGGATGCGGTATCTGAGAGCATTTGATCGCGTAAATCCCGCTGATTTCAGCGCCCTGACAACACCAGCTTGACATATAATAATCAATCTTCAATATGAAACATCCCGTTTCTCAGGCGACCCGTACAGGCGGGATGGCGCGTATTGGATGGGGTTAACATACCGTTTCGGAACCGATGGATTTATTTATGAATTACCAAAATGATGATTTAAGAATTAAAGAGATTAATGAACTTTTGCCGCCGGTTGCTTTGCTAGAAAAGTTTCCAGCCACGGAGAAGGCCGCGGAAACGGTATCGTTCGCGCGTACTGCCATCCATAAAATTCTTAACGGCAATGATGACCGCCTGTTGGTGGTCATTGGTCCTTGCTCGATCCACGACACGAAAGCAGCAAAAGAGTATGCCGCGCGTCTGCTGACGCTGCGTAACGAGCTGAGCGACGATCTGGAAGTGGTTATGCGGGTTTATTTTGAAAAACCACGCACCACGATTGGCTGGAAAGGGCTAATCAACGATCCGCATATGGACAATAGTTTCCAGATCAATGACGGCCTGCGCATTGCGCGCCAGCTGCTGCTGGAAATTAACGACATCGGTTTACCGGCTGCGGGTGAGTTCCTGGACATGATTACCCCGCAATACATGGCAGATCTGATGAGCTGGGGCGCTATTGGCGCACGTACGACTGAATCTCAGGTACACCGTGAACTGGCCTCCGGCCTGTCATGCCCTGTCGGCTTTAAAAACGGTACCGACGGCACGATCAAGGTTGCGATTGATGCGATCAACGCCGCCAGTGCGCCACATTGTTTCCTGTCTGTCACCAAATGGGGCCATTCGGCTATCGTGAATACCAGCGGTAACAACGATTGCCACATCATTCTGCGCGGCGGCAAAACGCCGAACTACAGCGCTGAGCACGTGAAAGACGTGAAAATTGGTCTGGAAAAAGCGGGCCTGACACCGCAGGTCATGATCGATTTCAGCCATGCGAACAGCAGCAAGCAGTTCAAAAAGCAGATGGATGTCTGCACTGACGTCTGCGGGCAGATCGCGCAGGGTGAGAAAGCGATTATGGGCGTGATGGTGGAAAGCCATCTGGTCGAAGGCAACCAGAATCTGGAAAGCGGTGAACCGCTGGTTTATGGCCGCAGCGTGACCGATGCCTGCATTGGCTGGGAAGATACAGAATCCCTGCTGCGTCAGCTGGCATCTGCGGTACGCGAGCGCCGCAGCAAGTAATACTAACGTTTGCAGGATACGCACCATAAAAAAACGTAGGGAACGTTTTTCAACGTCGCTTGCGACGGCCCGTAGGGTGGCGGGCAGGAAGCTCGCCATAAAAAAACCCGGCCTGCGCCGGGTTTTTCTCATTCAGGGGAAAATTACTTCGCTTTACCCTGATTCGCTACTGCGGCAGCTTTTGCAGCGATTTCGTCTGCGTTGCCCAGGTAGTAACGTTTGATAGGCTTGAAGTTCTCGTCGAATTCATAAACCAACGGCACGCCAGTTGGGATATTCAGTTCCAGAATTTCGTCTTCGCCCAGGTTGTCCAGGTATTTCACCAGCGCACGCAGTGAGTTACCGTGAGCTGCAACGATCACACGCTCACCGCTTTTTACGCGTGGCAGGATGGTTTCGTTCCAGTAAGGCACAACACGTTCGATGGTCAGCGCCAGGCTTTCAGTCAGCGGCAGCTCTTTGTCGCTCAGAGCAGCGTAACGCGGGTCGTGACCCGGGAAACGTTCGTCATCACGCGTCAACTCTGGAGGCGTAATTGCAAAACCACGACGCCATTGTTTAACCTGCTCGTCACCGTATTTCTCAGCGGTTTCGGCTTTGTTCAGACCTTGCAGCGCACCGTAGTGGCGCTCATTCAGTTTCCAGGATTTCTCAACTGGCAACCAGGCTTGATCCAGCTCGTCCAGTACATTCCACAGTGTATGAATGGCACGTTTCAGCACGGAGGTATACGCGAAATCAAAGGCAAAACCTTCGTCTTTCAGCAGCTGACCTGCGGCTTTGGCTTCTGAACGGCCTTTGTCGGATAGATCGACATCGTACCAGCCTGTGAAGCGGTTTTCGTTGTTCCACTGGCTCTCACCGTGTCTTACCAGTACCAGCTTAGTTACAGCCATAGCTAAACTCCTTCCTATCCTAAGATTTCTGTGATAACTGATTTCATTATAGGGGTGGAGAACGGTTATCGGCAATCGATAGTCGATGGCAAGCGTGATTTATCCGCAGGTTGTTTGCGTAAAATCACGCTCTGGCTTTACCGTTTCAGCAAACCGGAATCCCCCTTGTGCAATAACAGGTATACAGCTGGAATCACCAGCATTGACAGCAGAGGGGCACTCACCATCCCGCCGATCATCGGCGCGGCAATCCGCTGCATGATTTCGGATCCGCTGCCTCCTCCCCACATGATGGGGAGCAGCCCTGCCATAATCGTAGCCACGGTCATCATTTTTGGCCGTACGCGCAGAACCGCCCCTTCGTGGATGGCATCCATCAACTGCTGGCGTGACAGCGCCTGACCTGCCACACGGTGTTTCTCTACCGCATGGTTGAGGTAAAGCAGCATGATGACGCCGAATTCTGCCGACACGCCCGCCAGTGCAATAAAGCCCACCGCACCCGCTACAGAAAGATTATAGCCAAGGATATAGAGCAGCCAGACGCCGCCAATCAGCGCGAAAGGTAACGTTGCCATAATCAGCAACGCGTCTTTTATGCGGTTGAAGGTGACATACAGCAGCACAAAAATGATCAGCAGCGTAAAGGGCACGACGACTTTCATTTTTTCCGTGGCGCGTTCCAGATACTCAAACTGACCGGACCAGCTCAGGGAAACGCCTTCCGGCAGCGTGACCTGTTGGGCAACGGCCTGCTGCATATCTTCAACGGCAGATTTTAGGTCGCGTCCACGCAGGTCGACATAAATCCAGTCCGACAGGCGGCTGTTTTCACTTTTCAGCATCGGTGGCCCTTCGCTGACGCGAATATCAGCCAGCTCTGCCAGCGTCACTCTGCTGCCGTTGGCCGTCACGATGGGTAGGTCACGCAATTTTTGTAGCGAATCGCGTAATTCACGCGGGTAGCGGATGTTGATGGGATAACGCTGGCGGCCTTCAATAGTTTCGCCGATATTTTGCCCGCCGATGAGTGTGGAAACCACCGACTGAAGCTCCTCGACGGACACGCCATAGCGTGCGGCGCGCTGACGATCGATATCAATATCGATATAGCGTCCACCCGCCAGCCGTTCCGCCAGTGCAGACGTCACGCCCGGAACCCGTTTAACCACCTGCTCGATTTGTGCAGCAGTACGCTCTATGTCTTCCAGATTATTGCCGTTAACCTTAATGCCCACCGGGCTTTTGATGCCGGTGGCCAGCATGTCCAGACGGTTACGGATAGGGGGAACCCACACGTTCGCGATACCCGGCAGGCTGACGGTACGATCCAACTCGGCAACCAGCTTGTCCATGGTCATGCCCTCGCGCCACTGATCGCGTGGTTTCAGCCGAATGGTGCTTTCCAGCATGGTTAACGGTGCTGGGTCGGTTGCCGTTTCAGCACGGCCCGCTTTGCCAAAGACCGACTCGACTTCGGGCACGGTTTTAATCAGCCGGTCCGTCTGTTGCAGCAGTCGGCCAGCTTCCCGTGCAGAGATGCCGGGCAGGGTGGAAGGCATATACAGCAGATCACCTTCATCCAGCGGTGGCATAAATTCGCTCCCCAGACGGCTGAGCGGAAAGAGCGTCAGTAGCAGCAGCAGGCCGGAAATCAGCAGCGTGGTTTTCGGGTAGCTCAACACCTTTTGCAACACTGGGTGATAGGCTGCAATCAGCCAGCGGTTAATCGGATTCGCCTGTTCGTCCGGTATCTTGCCGCGTACGAAATACCCCATTAATACCGGCACCAGCGTAATTCCTAATCCGGCGGCGACGGCCATGGCATAGGTTTTGGTAAAGGCCAGCGGGGAAAACATGCGGCCTTCCTGTGCCTCCAGTGAGAACACCGGGACAAACGACAGCGTAATGATCAGCAGGCTGCAAAACAGCGCGGGCCCCACTTCCACCGCAGCCCGTTCTGCTAGCTGCCACCACTCGTTATTCTGCGGCTGCTTCCCTGGGTTTTCATGCCGCCACTGTTCAATGACTTTATGCATGTTTTCTATCATCACAATCGCGGCATCCACCATCGCGCCGATGGCTATCGCGATACCGCCCAGCGACATAATATTCGCGTTCACGCCCTGATAACGCATGATGATAAATGCCCCCAGAATCCCCAACGGCAGGCTGATGATCGCCACCAACGCCGAGCGGAAGTGAAACAGAAACAGGGCGCAGATGATCGCGACGACAACAAACTCTTCCAGCAGCTTGAAGCTGAGCGTATCGATGGCGTGTTCAATCAGCTGCGAGCGGTCGTAGGTTGGGACGATTTCTACACCCGCTGGCAGGCTTTTTTGTATTTCCTGTAACCGCGCTTTGACGGCATGCAGTGTATTCAGCGCATTCTTGCCATAGCGTAGGACGATGATACCGCCCGCCACTTCGCCTTCGCCATTCAGTTCTGCGATGCCGCGCCGCATCTCCGGCCCTTCTCTGAGCGTCGCCACATCCTGCAACAGCACAGGAATACCGTTGCGGGTAGTAATTACCACATGGTTGAAATCTTGCGCGGTTTTCAGGTAACCGGTGGTGCGCACCATGTACTCCGCTTCGCCCAACTCCAGCACGGAACCGCCGTTTTCCTGATTGGCTGCTTGAACAGCGCTGACGATCTGCTGATGGGTGATGCCCTGCGTTCGCATGCGTTCTGGGTCGACGACGATCTGATATTGTTTGACCATACCGCCCACGCTGGCGACTTCTGCTACATCGGGAACGGTTTTCAGCTCATATTTCAGCAGCCAGTCCTGAAAACCGCGCAGATCGGCCAGACTGTATTTGCCGCTGCGATCGACCAGTGCGTATTCGTAGATCCAGCCGACGCCGGTGGCATCTGGGCCGAGCGAGGTTTTCGCATCGGCAGGCAGGCTGGATTGCACCTGACTGAGATATTCAAGCACACGGGAGCGTGCCCAGTAAGGATCAGTTCCATCTTCAAACAGTACATAAACGTAGGCATCGCCGAACATGGAAAAGCCCCGTACCGTTTTGGAACCCGGCACGGAAAGCATGGTGGTCGTCAGCGGGTAGGTCACCTGATTTTCCACCACCTGCGGCGCTTTCCCCGGATAGCTGACGCGAATGATGACCTGTACGTCCGATAAATCGGGCAGGGCATCCAGCGGCGTTTTTTGCAGGGAAAGCAGGCCCCATGCGGCCATGAGCAGCGCGGCCAGTAAAACCAGAAGACGGTTTTTGAGCGACCAGCGAATGATGTAGGCAATCATGGATGACCTCCGTGGCCGGCATGCGGATCGTCAGCGGGTAAAAAATGCAGGACGTGAATCCCACTGTCGTCCATGCTGAACTGGAAACTGACGGTGCTGCCGATCCCCACTCCCTGTGGCAGCCCTGACGATGGCAGCGTGAAGTCCATCGTCATTGGCGACCAGTTGAGTGCCGGAACCGCTTCGTGTTCGATGGTGGCCTGATTGCCGTTTATCGCTCTTATGACTCCCTGAGTGCGATAGCCCGCGGGGGCAGTTGGCGTTGCTGGGTTTGCCGATGTCTCCGCATCAAACTGCGGTAAGGCGCTGCGCAGGCTGGCTTCGGAATCAATCAGGAACTGGCCCGAAGTGACTACGTTGTCGCCTGCTTTCAGTCCATCGATGATTTCCACCCAGTCACCCAGCGATGCGCCTGCCGTGACGTTGCGTGGGGTGAAATGGCCGTCGCCGTCGCTCAGCAAGACCCGGTTTTGGCTACCGCTGACCAATAGCGCCTCCTGCGGGATCGCCAGACGTGGCTGTGCCTGAGCGTGAGAAAGCTGCACGGTCAGGTACATGCCGGGTTTAAGCTGCTGTTGCGGGTTATCCAGCACGACACGGGCTTTTAGCGTGCGTGTGGTACTATCCAGTACGGGTAGCAGTTCGCTGATTTTGCCGTGGAAGGTTTTGTCCGGCCAGGCACGGCTGGTGGCGCTGATGTCGCTGCCAATCATTAGCTGTGCCGCCTGCGCTTCGGGATAATCGACATCGACCCAAACCGGGTTCAGACTGGCAAGCTCGAATAACGGCTGGGCAGGGCTTAACTGCATGCCTTGCCGCACCTCCAGCTTATTCACGTAGCCGTCTTCTGGTGCGGTAATCGCGATTCTGTCCTGTGGTTTGCCGCTCCGCTCGACCTGCCGAATAATCGCTTCCGGCATGAATAACAGCGCCAGCCGCTGGCGGGCCGATTGGGTGAGTATGTCGTCGCCCAACTGCCGTACCGCCAGATATTCGCGCTGTGCTGCCGCCCAGGTCGGGTTCCATAATGTGGCTAGCGTTTCGCCTTTCTTCACCTGTTGTTGCAGCGCATTGACCGTGAGTTTCTCGACAATGCCGCCGCTAGGCGCGACCAGCGTGTGTAAACCGCGTTCGTTGAGGGCGACGGTGCCATAACCTGTGGTGCGGTCAGTCAGTTCGCGCATTTCCGCGCGGGTGGTGCGAACGCCGAGATTTTGCTGCTGACGAGCGCTGACGATGACACCGCCGTCCTCCTGCACGTCATCGGCGTAGCGGGGTACCAGTTCCATATCCATAAAGGGCGATTTCCCCGGTTTGTCGAAACGTTTATCCGGCACCATCGGGTCATACCAATAGAGAACGGCACGTTCTGGCTCTGCGGTAGAAGGCGAGTGCGGCGTTTGCTGTTTGCCAACCAGATAGCCCACGCCACCCGCGCTGAGAATAGCCAGTGCCATCAGGCTAAACATCAGTGATTTGTTTGTGACTGTTTTGCTCATCGCGTAGGGCTTCCTTGTGGTGTCAGATAACGGATGGCAGCCCAATATTGCGCCATCTCCCGTGCGGTATCCTGAACGGCAATCCGGCTTTCAAGTAACGCCCGACGGGCATCCAGTACGGCGGAAAGATTACTGCTGCCGGATTGATACTGAGCCTGAATCAGTTTGATGCGCTGCTGCTGGAGAGGGAAAACCTCGTTGTTCTGGCGCTGCCAGCGAGACTGTGCAGCTTGATATTGAGCAATCAGCGTATCGAGCTGCGCCTGATGTTCTCGTTCGGTGAGCAAGACCCTGTCGCGTGCTTCCATGCTGCGTGAGACGTCGGCGGCGTAGTCCTTATCCTGACGTTTGGATGTGAACAGCGGCAGATCGACCGTTACCATCATGCCCGCCATGTCGTCATAGTCATCTCCGCGCTTCGCGTAATAGACTTCAACATCGACATTGGGGATGGCAGCAACGGCTGACTGCGCGGAGCGAGCCTGAGCCAGCTCGGCTTCACGCTGCGCCTGTTGCATTTCTGGGTGCTGATGAATGGTATTGCCCAGCACCTCCGGTGAGGCAGGCAGCCGTTCAAAGCGGGGAAGGTCGCCGTTTACATTGATATCTGCGATGCCGGTAAGCTGCACCAGCCGGGCATGTGCGATGCGCGTGTCCCGTTCTGCATCAGACTGCCTGTCCTGCATGGTTGCCAACGTGAGGCGGGCATCCAGCACGCTACTGGCTTCACTACCTGCCGCCACACTCGCTTTTTGCGACGCGACCTGCCGCTGGCTTTCTGTGACCAGCGCGGTGACCTCGCTCAACGCTTTTTGTGAGAGCGCCAGATCCAGCCATGCCTGTGCCGTTTCCCGTTGCAGACGAGCACGAATACTTTCGCTGTTACTTTGCAACGCATCGGCTTCAACCCGAATGGCCTGCGCCTTGCTATCGCGTTTACGGCTGCTGACATAGGTTTGCATGACGCCGATACGCTGCATCGTCATCCCTTCACGCGTGAGTCGGCTACCGTTGTTGCCGCCCAATGGCAAATTTTCGACGCCAAATTTCAACTTTGGATCGGGAAGCTGCGTGGCAGAGTCGGCCATGTTCTGAAGCGCGTTAATCTGGTGTTGGTTGGCTGACAGGTCGGCGGAGTAACGTTCCGCCGCCTGTAAAGCCTGTTCAAGACTCAGATCTGCCGCAAAGACGGCGGCAGGCAGCCACAGCAACATCGCCAGACACGCGCGCGCGGCGTCGTGTTTGGATAAATTCATGTTGTGCTCCGGTTAAGGCTGCTGTGGCGTAATTGCGGTCAGGATGTAGCCGCTCTCGTTCTGGATAAAGCTGAACGTGACCGGGGTGTTGATTGGCAATGGCGTTATTTCGCCGCTGGATGGCAGCATGAAGGCCATCGTCATGGCGGGCCATTTTAGGTCGGCAATCGGCGCGTGGGAGAGCGTGACGCTGTTAGCGTTCCACTGCTTAACAATCCCGGTAGTCTGATAAACGGCTGTCGTGGCCGCAGGGGGAGTGGTCAGCATCATTGCGTGATGCTGGTGGTCGTTGGCCCACACGGGGAAGGTGAAGGAAGAAACAGAAAAAATCAGGCCGCTAATCAGCGCCATATAAGTGATACGCATAAAATAATCCCAATAAAAATAATTGATAAACATGGTGTTGCGCCCGTTGGCGCAGGGGTTATCAATCGCTTGGGTTATTCTCTAAATCGGCAGAAGCGGATCTCAGCCGGAGGGCCGACCGCTGGGGGGGAGAGCCAGACATCAGAGGCTGGGCTAAGGATGATAGGATTATCCGCTAAGACCAGCTCACCGCTCACTGGCAGCGCTAGTAATGCCAGCGAGCCATTATCCTGCTTCACACTATCCGGCACGCAGTGTTTTTCGCACAGCGGCGTTTGCTGGTCGGCAGCGTAAGACGCTGTAGCCGTATGCTGAGCGTGAGATGATAACGGCTGAATGTCAGCCTGTTGCAGATGTGCCTGATGCTGGATCGCGGGGGAGGTCTGGCTGATCGTCATATCGCATTGATGACCTGCGATAGCCAGTTGCGCATTCAGGAAAAGCCAGCACAGCGCCAATAGCCATCCCCACCTGCCTTTATGGCGCAGATGATGAATGAATAATGGAGACCGTGATGATGCGGACATGGCGTTTCCTTTTTGGACGTTTTGGCAGTGTATGCGTCTGAGCGGGAAGGGGGCAAGCGGGGAATAGCATAGTTTTGTAAATTGGCAGATAGCCATCTGCCAATGTTATCAATGGGTTAATTATCTTTTGCTGTTCGGTTACTGGGTAAGGAACTGGTACGTGGTATCCGAGCGATAGACTTTCCCCGGTTTCAGCCAGCAGTCGGGCTGCGGCCAGTCTGGGTGATTTGGGCTGTCCGGCAGGAATTCGCTTTCCAGTGCGACACCGGCATAGTTTTCATACTGACCGCCGTCACGCGAGGGCGTTCCAGCCAGAAAGTTGCCGCTGTAGAGCTGTAAGGCGGGGGCGCTGGTGAAAACGCTCATCAGCACGCGGCCATCGGATGACCACAAATTGGCAGCAGGACTTTCGCTGGAACCGCAGGTGCGATGCAATAAATAAGCGTGATCGTAGCCGCCGACGGCCATTTGATCGCTGTCGCGCAGGAAATCTTCTTCCAGCGTTTTGGGTTGGCGGAAATCCATTCCGGTAGCGTTTACTGGTGTCAGATCGGCGTTGGGAATGCCCGCGCTATTGACCGGTAAATAATAGTCGGCAAACAGCTGCAATTGGTGCTTACGTACGTCAGTCAAATCGCCATCAAGGTTGAAATACGCGTGGTTGGTTAGACAAACGGGGCAGGCTTTCTCTACGGTCGCCTGATACGAGATTTCCAGCGAGTTATGTTCGGTCAGTGCGTACGTCACCTGTACGTTAAGGTGGCCTGGATATCCTTGGTCGCCATCCGGTGAATGCAATTGGTAAGTCACTTGCGTTGCATCCTGACTGACGATTCGCCAGCGGCGGGCATGAAAGCCTTCTGGGCCACCGTGCAACTGGTGTTCATTCTGGTTTGGAACCAGATGAAACGTTTCGGTTTCTCGACTGAATGTGGCTTTGGCGATGCGGTTGGCATAGCGGCCAATCGACGCGCCGAGATAAGCGCTTTGTAACGGATACAGCTCGGGTGATGCACAGCCCAATAGGACTTCTCGCACCTCACCCTCTGGTAGCGGCAACTCACAGGAAAGCCAGGTTGCACCCCAGTCCATCAGGCACACGCGCATACCTGCCTGATTCTGCAAGGTCGTTAACTGAAACGGCTGACCATCTGGTGCCAGCGTGCTAAGACTTTCATTCAACATGACTTGCTCCTGTAGAGGCCCGAGAAGATAGAGAGGGTTGGCCGATGTCTGCAATGTTGGGGGAAGGCCAGCAGATCGGATCTTCCCCCTAATCCGTCACTCAGCGTGAAAACGCGCCGTCACGCTTCGTCGTACCCATTGGGGTGGTTGGACTGCCAGCGCCAGGTGTCCTGCGCCATTTCTTGCAGTGAGCGTGTGACTCGCCAGTTAAGGTCGTTTGCTGCACGTTCGGCATCTGCCCAATAAGCAGGCAGATCGCCCTGACGACGCGGGGCAAAATGGTAAGCCAGCGGTTTGCCACAGGCCTGACTAAAAGCCTCGACGACCTGTAATACACTGTAGCCTACGCCTGCGCCCAGGTTGTAAATATGCACGCCAGCACGATTTTGCAGGGTGTTCATGGCGGCGATATGACCGTCAGCCAGATCGACGACGTGGATGTAATCTCGTACGCCAGTGCCATCAGCGGTAGGGTAATCATTACCGAAGATCGCCAGTGAGTCGCGACGCCCGACAGCAACCTGAGCGATATAAGGCATCAGGTTATTAGGCACACCTTGCGGATCTTCTCCCATTTCACCCGATGGGTGGGCACCCACTGGGTTGAAATACCGTAACAGCGTAATACTCCATTCCGGTTCAGCATGTTGTAAATCTTGCAGGATTTGCTCGACCATCAGCTTGCTACGGCCATAGGGGCTGGCAGGATGCCCTGTGGGGAAACTTTCCTGATAAGGCGTGTGTGGTTGATCGCCATAGACGGTGGCAGAGGAGCTAAAAATCAGGTTTTTCACGCCGGCTTTCTTCATCGCTTCTACCAGCACAAGCGTACCGTAGACGTTATTGTCATAGTAGCTCAGCGGCTCACGCACTGATTCGCCCACGGCTTTTAAGCCAGCAAAATGGATGACGGAATCAATGGAATGCGTAGCGAAAATATCGTCCAGCAGCGCGCTATCGCGGATATCGCCTTGATAAAAAACGGGTGCCTTATCGGTTAAGCGCGTAATGGTTTTAACGACGCTAGCCTTGCTGTTGCATAAGTTATCGAGAATAACGGGTGTGTGCCCGGCAGAGAGCAATTGTACGCAAGTATGACTTCCTATGTAACCGCTACCACCTGTAACAAGAACGTTCATAATGACCTCTATTATCGCAATGCAGCAAAATAACATGGTTAGGGGCAGAAAAAGGTGATCTACAGCGAGAATCTGCCTCTGTTATCGATGGTTTATTTACGAATAAACTGAGTGAAGCATAATCTACAGTGTAAATGAGCCCGGCTTTCTACCCTACATTTTATTTTGTGGTAGCGTTATCATCCCTGTTTTCAGGCATTATTTACATAACGCGTCAATCTGGTAGCGATAGATGTCGTTGTGCGGGACGAAAGTGAGCCGATGTGTGATGCACTCTGGTGCATCTTCCGCGTGGTGGGAGACAAAGAGTAGCTGCGTTTCGCCCTCGCCAATCAAGATATCCAGCCAGCGACGCACCAGTTGGCGATTGAGCGGATCAAGCCCCTGGAGCGGTTCATCAAGGATGAGCAGGGCGGGGTGTTTGACTAATGCGCGGGCAATCAGCGTCAGACGCTGCTGGCCCCAGGAGAGCGACTGAAACGGCGTATCGGCGATAGCGCCATTGAGCCCAAGCAGAGTGAGCCACTGTTCGGTCAGGTGACGCTGACGGTCGGAAACGGCCTGATAAATCCCGATAGAGTCAAAAAAACCTGACAGGATAACGTTGCGCACGCTGGTGCTGACGCGGTAATCCAGATGGAAGCTGCTACTGACGTAACCGATGTGGCGCTTGATGTCCCAAATGGTTTCACCGCTGCCGCGTTTACGGCCAAACAGCGTGAGGTCGTTACTGTAGCCTTGCGGATGATCGCCTGTAATCAGGCTGAGCAGTGTCGATTTGCCCGCGCCATTTGGCCCGATAATCTGCCAGTGCTGACCGGGCAACACTTCCCACGTCAGCTCGTGCAGAATAGGGCGGTCGTTATATTGCACCACGCCGTTACGCAGCCTAATGCGTGCCTCGTCAGCGGGAAGCGTCATATACCGCTGCGGATCTTCCGGCTCTGGCAGCGAACTTCCCGACAGCTTTTCGCTAAACGCGAGTTGAGCCACCAGCGCTTCAGAGAGGATCGTTTCACGCTCGCCGACGCGGGTCAGCGTACAGTCTGCTAGTACACCGACATGGTTGATAAAGTCAGGTATATCGTCAAAGCGGTTCAGAATAAGCACCAGCGTATAACTGGTGCCTGCCAGTTTCCTCAGCTCATCGGCAAGTTGCTGGCGGGAAGCTACATCCAGTCCATCAAAAGGCTCATCGAGAATCAGCAGGTCAGGCTGGGACATCAGCGCCTGACACAGCATCGCCTTGCGGGTTTCCCCCGTAGAGAGGTACTTGAAGCGCCGCTCCAGCAAATGCGCAATGCCAAACTGGTGTGCCAACTGTTGGCAACGCGCGGGATCGTTGAGGCTATCCTGAATGACTTCTGCCGTGGTGCGGCCAGTATCGTCCTCACCTTCGCTCAGTAGGTCAGTGTTATTACGCTGCCACTCGTCGGAAACCAGCTTTTGTAATTGTTCAAACGACAGGCGAACAGGACGTTGAAATCCTGTGGTTCGTTCACCACTCAATAGCGGCAGTTCGCCGGATAGCGACCGCGCCAGTGCAGATTTACCACTTCCGTTGGCCCCAACAAAGGCCCAGCACTGGTTTTTTTCTAGCGTCAATTCGTCCAGACGCAGCATGCGGGTGTCGCTGAGACGAAACAACCCCTGAGTGATTTTTAACAATGACATCTTCTATCCTTCGTCAGATGGCGATAGCGCTAAAGCGGCATTAACAAAGCGTGGCGATGATGACCCGGTCGGCATTAAAGCAGGCCTTCACGTTCGCTCCCTGTTGCAGCTTTTGCTGCTCGAGCAAGGCATTCGGCACCATGGCACACAAGGTTTCTCCCCCCGCCAGCGTAATCAGAAGCTCGCTGTTTTCTACACCGTGCTGAATGGCCTTAATTTGCCCAGGCAAGACGTTATCGACTGAGGGCGCGGTGGACGTGGCAGCGTACACATCGATCCATGGTGCTTTAATCAGCGCCAACACTTCTTTCCCTTTCTGTAATTGCAGGCGCTCGGCGCTTTGTTGCGTAATCAGGGCGCTGATCGTTGTTTTACCATCGGCGAGTAAAATATCCAGATGTTGTTGCACCTGTTCTTCGCCGCGTGCGAGCACGGTTCCAAAAAACTGATTACGGGCGCTGGTTTGCAGCGAGAAACGCGCAATGGCTGCCAGAAGGCTATCCAACGGCAGACCGTCTTCCTGCAAGACATCAAAGGCTTTTTGCTGAATCTGCGCGAGCAAATCGTACAGTTGGAGAAGACGTTCGCCATAGCGGGTGAGCTGAGCACCGCCACCGCCTTTGCCGCCGGTCATGCGCTCGACGATGATCTGTTCGGCTAGCTGGTTCATCTCATTGATGGCATCCCAGGCGCTTTTATAGCTAATCCCGGCCAGTTTGGCCCCCTGACTGATTGAACCGGTATGACGAATTTGCTTGAGCAATTCAATACGCCGCGGGTCGGCGAATAAACGTTGTTGGAGTTTCAGGGTGAGGAGAATTTCAGCCTGCATAGTGAGGGCACCGTCGGTGAGTTTAATTCTCTGTATTGTCGCTATTTTCTTCATCAGGGGCAAATCGCACAAATAGACGCACTATTTTCTATTACTGCGGTAGACTACGTGGCAATTACGACGATCTCGGTTTACAGTGAAATAGCGCAGTGTACCCTAGATAATTCGGGTTGCGTGAAGGCAGCAACCGCGCGAATCCTCAGGAGCTTACACAAGTAAGTGACTGGGGTGAGTAAGGGCGCCAACGCACAAGCAGCTTGAAGTATGACGGGTATAGACGGGCTAAAGTAGCGGAAACTGTTGCAATAAGTGAGGTAAGCATGTTGGAGTTATTGAAGAGCCTGCTGTTTGCAGTTGCCATGGTTCCTGTGATGATGGTGATTATCATGGGCTCGATTTATTGCCTGGGCGAAGTGTTTAACGTGTTGTCCCGCATCGGTCATTCCGACGGTCAGCGCGCAAAGAATCAGCACTGATTCACGATCCTTTCCTATTTTGATGTCCGGCTTCTGGCCGGACATTTCTTTCCTACCCCCATATCTACCCTAAATAATTCGAGTTTCAGGCAGGCGGCAAGAGAAGGAATCCCGATGAGCTTACTCAGGTAAGTGATTCGGGTGAGTGAACGTAGCCAACGCACATGCAACTTGAAGTATGACGGGTAATATACCTCTTTAAAGCACATGACACTGCTTCATCATTCGTTATATCATTATTTACACAACGATAATTGTCAGGAGACAAGAATGAAGCAGCAATGGTTAAAATGGTTTGCCGCACTAACCCTCAGTGCAGGAATGGCGTTGCCCGCTGTAGCAGAAGATAAAGTCACGGTGTTCGCCGCGGCATCACTGACCAATGCGTTGCAGGAAATCGCTACGCAATATCAGAAAGAGAAAAACGTCGCTGTCGTCGCGTCTTATGCCTCATCCTCAACGCTGGCTCGCCAGATTGAACAAGGTGCGCCTGCCGATCTGTTCATCTCTGCTGACCAACAGTGGATGGACTACGCGCAGGATAAAAACCTGATGGATACCGCGACGCGTCACACGCTGCTGGGCAATGAGCTGGTGGTGATTGCGCCGAAGGCGAGTGCGCAGAAAGAAATTAAAATTGACGATAAAACCAACTGGAAAAGCCTGCTGAAAGACGGACGTCTGGCCGTTGGCGACCCAGATCACGTGCCTGCTGGGATCTATGCCAAAGAAGCCTTACAGAATCTGAAAGCCTGGGATGAACTCTCTCCACTGATGGCGCGCGCCAACAACGTACGTGCAGCCATGGCGCTGGTGGAACGTGAAGAAGCCCCGCTGGGCATCGTTTACGGTTCTGACGCGGTTGCCAGCGACAAAGTTAAGGTCATCGGTATATTCCCAGCGACGAGCCACAAGCCTGTTGAATACCCGATGGCTATAGTCAAAGAGCATAAAAACGCCGCGGTTACCGGTTTTTATGACTACTTGAAAACGCCTGAAGCTGCAGCCGTATTTAAACGCTATGGCTTCGCGCCGCGTTAATGATGCTGAGTGATTACGAATGGCAGGCGGTTGAGCTGAGCCTCAAAGTTTCCGTTGTGGCCGTGGCGTGCAGCTTGCCGTTTGGGATACTGATGGCGTGGATTTTAGTGCGCTGTCGGTTCCCCGGTAAATCACTGCTGGATAGCATTATCCATTTACCACTGGTGTTGCCGCCAGTGGTTATTGGTTATCTGCTGCTGGTGGCGATGGGAAGACGCGGCGTAATCGGTTCCTGGCTCTATGACTGGTTCGGCTTCAGCTTTAGTTTTAGCTGGCGCGGTGCCGCATTAGCGTCGGCGATTGTCGCGTTTCCGCTGATGGTTCGGGCGATCCGTCTTTCGCTTGATGCTGTCGATAAGCATCTGGAACAGGCCGCTCGGACATTGGGTGCCTCGCCGTGGCGCGTGTTTTTCACCATCACATTACCTCTCTCTTTTCCTGGGATTGTTGTTGGAACCGTATTGGCGTTTGCCCGTTCGCTTGGCGAGTTTGGCGCGACCATTACGTTTGTTTCTAACATTCCAGGCGAAACCCGAACCATTCCACTGGCGATGTATACCCTGATTGAAACGCCCGGCGCGGAGGCTGATGCAGCAAGGCTGTGTATCATTGCCATCGTCTTGTCGCTGGCTGCGCTGTTAGCATCGGAATGGCTAACAAACTGGAGCCGCAAGCGGTTGGGGGGATAATGCTGCAACTCGATTTTCATCAACAGCTGGGTAGCCTCGAACTTCGCGTTCAGTCTGAACTGCCTTCGAACGGTATTACCGCTATTTTCGGCGTATCCGGTGCAGGGAAAACCTCGCTGATCAACGCTGTTGTTGGCCTGACCCGGCCAGATGGCGGGCGAATAGTGCTCAATAATCATGTGCTGGTGGATACGCAGAAGCGTATTTTTCTTCCGCCGGAAAAGCGGCGAATCGGCTATGTATTTCAGGATGCTCGGCTGTTTCCGCACTATCGCGTGCGCGGTAATCTACGCTACGGTATGGCTGAAACAATGGAATCGCAGTTCGATGATATCGTCAGTTTACTGGGTATCGAACCGCTGCTGAATCGCTATCCACGGACGCTGTCCGGTGGAGAGAAACAGCGTGTCGCGATTGGTCGGGCCTTGCTGACCGCACCGGAATTGCTGCTCATGGATGAACCGCTGGCGTCGCTGGATTTACCCAGAAAGCGCGAGCTGTTGCCGTATTTGGAACGTCTGGCGAAAGAAGTCAATATTCCGATCCTGTATGTCAGCCACAGTCTGGAAGAGATTGTCCGGTTAGCCGATCATGTTGTGGTGCTCGATAAAGGCAAAGTGAAAGCGCAGGGTCTGCTGGAAGAAGTGTGGGCTAGCAGTGCGCTACGCCCGTGGTTACCGAAAGACGAACAGAGCACTATTCTGAGTACGCGTGTGTTGGCTCAGCATGCGCATTACGCGATGACGGCGCTGGCATTAGGCGACCAGCAGGTGTGGGTTGGAAAAGTCGAACTCCCTCAGGACGCCGCATTGCGCATTCGCGTGAATGCCGCCGATGTTTCTCTGGTGCTACAGCCACCGGAAAAAAGCAGCATCCGTAATGTGTTGTGTGCCAGCGTGGTAGAGTGCATTGATGTCGATGGACAGGTTGAAGTGAAGCTTGCGGTCGGCCAGCAGACGCTGTGGTCCCGTATCACACCGTGGGCACGGGACGATCTCGTGCTTCACCCTGGGCAAACGATCTACGCGCAGATTAAGAGCGTATCGATTACGGCGTAAGCACAGACCGAGTGATAGAACAGTCGTTCACATCGCTCGGTCTATTTCGTGAATCAGTCGATATTCTGTGACCAAGATAACAAAATGAGTATTGAGAGTGATTTTCAATTCGTTTTTTCTACCGCGTGAACAAGGTAGTCAGATAAATTATCCCCGCGTTATTATTTTTTCATCATAAAAAGTAATCGATTACTTTTTATTTTCACCTGTGCAACGGGATAAAAATAGGAGAAGGACATGCCTTGTATGACGTTATTGCGCCGTGCGTTCGCTATACCGCTATTGTTGATAGTTTCATCGGGTTTGGCGTTTGCCGAACGGCCAGCAGAAAACCAGAAAATAGCCTTGCAGATGTATACGCTGCGCAGCTTGAATACGCTTGATGAGCAATTTTCCATGGCGCGAGACGCTGGGTTTAAGGCGGTTGAGCTGGTGGGGACACATGGCATTAGTGCGTCAGAGATGAAGGGGTTATTAGGTAAATATCAGTTAAAAGCCATTGCTGCGCATGTCCAGTTTGGCGAACTGAAAAGTAATATGGCTGAGGTCGTGGCCTTTAACAAAGCTATCGGCAACAGCATGATTATCGTGCCGTGGCTCAATGTTGAAGACCGACCGGATAGCGCAGAGGGCTGGAAGCGCTTTGGTCTGGAAATGAACGATCTTGGGCGTGAATTGAATAAGCAGGGCATGAAGCTGGCTTATCACAACCATAATTTCGAGATGAAGAAGTATCGCGGTAAAACGGCGCTGGAAATCATGATGGATGCTGCAGAGCCAGAGAACCTGATGCTGGAAATGGATGTTGCCTGGGTATCTCGCGGAGGACAGGATCCTGTGCGTCTCCTGCGTCAGTACAAAGGGCGTATTTATTCAATTCATGCGAAAGACAATACGTCTATCGGCATCCGCGATGATGAAATGAACTTTGCCCCACCGGGTGAGGGGATTTTGGCGTGGGAAGAGATTCTCCCTGCGGCGTCCAAAGCGGGTGCCCAGTGGTTTGTTGCTGAACATGACTTGCCGAAAGATCCACAGGCCATTGTTTCTGCGGCTTACCAATCGCTGTATGAAAAACTGAGTAAGATAAAAAGTAAGTAAGGAATAGATTCAACCTGCGGTCAGCGGACCGCAGGTTATCAGACATGAAAAAGGATCGGTTTATTCTGCTTGGGTTAGCTGGATGCCCGTTCGACAAACGTCCATTCCAGTAAGCGCTTTTCTGTTTCGCTGTCCGGCTGGTCGATTTGTTGTAATAACAGCTTCACGGCCTCTCTGCCGATATGTGCGGATGGCTGCTGAATAGTGCTGAGCTGGGGCGAGGTGATGTAACCCAGCTCCGAGCCATCGAAACCGATCACTGCAATATCCTGCGGCGCACTTAGCCCCGCCTCACAGATTGCAGACAGTGCGCCTGCTGCCAGCGTATCGGAGACCACAAAGACGGCATCTGGCCGCTCTGGATCGTTAAGCAGCGCGGTCATTGCCGCCTTTCCGCCTGCATAACTCAGCGTGCTGGCGTATTCGACTTTGCCGTAATCAAACGCATTTTCTGCGATAACATCGCGATAGCCTTTCTCTCGCTGCTGGGCATAGAGATAATTCATATCGTGGTTAATCATGGCGATACGGCGGCGACCTTTGCCAATAAAGTGATTAATCACAAAGCGGGATGCCTCTGCGTTATCAATTCCAACGGATGAAATGGCAGATGTATCGTCATGCTCGGCGCACTGTACCCAAGGTGCCGCACCAATCATGTCTTGAAGCGCAGAAAGCGTTGAAATGGCATCCATGGTGATCACGCCATCGACCATTTTACCGGACAGCAGTTGCAGGCTGGAGTGGGCGCGAACAATATCGGCGCCTGAATTGCATAGCAGAATACGGTAGCCATTTTCTTCCGCTTCTGCCTCAATGCCTTTCACGACATCGGCGCAGAAGGGGTTGGCAATGTTGGAAACCATGACTAATAACATCTGGCTGCGTGCAGTACGTAGCTGTCGTGCCAGCAAATTTGGCTGATAATTACTGCTTTTTATCGCATTGAGAACTCGTTCCCGGTTCTGCGGTTTCACGGTATCAATGTTGTTCAACACTCGTGAAACGGTGGCGACCGAGACTCCAGCTATCCGTGCTATTTTTTGAATCGACATAATTCAGAAGGCACTCACGCTACTTATTGCTTGGCTGAGCAGATTACCATAAATATCTCTGGCTGCATCCCGCAGACGTCGCACCTGCGGGATGAATACCGTGAGAGAATGAACAGTCTGATGCCTTAATTGGCGACCTTCACCCACGTTTGCTGCTGATGGCTTTGCACGATGGCGTCAATAATGAACATGACGTTCGCACCGTCGTAGAAGGTGGCGAAGGTGAACGGATCGACGCCCGGCTGCTTGCCGTCACGCAGATAGGTATAAAAGTTCGCCATCATGTTCTTGAACGCATCTGGCCAGCCTTCGATATGCCCACCGGGGAAGTGGACCGCGGCGGCGGCTTCTGGGTTCAGCAGTCCAGGATCGTCCGACAACACCTGATTCGGTTTATCGCGATGGCCGATCCACAGCTGCTGCGGAGTTTCCTGATCCCACGCCAGCGATTGTTCACTGCCATTCACTTCAAACGTCAGGCGATTTTTCCGGCCGGCGCTGACCTGAGAAACGGTAAAGGAGCCGCGGCTGCCATCCTCAAAGCGCAGTAAAACGGTCGCGTAGTCTTCGGTTTTGACCGGTTTGTCGTCGTACTCTGGCGGCGCGTCGGATGATGAGAATGTGGCCGTACCGTTCCGATTGGATTTTCGGATCGGGTGGACGATGGCTAAATCGGCGAAGACTTCGACAATTTTCCGACCGGAAATAAACTGCACCGTGTCGCACCAGTGCGAACCGATGTCGGCCACCGCGCGGGAAACGCCGCCGAACTCCGGTTCAACACGCCAGTTATAGTCGGTGTCGCGCAGCATCCAGTCTTGCAGATAGCCACCGTGTACGGCAAAGACGCGGCCGATCTCCTGACGCTTAATCATGCTGGCAGCCTGCTGCACCATGCCAAATTGGCGATAGACAAAGCTGACCCCGTGGACAACGCCTTTTTCTTCTGCCAGCGCCACCAGCTCACGCGCTTCTTCGCTGGTCATACACAGCGGCTTTTCTGAAAAGACGTGCTTGGCTGCCTGAATAATCTGCTTATTGATCGCCGCATGGAGATGGTTCGGCGTGCAGTTATGGATCGCATCAATACCGGGATGAGCCAATAAATCAGCGACGCTGCCGTAGGCATGGGGAATGTTGAGCTGACGCGCTTTTTGCTGCGCCAGATCGAGCGAATTTTCCGCCAGTGCCACCACCTCGACGAAACCAAGGCGACGAATCGCTTCAATATGTGCTGGGCCAATAAAACCGGAACCAATAATGCCAACGCGAATCATTCTGCGCTCTCCTCTTTTAATCCCAACATTTTTCTTACTAACGGACGATCGTCGCTGGTCGCGGCGAAATCGTCAAAAGCGCGTCCTGCGACAGGAATAATATGGCGGTTGATGAACGCGGCCCCTTCTTTCGCACCGCAGTTGCTGTCTTTCAGGCAGCATTCCCATTCCAGCACCGCCCAGCCGTCGTAATCGTATTGAGCAAGTTTGCTGAAGATGCCGCCAAAATCGATCTGGCCATCTCCCGGTGAACGGAAGCGCCCGGCGCGTTCAGCCCATGACTGATAGCCGCCGTAGACGCCGCTTTTGCTCGACGTGACAAATTCTGCATCTTTCACATGGAACGCTTTGATTCGCGCATGGTAGCGATCGATAAAGCCGAGGTAGTCCATCTGCTGCAAATGCATATGGCTAGGATCGTAAAGAATATTGGCGCGCGGGTGATGATTGACGACATCAAGGAAGCGTTCAAATGTCACGCCGTCGTGTAAATCTTCTCCGGGATGCAGCTCGTAGCACACATCCACACCGTGCTCGTCAAAACAGTCGAGGATCGGCGTCCACAGGCGACCAAGCTCTTTAAAGGCTTCCTGAATCAGGACTTCTTTACGCGGTGGCCAAGGGTAAAAATAGGGCCAGGCCAGCGCACCGGAAAACGTAGCGTGGGCGTTTAGTCCTAAGCGTGAAGAGGCTTTTGCTGCCTGCTTGATTGCCGCGATAGCCCACGCTTGGCGAGCCTGCGGATTGCGGCGGTAAGCCGGTGGTGCGAAATCGTCAAAAGCATCGTCATACGCAGGGTGGACGGCAACAAGCTGGCCTTCCAGATGGGTTGAGAGTTCGCTGATGGTCAGCCCATGCTGTGCCAGTAGGCCTTTCACATCATCACAGTAAGTTTGGCTGTCGGCGGCCGTAGCCAGATCGAAAATGTGCGGGTGATTGCAGGGGATTTGTAGCGCTTTAAAGCCTAATCCAGCTGCCCATTGCGCCAGATTTTCCAGCGTGTTAAAGGGAGCCTGATCGCCAATATACTGGGCGAGAAAAATACCCGGTCCTTTTAACGTTTTCATTATTACCTCCTTTGGCAACAGGTGTGGTCATGAATACCGTTGCACGATTGTGATAGCCGTAGCGGAGAATGCACTGGGATGAGATGCCATAGGCGATCTCATCCCGTTTTCTCCTTAAATAATCCGTCTCAAATGATTAAGCCTGCTCTTCTTTATATTTGAAGGAGAAGAGGAAAATGACGGCGATGATGGCGGCAGCAACCGCTGGGATCCACCAGAAGGTCGCCCAGATTTCAGGCGCGTTTAACGTACCGTTGTCGAAGAGGTGGTTATAAATGGCACCGGAAACCTGTGAGCCCAGTAGCATGCCGATACCGTAGGTGAACAGGACTACCAGACTTTGTGCCTGACCTTTGATTTTCTCTCCCGCGATGCGGTCGGTATAGATGAAGCCGATGACGAAGAAGAAGTCATAGCAAATGCCGTGCAGCAGGATACCGATATAGAGCAGCCAGCGCGTTTCTTCATTCACGCCCATCGCGAAGAGGGCATAGCGCACGAACCACGCCAGCATGCCGATGAACAGCATGTATTTCACGCCCAGCTTTCTAAACAGCAGCGGAATGATCAGCATGAAGACAATTTCGGACATCTGACCAAACGACATGGCGGTGCTGACGTCGCTGATCCCTGCATTGCTCAGGAAGGAGGCGGTGTAAGCGTAGTAGGTGCCCAGCGGAATAGAGATCAGCATGGCGCAGATGGCAAAGACCAGAAAGTGGCCTTTCTTCAGCAGCGCGAACGCATCAGCACAGAACAGATCGCGCACTGCCAGCGGCAAGCCTTTGGCCGGCGCTGGAGTATGCGGCAGCGTCAGGCTGTAAGCTGCCAGAATGGCAGAGCAGGCGGCAGCGACGTAGAAAATATTGACGCTTGCGGAGATGCCCGCGGTCCCGATGCAGACACCAGCAACGATCCAACCAATGGTGCCGAAGACCCGCACAACCGGGAAGCTCTTCTCACTGTTAGTCAGGTTATGGAACGCGATGTTGTTGGTTAATGCCAGCGTTGGCATAAAGCACAACGTGTAGGCGAACAGCAGGATCAGCAGCTGTGAGCCGTCTTCGTTGATTAACGCGGTGGGCACAAACCACAGGATGACCGCGCCGATCAGGTGCAGCAGCGCCATGACTTTTTGTGATGGGAAGAAGCGGTCAACCACCATGCCCAGTACGAACGGCGACAGGATCGAGGCGATCGGCCCGGCAGAGAAGGCGTCGCCAATCATGGCGGCCAAATTATACTGTGTCATAACCAGGCCCAAGGTAACTGACCATGAACCCCAGATGAAGAACTCTAAGAACATCATGAGTGACAGTCTGGGAACCACGAAGGCCGGTTGTAACGATTTGGTAGCTGTGTTTTCAGATGAAGAAACCATGTGGTATCCCTCTTAAAAGTAATCGATTACAATTTGTGTTTTCTAAATGTAATCGATTACTTTTAACTTAACCGCAGCTTTTAGCCATAAATGAGATCCTTATCACTAGAAAGTTATATAGCCATAGCGTAGCTGGCTGTTTTCGCGCAATGATCGGGTATCTGCTTTGTTTGAGGGGAAAAGAAGAATGACGCACTTTGTTTTAGTGGGCGATGTCGGTGGTACCAATACGCGTTTGGCCTTGTGTGACGCCACAACGGGCGAATTGTCGCAAACCGAAACCTATTCCGGGCTGGATTTCCCTTCTCTGGAAGGGGCCATTCGTGATTATCTCGATTCGCGACAGGTCACGGTACAGGATGCCTGTATCGCTATTGCCTGCCCGATTACCGGTGACTGGGTGGCAATGACGAATCACACCTGGGCGTTTTCCATCGCAGAAATGAAAGCGAGTCTGGGTCTGCGCCATTTTGAGGTTATCAACGATTTTACCGCCGTTTCCATGGCGGTGCCGGTGATGACTAACACGGATTTACTCCAATTTGGCGGCGGGGAGCCCGTGCCAGGTAAACCGATTGCCGTGTATGGTGCAGGTACCGGATTAGGCGTCGCCCATCTGGTGCATGCCGCCAATCAATGGATTAGCCTGCCGGGTGAGGGCGGACATGTGGATTTCGCGCCGAATAGCGATGAAGAAGACAAAATTCTCTCTATTTTGCGCCAGTCGCTCGGGCATGTTTCCGCTGAACGCATACTCTCCGGGCAGGGGCTGGTGAATATTTACCGTGCCGTGGTGCTGTCTGATGACCGCACGCCGGAGGCGCTGGAGCCGAAAGATATTACCGAACGTGCCGTTAACAATACGGATGTGGACTGTCGCCGCGCCCTGTCGCTATTCTGCGTTATCATGGGACGCTTCGGCGGCAATCTGGCATTAAATTTAGGCACATTTGGCGGCGTGTATATTGCTGGCGGCATTGTTCCGCGCTTTCTGGAGTTTTTTAAAGCCTCCGGTTTTCGGGCGGCTTTTGAGGACAAAGGGCGGTTCAAAGGCTACATGCAGGATATCCCTGTGTACCTGATTACCCATGAACAGCCAGGGTTAATGGGGGCGGGGGCTTACCTGCGGCAGGTGCTGGGCAGCGCGTTGTAAGTCAGTTTTCTCGTCGAACGCAATCAGGCAAAGCGATAGCTCTCGCTTACCTGATTGCGTGATGATTGGTTATGCCAGAATGCGGGTGCGGATGACATCGGCGATGCTGGGTTCTTCATTGCTGCCAATCACCAGATCGGCTCGCGCTTTGATTTCATCGGCGCTATTGCCCATCGCGACGCCTAATCCTACGCCTTCCAGCATGCTGATATCGTTAAAGTTATCGCCGAATGCTACGACGTCCTTCATGCTGATGCCCTGCTCGCCAAGCCATTGCTGGAGCAGCTTGCCTTTGCTGTTGCCGGTTTGCGCGATATCAACCTGATCCTGCCATGACCACTCGCAGGCCAATCCGAGCTGCTTTTCCACTTCTGCGGCGAAATGGTTCAGCGTGGGAACATCGGCGTGCGTGGTCGCGAATTTCCAGATCGCGTGTGACGCTTCGGTCTGACGCACCAGATTTTCCACCTGAGCGAAACGAGGACGCTGCTGTTCCGGCAGGTTAGCCGCCCATGCAAGCGTGCGGACTACGTGCCCGGTAGGATACTGGTAATACATGTCATCATCGGCATACATCAGCCCATGAATATCAAATTCCTCTAGCAGCGTAATGACATTTTTTGCCTGTTCGACAGAGAGCGGATTGGTGTGCGAGGCTTGACCCTGCTGGTAATCATAGACGTAGGTGCCGTTGCAGCAAATGGCGGGCGTATCCAACTGCAATCCCTGATAAAAAGGGTGGATTGCCGAGTGGTGGCGTCCGGTCACGATCATGACTTTTATGCCTTGCTGACGGGCCAGCGCGAGTGCGCTAAGCGATTCGGGCAGGATTTTTTTCTGTTGATTCAGTAGCGTACCATCAAGATCAAGTGCAATTACTCGGTAGGTCATCGTTATCTCGCAAATAAAAATGTGGGTATCAAATTACTCTTACGATAAAGGACGCGGCGAAAAATAGACAGACAACAGCGAGATAAAAATGTCTGGGCTTATTTGATGATGAAGGATTCAGCGCGACGGTGGGAAATAAGGCTAAACGGACGGTTTTACAGCGCCATTGTTTATTTTCTATGCTTTCAACGGCTTATCATCTATTTTTTAAGCAGTTGATCACAACGCTGCTTTACAATGTGCAGCGTACTGTTTATAGTGCGCGTCATTGCGGAGGAGTGGCCGAGTGGTTGAAGGCACCGGTCTTGAAAACCGGCGACGCGAAAGTGTTCTAGAGTTCGAATCTCTACTCCTCCGCCAAAAAAATTCAACGGGTTAGCTTAGGCTAGCCCGTTTTCGTTTTTACTCTCTTATCTTCCCCTGATGCTCTAAACTCTCACTTTTCATTACCTATTCGTTATTGCCCACATCCGCACCGTTAGCTAAATCAATCATTACTTAAATCAATAGTAGCCTTGCGATGTCTCTGTAGAATAGAGTAATTGGTCATTTATGGTATACCGTGCCTCAGGTTGAGCAAGTTCGTTATCCTTCTGATGAACCAACCTCTTTTGAGCCTTCCTGAGCCGCCACATTCGCGTGAAATAAGGAGAATACGATGCAGCAAGTGGTTTATGTCGCCAGCCCGGAAAGCCAGCAGATTCATGTTTGGCAACTCGGTGCTCAGGGAAATCTGACATTATTGCAAACCGTTGATGTTCCAGGACAGGTTCAGCCGATGGTGATCGCACCGAACAAGCGTCACCTGTATGTTGGGGTTCGTCCTGATTTCAGGGTTCTGAGCTATCGTATTGATGAACAGGGTAAATTGACGCAAGCGGGTGTCGCATCGTTACCGGGCAGCCCGACGCATCTGTCGACCGATAATGACGGACGTTTCCTATTTAGCGCATCTTACAGCGGCGCCTGCGTCAGCGTTAGCCCAATTAGCGCTGACGGCATTGTCGGTGAGCCGATTCAGCAGTTGGACGGATTGGAAGGGTGCCACTCTACCAATATCGATCCAACGAATACTGTCGTGTGGGCACCGTGCCTGAAAGAAGACCGTATCCGTCTGTACGATCTGGGTGCGGCTGGCGAATTGAGCGTACACCGTCAGGCCGAAATGACAACGGTAGCGGGTGCCGGTCCACGCCATATGGCATTCCATCCGAATCAGCGTTTTGCCTATTGTGTGAATGAACTGGACAGTTCAGTGGATGTGTATCAGTTGGATGCAGCCAACGGGGAATTGCAGAAAGTGCAAACGTTGGACGCCATGCCCGCTGGTTTCAGCGATACGCGCTGGGCGGCAGATATTCACATTACGCCGAATGGTCGCTTCCTGTACATCAGCGATCGTACTGCCAGCCTGCTGAGTGTTTTCCAGGTGTCTGAAGACGGCAGCACGTTAACGCTGGCCGGACATCAGCCGACTGAAACGCAGCCGCGCGGTTTCAATATTGATCACACCGGTGAGTTCCTGATTTCAGCAGGGCAGAAATCTCAGCACATTGAGGTGTATCACATCGAACAGAACACGGGCGATCTGCAACCACTGGCGCGTTACGCCGTCGGTCAGGGACCGATGTGGGTGTCGGTGCTGGCGCTGGACTAAGTTAGCTAAGCACAACAGTAAGCCCTGCGTTTATCCGCAGGGCTTTTTCTTTCGATTAACCTCGGTATTCGATAATCGACAAGCCCGCGTTGTAGTCCGTGCTGTAGATGATTCCGTTGGCATCAACGAACACATCGCAAGACTGAATAATTTGCGGTCTGCCGGGGCGCTTGTCGACCATTCTGTCTGGCGCAGCAGGTACCAGTGCACCCGTTTCCTTCGGCTGATACGGGTTACTGATGTCGTAAGCCCGTACCCCTGCGTTTTGGTACGTGGCGAAAATCAGCGACGAACTGATGAAGCTGCCGGGCCGATTTTCATGCAGGTTATGTGGGCCAAAGTGTGCGCCTTTCTTCACATAATCCGCCTCTTTCGGCTGCGGAAAGGTGGCGATGCTCACCGGATTACTCGGTTCACGAATATCGAACACCCAAATCAACTTCTCTCCATCTTCCTGATTATCCAATACCGCTTCATCCAGCACGATTAGCAGATCGCGATCCGGCAGCGGCAGCGCCGTGTGTGTGCCACCGCCAAACGGTGGGCTCCAGTTACGGTGGCTGATGAGCTGTGGATTGGTGCGATCGCTCACGTCCAGCAGCGTCAATCCGCCATCGCGCCAGCTTCCATAGGCGGTATCACCGCTGATGATGGCGTGGTGCAGGGCGTAACGCTTGCCTTCCGGCCAGCTTGCGGTTTCTCCGCCAGCGGTATGCATGCCGGGTAGCCAGTAGCGGCCAGCAACCTCTGGGCGCTGCGGATCGGCCAAATCGATAGTCAGAAAGATGTAGTCGCTGTAGCCATCAAGCAGCGCGGAGACATAGGCCCAGCGTCCGCCCACGTACCAGATGCGGTGAATGCCGATACCGTCCAATGGCAGGAAGCTGATTTCGCGGGGTTTATCTGGCGTCGAGATATCGAAAATCCGTAATCCAGCGCTCCAGCTTTTGTCCTGCTGTTTGGTGCTGACCGTGTCGGCGACGGAGCGGGTGTAATAGACCTTTTCCTCGGCGAAGCTGGCATCGGCAAACAAATCGCGTGCGTTGACGACAAGCAGCAGGTCATCGTGCGTTTGCAGGTGGATATTCCAGGTGCCGGGCGGGGCTGCAATAAACCCCGCCGGCTTAGGATTCTTGGCATCGCGCACATCCACAATCGACACACCTTGTGAAACCATATGCCCGATGTAAGCGTAGCCGCGATGAACCATCACCTGCACGCCATCGGGTCTGCCGCCCTGATCGCTGTGTCCAATCAGCCGCATGTTGCGGCTGTAATCGGGGGTGGGCAGAGGAGTCGATGCCATGAGTTATCTCCGTGTTATTTCGCCTGTTTGGCTTCCAGTGTAGCAAACCACGGTGCGATAAAATCATCCGTGTGGCCCCAGCCTGGGATGATTTTCACCAATCCGGCGACATTGACCGCACCCGGTTGGCTGGCTAACAGCGCTTGTGGAATCGAAGCAGCACGGAACTCATAGGTCGCAGGTGTCGCTTCACCGGCAATCTTGTTGGCAACCAGACGCAGGTTTACTTTACCGATCAGTTTAGGATCGACAGCCACGCTGACTTTCCACGGGCTGTTTGCTTCGCGCATCAGCTGTAAATCCTGATTAGATATATCGATGCTGTACAGTTTGATTTCGGTCCGGCCGTTTTCTTTCAATGCCTTATAAGCGCCCTGGCTGAAGGCATCCCACGATCCCCAGATTGCATCGATTTTGCCTTTCGGGTATTTCGCCAGCACGGCGCCGACTTTGTTGGCAGTATCGCCCTGAACGTCAGAGGACACGGCACCAATCGATTCAAGTTCCTTGATGCCGGGGTTAGCTTTCAGGATCTGTTGATAAGCAAGCTGGCGGCGTTCCATCGGCGGGAAGCCTGCGACCCACAGTTTGATGATGTTGGCTTTACCGTTGAAATCCTTCACCAGTTGGCCGAGTGATTCGTTAGTCAGTGAGGCGTCATCCTGCTGGGTGACGGTTACACCCGGGATTTCGCCATTCACGGCGGTATCAAACACGGAAACGGCAATGCCGCTGTCGACGATGCGTTTAATCAAATCGGTCGAGTAAGGGTCGCGGCCCTGCGACAGGATGATGCCATCATATTTCTGGCTAATCGCCTGATTCACGAAATCCTGAAAACGGGCATCATCGCCGTTGCTCAGAAAGGTGCTGACCTTAAAGCCCAACTTTTTGCCTTCTTCGAGCACGCCGGAAACAAATTGCGTGGTGTTGTCGTCCGAACCCAAGTTGCGGATAACGGCGATGCGAACTGGGCCGTCATGATTGGCGATAGCGGCCGGAACGGGAGCAATGGTGGCGTTCTGATTAGCCAGTGCCGGTAACGCAGTCAGTAAGCTCAGTGCAAGCAGGGCGGGCGTAAATTTCTTCATTATCAGCTCCATGGCGTTTTATAAATTGATGTCGTGTCGATTGCAGTATTGTTATGTTCTCTGCGTTATTACTTTATAGCTGTCTTTATGTCTGGATGTCTATTTAAAAATGATACTGCATCATAGCTGTTGAGCGATAGGCGAGAAAGAGGGGAGTATTATGACTTTTGGGTTTAAGTTATAACGATTCGTGCTGACTGCGGATAAAAAGAAAAATGCCCGCGAGGCGGGCATTTCAGGCCGTTGACAAACCTATTTGTCGAACGAAAACGGGAGTAACGGAATAGAAGAGTAAAGCGTTTGCGCCATGGATGGCGCAATCCGAGCTTACATGGACGTACTTGCAGCGTCTTTACGATCTATCCGTTACTACCGCACTACGGACTTTGTGAAGGCGGTTAGATGAAAAGCGAGTGAATTATTTCTTCGCTTCTTTCTCTTCCATTTCACGCGCCCAACGTGGGTGGTGTTTACGCGCCCAGCGTTTGGAGACTTTGCCTTCAATCATGCCCTTGATCGATCCTTTAACCCAGAATGCCATGTACATATGGATCAGGATGGCATGGATGAGGACGATAGCCGCAACCGCATGAATCAGAATGGCGTAGCGCACGACATCAATCGGGAACAGGTGGGCAAAGTAAGGACGCCACATGATTACCCCGGTGATCAGCAGTACCAGCGTCAGCCCCATGATGCTCCAGAACATCATTTTCTGGCCTGGGTTGTATTTACCCACTTCAGCGACTTCATGCTCATTGCCTTTCAACACTTCAATAATGTTGAGGAACCACGGCAGATCGCGCTTCTTCGGGATGTTATGACTAACGAACCGGAAGAACATCGGGATCAGACAAATGACGATCAACACGCCAAAAAACGGGTGCAGAATACGCCCCATTTGCGGCGTACCAAATGTCTGCGTCAGCCATTGCAAGGTCGGGAAAAACAGGGCAATACCTGAGAGCGCGACCAAGAAAAAGCTAATCACCACAATCCAGTGACAGATGCGATCGATAAACTTGGTGCGCAAAATCATTTTTGGTTTACTCATGTTTGTCTCCCTCTTCTTTGTCTTCTCCCTCGTGTTCATGCTCCGTTTCTTCTGTGTTCGGACCCACACCGATGTAGTGGAACATTAACCCGGCGAACGTGGCGACAAATCCTAACGCAGATAGCGGCTTCAGAATGCCTTTCCACAGGTTGACCGGCGTGGAAATCTGCGGGTCATCCGGCAGATTGTTATAGAGCGATGGTCTGTCTGCGTGGTGCAGAACATACATCACGTGTGTGCCGCCCACGCCCTGCGGGTCATAGAGGCCTGCGTTCTCATAACCACGGCTTTTCAGATCGGCGATGCGTTCTTCTGCCAGATGCTTCATCTCTTCTTTCGTACCGAAACGAATGGCACCTGTCGGACAGGTTTTCACGCAGGCAGGTTCTTGCCCAACGCTGACTCTGTCGACGCACAGCGTACATTTATAGACGCGGTTATCTTCTTTATTCAGTCGTGGAATATTGAACGGGCAGCCAGCGATGCAATAGCCGCAGCCGATACAATGTTCAGACTGAAAATCGACGATACCGTTGGCATACTGAATAACCGCACCAGCGGAAGGACAGGCTTTCAGACAGCCCGGATCGCTACAGTGCATGCAGCCATCTTTACGGATCAGCCATTCCAGACGATCGTTCTCTTCCACTTCAGAAAAGCGCATCAGCGTCCAGGATTTGGCGCTCAGATCCGCTGGGTTATCATAAACCCCCAGGTTATGGCCGACTTCGTCACGAATGTCGTTCCACTCTGAACAAGCCACCTGACAGCCTTTACAGCCGATACAGGTGGTGACATCGATCAGTTTTGCCACTTCGCTTTTGTCATTACGCACATGCGGAGGCGGTGTAAAGCCGTTGGTGGCCGAACGTTTAATAATATCTTGTGATTGCATTGACATAGTTGGCTACCCTTACACCTTCTCTACATTAACCAAAAACGCTTTGTACTCAGGCGTTTGTGAATTAGCGTCGCCGACGCTCGGGGTGAGTGTATTAGCCAGGAACCCTTTACGCGTGGTTCCCTCAAAGCCCCAGTGGCAGGGGATACCAATGGTTTCCACGCTGCGTCCGGCAATTTCCAGCGTTTTTATACGCTTGGTGACCACCGCTTTGGCTTTGATGTAGCCACGCTGGCAGGAGACTTTGACTTCATCGCCCGCCTTAATGCCTTTGCTCTTCGCCAGATTTTCACCGATCTCAACAAACTGTTCTGGTTGCACAATCGCGTTCAGACGCGCGTGTTTTGTCCAGTGACGGAACAATTCGGTAATTGAGTATGTCGTTGCCACGTAAGGGAAATCTTTCGCGGTACCCATGGTTTTCGCATCACGTGCAAACAAACGTACGACCGGGCTGGAAATCACCGACGGGTGCAGTGGGTTAGTGCCGATAGGCGATTCGATCGGTTCGTAGTGTTCAGGGAACGGCCCGTCTACCAGTTTGTCTACGGAGAACAGACGTGCCAGACCTTCCGGCAGCATGATGAACGGCCCGGTGTCTTTGCCTGGTGGTACGGTTGCGGCGAAGTCTGGCACATCAATGCCTTGCCACTTCTGGCCGGTCCATTCCAGCAATTTACGCTTGCTGTCCCACGGCTTCCCTTGCAGGTCGGCGGAGGCGCGGTTGTAGAGAATGCGGCGGTTTTGCGGCCAGCACCATGACCAGTTCGGCGTACAGCCCAGACCGGCATCTGCGTTGTCGCGTTTATCCATCTGGTTACCGGCTTCTGTCCAGCTCCCGGCGTAAATCCAGCAGAAACTGGACGTGGTACCGTCATCACGCAGCTGTGAGAAATCGGCGAGCTGCTGGCCTTTCTTCAGGATCAGTTTGCCGCTGTCATCGTAGATATCAGCTAGCGCCATACCGTTGGCTTCGCGGGCGATCTCTTCCGGCGTCGGATCTTCCGGGTCTTTATAGTTCCAGTTGATATTCATCACTGGATCAGGATAAGTACCGCCTTCTTCGCTATACAGTTCACGCAGGCGCATCAGCAGCTTACCGAGGATTTTACCGTCGTGACGGGCTTCTCCTGGTGGCTCGGCCGCCGCCCAGTGCCATTGCAGCCAGCGACCGGAGTTGGCGATAGAACCATTTTCCTCAGCAAAGCAGGAAGACGGCAGACGGAAGACTTCAGTCTGAATGGACTTCGTATCCACGTCGTTGAATTCACCATAGTTCTGCCAGAACGTGGAGGTTTCTGTTACCAGCGGATCGATGATGACCATGTACTTGAGTTTGGAGAGCGCTTCGGTCGCTTTATTCTTGTTGGAGAATGCCGCAACGGGGT
This sequence comes from Pectobacterium versatile, assembly GCF_003932035.1. Taxonomy (NCBI): domain Bacteria; kingdom Pseudomonadati; phylum Pseudomonadota; class Gammaproteobacteria; order Enterobacterales; family Pectobacteriaceae; genus Pectobacterium; species Pectobacterium versatile. Next base: position 1,651,003 of record NZ_CP034276.1, read on the forward strand.
TAAAGCCCTGAACGATGTAGCCGTTCATTTTGCCTTCCACCATCAGCTCGGTTTGCACCATAACGTCGTAGCTACGATCCCACTTCGGCAACCAGTCATAACCCCAGTTATTCGCGGCCTGTGCGTGATCGCCGTAGAAGCTCTTCATCATGCTGATAAAGAATTTTGGCGTATTTTTCCAATAGTTAACCTGTTCGGGCAATACGGCGGTTGGCGTAATTTGGCCCAGATAGGTTTTCAGATCCGGCTGCTTTTCTGACGGCAGTGGCATATAGCCCGGCAGATTTAACGACAGCAGACCCAGATCGGTATACCCCTGAATGTTGGAGTGACCGCGCAGGGCGTTGATGCCGCCGCCTGCCATACCAATATTCCCCAGCAGAAGCTGGATCATGCCAGCGGAGCGGATGATCTGAGCGCCGTTGGTGTGGTGCGTCCAACCCAGTGCATACATGAAGGTTGCGGTTTTATTCGGTACACAGGTTTCAGCCAGCGTACGGCAAATCTCTTCATAATCTTTGGCTGAGGTACCGCACAGGGATGTCACCATTTCCAGCGTATAGCGGGAGACGTGTTCTTTCAGCAGATTCCAGACGCAGCGCGGGTGGGACAGCGTGTTGTCGCGTTTGGCGAAACCGGACTCATCTAACTCATACTGCCAGCTGGATTTGTCATATTGACGTTTTTGTTCGTCGTAGCCGCTGAACAAGCCTTCGTCGAAGCTGAAATCATCACGCACGATCAGGCTGGCGTTGGTGTAAGACACCACGTATTCGCGATGAATTTTATCGTTCGTAATAAGGTAGTTAACGATACCTAACAGGAAAGCTGCATCTGAGCCTGCGCGAATGGGCGCGTAGAGATCGGCAACGGCAGCGGAGCGGTTAAAACGCGGATCGACAACAATCAGCTTCGCCTTGTTGTGCGTTTTCGCTTCAATGGCCCATTTGAAACCGACCGGGTGCGCTTCTGCCGGGTTTCCGCCCATCACGATGATGACGTTGGCGTTTTTGATATCAACCCAGTTGTTAGTCATCGCGCCACGGCCGAATGTCGGTGCCAGTGCGGCAACGGTGGGTCCGTGACACAAACGCGCCTGACAGTCGATAGCAACCATGCCGAGTGAGCGGGCAAATTTCTGGTCGAGAATACCGGTTTCGTTGCTGGCAGCAGAAGAGCACAACATACCCGTAGTCAGCCAGCGGTTGACGGTTTCGCCTTTGGCGTTGGTGCGTTCGAAGTTGGCGTCGCGGTCAGCTTTCATCAGGCGCGCTATGCGTTCAATCGCGTCGTCCCAGCTGATTCGTTGCCATTTGTCTGAACCTGGTGCGCGGTATTCAGGGTAGAGCAGGCGGTTTTCGCTGTGGATGTAGTCAACCAGGCCCGCACCTTTCGGGCAAAGGGAGCCGCGGCTGACTGGGTGGTCCGCATCACCTTCGATATGAAAAACAGAAGGCTTCGCATTTTTGGCGCCATCGCCCAGGCTATACATGAGCACACCACAACCAACTGAACAATAGGTGCAGTTATTACGCGTCTCTTTTGCCCGTAACAGCTTATATTGACGTACTGATGCCATTGCTTCCGTGGGTGTAAAGCCCAATACCGCGAGAGTGGTTCCAGCCATCCCCCCCGCGCAAACTTTAAAGAAACCTCTTCTATTCAGTTGCATTAGTTTCCCTGTGTAATTATGTGTCATTTTTGTTGCGAGCAATTTAACAACACACAAACTGTGGGCTTTGCGCAAAATCAAAATTTAAGTATTTAAACCCCCATAACACCTATAAAGAGGTATGTTTTTTATTCGTTATATATTGTAATGCATAACGAATTTGTTATTTCATGGTTACAAATCATGCGGAGCGACGAGTCAGTTGAAGGCGAATTCGCGGGGTTTTATGAGGGAATTGTTGCAAAAAAAAGCCGGATAAGAATCCGGCTTCATGTGGTGGTTATTTGACCTGCATACCCGGCTGAGCGCCGCTGTCTGGGCTCAGCAGGAAGATATCTTTCCCGCCGGGACCGGCTGCCATCACCATACCTTCTGATATGCCGAAGCGCATTTTACGCGGTGCCAGATTGGCGACCATCACGGTTAAACGGCCTTCCAGCTTAGCCGGATCGGGATAAGCTTCACGAATGCCGGAGAATACCTGACGGGTTTCGCCGCCCAGATCCAACGTCAGACGTAAGAGTTTGTCAGAACCGTCAACCAACTCAGCCTGCTTAATCAGTGCAATACGCATATCGACTTTGGCAAAATCGTCAAAGTTAATCGTGTCCTGCACTGGGTTGTCTGCCAGTGGGCCGGAGACGACTTTTTGCGCGGCGACCATATCTTCTTTAGACGCGTCAACCATCGCATTAACTTTATCCAGATCGATGCGGTTGAACAGCGCTTTGAATGGGCTAACCTGATGGCTCAGCAGCGGTGTAGCGATAGCATCCCAGCTGAGTTCTGTGTTCAAAAATGCTTCTGTCCGCTGGGATAGCGAAGGCAGAACCGGCTTCAGGTAGGTCATCAGTACGCGGAACAGGTTGATGCCCATTGAGCAAATGGCTTGCAGGTCTTCATCCCGACCTTCTGCTTTCGCCACAACCCACGGTGCCTGTTCGTCAACATAGCGGTTGGCGATATCTGCCAGCGCCATGATCTCACGAATGGCACGCCCGGATTCACGGCTGCTATAGGCTTCGGCAATGCTGGTGGCGGCATCGGTGAAGGTTTTGTACAGCTCGGCGTCGGCCAGCTTGTCCGCCAACTTGCCGTCAAAGCGCTTGTTGATGAAACCGGCATTACGTGATGCCAGATTCACGACTTTGTTAACGATATCAGCATTCACGCGCTGAACGAAATCTTCCAGATTGAGGTCGATGTCATCAATGCGAGAAGACAGTTTTGCCGCGTAGTAATAACGCAGGCAATCGGCATCCAAGTGTTGCAGGTACGTGCCTGCTTTGATGAAGGTGCCGCGTGATTTAGACATCTTGGCACCGTTGACCGTGACATAACCATGTACGAACAGGTTTGTCGGTTTACGGAAACCGCTGCCTTCCAGCATGGCAGGCCAGAACAGGCTGTGGAAATAAACGATGTCTTTACCGATGAAGTGGTACAAATCTGCGTCGGAGTCTTTCTTCCAGAAATCATCGAAATTCAGATCGCCACGCTTGTCGCACAGGTTCTTGAACGACCCCATGTAGCCGATTGGCGCGTCCAGCCAGACGTAAAAATATTTGCCCGGTGCATCGGGGATTTCAAAACCGAAATACGGCGCGTCGCGGGTAATGTCCCACTGTTGCAGACCAGAATCGAACCATTCCTGCATCTTGTTAGCGACTTGCTCCTGCAATGCGCCGGAGCGCGTCCAGGCTTGCAGCATCTCGCTGAACGCAGGCAGATCGAAGAAAAAGTGTTCTGTTTCACGCATCTCTGGCGTGGCGCCTGACACCACTGATTTTGGTTCGATCAGCTCTGTTGGGCTGTAGGTCGCGCCACAGACTTCGCAGTTATCGCCGTATTGATCGGCAGCCTTACATTTCGGACAAGTGCCTTTGACGAAGCGATCCGGCAGGAACATGCCTTTCTCAGGGTCGTACAGCTGAGAAATGGTGCGATTTTTAATGAAACCGTTCTCTTTCAGACGACCATAAATCAGGCCTGACAGCTCGCGGTTCTCTTCGCTATGCGTGGAGTGGTAGTTGTCATAGCTGATATTGAAACCGGCAAAGTCCTGCTGATGTTCCTGACTCATTGCCGCAATCATCTGTTCTGGCGCAATCCCCATCTGCTGTGCTTTCAGCATGATTGGCGTGCCGTGGGCGTCGTCCGCACAGATAAAGTGAACCTGGTTGCCGCGCATTCGCTGGTAACGAACCCAAATATCGGCCTGAACGTGTTCAAGCATATGACCGAGGTGGATTGAACCATTAGCGTAAGGCAGCGCGCACGTTACCAGGATTTTCTTTGCGACTTGAGTCATGAGGAACTTGCTTTCTTTTGTGAATAGAGGGAGATCGATGTTAACCGATAGCGCCTTGCTGCGTAAACCGCTGGCGTGAGTAAAAACGGCAGGAAACCACATGGCAGATTTTAATTTGCGTGGCGTTTCCACGTTTTTGACGCCGAAGGGCGTCAGACGGTTATGGCTCTGGTATGCTGTACACGGTCTCAACGGTCAAATATGAGAATTTCAAGGAGCCGGAATGAACGCGACAGTCCCCGAACAACGTCCTGAAGCACTGCGTGCGATGGTCACCGGGGTTTTATCTACTTTTCAGCACCCGACACTGAAAAATAACCTGACGACATTGAATGCGCTGCGCCATTGTGCGCTGCTGGACAACGTATTGCACATCGACCTGACGATGCCGTTTGTCTGGCTGAGCGGGTTGGCCGTATTAAAAGAAACGGTTAGCGATGAGCTATTACGCTTATCAGGCGCAAAGGCGGTCGAGTGGCGCTTAACGCACGATATCGCTACGCTGCGCCGGGTTAACGATCAGGCCGGTGTGAAGGGCGTGAAAAACATCATTGCCGTCAGTTCCGGGAAAGGCGGCGTCGGCAAATCCAGTACGGCGGTCAACATGGCGCTGGCATTGGCGGCTGAAGGTGCCAATGTGGGCATTCTGGATGCCGATATCTACGGTCCTTCCATTCCGACCATGCTGGGCTCGGCCAGTGAGCGCCCAACCTCGCCGGACGGCCAACATATGGCACCGATTATCGCGCACGGCCTGGCAACCAACTCGATTGGTTATCTGGTGACTGACGATAACGCTATGGTGTGGCGCGGGCCGATGGCCAGCAAGGCATTATTGCAGCTGTTGCAGGATACACTCTGGCCGGATTTGGACTATCTGGTATTAGATATGCCGCCGGGTACGGGTGATATTCAACTGACGCTGGCGCAGAGTATTCCTGTCACTGGTGCGGTCGTCGTGACGACGCCACAGGATATCGCGCTGATGGATGCCATGAAGGGCATTGCGATGTTTGAAAAAGTCAGCGTGCCGGTATTGGGCATCGTAGAGAATATGAGCGTACACATCTGTAGCAACTGTGGTCATCTGGAGCCGATCTTCGGCACGGGTGGGGCGCAGAAGCTGGCGGAAAAGTACCACTGTTCCCTGTTAGGTCAGCTTCCACTGCATATCTCCTTGCGTGAAGACCTTGACCGTGGTGAACCGACGGTAGTCAGCCAGCCGGACAGCGAATTTACCTCTCTGTACCGCGAACTGGCGGGGCAGGTTGCCGCCCAGCTCTACTGGCAGGGTGACACGATTCCCAGCGAAATTTCTTTCCGAGCGCTGTAGCCTGCTATATACCCTAAATAATTCGAGTTTCAGGAAGGCGGCAAGGTAAGGAATCCCGATGAGCTTACTCAGGTAAGTGATTCGGGTGAGTGAACGAAGCCAACGCACATGCAACTTGAAGTATTACGGGTATAAAAGCCGGGCTGCGTCCCAGCTTGATCCTCCGCCAGCATGCGATTTCCCTAGTGCGCAATACGCGGAAAGGGTGGCGTGAAGGGGGGTAACTCCCTATAATTGCCGCGTCAAAGCGCCCGTTGGCGCATTCCCCTCTCTTTTATTTATGTTAATCAGGTCGTTAATACCATGACTGATCAGTCTCACCAGTGCGTCATCATCGGGATCTCAGGAGCATCCGCTTCGGGTAAAAGTCTTATTTCCAGCACCTTGTATCGAGAATTGCGCGATCAGGTTGGTGATCAGCATATCGGGGTGATATCTGAGGACAGCTATTATAAAGATCAAAGCCACCTGACGATGGAAGAACGGGTAAAAACCAACTATGACCACCCGAGCTCGATGGATCATAGTCTGCTACTCAAGCATTTGCAGATGCTGAAAGCGGGTCAGGCGATCGAAGTCCCGCAGTACAGCTATGTCGAGCACACCCGCAAGCAGGAAACCGTGCATATCGAGCTGAAAAAGGTCATTATCCTGGAAGGTATCCTGCTGCTGACCGATGCGCGCCTGCGCAGCGAGATGAATTTCTCTATTTTTGTCGATACACCGCTGGATATTTGCCTGCTGCGCCGTATGCGTCGCGACGTTAATGAGCGCGGGCGTTCAATGGATTCCGTGATGGAACAGTATCAGAAGACCGTGCGCCCGATGTTCCTGCAATTTATTGAGCCCTCTAAGCAGTATGCCGACATTATTGTGCCGCGCGGCGGGAAAAACCGTATTGCGATTGATATTTTGAAAGCCAAGATAAGCCAGTTTTTTGAGTAGTCGATACCCTAAATAATCCGCGTTGCAGAGCTAACGCGGGGCAACGTGCAGCATGACGGGTAGATGGGGTTTATCTGATAGATACCGGCGTCGAATGGAGAATAAGATGAGACTGTGTGACCGTGACATTGAAGCCTGGCTGGATGATGGTCGACTGGTGATTACACCCCGTCCGCCGACTGAGAGGATCAGTGGCGCGACCGTTGATGTTCGTTTGGGAAATCAGTTTCGCGTCTTCCGCGGACACACTGCGGCCTTCATTGACTTAAGTGGCCCGAAAGATGAAGTCAGCGCGGCGTTGGATCGCGTCATGAGTGATGAAATCAATTTGCCGGAAGGCGAGGCATTTTTCCTGCACCCGGGAGAATTAGCGCTGGCAGTGACGCTGGAGTCAGTCACGCTACCGGATAATTTGGTTGGCTGGCTGGATGGCCGTTCTTCGCTAGCGCGTCTAGGATTGATGGTTCACGTCACCGCACACCGCATCGATCCAGGTTGGCAAGGAAGAATTGTGCTGGAGTTCTATAATTCAGGTAAGTTGCCGTTGGCGTTACGCCCCGGCATGATGATTGGCGCTCTGAGTTTTGAACCGCTTTCCGGGTCGGCTGCTCGTCCTTACAACCGCCGTCAGGATGCCAAATATAAAGATCAACAGGGTGCGGTAGCGAGCCGGATCGATAAAGACTAAGCGTCTGGCGACAGGCCTGTAAGGTAAAAAGCAGGTGGCCGTGCGTTTCGCAATGAGGATGGCATGAGAAGATTTCTGACGACGCTGGCAATTCTGCTTGTGGTGGTTGTGGCAGGAATGACGGCCTTGGTCGTCCTGGTTAATCCCAATGACTTCCGCGCCTACATGGTGAAGCAGGTTGAGGAACGCAGCGGCTATCGCCTTCAGTTGGATGGCGATCTACGCTGGCATGTGTGGCCGCAGTTGAGCATATTATCTGGTGGAATGTCGTTAAGCGCACCGGGATCCAGTGCGCCGATTGTCAGCGCTGAGAATATGCGTCTTGATGTACAACTGTGGCCGCTGCTGTCTCACAAGCTGGCGGTTAAACAGGTGATGCTGAAAGGTGCCATTATTCGCCTGACGCCGGAAAGTGAAGCCAAACAGGCCAACAATGCGCCCATCGCACCGACGGGATCGCAGGCCCCATCTGAAGAACGGCACTGGCGACTGGATATTGATAAGATAAAAGTCGCCGATAGCCTGTTGATTCTGCAACGCAGCAATAATGAACAGATTAATGTGCGCGATATTAATCTTGCGATGGAGCAGAACGGCGACCGTCAGGTCAACATCGAATTATCAAGCCGCATCAATCGCGATCAGCGCGATATTGCTTTCTCTCTTGCTGCAGATGTCGATTTGCTGCATTTCCCACAGCAGGTCAATGCCAATATTACCAAACTGGATTACCAGCTTCAGGGGGCAGGAATACCGGCAAATGGTATCAGTGGAACGGGGAGTGTCCAGGCAAGTTATCAACAGCAGCCTGAAAAAATCACGTTTAGCCAGCTTTCACTCAATACCAATAACAGCCAACTGTCGGGTGCCGGTAGTGTCACGCTGGGGGATATCCCCCATTACGAATTGGATCTGTTATCTGAGAAGCTGGATTTGGATTCCCTACTGGGGATCGCGTCGGTAAAAGAGAACAATGCCGCTGTTGTGCCAGCTAAATCATCAGCCCCTGTGATTTCAAATGAAAGCGGGTTAGCCAAGCCAGAAGACAGCTTACAGACATTCACAGCGCGTCTGTCGCTACAAGCCGCGACGCTGATCTACCGTGGGCTTGATGTCCGCCAATTTATGCTACGGGCAGACAATCAGCCAGGGCTGCTGGATGTGGCGACCTTGAGTGGTGAACTGGGTGGGGGACATTTCTCATTGCCCGGTAAAGTTGTGACGAAGTCATCAACCAACATCACATTACGACCAGACCTCAAGGATGTTGAGTTATCTCAGTTGATGTCCGCATTTGCGCTGCCAGCCGAGACGGTCAGTGGAAAATTGTCGATGGCAGGACAGTTCAGCGGCAATAGCTTTGCGCTACCTGCGTTGCTCCAGCAGTGGCAGGGAACGGCGACGCTGCAAGCCAATAATGTCCGCGTGCAGGGTTTGAATATCCAGCAAATGGTGCAGATGGCCGTGGCGCGTAGCAACGGAAACGTGCGAGGACAAGAGCGCTACGAGCGTTACACTGAGCTGCAACAGCTGACCGGGAAAGTACAACTGAATGCGGGTAAGTTACGTCTTACCGATCTCACTGGCCGCTCAGAACTGCTGTCGCTAAATGGTGTTGGACAATTCGATTTGCCAGCCCAGACGTGTGACGTCAATTTGAATGTCTCTATCACGCAAGGGTGGCAGGGAGATGAGCAACTGGTCAGCGTATTGAAAAACACGGCAATCCCGTTACGCGTCTATGGTGAGTGGGATAAATTGAATTACCAATTACAGGTAGATCAGCTGCTGCGTAAACGCCTGCAGGACGAGCTGAAGAAACGCCTGAATGACTGGGCCAGCCAAAATCAGCAAAGTCAGAAGGGTAAGGACCTGAAGCAACTCCTCGATCGTCTTTAATTTTCTAAATACGCCGTTTTAGGCCCTAAATAATTCGAGTTTCAGGAAGGCGGCAAGGTAAGGAATCCCGATGAGCTTACTCAGGTAAGTGATTCGGGTGAGTGAACGCAGCCAACGCACATGCAACTTGAAGTATAACGGGTATAGCTGGTTTGCCGATTCCTGTCAGCAAACCGGCAGCTTCTCGCCAACGTTTTCCTTCTGTTTGTCATCCTCCTCCAGACTGGCTATGTGCTCGGTGTCTCTTTTTTAACGCCGAATGTTAATATTTTTCTCTTTTTTTATTTTCTAAAGCAGTAAACTTCGCTCCCTGTTTTCGGTGCGGTGCTATTCCGCTGCCGAGAAATGTCTGTCAGATAATTTATTACTCAGGTATCGAAACCCACTATGCTCGAACTTTTGATTGGTATTGCTGTAACGATTCTGGTTGGTCGTTACATTATAAAAGGGTACTCCGCGACTGGCGTGTTGCTGGTAGGAGGCCTCTTACTTTTGGCAATCAGTGCCATGCTGGGGAAAAACGTATTACCAGCCAGCGCGAAGGCGACAGGCTGGAGCGCAACGGATATTGTTGAATACGTAAAAATTTTGCTGATGAGCCGCGGTGGCGATCTCGGCATGATGATTATGGTGCTGTGTGGCTTTGCGGCTTATATGACGCACATCGGTGCCAATGATGTCGTCGTGAAGCTGGTTTCTCGCCCGCTGAAAATGATTAATTCGCCTTACTTACTGATGATCGCGGCCTATTTTGTCGCCTGTCTGATGTCGTTGGCGGTGTCATCGGCCACGGGGCTCGGTGTGCTGTTGATGGCAACGCTGTTCCCCGTCATGGTGAATGTTGGTATTAGTCGCGGTGCCGCTGCTGCAATCTGCGCCTCCCCTGTAGCGTTGATCCTGTCGCCGACGTCTGGCGACGTAGTGCTTGCTGCACAGGCATCGCAGATGAAGTTAGTGGATTTTGCCTTTAAAGCCACGCTGCCTATTTCTATCATGGCGATCGTGTGCATGGCCGTCGCGCATTTCTTCTGGCAGCGCTATCTGGATAACAAAGCGAATGTCAGCCATGAGATCCTGGACGTCAGCGAGATCACGACGGATGCCCCGCGTTTTTATGCCATTCTGCCGTTTACGCCGATCATGGGTGTGCTGGTATTTGATGGCAAATGGGGGCCGGAACTCCACATTATTACCGTACTGGTTATCTGTATGGTGCTGGCCGCAGTACTGGAATTTGTCCGTTCGTTCAGTGCACAAAAAGTGTTTGATGGGCTGGATGTGGCTTACCGTGGGATGGCCGATGCCTTCTCTAGCGTCGTCATCCTGTTGGTTGCTGCAGGTGTCTTTGCCCAGGGTCTTGGCACTATTGGCTTTATCAGCGGCCTGATTGGTCTTGCGCAGTCATTCGGCAGCGGCGGGTTGGTGATTATGCTGGTACTGGTCGCGATCACGATGTTGGCTGCGATGACAACAGGCTCGGGCAATGCGCCGTTCTATGCGTTTGTTGAGCTGATTCCAAAACTTGCCTCACAAATGGGCATCAACCCTGCCTATCTGGCGATTCCGATGCTTCAGGCTTCCAACTTGGGCCGTACCATTTCTCCGGTATCCGGCGTCGTGGTTGCCGTTGCCGGGATGGCGAAAATCTCGCCGTTTGAGGTGGTGAAGCGCACATCGGTTCCGGTTCTGGTTGGGCTGATTGTGGTGGTGGTTGCTACCGAAATTATGGTACCTGCCTGATAGCAGAAATTAGGTAAACAGCAGCACTTTTAGTCTATGTGGCCTAAAGGTGCTGCTTTTGTTGATCAAGATATCTGTCATGCTTTTAGATCCTGATTAAAGCTACGAATGATATCCGCACGCTCTTTTTGCAGATGCTGGTACATCGAAAGTGTTGTCATTTCAAATTCCCCCGCTGCTGTTTCCGCATCATAAAGCAGCTTGCCGTTACGAACGATCTCCATTTTTAATACCGTTGAAGCCTGCAATAAATCGATAAGATCGACGTCATGACCCACTTCCTTTGCTAATTGATTAGATAGCTCCCAGCGTTCAACGGGATCCAGTGCTCTTGTAGCCATGATGGCGATATCAATGTCGCTGTCTGCTCTGGCATTGCCTGTAGCCTGGGAACCAAAGAGATAAATAATTTTGATGTCGGGCATCTGTTTTTTCAGTGTCAAAACGATCTTATCATTCATATTGGCGATGTTTACCTTTTGATAAGATGTCATGATTGTGTCGTAGAGCTACTCAAATTTCAATTTCCTGTCATGGCGGTAGGGTTTATTAGCATATTGGGTGGTCATGACCGTCGAGACGGATTGTGCAATAGACGCTTTCAAACCCTCAAACAGAGAAATTTCAGGTGACTGCCCAATATATTCCAGAATTCCGTCAGCCGTTGATTCAATCATTTCCTTTGCGCCACGAATCTTGAAGTGCTGAGATTCAGCTAATGACAATAGATGGTTTTTGTCTGGAAAAACTTTACTGTTGGCTAATTTTAAAGCCATTTTGTTGTCTATTGAATCATAGATGAGGGTATGCGTGACGTCATAAATGGGTGATACAAAAATATTTTTCATGTCCTGGGTATATTGCAGCGCAAAGTTTTTTAAGTGAGCATCCCCGTTCCCAATCAAGCAGTTAAATACGATGTATTGATACATTTTCTCCACCTCAGAAAGACTGTCGGTATAGAGCAACGTGGCTTTTAGTAACGTTTCATAACTACCAGTATATTTGGCATCAGGGGTATTTGGTTTTTTCAATAACGTCGTAAAATCTTCATAGCCGAGAGCGGTGCCATTCTGTCTGTCAAAACGCTCGATAACAAAGGTTTCAAGATTTTCTGATAAATAAACCTGGGGAGCATTCAATCTGCAATACTTTGCTGCCTCCATGCAGACGAACTCGTTAACGGTCAAAAGTGGAAATTCATCATCGAACGACTTAACGATCAAATCTTTTTGTGCAAGGGTTCGGTCTGTCTTTGAAATGCTGACTTTGGGTTGCACTCCAGCCAGAGAGTTGCGCAGATAATATTTTTCCAACAATTGAGGAAACAAGGGCTCGGCACCTTGATAAGTCAATATATCTGACAGGCTGATTGACTCAGCGTCTGGGAACGTAAACTCACCTGCGTAATTTAGCATTCCAATCCCACGATCACCTTGTAAAGCAAGAAGGTACATATCGTTAACGTTGGCATAGCGTGCCAGTTTTTCAGAAATGTAGCGGCGATTAAAGCCTTCGGGTAAATTTTGAGAAAATATGGGATGCAATGCGCCAGATGAGTAACCATCCATACCATTTCCTGTCATGGTTAGTGATACATTAAGTTCATCTTGTATGGGTTGATAATAATGAACAGAACCCTGGGTTAATATTCCTGCTTTGTCTGCATTGGTAAAAACAGTCAGACGATCAACTTTTCTTGGCAGAGATGATAGAACCATCATTTGTCCTCAGAGAATAAATCGTCAATTTCGTCCCATCTGGGCAAGGTATGTTGTTTTGGTGCTACGGTAAGTTGAAGCCCGACAGAGTCAAGGTAGCGCTCTAGTATGTCGAGGGAACCGGTAAAACGACCATTTTCTATCTTTGATAGCGTGGTTTTGAAAATACCCGTTGCATCGGCCATCTGTTGCTGAGTTTTTCTCATCTCTTTCCGCGTATCGGCTATTTTTTTACCTATCGCGAGTCTATTGCCCATTACTCTACCCATAATGTTGCCTATATAGGAAACATTATAGGGTATAAAATGAAAGTTGCCTATATAGGCAATAATTGAAGATAAGGCTATGCCTAACATCACACTTCAAAATCAGTCTGTGGCTCGTTGTTCGGTGTGATGCGGACTTCTACGATACGATGACTTTCCACTGCCAGAATAGTGAACTGATAGCCATCGATTGATAGTGTATCGCCCACCTGTGGAACCCGCTGCGCGTGCTCCATCAACAGCCCCGCCAACGTGTAGTATTCGCGCTTTTCATCCAGTGTCAGCGGAACATACATCGTTAAGTCTTCCAGTGGAATATAGCCATTTACGATCCAACTGCCGTCGTCATTCTGTTGGATACTGTGGCGTGCATCGCGATCTTCTCCTTCACGCGGCAGGTTGCCCGCAATGGTTTCCATCACGTCGCTTAATGTCACTATCCCTTCCATCGAGCCGAATTCATCAACGACAAACGCAAAGTGCGTTCGCGCTTCTCTAAACTGTTCCAAAGCCTGTAAAAGTGAAAGCTGTTCAGGAAAGACCAGCGGCTGACGAATCAGAATACGTGGGTTAAAGGGTTCGCGGTTTAGCTGCTGCTGGAGTAAATCAGCAACATGTACGATACCCAACGGTTCGTCGGAGGTATTGCTGTCGGTCACCACCAGTCGGGAATGCTGGTTGGTCGTTAACAGTTTAGCGAGCGCATCCTGTGTAATATCCAGTTCAACTGAGTCGATGTCATGTCGAGACGTCATAATGCTGCTGATGGTTCGCTGCGCCAGCCCCAATACCCGCTTTATCATTCGGCGTTCCTGAATATTGAAGACTTCCTGACCTGCCCGAGTGTTGTCTGCAATCATTGATGAGGTTTGATTGTCCAGCTCAGCTTCTTCATGGTTACCGCGCAAAATACGCAAAACCACTTCCGCGGTACGCTGGCGCAGTGGGACCGAGGAAGAAAGAAAGCGCCGGCGGTTAAACATGGAAACCTGATTCAACATCTCAATCATCACCGAGAAACCTATCGCGGCGTAGAGGTAGCCTTTAGGGATGTGATAACCAAAGGCGTCTGCGACCAGACTGAAACCAATCATCAGCAGGAAGCTGAGACACAGGATAACGATGGTCGGGTGTTCAGCGACAAAACGGGTCAGCGGCTTGCTGGCCAGCAACATCAGGAAAATAGCAATGGTCACGGCGGACATCATGACCAGCAGATGATCGGTCATGCCGACGGCGGTAATCACCGAATCCAGTGAGAATATGGCATCCAGTACCACGATCTGTGCCACTACCGGCCAGAAACGCGCGCCTTTACGTTGAGCGTGTTGCTCCTCATCCTTCCCTTCGAGGCGCTCGTTTAGCTCCATGGTGGCTTTAAAGAGTAGGAATAGCCCGCCAATTAGCATGATGACATCGCGAGCGCTGAAGGTGTGCCCAAGGAATGTGAAGAGGGGGGTTGTCAACGACACTAGCCACGAAATGGACGCCAGCAGACCCAGGCGCATAATCAGGGCAAGTAACAGACCGACGACTCTGGCTTTATCGCGTTGTTCTTTTGGTAGTTTCTCAGCCAGAATGGCAATGAAGATAAGATTATCAATGCCCAGAACCAGTTCCAGGACAACCAGCGTGGTCAACCCGGCCCATATCGTTGGATCAGCGATCCACTCCATATCTCTTTTTTCACCTTTAAATGAACATAACCCCGATAGCGTATCAGGGCAGGCACAGATGAACCAGAATTTGCAGGGATATTCTTTAGTATGCGGTGTCGTGTGCAGGAATCATGACGTATTTTTGTACATTTTTTATATGCAGCATGTCAGATTAAGGTCAACCCATGTTAAAAAAATCCCATTGTTGCACTTAAGCAAAATTTTATGCTGTATAACGGAGATACAAGCCGTAACATTTGATCATGCTATGTATCCAAGCATAGAATAACGCGCCGCTGCTAATCCCCACATAATCATGTGGTTTACATATCTAGCAGCCATTTTTATGACCGAAACAGGCTGAGCTTGTTCCTTTAGTCGGTTTTTTATACTTATGGAGGTTTCACCACAATGGATGTTCATAGTCTTATTCCTAAAAATCCCGCCCTAAACATCTTGTTCTTGTGCTCTCGCTTGAGTGGTCAATACTATGTTAGCTCTTTGGGTTGAGTCAGATCCCTCACATCGAGGATATAGTTTACCTAATGTATCTGTTGTCATAAGGGTATCCGGTTGACGGTATACTCTGTTGGTACAATAAAATCATAATAAATACGTAACTTAACGCTTTACAATTTAAACCACAGGACAGGGGCCGTACTTTGATAGTGCGTTGGTAGCTACAAGCCAAGGGCGGTAGCGTGCCTGATGCATAAACATACAACGGTAATGATGGTGTAAAAAATGCAAGAATTCATAGTGATCTTTCTAAGCGCTTTTGTCGCACTTTTCTTAGCAAGAAAAGCGGCAATCCGCGTTGGTTTAGTCGATAAACCGAATGTACGTAAAAAGCACCAGGGGCATATTCCCCTTGTTGGCGGGGTATCCATCTACCTTGCGCTATGGGTTTTGTATGTATTGCAACCAGATTGGCTGCCTGATTTCTCTCTGTATATGATTTGTGCCACTGCGCTTCTGGTGGTCGGAGTGCTGGATGATCGTTTTGATCTTCCCGTATTACCTCGTGTGGGATTACAAGCCGCTGTAGCTGGATTAATGATGTATGCAGGATTGTATCTGGAGACATTAGGACGCGTTCTCTTCGGGTATGAACTTTTCCTCGGTATCTTTGGTTACACGGTGACATTATTCGCGGTATGGGGAGCTATCAATGCTTTCAATATGGTTGACGGCATTGATGGCTTACTGGGAGCGCTATCCTGCGTGACGTTTGGTGCGCTTGCTATTGTGTTTTACTTTGGCGGTCATCATGAGTTAGCGCTCTGGAGTGCGTGTCTGTTGGCCGCCACGTTGCCTTATATCCTCCTCAATTTAGGCATATTGTGGGGGCGGAAATTCAAGGTATTCATGGGGGATGCAGGCAGTACGCTGATCGGCTTTACGGTGATATGGTTATTGATGCTTGCGACGCAGGGGGAAAATGCAGTTATTCATCCGGTCACTGCGCTCTGGCTTATCGCAGTTCCGCTCATGGATATGGTAACCATTATGGTTCGCCGTATTCGACGTGGTGATAGCCCGTTTAAACCCGATCGAGAACATTTGCACCATATTTTAATGCGTGCAGGCCTGACGCCACATCAGGCACTGGTCGTTATTCTGCTTGCGGCGATGCTGTTTTCCGCTATAGGTATTTTAGGCGAGCGCATTGGCATCGCTGAGTCTATTATGTTTAGTGTATTCCTCATGGCCTTCTGCGGTTATTTCTGGATGATCAGTCGGATATGGCGTGTGTTGACATGGTTTCGTAGAACAACCCGAGATCCGCACGCTGGTGTAACGAGCGTCGATAAAAATGGTACCACGCCGTTAAAACGGTGAATTGCTAGTGTTTTATACCGTAGACCATGGGTTAATCTAATAATTTATTCTCTATAATGATGGGCTGTTTTGTAGGGATTTGCGCAATATTCAATCAAGAGCGATGGCATAGACAGGATGATAAAGCACAAACGAAAATTGATGCCCTTGATGGTATCGGTAGCGCTACTTAGCGGTTGTACCCTGGTTCCTGGTTCCCACCTTTCTACTAGCGGTAAAAATGTAGTCGAGCAGCAAGATGCGGATTTCAATATTGATAAGCTCGTCAATGTTTACCCGATGACGCCTTATTTGGTAGAGAAAATGCGCCCTAAGCCACTGATCGCGCAGACTAACCCTGCCTTGGAGAAAGAATTACAGGGTTATGAATATCGCATCGGTATTGGTGATGTCATCATGGTGACGGTGTGGGATCACCCTGAATTGACAACCCCAGCAGGGACGTACCGTACCGCAGCCGATACCGGTAACTGGGTACATTCCGACGGTACGATTTTCTACCCTTATATCGGCAAAGTCAGTGTGGCAGGTAAAACAGTCACTGAAGTTCGCGATCAGATCATGGGCCGTTTGGCGCAGTACATTGAATCACCGCAAGTCGATGTCAGCATTGCAGCCTTCCGTTCACAGAAAGCCTACGTAACAGGTGAAGTCGCGACATCAGGGCAACAGCCCATTACCAATGTGCCATTGACCGTGCTAGACGCAATCAACAGAGCGGGTGGTCTCACTGAAAATGCCGACTGGCGTAATATCGTATTAACCCACAATGGGCAAGAACAACGCCTCTCTCTTCAGGCGCTGATGCAAAACGGCGACCTTTCACAAAACCATCTGCTTTACCCCGGTGATATCCTCTACATTCCCCGTAATGATGATCTTAAAGTCTTTGTTATGGGCGAAGTCAAAAAGCAAAGTACCCTCAAAATGGACCGCAGTGGCATGACGCTGACGGAAGCATTGGGGAATGCCGAAGGGATGGATCAAACCTTTTCTGATGCGACGGGGATCTTTGTGATTCGCTCGTTACGCGGCACACAAGGCCCGAAACTGGCAGACATCTACCAGCTTAATGCCAAAGATGCCACGGCAATGGTGATGGGCACTGAGTTTCAGTTACAGCCGTATGACATCGTGTATGTCACCACCGCGCCGATTGTTCGCTGGAACCGCGTTATTGGCCAGCTGGTACCGACCATTTCCGGTTTTAATGAGTTGACCGAGGGCTCGCTGCGAGTTCGTACTTGGCCGTAGAGATAACTATGTTTGATTCAATTTTGGTGGTGTGTGTGGGCAATATTTGCCGTTCCCCCACAGGGGAACGGTTGTTGAAACAGGCTTTGCCGACGAAAAAAATTGCCTCTGCTGGGTTAGGCGCCCTGGTAGGGAAGCCCGCAGATGCAATGGCAACCGAGGTGGCAAGTCATCATGATCTTTCTCTTGAAGGGCACGAAGCGCAGCAATTAACCTCTGTGCTATGCCGCCAGTACGATCTGATTTTGGTAATGGAGAAAGGTCACATTGATGGAGTAAGCCGCATTGCGCCAGAAGTGCGGGGTAAAACCATGCTATTCGGGCACTGGCTGAACCAGCAGGAAATTGCCGATCCTTATCGTAAAAGCCGCGAAGCATTTGAATTCGTTTACTCACAACTTGAGCAGTCTGCGCAAAAATGGGTGCAGACGTTAAATCGTTAATCGTCAGAGAATCCGATGACAGAGAAAACTTCAGTAAAAGTATCTGAAACCAATTCAGATGAGATCGATTTAGGGCGTTTATTAGGGACATTGCTGGATAATCGCTGGTTGATTATTGGTGTGACGGCGGTGTTCACCGTGTTAGGCATTATGTATGCCATGTTAGCCACACCGGTTTATAAAGCCGATGCGTTGATTCAGGTAGAGCAAAGCTCTGGCAATTCGCTATTAAATGATATTTCCAGCATGTTGCCGGATGCCAAGCCGCAATCGGCCGCGGAAATTGAACTGATTAAATCCCGCATGGTGATTGGTAAAACGGTGACCGATCTGACGCTGGATATCAGCGTTCAGCAAAAATATTTCCCGCTAGTGGGTAAAGGTATTGCGCGATTGGCGGGTAATGAACCCGGAAAAATAGCCGTATCCCGTCTTGATGTACCAGCATCCTGGCAGGATGAAACTCTGTCGCTGGAGGTGTTACCTAACCAGCAATATGCCGTGGAAGCGGGTGACGCTGTGAAATTTACTGGCAGCGTAGGCCAGTTAGAGAGTCATGACGGTATTACTTTATTGATCAGTGATATTGCTGCTGAACCGGGCACCATTTTTCGTATTCAAAAACTGAATCAATTAACGGCGATCAATGATCTGCTGGATAATTTTAGCGTAGCGGATAAGGGCAAAGACACGGGGGTATTGGCACTGAGCCTGGAAGGGGAAGATCCAGCGCTGACTACTAAGGTATTAAGCAGTATTAGCCAAAATTATCTGCAGCAGAACGTAGAGCGTAAATCCGAAGAAGCAGGCAAGAGTTTAGAGTTTTTAAAAGAACAGTTGCCGAACGTTCGTAGTTCACTGAATGAGGCCGAAAACAAGCTTAACCAATTTCGTCAGCAGAATGAGTCTGTCGATCTTTCCTTAGAAGCTAAGGCGGTACTGGATACCACGGTAGCGGTTGAAGCACAGCTGAATGAACTGACATTCAAAGAAGCGGAAATTTCGAAACTGTATACACGCGAACACCCCGCTTACCGTGCCTTAATGGAAAAGCGCAAAACGTTGGAACAGGAACGCGATAAGCTCAATAAGCGTGTAGGGGCAATGCCTAAAACTCAGCAGGAGATTTTACGCTTAACGAGGGATGTGCAGGCAGGGCAGGAAGTGTATATGCAGTTGCTGAACAAACAGCAGGAACTTAGCATTAACAAGGCCAGCACGGTGGGAAATGTGCGCATCGTGGATAACGCCGTAATACAGCCTAAGCCGGTGAAACCGAAAAAGGCACTGATTGTTTTGCTGGCAATGATTCTGGGCGGCATGGCAGCAACGGCTTTTGTCATACTGAAAACGCTGTTACATAAAGGCATCGAAAGTCCAGAACAGTTGGAAGAATTAGGTATCAACGTCTACGCCAGCGTGCCACTTTCTGAATGGCAACAGAAGAAAGACCGAGCCTTACTGGGTAAGAAGAGTAAGAAAGGCAATACGCGAGCTGCGGATTTGCTAGCAGTAGGCAACCCGGCAGATCTGGCGATTGAAGCGATTAGAAGCCTACGTACCAGCCTGCATTTCGCCATGATGGAAGCGAAGAACAATGTGCTGATGATTTCCGGTGCTAGCCCCGCAATCGGTAAAACATTTGTAAGTGCCAACCTTGGTGCGGTCATTGCGCAATCAGGGCAGCGTGTACTGATCGTGGACTGCGATATGCGTAAAGGTTATGCACATGAGCTGATGGGCACTCATGGCACTGATGGTCTGTCCGATATTTTATCCAGCCAGTGTGAAGCAACAAAAAGCGTGCGTAAGACTGCAGTGGAGAATATGGACTTTATTCCCCGTGGACAGGTACCGCCGAACCCTTCTGAACTATTAATGCACAGCCGCTTTGCCGAGTTCATCAAATGGGCTGGTGAGCATTATGACTTGGTGTTGTTGGATACGCCTCCAATCTTGGCTGTCACTGATGCTGCGGTTATTAGTCGTCATGCAGGGACTTCGTTGCTAGTGGCGCGTTTTGAGATGAATACGGTAAAAGAAATTGAAGTGAGCATTCGTCGCTTTGAACAAAATGGTACTGAAATTAAAGGTGTGATCCTTAACGCCATTGTTAAGCGTGCGGCGAGTTATTATGGGTATGGTAATTATCATTATTATACTTATGATTATAAACCTGAAAAATAACATCATGTTTATTATACAATTCTATTCTATCTGGATAGTTGTATTATCCCATCAACAATAATTCAAGGGCGGTGATAGCGTTAGTGTGTATTTACCAGAATCTAAATCAGCCTGGTACTTGCTGAGTTACTACCGCCCTATAAGTTAAGGAAACCAATAAGTATACTTTTGGTACTGACTTGAGATCTTTTTGCTTATAAAAAATGTGTTAGAGGGTAGCTATCTGATGTTTGTAAATGGTTTTCATATAAAATAAAACTATGAAAATTATTCTAGGAAATGGTGATGCATTCAATTAGTTGATTGTGATATATAATGCGCGCTTTTAAGGTTTTCTCATGTCCAGCATTAATGTTCATTGTCCCAGTTGTCAGTCTGCTAACATAGAAAAATAAATTTGATATTATACAAACTAATCTAATTTAACTAGCTAAAAACTTTTCATAAATAATGTAAGTTCGTTGGCCGATGAAAATAAGTATATTAATGTCTATAGGCATATTGAATGTTTTATTTGAATACTAGAAAGAGAGAGAAATGAAAGTAGTTAGAACTACAGATATCAACCGGATCTATAAAAATTCATTCCATGATCTAAAGTCTATAAATATATTCCAATCAGTTAGTTGGATGGAAGCAAACAAAATAAATAATGATACTAATAGTAAATTTTATCTTGTTATTGAAGATAAGAATAAAGTGATTGGTATTTTTGGATTTAATATATATTCTAAATTTTTTTTGGGTTTAAAGATAAAAATATTGTCTTTTATTCAAAATAATTTATCTGATTATAGTGGAGGGATTTATTCTTCAGAATGTAAAGCATTTAAAATCGCCAAAGAATTATATGGAGAGTTGCTGAAGCCTGAGTATGACTGGGATCTGATCGATTTAGATAATATATCGCAAGATTGCTGTGTTAATATTGAATTAGTTAGTCTTCTAAAAAACAATAATCAATATAAAACTTTTTTAACTCATCGTTCAGAATGTCCACTTCTATACCTAGACAAAATGGAGAATGATGTAGATAAACGACAATTAAAAGATGTAAATAGAAGAAAAAAAAGATTAGAAGAGGATTTTCAGGTTCAATATGGGCTAGGGCAAACTATTTCTGAAAAAGAACTGTTCGAGTTACTGGATCTAAAAAATGAAGTATATCCTAATCATGAGTTAATGACCCATGGTAATAGGGAAATTATTCTCTCAATACTAAAAAGTGGTATCGATTATGATTATTCATTTATAAAAATTGAAGGCGAAATTGTCGCTGCCCACTTCGGTTTTTATGATGAAAGCACATTTTATTATTATATTCCTGTATATAGAAAAAAGTATTCAGATAAAGGTGTTGGTTCTATATTAATGAGTGAGTTGATAAGTTTTTATCGTGGAAAGGGGAAAACTAAATTTGATTTTTTAAGAGGTAGTGAGCTATACAAAAAAAATTGGACATCGACTACTAGATATACATTAAGATTCATATGTGCAAAAAATTATAAATCTCAATTATACTTAAGGTTATTCCAAATAAAAAATGCGTTATATTAATATGCTAATAAAAAAATTATTTTCATTTTTTTTCATTAAAAGAACGTTGGAATTTTATAGTTTTAACAAAATTCTTGAAGAAAAAATAAACCCTCCTAGGGGCTATTTTTTTGATAAGTTAAATATAGATCGCTTAGATGAGGTTAAATCAAGCAATTTTAAGTTTTCTTTTTTGAAAGATGAGTTACAGAAAGGTAGTAAAGCTATAGTTATAAAAGATAAAAATAATGAAATTATATCTTTTGTTTTTATAAAACCCTGTGGTGATTTTTTTATTTCTGAATTAAATGCAAATATAAAAATAGAAAAATCTTTATATATATATGGAGCGAATACCTGCGATAAACACCGAAGAAAAGGATTGTATAAATTATTATTAAAAAAAATCCTGACAGAAAATAATGATAAAAAAATAATATCGGTGGAATCCACTAATTATATATCTAAAAAGACTATTGAATCAGTAGGGTTTAAGTTTCATTTTAATATAACAAGTAAAACTTTTTTTTCTTTATTTTCGGTAATGAAGGTCGGTGTTTAATTGAATACTATTGTTAATTATATGACAACTATATTAGCCAAAGTCCTGAATGCTTTGGTTGGGCTAATACTTTTATTTGTATCCAATGAGTTTTTGGGATTTGAGATAAGAGGTCAAGCTGGAATAATTCTTTATTGGGTATCGATGGTTTTTACTGTTTCATATCTTAGTTTAGGACAAATAGGATTTAAATATATTGTTATAAAAGGTTTTAATGTACAAGATGTAATGAAAAATCTTTTGATTTATAATATTATTTTTTTAGTGTTAGCCCTTGTAGTAACTTTATTTTTTAAATTATTTGGCTATGTATTTGAAGTAAAAATGGGGACTGTTGTTATATTAATAATTACAATTCCATTAATGATGTTGGAACAACAATTAAATTCAATTTATCTTGTTAAGTATGCACCATTAGATTTAGCTAAAACAGTTATTAAATCAAAATTGACTGTTCTTCCTATTTCTATAGGTATATTTTACATGTGGCCGACAGTCACAGGTTTTTTTCTTTCGAATTTAGTTATGTATCTAATAAGTGTTGTTTATTTACACTATAAATATAATGAAAATATATTTTTCTTTTGGAAGAAAGGCGGTTTTTTTTTATTTGATCTGGTTAAAGATGGAATAAAATATCACTCATTCAATGCGCTTGGTTATGTGCTATATATGCAATTTCCAATGTTATACTTAGGTAAAATTGCCTCTAATTATTCATTTTCTCAATATGAAATAGCCATGCGATTCCTGGCTATTTTTTCTATTGTAGCTACTTCTTGTCAAGTTATAATTACGCATGTGTTTAAAAGAGTAAGTAGTAGATTAGATATATGGAATGAGATAAAAAAACTATCCTTAATATATTTCTCGATTTCTTATTTTTTTGTTTTTTTTAGTTATTTGTTTGTTGTTTTTATTTCGGATTTTGAATTGGGAAAGAAATATGAATTATCTATTTTGATATTTAAAGAATTAGTCTGGTTTGTTCCATTTATTGGTGTTGCTCAATTTGTGCCAACTATTTATCTACATTTAGACCGAGTTAATCTCTCATCCATTTACAATTTCTTACTCGGATTTTTCTCTCTTTTTACTGTGATAGCTCTAGGAACAATAATGGGAGAGAGTGGTGTGGTTTTTGCTATTAAATTAACTTATATATTCTCAATATGTCTTTTGTTTTTAATGTCTTATAATTCTATTTTCAAGAGAAAATAAAAATGATAGCTAGAAAAGATATTAATAATATTAATCCATTAAAAGTTTTCCCTTGGACTGATAATACTTTTGTGGACGCTAAAGGAAGAGGTATTATTTGTGTTAATGTCCTTATCGATGGATATGAGTTTCATTCAAACAAAGAATTAACGGATTATCTTATTTTTACGGACCACTGTAAGGTAGAATATATTTTCACATATGATGATGGCCGAAAGCTAAAAATCCCAGTTAATAAGAAAACATTTAGCGGTAGAAAAGATCATATACTCAATAGTGTTATCTTTGATTTAGATTTATTAGGGAGATTAAGTAATGCCATTGATTTTCCTTTGGATGATAACTCTTTCGATAAGAGAATAAATCATAAAAATATTTTTATGAAGCATATAAGAAAACTCATGGTTTTTTTTAAAATATGTCGTGAAAAAATCATTGGGATAGATCGCTGGTCAATATATGTTGCTCCTTTTAAAATTGAACCAGAGGAAATATATAATAATTTTTTTAAATTTAAAAAAATAACTCATCCAAAAGATTCGTTTATTGCAGATCCCTTTCTAGTAGAAAAAGATAATAGAACATATGTTTTTTATGAAAAATACTCCTTTAATAAAGGAAAAGGTATTATAGTAGCGCGAGATATTACCGATATTAATTTTCCTTCAAAAGAAATACTAATACTCGAAGAAAAATATCATTTATCTTATCCAAATGTTTTTATACATAACGATATTTATTTCATGATACCTCAGTCAAGCAATGGATGCATTGATTTATATAAATGTAATAATTTTCCAAGTGTATGGGAAAAAGTGCATACTTTTATTAAGAGAGAAGACATTGAATTTGGAGATACCAATATATATATAACAAACGAAGGAATAATTACTTTAGAAACAAATATATATGATCACCCATGGAAAAGTAATTCAAATAGACTTAGTGTCACCGTTGGGAATTATCTTTACGAAAAAGTAAAATTAGACGATTTTGTTATCGTTTCCTTAGGTGATGACTGTTCTAGAAACGCAGGGCAAAGCCAAAGGAAAATTTATCAAAATAGTTTGAATACTTATGGTGGGTCAATTGTTGCCAATGTCAACAAAGAGATAAGTGATATAAAAAAACCAAGGGGGTACTCGGGAATGCATACATATAATGCAAGTGAAAATTTTACGATAATAGATCTTAAGAGTTAGGTAAATATGTATGCGATATAGCCATTTATTTGTTATATATTTTATTCTTTATTTTATTAAGAGCCTATTATCCGACAATATATTAGCCTACGTATTGGTTTTATTGGTTGGTTGTGCTTTTTTTAAATTTTCAATTAAATATAAACATACGGTTTTTTTATTAATTATATGTACATGCTCTTATCTTTTCGTAGTGTTAGGATCTCACGATAGATATTTAGAGTCTTATTTTTCTTTGTATATAAACCTAATTTCGGGTATAAATCTATATTCTTATATATATTTTTTGTCTAGAAAAGATAATAATAGTAGCAATGAACTTACTAGCCTAGCCAATAGAATAATGTTCGCCGGTTTAATAATATCATTGTGTATATTTATTATGGAACTAGCAAAAGGAGGACTTGTAAAATCTGATTTTATCGGTTTTTTTGGAATGGAAATGAATAGAAATTCTGTCCATCCTATAGTTTTAACTTTTATATTTACTTTTTTTGGTTTGATCTCCATTACAGATATAAATTATAAAAAAACATTTTTATATCACTCTTTTATTACTCTCTCTATAGTGACTCTGCTATTATCTAATAGTAGAGTTGCTCTTGCTTGCTCGTTATTAGTTTTTGCTATACATTTTTTCCATGAAAGAGGGGTAAGTAAAAAGTTTATTCTGATTACTCTGGTTATTTTGTTGAGTAGCATATCTATATTCATGTTGGACTTAACGTTCTTACTTAATCGATTTTCGCAGGGGGGCGATAATTCAGGATTAGATAGTAGTCGTTTTGTCATGTGGACCTGCTATTACGATAAATTTAGTGCTAGCCAAATTTTATTAGGCCTCCATCAAGGAGGTGATGATAGTTGTGCCTTTGTTAAAGGCGTTATAGGTAAAAATCCGCATAATTCTATAATATGGTCTGCTTCAGTATATGGATTTATAACTATATTTATCATTTTAAATTTATTAAAAAACTTATTTCTAAATTTATATTATCGCAATCTTTCTTTGTTTTTTATTTATATTACATATTTATTTGCTATGAATTTTGAACGAGCTTATTTAGTAAGTCCTATAGATGTTGTTGTTCTTATATTGATCTTTATGCCTAGGTTGAAATCTGTATATGCCAAAAATAGTACACATTCAAGTTATACCTAAGATGTCTGGTGTCCAGCAAGTAAGTTTTGATATATTGAAAAATTTACCAAATGACTTCGAGAAATATATAGTGTTTGGTGGAATGTATGAATGTAAAGACAATATAGTGGAGAAATTTTCCAATATAGGTGTAAAAGTTATATTTATAGATTCATTAAGACGAGAAATTGGTTTTAACGATATATTATCTATAATTGAATTATATAAGTTTTTTAAAAAAGAAAAATTTGATATCATCCATACTAACTCAACAAAACCAGGCATTGTCGCTAGGTTTGCTGCTTGGCTGTCGGGTTGCAAAAAGGTTGTTCATACTGTTCATGGGATAGCTTTCCATCGATTTGAAAAATTGCATAAACGCATTTTTTTTTATCTGATAGAGACTTTTTTTTGTTTTTTTTCAAATACATTAATTTCTGTTAATAACCATTATTTGAAATTTTATCCGCACGTAAAAAATAAAATCTGCATCTATAATTCTATTGATTTTATAAAAAAAAGCCAAAGAGATTTTAATGACGATAGCGACAGACCAATAACAGTAGGTTTTATAAGTAGACTCGATAAACAGAAGGACCCAATTACTTTTTTAAAAGCTATCGAGTATGGTAATCGAGTCGGCCTTTTTTCTCAGGAAAATGTAAAGGTTATCATTGGTGGAGATGGAGAGTTGAAAGCTCTGTGTGAAGCGTTTGTTGAAAATGAACGACTTTCTTGCCAAGTAAAATTTAAAGGATGGGTGTCAAACAAAGACGATTTTTTTAAAGAAATTGATATATTATGTCTACCTTCTATTTTTGAGGCTTTTGGGTTGGTTTTTCTTGAAGCTGGTATTTTTGGGATTCCTTCAATTGCTTCTAATGTCGAGGGTATTCCTGAAATAGTAAAAAATGATAAAAATGGCTTTCTGGTTGAGCCCAAAAATCATATAGAAATAGCACAAAGAATTTCTAATTATCTAAAAGATAGATCTTTATTAAAACGGCATGGTATGGAGGCAAAGAGAATTGTGGAAGAGGATTTTAGGATGAAAGACATGCTGGAAAAATATCTAGAGGTTTATAAAATATAATGAAAAATATTTTACTATTTTCACATGAATATTCACCATGTTTAGGTGGTGCGGGTTCCGTAGCTAGCATAATAAAAAAAGGTCTGGAAACCGAATTTTCATCCAATTGCTCCGTGACTTTATTAACGTCGTCAAGATCAAAAAATTCATCAGAAAAATCGATTAAAACAGCTTTTTTAACTCATAAACTTTGGCCTGTTAATTATATTCCATTTTTATTTAATATTTCAAAATTTGATTGTGTCATATGTAATGATCCTGTTTCTATATATAATGCTGGAAGATACTTCTCTCAGGAAATGTTAAGTCGAGCAATATGTGTTATACACGGTGAAGAAAAGTACTTGTCATCTTCATTTCTCCCTTTAAAACTCATGAAATTCTCTCTTTTTTTTAAAAGAGCTTTATTTGGTTGTAAAAAGGTCATATTTGTATCTCAATACATAAAGGAACAGTATATTAAAATATATGAAATTGAGATCCCTGAGGATAAATGTACTGTAATACATAGCGGAATTTCTGATCTATCCAAACCGCTGTACCGTAGCCCCCCCAAAAATGTTATCAAATTTCTAACAGTATCAAGAGTAGAAAAAGGAAAAGGTTTTGATACAATGTTGGATATATTTAATATTATCTTGGAAAATAAAAAAGAAATAAAATGGGAAATTATTGGTGATGGTTCATACCTTGAGGGTTTTAAATATATTGTTTCTAAGTCAAAAATGAAAAATAATGTTTTTTTTCATGGGGCAATCGAACGGGGGGAATTATCAAAACATTACTCATCTTCACATTTCTATATTTCTCTTTCAGAGCTAAATGAATCATATGGGTTAAGTTATCTGGAAGCTTCCTCGTGTGGAACCTTTCCAATTGCATATAACCGTTGTGGAACAAGAGAGGCGTTTAAATATATAGAGAATGGGCTATTATTAGATGAGTATAAAGACCCTGTTAAGGCTGCAACTAAGATTTTAAATTTGATAAAAGATGGTGAAGTGACATTGTCAAAATGCACTAGGAGCGAACGAGATTTTGTAAAGGATTTGGTTAAGTATGTTTTATAAAATATTATTTTTAGAGTCTAAGAATTTTTACTCCACAATTCTTGATGAATCAATTTTTGAAGGGTGTGAAAAACATTTTAATGGAGGGGATTTACTTAAAAACATTGGCGAGTTAGCATCATATGATCTTGTTATTTATACTATTTATTCATCGCCTATTTACAATCATATGATTAGCTATTGCAAAAAAGTAAAAGTGAAAACTTTACTTTTAATGGATGGGATTTGTGAGATTAATAATTTTACTAAGAATGAAAATATAAACTCACTCGGAATAAAAAATTATCATCCTATACTGGCAGACAATATAGCAGTCGTTGGAAATTCCGCAAGGCGTTATTTCAGTGTGCTTGGAGTCAATGCTATTAGACATTTACCACCAAGAATTTCTAAACTTAAATATAATCAACATCTAGTATCGTCTATGAGTAAAAAAACTGATTTCTTAATAACAACTGCAAATACGGCATATTTCAACAATATCGAATTTGAAAATTTAGTTTCTTTACTTAAAGACGTTATTTATGCAATTGAGAAAAATGGTTATTCTATCATTTTTAGAGTTTTTGACGAAAGATTAATTGAAGAGCTAAAGATTGATCCGTGTAATAATATTAAAAATGGTAGTTTTACTGATGTACTATCATTAGTATCTTGTGTAATTACAACACCTAGTTCTATTGCTTTAACCTCTATGATTGAGAACCTTCCTGTAGGATTGCTTCAATTTCGTGATTCTCCGAATTTTTTACAGACTGGTTGGATCATTATTAAGGGGTATGATTTGTCAGAAACCTTGTCCAGTATGATAAGGAAAGATGAAATAAGGATGAGATTTCAAATATCAGAAGTTATGGCGAATACAGAGGTTTCGTCAGCATTATCTGAATTACAGCTTTCAAAACAAACTCAAACTAGCGAACAGATTTTATCATTTTGGGAGCAAAATTATTTAAATATATTGAGCTCCCCGTTTAATTTTAATTTTGAGCACCTAGCTAGAAAAATTTATTGGAGGTTAAAATCAAATAAAATATTTTCTTTTATAAGAAAACTGTTACATTTATGAAATAGATAAGTACAAGTAGCTGTAAGCGCACCCGTTTTAGTTCCACGCACTTTTTGAGATTTCTGGGGTTTCAGTAATAAGCTGGTACTCTTCCAGCGTCAGGTTATTCAGGGATTAATGGGGCACTCGCTGTTATATTCAGCCAGACAGCGCTCCGTAATTTTCCATGCCTCATTCAGTGTCCTGAACAGATAAAAATCCAGTATTTCTGTCCTGTATGTCCTGTTGAACCGCAGGGTGAGAGCATGAACGCTTATTATTCACTCAGATTGAGCGTTAACCAAACTGATTATCTTTCTAAGAAAGTTGGATTGCACAGTTTGCAGGCAATGCGAGCTTAATTGAACGTCAAATGGCGATTAAAAAGTATTCGTGATCTCGCCTTGGGTTGAACCGTCCGATAAAGGTATTCTGCGTTGGCTTGCCTGGCCTGATAAATTCCAACATCGCACCACGCTCTTCCTCCCACTGTGCCAGCGTCAGAGAGGCGAGTTCCGGGCCGTTATCCATCCGCATCCGCGGTTTGCCACGATTCTGTCCAGCACTTTCACGACCCGCTGCACTGGGATATTCAGGTCAATTTCGATCGCCAGAGCTTCACGGTTAAAATTACCCACCACGTTGAAGGTCCGGAAGCGTCTTCCGCACACCAGCGCATCGTGCATAAAATAGATGAACCAGCTCTAGTTCATTGCTTTCGGCGTCGCCAGCGGAGCCGGATTGCGTACCTGCAGGCGCTGTTTTCCCTTCGGCGAAAATTCAGTTTCGGCAGGCAGTAAATACGGTGAACGCGTTTATGATTCCATGCATTGCCCAGACTGGAAAATTTTTTCTTCCAAACCCCGAGGATGATTAAATCGTCTTTTTCAGCGCTATTTTCCAATCAGATAGTGCAATTCCTAATGCCTTAATTTTCTCTCCTGCTAAGGCCGAATATGCGGGACGATATGCCGGAGTGGGATATTGCGCTGTGGTAATCGGTGTAAGCGTTGGCGCTTTACTCAGAAGTGCTTTTTGTAC
Organism: Pectobacterium versatile; assembly: GCF_003932035.1. Classification (NCBI taxonomy): domain Bacteria; kingdom Pseudomonadati; phylum Pseudomonadota; class Gammaproteobacteria; order Enterobacterales; family Pectobacteriaceae; genus Pectobacterium; species Pectobacterium versatile. The sequence continues at coordinate 1,680,876 of NZ_CP034276.1, forward strand.
TGCCGCAGAAAAAATTGCTTGCGCAAACTCATACCAGCTAACTTCTTTATCACCGCAATAGTGATAAACCCCACCTTCTACGCTTTTTTCAAGCAGAGAAATAATCGCCTGCGCTAAATCTCCTGCATAGGTTGGGCAGCCACGCTGGTCATTAACGATACTCAATGTGTCACGTTCTTTGGCTAACCGAAGCATGGTTTTCACGAAATTATTGCCGTATTCGCTAAATACCCACGCGGTACGTACAATAATTGCTTCAGGGGAAACTTGTGCTACTGCTTGTTCACCTGCTAGCTTGGTTTTACCGTAAACACTTAGCGGATTTGTCGCACTGTCTTCGCGGTAAGGTTCTGTTGCATTCCCATCAAAGACGTAGTCAGTAGAAACATGGACTAACCGAATACCTTGCTTGCTGGCGACGATAGCTAAATTCTCTGGGCCTGTAACGTTAATCTTTTCTGCGAGTTCTGGTTCTGATTCTGCTTTATCCACTGCTGTATAGGCTGCGGCATTAACGATAGCATCTGGTTGAAAACTTTTTACTACCTCTTCAACACGCTCCAAATCCATAATATCGAGTTCATTAGAATCGGTTGCCAAAATTTTCCATTCTTCTGGTAAACGATCCTGAAAACAGCGACCCAATTGCCCGTTTGCACCCGTCAGTAATATTTTCATTTTGCTAGGTCCTTGAATAACTTCCCTAACTTATCTTTCTCGGATAACAGTGGGACTGATATTGGCCATTCAATGCCAATCTCAGGATCGTTCCATAACAGGCAACCTTCATCGTTAGGATCATAATAATCCGTACACTTGTATTCAAAATCTGCGATATCAGAAAGTACAACAAAGCCATGTGCTAGCCCCGGCGGCAGCCAAAATTGTGCTTTGTTTTCCTCCGATAGGATCAGGCCATGCCATTTTCCGTAGGTAGGGGAGTCCTGGCGGATATCTACTGCGACATCAAATACCTCGCCACGTACAACGCGGACGAGTTTTCCTTGCGGTTTGGTTTTCTGGAAATGCAGGCCTCGTAAGACGCCTTTACTTGAACGAGAGTGATTATCCTGAACAAAGTCTACATCGATATCCAACATCTCCTGATAACGTCTCTTTTCAAACGTTTCCAGAAAGAAGCCTCTGGCATCACCGAATACTTTCGGCTGAATAATTTTTGCACCATGAATAATAGTATCAATGACTTGCATGTTATTTCTCTGCGATGAGTTGGGTTAAATACTGCCCATAGGACGTTTTGCTCATTACTTTTGCTTCGTCAGCAACTTGCTGTTTAGAGAGCCAGCCTTTTCGGAATGCGATCTCTTCCAGACAGGCAACCTTCAACCCTTGACGCTTTTCAATAGTATGGATAAATTGTGACGCTTCAATCAGACTGTCGTGTGTACCAGTGTCCAACCAGGCGAAACCTCTTCCCAGCAGCTCAACATTCAACGTACCTTGCTCAAGATACATTTGGTTCAATGTAGTGATTTCTAACTCGCCGCGGTGTGAAGGTTTGACCTGCTTCGCCATTTCTACAATATGTTTATCGTAAAAATAGAGCCCAGTGACAGCCCAGTTCGATTTCGGTTTTACTGGCTTTTCTTCTATCGACAGCGCTCTGAAATTCTGATCAAACTCGACAACGCCAAAACGTTCGGCATCGGTGACCTGATAGCCGAAGATCGTTGCGCCTTCTTCTTTTGCCGCTACGGATTCAAGTTTCTTACCAAAGCTCTGGCCGAAATAAATATTATCACCGAGTACCAGCGCACAGCGTTCCCCATTGATAAATTCTTCACCGATGATAAAAGCTTGGGCAAGTCCATCAGGGCTGGGTTGAATCGCGTAGCTAAGCTTGATACCAAAACGACTACCATCACCCAAGAGGCGCTGAAATGCTGGCATATCTTCAGGCGTGGTGATAATCAAGATGTCACAAATACCGGCGAGCATAAGAACGGAAATCGGATAATAAACCATGGGTTTATCGTAAATCGGCAGTAGTTGCTTAGAAACGCCGCGAGTAATCGGATATAGCCGAGTACCACTTCCCCCTGCAAGCACGATCCCTTTCATCAATAACTCCGCCTTTATTTCGTTAAAAATTATCTTTAAATAGTGGTTCTAGTATATCACTCTACCTCACCAGAATTGTCTGACGTATCAGAAAAAGTAACGAATGCAGGAGTGGATATGTTTTTGCTTTTGTAGCTCAATTGAGCTACATTTTGAGTACCCATTGAATGGAGGAAAATATTATGGCAGCGAATGCATTTGTACGTGCCCGTATTGATGAGAATCTTAAAAATGAAGCAGCGGAAGTGTTGGCTAGCATGGGGTTGACGGTATCGGATCTGGTGCGCATAACGTTAACGAAAGTGGCTAAAGAAAAAGCACTTCCATTTGATATGCATGTCCCTAATAAGCTTACCGCACAAACGATGGCTGACAGCGAGAAAGGGGTTGATGTCTATACAGCAAAAGACGCCGCCGATCTGTTTGATAAATTAGGGATCTAATGGATGAAAAAGCAAAGGGAGATTGCATATTCTGGTCAATTCGAACGTGATGTGAAAAAAGCGCAACGACGACATAAAAACATGAACAAGCTTAAAACGTTTATGCAGCTTTTGCTTGAAGACAAACGACCGTTGCCACAGGAATATCAGGATCACCCCCTCCAGGGAAACTATAAAGGCTACAGAGATGCGCATATCGAGCCGGATTGGCTTCTTATTACAAGCTGACCGATGACGTTTTGCGTTTTGAACGTACAGGGACGCACGCTGACCTTTTCTAAATAGATTCATAAAGATGATTTTGTTGCGGAATGTTCTTTACTGGCACGATGATAAAAACAGAACGTTCCAGCACATCATAAAAAGTCTCAACCTGAGATCGCTTTGTCGCAGATTGGGTGTAATCTTAGTGTCATGCATGGCGTTGTGGGATTACGCTGCTAAGTGAAAAGTGATCGATAAAAACAGAATCGTTCTCCAGATAAAAACCATCAGATTGAAGAGAGTCAATCCATGACATCATTGAAAGCTATTATCCCTGTAGCCGGTTTAGGGATGAATTTGTTACCTGTGACCAAGGCAATTCCTAAGGAAATGTTGCCACTGGTTGACCGCCCAGTGATTGAGAAAATCGTCAACGAGTGTGTGAGGGCGGGGATTAAAGAAATTGTTCTGGTGACACATGCGTCGAAAAATGCGATTGAAAACCACTTCGATACCTCGTTTGAGCTTGAATCTCTGCTGGAAGAACGTGCCAAGCGTCAACTGCTGGCCGAAGTTCAGTCTATCTGTCCGAAAGGCGTGACGATCATGAACGTTCGTCAAGGGGAAACGCTGGGGCTGGGGCATGCCGTCTCCTGTGCGCGCCCAATCGTTGGCGATAACCCGTTTGTGGTGGTGTTGCCCGATGTGGTGCTGGATGAAAGCACGGCTGATCAGACGAGGGAAAATCTGGCGCTGTTGATCTCCCGCTTTGAAGAAACCGGGCGTAGCCAGGTGCTGGTGAAACATCGCCCTTATGAGGTGTTGCCTGAGTACTCTGTCGTCGATTGTGAAACACCGTTGGTGAATCCAGGCGATGCCGCAGCGATTACTTCAATGATTGAGAAACCCGAGGCACCGTCCGAAACGGGGTCTGACCTGTCTGCGGTAGGGCGCTATGTATTAACTGCCGATGCTTGGTCGTTGCTGGAAAAAGCGGTCCCTGGCGCGTGGGGACGTATTCAGTTGACGGATGTGATTGCCGATATGATCGCGACTCAGCAGGTTGATGCTGTGCAAATGTCAGGCAAGAACTTTAACTGCGGCCGTAAATTGGGTTATGCGCAGGCATTTGTGTCCTATGGATTACGCAATCCTGAGTTTGGTGCCGAATTTAAAGAAAGTATTAAGGCGCTGCTGAAAAAGTAATATTGCGTGATAACTCGCTGTAAAACCGCAGATCGTTGAATCGTTCTGCGGTTTTTTCTTTTTCCCGCCATACGTTCCGATTGGGTGAACTTTCGCTATCAAACCAATCACTACCCACTCACGCAAAGCTGAGTTACCATGTCGGCCTGTTTTTAAATTGCTTGCGAGGTCGCAATGCGAGGCGTTGTCGCCGTTGCAGGCAGGTTATCCTTCAGACAGGAGTTGCTTTAATGTCCAAACAGCAAATTGGCGTTGTCGGTATGGCGGTGATGGGGCGCAATCTGGCGCTGAACATTGAGAGCCGTGGCTATAGCGTTTCCATCTTTAACCGTTCTTCCGATAAAACCGATGAAGTTATCGCGGAAAATCCGGGTAAAAAACTGGTGCCTTCTTACACCGTTGAAGAGTTTGTCGAATCCCTGGAAAAACCACGCCGTATTCTGCTGATGGTGAAGGCCGGTGAAGCAACCGATAAAACGATTGAATCGCTGAAACCTTACCTGGAAAAGGGCGATATTCTGATCGATGGCGGTAACACCTTCTATAAAGATACGATTCGCCGTAATCGCGAACTGTCTGCTGAAGGGTTTAACTTCATCGGTACAGGCGTATCTGGTGGGGAAGAGGGCGCGCTGAAAGGGCCTTCCATCATGCCGGGTGGCCAGAAAGAAGCGTATGAGCTGGTTGCTCCGATTCTGGAACAGATTGCTGCACGTGCTGATGGCGAAGCTTGTGTGACCTATATTGGTGCTGATGGCGCAGGCCACTATGTCAAGATGGTGCATAACGGCATTGAATACGGCGACATGCAGCTTATTGCTGAAGCTTATGCATTGCTCAAGCAGGCTCTGAATCTGAGCAATGACGAGCTTGCTGCGACGTTCTCTGAGTGGAACAAAGGCGAACTAAGCAGCTATTTGATTGAGATCACTGCCGATATCTTCAGGAAGAAAGATGAAGACGGTAACTATCTGGTTGACGTGATTCTGGATGAAGCGGCTAATAAAGGTACCGGTAAATGGACCAGCCAAAGTTCTCTGGATCTGGGTGAACCACTGTCTCTGATTACGGAATCCGTTTTTGCCCGTTACCTTTCTTCACTGAAAGATCAGCGTGTTGCGGCCTCTAAAGTGCTGACGGGCCCAACGGCTCAGCCATTCGGCGGTGATAAAGCCGAGTTTGTTGAGAAAGTACGCCGTGCGCTGTATCTGGGTAAAATCGTTTCTTATGCTCAGGGCTTCTCACAGCTGAAAGCGGCATCAGACGAAAACAACTGGGATCTGAACTACGGTGAGATCGCCAAGATTTTCCGCGCTGGCTGCATCATTCGTGCACAGTTCCTGCAGAAAATCACCGATGCGTACGAGCAGAAAGCCGATATCGCTAACCTGCTGTTGGCCCCTTACTTCAAGAAAGTGGCAGATGAGTATCAGCAAGCGCTGCGCGACGTGGTATCTTACGCGGTTCAGCAAGGCATCCCGACGCCAACTTTCTCAGCGGCCATTGCTTATTACGACAGCTACCGTTCAGCCGTGTTGCCTGCTAACCTGATTCAGGCTCAGCGTGACTATTTCGGTGCACATACTTATAAGCGTACGGATAAAGAAGGCGTATTCCATACCGAGTGGCTGGAATAGCCGTTTCTTATGCTCAGATAGCGCCGTTTGTTAATAAAACGCCAGATTAGGAAATATCTGGCGTTTTTTGTATTGATGAATCAGTGGATCGATATCGTTAAGATATCTATGACTTTTTTTCTGGAATACTGTAAATTTCATTAAAGAAATCTGCTTTTTTACCGAGATCATTGCTGTTTATTACATCGGGATCTTGCTATTTTTAACGGTGTTGCAAAAATTGAGTTGTAGTTTTGTTTTCTGGTGTTGGTTGTCAGAGGTGGTTTTATCTCATAGAGGGGTTATTTCCTCATTGATAGTTTCATCGCCATTGAACTGTAACTCATTACTGGGAGGATCTCGGTAACGGTCGGTAACGACGCAAAACTAAATCGGTTTGCTGTTGTGCTGGCTGAAATGAAGGACGGGGTATGGTCTTTTCGACGGTACCCCACCCTGAAGTACTTCATGTTAAAAAGGAAATCGTAATGAAGAAAACGTTAATCACGCTGGCTGCGGTACTGGCCATGTCGTCAAACGCGTTTGCTGTTGATGGCGTCTCTAGCAGCACTGCTGCTGGTACCTCTACCACCACGACCACCAGCGCTGCTGCTGCTGGTGCCGCTGGTGCTGGTGGTGCTGGCTTTGCTGCTGGTACTACTGCTCTGATTGCTGTCGGTGCTGCTGCGGCGATCGGTGTTGCTGTTGCAGTTGCTGTTTCCAGCAACGATGACAGCTCTCCTGCGGGAACAACGACTGCAACTACTGGTACTCGTAGTTAATTTCGTTTTAATTCTAAGGCCACTTCGGTGGCCTTTCTTTTTCCGGGCTACGCTGTTCAACGAGAACTGCATTCCATGACAAAAATAAAACGAATGGCAAAGGTGAGAGCGCTAATTGCCATACCTCTTTTATCGATTGTGCTGACTGGCTGTTCCCAAAATGTGGATCAAGTGGGGAAAACCTTCAAGCTGGCATTTTTCGGCCAGGATGACACCCATGTGACGGCTAAACAGGTTGCCAATACGCCCTATGCATCGGCCTATCTGAAAGTGGGTAAAGCGCCACAGGCGTTTGTTGTGCTCGCTTTCGCCGAGCAGAATCAGTTGAAATGGATCGGGGCCGATAAAAATATGGTATCGACCCAACATGGTCGTTTGGTGAAAACGCAGGGCTTCGGCGAAGACATTACCTATGTGGATAACCTGCAACACGACCCCCTGGCGTTAGGCCTATTGAAGACATCAACGCCAATGACATGGCAAAGCCGGGTTGAATGGGCTCAGGTCTTCCGAGGCGGATACGCGACCACGTCCGTTTTTCAGGCCCGCGGCAAAGAAACCGTAAAAATTCTGGATATCCCGCGTGAGCTGCTGCGTTTTGATGAGCAGGTGACCGTCCCCGCGTTGAATGAATCTTACACCAATAGCTACTGGCTCGATCCCACTAACGGAAGTGTGGTTCAAAGCCAGCAGTATATGGGGCCGGATATGGCATTGGCCACATTCACCGTATTAAAACCCTACGTACAATAAGGGGCTGCAATGTTGGCACTCAATCGTATCGCTACCTTGTTGCTGCTGGTTTCCGGCGTCGCGACGTCTGCGCAACTGACTGTAAAATCGCCTCAAGAGACAATCGCTGTCGTTAAATTGGACGACGGTACGCGTCTTGAAAAATTTTACGAACAGGTTTCCTGGCCACAGAATATTAACTGGCAAACGGCGTTTATTTCTGATTTTTCGACAACACAGAAGGTACGTGCGCAAGGGGATGTCTTGCTGCAAAAGCTGGCTGAACTGGAAACGCGCTGGCGCAATTCAGGCGATGGCGATCTGGCGATCTCCGCCTGGCTGCTGAGAAAGACGATTAACCCGATTAATGTTGCGGGTCGTATCCGTACCGATCTGGATCCTGACCGCGTACGTGTCTATATAGAAAATAATCGCCCTCTGGTGGGGGAATATGCACTGTATGTGGCGCCTCATGATGACAAGTTGTCGCTGATCGGTCTGGTGAATACGGCCGCTGATGTGGGTGAACTGGAGACATCGGGGAAAGTGGCGCTACGTGCAGGATGGTCGGTCGAGAATTATCTCTCTGGACGTCGGCTTCTTGCGGGAGCGGACAACAGTTACGGCTATCTGATTGGGGGGAACGGTCAGTGGCGTAAGGTGCCGCTGGCGCTGTGGAATCGTCAGCATCGTGAACCCGCTGCGGGCGAAACGCTCTTTATCGGCTTTAACCCCTCGGTTCTACCACAGGATATGTCATCACTTAACGATCAGCTTGCTGACTACCTTGCTAACCGGACTCCACTCGAATGACAAAGAACAGAAACGTTAAACTAGGCTGTCTGTCGTTGGCGATTGGCAGCATCTTGAGTGCGCAGGCGATGGCGGCTGAAACAGAAAGCAGCCGTACTGCGACCAACCCCAATATGCGCTTTCAGCCTGCGGGGGTATCACAGTCTGATTTTGGTGGCACAGGGCTGTTGCAGATGCCGACAGCGCGTATGGCGGAAACGGGCGAATTCAGCCTTAACTATCGTGACAATGAGGAATATCGGCGTTATTCCTTGTCGCTCCAGCTCTTTGACTGGCTGGAAACGACGGTACGCTATACTGATACGCGAACAAGATTATATAGTTTGTACTCTGGTTTTAGTGGTAGTCAGACACATAAAGATAAAGGTTTTGATATTAAGGCGAGGTTGTGGCAGGAAAGTTATTGGATGCCCAATCTGTCTCTGGGATTGCGTGATATTGCGGGAACTGGATTATTTGATAGCGAATATCTGGTGGCCAGTAAGCGTATGGGGCCGTTTGATTTTTCCTTGGGTATGGGGTGGGGCAATATGGCCGAGAGCAGTAATATTAAAAATCCCGCCTGCTCGTTGAAAGCCAGCTTCTGCCAGCGTAGTCGTGGGTATTCTGAGAACGGTGGGCAATTCGAAGTTGGGAATTTCTTTCACGGTTCGGCAGCGCTATTTGGTGGTGTTGAATATCAAACCCCGTGGGATCCATTGCGCTTAAAGCTTGAATATGATGGTAATGACTACAGTCGTGAAACTGCTGGTGCTGTCAAGCAGGATTCCCCCTTCAACATTGGTGCAGTTTACCGTGTTGGCAATAATCTGGACACCACGCTGTCGTGGCAGCGCGGCAATACCCTGATGTGGGGCTTTACCCTACGCACTAATTTCAATGACCTGAAGCCGAACTACTTAGACGATGCACCACCCGTCTATGCGCCGGTACAGGATGGCAAAGGCACAAACTGGCAGCTCGTTTCGAAAGAGCTGAACGATAAGGCCGGCTTCAAAGACGCCGATATTTACGCGGACCAAAAGCAGGTCACCATTGTTGCCGAGCAGACCAAGTATCGTGATAGCGAACAGGCTACGCAGCGTGCGGCTACGGTATTGGCAAACCATGTACCGGGCAGTATTGATGAGTACCACATTGTTCAGCGTAGCCAGCGTTTACCGATTGCCAGCACGGAAGTCGATGCCAAACCTTTCCATCAGGTTAAACAGGCGGCTATTCCACTGGGGCAACCGGAACCTGTCACGCATCGCAAAGAGCCGGTATCCGACGTACGTGGTCAGCAGGTGTTGCTTGCAGAGCCCGATCGTCTGACGTATTCATTAGATCCGACGCTGACGCAGTCTTTCGGTGGCCCTGAATCCTTCTACATGTATCAGGTCGCATTGAAAGGTAACGTGGACTACCGTCTGAGCGATCACTGGAGCGTAGGCGGAACGGCAACGCTGAATCTGGTGAATAACTACGACAAGTTCAACTATAAAACACCACCAGCGGATGGCGCTGCGCTGCCGCGTGTCAGAACCTGGGTGCGTGAATACATTACTTCTTCCGATCTGTTATTGACCAATCTGCAATTGACTCGCAGGGATAATCCCGCGCAGGACTGGTATACCCAGGTCTACGGCGGCTATCTGGAAATGATGTATGCGGGTGTCGGATCTGAAGTGCTGTATCGTCCGTTCGGTAAAAGCTGGGCGCTGGGGATGGATGTGAACTATGTCAAACAGCGTGACTGGAACGATATTATGAGGATGGCCGATTACGATGTGGTGACAGGCCATCTGACCGCCTACTGGGAACTGCCGTTTGTGGAAGGTGCGGTAGCGAAGGTGAGTGTGGGTCGTTATCTGGCAGGGGACAAAGGGGTAACCCTCGATCTGTCTCGCCGCTTTGATAGCGGAATCATTGCAGGTGCCTTTGCGACCAAGACCAACGTCAGCGCTGCTGAATATGGTGAAGGAAGCTTTACTAAAGGCTTCTACGTCTCGATACCGTTTGATCTGCTGTTCACCGAACCAACGGTGAAACGTGGCGCTGTTGGTTGGGTGCCGTTGACGCGAGACGGTGGTCAGATGTTACAGCGTCGCAGCTCGCTGTATGGTCTCACCGAGCACTAATCAATCTTAGTTCGTTTAAGAGTGAATCAAGCCCGTCATGGCCGAGTGCCAAGACGGGCTTTTTTGTGTGTGCTTGCTTCACAGAGCAATATCGCTATTTAGTAACCAAAATGAACTATTTCATTTAGTTATTGTTTGTATCTTAATCATCGGCTGGTGAGGATTGCGCTTTTGGGGTTTGATTCTTAAGTTGCTTGTAATTTAGTAACTTAATGGCGGGTATCGCGACAGGCTGGGTGATTTTCAAGAAGAAATGTTTCCTGTGGGTAACGGTTGAAATAGTTTCGTCATGGAAGATTCATATGGCGAAACCTATTATCTCCTGCCGCAATGGCGAAATAAAAATATAGCCATAGACCTTCATGGTGGTGCTGACAGGAGAATGTAATCCGATGAATTTGCCTATTTCCGCTGTTATCTCGTTAGTGATGAGCTCTGTTTGGTGTGTTCCTCTCTATGCCGCAACGCAAGACAATCCTCTTGGTATCTATCAACTGATTCAGGAGAGGATGGTGTTGATGAAAGATGTTGCGGGGTATAAGGCCCGCCAACACCTGCCGGTTGAGGATCTAAAACAAGAGGATCGTATTTTGAGTAAAGTGCGGGAGCAATCTGCTGCCGTTGGTTTATCCCCTCAGAGTACCCAACTGTTTTTTACGTCATTAATGAATGCCAGCAAAGCCATTCAGTATCGTTATATGGCGGACTGGCTTGCGACACCGGAGAGCGACTGGACGCCGCTGTCGTTGAACGACACCATTAGACCCACGCTACTCACGATTGACGACCAGCTCTTGGTGAGTATTAAACGTTATCTTGCGAATGGCGGGCATTTTGCGCTTCAGCAAGAGGCCACATTTCTTTCTTCTATTAATGTTGAGCATCTGTCACAGAACGACAAACGCCAGATTTATGCGGCATTGAGTCAAATTGAACCAGACGGCAAATAGCTGAGTGGGAGAGAAGACGATGACTTACCAATTATTGAAAGGGAGTGAACGCGGAAATATCGCTGACGCCGCGTACCGCGAACGCTGTAATGTTAATGAAAGCGTCAGAGTCATGCTGGTGTTGCGTTTTACAACGCCAGATGATGAGTATTACACCGAGCTGCACGATAGTATTGATCCACAATTTGGCGGCATCTGCGCCAATAAACCGCTGTCGCGTGCCAGTTATGCCAGAAAGTTCGGCGCTGATGAGGCCGATCTAGAGCATGTCCGTGCGTTTGCTCGGCATTATCGGCTATCTGTTGAGCGTGAACATGTTGCCAGCCGTACCGTCTTCTTGACGGGGACGGTGGCGCAAATGGAGCAGGCATTTCGCGTGAGCTTGGCTCGGTATGAGCACAAACACGGGGCATTTCGTGGGAGATCAGGGGGAATTTATCTGCCTGAATACCTACAGGGCGTAGTTATCGCGGTACTAGGCCTTGATGAGCGTCTGGCATCGAACTGTTACCTGCGTATAAACGATGCGTTCTCTACTACGGCAAAGCGCCTGTCGGGTTATACGCCGCTTGAACTGGCAGAGCTTTATCACTTTCCAGAACATGACGGTGCGGGGCAGTGCATTGGCATTATTGAACTGGGGGGCGGATATCGCTTACCGCAGTTGGCGCACTATTTTAAACGAATGGGCGTCAATCCGCCGCAGGTCGTTGATGTTTGTGTGGGGGGCGCTAAGAATGCTCTTGCTTCGTCAGATGGCGACAAAGAGGTGAACCCGATCGATATCGAAGTGCAGATGGATATCGAAATTGCGGGTACGTTGGCACCGGCCGCTAAAATTGTGGTGTATTTTGCTCCGAATAGCGATGCCGGATTTTTAGAGGCGATCAACGCAGCGATTCATGATGAGAAAAATGCGCCGTCGGTGATTTCGATTAGCTGGGGGGCCAGCGAGTCAGAATGGACCGCGCAATCATTACAGGTGTACAACCAGGCCTTTCAGACCGCTGCGGCGCTAGGGATTACGGTGTGCGTGGCGTCTGGCGATCGCGGTTCACAGGATGGTGAACCACATGGTTTGCACGTCGATTTCCCGGCATCCAGCCCCTACGTTTTAGCCTGTGGCGGCACTCGCTTGCAAAAAGCGATGGAAGAAACGACCTGGCATAACCGAGACGGCGGCGCGACAGGCGGTGGCGTCAGCCAGTACTTTGCGTTGCCCGGTTGGCAGTTAGGGATGTCTCTGGTCGACAAATATGGCGGTCATCATCCTTTGCAACACCGTGGCGTACCGGACGTCAGCGGTAATGCCGATCCCGAAACAGGCTATCTGATTGAAGTTAACGGACTGGAAGGCGTTGTTGGGGGAACCAGCGCTGTTGCACCGCTGTGGGCGGGATTATTGGCACGTATGCTCGCGTTAACCCATTCGGCCTCGCTGTTTATTCCTCCTTTGTTATACCGTAACCGTAATAGCTGTAAGGATATCGTGCGGGGAAATAATGGGGCCTTTGTTGCCTCTGAAGGATGGGACGCCTGTACGGGGCTGGGGTCGCCAGATGGAATGAAATTGCTAAGGCTGTTGAAGCGGCTCGTGAGGCTCAATGGTAACGGCGTGCGCGATAGCGACGACGGGCACGAGCGGTGAGTCTGCATTCCTGGGATGGCTGGCGCAGGGGACACCCCTGCTCAGACGAGGACATTATCGGTGATATCCATCACAGATTGCCCGACCTCGGTTTGAGTCTACGGCGGTTAGCAGATATAACCCGATAAGAAGGACGTGATCGGGCCAAGGCCCGAGCGAAACCTGATACGACGCATGTTATTCAGACATGTTCGTATCAGGTTTTTTTTTGCCTGAATTCAGCCCGATCGCGCTATCCATAACATCAGTGATGTCTCGCTGACATTGCCTTGTTGATAAATTGTCTTGTTGAGAAATTCTCTCGTTGAGAAAAGGAGAAAAACCGTGAAATACCGTCATCTTAAACGTTTCCCAGAGGGGTTTTTATGGGGCGCGGCGACATCGGCTTATCAGGTTGAAGGGGCATGGAATGAAGACGGCAAAGGGCCGTCGGTGATTGATGCCAGAACGTCCTACCCTGAGGGGACTACGGACTTTACCGTCGCCAGCGACCATTACCACCGTTACAAGGAAGATGTCGCCCTGTTTGCCGATATCGGCTTTAAAACGTACCGTTTTTCCATCGCCTGGAGCCGCATCATTCCCGATGGCAGCGGTGAGGTAAACCCGGCAGGCATTGCGTTTTACCACAATCTTATCGATGAATTGCTGCATTACGGCATTGTGCCGATCGTCACGATGTACCATTTCGATCTGCCGCAGGCGTTACAGGAAAAAGGTGGTTGGTATAATCGGGAAACGGTGGAGGCCTTTGCGCGTTTTGCCAACGTGCTGTTTGATGAATACGGCGATAAGGTGAAGTACTGGCTGACCATCAATGAACAAAACATGATGATTTTGCACGGTTCTGCATTGGGGACATTGGATCCTACGCTGGAAAACCCGAAGCAGAATCTCTATCAGCAGAACCACAACATGCTGGTGGCGCAGGCAAAAGCGATGAATGCGCTGCATGACAAAGTACCCGGTGCGAAAATTGGTCCGGCACCCAACATTGCATTGATTTATCCAGCCTCATCGAAGCCTGAAGATGTGATGGCGGCGTTCAACTATAACGCGATCCGCAACTGGCTGTATCTGGATATGGCGGTGTATGGGCGTTACAACACTGCGGCTTGGAGCTATATGGAAGAAAAAGGCTATACGCCAGAAATTCTGCCCGGCGATATGGATATTCTGGCATCGGCCAAACCCGATTTTATCGCATTTAACTACTACACCTCGCAAACGGTTGAAGCCAGCAAAGGCGACGGTTCGGATGAAATTGTTCGCGGCGGTGACCAGCACCTGAAATCAGGTGAAGAGGGCGTGCATCGTGGTGCAACCAATCCGTGGTTGCAGAAAAACGCCTTTGGCTGGGAGATCGATCCGATAGGTTTCCGCAATACGCTGCGTGAACTGCACGATCGTTACCATTTACCGCTGATCATTACGGAAAATGGGCTGGGCGCGTTTGATACACTGGATGAAAACGGTGAGATTCACGATGATTACCGCATCGACTACCTGCAACGCCATATTGAGCAAATCCAGCTTGCGATCACCGACGGGGTGGATGTCTTCGGTTATACGCCATGGTCGGCGTTGGATCTCATTTCCACCCATCAGGGATGCTCGAAGCGCTATGGTTTTATTTACGTTAACCGTGAAGAATTCGATCTGAAAGATCTGCGGCGTATCCGTAAAAAAAGCGCATACTGGTATGCTGATGTCATTAAAAACAATGGGCTGGATAGCTCAGAAGCGTAATCGAACCTTACACGAACGACATTGAAAAGGCGCCTCGTCGATACCACGTTGGGGCGCTAAACGGTAGGGAAGGCCCGCGTGTCTTCCCGTCAGACAGGACGGCTGATGCGATGATAATTGAAAAAATATTGAGCAATAACGCCGTGCTGGTGCTGGCTGATGACCGACGGGAAGTTGTGGCGATTGGCAAAGGCGTCGGCTTTGGCAAGAAAGTGGGTGACCCTATCGATCCGCAGCGTATTGAAAGCCAGTTCGTGAAGAAAAGTGACGGTATAGCCGATGTGCTGTCACAACTGCTGGCGGATATTCCACCCGACTGTCTGGCTGTGACGCAGCAGATCATTACTCTGGCACAAAAAACGTTGCGACTTGATGTGCAGGACACGCTGTTTCTGGCCTTAAGTGACCATATTAATTTTGCTATTCAACGCCATAAAAAAGGGCAGACGATCAAGAACCTGATGCTATGGGATATTCGCCAGTTCTATCGCAGTGAATTTGCCATTGGGCTGGAGGCGCTGGAACTGATTCGTACCAGACTGGATATTGATTTACCGGAGGATGAGGCGGGGTTTATTGCGCTGCATCTGGCGAATGCGACGAATAACAGCGATATGCAGAGCACGATGCAAAGCCCAGGTATCATTAAAGATATTCTGACCATTCTGAAATACGATCTGCACATCACGTTTGATGAACATTCCCTTAATTATCAGCGTTTGGTTACGCATCTGAAATTCTTCGCTCTGCGTTTGTTAAACCGGGAAACGGTGAACCACGGCGACGATTCAATCTATCAGGGGATTACCGAATTGATGCCGCGGGCCTATACCTGTGCAATGAAGGTATATGATTATGTGGAAAAAAATTACGGTTGCCAGCTAACAACAGATGAGATCATGTTTCTGACCATTCACATCAATCGGTTACAACCCTCTCCAGCTTAATAACATGGGCTATCATGATGGGGACGTCTACGGCAATAATCGGAATGGGACGAAAGCCACGGGTAAGACCAGCTACCTTTAACATCCGTGCTACTCTCTCCAACCCTTACGACATCACTTCGTTTCGTTATGTAACAAAATAAATTCGAAAATTGCTCACTGTTGCTGACATGCTTTCAGCCATAATGTTCTTTTTTCTCGCTATTTATTCGTGAACCGCAATGGGGGTCGTTATGTCAGCCTCGCCGCCGATGTTTTTGACGGTAGATGTACGTCGCTCAGGGCTACGCTTTTCCCAGCGAGTCTATATTCCACGGATTGTCGGTACGATACTGTGCGCTCTCTTTATTTCCTCGGTACTGATTACCCGGCCTATCCCAACGCTCTTGTGGGGGCTACTCTTCCTTAACACCTTTATCTGGCCTCACATTGCCTACACGCTGTCCCTGCGGTCGCGCGACCCGATGCAGTGCGAGAAGCGTAATTTATTGATTGATGTGGTGTTTGGCGGCATCTGGATAGGGTTTATGGGCGTGAATCTTCTGCCCAGCGCCCTGATTGCGGCGATGGTTGGGATGAACTGTACGGCTGGCGGAGGGGTAAAGCTGCTTGTTCAGGGCATCGTATTACAGTGTGTCGCCTGTGTGCTGGTGCTTGTGCTGTTTTCCGCGCCGGTTTCGCTGGATACGACACCGCTACAGCTTTATGCCTGTCTGCCGATGTTGCTGGTCTACCCGATTTTTCTCGGTTATGTCACTTACACCACCGCGCTGAAATTGGCAGAACACAAACGTATGCTGATGGAAGTCAGTATTCATGACGGGATGACCAGCCTCTATAACCGTCACCACTGGGAGCGCCTGCTGAAACACGAGTATGACAGTTGCCAACGCTATAAGCGCACGGCGACGTTAGTCCTGTTTGATATCGACCATTTTAAAGCCTTTAACGATAACTTTGGGCATAACGTCGGCGATCAGGCGATATTGCTGCTGGCGCGTGAGCTGACATCCGGCTTTCGGGAAACGGATGTGATTGGGCGGTTCGGCGGTGATGAGTTTGCCGTTATTTTACCGCAGACCAGTGCGGGAGACGCATTGGACGCTGTGAATCGTATTCGGGAGAGCTTATCGCTGAAGTTTCTGAACCAGACGCCGCAGTTGGCGGTGTTTGTCAGCGTTGGTATCGCGGAGATTTCACCGGAGATGGGTCAATATATTGACTGGTTAAAGGCCGCGGATATGGCACTTTACCGGGCAAAAAACAAAGGCCGTCGCCGAACCGAAGTTGCCTGAATGCACAAGACCCCAGTCTGATAGGTTTGTGTGATGCTGGCTACTAACAAAGAAGCCCTTATCGCCATCAAGGCAGTGATAAGGGCTTTTTCTATTATAAGAACGCGAATAACCTATTAATGAGGTAAGGCTTCTTTTGGATGCAGTCCTAAGTTACCCGGAGAGGGTTCGCCTTTCACTTCGCCGAGATACAGACCAATTTGCGCACGGAATGATTCTACCGCGGCACGATCGCTCATGAAGTCGGCAAAGGCCTGCGGACTGGTGTTCTTATATTCCCAGATAGGCTTATAGCCAGCGGGTGGCGCAACGTCAGTACGCACCGACCACATATACCAGACATTGCTCTGTGTCTCTTTATCCAGCAGCCAGCTCAGATACAGCTTGGCGCTTTCCGGGTGTTGAGCCTGTTTGAAAATGGCCGCACGCTGTGTCCAGGAAACAAATGGATCGCTTTTTGGCAGCACGAAACGCGAATTGGCGTTTTGCTCGGGAGACAGCGCACCGTCGGTTGAGAAGGTCGCCGCTGATTTACCGCTTTCTACATCGTCTGCTGGAGCCTGTGTGCCGCGCACATAAACCGGATTCTGTTCTTTGAATTTAGCGACATACTCCCAGCCGTATTTATCGACAACCTGCTTGAACCAGAACAACACCGCGTCGTCATCGTTTGGATAGGTCAAAACAATGCTGCCTTTCAGATCGGGGCGCAAATAATCATTGGCTTCTGTTGGCCAGGCATTTTCGGCAATCAGCTTGGTGTTGACCACGTTGCTGAATGCATCGACAAATACGCCGGTCCAGGCACCGTCTTTATCTTTAAACGCAGGGTAGACTTTGTCCCAGCCGATAGGTTTGTAGTTCAGCAGCACGCCCTCTTTTTTCCAGCGCGGGTAATCCTGCAAGGTTTGTAACTGCACCACATCCGGCACCAGCGTATTGGTCGCTAATTGGTTATCAATACGCGCATCGTGGAATTTACTGTAATCCACAATGACGTTGAGCTTCATGCCTGGAAAACGCTTTTCAAACGCCTGTTTGATGCCATCCTGCTGACCCGGCGTGTCGCCGCCAGCATAGACGGTCACAATGCCGCCTTCACGGAGCGCGTTCTGATAAAGCTCGTTAATCGGGCGTTTATCGGCCTCTACTGCCGCATAGCTGGCTGCTGCCGTCGCCATCAGCGCCGTAAATGCGACCACCTGTTTTAGTTTAAACATCGATTCCTCCTGAATGAGAGCCGATACCTACCGATGCACCGTTCATCCCCCCGTGATTGTTGGCTGGGATAAGCATGCATTAGCGATATCATATGAATGACTATCAAATTATTTAATTTGTTTGATAGTCATTACCCTGCTGACTAACAGCTAACGCGCTTGCTATCAGAGGGTTTTTGTATGTTATCCGGTTGTGATAAATGTTAAATAAGAAAAAATTGAGATTTTAATTCAAAAAAAATGACTGAAAAGTTAGCGTGAAAAAAAGCAGAATGACGGGGAATTGCGGCAATATTTAGGCCGTTCTACGACCTAAAATTGAATGGATTCAAACGGCGGGGAGATGACTGTCGAACGGATCCATCAGCAGGAAGGTGCACTCGGCGCGCTGGTGGCTATTGATCATCGGAACCAGACGCTGGAAGTGTTCGGTCTGGCAGTGAATATCCAGTGCGGCTCTATCTGGCCAGGTTTCGATAAAGGTGAAATGCCCCGGATCTTTCTGATTGATAAAAAGCTCATAGGAGATACACAGCGGCTCCTGTCGGGTTTTCTCCACTAATTCGCGGTACAGCGGCATGACTGTCTCAATGCATTCAGGCTTAATAAAATCCTGTGCGATCACTTTAAGCATAAAACGGCTCTCCCTCTCTGTGAGTCCTGCTGATTAAACGATTCCGACTAGCCGCGCTGCTGTTTTTCACTCTGATCTGCGCCGTTGCCCTGCCGGTAGGCCAGCGACACCATCAGCGATTGCACCAGACATAGCGTGGCGGACTGTGAACGGAACGCATCAACCTGCGCTTCCTTTACGACAAAGCAAACGTCGCTGAGTGTCGCCAGCGGGCTAATTTGACTGTCGGTAATCACGATTTGCCGCGCACCGGCTTTCGCTGCCATTTCACTGACCATCACGGTTTCCTGTGAATAGGGCGAGAAGCTGATGGAAACCACCACATCGCGCGAGCTGACTCGGCTGAGCTGTTCGCGAAACATGCCTCCCAACCCGTTGACCAGAATCGGGCTGCTTTCCAGATGACTGAGCGCATAGGTCAGGTAAGTGGCGACGCTGAACGAACGCCGAAGCCCTACGATATAGATGGTTTCCGCCTGAGCCAGCAAATCGACGGCTTTTTGCAGATCTTCTTGCGGGGTACGTGCCGCTAGCTGCTGCATCGCCTGCGCGTTTGAGCGGGCAAACTCATGCAGAATATCCAGCGGCGTTTCTGGCACGGCGTCAGCTTCCATCGCCCGAAACAGCCGCGCCCGGTCGGTATAGCTGGCGGTTTCCTCCACCAGATTCATACGGAACAGCTGTTTCATTTCGTTGAAGCCGCTGAAATCAAAGGCGTTGGCGAAACGAATCAACGTTGAGGGGGGAACGTCAGCGCGTTCGGCGATCACCGCGACGGTATCGAACGCGATGCTGTTGGTATTATCCAGCACATAGTGCGCCACCTGCTGTAACCGCTTGCTGAGCGAATCATAACGCTCGCGGATCTGTTCCTGTAACTCTCTCAGGCTGGTAGCCATGGGCATATCGGGTTATCTCCCAAAGACGTATAAGAACCTATCCCATTAGGGCGATTTCATGACTGGCGCCTGAAACGGAACAGAAAATTCATTTCTGGATACGGTTGTTTTATCTGTACGACATTTCCGGCGGCACACCTTTTATCGATACGACTATTTTCAGAGGCTGCTCGCCTGTCTTTATGGACGGCTGTCTTCAAGTTTACATAAAAATTCGCAGCGGATCACAATAATCAACATTTATTTTATTTTTACATTAAATGGAATGTTCATTTCATATACTGTAATCCGATGTCAGCCGTTTGTCTCCTCAAAACCCACAAAGGTGTAAACATGGAAACCGTATCTAACTTCATTCAGGGGGCGATTGCCTCCAGCAACAGCCAACGCTACGCCGCGGTGTATAACCCAGCGACGGGCGAGCAGATTCGCCAGGTTGTGATGTCTGATAAGGCGGAAGTCGAGCAAGCGATTGCCAGCGCGGCGGCGGCATTCCCTGCGTGGTCAAAACACTCTCCGCTCCGCCGTGCGCGCGTGCTGTTTCGCTTCAAAGCGCTGCTGGAAGAACGAATGGATACGCTGGCCCGCCTGATTTCACAGGAGCACGGCAAAGTCTATTCCGATGCCGTGGGGGAGGTGACGCGCGGTCTGGAAGTCGTTGAATTTGCTTGTGGTATTCCACATCTGCAAAAAGGCGAACACTCGGCGAATGTTGGCACCGGTGTGGATAGCCATTCGCTCATGCAGCCACTCGGTGTGTGCGTCGGGATTACGCCGTTCAACTTCCCAGCGATGGTGCCCATGTGGATGTTCCCGATTGCGCTGGCGACCGGCAATACCTTTGTGCTGAAACCGTCGGAAAAAGATCCGTCGCTCTCGCTACTGCTGGCGCAACTGCTGAAAGAAGCGGGCCTGCCGGATGGCGTGTTTAACGTTGTTCAGGGTGACAAAGAAGCGGTGGACATCCTGTTGACCGATCCGCGGGTACAGGCGGTAAGCTTTGTGGGATCGACGCCGGTGGCGGAATACATTTATCAGACGGCATCGGCGCACGGCAAACGCTGTCAGGCGCTGGGTGGGGCGAAAAACCACTGCATCCTGATGCCGGATGCCGACATGGACATGGCTGCCAGCGCGATCATGGGCGCGGCGTTTGGCGCGGCAGGCGAGCGCTGCATGGCGCTGTCGGTGGTGGTGGCCGTTGGTGATGACACGGCGGAAGCATTGCATCAGCGTCTGAGCGCACAGATCAAAGCAATGCGCGTCGGGCCAGGTCTGGTTGACGGGCAGGAAAATGAAATGGGGCCGGTGATCAGCGCACCGCACCGGGCGAAGATTGCCGACTATATTCAAAGCGGCGTCGAGCAGGGTGCGACGTTGCGCATCGATGGCCGCACGCTGTCTGTTCAGGGGCACCCGCAAGGCTACTTTATCGGACCGACGCTGTTCGATAATGTCACACCGGAGATGACGATCTATCAGGAAGAGATTTTTGGCCCGGTGCTGTCCGTGGTGCGGGTGCCGGATTACCAGACGGCGGTGACGCTGATTAACAACCATGAATACGGCAATGGCACCGCTATTTTTACCCGCGATGGTGAGACTGCACGCCAGTTCTGCGAAGAGGTGCAGGCAGGCATGGTCGGCGTGAACGTACCGATTCCGGTGCCGATGGCGTTCCACAGCTTCGGCGGCTGGAAGCGCTCCATTTTTGGGCCGCTCAACGTCCATGGCAGCGACGGCGTGCGCTTCTACACCCGCATGAAAACCGTCACCAGCCGCTGGCCTGCTAGCGTCCGTTTGGAACACCACACCAGCAGCTTCGTCATGCCCACGCTGGAGTGAGGATGTGTGTCACGTTAGTAACGATAACAAGAACCAGAAATGTGCTGCATCAAGAATGTGTAGTTTTAGGGGGAACACGGGGATGAGGTTCCCGCAGGGACGCCTCGCCCCGTGGTATACCCGTGTATCTCGATATTGCAGCAGGGATCAGTAATTTAATCCTCCCTTACGTGAAGGAGTAGATCAATGGATACGTGTCGCATCACCATGGCGCAGGCGCTGGTCAGGTTTCTCAACCAGCAATACCTCAGCGTAGACGGTGAAGAATCCCCCTTTGTGCAGGGCGTCATGACCATTTTCGGTCACGGTAATGTGCTGGGCATCGGTCAGGCGCTGGAGCAGGAGGCGAATCGTCTCACCGTGCATCAGGGGTGCAACGAACAGGGAATGGCGCAGATCGCCGTCGGATTTGCCAAACAGCACAAGCGGCGGAAAATCTATGCGGTAACCTCATCCGTAGGGCCGGGGGCGGCGAATATGGTGACTGCGGCGGCGACCGCCACCGCCAACCGAATTCCGGTGCTGCTGCTGCCCGGCGATCTCTTCGCCTGCCGCCAGCCGGATCCGGTGTTGCAGCAGGTCGAGCAGTATCACGATCTGTCGATCAGCACCAATGACTGCTTCAAACCCGTTTCCCGCTATTGGGATCGCATTAATCGCCCTGAACAACTGATGAGTGCGCTGATTAACGCCATGCGCGTGCTGACCGATCCGGCAGATACCGGTGCGGTCACGCTGTGCTTGCCGCAGGATGTGCAGGCGGAAGTCTGGGATTATCCGGCATCGTTTTTCCGCAAGCGCGTCCATCACCTCGAACGACGCCCGCCAGATGCAGCACGACTGAATGAGGCGGCAGCGCTGATTACGAAAAAGCGTCGTCCGATGCTGATTTGTGGCGGCGGTGTCCGTTATTCCGGCGCACATGATGCGCTGGCGCAGTTTGCCGAGCGGTTTGCGATTCCGTTTGGCGAAACGCAGGCAGGTAAAGGTGCGATTGTGTCATCACATCCGCTGAACTGCGGCGGTATTGGCGTGACGGGCGGGCTGGCGGCGAATCGGCTGGCGCACGAGGCGGATCTGATTATCGGCGTCGGGACGCGTTTAACCGATTTCACCACTGGCTCCAAATCTCTGTTTCAGAACCCGAACGTCGAATTTTTACTGCTCAACGTTGCCGAGTTCGATGCACTAAAACTGGATGCGCTGCCCCTGATCGCCGATGCGCGTGTCGGGCTGGAGGTGTTGGCCGAACGGCTGGATACGGTGTCGTATCGCAGCGGCTGGCAGCAGACTGTCGAGCTGGCTCGTGCGGAATGGGAACGCGAGCTACAGCGGCTGTTTACCGTGCAGGATAACGGTGAACTGGTGCCAGAAGTGGTGGATGGTCTGGAAGACAAGCTGGATGAATACCGCCAGATGCTGAATACCCACCTGACGCAAACGCGTGTGTTGGGCATTCTGAATGAGAAACTGGAAGACAACGCGATTGTGGTGGGAGCGGCGGGTTCGTTACCGGGCGATCTACAGCGCGTGTGGCAGGTGAAAACGCCGGACAGCTATCATCTGGAATATGGCTATTCCTGTATGGGATACGAGATTGCGGCGGCGATTGGTGCACGCCTTGCGGCACCGCAACAGCCGGTCTACGCGATGGTCGGCGACGGGTCTTATTTAATGCTGCATACCGAACTGCAAACGGCGGTACAGGAGGGCATCAAAATCACCGTGCTGCTATTCGATAACGCGGGCTTTGGTTGTATTAACAACCTGCAAATGAGTCAGGGAATGGGGAGCTTCTGTACGGAAAATCGCTACCGCGATGCGGAGTCGGGGCAACTGCGCGGCGCACTCATTCCGGTGGATTTCGCCAAGAATGCGGAAAGCTACGGCTGCAAAGCGTGGCGGGTGCATGATGAAGACTCGCTCAGGCAGGCGTTGACGGAATCACGTGAACATCCGGGACCAGTACTGCTCGATATCAAAGTACTGCCGAAGACCATGACGCACGGCTACGAATCCTGGTGGCGCACCGGTACGGCACAGGTTGCCGACAACCCGGAGATCGAGGCTGCTGCCAATAGCGTGAAAGCCGCGCTCTCGCGCGCACGGCAATATTAAATGTTCCCCTTTCGCACTGTCTCTTAGTCACATTTTTTATGAAGACTAAGAGACGGTTTCGTGCGCGATAATGCCGCCATTTTCATGCTACTTAGTAGCACGCGCCCGACTCAGGGCGCTCAGTCGCCGCCGCCCTGAGAACCGCGGCTTCCGGCTAAATTATGTCGCTGCGCGATACCTTCGTCGATATCAGGCTTAACGGACCGCTTGCGACACGTTCCCGACGTGGCGCAAGCTTTCGCCGCGTCCTGCGGCTCATCCTAAGCCTGCTATCTCCTCAGCATAATTTTTTACGCCGGATAAAGGTAAAACCGTGATAACTCCCTGTATTTTTGTCTCCGAGAGTGGGGAATGCGGAGGGAGAACAAACTGAAATATTCATTTCATTTTCAAACCGTAGTTTCATTTTCTCTCCTATTGCGTTCCTGTGCTGCTTCGATCCGCTGACAGCCTTGTATACCTCCACAGACGTACTCATACGATGTGTGATTGGGGTTGCAGAAAACAGCGAAGATGTCATGAAAATGTTAACTGGCACGCAAAAACATAATTTTCAATTTATACAAAACTGAAATAAATGTTTTATTTTATCTATCAGGATTCGCGGTAAAGAGCGGGTGATGGGGCTGGGGAGAATGCGACTAGCCGTTATCCGTCACTTTTTCAGTCTGGCATTACACGCCACTCAGGCAGCAAGGGAGCATCTATGTTTAACATCGCTTTACTGGGCGCGGGCCGCATCGGTCAGGTCCATGCAGTGAACATCGCGGCACACAAAGAAACCAACCTGTACGCGGTGGTCGATCCCAACCCGGCAAATGCCACGGCGCTGGCAGAACGTTATCATACCAAAGTAAAAACGGTTGACGAGGTTATGAACGATCCGGCGGTACACGCCGTCCTGATTGCCTCCGCAACCGACACGCACGCCGACCTGATTGAGCTGGCCGCCAAACACGGCAAAGCCATTTTCTGTGAAAAACCGGTGCATCTGGATATTGCTCGCGTTCGCGATTGCCTGACCGTCGTCAAACAGCAGAACGTGCCGTTGTTTGTCGGCTTCAATCGCCGCTACGACCCGCAATTCCGTCGTGTCAAAACGCTGGCGGGTGAAGGCCGCATCGGCAAGCCGGAATCTCTCCTGATTATCTCCCGCGATCCGTCGCCGCCGCCTGCTGAGTATGTCCGCGTTTCCGGCGGTATGTTCCGCGACATGACGATCCATGATTTCGATATGGCGCGCTTCATTATGGGCGAAGAGCCGGTGTCGGTCTTTGCGCAAGGCAGCAATCTGGTCGATCCGGCAATCGGTGAAGCGGGCGACATCGATACCGCGTTTATCGTGCTGAAATTTGCTTCTGGCGCGATGGCGACCATCGTCAACAGCCGCCGCTCTGGCTACGGCTACGATCAGCGTCTCGAATTGCATGGCGCGAAAGGCGTGCTCAGCGCGGGCAACATCCGCGAAAACGTGGTCGAGCAGTGGACCGACGACGGCTGTCTGGCGGCGAAACCCGAATACTTCTTCCTGCAACGCTATCACGCCGCCTACGCGGCAGAGTGGCAGCACTTTGTCGATGTGCTGAATGGCCGCACGCAGCCGGAATGCTCCGGGCTGGACGGTGAGCGTGCGTTAAATCTGGCGGATAAAGCCTTTGAATCACTGGCTCAAGGCAAGGAGGTCGCCGTGTAACCCTATCGGCACATCGCGTTTTACCTGCTTTCAACCCTACACCCATACTCATAACAGAAGCAGAGAAAAGACATATGAAAAAGATCATCAGCGTTTCCGCAATCGCCATCGCACTGGGTCTGTCTGGTTTTGCTCAGGCCCAAAATGAACAAATCGTTTTCAGTACGCCGAATCTCGCTATGCCGTTTGAAGTACATATGCAGCGCACCGCCGTTAAAGCCGCCAAAGAACTGGGCGTGAATTTGCAGGTGTTGGATGGGCAGGGTAGCTCGCCGAAGCAGGCCGCCGACTTGGAAAATGCCATTACGCGTGGGGCACAGGGTTTTGTTGTGTCACCGAATGACGTCAACGCGGTGTCCAGCGCGGTTACCGATATTCAGGATGCCAAGCTACCGGTGGTGACGCTGGATCGTTCGGTAAAAACAGAAAAAGCGGTGCCGCACTTTGGGGCCAATAACTACAAAGGCGGTCAGGCGATTGCCGACTATGTCAAAACCAAATTCCCAGATGGCGCAGAGATCATTCTGCTGACCGGTCAGCCAGGTTCTTCTTCTAACATCGAGCGTACGCAGGGGATTCGCGACAGCCTGAAAGCGGGTGGGAGCAAATACCACATCGTCGCGGACCAGACGGGGAACTGGATGCGTTCCGAAGGGATGCGCATCGTTGAAAGTGTGTTTCCTTCGCTGCCTAAACGTCCGCAGGTGATCCTCTCTGCGAACGACGACATGGCGCTGGGTGCGATTGAAGCGTTACAAGGGCAAGGTCTGAAACCCGGTGACGTCATGGTGACTGGCTTTGACGCCGTGCCGGAAGCGCTGGCTCGCGTACGCGACGGCTGGTTGGCGGTAACTGCCGATCAACGTCCGGGCTACGCGGTGACGACCGCACTGACGCAGCTGACCAATAACATCCGCAGTAAAGCGCCTATCACCGGGGCAGACTACCAACCGACCATGATTACCAAAGATAACCTGAACGATGCTGAACGTATTGGCGAAGCGGGTAAATAAGTCGTTTTCTACGTAATCAATAAAGGTATTCAGCAGGCCGCGTCCGCGCGGCCTTGCGGGAGGAAGGTAAACATGACGGAACCCCTACTGAACATTACCAATTTGGCAAAGAGTTTCTCCGGCGTTTGGGCGCTGAGCAACGCGCAGTTGACCGTACAGCCGGGAGAAATTCATGCGCTATTGGGAGAAAACGGCGCGGGAAAATCGACGCTGTTGAAGGCGCTGGCAGGGGCGCAGCCGCAGACCAGCGGCGACATCTGGTTTGGTGGTGAGACGCTGTTACCGCTCGAATCGCCCGTTGAGCGCCAAAAGCGGGGGATTATCACCATTTATCAGGAGTTTAATCTGCTGCCCAATATGAGCGTGGCGGAGAACATGTTCCTGGGACGCGAACCGCAGCGTAGTAGCGTATTCGTGGATGCGCTGGCGGTGAATCGCGAGGCGAAAGCGGTACTGGATTATCTGAAATTGAACATTGCGCCGACGACGCAGGTCGCGCGTTTGAGCGTGGCGCAGCAGCAGATGGTAGAAATCGCCAGAGCGCTAACGCTGAACGCCAAACTGATTGTGATGGACGAACCGTCGGCGGCGCTGAGCGACAGTGAAGTCGACAGCCTGCACCGCGTGGTGCGCGAGCTGAAAGGGCGTGGCGTGAGTGTGGTGTATGTCACGCACCGGCTGCACGAAGTTTTCCAGCTGTGCGATCGGTTTACCGTATTTCAGGACGGCCGCTACACCGGTTCCGGGGATGTCGCCAGCACGAATGTGCAGGAGATTATTCGCCTGATGGTCGGCCGTGACGTGGTGTTTAACCGCCGTCCGCCTGCGGAAACGCATCATCAGGATAAGCCGGTACGGCTGGCGGTGAAGGGCTTAAGCCGGGAAAAACCGCCGCTGGATGCGCACGGCATTGCGCTAAAGGACATCAACTTCCAGGTGCATGCTGGCGAAGTGCTCGGTATTGCCGGGCTGGTGGGCGCGGGACGTACGGAAATCGCGCGTTGCCTGTTTGGTGCAGATGCATTTTCTACCGGTGAATTTGTGCTGGATGACGAACCCTATTATCCCTCTACACCGCTGCATGCGCTGTCGCAAGGCATCGCGCTGGTGCCGGAAGATCGCAAGAAAGAGGGCGCGGTGTTGGGGCTGTCGATCAGGGAAAACATCTCGCTATCTAATCTCTCATCGCTGATGCGCTGGCGCTGGTTTGTCGACATCCGTAAGGAGGACGACCTGATCGAGGCCTACCGTCAGGCGCTGCACATCAAAATGGTGAACAGCGAGCAGGAGGTGCGCAAGCTGTCGGGCGGGAACCAGCAAAAGGTGATTCTTGCCCGCTGTATGGCGCTGAACCCCAAAGTATTGATCGTGGATGAGCCCACGCGCGGCATCGATGTCGGCACCAAGTCCGAAGTGCATCAGGTGCTGTTCGATATGGCGAAACGGGGCGTCGCCGTGATTGTGATTTCCTCCGACCTGCCGGAGATCATGGCGATTTCCGACCGCATTATCACGCTCAGCGAAGGGCGGATTAGCGGGGAAATTCATGGCGATGACGCCACAGAAGAAAAACTGATGACGATGATGGCCATTTGCCACGACGCATTACACGCAGCATAACGGAGGTGACGCATGTCCCAGCAGCCGCTTTCTAAGAGTATTACGCCGTCCAATCCGCGTGGACGTTTTGACCCGATTGCCTTTTTTGAACGCTTTGGCGTGTTTATTTTCATGATTCTGCTGCTGATCTTCTTTCAGTCACAGAACAGCAATTTCCTGTCTGAACGCAACATCACCAACATCCTGACCGAAGTCTCCATCTACGGGATCATGGCCGTAGGGATGACGTTCGTCATTTTGACAGCCGGGATCGATCTGTCCGTCGGTTCGATTCTGGCGGTGTGCGCCATCACCGCCGCCTCGGTGATTAAAGGCGACAACTTCACCACCGTCGATCCGGATGCCTGGTATGGCTTGAGCTGGCTGGTTGCATTGGGCGTCTGTCTGGCGATGGGCACCTTCATTGGTTTCCTGCATGGGTTGGGTGTCACCAAACTGCGTCTGCCGCCGTTCATTGTCACGCTGGGCGGAATGACGATCTGGCGCGGGTTAACGCTGGTGATGAATGACGGTGCGCCAATTGCCGGTTTCGACCCAGGCTATCGCTGGTGGGGACGAGGCGAGATCCTGGGTATTTCGGTGCCGATCTGGATCTTCGCGCTGGTCGCCTTGCTGGGTTATCTCGCGCTGCATAAAACCCGCTGGGGTCGCTTTGTGTACGCCATAGGCGGCAACACCGAAGCCGCACGGCTGGCCGGGGTGAATGTGCAACGCGTACTGGTCAGCGTCTACGTCGTGATTGGCTGTCTGGCTGGGCTAGCGGGCTTTATTCTCAGCGCCCGTCTCGGCAGCGCCGAAGCGGTCGCGGGGATCACCTTCGAGCTGCGCGTTATCGCCTCGGTGGTCATTGGCGGTACATCGCTGATGGGCGGCTACGGCCGGATTAGCGGCACGATTATCGGCTCGATCATCATGGGGATCCTGATTAACGGACTGGTGTTGATGAACGTATCGGCTTACTACCAGCAGATTATCACTGGGTTAATTATCGTGCTGGCCGTGGCGTTCGACACCTACGCCAAGAGCCGTCGCGGCGCTATCTAAGCCGCACCTGTACCGACTCTTTTTTCGCACCGAGGTGGATATGAAGGATGTACGCATTGGGTTAATCGGCACCGGCTATATCGGTCGTGCGCATGCCATCGCCTACGCGCAGGCGCCGACGGTCTTCCCGCTGAAAGGCAATCTGGTGAAGGCGATGCTGGCAGAAGTGTCGCCGGAACTGGCGGCCAAACGGGCACAGGAGTTTGGCTTCCAGCGCTCAACGGGGGACTGGCGTGCGCTGGTGGCGGACCCAGACATTGACGTAGTGGATATCTGCGCGCCGAATTTTCTGCATAAAAAGATGGCGATGGCGGCCATCGAGCACGGCAAGCACGTTTACTCAGAAAAACCGCTGGCGCTGAACGCGCGTGATGCTCGAGAAATGGTCGATGCCGCGCAGCGGGCCGGCGTGAAAACGCTGGTGGGGTTCAACTACATGAAGAACCCGACCTCACAGCTGGCTAAAGAGATTATCGCCAACGGTGAAATTGGCGAGGTGGTGCATTTTTACGGCACGCATAACGAAGATTATCTGGCCGACCCGAATAAACCTGCCGACTGGCACTGTTTCAAAGAAGCGGCAGGGTTGGGGGCGCTGGGGGATCTGGCGGCGCATATCGTCAACATGGCGCAGTATCTGGTGGGCGATATCGCCAGCGTCTGTGGCGATTTGCAAACGGTGATTACGCTGCGTCCAACTGCTCTGGGCAGCAGCGAGCAGGTGCAGGTGGAGAATGAAGATCAGGCGCATGCGATGGTGCGGTTCGCCAGCGGCGCACGCGGTGTGATTGAAACCTCACGCATCGCCTGCGGCCGCAAAATGGGCCTGACCTACGTGGTCACTGGCACCAAAGGCACGCTGAGTTTCACGCAGGAACGCATGGCGGAGCTGAAGCTCTATCGACATGACGACCCAGAGAACCGGCAGGGATTCAAAACGCTGCTGACTGGGCCGCAGCATCCTGACTATGCGGCCTTCTGCGCCAGCGCCGGACACGGTATTGGCTTTAACGATCAGAAAACGGTAGAGGTGCGCGATCTGATTGACGGTATTGCGGCTGACGTCCCCATGTGGCCGGATTTCGAAGAGGGCTGGAAAGTCTCGCGAGTTCTGGATGCGATCGTGCAGTCACACGAAACGGCGCGTTGGGTGAATGTGGACGAGGTGGGCTAATCAGCCAGCTGACGTGATTTCTTCTTTTTATACCCGTCATACTTCAAGTTGCATGTGCGTTGGCCGCGTTCAGTCACCCGAATCACTTACTCAAGTAAGCTCATCGGGATTCCTTCGCTTGCCGCCTGCCTGAAACTCGAATTATTTAGGGTATATAAGGCTTTTTTACGCGACTTTTTTACAGGATTGGCCGCTATGAGTAAGGAAAAGACGTTTGATGTGATTTGCATGGGGCGCGTTGCTGTCGATCTGTACGGGCAGCAAATTGGCGCACGTCTGGAAGATATGGGCAGTTTTGCCAAGTATCTGGGTGGGTCGTCCGGCAACGTGGCTTACGGCACAGCACGACAAGGGCTGCGTTCTTCTATGCTGGCGCGGGTAGGCGACGAGCATATGGGGCGCTTCCTGCGTGAAGAGCTGAATCAGGTCGGCTGCGATACCAGCCATTTGATTACCGATAAGGAACGTCTGACGGCTCTGGTGCTGTTGGGCATCAAAGATCGCGATACCTTTCCGCTGATTTTCTACCGCGACAACTGCGCCGATATGGCGATCTCACCGGAGGATTTCACCGAGGATTACATCGCGTCGTCACGCTGTCTGGCGATTACCGGCACGCATCTTTCCCACCCTAACACGCGTGAAGCGGTGCTGACGGCGTTGCAATACGCGCGGCGCAACGGGGTGAAAACGGCGCTGGATATTGACTATCGTCCGGTGCTGTGGGGGCTGACGTCGCTGGGCGATGGCGAAACCCGCTTTGTTGAAGCGCAGGCGGTTACGGAGCAGTTGCAGCAGGTGTTATCGCTGTTCGACGTGATTGTCGGCACTGAGGAGGAGTTCCACATTGCGGGCGGGAGCACGGATACCTTGCAGGCGCTGCGCACGGTGCGCCAGCACACGCAGGCGGAACTGGTGTGCAAACGCGGAGCGCTGGGCTGCTCGGTGTTTAGCGATGCGATTCCCGACCATCTGGATAAAGGCATCACGATTAAAGGCGTACGCGTGGATGTGCTGAACGTGCTGGGGGCGGGCGATGCGTTTATGTCCGGCCTGCTGCGTGGCTATCTCAACGGTGAAGGCTGGGAGAAAGCCTGTGCGTACGCCAATGCCTGCGGTGCGCTGGTGGTGTCACGCCACGGCTGTGCCCCAGCGATGCCAAGCAAGATCGAACTGGATAACTATTTAGCACGGGCGGCGAGCGTGCCACGCCCCGATCTGGACGAAGAGCTTAACCATCTGCATCGGGTTACGACACGGCGTAAACAGTGGCATGAACTGTGCGTGATCGCGTTCGATCACCGCAGCCAACTGGAAGACATGGCGCTGAACTGCGGCACCGAAATCAGCCGTATTCCAGCGCTGAAGAAACTGATTCTGCGTGCCAGTTATGACGCGGCACAACAGGCAGGGCTGGAAGGCAAAGCCGGTCTGCTGTGTGACGGCACGTTCGGGCAGGATGCGCTGAATGACATTACCGGGAAAGGTTGGTGGATCGGCCGACCGATTGAGCTGCCGGGATCGCGCCCGTTAATGATGGAGCGTGGCAATATCGGTTCACAGCTAGTGAGCTGGCCGCTGGAGCACGTAGTGAAATGTCTGGTGTTCTTCCACCCGGAAGATGCCCACGCGCTGCGACGTGAGCAGGAAATGAAAGTGATAGAGGTCTATCAGGCCTGTCGTCAATCCGGCCATGAACTGCTGCTCGAAGTGATTCTGCCCGCGGGGATGCCGCACAGCGATGCGCTTTATTTACGTGCGATTCAACGCTTCTACAACCTCGGCGTGCGGCCAGACTGGTGGAAACTGCCGCCGCTGTCTGCCGCAGGCTGGGAACAACTTACGCCGCTGCTGGCACAGCGCGATCCTTACTGTCGGGGCGTGGTCATTCTGGGGCTGGATGCGCCGCTGGAAACGTTACAACAAGGCTTCAGCGCCGCCGTGGGCTTCCCAATTGTCAAAGGCTTTGCCGTCGGCCGCACCCTGTTTGCCCAGCCTGCGCAAAAGTGGCTGCGTAACGAGATCGATGACGCCGAATTGATTGAGCAAGTTAAACATAACTACCTGCAACTGATCGCCGTTTGGCGTCAGCGCGGTTAACCCGTTTTTGTGCTCTAAATAATTCGAGTTTCAGGAAGGCGGCAAGAGAAGGAGTCCCGATGAGCTTACTCAGGTAAGTGATTCGGGTGACTGAACGTAGCCAACGCACATGCAACTTGAAGTATGACGAGCATATCTATTTCAATAAAGGGACATAACATGACCGTTCAACTTGGTATTAATCCACTCACCTGGACAAATGACGATCTGCCTTCTCTGGGCGCGGACACCCCGCTGGAAACCTGTCTGAGCGAAGGGCGGCAGGCCGGTTTTGCCGGTTTTGAATTAGGTAATAAATTCCCGCGTCAGGCCAGCGTGCTGGGGCCAATCCTGCAAGCGCACGATCTGCGCTTAGTCTCCGGCTGGTATTCCGGCGAACTGCTCACTCGCTCAGTAGAAGAAGAGATTGAGGCGGTGCAGGGACATCTGGCGCTGTTGCGCGATCTCGGTGCGACGGTGTTGGTGTTTGCCGAAGTCACGGGCGCGATTCACTGCGACCAACAGAAACCCGTTCATCTGCGCCCGCGTTTCCCCGAAGAGCGCTGGCCGGAATACGGCAAAAAGCTGACCGAGTTTGCGCGCTACACGCAAAGTCAGGGCGTGCAGATTGCCTATCATCACCATATGGGCACGGTGATTGAAAGTGCGCAGGACGTGGATAATCTGATGGAACATACCGGGCCGGAAGTCGGGCTGCTGCTGGATACCGGACACTTTACGTTCGCGGGTGCCGATCCGGTGGCGGTGGCGAAGCGCTGGATTAACCGCATCAATCACGTTCACTGCAAAGATATTCGCCCTGATGTGCTGAAAGACGTGAAAAACCGCAAGACCAGTTTTCTGGATGCGGTGCTGAGCGGCGTCTTTACCGTGCCGGGCGACGGCTGTGTCGATTATCCAGCGGTGTTCAGCATCCTGAAAGCCCATAACTACAGCGGATGGCTGGTGGTCGAAGCGGAACAGGATCCGGCTGTTGCGCATCCGCTGACGTACGCGACGCTAGGCTACAATAACTTGCAACGTTTCGCCCAGCAGGCGGAATTGATCTGATTCGTGGTGATATCCCCCGCATCTTCAAGCTGCCAGTAGATCAACGTGCAGGCAGTTTGAAATCGGGTGAGATAAAGGAGGCAAAAGATGTCCCGACTATTATCACGCCATCGCGTTCCTGACGAACACGGACGTACGCAGCACATCACACCGGAAACGGCGGGTTGGCGCTACGTGGGGTTCGAGGTATATCAATTGGCACCGGAACAAGTGCTATCGCTGCCCGCCAGCGATAACGAACGCTGTTTGGTGCTGGTCAGCGGCAAGGCAACGGTGGTCACGCCGAGTGAGCGCTTTGAGCAGATTGGCGACAGAATGAGCCCGTTTGAGCGCAGAAAACCCTATGCGGTTTATGTCACGACGGGAGAGACGATTACGGTGACGGCACACACGGCGCTGGAGCTGGCGGTTTGCGCCGCACCGGGATTCGGCACGCATCCGACCCGGCTGATTGCCCCGCAGGATATCGACGCCGAGCAGCGTGGCGTCGGCAATAACCAGCGCTATGTGCATAATATTCTGCCGGAGGACAAAGCGGCAGACAGCCTGCTAGTGGTCGAAGTGTACACCGATGAAGGCTGCACCAGTTCTTATCCCAGCCACAAGCATGATGTCGACAGCCCGCCGCAGGAAACCTATCTGGAAGAAACCTACTACCATCGTTTGAATCCAGAACAGGGATTCTGCCTGCAACGCGTCTATACCGATGATCGTTCATTAGATGAATGTATGGCGGTCTACAATAGGGACGTGGTGCAGGTGCCGCGCGGCTATCACCCGGTCGCCACCATTGCAGGCTATGACAGCTACTATCTGAATGTGATGGCTGGCCCGACGCGCCAGTGGCGCTTCACTTGGGAAGCGGATCACCAGTGGATCAACAGTCCCGAGTATGCGGATAAGCATAGGAAGGGCAACGTGTAGCGATACTGGTAAACGAACGTAAGAATGGGCAGTGGCTTATGAGTAACCTGTAGGTTACTGCCATAATGTACTTGGGAAAGTTAGCTAGCTAACCCAATATTTTTAATCAGTCTCATCTGACAGCAGGTCTCTTTCATAATCCTGTCCTCCATGCCAAATGCCCAGAACTGTTACCGTTTTTTTCTCTTTTTCCACCATAAAAGCAATGAGTGTTCGTTTGCTGTGATTAGTGACGCGCAGTCCAGGAAAAATATCGTTGCGCTGGTTTCCCCTTTCAGGAAATAACTCAAGCGATTCACAGTAACTGACAATGCTTTCGGTGTAGCTGAGAGCAGTTTTGGGTGACGAAACCCTCGCGATATAGCGGTACAGTGCTGCGAGTTGTTCCTCCGCTTCCGGTGCGAATACGACCCTGTAATCCATTACTCTTCTCCGGTCATCTTCCTGAACTCGGCTTTTAATCTGTTCCTAATGTCGCTACTGCTGAGGCTTTCTGTTTCACCGCGTTGCAGCGCGTTCCAGGCTGGAACGACTTGTTCCTGCAGCCAATTCTCTACTGCATTATCGCGTGCAATCAGCGCTCGAAGTCCTTCCCGAATAACCTCACTTTCTGACGCGTATTCACCGCGGGCAACTCGGGCTTTCACCTGCGCAGCCATTTCATTTGGCAGCGTTATACTCATCTGCTGTGTTGTTCTCATTGTCTACCCCTTTAACATACCGATAGGATTTAATCATACTCATTATTTCCCATCTTGTCAGGGTTGAACCACCTGAATCAGACGTCTCGGTTCACCGAAATATTATCGAGCTTGCCTGCTTTCAAATAGCCAATATGGCTGGCCATCAGTTCGGCTTCCTGTTCGCTGTGCGTGACTAAGAGCGCGGTTTGTCCGGCATCGCGTAGGATGTCGCGCACTTCCTGTCCCAATCGTTTTCGGCTGTCGGGGTCGAGGCTGGATAGCGGTTCGTCGAGCAGCAGGACGGCGGGCTGCGGGGCTAGCGCCCGCGCGAGTGCAATACGTTGCTGCTGTCCGCCGGACATTTCATGCGGATAGCGCTGTGCCAGCGAAACGAGATCGACCAGCTCAAGCATGGCGCGCACGCGCGACTGCTGGAGATCCTTCGACTGTTTTCTCAGGCCAAAGGCAATATTCTGCGCGGCGGTCAGATGGGGAAACAGGGCATAGTCCTGAAACACCATCCCGACGTTGCGCTGTTCCGGCGGCAGATGCACTTCTGGGCCCGCCACGCAGCGCCCGCCGACGTGAATCGTTCCCTGAGTCAGGTGCTCAAAACCCGCAATTGCGCGTAAAGCCGTGGTTTTACCGCATCCTGATGCACCCAACAGGCAGGCCAGTTCACCGGCGGCAACTTCCATGGAAAAACCGTTCAGCACATGATGAACATTATGCTTGTGCCCGTAGGCGACGTGGACATTATTCAGAACGAGTGTAGCCTCAGACACCTTGACTCTTCCTCATGATTTTCATTCTTTCTCAACCGACGTTTTTAGCTGGCTGCGAGCCAGCAGGACAACGGGGAGCGTACCCGCCAGCACAATCAGCAGTGCGGCAATCGCGCCTTCTTCGTAGGTGCCTCTGGCGGCTTCGGCATACAGAACGGTTGCCAACGTTTCGAAATTGACCGGTCGCAGCAGCAGCGTGGCGGGGAGTTCTTTCATTGCGTCGGCAAACACCAGCAGCGCACTGGTCACCAGTGCGGGGCGCAGTAGGGGAAGGTGCACGCGGAAAAAGGTGACGAATTCACTTTCTCCCAGCAGGCGCGATGCCTGTTCCATCACCGGAGGAATGCGCGTCAGTCCGGCATCAAGCGCACCAATCCCAATCGCCATAAAGCGAATGGCACAGCAGATCACCAGCAGAATACCGGCGGAAAGCAGTGGCAATCCTTTATAGCCTATCAATTCAGCGAGAAAATTATCCGTCGCCATACCGGGTGTCAGCATGCCAATCGCCAGTACCGTGCCGGGTACGGCATAGCCCAGCGAGGCAATTCTCAGTAGGGTGCGGCGGCGTTCCGGTGAGCGATCAGCGATGGCTGAATGACGGGCATACCACGCAATAATCAGGCTGACGAACGTGACGACTAGCGTGACGCCAACGGCCAACAGAAGCGAGTTCTGCAACGACTGTATCAGGCCTGCGGAGATCGTCACGCTATCGCCCAGCCGTTTAGCGCTTTCCCATGCCAGAAAGAGGGCGGGGGCGATGAAGCCGAGCAGGATAGGCAACGTGGTCGCACAGGTCGCCAGCCAGGCGCGTACCCCTTTCAGCGGGGTGGGCAGGATGCCGCGCATCTGTCGGCTGGTGCCGTAGCGCTGGTTTTTCCGGCCATAATATTCCAGCGTCAGCAGCAGGATGACGACCGTCAGCATCGTGCAGGCAATCTGCGCGGCGGCGGGTAAATCCGAACGGGTGACCCAGGTGGTGTAAACCGTCACGGTCAGTGTATTGACCCCAAGGAATTCGGAAGCGCCAATATCATTCAACGTTTCCAGCAAGGCCAGACTGGTGCCGACGGCCAACGCAGGGCGCGCCATCGGTAGGGCGACGTGCAGGAAGGTGCCTGTTGCGCTCAACCCCAGCGTGCGTGCGGCTTCCAGCAGGTGTGCGGGCTGGCTGATAAACATCGCACGCATCGTCAGATAAACGTACGGATAGAGCACCAGCCCGAGCAGCAGAATAGCGCCCGTCATGGAGCGCAGATCCGGCAGGCGGAACTGACGCGGGCTGTCATAGCCCAGCACACTGCGGATCGCTTCCTGAATCGGCCCTATAGGATGCAGCAGATCGAGCCAGGCAAAAGCGACAATATAGGTTGGCATCGCCAGCGGTAGCAGCAGCGCCCAGCTAACGAACTGTCTGCCGGGGAAATCAAATGCCGTCACCAGCCAGGCGCAGCCTGCACCAATCACCATGACGAGCACACCGACGCCGACGAGCAAAATCAGCGTGTTGAGTGCGGCATCGGGCAGCACGTAGCGCATCAGGTGATCCCAATGGCCGACGCCCGCGCCAGCGGCTAGCCAAAGCAGGGAAACCAGCGGAGCCAGTACGCCGAGAGCAATGACAACGGCAGCGATGCGGAGCGGAGAAAAAAAGAGGCGCGGCCGCCCGAAGGCGCCGCGCATGGTTGACGAACCGGTCTTATTGATCGAATCCAACTTTATCTACCAACTGACTGGCCTGTTTACGGAATTTAACGATGTCGGTTAGCGGAATGCTATCCACAGTAACTTCACCAATCGTGCTGCTAATGGTGGAATCCAGCGTGACGCCTTTGCGAACCGGATATTCATAGTTTGCCTGTGCGTAGATCTGCTGAGCCGGCGCGGAGACCAGATATTCCATCAATTTCACGGCTTGATCTTTATGCGGCGCGTGACGTGCAACGGCTGCACCGCTGATATTGACGTGTGTGCCGCCGTTTTCAAAGGTAGGCTGAACGACTTTGATGGCATCGCCCCATTTGCGGGCGTCGGTGCCTTCTTTGGCGTTCTTCATGTGGCCGACATAATAAGAGTTCGCCAGACCTACATCGCAGATGCCGCCGAGAATATCGCGCGCAACGTCGCGGTCACCACCGGTGGCTTTACGCGCCAGATTGTCTTTCACACCGCGCAGCCAGGTTTCGGTTTTGGCTTCACCGTGGTGGGCAATCATCGCGGC
This sequence comes from Pectobacterium versatile, assembly GCF_003932035.1. Lineage (NCBI taxonomy): Bacteria > Pseudomonadati > Pseudomonadota > Gammaproteobacteria > Enterobacterales > Pectobacteriaceae > Pectobacterium > Pectobacterium versatile. The sequence goes on from NZ_CP034276.1 coordinate 1,718,489, forward strand.
AACCAGTGCGGTATTGTAAGGGTGTTGACCCGCGCGGATACACACTTTGCCTTTCCATTTCGGATCGGCCAGATTTTCGTAAGTAATGCCGGTCAGCGGCAGTGATTTTTCTGCATAGAGCACGCGAGAGCGCATCGACAGACCAAACCATTGGTTATCTTTGTCGCGCAGTGCTGCCGGGATAGCCTCGGTTAATGCACTGGACTGAATCGGCTGTGTGACACCGGCGTCTACCAGATCGATCAGGTTACCGGCATCAACCGTCATCAGCAGGTCAGCCGGTGAGTTTTGGCCTTCTGCCTTCACACGCTCCAGCATGCCGTCCTTGATGAACACGGTATTAACTTTAACCGACGTCTCTTTGGTGAACGCATCCAGCAGCGGCTGAATCAGGCCGGGTTCACGCGTGGTGTAAAGCGTCAGAGAGTCATCTGCGGCAGCAGCAGGCAGGGCATAGGCAACCATTATCGATGAGGCCAGCGTCAGCAGGCGCGCTTTTTTGCGCAGAACAGACAGCGTTTTTGACATGTTATTATCTTCTCCAGAGTGAATGTGATACGTAAATGAATAAAATAAGGAGATATTTTCGGCAGGTGACTAAAACAATATATGATAATCACTCTTGTTTGCAATCTCATTAACGCGGTTTATTCACTATCGTGATGGGAGTCAACATACTCACTCCTCAGGAGCGATCTCGGTTTTATTTGTCAGCATCTCGATAAAAACCGTAATGATTGGCTGTCTTGAGTAAGGTTATTGCTACGGCGTCTGGCTTTCGGCCAGCCTGCTGATATGCATGGTCAGCCAGGTAAGCTCTTCTTTCGGCAAGGCCATCTGGTATTTTTCCTGCACGTAATCCCTGATGGCCCAGGAAATCGCCATCGCTTCAGGGTAGTGTTTCAGCAGTTCCTGATAGAAATCGTCCGTGCGTCCCGGTGCAATTTTGCGGGTAATCACCCGTTCGGAGAAATAACGCAGGTGGGTGATAAAGCGCAGGTAATCGACGGCGTTGACATCGATATTCTTGTTTAATTTGTAGCGGACAATCTCCGCCAGACGATTCACCAGTTGAACCTGCTGGTGGGCATCGGCAATTTCGGCGCTGCCAGCGGCATTAATGAGGTGAAACGCGATGTTGATGGCTTCGTCATCGGGTAGCGCGACGTTAAAACGCACCGACACGCGATCTTTTGCCTGCACGCCGAGGGCGTACTCTTTTTGGTAATAGCGTTTCACTTCCCAACTGAGCTTATTGATGAAGTGGTTGCCCGTTTTACAGCGTTCAACTGCAAAATAGAGATGTTCCGCCAGCGTAAAGAACAGCACCGAATTAAGCTTTTCGGCGTACTGACTTTGCGCTAGCGTAACGATCTCATGGGTGATGTCAAAAAAAGCCGCAGGAATCGTGTCAGTCAATGAAAGAAAATGCCGTGATTTCAGGTTTTCCAGCGGAATGAAAACCTGCTCAACGTGCGTCACATCAATCAATGAACCGGGTCTGGCACCAAATCCGATGCCTTTACCCAACAGGATCATCTCCTGCTGTTCATGGTCGACTAACAGCATGCTGTTATTTAACGCTTTTTTCACTTTAATCACGTTTTTCTTCCAATCATGCTGGTTTTCTCATTACGTTTTTCCAATCACAGTCATGTCCTGTCATTGCACACGTAGTCTGCGGTAGCGCTGTCTGTCAGGTGAGGTCAGCACCATTGGTTGCGATGACCTTCTGATACCAGTAGAACGAATCCTTCCTCAGCCGAGCCAGAGAACCGTTGCCTTCGTCATCCTGATCGACATAGATAAAGCCATAGCGTTTGGACATTTGTGACGTGCCCGCGCTGATGATGTCAATCGCGCCCCAACTGGTGAACCCCATCAGTTCAACGCCTTCGCCAATCGCTTCACGCATTTGCTCGAAATGTGAACGGAAGTAGTCAACGCGGTAAGGATCGTGGATTTTGCCGTTTTCGACAACGTCTTTTGCACCCAGCCCATTTTCGACAATAAACAGCGGCTTTTGGTAGCGATCGTAAAGCTCCAGCAGGGAGATTTTCAGCCCGACCGGGTCGATTTGCCATCCCCAATCTGAGGCCGGCAGGTACGGGTTTTTTACGCCCAGAACGGTATTCCCCGGGATTCTCTCGGCGTCCGGCTGCGTGGATTCGGTAAGCGACATGTAATAGCTGAACGACACAAAATCAACGGTGTGCTGCTTAAGAATGGCCAGATCGTCGGGCTGCATGGTGAGGTGAATGCCACGTCGCTCAAGGTCGCGCTTAATGAGCGGCGGATATTCACCGAACACCTGCACATCGGCATAAAAGTAGTTTTCGAGATTCTTTTTCAGCGCGGCTTCGACATCTTCCGGGCGGCAGGAGTGCGGATACGTCGTCAGCTTGGTCAGCATACAACCGACCTGGCTGCCAGGGATCTTCTCATGGCAGTCGCGGGTGACGAGGGCAGAAGCAACAAACTGGTGGTGCAGCCCCTGATAAATATCCTGTTTAGCCTGCCCCGGCGCGCTTTTCTCTTCACGAATACCCGCGGTGGTAAACGGGTGGCGATGGATACTGTCGATCTCGTTAAAGGTCAGCCAGTAGCGCACCAGATCCTTATAGCGATCGAAGCAGACATTGCTGAAGCGTACGAAGGCATCCAGCACGTTGCGGTGAACCCAGCCATTGTATTTCTCACTCAGCGCCAGCGGCATTTCGTAGTGTGAAAGCGTCACCAGCGGTTCGATGCCGTGCTTGCGCATCTCGCGGAACAGATTGTCGTAAAACTGTAAACCGGCCTCATTCGGCGCGCTGTCTTCTCCGGTTGGAAAGATGCGCGACCAGGCGATAGAGACGCGCAGCACCTTGAAACCCATTTCAGCAAACAGCGCCAGATCGCCTTGGTAGCGGTGATAAAAATCGATGCCGCGCCGTTTGGGATAGAACGCGTCATTTTTTCCGTTGAGCGCATCAGCGATATTTTCGTCCGTCAGCGCCATGTGGGCATGGTAATTTTTCAGATCGAGATTCGGCTTCCAGGTAATGGCGTCCGCGACCGACGGCCCCTTGCCGTCTTCATTCCATGCGCCTTCGGCCTGATTCGCGGCAATCGCGCCGCCCCATAAAAAGTGTTCCGGGAATGCGATGTTTTTATCCATTACACAGACTCCTTTAAGGTCATGATGATGGTGTGGGGATGGATGACGACGTCAGTGGCTTCCGGTATCACGCGAAAGCGCTCGCTGTTGGTGATGACCATCATGACGACGGGATCGTAACCGGCGGCGATGAGGCTATCGAGGTCAAATTCAATGAGGACATCGCCGGTATTAACCTGTTGGCCGGCCGTGACTTTCGGCTGAAAGCCCTGACCATTGAGTTTGATGGTATCAATGCCGATATGGAAAATCAGTTCAGCACCGCTGTCGGTGAGCATGCTGACGGCGTGGCCGGTTTCAAATACGTTCTCAATGGTGCCGTTCGCGGGCGCATAAAGCACACCTTTCTCGGGGATGATAGCGATGCCGTCACCCATAATCCGTTTGGAGAAAATCTCGTCATTCACGTTGTCCAGCGGAATCACTTTTCCTTCAATCGGGCTGGCGAACTGGGATTCGGTAATCGTGTGATGGCTTTCTTCTACGGTAGCAGGCTTCTCTTCTCGCCAGAGGAACAGCGCAGAGAGAAAGGCGATGACGAAAGAGAGCACGGCACCGGCGATGGCATAGACGATGTTCCAGCTGTTTTCCGGTGAGATAAACATGGAGATGCTAGCTAGGCCGGGGCCAACCAGCGCAAAGGCTTCAATCGCCATCCAGCCGATAAACGCGCCGCCGACCAAGCTACCTGCGATCACGCTGTAGAGCGCCTTTTTATTCAGTAGCGTAATCCCGTATAGCGCGGGTTCGGTAATGCCGAACAGGGCAGAAATACCGGCTGAAAGCGCCGTTGATTTTAGCGTTTTGTCTTTGCTCTTGAGCGCAATCGCCATACAGGCACCCGATTCGGCAATGTTGTGTGCGAGCGACGCAGGCAGATAGAGCATTTCCTTACCAAACTGGCTCATGGAGGAGACGGCATAGGGCAGCATGGGCTTATGCATCCCCGACGCCACCATGAAGGGCAGCGCAGCGGCGAGCAATCCCGTCGCCACAAAGCCCAGCTTGCTGTACAGCCAGAGGATCACGCTAGCCAGACCCGCCCCGAGTTCATAACCGAGCGGGCCAAGAACCAGCAGTGTGACGGGAACAGTGACCAACAGCGACAGCATCGGTGACAGGAAAATACGCAGTGAGCTTGGCGAGTAGCGGTTGAAGAGCTTTTCGGTTTGCGCATAGAAAATGACGCACAGAATCGCGGGGAAAACCTGTGAGGCGTAAGCGACGTTTTTCAGGTCGAAAGAGAGAAATTCTGCGCCTTCCGCCAGCTGTTTCGACATGGCAGGTAGCACCATGACAGAGACGGCGGAAACGGCGACCAGCACATTCACTTTCAGCTTCATCGCGGTGGTGATCCCCACCAGAATCGGCAGAAAATAGAGCGGGGCAGAACCGATGTTATCCAGAACTTTGTAGGTTGAGCTGTCTTTGGTGAGCCAGCCGAGCAAATCCAGCAGCAGTAACAGCGACTTGAGCACGCCTCCACCGGCAATCGCAGGCACCAGTGGCTGAAAAACGCTGATGATAAAATCGATAACAAAAGCCGTGCGGTTGGTTTTTGCTGGCGCGGCGCGGCCCGTTTCCTTCCGGCCTGCCGCGAGGTTCTGCACTGCCTCGTACACCTGCATCACTTCGCTGCCGATAATCACCTGACACTGTACGTTAACCCGAACGCCCAGCACGCCCGGTACCTTTTCCAACTCGCGTTGGTTCACCTGACTATTGTCATAAAGGCTTAGCCGTAGCCGTGTAGAACAGTGTTCAATGTGCTCAATATTGTTAATTCCACCGACTAACGTGATGATTTTTCCCGCTGTGGTGGTATAGGTTGTCGCGTTATTATCTGCTGTTGTGTGGTTCATACGACGATTCCCCTGATCCAGAAACGAAAAAAGACCTGAAGCTCTTCCCATGATGTTGAGTGGGAAAGCTTCAGGTCTTGCCTAGAAAACTAGTTACACGCCTGTGCTGCTGTTGTAAGTCCTCGTACGCGGGAAAGTCAAACAGATCGTGCAGCCTTAATAGGTAAGTGTGATGGCAATAGCAGAATGGAGGGCTTAGCCTGACAGCGCCGATGAATCTCAGGCATGTTGCATAAAACATGGTGCTTTTTAACCGATTATAGAAAACAGAACGAGATAAACTCGCCGAGTGAAAATGGGTAAGCGAGAGGCGAAAAGCACGTAGGATTTCTGTCGTATAGGGAAGTCACCCGTTTGCACAGACGATAGGTTGGCGTACGTCATTTTTTAGGTAGTTGATTGTTTTTTATTAAAAATATACACCGTTGGGATTTGTTGTTATGACTGATCATTTGCTTTCTTATCTTTCGAACACACTACGTTCAGAGGCTTCCTTCGAGGGGCTCGTTCGCCAGTTATTAGTCATGCTGGAACTGGTCACCGATCTGGAATCGACCTACCTGACGCAGGTTGACACCGAAGCGGGTTTTCAAAATATCCTGTTTGCTCACAACACGAAAACGCTCAATATTCCTGAAGGGATCTCGGTTCCGTGGCATGACACGTTGTGCAAACGTGCGCTGGACGAAGGGCAAAGTTACACGCCTAACGTGGCCGAATGTTGGGGGGATTCTGAGGCGGCGCAAGCGTTGGGTATTATGACCTATGCCAGTACGCCAGTGCGCATGGAAGACGGGCAGTTATATGGCACGCTCTGTGCTGCAAGCTCCGACCATAAGCCGCTGACAACCAAGGGTGAACAGATCTTGAGTTTATTCGCGCAGCTTATTGCTCAGCAGGTGCAAAAAGAGTGGCTGGTGCAGCAATTGACGGCCGCCAATGCCGCATTACATGAATATTCTTACACCGATTCACTGACCGGATTGCTTAATCGCCGCGGCGTGTTTTACTCGCTGGAAGCGCTGTTTTCTCAGGCCGAGAATGACCATCAGCAGGCGCTCATTGTATTCATTGACCTCGATGGCTTTAAGAAAATTAACGACCAATTTGGCCACGAAGCTGGCGATATCTTCTTGCAAGAGGTCGGTCAACGCTTGCTGGCGTGGGGGAACCCGGGCGATGTCGTCGGGCGTCTCGGTGGCGATGAATTTGTTTTTGCCCGTATGGTCAACGTTGTGTCGGGAGATAGCGATCGCGTGACTGCTTCCTTCAGGGACGACATTACGCCTTTGTTGCAGGGGAGCTATTCTCTCGGTAAGGCCAGTTCGCTCGGTACGGTCAATATTGACTATTTGGGTGCAAGCATCGGGATTGTCACGGCAGATCCTTCAGTCGATGAGCCTGACGGCGTAATCCGTCGAGCCGATGCAGCCATGTACGCCAATAAAGTTATGCGAAAAAAAGATCAAACCCGCGCTTTTGACGTCATCACAGCACAATCGTAAATTCCTGTGCAGGTGTAATCATCTGCTTATTGCCTGATGAGCATGCTCAGGCATCTTTGGTTGTCTGTCGCGTGGGTAGGGTACAGGGGCGCTTGTTAAGTCATAAGACATCCAGCGCCTGTTTTTTTAATGAGTAGGGGTACTAAAGGTAATGCTTAAATAATCCGTGCTGCGAGAAATCGATATTACCAGCCGCAGACGTTAGTGTCTTCATCCGCATCGTAGCCACGTACGATATTAACCAGTTCTTTTACTGCGTCAGCCGAAATTGCCTTGTCTTTTAATTCTTCGACCGTGGCGAGATCTTTATCAACGGACACACCGTTATTATTATTCGTGACGGTTAGTAAAAATCCTTTGTTATTTTCACTGGTTGAAGGCAATTCGTTGAGTAATTCCACAACTGCACCTGTGGCAAAATCGGGTACATAAAAAGCCATCGGTTTAAGATAAACTTTTTCTGCTTTTTTATTATTGTCGCGATTCAACAGTGTTAATGAATAGCCTTTATTTTCACTTGTCATTATGTTTACCTCAACCTTCTATCAAAATTTTTGGATCGACATAAAAGTCCACGTTAAATAGCGTATCATCAGATAGCGCTTCGATTCTGTGCCATTTCTCTGGGGGGAATACGCCAAATTGTCCGGCTTCGATAGTTAGCGTTTCGACAGGCTCAGGGCTTGTCCCATCAGCGTAACCATAATAACGAATCGTCCCTTGCATCACGCACAAGCGTGGATAGACGCCTTGTCGTGTCCCTGCATCCAAATGGCGCTGCCAGATAGACGCCGGGGCCGTTTCTTTTGTCCAAAAAGGCGTTGTACGGGTATGAACATAATTCGCAGGTATAACAATTCGTTCCATGTTTAAACCTCATGCTTTACCAGCCACATTGCAGGGCCGGAAGGAAAAAACCATATGGTGTATATCATATACCTCTTTTAATGTTTGTGAATTATTTTCTGCTTATTAATTTTTTACAATACCGTAACACTTCGCGGAAAGGCCGTATTATCAAGGATCAATATTTCCCACGTCGATTATTTTTCTCAATCGGCGTGTTGGGATAAAAACTAACATCAAGGAATAGTTACATTAAGTTATTTTTTGATGGCCTATTTATTAGGGATGCTAAGTTGAATAAATTACCCTTTCCGCTACTCAATTAGGGTTATTGTTAAAAGTAAATCAAAAGAGTAGAAATGAGAAAATATAACGCTACTCTATGGTGAGGTTTAAACTCAAATGAAAAAGAACGTAAAACTCAGCTCGTTTTATTATGGCTTCCCGGTTTTCCTTGTTACGACGACGGATAATAGCAACGGAGAAGTCAATGTCGCCTCTATATCGTCGTCAATTTCTCTCGGTGATAAAATTATTATCGGTGTCACGAAAGGAAGTAAGACCTACAGTAATTTATTATCCGGCTCTGATGTGGTCATCAATATTCCGGATTACAAACTGTGGGAGAAAGTTGAAGCACTGGGTAAATTGACCGGGAGCGATGCGCTGTCTGAAGGCCAGATTAAATGGGGCGTTCAGGTGTGCCATGACAAATTCTCCAAAGTCGGCCTTCACACTGAAGCCTCTACCGATATTACGCCGCCTCGGGTGATTGAATGTCCTATCCAGGCGGAATGTAAAACCGTCAGCACGACGGACAAAGGGCGTTTTATTCTTGTCGAACTGGATATTGTGAATGTCTGGGTGGAGAGCGAGCTATTAGGATCAAATGATGTCATCGACTCGTCAAAATGGAAGCCTCTGATCTACAATTTCCGCGAATACTACACGACGGGTGACGCATTAGGTTTTAATTTTAAATACGGGCATTAAGATTATTGAGAGAGCGGTATCATTCATCCCTGAAATACGACCCCGTCTAAGATCCGCTCCACTCTTTTTTCGGTGCGCCAGCGTTTGAAAACTCACACAAACTTGCCGAAGAATTTGTGCCATCGGATATGGCAGCGCTTCAACATGTTCTGTTCGATCACATTCTGAACGACTGGCGAGATGTATTTCCCTGAAAAATCCAGCGTCCGACACTGGTGGTGTCCGGCGAACACAGTCACTTGCCGGGAAATAGTGCTTCCTGACTGAGAATACGTGAGCGGCAAACCGAGAGAATCTCATCGGCGAGGGCGGAATCATCTGGGCAGGCACGTGACAACACCAGTGCGCCAACAAGGTGAGCAAGGGCGCTAATTCTTTCGGCACGCACGTCGTCTCCCGACCCGTTCTCGTTTTCTAATGTTGCCAGTTGATTCTCAATTCCCACTGCGAAACTTTCCTTAATTGATGCTGACTGGCGTGCTGAATCCACACCAAGCGCTGACATCACACAGCCATTTCCCATCGAATCACGATGCTTGCGAGAGAGATATTGCTCTACAAAGCCCGCCATATCGACACCCACGGTATTTTCTATCGAATGTGAAAAACCGCAACTCATCGCCTCCGACATCAAATCTGCCTTGGAGCTAAAGTGTTTGTAAAATCCGCCGTGCGTTAAACCTGCGGCTGACATGAGTTCTGCTATACCCACGCCGTCATACCCCCGCTCACGAAACAGCACTGAGGCCGTCTCAACGATACGCATTCGATTTTCGCGAACCTGCTCTTTCGAAACTTTCATTGCTTTCGGATCCTCTCTTATAAATTTATGTCACAAGTATACATTGATGATGATCGTAATCAAACCGTTTGACTTTTTAGATTACGATCATCATCATTATGTCTGGCGTTTCACAAATCACTATCAAGGGAACAAGCATGACGAACCGACAATTATTCCAACCCTATAGCCTTGGGCCATTAACGCTCACCAACCACATTGTGATGGCACCGTTAACACGCAATCGTGCAGGAAAAGGTCTGGTACCCAGCGAGCTGGCAGCAACGTATTACGCGCAGCGTGCCACAGCAGGTCTGTTGATTACTGAAGCTACGCAGATCTCCGCACAAGCGCAGGGCTATCAAGATACCCCGGGGATCTACACGCCAGCGCAAATTGAAGGATGGCGTAAAGTGACTGACGCGGTTCATGCCAAAGGCGGGCATATCTTCGTACAACTATGGCACGTAGGGCGTATATCTCATGTCGACTTACAACCTGATGGCGCAGCGCCAGTTGCCCCTTCAGCCATTCGTGCCGAGACTAAAACGTTTGTGAACAATGGATTCTCGGACGTCTCTGAGCCACGTGCGCTCGAACTGGGAGAAATAAAGAGCATTATCGACGATTTCAGGAAGGCAGCAGCCAACGCGATTGCCGCTGGATTTGATGGTGTTGAGATTCACGGTGCGAATGGCTACCTGCTGGAACAGTTCCTTAAAGACGGTGCCAATCAGCGTACGGATGAGTACGGCGGTTCTGTCGAGAATCGTGCACGCCTGCTGTTAGAAGTCACGGCGGCGGTTAAAGAGGAGATTGGTGCAGATCGCACGGGTGTGCGCATTTCCCCCGTTTCCCCTGCGAATGCGATTTCTTGCAGTGATCCGCAGCCACAATATGACTACGTCGCTGATCAACTCAATGCATTAGGCATTGTGTATCTCCACGTCGTTGAAGGTGCTACGGGCGGCCCGCGTGATGCATCACCATTTAATTACGATTCTCTGCGCCAGCGCTTTAAAAATACCTACATTGGCAATAACGGCTATGACCTGACGTTGGCTTCAACTCACCTCTCTGAAGGCAAAGCCGACCTGTTCGCGTTCGGTCGTCCGTTCATCTCCAACCCGGATCTGGTCGAAAGGCTGAAGACGGGCGCGTCTCTGACCTCACTCAATCCTGAAACACTTTATGGCGGTGGCGCAGCGGGATATACCGATTACCCGTCGCTTACCGAGACCAGCAAGTAAAGCGGCAGGTGTCATGGTTCTACCTGCATCGCACATTGCGGATTCTGTTTACACATTAATAGAGAAGATCAACTTATGACTAAAGCTTCAGTTCTTATTACAGGCGCATCCACGGGTATTGGTGCTGTTTACGCTGAACGGTTCGCCCGCCGGGGACACGACCTGGTTCTGGTCGCCCGCGACAAAGCAAAGTTAGAGACACTTGCCGCTCGTCTGCGACAGGAAAATGGCATTTCTGTCGATGTTTTGCCTGCTGACCTTACGCAAACGAGTGATTTAGCCGTGGTCGAAGCTCGCCTGCGGGAAGACGCGCAGATTGGCATTCTTATTAATAACGCGGGTATCGCACAGTCGGGCAGCTTCACCGAGCAGACGTCTGATTCGATAGAACGCCTTATCGCACTTAACGTCACCGCCCTGACCAGACTGGCCAATGCCGTGGCACCACGATTTGTGCAAGCGGGTGAAGGATCGATCGTCAACATCAGTTCCATTGTCGGACTCGCCCCGGAATTTGCAATGACGGTTTACGGCGCAACCAAAGCCTTTGTCCTTTTCCTGTCTCAGGGAATGAATGTAGAGCTGTCATCTAAGGGCATTTATATTCAGGCGGTACTTCCTGCCGGTACTTATACGGAAATTTGGGACCGTGCAGGTATCGACATCAGTAATTCTCCAAAATTCATGGAAGTGGGCGAGTTAGTGGATGCCGCACTGATTGGCTTTGATCGCCGCGAACTCGTCACTATTCCACCTTTACATAATGCTGCACGCTGGGACACCCTCGATGCTTCGCGTCAGGTTTTGCTTTCAGACATCAAACAAGATGAAGCTGCAGAGCGATATAAAGCCCTTTAACCAATGAGCCACACTCTGCAGGACGCGAATAACAGTCTTTGGTTGTTCTGCAGAGGAGTATGCCCCAAACCACTTATGAAGGTCTTATTTCAGCATGACAAATAAACGTGTAGCGCTTGTTACGGGAGCCTCGTCAGGAATTGGCGAGGCATCGGCTAACAAACTATTAGCCGCGGGGTATACGGTCTATGGCACGAGTCGACGCGGCTCTCAGGCCGGTAAGCATTCCTTTCCTTTATTGGCGCTTGATGTCACCGATGACGCGTCCGTAAAGGCCGCTATTGATGAGCTGCTGCGGCGGGAAGGCCGGATCGATATTTTGGTGAATAATGCAGGCTTTGGTATTGCGCCGGCGGCGGCAGAAGAAAGTTCTATCGAACAGGCTAAGAGCCTTTTCGACACGAATTTCCTCGGTATAGTCCGGTTGGTTCGGGCGGTCGTTCCCCACATGCGCCGCCAGGGCAGTGGTCGCATCATCAACATCGGTTCGATATTGGGAACGATTCCGTTGCCGTATGTGGCACTTTATGCAGCCAGTAAACATGCGGTCAAAGGGTATTCGGGATCACTGGATCATGAACTACGGACTCAAGGCATAAGAGTGTCTGTTATCGAACCTGCGTACATAAAAACCCAGTTTGAAGTCAATAATATAGAACCAGACGCGAAGCTTGATGAGTATGAAAGTATTCGGGCTAAGTTGACGAAAGTTGTTGGTAAGGCGATGGCTGAGGCGGAAAGCCCCGAGATGGTGGCGGAAGTCGTCGTTAAAGCGGCTCAGAGTTCACAGCCTAAGTTACGCTACACGGCGGGGAAATTGGCAGGTCAGTTGAATTTTTTGCTTAGATTTGCGCCCGCAAAATTCCTCGACAAAGTGGTGCGTAATAGTCTTCAGCTTGATACGACAGGATAAAGAAAAAATGAATAATAAGACGATGAAAGCTTTCACGTTTAAACGTTATGGTAAGCATCCTGAATTGGGATTCGATGACGTAGATTATCCTTCGCTCAACGCTGATGAAATCTTGGTTAACGTTTACGCTGTGGGGCTAAATCCTATCGACAATATGATCCCTGCCGGAATATTTAAGCCAGTTCTGCATTTTACGCTCCCTGCAACATTGGGCAGTGACCTGTCTGGTGTCGTCATCGCAGTAGGGAGCAGTGTGACTCGTTTCGCACCAGGCGATGAGATTTTTGCCAGCATTTTCGATAGGGGAACGGGCTCTCTCGCCGAATTTGCCGTGGTGCCTGAGAGCGCTGCGGCTATGAAACCAGCAAACCTGGATTTTGTGCAGGCGGCTTCGCTCCCGATGGTGAGCCTCACATCCTGGCAGGCACTGATCGAGCGCGCCAAACTCCGGCCTGGTCAGAAGGTTTTGATCCCAGCAGGTTCGGGGGGCATTGGTACCTTTGCAATCCAACTGGCGAAGCACTTTGGGGCAACGGTGGGAACGACCACGAGTACAGGCAACGTCGAATGGGTAAGTCATCTTGGCGCAGATGATGTGGTTGACTATAAAAAGCAAGACTTCGAAAACGTGCTGAGTGGCTACGATATTGTACTTGGCACTCTCAGAGGTGACGCGATTGAAAAATCTATCAACACGCTTAAGCCTGGAGGAATAATTGTTTCTCTCATCGGGCCGTTAGATGCCGCGTTCGCACGGGCTCGGCGATTAAACTTTTTTCTGACTTTCGTTTTCTGGCTGATGAGCCGAAAGGTTATGCGCCTTTCGAAAAAGCGGGGCACTGCCTACACATTTCATTTCGTTCGACCTGATGGTGCTCAACTGACCCAAATTGGCAAACTCCTTGAAACGGAAAAAATCAAGCCAGTGGTCGACAAGGTGTTTTCTTTTGCTGAAACAAAAGATGCACTGACCTACCTTGCCCAAGGGCATGCAAAGGGAAAAGTTGTCATCAAGATGCAGGGGTAACTTCTTTCCGTTAACAATGAAGTCATCATGCTATGGATCTGAGACTCTTAAGGCGTAATCAGAAGGGTTTACGTTACGGATTTTTGTGTCGTGAGAGACCTATGGTGGTCACACTATTATCGAACCAACTTGACCCCAATCAGACCACTACCTTCTCCCAGTGCTGAGGGAGAATGAAATGTGTATCGGGGACACTTTTCACGTGAATATATTGAATAAAGTGATAAAAAAAAAATCCCGCTTAAGTTTCCTTAAGCGGGATTTTCTAAATATGGCTCCTCTGACTGGACTCGAACCAGTGACATACGGATTAACAGTCCGCCGTTCTACCGACTGAACTACAGAGGAATCGTGTGAACGGGGCGCATAATAACGGCGTGTGCCGTGCATGTCAAAGGTGTAAACCACAAAATTGCACTGTTCGGTGAGAGAATGTGCAATCTGCCGATATTTTTGGCAAATATCGGCATTTTATCGCGCCTTGGCATCGTTAGTGTGTATTCAGCGGTGCTTTCTGTTTATCGGAAAAGGCATACAGTGGCCCTTTTCCTGACAGAGTAAATAGGGATATCGCTGTAAAGGAAAGGGCAATGCCGCCTAAAATCAGGTAAGTGCCATGAAAACCGATGCTGTCATACATATTGCCAGCAAAGATGGACATGAAAATGATCGATACCTGTTTAAAGAAGCAGAAGCACACCAGATAAATTGTTGCGGAAAAGCGGACTTCAAAGACCGTGGTAATGTATTTGAAGCAGCCGACAATCAGGAACGGTACTTCAAACATGTGCAGCGTTTTCAGCACAATCACTTCCAGCACGGAACTGGCAAAGGCCGAACCAATAATGCGTACGGACATAATGGTACCGGCAATGAGCAGGGCGTTTTTACCACCGATACGGTTCACAATCAGCGGGGCGAAAAACATGATGCTGGCATTAAGCAATTCACCCAGCGTGGTGACGTAGCCAAATACTCGCGTTCCTTCCTGTCGGGTCTCGAAAAACGAGGTGAAGAAGTTGGCAAACTGCTGATCGAACACATCGTAGGTGCAAGAAACGCCGACGACATAGAGAGTCAGGAACCAGATTTTGCGTTCTTTTAGTAGTTCGGCTGCCATTTTCAGGTTGAACGGTTTCTGGTTGGAACCTACTTTATCGGCAACGAGAGCGCTGGATGAGGCCTCTGGTTTCGCCAGCAGCAACAGAATGGCGAGGATGACGGCACAACCGGAACCGAGCCAGAAAACGAACTGGTTATTGATGGTAAACATAATACCGACAATAGATGCACAGAGCGCCCAGCCGAGACAGCCGAACAGACGCGCACGGCCAAATTCAAACTGGCTACGGCGGCTGACTTTCTCGATATAGGCTTCAATAGCTGGTGCACCGCCGTTGTTGATGAAGCCCAGATAAATCCCACCGACGATAGAACCTAAAACGATGTTGTATTTTAGTAATGGGCCGAAAACATAAATAAAGAACGGAGCAAAAAACACCAGCATAATGGTAATAATCCATAGCAGGTGTTTTCTCAACCCTAATTTATCGGAGAGCAAACCAAATATCGGTTGAAATAAAAGAGCGAAAAAGGAAATGCAGGCGAAGATAATACCTGTGTCACTTTTACTTATTTGGTTAATATCATGAAGCCAAATAGGGAAGAAGGGGAAGTAAGCCCCCATGATGAAGAAATAGAAAAAGAAAAATAGGCCGAATATCCAGAAATTCTTATTATGTAGGTAGTACATGTTATTTTCTCCGATATGCATTATACCCGTTATACTTCAAGCCGCATGTGTGTTGACTTCGCTAGCTGACTCAGCTCACAGTGGGCCTTGTCCAACATGCTGACGTTTTGTCACGCAACTCGAATTATTTAGGGTATATATCCGCAGCGTTTATTTTGACGGCGGATATATACCTGCTGGATACAACCAGGATGAAAAGAGGCGGTATATCCGTCATACTTCAAGCCGCAGGTGTGTTGGCTACGCTCAGTTACCCGAATCACTTACTTGAGTAAGCTCATCGGGATGCCTTCTCTTGCCGCCTGCCTGCAACTCGAATTATTTAGGGTAGATATCCGCTCTCTTTCGTTGTTTTTTTAATACTGTTTTTTCATATCAATACGGCTGATGATGTTGAAGAGCGACGCGATAGTGATAATGCGTGGCCGTGAGTAAATCATCGCGATGAACGCTGGGACTCCAGGAGTCATCGCCGCCAATTCCCATGTGGAAGCCATCCAGATTGAGCCAAACGCCTTTTTCCTTTTCTAATAAATGATGGTGGGTACACGTCATCAATTGCGTTAGCCCGTAGCGGCTTAACCCAAAATGGAAGTTTCCGGCGATCGTCCATTTGCCATACGTCAGCGTGCGCGTGTTACAGCGCAGCCCGTTTTCCGTTGGGAAAATATAAGGTGTGTGAAGGTCATCCAGCGGCAGATTCCAGTGCCCATGCTGTGCCGCGAGCTGTCGGTCTGGGTAATTTTCATGTGGCCCAAGCCCGACCCAACTGACCTGAGGCGCGACGTCGGCCAACTGGCAGCTCAAGCCCACTCTGGCCAGTGACGGCAGTACTGTGGCGACATCAACATCGACATCTACAGTCATCACGCCATGTGCATCAATCTGCCAGCGTTTTTTACTCCGCAGCAGGATCTGTCCGGCATGGCGGAATACGTGCTCGGTGACAATGTGTACGGCATCGGTGAGTTGGTCAGCCAGAATCGCAACACACTGCGTCTGCAGTTGATAAAGTCCGGCCGATTTCCAACGTTCGGCCCAGGCGCGCGGATCGATGCGATCGACCTCGCTGATACCGATGTCGTTATCCAGCGGTGCGCGAACAAACTGATCCTGCAAGGGGGTTAACAGCGTTGGAGTATCCGCCGTCCACCACTGTTCCAGCCAGCCGCTCTGGCGGTTAAAGCGCCAGTGCTGTTCACCCTGAATGATGTCAAAGTACGCATCGGACGAGTGCAGAACAGGAGGTTTCTTCTGTCCAGAACAAAGTGCCTCGGGAAGATGAAGCGGTGCAGGAAGTTGCCACTGATCCCAGGCACAGCGGTGGTTGGCTTCTGACCAAGCGGTGGCTTTCGGCTGTACGACTTCAACATTAAGCCAAAGCTCTCCTGCACGATCGACAGTGGGAAGGGCTTCCAGCAGCGTCAGAGTCTGGGTGGCCTGCGGAGCGAGCGTCAGCAGCAGAGAACCTTCTGCGAGCGTCTTATCATTCAGCGTAATGCTCCAGTTCAACTGTTCGTTGTCCGTATGACGAAACAGATATTCACTGGTGACGCGCAGCGCACATGGGGATTCTGCCTGCCAGAAAAATTGAATGTGCT
This sequence comes from Pectobacterium versatile, assembly GCF_003932035.1. NCBI lineage: Bacteria > Pseudomonadati > Pseudomonadota > Gammaproteobacteria > Enterobacterales > Pectobacteriaceae > Pectobacterium > Pectobacterium versatile. The sequence goes on from NZ_CP034276.1 coordinate 1,735,038, forward strand.
GCTGCGCCCGCTGGGCTTCATACAGGCTGGGATGCGGGGTACGATCGGGAAAAAGCAGGCCGTCCAGACAGAACTGGCGATCGTTAGGCATGTCGCCAAAATCTCCGCCGTATGCCCAGTAGGCATTGCCTTGTTCGTCGCGGTGGGTCAGCGCCTGATCGACCCAATCCCAAATGAATCCACCCTGTAACCGAGGATATTGGCGGAATGCCTGCCAGTAGCGGGCGAACCCTCCCAGACTGTTGCCCATCGCGTGTGCGTACTCGCAAAGAATGAGCGGCCGATGTTCGTCCGGCATGCTGACCCATTTGGTGATTGACCATTTGGGTACGCTGGGGAAGGGCTGGTCTTCATCAACGCGGGCGTACATAGGGCACACAATGTCGGTTGCACGGCTATTGGCGCCGCCGCCTTCGTAATGCACGGGGCGAGTCGGATCGTGGCGTTTGATCCATTGATAAAGCGCATCATGGTTTGCGCCGTAGCCGGATTCATTCCCCAATGACCAGATAATGATGCAGGGATGATTGCGGTCACGCTGCACCATTCTTGATACGCGTTCGCTGTAGGCTGGCAGCCAGACGGGATCGTCCGACAGACGATTCATCGGCTGCATGCCGTGCGTCTCAATGTTCGCTTCATCTACAACATACAGACCGTAGCGATCGCACAGCCGATACCACAGCGGATGGTTAGGATAATGTGAGCAGCGTACGGCGTTAAAATTATGCTGTTTCATCAGCATAATATCGTGCCGCATCGTGTCTTCATCCATGACCTGACCGTGCTGTGGGTGATGTTCGTGACGGTTAACGCCGCGGATCAGCAGCGGTTGACCGTTCAGCAGCAGCAGGCCGCTGCGGATTTCAACTTTTCTGAAACCGACATCATAGGCCTCCGCTTCGATCAGTTCGCCTTCCGACGTTTCCAATGCAATGACGGCACGATACAGGTGCGGCTGTTCGGCGCTCCATAGATCGGGTTGTGACACGTCGATGCGGAGAAAAGATTTGTCATGATAGGCACCGCGCTCATCGACAATATCGCTGCCGAACGCCTGTCGCACGTCGCCGATGAGTCTATTACCGCGCCAAAGCTGTGCGTGGATGCGATGGCTTTTGGCCTCAGCTTCAGAGAGCGTTGCCTTCACCTGAATATCCAGCGTCCCGTGGCGGAAATCGGCGCTGAGCGGCGTCGTTAGTTGGATATCGCTGAGGTGAATCGTCGGTTTATGCAGAAGCGTGACGTCGCGGAAAATACCGCTCATACGCCACATGTCCTGATCTTCCAGATAGCTGCCGTCAGACCAGCGTAACACCATTACCGCCAGCCGATTCTCTCCGGTCGTCAGATAGCGACCAATATCAAACTCCGCAGGTAGGCGACTATCCTGCGAGTATCCCACCCAGTGGCCGTTACACCAGAGATAAAACGCGGAGTTAACGCCATCAAAAATAATCCGCGTTTGTCCGCAACTGATCCAATCGTGATTGACCTTAAAAGTGAGCGAGTAACAACCGGTAGGATTGTCTTCTGGCACATAGGGTGGGTTGACGGGGATCGGGTATTTTACGTTGGTGTAAATCGGGGTGTCATAGCCCTGTAGCTGCCAATTGGCAGGCACCGGAATGGTGTCTGAATCAGGCAGATCCTGCTGTAACCAGCTTTCTGGTACGGCTTCCGGGCGGGTGAAATAACTAAACGTCCATTCACCATTCAGACGACGCAGCCGCTGAGAAGGCTCATCTTGCTGCGCGGCAGCCACGCTGCGCCAGCTGTTGAACGGTGGATGTGCGGGGAGCCGCTGATAGTGAGTACACGCTGGGTTTTCCCAATCACGTCGGGCAAGAATTTCTTGCAGCGTGGCGCGATGGTGTGCTGGATACGATAAAACGGTATCGCTCATGATGGCTTGGCTCCTGAACATTTTTGAGTCTACCTTTGTGATTGGGTTTTAAAATTGTTATCCGCTCACAATTTTTGTTGCTCATAACATATCGACTCGATATGGCGAGTAAAGTGGAATGTGACAATAAAGTGGAAGCGATCACAAAGATCGTTTGTAAAATGAATAGGGATACATCGAATTTGGAAAGCGCTACGCAATAAACCAACGAGAGGTGATAAATAACTTATTGTTTATCATCTTATTTTGTTAGGGTTTGGCATCAATGGTGAAAAAAGTGCTGTTGTGTAACTGGTTACAAAAAATGTAAAGGATTACAGCCTTTGTAGCTGACGTGTAATGTCCAACAGGTTTTTGGTGAGTTCTTGCAGGGAGGCATGGGTTGATGAATGTACGGCGGTGCTGTGGCGTACGATCAGTTCGGTGGGTAACAGCAGTGACGAACTCTGGGTAGGATCGCGCAGCGTGGCGAGCAAACGAGTGACGCCTTCTTTACCTAATAGCCTGAAATCCTGACGAATGGTTGTCAGTGGCGGAGTGTAATACGCGCTGTCCTGAGTATCGTCAAAGCCGATCACTGATATTTGCTCCGGTACGCGAAGGCCATACTCGTGCAGCGCACGCAGGACGCCAAGCGCCATTTGATCGTTCGCGACAACAATGGCCGAGACGCGCAGAGATTGCCCCAGTAGGGCCAGCGTTTGATGGTAACCGGATGCGGCGCTCCAGTCACCGTGTAGCACCGAAGCGGGGGACAACTGCCGTTTCTCCAGCTCGGCCAGCCAGCCTTCATAACGCAGGCGGGCGGAGATCGACGTCATTGGCCCAGTCAACAAGGTAATGTGTTGATGCCCCAGCTGTACCAGATGCGTGATGGCTAAGCGTGCGCCGTGATCGGGATCGAACATGACGTTGAGTATGTCGGTATGTGGATCGGCATCCATAAACAGCACGGGCGTGTCGGCACAGGTTTGGCTAATGTGGGCGACGTCATCCGTGGAGAGCGGAACATTCACGATAACGCCGCTGACCCGCTGAGAAAGCAGGTCGTTAACGGCGTTATTACAGGTGTTGACATCTGGGCTGCTCAGCATCGACATCACGATGTTAATGCCTAGCTGACTGGCGGTGCTCTTAATTGCCGCGGCGATTTGTGAAGGCGCGTGCAGTGAAAGATCGGTAGTGACCAGCCCCAGTGTGGTGATGGTTTTCCCTGCCAGCTGCTGGGCGACGCGATTAGGTGTGTAGTTAAGCGCTGTCATCGCCTGTTCCACTTTACTGCGAGTACGGGATGAAACATGAGGCGCTTGGTTCAGCACACGGGAAACTGTCTGATAGGAAACCCCAGCGTACTCGGCGACATCGTTTAAGGTTATGGGCTTCTGTTTCATAGCGGCTATTCCGTGCGTGATTCTATGCGTAAAAGAGCATCATCATAACAAATCGCGCGTGGGATCCGTAACAGGTGTATGTATTCCGGCGCAATCGAAGCAGGCCGAAGAGAAGCTGACGTTTGTAGGCGTTTTTAGATGTTTGTAGAAAGTAAAACCGGGAGCGGACACTAACGGTCAGACTGATGACAAACCTATGTGCAGAATGAAAACGGTAGTAACGGAATAGAAGAGTAAAGCGTTTGCGCCAGGGATGGCGCAATCCGAGCGCACAGGGATGTGTTTACAGCGTCTTTACGATCTATCCGTTACTACCGCTCGACGGCCTTTGCCCCCAAACCGGGAGCAAGCGCTCCCGGTTTGGGGGATGGTTATCCGATGTTTACTGCTCCGACAACACAAACATGCCGTAAGGGTGGATTTGCAGATAGTAGCTGTCGCCCGGATTCGGCTGAAGCTGGGTTGCGTTAACCTGCAACAGCATCGACTGACCGTGCCAGTCCACCTGCACTTCATACTGTGGCCCCATATAGGCGACCTGCGTGATGGTACAGCGCTGGCTTTCGTCACCCTGATGGCTGAGCGTAATGGCTTCCGGACGAATACCGACGACGGATTCGCTTAATCCGGCAGCAAAACCCTGCGGACGCGGAATGAGGTAGCCGTAGATATTCACACTGTCTGCCGTGAAGGTGGCAGGGAAAATGTTGGCATCCCCCATAAAGCTGGCCATGAAGCGTGAAGCTGGCTGGCGATAGAGATCCTGCGGCGCACCCAACTGCATGATTTTGCCTTTGTTCATCACCAGAACCATGTCGGACACCGCAAAGGCTTCGCTCTGATCGTGCGTAACATACAGCGAGGTGATGTTGAACTGCTGCTGAAGCTCACGGATTTTCTCACGCATGCTGCGGCGCAGGTTGGCATCAAGGTTACTCAGCGGCTCATCGAACAGCAGAACTTTAGGTTTGAGAATCAGCGCACGTGCCAGCGCGACACGCTGCTGCTGTCCACCAGAAATCTGGTCGACGTAGCGATCTTCAAACCCTTCCAGATCGACCAGCGCCAGCGCTTCTTTTACGCGCTTATTGATTTCCGCCTTCGGACGACCGAGCATTTTCAGCCCGTAGCCGATGTTTTCTCCCAGCGACATGTGTGGGAAGAGGGCGTAAGACTGGAACACCATGCAGATATCGCGCTGTTGAATGGAGCGCTCGGTGACGTCTTCGCCATCGATGAAAATCTGGCCTTCTGTCGGCTTTTCCAGACCGGCAACGGCCCGTAGTACCGTGGTTTTACCGCAGCCAGACGGCCCCAGCAGCGTGACCATTTTTCCCTGTGGGATCGCCAGATTCAAATCATCAATGACGGTGTTGTTGCCGAAACGTTTAGTGATGTGCTTCAGTTCGACAAAGCTTTTTTCAGTATTCAAGGTAATCACTCCGCTTAGGCATTATTCTTGGCTTTCGTGCGGGAAATCCGCGCTTCACCGACCAGATAATCGAACAGGAAAATAATGGCCAGCATGACCACAATCAGGATGGAACCGTAGGCAATTGCCATACCGTATTCACCGTCTTCCACGCGGTTAAGAATGTAAGACGTGGCGACGCGAGTATCCGGTGTAACCAGAAAGATAATGGCGCTGACGGTGGTAATCGCACGTACGAAGCTGTAAATCAGCGCAGACAAAATGGCCGGACGCAGCAGCGGGAGCAGAATATAGAACACCGTGCGCATCGAACCCGCACGCAGGCTGAGCGACGCCTCATCGAGCGATTTATCCAACTGTCCCAGTCCGGCAATACCCGCACGGATACCAACCGGCACGTTACGCATCACCATCGACATGATGACGATCACCGCCGTCCCCGTTAAGTAAACCGGCGCGCTGTTAAAGGCCAGAATATAAGACACACCTGCAACCGTGCCCGGTACCGCAAAGCACAGCATGGTGGTGAACTCGATGGCTTTCTTGCCGTAGAACTGCTGGCGCACCACGATGTAGGCGATGAGCAGCCCAAACAGTGCCGTAATCGGCGCAGCGATACCCGCGAACAACAGCGTATCCAGCAGGGAAGGCCAGGCACCGTCGCTAAAGCCTTGCCCGAACAGCTTGCTGAAGTTTGCCAGCGTCAGGGTGTAATCCACGCCCCAGTTAACGGTAAAACTGCCGTAGAAAATGCTGCCGTACAGCAGGACGTTAAAGGCAATCCAGACATAGAGCAGGATGCTGACGATCCACACCAGCGAAACGGGTAGCGGCTGTACATCACCCCGAGAGGACTTACCAGAAATCGTCACGTAGGAGCGTTTACCGATCCACAGATATTGCACGCAGAACACGGCCAGGGAGAACACCAGTAGGACAACACCGAGCGTACTGGCTGACTGGTAATCCAGCTGTGCACCGGTGATATAGAAGTAAATCTGTGTGGCGAGTACGTCGAAGTTGCCGCCCAGCACCAGTGGGTTACTGAAGTCGGCCAACGACTGGACGATCACGATCAGGAACGAGTTGGCGAGCGCCGGTTTCAGCAAGGGCAGGAAAACCCGCTGAAAGGTTTGATAGCGGTTGGCACGCAGGGTGTACGACGCTTCTTCCAGCGACGGATGAATCGTCTTCATCGCGCCTTCCAGAATCATAAACGACATTGGCGTGAAGGCGAGCACCTGCGCCAGCCAGATACCGGTGAAACCGTACAGCCAGTTGGTGTTTGTCAGCCCGAACCAATCCACCATCAGCTCGGTCATGTAACCGGAGCGGCCCATCATCAGCGTTACGCCTAGCCCGACGACAAACGGCGGCGTAACGATAGGCAGAATAGAGAAAATGCGGCCGATAATCGCGGAACGGCGGGCGATGCGCGAGGTATAGATCGCCAGCACCATACCGAAGAAAGTACAGCCGATACCGACGGCAACCGACAGCAGGAATGAGTTCCAGATCACTCGTAAGATGTGCGCCTGACTCAAAATCTGCATAAATGACAGCGGCGCGAATTCACCGCTATCGTTGGTGAACATCGGGATGAAGATGGCGATGCTGGGGTAAAGGATAAAGACGCCAATCAGCGCGATGATGCTGATGAGCGAGCCGATGACGAAGCGATCGCCACCCAGCCAGTCCAGCCTAGAGAGCGCCAGCGTAATAATCGCACTCAGCGCGACAAACAGCGCAATAGTGCCATAGCCCATTCCGCGTCCTTCAACCGTGGCACTGATGACCACGAAAAGAGCACAGAACAACGCGTAAGCCGCATCAAAACGGTGGCGGCCACGCTGTTCCCGACCGGGCGTAAGCAGTGGACGTGCCAGCAACCCTACTGGGAGCAGGAACCACAGCAGGCTGATATTCAGGCTCGACCAGCTGTAGGCCGCCAGCAGTTCATCGCGTGAGGCATCCAGCAGGCCGTAATCCAGGCTCCACGCTGGCAGCAGCAAAAATGTTGCTGCAATCAGCGCCAGCCACAGGAAAACGGGATCCCGCTTAGGCGTCGGTGAAAGAGTTAGTGTGTGTGACATATGGTTCCCTGGTGCGTGCAAGTTTTATACCCGTCATACTTCAAGTTGCCTGTGCGTTGGCTGCCCTTACTCACCCCAGTCACTTACCTGAGTAAGCTCCTGGGGATTCGCTCGGTTGCCGCATTACAAGGCTATAAATGAGCCTTGCCCTAACGGGCCAACGCATAGCGTTGTTCAAAACGCTAACGTTTTGTCACTCAACTCGAATTATTTAGGGATATTGAGTTGTTTTATGAGATTGAATCGTCACAGGTGTTGGTTGGTGAATAATATTGAGTAATGGTTAATTAGCGATGCTGAGAACACGGCGTTAAGCGAAATGTGAGCTTAACGCTGTGTTCCCGCTGTTTTTGCAATCAATAAAGGTCAATGAATCAAGGGCAATGAATCGAGATTATTGGCCCATTTTGACTTCGTTAACCCACTTGGAAATCAGCTCTTTACGCACGTCTGCTGCGCCGTATTTGTCCATGTCGTAGTTGATCAGTTTCAGATCTTGCAACTTCAGCGACAGCGGAGAGGCTTCGGCGGTGGTGTTGGTCAGAATCTGGTAGGACTGGCCTTTCTTCCAGGAGAGTTCCTGTGCTTCTTTTGACAGCGCCCAGTCAACGAACAGCTTGGCGTTATCCATATTGCGCGCGCCTTTCAGGATGCTGACGCCGCCAATTTCATAGCCGGTGCCTTCACACGGGGAGATCAGCGTCAGCGGTGCGCCTTTCTCTTTTTCCAGCGAGTAGTCATGCAGGAAGCCGATACCGATAGCGGTTTCGCCACGTGCAGCGTTACGTGCCGGGGCAATACCGGATTTGGTGTACTGCGACACGTTGGTATTCAGTTTCTTCAGGTAATCAAAGGCCTGATCCTGTCCCCAAAGCTGGGAGAAGGTTGCCAGTGCGGTATAGGCCGTACCGGAACTTTGTGGGTCAGCAATCTGAATTTCGCCTTTGTAGACCGGATTGGTCAGATCTTTCCAGCACTGTGGCACTGGCAGGTTTTTCTCTTTCAGACGATCGGTGTTGACGCCAAAACCGAGAATGCCGACGTAAACGGCAGATGAGTAGTTGCCTTTACGTTTGGCCGGATCGCGGAACTGCGGCATGATCTGATCAAGATTTTTAGACTGATAGGGTTCCAGCAGATCCATTTCACCTGCTTGAGATTGTGGGTCCAGCGTGCCGCCGTACCAGACGTCAGCCTGTGGGTTTTTCTTCTCTGCATCGACTTTCGCCAGCGTGCTGCCGGAACCGTTGCGGATAAAGGAGGTTTTAACGTCGTATTTTTCACCGAAGGCCTTGGCTTCTTCCTCGCAGAAGGCGTTCGTGGCGCTACAGTAAATGACTAGGCGACCTTCCGCCCGAGCGGTGGTGGTGGTAACGGCAGCAACGGTCAGTCCAGCGGCGATGAGGGTAGTTAAGGTACTCAGTTTCATGATGTTTTCCTTTATAGGTGTCTATCTGTTGTTATTGCTATTTTGATGTCATCAAACGTTCCCGGCGACTGACACCTGCCATCAGCAACGGCATCAGTAAGAGCCCGATGCAGGCTGAAGCCAATGCCAGCAGAGTAAAAAATCCCGACCATCCGTAGTGTTGCAGCACCTGTGCCAGCGGCCAGCCCGCCAGCGCTGCCCCCAGATAGGCAAACAACGCCAGAAAACCTGTCACCGTGCCTGCGGCATCCTTATGGCTGTATTCCGTCGCAGCCAGACCAATCAACATCTGTGGTCCAAAAACAAAAAAACCGATACTGAAGAAACAGGCCGCGAGCAGTGAATAGTGGTGAATCGGTGCCAGCCACAGCGCGGTCATGGTTAAAAACAGCCCTAATGCAAACAGCAAAATCATCGGTGCGCGTTGACCACGAAACAGCAGGTCTGAACCCCAGCCGGCAAACAGCGCCCCCATCAATCCGCCCAGTTCAAACAGCGACAGCGTGGCGTTCGCGCTGAGCAGGTTGAAACCGTGACTCTCCGACAGCCAGATGTTCCCCCAGTCATTCAGTGCGATGCGAATCAGGTACACCAGAATGTAGGAAACCCCAAGCAGCCAGATGGTACGGTTCCGCAAAATCGCATCGCGCAGAATCTGGCGCATCGGCATCGGTGGACTCTGTTGCTCCTGACGCAGCTCCAGCGAATCGCGCCGCCACTGGCCGACGCTTGGTAACCCCTGTTGCTGCGGCTTGTCACACAGCTGCCAGCACAGCCACAGACCAATCACAATGCCGATGATGCCCGGCACCAGCAGCGCCGCCTGCCATCCCCACTCGGAGGCCAGATAGCCCGCCAGCAGGGGAACCGCCGCACCGCCGATGTTGATCGACGTATTCCAACATCCCCACCAGAGGCCGCGCTCATTGCGCGAATACCAACTGCTCAGCAGTCTGGCGCAAGGCGGCCAACCCCAGCCTTGAAAGAACCCATTCAGCGCCCAGACAATCAGCAAACCCGTGAGCGACTGGCAGTACATGAACAGAATGTTCAGCACGCCGGTAATCATCAGCCCGACACCCATAAACCAGCGCACCTGACTGCGATCGCACACGATGCCGGAAATAAACTTGGATGCGCCGTAACAGAGATAAAACAACGTCCCCAACAGACCGATATCGCCTTTGCTTAACCCTAATTCTAACTGCATCACCGGCATGACGAAGTTGATGCTTTTACGCGTTAGGTAAAACGTGGCGTACCCGATGACCATGGAAATCAACAACCGTGGTCGCCAGTAGCGATAACGCTGGCTGATTTGTGTTGGTGAAAGCTGTCCCGGTGGAAACATGGGTGCCTGCATGGGGTTCTCCGTCGCGTTGAGAGAAGAGTAGGGGGATGTGAATTAAAAAGGATGAGACAAGGTTTTAGGCGACTAGGAATAATTCCTAGCTAATCGTCTTTTTGTTTAAATTTTGTGGGCAGGTTAACAATTATGTGCGTACCGCGCGGCGTGGCAGATTCGCTAATGGTGGCTGCTTTTACCAGCCAGTTACCGCCCAGCGCCTGTACACGCTCCTCGATACCTCGCAGGCCGAAGCCACCGCCTGTCGGGTTCGGCCTGTCTTTTTGTGCGATGCCCACACCGTTATCAATGACGTCGAGCGTAATCAGGTCATCCTGCTGGGAAAGCCGAACGGTAATCTGCGTCGCGCTGGCGTGCTTGTTGATGTTGTTAAGCAGTTCCTGCACCAGCCGGTAAAGCGTGAAAACCACCACGTCATCATGCGGAGGCGTGGGGATCTGATAATCCAACTGAAACTGGATGCCGCGAGCCGAGAAGGCAAACTCGTCTGCCAAATGATGTAGCGCTTTATCTAACACCATTTCATCCAGCACCGGCGGGCGTAGCTGGCGCAGAAGCTGGCGGGTGGTGTGGTGGATGCGCCGCGACAGTTCGCTGATTTGTCCGGCGGCATGCTGGGCGGCATCGGCGGGCGCGCTGTGTTTCACCAGCATGGCCTGAATCTGAATCGCAGTGATGTTTTGGCCGATGTCATCGTGCAGCTCGCGCGCGATGTCTTTGCGCACGGCCTCTTCGGTGTGGATGATGCGCTCCATAAGCCGCCGCCGGGTCTTCAACTCCTGCTCCAACTGGTGGCGGTAGCGCTGGAGCCGTTGTGCCAGCTGTTGCTGACGGCTTATCGCGATCCCCAGCCCAATGCCGAGTAGCGCCTGCGTGGAGAGAAAGAGTTCCAGCTCGCGCAGATCGTCGAAGGCTCCGCTCACCTGACGCGTGACGGCAATCATCAGGCTACCGAGTACGGCGGAGAGCACGCCGCCTTGCCAACCGAATTTATACGCCATGACCACGTTAGGTAGAAAAACGAAGATCAGCAGCAGGCGTTCCATCTCGGGTGTGAACGTCATTTGCAGGCAAACGCCGATAGAAAAAAACAGCGAACACCAAATCAGCAGGGAGGTGCGCAGCGGCGGATCGGGGATCTCCTGTGCCAGCAGTGTCTGCAAATGCTGCTGTTTGATGTATTCGTACAGCAAATAGATGAACGGAATCAGCAGGACGCCGCCGGTAAACGTTGCCAGCAGCGTTTGCGTCAGCTGCGAATGTAACCAGGGGCCGATGGCGATGCCGTGCAGAACGGTGTTCAGTGTCAGCGCGGCCAGCAACAGTAAGAGCCGTTGCCAATAAAGCGTGTAGCGATGCCAGATTTTATGCGTGATGATGGCCGGAATGAGGCTCAGAAAGGGGGAAAGTAGTAGCAGCGAGCGTGTCATTAGCTGTTCGCTGATAAGCCAGCTCTGGATGGCGATTTCCGTAAGCAGCAAGGTCGGCCAGTATTTGCGCGGCAGCAAAATCATCAGCGCCAATCGCAGCCCTTGTGGTAACAGCAGCGCGGCCTGCTGGCCGTTGTTGCTCAAATAGAAACTGATGGTCCACAGCGCCAGCCAAATCAAGCTATAGAAAAAGGCGAGAAACAGCGTCATACCGATGACGTGCAGGCGGCGCATGATTTATTTTCCTGCCAGCAATTGGTGTTGCAGCGCAAAGTGCACCAGCTCTACCGTGGATTCACACTGTAATTTACTGAGAATATTGGCGCGATGAACGTGAACGGTCTTATGGCTGAGTTCGAGCTGTTCAGCGATGCTTTTCACACTAATTCCGTTGATTAGCAAGCTGAATATTTCTCGCTCGCGTGGGGTCAGCGCCAGTAGCTCTTTCGGTGGCTGCTGTTGGTGGCGAATGGCATGCAGTGCATCGGCGCAGAGGTAAAGACCGCCGCTGCTAACCACGCGAACCGCCTGCACCAACTCTTCCGGGCCGCAGCGCTTCGTGAGATAGCCGCCCGCGCCCGCGTCCAGCGCGCTTTGTACAAACGCCGTGGTGTCATAGATGCTCAGAATAATGGCGCGAAAATTGGGGCGCTGCTGACGCAGACGGGTTAATAACGACAGGCCGCTTTCGTCCGGCATGGCGATATCAATCACGGCGACGTCAATCGGCTGTTTGAGTAGATGGGGCCACGCCTGCGCCGCCGAAGCATATTGTCCAACAACCTGAATGTCATTTTCTAATGTCAGAAGCTGTGCAAAGCCAGACCGTACAACGATGTGATCGTCAACCAAAGCCACATTAATCATGGTTTCGCCGTGTGAATTCAAAGTCATCAAAACGTCATAATGCGGGGGAATGTAGAGGTGAGCAATAGCAGATAAGCAAAATGGAATCGGCTTAACAGATATATCCGTCATACTTCAAGCTGCTTGTGCGTTGGCAATACTCGGCTCCTCTCTGAGCCTCGCCCTGAAGGGCCGCCGTAAACGGCGTTCAAATTGGCTGAGCCAATTTGTCCTTACTCACCCCAGTCACTTACTTGTGTAAGCTCCTGGGGATTCTTGCGGTTGCCGCCTTCACGCAACTCGAATTATTTAGGATATATATCACTCTTTATTGACCAAATGATGAAATGCATATTCATAGAACGCGGAGTTATTTGACTCGGTGAATTATGGAGCGTTACTGTTTTTCTCTTTAAATCAATACAGTTACGATATCAGGTAAACCAGAATGATGAATAAATGGCGTATAGCGCTGGTGGCGGGAATAGTTACGGCAGCGATGGCGTTGACGGCATGCGATAGCGCAAGTCACTCTGCCAACCACATTAAAGTCGGTGTGATTAACGGCGCGGAACAGGACGTCGCCGACGTCGCGAAGAAAGTGGCAAAAGAGAAATATGGTTTGGATGTTGAGCTGGTGGGGTTCAGCGGTTCGCTATTGCCGAACGAGGCGACGGATAAAAGCGATCTGGATGCGAACGTCTTTCAGCATCGTCCTTTCCTCGAACAGCAAAATCGTGAACACGGTTATAAGCTGGTGGCGGTAGGAAATACCTTCGTTTTCCCGATGGCGGGTTATTCGAAGAAAATTAAAAATATCAACGATCTGAAAGACGGCGATACCATTGCGATTCCTTTCGATCCTACCAATCTTGGGCGAGCGTTGCTGCTACTGCAAAAGACCGGATTAATTACTCTAAAGCCTGACATGGGGTTATTGCCGACGGTGCTGGATATCACGACGAATCCACACAACCTGCGTATTATGGAAGTGGAAGGGGCACAGTTGCCGCGTTTGTTAGACGATCCACAAGTGACGGTAGCCATTATTAGTACGACCTATATTCAGCAAACGGGCTTAACGCCAACGAAAGACGGTATTTTTATTGAGGATAAAGAATCACCGTATGTGAATATCATTGTGACGCGTGAAAATAATAAAGAGGCGGAAAACGTCAAAAAATTTATTCAGGCCTATCAGTCTGATGAAGTTGAACAGGCTGCGAACCGTATTTTTAATGGCGGCGCGGTAAAAGGCTGGTAATGATAATAATGTGATAATCGTAGCGCTGCCATTTTACTAAAAGATGGCAGCGTATTAATTGGGTATTGAATTATTCGCAAGGTTGTTTTTTTATTAAACTCGATTAATAAGCGTAATGAAATCCTTTATATACAATTTTTAATTGTCGGAGGCGTGTTATTTGTTTTTGATTAAATAATACGTTGGAAGACATTATTATTCACTCATTGTAAAAAGGAAAATTTATGGCTTATCCAACAACAAATCTTACTGGGATTATTGGTTTTGCAAAAGCGGCAAATGTAACTGGAGGCACGGGAGGTAAAGTCGTTACGGTAAATTCTTTGGCCGATTTTAAATCAGCAGTGAGCGGTTCCGCAAAAACTATTGTGGTGCTGGGATTATCGCTGAAAGCCTCGGCATTGACCAAGGTGGTATTTGGCAGCAATAAAACCATCGTTGGTTCTTTCGGTGGCGCTAATGTACTGACCAATATTCACCTGCGCGCTGAGAGCAATTCATCTAACGTCATTTTCCAGAATCTGGTTTTTAAACATGATGTTGCCATCAAAGATAATGACGATATCCAGCTGTATTTGAACTACGGCAAGGGATATTGGGTGGATCACTGTTCATGGCCTGGGCATACGTGGAGCGATAACGATGGTAGCCTCGATAAACTGATTTATATCGGCGAGAAGGCGGATTACATCACGATCAGTAACTGCTTATTCTCAAACCATAAATATGGTTGCATCTTCGGCCATCCGGCAGATGACAATAACAGCGCTTACAATGGCTATCCGCGTCTGACTATTTGTCATAACTATTACGAAAATATTCAGGTGCGTGCGCCCGGCCTGATGCGCTATGGTTATTTCCACGTCTTCAACAACTACGTCAATAAATTCAACCTGGCCTTTACAGTTGCGCAGAATGCCAATCTAATTTCTGAGCGTAACGTATTTGGTACCGGCGCGGAAAATAAAGGGATGGTTGATGATAAGGGCAATGGTTCAACCTTTACGGATAATGGCAGTTCACCGGCTGCGGTGGCGAGCAAATCGCCTGCGGCGAAATGGACGGCGTCATCTAACTATTCATACAGTTTGATGACCACATCAGCGGCGAAATCCTGGGTGGTGTCTAATGCGGGAGCGCAAAATAGCGCTCTCAAATTCCCATCGTAATCGTTGAACGTATATTGAATGACGTTCCAGTATGCGCAGTATTTTATTGTGAAGTGAAATGCATTAAATACTGAGTCTATCACACTATGCCACTTGGCGAATTTGTTAATGCCGAGTGGCATAGTTATTGGTTCATGTTCAACGCAATATAATAGGTTCGTTCAAAAAATTAAGCGGCAATATTATTTCTCGTATTGTGAGTAAAATACCACTCTACTGTTTTCTTAATTAACTCTTCGGTTGCATCGACATAGTGTTGCGGTGATGTTCTGACTTCCTGCTCCAGAATCAGAGGAAGCTCGGTACAACCCAGAATAATTTTCTCAACGCCAGCCTGCAACAGGCGATCTTTTACCGGTGACAACAGGCTATAGGCTCCGACGATATCACCAGATTTATACGCGTAGATGCTTTCCATTACCTGGTGTTGGTCTGCATCATCCGGCGTGTAGCAATCAATATTATCGGTAATCAGGTTGTCCTGATAAATTCTCGCTTTGACCGTCGCTGTCGTCGCCAATAGGCCGACGCGTGTGGTGTTGGCATGCTTAATCGCCTGACAGGTCACATCAATAATGCTGATCATTTCCGCACGACACTGCTGTTTTAAGTCATTAAACCAATAGTGCGCGGTATTGCACGGAATAATGATGCATTCAGCGCCCGCGTTTTCGAGAATTTTCATATATTGCAGCATTTTATCCAGCGGCGACGCACTGTGCTGGAGAATGCATTGTGTTCTGTCAGGGATATCAGGAATAGAAACCGCAATCATCGGAATGTGGTCTTGGTCCCGATAGGCTGGCGTGTTTTTGATCAGTTTTTGCATCGCATCGACGGTAGCACCCGGCCCCATACCACCAAGAATTCCCACGAGACTGTTCATGCTGTTAACCCTGTAGCATTATGAAATTAAAAGGATAATCTCACACTGCTGGGCAATGTGAATTGCTAAATTCCCATCTGCTATGTATGATTTGCATAACTATTGGCATCTCTATGCTTTTATTGGGTTTAACGACGTGCTGTGGGAAGCATCTTTGTTGGCGATGCAGAACGTTGGCATAGGGAGCGAAAACATGGCGCTGAGCGTTTTGAGTGAGGGACGATGCTGAATAATATCGAAACCAAGTGGCTCTATGATTTTATTGTGCTGGAAGAACACCGGAGTTTTACGCTGGCAGCCGAGAAGCGGAATATCTCTCAATCCTCATTCAGTCGGCGAATTCAGGCGCTGGAAGCGGCGGTTGGGTTTGATATTTTCGACCGTAGTGCGTTGCCGCTACAGTTAACCGAGCAGGGGCGCGTGTTCCACGCCTATATCCGTAATACGCTGGATGATTTGGAGTACCAGCTCAATAAGCTGCACGGCGGGGATAATTACAAGAATAAGATCACCATCGCCGCGGCACATTCGCTGTCGGTATTCATCATGCCGGAGCTGTTAAAAGACGTGCCGGACCCGCAGGAAAAAATCTTTTATGTCGAATCGATTGATGTCGATGAGGCGGTGCTGAATCTCAAGGAAGGGCGCAGTGACTTCATTTTCTCATTCTACAATGAGGATCTGATGGGAGAGCCCTTCATGCACGAGAAGATACTGGAGTCCCGGCTTTATCCAGTCTGTGCGTGTGATAGTGCAGGGAAGCCACTGTTTGATGTCAGTGCCTCATCGGTGCCGCTACTCAACTATACCGAGACGAGCTACATGGGGCGTCAGGTCAGTCGCTACTTATCCAGCGTCGACAGCGATAAGTTTACGGTCAATTTCGTTTCTTCCATGAGCGACTTGCTCAAACGTATGACGAAGAAAGGTTATGGCATTGCCTGGCTACCGGACTATTCCATTCAGGAAGAGCTGAAAAACAAAGAGCTGACGATCCTGAGTATGGAAAATGCCGTGATCCGCATGGGGGTTTATCTATATCGCCTCGATGCGCGGTTGAATGTGGCTTCTGAGAAATTCTGGCGCTACATGAAAGGGCTGTCATCGGCGTCTGGACTATAAACGCCCTGAGAATGTGGGCAGGCAACGAGAGATAAAAAAATAGCGGCCCGAAGGCCGCTATAGATGAAGCATTCACTCACTCAGTATTAGCTATTTTGCGTGGCCTGCTGAGGTTCCTTATAGGCAACGACTTCATCGGCAGCTTCTTCCTCATCATCGCGGACGTCTTTTTCCAGACTGGCCACAACGGCGGTAGAGATACTGTTACCGATGACGTTAGTTGCAGTACGGCCCATGTCCAGGAACTGGTCGATACCGATAATCAGCAGGATACCGGCTTCCGGCAGGCTGAACATCGGCAGCGTTGCGGCAACTACCACGATGGAAGCACGCGCTACACCCGCCATCCCTTTACTGGTGATCATCAGCGTCAGCAGAATCAGAATTTGTTCAGTAACGCTCAGGTCGATGTTGTATGCCTGTGCGATAAACAGAATCGCAAAGGACTGGTACATCATAGAACCGTCGAGGTTGAACGAATAACCGAGCGGCAGCACAAAGCTGGTGACTTTTTTCGGCACGCCGAATTTGGTCAGCGCTTCCATGGTTTTCGGATAAGCAGATTCACTGCTCGCCGTGGCGAAAGCCAGCATGGTCGGTTCACGAATCAGTTTCGCCAGTCTAACGATGCCTTTGCCCAAGAACAGGTAACCAACCAGGAACAGAACGCTCCACAGTACGGCCAGACCGAGGTAGAACTCACCGATCAGTTTACCGAAGTCGTAAAGCAGGCCCAGACCTTGCGTGGTAATCGCGGAAGCGATTGCGGCAAAGACAGCAATAGGGGCCAGCGCCATCACGTAGTCGGTCACGCGGAACATCACTTTGGTCAGTTCTTCGATCATGGAAATGATCGTGGTCGCGTGCTTGTTATTGCCTTTGACATAGGCAAGCGCGGAGCCGAAGAACAGAGAGAACACCAGAATTTGCAGGATCTCATTGTTCGCCATTGCTTCTACGATACTTTTCGGGAAGATATGACTGATGAAGCTCTTAAGCGTAAAGCTGTCCGTGTTCAGGCCTGTCGCAACATGCTGTACGGGGACTTCGAGATTCATGCCTGCGCCGGGTTGGAACAGGTTGGCGAAGACCATACCGATAAGCAGGGAAATGAACGAGGCGCTGACAAACCAGATCATCGCTTTCATACCGATACGGCCAACGGCAGAAGAGTTTCCTCCCATGCTTGCTAGGCCGGAAACCAGCGTAGCGAAGACCAGTGGCGCGATGATCATTTTAATCAGGCGCAGGAAGATATCGGTAACCATGTTGAAATATGATGCAACTTCTTTTGCTCGACTGCCGTCAAGATATTGATGGCAAGCCCAGCCGATTAATATTCCCAGGACGATAGCCAAGACTATCTGTACAAGTAACTTCTGCCTTTGCATATAAACCTCATGTTGATGAATTGATTCAGACAACACAATATTATTGCCGCGTGATGGTTGGTGGTTTCCCTGAATACACCAATCCCTCACCCGAACCTGTTATTGGGGTGTTGTGTCTGCCCGCCGATATTACAACGATTCTTGCTTTTTACATTTTTTTTCTGCGGATTGTTATGTAATTGTGATCTTTGTCATGCGAAAAATGCATGTCCATGTCACTTGTAATGATAAATAGGGATGTGATGCGCAGATCGTATAAAACGTTATTTCTTTATTAATTCATTATTAAACAATGGTTTGGTTTGATTTTTTTGCCGAAGGAGCCGGTGGGGTAAGGTGTTGAAGTAGTGTTGCTAATGATATGTGGCTATATATCAATAAAACAGATGGTGAATTACTTAAAGATTAAGTAAAAATAAAAGAACAATTAACGAAAACTTTATATACATGCCATTTTGTAAGAAAATTAATTTTTTAATTATTTAAATGGTGACTTTTATTTTGTGTTTTAGTCTTCATTTTTGTGTTGTTGATTTAACGTTTAATTATTGCTCTATGTGTTTCTATTTGTAACTAATTAGGCGTTTAGGGTGTTTAAAATGGTGTTTTTTATTTTTTAAACATATGTTACTGATGATTTGAGACCTCGCTGTTGGTTATTTCACCGAAAAAGATCGATGCTCACTTTATCGTGGCATGCTTTTTCCAGATGCTTTTTCATCCATTCTGCCGCTGTTTCGATCTCTCCCTGTTGCAGGAAATCCAGAATCGCCAGATGCTCCGCAATCTGTTCCAATCGCTTGGGATTGAAGGCTGGACTCCCTTGGCGATATTCCACCAGACGCCGTAATTGATTGATTCGTTGCAAACTATGGTGGGCGAAGCGGTTGCCGCTACAGGCAAGCAGCGTTTCATGAAAGTGCGTATTGGCATCGAACATTTCATGCGGCGTGAGCGTCAGGTAACCCCCATTGAGAATGTCTTCCTGCTGCTTACGGCAGGCGCTGAGCGTGTGCTGATCGATACGAAACTGCGGCGACAGCAGACTGACCGGCTCGACCAGTAGGCGGAAAGTAAAACTTTCCTCATAGGCCGTGACGGAATCGATAATCGGCGTGGTTCGCCAGCCTTGTCCGGTGCGGAACTCCAGCCAACCTTCCTGTTGTATACGCGTCAGAACGTTACGCAATACGGAGCGGGACACCTGACATTCTCGCATCAGATCCACTTCTGAAAACTGCTCCGGCAACCGACGGGAAAGGCGCATATCAACAATCTTCCGGTAGAGCGGCTCTTCGCTGCTGGCGGCTAACTCGGTGACCAGATGCCCTAATTCATG
Source organism: Pectobacterium versatile (assembly GCF_003932035.1). NCBI lineage: Bacteria > Pseudomonadati > Pseudomonadota > Gammaproteobacteria > Enterobacterales > Pectobacteriaceae > Pectobacterium > Pectobacterium versatile. The sequence goes on from NZ_CP034276.1 coordinate 1,754,102, forward strand.
GGCATGGCGGTCAAGATAAAACCCCCGATTGCGGTGGTAATGCAGCATGCCTTTTTCCGTTAGATACAGCAGTGCGACCTTGACCGGCGTGCGCGAGGCGTTCAGTACCTGCGCCAGCGATGATTCGATCAGGTGAGCGCCGGGCGGCAACTGCTCGCGGCGAATATAGGCGACAATCTGTCTGACAATCCTTGTCTGTAGGGGAGTTAAAGCCATCGCTATCCTGCTATGTCGGTTAGGGTGTTACGAGGAATCTTTATGTTCTTGTCAGCAAGGCTTGCCTGCCAGCAAAGCCTGCTCCGGCCTGACTGGAGCAATCCTGTTTTACTGGTGATAGAACGGAAATGCGCCGAAGACAATACCACCGACCAGCAGCGACAGGCTGACAAAAATCGCCCATTTGATTGCAAAGCGTTGGTGATCGCCGATGTCCACTTTTGCCAGACTGACCAGCAGGTAGAGCGACGGTACCAGCGGGCTAAGCAGGTGGAACGGCTGGCCGACAATCGACGCACGGGCGATCTCCTCTGGGGTAATACCATAATTGACCGCCGTCTGGGCGATAACCGGTAAGATTCCGAAATAGAACGCGTCGTTGGACATCAAAAAAGTAAACGGCAGGCTAATGAGCGCGGTGAACACCGCAAGATATGGGCCGAAACTTTCTGGTATCACCTGCAACAGGCTCTTCGCCATGGCATCTACCATGCCTGTACCGGATAAAATGCCGGTGAAAATCCCAGCGGCGAAAATAAGTGATGTCACTGCTAGCACGTTAGCGGCATGTGAGCCGATCCGCGCTTTTTGCTCCTCCAGCTTGGGATAGTTGAGCATGACGGCGATAGCGAAGCCGACCATAAACAGCACCTGAATGGGCAGAAGGCCAATCACCAGAAACACCAGAAGCAGGGTGGTCAGAATAAAGTTAGGCCAGAACATTTTAGGACGGCGGTTGGCGTCGCTTTCTTCGTCGCTGCCGTTGCCTAGATTGATCGAGGCATTCTGGAAGCTGCTGACATCAATGATGCCTAGCCGTTTGCGTTCCTGTAGACCCAGAAAAACGGCCACGCCGACCAGCGTCAGGCTGGCTAAAATAATCGCCGGGAGCATGGGGAGGAAAACGTCCAGTGCATCAACGCGCAATGCGGCGGCGGCGCGCGCCGTCGGGCCGCCCCACGGAGAAAGGTTCATCACGCCGCTGGCGATGTTCACCAGACAGGTCAATCCGAGCACGTTCATCCCCAACCGCTGATAGAGCGGCAGGAATGCGGCAATCGCGATCATATAGGTCGTTGTACTGTCACCGTCCAGCGCGACCATTAAGGTTAACACGGCGGTGCCGACCAACACTTTCAGCGGATCGCCTTTAACCAGACGGAGAATGAAGCGAACCAGCGGATCGAACAGGCCTGCATCGATCATGATGCCGAAGTAGAGAATAGAAAACGTCAGCATAACGCCCGTTGGAGCCAGCGTTTTGATGCCGTCCAGCATCATCGCGCCCAGTCCCTGATAGAAACCTGCCGCCAGTGCAAACAGTGTCGGGACAAGAATCAGCGCGATAAGCGCAGACATTCGCTTGGTCATGATCAGGTACATAAAGCAGATGACCATAGAGAAACCGAGAATAGTGAGCACAGTGAATCTCCTGTTTTTTATTATATTCTGAATAACTTACTGCCTTTCTTCCGGCGAATTTGGGGGGCTAAAAGCCGTGCAGTTTTTTATAACCGCATATCGAAAGGGATGAAATCAGGTTATTTCCCGACGTCAGCGACGTTCAGGGGAATACGAATGAAAGACGGGAGTTAGCTTCCGGGGTCGATGCGAATAATAAATGACAGATAATGAGGAAGCGATAAGGCAACAGTAATCGGTAACATAAAAGACCTCTATACGAGCAATAATAATATTCCTTTTATCCCCACTGGTTTTCATCTAACCGATTGTTTAGCAATTACTTTAATCGAATTGATAACTACCGCTACAGGGGGCTCTTTTGTTAAAAACAAATTAAATCATTGTAAAATGAAACGCAAATTGCGCTAAATTGGAATAAAAAACAATTGGGCGGAGGGAAGGGCGGTGATAGTCAACATAATTTTAAAAGATAAACAGAGGTGTGAAAATTTAAGTTGTGCGTAGAAGTTTATTATCGATTAACAGAAATTTATCCGTTTTCATTAATGAAATTTTACAAGATGGGGTGGGGAATAAAGGCATTATCGGTGAGGACGATTAAACGGTGTCTAAACCATCTGTATTTCCTAAGCCGCCACGGCTTTTACCTGACGGCTTAGGTTCGCGGCGGCTTAGGTAAGGGAGATTAACTGACGTTTTCTGCGGTGCTGCGCAGCCGATCTTTCAACTGGCTGTATTCCTGCTGTACATAGTTCTCTGCTGCCTGCTGATCGTCGATGGCTTCCAGCTTCACGGCGCAGTGTTTGTATTCCGGCGTTTTGGATACCGGATCGAGATGATCCAGCGTCAGTTCATTGCAGGCTCCAATCCACCATTGGTAGGTCATGTAGACGGCACCTTTATTGATGCGTTCGCTGACGGCAACGCGAGAGATCACCTTGCCGCGTCGTGACGAGATCCAGGTCAACTGCTGGTCGTGGATGCCTAAACGCTCGGCGTCATAGGGGCTAACCTGCACGTAACCCGGTTCATCCGCCAGCGTTTGTAATGCGGTGCAGTTGCCCGTCATCGAACGGCAGGAGTAATGGCCAACTTCGCGCACGGTGCACAAGACCAGCGGGTAATCTTCATCCACCAGCTCCATCGGTGGTCGCCATTCGGCGGTGAGCAGCAGGCCTTTCCCGCTGGGACGATCGAAGTGGTTGTTTTCATATAGCCACGGTGTGCCGGGGCTGTCTTCCGTCGGGCACGGCCACGGCACATAGCCTAGTCCGGCCATTTTCTCGTAGGTTGCGCCGTAATACAGCGGGCAGAGCTGCCGTAGCTCGTCCCAGATCTCCTGCGTGTTGTTATAGTGCATCGGGTAGCCGAGCGCTGTTGCAATCAGGCTGATGATTTCCCAGTCGGGTTTGGCATCGCCCTGTGGTTCCACGGCTTTATAAAAGCGCTGGAATCCCCGATCAGCAGCGGTATAGACCCCTTCGTGCTCGCCCCAGGAGGTTGCAGGTAAAATCACATCGGCAATCGCTGCGGTCTTGGTCATGAAGATGTCCTGCACGATCAGCAAGTCCAGCTCGTTGAATGCATCACGCAGCATCGACAGATCCGGCTCGGTTTGTAGCGGATCTTCGCCCATCACGTAATTAGCTCGAATTTTCCCTGCTTTAATTTTGTGCGGGAGGTCGGTTAGCGAGTAGCCAATTTTGTCGGAGAGTTCAGGCACACCCCAGGCATCGGCAAATTTCGCCAGCACCGCTTTATCCGTGACATTTTGATAACCGGGGAACATATTGGGCAGCGCACCCATATCGCAGGCGCCCTGCACATTGTTCTGCCCGCGCACTGGCCCGACGCCCACGTTCGGACGTCCCAGATTCCCAGTCAGCAGTGCCAAACCGGACAGCCCCTTGACCACATCAACGCCTTGGCCCCACTGCGTCACGCCCATACCCCAGAGAATGGTGGCGGACGGCGCAGCGGCATAGATCCGCATCGCGTCGCGAATCAATTTTGGCGACAAGCCAGTGATATCAGCGACATACTCCGGCGTGTATTTTGCGACGGTCTGGCTGAATTCCTCGAAGCCTTCGGTATGGCGGGCGACGTACGCTTTATCGTAGTGGCCTTCGTTAATCAGCACGTTAGCGAATGCGTTGACCAATGCCATGTTAGAGCCATTTTTCAACGGCAGCCACAGATCGGCGATGCGGGCGGTTTCAATATGGCGCGGATCGCACACGATGATTTTTGCCCCACGTGCTTTGGCTTTCAGGATCCGACGCGCCACGATGGGGTGTGAGTCTGCGGCGTTGTAGCCAAAAATCAGGATGCAGTCGGTTTTTTCGATTTCGCAGATAGAGTTACTCATTGCACCGTTGCCCAGCGTAACCTGTAGCCCGGCAACCGAAGGGCCGTGGCAGAGTCGTGCGCAGCAGTCGACGTTATTATTCCCGGTGACCGCGCGGGCAAATTTCTGCATCACATAATTGGTTTCATTACCGGGGCCGCGTGACGAGCCAGTGTGCATAATCGACTCGGCACCGTACTTCTCTTTAATCGCTTTCAGACGGGAACTGGCGAAGTCGATCGCTTCATCCCAGGAGACTGCCTCAAAGGGCGCACCTTTCTGGCGTCGAATCAGCGGCTGCTTTAAACGCGGTGTCAGAAGTTTCGTATCGTTGAGAAAATCCCAGCCGTAATAGCCTTTCAGGCACAGCTCACCTTCATTGGTGACGCCGTTTGCCCCTTCCGCACCAACCACTTTGCCGTTCTCTACCAGCAGGTTAATTTTGCAGCCTGACCCGCAATACGGACAGACGGTAAGCACTTTCTGCATGATTATTCTCCACAGCCGAGTCTTGGATCGTTAAGAACTGCATTCCTATGGCGGGTGTTGATGCAGTTGTCTAACCTTCGATAATCACCGATAAAGAAAATTAATTTACTGATCGTGGTCATGCTCAGCGCGATGGTAAATCGTCCTAACGCGTTGAGTGCTGCCACCTTTTTCCATAGGACATTTGTCTGGAAAATAGGTTATCGCGGATTCATCCTCTTTATCCGTTAATGCCTATACTGTTTTTGACGATATTAACTCTATGTGCCACCGACTGGGCTGGGGTAGCCATGCCTGTCGGCTGTTTAAAACAACGGAAATTGGCATCTCAAGGAAGATAACGCATTCTATTCGTTAATTTTTTGAGCTTAATTTCCCATCTAATGGGGCATGAATCAGGGAATTCCAGAACGTCTGTTAGATCGCGTGGGATAAGGGCGCGAGACAACGGGCGGCACCGTCATGAGTAAAAAGTAAATACTTTTCCGACAGAGCGTGCGGGCGGGAAATATTTGTTAACGTCGCGGAGTGCATTATGGAATTTCTAAGAAATGTCAGCATAAAAATAATGGTGCTGCTCATAGTGGCTTCCCTGCTAGTGGCATGGGGAGTGGCATCAGGATTCAGTCTTTACTCGCTTTATCAGGTCACGAATTTGCTTGATAAAAGTGAGACTCAGCGAAAAACGTATTCCCATCTGGTCTATGGAACCGATCAATATTTTCGGGCCGTAACTCGTATGGAAAGAACGATGGATTATTTGCAGCGTAACGAGCCAGAAAACGCCCAAAAGACGTTGGAAATGGCACAGGTTGCGCTAAAAAATACCAAGGATTCGCTGGAGAAATTCCAGGCAGCGGAGCACGTTGGCGTCGAGTCAGCCACAGTTGATGCGGTAAACAAAACGTGGAGTACCCTGATTGCTACCGCAATCGATCCAATGAATGCGGCGCTACAACGCAATGATTACGAAGGATTTCGACAGATCTTTCGCTCTGTTTATCCCCCCATTAGCCTGACGTTTGGCGAAGACATCAAACGCTATTCGGACAGCATTACCGCCTCCTCGTTGATTCCAAGCGTGAATGAACACAATACCCAAAATCGTAATTCGTTAATTGCCGTGATGGTGATTGGCCTCATCGTGTTGATTTTCACGGAATACTATTTGAGGAACTATCTGGTTATTCCGATTTCCGTGCTCAAATCTCATTTGGCACAGCTCACGGCGGGGCGCTTAGGCTGTGAACTGGCGGAATTCGGCAAGAACTGTGCGGGGCGGTTGATTCCCGATATTAAGAAATTGCAGAAAAGTTTGCGCGATACGGTGACGGTCATCCGGCAGAGTACGACGGAAATCAACAACGGGACGTCCAGCATTAAGGATGGCAACGATAACCTGTCCAGCCGCACGGAACAGCAGGCCGCAGCGCTACAGCAGACGGCTGCCAGCATGGAGGAGATTAGCTCCACGGTGCGGCAAACTACCGATCATGTGCATCAGGTGCGTCAGTTGGCGAAGGATGCGGCGGATATGGCGCAAAAAGGCGGGAATATCAGCAGCAACGTGATGGCGACGATGGATGGTATCAGTGCCAGTTCCCGGCATATTTCCGATATCACCTCGGTGATTAACAGCATCGCGTTCCAGACCAATATTCTGGCGCTGAATGCGGCGGTTGAAGCGGCGCGGGCGGGAGAGCAAGGGCGAGGATTTGCCGTGGTGGCCGGTGAGGTTCGTACACTGGCGCAGCGCAGTGCGCAGGCAGCGAAAGAGATTGAAGCGCTGATTGCGGAATCGGTTTCGCGCGTTGAAACCGGCGCAGGGCAGGTTCGACAGTCCGGTGAGGCGATGACGGCCATTATCGCCTCCATTTCGCATGTGAACGATCTGATTGGTGAAATCGCGGCGGCAACGGATGAGCAAACGCGTGGCATTACGCAGATTAGTCAGGCGGTGCACGAAATGGACAGCGTCACGCAGCAGAACGCGACGTTGGTGATGCAATCGGCAGAAGCGGCTGCGCGTCTGGATGAACAAACCAGCGAACTGTCTGCCGTGGTGGATGTGTTCGATCTGGAATCAGATTGCGATCCGACAATGTCTTTTTCCCGTCAGGCGATCGCTGCCCCCGTCCATCGCGCTGTTGGGCAGAGCACCACGCCGCTACTGTCGGCACATGGCCGCAACAGTGAGGGATGGGAAAAATTCTGATCCGCAGCGGGTTAAATACGCGACAGACGTTGAACGTAAGATAGCTCATGAGGCTGGCGACGAGCTGGGAGGAAAGGAATCTCCCCGGTTCTGTCGATCGCGGGTTATCGCTTGGATGCTTGGTTTCCTTAAATGCGGCGTTTACTTGAATGGCTAGGGTGAGTTGCCCAAAAATGGCGATGAAACGCGTAACAGTGACGCATGTAATACCTTGGATTACAGAGAGAAAATGGCATTTTCCTCTGTAAACCTGATTGTTTTAATGTAAAGAAATGCCATTTTAAGACTAGGGTCTCCAACCTTTCATGGCGTTTATTGAAATGATGGCATAATTATTGCTTTGTTTTTTGTGGCGATTTTTACTGTTTTTTAGATCATAAAACCGTACTTTTCTGGGGTTATATAAATAAAACGGTTTTTTTGGCATTAAATCGAGGTTGAAACTATTTGTTACATACTAAAGTGATTGTTGCTCATGTTTTCGTGACGTAAATCAAGACAGATGGTGGCTTCAAAGTGATAATAAGAATAAATATCATTTGTGCTTCATTACTCGCTTATGTCTATCTGGCAAAAAACGCTTCTCGTGTTGTGTTGGCTGTTTAGCTGTTCAGCGGCAGTTGCCGCGACCGATTACGCCTCATTTATTCAAGATATCGAAACCCGGCTGGATAAAACGGCTCAGCTCTATGAGCAGCAAAAGCCGGATGAGGCCCGCACCGAAGTTCAGATGGCCTATTTCGAGGTGTTTGAAAACCTTGAAGGCCCTATCCGCATCAACATTTCCGCGCAAAAAAGCTATCAGCTAGAGGCTACGTTCGGTGAAATTCGCCGCATGATTGGCGAAGGAAAGTCGCAGTCCGAGGTACAGGCAAAAATATCCTGGCTGAAGGGCGAACTGGATGCTGTTCTGCCCGTGCTGTCGGAAGGGCACAAGCTGGTCGCACAGGAGCAGCACGGTGCCTATGACAACACTGACATTGCGCCGTACTGGCAGCAGAGTTTCAAAATCATCGATGACCAGCTCGCGCTAGCCGTGACGGAATATCAGGCCGGCGATTACAAAAAGGCCAGCCAGAGCGTGCAGCAGGCGCACTATCAGGGCTTTAAAAACTCTGAAATGGAGATGTCGGTCAGGCAGAATCGCTCGGCGCAGCAGGCGGCTTCCATTAATCAACAATTCTCCGCGCTGATTACGCTAGCTAGCCAACCCGATCAACTGACCGATGTCGCCTATCGGGTCACTACGCTGTTGCAGGATATCGAAGATGCCTTGCCGGGATTGCCAACAACGCGTGACAGCCAGCAGGTGACAGCGACATCTGCCGCGAACGCGGATACCGGTGCGGTGCCGGATGCGAACTGGGCGAAAGTCGCCGACGATATCAATCAGGCCATTGCCGCTGCGATCGCGCAATACCGTCAAGGGCAGGTCAAACCCGCCATCATGGCGGTGCAGGACACCTATTTCGATCTGTTTGAAGCCACCGGCATGGAGAACAAAATTGGTTCTCGCGATGCGGCGTTCAAATCAACGCTAGAAGGCTATTTCACCCGCCTGGTGAGCCTGATGAACGCCAAACAGCCTGCGGAGCAGCTGCAAGGGCAGGCCGACGCGTTGCAGCAGGAACTGGCGAAGGCCGTGACCATGCTGGGCGACGGCGGCGAAACCCACTGGAGCCTGTTGATCTACAGCCTGCTGATTATTGTGCGTGAAGGTCTGGAAGCCTTGCTGATTGTGGCGGCGATCGTGGCCTATCTGGTAAAAAACAATCAGCAGGACAAGCTGCCGCTGATTCGCCAGTCGGTTTACGTCGCGCTGCTGTGTAGCGTGATTACCGCTGTCATTTTCCAACTCGTGTTCACCAATTCCGGCGCCAGCCGTGAGCTGCTGGAAGGCATTACGATGCTGATCGCTGTGGTGATGCTGTTCTTCATGAGCTACTGGCTGTTATCCAAAGTGGAAGCGCGGCACTGGAAGGCCTATCTGGAAGGTAAGCTGTCCCATTCGCTAAGCAGCGGCTCCATGATCGGCCTGTGGCTCACCAGCTTTCTGGCCGTGTATCGCGAAGGCGCGGAGACGGTGTTGTTCTATTACGCGCTGGTCGGTGATGCCAGCAACATGGCGGGGCACCTCTCCATTCTGGCTGGGTTTGCTATCGGCTGTGTGATCCTGCTGATCGCCTACTTCGTGATGCGCTACACCATTGTCAAACTGCCACTGAAGCCGTTCTTCATGTTCACCGGCTGCTTTATGTACCTGATGGCGTTTGTGTTCGCGGGTAAAGGCGTGTTGGAACTGATCGAAGGCAAACTGTTTGAACCAACGTTGCTGACCGGCGTGCCGGAAATCACCTGGTTGGGGATTTATCCTTATGTGGAGACGCTGATTCCACAGGGTGTGCTGGTGGTCGCGGCGCTAGTCGCCCTGTGGGTGATGCGGCGCAGGGCGTCTGCTATCTGATAAAGAAGGCACCCGACGTTAATGTAATACTGGAAGCAATATACCCGTCATACTTCAAGCTGCTTGTGCGTTGGCTGCCCTTGCTTACCCCAGTCACTTACTTGAGTAAGTTCCTGGGGATTCGCGCAGTTGCCGCCTTCACGCAACTCGAATTATTTAGGGTATAAGAGCAGCAAATAACCATAACAACCCCAATCGCTTAGCGAATTAAGCGAAGAGGGACGACTGAGATGAGGATGGGTTTGATGAATATGCAAAAAAGTCTGATTGCGGGTGCCGTTATTGCCGGTATTTTCACTGCACCTGCCGCGCTGGCGTTTAAAGAATATCCAGCGGGTGAGCCGGTTTCCATGAACGAAATGGAAATTGCCGCTGTTTATCTGCAACCTATCGACATGGAACCGCGTGGGATGGGCCTGCCTGCTGCGAAAGCGGACATCCATTTGGAAGCCGATATCCACGCTGCTGAAGGTAACAAGAATGGCTTCGGTGCTGGTGAGTGGATGCCGTTCCTGACCATTGCGTACACCCTGACCAACACCGATACCGGTGCGAAGCAGGAAGGTACCTTCATGCCGATGGTTGCCAGCGATGGCCCGCACTACGGCGCGAACATCAAAATGATGGGCGTGGGCAACTACAAAGTGACTTACCACATCGATCCGCCATCAAAAGCCGGTATGCACCGTCACACCGATGGTGAAACGGGCGTAGGCCGCTGGTGGAAACCGTTTGATGTCAGCTTTGACTTCAAATACGTCGGCTTAGAATAAGGTCTTCTGTCCGCGATGTTCTGTCGCGGCCATGTTCACGCCTCTGCGGGTACACTTTTGTTGCCTGTAGAGGCGGTGATTTTCCGGCCAGCGTGCTGATGCCACCCGGCATCGCGCTCAACCGACGCACCTGCAACTTGAAAGGTGACGGGTATATATGAATTTTTTTATCACGACCCTCCAATCCTTCCTGCCGATAGCGCTATTGCTGGGGCTGAACTGGAGCCATCGTTCCACGCCGACAGTCAGATCGCTGGGTTGGATCACGCTGCTGGCGCTGTTTGCCGGGACGTTTATTGGCGTACATTTTCCTAACGGGCAAGCGTTTCTGCTGGGGTTTACGGCGCTTCAAGCGCTTGCCTTGATCCTGTTTCTGGTCTGTCAGTGTTTTTCCCACTCGCGTCTTGGCTATCTGTGGCAGGCGCTGTTGGTGGCGGGAGCGGCGGTGCAGTGGGGCAACGATCCCAATCTGACTGCGCTGACAACCACCCATGTAGTGAATACCGATCTGCTGCTGAATTTCAGCGCGGTGCTGCTGGCGTTTGGCTGGCTGGTTTTCTGTGCCGCGTTGTGCGGCATGATTGCGCGCCGTATTCGTTTACTGCGCTGGCCGCTGCTGGCGCTGCTGGTCGCGCTTTTGCTGTTGCCGATAAGCGGCAATCTGCTGCTGCTGTTGATGAAATTACAGGCGCTGGGGCTCACCAAGCCGCGTCTGAGCTATGTGGCGCACGTTACCAACAGCGCGTATTTATTAAATTACCTCAGCGCATTGTTCATGGCGGCGTTGGCTGCCGGGCTGGTTTGGCCGCTGCGGCATGCGCGTCGCCAGATGTTGGCCACACATGAGGCGATTGAAAAGCGTAAAGCGACAGCAGGTTATCGCACGCTGCGCCGCACGCTGCTGTCGACGGTCACTGCGCTGGTGGTGGTGGCGTTGGCCCAGCTTTATTGGGACAAGGTCGCGTCGCAGCCGCCTCGTCTGTCGGAAGCACAGCCGGTGACGCTGGCGGCTGATGGCAAAGTACATATTCCGATTGAGCAGGTGCGCGATGGCAAACTGCATCGCTTTGTGTGGATTGCCGATGACGGCAAGGCCGTGCGCTTTTTCATCATTAACCGCTATCCCGATCGCCTGCGTCTTGGCGTAGTGTTTGACGCCTGCCTGCTGTGTGGTGATCAGGGCTACGTGATGGAAGGCAATCAGGTGATTTGTGTCGCCTGCGGCGTGCATATTTTCATTCCTTCTATCGGGAAGGCGGGCGGCTGTAATCCGGTGCCGATTGAAGGGTGGAGCAACGACGATAATGAGCTGGTGATTGGACGAGCGTCACTGGCGGCAGGCACGAATTACTTCTCGACGGTGGTGTCGATGGACGTTATCGATCCGGTTGATGGCTCCAAACTGACCAACGTGAATGCAGAACATAAATATCGCTACGGCGGTAAAACGTACTTCTTCTCGTCGGAGGCCAACTACAACCGCTTCCGCGAAAGTCCCGCGAAATTTGCCACTGCCAAAGCGGCGGCTGGCGAGCAGGCTGAGGAGGAATAACCATGCTGTGGCGACTGTTACGTCAGTCCTGGCGCAGAAATATTCGGCGTAAATCGCTGGCGGTGCTGACCGTGTTTTTGGCGGCGGGGTTGATCTCTGCGCTGCTGGCGGTGTCCATCGATATCGGCGACAAAATGGCGCGTGAGCTGAAGTCCTACGGCGCGAATATTTTGATTGAGCCAGCAGGGCAAGCGGCGCTACCCGCGCTGTTTGGCGAACGCAGTAATCCGCTGGAAGGGCAGGATTTCCTCGATGAGGCCGAGCTGCCGAACATCAAAGATATCTTCTGGCGCAATAACATTGTCGGCTTTGCGCCGCTGCTGAGCGGCGATGTCGAGATCAAGGGTCAGCCGGTTGCCGTGCTGGGCACCTTCTTTTCTCAGCCTGTTGCGGTGCCGGATGAAGAAGACTATCGCTCGGGACAAATGACCGTTAGCCCCTACTGGCAGGTGGCGGGGCAGTGGCCGCAGGAGCCGGTGACGACGGACAATGTGGCGCAAACGCTGGTAGGAAAACAGCTGGCGGCGCAAACGGGCTGGAAAGTCGGGGATAAACTCGCGCTGCACGGCGCAAAAGGTGACGCAACGGTAGAAGTTAGCGGCATTCTGAGCAGCGGCGGTGATGAAGAAAGCCGTCTGGTGATGCCGCTGGCAACGGTGCAATCGCTGCTGGGGCTGGCCGGTAAAATTCAGGCCATCCGCGTGTCAGCGCTGACCGTGCCGGAAAATGAACTGTCGCGGCGGGCGCGGGAAAATCTGGAAGCGCTAAATGCCGAAGAGTATGACCTCTGGTACTGCACCGCGTATGTCTCTTCGATTGCGCACCAGTTGGAAGAAGCGATTTCTGGCTCGGTGGTACGTCCTATCTGGCAGGTCGCCGCGTCGGAAGGCGTCGTGATCGACAAGATCCAACTGCTTCTGGCAGTGGTGACCTTCGCCGCGCTGGTGGCGGCAGCGATGGGGATTGCCTCGCTGATGACGAGCACCATTATGGAACGAGCAAAAGAGATCGGGCTGATGAAAGCGCTGGGCGCGCGCCAGTGGCAGATCATGCTGCTGTTTTATCTCGAAGCCGCATTGAGCGGTCTGGCTGGTGGTATCGCGGGCTGTGTTGCAGGCTGGGGGCTGGCGAAAGCCATTGGCCTGATGCTGTTCGGCGTACCGCTGAGTTTTGCGTGGATCGTTATCCCCTGTGTGTTGGTGATCTCGATGCTGATTGCCATCATCGGAACGTGGTTCCCGGCGCGCCGGATCGCCAAACTGTATCCGGTGGAGGTGCTGTATGGGCGCTAATAGCTGGATGAACAGCATGTTCTGGCGGCTGGTGTTTCGCGCACTGCGACTGCGTATGCAGCGCGTCAGCGTCGTGTTCGCCGCGCTGACAGTGGGAGCGGCGATTGTGACGGCGATGTCCGCCGTCTATTTCGATATCAACGCCAAGATGAGTCAGGAACTGCGCACCTTCGGTGCGAATTTTTACATCGGTCCGGCGCGGGGCAATACGATTCCACAAAGCACGTTTCAGCCGATTATTGACAACGCGCCGGCCGGATTAATCAATGCGTCCAGCCCTTATCTGTACGGCATGGCGCGTACGGAACTGGAGAAAGTGGTGCTGATGGGCGTGTGGTTCGAATCGCTGCGGCAGCTGGCACCGTACTGGCAGGTCACGGGTAACTGGATTGGCGTCAGCTTTGATGACCGTAATGCCATGATCGGGGTGAAGCTGGCGGAGCGGTTGAACGTCAAAGTCGGCGACAGCATCACGCTGGTGGGCGACGGCGGGAAGCAGCGGTTGCAGATCAAAGGCATCGTAGAATCCGGCGATGCGACGGACAACATGCTGATCGTGAATCTGGCTCTGGCGCAAAAGTGGTTGGATAAAGAGGGCGCGATCAGTAATGCGCTGCTGAGCGTCAGCAACGATCTGGGGCAGGTCGATCGCTTCGCTGCCCAACTTCAGCAGCAGTATCCGCAGTTGGAGATCCGCCCGATCCTGAAGGTGTCGGCGTCGGAAGGTCAGGTGCTGAATAAAATCAAAGGGCTGATGGGGCTAGTATCGGCGGTGATCCTCGTGCTGTCTTCCCTGTGTGTAAACACGACGCTGATGGCGATTGTCGGTGAACGTGCCCGCGAATTTGCGCTACAGAAGGCGCTGGGCGCGAGCGGACGAGACATCATCCGGCAGATGCTGGCTGAAACCGGCATCATCGCACTGGCGGCCGTGGTGTGCGGTTCGCTGCTGGGGTATCTGCTGGCTCAGGTGCTGGGGATGGCCGTATTCAACGCGACGATCTCGCTGCGGTTACCGGTGTTCCCGCTCACGCTGGTGCTATCGTTATTGGTTGCTGCCGTTGCGGCGGTGGTTCCCACTCGGCGGGCGATCTACGTCGAACCAGCCAAAGTCTTGAAAGGAGAGTAGCTCGATGTCTGTAGAGGTAAACGCGCAGGAAGGGGCGCAGGCAGCGGAGGCGGTGATTGAAACTCGCCAGCTCTATAAACGCTTTGGTCAGGTGACCGCGCTGGAGAACATTAATATCCGTATCGCGCGCGGCGAGTTTGTCGCCATCATGGGCGCGTCCGGTTCGGGTAAAACCACGCTGATGAATATTCTCACCTGTCTGGATACGGTGAGTGAAGGACAGGTATTGCTGGACGGCGTCGATGCCGCTGGGCTGGATGAAGAAGGGCGGCGCCAGTTCCGTGCCGATAAGATTGGGCTGGTATTCCAGCAGTTCCACCTGATTCCATTTTTGACCGCGCTAGAAAACGTAATGTTGGCGCAGCACTACCATAGCGTGGTGGATGAAGCGGCGGCGCAGCGCGTGCTGGAACAGGTTGGGCTGGCGCATCGCGTCGATCACTTACCGAGCCAGCTTTCCGGCGGTGAGCAACAGCGCGTGTGTATCGCTCGTGCGCTGGTGAATGAGCCTCCGGTGATTTTCGCCGATGAACCGACGGGGAATCTGGATGAAGAGAATGAACAGCGGGTGCTGGATCTGCTGAAAGATCTGCATCGGCAGGGGCGCACCATTGTGATGGTGACGCACAATCCTGAGTTAGGTCGGTTTGCTGACCGCATTATCCGCCTGCAACACGGCAAGTATTTTGGTGAAGAGGTGAATCATCATGAAATGGCGTAACGCGATTACCGCGCTGTGTCTGCTGGGCGCAGCGGCACTGAGCGGCTGTAAGGAAGAACAGGTTAGCGTCGGCGCGCAGGCACCGGCGCTGGCGGCCTACGATCTGTCAGGGCAGCAGGTGGATCTATCACGCTGGCAGGGGAAAAGCGTGTACCTGAATTTCTGGTCGTCGGGCTGTGGTGGCTGCATGATCGAAATGGGCGCGCTGGAGAAACTGAGTCAGGAATATGGCGATAAAGTGGTGGTGGTGGCGGTTAACACCGATCCTGACGGCGTGGATGTCACCTCAATGCTGGCGCATCATAAGGTGACCTATCCGGTGGTGCGCGATCAGTTAGGCATTACCAAAGAGCGCTATCAGGTCAGCGGTACGCCGACTTCATTTATTATTGATGCGAACGGCAAAGTGATCGATCAGCATCAGGGCGCGAGGGATGAAGCACAACTGACCGAACTGTTTCAGAAGCTGGCAAGCCGGACATAAAGACCGGCTTATTTCCACAGCATGTCAGGCGTGCGTTTACTCTGTTCGTGAAACCGGCATCGGGACTTCCACAATCACTGGTTCCGGTTTCACCCGCATGGCGTAGATCACCCCGACAATCAGGCAGGTGATGCCACAGAGCGTCAACAGCGGCGGCCAGGATTGCCGGATGATGAAGGCATAGGCCAGCCCCGCCAGCGTTTCAAACACAATTAACGGCCCCACCAGCACCGTCGGCAGACGCTGGCTGGCTTCATTCCAGAACAGCGTACCGATCCACGAACAAAACAGCCCAATCGCCAGCATCAGCGGGATGAAGACCTCAGGCCGTGGGCCGAACGGCTGCGTAAAGGTGCTATCCGTTAGCGCCAGATGGCCGCACACCACGATATACCCCAACAGCGCCAGCGGTAGCGTGACCAGCCCCTGCGCCGTGGCCCAGGTGGTCGGCGTATTGCCTTTGTGGTCGCGCAGCCAGCGGGCGTTGCGTAGTGGATACCAGGTCCAGCAGACTACGGCGAGAAAGGCCATCGAAATGCCGCTGGCATAACGCCATAAATCGAATGTGGCCGTACTTGCCTTCAGCTCTGCAACATTGACGCAGACCAACCCCGCCGCAATCAGCAGCAGCGACGGCAGCAGCCGACGCCAGGCTACGCGGCCATCGTGCTTGCTATACAACACATTCGCGGTGACAGAAATCACCACGGGTAGGGTGCCGATAATCATCGTCGAGATCGGTGCGCCCGTGCGCTGAATCGCGCTGGCGAGCAGAAAGTAGTACAGCAGATTACCGATAATCGTGAGCTTCGTGGCTTCCAGCCAGTCGCTGCGGGTTAACTGGCGCAGACGACGGCGATCGAGCCACGCCAGCGGTAAGGCAATCAATCCAAAAGCCAGATAGCGTCCAGTGGACTGCAAGGCGGCAGAGTAGTCCGGTACGAGCACTGGCCCAACAAAAATCAGCCCCCACATCAGTCCGGCGGCAAGCGCAAATAAAACACCAATCAGCATAATAAACCCGTTTTTTCACAATAGTGCATCGCGCCAGTCTAGGGAGAGTCGGCGATGAATTATTGTAGGATATTGCTGTTTGTCATCGGCGTTGGGCCGGATACACCTGCTTTTGGTAGCGAATGGGCGTGACGCCATAGCGCTGGGCAAAGGTGCGAGTCAGATGCGCCTGATCGGTTAACCCGACGGCGACGGCGACATGGGCGGCCGCCATACCGTGCGTCAGCAACTGCTTGGCCTCATACAATCGAATCGCCATCAGCATCTGGTGTGGTGTGACATGAAACTGGGCTTTGAACTGGCGCAGGAAATGATATGGACTCAGGGAAACCAGCGCCGCTAGCTCTTTTAAGGTAATCGTGTGGGCGAAGTTTTCCCGTAAGTAAGCCTTCACCACATCAAAGCGATGGAACGGTTCAATAATCTGACGCTGTGCAATACGCGCGTGAGGCCGGAAAAGCGCAATCAGCGACAGCAGCAGGCTTTCACTCGCCAAGGGATCGGTCGTCTGCCACATGGCGGCCAGCGTCATCGCCAGTTGACGTGCAGTAGCGGGATCGTGGCGTACGACGTCGGTAAACCACCAACCTTTCTCGCCGGAGACGTTCTCCAGCACATCGGGCGGGATATAGATCATGCGATAGCGCCAGCCATCTTCCGTCGCGGATTCCCCCGTATGTAGCTCATCAGGGTTCATCAATACTAACGAATCGACAGGCGCAATGTGCTTGGCTCCACGATAGCGGAATCGCTCCGCACCGTCGTCAATGGTGCCGATGCCAAACGCCTCATGCGTGTGTGGCTCAAAGGCATAACGGCAGATGTGCGCGTGATAAAGTTCGATGCCGGGCAGCGCCGGCAAGTGCCGGAATTGGGCATAGTCTCTCTCATCGGTAAAGTGTTCCGGTACGCCCTGCATGCTGCCACCTTTTCTCTGATTCTGACCGCCATCATAACAGTGATAGCACATCAGCTTGAAGTCGTGCGTCCTATTTAGCTTGAGAAGAAATACGCGAAAAAGAGAATAAAAGCGCGGAGATAAATAGACCAGAAAGGAATAAATCATAGCAAAATGGTTGATTGACGGTGCGCATGTGGCAAAAATGATTCCATATAACTGTTTGATTTTAATGTTTATGTCTATTCCTTGTTAGGTAAGGTAGCGCGGCAGACATACCGTTAGTATAAAAAAATATAATCAACTCCATTTGCTTATTTGTTCTGACTCTCATTACTTGCATCAATATTGCTATCTGTAATAAAGAACAAGGGAGTGAAAGGTGAACTTTCAGCAACTGAAGATTATTCGTGAATCAGCACGGTGCAATTACAACCTGACCGAGGTGGCGAATACGCTGTTTACCTCTCAATCCGGCGTGAGTCGCCACATCCGCGAGCTGGAAGAAGAGCTGGGAATTGAAATCTTCATCCGCCGCGGCAAACGCTTGTTAGGTATGACCGAGCCGGGAAAAGAACTGCTGGTGGTGGCTGAGCGCATCCTGAATGACGCCAGCAATATCCGGCGGCTGGCGAATGTCTTCACCAATAACGACACCGGCCAGTTGGTGATCGCGACGACGCATACACAGGCACGTTACAGCCTACCGCCAGTGATTAAAGCCTTCCGCTCGCTGTATCCGCAGGTGCGTCTGGTGCTGAATCAGGGCACGCCGGATGAAATTGTGGCGATGCTCCATTCCGGTGAAGCCGATATCGGTATTGCCAGTGAGCAGTTGATTAACGATCCCTCGCTGGCGGCGTTCTCCTACTATCGTTGGCACCATTCGGTGATTGTGCCGGAGCACCATCCGCTGACGCAGGAACCCGTTATTACGCTGGAGATGCTGAATGCGGAGCCGTTGATTACCTATCGCCAGGGGATTACCGGTCGTTCTCGTTTAGATCGTGCGTTCCAGGCGGTAGGTATGTCGCCGGATATTACGTTGAGTGCGCAGGATTCGGATGTGATTAAAACCTATGTTGAGCTGGGGCTAGGCGTCGGGATTGTGGCCGATATGTCATTCGATCCGGTGCGTGATAAAGGGCTGGTACGGTTGAATGCCGAGCACCTGTTTGAAGCTAACACGGTCTGGCTGGGACTGAAAAAGGGGCAGTTACAGCGTAACTATGCCTGGAAATTTATTCAGTTGTGTAATACAGAACTGTCGCTGGATGACATTAAAGATAAGGTGTTCTCGGATAACGATGAAGCGGTGATTGATTACCAAATCTGAATGACATAACCGTTTCCTAACCCGATGCCCAGCCAGCATTTTTTCTGACTGGGCAGGTCTTTTCCTTTCGATTTCGTCGCGATTTTTTGTGCCGCGATGCCTGCCGTTTACTGTACTTGATTCAGCATAAATATGGTTTATCGTGCCGATAATCTGCTTGATCTGATCGTGCTGCAATAGTAGCATTCCTGCTATAACAATAACTTATGTCTGTATTTTTGTTAAGTGATACAAATACTTGTGCATTTTTATTGAATAATTATGTTAACGGTTTTGGTATCACAATAGAAAGTTTACCCTAAATAATTCGAGTCGCAGGACAAAACGTGTGCGTTTTGAACAACACATATGCAGCTTGAAGTATGGCGGGTTAATTCATCAGACATCCTTCTCACTAGTCAGTCACCTCCACGTTGATTTTTTCGGTTCGCATTGCGCCGGAGTCGCGCTAGCGCCATGTTTATGATGGCGGGGAGTTTAAAACGGAAAATGACGATGAAAACACAAAAAATCAGCCTTGCCTGGCAAATCCTTATCGCATTGGTTCTGGGTATTGCACTCGGTGCCGTGCTGCATGAACAGCAAGAAAGCCGCCAGTGGCTCATCAGCAATATTCTCAGCCCTGCGGGCGACATCTTTATCCGCCTGATCAAAATGATTGTTGTCCCGATCGTGATCGCCACGCTGATTGTCGGGATTGCGGGCGTAGGGGATGCTAAAAAGCTCGGACGCATCGGCTTCAAAACCATCCTCTATTTTGAAATCATCACGACAGTGGCGATTATCCTTGGCATCACGCTGGCTAATGTCTTCCAGCCGGGTCACGGCATCGATATGTCGACGCTGACCGCTGTTGATATCTCGCAGTATCAAAAGACCACCGAGCAGGTGCAGAGCGGTTCGCACAGTCTGGTGGGGACGGTGCTGTCGCTGATCCCGCCGAATATCTTTGCGGCAATGGCACATGGTGAAATGCTGCCGATTATCTTCTTCTCGGTGCTGTTTGGTTTGGGGCTATCTTCGTTGCCGAAAGATCACCGCGAACCGCTGCTGAACGTCTTCCGCGGCGTGTCGGAAACCATGTTCAAGGTGACGCACATGATCATGCGTTACGCGCCAGTTGGGGTGTTTGCGCTGATTTCTGTCACGGTTGCCAACTTCGGTTTTGCGTCGCTGTGGCCGTTAGCCAAGCTGGTTATGCTGGTTTATGCCGCGATTTTCTTCTTCGGGCTGGTGGTGCTCGGAATCGTTGCACGTCTGTGTAAGCTGCGTATCACCATCTTGATCCGTATCCTGAAAGATGAGCTGATCCTCGCATACTCCACCGCCAGTTCCGAAACCGTGCTGCCGCGCATCATCGAAAAAATGGAAGCCTATGGCGCGCCGAAGTCGATCACCAGCTTCGTGGTGCCGACTGGTTACTCCTTTAACCTCGATGGCTCTACGCTGTACCAGAGTATTGCGGCGATCTTCATCGCACAGCTCTACGGCATCGAGCTGTCGATTGGGCAGGAAATTGTGCTGGTGTTGACACTGATGCTGACGTCCAAAGGCATTGCTGGCGTACCGGGTGTGTCGTTTGTCGTGCTGCTGGCGACGCTGGGCAGTGTCGGTATTCCGCTGGAAGGTCTGGCGTTCATTGCGGGTGTCGACCGTATCCTCGACATGGCGCGCACCGCGTTGAACGTGGTGGGAAATGCGCTGGCGGTGTTGGTCATTGCCAAGTGGGAAAACCAGTTTGATGAGCAGAAAGCACTGGCCTATGAGCGTGAGCTTAAAGGGATAAGCACGCAGCCAGCCCAACAGGGATAATCCTGAGATAGTTTGAATAGCTTATGAACGGGCGCGTCGAGTGATCGAGGCGCCCGTTTATTTTATGGATATATGTCATGCCGCGTGGCTGTCTATCACGCTGGTTTCTAGCGTTTGTGTGCGCCATAGCGCCTGTTCAATACGTTCGGCATCCGTTGCAAAAGGCAGGCGGGCGGCAATTTTCGGTGCGATTTTGACGTTCCGCGCGATACTTTCAACCAGCTGTGGACGTTCGTTCAGACCAAGGGCACTTAGCGTGATCGGGCTACCGTAGCGGCGCAGTTGAGCGAACAGCTCTTCGCGGTCGGCGTCGTTATCGTGTTCCAGAAACGCCTGTGCAGCTAGCCCAAAGCCCACTTTCTCGCCGTGCAGCCAGTCATGCAGTTCTGGCAGGCGCGTCATACTGTTGTGAATCGCATGGGCGACACCAATGCGTGGCACCTCATCTTTCATGCTGTTCGCCAGGCCCGCTAGTGCGATAACGGCGTCGATCACGCTGCGCAGGGCTGGCGTGACCAGACCTTGCTCATTATCTGCGATGGCCTGCTCGCCATACGTATTAAATGTCTCTACGGCCAGCCGTGCGGCCTGCGCTTTTAGCGCCAATGCCAATCCGCTATCGCCGTGACGCAGATAGGGTTGAAATTCGTACCATTTCGCCAGTGCATCCACGATACCGGCTTTGAGGTAGCGTGAAGGGCTGTGGGCGATGATCTCACTGTCTACCAGCACCCACACGGGTAGGCGCGTTAGCGGAAATGCCCCGTTGTGTGCGCCGCTGTCGCTGTATATCACGCTGATCGGTGACCAGGCGGCGCAGGTCGCGGCAATGGTGGGGACAGCGATGACGGGAATTTGCCCCAGAATATCGCCGACAGCTTTGGCGACATCCAACACGCGTCCGCCGCCAATACCTAAAATCAGTTCTGCGCCGAATGTTCGTGCCTGTGCGGTCAGCGCTTCTATCGCTGGCTTGGTGCAATCGCCCGGCAAAAATTCGACCTGATACCGTAAGCCGTAATCACTGAGGCTGCGTTCGACGGCATCCGACGTCGTTTCCCATGCCTGTGGGCTGGTAATAATCAATACTGTGCTGGCGTAGGGCGCTGCATATTCGCCGACAGAACGAATGACGCCATCACGATTCAGATAGGTTTGTGGCGCTTGGATTGCAATCATGTTCGCGATCTCTCATCTCTGTGGGAAAAGATAAATCAGTTGTAGCAGCGATGCAGAACGCCGCAAAAGAACAATTCTGGCTATGAATGGACAGATTTCGCATAACCAGAATGGGGGTAACGCGCAAGCTAGCGCTGCATTCCCCAGCGTTTTACCGTGACCTTTTCGATGGTGGAAAACACCAGCCCTTCAACCAGCAGCCCGATGATGATAACGGAAGCCAGCCCGGCAAAAACGCGGTCGGTGTAAAGCTCGTTACGGTTCTGGAAAATGTACCAGCCCAACCCGCCGTTGCCGCTGGATGCGCCGAACACCAGTTCAGCGGCAATCAGGGTGCGCCAGGCAAACGCCCAACCGATCTTCAGGCCGGAGATAATCGACGGCAGCGCTGCAGGTATCAGAATCGCGCTAATGTAGCGAAAGCCGGTCAGGCCGTAGTTGCGGCCTGCCATGCGCAGTGTTTCCGAAACGCCGAGAAAGCCGGAGTAGGTGTTCAGGGCCATCGGCCACATCACGGAATGGACGAGCACGAATACCAGACTCTTTTCTCCCAGCCCAAACCACAGCAGCGCCAACGGCAGTAACGCAATCGCAGGCAGCGGATTGAACATGGAGGTTAATGTGCCTAAGAGATCGCGTCCGAAACGGGTGGAAACCGCCAACGCGCTGAGGGCGAGTGCCAGCAGGCTGCCAATGACATAGCCTTTCAACAGCGTGCCGAGTGAAACCACCATCTTCTGCGGCAGTTCACCGCTGGCGAGATCGTCGCGAAAAGCCTGAAAGGTTTGCAAGAAGCTCGGCAGCATCAGGTCATTGTTTTGCCAGCGCGCGGCGAACTCCCATAGGATGAGCAGCCCAGCCAGCAGCACCAGCTTGCGCAGCCAGGTCTGATTCCACAGGCGCGTCGTCAGCGGCAGAGGCTGGGTGAGGGTAAAATCTTTCAGCGGCGTGAGTTCACGCTGATACTCGGGCCGCACGGGGGGCTGAATGCTCATAGGGTTTACCTTGCGTGGATGTGACGGGTGAAGGCGCGTCAACATCGGTTGGAAAAAGAAGATGGTGAATGCGTTGCGCGGTACTCTGAAAGGCTTCGCTGCCCTGATCGTTTAGCGCAAACTGATGGCAGTTGATTTCCGCCCGCACGCGACCCGGATGCGGTGAGAGCAGCAAAACCCGACTGCCGACAATCAGTGCTTCCTCAATCGAGTGGGTGACAAACAGCAGCGTGAAGCGCACCTCTTCCCACAGCGCCAGCAATTCTTCCTGCATTTTGCGGCGGGTCAACGCATCCAGTGCGGCGAACGGCTCATCCATTAACAGCACTTTCGGCTGCATGGTTAGCGCCCGTGCGATGGCGACGCGTTGCTTCATCCCACCAGATAACGTATGCGGATAAGCATCGGCAAATTTCGCCAGCCCGACCTTATCGAGAAAATAGCGGGCGCGTTCTTCTGCTTCGGCTCGCGTCGCCTGACGGCTGGCAACCAGCGGAAACAGCGTATTCTCCAGCACGGTTTTCCACGGTGGCAACTGGTCAAATTCCTGAAAGACCATGATGCGATCTGGCCCCGGTTTTGTGACGCGCTGGCCGTCGAGGCGGATTTCACCGTCTATCGGCGACAGAAAGCCGCCGATAGATTTGAGCAAGCTGGATTTACCACAGCCGGAAGGCCCTAATAGCACAAAGCGCTCGGCGGGAAAGACGTCAAAATTCACATCATGGGTGGCGCGTACCAGACTGCGCCGCGTTCGGTATTCCAATCCGACGCCGTCAACCTGCAACAGCGGCTGGTCAATCGTGTCGTGAGTGTGGTGTGTCATGCTTGTTCTCCTGCGTAGCGACGAGGTTCTCGTCGAATGAGCGCGACTCTGAGCATTCAGCTGCCCGGCTGTTCGTGAACTTCTGCAAAGAAATAGTCTTTCCAGGAGGCGGCTTTGTTTTTCAGTACGCCAAGCTGGTGCAGCTTTTCGGCATAAACGTAGGTGCGTTCAGGGGTGATCGTGAAATCGATCTCGGGATCGGCGACGATGCGTTTCACCAGTTCAGGATCCAGTTTCGATTTCTCTACCCGAATGTAGGTGTCGGCCGCGGCGGCTTTATCTGCTTTGACGATCTGCGAGGCTTCCTTCAGTGCGTCGTAGAAGGCACGGTAGGTTTTTGGGTTCTCATCATGGAATTTCTGCGTGGTATAAAGCACGTTGAACGTTGCCTGACCGCCCAGCACGTCATAAGAACTCAAAATTTTGTGCACATTGGCATGTTCTAACGCCTGATATTGGAAAGGCGGGCTGGAGAAGTGGGCGTTGATTTCGGATCCGCCAGCGATAAGAGCCGCGCTGGCATCGGGATGCGGCAGGCTGACGGAAATCTTGTCGAAGCGTTTGAAATCCTCCGCGCCGTAGAGCTTCGCGGTTTCAATTTGCAGCGTGCGTGACTGGAAGCCAACGCCAGCAGCAGGCACGGCGATACGATCTTTATCGCTCAGGTCACGGACGGATTTCACCGCTGGGTTATTGCTGAGCAAATAGTTGGGCATGGAGCCGAGTGAGGCAATGGCTTTCACATTTTGGCGGCCCTGCGTGCGGTCCCACACGGTCAGCATCGGCGGAACACCGGCGGAGGCCACATCCAGCGCACCGGACAGCAGTGCTTCGTTGATCGCTGTCGCGCCAGAAAGTGTGCGCCAGTCTACCTTAATATCCAGACCTTGCTGTTTACCGTGCTTCTCTATCAGGTTTTGGTCGCGGACCACATCCAGAATCAGGTAACCGATGCCAAACTGCTGCGCAATGCTGATGGTGCCTTCCGCATTCGCGCCAAATGCTGTTAACGTCAGGCCAATCATGGCGGCAAGGCGTGTGAAACGCGTCGATTTTTTCATAGGTAGTGAGGGATTCATTATCGTTGTCTCATTATTAATAGCAATAGGGTCGGCAATAAAATAGAGAAGAACCACAAGGTATTATTTCAATAAATTATTCGTCGTAAATAATGTATTAAAGAAGGCATCCTATTTTCTTAGCGTGTTGCTGCTAAAGTGTTTTTTGGAATAAGTTAGAATAAATGAGATTTTAAATAGCCATGCGTGCGATAAAACAAGTAAATAACCGCTTTAGCTAAATATTCGCTATGGATAGTCTTAATTGTCAGTTATGGATAAAAATCTGCGCGTTATAGTGGGCAATATATAAATGTCTATTGTGGTATACAGAGAGAATATGCCTGTTTTTACTCATCATTATTTACGCGATTATTTACGCGATCGGCTGACAGAGAATGACGTGGACGCGCCAATTGCAGAGATTGTGGCGGATAACCTCGTCGAATCCAGCCTGAAAGGGCATGACTCGCACGGTGTGAGCATGCTGCCGCGCTATATCGATGCGATTCGGGAAGGTGGACTTTCACCCCACGCACAGGCGGAAAAAACGCTGGATTTTGGCCCGCTGATTTCGTTCGACGGCCAGCAGGGCTTTGGTCAGGTAGTGGCAAAACAGGCAGTTGCAGAAGGCATTGCGCGTGCACAAATACATGGTCTGGCGGTGGTGAGTTTAGCTAATGCTCACCATCTGGGACGTATCGGCGCGTGGGCAGAACAGGCCGCGGAGGTCGGGCTGGTGTCGCTGCATTTTGCCAACGTGTATACCAAACCGGTGGTGCTGCCGTGGCAGGGCCAACAGGCGCGTTTCGGGACGAATCCATTCTGCGCCGGTATTCCGGTTGAGCATGACGATCCGGTGATTCTGGATTTTGCTACCAGCGTGATTGCTGGTAACAAAGCCCGTATCGCGTGGAATGAGGGTAAACAGGTTGCACCCGGCTGTATCGTTGATAACGAAGGCAATCCGACGGTGGATCCCCGCTGGCTGATGGAACAACCTCTGGGAGCATTACTGCCGTTTGGCGAACATAAGGGATCGGGGCTTTCGCTGGTTTGCTCGTTGCTTGGCGCGGCGCTGACCGGCGGGAAAACCGAACGCACGGCGAAAGGCGAGGGTAAGCAGATTATTAACAGCATGCTGTCGATTTTAATCGATCCGCAGAAATTAGGCGGCGCGGCAACCTATCAGCAGGAAATTCCGGCCTTATTAGAATGGGTGCGCCAATCCCGTGATGACGACGCATTATTACTGCCCGGCGATAAAGAAAAGCAAACTTATCGTCAACGGTTGGAGAACGGTATTTTTGTCGATGATGTCAGTTGGGGGCAGTTATCTTATTTAAATAACAAAGTGGCTTGAAGAATTAATTAATAATTTATTAACTTATTTAACTGATTTTTATTTATCACCATAGGGTAAAACGATGAAAAATATATTGAGTGCAGTGGGCGTCGGTGGGTTGTTATTAATGACGACATCCGTGCTGGCGGCAGAAAAAAATCCTGATGAAGTTCGTGTGGCCTACAGCGGCGGCTCACAGGTATTAGTTTTAGCCAAAGCCGACGGTTCGCTACAAAAAGCGCTGGGCGCGCCAGTAAAGTGGGTGCAGTTTGCTTCCGGTGCTGATGCGCTGAATTATTTCGCCAGTAATGCAATAGATATCGCCAACTTTGGTTCCAGCCCGGCGACAGCCGGTATTGTCAGAAAACTTCCGGTGGAGATTATTGGCGTATCTGGTGTGATCGCCACCTATGAGCGGCTGATTGCAAAATCTGGCATCACCACGCTGAAAGATATCGAAGGTAAGCGCGTCGCTTATCCGCCAAATTCAACGGCGCAATATGCGCTGGAAGCGGCCATCGCGGTGAATAAACTCGACCGCAGCAAAATTACCCTCATTCCGCTACGTCCGGCTGAGATGGTGGCCGCATGGAAGCGTGGCGATATCGATGCAGGCTACGTCTGGGCACCGTTCGCACAAGAGCTGGAAGCTTCCGCCGGACACGCTATTTTTGCGACCAAAGATCTGCAAAAAGATGGCTACCTGATTTACAACAACTATGTGGTCAGAAAGGCCTTTGCCCAACAGTATCCAGAAACGGTGGCACGCTTCCTGCGGGTACACCAGCAGAAAGTTGATGAGTTCCGTCAGGACCCGGAAAAAGCAGCGGCGATTGTGGCAAAAGAGGTAGGAGCGCCAGTCACAACGGCAACCAATACGCTGTCAGGGCTGGAATACCCGACGCTGGAACAGCAGGCGACGGCGCAATGGCTGGGTGATGGTAATCACACGGATCAGAGCGGTATTGGTCAGGCCGTCGCTAAAACGGCGCATTTTCTGGAGAGTATCGGCGACGTTCGCCAGCGTGATATTCCCGCTTCGTTCGCCGACTCCATTAATTCCTCCTATTTGAAGCAGGCGGCGAAAGGGAATTAACGGGTCGTGAAAAGAACGTCTTATGTGTTATTGAGCATCACGTCCGTGGCGGCGGTGCTCGCCTTGTGGCAGTGGGCGGGGGCGCAGCAGTGGGTGGATCCGCTGCTGCTACCGCCGCTGTCGGATATCATCTTGACCGCCGGAGAGCTGGCGCAGGACGGCTATCGGCAGGTATCGCTATGGGAACATATTTCCGTCAGTGTCGCTCGGGCGCTGAGCGCCTTCAGCGTCGCGATTATCCTTGGTGTCCCGCTTGGCCTGTTGATGGGGCTATCGCCTCCGATTGCTGCCGTTTTTAATCCTTTCGTTCAGTTTCTACGGCCGTTGCCTAAAATCGCACTCATCCCGCTGGCGGTGGTCTGGCTGGGAATTGGTGAGGCATCCAAATTCTTCCTGATCTTTATCGCGACTTTTCTCAGCGTCGTGGTTGGTGCCTGTGCCGCCGTTGAGCGCGTGGAACGTTCCCGTATCCGCGTCGCACAAACGCTCGGGGCTAGCCGTCGACAGATTTTTTTCCATGTCGTGTTGCCCGATACGCTGCCGGAGCTGTTTACCACGGTGCGGCTGGCTATCGGTATCGGTTGGACATCCCTGATTGCGGCGGAAATGGTCGCTGCCACCTCGGGCATCGGCTGGATGGTGATGAATGCCAGCGCCTACCTGCGTACCGATATTGTGATGCTAGGCATCTTATTATTAGGCGGCATTGGCTATGCGCTCGATCTGCTGTTGGTCGGTGCACAGCGAGTCTTCGTGCCGTGGGCGGGGAAATCATCATGACCGAACATTCTCAGCCTGATGCGCCACACATTGTCGTTGAGCGCGTTAGCCTCACGTTTCCGTCAAAAAGCGGTTCTCTCACGGTGCTGGATGACGTTTCTCTCCAGATAGCTAAAGGCGAATTCGTGGTGTTGCTGGGCCCCTCCGGCTGCGGAAAATCGACCATTCTCAACATGATTGCTGGCTTTGAATCTGCCGATAAGGGGCGCGTGCTGTGCGGTGGGGAGCCTGTTCGTCGTCCGGGGCCCTCGCGCGGCATGGTATTTCAGCAGGCCAATTTATTCCCGTGGCTCACCGTGCTGGAAAACGTGACGTTTGGCCCACGGATGCAGGGAGCGAATAAAGCCCAACTTCAGCGTGACGCGGAAAACTATCTTGCCTTGGTTGGGCTGGAAGGGTTCCAGCAGCACTATCCCTGGCAGCTCTCTGGAGGAATGAAACAGCGGGTGGCACTGGCGCGCGCCTGGCTGCCGAACCCCGAGGTGCTGCTGATGGACGAACCGTTTGGTGCGTTGGATGCACAAACCCGTTTGATGATGCAGGAACTGCTGCTATCTGCCTGGCAGAAAACCGGCACCACGCTGTTATTTGTCACGCATGACGTGGACGAAGCGCTGTTTTTAGCCGACCGGGTACTGGTGATGTCCGCTCGTCCCGGTCGTATTGCGGAGACGATCCCGCTGCCGTTTGGCCGCGAGAGAGAAATTGAAACCTTGGCACAGCATCCTGACTACGCCGCACTGAAGCAGCGTATTTTACATCGCGTTCGTGAAGAAGCGCGTCGTCACCTCAATCTGTAATCCGTATTTCAGGAGAATATTATGCACCTTGCTCGATTCCCCCGTTTATCACTGGGCCATTTTCCCACGCCGCTGGAGGCGTTACCGAACCTGTCTGCCTATCTGGGCGGTCCGACGATTTACATCAAACGTGACGACGCCACAGGGCTGGCGACCGGCGGCAATAAAACCCGCAAGCTAGAGTTCCTGCTTGCCGATGCGCAGCAGCAGGGCGCGGATGTCATCATCACGCAGGGCGCGACGCAGTCTAACCATGTGCGACAAACCATTGCGGCGGCGGCAAAGCTGGGTTTGAAAACCAAGGTGCTGCTGGAAAAGCGCGTGGAGGACTACGGTGAAGACTACCAGCGCTCCGGTAACGTGCTGCTGGATAATCTGCTTGGCGGCGAAATTATCGATCATCTGCCCGCCGGCACAGATATGCAGCAGGCGATGGAAACGTTAGCGGAATCACTGCGCAAAGAAGGATTGAAGCCTTATGTCATCCCCGGTGGCGGTTCCAGCCCAGTAGGCGCGTTGGGCTATGTTGCCTGTGCGGAAGAGCTGTTATTTCAGTCCAGCCAGCAGCGTCTGCGTATCGATCATATTGTTCACGCGACTGGCAGCACCGGCACGCAGGCCGGATTGGTGACCGGACTGGTGGCGACGAACAGCCAGATTCCACTATTAGGTATCAGCGTCAGAGCGCCGAAAGCGAAGCAGGAAGAGAATGTTTACGCGTTAGCACAGCGTACCTGGCAGCTGCTGGGGATTCCGGGCGAACTGCCGCGTAGTGCGGTGCAGGTGAATAGCGGCTATGTCGGCAAAGGGTACGGCATTCCAACCGAAGGAACGCTGGAAGCGCTCAGGCTATTGGCACAGCTGGAAGGGATTTTGCTCGATCCGGTCTATTCCGGCAAAGGAATGGCGGGGCTGATCGATTTGATTCGCCAAGGGCATTTTCGCGCCGATGAAAACATTGTTTTCATCCATACCGGCGGTTCGGCGGGGTTGTTTGGCTACCGTCAACTGTTCGAACAAACGGCCGCGCAATGAGTACGCCACTGATTGGCGTGCTGGGCGGGATGGGGCCGCTGGCGACGGTCGATCTGTTGCATAAAGTTGTTGAAGAAACGCCCGCCAGTCGCGATCAGGATCATGTGCCGGTGGTGGTCTGGAACGTACCGCAGATTCCCGATCGTCAACAGGCGCTGGCAGGTACTGGTGAATCGCCGCTGCCGGCGCTGTTGCACGCTATCCGGCAGCTTAATCGCCTGTCGGTCAGCCATATTGTGGTGCCGTGCAATACGGCGCACCACTGGTTTGACGCGTTGACGGAGGCCAGTGATGCGCCGCTGCTGCATATTGCCGATGCCACGCTGCACGCGCTGACACAGGCCGATGAGGCAAAGGCATCACCGCGTAAAATCGGGCTGATTGCGACTCACGGGACGCTCAATGCAGGATGGTATCAGCAGCGTTTTGCTGCGCAGTTAGGTGCGGAAACCTTGGTGCCGAATGAACAGGAAATGACAACGCTCTTCGTGCCGGGGTGCTATGCGGTAAAGCGTGGCGAGCTACAACATGGTGGACGTTTGCTGGATCAGTTAGCGGCACAGTTGGTGGAACGGGGAGCAGAACGTCTGGTGCTGGCCTGCACGGAAGTCCCTCCGGCGCTGGAAGCGGTGTCGTCACGCTGGTGGAACATCAGTATCGATCCGACACGTGCGCTGGCGCAGGCCTGCGTTCGTATCTGGCAACAGAAATGAAAGCCGCCCATTGCTGGGCGGCTTTTAGGTATAGAGAACCGAATTACAGGAAGCCGTACATTGCAGCGAACACCCAGCCAAAGACGCAGGATGTGCTCACGCCGATCAGGCCCGGCAGAATGAAGCTGTGGTTGATAACGAAACGGCCGATTTTGGTGGTGCCGGAACGGTCAAACTGGATAGCAGCCAGATCGCTTGGGTAGGTCGGCAGAATGTAGTAACCATAACAGGCTGGCGCAGACGCCACGATATACGCGGGATCCACCCCGATGGCTAGCGCAACGGGCACAATCGCCGCCAGCGCCGCCGCCTGCGAGTTAACGAACTTGGACACAATCAGCAGGATAATGGCGTAAGCCCACGGGTAGACCTTCACCATTGAGCCGAGTGTGCTTTTGATCTCTTCCAGATGCGCGCCGAACATGGTTTCCGCCATCCAGGCGATACCGTATACCGCGACGATGGCAATCATCCCCGAACGGAACACTTCATTCTTCGATATTGATGATGGATTGGTTTTGGTCGCGATAATGATGATGGCGCCGGAAAGCAGCATAAACATCTGAATGACCAGCACCATCGACAGCGGCTTACCGGCAAAGACTGGACGCAGTTCTTCAACGGCACCCAGAATCGCTACCGCAGCGATGGTTGCCAGAAAGATCCACATGGCAACCCAGTTACTGCGCGGCAGTTTTCTGTCCAGCAGCGTGGCCGTATCGCCATACACATACTGTTTGTTTTCTGGATCGGCGATGAATTTCTGAAAGTCTTCATCCTTGTCCAGATCCTTACCACGGAACCAGCTGAAAATCCCAATCGCCAGAATACCCAGCAGGGTAGAGGGAATGGTAATAGACAGCAGATCGAGGAATCCCAAATGTTTACCCTGGAAGGTGAAATTAGCCAGCATGGCAACCAGCGACACCACCGCAACAGAGACTGGGCTGGCGATAATCCCCATCTGAGCGCCGATCGAACTGGCGGCCATCGGTCTTTCAGGACGGATATTATTCTTGATGGCGACATCATAAATAATCGGCAGAATGGTATATACCACGTGGCCTGTACCGCACAGGATAGTCAGAATACAGGTAACAAACGGCGCGATAATCGAAACGTATTTCGGGTTACGCCGCAGCATACGTTCCGCGATTTGTAGCATGACATCTAGCCCGCCCGATGCCTGAAGCGTTGCCGATGCAGCCACCACGGCAATGATGACCAGCATGACGTCAACGGGCGGTTTACCCGGTTGTAGTTTAAAAATAAAGACCAGAATAACAAGTCCAATCCCGCCTAATAAACCCAGCGCGATCCCGCCTTTTCTTGCCCCGTAAAAAAGGCAGATCAGGACAATGACTAATTGAATGATGAAATCCATAGTAGCCCCATTGCATTGCTTAATATAATGAAATAATTCGTTAGAATTAAAATAGGTAGAGATTTACTGCGGGTACTATATGGACGGGTTGTTATTTATTTTCTTGATCTAAATCTATTAATTTTTATCTTTGCGCTATTTACTGAAAATAAAAGATCTCGCTCGCAATAATTGCGTCTTTTTGGTTTCTTTAGTTTTTTAAGTGTAAATTTAATTTATTAATGATTCGGGTGAGTGTCTATCGATGTGGTTGTTAATGAATGACAGGCGGTTTTCAAAAGTGATTAAATTCTTGTTCTTATTTTGTTGTGCTTTGTGTTCTTTTACTTTTTATTCTCGTTAACGTTAACCGCAAAAAACCATACCCTAACGCCTCTTTTTCTACCTCCAACGAGGTATTTCTGCATATTGTATTGTTTTTAAATGATTAGTTTAAAAAATAATAAAATGAATCCCTTTTTGGTAATGAAGTCAACGTCAGACCGCCGAGCCATGGCCGAAAAATAAAAATAGTCGCCATGTTGTCGTTATTCACGTCAGAAATATAGCTGACGGGTTTCCTGCTGTTTTTACATTGGATGCGAAGAGGGACGCACTTTATAGTTTGATTGGTTATTAATATATTTTTTTTATAAATATTTTAGAATATATGGATGCCATTTATTTTCCTTTCTAAACTGAACGTGGCCGAATACTGGCCACATCAGCTTTATTTCTTATATACCCGCCATACTTCAAGTTGCATGTGCGTTAGCTACGTTACTCGGCACACTGGCGTGTGCCTCGCCCCGTTGGGGCCGCGGCAAGCAGCGTTTAAACCTGCCTATGGCAGGTTTGTCACTCACACGAATCACTTACCTGAGGTATGCACGAAATAGGTCGCTAACTGACGCAGTGTCTGTTCATCGAGTGTACCGGCGTAGTACCGCAGCTGTAGCCAGGCCGTCAGCCAGGTATAACGCGCTTCGGTCAGATCGCGCCGTGCGCCGTAGAGCTGCTTTTCGGCATTCAGCACGTCAAGATTCACGCGCTCCCCGCCCTGAACGCTCTTCTGTGTGGCGGTGACCAGCGCCAGCGCCGACTTTTCCGTCAGCTCATAGGCGCGAATTTTCGCCTGACTGCTGGTGACCAGATTAAACTGGCGACGCAGTTCTGTCTGGATTGTCGCCGTCTGTTCGTCCTTTTCCCGTGCGGTTTGCTGATAGCGCTCCTTTGCCTGACGCGTCGCGGCAGAGACACCGCCGCCAGCAAAAATCGGTACGCTGACGCGGATACCAATCGACCGCGTATCGTATTTCTGGTTGTAGCTGTTTTCGGTATCCGACTGCGTATTGCGCGTGCTGGCAATCAGCGTGACCTGTGGCAGGTGGCCCGCCCGGTTACGCTCAATGCCGTATTTCGCCACGGCCAGCGATTGGTTTAGCGCCAATAGCTGCGCGTTGTGGCGGAGCGCCAGCGATTGCCAGTGCTGATAGCCCGCAGGCTGAAGCGTCTGCGGCGTGAAGCGTGGCGTTAGCACCGCAAGCTGATCCACGCCAACGGGCATCCCCAGCAGCGTTTCCAGTTCACGCAGGCTGATATCCAGATTGTCCTGTGCTTCGATAAGCTGTGCTTCCGTCAGGTTAACGCGCGCTTCGGTTTCCAGCATATCGGTGCGAGTGCCTTCTCCTTGCTGGAAGAGGCGTTGATTCAGTTGATATTGCTCGCGGTATGCGCGCTGCTGTGCCTGAACCAGCGTGATCTGCTCACGGCTAAACAGCACGTTGGTGTAGGCCTGAAACAGGCGCACCAATAGCTGCTGGCTGGCATCGCGCAGCTGTTCATCTGCCAGCACGGCGCTGGCTTCACCCTGTTGATAGCGCGACCACGCCGCGTAGTCGATCAACGGCTGTTGCAGGGAAAAGCTGGAAGCGCGGCTGGTGTAATCCCGCTCCGACTGCTGACCACCCGCCGTAACCGTGGAATCGTTACGGGACTGGCTGTAGTCATAGGTGACTTTTGGCAGCAGCCCGGCGCGCCCGATGTTTTTCTCTTCGCTGTCGGCATTACGCGCATGCACGGCGGCCTGAAAGGCCGGATCGTGTGTCAGCGCCTGCTGCCAGGCTTCCATTAATCCTAGTGCCTGACTCGGTGCGCTGTAGATCAGAGTGAGAAAAAGCGGGACGGCATAGCTGGAGCGGATCGCCGCGCGATAAACGGATGAAAAGCGCAGCATGATTACTCCTCGGTCAGCGCCAGATGCAGGCGGTCGGAAAGCGGTTTGAATAGGTAGTTGAGCAGGGAGCGCTCACCAGTACGAATGAAGGCTTCCACTGGCATGCCGGGACGAACGTCCAGCCCGGCGAGTTGCTGCTTACCCTGTTCATCGACGTGAATGCGTAAGGCGTAATAAGGTTTTCCTGTCTGCTGTTCGACTAACTGATCGGCACCGATCAGCGCGACAACGCCGGAAATACGCGGCGTGGTGCTTTGATTGAATGCAGAAAACAGCAGCTCGACGGGTAGCCCGTTGCTGACTCTGTCTACCAGTTCGATAGGCAGCTGTGCGTCAATCAATAACGGTTGCCCATCAGGAACAATCTCCATCAGCATCTGCCCGCTATTCACCACGCCGCCTTCGGTGTGCAGCGCCAGCCCGACTACCGTGCCGCTAGCGGGGGCACGAATGTGCGTGTGCTGAAGTTCATACTCCGCCGTTTTCAGCCGCTGGGTGAGATCCTGAATGGAACGCTGGGTATCGGCGAGCTGGGCGCGCACCTCTTTCTGGTATTCGTTTTGGCGCTGCTGGATCTTTTGCTCCAACTCGACGACCTGCTGCTGGAGCTGTACCTGATTATTCCGTTCCTGTGCAATCGCGCCCGCTAACTGGGCGGCCTGCCGTTCGACGTCCAGCAGGCGATTACGGGCGATATAGCCTTCCTGCGCCAACGGGCGCAACCCGCGTAGCTGTTCGCTGATAATCTGGAATTGCGTCTGGCTGCTGGCCAGCAGCGCCTGTGATCCCTGCGACTGCGCTTTTGCCCCGATGATGGCGGCCTGCATCGCCGCGCGTTCCTGTTGTAGCGCAGCGCGACGGCTGATGAAGAGCTGCTGTTGGGCGATCTGAATTTGTTGCGTGACGGTGCTGTGTTGCTCTGTGGGAGCAGGGAAAACGATCGTACTGAGATCGTCGCGTTCCGCCAGCAGACGTGCTTCGCCCGCATGAGCTTCCTGAAGCTGCGTGACGAGATTATCGCGTTGCGCCTGAGCGGGCGTTTGGTCCAGCGTGGCAAGGATTTGCCCAGCCTGCACGTGGTCGCCATCCCGTACGGTGAGCGAGGCGATGCGCCCGCTACTGACGGGCTGCACGGTTTTGCGGTTATCTGCAACGACGACCCGGCCGGATACGGCGACCCCTTTATCCAGCGGTGCCATGCCGGCCCAGAGTAGCAGGCCACCAAAGCCTGCCAGAACCAGCCAGAGGCCGTACTTCAAATAGCGTCCGGCGTCGGTGTGTAACGGCATCGCCGCGACGTTATCTGCCATCTGAGGGAGGGGCGTTGTCGGCTGTGATGTGACTTCGCGTAACGCGGACATGGTTATCCTCTTCTTTCCGTGATGCTGTTCTGACGGCAGGCGTTTGCTATCAATGGGCTGAATTTCATTTATCCGGTACGGCGCGGCTAGATGCCGGTGCGCTGTACACCATACTTAGCCCGGCTGAACTCGGTTCCTTTGGGATAAAGGCATTTGCGGCGTCGGCTGTCTTAACTGGCGCAGGTTTCACGCTGGGTGATGTGGCGATAGGAGCCTTGGAGGGCTTGGCGCGCTGTAGTTCTTTCAGCACCTGCTCTGTTGCACCGAAATACTGGATTTGTCCGGCGCGCAGGACTAACAGCTTATTGGCGCAGGAAAGTAGTGCGGGTTTATGCGTGATCAGCACCTGCGTGCTTTTGGCTTCCTGTTGGGCGGCAATCGCGGCTAATAAGGCTTTCTCGCCGTCGTCATCCAGGCTGGCATTCGGCTCATCCATCACAATCAGGCGCGGCTGGTTGTAAATAGTTCTGGCTAGGGCGACACGTTGCTTCTGACCACCGGACAGCCCGGCACCGCTTTCGCCCAGCAGCGTATCGTAGCCCTGCGGCAGCCGCAGAATCATCTCGTGAACGCCTGCTGTGACGGCGGCGGAAACGATCTTTTCTGGATCTGGCTGAGTGAAGCGGGCGATGTTTTCGGCAATTGTCCCGCTGAAAAGCTGAACATCCTGCGGCAGATAGCCGACGAAGCGGCCCAAATCGGCTTTGTCCCACTGATGCATGTCTGCGCCGTCTAGCCTGACTTTGCCACCGAGGACGGGCATAGCGGCAACCAGCAGACGGGCAAGGGTGGATTTACCTGAGCCGGAAGGCCCTAACACGCCGAGCACATCGCCGGGAGCCAGTTCAAACGTGATATTGGCGAGTATGGGTGTACGCGTGTTGGGGGCGTTGGCGCTGAGCTGTTCCACCTGAAGTTTGCCTTCTGGTGCGGGCAGCGCCATGCCAGCGGGACGCGCCGGGTGATTATCGAGTAAGAGATTGACACGCTGCCAGGCGAGACGCGCCTGCATCCACTGTTTCCAGACGCCAATGATCTGATCGATCGGGCTGAGTACGCGACCCACCAGAATGGAGCCCGCAATCATCATGCCGGGCGTGATATCGCCCTTGACGGCCAGCAGTGCGCCCAGACCCAGCATCAGTGACTGAAGCGCCAATCGGGTGCTTTTCGTCAGTGAAGTAATGTTGGCGCTCTTTTCGCTGGCAACATTCTGATAATAGAGAAAAGATTTGTGCTGCGTCAGCCAGCGTTCACGCATGGCGGGCAGCATTCCCATCGCTTCGATGGCATCGGCGTTGCGCAGGTTAGCGTTAGCCTGTTGCGTCGCCTGAACGGTGTTTTGTGCGGCTAAGGCCAAGGGTTCGCGCGTGAGTTTTTGATTCAGCCAGGCCAGCACAATCAGGATGATCGCCCCCGCCAGCGCCATCACACCCAGCCAGGGATGAAGTAAGAAGATCACCAGAAGATAGACCGGAAACCACGGCGCATCAAAGAAGGCAAACAGCGCGTTTCCGGTGGCGAACTGGCGCAGGGCGGTAAGATCGTTTAAGGCTTGTCCGGCTCCCGCCGTTCCATTCTTGAGATTGCTTTCAAACGCTGCATTGTAGATGCGCTGATTCAGGCTCATGTCCATCTGCGTACCGAGGCGGATCACCACGGCGCTGCGTATCCATTCCAGTAATCCCATCAGTAAAAACAGGCCCAGCATAATGATCGTCAGCATCGCCAGCGTCATGGTGCTGCTGGAAGGCAGTACGCGGTCATAAACCTGGAGCATATAAATTGCCGGAGCCAGCATCAGCAGGTTGATGACGGCGCTGAACAGGCCAATTCCCCAAAATCCCTGACGGTAGGCGGCCAGCGCGTCAATAATCTCCCGGCCTGATGAAGCCGGATGGGATGCGGGCATGGGATGTTCCTTCTTCAATAAAGTGCCATCGTTCTCACCGTGGTGTACCCACAAGGTGGAAGAGGGGGGCGGTTAGCCGTACCGCTATTGACGCGGTTTGCCAACGGTTATTACACTCACTAGACCGTCGCGGTTCTTTACCCGTCATACTTCAAGCCGCATGTGTGTTGGCTTCCCTTACTTACCCCAGTCACTTACTGATGTAAGCTCCTGGGGATTCGTGCGGTTGCCGCCTGCATGCAACTCGA
This sequence comes from Pectobacterium versatile, assembly GCF_003932035.1. Taxonomy (NCBI): domain Bacteria; kingdom Pseudomonadati; phylum Pseudomonadota; class Gammaproteobacteria; order Enterobacterales; family Pectobacteriaceae; genus Pectobacterium; species Pectobacterium versatile. The sequence continues at coordinate 1,791,216 of NZ_CP034276.1, forward strand.
ATTATTTAGGGTATATACTCTCCGTACCGCGACGGGGTTCACTCAAACGGCTAAAAGCGTCATCTTTTAGCCGTTTTCTTATGCCGCCAGCAGATCGGCGGTCTCTGCTACGCCCACAACGTCAACCACGGTATCGGCAGAAAGTGCGGCATCAGCGGTCGCCGTGGCGAAGCTGAGGCTATCCAGGCTCGCGTTAATATCGATACCTGCATTGGTCAGCGCAGTCAGCAGCGGCTGAACCTGTCCGCTCATCAGACCGTAAATCACGTCATGCACCACGCCGCGATCGCTAACGGTCTGGTTGGCAATATCAGTGGAGAGATCCAGCCCGCTGAAGGTCACTTCCGGTTCAGCAAGAGAATACGTGGTACCAGCCGTGGTGCCGCCTTGCAGGACATTACCGAATGACAGGCTGTCCAACTGACCCCACAGCGTGTGGGCAGGAGGGGAGAAGAGGCTATAGGTCAGATCGCCGCCTGCAATGAGCGCGGAGAAATCGTTCTGCGTACTCGTGATCGCATATTGAGTACCGTCTATAAAGGTGTCGCCGCCGTAAAAGCCCCCAGTATTATTGCCACCGACTTGTGTGTTACCCGCGGTATGATTAACGTCACCAAACGCTGCCGACCATTCAGTCAGGTAGCTGGCAATGCTGTAATTGGCATAGTAGGCATCGTAGGTAATTGCAAAACTCATAATAGATTCCTCATTAACTAGCGATCTACAGGCACGGTCATCCGTGTCTGTCGTGAAAGAGGATGAGCCCTCCCATCCCCTTTGTTTTCCTGCCTCCCGCGTGGGGAAACAGAGAAATTAGAATCGATATTCCACGCCAGCCTGCACCGTTCTTCCCCGGCTTGGCGTGTAACCCAGTGATTCGCCATAGCTCACGACGTAAGTACGGTTAGCGATATTCTCGACGGAACCGCGTACCGTCAGGCTGTCGGTCAGACGATAGCTGGCGTACAGATCGTAAACTTCATATTTGGGCCAGTCGGCTAAATAGGCGGAATTGGCCGGTGCGGCAGCATCCTGATAGCCGGGAGCAAAACGCATCGTGACCCCCATATCCAGCTTGCGGTCGAAGACGCGCGTCCCCAGCGTGACGGAACCGCGGTCGCCCGGCAGATAGGCGGCGTTGCTGAATAACAGCGTTTTCTGGCAAGAGGCATCGCTGGCTGTGGTATCGACAGGCGTGGAATAGTAGTTGCCTCGGGAACCGCCGACGGTCGTGACGCCACCCATCCAGGCCACCGGCGCACAGAAGTCGTTATTGCCGATCATGTGGGTGTAGGTGGCATCGACATATAAAAAGCCCGCGTCGTAATTAAGCTGGTATTCCATGCCGCGAAAGCGACTCTTCGCCAGATTGTTTTGGAACACCGAGTTGCTGAGGGAATAGCCGTTATAGCCCGGCTTATTGCGCGCGCCGTTCAGACTGATGTAGTTATTTATCCGAGTGTCGAAATAGGACACCTTGGTGACCAGCCTGTCGCCGTCAGTGAACAATTCTGGTTTCTGAATATTGAACCCGACCTCCCAGGCACGGGAACGTTCCGGCTTGAGATTGGGATTCGGATAGAGGTAATAGTTGCCTGCGCTGTAGGTGCCGTTGGCAAAGGTTTCGCTGACGGACGGTGGTCGCCAGGATAGGCCATAGCTGGTGTACAGCTGTAGCCATTCAACGCCGGGGCGGACACCAGCAAACAGGGTGGGAGACAGCTTGCCGTGTTCGTCATCGACATTCCAATCCTGCGTGGTGGTCACGAACGGCGGGCAGCGCGCGATCGACCCTTGCTTACAGGGATCCGCGACGGTATAGGGGATTTCGCGATAGCTGATGCTGGTGGTGCCGCGTAACCGATAGCGATCGTAACGCAGGCCACCTTGCAGCGTTATCCATTCGTCGTATGCGTAATTCAGATTCGCGAACAGGCTGGCCATCGCACGGTTTCCTTCCGGAGTGGCGTTACTGGCTGTGCTATTGGTGCTGTCCGTGGTGATCTTGTCGTAATAGAAGTCCAGCCCGTAGTCGGCTTTCAGATCGTGCGCGCCCTGCTGCCACAGCGTTGAGGTGTTTTGCGCCTGCGCCCCGTACGTGCGTAACCGCGTGCTCTCGTGATACGCGCTGGTGTTAGAGAGGGCATAGTTATTGGTGTCGTTATTGGTATCGGCGTAATAAATCTTGGCCTTAAAATCCAGCCAGCGCTGGTTGTCTGGCTTCATGCTGTAATCCAGTGCGGTACTGCGCGCCATAATCTCGCTGTGCCCGCTGGCCTTCCAACCCAGTTCGGTATTGGAAAGGTTGGACAACGTCCCAGCGTTTTCAGAAGAGGTTTGCGTTTGCATATAGCTGAGCTGGAAGCGCTGGTTAGCAGGGAGGTTCCAGCCGATTTTCGCCAGCCGCGAGCGCATGGTGTAGGCCGCGCTGGTCACTTTCTGATGCTTTAAATTATTGGCCCACGCTTCGTAATTACTTGAATTGCCAGGGATACGGATATTACCGAGGTTGCCATCATTGCCCGGCCAGTAATTGCCCAGATGACGCTCGCTGGCACCGACCAGAATGTCGCCGCGTTCGTTACCCAGTGCGAGCACGCCGCTGCCGATAAAATGCGTTCCATTGTCGCCCGTGCTGGCGTGCAGTTTTCCGCCCAGCTCTTTACCCGGAGCGAGAAAATCGTGGGCGTTGACGGTATTAAATGTGGCGACGCCGCCCAATGTTCCCGCGCTGCCCATCACGTTTGTCGCGCCTTTTTCAATCGTTGCGCCGGAGAGCAACTCCGAATCGATATACATCTGTCCGTTGCGCTGACCGTAGCCAGTTTTTTGAAAATTCTGCCGCACGCCGTCAATGTTCATATTCACGCGACCGAAGTCCTGTATTCCGCGAATGTTGACCGATAGCGAAGGGTCCTGCTGGCTGACGCTGGAGTAAACGCCAGCGGACTGCTCCAGCATATCAGCGGCGTGGCGGGAAGGGCGGTTATCCATCTGCTCGCGTGAAATGACGCTGATGGCGCGCGGCTGTTCATAGATCCAGTCGCCCGGATTGGCGACGGTAAATGCGCGAACTGTCATCACGTCGTCTATTTTTGCCGTATCGACGTTGACTGAACGAGGGCGCAGGGTAATCACGCCATTGCTGCCGATCTGAAAGTCGACCGGGTTGGCACCGATCAACTGGCGCAGCCCTTGCTCTGGCGTGAAGCGCCCTTGAAGCGCGGCGGCCTGCATATTTTCCAGTTTGACGTCGGCAAAGAAGACCTGTAGCCCCGCCTGTTCGGCGAAACGCAGCAACGCGCTGCTCAACGGCTGCGAGTTGATGGAAAAGGCGGTGCTCTGACGGGCCGCTTCCTGAACGCTGGCGGCCTGCGTTTCTGCTTGCGCATAGTGGAGCGAGCCAGACAACGACAGTGCGATGCCGACGGCGAGAGAAAGTGGATTACGTTGTAACAAGCGGCTGTCTTGCTGTTGTGTTTTTTTAAACATTTTTCGCCTGGTCTGCCATCCGTTAAATCATCAATAAGCATTAATAAACAAAGGGATAATTAACCCTCTTTTTCTTAATGAAAATGATAATAAAAATCATTACCTAAATATGAAGACGGCTGAGATGACAGAACCCGTAAAAAAATATTTAAATTTTTTTCTCCGGTGCGTTGCGGCCTTGTGAACGTAAAGGGAATTTATGCGTGATTACCACTCCTGAGCAGCATGGCAGGAGTGGGTAAGGCAGAGGAGAAAGGATCAGTACAGAAGGGTGACGCCGGGGAGTGAAACCGTTTTGGCACCCAGTTCGGTAGCGATGGTTTGCAATGCGCCATCCAGCTCGTTCAGCGAAAAAATGCCGCTGACCTGACGCTGACGCAGCGCTGATGTAGGGATAACGATCGTCCCCGCGCGGTACTGATTGATACGCGCGATCACAATAGCCAGCGGCTGTTGATCAAAAATGAGCAGGCCGCGTCGCCAGTCGCCGCGCTCGCGGCTATTCCAGCCGGGGAGGCGAGTCATCCCTTGTTCGGTATAGCGTGCCGCCTGTTGTTCATCAAGTCGCAGCGCTTGCCCGTTTGCCGTTACCTGAACGCTGTGCTCCACCACGCCGACGGTCGTGGTCTGTGATGAATTTTGCACGATGAACTGCGTGCCTAGCGCCTGTGTGGTGCCCGATGCCGCATCGACCAGAAAAGGCCGTTTTTCCTGTGTCGTCGTCGGTGCGACGGTGAACCAGGCGGAGCCTTGCAGCAGCGTGACTCGCCGTTCTTGCGACGTGTAGGCGAGCGAAATGGCGCTGCCTGCATCCATATCAACCTCACTGCCGTCCGGCAGCGTAACGTGTTTGACCTGATGTGCCGCATGATAATCCGAACGTAACATGAGGATGCCATCGGAAATCCACGTCGCGCCGAGACTGAAACCCAGCAGCAGCAAGGCCGCGATTTTCCACTGCGTCATACGGTTAACACGTCTGACAGGCAATGTGGCTGGCGGCTGTGGTTGCAGCACCTGTTTTTGCTCAGCGCTGAGCGACCCGAGCCCGTGCCAGAGCGTCCCTGCCTGTTCCAACGCGTGGCGATGGTGCGGATCCTGTGCCAGCCAGTGCTGGAATGTCAGTTCCTGTTCATCGTCCAGCGGCGCTTCGGCCAAACGGATGGCCCATCGTGCTGCCTGCTGTTGAATTTCAGGGGGATAAGCGTTCATGTTGTAGGCCTGGAATATGTAGGGTCTCTAAATACGTAGACGTTTGACGGCAATAAACCCGTAAATAATTTGTGATTATTTCACGATGGGCGACGTGTTTCACGAGGAGCGGATCGTCATCATTGCACTCAGCGTCATGGCAAGATGCTTCTCAACAGTGCTGAGGGAAATCTCCAACTGCTGAGCAATTTGTGCCTGCGTCATGTGTTCAAACCGATGCAGATGAAATATCAGCTGTGTGCGCTCCGGCAGCGTCGCCAGTACCTTTGCCAGACGCTCCAGCTCCTGTTGGGCGATGGCCGTTTGATCGAGCTGGGGAGCGGCATCCGGCAGGTATTCCAGTGTCGCTTCCACGTCGTCAACGGACGTCGCCATCTGCCAGCGCTGCTGGTGACGGACATGATCAAGCAGCAAATTATTTGCTGTCTTATAGAGATACGCCTTCTTGTCGTCTACATCATCTTGCTGTTCCAGCCGTTGTGCCAACCGTAAAAAACTCTCTTGCACCAGATCTGCCGCTGCCTGAGGGTCGCGCAGTTTATGATTGAGATAGCGTTCCAACCGTTCTGCATAGTGGTTGAACAGCATTCTGAGTTCAGACTCTGACATGCCAACGTCCCGTCAGGTGACCTTCCCGCCGACTTGCGGCAACAGAACCCCTTTTCCTTGCCACGGCGCTATCCATAGCAATGCACTGTCCGTTGACGGGGTAAGGCCCTGAATAATATACCCGTCATACTTCAAGCTGCTTGTGCGTTGGCCGCGTTACTCGGCACACTTGCGTGTCCCTCGCCCCACTGGGGCCGCTGCAAGCAGCGTTCAAACCAGCCTCTGGCAGGTTTGTCAGTCACCCGAATCACTTACTTATGTAAGCTCATCGGGATTCCCTCTCTTGCCGCCTTCCTGCAACTCGAATTATTTAGGGTACAAATTTAATGTAATTGATAATTATTATCACATATGACGAACCGGAAAGCAGAGTTAAATCTTCTTCAGATTGGCGGATTCTCGCCATCGACTACACTTATCTTTGCTGGCTTATTATTTAATCAGGAGATACAGAGATGACCACGAAGGACTCAACGCAGGATCCTAAAGAGGTGACGGTCAGCGAAGGGCTGGCAAAGGTGCATGAGGCATCAGAGCAGTTGACGGAAGAAGAGATTGAAGCGCTGGCTGAGGAAGCCAGACAGGCCGCCACGCAGACGCAGAAAGAATCAGGCAACGCGCCCTAGTGTAATGCCACGGTTGCAGAATGGAGCGACAGCTAAGTACAACGTGGCAGGTTTTTTGCACAGACATTTTGCAGATAGTGATGAAAAACAAGATGGTTTTCTCTCTGTAAGGAAAATGTATGCACGATAAATTACTGATAGAAGGCAAGCTGGTCGCGGGGAAAGGCGAGGCGTTAGCGGTATTTAATCCTGCCACAGGAGAGCAAATTGCCGCCATTGCGCAGGCCGATCTGCACCAGGTTGATGCAGCCGTTCTGGCTGCAGAGTCCGCTTTTGCACACTGGGGCCAGACCACACCGAAAACGCGCGCGACGCTGTTGCTACAAATTGCCGATGCCATCGAGGAAAATGCTGAGGCGTTTGCCGAGCTTGAATCGCTGAACTGCGGTAAGCCCTACCATGCGGCGCTGAATGATGAAGTGCCTGCGGTCGCCGATGTGTTTCGCTTTTTTGCCGGTGCGGCACGCTGCCTGAGCGGTTCGGCGGCGGGAGAGTATCTTGAAGGACATACCTCGATGATCCGGCGCGATCCGGTTGGCGTAGTGGCGTCCATCGCACCGTGGAATTATCCGTTGATGATGGCGTCGTGGAAGCTGGCACCCGCGCTGGCGGCGGGAAACTGCGTGGTGCTGAAACCGGCGGAGCAAACTCCACTGACCACGTTCTATCTGGCGCATCTGCTGTCCGAGATCCTGCCAGCGGGCGTGGTGAATATTGTGTTCGGGCGCGGGGCGGATATCGGCGATGCGCTGACGGGGCATGAGAAAGTCAACATGGTATCGCTGACTGGTTCGATTGCGACCGGGGCGCATATTCTGTCGCATACCGCCGCGAGCGTAAAACGAACCCATATGGAGCTGGGCGGTAAAGCGCCGGTGATTGTCTTCGACGATGCTGATATCGATCAGGTGGTTGATGGAATCCGCAGTTTCGGTTTTTACAATGCGGGGCAGGATTGTACCGCGGCCTGTCGGCTGTATGTGCAGCGAGGGATCTACGATGAGGTCGTAGAAGCATTAGGAAAAGCGGTAGCGACGCTGAAAATAGGCGATCCACATGATGAAACGACCGAACTGGGGCCATTAATTACCGAGCCACAGTTGGAACGCGTGATTGGTTTTGTCGAACGCGCCAAAGCGCTGCCGCACATTACGGTGGTGACCGGTGGCGAGCGGGTGAAAGGGCAGGGATTCTACTTCCAGCCTACGGTGCTGGCGGGAGCAAAGCAGGAAGACGAAATCGTTCAGAAAGAGGTGTTTGGCCCGGTGATATCCATCACACCGTTTGACGATGAAGCGCAGGTGATTGGCTGGGCGAATGCCTCACATTACGGGCTGGCCTCGTCGGTTTGGACGCGCGATATCGGGCGGGCGCACCGTCTGGCCGCGTGCCTTCAGTACGGTTGTACCTGGGTGAATACCCACTTCATGCTGGTGAGTGAAATGCCGCACGGTGGGCAGAAGCTGTCTGGCTACGGCAAGGATATGTCGATGTACGGTCTGGAGGACTACACCATCGTGCGCCATATCATGATCCGGCACTGAGGATCTTCTGTCTGCCGCAGGGTTCTGTTTATCCTGAACGACAAGCGGGTAATGACATAGCGCGTTTATCCAGCCCCGGCGTGCCCCAAAAAAGGGCGCGCTGGACAAAAGTGGGGCATCACAAGATGCTTTGATTTTCCTCATACTGGCATTTTCCATGCTTATCGGTTTTTAATTCCGCATATTATTATTTAGTTCAAATCATCTGCTGAATTTTTGGATTAGATCGCGTTTTTATATTTTATTCTGATTTGGGGCGGGCGACTGGCGTGTTATGTGCATTAATTAAAGTGGCATCGCGTGATGTCCGTTTTCAAGGAGCGCATTTTGTCCAGATCAAACGCCCACCTTAACCCGCTAGAGTGTACTCAGCAGGCACTGCATTGGATTCATAGTGACACGCTATCCCACGATGACATGGCGGCACTGAATCGAGAAGTTTTGAGTTGTTTTCGCGAATACGTCAACCCGGGTTTTCTGGAGTACCGAAAATCTGTCACTACCGGCGGCGACTACGGCGCAGTCGAATGGCGCGCCAGCGGCCCGAATACGCTGATTGATACCCAAGGGAATGAATATCTGGACTGCCTCGGCGGTTACGGCATTTTTAACGTTGGGCATCGTAACCCTAACGTCATTGCTGCCGTTGAGCGCCAGCTTGCCAGACAACCGCTGCACAGTCAGGAACTGCTCGATCCGCTGCGGGGGCTGTTGGCGAAAACGCTGGCGGCGCTGACGCCGGGCAATCTGAAATACAGCTTCTTCTGCAATAGTGGAACGGAATCGGTTGAGGCAGCGTTAAAGCTGGCGAAGGCCTACCAGTCACCGCGCGGTAAATATACCTTTATCGCCGCGACAGGCGCATTCCACGGGAAATCGCTGGGCGCGCTTTCCGCCACCGCCAAGCCCGCGTTTCGTCGTCCTTTCATGCCGCTGTTACCCGGCTTCCATCATGTTGCTTTTGGCGATATCAACGCCATGCGCAAGCAGGTTCAGCAATGCCAGAAGACCGGCGATGACGTTGCTGCCATCATCCTTGAACCTATTCAAGGAGAAGGCGGCGTGATTGTGCCTCCGGAAAATTACTTGCCTGCGGTCAGATCATTATGCGATGAGGTTGGGGCATTGCTGATTCTGGATGAGGTACAAACCGGAATGGGGCGCACGGGCAAGATGTTCGCCTGTGAGCATTATGGCGTGCAACCCGACATTCTGTGTCTGGCGAAGGCGTTGGGCGGCGGCGTGATGCCGATTGGTGCAACGGTGGCAACGGAAGACGTTTTCTCCGTGCTGTTTGAAAACCCATTCCTGCATACCACCACGTTTGGCGGCAATCCGCTGGCCTGTGCGGCGGCGCTGGCGACGGTTAATGAGTTGCTGACGAAGAATCTGCCGGAACAGGCGACGATACAAGGGGAATTTTTGTTGCAGGGCTTACAGCAGTTGGCAGCCGAATATCCTCAATTGATTATCGAAGCACGAGGAATGGGGCTGTTGCAGGCTATCGAGTTCAGGAAAAACGAGATCGGGTATGCCTTCGCGAAAGAGCTGTTTCAACGTAATGTTCTGGTTGCGGGCACCTTGAATAATGCTAAATCGGTCAGGATTGAGCCACCGCTTACCATCACGCGCGAGCAATGTGCCCGAGTGCTGAAAGAAGCGAAGGAAGTGCTCAAGAAACTCAATGGCACAATGCCTGACGAAAATAAAATGAAGGAATATGCGGTAGAGTGAAAAACGAGACGGAAACACGCAGCACCCGATTATGTTCACTCCGAAAGCCAGTCAGCCCTTACTGACTGGCTTTTTTTATTCTCCCGCGAGACGCGGGAACCTGCCATTATGCGTTAAATCTAATTAATTCAGTCACGTTACACTATATTGAGTGTCACAAAGCGTAATGATATGGACGGTGTTGTTACTCAATCTTAACTATTAGCTTTCTAACTTATAAGTCTGATTTAATTAATGGAACTCAGATTTTTCCCATTATTATTTTTTGATAGAAAAAAACGATCGAACAAAGGAAATTGAACGGTTTAATGATCGTTATTTCCGATCGATCTTCCATTTGTGATAGTGTATGGTTATAGAATGTAGCTTGCTTCGACCTGACGTTATTTTTTATTTATACAGACTCCAAATAATTAAGCGTAACACTAACTCGAGTTCGGTAGGTGAGAGCTAAGGCTTTTAGCTTTCTTTGAGCAATAGTTTGCTCTTTATTATGCAATAAATCATGTGAATTTCAGCGAGGAATAAAAAAGGAGAGTTAAATTACTTTATCAAGTAAACCGTTTCAGTAAGCAAATATCACAAAGACACATGCAATGTGAGATATAACAATATATGGCCAAATGGATTTCTTATGCCAGTATTCTGTTACATGCATCAGAAAATAAGAGATTTAGAGAAGCCAGGGAGCCCGGTGCGATAGCGGTTCGCTTTACCGTCTGTGCTGTTTTTTCGTTAAACAGACAGCGGCTGACTATGTCATCAATCGTGGTTGGGTAACGATTTTTAAAATGTAATATTCTGGTGCTAACATGATTTTTTTTAAAAATATAAAAATTGGCAGTCGGCTTTTTCTGGGGTTTGGCTTGTTAATTGTATTGACACTGACTTTGTCATCCATTAGCTATTATTTTATGAAAAATATTGGCGCTGAGTTTGATGAGGTGACTGAGGATAGAATGGTTAAGGTCGACATGCTGCGCGATATTCAGGACGTACTGAATACCAATGTCCGCACGCTGCGTGATATTATTCTCCTCCCTGCAGACAGAACGCAAGAAAAACAGGAACTAAAGGCGACCATAGTAAAAACGACTGACACGGCAAGTGGAATATATAAAAAGCTTGATGGTATGGTCAATTCGGAACATGCGCGGGAGTTATTTAATCAGCTTATCGATATCAGAAAACAGTATAGCCTGAGCATCAATAAAGCGATTGGCTATGCAATGGAAGATGAGGATGCGCTGGCAACAGAATTGGTATTTGGTGATATAGCAAATATTCAGGCCGTTTATTTTGCCAAACTGAGTGAATTTACCGAGCTACAGGTATCGTTTGTTGATCATGCCAAACAGGTGACGAGAACGTATATTACTGATGCGCTGTTGTGGATGTTGGTGCTATCAGTCTTTTCAACCGTTTTAGGGTGCCTTACCGCCTGGTCATTAACGCGTAGCGTCACCATACCGTTATCCACAGCACTCTCCTCTGCGAAACGTATCAGTGCAGGCGATCTGAGTGGTTCAATTGATGTGAATAGCCGTGATGAAACGGGCCTGTTGTTGGAAGAAATGAAAGAGATGCAGGCTGCGCTGACGCGGATGGTTATTGGTGTCAGAAATAATGCGGAGAGTGTCGCGACTGCCAGCATGCAGATTGCTCAGGGTAACGCTGATTTGTCATCACGAACCGAAGAACAGGCGAGTGCACTCGAAGAAACCTCTTCAACCATGACGCAATTAGGGATGACGGTAAAAAACAATGCCGACAATGCCCGCCAGGCTAATGTGCTGGCTCAAAATGCGAGTACCGTTGCCCTTCAGGGAGGGAATGTTGTCAATGACGTGGTGGGCACGATGAAGTCCATTAATGAAAGTTCGCGCAGTATTGCGGATATTATCAACGTCATCGACAGCATTGCGTTCCAGACGAATATTTTAGCGCTTAACGCCGCCGTTGAGGCTGCCCGGGCTGGCGAACAAGGGCGAGGGTTCGCCGTTGTGGCGGGAGAAGTGCGTAATCTGGCACAGCGTAGCGCAGAAGCCGCTAAAGAGATCAAAAACCTGATTACTGCGAGCGTTGAACGTGTTGAGCTTGGTTCGGTATTGGTGAATAAAGCGGGGGAAACGATGCAGCAGGTGGTGATGTCAATCCGCCAGTTGAGCGATACCGTATCAGAGATTAGCTCCGCAAGTGCTGAGCAATCGACAGGGGTTGAGCAGGTCGGTATCGCTGTCAGCCAAATGGATCAGACAACACAACAAAATGCCGCGTTGGTGGAAGAATCCGCGGCGGCAGCACAGAGCCTCAAGGAACAAGCGGATCAGCTTGTCAGAGAAGTCTCGGTGTTCAGGATTGCGGGATATGAACGTTCGGCGCCCAAGCAGCCTGTAACGGAGACGCTGTCGCTTGTTGCTATGCTTCCAGTCTCTTCCAAAGCATCTGCCCCTAGTGCGTCTGACTGGACCCGTTTCTGATAATGAAAATAGTATTGCCGCCAGCACGTCAGGGAGAGTGTGAAAGTAGGGAATCATAAAGCAGATAGTGTTATTGAAGGTTTTATTTGCCAGTCAGCTTTTGCTGACTGGCTTTTTACATTCAGATAAAGCATGCGCGGTTATCGGTGTTTACGAGCGATCAGCACATTCAGCGGTGCCATGGGGAATGCCTGATGACGATGAGTTTCGACAGAGGTAAAGCCCGCAGCCAGTAGCCACCGTGTCAGTTGGCCTTCCCGCGTAACATGGCGTCCACTCATTTGCATCGGCAGATAAAACGGCAGAACCGGTGCGGCATCCTCCGGTGCTTCAGCAATCTCCGCCTGTGCCAGAATCAGCGTGCCCTCCGATGTCAGCGCATCGTGGAGCGTGCCCAGCATGGCGGGAATGTCTTCGACAAAATGCAGGAAAGAAGAGCTCCAAATCAGATCGTATTTTTCGCTGGGAAACGGGCCGCTTTGCGCCGACAGACGTGCGGATAACCCCGCACTGTCGATATTGCGTTGGGCCACGACGGCGGTCTGCGGCAGGTCATACACCGTGCCGGAGATCTGAGCGTGACGCAGCGCCAACGTAATCGCCACCCAGCCGGGACCGCCGCCCAGATCGAGAACGTGTCTGATTTGCGGAAAATCCGGCAGGCTGGCGATCAACTGCTCGGCACGGTCGGCCGTCACCGCCCGCTGCTCTTGTGCGATCTGCTGTTCTGCGGCGTTGGCCCACGCTGCATCGCGCGGTAACTCGCTCAACTGTGTTTGCAGCGGCTGATGCATGCCGTCGCCGAGTCCCTGACCAAACTGACGCAGGCTGGTCAGGCGAAAACGCCAGGCGTCGCCCAGAAAACGTGAACTGCTGCGACAGAGCACGGCGCCACAGGCTGGAGCGGTGCGATAACCATCGTGATGACGCGTCAATAGCTGCATGCTCCACAGGATCTCAAGCAGAAACCCAGTTTTCTCCGGCTGCCAGCCCAGCGCTTCCGCCAGCTGTTCCGGTGTGGTGACCTCTTCCAGCCGATCGAAAATCTGCTGTTCCAGCGCCAGATGTAAGGCGTCAGCCTTCACGCTGCTGGCGGCAAGCTGCCATAACGTCTCTAATGGATTCATAAACGGTCTTTCTCATTGATGGTCAGTCGATAGGGAATATGCTATCTATAAATGAGAATGGTTATTATGTTCATTGTTATGCGAGGCGGCGTTTTTCATATGCGAAACGGCGGGGGGACGATGGTGCAAAGGCAGCAGCAGGGGCGAGAGGGATTGTCATCAGGCGATCGATGTCGTGTGGGCCAGGTGAATCGTTCTGATTCGCGTCGAACACTGCCGGGCGTTATTGGCGAATGCTGGTCAGATTTCAGCTGTATCGATACGGATCTGTCGCTGGCTCGTTCGCAATATCGCCCGCGCCGCAACTTGGTGGAAGAAACACAGAACCCGCATTCGCAACCGATGCTGGTCATGACGTTTGCGCTGGCAGGGGAGTCTGTTTATTACGATTGTGGCGGCTCATCGATCTGGTTTCGTCAACAGCATGTCACTATCACGACGTTTGGTTCCAGCGTGGGCGAGCGCCATTATCAGGCTCAACAGCAGGTCGATCAGCTACGGCTGCTGGTGGGAAAAATGGCGGCGACTCGCTATTTTGGCGCGAACTGTGCGGAGCAGCTATTCAGTGACGTTGGGGTAGAACAGCGTGCGTTTACGCCCCTATCTGCGGCGAGCCAGGTTCATGTCAATGCGCTGTGCGCTGACGCCGATCCGCTGAATCGTCATATCCATGCCTTAAGCCTGCTGGCGCAGTATCGGCACGTCCTGCAACCGGAAGAGAAACGAGGCGGCATTCATCCACAGGAGCGGCAGCAAATAGATCAAGTATGCCGCTGGATGCGTGAGCATTTGGCTGAACCGCTGACGCTGGCCTGTATTGCGGCACAGGCAGGAATGAGCGAATCCAGACTCAAGTTTGGGTTTCATCGCTGCTTTGCGACCACGCCGGGTCAGATGTTATTACGGATGCGGATGGAACGGGCGCATCAGCTACTGGAGCAGGGATTTCAGGTGGCACAGACTGCCTGGCAAGTTGGCTATCGACATCCCGCTAATTTCAGCCTGGCATTTACGCGCTATTTTAACCGTAACCCGAAAATGATTGCTTCACGTAAGTAAAAATACCCCGCTGACATTAATGTGATGATGTTGTAATAACTATTTACCGTTATTTTCCTTTGATTATATTCCCGTGCGTTATTTAGGCAGGCGGTGCCTGAATCCGAGCTTTTGTCCAAATTCTTCTATACTTCATCCAGCAGTATCAACGAGTAATGAATATTGCGGCCAATAAACTGTTCATTTTTCAGCGCACAGTCGGGTGGTTCCCTGTGCATGAAAGAGAGCATTTTATTTTTAATAAAGGGTCGCTTTTTAAGCAAAGGAAAAAAGGATGAGATTAAAAAAGAAAAAAGTCGAACCGATGAAAATTCAGGACATTACCATTATTGATAATGCCAGACTCAAAAAAGCCATTACCGCCGCCGCATTGGGTAATGCGATGGAATGGTTTGATTTTGGCGTATATGGTTTTGTGGCGTATGCACTCGGACAGGTCTTTTTCCCCGGAGCCGATCCCGGCGTACAAATGATTGCCGCGCTGGCAACGTTCTCGGTTCCCTTTTTGGTTCGGCCACTTGGCGGGATATTCTTTGGGGCGATGGGGGATAAATTTGGTCGCCAGAAAGTCTTGTCGATCACCATTATTATCATGTCGGTGAGTACATTCTGTATCGGCTTGATTCCGTCCTATGAATCGATTGGTATTTGGGCGCCGATATTACTGCTGTTGGCGAAACTGGCGCAGGGATTCTCCGTCGGGGGAGAATATACCGGCGCGGCAATTTTTGTTGCCGAATATTCCCCGGACAGACGACGCGGCTTTTTAGGGAGCTGGCTGGATTTCGGCTCTATTGCCGGGTTCGTCATGGGGGCTGGTGTCGTGGTGCTCATTTCTTCCATCGTGGGAGAAGAGAGTTTTCTTGAATGGGGATGGCGTATTCCGTTCTTTATTGCCGCGCCGCTCGGATTAATCGGGATTTATTTGCGCCATGCGCTGGAAGAAACGCCGACGTTCCAACAGCACGTTGACAAAATTGATAAAGAATCAAAAGACAGCATCCAATCTCCGCCGAGGGTCTCCCTGCGTGAGATTGTGACCAAACAATGGAAAGGCTTGTTGATCTGTATCGGGATGGTGATTACCACCAATGTCACCTATTACATGCTGCTGACCTATATGCCGAGTTACCTTTCACACAGCCTGAATTACTCGGAAGATCATGGTGTGATGATTATTATCGCCGTCATGATCGGGATGCTGTTTGTGCAGCCAGTGATGGGGCTAATGAGCGACCGGTACGGGCGTAAACCGTTTATTATTTGCGGCAGTATTGGGCTGCTGTTGCTGTCAGTACCCAGCTTTATCTTGATTAACAGTGATGTAATTGGGTTGATCTTCTGCGGATTGCTGATGCTGGCCGTACTGCTAAATTCCTTCACGGGAGTGATGGCGTCGACGCTTCCTGCTCTGTTCCCCACACATATTCGCTATAGCGCGCTGGCGACGTCATTTAACGTTTCCGTGCTGGTTGCGGGCTTTACGCCAACGGCAGCGGCGTGGCTGGTGGAGTCTACCGGTAATTTATATATGCCGGCGTATTACCTGATGGTGATTGGGCTGATTGGTCTGATTACCGGGATGTCGATGCGGGAAACCGCTAACCAGCCGCTGAAAGGCGCAACGCCAGCGGCATCGGATCGGACGGAAGCCAAAGAGCTGTTGCAGGAACAGTACGACAATATCGAGCAGAAAATAGAAGAAATTGATGAGCAAATTGCCGAACTGGAGAAGAAAAGAAAACGCCTGACCGAACAGCATCCTGAGATTAATTAGTCTCAATCTTACTGTCTTAAGCAAGCGCCACAGATGTGGCGCTTTTGCTCTGCCCCTTCCTGCCCGATTCTGGCATCTTTAATTGTTATGTTATAACATAACTACAAATCACAATAACATCACGGAGATAAAGATGCAGAAAACGACAATCGCAGCGACTCTGGCGCTGTTGATGGGGGCGGGGAGTGCGAGCGTTCAGGCGCACGATCATGAGGTATTGCGCGGGCGGTTAATCTTTTCCGATCATCAGAAACCGACGCTCAGCGTGCTGGATCTGGACACCTTCAAGGTTACGCATACCTTTGACGTGGGCCGGGCGAATGCGGCGTTGGTGCCTACGGAGGATGGGCGATTCACCATCATCAACCTTTATGATGATGCTGGCACTATCGCTTTTCTTGATACCGGCCTGACCTATGAATCGCACGACGACCATCTGGACGTGCATAAAGGCGAACCGCGTCTTTTGCCGCTACGGGTGACGGGAGACAAACCCTCACATATTACCTCGGAGAATGGTTGGGTGGCCTGGTCGTACGATGGCTTACGTCCGTGGGACGGCCCCAGCAAGCCAGAATCGGTCATGATCCGCTTGTCGGATCTGGATAGCGCGAATCCTGTTGTTGAGAAGCGCAAAAGCCCAGCACCGCAGCACGGCATCACCGCACCGTTGGGGAATAATCAGTGGCTGATTTCCGTGCCGAAAGCAGCCTATGCCAAAGGGGATGATAAAGCGGTGACATCGCGTCCTAACGGTTTTGTGGTTTATCAGCAAGACAAGGACTGGAAAGCGATAGCGGACTTTAATCAGGAGCAGGATCTCCAGCGTTCTTGTAAAGAGTTTCATGGGCACAGCGCGCTAAATCACGTCCACGTTTTTGGCTGTAACGCGAAATTATTGGATGGCGATGCGAAAAGCGACGGCGGAGTTTTGGTCGTAAAACAGCAGAGCGGGAAATGGGTATCACACAAGCTGGCTTATCCTGACGATCGCCGTACCAGCACGCTGAAATCCGGCCTGCAAGGCACTTATGTGATTGGTAATTACGGTGGGCTGGGTGGGCAACCGTTTAATGCACTCATTCGCATCGATCCTCAGGCTAAAAAGCTCACGGCACAGGATACGTTTGCTATCCCAGACGCTCAGGCCGTGTGCAAATTTGAAGTCTCTGCTGATGGCAAGCGGGTCGCCAACCTGACGCCGGATGGCAAGCTGCGATTGTATGACGTGGCGCCGAACTGGAAACAAGTCGCCAGCTTTGATGCGGTTGAGGCGTTTGACTGCGCTTACGGTGCGAAAACGCCAACACCATCGCTCGCCATTGTCGGCGGCAGCGTGTACGTCAGCGATCCGGTGAATCAGCGAATTCGTGAGTTTTACCTGAACAGCGCGAAGCAAGGGTTGGATATTAAAATTGATGGCGCACCCACCGAGTTGGCGGGTAAGCGCTAAAAGCTCAATCAGGGTTGAAGCAATACGCGGGCAGGGATGCCCGCATTTTCGATGTCAAAGGTGCGATGCTCAGCGACCCACGAGCCGCAGCTGAGTGCAAAATGGGCAACCACAGCCATTAACGGAGGTTGCATCACACTGACCGGGGTGAATGGTTTGGAGCCCCATTGGCGTAAAGCCAGAAAAAGTGCGCTTGGCCTCATCGATATTACGTAACCCAGCATCATCGGACTGGGCTATTTTCGCCTGAAAAGCGGAAGCTTGTGCTGCCACCAGGGAAAGAAACAGAACTGACAGACCTTTTTTCATTGGGCACATCCGTTATGGTGTTTTTACTGTTATAACATAACAAATTCGGGCGTGCTATCGTGGAGAACATTATGCCAAGTCGGATACTAAAAGAAGAAGTGCTGATTCTCGCTATGCCAGAAGTCGATTACATGAATTCGGCACAGTTGGCCTTTTTCACGCAGCGTTTACAGACCGAGCGCCTAGCGCTGCTGCAACACATTGAGGAGCTGAAAGGTGGTATTCAACGGAGTGAACAGAGCGGTGATGAAGGCGATAAAGCCATGCGCGAAGAAGAGTTAAGGATGCTATTTCGGCAAATCGATCGAGAAAGTCGGCTGTTGCCTAAAATTGATGCGGCGTTGCAACGTATCCGCAGCGGTGAGTATGGATATTGTCTGGAAACTGGCGAACCGATTGGGCTTCGGCGGCTTTTATTAAGGCCAACGGCGGAATTAAGTATCGATGCCAAGCAAACGCAGGAAATCAAAGAGCACCAGCGCCGCCGCCATTAGTAATGTGGTGAGAGGTTGGGTGCCCGCGTGAATCAGGCAACCGCACGAATGCGGTTGCCTGTCCGAACAAACGAGATGTAATCAGCGGAACGGTGGCTCGTTAAAGGTGCGTAGCTTACGTGAGTGCAGCTTGTCACTTTCCGCCCGCAGCAGATCGATAGCGCAGATGCCAATCTGCAAATGCTCTGAAATCGCCCCTTCATAGAAACGGTTCGCCTGTCCCGGCAGCTTGATTTCACCGTGCAACGGTTTGTCCGAGACGCACAGCAGCGTGCCGTAAGGTACGCGGAAGCGATACCCCTGTGCGGCAATCGTCGCACTTTCCATATCCACCGCCACGGCGCGACTGAGGTTAAACCGCAGGGCAGAGGCCGCGTAGCGTAATTCCCAGTTGCGGTCATCGGTGGTCACAACCGTGCCAGTACGCAGGCGCTGTTTAACTTCTTCCCCCGGCATCCCGCTGACCATCTTGGTCGCGTCGTACAGCGCTCGCTGCACCTCGGCGATGCTGGGAATCGGGATATCCGGCGGCAGCACGGCGTCCAGTACGTGGTCGTCACGCAGGTAAGCGTGCGCCAGCACATAATCGCCGATGGACTGGCTTTCACGCAGGCCGCCGCAGTGGCCGATCATCAGCCAGGCATGGGGGCGCATCACTGCGAGGTGATCGCAGATGGTTTTAGCGTTGGATGGCCCGACGCCGATATTGACCATCGTAATCCCTTTACCCTGACGAGGAATCAGATGATAGGCAGGCATCTGGTGGTTCTTCCAGGCTAGATCGGACACCGTCTGCTCGGGATTAGGCGTGTCGGCGGTGATATAGATCCCCCCCGCGCAGGACAGCGCCTCATACGGGCTATCGGGATCGGCAATCTGCGCACAGGCCCAGCGTACAAACTCATCGACATAGCGGGTGTAGTTGGTGAAGAGAATGAACGGCTGAATATGTTCTACCGGCGTGCCGGTATAGTGGCGAAGTCGCGCCAGCGAGAAATCGGTACGCAGCGCGTCGAAGTGCGACAGCGGCGATGTCGTGGTGGCGTGAAACAGCCCATCTGCCGTCTCGTCCCCAATCTGCGACAGTTCTGTCGTAGGGAAATGCTTGGCGATGCCCGCGCTCATGGAACGGTCAAGAATCAGGTCGGAACCGTCGAGCACGTAGGGGAAGGGAATTTCCTGCTGAGACGGACTGACCTCGATAGTGACGTCATAATCCCCCTCCAGCAGCGCCAGCTGTTCCGCCAGATAAGCACGCAAAAATGCCGGACGGGTAACGGTGGTGGAGTAACTGCCGGGATGAGTAAAACGCCCATAGGCGCGATGTCGGGGATGACCGGTCGAATTGCCACTCCAACTGACGCGTAAGGCTGGGTAGGAAAATAGTCCTGCTGCACGCGCAGTGGCATCGGGCAGCGTGCCATCATTGATGAAGTCCCCGATGGCGTCGCGCAGCGCTGAGACGGCTTCATCATACAGCGCTTCCAGTTTATCCAGAGTCTGAGTGACGGTAAGACTGACGTGGGATCCGCTGTTATGCATATTCTCTCCTTTAATCACGCTCTGCACTATACCCGTCATACTTCAAGTTGCATGTGCGTTGGCTACGTTACTCGGCACACTAACGTGTACCTCGCCCCGTTGGGGCCGCTGCCAGCAGCGTTCAACTCTGCCTTTGGCAGAGTTGTCAGTCACCCGAATCACTTACCTGAGTAAGCTCATCGGGATGAAATGAGAGACGTCCTGTCTCTCACCGAAGGCCAGCCGTTGGCTGGTCAAATTCGTTCCCGACGAATTTGTCCTTCGCTTGCCGCCTGCCTGAAACTCGAATTATTTAGGGTATATTCATATGTACTTCGACAGAGATTCGCTCACAGCGTAACTGAAGATGCACAGCCCCGCCATCGTGAAATCTGGCAGGGCTGTGAACGTCGAGAGAGGCGGGAGTCCCTCGATCGATTAGTGTTTGTGGCGACCGGAGAGGTTCGCTGCGCTCACGGCCAGTATCGACAGCACGCCGAGTGCGGCAGCCGGTGCCAGCACGCCCCAGAAGGCACGTTCGATATACGGCATCCCTTCAGCTAGGACGCGTCCCCATTCTGGCGTCGGCGGTGACGCGCCCAGACCTAAAAAGCCGAGCGATGCCAGCGCCAGCGCGATGCCTGGCAGTTTCAGCATAGCGTGACGGAAAAGCGGACCAATCAGCGCGGGCAGAATATAGAACAGGCTGCGCCGTATCGGACCGACACCGAGAATCGGCAGCATCCGAATATAAGGGCGCGCATTGATTTCGGCGACCAGTGCTGCCGTGTGGGCCGCGAGCGGAGCCCAACTGACGGCAATGACGGCAATCGCCGCGCCCGTTGCCGTCGGACCATTGACCGCAGCAACCAGCAGCCCGGCAATCACTGGCGGCAGAGCGTTAGTCACTTCGATGGGGCCGCTGAACAGACGCGGAAACAGCCCAACTAACAGGCCAATCGCCAGACAGGCCAGTGACACCGCCAGCGCCAGCAGACAGGTATTTAGCGTGCCGTGTGCGACGCGCGCCAATAAATCGCGCCCCATCGCGTCCGCGCCAAAAGGCAGCAGGAACGACGGCGGTTGCAGGCGCAGAAAGGCGGAGGTATAGGGATCGCGCGGCAGGCCAGCCAGCAGCAGAAGCGCCAGCAGCAGCACGCAGATAATCGGCAGCCAGATAGCATGACGAGATGCCGGGCTACCGTGTTCTTCCGGCACTGGCATAGCACCGCTCCGCAGTGCGCGTCCGAGAATCAGCAGTCGCACGCCGCTTGCTGTTATGCCAGCCAGCGAGGCGATGAGTAAGAGAATCAGCACGCCGACCTGCAAGGCGGGCAGATCCTGCGCGGCCGCTGCCCCCAGCGTTGCACGTCCCAGACCGGGAATCGCGAACACTTTTTCGACGGCGATAGCACCGCCGGTTAACGAAACCAGAACCAACCCGACTAGCGGCATCACGCTGGGCAACGTGCGCTTCAGCACTGCCAGTGCGATATGACGACGGTTCACTCCCGACACACTCCAAGTGGTGAGCCAGTTTTCGCTGAAAGTGGCGGATAGCGCGTCGGCAATAATTCGGCCAAGGTAACCGCCTGCTGGAATACCGAGCGCCAGCGATGGCAGTACCGCGTAGTGCAAGCCTAGCCAGCCATAGGGTGGGAACCACTGTAGCCAGACGGCGCCGACGATCAGCAGAAATGACGCCAGCAGGAATTCGGGCAGTGCGGTAAACAAGGCGGCAAACAGGCCACCTGAACGATGAACCTGACCGCGTAACCCTTGCCGAAAGGTAGGGGCGCACAGCACGGCAGCCAGCGTAAAGGCCACCAGCGCCGAAGACGCCATCAGCGTGAGCGAGACGCCCGCCGCTTGCAACATCCCCGGAAGGACTGGCCGACCAGAAACCCAGGAGTTACCCGCATCGCCGTGCAATAGGCCCGTCAGCCAGCTCAACAGCAACTGCAACGGGCCTTGATCCAGCCCAAGAGAGTGACGAATCGCGTTTAGCGTTTCCGCCGTTGCTTCCTGCTCGCCGGAACGGGCACGCAGCAGCGCCAGCGCCGGATCCTGACCAGATAGCCACGGCAACATGCCAATCAGCACCACGATGCCCGCCAGCGTCAGCAGCCGCGAAAACAGCGGGATCAGCACGCCGTATCGCGGGCGTTGCGTCTGGTTGATGGTCGCACAGGTGCGGCAATACAGCGATTCGCTCATAAACTCGTCATCTTTCTGGTTGCGGGTGCACTATCCGTTACTTGGCGCCGGTGGCAATATGCGTGGCGGCGTTAATCAGCGTGCGTTCACGCGGGTCGCGCAGTGCGTCTTTTACCTGTGCGCTTTCACCTTGAATTACGCGCTCATGCAGCATTGGGATAGCGGCATCGCTGGCCAGGATCAGGTTTTCTGCCTGCATGATGGCCTGACGGCGTGCAACGCCCGCAGGAATCGCGGCCGCTTTTTGCAGTGCCTGATCGATTTCCGGGCGGCACAGTTGAGCGATATTGAACGACCCTTCACAGGCGAAGTCGCTGTACAGATAAGCCACTGGATCGCCGGAATCCAGTACGGTGGCGCGGGATAAAATAAAGGCATCGAACTTGCCTGCCAGCGCGTCGGACTCGATCTGTGCATACTCACGCACCACCTGTTTTACCGTAAATCCCGCGGCAGTGAGCTGCTGTGCCAGATAGACCGCGACTTCAGGCAGTTCGGCGCGATCGCTGAACGTTGCCAGCGTGATGGTCGCTCCCGCAGGCGTACCAGCTTTGACCGGATTCGCTACCGGCTGACGCAGTTCCGCAGCCCACGGCAGCGCGGGACCTAATAGACCCTGCGCGATATCAGCACGTTTCTCATAGACGTTATCCACCAACTGCTGGCGATTAATCGCATCGCGCACGGCAGCACGCATCGCGGGATCTTGCATCACGCCATGACGCGTATTCAGATACAGGGTGTTGGTGCGCGGCATGGGGACTTCATGCACCAGCGATTGATCCAGCAGCGGTGCCTGAGAAACCGGAATGGCTTCGACAATGTCTGCCGTGCCGGTACGTAATGCAGCAGCGCGCGCCGCGCCGTCGGACACAAAGCTGACGTCGATACCACTGGCTTGTGCTTTATCACCCCAATAACCGTCAAATCGATCTAACACCGCGCTACTGGTGCCGGTGACGGTACGCAGAACGAACGGGCCGCTTCCGGTGTTGATCGGATTGACGACGCCATTTTTACCGTATGCTGCGGTGGAGAGAATCGCTAACTGCGGGCTGGATAAACGCTGTGGCAGCAGTGGATCCGCTTTAGCGGTGGAGACAATGACGGCGTTATCGCCATCGGCTTTTACCGTTAACTGTACGCCGTCCAGAATGCGCGGTTTGGGGGCAGCCGTGGACGCCACGGTGAGCGCATTCACTACGGTGGCGGCGTTTAAGGTGGTGTTATCGTGAAAATGGACGTTTGGCCGCAGTTCAAAACGCCAGGATTTATCATCGATCTGTTGCCATTTTGTCGCCAGCGCAGGCTGGGCTTCGCCGAGTTTGTCGAGCACTACCAGCGTTTCTGCCGTGCTCCAGCGCGACAGCTTAAAGGCATCATCGCTCAACGGCGTCAGGCCGGAGCGAGGTGGCTGAAGCATCGCCAGTTTGATTCGACCGTCATGATGTGAGCCGTGGTTTTCCTCGGGCTCATTGAAGCAGCCTGAAAGCAGCAGCGTAGCTGATAGCAAGCCGGAAACGGGCCACAGGAGATTGCGCATATTCATCAGTCTGTCCTTATTCATTCACGGTTGAAGCGGATTTAAACGGGCGGCAGATGACCATCATGGCCAGAGAACTGCACAGCGGCACGGCGGCGAGCAGCACCCACGGAATGGCGGCCTGTGGCGACGGCGTTAGCGCGCGATCGAGCTGGCTGCCGAGTATAAAGTTGCCGACCAGTACCGCGATGCCGCCCATCGATGCCAGCGCGCCATAGTGCGCACCCAGGTTTTTGTTGTTGGCAAAGCGTGGGATGAGGTCCATCCCGACGGGGACGATTAACATCTGCCCCAGCGTCAGCAGCGTAATTAACGAGATAGCCGGAAGCAGGCGCTGCCACCCGTCAGGCGGCGTGCTGGAAGCAAACAGCGCGACGCTAAAGAACGACGCGGCCAGCAGCGCGAAGCCCAGTGGCAGCATGCGCGCCGCGCCAACCCGGCGGGCAAAACGCGCCAGCGGAAGCTGTAACCCGATCACCAGCAGGGAGGCCAGGACAAACAGCGGTCCGAGATCTTTCTCGCTGCTGCCGGAGCGATGCAGTTCAACCGGCAGTGCCAGGTAGAGCTGGTTGTAGCTGAACAGGTAAGCGCTGTAGGCAATGATGAACGCGACAAAACGGCGCTGGCGGAACGTTTCCCACCACGGAGCAATCTGTAATTCTCCCCGATTGCGCTGCGTCGGTGGCAGGCTGAAAAACAGGATGATGAGCGCGATAACAAACACGCCCGCACCCGCGAGCGCCACGCGCTGGAATCCGTATCCGGCCAGCACTGAGCCGAGCAACGGCCCCAGCACTGCGCCCAACTCACCACAAATGGCAAACAGGGCGAACCACTCGGAGCGGCTGCGTTTTCCCTCTTTTTCACTTTGCGTACCGGCCTGTGCCATCAGCGCTTCGATGGCGGGAGAGAACAGGGCACCGCCGACGCCGGTCAGACAGGCGCCGAGGATGATCGGCCATAGCGAGTCGCCTAACGCCAGCAGGAGATAGCCGCTGATACGCACGACACAGCCACACAGGATGATCACGCGCGCGCCGAATCGGTCAGCCAGCGCGCCGCCGACTAAAAACATGCCCTGTTGAGAAAAGGTGCGTAAGCCAATTACTAGCCCGATAGCCCAGCCGGAAAGCAGCATGTCGTCGCGCAGGAAAATCGCCAGAAACGGCACGACGGCATAAAAGCCAATATTGAAAACAAGCTGGCTACCCAGAAGCAACGGGGGATAAGGCCGTGGTGCGCGGTTGGCGGTAAGGTCTGACATGTCATGATCCGTTATAAAAAGCCCGTTACGGGGGAATGTGTTATTGATGCGATATTTTATTGTAAAAAGCGCGTTTTCAGCGAGCTAATAGCCTGACGTCGATAGCGCGGGGACGGCCTGCAACAGATGAGCGGTGTGCGCCTGTTGCGGTGAAGCTAGCACCTCGGTCGTGGGGCGATCTTCAATAATGCATCCGCCATCCATGACTAGCATTCTGTCGCACAGCCCGGCGAGCATGGAAATATCGTGCGAGACCATCAGCAAGCCCATTTTGTTTTGTTCGGTGACCTGCTGAAGCAGGGCTTTAATTTGTTCGCGCAGCGGTAAATCCAGACCGCTGACGGGCTCGTCCGCCAGTAAAAATTCGGGTCGAACAATCAGCGCTCGTGCCAGAGCGACACGCTGTGCCTGTCCCCCGGAAAGCTGCCCCGCGACCTTATCCAGAAGCGTGACGCTCAGTCCTACCTGATCCATGACTTCGTTCAGGCGGGCAGAATGGTTTCCATTAGCGTGATGGTTCTCATCGGGGCGGAGTCGCTTCAGCGGCTCGATGAGGAGATCGGCGACGCGTTGACGTGGCGCGAGCGAGCCGGCCGGATCCTGCGGAATATATTGGACGCGGCGGCGATACCAGAGCAGCGAACGTACCGAACCGGGTTTAATCAGGTTGCCGTCACAGTACACCGCACCACTTTCTGGCGCTTCAAGCGCGAGCAGGGTTTTTAGCAGCGTGGATTTACCACAGCCGGAAGCACCGACCAGCCCGACGCGTTCGTGCTGTTGCAGGTTTAGCGACAGGTCGTGAAAAATGGCACTGGCAGGATCGGCCTTTTGCCACGGCAAACGTGACGTCTGACGATAGCGGCTGACGTGTTCAAGGCTTAAAAACGGTGAAGGAACCGCGTGCAGGTGGTGGTTCATCCGGCAAGCGCTCCGGCAACAGCGGTGGGTAACACATTATCAGGAAAAAGATTGTCAGATAAAAGCGTGTCGGCGCGACGTGCGGCAGCGACCAGACTGCGGGTATACGGCTGCTGTGGTGCATTCAGTAGTTGCTGCATACTGCCGGATTCAATGACTCGTCCGTTTTCCATCACCAGGCCACGCTGGCAGAGTTGGGCGGCAACGGCGATATCATGCGTAATAAACAGCAGGGCAGGAGCATCCGGCTGCGCGCTACGTTCCTGTAAGACCTGCAATACTTGCTTCTGGGTAATGACATCGAGCGCAGTTGTCGGTTCGTCCGCCACCAGCAGGCGTGTCTTGCCGAGTAGAGCGAGGGTAATACAAATGCGCTGGCGCTGGCCACCGGACAGTTCGGCAGGATAGCGTTGCAGGAGGTTGGGAATATCATCCAGCTTCATGGCAGCCAGAAGTGCAGAAAGCTCAGAGGAAGAGGTGGTTTTCAACGCCAGAGACAGCTGTTTTCCCAACGGCATGAGGGGATTAAGCGCCGTTGCGGAGTCCTGGAACACGGCAGAGACGCGACTGACCTGCGGGCGCGCCAGTGCTTTCAACTGGCTGACTTCTTCGCCATTCACCCGAATACTGCCGCTAATCTGGCAGCCCGACGGCGGTGTGCCGATGATCGCTTTGGCGGTGAGGGATTTACCGGAACCGGATGCACCGAGTAAACAGACACGTTCACCCGCGAACAGCGTAAAGCTGATATCGCTGACCTTGGTTTCACCACCAATAGACAGGCTCAGGTTCTCTACCTGAAGAATGGCGTCTGTGTGTCTGTTCCAGTTAATCATGGTTAACGTATAGGGTCAGTGTAAATCGATATGTAATAACATAACAAATTACAACAGCGTGATGCAAAGGAAATGTGATCCAGAGCGTATAAATTGGCGCTGCGACGCAGCCTTATCTGACCGCGTCGATGATGAAAAAGAGGGGGGAAGGGTAAATTGTAGGAAAGCGTGATGTATCTTTAGAGCCTACTCATTCGATGAATCAACAAGCTGTGCCAGTTCCGCCGCGCTCAACTGAGTAATCTGACAAACCTGAGTAGGTTCCATGCCGCTAAGCAGAAGCTGACGAGCAATATTTTGAGCACTGGCTTTCATGCCATGCAGTATCCCTTGCTGTATGCCATGCTTGATGCCTTTTTCAAACCCGATTTTCTCAAGCTGCTGTGCGATGGTCATGATCGCCTCCCGATCCGTTGACAGAGACTGCGCGACGGCCTCAATAAACTCTGCTGGCCTTGAGGTGTTGCCGCTTCGTGCGATGTAAAAAAGTATCGCTCTTTTTTGTGGCAGCGGTACCTGCCAGCGCTCAAATAATAGCCCGATATCCTGTGCTAATTCCAGCATATCGCGCGTGCGAATGTGTTTTTGCACCAGTTCCAACAGCGCCACGCGGCGATGCGTCTTGATGTCCTCATCCGGCATCACCGTTAGGTCAACCAAAGGAAAGGAGGTATTGTAGAGTTTTTCTGCCTGAATAGCGTCAGCAAAACCGTCGAGCCAGCGCAGCGTATAGGGATAAGGGCTACGCTGGCCGTGATAAAACAGTAAAGGAACGACGAGTGGCAACGTATCGTGACCTTGAGAGAGGTGCTGCTGCATAGCAGCCAGCGCGTAGCGCAGCAGGCGAAACGGCATCAGCTTTTCTGGGCGACTCTGGTGCTCAATCACACAATAGATATAACCTTGCCCTGTGGTGGTCTGAATTGAATACAGCATATCCGATATTCTTGCGCGCAGTTCCTCGTCCACAAAAGAGGCTGATTGCAGTTGCAGCGAGCTGAAGTCGCAGATAGTCCTGATTTCTTCTGGCAGATGGATGGCGAAGAAATCCTTTGCGACGGCTGGATCGCTGAGAAACTGTTTAAAAATCGCATCATGCGCGGCCATGCTGTTTTTCCGTCCCTGAATAATCTGTAGGCAATGGTAAAAGAAGCGGATATGGGCAGGGAAGAAGCGCAGAGGACGACTGCGTTGGTATGGAAGGACGTACGCAAGAAAAGTGAGAAATGAAAGCAACGACGCGACCTCACTGGGAGCGAGATCGCGTTAAGGTGTGAGGGTTAGCTCTGTTGCGTGGTCAGCCACTGGCGCAGGCGTTCGGGCTGCTGGGCGCCGCTTAGGCGAGCTTGTTCTTCACCGTTTTCGAGCCAGAGCAGAGTTGGTAGCGTCCTGACCGCCAATTTCTCTGCCAGTGCGATGTGATGGTCGGCGTCCAGATAATGACTTGGTAATTGACGGTATTCCTCGTTATCCAGAATCGCTTCTAACTGGCGATAGAGGCTTTTGCAATGGACGCAGCGCTCCGCGCCGACCAGCAGCAGCTGTGGGCCACGTTGTGCAGCCAGTTCAGGCCAACGGTCGGCGGTGAGTGGCGCAAAACGCTCACGGTTGACGGCAAAGAGCTTCGGGCTGCGCTTGAGATCTTCGCTGTCGGTCGCGACACACAGTGCATCGCCGCTCTTTTTATAAGGACGCGTGCCGTCAATACGAATCACGCTGGCGAAGCCGGGCGCGGCGGCTCCGGGCTGGCGTAGTTGAGTATTATCAGGGGCAATCACCGGAGTTTCCTGTGGGCGCGACAGCTGCGGCACCCATTCATAGGGGACGCGGTAGGCGCGATACAGCATGTTGGTGTTCACCGTCTTGCCCCAATAGGGGGAAATAAACTCCCAGACAATTTCATGATCGGCGGTGACTTCAAACAACCGACCGTTGGCTCCTTCGTTAATCAGCGTATTGCCGTTCGGCAGGCGCTGGATATTACTGATGTACGGGCTGTAAAAACGGAAGGCGTCAGTCGGGTGCGGAATGCCTGCTTCGTAGGGCGAATAGCGCCAAACAATATCCAGCGTGACCGGGTTGATTTCCAGTACGCGGGAATAGTCACGCCAGGCGTTTTTCACCCCGTCAGCCGATGCCGGGTTGGGCGCGCCGTAGCCAGCCCAGCCGCCGTTATCAAACACCAGAATATTGCCCGCGCCCGGTAAGCCTGCGGGGATCATATGCGCGTGGTGCTGGCCGATAATCCAGCCGATGTGTTTGAGCTCAGGCGTGTTGTAGTTGGGGCCAAGCTGCCAGACAATATTGCCGCTCTGCTTGTCGATGATGGCAATGATGTTGGATTCGCGCGCGTCCCAGATGATGTTATCTGGGTGGAAACGGGTATCGCCTTGATCGAACCACGGATTGGGGCCGAGTGCCGACATGGAGTTGATGTGCATCCAGTCGCCCATCCCACCGCCGCTTTTGCGCAGGTTGGGATTGTTGTACAGCGCGGTTTTTGCGTCGTCATCAAAGCCGAGTTCATCGAAATGGTCGCTGCAACGCCACTCCCATAAAATATTGCCCTCCCAGTCCACCTCGATGATGGTGTCGTCGAGCAGCAGTTTGTCGCTGATCCGTTCATTATGCAGGTTGGTATGCGCCAGCAATAATGTGTTGCCGCCAATCGACTGTGGTTCTTGACCCGGCGCGTAATAGCCGACCGGATTGCCGCTGCGCTGGTAGTCATGGTGGACGCGTGCCATCCATTCTGGCGGAAGGTCAGGATCGGTAATGTGTTCATAGCCGTTGAATTTCCAGACGACGTTGCCGTCCCAGTCGACCTGAATCAGATCGACCATGTCCTGCATGCCGTAACGCGAATCACGTTCGCCGCTGTGCCCGAGGATGTAACCGCCGGGCAGGATTTTGTTAGGGAAGCCGTGCAGACCTTCCCACAGGCGCAGTTCGGTGCCGTTCATATCCACCAGCACCGCGCCACGTTCCAGCGCCTGAAAGACGGTGTAGCCGCCCCAGGCTTTTTCCGGGTTGTAAATCGTTGTGCCGGTCGGGTAGACGGAAGGGTGTCCCATAATGGTGCTCCAGTGTTTACGTGTTCAGATAAGAGGGGTCGGCAGCCGTATCGGCAGGCTGCGTCAGCAGTGCGAGCAAGTCGCCGCACTGCTGGTGAAAGGCCTGACTGTCACGCTGGCGTGGATGCGGCAGCGAAATGGTCGCAATCTGGCGGATACGTCCCGGTCGTGGTGCCAGCACGACGACGCGATCGGCGAGATAGACGGCTTCCTCGACGTCGTGAGTGACCAGCAGCGTGGTCGTGCCTTCTGCCTGATGAATGCGGCGCAGCTCCTGCTGCATCTGCTGGCGGGTCAACGCATCCAGTGCGCCAAAAGGTTCATCCAGCATCAGGATACGTGGATTGGCGACGAGCCCGCGTGCGATAGCCACACGCTGCGCCATACCGCCGGAAAGCTGGGCGGGCAGGGCATCGGCAAAATCCTGCAAATGGATGAGCTGAATAAAATGATCGATCAGGCGCTTCCGCTCTTTGCTATCGATGGCTTCATTCGCCAGTCCAAGTGCGATGTTTTGCCGCACCGTCAGCCACGGAAACAGGCGCGGTTCCTGAAACACCATGCCACGCTCACGCCCGATGCCGCGCACGGTTTTTCCTTCAACCAGCACGCGTCCCTGATAGTCGTTGTCCAACCCGACCAGCATACGCAACAGCGTGGATTTGCCGCAGCCGCTGCTGCCGACAATCGCCACCAGTTCACCGCTGTGAATCGACAGTGAAAAATCATCGATTACCGTCAGCGACTCACCCTGAACACGAAACTGTTTACGCAGCCGATCGAACTGTACGACTGGCGGTGATACCTCAAGGGTTGTGGACGTCATGCGATTTCTCCTGCGGAACGCCAGCGCGTCATCCGCTGTTCCAGACCTAATCCGACGCGGTCGAGCACCGCGCCCGTTAATCCAATCAACAGCATGCCGCTGATAATCAGGGGCATATCCAGTAGCTGTTGGGCGTTGATCATCAGGCTGCCGATCCCGGTGCCGGATGACATGAAATATTCAGCGCCGATGGTGCCAAGCCAGGCGTAAATCAGCGACAGACGTAAACCAGTGAAGATCGCGGGCGCGGCCCCCGGCAGGATCAGTACTCGCAGGCGGGTTGATAAACGTAGCTGCAACACCTGCGCGACCTCTTGTAAGGCTTGTGACCGCTGGCGGATACCGCGATGGCTGGCCACCAACATGGGGAAGAACGAGGCCAGCGCCACAAATGTGATTTTCCCAGTTTCATCGTTGCCGACCCAGGCCGTCAGCAGCGGCAACCAGGCAAACAGCGCGATCTGGCGCAGTGTCGCAACCGTGGGCGTGAAGAGCGCGTCGCTGGTGGCATTCAGCCCGAGCAGCACGCCGCACACGAGGCCCGCGACAATCCCGCATGCCGCACCGGCGAGCGCGCGGGTCAGACTGGCCTGCATCGCCTCGGTGAGTGAACCGTCACGCACGCCTTGCAACAGCATGTGCCACACGTCGGCGGGCGGTGGCAGCAGCAGCGGATCGACCCAACCGAAACGGCTGGCCTGTTGCCAGAGCAGCAGAAGCAGAAAGGGTAAAACCAACGCGGATAAGCGACGAGACGGTGTAGCGGTTAAGCGGCTGAGTGGCGGATGTGGCCAGAAAACCAGACGGCGTTCCAGTTGATTGATTGCCCACTCCATCGTCAGCCCTGCCAGCCCAATGACGGCGATACAGACAAACACAATATCCAACTGAAACAGCTGGCGTCCCCATACCAGCAGGTAGCCAATGCCCTGAGACGATGCTAGCAGTTCAACCACGATCAGCGACACCCACGCCTGCGAGAGCGCCAGCCGTAAGCCGGTTAACCAAGTGGGTAGCGCGGCGGGCAGCGTCAATTTGATGAGGCGCTGATACCACGGCAGGCGCAGAGTGCGAGCGACTTCCTGTAGTGCATGCGGCACGTTACGCACGCCTGTTTGCGTATGCAGTGTCACGGGGATAATCACGGCCTTGATGATGACGGCGAGCTTCAGGCCGTCATCGATGCCGAACAGCACCATAAACAGCGGTATCCAACCCAGCGTTGGAATTTGTGCCAGCGCGTAGACCGTCGGGTGCAGCAGGTGTTCGGCACGGCGTGAGGCTCCCATCAGCGCACCAAGTAGCGTCCCCGCCAGTACGCCAGCCAGCAGGCCGCTAGCTAGCCGTTGCAGGCTGATAAAGAGCTGCGGCAGGAGATCGTTGTGCCAAAGTTCGACGGCGGTTTTAGCGACGATGTCGGGAGCCGGGAGAATCTGGGAAGGCATCCAGCCGTAATGGGTGCTGATATACCACAACGCCAGCAGCGCCAGCGGCACAATTAGTGGTACTACAAGCGGCACCCCTATTGACACGACAAGAGAATAGACCCGCGCTACCGGCAGTGCAGGCCAGACGATCGCGTTTTTTTTCAGCAGTATCGACTTATTCATTTTATTCCCGAAAACCATCGCAGCTGGATGAATAGGGAATAAAAAACAGGTTTCAAGGTTGAACGCCAATGCAATAAAGCGATGGTCGTCGTGCAATAAATGCATACGCGTAGCCCAAGCCCGCCAGCCCTGATTTATGCTTTTTTCCGCTGAACAAACCTGTAAATGTTATTTAAGACTGACGCCGACGGTTCGCTAGTTTCATGACAGATGAAACGAATTATTAAGGAAAACCGTATGCAACAAGCCACCCTGTTGGTCACCGCCTCGTCGATAACGGCATCTTCCCGCTGGCGCTGGGGGATGAAGGTATTAAGTACTGCCTTGCTGATGGGCGCCGCGCTCGTTTCCACCGTTCAGGCAAATGACGCCGCCCCGCAGGAGGCACAGAAGCCGACGGAGATTCGTATTGGTTTGCCGGATCAGAGTGCAGGCAGTAAACCCTTTATTCGCGGGCCACTGGGGTTGGCGCATATTCGCCAACAGTTAGAGAAAGAATTTGAGCCGCAGGGTATCAACATTCGCTGGTCGTTCTTTAAAGGAGCAGGCCCAGCGGTGAATGAGGCGCTGGCAAACAAGCAGCTGGATGTGGTGTATCTGGGCGATCTGGCGGCTATTATCGGCCGTGCGGGTAGTCTGCCAACGCGGGTGCTGGTGGGGTCGCGCGGCTCTAATTCTTATCTGGCGGCGACGCCGGAATCTGGAATTCAACGCATTGAAGATTTACGCGGCAAGCGGATTGCGGTCTACAAGGGAACGGCCGATCAGCTGTCGTTTGAGCGTGCGATTAAAAGCGTCGGGCTAAACGAGCGCGATGTGCGAGTCATTAATCTGGACTGGACGGCAGGCAAGGCTGCACTGGCGGCCAGACGCGTGGATGCTGTGTGGGGCGGCGTCTCTCTGCTGGCGTTGCGTAAGCAGTGCATCACTATTGTGACCACCAGCCGGGCGCTGGGCTGGCCGAATACCACGCAGGCCGCGGTGCTGGCGACGCAGGACTTTATCGATCGCTACCCGGGCACGACGCAGCAACTGGTAAATGTGCTGGTGGACAATGCGCAGTGGATCGGCGATGCGCAGCACCTGCCGGAATACACCGCGCTCATGGCCGAGCAGAGTCAGATTCCGCAGACGATTTTTCAGGAAGAATTGAAAGCGGAGGATCTCCCTTTCCAAAGCTCGCCGCGTCTCGATCCGTTCCTGCTCAGCAGCTTGCAGGACAGCATCGAGCGGGCGAAAGCCGCCGGGTTGATTCGCAGCACGTTCTCGGCCAGCGACTGGTTTGCTGGCCAGTTTGTTGACCGAGCACTGAAAGCCAAAGGGCTGGAATCGAACTGGGCAGTGTATGATGCCAGCGGTAATCCTGCGAAATAATCACGAATGCGCTCACAGGGTTGGCAGTGCCGGAGCCGGTGAGCGCAGCCTGTCCTGTGCCAATATGCTTTCGATCATCAGCTCGGCCAGCGGTGGTAGCGTTCTCTGCAAACAGGTGACAATACCGAAGCGGGTTTGCATATTTGCCCATTCCGGCGGCGTGCCCGTCAGCGGAATTTCTACCAACTGATGACTTAATCGACCCAGCGCAAAGCCATCCTCGCTAGCGAAGCTGATGGCCTGCGTATGCCGCAGGATGCTGAAAACAGAATAGATATGGTCACACTGAATCTGTGGCCGATAATCGGGCTGGCGCGTTAAGGCGGCCAGCACCTTGCGCATGCCGACGGGCATAAAAGGGGAGGCGAGCGGAAAGCGCAGGAGATCGTCCGGCGTGACGTTTGCCTGCTGTACCAGCGGGTGCGAAGAGTGGCAGATAAAAAAGCATCGCTGCTGGCTTAATGGCTGGACATGGAGGTTGGTTTCCATTTCGGCCTGCCAGGTATCGGCAACGATAAAAGGCCACTCGTCGGCTAGCAGCCGTTCACGCAGGGATTGCCAGTTATCCACGCTGTAGGTGACTCTGGCTCGCGGACGAAGGGCGTGGAAATGTGCGACCGCCTTGGGGATCAGCGTGGTAGACGGTGCTGGGCCGCAGCCAAACGTCAGTTCGCCTTCCTGCGCCTCGCTGATCTGCCGCATGTCGGTCATCAATTCCCATGACAGCTCCTGCATACGCCGTGCAAACGGCAGCAGCGTATTGCCCTGCCACGTCAGCGCAAAGCGGCGGCTCTGGCGGTCGATAAGCGGATGCCCCATCGTTTGTTCCAGCGCCTGAATGCTGCGGCTGAATGCCGATTGCGACAGGCAGACGGCCTCAGCGGCCTGTACAAAACTCCCATGTTCGGCCAGTGCAAGAAAATTGCGTAATTGCCGTAAATCCAGATGCATATTGCAGCTACCTACCGTGTCGATTTTTCCCACTTTTTAGGCGGAGGTCGGATGCCAACGCAATGAACAAAATGTTATAAGTTATAGCGAATTGATTACGATGGGACCCCAGCGCGCGCAGGCCGCTGTCTGACGCGGTCAGTGGCTATTTCGCCAGCGCGCAGGAAAAATCCTGAATTTCTTCCACGGATCCGAGACTCATATTGAACACGTCCAAACTGCTGGCGAGCAGCACCTTTTCGCCCG
Source organism: Pectobacterium versatile (assembly GCF_003932035.1). Classification (NCBI taxonomy): domain Bacteria; kingdom Pseudomonadati; phylum Pseudomonadota; class Gammaproteobacteria; order Enterobacterales; family Pectobacteriaceae; genus Pectobacterium; species Pectobacterium versatile. The sequence continues at coordinate 1,825,515 of NZ_CP034276.1, forward strand.
TCGGCATGGAGACCATTGCAAGGCCGTATTTGCCGATAGATTCATTCTGCTGCTGTGCGTAGCGATCGAGCGTTTTGAACGGATCGCTTTGCGCCAGTTCGTTCACCGCGAGCGTTTTTGCCAGATAGACGTGCCCGTTAATTTTTACTGGCAGCGTTTTCCAGTCGGCAGAGAGCGTTGGGAACTGCTGGTTCAACGTTTGATAAATCTCCGGGCGCAGGCAGGCAATGTGGATATGCAGCTGGTTTTGTGTACGGCCATAGCGTGAGTTAATCGCCAGCGAGAGATAATCATCTCTGATCGGCTTACCAGCTTCGCGCGACAGATGGCTGCGGTTCGCCCATGCCTGTTCGAAGAAATTGGGCGTGTCTTGCTGCAACAGCGTTGGACTCTCGATGCCGCTGATTTTATCGATAGGGAGCAGCAGGTCGTGATAGGGGCCGTTTCTGTCGTCAAAAAGCACATAGCCATTCGCCAGATTGACGTCCAGACAGGGGGCGGGTTTACCGTTGGCTGTTGGTTGGGCACGCACTGTTCGCTGACGATCTCCCACAGCGCATTGCTGTTTCCCCGACCAACTTTCCACCATATTGTTGTGGCTGCTGCGAGTAAAATGATGGCAGAAACCGTGAAGATCAGGATCGTGTTACGTTTCATGACGGGTCTCCGGCAGGCGCACGAGGCGCAAAGTAGCAGGGAAAAACGGGGCATGAGAATTCAGTGATAAGCCAGCAGTATGGGGCAGGGGTAATGTCATTAATATGACTTTGGTGCAAGGAGACATCCTAATCGGTAACGGATTGTAAGGGTGAAAGACGGTAGGTTAATCCGTAGGAGATGGGGATAAAAGGCATTCAATGCGATGCTATCGGGATGGCTGAACACCATCCCGACAGGTTGCGACGGTACGAATACCGATAATAGAAATCAGAACAAATCGACCCGCACGTCCACGCCAACGGTTCGGCCTTCATTGACCTGCGCGTAGCCCGATGTGCCGCTCATAAAGCCAAAGGTGCGGTAGCGGCGGTCGAAGACGTTATCCACATAGCCAGCGATATTCACCCGGTCGGTGGCCTGCCAACTGAGGCGCAGGTCAGTCGTGGTATAGGTACCCTGACGCAACGCGTTGTCGCCGTCGAAGTAGTGAGGCCCAACCACATTGAAGGCCAGACGCGGCATTAACGCGCCGAACGAGGTATCAATCAGTCCGTTCAGGCTGGTGCCAGCCCCGTAGCGCGGTACGAAGGGCACGCGCTTATCCTGATAGCTTTCGCTGTCGCCGGTAAATTCAGAGCGGACATAGGTGCCATTGATATCCCATGACCAGTTAGGAACGAACTGCCACTTCAGCATCATCTCTACACCGCTGGCATCGGCGCTACCTGCGTTGCTGAGCGTTTGCATACCGACTGGGCCGGAATACAGCTGCATATCACGCGTGTGGGTATGGAACACCGCACCCTGAAGCTGCACATCGCCGCTCTGATAGCGCGAGCCGATTTCATAGTTAATCGATTTCTCTGCGCTGTATGGAATGGCCTGTGTGCCGGCGGCAGGTGAGTAGTTAAAGCCCGTTGGCTTGTAGCCCTGCGCGACGCGGGTATAGACACGCCAATCATTATTCAGCAGATAGCTGGCGGAGAGCTGCCCCAGCACCTGATCGTCATCGACGCTATTGCGATCGCCTACGTTCATGCCGGAGAACTGCTGGTGGTAACGGGTTTCGGCGCTATCGTGTGACACGCGCAGCCCGCCGCCCAGATCGATACGGTCAGTCAGGTGCCAGGTCAGATCGCTGTAGGCGGCTAACGTCTCCGACGACGTGTTGGCATTGCTCTTCATGAACGGAGAACCCGCCGTGCTGTAGGTCAGATCGAGTTTTTCACGTGTGTTCTGTCGGTAAAGACCGAACACCATATCCACCTCGCGGCCTGCACCGTGTGTCGCAGCACGCAGCTCCTGCACGTCCTGATTCCAGCGCTCCGGCATATCGGCAATCAGCGTACCGTTCGGGAACGTGCGGTCGTAATTTTGCTGCTGCCACGCGCCAATCAGGCTAAAAATCCAGTTATCGGTGGTGTATTTTCCGCTCAGCGACTGACTGTGCGTACAGCGGCGCAATGTAGGATCGGGCGCGCCAGCGGCGATCTCCAGCGTTCGGTTTTTGGCATCGCCAAACGGCAGGTAAGTATCCTGCGTGGCGCGCGTGCAGTCTTCCGTCAGTGCCAGACTGGTTTCCCACGGCTGATCATCGGGTGCCAGCCGCAGTCGAAGATTCCCGACGCTGGATTTTGTCCCGCCGAGATTGTCGCTGCCGGTAGCAGGGTTAGTCATCGCGCCCGAATCGACCTGACGCAGCAGCGTGACGCTACCGTACAGCAGGCCATCTTGAATGGGGCCGCTGAGGTTGATTTTGCCGTGATAGCCGTCACGGCTGGCGACGCCACCTTCAACATAGCCACGCGGCGTGCTGTCCGGTTGCTGAGTGACGATATTGATAATGCCGCCCTGAGCGCTTTTACCGTACAGCGTTCCCTGCGGGCCTCGCAGCATTTCGATGCTTTCCACATCGGAGAGTGCCTGCACGGTGTTGGTGGCGAGCTGCGGTATGCCGTCCACGTAGACGGTCACGGCTGGGCTGTAGAAATCCTGTGCGGAAGACACACCGCGCAGTGAGATTGACGGGAACAGCAGGCTGCCGTTATTGCCGAGGTTCAGACCGGGCATCACACGGGTTAGCTTATCGGTACTGGTGACGCCAGCGTCTTTCAGCTCCGGTGCCGTCACGACGGTGGAAGAGACGTTATTGGCCGAGGCAGAATATGGCGACTGTTTGCTGGCGGTGACAACAAGCGTATCTTCCTGAGCGGCAAAGGCATAAGAAGAGAGAAATACGCCGGTTAAGGCAAGCGGATAAAGACGCATTATTTTCATTATTAAATCCCTGAAAAGACTAAAATCGATGTCAAAGGCAACGGCTTTCATCACGACACGCTTTCTTACGATACGGAAAGCTACGACACGGAAAGCGTGTGAGACAGAGAATGATGAAAGTTAAATGATAATCGTTTGCATTTTTTGAGCTACCCGTATCGGGTCTATTTCAACCCGAATACAGCAGATGTCCTGCACGTTCTCCCTGTCATGAATCCTGTCCCTGTTGGTTTGCAACTACGGGGGACGTTCCCTCTGAAAACGCGCGGGAAAGCCGTACCGATAGCCGCTTGGCGGGCCACAGGCTGGCGACTGCGAAGCAGGCCAGTACGCCTAGCGTGGTCTGATAATTTGTGTGATGCGCGAGCTGAAGCGCGGCAATCGACACAATCATGGCGACGGCAGCATCGGTCGATTGGAACAGCGCATAGTCGGAAGCGGGCTGATGCGGTCTGACTAATCCCATCAGAACGTTGTATAGCGTGACAAACCCGACGGCGGCAGCCAGATTGACCACGCCAAAGAGCGCGATCCAGGCGTTCAATGAATACAGCGGGTAGCCGACGGCCAGCACAATGGCCAACAGAGCGTGCACAACCATCACGGGCAGCAGGCAGCGCAGTGCGCCCATACGTCGAATCAGAACATTGGCGAGCACAATCCCTACGCCGCTGACGGCGGTGCTGTACACCGTCATGACGATACCCAGTTGGCTCAGGCTAAGCTGTCTGTCGATCAGCATGACGGTTTGTAGCGCCATCATGCCGCGCATTGCCAGATAGAAAATGGCCGTGAAGGCTAATACCGGCCAGAGCGTTTTAAACGTCAGACGATTTAGCGTCGGGCGTGCGGCTTGTTGGGTTTGATGATGCTGAGTCTGACTGTGCTGAATAGGGGATTGTTGGAGATAGCGCAGCGGCAGGATGAGCATCAGCAGCGACAGCCCCGCCAGCGCGAAGAAGCCACCTCGCCAGCCCGCCTGTTCCGCAATACTCAGGAACGCATAGGAACCGAACAGAATGCCCAGATAGCTGCCGCCGACCTGTGCGGTATTCGCCAGAGCACGACTGGACGCGTTGGTGGTGCAGATCGTGATGCCGTCGGCATAGATATCGTGGCTGGCGGAGAGCAGCGCCAGCAGCATCAGCGCGATGACGATTGTCAGGACGGATTGTTCGGGCGAGATGACCCCAATCACGACCAGCGTCGCCGCCATCGCGATCTGGAGCAGCACCAGACTGCCTAAATAGGGATTACCGCGCAGGGGAAGTGCGTGACGCTCACCCCACGGTGCCCACAGGCACTTGGCAATCCACGGCAGAAAGGTCAACGACAGCCAGCTTAGTTGCGCCAGATCCAGCCCGGCATGGCGAAAATAGCCCGCCACGCCTTGCATAATGAGGGCGGTGATCATGCCCTGATGGAGGTAGAAACACCAATAGGGTAGATAACGTGTCATCGAGTTATGCGTCATGGTTTGTTGCGATCCAACCGCGTTATCGCCAGCGCTTCAAGCGAAGTGACGACGGTAAAATAGGCGTGCGTCTCAAAGAAAGGATGTGGTGTTGCAACGGAATGGAGCATGGCGGTTTCTCCTGCTTATAATGGAGAAAATGATAATCATTCGCTGTTGCAGCGCTACCCGAATCCAGTCTATTTGTACCCGTATCGGGATGAACGGTGGCGTTGGCTATCGACTAAATGTTCAGACGCTTGAAAGCGGAAGGTGTAACGCCGAACTGTTTTTGGAAGGCGGCGCTAAAGTGGCTAGCATTGGCGTAGCCCAGATCGGTGGCGACCACCATAACCGGCGCACCCGTGACAAACAGGCGACGCCGCGCTTCGTGCATACGTTCCGCCTGAAATAACCCATAGATGCTGTTATTGAAGAGCTGGCGGAATCCGCGTTTCAGCTTGAGCACGCTTAACCCAGTTTCTCTGGACAGCATGGCGATAGTGGGGGCCTGTGACAGATCTGCCAGCAGCAGATCTTTGGCCCGCTGCAGCTTTTGGCGATCGGACTGGCTGAACGTGTCCTGCTGGGAAACCGTGTCGGCATGTCCGGCGACGGCGAGGCTGACCAGAATCATGCTTTGCCCCAGCAGCCACAGCGGCGCATGGCGGTTTTCACCGGCCTGCTGTGGATGCGTCAAGCTGGACAGCGCGTGGCTCAAGACCTGAGCGGTTGCCCGCATCTCGGCATTGCAGTCGCAGTGGGTGCAGAGCCGGCCAGAATCCAACTGCTGTTGCAGGTTACCGGTGAGATCTGGCACCCAGTTAGCCAATAGCTCAGGGCTCAGCGACACGGTGACGCTTTCAAACTGCCCAGCGTAGGATGACGTACCCTGACAGTTCGGGGTATAGCTAATACAGCCAGCCCCTTGCTTCAGCACGTGCTCTCGTCCCCGATCGCCTTTCAGTGAAAATTGCGAATCTCCCTGCAACGAACAGGAAAAATTGATGCGTCCCCAGTCGTCATGCAAATGCATGGTCGTCGGCTGCCGGAATTGCCCGCGCCACACCAGAATATCCAGCCCTTCCTGAAGCGTAGCACGCAGCAGGCTACAGTCCGCACCGGTATCCGGCCGCATAACGTGCAGTTCAGCGATTAAATTTGAAATGGTGACTTCAGGCTCGCGGGCGGATTTCAGTGGGGAGGCATTCAATGGGCAGACTCCAGAAGATACGGGGTGCGGTCATCGGACGATCCGATCATGGGACGAGCATCGCAACGCGGTTGATGACGATAACCCGTACCGATTCGGGTAGAAATCGGCTCGAATCGGGTAGATACACAATTGAGAATAGTTATTATTCCTGACTTTATTGCCGTCGTCGAGTTGATTTGCTTGTTTTGCGGGTAAGCGACAGACAGGCGGCAGATAAGCGACTGTGCGGGAAGGAGAAAAGAGAAAACTATGCCATATGCCGCTGTTGAAGGTGGTTCATCCGCTGCCACGTCGCCTTCTACGCCACAGAACCGTGCCTGGCACATTATGCACCCCGTACGCGGGCAGATTCGTCTGGCGATGTGTCTGTCGGGGCTATCGGTTCTGGCTGGCATCGCATTCCTGCTCTTTCTGGCGTGGAGTATCCAACTGCTGATCGTGCAACCCGCGTCATGGCCGCTACTTGCGATGAGCGGCGCTGTGCTTTGCCTGTGCGCCAGCTATCTGCTGCGTCTGCTGGCCTTTAATCAGTCTCACTACGCTGCGTTTCGGCTGGAAAATCAGATTCGTCGCGCGTTGGCGGAACAGCTGGCGCGGATCCCGCTGGGTGAGGCGCAGCGTCTGGGCACCGGCTCGCTGGCGAAGATCGTGCAGGATGATGTAAAAGCGCTCCACCTGTTTGTGGCAGACAGCACACCGCTCTACGCCCGCGCGGTTGTGGCACCGCTGTGTACGTGCGTGTTGCTGTTCTGGCTGGACTGGCGTCTGGCACTGGCGGCCTTGCTGGTGCTGGTCATCGGCGCCGTGGTGCTGATGCTGGCGATGCGCAATGCCGGCGAGATGAATCAGCGCTACAACCAGGCGCGGGAAGAAGTCAGTACCGCCGTGATCGAGTTTGTGCAGGCGATGCCGGTGGTGCGCACCTTTGATACGGGTGCTTCAACGTTTGGGCGCTATCAGCAGGCGCTGGAAAATTATCTGGACGTGCTTACGCGGTGGTATCAGCAGGCGGGGTTCTCGGCGCGCTTCTCCTTCGCGGTGCTTAACCCGCTTCCTACGCTGCTGGTGCTGTGCTGGGTGGCATACGGTTTCTATCACTCCGGCGAGCTTGATTTCAGCCTGTGGGTTGCCGTGCTGCTGCTCGGTAATGGCATGGCGGAGGCCGTCATGCCGATGATGGCGCTGAATCACATGGTGGCGAAAACCCGATTGAGTATCAGCCGGATTCAGGACGTGCTGGCGTTGTCGCCGCTGCCGGAAGCGGAAAGTGATGTCTTGCCCGCTGACGCTAGCGTCAGCGTTGAGCAGGTCAGTTTCCGTTACGATCGGCACGCGAGCGACTGGATGTTGGAGGACGTCAGTTTTCAGGTGCCGGCAGGCTCGGTCACGGCGCTGGTGGGGGCCTCTGGCGCAGGGAAAACCACCGTGGCTCGGCTTATTCCCCGCTTTTGGGACGTAACGGCCGGGCGCATTTTGATTGGTGGTGTCGACATCCGACAGATGAAAACCGCCACGCTCATGCAGCAGGTGTCGTTTGTTTTTCAGGAATCATTCCTGTTTGCGGACACCATCGCTAATAACATCCGGCTCGGCTTGCCTGAAAAAAGTATGGAAGAGGTGGTTGCCGCTGCGACGGCGGCGCAGGCGCACGATTTTATCATGGCGCTACCGCAGGGTTACGACACGCTGGCCGGTGAGCGCGGCCAGTTCCTTTCTGGCGGACAGCGTCAGCGCATCGCCATTGCGCGAGCGCTGTTGCATAACCGACCGATTTTGGTGCTGGATGAACCGACGGCCTTTGCTGACCCGGAAAACGAGGCGGCGCTGCTGGCGGCGCTTGGCGTCTTGATGCAGGGTAAAACGGTCATCATGGTGGCGCATCGTCTGTCGACGATCCGCGATGCTGACCAGATCGTGGTCTTCGATCGTGGACAGCTGAGCGAATCGGGTCGTCATGACGCGCTGCTAGCGGCACAAGGCCGCTATAGCGAACTGTGGCGACACTATGAGCAGGCGCAGAACTGGGCGCTAGGCAGCGCATCATGCAGCACACCGTCGAGCAACGGACCGTCAGGAGATCGTGCGTGATAAACGAAAACCATTCCTCCATAACTGCGTGGCTATCTGCGTGGTGGCACACGTATCGTCAGTTGGAGCGGGTGACGGGTTCACAAGCTCATGTATTCCGTCGGTGTTGCCTGAGTCTGCTGGCGGCGGCCATCACTCAGGGGCTGGCGCTGGCGTGTCTGTTTCCGCTGCTGTCTGCGTTTATCCACGCAGAGGCTGCCCGCGAGATAGCGATGTGGCTGGTACTCATGACGATCCTAAGCCTGTTGACGCTGGTGCTGCGCTGGTATGGACAAGGATTTGAATATCGCGGGCAGCTTGCGGCGGCGACTCATGAATTGCGTATGCGTCTTGGAGAACAGCTGCGAAGCATGCCGCTGACTACGCTTCAATCCGCGCGGGCGGGGGACATTAACGCGCTGTTGCTGGGCAGCGTGGATGAGAACCTGAATTATATGCTGGCGATAGTCAACCAACTGCTGCTGGCTATCGTAACGCCTATCGTGATAGCGCTCGTCATGCTGCTGGTGGAATGGCGATTAGGCGTGAGTCTGCTGCTGATCTTTCCCGCCATCGCGCTGCTTTATCGCTGGCGGCGACCGGCATTTGCACGCACGATGCAGGCGCTGGCGGAGGCGAATCAGCAAACCAGCGCCGACATTGTGGAATATGTGCAGGGGCTTGCCGTCCTGAGAACCAGCTGTCAGCAGGCTGAACGCACGTCGGCACTGCGTCAGCGTTTTCAGCATCTACAGCAGATACAAACGTCGGCTCACCGCCGCGGTGCGAAACCCGGTGCGGTGGTCGCCAGCGTCGTGGAGTTGGGTCTTCAGGGTGTGCTGATTTTTGGTATCAGCGGCGTTGTGGTAGGCGCGTGGGATATAGCCATCGTCGCCGCGATGATGGTGATTGTGGTGCGCTTCTCTGAACCGCTGGCGACGTTTGTCAGCTATACGGCCGTGTTGGCTCTGATTGATACGGCGCTGCATCGCATTGATGATCTGCTGGCGATTGAACCGCTTCCCGTACACCAGCCTACTGAGGTGCCGACAACGTATGCGATTACGTTCGAGCAGGTGAGTTTTCGCTATGCGGATGAGGCTGAAGCAGTGCTTGATAGGGTGGACATCGCGCTGCCGGAGAAGGGAATGACGGCGTTGGTCGGGCCGTCTGGCTCGGGGAAAACGACGATAGCGCGGCTGCTCATGCGCCATACGGATCCGCAACATGGGCGCGTGTGTATCGGCGGCGTGGATATTCGCTGCATTCCAACGCGTGAATTGAATAAGCTGATTTCTGTGGTGTTTCAGGATGTCTATCTGTTTGATGATTCGGTGCTGGCGAACATTCGGATGGCGCGGCCAGATGCCAGCGATGCCGAGGTTGAGCAGGCTGCGGACGCCGCGCAGTGTCTGGAATTTATTCAACGATTGCCGCAGGGATGGCAAACACGGCTGGGTGATATTGGCGGCAGATTATCCGGCGGTGAACGGCAGCGTATTTCGATTGCACGAGCATTATTGAAGGACGCGCCGATTGTGATTCTGGACGAACCGACGGCGGCATTGGATACCGAAAGTGAACTAGCCGTACAGCGGGCGATTGACAGGCTGGTTCAGGACAAGACGGTCATTGTTATCGCGCATCGGCTATCGACAATTGTGGGGGCACATCGAATTCTGGTTGTCGAGAATGGCGTTATTTCCCAGCAGGGAACACATAATGAATTACTGGGTGTTGAAGGCCGCTATTGCGCGTTGTGGAAAGCACAGCAGTCTATCTCACTAAAGTGAAATAGACGTGATGACAATTATAAAGGCTCAGGCTTGATGAGCTGTAATTCTACGCCGAGTCTGATGGCATGCTTGGCATTCAGCACGCCCAGTTTTTTTACTACATTACCAATATGGAATTTCACGGTGCTGATTTTGATATCCAGAATCAGCGCAATTTCCGGGTAGGTTTTTCCCATGCTGGCCCAGTACAGAATTTCGTTTTCGCGCTGGGAGAAAATCTCTTTGTCACCTTGTTTTCTGCTCTGCGGGCTTTGCGTCATCTCTTTGTAAAGCGTGGTGATTTTCTCATGAACGGCAATGAGCAGCATTTGCAGTTTGTCTTTATTTTCCTCAACAATATTTTCCATATCCGTTGGCGCGTGTTCTTCAAACATAATCGATAACGCCGCAAGATTATTATTGTTGTCATGCAAGACAAAGGTGTAGCCATTAACAATATCGTACTCTTTTGACAGGTTAAAAATCTTGGAGAACTTCAGCTTAGAGTTAATAACGATGTTGTCTTCCCAGGAGAACGGCGAGACTTTATTTATTGCCGTCAAAATAACCGGATCGATATGCTGATAGTTATTTTCTTTATAGGTATTAACCCATTCCTGCGGGTAATTTGAGATGATCACAACCTGAGACGGGTTCTTCTTGTTCATGATCATGTAGGCGTATTTCAGGTCGCCATACTGCTTTAATTTTCGGCCGAGATAGCTTTTTATCGTGTTATTGATAATTTCATTGTCAGAGCAAAATACAGACATGTAACGGCCTCAATAAAAAGCGAGAAAGTACCCATAATATAGATGACGTCATAAAAGTATAGTGCTGACCTATACCTAAGTCTAACTACTGTTACCCCATGATATCACTTATAATTTTTTCATGAACAGGACAATTTATAAAAAAATTTAAGAAAGTAAATTTTAAAAAAAATTGTTACAAATTGATTTGCCAACCCAGGGAACTACCCATAATTTTGTTCCTGTTCTGCCTACTGAATTTAGGGTGTGTGGTACCAAACCACGCGCCCTAAAAGCAGTTCTCCCGTCATACTTCAAATTGCATATGCGTTGGCAATACTCGCTCACCCCAGTCACTTACTAGTGTAAGCTCCTGAGGATTCACTGCGTCGCCGCCTTTCTGCAATTCGAATTATTTAGGGATATCCCGTCATTCGGAGCTGGATAGTAAATAATCCGTTTTCGCTTATCAACCCCGTCGTCCTTTGTTGTTCATCGTCATACCTTTCCCGTCCTTCTCCCGTTGTTACAGGCTGCAATGCTGCTTTGTGTAAAGAGGCGGCGGTGAGGCTAATGTTTTGATAATATTGCTATATCGAATCCTATTTTGCTCGTCAGCATCGGCTGGCAGGAGTGGTGATGAAAGTCCGAACTAAGGCTCGTCGTGAGGCCATCGTTAAAACGGCGGCGCAGCTTTTTCAGGAAATGGGCTATGAACGCGCCACCATGAATGAGCTGGCGAAGCGGGTCGGCGGTTCCAAGGCAACGCTGTATGGCTATTTTTCAACCAAAGACGAGCTGTTTACGGCTGTCGTTCGTGAACATGCGACCATGCATTTGTCCGAGGCAACGGCGGGGTTGATGACGGACACGCTGGCATCCGAAATGCTGGACGTGCAGCTGACGCGCTTTGGCGAACGCATTCTGTACGTGTTGACCAACGATAGCAGCGCGATGGCGATTTACCGGATGGTGGTGGCCGAGGCCGGGCATTCCGATATTGGTTCGCTGTTTTATGAATCAGGCCCGAAAGAGAACGTCGATAAGCTTTCTGAACTGATGGCTGCGGCGATAGCGCGGCAGGAACTGAAGCCGGGAAACCCACGTTTGCGGGCGCTACAGTTTTTGGCGCTGCTGACGGCAGAAATTGATGACCGCATATTCCACCGTCATTTGCAGCCAATGAGTCTGGAACGCATCCGCGAAATCGTCGGGGATGCGGTCAGCATGTTTATGGCCGGAGCGGCGGCGTAAGGCAGGTGCCTTGGCGATCCGGCATCCAGCGGGTCGCCGTTGCGGCGATCTGTTCTGCCAGCCGTGTGATGACCTGCTGCTGAGCGTGCAGCATCGCGGTATCACCGCCCGCCGCCTGCTCGGTAAACTGGCTGCGACAGATCAACCGTGCGCGCTCATCTTCTTTTCCAACGGCGCTTAGGCTCCAGTCGGCGTCAAACGTCACCGATTGACCGGGCCAGCTATCAAATCGCCGAACCTGAAGGTGAATTCTGACCACTGGCGTGTCTGCCGAACGCACCAAGCCTGAAACATCCTGCGTGTTGAGACGCTGCGTCAGATCGGCGGAAAGCGCGGTACGGATTTCCTCGCTCAGCGGGCTGAGCCAACGGTCGTTATCTAGCACGACGGCACCGCTATCACCCTGTCGAATAACAAGCTGCGACGTGTCGATTTGCGCTGGTACACCAACAGGCAGCACATCAATGAAAAAGGGGGCGGCGTGCGTTGTGTTTGCCATAGGGGATAGGGTTGCCACTGGCGAGGCGGGTGCCAGCAGCGTGTGGTAACGCACCTGAGGCGACGAGCAGGCGCTCAGCAGCGTAATAACAACAAGCTGACAAAATAGTGTCACTCGTTTCATCTTGAAGATCCTTCTCGGGAAAGGGGAGCGCGGTTAACGGCCGACGATGAATCATTTGGTCGTCCTTGCAGCAGCGATTCTGGGTGACGGTCAATCTGCTCGGCCAGACTGCGCAGGGCGCGTAAGGTACGCTGAATTTCCTGTAGTGACTGCGTGATGCCCAGTTGCAGCGGCGAATCCTCTTCCAGAACATCCTGTGCGCGGCGTGTGGCCTGCTGCATTTGTTTCATCAATCGATTGGCCTCTGGCAATGTCTGTCCGTTAACCTGCCGCAGCGCTTTATTGGCTTCTACCAGCGTGGTGTTCATGTTGTGACCGATAGCATCCAGCGGCAGGTTATCGATCTTGCCAATGATGCTCGCCATCTGCGTTTGTAACCGGTCAAATCCCCCATCGACGGTCGGCAGCACTAACGGGCGGGCGTTGAGATCAAACGGTGTCTTCGCCGCCTCGGGCACAAAATCGAGTGAGATATAGAGCTGTCCGGTCAGCAAATTGCTCGGTGCTACCTGTGCTCGCAGGCCGTGTTCAACCAGATCGCGCGTAAACTCAGCCGTTTGCTGTTCGAGCGACATCGCTTGCTTAGGCAGCCTATCCAGCACGTCGCCAAGCCGGTTAGGAAAAACTTCAATGCTGACGACGGTAGGAAAGCGATAGCCTGTTTTGCTGTAATCCAGCGCAATGGCGGTCACGTGGCCGATTTTGACGCTGGAGAATTCCACTGGCGCACCGATCTCCAGACCGTGCAATGAACGATCGAAACGGAGTTTGAAGAGGATGGGCGGGCCATCCGGTGGCGATAGGGCCGATTCCCGATCGTTCGCCAGTTTGTAGGTGGTCAGCGGTTCTGGTCGGGCAATCGTGTCGTCCAGATCGGGCGTGGAAAACGCGATACCACCGGCCATGACGGCAGCGAGGGTTTGTGTTCTGAGGCGAAAACCGTTGGCGTCCACCGAGAGGTCCACCCCGCTGGCATTCCAGAAGCGGGTATCCGGCGTCACAAAGCGGTCATAGGGCGCATCGATAAAAACCTGAAGCTGGACGCTGCGACCATCGCGATTCAACTGGTAAGACGCGACGCGACCGACGGGGATGCGACGGTAGTAAACCGGCGAACCGCTATCCAGCGACCCGAGATCGTCTGCCTGAATGACAAAACGGCTGCCCGGCATACCGTTAATCACTGCGGGCGGTGACTCTAAACCGATAAAGCGAGTTTCTTCCTGAGTCGATTCGCCTTTATCGGCCCCGATGTAAGCGCCGGAAAGCAGGGTATCGATGCCCGTCACGCCGTTGATGGCGACGCGTGGGCGAACGACCCAAAAACGGCTATCGGCATGCGCCAGATTTTCCGCATTTTTATTGAGCTGTACGGTGGCAAGAACCTGCTGACTGTCCTGACTCAGCGAGATGTCTTTTACGCTGCCTACCGCTACGTCTTTATATTTGACGACGGTGCGGCCCGCTTCAAGACCGCTTGCGCTCTGAAAGGAAATCACGATTTCCGGCCCGGTATCCGACCAGGTTTGAATCAGCATGGCGAGCCCCGTTAGCATGGCGAGCGCCGGGACCAGCCAGATTAATGAGATTCGCCAGCGTTGGCGGATAATCACCGGATCGCCGGGTTGTTCGTGGATCATTTTTTGTCACCTTTCCAGATAAGACGCGGGTCATAGCTCATGGCAGATAGCATGGTCAGTATCACCACCAGCCCAAAAAAAAGAATGCCGCTGCGGGGTTCCGCTTCACTCAGCGGCGGAAATCTGACGAGTGCAGAAACGGCGGCAATGACGACGACATCCAGCATGGACCAGTAACCTACCCATTCCGTTAGCCGATACAGTGCCGCGCGCTCGGCCATTGCCTTACGGCTTTTTTGGCGTGACATGAATAGCAGCAGGCCAAGAATTAGAAATTTCATACAGGGGATGACGATGCTGGCAGTAAAGATCAGTAGGGCGATGCCGTAATCACCGCTGTGCCAGAAATCCATCACACCGCTTAAGATGGTGCTTTCGCTTCCCAACCCGAACAGACGGGTGTACATCACGGGTAACACGTTGGCGGGAATATAGAGAATCAGGGCGGCGACCAATAACGCAGAAGAGCACGCTGTGCTGTCCTTGTGGGAAGACGTCAGCCGTGACTGGCAACGTGGGCAACGCACCGCGTCGTGCGTGTCGGCTTCATGCTGGCAGACGAGGCCGCATACCGGACAGGCAACCAACGGCTGGGCCGACGGATTACTTTTCATGACTGACCACGCTGCGGTGACTGTCCGTGGGCACCAGCGACCATAGCGGGCGAAGATCCAGACTGTTGACGACGACGAGCAGCAACATCAGCGCTGCTAGCGCCCAGCAGCCCGCTCCCGGAATAACCTGCATAAAGCCGGAGAGCTTGATGGCAGCGATCAGAAAGCCCAGCGCCGCAATCTCCAGCATGCTCCAGGGACGAAGCCACAGCAGTATCTTCATCACGGGAATAAAACCGGGGGCACAGCGGTGTTGGTTGGCGAACATCAGTACCCAGCCAGTCAGCATGATTTGCAGAAAAGGGGCAATAATCAGGAGAAAAAAACAGCCTATCGCCAGCGGCAAAGTCGCACCGTTAGCCAGCGCGAGCGCCGTTTGCCACAGCGTGGCCGTATTCTGTAACGCATGGAAACTGACGCTCAGTACCGGATAGATATTCGCAATAAAAAACAGGATGGCTGCCGTTTGTATCAGCGCCAGCCGATGCCCAGTATTCATCCAGCCTGAACGATAAAGTGTGGCCTGACAGCGTGTGCAGCGTGCCGCCTCACCGGGGTTTAACGCCCGGTAATGATGCACGCTGTCGCAGTGCGGACAGATAATTAAGTGGGGATAGATTGTCATCATGCCGTTCCGCACCGTTGTATATTCGTTTTTTGCTTACTTCAGCATGTCAGCCAGTTCTTCAGCCGCTTTATCGATACCGACCTCCGCAGCGCTCAGTGCACCCACGCTGGCGCTGACGTTCATGGCGTTCGGGTACTGCTTCGCGACATAGGCATTGAGCAGCTTGTTGGTTGTCGCATCATAAATTTCAACGGCATAGTTCACGGAACCGTTGAGCAGACCTTCTTTGCCGCGAATGGATTGCACGATGTTGTATGGCCCGCCAGCTAGGTCAAATTTGGTAAACGTACCGGCAACCGGCGTCGTGGTATCGGCACCCGTCAGCGTCAGTTTCAGCCGCAATGTGCCGGGCGCAGGCGAGGTCACGTCGTTGAAACGGGAACGCAGGGTTTTACTGAACGTATCCTGCATATAGGCGGCCAACGATTGCCTGTCCTGCTGTGACATGTCGTTAAATTGGTTGTCACTTCCCTGATAAATACTGACCGGATCGATGATGATGTGGGTGTACTGCTTCCAGTCGACGGGCGTGCTGTAGCGGTAAGGAATGCGATCCGCGTGTTCGCCTGAGTTTTGCGCCAATTGCGAAGACGAAGCGATGCCGCTGTAGCGCACGGGAGGATTGCTGGCGCAACCTGCGAGTACGACAGCCAGAGCCAATACGGTAGGACGTGCAACCCGGGATAATGTGAACATATAAGAATCCTGTAAAGAGAACCGCGAAATAGCGTGATAACACGCAGCCTTAGCCACACGACGTCCAGTCACGCCAGCCGTTTAGGTGCCAGAACACCTTCACTGTCGCTATACGTTAATTTCGGCATGTGTACTTTTAAAACTAAACTGTACGGTATGTTTTTAGTTTTTTCTGATTGCTGTGTCAAGAGAGGTGTGAGGTTTTCTTCTCAGGCAACATTTCTGTCACGATTTGGGATAAGGTGTTGGCAAATTCTGCCGATATTAATGGTTCAGGGAATGTTATCTGCACCTTAAGGATGCTAGCCGACTGTTATACTGAAGAGGGCTGATATCCGTCTACTGGTCCGATGATTGCCATCGTTGGATGATGAGGTTGACACACTTAAAAATATTTTACGTTTGACGCTGGATAAGATTGAAGAACACGACTATCACGTACAGTGGAGCGGTCGGATGTTGGTTCCTGTTTGCTCACATCTCGAATGTTGCCTTGTTACGGTACACCTATAATGACAATGACTCGCACTGAGGAAAGCATGGATAATTTTCAAAAAGAAATCGATGAGAGAACAAACCTCACCTCTGCTAATAAATTTGAACTCTTATTATTCCAGCTGGGCAAATCACCTGAAGGTGGCAAATCGGAGCTGTTTGGCATCAACGTGTTTAAACTGCGTGAAATTGTGCCGATGCCTACGCTGACCAAAGCAGCTGGCATGAAATCGCCGATGCTGGGTATGGTCAATATTCGTGGACAAATCATTCCCGTTATCGATCTTCCTGCCGTGGTCGGCAGTTCATCGGAAACTGGCTTGAACATTCTCCTTATCACGGAATATGCACGTAGTACGCAGGCGTTCGCCGTGGAATCAGTAGACGATATCGTTCGTCTGGAATGGAGTCAGGTTCTGGCCGCTGAAGCGGGTGTGAGCAGCTCCTATATCACAAGTATTGCGCGTCTTGATAACGACAAAGACAGCAACCGTCTGGCGCTGGTGCTGGATGTTGAGCAAATTCTGTTTGATATCATTCCCGGCGAACGTGAAACCAAACTCAAGAACGCAGAAGAGAAAATCTACCCCTATACGCCAGGCGCGATTGCGATTGTGGCGGAAGATTCCAAAGTCGCTCGTTCGCTACTTGAGCAGGGGCTAACCCAGATGGGCATTCCGTTTAGTATGCACATCACCGGACAGGATGCCTGGAACAAGATTCGACAAATTGCGCAAGAAGCACAGTCAGAAGGCCGACCTATCTCGGATAAGATCTCGCTTGTTCTGACCGATTTGGAAATGCCGGAAATGGACGGCTTTACGCTGACAAGAAACATCAAGCGTGAAGAGTTCCTGAAGAATATCCCGGTGGTGATCCACTCTTCACTGTCTGGCAGCGCGAACGAAGATCACGTACGCAATGTTGGCGCAGATGCTTACGTTGCGAAATTCGAGATCAATGAGCTGTCGACGGCGATTCAGACCGTGCTGAATAAAGTGAAAGTACGCCGCTAATTAATCAAGCGCGCGTATTACCATATTCGGCCTTTGCTTCCTCCTTGACGGGAGAGGGCGGAGGCCGATTTTTTTAGTCGTTGAACGTTGCTAGCCACCGACGCTTATCCTGATGAATTCGCTTTCTGGCCCCTGAACAAGCCGAGCCAGATACGCGGTAATGATCAGAATGAGGTCGTTACCCCTGCATAGTAGGCACGTCCCGGTTCGTTATAGGTGGACGCACCTTTTGCCTCGCGATAAATCTGCTTATCAAACAGGTTACTGATACCGGCATTGACGCGCAGGTTCTTGTTGAACTGATAGTTCACTCCCACGCCCGCAACGGAGTAGCTGCCGATTTCGCGCGAAGAAAGCCCACCCCGGCTCTCTGTCCAGTTTGTCGCATACTGACGGGGCTTTTGCTTGCCGTACATTGTCCAGCTAACGTTGGCGGAAAGCTTATCCGTCGCCTGCCAGTCCAGTAGGGTATTGACGGTGTATTTCGGGATAATCGACAGCGGGTTACCGGTGTCTTTGTTTTTCGATTCAATCATATAGGTGGCGTTGGTGCTCCAATCCAGCGTGTCTTCAATCACTGGCACCAGCAGGTTGGCTTCCAGCCCTTCCACCAGCGCTTTGCCGCCATTTTCCCAACGTAAAATCGCCGCATTTGACTGCGTCAGCCCGAGAATATCGGTACCGGAAACAATCTTGTTTTTATAGTCATTACGGAAATAGGTCACACCCGCCTGCCAGCCGGCATGTTTGAACTCCAGACCGATTTCTTTGTTGACGCTGATTTCGGGATCCAGATTGTCATTTCCCGCCAGATAGCAGCCACCGCCGTTATTATAATCAACGCCGAACGGGCAGCCGTTACCGCGCGAATAGAGCAAATAGCCGGTAGAGGATTGATAAAGATTGGGTGCTTTAAAGGCGCGCGCAATGCCGGCTTTTACGCTAAACATTTCGCCCAGCTCCTGCTGGATGTTCAAGCTGGGGCTGTAGTTGCCGCCAAATTTGTCGTGATAATCGAAGCGCAGGCCGGGAATCACTTTGGTTCCGGGTACCACTTCGATATTGTCTTCAAAATAGAGTGCACTGAGTTCGGCGCTGTTTTTGCTGCTGCGCTGGGAAGGATTGACAGACGTACCGGGGAGAGTATCGCCGCTGTTTCCTGTATAACTGCTTGCGGAGGGATCGTTTAACTGCTCTCGATTCCACTCCGCGCCCAGCGTGAGCGTTTGTTCCGCCCAAAGCTCAAGCGGGATATTTAACTCGCTGTTAATGCGTAAATTTTTTAAACGACTGGTACTGTAGCGATCGCTGTTGATTGATCCTTCAAAGCGGCCATACAATCCTTCATCAAGCCGGGTGTTATTCGTTTGGTCATAAGCGATGCCTAGCTTGGATTGTCCCCAATCCCAGATGCCGTTATGCGTAATGGCATAATTCTGGCGGTACAGTCTGTTGGTTTCTGCACCGCTCTTTGCCAGACTTTCGGGGATTACCCCTCCGCCGCTGAACTGTGTATCGCCAGTGTAGATATTACCCTGACGGCTATAGCCCGCTTCAATATCAACAATCTGCTGTGGGGAAAGTTTCCAGGACAGCAGCGTATTGAGATCCTTATTGCGCACGCCTTCACGTCCGGCAGCAGAAGAACCGTTTTGGTTCCGGTTGATATCCCAACTGTCGGAGTCGGTTTTATTGATATTACCGTACAGGCGCATGGTCAACGCATCACCGGCCAGCGGGCCGCTCAGGTTGATATTGGCACGGCGCGTGGCACCTTCTTTGCTGTTTTCCGGCTGATTGCCGTACAGCGAGAGTGAGCCAGTCCAGATGTTGGACGGACGTTTGGTGATGATATTCACCACGCCGCCAGCCGCGCCGGAACCGTAGCGGGCCGCAGCAGGACCACGGATTACCTCGATACGTTCTACCTCTTCAACTGGCACCCAGTTGGTGTCGCCTCGGGTATCGCGTTCTCCGTCCCAGGCGTAGCGAACCGCGTTACGCGAGGTAACCGGACGACCATCAATCAGAATCAGCGTATTTTCCGGCCCCATTCCGCGCAGATCGATCTGGCGGTTGTTGCCTCTTGCCCCGGTGGCGCTGTTGCCCGTGAGGTTCACCCCCGGCATTTTGCGGATAATGTCTGACAGATCGTTAACGGGCGGCGCTTTTTTAATATCTTCCGCTGTGATGATGGAAACGCCGGGCTGCTGTTTTAATTCCTGCTCAGCGGTGGCTTTTACCGTCATCACATCGTCATCGGCTGCCTGTGCCGTACCCAGATGGGCGCCGAGTAATCCGGCAACGATCAACGCTAATGGTTTTATGGTATGGAACTGCTGTTTGTGCATTTTTTATTTTCATCCCTAACGACGCGCATATGTACGAATGCAAACGAGAGTTATTTGCGTTTGGTAATTTGGCAAAAAATAGTACACATGTACAGTTTTTATTGTGGCGATATGCGGGAGAGAGAAAAAACGAGCAACAGCAGGTGGGAAATAGCTTTCCCACCAGAAAATCGTATTACTTAGCGGAAGGCGTTATACAAGGCTGAAACCGCCTGATGGACCAGTTCACGTGGCAGCGTGCGTTCATGTTTTTCCAGCAGTGCACGGATGAAAAAGCCGTTCAACAGCGTACCTAGCGGGAGCGCGGCGCTATCGGGCGTGACCACTTTAATGATGGCGACCACGGTGTTAGACCATTCAAGTGCGATAGGGCGCAGGGAAGGGCGTGAAATCGCGGCGGTAAATAATTCGTACTCACGTGCCAGATCGTCAATATCTTCGATTCCACGCATGACAAAATCGGTCAGGACATCACGCGGGTCGTCGTGGCGACGTTCAAGAAACCAGCTAAACATGTCATCGCGAAACAGCGCAATCGCGCTACTCATGACGGCATTCAACATGTCGTCCAGACTCTTAAAATGGTAGGTGGTGGACCCCAGCGGCACGTGAGCCTCATTCGCCACAGCGCGGTGTGTCAGGGCACCAATGCCGTCACGTTTGATGATGTTCGTCGCGGTTTCAACGATATGAGCCGCACGTGAATGCGTGCTTTCCAACCCCGTACCGCTTGGCGTGACGCCTTTTTCCGCCAGCCAGGCAATCGCCCGTTCAGACGTCGTTTCGCCAGAGGAAATAATAGACGTGTCTTGCTGTAAAACGGTGGTAGACGCTAGCGGCGCGGCGTGAGTTGTTCCACCGGTGTGTGCTGTGATCGTGTGCGCGGTATCGTCTGGCGAGAATAAGGATTTGGCATCATTAAGCATCGACTGCCGTTCCTCGCGATCTAGCGTCACGAAGCCTAACCCTTGTAGCAAAAAAACGCCTTCTGTGGCGAGGAACGCCAGGCGGATACGGCGCATTGTCGGCGTGGCATCGCGTAGCTGGTCCAGTCTGGTGCGATAGAATTCCCGCACAGGTTCCAGCATGGCAGGGGAGTGAACCAGCGCGGTAAGCAGGCCAACGGCACGGGATGTGGTTTCGTCTTCTTCCTGAGCAATGGCCGTAATGTGGCCTAGCACATCGGCGTGAGGCTGAGCGTTATAGCGTGAGGTTTGCAGCAGTGCTTCCTGCTCAAAACGGCTGAGTTCGCGCGACAGCATAGTCATGATCAACAAGTCTTTGCTGGGAAAACTGTAAACCAACCCGCCTTTGCTAATACCTGCTTCTGCAGCAACGGCATCTAGCGTGAAGCGATGCACGCCATCGCGTAGCAGCACCTTTTCTGCGGCATCCAGAATCAGATCGTTTTCAATGGTTTTTTTGCGCGCCATCACATTGCCTTGTATTTTCGACTAGTCAGTCATATATTGCGCTCAGCAACACGCATCTTATCCGATTCGCAGTCCCTTTGCTGTCGGTTCTTCATGATTAAGTCGTCTATTTTTGAGGTGTTATCGATGTCTGATTCGTCTTTACTGGCGTCGCGCAGTTTTGTTCTCATCGGCATTTTAGGCATTCTGTGTGCCTTTGATGCCATGTCGATTGATATGTATCTCCCTGCTTTTCCTGCGATCCAGCAGGATATTGGGGCCGATGCGGCGGGAATGCAGACCTCGTTGTCTGTCTTTCTGATCGGGTTGGCGCTTGGGCAACTGGTTTATGGGCCGCTGACCGATCGCTATGGCCGCAAAGGTCCGCTGCTGCTCGGTATCGTGCTGTTTGCCGTGTCTTCTTTGCTTATCGTTCATGCCTCCACGCTATCGTGGTTTGTCTTCTTCCGCCTGATGCAAGGCCTCGGCGGTGCAGCCGGATTGGTGATCCCGCGTGCCATTGTGGCGGATTTGTACTCGGAACGTGATGCGGCAAAGGTATTTTCTCTGCTCATGCAGGTGATGGCGATAGCGCCGATTATCGCGCCGCCGCTGGGCAGTGTTCTGCTCGGCTCGCTGGGTTGGTCGGCCATTTTCTGGGTGCTGACGGTGGTGGGTATGCTGATGCTGTTTGCCACCTGGCGCTGGGTGCCGGAAAGCCTGCCACGGCGTGAGCGCGTCGGTGGCGGTATGTTGTCGGCCTTAACGGGTTACGCGGCGTTACTGCGGCAGAAAAAATTCATGGGCTATACGCTTTCCGGCTCTTTTGTCATGGGCGGCCTGTTTACCTACATTGGCGCGTCTGCCTTTATTTTTATTGAATATTTCCACCTGTCGCCCACCACCTACAGCTATATTTTTGCATCGAATGCGCTTGGCATGGTGGCGCTGGGGCAAATCAATATCTTTCTGCTGAATCGCTGGCGCGAATATCAAATCTTGCCCATCGGGATTGCTCTGCATGTTGCGGGAGGGCTGGTGTTATCCGGTGTTCTGCTGGCTGGCATGACGTCGCTGTGGGTTGTTACGGCATTGCTGTTCCTGACCATGAGTTTCCTGAGTCTGGTGTTCGGCAATGTGGTGGCGGTGGCGATGAATGCGGCACCGGGCCAGACCGGTTCGGCTTCTTCGCTGCTCGGCGTATTGCAGTATGTTTTCGGCGGGGTTGCGGGCGTCATCATGGGGATGGTGCATGACGGCACGCTGCTTCCGCCAGTGATGTTATTGACGGCCTGTGCGATAGGGGCACTGCTGAGTTGGTGGTATGCCTCGCGCCAAGTGGATATCGATACGGCGAAAGAGGCGTTGGCAGATAACGGTACGCCGCAAAGGGAAGGGAACTAAGGCGAATCGAGATGCCGCCTGCGGTGATCGGCAGGCGGTAGAAGATTAATCCAAATCAGATGCCTGATGGCGCTCGGCGACCTGCTCAGATTCTTCGCCCCAGGTCCGGTTGACCTTGCGACCACGAATCACTGCCGGACGAGCGGCAATCTCGTCAGCCCAACGAATCACATGCGTATAGTCGTGTACGGATAGGAACTCTCCGGCGGAGTAAAGCGCGTTTTGTACCAGCCCGCCGTACCACGGCCAGACGGCGATATCGGCAATCGTGTAGCTGTCACCTGCCAGATAACGGCTCTCTGCCAGTCGACGGTTGAGCACATCCAACTGGCGCTTGGTTTCCATCGTGAAACGGTTGATCGGGTATTCAAATTTTTCCGGCGCGTAGGCGTAGAAGTGCCCGAACCCACCACCAACGTAAGGGGCTGAGCCCATCTGCCAGAAGAGCCAGTTCAAGGTTTCGGTGCGCGTGGCGAGGTCATTCGGCAGCAGTGCGCCAAATTTCTCGGCCAGATACACCAGAATAGAACCGGACTCGAACACGCGAACCGGTTTTTCGCCGCTTTGGTCAAGCAAGGCGGGGATCTTGGAGTTCGGGTTGACGTCGACAAACCCGCTGGAGAACTGATCTCCATCACCTATCTTAATCAGCCAGGCATCGTACTCTGCTCCCGAATGGCCTAGCGCCAGCAGCTCTTCCAGCATGATTGTCACTTTCACGCCATTTGGCGTTGCCAGCGAGTAAAGCTGAAGTGGATGCTTGCCAACGGGCAGCGCTTTTTCGTGCGTTGGGCCAGCGATTGGGCGGTTAATATTGGCGAAGGCACCGCCGGAAGAGGCGGGCTGCCAGACTTTTGGCGGCACATAGGTTGGGGACGTAGCCATTCAAATCTCCTTATGCATGAAAAGAGAGCGAGTTAAGTCAACACCATAACAAACTCACGCGGCTCGCTGATACCGTTCTGTTCTATCTCTACTTATTTAGGGTATAACGCGAGATCCGCACATTGCTGAGGGAAGAAATCAATGTACGGATCGCCGTCAAGGCTTAATAGCCGACGGTAAAGCGCTGACGAGTGTGTGCCGGGTTTTCAATTTCATCAACCAGCGCAACGGCATAGTCTTCGAAGGAGATACTGCTGCCTTTATCGTGACTCAGCAGTGTGTCTTTGCCGAGGCGGAAGGTGCCGGTGCGTTGACCCGGAACAAATTCGGCGGACGGTGAGAGGAACGACCAATCAAGATCGTTTTCCTGTTTTAACAAGTCGAGGAAGGCTGCGCCGCGAGAGGCTTCAGGACGATAAGCATCAGGGAAATTTGGCTGATCGATCAGGCGCTGGCCGGGTGCAATTTCAAGGCTTCCCGCGCCGCCGACGACCAGATAGCGTTTCACGCCTGCGGCTTTAACGGCTGCAATCAGGGTAGTCGGATCGGACGAACCAAATTTAACGGCGCTGACCACGACGTCATGTCCTTTGAATAATGCGACGAGAACCTCTTTGTCCAGTGCGTCACCCTGCTTAGCAGTAACGTTCGGCAGTGAAGCAATTTTTTCTGGCGAGCGTGCGATGGCGGTGACCGTATGTCCACGGTCCGATAGTTCTTTAAGAATGCGTGAACCGGCATCGCCTGAAGCGCCAATGAGAGCGATATGTGACATGTGAACTCCTTATTCTCTTGTTTTGGGACTAAGTAACAAAAATAGACTATAGAGAATCTGGATGGTACATTCCCGACTTTCTCTCCACAAGAAGTCACCGGTATGCAACCAGGTCACACAACAATGACTAATGACACCCTCAACGATGACGCGGTTAGCCAAAAAACATCGCCAGCGGAAAACCCCAACGATTCCGCGTTTGATCATCCTTGCCCGATCCGTGATGTGCTGGATCGCATCGGCGATCGGTGGAGTTTGTTAATACTAGAAGCGCTGGCGCAACAGACGCTGCGTTTTAATGAATTAAATCGCCATATCGACGATATTTCGCGTCAGATGCTGTCACGCACGCTAAAACGACTCGAAGCTGATGGGTTCATACATCGGACGATCTATGCGGAAGTTCCCCCGCGCGTGGAATACACGCTGACGCCATTAGGGCACTCCTTTTTGCAACCCATGCAGTTGTTGATTCAGTGGGCTGATAAGAACCATGCCGAAATTTGCCGCTCTCGCCGTCAGGCCAGACAAAACAATGCTTGAACGGCCATTTGACTCTTAATCAATTGCTCTCTCCAATCTAAATATCACCTCATTGTGCGACCTTGCTCGCACGGTGTTGGCAATGCTATTTCATCTGCATAGAAGTATTGGAATTCGCCTTCCGATTTCTCTCACTGACCTGTGCATATCTTCTGCTGTCGCTTCATAATCTGAATTATAGCTTTTCATCTATATAGGGTGTGATCTATATTTATAAGGAGGATTTGTGTGGAGAATTGAAACGACGGACGTGTTTGATAGCTGGTTCAGCGCCTTAAACGATAGGGATCGAGCTTGCGTGCTTGCAGCACTTATCGTGTTGCGGGAAAAAGGTCCAATGTTATCTAGACCTTATGCCGATACGGTTAAAGGTTCTCGTTATAGCAACATGAAAGAGCTGCGTATTCAGAGCCGAGGAACGCCGATACGGGCATTTTTTGCCTTCGACCCACATCGTACAGGGATCCTGCTCTGCGCGGGCAATAAGTCCGGCAATGAAAAGCGCTTTTACGATGAGATGCTCCCGTTTGCTGAGCGGGAGTTAACAAATTATCTGAAAAAATCAGAGAAGAGGGAGTAATGCTATGGGCAGAACGCTGGAACAGCTTCTTGCGGATGAAAAACCAGAGGTTGTGGTCGATGCTCACGCTATAGCGACAGAGATGCTGCTCAATATTCATCTCGCTGAACTGCGTGAGAGGGTGCAAAAAACGCAAGTAGAAATGGCACAGGTGCTTGGGTTAAAACAGCCGACCGTGGCGGTAATGGAGAAACCCGGCCGAGATCTGAAACTTTCCACGCTTAAACGCTATGTCGAAGCGACCGGCAGTAAGCTACGTCTTGATGTTGAACTGCCGGACGGCTCGCATTACGAATTTATGCTGTAGCGCCTCCCGCAGGTTACCCAGCAAAGAGGCGCTTGTTCTACCGGTTTACGTCGGCTGTCGCCTCATTAAGCAACGTTAGGTAGCGTGACCCCGAAATGTTCCTGCCGGTGACGACGCAGACGGTTTTGCGTCCGCCAATTTCTTTCGCGTAGCGAATGGCTCCCGCGACGACAGGTACCCCAGAAGGTTCGACAACATGGCGATGCAGATCGAGCATTGATCGCATCGCGGCTTTGATTTCGTCTTCTGAGACGGTGAGCACGCGATCGACGCGATCACGAACCAGTGGCCAGGTCATTGCACTGGGCTCTATGTAGCCACTGACGCCCTCGGCGATGGAGGGAGCCAGATCGACGGGAAGTGTTTCACCGGCTTCTTTCCAGCGAGCGAACGTCGGACTCGCTTCACTTTGTATGCCCCACACTTCGATAGCGGGGTTGATTGCTTTGGCCGCTGTCGCAATCCCTGAGACCAGCCCGCCGCCGCCGATATTCACCAGGATGATCTCCGCATCCATCCAGTCTTCCATAATCTCAAGACCGACGGTTCCACCGCCTGCAATCATCTGTGGGTTATCGTAGGCCGAAACGAAGGTGGCACCAGACTGTTGTGCAGCCACTATCGCCGCCTGCCGCGCGTCTTCTATGTCATCAAAGAACGTAATACGCGCACCACAGCCTTTCATGGCTGCGACTTTCATGGGATCTGCCGCGCGTGGCAAAAAGATGGTTACGGGGATGCCCGCGACCTGCCCGGCATAGGCGAGCCCTAACCCGTGGTTTCCTGCCGTTGGGGCGATGACGCCAACGCGGCGCTGTTCTGCATCCAGATTGGCAAGAACGTTTGCTGCCCCCCGTAGTTTGAAGCTACCGGTCTGCTGGAGGTTTTCCATTTTGAGTCGAATTTCTGCACCAACAAGAGCGGATAATTCCTGCGAGTGATCTAGCGGTGTTCTGCTTATTGTTGCTTTGATCTGCTGAGACGCAGCATAAATGTCCTTCAACGTTACAGAGTCGGTTGCCCTTTGATATTGGTCTGTCATAGTATTTCTCTATCAGCTGTATATGGAAATGACTATATAGGTATTTGGCTATATGAACAAGCAGGCAACGACAACGGCCGATCTATTACGGGCGCTCGGCAATGAACAGCGGCTCATCATTCTGGAGTGGTTGGCCGATCCTCGGGCACATTTCCCAGAACAGCAGGATGGCGATCTGGTTAAGGACGGGGTGTGTGTAGGGTTTATCACTGAGAAGATCGGCCTGAGTCAGCCGACTGTCACCGGCCATCTTCAATATCTATCGAAAGCCGGAATTGTCACATCGAAACGCATCAAAAACTGGGTGTTCTATAAACTCGTCCCTGAGCGCTTAGACGAGGCAACCACCGCATTATCTGAGCTTGCAAAGCTCGCCTCTCGTCAGCAGTAAAGGGCGCTAAAATTATTACTTTCCCTGCGATTTTGGCCTGGCTGTGCGTCCCCGCGCAGCAGGTTTGACGGGCACCGTTTGGCCGTATTCTATCCACCATGCGGTTAACGCCTGCATTGTCGGCCCAAGCCCGCGAGCCTTATCCGTAATTTCATACTCGACACGTGGAGGCACTTCCGCGAAAACGGTGCGAGATACCAGACCATCCGTTTCCAGCTCGCGCAGTTGGGCCGTCAGCATGTGTTGCGTAATGCCGGGTATCGCTTTTCGGAGCTCTCCGAAGCGATAAATCCGTTGATTGAGCAGCCACATAATTTCTAGTTTCCACTTGCCTGCCAGCAGCCCAAATGCACGGCGCATTTCCTCGTGCATGTTGATCTCAGGATCGCCATTAGTCTTATTTTCCATACTAACCATCACTATTTCATCCTACTTGCGGTAATTCATGTTAGCAGACATTCTGCACCAACGTTGGAAAACACCTTTGAGGAAATGTCATGCAAGCACACTATATTTACTGGATCAGTACCGCACTGTTGTCACTGCTGTATATCGCCTCAGCGACGATATATATCACCAAAAGGGAGTGGGTTCGCCAGACCATAATTAATTTTGGTTATCCCGGTTATCTTGTGCCGATCCTCACCGCAGTGAAGCTCCTCGCTGTCGCTACCATCCTCTCCCGCATTAGCGTGCCGCTCAGCGATCTGGCCTATGCGGGCATGTTCTTTCATCTGCTTCTTTCGGCTATTGCGCATATTGGCGTGCGCAAACCTAGCGGCGCATTACCCGCAGGACTGGGGCTGGTCTTTTTGCTCGTTTCATTTACCACCCAAAATACTGCGCACGATACTTCTTCACCCTATGGCGGCGTTATCGCGGGGCAACACCTGACGTTCAGCGGACAGGGGAGCGCGCACTGAAGCGTCTGAGTCTGGTAAGCCGTCGGTTATTACTGACTCGCTTACCTGCCGATGGCAGCCTTGTTTTTTGACATTTCACATCTTGGTTATTCATTTTGATAAATACATAAAGGTGCAACATGAAAGTGACATTGTTCGGCGCGACGGGGAAAACAGGGCGTTATTTAATCGCCGAAGGCCTTAAACGTGGAATTGAACTGACGGTGTTTGCGCGCACAGGTTCTTTATTTGACGATCCAAACGTCCGTGTTATTCGCGGTGAATTCACTGACAAAGAAGCGCTGAAAAATGCGATTCAGGGTGCAGATGCTGTGTTGTCCGCGCTTGGCCCAACCGCATTCAAGCACCCTAAAGCGTTACCGATTACCCGAGCGATGCAATCCATTATTACGGTGATGAAACAGGAAAATGTCACCCGCCTGATTGCTATATCGACCGGAACGGCGGCTGACCCAGACGACGGTTCGGACTGGAGAATTCGGTTGCCTGCATGGTTGATCAAAATAATGATGGCGAGCGCTTATCAGGACATTATTGCTCTCGCAAAAACAATCCGCGCCTCGGAATTAGATTGGACGTTGGTCCGCGTCGCCTTTCTTAATAATAATCCTGCGTCGAGTTACCTCAACGTGGGGCTTTATGGTAAGACCAAACACACCATGATGTTATCCCGGGAAGAAGTAGCGACGTTCATGTTCGATCAGCTATTGGATGGACAATTTATAAACATGGCACCGGGAATTAGCACCGGATGAAATACGTCTAGATTATTGCTCCAGCATGAATGTAGTCGCATTGCTTCTGATTCATTATTCGTCCAAATCAGCCGGTTTGGATCGTGTCTAACCAGTGGGTGACTGTTTCTGTTGTCTTTCTTTCCTGATCGCATTCAATGACGAGTGGCTTTCTCCATCGGTTCCCTGGCGTCAGGGCGGCAAGAATATCCTCACTGTTGCCGAGGCCGTATCCCCCGTGGGTAATGAAAGGAATGAGTATTTTTCCTGTCAGGTTATGTGAACGAAGAAAGGTTTGCACGATAGGAGGAACGGTTGTCCCCCAAATGGGGAAACCTAAATAAATCGTCTGATAGCGTTCGATATTGGCGACGTCATTTTTTAATGGTGGTCTTATTTCGCGGTCACGTTCGTCTTTTGCCTGCGCCACGGTCTGAAAATAATCCTCTGGGTAGGGATTCGCAGGCTCAATTTCAAAAAGATCGGCTTTCAGGCTGCGATGAATTACGCCTGCGATGACCCGCGTATTACCGCTTCTGGAAAAGTACGCGACCAAAATTCGGCTATTGATGGGCTTATTTCTGGCGTCGGCAGCAGTGGACGGCAAAGCGACGTTCGCCAGCGTTAATCCTGCCAATGCGGTAATCAGCATCCTTCGAGTGGAATCATGTTCGTCAGTCATGGCCTCAGGTTCCTTATCGTTCCGATGATGGACAAGTTTGATGTGTTACTCGCTAACTGGCTGTCTTCGTGACTGGTGTGGTGAGTGCGATTACCGCGCTGGCTGCGGTAAACAAGGCGATGATCCACGCCATGGTCCACGGCGTCCCATCGCTCAGTAGCGCAAGCAGTAAGGAGGAGATAATGCCGCTGCCGTACTGTAGCGACCCTATTAATGCTGACGCTGAACCGGCCATGTTTGGCACCGCATCAAGTGCGGCGGCTGTTGACGTTGCGGCGATGATGCCGTTCATCGAAAAGAACACGAACACCGAGACCACAATCAGAATTATTCCCCCGATATGCAGTTTCGTGCCAATAGCCAGAATGAACGATGCGGCGGCTGCGATCAGCACGGCAAATTTAAGCAGCTTCTCAAGCGGATAACGCTGAACCAGACGGCGGTTTACCACGCTCATGCCCATCACGCCGACGATATTCAGCGCAAATAGCCAGCCGTAATGCTGTGGATCGATACCGAAGTAGGTGATGTAGACAAAGGCCGAGCCGGTAATAAAGGCGTAGGCGGCAACATAATAGAACGTCAGGCATAAGGTGAAACGCATGAAGTTCGCGTTCGTCAGCAGGGCATAATAGTTGCGAAAGGCGCTGGGCAACGACGCTTTCACCCGCCTGTCTTCGGGTAACGTTTCGGGCAGCCAGCGTAATGAAATCAGCATAGCGACGCCAATCACCGCCAGCAGCCAAAAAATGGCATGCCATGATGTCACTTTGATCAATTGCCCGCCGAGTAGCGGCCCGGCAATCGGCGCAATCGCCATCACGATCATGAGTGTCGAGAGCATTTGCGCTGCACGGGTACGGCTAAAGAGGTCGCGAATCATAGCACGAGCCAGCATTGGGCCTGTACATGCTCCCAGTGCCTGAAAGATACGCCAAAAAACGATCTGCGGCATATCCGTAGACAGGGCGCAGCCGACGGAGCCAATGATAAACAGGACCATACCAATAAACAGCGGTATTCGGCGACCCAGATGATCGCTTAACGGCCCCCAAATCAGCTGTGCGATGCAAAAGCCGATTAAAAAGCCGGTGATGGTTAGCTCTGCATTCCCCTGTAAATCCTTCGCCATGATGGGCATAGCCGGTAAATAAATGTCTGTCGATAAAGAGGTAAACGCCATCAGTGCACTGAGAATGGCAATAAAAAATAGCCCTGACGTTTTTTCTGGGCGCGTCTGAACTTGAGTCATATCTGTCCGTTTGGTTTTACATTCTTTGGATTATCTTACCGGGATTACGCCCCGTGATAATCGTGCGCGACTGGATAGACGTTATGAATGACGCTCATAAATCATTGGTGATTTATAGCGGGAAAGGGGCGCCGGCGCCCCGAATTCAAAAGGTGCATGTCTGATCTGTTATCGGGCGGCCTGTTTCCACTTTGGTAGTCGGGTAAATGCGATGGCGACAAGCACCATAGCGCCAGCCAGAAAGAAGGTGAGCTGCATGCCATTCGCGAGGGAAGCAGGTGCAGCATGGGTAAAGTCTTCCGTTCCGACCCCTAAAGCGAAAACCTGCCCCATGATCGAGGCACCGGCGATCAACCCAATATTGCGCGACAGGTTAAGCAGGCCAGAGACGGTACCGCGCTGGTTCCCGGGAACCTCGGCAAGGGTGGCGGTGTTGTTGGCCGCCTGAAAGAGCTGGTAGCCCGGTGTCAGGACAATAATGGCAAGAATGTATCCCGTGACGCCGAGCAGATTGGGCAAGATCGCCAGCATAAAGGTGCCAGTAACCACGAGAGAGAGTCCGGCGGTGAGAGCCCGTCTAAACCCCCAGGTATCAACCAGTCGCCCTGATGGAATCCCGCTAAAGGTCGCAACGGCAGGGCCAATGGCCATCACCAATCCCACCAGCGTTTCCTTCAGTCCAAGACCTAGGCCAAGATAGTAGGGGCCGACGATTAGCGTCGTCATAATAACGGCAGTGACGGCCGCATTGATCGTGAGATTCGACAGCAGCGTGGTGTTCCGCAACGATAATCCCCCTGAGTGCGACGCTTTTTCCTTCACCTGCGTGGCTGGCAGTAGAGTAAAGGCCATGAAAAGAACGATCGTGACCAGCGGGATTTGTATCCAGAACAGGCTACGCCATCCTGCTATCGCAAGAAGGAACCCTCCGACAGAAGGGCCAAGCGCGGTACCGAGTGCGGATACTGTTCCCACTATCCCCATTGCTCGCCCGACATGCTTCTCACCGGCTGTTTGCCTCAGCAGTGCCATGCCGAGCGTCATCAGGAAGGCCGCGCCGATCCCCTGAAGTGCTCTTGCCGCGATAAGTTGCCACAGCTGGGGGGCAATGGCGCATAGCAGCGAAGCGATGGCGAAGAGCCCAAGACCTGTGATGAACACGGGCTTCAGCCCATAGCGATCGCCAAGGCGACCCGCGATCACAACCGAAAGCGCCATGGCCGCAAGATAGGCGATGACAACGGCTTGCACCTGCGCGAAGGGCGCTGAAAATACCGCTGTCAGCGTCGGAAGGGCAATATTGGCAATACTTGTTCCCAGAGAAGCCGACAGTATTGCGAGTGCCAGTGTGAGGGTGATCCCCGGTTTGGCCTGATCTGGTTCGTCCGGTTGGTTAATTGTCATTTTTTATCCTTGTCAGAATGTGGGTTCCAGAGCATGCTACGAATTAAAGTCGACTTGAGGTCAAGCATGAAATTTCTGGATATAGGTGAAATCGCAGAGAAGAGTGGGATCAAGCCTTCCGCGCTGCGTTATTACGAGGAGATTGGGCTGATTGCTTCGGTGTCCCGGAATGGGCTCCGGCGGCAGTTTCCTGCTGACGTGCTGCTGCAACTCAGGCTGATTACGATGGGGAAATCGGCGGGGTTTTCACTGCAAGAAATCGCCGGAATGTTTAACAAGGATGGGATGCCGGATTTGCCCCGCACCACGCTGCATCAGAAGGCCGACGACATCGATCGGCAAATCCATGAGTTGACGATATTGCGCGACACGCTGCGGCACGTCGCCGACTGTTCTGCGCCATCGCATATGGAGTGTCCGACGTTCAGGAAGCTCGTTGAGACCACGCATCGAAGGGGCCAGATTCAGGATAAAACGCGTAAATCAGCCACGCGAAAGGTGCCTCAGAAGACGAAAAAATAAAGCGCAATCCGCTGGCCGTGGCGAATGTTCTTATGCTGGCGGACCCGCATACACCGGATATGCAACCGGTTTCTTATTGCTGTTCATGTCCTCTTTTTTCCTCTAGAATTTCTGCCATTCGGGCCGCGCTGAATCAAATCAACATCAGGCAGACCCACCACATTAAAGAATCATCATCGATAAATAATCAGCATTGATAAAGGATAAGTGCCATGAGCGAAAGATTTCCGCACGGCTTTATGTGGGGCGGGGCAACTGCAGCGAATCAGGTCGAAGGGGCCTACAATATCGACGGCAAAGGGTTGTCGATTGTGGATGCTATTCCCGGTGGTAAAGCGCGTTTAAACATCGTGGCTTCCGACGCGTTTGACTTCACGCTGGATGAACAGCGTTACACCTATCCTAACCATAAAGGCATCGATCACTATCATCGCTTTCGTGAGGATATTGCGCTGTTTGCCGAGATGGGCTTCAAATGCTATCGCTTTTCTATTGCCTGGACGCGCATCTACCCGAACGGCGTTGAGCTGCAGCCCAATGAAGCGGGGCTGAGTCACTACGAACAGGTGATTGATACCTGCATCGCCCACGGCATTGAGCCCGTAATTACGATCTCTCACTATGAGATGCCGCTGCATCTTGCCACCGTCTTCGGCGGCTGGAAAAACCGTGAGTTAATTGGTCACTTCGAGCGTTTTGCCCGCACGGTGCTGGAGCGCTTCGGCCACAAAGTGAAGTACTGGATGACCTTTAACGAGATCAATAGTGCTGCCCATTTCCCAATCATGAGTCAGGGGCTGACGGTACAAACCGGCGCACTGGAGCCACAGGCGAAGTTCCAGGCGTGGCATAACCAGTTTGTTGCCAGCAGTCTGGCGGTGAAAATTGCGCATGAGACCAATCCGCAGATCCAGATTGGCTGCATGATTCTGTTTGCCACTAACTACGCTTATGACTGTAACCCCATCAATCAGTTGGCGGCGCTGAAAGAGACTCAGTCATTTAACTTTTACTGCGCGGATGTGCAGGCGGGCGGGAAATATCCCTACTACGCGAAAAGCCTGTGGCAGTCGCTGGGCGTCACGCTGGATATTCAGCCGGGGGATCTGGAGCTGATTAAACAGCACACCGTCGACTATATCGGCTTCAGCTACTACATGTCTTCCACCACCTACAAAACTGACCCGGATGCGGCGGCAGCCCACGGCAACCTACTGGGCGGGGCGCGTAATCCGTTTCTGGAAGCCAGTGAGTGGGGCTGGGAAATTGATCCCGTGGGGCTGCGAATTGCGCTCAACCAACTGTACGACCGCTACGAAAAGCCGTTGTTTATCGTCGAAAACGGGTTGGGTGCGGTGGATAAGCCAGATGAAGATCGCTATATCGCCGATGACTATCGCATCAACTATCTGCGTCAGCATATTGAAGCAATGGCAGACGCGATTGCTGACGGCGTCGAACTGATGGGCTACACCCCGTGGGGCTGCATCGATCTGGTCAGCATGTCTACCGGCGAGATGAGCAAACGCTACGGCTTTATCTACGTCGATCTGGATGACACGATCTCCGGTAGCGGCAACCGCTATAAGAAGAAATCGTTCCACTGGTATCAGAAAGTGATTGCCACTAACGGTGGTGATGTCAGCTAAATGGATCTTTCCCGATGCTGAGGGAATTGGCATCGGGAATGTTCCTTCGCATACCCGAAATTTATCATCAATACTTAACCCAAAGACGTAGTCTGCGCAGGCATTGTGCTTTACACTGCGCGCTGCAAAAACTGAGTAGATAAACGATTAAGTAGGCGGTAATGGCGATGAACGGAACGATCACAACCTGGTTTAAAGATAAGGGCTTTGGATTTATCAAAGATGAAAACGGTGAGAACCGGTATTTTCATGTGATTAAGGTCGCCAACCCCGATCTGATTAAGAAAGATGCGGCGGTCACTTTCGAACCCACGACGAATAACAAGGGGTTGTCAGCTTATGCTGTGAAAGTGGTACCGGAAAGCAAATACATCTATATCGCGGGCGAGCGCATTAAGCTCACGTCGATCAAATCTTATCTGGTTTACAGTGAAGAAGTGCCTGCCGATATTCGCATTGATAAAGAAAATACGGTGCTGTCTGTGGGGGCTCTGATGGGTAGCATCAGGCCGAAGTCAGCCACTAAACCTGGTGACATGCGCTCCCTGAAAAAATTGGCAATCACTACCTTCCAGGGAACGACGTTAATCTTCTCGGAAGATGAGATCGACGTGGATGCCACGGTGAAACTGCTCAAGGTCTGAAATCATTCGGACTGACTCAGTGCCGAAATCCTGCGTCATGCATAAGCAGAATTTCGGCATTGTTTCTGCTAGACCCCTCCAAACTCACCCCACACAGCGATCGGCCCCTGCAACCTGGTGCAGCCTCAAAAATTACAGGTATAATCCCATATATTATTCAACGGGTTTAGGAACGAAGATGACAAAGCTCACTTTACAAGAGCAGATGCTAAAAGCTGGATTAGTGACCAGCAAAAAAATGGCCAAAGTTCAAAGAACGGCTAAAAAGTCACGGGTTCAGGCTCGTGAGGCAAGAGAGGCTGTGGAAGAAAATAAAAAAGCACAGCTTGAGCGTGATAAACAGCTAAGTGAACAACAAAAACAAGCGGCTTTATCTAAAGAGTATAAAGCTCAGGTGAAGCAACTTATTGAAATGAATAGAATCACTATTTCAAAAGGCGATATTGACTTTAACTTCACCGATAATAATTTAATTAAGAAAATAACGGTGGATAAGCTGACTCAAGCTCAGCTAATTAGCGGTCGTCTCGCCATTGCTCGTTTGATGGTTGATAGCAGCGGTGAGAATCAATACGTTATTATCCCTGCGAGCGTAGCCGATAAAATTGCGCAGCGAGATGCGAACAGTATTGTATTAAATAGTGCGCTGAGTCAGGAAGAGCAGGATGAAGACGATCCATATGCTGATTTTAAAGTGCCTGATGATTTAATGTGGTAATTAACGTTTTTGCCAATCCTTATCGATGAAAAGCCCTTCGGGGCTTTTCATGAAGACACTATGTTCAGCCAGTTCATGTAACAACGCAGTGTTATTCTGAACATCTTTGCGACCAGCCGATCGGATTACATCTTTTATCTTCCGCGCTTTTTATCACCTCTACGTTAGTATCTTTTTGCTGTTCTGGATAAACACAGACGTGATCGTCAACGTGTTGCGTGGCGGGATAGAGAAAATGGTCGTCCGATTTTCGGTTGTGGGCACTTCGTGGAGTGCTCTAGAGTCATCCTGTACATTACAACAGGATATCATCATGAACTTCACTGAACTTCATAATCAGAACAAACCATTACTCATCGCGAATGTCTGGGATGCTGGCAGTGCTATTGCCGCTCAAGAGGCGGGTTATCAGGCTCTGGGTACATCAAGCGCAGCAATTGCTGCAATGTTAGGTTATGAAGACGGAGAAGCAATGTCATTTGATGAATTGTTTTATGTCGTCACTCGTATCAAATTCGCCACTCACCTTCCATTAAGCGTTGATGTTGAAGCGGGGTTTGGCAGAACAGCAAGCGAGATAACTGATAATCTTAAGCGTCTCGTTCAACTCGGGGTGGTTGGTGTCAACCTTGAGGACAGCAGAGTCGTTAAGGGTGTCCGACAACTTGATGATGCAATGGCATTTGCCAGCATGTTAAAAGAGATTCGCAATATGTTGGTCATGGAGAGCGATCAATTATTTCTGAATATTCGAACCGACACTTTTCTTCTCGGTCATCATCAGGCTTTGCAGGAAACGCTATTACGCGGCCGGTTATATCAAGAGTCCGGTGCTGATGGTCTTTTTGTGCCGTGCCTCACGTCTGAAAATGATATTGAGACCCTTTCCCGGGAGATTAATTTGCCACTCAACGTCATGTGCATGCCCGAACTCCCGTCTTTCAACAGGCTGGGAAAACTAGGCGTAAGACGTATCTCGATGGGGAATTTTGTTCATTCAGCAATGCAATCAAAGCTTAAAGATTTAATGTTAATTATCCAGTCACAACAGTCATTTTCAGGAGTTTTTTAATGAAAGTTCTCGATAATGACCTGTGTGATGTCTGGTATAAGGCTCTACTTGAACGTTCTCCAGAGTATACGGGTGTGTTTTTTGTTGGCGTAAGAACGACTGGCGTATTTTGTATTTCTATCTGTCGGGCACGAAAACCGAAACGTGAAAATGTTGAGTTTTATAAAGAGGTTAAATCTGCTCTGGATGCGGGATTTCGTCCCTGCAAGGTGTGCAGACCAACAGAAAATGCACATAGTGCACCGCCTTTAATTGAACACGCGCTGGCACTCGTTCGTGCCAACCCTAAAACACGCATAAGCGATGCCGATCTTCGTAAGCACGAGATCAGCCCAGAGCGGGTGCGGCGATGGTTTCTGCAAAATCACGGCATTACCTTTCAGGCTTTTCAGCGTATGCAGCGGGTGAATATCGCACTTCAGGAACTGAAAGGTGGCCGTACTGCTACTGAGGTAGCTTTTGATAGCGGCTACGAGTCACTGAGTGGTTTTGGTTATACCTATAAACGGCTCACGGGCGGTAGCCCAACCGAACAGAGCCAGGTGATTATGCTTCACCGTTTTACCACGCTGCTCGGCCCCATGTTTGTCTGTGCCACCGAGCGTGGTGTTTGTCTGCTGGAGTTTACTGACCGGCGAATGCTGGAGACCGAATTTCGCGATCTTCAGCGCTTGCTCAAGGCTCGAATAATGTCGGGTGAAAATAATCATACTCGGCAAACAGAAAAAGAGATTGGCGAATATTTTTCCGGAACGCGCCAACAGTTTACTCTCGCGCTTGATACCCCCGGCAGTGATTTTCAGCGTATGGTCTGGCAGGAATTACGTGCTGTTCCTTATGGTCAAACCTCTCACTACCAAGCGCTTTCCAGTCTAATAGGGAAACCCAATGCCGTACGAGCGGTGGCGGCTGCAAATGGTGCAAACCGCGTGGCAATCGTCATTCCATGTCACAGAATTATCGGCAAAGATGGTGCGATGACAGGTTATGGCGGCGGTGTTGCACGTAAGGAGTGGCTCATTGAGCATGAAAAAACAGTGCTTATTCCTTTGGAATCGTAAAAGGTATGTCAAACACTTGAGAGCGTTAATCAATACGCATCACCTTACCTTTATTTACGCTCTTCATATTTGCTGGGTTTATGCTGATAGAGTAATTCGTCTGCTTTCAGCATAGCCACTTCCAGCGTGTCGCCCTGATGTAGCTGATGAGCGCCCCAGGAAAAGGCCACCAGTTTTTCTTTATCAATGGTGAGCAAATACTCTTGCGCACGGGCAATGACGTCACGGGATTTTGTCAGCGAATAATCAATAAGGACCAAACAGAATTCATCTCCCCCAAGCCGTATGCCGTAATCACTTTTGCGAATGGCATTCCCCAGCGCTAAACCTAAGATATTTTCCGTTTTTCCAACTGCCACTGTATGGATGACAAAAAATGAAATAAGAATGGTATTATCCAGACCAGATGATACGAGCATCAACAGACATAGACCTTAACCCTTGGGGACGACTTATGAGCAATGAAGTACCGCTTAAATTTTATGACATCACGGATGAGTATTCGACGGAATCTGAAAAACCGGTGAGCGAGTCGGAACGTGACGCTCTGGCGCGCTATTTCCAACTGCTGATCACCCGCTTAATGAATAACGAAGAGATCAGTGAAGAGTCGCAGAAAGAGATGGCCAGTGAGGCCGGTATTGATGAGCATCGTATTGATGATATCGCGACGTTCCTGAATCAATGGGGCAATGAGTAGTGCTTGTTGAGAGCCTTTTGAACAGGATGCGAGGTGAGTGGTGTTGTGTCCACGTCCCATTTAGCTGACCGTCATAAGAGGCTAAAAAAATCCCGCCTAAGTTTCCTGAGCGGGATTTCTACATTTGGTTTCCTGACTGGGGCAGGTTAGGGCAGCGAACGTATTTTATCTATGCCATGTACTGACCTGTTTGTGGCAGTAACTGATAAACCCATGCGATGTTATTTAGCCAAGAGTTCTCTTCGGACGATTTCCGCACCCGCACTTAACGCATTGAGTTTGCCTCTTGCGACGCGGCGAGATAAAGGGGTCATGCCACAGTTGGTAGAAGGATAAAGCTTGTCGGCATCCACAAACTGAAGCGCTTTACGTAGCGTATCGGCGACTTCCTCTGGTGTCTCAATGGTGTTGGTTGCCACGTCAATGGCGCCTACCATCACTTTTTTACCGCGAATGAGTTCAATGAGATCCATTGGAACACGAGAGTTCTGACATTCCAGTGAAATGATATCGATAGCCGATTTTTGCAGCTTAGGAAAAATTTCTTCATATTGCCGCCACTCGGAGCCCAGCGTCTTTTTCCAATCGGTATTCGCTTTGATGCCATAGCCATAGCAAATATGCACCGCAGTTTCACATTTAAGCCCTTCAACGGCTCTTTCTAAAGCGGCAATTCCCCAATCATTCACCTCATCAAAGAAAACATTAAATGCAGGCTCATCAAATTGGATAATATCGACACCCGCAGCCTCTAACTCTTTGGCTTCTTGATTGAGAATTTTGGCGAATTCCCAGGCGAGTTTTTCACGGCTCTTATAGTGGCTATCATAGAGCGTATCGATCATTGTCATGGGACCCGGTAACGCCCATTTAATGGGTTGCGTGGTTTGCTGACGTAAAAACTTGGCATCTTCAACAAAAACGGGCTTTTGGCGAACCACGGCACCAATGACTGTCGGTACACTCG
The DNA here is from genome assembly GCF_003932035.1 of Pectobacterium versatile. Taxonomy (NCBI): domain Bacteria; kingdom Pseudomonadati; phylum Pseudomonadota; class Gammaproteobacteria; order Enterobacterales; family Pectobacteriaceae; genus Pectobacterium; species Pectobacterium versatile. Next base: position 1,864,698 of record NZ_CP034276.1, read on the forward strand.
CATCATAGCGATTGCGGATTTTAACGATCTCACGTTTCTCAAAATCAACACCGCTGAGGTGCTCAATAAACGTCGTGACAAAATGTTGGCGCGTCTGCTCGCCATCACTGACAATATCAATCCCTGCCTGTTGTTGATCTGCCAGGCTCAAACGTAGCGCATCTTGTTTGCCCTCAATCAATTCATCGCCTTGCAATTTCCAAGGTGACCACAGTGTCTCAGGCTGTGCCAGCCAAGAGGGTTTCGGTAAGCTGCCAGCCGTTGAGGTGGGTAACAATATTTTCATAATAATCGGTGACCTTTTGTGTTTGGTTAATCAAAGAACGTAATTAGCAGACCATTGCTCAAGAATAGCTTGGTATGGTTTGATGAAGTTTTTCTCAGTAAACTTTCCCTGCTCGATAGCCAACAGGCTACGTTCTTCTCGATCGTAAACAATTTGAGTGAATGAATGATCCTGATGGTTCAGGCTTGGCTGATAGCACAGACCTGCTGCAGAATTCGCATTGTAAATCTCAGGTCGGTAAATCTTTTGAAAAGTCTCCATCGTGCTGATGGTACTGATCAGCTCAAGATTCGTATAATCACTCAATAAATCACCAGAAAAATAGAAAGCCAAAGGCGCGACACTATTTGGCGGCATAAAATAACGAGCCTGCAACCCCATTTTATGGAAGTATTGATCGGTCAATGAATATTCATCTTGCTGATATTCGACACCTAATACGGGATGCTGATTTCCAGTCCGATGGTAGGTGTTTTTACTTGAAACACTTAGGCATATAACCGGTGCTTTACTAAAAGTATCTTTATAAGCATTTGAATTAACGAAGCATTTAAATAGATTTCCATGCAGCTCGCCAAAGCTGTCTGGGGTGCTAAATCCGGGGTGATTCTTATTATGATCTGCCAGTAATACGCTAAAATCATAATCTCGCACGTAGGAGGAGAAATTGTTTCCTACAATGCCGTCAATGCGCTCGTTAGTTTTTTTATCAACGATATTCGTTTTCAATATTTCAATGACTGGGAAGCTGTTGCCATTGCCTTCAATATCAACCTCAACGGAAATGATATCAAGTTCTACAGAATAGCGATCGCTTTTAGGGTTATCCCAATGCGCCAGGGAATTGAAACGATTGTCGATCATCGTTAACGCGTTGCGCAAGTTCTCCTGGCGGTTCTTTCCTCTCGCCAAGTTCGCAAAGTTGGTCGTGATACGCGTGTTTTCAGAGGGGTTATAATTTTCATCGAAACACGTGTTCTTAATCGTAAAGGTAAAATTCTTATTCATCGCGATCTGGCATCCTAATTCTTGATATAACACCTGAATTTATTGCTTGTTTTTCCAAGGTTTTCAGGTCTTACAATTTTGCAGGTTTCGTATTGTCTATAGTAGTGCACAATTTATGCCAGAGTCATTGCGTGAGTAAAAGTGATTTAATTTCAATAGACATGAACCATCTTCATGACTTGATGTATGGTCTGGATCGGCGCTGTTGCAGTGAACCCTGTTAAATAATATTTATACTTTTAATTCAACTGGTTACCTGTGAATAACTCCATAACCTTATGGTAAGACTAAAAAGGAAAAGCTCGTCCTGCCTTTTGCTCTTAAGAGGCTAAACTGTCCTCGTTTAGTTTCTTGTAAGGCGAGTGTTGCTGTATTCGCTTCAACCTTAGCCAACTATCATACGATGCTAAAACAAAAATCCAGCTTCGGTTTCCTGACGCGGGATTCTTAAATTTGGTCCCTTGCTGGGGGCAGGTTAGGGCAGGGAACGTAGCTTATCTATCCCGCGTACTGGCCTGTTTGTGGCTGCAGCTGATAAACCCATGCTGTAACCTGCTGGTCTTCCGCTGTAGTAACCACAACCTCAACGCGATCGTAGCCGTCTTCAAACTCATCCAGCATTGGCCAGTGCGCCTCAAGATTAGCGGACAAAAACAGGTAACCGTTGACGCGCGGCCCGTGATCATCCAGCACGATCCCCGGAAAATCCGCAGCAGCGCCCCAGCCACGCTCATAAAACGTGCCTGTCACGTAACCCGGCAGCCAGTCTCCACCGATGTTTTCCAAAATATAGGCATTTTCGTGACCCGGACGCAGCGTCCCGTAGACAAACAAGCGTTCCATTTTCCCTCGTCAATCAAAACAATGAATACCCAACGGGTGAAGAATAATGCTCACGTTAGGGTTTAATAAAGCGGTTCGCAACAGGTTCTGCCATTTTGTATTGACCTCCAACAATCCTTTAAAGCCAGATTTCCGAAAATATCGAATATCCATACTTTTGCATGGCTTTGTCAATGTTACTGCCTGAGTCGCAGGGGTAAGATTAGTGGGAGGGTACTGTTGGTCGGTGCGGAAGCCGCTGACGCTGATTGATTTTTGTAGTCAGGCGCTTGCCGACATGAGTCGCGCTGAACTGCGGAGGCTAATTCGCTCTGGAGCAGTAAGGATCAATACGCATAAAGAAACTGATGAACGGGCAATGATTAATCCAGAACCCGGCATGCTTCTCTGGTTGGGTAAACATCACCGTTTCATCGTCAGATAGGTGCTGACATCTATCTTGATTATTGGTTTTTCGGCGAAGCGTTGACGTTAAGAAAAATACTGGCGTGCGTGGTGATTGTCACCGGCGCACTGATTATGGGTTAAGCGAATCAGGAGAGCTACCGATGTCTGACTATCCGACTATTGCGCTGATTGGGCCTGGTGCGATTGGTACGACCATCGCTGCGGCACTGCATGAAGTGGGTCGCACGCCGCTACTTTGCGGGCGCTCCGCACATTCAACGTTACTTTTGCGTCACGATGGGGGCGAAATTGTTGTACCAGGTCCGGTGTTAAGCGATCCGACGGCGATCGACCATCCTTTCAATCTGGTTTTTGTCGCAGTGAAAACTACCCAAAACGTCGACAGCGCCGGATGGCTGAGTGCGTTATGCGATGAAAATACGGTGGTCTGCGTTCTGCAAAACGGCGTCGAACAGAAAGCCCAGCTTGAACCTTGGGTCAATGGAGCAACGGTGTTGCCTTCAGTGGTCTGGTTTCCGGCTCAGCGCGAGCCGGATGCTTCAGTCTGGCTGCGCGCCAAACCGCGTCTGACGCTGCCGGATGTCCCACAGGCAAAACGGGTGATTGATGCGCTGAGCGGCACGTGCTGCGCGGTTGAGTTGTCTGCGGATTTTTTATCCGTCGCATGGCGCAAACTGCTGCAAAATGCGGTCGCAGGCCTGATGGTGCTAGCGAATCGCCGCGCCGGAATGTTTTCGCGTGAGGATATCAAAGCGCTGGCTCTGGCGTATCTGCGCGAGTGTCTTGCTGTCGCCCGTGCCGAGGGAGCCGTGCTGGACGATGGGGTTGCGCAGGAAATCGTGGATAATTTTCAACGTGCGCCTGCCGATTTAGGCACATCTATTCTCGCTGACCGTCAGGCCAATCGCCCGATGGAGTGGGATATCCGCAACGGCGTGATACAGCGCTACGGCCATGCTCACGGCATTCCCGTTCCTATTAGTGATGTGCTGGTTCCCCTGCTGGCGGCCGGCAGTGAAGGACCGGGTTAACGCGAACCGGAATGCTTTTCACATGAATTTATTGAATTAAGTGACAAATAACAAAAATCCCGCTTAAGTTTCCTTAAGCGGGATTTTCTAAATCTGGCTCCCTGACTGGGATCGCCTTTGCCAGTAACTGGCTAATAAGTAAGCCAAATCTGAATTACCTTTCTGTCAAGACCACCATAATGACCACCAATTTAGCTCGAGTTGAACATATAGCGAGTTAGCTTTTTAAGCTTCACTACCCCATATATTTTTTGCAAAACTAGCTAACTCTTTCGCTCTGACGGGTTCCCAGCCGTTATTGACCGCGAATTGTCTGATTTCTTCTTCTGTTGCTCTAAATCCTTGCTTTTTTAGGCTAGTAAAAATTCGTTTTGCCATGTCTTTATCTGATGTATGACTAAGCCCTGTTGCCATGTACAGAAAAGTTTTTAGGAATATTAAAATCTAGCTGAATGCTGTTACCCAAATCGATCTTTTGGTCTTTTAGCAAAGCTTTTACCGCTTGCTCGCCGAGAAATGTTGCAATATCAGAGTGAGAAAATGTTCCTTTTGCAGGAAACAGCAATGTGATTCGCTGCAACCCTGCATCTTTGCATAGATGATAGGCTTTGCTTATGGCTAGCTTTATATTGTTCTGATTTGAACCGTTGTTCTCTATCAAAAATCTGGGCACTGACATATGAGCTCCTTTTACTAAGAGTTTAGTCTCCAATATTCCCAGTGCGGTTCACTACGCCTTAAAACCCGGTTTACCATTAGCCTGACGCCATTCTTTTACTTCCTGAACAATACTTTCTGGACTATCATCTTTCCCGTCCTCTGGATAGAAGATAAGGTCAGAACCTGAAGGATGTTCAGCAAGGCGTCTAAATTCTCTGACCAGCCGATTATCATCCTCTTCTGTTGGACCTTCTGCTCTTTAGATTTTACGGACTAAATCTAAAAATTCTCTTTCTGAATAATCAGATAATGTTTTTTATCGCTCATATTATCTACTCTGCCTTGTTGAATGAATTTCGATATGACGCTTTGGAGTAGTTATCCCCATATTATTTACGTTGTAAAAGAGAATGGTTCTCTTAAGCGCGATATATACCGTGTCGTTAGTAAATACCTAAACATTGAGGTTAATCCATACTTTATTTACTTGAGGAATATTTCCTTAATTGTTTCATGTCACGGAGTGGTGGTGAACCAAACAGTCGGGTATATTCACGGCTGAATTGGGATGCGCTTTCATATCCGACACGAACGGCAGCGCTGTTCGCATCAAGGCTTTCGTTCATCATTAACTGTCGAGCTTCCTGTAATCGCAAATTCTTTAAATATTGCAGGGGGCTCATATCGGTTAGCGATCGAAAGTGCTGACGAAAGGCCGAAGGGCTCATATACGCTTTGGCGGCCAATTCTTCCATAGATAGATCCTGTGTGAAATTGAGCTTCAGCCATGATAGGACTTTGGCAATTTGTTGCCCCGGTGACCCCTGTGTGACGAGGTGTCGTAATGTTGGGCCATGTTGTCCGTGTAGTAATCGCGCGGTTATCTCCTGCTGAATCAAAGGGGCAATGTGGGGAAGTAGCGTGCGATCACTCAATAGCCGAATGAGGCGACAGATGGCCTCGAGAAGGTTCTCATCAAGTTCAACTACCGATATTGCACTGGTGCTGCATGCTTTTGTTGTATGGGAAAAATCCATGTCGGCCACCAGTTGAGAGATAAGCCGAGCATCCAGATCCAGACGTATTCCTAGATAAGGTTCTTCTGTGCTGGCTTGAGTGACATAGGAGACAACCGGTAAATCAACTGAGGTGACAAGGGATTGCCCTGGCCCATAGTCGAAGATTTTATCGCCGAGTGTTACCCGTTTCCCACCCTGAACGGTGATGCCTAGTCCCAGTCCATAGATACAAGGCATGGGAGAGGTGGCGGCGCTTCTGCGATAAACTGAGAGTGCGGGAATTGCCGTTTCGTAATCACCGTCAGTGTCTGCCATGTCTGCTACCAACGCTGCCAATGTTGCACTGCTGTTTTGAGTTAGCATTTGTGCCTCCCATTTTCGTACGGTTTTCCCGCGTGTTCAGTGATGAAAAAGTCTAACATCGTTCGGTAAATATATTGCTGATATTGATAGCTGCTAATCGAATTAGGCAAAAAATTAATCATATCTGGCAAACGTGAGTTTCACTCACCGAGCCATACTATCTGCCTACAATTGCTGTCTTTCGCGCACATCTCAAAGCAATAAAACGCAGGAAACATTATGAAGAACGTATTGATCATCAACGCACATCAGTTCTATGAAGGAATTTCGTCAGGGAGCTTAAACAAAGCATTAGTCGGCGTGATTCAGGAGGAAATGGAAAAGCGTGGTTACACGGTGAAGCTGACTGATATTGAGCGAGGCTATGACATTAATGAAGAAGTTGAAAAACATCTTTGGGCCGACATCATTATTACCCAATCTCCCGTGTACTGGTTCAGTACGCCCTGGATTTACAAGAAGTACGTCGATGAAGTCTTTACTGCTGGTCTTATGCAACAGAGTTTTCTGGTGGATGATGGCAGAACACGGCAAGATCCAAGTCGACAATATGGTACGGGTGGGAAAATGCAGGGTAAGCAATACATGCTCTCACTGACGTGGAACGCCCCGAAAGAGGCCTTTGATGACAGCCGCCAGATCTTATTTACCGGAAAGTCGGTGGATGATGTGTTCGCTTACAATACGGCTAACTACAAATTTTGCGGCGTCGAACCGGTGTCGTCATTTTCGTGTTTTGATGTAATGAAAGCACCAGAAATCACTAAAGACATCGAAAGATTGAAAGAACATTTGGCGCATGTTTTTTCCTAAAATAGAGATCTGATTTTATTACCGCACCACATATTATGGGCTGGTTGATTTTTATAGCACTCATTTCTACTAGTTGGTTGCATTAATTTTTTAGAGACAGGGGGGGCTAATGAACCAATTTCCCCTGGCTCTTAATAAATTTTTGTTATCGATAAATAAACGTTAATTGACCCAATATGACTCTGTTCGCGAGATATTGTTGAATATTTAATTTCATCGAAAGGAATAAAGAGATGACAAAAATTCTGCACATTGATGCCAGTGCACGCCCTGGTTTAGGGGGGATTGATTTACACGGTTCTTATAGTCGCCGCCTTACCCATGATTTCGTGAAGCATTGGTTATCACGTCAGCCAGAGGCTCATGTACGCTATCGTGATGTAGGGCTGCAACCACCCGACCATGTGAACCATTCATGGATTGAAGCCGCGTTCGGATCGGGCCTTGATCCCGCAGAAACTGCCCGCGTGTTGGAAAAAAGTAATGAGCTGGTCAATGAATTACTGTGGGCCGATGTGCTGGTTTTGGGTGTTCCTATGTACAATTTTGGTATGCCGTCTAGCTTGAAAGCGTGGATCGATAACATTGTACGGTTGGGGCAGACATTGTTTTATACTCCCGATGCTGCTGGGCATCCTTTTACAGGGGCCTTTGCTGAACGAAGACTGCCAGTTGTACTTCTGTCTTCACGCGGGGATCATGGAATGGATCCTGGTGGGGAGTATGCCCATATGAATCACCTTGATCCTGCGATAAAGACGGCACTGGGCTTTATTGGCATCAATGAAGTTCATAGTATTGCTATCGAACATCAATCGGAAGGTGGGGAAGCCTTATCTCATTCCCTACAGAGTGCTCTATTGCGTACGACAGATTTGGCTGAAACGCTGTTGGCGGCACGCGGAGTCTGAGATTTTTAGGGTATATCGCGTTTGAGACAAACCGTTGTGCTGCAACATCTTTTGCAGCACAACATAGGGATTCAACCGTTGCAATGGTCGAGTGAGGCAGCGGTGGCTTTTAGAGTCCAACCATTTTCATTCCGCTTTCCGGAAGACGTTCTCCTACCACTGATATCGTTGATACGGCTTCGTCGATTTCCATCCTGTCTTCAACAGTGAGCCCAACGCTGGCCGAGCCCAGATTTTCTTTCAATCTGTGTGGCTTAGTTGTGCCTGGTATGGGAACAATCCATGGTTTTTGAGCAAGCAACCAGGCTAGCGCTAATTGTGCTGGAGTTATTCCTTTACGCAGAGCAAGCGTTTTTAACACGTCGACCAGAACAGAATTAGCTTTGCGCGCTTCAGGTGAAAAACGAGGAACCGCAGTGCGAAAATCGGAGCGTTCGAACGGCGTATTCTCATCAATCTTTCCGGTGAGAAAGCCTGCGCCTAGAGGGCTGAAAGGGACGAAGCCAATACCGAGCTCTTCGAGAACAGGCAATATTTCATTTTCAACGCCTCGGTAAAACAGTGAATATTCACTCTGAACCGCAGCCACAGGAAGGACTGCATGGGCGCGGCGGATTGTTTGTGGCCCTGCTTCAGAAAGGCCAAAATGTTTGACCTTGCCTTCAATAACCAGATCTTTAACCGTGCCTGCGACATCTTCTATCGGCACGTTTGGATCAACACGATGCTGATAGAGTAGATCAATCCTATCGGTTCTCAGCCGTTTTAGCGATGCTTCTACAACAAGCCTGATGTGTTCGGGGCGACTATTGAGTGTTCCGTGGCGATAGCCTGTCTCCTGATCGATGTCGAAACCAAATTTGGTTGCGATCACGATGTTGTCGCGGATTGGCGCAAGGGCTTCACCTACAAGCTCCTCATTAGTGAATGGGCCATAAACCTCCGCTGTATCGAAGAATGTGACGCCTTGATCGAATGCACTTCGGATGAGGCTAATGGCCTGTTGCTTATCTATTGCTGTTCCATAAGCGTGGTTTAGTCCCATACAGCCTAGCCCCAGGGTAGAGACTTCTAGCCCATTATTGCCCAGTATGCGTTTTTTCATTTTTCACCATTTCAGTATGTTGCGGGTAATTCTTATGTTGAGTCTAATCGTGTGATGAGGAGGACAATCCATATGGATTATCTTGGCTCAATTTGAAAGATGAGACTAGATAGTAAAATTTGCATGCTGTTATGAATTCTATTTATAAGTTCTATTTATTGGCGTTAGTGAGGTGGTTTAAATAATAAAAAATGCCCAATTTATTTATTACAAGAATGATTGAATTAGGCAATTAACGTGACGAATTGGGCAATCAGTTTTGGTGTGGGGCACGTATGGTTATGTGTTTAAGAATGAATGCGAGAAATAAAGCATGAAAGCATATCGTTTAGATAATTTCACAAGTATTGATGACCTACGTGTACAGAGTGAGAATGTCACACAGCCACAACAAGGTGAGGTATTAGTTCGCGTTCATGCGGTATCACTGAATTTTAGAGATATTGCAATCCTGCGCGGTCAGTATCCCGCCCCCCATTTAAAGGGATTGATCCCCACAAGCGACGGGGCCGGCGAAGTGATTGCCGTAGGGCCGGGCGTTGATTATTTTAACGTCGGAGATCGGGTCATGGGGGCGTTCCACCCTCGTTGGTTTGCGGGGCAGATGCCGACAAATCTTTTTCATTATGGCTATGGCAGTTTGTCTGATGGTTGGCTGGTTGAGCAGAAAGTTGTCAGTCAGGAGTCACTCGTTCGTATACCAGATAACCTTTCCTACGAGGAGGCTTCTACATTGCCTTGTGCTGCGTTAACAGCATGGAGTGCGCTGACTGACGGTTCTCCTGTTCGCTCTGGTGATACGGTGCTCATCCAGGGAACTGGTGGCGTCTCTATCTTTGCACTCCAACTGGCGAAAGCTGTTGGAGCTTCTGTTATTGCGACGACATCCAGTGCAGAGAAAGCTGAGCGTTTGCGTGAGCTCGGAGCCGATCATGTGGTTAACTACCGTGAGGAACTGCATTGGGGCGATCGCGTGCGGGCCTTATCTAACGGACAAGGTGTGGATCGTATTGTGGAAGTGGGTGGGCCAGGGACAATAGCGGAAAGCTTACGCGCAATCCGTCCCGGTGGCGACATTGCCCTTATCGGTTTCGTAAGTTCTGGAGGCACGGGCGTTGATTACATCGATATGTTTATGAGTGGTGCGACACTACGGCACATTTCGGTTGGCAGCCGTGAAGCACTTAAGGATCTCTCACGCGCCATCGCAATGGCTGATATCAAACCTATTATTGACCGTGTTTTTGACTTTGAGGAAGCGAAGCAGGCTTTTGCCTATCTTGATAGCCGATCCCACTTTGGGAAGGTCGTTATAAGGTGTTCTTAGGAGCAGGTCTATGTAGAGTGCTACATTTTTCTACTCACCATCTCTGTGTTGATGTTTGCTGTTGATCATTGAATTATGAACACCGACTCGCTGATTTCGGCCAGCGAGTCGGTGTTGTATTTTTTACACTTTATTCCCTTCCGTCGATTTTCTTCGAAAAAATAATAGCCATGATAGATATCTTGTCAGATAAGAGAAAAAAATAATGACAGCAAAGAAATCCCAATAAAAAAGTGATTTAGATTCTTCAAAGTCGAAGAAAGCAAAATCTACCTGAATCAACAAATAGGGCAGCATATCTCGATGAATAAAAACATGCAGACCGTAGAGTGATGTCATGATAAAGATCAGTGGCATTATTTTGGTAGCGAATAAGGAAGTAGGTAATATATTCCAAATTTTACAGAAGAAATTAGCCAGCATCTTCCAGTGTAGACCTAAATGCAGAGCAATAATAACCTGCACCCAATGCACGCTGGTCATGTGAATTTTTCTGACAAAATCTGATGTGCTATGAATAGGCAAATCAGGCAAGACATGTCGTGATAGCAGGATCCCACTCACGATGGCGGCAAGGAGCGTTAGCATCAAGAGCATATTTGTCGCCACCTGTAAAATACGAAATGCTGAGTATTCTCCCTGGGTGAGTTTTTTGAACCAGTGGGTATTTAAGCCGTTATGCAATAAAATGATGAAGAAAAAAATAACGCCAAGCCATTCATGTATGTTTTCATCCCATAAATGAAACCCCATCAGTGATAATAAAATTATCAGCATCAATGTATCCTGAATGACCTGAAATTTATATTTCGCTTTCATTCATTACCCTGTTATTTCTGTTCGCGAGGCAATTTACCCAGCCAATTGATAACATCAGTTATCGTCTCATCATCTGTCACGTCATTTCTTGAAATTGCAAGGCCTTCAGTAATCAGCTGAGAATTTGGTTGAAGGCGTGCAATTTCGCGAAGTGAGTCTGAAAAACGGCTACCACCGTGTGTCGTAAAAGGAATGATGGTTTTTCCCTGTAAATCGTGTTGTTCTAAAAAGCTGTATAACACCATGGGCATTTTGTACCACCAGATGGGGTAACCAATAAATACTGTGTCATAATCTTTAAGGTTTTGAACTTTGGCTTTCATTACTGGGCGCACATTTTCTTTTTGCTCTTTTTCCGCATATTGCAATAAAGGGTCGTGCTGCACGGGATAAGGTGTCACTGTTTCTATACGAAATAGTTCCCCACCAGTCTGCTGCTGAATGATCTGAGCAATATATTGTGTACTGCCGAGTCGCTCATTATTTTTCTGTAAAACACTGGCTCCCGAGACTCCATCAACACCCTCTAACGTGACATCTTCAGGCTGAGAAAAATAGACAATTAAAATACGTTTTCCCACCTGCGACTGTGCGGCGGTGGCTGATAAGCAGTTGACTGATATTGCCAGCAAAACAAATAATCGTAGTGCGATGAGCCGCATGGGTGAAAATCTCATATAGTAATCCTCATAATATATCTGGAATTTATGTTGATACTCATTTGCGGTACCCACTGCCGTGTAGGCAGTGGGTGGTTTTCCCTGGTGTGGCAAGGTTTCAATTTACGCCAGATATTGTTGGTAAAATGCCGTTAATTTTGTGACAGCGGGCGTAACGTATTGGGGTTTGTCATACATGTCGATATGGCTTGCACCAGGAACAAGGAAGAGCTCCTTGGGCTCCTGCGTTTTCTGATAGGCAAGCTCGCTAAAATACAAGCTATCGGCTTTCGCACCGGCGATCATCAACGCGGGGCGCGGTGAGATCGTCTCTAATTGTTCAAACCCATAGAATACCATCTGGGACGGAATACTGGAAAATACGGCACGAGCGGGGGCATTAGGGTGTTGTCCTCGTGCTGTACGGTAGTATTCATAGCCTTCCCGATACATAACGGGCGTATTTTCAGTGAAGTCTTTGGTCGATTCTGGCACGGTTGGGGTGAGCCTAATTGCCTCTCCTCGCGCCTCACGAGTCCTTTGCTCTGCGGCATCCTTCAGGAGCTGCATGCGTTGTTCGTAGGTGCGGGAATTCGAAAGACCATTCCGCCGTAAATCCCCAATTTCAGCGGCGCTGACGGTAGCAACGGCCTTGATTCGTTGCTCTGTTTGGGCCGCGCTCAATACATATCCTCCGCCGCCACAGATACCGAGTGAACCGATTCGGTTGGCATCGACATAAGAAAGGGTGCTGAGAAAATCGATGGAGCAACTGATATCGTCCACGCGAGCGCTCGGTAGCTCCATCAAATGTGGCTCACCGCCACTTTCTCCCTGATAAGAGGCATCATACGCCAGGGTAATAAAGCCCTGTTCGGCCAATTTCTGAGCGTAAAGTCCTGCCGTTTGTTCTTTGACGCCGCCGATGGGGTGTGTGACAACAATAGCGGCATATTTCTTATTCTGATCGAAGCCTGCTGGCTTGAACAGGTTAGCAACGATGCTCGTCTGTGTATTTCTGTTGGGGTATGTGACGCGCTCAATGAGCAGGCCTTTTTCGTTAGCGTACCCAATCACTGTGGGTACTGTTGTTGTTGCGCGTGGCAAAGAAGTTGCGGCTTTTGCTGAGGCGAAGGAAGGCACCAGCATGCTACCCCCCATGGCAACGCCAGAAACGACCACAGCCGAGGTACTGAGGAACTTACGTCTTTGCTCGTTGAATATTTTATCGTTCATCGTTAACTCCACCATTGTTACAACACTTATTAGTTTGATTGTGTTGTTAATTTGAAAGTATTGTTATTTTGGTAACGGTATTCGATAGATGAGTGACGAATACGTTTCCGTAAATGAATGGTATTTCATTGATAGGGTCACGATGCTGACATTTTGCTGACACCATTGTCAGAATAAACTCTGATGAGGACATTTTTATACATTTATATCGAATGGTTTTTTCTGACAAAAATGTTATCAACGGGTCATGCTAATGTCAGGTTCATTTGCTTATTATGGTGGCGTTAATTGAGTCATCCTGAATAAATTATTTAACTAAGATGGTTGTTATGAAATATATTAAATATATTCTTGCTGCATGTGCTATTTGTACCGTGTCAACCAGCGTTTTTGCTGCCAAGAGCGTGAGTTCTGGTGAGGGGTTAACGAAAGTGGGTGTTGTTTCTGTGCGCGGTGCTTCTTCGCTGGATAGTCTGGAAAATAAAATTTCCGAGAAAGCAGATAAAGCCGGCGCTAGTGCCTACCGAATTATTTCTGCCCAAGGAAATGATAGCCTGAACGGTGTTGCGGTTATTTATCGATAATTCTTATATAGTTAATTAAATATGTTTTTGAAAATGGCGATAATATTTACTATCGCCATTTTAATTATTGTTTTTTTAATGTGTAATATATTTCACTGATTTTTTTCGTGTGGCGCGATAGCCAGAGAAAAGCCAAACGTATTGATGCCGTCTCTGCTTTTAGCAAATACATCCCCATGATGCATTAACGCGACAGCCCGGACGATCGATAGGCCCAGCCCATGGTGCATATCGCTACGAGTACGTGAGGCATCTACACGATAAAAACGTTCAAACAGACGTGCCAGATGTGTATCCGTAATGGGATCTCCCACGTTAGTGACGGCGATATGGGCCAGTTCGCCTACCTTTTCGAGCGTTACCGTCACTTCGCTATTTTCCGGAGCGTGCCGCGCGCTGTTTTCCAATAAATTGGCGAGAGAACGGTGAAAGAGTCGACGGTCTACCTGAGCGAGGATGTCACCTTCAATACGGAGAGTCAGTGTTTTTTCAGCAAACGAGGGCTCCACGTATTCTGCTGTTTTTAATGTTTCCTCACGTAGCGATACCTTGGTTAATTGCGTTGCAAACTGGCCAGCCTGTGCATGAGAAAGGAATAGCATGTCATTGACAATCGAGGTCATTCGCTCAAGTTCTTCGAGATTCGATTGGAGTAAATCTTCCCATTCGTGGATGTTACGCTCCCGCGATAACCCGAGCTGGGTTTGGCCGATGAGGTTAGTGAGCGGTGTGCGTAACTCGTGGGCGACATCGGCATTGAAACTTTCTAGTTGTTTCCAGGCAACTTCCTGACGTGCGAGGACTCCATTGAACGAGGTCGCAAGTTTTTGCAGCTCAATAGGGAGATCAACGGTATCCAGACGCCGGCTGTGATCTCCGGGAGCAAGGGTATGGGCCTGTCGACTGAGATTGTTAACCGGGCGCATGCCAATTCGCGCAATAACGAAACCTAGCACCGCGACTAATAATACGCCTAATACCGTAATAATAATCAATACTCGGGTAAATTCGTTTAGGGTGCCCAGATAAGGTGTGGAATCAATCGCCACTGCGGAACGCAGAGCTGGGCGTTCACCTCGTGCGGGGATATCGGTAATTAGCAGGTAAAATGAACGGGCATTTTCATTATCGGGCATTTTGGTGAAACCACTTTTCAACTGTGCCCAATTGACTCCGCCGGGGAGGGGGGACCCTATGCGATAGCGCACGTCTTCGCTGAGGATCCAATATTGTGCTTTTCCCCCTTCGACCTGAATGAGGTTGTCGAATTTTGCCTGAATCATCTGCCAGTCTTTTGGCGTGGTTAGCGAAGTTAAATAGGGGGCAATGAGCGAATGGCGAAACTGCAATTCTTTGTGCATTTGATTACGCAGTGACTCATGCAAAGAGTGGTGTAACAAGAGTGCATAACCGGAAACGATGGTCATAGCGGCCAAGGCGAACATCAGCGCCAGACGGATGGATATCGAGGGTTTCATCACGGTCAACTTATTATTCAGGACGAGGGGCTGGGCGGTTTTCCAGTACGTATCCCATCCCCCGGACCGTATGGAGTAATTTTACCGTATAAGGGGCGTCGACTTTCGCTCGCAGCCGTTTAACAGCAACTTCTACTACGTTAGCGTCGCTATCGAAATTCATATCCCAGACCTGTTCGGCAATCATCATTTTCGACAGTATTTCGCCCTGATGTCGTGCCAGTAGGCTCAGCAGCGCGAACTCTTTGGCAGTCAGGTCCAGACGTTGCCCCGCACGGGTTACGCGTCTTGCCAGAAGATCGAGATGCATATCATCGATATGTAGCTGTGTGACATCAACGCCGTCACTGAGTCGGCGACGTAGCAGTGCCTGAATACGGGCGACCAGCTCAATCAAAGAAAAAGGTTTTGACAAATAATCGTCAGCACCGTGTCGTAACCCTTTCACGCGTTCATCGACTGAACCACGGGCTGATAGCATCAGCACTGGCGTTTGTTTATGGAGGCGTAAGCCCTCCAGCACCGCGTAACCATCTTTACCCGGTAGCATCACGTCCAAAATTACGGCGTCATAGTCGTACTGAACCGCAAGATGCAAACCATCTATCCCGTCGGCAGCCACATCGACCGTATAACCGAGCTCACTTAGCGCCCGGTAGATATAAGATGAGGTTTTCTCTTCATCCTCGACCAGCAGTAATCGCATGTTACCTGTCTCTATCATGTTATTTTTTGCACCTATCTGCGTTTTTCCACAGTATAAATGCCTCTATCCAACGCCAGCCTGACTGTCTCCTGACATTTCTGACAGCCAGGATAAACTGCACCTAATGTACATAGAGCTATGGGGGATTGATTCCCGATTTCAGGAATATGGCGACTTGCTTAAGCGCAATCATATTGAGTGGCTGATGATGTAGCAGTATGGCGGGGATGAAAATGAACTGGATTGCCAAATTTGATTTAATTTTTGCCTATTTCAACATAATGTAATAAAGCATGATGGTAATAAAAAAGAGAAGCGAGAAGTCAGCGATACGCTTTATTTTATTTCCTTTTTGATTAACCTTTTTATTTTAAATACCGATGAGAGTATGGCGCAATTTGCGATAAACTATACAAAGGTTGATATACCTAAAAATTCTGTTTCAGTGAAAATCACATGTCGGCTTACCGGGATAGGATATCTGAATGAAAAAAGGTGATTTTAGTGATTTTGCCGTCTTTATTGCTGTGGCTGAAGAGGGCAGTTTTACGCGGGCAGCGGCAAAGCTTGGGCTGTCACAGTCTGCACTGAGCTATACGGTACGCATGCTTGAGCAGCGTCTTGAGACTCGCTTGCTGTCACGAACTACCCGCAGCTTATCACTAACTGATGCCGGAGAACGCTTGCTCCATGCGTTAAAACCAGCATTTGAGCATATCAACCATGAAATTGCAGCGCTCAGCTCCCGGCAGGGTAAGCCCGCTGGGACGATCCGCATCACCACGTTTCGACATGCCGCCAGAACAGTACTCCTGCCAGCCCTCACTCCATTTTTACACGATTACCCTGATATCATCGTCGAGATCAGTGTTAACGAAGGACTGACCGATATCGTTGCTGGTCGGTTTGACGCCGGTATTCGCCTGGGAGAGCAGGTGCAGAAAGACATGATTGCAGTCAGAATCAGTCCCGATATTCGTATGGCCGTTGTTGGCTCTGCCTCCTACTTTGCGGCGCGAAAAGTCCCCAACACACCGCGTGAGTTGAGTGAACACCGCTGCGTCAGCTACAGGCAGAGTTCAGGTGGGGGGATTTATGCTTGGGAATTTGAAAAAGAGGGCGATGCGCTGGAAGTGCGTGTTAATGGGCCGTTGATTATCAACGACAATGAAATGTTGGAGGATGCTGCGCTCAGTGGATTGGGCCTGGTTTACACTTTCGAAAGTCATGTTATTCAGCACATTACTGCTGGGCGTTTAATCCGGGTATTGGAAGACTGGTGTCCGCCTGTATCGGGTTACCACCTTTACTACCCCAGCAGAAAACAACATACACCAGCCTTCGCCCTTCTGATTGATACACTCCGCTACAAAGGCTAGCAGGACATGGGCTCTCAGCTGGTTATGTTATAAATCTGCGTGCTGTAGCCTATTCATAAAATTCCTTTCTAAGGGCATGCAAATTATTGCCTCTAATCGAGCCGATTTTTTCCGGTTATTCTCCCCTTAATTTACGACTACAGACGATCTATTTTCGTCGCATCAATAACCACACTGGGGAGTTTAGATAATGAAAAAACGTTTTATCGGTGCTATAGCTGCAATGAGTCTGGTGCTTTCCGCTATGGGACATGCACAGGAGACTCAACCGCGCGGATATATGATCGCAAATTACGATATTAAAGATCAGGCTGGTTTCCAGAAGTATATGGATGCTGCCGGATCGCTGGCGCCGAAATATCATGGCACCGTGACCGTCTTTAATTTGAATGCAACCGCTGTGGAAGGTCATCCTAAATCAGTCATGGCGATTGCAGAATTCCCAAGCCTTGCGGATGCACAGCGCTTCTACAATTCTCCTGAATATACAGCAGCCAAGAAATTCCGCATCGCGTCGACGGAAGGTTCTGTGATCCTTACCGAAGGGTTCGTGCCGCCGAAACCATAGAGGAAAATTGCCTCCATGGGTTAACGGCAACTCACGTTTAGATTAGGAAATGAGGAGACTCACATGCGCCATACTAGCGGTACCAACACTGAGCAGGAAAATCCCCTTTTGCAACGTCGCCGACAAATCTTAAAAGCAGGTTTGTCACTTGCCACTCTCCCTATTGTCGCTGCCGTGTCTTCGGGGGTGATGGCCGCGAGTACGTCAACAGCCACAACTGCAACGAACGTCACGGCTGATACCGCATCCGATGCATTCATCAACGGGTTGGCTGACTTAATGGCGCACTCGACTCGGACGCCTATTTTGAGATGGCCAAACGAGTATGGTATGGAGTTCGAGGAAATATTTTTCCCCGCTATCGATGGTGTTACGGTAGAAGGCTGGTTCATTCCCGCTGACTCGGACAAGCTGATCATCTGTAACCATCCAATGCCGTGCAATCGCTATGGCTACCCTGGGCACTTGGAGCCCTGGACCAATTTTGGTGGTTTCGAGGTGAATTTCCTGCCGGAATATAAAGTGTTGCATGATGCCGGTTATAACATTATTGCTTACGACATCCGCAATCATGGACGTAGCGGGATGGGAAGCGGCGGAGTCAATGGACATGGTGTATTGGAATATCGGGATGTGATTGGTTCTCTGCGCTATGCGAAATCTCGCGCGGAGACAAAAAAGATGAAAACTGCGCTTTACAGTCGCTGCCTGGGAGCCAACGCGACCATCGTGGGGATGCATAAGCACCCGAAAGAGTTTGCGCATGTTAAAGCGTTATTTGCGTTGCAACCTGTGACGCCTCGGGTGTTCGTTGAGAAAGCGGTTGAAGCACAAAACATCGTTAATGGCGTAGAGAAATTTGATACCGCATTTCACCGGAGAACCGGATATCGTCTGGCTGATGTCTGGCCGATGGAATATGCTAAAGCTGTCACCGTGCCAACGCTGGTTGCGCAGGTTCGCAATGATTTTCTGACCAAACCCTCTAATGTGCAGGAAATTTACGACACTATCGCAGCTAAAGATAAAAAGTTGTATTGGATAGAAGGAACCGATCAGCGTTTTCAAGGCTATAACTATTTTGGCAAAAATCCAGAAGTCATGTTGGATTGGTTTAATAGCCATATCTGAATATAGCAGCCGGATTTAAGGTCCGCGCATCATCATTAAGAACGTGAGAAATATTAGTAATCAGATAAATTATGGTGTTCGCGCTGACCTGTGTTGAATGTAGTCTTGTGTTTTCTCGATTAAAGAATATTTAACTGATGAGGTATTTATGGGTGGCATTAGTATCACGCAGCTATTAATTATCGCGGCGATTATTATTTTGCTCTTTGGGACGAAAAAATTGAGCAGCCTTGGTGCTGATTTGGGCGCATCGATTAAAGGTTTTAAAAAAGCGATGGGGGAGGAAAATGATAAAACCACGCCTGTTGAAGAAAGTAACAAGATTACCCCATCTCTGAGCGATCATCATTTTAATGATATGCCGGATGAAACCCAGAAAAAAGATAAGTGAAAACGCGTGCCGCCACTTCCAGCAAACCTTTTTTCTCAACCCCTTTCAGTAGATCGATGACGTGGCGAGTTTTCAGTTCTGTGACTGGCAGGTGTCCAATTATCAGGAAGATATGATTGTTCATGCTGGCGAGCAGGCGGGTTCATGGTTCTTCGACCATGCTCGGTTGCTTTTATGCCAGCTCAATGCCACGGTCTTGAAACTCTTAGCAGGAGAACGAGCTGCTTTTTCAGCGGCACGTTGCTGTGCCGGGTTGATATTTTGCACCAGTAGTTTACGGAGTTCATCACGCTTCTGGCGTGCTTCTGACAGACTGATTAACGGATAAGCGCCCAACGCTATGCGGGTCTCTTTGCCAAAAAAATAGTATCTGAAGTACCAGAGACGTGAACCAGTAGGTTTAACGTGAAGGTACAGACCGTGAGAATCGGAAACGTTGAAAGGTCTTGCGGATGGTTTTACGTTGCGGATTTTTGAGTCGTTAAGAGACATTTGGGGGTCACCCCGTCATCGAACCAACGTGACCCCGAATCTGACCACCATATTCTCCCAATGCGGGATACAGACGAAATGTGTACCGGAAATACTTTTGCACGTGAAGGCATTGAATAAAATGATAAAAACAAAAATCCCGCTTAAGTTTCCTTAAGCGGGATTTTCTAAATTTGGCTCCTCTGACTGGACTCGTATTTCATCTGTAACCCCTGTTACTCGTGGTTTTCATAATGTTAGTGTTTTTTATACCAACACTTCTACCAACATTATTTAATCTGCTTGTATAAAATGTCAATTAAAAACAATTAGTTGTTGTCATAACATGTTGTCTATTGATGCATTGGAAAGGTTTGATGATCAACATCATATTGTCAGTGTTTTTATGATTTTTCTGCTTGAGAAACAGATCATTATTGAATGATAACTCAATTTTTAACATTATTCCTTGGTTGGGGCTCAACTGATTGAAGTTGAATTCATTATGCCACTACACACACCTAGATGTTATTCGACAGGCTGCTTTGAGCGCAGACTGTGAGAAAACGTTTTTGGTCGCTAACTATTACCAAGAATAGGGCTGAAAACTGCGCTCATACGTAAAATCCAGCTCTGCTTCTACTAGTCAGCCTATCAATTTCAGATTTTACATATACGCACGTACTTCAGTTTTAGGTCAGGTTTTTCACACAGCCTGAGCGAAAAGTGGACATTAGGCCTTGCCCTTGAGTAAGAAACTCTCATCAAGCGCTGCAGGCAGTGAACCATTTAATTTATTAATAATCTTTGTCAGCATGAAACCTGCCAGAGCAATATTTCGTGGACAGACAGACACGCATCATTCTGATTCCTAACGCTTGAATTGCGAGTGGTTTTCCGCTGTGTTTTACGCCAGTTCGATAGTATGGGCTATGAAATTTAGTGTTCTCGAAATTGAGCATTCCATTGTCTAGCCTTATGACTCGTTTCTTTGAGGTTTATCTCTGGATAGTTTTGATGGATAAAATTTGTAAAATCATAAAGAAGAGAACGATATTCTTGATACAGGACTTCCAATTGATCATAAAGATCATGTTCTTCTTTACTCCTACAAAAATCCATTGGCATAGGGAATATTAGCTGTTTTGTATTCGCTTGATACTCATAAGTAAATAGACCTTTGCAGATGATTTCATACCATTTATCAAGCCAAGAGTGGAGCTTTATACCTAACACCTCATCGTGAATGTAAAAAGAAGGATTAGCTCTTATTGGATTAAAGGTGTCAGACGCGCATAGAAAATTAGCATCAAGTGATTTAGGAGCCATTTCTATCGCGTAGGGAATACTTTCCACGTCAATATATTCGAAGAGTCCTTTTATATTTTCGATATCTCTTTGCCTTAAATCCAATATAGGAGGCTGGGTATACTCTAACTCCGAAAACATCTGTGGATAATGGCGTCTAACAGCATTTACATCTTTTGTTAATTCTTGAATAATATCGTTCCAGAATAGTATACCAACAGAGAATTTCCCCTCCTGAACTCTGGCAATAGACAAGGTACGGACATACTTCTGTAGATTTACATCTGATGGGGATGTTGTAGCAATATATAAAGTGGATATTGCTGGCTGAAAACTCTCTGCATTAGAGATTTCCTCATTGATTAACAATTCACTTATCGATTTCGTAGTTAATTTGCATTGAATGCCAACTAAACGTCCGAGGTCATCTGTTCCATATATATCTACTCCATTTTGCTTTTGTCCTTGCCGACCATGCATTGTCAGGTTACTAGTTCGCCATCTCAATTCCAAGGCACTTTTTACGATACTCTCAAATTCCTCCCATCCGTTTGGGGGTGGGATCATCATATTTCCAAAAGTAGGCAACTTGTTACTCCATTTGTTCATGGTGCTGAAGGGTCTTTAGAAATCAAACGATTTAATAGAAGATAAAATATACGCAAATTGGAGTTTTTTCTCCTAGACTAATTTTTATACATACCAATCTAAATCCGAATTACATCTTTTTCAACAAATTTTTCTATAATTAGTCAAAGCATTTCTGACAAAATCTAGGTGCTCTATAAACAAGATGTTTTTAATCCACTTTTTGGCGAATTACTGGGTGTTCAATCAGTGGTTTTTGCGAGTGTTCATTGGAAAATGAAATGAAAAACTAAACAATATCTGTCTGCTCTTGGCGCTAAGCAGAATAACAGCTTAGGCCAAGGCTAAACTTCTTGAAGGTATTGGGGATCGAGTGATTTGTGAGAATTGGTTAAATAATGATCAGAAGGAACACCAAGTCACATTCAATGTTTCAATGCCCTTGGCTTGGGTGACTGACATCTTTTTTTCACTTTCTCTATGCTGTTGAATGAGATAGCTTTATCACAGCTCAAAACCAACATTTATAGAGAAAACAATGATAAAAAAGATGCCTAAAGCGGAGATCGTCGAAGCATTAAGCAAGTGGTTTGATGTAAGCCGTTACGATGTGCTGAAAGACTTAACGCTAGAACAAATTTATGCTGAGTTGGAAAGACGGATCTTTGCCTATAAAACCAGACAGCAATGGGAAACAGCAGGCGAAGAGAACCAAATGCTGGCGATCTACCATGATGCCCTGATCCGTTCTGGTAAGGTCTTACACGAGGATAAATGGATCTCTGACAGCCATATGCTGGCACACAGTTATGCTGTCAGGCCAATGACAAGAACTTCGCTGTTTAACTATGGAAGGGCGATGTATCGTCTAGAAAACAACGTGCCTAAAGATGATGTTTCAGTGAGTTCGGCATACATATCTGAATACCTGAAACAGGGTGGGTTAAACCCTGCTAACAAGATGCTGATTGAGATTGATTTAGATGAAGCCAGTAGTGACGATCTGGCTGAACACCTAAAAGTGCTTATCAGTCAGTGGCAGAAGCACCTGAAAGCACCTAAGCCCCCGGAAAAAGATTTCCGCTTTGGTCATAAAACATTCCAAAAGATACTCGATTACAAGATCATCCCGTTGATGGATCTTATCGGATGGGAACAACTCAACAATCAGAAGATCCCGTATCCTGTATTGGCTGGCCTTCTACACCCCGATATACGTTATGCCAGAGGCAGCGAGCAAATCAAAGACACTGATTACCCTCTAGCCTATGACTTCTTGAACAATGACAATTATTTCAAGTCGTTAAATGATTTTTTCATAAAAAACATGCATGTAAAAAGTTCGAATATTATTGAAGTCATCACTATGAATGACAAACCTGAACCTAAGAAGAAAACAAGGGAAAGTCGCTAAGCCTGAACGTCCCCGGCATTCACCCCTCGTAAAAATCCCCTAAATTCACTGGTCCTGAACTTCCCCTCTGTTCAGGGCTGGTGAACCAACCTAGTTTCTCACAAGCGATCTCCATACAATTATTTCCATCGAAACAACATACAGAAAAACGAAATATCAGAGATATTACGTAAATAACATAGGAGATAAATATGGTTCAAATCGTAGCAAACAAAAAACAACGCCTTATCCGTTTACCAGAAGTAAAAAGAAGAACAGGTTTTGGGAAAACGTGGATTTATACGCTTATTAAATCTGGACGTTTTCCTTCACCGGTGAAAACGGGTGTAAGAGCAGTTGCCTTTATTGAAAGTGAGATTGATGCATGGATTGAGAAAATCATTTCTGATTCACGCCCTGTATCTGAATAACAAATATTTTAATAACAACAAGAGGAAATAAAATGAAGAGTAATGAAATGAAAAAAATCAAAGAGTCATCTACCAATATTTTTACTGCTATGGCGAAGAATCTTTATATCACAGGAATACGTATATATAAAGAACAAGAAGATTATGAGGTATTGGAAGCCATAATGTTAGATAGCAACAGAACGGAATCATATCTTTCGCATGTTAAAGAGTATCTGGCAAAACGCTTTGATGAACATATGGAAGAAGCTGGGAAAAGAGAAAGACTGATTTATGTTGATATGGATAAAGTCATGTCTGAAATGAGATATGTACATACTCAAGCATTACTTTTTAGTATGAGCTAACAATACAGTATTTGGCCCCGAAAGGGGCTAATAAAAAACAAAATGAATTAAATAAGCATTTAACTATGAGGATATATACATGTCTAAAGAAAAAATAAACATTAATAAATCAACCGAACTGTTCTATGAGCTTGCTTGTAGATCATTTGCCGCAAGCTGGAATATGTTTATGGAAGTTAATGGTGATGGTGACGCCAATGATTATTTGGATGACCCGGATTTTATGAGTCCATTTATTATCCATGTGATTGACCATATTCAGAACAACTTTGAAAGATTCACTGCCCAAGAAGGAAATAACGGCAATATTAATCAAGTTAACTTTGAACTGGTCGCTGCCATGTTAGTAGAGTATTCAGACAGCTTTAGTAAATAAGAACTAATCTTGCCCCGCAAGGGGCTAACCAAAATATAAGAGGGAAATATAAATGATAAACAACAACGAACAAAGTTATATGACAAATGAAATATCTGTAGTCGTAAGTATGTTGTGCGAAGGAACCCCGAAAGTAATAAATACTATTCAAGAAAGCTTTGATGTGTTTGTTGCCCTTAGTGGGTATTCAGTAGAAGAAATGATAGGGGATAAGAACTTGATTGGTGCTTTAAATCGACATATCAATAACGATTTAGTTGATGAGTTAGATCTGGAATATGGTTCCGTCATCATCAATATCGTTTATAACAACTAATTATTTTTACTAACTATTAACATAATGAAAGGATTAAAGATGAAAGAGATTATATTGAACAGTAATGAGGAAACAAAAAACGAACTTATTGCCAACATCTTACAAGGATACTGTGATGAAATATATGCCATTTATGAAAAACATCCTGAAACAGCAATCGACATTTTGAATGATGGGTTCCTTTCAAGCATCACATATGATGTTTTGATAACTCGTGAGATGAAGAAATACTCTATCAAAAATGATGTATCTGATATCAATAGAAGAGATTTAAAAGCCACTATCTTGTATTGGCACCAAGAACACATCATTGAGCTTGTTTCGAAAAATATAAATCAGGATGAAAATGGAGATCCTGTTTATTGGAAGCTGAAAATGACAGTTGTTTGATCTTCAATATTATGAATATTCCCTCGAAAGAGGGAAATAACATGAATGATAAACTAAGGGTTATAATATGATTGATGAATTCCACGTTATGTTTATGTATAGAAAAATCCAAGCAGAAGCCGCTACTACTGATATCAAAACATTGAATCAACTGTTAAAGAAGTTCCGCAAAGTAGTAGCGGAGCGACGGGAAGAATACTATCGGGAGATTGGTGAGCAAAAGGCTCAGAATTTGAGGGCTAAGAGATTACAAAAGTTGCTTGAGAAAATGGGGCGTGATCGTATTTCACTTAAGGAGCTATTCTGCACGAGTTCAGACAGGGCCGGATCACACTTTGTTAAAAAATTGAACTATTCTCTAATAGACTGATCTCAAAGTAGAATAACTTTTTGAGGTCTTGATATGACACTTTTTGACCACCTCTCTCTGGTAGAGGAAACTCGTTCTCCTATTAATCAACAACATCATCTTGTTGATGTCCTATTTCTTGTTCTCGCTGCGGTCGCCAGTGGACAAAATGGGTGGGCTGAAATTCAACAGTTTGGTGAACTACGCCTCGACTGGTTAAGAAAATTTCGATTATTTTCCAATGGCATACCACGGCGTCATACTATTGCCAGAATAATGAAAGCCGTCGATCCCGACAGCTTTCAGTTCTGTATTTTTAGCTGGATTAATGACATTCGCGCCAAATCAAGCAAGCCACTCATTGCGATTGATGGAAAGACGCTGAAAAGTGCCTCTCTGTGGAGTCGTAACGATTTTCACTCTGTTAATGCTTATGACCTGAATAATGGCATTGCGCTTTATCAGGATATGGCCGAGGGAAAAGGAAAAGAAATCAAAACAGTACAGAATCTTGTTTGCATGCTTAACATCAAGGATGCACTGATAACGCTTGATGCGTTACATGCACAAAAAGAAACGCTTGAAAGCATTGTGGCGAGAAAAGGTCATTACCTTGTACAAGTCAAAGGAAATCAGCCGACATTGTTTAATGCAGTGAAAGCGCAATTCCATGAGGCGTTTAACGATAATACCGCGTTAGCACAATATGAAATGCAGGATAAAGGGCATGGCCGAATGGAGCGCCGTATTACTTTTCAAATACCGGCAGAGTTGAGCCCGGAGTTACAGGAGAAATGGCCTTCAATAAAAACACTGGTCGCGGTTGAAAGACACCGTAAAGACAAAAAATCGAATACGCTGGATACGGCATTTTATCTGTCATCTTACGATATTGATGCAGAGTTTATGGCGACATCGGTCCGTCATCACTGGGGCATAGAGAACAGTCTGCACTGGGTATTAGATGTTGTTTATAAAGAAGATGCTTGCCGTATTCACGATGAGAATGGTACAAAAGTCTTGTCATTAGTCAGAAAGATGGCGCTCAATCTGGCAAAGATGGAGAGCACACAAAACCGGAGTATGAAAAGCAAAGTGCAACGTGCACTATTGGATGATGACTATCGGGAGTTAATGATTTTTGCGAATGTTAAATGTCATTAACAAAGTATGCTCCGGCCCTGCGAGTTCAGACTTGAGCTGATGTCATTCCCGTAGCTATAACTAAACTAACATGTAGATTTTTGCAAATAACCCATACCACTTATGTCCAGCCATATTTAGAGTATTGTTTTTTTTAAAGAGGCAGAGTATTATTTGATGGTCTTAGTAAATATAAGTTGGTATCATTACATGTTATGTAACATAAACTTACTGGGAGTTTGTCCATTAAATGAAATTTCTGAACAGAATTGATGAGTTTCTAATAAAGGAAAAATCCGATTTAATTGGGCATGTTGAAGTTTATAATGCCTGTAAAAAAGTTATAAATCTAGTGCATTCTTCTGATAAAGAAATGTTGGAGATTTGTGAAGAATTAGATATCAGGAGTATAAATATATTTTATGGTGAAACGGGGACTGGAAAAACCACATTATCTTATTCGTTGGCTAAATATGCACTAGATGAGTTCGAAGCTGAGTTATATGAAATAAACATACAGCACATTATAACATCTGATTTAGGGAAGACACTAGAAAACTTTCACGCCGCCTATGAAGAAATAAAGGATTTGAGTGCTGATGGGAATGGCATTGTTCTATTTTTAGATGAAGTTGATAGATTGTTTGTAGATAGGAACCAAACTAATGAGGTTTCGGAAATGAAACGAGCATTTATATCTTTCATGGATTTTTTACAATCAATTTCATTCGAAAATAGAATAACGATTCTTGCGACAACAAACTGTTTTGAACTATTGGACCCGGCACTTAAACGTAGGTTCTCTTTCCAATATGAAATTAAATGCAATAGATTTGAATTAGATTTGTATTTGAAGAGGATAAAAGAAAAATTACCAGAAAGAATAAGTAAGGATATATCATGGGATGATTTTAGTATGTTTAAAACCATTGCGGAAATAAAGCAAAAAATTAGAGTTGATATAATTGAATCATTATAGTGAGGTGAAGTTATATGGGCATGAGTTTAAGTATTGCTAAGTTTAAATGGCGAGGTGATAAACTAGATGCGAATTACAAAGAGCTTTCTCAGGAAGTAGTGGTTACTGATTTCATGGATTCTATAATATCTGAAAAATACATATCATTTTTTATTGTATTTGAAGGTGATGAAGAAGTGAAATACAGGGAGATTTCTAAAGAATCACTTCGCAGATTTTCAGAAGAGATAGACGCGAAAGTAGATAATTTATTGATTGATTTAGAGCAGGTTTCAGGAAAATCAAGAAAAGAAGAAACAACATTAGAAATAAGATCTATTTTTTTGCTAAATAAATTGATAAAAGAATTCTTATTTAACCAGTGTACTGATAGTACATGCGTTATTAAATTTTTAATTTCCTAGGTAATTAATTATGGGTAACGGTAGTATATTGGAAGGTACCTCTCTTGAGATTGGAGGGTTGATGCAACAAGATACAAGTGGAAAAATTGAACATCTACGCAAAAAAACCACTAATCAACAAGATGATGGTGTTGATTACGAGCGTGTAATCAAGTCTGGCACTGATTATTTTAAATATTTGAGAAAGTTAAAAAATGGAGAAGAAAATGGTTAAAAAAGGAGTTGTGTATGGTCAGGATAAAAACTATAACGGCAAATTGCCAACTAAAGAATTAGTGAAAGCTATAAATAAGCTCAAAAAGCGATATCAAGATCATTCAGATGATACCACTACTGTAATTGGTTTCGAGATTAATGGAGGAGAGGGGCTCACTAGTACGGGGGCAGAAGTCATGAAGGAGTTTCAAAAATGGTCCAGAGATAAGGACATGGATGCAGAATATAACTCTAATGAGGATTTGAGGAATATAAAGCAAAGGCTAA
This sequence comes from Pectobacterium versatile, assembly GCF_003932035.1. Classification (NCBI taxonomy): domain Bacteria; kingdom Pseudomonadati; phylum Pseudomonadota; class Gammaproteobacteria; order Enterobacterales; family Pectobacteriaceae; genus Pectobacterium; species Pectobacterium versatile. The sequence continues at coordinate 1,892,401 of NZ_CP034276.1, forward strand.
GAAATAATGTTGATAATAAGAATGGTAACTGAATTTGGAATCATGACGTGATAATGCTGCTGATGACAACCATGTTGGTGAAGTTACCAATATGGTTGTGATTTTTTTATTTAAAAAGACATTCTCTTTCTATTTCTACTTGATGACTCAAAATCTGATGAGATGCTGGAAAGCTGTTCAAGACTCAGCTCAACAGAACGCTGAAACTCCAGAGCCGCTTCTGTGCGTTGTTTTACCACCAGAGCAACAATCTCAGCGTCTGTTTTTTCTGAAATAGCTCTCTGGAAGATCATGCGCCCATGCATGATATCAATATTACCGGATGATTTAGCGGCTGTTCTTGCCGTAGAGCTGCTTATCGGATTAAGTTCGTCAATAAAGCTATCTATGAGTGATTGTCTCTTTTTATCAAGTCTGCGTAGTTCACTATGAGCAGATCTATATTTATCTACTTCGGTGCCGAAAGGGCTATCTTCACGAACTTTACGATAGCCTTCCAGATATTCATCCATTGAGGGTTGTTGTTTTAGTTTTTCTACAGTCTCGAAATAGGTTAATAAATCGCTGTTATCTAGTTTTATTTTTCTCATGACATCCCCTTTAATTAGATACGTTATAATATATATTAAGGGATAGATAATAACTGTCAAATTCAGCAGGAATAAATAATGAGATATTTTATTTTTATTACTTCAAATATGTTGTAATATTATTCTAAGTGAACTCATTATTATTAGTGTGAATCTCGATTGTTCTAACTTTCCCTTATTTCCCTTTTATTGAGTATCGAATGTTTCTTCAAGTATCATCATTTTTTCAGCCAATACATTAATAATGTCGTTTTTTGATAACCTTTCATACGGTTTTATTTCAAATTAAGCGGGTGGTTTTTTCATTTCTTCACCTTTTTATTAATGGCTTTATTAGAGTTTTTACTTGAAAGATAATATGTTTTCATAAATGTTAAACGATCACCATTAAACATATAGTCTGGATTAATAAAGTAATAGTTCTGTATCATAGTCTCTGCGATAAATTTTTTGTCAGCAAGTTCTTTCATTCCCTTGAAATAGGTTGTTCTTGATATCTTTACGACATCTTGATCAACAATATCGTATGACATCAAAATAGTATCAGTATCCTTGTTATCTCTGATAGCAAGATAAAGGATCTTGAAAACTTTTTTACCCGATGAAGAAAGCCCTTCGATAGCTGATACTCCATCAACATAAAGTTTCACGAACTGTGTTTTATCTACCTCCATAGCTTGAAAGAAACCACCATTACCAACTTGCTCTCCCGTATTTTCATTAACTAATGCCAATCGGTCTTTTCCTGTAGTAATACGCCTGACACCCGTTTTTGTATGTAGGTTTGTATCATTAAGAAATGGGTTTTTCGTATGGCGTGGAAGACCTCTTCTTGATTTCTTTATTTCATTTTGTATATGATTTTCAATCATGTTATTTATTCCTTTATTATTTTAGTTATATATTTAAGTAAATACTATATTCTTCATGCAAGTCAACACTTAAAGTTTATATTTTTTAAAATAGTTAACACTTGATGTTTCTATTTCTGAAACTTGTAGTATTACAGCAGATGTATAAATAACACTTTATCATTTTTATTTGAGAATACTTATCAACTTAAGTACCGGGATTCGGGACTTTAACTCCCGGATGTCGGTACTTGGTTTTAAGCTATAGCTGGTCTGAGAGCATTTTTCTTCTTCATTATTCAATTAGCGAAGCTGAGAGCAGCTATGTAGGGGTATTTTAGGGATATAGTTTTACCGTTTATTGTATTGTTTATTTTTTGTATTTAACCTGTTTTACAATCTGCTGTTCTTTTTCTTGAGTTTATATTTCAGCAAAGTGATTGTTTCATACAATCACGAAGCGCTGCTGGTATTTTGGGATATTGTGATTTGTTTTTCCTTTACTTTATTAGCGGCTATTGCCGCAATTCTTTATGGATAAATCCATCATTAACAGGGGTAAGCCCTGTTTCAGCAATGTGATTGTTTTGGACAATCACTCAGTGCTGCTATTGGGGATATAGTTTTACTATGTGTTTAAGAGCAAATGCTATAGCCTCGATGAGTTTCTAGTTAATAGATACAGAGAAGGGGCGAAGCCATGAGCGAAAGCTCATAAGAAAAGATCTGTTTTCAATATGAAGTTTTAATTAAGTATAGGTAAAGCTACGCATTGAATATCTTAAAAACTAAACCGCATATGAAGTGGTAAGTTTAATTATACCTTTGTTGCTTTATCGGCTATTGCCGATTTTTTTGGATAAATCCATCACTAACAGGGATGAACCCTGTTTCAGCAATGTGATTGTTTCGGACAATCACTCAGAGCTGCTTCTGTAGATATAGTTTTCCTATATGTTTAAGAGTAAATGCTATATGTTATTGCGGTAATGCTATGTTTAAAAATAGGATCAAATTATTAACTTGATGATAAAACGATCTGAAACAGATCTATTATCCTTTTTCTATCAACATTGAAACTACCTTATCACGATAAAAATATTGATGTCAGAGTCAGGGCGTAGCCGTGCATATGAAAACAAACTTATCGTTTTCGGTAGAACCTGAGCGTTAGCTCATAGATGGTGGTGATTTTCAAAAAAAGATGTTAGTGCAATAAAAAGGAAATCTTCGCAATGAAAATTATATTTTTAATACAAATATAACCAATCATTGCTAAATTTTTAAATCCCATATAGCGTTCATGAAAATTGCCCGTTTTCTTTTAATCCTCTTAAGTATTATCTCTTACTTCTTGCAAAATTAAATTATGTTAAAATCGGCTTGTAGCCCTTGCGGTATAAGGCTTATGAAGAAAATACGCGACTGACCGTACAGTCAGTGTTCCTGACTCTATGGTCCGTATTCCTGACTGCACAGTGAGATTTCCTGACTCTGTAGTCAGTTTCTATGTCATTTTTTAGCTTAAAAACGACAGCACTTTAAATTATCGTCACTGAAATATTGGCGATTTTTTTAATATTTTTGCAATAAAACATGCAAAAAAACTTGATATCTATTTTGTGCATGGTATTTAATTGACTATAAATAAAATAATAAGAGGAAATAATAGGATGAATGAAATAGATATTGATTTGGATTTAGGCTTAAATCCTTTTTGCTTTGATACAGAACTTAAGATTGAAACAAGAAAGAAAAATCTAACTGTTTCAAGAGGAACGGAACTTATCGAAAGGAAAGATACCAGTAAAAGTTATTTCGCCAATATCGTACATACACAAGAGGTCGATAAAGAAGAGTTTATTAAACTCTATACGTCTCAGATAAAAGCATACTTTGATCTCACGAAAACAGCATATAAGGTGTTTTTTATCTTTTTACGAATATATCAGGATTCGATTGGAAAAGATCACTTTTATCTGAGTTGTAAAAAAGCAATGTCGCTCGCAGAAAAAATAGATCACTTTGCTTTGTCTGAGTCTATTTTTTACCGAGGGGTAAAAGAACTTATAGAGAAACGTATTATTGCTAAAACTAATGAAAAGAACTGGTATTTCATAAACCCAGCTATTGTCTTCAATGGTGATCGTGCTCGCTTTGTTTCAGAGATTGTAAAAAAGAAAGAAGTGATGGAAGAACAACATGAAAGTATTACCAGCACGGACCAAAGCAATAAAAATATTAAAGAAGAAGATAGATCAATTGAATCAGTCATAGATGGCGTAAATAGCCAAGAAGACATAGATTTGTTAATCGCAAGATTACAGGCTAAAAAGTCCCAAGAGGCGACGATAAGTAAAAGTATGGGAGAATGTATAGCCATTGATACAACAACTCTTCTGCCACCAGAGAAACCGTTAGATTGGGATAATATTTAAAGGTATCTACTGATATAATAAATCTAAACTTACAATAGTCATCTATCTCAACTTATCTATTAGCCTTTTGGATGATGATTAAAGTAATAAAAAAGACAAATAACACACTAGAATAATTTACGAGCAAGCATACTTAATCCGAATGCTCACTATTAAAATACAGTTAAGATAGATTAATATTTTTATCCTAAAAATAATCAATTGTTGATTGACGAAGGATTTAAACTCGATTATTAATATTTAAGTAAAAGAGAAAGGTGAGTGTGAAAATTAATTATAGTGAAGAGTTTGAATCTGAATTTAGCCATGAAAATAATAATATCTATGATTTTAATGAAATTCTGAAAAAGATATTGGTATTTATTCATCATGGGCATGGTTTAACCCTAGAAGAGATTCGAGATAATATATATATGCAAAATGTTATTTCCTTTACTATGTCTATGAACTGGAGAAAAAGACATGCACAATTTAATTTTATTAAGATGTTAGCTTATCTTCCTGAATCTGTAAGTTTACATATTTTAAGGAATGCTCATGAAATGTGTTTTATAACAGAAGTAGCATATTTGGATGTTAAAAAGAAAAGTGATTGGTGTAATGCTGTTATCACCTATATAGGACGAATAGATAAGAGTAAAACCGAATCGAATTTGAAATCCCTTTCGTTTGAAATAATGGAAATATTTAACACGAAAATCAATATTCCGTGCTAATCCGGTAGTAAATCTGTCGGCAAGAATAAGACTTCACATTTTTGGTAAAACTAATGCAAAGATTTTCATAACAGACATTAATCTGTAGCGGGTATGATGTAATTTACGGCTTATAGCCCGGATGTTCAGGCTCATCGGTAAATCCCTTGAGATTCTCAAGGAGTTCTTCATCAGCGGCTTTAAGCTCTTTATTCAATGCTGTAGCCTCTTTTTCTGCATTAACAGGTAGATCATAACGTTTGGCGAGTATTACACCGCTTTCAGAGTCATATACATCCCATTTCTTTTCAATAACAGTACCATCCGGCTCTTCGAGTTTAACAACAACAGCACGATATCGAGACATGGGGATTATCAACCTTCAGTATTGTATATGATGTATTAACCATAGCATTTAGAAGCAATCAGAGCTATCACAAGCAAGCGAGTAATAAAGGAAGGTATGCGTCTACAGCATCACTGAACTGAAACCCCAACAGTGTTGAGGCTCATTGTCGGCATTGTTATTTAAGCGTAGATGAAAGGATTAGGCGTCAGTAATACACGATTCAATCCAACAGCCCTTTGGAAACCTTGCTAGCTGTCTGACTGAAATTATAACGATCTACAACATCCCCTTTAAACCAAATCTCAAGGGAATTCATATGGGCTGTGCTGCTGTTCTTTAACAGGGCCAGACCGGGAATGTAGTTAGATAGCTGTGTTTCCCCTGACATACTGGAATAAGACCACATTTCCTGACCATCATTACTTGCTCGTGTCTGTGGCTCACCGAAAGCAGCTAAGATTTCCTGCCGGGTTGTTTTCCCTTTAACGATTTTGCTTTTGACGGTTTGTTGGGATTCGTCTTTCAGGGACTTGTTGCCATAAGTCGTGCAGGCAGTAAGAGGAAGGATAACCAGCGCCACGATAAACAGCTTTTTCATGCTAACTCCATAGAAGGTGACAAACACCAGAAAAGTGAGAAGGGACTTGAACCAGCTTTGCTTCTCGCTACCAATAAATGTTGCTAATCAGTGGTAAGAAACCTGCGCTCAAGCCCATACGATTTTGCTGTTTACTCTATCCATTAACACTTCATTCAGCAATAAATTGATCGGTATAGCAGATCAATATATTGTGTTTGATAGTTATAATCTATTAGTAATGCGTTATTGATCGGTGTTTAATTACTTTAATAGATCGATTAATTGTTATTGATAGTCTATATCTATTGTTATTTTATTTTTGATCGGTACAAACGATATGACGAATGTCAAAAATAATTGAATGCTATCAATTAGTTAATTAGACGGTTTAGCTATGCGATACCTGTTCCTATACAAGATAAAACAGGTACATACGATGACTGACCAAACAAAAGAACAGCATTTCTATTATTAGGATGGATGTATATGAAGAAAATTTTACTGGTTTCTGGCACTGCTCTGGTTCTTGCTGGATGTGGTGAGAAGGGCGATTTTGAGAAAGCGATTAATGCAAGGCTCTCAACATCAGAACTTTGTTACTCACTACAGGATAATGATTTTGCCTTTAACAAAGGTTTCCCGGTGAAGGTTAACAACGGGTATCGTTCTTCTGGATATAATGCCAGTGATGAGATCTTAAATGGTTTAGCTGAACAGGGTTTACTGACTGTTTCACAGCAGCCTAATGGCTTTGGCAGCATGACTGTTTTAGAAGTCACAGATAAAGGCCAAGAGGTTGATTTTTGGAACCGTGAGAAGGGTGCTTGTGTTGGTCACCGTGCTGTTGCTGAGATCAAAAGCTGGACTGAGCCAAGTGAAGGTAATGGCGTGAAAATGACGCAAGTTACTTTTACATGGAAACTGGCAGGTGTTCCAAGTTGGGTTGATAAGGATGCTTTTTCTGGTGTGAAGGGTATGGATGAACCTGTTGAAACTAAAATTGTTCTGGTTAAGACCAGTGATGGTTGGAAAGCGAACTAAGAAGCTATTGTAAAAAATCATCCGATTCCTTTCTGTCTGAAAAAGTCAGAAGGGGATTCACGTCTGCATTGGCTGCCAAGCATCAGTATGCTATGAAGCTTACCGTCAGTAGTACACTCAGATGATGATCTTTTAAGCTTCTTCTGTTAATCATAAATAAATATTATCTGTTATTACGGAGCTACTATCGTTCTATAGATAATTGTTATGGCTAGATTAACAATTTTTTTAGACAATTTCCGTTGACGGACATTATAATTCAACAAGATGTGATGATATTGAACATTTTTATAATATTTATGCATTGAATTTCACAAAATATAGTTTTCTAGTTTTTTGGCAAGAGATTTTACGGTTTTAAGACAGTTTTTGTCTACGCACTCATATTTTTCGTTATATTTTATTAGTGATACAAGATATGAACGGTACCCTTTTAGTTTATTTTGTAATTGATCTTCAGCATATTTTAGGTAGAAAGAATAGCTATCATTGAAACTATTTTTAAATTTCGAACGACTTAAATAGAAAAAATTTTCCATTATATCAGTAGCACTTTTTTTCTTATAAAGTGCAGCTGCAACTTTCTTTACAATTTGTAATTTTTTATTTGATAATCTGATTGTGCCTACGGGATTATCGCTATAAAACATGGTGAAGATTGTTTTTTTAGGTTTTGTATTTTGAATGACATAACCATTTAGTGATATGGTATTTATGCAAGCTCTTCGTTTTGATTTTTTCAGATTTAATGATAGAGTTGAAATGAAAATAGATATTTCTTTTTGAAATTGTTCAGAATGAATAAAGTTACTATTGATTGACGAAAATAATAAATCATCTGCATATCTAGTATAAGTTATATTCTTATCATCACAATACTTTTGGATTAATATATCAACTTTTCTAAATATAATGTTCGATATTATGGGTGAGGAGGGGAAGCCAATCGGAAGAATATATTCTCCTCGTAAGCTTAAATCAGGGAAACTCTTACCAACCGTATGTAAGACTGAATTCTTTGCTAAATCTAGAGCCGAATATGATTTGCCATTTTTGGATGAACTGAAAAGGCTTTCAAGAAGGGTATTAACTTCTCTCACCGGTATGGAGTGGAAAAAATTTTTTATATCTAATCTAAGGAAATAATAACCTTTAATGTGAGGTTTAAGGAAGTCAAAATATGATTTTCCTTTAATAAAACCACATGCAGATGAATTTACAGGTTGGCGTGATAAGATGAATTTTGTTATGCGCTCGTTGATTTTGTTCTGTTCAGAATCTTTTACTATTTCGAAGAAGCAATCATTACCTATTTTCCTCTCAATAACAGACACGTCAAAACTATCAAAAAGATCAGTGTTTCCTTTCAGAATGGCATTTTTAAAAAAATCATCACTCACTCTATTTTTATTCATGGTGCTCCAACCCGATACAAATGAACAACATTACACCGTAGGTGTGATTCGGCACACTAATACAAATTGACCAAATTAGCAACTACTGGGACTGCGTCTAATATAAAGAAGTGAACTTCTTACTATCGGACAGGAAGGGCAAGCCTCCAGACATTCGTTTACACTCATATCTCCCCTCTACTATCGGGTTGAAGCCTACGAATAATATCATAAAATTCTGGAAAGTAAAATCTAAAAACACTTCCAAATGTTTTATTAGTCAACTTAATCTCATCCTCGATGTATTTAACTGAATAATTTAAAAAGGAAGTTGTCCACCCATTAGTCTTACCAACGCGGCTGTTGGCAATTGACTTTTTTTCTAATAAATTCATGAGGTTTTTTGCATTTTTTGAGGTTTTCTTTAATGCGTCATTTAAAGCTCTACCATTGCTAATATGTTGTTTATAGCTTTCATAATTGAAAGAGCTGTAATCAACTAATATTTTATTTTTTCCATTGAATATTACCGAAAAATAATCTATTAGCATTTCGAGAGTTAAAAATTTACTTCTTGATACTTTATTTGTTATTTTATCTATATTAATGCCATATTCTACAGAAAGCCACTCGTAAAAGATCTGTGCACTATTTATTTGGATCAAACATCCTTCTAATGTCGTTCTATTCAGAAAAATGTTTTTGTGCAAAAGGCGTTTTTTTACAGCATTAAATACATCTTCAAAATTTGACGTGGCTGGAAATATTTGTTTGAATAAATCTACATCAATCCTTGCACCTAAGTTGTCTATTAAAAACTGATTGTTACTTTTTATTTCTCTATGCTTCTTACTGAAACCAAAGTTATTTCTTTTGATTTCTAACATTAGGGTCTTCTTGTCGAATTTATAGTAATTTCCGTTGGATTTTAAATTTATAGTAAAATTACCCGGTTTACCTTTTAAAGATATTGCTTTGTCTGCATCAAATAAATATAAATACGGTATTGAAGAATTAGCATATGCTGGATTTAAACGTTCACCTATTGTGTTGCTGCTGCTTTTATATATATCAATATGTTTAAGGTGCGAAAAGTGATCAGATAAACGCATATTACCGAAAACTTCAAGCTCTGTTTCTCCTTCTACAAACAAAATAAAATCACTAAAATAAAGTCTTGCTTCATTGTCACTAAATATATTGATGAAACTCTCGTTATCGAAATTTGAATTTAACTCATTAATATTAGTTGCCGAGTCTCGAGACTTCTGAAAGCAAAAGAATTTTTGTTTTTTACGAAATCGCTTGATTATTTCTTTTACTATATTAGGCGAGTGTGTTGTTATAAATAGTTTTGGACGTGTAATTCTATCATTTACTCCTTCTCGATATTTATAGCTATTAAATATCTCTTGTATTAATACTTCGTTCATTTTTGGATGCAAACCTAGTTCAGGTTCATCAATGAACACAAAGGGAGTTATATATTCTCGTCGGGAAATTGTAATTAAAAGATTCAGGTATGTTTTAATATAATAGAATGAGTTTGTGCCGTCTGAATGTAAACGTAAATCTCGTTCATCAATTTCAAACTTATAACCTTTTAAACCAGCTTTGATGTAACTTAATATTTTTTCTTTCTGCGTGCTGACTTTTGTAGAAAAATGATTATTTAAATCATCAATGTATTTTCTATATGAACTATCGCTACCAGAGTTAATTGAATTATCGAAAAAGTCAATAATTGACTCATCATCGATTTTTGAAATATTAAACGATTTAATTCTAGAAACTAGATCCCATAAATTATCCCATTCATGAAGGTTCATGTGCCGGGGTTCAATGTGGAAGAAAGGAAACAAATAAAGAATTAGATTTAGTACTTGACTATCTTTTGTTGACCATTTTACTTTTCCATCATTATATATATAAAGTGATAGTGTATATTCTGTTGGTTCATTCGTATAAGTTGCGAGCGAAAATATACTTCTTCTAATGGGAGGGATTAGTTTTCTCATGATAAATTGAAAATATGGATTATTAGTTTGCCTTCTAGCAATTCTAAAAATCTTAGTTGTATCAAATGTTAAAGATATGATACCTTTGTATGAATAATTTGAATACAATTTTAATGGTAGTTCTTCTTTTCCTTCGAGTCTGTTATAATAAAATTTAAGCGCCTTTAATAGATTTGACTTGCCCACGTTATTCCTGCCAACAATGCAGTTCATATCATGTAATCCACTGATTTCAACATCATCAAAAGATAGCAAGTTTGTGATTTTTATTTTTAGTATCGTCATGGTAAACCTAGCAATATGTTAAATTATAATGAAAATACAATGACTATACTAAAATTGTCAACAATATCAGCATAATGTTGACTTTATTATTTGAGATAGGACAAAAATGTTATCAATCTTACTATTTTAATTGCAAAACGTAGAAAGAATTCATCTGTTTTTATTGAATCTAGTTGGCCTAATTGAAGGATGATTCCTACTTCTTCCTGATACTGTCGATGGAGCATGAGTGTAATCCAGATCATTATCGGCCTTGTACTGTTCTTCTTTAGGACGGCTTGGGAAGCGTCTAATCTCAGCGGGTGAAGGCTTGTAATCATCACTGTTAAACTTGACACGTTTTTCATGTTCAGAGCGTGAAACATAGATACCCTGAACCTCGTCAAAGACATAGTTTTCAGCAATACGGTTATCATGTTCAGTATCCACTGAAACAGGTGCTGGTTTCTTCTTGGCCCAGATAAATCTTTCTTTAAAGAATTCCACTACCAGCAACGTAAAGCGCTTAAAAATATTTTCTTTCTGTGGTTGAACCTGCTTCCTCTTAGATTTAACAGGAGCGCGTTTAATTGCTCCGGGTGTTGAAGAAGAGGAGACTTTCAGTTTAGTGCGTGTATGTGGCGTAGGAGCAACCAGAATAGGTTTTTGTTCCTCTGATGATGATTGTGAACCCGTATCGGTCAGGATGATTTCTACTGGCTCAGGCAAATGTGAAACAGTGAAGCTGTTGAGGTCTACCACTATCTGTAGATCTAAATCTTTAAAGACACCGTATGCAGCTATAGCTTCTTGTTTCAGCTCATCACGAACAACCTGTTCAGCCGCTCTTTGTTGTTGGGCTGTCTGACTGTTCCATTTAGCACGAGGAATGCGTTGCATAGCTGGACGGCTGGTTAAGGCTGCTTTAGCAATCCATAGTGCTTTTTCTTCAACGTCCAATGTGATGGTTGCATTCTCAAATGCCTCATCATGCTGTATCTCAATAGAACGGTGGTCAATACGTTCATTGCTGCCAGCGGCAGCCAGATAGTGATTGGCAAATGTTGCCCATGATTCACGCCACTTAATCACATTTTTCTTATCATTCCAGCTACGGTCTTTTTTACCAAAGCCTTCAGCGGTGATCGGCTTTAATGTCAACATCACATGGGCATGGGGATTTTGACTATCCAGATCATGGAAAGCGATATCAGCAATCATGCCTTTATCGACAAAGTTCTTTTGACAGTAATCTAAAACCAATTTTATCTTATCTTCATTGTTAATTTCAGTGGGAATAGCTACGTCAAAATAACGGGCTGTTTGACCATCCTTCTGACGCTCAACCCTTTCAACTTCATTCCATAGGGCTGTTGAGCTTTCGATAATATGAGAAGGAGCAGAAGCAGGAGCCAATATCTGATGATGGAATAAATCAGAACGGTGGCTGAAATCATATGTGTTGCCAGTGCGATCATCTGTGATCTTGCAGCGCGCATGATAGGCAGCCTTCCTGCAGGAAGACATGCCCTCTGAGCGTTTCACAATTTTAAACTCCAGATGAAATATTGCCATATAATAAACCACCTTAAATATAATAAAAACTATCAAATATACAACAACACCTACTATGCTGATTTTAGTTTTTCGAAAGAAAAACTCAGGGGTTGACGTTGAACTTGGTTTTGCTTTTAGCCTGCGGCAGGCAACCGTCGGTAGACCCCACACACTCGAAGAGTGTATAAGTGGGCATTGTTTTCTTAAAAAAAGAAACAATGTAAAAGCCTTCTTATTAATTAATACGAAATATATGAATGCCTGTAAAACAAAACGCCGAATTAAGCAGCGCTATCTGGATAAACGGGCGAAGTATTCCGCGATATTACCGAGATGGGTTTTAGATAGCGTCCGAAGGACAAAAAGAGTTTAATTTATCCCGCCGTAAGGCGGGAAAGACATAAAACAGGAAAATAAGCATCTTGTTAGGTAGTTTTCCTTGTTGCACAATTCACAGGTTAAGACCGAAAAGAATATTTTAAAAGCAATAGGTTAAATTATTTTCATGGATTTTATAAAATAAGTAACGGGGAGAGTATCAGATATTTAAAGTTAGTGATTGCAGGCGTATGTGTTGCTCAATTTTATTTTTGGCTTACTCTTTTGTTTTTTTAAAACAAAAGAATATTATTTTTGATAAATTTCCTTTATCCAAAAACGCTTAAAGCTCCTCCATGGGGAGGAAGTGGCTAAAGTTGTTCGCCGTAAAATAGCAGAGGTATATTACAATCTTCGAATATTAATGCGAAGGATCGAGCAAGACTTAAATTACGAGGAAAACATTTCTGAGGATATGGTGGTCGACAGGAACAAGCAATCGAGCAAGTTTTTTCTACATAAGTTAATGAAAGTAAATATATTTTTAATGATCTTAGAAGATGTGGTTTTGAATTTGATACAAAATAGTTGGTTGAATTATGTTCAGTTTTGAGATCGTGATCAAGAAAATAAGTATGCTCTATGGTGTAGTTTAGTTTAGGTGTGTTGTCAATAGAGTATTGTGGATAAATAGTTTTCTTGAAACTTGGTTTTTTCATAACACCACAATCTTTATTTTTGAGATGAGGTAGATGTTATGAATGAGACCAATGTTGCTCAATATCTTCGGATGTCTACGGACCATCAGCAGTATTCATTATTTAATCAATCTCAATTCATAAGTAAATATGCTTCGGAAAATGGTATGAATATTATTCATACTTACGATGACTCCGGTAAAAGTGGAGTAACGACAAACCGTAGAGATGCATTTCATCAACTAATAGATGACGTGGTTAGCGGAAGAATAAATATTAAAGCTGTTTTAGTTTATGATATCAGTCGTTTCGGCCGATTTCAAAAAATAGATCAATATGGATATTATACCCACCAACTTGAAATGCATGATGTAAAGATTATTTACTGTGCAAATCCTATCGCTGAAGTAGACAATGATTATGCCGACTTCCAATTGTTCATAGGGAGAAAAGAAGCATCTTCATTCAGTCGAAATTTATCTCAAAAAGTTTTTATTGGTCAAGCAAATCTGGCTGGTCGTGGGTATCACCAAGGTGGGCCTGCTGGTTATGGTTTGCGTAGAATGCTAGTAGATGAAAGTGGTATACATAAAGGGATACTTAAATATAAAGAGTGGAAAAGTATCCAGACTGATCGAATAATTTTAGTTGTAGGGCCGGCGGATGAAGTAGCTGTTGTGAAATGGATATACGAGCAGTTTGTTAATGTCTTTAAGCCTGAGCGAGTTATTGCGTCAGAACTTAATAGAAGAGGGATAGTCGCAGAACATGGGAAGAAATGGACGAGAGGGAAGATTCATGAAATTTTAACTAATGAAAAATACATTGGCAACAATGTTTATAATCGAACCTCATATCGATTAAAACGGCGTTTTATCCACAATCCACAACATGAATGGATACGATGTGAAAATGCTTTTGAGGCCATTGTTTCTCCTGAAATATTTTTACAAGCGCAGGAAGTTATTAGTAATAGAAGTATTTATCTTAGTAATGAGGAATTGCTTGGTAAACTAGTAGAGCTTTTTAAAACAAAAGGAAAACTATCCGGAATAATTATAGATGAGGATGATGACACACCATCTTCATCTGTTTATAGGAAGCGTTTTGGTGGATTATTACAGGCTTACAAATTGATTAACTATAAACCAAAGCACGATTATGACTATTTGAGAATAAACTCTTTGCTAAGAGAAAAGTATCGAGATTTAATTGAAACTCTAATTTTAAATATTACTGAACAGGGTTGTTATGTTGATTATAATGAAGAGTCTAAATTATTTACTATTAATGATGAAGTTAAAATATCTGTTATTATTTCTCGTTGTTTTATGAGTAATACAAGGAAGCGTTGGAAGATACGGTTTGAGCGTAAGTATAGTTACGATATTTGCATTGTTGTTCGACTTGATAGTCAAAACGTGAACACGAAAGATTACTATATATTTCCTTCAATCGAGGTGTTAGAACGACAGTTAATTTTTGAAAATGTAAATCCTTATCAGTTAGAGTTTTATAGGTTTGATGCTTTGAGTCCTTTTCTACAGATTCTTCGACGTGAAATTATTTAAGAGGAAAATTTTATGAACGAATATGAAGAAATAAAGCTTATAGATATATCTAAGATCAGAATAGTCAATCCGCGTTCCAGAAGTAAATCCATTCATGAGGAACTTGTTGAAAGCATAAGGAACATCGGCTTAAAAAAACCAATAACAGTAAGAGTGTCTGATTCACCATGTGAGATGTATAAGTATGATTTGATTTGTGGGCAAGGAAGAGTTGAAGCTTATGAGATATTAGGGGAGAAAAACATTCCTGCAATAGTAAAGTCTGTCAATCATGAAGATGGGCATATCATGAGTCTTGCTGAAAATATTGCACGAAGAAAGCCCCGTGCAACTGAACTTCTCAACAGTATATTAGAGTTGAAAAATAAAGGTTTTACCGAATTGGAAATAGGGCAGAAAATAGGACGTTCACGAACTTGGGTAAGCGCAATAGCTTCATTAAAAGAGAATGGAGAGGATAAACTTCTTGCTGCTGTAGAATCGGGAAGAATACCATTTTATCTTGCTGTTGAGATATCAAGGGCAAAAGGAGATGATATACAAGATATTTTGTTGGAAGGTTTTAATTCTGGAGAACTGAATTCAAAGCAAATAGCTGTAATAAAAAAGATCTTGGCTCAGAGGGAAACTTCAGGAAAAGGAAGTGACAATAATGCTTTCGTTAGGGGCGTAAAAAAGAAGCGGATTACACCTGATGAACTGAGGGTACTTTATCAGGATAATGTGAACAAACATAAAATGATCCATACAAGGTCTGAGTTTACGATGTCGAGCTTAATGGTTGTTAAAGAGATCATGGTAAACCTTTTACAAAATAAAGAATTCGTCGATGTGTTAGTTTCTGAAAATTTAAATACTATCCCTGCTTTTATTCTCGATAATGTGAATCCCGAACGAGGATTGGAAAATGAAAAACCATAAATTTAGTAGTCGATGTGTATTAATAGATGTGTACGAGCTAAAGTATGGTAAAGAATTACCATTAAACATTAAGACAAGTGTAAAATACAAACAAATACTTTCAACTATAGAGGTAATTGGTGTTATTGAACCTATCGTAATCTACATTAATGAGAGATCTGAAAAAATTATACTTGATGGACATTTGAGAGTCGAGGCATCAAAAGATGCAGGCCTTGATAAAATATACTGCTTAATAGCGGAGGATGAGGAATCTTATAGCTATAATAAATATGTTAACCGCTTATCAGTCATTCAGGAACACCGAATGGCAATACAAGCTGTTGAGGCTGGAGTATCGGAAGAGAGATTGAGTACGGCACTAAATATTTCGATAAAGGCACTTAGAACGAAATTCAAACTACTTGATGGTATTACCCCTGAAACAACCGCTTTATTAGCTGACAGAATAGTCCCACAAGCTATATTCAGGGTGTTGAAGAAAATGAAGCCAGAGAGACAACATGAAGCAGTATGTACGATGATAAGTATAAATAACTTTAGTAGGAAGTTCGCACTCTCACTATTGCATACAACCCCTGATGAAATGTTAAAAAACCCCGGAGATTCCAAGCTAAAGCAACAAGATATCGCTAAAAATTTTGCTAGAATGGAACGAGAAATGGCAGCGATGGAAATGGAAACTAGGCAACTAGAAAACATTTATGGTACAAACAATTTAAAGCTTGCGGTGATTATAAATCACATCAAGAAACTACTTGGTAATTATGCAGTGCTGAATTGGCTTGTAGATCATAATCCTGATTATTTAACTCAACTAAAGAAGATTTCCGCTATTGATTCCTTACCAGTATCTAAAGATGAAACGTCTTTTTAAAAACATTGTTATTGTAAAATATTAAAAACAGCACATTTATACTGCTATGTGCTGTTTTTAACTAAAAAATATTTTTTTGCTAAAATACTACATGGCAATGATAATATATATTTCTAGAAATATAAGGTGTTATTATTTTATCCTTACCTAATCAGTTAACCGCGCACACATGAATAGTTAAGGTGTGCTATATAAAAATGCAACACTGGTTTCTACAATTAAGTATTTATGAGTCAAATGAAAATAATGTTAAAGAGTCGGATGAGTGACATTTATGGATGTTAAGTTAAATTTTTTTTGTTGAATGAGTTTTTCCATTTAAAAATAAATTTGAATTCAATATTCTGAATGTATTATTCTTATATTGAAGATTTAATAATAAAAGGAGAGCATATGAGCAATGGTTTGAGAATTTACTATAAAATAGAAGTTAAAGCTAAAAAGAATCAGCATGGTGATGCTGAAAGTAGAGTTTATACTCTTTTTTTCAATGATCCTTCAGGGGATATAACAAGAACGATAAATGAAAAAAAAGGTGGGGAGTTTGTCGCGGATCTGATATGTGAGAAAAGAACGCCGGGCGGTATGCTGTCAGGAGATGGACAATGTAGGGGTTACAGTATCGATGTGAATATCCATGAAGGGGAAAATATTCGTTCAGTCATTTCGGCACTTGCAATTGAAAATGATGAGTACCTTAGAGATCCAAGGTGTGAGTCTCGGGAAATTTATCTGTCTAAGCTGAATGAGTTAGCTAAGAAAGGTTTTACACCATCTTTCAGAAAAAATAGACCATAATTGTATCCTCAAAAAATTGTATCAATTTAAAAATGATGAATTCATTTTATTAAAAAGTTACCTTCTTGTATTGATAATTATCCAAAATGTGTTAAAGGATAACCTATAACAAATACAAGGAGGTGTAATGTATAAAAATAACGATGAAGCCATTGATTGGGAAGCCAAGAGACTTCTTGATGATGGTATCTATACCGATAAAGAACAAGCCTATTTAGAAGCAGAAAAGATAGTAATAAATATTAGGGAACAAGCAAAGCAACGCCAGATAAAGCAACAGTTTAAGATGAAAATAAAATCAATCAAGAAACAAATCAGTAATGGTTATGACTATGCTGACATCCCTTATGCCAACAAGAGAAAAAATTGGGGAGAACATAAATGACCAGAAAAGATATCAAACAACAAATTGCTTCAGCACAGGAACGTCTATACTTTTTGGAAGCTAAAAAGAAACAACAAACGAAAAAAGAAAATACACGCCAGAAAATTATTTTCGGTGCAGAGGTTGCCAAAGTCTTAGGATGTGATATTGGTTATGTAGATAAGGAATTGGTCTTTGGGATTCTGCTTGATATCCCGAATCTTCATGAAAGTGATATTGAAGGGTATAGAGCACAGGGCCAAGTCTATATCGAAAGTGTTTTAAATAAGTCCAAACAGTAAGTTTTCCTTTTTTCACGTCCGAACGGTGAGCCGACCTAAAACTTGTTTTTAGGTCGGTGAGCTGTTGAGCAAGCCCCAGAGGGCGCGGTAGCTAATTTATTCCCAACACTATCTCAGGAAGAGATTCGCAGCATATTCACCATTAATAAAAACATCACATTCATGAACTGGTGCTGAAAAAGTATGAATTTCTCTTTTGCAACGTGCCATAACTTTTTTACCATTGTAGGTCGCTGTATAGACATTGGTGAAACTATTGCTAAAGGCCCCGGCTAAACTTTTATCTTGGTTTAGGAAAGGTTCATTTACTATCAGGGTTTCATTTATCCATAGCTTTAAAACACCATTTGGCATGTTTGCGCTAATTAGAAGTTGTTCGCCATCCTGAGTTCGGTAAGGCTGTTTTGCGGAAAAATTGGTACAACCTACCAGAAAAAGTATTCCCAGAAGTAAGACTTTGCCTGTCATTTACTATCCTTAAGTTAAATTTTTATATTTAATCTTAGAAAAATCCCCTTTAAATAAAATTCAAAGGGGGAGGGTTTTATCAGATCTCAAAATCTTCCAAAGTCTTACCATTTTCAAGCGCAGCGGCGATA
Source organism: Pectobacterium versatile (assembly GCF_003932035.1). Taxonomy (NCBI): domain Bacteria; kingdom Pseudomonadati; phylum Pseudomonadota; class Gammaproteobacteria; order Enterobacterales; family Pectobacteriaceae; genus Pectobacterium; species Pectobacterium versatile. Next base: position 1,910,626 of record NZ_CP034276.1, read on the forward strand.
GCTTTTGGTGTACGACCCTGACCTGTCCATAATTTTTCACTGCCGTTTTCATCGACATATTTATATTTGGCTGGACGAGGAGCACGTTTAGATTTTGTTGACTTGGTGGCAGAAACAGAACCGAGCAGTTCAGCCGGATCGATACCATCTTCTAACAGTTTGGCACGAAGAGCTTCAATTTTTGCCAGACGTTCAGCCTGTTCTTGTTGAACTTTGGTTTCTTCTTCACGGCGCTCTTCAACAATAACAGTCAACTTTTCCAGCATTTCTTCCAATGTTGCCAAATCGGTTTCACGCGCCTGAGCACGTAGGGTGCGGATATTGTTTAATACTTTAAGTACTTCACTCATAGCTTATTATCCTGATGGTGATAAGAAATCATCGATAGGGTGTCTGAATTTGACATATGTCAGAAATAAATTGTATATCAATACGGATACGGAGGAAATAATGAAAAAGAGAAAATCAAAGAAAAATCCGCTTGAGGATACAGCGGTGTTAAGTCGAATTGCCAAAAACGCCTCACAGAAAGCGATCAACGAGGCATTCAGGGCTGGAATGCCTATCCACTCTATTTCAGAAGGAAAGCTGATAAAAGAATATCCTGATGGAAGAAAAGAGTGTGTTAAAACGTTGGATATAGTACCGATTTCTCTCGCGTCAGCCGTTCGTCAGTTAACCCGCTAATTACGCACCGCTATCTATTGTTTGACTCAAGTTAATGGTTTATCTGTTTTTCATCGTTTGGATGAAAAGGAGTTAAACATGGTGTTATTAAAAAACAGAAAATATAGAAAAGGGTTCTCTCTGCTTGAACTAATGTTAGTTTTAGGTGCTACTGCTGGGTTGGTTGTCAGTGCGTTTATGATTTATCCCAAAGTTCAGGCAGCACAGCGTGCAGAGATTGAATTAAAAAATATCACAGCTATCGTGTCTGGGATAAATGCCATTTATGGTTCCAGCAGTAATTATACAGGGATAAATGCAAGAACATTAATTGACGCGAAAATCATACCAAGTCAAATGAGAGTCGGAAATACTTATCAGGTGGTTAATATATGGAAAGGGCCAGTGAGTTTTAGCTATGGTAATAGTAGTTTTTCTATTACATACGGTAATGTTCCATCTGTCGAGTGTGCAAGGATAGTGTTAGCAACGGTATCAATGTTTTCAACTATATCTGTTGGCGATAATGAAGGTTATGATGAAAATGGTAATGAACTCGGAAACAGTGGTACTGTGAAGCAGGGAGCTAAAAATATCGATGAAGTAACCAAATATTGTTCTAATGAAATGAATGTCATCTCATTTAGTTATTGATGAGGTTGTTAACTGCTTTAGTTTTTTGTCATTGCATTAATAAATTGGTTTTGTTTAATAAGTAAAGTGACGTGATATCTTGACCACTTTTTTATTTTTGCTAATTAACATGTATGTAAATAAAAAAGGACGGTGAAGGATGAAAATAACAAATAAAAAAGGGTTTTCCCTATTGGAAATAACACTGGTGTTAGGTGTTGGCGCAGCAATGGCTTTCATGAAGTTTCAGGACATGAAAAGCGATCAAGAAAACATTATGGCGAATACCGTAGGTTCACAGATGAAGCAAATGGGAGAGGCGGTTAACCGCTATATAAGTATCCGCTATGACAAACTTTCAACCCTAACTTCCAGTAGTAGCCAGAGCAGCGATCCGGGACCAAGAACCTGTTCGGCTAATGGTTGTGAAATTACCTATCAGACGCTGTTAAATGAAGGGCTGTTGCCTGTCAGTTATACCGGAATAAATGCGCAGAAATCAGCGTATAAGATTTTATTAAAACGTTCTGGAACAACACCTAACTACGTCATTAATGGACTTGTTATTACAACGTTGCCTTGGTCAGAAGGAAACCGTGTTCGCTATGACTTATTAGGTCGTGCTATGCAAGCGGCTGGCATTGATAGTGGTATGACGCAATCCGCTACGGTGGCATCGGGTACGGCTGGTCAATGGACTGAGAGCCAAAGTAACTACAGTGGGATTAATGCAGCAGGACTGTTGGCCTACCGTGTAGGCTACGATTCTTCTATGTATTCCGTTTATCTACGTCGTGATGGAACACTCCCTATGACAGGGGATTTGAATATGGGCGGCCAGAGTATTAATAATGCCAAAGACATTACCGCATCGGGTGATGTTAACGCGACCTCGTTTAACGGTACCTATGGTCGTTTTGCCAAGAATGTGGGTATTTCAGAAGACTTGACAGTAAATGGGTTTTCCACCTTTGGTAAGAACGTATCGATGAACAGCCAGCTTACGGTAAAAAATGGTATCAACTCTGAAAGCTATGTTTCAGCCAGAACCCAAGCCAGCAAACTTCAGATTGGTGGTGGTGGCACCAGCGATCCGAATATGCTCCTGCTGAACGTATCAGGCGGTGCGGGTGATGGCTATCTTTCCCTGAATGGAGATAACAACTCCTCTGTTAAACTGGATATTTGGGGTAGCCAAAGAGTGAGAGGCGACCTCACATTATCGGGTTCAAATGATGGAAAAACGACAGGAGCGATTTCTGCATCAGGAAATATTACAGGTAAATATTTGCAGTCGACTTCAATATCAATTGCAGGTGAGGTTTGTTCGCCTGATGGTCTGATAAGCAGGGATGAAACAGGCGCGATATTGTCCTGCCAGAATGGGGAATGGAAAGGAACAGGTGGCGGAAGTATCACCCGAACAGCCACTGACAGTTTACGTTTTCAGTCCACGGGGGATTTTAATTATCTCAATGTCTCTGTGGTGTCAAAGTTTTATCCGGCAGATGGTACACACACCGGTTCAGCCACGTTTAATGTTCTGGTTGGGGGCAAGACGGTGGGACAAATCACGACCTCAATTACGGTCTGGAAAGCGGGGAGTCGTGGACATTACTGGGGTTATGAAAATACGGGCGCGACATTGCGTATGTTTACTACCGCAGTAAAGCAGGGCGATGTTGTTCAGGTGGTTATGGCAAGTTCTGGATTTCATAGCAGCAGTGATATCAGCGTTTCATTATCTCAGTAAGCGTAGGGCGAATAGGGATTTTTTGACAGGTTTATGACTTAATAAGAAATAATATCTGAACCTAAATAAAAATCTCATTCATCATCTCTGTATCAATGCCTGATACGGGTTTCGGTATTGAATCATCCATAAAAAGCGCCCAACATTCAGCTCTCAAAGGAATGTTTTACTGTCAAAGGAGAATGACAATGCCGGGTGCTGCCCGCCTTAACGACATTGGAAGCGGTCACGATTGCTTCCCTGAAACACCAATAATCGAAGGCAGTCCTGATGTAATTATTAATGGTCAGCCTGCCGCCCGACAAGGCGATGCTGTTCTGCTTCACGGTTGTCCCTGTCCTAATGCACCACATGGTGTTCATTCCCGAAAAATCGCCGAAGGTTCATCCACCGTTATTATTAACGGAAAACCTGCTGCACGTATTGGGGATGGCATCAATTGTGGTGGTGTTATCACGTCCGGTAGCGGCAACGTGATTATTGGTGATACACCCCATCGTTCTCCCGTTCAGGACTGTGCTAAACAGGCAGCATTAACCCGTGCGCCATTGCTGGCATTAACACCGATGCTGGCTGTAGAGCCTGTTTTTGCCAAATCCTGCTTACGTGGCGCGGGTTGTACGACTGCGGGAACGGAAGAAGAGCCACAGGGCAACATCGGGGAAATGAGTTTTTATGTCGCCGAGCCTGTTGGTGAGTCGATTGTTCCGGCAGATAAACCGGGTGAAGTAAAACAGTATGCGCAGGCAGCGAAAAAGAAAAATACGTCTTCTGCTGTTTCTCCTCCTCAGTCATTTGCCGGAAAAAACGAGCCGTTACCCAAGACCTCGCCCGGTGTGATTAACAAGCCTCAGATACCCCCGATGGAGCCGTGGTATAAAACAGTATTCGACCTGTTAGTGGGTAAAGCGGATGCGGCAATGTTGCCGCCCCCTCAACCAGTGGTCATGGCAGGTACGGCAGCACAGGCGGGTGCGACCGCTGCTGCGGGTGGCGCTGTAGCGCAGGCCAATCAGGATGCAGCAAAGGCACTGACATATCAGATGAAACGCCTTTCTGGTCCATCAATCTGGCAAGGCCAGTTGCAGATGGCGCAAAGTTTCCTGCTGATGGGAGCATTGATTCAGCAACATCTGAAAGGTGAAAAAGACGATCTGCTGACACAGGAAAAGCTACTGGAGGTAGCGAAGAAGCAGGGAACGGTGCCCAGTCGTGTTCGTTATCAGTGGATTGAAGATGAGGAAACGGGCAGGCTGAAGGCGGTCGGCTACCACACCAGTATGGAAAGCGGGCGTGATCAGGTGCGTGTCAGATTACTGAAATATGATTTCCCCAATAACCGCTATGAGTTCTGGGAAGAGGGCGCAACTGGGCCAACGATTTTATGGACGCCGGATAATCCGGGAGTAGAATTACCCACGGACACAGCACACGGTGAACAGCCTGTTATCCCATCAGCAGTGCCGGGATTTGAAATTCCCGAAATGGATGATGTCAGCATTCTTGCCACACCGATGCCGGACGAGAAGGATTTTCGGGATTACATTCTGGTGTTCCCAGATAATGCGTTTCCACCGATTTACATCTATTTGAGCAAATCCCTCAAGGGGATACAGGGTTCGCCAAAAGATGCAAAAAATAAGATCAGAAAAGGTCAAGGGCCAACTGAAATTACACGTATTGATTCACCAGAATTGAGTGTTCCCGGTTCACAATGGCACGCTCATGGAAAAAATGGGGGAGCTGTAAATTTGGATGGTTCGATACATGATGGAGACCCTGAATTTTCTAAAAAAACGTTGCAATGGCTTAAAGCTAATGGATGGAGCATAGGAGATTGAGTATGAACAGTCAATTTGATACGGAATTAGAATTTCTCATAGAGCAAGAGGGGCTAAATAATGAGTCACTTTATCTTCGTGATTATCAAAGTTTTGAAGAGATTCCTTTGTTCTCTCGCTTTGAAAGTATTTCATTCTTAGAGTCATTGTCTTTTGATGAGAAGAACAGAGTTTTGATAAAAAAGGGCATTGAACTTGTTGAGAATATACTTTTTTCAGTAAAAAGGAAGTTGTCTGAGAATGATTTCCGTAACTATTTTTGTTGTCTTACATTAACTGATGTTGATGACTATCATGAAATAAATTGTTTTACTCCTAATATACTTATATCTAAAAGGAAAAAATGGCTTCTGCACCATCTTAATTTAACTCAAAAAGAAACAGCAGAAGAAAATCTGGTTAAAGAATACTTAGTCTTTATGGAGAGGAAAGAATATAAGGTTCTCGTTCCATCCAATTACTCTGTGGATAACAAGAGAATGTATATAATAAAATCTTTTATATCGTAGACGATTATCTATTCAATGGATGTATTTCCAGAATTAGCATTAAGAGTGTATAGAATATGACGACTTTTCGTAAATTAGTAGGAAACATCAATATGAAGAAAGAGCCGCATCAACAATCTTCTCTTGATTTATGGTTTGATATACTGCTTGAAAAGCTGTAAAGCGTAAACCAGTGTAACCAACGTCCCAGCGATGAACGGGCATAGCAAAGCGTTCTGGCGACATCACTAACAGTATGGCCCCGATGGAGCATCAACATGGTAGTTAGCCGACGAGTATGCTTGTTTTATGAATGGCTTTCTGCATCAGGTGTCGTTCGTCACGGGGTATTGGTGCTATGTCGGCATTGCTCAGTCCGGTTGGTGATTTGTGATGTTTGGAGATTGTTCAGATCGCTCAATTCGGACTGAGTTCCCTTCTGGTGATTTACTATTTGGAACAGCTATTTAGTTATCTGGATGAATAGTTAAGGTGCTGGTTAATGAAATATAGGAATAAATAACAATATGACTAATGAATATAATTACCCCTGTCCATGCTGCGGCAAGGATGAATTTGAAGTGTTAGGTGAATATGATATTTGCTCTAATTGTGGATGGGAGGATGATCCTTTTCAGTCTAAGAATCCTGATAGAAGTGGAGCAAACAAGATGAGTTTAAATGAGGCTAGAGAAGTTTTTAAAAATGGCCAAAAAGTTAAATAGTGTAATGGTATGAATAAATGGCGAGTTATTCTTTATTTGATGTTATTTCTTTAAAAAATGATCTTCCAGATGAAGGGTTAAAAAAAGGAATGTTAGGGGCTATTGTTCACATTTATGACGATCCATCATTTGCATATGACATAGAGTTTTGTGATGATAATGGTGAGACACTGGCTTGGATAACATTAAAATCAGACTGTTTCAATAAGGTTAATTTTAAAAAATAGTTTGATGATTCACTCATTAAAATAAAAATATCATAACGATGAACTGTAATAAAAAAATTAAATAGCAGCACAACAATCTGTATGTGCTGCTCAACTTCCCACACAATTAAAGTTGTGGGCTTAATGCGTTATCCTCATGACTGTTTCCTTAGTCTGCTGGGATCACTTCTGGCGTATGAAAAGTACGGAATAACAGATCAAGTCGTTCCCAAAGAACGAAGATCAAAATCTCTTTTGCCTTGGGTTCATCCAGTTCAACAACGGCATAAATTAATGCCCGACATTGATCGATAATTTCTTCCAGTTCCAGCGGTGTGTTATCGAACATGATAAGTCTCCGTTGCTGGATGCTGAGATGTGGCAAAAAAAGCAGTAGCCAGATGCAGATTTTCAGGAAGGGAATAGGTAAACTGACAGACAGCCATAGCGTTAGTCCTTATAACGTTGAGGTTAGCCCTTGTCTGGTATCGCAAGTACCTTTCAGGGGCGATTATTGCATGAATAGTTTTTCGTTAAGGTGTGTACCTGCTTGGCTGCAATGTAAAGCTAGGAATGGTGCTAGTCAATTGCTAAACGCGATATGAGAAATCTACGGTGGGCAAGTCTCCAACGTTTCAGATCTACATAGTCTCAGAGCTGCGTGAAAAATTGGGTGAAACTGCTGGGAATGTGGGTATGAGTCTGGATAGTTTGTTTAAGAAATTGGCTCAGCGGAGATTAGGGATTGAGGTAAAAAGATAAGGTGTGGGATATTAAATGTATTTATTCGGAAGTGTTAATATTAAAATATTCTCTAATCGTATATCACGGAGAATACCATTATAAATATATTCATCCGTGATATTATCATTCAGCTCACTTTTCGACTGTGAAGCATGAAACACCCGGTTTATCTGTTCCACATGATCTGATTATTTGATGGGTCTCATCAAATTTATCATTAAGTGCATTAATAAAAATACCACTATCACCAAAGATAAAACTAATTGCCGTGGCTATCAACGCCGCCAAAACGCCGTATTCAATTGCAGTAGCACCACTCTCGTTACTTAAAAATGAACGAAATTTCAATTCCATAACAGCAACCCCTTGCCTGATTGAAAGTGTGTATACCCTAAATAATTCGAGTTTCAGGCAGACGGCAAGCGAGGGGATCCCGATGACCTTACTCAAGTAAGTTATTCGGGTAACCGAACGAAGCTAACGTACATGCAACTTGAAGTATGACGGGTGTAGACGTTTTTATCTTATAATCCTTGGCTTTCATGGTAATGATTTTCATTATCAAAATCAATAATGACTTATGATAGGGACTTTAAGTGGTCTGATGTTTTTACTGCTTTTGTGTTCTGACAGTTATCTCACCCTGATGGTATCAGTCATCCATGACCTGAGCTAAATTTTATCCCTTCTGCCCAAACTCAAACGGCCTAACCATCCCGTTGTTGTTAGCATCCAGAAAATCAGCCCACCATTGCAACATGAGGCGGCGTTGCTCAAGGTGTTTGGCCTTGTGAGTATAGGCAGCGCGAACGTTGTTCTTTTCCATGTGGCTCATTTGAAGCTCAACCACATCTTCAGGCCAGATACCCGATTCAATCAAGGCACTACACGCCAGCGTTCGGAAACCATGACCGCACAGATCGGTTTTGGTGTCATAGCCCATTTTGCGCAGCGCCTTATTAATGGTGTTTTCACTCATCGGCTTCATCGCATCATAACAGCCCGTCAGGATAAAACCGTCATCACCGTTAACGTCATAGGTGAGGTCTTTTAGTTCTTTCAAAATTGCCAGTGCTTGATCGCATAGAGGAACATAATGCTTTCTGCGCATTTTGGCACCACGACCTGAATGCTTGATCCCATCAATAGCTTCACGCTGTTCAGGGATAACCCACAAAGCACTTTTGAAATCGATCTCTGACCATCGGGCAAAGCGGAGTTCGCTAGAACGAACAAAAATCAGTAGATTGAGTTTTATCGCAAGTTGAGTCAGTCGGCTACGGCCTTTATAGCCTTCAATGCGTTCCAGTAGGGCAGGTATCTCTTCCAGCTCGATAGCGGGGCGGTGCTCTGTCTGTGGTTTCTGAACCGCACCTTCCAAATCATAGGCAGGGTTAAAGCGGATCATCTTTTGCTGGACGGCATAGCGCATGATGGCAGTGGCGTACTGTTTCACCCGCATAGCGATTTCCAGATAGCCCAGCTTTTCTATCTTTTTGATGGGAACCAGCAGATCGCCCGTATCCAGTTCAGCAATATCTTTTTCACCAATGTCAGGGAACAGATAAGTTTCCAGCCGGGTCCAGACAGAACGCTGATAATCTTCCGACCATGTGGTTTTGGTGGCAAACCAGCTCTTAGCAACAGTTTTGAAAGCGCGGGTATTGTTACGCTTCTCTTGAATGGTTTTGTTGTCAGCCTGTTTTTTAGCGCTCGGATCAATTCCAGCCGCTAACAGTTTTTTTGCTTCATCCCGGCGTTGTCTGGCATCAGCCAAAGAAACAGCAGGATAGACGCCTAAAGCGAGTAATCTTTGCTTCTTTTCGAAACGATAAGACAAGCGCCAGTATTTAGATCCATTAGGATGCACTAGCAGGTGCATACCAAAGCCATCAGTAAGCTTATATTCCTTCTCAAGAGATTTGGCATTTTTTACTTTGGAATCAGTTAGTGGCATGATTTTCCCCCTTGAGTTGTTGGTATAAGCAAAATCGAACCAGAAATACCAACAATTCTACCAACAAAAGTAGTGGGCAGTAGCGTTTTTTAGTGAACGAGGGTGAACCTAAAGAAGGGGATAACCAATTGATAAAAAGCAAAAAAGCAGACGTCAGTGAACGTCTGCTTTCTTTAAATTGGCTCCTCTGACTGGACTCGAACCAGTGACATACGGATTAACAGTCCGCCGTTCTACCGACTGAACTACAGAGGAATCGTGTGAACGGGGCGCATGATATCCGCCACCCGCGGTACTGTCAACGGCAAAATCAGCTTTATCGTCTGACTGTTTAGGCTGTGTACAATTCGCTGTTTTTTTATGAGTTAGTAAATGGATGGCGCACGGTAATTGGTGCTGCTTTGCCAGCTTTTTAGACGGGCGAGCGGATCCTGTCGATAGAACTTTTGGAAGCAGCGGTACAGATCGGGGAAACGCTCTTCGAGAAGTTCGGGGGCGCTGAAGAAGTATTCCGACAGCACCGCAAAGCACTCTGCCGGATCGTGGACGGCGTAGGGATCCATGCTGGTAGCCTCTTCGCCGACCAGATCGATCTCTTCCTGCATGGCATCCATCGCGCCGTGCAGATGTTGTTCCCAGGCAGCAATCTCACGCAGCGGAATCAGGGGAACGCCCGTTGCTTCACCGCTGCTGCGAATATCCAGCTTGTGCGCGACTTCGTGAATGATGAGGTTGAAACCGGAGAGGTCGAAGGAGTCCTGCACTTCCTGCCAGTTGAGGACAATCGGCCCCTGATCCCAACTTTGGCCGGATTGCACCATTTTCCCCTTATGCACGAGTCCGATATCGTCCTGCCACTCTTCTTCAACAATAAACGGGCCGGGGTAAACCAGAACTTCGTGGAAGCCATCTAACGCATCCATTCCCAGCGACAACACCGGCAGGGAAAACAGCAGGGCGATGCGCTGCTGCATGATGTCCGTCAACACCAACTCCTGCAACGGAATCAGGCGCTTTTGCTTCAGAAACTGATCGGCAAGGGCGACCAGTTGTTTGAGCTCTTCGTCGCTTAACGGCGCGAGAAGTGGGATGGAAATCGCAGCTTGCCAGTGTTCAAGCGTCTGCACCTGAGGTTGAGTGTTTTTCCACGGCCATTTAATCATTGTTATTGCTCGTTCAGTCGTCACTTGAATTTAAAGGCGAGGGCGGGTGCTGTTAACATGCCGCAAAAGTAGGCATCATGGCAACTGCTAAACGGAGAGATGCCGGAGCGGCTGAACGGACCAGTCTCGAAAACTGGAGTAGGGGCAACGCTACCGGGGGTTCAAATCCCCCGTCTCTCCAACACTATTCAAACACTTACCCCGCGTTGAGTCTGTGACGCTTTCCACACTTGGTAGTGGCTTAAAGCGGACAGCTCAAATCCCCTTCTTCACAACGTAGCATGGTTTTGAACTCTTTTACGCGCTCGGCAGTTTTCTCTGTCAGGCACTGGGAATACACCATGCCATGCACCGATCCTCCGGTTGTCGGGAAAGTCCGAAACTCACAGTCAGCGTCGCGATACGCGATCCATTTTCTCTGGGCTGACTTGAGTAATGCCTTGTGTTCTTCAATAACGACCCGCTTTACGACATTCTGATAAAGCCGATTCAGCTCGCCATCCACTTTTTTATATTCCTGAACCGCGCACTGATTCATATCGAGTTGCGTGTTGGCGTTATTACAATCTAAAGCCGCAGCTTGCGCTGTGGGCAATACAAAAAACAATGCAATGGCTAATTTTTTCATTATTTATCCTCTGTAAACAGACGCTAGGCATGAAATTTATTATATCCACCACGAGGTTAGCTGAACATAAACTGAATGACGGGATGCCAGTCTGTGCGCCGCCAGCGTTGTCATGTTTGCTAGGCAACATACGGACTTGCCACGTGAGCGGCTTCGCGTAATGCTCAGCCAAATGTAACAATCCGGCGGCGAGTGCGATACACTTCGGTCATCTTATCAATGGGGTACGTTAGCGAATTATCTGGCGTGAGCATTAAACGAGTAGCAGCCTGCCTAGCTATTTTTTCTATGATGATGCTGTTTATTGCTCCCGTGATTTCCAAATCATTGGTGCAGTTAGCTGCCTGTCAGGTATCCACTCACCACATGCCTGCTGCGTCGCAACATCATCATGGCGCACATGAGCATGAGGCATGTCACCATGGCAGTACACCGCATAATCTGATGATGTCGAGCGTCGGGCTTTCACCGATGGAGGACATTGCCTGCGGATACTGCCAGCTGCTGGTGCATTTACCGTTTATTCTGTCGGTCGTATTGCCGTTGCTCTGGCTGCTATTGTCCACCAGCAGGCCGACCTATTCCCCTGATTTTGTTTGCCCAACCTTATTTCGGCCTTATTGCCCACAGCGCGCCCGCGCACCTCCTGATGCGGTTTCTTTGTTTTGAATCCTTTTAATTAAATTAACGACATCCGTCGGCGTACTCCCTTATGGTCGGGCGATCCCTCCATAGGCGTTTTGCCGCGCGTCGTTATGGCATAAGAAACCGTAAGGCAACACGATGAAAAAAATTGAATTGGTATATACGCCCGCCGCTTCTCTGGTGCTGGTGGCGTTAGCTTCTTTGCCTGTGATGGCACAGAGCGATCACGATCATTCCGCTGCTCACGCCACGCTGAACAATGATGATGCTGTGATGGTGGTGACTGCCCCTGAGACTTCTCCACTCACGCTGGTGACCTCGCCGAAAACGCCGCGCCAGCCTGTACCGGCCAGCGATGGTTCGGATTATCTGAAAACCATTCCCGGGTTTTCGCAAATACGCAACGGTGGCACAAATGGCGATCCAGTTTTCCGGGGCATGTTTGGCTCAAGACTGCGCCTTCTTTCCAATAATGGTGAGATGTTAGGTGCCTGTCCGTCACGCATGGATGCACCCAGTTCGTACATCTCACCCGAAAGCTATGACCTGTTAACCTTTACCAAAGGGCCGCAGACCGTACTGTGGGGGGCAGGAAACTCAGCGGGAACCGTGCGGTTCGAGCGGACGCCACCGCGTTTTGATAAACCGGGGATACAGGGCAATGCCAGTGTGCTGGCGGCGTCAAACGATCGCCATGATGAAAATGCCGATGTTAGCCTCGGGAGTGAAGAGGGCTATGTTCGACTCATCGGTAATAAATCACAGTCAGGCGATTACAAGGATGGTGAGGGGAAACGCGTGGCATCAAAGTGGGATAAATGGAATGCGGATGTAGCGCTCGGCTGGACGCCAGACAGCGACACCTTGTTGGAACTGACCGCAGGTAAAGGCGATGGGGAGGCGCGTTACGCAGGGCGCGGCATGGACGGTTCGCAATTTAAGCGTGAGAGTTTGGGTATCCGCGTGGAGAAATCAAATATAGGAGACGTATTCGATAAATTTGAGGCGAGTGCGTACTACAACTATGCCGATCACGTTATGGATAATTACACGCTGCGATCGCCAAGCGGCATGGGGATGATGGGTATGCCTATGGCCAGCCAACTGGATAGAAAAACGGTTGGAGGACGGATGATGGCAACGTGGATATGGGCCGACTATGAGCTGAAGAGCGGGGCGGACATGCAGACGAATACGCATCGCCGCTGGCGAAATGATGGCTGGAAGAAAGATGCACAGTTTAACACCTATGGTGTCTTCAGCGAGCTGACCTGGCAGGCTTCTGGGCAAAGTAAGGTCATCGGGGGAACGCGTCTTGATAAAACCAAGGTCGAGAACGATACGGGTACGGGCGCAAGCGAGCGTCGCGATACGCTGCCCGCTGGCTTTATTCGCGTGGAGCATACGCTGGCTGACAGCCCATTAATGCTGTACGCAGGTGTGGGTTACACCGAGCGTTTTCCTGACTATTGGGAGCTTTTCTCGCCAACCTATGGGCCGGGAAGAACGCAGAGTGCATTCACGCAGGTTAAAACTGAGAAAACGACCCAGATCGATATCGGGGCGCAGTACAGCGGCGAGCGTATGAGCAGTTGGGTCTCTGCCTACGTGGGACGGGTTAATGATTTTATTCTGTTCCGCTACGATCCGCTGAATACCAGAGTCAGTGAAGCGGATAATGTTAATGCGACCATCATGGGGGGAGAAACAGGATTCAGCTATAAATTAACCGATAGCTGGAAAACAGACGCCAGTCTGGCGTATTCCTGGGCGAAGAATACCGATGATCATCGGCCACTACCACAAATTCCACCGCTGGAAGCGCGCCTTGGACTATCGTGGGAAAAAGGGAACTGGAGCAGCACAGGCTTGCTGCGTTTGGTGAGTCAGCAAAATAGGATCGCGGTTAGCGAAGGTAACGTTGTCGGGAAGGACTTTGATAATAGCCCCGGTTTTGCGATTTTCTCGGCTAATGCGGCGTATCGCGTCAACCAATACGTCAAGCTGAGCACGGGTGTCGATAACCTGTTCAACACCGCCTACAGCGAGCATCTCAACCTCGCTGGTAATAGCAGCTTCGGTTATTCAGCCAACACGTCCGTAAACGAGCCGGGTAGAACCTATTGGGCGAAGGTGAATGTCACCTTCTGATTAAGGGCTTTAACGTACGGATAAACTGCACCGTAGTCATTCTTTGACAGATTACGGTGCGGTTCTGGGGCGATACGCCGCGTGAAACATGTTATTGCATTTTCTCTGCGAAGATTCGTCTCAATTATTCCGGCGAATGCTGACAAATCCCGAACGCTGAACTATTTTCATAAGTAATTATCACGTTACGGAGGTTGATATGGGGTTTTGGCGCATCGTACTGACTATTCTTCTGCCACCGTTGGGCGTGTTATTGGGGAAAGGGATTGGTGGAGCATTCATTCTGAATATTATTCTGACGCTATTAGGCTATTTTCCCGGTTTGGTGCATGCATTTTGGGTGCAGACAAAAGATGATGGGATTTAATGGCTGAAAAGCTGAATAACGGTCATGATGAAATAACGGGAGGCAAATGGCCTCCCGTTATTTTTGCGGACGTATAAGACCGACGATCAATAATAGCCAATCAGTTTCCACCACGCTAAGCCGACGATAAAAATCAGGGCGACGTTAAACGTGACGATGCAGAAATTGATTTTATAGAAACGGTGCCGTTCAAAATATCCCTGAGCAAAATAGATCGGGCCGGGGCCACCGCCGTATTCGGTATTTCCCCACATCAGGTTGCTAAAAATCCCAAAACAGATGGCGACCATCATGGGTGGCGCGCCTGCGGCTATTGCGGTGGCGGCGAAGGGCGCATAGAGCGCGGCTACGTGACCAGAGGCGGTTGCAAACAGATAATGCACATAGATATAGAGGATGCCGAGAATAACGAAGGTTTCCATCGCGCCGAAACCCTGTATGGAATTACCCAGCTTAACGGTCATCCACTTGATGAAGCCGAGGTCAGACAATCCTGCGGCGAGGCTGATAATGACGCTAAACCAGATGACTGTATCCCAGGCTGCGCGATCGCTAAGTACGTCTTTCCACTGGACGGCCTGAGTGACGAACAGATAGGCAACTAATGCCAACCCGACGGACGTGGCAGAAAAACCGGTGATCAGGCTGGTGCCCCAGCCAAGCAGCGCGAGAACAAAGCCAAACGCGACTTTTTTCTCTGCCGATTTCATGCTGCCCAATTCCGCCAGTGACCGGCGTCCCATCTCTTTGGCTTCTGGTGTTTTTTTCAGTTCCGGGTTCAGTATTTTGTACACCAGCAACGGCATCAGACAGAAGCAGCACATGGCGGGTACGACAGCGGCAATAAACCAGCCGCCCCAGGTAATATCTACGCCTAATGAGGTCTTCGCCAAACTGCCGACGAGCGGGTTGGCGGCCATGCCAGTGAGGAAGATCGCGCCGGTGATCGGAGTAAACTGAAAGCAGACCATGATCAGAAAGTCCCCGATCTTTTTACCGCTAACGCCGGGTGTTGAGCCTAATACTTCATTAATGGAACGTGCGATAGGAAAGATAATTCCCCCTGAACGCGCCGTGACGGATGGCATGGCGGGCGCCATGATGAGATCGGAAACGCCCAGTGAATAAGCAATCCCCAGACTGCTTCCGCCGAATAGCGACAGCATTTTGTAGGCGATGCGTTTTCCTAATCCAGATGTCACAAAACCCAGAGAGAGAATATAGGCACAAAAGATGAGCCAGACGGTACCGCTGGAAAAACCGGCTAGTGCTTTCGCTTCTGTTAATGTTCCAGTGAAAATAGTGATGCAAAGGACAAGAAGCATAATCGCGCCCGACGGCAGAGGCTGCGTCAATATTGCTGCGATGGTGGCGGCAAAAATCGCGAACATATGCCATGCCTGCGGCGTAAGGCCATCGGGAACCGGAGAAAACCAGATAATCAGGCCCAGCAGGAGAGGAATAATAACTGCGACTATTTTTTTCTTGGTGGATGATTCGGATGACATAACGTCTCCTTAATCGTGCAAGCCATTATTATCCGCCATCATTCCCGGCAACAGAGAGCCTGCCCAGACGCGTTATTATTTTGCGTCTGGGACGTATCGAACTCAGTCTGTTAATTAGGGTGATACCGGATAATCGCCGGTGATGACTACTTTCTTTCCGTTTTATTTAATACCTGGTCAACCATTTCAGGGGCGCTGCCCAAATAATTGACGGGATTAGTCAGGTCTTCGATTAATTTGGGATCGAGTCGGCTGGAGACGCTAGGCATGGCATTGAGAACATCGGCCAGCGTGCCGCCTTTCTCATTCACGATACGGCAGGCATCGTAAACGATGTCATGAGCTTCCTGACGCCCAATATACGGTGCCAGCCCCATCATAACGGCTTCTGCCACAATCAGGCCGTTGGTCATATTGAGGTTTTTCAGCATCATTTTCTCATCAACAATAAGACCGTTTAGCATGAACTTGGCCTGATGAAGTGCGCCCGCAGAAAGAATGAAACTTTCCGGAATAGCGATCCATTCTGCGTGCCATGGGCCTGTGGCACGTTCCAGATCTTGCACCATCGCATCCAGCATTAATCCAGCCTGTTGGCGAACGCCTTTGGAACAGGCCAGCATCAGTTCGCTGGAAATGGGGTTACGTTTTTGCGGCATGGTGCTGCTGGCTCCACGGCCTTTGACAAACGGTTCATACAGTTCGCCGAATTCGTTGGAGGCCATCAGCATGACGTCATAGCCAATTTTCCCCAACGAACCCGTGATTACTGCCAGCAGGTTGACGGCTTCGGCAAATCCATCACGAGCAACGTGCCAGGTTGAGGTCGGTACGCCCAGGCCAAGCTCGGCCATCAGTGCTTTTTGTACCGCCAGCCCTTTGTCGCCCAATGACGCCAATGTCCCCGCAGCACCCGCGAATTCGCCTACCAGTACGCGAGGGCGCATCTGGGCAAGGCGCTCGGCATGGCGATCGAACATATCCAGCCAGATGGCGGCTTTGTAGCCGAACGTAATCGGTAATGCCTGTTGTAAATGGGTACGCCCAGCCATTGGTGTATTACGGTAACGTGCGGCCAGTCCGGCCAAAATAGAACGCAGGGCGTCGATATCAGCTTCAATTAACGCGAAGGCATCACGGATTTGCAGCACCACGGCGGTATCCATAATGTCCTGTGTTGTTGCGCCCCAGTGTACATAACCGCCAGATTGACCGGCCTGTTTGGAAATCTGGTGTACCAGCGGCAGGATAGGGTAGCCCACAATTTCTGTTTCATGGCGCAGCAGCTCAAAATCGAGCGTGTCGGCGTTACAGCTGGCCGTAATTTCTGCGGCAGCGTCTTCTGGAATTACGCCACAGCGCGCCTGCGCGTTGGCCAGAGCGATTTCTACTTCTACATACTTACGGATGAGTTCCCGATCATCGAAGATCGCCCGCATTTCCGGGGTACCAAATGAATCACGGAATAGGACTGAATCAAGCACATTCGAAGCCATAACGCCTCCTGAAGCGAGTGTATTAGTGATAAGATGCAGGCCATATCCGCAATAAAATGAAGCGTGTTTCCCTTGATAATCGATATGACCTGAAAGGTTAAATATACGGACAGGTTTAAATGTCCGTACATGTTATGCTTATAACAACATGTACGGACAAGTTAGGGAAGCAGATGAGTGTCATTTTGTGATGCAGGGCATCAATATTGATTAAGAGTGTGAGCCGATGAAAGAACCCTTGTATAAGCGTATTGCCCGTGAACTTAGCCAGAATATTACGCTAGGCCAGTATCCGGCGGGGTCGTTAATCCCCTCCGAGCTTGAGCTCTGTGAGCAGTATCAGGTCAGTCGGCATACCGTCAGGGAGGCGCTGCGCGATCTAACGGAGGCGGGCTTGCTATCCCGTCGCAAGGGCGTAGGCTCCGTTGTTGTCGATAATGATGAAAAACGCGAACGCAACCATCCTCTGGCTAGCCTTGAGGATCTGTTCGTGCTGGCAAAAACCAATCTGCGCGTCGTGAAGAAGATTGATGAAATCGTGGCGGATGTTGAACTGGCACAGATTATCGGCGGCAAGCCGGGCGATCGCTGGCTGCATATTGCCAGCATTCGTGAAGACAGCGAGAAAAAGGATTCTCCGATCTGCTGGACTGATAGCTACGTTAGCCCGGATTATGCCAAGGTCAAAAGTCTGGTGCGCAGCGATCCGTTTGCTTTAATTAGCGATTTGATTGAAAAGCACTACGGCGTGCAGGGGGAAGAAGTGCGCCAGACGATCTCTGCCGTGGGTGTTCCGGCCAAAATAGCGAAAACGCTGGGCGTTGACGTCGGTTATCCGGCATTAAAAATCATCCGCCATTATCTTGACCGTTCGGGAAACGTCTTTGAAACCACGGTATCGATCCATCCGGCAGACCGATACACCTGTTCTATTACGCTGAAACGCCAAACGGGAAACCGAACGTAATCTGTTTGATACCTTATTGCAGCCCGCTGGTTTTCTATCGAAATGTGCCTGCGTATTCATGCAGGCACTAGTTATGCAGGCACCATCCACTTATACAGGCACTATTTATGCGTGCACTATCCACGCGCCACTATTCCTGTCGCTATTGCCCTGATGGCGATTACGCCGAACTTACCACCTGATTACGTCCCTGCTGTTTCGCCTGATAGAGCGCGATATCGGCGCGGTTAATCAGCATACTCAGTGTCTCGCCCGCCCGATATTCAGCGACGCCGCAGCTGACTGTCACCTGAATGACGTCTTCGCGGTAGGGAAAAGGTGAGATTTCAATACTGTGGCGTAGGGCTTCGGCACGCTGCTGCGCGGCGTTGATATCGCACTCGTCGAGTAAAATGACGAATTCCTCACCTCCCCAACGGCAGGATTGATCGCTGGAGCGTGTGTTGGTCGACAAGATAGTGGAAACTTCTTTTAAAACCAGATCTCCGACGTTGTGGCCGTATTTGTCATTAATTTTCTTAAAGTGGTCAATATCAATAAGAATAAGGGAGAGCGATTTGTGCTGTAAGGCATTTTTCGTCCCGAGACGGCGAAATAAATAATCAAATGCCTGACGGTTCATGAGGCCCGTTAATTTATCGGTCGTCGCCATCTGTTCCAGACGACGTTGATAGCCGCCAATGGTCAACCACAGCAGGAACAGGAAGAGGACGCTGACGAACGTGCTGATACCCAGATTTTTAAGCAACGTGGTGAACAGCCGTTTTTCACTGGGGTGACTGGTTTGCTCAACCATCAAATACCAGCCGAATTCAGGGATTAGCCGGGTGTTGAGGAAAATCTGTTCCCCGTTGGACTGATATTCATAAGCACCACCGGGAGAAGTCAAAATCGTGGTCGCGATCCGGTTCAGCCCTGACTGTTCTTGAATTTGCAGCGGACGGGTGTAGGTTTCTCCGTGTAGCGTAATGTTGCCTTCTTTATCAATGAAATAGATTGTCCGGTTATAGCGCTGTTCGTATTTTTCAATAAGATGTTTAACGCGCTCAACCGGGATGCCTACGCCAGTAATGCCAATAAAATTGTCTTCATAATCCATGACTTTATGATTGATGAAAATATCCAGGCGAGTGCGCTCTTCAGGATCGACGCGGAGATCGACAACGTAAGGCATGTCATCCGATAGCGCTCTGTGCTGGAAATACCATTGATCGTCGGGAGATGATTCCGAGACAGTTTTCAGGATGCGTTGCTGATCGTAATAGAGCCCGGTTTTATCAGAAATGAAAAACGAAAATACGGTGTTGAAACGGCGATCGATCTCCTTCAGATAGCGAAATAGGGCCTGCGGATCGCTTTCATTTTTCAGCACCCAGTCGCGTAAAAAAGTGTCGTGCGCCATTAGCGACGAAATAAAGATAGGTTTTAACAAATCCTGCTGGATTTCCGAATAGACGTTATCGCTGGTTAGCGGCAGGGTATTTTCTTCGATCTCTTCTTCCAGCGATTCTTTAGCCACTTCATAGCTGGTCCAACTAATCACCAGAAAGGCGGCGAGCAGCATGGCACCGAGTATTATGATTGCGCGTGTTTTGTCCAGCCAGCGTGAGTTATTGATGAATCCAGTCTGCAAAATAATCTCCCCAGAGAATCATTAATGAGATAAATGAGTAAATCCCTGTTTTCACATAAAAATGGTGATGCAACGTTTTACTGGAATGACGTTATGGAACAGTGGGTAAAGGAGTCGCTGACTCGTAGAATTCAGTATAGTGGTTCCCGTGTGGAAGTATTAGCCGCAGATTGCCGGAACGTAATGTTTTGTATTTTATTGTGGGCTTGTTAAAGCTCCCTTGTCGGTTTGATTATCCCTATGGTTAGATTTAATCAATCAATGATGTTGGGTGGATGACGATGAGCCATTATTCAGCAGCGAAGGAATCAGGCCCAACAGCGCTTTTATTTATTAATAAACAGGCGCGGAACGGCGATTCCTCCGCACGCTATGTGAAAGAATTATTACAACAAAGCCAGATCGGCATCGTCGAGCCGGATGAAAAAGACACGGGTTTGTGTAGCGATATTATACGTGCGTATGCGGATCGGGTGGATTTTGTGATTATCGGCGGGGGCGATGGCACGCTGAATTCAGCCGCGCCCGGCCTGGTGGATACCGGATTACCGCTGGGCGTGCTGCCATTAGGGACGGCGAATGACTTTGCCCGTACGGTGGGGATCCCCAGAGAGATTCGGCAGGCCGTGCAGGTTATCGCTAACGGGCAGCTGCGCGCTGTTGATTTGGGTGAGGTCAACGGGCATCTGTTCTTTAATGTTTCCAGTATTGGGTTTTCTGCTGCATTGGCGCGCGGGCTATCGGCGAAATCCAAGAAACGATGGGGAACATTAGGCTATGCGCTTGCGGCCTTTAAGCTCTTGAAACAAAGTCGTCCTTTCCGCGTGCAGATTGAGCATGACGGCATCAAAGAGCGAGTGAGAACGGTACAGGTGTCGGTGGGGAACGGGCGTTTCTACGGCGGTGGCATGGCGGTAGCTGACAGTGCCGCGCCTGATGATGGTCGGCTGGATGTGTATAGCCTGGAGGTTTCCCACTGGTGGGAAATGGTGGCACTGATTCCCTTTATCCGCAAAGGAACGCATGGCCGCTGGCGCAAAGTCCGCGCTTTTTCTGCCAGAGAACTGACGTTGAGTACCTCGAAGCCGCACGATATCAATGCCGACGGCGAGCTGATTGGCAAAACGCCAGCGGTATTCGGGATCAGAGAAAAGGCGATTCAGGTTTTTGCGCCACCGGTGCCTGATTAAAATCTGAACCTAAAACAAACAGGGACACCGCATAGCGTCCCTGTTTGTTTATATACCCGTCATACTTCAAGCCGCATGTGCGTTGGCTACGTTCACTCACCCGAATCACTTACCTGAGTAAGCTCATCGGGATTCGCTCTCTTGCCGCCTTCACGCAACTCGAATTATTTAGGGTATAAAGAATGAGTCAGCGGATTATTTAAATACGCGGAAACGTTCTTCAAAGGAAATATAGGTTTTCTCACCGGCCGGCTGCTCGATTGAGCCAAATGGCATTTGAGCACGCAGCTTCCAACTGGCTGGCAGATCCCACTGTGCTTTAACATCATCGTCGATCAGGGGATTGTAGTGCTGGAGCGTGGCGCCAATTTTTTCCTGCGCCAACGTAGACCACACGGCAAATTGAGCAATACCGGTTGAATGTTCAGACCAGACCGGGAAGTTATCGGCATAAAGCGCGAATTTTTCCTGTAGTGATTCAATCACGGCGGTGTCTTCAAAGAACAGGACAGTACCCGCGCCAGCGGCAAAGGAAGCCAGTTTGTTTTCTGTTGCGGCAAAGGCGTCCGCCGGTACAATTTTCTTCAACTGCTGCTTAACAATATCCCACAGTTTGTGATGCTGCTCACCGAACAGAATCACAACGCGTGAGCTTTGTGAATTAAAAGAGGAGGGGCTTTCATTAACGGCTGCGGTAATGAGGGCGGTAACCTGATCTTCTGATATCGGTAATTTATTGCCGATGGCATAGATTGAACGACGGGCCTTGATTGACTGCAAAAAAGCATTACTCATGGTGTGTTCCTCAGTTTACGTGATGATTTACCTTGATACTGTGTCACTGATTTTCGCCGTATTCAATGGCTTATCGTGCCGGACACCAATCTTTCCTCTTTCTGCCTTATCCGCCGCAGACATCACAGTGCGGGTTTTTCGGCAGCATCATTTCACGAAATTGCAGCGTCATCGCATCGAACATCAGCAGTCTCCCTGTTGCCAGCCTGCCGTAACCGGTCAGCAGCTTAATAGCTTCCATCGCCTGCAAGCTTCCGATGGTGCCCACCAGCGGCGACATGACGCCTGCTTCGACGCAGGTCAGCGCATTGGCACCGAACAGACGGCTGAGACAATGATAGCAAGGTTCATCGGGCTGATAGGTAAAGACGCTGATTTGGCCTTCCATCCGAATCGCTGCCCCAGAGATCAGCGGCTTCTTGAGCTGAAAGCCAATGCGGTTTAGGCGGTTGCGAATGGCGACATTGTCGGTACAGTCCAGCACCGCATCGTGTTTGCTGACCAGCTCGCTCAACGCCTCGTCATCGAGATCGCCATCAATCGTATCGAGCGAAAGATGCGGATTCATGTCGGATAACGTCAGACGTGCCGATTCAACTTTCGCCATTCCGATACGGGCATCGCGGTGCAGAACCTGGCGTTGCAGGTTAGACAGAGAGACGGTATCAAAATCCAGCAGCGTTAAATGGCCGACGCCCGCCGCAGCCAGATACTGCGCGGCGGCACAGCCTAGCCCACCGAGCCCGACAATCAGCAGGCGTGAAGCCTTCAGTTTTTCCTGTCCGTCAAAATCAAAGCCGCGCAGCACAATCTGTCGATTGTAGCGCAGCGTCTCTTCATCGCTCAGCTCCGGCAACATACTCAGTGTCCCAGCAACGCATTGAAGGGCTCGATTTCGACCCATTCGCCAGCGGCGACGCGACCACGATCTTGCTCCAGTACGATGAAGCAGTTACCGAGACTGAACGAGCTGAAAACGTGTGACCCTTGATGCCCGGTGGTTCTCACTTCCAGTTCACCCTGTGCGTTACGGCTGAAAATGCCGCGCTGGAAATCGGTGCGTCCCGGTGTCTTTTTCAGTGCGCTGGTGGTTTTGACGCGAACACGCGGCGGCAGGCACCATTGTGTATAGCCAGACAGGCGGGCCAGCAGCGGCTGAACCAGTTGATAGAACGTCAGCGCAGCAGAAACCGGATTCCCCGGCAGGCCGCAGAACCAGGCGTGTTGCAATTTGCCAAAGGCGAAGGGTTTACCGGGTTTGATCGCCAGCTTCCAGAAGTGGATATCGCCCAGTTCATCCAGCATTTGCTTGGTGTAATCCGCTTCACCAACGGAAACGCCGCCGCTGCTAATCACCAGATCGGCAAGTTGATCGGCCTTGTGGAACGCAGCGCGCAGCGCAGCCGGATCGTCACGGATAATCCCCAGATCATGTATCTCGCAGCCCAGCTGTTCCAGCATCAAACGGACGGCGAAACGGTTGGTGTCATAAATCTGACCGTCTGCCAGCGGTTCGCCGACGGGTTGCAGCTCATCACCGGTTGAAAACACCGCGACTTTCAGGCGACGTACCACGTCAATCTGCGCAATCCCCAGTGATGCTAGCAGCGGCAGCTCAGCCACGCCCAGCTTGGTGCCTGCGGGTAACACGTTGGCACCCGCCTGAATATCTTCTCCCGCCAGACGAATATTCTGGCCGGGTTTTACCTCATGGGGAAAGCGGATACCGTCCTCGCTGACTTCTGCTTCTTCCTGCATGATCACCGTATCAGCTTCTGCGGGAATCGGCGCGCCGGTCATGATGCGAATGCAGGTTCCGGCAGGCCAGTCGCCGGTAAAGGGTGCGCCAGCGAAGGCTTTACCCGCCAGCGGCAGCGGTACGGCGGCGGACAAATCGGCGTAGCGTACGGCATAGCCATCCATCGCGGAATTGGCGAAAGGCGGGACGTTAATCGGAGAGGCAATCGCATGGGCGGTGATTCGTCCTGCGGCGTCGAACAGGGATACGCGCTCTGTCTCGGTAAGGGAGGGAACCTGAGAAAACATATTTTCCAGAGCTTGTTCAAGAGTCAGTAAACCTGCGTTAACGCTTTCCATCTTCACTCCACAGTGTGTTTCATCAATACGACTGATTTTATTAATATGACGTATTTCATCAGTAAGAATCGTGTTCCGCCAACGCGCCGTTCATAGGCGAAAATCCGTTTCCTATGCCAGTATTAATTATGTCAGAGTTCGTCACGGGGGTGAATGTATGCAGGTCAAGGAATAGGGCTTTTGGCGCATGAATTCTCGTTAGGCACGGAGCGGCAGGGTCATGGCGTAAAACAGTGGCCTTCTGCCCACAAGTTGAACCATTTCGGGCAAAAGTGAGCGGATTTGCAGGACATATTGCCCCTGATGGCGTGTCTTTACGGCAATTAACCTAATGTTATAAAAGAAATTTTTCGTCGTGCCGATTTCAGTTTCCGCTTTACATCATACCTTGCGCTAAATATAGTCGAAAATCGCTGATAATTTGTCCCTGACCGCGTTGCGCTGATTCCAGCCGCATTTATATGGAGATTCGCCGTTCATGTTGCCCACACAGGATCATTATGCCTCGCTATCTTCCCCTGTTCCGGGGCTGATTTTGCCTGAAAAACGGGTGGTGGAGGTGCGCAACCTGAGTGTCTATTTTGAGCAGCAGGGGCAGCGGACAGATGCGGTGCGTAATTTGACGTTCTCTGTCGATCGGGGCGAAACGCTGGCTATCGTTGGAGAGTCGGGGTCGGGCAAGTCGGTGACGTCGCTGGCGCTGATGCGGTTGGTCGAACACGCTGGCGGGGTGATTCATCAAGGCGACATGCTATTTCGCCGTCGCGATGGGCAGGTGCTGGATCTCCGCGGTGCCCGGCAGCGTGCGATGCGCATGTTACGCGGTGCGGATCTGGCGATGATTTTCCAAGAGCCGATGACATCGCTGAATCCGGTTTTCCCCGTCGGCGAACAGATTGCCGAGTCGATTCGTTTGCATCAGGGAATGGACAGACGCGCCGCGCGAACAGAAACCTTGCGTATGCTGGATTTGGTCAGAATACCAGAAGCGCGCAACGTACTGGATCGCTATCCCCACCAGCTTTCTGGCGGCATGCGCCAGCGGGTGATGATTGCGATGGCGCTCTCCTGCAAGCCGTCGCTGCTCATTGCTGATGAACCGACAACCGCGCTCGATGTCACTATTCAGGCGCAAATTCTGCAACTTATTCGTGTGCTACAGCGTGAAATGGAAATGGCCGTGATTTTCATCACCCATGACATGAGCGTGGTGGCGGAAATGGCCGATCGTGTACTGGTTATGCACCGTGGGGAAAGCGTTGAAGCGGGGAGCGTTGGGCAGATTTTTACTGCACCGCAGCATCCGTATACTCAAGGGTTGCTGGCGGCGGTACCGACGTTAGGGTCTATGCGCGGTCAACCGTTCCCAGAAAAATTTCCGCTGCTGGATCAAAACGCGCGGCGTATTGCGGACAACGTCCCGCAGGATACCGTTCCCGCGCAGGCTGAGCCGATCTTACAGGTCAGCAATCTGGTGACGCGTTTTCCTATTCGCAGTGGTTTATTGAACCGCGTAACCAGACAGGTACATGCGGTGGAAAACGTCAGCTTCGATCTCTGGCCGGGCGAAACGCTCTCGTTGGTTGGCGAATCGGGATGCGGTAAGTCCACTACCAGCCGTGCGTTGCTCCAGTTGGTTGAAAGCCAGAGGGGCGAGATTATCTTTAACGGCCAGCGAATCCATCAACTGAAAGGTGCCGCGTTACAGCACCTGCGACGTGATATTCAGCTGATTTTTCAGGATCCCTATGCGTCACTGGATCCTCGTTTGACGGTCGGGTTCTCGATTATGGAGCCGCTGCTGGTGCACAACATTTGCCGCCGACAGGAGGCAGAAAAACGCGTTGAGTGGCTGTTGTCGCGTGTAGGGCTGGAGCCAGAGCACGCGAGGCGCTACCCGCATGAGTTTTCCGGCGGCCAGCGCCAGCGCGTTTGCATCGCCAGAGCGCTGGCGCTGAACCCTAAAGTGGTGATTGCGGATGAAGCCGTGTCCGCGTTGGACGTGTCGATTCAGGCACAAATCATCAACCTGATGCTGGAACTGCAACGTGAATTCGGCATCGCGTTTTTGTTTATTTCACATGACATGGCGGTGGTTGAGCGTATTAGCCATCGCGTGGCGGTGATGTACATGGGGCAGATTGTCGAGATCGGCTCACGGCAGGATGTATTCGAACGGCCTCGGCACCCTTATACCCGCAAGCTGATGTCGGCAGTACCAGTTGCCGATCCCTCACGTCGCCAGCGTGAGCAGGTGCTGCTGGTTGATGAAATACCCAGCCCGATTCGGGCGCTTGGCGATGAGCCGATCACGGCGCCTCTGGTTCAGGTCGGTGAGAGGCACTTTGTTGCGCACCATCCGATAGCCGGCGCGTATTGACAGGGATTCACAAGGAGAACGTAGCATGAGCGTAATGACGATAAAGCGGCGCTGGTTAGTGGCCGCAGGAGTAACCGCTGCCATGGCGACTTCACCCGTCTGGGCAGCCAAAGATGCGGTTATCGCCGTGGGTTCCACGTTTACCAGCCTGGACCCGTATGATGCCAACGATTCGCTATCGCAGACGGTGGCGAAGTCCTTCTATCAGGGGCTATTTGGTTTCGATAAAGATATGAAGCTGGTGAACGTACTGGCGGACAGCTATGACGCGAGCCCGGATGGCCTGACGTATACCGTCAAGCTGCACCCAGGCGTCAAATTTCACGATGGATCGGCGTTTAACGCCGCTGCCGTGAAAGTGAATCTGGATCGCGCCAGTAATCCCGACAATCGCCTGAAGCGATATAACCTGTTCAAGATGATCGATAAAACCGAGGCGGTTGACGATCTGACGGTGAAAATTACGCTGAAGACGCCGTTCTCGGCGTTCGTTAATAATCTGGCGCACCCGGCGGCGGTGATGATTTCTCCGGCGGCATTAAAGCAGTACGGCAAGGACATTGGTTTCCACCCGGTAGGCACCGGTCCGTACCGTTTTGTGGCCTGGAACCAGACCGACTTTGTCAAAGTCGAGAAATTTAACGGTTACTGGAAGGCGGGGTTGCCTAAGCTGGACAGCATTACCTGGCGTCCGGTGGTGGATAACAATACGCGTGCGGCGCTGTTGCAAACCGGTGAAGCGCAGTTTGCTTATCCGATACCGTTCGAGCAGGCCAAGGTGTTGGAGAAAAATGACAAGCTGGCGCTGGTGGCGTCGCCGTCGATTTTGCACCGCTACATTAGTATGAATGTCACGCAGAAACCGTTTGATAACCCGAAAGTACGCGAGGCGTTGAACTACGCGATCAACAAAGAAGCGCTGATTAAAGTGGCCTTCTCCGGCTATGCGACACCAGCCGAAGGGCCACTGCCGAGCAGCATTGATTATTCGGTAAAATATCACCCGTGGCCTTACGACCCGGCCAAGGCGCGTGAACTGCTGAAAGAAGCGGGCTACCCAGACGGTTTCACCACTACGCTCTGGTCGTCACATAACCACAGCACGGCGCAGAAAGTCTTGCAGTTCACGCAGCAACAGCTGGCACAGGTTGGCGTGAAAGTGCAGGTGACCGCGATGGATGCGGGGCAACGCGCCGCCGAAGTGGAAGGTAAGGGCGTTAAGGAAACGGGCGTTCGCCTGTTCTACACCGGCTGGTCAGCCTCGACGGGGGAAGCCGACTGGGCGCTGTCGCCGCTGTTTGCCACGGCCTCCTGGCCACCGGCGCAATTCAACACCGCCTTTTACAGCAATCCGCAGGTGGATGCGGATCTGGCGACTGCGCTGAAAACCACGGATCGGACGGAAAAACAGAAACTGTACAAAGATGCGCAGGACAAAATTTGGGCGGATGCGCCGTGGATTTTCCTGGCGACAGAGCGTTTGGTGTCGGCTAATAGCAAAAAACTGACCGGGTTCTACGTGATGCCGGATACTTTGTTCAGTTTTGAAGAGGCAGACCTGAAAGAATAACTCGCCGTAAAAGAATGACCAAGGAGTCGGGTGGCCGTTAGGCTGCCCGCAGTGGTCAACACTCGTTCACTCATAGGGAGTCCGACGCATGTCTGTGGAAAACTGTTCATGCTGAATTATTTTATTAAACGACTGCTGGGACTGATTCCCACGCTCCTGATTGTGATGGTGCTGGTGTTCCTGTTCGTTCATCTGCTACCCGGCGATCCGGCGCGTTTAGCCGCCGGGCGGGAAGCGGATGCTGCCGTTATCGAGATGGTCAGGCAGGATTTGGGGTTGGATAAACCGCTGCCGCACCAGTTCTGGCACTTCTTTACCAATGTCCTGCAAGGGGATTTTGGTACGTCGATCGTATCGAAACGCCCCGTCACCGAAGAGATCGCCATGCGCTTTATGCCGACGTTTTGGCTGACGGTGTGCAGCATGGCGTGGGCGGTGATTTTTGGCATGGCGATCGGCATCGTGTCCGCCGTGTGGCGCAACGGCTGGCCGGACAGAATCGGGATGATGCTGGCGGTATCCGGCCTCTCTTTCCCCGCGTTTGCACTCGGCATGCTGTTAATGCAGGTTTTTTCCGTCGAACTGGGATGGCTGCCGACGGTGGGGGCGGACACCTGGCTGCACTACATTTTGCCCTCTCTGACGCTGGGCGCGGCGGTGGCGGCGGTGATGGCGCGTTTTACTCGTGCGTCGTTTGTTGATGTCTTGCAAGAAGATTATATGCGGACGGCGCGGGCAAAAGGCGTGCGCGAATCGCTGGTGGTGGTGAAGCACGGGCTGCGCAATGCGCTGATTCCGGTGGTTACGATGATGGGGCTGCAATTTGGTTTCTTGCTCGGTGGCTCAATCGTCGTGGAGAAGGTCTTTAACTGGCCGGGGCTAGGACGGCTGCTGGTGGATGCGGTGGAGATGCGCGACTATCCGGTGATTCAGGCCGAGGTACTGCTGTTCTCGCTGGAGTTTATTCTGATCAATCTGCTGGTGGATATGCTGTATGCCGCGATTAATCCAGCCATTCGTTATAAATAAGGAAAGGGAATGAGACACTGGCGACGTAAAGCTATGCTGGCGACGCTCCCTGTCATTAGGGATAAACCTGTTCGCACGCCGTGGCGTG
The DNA here is from genome assembly GCF_003932035.1 of Pectobacterium versatile. Lineage (NCBI taxonomy): Bacteria > Pseudomonadati > Pseudomonadota > Gammaproteobacteria > Enterobacterales > Pectobacteriaceae > Pectobacterium > Pectobacterium versatile. Next base: position 1,939,346 of record NZ_CP034276.1, read on the forward strand.
AATTCTGGCGGCGCTTTCTTCGGCAGCACGTCGCGGTCACCGCAGGCGTGTTTGTACTGCTGCTGATTGTGGTCGCGTTTCTGGCACCGTATCTGATGCCCTATGATGCCGAGAACTATTTCGATTATGAACGCCTGAATGAAGGCCCGTCGGCGGCACACTGGCTGGGCGTGGATTCATTAGGACGTGATATTTTCAGCCGGATCCTGATGGGAACGCGCATTTCTCTGGCGGCGGGTATTCTCTCGGTGCTGGTAGGGATGATTATCGGTACGGCACTCGGTCTGGTGGCGGGCTACTACGAAGGGTGGGCGGACAGGATCATCATGCGCCTATCCGATGTGCTGTTTGCCTTCCCCGGTATTCTGCTGGCGATTGCCGTTGTGGCGATTATGGGCAGTGGGATGGCGAATGTGATTGTCGCCGTCGCGATCTTCAGCATTCCGGCTTTTGCCCGTCTGGTGCGGGGGAATACGCTGGTGCTGAAGCAGCTTACCTACATCGAATCGGCCCGCAGCATTGGGGCCAGCGACAGGACAATTCTTTTTCGACATATTCTGCCGGGCTCGGTGTCTTCCATCGTGGTGTTTTTCTCGATGCGCATTGGAATGTCGATCATTACGGCAGCCAGCCTGTCATTCTTAGGGCTTGGCGCACAGCCGCCGATGCCGGAGTGGGGGGCGATGCTGAACGAAGCGCGGTCGGATATGGTGATTGCTCCGCACGTCGCGATTTTCCCTAGTCTGGCGATCTTTCTGACGGTTTTGGCGTTTAATTTATTGGGAGACGGTCTGCGTGATGCACTCGACCCGAAATTGAAAAGCTGAATAAAAAAAGCGCGGCATTTGCCGCGCTTTTTAGCAGTAAGGCAGTTAGAACGAGGTTCGTTTGTAGCTGCGGTACTGTGGTTGCCAGAAGTTATGGTCAATCGCCTTCTGCAACGCATCGGCGGAGGTCACCACGGCTGCGCCTTGCAGCTGTGCGGCTTTACCGACGTCCAGTGCAATACGTTTGGACACCTGCTGGATATCGGACAGATCCGGCAGCAGAGCGCCTTCACCGTTATTCGCCAGCGGCGAGCAGTCAGCCAGAGCGCGGCTGGCGGCCATCAACATACCGTCAGTGATACGTTTGGCACCCGACGCCAGTACACCTAACCCGATACCTGGGAAAATGTAGGAGTTGTTGCACTGGGCGATAGGGAAGATTTTGCCCTGATAGTTAACCGGAGAGAACGGGCTACCGGTTGCGACCAGCGCTGAACCTTCTGTCCAGCGAATGATATCTTCTGGACGGGCTTCTACGCGGGATGTCGGGTTAGACAGCGGCATCACGATAGGACGCGCGCAGTGCTTGTGCATTTCACGGATGATTTCTTCCGTGAACAGACCCGGCTGGCCGGATACACCGATCAGGATGGTTGGCTTGGCATTGCGTACAACTTCCAGCAGTGAAATCGCGTCGCTGTTGCAATCCCAGTCAGCCAGCAGTTCACTTTTCTGCACCAGCTTGCTCTGGAAATCGAGCAGGTTCGGCAGTTTGTCCGTCAGCAAACCGAAGCGATCAACCATGAAGACGCGCGCGCGTGCTTCTTCTTCGCTCAGCCCTTCAGACTTCATCTGCGCGACGATTTGCTCAGCAATACCACAGCCTGCGGAGCCCGCACCCAGGAAGGTGACGGTCTGATCGCGTAGCTGAGTACCTGCTGCACGGCTGGCAGCAATCAGGCTGCCAATCGCAACGGCTGCGGTGCCCTGAATGTCATCGTTAAAGCTACAGATCTCATCACGATAGCGGTTCAGCAGCGGTGTGGCATTTTTCTGCGCGAAGTCTTCAAACTGCAACAGCACGTTCGGCCAGCGGCGTTTAACGGCCTGAATGAATTCGTCAACGAAGGCATAGTATTCGTCGTCGGTGATACGCGGATGACGCCAGCCCATGTACAGCGGATCGTTCAGACGCTGCGGGTTGTTGGTGCCGACATCCAGAACGACAGGCAGGGTGTAGGCTGGGCTGATACCGCCACAGGCGGTGTACAGCGACAGCTTACCGATTGGAATCCCCATGCCGCCAATACCCTGGTCGCCCAGACCCAGAATACGCTCACCGTCGGTCACAACGATGACTTTCACGTTCTGCTTAGTGGCGTTTTGCAGCATATCGTCGATATGTGCGCGGTTAGGGTAGGAGATAAACAGGCCGCGTGCGCGACGATAGATATCGGAGAAGTGTTCACAGGCTTCGCCAACGGTCGGGGTGTAGATGATCGGCATCATCTCACTGAGGTGACCGTCCAGAAGGCGGTAGAACAGCGTCTCGTTGGTGTCCTGAATGTTACGCAGGTACACGTGTTTTTCAATATCGTGTTTGAATTCCTGATACTGACGCCAGGCGCGTTCTGCCTGTTCTTCGATGGTTTCGACGGCTTCAGGCAGCAGACCATGCAGGTTAAAGTTGGCGCGTTCTTCTTCGGTAAACGCACTGCCTTTATTCAGCAGGGGAAATTCAAGCAATATTGGGCCAGCGTAGGGAATATGGAGAGGACGTTTGCTTTCGTATTCTAATTCCATGACTTTTTACTCTCGGATAACAGAAAAAAACTCAGGTGTTGTCGATAAAAACTGTTGCGGATCTTAAATTACCCAGAAAATATGTACAGGAATTGTTAATTAAAATAGTTACAGATGGCTTGCATCTTAGTCAAAATGCAGGCTTTATCGATTCACCTCTCGTTTTTCACACTTCCCTTTGCCGAAATTCTGCGCTGACCTCTGCCGTTATTCCTCAATAAAGTGATGTTCAATGTCGGTGCAGCCTAATTCGGCCAACATAATTTGCGAAATGGCCCAGTGGCTGACAACGGCATTACGACGCTCGACGACAGCCGCGTGTTTAATGGTGCACGGATCGTCGCCAGCAAGGTTCATCAGATTCAATGCGACTTGCAAAGGCGGCAGGCTAGGGTTAAATGCCGCATTTTCTGCGTAGCGTCCGGTATAAATGTTGCCGCTTAAGGTTTCCAGCGCAATGCCGCTGATGGCTTTGCTATAGGGCGCGTGGCTACGGTTGGCGGCATCCAGCGCTTGACGCGCAAGCGCGCCCACATTTTGCAAGGTTGCGCCGTGGTTGATGTCATCCATCAGCAAGGTATCGATGTGCAGATCGACGGGACCAAAGGAATCCGGCAGATAGTGGCTGAGCACGGCAGGCTGGCGACCCGGTAGTTGAATGCGCAGCGATGCGGCATTGCGCAGCTCATTCATAAACTGACGACAGTGGCCGCATGGCGTGTAGTTCACGGTCACCGCCCGCAACCCACGCTCATTGCGTATCCAAGCGTGGCTGACGGCGCTTTGTTCGGCATGCACCGTTTGCTGCAACTGAACAGCGCTGAACTCCATGTTGGCACCAAAGTAGAAATTGCCGCTGAGCCCTTGCGCAATCGCACCAACCTGGAAATTCGAGATAGGCGCTTGTGCACAGGCAGCTGCCAGAGGTAATAGCGCAAAAGCCAACGCATCGGCGTCTAGCTGGCTGGCTTCACAGACGGCATTCACGTCGTCAGCCGTTAGCATGGCGGCGAAATCCGGTTTATCGATCAAGGGACCGATTGCGGCTTGCAGACTGGCAGGTAATTGCTGGAAGGCATTTTCAAATCGTGGATGCATGGTGGCGTACTCTTTTTACCCGTCAATGACGTCATGTTAGGGAGCAGAGTAGCAATAAATTGTGATCAAAATCTCTTTGTTGAATGAAATGGCTGCAAATTAACTGCTAAATGCGAGATGTATCTCAATTTTATGGCGGGGATGATGCGAGCTACGCACCATCCCCGCTAGATTCAGCCAGCAACATGCAAGAGTAGAGGGAAGACTAGCGGCGCAATCAGCGACGTGATGATCCCGCAGATGACCAGCGCCAGCGAGCTGAATGCGCCTTCCTGATAATCGACTTCTGCGCAGCGCGCCGTACCGAGTGCGTGCGAAGCAGTGCCCATCGACAGCCCACGCGCGGCTTTGGTTTTGATACCGACGCGGTTGAACAGGGTGTGGCCTAAGACAGCGCCGAGAATACCGACGAAAATCACGCAGACGGCGCTGATAGCTGGAATTCCGCCAATCGAGCTGGCGACGGCCATCGCAATCGGCGTGGTGACTGATTTAGGCAGCACCGAGGCGGCGATTTCTGGCGAGGCGCCCATCCACAGCGCCACCAGCGTGCCGGAGATAATCGCGGTCAGGCTACCGATGAAGCACACGCTGATGATTGATTTCCAGCGCGCGCGAATTTGATGCAACTGCTCATAAAGCGGGAACGCCAGCGCGACCACCGCCGGTTGCAGCAGGTCGTTAAGGACTTTGCTGCCCTGAAAATAGTGCTCGTAGGGAATCTTCAATACCAGCAGCAGCGGAATAATAATCGCCATCGACACCAGCAGCGGGTTCAACAACGAAATTCTGGTCAGTACGGCCAATTTACGTGCGGCGAAAAAGACCATCAGAGTGAGGGGCAGCGACCACCACAAATAGCTGAACATTATTCGTTATCCTTCGGCGGCGTGCGATCGCCAGCCACGGCTCGTTCACGCTGCATTATCTGGGTACTGAAACCCACAACCAACATCACAATAAAGGTACTGATCAGGCAGGAAACCACGATGGGGCCAAACTGTTGGCTGACCAGATCGTAATAATTCATCACGCCGACGCCGATAGGGACGAACAGCAGCGCCATGTGACGAATAAGAAGATGGCAACCCGGTTTTACCCACTGCGCGGGCAGGATTTGCGAGGCAAGAAGGGTGAACAAAACCAGCATGCCGATGATACTGCCGGGGATAGTGAATGGGAGTAACGCGGATACCGCATTGCCTGCCAGCAGGCAGAGATAAATCAATGCGAAAGCGCGTAAATACTGCCAGCACACGATGAACGTATTACGCATGGGAAATTCCTGATTAGCAGAGGGGATTATCATAACGCTAATGGAATTTACGTGCCACAGCTCACGAATTTTGTTGGGAAGGAAAAAAGAGGGGCCGCCTAAAACATGAGCGACATCTGTCCGGGCTGAAATGGATCGTGAAGCCGATGAGATAAATTCGGCTCAACCCCACGCCAGCGTGGCAAAGAGGTTGAACCGGAAAGGGTCGAGACGACAGAAGCGTTATTTTACGTCTACGCTCCACTTGGTGATATCAATCTGCCCATCACCGCCAAAGATCTCGGTGCCAAACTCAACGCTGCTGATATATTTTGTATTGCTCATCCATTTCTTGGTTCCCACCAGATAGTTGGTGAAATGGCGAATATTGAGCGATGCGTTGTTGGTATTGGAGGTACGAACAAAGGAAAAGACATTCCACCCTTTGCCATTACCGGCGTTGATCCAGCCTTTGAATACGTTCCAACTGCTGCCACCGAGGAAAACTGTTTCAATATAATCACCCGCCGGGCCTGCATTGGTATTATTTAGCCAGATCATTAATTCATCGGTAGGGGTAGAATCCCAACTGGCTTTGTCGGTGGTGTGGAACCAAATGTCATAAGCCGCGTTGTAAGTGCCAGTGGATTTGATGGAATAGGTGACGTTACTGGTAATACTTTTATTACTGGACAATTTTATCGGCAAGCCGCTATTTGCCGTATAGCCCGCCGTCCAGTGCCAACCGCTCACCAGCGATGGATAGGCTTTAACGCTGGAGGAGTTACTTGGCCAGTGCCAGTTCCACCCCATGCTGGTTGGGCTGTTATAGAAAACCGTTTGCTGCCATCCTTTTACTTCATCTTTTCCCCAGGGCCGGATCACACTTTGTTAAAAAATTGAACTATTCTCTAATAGACTGATCTCAAAGTAGAATAACTTTTTGAGGTCTTGATATGACACTTTTTGACCACCTCTCTCTGGTAGAGGAAACTCGTTCTCCTATTAATCAACAACATCATCTTGTTGATGTCCTATTTCTTGTTCTCGCTGCGGTCGCCAGTGGACAAAATGGGTGGGCTGAAATTCAACAGTTTGGTGAACTACGCCTCGACTGGTTAAGAAAATTTCGATTATTTTCCAATGGCATACCACGGCGTCATACTATTGCCAGAATAATGAAAGCCGTCGATCCCGACAGCTTTCAGTTCTGTATTTTTAGCTGGATTAATGACATTCGCGCCAAATCAAGCAAGCCACTCATTGCGATTGATGGAAAGACGCTGAAAAGTGCCTCTCTGTGGAGTCGTAACGATTTTCACTCTGTTAATGCTTATGACCTGAATAATGGCATTGCGCTTTATCAGGATATGGCCGAGGGAAAAGGAAAAGAAATCAAAACAGTACAGAATCTTGTTTGCATGCTTAACATCAAGGATGCACTGATAACGCTTGATGCGTTACATGCACAAAAAGAAACGCTTGAAAGCATTGTGGCGAGAAAAGGTCATTACCTTGTACAAGTCAAAGGAAATCAGCCGACATTGTTTAATGCAGTGAAAGCGCAATTCCATGAGGCGTTTAACGATAATACCGCGTTAGCACAATATGAAATGCAGGATAAAGGGCATGGCCGAATGGAGCGCCGTATTACTTTTCAAATACCGGCAGAGTTGAGCCCGGAGTTACAGGAGAAATGGCCTTCAATAAAAACACTGGTCGCGGTTGAAAGACACCGTAAAGACAAAAAATCGAATACGCTGGATACGGCATTTTATCTGTCATCTTACGATATTGATGCAGAGTTTATGGCGACATCGGTCCGTCATCACTGGGGCATAGAGAACAGTCTGCACTGGGTATTAGATGTTGTTTATAAAGAAGATGCTTGCCGTATTCACGATGAGAATGGTACAAAAGTCTTGTCATTAGTCAGAAAGATGGCGCTCAATCTGGCAAAGATGGAGAGCACACAAAACCGGAGTATGAAAAGCAAAGTGCAACGTGCACTATTGGATGATGACTATCGGGAGTTAATGATTTTTGCGAATGTTAAATGTCATTAACAAAGTATGCTCCGGCCCTGATCTTTTCCCCAGACGTTATTGAATACATAATATTTATTATTCTCAAAATAGAGTTTGTCGGCGTCTTTGGAGGAACTGACCGCAGAAGCGGTGAATGGGGAGAGTAACAAGGCAGAAAATAATACGGGAAATAATGTGTGGAATATACGGTGTGGTTTCTTATTTACTGTAAGCATAATAAATCTCCTTTTAAATATATGCTTGAGGTGTTTCACGTTAAAATCTAACACGTATTCATCAGGTGTCTACGGTTGGTTGAATATAAACTGTGGTGTGCTTAACATTTTATATTTATTTCATCGGTGTCAGAGTAATTCAATACGCCAACCATGAATAAAATGAAAAACTTATTCGTGTGCATAATTATAAGAGCGGTAATGAATGGTTATCATGTGAGATGAAAATAGAGGGCATTTTTTGCGGCGCACGAGTGCGTGCGCCTTGGCTTACCGGTTAGTCAAATAGCTGTTCATCACGGATGGCCGCACAGACGGCGTCGGTCAGCTTACGCAGTTCATCAGGCTGAATGATAAACGGCGGCATCAGATAAATGAGTCGGCCAAACGGTCGAATCCAGACGCCACGCTCGACAAAGAAACGCTGTAGTCGCGCCATATTGACCGGACGCTGTGTTTCCACCACGCCGATAGCACCCAGCACGCGAATGTTAGCCACCAGCGGAGAATCCGCGCAGGATTGCAGCGTGTCTCGCAACTGCCGCTCAATATTTTGCACTTGCTGCTGCCAGCGGTTCTCCGCCAACAGCGACAAACTGGCACTGGCTGCCGCGCAGGCGAGCGGATTGCCCATAAATGTGGGGCCGTGCATAAAACAGCCTGCCGCACCGTTGCTGATGGTTTCAGCGACTATCCGGGTGGTCAGCGTAGCGGAGAGCGTCATATAGCCGCCGGTAAGTGCTTTTCCCAGACACATAATATCGGGAGAAATGCCTGCATGCTCGCAGGCAAACAGCTTGCCGGTGCGGCCAAATCCGGTAGCGATCTCATCGGCAATCAGCAAAATGCCCCACTGGTCACACAGTTCCCTCACCCGATGCAGGTAGGCCGGATGATAAAAGCGCATCCCGCCCGCGCCCTGCACGATGGGTTCCAGAATGACGGCCGCGATCTCATGAGCGTGCGCCGACACCATCGCCTGTAGCGGCGCGATATCGGCTTCCTGCCACTCGTCGGTAAAACCGCCTTCGTTGATAGCGGCACAGGGCGGCGCATCGACAAACAGATGGGTAGGCAGGTAGCCCTGATACAGACTATGCATCGAATTCTGCGGATCGCACACGGACATCGCACCGAAGGTATCACCGTGATAGCCGTGACGCAGGGTGAGAAAGCGTTGACGGGTTTCCCCCCGTGCTTGCCAATATTGCAGCGCCATTTTCATCGCCACTTCGACAGCCACCGAGCCGGAATCCGCCAGAAAAACGCATTCCAGTGCTTCTGGCGTGATGTCCACCAGTTGGCGGCACAGTGCCACCGCCGCCGGATGGGTGATCCCGCCAAACATCACATGCGACATCTGGCTGAGCTGAGCCTGCACCGCTTGATTGATCGCCGGATGGTTGTAGCCGTGAATCGCCGCCCACCACGATGACATGCCGTCAATCAGGCGACGTCCGTCATCCAGCTGAAGCTCGACGCCGCTAGCCGCGATCACCGGATAGCAGGGCAGCGGTTCGGTCATTGAGGTGTAGGGATGCCAAATGTGGCGCTGGTCAAAAGCAATGTCTTCCGGGCTCATGATGATCTTTCGTCAACCAAAATGGATTCTATTTGGTTGACAGTATATCGGGTTAATTTACACTGGCGAAACGTTTTTAGTTTGGAGATGCCGAGATGGCTGACCGCATGTACTGGACGCTTGAGCAAGCGCAAGACTTATTTAATAAACCATTTCTGGAACTGATGTTTGAAGCGCAGCAGATCCACCGTCAGCATTTTGATCCCCGTCAGGTGCAGGTCAGTACGTTACTGTCGATAAAGACCGGTTCCTGCCCTGAGGACTGTAAATATTGCCCGCAGAGCTCCCGCTATCGCACCGGGATTGATACCGAGCGCCTGATGCAGGTTGAACAGGTGCTGGAATCAGCCCGTCAGGCGAAAGCTGCAGGATCGACGCGCTTTTGTATGGGCGCGGCGTGGAAAAACCCGCACGAGCGCGACATGCCGTATCTGGAACAGATGGTGCAAGGCGTTAAAGCGATGGGGATGGAAACCTGCATGACGCTGGGAACGCTGCACAACGATCAGGCCGAGCGTTTGGCCTCTGCCGGACTGGATTTCTATAACCATAACCTCGATACCTCGCCAGAATTTTACGGCAGCATCATTACGACCCGCACATATCAAGAGCGTCTGGATACGCTGGGTAAAGTACGCGGCGCGGGCATTAAAGTCTGTTCCGGCGGCATCGTTGGTTTGGGGGAAACCGTGCGCGATCGCGCCGGGCTGCTGGTGCAACTGGCTAACCTACCGACGCCGCCGGAAAGCGTGCCGATCAACATGCTGGTTAAGGTGAAAGGCACGCCGCTGGCGGATAACGATGATGTCGATCCGTTTGATTTCATTCGTACTATTGCCGTTGCGCGTATCATGATGCCGGCTTCCTATGTACGCCTGTCCGCCGGACGTGAGCAGATGAGCGAACAAACGCAGGCGATGTGCTTTATGGCGGGGGCGAACTCCATTTTCTACGGCTGCAAACTGCTCACGACGCCAAACCCGAAAGAAGACAAAGATCTGGCGCTGTTCCTCAAACTGGGTCTGAATCCGCAGCAGACGGCGACCGAATACGGGGATAACCAACAGCAACAGCGGTTGGCGGAACAACTGGTTAACGCCGATAGCGAGCAATTTTATAATGCTGCGGTATAACGTCCAGCCTGCAAACCGTCGGGCAAGGCGTGCTGAATCATGAGCTGGCAGCAACGTATTGACGCCGCGCTGGTACAACGCCAGCGCGATGATGCCTACCGCGTACGGCGGGTGAATCAAGGCGGCAGCGGGCGCTGGCTGATGCAGGGCGACCGCTGCTACCTGAATTTTTCCAGCAACGACTATCTGGGGTTGAGTCACCACCCGGAGATTGTGCGCGCCTGGCAGCAGGGCGCTGAGCAATACGGTATTGGCAGCGGTGGTTCCGGGCATGTGACGGGCTATACCGATGCTCATGCCGCGCTGGAACGTCAGCTTGCCGACTGGTTGGGTTATCCGCGTGCGCTGCTGTTTATTTCCGGCTATGCCGCGAATCAGGCTGTGGTGGCCGCGTTGGCACAGTCAGAAGACCGTATCTTTGCCGATAAGCTCAGTCACGCTTCATTACTGGAAGCGGCTGCACAGTCACCCGCGACCCTGCGGCGCTTTAAACATAATCAGCCTGATAATCTGCAAACGCTGCTAGAGAAACCTGCGGACGGCCAGACGCTGGTGGTGACCGAAGGCGTTTTCAGCATGGATGGCGATACCGCGCCGCTGTCGGCGCTGCAAAATCAGTGCAGGGCGCACGATGCCTGGCTAATGGTGGACGATGCGCACGGGATTGGCGTGCTGGGTGATGAAGGGCGCGGGAGCTGTTGGCTGCAGGGCGTCAAACCCGAACTGCTGATTGTCACGTTCGGCAAGGCGTTTGGCGTGAGCGGGGCGGCGGTACTGTGCGCCGAACCGCTGGCCGAGTACTTCCTGCAATTCGCTCGTCATTTGATTTACAGCACCTCGATGCCAGCGGCACAGGCCTGTGCGCTGAGCGCGGCAGTTAACTGTGTCCGGCAGGGCGACGCGCGGCGTGATGCGCTACGACGCAACATCGCCCAGTTCCGCGCGGGTTTCTCCAACTCGTCCTATCAATTGATGGATTCACAGAGCGCGATTCAGCCGCTGATTGTTGGTGAGAATGCGCGGGCAATGGCACTGATGAGTCATCTGCGTGAACAGGGCGTGTGGGTCAGTGCGATGCGGCCACCAACAGTGCCTGTCGGCAGCGCACGTCTGCGCATTACGCTGACGGCGGAACACCAGCCGGAAGATATCAGTCGCTTGCTTACGGTATTACACCATGCTGACAGAAAACTATAACAAGCAGGCGATTGCGCAGGCGTTTGGGCGAGCAGCAGGGTGCTACGACCGCTTTGCCGAACTGCAACGCACCAGCGGAGAACGCCTGCTGGCGCTGATGCCGTCGCACAGCGGTTTACAGGTATTGGATGCGGGCTGCGGAACCGGGCATTTTAGCCGCCACTGGCGTCAGGCTGGCAAGAATGTGACTGCGCTGGATTTGTCGGTGGACATGCTGGCGCATGCCCGTGAGCAGCACGTTGCCGATCGTTATCTGGAAGGCGATATCGAAAACCTGCCGCTGGCGGATTGCTGTGTGGATATCAGCTACAGCAATCTGGCGGTGCAGTGGTGCGATTCGTTACCGCGTGCGCTGGCCGAGCTGTATCGGGTTACACGACCGGGGGGCGTGATTGCGTTTGCGACGCTGGCGGACGGTTCCTTAAGTGAATTGTCGCAGGCGTGGCAGAGTCTGGACGGCACACAGCGGACGAATCGCTTTCTGTCGCTCTCTGCTATCGAAGTAGCCTGTCAGCCTTATCGCCATCATGTGGTTCAAGAACGTGAGGTCTGCTTTTTCCCAGATGTATTGGCGTTGATGAAATCGCTGAAGGGGATTGGTGCGACCTGGTTGCACGACGGGCGTGCGCCGGGGCTATTGAGCCGGGCGCGTCTGACGGCGTTGTCTGCTCATTATCCGCAAGAACAGGGCGGCTACCCGCTCAGCTATCAACTGGTTTATGGGGTGATTTATCGTGATTGAGCGCTGGTTTGTGACGGGCACGGATACCGAAGTCGGGAAAACGGTCGCCAGTATGGCGCTACTTCAGGCTGCGAATCAGGCCGGATACCGCACCGCAGGCTATAAACCCGTGGCGTCCGGCTGTGAAATGACGGCTGATGGCATTCGCAACAGCGATGCGCTGGCGCTTCAGGCCAATAGCAGCGTCCGGCTGGATTATCAGGCGGTGAACCCGCTGGCGTTTATGGAACCGACCTCACCGCATATTATCAGTGCGGTAGAGCAGCGGCCTATCCATCTCTCGGTGCTGTCCGCAGGGCTACGGACATTAGAAACGCAGGCGGATTGGCTGTTGGTCGAAGGGGCTGGCGGGTGGTTTACGCCGCTGTCGGAGCAGGACACGTTTGCCGACTGGGTCGTTCAGGAACAGCTTCCCGTGATTTTGGTGGTCGGTATCAAGCTAGGTTGTATCAACCACGCGATGCTAACGGCCCACGCCATTCAACACGCTGGCCTGCGTCTTGGCGGCTGGATTGCAAATGACATCACGCCACCTGGAAAATGGCATCAACCATATCTGCAAACGCTGCAACAGCACCTGCCCGCGCCGATGCTGGGCGAAATTCCTTATGTATCGGATCTTCAGCAACATAATCTGGGGCAGTACGTTGATATTGGGTTATTAGCGAAATAAGTAACGCCACTAAAAACGTTGGGATGTTTTTTTATTATTGGCTGACTATTTTATGCCAAATGATAATGGTGTTATTTATTATTTCCTGACTCAATGGATTAACGCGATGTTTTTAATAGAAGCGCTAATCCATTTGTTTTTTAAAGCCACATTTTATTAATTTCTGGTCGTTCGTGAAATAATAGTGATAGAATAAATTTCGTAACATTTATTGTATGTTTTTTTTATTAAAATACTTACGCGAATAACTAACATGATCCAAGGAATGTATCATGGCAAACATTATTTATCTTTCACTTAATGGTGATAAACAAGGGTTGATATCAGCAGGGTGCTCCACCATGGCGTCGATAGGCAACCTGCATCAGTCTGGACACGAAGATGAGATTTTTGTTTACGAATTAAATACCAGCGTTATGCGGGAAGATAACGTCTCATCCTATCCCCTCCAAATCAGAAAACCCATCGATAAATCCACGCCGCTATTATCCCAATCTCTGGGCGATAAAGAAAAATTAACCTGTGAACTGTCTCTTTATCGGACAGTAATGGCGGGCGGTAATGAGCTGTGTTTCAAAATAAGGTTATTAGGCGGAATTATTTCTGGCATTAATGCTGTATATCCTAATTCTTTGACGCATAACGATTTACAGCCAAGTGAAAGTGTGTCTTTTAAATTTCACACCATTGAATGGGAACATGTGGTTGCACGCACCAGTTCCTATCTGTTCTGGCAAGATACCGTTATGTGAAGTGATGACTGATTCATTTCATTCTGGCTGTTTCTATTTTCCTGCGCTGCAGTCCGTAAATAAGGACGCATTGAGGACTTTATGAGTAAACGTTCGGAGATTGTTGATGGTCCAGCAGCAACGTTGGGCAAGCGTGGACTAATTTATACTGAAGTGCTTGGCTGGGTTGATTTGGGTCATGCTCAGGGCGACGATATCAGAAAGTTGTTACCTCAATTTGAGGCAGGTGAGAGTGGGGGAAAACCGTATTACGATGTGAAATATTTCCAGGATATGCGGAAATTTAGGAAGAGAGTCGGTACATCTAAATATACCGTCTGGCGCATCAAGAAAGGCGTGTCACGGAGCGAGCAGTTCAGCATCGCGTTAGCGATGATGATGGCAGTCGCTCCCCGTTTTGAGGGGTTCCAAGATGGCTTTCCGTTTAATTTTTTCACAGAAAGCGGGTTTAGCGCCGAAGATCTCGTCTCGGATTTATTGGGCTTTTATCGCGTCGTTGATGGCATACATTACTTCTCTGAACTCAAACCGATTAGTAGGGATGAGGCATTAAAACGCTGGGATTTTTACGGTTCTATCGGGGCTTTCAAGAATAAATCATTCAGGCCGCTGCTCTTCCCCGATCCAGAGCTGAACCCGAATGCGCAGCCCTATTTCGGCGTGTTGCCTGCATTTATGACGAGAATAAAACCCTACACTTCCGTTCCGTCTGAACGGGTTGATATTGTGATTGATGATGGAACCGGGTGGCACCTGAATTTTTCAGGAGGGTAAATGGCGACGCTATATCGTTTGCTGCAAAATCTGCTTATGGGTTGTCTCATCGCTGTGGGGCTGTTGTGGTGGTTTTCGACTGGTTCTGATTCTGGTTTTGATTCTGGTATTGAATTTTACACAGTGGAGGATCAAGCCCTGTACGAAACGCTCACTGACGATATTGTCAAAGGCGCGCCGCGTATCTCGACAAATTATCGGTTTGTTTACTATCCACCACAGGGATCGGCATCGGAAGTGATCGCGGTGTATTTTGAAGACACCACGGATGTTACCTCGTTGAGAGACTACCTTATTTCCATCGGTTGTACCCTTGATAGGACGGAAGTAAATGTCGAAAACTGGCTAAGTAAGGATAAGACCAAAGCAATAACGATTTTTGTCGACCCAGAGGGAAAAACAGTGGATTTGGAAATTCGATTGCCGCCACCGTGGTGGTGGTGATGAACTGGGAGACATGAGTGCTTTTGGGGGAAGAAATGGCGAGGCTATATCGATTACTGTGCGACTTGGGCATCGCTTGTTGCGTGGCGGCGGGATTGTTGTGGTGGTTGTTTTCAGGCTTCGATCTTGAAAGTAAACATTACACTATGGAAGACAAAGCTCTCTACGAAGAGCTTACTGACGATATCGTCAAAGGTGTACCTCGTATATCGGCGGTTTATCAGTTTGTGAACGCACCTCAAGAGGGCCCAGCATCGGAAGTGAGCGCAGTATATTTTGAAAACACCGCGGATATTGACTCATTGAGAGACTACCTTATTTCCATCGGCTGCACCCTTGAGAAGGTGGAGGGAAACGGCGAAGAATGGCTGAGCAAGGATAAAACAAAAACGGTAGTGATTTTTGTCGACGCTAAGGGAAAAAGGGTTGGTATGGAGGTTGTACTGCCAAGACAACTGTGATGGTGACTGTTGGCAAACCTTCGTCTGCGTTTAATCAAGCAACGGTTTTTGTTGTTTTTTACCGCCATCTGTTTCATGAGTGTAAAACCTACATTTTCATGCCGATTAATAGCTAAAACCTTCTTGAATTTTCCCCTAACTCCCCGCTATGCCTGAATTGTTGCGATTTAGCCCTCTACTGTTTTTAGTCTTTTTCCGTCTAATACTTATGCGATAAATCACAGAAAGAGTGTGAAGAAAATCCATATCAGGGGGGATTGCGAATGAAGCGGGTATTTCTCTAACTCAGTGCTGATGCGGGGTTGTGGGAGTTATCCACCATTTCTGTGGATAACTATGTGAATTATGGATAGACAACACAGCCTAACCGAGAGCTGGCGCGGCCTGTCGCCAGGTTGACGTTATTCTCCACGGTTTTGTTAAACTATTTATTATCATGTACTTAATTAAAATCAAGCGTCTTGAACATCAATGGGGCGTAGTTGCATAAATTAGCGTCACCGGCCATCTCCGGATGTTACATTTTTACCAAATCTGGGGATAAATCACGATGATTTTATCTGGTAGATTGAAGATGGATGTGCTAGCAAATTCATTTGTCGATTAATCATCCAATCCAGCGATAATTCCCTTGATGCTGTTTTTATATCCAGTATCATTGCGGTGGCGAATTTCATCATTGGCATTCAGAATAAAGTTCTGAGCATCCACCCACGAACCTCGCATTGAGCGATGGGTAATAACGATAAGTAGCGTGCTTAACGATGAGTAAAGTATTTACACTGAATTCCGACTTTAAACCGGCAGGCGATCAGCCTGAGGCTATTCGTCGTTTAAAAGAGGGTCTGGAAGACGGGTTAGCGCACCAAACGCTGCTCGGGGTAACGGGCTCAGGTAAGACGTTCACGATCGCCAATGTGATTGCCGACCTCAATCGGCCGACGATGATGCTGGCACCAAATAAAACGCTGGCAGCCCAGCTGTACGGCGAAATGAAAGAATTCTTTCCCGATAATGCCGTCGAGTACTTTGTGTCGTATTACGACTATTATCAGCCAGAGGCCTACGTTCCCAGCTCGGATACCTTTATTGAAAAAGATGCGTCGGTTAACGAACATATCGAACAGATGCGCCTTTCCGCGACAAAAGCGCTGCTGGAGCGGCGCGATGTCATCGTCGTGGCCTCGGTATCCGCGATCTATGGTCTGGGCGATCCCGATCTCTATCTGAAAATGATGCTGCATCTGACGCAAGGGATGCTGATTGACCAGCGGGCTATTTTGCGGCGTCTGGCCGAATTGCAGTATGCCCGTAACGATCAGGCGTTTCAGCGCGGTACGTTCCGCGTGCGCGGTGAGGTGATCGATATCTTCCCTGCGGAATCTGATGAAATCGCGCTGCGCGTTGAACTGTTCGATGAAGAAGTGGAGCGGTTGTCGCTGTTTGACCCGCTGACGGGCCATGTTCTCCAAACGGTGCCGCGCTATACCATCTATCCCAAAACGCACTACGTCACGCCGCGTGAGCGTATTTTGCAGGCGATGGAAGACATCAAGGTTGAACTGGCCGACCGTAAAAAGGTGCTGCTGGCTAATGACAAACTGGTGGAAGAGCAGCGGTTGAGTCAGCGCACCCAGTTTGATCTGGAAATGATGAACGAACTGGGTTACTGCTCCGGTATCGAAAACTACTCACGCTACCTTTCCGGTCGTGGCCCCGGCGAGCCGCCACCGACGCTGTTTGACTATTTGCCTGCGGACGGGCTGCTGGTCATTGATGAATCCCACGTCACCGTGCCTCAGATTGGCGGTATGTATCGCGGCGACCGCGCGCGTAAAGAAACGCTGGTCGAATACGGTTTCCGGCTGCCTTCAGCGCTGGATAACCGACCGATGAAATTTGAAGAGTTTGAAGCACTTGCTCCACAGACGATCTACGTGTCTGCGACGCCGGGTAACTATGAACTGGAAAAATCGGGCGGTGATGTGATCGATCAGGTAGTGCGCCCCACTGGGTTGCTCGATCCGATCATCGAAGTACGGCCTGTTGGGACACAGGTGGATGACCTGCTTTCCGAAATTCGTCTGCGTGCCGCGATTAATGAGCGGGTACTGGTGACCACGCTGACCAAACGCATGGCGGAAGACCTGACGGAATATCTGGAAGAACACGGCGAGCGGGTACGTTATCTGCACTCGGATATCGACACCGTCGAGCGCGTGGAAATCATTCGTGATTTACGTCTTGGCGAGTTCGACGTACTGGTAGGTATCAACCTGCTGCGTGAAGGGCTGGATATGCCTGAAGTGTCGCTGGTGGCGATTCTGGATGCCGATAAAGAAGGCTTCCTGCGCTCTGAACGTTCCCTGATCCAGACGATTGGGCGTGCGGCACGTAACCTGCGTGGCAAAGCCATTCTCTACGGCGACCGGATTACGGCATCGATGGCGAAAGCGATTGGTGAAACGGAGCGTCGCCGCGAGAAGCAGGAAGCCTACAACACCGAGCACGGCATTGTGCCGCAGGGCATCAATAAGAAGATCTCCGATATCCTGCAACTCGGTAAGCCGACGAACAAAGGCAAAGGGCGTGGCAGTCGTAAAGCGGCAGAGCCAGCAGCACGTTATGAACTCATGACGCCGAAGGCACTGGAGCTGAAAATTCGCGAGCTGGAAAGCAAGATGTTGACGCACGCGCAGAACCTTGAATTTGAAGAGGCGGCCGCTCTGCGCGATGAAGTACACGCACTGCGCGCACAATTTATCGCCGTATCCTAACGGTGCAAGCACTCACTGAGGATCAATGATGGATCAGACTATACCGGGAGTAGAAGTGCTGTTTGTGGCGGGTTTCGGGCCGATCGTGAAATCCCTTTCTGACAGCCATGCGCTTTATGTCGATACGCTGAAGTTGCCACTGAAGCCCGTTGCGGAAGGGAGCGACTATCTGGTGAGCGATGAGATGGATGGCGTGAAGCATTTCGCGCTATGGCCGCTTTCACAGGCTAGCGAATCCTGTTTCGGGCACGGAAGTTGGCCTGCGGATCTTCCGGAACCGCAAAGCTGGCTGGAGTTCGAAGTGGCTGACATGGTGGAAGCGACCAGCACGCTGAAAGCGCAAGGCTATGTGTTACTGGTGGAAAACCGTCTTGAGCCTTGGGGACAGCAGGTCACGCGTTTCCTGAGTCCCGAAGGCATTCTGATTGGCGTGACTTATACGCCGTGGTTGCGGGATTGAGAGCCCAGCAGCTGTAGTGCACGATCGATGGCCTGGCGCAGTAACTCACGGTCGTGATGGTGAGGAACATCTTCTGCGGCCAGCGCCTGCTGCACGACCAGACGGTCACCAATCTGGCTGATATCGACTTTTGGACCGACAATCGCGGCATCAACCACGGGTTTCCCTACCTTGTGTTCAATCCAGGATAACTTCTCCACCAGCGTCAGGCGGGCAGCGGGGTTGCTCTGCTCATTGCCCAGATTGCCGATGTATACCATGGGGGCGGGCGTACGACGGAGCGCCTGTGTCAGATCTTCCAGCAGCAGCAGCGGCATCAGGCTGGTCAGAAAGCTGCCGGGACCAATCAAAATCAGGTCGGCTTTTGCGATAGCATCAATCGCCTCGCGCGTGGCTTTTACTGCCGGATACAGCATCAAATCCTGCGGCAAGGCTGCCAGCTGATCGATCTCGACTTCACCATAAACGGGGTTGCCCTGTTCATCAATCGCCATCAAATCGACAGGATGCTCGGACATCGGAATTAAAAAAGCATCTACCTTGAGCAGGTTGCGAATCAGATTGATGGCTTCCAGTGGGCGGACGCTCAGGTGGTCGAGCGCTTTTAGCATCAGGTTACCCAGATTGTGTCCGGCAAGCTCACCGTTACCGTTAAACCGGTACTCAAACATTGCGGATGCCACGCTGGGCGTCGTAATCAGTTGATTCAGACAGTTGCGGGTATCGCCCCAGGCAATGCCGCCTTCAGAACGACGGATGCGGCCAGTTGAACCGCCGTTATCTGTCGTCGTGACAATGCCGGTTAGCCGTGAACCCAGGGAAGAGAGCGAAGACATCACACGACCTAAACCGTGCCCGCCTCCGAGTGCGACAACCCTGTCGAGGTCGGCCAACGTGCGATTGCGCATAGAAAACCTTATGGATGAGCCAGAGTAATATGAATAACATGTGACAATCGTCGCTAAGGTAGCTGATTTCACCTTAAAACGCGAAAAATCCTCACGCAGGCATGACCTGAGACAATTTCTGCCGCGTATTTTTCCGTATGCTGTACACCATAAGATATTGAAAATTCGCTATATATTTAATTATATATCGATTTTGAGAGTGGTTGACTGTGCTTTTTCGCAGTAGACTGCTTAATGAAATCACGATTCTTGAGCGGTTATCTCGCGGCTGTTTAACGGATAACTGATAGGAATCAAACTCCTAGCCTTGGTGCCTAAGTGATGCGCTTGTTGCGCGTGATACGGTGCCCTGGCCGTGGCCTTCGCGGTCACCAGGGTGCGAGGCAGAAATGCCTGCATCTCCCGTATTTGGAAAGGTGTTTATGGTGAGTCAACTGACTGATGCGTTTGCGCGCAAGTTCTACTATTTGCGTCTGTCTATTACAGACGTCTGCAATTTTCGCTGTACCTACTGTCTGCCGGATGGCTATCAGGCCAATGGTACGAATCCACATCGCTTTTTATCACTCGATGAAATTCGTCGCGTCAGCCGCGCCTTTGCCGAATTAGGGACGGAAAAAGTTCGCCTCACCGGTGGTGAACCGTCTTTGCGCCGTGACTTTGTCGATATCATTGCGGCAATCCGTGAAAACCCTGCTATCCGCACGCTGGCGGTAACCACCAATGGCTACCGTTTGGCACGCGACGTTGCTCAGTGGCGAGATGCAGGCCTGACGGCGCTGAATGTCAGCGTCGACAGCCTTGATGCACGTCAGTTTCATGCGATTACCGGGCAGGACAAATTCCGGCAGGTGATGGACGGTATTGATGCGGCCTTTGACTGTGGCTTTGCCAAGGTCAAAGTCAACACGGTGCTGATGCGCGATGTGAACGCGGGTAGCCTACAAACTTTCCTCGACTGGATTAAACATCGCCCGATTCAACTACGCTTTATTGAACTGATGGAAACAGGGGAAGGGGGCGACGTGTTCCGCCGTCACCACGTTTCCGGTGAGGTGATCCGTCAGCAACTGCTGCAACAAGGCTGGCAGCAGCAGCAACGTGCACGCAGCGACGGCCCGGCTCAGGTGTTCAGCCATCCCGACTATCAGGGAGAAATCGGGCTGATTATGCCGTATGAGAAAGATTTCTGCCTGAGCTGCAACCGTCTGCGCGTATCCGCTGTGGGTAATCTTCATCTGTGTCTCTTTGGCGAACAGGGCATTCCGCTGCGTGATTTGCTGGCCGACGATCGTCACCTCGATGATTTGAAAATGCGTATCTCGGGCGGGCTATCGGCGAAAAAGCAGACCCATTTCCTGCATGAAGGGAATAGCGGCATCACGCAAAACCTGTCATTTATCGGCGGTTAATCCGCGACATCACTGATTCTTAAAGGAGCCTGACATGAGCAAAGTCAGCAGCGAATTCGTTTCTCTCAATCTTGCGGTTCTAACCGTGTCCGAACGCCGTACGGCGGAAGATGACACCTCCGGTGACTATCTGCGCGAAGCGGCGCAGTCCTCAGGGCATCGCATTGTCGACAGCGCCATCGTGAAAGAGAATCTGTACCAGATTCGGGCACAGATCTCGGCGTGGATTGCCAGCGACGAGGTGCAGGGCATTTTGATTAATGGCGGGACGGGCTTTACGGCTGGAGATGTGGTGCCGGAAGCCATTGACGTCTTGTTCGATCGGGAAATTGAAGGCTTCGGCGAGCTGTTTCGCATGGTGTCGTATGAAGATATTGGCACGGCGACGCTGCAATCCCGCGCGCTTGCCGGTCTGGCTAACCAGACGGTGATTTTCGCCATACCGGGTTCGACTCGCGCCTGTCGAACCGCATGGGAACGTATCATTCAGGAACAGCTGGATGCGCGCCAGAAGCCGTGCAATTTTTACCCGCACTTGAAAAAATCCTCTTAACGGTAAGCCTTATTCACTATGTCATCACTTAAGCCACAATTGACCCACATTAACGCCGCTGGCGAAGCCGCGATGGTAGATGTTTCCGCCAAAGTTGAAACCGTGCGTGAAGCCCGCGCGGAAGCTTTCGTTGAAATGGCACCGCAAACGCTGGCGATGATTATTGCTGGCAGCCACCACAAGGGCGACGTGTTCGCCACCGCGCGCATCGCCGGAATTCAGGCGGCGAAACGTACCTGGGAACTGATTCCGCTTTGCCATCTGCTGCTGCTGAGTAAAGTCGCTGTCGAGCTGGAAGCGCAGCCGGAGCACAATCGCGTTCGTATCGAATCCGTGTGTCGCCTGACGGGGAAAACCGGCGTGGAGATGGAAGCGCTGACGGCGGCTTCTGTTGCTGCGCTGACCATCTATGACATGTGCAAGGCCGTGCAGAAAGACATGGTGATTGGTCCGGTGCGCCTGCTGGCGAAAAGCGGCGGCAAATCCGGTGACTTTACGGCGGAGGGAGCATGATTACGATTCTGTTTTTTGCACAAGTCCGTGAACTGATCGAGACAGACAGCCTGTCGCTGCCTGCTGAGTATGCCACCGTAGAGGACGTCCGACAGGCGCTATGCCAACGCGGCGCGCGCTGGGCGCTGGCACTGGAGGCGGGCAAGCTGTTGGCCGCAGTGAACCAGTCGCTGGTTGAGCTCACACATCCGTTACAGGACGGCGATGAAGTGGCGTTTTTCCCACCGGTAACAGGAGGTTGATCGTGGCAGAAACACGTATTCTGGTCGGCGAAGATAACTTCAACGTAGGGGATGAATATCAGTGGCTGGCGCAGTGTGATGAAGACGGCGCGGTGGTGACGTTCACCGGTAAAGTGCGTAATCACAACCTGGCGAAAAACGTTAGCGCGTTGACGCTGGAACATTACCCCGGCATGACGGAAAAGGCGCTGGCGGAGATTGTTGAGCTGGCACGCGAGCGCTGGGAACTGCCGCGTGTAAGTGTGATTCATCGGGTAGGAGCACTCTATCCGGGGGATGAAATTGTGTTCGTTGGCGTCAGTGCCGCTCACCGCAGCGCGGCGTTTGATGCCGCCCAATTCATTATGGATTACCTGAAAACCCGCGCGCCATTCTGGAAGCGAGAAGCGACGCCGGAAGGTGAGCGTTGGGTGGAATCACGCGACAGCGATAAACAGGCCGCACAGCGCTGGTAGTCCATTTCTGTGTTAGGATAAAAGGATGGCGGGGAGAGAATATTCCGTCTCGATCCCCCAATCAGGCGGTTCGCGCCGCGTTAATCAGATAACTTTATGCAAAGGTAACATCATGGACAGATATCCACGCTCGGGTTCAATCGTTGAGCGCTCGCAGTCTGGTCTCCAAGCCTATATGGCACAAGTTTATGGCTGGATGACCTGCGGCCTGCTGCTGACGGCGTTCGTCTCCTGGTATGCGGCGAATACGCCTGCCGTACTGAATTTTGTTTTCTCCAGCCAGATCACGTTCTTCGGGCTGATCATTGCCCAACTGGGGCTGGTCTTTGTGATTTCCGGCATGGTGCAGCGCCTGAGCGGCACGGTCGCCACGTCGCTGTTTATGCTTTATTCCGCGCTGACGGGGCTGACGCTCTCCAGCATTTTCATCATGTACTCCGGTGAATCCATCGCCAGCACCTTTGTGATTACGGCAGGGATGTTCGGAGCGATGAGCCTGTACGGCTACACCACGAAGCGTGATTTGAGCGGCTTTGGCAGCATGCTGTTCATGGCGCTGATCGGGATTGTTCTGGCTTCGCTGGTGAACCTGTGGCTGAAAAGCGAAGCGCTGATGTGGGCAGTAACCTATATCGGTGTGGTGGTGTTTGTCGGCCTGACCGCGTATGACACCCAGAAGCTGAAAAATATCGGCGAGCAGCTGTCCGTTGATGACAAAGACAGCTTCCGTAAATACTCCATCGTGGGCGCGTTGACGTTGTATCTTGACTTCATCAACCTGTTCCTGATGCTGCTGCGTATTTTCGGTAACCGTCGTTAATTTATCTCTCCTGTCTGGTGCGGTTCCCCGCGCCAGACAGCTTCCTACCTATCTTTTCCTCTTACCTGCTATTACGCGATATTCCGTCTAAAAATGGCGTAGGCTGCCGAGCCAGTGGTTAGCGTGATGATGAACAGCGGCCATAGACTGCCCCAGATAATGCTGAAGTCAGCATCCTTGAGGTAAATCTGCTTGGTGATGTCGGTGAAGTGACGAATCGGGTTAACCCAGGTGATGTGCTGCAACCATATCGGCATGTTCTCAACCGGTGACACATAGCCGGAAAGCAGGATCGCGGGCATCAGGAAGACGAACACGCCGATAAACGCCTGCTGCTGCGTTGAACAGAGTGAGGAAATCAGCAGACCGAAGCCCACCAGCGACAGGCCATAGATGAGCATCGTGGTGTAAAACAGCAGCAGCGATCCGGCGAAGGGTATGTGGAAAATCAATATGCCCGCCAGCAGCACGATCGTAGCCTGAAACGTGGCGACAATCAGCGCGGGGATGGCTTTGCCAATAAATATCTGGCTGGTGGAGAGCGGCGAAACCAGCAGTTGTTCCAGCGTGCCCTGTTCCCGCTCACGTGCCACTGAGAGCGCCGTGACAATCAGCACGCCAATAGTGGTGATCATGGCAATCAGCGACGGCACCACAAACCATTTGTAGTCCAGATTCGGGTTATACCAGTGGCGTACCACCAGCTCGCTGTTGTTTGGATTTGAATCGTTCTGGGTGGCGGCGTTTTGAGCCGGTCTTACCGCCAGCAATTCCAACTGATAATCACGCACGATGTGCTGCACGGCGTTGGCGGCGATCTGCGCGCTGTTGGAACGTCTGCCGTCCAGAATAAGCTGGAGCGATGCGCTGTTCCCGCTGGCGATATCGCGCGAAAACTGCGCGGGGAAACGCAGAATAAGAAGCGCGTGCTGATTATCCAGCGTCGGTGCAATATCCTGCGAGTTATGCAGCATCAGTACGTGAGAAAAGGATTTCGCCTTGGCAAAGCGCTGTGTCAGCTCTATGGCGTGTGAGCCGCTGTCTTCGCTGTAAATCGCAATGGTCGCATTGGTGACGTCGAGCGTCGCGGCGAAAGGAAACAACGAAACCTGAAGGATCACGGGCATCACGAGAATGGCTCGCGTTTGCGGATCGCGCAGCAGCGATTGCAATTCCTTAATAATCAACGTCCACAGACGATGTAGCATAGTGGCTCCCTAATCCAGCCTGCGCCGGGTTTTCCAGGCCGTCAGGCCAATAAAGACTATCGCGGAGAGAATCAGAAACAGCAGGTTAGTCATCAGTACCGTACCGATATTCCCCGCGAGAAACAGCGTTTGCAGCGTGCTGACAAAATAGCGCGCCGGGATGAGGTACGACACACCGCGGACAAATTCCGGCATGCTGTCGATTTCAAAAATAAAGCCAGACAGCATGATGGCAGGCAGAAATGCGGCATTCAGCGCCACCATTGCGGCGTTGAACTGGTTGCGGGTGAGGGTGGAGATGAGCAGCCCCATGCCTAACGTACTGGCAAGAAACAGGCTGCTGATAACAAACAGCAAAATCAGCGAACCGCGATAGGGCACCTGCATGATGAAGGTTGAGACCAGAATACACAGCGCCATGGCGGTCATCCCAAGAAAGTAATAGGGGATGAGTTTGGACAGCAGCAGCTCGGCACGGGTGACCTGCGTAGAGAGCAGTGCCTCCATCGTGCCACGCTCCCATTCGCGGGCGATGACCAGCGAGGTGAGAATCGCGCCAATCACCGTCATGATGATGGTAATCGCGCCGGGAATAATGAAATGTTGGCTGATGGCGGCTGGATTAAACCAGTAGCGCGATTGCACCTCGATAAGCTGCTCAAAGGAATAACCGCGATCTTCCGCTCGCTGCTGTTGCCAAAGTAGCCAGATGCCTTCCGCGTACCCCTGCACAAAATTCGCCGTGTTAGGTTCGCTGCCGTCGGTGATGACCTGGATCGGCGCGCGATCGCCTGGCCTCGCCAGCCGTTCAGCAAAGTCAGTGGGGATGACGATCAAGCCGCGAATGCTGCCAGCCTGCATCTGTTGGATCAGATACTGACGATTATTGCTGATGGTCGGCTCGATAAACGGCGACGCCGCGAAAGTATTCGCCAGATCGCGTGCGTCTTCGCTCTGCTGCTCCATCAGGATACCGACGTGCAGGCGGCTGGAATCCAGATTGATGCCGTAGCCAAAGATAAACAGCAACAGCAGCGGAATGACGAACGCAATCAGCCCGCTGCTGGGGTCGCGCAAGATTTGGCGCGTCTCTTTCAGGCACAGCGCCCGCAGGCGACGCGTGGAGAAATGCGTGCTGCCGCGCTGGCTTGTTTTATCCTGCTCAGGCCTATTCTGTTCAACCATGTTTCGCCTCCTCGTCGTACGCCTGAATCAGCGCAATAAACGCTTCCTCCATCGTCGGCGATGGTGTCTGTACGCTGGCCGCCTGCTGTTTCAGTTCGTCCGGCGTGCCGCTGGCGATCAGCTTGCCGCGATACACCAGTCCGATGCGATCGCAGTATTCAGCTTCGTCCATAAAGTGCGTGGTGACCATCACCGTGACGCCACGGTTGACCATGCCGTTGATATGTATCCAGAACTCACGCCGGGTTAGCGGATCGACGCCGGAGGTCGGTTCGTCGAGAAACAAAATGTCGGGTTCGTGCATCAGCGCACAGGCTAGTGCCAGTCGTTGCTTGAACCCCAAGGGTAGGGCGTCCGGTGTTTGGCGGTAAATGGGCTGGAAGTTGAAAGCGTCGGTCATTCCGGCCATTTTATCGCGCTGCGCTTTGCCCTTGAGCCCATAGACGCCGGAGAAAAATCGCAGGTTCTGTTCGACGGTCAGGTTGCCGTAGAGCGAGAATTTTTGCGCCATATAACCCAAATGCTGACGGGCTTTACCGGAGCTGGTTTTCAGATCCATGTCGAGCACCAGCGCTTTGCCGTCAGTCGGCACCAGCAGGCCGCACATCATCTTGAAGGTGGTCGATTTTCCCGCGCCGTTCGGGCCGAGCAGGCCGAAGATTTCTCCTCGCTTCACCTGAAAACTGACGTGATCGGTTGCAGCGAAATCACCAAATTTTTTCGTTAGCGCCTGAGCTTCAATCACCGTTTCGCCACGACTGACGTCAATCTGCGGCATGATGCTCGCCAGCGATGAATCACTGGCCGGGCCGCCGCCCAACAGGTCGATAAACGCATCTTCAAAGCGCGGATCGGTGTCGTGCAGGCTGCCAGCTTCCAGATGCAAGGCGGAGAGCAGCGATGCCCGATCCGCGTCGGGTTTCAGCATCAGCCTGACGTACTGCCCCTGAATCACACCGTCGCTGACCTGTGGCAGGCGCAGCGCTTCCTGCAATACATCCCGATGTCGGCGATCGCCGGTATCAATCAAAATACAGCGTCCCGCCATGCGCGCGGTCAGATCGCGTGGCGCACCGCGATACAGCAGTTCGCCCTCGTTCAGCAGCAGTACATCCCGACACTGCTCAGCTTCATCGAGGTAAGACGTGCTCCACAGGATCAACATGCCGTCGTCGGCCAGTTCGTGCACCATGTGCCACAGTTCGCGGCGAGAGATCGGGTCGACGCCCACGCCCGGTTCATCCAGCAGAAGCACCTTAGGCTGCCCCAGCAGCGTACAGGCTAGCCCCAACTTTTGTTTCATACCGCCAGACAGTTTGCCTGCCAGCCTGTCGGTAAAGCGTGTCAGATCGGTAAATGACAGCAAGCGGTCAAAGGTTTCTTTGCGCACATCGCCGGTGATACCGCGCAAATCGGCATACAGCGTCAGGTTTTCCATCACCGTCAGATCTTCATACAGGCCGAATTTTTGCGGCATATAGCCCAAAATGGCATGGAGCTGACGATCCTCTTTGATGGGATCCAGATTCGCCACGCGCAGAGTTCCGTGGCTGGGCGTTAATAATCCTGCCAGCATGCGCAGCAGGGTGGTTTTACCCGCGCCATCGGGGCCAACTAATCCAGTAACCGCACCGCTGCGTATCTCGGCGGTGAGGCTGGCGAGTGCGGGCTTTTCCTGTCCGGCGAAGCGTTTTTCCAGCCCGTCCAACGTAATCTGCGTAGAAGCATTAGTCATGACGAGCGGGCTCGTTGGCGCGATTGGCATCTCCAGTGTACGCATCCTCAAAACGCAGCGTGACCGGCATCCCTTGCCGTAATCCATTATCGGGATCGGTAACGACAATACGCAGTCGGTAAACGAGATCGGTGCGGAGATCTTCCGTTTCGACACTTTTCGGCGTGAATTCGGCGCTGGGTGAGACAAAACCGACTTTACCGCGATAAGGCTGATTGGGGCGGCCATCGGTGTAAATCAGCATTTGACTACCGGGCACGACACGGCCGAGATCTTTCTCGCTCACGTAGGCACGAACCCAAACCGGGCGAGTGAGGGAGAGGGTGAAAACGGTACTGCCCGATGCCAGCATACTGCCTTTTTCGGCGGCGCGAGTGAGGATCACGCCGGGAGACGGCGCAAGCAGTTCGGCATCCTGTTTATTCAGTGTCGCCTGCGCCAGTCCGGCTTCGGCCTGTGCCACCGCCGCCTGCGCGGCGGCAATTTCCTGCGGTCGGTTGCCGCTTTCGAACTGGCTCAGCTTGTCTTTCGCCGCCTGTAGTGTTGCAAGCGCTTGATTGCGCGTAGTTCTGGCATCGTCCAGCATGTTGGCGGAAATCGCGCGTTTGTCCCACAGCCCTTGCTGACGCTGGTAGAAGCTGTTGGCGTAATCATAGGCCGCCTGACTCTGGACAACCTGGGATCGCACCTGCGCGATCTCTTCCTGCCGGTAGCCTTCCTGCGCAAGCTGAAGCTGTGCTTGCGCGCTGGCGAGATTCGCCTGTGCCTGGTTTTGTGCATTCAGGTAAGGCGCGGCATCGAGCGTTGCCAGCGGCTGGCCTGCCTGTACGGCATCGCCTTCATCTACGTTCAACTTTGCCACTCTGCCGCCGACGCGAAAGGCCAGATTGACGGTGCGGATATCGATATTGCCGTAGAGCGTGAGCGGTTTTTCCTGCTGCTTCTGATGGTGATAAAAGCCGTAACCCACGCCGAGCAGGATAAGGACGAGGGCGGCGAACGCCAGTTTTCTCTTGTTCATCACGCATAGTTCCTTGTTTATCAAGCATAGTTCCTTGTTTATCAGCGGTGTGCTTGTCGGCGGTAGCAATCCCGCAGGCCGTTAAGAGGGCAGGTCGTCTCTTATTTCTGAAGGTTATTAATCATATGACGGGTTACAGGGGTTTATGACGATTTAGAGTGATCGAGATCACAAAAATGCGTTACATCCGGTCGAGGTTTTTGCGCAATACCGACGTTATCTGGCGTAACGCCTTTATTTTGTTAAAAAAATGGAAGGAATTCGAAAAAATTGTAATTTATCCCGTTGAATGATAATAATTGTTATTAGCAATTACATCTTTATTGCACCGATATAGTGATCTGGCAGCACTGGCGCGGCGTACAGAGTGAAAATCCCTGCGTTCAATGCCTGAACCGATCATAACCCGCCAAGATGTTTCGCGTGAAACGAAGCATTTTGGCATTTTTTTGTCTGTGTCGCGGTGCCTGTTTTTTAGATAAGCCACCCGTCACCGGTAATGACTTTTATTCACGGTTGGATACATAACCAAAGGGGAAGGACAGTGAACCAGATGCGTACTTTACTCGCACTGATGCCATGCGTGCTGATTGCTCCGGCGTATGCACAGGA
Organism: Pectobacterium versatile; assembly: GCF_003932035.1. Taxonomy (NCBI): domain Bacteria; kingdom Pseudomonadati; phylum Pseudomonadota; class Gammaproteobacteria; order Enterobacterales; family Pectobacteriaceae; genus Pectobacterium; species Pectobacterium versatile. The sequence goes on from NZ_CP034276.1 coordinate 1,968,191, forward strand.
TGACACGACCAAAAAGGATGAGGCGAGCGGCGATGAGATGGTAATTACCGCCTCACGCTCGAATATCCAGCAGCAGAAAGCGCCGCAGGTGGTCACCGTGATTACCAAAGAGCAAATCGAGCAACAGATGCAGGTCACCTCCGACTCGTCGCAAATTCTGAGCAATCTGCTGCCTTCGTTCTCCCCCAGCCGGCAGAAAATGAGCGGCAGCGGTGAAACCTTCCGCGGTCGTGCGGCGCTGGTGATGATCGACGGCATTCCGCAATCCAACCCGTTGCGTCCGACCGGGCGTGAAATGCACACGATAGACTACTCGATGGTCGAGCGTATTGAAGTCATCCACGGTGCCAACGCGACCAACGGCATGGGCGCGACGGGGGGCGTGATTAACATCATCACCCGTCGACCGGAAAACGGCTCATTTAACCAGCACGTCAATGTGCAAACCACGATCCCGACGGAGAAAATTCGCGGTGAAACTGCCAGCTATAAAACCACCTATCGGGTCGACGGACGTGAAGATTATCTCGACTACCTGTTCGCGATTGGCTATGAGAATCAGGGGCTGTATCTGGACGGTAACAATCGCCCTGTCGGCGTGGATAACACGCAGGGTGACACCATGGACTCCCGCTCTTACGACCTGTTAGCGAAAGTCGGCTACTGGCTGGATGACTATCAGCGCGTTCAACTGAGCGTGAACCGCTATCATATCAAAGGTGACAATGACTACCTTAGCGTTGACGGCGTGCGCAGGCTCGGTATTCCTACCACGTCGGTACGCGGTACGCCACCGGGTGAAGCGCCGAATAACAGTATCTGGACAACGGGATTAACCTACGAACACCACGATCTGGCAGGGATGAAACTGTCCGCGCTGGTGTTTAATCAGCGCTATGAGGCACTGTTTGGTGCAACCTTGTCGGATACCTTTCAGGATACCTCCATTGCTCCTCTAAATACGCTGTACGATCAGTCCCGCTCCGTTGCCAATAAGTACGGCACCAAGCTGGCGCTGACTAAAGACGATTTGCTGGATGACACGCTGAAAGTCACGGTGGGTTTCGATACGCTGTACGATAAGGGCAAGCAGGATCTCTATCTGACCAAGCGTACCTATGTGCCGGAGATGGAATACACCAACTATTCACCGTTTGTTCAGGCTGAATATCAACTGCTGGATAACGTTACATTGCACGCGGGCGTACGCCATGAAATTGCCAAGCTTCAGGTTAATGATTATCGAACGCTGGCCTCCAGTACGGCCTCTCAGGCAGATAATAGTGTATCCGTAGCAGGGGGGAGTCCGAAATTTAATGAGACACTGTATAACGCCGGTATCGTCTATGCCGCGACGGATTCACTCAGCCTGTTTGCCAACTACTCCGAAGGATTCGGCATGCCGGATGTGGGTCGTGCGTTGCGTGCCATTGATCAACCCGGTATTAGCCTGAAAAATTTTGACGGCTTTAAGCCGATTGTGACGGATAACGTAGAGACAGGTTTCCGCTTTAAGCGTGATAAGTTTGACTTTGAAGCCAGCTACTATGAGTCCAAATCAAAACTGGGCGAACGCGTTCTGGCACAAGGTGATGTCTTTGTGTCCCAACGTCAGCGTACCCAGATCCGTGGGGTAGAAGTCAGTGCCGGCTACCAAATTAACGAGCAGCATAAAATTAATGCTTCTTATGCCCATAGCGAGGGGAAGTATGACAGCAATGGCGATGGTAAGGTGGATAAGAAATTCAACGGCTTGAATATCGCACCGGATCGCCTTATCACAAGCTGGTCAGCGAATTGGAATGACCAATGGAGCTCATTCGTGCAGGCAAATTACGCCTTTGGCCGCAGCTTTGACGATGCGGGCATGGCGTTTGACGGCTACCTGCTGATGGATGCTGCCGTGGGGTACAAACTGCCTTATGGTCGCCTCAATGTCGCGGTGGCTAACCTGCTGGATAAGCAATACATTACGTATTACTCACAGGCTGCGCTCAATAACAACACTCGCTATTTCTCTGGGCGTGGACGCACGGTGACGCTGGGTTATTCGATTGATTTCTAAGCTTAACCGATTTAATTCCGTCCTCAATTCAGCAACACGACCGCGTTTTGCGCTGGCCGTGTTGTTGTCTTTTCTGCTGGTGACGTTGGCGCAGGCATCTGAGTCGCCGCGTCAGATTCGGCACGCGCTGGGCGTGACCACGGTAACAGGGACACCGCTGCGTATCGTGACGCTGTTTCAGGGCGCGACGGACTCTGCCGTCGCGCTGGGAATCAAGCCGATTGGCGTGGTGGAATCGTGGACGGAGAAGCCGATTTATCGCTACCTTCGCCCCGCCTTGCAGGGCGTCACGCAGGTTGGACTGGAAACGCAGCCCAGTCTGGAAACCATCGCGCTACTCAAACCTGACCTCATCGTGGCGTCTACGTTTCGGCATGAGAAAATCTACGGTCTGCTGTCGCAGATCGCGCCGACAATTGCGCTGGACAGGGTGTCTGAATTTAAAGAAACGGTGCAGATGATGGGTGTGGCGCTGAATCGGGAAGATAAGGCAAACGAGATTTTATCCCATTGGGATCGGCGCGTGGATTCCCTGCGCGACAGGCTGAAAGCCCGGTTTGGCGAACGCTGGCCGCTCAGCGTGTCTATTCTCGAATTCCGTGAAGATCACCTGCGTACCTATCTGCCCGCCAGCTTTGCTGGATCGGTGCTGTCGGAAATTGGTTTTGTCTGGTCGCGGCCGGAAAGCTATACGTCAGGCGTGATGCAAAAGCTTACGAGCAAAGAGAGCATTCCGGTGGTGGATGCCGATCTGTTCTTTGTTTTGCTGCGGTCAGACAAGCCCGCGGTAGCGCAGAACTATCGTGACTGGCAGGCTCATCCGCTCTGGCAGCGGCTGCATGCGCCTCAGCAGCAACAGGTTTATCCGGTGGATAACGTGGCCTGGAGCCTGTCTGGCGGTATTTTGGGCGCGAATAATATGCTGGATGATATCGAAAGTCAGTTTGCTGGCAAAGCTGAGACTGCGGGCAAAAAAACCGATATCACCAAGGAGAGTCAGACGCGATGAGACAGTGCATCGTGACGGCAGTGGGTGTCGTATTGCTGCTGCTGATTATCGTCGCCAGCCTGATGCTGGGGCAGTCGACGATTTCATTTAGCGCCGTGTTCAACGCGCTATTCCATTACGATCCTCAGCAGATCGATCACATTCTGGTGCTGACGACCCGCCTGTCGCGGACGGTGATTGCCATCGTTGTCGGTGCCAGCCTTGCCGTTGCCGGCGCGCTAATGCAGGCGCTGACGCGCAACCCGCTGGCCTCGCCGGGGATATTTGGCATTAATGCGGGAGCCATGTTTACCATCGTTCTGCTGTCTTCGCTATTTACCTTTTCCTCGCAGAGCGCGCTGGCGTGGACGGCCTATCTGGGCGCGGCCGTTGCTGGCGTCATGGTGTACGTGCTGGGAACGCTGGGCAACGCTCGTTCTAGCCACTTACGCATTGTGCTGGCCGGAGCCGCCATTAGCGCACTGTTTATTTCGTTTACGCAGGCGTTGCTGGTGATCAATCAGGACGGGCTGGACAGCATGCTGTTCTGGCTAGCCGGGTCGGTGTCCGGCCGCAGCCTGTCGATGCTGTTACCGCTCCTGCCGTACTTTGTTATCGCGCTATTGCTCGCGCTGCTGCTGGCGCGTCACCTGAATATTCTGGTGGCAGGCGACGAGATCGCCAAAGGGCTGGGACAGCGAACGGCGCTGGTGCGTGCGCTGTCCGGGCTGTGCGTGATCGGGCTGGCGGGCGGCGCGGTGGCGATAGCCGGAAATATCGGTTTTGTCGGGTTGATCGTGCCGCATATTGTGCGCCGCGTGCTGTCTGCCGATCATCGCTGGCTGCTGCCCGGCTGCGCTATTTTCGGTGCCACGCTGTTGCTGCTGGCTGACGTCGCCTCGCGTCTGCTGATCGTGCCGCAGGAAGTGCCGGTCGGGGCAATGACTGCGCTGTTGGGGGCGCCATTCTTCATTTATTTGGCGAGAAGAGGAATGCGGCATGGGTAAGGTGTATACCGTGCGCGTGGGAAGGGTATCGCGCCAGATTGATCGCCGCACGTCTGCGGTGGCGTTGTCGCTGCTGCTGGTGTTGTTAGCCGTCGTGTTCCTCTCGCTGTCGCTGGGCGAGGTAGTGCTGTCGCCCGCGCAGGTGATGCCTGGGCTGTTGGGAAAGGCAGACAGCGGCGTGCACTTTATCGTCAACGACCTGCGGTTGCCGCGTGCGCTGCTGGCGCTGTTGGTGGGGGGCGCGCTGGCGATATCCGGCTTGATTCTGCAAAGCATTGTGCGCAATCCGCTTGCCTCGCCGGATATTCTGGGGATTACCAGCGGCGCATCGGCAGCGGCAGTGTTCTTTCTCTCGTTTCTGGCGACGGCGATAAGCCAGCGCTGGCTCCCTGTAGCCGCGATGGGTGGGGCGTGGATCACCGCCGTCGCCATTTATCTGCTGGCCTGGAAACAAGGCGCATCGCCGCTGCGGCTGGTGCTGGTCGGCGTTGGGCTGTCTGCCATTATGGGCGCGGCGGTGACCATGATGCTGGTGTTTAGCCCGATAGGCACCACGCTGACGGCCTATGTCTGGCTGACGGGCAGCATTTATGGCGCACAGTGGCAGCATGTCTCGGCGCTGGCGGGCTGGCTGCTGCTCGGTGCGCCGTTTCTGGTGGGACTGGCGCGACACGTTAATGTGCATGAGCTGGATGACGCGCTGGCCTGCGGCGTCGGGCAATCTGTCGGGCGCATCCGGCTCGCGCTGCTGACGCTGAGCGTCGCGCTGGCAGGGGCGGCGATTGCCTATGCCGGCGCGATGGCGTTTGTCGGCCTGCTGGCTCCGCATATTGCGAAAAAGTTGGCGAGCCGTTCATTCCCCGGACTGGCGCTGGTGTCGGCGCTGACGGGCGGATTGCTGGTGATGGTGGCCGATTTGATTGGCCGCACGGCGTTCTTACCTCTGGATCTGCCTGCCGGTATTTTTATCTCCGTGCTTGGGACGCCTTTCTTTATCTATTTACTGCTTCGGCAACGTTACTGAGATCGCAAGATGATGCTAGAGAATGTGTTGCCAACACACGTCCCCCCAACTGACCGAGAGGCGATTGCCAGCCAGTCGCTGACGCTGAGTTACGAAAAACAGGTCGTGATTGATGCGCTGGATATCACACTGCCCGCCCGGAAAATTTCGGTGCTGGTGGGCAGCAACGGCTGCGGCAAGAGCACGTTATTGAAGTCGTTTGCCCGCCTGCTGAAACCCACGAGTGGGACGATTATTGTCAACGGGGCGGATATTCATCGGCAGTCCACCGTTGAGGTGGCGAAGGCACTGGCGATTCTTCCGCAAACGCCGACCGCGCCGGAAGGTCTGACGGTGTATCAGCTGGTGAAAATGGGGCGCTACCCGCATCAGTCATGGTTGAAGCAGTGGTCGGCAACAGATGAAGAAAAAGTGCTTCAGGCGTTGCGCAGCACCGGCGTGCTGGCATTAAAGGATCGTGCGGTGGATTCGCTGTCCGGCGGGCAGCGCCAGCGTGTCTGGATTGCGATGACGCTGGCGCAGGATACCGATATCGTTCTGCTTGATGAACCGACGACCTATCTCGATCTGGCGCATCAGATGGAAGTGCTGGATTTGTTGCGGGAACTGAACGCGCAGCAGCACAAAACTATTGTTATGGTGCTGCATGATTTGAATCTGGCGTGTCGCTACGCGCATCACATGGTGGCGGTACATAACCGGACGGTGTTTGCGCAGGGCAATCCGCGCGACATTCTCACGGAAGCCACGGTAAAGACGGTGTTTAACCTGAACTGCCGCATCATTGACGATCCGTTCTTCGGCACGCCGCTGTGCATTCCATTTGGACGTGACGCGGCGGAGCACGTGGCCGATGTCGGCTAACCGCCTGACGGCACAGCAGTGGGCGATGCTCTCCGGCACGCTGCAATTAACGGATGCCTCACAGCGGGCAGGGCAGGAGAGTTGCACGAGCCGTAGGGTGCTGGATCCTGAGTATTGCCGCTGGCTGCTGGAAACGCTGACGCCGCCGTTGCTGTCGCCATCGATCAAGATTACTGCCTCGCTGCTGGCTAAGCGGATAGGGTTCTTAACCACGGCCGCCAGCCTGTACGCCATGTCGGTGTATAACAAAGGGCTGAACATGACGCTGGATAACAGCGTGCTGGAATTCGGACACAACCGCCTGTGGACGTCGACCATGCCGCTTTACGATCTGACGGTGTCCCAGCCGGAGCTGGGGCAACGAGACGTGTGGCGCGATAACCTGTTCGACACGCTGTTTGCTCAACACCTGTCGCCGATCTTGCATACGCTGGCGACGGTGTCGGGCGCGCCGCTGCGCATTCTGTGGGAAAACGTCGCCGTGCGGGTGTTTTCGTTATACGAGCAGCGCATTGAGTGGGACGATCCGGCGGCGGCATGTTCGCCGAGAATGACGCTGGCACAACAGGTGCAGCAGGATTTCGACGCCTTGCTGGCTGCGCCCGGCGAACGTTTTGGCTGTGATGACAACCCGCTGAAACCGTTCTTTCGTGCGAAAACACGGGTTCCCGTCGCGGGGCGTTCGGTGAGCTTTCGCGACGTGCGTTTTCGCCGCACCTGCTGTTTTTATTACAAGGCGTCGCAGCCGCAGGAATACTGCCAAAACTGCCCACTACTGCGCCCCGCTAGAAAAACGTAGGGAACGTTTTTCAACGTCGCTTGCGACGGCCCATAGGGTGGCGGGCAGGAAGCTCGCCATAAAAAAACGTAGGGAACGTTTTTCAACGTCGCTTGCGACGGCCCATAGGGTGGCGGGCAGGAAGCTCGCCATAAAAAAACGGACTTTCACAGATAAAAATCTTTCCGTCGTTATCCCCTAAATAATTCGAGTTGCAGGCAGGCGGCAAGCGCACATGCAGCTTGAAGTATGACGGGGATAGAATCTCTGCTACAATCGTCGGCAGTCATGCACCGTAGTTGTGCTCGTTCACCGTGGTTGTTGCGTATGTCGTTGTTTACGTAGATTGTTACGTGAGTTGTTACGTATATAGCGGCTCAGCAAACCCGTCTTACTGACCCTCTGAAAACTACACCGGCTACTGTCCGGTCAGAGCGGATCTGGAGTTGTTCTCTTTATGTCATTTGATTCTCTCGGCCTGAGTGCCGATATTCTGCGCGCGATTGACGAGCAGGGTTATCGCGATCCTACTCCTGTTCAGCGTCAGGCGATTCCTGTCGTGCTGGAAGGGCGCGATTTAATGGCCAGCGCGCAAACCGGTACGGGCAAAACAGCGGGCTTTACGCTGCCGTTATTGCAATTGCTGACCAGCCGTGAAGCGCAGCACAAAGGGAAAGGTCGCCGTCCGGTACGCGCGCTGATCCTGACGCCAACCCGTGAGTTGGCTGCGCAGATTGATGAAAATGTGAAGTCGTATAGCAAGTATCTGAGCCTGCGTTCACTGGTCGTATTCGGTGGTGTGAGCATTAACCCACAGATGATGAAATTGCGCGGCGGCGTAGATATTCTGGTGGCGACACCGGGACGTCTGCTCGATCTGGAGCATCAGCGCGCTGTTGATCTGTCACAGATTGAAATTCTGGTGCTGGATGAAGCAGACCGTATGCTGGATATGGGCTTCATTCACGACATTCGCCGCGTACTGGCGAAGCTGCCTGCTAAGCGTCAAAACCTGCTGTTCTCCGCGACCTTCTCTGATGAGATCAAAGCGCTGGCGAACAAGCTGCTGACTAATCCAGCGTCGGTTGAAGTTGTGCGTCGTAATACACCGTCTGAACTGGTTACGCAGCACGTGCATTTTGTTGATAAGCGCCGTAAGCGTGAACTGCTGTCGCAGTTGATTGGTGAAAATAACTGGCAGCAGGTGCTGGTCTTTACCCGCACCAAACACGGCGCTAACCACCTGGCTGAGCTGCTGGAAAAAGACGGCATTACTGCCGCGGCTATCCACGGTAATAAAAGTCAGGGTGCGCGTACTCGTGCGCTGGCGAACTTTAAAGACGGCAGCATTCGTGTGCTGGTTGCGACGGATATCGCCGCGCGTGGTCTGGATATCGACCAACTGCCGCACGTGGTGAACTATGAGCTGCCAAACGTGCCGGAAGATTATGTTCACCGTATCGGCCGTACCGGTCGTGCGGAAGCGACGGGTGAAGCGCTGTCACTGGTCTGTGTGGATGAACACAAACTGCTGCGTGACATCGAGCGTTTGCTGAAGCGTGAGATTCCACGTATCGCTATCGAAGGCTACGAGCCGGATCCGTCCATCAAGGCAGAGCCGATTGTGAATGGCCGTCAGGGCAACCGTGGCGGTGGCGGTGGCGGTGCTCGTAACGCATCTCCTCGCGCACAGTCTGGCGCGCCACGCGGTCAGTCCGAGCGCAGCCAGAGTCAGGGCGAACGCCGTCCGGCCGATGGCAATCGCCAGCCGCGTAAAGCGGGCGGTAGTAGTGATAGCCCGTGGGGTGGTAATAGTGGTAAGGGCAGTGGCGAAGGCCAACGCCGCGCGCCGCGTCCGCAAAACCGCAGTAAGCCAGCGGACAAGTAAAATCGATAGGGAGCCCAGCGGCTCCCTTTTTTTATCACGTTATTTTGCTGTTGCGGGTTGTGCAACGGGACGGCGTGGGCGGTAGAACATCGCTGCGTTACCTGCCAGAATCAGCAACAGGCCGATAAGCGCGTTGGGCCGCCACTGGTAATCTTCAAACAGCGTCGAAATCGACAGGGCCACCAGCGGAAAGAGCAGCGTGGTGTAAGCCGCCTGACTGGCACCGATGCGACCGATCAGGCTGAAGTAGGCACCGAAGCCGATGACTGAACCAAAGATGGCCAGATAGAACAGTGAACCCAGATAGCTGGTGTTGTATTCTGGGGCGAAGCTATATCCCTGAATCAGGCTGAACAGCCCCATCCATAGCGCACCATATCCCATACCCCAGCCGTTGGTCGTCAGTACGTCGCGGCCCTGTCGCTGGTGCTGAGCGCTAATCATATTGCCGAGCGAGAAGCAGTAGGTGCCCAGAATGCTCAATCCCACGCCCCACAGCAAATAGGGCTGCGCGTCGATTTGCGTCAGGTCATGCCAAAACAGCGCGACGATACCAATGAGTCCTAGCGGTGTGGCGATCGCCACGTTGCGCGTTAACGGCTGCCCGAAGAAAAGACGGCTGTTAAAGGCGTTAAATAGCACCGCCATTGAGAAAATGATGGATTCTAATCCACTCGAAATCCAGGCGATGGCGTGGTAAAAACAGAGAAAGTTGACGCCGAATACACACAGCCCTTGTACCATACACAGTAGGTGAGCGCGTGGCGAAAGCGGGCGCAGGCGGCGTGTCAGCGCCAGAAACGTCAGTAAGATGGCCGATGCCAGCGCAAAGCGCCAGAAAACGGACACTTCGGCGGCGACTTCGCCCTGTTGCAGGCTAATTGCGATCCAGGTCGTACCCCAAATCAGGACGACAGAAAAATAGAGTAACGTATTCATTGAGTGATTCCGCATGAGTGCATGACGGCAGTATGGCGCGTGCGTTTGTCGCGGGCTTTCAGCCCCTTGCGGTGAATAACAGAATCTTGCGGTTAAGTGAGAAACGGAGGCAGCAATGCATCGTTATAAAGCGTTCGATACCATGCTGCATCATAAAACCGAGCTGCGCGACACCGTCGAGCTGACCTCCGGCGTGCGGCTGGCTTCATGGTTTAACCGCCACGATCGTGTCACGATGGAAAACACCGAACACCATACGCTCAGTCTTTATACCGCTGGTGGCTATGAGAGCTATCATAAAACAGCGGACGGCTGGCATAACGGCGGCGGGCCGGATCGTTTCTGCCTGATGCCGAAGCAGAGTTCGTCGACCTGGGATATCCGCGGCGATCTCAATTTTGTTCACCTGTATTTTGACGATGCGCACCTGCGGCAACTGGCCGAGCAAACCTGGGATCGTAGCCCCGCGTCGATCTGTACAGAAGAGCGGATATTTGGCAGCGATCCGCTGATTACGTCGCTGTATCGGCAATTTTTGCTCAGCAATCGCTGGGACGACTCGGCGAATCAGCTTGTGCTTAGCAGCGCCGCGACGCTGTTGATGATTCAGGTGCTGCGTGGCTACACCCAATTGCAATGGGAATTGCCGACGGTGCGTGGCGGGCTGTCGCCAGCGGTATTACGGCGCAGCAAGATGCAAATTGAGGCACATCTCGATCAACCGCTGACGCTACAGGCGCTGGCGGCGGAAGCGGGGCTTAGCGAGTTTCACTTCGCGCGCATGTTTCGCCAAAGTGTGGGGATGGCACCGCATCAGTATGTCCTGAAACAGCGGCTGGCCCGTGTCGAAGCGCTCGTGCGGCAAGGTACGCTGTCGATCACGGACATCGCGCTGGCCTGCGGGTTCAGTTCCGCCAGCCACCTGAGCCACCAATTCAAAAAGGAATACGGCTTGACGCCGTCGGCGCTGCGGCTGGCGCAGAAGTAGATGATGCTTTGCTGAGGCGGACGAATGCCCGCCTTTCTCTTTTCTGGACGCGATTACTTCGCCGCCAGCAGGCATAAATTCAGCGCCACTTCATACGATTTTACAAACGATGGTACGGGTAAAAATTCAAAGCGCGAGTGGAAATTGTGCGCGCCGGTGAAGAAGTTCGGCGTTAGCAACCCTTTGGCAGACAGGGCCGCACCGTCCGTGCCGCCACGCATTGGTGTCACTTTAGGTTCAATGTCCAGCGTGTCCAATGCGGCAAACAGCAGGTCGATGGCCCGGCGATCGTCGGTAATCGCGTTGCTGATATTGCTGTAGATATCGGTGAGGGTGTAGGTCACGCTGCCAGTCGGATACTGCTCGGCAATCTTCTCTGCGATTGCGGCGATCTGCTGCTTCCGCTGTTCAAACGTGGCTAAATCAAAATCGCGGATAGACGCTTTGAGCTTCGCTTCATTGGCATTCGCTGTCAGATCGTTAAACCAGACATAGCCCTCGCGTCCCTCCGTGTGCTCCGGCGTCTGCTGGCGATCGAACTGGCTGATAAAGTCATGTGCCATAAGCAACGGGTTAACCAGCACGCCTTTTGCCGACATCGGGTGCGCGGGCACACCGGTAAAGCGAATTTCTGCGGAAGCCGCATTGAAGTTCTCATACACCACTTCACCCAGTTCACAGCAGTCGATGGTGTAGGCGAAATCGACATCAAAGCGTTTGAGATCGAGCGCTTTGGCACCGCGCAGCCCAATCTCTTCATCCGGCACGAAGGCCACCACGATATCGCCGTGCGGCGTCGCGTCGGTCAGGTTCTCCATGAGCGTCATCACTACGGTAACAGCAGCCTTGTTGTCCGCGCCGAGTACGCTGGTGCCGTCGCTAAAAATGATGTCCTGCCCAACATACGGCAGAATTTCCGGGTGTTCCGCCGTGCGCAGCCAGATGTCCTGCTCGGCATTCAGACACAGGTCTTCACCGGTAAAGCGCAACGTTTGCGGATGAATATGCGGCGACAGGCCGACGTCAACCGTATCGATATGGGTAATAAAACCGATGCGCGGCGCGGACGGACAGTTGCCCGGCTTCACGGCCGTCACGGTGGCGTGCTCATCAATGACCACATCCTGTAGGCCCAGTACACGCAGCTCGTCCGCCAGCAATCGCGCCATTTCATGCTGTTCCGGCGTGCTAGGCAATGTTGTCGAACTGGCATCGCTTTGGCTGGTGACGGCGAGGTAACGGTAAAAACGCGTGCTGAGCTGATGAGCCAAACGGTCTGTCATAACGAATCCTTTTTATTCAGTGATAGCTATGACAGTTATCCTAACGTAGAAATTATTTCATTCGATGGTTTTATTTGTCATTTTATGGTCATGATTTTTATATTTCAGACAGCGGAAGTCAGAAAGCCAACGCAGTAAATGGGACACGAATAACACTAAATGGGACACGAATAACACTAAATGGGACACGAATAACACAATAAGCGAGGACTGGAATGAAAAAAGCAGGAATACGATTGACTCTGGCAGCGTTGACGCTGGCGGTCGCTTCAGCGGCCTCGGCAAATACGCTGGTGTACTGCTCTGAAGGATCGCCGGAAAACTTTAACCCGCAGCTTTACACCTCGGGCACCAGCGTGGATGCCAGCGCCGTACCGATTTATAACCGTCTGGTGGATTTCAAAGTGGGCACCACGGAGCTGGTGCCGAGTCTGGCGGAACGCTGGGACATCAGCGCTGATGGGCGCATCTATACCTTCCATTTGCGCAAAAGCGTGAAATTCCAGAGCAATAAATACTTCAAACCGTCGCGTGATTTTACCGCTGACGACGTTATTTTCTCCTTCATGCGGCAAAAAGATCCGCAGCATCCTTACCACAGCGTCTCGAAAGGGACCTATGCTAATTTTGAAAGCTTGTCCTTTGGCTCGCTGATCCAGAGCATCGAGAAAGTGGATGACCACACGGTGCGCTTTACGCTCTCCCATGCGGAAGCCCCGTTTCTGGCTGATTTAGCCTGGTACTTCGCGTCTATCCTCTCTGCGGAATATGCCGATGCGATGCTCAAAACCGGGACGCCGGAGCGCGTGGATATGGATCCGATTGGCACTGGACCGTTTGAGTTAGCGCAGTATCAGAAAGATTCTCGCATTCTGTTTAAGGCGTTCCCCGCTTATTGGGAAGGCAAGGCCAAGCTGGATCGGCTGATTTTCACTATCACGCCGGATGCCTCCGTGCGGTACGCCAAGCTGGAAAAGAATGAGTGTCAGGTGATGCCGTTTCCTAATCCTGCCGACCTGCCGCGCATGAAAGAAAACAAGGACATCGTGCTGATGCAAAAGGCCGGACTGAACACCGGCTTCCTGTCGTTCAATACCCAGAAGGCACCGACGGATAATGTGAAAGTGCGGCAGGCGTTAACGATGGCGATTAACAAGCCGGCGATTATCGAAGCCGTTTTTCAGGGAACCGGAACGGCGGCGAAAAACCTGCTGCCGCCAGGTGTCTGGAGTGCTGATAGCGACCTGAAAGATTATGACTACGATCCCGAGAAGGCGAAGGCGTTACTGAAAGAAGCGGGTTTGGCGGAAGGCACTGCCATTGAGCTGTGGGCGATGCCGGTGCAGCGTCCGTATAACCCGAACGCCCGCCGCATGTCGGAGATGATTCAGGCGGACTGGGCGAAAGTCGGTGTGCAGGCCAAAATTGTCACCTTCGAGTGGGGCGAATACCTGAAAAGGGTGAAAGGAGGTGAACATCAGGCGGCATTGATGGGCTGGACAACGGCGACGGGCGATCCTGATAATTTCTTCGGGCCGCTCTTTACCTGTACGGCAGCCAACGGTGGTTCTAACTCGGCAAAATGGTGTTATGCGCCGTTTGATAAAATCATTATCGAAGCGCGCACTTCACAGGATCACGAGCAGCGTATTGCTCTGTACAAACAGGCGCAGCAGATGATGCACGATCAGGCTCCAGCCGTCATGATTGCGCATTCCACCATCTTTGAACCGGTGCGCAAGGAAGTGACCGGGTATGAGGTTGACCCGTTCGGTAAGCATATTTTCTATCAGGTCGATGTGAAGAAGTAAGATGCAGAAAGTTCGGTACTGTGTGCTGGGCTCAGACCGTTGACAAACTTATTTGTCGAACAAAAACGGGAGTAACGGAATAGAAGAGTAAAGCGTTTGCGCCATGGACAAAAATGTCAGGAACGTTTTTGAACGTCGCTAGCGACGGCCCTGAAAGGGTGAATCTCAGGGATGAGATTCATATCTGCGCAATCTGAGCGTACAGGGATGTATTTACAGCGTCTTTACGATCTATCCGTTACTACCGCTCTACGGACTCTGGTGTGATGCGGTTACTCGGTTTCATCGCCGTAATACAGCTTACCAATGCGGATAATATCGCGCCCCTGTGATTTGCGATGCTTATTGGAATCGCGCAGGGAATAAATGCAGCCGCAATACTCCTGTTGATAGAAACGTTCGCGTTTGCTGATTTCGATCATGCGCGACGAGCCACCGCCTTTGCGCCAGTTGTAATCCCAGTAGGTGACGTCGGGATATTTCTGTGCGGCGTTATGCCCACACTCGGTAATCTGCTGCATGTTTTTCCAGCGTGAAATCCCCAGTGAACTCGAAATGACGCTAAAGCCATTTTCTGCGGCGTACAGCGCCGTGCGCTCGAAACGCATATCAAAACACATGGTGCAGCGAACGCCGCGTTCAGGTTCCCATTCCATTCCTTTGGCGCGTTCAAACCAGTTATCCGAGTCATAATCTGCGTCGATGAAAGGCACGTTATGCTGTTCGGCGAAACGGATATTTTCTTCTTTACGGATCAGGTATTCACGCTGCGGGTGGATATTGGGGTTATAAAAGAAAATGGTGTAGTCGATGCCTGAAGCGGTGATGGCTTCCATGACTTCACCCGAGCAGGGCGCACAGCAGGAGTGCAGCAGCAACTTGTCGGCATTATTCGGCAGAGAAAGCTGTGGGCGTTGCAGCGCGCCGGTTTTGATATTCGACATAATAGACTCGTCATACTTCGTTGTGGTCCGCAAGGACGGTGTCGGCACAAATTCGTCACGAATTATTGATGATATGTTCACAAGAGGCAACCTCATGGCCCGTCGAGCGTTATCTTTCCCATTGCGTTCCCCGTACAATACCCCCTAAGATTGCCTGCTTTTTTTGGCCTGACTGGCTGTGATTAACGATCGAATGGTTACCGAGTAGCGTTATGCGTGTTCTGCTTGCCCCGATGGAAGGGGTTCTCGACTCATTAGTGCGAGAACTGCTGACTGAAGTAAATGATTATGACCTGTGCATCACCGAATTTTTACGCGTGGTGGATCAGTGCCTGCCGGTTAAATCCTTTTATCGCCTTTGCCCGGAATTACACCATGCCAGTCGCACGCCGTCGGGTACGCTGGTGCGCGTGCAGCTACTGGGACAATATCCACAGTGGCTGGCGGAAAATGCGGCGCGGGCGGTAGAACTGGGCTCGTATGGCGTCGATCTCAACTGTGGCTGCCCGTCGAAGCTGGTGAACGGCAGCGGAGGTGGGGCGACGCTGTTAAAAGATCCCGAGCTGATTTATCAAGGCGCAAAAGCGATGCGTGAGGCGGTGCCCGCACATTTGCCGGTCACGGTGAAAATCCGGCTGGGCTGGGATTCGGGCGCTCGCCAGTTTGAGATTGCCGATGCGGTACAGCAGGCGGGCGCAAGCGAACTGGCCGTGCATGGACGTACGAAGGAAGACGGCTACAAGGCCGAATGCATCAACTGGCAGGCGATAGGAGAAATCCGCCAGCGTCTGCGGATTCCGGTGATCGCCAACGGTGAAATCTGGGACTGGCAAAGCGCGCAGGACTGTATGGCGACAACGGGCTGCGACGCGGTGATGATCGGGCGGGGGGCGCTGAATGTGCCGAACCTGAGCCGCGTGATTAAGTATAACGAACCGCGTATGCCATGGCCTGAGGTCATGCTGCTGCTACAAAAATATGTACAGTTGGAAAAGCAGGGCGACACGGGATTGTATCATGTCGCACGCATCAAACAGTGGCTCGGCTACTTGCGTAAAGAGTACGACGACGCCACCGAATTATTCAGCGAGATCCGCACCTTGAAGACCTCGGCGGATATCGCCCGTGTGATTGATCATAAGAAATGGTGAGGTATAAAATGGCTATGTCCAGTGCTGATGGAGGGGGCGTTAATTATCCCCCCCCGATAAGGGTAGTTATTAATTAACGCCACCAAGAAAGTCTAGTTCGTCTTTATATGGCATTATTTGTTCATATATTTTATGATAGCTTCTTCCTATTGCCCCTCTAAACTGAACCAAGTTAGGCTTCGTGCTTCCTATATTTAATATATGGCTAATTGCGATCCCTGGATAAGGATCAATGAATACTATATCTTTTATTCCGAGTTGATATGCTTTTTTTGCGCATAGCTCACATGGACTGGCTGTAGTATACAATTTACCGCCTTCAATACCCATGCCCCCATACTTTGAAATCTGTAGGAAAGCATTTTCTTCAGCATGTAATGCTCGTGTGTGAACCTGATTTTTATCTAAGTCCACACTGTTTTTTAAGGTTTTAAAACAATAACTAAAATTGTATCCTGATATTTTATCTCCTTTGCTTTTGAATATTAAAAGCTTGTTTTTTGCTTTTTCTCTGAATTTTTTATCATTTCGTTCAAATTCACTGTAAGTGATTTTATCGAAATTATTGATAACACCGTCTAATGATCTAAGTGAACATGGGACTTGTCCTTTAGCGACATCATTCCATCCAATTGCTTTTACGGAATTATTGTTATCTGTAACAACTGCACCAACCTGACGTGATAGGCAACCTGAATTTAATTTA
Source organism: Pectobacterium versatile (assembly GCF_003932035.1). Lineage (NCBI taxonomy): Bacteria > Pseudomonadati > Pseudomonadota > Gammaproteobacteria > Enterobacterales > Pectobacteriaceae > Pectobacterium > Pectobacterium versatile. Next base: position 1,984,627 of record NZ_CP034276.1, read on the forward strand.
GCGGTAAAGGCTATTTGCATTACCCTTTCCATTGCTGTAGGTGTTATTAATCCTGGGTGTAACATTAAAGATATATACCAAGCTAATTGAGCTTTTAAAATATTATGATTTTCAAGTTCATTGCGTGAGTTAAATAAATGAATGTCTGATATTTCAATGCATCGCTTTACATTCTGCGATATGAATTCGAAGTAAGCATCTTTTTTTTTCTCCTTATAAGGCGCATTTTCCTCTGATGTGTTTATATTTGACTTTCTCCCTGATTCTCGAATGTCTAGGTCTTCTAATTGGTCACTTGTGAATTTATGAACATTTTGAAGATATTTTTTTCTATCTTTATCTTGAGCATTTATAGAAACCAAATGAAATGCTGAATATCTATCACGGAAAAATTTTACCTCATAAGGGTTTCTTATTGCATCAATCACAATAAATGTTTTATCATTTATTGATCTGAGTATTTTTATGATTCGATTAATTGTTTCTGGTAAGTGAAATACGTTTTCTGGATAGAAAGCTCCGTCCTCGTATTCGTGATTTATATCGCCACACTTTCTTATTGAATTCCCTGCATTTTGATATAATGATACATATAGTCCTTGGTGTAATTTATTAAGTTCTTTTTTGAATTTATTGGTAAAGACACGGATTAATTTCATGAATTTAATGAATGAACTTTTGTTATTGATTATTTCGTTAATGTTTTCATTGTGATTTACTATTTTTTCCAATATTTCTCTATAATAAATAATCTCACCTTCTTTAATTTTATTTCCTTTTGATATGGTGTCATAGTTTATTCTTGATGTGGAAAATACTCCAGTGGATAGCATGTTTCTAATTTCTCTATTTGTAATTCTTGAATTTAACTTTCCGACTGATAGAAAAATAAACTTCTCAATTTCGCCTATTTCTTTACTTAAAATATAAGCTGATATAAGATCGCTTACTTTTATTGAGTAAAACTTATTCCAGTTTTTAGATATGTAATTTTTTGTTATTTCATAGCGTTTTTTATCTAAGTTTTTGTAAAAGTCATTGAGTTGGTTTGAATCTGGAAAATCAGGCATTGTTGACTCCAGTATTGTAGCAGCAGTAGTACATCCTGAGCCTGTTCGTCCTGTTAGCCCAATTAAGATAAATTTACTATTTTCCATAAATAGCTTACTAATCATTTTTTCCATAATATTACCTTTTTGAAATAATTGCCGTAATTATGTCTTGTTAAATATTTTTATAACATTAAATATTTTTATGTGAAATGTTATTTTAAATTTTTATTTAAGCATAAACTAATAATCTCTTATGCATGGCACTATGATATGGACTGCTTAATAAAAATCACAAGAATGATAATGTAGTAAAATAATGTTATGTTGTTGCGAATAATTTAAGATATCTAAGGTGTTTTTATTAAGTGACAAGTATTTTATACATAATTGGATAATATTAGATAATTTTTAGTACGACGACGCCACCGAATTATTCAGCGAGATCCGCACCTTGAAGACCTCGGCGGATATCGCCCGTGTGATTGGTGAGCCATAGGCGCTCACCGCTTTTCCGTTCTCTGTTTCCCCGCACTGGATTTCCCCTTCTTGGTTTCCTGACAGTGTCTGTTCAGATTTAACGCACCTCATCGCTCTCCCGTTGGCCTGTACTTTACTTTACGAATCGGTTGACGGTATAACACTCCATCTATCTGGAAGTTTAGACGTCTATACCCGTCATACTTCAAGTTGCCTGTGCGTTGGCTGTGCTCACTCACCCGAATCACTTACCTGTGTAAGCTCATCGGGATTCCCTCACTTGCCGCCTTCATGCAACTCGAATTATTTAGGGTCTATACCGTTCAGCTGCATAAAGCAGGGCGGATACATTGATAAAGAAAGGTCATCATGGAACAACACGCATCAGGCACAGAAGGGCAGTTTAAGCGCACGATGAAAGCTCGCCATTTGGTGATGCTTTCGCTCGGCGGCGTCATCGGTACTGGCCTGTTTTTCAATACGGGCTACATTATTTCGACGACGGGCGCGGCCGGAACGCTATTGGCGTATCTGATCGGCGCGCTGGTGGTGTATCTGGTGATGCTGAGTCTGGGTGAGCTGTCCGTTGCCATGCCGGAAACTGGCGCGTTCCATGTGTATGCTTCCCGCTATCTCAGTCCCGCAACGGGCTATACCGTGGCGTGGCTGTATTGGCTGACGTGGACGGTTGCGTTGGGCTCCAGCCTGACCGCTGCCGGTTTTTGCATGCAGTATTGGTTCCCGCAGGTGCCGGTTTGGACCTGGTGCTTGCTGTTTTGTGTTCTGATCTATCTGCTGAATATTGTGTCGTCCCGCTTCTTTGCCGAAGGGGAATTCTGGTTCTCTATCATTAAAGTCGTCACGATTCTTGCCTTTATTGTGCTCGGCGCTGGCGCGATGTTTGGCTTTATTCCGATGCAGGATGGTTCACCCGCGCCGTTCTTCCAGAACATTACCGCGTCTGGCTGGTTTCCACACGGCGGCCTGCCGATTCTGATGACGATGGTGGCGGTGAACTTTGCCTTCTCCGGTACGGAGCTGATCGGTATCGCGGCTGGCGAAACCGAGAATCCGCAGAAGGTGGTGCCGATGGCGATTCGTACTACCGTCGCGCGGCTGGTGATTTTCTTTCTGGGGACGGTGCTGGTGTTGGCGGCGATCATTCCGATGGAAGAGGCCGGTATTGCTAAAAGCCCGTTTGTGCTGGTGTTTGAGAAGATTGGTATTCCCTACGCCGCCGACATTTTTAATTTCGTCATTTTGACGGCGATTCTGTCCGCTGCTAACTCAGGGCTGTATGCCTCGGGGCGTATGCTGTGGTCGCTGTCCAACGAAGGCACGTTGCCGCGCCGTTTTTCTCGTCTGACGCGCCGCGGTATTCCGCTCTTTGCTATTTCCGTCAGTATGCTGGGCGGGCTGTTGGCGCTGTTTTCCAGCGTGGTTGCACCGGATACCGTTTACGTGGCGCTGTCCGCGATTTCCGGCTTTGCCGTCGTGGCGGTGTGGCTGAGCATCTGCGCCTCGCACTACATGTTCCGTCGTCACCATGTCCGTACGGGAAAACCGCTTTCCGACCTGCAATATCGCGCACCCTGGTTCCCGATCACGCCGATTCTTGGCTTCCTGCTCTGCCTGCTGGCCTGTGTCGGGCTGGCGTTTGACCCAAGCCAGCGGATTGCACTGTGGTGTGGAATTCCGTTTGTCGCGCTGTGTTACGGTGCTTATTATTTCACGCAGTCAATGAAGAAACGTAGATTAACGGGAGTGGAAGACATTGCGTAAAAATACGGTTACCGAAATGCTGGCGACGGCATCAACGATTGTGCTGGACGGTGCGTTGGCAACCGAACTGGAAGCGCGCGGCTGTGATTTAACGGATCCGCTGTGGTCGGCGAAAGTGCTGGTTGAAAATCCGGCGCTGATTTATCAGGTGCACCTCGATTATTTCAAAGCCGGGGCGCAGTGTGCGATTACGGCCAGCTATCAGGCGACGCCGCAAGGGTTTGAGGCGCGCGGGTATAGTGAAGCAGAATCACTGGCGCTGATTGCCAAGAGCGTACAGCTGGCGGCGCAGGCGCGGGATGATTACCGTCGCGATAATCCGCAGGCTGGGACGCTGCTGGTGGCGGGATCGGTGGGGCCGTACGGTGCCTATCTGGCGGATGGTTCGGAGTATCGTGGCGATTACCAACTACCACAGGCCGAGATGATGGCGTTTCATCGGCCGCGTATGGCGGCACTGCATGAGGCGGGTGCCGATCTGCTGGCCTGCGAGACGCTGCCGTCTTTCGCTGAAATAGAGGCGCTGATTGCGCTACTGGCCGAGTTCCCTCAGGCGCAGGCCTGGTTCTCCTTCACGCTGCGTGACAGCGAACACCTCAGCGACGGCACGCCATTGCGCACGGTGCTGGCGCGGGTCAACGCCTGCTCTCAGGTGGTCGCTGCGGGTATCAACTGCATCGCGCTGGAAAACGTGACGCCCGCGCTGACGCACCTGTCCTCGCTGACGGATTTGCCGTTGGTGGTTTATCCCAATTCCGGCGAGCAGTATGATGCGGTAACGAAAACCTGGAGCAGCACTCACGATGATGCCTGCTCGTTGACCGCGTATTTGCCCGAGTGGCAGGTAGCAGGCGCACGCTTGATTGGCGGCTGTTGCCGAACCACGCCCGCGGATATCGCTGGTATTGCACGCTGCTGCCAACACGAGAGTCAGCACTAAATAAGAGGGAGGCCGTGATGGAAAATGATGTGAACCTGCAACAGGCGTACTCGCTTGCCAGACAGCGCGTCGCGCCGGATGTGCCGGTAACAGTACTGTATATTGGCGAAGAGTTGACGACCGTCGTCTGTGGGACGGCATCACAACCGTCGGCAACCCTGCAATTAACCATCGGTTTTGACAAAACGGCAGCGGCATTTTTTAAGCATCTTCCCCCAACGCCGGACGAAATGGAGCTGGCGATCATGGCGGTTGAGGATGAAGTGACACGTATTCGCCACGACATCCCTGCGGATTCCGCTCTGTTTTCTTTCGACCCCGCATTGGTGACCCTTGCACAGGTTTCGGGAGCAGAAGAAGAGGACGCAGGCTGGCGTTTGCCACAGGATGATATGGAGCGGACATTTAAACGTCTGGAACGCGTCATGCTGGGGAGCCCGGCGACCTGGGAAGGGATTCCGCTAGAGAACGCCTTCTCCGCCCGATTGCTGATTTTGCGTGAGTTTATGCACCATCACGGCTTCGATTCTGCACTGATTCTGCTATTACCTACCGTTGCGGCGTGAAGAACTAGCGGTTTTTCCCTTCTCAGCTATTATTAACGGCGGTCAGCGTCCAGCAAGGATTCTGACCGCATTTTTTTGCTGGGAAATCGCCAATAGCATTCGTCAACAGATATTCGTTGCCTGGAAATTGCGCTCGCATATCTGACGTTGTAAGGTAATAACGCCGCATGATTATCGCGGTGACAGGACGTAAGGTGTTAATCAAGGAGGGTGAGAGGACGGCCATTCGGCCATATTATGTTACCTGTATGATCTATTTTGCGGATGACTGAACCATTATTATCTTGAATTTCCGTATGACAGCATAATAAAACGCTGTTCTATATTGCGGAGAGTCAATTTTATTTCAGGGAATCCAGTGAGGGAAAGAACATGGTTGAACATTTCACAGGGAAATATGAAGTTGAGCTTAAATTTCGCATCGACGATATAGCTGTTTTCAGGAATACGCTTTTTAGCCTTCATCCTGAGGCTTTTGTCTTTGAAAATAAAGAACATGATATTTATTACGATGATGCAGAGAATCGTCTGCAACAGCAGAATATCAAAATGCAGGTGCGCCGCATGGAGCCGTCGGGGATTAAGCTCTGGATTGTGAAAGGGCCGGGCGTCGATCGCTGTGAAGCGGTTAATGTCGAGGACTTTGAAAAAACCGACAGCATGCTACAGACCCTAGGGTATCGGCCCCTTTTTGAAATTCATAAAATCCGCAGTATCTACTTTTTAAACGCCTTCCATATTACGCTCGATTATATTGAATCACTGGGTTATTTCGTCGAAATATCGGTGATGACCGATGATGAAACCCAGTTGAAAGCACTCAGGGATCGGTGTATAGAGTGTGCGCTACGGCTTAAATTGTCGTTGGATAATATTGAAACGAAATCTTATTATCAATTATTAGGTTTTAATTAATTGTTCTATTCTGGTTATTGAATTGTTGTTTTTATTGTTCGATTTGCACACGGGGAAATGATGAAAAAATCTATTTCGGCAGTGCTTGCCACGTTAGTGATGGCTTTTTCTCTGTCCGTTCATGGTAGCGATGTGGCGCACTATAAAGACGGTGCCTACATCGGTAAAGCGCAGGGGAAGGCGGCAGAAGTTGAGGTCACGGTCAGCATTAAAGACGGGAAGATTGCCAATGCTGAAGTGCTGAAGCATGGCGATACCGAAGCGATGATGTTGAGCGCGACGGATCAAATTGTGCCGGAGCTCATTGAGAAGCAGGATATTAACAAGGTGGATGCGGTAACGGGGGCAACGTTATCGAGTCAGGGCGTGATTAATGCGGTGAAACAAGCGCTGGAACAGGCCAAAATCACGCCGTAGTCGCACTGGTTTGTTGGCTGATGAAGGCTTAATTAATGAAGGCCTTAGTGATGAAGGAATAGTACTGCCGTGGAAAACCTGCTGATTATTTTGCGTCACACGCCTTATTGGGTGTGGATCGTTTTGGGTTATCTGATTTATGCCGGCGTAAAAGCCAGTCAGCCACGGCAGCAATCGTTGATGCGGATGTTGGTTGTGCCGATGATTTTCATGGTGTGGGGCATCAGTGCGATTTTTCATACGCTGCGGCTCCCGCTTGCAGCGGCGGGCGGATTTCTGCTGGCGTTGATCATTGGGCTGGGCATCGGATGGGCGTGGGGGAAGACGTCAGGCATTTACTTGCTGGAATCGCGACGTTTTCAACGCACCGGTTCGTGGTGGTCGCTGGTCTTGATGCTGCTGACGTTTTGTTCTCATTTCTACTTTTCCGTCCAGTTGGCTCTGTTTCCCGCGTTGGCGCATGACCCTGTATTCTGCCTACTGTCCGGTGCGGCAAGTGGGATTACCGCAGGGATATTCAGCGGCGTCAGCCTGCGTCTGCTCAACCACATGCGCAAAATAAGACCGTCTCTGACGTAACATGATAAAAAACAGTAAGTTGCTCAAACCGTCTGTCAACATTTGTCACAAAGCTTTTCTGCTGTATGAGTGCGCAGGGAAGGGCGGTAAATTATAATGCCGATGCCCATCCCTTTCATTTAACAGAATACTGTTTAAGTTATTGAAGAATGACTAAAAATTTTAAGCTTTCTCTTTTTGGCCTGTTGGTGCTATCAACCCATGCAGTGATGTTGCCTCAGGCTGTGGCGAAAGCGCCGACGTACTCCGCTGGCACTGCGCATCAGGAAATTGCTTCCGGTAGCGCCATGGTGGTGGATCTACGTGATAACCACATCCTTTATTCCAGCAATCCTGATGTGGTGGTGCCGATTGCTTCGGTGACGAAACTGATGACGGCGCTGGTGGTGCTGGATGCCAATCAACCGCTGGATGAAATCATCTCTGTCGATATTAGCCAGACGAAAGAAATGAAAGGGGTCTACTCGCGCGTTCGTCTGAACAGTGAGATCAGCCGCCGTGACATGCTGCTACTGGCGCTGATGTCATCAGAAAACCGCGCGGCGGCCAGTCTGGCGCACCACTACCCGGGCGGCTATCAGGCGTTTATCCGCGCGATGAATGCTAAAGCCCGTGCGTTGGGGATGACCCACACGCGTTATGTAGAACCGACTGGGCTGTCTATCAATAATGTCTCGACTGCCCGCGATCTCACCAAGCTCTTGATTGCCAGCAAGCAATATCCGCTGCTGGGCCAGCTTAGTACCACGCAGGAGAAAACGGCGACGTTCTCCCACCCAGCGTACAGCCAGCCGTTCAGAAACACGAATCATCTGGTCTATAAAGAGGACTGGAGCATTCAGTTGACTAAAACGGGCTTCACGAATCAGGCGGGGCACTGTCTGGTGATGCGTACGGTCATTAATCAGCGGCCTGTTGCGCTGGTGGTGTTGGATGCCTTCGGTAAATACACGCACTTTGCGGATGCTAACCGCCTGCGTAAGTGGATTGAAACCGGTAAGGTCAGCGAGGTGCCTGCCGCCGCGTTGAGCTATAAGAAACAAAAATCGCTGGCTTCCCGCCAACCGCAGAGCATGGCGAACATCGAAACCGAATGACAGGTTCCCCCTTCCCAATGCTGTGGGAGGGGGACGTTTTGACGGTGGTCAAACAGGTCACCACCTGCGGTGGCGCTAGGCGCGAGCGCGAAAATCCTCTATCACTTCACCCGCTTTTTTCACTTCATCATCATGCTCAGCTTCACGCCAGGTTTCTGCTAATGCATCCTGTAGCCAACGCTGCATGGCAGGCTGTGCTAACAGATGCTCGCAATAGGCAGCGGCTTCCGGCGAAACGGTCAGTTGATAGGTTTTGATGCGGAAGACAACTGGCGCAAAGAAGGCGTCCACGGCCGAAAACTGTTCTCCTGCCAGAAACGGTCCGCCAAAGCGCGTCAGCCCTTCCTGCCACAGTTCGCAGATGCGGTTAATGTCGTTACTGAGGGCAGGCGATATTTCGTTCATTTTAACGCGCACGCCGCAGCTCATGGAGCAGATGTTACGCAGTGCGGTAAAGCCAGAATGCATTTCGGCAGCGGCACAGCGTGCCCAGGCGCGGGTTTTGGCATCAGCAGGCCAGACGCCGAGGTGCTGTTCAGCCAGATATTCGGTAATCGCCAACGAATCCCAGACAGTGGTCTCGCCATCGATCAGGCAGGGGACTTTTGCCGTCGGCGAAAAGGCCTTAAATGCCGGCTGTGCCATGCCCGGCGCAAAAGCAACCAGTTTCTCTTCGAAAGGAATCGACAGTGCTTTCAACAGCACCCACGGACGCAGTGACCAAGAGGAATAGTTTTTATTGGCGATATACAGCTGATACATGTCTGAGGCTCCTTGTGTTAACGAAGCCTTAGCATTAGCACGAAAGGTGGGAGAAATCATCTTCCTCTCCGTGGTCCATCTACCGGTTTTGCGCGTCGCTATCAGGATGATGATGCAAACGGAAGGCGCTGAATGTGAGTTTTGCGTATCGTTTAGCATTATTCTTGCAGTTTTTATTAAATGAAACCTCAATAAATGCACTATATTACGCGCTGTGCATTTGAGTGCGTCGGTGCGGCAACCACTATCGGGAAGCCTTATTCGCTTAAGGCAGGAGAAGGTGTTTTTCGCCTTGTCAGAGAAGGGATGTGACCGTCGGAATCTTCAACCTGTCTTGTGCTTCAGCGCTCTCTTTCTGACTCTGACGCCTGGATTGACTGGGTCTTTATAACGAATGAAATGGCTTACTTCACTGACTATAGCAATTGGACTTGCCTGTAATCCGGCGTTTGCGCAGGAGCTGACGTCTGCGCCAGCCTCAATATCGCCTTCACATCAGCAACGTGATGCGTTTGTCACGGATTTGCTGAAGAAAATGACGCTGGAAGAGAAAATCGGCCAGCTCCGATTAATCAGCGTCGGGACGGATAACCCGAAAGAAGCCATTCGGGAAATGATTAGAAACGGCCAGGTTGGCGCGATTTTTAATACAGTGACCCGTCCAGATATCCGTGAGATGCAAGATCAGGTTATGCAGCTCAGTCGCCTGAAAATTCCGCTGTTTTTCGCCTACGATGTGGTGCATGGCCAGCGCACGATTTTCCCTATCGCGCTGGGGCTAGCCTCCAGTTGGGATATGGACGCGATTGCGAAAAGTGCGCGCGTAGCGGCGTATGAAGCGACGGAAGACGGTCTGAACATGACCTGGGCGCCGATGGTGGATATCACCCGCGATCCGCGCTGGGGCCGCGTTTCAGAAGGCTTCGGTGAAGATACTTGGTTGACCAGTAAAATTGCCGGTGTGGTAGTCAAATCCTTTCAGGGCGATGACGTAACCGGACGCCACTCGCTGATGACCAGCGTAAAACACTACGCGCTCTACGGTGCGGTGGAAGGCGGACGTGACTATAACACCGTGGATATGAGCCCTCAGCGCATGTTCCAAGACTATATGCCGCCTTACAAAGCGGCGATTGACGCGGGCAGCAGCGGCGTGATGGTTGCGTTGAACTCAATCAACGGTACGCCAGCCACCTCAAATAGCTGGTTGCTGAAAGAGGTTCTGCGCGATCAGTGGAATTTCAAAGGCATCACCATTACCGATCACGGCGCGATTAAAGAGCTGATTAAGCACGGTGTGGCCAGCGATCCGCGTGATGCATCGCGTCTGGCGATTAAATCCGGTATCGGCATGAGCATGAGCGACGAGTATTTCGTGCGCTATCTGCCTGAGCTGGTGAAAAGTGGGGCGGTGAGCGTGCAGGAGATTGACGATGCCAGCCGTCAGGTGCTGAACGTGAAATACGATATGGGGCTGTTTGAAGATCCGTATCGTCATTTGGGGCCAGTCGGTTCCGATCCGGTAGATACTAACGCGGAAAGTCGCTTACACCGTCTGGACGCGCGTGACGTGGCGCGTAAGAGTCTGGTGCTGTTGAAAAACCGCCTACAAACGCTGCCGTTGAAGAAAGAAGGCACGATTGCCGTTGTGGGGCCATTGGCTGACAGCCAGCGCGATACGATGGGAAGCTGGTCTGCCGCAGGCGTCACGAAACAGACGATTACCGTTTATCAGGGCCTGAAGAATGCCGTCGGCGATAAAGCCACCATTCTTTATGCTAAAGGTGCCAACGTCAGTAATCACAAAGGCATTATCGATTTCCTGAATCAGTATGAAGATGCCGTTCAGGTGGATAAACGTCCTCCGCAGGTCATGATCGATGAAGCCGTAGCCGCAGCGAAGAAGGCGGATGTGGTGGTTGCCGTCGTTGGTGAAGCGGCCGGGATGGCGCATGAAGCATCTAGCCGTTCGAACATCGACCTGCCGCAAGGCCAGCGTGACCTGATTGCGGCGCTGAAAGCCACAGGTAAACCGCTGGTTCTGGTGCTGATGAACGGACGCCCTCTGGCGCTAGTGCGTGAAGATCAGCAAGCCGATGCGTTACTGGAAACCTGGTTTAGCGGTACGGAAGGCGGCAATGCGATCGCCGATGTGCTGTTTGGCGACTATAACCCATCTGGCAAACTGCCGATGTCCTTCCCACGCTCCGTCGGCCAGATCCCGATTTATTACAATCACCTGCCGTCAGGTCGTCCTTACACGCCGGAAAACCCAGGCAAATATACGTCTCACTACTACGATGAAGCTAATGGGCCGCTCTATCCGTTTGGTTACGGCCTGAGCTACACCACGTTTAGTGTGTCAGACGTGCGTTTATCCAGCCAGACGATGAAGCGTAACGGGACGATCAACGCCAGCGTCACGGTGAAAAACACCGGCAACCGCGCAGGGGAAACGGTCGTACAGCTGTATCTCCATGATGTGGTGGCTTCCATCAGCCGTCCGCTGAAAGAGCTGCGTGGTTTTGAGAAAGTGATGCTACAGCCGGGAGAATCCCGCACGGTCACCTTCACGCTCGATCAGGACGCACTGAAGTTCTACAATGCTCGCATGCAGCAGGTGGTGGAACCTGGCAAATTCGACGTGATGATTGGTCTGGATTCACAGCGTGTGAAGAGCGACAGCTTCACCCTGCTATAATGACGTTTGTCTCGCCGCCGAAAATTCCGGCGGCGAGACGCATTGTGATGATCGTAATACAGTGTGATTGCCGGAGAATCAGGTATTGCAGGAGAAAGGTATGCCGTTGACTGAAGTGGTGCTGGTTGATGAAAATGACAGGCCAACGGGCGTAATGGAAAAACAGGAAGCGCATGTAAAAGGAGTATTACATCGTGCGATTACCGTCTATGTTTTCAACTCTCGCCAGCAGTTGTTATTGCAGCAGCGGGCAGTGGAGAAATACCACAGCGGCGGTTTATGGAGTAATACCTGCTGTAGCCACCCTGCGCCCGGTGAAGAGACGTTGCAGGCAGCACATCGCCGCTTGTATGAAGAAATGGGGCTACGCTGTGCGCTAACGCCGATGTTTACGCTGACCTATCGTTTGCCGCTGGATAACGGGCTGATTGAGCATGAACTGGGGCATGTGTATTTTGGCGTGACGGACGACGTTCCGCAGATGAATCCCGATGAAGTGTCGAACTATGCGTACGAGTCGATAGACGAGATTGCACAGCGGATGGCGACGACGCCCGACCAGTTTACGGCCTGGTTCCAACTGACCTTCGCGCGTATTCCTGATTACTGGCAGACGTTTCAGTCAGAACAGTCGCATGAGTTAAAACAGTCACATTAGTTAAAAAATCACGCTAGCCCGAACAACCACGTTAGCCTGAACAGTCACGTTAGCCTAAATAACCGCGTTAATTGCCGCGTTTCCGTGCGGCACTGTTCGTGCATTCTTACTGTAAATTTGTGCTGTAAGATAGGGGGAGCGCTGCGGGCCGAAAGCCTCAGCCCGCGTGCTCGATAATAATGTAGCCCACCAGCATCATGCCAGACATTCCACCTAAGGCGAGCAGGGCAAAAAGACCGATAATGCCGATTTTTTGAAGAGTCATCAGGTTATCCTTTTGTTAACTGCTCCGAATTATAAAGCCTTCCGCCCATGAAACAAGGCCGAAACGCTCCGCGCTTTTTAACTGCCCTTCATTATCGGAATATCTATTAGCGAAATAACAATTACCGAAATAACAACAGCAGACCGAAAAACATCAGAATGACGCCGGCTCCGCGCTCAATCGGGTTAAGCCAGCGGGTTAAACGCTGCTGAATCAGCGGGCGAGCGATCAGCGCGGCGATCAGCAGATCCCACACCAGAACGACAGAAAACATCCAGCTACCGCTGACGAATTGCTGCGTAGGTGTCACATGTTGCCCAAGAATACTGGTCATCAGGCTGATGTAGAACAGCATGTTCTTGGGGTTCAACAGTGCTGAACCGAGCCCCAGCAGGATTTGTTTACGCAGCGTCGGGCAACGGTCGGACTGCTGTTCTGCCTGTAGCGATAGCACAGAACGACTTTTCACTAACTGATAGCCAACCCAGAGCAGATAAGCGGCACCGCCTAACTCGATGAGGGTAAACAGTGTGGGTGAATGTTGAATGCCTGCCCAGCCTATCACCGCCAGCAGAATGTAAATGCCGTTGCCCAGTGCGATACCCAGACAAATTCCCGCACTGCCGCGCAGTCGGTAGCGAATGGCATAGGCCGTCAGCAGAAAGAAGTCTGGGCCAGGACTTAGTAGCGCCACAAAATGCGCCAAGGCCAGAGCCGGAAAGTGGTTGGGAAAGAGCGAATCGACGGAAAAAAGGGTATGGATAAACATGATATTTCTGACCTCGATAAGTAATCGAGGTCAGTCTAGACAAGGCGTTCCGCTATTTATTGTCAAATATTGATCGCGCGTACTGACCCGGTGTCGCGGCGGTGTATTGCACAAACGTTTTGTGGAAATGGCTTTGATCGCAGAAGCCGCTTTGATAGCTGGCATCAACCAATGGCGTGCCCTGTTTCAGTAGCGATTTAGCATACTCAATACGAGCATTATTCAGGAAGGCCATCGGTGTAATGCCGGTATCGTGACGAAACTGTCGCACGATGGTTTCACGCCGCAGATTCAGCTCCTCCGCCAGCGTTTCCAGCGAGGGCGATTCTTGTAAATTATTCAACAGACGTTCGCGTACGTGTCGCGTCGTGGCTTGCGAAGCATGATGGGGTAAGACGGGCAAACAGGACGGTGCAGGCTGGCAATATTGTCGCCAAATGGGTTCGAGCATCGCTTTGAGCTGGTTATCTGCCGATGTTATGTCTCCCCGATACAGCAGGGCAACCACGTGCTGATAACGTATAAACAGTGCGGGATCACGCAGAACAACGCGGTTGCAATGCAAGGTCTCCGCCCGATAACCACAGTGAGCTGCGATCTGATCGAGGCACCATTCGGTATCCAGATAAAGCATGTGATAACTGCGTGTTTTTCCGGGAAGTGGATTACAGCTGTGCGGCTGTTGAGGATCGATGAAGATCAGATCGCCAACCTGCAAGTGATGCATTTCATTGCGGTAATGGCAAAGCGTTTCGCCGTGTTCTATCGCGCCAATCGAGAATTGCGCATGGCTGTGTGTTTTATAGGCGTGGCTGCTGTTGCGCGTGCTGCGGCTTTCGACATGTGGTAATTGTGGCGAAAACCAGTACGATTGGTTAATTGTGTGGGCTGAAGACATAATTTACCGCTCGTGACAAATATGGGACTTAACCCTAATCGCTGGGCAGACGATTGTCGAGGTCGGAATTGTCGCGAACGTGATATCGGCTGACGTCGCCGGGCGTCTGTGGGACAATGGCCGTCAGATTACACAGATATAGAGTATGCATGACGCTGTCCCCCGCAATAAAATTGCAGATTGGTCAATGGTATAAGGCCCTGCAAGAGCAAATCCCGGATTTTATTTCCCGCGTTCCCCAGCGACAGATGATTGCCGAAGTGGCGAAAACGCTAGCGGGTGATTACCCGCGCCATTTGGCTATTGAAGCGCCAACCGGCGTCGGGAAAACGCTTTCTTACCTGATTCCGGGTATTGCGGTAGGGCGTGCGGAGGACAAAACGCTGGTGGTCAGCACCGCGAATGTGGCGTTGCAGGATCAGATTTACAGCAAAGATTTGCCACTGTTGCAGAAGTTTATTCCCGAACTGAAATTCACCGCTGCATTTGGTCGCCGTCGTTATATTTGCCCACGTAATTTGGCGATGCTGGCAACCGATCCCGATGCGCAGGGGGATTTACCGCTCTTTCTGGATGATGAAGTAATGTCTGCCAGCAAGGAGGAAAAACGTACCTGTGTGCGGCTTGAAAAAGCGCTGCAAGGTCACGCCTGGGATGGGCTGCGCGATCATTATCAAGATTCAATTGACGATAGCCTGTGGCAGAAATTGTGTACAGACAAAGCAAACTGCCTTGCGCACAACTGTCATTATTACCGCGAGTGCCCGTTCTTTATCGCCCGGCGTGAGATCGAGCAGGCCGATGTTGTCGTCACCAACCATGCGCTGGTGATGGCGGCGATGGAAAGCGAATCGGTACTTCCTCCTCCTAAGAATCTCCTGTTGGTGCTCGACGAAGGCCACCATATCCCCGACGTTGCCCGCGATACGCTGGAGATGTCTGGTGATATTCATCCGGCTTATATGATGGCGCAACTGGAACAGCTGGTGCAGCTTGTTGGCCAGTGCATGGCGCAATTTGCCCCTAAGTCACCGCCGCGACTCGCTAACAGCGAGCGGTTAACCAGCCATTGTGAGGAGATCCGCGAGTGCGTGCTGTCTTTCTCGCAAATGTGCGGGCTGTTTCTTCCGCATGACGGACAGGAAACCGAATACCGTTTTGCGATGGGCAAAATGCCGGATGAAATGCGTGAACTCTGCGTGCGGTTGTTCAAACTGACGGATACGCTGCGGGCGCTGGCAGAGTATATGCTTAACGATCTCAGCGAGAAAACCGGCAAGCATGACGTGGTGCGGGTCTATCAGGCACTGCTGAAAATGAGCCGCCAACAGGGTTATCTTGAGTCCATGAGCAAGCTGTGGCGGCTGGCGGCGATGGAGAAATCGTCGAACGCGCCCGTTTCCAAATGGATCACGCGGGAAATGCGCGATAACCAGCCGCATCTTCACCTGCACTGTGCGGGGATTCGCGTCTGCGATCAGCTTGAAAGGCTACTGTGGGGGAAGGTGTCGCACGTCGTGATGACCTCGGCAACGCTGCGCTCGTTGAACAGTTTTGCGCGTATACAGGAGCTTTCTGGCCTGAGCGAGCAGGAAGGGGACACCTTTATCGCGCTGGATTCGCCGTTCAACCACCGCGAGCAGGGGCGTCTGGTGATTCCCAAAATGCGTTATGAACCGCTGATGGAATCCGAAGCGCAGCATATTGCTGAAATGGCGCAATTTTTCCGAGCGGAGTTAAAACAGGATAAGCATAAAGGGATGTTGATGCTGTTTGCCAGCCAGCGTGCGATGCAGCTGTTTCTGACGCAGGTGACCGATTTACGCCTGATGCTGCTGGTTCAGGGAGATAAGCCGCGCTACAGGCTGGTCGAGCTACATCGTCAGCGGGTACAGGAAGGCCAGACCAGCGTGCTGATTGGTTTGCAGTCCTTTGCGGAAGGGTTGGATCTGAAAGGGGAGCTCCTTACTCAGGTGCATATCCATAAAATTGCGTTTCCGCCTATCGACAGCCCAGTCATTCTGACGGAAGGCGAATGGTTAAAAAGCCTCAAACGGCATCCGTTTATCGTACAAAGTTTGCCCAGCGCCTCGTTTAACCTCATCCAGCAGGTTGGACGCCTTATTCGTAGCCATGACTGCTTTGGTGAAATCGTCATTTACGATCGTCGCCTGTTGACCAAAGGCTATGGTGCACAGCTGCTGGCGGCGCTGCCCGTCTTCCCGATTGAACAACGGGATATGCCATAACAAATTCTTCTATATCCGTCCCCCGAATAAGGGGGTAATTAGTCCCTATTTAGCGCTATATTTTTTTATTCTTATTTGTTAGATTTGTCTCGGAACAGCAAGGATGCCGTTAATACGTGTGACAAAGTATGTCATTACGTGGCGCGGTTTTATCAACTAAGGACAGGAACCGTGATGAAAATTAACGCAGTGAATAAAAATTCCTTCCTTTTCAAAAATGAATGCCGCTTGGCATCCGTTTCTCTTGCTGTCCATCTCAATACCAATAATAAAAATTAGTCACCGTGACCTTATTATTTATCATTTGATAATAACGAAAATAATTGGCGTTCTTTCTTAATTATTTCCTTATAGAGATAATTTTTATTTATATGCGTTTTTTGGATATAAATATTTTTAGTGAGCTTTGTCGACCCAGGAGAGGATTAGACCGCGGCTATGTGCGGTACATGCAATACCTCGATTGCATGAAGGGATTTAGGATTCTGATCATCCCGATCAGACTTATGGAGAAGAAAAGATGGCTTTACGAGATGAAGATAAGGATACCGCTGAATCTGCATTGCATGCAGCGGGTACGGGATATAGTGATGTGTACGACTTGTATAATTACCACTCCCGTGGCGATGGACAGCTTAATGGCAAACCCTCGTTCACAAGCGATCTGGCAGCCAAGGAAATCGTCCGCGACGGCCTGACCTGGAATGGCACGAATGTATTCGGTAAATCCGCTAATTTGACCTATTCGTTCTTACAGAACGTGAAGTCTATCCCTTCTGGCGATCAGGGCTTTGTGAAATTCAGCGCAGCCCAGGAACAACAAGCTAAGCTGTCTCTGCAATCGTGGTCAGATGTTGCCAATATCACGTTTACTCAGGTTAGCCCTACCCAAAAAGCTACCATCACGTTTGGTAACTACACCCGTGATTCAAGCGGTCGGATGGACTACGATACTCAGGCTTACGCTTATATGCCGGGTAACCACTCGGCAGCGGGCAGCGCCTGGTTTAACTACAACGCTGAAACGGTGCGTAACCCAGCAACGGAATACGGCAAGCAGACGCTGACGCATGAAATCGGTCATGCGTTGGGCCTGAATCACCCGGGTTCTTACAATGCGGGCGAAGGCAACCCGACCTACCGCGATGTAACCTACGCGGAAGATACACGCCAGTTCAGCCTGATGAGCTACTGGAGTGAGCAAAACACTGGGGGCGATTTCCAGGGGCACTATGCTGCAGGTCCGCTGATCGATGACATCACGGCAATCCAATATCTGTACGGTGCAAACATGAACACGCGTACCGGTGACACGGTATACGGTTTCAACTCCAATACTGGCCGTGATTTCTATACCACCACCAGCAATAGCCAAAAACTGATTTTCTCCGTTTGGGATGCAGGTGGTAACGATACGTTTGATTTCTCTGGTTACAGAAACGATCAGCGTATCAACCTGAATGAAGGCGGGTTCTCTGATGTTGGCGGCCTGAAAGGTAACGTCTCTATCGCTCACGGCGTCACGATCGAAAACGCCATTGGCGGCTCCGGCAATGATATTATTATCGGCAATGACGCGAATAATATTCTGAACGGTGGTGCAGGCGATGACGTCATTTACGGCGGCGGCGGTGCAGATACGCTGACGGGCGGTGCAGGCAAAGATATTTTTGTCTATGCCAGCGCGAGCGATTCTTCCTATAAGAACGGCTATGACACCATCACTGATTTCCAACGCGGCATCGACAAAATCGATCTGTCAGCGTTGAATCAAAAAGGTGATTTGCAGTTCGTCAATTCATTCACCGGACTGGGTAATGAAGCATTGCTTAACTGGAATGCCGATAGCAATACCACCGATCTGTGGCTGAACTTTGCGGGTCAGACCACGCCAGACTTTGTTGTACATATTGTTGGTCAGCCTTCTGCGGCAACCGATTTTATCGTGTGATGTAGCAAGGACGGGGTAACCCCCGTCCTTTTCTGTTATCGACTTGGGGCCACTATGAAAAAGTTAATCATCGCGGCGCTGTTAAGTGCAATAAGCGGAGGATGTATGGCGAGTAGTTTGAAGTTGCCTTCAGCAAGTGAGCTAAGCGGCGTATGGCAATTGCGTGGCGGGGAACAGCAGTGTGAGGTTGTGCTGCACAATACGCCGTTAGTGGATAACACCTGGCGTCTTGAGGGTGATGCGCCGTGTTTAAACGCGCTGCTATCTGATGTACCAGCAGGCTGGAGGTCTACGCCGGACGGTATCACGCTGACGAAAGAACAAGGTCAGTCCGTGGCGTTCTTTAGCAAGGAAAAAGAGGGCTATACGCTGATATTGCCTGATGGCAGTGTGCGTACGTTGCATAAACAGCCCTGACAGGAGAGGCAAACGCAGTGAGTCAACTAGCAAATAAGGAACGTTCGTTGTTGAGTATACTGCGTCCTTTCCGGCGCAGCTTTTGGAGCATTGGGATTTTCAGCGCCATCGTTAATCTACTGATGCTGTCGCCTTCGATTTATATGCTGCAGGTTTACGATCGCGTACTGGCTTCGGGGAATGGCACCACGTTGCTGATGCTCACTCTGCTGATTGCTGGCTTGGGGATATTCATGGCGGCACTCGAATGGGTGCGAAGTCTGGTGGTCGTGAGACTCGGCACCCGTATCGACCTACAGCTGAATCAACAGGTTTTCAACGCCGCATTTGAGCGCAATCTGGAGGCCGGTGAGGCCAAGGCGGGTCAGGCGCTGAACGATCTCACGCTACTGCGGCAGTTTATTACGGGCAACTCACTGTTTGCCTTCTTCGATATTCCCTGGTTTCCCTTCTTTTTACTGGTGCTGTTCCTGATCCATCCGGTTCTCGGCCTGCTGGCGCTAGGGGGAACGGTGGTGCTGGTGCTGCTGGCATGGCTGAACCAGTATCTCACCACGTCGCCTTTGGAAGAGGCAAATCACGAAGCGCTACAGGCAACTCATCTTGCGGATACGCAACTGCGTAATGCTGAAGTCATTGAATCGATGGGGATGCTGCCTAATCTGCGCCGCCGTTGGCTGGGGCAACACTACCGTTTTATTACGCTGCAAAATCTGGCAAGTGAGCGGGCCGCGGTTGTCGGGGCTGCATCAAAACATGCGCGTATTTTTCTGCAATCGCTGATGCTCGGCGTGGGGGCCATGTTAGCGATTAAGGGGGAAATCACGCCGGGGATGATGATAGCGGGATCAATTCTTGTCGGGCGCGTGCTGAGCCCTATCGATCAACTGATCGGTATTTGGAAACCGCTGAGCAGCGCGCGGCAAGCCTGGTCTCGACTCAGCCGTATCATGACGGCTTATCCGCCCAAAGCGGAGGCGATGGCGCTGCCCGCACCGATTGGCCAGCTTAGCGTCGAGAATGTGTTATTGCAGACGCCGCAAGGGGCATCACGATTGCAGGATATCCATTTCTCGCTTCAGGCGGGAGAAACGCTGGCGATTCTGGGCGCATCAGGTTCTGGGAAATCTACGCTGGCACGTCTGCTGGTTGCGACGCAAGCACCGACGCGTGGCAAGGTTCGACTGGATGGGGCCGATCTTAGTCAGGTAGATAAAACGGCGTTTGGCCCGGCAATGGGCTATCTGCCACAGGATGTGCAGCTCTTTAAAGGCACTCTGGCGGAGAATATTTCCCGCTTTGGCGAGCATGACGCGGAAAAAATTGTTGCAGCGGCGAAGCTGGCTGGCGTCCACGAAATGATTCTTAGCCAGCCGCAGGGATATGACACGCCGCTTGGCGCTGACGGCAACGGGCTGTCGGGCGGACAGCGGCAGCGTATTGCTCTGGCGCGTGCGGTGTATGGCGATCCCTGCCTGCTGGTACTCGATGAGCCAAACTCCAGCCTCGATAACGAAGGTGAAATGGCACTGGCGCAGGCAATCTCGCATCTTCAGAAGCGGGGAGCGACGGTGGTACTGATTACGCATCGTCCCGCATTAACCACGCTGGCGCATAAAATTCTGGTGCTCAATCAGGGTAAGCAACAGCGCTTTGGGCCAGCGCGCGACATCCTGAACGAATTGCAGCCACGTCGTGCCGCCAATCAAGCACAAATGACACCTGCTGCCGCTGTCCAGCCGTAACAGGGAATGACGAATACAGGGAAAGACATGTCCGCATCAGAAATAAGTGAAGAGAGTATGAACCAGACGGCGCGACGCGATGAAAAACGTGCTGTGCGTCTGGGATGGTTGCTGGTGCTCGCTGGGTTCGGCGGTTTTCTTCTGTGGGCACTGTTTGCACCGTTGGATAAGGGCGTCATGGTGAATGGTAGCGTCGTGATTTCCGGCAACCGCAAGGTTGTGCAGCACAATCAGGGCGGCATCGTCGATAAAATCCAAGTGAAAGACGGCGACAGGGTCGAGGCTGGTCAGGTTCTGCTCACGCTGAATGAGGTTGATGCGCGTTCGGCGAGTGAAGGACTGGATGGTCAGTATTTGCAGTTGGTCGCGCGTGAAGGCCGGCTGCTTGCTGAGCAGCAGCGCCTGAGCGACATGGTGATGACGCCTCGCCTGCAACCGCTAGCGGACAAATCGGAGATGCGCGTGATTACGGCATTACAGCGCGATTTACTGCACAGCCGTCAGCAGTCGCTCAAGCTTGAAGCCGAAGGAATGCGCTCGAGCATCGCGGGGATGGAGGCGTCACTCAGCGCCCAACGTCAGGTGATGACCAGTAAGCAGAAGCAGCGAGAGACGCTGGAACAACAGCTGCAAGGGCTGCGTTCACTGGCGGCGGAAAACTATGTACCGCGCAACAAAATGCTGGAGAACGAACGTCTGCTGGCGCAGCTTAACGGCGATATCGCCCAGCTGGCGGGGGATATTAACCGTACCCGTCGTGATATTGAACAACAAACGCTGCTGATCGCCCAGCGCCAGCAGGAATACGACAAAGAAGTGAACAGCGAGCTGGCGGACGTGCGGGCGCTGCTGAGCGATGTGGGCAGCAAGAAGGAAAAAGCTGATTTCAATCTGGCGAATATCCAGATGCGCGCACCGGTTTCCGGCACGGTGGTTGGGCTGAAAGTGTTTACGGAAGGCGGTGTGATTGCGCCGGGTCAGACGCTTCTGGAGATCGTACCGGACGATCAGCCTTTATTCGTGGATGCGCGTCTTCCCGTTGAGCTGGTGGATAAAGTCTGGCCGGGATTACCCGTTGAACTTCAGTTCGTCGCGTTTAATCAAAGTACGACGCCACGCGTGGCGGGAACGGTCGAACTACTGTCCGCCGACCGTCTGCTGGATGAGCGGGACGGTTCACCTTATTACAGCCTGCGCGTTCAGGTGGATGAGGCAGGGAAACGTGCACTGGAGGGGCTGGAAGTCAAGCCCGGTATGCCGGTGCAAGGGTTTGTTCGTACCGGAGAGCGGTCGTTCGTCAATTATCTCTTTAAGCCTTTAATGGATCGCCTGCATCTGGCATTAACGGAAGAATAATCATGCAAAGGATCGCGATAATCGTGCTGTTTGGGCTGCTTTCTTCAGGGGCCAACGCATTAGGGCTGCTTGATGCATGGGAATTGGCGCTGCGTAATGACGCGCAGTTTCGCGCGGCGGGGTTTGAGCATGCCGCGGGTCAGGAAGAGGAGACGATCGGGCGTGCCAATCTGCTTCCCAATCTCCAGTATGGCTATAACGCTAACCATAGCCATTCCAAAGTCACCCAAACGGATAGCTTCACGGGTAACACATTAAAACGCGATTATGACAGCTACACGTCAACGCTGTCGCTGCGCCAGCCGCTGCTGGACTATGCGGCCTGGGCGCGTTATCAGCAGGGCGTTGCTCGCACGCTGATGGCCGATCAGCGTTTTCGCGATCGCAGTCAGGATTTGATGGTGCGATTATATCAAGCTTGGAGTAATGCGCTGCTGGCGCAGGAAAAGCTGCAATTGCTGGATGCGCAGCAGCGGGCCTATCGGGAACAGCTGGCGCTGAATAAACGCCTGTTGCTAGCGGGTGAAGGCACGCTAACGGATGTGCGGGAAACGGAGGCGCGTTTTACGCTGATCGAAGCGCAACGGATTGAGCAACAGGACAATCTGGATGCAGCGATCACCGATCTGGAAAATATGACGGGGACGGTGCTGGATATCACGACGCTGTATCCTATGGCGCTTACCCAACTGCCATCAGCGGAATCAGGTAAGCAGACGCTGGCGCAGTGGCGCGATCTTGCCGTACAGCACAATGCCAAACTGGCGACGCAGCGCGAGGGGCTGGCGGTTAGCCGCTATGAAATCGAACGCAGCCGCGCAGGGCATTTACCTACGTTATCGCTGGTCGCATCGTCGCGCAATAGCCGTTCAGAAAGTGAATACAACTACAACCAGAAATACGACACGCAGAGCGTCGGTTTGCAGCTGAATGTCCCGCTTTATTCCGGTGGTTCCGTCTCGGCATCGATGCGGCAGGCCGCGGCGGAATATCAGCAAAGTCAGGCGGAGCTGGACGACCAAACCAAGAAAACGCTGGCGGAATTGAAAAAATACTACAACTTGTATAACAACGGGTCGGCGAAAATTAAGGCCTGGCAAATGACGGCCTCGTCGGCGCAAGAAGCGGTCAACGCCACGCGGTTGAGTGTCGCAGGCGGAGAACGTATCAATCTGGATATTTTGCTGGCCGAACAGGATTGGTATAACGCCCGACGAGAGCTGGCAGAGGCGAAATACAGCTGGCTTCAGGCATGGTTGTTACTGCGCTATACCGCGGGTACGCTGAACGAGAAAGATATTCTGGAACTGGCGGCCTGGTTTCAGCCAGCAACAACGTCATTAGCCAACAACAAGATCAGCAGAAACTAAAACAGATGATAAAAATCATATACGGATAATCGGTTATGATTTTTATCAGCAGGAAGCCTATGTATGGGCAATGTGAAGGATGAAGACTAGAAATGGATGACGAATAGAAATGGTTCGATTCTGTGGGATCTTGCGCCTTAGTAATACTTAAACTCCTTTAAAATCATCAAACCTCTGCATTTTGCATAATGGCCTCCATTCTTATCAGGAGGCTTTATCGTGAAAAAAATCAAAAAACCGCGTCTTACCGGCTGGATTGTGACATCCGCTTTTCTCTTTGCTGTTATCGGGCTGATTTCACCGCAACAGCTTCCCGTCACCGTTTATAAGCTCTCGCTTATTTCACTTGCTGCGGTATTAGGCTATTGGCTGGATCGCTCGCTGTTTCCTAAAGCGCGTCCCGGTCTGTTCCTCGAACAAGGCGATGAACCTGTACCGCGGGGACGTTTCCCGGTTCGTGACGGCCACCACACCGTATTTGCCGCCGCGATGTTACGGCGTGCGCTGATTGTGTCAGCCGTTTGCATCGGCGTAGCGATGGGGCTGTGATATGCGACACCTTCTCATCACGCTGTTTCTTAGCCCGATGCTTTTTAGCGCGATGGTCTGCGCCGACACGATCCCTCGTGCTGCGCAGGCGTATCGCAGTGATGTGATCCGCAGCGCACGATTGGATTGGGGCATGAATGCCCCGATTGCTGACTTTGCGGCGCAGTTGCATCAGGAAAGCGGTTGGAATCCTCGGGCCGTTTCACCCGTCGGTGCACAGGGGCTGGCGCAGTTTATGCCGACCACCGCCGACTGGTTTAGCGGTATCGTTCCTGAACTTCGCGCTAATCAACCGTTTAATCCTGCCTGGGCTATTCGTGCTCTGACGGGCTACGATCGCTGGCTGTGGACGCGAATCAGTGCCAGCAACGACTGCGAACGTATGGCAATGACCTTATCGTCCTACAACGGCGGGCTTGGCTGGTTACAGCGTGATAAGCAACGCGCGAAGATCGCTGAGAAGGACATACTCCGCTGGTTCGATCATGTGGAAACCGTCAATGCCGGACGCAGTGCCGCCAACTGGCGTGAAAACCGCCATTACCCCGATCGTATTTTGCATCAGTTGGCGCCACGGTATTTGAGCTGGGGGAGGGCGAGCTGTGTGGAATAGTCTGTTTATCAATAGTCTGAAATCCTTTCTTTCGCCACGTATGGTCGCCGTCCTGCTTGCCGTTGTGTTGCTACTCGCGGTCTATCTGACCGGTCGTAATCAGGGTTATCAACTGGCGCAGGCACTGGGGGATGCCGCGCTGGCGAAACAGCAGGCGGCATTCAATTTGCTACAGCAGCAGCAGGCCGAAACCCAGAACCAGCTATTACGCGCGGCGGCGGAGCAATACCAGCAACAGGTAGAGCGTGGAAATCAACTCGAACAGCGCTATGTCGCAGCGCGTCAAAAACTGGCGGCGGATAACGCCGCTCTACAACGGAAAATTGACCATGTTACTCAGCAATACATTGACGAAAAAGGCAAAGTTCAGCCTGTGCAGTGCGTGTTTACTCGTGGCTTCGTGCAGCACTACAACGCCGCTTTCGGTCTGTCCGCCAACAGTGCTTCAGACATTACCGCCGCTGCCCGCCGCACTGGCGCAGCGTCCGGTGCCAGCGCAATCGCTGACGCCGAATTACAACGTTCAGGTGTCTCCCAGCGCGATATTCTCGCCAACATCAGCGACAACGGAGAGCGCTATCAAGCGCTGAGTGCGCAGGTTAACGCGCTGCTGGATTACATCGAAACGTTACAACAGGCAGGGGAGGTAACACGTGAAGATTGAAGTGGAATTCTGGTCGTTGGTCGGCCTGTTGTTGTCGTTTATGAGCTTCCTGTTTGCCGCCGGGCGGATTTTGCTCACGCAAATTGAAAAGCGGCTGAACGAGCGTTTCGCAGCCCTGGAGAATGCTCGCCAGAAGAGCGAGCAGGGATGGACGCGGCTGGAGCGTGAATTTCTGGAATTCCGCGCCGATTTACCGCTGGTTTATGTACGACGTGAGGATTACATCCGTGGTCAGACGGTTATCGAAGCCAAACTGGATGCGCTTTATAACAAGCTGGAATTGGTGCAGCAGCGCTATTCGGGAGGCAATCATGGCTGATACGCAGCGTATCCGACAGGAATCGATGCGTTGGCACTTGCTCATCGCATTAAATAAAACGCGGCCTTACACCGCGAATGAAATGTTCCTGCTAGCACTGATGCAGCGGCTGTATGCCGATGCTTCAGAGTCGGAGCTGCGTCATGCACTGGATTATCTGGCCGATCGCAAGATGGCCGTATTGACCAAAGAGGTAGGCGGCGTCTGGTTGGCGAATCTTACCCGCCTTGGTATAGATGTCGTGGAATATGCGGTTGATTGTATGGTTGGCATCGCCCGGCCGGAAAAATATTGGGATCGGTAATCCCATTGTATTGGTTTCTTTTCTGTCTTTGCACGTTATCGATATTGTCATATTCCTTTACGCCAGCACGGTTGTGCTGGCGTTTTTTTTATCGAAATAATTTTTATTATTCAGTGTATTAGTCGTGTTTTATCAAATAAATCACTTCGCTGTTTTTTCTAAAACAGATTAAAAGCCGCAGCCAACCCTTATCCGGATACTAGCGCCATCAACACGATGCGCCACCAAAACAGTGTGCCATCAACACAGTGGATGAACGGATATGAATACCAGACCAATTATCGATGCGGTGATAGCCCGCCTCCAACAGCACTTACCGGCACGGCGGATTGCGTCCTGTCCAGAAAACATTCTGATCGGGTCAGACCTTCTGACTGTTGGCGATGTGCTGGTGGGGTATAGCGGTTCCGAATTTTCCGCACCGGAAGATGTGGATTCTCCGGTTCAGACGCAGCGACCACAGCTGATGGTTGCCGTGCTGTTACCGGAGCTGGATGGCGAAGACGGCGTACTGGCCACACTCGATACCGTCCGTCAGGCGCTGGGAGGATACCGACTGCCTGACTGTCATCGCGGTATTCGGCTAGTACGTGACCGTTACGTTGGTCACACCGAAGGACGCTGGCATTACGCCATCGATTGCACCACAGAAACCCTTTTTATCGAAGACCGCGAGCAGACGGATGGTCCGCTGCTTACCACGGTTAATTATGAGGAGAAAGACGCATGAAATACCGCTACACCGGCCCCGCCAGCGGCGTCACGCTGGCAGATGGTCAGGAAATTCTGCTTTGGCCCGCTCAGGTGACTGAACTGCCGGCAGATCATGAGTACGTGAAAACGCTGGTCGCGCTGGGCTATTTGCTGCCTGTCGCGGATCAGATTCTGGCTGATAGCGCAACGGAGGTGACCCTTGGCCGCTAATTATTTACATGGTGTAGAAACAATTGAAGTTGAAACCGGTGCTCGTCCGGTGAAAACCGTCAAATCTGCGGTGATTGGGCTGATTGGTACGGCGCCGCAGGGTGCGGTAAATGACATTACGCTGTGCCTGTCCGAAAAAGACGCAGCACAGTTTGGTAGCCAGTTCGGCGGCTATACCATCCCGCAGGCGCTGGATGCGATTTACGATCATGGTGCGGGTACGGTTCTGGTCATTAACGTGCTGGATCCGGCGAAACACAAATCGTCTGTGAGCGCAGAAAAAGTCACGTTTGACAAAGCGACTGGCACGGCACAACTGGTAAACCGTGTGGTTGCCAAGCTGGTGCTGACGGCGGCAGAAGGCGGTCAGCCGTTTATCGAAGGTCAGGACTATACGCTGGATGCGCAAACCGGCGTCCTGAAAAATCTGGGTAAAAATATTGATGTTGCTGCCGTAGTTAGCGCGTCTTATGACTTTGCTGATGTCACGAAAGTGACTGCCGCCGACATCATCGGCAGCATCAACGCCGCGGGCAAACGCACCGGTATGAAGCTGCTGAACGATACCTACAACCTGTACGGCTTCTTTGCCAAGATTCTGATTTCGCCGGTGTTCTGTACGCAAAATAGCGTAACGACCGAGTTGATCTCGCTGGCTGACAAACTGGGCGCGATTGCTTATATCGATGCGCCAGTCGGTACCACGTTTGCGCAGGCACTGAGCGGCCGTGGCCCGGAAGGCACGATCAACTTCAACACCAGCTCTGAACGCGCTCGCCTGTGCTATCCGCACGTAAAAGTGTACGACGCGGAAACCAACAGCGAACGTCTGGAGCCGCTGTCGGCGCGTGCCGCGGGTCTGCGTGCCAAAGTCGATCTGGAGAAAGGCTTCTGGTGGTCGTCATCCAATCAGGAAATCAAAGGGATCACCGGCGTAGAGCGCCAGCTGTCCGCGATGATCGACGATCCGCAGAGTGAAGTGAACCTGCTGAACGAGCAGGGCATCAGCACCATTTTCAACAGCTATGGTTCCGGCCTGCGCCTGTGGGGCAATCGCACCGCTGCCTGGCCAACCGTGACGCACATGAAGAACTTCGAAAACGTGCGTCGTACTGGCGATGTGATTAACGAATCCATTCGCTATTTCAGCCAGCAGTACATCGACATGCCGATCAATCAGGCGCTGATCGACGCGTTGGTGGAATCTGTCAACGCCTACGGCCGCAAGCTGATCGGTGACGGCGCACTGCTGGGCTTCAAGTGCTGGTTCGATGCTGCGCGTAACGAGCAAACCGAACTGGCGGCAGGACACCTGTTGCTTAACTACAAATTCACTCCGCCGCCGCCGCTTGAGCGTCTGACCTTTGAGACGGAGATCACCTCGGAATACCTGGTAACGCTGGAGGGCACTAATTGATGGCCGGGAAAATTGAAGTAAACCGTATTACTAACGCCAACATCTATATCAACGGCACCAACCTGCTGGGGCGTGCGCAGGAAATCAAACTGCCGGATGTCTCCATGATCATGCAGGAGCACAAGGCGCTGGGCATGGTCGGCAAGATCGAACTGCCTGCGGGCTTCGATAAGCTGGAAGGCGAGATCAAATGGAACTCCTTCTACCGTGAAGCGATGCTGGCAGCGGCGAATCCGTACCAATCGTTGGCACTGCAGTGTCGCTCCAGCGTGGAACGCTACGGCTCTCAAGGTCGTATCGAAGAAGTGCCGTTGGTGACGTACATGACCATCATGTTCAAAAAGAACCCGCTGGGCACGTTCAAGCAGCACGAAAACCCGGATTTTAGCAGCGCGTTCAACTGCACCTACATCAAGCAGGTGATGAACGGTGAAGATCTGCTGGAGCTGGATTATATGTCCAACATCTTCATGGTGGGCGGCGTGGATCAACTGAACAGCTACCGCGCCAATATCGGCGGTTAATTTATCTTCCAAGCCCGCCAGTGGGGCGGGCGTTTCTATCAATCAATGAGGTGACTATGTCAGCAAAAGTATTTGATATTATTGACTTGGAAAATAATATTCATTTTCAATGCCGCGAAGATGTCTACATTTTGGATGCTGCGGAAGAAGCAGGTTTTGATTTACCGTATTCCAGCCGTGCTGGCGCGGATCCTTCATCGGTAGCACGTTTGATTTCTGGTCAAGTCGATCAAAGCGATGGTTCCTATTTAGATGACAACCAGAAAGCGGCCGGCTTCTTTCTGACGGATACCTCTTACCCGCTAAGCAATTGTGTTGTTCGCTTCTATGCAGAAGATGAGCTGCATCATTAATTATTAATGTTTGCGTTATCGTAATGAAAGGGGCTTCGGCCCCTTTCTTATGCCCGCCATTTTCGTTTCCTAATTCGCTTTAAAATCGTTATTCCTCGCCGCACGCGATACTGCTCCCGACATTTACTAAGGAGCCGTTATGCACACTGAAACCTATTCTCTGCAATTCCCTTACACCACCTCCGCCGGTCAACGCGTGGAATCCATTTCGCTCAAGCGTCTGAAAGTCAAAGACATCAAAGCGGTGAAAAAAATCAGCGATGACCCAAGCAACTGGGATGACGCGCTGCTGTCGCGCATGACCGGTCTGGTGCCGGAAGACATCGATGAGATGGACGCGCAGGACTACATGGCGCTGCAAAAACGATTTCAGCAGCTACTTGGGTTGGATAACGCAGCCGGCGCTGCTGTGGAAAGCACAGGCCCTGCTGGCGAGGTGGTTTCGCTTTCAGCCGAGTGAGATTGATGCGCTGGAGCTGGACGACTTTGAACGCTGGCTGGATGAAGCCAGCGAACAGATAAAACGTGAGAACGGTGAGGAAGACTGATTACTGACAGGATTAATGAGTCCACCATCCACCCTAACCCGGCCAGCGATAAGGACGCTGGTCGTTTTCTCCCTCACCACCTGTCTTCTTCTCCCGCTTATCACCCGTCCTTTTCCTCGTTTTATCCCCTGTTTGTGATGGGGAAACCAAACTGGAGCGGCGCAAGCCGCCGTCTCCGATCCGCCCCACAAGGGGCTTTTCTGAATGAGAGTGAACCGTGGATATGCTTTTAAACGGTGTCATGCTGGGCAGGGCGTTTGGTGCCACGCTGGATGACACAAAAAAATCGCTGCAGTCACTTAGCGATAGCCTCAAACAAGCGCAGGAGCGGCAGCGGCAGTTTAATCAGTCGCTGGAGCGCTTTGGCGCTATTAGCACGCAAACTGTGTCTCAGTTAAACCGGTCGTTGGAGCGTTTTGGTGCTGTTTGCACACAAACCGTATCCCAATTAAATCAGTCGCGGCTTGAACTGGAAATCAATCAGGAGCGGCTGGCGAGCAGTCAGTCACGTCAGGAAACGCTACGTGAGAGTCATGCCGAACGCACCGAAAGCTTCCAGGAAATAAAGGAGACATTTGGTTCAGTGATGGCACCTATTGTGGCGTCGGTCACACGCTATGCGTCATTTGAGGCGCAATTGCGTGATATCAGCGTTGCACATGGGATGTCGAGCGAGCAAGAAAAAGAGATGGGGCAGCGCCTGCGTCAATATTCTCAACAGGTGAACCAAACGCCGGATGCGTTGCTCAGCAGTGCCGGACAACTGCTTGATAACAGAATGTCGCAGCAGCAGGCAACGGATGTTGCGGCAGTGTTGGGGAAAACCTCAACGGCATCCGGCGCGGCGTTGTCCGATCTTACCGCGCTCGCGACCACGCTTGATGACGTGTTTAACCTGAAAGGCGCGAAGGCACTGGAAGAATCCTTCTCCCGAATGTTGGCGGGCACCAAGCAGGGTTTCTCTATGGCATCGATGACGCAATACGCGACCGAGCTGGCCCCAGGGTTTACGGCGATGGGGGCGACGGGTAATCAGGCGCTGAGCCAATTGGTTTCCAGTTTGAGCGCGACAAAAGGTGAGGATACGGAAGCGAACACAGCTGCACGGCTGGGGAGCTTTATGAATGCCATGGGGCGAACGGACATTGCCGACAGTTACTACAACGCAGGCATGGATTATAACGCATCACTGAAAAGCTACATGAAAGGTGGATATTCACAGTACGACGCTTCGGTTCTGGTTGGTACTGAGCTTATCGACAGTAAGGGTAGCCAATTTAGGAAACAGTGGGAGATGGCCAGCAATACGGGAAATGTGGGGGCGCAGCAAAATTTAATGCAGCGTTATGGATTGCAGGAGGTGTTCCGTACGCCAGAAGCCGTCAATCATGCGCTGTCGATGAAACAAAACTGGGCGAGCTATCAATCTAACCAGCAGGTGATGAACAGCCCCGCTGCAACCCAAACGTTGAATATCGATTTTGCCCAAAAAAATGACACATTGACCGGACGCTGGCAGAAAATGACAACGTCATTGCTGAATATTGCGCTCAATGTGGGTGAAGCGCTGGTGCCAGTATTGGTTTCCCTGAGTGATGCGTTGATCCCCATTTTGGAGCAGTTGGTGACCTGGACAGCCGAGAACCCTGAACTGGTTCGTGGAATTGTGGTGACCATTGCGGGTCTCTTTATGTTCGGGAAAGCGGTGAGTGGCGTGAAGCAGGGGGTTAGCACGCTGTTATCTTCGTTTCAGGCATTCAAGGACGGCATTTTACAGATCAAGACGGGCTGGCAACTATTTTCCGCAGGGCTAAGAACAACGGGATTTTTGCAGGGGCTTGGCGCGGCATTGAACTGGCTGGTTGGCGGTGCTGGAACATTAGGGCGCATGCTCGGCGGCGTGTTACGTAGCGGCTTGATGATGGCAGCCCGAGCTGTTTTGTCTCTGGGGAGTATGCTGCTGACGACGCCAGTGGGTTGGGCGATTATTGCATTAAGTGTTATTGGGATCCTGGTCTACCGCTATCGGGAAAAAATTGGCGCTTTCTTGAAAAATCTGTGGGCGGATATCAAAGCGTTTTGGGCCGATCTCAAAGATGGAACGTCTGGAGGCGTGGCGGGTGTTCTCGCTGTACTGGTTGATTGGTCGCCATTTGGTACGTGGTATTCAACCTGGGCTAAAGATGTTAATGAGTTAGGAAATAAGTTACCTGAACGTTTAAGTGAGATGGGGCGACTATGCATTGATGCGTTTGTGAACGCATTGTCGAGTGAATTTCCGAAAGTCTCTGGCACTTTTAACAAAATGGTGGAGTTTATTCCCGATGGCGTTAAAGACTTTTTGGGTATGGGTTCGAAAACCGTGTCTATCGAAGCTAGCGGTCAATCTGTGACTGCCAGTGCTGTAGCCCCGCCAGTTCTAAAACTTACGCCGATATCTGCATTGTCGCTACATGAACCTATTGCTGAAAAGGGCACTGCGCCAACGCCGCAACAACGTGTCGCCATGACCTCCCCAGCCGGAGGAGCGAAAGGCAAGCTCGTTAGTGCGGCTTCTTCCGAGCGTGTTCAGGTTGCCTTCTCACCCACCATTTATCTCAACGGTCAGAAGGCAGCGCCAACGCCTGAAATGACGAAGACGCTGACGCTTAGCATGAATGAACTGGAAAATATGTTGAACAAGCTGCTCATCCAGCGTGAGCGCAGGGGGTACGCCTGATGTTTGCAGTATTAGGAAATATTGAATTTAAAGTGACCGCCTACTGGGACGGCTTTAATTCGTCATTCGGTGCAGATTATGCCGAGCATGGCCGCATTGAAGGTAAACCCGGCCTGCAGTTCATCGGCGCGAAGCTAGACGAGATTAATATTAGCCTCGTGTTTCACAAGCAGTACTGCACGCCGGATGCGGAGCTGAAGCGGTTGACTGAGGCGATGCGGGCGCATCAGGCAATGGCGTTAGTCTTCGGTAATGGGGATTATCGCGGCTGGTTTGTGATTACGGCACTGACCTCGACCAGCCAGCATACCGACGCGAAGGGTAACGTATTGGCCATGAATGCCGCGCTAACGCTGCGAGAATACATTGGCGATCCGAAAAATCCGCTCAAGCCTCCTGCGATAGAGACGCCTGTTCCTAATGTTAGCGCCATCACCAAGGCAGTCCAGAAAGTGAGCAATTTTTCAGCTTCACTACGCACGGCTGTCACGTATGCCAAGAAGGCACATTCAGCCGTTAAGGCGGTGAGAACCACCATTCAGATTGTAAAACGGATGAAGAACAATCCCGAAACCGCGCTGTTGCAAATTCCCGGGCTGCTAACGCAAGTTGGGAATGTATTGACGCCGTTAAGTCAGGTGGAGCCGGCGTTTAAAAAAGCGGCAGAGGTCATATCTGATACGGCGGTTCAGGCAGAGAAGATGATGCCTGAAATTACAGCGGTTAATAAAGCGGCGAATGAAATGCTGAAGCAGGTCAAGCAAGTTGCCACCTTGTTGCAGGACGTCGACAGCAAAAATGTTATCGAGAAGCTAGAAGCCATCAGTAAACATGTTGAGGCCGCGAGCGACACATTTAAAGGCGCTGAACCTGCGCTGAGCAAACTGACGGCGGAAATCGTGAAGAGGGTTGAAGCATATGCACCTTGAACATATCACTACACAGGGCGAACGCTGGGATACTTTGTCCTACCTGTATTACGGCGATCCGCTTGGCTATCCGCGGATCATTGCAGCTAACCCGCATATCCCCATCGTGCCGCTATTGCCATCGGGTGTGGTGGTGCTGATTCCGATTATTGAACAGGCAGAGGCCAGTAAAGCGGAGGACACCCCACCATGGCTGCGTTAACGGAAGAATTCAATCTGATCTCTCCCGCCGTGTCGGAAGTACTGCAACCGGCGTTCACCCTGTGGTATCAGCAAAAAGACATCACCAATGATATCGCACCGTATGTCACCAGCGTGACGTATAGCGATAGCATCAAGAATGAATCGGATTCGATCGAGGTCAGGCTCGATGATACCGATGGCCGCTGGATGGATAAGTGGTATCCCGGTACGGGCGATACATTATCGCTCAAGCTAGGCTATCTCGGTGAAATGCTGTTTGACTGCGGTACTTTCTCGATTGATGAAATTGAGGTTAGCGCACCGCCTAGCGAAGTGATGATTCGCGGCGTCGCGACATCGGTCAATCGTGCGTTGCGAACCAAATCAAACTGCGGTTTTGAAGATACGACGTTAGCTGCCATTGCGACGCGCATCGCGAAAAAGCATCAGTTGATGCTCGTGGGGATGATTCAGATCATCAAGATCGATCGCGTGACGCAATATGCGGAAACCGATGTCGCTTTTCTAAAGCGGCTCGCCAGTGAATATGGCTATGTCGTGAAAGTGGTCAGCGACCAACTGATTTTTTCCCATCTGGCAACGCTGCGTAATCAGGCGTCTGTTCGACAAATTAAGCCAACGGACGTCGCGCGTTTTTCATTGAGCGACACGATCAGCCACGTCTATAAAAATGCCAAGACGAAATATCAGAAAGGGAGTGAAAAGAAACTGGTGGTTTGTGAAGCGAATGGTGGCGTGAACAACGAAATGAAGTCTGCTGGTGCTGAGACCAGTGCGGATACATTGAAAGTTAACGTGCGCGCGGCGGATGCTTCTGGAGCGAGGATGAAAACGGATGCTGCATTGGATGCGCACAACGAAAAGCAACAAAAGGGGTCGATGACATTGATGGGCAGCCCGCAGTTGGCGGCAGGGAATAAAGTGGAACTGGTGTCGTTCGGCCAACTTTCTGGCCATTGGTTGATCGAATCGGCTCGCCATGTTCTGGAACGTGGCAGTGGTTACACCACGGAGATTGGGCTGATTCGCGGGCCGATTACGGCGGGTAAGAGAAAGTCGGATAGCGGAAAAACGCTGGTGACTTACCACCCGGATGGCAGCCAGACAACACGGACAGTCAAGAGTAAAAAGGAGGTGTTGCCATGAGTTTATCTCGTCGAATTGGCACGATAAGCGCGGTGGATGAGGCTCGCGTCATGGTGCGTGTTCGTTTACCTGAGTGTGACAATCTACGTACGGCTTGGCTGCCGGTATTACAGCGTAATACGCAGAATAATAAGGATTATTGGTTGCCGGATATTGGCGAACAGGTCGAAGTTCTGCTGGACGGCAACGGCGAGGATGGCCTGGTGTTGGGGGCAATTTACTCCGCTGCTGATGTACCAACGCTGGCAGATAAGGACAAAAGGGCGGTAACGTTCGCTGACGGCGCGCATATTGAATACGATCGCCGGACGCATACGTTAACGATCAACGGCGGCGTGCAGCATATTGCGATTAGCAGCGGTGCTGACGTGGTGGTTAACGCTCAGCGTGTCACTATTAATGCGCCAGAAACGACGGTGACGGGCAATCTACTGGTGCAAGGGCAACTCACCTACGAGAGCGGGATGTCCGGTTCCGGCGGTGCCAGCCTCAGCGGTGATGTCAGTATCTCCGGCAACATCAGCGCCAGCGGCAGCGTCATGGATGCTGGCGGCAACTCCAATCACCACTCGCACTAACGTTTCCCTAAACCGCTTTAATATTCCTTTCTCTCACCGGGGGCGACAATAGCCCCCTATGAAAACTCAATCTGTTTTTTGGCAACCGGCGCTGCAACGTCCCGGCGACATCGTCGAAGGAACGGCAGATATCATGCAGGCGATTCACATCATCCTGCGGACACCCTGCGGCAGCGACCCACATCGGCCTGACTTTGGTAGCAATCTACATCTGTATCTCGATTATCCGATCGATCGTGCGATCCCGCATATCGTCAGGGAATCGGTAGAAGCGATCAAACGATGGGAACCTCGCTGCCAGCTACTGGCGGTTAAACCTTCTGTGAATGGGGCTCACCTGACGCTGCACGTTAGCTGGAAGACCGCTAATGGCGCGACACAGACCACGGAGTTGTTATGGCGCTGACAGAACCCAATTTTATTGAACGCGATGCAGCGAAGATTACCGCCGAAATGATCGCGAAATATGAAGCTGATTCGGGGAAAACGCTCTATCCGGCGCAGGCCGAACGCCTGCTGATTAACCTCTTTGCTTACCGGGAAACTTTATTGCGTAGTGCGGTCCAGGAAGCCGCCAAGCAGAACCTGGTTGCGTTTGCTCGTGCACCGATGCTGGATTATCTGGCAGAACTGGTTGGCGTCTACCGCTTGGCGGCGCAGCCAGCGCGTGCAGAACTTCGCTTTACCCCTGAAACGCCGTTAGTCAGCGATCTGCTGATTCCTGCGGGCACTCGCGTTAGTGCATCAGACAGCGTGATTTTCACCACCGACAGCGATGCGCTGCTGAGAGTGAGCGGCAGCGGTGTCACCGTGCTGGCGACCTGTACCGAAAGTGGCGATGTGGGCAATGACTGGCTGCCTGCTCAGATCAGTACGCTGCTGGATGAGATTGGCGACAGCGATTTAAGCGTTATCAATATCACCAAAAGCAGCGGCGGTTCCGCAGAAGAAGATGACGATCGCCTGCGTGAACGGGTTCAACTGGCACCGGAATCGTTCAGTACGGCGGGATCGAAACTGGCGTATCGCTTCCATGCAATGCGAGCACACCAAAACATTGTTGATGTCGCGGTGATGTCGCCCGAACCAGGCGAAGTGGTGCTGTATCCGTTGCTCAGCACTGGCCTGCCGGACAGCAGCATGCTCTCGCTGGTGGAAAGTTTTTGCTCCGACGAACAGGTGCGTCCACTGACGGATTTTGTTTCCGCCAAATCCCCCACGCGGGTGGATTACGCCATCAGCGCTAAATTGACGCTATTTAACGGCGAACAGGCTGGCGTCGTTCAGGCCACTGCAGAAAAAGCGGTACAGGCCTGGGTTGAAACCCGCACCGCCACGCTGGGGCGTGACATTGTCCCAAGCCAGATTATCGCCACGTTATCCATCCCCGGCGTGTATCAGGTGGAGCTCGTTTCGCCGTCATTGATGGTACTTGATGACAGTGAATGGGCGAACTGTACGGGCATCAATGTCAGCGTCGTCGGGGTGTCGAATGGCTGATTCACTACAACTGCTGCCACCGCCGTTGGCGGCTGACGCCAGTTTTCGTTCGCTGGCGGAATTGGCCGACCGCTTTGATGACATCGATCTGAATGCTTTGCTGGTTTATTTGATTGATATTGCCGATAGCAGCGCGTTGCCCTGGCTGGCAGAACAGTTCTCGTTGTTTGGCGACGGCTGGGAACTGGCGGAATCGGATGACTCTAAACGTGCGTTGATCAAGGCCGCTATCGATCTGCATCGCAGCAAAGGTACGCCCTGGAGCATTAAAGAGATCATCCGTCGTTTCGGCTTCGGCGAGAGCACGTTGATCGAGAACATCGGTCGGCTGAGTTACGACGGTGAAACCACTTACAACAACCTTTATGTGCACGGCGATAAAGCAGCGTGGGCGGTCTATCGCGTGTTGCTAAAACAACCGATTACCAACGATCAGGCCAGGATGCTGCGCAATGCCATTGGGATGTTTGCCCCGGCACGGTGCCACTTGGCCAGTATCGAATATTGGGAAGTGCCTATCCGCTACAACCGGACGGCGATATACGACAGTAACTACAATCATGGGAGCGCTTAAACATGGCGAATTTGTCAGAGAACCCACAATGGGTTGACGGCATTTACCAAATCGAAACGTCGGATCCGGTCGTGGGTGGACCGGACGGCGTTTCAAACCGACAGGCTAAAGAATTGGCCAGTCGTACCCGCTATTTGAAAAAAGAGCAGGAAAAAACGGGCAGCGATCTGGCGACACACGCCGCCGCCGCCGATCCGCATACGCAATATGCGCCGAAGGAGAACCCGACCTTCACCGGCGCGCCGAAAGCGCCAACGCCTGCAACCGACAGCAATAGTCAGCAGGTGGCGACAACGGCATTTGTGCGCTCGGTCGGTGCGACGAAACTGGCGAAAGACCAAAACGGTGCAGATATTCAGGATAGAGAACTGTTTAACCGCAATCTTGGTTCATCACGTGCATACAGTTCCTCGATCCCTATCGGAGGAAGTGCCGGTTTATGGACAACGGCTGAGTTTATTGGTTGGTTAGAAAGCCAAGGCGCTTTTGTTCATGCCTATTGGGTTTGTCGTGGTTCGTGGTCGTACTCTCACAATAAAATTATTTCTGATACCGAGTGTGGTCAGATCCCACTGGCTGGTTCTGTTGTTGAAGTTATGGGGCAAAACGATGCCACGACAATCAGGATAACAACGTCTTCAACAACGCCAAGTGGGCTTAGTGATTCAGCGAATGCACAATTTACTTATGTCTATAACGGTGTTGATTATTCTCCTGGTTGGCGACGCGATTACAATACGAAAAACAAACCTACCGCAGCTGATGTAGGTGCGTTACCTGAGCGCGCGACGGCTCAGGCTGCCGCAAAACTGGCGACGCCTCGCACTATCAACGGCGTGCCGTTTGATGGCACGGCCAATATTGCGCTGACTCCCGCAAACCTCGGTTTAACCGAAACGGTTAATCTTG
This sequence comes from Pectobacterium versatile, assembly GCF_003932035.1. Classification (NCBI taxonomy): domain Bacteria; kingdom Pseudomonadati; phylum Pseudomonadota; class Gammaproteobacteria; order Enterobacterales; family Pectobacteriaceae; genus Pectobacterium; species Pectobacterium versatile. The sequence continues at coordinate 2,022,367 of NZ_CP034276.1, forward strand.
CCGCTGGGGCATTACCAAAAACCGGCGGCGTTATGTCAGGCGGCGTTCGTTTAGGCGGTAATCTCGACCTGCCTCTGGAAAAACGTATTACAGGCGTTTTCTCTGATAATACCTATCGTGAAATGCTCTGGCTTGCATCTGATAACACTATTCAGGTTGGTGATATAAATAGTGAGATTGCTATTAGAACGAAAGGCTCACTCAATATTTTAGTTAAGGATAAATGGCACCAAGGGTACCATACAGGGTTTAAACCGACTGCAGCTGAGCTTGGGGCTATAACAAAGTCAGATGCTGACAATAATTATGTTCGTCAGGGTTCATTGGGCGTTATTTATAAAAACGATGACCTTGCATGGAATAGTCCTACGGGCGCTTACTTAAAAGATAACGGAGGGTATACCTCTCTTATCTGGCATATGGGATTAAATACTGGTTCTGCATCAGCAGCCCAATTCCATTTCGGCTATTCAAATAGTGGTTTGATGTATCGAAGTTCCCGTGATAATAGCGGGTTTGAAAAACCATGGGCGCGTATTTATAGCGATCAGGATAAGCCTACGGCTGCTGAAATTGGGGCATTATCTCTCAATGAAGTTGTTGGTATCCCTATGCCCTGGCCACAGATAACCGCTCCTTCTGGTTGGCTCAAGTGTAACGGGCAAGCATTTGATAAAAATATCTATCCACTTTTAGCACAGGCTTATCCATCAGGAAGATTGCCCGATCTTCGTGGTGAGTTTATTCGCGGCTGGGATGATGGGCGCGGAGTGGATACGGACCGCGGATTATTTTCAGAACAGAGTGATGCAATCAGAAATATAACTGGAAGCCTACTTTATGGGCATGATGCTGATGTTACTGCACCAACTAAGAACTCTTCTTCAGGGGCCATGTATTACGATACAAGTGCGAAGCTATACGACAGGGATAGTTACCTAACCCTTAGCAATAGCACAACGGCAAATTCATGGTATCCAGCGACATTAGATGTTTCCCGTGTTGTACCAACGGCAAACGAAAATCGCCCCCGAAATATCGCATTTAACTACATCGTGAGAGCAGCATAATGAAAAGTTATTCTATTGAAGTTAACTCAGCAAAAATGAATGAATCAGGTTTTAGCCTTCAGGCAGGTTGGATTACTGTTTATCAGGTTCATCCAACAAGCCGAGAGTATATTAGTGCTAATTATGAATATTTGCCTATTGGTGTAGGTGTACCTGCTGGTAGTTACATTGACGTTCCAGAACTTCCTCAGGCAGGTTTGGCTCTAAGGCGTAGCGCGGATGGAAAGCAGTGGGAGCATGTATCTGACTATCGCGGTCAGACGGTTTATAATACGGAAACCCGTCAACCCAATAAGGTTACGGATATGGGCGAATTGCAAGTCAATCAGACTTTATTGGTACCGACCTCTGAATTTGATAAATGGGAGGATGGTCAATGGGTAACCGATCTGGAAGCTCAACGTCAAGTATTAGTCGCAAATAAAAAAGTGGAACTTAATACCAGGTTATCTCAAGCAAGTGAGCGTATTCAGGTACTCAGCGATGCCGTTGAGCTGAACCTGGCAACGGAAGAAGAAAAAAATGAGCTGAAAGCGTGGAAAACTTACCGCTTACAGCTCAGTCGAGTTGATATTAATTCAGAGGGATTTATTTTTCCTGATGCACCATTTTTAGCATAATTTAACTAATAGGTTCTTCAGGCTATTCAACATCGGGGGCTTTTGATGTATCAAGACGTATCAACAGTGTCCGATGTTTTTTAATGGAAGATGATTTTTATTTAAATTCCATTGTGGAGCTTATTAAATACAATAATTTAAGAGTATTAGGTTTTTATTTTTTCAGAGGCTAAACGAATAGTGGTATTACCGTTATCTGGTTCGATTGATTTTTTTTTCTTAAAAAATTTAAAAACTCATAAAATTGTTTCTCCCCGATCAATAAAGCATTGCATAATTTGCAGGCGAAAGGCATCCATTTTCGCAGCCTGACAGATAGTATTGATACCTCGACGCCCGCGGGTCGTTTCTTCTTTCATGTGATGAGCGCACTGGCGGAGATGGAACGGGAACTGATTGTCGAACGGACACGGGCTGGACTCGATGCTGCTCGGTTACAGGGGCGCATCGGCGGGCGTAAACGGCTTATGACGCAAAATGTGCTTTGTCGAGCCGAGGCGATGTTAGCGACAGGGGCTACGCGCCTTCAGGTAGCGAATATTGTCGGCGTATCAGAAAAAACCATCTATAAATACTTCCCCGCACGGAGTAGAGACCGTGTTCCCGCCACCGACCAAGCCGCGCAATCGCAATTTCCTCTGCGCCAGAGTGACCAGAAACTCGGTAAACATGTTATTTTCATTGATAAGTTCTTTACTGTGTCGCCGCAAATGAGAGGCCAACATGGATTACACCAAAATTATCAAAGAAGTTGGGCGCGGGAAAAATCATGCGCGTGATGTCGATCAGGCAACGGCTTATGAACTGTATAGCGCAATGCTGCGTGGTGATGTGCCGGATCTGGAGCTCGGTGGGCTGTTGATTGCGTTTCGCATCAAAGGAGAATCGGAAGCCGAGATGTTGGGGTTTTATCAGGCGATGAACGAGCATGTGTTGCGCCTGACGCCGCCTGCGGGCTTTCCTATGCCCGTCGTGGTCCCTAGCTATAACGGGGCACGCAAGCAAGCAAACCTGACGCCGCTGTTGGCGCTGCTGTTGGCAAAACTGAGTTTTCCGGTCGTGGTTCACGGCGTCAGCGACGATCCGACCCGTGTCACCAGCGCCGAAATTTTGCGTAATCTTGGCGTGACGATTGCGGAGAATGCCGAGCAGGCTCAGCAGGAGCTTGATAACGGCAGTCCGGTATTTATCCCTGTCTCGACGTTATGTCCGGCTATCGATCGCCAGTTACAGCTGCGCTGGCGGATGGGGGTGCGTAACAGTAGCCACACGCTGGCTAAGGTGGCGACGCCGTTTGGTGAAAGCGACGCGCTGCGTGTCGCTAGCGTTTCCCATCCTGAGTATGTTTCCCGTGTGGGGACGTTTTTTAATGACATCAACGGGCGCGCACTGCTGATGCACGGCACGGAAGGGGAGGTGTACGCCAACCCACAGCGCTGCCCGGAAATTCATTTTATCCATCAGCAAAATACCAAAATTCTGCAACTTCGGCAGGATATCAGCGTCGCACCCGATGCGTTGCCGATTGCGAAGGATGCCGCAACGACAGCGCGCTGGACGGTACAGTGTCTGACGGGTGAAATTGCCATACCGCAGGCGATTCGTCTGCAGCTGGCGTGCTGTTTGGTTGCCGCCGGTGAAGCGGCGACAATGGAACAGGCTGTCGCCACGATTAAGAAACGCCTCGGCTGATTGGTTTGCCAGAGCGGATTCGGACGCGTTTATCGCGCCACTTCACGCAGCCAGACGGCTGTCATTTGAAGAGAGAAGGAATAGCATGCAACAGGTAGCGGACTATTTTAACGCCTTGAATCGCGACTATCTTGCGGTTCATCAGGCGAAAGAAGAGTTGTTTTGGCAACTGTATATGGGAACGGGCAACGATGACGTGTCCGAGCGTTTCTCCGCCGCAGAAAGTGCGTATAAGCGTTTTATTTCGCAGCCGCAGCGTCTGGCTGAGCTAAGAACCCATCTTGCGACACTGGAAAACAGTCCGCCTGACGAGCAACAGCAGGCGCTGTCGCACGGTTTGCAAGGCTGGTATCGGTTTTTCGATTGCAATGTGATTGAAGATCCGCAGGCTCAGGCGTTGATGGATGAGATTATCACCGCCGAAAGTGCGTTATATGCCAAGCGTAAATCCTATGAAATGACGCATCTGGATGCCAAGGGGGAACGGGTTTCCGCCTCGCTTGGAGAACTGCTGACCAACCAGACGACCAATGATACCGAAGCCTATCGTCAAAGTTCCCAGCAGGCGCTACGCGATCTCGAACAGTGGCTGTTGCAGAATGGTTTCCCAGAGCTGATTTCACTGCGTAACCGCTTCGCCCGTCAGATGGGCTACCGTAACTATTTTGACTATAAGGTCAACAAGACGGAGCGGATGACGCCGGAACAGCTCTTTGCCATCCTCGATCCTTTTGAAGAACAGACGCGTGAAGCGAATACTCGCAGCCTGAAAAATCTGGCGGATGAAAAGGGTGAAGACGCTCTACAGCCATGGAATATTCGCTATGCCAGCGCGGGCGATGTAACGCGCCAACTCGATCCCTATTTCCCTTTCTCTGCGTCGCTGGAGCGTTGGATCAACAGCTTTAAGCGTCTGCGCATTGGGTTTAACGGTGCAGAAATGCAGCTCGATTTGCTGGTGCGCAAAGGTAAATACGAGAACGGCTTTATGCATGGCCCGGTGCCGCCGTTTGTGCAGGAAGGAAAATGGGTTCCGGCACGGATTAATTTCACCAGTCTGGCAAAACCGGATCAAATTGGCAGCGGTGCCAGCGGCATTAATACGCTGTTCCATGAAGGTGGACACGCCGCGCATTTTGCCAATATTCGGCAGAACGCACCCTGTTTTTCACAGGAGTTCCCGCCAACCTCAATGGCTTATGCGGAAACGCAGTCCATGTTCTGCGACAGCCTGTTGGGTGATGCTGACTGGCTAAAACGCTATGCAAAGAATGCGCAGGGAGAGACGATTCCTGATGAATTGATCCGTGCGGATATCAGCACGCAGCAGCCAATGCGGGCCTTTAGTGAGCGACACATCCTGCTGGTGCCGTATTTTGAGTGGCAGCTCTATTCGTGGGATGACGACGCACGTACGCCAGAGGCGATGACGAAACTGGCGCGTGACACCGAACAGCGTATTTTGGGTATTAGCGGTAGCCCGCGACCGACGTTGGCGATCCCTCATCTTCTGTCTATGGAGTCGGCGTGTTCTTATCAGGGATACCTGCTGGCGTTGATGGCGGTGGAGCAGACGCGCAGCTATTTCCTGCAACGTGACGGCTACCTGACGGATAACCCGGCTATCGGCCCTGATTTGGCACAACACTATTGGCATCCAGGCAATAGCGTAAGTCATGACGATACGCTGCGTAGCTTGACCGGTGAGGGCTTCAATCCTGCTTATCTGGCGCATGCCTGCAATCTCACGGTTGATGAAGCCTGGCAACAGGCGGAAAGCACGATGGCGCAGGCGGCGGGTCGTCCTCAGCCTGCTGCGGATTTCGATCTGTCTGCGCGTATTCGCGTGGTCGATGGTAGTCGCGTGCTGGCGGATAATGAACAAGGCGATGAGAAGATGTGTCAGGATTTTGCAGCGTTTATTGAACGAGAATATCCGCGTTCTCTGGCATAACGTTCGCTGACATTGCGAGCAAGAGCAAGGGGGCGAAAGCCCCCTTGTTGATCAAGATACGTGTTGCAGGAACTCACGCAGACGGTCGCTGGGTGGATTCGTAATCAGCGTTTCCGGGTCGCCATCTTCTGCGATGCGGCCTTTATCAATAAAGATCAGACGTGAAGCCACTTTATGGGCAAAGCCCACTTCATGGGTGACGATCACCATCGTCATGCCTTCTTCGGCCAGATCTTTCATGACGGTCAGCACTTCATGGCGCAGTTCCGGGTCGAGTGCCGATGTCGGCTCATCAAACAGCATCAGTTTCGGTTTAACTGCTAAAGCACGGGCGATGGCCACACGCTGCTGTTGACCACCGGAAAGCTCGGAAGGGTAGTGGTGGGCGCGTTCTGACAGGCCCACTTTCGCCAGCAATTCTAGCGCCAGTTTCTCAGCATCGGCTTTACTCGCGCCGCGTACCCGAATAGGGCCGAACGCGACGTTTTCCAGCGCGGTAAGATGCGGGAACAGATAAAACTGCTGGAATACCATTCCGGCTTCCTGACGGATTAAACGCTCGTCAACGCGCGGATCGTTCACTTTAAGGCCGTCAACAATCAATTCGCCGCTGGTGATTTCTTCCAGCTTATTGATGCAGCGCAGCAGCGTGGATTTACCCGAACCTGAAGGCCCGATGATGACCACAACTTCACCCTGACCGATGGTGAGATCGATATTGTGTAAGACCTGTGTCTTGCCAAAGTGTTTGGATACGTTTTTAAATTCAATCATATAATCTTAAGTCTTCTTTCCAGACGACGAAGAATAAAGCTGAGGACCAGCGTGATGCACAGGTAAATAATGGCAACCGCAGTCCAGATTTCCAGCGCACGGAAGTTGCCCGCGATGATTTCCTGGCCCGAACGCGTGAGTTCAGCCACGCCGATAACAATAAACAGTGACGTATCTTTGATGCTGATAATCCACTGATTACCCAGCGGCGGCAGCATGCGGCGCAGGGCGAGTGGGGCAATCACGTGACGTAACGTCGCGCTGCGAGACAGCCCAAGTGCCAGGCCCGCTTCACGGAAGCCGTTATGAATGGATAATACCGAACCACGGGTAATTTCCGCGATATAGGCACCGGAGTTAATCATGATGGTCACCACGGCGGCGGCAAAAGGGTCAATCCGCACGGACGTGAACATCATCGGCAAGGCGAAGTAGATAAACATCACCTGCACAACAATCGGGGTGCCGCGAATAATTTCAATAAAAACGAGCGAAATGCGGCTGGAAAACCAGCCGCCGTAGGCGCGGGCAAAACCCGCGACTACGCCAATCACCAGGCCGCCAAGCAGACCCAGAACAGAAATCAACAACGTCATTTTTGCCCCTTCCATCAGGAGGGGCAGAGAAGGCCAAATGGCGCTCCAGTCAAACTGCATGGAATATCTCCAGATTAAATCGGCAATTACTTAGGTTCTACGCCAAACCACTTCTTGTAGATCTCAGCATAAGTGCCGTTTTCACGCAGTGTTTTCAGGGCGCCATTCACTTTTTCACGCAGCTCGTTGCTGCCTTTCGGGAACGCGATGCCGTATTGCTGGGCTTTAATGGAATCACCTACCGCTTTAAACTGGCCGTTGCCTGCGGTTTTGATGAAGTAGAGGATATTTGGCGTGTCGTGCAGCACGGCGTCAGCACGGCTGGTGCCCAGTTCCATGTAGGCGTTGTCGATGTTCGGGAACTGGCGCAGATCTTTGGTTTTGATATTGGCTTTTGCGTAATCAACGGAACCTGTGCCGCTCTTCACCGCAAGCACTTTACCCGCCAAATCCTGCTCGCCTTTGATGTCGTTGTTGTCTGCTTTGACCATCACCAGCAGGCCGCTGTTGTAGTAGCCATCAGAGAAATCGATTGCTTTTTTACGCTCTTCGGTAATCGTAATACCTGCAAGCGCCAGATCGATATTACGCGTTTGCAGTGCAGGAATAATGCCGCCGAAGTCCATTGGCTTCAGGGTGTACTTCAGGTTGAGCTGTTTAGCGATGGCATCCCAGAGGTCGATGTCAAAACCGACGTACTTGTCGCCTTGTTTGAATTCAAAAGGGACGAAAGCGGTGTCTGTCGCGACAATCAGTTCTTTCTCAGCAGCATAGCTAGATACGCTCATCATCAGCGTCAGTGCAGCCAAAGAGGCCTTAAGTAGTGATTTCATCAAACCCTTCCTATTAGCAGTTGTGGGAGCTTTTTGTTTTACAGGCGTTTTAAGCATAGTACATCGTACAAAAGTGAAACGTAGGTCAGTGACTCTGCGTTGTGCTTAACCTGTTGCTTTTATTCATTGCCCTGCCAGCGGTGAAATTTTCACCTCCGATTCGCTCAGGCAAGGCGCTGCTATGATTAACTGATTTACAGAAGGGAAACAACCGTTGATTAGCGTTATGGCCAATTAATACGGGCAAAAGCTAATTTTTTGAGCGTCTTAACGGATAAAATGCGTGGTTTGTGCGGGTTATGCCAGAAAAGAGGGCGGCTTGAGTCGGGAGACTGGCAGAAAAAAGGCTGCCTAAGCAGCCTTGGACGCGTTTGCGGGACGATAACGCCGATTATTCGATGTTTGATTCAATGAACCACAGGAACTGATCCAGATCGCGTGATGCGGCAGTCAGAATATCCGCAGAGGCTTCATCTTCTGTTTTACCAATAGCCTTGCGTACATTGTTGGCGACAATCGCATAACGTTCGGCCAGCGCTTTCAGATGATCCTGAACGCTATGGATATTGGTTGGGTAGCTTTTCAGCGAGGTTTGTTTCCCCACAATTTGCACGGTACCCAGCGCAACGCCGCCTATCTGCACCACGCGCTCGGCGATGGTGTCCTGATGGTCAATAATCGAGGTGCGGAAGCCATCCAGCATTTCATGAACGGCGATAAAATTTGCACCACGCATGTTCCAGTGTGCCTGTTTGGTAATCAATGACAGGTCGATGAAATCAACAACCAGTTGGTTTAACAGCGCGATCGTCGAGGTCTTCACGCTATCATCCAAATCATTGCGAGTGTAAAGCAGTGCGGACGGTGCTGATTTCACGAGTTTGGCGGTAGACATAATAGTTATCCTCTCTTTAATTATTGATAGTCTTGCTGTTCAATGTGATTAATTATAGCAGTGATAAAAATTAATATTGAAAAGAATCACCTATCAAATGGATAGCTATAGCATAACGATGGTGTGGGTATTTGTAGTCAGGATTTATCTGATATCAATAATGTGGTGGCGGTGATGTAAGCGTAATATTTCAATTGCCACTGAAACATCATGTCATATATTGATAAATATCATCATCGCTTAGATGAAAATAATTATTATTCTCTGCTGTTGCTTAAATAAAATGACAGCATCGTTTTCCTCTTAAAATATATCGTTTTCTTCTTAAATATAGTGTGTGCGAGTAAAAGGAGTTGTGGCGAATGAGAGTGAATATTATTGGCACCAGTGGAAGCGGCAAATCTACGCTCGCTCGCCGCTTGTCTGAAAAGCTGGCTATTCCGTACATTGAGATGGATGCATTGTTTTGGCTGGAGGACTGGCAAGAACGGGCTGATGCCGATTTTTTTCAACGGCTTGAAAGTGCGCTGGAGCCTGAAAGCTGGGTATTGGATGGCAACTATAATCGAACGCGAGATATCAAATGGCGCAATGTTGATGTCGTGATTTGGGTTGACTACTGTTTTACCCGCACGCTTTTTCAGGCGGTACGGCGTGCCTATCTTCGTGCATGGCGCAAAGAGGAACTCTGGAGCGGCACGGGTAATAGAGAGTCTTTTCTCCGCAGTTTCTTTAGTCGGGATTCAATTATCCTCTGGACAATGAAAACCTATTCAAGAAACCGGAAACGGTATTTGGCGGATTTAGCCGACCCTCTCTATCACCATATCCGTTTTATGACTTTGCGTTCTCCTCGGGAATGTGAAAATTTTCTGCAACACGTCCCCAAGGAAATACGCACTCATTCTGCTTGAGTCGTCACTTTGGCTGCGCCCGCGGGTTTTATTGTCAGCGTTGCACCGATTGACGCGATGATAATAAAGATAAGCGCCATCCACTGTATGAACGATAAATGTTCACCGAGAAAAAGGATCCCGGAGAGGGCGGCAATAGCGGGTTCCATACTCATCAGCGTGCTGAACGTTCTGGCAGGCAGACGAGTTAATGCCACCATTTCCAGAGAATAGGGGAGCGCGGTGGACAGGATGGCGACGGCAATGCCGAGCGGGAGTATCGAGAGCGAAAACAACGTGCTCTCTGCGTAATACGCGCCAATAGGGCAGAAAATCAGCGCGGCAATGCAGGAGCCGATAGCGACCGTTCCCGGCCCATGATTTGCCCCCGCTTTTTGCCCAAACAGGATATAGAACGCCCAGCAGGCACCTGCACCCACGGCACAAGCCGCACCCATCAAGTCAACATTGCCGATATTGTGGCCCAGCGGCAATAAGAACCACAGCCCGGCAACGGCCAGAAAAACCCATAGAAAATCAATCGGTCTGCGTGAGGCTAACATAGCAACAGCAAGCGGGCCGGTGAATTCCAGTGCGACAGCAATGCCGAGCGGCACCGTTTGTAATGAGAGGTAAAACAGAAAGTTCATCCCGCCCAGCGTAATGCCATACACCAGCAGCGGCAGGCGGTTACTGCTAAAGCGCATACGCCAGGGCTTGAAGATGATGCAGAGAATGATCGTACCAATTCCCAGGCGCAGTGCTGTGACGCCAGTGGCTCCAATGAGCGGAAACAGGCTTTTGGCCAGAGCGGCACCACTTTGGATAGAAAGCATCGAGATAATGATAAGCAATACAGGTAAAAATGATGGCGAGCGATGGGAAAATAAGGTCATTCTTTTGGCCTTAAAACAGGTATAACATTCCGTTGCTATTATATCCAATTGTAAACAATTTGTCTGGTATGAATTGACTTTTATTGACCTTTATTTACGCATCATTTAACTGGCGTGTTTTTGCGCAATACCATTAGCATACAAACTGAGCGGGGAATTCGGAATTATCTGTTTTACTGCTGTGTGGTGAATTTATTTTTAATCTAACTGTCACAATAAAAAAATCAATGTAATTAGCATGATAGGTTGATTTTGACAATATTTGTTACATCTAAAGTCTAATTGATAAATATTTATAGGGCGGCAAGTTCCGAATTTCTTTGTTATATTTACTCCGTTAGTTAGTCTTTCATAAAATGAATTTGAGGCTGTAAATATGAAAAAAATCGCGTGTCTTTCCGCTCTGGCTTGTGTATTAGCCGTTGGCGCAGGTTCTGCATTTGCTGGTCAAAGTACTGTAACTGCAGGCTATGCTCAAGGTGATGCTCAGGGCGTACAAAATAAAGTTAAAGGCTTTAACCTGAAATATCGTTACGAGCAAGATAATAACCCACTGGGCGTTATTAGCTCATTCACCTACCTGGAAAAAAATGGTAGCGATGGCAGCGACTACAATAAAGGCCAATACATGGGCTTTACTGCTGGTCCAGCTTACCGTCTGAATGACTGGGCAAGCCTGTACGGTGTTGTTGGTTTCAGCCACGGTAAAGTAACAAATAACGCTACCAACGGTCTGAACAACAGCAGCAACGACGATTACGGCTTCACCTACGGTGCGGGTGTTCAGTTCAACCCAGTTCAGGACGTTGCTCTGGATGTGGGTTACGAACAAAGCCGTATCCGCAGTGTTGATGTTGGTGCCTGGGCTGTTGGCGTAGGTTACCGCTTCTAATCTAACCCTGTAGGGTTTATTTACCCTCAGCGTTGGTTGTTAGATGTGTCGGAAGAATCCGCTCTTTTCAGGGCGGATTTTTTTATGGCGCTAAATCAGCGACGAGTTTCGCCAGTCATTTATCCAGTAATTTTCCAGTCGGTCGATATCCCGTCGTTCTTGCCAGCGTTGATCAAATACATGCGGTATCGGTCTGTCATAAGATTTTATCTTGACGTTAAGATTCTTTATGTGAAGATAATGTTCATCAAGTCGTAGTGATTTGCTCAAGCTATTGAGGTTATGCATGGTAGTGACATCAACGGCCCGCACGCGGGCTTTTCTGTTCTTCACGATTATCCTGTTGGGGCTGAATTTGCGTCCTGTTCTGGCGGGGATTGGTCCACTGCTGAATCAGATTCAGGCTGCAACGGGTCTGGATGACAGCATGGCGGGGATGCTAACCACGCTCCCAGTGTTCGCTATGGGATGGTGTGCGTTATATGGCGGTCAGTTACAGGCGCGTCTCGGTGAATATCGGGGGATCACGCTGGGCATTGTGGTGATTGCCTTGGCGTGTAGCGTACGCTGGTGGCTGAATAGCGGTATTGCGCTGCTGGTTAGTGCCGCACTGGCTGGAATCGGGATTGCCTTGATTCAGGCGCTGGTGCCGTCGTTTATCAAGCTCCATTTTGGTCGCCACAGCAGCCTCCTCATGGGCTTTTATACCACCGCGATTATGACCGGTGCGGCGTTTGCGGCTTCATCGGTTTCTCCGCTAGCAAATGCGTGGGGCTGGCAAAGTGCGCTGGCCTGTTGGGGAATGGTGGCGCTGGTGGCTGCGGTGGCCTGGCGGTGTATTCCTAAAGCGTATACCGCGAAGCAGGATGCAGTGGCTGTCGTAGCAACGCGCCGAAGCGGAATGGACTGGTTGCTGATGGTGTTCTTCGGCATTGGTACGGGCGCGTATACGCTGGTGCTGGCATGGTTGCCGCCGTATTACATTCAACTGGGGTTAGATGCGACGCAAAGCGGCCTGATGTTGGGCGGATTAACGCTGACAGAAGTGATTTCTGGCCTGTTGGTGTCAACGTTCATAAACCGTTTTCCCGATCGACGTAAACTGCTGCTTCCTATCCTGATCGTGATGCTGGTGGGGATGATTGGGTTGATTGTGGCTCCACTGACGTTCACGTATCCCATCATTATCATGCTGGGTGTTGGTATTGGTGCGCTGTTCCCGCTATCGCTCATCGTGGCGTTGGATCAGGTGACTGAATCGCATAAGACTGGTTCACTGATGGGCTTTGTGCAGGGCGGTGGTTACATCCTTGCCAGCCTGATGCCTTTGCTGGCTGGTTTTATACGTCAGCATACGGCTGGTCTGGAGCAGGCATGGATGATTATGACCGTCGGTGTGGTCGTGTTGATTATCATGGCGACCCGTTTTGCTCCGGTGACGAGCCCGAATCGCTAGCCGTTTGTTGTGTTATAAGCGAGCGGAAACCCGCTCGCTATCATTAATTTGTTGGTGGACGATAGCGCCATAGCCAGCGCCCGCTCATCAGGCGACGGTAATAGAAGAACCCGCGAACAATCCAGTCAAAGAACATCCCCATCCACACGCCGATCACGCCAAAACCGAGCATCACGCCGAGGATATATCCCGCGACGACCCTACATCCCCACATCCCCGCCATTGCCACCCACATGGTGTAGCTGGCGTCTTTCGCGCCTTTCAAACCAGCAGGAAGCACCCAGGATGCCGCCCAGATGGGCATAAATAGCGCGTTGAGCCACAGGAGATGTTTTGCCACTTCAATAACTTCCGGTTCATTGGTGTAAAACGATGCCAAAAAGCTGGCGCTCGGCACCGACAGTACGGCAAGTACGCATAGACCGATATTGGACAGCCAGAAGATGTGCTTCAACTGGCGGGTGGACTGCATGATCTGGCCTTTCCCCAGGCGTGTGCCAACGATAATCGTGGCGGCGGCGCCGAGCGAATTACCGGGAAGGTTGATCAGCGTTGAGATGGAGAAAGCAATAAAGTTTCCGGCAATGACCTCGGTTCCCATATCTGCCACAAAACGCTGGGTGATGAGCTTGCCGATGTTAAACATCACGGATTCAATACTGGCGGGAATACCAATACTGAGCACTTCATAGAGGATCGACAGGGTAAAAGGCGCAAAGTAAGACTTGAAGGGAATACGCAGCGCACCGTTAAATCCGTGCATCAGCGTCAGAATCACGAATACCGCGCCGATATAGCGTGAAATGGTAATACCAATACCCGCGCCAACAAAGCCAAGGCCATCCCAGGAAAATGCACCGTAAATCAGCAGGCTACTGATGCCAATATTGAGAATGTTCATCCCAATGTTGATGACCATGGGCAACTTGGTATTGCCCGCGCCCCGTAACGCACCACAGCCTACCAGCGCGATGGCGACAGCCGGATAGCCCCACACCGTCCAGCGAAGGAACGTGAGGGCAAGCTCTTTAACCTGAACATCTGCCTGTCCTGCGATCAGATCGATAATCGCTGAACCGGCGAATTCAACCAGCGCGACCAACAGAAACGATGACAGAACCAGTAATGACATCGATTGACGAGCGGCAGATCGCGCCTGCTTTCTGTTGCGCTGTCCCAGGCTGAACGCGACAACAACGGCGGTCCCTAATGCGACAGCGGTAAAGAACGCGATGATGACCATATTGAAGCTATCGGCCAGACCGACGGCCGCCATGGCCTCTTTCCCCAGCCAACTGACCAGGAAGGTGCTGAAAACCCCCATCAACACGACGCAAAGGCCTTCAATAAAGATCGGGAAGGCTAGCGGTGAGATCTCTCTCCAGAAGAGTACGCGGTTGGAGTAACGCTTTTTATACCAGTCTGTGTCTTTTAATTTTTTCATGAAACGATCTTGGCGGTATCTCAAGTTTCCCAGTCGGCACGGTAAACAGAGCCACAAGGTGGCTCGTAAATAGCATTATTTTTGCACGGTACTTACTCATACAGTGACTTATCCATACCGTTACTTATCCATTTTGTGCGATCGCGGCAGCATGGTCGTTTTTTAAAATAGTGTTTCTATTTACAGAGTATCAGTCGCTAAATCGATGTCCAGTCTGGATTGCTTTCCCTGCGTGGAAAGTTGTTGCGCGTGTCCATTATTTAATTTAGATTTTACTTAATTAGATTTTTCTAAATTAATGGTGAGACGCAAACAATCGGCGATATCACCTTCCTTTTCGACTGAATGCCGTGTTTAACGAGTGCATTATGACGAGTTTCAACGGCTCAAAAGAGGATCACGATCATGCCAACACCAGTTTCTATCTCACCCGCTCAGGCTCGCAAATTGTTAGATGAAGGGGCGGTACTTATTGATATTCGCCAGCCGGAAGAATATGCCCGCGAGCACATCGCACAGGCAAGATTGCACCCACTGAATTCCTCTGTCGGGTATGTTCTTCCTGCTGATGAGAGGGAGGGGAAGGTTGTCATTTTTCATTGTTTGTCTGGCATGCGTTCGGAGCAGAATGCCGACTTGCTGGCGCAGGCGGTTTCACCTGCAACAGTATTGCTTCTGGAAGGGGGAATGGCCGCATGGAAAAAGGCAGGATTTCCGACGGAAGTGAATCGTAAGCAGCCGATTGAACTCATGCGGCAGGTTCAAATCGCCGCTGGCGTACTGATTCTGGGTGGTATATTACTGGGCTACAGCGTAAACAGCGCTTTCTTCCTGCTCTCTGGTTTTGTCGGGGCAGGGCTGCTGTTTGCTGGGGTGACGGGTTTTTGTGGCATGGCAAGGCTGTTGATGAAAATGCCGTGGAACCGTACCGCCAAACGCTGATGTGCCGGGATGGCTTGCCGGTAAGCGGAGTGTTAACCGATAACGTTAAAGAATAGGGGCAGTAATATGGACATGAAAAACATTCCGTTTGGTACGACTGACTGGTCGCAAATAGAACCCACCGAACATCGGGGGGAAACGGGGATTGCCTACTGGCGAACACAGCGTTTTGATAATATTCGGGTTCGTATTGTTGAGTACACGCCTGGCTATCTAGCCGATCACTGGTGCTCAAAAGGGCATATTCTGCTGTGCCTTGAAGGTGAACTTCATACGGAATTAGATGATGGTCGTGTTTTTGTCCTTAAACCGGGAATGAGCTATCAGGTTGCGGATAACGCGGAAGCCCACCGTTCCTACACCGAGACTGGCGCTAAGCTGTTCGTTGTCGATTGATGCCAGGGGGCTAACTCGAAATGACGGAGAGAATAGCCCTCGATTTAGTTAATCTCACCATGATCTGATTCCACAACAATTTGCCGTCTACAACAAAGGCCACCATCTGGCTCAAATCATTTTTCTGTGTTGGTTTTATGCAGAGAGTCACTGTTATGGCTTTATCGGTATTAACTGTGTCTGTTTTTTGACATTACTCTGGTTCTTAATAGATCCACTTATACCTATTTAAGGCGGGTCAAAATGTCTAAAAATTTTTTGCTGGTACACGGAGCATGGCAGGGCGCATGGGTTTGGAACAAAATACAACCGAAGCTAAAGGCTGAAGGTAATACAGTAAAAGCCATTGATCTTCCGGGAAGTGGTGGCGATCAGACACCAGTGGCTACGGTGTCACTCGATGCCTATGCCCGTAAGATTATTGATGCTGCCAGCTTACTGTCTGCTCAGGGGAAAGTGACTCTGGTTGGCCACAGTATGGGGGGCGCGGCTATCACGCTAGCTGCGTCGATTGCACCAGAGCTGTTTGAAAAACTCATCTATGTCTGCGCCATCCTCCCGCAAAACGGCGAGTCTGTAGCTGTTCTGGGCGAACAAAGCCAGAAGCTGGGTACTGAAGGGCCAGTTGCGCAGCCTCTCCTTGATAAAGGCGTTTTGGCGCTGGTTCCTGAAAAAATTGCGCCTACGTTCCTTAATGATTACGCAGAAAGCGATGTTGATACTCTTCTTGCACAATTTAAACCGCAACCCATCCAGCCTCTGATGGAAACCGTCACATTGACGGAAGGATTCATCAATTTGCCAAAGGTTTATATTGTTTGCACGAAAGACCAGGCTATCTCTCCCAAACTTCAGCAGCAAATGGCTGAAAAAGCGAATGTCGGCACCATTTACACCCTTGATGCTGGGCATGAACCTTTCTTCTCTCAGGCTGAAAAGTTGAGTGAGTTCCTGCTGAAAGCATGACGGAGAAAGGTAAATATTTACCCTGTTCAATTCGACTATCGATGGCAAGTCGCTTGTTTTGAAACCTGTTGTTGATATCGCTTAATAACACTACAGTTAATCTGGTTAAGCGTGTATCGAACGTTATCTATACAGGAGAACATGAACGTGTCTATCAGAGTTGAATTTGCAGAACCTATGGAAGTGCTGAGTCTTCGGGTTGTCGGTCCCTATTACGAGAAAATACCGCAGGGATTTGATGAGATACTCTCGTGGGCAAGGGAACACCATCTTTCCATCGATAAATCTCTGGCATTTTACTGGGATGACCCCAGCAGCGTTGAAGCGGATAAATTACGGGCAGATGTGGCAATTACGTGCAAAGAGATGCCATCAACATTGCCGGAAGGCACGGGAATTCGTAGGGAAATCATTCCCGGTGGGCTTTATGCCGTGACGCATACCATCGTTGAGAATGGTGATTTTGCGAAAGCCTGGGATGATTTTTATAAAGCTATCCATGCCGAAGGGTATAGACCGGCTGGTGAGATATGTTATGAAAGCTATTTGTGCGATGGAAGCAACGGTAACTGGGAAATTGAAATATGGCAGTCTGTTGAAGCTGTGAATTAAGCCTGTTCATAGGGACTAATTAGACATCCAGTAAAAATAACGAATATCGGAGCCACCTGCATAGTTACTGTGAATCGCCGTGAGAATATTGGATCGTTATATGTCGCTAGTGTGGTTAGGTTATTTAGCATTATCACAGGCACTCAATGAATGCCTGTTGTAATGCATCACTTAGTCACTTAGTCACTTAGTCACTTAGTCACTGAGTTATCGATAGTCTTAATGGTTGTCCCATTCTGCTGCTTGATGATGTTTAGCTGAATCCCGTCAGACTTGCGCGTTGCTAAAACATTAATATCTTTTTCATCATCGCAATTGAAATCACCTTGCAACGATAGCGCGATGGCTTTCAGCGAATCATTGGTAGAGAAGGGAACATACGAGACAATATTGTCTTTGCTGATCATTTTGACACCTACAGCGCCAGTAATGTCGTTCTGATACAGGTTATAGACCTTTCCATTACGAGAGTCGGTATCAATAAATACCTCCGTTCCCAACGCTTTTGCGCTCGTCAAAACAATCGCGTCAAGGTCGGCACCCGGTGAATCGGCATATTTCGATAGACTGGTGTCGACGATTTTCAGATAGGTAAATGAATCAGACTCGGAATCAATCACGTCAACGTCATACCCGATGACAGAACCACGATTGGTTGTCGTCTGAGCGGATGCAGGGTTTATTGCCTGAAACACGGGTGTGGCCTTGATCCATTCACTGCCGTCATTAGATACGTAGGCATCCCACGATTCGTAGGTTCCTGCTTCATAAACGTAGAAGTCTGCATCGGCAGTGCCGCTCTTTTTAATTGCATATGGGGTAAAACGTACAACAACACTACCTGCTGCACCGAGAGAAAGTATATTTTCATTCGCGCTGTAGCGGTTAGGTTCGCCAAGTATTCTTTCCGGCACTTTATAACTCGAAGATACATTGGGGCCTGGCGTATAGCTTACGATTTCCGTGGCAAAGCCAACTGCGGTACCTGGAATATCGGGATAGCCTTTATAGGTTTCTGCAAAGGCCGAGGCTGAGAATAGGCACATTAATGCAATTGCATATTTTTTCATTTCGCTTTCTCTTGATATAAAATTCCCACGGTTATGGGGAATGAATTGATTTCATTTTACGTCTGCCTGCACGTTGATAATTAGTCCACGGCAGTATCGACGGACATTGTGCTAGCACGTGTAATCGAACCGACAATAGGCAGCGCCTAATAGCACTGACGACCGAGTCACGTTGGATAATGATCTCGCAAACCCTCGGTTTTTCATTTGAATCTGTTTTAGTACTTATTCGAGGTGGATTTTCCTGATAAATTAACCTATTATAGTGATGAAAGGTCAGCAGAAATCGCGCAATTGCAATGATGTTCTCAATCTGCGTTGCGTAGCATGGTGTTATTAATTTTGCTATCTGGATATTTATTTCTGGAAGGGAACGGATATTTTTAGGATTGCTGGTGGGTTTTATAATTCACCATTTTTTCGGTAAACACATGTGCGTATGAAAGAAGCGTAGAATCTGGAGAATATTATCTTTCACGCGGTAGGAGATGATGCAGGAATAGTACGTTAATACAATTTCATGTTTTCTTGGTACTAAGTTTTTTTATGGATTGATTAATGATTATAATAGCATAAACTAGCCGAATGTATCCTAAAGAGACTTGATGAGGAGTATGCCCAACGCATAATAAGCATACTCCTTTCATTAATTTTCTACCCGATTCATTCCTCGCGGAATGTGAAGTTTTTTAATTCATTTTTCTCATCAAAGTACAAATCTATTTTTTTTATTTTGCTAATGCTTACAGGGATTGGAGGGAAAATAACAAGGCCATCGATAGATTCTTTATTAATATAATACCAATGGTTTTCTTTCATGAAATCTAATGAGTTTTGTGGTGGTCCTAGTTTTATTAATACATCTTTTTTCGTTTTCCCAACAAAGAAAATGGTTTTAACATTATCTGAATTTACATCAGAGAGTGATGTGCTGTATGTTTTTGTCTTATCCATAAAACATCCAGACAAAACAAAAGAAAGGGAAATAATGAGGGTTGGTTTTATTAAATTCATAATCAATCAATGTCCAACTCTGTTTTATGATTTTCATCTGCCGGTTCCCAAGGAAACGATGGTGATATTTTATATGGTGCTGGTTTTAATATATAGATCCCGCTAGTCCCATCTTTTACTACTTCATTAAAGTGCATAAAGCATCTTGATCTATCTGTAGTTATATCAAAATTCATGTCATAATCTTTACCTGCTTCAGGTTTAATAAAAAACATACTATGGCATGAACCTCTGCTTGTTGCTTCGGTTTGGATATAGATCAGAGTTGGCACTGACTTTATTCTGGTTTCAAAATAATAATCATTATAATCATCCTTTCGATAGGATATTTTAGGCATGCCTATATCTCTAGTCGCATTTATGTGTCCTCGCCATGAGAATGGTGTAATTTGCGTATAAGTCTTTGAATATCCTTTTTGTTTAATTTGTGTCCCTCTTATGTTTTTTATGAATCTTATTCTTGACACATTTTGTGTGTCTGAAGGCTCTTGGTATATCGGGCGATCAGCAAAGCTGTTTTCAATGGCCCTGCATCCAGATAAAGAAATGGTTGCTGAAATTAAAATTAAATGTAAAAATTTTGCCATAAAAATGTTATCCCTTTTGTGGTTTTTTAATGAATGCTGATATGCTAGGAAGGAAAACATATCGGTATTCATTATCGGCTGCGGAATAATATAATTTAGTTTTTATTAAATAGACGCGTATTGACGGGATCTACCAAGTAATGACTATGAGTGCTTAGTCCATTACATGCGTAAAATTATGCAATAATCTAGTGGCAGTGCCCCCTATGTTTCACCGCATTGGTGTTACTAACGGGAACACCTGCACCGGCACGTTTCCCGCCCCAGCCGGATGATCTTGATTGTTGGTTATGTTTTTTATTGTCTTTCATGGCTGAGTGACGGTTAGTTGGTGGAGGTACGTTCGTTAAAATTCAGAAAGGCAGTTGTTCACCATTTTGCGGGTAAACGCCTGTGCGTATGAAAGACTCGCAGAATCTGGATCATATTATCTTTTACGCGGTAGGGGATGATGTAGGGATAGTGCGTTAACACCAGCTCACGTGTTCCTGGCACACGGCCAGGCCTTCCCATTGCTGGCTGCTGCGGTAGTAATTCCGTTAATCTTTGGACTTCATCTACTAGCTGGCTGGCAGCTTGCGGATCTTCTTGAGCGATATAAAGGTACTCGGCTTCCAAATTGGCCGCGGCTTTACGCAGCCATTTAATTTCCATGTCTTGCCGTACCTAATTTTTTAAAGAGATTGTTCATCTCATCTGATGAGACAAAATCGCCCGCATCGGCTTCTTTAATGGCTTGCTCGATCTCTGCAATCTGCCAGGATTCCCGCGCAAGATAGTCTTCAATAGCTTGTCCTGCCAGAAAAGAACGGGTACGTCCCGTAGCTTTAGCCAGCGCATCAAGCTGCGCAGTTGTTTCATCATTTAATCGAACGGACATTACACCCATACGCCACCTCACTACATTGTGTGTTTTGTATACATTGTAGTTACTGGGGATATCGGAGGCAAGCGACTACTTAATGGTATTCGAGATGTTGTTCTCTATGCATGTATGGGTTAGCAGTTGAGAGCGTAAGCAGGCCTGCTAATATCGGGTGTTTCTACCTTGCTAAGATATAACTACAGACAGATAGTAGGGCTGTAGTGGTCAACAAAAACTGGCCACGGCTTTAGAGTTTTTCCAGAACAATCTTTCTGATTCATTCGGCGTCAAACCACCATTATATTGATGAGGTCTGAGCTGGCTGTAATATCCTGTGATGTAATTCGTTATTGCCGTGCTGGCTTGGCTAAAATTCGCGTAGCCATTATCCGGTACCCACTCTGTTTTCAGGCTTCTGAAGAACCGTTCCATTGGGCTGTTATCCCAGCAATTTCCCCGGCGACTCAGACTTTGCTTTATCTGATATCTCCACAGTAACTGCCTGAAATTCCTGCTGGTATAGTGACTGCCTTGATCCGAGTGATACAGTAAATTAGCCGGTTTTCCCCGTGCTTCCCAGGCCATCGACAGGGCTTTACCTGTCAGTGCTGAATCAGGGAAAAATGACATCGCCCAGCCAACCGGTTTACGGGAAAACAAATCGAGTACTACAGCCAGATAAGCCCAGCGTTTTCCCGTCCAGATATAAGTCACATCACCGCACCAGGCCTGATTAGGCTCGGTAACAGCAAACTGGCGATCCAGATAATTAGGGATCTCAATGTGTTCCTTAGACGCCTTCTTATAACGATGGCCAGGTTGGGTTGCTGACAGCTGATAATATTGAGCGCTTTCATCAGCTTTGTTGCCCGCCAGCGGCTCAGTTTTATACCTTTGGTGGTGACCATCGCGGCAATGCTTCGCGCTCCTGCTGAGCCGTTACTTTCGCGATAAACTTCACGCACAAGGCTCAGTAATGCCACTCTCGTGGCGTCAGGCTTCCTGGGCTGCCGCCAGTATTTATAACTGCTGCGATGAACCCCAAACACGTTGCACACAACGGCAACAGGAAACCGCGCCCTGAGTTTCTCAACTAATGAGAATTGTTCAGGGAGTCTGACATCAAGAGCGCGGTAGCCTTTTTTAATATATCCCTTTCCATTTCAACGCGTTGAAGTCTTTTCTTTAGCTCACGTATTTCAATCTGCTCAGGTGTCATGGGTGAAGCAGTGGGTGATTTTCCCGCTCGCTCTTCTTTCAGTTGTCGAACCCATTTGTCCATCGTGGATTTGCCGACATTCATTGCCGTAGCAGCGGCGGCAACGGTGTAGTGCTGATCGAGTACAAGCTGGGCAGCTTCGAGGCGAAACTCGGGGCTAAAATTACGTCTGTTACGTCCGGTCATAATGTCACCTGTTTTGACTGTGAGGTGATGATATCACCTCTATTCAGGTGGCCAAATTCAGTGTGCCACTACATGGGGATGGAATTGAATTTTATGTCAATGCTGAAATTAATAAAAATCAATATCCCGATATAGCCTATCTCAAGGATGAAGTAGAAAAGAGCATAGCCAAGAATGATTTCATACCGAGTGCAAGTAATGAAGATTACTCTGTCTCTTCCTCAAAAAATGGAGCCAATCTTTCTCTCAGTTTCTGGGGGCTATCGAAAGATAAACAGGGAGCAATGACATTGCTGCATGATATGACTGTGTGGATGAATGAAAAAATAAAATCTGTTCTGTAAGTGCGGCACTTTTTGCACGAGATGGGTTATCTTCTTTCAAAATGTAGCCCATCTATGGTGAAGCGCGTTGCCCGAAAAGCCCCAACGACCATGAAGGGGCTGAAAGGGCAGTGGTTATTGCTTCCTGTTGGCAAATTTAGCCAGCGACAGAAATAATGCTTGTTTTACCATATGAAGCTGACTCAACATGCTCTCCCCACCACGCCATCATTTCTCTGCGCTGTTCAAGATACTGCGCTCTGTTATAGGCTCTCCTGACTTCATTAGTATCGATATGCGCTAACGCTGCTTCGATCACATCAGGGGGAAATCCTTTTTCATTGAGGATCGTTGAGGCAATCGCTCTCATACCATGTGCGACAAGCATATCTTTGAAGCCCATACGTTTGAGTGCCATGTTCGCGGTCTGGCTGTTCATTGGCTCAAGTGGGTTGCGATATCCGGGGAAAACATAATCCCTGTGCTTACTGATGAGCTTCATGACTTCCAGAATTCCCAGCGCTTGCTCTGAGAGCGGGATAATGTGCTCACGTTTCATCTTCATACGGCCAGCAGGAATACGCCATTCTTTTGCGTCAAAATCGATTTCATCCCAGCGTGATTCGGCGGCTTCGGCTGGTCTGGTCATAGTGAGTAATTGCCATTCGATAAGACAACGGGTTTGTCTCCCAATGCTGGCAAATGACAGTGTTTTCATCAGAAGTGGTAATTGTTCTGGCAAGAGGGCAGGGCGATGCTTCACCTTCGGCTTATGAAAAGTGCGTCCGATTCGTGCGGCTGGATTTACTGAGACCAAACCAGAGTTGAGAGCATAATCCATGACTTCATTGATACGCTGACTCAGACGTTTAACCGTTTCAAGTCTTCCAGCGGCATGAGTGGGTTCTAATGCTCCAATAAATCGTTGAGCCGTGATGTTAGCAATAGGCATAGAGCCAATGTGTGGGAATACATACTTGCTCATGGAGCGCCAGATATCGTTCAACGTATGTGTTGCCAAACCTGCTGATTCTTTAGTTTTAAACCATTCGGCAGCAACTTTTTCAAATGTGTTCTCTGTGGCATTTTTTTGCCGTGATTGCTCTGCTTGCTTGTGCTCCTGCGGATCAACGTCTTTGCCAAGAAGAAGGCGTGCATCTTCACGAAGCTTACGCGCTTCGGCAAGAGATACCGAAGGGTAAGCGCCAAGGCTAATCATTGCACGTTTGCGAGTGAAGGGTTTGTAGTAGCGAAAACGCCAGAGTTTTGAACCGCTCGGAGTGACCTGTAATTCTAAACCGTCTCCATCGTAGAGGATGATAGCACGGTCAGTTGCCTTGGCGCTTTTGACCTCAGTATTGTTCAGGGGCTTTGTCTGACGTGCCATATCGCTCTCCAATCAAATCCGCAAAGCTGTTTAGGCATAGGGTTTAGGCTACATGTTGCGTTGTATGCCTATATCTATGCCTAAAAAGTGTGGATTTCAATGTATCAATATGGAATTCAGTAGACAACAGAAAAACAGCGGGTTTATACAACCCACTGTTTAATCTGTTCTTTATAGTCTTGTCTGGACTTCAGTAGACAAAACGTTGGGGGAAATTTGGTCGGCACGAGAGGATTTGAACCTCCGACCCCCGACACCCCATGACGGTGCGCTACCAGGCTGCGCTACGTGCCGATGCTATGGGCATTTATACTACCTTTTCCTGACCTTATTGCAATAGCCTGATGGAACGACTGCTTTAGATTTAGGCAGTTAGTTGGCTATAAAGCGTCTTTCGTTCGTTAGTACCTGCAATAGCAGGGCAAGCTGCGGTTTTTCATCATTCAGCCGATTTCCTGACATGTCGTAAGCCCGGTAGTTACCGTTGCTTTCCAATATGATGAGCTGATCTGACGTCGTGATGAGCAGCGTGCCGCTGTTGCCGTTAATCAACCACGGGTAGCGTCGTTGGGCAGAGAACAGGTCTTCGCCCTGTGAATAATCATCCGTGCTGTTTTTAACGTGGAGCAGGCGCTGCATTAGCGTGGTCATGACGTCTTTGTTGTCCGTCATTTTGGTAATGGTCTGCGCAGGTGTGTTTGGCCAGTGAACAATGAGCGGCGTTTGCCACTGGGTACGGGCAAAACGTGCCGCATTGCTGGCATTAGCATTCTGGTTTTGTGCGGTTGTCACTATGACGACCGTATTATTCAGGATGTTTTTTTCCTGCAGGGTATTAATAATTTGCCCAATCTGGCGGTCAACGTCCTGAATATTCATGCGGCCGTTAGGCTCAGCACTTTTGCCATCTGTGGTTTTTGGTGCGCTGTTCAGTTCAACGTAAGAGAACCAAGGTGCTGGGTTATTATCGCGGCTGAGCCATTCCTGCCATTGCGTAATAATGGCATCACCGCTTTGCTGCTGCGGTGCCGGTAAGGAGAAATCAGAAAGCAGCGCCTGACGATAAAGTGGGCTGTTGAAGCCGTTCGCCGAAAATAACCCAAACTGATAGCCCTGTTGGCTTAACGCGGTGATCAAGGCAGAAGGTTTACGCGCACTCAGAATACCATCCATATAGGTCGTCGAGAGGCCGTAAAACAGATTAAACAAGGCGGCGTCTGGCTGCGAACCCGAGTCGTAATGATCGCTGAAACGCACGTTTTCTGCGGCGAAACGCGACAGGTTCGGCATCCGATTTTGTATGGCGTCGGGCTGCGTATCGTCGATCATCACCATCAGCAGGTTGTAGCCGCTACCGCTATCGCGGAAGGTGATGCTACTGAGCGGATACTCCACTGTCATGGCTTCAGGATTGCCTTGTTGCGTCAGCCGACGCTGATATTCCTGTGCATCCAGCAGCCCGTGTTTTTCCAGAAAACGACGTGCCGTCATCGGATAAGACAGCGGCAGGTTGGCGCGCTGCATGGTAATCGGGCGATAGAAATTCGCATCGGCCCAGATGTACATCAGATGTGACGCGAAGAATGCCGAGATGAAAACGCCCGCTAACGGTTTGCCAAAATGGCGACGGTTCAGGCTTCGGAGTTTTTGCCAGCACCAGGTGCCGAACAGCATTTCCGCCATGAAAATCAACGGAATGCCGATAAACATCCACTGCCAGTCGCGGGCAATTTCACCCTGTCCCGGATTGACGACGAGTTCCCAAACGGTGCTGTTGAGGTGCAAGTGAAAGCGTGTAAAGACTTCAACATCCACTAGCAGTATCGTCAGCCCAGCTGTTGCCAGCGCAGCGGATAGGAACCGAAGTAAGCGCTGTGACATCACAATAAATGTGAGCGGGAAGATAACCAGCAAATAGGCAGCAAAGACGATGAAGCTAAAATGACCAAGCCAGCTAACCAGTGCGTAAAGTCGACCGAACAGGGATGTCGGCCAATCGGCAACAAACAGGTAGCGGCTACCCAGCCCCAAAGTGAGCAAAATGTTGAATAAGGCGAACCAGTGTCCCCAACTGATCATCTGGGAGACTTTTTCGCGGTAGCGCTGACGGTTGGTTACCATACGTTGGTCAAAACTTAGTGAGCTTTATCGGCTTTTTTAATCGAAGCCTGTAGGGCTTCAGCGAAAGAACGCGCCAGAACTTGACGTTGTGCAGGTGCGATGCTGGTGTTAATCAGGTTCGTCACCATGTTACCGAGCACCATCAAAGCAAGATCGGTTGGGGCGTGGTGCTTTTCCAGAACATTGACCATCTCAGAAAGCAGTTGTTCAACGTGTTCGTCACTATAACGGGATGATTGTGGCATAAAATGGCGTATCTCAAGCTGGTAAAGTCGCTTATCTTACCGTATAGGCTTATGCTTTTCTGCACTTTTATCATTAACGTACTTTTATCACTGGCGTACTTTTATCAATAAGTAGTGTAGACGCTTAGCGCGCGTACAGATGTAAAGGGCCGGCTTTAATGTGTTGCGGGTCGTTCGTATCAGTGTTTGAATACGCGCCTTGCCAAAAGGAGAGTTTATCATGAGTCTGGATATCGCCCAGATTGCCCTGCATCAGCTAATTAAACGTGACGAACAAACGCTGGAAATGGTGTTACGTGATTCCCTATTGCCAACCAATGCGGCAGTAGAAGAGATGATGGCTGAACTGCATCGCGTCTACAGCGCCAAAAGTAAGGCCTATGGGCTGTTTAATGAGCAAAGCGAGCTGGCGGATGCGCTGCGAGCTTGTCGCAAAGGGGATGAGGATTTTCTAAGTTTCTCACGCGCCGCGACCGGACGCTTGCGTGATGAGCTGGCGAAGTACCCGTTTGCTGAAGGCGGTATCGTGTTGTTCTGCCAGTATCGTTATCTGGCGGTCGAGTATTTGCTGATATCGGTGCTCAATAGCTGCAACAGCATGCGAGTTAATGAACAGCTGGATATCAGCACCACGCACTATCTGGATATCAACCATGCCGATATCGTTGCGCGTATCGATTTGACGGAATGGGAAGTTAATCCAGAATCCACTCGCTATCTGACGTTCCTCAAAGGCCGCGTCGGGCGCAAAGTATCTGACTTCTTCATGGATTTTCTGGCCGCGTCAGAAGGGCTGGACACCAAAGCACAAAACCGTGGCTTGCTGAAAGCGGTCGATGAGTATTGTGACGAAGCGCAGTTAGATAAAAACGAACGCCAAAATTATCGTCAGCAGGTGTATAGCTACTGCAATGAGCAGTTGCAGTCCGGTGAGGAAATCGAGCTGGCATCGCTGTCGCAGGAATTGCCACCGCTTGGCGAGAAGACCTTTCAGCAGTTTTCAGCCGATCAGGGCTATGAGCTGGAAGACAGTTTCCCTGCCGATCGTGGGACGCTGCGCCAACTGACCAAATTTGCTGGCAGCGGCGGCGGCATCAGCTTGAATTTTGATGCGCTATTGCTCGGTGAGCGAATTTTCTGGGATCCCGCGACGGATACGTTGACGATTAAAGGCACGCCACCGAATCTGCGCGATCAGTTACAGCGTCGGACGAGCAGCGGTAAGTAGTCGGTGCCAGAAGATGCTGCCCTTTTTCTTACTTCAGGAAAAGGGCAGTGGCTGATAACGGTTTGAAACGATAGTGATTAGAAGTATTTAAGCCAGCGGATGTCTCTGCGGCGGGCCTTTAGGCGGGCAAACGCGCGAACGGGCGAAAATAACACGACCATCAGCACGAGAGTACACACCCACAATTGCCAGACGGCGGAAAAGCCGAACCATTCTCCCTGATTTTTCCCCCAGATCGCGACAGCGGTTAAATACATCCCTTTTAAAACATACAGATGCAGTAGATAGAAAAACATCGGTGCCGCACCGAAGCTCGCCAGCATCACCAGCCAGCGCTTTTGCTGCTGACGCTCGAATACGGCAAGCAGGCAAAGCCCGATGCTAAGCGTCAGACAGAGGAACAACAATGATGGTGGGTATTTCGTGATGTTGAAATAGCTCATGAGCGTCTGTGTGATGACATCACCCTGCTGCCAGGGCTTTTCGCCATACAGATTGATGCTACGCAGAACGAAGAACAGCGCTAGCGTGATCCCTGCCAGAGTGAGCAGGGTTTTCTGACGCTGAAGCGGAAACACCTCTTTTCGATATAGTGCGCCAGCTGCATAGCCAAGTGAAATGACACCAATCCAGGGAAGTACCGGATATGAAGTACGCATACGGAATGTGTCGCCGATGTCTATCCAACCGCGATCGTGCAGAATCGCCCAGGGAATGGACCAGATGGAGCCTGTGGAAGCCTGCAGAGGGTCCAGCAGGTTATGTCCGCCCACGATAACGATGCCCAGTATCAAAACCAGCCCGGCAGGGAGCCAGATCAGCGCGCTGAGGGCGAGCATGCTCATACCGATTGCCCAGATTACTTGTAAATAGATAACCTGTGGCGGGAATTGGAACGTCCACGCAAAGTTGATCAACGTGAGCTCAAGAAGAATGAGAATTAAGCCGCGTTGGAATAGGAAGAGGGCGGTTTGTCGGCGATCTTGCACTTTCTGATGATAAAGTGCGGCAGAAAGTCCGGTTAAAAAGACAAATACGGGAGCACACAAATGCGCCAGCGTACGGTTGATGAATAGCATGGGGTCGGTACTGGTTACATCAATCGGATCGGCGAGTTGCAGGTGCAGATAAAAGGTTTCCCGCACATGGTCCAGTAGCATAAGTACCATAACCAGACCGCGCAGGGCATCGATAGCGATAAGTCGCTGTGAGATATCACGAGACATGTTCACATTCCTTTGTGAATGAATAAATTTTTATAAAAAAAACGCCGCATAAGCGGCGTTCTTCTTTTCCGGCGTCCCGGAAAACAACTTCAGCGCAAACTAAACGCGAACGAAGTCGATGTGAGTCAGTTTTGGCTTGTAAACGTGACGTTGTACAGCCTGAACTTTAACTTGAACTTCTTTGCCATCGATAGACAGGATCAGTGTTTCACCGTAGAAGCCATCTTTCACTTCTTGGTTTTTTACTGAATCGTGATCCAGTTCGATAGATACTGGTGCTTCTGAACCACCGTAAACGATGGCTGGGAATTTACCAGCTGAACGCAGGCGGCGGCTCGCACCCTTACCCTGACCTTGACGTGCTTCTGCTTTGATAGTAATCATTTTCTTCTCTACTTGTATAAAGTATTCCTGCTACAGGCGACCCAGCAACAGGTGGGACTATTCAGCTTTTGCGAACAAAAGCGGGCTGAATTCTAGCGGAATATGGCTCTGCGGGCAAATGAATCCCAAAATTACTTAGCTGCGGAGCTCGTTGGCGCGGCGGAAGCGCCCCTGATAATCAAAGAGCTTTTCGCGTATTTGCCAGAATTTTCCGTGTTTGCGGGCGACGACAAAATCAGGCGCGCGTAATAAAGGTTGCTGTGCGATGACGTCAGCGGCATTTTGCCAGTTAAACGGGGTTCCCGGTGCGCATTGGTGAACACGCAAAAATTGTTGCAGGAAGACGTGGTGCTGAGCGGTAGTGTGCAGACGAAAACGTTCGCTAACTTCGGCACCTTCCTCATCGTGGTAGGTAATCTTCAGCCATTCTCCTTTCGCATCCTGCCCCTGCTCGAAACTCATGCCGCTACAGCGCAGAACTAGCGCATCTTTCAGTTTCAGCGCCGCTTTCAGCATATCGTCAGGATCGACCAATACCTCGTCACACTGGTGGCAGCGCCGTGCGGCAATATCATTTTCCGCACCGCAGTGTGGACACACTTTAAACCGAAACCGGAAATTACACTGCTTGCGTTGGCCGCTCTCCGCCATTTCCCAACCCTGACAGCGGCGGCCATAGTGTTCGATGATGTCGCCATCTGGGGTGGTTTTTCCCCAGAAGAGATTGGCAAATCCACATTCAGGACAGAAGACCTGTACCGGTTGGCTACCAGCATGCGGTTTACTGTTGCCGACTTCTGGCGTATAGAGATCGTGCGGGTTACCGGCGTAATCCAGAATCAGACAGTCCGTTTTCCCCGGATACAAACGTAAACCGCGCCCGACGATTTGCTGATACAGGCTGACGGATTCTGTTGGGCGAAGGATGGCGATGAGATCGACATGCGGAGCATCAAACCCAGTTGTCAGTACCGCCACGTTGACCAGATATCGTAGCGACTGCTGTTTAAAAGCCTCAATCAGCGCATCACGTTCCGCTGCTGGCGTATCGGCGCTGACCAGCGCAGCCTGACCAGTAGGTAGCAAGGCCGTAATTTCTTTGGCATGTTCGACGGTGGACGCAAAAATCATCACGCCGCGCCGCGTTTGCGCATAATCGATGACCTGGCTGATGATGTGCGGCGTAATACGCTGCTGACGCTTGAGTTCGAGGTTCAGGTCGGCTTCACTGAATAGCCCGTTGCTGCGGGCGACGAGCTTACTGAAATCATATTGCACTACTGGCATGTCTAATCTGTCAGGCGGCACCAGAAAGCCATGCTTGATCATGTAACGCAGCGGCAGCTCATAGATGCAGTCGCGGAACAAACTACGTTCGTCGCCACGGATCATGCCGTGATAGTGATACTGATATATCCAGCCTTTGCCAAGCCGATAGGGCGTCGCCGTTAAGCCGAGCAGCCGCAGCTGTGGGTTAGTTTTTTGCAGGTGCTGGATAATTTGTTGATATTGGCTGTTATCGTCGTCGCTAATACGGTGACATTCATCAATGATCAGAAGGGAGAAGGCATTATCGAACTGGTCGAGATTACGCGCGACGGACTGCACGCTGCCAAAGACCACCTTTCCCTGACTCTCTCGCTGCTGTAACCCCGCCGCGAAGATATCCGCTTCCAAGTTCAAGGCGCAGTATTTGGCATGGTTTTGCGCAACCAGTTCCTTGACGTGTGCAAGCACCAGTACACGACCACGAGCAAGCCGCGCCAGTTCGGCGATCACCAGACTTTTCCCCGCGCCGGTAGGCAAAACGATAACGGCCGGTTGGGTATGATGGCGAAAATAGTCGAGTGTGGCGGAAACTGCCTCACGCTGGTAAGGCCGTAGTGTGAACGAGGCAGACTGTGTGAACGACATAACTAGTGCTGGCAGATTTTACTGGCGCTGGTGGTAAAGCCCGCATCGTGCGGGATGAATTTCCCGCGTTCAGACAGAAATTGCACCAGCATTGAGGCCGTCATATTTTCGGCGGAGCAGGTATGAAAACGCGCTGCGCGGCCGAAGCGATCTTCTATGGTAGTAATCAGCTGTTCAGTGGTAAACGACTCACCGGACGCGAGCATCATTTGCAAAACTTCATGACCGTGGATAGATGACATGCGGTGCCCTCAAAAGATAGAAAATTGCCCCTATTATGCCTGTTGATAATATCTGGCGCGAGAGATAAGCAAAGGGGACACAGCCTGAAGGCAGGCTAAAAAGAGCAAGTTATGGGCGGTGAATTGCAGGACGAGTGGGTAAAGCCCCGTTATACTACCCTCTCACAATTTAGGGTCTCACGATTTGAGACTGGCAGTTATTTGAGATAGGTAGTGAGTTTTAATGCGATTGGACAAATTTTTATCCCAGCAATTGGAAATTAGCCGCTCACTGGTAGCGCGTGAACTCCACGCACAGCGTGTTACCGTTGATGGTGAAGTGGTAAAAAGCGGCGCGTTCAAGTTATCCCCTGAGCATAATGTTGAGTTTGATGGTGAACCGTTGAAACAACAGAGTGGCCCGCGCTATTTCATGTTGAATAAGCCTCAGGGCTACGTCTGTTCAACGGACGATCCCGATCATCCTACCATTCTGTATTTCATGGATGTCCCGGTGGCGTACAAACTGCACGCGGCGGGGCGTCTGGATATTGATACCACTGGACTGGTACTGCTAACTGACGACGGGCAATGGTCGCATCGCATTACCTCGCCTAAGCACCAGTGTGAAAAAACGTATCTGGTGACGCTCGAACAGCCGCTGGCCGAGGACACCGCCGCGCAATTTACGGCAGGCGTGCAACTGCATAACGAGAAGAACCTCACCAAACCCGCTACGCTTGAGAAGATAACGGATTATGTCGTTCGACTGACGATTAGCGAAGGTCGCTATCATCAGGTGAAAAGGATGTTTGCTGCGGTGGGGAATCGGGTCGTTGAGCTGCATCGCGAACGTATCGGTGGCATCTGTCTGGATAGCGAACTGGAACCGGGGGAATACCGGGAGTTAAGTGCTGAGGAGGTCGCCAGCGTAAAATAATGCATGCATAGCATGACCTTTTTTCTAATTTGGAGTTATTAGTGCAATTACGCCGTTCTTCTCATTTCGGGCTGATTTTTATTCTTGGCCTGATTTCGATGCTAATGCCGTTAGCTATCGATATGTATTTACCTGCGTTGCCGACCATTGCTAACGAGTTTGGCGTGGGGGACGGGCATGTCCAAATGACGCTCAGCACCTATGTGCTGGGTTTTGCGATTGGCCAGATGTTCTACGGGCCGATGGCGGACAGTCTGGGACGTAAGCCTGTGATTCTCGGCGGTACGCTGGTTTTTGCGTTTGCAGGCGTGGCCTGTGCGCTGGCACAAACGGTAGAGCAGTTGATCTACATGCGTTTTCTGCACGGCGTCTCCGCTGCGGCGGCTGCGGTGGTGATTAATGCCCTGATGCGCGATATGTTCTCGCGGGATGATTTTTCTCGCATGATGTCGTTTGTCGTGTTGGTGATGACCGTCGCACCGCTCATTGCGCCCATTGCCGGTGGCTGGCTGCTGCTGTGGTTTAGCTGGCATTCCATTTTCTGGACGATCTCTGGTGCGGCTTTTCTGGCGTCAGCGCTGATTTTCTTTTTTATCAAAGAAACCTTACCACCCGCTAAGCGGCAGAAATTTCATCTGCGCACCACCATCGGGAATTTCGCTATCCTGTTCCGCCACAAACGGGTATTCAGCTATATGGTGGCAAGCGGGCTTTCGTTTTGCGGCATGTTCTCCTTCCTGAGTGCCGGGCCGTTTGTGTATATCAATCTGTATGGCGTTTCTCCTCAGAATTTTGGCTACTATTTTGCCCTGAACGTCGTCTTTCTGTTTGTGGTGACGCTGTTTAACAGCCGTAATGTACGACGGCTGGGTGCGATGGCAATGTTCCGCACGGGGCTGGTCATTCAGTTTGTGATGGGAATATGGCTGGTTATTGTCTGCCTGTTCGATCTCGGATTCTTACCGCTGGTGTTTGGCGTGGCACTGTTTGTCGGCTGTATTGCGATGGTGGCGTCGAATGCGATGGCGGTAATTCTCGATGATTTCCCGCATATGGCAGGGACGGCCTCGTCGTTGGCTGGCACGCTGCGCTTTGGTCTGGGCGCGATTGTAGGCGTTATCCTATCGCTAGCCTCATTCAACAGCGCCTGGCCGATGGTGCTATCGATGGCAATCTGTTCGATAGGTGCCTTTATGCTGTATCTGTACGCAATCCGTTCTCCCGCGTCCTGATTTTCCCTTCTTCTCAGATGCAGGAACGGTGTTCCTGCATCTGAGTCTGTTCTCTCTTATTCCCCATTGTCCTTCTTAAGGCGATACCTTGGCATAGCTTTTTGTTTTGCTAATGTAAAATATTTGACCCAAAAGTGAACAAATGAGCTGAAAAGGGTTGAGATATTAAATGGAAAAGGTTACATATAGCCGGAAAAGAAGAAAAATTCGTGATCAATTTGGCATTAATAGTCCTTGCAATCAGAACTGTTAGCCACTATCACGATATGAAAAAGCGTGTTTGTTGTTTTTTTGTTCGCTAAAAGTGGCAGGAAATGGTGTGAACACGCTACTATGATAAATATGTTACTATTTTGTGAATTATCACCTGAGGAAAACAGTAGTGGACAGTTTCCAACTTTCGGTAGTTCATCGTTTGCCGCAAAGTTATCGCTGGTTATCGGGTTTTGCAGGTATCAATGTTGAACCGATTCCGCTGAGCGGCAGAGAAGAAGACAACAACCTGATTGGCCTCAAACTGTTGAGCCACGATGGCGATATCGCATGGAATATCATGCGCCAGCTGAATCAATCCCTGTCTGAAATACAGGTTGAATGCGCCGTTCTGGAATGGGAAGGCGAGCCGTGTCTGTTTTTGCATCGCAATGATGAAAGCACAGCAATGTGCCGTCTGAAGAATGTCGGTGTCGCTATCGCTGAGTCCGTATCGGCACAATATCCCTTTTAAACCGCAGCGTCAGCAGATTGGCGCTGCGGTATTCTCTCATTTTATGCCGACTGCGTTTCTGCCGTATAGGATGAGAACTGTAGCAGTTCCCGCGTGTAATGTTCGGCAGGGTGCGCGAATACCTGTTTGCATTCTCCCTGTTCGACCACTTCGCCTTGTCGCAACACAATAACCTGATGGCACAGAGAACGGATAACCTGTAAGTCATGGCTGATAAACAGGTAGGCGATTTTGTGCTTTTCCTGTAATGATTTCAGCAGCGCCAGAATTTGCGCCTGAACCGTTCTGTCCAGCGACGACGTGGGTTCATCGAGGATCAGCAGCTCGGGTTGTAGTATCAGCGCACGAGCGATAGCGATACGCTGACGCTGACCACCGGAAAACTCGGAGGGATAACGGTAGCGGGTCGTGGGATCCAGCCCGACTTCCTGCATCGCCTCAATCACACGCTGGTCGAGCGCCTCTTTGCTTAACTTATGATGGACGGTCAATCCCTCCGCAATAATTTGCTCCACATTCAGTCGCGGGTTCAGCGCAGAGTTCGGATCCTGAAAGACAGCCTGAATCCGGTGGCGGAAAGGTAGCATTTGCTTGCGGGTTAGTCCTTGCAAGGGCTGGCCGTCAAACCAGATATCACCGCGTGATTGAATCAGGCGCAGCAACGCTAATCCGGTCGTACTTTTTCCTGAGCCGGATTCCCCCACCAGACCCAGGCTTTCGCCACGTCTCAAGGTGAAATTGATATTGTTCACTACCTGCTTTTCGTCAACGGTACGGCGCAAAAGACCACGTTTGATGGGAAACGAAACGTGCAGTTTTTCCACCCGTAAAAGAGGTTCGCCGTCATCCGTTACCGGAAGCGGCTCGCCCGACGGCTCGGCATCCAGCAACTGGCGCGTGTAGGGGTGCTGCGGTGCGCTGAAAAGCTGCTGGCAGCTATTGTGTTCCACCGCCTGACCCGCTTTCATGACCGACACGTTATCTGCCAACTGACGGACAATATTCAGGTTGTGGGTGATGAACAGTAAACTCATCCCCAGTTCCTGCTTCAGCTCGTTCAGCAATTTTAATATTTGCGCCTGAACGGTCACGTCCAGCGCCGTTGTGGGTTCATCGGCAATCAGTAAATCCGGCTGTGTCAGCAGCGCCATCGCAATCATGACGCGCTGGCGTTCTCCGCCGGAAAGCTGGTGCGGGAAATCATTCAATCGACTTTTAGCCTGCCGAATACCCACGCGATCCAGACAGGTGATGACTTCGCTGCGGGCGGCTTCGGTGCGCATGCCCCGATGGAGCGAAAGCACTTCAATCAGCTGTTTCTCGATACTTTGCAAAGGGTTAAGCGACACCATTGGTTCCTGAAAGATCATCGCGATCCGATTGCCACGTATCTGACGCAGTGTTTTTTCATCGGCGTGCAGCAATGATTGCCCAGCAAAGCGGATATCCCCTTGCGGATAAACCACGGGCGGGGAGGGGAGCAAGCGCAACACCGATAGCGCGGTGACGCTTTTCCCCGAACCTGACTCACCGACCAGCGCCAGTGTCTCACCCGCGTTTACCGCCAGTGAAAGCTGGTCGACAACGCGCTGCTCCTGATCGCCTTTGCGGAAGGCAATGCTGAGATTATCTATCTGCAATAAAGGTGAACTGGACATATTAATGCGCCTTGCTGGGGTCAAAGGCGTCGCGCACCGCTTCGCCGATAAAAATGAGTAAGGAAAGCACGATGGAAAGCACCATAAATACGGTAATGCCCAGCCACGGTGCCTGAAGGTTATTTTTCCCTTCCAACAATAAGGTGCCTAGTGATGGCGAGCCCATCGGCAGACCAAAGCCGAGAAAATCCAGCGATGTCAGCGTGGTAATCGAGCCGCAAAGAATAAAGGGCAGGTAGGTCAGCGTAGCGACCATCGCGTTTGGCAGCATGCAGCGGAACATAATGGCGCGGTCGCTGACGCCCATCGCCTGCGCCGCACGAATATAGTCAAAATTTCGGGTACGCAGAAATTCCGCCCGTACCACGCCAACCAGACTCATCCAGCCGAAAAGCACGGTAATGCCTAATAACCACCAGAAATCCGGCTGAATCACGCTGGACAGCAAGATAATGAGAAATAGCGTCGGCATGCCGGACCAAACTTCGATAAAGCGTTGCCCCCATAGGTCGAAACGTCCGCCGTAATAGCCCTGTGTCGCCCCGACGACGATACCAATCACGCTGGACAGGATCGTGAGCGCCAGACCGAACAGCAGTGAGATACGGAAGCCATACATTACCTGGGCGACCACGTCTTTCCCCTGGCTGTCTGTGCCCAGCCAGTTTTGCCAGTCTGGCGCAGACGGGAAGGACGCTGTCGTGGCGTAGTTTATGGTGTCGTAGCTGTAGTGAATCGGCGGCCAAATAGCCCAGCCGTGGCTGCTAATACGCTCGGCGATATAAGGATCGCGGAAGTCAGCGGTGGTATCCAACTGTCCGCCGAACGTCCGCTCGCTGTGGTCAACAAGTACCGGCGTATAGAACTGGCCGTCATACTTCACCAGCAGCGGTTTGTCATTGGCGATCAGTTCTGAAAACAGGCTGACGATAAACAGCACCATGAAAATCCACAACGACCAGTAACCGCGACGATTACTTTTAAAACGCGCCCAGCGCGCTTGATTAATCGGGCTTAAGCGGCTCATTGGCGTCCCTCAAAATCGATACGCGGATCCACCAGCGTATAGGTTATGTCGCTGACGATATTCAGCAATAAGCCGATCAGCGTGAAGATATACAGCGTACCGAACATAACGGGGTAGTCACGTTGCAGCGTGGCGTCATAGCCCAACAAACCCAGCCCGTTGAGCGAGAACATCACCTCAATCAGCAGCGAACCGGTGAAAAACATACTGATAAACGTGGCGGGGAAGCCGGCGATCACCAGCAACATGGCATTACGGAACACGTGGCGGTAGAGAATGCTCTTTTCATCCAGCCCCTTAGCGCGCGCGGTAACCACGTACTGTTTACGAATCTCATCCATAAAGGAGTTCTTGGTAAGCATGGTTAAGGTGGCGAAACCGCCAATGACAGAAGCCAGAACCGGTAGCGCGATATGCCACAAGTAATCGGTAATCTTGCTGTACCACGGTAGGGTGTCAAAATTGCTGGAAACCAGCCCTCGAAGCGGGAACCAGTCTAGATAACTGCCGCCTGCGAACAGCACAATCAAAATGATCGCAAACAAAAACGCGGGAATGGCATAGCCGATAATGATTAACGTGCTGCTCCAGGTATCGAACGGTGTGCCGTTTTTCACGGCCTTTTTGATGCCAAGCGGAATCGATATCAGGTAGACAATCAGCGTACTCCACAGCCCCAGCGTGATCGAAACTGGCATGCTCTCTTTAATGAGTTGCATCACTGAAGAACCTCGGAACAGGCTGTCGCCGAAGTCAAAACGCACGTAATCCCACAGCAGTTTAAAATAACGTTCATGGATCGGCTTATCGAAGCCATAGCGCTTGGTAATTTCCTCGATAACTTCCGGGTCAAGCCCGCGCGAACCTCGATAAGCATTCTCGATGTTTGGTGCGCCGCTGGTGCCTGTTCGTGCCATTCCGGCATCCATTCCGCTACTGGCGGTATAACCACTGCCGTGGCCCATTTCGATTGCCGCGATGGCTTGATCTACCGGGCCGCCGGGGGCAATTTGCACAATGAAGAAATTAATTGTGATGATCGCCCACAGGGTTGGAATGACCAGCAAGAGGCGGCGTAACAGATACGTTCCCATTTTGATTCCTTAACGTCGCTCTGCGGGCAGCGTAGCCGCCTGTTTGGTATCGAACCACCAGCCATCAAAACCAAGCGAATAGGCCGGGCGTACAGCAGGCATAGCAAACTTGTTCCAATAGGCGAAACGGTCATGATTGGAATACCACATTGGGATCATGAGCTGATTCCAAGTCAAGACTCTGTCCAGCGCGCGGCCTAATGACAGCAGGGGGACTTTCTGCCCTTGATGCTTAACGATTTCCTCGATGAGAGAATCAATCGCGGGATCGCTGACGCCCGGTCTGTTGTAGGTCGAATCGATATACTGTGAGCTCCAGCGGATTTGCAGGTCGGCGCTGGGGTAGAGAACCGCGCTGTACACCGTAGCCGTCATGTCAAAATCCCGCTTACGGATACGGTTGTTGAACTGCGTGCTGTCGATGTTACGTACGTTCATGGTGATGCCCAGCTTTTTCAGGCTCTGCTGAAAGGGCAGGACATACTGCGAGTTGCCAGCGCTGGGCAATAGCAGTTCAAATGTAAACGGCTGTCCGGTTTTGCTATTGACCAGTTTTTGATCTTTCAATTCCCAACCAGCCTCTTCCAGCAGCTTGAGTGCCTTCAGCCAGTTTTGTCGATCATAGCCGCTGCCGTCGGAGGAGGGGGGTTGATAGCTGGGGCCAAAGACCTCGGCTGGCACCTTGTCCTTCAGCGGTGTCAACCACGCCAGTTCCTCTGCACTGGGTTCACCTTTAGCGGCATACTCGGTATTTTGGAAATAGCTGTCGGTACGCTGATAGGCGTTGTAATACAGCGCCTTGTTCATCCAGTTGAAGTCAAATGCCAGCGCTAACGCCTGACGAACTCGGCGATCCTGAAACAGCGGCCGCTGGATATTGAATGCCAGCCAGCGAGTATCCTGAGCGGATTGGTTGACCTGATCCTGTTTGATGATGTAGCCGCGCGCAAAGTTACCGCCCTGATATTGCGTCGCCCAATGCTTTGGCGAACCTTCTTCACGCAGGTCGAAAGCTCCAGCTTTAAAGGCTTCCAGCGCAACGCTGTCGTCGAGATAGTAGTCGTAGCGGATTTTATCGAAATTATACTGGCCTTTATTTACCGGCAAGTCGGCACCCCAATAGTCTTTCACTCGAGAATAGGTGACATATTGTCCGGTACGATAGGCGGTGATGCGGTAAGGGCCGCTGGCGGGTGGCGGATACGATAGCGGATCGCTGAGTTTATGATTCTTCCAGAATTTCTCCGGCATGATGGGCAATGTCATCAGACTGAACATGCGGTTTTTGTCGGATACGGGAAAATCAAAGCGTACGGTCAGCGGTGCAACGGCTTTGGCGGTGACATCTTTAAAATAGATGCGAAACTGCGGCACGCCCTGCGTCATAAACATATTGTAGGTAAACGCGACGTCAGCGGCCGTGATTGGCGAACCGTCATGAAAGCGGGCTTTGGGATTCATCTCGATCTCAATCCAGCGGAAATCCGCCGAATGGCGTGTCGTCAGGGCGACCAGCGGATAATAGCTGCCGGGTTCGTCATCAGAGGAGACAAAGAGCGAATCGTAGAGGCGTTCAGTACGTGCCGCTGCCACGCCGCGTAGTGCGTAACGGTTGAAATTGTCAAAGGTACCCAGTGAACTGAGAGTGATGCTACCGCCTTTGGGAGCATCAGGATTGACGTAATCAAAATGGCTGAAGTTCTCGGCATATTTGGGTTCACCCAAAAGTGCAAAGCTGGTGCTGTTTTCAGTCGTCTCGGCATACGCCCCAAGATGGGCCGT
Organism: Pectobacterium versatile; assembly: GCF_003932035.1. Classification (NCBI taxonomy): domain Bacteria; kingdom Pseudomonadati; phylum Pseudomonadota; class Gammaproteobacteria; order Enterobacterales; family Pectobacteriaceae; genus Pectobacterium; species Pectobacterium versatile. The sequence continues at coordinate 2,061,748 of NZ_CP034276.1, forward strand.
GCAAAGCAATACGGCAGCGATAACGCGCTTTAACATCTGACGGTAATCTCCTGCGAGTGGACGTTATCTGGTTGGTTATCGTCTGATGCAGACAGACATGCCATACCGTAACGTCAACAATGCCGATTTCCTCGGCATAAAGTTCTTGAAATAATTAACATTCCCATCGGGAAGCTACGTGTTTTCTTTTTATCATGAAATCAGGTGATAAACCTACCTTAATCACGGCCTGTTAATGTTTCAGGTTGTTGAGTCAGTCATATTTTGCGCAGTATGCCGCAGAAGGGAAGGGGGGATAGGTATTCGAAGGGCTTCAAATCAGAGGGTGCCGCATATAAAAGTCAGTTTGAGGGGCACGCAAGGCCCCTCATTCAGGCTATCACCAAGGAGCCGCGAGCACTGGCGACTCCTCGTGCGATGGGAAATGTGGCAGCACGTCTTCAGCCAACACACGCATATCGCCTTTGTAGAAACGTAGCGGCAAGAATATTCCGATGGTCAATCGGTCAGGGGCTAACATCCGCCGATAATCCGGATGTGTGGAAAACGTGGCAAAAGAAGCACCGCCTGAAACCTGGATAGCAGTCATGATTAGTATGTCCTTGAGTAGTCTCTGATTCATGCGCCCGTTGCAGGGGTGGGGAGCGTGATGCCCTTGCACACAGCGGGTCTTGCCGCCACACGCTCATGCCAGTCAGTCAGGTGCTGATATGCACTGAAGTCAAAATCGATGACTCGCGCAATGTGCGTCCAACCGAAGTGGGCGATATCTGCGATGGAATAGTCATCGCCAGCCAGATAAGGGTGTTCGGCCAATCGGGCATCTAATGTGGCAAACGCGTCATGGATCAGGTGACGATAGCGTGCGATGTTGGCGGGCTGCCTATCTTGGGCGAACAGCTCAAAATGCACCCTCTGACCCATGATCGGCCCAACGCTTGCGGCATGAAACACCAGCCATTGGATGGCCTCCCAGCGCTTCCTGGGCTCTGCCGGGAGTAGTTGCCCCGTTTTCTCTGCCAAGTACAGTAGGATGGCTGCTGACTCGAACAATGTGATTCCCGTCTCGTTGTCTTTGATCACAGGAATGCGCCCGTGCGGATTGAGACGTAGGAACTCGGGTTGCCTATGTTCCCCATTGTCGATGTGAATGTGGTGCAAGGTGTACGGCAAGCCTAGTTCTTCCAGAGCAATAGTGATCTTGAAGCCGTTGGGCGAGCTGTCGGTGTAAAGCTGAATCATCGTGCGATCTCCACAACTGCTGTCTTGCCCGGCAGGATGAGCGCCGCGCAGGCTAAACCGACCACTACCAAGCTAGCAGACACTAAGACGGCGTAGCTGAAGCCTTGTGCAGCGCTGCCCCCATTAGCGAGCACCGCGATGCTGACTGCGACGCCAACTGCCAATCCGATAGCGGAACCGACCTCTTGTGTTGTCGTGAGCATGCCGCCAGCTACACCGTGATCGACGGCATCAATCTCTTCGATACCAGCCACCGTCCAAGCGGGGAACGCGATACCGTAACCGATGCCAGCCAGCAGGGTGCCGGGCAGGATGGATGTGCTCCATGAGGCATCAGACGCCAGTGATGCGCCCAGTAAAGCTAGCCCGCCGATGAACAACGTCAGGCCGCCCAGAATGACGGGTTTGGTGTCCATTCTGGCGATCAGTGCAGGGCCACCCTAGGCACTGGCCAGCGTGAAGGCTGTTGCCATCGGGAGCAGCCCCAGCCCTGTCTGCGTGGCAGTGAAGCCTAGGATCTCCTGCATGTAGAGCGCAATGACCACGAAGGTCGGGCCTAGAGCGGTATTCGCTAGCAGTGACACCAGATTGGCACCTCCCGTCATACGCCGCCAGAAGATAGAGAGAGGCATCAACGGAGTCTCAACCTTACTTTCCACCCAGATGAACAGCGCCAGCAATGCCAGAGCCAGACCGATTAGCCCGAATGTGACAGGAGAAGACAAACCGACATGTTCGCTATTGGCAAAGGCATAGACCAGTGTTGCGGCACCTGCGACGACCAACAGCGCACCCCCAATGTCCAATTGTCGGGCTACTGTCTTGGTCTCGGGCTTACCATGTGGTAGGGCACCAGCCAAGGCGATGACTAACAGGCCGACAGGGACGTTGATCCACAACACCCAGCGCCAGCCCATCAGGTCGGTAATGATGCCGCCCAGAATCAGACCCGCGACAAACCCACTGGCAGCTACGGCTGTCCAGGCCCCAAGCGCACGGTTACGCTGCTTCTGTTCGGGAAACACTGCCAGAAGTAATGAAAATGCAGAGGGTGAAAACAATGCAGCGCCAAATCCCTGTAAGGCGCGGGTGGCGATCAGCATCATAGGGCTCTGTGAGAAACCGCCGAGCAAAGAACCGACAGTAAAGATTGCCAGCCCAATCAGGAACATGCGACGACGGCCAAACATATCGGCGGCACGCCCACCCAGCAGTAGGAACCCTGCAATGGCTACACCATAGGCGTTGATGACCCACTGCAATGCGCCCGGCGTGAAGCCCAGGTTGTCCTGAATCTGCGGCAAGGGAATCATGGTGATGGAGAAGTCGAGTAAGGCGACGAACTGCGTCGTGCAAAGCAGAATCAGGCAAAGTCGCCAGCGTGGATTGTTCATATAAGCTCCCAAGTTAATATACTTTATCTAAACCTATCTATTACTTCTAAACAGACGGTATGATGGGCGCTAGGCTCCGTTATCGGAAACGATCATTTCTTCTCTTGAAATTTAGGAAAACTAAATCTGATGGCAATATCGCTCCCACTGTTGGCGTTGCGCACCTTTGTTGAGGTTGGGCAGCGAGGTAGCATCAAGGCTGCGGCTGAAGCACTGAACGTGACGTCTGGCGCAGTTAGCCAACAGATTCGGGTGCTGGAAGAGCGGGTAGGGGTGGTACTTTTCACACGAGAGCGGCAGGGGCTGCGGCTCACTGAGGCGGGGGGTGATGTTCATCCCTCGCTGCTTCAGGCTTTTGAGCAAATCGAAAAGGCAGTGCAGACTTTAGATAAGATTAAGACCCGCCAGACCCTGACAGTCAGCACGGTTGCCACTTTTGCGGCATCATGGCTGGTGCCGCGTCTGGGCCGATTCAACCATCGCCATCCGCACATTGAGGTACGGGTCGAGGCGACCTCGGCCGTGGTAGACATGCGGCGAGATCGTGTCGATGTAGCACTGCGGCATGGGTTGGGTGTCTACCCAGGTCTGGATGTTACCCGGCTGATGGCCCCTGTACTGGTGCCGGTGGCTTGCCCTGGATTGGTTACTACGGATGCGACACTCAAAGAACCTGAAGATTGCCTGGCTTACCCGTTGTTACACGATAGCGATCGTGCAGACTGGCCGCTTTGGCTTGCAGCGCATGGGGTTGCCGAAGACCCTCGCGCCGAGCGAGGTACAGCGTTTGAGGATGACTTCCTGTTGATCCGTGCGGCTGAAGCTGGCCAGGGACTCGCGTTAGTGCCGTTAGAGTATGCGGAAGATGAAATTGCTGCGGGGCGCTTGGTGCAGGTGCTCGACAAACCGTGGCCCGCACGGTTCGCCTATTATGTGGTGACGAAACCGGGTGCCATGCAGCGGCAAGAGGTCAAGGCGTTTGTGGACTGGATCTTGGAAGAAGCACAGGGCGTTGCATGACGCGAGCCGCCCGACCGCGTGGTCAGGTATCGCTCTAAGATTTTGATAATCCTGCTGGGGCAAGTCCAGATAGGGTCGAGCGAATTTCGGAAATGGGTCATGGTGAAATAAAAAAACGCCGCTTATGGTGATAAGCGGCGTTGATGTCGTCTGGTTTCGTTGGCTAACAGCAAAGTTCTTTTACTAACAGAACAATATCACAGCAAGGGAGCGATATTGTTTAGCTGGTTTTTCCTTTACTCAGGACACGACGTCCTTCCTGATAACGCTTATTCCAGTAGTCTTCGGTCATCTTGGAAATGATGACACCACTGCTGGTTGACGCGTGGACGAACTGATCGTTGCCGAGATAAATGCCAACGTGGCGGCCGGTTGAACCTGCACGGAACAGAACAAGATCGCCAACACGCAGTTTACTGCGCTGAATTTGCTTGCCCATCTCTTGCTGTTCATAGGTTGAACGCGGTAAATCCATACCAAACTGTTCGCGGAAGGTGCGCTGAACGAAAGCTGAGCAGTCAATGCCACGGCGACTATCACCGCCTAAACGGTAACGAACACCTTTCCAACTGGCATATTGGCTAAGTAACTTGGATTTGATATCCACGTTACGAACCAGTGCTTCAAATTCATCCTGAGAGGCTTGCAGTAAAAGACCATCTTTATCATTAACTGCATGCATATCAGTTTGAGCTTTATTGTTGTATGCACTATTACTTCCACATGCGGAGAGCATCATTGCTACCGCGACGGCAGGCACTGCCCGCCAGATATATCTCAGAATCGGTTGAGACTTGACCATTGTTGTTATGTTCCCTTGCTGTCCTTAACGATAAATATCGCTATGTAGTATCCCCATTTCATTGGGGTATAAATGCCAAACGAAAACGAGACTCAGACTAAATCAGAGTTTCTTCTTAGCCAAACACTCATCGGCGAAAGTGTGCCGGAATGCACATTATTTCTCTTGCCGCCGCTAGTTCAGTATGCGCTAAAAAGCAAACTTGAACGAGACTACCGCAACAGAAGCAGGATTGCGAGCAGTTTTAACTATTTTATTTATAAGATTTAATGATGTATTCAGCTAAAAAAAGTCGATGTAAAAAATCTGAAACCATGTGAATTTATACTGTCGATTTTTTAGGTAATAGCCGGTTTAACTGGGCAATAGCGGCATCGCTTGCTGGCGTTAATAGCCACCAGCTTAGCCCGACCAGAACAACGGAGAGCGAACCGACGGCAATATCGGTAAACCAATGTGCACCAATCATGATGCGAGGCAATGAGAAAATCACCATGATGGCCAGACCGATAGCGAAAGCGGTGCGGGTAAAATAACGCAGCATAAACGCAGCAAAGATCATCAGCATCATGCCGTGGTCGCCGGGGAAGCTGTCCGATGAAGCATCTTTGGTCGGAATACCGGTTAAATCTGATACGCGGTTGACGTCACTAAAATAGAGGGTCGGGCTGGCGTGTTGCACTGGTAATAAATGTCCTGCCTGATTCAGCACGACGGCAGTTAACAGCATGACAACACCGAGGATCAACAAACGGCGACGTTCTGTGGGCGTAGCTTTTAGATAAAACGACAGATACAGCAACCCCATTGCAACGAGCGCACAGCCGTCAAACGCGCGGTTATTAGTAATAGCAACCAGATGTAAAAACGTCGGGCTATCAACCAAGAGGCGGTTGAAATAGAAAAAGATATGGCTGTCGAGCGTGAGCCAAAAACCATGATTTTCCGGTAGATACCAGGATAAAAACAGGCCGATGCCCAATACATTGAGCATTAAAATAGAAGAAAAACGAACAAATGACATAAGGCAAAAAATCCAAACAAAGACGAAAAAACTCCAGTTTAGTCCACGTTAGTTAAACGAGCCTTTAACAACGAGGCTTGTAACGTATTCCATTCTGCTGGTGTTTCATTAATGACTTCGATACGGCTATCAATCGGTGCCGCCGATCGGGTTTCTATATGAAGATCGTGTCCCTGACGGTTCACGACGAGCGTCCCTTCTTTTATACGCATTACCCCTTTAACTCGACTTACGGGAGAAAGACGGACCCAGTCCAGCAGAGCGGCGGTATCAAAAGCGGTCTCAGGTGCGAATATCCAGCCACAGGCGTGGTATCCCTGTCCCTGATTGAGAGAGCGTCGCCAGGATTGTCCACTCGGTAATTGCAGCGCGGCCAAGTTATTTTTTGGCTTATGCGCGTGGTGGTGGGTGCCATCCGGCAGTTCACGTACGTTGTGTCGCGGTTGGTCGAGCTGCTGCCGGTCAACGTTTCCCTGACTAGCCTCGATAATTTGCCGACCATCGCCGCTTGTCTGCTGCCACTGCTGTAAGGCCGCGAGATCGTCGGCGGTATAAGTATCGCGCTTGTTGGCGATAATAATGTCAGCGGCGGCAAGCTGATCGCGGAAGTTCTCATTTTCCGTATAGCGAGTATCACTCAATTGACGCGCATCCAGCAGACACAGCGTAGCCTGTAATGTCAGCCAGGGCTGATAGATATCACTCGTCAGCAAGGAGAGAATTTGTTTCGGGTGGCCGAGTCCCGTAGGCTCGATGAGCAACCGATGGGGCTTCTTCTGTTGCAGCAACATATTCAGGCCAACCTGCATCGGCAAGCCGTTTACGCAGCACATGCAGCCACCGGGAATCTCTTTCAACACCGCGCCGCTGTCCGCCAGTAGCGCACCGTCAATGCCCACTTCACCGAATTCATTGACTAGCACCGCCCAGACTTCGTCCTCAGGCTTTTGCGACAGAAGATGCCGAATCGTGGTGGTTTTTCCACTACCCAGAAACCCTGTAATCAAATTGACTTTCGTTAGCACGGTAGGCTCCTAATGCGGGGGAAGGTTGACGTGTGCCGGATAGGTCATCCGGCGACAAGTATTGTGCGGGAAGCACAATGTAGAATGTTAGTCTGCGCGACCCATGTAGCGACGTTCTGGAATATGAATACGGATCTTTTCACCTGCGCTCAGATATTCTGGAACGGGGATAACCAGACCGGTGCTCATGGTAGCAGGTTTGTTGCGTGAACTGGCAGAGGCGCCTTTAATGCCCGGTGCCGTCTCAACAATTTCCAGATCGACCGTTTGTGGCAGTTCCAGCGCGATGATTTGGCCGTCCCAGCTCAATACTTGAATTCCCGGCATCCCGCCTTCAGGGATAAACAGCAACTCTTCTTCTATTTGATCCTTTTTGAAGAGGTAAGGTGTGTAATCCTCATCATCCATAAAGACGTATTCGTCGCCGTCAATATAAGAGAAGGTGACCGTGCGGCGCGTCAGCGTGATGGTATCGATAATGTCGTCGCCTTTAAAGCGCTCTTCCACTTTCAAACCTGTACGGACATCAGAAAAACGCATTTTGTACAGCGTACTGGCTCCGCGGGCGCTAGGGCTCTGGACGTCGATGTCCTTTACCAGCAATAACTTGTCGTTATAGTTAACGACCATTCCGCGTTTAACTTCGTTCGCTCTTGCCATAAAAATTACCTGCTATAAGGAGTGTGATTTTTGTGGCGACACGTTACTCGCGCCGAAGAGTTCAGGCAAGCATATACTCGTCATCCTTCAAATTTCATGTACGTTGGCTACGCTCACTCACCCGAATCACTTACTTGTGTAAGCTCATCGGGATTCCTTCGCTTGCCGCCTGCCTGAAATTCGAATTATTTAGAGTATAAGGAAAAAAGGGCTGATATTGGTTTTTGGTAGAAGGGCTGTTATGGTGGCGCTCTCTACTTCTTGTCAGCCCACCGGAGAGCTTGCTGATGGACTGTCGCCCCCATTGCGGTGCCTGCTGTATCGCGGCATCGATTTCAACGCCAATGCCGGGCCTGCCGCACGGCAAGCCTGCAAACACGCCCTGTATTCATCTTGATGACGCGATGCGTTGCGGGCTGTTCCATTCTCCATTGCGGCCTGCGGTTTGCGCGGGGCTAAAACCGCGCGCGGATATGTGTTTCAGCCATCGTGATGAGGCGATGATTTACCTGCTGAAACTGGAAGCCGACACCGCCCCTTAATGTACAGCGATCAGGCGTCTTTGATGCGCCACATACAATAGATAGAACCGGTGATCATCAGCAGCGCGAAGAAGAAGACGGCATGATAGTTCCAGATTTCAGCAACAATCCCAGCTAGTGAGCCAGAGATGATCCAGCCAACGCGCGTCGTATTGGTAAACAGCGTGGTTGCCGCACCTGCCTGTCCGGGCATCAAGTCCTGAAAGTAAAGCATGCCGATTCCGGCCAGAATGCCAATAAAGATCGCGTTCAGTACCTGTAACGCCAGCAGCGCTACTTCGCCATTGAGAACCAGCAAGCCGCCGAAGAACAGTAAACCGGAGGCAACGGCAAGCCGCATCAGGAAGCGTTTACCGAAGCGTTTGGCAACGTAGCCAGCAATCAGCATCACCGGAATCTCCAGCCCGGCAGCTACGCCCATCATGATGCCCGCTAGTTTCTCTGGCAGATGCAACTCATGCACCAGATACAGCGGCATATTAATGAGGTAAATGCCGTTGCAGGTCCACATCAAGGTACAGGCTACGAATAGCAAGAGCGTATCACGGCGGTTGCGGCGCGGTGATTCCAGTGTGGAAGTGGTCTTTTCCACGGCTTTGGGCATGGAAGGCAGAAAGAGTTTGACCAGAATGCCGCACAAGATAAAGACGACCGCGGCGGTCAGATACATCGTCGTGAAGCCGAATCCCAGTGCCAGCGCAAAGGCGATGGGCGGGCCGACAACCCAGGCAAGAGAAATTTGCGCGCGGAGGATGGAGCTGAACATCGCCGCTTCACGCCCGGTTTTATCCGCGTGCTCCCGCGCCAGCGCAAAAAGCTGTGGGTTCGCGGTCGAGCCAAAGCTGCTCAGCAACACGCCGATAAAGAGCAGAATAAAGTAGTTTCGGTTCCATGCAAACAGCATGCAGGCGAGGGCGCCCAGCAGGCAGCAGACGAAAATCAGCGATTTGCGATCGCCCTGACGGTCCGAACGCGTGGCCAGCATTTGGCTGACGACAATACCGATAACCGCGCTGCCGGTATAAAACATCCCGACTAAGAAAGGACGAACCTGTACTTCGCTGGAAAGAAAGAGGCTGAGCGTAGGAAGTTGCAGGGCACCGGCCGTTCCAGTCAGGAAGGCTATAACTAAAAATGCTGACGATGTCAGGTCGAGCGGACGTCGCGTTGTGTTTGCAGGAGTGAACATAAATTGATAGCGCTTGGAAAATAGGCAGAGGCTGTCGAGCGCGACATAGTACTCGGGTTTATAATGAAACAGAAATCTTGTTTCATTATTTTTCGTCAGCACGACTTCAGCCATTCGGTGATTTTTGTTGGCGGGCTGTGCGTTATCCACGTTAAAATGTGCGTGATGTCAAAGTTCTGTTACGTCAGCAGCGTAGAAAGCTTGCATAAATGACGTAATAGAATGAGACTTTTGAAACGTTTCAGCGGAATTTTTTTTGAAACGCCCTAACAATCGACACATTTTTTTCTCATAAAAGCTGAAACGATTCAACTTTCAGCAAGAGAGGAGTGCCATGTTCCAGTTGTCACAGCAAGATATTCATTTGGGCGCAGCGGCCAGTAATAAGCAGGAAGCTATCCAGCTTGTTGCTTCAGCACTGACCGAGGCCGGGTGCGTTAACGCAGGGTATGTCGACGGCATGCTACAGCGCGAACAGCAAACATCCACCTATTTGGGAAGCGGCATTGCTATCCCTCACGGCACAACCGATACCCGCGATCTGGTATTGAAGACCGGGGTTCAAGTATTTCAATTTCCTCAGGGTATTTCCTGGGGTGAAGATCAAATCGCCTACGTGGTGTTGGGGATTGCAGCCCGTTCTGATGAACACCTTGCGTTGCTGCGTCAGCTGACCCACGTCCTGAGCGACGATCGCGTAGCGGCACGTTTGGCAAGCACAACTTCAGCAGAAGAATTGCGTAGTCTGCTGATGGGCGAGCAGCAACTGGCGGAGTTCCGCTTTGATACCTCACTGATTGCGCTGGATGTGGCGACCGATAATCTGTTGACGCTTCAGGCACTGAACGCCGGTCGTCTTCAGCAGGTTGGTGCAGCAGACGCCAGCTTTGTCAGCACCGCAGTCAGCAATAAGCCGCTGAATCTAGGGCAAGGTGTGTGGTTCAGCGATAGCGCTGTCGGCAACCTCAGCAGCGCGGCTGCGGTGGCACGTCCGGCTACGCCTTTCAGCGTTGACGGCGAAAACGTCGCTTTACTGGTGACGGTGTCCGCGGCTGACGATCAGGCTTTTGCGCCGATTGATTACCTGAGCAACCTGCTGATTGCGCAAAAAGCGGAACGTCTGCTGACGGCTGACGCACCGACGCTGCTGGCCCTTTTGACCAGCGACGTACCGGAAGAGAGCGAAGTGCTGACGGCAGAATTTAGCATTCGCAACGAACACGGCCTGCACGCGCGTCCGGGCACCATGCTGGTGAACGTGATCAAGCAGTTCAGCAGTGACATCACCGTCACCAATCTGGACGGCACAGGCAAACCGGCAAATGGCCGCAGCCTGATGAAAGTCGTCGCGCTGGGCGTGAAGAAAGGTCACAAATTGCGTTTCACCGCCAGCGGTAGCGATGCAGAACAAGCACTGGCCGCGATTGGCGAAGCGATTACGTCCGGTTTGGGCGAGGGGGCAGCATGAGCAGGAGAGTAGCCACAATCACCCTGAATCCAGCTTATGACCTGGTTGGCTATTGCCCAGAAGTTGAGAAAGGCGAAGTAAATCTGGTTCAGACAGCAGGTCTGCACGCCGCAGGCAAAGGTATCAACGTTGCCAAGGTGCTGAAAGATCTCGGGATTGATGTCACGGTAGGTGGCTTTCTGGGTAAAGACAATCAGGATGGTTTTCAGCAATTGTTCAGCGAGCTGGGCATTGCCAACCGTTTCCAGGTTGTGCCAGGACGTACGCGTATTAATGTCAAATTAACCGAAAAAGATGGCGACGTAACCGACTTCAACTTTTCCGGTTTTGAAGTGACACAGCAGGATTGGCAGCGTTTCGTCAATGACTCGCTGAGCTGGCTTGGGCAGTTCGACATGGTTGCGGTGAGCGGCAGTCTGCCTGCTGGCGTCGATCCTGATGCGTTTACCGACTGGATGTCGCGTCTGCGCACGCAGTGTCCTTGCATTATTTTCGACAGCAGCCGTGAAGCGCTGGTGGCGGGACTGAAAGCCTCTCCTTGGTTGGTGAAACCAAACCGCCGGGAGCTGGAGATATGGGCTGGGCGTAAATTACCTACGCTGGCTGATGTGGTGGATGCCGCCCACGCGCTGCGTGAGCAGGGTATCGCGCATGTTGTGATCTCACTGGGTGCGGAAGGCGCGCTGTGGGTGAATGCATCGGGCGCGTGGCTGGCAAAACCACCGGCTTGTGATGTGGTAAGTACGGTAGGTGCGGGCGACTCCATGGTTGGGGGGTTGATTTATGGCTTATTAATGCGTGAGTCCAGTGAGCACACTCTGCGTTTGGCTACGGCGGTTTCAGCGCTGGCCGTCAGCCAAAGTAATGTTGGTATTACCGATCGTCCTCAGTTGGCCGCAATGATGGCGCGTGTCGACCTCAAACCCTTTAACTGATACAGCAGGAGATAAAAATGAAAACGCTGCTGATTTTGGATAAATCACTGGGCCTGGCGAGAAGCCAACTGGTGAAGAACCTACTCGGCGCTGCCGCTGCGAAAGCAGGGGTGACGTTTACAGAACAAGCTAACGACGCTGAACTGGCGATCGTTCTGGGTGCGTCCGCCGCGGCGGATAGCGCACTGAATGGCAAGCAGGTTTATGTCGGTGATATCGAACTGGCTGTTTCGCAGCCGGACGCTTTCTTGGCGAAAGCGCAGGCTGAAGCTACGGTCTATCAGGCCGCTGCGTCAGCTCCTGTTCAGCAGCCCGCAGTTGCCAAGCGTATTGTTGCAATAACGGCGTGCCCGACGGGCGTCGCGCACACGTTTATGGCGGCAGAAGCGATTGAAAGCGAAGCAAAAAAACGCGGCTGGTGGGTCAAAGTGGAAACGCGTGGCTCCGTTGGCGCGGGCAATGCGATTACCCCTGAAGAAGTTGAACAGGCCGATCTGGTGATCGTCGCGGCGGACATTGAAGTCGATCTGGCGAAGTTTGCCGGTAAGAAAATGTATCGCACCTCGACCGGGCTGGCACTGAAGAAGACGGCGCAGGAGTTAGATAAAGCGCAGGCTGAAGCTAAAGTATATCAGCCATCCGGGCAAGCCAGTGCGTCAAGCGCTAGCGAGTCTGGTCAGAAAGGCGGGGCAGGCCCGTATCGTCACCTGTTGACCGGCGTGTCTTACATGCTGCCGATGGTGGTGGCGGGCGGTCTGTGTATCGCACTCTCGTTTGTCTTTGGTATTGAAGCCTTTAAACAGGAAGGTACGCTGGCAGCGGCGTTGATGAAGATCGGCGGCGGTTCTGCTTTTGCGCTGATGGTGCCAGTGCTGGCAGGCTACATCGCATTCTCCATTGCGGATCGTCCGGGCTTAACGCCGGGTCTGGTTGGCGGGATGTTGGCGGTGAGTACGGGAGCGGGCTTCCTCGGTGGGATCATTGCCGGTTTCCTGGCGGGTTATATTGCCAGAGCGATCAACAATAAACTGATTCTGCCGCAAAGTTTGACTGCGCTAAAACCGATCCTGATTATCCCGCTGTTCGCCACGTTGGCGACGGGTCTTATCATGATTTACGTCGTTGGTACGCCAGTGGCGAAAATCCTGACTGGCCTGACAGGCTGGCTGCAATCCATGGGTACGGCGAATGCGGTGATCCTGGGGGCAATCCTAGGTGCGATGATGTGTACGGATATGGGCGGGCCGGTTAACAAGGTGGCTTACGTCTTCGGTACGACCTTGCTCAGTAGCCAGATTTACGCGCCGATGGCCGCCGTTATGGCAGCTGGTATGGTGCCACCGTTGGCAATGGGTCTGGCGACCGTGCTGGCAAGCAAGAAATTCAACCCGACCGAGCGTGAAGGTGGTAAAGCGGCATTTGTACTGGGCCTGTGCTTTATTTCCGAAGGGGCGATTCCTTACGCGGCGCGTGATCCAATGCGCGTTCTGCCTTGCTGCATCATCGGTGGCGCACTGACTGGTGCGCTGTCGATGGCGGTGGGCGCTAAGCTGATGGCACCACACGGTGGCCTGTTCGTGCTGTTGATTCCTGGTGCGATTACCCCAGTTATTGGCTACCTGTTAGCGATCATTGCGGGAACCGCAGTGGCTGGCGTGCTCTATGCGCTGCTGAAACGCTCTGATGAACAGCTGGCGAAAGTCGCGTAAGTCTGACTTTTACGATGCAGGAAACGGCGTCGTGAATAAAAAGTAATGCCATAACACAAGGATGTGGATGAGAGAGCGCCAGTTGGGTAAACCAACTGGCGCTTTTTACTATTATGGCGTCAAGAAGCTAACTAGCGCTGTGCTTCGGATTTGAGCCAGGCGATTTCGTCAGCCCAGATATCGGGGTTGATCGTTTCCAGAATCATCGGGATACCATCAAAGCGGGCATCTTTCATGATATAGCTGAAAGCGGTTTTGCCAATATTGCCTTCCCCCAGGCTATGGTGTCGGTCAACGCGGCTGCCGAACGCGCTTTTGGCATCATTCAAATGCATTCCGCGCAGATAGCGAAAACCAACAATACGATCGAATTCAGAGAAGGTGGCTTCGCAATCGGCTTCTGTCCGCAGGTCGTAGCCACCGGCGAAGGCGTGGCAGGTATCGATACAGACGCCGACGCGGCTTTTATCCTCAACACCATCGATGATGGCCGCCAGATGCTCAAAGCGGAAACCCAAATTACTGCCTTGCCCGGCGGTGTTCTCAATCACGGCGGTGACGCCATCCGTTTCCGCCAGCGCGATGTTGATGGACTCGGCGATACGTGCCAGACAGTCCGCTTCCTCTATCTGTTTCAGATGGCTGCCGGGGTGAAAATTCAGCAGGCTTAGCCCAAGCTGCTGGCAGCGCGACATTTCATCAATAAACGCGCTGCGAGATTTCTCCAGCGCCTCGGCGTCCGGGTGACCCAGATTAATCAGATAGCTATCGTGGGGCAGAATCTGTGCTGGCGTATAGGCGTACTGCTCACAGGCGGCTTTAAAACGCTCGATAACCTCTGTGCTGAGCGACGCGGCCTGCCATTGGCGCTGATTCTTGGTAAATAAAGCGAAAGCCGTCGCCTGTATCTCATGTGCGCGAATCACGGCCTGATCGACCCCGCCAGATGCGCTAACGTGCGCCCCGATGTATTTCATGTTGGTCTCCTCTGGTAACGGAGACATTATGCAGGTTAATGAGACGTTAACAGGTAAATAATTTATCGTTAGCCGAATAAATGTTCGAAGAACAGATTAATGCCCGCACCGCCAACGACCAGCCAGAGAAACAGAACGAGTGCCAGCAGCAGCGGCTTTGCACCTGCCTGCTGGATGGCACTGAATCGGGTTGTGAGCCCTAGCGCCACCATCGCCATGGTCAACAGCACATTATCGAGCTGTACCAGCTGCGTGACGAGCGCGGGAGAAAGTAGCTGGAAAGAATTGAAGGCGGCTACGGCAATAAACCCCAGCGCAAACCACGGGAACATCAGTGGAATCGCGTCTTGCGCGTCATTTTTTTGCGCCGTTTTTTTCAGGTAAAACCCAAGAATGAGAAGGAAAGGGGCCAGCATCATCACGCGCAGCATCTTGCTGATGACGGCGATGTTTTCCGTCGCACCATCGACGGCATGCCCAGCGGCAACGACCTGAGCAACTTCATGTATCGTCGAGCCGAAGTACAGACCTACGATCTGCGGTGTGACGTCAATCCAGTGATGTTCGAGATTAAGCTGATAGAGCCACGGATACAAAAACATCGCCGTCGTACCGAAAATCACCACGGTGGAAACGGAGACGGCAATCGCATTGCTGGACGCTTTGACCACGGGCGCGGTTGCCATGATCGCCGCCGCACCGCAGATGCTGCTGCCAGCACCGATGAGCATCACGGTCTCATTGTCGAGTTTCAGCCAGCGCTTGCCTATCCAGCAGGCGAGTAAAAACGTCAACGTGACGACGGTAAGATCGACCGCAACACCGGTAAAGCCAACGGCTGCAACCTGCTGAAAGCTGAGGCGAAAACCATAAAGTATGATGCCCCAACGGAGTAAATGCTGTTTGGCCCACTGCACGCCCGGGTCACACAGCGGATGAAGACGCGGATAAACGCTATTTCCCAGCACGATCCCACTCAAGATCGCCAATGTCAGCGAACCCGGTCCCCAATGGGCGATTTTCGGAATATTTGCCAGCCAGAGGAGCGAAAAAGTAATTAAACTTACTAACAGCAGATCGGGTAATCGCGCTTTTGCTCCATCGGGCGGGTCTATCGTGTGTAATGTCGCAGGAAGAGCCATGGGTTTGGTGCCTATTCTGACCGTACCGAAAATTGAGAAGCCAGCTTATAATCCATGAGATTAAAAGAGAAATTGATTATATATTTATAACCTATAAGTATTTCAGATAAAGAGCACACTATGCATATCACGTTACGTCAACTGGAAGTCTTTGCCGAAGTCCTGAAAAGTGGTTCAACGACACAGGCCTCCGTTGTGCTTGCCCTGTCTCAATCGGCTGTCAGCGCGGCTCTGGCGGATTTAGAAGGGCAGTTGGGTGTTCAACTTTTCGACCGCGTGGGTAAACGTCTGGTGGTTAATGAACATGGCCGCCTGCTGTATCCCAAGGCACTGGCACTGCTTGAACAGTCGATGGAAATTGAGCAACTGTTCCGGCGTGATAACGGAGCGCTACGTGTCTATGCCAGCAGCACCATCGGCAACTATTTATTGCCTGCGATGATTGCCCGCTATCGTCATGACTACCCTGACATTCCGCTGGAGCTGCATGTTGGCAATACGAAAGATGTGATCACCCGCGTATCTGAATTCAGTGTCGATTTGGGCTTGATCGAAGGGCCTTGCCATCACCCCGATTTGATTACACAGCCCTGGCTGGAAGATGAGCTGGTGGTGTTTTGTTCTCCCGAACATCCGCTCAGCCGCGGTTCTGCCTCATTAACGGCGCTGGCGGATGCGCACTGGATCTTGCGTGAACGTGGCTCAGGCACGCGCGAAGTGCTGGATCACCTGCTGCTGACGCACCTGTCACATTTCCATCTGGTGATGGAATTAGGTAATTCAGAGGCGATTAAGCATGCGGTTCGCCACGGGATTGGCATCAGCTGCCTGTCGCGGCATGTCATTGCCGAGCAGTTGGCGTCAGGTTCGCTGGTGGAGTTGAAGGTGCCGCTGCCTAAACTCACGCGGACGCTGTATCTGGTTCATCACCGACAGAAGCATCTTTCAAATGTGCTGCAGCGTTTCTTGAGTTATTGCTGCGAAACGCCATAGCGAAAATATTTTCTGCTGCTAATAATCGGACGCGAGTTATTAAGCTCTCTTATAACTCGACGATCTTAACTATTCAGCACAACGCTATTTGCTACAATCCCGCCTCGATTTTTAGCACGAGCATGCAGGATAACAATGGCTCAGCACGATATTCAACAAACTACACAGGGCGCACCGACCCTGCGCCGTGAACTGAAAGCACGGCATTTAACGATGATCGCCATTGGCGGATCGATTGGCACCGGGTTATTTGTCGCGTCTGGTGCGACGGTTTCACAGGCGGGCCCAGGTGGCGCACTTCTGTCTTATGCCCTGATTGGGCTGATGGTTTACTTCCTGATGACCAGTCTGGGTGAGCTGGCGGCGTTTATGCCGGTTTCTGGTTCGTTCTCCAGCTACGGTTCCCGCTATGTAGAAGAAGGGTTCGGCTTTGCGCTGGGCTGGAACTACTGGTACAACTGGGCGGTAACTATCGCGGTCGATCTGGTGGCGGCGCAACTGGTAATGGGATATTGGTTCCCTGACGTCTCCGGCTGGATCTGGAGTGCGCTGTTCTTGGCGCTGATGTTCCTGCTTAACTACATTTCCGTGAAAGGATTTGGCGAAGCGGAATACTGGTTCTCACTGATTAAAGTGGTCACGGTCGTCGTTTTCATTGCCGTTGGCGTGATGATGATTACGGGCATCATGAGCGGTGCGGAAAATGCTGGATTCCACAATTGGGAAATTGGCGATGCGCCCTTTGCTGGCGGCTTCTCTGCCATGATCGGTGTGGCGATGATCGTCGGCTTCTCTTTTCAGGGGACGGAACTGATCGGTATAGCTGCTGGGGAATCTCAGGAGCCGAGTAAAAATATTCCGCGTGCCATCCGTCAGGTTTTCTGGCGCATTCTGTTGTTCTACATCTTCGCGATTCTGATTATTAGCTTAATCATTCCGTATACCGATCCAAACCTGCTGCGTAATGATGTAAAAGACATTACGGTGAGCCCGTTCACGCTGGTGTTTGAGAACGCGGGCCTGCTGTCTGCGGCGGCGGTGATGAATGCGGTCATCCTGACGGCGGTGCTGTCGGCGGGTAACTCCGGGATGTACGCCTCTACACGTATGCTGTTTACGCTGGCATCGGAAGGTAAAGCGCCGCGCATTTTCGCCAGGCTGTCAAAAGGCGGTGTGCCGCGTAATGCGCTGTACGCCACCACCGTGGTGGCGGCGCTGTGTTTCCTGTCTTCTTTATATGGCAACCAAACCGTTTACCTGTGGCTGCTGAATACCTCCGGTATGACAGGCTTTATTGCCTGGCTGGGGATCGCGGTTAGCCATTACCGTTTCCGTCGTGGCTATGTCATGCAAGGACATGATCTGAATCGTCTGCCTTATCAATCGCGTTTCTTCCCGCTCGGGCCGATCTTCGCGTTTGTGCTCTGTCTGATCATCACGCTGGGGCAAAACTATCAGGCGTTTCTGGAAGATAAAATTGACTGGTATGGTGTGACGGCGACGTACATCGGTATTCCACTGTTCCTGCTGATTTGGTTCGGCTATAAGCTGTATCGTGGAACACACTTCATCAAGTATCAAGAGATGACGTACCCCGATCATAAAGACTAAATCGTAAGAATGCGGTTAACGGGCGACTCCCTGACGGGGGTCGCCTTTTTTATTGGTTTTTTTCTGTTCTTGTCGTTACGCTCATGTCTTTCTTTACTCTCGCATGTTGATTTAAATCAAATTTATTCACATTGATTTTTTAGGGTTATACTACATTAACTCGATTTAATAATTGGGAGTGACGATTAATTTATTGTTTATTAATGATTTTACATTAATTTTTGTTTGTTTTTATTGCGCATGCAAATGATTTTAATTTTCATTTACAATTATTTCTCGATCATTACAATGTGTCCGACAAAAAAACTCAATGCAAATGATTCGTTTTTGAGGACACAGACGCATGGCAATAAGTATAAGAAAATCGGTGGCATTGGCACTTGCTACAACCGTATCTACACCCGTTATCGCCGCACAGGACGATACGCTGGTTGTAACGGCTTCTGGCTATGAACAAAAAATCACTGAGGCGGCGGCGAGTATTTCCGTTGTCAGTCAGGATGAACTGACGAAGCGTAAATATAACGATCTTGGCGAAGCGCTCAGCGACGTGGAAGGCGTGGATGTGCGTAGTTCAACGGGGAAAACGGGCGGTCTGGACATCAGCATTCGCGGTATGCCAAGTGACTACACGCTGATTCTGGTTGATGGTATTCGACAGAATGGTTCATCGGATGTCACCCCGAATGGGTTTGGTACGATGAACACCGGTTTCATTCCACCGTTGGCGGCGATAGAGCGTATTGAAGTTATCCGTGGGCCGATGTCAACGCTGTATGGCTCTGATGCGATGGGCGGTGTGGTAAATATCATCACCAAAAAAGCGTCGAAAGAGTGGGTTGGGAATATCACGTTGGACCATACCTTCCAGGAAGACAGAGACTATGGTGATGCTTCCAAGTTCTCGATTTATTCCAGCGGTGAGCTGATCGAAGACAAACTGGGGCTTGCCCTGCGCGGCAACATCTTCCGTCGCGATGCATCAGAAGTGAAATCCTCAGAGGGAGCTTTACTGAATCAACGAGGTGCTAACCCTGTAAAATCAGATAATTACTTGCTAGGTGGTAAGTTAACCTGGATCCTGAATGATAAGAACTCTATATGGCTGGATGGGGAAGTTGCCAACCAGCAATATGATAATAAGGAAAATCAATTAGGAACGATTGGTGCTACAGGCGGCTATGAAGGTTCATTACATTATCAGCGTCGTAAGTTAACGCTGGGGAGTGATAATCAACTGAGTTTTGGTTCATGGAACTCTAGCTTGTCTTACAGTGAGACGGATAACAAAGGCCGCCTAATCACAACCGATTCTGTTCCTGCGGGTTCACCAGCGGTAGGTCAGAAACGTCGTCTGGAAAATACCAACGTTATTCTTGACTCGAAGCTGGTTGCTCCAGTAGGTGAAAGCCACTTGGTTACTATTGGCGGCCAGTATTGGAATGCAACGCTGAAAGATGGCGTCGTTTTGGCTAACAATGGGAATAAGTTTAAGCAAGATTCATGGGCGCTGTTTAGTGAAGATGAATGGCGCTTGCTGGATTCATTGGCTTTAACCTATGGTGCACGCTATGAGTACCATGAAACCTTTGGTGGTCATGTCAGTCCACGTGCTTATGTGGTTTGGAATGCATTGGATGACCTGACGATAAAAGGTGGTGTCAGTACGGGTTATAAAACCCCGTCACTGGCGCAGCTCCATAACGGTGTTAGCGGGGTAACGAGTCAGGGAACGGAGACTGTCATTGGGAACCCGAACCTGAAACCAGAAGAGAGTACGAATACTGAACTGGGCGTTTACTATGAGAACTATACCGGGTTCGCTGCGAATGCAACGCTGTTCAATAACCATTTCCGCAATAAAATTGACAGCTATGATGTGTCGACTACCCCTGCGATTAGTTCTTACCGAAACATCGGCAAGGCAGTGACTCAAGGGGTTGAATTGGGCTCCACAATTCCATTGTGGTCAGAGGATTGGACACTGAATGTAAACTATACCTTTACGGATAGTGAGCAAAAAGGTGGTTTAAACCCAGGAGCGCCTCTTACCAACACGCCGAAGCACATGGCTAACGCACGCCTTAACTGGAACGTTAATGATAAACTCTCGACGTGGTTGAAGGCGGAGTATCGAGATAAAACAGCACGTTATACGCAGAATTATAGTTCGTTCACTTCTGCGGCCCAGAGAGAGGCATACGATGATAAAGGAGCCTACTTTAAGTCTTTCACGGTGGTTAATTGGGGTGGCTCTTACAAGGTTTCAAAAGATGTGACCTTGAACGGAGCAGTAAACAACCTGCTAGACAAGGATTTCACCAGCGGTATCCGTACTTACGGTTCAGGAAGAGGGGCATTTACTACGGCTGATTATTATTCTTTCAGCCGAGTGACTTCAGGCTCCGTACTGCCAGGTCGTAATTACTGGCTATCGGTAAACGTCAACTTCTGATGTAGCACCTTCCCGGAATGGGTCAGCTCATTCCGGGGCATTATGACCCTCGCTTGCTTCCTCTCTCCAACGACATGTCACCACTTCTGCGGTTTTTCTCGAGAGTGTATTCTTTATGATTAACAACGGGGCTTAGTTGTGACCCGTTATTACGGATATCTCTTTGCCGATGTCATGATAACAATGAGCAGCAGACTTTATTTTTTTGTGATATTTCTGAATATCGTGGCTAACAATGTCGATGAATGAAATTCATTATATTAGGTATTGTTAATTGCTTTAATGCTGACTACGCTTCACGTTACGGAGTGATGGATTTCCAATGAGGCAGGAGGTGTAACGTTATTAATACGTTCGTTGTCTTGTGTCATACAGAGAATTTAATTCATTATTTTTGTATGAGAATACCTGTCGTGATTGCCGACTGCAGAGCCTTTGATATCTGCAAGCGGAAATCAGTGTATGAATAGCAACCAGGGCACGATGATGTTAAAAATTACCTTTTTGGATAAAGGCTCACTGCCTGAAACCATTTTCCTGAAAAAGACGAGTTTTAGGCGTCCACAGTGCCGCCATGAATGGGTTGAATATAACTATACCTCGCCCGATCACGTTATCGCCCGAGCAAAAGACACCCACATTATCATCACGAATAAAGCCCTATTAACGCGAGATACCTTGGCTGCGTTGCCTGCGTTGAAGCTGATTGCTGTAACGGCAACAGGCACCGACAATATCGATCTTGTTGCTGCTAAAGAACTGGGTATCACGGTCAAAAATGTACCGGGCTACTCGACGCAAGCCGTATCCGAGCACGTGATTGCCATGATTTTTGCGCTAAAGCACAGCCTGATGGCGTGGTATCGCGATCAGCTGAGTGACCGCTGGGCCAGCCAGTCGCAATTTGCTTATTTTGATCATCCGGTCAAGGACATCGCGGGTGCTACGCTGGGCATCATCGGCGCGGGGACGATTGGGCGGGAAGTCGCACGTCTGGCACAGGCGCTGGGGATGAAGGTGATTTTTGCCGAGCGCCGGGGCGTCTCACAGTGTCGCGCTGGGTATCTGCCGTTTGAAGACGTTCTGCGGTTAGCGAATGTGATTTCACTCAACTGCCCGCTGAATGAGAGCACGCAGCATCTGATTAATGCAGAGACGCTCGCCCTGTGTAAGCCCACCGCGTTTATTATTAACACCGCCAGAGGCGGGCTGATTGATGAGCGCGCGCTGGCAGAGGCATTACAGCAGCGCACCATTGCCGGTGCCGCGCTAGACTGCCTGACACAGGAACCGCCAGCAAAAGACAACCCATTAATGGTTGCGGCGAAAACCCTGCCTAATCTTCTGATTACTCCACATATCTCCTGGACTTCCGCCTCATCGTTGCAGTTGTTGATGGAAAAGACGATTGAAAATATTGATGAGTATGCTCAGCAGAATGGATACAAATAAGCTGTAATTTGATTTCGCCGGGTATGAAGGAATATTGCCCGGCAGAGGTATTATGATATTCATCAATTTTAATTGATTATCAAAATTGAATGTTTCATCGGGTTGATTCTTTCATGGTCGATTATCTATGCCGTTCTCGCTATATCGACAGGGAATGAACACGGCGCATGTCAGACCTAAAGCGAAAATATTATTATTTGTGATTATTCCGAATGCCCTCTTGGTTGTGTGAGGAAATATTTATTTCTTAATAATAACGGAAGTAAATAATAGAGTGAAGGCAGTGATATTTTTCGGCAGTAAGACGTCGATTAATGAGAAAAGGCATGGATGGACGGTATTGTCATCCGCCCCGAATCGACTGAACGGGGCGGAGGTGAGACGTTACTAAAAGTGAGACGTTACTGAAAACAATAGCTATTAGCGTTTCTGGATATACGTCATGGCTAGCGCGAGTGCCAGAACCAGACCTTTGATGATATCCATCGCGTAATAAGGCACGGAGAGCATCACCAGTCCATTCTGCAAGACACCAAGAATAACGGCACCGAGCAGCGTACCCAGCGCGTTCGGCTTGCCGGATCCCGCCAGCGAGAAACCGATGTAGGCCGCGGCAACAGCATCCATCAAATAGCCGCCCCCTGCATTGACCTGCGAAGAGCCGATGCGTGATGCCAGTAAAATACCGCCTAACGCCGCGAGCAGTGAAGAAAACACGTACGCCTGTACCCGATAACGTGCCGTGCGAATGCCCGCCAGCCGCGCGGCTTCTGGGTTGCCGCCGATGGCATACATCCGGCGGCCGTGCTTGGTGAGGGACAGATACAGCTGCACCAGTACCGTAACCGCCAGCATGATGACAACAATAACCGGCACCTGGCCCAGCGTGGCAAAGAATTCAGGAATGAGGCCTTCCGCCATTTCGCCACTCGGCAGCACCATGTTCTGCGTGATGGAACCGCCGTAGCTGTAGGTCATCGCCACGCCCTGAATGACGAACAAACTGGCGAGCGTCGCCAGCATATCGGGAATCTTCAGCACGACGATGAGGAAGGCGTTGAATAGCCCGACCAGCGTACACAGCAGCAGCGTCAGGACAATCGCGCCAGTAGTGCCAAATCCATGCCAGACGAAAAGCGAGATAACCAACGCATTAGCTAACGAGGCCGTCGATCCTACGGAAAGGTCGAATCCGCCCACGGACAGCGAAATAGAGACGCCAATGGCAATCACCGTAACGATGGCGATAGAACGCAGAATATTGATGATGTTATACGGGTCGAGAAAGTTGTCCGACGCCAGCCCAAAGAGGGCAATCAGCGCAACAACCGTGATCAGCATGCCCCACTTATAGAGAAACTCGAAAACGTGGTGACGGAAGGGGAGCGCCCCGTTAGATGAAAGTGGGTGACTCACGCGGGAGTTCCTCCAGTTGAATATAAAAGTAAGGTTTCTTCGTCAATCTCAGCGGCATTCAGGTCTGCGACAATGCGGCCATCCCATAGCACGCAGATGCGATCGCAGAGCCCGACCAGTTCAGAGAACTCGCCCGACGCATAAATAATGCCTTTGCCCTGACGGGCGAGGCCGTCAATCAGGGTGAACAAGTCCTGTTTGGCCTTGATATCAACGCCTTTGGTGGGTTCGTCAAAAATCAAAACCTGTGCTTCGCTGCGTAGCCACTTGCCGATAGCCACTTTCTGCTGATTCCCGCCCGACAGACGCGCCAGCTTTTGCGCCGGACCGGTGGTGCGAACCGCCAGCCGTTCAACGATCTGTTTTGCCCAGCCCAAAGCCTTGCGACGGCTGAACAGGCCCCAGCGTGAAAAGCTATCGGTGGCGGTGATACTGAGATTCATGGTGACGGATTCATCAATAAAAATGCCTTCTTTACGCCGCTCTTCAGGAACCAGCGCCAGACCCTGTTCGACGGACTGGTGCGGTGAATGCGGCCGCCAGGGTTTACCACGATATTCACCCTGTGCGATCTGGCAGGGCTCTGCGCCGAACAGCGCTTTACACAGCTCGGTTTTCCCCGCGCCAGCCAGCCCGGCAATGCCCAGAATTTCCCCTTTGCGCAGCGTGAGAGAAATATTGTGCAGCAGCGTTTCGTCGTGTAAACCGGTGACCTGAAGCAGCGTTTCTGCGGAAGGGGTTGTTCGGCGTGGCGGGAAGATATCGTCGAGCCGATGCCCCAGCATTCTCTCTACAATCTCTTCGCCGCTGAGCCCCTGCATCGCACCGCTGCTGACAAACTCGCCGTCACGCAGAACGGTCAACGTATCGCAGATTTCGCTCAGCTCATGAATACGGTGGGAAATAAACACGATCCCGATGCCATCAGCCTGTAAACGGCGTACCACCTCAAAGAGGCGCGCGCTTTCGGCCTGATCCAACGGGGCGGTAGGTTCATCTAAAATCAGGAAGCGACATTCGTGGGATAACGCGCGGGCGAGCAGAATTTGCTGTTTCTCCGCGAGCGAGCAGGTATCTAGCCGTTGGCGAACATTGAGGTGGACGCCAAGCTGGTCAAGCAGCGCCTGCGCCTGACGATAGATCTGCGGCCAACTCAGCAGATGTCCGTCCTGCGCCAGCGTATCCAACATAATGTTTTCCGCCACGGACAGCGTAGGAACCAGCGCGACATCGACTTCCTGTTGCACCAGATGAATACCGTATCGCTTGGCATCACGCGGTGAATGGACGTCGACCTGCTTACCATTAATCAGAATGTCACCCTGATAGTGATCGTAAGCGCCTGATAAGATCGTCATGAGCGTGGATTTACCCGCGCCGTTTGCGCCAGTCAGGGCATGAATCGAACCACCTTCCAGTGTGAAATTAACCTGCTTGAGGGCGTGGAAACCAGAAAAGGAGATGGAAATGTTGTGCATTTCCAGTCGGCTTTGGGAGGTAGGAATCATGGTCGGTAACGCTCTTGGCGGTCAAGGTCATGAAATAACGGAAAAGAAAGGTAGCACATATCCCAGAGAATTTAATACAGCTTCAAGTGTTTGAGAGTTATTGGCTATGAACGAAAAGGCATAAATTAAATAAAAAAGTTCTTAAGCTGGCGCAGGCAAGTGAATAAGATGGGATTATCAATAGAGTAACGCAGCAGATTCGGCTGTCTACCCGTTATACTTCAAGTTGCATGTACGTTGGCTTTCCTCGCTCACCCCAGTCACTTACTGATGTAAGCTCCCGGGGATTCGCTGTGTCGCCGCCTTCCTGCAACTCGAATTATTTAGGGTATAAACATAAGATAAGAGCCGTGCTCAAGAGAGGGCTCGGCGAGGAATATTCAAACATGCACACAACGACAGTCCGCGTACAGGTTGGCCCTGCCAACTATTTCTCTTTCCCCGGCGCTATCGATAAGCTGCTGGAGTTTTATCCGCCAGACGTGCTGAAAAACGCGCTGTGGATCTACGGTGAGCGGGCGATTGCTGCGGCTCGACCGTATTTACCGGCTGAGTTCGATGCGCCTTCAGCCCGCCGCGTTCAGTTTGGTGCGCATTGTAGCGAAGGGGAAGTGGCAAAACTGGTGGCGCAGGCGGGCGATGAGTGTCAGGTCGTCATCGGCGTTGGCGGCGGAGCGGTGTTGGATACCGCGAAGGTCGCCGCGCGTCATATCGGCGTGCCGCTGGTGGCGATTCCGACTATTGCAGCGACCTGTGCCGCCTGGACGCCGCTGTCCGTGTGGTATAACGATGCCGGGCAGGCGCTGCGCTTCGAGATTTTCACTGATGCTAACCATCTGGTGTTGGTGGAACCACGGATTATTCTGGCGGCACCGGTGGAATACTTGTTGGCTGGCGTCGGCGATACGCTGGCAAAGTGGTATGAAGCCGTTGTTCTCAGCCCTAAACCAGAAACGCTGCCGCTTTCTGTTCGACTGGGCTTACAGGCCGCGCTGGATATCCGTAATGTATTGCTGCAACAAAGTGCCGCTGCGCTGGAAGCCGTCGAGCGTGGCGAATTGACGCAGGATTTTCTGGATGTGGTAGATGCGATCATTGCCGGAGGCGGCATGGTTGGCGGGTTGGGTGAGCGCTACACCCGCGTGGCGGCGGCGCATGCGGTTCATAACGGTTTAACGGTGTTGCCGCAAACCGAACGCTTCCTGCACGGCACCAAAGTGGCTTATGGCATTCTGGTACAAAGCGCGTTACTAGGCGACAACGACACGCTGCTCCAGTTGAAAGAGGCGTTTAAAGCGTTTGGTTTGCCGACCTCGCTGGCCGCGCTGGATGTGGATATTCACGATCGCGCCGCGCTTCAGGCCGTTATTGCTCGCACCTTGCAGGCGGGGGAATCCATTCATTATCTGCCGCTGACGCTCAATGAAGAGGTCTTGCTGGCCGCGTTTAACACCGTTGAGTCTATTGGGGAATAAGCGGATAGGAAGAGGAGGGCGGAGAGTATTCTCCGCCCCAAAGACTTTATCTCTAAAAAACCATGCTTTATCTTTAAAAACTACTGCGTTTTCTCGTAGGGGAATGAATTTTTGATAAAGTTGGCGTAGTAACGGTACTTCGTCTTGCTGGCCATCAGCTCTTCATAAATCATGCGTGCGACGCCGCTATAGAGATAGATGCTCCCATTCAGCAGTTCGACTTCCAACTGGCTTTTTTCTGCATCGTACCCGACTGAAAACAACTCTGTTGATGAAACTCGTTTTCTCTGCAAAATTAATCACTCCCAACGTATCAATACCGCATCCTGACGATATACCACCTTTTGGGTTTTCTAACCATATTGTGTTATAGCTCGAAATATATCGGGGTTAAACAGCAGCATATCTTTATTAGATCATGAATAATCAGTAAACGCTCACAGAATTCTTGCTCTGTCGCCCATCGACCCGCTTTGTTTGTCGTCGATAAGGTGATATTCCGATCGCACCATTAATCCTGAGCAATAGCCCGTTGAAAAGCTGGCTGGCTTTCTATCCGCTCAATGTATTGTTTGATGTGCGGGTAGTGGCTGAAATCCAAACGTGTTTTCGCCAACACCAGCGGGACTGCCATTTGGATATCGGCACCGCTGAGCGACTCTCCCGCAAACCAATCTTGTTTAGTTAAATGCTGTTCGATGAACTGAAGTTGCGTCGTCAACCGCGGCACAATAAAGGCCTGCTCGATGCTTTGCACAATTTTGCGCGCGATAGGGCGGATGAAAAACGGCATCGGCGCGGACTCTGTCTTCGCCAATACCAAACGCATCACCAGCAGCGGCATAAGGGAACCTTCGCCAAAATGCAGCCAGAAGCGATAATCCAGCAGGGCTTGCCCGCTCTGTGGACGGAACCTGCCGTTGCCGTAAGTCTCAATCAGGTATTCCACAATGGCTCCGGATTCGGCAATCGTCAGTTCGCCATCGGTAATCACCGGCGATTTCCCTAGCGGGTGAATCTGCTTGAGCGACGCTGGGGCGCTAAACGTTTTTGGATCACGCGCGTAGCGAATGATTTCATAATCAACGCCCAGCTCTTCCAGTAGCCAGGTCGCGCGGGTTGAGCGGGATTTTTCGAGGTGATGAACGTGTATCATCAAGATTTCCTTTTTATTTGTCTTGGTTCCGTTATTCAGCACGGTGCAGGTGTGTGATTGTTTTACTGAGAGTTGCTGTAACAAGGAAGTGAAAATAGCACTCGGGGGACGCCCCCCGAGTGCGGTTATCAGCTAGATGAGCATAGCCCATTATTCGTATCGCGATTATGCATACAACTATTTATGCATACAAATAGTGGGCGTGGAAGCGCAGGTGATCTTCGATAAAACTGGCGATGAAGAAATAGCTGTGGTCATAGCCAGACTGTGTTCGCAGCGTCAGCGGCCAGTCATACTGGCTTGCCAGTGCTTCCAGTTTCGCCGGTTGCAACTGATCGGGGAGGAACTGATCGCAATCGCCCTGATCGACCAGCATAGGCAGCTTCTTCTGGCTATTCGCCAGCAAATGGCAACTGTCATACTGCAACCACTGTGTTTCATCCTCGCCGAGGTAGGCGGTAAGCGCCTTGCGCCCCCACGGAACCTGGCTTGGGTTAACGATCGGTGCGAACGCCGACGCAGACATAAATTGGTCTGGGTTGCGTAGCGCCAGCACCAGCGCACCGTGCCCGCCCATCGAATGTCCACTGATGGACTGACGGCTATTCACGTTAAAATGTTGCTGGATCAGCGCGGGTAATTCGCTGCTGATATAGTCATACATCCGGTAGTGTGCCGCCCAGGGCGCTTGCGTGGCATTCACGTAGAATCCCGCACCCTGACCCAGATCGTACCCTGCGTCGTCTGCTACGCCATCGCCGCGCGGGCTGGTGTCTGGCATGACCAGCACCAGACCCAGTTCGGAGGCAACGCGCTGCGCACCGGCTTTTGTCGTAAAGTTTTCGTCGTTGCAGGTTAACCCAGACAGCCAGTAAAGCACGGGTGGCGGTGTGTCATCCTGCGTTGGTGGCAGATAAATGCTGAACGTCATCGATGTGTTCAGCGTTTCTGACACATGGCGGTAGCGCTGTTGCCAGCCGCCAAACATACGGTGTTCTTCCAGCAGTTCCAGTGATGAATTCATCGCTGTACAGCCTCCTTATTCTGTTCCTGACGGTGGTGCAATTAACCGAAATGAATCACTGAGCGAATCGATTTGCCTTCGTGCATTAAATCGAATGCTGTGTTGATGTCGTCCAGCCCCATGGTGTGGGTGATGAAGTCATTCAGCGGGAATTCGCCTTTCAGGTAACGATCGACAATACCTGGCAGCTCGCTACGGCCTTTCACGCCGCCGAAGGCAGAACCACGCCATACGCGACCAGTGACCAGTTGGAACGGACGGGTTGCGATTTCTTCGCCAGCGCCTGCCACACCGATGATGATGGATTCACCCCAGCCTTTATGACAGCACTCTAGCGCGGAACGCATGACATTGACGTTACCGATACACTCGAAGGAGAAGTCTACGCCGCCATCGGTCAATTCAACGATGACGTCCTGAATCGGCTTATCGTAATCTTTCGGATTAATCAGATCGGTCGCACCCAGTTTACGCGCCAGATCGAATTTGCTGGTGTTGAGATCGATACCGATGATGCGTCCGGCACCTGCCATTTGTGCACCGATAATCGCTGACAAACCAATGCCGCCGAGGCCGAAAATCGCAACCGTATCGCCCGCTTTCACTTTTGCAGTATTCAGCACGGCACCCATCCCGGTGGTGACGCCACAGCCCAGCAGGCAGACTTCTTCCAGCGGTGCTTCTTTATTTACTTTCGCCAGTGAAATCTCAGGCACGACGGTGTGCTCTGCGAAGGTGGATGTGCCCATGTAATGGAAAATCGGTTGGCCGTTTTTGGAGAAACGGGTGGTGCCGTCCGGCATCAGACCTTTACCCTGCGTGGAGCGAATAGCCTGACACAGGTTAGTTTTGCCGGAGCGGCAGAATTTACATTCGCCACATTCTGGGGTGTATAGCGGAATAACATGATCGCCAACGGCAACGCTGGTCACGCCTTCCCCGATGGCTTCGACAATCCCGCCGCCTTCATGGCCAAGAATCGCAGGGAACACGCCTTCAGGATCTTTGCCGGACAGCGTGTAGGCATCAGTGTGGCATACGCCGGTTGCGACGATGCGCACCAACACTTCACCTTTCTGCGGTGGCATCAGATCCACGTCTTCAACCGACAGTGGCTGGTTTGGACCCCAGGCGATGGCGGCGCGGGTTTTAATCATTTGCATGGTGGTGACTCCTAATGGCATTCCGTTATGGGTAGTAAATTGAATGACAGGACGTGGCATTGATCGCTGTGTCGTCCTCTCTTGAAAATGGTCGTTCATTCCGACTGAGCGGGTGGTTCAATCATGCTGCACTGTTCAATAATGAGCTTTTTAAGCGCCTCGACATTAGGGCCGAAGGCGTCGCGTCGCCAGACGAGCCAGGTGGACGCGGCGGCGATATCGGACGGTAATTCATGTACCTGAACACGCGTGCCTGCGGGCAGTGATTCGAGGACGGCATACGGGAGCATGGCCAGCCCGGCACCGCTGGCGACACAGGCAAGCATGGCATGGTATGAGTGGATTTCCATGATGGTGCTGGGTACGACGCCATCCTGCCGGAACCAGTTCTCAAGGCGCTTTCTATAAGAACAGCTGGGGCGAAAAGCAAACAGGGTATCGTTGCTGGCATCCCGCGCATGGGTAATCGGGGCGTGTGCAGGGTCAGATATCAGCACTAACCGTTCCGCAAAACACGAACACCCATTCAGCTCATCGTAGACAACGGGGCCGTCCACTAACGCGGCTGCCAGCGTTCCCGCCCGCACGCGCTCAATGATTTCCCCCGATGTGCCGGTATTCAGGGACAGCGAAACGTTGGGGTAACGCTGATGATAAGCCGCCAATAGCGTAGGCAAACGGGTTGCAGCGGTGCTTTCCATCGAACCGAGCGCGAAATTACCGGCGGGTTCACCCGTGCGCGTCATGCTGATCGCTTCTTCACTAAGTGCCAGAATGCGCTGCGCATAACATAAGAAATTGTGCCCAATAGGGGACAGGCGCAGGCGCTGTTTCTCACGGATGAACAGATCGGTGCCCAGTTCCAGTTCCAACTGGCGCAGCCGCGTGGTCAGATTGGAGGGTACCCGATGAAGCTGCTCTGCGGCGCGCGCGACGGAGCCCGTTTCGGCGACGAGACAGAACATTCGGAGCTGGGTCAAATCCATATCTTTCTCTTTTCGTAATGAACTGATGTTTGATTATTCATTTTTTGTGAAGTGTAGCGGCAAGCAGCGCATTTCGCAACTGGCTTACGCCACACTGACGTGAGCGCAACGTAAACCCAGCGCGATGAGATGTGCTCGGAATGATGAAAATGACGGGCGTAATTATCATCAGGATTAATATTTATACGTAGAGAGATAAAGCGATAGCAGCCTGAATTAATAGCATCATAATCAACTAATACAAAGAACAGGCTTTGTCCTCTGGAAAATAAGCTAGAATGATAAATAAGAATAATCACAGAAAAATAAAACTGTATTTTATCCTGACGCAATAGCGGAAGCGCGAAAATAAATAGATAATTAAAATAAACAGTTAAATGTGAAGATAAATTGTTGTATCGGAGCAATAGTCATAAGCTATCGCAATTCTTCATTTTTATCGCATTTGTTGATGGGAAGGCGTAAAGTGCACGCCTAAAGTGCCGATAATGTTAATGTATGGTAGGAATACCTTATCGTTATTGTAAGGAAGTGTGTCTTTTGGTCATTAAAGGAAAATAACTCTAACTAATGAGAGCCTCTGCTCTTCATTAAATGACGTAACACCCGGCGTATTTCCAATTAAAAATGTGCGGTTATCTTGCAGAAAGCGCAGAGGAAAATCGCCAGATAATTTATAGGAGTCTTCTGTGAATTTTTTAAAAAATATCACCATCAGGGCAATGCTTTTAACAATATTAGGTCTGTTTCTGGTTGTATGGGGTGGAGCGTCTTTCTTTACCACCACCTCATTAAGCAGCATGACCAAACTATTGGAGTCCAGCGAAACTCAGCGTAAAAACGTAGAGATGCTGATGAAAGGCAATGACCAGTATTTTCGTACGGTTACTCGTGTCGTTCGCTCGATGGATTTCCAACAAACGGGTGATGTCGCCGATGCGGAGAAAGTATTCACGGCTGCAACCGCGGCATTTAAAATCACGTCAGATCAACTGGCTGCATTTAAACGTATTGAACATGTTGGCGTTGATAAAGAAACCGCAGACAATATGATCGCCGCGTGGACCCAACTGTTGGATAACGGGTTGACGCCGATGCTGAATGCCGCACGTGAGAATCGTCAAGAAGAGTTTCGTCAGCTTTTCCGTAAAACCTATCCTCCGCTGAGCGTGGCGTTTGGTGCCAACATGGATAAATACCAATCCGCGATTCTTTCGTCGTCGGAGGCGTCAATGAACGAGGTATCTAGTCTGGTTAGCTGGAGCAACCGTATTCTGCTGGGTGCGATGGTTATTGGATTGCTCATCCTGCTGCTGACGGATCGCTATCTGGTTCACTATCTGGTCAAGCCGTTGAATATGATCAAAGGCTATTTCCAGGTGCTGGCTGCCGGTCAGCTTGGTCATCCGCTTGAAGAGTTTGGCCGCAACTGTGCCGGGCAGCTGATTCCTTATCTGAAAGAGATGCAGGGCAGTCTGGTTAATACGGTGTCCATTATTCGCGACAGCTCTGCATCAATTCATCAGGGCTCAAGCGAAATTAAAAGCGGCAACAACGATCTGTCCGCACGTACCGAGCAGCAGGCCGCCGCACTGGAGCAGACTGCTGCCAGTATGGAAGAGCTGAGCGCGACGGTGAAACAGAATGCCGATAACGTTCATCAGGCTACTAAGTTGGCGCAGGATGCTTCCGTTGCGGCGAAGAAAGGCGGCGACGTCACGGCAGATGTGATGGCGACGATGGCGAGTATTACGACCAGCTCGAAGAAAATTGCTGACATCACTAGTGTGATCAACGGTATTGCCTTCCAGACCAACATTCTGGCGCTGAACGCAGCGGTAGAAGCTGCCAGAGCTGGCGAACAAGGCCGCGGTTTTGCGGTCGTTGCTGGCGA
Source organism: Pectobacterium versatile (assembly GCF_003932035.1). Lineage (NCBI taxonomy): Bacteria > Pseudomonadati > Pseudomonadota > Gammaproteobacteria > Enterobacterales > Pectobacteriaceae > Pectobacterium > Pectobacterium versatile. The sequence continues at coordinate 2,094,010 of NZ_CP034276.1, forward strand.
AGTCCGTAATCTGGCGCAGCGCAGTGCTCAGGCAGCGAAAGAAATTGAAAGCCTGATCACCGAATCGGTTGCACGTGTCAACATGGGGTCAAATCAAGTCACACAAACCGGCGAAGCGATGGATTCCATCATTTCCGCCATTACCCGAGTGAACGATCTGATGGGCGAAATCGCATCGGCATCGGATGAACAGAGTCGCGGTATTACTCAGATTGGTCAGGCTGTTACCGAGATGGATGGCGTGACACAGCAGAACTCCGCACTGGTACAGGAATCTGCTGCCGCCGCTGCATCGTTGGAAGATCAGGCTCGCCAGTTGACTGAAGCCGTATCGGTGTTCCAACTGTCGGCCACAGATGCCCCTCGTCGTCCTCAGCAGCGTCTGGCGGAGAAAGTGCCAACAACGCAAAAGCCGATGTTATTGGCGGCCGCTGGCGGTAAGAAGGGCAATGCTAACGACAACTGGGAAACCTTCTGATAGCTTCACAGCACGGGTCGTCAGGGCGCTGACGACCGCAAAAGTCAGGTGATTTACCGTTAAAAGCACTGGGATATTCTCCCGGTGCTTTTTTGTTTATCACTGACTTTTTTATTTATCACCGAATAGTTACGACGGAATAGGCGTTTTTTTGAGCATGCGATTAGACCTTGTTACTGCGCACAAGCACATCGGGCACGCTTGATAACTTGAATCTATTTCAACAATCATGACATACAATCGCTGGATAATCGTGACTCTCTCAACTAGAGTGTTGACGGCGCTAGGGTCTGACCAAGACCGTGATAGTGCGATAGGCATAGTTACACCTGCAGGAGAATAATAATGTCATCACTAAGTAAAGAAGCCGTTATGGTGCACGAAGCGCTGCTGTCACGCGGTCTGGAAACGCCGCTGCGCGGCGCGTTGTTGGATCGGGATACGCGTAAGCAACGTATTGCCGAGCATATGACGGAAATTATGAATTTGCTGAGCCTCGATCTGGGCGATGACAGCCTGGCTGAAACACCGACGCGTATCGCCAAAATGTACGTTGATGAAATATTCTCCGGTTTGGACTACGCCAACTTCCCCAAAATCACCATCATTGAAAACAAAATGAAGGTCGATGAAATGGTCACCGTACGGGATATCACGCTGACCAGTACCTGTGAACACCATTTCGTGACGATCGATGGGAAAGCGACGGTGGCGTATATTCCGAAAGATGGTGTAATCGGCTTGTCGAAGCTCAACCGAATTGTTCAGTTTTTCTCTCAGCGCCCTCAGGTGCAGGAGCGCTTAACGCAGCAGATTCTGGTCGCGCTACAAACGCTGTTGGGAACCAACAACGTTGCGGTTTCGATTGATGCGGTGCACTACTGCGTGAAGGCACGCGGCATTCGTGATGCAACCAGCGCCACGACCACGACATCGCTCGGTGGGCTGTTTAAATCCAGCCAAAATACGCGTCAGGAATTCTTGCGCGCGGTGCGTCACCACAATTAAGCCCTCTCTTATTGGCGATGATGAAGGAAATGCGCTTTGTCATCGTCAAATCAGCAAGCATCTTCGCTTTTTCTCTGTATGTGCATACAATCGCTACTTCGATGATTTGAAAATGTAATTTGTATGCCTTCTCACACTATACCGTCACCTCATTCGCCACCCTCGCGGATCGTTGCGTTGGATTTTTCGCGCGGCGTCGCTATCTTGGGCATTTTACTGCTGAATATTACGGCGTTTGGTTTACCGCATGCTGCCTACCTGAATCCGGCCTGGCAGGGACAAACCACATTATCTGATGCCTTAACCTGGGCGGCGATGGATCTGCTGGCGCAAGCAAAATTTCTGACGCTGTTTTCTCTTCTTTTTGGCGCAGGGTTACAACTGCTGCTGTCGCGGGGGAAACGCTGGGTACATGCACGTCTGTTCTGGTTGATGATCATTGGTCTGATTCATGCCATTTTCCTGTGGGATGGCGACATTTTACTCGACTATGCGCTGATTGGGCTGGTGTGCTACGGCATGATTCGCCACGCGGAAAGTAGCCGATTGTTAATGCGGACGGGGGCGGTCCTGTATCTGGTGGGGATCGGCGTACTGTTTGTGTTGAGCCAGATTTTGAGCCTGCAACCGGGACGTTTCTGGCTGCCGGGCATGGCGGACATCGCCTACGAGGCCTACTGGCGGGCGTTAGGTGGACCGGTAGCGTGGGGGAACCGTGTCGATCTGCTGACGGAAAGTCTGTTATCGCTGGGCGTGCAGTACGGCTGGCTGCTGGCAGGGTCGATGCTGCTGGGTGCAGGATTAATGCGCAGCGGCTGGCTGAAAGGTGAGTTCAGTACGGCACACTACCGTAAGGTTGCGCTGTGGCTGATTCCTCTGGGTGTGGCGATTAACAGCGTTGGCGTGGTGGGGCAGTGGCTGGTGGATTGGGAGTATCGCTGGAGCGGGCTGTTATTGCAGATCCCGCGTGAATTGAGTTCACCTTTGCAGGCGATAGGGTATCTCGCGCTGTGCTACGGCTTTTGGGCCACGCTGTGCCAATGGCGCATCACGTATTGGATTACGGATGTCGGGCGCATGGCGTTAAGCAACTATTTGCTGCAAACGCTGATTTGTGTGGTGTTGTTTAATCAGCTTGGCCTGTTTATGGCGTTCAGCCGCCTGCAACTGCTGGCACTGGTGCCCGCTATCTGGATCGCCAATCTGGTCTTTTCTCACTACTGGCTGCGCTATTTCCGTCAGGGACCGCTCGAATGGCTATGGCGCAAACTCACCAATGCGATAGGGAAGACGGCGTAGAGAAAGACGCTACGGCGCAGCGTGCTCATTGTGCGATTCGGATTCAGACTCGGCTTTCGTCGGTTGGGCTAGTTTAGCCTGCTGCGCTGGCGCGGGAAGCACCTGTTCCGGCAGGACGGCAGGATAATCCGGAGCATCGTCTGGAATGGTATGCTCGGCGGGAATCGGCACCTGTGGCCCTAAAAAGCGCGGCTCGCGTTTGAGGACATACAGGTCGAACAGCGCGCCCAAACGAGCACCAAATTCACGAACCCGCACGGTCATCATATTTTTCGGGGAAGGCACGGCGTAACACTGTGCCTGAATACCAAGATGCAGTGCGATGAATAGCGCACGCTCGCAGTGGAAACGCTGCGTGATGATGGTGAAATCGTTGGTATCAAATACCTTGCGCGTCCTGATAATGGAATCCAGCGTACGGAACCCCGCATAGTCCAGCACGATATCTGAAGGCGGAACGCCTGCGGCGATCAAATCACGACGCATCGTCATCGGTTCATTGTAACTTTGTAGCGCGTTATCGCCGCTTAATAGCAGATAGCTGACTTTACCGCTGTTGTAAGCGTTAATCGTCCCTTGCATGCGGAACAGGTAATACTGATTGATTACGCCGGTACGGTAGTATTTCGCTGTCCCTAATACGACGCCGACCTGACGTTTCGGCAAGGTCTGAAGCTCATCGTAAATAAATGGCGCGGTTTTCCAACTGATCCAACGATCGAGGGCAAAAGCAGAGAGCAGCAGCACGCCAATGAGGGCTAACAAACCGAATGTCAGGCGTTTCCACATGCTTATGCCTCAGGTAAGGCGAGTAGACTAATCATGCCTCAAGGCTACTTTACCTGACAGGGTGACGCAAGACGCAGGCGAGGAATGGGTGGTTTATTGATTGAATTTTCAGCGTTCGGGCGAGATGGTGTAAAAATAAAACGCCAGCTTTTCGGGCTGAAAAGCTGGCGTGACAAGCGTATTAAACGCGGCTACCCCACAGATCGTACTCGTCTGCGTGTTCGACCTTCACCTTAACGATGTCACCGACTTTCACGCCAGTTTCGCCGTTCAGGTAAACCGCGCCATCAATTTCAGGGGCGTCAGCCATGCTGCGGCCAATCGCGCCTTCTTCGTCGATTTCATCGATCAGCACCAGCACTTCACGGCCAATTTTATCCTGCAAACGCTGGGTGGAAATTGCCTGCTGAAGCTGCATGAAACGGTGGAAACGCTCTTCTTTGACCTCTTCCGGCACCTGATCTGGCAATTCATTTGCCGCTGCGCCTTCGACCGGACTGAATTTAAAGCAACCCACGCGGTCAAGTTTGGCTTCTTTCAGGAAGTCGAGCAGCATCTGGAAGTCCTCTTCCGTTTCGCCAGGGAAACCGACAATAAAGGTAGAACGCAGCGTTAAATCTGGGCAGATTTCACGCCAGCGCTTAATGCGCTCCAGCGTTCTTTCTACCGCACCTGGGCGCTTCATCAGCTTGAGAATTTTCGGGCTGGCGTGCTGGAGCGGGATATCCAGATAAGGCAGGATTTTGCCTTCCGCCATTAACGGAATGACATCGTCTACATGTGGGTAAGGGTAGACATAGTGCAGGCGCACCCACACGCCCAGCGACGCCAGTTGCTCACACAGGCTGGCCATACTGGTTTTGACCGGTTGACCGTTCCAGAAACCCGTACGTTGCTTCACATCCGCGCCGTACGCTGAGGTATCCTGAGAAATCACCAGCAGCTCTTTTACCCCAGCATCAACCAGACGTTTTGCTTCATCCAACACCGAGCCGATTGGACGGCTGTCCAAATCGCCACGCATAGAAGGGATGATGCAGAACGTACAGCGGTGGTTACAGCCTTCTGAAATTTTCAGATACGCGTAATGGCGCGGCGTGAGTTTGACTCCCTGCTCGGGAACCAGACTGGTAAACGGGTTGTGCGTCGGTTTAGGGACGTATTGATGGACGTGTGACAGCACCTGCTCGTAGCTGTGCGGGCCGGTAATTTCCAGAACCTTGGGATGCACTTCGCGTATTTGGTTTTCTTTGGCACCCAGACAGCCTGTTACGATGACTTTACCGTTTTCATTCAGCGCTTCGCCGATGGCTTCCAGCGACTCTTGTACGGCGCTGTCAATAAAACCACAGGTATTGACGATCACCAGTTCAGCGTCGTCATAACGTGGGACGACCTGATAACCTTCAGTACGCAGTTCGGTCAGAATCCTCTCGGAGTCGACGAGGTTTTTCGGGCAACCGAGGGAAACAAAGCCGATACGTGGTTGTTGCATATTATTCGCTCACAAAATAAACAGAAAATAAAACCGGAGGATTCTACACCATAGTTGATTATCCTTATAGTCAGTGGTGTAAAACTCAGCATTTTATCACTGCGGCGATGGTGCTTTTAACGGCTGAATTTCTTCAATAAATGTAAACCTTGCCCCGTTTTTTTGCACAAACATCGCTTGCCGCCTAAATTTACAGGACTTTTTGTTGGATGGAGACAACGCTATGTCCTACTGCCTGATGCCTCGCGATTCTGTTTCACACACCGTGTTACGACGATTTTCTGCTGCACCGCATTGGTTGCTGCTTAGCGCAACGTTGCTGTTTTCCAGCCAGATCTTGGCGGCGGAACCGAAGGTGATGGAATTGCAGGATAAGCTGGATCATCCTTGGTCATTAGCGTTTTTGCCGGAAGATCAGGGGATTCTGATTACGGAGCGTGCCGGGAATTTACGCTTATGGAAAGCGGGTAGTGCGCTGTCTGCGCCGATAGCCGGTGTACCGAAGGTCTTCGCTAAATCACAGGGCGGATTGCTGGAAGTCGCGCTATCGCCGGATTTTGCACAGAATCGGCGCATCTATCTGAGCTTTGCTGAAGAGGGGAGCGAGGGTAAAGCGGGAACCGCTGTCGGCTACGGTAAGCTCTCTGAAGATAATAAACGGTTAGAGAATTTCACGGTCTTCTTCCGTCAGGAACCGAAACTGTCAACGGGTAACCATTTCGGCGGCAAGCTGGCCTTTGATCGACAAGGGCATCTGTTTATTGCACTGGGTGAAAACAACGAACGCCCGACTGCACAAGATCTGGATAAATTACAGGGCAAAATTGTTCGCCTGACTGCGGAGGGTAAAGTGCCGTCCGATAACCCGTTTGTGAATACGCCTAACGCACGACCGGAAATCTGGTCTTACGGCCACCGCAACCCACAGGGATTGGCGATTAATCCGTGGTCTGGTGTGCTGTGGGAAAATGAACACGGCCCGAAAGGCGGCGATGAAATCAACATTCCCAAAGCGGGCGAAAATTACGGCTGGCCGATTGCGACACACGGCATTAACTATTCCGGGCTGAAGATTCCAGAAGCGAAAGGAAAAGAGATCGCAGGGATGGTGAACCCCGATTTTTACTGGGAAAAATCACCGGGTATCAGCGGAATGGCCTTTTATAACAGCGACCGTTTCCCGCAGTGGAAAAATTCGGTCTTTATCGGTGCACTGGCAGAGAAGAACCTGATTCGGTTGACGCTTGATGGTGACAAAGTCGCTTCCCAAGAGCGCTTGCTGGGCGATCGTGGTGAACGCATCCGCGACGTAAGACTGGGGCCAGATGGCTACCTCTATCTGCTGACCGATCACGACAATGGCAAATTGCTGAAAGTCGGGCTGGAGTAAGAAATCAGGCACCTTGCGGTGCCTGTTTCACTTAAGACAGTGGAATCATGACGTGTTTCTGATACGCCGGACGTTCGGTGAGTTGCTCATACCAGCGTTCCAGATGAGGATGCGACTGTTGCTCAATCGGCATATTCAGCCAGCCGTAAGCAATACAGCCTAAAGGAATGTCGCCAACGCCAAATTTATCGCCGGATAGCCACGGCTGATTAGCCAGAACGGTATCGACAATATCGAAAAGACGTTCGCATTCGGCGATGCCTTTCTGGACCAATGCCATATCGCGTTTTTCCGGCGCGACGCGGACTATATTAATGAATACCGGCCCGAAAGACACGGCGAAGGAGGTGGCCCAGTCCATCCACTTCTCGGCACTGGCGCGTTTTCCCGCATCGGCAATATACAGCGAATCCTGACCATACTGTGCCGCCAGATAACGGACGATGGTATTGGATTCCCACAGCACCAGATCGTCGTCCCGCAAACACGGGATGAGGCCATTAGGGTTCATCGCCAGATAATCGACCTCATGGTTAAGACCGAATTGTCCGCCCGCCGCAATATGCTGATAAGGCAGTGCAAGTTCTCCTGCACACCACAGGACTTTCTTTACGTTGGTCGAGTTATCACGACCCCAAATCGTTATCATAGTTGCCCCTTTCTTCGTGAAGCCTGTCCCGATTATCCGCGACAGCCGATGAGAAATAATGATATGCCTTTTTAGTCTTTATGATTTAACTTGTCATTCTTAATAATGACAGCAAGTTACATTCAGACAGGAAAGTTACACAATGAAATTGACGCATTCTGTTCGCGCCGCTCTCGGCATCACACTGCTTGCTGCTGGGATGCAACTGGCGCTGGCCAGCAGCGATCCTCAGACGATCACGTTTGGCGTGGCACCCGGGCCGTATGGCGACATGGTGAATCTGGCGATCAAACCTGAGCTGGTAAAAAAAGGCTACAAGGTCGTCGTGCGTGAATTCAGCGATTACGTTCAGCCCAATCTGGCGCTGGCCAACGGCAGCATTGATGCAAACCTCTTCCAGCATACGCTGTATCTGGAGAAATTCGCTGCCGATAAAGGGTTAAAAATTTCCCCACTGATTATCGTACCTACTGCCAGCATGGGCTTCTATTCGAAGAAGATCAAATCGCTGGATGAGCTGAAAAAAGGAGACGTAGTCACGCTCTCTAACGATGCCACCAATCTGGCACGCGGTCTGCGTTTCCTACAATCGATGGGGCTGATTACGATCAAGGCTGATATCGATCCGACCAAAGCATCTGAGAAAGATATTCTTGAAAACCCGCGCGGTTTGGTCTTCAAACCGATGGAAGCGGCGCAGTTACCCCGTACGCTGGATAGCGTGACGGCATCGCTGGTGAACGGTAATTTTGCGCTTGCGTCCGGTATGAAACTGTCATCGGCCATCAAGCTGGAAACGCTGGATGAGAACCTGAAAAATGTTATTGCCGTGCGTACCGACGATCTCGATAAGCCCTTTGTTAAAGATACCAAAGCGATTGTGGAATCACCTGCGTATGCCGCGGTGATCAACGATCCTGCGTTGATGTATAGCCAATTCCAGAAACCGGAGTGGATGCAGGCGAAAACGCCAGCGCCCGCACAGTAAGTTTCAGGCTACACAAAATATCCTTTGGCCGGTCTATGACCGGCTTTCTTCTTTTCCGCTCAGGCCAGGAGTTTGCGGATAATGATCCAGTTAGAAGGGGTTAGTGTTGACTTCTTGCACGGGAAGCAGCCAGAAAACCGCGCAGTAGACAACGTGTCGTTGCACATCTCGCGTGGTGAAGTTTACGGGATTGTCGGTACCAGTGGCGCGGGGAAAAGCACGCTGCTGCGGACTATCAATCTCTTGCAGCGACCGACTGCCGGCCGGGTGCTCGTCAATGGCGTGCTCATCAGCGAATTAGCTGGGCAACCGCTGCGAGAACAGCGGCAAAAAATTGGCATGATATTTCAGCATTTCAACCTGATGCAGACGCGCACCGTGGCAGAAAACGTGGCGTTCAGCCTGAAAGCCGCTGGGAAATCCAGTGCGGATATTGCAGCGCGCGTGCCGGAAATCCTGAATCTGGTAGGGTTGACGGATAAAGCGTTGTCTTATCCGGCGCAGCTCAGCGGCGGTCAGAAACAGCGCGTGGGCATCGCCAGAGCCATTGCCAACGATCCCGAAGTGTTGTTGTGTGATGAGCCGACCTCGGCACTCGATCTGGAAACCTCAGCCGCTATTCTGGCGCTGCTGAAAGAGATTAACGAGAAACTGGGCATTACCATCGTACTGATTTCTCATGAAATGAGCGTGATTAAGGCGGTCTGCGATCGGGTGGCGGTGATGACGGGCGGTCGGGTTGTGGAAGAGGGCGATGTTTTCGATATTTTTGCGACGCCGCAGCACGCCTTTACGCGTCAACTGGTCTCCCACACGCTCGATCTTGCATTGCCGCCTCGCTTGCTGGTGGATTTACAGGGCACACTACTGAAGATTCTGTTCGTCGGCGAATCGGCGGAGCAACCCGTGCTGTCGGACGTTGCGACGCGTTTTGGCGTGTCCGTCAATATCCTGCACGGCAAGATCGAATACATCGGCAATCGTGCGCTAGGCATACTCGTCGCACTACTGACTCATCCTTCCGATCCCGGAAAAGTGACTGAAGCAGTGGAGCATATTCAGGTCAGAACGGCGAACGTGGAGGTGCTGCATGGCTGATTTATGGATCGATCTGGTCGCAGCGTTCGGTGAGACATTTCAAATGGTGGGGATTTCCACGCTATTTGCCGTGATTGGCGGTTTACCGCTGGGGCTGCTGATTTACGTCACCGACAGGAACCTGTTCTGGCAAAATCGCGCCGTCTATCTGTTTGCCACGGTGCTGGTGAATATTATCCGTTCTATTCCTTTCGTGATTCTGTTGGTCCTGCTGTTACCGCTGACGCAGATCCTGTTGGGGAATACGATTGGGCCTGTAGCGGCGGCGGTGCCAATGTCGGTCGCTGCGATCGCATTCTATGCACGTCTGGTGGATAGCGCACTGCGTGAAATCGATCCCGGTATCGTGGAAGCGGCCGAAGCGTTTGGAGCCAGCCCGATGCGTATTATCAGCACGGTGCTGCTGCCAGAGGCGAAAGCGGGACTATTGCGTGGCTTGACGATTACACTGGTGAGCCTCATCGGTTATTCGGCGATGGCGGGCATTGTCGGCGGCGGCGGGGTGGGTGATTTGGCGATCCGCTTCGGCTATTACCGCTATGAAACCGAGGTGATGGTGATTACCGTTATTGCGCTGGTTATTCTGGTGCAGGTGGTACAGACGCTGGGTGACTGGCTGTCAAAACGTGCCGATAAGCGCGAACGCCGCTAAGGGTATTTCCAACTACTGTGCACGAGGGAGGCTGCGCTGCCATGTCCCCCTCGTGCTATCCGCTATTTTTTCTGGCGGCCTGCCGTCTGCATTTTCAGACATTCCTTACTTTCTTCTAAGTGCTTTTTTTATCTGCGTTTTTTTAGACACTTTCATTTCTTTGACTATCTTTACAGAATGAACGGTTTTCATCCCAGAGATGACGCGTTACCTTTGTATGTTACTAAAGTTTTCAAAACATATTGAAAATTAAGAATTTTTAACGACTGATGGATATCGCGGCGAACTCATGAAAACAACTCCTTTCCTGACCAGACTCACGTCTTTCTCTGTAGGTACGGTATTGCTTGTTGGTTTAGTGCCATTCACCTATGCGGAACAGTTGCCAGCGGTGCCGCAAATTGATGCTAAAGCCTATATCCTGATCGATCACCACAGCGGTAAAGTGCTGGCAGAAAGTAATGCCGATGAGCGCCTTGACCCTGCCAGCCTGACAAAAATTATGGCGAGCTATGTGATTGGACAGGCGATCAAATCCGGTAAAATTCGTCCGACGGATGAAGTGACCGTCGGAAAAGATGCCTGGGCAACGGGTAATCCGGCGCTGCGTGGCTCGTCGCTGATGTTCCTTAAACCTGGCGACCGCATCCCCGTTTCTGAGTTAAATAAAGGCATTGTCATTCAGTCAGGCAATGATGCCAGCATCGCGCTGGCAGATTACGTCGCGGGTAGTCAGGATGCGTTCGTTAGCCTGATGAACAATTATGCGAAGGCACTTAACCTGACGAATACGCATTTTCTGACCGTGCACGGTCTCGATGCGCCGGGGCAGTACAGTACCGCGCGCGATATGGCGCTGTTAGGGCAGGCGCTGATTCGCGATGTGCCGGAAGAATACGCGTTGCACAAGGAAAAAGAGTTCACCTTCAATAACATTCGCCAGCCTAACCGTAATCGTCTGCTGTGGAGCACTAACCTGAATGTAGACGGTGTGAAAACTGGCCATACCAACGGAGCGGGGCACAATCTGGTGGCCTCGGCCACCGAAGGTAATATGCGCCTGATTTCCGTGGTGTTGGGGGCGCAAACGGATGCCATTCGCTTCCGTGAAAGTGAAAAACTGCTCACCTGGGGCTTCCGCTTTTTCGAAACGGTAACGCCTATCAAGACGGATGCGCCTTTTACCACGCAGCGAGTCTGGTTTGGTACTGAGAAAGAGGCACGGCTTGGCGTCGCACAGGATGCTGCGCTGACCATCCCGAAAGGACAAATGAAGAACCTGAAAGCCAGCTTTACGCTCAATCAGCCGCAGCTTTCCGCACCGCTAACCAAGAATCAGGTTGTCGGCACTATCGACTTCCAACTGGACGGCAAGAGCATCGGACAGCGCGAACTGGTCGCGATGGATGATATTCCAGAGGCTGGTTTCTTTAGCCGCCTCTGGGATACGGTGATGATGAAGGTGCAGCAGTGGTTCGGCGGGTTATTCGGTTAAGAGCCTACCTCATTAGGGCTATTTTATTTGCCATTTTGAACCTGGGCAGTGCTCGAAACCCTCACGTACTACGTGTACGCTCCGGTTTTTCCGCGCTGTCCGTGTCCAAACTGGCTGCACCAATAACGCCTACTGGGACAGACTCTAATTCCCTGGGTGGATAAACTGAATGTCGTTGTTGGAAAAATAGCGTAAGTAGGATTCGCTCGGGGCGCTGTCGGAAATGACCGTATCAAACAGCGTCATCGGGCCGATACAGGCACGTTTGATCTGACCGAATTTGCTGCTATCCGCCACCATAATAATTCGCTGTGCGGTCGCCATCGCGCGTTGCTTCATGCCCAGTTCGGCAAAGTTAAAGCAGGTGGCACCCGCAGTCAGTTCGATACCTGCCGCAGAGATAAAGGCTTTATTCGGGCAGATGTTGTCCAGCTCGCTTCGCTGGTTGAGCGGGGTAAAAATCGCGTTATCAGGATGGTATTCCCCGCCGCACAAAATCACTCTGCACGCCTTTTTTTCCTGTAGCGCTAAAAACGTGTTCAGGGAATAACAAATCGCGGTAAAGGGCAACTCGTCAGGAATGGCATCGATGATGAAGGGGATTGTGGTGCCACAGTCGAAAAAAACGGTATCGTTTGCTTCCACCAGATAGGCAGCGGCGGTACCGATAGCCTGCTTCTCTCTTACGTGCTTGCTCTGCTGGTCGGAGACAAAATAATTCGTGACACCGTTATTCTTCAGGTCGCTAACGACGTAGCCGCCGAGCAGCATGACGCTGGTGGAATCTGCATTCAGATCGCGGCGCACGGTCATCTCGGACACGCCGAGTAGCTGTGCGGCGTCTTTAAGATGGAGTTTATCGGTTTTCTTTAATGCTTGAGCCAGTCTGCCGATTCGTTCGTCGCGCCGCGTTTCCATAAAATTCCCTGCTAGTAAGCTATTTTTGTTGTTAGTAGTTTCCTGCTGCGGCCGTTTCACCTGAAACGATAGCGACGCCTGAGCTAGTGCCGATACGCGTGGCGCCTGCTTCAATCATACGCTGTGCCGTTTGGCGATCGCGAACCGCGCCGGACGCTTTGACACCCATCTCGCTGCCGACGGTGCTACGCATCAGTCGAACGTGTTCTTCACGTGCGCCACCCGTACTGAAACCGGTAGACGTTTTGACGAACGCGACATCCAACTGACGACACATCTCACACACCAGGACAATCTGTTCGTCATCAAGCAGACAGGTTTCCAATATTACCTTCAACGGTATAGCGGCGCAAACCTCACGCACGGCCTGAATATCTGCTTTGACGGCGGCAATATTCCCGCTTTTCAGCCAGCCAACGTTAATCACCATATCGATTTCCTGGGCACCGGCATCAATCGCCGCTTTCGCTTCAAAAGCCTTGCTGGATGTCAGGCCTGCACCAAGAGGGAAACCGATAACAGAGCATACCTGTACTTCAGTGCCTTTCAGCTTTTCGGCCACTAAAGGAACGTAACCTGAGTTAACACAGACGGCATAAAAATGGTGAGCGATCGCTTCATCGCACAGGGTGGCTATTTGCTGCTCGGTGGCATTGGCCGCCAGCAGTGTGTGGTCGATATAGCGTGCGTAGTCAGTCATGGCAAATCCTCGGTAATATCGATGAGAAATCAGATAGCGTGATTATGACACTCAATAATTTTAATGTCACAAAAATAACAATAAAATTATATTTTGTTATTTTAATAACAAAAAATGAAGTGAATCTGATACCAGATGTGTGGATATCGGGAAATAGGGAAGAGGTATACTCTAAATAATTCAAATTTCAGGAAGGCGGCAAGCGAAGGAATCCCGATGAGCTTACATAGGTAAGTGATTCGGGTGACTGAACGTAGCCAACGCACATGCAATTTGAAGTATGACGAGTATAAGCAGAAAAGAAAACGCCCATCGTTCTTGAACCTGAAAGGCGGGAACGATGGGCTCCTCAATAAGGGGAATCAAAGAAAAGCAGTGGCACTTATTCAGACTTTAGGGCAAAGAAAAAGTTCTGGCTTTTAAAAAATAATATTGACGATTTTTTACATTTTTTCAGCCGGGCAGCTCAGGCCAGATAACCACGATAAGTGATCCCGCTAAAGTGAGTAGCACGTTAGCGATGGCATAGGTACCCGCATAGCCGAGTGCAGGGATGTTACTGCGCGCCGTATCGCTGATAATTTCCATCGCGGGTGCGCAGGTTCGTGCCCCCATCATGGCACCAAACAGCAGCGCACGGTTCATTTTCAGCACATACGCACCAAACAGAAAGCAAATCACCACCGGCAGCAGACTAACAATCAGCCCTGAAGCTAGCATCTGGATACCGACTTCTCCCAGGCTGCTGTTGATAGTGCTACCTGCACTCAGGCCAACGCCCGCCATAAAAACCATCAGGCCAAATTCTTTGACCATGTTAAGTGCGCCTTGTGGAATGTAGCCGAAGGTCGGGTGGTTGGCGCGCAGAAACCCCAGCATGATACCGGCGAACAGTAATCCAGCGGCGTTACCGATGCCAAAGGTGAAGTTGCTGAATTGGATGGTGATCAGCCCGACCATCACGCCGATGACGAAAAAGGCGCAGAAGGCGAGCAGATCGGTGACCTGACTATGAATAGAAATGAACCCGATCCTATCAGCAATGCTTTTTACCCGTCGGGCATCACCGCTGACCTGCAAGACATCGCCTTTATTCAGCACGACGTTATCGTCAATCGGCATTTCAATCTGGCTGCGGACAATGCGGTTAAGAAAACAGCCGTGATCGGTCAGCTTCAATTGGCTCAGGCGTTTGCCGACGGCATTGTGGTTCTTGACGACGATCTCTTCCGTCACGATGCGCATGTCCAGCAAATCACGGTCGAAAACTTCCTTGCCATCGCGGAAATTGGAATTCAGGCGGGAATGGGCATCGGGATAGCCGACCAGCGCGATCTCATCACCGATTTGCAAGACGGCGTCACCATCAGGGTTGGCCAGAATTCCGTTGCGTCGGATGCGTTCGATGTAGCAGCCGGTTTGTCGATAGATCCCCAGCTCGCGCAAATTCTTGCCGTCCGCCCAATCAACCAGCTCCGGCCCGACGCGATAGGCGCGAATCACCGGCAGATAGACTTTTCTCTGGCTGTCTGGGTCTAATCCGCGCTCGCGTGCAATCTGCTGAGCACTGGTGGGTAAATCCTGATGCTGGAGCTTGGGCAGGTAGCGTGCGCCAAAAATGAGGCTGACCAGGCCGACGAGATACGTCAGCGCATAGCCCAGACTCAAGTGATCTTGCTCAATACTTAGCTGGTTACCCAAGCTGGCGGTGTTGCGCAGCGTGTCGCCGGCCCCGACCAGCACCGGTGTTGAGGTCATGGATCCGGCCAGCATCCCCGCCGTCAGGCCAATTCCCCAACCAAAGAATTTGCCTAAGCCTAACGCCAGTAACATGGCGCTGCCGACCATCACCAGCGCCAGCATGAAATAATTCTTTCCGTCGCGGAAGAAAATAGAAAAGAAATTCGGCCCTGCTTCCACGCCCACGCAAAAAATAAATAACATAAAACCGAGGCTCAGTGCTTCGGTATTAATCGAAAAATGCTGTTGGCCGAGTAATAAAGAAACAACTAAAACTCCAATGGAATTACCGAGTTGTACTGGCCCGAGGCGCAATTTCCCTAGGCAGAGTCCTAATGAAAGAACCACGAATAAAAGTAGAATGTAATTCCCATTTAACAAATCAGCGACGTTTATATTCATGGAATGTAACTTGTTGTTTACCAGTAAGTTCTTGATGTTATTCATTATAGCGGCTAGATTTAGCCATGAAATGCATGAATTCCCGTGACGGTATCAATACGCGTCAGCTGAAAGGAATCAGCCTCGTTCAGTATAATTTATCCGATAAAAATTGTTCAGTGTAATTATTGTTTAATTTAATGATTGTGGTGTCGCTGTTGACGAAATGCGTCGGGTTATCGTCTTTTCCTGTGGACAACCTGCGTGTCGAATAAATCGTAGCGAAGCCTCATGTTTTTCATATCGGGGAATAGATACACCAATCATTTTTACCATGCCGCATATTTTCGGTCTCTGGTTGAGGCAGGTTGGGAGGCATATTGAGTGGGGGCGATTTATGGCAAGAAATAAAGGTTGGGTTGGTGCGACCTGCTGTTTTTTATTGTTCACTGTCGTGTTTCTGAGTCAAAAGATTGAGGTATCAGAGGTTGCGGTGAGTGATGGGCTACGCGGTAGTCCGGGGATGTTGTTTTTTCTGCTGCCCGGAATGGTGGCCTGTTTTCTTTCTGCGCGCGGTCGCCTGCTTTACCCGCTGTTTGGCGCGCTGGCGGCAATGCCCGTATGCTTGCTGGTGCTCCACTTGTGGAATACGCCGATGCGCTCTTTCTGGCAAGAGCTGGCCTACGTAATGAGTGCAGTCTTTTGGTGTGTGCTGGGGGCAATGGGCGTGCTGTGTTTGCGCAGCCTGTATCGACGTTATCTTCGTTGAGTGGTGGGTATTCCAAGCCCATAAAAAAGCGCGGACGGTCGCCGCGCTTGTTTTGTCAGTTTGATGATCTATTGTTCTGCTAGTTCGATGACTATGACTGGAACAGGGCCAGATGCTCTTTGGCATAGGCTTCAAAATCAGTGCAGCCGCCGATGTGTTTTTCATCCAGGAAAATCTGCGGTACGGTTTCAACCGGCTTTCCAACCGTCTTGGACAAATCTTCTTTCGAGATGCCTTCTGCGTGGATGTCTACATAGCGGAAGCTGAAGTCATCACGTTGCTCGGCCAGTTTCTCTGCCAGTTCTTTCGCACGTACACAATAAGGGCAAGCTGGGCGCCCGAAAATTACAGCGAACATGTAAACTCCTTTGTAAAATTAGAAAAATGTTCTCATTCTTGAAACGGATAGCGTGACGCCTATTACAGACAAGGTCACGTCTAAAAGTGTTACGGTCAATGAGGTTACTGCGAATCGCGCTACTATACCGAAATTTATCAATACTATGCCCGCATTCATTGATGAAAAAAAGTAGTCATTACCTGTTACAACGATTTGCTTAAGCTATTAGGTGGTGAGGGAATGCAGATTCCGCCTGAGCTACGATATAATCTCGTCATACTTCAAGCTGCCTATGAGATGTACTTTACCGACTGAAGGATGCCAGTGTGACACCAACGATTGATTTGCTACAGCGCCACCGTTCTATTCGCGCATTTACGTCTCAGGCCATAACGGATGAGCAACGCCACGCCATCATTACCTCCGCACAAAGTGCCTCCAGCTCCAGCTTTTTACAATGCAGCTCAATTATCCGTATTACCGATCCTGCCGTGCGGGAAACGCTTGTTCACTATACCGGTGAGCAAGGTTATGTGGCGCAGGCGGCGGAGTTTTGGGTCTTTTGTGCCGATTTCCACCGGCATGTGGAGATCTTCCCAGAGGCAGAAACTGGGCTGGCGGAGCAATTGCTGATTGGCTGCGTCGATACCGCTATCATGGCGCAGAATGCACTGGTTGCCGCCGAATCGATGGGGTTGGGCGGGGTATTTATCGGTGGGATCCGCAATCGCATTGCTGACGTGACGCAGTTGCTGCAATTGCCAACGCGGGTTCTGCCGTTGTTTGGCCTGTGTCTGGGGCATCCGGACGCGGAACCGATGCTGAAACCGCGCATGCCAACCGCTATGCTGCTGCATGAAAATGTCTATCAGCCGCTCGACCACGATGTGCTGGCGCAATACGACCAGCAAATGGTGGAATATTACCTGCAACGTACCGGTAGCCGTCGTGAAAGCTGGAGTGAGCACGTGGAACGGACGCTGAAAAAAGAGTTACGTCCCTTTATGCTGGACTACTTACATCAACAAGGATGGGCGATACGCTAGTATCCGTAGGGTATTTATGAAGATAGCCATTCTGTCTCGTGATGGGTCGTTATATTCCTGCAAACGTCTGCGTGAAGCGGCTGAGGCGCGCCAGCACAGCGTTGAGATTATTGACCCGCTTTCCTGCTACATGAATATTAATTCGGCGGCGCCGTCGGTGCATTATCGCGGGCGTCGGCTGGATAAATTTGATGCGGTTATTCCGCGTATCGGTTCACAGATCACGTTCTATGGTACGGCGGTATTGCGCCAGTTTGAAATGCTGGGCAGCTACCCGCTGAATAATTCTGTCGCCATCATTCGCGCCCGCGACAAACTGCATTCGCTGCAACTGCTTGCTCGTGAGGGTATTGATCTGCCGATCACCGGATTTGCTCATTCGCCGGATGATACTGGCGATCTGATTGCGATGGTGGGTGGTGCGCCGCTGGTCGTAAAACTGGTGGAAGGTACACAGGGAATCGGTGTGGTATTGGCCGAGACGCGACAGGCGGCGGAAAGCGTGATTGATGCCTTTCGCGGGCTGAATGCGCACATTCTGGTGCAGGAATACGTGCATGAAGCGCAGGGTAAAGATATCCGCTGTTTTGTGATCGGCAACCGAGTTGTTGCGGCGATTGAGCGACAGGCGAAAGCGGGGGAATTCCGTTCAAACCTGCATCGCGGCGGGTCGGCGAATAAAGTGAAAATTACGGCGAAGGAGCGTGCGATCGCCATCAAGGCGACAAAAACGCTGGGGTTGAATATTGCGGGCGTCGATATTTTGCGTGCCGATCGGGGGCCGCTGGTGATGGAAGTCAACGCCTCGCCGGGGCTGGAAGGGATTGAAACGACGACCGGACTCGATATTGCCGACATGATGATTGAATTTATTGAGCAAAATACCCAGAGGCGCCTCGCAATATCGGCAACAATAAGCAAAAGTTAGCTTTCTGAAACAGGGGCAGCGCCGTAAAATACGGTGTTGCTTATTGGCGTGTAGGCACCGGGCAGCGGCGCTCTCCGGCGCGTCACCGTGAAGCGGAACGAGGAAAGCGGGGGGCAGGGCGCTTTTATCATGGCATCGTCGCGCAATATTCCGTAAGCTATGGGCCGTTTTTAAGGCTCTTTCTGTTTTAACATCGCTTCTGCGTAAACGGTGTTTTCTTTTCAACAACGCTGTCTGTACGGCAGCAGGTATGAGGCAAACATGATGGATTCACTCATCGTCCCGGATTTGGCTATGCTACGGCGGTGGCTGGATCAACTGAACATTCTGTATTTCGAATGTGATTCTTGTCAGGCGCTCCATCTTCCTCATATGCAAAATTTTGATGGCGTGTTCGATGCGAAAGTTGATCTGGTAGATAACGTGATCCTGTTTTCTGCCCTTGCCGAAGTGAAGCCCAGCGCGTTGATTCCTCTGGTCGGCGACCTGAGCCAAATCAATGCCAGCTCGTTGACCGTCAAGGCATTTATCGACGTTCAGGACGATAACCTGCCGAAGTTGATTGTCTGCCAGTCATTCAGCGTGGCCGCTGGCATGACGTTGGAACAATTCAGACATTTCATGCAGCAGTCCGAAGAGCAAATCTCAATGGTGATCCTTGAGGCCGGCGCTAATAATCTGCTGTTTATCGGTGAGGAAGAAGAGGGCTCTGCTGCCAGAGTCACCACCTCTCATCTGCATTGATACGGTTGCTGCCAACGGCAGCAATTGGTTTTACTTATTTTCCTTTCACCGTCATTTATTCTGGTTATTTCGCATTATTGCCAGATATTTCTCTTTGTTTACCGCTAAATGCCTTCATCACATCGATAAAATGTGAATAAATAATCGTTAAAACCCATTTTTTACGTTCAAGTATGGTGCGCACGATGTTGTGGGGTTATGCTTTATTCCTGTAAGACACAGACAGCGAAATCAGGGCTATGTCTGTGTCTGAGCGAATAAAAATCGGTGCATACTCATTCACCGGTTGGATAGCGTGGCAGGACATATTTTGTATCGGAACGATACAGATTAACTCCCATGAATCACCCCCTTGTATGGAGGAAGGAACGGATGTTCACCCAACGTAAAAAATGGCTATCGGGTGTTGTTACCGGCTTGCTGATGGCCGCGTCCGTCACCGCATCTGCGGAAGAGAAAACGCTGCATGTTTATAACTGGTCCGACTATATCGCACCGAACACGTTAGCCAATTTCCAGAAAGAAACCGGTATTAAGGTCGTCTATGACGTGTTTGACTCCAACGAAGTGTTGGAAGGCAAGCTCATGGCGGGCAGCACGGGTTTTGATCTGGTCGTGCCTTCTGCTAGCTTCCTGGAGCGCCAGCTCTCTGCGGGAGTGTTTCAGCCATTAGACAAGAGCAAACTGCCGAATTACAAAAATCTGGATCCTGAGCTGATGAAGTTGATCGCACAGCACGATCCAGACAATAAATATGCCCTGCCTTACCTGTGGGCTACCACGGGAATCGGCTATAACGTTGAGAAAGTGAAAGCCGCACTAGGTGCTGATGCACCGGTTAACAGCTGGGATTTGGTGCTGAAGCCAGAAAATCTGGAAAAGCTGAAAAGTTGTGGTGTCTCTTTCCTGGATGCGCCAGAAGAGATCTTTGCAACCGTGCTGAACTATCAGGGTAAAGATCCGAACAGCACCAAGCCGGGTGATTACACCACCTCTGCGACCGATCTGCTGCTGAAACTGCGTCCGAGCATTCGCTACTTCCATTCGTCGCAATACATTAACGATCTGGCGAACGGCGATATCTGTGTCGCGGTAGGCTGGGCGGGTGACATTTTGCAAGCAGGAAACCGTGCGAAAGAAGCGAAAAACGGGGTGAATATTCAGTACAGCATTCCGAAAGAAGGCGCGCTGGCATTCTTTGACGTTCTTGCCATTCCGAAAGATGCTAAAAATCTGGATGAAACCTATGCGTTTCTGGATTACCTGATGAAGCCAGAAGTGATGGCTGAAATCAGTAACCACGTGTATTACGCGAGCGGTAATCTGGCCTCCTTACCGTTGGTGAACGAAGAAATTCGTAATAACCCAGGCGTTTACCCGCCAGCGGATGTGCGTGCCAAACTGTTTACGCTTAAAGTGCAATCTCCTCAGATTGACCGTACGCGTACTCGCGCATGGACTAAGGTTAAAAGCGGCAAATAGCCTCTTGGATCTGAATCGTTACCCACGCGCTTGACGGTTGCTGGTTTCAGCAACCAGAGAATGGATGGGTATAAAATGTGGCAAAGAACAGGCGGATAATCCGCCTGTTCGCGCTCTATATTGTGTCACACCGCTGAATGCAAAAGCCCTGAATGGCGGCATCCACGGTGTGACTTGTTCTGCTTTTGCCGGAGAGCAATGCGAAGTGAATGACGCGATCCCCCGCCCTCAATCAAAACCTCAAAAAGCGGCCACGCCGCTGCTGGAAGTGCGCAACCTGACGAAGTCGTTCGATGGTCAGGCCGCCGTCGATGATGTCAGCCTGACGATTTATAAAGGTGAAATTTTTGCTCTGCTGGGTGCCTCTGGCTGTGGGAAATCCACGCTGCTGCGCATGTTGGCAGGTTTTGAGCTTCCCACACAGGGGCAGATTGTTCTGGATGGTCAGGATTTGTCATTGGTGCCGCCTTACCAGCGTCCTATCAATATGATGTTCCAGTCTTATGCGCTTTTCCCACATATGACGGTGGAAAAGAATATCGCGTTTGGTCTGAAGCAGGACAAGCTACCGCGCGCAGAAATTAAAGATCGTGTGGAAGAGATGCTGTCGCTGGTGCACATGCAGGAGTTTGCCAATCGTAAACCGCATCAGCTTTCCGGTGGCCAGCGTCAGCGTGTTGCGTTGGCTCGTAGTCTGGCGAAGCGTCCCAAACTGCTGCTGCTGGACGAACCAATGGGAGCGCTGGACAAAAAATTACGCGACCGTATGCAGCTTGAAGTCGTCGATATTCTGGAACGCGTGGGCGTGACCTGCGTGATGGTGACGCACGATCAGGAAGAAGCCATGACCATGGCGGGTCGCATTGCCATTATGAATCGCGGCAAATTCGTACAGATTGGCGAACCGGAAGAGATTTATGAGCACCCGAACACGCGTTTCAGTGCGGAGTTCATCGGCTCAGTCAATATGTTTGAAGGGATCTTGCAGGAACGTCAGGACGATGCGCTGATCATTAAAAGCCCCGGACTGGTGCATCCGCTGAAAGTGGATTCTGATGTCTCGGTGGTCGATGGCGTTCCGGTCTACATCGCGTTGCGTCCTGAGAAAATCATGCTGTGCGAAGAGGTTCCGGCCGACGGTTGTAACTTCGCGGTAGGGGAAGTGGTCCATATCGCCTATCTGGGCGACTTGTCGATTTACCACGTCAGGCTCAACAGCGGGCAAACTATCAGCGCGCAGTTACAAAATGCCTACCGCTATCGCAAAGGCATGCCGACCTGGGGAGATGAGGTCCGGTTGTGCTGGGATGCGGATAGCTGTGTCGTTCTGACGGTGTAGCGAGGAAGAATACCATGACTTCATTTCCCGAACATAACACGGCGGAACCACCGGGCAAGGCCAGACTCTGGTTTCGTGTTCTGATGGCGCGTTGGCGCCAAAAACATGGGCGCAAGCTGGTCATCGCGCTGCCGTATCTGTGGCTGCTGCTGCTGTTCATGCTGCCGTTCCTGATCGTGTTCAAAATCAGTCTTGCAGAGATGGCGCGGGCTATCCCGCCTTATACCGATCTGGTTTCGTGGCTGGACGGCAAACTGGATATTTCCCTGAACCTTGGGAACTACCTGCATTTGTTGGACGATCCGCTGTATTTCGATGCCTATATGCAATCGCTTCAGGTTGCTGCTGTGTCGACGCTGTGCTGTCTGCTCATCGGCTACCCGTTGGCCTGGGCGGTGGCGCACAGTAAACCGTCAACGCGTAATATCCTGTTGTTGCTGGTGATTCTTCCATCGTGGACATCATTCCTGATTCGCGTCTACGCCTGGATGGGGATTCTGAAAAATAACGGAATCCTGAATAACTTCCTGCTGTGGCTAGGTGTGATTGATGAACCGCTGGTCATTCTACACACCAATTTGGCGGTTTATATCGGCGTCGTGTATTCCTATCTGCCGTTTATGGTGTTGCCGATCTATACCGCGTTGATGCGGTTGGACTATTCGTTAGTGGAAGCGTCGTTGGATCTGGGCGCGCGACCGCTGAGAACCTTCTTCAGCGTGATCGTCCCCTTAACGAAAGGCGGAATTATTGCGGGTTCGATGCTGGTCTTCATCCCTGCGGTAGGGGAGTACGTGATTCCAGAACTGCTCGGCGGGCCGGATAGCATCATGATTGGCCGTATTCTGTGGCAGGAATTCTTCAATAACCGTGATTGGCCGGTAGCTTCTGCCGTTGCCGTCGTCATGCTGCTGCTGTTGATTATGCCGATTATCTGGTTCCACAAACATCAGAGTAAAACGGCGGAGGGTGAGGCGTGAATAATTTACCTGTTGTTCGCTCACCGTGGCGTATTGTGATTTTGGTGCTGTGCTTTACGTTCCTCTATGCGCCGATGCTGATGCTGGTGATCTACTCGTTCAACAGCTCCAAGCTGGTGACGGTATGGGCTGGCTGGTCGGCACGTTGGTACGTCGAGCTGTTCCACAATACGGCGATGATCAGCGCGGTGCTCCTGAGCCTGACGATTGCTGCCGCGTCGGCCACAATGGCCGTGATTCTTGGGACGATCGCCGCCGTGGTCATGGTGCGTTTTGGTCGTTTCCGTGGCTCCAATGGGTTTGCTTTTATGCTGACGGCACCGCTGGTTATGCCAGATGTAATTACCGGTCTGTCGCTGCTGTTGCTCTTTGTTGCATTAGGGCATGCCATTGGGTGGCCAGCAGAGCGAGGGATGTTCACCATCTGGCTGGCGCACGTCACGTTCTGTACCGCGTATGTCACCGTGGTGATCAGCGCTCGTCTGCGTGAGCTTGATCGTTCGATTGAAGAAGCGGCGATGGATCTGGGGGCGAATCCGCTCAAGGTATTCTTCATTATCACGGTACCGATGATTGCTCCCGCACTGCTTTCCGGCTGGCTGCTGGCGTTTACGCTGTCGCTGGACGATCTGGTTATCGCCAGCTTCGTAGCAGGGCCCGGCTCGACAACGTTGCCAATGCTGGTGTTCTCTAGCGTCAGAATGGGCGTTAATCCACAAATTAACGCCTTGGCTTCCCTGATATTGTTAGTCGTTGGTATTATTGGGTTTATCGCCTGGTGGTTTATGGCGAGAGCAGAGAAGCAGCGCTATCGCGATATGCAAAAAGCGAGACGCGGCTGATTCGATTTCTCATCGTAATTTGTTAGCCTAGCGAAGATTTCCAGCAACGCCGCCAGAGTATGGGGGCGTTGCTGTTTTATATCAGTATCACGTTTTATATTGGCATCGGATTCTATATTGGTGCTGTATTTTTGGCGGGTAAATACCGCATGAAGGGAGTGCGTTGAAATTCTATATATGAAGAAGGAAATAACACAACGCAAAGTTTATGCCCCGGTGCCCGTGATGGTGGCGGGGATTGCGATTATTGCTACTCGTGTTTTGGGGATTCTGCTGCTTGTCTGGGAGCTAGGGCTCAGCGATTTGAGCGGCTGGATTGGCAGCAACGCGGAAGCTTGGGATTCGACGCTGGTGTTACTGCTATCGCTGATTATCGTTGGCGTTGAAATTCGCTGTGGCTTTGCCGTTTTGGCGGGGGCGAACTGGGGACGGTGGGGCTATGTGGCCTGTCAGGCTGTCGTCGTGTGTTACCTGCTGCTGGCGTCGCTCAGTGAACTTATGCCAGCGATATTTCATATCTCAGGAGAGAACAATGCTGCCGTGCTGCATCAACTCCTGTTGCAAAAGATCCCGGATCTTCTGGTGATTGTTTTACTGTTTCTGCCACGACGCAGTAAGCGTTTTTTTACGCGTCAGAAATAGGTATGTCTCTCTTATGAGCTAATCTGGCTGCTGGCGTCACCATGAATCAGTAAAAGGTCGCAGGGTGACGCCGCCAGAGTGATATAATCCTCGCATTCCGTATTATTTTAATAGTTAGATTTTTATGCATTGTGCCCGCTACAGCACGGGAACCTGTCGTTCCTGCCAATGGTTGGAAAAAGCCTACCCGCAGCAATTGTCTGATAAGCAACAGCATCTTGAAGATTTGCTGCAACCGCACGCCGTGCAGCGCTGGTTGCCCGTACAACCTTCTGCGCAGTTTGCATTTCGTAATAAAGCCAAAATGGTGGTAAGCGGCAGCGTGGAACGCCCGCTGCTGGGGATGCTGCATCGTGATGGAACGACGGTGGATCTCTGCGATTGCCCGCTTTATCCGCCCAGCTTCGCGCCGGTTTTCGATGTGCTTAAGGTCTTCATTGCTCGGGCAGGGCTGACGCCTTATAACGTGGCTCGACGTCGCGGGGAGCTGAAATACCTGCTACTGACAGAAAGTACGCAGCGCGGTACGTTCATGCTGCGCTTTGTCTTGCGCTCAGAAACCAAGCTGGCGCAGCTGCGAGCTGCATTGCCGTGGCTACAGCAGCAATTGCCCCAGCTTGAGGTCATATCCGCCAATATTCAGCCTGTGCATCAGGCGATTATGGAAGGGAAAACGGAGATTATCCTGAGTGATGCAGCCGCGCTGGCTGAACAATTCAATCAGGTACCGCTGTATATTCGCCCGCAAAGCTTTTTCCAGACGAACCCGCAGGTGGCAGCCGCGCTGTATGCGACGGCACGCGATTGGGTTGCAGAGTTGGATATTACTAGCATGTGGGATCTGTTTTGCGGGGTAGGGGGTTTTGGCCTGCACTGTGCCTCACCTGAGATGCGTCTGACGGGCATTGAAATCAGCGCTGAGGCGATAGCCTGTGCGCGTCGCTCTGCGGAACAGCTAGGATTGAAGCAGGTGGAGTTTCAGGCGCTGGATTCAACGCAGTTCGCGACGGCTAAAGCTGAAATCCCCGATCTGGTGTTGGTCAATCCGCCGCGCCGCGGTATCGGCAGTGAACTATGTGCCTACCTGAGCCGCATGGCACCGGACTATATTCTCTATTCTAGCTGTAACGCCGAAAGCATGGCAAAAGACATGACGGCGCTGGCGAATTACCGCGCACTGCGCGTACAGCTATTCGACATGTTCCCGCACACGGCACACTACGAAGTGCTGACGTTACTGAAGCGGGAAATATAGGAAAAAACTGCGATATCTACGTTTTTTGTAGGAACTACCGTAGGCGTAAAAAATTGCGCTGAGGTGGGCGTGGCCGCCGGATGAGCGGCATGGACGCCGCGAAAGTCTGCGCCGCGTAAGGAACGCGTCGCAGACGGTCCGAACAGCGGATACGAACGCCGAAGGCACCGCGAAGCGGCGCAATTAGCGCCGAAAAGCCAGTGGTCAAGGCGCTGCGGCGTTTGAGCGCGCCTTGTCGGGCGTGTGATGAAATGACAGAAGAATGCTGTAATTAACACGCCCGAAACTTTTAAACGACCTAACACGTAATCGTGGAAGCGTTCGATAACGCGGTGCATTCACACCGCGTTAAGCTAAGTGAACCTTATTGCGGGAACCACTTGTCGTTAATGGTTTTGTAAGTGCCGTCAGCTTTGATGGCATCCAGCGCTTTATTTAACTTCTCCAGCAGTGCTTTGTCGTCGGGACGAACGGCGATGCCCAGTCCGGTGCCGAAGTATTCTGCGTCAGTTACATGTTCGCCAACCGTTGCCAGTTCAGGGTTCGTCTTGATCCACTCGTTGACGACAGCAGTATCACCGAATACACCGTCGATACGGCCATTTTTCAGATCCAGTACCGCATTCTGATAGCTGTCATAAGAAACGGTTTGCACTTCCGGGTGCTTATCGTGCATGTATTTCTGGTGCGTGGTGCCGTTTTCCATCCCGATACGTTTGCCTTTCATCGCGGCGAAGTCGCTGAATTTGCCTTTCTGCGCGATAACCACGGCGGAGTTGGCATAGTAAGGCTGCGTGAACGCGACCTGCTTGCTGCGCTCTGGCGTGATGTCCATACCGGAAATCACTGCGTCATAGCGGCGGAATTTCAGTGCAGGGATCAGGCTGTCAAACGCCTGATTGGTGAACGTACAAGTCGCTTGCATTTGCTTACACAGCGCTTTTGCCAGATCCATATCGAAACCGACGATTTCGTTACTGGCATCCAGTGACTCAAATGGCGGGTAGGTGGCTGATGACGCAAAACGGATGGTGTCTGCGGCGGTCGCGCTGAAGGCAATTCCTGCCAGTAACGTGGCGAGCACTAATTTTTTCATTACCTACTCCTGTTCTTCTTATATTGATAAATATAGTTGTGCGGAAGGGTTCCGACGTCATGGCGATTACTATGCCACTGAATGAATTTATATGCAATTAAAATGATTAATAAGTCGATTTATTGCATGTTTTTACATCAGCAGGCCATAAAAAAGCAGGCTATCAAAGCCTGCTTTCTAAGTGGATAAGGGCGATAAGGATTAATTACGGCGCTCGAATGCCAGCGAACGACGCTCAACCCAACGCATCAGCAACGTCAGTAACCCGTTGACGCACAGGTAGATAATCCCTGCGGCACCAAACACCATCACATCATATGTCCGGCCGTACATCAGTTGGCTGTAGCCCATGACTTCCATCAGCGTGATGGTGTAAGCCAGTGACGTACTCTTAAACACCAGCACCACTTCATTTGAATAAGAAGACAGTGCGCGTTTAAACGCAAACGGCAGCAAAATGCGTAATGTTTGCTTCTGATCCATGCCCAACGCGGCACAGGACTGCCACTGTCCGGCGGGAATCGCTTTTACCGCACCATAGAACAGCTGCGTAGTATAAGCCGCGCTATTGAGCGCCAGTGCCACCATTGCACACAGCCACGGCTGTGAAAGCAGGCTCCACAGCCAGGGGATTTGCTGGATAGAAGTAAACTGTCCGGGCCCATAGTAAATCAGGAAGATTTGCACCAGCAGCGGCGTACCGGTAAACAGCGTAATGTAGCCTTTCGCCAACAGCGATATGACAGGCGTTTTGAGCGTCAGCACCACAGTCAGCAGCAGTGATAACACCAGCGCTACGACGATGGAAACGGCAGTTAAGGTCAGGCTGGTATGCAGGCCTTTTACTAGCTCAGGTAAATAAGCGAGCATCAGGAAGGCCTCCGCTCAAAACGCGTGGTGCGCAGTTCAATGCGTTTCAGCACATACTGACTTAACAGCGTAATAATCAAATAGATCGCCGCCGCGACAACGTACCAGGTGAAGGGCTCCTGCGTCCGTGTCGCAATACTTTTGGTTTGCAGCATCAAATCGTTCACGCTGATCAGCGACACCAGCGCGGTATCTTTTAGCAATACCAGCCACTGATTGCCTAACCCCGGCAGGGCGTGACGCCACATCTGCGGCATGATCAGACGGAAAAAGATCGCGGATTTACTGAGCCCCAGCGCCTGACCCGATTCCCATTGCCCTTGCGGGACGGCTTTCAGCGCGCCGCGCAGCGTTTGGGAGGCGTAGGCCGCATACAGCAGCGCCAGCGCAATCACGCCGCACAGGAATGGGCTGATTTCAAACATGCCGATATCCAGTTTTACCGGAATCTGCACGATGAAGAGATTCAGGGTAAAACCGTCTGCCAGCATCATCAGCAGTTGAGAAGAGCCGAAATAGATGAACAGCACGACCAGAATTTCTGGCAGGCCGCGCAACAGCGTCACGACGGCGGTTCCCGTCCAGCTAACGGCTTTCCAGCGAACAGTTTCCCAAACGGCAAACAGCATCGCCAGCGCGAGGCCGAGCACCAGTGCACAAACGGCAAGGCCGACGGTCATCCCGGCGGCGCTTGCAAGAGGTTGAAATTCAATCATTGAGCGTCAGATTACTGCTGGAACCATTTTTTGTAGATGGTCTCGTAAGTACCATCCTGCTTGATTTTGTTGAGCGCAGTGTCGAATTTCTTCAGCAACTCATCGTTGTTCTGGCGCACAGCGATGCCCAGACCGATACCGAAGTAACCTTTATCCGTCACTTTCTGACCAACGGTTGCCAGCGCATCGTTCTGTTTCAGCCATTCGTTAACCACAGCGGTGTCACCGAACACGGCATCCAGACGACCATTTTTCAGGTCCAGCACGGCATTCTGGTAGCTGTCGTAAGGCACAGTTTTGATATCGCTATGCTTTTCCATCAGGTATTTCTGGTGGGTAGTGCCATTCTGTACGCCAACGCGCTTGCCTGTCAGCGCGGCGATATCGGCAACTTTCCCTTTCTGGGCAATAAACTGAGCGGAGTTGTCATAGTAAGGCTGAGTGAACGACACCTGCTGTTGGCGCTCAGGGGTAATATCCATTCCCGCGATGACGGCTTCGAAGCGACGGAATTTCAGGCCGGGGATCAGACTGTCGAAGGCCTGATTGCTGAACGTACAGGTCGCCTGCATTTCTTTGCACAGTGCATTCGCTAGATCGATATCAAAACCTTGGATCTGGTTATTGGCATCGACAAATTCGAACGGAGGGTAGGAGGCTTCAGTCGCGAAACGGATGGTATCTGCGGCGTTAGCAGAGGCGGCACCAACGGCGAATAAGGCTGCAACAATCAATTTTTTCATTATCATTTTCCTGATAGTAATCAATGTGACAAATAACCAGCGAATTCAGGCGTCTGCGGTTGGGTAAAGTGCGTCGCATCCCCTTGTTCAACGATGCGGCCGTTTTCCATATACACCACACGACTGGCCGTTTTACGGGCAAATTCAACTTCGTGGGTCACAATCACCTGCGTAATCCCGGTTTCTGCCAATTCACGGATGATGTTGACGACCTGAGCGGTAATTTCTGGATCCAGCGCGGCAGTCGGTTCATCAAATAACAGAACCTGAGGTTCCATCATCAGCGCACGGGCAATCGCGACACGCTGTTGTTGTCCGCCAGAAAGATGGAGAGGGAAGCGATCGGCAAAGTCATTGAGGCGCAGGCGCGTGAGCAGCTTGTCCGCCCGCGCTTTCGCTTCTTCTTTACTCAGCCCCAGCACGCGGCAGGGCGCTTCGATAAGATTCTGCACCACGGTCAAATGCGGCCACAAATTATATTGCTGGAACACCATTCCGACGTTCTGACGCAATTCACGGATCGCGCCGTCGGATGGCGTGCGCTGAAAATCAAACTGATTACCGGCGATGGAAAGCTTGCCAGAACGTGGCATTTCCAACAGATTAAGAACGCGTATCAGCGAGCTCTTTCCCGCACCGCTGGGACCAAGAAGAACCAGCGTTTCACCCGCAGGACAATCGAGGGTGATATCAAATAGCGCCTGGTATGTGCCGTAGAAACAGTTAATGCCGTTTAGTTGAATACTCATGCGTAAGAATTGAATAGACATTGATGCGGCGAATGTTAACGTCGGCAGAATAGTTATGCAATCACCGTGGGTTAAAATTTGCCAATAAGCGATTTGTTGATTAAATAATAGCACAAAATAGCGGCTTACAATCTGGGCGCTCGCTTTCTCATCGCGGATGCTAACAGTACCGCCGACTTATATTTACGTGTACTTAACATCCATTAGAAAAGCAGTGAAAGGAGACGACATGCAATTATCCACTACGCCGAATCTGGAAGGTTTCACCATCACTGAATATTGTGGCGTCGTAACCGGCGAAGCTATTCTTGGAGCAAACATCTTTCGGGACTTTTTTGCCAGCATCCGCGATGTCGTCGGCGGCCGTTCGGGTGCCTATGAGAAAGAGCTGCGTAAGGCGCGACAGATTGCGTTCAAAGAGTTACAGGAGCAAGCCGAAGATTTAGGGGCGAACGCCATTGTAGGCATCGATCTTGACTATGAAACCGTCGGGAAGGACGGCAGCATGCTGATGGTGACCGTGAGCGGTACTGCGGTAAAAGTTCGCCGCTAGCAGGTTAAAGCATAAAAGTATCTGGCGGAAAATAAGCACAATAGTGGAATAACAATGTTGAAATGGATGGTCTGCATAGCGCTGGGACTGTTGGCGGGTTGCCAATCAGCCTCCTCGTTGAAAGAACAGAATAATTATGTGCTGGAGACCGCAGTGCAGTCGCGGGCGCAGGAGTCCCGTATCCGCTTTCTGGTGATTCACTATACGGCGGAAGACTTTGCCACCTCGCTGAATATTCTGACGGATGAGCATGTCAGCGCCCATTACCTGATTCCAGCACGTCCACCTTTGCAGCGCGGCAAGCCGCTTGCCTGGCAACTGGTGCCTGAATCTCAGGCTGCCTGGCATGCGGGAGCCAGTAGCTGGCGCGGATTTAGTCGACTGAATAATTCTTCGATTGGTATTGAGATCGAAAACGCGGGCTATCAGCGCACGCTAACAGGCTATACGTGGGAGCCGTTTACCGCCTCGCAGATTCAGCTCGTGACTGCGATCGCCCGCGATATTGTCGACCGCTACCAGATTGCCCCGCAGAACGTGGTGGCGCACAGCGATATTGCTCCACAGCGCAAACAAGACCCCGGGCCGCTGTTCCCCTGGCAGGCGCTAGCACAAGCAGGCATTGGTGCCTGGCCGGATGTGCAGCGGGTCGCGTTCTATTTGAACGGACGACAGCCGATGCTGCCAGTGGATGAAGCGGTTCTGCTGGAAAAACTGGGGCGCTATGGTTACTCGGTGCAAGACACGATGACGGCGCGCGAAAAGCGGCAGGTGATTGCCGCTTTCCAGATGCATTTCCGTCCTGAGAATTACCAAGGCCAGCCAGATGCACAGAGCGAAGCGATCGTTGATGCGTTGCTGGAGAAATACGGCAGCCGCTAAACCGTTTCCTTTTCTGCCAGTTTCGCAATACGTGTCGCCATACCACGGAAGATAAACAGGTGAGCGGGCATCATTAGAAACCAATAGACCAGCCCGTTGAACCCAGAAGGGTGCCAGCGGGCGCGGACATCCACCGTTCGGTGGGTGCCCTTATCGGTGATGGTAAAGTTGAGTTTACCCAGCCCCGGTGCTTTCATGCCGAATAACAGCACTAGCTGACGCTGTGGCTTGATCGAAATAACCTTCCAGCCGTCAATCTTGTCGCCCACTTCCAGCGTCGGACGCTCGGGGCGTCCGTAAGTCACACCGTTGCCGCAGAGATCGTCCAGCCGAGCTCGGATATTCCAGAGTGTATTCGCGTAAAAATAGCCTTCTTTCCCGCCGACCTGCTGGATGACCTGCCAGAGCGCCTGACTGGAAGCGGACGTCTCCATCGTATGGCCCGCCTGTTTAGGATAAAAGCCGTAATTGGGCTTCCAGCGTGCGCGGACCTCGGTGTCATCGCCCCAGTCTGCCTGTTGTACGCTCTCCATTTCGCTTTGCAACGTAAAGCGCACGGCGTCATCAAAGCTAATCAGCGTTTGTGGGATCAATGCCTGGAGTTCGCGGCCATCGGCCTGTAAATCGTGTTTTAACCCCTGAATCAGCGCGCGGGCGATAGACGGGGGAACCGATGTCACCAAATGCAAGAACCAGACGGACACCAGATGCGTTGGCATGGGAACGGGTATCAGCAATCTGCGCTTGCCGCTGATCTGAATGAAACGCTCGAACATGGTCTGGTAGCTGATGTATTCGGGGCCTGCGGCATCCATGATGCGGTTTTCTGTCGCGGGATGCTGCGCGATATTGATCAGATACACCAGCAGGTTTTCCAGCGCAATGGGGGATGATTTAGATCGCACCCAGCGCGGCGGCGTCAGTATCGGCAGGTTATAGACCATATCGCGCATGATCTCGAACGCCGCCGAACCGGTACCGATAATAATACCTGCACGCAGCTCTGTGACGGGAATGCCGCTACTGCGTAAAACATCTCCCGTGATCTGGCGCGCTTGCATATGCGGCGAGGTATCGTCTTTCGCCTGAAGCGACCCCAGATAGATAATCTGTTTTACGCGGCTGGAGGCCAGTGCCAACAACAGATTCATGGCGGTCATCCGCTCTCTTGCCACGAAGTCCGCGCCGTCGCCCATGCTGTGCACCAGATAATAGAGTGTTTCCGCTCCCCACAGGCCATCAGGCAGGCTTTCTGGCTTAGCGAGATCAACTTGTTGGCAATCGACGCCCGGCCAATTCCGTGACGCGAGGGATTCGGTATTCCGACCAGCAGCGATGACTCGGTTGCCTTGTTTGCTCAATCGCTCGGTTAAATGGCGACCAATGTAGCCAGTTGCGCCCAGAATCAGGATCGGGGCTGAGGGGGATGTCATGTGCCAGCGGCTCCACAGCAAAATATAACCATGGCTTACTATAATCGCGAAAAGGCAAATCGCGAAAGGGCAAAAAGCGATGAAAAGTATGAGGTTAATGCTCGCCTGGAACCAAGCGCAATTTAGCATGACCTACCTGCCCGATAGCAGAGGCTACCGGACAGAAGGGGGTAAAACGCGGGCGTATCAGGCCAAAACGGTGTCGCCTTGCAACTGGCAACTACAGGCCAAAACATAGCCCTGTTCGATCTCGGCTGGTGTTAGCGTCATGGTACTACTGGTGGTGTAATTTCCGGATAGCACGCGGGTTTTGCAGCTTCCGCAAACACCGGCACGGCAGGCGGCGACAACCGGCACCTTATTGGCTTCCAACGCGGCCAGCAGACTGATTCCTACCGGAACGCGCAGATTTTTCAGCGGACGACTGATGGTCAGCGTGAGCTGATCGGCGTCGTCATCCAGTACTTCATCTGCCGGGCGGAACTGTTCTTTGAAGATCCGGTTTGAGGCAACGCCAAGCTGCTGACTCAGGGTTTCAATCTGATTCATGTACGGCGCTGGGCCGCAGGTCATCACGGTGCGGCTGGCGATATCCGGTACGTGTTCGACCAGCAGGTCTCCGCTGATGCGTCCAGAGAGGAAGCCGGGCGCAGCGTCAAATTCTGCCATCAGCGTCAGATGCAGTTGCTGCGGATAGCGCTGTACCAGATCCTGCCATTCTTTGGCGAAGATCACCTGTAGCGGATTGCGCACGTTGAAAATAACGTGGATATCGGTTTGTGGTTTGTTTGCCAGCAGCCAGCGGCACATCGACATAATCGGTGTGACACCGCAGCCTGCCGCCGCCATCAGGTAGCGATCGCTGAAGGCGTTGGCGCAGGTAAACTCGCCCTGTGCATCGGACAGCCACAGATAATCACCGACTTTCAGCGCCTGGGTCAGCCAGCGTGAGCCGACACCGTCGTCCAGTCTTCTTACCGTCAACGTGATAAAACGGCTGAGGCCCGGTGAAGACGAAATCGTATAAGCCCGTAGCGTCTCCGCGCTGTTGGCAATGCTGACTAATGCATACTGACCCGGCTGATAAGGATAAAAATCATGATTAACCAGTGAAATCGTCCAGACATCAGGCGTTTCCTGAGTAATCGAGTGTACCTGCATGCGGTTAGAGCACAGCGGTGTCGGCCCAATCTGTAGTGCGGGCATAGTCATAATCAATCTCCATAACAAACGGGTACGGTGAAGCGTGTAAAAATGGCGGCCCATAAGACAGTGGGCTTAGCGTGAGGCATCAATGCGATACCTCACGCTGCGTGACGAGGAACGCGCACCTCCGTCCGCATTGATTCATCAAGCGGCCAGAATGGTGTTCATGTCCTGTTCAACGGTGGTAATCGCTCGCATACCGAATTTATCGTTCAGAATGGCAAGCAGGTTGTCCGTCAGGAAGCCCGGAGCCGTCGGCCCGGTGTAGATATTCTTCACGCCGAGGGACAGCAGGGTGAGCAGGATGACAATCGCTTTCTGTTCAAACCAGGACAGCACCAGACTCAGAGGCAGGTCGTTCACGCCACAGCCCAATTTTTCCGCCAGTTTCACGGCCAGAATAATTGCCGCATAGGCGTCATTACATTGGCCGACATCCAGCAGACGTGGCAGGCCTTCCAACGTACCGAAGTCCAGTTTGTTGAAACGGTATTTACCGCAGGCCAGCGTCATAATCAGGCAGTCTTGCGGAACGCTCAGCGTGAAGTCAGTGAAGTAGCTACGTTCTTCACGGCTACCGTCACATCCACCAACCAGGAAGACGTGGCGCAGCTTTTTCTGTGCAACCAGATCGATGACGGTATCCGCGGCGCTCAGCAGCGTTTCACGACCAAAGCCGACGGTGATCATGTGCTCGATTTCGCTGTATGGGAAACCAGCCAGACCCTGTGCCTGTTCGATAACGGGGCTGAAATCATCGCCTTCCAGATGGTTCACGCCCGGCCAGCCAACGATGCTGCGCGTCCAGATGCGGTCGCCATAGTTACCCACGTTTGGATCGATAATGCAGTTAGAGGTCATGACGATCGCGCCAGGGAATTTGGCAAATTCAGTCTGCTGGTTCTGCCAGCCACTGCCGTAGTTACCCGCCAGATGCGTGAATTTTTTCAGCTCTGGGTAACCGTGCGCAGGCAACATCTCACCGTGGGTATAAATATTCACGCCGGTGCCTTCGGTTTGCTCTAGCAGCATGCGCAGGTCTTTCAGGTCATGACCGGAAATCAGAATCGCTTTACCCGCAATCGGGCGGACGTTAACGGAGGTCGGCTGTGGATGACCGTAAGCATTGGTTTCGCCATGGTCTAGGATCGCCATAACGTTGAAGTTCATTTTACCGATGCCCATTGCGTTGTTCAGCAGGGTGTCAACATCGGATGGCTGCGTGCCCAGCCATGCCATGAAGGCATGATATTCGGCATAAATCGCGTTGTCATACTGACCGAGAACGTGGGCGTGTTCCATATAGGCCGCCGCACCTTTCAGGCCGTAAAGGTTTAGCATGCGCAAGCCGTGAACGTCGTCACCCACGCTGGCTTTATCGCTGTCCAGCGCAAAATCCGCTGCCTGTTGCAGCAAGGTCGGAATATCGTTGCCAGCCAGTTGCAGGGCTGCCATTGGGTGATCCACAGTCGCGGTGGCATCGTGCAGACGGCAACGAACAGCCAGAGACTCACGCAGTGTAATGGCTTCCTGTGCGTAGCCAATAATGCGCTGAGAATCGAAGTTAACGTTGGTCAACGTCGAGAAGAAGGCGCGTGGCGCAAAGTTGTCGACATCGTGATCGATGATATCCAGCTCGCGCGCTTTCAGCGCCCAGGCAGAAAGCCCTTGCAGCACCGCAACCAGCAGGTCTTGCAGATCGGAGGTTTCTGCGGTTTTGCCGCACATACCCTGCGCGTAAGAGCAGCCGTTTCCAACAGGGGTACGAATCGTTTGTTCACATTGCACACAAAACATAATGACTTCCTTTTTTAAGTTGCATTTTAAATGCTTGTTTAAAGCATAGTGTTAGCCGAGGCAGGTAAAAAGGCTTTTTTACTGCAACTTTAGGTAAATTTGATTTAGCGCAAGTTTGGTGATGGGCAATGAAAATCACTCTCAATCACAGCCCATAAACGAGGGGGAAAACGGTGTTTAGTGTGCGCTTATGAAGAAAAGAGCGCCATCAGTATTGGCGCCGCGAGGCTTAATAAGAAACCATGTACGATAGCCGCAGGCACGACGTCGATACCCGCACTGCGCTGCAAAACGGGCAGCGTGAAATCCATCGAGGTTGCACCGCAAAGGCCTAACGCACAGGAGCGATTGCGCTGTGCCAACACGGGAACCAGCATAATCGCCAGCAACTCGCGAGTCAGATCGTTGAAAAACGCGGTGCTGCCGATGACGGGCCCGAGAGCATCGGTCAGCAGAATGCCTGACAGCGAATACCATCCATAGCCAGATGCCATCGCCAGACCGGTTTTCAGCGGCAGTCCCAGAATCCACGCGGCCAGCAGGCCACCACCGAGCGCACTGATACCGACGATAAGCGCAATGACCAGACCGCGACGGTTTAAGACGATTTGGCGCAACGTCATCCCGCTGTTACGCAGTTGAACGCCGACCAAAAAGAGCAGGAAGATCAGTGCATATTCGCTGCCTTTGCTGGCGTAGGTGAATCCCGACCATTGCGTTAAGCCCAGCAGAAAACCACCGAATACCACGCCGCAGAGTTTGAACGATTCAAGGATCATTCGCAGTCGGGAAGGTGGCGCCTCATCTCTGTACTTGCTACGCCACGCGCTGCGTTTTTCCCATAGCCACAGTGCAATGCCGTTTGCCGCGACAATACAGAAGGCGAAGACGGCAGTGTAGCGGAAGATCAGTAACAAATTGCTGCTGAGATTTTCCAGAAAGGCCAAGCTGATGCCCATCAAAAACAGAATAACGTACACCATCCAACTCAGTAGTTGGTTAATCAGCTGTAATGCTTTTTTGCCGCGCAGCGGTACCAGATAGCCAATGATGAGCGGTAATAAAATAATTAATAATCCTGAATACATCACAGAATTGATGTCCTTACGCGAGAAAAACGGCGCTAGCCCGTATTTTAGGATTGGCGGGGGTTGCCGTAGTCAAACAATGAGGCTTTTCTTCTTCATTTCTACCCCGATAGATATCGGCACGGCGGAAACACAAACCGTTCGTTAACAACATCGTGGGATTCATCGGCTACACTTGGCGGGAAGAAAAACGATAATCTATTAAAATTAAACAAATTATCGGAGTGAGTAAAGCGCTGTCTGGCAGGATATTCTATACGGTGAGCGTTTTTGCAGCAGAAACTCGCAGGCCGCTGCTACAGGAGAGAAGGATGCATCTGGAAAGTATTGAAATCCTAGGGTTTCGGGGAATCAATCGTCTGTCGCTGACGCTGGACGAGAACAATGTACTGATTGGTGAGAATGCCTGGGGGAAATCAAGCCTGCTGGATGCGCTCTCGCTGCTGCTGGCACCGACGCTGCCGCTTTATCATTTTGATATGCAGGATTTTCACTTCACGCCGGGGGATGAAAATAGCCGGGAAAAGCATCTTCAGGTTATTTTCACGTTTTGCGAGACGGCACCCGGCCATCATCTATCCCCTCGCTACCGTTCGCTAAGCCCCGTTTGGATAGAGGGAAATGAGTCGCTATACCGCGTTTTTTATCGGCTGGAGGGTGAAGTGGACGAAAGCCAGTCAGTTTTCACCTGGCGCAGCTTTCTGGACGCTGACGGACACCCAATACCACTGGATGATATTGATGAACTGGCCAGAGAAATTATCCGCCTGCACCCGGTGCTGCGGCTGCGAGACGCGCGTTTTATGCGGCGCCTGCGTTCTGGGACGCTGACCGCGACGTTAGATAACAGCAATGAAAAGCTGGCTCAGCAGTTTGAGCAACTGATGCGCGAACTGGTGCAAAATCCGCAGAAGCTGACGGATAAAGAACTTCGCCAAGGGCTGGTGGCGATGCGGCAACTGCTGGAGCACTATTTTTCCGAGCAGAACGCCACGGGTAATGACCGACGCCATCATCGGCATGCGCGAACGTACAACGGTAAATCGTGGCGATCGCTGGATAATATCAACCGTCTGATTGCCGATCCCAATAGCCGCAGTCGCCGAATTATCCTGCTGGAATTGTTTTCTACGCTGTTACAGGCGAAAGGATCGGTGGCGTTGGATCCCCATGCGCGTCCACTTTTGCTGATTGAAGACCCAGAAACCCGGCTGCACCCGATTATGCTATCCGTCGCCTGGGGGCTTCTGGTGCAGTTGCCACTCCAAAAGGTCACAACAACGAATTCAGGCGAGCTGCTGTCGCTGGTGCCGATGGAGCAGGTGTGCCGTCTGGTGCGGGAATCCTCACGGGTGGCGACATATCGCATTGGTCGTCAGGGTATGAATGCGGAAGACAGCCGACGCATTGCGTTTCACATTCGTATGAATCGACCCGCGTCACTCTTTGCCCGCTGCTGGCTGCTGGTGGAAGGGGAAACCGAAGTCTGGATGCTGAATGAACTGGCGCACCAATGTGGGCACCATTTTGAGGCGGAAGGGGTGAAAGTGATTGAATTTGCCCAGTCTGGACTCCGGCCATTGCTGAGGTTCGCACGTCATATGGGGATTGAATGGCATGTGCTGGTTGATGGCGACGACGCGGGGAAGAAATATGCCGCGACGGCAAAAAGCATGTTAACCGCACATGACGAGAGCGAGCGCGATCATTTGACCGTCTTGCCCGCATCGGACATGGAACACTACATGTATCGTGAGGGATTCAGCCACGTTTATCACCGCATCGCGCAGTTACCGGAGAAAGTGCCGCTCTCGATGCATAAAATCATCATCAAGGCGATCCATCGTTCATCCAAGCCCGATTTGGCGATTGAAGTGGCGATGGAAGCCGCAGCGATGGGCAGCGATGCCATCCCACCGCTTATTCGCAGCATGTTCTCCCGCGTGCTGTGGCTGGCCCGCGGGCGTGCAGATTAACAGTATCGACCAATAAAAAAATGCCGCTCAATATAACGAACGGCATTTGTCGCATTATAGTCATTTTACGGTTTAGCGTAGTGTGTTCTGAGTCGATGTGTAGGGTGTAGAAAGGGTCAGGATACGGCCTCGGCGATTTGCGGCACGATCAGGCAGGCATGATTGCCTTTCGGCCCTTGATGAACATCAAACCTGACAACCTGTCCGGCTTTCAGAGTCCGGTAGCCATCCATTTGAATGGTTGAGTAGTGCGCGAAGATATCGTCACCGCCCCCTTCTGGACAGATAAAACCAAACCCTTTGGCATTATTGAACCATTTAACAGTACCTGTCTCCATGCATTGACATCCTTCGCAAGAGTATTCTTTTCAGTAAGGTGTGGTTATTTGGTTACTACAAATACGAATTGATTAAAACCCCATCAATTCATCCGTACACTTTAGTGAAATCGATCCCGGCGTCAAGCGATCCACCGTGTGGTGAGGCGGGCAGTTTGCCAAAGTTTGATGCAGATAACGCTATTGATGAACCAACGATCGCGTTGCGTCATCAAGATATCGGTTACAGGCCTTGAATTTTGTTTTCCGGGAACCATTTAATCCCTCAGGTGGTAAAATAAAAAGCAGACGTGCTACTGTAAATGTAGAGATACCCGTCATCTTTCAAGTCGCAGGCGCTCATTTCCTGCTTCTCGGATCTATTAGGAATAACAGACCAATGTCGTGAGTCGCGATATTCGTTGCATGATGTGGATAGAGAATGGGAAACAACAGTACGTGGTCACAATCTGAGAACCTGACCACCGATAAACAGAAAGAAAAATTGCAGCCACCTTCCATGTATAACGTGGTGTTAAATAACGATGATTACACCCCGATGGAATTTGTTATTGACGTTCTGCAAAAGTTCTTTTCTTATGATATTGAACGTGCCACACAGCTTATGTTAACTGTGCATTATCAGGGTAAAGCGATTTGTGGCGTATTCAGCGCTGAAGTGGCTGAGACCAAGGTCGTACAAGTCAATCGTTATGCCAGAGAAAACGAGCACCCGCTGCTCTGTACGCTGGAAAAAGCCTGAAGTCAGGCGATTTATTGGGAGAGGTGCCTATGCTCAATCAAGAACTGGAACTCAGTCTCAACATGGCTTTCGCCAGAGCGCGTGAGCACCGACATGAGTTTATGACCGTGGAGCACCTGCTGTTGGCTCTGCTCAGTAACCCAGCCGCCCGTGAAGCATTGGAAGCATGCACGGTAGATTTAGCCGCGCTGCGTCAGGAACTGGAAGCGTTCATTGAGCAAACCACACCAACATTACCGCAGAGTGACGACGAGCGCGAAACGCAACCGACGCTCAGCTTCCAGCGCGTACTCCAACGTGCCGTCTTCCACGTGCAGTCCTCCGGCCGCAGCGAAGTGTCTGGTGCCAACGTTCTGGTCGCGATTTTTAGCGAACAGGAATCTCAGGCCGCCTACCTGCTGCGCAAGCATGACGTCAGCCGTCTGGATGTGGTGAATTTCATTTCTCACGGCACGCGTAAAGAAGAATCCGATCAGGCGCCGAACCCTGAAAGTCCCGTCAATGAAGAACAGGCAGGAGGGGAAGATCGTATGGAAAACTTCACCACCAATCTGAATCAGCTGGCTCGCGTTGGCGGTATCGATCCGCTCATTGGCCGAGAGAAAGAACTGGAGCGTACGGTTCAGGTGCTGTGCCGCCGTCGTAAAAATAATCCGCTGCTGGTCGGCGAATCTGGCGTCGGTAAAACCGCGATTGCTGAAGGGCTGGCCTGGCGTATTGTGCAGGGCGATGTACCAGAAGTGATGGCGGAGTGCACCCTGTACTCGCTGGACATCGGCGCGCTGCTGGCAGGCACCAAATACCGTGGTGATTTTGAAAAACGCTTCAAGGCACTGTTGAAACAGTTGGAGCAGGATAAAAACAGTATTCTGTTCATTGATGAAATCCACACGATTATCGGCGCTGGCGCGGCGTCCGGTGGCCAGGTCGATGCCGCTAATTTGATTAAACCACTGCTTTCCAGCGGCAAAATTCGTGTTATCGGCTCGACCACCTATCAGGAATTCAGCAATATCTTTGAAAAGGATCGGGCGCTGGCGCGTCGTTTCCAGAAAATCGATATCACTGAACCGAGCGTGGAAGAAACCATACAAATCATTAATGGTCTGAAGCCGAAATATGAGGCTCACCATGATGTTCGCTATACGTCGAAAGCGGTTCGTGCCGCGGTAGAACTGGCCGTGAAATACATCAATGACCGTCACCTGCCGGATAAAGCGATTGATGTGATCGATGAAGCGGGTGCGCGCAGCCGTCTGATGCCGGTTAGCAAACGTAAGAAAACGGTCAATGTGAGTGACATCGAATCGGTTGTCGCTCGTATCGCCCGTATTCCAGAAAAAACCGTCTCCGCCAGCGATCGCGATGTGCTGAAAAATCTCAGTGACCGCTTGAAAATGCTGGTATTTGGGCAGGACAAAGCAATCGAAGCACTGTCCGAATCTATCAAGATGAGTCGTGCAGGTCTGGGTCAGGAGCGTAAGCCGGTCGGTTCCTTCCTGTTTGCCGGTCCTACCGGTGTAGGTAAGACGGAAGTGACGTTACAGCTGGCCAAAGCGCTGGATATTGAACTGCTGCGCTTTGATATGTCCGAATACATGGAGCGCCATACGGTTAGCCGTTTGATTGGTGCGCCTCCGGGCTATGTGGGCTACGATCAGGGCGGCCTGCTGACGGATGCGGTGATTAAGCATCCTCATGCGGTGCTGTTGTTGGATGAGATCGAAAAAGCGCATCCTGACGTCTTTAACCTGCTGTTGCAGGTGATGGATAACGGTACGCTGACGGACAACAATGGCCGTAAAGCGGATTTCCGCAATGTTATTGTCGTCATGACCACCAACGCAGGCGTGCGGGAAACACAGCGTAAATCCATCGGCATCATCCATCAGGACAACAGTACTGATGCGATGGAAGAAATTAAGAAGGTGTTTACGCCAGAGTTCCGTAACCGTCTGGACGGCATTATCTGGTTCAACCATCTGTCGACCGATGTCATTCAGCAGGTTGTCGATAAGTTTATCGTAGAACTTCAGGCGCAGCTGGATGCGAAAGGCGTGTCGCTGGAAGTGAGCGATGAAGCGCGCGACTGGCTGGCAGAGAAAGGCTATGACAAAGCAATGGGCGCACGACCAATGGCACGCGTGATGCAGGAAAGCCTCAAGAAACCGCTGGCTAACGAGCTGCTGTTTGGTTCGCTGGTGGACGGGGGGTCTGTGACGGTGGAACTGGATAAAGAAACGCAGCAGCTGACGTATGGCTTCGTGAGTGCGCAGAAGCGAAAAGCAGAAAGCGTTAATTAATCAATATCGTGTGTTATCTAAGAGGGATGCTGAGGCATCCCTTTTTTATTGGGTTCCCGACCACTTTGGGTGCGCTATTTCGCATCATGGCCCAGTTAAAAGTACGATTCTTGGATCTTTTCGGATAGGCCAAGATTTTGCACAATCATGACTAGCGAGTAGTCGGCCCTGTGCATTGTCGCTGGCGTGTGGCCGTCTCTCTTCTCTTTCATCCTATCCCGTTTTGGAGTTCACTATGAGCCAACGTCTTGATTACTACAGCAAGTCTCCCGATGCCGCTAAAAAGTATCTGGAGTTCAATAATATTCTGCACAAGAAACCGTTTCTGGCTGAAATAGGCCATCTGGTTACGCTACGCGCTTCTCAACTTAACGGCTGTGCATTTTGCGTTGATATGCACGTTAAAGAAGCCAAGATTAATGGGGAGCGCGAGCTACGCCTGCACCACGTGGCCGTCTGGCGTGAATCACCGCTTTTCTCTCCGCGCGAGCGTGCTGCGCTGGAGTGGACAGAAGTGCTGACTCATCTTCCGCCGCACGGCGTGCCCGACGAGGTATTTACGCGCGTTCGTGAACAGCTGTCAGAAGAAGATCTGGCTGACTTATCTTTCATGATTATCGCGATTAATGGCTGGAATCGTCTGGGCGTCGCGTTTCAGGTCGTTCCCGGCTCCGCAGATAAACTGTACGGCTTGGAAAAAGCCAATCTGAGCTAATTAGCTCCCGTGCTGTTCAAGCTCGGCGAGAATCAATGTGGCAAGCCGTTCCGGTTCTGCCATCGTGGCGCAGTTGGTGAAACTGGCGAGTAGCGCGTTATCACCATTTCCTGATACTGCCCAGCGTGATAGCGGTTGAACGGCAATACCCTGAGCCAGCAGGCGGTCGGCAAGCTGCCGATCGCGAATGCTATCTGGCAGGCGTAACACTAAGTGCATCCCGCCGGGCTGCGAATCGATGTGTATACGGTTCCCCAAAATACTTTGTAGCGCAGCGATGGTGGCGGTGCGACGTTCTGCATAAAGGCGTCGCGTGCGCTGAATGTGCCGGGCAAAATGGCCTTCAGCGATGAAGCTGGCAACGATAGACTGCGTCATTGTTGGCGATGCGGAAGCGAAGAAAGTTCGGCTGATGTGTTCAAAGGTGGCAATTTGTGCCTGCGGTACAACCAAATAAGCCAACCGAATCCCCGGGAATAACACCTTGCTGAAGGTGCCCGCATACAGAACCCGCCCATGGCGATCCAGACTGGCGAGCGCTGGGAGCGGGCGACTGACGTAACGATATTCCCCATCATAATCATCCTCCACTACCCAGGCGTTCTGCTCGGTTGCCCACTGCAATAATGCCTGTCGCCGAGGAAGCGATAACGACATCGACAGAGGACTTTGATGTGCAGGAGTGACAACGGCCATACTGGCGTCATTCGCCAGCGCGATGCCGCGCTCCACATTGAGTCCTTCGCGATCGACGCTTACCGGAACCGGACATAAGCCAGATTGCGATAGTAGCTGGCGAGTGGGGGGATAACCGGGATCTTCAACCCAGACGCGCTGCCCAGATTTCAGCAAGGCTAGCGCTGTGAGTTGCAAATTGGCGCGCCAACCTGAGGTGATGAATACCTGATTTGCGGTACAGTCAATGCCACGTGCCACTTGCAGATAAGAGGCGATAGCGTTTCTTAGCGCTGGCAAGCCATAAGGTGCAGGGTAATCCCAATCCGGTAATTGCATGCTGCGAAGATAGCGTGCGCCCAGTCTAGCCCAGAGTTTGCGCGGAAAGGCATCAAAAGCGGGAACCCCCATTTGAAAGGGCAACAGCTGCGATGGACGCCACAGTATGTTTTGTTCATCGTCTGGTGCTGAGGGGGATATAGTCGCATCGGTAACGGACGTTGGCGCTAAGGGTAAATCGGGATTCACAAGCGTTCCTGCTTGCCCGCGTGCCTGAAGATAACCTTCAGCAATCAGCAACGAGTAGGCCTGTTCTATGGTTCCGCGTGCGACGCCGAGCTCTTTCGCAAGCATACGTGCGGAAGGCAGACGGTCACCCGGAGACAATAGGCCTACGCTGATAGCCCGACGCACCCGCTCGTAAAGCTGTCGGTAAAGCGGCGTACCTTCCTGAAAGGAAAGGGGGAAAAATAGGGGAGAGTCAGGCTTCATAGGCGGAATCCATGACAAGCAGGCTGTTGACCTTAAAACGGTGCCCCAAAAACAAAAGCCCTTGCCATGAAGGGAAGGGCTGGGGAGGGAGTCACATCCTCATATATCGCTAATAATAGCGATGAGCGAACCGGTTAACGGCTGCGGAAGACAATGCGGCCTTTACTCAGGTCGTACGGGGTTAACTCTACAGTGACTTTGTCACCCGTCAGGATGCGGATATAGTTTTTACGCATTTTACCGGAGATATGAGCGGTAACCACGTGCCCGTTTTCCAATTCAACGCGGAACATGGTGTTGGGCAGCGTATCAAGCACGGTGCCTTGCATTTCAATATTGTCTTCTTTGGCCATCGAATCCTCTAGGTCTAACTACCTTTATTTTTTAACCGCAAGATAATGCCGAAAAACCGACATTATGTAAAGAAGCGTTCACGTTTGGGGCGTTATTTACACGGTTTCCTCTATCACCCTGTCGGTTCGGCGAGCTGTTGTGGTAGCCAACAACCGTCATCGACGGCAATATCCTGCCACTGGAAAAGCAGTTGCAGAAAGCGTTCGCGGGGAATTTCACTCACGCCCAGTGACGCCGTATGGGAATTTAACACCTGACAATCAATCAAATGACCGCCGTGGCGAATAAAATGCTGCT
This sequence comes from Pectobacterium versatile, assembly GCF_003932035.1. Classification (NCBI taxonomy): domain Bacteria; kingdom Pseudomonadati; phylum Pseudomonadota; class Gammaproteobacteria; order Enterobacterales; family Pectobacteriaceae; genus Pectobacterium; species Pectobacterium versatile. The sequence goes on from NZ_CP034276.1 coordinate 2,138,761, forward strand.
GGAACGCCAGCAGTGCATATTTTGAGGCGTTATCCATGCGGCTGAACATTGATTCACCGCAAAATAATCGCCCTTGTTCAATACCATATAACCCACCAACCAGTGCGCCATTGTGCCACACTTCGACGGAATGTGCTTTCCCAACCTGATGAAGCTGGCGATAAGCTGAAATTATGTCTGGCGTAATCCAGGTGCCATCATGGTGTTCATGCGCGCAGGCGTGGATGACATCATCAAATGCCTGATTGAGCGTGGCATGAAAAGTATGACGTTTTAGGAATTTTTTCATGCTGCGGCTGAGATGGAATTCACCGGGAAAGAGAACCGCACGCGGATTCGGAGACCACCATAAGAGAGGTTCACTGGGGGAGTACCAAGGGAAAATGCCCTGTCGGTAAGCCGCTTTCAGCCTGGCAACGGAGAGATCGCCGCCAACGGCCAGCAGGCCGTTGGGGTCATCCAGCGCATGATTCGGATCAGGAAACTGAAGCGATTGAGACGATAGCTGGTATAGGCGCATATTTTTCAAACGTTGTGTTTCACTGAAATTGCCTTAAACGTGTTGGCGGAATTGCCAATAACGGCCTTGCTGTGCCATTAAAGCCTGATGGCTGCCCTGTTCGATCACTTTGCCATCGTCCAAAATACAGATGCGATCCATCGACTCTAAGCCGTATAGCCGATGAGTGATGACGATCAGCGTCTTATTGGCACAGTGCTGGCGGAGCAGTTGCAGAATACGCTTTTCGGTTTCTGCATCCAACCCTTCAGTGGGTTCATCCAATAGAACGAGCGGCGCGTCGTGCAATAAGGCACGTGCCAACGCGATACGGCGCTGTTCGCCACCGGACAGTTGTCGACCGCCTTCTCCCAGCCAGGCATTCAGTCCCTCGTTTTCCAGCAGTTTTTCTAACCCAACCTGCTGTAATACCTCGGCCAGTTTTTCATCTCGTGCAGTCGGCGCTGCTAGCAGTAGGTTATCACGCAGCGTGGCGCTGAAAATATGCACGCGTTGTGGCACCACGCTCATCATGGCGCGGAGATCTTCTTCTCTCCAGTCGGCAAGGGGGTGACCATTCAGCGTAATGTCTCCGTATTCACAATTCCATGCTCGAGTCAGCAATTGTAATAGCGTAGATTTCCCGCATCCGGTACGCCCCAGCAGCGCCAGATGCTCGCCCGGTTGAATGGAAAGAGTAATATTCTGTAGCACGGGCTGGGGTTGACCAGGATACGTGAAACCGACATGTGAGATGTCTAGCGCCGCCTCACGCGAGGTTTCTGGCCCATGTTCTGGGAACGTGACGTCAACGGGCTGGCGAATGATTTGATCGACCCGAGCCGCGGAGGCAATCACTTGTCCCATATGCTGGAAGGCTACCGTGACGGGGGCCAGCGCTTCGAAGGCGGCAAGCGAGGCGAACACAAACAGCGCAATCAATGCACCGGGCTGTGGATTACCACCAACACCAGCGGCTGCCAGCCACAGAATCAGGGTAACGGTCAATCCGCTGCATAAAATCATCACCGCCTGAGACAGACCGGTAAGGTTGGCCTGCTGACGCTGGCGACGCAGCCAGTTAATTTCCACCAGAGCCAACTGCTGACGGACGCGACTGAGTGCGCCGAAGACGGTGAGTTCCGCCTGACCTTGTAGCCAGGTCGTTAGCTGAAGGCGGTATTGTGCACGCAGCGCGGTCAAATCCTGCCCGATGCCGTTTCCTGCCCGATAAAAGATAATCGGCAGGCACAGCAGTAGTACTAGCATAATGGCACCCAGCGTCAGAGCCAGTGAGGCATCAATGAAGCTCAGGCCGTAACAGACGATAAGAATGACGGCGAATGCGCTGACGATGGGGGAAATCACACGAAGATAGAGGTGGTCGAGCGTATCGACGTCCGCCACCAGCCGGTTTAGCAGTTCAGCCTGACGAAATTGTGCCAGTCCACCCGGAGAGAGCGGCAGAATGCGAGAAAAAGTGAAAACACGTAAGCGCAGCAAAACGCGGAAGGTGGCATCGTGACTGACAACTCTTTCCCCGTAGCGCCCAGCCGTACGGGCGATAGCCGCGCCTCGCACGCCAGCGGCGGGCAACATATAGTTAAAGGTGAGCAGCCCGACGATCCCCGCCAGCGCAGCACCCGCCAGAAACCAGCCGGATAAGGCGAGTAGACCAATGCTGGCCAGCAACGTAGCAATGGCCAAGACCACGCCCAGACTCAAATACCAGAAGTGCTGACGATAAAGTGCCAGAAACGGTTTTAATACCTGCATCGTTTTCATCTGAGCCATTACAGCGCCTCCTGTCGTTGTGCCAGTAGCGTCGCGAAGGGACCCGCTTCGGCTCGGAGTGTTTGATAATCACCCTGTTGAACTAACTGACCGCTGTCCATTACCCAGATCGCGTCATACTCGGCGATCTCGGTGAGTTGATGCGTGACCAGCAGCGTGGTCTGCGAACGCGCTGCGTCATTCAGCGCCGTCATGACGAGATCCTCGCTATGGGCATCCAGACTGGCTGACGGCTCATCCAACAGCAGTAAGTTGCAAGGATGAATAAGCGCACGGGCAACGGCGACGCGCTGTGCCTGCCCGACGGAAAGGCGTGCCGCACCGTCACCGATCGTCGTTTCCAGACCCTGCGGGAGCTGTGGTAAAAATTCCTGTACATGTGCGCGCTCAATCGCTTGCTGCAATTCCACAATACTGGCCTGTGGGTTACCCAGCAGAATATTGCTGCGGAGCGTCTGTTCCGGTAAATGAGGGTTTTGCCCGACCCAGCTCAACTGCTGACGCCATGATTCAGGTGTCAGCGTGTTCAGCGCCTGACCGTTGACGGTGAGTGAACCACGATAGGGTAGGAATCCCAGTAGGACATTCAGCAGTGAGCTTTTTCCTGCTCCGCTGAGGCCGACCAGTGCGATACGTTCACCTGCGCGAATATCGAACGTCAGCGGTTGGGTCAGCGGTGTGCCATTTGGTGCGAGGACAACCAGATTTTCCGCTCGGATAGCAATGGCGCTATCGCTGCTGAATTCTTGTGTGCCAAAGCCGACCGTTTCGCCTTCTTCTGACAAAAAAGTTACCAGCGATTCTGCTGCGCCGATAGCCTGAGCCTTGGCATGATAGAAGGTGCCCAAATCGCGTAAAGGCTGAAAGAATTCTGGAGCCAGAATCAATACGAGAAAGCCGGCGAAGAGCGTCACGCCCATGCCGTAATGACCAAAATCCAGTTCCCCGAGATAAGAGAAACCGAAATAGACGGCGACAACAGCGATTGAAATGGAGGCGAAAAACTCCAGCACGCCCGAGGAGAGAAACGCCATGCGCAATACTTCCATTGTGCGACTACGGAAATCTTCGGAAGCATGACGGATTTGTTCGATTTCAGCCTTGCCACGATGGAACAGACGCAGAGTCTCCATCCCGCGCAGGCGATCGAGGAAGTGTCCGCTCAGGCGTGCCAGCGCCAGAAAGTTACGTCGGTTAGCATCCGCCGCGCCCATGCCAACCAGCGCCATAAAAAGCGGGATAAGCGGGGCGGTTAGAAACAGAATCAGGCCAGCAGCCCAATTGAGCGGGAAAATCGTGATTAAGATAAGCAGCGGAATCAGCGCGGCAAGATACATTTGTGGCAGATAGCGGGCGTAATAATCCTGCATATCATCAACCTGCTCAAGAATCATCGTTGCCCAACTGCCGGCGGGTTTGCCCTGAACCCAAGCAGGGCCAAGCTGTTGCAATCGATCCAGTACCAGCTTACGAATTTGCTGCCGAACGGCTTGTCCGCAAAGAAAACCAACACGCTCGCGTAACATACTGTTGAGTGCGCGCAGAATAAATGTGGCAATCAGCAGAAGGAAAGGGGAGAGCAAGGATTCGCGAGAGGCGTGCTCGATGATCAAGGCATGAAGCAGCGTCGCTAACAGCCAGGCTTGTGCCACGATTAACGCCCCGCTCAGGAATCCAAGCAGTAGTGAAATCCGTAGCCAACGTTGCGCCAGCTTACTCTGTTGTTTCAGCCAGGCGGTCAGTTCTTGCTGTCGGGTTTTTTTCATCAGGCACCAGTTCGTTATATTGCAGAAATGGACTTAACAGAAAATAACTCTCATATAACCGTTAGTTAACAAAATTATCTTCTATCACGCAGAATGACGCCATGTTACCGCGACAGAGACGCGCTGCAAACGAAAAGGAGAGGGGAAATGAGTGAGGCGATCAATTTTTGTGTTGCGGAAAGCAACCAGAAGGAAGAAAACGGAACGGCTATTGCCGTTCCGTTATGAGTACGCTCTTACTTGTTGACGGTCAGTCCGTCCAGGTAGCGTTCAGCATCCAGTGCCGCCATACAGCCGGTACCTGCGGAGGTAATAGCCTGACGGTAGATGTGATCCATGACGTCGCCTGCGGCAAAGACGCCAGGAATGCTGGTCTGTGTCGCGTTGCCGTGAATCCCGGACTGCACTTTGATATAACCGTTTTCCAGTTCCAACTGACCGCCAAATACGGCCGTGTTCGGGCTGTGGCCGATAGCGATAAACACGCCAGCCAGCTCCAGCTCTTCTGCGGCGTCGCTCTGCGTATCGCGGATACGAACGCCGGTTACACCCATGTCATCGCCCAGCACGTCGTCCAGCGTACGATTGGTATGCAGGATGATGTTGCCGTTTTTAACTTTGTCCATCAGGCGATCAATCAGAATCTTCTCTGAACGGAACGTCTCGCGACGGTGAATTAAATGCACTTCCGCAGCGATGTTAGACAAATACAAGGCTTCTTCTACCGCGGTATTCCCGCCGCCAACCACGGCGACTTTCTGGTTACGGTAGAAGAAACCGTCACAGGTTGCACAGGCAGAAACCCCTTTGCCTTTAAACGCCTCTTCAGATGGCAGGCCGAGATAACGTGCTGATGCCCCGGTGGCGATGATCAGTGCGTCACAGGTGTATTCGGCGCTATCACCGAATAAACGGAAGGGACGGTTCTGCAAATCAACACGTTCGATATGATCGAAGATCACTTCAGTATTGAATTTGGTCGCGTGCGCATGCATACGCTCCATTAACAGCGGGCCAGTTAAATCATCGGCATCACCCGGCCAATTTTCTACTTCGGTCGTGGTCGTCAACTGACCGCCTTTTTCCATACCAGTGATTAATACTGGCTGTAAATTCGCCCGTGCAGCATAAACAGCGGCAGTGTAGCCAGCCGGGCCTGAACCCAGAATCAATAACTTGTGATGTTTAACAGTACCCATGCTTTCCTCATTTCATGACGGCGGATAAGGTTCATATGAACGGTCTCTACGACAAACACGTTTCTTTACTATGAACAGTCTCTACCACGGACAATGCGAATGATTGTAAGGAAATTACAAGAGTAAAAAAAGTATGCAGAAAAGTTGCTGGCTATTTGTTTAATCGTTAATGACGATGGTGACGACAAATCGCTGAAAAATCAGCCACATTCATAAGTAAAATGATTGAAGTCACCTCGGCGAAGGGCTCTAGCTTATCCAATCTGGCAGTTTCTTCTGATTTTCGTTGTTTTGCTTTGACAATCGGCTGTGCATTTGCGAAAACATCTGGGTAAGAGGAAATTTTTTGTATGTGAACAGTTAAAAGCTCGGCTTTTTATTCGTTTTTGCGCAGGTAGGCCTTTGGGCCACGGATATGACGTGATGGTCTTCTTCGCGGGTAAGCAATACGTGGGGCGAGAACGAGAAGTTAATGACTGTTGATATACAAAATAGGCAGCGTGTCTTCTTTAAGGGTAGCTCTGATACATGAGGTCTATCGGGGTAAAGCGGGGCAGGGAAAAGTGAAGAGAGACAATAATAATGGTAGACACTAAAAAACGGCCAGGAAAAGATCTCGATCGTATTGATCGTAACATCCTGAACGAATTGCAAAAAGATGGGCGTATTTCCAATGTCGAGCTTTCCAAACGTGTTGGGCTTTCGCCAACGCCTTGTCTGGAACGTGTGCGTCGTCTGGAAAGACAGGGTTTTATTAATGGCTACACAGCGCTGCTAAACCCGCATTATCTGGATGCGTCACTGCTGGTTTTTGTTGAAATAACGCTAAACCGCGGTGCGCCTGATGTGTTTGAACAGTTTAACTCTGCGGTGCAGAAGCTGGAAGAAATTCAGGAATGTCATCTGGTTTCCGGTGATTTTGACTACCTGTTGAAAACACGCGTGCCGGACATGTCTGCTTATCGTAAACTCCTGGGCGAAACGCTGCTGCGTTTGCCGGGCGTAAACGACACCCGTACTTACGTGGTGATGGAAGAAGTGAAGCAAAGCAACCGTCTGGTCATTAAGACCCGGTAAACGTGTGGGTGCAAAACCCGATAAATTCAGCTACACTCCTGTGAATTTATACAGTCCCAGCGCCGGGTTTTCTCGGCGCTTTGTCATAAACCTTACAGGCCCCTGGAGAGACTCTTGAGCCAGGAATATACAGAAGATAAAGACGTTACCCTGAAGAAACTCAGCGGAACGCGTCGCTTGCTTGAAGCGATTTTAATCGTTGTGGCACTTTTTGCGGTTTATCTCGGTGTCGCACTACTCAGTTTCAGCCCCTCCGATCCTAGTTGGTCACAAACCGCTTGGCATGAACCTATCCACAACTTTGGTGGTGTGGCGGGTGCCTGGTTGGCGGATACGCTGTTCTTTATTTTTGGCGTTCTGGCCTATGCCATTCCACCGATTATGTTATCCCTGTGCTGGGCGGCTTTCCGTCAGCGTGATAACCAACAATCTATTGAATATTTTACCTTTTCACTTCGCCTGATTGGGACATTGGCGCTGATCCTGACCTCTTGCGGTTTGGCTGCGCTGAATATTGACGATCTCTACTATTTTGCTTCCGGTGGTGTTTTGGGAAGCCTGTTGAGCAGCTCAATGATCCCGCGTTTCAACAGCATGGGTGCAACGCTGATTCTGCTGTGCGTGTGGGGGGCAGGGTTAACGCTGTTTACCGGCTGGTCATGGTTAACGATCGCTGAAAAAATTGGCGCGGGGGTGTTGGGTTGTCTGACGTTTATGTCAAACCGTTCGCGCCGCGACGAGGACTATCGTGAAGAAAACGATAGTGAAGAGGATGAACGTGATGTGCTTAACCTGCGCCACGATGAGGCCTCAGGTGAGGCAATAACACAACAGCGTGATGACGATGATGTTCTGTTTTCTGCGCCTTCTGTTGCTGATGCGGCAAACGACACGGCGGCAGACAATCAGATAGAAGTGTCATCACCGTTAGCGGAGAACGCACCGACAGCGACACAACCGATCCTTTCCGCAGAAACGCCAGTGGCAGGGTCAACATTGTCTGGTGTGGCAGTGTCTGATTCCGCATTACCAGTAGCAGCATTCTCTGGTTCATCGTCTGGCATTGTGCCACCCGTTACCCCATCCGCGATTGATTCGACGCCGTCGCTAAATCCGCCGCTGTATTCGTTTGAAGTCCCTGAAACGCCAGCGACAATGCCAGAGATTGCAACCTCGCCTGAACTCCATAGCAGTGTGTATGCACCTTACGGAAATAGTTACGGAGAGAGTGCCGTACCACCGATTGTCTCGGCACCTGTGGTTCAACCTTTTGCTGAGCCGCCACAACCTGCACGCGATACGGATTTCAATACGAACAGCACGTTTATGCCTGCGTTCAGTGCCGATGGCGATGATAATCCGCAGATTAAACGCGGCGTAGGGCCTGAACTGCCGCGTCCTAATCCAGTACGTATTCCTACTCGCCGCGAGCTGGCGTCATACGGAATCAAACTGCCGTCGCAGCGGCTGGCTGAAGAGCAAGCAAGGTTGCAGGCGCAGAACGGTAGCGCAGAAACGGAATTGGCGAATGATGTGTATCAGGAAGAAACACCGGATGACATCGCCCAGCAGGAAGCGGCATTGCAGCAAGCGTATCTGGATCAGCAACGTCAGCGTTACGGTGATGAATACCCGTTACAGGAAGATGATGAAGACGCGCTTCTGCAAGCGCAGCTAGCCAGAGATTTCGCAGCACAGCAGCAGTCACGTTATGACGACAGTGCGTTGCAGCGCGATGAGGAAATCCCTGCTCCGATAGCACCGCCTGCGATCAGTGATCCCGTTCAACCAAACCCTGTTACATCGCACAACGCTTTTTCATTCTCGCCGTTTAGTGCGGAGAATGAACGCGAGCCTGAACCGCGTACGTTCAGTGAATCGACCTATTCACAGCCGTCCTATAACACCGAGCCAGAGCTTCCGCCGATGCATGCTGGTGAAGATGAGGACGACGAGGATGAGCACAACCCGTTGACGTTTAGTCAGCCAGCACAACCGGTGTCAGCGCCTGTTGAGGTTGCGAAACAGGAAAATGTGGCAACACCAACGCATCATCCGGCAATGGATGGCTTGATTCATCCGTTCCTGATGCGTAATGAACAACCGCTGCAGAAGCCGACTACGCCGCTGCCAACGTTGGATTTGTTGACGCCACCGCCGGCTAGCGAAGCGCCTGTTGATAATTTTGCACTGGAACAGACGGCGCGACTGATTGAAGCGCGCCTGGCTGATTTCCGAGTAAAAGCCGATGTGGTCGATCACTCTCCCGGGCCGGTGATCACACGGTTTGAATTGGATCTGGCTCCGGGCGTTAAAGCGGCTCGTATCTCGAATTTGTCGCGCGATTTGGCTCGTTCACTGTCGGTTGTCGCGGTGCGTATTGTTGAGGTTATCCCCGGCCGACCGTACGTCGGGCTAGAGTTGCCGAATGCGCATCGCCAGACGGTTTATCTGCGAGAAGTGTTGGACTGCGATCAGTTCCGGGATAATCCATCGCCGCTGTCGATTGTGTTGGGTAAAGATATTGCGGGTGAACCTGTCGTTGCCGATTTAGCGAAAATGCCACACCTGCTGGTTGCGGGTACGACAGGGTCGGGTAAATCGGTCGGCGTTAACGCCATGATCATCAGTATGTTGTATAAAGCCACGCCAGAAGACGTACGCTTTATCATGATTGACCCGAAAATGCTGGAACTCTCGGTATACGAAGGTATTCCGCATTTGTTGACGGAAGTCGTGACCGACATGAAGGATGCAGCCAATGCGTTGCGCTGGTGTGTCGGTGAAATGGAACGCCGTTACAAGCTCATGTCAGCGCTTGGCGTACGTAATCTGGCGGGATACAACGAACGGGTGATGACGGCAAATGCAATGGGCCGCCCGATTCCCGATCCGTTCTGGAAGCCAGGTGACAGTATGGATATGACGCCGCCAGTGCTGGAAAAACTGCCGTATATTGTCGTGATGGTCGATGAATTTGCTGACTTGATGATGGCGGTGGGTAAGAAAGTTGAAGAGTTGATTGCCCGACTGGCGCAAAAAGCGCGTGCTGCGGGGATCCACTTGGTGCTGGCGACGCAGCGTCCTTCGGTTGATGTCATCACCGGATTGATCAAGGCGAACATTCCGACGCGTATCGCGTTTACCGTTTCCAGCAAAATCGACTCACGGACTATCCTCGATCAAGGTGGCGCGGAGTCGCTATTGGGGATGGGAGATATGCTGTATATGGCGCCTAACTCTTCGATACCTGTCCGTGTTCATGGCGCTTTTGTGCGTGATGAGGAAGTTCACGCCGTCGTTCAGGACTGGAAAGCACGTGGCCGCCCTCAATATGTCGATAATATTGTCAGCGGTGGCGACGATGCAGAAGGCGGAAGCCTCGGTCTTGATGGCGATGAAGAACTCGATCCGCTGTTCGATCAGGCGGTAGAGTTTGTCGTCGATAAGCGGCGTGCATCCATCTCTGGCGTGCAGCGTCAGTTCCGAATCGGCTATAACCGCGCTGCGCGAATCGTTGAGCAAATGGAGGCGCAGGGTATTGTCAGTTCTCCAGGGCACAACGGTAACCGCGAGGTATTGGCACCGCCATCGATGGAATGAGAATACCGTACTGATTGACGTCATTCTACTAAGGGCTGCGTAAGCAGCCCTTATGCAAAGAAGCGTAAAAGCGGCAATAAGCAGATAATTCACCTATCACCGTCCGAGTGGGTTCAGATAACATAGATCTATAGATAATGTAGCTCGACGAATAACACCGATCTGTAAAGAACACAGGCGCTGTGCAAAGCGTCTGACCTTGATAGGTGAAGGTTCGTTATATTAAGAAATTCAAAGGATTATACGTATGAAAAAGTGGTTAGCTATCAGTTGCCTGATTGCAGGTGTTACCTCAACCGCTGTCTATGCGGACGCGGCAAAAGATTTGCAGGGTCGTCTCAATAAAGTAAACAGTTTCCACGCCAATTTCAGCCAGAAAGTCACCAGCGCTGACGGCGCAGCAGTGCAGGAAGGGGAAGGCGAACTGTGGTTGAAACGTCCTAACCTATTTAACTGGAAAACCACATCACCTGACGAAAGTGCGTTGATTTCTGATGGCAAAACGCTTTGGTTCTACAATCCGTTTGTTGAACAAGTCACGGCAACGTGGCTGAAAGATGCGACAGGCAATACGCCGTTTATTCTGATCACGCGTAACGACACCAGCGACTGGAATAAATACGATGTGCGCCAGAAAGGTGATGACTTTGAGCTTACGCCGAAATCAGCGAGCGGCAACCTGAAGCAGTTCGCGATCAATGTGACGACAAATGGCACAATCAAACAGTTTACCGCGACGGAACAAGATGGGCAGCGAAGCACTTATGTGCTGAAGAACCAGCAAAACGGTGCTGTTGATGCCGCGCAATTCACGTTCACACCGCCGAAAGGCGTCACGCTGGATGACCAGCGTCAGTGAGGCCAGAGTGAGCAATCTGTCCCTTGATTTTTCCCATAATGAATTCCAACCGCTGGCCGCGCGTATGCGGCCTGCGACGTTGGCACAGTATATCGGTCAACAGCACCTGTTAGGTGCCGGTAAGCCTCTACCACGTGCCATTGAGGCAGGGCAGTTGCATTCAATGATTCTCTGGGGGCCGCCAGGAACGGGAAAAACTACGCTGGCAGAACTGATTGGGCATTACGGGCAGGCGGATGTTGAACGTATTTCTGCCGTGACGTCCGGTATCAAGGAAATTCGTGAAGCGATTGAGCGTGCCCGACAAAATCGCAATGCAGGGCGCCGCACTATTTTGTTTGTCGATGAAGTCCATCGTTTCAACAAAAGTCAGCAGGATGCGTTTCTGCCACATATTGAAGATGGAACGATCACCTTTATTGGTGCGACAACGGAAAACCCCTCTTTCGAACTCAATTCCGCCTTGTTATCTCGCGCCCGCGTCTATTTGCTAAAAGCGCTGACGGCGGAAGATATCGAGCAGGTCTTGCAGCAGGCCATGAGCGACAGCGAGCGAGGATACGGCGGACAGAACATTGTCCTGCCTGCCGAAACCGCGCGAATGCTGGCCGAATTGGTCAATGGCGACGCCAGACGTGCGCTGAATAGCCTGGAAATGATGGCGGATATGGCGGAAATCGACGCACAGGGCATGCGTGTTCTGACGTCGGCACTCCTCAACGAAATCGCTGGCGAGCGTAGTGCCCGCTTTGATAACAAAGGTGACCGCTATTACGACCTGATTTCGGCGTTGCATAAATCGGTAAGAGGTTCTTCGCCGGATGCGGCGCTTTATTGGTACGCCAGAATCATCACCGCCGGTGGCGATCCGCTGTATGTTGCTCGACGGTTGTTGGCGATCGCGTCGGAAGATGTCGGCAATGCGGATCCGCGTGCGATGCAGGTCGCTATTTCTGCCTGGGATTGCTTCACTCGCGTCGGCCCGGCAGAAGGGGAACGCGCTATTGCTCAGGCGATTGTTTATCTGGCCTGTGCCCCTAAAAGTAACGCCGTCTATAGCGCCTTTAAAGCCGCGATGCAGGATGCGCGCGAGAAACCAGACTATGATGTTCCCGAACATCTGCGTAATGCGCCTACCCGGTTGATGAAAGAAATGGGGCTCGGCGCAGAGTATCGCTACGCGCACAATGAACCCAATGCCTATGCCGCTGGAGAGAGCTATTTTCCGCCGGAAATGGCCGATACGCACTATTACGCGCCGACCTCACGCGGCCTTGAGGGCAAAATTGGTGAAAAGCTCGCCTGGCTTGCCACTCAGGATCAAAATAGCCCGACAAAACGCTACCGTTGAACTAAACGTTGCGGTAAGGTTATTACGGTATTTTCTGAAACCGGCCGCGTAGCGCGCCGTGTCCGCCACCATTTCATTTGATAATCATAAGCACAGGATTAGCATGCTCGATCCCAATTTACTGCGTAATGAGCTAGACGCAGTCGCCGAAAAGTTACTGGCTCGCAGAGGCTTTAAGCTGGATGTTGAGACCCTGCGTAAGCAGGAAGAACGTCGTAAAGTATTGCAGGTAGAAACCGAAAACCTGCAGGCAGAGCGTAACTCCCGATCGAAAGAGATTGGTGCAGCGAAAGCACGCGGTGAAGATATCGAGCCTTTGCGTCGTGAAGTTAACACATTAGGCGAAAAACTGGATGCCGCGAAAGCCGAGCTGGATCAGTTGCAGAATGAAATTCGCGACTTGGCGTTAACGATCCCGAACCTGCCGGACGACTCCGTGCCGCTTGGAAAGGACGATTCGCAGAACCAGGAAGTGACTCGCTGGGGTGAGCCACGTAAGTACGATTTCCCGGTACGCGATCATGTTGAACTCGGTGAGATGGCTGCCGGGCTGGATTTTGCCGCTGCGGTGAAATTAACCGGTGCGCGTTTTGTCGTGATGAAAGGACAGATTGCCCGTCTGCATCGTGCTCTTGCCCAGTTCATGCTGGATTTGCATACACAACAGCATGGCTATCAGGAAGCGTATGTCCCTTATCTGGTAAACCACGCCACGCTATACGGTACAGGCCAACTGCCTAAATTTGGCGAAGACCTGTTCCATACCACTCCGCTGAGCGAAGAAGCAGAAAGCAGCAGCTATGCGCTGATTCCGACGGCTGAAGTGCCGTTGACCAACCTTGTGCGTGACGAGATTCTGGATGAAGAATCCTTACCGTTGAAAATGACTGCACACACGCCGTGCTTCCGTTCAGAAGCAGGTTCGTATGGTCGCGATACGCGTGGGTTGATTCGTATGCACCAGTTTGACAAAGTTGAACTGGTACAAATCGTCCGCCCTGAAGATTCCATGCAGGCGCTGGAAGAATTGACAACCCATGCTGAAACCGTGCTGCAATTGCTGAAATTACCTTATCGTAAGGTCTTGCTGTGTACGGGTGATATGGGCTTTGGCTCCACCAAAACTTACGATCTGGAAGTCTGGTTGCCGGCGCAGGATACGTACCGTGAGATCTCTTCCTGCTCAAACATGTGGGATTTCCAGGCGCGCCGTATGCAGGCTCGCTGCCGCAGTAAGTCCGATAAGAAGACTCGACTGGTTCACACGCTGAACGGTTCTGGTCTGGCAGTCGGTCGTACACTGGTGGCTGTTCTGGAAAACTATCAGCAGGCTGATGGCCGTATTGACGTTCCTGAAGTGCTGCGTCCGTATATGGGCGGGCTGGAATTTATTGGCTAAGCGTAGTTATTTGAATCAAGCGCCTAAGGGCGCTTTTTTATGCCATAGCTTCGGTAATATTTTTTCATCGTAAAAATAATCTCTCCCCTTTAAACAACCCGCATTACTTAAATTTCAAGTGAAAAATTATTTAAAATCAGCGGAGTAGCGGCTTTCTGTTTTTAAGCATAGCGGGTTTCCTATTCGTGTTGATTAATTCTTTCAATCCATAATTTGAGAAAGGACTTTTAGCACTTTTTGCCCGGATTGACTTTTATATACGCAGTGGCATGATGCGCTCACTCTTCTCCGGTTGTTTGGTTATCCACTTCGCTATGTCTGCTTATTCCCGCCCAGTGCTGTTATTGCTCTGCGGACTCTTGCTGCTGACGGTTTGTATTGCGGTATTAAATACCCTGGTACCACTTTGGCTGAGTTATCAATCTCTTCCTGTCTGGCAGGTTGGCCTTGTTGGTTCATCCTACTTCGGCGGCAATCTGGTTGGAACGCTACTAGCTGGTAAATTAATCAAGCTTTATGGGTTTAACCGTAGCTATTATTTCGCGGCTTTATTATTTGGTATCGCGATCGTTGGCCTCGGTATTTCTCCGGATATCAGCAGTTGGCTGTTATGGCGTTTTCTTGCGGGGATCGGCTGTGCATTAATCTGGGTTGTGGTCGAAAGCGCCTTGTTATGCAGCGGAACGCCGACGCAGAGAGGGCAACTGCTGGCTGCTTATATGATCGCTTACTACCTCGGCAGTGTGATTGGACAGCTTCTGCTTGGCGTGTTACCTACGTCATTGTTGAGCGTGTTGCCGTGGATAGTCGCATTGGTTATTTTAGCGGTATTACCACTGTTGTTCACTCGTCTTCCTGCTCCGCCAGAACAACACGAAAAGCATGTCAATATGTGGAAAATGCTGACGTATCGCAGTGCCCGCTTAGGCGTACACGGCTGTATCATTTCCGGTGTGATTTTAGGATCGCTGTATGGCTTGATGCCGCTGTATCTCTCTCATCAGGGAATGAATGATGCGCAGGTTGGATACTGGATGGCGCTGCTGATCAGCTCCGGTATCATCGGTCAATGGCCTGTTGGACGCATGGCCGATCGTTATGGTCGGTTGCTGGTTCTGCGGGTATTAGTCTTTGTGGTGATTATTGGCTGTATTGCGATGTTAAGTATTAGCCACTATGCCATGGCACCGTCGCTGTTCCTGCTGGGATGCGCAGGGTTTACGCTGTATCCCGTTGCTATGTCGTGGGCATGTGAAAAAGTGCGCCCTGATGAGCTCGTGGCGATGAATCAGGCGCTGCTCCTCAGCTACACGCTTGGCAGTCTTTGCGGGCCAAGCGTCGCTGCGGTGTTGATGCAGAACTACTCCGATCGATTGCTGTTTGTTCTGATCGCTGTTGTTGCCGTGATCTACCTGATGCTGTTACTCAGAAAAGCCGATCATCACCCAACGCCATTAGCTACTGCTTGAGCCAGCGGCATCAAGGCTGGCCAACGAACTTTGTCCAGCTTCTACCATGTTATTCCACAGCGCTTCGGCTACTGGGCTAAGGCGCTGTTTTGCGTTTCGCACCAGATAAAATATGCTGGTGAGTCCGAGTTTTTCCGGTGAAATAGCGGTAAGTTGCCCAGTTTCAACCCATTTCGCTGCATAGTGATCGGGAAGAAATCCAATATGTGTGCCAGCTAATAAGAGCAGCAAGCTACTTTCTAAATTCCAGGCTGTATTTTGCAAACCTTTCTTTGCGACTGGGCCTAATTGCTTACTAATTTCGTGCAGTGCATGGCCACCAATGAGTAACCTGTTCGGGTTAAGTGTTCCATCGCGCCACTCTTTTTCTATCCTCGCTGCATTTTCTGAAGCGGAATAAAAATAACTTTTTTCAACGAAAACGGGCTGGAAATAGATGTCGGTTGGAACATCATCCGGTAAGACGCTCAGGATAATGTCGATATGACCATTCTTTAGGCGTTCCATCAGCGGTGTGTAATCACCGATCTCTAGTTCAACCGCAACGTCAGGGCTCTGGCCGTACAATTTTCCAATCGCCTTGGAGATAACTTTGGCAGGGTGGGTGACGGTGTTATCCAAACAGCCAATACGGGCTTCACCAATGAGCTGATGCTTGATTCTTGCTAATCGATTTGCAAAGTCGTCCAGCGTGGCGATAACCGATTTGGCTTCCTGATAGACCACTTCACCTTCCGTTGTGAGAGCAAACCCTCCACGTCCTCGTTCGCACAGGACTAGCCCGAGCGTATCCTCTAGGCGAGACAAATAGTGACTCAACACGGGCTGGCTTAAGCCTGTTGCGATTTGTGCATTAGTAATCCCTTGTTTTTCAACAATTTTACAAAAAAGCTTTAACCAGCGAATCTCCAGTTTATCTAAGCGCATAGCATGTCCTTCGCATACATTACATATCTGAATGTTAACATCAAAATATATCTGTATTAATCGATATGAAACCCATTTATCTTGTTGTCACGCCACATTATTGATGTGGCTGCCACAAAAAATCGTGGTTTATGCGTCACATCAGGGTCTCTCATAAAGCACAATGGTGTCGTTAGCTTGCTGGCGACACCATTGTTCTATACGTCACCAGACAACCTCTATAAAATATCACAACGATACAATAATTATTTGCTGCTTATTTAATGGAGGAATTATGTCTCAAGGGAATGCTGTGCCTGAAAAAGAACAACAGGGACGGCAAATCTATGATTACGAATACGACCCCGTTCCTGCTGAAGCCAGAAAAAGTTGGTATGTTATCGCTTTAATATGGCTGGCAATGGGAATTGACATTTCAGGCCTATTTCTTGGCGCTTTCTTAAGCGGTGGGTTACCTTTTTCTCAGGCCGTTAGTGCCACGCTTATCGGTTCCGCCTTTTTAGGTGTGTTGGCAGCATTATGTGCTAACGTCGGTTATGGATGCGGATTATCAACAACGCTACTGAGTATCTCCGTTTTTGGACGTCTTGGTGGAAAGATCATCGGTATTTTCTCTGCTGTATCATTGATTGGCTGGTTTGCTTTTCAACTCGATTTTTTTGCCGTAATGCTGCAAAAAGCATTGCTACATTATCAATTAGAACCTGGACGTTTCCTCATTTTGGTTTTCGGTATGGTGCTGATGATCTCTACCGCTATTTGGGGAGTCAGGGCATTGGGCAAACTGAGTATATTCAGCGTGCCATTAATGCTGATATTGATCATTACAGGTTTAGTTTTAGCCGCAAGTAATCATCCCGAAATACCGATTCCGATAATTAAAGCGCCAATTAGCATGGGAAGCGCTATATCTTACGTAGTTTCTATCTGGATAGTATCTGCCGTGATGTCACCGGATATTGCCCGCTATGCCAAAACACGCAAAGATGCGCTTCTCGGTGCTGGCTTAGGATTCTTTTTAGGCAATAGTTCAACGATATTAGTTGCACTCATTCTGACTCATCTGGTCGGTACAGAGGATCTAGTTGAAGTGTTCTTCAGTATTGGTTTGGGCATGTCAGCTATTGTGGTGCTTATTTTTGCCCAATGGACAACAAATAGTACCAACCTTGTTTCTGCATCTCTCGGACTATCTGTTGTTATTCGAACGCTATCTCGGCCAGTATTGGTTGTGCTAATGGCTATTGCCGGTTTGCTGTTAGCCTACAACGGTATGATTAATAATTTTACTCAATTCCTGTCACTCCTCGGTGTACTGATTTCTCCTATCGCAGGTGTTTATCTCGTCGAATATTATTTTATTAAGTCCTCACGTTTGCAGAAAAATGTATCAGAGGCATCATTCTTGAATGTGGCGGCGGCTATATCTTGGTCACTCGGTAGCATTGTGAGCCTGTTGACCTCCCCAGATTTTTTCGATTTATTTACGATAAGTTCGATTTCTGCCCTGGATGGCGTAATTGTCAGTATGGCGATGTATATCGGCATACATAAAATTTTTCCTCAATTGGCAGATTGAACGTGTTATGCAGATAACACGAGATCTTGGGTAGGGTATGTCTCGTTATATTAATGCACAAACAATTGATGATATAGCATTAGGGGCCGCTGTTCTCGGTACAGGAGGCGGCGGCGATCCGTATGTAGGTTCTTTAATGGCAAAACACGCATTAAAAAATGCGGCCGAGGTACCTATATTCGGTTTAGATGAAATTAAAGACGACGATATATTTGTTCCTTGTAGCATGATCGGTGCAACGACTGTTGTTGTAGAAAAGATCATGTCAGCGAGTCAATTCGTTCGAGCATTTGACGCGATGGAAAAGGCGCTTGAGCGACCTATTACGGCGACTTTTCCCATCGAAGTCGGTGGTATCAATTCGCTAATGCCGTTTGTCGTTGCGGCCGCAAAAGGTTTACCTGTTATCGATTGTGATGCGATGGGGAGAGCCTTTCCCGAAGCCCAGATGGTGACCTTTTTTCTCGATGGTTTATCCTCTGCACCAAATACGTTAGCCGATGAAAAGGGAAATACCGTTACCTTAAATCCTATTGACGGTATGTGGTCTGAACGTTTAGCCAGGATGATTTCGGAACAAATGGGGGCTGCCTGCGCGATGTGTGATTACCCCTTACTCGGTAGTCAACTTAAGCGTAGTGCCATCAAAGGAACGCTGACGCTGGCGCAGGATATCGGGAAAACGCTGCGAGAATCTCATCGGTCAGGCAGTC
Source organism: Pectobacterium versatile (assembly GCF_003932035.1). Taxonomy (NCBI): domain Bacteria; kingdom Pseudomonadati; phylum Pseudomonadota; class Gammaproteobacteria; order Enterobacterales; family Pectobacteriaceae; genus Pectobacterium; species Pectobacterium versatile. The sequence goes on from NZ_CP034276.1 coordinate 2,156,996, forward strand.
ATCCAGTACAGTCTCTGCTTACTGTGCTGAATGGCCATATCGTTGCATCAGGGAAAATTGTTGATGTAGAACGGCGCACAGCTGGCGGTTTTGCTCGGGGTAAAGTGGTGTTGGATGGTATGGGAAACGACAAAGGCGAGTCGTTTACTGTGCTTTTTCAGAATGAGTTATTGCTCGCTTATCGCTCATCACAGGTGAAAGATCCTACGCAGGATAATCTGCTGGCCGTTGTGCCTGATTTAATCTCCATAGTAGATAGTGAAACCGGACGTCCGATCATCACGGAACATTTACGTTATGGGCAGCGAGTCGATGTGATTGCCTATCCGTGTAATGACAAGTGGCGAACGCCAAAAGGGATTGACGTTGCGGGGCCGGAGTATTTCGGTTATCCGGTGCAGTATGTGCCGATAGAACTGCTTGCAAATCGCTGAGGCTTTCCCGATGTTACATAAAAATGATTACCGACTCGGGATTGATGTCGGCGGCACCAACACGGATGCGGCAATTTTAGATGCTGATCTACGCTGCATCGCGACGGCCAAATTTCCTACCAGTCTGGATATCTACAGCGGCATCGAACGGGTGATTGCGGAAGTATTGGCGCAGTCTGGTATCGCACCGCAGCATATTCGCTATGCGATGTTGGGTACAACCCAATGTACTAATGCCATTGTTGAGCGGAAAGGGCTGGATCGCGTCGGACTATTGCGCCTGAGCCTGCCAAGTAGCGATAGCGTCCCGCCGCTGTTTGGCTGGGATGACGAGTGGCAAAGGACATTAGGCGAGCATTTCTACCAGATTCATGGCGGCTATGAGTTTGATGGTCGAGAGATTCATTCTGTACTGCGGGATGAAGTGCTGGCAGTTTGTGACAAGATGCGCGGCCATGTCGATAGCGTGGCTATCTGTGGCGTATTTTCCCCCGTAAACAATCAACAGGAACTGCAGGTTGCCCAGTGGGTGAGTGCGGCATTGCCAGCGGTTTCCGTGTCGTTATCCCACCGAATAGGCAGCACGGGATTATTGGAAAGGGAAAACGCGACAATCCTGAATGCATCGTTGCAAAGTACCGCGAACCGCTTTGTTAACGGTTTTACGCAAGCGCTAGTTCGGCACGGTATCGAGGCTACACCATTCTTCGGGCAAAACGATGGCACATTGATGTCCGAGAATATGGTGAAGCAATACCCTATTCTGACGATGGCCTGTGGACCAACGAACTCGATTCGCGGAGCGTGCCACCTTTCCGGGCTGGATAATGCGTTGATTATTGATGTTGGCGGCACGACAACGGATATTGGCGTGTTGGTGAATGGCTTCCCGCGTGAATCGGCAATCGCCGTTGAAGTCGGCGACGTACGGACGAATTTCAGAATGCCGGACATTATTTCTATCGGCATTGGCGGTGGAACCTGCGTTCGACAGTCTCAGGATGGAAAGCTTACCCTTGGGCCTGACAGTGTCGGCTATCGCCTGCTTGAACAGGGTGTCAGCTTTGGCGGGGAGACGTTAACGCTCAGCGATATCATGCTACAACTACATCGTGAACGATGGATTGCGGATCTTCCTCGTCCGCTACCCAAGCTGGATAATGCATTTTGCCAGCAGGCTTATCGTCAGATGATTGAGAAAGTGGAAAGCGCTATCGATCGGATTAAATCGTCAAGCGCAGCAATCCCTGCAGTGCTTGTGGGCGGTGGCAGCATTTTACTGCCTGACGTTTTATCTGGTGTCAGTCAGGTCATGCGTCCGCAGAACTTTGATGCGGCCAATGCGGTTGGTGTGGCGTTAGGGGCAGTGGGCGCACAGATCGAACGTGTGGTTAAAATGCCGGATAACGATCGTGAGAAGATAAAAAGCGAATTGCAGCAGCAAACCATTTGTCTTGCAGAAGAGATGGGAGCTAGGCCGGGCAGTGTTGAAATCATCGACTATCAGGAAATTCCGTTGGCTTATCTACCAGGGAATGCGGTACAGGTGAAAATCAAGGCGGCAGGGAACTTGGCTTAGCACAGCGCATTAATACTGTAGTGATATCTACCCGCCAAAAATGAAAATAGCGCGCCGTGAGCGCGCTATTTTTCCAGAAAGCGTCAGAAGTTAGTACATGACCTTGTGACCGTAGCTTTCAAGAATCGATTTAACGCGATCCATCGTATCGGCCTTCGGCGGTTTAACACCGTCTAATTTGTACTCTTCACCCATCGCAATCCACTTGTGTTTGCCAAGTTCATGATAGGGGAGAAGCTCAATTTTCTCGATGTTCGTCATATCTTTGGTGAATTCGCCCAGCTTGTGTGCGGACGCATCATCGTCAGACCAGCCGGGAACGACCACATAACGTATCCAGGTGCGCTGATTGCGCTTTGCCAAATAGCGAGCGAAATCCAGAGTACGGTGATTGGATACGCCCACTAAATTCTGGTGTACGTCGTCATTCATTTGCTTCAGGTCGAGCATCACTAAATCGCTGACGTCCAATAGCTCGTCAATGACGGGGTCGTAACGACGCACAAAGCCATTGGTGTCCAGACAGGTGTTGATGCCTTCTGCCTTACAGGCACGGAACCAGTCGCGCACAAATTCGGCCTGGAGAATAGCCTCGCCGCCGGATGCCGTTACGCCGCCGCCGGATGCATTCATAAAGTGGCGATAGGTCACGACTTCTTTCATGAGTTCTTCAACCGTCACTTCCTTGCCGCCGTGCGTATCCCAGGTATCACGGTTATGGCAATACAGGCAGCGCATTAGGCAACCTTGAAAGAAGATGATGAAACGGATGCCTGGGCCATCGACGGTGCCACAGGATTCAAAGGAGTGGATGCGACCGATAAGTGACATTGCGAGGTTTTCTCCAAATTTGACCGAACAATAGCGGTCTTTATGAGCGCAGTCATAAGAAGGCAGATGCTGCTCTGACAAGAGTTTCTGGCAGAAGAACACCGTGTGACAGATGCTGCGTCGAATCTGTTTTGCGAGCCATCCACATAATGAGGGCAATATAGCGGGCTGGCAAAACAGGCTAACAATCTGAACGACAAGCGAGGGTGAGAAAAAGGCCCCACTGATGTGGAGCCTTTATTTTACGCCTTTTCAGACAGTCATGGAAATTAGATTGACTGTGTGAACGTACGGGTGATGACGTCTTGTTGCTGTTCTTTCGTCAGTGAGTTGAAACGCACTGCGTAGCCAGATACACGGATAGTCAACTGCGGATATTTCTCCGGATTTTCCATCGCATCAAGCAGCATTTCACGGTTCATGACGTTAACGTTCAGGTGCTGACCGCCTTCGATGCTGGCTTCGTGGTGGAAATAACCATCCATCAGGCCGGCAAGGTTAGCTTTACGTACGTTGTCGTCTTTACCTAACGCATTAGGTACGATGGAGAAAGTATAAGAAATACCATCTTTCGCGTAAGCAAACGGCAGTTTGGCAACAGAAGTCAGAGAAGCAACCGCGCCTTTCTGGTCACGACCGTGCATTGGGTTAGCACCTGGTCCGAACGGAGCACCTGCGCGTCGACCGTCTGGCGTGTTACCCGTTTTCTTACCATATACCACGTTAGAGGTGATGGTCAGAACAGACTGCGTTGGTGTTGCGCCACGGTAGGTATTCAGTTTCTGAATTTTCTTCATGAAACGTTCAACCAGGTCACAAGCCAGTTCATCTACGCGAGCATCGTTGTTACCGAATTGCGGATATTCGCCTTCGATATCAAAGTCGATAGCCAGGCCATCTTCATCACGAATTGGTTTAACTTTGGCATATTTGATGGCAGACAGGGAGTCAGCAGCAACAGACAGACCAGCGATACCACACGCCATGGTACGGAACACGTCACGATCGTGCAGTGCCATCAGCGCCGCTTCGTAGCTGTATTTGTCATGCATGTAGTGAATGATGTTCAGGGAGGTGACGTATTGTTTAGCCAGCCAATCCATGAAGTGATCCATACGCTCCATCACTTCGTCGAAGTTCAGAACGTCGCCTTTGATCGGTTCTGATTTCGGACCGACCTGCATTTTCAGTTTTTCGTCCACGCCGCCGTTGATTGCATACAGCATGGTTTTCGCCAAGTTTGCGCGAGCACCGAAGAACTGCATTTGTTTGCCAACGATCATCGGGCTTACACAACAAGCAATCGCGTAGTCATCGTTGTTAAAGTCAGGGCGCATCAGATCGTCATTCTCATATTGCAGAGAAGAAGTATCGATGGAGACTTTAGCCGCATAGTTTTTAAAGCTTTGTGGCAGTTTTTCAGACCACAGAATGGTCATGTTTGGCTCTGGAGACGGCCCCATGGTGTACAGGGTGTTCAGGAAGCGGAAGCTGGTTTTGCTCACCAGTGTACGACCATCCAGACCCATACCTGCCAGAGATTCTGTTGCCCAGATTGGGTCACCAGAGAACAGCTCATCATACTCAGGCGTACGCAGGAAACGTACCATGCGCAGTTTCATGACCAGATGGTCAATCATTTCCTGAGCTTCATCTTCAGTGATTTTGCCTGCTGCCAGATCGCGCTCAAGGTAGATATCCAGGAAGGTAGAGACACGTCCGAAGGACATTGCTGCACCATTCTGTGATTTCACCGCAGCCAGGTAACCGAAGTAAGTCCACTGCACGGCTTCCTGAGCTGTCGTTGCTGGACCAGAAATGTCACAGCCATATTTAGCAGCCATTTCTTTAATTTGGCTCAGCGCATGATGCTGATCGGCAATTTCTTCACGCAGACGGATTGTTGCTTCCAGATCTTCGCCGTTTTCCAGTTTGGATTGCAGAGAAGTGAACTGAGCAAATTTGTCTTTCATCAGGTAGTCGATACCGTACAGCGCAACGCGACGGTAGTCACCGATGATACGGCCACGGCCGTAGGCATCTGGCAGACCAGTCAGAACGCCTGATTTACGACAACGCAGGATATCTGGGGTGTAAACATCGAACACGCCTTGGTTGTGCGTTTTGCGGTATTCGGTGAAGATTTTTTTCAGTTGAGGATCCAATTCACGACCGTAAACTTTGCATGAACCTTCAACCATTTTGATGCCGCCAAACGGAATTAACGCACGTTTCAGCGGAGCGTCAGTTTGCAGACCAACGATTTTTTCCAGACCTTTGTTGATGTATCCCGCGTCGTGAGACGTGATAGTTGCAGCAACATTGGTATCAAAATCAACAGGGGCGTGAGTACGGTTTTCCTGTTTGATGCCTTCCATGACGCTGTCCCACAGCGCTGAGGTCGCTTTGGTTGCGCCAGCCAGGAAAGACTCATCACCTTCATACGGCGTGTAGTTTTTCTGGATAAAGTCACGAACGTTGACGTTATCCTGCCATTCACCTTTGCTAAAGCCTTGCCATGCATTGGCCAATTTTTCATTCAGCTCGGTCATTTTACACCTACCTTTGATATGGATTTCTTAAAACCCGACGTTGCGGCCGATTGCACCTTAGTGGTGCTTGTCTCCACCGCGCAAATAAATTACCCAATATGTCAAACCGACCATTACGCCGCCGCCGATGATGTTCCCCAGGGTGACGGGAATCAGGTTATCGGTAATAAAGTGGCTAACGGTTAAATGTTCAAACTGAGACGGCACCATTCCGATCGCATTCCAGAATTCTGGGGCCGCAAAATTTTTGATAACAATGCCCATAGGAATCATGAACATGTTGGCGATACTGTGCTCAAAGCCGCTGGAAACGAACATGGCAACAGGCAGAATCATGGCAAACATTTTGTCGGTAAGCGTACGGCCGGAATAGCTCATCCACACGGCCAGACAAACTAACAGGTTGGCTAGAATCCCCAGACACAGCGCTTCAACAAACGTATGTTCAAGTTTGTGTTCAGCTGTTTGCAGGACGTTAAGCCCCCACGCACCGTTTGCGACCATGTGCTCTCCCGAGAACCAGATAAGCCCAACGAAGAAAAGCGCGCCAATCAGGTTGCCGACATAGACATTTGCCCAGTTACAGGCTAGTTGCTTCCAGGTAATACGTCCACTGGCTTTGGCAATCACGATGAGAACGGTTGAGGTAAACAAGTCCGCACCGCAGACGACAACCAACATGAGGCCAAGGGAGAAACAGATACCACCGATCAACTTCGCGATGCCGAAAGGGATCGTCGCGGTCCCTGTGGTAGCCGTAATATAAAAGACGAAGGCGATCGAAATAAACACACCCGCAGTGATCGCTAAATAAAACGTCGTACACGGTTGTTTTGTAGCTTTATAGACTCCGGCGTCTTCAGCAACTTTTGCCATGGCGGCCGGGAGTAATAGAGTAAAGGGGTTGTCAGCTTTCACACTAACTCTCTCTTAAAAATTATCAGCGTTGAGATACTAACAAAGCAGTATACGGTAAAATTTGACGTGGATCATATTGCAAGAAATTAACAGGTTGGTGGGGAGGGTGAGATACCGAAGTTTTATGGTTAATTTATTGAATTTTATAATAAAAAAATATTTTAAGTTTTACAAAAATAGTTGAATGGCATACGTTAAACCTACCGATTTAGCGTTAATGAAAATCATGTTTTGTAGAATTTCAGTACCACCTTGTCGATGTAATTTAATTAAAAATTCACCATTCAATAACAATGTTCTGATTATGCATTACGAATAATAAATATTGCTCTTTGGACAATAAAATAGCCCTTTAAGAGAAAGGGCTATTTTTCGGTTGCTATTTGTACTCAATCGCACTCATCGATATAAAATGCGTGCTGATTGCACCACTCTGGCATTATTTTGCTTGCCAATAACGACGTTTCGCCTGTTGCAGTTTTTCATAGGCGGCTAGCAGCGATTGGTGTGCAGGTAAAGAAGCAAAGGTGTCATCCACGGCAAACAGACCATAGAAGCAGGCTTCGCCAGCAACGGCGGCACTGGCGGCATCGACCGTCTCACTGCCGTACATTTTGATAAAGGCATCGTAGTATTCTGCTGGATCGCGTTCAGGCTCTTGCGCCAGTAACAGCAGCGTTTGCAGGCAACGGTAATAATTGCTGCGTTGTGCCGTAAAGACGGAGTCGTTGAAATCCTGCGTCCACTCTGTCCAGGTCAGCGCCTGATCCAGATCGCCGCCAGCCAGAGCCAGCATGGCTTTCAATTCGCCAACGCGCAGAGTGAGCCAGCCATTATCTTTGCCAGTGGCAATACCAAGCAATTCGCGTACGCGGGTGAAATCATCCAGCCCTTCGTCATCCAACTGTTGCAACAGAGTCAGATAGTCTTCTTTTTCCCATTTGCTGTCAGGCAGCGCCAGCAGCGTGTCACGCAGATGAGCCCCCATGCTGTTATTGGCCAGCAACAGATCGTCAGCAGGGTAGATGTCCGACATTCCCGGCACGATGATGCGGCAGGCGTAAACAGCCAGATGCTCATAGTCAGCAATGTAGACTTCTTTATCTTCCTGCTTGAAGATCGCCATCAATGTAGCGAATTCTTCTTCCGTCGATCCTTTAAAGCTCCAATCAGCAAATTCATAATCCGCTGTTTTCTTGAACGTATCCCAAGAGATCAGACCGCTGGAATCGATAAAGTGGGTTTCCAGATTGGCGTGCTCGGCAACTTCTTCATCATCGAACGTCGGTGGGGTGAACACGTCCAGATCTTTCAGGCCACGGCCTTGCAGCAGTTCGGTAACGGTGCGCTCAAGCGCCACGCCGAAGTCAGGATGTGCGCCGAAGGAGGCAAAGCAGGTGCCGTTAGCGGGGTTAAACAGCACCACGCAGATAACCGGATATTTCCCGCCCAGTGAGGCATCGTAAGAGAAAATCGGGAAACCTTCTTTTTCCAGCGTTGCAATCGCTTCGACCACGCCTGGGTAGCGGTTCAGCACCTCTTGCGGAATTTCTGGCAGACTGATGGATTCGGCAATGATGCGGTTCTTGATGCTGCGCTCAAACACTTCAGACAGCCCCTGAACGCGGGCTTCGTTGGCGGTGTTACCTGCCGACATTCCGTTAGAAACGTACAGGTTACCGATGATGTTCATCGGAATATAGACGGTTTGCTGATCGGACTGACGCGTAAATGGCAGCGCGCAAATGCCTCTGTCGGCATTACCGGATTGCAGATCGATCAGATCGCTGGCGCTCAGTTCCTGCTCGGGATCGTAAAACTGGTGCAGACGGGCATCCAGAATACCTTCCGGCAATGCATCATCTTCTGGAATCGGGAACCATTTTTCATTCGGGTAGTGAACGAAATCGCCGTTAGCGATGCTTTTGCCGAGATAGAAGTCAGCAAAGAAATAGTTGGTGGACAGACGCTCGAAATACTCGCCTAACGCAGAGGCCAGCGCCGCTTTCTTACTGGCACCTTTACCGTTAGTGAAGCAAAGTGGGCAATCGCGGTCTCGAATATGGACAGACCAGACGTTTGGCACCGGGTTCAGCCATGACGCTTCTTCGATGTTAAACCCCAGGTCCTGGAGCTGTTGTTGAAAACGGGCGATGGAATCTTCCAGGGCGGCGTCTTTGCCTGGGATAAACGTTTGAGTCATGGTGTTCACTCTTATCGAGATTAGCGGAAGCGGCATGATACGGATTTTTCTGTTCAGACTCTATTTATTCATAACAGATCGGCAACAGTGAAAAAGAACAGACTGCGTAACGTGCCGTTTTGCATAATGAAAGCGCAATAAGCGTTGCAGCCGCGATTGACGAGTGATAAAACCGATAGCAGGGTAAAAGTAGTGTGGTTATGGCGGTCGTTCCGTTATAACTACTATCTTGTAACAGCGGTATTTTTATAACCGTCAGGTTTATAAAAATGGTATTTGTAACAACGGTGATAAAAAGAGCCGCTATTTTTTCAGGTGTGGTGAGGGGAAATGACTCAGATTTTTAATTTTAGCGCCGGTCCAGCAATGCTGCCGGTTGAAGTACTGCGTCGTGCTGAACAGGAATTGTGTAATTGGAATGGCCTGGGCACATCGGTTATGGAAATCAGCCACCGCAGTAAAGAGTTTATGCAGGTTGCCGCTGAATCCGAACAAGATCTGCGTGATTTGCTGAAAATCCCCTCCAACTACAAAGTGCTTTTTTGCCACGGTGGTGCGCGTGCGCAATTTGCGGCAGTACCGTTAAATCTCCTGGGCGAACGCTCAACGGCCGACTACATCGACGGTGGATATTGGGCACACAGCGCAATCAATGAAGCAGAAAAATACTGCACACCTAACGTGATTGACGTGAAAACGAGTGTAGGCGATCTGCGCGGCATTAAGCCGATGCGTGAATGGAAATTGTCTGATGACGCCGCGTTTGTACATTACTGTCCAAATGAAACCATTGACGGTATTGCGATCGAAGAAGAGCCAGATTTTGGCGATAAAATTGTGGTCGCCGACTATTCTTCCAGCATCCTGTCTCGCCGTATTGACGTTAGCCGTTACGGCGTGATCTATGCCGGCGCACAGAAAAATATCGGCCCGGCCGGTCTGACGCTGGTCATCGTACGTGAAGATTTGCTGGGCAAAGCGCGCCGTGAGCTGCCATCGATTCTGGATTATCAGGTTCTGGCGGACAATGACTCTATGTTTAACACGCCGCCAACGTTTGCCTGGTACCTGTCCGGCATGGTCTTCAAATGGTTGAAAGAGTACGGCGGTCTGGCTGAAATGGAAAAACGTAACCAAGAGAAAGCCGACCTGCTGTATAGCGCGATTGACGGTAACGATTTCTATCGTAATGACGTCGCGGTAGCTAACCGTTCTCGCATGAATGTGCCGTTCCTGCTGGCGGACTCTGCGCTGGATAAAGTCTTCCTGGAAGAATCAGTTGCTGCGGGTCTGCACGCGCTGAAAGGTCATCGCGTAGTGGGCGGCATGCGTGCTTCTATCTACAATGCGATGCCGTTGGAAGGCGTGAAAGCGCTGACGGAATTTATGGCTGACTTCGCGCGTCGCCACGGTTGATTAAGACCGCCCCTCGATACATTTTGATCAACCCCGGACTTTCCGGGGTTTTTATGTCCACGTTGAAAGAATAGGCTTTACATGCAGGAATCCCTGACGCTACAACCCATCAAACTGATTAACGGTACCCTTAACCTTCCTGGATCAAAAAGCGTCTCTAACCGTGCGCTTTTGCTGGCGGCCTTGGCTGAAGGAAATACCCGGTTAACTAACCTGTTAGACAGTGACGATGTCCGCCATATGCTTACCGCTCTAACGGCGCTGGGAGTGGAATATCATCTGTCGTCTGACCGGACCGTGTGTGAGATTTCGGGGCTGGGTGGCGCGTTTACGGCATCGCAACCGCTGGAGCTGTTTCTAGGGAATGCAGGTACAGCGATGCGTCCACTGGCTGCCGCGCTGTGTCTGACAGATGGCGATATTGTGCTGACAGGCGAACCTCGGATGAAAGAGCGCCCGATCGGGCATCTGGTCGATGCACTGCGTCAGGGCGGGGCGAAAATTGACTATCTGGAGCAGGAAAACTACCCACCGCTTCGTCTGCACGGTGGTTTTCAGGGCGGCGAAATCAGCGTAGATGGCAGTGTATCAAGCCAGTTCCTGACTGCGCTGCTGATGACTGCGCCTCTGGCCGCGCAGGATACGCAAATCAGCATTCAGGGCGATCTGGTTTCCAAACCGTATATCGATATTACGCTGCATATGATGAAAGCGTTTGGTATTGAAGTGCGTCATGAAAACTATCAGCAATTCTTCGTGGCGGGTCGCCAGCAGTATCGCTCACCGGGCGACTATCTGGTGGAAGGTGATGCGTCATCGGCTTCTTACTTCCTGGCCGCAGCGGCGATTAAAGGCGGCGTTGTGCGTGTGACTGGTGTAGGCCGTAATAGCGTACAGGGCGACATTCGCTTTGCTGACGTGTTGGAAAAGATGGGCGCGACCGTGCGCTGGGGTGAGGATTATATCGAATGCGAGCGCGGTGAGCTGCATGCGATCGACATGGATATGAACCACATTCCTGATGCTGCGATGACCATCGCGACGGCGGCGCTTTTCGCTCAAGGTGGCACCACTACGCTGCGTAATATCTACAACTGGCGCGTGAAAGAAACCGATCGTCTGGCGGCAATGGCGATTGAACTGCGTAAAGTTGGCGCGGAAGTGGAAGAGGGTAATGACTACATTCGCATTACGCCGCCGACCAAGCTGAAAGCGGCAGAAATCGGCACGTACAACGATCATCGTATGGCGATGTGTTTCTCTCTAGTGGCGCTATCGGATACGCCAGTTACGATTCTGGATCCGAAATGTACAGCTAAAACCTTCCCGGACTACTTCGAACAGCTGGCACGCCTCAGCGAGCTAGCCTGATCTCTCTCTAAGGCACGGTTTCCGTGCCTTTTTTCTCTATCGATTTCTCCGAGCAACGCTCAGCTTTTCTTCTGAAATTGCGTACCGCGTTCAGAGAATGCCTTATTTTTCCCGCCATTCCGGCATTGGGGTAACCTTTCTCTGTATTGATGCGTATAATGATGCTCCGTGATGCCATAAAAACGGCATAAGCGGAACTTCCCAGTATTAAGGAGAGAGAGATGACGGTGATGGCACCGGTAATTACGGTTGACGGACCGAGCGGCGCAGGCAAAGGTACCTTGTGTAAGGCATTGGCTGAAGCTTTACAATGGAACCTGCTGGACTCGGGGGCTATCTATCGTGTTTTGGCTCTGGCGGCATTGCACCACCATGTGGATATCAGTTCGGAAGACGCGCTGGTTCCGCTGGCTTCTCATCTTGATGTGCGTTTTGTTGCAGAAGACGGGCAGTTGAAAGTCATCCTGGAAGGCGAAGACGTTAGCCATGAAATTCGTACCGAAGCGGTAGGCAACACGGCGTCTCAGGCTGCGGCTTTCCCTCGCGTTCGTGAAGCATTATTACGTCGGCAGCGTGCATTTCGCGAGGCTCCAGGGTTGATTGCTGATGGCAGAGACATGGGAACGGTGGTCTTTCCTGATGCCCCAGTGAAGATTTTTTTGGATGCCAGTGCGGAAGAACGTGCACAACGTCGCATGCTACAGTTGCAGGGGAAGGGCTTTAATGTTAACTTTGAACGTCTTTTGTCTGAGATAAAAGAACGGGATGAGCGCGATCGCAGCCGTCCCGTTGCGCCGTTAGTGCCTGCTGCCGATGCGTTGGTGCTAGATTCAACGGAAATGACAATCGATGAAGTGATAGCGCGCGCGTTGGCTTATGCCCGCGAAATTTTAGCGTAATCACAAAAAACTGAATTTTTACCTCGCTGTAAGGATGCACAGCGGGGCATGTTAAACAACCCCATCGAGCAGGATGCCAGATGGACGTTAAAATGAAACCCTTAAGATTATCAAACATGACTGAATCTTTTGCTCAACTCTTTGAAGAATCCCTGAAAGAAATCGAAACCCGTCCTGGTTCCATCGTACGTGGTGTTGTTGTTGCTATTGATAAAGATGTCGTACTGGTTGATGCCGGTCTGAAATCTGAATCTGCCATTCCGGTAGAGCAATTCAAGAACGCACAAGGCGAACTGGAAATTCAGGTTGGTGATGAAGTTGACGTTGCTCTGGACGCTATCGAAGATGGCTTCGGTGAAACGCTGCTTTCTCGCGAAAAAGCTAAACGTCATGAAGCATGGCTGACGCTGGAAAAAGCTTACGAAGAAGCTGCAACTGTTACCGGTATTATCAACGGTAAAGTTAAAGGCGGTTTCACTGTTGAGCTGAACGGCATTCGCGCGTTCCTGCCAGGTTCTCTGGTAGACGTTCGTCCGGTTCGCGACACGCTGCATCTGGAAGGCAAAGAGCTTGAGTTCAAAGTTATCAAGCTGGATCAGAAACGCAACAACGTTGTTGTTTCCCGCCGTGCAGTTATCGAATCTGAAAACAGTGCTGAGCGCGATCAACTGCTGGAAAACCTGCAGGAAGGCATGGAAGTTAAAGGTATCGTTAAGAACCTTACTGACTACGGTGCATTCGTTGATCTGGGCGGTGTTGATGGCCTGCTGCATATCACTGATATGGCTTGGAAACGTGTTAAACACCCAAGCGAAATCGTCAATGTGGGCGACGAAATCACTGTTAAAGTGCTGAAATTCGACCGCGAACGTACCCGTGTGTCTCTGGGTCTGAAACAGCTGGGCGAAGATCCATGGGTCGCTATCGCTAAGCGTTACCCAGAAAGCACGCGTCTGACTGGCCGCGTAACCAACCTGACTGACTACGGCTGCTTCGTTGAAATCGAAGAAGGCGTTGAAGGTCTGGTGCACGTTTCCGAAATGGATTGGACCAACAAAAACATCCACCCATCCAAAGTTGTTAACGTTGGTGATGTAGTGGAAGTAATGGTTCTGGACATCGACGAAGAACGTCGTCGTATCTCTCTGGGCCTGAAACAGTGCAAATCTAACCCATGGCAGCTGTTCGCAGAAACCCACAACAAGGGCGACCGCGTTGAAGGTAAAATCAAGTCTATCACTGACTTTGGTATCTTCATCGGTCTGGACGGCGGCATCGACGGTCTGGTTCACCTGTCCGACATCTCTTGGAACGTGGCTGGCGAAGAAGCCGTTCGCGAATTCAAGAAAGGTGATGAAATCGCCGCTGTTGTTCTGCAGGTTGACGCAGAGCGCGAGCGTATCTCCCTGGGTGTGAAACAACTGTCTGAAGACCCGTTCAATAACTACCTGTCTGTTAACAAGAAAGGTGCTATTGTTACTGGTAAAGTTACAGCAGTTGACGCCAAAGGTGCTACAGTTGAATTAGCAGACGGTGTTGAAGGCTATCTGCGTGCTTCTGACGCTTCTCGTGACCGCGTTGAAGATGCAACTCTGGTATTGAGCGTTGGCGACAGCGTTGAAGCGAAATACACCGGTGTTGATCGTAAAAATCGCGTTGTTAGCCTGTCTGTTCGTGCGAAAGACGAAGCTGACGAGAAAGATGCAATCGCAACTGTTAACAACAAGCCGGAAGAAAACAATTTCTCCAGCGCGATGGCAGAAGCGTTCAAAGCAGCTAAAGGCGAGTAATCACTACGGTGGAATGAGCAACGTAAGTTGCTCATTCTTGTAACGGTAGTCAGTTATCCTGGTTATTGATAACCGCACTTGGAGGAGCTATGACCAAGTCTGAACTTATTGAAAGGCTTGCTGGACAGCAATCTCATATCCCAGCCAAAGTGGTTGAGGATGCAGTGAAAGAAATGCTCGAACAAATGGCTTCTACGCTAGCCGAAGGCGACCGTATTGAAATCCGTGGGTTTGGCAGTTTTTCACTTCACTACCGTGCACCGCGTGTAGGTCGTAATCCGAAAACGGGTGACAAAGTTGAGTTGGAAGGTAAGTACGTCCCTCACTTTAAACCAGGTAAGGAACTCCGCGACCGCGCTAATATTTACGGCTAATCGTTAGTCTTAAATACCAGCCTTATAAAAGCACCCATCTCGGGTGCTTTTTTACATTTATGGCCTATTTTCCTCTCCGACCTTCCACATGATTTGATCTAGTTACTTATTAGAATGCGATCCCACGTAATACGCTTTCCTTTTGGCCCTTCACGTTTCTAAGTGATCGCCAGCACACGAAATATGAATTTTTGATTTTCAACTGCTTGGACGTTGAAGTTTCTAATGTTATTGCCTATTTTTTATTCGGTACATTAACATTTCTAATGCGTTACCTCTAAATAAGGAAAGTGTATGAGTGAAGCGTGTGGCCATTCCGGTAGCATAAGCTGTTCCTGCTGTAGCCCCCTGTGGAAATCGTTTCTCCCCGATACGCCAGTTGAGATCCCTGAGGGGGAGAACAGTCTACATATTGAAACGAAGCTATTCCGTTCCGCACCAAATAAGGATGGGAGCCCTGGAAAAGCTATTCTGACGTTAGAAGATGGGAAGGAAGTTGCAGTTGAGGCCATGGGCATTCGTGACGGACTGGTGGTTGCAACGGGTTCGTATCAGGATGTGAAAGCCAAAATGCCGAAAAACACGTCTGAGCATCAATTATCAGGCAAACAAACGCTGTTGCCGGGGCTGATTGAGCCGCATGTCCACATCACTAGTTCCGCGATGCTTTCTGGTATTGGTAATGATGTTAGCCCGTTTGAAGAGCAAAAATTACGCAAAAGTTATAACCGTAGCTGGGTGATATCCCATCTACAGGAGAAGGCGTTACCGCATAAATCCGATAAATGGCTTATCGGATTTGGTGCTGATCCATCGCTGTTTGTTGATGGAAATAAGGCATTTGATGCTGATGCTCTCGATAAAATCACGACACTCCAACCGGTATTTGTCCTCAATGCCTCGATGCATCTTGCCTATATCAATCATGCGGCGATTAAGTGTGTTAAAGACTATTATGCAGATAAACCCCCCCTTGTCCCACCTATCAGCGAAGACGGTATCCTTAAGGAAATAGTTGGTATCCAGCCAGTGCTAAATGTCATGGTCAGTAGCTACCCTAAAACGGAATTGGCGGTAAAGCTCATTGCATCGATGAGCAAACTGTTTGCTTTGGCGAGTAAACGTGGCGTGACTTATATGCTTGATGCTGGCGTTGAACCCAAAGGGTCTCAGCCGGGCTTCGATCAAGTGAGTTTCCTGGACAAATGGGCTCATCTGCCGATTTGTCCGGTGCGGATAGGTGGTGCGCTGATTGTTACGAGTAGTGAGGATTTTGAAAATAAAGTGGTGAATTATTACTCTCCGGGGTATGGAGATGAACACTTTCACTTGCCGTATATCAAGGTTATTTCAGATGGTTCAAACCAAGGGCTGACGGGGTATCAATCCACTCCGTACTGCTGTAATCACCTCTATGAAAAAACGCCAGGCGTGGATAATGTCGGTGCCTTCAACTTCGATCCATCCACTAATATCAATACGCTGGTGCAGAACGTTGTAGATAAAAACTGGTCATTGATGATTCATACGAATGGCGATGAAGCCATCAGGCTGACCTTAGCGTCTTTTAAACTGGCTGGCGTGACATCAGAGACTTACGAACTGCGGCGGGATCGTTTGGAACATGCCTCCCTGCTCACTGACGATCATCTTGTGGAAATGAAACAGCTCGGTATTTCCCCCAGTTTCTTAATTGGTCATGTGGGGTATTGGGGCTGGGCATTCCAGCAAACCATATTGGGAGAGAAGCGGGCTAATCACCTCGACCGCTGCCAATCCGCGATCAATCACGGGATGAGGATTACGCTACACAGCGATAACGGTGTTACACCGCTTGGCCCACTGCGCATGATGGAACAGGCTATTTCACGCGTGATGGAAGGGGCAACTCAAGAGAAGGCTTCTGCTGTACTGAATGAGAAAGAGCGGATTTCCCGTTTCGCCGCGCTTAAAGCCGCGACCTATGATGCCGCCTGGCAATGTCATGCAGATCAATGGGTCGGATCGTTAGTGGCAGGCAAATGTGCCGATTTTGTGATTCTAGCGGACTCTCCACTGACTTATGAGTCAGCAGATAAAAATAATCCGGTGAAAGATATGCGTGATATTCCGGTTCTGGAAACCTGGAAAGGGGGACGTAAGGTGCACTCAAGCTAACACGGCGATGTTGGCATAATAAAGCCCCGCGTTATCAGCGATCGATAACGCGGGGAACAGATTTACTTATTGTGACGCGCTTTCAGGCGATTGATGATCGTCGCCAGATCTAAATCCTGATCCTGCAACAGCACCAGCAGGTGGTATATCAAATCCGCGGCTTCGTTGGTCAGCTCTTCGCGGTCATGCACCGTTGCTGCTAATGCCGCTTCCAATCCTTCCTCACCGACTTTCTGCGCAATGCGCTTGGTGCCGCTGGCATACAGACGCGCAGTGTAAGAGCTATCCGGGTCAGCATGCTTACGCTCGGCCAGCAGTTGCTCTAACTGATAGAGGAACGTCCAGTCGCTGGCAGCAGGCGAGAAGCAGCTGCTGGTGCCAAGGTGACAGGTTGGTCCTATAGGGTTAACCAGAATCAGCAGGGTGTCGTTATCGCAGTCCGGCGTGATAGAGACGACATTCAGGAAATGGCCGGAAGATTCGCCCTTGGTCCACAAGCGCTGCTTGGTCCGCGAGAAAAACGTGACCTTGCCGCTCTCTTCCGTAGCTTGCAACGCGTCCTGATTCATGTAGCCCAGCATTAACACTTCACCGGACACCGCATGTTGCACGACAACCGGCAACATGCCGTCCGTTTTTTCCCAATCGAGTTGGTTTCGTTGTTCGTCGTTTAGAAAAACTGCTTCGCTTAACACACTCGAATCTCCACACCCTGTTGCTTAAGATATTGTTTCAGCTCGCCAATATTAATAATTTGCTTGTGAAACACCGATGCTGCCAGCGCGCCATCAACGTGGGCGGTTTGGAATGCATCCAGAAAATGTTCCATGGTGCCTGCGCCGCCGGAAGCAATAAGCGGGACATGACAGACATCACGCACCAGATTTAACTGATGTAAATCATAGCCGTTACGCACGCCGTCCTGATTCATCATATTCAGGACAATTTCACCTGCGCCACGTTTTTGCACTTCTTCAACCCATTCTAACGTTTCCCAAGTGGTGACCTTGGTGCGCGCTTCATCACCCGTGTATTGATTCACATGGTAGCGGCCCGTCGCGGCATCGTGCCAGGTATCAATCCCGACGACGATGCACTGCACGCCATAGCGGTCAGCCAGTCGGGTAATCAGCTCAGGGTCGGCCAGCGCTGGTGAGTTGATGGAGATTTTATCCGCGCCGAAAGAGAGGATCTGACCCGCTTCTTCCACGCTTTTAATGCCGCCCGCCACGCAGAAGGGAATATCAATCACTTCTGCGACGCGGGATACCCAGCTTTTATCGACTACACGGCCATCGGAAGAGGCGGTGATATCATAAAAAACCAACTCATCTGCTCCTTCCTGCGCATAGCGCTGCGCCAGTGGCACGATGTCACCGATGATTTCGTGGTTGCGGAACTGTACACCTTTGACGACCTGACCGTTACGTACGTCCAGACAGGGGATTATCCGTTTTGCCAGCATGAAATAGCCTCCGCGACGTTGAATTTACCTTCCAGCAGTGCACGACCCACGATCACGCCCTGCACACCGCTGCCGCGCAAATTGGCGATATCCGTCAAGTTGCCGATGCCGCCGGATGCCTGAAAGGCAATTTGCGGGTAGCGCTGGCTGATTTCACGATAGAGCTCGACGTTGGAGCCGCTCAGCGTACCGTCACGAGAAATGTCAGTGCACAGCACATGTTTCAGACCAAACGGCAGATATTGTTCGACGACCTGCTCAAGCGTGGCGTTTGAATTTTCCTGCCAGCCGCTGATAGCGACGAACTTCGTGCCGTTGGCGTCGATTCGCACGTCCAGCGCCAGCACCAGCGCTTCTGCGCCGTAGCGGGTGAACCATTGCTGAACGAGCTCCGGCTGCTTAACGGCGGTGGAGCCGATGACGACACGGCTGGCTCCGGCTTTTAATAACGCTTCCACGTCCTGTTCGGTGCGGATACCGCCGCCAATCTGAACGGGGACCGTAACGCCAGCCAACAGCGTCGTTAATAGCGGAATCTGGCGGGCAGAGGGATCTTTTGCACCGGTCAAATCCACCAGATGCAGCACACCTGCACCTTGTTGCTGGTAATCCTGCAAGCGGGGGAGCGGATCGCTGCCGTACTGGCGCTGTTGGCCATAATCACCCTGATGTAGACGGACAACCTGTCCATCAATCAGATCTAATGCGGGAATAATCATGACGCTCTACATCTCCAGAAAGTTTTTCAGCAGTTGCGCGCCGGCGGCACCCGAACGCTCAGGGTGGAACTGCACGCCAAAGAAGTTATCTTTTTCCAGCGCGGCGGTGAAGGCTTCGCCGTAGTTGGCTTGGGCAATCGTATTTTCGCAGACCGGCATGGCATAGCTGTGAACGAAATAGAAATAGGCACCGTCATCGATATCGCGGAACAAACGATGTCCTGCCTTCGGAATGACCTGATTCCAGCCCATATGCGGCAGCGGTAAGCCGTGGTCAACCATCTTTTTCACCGGCGAATCAACAATGCCGAGCGTGGGAATGCCGCCATTTTCGTCGCTGTTTGTGCCCAATAACTGCATACCAAGGCAAATACCGAGCACCGGCTGTGTACAGGCCTTGATCAACGTAATCAGGTTGCGCTCTTCCAGTTGATTCATCGCGGCCTGCGCGGTACCAACGCCCGGCAGAAACAGCTTGTCCGCTTGCAGGACAATCTCTGCCTCGCGGCTCACAACGGGCGTATACCCCAACCGCTGCACGGCGTAGGTCACCGAAGAGAGATTAGCGCAGCCGGTATCAAGAATGACGACCTTCATCAGAGCACTCCTTTCGAGCTCGGCAGCGTATCACCCTCGACGCGGATTGCCTGACGCAGCGTGCGCCCGAAGACTTTGAACAGGCTTTCTACACGGTGATGATCGTTACGCCCTTTAGTTTTCAGGTGCAGCGTACAGGCCATGGAATAAGACAGTGAACGGAAGAAGTGTTCGACCATTTCTGTACTCAGGTCGCCAACGCGCTGGTAGCTGAATTCCGCTTTGTATTCCAGATGCGGACGGCCTGAAATATCCAGCGCACAGCGTGCCAGACACTCATCCATCGGCAGAACAAAGCCAAAGCGGCCAATGCCGCGTTTGTCGCCCAGCGCTTTATTCAGGGCTTCGCCCAGCGCCAGACCGGTATCTTCTACCGTGTGGTGATCGTCGATATATAGATCGCCTTTCACTTCAATGTTCATGCGGAACCCGCCGTGGGTGGCGATTTGATCCAACATGTGATCGAAGAAGCCGACGCCGGTGTTGATTTTGCTGCCACCTTCCTGATCCAGCCAGACGTTCACATCAATCGCGGTTTCACGCGTGACGCGGTTGACGTGCGCATGGCGGTCACGCTTGGTCAACTGGTTGGTAATCGCTTGCCAGTTTAGCCCGCCACGTTGATAGAGCAGCCCAGTTATGCCCATGTTTTGCGCTAGTTGAATATCGGTCTGGCGGTCACCGATGACGTAGCTATTCGCCACATCCATCAGGCCGTTGTTCAAATAGGCAGTCACCAGCTCGGTCTTGGGCTTGCGACAGGTGCAGTTATCCGCGGGTAAATGTGGGCAGATCAGCACTTGCTCAAAACGGATGCCCTGCGATGTCAGAATCTGCATCATCAGGTTGTGCGGTGGATCGAAGGTTTCCTGCGGAAAACTATCGGTTCCCAACCCATCCTGATTCGTAATCATCACCAGCGTATAACCGGCTTTTTGCAGCGCCAGCAGCGAGGGAATGACATCTGGTTCCAGCGCCAGTTTATCCAGACGGTCAACCTGAAAATCTTCAGGCGGTTCAGCAATCAATGTTCCGTCACGGTCGATAAAGAGGTATTTCTGGCCCACGTGAGCTCCTTAAAATTAAGCGTTGATGCCCGGCAATGATTGTAATGCAGCAACAACGCGTTCACATTCGTAGCGGTTGCCGATAGTAATGCGCAAACAGCCTGCGAGGCTCGGTTGCTTATTTTGGTCACGCAGAATAATGCCTTGATCCCACAGCGTTTTAAATACAGAGGGGGAGGCGGTAAAGCGCACCAGCAGATAGTTACTCTCGCTGGGGAAGATTTCTTCAATGCAGGGAATGTCTTTTAAGGCATCGCTCAGCCAGCGGCGAGCGGAGGTAATTTCCTCAACATTCGCCTTCATTTTAGCGATCCCTTCGTGACTCAGCGCCTGCGCGGCGATATCGGCCACTGGGGTGGACAGCGGGTAAGGGGCAATCACCTTCAGCAGAAGCTGAATCACTTCAGGGTTTGCCAGCGTGAAGCCACAGCGCAATCCGGCGAGTGAGAAGGCTTTGGACAAGGTACGCAGAATCACCAAATGTGGGAATTCGTCCAGCCAGACCGAGGTGGTCGCCTGCGGACAGAATTCAATGTAGGCTTCATCAATAACGACCAGCGCTTTTCCCTGTGCCAGCGTGAGCAACTGACGCAAATCCTCCCGTGCAATCAGGTTGCCGGTTGGGTTGTTCGGGCTACATACGTAAATGACCTTAGTGCCGTCCAACTGTGCTTCAATCGCGTCGAGATCCAACTGCCAGTCTGATTTGCTGGCTACGGTGCGGCGTTCCACGCCAAATGTCTCGGCGCTGACGGCGTACATGCCGTAGGTTGGTGGACAAAACAGGATGGCATCTTTTCCCGGTTCGCAGAACGCGCGGATAAGCAGCTCGATACCTTCGTCGGCACCGCGGCTGACCAGAACCTGCTCCGGTGTTACGCCAGCATACTCGGCGTAACGGCTGATCACCGTGACTGGCTGGCATTCCGGGTAGCGGTTCAGCGTCTGTGACGTTAACTGAAATGCTGGTGCTTCAGGGTATTCATTGGCATTCAGCCAGACATCGCCGTTACCGCCCAGACGACGGGCAGATTGGTACGGCGTCAGCGCACGGACATTGGCGCGTGCCAGTTCTTCAATGCTGCTCATGCTTGCTCCTTCAGTGCTGCAACACGCAGGGTAACGGCGTTTTTGTGGGCGGTCAGCTGTTCGGCCTGTGCCAATATTTCGATGGTCGGCGCCAGTTGCAGTAACCCTTGCGGCGTGAGCTGCTGTACGGTCATGCGTTTCTGGAAATCGGCCAGACCCAGGCTTGAATAGGTCGAGGTATAGCCATAGGTCGGCAGAACATGGTTAGTGCCGGAGGCGTAATCGCCCGCGGATTCTGGTGACCAGTCGCCAAGGAAAACTGAACCCGCGCTGGTGATGCTATCAACCAGTGATTCGGCGTCGCGCGTCTGGATGATCAGGTGCTCTGGACCATATTGATTGCTGATTTCAATGCACTGTGCCAAATCACGCGCAACGATGACGCGGCTGCTGGCAAGCGCCTGACGCGCGATGTCCGCACGGGACAATTGCGTGAGCTGTTCTTCAACGGCGTCCGCCACGGCCTTAGCCATTGCTGCGTCAGGCGTGAGCAGAATGACCTGTGAATCCGGACCGTGCTCTGCCTGCGACAACAGGTCGGAGGCGACAAACGCGGGCGTCGCGCCGCTGTCAGCGATCACTAATACTTCGGATGGCCCTGCGGGCATATCAATGGCTGCGCCATCGAGCTGCTGGCTAACCTGACGCTTGGCTTCCGTGACGTACGCGTTGCCGGGGCCAAAGATTTTATCCACTTTCGGCACGCTTTCTGTGCCAAATGCCATCGCAGCAATCGCTTGAGCCCCTCCGAGCTGAAAGACTTCTTTGATGCCGCACAGCTGTGCGGCATACAGAATTTCATCGGCAATCGGCGGCGGTGAGCACAACACCACGCGACCGCAGCCAGCGATGCGTGAAGGCGTTCCCAGCATCAGCACGGTTGACGGCAGCGGGGCAGAGCCCCCAGGAATATACAGCCCGACGGTTGCGATGGGGCGCGTGAGCTGCTGGCAACGTACGCCTGGCTGCGTTTCAATATCGACAATCGGCAGCTTTTGTGCGTTGTGGAATGTCTCGATATTACGTACGGCGATCGCCATCGCCTGTTTTACCTCATCGCCCAGACGGGCGGAGGCGGCAGCGATCTCAGCCTCGGTGACGCGAATCGCATTCACCTGAACCTTATCGAACTGCGCGCTGTAGTCGCGTAAGGCGTTATCACCACGGCTTTTCACGTTTGCCAGAATATCGCTCACGACGGCGGTAATGCGTTCTGACGCGGAAATCGCCGGACGAGTCAGTAGCTGACGCTGTTCTTCTACTGAACAGCGCTGCCAGTCAACGAGCGTGCTAAAGCTGCCAGTGCTTTTGGTGTTGTCAGCCATCGTCATCACTCCATCATTTTTTCAATGGGCAGGACCAGAATGGAGCTGGCACCTAATGATTTCAGCTTCTCCATGGTTTCCCAGAACAGCGTTTCGCTACTGACCATGTGCATGGCAACACGACGCTGATCGCCGGCCAGCGGCAGAATGGTTGGGCGCTCAGCACCAGGCAACAGAGCAATGATTTCGTCCAGACGCTCGCTGGGCGCGTGCAGCATGATGTATTTTGACTCACGCGCCTGAATCACGCCTTGCATACGGGTCAGTAGCTTATCGATTAGCTGTTGTTTCTCTGCTGGCATTTCGCCGTCGCGCTGAATCAGGCAGGCCTTGGAACGGTAAATGACTTCGACTTCGCGCAGGCCGTTGGCTTCCAGCGTTGCACCGGTTGATACCAGATCGCAGATAGCATCGGCCAGACCGGCACGCGGTGCTACTTCGACGGAACCGTTGAGCAGACAGGATTTGAAATTGACAGATTGTCTGTCGAGATATTGTTTGAGCAGGTGAGGATAAGAGGTGGCGATACGTTTGTTTTGCAGACATTCAGGGCCAGTATAGGCTTCGTCCAGCGGCATTGCCAGCGACAGGCGGCAACCGCCGAAATCCAGACGGCGCAGCGTGAAGTAACGCGGATCTTCACCCTGTGCACGACGGTTTAACAGCTCTTCCTCCAGCACGTTTTCGCCGATGATGCCCAGATCGACCACGCCATCCATGACCAGACCGGGGATATCGTCATCGCGTACGCGCAGGATATCAATCGGCATATTTTCTGCGAACGCGATCAGACGCTGTTGCTGTAAGTTGATTTTGATCCCGCAGCGCGCCAGCAGTTCGCGTGAATCGTCGCTCAGGCGGCCTGACTTCTGCATTGCTATCCGTAAACGTGTTTTATCCAGCATGGAAACCTCATTAACCTGTCAAATTTAAAATTTTTAGAAACATTGGGCCATAAAAAAACCCTCGGAAGGTGATCTTCCGAGGGCTCTCTTTGTATTCTGCGCCACTGGAAGATCTGAATGTCTTCCAGCACCAACTGCCCGAAAGACTAATCAGGATGATGGTGATGATGGTGGTTAAACAGAACGCATGTCATAAGATGTCTCTTTGTTGTGTCAGTGTTTATTAAATCAATAACGATTTCTGCCGAATAACCTAAACCATGTTCGGGCTGTTGTGCAACATTTTTTTAGCAGATGTGGGAAGTTCGTTTTGCTTGAGTGATGTGCCAGCATAATCGCGCTGGATATCCGCTTTTGATAGGCAGAAAAGACTACGGAATCGGACAGGCATCCGTAGCGGTGGGCGTCAAAGCCGTTTACTCTGTAGGCGTGCATGATGTTAATTAACAGGCTCCTTGCAGGGGAGAACGGCTGATGAAAAAAGTATCGATTGTGGGATTGGGCTGGTTGGGTATGCCGCTAGCTCTGGCGCTGAATGGGCACGGCTACCACGTGACAGGGACGAAAACCACTCAGGATGGCATAGAAGCAGCGCGAATGAGCGGCATTGAGTGCTATCAACTGGCGCTGACACCTGAATTGGAATGCGACGCAGACGAGCTTAGCGCATTACTACAGGTTGACGTATTGATCGTGACCTTGCCCGCCAGCCGAACGGCGGAAGGCGGGGAAGGGTATGCACAAGCGGTACAGCAGTTGGTGAATATGGCGCGCGTGTTTCATGTCCCGCGTATTATCTTCACCAGTTCAACCTCGGTTTATGGCGATAGCAGCGGCACGGCAAAAGAAAACTCGCCGCTACAGCCGACGACGGTAGCGGGGAAAACGCTGGTTTCCCTCGAACAGTGGTTGCAGCATCTACCTGATACCTCCGTGGATATCTTGCGTCTTGCAGGGCTGGTCGGTGGTGAACGCCATCCTGGACGTTTCCTTGCGGGCAAAACCAATCTGCCGCGTGGTAATCATGGCGTGAATCTGGTACATCAGGAAGATGTGCTGGCGGCGATCCTGTTGCTGCTTAAGCTTCCGAACGGCGGGCATATCTATAATTTGTGTGCGCCAGAACATCCTGCCAGACAGGATTTTTACCCTGAACAGGCGCGCAGATTGCACCTGTCTCCGCCGCAGTTTGCGCCCGTAACCGACAGCGATCAGGGGAAGATTGTTGATGGGCAGCGAATCTGCCATGAACTCGGGTTTGAGTATCAGTACCCTAATCCCTCAATGATGCCGCTGAATGAAGGTTTGTAGCGCTAACGGCAATGCGTTCTGGCTTGTTTGCCACGATTTTTGATACCGCTATAGGGTTTCTGATACGCCCGGATGCACGCGATGCCATCCGGGCGTGAGTCGCTAAAACGACGTCCAGTCGCTTTCTGATGACACGGCTTTTTTGTCTGCCGTTGACACCTGTTTTGGCAGCGCGTGGCGTGACGCAGAGGATGATGCCCGCGCGCCTGCGCGGTTATCAGATTGAGACACGCGGAAGTGCTCGAGCAACTTCTCTAACAATACAGCCTGTTCTTCCAGCGAGTTGGCGGAAATGGAGGATTCCATTACCAGCGAGGCGTTCTGCTGAGTGGTGGTGTCCAGTTCACTGATTGCCTGTGCGATTTGCCCAATTCCCCGGCTCTGTTCTTCCGAAGCAGATGAAATTTCCCCCATGATGTCGTTCACGCGAGAAACGGAATCGACGATTTGCTCCATGGTTTCTCCAGCAACCGCCACAAGATGGCTGCCCGCATTGGTGCGCTCGACGGACTCTGAGATCAACGCTTCGATGTCTTTAGCCGCCTGAGAGCTGCGCTGCGACAAACTGCGTACTTCGCCTGCTACCACGGCAAAACCGCGCCCTTGTTCACCGGCGCGCGCGGCTTCTACGGCGGCGTTCAGTGCAAGAATGTTGGTCTGGAAAGCAATGCTATTGATGACGGTGGTGATATCGGCAATTTTTTTAGAACTGGCTGCGATGTTGTCCATGGTCGTCACAACCTGTTTCACGACTTCGCCGCCTTTCAGCGCATTCTTGGAGGCATCGGCAGCGATCTGGCTGGCATGTTTAGCATTATCGGCGTTGTTTTTCACCGTTGATGTCAGTTCTTCCATGCTGGATGCGGTTTCAACGACGGCAGCCGACTGCTGTTCGGTACGTGATGAAAGATCGCTATTGCCCGTGGCAATTTTACTTGCCGACTGGCTAACGCTACCGACGCTGTCCCGCACTTCGGAGATAACGTGGCGCAACTGCTCATTCATCGTTCCCATGGCCATGGTGAGTCGGCCGAGTTCATCGTGACGATCGGTCTGAATTGTCGTCGTCAGGTCACCACTGGCAATACGTTCCGCCAGCGCCAGGTTATGGATGATGGGGCGGGTAATAATCCGGGTGATGTAGATCGAAATAATGATACCGATGATGACGGCGATGAGACCGATAATCATGGTAATGGTGGCAGAGTTATAGGCCAGCTCATCGTTTTTCGCTTTGATAATGGCCGTCAGTGCGTTGATGTCGGCACTGCTTTTCGTTCCTGCTCTCATGACCAGATATTCTGCTTTTTTCACGTCATCGAAAGCGGTGTAATAGTCTGCGTTAATCTGTTGATATTGCTTGATGTAATTGCGTAATGCGTCAGCCTGACCTTTCAGATCGGCAGGTAAAATCGGTAAGGCCTGATAGGCTGATTCCGTTTCCGCATAACGGTTATTCAGTGCAGTGACGGTTTTCTCATCTTTTGTTATTTGCAGCTCATAACTCAGCTTTTGCACTTCACTTAACAAGAAAGCGAGTCTACTAATCGCGTAATAGGCATCATTATCGGGGAATGAACTGGTGCTATGAATGGTCTGTGCAACAGGTTCCAGCGTGGCTTGTGCATGGAGTTGATTTATTTTTCCCTGAATAGCAACCGCTTTTTGTGTTGCAACAGACATTGCGGATACCGATGTCTGAAAGCCTTCTAAGTTTTCTTTTAAGCTGTTGATGTGGCCTAACTCATCGGTGCTCCAGGCCAGCGTTTTTGCACTGTCTGTTAAGTCTGTCGCGCTTTTAACGAATTTCGCCAGAATATCTTTTGTCTTTTCATCAGGGGCGTAGAAATATTTAACACGATTTATTTTTGCCTGAAACACCTCAATATTGATGCTGTAAATAAGATTGGTTTTCTCATAGATATCTTTGATGTCTTTAAATCTTTTTGTACTAAGCGATGAGGCAACAATAACGAGTAATAAAATAATGCCAAATCCCGCATACAGTTTATGTGCGATTTTTGTGTTACGGATTCGACTGGCAAGATTCTGCATTATAACTCTCCATGTAGGACGATTTATTAGTAATAATGATCACGATTTTATTGCTAACGATTATTTCACGGTTAATAACGATGTCATGTTTCACGACGGTTTCATTGCTAGCTACTATGAGTTATCGGGCTTTCTTATCGCGATGTTAGTGCCAGAGTAGGGGATAATAACATTTTGTGATGGATATCAAGGCGGGCTGTGCAAATGCACAGTGTTTTATGGGGATACATCCAAAACAACGTAGCTTACTGATTATTTAACGATTTATTGATCATTGAATTCAGCCCTGACGTCATATCAGGGCTGAAGGATCTAATGTTAGAACGTTGTCCAGCCTGAATCCTGCGACTGTTTTGATGCAGGTGGCAGGCGTTTCTGCTGTGGCGGCAAACCGGAGAGATTTGCTTTGGGTTTGCGCCCCTCTTGATCGGACAGGCGGAAGTTCGCCACCATACTTTCGAGTATTGCAGACTGTTCTTCCAGCGAGTTAGCGGAGATTGAGGATTCCATTACCAGCGCCGCATTCTGCTGCGTGGTGGTATCAAGCTCGCTGATGGCGCGAGAAATTTGCTCAATACCGCGGCTTTGCTCATCGGAGGCGGAGGCGATTTCCCCCATGATGTCGTTAACCCGCGAGACAGACGAGACAATCTGATCCATCGCGGTTCCCGCGTTTGCCACCAACTGCGTGCCGACATTGATACGGGATACTGACTCAGATATCAGAGTAGCGATTTCTTTCGCCGCTTGAGAGGTGCGTTGAGAAAGCGTCCGTACCTCGCTGGCAACCACGGCGAATCCACGGCCTTGCTCCCCAGCTCGAGCGGCCTCTACGGCGGCGTTAAGCGCCAGAATATTGGTCTGGAAAGCAATGCTGTTGATAACGGCGGTGATATCGGCAATCTTTCGTGAGCTGTCTGAAATCCCTGACATGGTATCCACTACATCGCGTACCACTTCGCCGCCTTTGTGCGCATTTTGCGAGGCTTCAGTACTGATTTGGCTCGCTTGTTTGGCGTTTTCGGCGTTGTTTTTCACGGTCGACGTCAGTTCTTCCATGCTGGCGGCAGTTTCTACCACAGCGGCAGACTGCTGCTCGGTGCGCGAGGAGAGGTCGCTGTTACCTGCGGCAATCTTGGCCGCAGAGGTGGACACGCTGTCCACGCTGTCGCGCACATCGCTGATCATATGGCGCAGCTTCTCGTTCATTCTTCCCATGGCGGACGTTAGCTGACCCAATTCATCATCGCGGTCAGCCACGATCGTTGACGTCAGATCGCCTGCGGCGATTTTTTCCGCCAGAGAAAGGTTGTGAATCACGGGGCGGGTGATTTGGCGGGTAATCAGCAGCGAAATGATAATGCCGATCACGACGGCGATGAGGCCAATGATCATCGTGATGGTAGCGGAACCGTATGCCAGTGCATCATTCTTCTCTTTGACGATAGCGATAAGCGCTTTAATAGAGGCGCTGCTTTTATCCCCGCCGACCTTCACGCCGTCTTCGGCTTTTTTCAGATTGTTGACGCTCTGGAAGTAGTCAGCGTTGAGCTTTTTATAGCTGGTGACATAGCTCCGCAGGCCCTCTGCGGCGACCTGCTGTTCAGGCGTCAGTGCCGCAGTGGCGGCCTGGTAGTTGCTGTCAAAGCGACCAAAAGCCTCATCGAGCTTCTTCGCGGCATCGGCATTTTGCTTAAGCTGCAACTCATAGGATAACTGCTTGAGTTCTGAAACCTGCGTTGCCAAATCTTCAGCCTGATATTGCGTTGCGCTATCAGAAGGCTGCTGGCGCAGTTTGGTGTAAAAATCCGCGGTAATGTTTTGCCCGTTGGCGGCGCTGATTTTGTCGCGATTTTCTACCACGCGCTGCGTGGATTTCCCCATCTCGGTGATCGCGTTCTGGAATTCGGTCAGGTTCTGGCCGAGATCGTTGACGAGGGGAGCGCCTTCCGGACTCCATGAGAGCGTTTTCGCTTCAGTGGTTAACTCTGAAGCATGTTTAACGAAGCCTGCCATAGTTTCACGTGACTTCTCTTCATACGAGTAAAAATACTTCAGGCGATTTATTTTGGCCTGAAAGACTTCGATGTTGATGTTGTAAATAAGATTGGTTTTTTCATAGATATCACGAATTTCTCTGAAGCGACCTGCGCTCAGTAGCGATGCAATGATGACCAGTAGCAAGATCACCCCAAACCCAAGATACAACTTTTGGGATATTTTAAGATTTCTGATTTTTTTGGCTAAGAACATGACGTCTCTCCGGGGATGAATTACTGGTGTCGGGTAACGAATTAATAGCGATATGACCCATAATGCTTATCGGATTTATAGTGGTTTTTTTTAGTGTGAGTGAAGAAACGAATAATAATTTGTGAGGCTTCTCTCGTATTGTTGGACAATTGCACTGCAAGCGCTGGTCGAATTACCAATCTGCGTTACGGTAACCGCTGTAGAGATAAATACAGGGAACTATGATTATTTTTAAAAACTTGAGAAGGAACGGGGTAATTTAGAATTTTTTTTTGAAATATAAGCAGGGTAAAAATAACGAATGGTTAAGTTTTGAATTAATAGAGGTAAGATGCACTGAGTAGTGCATGACGTTATTACGTTAGCGGATTTTTATCTCAATTTTTATCGTACATTGTTGTCTGACTGTGCCGAATGCCCTATGACGGCTAATCTCACCGTCATAGGATAGGGGGGCTAGTGGGTGCTTTTGGTACGATACAGCCGACGTGGGTGACCAATCTTGCCGTAACGCATTTCGATGTCGAGGAACTGGTTTTCAACGCAGAACTCCAGATAGCGACGCGCCGTCGTTTTACTGAGCCCCGTTTTTTCGACGATTTCATCGACAGAGTAGAGCGTATCGCCGCCATCGTTGGCAAAAATCTGCTTGATCAACCCCAGCGTGTTCTCTTCAATGCCTTTTGCTGATGAGGAGGAGGCAGAGCCGGACGATTGCAGCTGATAGAGAATATCGACGTTTTGCTGATCGACAATTTTGTAGGTGTGCTGAGTTTTTACGAATTGAATAAATCGCTCCAGCGAAGAGCGCAGCCGTGGGTAGGAGAGCGGTTTGATAATGTAGTCAAAGGCCCCGCAGCGAATCGCCTGAGCGCAGGTATTCATATCGCTGGCGGCGGTAATAAAGATGACGGAACAATCCATCCCTTTGAGCAGTTGGCTTTCAATCAGCGAAACCCCTTCGCCGTCAGGCAAATAGTTATCCAGCAGGATCAGGCGTGGCCTGTGCTGCTGAAGGAGCTTTTTGGCTTCAAAAAGCGTAGCGGCAATCCCGACGACACGCAGATTGAAATGTTTCTCAATAAATTCAGCATGAATATTTGCCAGCTTACTTTCATCTTCAACGATTAAGACATCGAAATGTTCAGTGTGCTGCATGGTGTGAATCCCTGTTAGTCTCTGAATTATAAAATAGTGTGTCCGTTATACCTCAAGCGGCCTGTGCGTTGTTCAATACGCTGCCGCTCAAATTATTGGGGGGACATCGGAATAAATAGGGAAAATATGCTGCCCTTCGGCTGGTTGGCCGAGACTTCGATCATTCCCTGAGCCTGATTGACGTAACTGGCGACCAAATGCAGCCCCAGCCCGTGATCGCCCTGTGTTTTACTGGTCACGCCCATTTCAAACAGGCTATCGGCAATGGCGGGATCGATACCCGTTCCCTGATCGGCGACTTCGATGACCAGCTCTTGGTCGCTGTTATAGATGTACACCTCGACAGGATAATGTGGCGCAGTGGTGGCTAATGTGGCTTCCATCGCGTTATCCAGCAAATTACCAATGATGGACATCAGTTCCGTTTCACTCAGCGCAGGTGGAATGTGGGTGAGCTGGCAGCGCGGGTCGAAAACAATCTCAATGCCTTTTTCCCGTGCCGTCGCGTACTTGCCCAGTAGCAGCCCACACAGAGCGGGCGAACAGAAGCGACGCGAAACAAAATCCAGCACCACCTGCGCGCTTTCCGACTGCGCCTCAATATATCTGATGGCTTCGTCATAGCGTTTTAGATGCAGGAGCCCAGCTAGTGTCGCGGTCCAGTTCAACTGCTCATGACGCAGAATGCGCAGGCTATTCGCGTAACGTTTCACCTGACTGAGCTGCATGCTAAGCGTGTGAATATCATTTTTACTGCGGAAGCTGATGACCCAGCCCTGAAGCTCATCCTCCAGCATGATCCGCACCCGGCTGGCAATCACGGTGGCGTGGTTAAACCGGCAGATCTCATCGTGGGTGTCGCTGTTCCACATGGCCTCGCCGGAGAAGAAGGGGACGGGTTTAATGACGGTATCAATCGGCTTGCCACGCAACAGATAGGAAGGTTCGTTCAGCCCGAGGATTTCTTTGGCGGCATGGTTAATGGCGGCAATGCGGTGCTGCTTATCGATGGCGATCACCCCTTCGTAGATCGATTCGAGCAGCGCCTTCTGCTGCCTGACCAGCATACGAATCTCAAGAGGTTCGAGGCCAAACATCTGTTTCTTCAGATTACGCGAGAACCACCAGGAAAAGATAAACAGCGCGACAAACATCGCCAGAATCGCCAGCAGGATATGCGCCAGTTTACTGAACGTCAGGTTGTCGATATGGGTTTTCAGATAGCCGACGGAGACAATACCAATAACCTGACCATCAGCCACAATCGGTGCTTTGCTGCGCAGTGAGATGCCAATGCCGCCCCGGCGCACGGTGATAGTGCTTTTCCCGGCGAGTACCTCAACGTTATCACCGCCCACCATTTGCGTACCAACAAGACTGGCATCTTCAGAATGAAACAGGTGATGCGCCTGATCATCCCCGATCACGATATAGCTGGCGTCGCTGCGCAGCTTCAATTGTTGAAGGAGCGTGCTGATCTGCTTGATGTCTTTATGCTTCACCGACTCAATCAAGGACGGGATGATGGCGATTTCTCTGGCCTGTACCTGCGCTCGAGTACCCAGCTCGGAATACAGCTGCTTATCGATATCGTGGTAATAATAAATACCCGTCATTAGAAGTAACGAAGAGAAGAAGACGATCAAATAGATAAATAATTTGATATGAAAGGAAAGTCTTACTCTCATGATGTGCGGTAACCTGCCGGTGAACGAAAAATAGCTGATGAATTTATCACGAATGGTAATAAGAATGGACTGAGAGGAAAAAACTTGTGAGCAATAACACGTTTAAATAGGTTGTCACCAATACGATGGCAGTAATAAACAGATAAAATTAAACGCATCTGTTTTCTTTAATAAACAACTTAATTACGTTTTATCAACATAGTCAATTTTAGGAAATAAAAACCATAAACTCCATAGAAACCATAAAGTTTATTTTGAGCGTAAAATCAGCTAACTGCCTGCGTAATAAACGATTTTTAAATATAAACCATAAAAACCATAAACGCCTTTAAAACTCGTTTTTTAATTTGAAGGGAATCACATAATAATAGGTGCCCGACCCCTATCATTCGCGGACAAAATAAAACGGGGACAGAGTTATGAGCACGACTGATGATTCATATATTGTGGTAAATAATGAGGCGGCTGGGAAGGCCTCATTAAAGGAAAAATGGTGGCACGTTCTGGATACCTATAAAGTAGGTATTATCCCAGTGCCGCTCTTTGTGTTGGCGGGGGTATTAATCGGCATCGACTGCCTGAGTGGCAAGTTGCCGAGCGACATCGTCGTGATGGTGGCGACGCTGGCATTCTTCGGGTTTGCCTGCGGTGAATTTGGTAAACGTCTGCCGATTATCGGCAAGATGGGGGCGGCGGCAATCTGTGCGACCTTTATCCCCTCGGCGATGGTGCATTACGGCCTGCTGCCGGACGTTGTCGTTGAATCCACGACCAAATTCTATAAAAGTACCAACATCTTGTATCTCTACATCTGCTGCATTATTGTCGGCAGCATCATGAGTATGAATCGGCAGACGTTGATTCAGGGCTTCCTGCGTATTTTCTTCCCTATGCTGTGCGGTGAAATAGCCGGCATGCTGGTGGGCATGGGCGTCGGTATTGCGCTCGGCCTGGATCCGTTCCAAATCTTCTTCTTCCTGATTCTGCCGATTATGGCGGGCGGGGTGGGTGAAG
Organism: Pectobacterium versatile; assembly: GCF_003932035.1. NCBI lineage: Bacteria > Pseudomonadati > Pseudomonadota > Gammaproteobacteria > Enterobacterales > Pectobacteriaceae > Pectobacterium > Pectobacterium versatile. The sequence continues at coordinate 2,190,166 of NZ_CP034276.1, forward strand.
GTGCTATCCCGTTGTCTATCGGCTATGCCACGATTCTGCATATGGATCAGGGCGTTGCACTGGGGCGCGTCTTGCCTATCGTGATGTTGGGTAGCCTGACCGCGATCATCCTTGCCGGTGTTCTGAATCAGTTGGGTAAACGCTTTCCACACCTGACCGGTGAAGGCGAACTGATGCCGAATAAAGACAATAATCTGGGCGGTGGCGCAAGCAGCACACCGGCTTCTGCCTTTAGCGGCAAAGCTGACGTCACGACGATTGCCTCTGGCGCTCTGCTGGCAATCCTGCTGTATATGGTGGGTATGCTTGGCCACAAAGTCATTGGCCTGCCTGCACCAGTTGGCATGCTGTTCGCTGCGGTGTTGGTGAAACTGGCTCACGGTGTTTCACCGAAAATGCTGGAAGGTTCTCAGGTCGTTTACAAGTTCTTCCAGACCTCTGTGACGTATCCGATTCTGTTTGCCGTTGGCGTGGCGATTACACCGTGGCAGGAATTGGTGAACGCTTTTACGATTCAAAACCTGCTGGTGATTATTTCTACCGTAGTGACGCTGGTCGCAACTGGCTTCTTTGTGGGTAGAAAAATAGGTATGCACCCGATTGATGTTGCCATTATTTCCTGCTGCCAGAGCGGACAGGGCGGTACAGGTGACGTTGCGATTCTGACGGCAGGTAACCGTATGGTGCTGATGCCATTCGCGCAGATTGCTACGCGTATCGGCGGTGCGATTAACGTTTCGATATCACTGCTGGTGCTCGCCAACTTTTTAGTCTGATGTCATTCAGAAAATAAAAAGCGCTGAGCTATACCCGTCATACTTCAAGTTGCATGTGCGTTGACTGCGTTCACTCACCCGAATCACTTACTTGAGTAAGTTCATCGGGATTCGCTCTCTTGCCGCCTTCCTGAAACTCGAATTATTTAGGGTATATAAATATTACGTTGAAAATGTGTTGAGTTAACGAAATAAAAACCGCCAATGCGCGTGGGTTTATTTTGCACAGGAAATATTATGAAACTTGCAAGCTATCGTTATAACGGTAAGGACAGTTACGGCATTTATACGCCAACGGGATTAATCGATCTTGGCGGTAAAATTGGTCACCGCTATCCCGATCTGAAAACACTGTTGGCGCAGAATGCGTTACACGTGGCACACGAATTCAGTATGAGTACGCCGGATATTCCGGTCGCGGATGTGACGTTTTTACCGGTTATTACCGCACCAGGGAAAATACTGTGCGTGGGGATGAATTACGCCGCTAAACGTCAGGAATTTAATGAAGAGAATCCCGCGCCAACATTATTTGTGCGCTTTGCGGATTCGCAAACCGGGCACGCGACGCCAGTTATCAAACCGCATTATTCCAGCGAGTTCGATTATGAAGGCGAGCTGGCGGTCGTTATCGGTAAAGGCGGACAGAATATTTCTCAGGATGTCGCGCTCTCTCATGTCGCAGGCTACAGCTGCTACATGGATGGCTCCGCACGTGACTGGCAGCACAGCTGGTTTACTGCGGGTAAGAACTGGCAGAAAACCGGTGCGTTCGGTCCTTATCTGACCACCACGGATGAAATTCCCGATCCGCATGTACTGGCGATCCGCACGTATCTGAATGGCCGCATGGTGCAGGACGACAATACCAGCAGCATGATTCACAAAGTCGCGGAATTAATTGAATACATCAGCACCTTTACCGAGCTGAGTGCCGGCGACGTGATCATTACCGGTTCACCGGGCGGCGTGGGTAAAAAACGCAATCCACCACTGTTTATGAAAGCGGGTGACTGCATTGAAGTTGAAATCGAAAACATTGGTCATTTGCGTAACACGATAGTGGATGCCGCTGCGCCGTTGAAATCGGTTCAGGCAACGGCTGAAGCCGTCGCGCACTGACTATCCGTGTAAGTACCAGGCTGCCGGCGCTAAACCGGCAGCCTGCAATAGATTGCCTAAATAATTCGAGTTGCAGGAAGAACCGTGATGTATGCCAATGATTCCGTCTTTTTTGACACGCTGGATGTGCGCCTTCGGGAGCAGGAGAGGGATGCCGTACGCCAGTTCCTCGCACACTGCCAGCTCGGCATGGATGACGATATTGACATCGTGGTGGTTGGCAAACTGGGCGGTCGGTTGATTGCCTGCGCAGGGCTAGCTTCCAACACCATTAAATGCGTTGCGGTCGATCCTGAATTCAGACACCTCAATCTGGGCGTGCAGGTAGTGAATGAAGTGATGCAGCAGGCGGCGCAGCGCGGCCACTTCCACCTGTTTCTCTATACCCGACCAGAAAATGTCGACATCTTTCGCGGATGTGGCTTCTACCCGCTGGCGTGCTATCAGGACAGCGCGGTGCTGATGGAAAACACGCCGATTGGCATTCAACAGTATTGCCAGTCTTTAGCGGCCTTTGCGCATCCTGAACCGCTCGCGACGCGGACAGATAAAAAGATCGGCGCGATTGTGATGAACGCGAATCCCTTCACGCTGGGCCACCGCTATCTGGCGGAGCATGCGGCGCAGTCGTGTGATTGGCTGCACGTATTCGTAGTACGGGAAGACGTGTCCTTCTTCCCGTTCAGCGAGCGTCTGGAGATGGTGCAGCGCGGTGTGGAACATATCCGCAATGTGACGGTACATGCTGGTTCGAACTACATGATCTCTAAGGCGACCTTCCCCGGCTATTTCCTGAAGGAAGAGAAGCTAATCACCCGTGCTCATGCGGCGCTGGATCTACTCATTTTCAGGAAATATATCGCGCCGGCTCTCGGTATTACCCAGCGCTTCGTCGGCACCGAACCTTTTTGCCCGGTGACGTATCAGTACAACCAGGACATGCACTACTGGCTGGAGAAAGACCAAACGGTGTCTTCCCCGGCGTTAAACGTGGTTGAAATTGAACGTAAACGGCAAACCTCAGGACTGGCAATTTCCGCTTCGGAAGTCAGGAAATTACTCAAACTTCGGCAGTACAGCCGTATTCAGGACATCGTGCCGGCCTCAACCTTTGCGCATTTACAGCGCTACTACGAACCCGAATACGCGTAATTAAAATTAATCAGGATAAGTCTATGAAGATTGTTAAGGAGTCCTTAGCGGGCACCTTTGAATCCAGCGATTTGCTGGTCAAAGTGGCACCGGCTGACGGGAAACTCACCGTGGTCATCAACAGCGAAGTGATGAAACAGTTCGGCCATCAAATCAAACAGGTCGTGAATGACACGCTGAAAGCGCTGGGCGTACAGGAAGGGACGATCATTGTGGATGACAAAGGTGCGCTGGATTGTGTCATCCGTGCTCGCGTGCAAAGTGCGGTGCTGCGCGCCGCAGACGGACAGCAGATTGAATGGGAGAAATTGTAATGAATAAACTTCGCCGCAGCATGTTATTCCTCCCTGGCGCGAACGCCGCCATGCTGTCCAATGCGTTTATCTACAAGCCTGACTCCATTATGTTCGATCTGGAAGATGCCGTTTCCCTGCGTGAGAAAGACACCGCGCGTCTGCTGGTTTTCCATGCGCTCCAGCACCCGATGTACCGTGATATTGAAACCGTGGTGCGCATCAACCAATTAAGTACGCCGTTTGGCCTGCTGGATCTGGAAGCGGCCGTGCGCGGTGGTGCCGATGTGATCCGCCTGCCGAAAACTGACTCCACCGACGATGTCGATGAGCTGGAACACCATCTGGTTCGTATCGAGAAAGCCTGCGGTCGTGAAGTCGGCTCCACGCGCATTATGGCGGCGATTGAGTCTGCGGTGGGCGTGATTAACGCCGTTGCGATTGCCCGTTCTTCCGAGCGCATGATCGGGATTGCGCTGGCGGCGTTCGACTACGTGATGGATATGCAGACGGAACGCGGCGACGGCACAGAGCTGTTTTATGCCCGCTGTGCGGTGCTGCATGCGGCTCGCGCTGCCGGTATCGACGCCTTCGACGTGGTCTATTCCAACGTTAATGATGACGCGGGCTTCCTGAAAGAGGTCGATCTAATCCGCAGACTGGGCTTCAACGGTAAATCCCTGATTAACCCGCGCCAGATTGAGCTGTTACACAACGCCTATGCCCCTACACAGGATGAAGTGGACTATTCCCATCTGGTGATCAAAGCCGCCGACGAGGGCGAACGTGCCGGTCTGGGCGTTATTTCCCTGAACGGAAAAATGATCGACGGGCCAATCATCGACCACGCCAGAAGCGTGCTGGGACGGGCTCAGGCCTCCGGCGTTCGCAAATAGCCATTGCGTGATTGCACCGCAATTGCCGCTCTCAGGAATCACAGGATTAGACAATGAGTCATTTTATTGAAGCACTGCAAAAGCAGTACCCGGAAAAACGTCATCTGCAACCCTTCGTCAACGCCAACCACAATACTCCGTGGCTGAATGATGTTGTCCAAAAGCATGAACGCAAACTGTGCGCCGATCTGGAAGAGGCGATTCGTCGTAGCGGACTGAAAGACGGGATGACGATCTCTTTCCACCACCATTTCCGCGAAGGCGATAAGGTCATTAACCGGGTGATTGATACGCTGGCACGCATGGGCTTTCGCGATCTGACGCTGGCATCCAGCTCGCTGATGAGCTGTAACGCGTCGCTGATCGACCACATCAAAGCGGGCGTGGTCAGCCGGATTTACACCTCGGGGATGCGCGGCAAATTGGCCGATGCCATTTCTCATGGATTAATGAAAGAACCGGTACAGATTCATTCCCACGGTGGTCGGGTTCATCTGCTGCAAAGCGGTGAACTGAATATCGATGTCGCTTTCTTGGGGGTTCCGTGCAGCGATGAATTTGGTAATGCCAACGGCACCGCGGGGAAATCCAGCTGTGGTTCGCTGGGCTATGCGATGGTTGATGCGCAGTTTGCCCGTAAAGTGGTGTTGCTAACCGAAGCGCTGGTGCCGTTCCCGAACATGCCAGCCAGCATTGTGCAGGATCAGGTGGACTACATCGTTCAGGTCGATGAAGTTGGCGATCCGGCCAAAATCAGCGTGGGCGCGGCGCGCGTCACCAGCAACCCACGTGAATTGCTGATCGCTCGTTCCGCGGCAGACGTGATTGAACATGCCGGTTATTTCAAAAATGGTTTCTCGATCCAGACCGGTTCCGGTGCGGCTTCTACAGCCTGTACGCGTTTCCTCGAAGATAAAATGCGTCAACAGAACATCGTAGCGCGCTTCGCGCTCGGCGGTATCACGGGCGGGATCGTCGATCTTCACGAAAAAGGGCTGATCGAAAAACTGATCGATACCCAGTGTTTCGATGCCAATGCGGCCGCATCGCTGGCGAAGAACCCGAATCACGTCGAGATTTCCACTAACGTTTACGCCAACCCAAGCTCTAAAGCCGCCTGCTGCGATCAGCTCGATATGGTGATTCTCAGCGCGCTGGAAATTGACACTGATTTTAATGTCAACGTCATCACCGGTTCAGACGGCGTGATGCGCGGCGCGTCCGGCGGACACTGTGACGTCGCAACGGCAGCAAACCTGACCATCGTGGTTGCGCCGTTGATTCGTAGCCGCATCCCGACTGTGGTGCGCCAGGTGACGACGCGTGTTACGCCGGGAGAAAGCATTGACGTACTGGTGACCGATCACGGCATTGCCGTCAACCCGGCGAGACCTGAAGTTGCTGAACGCCTGAAACAGGCGGGGCTGACAGTGATGACGATTGAAGATCTGTATCAGCGTGCGATTGCGCTCGTGGGGGAACCACGCGCTATCGAGTTTCACGATCGCATCGTCGGCGTTATTCGCTATCGTGATGGCAGCGTGATTGACGTCGTTCGTCAGGTGAAAGAAGCCGACGAATAAGCGTAAACGCATGAGGGAATCGATGATGACAAATGCTGTTTCCATCTCGCTGGAAACCTTACTCGCGGCGAAGGAACGCCGCGCAGTTCGCCAACAAGAATGGCTTGCCCGCCACGGTGCGACGCTGGTGTCGCTGACGCTGGTCACGCCGGGGCCGGTAAAAGATAGTGAAGGCTATCGGCAGGTGATGGCCGAAGCCATCAAATCGTTTGCCTTGCTGTGTCAGATGCGAGGGTGGACGGTACTGGAGCAGCAGATATGCTGGCTGGCAACGGGCGCGGAAGGACTATGGGCGATCACCAAAGATGCGCTGTCGGTGAAAGCCGCGACCATTGCGCTGGAAGATAGCCATGAGCTGGGGCGGCTATGGGATTTCGATATCTTCAGCCCGGAAGAAGGATTGATTGGCCGGTCGATGCTGGCGCACAGCGGGCGAACCTGCCTATTGTGCGATCAGGTGGCACACGCCTGTAGCCGTTCACGTCGTCATTCGTTGCCTGAGCTGCTTGAGCATATTGAGGAAAAGGTTAATGCCTACTTTACGCCAGCCTGACGGTATCCTGTCTGCGGCGGTCTCCCGTTCTGCTGTCGGCGATTATCGGGAGCGCGACGCGTTACCGGATATCGACCAGCGGGTGGCGCACGCGCTGACGATGGAAGTCATGCTGACACCGAAACCCGGACTGGTGGATCGCGCCAATAACGGATCTCACCGTGATATGGATGTTGCGCTGTTTCAGACCAGCATTCAGGCGATTTCGCCCTGGTTCCGGCATTTTACGGATGCGGGTTATCAGCACACTAACACACCGCTAGCGCAGTTGCTGTCTCAGGTTCGACCTATCGGTATCGCCTGTGAACAGGCGATGCTGTTAGCGACGAAAGGTGTGAATACCCATAAAGGTGGGATTTTCGCATTTGGCCTGCTGTGTACGGCTGCCGGTTGGCTGGCAGGACGGGGAGAGCGTGTAACGCAGCGTAGCCTGTGCGATAGCGTGGCAGCAATGTGTCACGATGTGGTGCGAAATGAGCTGGAGACGTGTTCTGGCGCCGCGACGGCGGGTGAACATCTCTATCAGCGCCATGGCCTGACGGGGGCGAGAGGGGAAGCCGCCAGCGGTTTCAATACCGTATGCCAGTACGCGTTGCCTGCCTTGCAGCAGGAGATTACTGCTGGGGTGGATGACGAAACCGCGCTGTTACGGACGCTAGTGGTGTTGATGGCCCACAATCCTGATACCAATGTCGTTTCACGCGGCGGCATGGACGGATTAGCGTTTGTGCAAGATTACGCACGGCGATTGCTGATTGGTCCGCTGGATCGTCAGGCGCTGAGAGAGATGGACGACGCGCTGATTGCCAGAAACCTTAGCCCAGGTGGTAGCGCCGATCTACTGGCCTTAACCTGGCTGCTGTACCACTATCCTGCTGAATAGCGAACGGGTGTTATATAAGGAGCGGCTGGCTTCGCGATGACTGGCGTCGATAATTTTCATCATTTGACGGCTCCTTAACACTTTTCCTATTGTTCCACTAAAGTTATTGAGAAAATTGCCGATATCGTTTTCACCAACTTCTACCTTTCATGCTTCGAGTTACGTACGTGCTGGCTGCTCAAATTCTTTTCCATGAGTTTGTTCTTTGCTTGCCACGTGATGAGGCGCATAAGTGTGCCTTGCCCTAAAGGACCAACGTTTTGTCCTGTCACTCGATGTATTTAAGGTAGGTTTCATGCTGTTTCAGGTACTCCGAGTAATCGTTTTCAATATGCAGCCAGTACAGTGCATCGTGTTGGCACACATGGGACTTGAAAGATAACGAAGAGGCGTGCATCAATATAAGCCATTGACACATAATCCGTGTAAACAATGGTGGGGATGAAAGCGGTGAATGAAAATTTGAAAGAGCAGTTTGTTAAGCGCAACAAACTGGCCATCTGTGCAACATTGCGCGAATTAAAGAAGAATGATACGTCTCTGATGGTTCATCATCCTCACGGACAGTTCATCAGTAAAATTCTTGACGTCGTACCCGATAACAACCTGTTTGTCTTCGATTTAGGCGGCATTGAGCGTGAAAATAACCGCGCACTGTATGCGGGAGCGCTGTCTTTTGTTGCTGAGCCTGCCGGTGCAAAAGTTGAATTTAATGCTGAAATTGCGAAGACGGTAACTTACGACGGGCTGCCAGCCTTTAGCGCGCAGATTCCTGAATTGCTTTATCTTATCCAACGCAGAACCTATTTCCGTATTAACACGCCGCTGTGGCCGCCGTTGACGTGCCGTGGCGAACTGCCGGATGAGAGCGTTTTCCTGTTCACCATCAAAGATCTTTCTCTGGGTGGATTGAGCCTGTATACCGACCGGGATACCACGGGGCTGTTGACTGACGGTGACATCATTAAGAGCGTGGAGATGGACCTGGCTGACCACGGTTTCTTCTGCGTTGATTTGCAGTTCGTCGGTCAGGCAATGGTGAAGATCGTCGATAACAAAGGCGACTTTAAGCTGACGCAGCGTTTGAGCTTCAAGTTCCCTTCGCTGAACGCGGCGCAGGAACGCGATCTTCAGCAGGTGATTTTTGAGTTGGAAAGATTACAAAACGAAAAGAAAAAGCGGTTCCAGGAGTTGTAATTTTTAAGCACAACTTTTTGTTTGGGCTTCACACATAACAGCAACGTTTTTATAACGAGTATTAGCTTATTTATCCTACTTATTACCCATAATTCATGCGAAAAGCCAACGTACAGGCAGCGCGAAGAAGGGTGGGGATAAATAAATGGTTTTCAACGTTCTCAGAGCCTTGTCAGATGAGATCGAGTGGTGCAGAATACGCGCCTTGCAAATAACCGACGTCTAATAGCGTCGGTTATTTTTTTACATTTATGCTCGTCATACTTCAGGTTACAGGGGTATTGGTGTGGTTTCTTACCTTTCTCTGTGACTCAGATTGGCTGGGTATAGGGTCTTCAACCAAAGAGGCCGGACAACGATCCGGATAGATAATTTTGTGTGTGCCTGTGAGCACAGTGAGGAAAGGAAAGATGGGGCAATTAACACGTTTCGCACCGGTGCCCGCCGGTTTGTGCTGCAAAGGTATTGGTTATGGCGCGACGCAGTCGCAAGTTATCTCTGGTGCTGTTACAGCCACCTCTTCTCATCGTGATTCAGGCGAGTCCTGTATCCACTCCCTTATTTTTAGTGCGTTCGCCGACAACAGTGCTGCCTTTGCTGTGACTGATGGAGGTGTGCGCCATGTCGCTTGATTCTCAACTGCCTAATACTGGCGCAAAACGTGCTCAGTTAAAAAGAACGCTCACGCTGTGGCCTGTCGTTATGATGGGGCTGGCGTACATGCAGCCGATGACCATTTTTGATACCTTCGGTATCGTGTCTGGCCTGACCGACGGCCATGTGGCGACTGCTTATGCGTTTGCGCTGATCGCCATTCTGTTCACGGCGCTGAGCTATGGCAAATTGGTAAAACGTTTCCCATCTGCGGGTTCTGCTTATACCTACGCGCAAAAAGCGATCAGCCCGCATGTCGGATTTATGGTCGGTTGGTCGTCACTGCTGGACTATCTGTTCATGCCGATGATCAACATTCTGCTGGCGAAAATCTATCTGGAAGCAATCTTCCCCGGCGTACCGTCATGGATTTTTGTGGCGGCGCTGGTCGGCTTGATGACGCTATTTAACCTGCGTGGCATCAGTCTGGTTGCCAACCTGAACTCCATTATCGTGGTAGTGCAGGTTGCGATCATGGCGGTATTCCTCGGTCTGGTGATTCACGGTGTTTATCTGGGCGAGGGTGCGGGTACGCTGACCAGTACGCGTCCGTTCTGGTCTGAGAACGCCCATGTGGTGCCGATGATCACCGGGGCAACCATTCTCTGCTTCTCGTTCCTGGGTTTTGACGGCATCAGTTCGCTGTCGGAAGAAACGCAGGATGCAGGTCGGGTGATTCCAAAAGCCATCTTCCTGACGGCGCTGATCGGCGGTGTGATCTTTGTTGCCGTGGCGTACTTCCTGCAACTGTATTTCCCAGATATCTCACGCTTTAAAGAGCCGGATGCGTCTCAGCCGGAAATCATGCTTTATGTCGCGGGTAAATTCTTCCAGTCCGTTATTCTGGTGTTCTCCTGCGTCACGGTGCTGGCATCGGGTATGGCCGCACATGCAGGCGTGTCTCGCCTGATGTATGTCATGGGTCGTGATGGTGTATTCCCAGAGCGCTTCTTCGGTTACATCCACCCGAAATGGCGTACGCCGTCTTTGAACGTCTTGCTGGTTGGCGTCATTGCATTGTCTGCGGTGTCGTTCGATCTGGTGACGGCAACCGCGCTGATCAACTTCGGTGCGCTGGTGGCGTTTACGTTCGTGAACCTGTCGGTCATTTCACAGTTCTATATTCGTGAACGCCGTAACCGCACAGTGAAAGACACCATTAACTTCCTCGTGATGCCTGTGCTGGGTGCGTTGACGGTGGGGGCGCTGTGGGTGAATCTGGAAGCCAGCTCGATGACGCTGGGTCTGGTGTGGGCAACGATTGGATTGCTCTATCTGGCATTCGTGACGCGCAGCTTCCGTCAGCCAGTACCGCAATGTAGTGAAGAGCCGGTTTAAATAAACTGACGGCTTAAAAGCGGAGCCAGTGTGCTCCGCTTTTTTATGCTTTAGCCCACTAGCTCCTGCGCATAGGCGTACAGCGCTTTTAGCTGTGCCATCTTCTCTTTATCGTCTTCATGCAACTGATACAGGCTGCTGAGTTCTGACAGATAGGACTGCAAGCGCTCCGGCGTAAATACTGCACGCCGATGCTGCAACCAACGCTGCTGTTCGCGGTCATCCAGCGTGCCGGGGAAATTGCGGGCACGGTAGCGGAAGAACAGCGGTTCCAGACGATTATCGGCAAACGTGAGATCCAACGCGGGAAGGTTCTGCGGGGTGGTCTCCTGAATAATCTTCATCGCCATGCGGTCGGCATCGCCAAAGAAGCCATCATAAAGCCGTAAATCGACATCATCAGAGGCGGCGAAAGCAGGAGCGTCGGCAAACAGTTCCACCACTTTTTCTCTGACGCTCGCGTTGTTACGCAGCACGGCCAGATTGTCTAAACAGCGTTGACGATCGATACCTAATCTTTCTGCGTCTTCTGGGCGTAAGGTATTGGCCGGCGCTAAGACCGGACATTTGTTGATGTGCACTAGCTTAAGTGGAACCGCGCTCTGATTGGCTTCCAGTGCATCCCGACGGGTGTATAACCGCTCACGCAATGCTTCGCTGTCCAGCTCCAGCAGCGGTGTCATATCGCCAGCCAAATCGCACATGATAACCGCATTACGGTTGTCCGGGTGCCAGGCGAGCGGCACAACCCAACTGGTGTTACTCCTTGCCGCGCCAAACATGCCAGACACGTGAACGAGCGGCTTCATTTGCGGGATATCGATCAGCGCGGAAATTTTGTTTTTGTTACGCAACGGGAACAGATACTCAAACAGTTTGGGCTGCGCTTGCTTAAACCGTTTCGCCATAGCGATGGTGGCATAAACGTCGGACATTGCATCATGCGCTTGCTCGTGCGCGATGCCGTTGGCTTTTGTCAGATGTTCAAGGCGGAAACTGGGCAGGCCGTCATCATTTTCCGGCCAGACGATACCTTCCGGCCGCAGGGCATAGCAGGCGCGTAACGCATCCAGCAAATCCCAGCGGGAATTCCCGTTTTGCCAGCTGTAGGCATAAGGATCGTAGAAGTTGCGATAGAAAATATTGCGGCTGACTTCATCATCAAAGCGAATGTTGTTGTAGCCCATGATGCAGGTGCCGGGCACGCTGAATGCCTCGTGGATCTGACGGGCGAACTCCGCTTCATTGACGCCTTTTGCCAGCGCGACCTGCGGTGTAATTCCGGTGATCATCACCGCTTCTGGTTCCGGCAGGTAATCATCCGACGGACGGCAATAAATGACTAGCGGCTCACCGATAATATTGAAATCCATATCGGTACGGACACCCGCAAACTGCGCGGGGCGATCGCGCGCCGGATGCTTACCGAACGTCTCGTAGTCGTGTATGAAAAAAGTGGGTTGTGTTTTCTCGGCCATATATGCAGTTAGCTACGTGTGCGCGCTAAGCCTGAAATCAGGCAAAACAATCTGGAAAACGGCAAGGATACCATTGAATCGACTTTTCTGTGGCGCTTTCCTGATTTGCATCACTTCCCTGACTTACATCAATAGGAGGGTAGACATAATCGCTAGGCATGACTGTGTCCATTCGGTTACAATTTTCGTTTTAATGCGAATGATAATTAAATTCTTTATTGCCGCGTAGCGTCCGCTGCGGGGTAGCATTCGGCGACAAACAGCGAAATGGAGAACACACTTATGCGGTTAAATGCGGTGCGATTGAATGCAACGTTTGCAGTGAAGGCGACGTTATTGGCATCTATGTTTGTTCTGGCCGGCTGCGATCAGCAGGCATCGTCTTCAGAAGGAAGTCACACGGTCAGCATTGAGCATGCGCAGGGCACCACTCAGGTTCCACAGCCGCCGAAGAAAGTGATTGTGTTTGATCCTGCTTCATTGGATACGCTGGACGCGCTGAAGGTCGAAGGGATTGCCGGTGTACCGAAAAGCAGCACGCCGCTGCCTGCGTTTTTATCAAAATACAACAGCGATACTTACCTGAACGCCGGGACGCTGTTTGAACCTGCCTATGAAGCGCTCAGCAGCGCTAAGCCCGATCTGATTATTGCCGGTGGACGTACGCGCGATGCCTACGACAAGCTGAGCGGTATTGCACCGACGATCTCGATGGATGTGGATGAGCACCAGTTTATGACGAGCTTTATCCAGCGCATCGAGCAACTGGGCACCATCTTCGGCAAAGAAGATGAAGCGAAAAAACAGATTGATGATTTCAAGCAGCAGATCGCCCAAACGCGCGCCAAAACAGAAAAAGCAGGCAATGCGCTGGTTCTGATGGTCAGCGGCGGCAAGATGTCGGCCTACGGTCCTAAGTCGCGCTTTGGCTTCGTGTTTGATGAGTTGGGCTTCAAACCGGCGACCGAATTCCCTGAATCCGGGCGTCATGGCAACGTGGTGACCTCAGAATTCTTACTGAGTGTGAACCCAGAATGGCTGTTCATCCTCGATCGTGACAGTGCGATTGGTCGCCCAGGTGGGGAATCGGCCCAGCAGGTGCTGGATAACCCGCTGATTCACAAAACCAACGCCTGGAAAAACAATCGCGTGATTTACCTGGATTCTGCATCGCTGTATATCGCTGGGGGGCTGCAAAGCTATAAAAACCTCGTGAGTACCGTCAGCGACGCGTTAGATAAGCAATAACGGCAGGGTTACGGCAGAATCAATGAAGTCTTTTTACTATTCGCTGGGTCTTGCGTTTCTGGCCTGCATGATTGTTGTCAGCCTGTTTGTTGGGGCAGGGCAACTGAATATGCAGGCCGTCTGGAACGACCCGGAAATGCGCGATATTTTCTTTATCAGCCGCGTTCCCCGCACGCTAGCTTTGCTGCTGGCAGGCAGCGCCATGAGTGTGGCGGGTCTCATCATGCAGTTGCTGACGCAAAACCGTTTTGTCGAACCGTCTCTGGCGGGGACCACACAGTCGGCTAGCTTAGGTTTGCTGGTGGTGATGATCGCCGTGCCCGGCGCGACGATTTTCACCAAGATGGTGGTAGCGAGCCTGTTCGCTTTAGCGGGTACTTTCCTGTTCATGATGTTGCTACAGCGAATTGTGCTGAAATCCGCGCTGGTGGTGCCGCTGGTCGGCATTATGCTGGGTGCGGTTATCAGTTCAATCACCACGTTTGGCGCGATGTATTTTGATCTGCTACAGGCGCTCGGCAGTTGGGAATCCGGCGATTTCTCCGGTGTCTTGCAGGGGCGTTACGAGCTGCTCTGGCTGGTGGGGGCGTTAACGCTGGTGGCCTGCTGGATTGCTGACCGCTTCACGGTCGCAGGCATGGGGCGCGAATTTTCCGTCAATGTCGGCCTCAACTATCGGCAGGTGATGCTGATGGGGCTGAGCATTATCGCCATCGTCAGCGGCGTGGTGGTTGTGGTGGTGGGTAGCTTGCCGTTTATCGGGCTGATTGTGCCGAACTTGATCAGCATGATGATGGGCGACAATGTGCGCAAAACGATCCCGTGGGTGTGCCTGCTTGGCGGCGGTCTGGTGCTGTGCTGCGACATTATCAGCCGCGTGATTCGTTATCCTTTCGAGATTCCAGTGAGCGTGATTCTTGGCGTCATTGGCGCTGCCGTTTTCCTTCTTTTATTGCTAAGCCAGAAACGCCATGTCAGTCAATGAACGTAATACGGTGCTGACCGGAGCAGTCAGCGAAAAACGTGCGGGGTTATCGCCGACGCAGCGGTTGATGTGGCTGGCTGGCGCGGCTGTCGTGGTGATCGTGCTGTTTATGACCATCAACCTAGGCAGCAACCTGCGCTACATTTTAACGCACCGCGGGTTGATGCTGACGACGATGCTGTTGGTGGCCTTTGCTGCCAGCACGTCGACGGTACTGTTCCAAACGGTGACGAATAACCGAGTGCTGACGCCATCGATTATGGGGTTTGAAGCCCTGTTTATCCTGATTCAGACCTCGCTGGTGTTTGTTTTCGGCATTAGCGGCATTCCGGGTCTGGGTATTGAAGGCAAATTTGTTTTTGAGACGTTGCTGCTTATTCTCTTCTCCGCGCTGCTGTATCGCTGGCTGTTCACCGGCAGCCGCAATAACCTGCATCTGGTTTTACTGGTCGGGATTATCTGCGGCACGCTGTTTCGCAGCATGGCGGGCTTAATGCAGCGTCTGCTGACGCCCGGTGAGTTCGCCATCCTACAGGGGCGGATGTTTGCCACTTTTACCCGTACCGTGCCTGAACTGGTGGCGCTGTCGGTTGGCATTACGCTGGTGGTCGCGGTGGTGATCTGGCGCATGCGCTTTCGGTTTGATGTGTTGGCGCTCGGGCGTAATAACGCAATTAACCTGGGTATCGACTACAAGCGCAGCGTCACGGTCATTCTGCTGCTGGTTTCCGTGCTGGTGGCCATTTCAACGGCGCTGGTCGGCCCACTTACCTTTTTGGGCTTTATGGTCGCAAACCTTGCCTATTTAGTGATTGGCTCCAGCCAGCATCGCCTGTTACTACCTGCCGCTTTCCTGCTGGGCGTGATTTCACTGGTTGGCGGACAGTTGGTGCTTGAGCATCTGCTGGACATGTCTGGAGCGCTGTCGGTCGTGATCGAATTTGTGGGTGGATCGCTGTTTATTGTGTTGCTACTGAAAAAGGTTTCCGTGTGATTGAGATCGGCAATGTAACTAAAACGTATAATAACGTGACGGTATTGAATAATGTCACGGCGACGGTGCCTCGTGGTGGCGTTACGTCGATTATCGGCCCGAATGGTGCAGGGAAGTCGACATTGTTGTCCATCATCAGCCGCCTGCTGGACGCGGATCGCGGACAGGTCAAAGTCAACGGCATGGACGTGATGACCACGCCAAGCGATAAGCTGGCGACGTGTTTGTCCGTGCTGCGTCAGGAAAACCAGTTTACCAGCCGCTTAACGGTAGCGGAGCTAGTAGGATTCGGTCGCTATCCTTATACCAAAGGGCGACTGAATGCTGACGATCGTGAACGTATCAGCGCTGCGCTGGCGTTCCTCAATCTGACCGAATTGAAAGATCGCTTTTTGGATGAGCTTTCCGGCGGCCAGCGGCAGCGTGCCTATGTCGCGATGGTGCTGTGTCAGGACACGGAATACGTGCTGCTGGATGAACCGCTGAATAATCTGGATATGAAGCACGCCGTGGCGATGATGAAGCAGATTCGCCGTGCGGCCGACGAGCTAGGCAAAACCATCGTGCTGGTTATCCACGATATCAACTTTGCTTCCGCCTATTCGGATTACATTATTGCGATGCGCAAAGGGCAGATCATCTACACGGGAAAACCGGAAGACATTATGGTATCCGAGGTGTTGGAAGATATTTTCGATACGGAAGTGGCCATTGAGCAGGTTCATAATCAGCGTATCGCGGTATATTACCGTTGAATACCCGTCATACTTCAAGCCGCATGTACGTTGGCAATACTCGGCTCATATTTGAGCCTTGCCCTAAAGGGCCACCGCAAGCGGCGTTCAAATCGACTACGTCAATTTGTCCTTGCTCACCCCAGTCACTTACTTGAGTAAGCTCTTGGGGACTCGTGCGGTCGCCGCCTGCATGCAACTCGAATTATTTAGGGTATGGTTTGCTGACAGATTATCCGCTCAGCGAGGTGTTAGCGCAAAGGGCGTAAGCACTGCTTGAAAGACGTTGGGTATAACCTGTATGGTGAATGCATAAAGAATTTATGTATGACTTAAGGTAAGGGTAAAAGATGGATAAGGACACTAAGCCGTGTTTCCAGGATGTTCTGGAATTCGTGCGCATGTTTCGTCGTAAAAACAAACTTCAGCGTGAAATCGTCGACAACGAGAAGAAAATTCGTGATAACCAAAAGCGCGTTCTGCTGCTGGACAACCTGAGCGAATATCTTAAACCTGGCATGTCCATTGAGGACGTACAGAACATCATCGCTAACATGCGCGGTGATTATGAAGACCGTGTTGATGACTACATCATCAAAAACGCCGATCTGTCGAAAGAACGCCGTGAGCTGTCTAAAAAGCTGAAAGCGATGGGCGAAGTTAAGTAACCTGACGCACCGTGTTTTACGGTAAATAGCTATGGTAAACAGCTACGGCAAATAGCTACTGTAAAAGGATCGCTTCTGCGGTCCTTTTTCTTTTGCTGTGCGTCCGGTTCTTAACAAAGCCTGTTGGCGATCCTGACTAAAGCAGTACTTAGCGCCCCTTGTGTCGGACAAAGCTGGCGGAAAGCCGGTCGAGCAAAATGGCCATCAGCACCACCACCATCCCACTTTGTAAACCCAAACCGATATCAAGCTGCTGAATGCTACTGAGAATGTCATTGCCCAGTCCACCCGCACCCACCATAGAGGCAATGATCACCATCGACATCGCCATCATAATGGTCTGGTTCACCCCCGCCATGATTGACGGTTGAGCGGCGGGTAACTGTACTTTCCACAGCAGTTGCCACGGCGTACAGCCAAAGGTGACACCGGCTTCAATGCGGGCAGCATTTACCTGACGGATCCCTAAATCAGTCAGACGTACGACTGGCGGCATGGAGAATAAAATGGTGGCGAAAATACCGGGTGGTCGACCCAGCCCAAACAAGATCGTCGCGGGAATCAGATAAACAAAGGCGGGCATGGTCTGCATAAAATCCAACAGCGTGCGCACTATGCTGCCAACGACCGCGCGCCGTGCGCTCCAGATGCCCAGAGGAATACCGAATAGCAGGCTGAAAAAAGTGGAAGAGAGCGTTAGCGCGAGAGTGATCGATGCGTGTTCGCTGTACCCGCTATAGATGATGTAGAGCGTGGCAAGCAATGCGAACAGCGCGAACCCTTTTCCGATACGCCAGAGCCCGATACCCACGGAGAGGATTACCAGCCCCCACGGCGTTAACCATCCGGTGAGCGTCTCCATTCCTCCAGCAAAGGCATCAATACTCGCTGCCAGCGCGTCAAAAAAGCCACCAGCATGCGACAGCATGGCGTGGATTGCGCGGTCAATCTGGCGACTAAAATCTAATGGATAGGTCATAAATTTACCTTCTCAGGGCACCATCCCGGCATCGGCATAACTTTCCGCCAGTTGCCAGCGTGAGGTGTCCACACCGGAGAAAAAATGGCGCACGTAGGGCGTTGCAGGCGTATTAATCAGGGTTTCTGCCTGACCGACCTGCACCAGATTGCCCTGTTCCATGATGGCAATGCGTGTTCCCAGTCGTAGCGCTTCTTCCATATCATGTGTGACAAACACGATGGTACGCTGCTGCTGCTGCTGCGACTGTAGCGTCAGCAATAGCGACTGCATTTCCCTACGAATGATGGGATCCAGCGCGGAGAACGCTTCATCCATCAACAGCACTGACGGGTTCACAACTAGCGCTCTGGCAAGCCCGACACGCTGCTGCATCCCACCGGAAAGCTGGTGGGGATAATGGTTTGCTACCTGACCGAGCCCGACCTGTTCCAGCATGTCCTGTGCTTTCTGGTAACGTGTTGCACGACTCACACCGGCGACTTCCAGACCGAATGCCACGTTATCCAATACCGTGCGCTCATCGAAAAGCGCGAAAGACTGGAAAACCATGCCCATTTTTTGACGACGTAAGGCGATCATTTGCGCGGATGAGAGTGATGACAGTTCCTGGCCGTCAAACCACACCGAACCGTCAGTGGGGGGAATCAGAAAATTCAGTGTGCGTAAAAGCGTCGACTTTCCTGAACCTGAAAGGCCAACGATGACAAAAATTTCGCCCGGATAAATTTGCAGATTAATATTATTCAAGGCATTAACCGACGTTTGCTGTTTAGCCCGAAAAAAAAGACCGCCTTTTTCTTTGCTGTAATAATTTTTATTGATTGCACGCAATTCGATAATTGGCTCTGACATGGCCATATCACCTATTTTCTGAGAATCATTATACGCTAACCTAAAATAACCAGGCCAAGTTAAAGATTTTATTGCAGAGAATAGAACTATTCCGTATTAGCTTAGCGATATTATTGCAATGCGTTATTTTTAAGATGGAAATTCCATGCTTCATCTAATAACCATGCTTTTACTTTTTCCTGCTGAGCTGATGACGGCTTTCCGCTGGCGGAGATTAAGTAATATCCCCGTTCGGTTCGCATTTCTGGCCCACAGCGGAAAAGCTGTTTGCTGGCAAGAAAAGAGTCAATTAAGGGGCGCCAACCGAGAGCAATGCCTTGACCTTCAATAGCGGCCTGAATCACCAGAGAGTAAGCGTTAAACGTACGCGATGCCGTATGTTGCTGGCTGATAACCTGATGTTGTCGAAACCAGTCTTCCCACGTTAACCAGCGCTGTGGATGCGTTTCCGGCAGTTTTATTAACGGATATTCCAGCAGTTTGTCAGGCGAGGGATTGGCACCGATCTCATCGATAAGTTTTTGATTGCAAACGGGAGCGACGTCTTCAGGAAACAGGCGCTGCGCCTGCGTGCCCGGCCAGTTTCCGCTGCCAAAATAGATGGCCAGATGGGCGTTGTTGTCGCGGAAGTTGTAGTCGTTGGGCGAGGTGGAAATTTGTACCTCTACGCCGGGGATCAGTGCCTGAATGTCGTTCAGACGTGGCAGCAGCCAGTAACTGGCGAAACCCATATCGGTATCGATTCGCAATGTGCTCCGCTGGTAGCGCGTGCGTTCCAGTTGTTCGCTGATATCGTTAAGGCAAGAGCGAACAATTTGATACAGCCCATTACCTGATTCGGTGAGTTCCACACCACGATGACGACGCTCAAATAACGGCGTATTCAGGAGATTTTCAAGCATTTGAATGCGCTGACTCACGGCAGGTTGAGAAAGGCTCAGCTCATTTCCCGCTGCGGTGAAATTGCCATGACGCGCCGCCGCCTCAAATACCACTAATACCTGTAACGGCGGTAATTGTAATTTTCTTGCCATAATATGACCTTATCTCATGATAATAAAATACCCCCTTCACAGAATGAAAATGGCGTGCGATAAAAATATCACGATTCATTTAATCAATTTTAATTTCTGGCTGATTATGCTTATAAATAAACCGAATATCGTTATTCTAATGGCCGATCAATTAACGGCATCGGCATTACGAACGTATGGAAATAATGTCAGTCTGACCCCGAATATTGACAGGCTGGCGCGTGAAGGCGTGGTATTTGAATCAGCGTATTGCAACAGTCCGCTGTGCGCGCCGTCGCGGGCGTCATTGATGACGGGCCAACTCATCTCGCGTAATGCCGTATTCGATAACGCAGCCGAGTTTCACGCCGATTCGCCGACGTTTTGTCACTATCTGCGTGAGCAGGGTTACCGTACCTGGCTTTCCGGCAAGATGCATTTTTGCGGCCCCGACCAACTGCACGGCTTCGATGAACGGCTGACGACGGATATCTATCCTGCGGATTTTGGCTGGACGCCTGACTGGCGTCATCCAGAGCGGCGTCTGGATTGGTATCACAATATGAGTTCGGTGCTGGAGGCGGGCGAATGCGTGCGAACCAACCAGCTTGATTTTGATGATGAAGCCCTGTTTTTGGCGCGGCAACGGTTATATGACGCCGCCCGTCGCCCTGAGGACCAGCCGTTCCTGCTGCTGCTGTCGTTGACGCATCCACACGACCCGTTCGCTATTCCCCGACGCTATCTCGACCGATTCAACGCCGAGGATATCGACTTGCCGAGAACACAGGCTGGTGACGTTGAGGACGATCCTCATTCCGCCCGTCTGAGGGCAATGTATCAACTGGAGGAGGGGCTACTTAGCGAAGATGACATCCGTCGGGCCCGTCATGCCTATTACGGCGCGATGGCCTATGTGGATGACTGTTTTGGGGAGATTGTGCGCACGCTGGAAGAAACCGGGCTTGCAGACGATACCATCGTTTTTGTGGTCGCCGATCACGGTGAAATGCTGGGCGAGCGCGGTCTGTGGTACAAGATGACGTTCTTCGAAAATGCGGTTCGCATTCCGTTTATTGTGCATAACCCGAAACGTTTCGCGCCGCGTCGTATCACAGAGAACGTTTCGCTGGTCGATTTGCTGCCCACTCTGTGCGAACTGGCGAGCAGTGAGGATCGTTCAGCGCGGGCGATTGCACCGCTGGATGGACGCAGTTTAGTGCCGCATTTGCGTGGAGAAACAGGCCCGGATGGCGTATACAGCGAATATCTTGCAGAGGGAGCAATAGGGCCAATGGTGATGGTTCGCCGAGGGCCGTGGAAATACATTCACTCCCTGAGTGAAGCGCCGCAGTTGTTCAATCTGCAACAGGATCCGCATGAAAAGCGCAATCTGGCAGCAGATCGTGAATATCAGGATACCGTTGAGAACTTTGCTAAAGAAGTGGCCGCGCGTTGGCAGTTGGACAGCCTGAACCAGCAGGTGCTGGCGAGCCAGCAAAAGAGATTGTTTTTAACCCGCATCGCGGGCCGTGACGCGATCCCTAAATGGGACTATCAGCCTCATCAGGAAGCCTCACAGCGCTATATTCGCAACCATCAAACACTGGACGAGCAAGAAGCCTTTGCCCGCTACCCACAGCCGTTAAAAAAACCAATCGGGGAAGAATAATGAAGCAGAAATCATTGTCGGTATTCATGCTGTTGGCCGGTGCTGCGCTATTGCCTGTGACCAGTTTCGCCGCGGAAGACCCGCGCTGTGCGGTGATCACGCAATCCGATCCCGGCTGGACGGATATCGCGGCAACCAACGCCGTGTCTGGTGTTGTGCTCAAGGCGCTGGGCTATCAGCAGAAGGTGCAGAATCTTTCCGTCGCGCTGGCTTTTCAGGGGCTGAAAACCGGGCAAGTTGATGTGTTCCTCGGTAACTGGATGCCCGCGCAGGAACCGGTTATCAGCAAATATACCGCAGAGGGTTCAATCAAGGTGCTCGGAGCGAATCTCCCAGCCGCCAAATTCACACTGGCGGTGCCGGAGTATGTTGCAGAGGCTGGAGTAAAAGACTTTGCCGATTTGCAAAAATACGCCGATAAGTTCGACCACAAAATATACGGTATCGCGCCCGGTGCGCCAGCCAATCAAAACATTAAAAAGATGCTGGATAAACAGGATTTCGGGCTGCAAGGCTGGAACCTCGTAGAATCCAGTGAGAGCGGGATGCTAGCACAGGTCACCCGTGCGACGAGTCGTAATCAGTGGGTGGTTTTCCTCGGTTGGGAGCCGCACGCGATGAATACGCGCTTCAAACTTAAATATTTAAGCGGTGGGGATGCCTATTTCGGCCCTAACTATGGTAGCGCGACGGTGAATACGGTGACGCGTAAGGACTTCGCCACGCAGTGCCCGAATGTTAACCATTTTTTCAGTCAGTTAACGTTTGATGTCGCGCTGGAGAATGCCATTATCACCCGCATTCTGGATGATAAACAAACTGCCGAAGACGCGGCGCGCGCAGAATTGGCGAAGCACCCAGAACGGCTTTCAAGCTGGCTTAACGGCGTAACCAACCGCGAAGGTCAGCCTGCTGAAGCTATCGTGAAAAAAGCACTCGGAATTTAATGTGGTACGCCGTAGCCAAGTTGTTGTCATCGTACCGTTTGGGAAACGCAGGAAGCAGAAAATGGAATCAGGCTCACAGAGTCGATGTCGTTTGCTGACAGTTAGCCGTTTTCTTGCGAAGCGTTTCCCCACCTGAATTTTTCGTCCTGTTGCATCAGCTTGGGTTACGGCAACATGCCAGGACGAACTACAGGGAAGAGGGAAGGGTGTGTCATGGCAAGGGATGATGTCAGTCAATAGTCTGGCTTGGGCGAGCGTGCTGGGTATTCTGCCGTTGCTTTTTTTACCGCAGATCCCAGAACCAACGCTGCTGTGGTGGGGGATTGGGCTATCCACCTGCGTGATGTTAGTCGGATATCGTCACGCGGGGATACGCTGCGTGGCGCTTGTTGCCATGAGTTTTTGCTGGGCATCGTTGAATGCTCAAATCTTACTGCTACAAATTGAGCACGTTACGCAGGGTCAGGTTAACGCTGTCGTGACGATCAGCAGTATACGGTTCAATGAGCATAATGATGATTGGATCACGGTTCGGCTGGAAGAGATCAATCAACGCCGGATATTTCCTCCGTTATATGCCCAACTGACCTTATCACCGGCGATGGAAAACTGGTGTGGTGGTCAACGTTGGGCAATCACTGCCAGTTTACGACCTATTCACAGTCGACTAAATGAAGGCGGTTTTGATAGCCAACGCTGGGCGATAGCCAAACGGCAACCAGTGTCGGGTCGTGTGCTAACGGCAACGGTGGTTGACAGCCAGTGTGACTTTCGCCAGCGCACGATTGTACAGGCGGAGCAGCAGGTACAGGGGCTAGCGTGGCGTTCTATTTTACTGGCGCTGACGTTTGGTGAGATGAAAACGGTTAGTCCAGAACTCAAGGCGCTACTTCAGAATACCGGGACGATGCACCTGATGGCGATCTCTGGTCTCCATATCGTGCTTGCGGGTCTGGTTGGCTGGGGAATGGCGCGGGCGTTACAGTATGGCTTTCCCGTGCAGTGGATTGGCTATCGCTTCCCATTACTGACGAGCGCCGTGGTTGCCTGGGGATATGTCTGGCTGGCAGGAGGAAACCCGCCTGCGGTGCGATCTGCACTGGCGCTTAGCGTATGGATTTGCCTAAGAATGTGGAGTATCAACGGCTCCGCCTGGCAGGTCTGGCTGTGGTGTGTCGCGTTGATTCTGGTCAGCGATCCATTGAGCGTATTGTCAGACAGTTTTTGGCTATCTTGCCTTGCCGTCGCGTCGCTAATTTTCTGGTTTCAGTGGGCACCGCTTCCTCATCGGCTACAGACTCGGCGGCGGTGGTTCTGGCTGCGCTGGATCCACCTGCAAACGGGAATCACGCTGCTATTGATGCCCTTACAACTTCATATTTTCCACGGTTTCAGTATCACCTCTCTGCCCGCAAACCTTTGGGCTGTGCCTTTGGTGTCTTTCGTTACCACTCCGCTCATTTTGCTGGCATTGAGCACGATGGCATTCGCACCGCTGAGTGAAATGCTCTGGTGGCTGGCGGATATTTCGTTGCGTGTGGTATTTTCCCCGCTGACGTATCTACAGACGGGGTGGGTGTACCTTGATGCATCGCTGCTGCTCGCGAGCGTCGCTGGCTGGGGCGCGGTTGTGATATGGCGCTTTAGCTGGTGGCGCATCCATCCGGCGAGTGTCGGTGCTCTGATTCTGGTTTTATTGGTCTTTCGCATAAAGACTGATGAGCCGGATTGGCGTGTGGACATGCTGGATGTCGGTCATGGTCTGGCGATTGTGATCGAACAGCGTGGGAAAGCGGTGCTATACGACACGGGAAACCGCTGGGAAGGGGGCGATATGGCGACGCGAGAAATTCTACCTTACCTGCGATGGCGGGGTGTCGACGTGGAAAACATTATTCTGAGTCATAGCCATAGGGATCACATTGGGGGGCTGGAAACGCTACAGCTTGCTTACCCTGAAGCAACGATATATAGCGCGACCACTGCGATGAATCATCGTTCTTGCCAACGCGGCGAACGTTGGCGCTGGCAGGATCTCACGTTTACTGTGTTGTGGCCGTTGGCGCTCGTAGAACGAGCGGAAAATAACGACTCCTGCGTTATTCGTGTTGATGATGGAAAATACAGTGTCCTACTGACGGGCGATCTGGAGTCAGATGCGGAAAAGGCATTGATTAGGTTAGATCGCGGTGCCCTGCATGCGAATTTGTTACAAATACCTCACCATGGCAGTAAGACATCCTCGTCACCTTCCTTTATTCGTGCGGTTAATGCCGAGTTTGCGATGGCTTCAGCGGCGCGTTATAACCCGTGGCGGTTGCCTTCAGTAAAGATTGTTGAACGATATCGGCAATATGGCTACTCATGGCTGGATACCGCGGCATACGGGCAACTAAGTGCACGTTTTTTCAGCGATTCATGGCACATTCTGCAGTTCAGGGATCACATATCGCCTCGTTGGTATCATCAGTGGTTTGGCGTAGAGCGGTATAATGAGTAAAATGGTCGGCTATTTCTTCCCGATTCAGGTTCACTACATGCTGAATGATAAAGATCTCTCCACCTGGCAGACCTTTCGTCGCCTCTGGCCGATGATCTCTCCTTTTAAAGCAGGGCTTGCTGCTGCTGCCATCGCACTCATCATTAACGCAGCTGGCGATACATTGATGCTCTCACTACTTAAACCCTTGCTGGATGAGGGATTTGGTAAAGCTGAGCGTTCCGTATTGCTCTGGATGCCGCTGGTTGTCATTGGGTTGATGCTCGTGCGAGGTGCGTCAGGCTTTGTTTCCAGCTACTGCGTTTCCTGGGTTTCAGGCAAAGTAGTGATGAATATGCGTCGTCGTCTGTTCTCCCATATTATGGGGATGCCGGTGTCGTTCTTCGATCAGCAGTCAACTGGGACGCTGTTATCCCGCATTACCTATGATTCGGAACAGGTTGCGGCTTCATCATCCGGTGCGTTGATTACCGTCGTCAGGGAAGGGGCGTCGATTATCGGCCTGTTTATTCTGATGTTCTATTACAGCTGGCAGCTTTCCATCATCCTGATTGTGATTGCACCGATCGTGTCAATTGCCATGCGCATGGTGTCCAAGCGATTCCGAAGTATCAGTAAAAACATGCAAGATACGATGGGGCACGTTACTACCAGTACGGAGCAGATGCTTAAAGGCCACAAAGAAGTGCTGATGTTTGGCGGTCAGGAAGTTGAAACTAAACGTTTTGATCAGGTCAGTAATCGGATGCGTCAGCAGGGCATGAAGATGGTGTCCGCCTCGTCAATTTCCGATCCCATCATTCAGTTGATTGCTTCACTGGCACTGGCGTTTGTGCTGTATGCCGCCAGCTTCCCCAGCGTGATGGAAACGCTAACGGCCGGGACGATCACGGTGGTGTTCTCTTCCATGATTGCGCTGATGCGCCCGCTAAAATCACTGACCAACGTGAACGCGCAGTTCCAACGCGGGATGGCTGCATGCCAGACGCTGTTCGCCATTCTGGATATGGAACAGGAACGTGATACCGGCAAACTGGAAATCGAACGTGCAAAAGGTGAGCTCGAATTCCGTCAGGTGAATTTCGCCTATCCGGGAAGAGAAAATCTGGCGCTGAAGAATATCAATCTGCATATTCCCGTGGGTAAAACGGTGGCGTTGGTTGGCCGCTCTGGTTCGGGTAAATCGACCATTGCCAGTTTAATCACGCGTTTTTACGACATTCAATCAGGTGAAATTCTGCTCGATGGTCACGACCTACGTGAGTATCGCCTGCCTTCCTTACGTAATCAGGTCGCGTTGGTTTCTCAAAACGTACATTTGTTTAACGATACGGTAGCGAACAACATCGCCTATGCCCGCAATGAGCACTATAGCCGTGAGGAAATTGAGCGTGCGGCGAAAATGGCATATGCGATGGATTTCATCAATAAGATGGAACACGGTCTGGATACGATCATTGGCGAAAATGGTGTGATGCTTTCTGGCGGACAACGACAGCGTATCGCGATTGCCCGTGCGTTACTGCGTGATAGCCCGATTCT
The DNA here is from genome assembly GCF_003932035.1 of Pectobacterium versatile. Taxonomy (NCBI): domain Bacteria; kingdom Pseudomonadati; phylum Pseudomonadota; class Gammaproteobacteria; order Enterobacterales; family Pectobacteriaceae; genus Pectobacterium; species Pectobacterium versatile. Next base: position 2,216,228 of record NZ_CP034276.1, read on the forward strand.
GATATTGGATGAGGCCACGTCGGCGCTGGACACGGAATCTGAACGTGCGATTCAGGCTGCATTAGACGAGTTGCAAAAAGATCGTACCGCACTGGTAATTGCACACCGCCTTTCCACGATTGAAAAAGCAGATGAGATTCTGGTAGTTGAAGACGGCAGAATCATTGAGCGTGGTAATCATGCTGCGTTACTGGCGGCGAACGGTGCTTATGCTCAGTTGCATAGAATGCAGTTTGGCGAATGATTGAGCGCATCTGGTCTGGGCGGTCGCCGCTCTATTGGCTGCTGCTGCCGCTCTCGTGGTTATACGGGTTCATCACGTTTCTGATCCGTCAGAGCTATCGACTGGGGTGGCGGAAAAGCTGGCGATCGCCTGTTCCTGTTGTGGTCGTGGGGAATCTGACGGCTGGCGGCAATGGGAAAACACCAGTAGTCATTTGGCTCGTCGAACAACTGCAACGCAGAGGTCATCGTGTCGGTGTGGTGTCACGCGGTTACGGTGGGAAAGCTGAACGTTATCCGCTGCTGCTGGATGAATCGGTGACGACGGCGCAGGCAGGCGATGAACCGGTGCTGATTTTCCAGCGTACCGGTGCGCCCGTTGCGGTCGCCCCCCGTCGGCGGGATGCCGTGAGTGCGTTATTAGCGCAGCACACGCTAGATGTGGTGATCACCGACGATGGATTACAGCACTATGCGTTGGAAAGAGATATCGAGCTGGTTGTGATTGACGGGATGCGGCGTTTTGGCAACGGATGGTGGCTGCCTGCTGGCCCAATGCGGGAAAGAGAAAGCCGTCTGGCGTCGGTGGATGCGGTCATTGTTAACGGTGGCACTCCACGAGCAAACGAGATAGGCATGACATTAACGGCGGGTATGGCGGTTAACTTGCTTTCTGGTGAATCACAACCGCTGAGCCAACTGCATGATGTTGTTGCGATGGCGGGCATTGGACATCCCCCGCGTTTTTTTGCGACGCTGCGTGATGCCGGTGTTAGCATTGCACGTGAAGTCGCCTTTGCTGACCATCAATCGTACCAGCCAGAACAGCTAGAACCGCTGACTCAGGATGCGATGCAGCCGCTGCTGATGACGGAAAAAGATGCCGTAAAATGTAAGGCGTTTGCTCAGGATAACTGGTGGTATCTGCCCGTCGATGCCGTGCTGGCTGAGCCCTACGGCACGCAATTGCTCGACAAACTGGAAAATGTGCTTAATCAGAATGCGGGCAGTAGAACATAAATGGGTCTGCTACCACGGTTTCAGATATCCCTTGTGGATATCACCTTATTAGATCGCTGCTGTAGCGAGAAAGAAAATATCGGTCATAGATTGGCCCATAACGTTGGCAAACCTTTCGCAGAATGAAAGCGGTGATGATGGGATAGAAGAGTAAAGCGTTTGCGCCATGGATGGCGCAATCCGAGCGTACAGGGATGTATTTACAGCGTCTTTACGATCTACCCATCATCATCGTCCAGCGGGCTTTGTCAGCACCCTCAGCCGGTCATCGATCGGCCAAAGATGGAGGAAGCATGGATCACCGTTTACTTGAGATTGTTGCCTGTCCTGTTTGTAATGGTCGGCTGTACTTTAATAAAGAGAAACTGGAACTGATATGCAAGGTCGATGGTTTGGCCTATCCGGTTCGTGATGGTATCCCTGTGCTGCTGGAAAACGAAGCGCGTAAACTCGGGGCTGATGAGATAACACAATGACCTTTACTGTGATCATTCCTGCGCGTTTTGCGTCAAGCCGACTGCCGGGTAAACCGCTGGCGGACATCAACGGCAAACCGATGGTCGTCCATGTGATGGAGCGGGCGCTGGAATCGGGGGCGCAGCGCGTTATTGTGGCCACCGATCACCCCGACGTCGAGGCTGCCGTGCAGCAAGCCGGTGGCGAAGTGTGCCTGACCCGCGCCGATCATAATTCTGGTACAGAGCGTTTGGCTGAAGTCATCGAGCGTTACGGTTTTACCGATGACGACATCATCGTTAACGTTCAGGGCGATGAACCGCTCATTCCTTCCGTTATCATTCGTCAGGTGGCGGAAAACCTCGCTGCCAGTAAAGCAGGAATGGCAACGCTGGCGGTGCCGATTGAAACCAGTGAAGAAGCATTCAACCCGAATGCGGTAAAAGTGGTTACCGACGCTGAGGGATACGCGCTGTATTTTTCCCGAGCGACTATTCCCTGGGACAGAGAACGTTTTGCTCAGTCTAAGGAAACCATTGGCGATCACTTCCTGCGTCATATCGGTATTTATGCTTACCGTGCGGGTTTTGTGCGTCGTTATGTCACTTGGGCACCGAGCCAACTGGAGCAAATCGAATTGCTGGAGCAACTGCGCGTGCTGTGGTACGGCGAGAAGATTCACGTTGCAGTCGCTAAAGCCGTTCCTAGCGTTGGCGTGGATACCCCAGAAGATTTAGCCCGTGTACGGCAGGTCATGGCAGGTCAGTAACACCAGCCACACCCGCCTGTTATAAGTACGTCATGGGGGGAATCTATTCTTGCCGGAATAGATTTTCCCTATATACCCGTCATACTTCAAGCTGCTTGTGCGTTGGCTGCCCTTACTCACCCCAGTCACTTACTGGTGTAAGCTCCTGGGGATTCGCGCAGTTGCCGCCTTCACGCAACTCAAATTATTTAGGGTATAACGTCTCTCTTAATACGATATTTTATCTTTTAAATTATGTAGCACTTATTTAGATAACTATTCTTAAAAATTCTCAAATCACGCTGCGCCGCTTTATTTATGCGGATGGCTTATTCCCATTTTGAATTAAATCGTCGCGAGTGGAACTTTTATTTTCATAGTTAAATGCTACTATCAATTCGCCATGTTTCTTCATGGTGTTTTTGTTATTTCAACTAAGGACGGTAATGATATGAATGCTAAACGTTACATCGCAAAAATTCTTCTCGGCGGTATGTTAATGGGGGCTGCGGCGGGCAGCAGCGCGGCGGTTTATTACATGGCTCCCAACGGCGACGACGCGAATAACGGCAGTAAAAACTCTCCCTGGAAAACACTCGACCGCGCACAGAAGACATTAAACCCCGGCGACCGCCTGTGGATCCGTGGCGGTAAATATGTGTTTACCAAAGGGCTAAACGTCTGTACGACGCGTACCGATGTGGTGAATGCGATCACGCTGAGTAAGAGTGGCACTGAAGGTAAGCGCATTGAGTATTGGGCCTCTAGCGGGGAAGTGCCGATTTTTGATTTCAGCCAGATGCAGGATGATTGCCGGGTTAAAGGGTTCAACGTCGTTGCAGATTGGGTTTCCGTAAAAGGGCTGGAAATAACCGGTGTCCCACAGCGTAATAACCTTAACCATGAATCCTGGGGGGTGTGGATAAGGGGCAGCAATAATATATTCGAGCAGTTGAATATTCATCATATTATGGGGACGGGGTTGTTCATCCAGCGTGGGGGGAATAACCTGGTATTGAATAGCGACTCTCACCATAATTACGATCCACTGACCTCTAATGGTGCTGGCCAAAGTGGCGATGGTTTTGGTGCGCATATCCCTGCTAACCAACCGGGTAATATTTTCCGCGGTTGCCGGGCGTGGTCAAACTCGGATGATGGTTTTGATTTAATTAATGCCTATTCTCCGGTACTGATTGAAAATTCCTGGGCCTGGTCACACGGTTATTTACCGGGGACGACACAATCACTGGCTGCGGGTAATGGGAATGGTTTTAAAATCGGTGGCTATGGTGGCGTTTATGTGGCGAATGCGGTGAAACATACCGTGCGTAATTCGGTGGCGTTTTTAAATAAAGCGGCCGGATTTTATGCCAACCACCATCCGGTAGCGAACGACTTCTTTAACAACACCGGCTATAAAAATAACCCGAACTTTAATATCCGCGGCATCGATGCAAACGGAAAAGCGATTGGGCTGGGTACACTGCGCAACAACGTTTCTCACGGTGGTAAAGACCTGTCGTTCTCCGACGGAGCGAACATGCGCTATAACTCCTGGGATCTGAAAATTGCAGTATCAGATTCTGACTTCGAGAGCGTGTCCGTGACCGGATGGGATGCTCCGCGTCAGGCAGATGGCAGCTTACCAGTGCTGAAGAGTCTGCGTCTTGCTTCTGGTAGCGCGCTGATCAACAAGGGTGGCGATGTCAAACTGCCTTATAAAGGATCAGCCCCAGACCTGGGTGCCTTTGAGCGTGAATAATCGTCGGGTGTTAACACTCTAGCCTGTCACTCACGATATTCCCTGCTGACGGGCAGGGAATATCGCTGCAACAACCCCGGCAGGGTGTGCTCTCTGCCGTCATTAGATCCCCGTTTATACGCTAAATAATTCGAGTTTCAGGCAGGCGGCAAGCGAAGGAATCCCGATGAGCTTACATAGGTAAGTGATTCGGGTGACTGAACGATGCCAACGCACATGCAACTTGAAGTATGACGAGTATATTTGATCTGCGTTGAAGTATTTGTCATCCGCTCGCCGCATCATGGTGAGTGGAGCTATTTGGCTCAACTGAGGTATAGCCGTTTATGGAACAGTTGAAATCGGAACTCAGTACGGTGTTAGGGGAAAGCCTCAGCCGACTTGAGCGCATAAGCGAACAGCCGTATGCGGATCTGTATGCCTTGTATGATAAAGAAGGCAACGCCATGCCTTTGTTGGCTAAAAGTTATGTTTGTCAGGGCGTGGCACAGCAGGAAGCCTACAAACTCTCGATGCTGGCGCGTGAGGGCGACGTGCGTTTGCCAACCGTTTACGGACTGGTGTTGACGCAACAGCAGCCTTATCGGGAACTGCTGCTAATTGAGCGCTTGCGCGGTGTGTCGGTGGAAGCGCCACCACGAAGCGGCCAGCGCTGGACGCTGCTGATGGACCAAATCGTTGAAAATGTATTGGCCTGGCACCGAATTGATAGTCATGGCTGCGTCGGTTCGGTGGACAGCACGCAGGACAATGATTGGTTCAGCTGGTATCAACAGCGTCTGGAAGTTCTGTGGTCCACGTTGCTCAATGTCAATGCGCCACAGCTTACGCAGCAGGACCGGAGCGTGCTTTATCGTTCGCGCCAGTGTTTAGAGATGCTGTTTGAGGATTTCGAAGATGGCTGCGTGCTGGTACACGGTAACCTGTCGCTGCGCAGTATGTTGAAGGACGCACGTAGCGATCAGCTATTGGCCATGATCAATCCGGGAATGATGCTGTGGGCACCCAGAGAGTATGAACTCTTCCGCCTTTGTGAGTCCGGCATGCCGGAGCAGCTGCTTTATCACTATCTGAAACAGGCGCCGGTATCTGAATCCTTTGTCTACCGGCGCTGGCTATACGTCATTTGGGAAGCCGTCTCCCGCTATATCCACACGGGACAGCTAGACCGTCAGCTATTTGATGTCGCTTCCCGCGAGTTATCTCCCTGGCTGGAATGAGTCTGTGGTTGTTCCGCGTCGTGCGGTGCTGCCGTGGTTCCCTTCAGTGCCTGCCAGAGGCGGCCGAGCGTTTCGTACCAGGCTCGTTCGCTGTGCGATAAATAGTAAGCGGAAGGGAATACTTTTTCCCACGGGTTGAGTGCGGAGGTGATCGCCATCTGATTTGCTGGCGCGGGAATCGGTGCTAACCCCTGAGCCTGGAAGAATCGCATGGCGCGAGGCAAATGGTTGGCTGAGGTCACCAGCAAGAAAGGGCGTTCGCCAACAATCTTAGCCGTTGCCGCCGCTTCCTCTTCCGTATCCCTTGGCGTATCCAGAATGATGATGTCCTGTTGGGGAATGCCCAAGCTTTCGGCGACCAGCGCCGCGGTTTTCGCACTGCTGACAGGGTTCCCCTGCGCGGCTCCACCGGTAAAAATCAATTTTGCGCCGGGATTGGCATGATAAAGGCGAACCCCTTCCGTGACGCGCGGGAGGCTGTTGCTGATGAGATTAGAACTGGGTGCCCATTCTGCGTTATAGGTATATCCCCCGCCTAGCACGACAATATACTCGGCTTTACTCGCCTGCGGTGTTTGCTGCCAGGTCGGATAGTGTGATTCCAGTGGTAATAACAGTCGATCGGCAACAGGTTGCAGGCTGAGCAGAATAAGCATCAGCCAACTGGCTAATATTATCGTTTTCCCCGTGCGCTGCCGCTGGGTAAACCAGAGCAGCAACAGGCCAACACCCATCAGAAGCAATAGCAATGGCAGGGGCTGCATAAGCCCACCGACGAACTTTTTGAGTGTGAAAAGCATAAAATTGCATTCCTTTTGAGTGAAAAACCCGCATTTGGGAAGATATCATGCGGTAAGGCCCTTTATTCTAAGCCAGCCTGTGCCAAAATGGCAGGCTGGAAAAAATCGCATCGCGCAGACATGTCCTGCACGAGATCCCCGTTTATATGATGCGGAACAATGACTGATGCAGGATCGCAATTTTAACGATATCGCCGAAAAATTTGCTCAGAATATCTATGGCACGACGAAGGGGAGACTTCGGCTGGCGGTATTATGGCAGGATCTTAGCGATCTTTTGACCCGACTTCCGGCACGGCCTTTACGCATCCTTGATGCGGGAGGCGGTGAAGGGCAGATGGCCTGTCGTTTGGCGGCTTTAGGACATCAGGTCTTGTTGTGCGATGTTTCCGGTGAGATGATTCAGCGCGCCAAAAATGCGGCGGCGGAGCAGGGCGTTACCCATAATATGCGTTTTGTGCAGTGTGCCGCACAGGATATCGCGCAATATATGGATAGCCCCGCCGATCTGATATTGTTCCATGCGGTGCTGGAATGGGTCGCGCAACCGCAGCAGGTACTGAAAACACTGTACGATAGCCTGTCGCCGGGGGGGGCATTGTCCCTGATGTTCTATAACCATCATGGGTTGTTGATGCGTAACATGGTGGTGGGCAACTTTGATTATGTTCAGGCCGGAATGCCTAAGGGCAAACGGCGCTCGCTCTCGCCGGACCACCCGCTGAACCCGCAAGAAGTGTACGGCTGGCTTGATGAGATGGGGCTGACCATTAGCGGGAAAACGGGCGTGCGCGTGTTTCATGACTACTTGAAAAACAAACAGCAGCAAGTTGAGAAATTTGACGACATTCTGGAGATTGAACAGCGGTATTGTCGGCAAGAGCCTTTTGTGAGTTTGGGCCGTTATATCCATGTCATGGCGCATAAACCCCATTTGAAGGATGCATTATGAGTGATTTTTCCCAGACTGTACCCGAACTGGTCGCCTGGGCACGAAAAAACGATTTCTCCATTTCCCTCCCCACCGAACGCCTGGCATTTTTGATGGCGATTGCCACGCTTAATGGCGAACGCATGGATGGTGAAATGAGTGAAGGCGAGCTGATTGATGCCTTCCGTCATGTGAGTCAGGGATTTGATCAGACGAACGAAACCATTACCGTCCGCGCCAATAACGCGATTAACGATCTGGTGCGTCAGCGTTTGCTTAACCGCTTTACCAGCGAACAGGCCGAAGGTAATGCGATTTATCGTCTGACGCCGCTGGGGATTGGCATTACCGATTATTACATTCGGCAGCGTGAGTTCTCGACGCTGCGCCTTTCTATGCAGCTCTCTATCGTGGCGCAAGAGCTCAGTCGTGCAGCCGATGCGGCGGAGGAAGACGGTGATGAGTTTCACTGGCACCGCAACGTATTTGCGCCGCTGAAATATTCCGTTGCAGAAATTTTTGACAGTATCGATCTGTCACAGCGCGTGATGGATGAGCAACAGCAGGGCGTTAAAGACGATATCGCCGCGCTGTTAAATCAGGACTGGCGAGCAGCGATCAGTAGCTGTGAACAACTGCTGACGGAAACGTCATCGACGCTGCGTGAGCTACAGGATACGCTAGAAGCCGCTGGTGACAAATTGCAGACGAGCCTGTTGAGCATACAGGATGCGATTATGAGTAATCCGCATAATCTGGAGTTTGTCGACAAACTGGTGTTTGACCTGCAAAACAAACTCGACCGCATTGTGAGCTGGGGACAGCAGACGATAGATCTGTGGATTGGTTACGACCGCCACGTACATAAGTTTATCCGTACCGCGATTGATATGGATAAAAACCGCGTCTTTGCCCAGCGGTTGCGTCAGTCGGTGCAGAGCTATTTCGATAACCCGTGGGCGCTGACGTTCGCCAATGCAGATCGTCTACTGGATATGCGCGACGAAGAACTGACGCTGCGTAGTGAAGAAGTCACCGGTGAACTGCCGCCGGAGCTGGAATACGAAGAGTTTAGTGAAATGCGCGAGCAGCTGATCGCGCTAGTCGAGCAGGCGCTGCATAAATATAAAGTGCAACAGATTCCGCTGGATTTGAGTGAAGTGATGCGTGAGTACCTCGCGCAGCATCCTCGCTCGCGGCATTTTGATGTTGCCCGAATCGTGGTCGACCAGGCAGTACGTCTGGGCGTAGCCGAAACAGATTTCACCGGATTGCCTGCATTGTGGCAGGCGATCAATGATTACGGAGCCAAGGTACAGGCCCATGTCATCGACAAATATTGAACAATTTATGCCAGTGAAGCTGGCAACCGCGCTGTCGAATAACCTCTTTCCTGCGCTGGACAGCCAATTGCGCGCTGGGCGTCATGTTGGCATTGAAGAACTGGAGAACCATGTATTTTTGATGGATTTTCAGGACGTGCTGGAAGAGTTCTACAGCCGTTACAACGTAGAGCTGATTCGCGCGCCGGAAGGATTCTTCTATCTGCGCCCGCGTTCTACCACGCTGATCCCGCGCTCGGTGCTGTCTGAGCTGGATATGATGGTAGGGAAAATTCTCTGCTATCTCTATCTGAGCCCAGAGCGTTTGGCGCACGAAGGCATTTTCAGCCAGCAGGAGCTGTATGAAGAGCTGCTGAGTCTGGCGGATGAAAGCAAACTGCTGAAGTTGGTTAACCAGCGTTCTACCGGTTCCGATCTGGATCGCCAAAAATTGCAGGAAAAAGTCAGAACCTCACTTAACCGCTTACGTCGGTTAGGTATGATCTACTTTATGGGCAATGACAGCAGCAAATTCAGAATTACTGAATCGGTGTTCCGCTTCGGGGCCGATGTGCGCAGCGGCGATGATGCCCGCGAAGCACAGCTACGCATGATTCGCGATGGTGAAGCGATGCCTGTTGAAGGTAGTTTGTCGCTGAAAGATGACAGCGACGACAATGATCGCACCGATGATACCGCGCCAGAAACGGGCGAGGATGAATAAGTGTTGAGGATGAACAGGAATGATTGAACGCGGTAAATTTCGCTCACTAACGCTGGTCAACTGGAACGGCTTTTTCGCCCGCACCTTCGATCTGGATGAACTGGTTACCACGCTATCCGGCGGTAACGGTGCTGGGAAATCCACCACGATGGCCGCCTTTATTACGGCGCTGATCCCTGACCTGACGCTGTTGCACTTCAGGAACACCACCGAAGCGGGGGCCACCAGCGGCTCACGCGATAAAGGTCTGCACGGTAAATTGCGCGCCGGCGTCTGCTACTCCACGCTGGATGTCGTTAACTCGCGTCATCAGCGCGTGCTGGTTGGCGTTCGCCTCCAGCAGGTTGCAGGACGTGACCGTAAAGTCGATATCAAACCTTTCACCATTCAGGGATTACCGACGGCGATACAGCCGACGCAAATTCTGACACAGGTAGTCGGCGATCGTCAGGCGCGCGTGCTCTCATTGCAGGAACTGAAAGATCGCGTCGAGGAGATGGAAGGCGTTCAGTTCAAGCAGTTTAACTCCATCACTGACTATCACTCGCTGATGTTTGATTTGGGCGTGGTGCCGCGTCGCCTGCGTTCTGCATCCGATCGCAGCAAGTTCTATCGCCTTATCGAAGCGTCGCTGTACGGCGGTATCTCCAGCGCGATTACTCGCTCGCTGCGTGACTATCTGTTGCCGGAAAACAGCGGCGTGCGTAAAGCGTTTCAGGATATGGAAGCCGCGCTGCGTGAAAACCGCATGACGCTGGAAGCGATCCGCGTCACCCAGTCCGATCGCGATCTGTTCAAACACCTGATCTCTGAAGCGACGTCCTATGTTGCCGCTGACTACATGCGGCACGCCAATGAACGCCGTATTCATCTAGATGGGGCGTTGGAACTGCGTCGTGACCTGTTCTCCAGCCGTAAGCAACTGTCCAGCGAGCAATATCGTCATGTAGAAATGGCGCGGGAGCTGGTAGAGCAGAGCGGGGCCGAAGGCGATCTGGAAACAGATTATCAGGCGGCCAGCGATCACCTGAATCTGGTGCAGACCGCCATGCGCCAGCAGGAAAAAATCGAGCGCTATAACGCTGATCTGGAAGAATTGAGCTATCGCCTCGAAGAACAGAACGAGGTGGTGGAAGAAGCGCGGGAGCAGCAGGCGGAAAACGAAGAACGTGCCGATGCTACCGAGCTGGAGGTGGATGAGCTGAAAAGCCAGCTTGCCGATTATCAGCAGGCGCTGGACGTGCAGCAAACGCGGGCTATTCAGTACCAGCAGGCACAGCAGGCGTTGGAACGCGCCCGCACGCTGTGCCAGTTGCCGGATTTAACGGCAGACAACGCGGATGAGTGGCTGGATAGCTATCAGGCGAAAGAGCAGGAAGCGACAGAGATTCTGCTGATGTTGGAGCAGAAACTGAGCGTGGCCGATGCGGCGCACGGTCAGTTTGAACAAGCTTATCAGTTAGTGGCTAAGATTGCTGGTGCGGTGAATCGCAACGAGGCCTGGCAGGTTGCGCGCGATTTGCTGCGCGACAGCGCTTCACAACGTTATCAGGCGGAGCGAGTACAGCCGCTGCGGATGCGTTTGTCTGAGCTGGAACAGCGACTGCGTGAGCAGCAGGATGCCGAGCGGTTATTGCAGGATTTCAGCAAACGCAACGGTCAGGATTATCAACCGGAAGAGCTGGAATCCCTCCAGCAAGAACTTGATGCCCGCATAGAAACGCTGTCATCGCTGGTGGCGGAAGCGGGTGAGCGTCGCATGGCGCTGCGTCAGGAGTTGGAGCAAACCCAACAGCGAATTCAGAAGCTGACGGCGCGTGCGCCAGTCTGGCTGGCCGCACAGGAAATGCTGACGCAATTGAGCGAGCAGAGCGGCGAAACGTTTGAAGATAGCCGTCAGGTGACGGAATTCATGCAGCAACTGCTGGAGCGCGAGCGTGAAACTACGGTTGAACGTGACGACATCGCTGCTCGCAAACGCCAGATTGAAGCACAGGTTGAGCGGCTGAGTCAGCCCGGTGGTTCGGAAGATCCGCGCCTGAACGCGCTGGCGGAACGTTTTGGCGGCGTGTTGCTGTCTGAAATTTATGATGACGTGACGCTGGATGATGCGCCGTACTTCTCGGCGCTTTATGGTCCCTCCCGCCATGCGATTGTGGTGTCCGATCTCTCGCTGGTGCGCGATCAGCTTGCCGGTCTGGAAGACTGCCCGGAAGATCTGTATCTGATCGAGGGGGACCCGCAGTCGTTTGATGACAGCGTATTTGCCGTTGACGAACTGGAACGTGCTGTCGTGGTGAAAGTCGCGGAGCGCCAGTGGCGTTATTCGCGTTTCCCTGAGGTGCCGCTGTTTGGCCGTGCTGCGCGGGAAATGCGTCTGGAAAGTCTGCGTGATGAGCGCGAAGCGCTGGCGGAACAGTACGCAACGCTGTCGTTTGACGTGCAGAAAACGCAGCGCCTGCACCAGTCTTTTGGTCGCTTTATTGGTACCCATCTGGCTGTCGTTTTTGATGACGATCCCGAAGTGGAAATTCGTACGCTCAGTTCCCGTCGCGGTGAGCTGGATCGTGCGATGGCTAGCTTTGATGGTGAAAATCAGCAGCAGCGCCAGCAGTACGAACAAGCAAAAGAAGCCAGCGCACAGCTGAATAAACTGATTCCGCGCATTAACCTGCTTTGCGATGAGACATTGCAGGATCGTGTGGAAGAGATTCGTGCGGAACTGGATGAAACCGAAGAGTCTGCCCGTTTCATTCAGCAGCACGGTACAACGCTGGCTAAGCTGGAACCGCTGGTTTCTGTCCTACAAAGCGATCCGCAGCAGCATGAGCAGTTGCAGGAAGATTATACGCAGGCGCAGAACGCACAACGGCAGGCAAAACAGCAGGCGTTTGCTTTGACTGAGGTTGTGCAGCGTCGCGCGCACTTCAGCTATGCCGATTCAGCTGGAATGCTGGGTGAGAATGCTGGCTTGAATGACAAACTGCGCCATCGTTTAGAACAGGCTGAAGCAGAACGGACAAAAGCGCGTGAGCAGCTACGCCAGCATCAGGCACAGCTGACGCAGTACAGTCAGGTTCAAGCCTCGCTGAAAAGTTCTTACGATGCCAAACAGGACATGCTGAAGGAACTGACGCAAGAACTTCAGGATATCGGCGTACGTGCGGATGCGGATGCCGAAGCGCGCGCTCGTCAGCGTCGTGATGAGCTGCATGCCGCATTAAGCACCAACCGCTCGCGGCGTAATCAGTTGGAAAAACAGATTACGTTCTGTGAAGCAGAAATGGACAGTTTGCAGAAGAAACTGCGCAAGCTGGAACGTGATTATCACCAGATGCGTGAGCAGGTTGTTACGGCGAAAGCGGGCTGGTGTGCAGTCATGCGTTTGGTGAAAGACAACGGCGTCGAGCGCCGTCTGCACCGCCGTGAACTGGCGTATATGGAAGGCGATGAACTGCGTTCCATGTCGGATAAGGCGCTGGGTGCACTGCGTCTGGCGGTTGCGGATAACGAACACCTGCGCGATGTATTGCGGCTTTCCGAAGATCCGAAGCGACCCGAGCGCAAAATTCAGTTCTATATTGCCGTTTACCAGCATCTGCGTGAACGTATCCGTCAGGATATTATCCGCACCGATGATCCGGTTGAAGCCATTGAGCAGATGGAGATCGAGCTTAACCGCCTGACTGAAGAGCTGACGGCGCGCGAGCAGATGCTGGCCATCAGTTCTCGCAGCGTGGCAAACATCATTCGTAAAACGATCCAGCGTGAGCAGAACCGTATTCGGATGCTGAATCAGGGGCTGCAAGCGGTCGCGTTTGGTCAGGTGAAAAGTGTTCGCCTCAACGTCAATGTGCGTGAAACGCATACCACGTTGCTTAACGTGTTGTCTGAGCAGCAGGAAATGCATCAGGATCTGTTTAACAGCAACCGTCTGACCTTCTCGGAAGCGTTGGCGAAACTGTATCAGCGCCTGAATCCTGAAATTGATATGGGACAGCGCACGCCGCAAACGATCGGTGAAGAGCTGCTGGATTACCGAAACTACCTTGAAATGGAAGTTGAGGTTAACCGTGGCGCGGATGGCTGGTTACGGGCGGAAAGTGGGGCGCTATCGACTGGGGAAGCCATCGGTACTGGGATGTCGATTCTTGTCATGGTGGTGCAGAGCTGGGAAGAAGAGTCCAAGCGCCTGCGCGGCAAAGATATTATTCCGTGTCGTCTGCTCTTCCTCGATGAGGCGGCGCGTCTGGATGCCAAATCGATCGCGACGCTGTTCGAGCTCTGTGATCGTCTGGAAATGCAGTTGGTCATCGCGGCACCGGAAAATATCAGCCCTGAGAAGGGAACGACTTATAAGCTGGTGCGTAAAGTCTACCAGAACAACGAGCACGTCCATGTGGTCGGGCTGCGTGGTTTTGGAACGGAAGCGCCAGAGACGCAAGAGCAAGCCTCGTAATGGGGAGCGGTAAACTTTACCGTTGCAAATCTTGCCGATATTTTCCTCTATAATTATAAAGCCGCTTTTTTAAGCGGCTTTATTTTTTTCGTAAAGCGTTGCCTAAAGGGAGTGTTGAATGCGAATAGCTTCATCAAACGCGTAAGATAATAATCAGAAGAAGAAGCAAAAATATTTTTCTCTTTATATACTGACGATGAAACGATTACAGATCGTAGAAGGATTTGCGGTTTTATGTTGCAAGGTGGCGTACCGTAATAACGGACGCTATATAAAATGATCATATTTCATTCTTTCTCGTTTTCTACACAAAAAAACCTAAAGAATGTGCTTACGCCAGTATGACCGTATACGAGCGAATTCGGTTTGTTATTTCCATATCCAACGTGGATTGTCGTGAAAGCATAGTGATTAATGAGTACAGGGGATAAATGGATGTTGTTGTTACATAAACGAAAAATGGTCAGGCTGCTGTTACGCGTGGGTTGTATTTGGGTCGGAAGCCTGTCTCCTTCGTTTTCGGTGCTGGCAGCATCTCCGACGGTGGTATCCGGCTTATCGCAAAGCTCGGGCGTGGTGTCTGTAGAAAATAGCCGTGCAGGGCTTCTGGCCGCGCTGCCGCACGGCATGTCGGTACATTATCTCTCTGATTTATCATCGCTTTATGCCCAACATCAGATGCAACCTATGTGGGCAGATAATCGTGCGGTTCAACAGTTTCAACAACAGCTGGCTGAATTGGCGATAGCCGGCGTACAGCCGCAGTTCACCACGTGGGTAACCTGGCTGACCGATCCGCAGTTGACCGGATTTGCGCGTGATGTCGTGCTATCGGATGCGATGCTGGGCTATTTGCAGTTCGTCTCGGGTGTAGAACGCAGCGGTAACGACTGGCTGTACAGCAGCGTGCCTTACCGCCTGCAATCGCCAGCGCTCAATATCGTTGCGCAATGGCAACAGGCCGTGAAATCCGGTACTAGCGCGGCTTATGTCGTTTCGCTGGCACCACAGCATTCGCAATACGCCAAAATGCATGAAGCGCTGAAGACGATGCTGACGGACAATCGCCCGTGGCCGAGCCTGAATCTGGCGGAGTCTCTGCGCCCAGAACAGCAGAGTCGGGAACTGGCGGTACTGCGTGAAATTCTGCAACGTACTGGCATGCTGTCTTCAACGGAGAGCATTACGCTATTTAACGAAAATACTGCCGCGACGCCAGTATCGACAGGACAGGCTCCACTGGTCGAGGGCGCTGCTATTGACGCCAGTTATACTGGCGAACTGGTTGATGCGGTTAAACGCTTCCAGCACTGGCAAGGGCTGGAGGATGATGGCGTTATTGGTAAGCGTACGCGCGATTGGCTCAATGTGTCCCCGCAAATGCGCGCAACGCTGCTGGCGCTGAATATCCAGCGTCTGCGCCTGTTACCGGATAATGTTCACACTGGTATCATGGTGAACATCCCCAATTATTCACTGATCTATTATCAGGATGGCGCTGAGCGTTTATCGTCGCGCGTCATTGTTGGGCAGCCTAAACGCAAAACACCATTGATGAGCAGCTCGCTGTATAACGTCGTGGTCAATCCGCCGTGGAATGTCCCTACGACGCTGACTCGGCAGGATATCATTCCTAAAGTGGTACGCGATCCCGGTTATCTACAGCGTCATGGCTACACGGTGTTGTCCGGCTGGAGTCAGGATGCTGAAGCGATCGATCCTTCAATGATCGATTGGCAGGTGGTGTCAGCGGAGCGCTTCCCCTATCGTCTGCGTCAGGCTCCAGGTGCGAATAACTCGCTGGGACGCTATAAATTTAATATGCCGAATTCAGAAGCGATTTATCTGCACGACACGCCTAATCACAATCTGTTCCAGCGTGATATTCGGGCGCTGAGCTCTGGCTGCGTGCGGGTTAATAAGGCGTCGGAACTGGCTAGCATGCTATTGCAGGATGCGGGATGGAATAATAGTCGTATTTCTTCCACGCTGGATCAGGGAAATACCACCTTTGTGTCAATGAAACATCGGATTCCGGTCAACCTCTATTACCTGACCGCTTGGGTAGCTGAAGATGGCAGACCACAGTTCCGAACAGATATTTACAATTATGATGACACCGCGCGTGCTGGGACGAAAGTGCTGTCCAGAGCAGGGCTGTTGCTTCAGTAAGTATTGAAAATACGGGCATTAGCGGCCTTGGTATTTTATCGTTTTGCGGAGGATCGATGCGATCTTCCGCAAACCCGTGAGCAAAGCGGGTTGACTCACTTTTCTCTGGCAGTTAAGGTTCAAGGCGGCACGTTTTGTGCCTCCTTTTATACCGTTCTTTAGCCAGGGTACTTGTTCTATGGATCACATTGACAATCATCGCCGTAAGTGGCTTGCACTGGGTGGTGCCGCGTTGGGTATCGCACTGCTTCCCGGTCAGGCATTTGCGACGTTATCTACACCCCGACCACGAATTTTGACGCTGAACAATCTGAATACCGGAGAGCTGCTGAAAACGGAATTCTTTGATGGCAAACGGTATAACAAGTCAGAACTTTCCCGCCTGAATCACTTTTTCCGCGACTATCGCGCCAATAAAGTCAAAACGATTGATCCCCAACTTTTCGATCAGCTCTATCGCTTACAGGTAATGTTGGGCACCAACAAGCCCGTACAGCTGATTTCTGGTTATCGCGCGATAGATACGAATAACGAATTACGTGCGCATAGCCGAGGTGTAGCAAAGCAGAGCTACCACACGAAAGGGCAGGCGATGGATTTCCATATTGAGGGCGTTCAACTCGCTAACATTCGTAAAGCGGCGATGAAGATGCGTGCCGGTGGCGTTGGCTACTATCCACGCAGTGATTTCGTTCACATCGATACCGGCCCCGTCCGCACTTGGTAATTCGCTACCGCAGCGCATACCCTAAATAATTCGAGTTTCAGGACAAAACGAGAGCGTTTTGAATAACGCGAAGCGTTAGCCCTTTAGGGCGATGCTCAATCATGAGCATCGTAACGCGGCAAGCGAGGGAATCCCGATGAGCTTACTCAGGTTCAGGTAAGTGATTCGGGTGACTGACAAATCTGCCAGAGGCAGGTTTGAACGCTGCTTGCAGCGGCCCCAACGGGGCGAGGTACACGTAAGTGTGCCGAGTAGCGCAGCCAACGCACATGCAACTTGAAGTATGACGGGTATATATTTTCTGATACGGTTCGTTAATGCGGAGCGAACCGCTCAGTTTATTCAACATGGAGTGATATGAAATATCAAATAGTCCCGGTGACGGCATTTAGCCAGAACTGCACGTTGTTATGGTGCGAAAAAACGAATGAAGCGGCGATTGTCGATCCCGGCGGTGATGCAGAAAAAATCAAACGTGCCGTCGCGGATGCAGGGATTTCAGTTAAACAGATTCTGTTAACGCACGGCCATTTGGATCATGTGGGTGCGGCTGCAGAGTTGGCCGAGCACTATCAGGTCGCAATTATAGGCCCGCAGATTGAAGATGCTTTCTGGCTGGAAGGGTTACCGGCACAGAGCCGCATGTTTGGTCTGGAAGAATGCGCGCCGCTGACGCCATCACGTTGGTTACAGGAAGGTGATGAGGTTAGCGTGGGCGAGACGACGCTGGCGGTTTTCCACTGCCCTGGTCATACACCGGGCCATATTGTTTTCTTTGATGCAGAATCGCGCTTGGCACAGGTAGGTGATGTTATTTTCAACGGTGGCGTAGGGCGTACCGATTTCCCACAGGGCGATCATCAGGCGCTGATTGCGTCTATCAAGAATAAGCTGCTGCCGCTGGGTGACGATGTGACGTTTATTCCAGGACATGGCCCGATGTCAAACTTAGGACATGAACGCAAGACCAACCCTTTCCTGCGTGAAGATGCCGCGATTTGGTAGTTTCTGTTCTTTTTATCAGTAAAGGGCAGAAATTTATCAATAAAAGACAGAAATGAAAAAGCCGACATAGTATGTCGGCTTTTTTAATTGCAGAACGATCAGAGTACGGCAACAATCGCTTCGCAGAGTGGCGCCATGTTTTCTGGCGTCATTCCCGCAACGTTGATACGGCCAGAATTCACCGCGTAAACGCCGAATTCATCACGCAGACGCAGAACCTGTTCTTTGGTCAACCCACTGAATGAGAACATTCCATTCTGATTGATGATGAAGGAGAAATCTTGATTTGCCCCTTTTTCCTGCAAGGTATTCACGAACAGCTGACGCATGCGTTGAATACGCTCACGCATTGCTGTCAATTCCTGTTCCCAGACGGCTTTCAGTGCATCGTTGCCCAGAATGGTCGCAACAACGGTCGCACCGTGTGACGGTGGGTTGGAGTAGTTTGCGCGAATAGCCGCTTTCACCTGGCTGAATGCTGTGTCTGCCGTTACGGCATTTGCGGCAATCAGCGTACAGGCACCGACGCGCTCATTGTACAAACCGAAGTTTTTAGAGTAAGAGCTGCATACGATCAGTTCATCGTGCTTCGCGGCAAAGAGTCGCAGGCCTTCTGCATCTTCTTCGAGCCCACGAGCAAAGCCCTGATAGGCGAAGTCAAACAGCGGCAGCCAGCCTTTTGCTACTGACAGTTCGGCCAGCGTAGCCCACTGCTCAGCGGTAGGATCGATACCGGTTGGGTTGTGGCAACAGCCATGGAACAGTACCACGTCGCCTGCTTGTGCGGCGTTCAGGCTGTTCAGCAGGCCATCAAAATCCAGCGCATGGTTCGCTGCATCGTAGTAGTCATACTGGCATACTTCCAAACCGACAGCAGAGAAGACGTTATTGTGATTTGGCCAGGTTGGGTTGCTGATCCAAATGCGTTTCGCAGACGTTTGATTTGCAATGAAATCAGCGGCTACACGCAACGCGCCGGTTCCGCCTGGGGTTTGCGCCGTACGGGCTCGTTTGTCGGCAATGATGGCATTCTGCTTGCCAAACAACAGCTCCTGCGTGCACTGACCGAATGCTGGCAGACCGTCAATGCCCAGATAGTTTTTGGTGGTTTCATTTTCCAGCAGATAGTGTTCTGCTTTTTTTACGCTGGTCAGAACCGGGGTTTTACCGGTTTCATCTTTATAGACACCAATACCCAGATTGATTTTATTCGCGCGGTCATCGGCGCGGAAAAGATCGGTCAGCCCGAGAATAGGATCGGCCGGTGCGGCAGAGATATTTTCAAACATTGCCAGAATGTTCCATAACTGAGATGAAATAAGAATTCTCAGAGTACCGTCAGTAAAAGGCTTTGCCAACCGTTGATGTCAAAAAGAAAGGGAAATAACAGGGAGAAGGAGAGAGACGAAATAAAAGACTGGTTAGACGAGAATAATTGGCGCAGCGTGGCGTAAAGCAGAAACCAAAAAAACGCGGGAGCGTTTTTCAACGTCGTTGGTGACGGCTCGTAAAGGTGGAATGCTATCCGGCTCACAATAAAAAAGACAGAGCCGAGGCTCTGTCTTTTCATGCAGTACGAACGATTAACTCGTTACGTTATGCGATGCCAACTTAGAACTGGTAAGTCAGGCCAACAGCAACTTTATCGTCGTCGTTAAGGCCATAGGCATTGTCAGACTTGATCAGGTTGATGTCATATTCGGTGTAAACAGACATGTTTTTGTTGAATGCATAGGTTGCACCCAGGCTAACATATTTGGTGATGTAAGCGTTTTTGTCGTTTGCATCATCTTTAGCTTTGCCAGAAACATAAGCCAGAGATGGAGTCAGACCGAAATCAAAGTTGTATTGAGCAACAGCTTCAAAGATTTTGGTTTTGTCTGCAAAATCAGTAGTAACGCCGTTTACAGTTTTATCGATGTAGCTAACATTGCGGTATTCACCATACGTAGCAGCCAAGTATACGTTGTTAGCGTCATATTTCAGGCCAGTAGCCCAAGCTTCAGCTTTTTTACCACGACCAGATGCCAGTGCATTCTGTTCATCAGTGCGGTTAACTGCAGCGTAAGAACCAACAATGCCTAAGCCAATGTCAGATTCGTAGGAAGAAGAAATACCCCAGCCGTCGCCGTTCTGAGTATCGATATCAGAACCATTGGCATTACTACGGTTGTTAAGGGTGTCTTTGCTGTTTTTACCTTGGTATTGAACAGCAAAGTTCCAGCCATCAACCAAGCCGAAGAAGTTTTTATTACGGTAGGTAGCAACACCAGTAGAACGGCCAGTCAGGAAGTTATCAGAGTTAGACTGATCGCCACCCCACTCAGGCAAAACGTCAGTCCAAGCCAGTGCGTCGTATGCAATACCCAAGTTACGACCATAGTCGAAAGAACCGTAGTCAGCAAATTTCAGACCAGCAAAGGCGTAACGAGTTTTGTCACTTTTGCCGCCGTCTGCTTCAGCGTTACGTGCGCTGAACTCATATTCAAAACGACCGTAACCAGTCAGTTCGCTGCTGATCTGAGTTTCACCTTTGAAGCCTAAACGAGCGTAAGTTTTGTCGCCATCGTTTTTGCTGTCATCAGAAAAATAGTGTTTAGCGGTAACTTTACCAGTCAGATCCAGCTTGTTGCCGTCTTTGTTATAAACTTCAGCAGCGTTGGCTGCGCCTGCGACTAACAGAGCTGGGATTACTACTGCAAGAATGTTGCGTTTCATCATTATTACCCTCATTGGTGTTATTTGGACACCTGCCACTGCCATAAATAATTCTTTACGGAACTATTCCTGAAAGTTTGGTGTCTTCCTGTGTCTGAACGCAGTTTTCCATTCACTCGCCAGTTAATCCACCCTAAAGATGCTACAAAGTTCGCAATCGGGTAACAAATGGAAATAATGTGTGTCTAAATGTAAAATTCAGGGAACTTTGTGAGGCATAACAAAAATTAAAAAAAAAGAGCCGGGAAACCCGACTCTTCTTTTCTACATATTTGTTTTACTTATATTAAATTTTTATTTAGAAACTGGCGTTCCGTGGTGTGCGTGGGAAAGGAATAACATCGCGCACATTTTGTACACCGGTAACATAGGCAATCAATCGTTCAAAACCTAAACCGAAACCGGAATGTGGAATGGTGCCGTAACGACGTAAATCACGATACCACCAGTAGTCTTCTTTATTCAGTCCCATCTCTTCCAGACGGCTATCCAACTGCGCCAGACGCTCTTCACGCTGAGAGCCACCGATGATTTCACCAATTCCCGGCGCCAGAACATCCATCGCTGCAACGGTTTTACCGTCTTCATTCATACGCATGTAGAAGGCTTTGATGTCTTTCGGGTAGTTTTTAACGACAACTGGTGCTTTGAAGTGTTGCTCTGCCAGATAACGCTCGTGTTCGGAGGAGAGGTCAACGCCCCAGTAAACTGGGTTCTCGAACTGCTTCCCACAGTTCAGCAGGATCTCGACGGCATCGGTGTAGTCCACCTGTGCGAAATCAGAGCTGACGAATTTTTCCAGTCGAGTGATGGCTTCTTTATCAACGCGTTCGGCAAAGAACGCCATATCATCGGCACGCTCGTTCAGTACGGCCTGGAAAACATATTTCAGTAAGTTTTCAGCCAGACCGGCAACGTCATCCAACGTGGCAAAAGCGACTTCCGGTTCGATCATCCAAAACTCGGCCAGATGGCGACTGGTGTTAGAGTTTTCTGCGCGGAAGGTTGGGCCAAAGGTATAGACGTTGGACAGTGCACAGGCGTAGGTTTCGCCATTCAACTGGCCGGATACGGTCAGGAATGCTTCTTTACCGAAAAAATCTTCGCTGAAATCCACTTTACCTTGTTCGGTACGCGGCAGGTTTTCCAGATCGAGAGTAGAAACACGGAACATTTCACCCGCGCCTTCGGTATCGGATGCGGTAATCAGCGGGGTAGATACCCAGAAGTAACCATTCTCATGGAAGAAGCGGTGAATCGCCTGTGCCAGCGTATGGCGAACACGCGCCACGGCACCGATCAGATTGGTACGCGGACGTAAGTGCGCCACTTCACGCAGGTATTCGATGCTGTGGCGCTTTGCCGCCATCGGGTAGGTATCGGGATCGTCAACCCAGCCGACGACGTTGACGTTGGTAGCTTGCAGCTCGAAGCTCTGGCCTTCACCCGGAGAAGCGACAACATTACCGGTGATTTCAACGGAGCAGCCGGTAGTCAGGCGCAGCACGTCATCCTGATAATTGGAGAGATTATTATTAACGACAGCCTGTAATGGATTAAAGCAGGAGCCGTCATAAACGGCGATAAAGGAGATACCGGCTTTAGAATCTCTCCGGGTACGTACCCAGCCGCGCACGGTGACTTCGCTGTCAACGGCGACACGGCCTTGCAGTACATCGACTACAGGCACTACGCTCATAAAATTCTCTCTTTAATTAATCGTGTTTAAGAAATATATCGTGGTTAAAACGTCAAATGGCCCAATCCGAGCCATTTGCTATGTTACTTGCGATGCAACAGGACACAAGCAGAAATCACCGGAATGGCGCGAAGTTTTCGCTCATGTGGGTGAATCTGCTGCAAAGTTGGTCAACATCTATAGGGGAAAGCCTCAACTGGCTTTTTTCACGCGGGGTAAGTCAAACGCTTTGCGTAACTCACACACGAAGTTCTGATCCTGACAGATGGTTTTACCCGGACTATCGGAGAGCTTTGCCACCGGCTTGCCGTTGCATTCCACCAGCTTGATGACGATATTCAACGGCTTCACGCCGGGGATGTCACACGTCAGGCGGGTGCCCATGCCAAATACCAAATTCACGCGTTGCCAGAAGTGACGATACAGCGTCAGCGCTTTATCCAGATTCAGATTGTCGGAGAAGACCAGCGTTTTGCTCATTGGGTCGATGTTCAGACGCTGGTAGTGTGCAATGGCTTTCTCTCCCCAATCGACTGGATCGCCAGAGTCGTGACGCAGCCCTTGATAGGCTTCGGCGAACGACAAATCGAAATCGCGCAGGAAGGCATCCATGGTGATGCAATCGGTCAACGCAATGCCCAAATGTGTGGGATATTCACGCAGCCACATTTGTAGCGCGGCGCGCTGGCTGTTTGCCAGCGTCGGACTAATCTGCTGATGTGCCTGAAACCACTCGTGTGCCTGCGTACCGACAGGCGTGATATCCAAACGGCGCGCCAGATCGTAATTGCTGGTGCCGATGAGGTAAGGGAAATCGGCTCGCAGCGTCGTAACAATAGTCTGCTGGATATCGCGCGAGAAACGTCGGCGCGTGCCGAAGTCCATTAGCTTGAATCGGCTGAGATCTACGTCCGCGCTGTTCTGGCGGAAGCTCTCCAGTGAGGCAGACAGTTGGGCGAGCGCCTGCTCAGTCGTGACGTCGGGCGAACGATCCCGATGCACGACTTCACTGATCACGGCCAGCAAGGGTACTTCCCACAAAATCACTTCACGCCACGGCCCGGTGATGCGGATATCCAGTTTGCCTGCATGATTCTTGATCGATACCTGCTGCGGATTGAAACGGAAGTCCCGCAGCCAGTGGAGATAATCCTGCTTAAAGAACGGCAGAGAAGAAAGATAGGTGAACTCATCGTCACTCAATGACAAGAAACGCATCAGATCGACCTGATGGGCTATCTCATCAGCGTAAACGCCTAATAACTCATCACCGCGACAGCGAAATTCAGCCGCAACGTCGACATCATAATAATGATGATACACCGCCTGTTGCATGTGCAGCTTGTAGGCGTCGGTATCCAGCAATGAGTGCAGAATCGGGGAAGTGTGCAAAGTCATAATGCGTTACAGCATCCTTGTAAGATGCCTATCCACCATTGGGACAATCAGCAATGTTCGGTCAGTATACCTTGATTATCCGTTTATTACATTACGACAACATAGCGAGACGTGCGGGAGTGAACCGCGGTACGATGATTATCCTCATTATTTTGTCGTGGTAACATTAAGATAACAGGCTTAGACTTGATCTTTGATGCTTATGACGAGGTGGAAAATTTATATGAATCAACAGCCGCAAATAAAATATCGCCATGACTACCGTGCACCGGATTACACCATTACCGACATTGCACTGGATTTCGATCTCCATGCTGAAAAAACTCACGTAAAAGCCGTTAGTCAGGTGGTGTTGCAGGGGGACGCTGGCGCGCCGTTGAAGCTGAATGGAGAAGGGCTGAAACTGATTAGCCTGAGTGTTGATGGCCAGCCGTGGACACATTACCAGCAGCAGGACGATGGCCTGATTCTGACGCAATTACCCGCGCGTTTCACGCTCAGCATCGAAACGGAAATCAATCCTGCCGCCAATAGCGCGCTGGAAGGGCTATACCTCTCTGGCGACGCGCTCTGTACACAGTGTGAGGCCGAAGGATTCCGCCACATTACCTATTATCTCGACCGACCGGATGTGCTGGCGAAATTCACGACGCGCATCACAGCCGATAAAGCTCGCTATCCTTATTTACTCTCGAACGGTAATCGTATCGCACAAGGAGAGCTGGAGGGCGGTCGCCATTGGATTGAATGGCAGGATCCGTTCCCGAAACCGGCTTATCTGTTCGCGCTGGTTGCTGGCGATTTTGATGTGCTTCAGGATCGTTTTACGACACGTTCTGGCCGCGATGTTGCGTTGGAGCTGTACGTTGACCGTGGCAACCTCGATCGTGCTGGCTGGGCGATGACCTCGCTGAAGAATTCGATGAAGTGGGATGAAGAGCGTTTCGGTCTGGAATACGATCTCGACATCTATATGATCGTCGCCGTTGATTTCTTCAACATGGGGGCGATGGAAAACAAAGGGCTAAACGTATTCAACTCTAAATACGTGCTGGCCAAGGCAGAAACCGCGACGGATAAAGACTATCTGAATATTGAAGCGGTGATCGGCCATGAATATTTCCACAACTGGACGGGCAACCGCGTCACCTGTCGCGACTGGTTCCAGCTTAGCCTGAAAGAAGGGCTGACGGTATTCCGCGATCAGGAGTTCAGCTCCGATCTGGGGTCGCGTCCGGTGAACCGTATTGATAACGTGCGTGTGATGCGCGGTGCGCAGTTTGCCGAAGATGCCAGCCCGATGTCGCATCCGATTCGTCCCGATCAGGTGATCGAGATGAATAACTTCTACACGCTGACGGTCTATGAAAAGGGATCGGAAGTGATCCGCATGATGCACACCTTATTAGGTGAGGAAAAATTCCAAGCCGGTATTCGTCTGTATTTTGAGCGTCACGACGGCAGCGCGGCAACCTGTGATGATTTCGTACTGGCGATGGAAGATGCCTCTGGTGTCGATCTCACACAGTTCCGCCGCTGGTATAGCCAGTCAGGCACGCCAGTGCTGACCGTACGTGATGATTACGATCCACAGACGCAACAATATCTGCTGAGCGTGAGCCAAAAGACGCCGATCGGTGCCGACAAGCAGCCTAAGTTGCCGCTGCATATTCCGTTGGATATCGAACTGTACGACCCACAAGGGCAGGTCATTCCGCTACAGAAAGACGGTCAACTACTGGCGTCGGTGCTTAATGTGACCGAATCCGAACAGACGTTCATTTTCGATCAGGTGCCTTGCCGCCCGATTCCTTCTTTATTACGTGAGTTCTCTGCGCCGGTAAAACTGAACTATGCCTGGAGCGATGAACAGCTGACGTTCCTGATGCGCCACGCGAGCAATGCTTTTTCGCGTTGGGATGCGGCACAGAGCCTGCTGGCTAACTATATCCGTCTGAACGTTTCTCGCTATCAGCAGAAACAACCGCTTTCTGTACCGATGCATGTTGTCGATGCTTTCCGTGGCGTGTTGCTGGATGAGAAACTGGATCCGATGCTGGCTTCTCAGATTCTGACATTGCCGAGCGAAAACGAGATTGCCGAGTTGTTTGACATCATCGATCCTACGGCTATCGCTGCCGTACGTGAAAGCATGACGCGTACGATGGCAAAAGAGATGGCGGATGAGTGGCTGGCGGTATACCACGCGAATCACGCGCCGCAATATCGTATCGAACATGCGGATATGGGCAAACGCGCGCTGCGCAACGTCTGCCTGCATTATCTGGCATTCAGCGATGCGGATCAGGCGGATAAATTGGTGCAGGCGCAGTTCCGTCAAGCGGATAACATGACGGATTCTCTGGCGGCGCTGTCGGCGGCGGTCGAGGCTCAGTTGCCCGTTCGTGATGAGCTGCTGACGCAGTTTGATAACCGCTGGCATCAGGATGGCTTGGTCATGGATAAATGGTTTGTGCTGCAAGCGACCAGCCCGGCAGCCGATGTGCTGACACGCGTGCGTGAGCTGCTGCAACACCGTTCATTCAGCCTGAACAACCCTAATCGCCTGCGTTCACTGGTGGGGGCATTTGCCGCGTCAAACCCGTCGGCTTTCCATGCTGAAGACGGGAGCGGCTATCGTTTCCTGACGGAGATTCTGACCGATCTGAATACCCGCAATCCTCAGGTCGCGGCACGGGTGATCGAACCGTTGATCCGCCTGAAACGTTATGATGCTAAACGTCAGTCGCAAATGCGTCAGGCGCTGGAACAGTTGAAGACGTTGGAAAATCTGTCTGGCGATCTGTTCGAGAAGATCAGCAAGGCACTGCAAGACTAATCCTGCCACAGTGATTCTTCTGTCACACGCGGTAGCTTGCCGCGTGTGACATTCTCCCTCGCGCTAATTTCTTACTTCCGCAAACGTTTTACTTTCCGCAGAGATGGCACTACCATCACCGACCGTGAATTCATAATCTTAGATTGTGACGATTATTTTTTGCGGAATGATAACGGTGGTAGGGGATAGAAGAGTAAAGCGTCCGCGCCAGGGATGGCGCGGCTCGAGCTTACAGGGATGTACTTGCAGCGTCTTTACGATCTATCCCTTACCACAGCGTGACTGACGTTATTATCAAGCGCTAATCCACTATTGCTTACTTCCAGCGTAGGCAAGATACCTTTGCGATAGGGATCTCAGGAGACAATATGTTCTATCCCGTTATCAAAAAAGCCCTGTTTCAGCTCGATCCAGAGCGTGCACATGAGCTGACCTTCCAACAATTACGCCGTATTACCAACACGCCTTTTGAATTTCTCGTCCGCCAATCTGTTCCTACTAAACCGGTTACCTGCATGGGGTTATCTTTTAAAAACCCACTTGGTCTAGCGGCGGGATTAGATAAAGACGGCGAATGTATCGATGCGTTAGGCGCAATGGGATTTGGTTTTATTGAAGTGGGGACGGTAACGCCGCGTCCACAATCCGGTAATGATAAACCGAGATTATTCCGTGTAGTGGAAGCGGAAGGATTGATCAACCGGATGGGTTTCAATAATAAAGGCGTGGATTATCTGGTCGAGAATGTAAAGAAAACACGCTTTGGCGGCGTATTAGGGATCAACATCGGCAAGAATAAAGATACGCCGGTTGAGCAAGGTAAAGACGATTATTTGATCTGCATGGATAAGGTTTATCCTCATGCAGGCTATATCGCTATCAACATTTCGTCACCCAATACGCCGGGATTACGCAGCCTGCAATATGGTGAAGCGCTGGACGATCTTTTGCTGGCGATAAAGAACAAGCAGACGGAATTAAAAGATAAGCATCAGAAATATGTTCCCGTGGCGGTGAAGATCGCGCCGGATCTTTCTGAAGAAGAATTGATCCAAATTGCCGACAGTTTGGTTCGCCATAACATCGACGGGGTGATTGCCACCAATACGACGCTCGACAGAAAACTGATTCAGGGATTAAACCACTGCGGGCAAACCGGAGGATTAAGTGGGCGTCCTTTGCAGACAAGCAGCACGGAAATTATCCGCCGTTTGTCACAGGAATTAGCAGGGCGTTTACCAATTATTGGCGTTGGCGGAATTGATTCTTTGGTTGCCGCACGCGAAAAAATGGCGGCTGGTGCGTCGCTGGTACAGATATATTCAGGCTTTATTTTCCACGGTCCTCGCTTGATTAAAGATATCGTTACACATATTTAATCCGAAATGCCTTTCATTTTTAGCTGGGGGTTTATTTATCCCCCCAGCTAGTCTATATTTTATCCGTTTGCGTAAATAATCTATCAACCGATGTCTGATCGTCTTACCGCAACGTTTATGACGATGAACGATTATTGCAATGTGAGAAAACACAATCAGCCATTTCTGATATTTCTACTGTGAAGGCGAAGGGTAAATAATATGAAGTTAAAACCTGACGATAACTGGCGCTGGTATTTTGATACCGAACACGATCGCCTGATGTTGGATTTGGCTAACGGCATGTTATTCCGTTCTCGTTTTCCATCTAAAATGCTAACGCCGGATGCATTTAATGAATGTGCATTCTGTGTTGACGATGCTGCGCTATTTTTTACCTATAACGACAAATGTCAGAAAGCGGCGCTGCATCGTGACCTTCAAGGCGAATTAGTTCTGAATGCGTTGGTCGCAAGCCGATTCTTAAAACCGCTTATGCCAAAAAGCTGGCACTTCATCCAACAGCCGGATGCCGTAACGTATTCGCCGCAGGCGGGTGATGTTGTACAGGTACAGCTCACTGAAACCCATGAAACGGCCTGTTTTCTGGTGGCGGAAGCAGGGGATAAAGCCTGTCTCTGTCTGCTGGCGCAAGAACAACTGTCATTAAGTGGAAAGACCATGGGGCTGGGCGACGCCATAAAAATCATGCACGACAGGCTAATGCCTGCCGTCGTTCAGAATAGAGCTGAGTGGGAAACCGCGTTGGGTGAAGGCACGTCGGCATTTGAGTACGCCAAGGTCGTCTAAACCCCGTCATACTTTAAGCTGCATACGTGCTGGCTTTTCTTCGACTATTGCAGATGCTTTTCTATTGCAAATGCAGGTCACTCTGCGGAATACAGCTACAGCTAAGAATCTCGCCGTTTTCCCTGATGGCACTTTGCTTCAGTGCGGAGACCTCTCCGCTGACTAACGTCAATTTACAGCAACCGCACAGTCCTGCCCGACAGGAATAGGGGATTCGGATACCCTGTTGCTCCAACTGTTCCAGTAAAATCTGCTGATTATTCCCTTGTAACGATTTTCCCTGATAGTGGATGGTGACGGCCTGTTCGCTTTTTTCGGGAACGACAAGGCTTTCGACTACCTGACCGGAACCATAAGGACGCGGCGGTTTGGTTGCTAACACTTCCAATGTGTCGCCCACGCGAATGATGCCCGTATTTCTGGCGACCAGATTTTGCCCAAAATCAACGTCGCCGTTCTCGGCTGTACGGAAAGATTGCAGCGTTGCCAGTGGTTCTCCTGACGGATGCTTACGGCCACGTTCGATGCTGACGGTGGTGAAAATGCAGCGGCTACAGGGTTTGACGACGTCAAAAATAACCTCGCCAATCCGAATGGTCTTCCAACTGTCTTCGGCAAAGGCTTCCGCGCCTGTTACGACCAAATTGGGACGGAATTGTTCGATTTTAATGCCGGCGGAACAGCGCTGGCGTAGCGCCTGAAATGAGGCATCATTAATTAGCAGAAACGGATAGCCGTCGGCAAATGCTAAAGGAACGTCTGGATAATGCTTCACTCGCCGCGATGGCTCATTGCCCACCCAGCGAAGCTGTACGGCACGCTGAAAATAGTGACTTAACCAGACATTGATGGCTTCAGGGGCGACGAGTGCCGTAAAGTGCGTCCCCCAGACTTCTGTCGGCTGAGGTGTTTCGGTGAAGTCGGCAAAACGTATAGTGGCCGTTTGACCATCCGGCGCAGCAATAAACAGTCCATCGGGTAACAAGGCGGGAGTAAATAGCACCATCTGCGGATACTGGCGGGCAGTAATAAATGTGCCATCCGATTCGGTAATCATGAAGGCACGATCGTTCGCCAAACCGCTGACAGACGCCATTGCGTGGGACAGTTGCAGCCCCCGCATCGATTTTACCGGATGAATATAAAGCCGCGTTACGCCAATCACTGACCTGTTCCTTGCCAAAGTAAAACGGCAACTTTATGACAAGCGTCTCGGATTAGCTATAATGCGCCTCAATTTCTTTTATGAATCTATTTTTTGGTGATAGTGACGACATGAATGCTTTGTTTGCCAGTACGGCGCGGGGATTGGAAGAATTATTAAAAAGCGAACTCGAATCATTGGGTGCGCAGTCCTGTGCGGTTGTGCAGGGCGGTGTCCATTTTGAGGGTGACAATCGCCTGCTGTACCAGAGCCTGCTGTGGAGCCGTCTGGCATCGCGCATTCTGCTGCCGCTGAATGAATTCAAGGTACACAGCGATCTGGATTTGTATCTGGGCGTGCAGGCGATTGACTGGTCAACGATCTTCAGTATCGATAAAACCTTTGCCGTGCATTTTACCGGTACCAATGAAGATATCCGCAACAGCCAGTACGGCGCGTTAAAAGTCAAAGATGCGATTGTGGATAGCTTCACGCGCAAAACCGGACAGCGTCCAGACGTAGCGAAACAGCAGCCGGATATTCGCGTTAACGTCTTTTTACAGCGTGATATGGCCAGCGTTTCGCTGGATTTAAGCGGTGATGGCTTACATCAGCGTGGTTACCGCGATCTGGCCGGACTGGCGCCGCTAAAAGAGAACTTGGCGGCGGCGATTGTATTGCGCTCCGGCTGGCAGAGCGGCACGCCGCTGGTCGATCCGATGTGTGGTTCCGGTACGTTGCTGATCGAAGCGGCCATGATCGCATCCGATCGCGCGCCCGGCTTGCATCGCACGCACTGGGGATTTAACGCCTGGTTAAAGCACGATGCCGAACTGTGGCGCGAGGTGACCACGGAAGCGCAGCAGCGTGCTAGCCAAGGCTTGCAGACGACGACGGCGCGTTTCTTCGGATCGGATAACGATCGTCGAGTGATCGAGATTGCCAAAGCTAATGCGCGTCGCGCAGGCGTTGCCGAACTGATTTCTTTTGACGTGAGGGATGCTGCGCAGCTAAAAAATCCACTGCCGGAAGGCCCGAAAGGTACGGTTGTCAGCAACCCGCCTTACGGTGAACGTCTGGAAAGTGAGCCCGCATTGATTGCCCTGCATAATATGCTGGGCCGTAAGATGAAAAGCGACTTTGGTGGCTGGCAGCTCTCGCTGTTCAGCGCATCGCCGGAACTGCTGAGCTGCCTGCAACTGCGTGCCGAGCGCCAATTCAAGGCGAAAAACGGCCCGCTGGACTGCGTACAGAAAAATTATCAACTGGCGGAAACGCAGGGTGGGGCTGCGGGGCAAATCGCAGAAGACTTTGCCAACCGTCTACGCAAGAACCTGCGCAAGCTGGAAAAATGGGCGAAGCAGCAGGGGGTTGAGTGCTATCGCATCTATGATGCCGATCTGCCTGAATATAATGTGGCGGTTGACCGCTACGGCAGTTGGGTCGTCGTACAAGAGTATGCGCCGCCGAAAACCATTGATGCGCAAAAGGCTCGTCAGCGCCTGTTTGATGTGATCAACGCGACGCTGAGCGTGCTGGAATTACCGTCGAACCGTTTGGTGCTGAAAACGCGTGAACGTCAGAAAGGTAAAAACCAGTATGAGAAACTGGCTCAGAAAGGTGACTTCCTGCTGATGGAAGAGTTTGGCGCCAAGCTGTGGGTCAACCTGACCGACTACCTCGATACCGGCCTATTCCTCGACCACCGTATCGCCCGCAAAATGCTGGGTGAGATGAGCCGTGGCAAAGATTTTCTTAACCTGTTTGCCTACACCGGCACGGCGAGTGTGCATGCCGGACTGGGCGGTGCACGTTCAACGACCACTGTCGATATGTCACGCACCTATCTGGAATGGGCAGAGAAAAATCTGCGGGTGAATGGTCTGACCGGGCGTCAGCATCGTCTGATCCAAGCAGATTGCCTGTCATGGTTACATAACGGGAACGAGCAATTTGATGTGATCTTCATTGACCCGCCGACTTTCTCTAACTCAAAACGGATGGAAGAGTCGTTTGATGTCCAGCGCGATCATCTGGCGCTGATGAAAGATCTCAAACGCCTGCTGCGTCGTGGCGGCACCATCATGTTCTCGAACAATAAACGTGGCTTCCAGATGGATACCGCTGGTCTGATTGCGCTGGGGCTGAACGCCAAAGAAATTACCGCACAGACCCAATCGCAGGATTTTGCCCGTAATCGTCAAATTCATAACTGCTGGCTGCTGACGCATGCCGGTGAGGAAAAGTAACCGATGTCTTTAATCAGTGTTTCAGGTGCGTGGCTGTCGTTCAGCGATGCGCCGCTGTTGGATAACACCGAACTCCATATCGAAGAGAATGAGCGTGTTTGTCTGGTTGGCCGCAACGGTGCGGGCAAATCGACCCTGCTGAAAATTCTGGCCAAAGAGATCCCGCTGGATGATGGCCGTATCACCTATGAACAGGATCTGATTGTCGCGCGCCTGCAACAGGATCCCCCGCGTGATGTTGCCGGTAGCGTCTTTGATTTTGTTGCTGAAGGGGTCGCCGCACAGGCGGATCACCTGAAAAACTATCACGCTATGCTGCGTCTGGTAGAAAGCGATCCGAGTGAAAAGAACCTGAATCAACTGGCTAAGTTGCAGGACGTTCTGGAGCATCAGGGCCTGTGGCAATTGGAAAGTCGCATTCACGAGGTGCTGGAACAGCTTGGTCTGTCCGCCGATGCGCCGCTGGCTTCGCTTTCCGGTGGCTGGCTGCGTAAAGCTGCACTCGGCAGAGCGCTGGTGAGTTCACCGCGTGTGCTGCTGCTGGATGAACCAACTAACCATCTGGATATTGAGACGATTGACTGGCTGGAAACCTTCCTGAAAACGTTCCAGGGCAGCATTGTCTTTATCTCCCATGACCGCTCGTTTATTCGCAATATGGCGACCCGCATTGTCGACCTCGATCGCGGAAAACTGGTTTCCTGGCCGGGTAACTACGAAAAATATCTGGAAGGGAAAGAAGAAGCGCTGCGGGTGGAAGATCTGCAAAATGCGGAGTTCGATCGCAAGTTGGCGCAGGAAGAAGTATGGATCCGTCAGGGCATCAAAGCTCGTCGTACCCGTAATGAAGGCCGCGTACGAGCGCTGAAGGCAATGCGTCAGGATCGTGCGCAGCGCCGTGAAGTGATGGGCTCGGCGAAAATGCAGGTTGAAGAAGCTGCCCGCTCCGGCAAGATTGTGTTTGAGCTGGAAGAGGTAAGCTACCAGGTTGACAATAAAGTGCTGACGAGCAATTTCTCCGCCCAGGTACAGCGTGGCGATAAGATTGCGTTAGTAGGGCCGAATGGTTGCGGTAAAACCACGCTGCTAAAATTAATGCTCGGTGGGTTAGAACCGGTCAGCGGACGCGTGCACTGTGGCACGAAGCTGGAAGTTGCCTATTTCGATCAGCACCGTGCTGAACTCGATCCAGAACGTACGGTGATGGACAACCTGGCAGAAGGCAAGCAGGAAGTGATGGTCAACGGCCGTTCACGTCATGTGCTGGGCTATTTGCAGGACTTCCTGTTCCATCCGAAACGCGCCATGACGCCAGTAAAAGCGCTGTCAGGTGGGGAGCGTAACCGCCTGCTGTTGGCGCGTTTGTTCCTCAAACCCAGTAACCTGTTGATTCTCGATGAACCGACCAACGATCTGGATGTGGAAACGCTGGAATTGCTGGAAGAGTTAATCGAAAGTTATCAGGGAACGGTTCTGCTGGTCAGCCACGATCGTCAGTTCGTTGATAATTCGGTTACCGAATGCTGGATCTTTGAAGGCGAGGGCAAAATTTCTCGCTTTGTCGGCGGGTATTTTGATGCGCAACAGCAGCGTGCAACGGCGACACCACTGCGAACGACGGCTGCATCGGTGGTAACCGCGCCAACGGCGACGGTGAACACCGCACCGTCCGCTAAACGAAGCACGGGGAAATTAAGTTATAACCAGCAGCGCGAATTAGACCAATTGCCGCTGCGTCTTGAGCAACTGGAGCAGGAAATTGAGTCGCTGCAAGCGCAAATGAATGACGCCAGTTTCTTTAACCGCCCACGCGAAGAGACGCAACAGGTCTTAAGTGCTCTGGCGGAAGCGGAAAGTGCGCTGGAAACTTGTTTCGAACGTTGGGAAGAGCTGGAAGCCCAGAAAAACGGCTAATCCACGTGGTTGTATGACGCCATCAATATGGGTGTAATATCCCGTATTGATGGGGTTTTCAGTCAGAAGCTGACGAATTTTGAAGGAGAGAACGTGTGTGTTCCCATCACGATCGGCATGACTGTAATCTTCAACACGAGCATCACCATGATGACTATATGCTTTGCCCGCAGTGCGACCTGCTGGTGGAGTTACCTGAGCTGTCACGCGGCCAGAAAGCGACCTGCCCACGCTGTAAAACCACGCTAACCAACCACCAGACGGAACCGCGTAAACGGCCAGTTGGCTACGCGGTGAGTGCGCTGGTCATGCTATTGCTGGCAAACCTCTTCCCCTTCGTTTCTATGCGTGTAGCGGGAATCACCAGCGAAATTACCCTGATACAAATTCCTAAAGTGATGGTGGCGGAAAACTATGCCAGCGTCGCGACGCTGTTTATGCTGTTTGTTCAATTGGTTCCAGCTTTCAGTATGGCGACTCTCATTCTGCTTTGCCTACACGCTTCGCTGCCGCTGGCATTGAAAAAAAGCATGGGCAAAATGCTGTTCCACCTCAAAAGCTGGGGAATGGCAGAGATTTTTCTTGCTGGCGTGCTGGTCAGCTTTGTCAAACTGATGGCCTATGGTGATATCGGTATCGGCACCAGTTTTATGCCTTTTGTCCTGTTCTGTCTGCTACAATTACTGGCCTTCCAAAGCCTCGATCGCCGCTGGTTGTGGAATGACATCGTGCCGCCCCCCGCGCTACCTGCGCCACCGGTTCTGGGACAAAGCGGGCTATCGCAAGGGCTGCGTTTATGCACATGTTGCACCGCCATTCTGCCAGCCAACCAGTTAGTATGCCCGCGCTGTCACTCACGTGGACATGCCCGTAAGAAGCACAGCCTGCAATGGACGCTAGCCCTGCTGATTACCTCCATAATGCTCTATATCCCCTCGAATCTGATGCCGATCATGGTGACAGAAGCCTTCGGCGATCGCATGGGATCGACGATCATGTCGGGCGTTATCCTGCTGTGGGGTATGGGCTCTTATCCTGTCGCGCTGGTGATTTTTATCGCCAGCGTCATGGTGCCATCGCTAAAAATGCTGGCGCTAGGCTGGCTTTGCTGGCAGGCCAATCGCAAAACCAAGAAAACGGAAGACAGCGAGCGGATGCATGTCATCTATGAGATGGTTGAGTTTGTTGGGCGCTGGTCGATGATTGATGTGTTCGTTATTGCCGTCCTGTCTGCGATGGTGCGCATCGGTCGCCTGATGAGTATTTATCCCGCCATTGGTGCGGTACTGTTTGCGGCCGTGGTGATTCTGACCATGTTTGCCGCGATGATGTTTGATCCCCGCTTGTTGTGGGATCGTCGCGATGATGTTCTTCATAAGGAGCCTGCCGTTGGCGAAAGATAACCATGCCATTGCGGATGTAGAAACGATTAAACGCTGGTCGCCGGTCTGGATTGTGCCGATTGTCACGGTACTGATCGGTGCCTGGATACTGTTTTACCATTTCAGCCATCAGGGGCCGCAAATTACGCTGATTACCAGCAACGCAGAAGGCATTGAAGCGGGAAAAACTGCCATCAAGAGTCGTAGCGTAGACGTTGGGATCGTAGAGAGTGTAGTGCTGAGTGGCGACCTCCATCAGGTGGAGATCAAAGCACGCCTGCATGACGGTATGGGTAAACTGCTCAAGCAGGACTCTGCTTTCTGGGTGGTGAAGCCGCAAATTGGTCGCGAAGGGGTTTCTGGTCTGGGCACGCTATTATCCGGCGCTTACATTGAGCTACAGCCCGGAGCCAGTAAAAATGATAAAAGCGAATTTACCCTGCTGGATGCGCCGCCGCTGGCCTCGCCGGATGCGAAAGGCATCAGGGTGATACTAGACAGTGAGCAGTCTGGGCAGTTGAATGCGGGCGATCCGGTCCTGTTCCGCGGCTATCGGGTGGGGTCGGTGGAAACCAGCGAATTCGATCCGAAAGCACGTAAGATGCGTTATCAGCTGTTTATCTCTGCGCCGTATGACGGTCTGGTCACGAGCAATGTTCGTTTCTGGAAAGACAGCGGCGTGGCGTTCGATATGTCGGCGCAGGGCATGCGTGTCGAAATGGGCTCGCTGACTACGCTGTTCAGCGGTGGCGTCAGCTTTGATGTTCCCGCTGGATGGGAGCTGGGCGATGCGGCCAAGACAATGGCGCAGTACCGACTGTTTGATAACCAACGCAGTATTCAGGACTCGCTATACACCGAATATAAAGAGTATTTGCTGTTCTTCAGCGAATCGATCCGCGGTCTACAGGCGGGAGCACCGGTTGAGTTCCGCGGCATTCGACTGGGAACGGTTGCGGAAGCGCCGTTTTTCCCGCGCAATATGAAGCAGGAACTGGATGATGACTATCGCATTCCGGTGCTGATCCGTATTGAACCCGATCGGTTCGAGAAGAAGATCGGTGGCTCGTTCGACTTTGAACAGCATCTGAAGCAAGCCCAGTCGCTGGGGCTGCGTGCGTCGATGAAGTCGGCTAACCTCCTGACGGGAGCGCTCTATATCGATCTCGATTTTTATCCAAAAGAGAAAGTGGATAAACAACTGTTCGTTCTGGATGGTTACCCAGTTCTGCCAACCATTGACGGTGGCCTGTCACAGATTCAGCAGAAGCTGATGGCGGTGTTGGATAAGGTAAATAACCTGCCGCTGAATCCGATGGTCAATGAAGCAACGAAGACGCTGACCGAAAGTCAGGCAACGCTGCGCGAAATGCAAAAAACGCTGGCGACGCTGAACAAGTTGACATCGAGCAAAGCGATGCAGGATCTGCCGGAAGATATGCAAAAAACCTTGCTTGAGTTGAATCGCAGCATGAAAGGCTTCCAGCCTGGCTCACCGGCGTATAACAAGATGGTGGCGGATATGCAGCGCTTGGATCAGGTGTTGCGGGAACTACAGCCTGTGCTGCGTACCCTGAATGAGAAAAGTAATGCGTTGGTCTTTGAGGCCTCGGGTAGTCAGGATCCTCAGCCGAAGAGGGCAAAATAATGATGAAAGCATGGACACTGGTTCTGGCGCTGGTATTGAGCGCGTGCAGCAGCAGTAATACACAGAAAACGTACTATCAGCTGCCGACAATCGCGGATACCACTACGACGCAGGCTGCGGTGACTCAGGGGTATCCGCTATGGGTTGAACATGTCAGCGTGGCGGATTACCTCGTCAATGCTGGCTTGGTTTACCAGACTA
The DNA here is from genome assembly GCF_003932035.1 of Pectobacterium versatile. Lineage (NCBI taxonomy): Bacteria > Pseudomonadati > Pseudomonadota > Gammaproteobacteria > Enterobacterales > Pectobacteriaceae > Pectobacterium > Pectobacterium versatile. The sequence continues at coordinate 2,253,159 of NZ_CP034276.1, forward strand.
ACGATGTGCAGTATGTCATTGCCAGTAACAACCTGTGGGCCAGCCCGTTGGATCAGCAATTACAGCAGGCGCTGGTGACTAATCTGGGGAATAAATTGCCCGGTTGGGTTGTGACCACGCAGCCGCAGGGAAGCGAACAGGCTGTGCTGAACGTGGCTGTCACGGGCTTTCATGGCCGTTATGATGGCAATGTTATCGTCCGTGGTGAATGGATGCTGACCTATCAGGGAAAAGTGACTAAACGCCCCTTTAGCGTAGTGCTGCCACAAACGGAAGATGGCTATGACGCGCTGGTAAGAACACTGGCGCAAGGCTGGCAGCAGGTTTCCCAGTCGATTGCCCAGCAGGCGGGGACGCTGAAATAACGGTTACGGGTGCTCGGTATTATCCGATCACGGTTTGACATAACTAACGTTCTAAAAAAATCAGGCCTCTAGAGATGTAATGCTGTGATTGCATTACGTTTTTAGAGGTTTTTTATTGTTTTCAATTAGTTAGGTTTTTCGGTTCTTTAACGGGGAAAATTCCTATTTTGGATCACAAATATGACACTGGCGTGAATTTTGCGCCTTGACCTTTGGCGACAGAATCGGTATTGATAGTCTGTGATTGCTTACAAAGTAATCATTGTTTTCTTTCCACCAGATAAATGATGAGGGAAATAAGGCATGAAGAGACAGAAACGCGATCGCCTGGAACGGGCTCATTCACGTGGTTATCAAGCAGGTATTGTCGGTAGACCAAAGGAATTTTGTCCTTATCAATCAATTAATGCCCGGTCTTACTGGTTGGGAGGTTGGCGAAAAGCCATGGAGGACAGGGCTGTTACCGCTTAGCGCGCCTTGTCATTAGAGGGAACGCCTCCGCTTTTGCGGAGGCTTTTGTTTTTTAGGGGCTAAATACCCTGATTCTGCATCTCTCTCTGTTCAATCGACACAGAGATCAACTGACGGAAGCGAACGACAAATACATGAGTCTCGCATGACAGAATGGGGCTTTATTGCTTCTGTAACGTCATTTACGCATTTATTTCGCTTTCGATCATTTTTCGCCAATTTCTTAGTCGTTATTGCTCGATTGTGGTTTTAAATTGAGCGAATAAGGTGATTTTTCATTATTTATTGTTAAAAAATCTATCATTACTACCTGAATGGTATGGCTCAAGGCGCCAATGTAGTGTAATTTTTTTTCCTCGGAATTTTCTGAAAAGCAGTTAGAGATTAGAGAGAAGAATATAGTGAAATTACGAACCAGAATTGCACTGCTATGCGGTACGACCTTGTTAGGAATGCTAATTTTATCTGCGGTGGCGCTGAACACACTCTATAACACGATGATGAGTGAACGCACTGGCCAGCTCTCTACGCTGGTTGAACTGGCTCATTCTGCGGCACAGAAGGCGTATGAACTGGAGAAAAGTGGCCAACTGTCGCGCGATGAAGCAGAGAAAGAAGCCAAACGGACGATCGGTAGTTTCCATCAGGGCGATCGCTATTTCTTCGTGCGCGGTTACACCAATGACGTGAACTATGTGCACCCGAATCCTAAGCGTATTGGCATCGTCGATGCGAATGGCGGTAAAGAAGCCGGAGAACGCTACCGTGCTTCACTTCAAGGCAATACGATTGGCACGGTGATCGCAGAAGGGACGCGTCCAGGGCAGCAAAATAAGGTTGAGAAACTTTATGCTGTCATTAAATTCGAGCCTTGGGACTGGACGATTGGCTACGGTGATTACATTGACGATATTCAGCAGACGTTCTGGCACAATGCGCTGATCCTGCTGTCTTTAGGGTTGATTCTGCTGTTAATCATTTCCGCATTTGCATGGAATATGTTGCGTACGCTGATGCGCCAGCTTGGCGGCGAGCCGCAATATGCGGTGGAGGTTGTGCGAGAAATCGCGGAAGGCAATTTGCGTGTCGATGTTGAAACGAAGCCGGGCGATCAAACCAGTATTCTTTACGCTATTCGCGCGATGCGCGACAACCTGTCGCATCTGGTTAATCAGGTTCGCAGCAGCACAAACTCCATTGCCACGGCTTCGACGCAGATCGCATCGGGTAACGGTGATTTGTCGGCTCGTACCGATTCGCAGGCCAGCGCATTAGAGCAGACGGCAGCGGCAATGGAACAACTGACGGCAACGGTGAAACAGAATGCGGACAATGCGCGCTACGCGAATGAACTCGCGGTGTCGGCGTCGGATGTGGCAGTGCGCGGTGGGGATGTTGTCAGCCGGGTTGTCGTAACGATGGATTCCATTAGCTCATCATCGCGTAAGATTGTGGATATCATCGGCGTTATTGACAGCATTGCTTTCCAGACGAACATTCTGGCGTTGAATGCGGCGGTGGAAGCGGCGCGTGCTGGTGAACAGGGGCGTGGTTTCGCCGTGGTCGCAAGTGAAGTCCGCACGCTGGCGCAGCGCTCGGCATCCGCAGCCAGAGAAATTAAAGGTTTGATTGATGATTCCGTTGCCAAGGTGGGCGAGGGCACGGATTTCGTGAAACAGGCTGGCGATACCATGAGTGAAGTGGTTGAAAGCGTACACCGCGTAACATCTATGATGGGCGAAATCAGCGTCGCGAGTGCAGAACAGCGTTCCGGTATTGAGCAGGTCAATCTCGCGATATCGCAGATGGATCAGAGTACGGAGCAGAATGCGGCGCTGGTTGAAGAAGCGCTGGCTGCCGCAAGATCGCTGAGCGAACAGGCACAGGATCTATCACGCACCGTTGAACAATTCCGCGTCGATGAATCCGCAGGCAGCTATCTGGCGCTGGGGGCAAGATAACTGCAACAAAACGGCGGGGTTCAGGCATTAATCGAACGCTGCCGATGCTTCTCATCCGCTCCAGTACCATAAAAGAAAACGCCCCTGACTTGCGTCAAGGGCTGCTCGGTGTACATCTGTGGTGGGATTGACTCGCGGCGTCCTGCCGCTCGCCCTGCGGGCCGCCCTTGGCGGTCCAAAAACGCTAGTCCTGTCGTTTTGTCGAACCCTGTCAAGGCTTCTCATCCGTTCCAACGATACAAAAGAAAACGCCCTTAACTTGCGTCAAGGGCGTTTTCTTTTATATGGCGGTGAGGAAGGGATTCGAACCCTTGATACGTTTTCACGTATACACACTTTCCAGGCGTGCTCCTTCAGCCTCTCGGACACCTCACCGTGGTCTCGCTGTATCGCATAGTAGCGGACGGCGCTAATGTAGGGAAATTGCCGAACAGCGTCAACAAACTTCTGCATTCAAGGCGCGCAATTAGCTAAAGTTAACGCAATTTGTTGCTTTGCTCACCGTTTTTACGCTCGCCTTCATCCATTCCCCGTCGTTACGCAAAAAGTCGATGTTTCATTTCTGTTAATCATGCGTTGTAATTTCGCTCACTGGCTGCGGAATATCCCTGAAAATGGTATGCTGACTCGCAAACGTTGACCCAGGAGAAACTATGTATCCCGTCGATTTACATATGCACACCGTTGCCAGTACACATGCTTACAGTACCCTGCATGACTACATCGTCGAAGCACAGCAGAAGAATATCCGCCTGTTTGCCATTACCGATCATGGCCCGGATATGGCGGATGCGCCGCATTATTGGCACTTTATGAATATGCGCGTCTGGCCGCGTCTGGTTGATGGTGTCGGTATCCTACGCGGTATCGAAGCGAATATTAAAAACACCGAAGGCGATATCGACTGCACTGGCCCCATGTTGGATCAGGTGGATGTGATAATCGCGGGCTTCCATGAGCCGGTTTTTCCACCACAGGATAAAGACACGCATACTACGGCGATGATCGCGACCATGGCACGCGGCGACGCGCATATCATTAGCCACCCCGGTAACCCGAAATTTCCCGTCGATATTCGCGCGATCGCGGAAGCCGCGGCGAAATACAACGTTGCGCTGGAGCTGAATAACTCCTCTTTCATGCATTCACGCCAAGGCAGTGAGCCAAACTGTCGGGCGATTGCGGAAGCCGTTCGTGACGCGGGTGGGTTACTTTCTTTAGGTTCCGATTCCCATATTGCGTTTTCTCTGGGAGACTTTACCCACTGCGAACGTATTTTGCAGGAAGTGAATTTCCCGCAGGATCGGATATTAAACGTAAGCCCTCGGCGCGTGTTGGATTTTCTCGAACAGCGTGGAATGCCGACTATCGCTGAACTTGCTGATTTGTGACGCTGTCACTTAAAGCAATCTCACTTCAACGCATTGTCACTTAAAAATAACTAGGATTATGAATGAACGAGTTTTCTATTGTGTGCCGCCTATTGGGCACACTGTTTTATCGCCAGCCGCAGGATCCTTTGCTGACACCGCTATTCACGCTGATTAAAGACGGGAAACTGGCGCAGCACTGGCCGTTAGAGCAGGATGCGTTGTTGGCCCGTTTGCAAAAGGGGTTGGATTTGCCCGCAATGGCGGCGGATTATCAGGCGCTATTTGATAGTGAAAACGGCGCGGTTTCACCGCTGCGCTCATCCTATGAAAGCGATGCTGATGACGCGGAAATTCGTACCTTTTTGCAACAGCGCGGCATGCCGTTAAGTGACGGCGCGGTTGGTCATTTTGGTAGCTTGTTGCTTGCAGCGTCATGGCTGGAAGATCAGGCACAAGAAGATGAAACAGCGGCACAGATTACCCTGTTTGATGAATATCTCTTACCGTGGAGCGATCGTTTCCTCGGGAAGGTGGAAAGCCACGCCACTACTGCATTTTATCGCACACTGGCGATAGTGTGCCGCGAAGCGCTGGAAGCCATGCGGGATGAGCTGGGCGAAAGCGAAGAAGACGCCGACGAGTCTGAAGCAGAAGAGTAATACGGTAGACCGACGATGCCGATAGCAAACATTGAGTATGCTATCGGCGAGTCAGCGTTAGTCAGTAAACAGGATAACGATCTGGCCGGGTTTGATTTCGATGTCTTTCGCCATCTTCTTCGCCATCGACTCCGTTGTGCTCTTATCCGCATTCAGCACGTAAGCTGGTTTTTGGTCAAAATAGCTTTTTAGCGATTGATTAAGATACGGGCTTAGCGTTTTCATTACCGTCTGCATTTTTTCCGGCTGTACGGTGTAATCAACCAGTTCCATGTCTTTCAGGTAAATCGCGCCCTGCGCTTTATCAAATACCGGCTGTGCTTTCAGCGTAAGCTTCATGTCGGCAGCCTGATTGCCCAACAGGGACGAAATATCGACCTTCGCATTGCCCGTCAGGGTAACTTTCCCCGGTTCTGCCCGACCGATCTGGCTGGATAGCTCGGTCAACACGATATGGGCATCTACCACGCCAGGCACGCCCAGCTGTTTCTGATAATCGTTGTGTTTTTGCAGGTACTCATTCACTTCCTGCTCACTGAGCGTGTATTGCGTGAGTTTATTACAGCCGCTGAGTGTAAAAGCAAGCAGCACTGCGGCCGCTGCCATCCATCCTGATTTTTTCATTATTCTGACCTCTTGGTGCTATTTACGCGCACAATTCATTACTACGGTAGTCTATTCACATGAACGATCTCTGTATGTGAACAATCAACACGATTCTGCACGGGCAGCGTGCGCCTGATGCGCAGGGTAAACAATAGGATAGCACTGAAATGGCGGATAATGCCGCTTCAGAATGAAGCGGCGGAGTGAAACTAAACGGTTAGATTGCCAGACTGCTGAGTAGCGTTACCTGAGTCTGTTTTGCCATGTTATCCCGATAGTCAGCAACGCGGGAAGGCGGCGTAACACCTGCAACGATGGACAGCGAACGTAGCAGCGGGAAGAGGTTGATGTCGTCCGTTGATAACGTGCCGTTGCAGGCGTTTGGCTGAACAATCAGCGGATCCAGATCCTGTAAGTCGTTGTTCAATTTCTTAATCAGCCCCTGTGAATGGCTCAGATGGTCAGCGAAATTGCCTAGCTGGGCTTCCTTCTTATTGACGAAATAGTGTCGGGCGGAAGCGGAGGCAAATTCTTCAAAGGCGGCCTGAGCAAATCGGGGGATAATTAGGCGCGGCGTATACTCTGTGACTTTACGCAACCAGGCGGCGATGGCCGGATTAGTTGAACCAGTCAGCAGCGGTTTGCGGTCGTAATGATCGATGTAATGAACGATGTCCATGCTTTCTGGCATGTAGCTGCCATCGTCTTTTTGCAGAATGGGCACCATTTTCTGGCCGATCAATCTCTCTGGCGTCGCAGCGTCATCATTCGCCAGTATTTGCAGTTCGATAGGGATATTTTTCAGACCGAAGATCATGCGCGCTTTAACGCAGTAGGGACAGTGATCGTAAATGTAGAGCTTCATACGTCGTCTCCTAATATAACAAGGTATAGACAAAGGCCGTTGTGCGACCCAGAGTGTAACCCATTATCAAACAAGATAAGTCGAGTGTGCGAGGAGGCTCACGACGATAACAATTGTTTGAATGTATTAGGAAAGTATAGAGGGGCTTTACCGACGAGATCAAACTCGTCGGTAAAATTCAGACTAATGACCACCCAGCATCGCGGGTTCAATGCGGCGTTGATTGAACTGCCAATACAGTGCGGCTAACGTCAGGAACCCGATAGTGCCTAGCATGAACCACGGCAGTTCCGGTTGATTCAACGCGTGTCCGGTATCGAATAACCAGCCGCCGCCGCTGTAACCAATCGCGCCACCGAGCGCCAACCCAAGTCGACTGAAACCCATATAGCTGCCTCTGGCTCTTGAGTCCGCCAGCGAAGCGCTTAAGGTTTCACGCGCAGGTTCGGCAATAATCGAACCTACGTAAAAGAGGCTGATAAGCAGCAGCAGGGTTTGCAGCTCCGTTGTCATCCCGATCGGGAACATACTGACGGACATAATGAAAAGCCCCGCCATCAGGCGTTGTTCCAGCCGGAAGCGCTTCTCGCTCCAGCGTGCGATAGGGTACAGCAGCGTTAACGACAGCCCCGCCTCAATGGCGTACATCCATTTCACCGCAGACGGTGTTCCGGCGAGCTCGTTGACCATGATGGGCAACATCAGCAGAACCTGCACGGCCAGCATGTAGTAGCCCGTCAGCGTTAACACATACATTAGGAAACGGCGGTCGCGAATGACACGCGTCAGACCTTCCAGTATTGGCGTCTTGACCGTCGAGATGCGATAGGCCGGCAACAGCCAGGCATTGAGTGCAGCAGCAAGCACAAAGATGACCGCGCCTGCCCAGCAGACGATCTCGAAATCATACTGGAGCAGCCAGCTACCAATGAGGGCACCGATAACGGCGCCAGCACTGTCCTGCATCATTAACAGAGAGTAAAAACGGCCACGTTCCTGCGGACGAACCAGTTTGATGACCAGTGCGGTACGCGGCGGATCGAATAGCGTGCCGCCAAGACCGGATAGCGCACAAGACAGCCAGAGCAGCCAAGGTTCGTCGGCAATCGCCATGAACACAAAACCGGAGGCACGTAGCAGCATCCCGGTAATAATCATCGGTTTGGCACCAAAACGGTCAGCAATAGCTCCGCCGAAAATACCGAGCCCTTGCTGAATAAACTGGCGCAATCCCAATGCGATACCGACTAATAATGCGGCCCAGCCGAGATCGTCGACAAAACGAATGGAAATAAGGGGGAAGACAACGAAGAATCCCAAAACCACCAGCATATTATCGAGTAATAAAAAATATTTACCCAAGCTCCGAGCTTGCGACATCAGAGGCATGTTTCACCACAACAAAGAAAGGAGGAAAATAACAGACGTGACTATTTTGTACTCTAATTCGACTTTGGTATAGCCTATTGTTGGATAATATTTTTTTATCGATTTAACGTTATCCGAGTAGCATTTCGGCGAGAAAAAATGCCTTTCCTGACTCAACTGCGCAATAACTCGACGACGGGGATTTTACGTCTATGAATTTATGTGGTTATAGTAAGGATTATCGGGAATGCCGATATTTTCTGCTTGTGTGGAATAGTCACTTTTTCAGCGGCGATGAATTTTACTTATCGATAACATGGAGAGGCAGGGGGAAAAATGTTTGGCTACCGTTCAACGCCAGCAAGAGTGCAATTGACAACTGACAGGCTGGTGGTGCGTCTGGCCCATGAACGCGATGCATGGCGTCTGGCCGAATACTATTCTGAAAACCGTGATTTTCTTAAGCCGTGGGAACCCGTGAGAGACGCCAGCCATTGCTATCCATCAGGCTGGCAAGCGCGTCTGAGCGTGATTAACGATATGCATAAACAGGGCAGCGCCTATTACTTCCTTCTGTTGGATCAGAATGAAAACGAAGTGTACGGCGTGGCGAATTTCAGCAACGTGCTGCGGGGATCGTTTCACGCCTGCTACCTGGGCTATTCACTCGGTCAAAAATGGCAGGGGCAAGGGCTGATGTATGAAGCGCTGCAACCAGCAATACGTTATATGCAGCGTCAGCAGCATATGCATCGCATCATGGCTAACTATATGCCGCATAACCAGCGTAGTGGGGGGTTACTGACGCGTTTGGGATTTGAGCGTGAAGGCTATGCGAAGAATTATCTGCTCATTGATGGCAAATGGCAGGATCATGTATTAACCGCGCTGACCAACGCCGAGTGGAAGTCTCCGCGTTAAGGAAAAATGATGAAATACCAATTGGATGCTCGTGAAGCCCGCGTGATTGGTTGCATGCTGGAAAAGCAGATCACCACGCCGGATCAATACCCAATGTCGTTAAACGGCATCACCACGGCCTGTAATCAGAAAACCAACCGCGAACCCGTGATGGAACTGAGCGAAAGCGAGGTCCAGCAAACGCTGGATTTACTCGTGAAGAAGCATTTCCTGCGCACGCTCAGCGGGTTTGGTAATCGAGTGGTGAAGTATGAACATCGTTTTTGCAACTCTGAATTTGGTGACCTGAAGCTTTCACCTGCGGAAGTGGCGCTGGTGACGACGCTGCTGCTGCGCGGCCCGCAGACGCCAGGCGAGCTGCGTACACGTGCGGCCCGATTGTATGAATTTTCAGATGTTGGTGAAGCTGAGTCCACCCTTGAACAGTTGCAACAGCGTGAGGATGGGCCATTTGTCGTCCGGTTGGCGCGTGAAGCAGGGAAACGAGAAAGTCGCTATCAGCATCTTTTCAGCGGCGAGGTCAGTGAGACTGTCGCTCCCGAAGCGGACAGCGAAAGTGATAATTCACCGCTAGCCGAGCGTGTTGAGGTGTTAGAAAAAGAGGTTGCTGAACTCAAACGTCAGCTTGCCGCGCTGTTAGCGTAATGAACTGGTATCAGGGAGAAAGCTCGTCATGAAGCCTCAGTTTACGTCTGCGGAACGTGTTGCAGAACATAGCATTTCAGAAAATAGTATTTCAGAACATAACGTCTCCGCTCGACGTCCCCGTATCGGCGTCGTTGGGCTGGGATCCATCGCGCAGAAAGCCTATTTGCCGATTCTCAGTCAGGCTGAGGGCTGGGAACTGGTCGGCGGGTTTTCTCCCGATTGGCAAAAGACGCAGCGAATTTGTCAGCACTACCGGATGACGAGTTTCTCGGCGCTGGATGCGCTGGCAGCGCAGTGCGATGCGGTCTTCGTTCATAGCAGTACTGCCAGTCATTTTTCCGTTGTGAGCCAGTTGCTTAATGCGGGTGTCGATGTCTATGTGGATAAACCGCTGGCAGAGACGCTGGAGCAGGCGGAAGCACTGGTTGAATTGGCGGAGCAACAACAAAAAATTCTGATGGTTGGCTTTAATCGCCGTTTCGCACCGTGCTATCAGCAGCTAAAACAGCGGCTGGATCAGCCGGCATCTTTGCGTATGGATAAACACCGCATTAATGGCGTTGGGCCGCAAGATGTCCGTTTTACTCTGCTCGACGATTATCTGCACGTGGTGGATACCGCACTCTGGCTGGCAGGCGGCGATGCTCAACTGATTGATGGTGTGTTGCATGCGAATGCGGACGGCCAATTGCTATATGCCGAGCACCATTTCCAGAGCGGCGGTTGTCAGGTGACGACCAGCATGCATCGTCATGCGGGAAGCCAGCGGGAATGGGTTCAGGCCGTCACACAGGGTGGGCTATATCAGGTGGATGAGATGCGTGAATGGCGTGAAGATCGCGAAGGAATAACGATCCGCCCAGCCGTACCATCTTGGCAAACCACGCTAGAACAACGCGGATTTGTCGGTGCGGTACAGCATTTCATCACAGCCATTGAACAACGGAAACCAGCGGAAACATCAGGTAACCAGGCATTGCTGTCCCAGCGAATGATTGAACAATTGCTGGGAAAAAGCTGAAAAGTTCGACGGTTATGCCAATGTTCGGTAGCTATTACACGCGCAATGCGTAGACTAGTCGCACCTCGCAATCAGGATGACCTCAACGGGTTAATAATCGGTCCTGAACCGTTCAGAAAATAATCGGATGAATTTACTTAAATCACTGGCTGCCGTCAGTTCTATGACCATGCTATCGCGCGTTTTAGGGTTTGTGCGCGATGCGATCGTCGCTCGTATTTTTGGTGCGGGTATGGCGACGGATGCCTTCTTTGTGGCGTTCAAACTGCCTAACCTGCTCCGACGGATTTTCGCGGAAGGCGCGTTTTCACAGGCTTTTGTGCCGATTTTGGCCGAATACAAAAGTCAGCAGGGCGACGAAGCTACGCGGACGTTCCTCGCTTATGTTTCCGGTATGCTGACGCTGATTCTGGCATTAGTCACCGTGGCGGGGATGGTCGCTGCACCCTGGGTCATCATGGTGACCGCTCCCGGTTTTGCCGCGACGCCAGAGCGCTTTGAACTCACTTCGGATCTATTAAGAGTCACGTTTCCCTACATCCTGCTGATCTCACTGACTTCTATGGTCGGTTCGGTGCTAAATACCTGGAACCGTTTCTCGGTGCCTGCGTTTGCACCGACATTGCTTAACGTCAGCATGATTGGTTTCTCGCTGTTTGCCGCCCCGTATTTTAATCCACCGGTGATGGCGCTGGCCTGGGCGGTATTGGTTGGCGGTTTACTGCAACTCGGCTATCAGCTACCGCATCTGAAAAAGATTGGCATGCTGGTACTGCCGCGCCTGAAGTGGCGTGATCCGAGCGTCTGGCGAGTCATGAAGCTGATGGGGCCTGCGGTTCTGGGGGTGTCGGTAAGTCAGATTTCGTTAATCATCAACACCATTTTTGCTTCCTTCCTCAGCGAAGGGGCAGTGTCATGGATGTATTACGCCGACCGCCTGATGGAGTTTCCTTCCGGTGTACTGGGCGTTGCGTTAGGGACGATCCTGCTCCCATCGCTGGCGAAGAGTTTTGCCAGTGGCAATAATGACGAATACTCCCGCCTGATGGATTGGGGGCTCCGCCTGTGTTTCCTGTTGGCGCTGCCGAGCGCGGTGGCATTAGGCATTTTGGCTAAGCCCTTAACGGTGTCGCTGTTCCAGTACGGCAAATTTAGCGCTTTTGATGCATTGATGACCCAGCGTGCGCTGATTGCCTACTCGGTCGGACTGATGGGATTGATTGTCGTCAAAGTGTTAGTGCCTGGCTTTTATTCCCGGCAGGATATCAAGACCCCCGTCAAAATAGCGATAGTCACGCTGATCCTGACGCAAGTGATGAACCTGATCTTTATCGGCCCGCTGCAACATGCTGGTCTGGCGTTGTCTATCGGTCTAGCCTCCTGCCTGAATGCCGGACTGCTGTATTGGCAACTGCGTAAGCAGGACATTTTCCAGCCGCTGCCGGGTTGGCGGGGTTTTCTGGTTCGCCTGCTGGCTGCCGTTATTGTGATGTCGCTGGTTTTATTGGGCATGCTGTGGTGGATGCCCGCATGGGATGACGGCAATATGACGATGCGCATTCTGCGTTTGCTGCTGGTCGTGGTCGCAGGGGCGGGTTCCTATTTTGCCACGTTGGCGCTGTTGGGATTCCGTCCTCGGGATTTCGCCCGCCGTAGCGTGTGACAACGTTATTGAATACAACGGTGATAATGGAATAGAAGAGTAAAGCGTTTGCGCCATGGACAAAAACGTCAGGAACGTTTTTGAACGTCGCTTGCGATGGCCCTGAAAGGGTGAATCTCAGGGATGAGATTCATATTCGCGCAATCCGAGCGTACAGGGATGTATTCACAGCGTCTTTACGATCTATCCATTATCACCGCACGGCTGTCTTTGCCTGTAACGTAAAACGCCATTGGTTTGTCACCAATGGCGTTTTTGCTTTCAATCGATAGATAAATAAGTTTTCAGTCGATGGAGAATTACATCTTTTCGACGGTTTCGATGCCCAGCGTATCCAGACCTTGCTTCAACGTTTTCGCAGTCAGCAGTGCCAGTCTCAGACGGCTTTGACGCACGTCATCACTTTCGGCATTGAGAATCGGACAGTGCTCGTAGAAACCGGAGAACAGGCCCGCCAGATCGTACAGGTAGCTACACATTACATGCGGCGTGCCTTCGCGGGCGACGGAAGTGATGGTTTCTTCAAATTGCAGCAGACGCGTAGCAAGTGCAAATTCACGCTCATCACTCAGCGTAATCGGCTGCGTTAAGCTGTCTTCTTGTATAGCTGCACGCTTGAAAATAGACGCGACGCGCGTATAGGCGTATTGCATGTAAGGCGCGGTGTTGCCTTCAAACGCCAGCATGTTGTCCCAGTCAAAAACGTAGTCCGTCGTGCGGCTCTTCGACAGGTCGGCGTATTTGATCGCGCCGATAGAAACCACTTTCGCCAGCGCGGTTAACTCATCGCTTTCCATCTGTGGATTTTTCTCTGCGATGAGCTTCAGGGCGCGATCGTAGGCTTCATCCAACAGTTCAGACAGTTTGATCGTTCCGCCTGCGCGCGTTTTGAATGGCTTACCGTCTTTGCCCAGCATCATGCCGAACATATGGTGTTCCAGGCTGACAGAATCAGGCACATAGCCTGCTTTACGCACGATGGTCCAGGCCTGCATCAAATGCTGATGCTGACGAGAATCGATGTAGTAAAGCACGCGATCGGCGTTCAGGGTTTCATAACGGTATTTGGCACAGGCGATATCCGTTGTGGTGTAGAGGTAGCCGCCATCCTTTTTCTGGATGATAACGCCCATCGGTTCGCCTTCCTTGTTTTTATATTCATCAAGGAAAACGACCGTTGCGCCTTCGCTCTCAACCGCCAGACCTTTTGCTTTCAGGTCGGCAACGATGCCTGGCAGCATGCTGTTATACAGGCTTTCACCCATAACATCCTGTTTGGTCAGCGTGACGTTGAGGCGTTCATAGTTGATCTGGTTCTGCGTCATGGTGATATCGACGAGCTTGCGCCACATCTGACGGCAATACTCATCACCACCCTGCAATTTCACCACGTAAGCGCGCGCGCGTTCGGCGAAATCGGCATCTTCATCGTAGTGTTTCTTCGCTTCACGATAGAACGCTTCAAGATCGGACAAATCCATCTCGTTGGCGCTTTCGTTTTGCATTTTTTCAAGGTAGGCGATCAGCATGCCGAACTGCGTACCCCAGTCGCCAACGTGGTTCGCACGAATTACGTTGTGGCCTAAAAATTCTAGCGTACGGGCCGATGCATCACCAATGATGGTTGAGCGCAGGTGACCGACGTGCATTTCTTTCGCGACGTTAGGAGCAGAGTAGTCAATCACAATCGTTTGTGGTTCAACTGGGGTTAAACCCAGTTTTGGTGCATTCAGGGCGTTCTCAACCTGGCTCGCAACCCACTGCTTATCGAGAAAAATATTAATAAATCCCGGGCCTGCGATTTCTGTTTTTTCCGCAATGCCCTCCAGCGCCAAAAGTTGGACGACTTTTTCGGCCAATTGTCGCGGCGGCATGCCCAGTTTTTTGGCCACGGCCATGACGCCATTGGCCTGATAATCACCAAACTGTGCTTTTGCCGACTGACGAATCTGAGCTTCGCTGTCTGCTGGCGCGCCCGCGGCGGTTAACGCCTGGCTGACTTTTTCGGAGAGAAGAGCCTGAATATTCACCGGTTTACCTTAAATAAAAAATTAAGCCTTGCTTATACCATATTTGCCTTTCCTCGTCAGCAGACGGGGCGAGGCAACGGGATGTTCAGGTGAAAAAACACCCAGACAGCGGGAGATTAAAGAAGAGGGAACGAGATAAAAAAGGATAAGGAGAACACGACAAAAAAGAAAAAATAGTTTTAGGTAGAATAAAAATAAATCAAATCGCGATCTTAACGTTTTTTTGACCGACTATTTGCACCAATTTTATGCGAGTCTCTGGTTTTAAAATGACGAAAAATAGCATATGCCGCAATAGCGATAAGTGCGATGGATATAATGAGTAAAACCATGGTGATATCTCTGCGTTATTATTTGTTTTCTTAATTTATACGTTTTCTTTTCGGCGTTCAATGGGGGGCGCTTTATTTAAGATTCCTCCCAGAATAGATTGCGAGAAGTATCGCAACTTACACTTGGTAAAAAATATTTCCGTTTATTAATCAAACAGCATCGTTCCCTTTTCTTTGCATTTAATGCGTTTCACGTAATGAAGATGTAAATAAATGTACATGGGGAAAAATAGAATTTAATTAGGATGCGTCACGGGTATGATATTCTCACTGTGCAAATGGTTATTGATAATGTGAGATACCGCGAGGAGTTTTGCCCGATATGTTACCCGATGATTTGATAACGGATTTAGCGCGATTTGAGCAAGCGCTACAGGAATTGGCCGATGTGCTACAGCTGGATTTAGGCACATTTCATGCGGACCATATTTCGCTGCGCTGTCATCAGAATACGACGGCTGAATCATGGAAAGCGGCGCTGCTAAAGTCTGGCAGCCTGCTGTCTGAAAACCAGATCAATGGCCGCACAATCTGCTTGTTTATTCTGGATAATGCACTCACGGTCGGCCCCTGGCAGATTACCTGTATCGAGCTACCGTGGCCGGGGAAAAAGCATTATCCGCATGAAGGATGGGAGCATGTGGAACTGGTGCTGCCCGGTGAGGCAGAAACGCTGCATCAACGTGCGCTGGCCTGTTTGTCTGATGATGCGCTGCGCACGCCGGGCATCAAGCTTAAATTCAGCTCTCCGCAAGGCGAAAAAGAGCGAATTCCTAATCCTACGCTGGCGGTAACCAACGGGAAAGTGACAATAAAATTTCATCCGTTTGATATACGCGATGTTGTCGCAAGCGAAATGTCGACGCTATAAAAATAATGTATGGCTCGTACGTAGCGTAATCAGAAAGATAACATTGGCTGAAAGATAACATTGGCTGAAAGATAAAATGGTGTGCCACGTTATTGAGGATAATTAAGTGATTCGGGTGAGTGAACGTAGCCAACGCACCTGCAATTTGAAGTATGACGGGTATAGAACAGATTAATAAAACTGTGGTTTATGTCATGTTTATTTCGGCACTGTATCGCGTTCATTGTGACTCCTGTCTCCTCACGATATGAATGCGAATGCCATAGTTATTACTTTAATCGGCGTGATGATTCGTCGATTTTTCGATAATTAAGAAAAGTGGTCTGGGAGTTTACATGGAGGAGCAGCGATGACGAAACTGGAAGTATGCTGTTATAGCGTTGATTGTGCGATAACAGCAGCGCAGTCTGGGGCTGACAGGATTGAACTCTGTGCAGGACAGCGAGAAGGCGGGTTAACGCCATCCTATGGGGCGCTGCGTGGCGCGCGTGAAAAGGTCGCGATTCCTGTTCACCCGATTGTGCGCCCGCGGGGGGGCGATTTTTGCTACAGCGCGACGGAATTTGCTGCCATCAAATACGACATTGAACAGATTCGTGAGATGGGGTTTCCCGGCGTTGTTGTTGGTGCGCTCAACGAGGAAGGGCACATTGATTTGCCCAAAATGCGCGAAATCATGGCGGCAGCTCAAGGGATGGCGGTGACTTTTCATCGCGCGTTCGATATGTGCCTGAACCCTTACATTGCACTGGAACAGCTCACTGAACTTGGCGTATCACGCATATTGACCTCCGGGCAGCAGCAGACGGCAGAAAATGGGTTGCGGTTATTACGTGAACTAACACAGGCCAGTCGCGGTCCAATTATTATGGCGGGTTCCGGCGTGCGCTTGACTAACGTGCACAAATTTCAGCAGGCCGGTATCCGGGAACTACACAGTTCCGCAGGCCAGTGGACACCCTCTCCGATGCGCTATCGCAAAATCGGCGTGTCGATGTGCTCTGATACGGAATTAGATGAGTTTAGTCAGTATTGCGTGGATGGCGATGTGGTGGAAGCAATGAAGCGGGCAGTCAGCCCGGACCGTGAAATGCAGTACGTGTCATGACGTAAAGAATTTCACGGTGCAGGGGTAGAGCGACAGCGTTGTTCTCAACACCACATCGTCATTCTTCAATTTTGCCGCGCCGCATACCATCAGGTGTGCATGGCAAGTACCAAGCCCCAGCGTGTTGCTGGGGCTTTTTTTGTCTAGCGTAGTAATTTAGGACTGGTAGATGCCGGGTTTACGGGCAACCAGTACGGCACGTACTGGTGCGGGGTAGCCTTCCACCGTTTTCGTTGGATCCTCAGGATCGAGGAATTCAGCCAGCGACTCCGTGATCATCCAGTCAGTCCGACGCTGTTCCTGCGTTGTCGTGGTGCAGATATCGACGACGCGGACATCAACGAACCCGCATTTCTCAAGCCATGTTGTCAAAGCTGCGGCAGAAGGGATGAAATACACATTGCGCATTTGTGCGTAGCGTTCTCCCGGTACCAGCACCTGATTTTCATCGCCTTCAATGACCAGCGTTTCCAGCACCAGTTCGCCACCTTCCACCAGTTGATTCTTCAATTGCCACAGGTGATCGAGCGGGGAGCGACGGTGGTACAACACGCCCATAGAAAACACGGTGTCAAACGCAGCAAGTTCGGGGAGTTGCTCAATGCCGAGCGGCAGAACGTGCGCCCGCTGATCGTTGCCGAGCAGCTTACGCACGGCTTCAAACTGGCATAAGAACAGTTGCATGGGATCGATACCGACTGCCATCGTGGCGCCTTCACCAACCATCCGCCACAGGTGATAGCCGCTGCCGCAGCCTACATCCAGAATCAGGCGATTTTTCAGCGGGCTGATATGCGGGAGAACACGCTGCCATTTCCAGTCAGAACGCCATTCTGTGTTGATATCCACGCCGTAAAGCGAAAAAGGACCTTTACGCCAGGGCATCAGGTTACGCAGCAGCTTTTCAATGCCTTCACGCTGGCCGACGGAAATATCGGGTTCCATGCGCGCTGTGACGCTGTCGTTCAAATCCAGGGACGTTGGCGTTAACGACGGGAGATGTTCCAGCGAGTTAAACCAGAGTTTGAACTTACCGTGCAAAGATTCCTGCTGCCAACTGCTGAGCTGTGAAGGCAGCGTGTTAAGCCAGTGGCTGAGCGGACCTTTTGCGATTTGCTGGTAAAAATTGCCGAAATCGATCACGCCTTTTCCTCTGCTTTCACGGCTAATAACGAGCCAAAATTAAAACACTGAAACCAAATCTCGCTGTGCTCAAAACCGGCATCTGCCAGTCGAGCCTTATGGGTTTCTACTGAATCGGTCAGCATGACGTTTTCCAGCATGCTGCGCTTCTGACTGATTTCTAACTCGCTGTAGCCATTTGCCCGTTTGAAATCGAGATGCATGTTGAACAGCAATTCACCGACGTCTTTGTCTGCAAAATTGAATTTCTCTGAGAGCACGAGCACGCCGCCGGGATTGAGTCCCTGATAAATACGCTTGATGAGCACCTGACGCTGGGAAGGTTCCAGAAACTGAAGGGTAAAGTTCAGCACCACCATAGACGCATTTTCAATATCAATGTTCAGGATATCGGCTTCTATAATTTCAACGGGGGTATCGGAACGGAAAGCGTCAATGTGGCTGCGGCAGCGTTTCACCATTGCCGGAGAATTGTCTACCGCGATAATTTTGCAATCTGGGACATGAATATTACGTCGCATAGACAACGTGGCGGCGCCCAGCGAGCAGCCTAGATCGTAAACGTGGCTATCCGGGCGGACGAAGCGTTCTGCCAGCATGCCAATCATCGAAATGATGTTGGAATAGCCGGGTACAGAACGTTGGATCATATCGGGGAATACGTC
The DNA here is from genome assembly GCF_003932035.1 of Pectobacterium versatile. NCBI lineage: Bacteria > Pseudomonadati > Pseudomonadota > Gammaproteobacteria > Enterobacterales > Pectobacteriaceae > Pectobacterium > Pectobacterium versatile. The sequence continues at coordinate 2,271,229 of NZ_CP034276.1, forward strand.
GGCAACGCGTTCGTCGAATGTCCAGTCACCTAAATTGGCAATTGGCACAGAAAAAAGCATATCGCGGTTTGGCATGGCGGAAAGTGCACTGAGAGTAATAAAGAGGCGCGCATTCTAGCAGAATACACAGTGGTCTTCACCTTCCACAGGGTATGGCCGCGTTTTTTGATTCCCGGACGCATAAATTCCGCGCGTCCGGGAGGAACAGGTCTCGTTCTTGTTTCACGCCATCAATACAGCGTGAAAACCAGATCCCAGGGGAGATAATAGAGGTTTGCTGCAATCATCAGGATGAGCGAGGCATAGGTTGCCGCCATACCTGAACGCCGCCAGCGGAATTCGCGATGCCGAAGGCCGTAGTAGTGAACTAAACGTCCGGTGATCAATAAAATGCCGCAGAAGTGGATCATGATGATAAGGGCGCCGTTCATTTCCATCAGCACCAGCAGAATCGCCGCAATCGGAATGTATTCCACCGCATTGCCATGTACCCGGATCGCCGTTTGCAATTCATAAAATCCGCCGTCGCCATAGGCCACGCGATACTGCATTCTGAGTTTCACAACATCAATAGACAGCTTTATCAACAAGATTGCGCCAAGCACGATATAGAGCGCACTTACCATGTTTTACTCCGTAACCTAACCGAAAACGGCTTGCAGAATAATAGCTTTACCTAACGCAACTGTCGCCTGTAAAGGCCGATTTTTTTAGCGGAAATGCGTTGCATTGTAAAATTGTTTATAACCAAACGGGCTAACACATGTCAGTAACGGGTGGATCAAAAGAGTGTCGCCTGCTGTGGCCAATCCGGCTGGGGCGGAAAGGTCGGGTCGATCTCGGCGAGTAAGGGCCAAAGCTGCTGCGCCAGCGGTGGGGCATCACCGATATCCGGTGTGTGGATAAAGAAGAAGGGATTCGCCTCACGCCACTGCGGCAGCTTGTTACGCCATGACTCGAACCAGCGAAGATTTTCTTCCAGCGTTTCACTGCCGATAAAGCGAATCAGCGGCTGCGTGGCCGTCAGCACGGCGTGAACCGGCACGCGAGGCTTCTTCCGCTGGGCTTCACGCATGGCAGCGCTTTCTGGAGCGGCGTGGTGAACCGGACGGCTGTCGAGAATCACGCGATTAATACCGCGCTGCTGTAGCCCCTGATTCAACGCGCGTTCTTCATCGCCTTTAGCGAAAAATAGCGGGTGACGTACTTCTACACCGTAGCTAAATCCCTGCGGCAAAGCATCAAGAAAGCGCCACAACACGGGCAACTGCGCAGGGCCGAAGGTGGCTGGGAGTTGCAGCCATAATTGTCCGATACGGTGTGCAATCGGTTCAAGGCATTGATAAAAAAGCCCGACATCGCTATCACAGTTCTGCAAGGCGGCTTTATGGCTGACCGTTGAGGGGAACTTGAAGCAAAAGCGGAAGTTATCATGCGTCATATCACGCCAGCGCTCGACAACCTCGCGTGAAGGCAACGCATAAAAGGTCGTATTACCTTCAACACAGGTAAAATAGCGGCTGTAGTCGGCAAGATCGTTTAACCCCAACCGACTCCAGGCGGGATGCTGCCATTGTGGTAATCCGATATACATCATGTCGTCGCCATCAATAGAATGCCGACGATTATCGCGTAATTGTCTGGGCAGCGCGAGTGAACCGAGAGAAATCGTTCATAAAATTTCATCTGCCCACTGTGTTGCCTCCATGATCATGCTAAAGAAGTTTTCCTCATCAATACCTAACTGGGTTAACAGTTGCTCAAGTTCTTCCCATTCTTGCTGTTCGTATTTAGATATTAACGTCAAATAAACCGCGAGCTCGCCGGTATGATCCAATAAGCTCTGGTTAATTTTTTCCGATAGGGCGATTTGCGAAAGCAGCAGCGGCATCGGGGAATCTAATACGGCATCAAGCAGCGATAATAACCCGCAGAGAAATGCTTCGGTGGTATCAACCTTCACATTGAAAGAGGCATGCAATAACTCGAAGAACCTGGCGCGAATTAAGCTGGTGCGATAAAGCTCGCTGGGTTTATTCTCATTACTGTTGGTAATGCTAATTAATGACACAAAACGTTTAAGTTCTCGTTGTCCAAGCAGCATCGCCATGGCGCGGAAAGACATGGTGGTTGCCGTGATACCAAAGCGAGTGTTGTATTTGATATTGGTGATGTGGCGCATCAATTTATAATAAAGCGACAGATCGGCACAGACCAATTCTTCGATCGTGGCATAGTTGATCTCAGGTTTATTGACTTCTCTCAGCAGCCTGATGGTGTTGCTGGAGTTATTGACCAATTTTTTTGATTTGATCATTTCAGGACGACTGAAAAAATATCCCTGAAACAGTGAGATGCCCAGTTTCTTACTTTGCAGGTACTGCTCATGTGTCTCTACCTTCTCGGCCAGATAGATTAACTTGCGCTGCGTGGTTCTTTTGATGAAATTTTCAATGTCGCCAAAAGTCGACAGGGTTAAATCGAATTTGATGATATCAACGTAAGGCAAAAACCGATCCCATTCTGAATCCATCGAGAAATCATCAAGTGCAATTTTGAAGCCCTTTCTTTTTAGCTTTTTTACGGCAGAAAAGAGATCATTGTTGGGAATTGAATTTTCAAGGATCTCAATAACGACCTTTTCCTGTGGTAGTACCTCAGCCTGGCCATTGATCAACATCTGATGGGGGAAATTAATGTAGTAAGGCTGTTCAACCACAGATTTTGTCAATGGGTTGGTTAAGAACTGATCGGAAATAAGCTGTGCGGTTGCAAATTCAGGACTCACGTCAGGAAATCTATTGGTGATGTCCATGCGGAAAAGTAGTTCGTAAGCAACGGTTTGGAGGTGTTGATTTAAAATAGGTTGACGGGCAACAAATGAATACATACTTGTTCTCCATGTAAACCATACGCATTAGCCAATAATGGAAAAGCGCTTTTTATTAAAATTTTTATAAAAATAAGCAGTTACTCAGTAATTTTAGCAGGTTTTATTAAAAGAGAAGGTTGGCTTCCGCAAATCCTCACGCGATGTGTGTCGGCGAGTTCTGCCTCTTTGGGCTGATGAGTGGGGTTTCCTCAGGCGTTCAGTTTTGCAACAACTCTATGCGGATTAGTGAACATTCCGTTAACCGGAACGGAAATTTCGTAAAAAGAGTAGGCGGCAGCGTCGCAGAGCGTTACCTTCATGCTTATCGTTCGGGCGAATATCCTTTATAATAGCCGCCTTTTTTCATCGGACAGTAACCCAGAAAAACCATGCCGTGCAGCGAAAATGTCACTGTTTTGCACTGTGATTTACCGTGAAAAGTAATCTACCGTGAGAACGTGTGAGCTGGCGGATGAGTAAAAGGACATCGTGATGCGTACTAATTATTGCGGGCAGTTGAATTCGTCCCATGTGGGCCAGGAAGTGACATTGTGCGGTTGGGTTAACCGCCGCCGCGATCTGGGTGGTTTGATTTTTATTGATATGCGTGACCGCGAAGGGCTGGTTCAGGTGTTCTTTGACCCGGATCGTCAGGACGCATTTAAACTGGCATCCGAGTTGCGTAACGAATTCTGCATCCAACTTACTGGTGTCGTACGCGCCCGACCAGAAAGCCAAATCAACAAAGATATGGCGACGGGTGAAGTCGAGGTTTTTGCCAACGCACTGACGATTGTTAACCGTTCTGAAGCGCTGCCGCTGGATTCCAATCAAACCAATACCGAAGAAGCGCGTCTCAAATTCCGTTATCTGGATTTGCGCCGTCCTGAAATGGCGCAGCGCCTGAAAACGCGTGCCCGTATCACCAGTTTTGTGCGTCGTTTTATGGACGACCACGGCTTCCTGGACATCGAAACCCCGATGTTGACGAAAGCGACGCCGGAAGGCGCGCGTGACTATCTGGTGCCGAGCCGCGTACATAAAGGCAAATTTTATGCGCTGCCGCAGTCCCCACAGCTATTCAAACAGCTGCTGATGATGTCTGGTTTTGACCGCTACTATCAGATCGTCAAATGCTTCCGTGACGAAGACCTGCGTGCCGACAGACAGCCAGAATTTACCCAGATCGATGTGGAAACCTCTTTCATGACCGCGCCACAGGTGCGGGAAGTGATGGAGAAGCTGGTGCGTGAACTGTGGCAGGACGTGAAAGGTGTCGATCTGGGCGATTTCCCGATCATGACGTTCGCAGAAGCCATGCGCCGTTTCGGTTCCGACAAGCCAGATTTGCGTAACCCGCTGGAACTGGTCGACGTTGCCGATCTGGTTAAAGACATTGAATTCAAAGTATTCTCCGGCCCGGCAAACGATGCCAAAGGCCGCGTTGCCGCTATCCGCGTACCGGGCGGCGCACAGCTGAGCCGTAAGCAGATTGATGAATACGGCAAGTTTATTGAAATCTACGGTGCGAAAGGTCTGGCTTACATTAAGGTCAACGAGCGTGCCAAGGGGCTGGAAGGCGTGCAAAGCCCGGTAGCAAAATTCCTGAACGAAGACGTTCTGTCTGCCATGTTGGATCGTACTGCGGCACAAGATGGCGACATCCTGTTCTTTGGTGCAGACAGCGCGAAAGTGGTGACCGATGCACTAGGTGCACTGCGTCTCAAGCTGGGGCGCGATCTGAGCCTGACGAAAGACAACAGTTGGGAGCCGCTGTGGGTTGTCGATTTCCCGATGTTTGAAGAAGATGGCGAAGGCGGTCTTGCTGCGATGCACCATCCGTTTACTGCGCCGCGCGACATGCTGCCTTCTGAATTGGCAGCTAATCCGGTTTCGGCGATCGCCAACGCGTATGACATGGTCATTAACGGTTATGAAGTGGGCGGCGGTTCCGTGCGTATTCACAGTGGTGAAATGCAGCAAACCGTGTTCAGCATTCTGGGCATTACCGAACAAGAACAGCGTGAGAAGTTTGGCTTCCTGCTAGACGCACTGAAATATGGTACGCCGCCGCACGCGGGTCTGGCGTTTGGCCTTGACCGTCTGGTGATGTTGCTGACGGGCACTGATAACATTCGTGACGTTATCGCCTTCCCGAAAACGACGGCAGCAGCGTGTCTGATGACGGAAGCGCCAAGTTTCGCCAACTCGGCTTCACTGGAAGAGCTTGCCATTGCGGTTGTCGTGAAAGGGAAAGCGGCTCAGGATGGAAAATCCGAGAACGAATAAGATGGTATACAAGCGACCCGTTTCGGTTCTGGTGGTGATCTATGCCCGTGACACCGGGCGGGTGCTGATGTTGCAGCGGCGTGACGATCCTGAATTCTGGCAGTCGGTAACCGGCAGCATAGAAGAAGGGGAAAGCGCGCCGTATGCCGCACAGCGTGAAGTCAAAGAAGAAGTTAACATCGATATATCCGCGGAAGCGTTATCACTCTTTGACTGTCAGCGCTGTATTGAGTTTGAGCTATTTGCTCATTTGAGACGTCGCTATGCGCCGGGGGTCACGCACAATACCGAACACTGGTTTTGTCTGGCGTTACCTGCTGAGCGCGAGGTGCAATTATCCGAGCATCTTGCTTACCAGTGGCTGGATGTGCCCCATGCGGCGCAGTTGACCAAGTCCTGGAGCAACCGGCAGGCGATTGAGGAATTTGTTATTTATCCGGCCTGAACAGGCTTTTTTCGGAGATTTTTATGGCAGGTCATAGTAAGTGGGCTAACACAAAGCATCGTAAAGCAGCACAGGACGCCAAACGCGGTAAAATCTTTACCAAGATTATCCGCGAACTGGTCACCGCAGCCCGTTTGGGCGGTGGCGATCCGGGTTCTAACCCACGTCTGCGCGCCGCGATCGATAAAGCACTGTCCAACAACATGACGCGCGATACGCTGAACCGCGCGATTGCCCGTGGTGTCGGCGGTGATGATGATGCCAACATGGAAACCATCATTTATGAAGGTTACGGCCCTGGCGGTACCGCTGTCATGGTGGAATGCCTGAGTGACAACCGTAACCGTACCGTTTCCGAAGTGCGCCATGCGTTTACGAAAACCGGCGGCAACTTGGGTACCGATGGTTCCGTGTCATACCTCTTCACTAAGAAAGGCGTCATTTCTTATGCGCCAGGTCTGGATGAAGATGCGGTGATGGATGCAGCGCTGGAAGCCGGTGCCGATGACGTTGTGACGTATGACGACGGTGCGATTGACGTCTTCACGCCGTGGGAAACGTTCGGTGATGTGAAGGATGCGTTGGATGCGGCTGGCCTGAAAGCAGAATCTGCGGAAGTGTCGATGATTCCGTCTACCAAGGCGGATATGGATGCAGAAACGGCACCGAAATTGATGCGTCTGATCGACATGCTGGAAGACTGCGACGATGTTCAGGAGGTTTACCACAACGGTGAGATCTCCGATGAGGTGGCTGAACTGCTGTAATGGCTGGTCGGTAATGCAACGTAGCAACAGCTATCCACACGGGCGAATCGGCGGAGCGGCACGATGACAGTCGTAGCACCATGGCAATCGTAGCACGATGACAATAATAGTAGGTATCGACCCCGGTTCGCGCGTGACGGGTTATGGCATTATCCGTCAGCAGGGGCGTCATCTGACGTACCTCGGTAGTGGCTGTATCCGTACCGTGGTGGATGATATGCCCACACGGCTGAAGCTGATTTACGCTGGCGTCAGTGAAATCATTACGCAATTTCGCCCAGACTGTATGGCGATTGAGCAGGTTTTCATGGCGAAAAACCCGGATTCAGCCTTGAAGCTGGGGCAGGCGCGCGGTGTGGCTATCGTTGCCGGCGTGAATCAGGATCTGCCCGTGTTTGAATACGCGGCACGGCTGGTGAAACAAACGGTGGTAGGAACGGGCGCGGCGGATAAAAAGCAGGTGCAGCATATGGTTCGCTCACTGCTGAAACTGTCGGCCAGCCCGCAGGCGGATGCCGCCGATGCGCTGGCGATTGCCATTACTCACTGCCACTTTAGCCAAAGCCTGCTGCGAACAGCGGCGGCGAAAGTGAACCCGCTGGCAGGAAGACTGCGCTGAAACAGGAGGCTGGATATTCATCCAGCCTTTTTTATGTTATATACTCGTCATACTTCAAGCCATTCTTTCCCTACGTAAAAGGAAGCGCAACGTGATAGGTCGTCTCAGAGGCATTATTCTGGAAAAACAGCCGCCGCAGGTGCTGATAGAAGCTAACGGCGTGGGTTACGAAGTCCATATGCCGATGACGTGCTTTTACGAACTTCCTGAACTCAATCAGGAAGCGGTCATCTTTACCCATTTTGTTGTTCGCGAAGATGCACAACTGCTGTTCGGCTTTAATGATAAGCAGGAGAGGGCGTTGTTCCGTGAGTTGATCAAAGTGAATGGCGTCGGGCCGAAGCTGGCGCTGGCAATTCTCTCCGGGATGTCCGCGACGCAGTTTGTCAGCGCCGTTGAGCGTGAAGAAATTGGTGCGTTGATTAAACTTCCGGGCGTCGGTAAGAAAACGGCGGAAAGATTGGTTGTTGAAATGAAAGATCGCTTTAAGGGCTTGAGCGGCGATCTGTTTAATCCGGTCAGCGATATTCCGCTGGCATCGCCCGCTACTGCAGACAGCCGTGTTAGCGATCCAGAAACAGAAGCCGCAGCAGCATTGGTTGCGTTGGGCTATAAACCACAGGAAGCTAGCCGCATGATTTCCAAGATTGCGCGTCCCGATGCTGACTGTGAAACCCTAATCAGGGATGCACTGCGCGCGGCGCTGTGAGGTATTCATGATAGAAGCCGATCGTTTGATCTCCGCTGATGCCGTTCCCGAAGAAGAATTTATCGACCGTGCGATCCGCCCTAAATTGCTCACCGAGTATGTGGGGCAGCCGCAGGTGCGTGAGCAGATGGAAATTTTTATCCAGGCAGCTCGCAAACGTGGAGATGCGCTGGATCATCTGCTAATTTTTGGTCCTCCCGGTCTGGGTAAAACGACGCTGGCGAATATTGTTGCTAACGAGATGGGCGTGAATATGCGCACGACGTCGGGTCCGGTGCTGGAAAAAGCCGGCGACCTCGCCGCGCTGCTGACTAATCTCGAACCGAATGATGTGCTGTTCATCGATGAAATCCACCGCCTGTCACCCGTTGTGGAAGAAGTGCTGTATCCGGCGATGGAAGATTATCAGTTGGATATCATGATCGGTGAAGGGCCCGCCGCCCGTTCGATCAAACTCGATTTACCGCCTTTCACACTGATTGGCGCAACGACACGTGCAGGTTCGTTAACCTCGCCATTGCGCGATCGTTTCGGCATTGTGCAGCGTCTGGAATTTTATAAAGTCGCGGACTTGCAGTATATCGTCAGCCGCAGTGCACAGTGTTTAGGGTTGGATCTGACATCTGAGGGCGCGCTTGAAGTGGCGCGGCGCGCGCGGGGTACGCCGCGTATTGCTAACCGATTATTGCGACGTGTGCGTGATTTCTCCGAAGTTAAGTCAGAAGGGGCGATTACCGGTGATGTGGCGACACAGGCACTGGATATGCTGGCGGTAGATACCGAAGGCTTTGACTACATGGACCGTAAGCTGCTGTTGGCGATCATCGATAAATTCATGGGTGGCCCCGTCGGGCTGGACAATTTAGCGGCAGCGATTGGCGAAGAACGTGAAACGATTGAAGACGTGCTGGAGCCGTTTCTGATTCAGCAAGGGTTCATTCAGCGTACGCCGCGCGGTCGAATGGCGACGCAGCATGCCTATCGACATTTTGGCTTAACGCGTGAAGATTTAGGTTAACGGGTGAAAAAGCGTATCGCCTAAGAAATGCTTTCCATATTCAGGGAGACCACGCGGTCTCCCTGAGTTTATGTAATTAGAACCAGGCTTCCCACATTGCCCCAACGTTGAACGAATCGAGCTGCGTGTTGACGCCGGTCGTTGTCCGCGCGGTGTGTTTGTTATCGACTTCCCCGCCGGTGACGTAGAAGCGCAGCATCGGTCTGAACTCCGGTCCCATGGCGATCGAGACATTTTGGGAAAGCGTCAGCTTCCACCCTTTGTTATCGCCACCCTGACCGTAATCTACATGTTGATAGCCCGCTTCAAGCCAAGTGGAATGCACATCATTCCAGAAATACATCGGGCGAACGATGGCATTGTAGTTACGACGATCGTCCTGACTGGCTGAGTCATTCGAGTAGTCGTGGTAGGCCAGCAGATATTCGACCTGCGTTTGCGGTGTGAATTTGTATTTACCTTCAAAGCTGGCATAGAAGGTTTTCAGGTTGTCCGTTTTGTTGTAAACGCTGTTATCCGCATTGTCCGAGTAGCGAGTGATAAACTGATTGAGGCTATTTTTCCCCGTATGGCTCAGGACCGCGCCGCCTTGCCAGGCTTTCAGTCGTGCATCGTTATCCACCGCTTTCGAGTCAAAACCGTAGTTCGCGTACAGCGCAAGATCCAACGGCCCCAACTTGATGCCATGTACTTTGGACGTCAGTGCGTAATTACCTTTATCGCCCGTGCCGGAACTGCCGGTACAGCTGATACGTGAGGGGTTCGCGTTATTCGTGATCACTTCGGGGTTACAGGATTCCACGGCAGCAACGGCCGCCACATCGAATTGAATACCACCGAGATCAAAATTCTTTATCCCCGCGCCCTGGCCGTCGTGGTTCATCCAGAAGTAGTCGTTAATACCTTGCTGTGGACGCTGGTGGAAATCACGTCCGGCCCAGAGATAGGCATTTGGCTGAGAAGCAAAAAGGTTGGTAACGCCAGCATAGGCTTTTTTCAGGTTAACTTCGTCGCCCCAGTGGTCGATCATCACGACGACATCCCAGATTGCGCCGTTGTTACTTTTGAAAGCCTTGGAAAGCTGGAATTCACCGCCATTGCCTTCGTTGCCCAGACGGCCCAGCGCGGAGGCACCATTATAGGAGCCGTCAACCGCAACATATTTCTGGTCACCGCTCTGGAATTGCGCACCGTAACGCGCATAGCCAGTAAAGTTGATGCCATAAGGTATCGCCATGTCAGGCGTTTTGGGAGCGTCGGGCGTCGTCAGCGGATCGACCTGTTTACTGGCAATCGCGTCTAATTTGGCCTGACGCTCCGCCAGCGCTTTTTCTACGGCCTGAGCAACGATACGATCTAATTGCTCTTGAGTAATCGTTTCTTGTGCGAATGCGGAACCGGAGCAAAGGGCAGCCAGCACCGCCAGCGTAACGGGCAGTTTTTTGGAATTTTTCATCGTCATCTCAATTCGGTAAGTTATTTTCAGACAATAATCATCCCGCTCTGATTGGCGTGAATAATGGCACGGCGCTCAGAACAAGGTGATTGTTATTTTTTTAAACGGGTACAGCGTAATTAAATAACTGACGTAATCGACCCTCCCTATAAGGGGATTAAAATGAACTATTGCCGCTGATAGAGATGAATAATCTCTTCTGATAATTCGCGGGCGAGCAGTGATGTCATTAAATGGTCTTGAGCATGAACCATAATTAATGTCATCGGCTGTCTGGCTTCTCCCGCATCCTGTTCGATTAGTTGGGTCTGCATATGGTGGGCTTTGCGCGCGTAACCATCGGCTTCCTTCAACAGATTTTTGGCTTCATCAATGTTACCTTTACGCGCAGCGTGTAGCGCTTCAAAACACAGACTGCGTGACTGTCCTGCATTGACGATAATTTCCATTACTGCATCTTCTAATGTAATCATCATATGACCTATTTTTATGTGAACGAATATTCGCAGCACGTATTTTCTATGCCGCGTTCTTGAATGTCGTCCGGGTCGAGGAGAACGAATAATAAAAATATTCCGACCCTAAACGTTTTATTTTCTTTCTTCTATTTAATATCTATCTCTGTTTTTATTAATCCCATTAATTACTGCTCACTGTTTTCGTCAGCGAAATATCGCCCTGTATTTTTTGCTCCTCGGTTTTCATTAATGTGCGTTCATAAGCTCGCAGGAACGGCAAATACATCAGCGCGGAAAACACCATGCACAGCAGGCACATGATTAGCGGGCTGAAACTCCAGTTTGCAGCCCACGATGCACCGATGGGGGCCGGTGTGGTCCACGGCGTCAACGATACCACCTGCGCCAGCCATCCCATCTTGGTTGCGGTGTAAGCCAGCACGGCGTTAACCATCGGCACGAAGACAAAAGGGATAAATAGCATCGGGTTCATAATGATGGGGGCACCGAACATGATCGGCTCGTTGATGTTAAAGAAGCTGGGTACGACGCCCATTCTGCCAATGGTCCGCAAGTGCGTGACCTTGCTGCGTAACAGCAGAAATGCCAGCGGTAGCGTCGAGCCGACGCCGCCAATCAACAGGTAGTGATCCCAAAAGCCCTGTAAATAGATATGTGGCAAGACTCCACCGGCTGCCAGCGCGGCCTGATTCACCGCCAGATTGGTCATCCAGAATGGATTCATGATGCCCGTGACAATCAGCGAACCGTGGATCCCCGAGAACCAGAAAAGCTGGCACAGCAGCACAGACAGAAGAATGGCAGGCAGCGAGTCTGAGGCGGAAACCAGCGGTGCCAGTAGGTGCATAATCGCTTCGGGAATGATCATGCCTGTTTGCGCTTCAATGAAAAGGTTGAGTGGATGCAGCGTTGCGACAATCACCAACACGGGAATGAGGATTTCAAACGAGCGAGCGACCCCCGTCGGGACTTCTTTCGGTAAGCGAATAGTAATGTTGTGTTGTTTCAGCGCCGCATAAACTTGGGTGGCGTAGATGGAGGTCAGCAAAGCGGTGAAGATCCCTTGTCCTGACAGATATTCGGTGGAAATTTTGTCATCGGCGTAAGGCGCGGCGACAAGCAGGAAAGCCATAAACGCCAGCAGGCCCGACATCACGGAATCGAGATTAAGCTGTCTTCCCAGGCTGGCACCCACGCCTACGGAGATGAAAAATGTCATCAAGCCCATGCTGAGTTCGAAAGGCAGCATCAACTGTTCGCGATAGGTAATAGAAAAATCTAGCCAGGTACGGGCAAATCCGACGGTCGTATCTGCGGAAAACGGAGGGAAAATAAACACCAGCATAAACGAGCCGATGATCATAAAAGGTAGCGCGGCGGTAAAACCATCACGGATAGCGATCACATACTTTTGCTGCCCCAAACGCCCTGCAAGCGGGGTAATCGATTGTTCGATAGCGGCAATCATTGATTGATATAAGGAACTCATGTGAACACCTTTTCATGTGTCGCCGTAGCAGCGACAGCTCGTCACCCAGTATGTTATCGCCACGTTGTACGCCGTAACTCATTGTATCTAAAACCCTTACGGGAATATCGCGTGTGGCAGCCTTTTATAAATGTGAGCCTATGCCTGTTATTTTTCTTCCGCGGCGGACCGCATTTTCCGCCAAGCACAATGTAAAAAGTTATTGCTAAGATGATTGGATATCATATGGAAACCGTTTTCCATGCAAAGAAAAGAGAAGTGTGATGACCGTCAAGATGTGATGATTTCTGGCGGTATTAATTAGATTTACATCACATCTTATTGGTAGAAATACGCATTGGATGTTAAACGGATAATCGGTTTCCATGCTGGATGGAAACGGTTATACTGCGAAGCAACGCAATGCGCGGTTGGTGTTTAGGGTTTTGAGTCGGATTTAGCGTTTTCCAGGGGAAAATGATGTCTACAATCAACGATGTATCGCGTTTAGCTGGGGTGTCCAAAGCCACAGTCTCCCGGGTGTTGAGTGGTTCACGCGGCGTAAAGGAAGCTAGCCGTCTTGCGGTGTTAAAAGCGGTTGATGAGCTTAAATATCGGCCGAACGTCATCGCCCAGTCTTTGCTGAGTCAGTCAACCGGATGTATTGGCGTCATTTGCGCTCAGGACAACATCAACCAGACGACCGGCTACCTTTATGCGCTGGAAAAACACTTTAGCCGACATCAAAAGCATCTCTTGTTGCGGTTCGCCAGCAGCAGGGCTGAAGTGATGAATGTGCTTGATGAGCTGACCAGTGGCCTGTGCGATGACATTTTAATCATCGGCGCGCGCTTTCCGCTGAATCTGGCCGATAAGAACATCATTCTGATCGATTGTATGGAAACGGATACCACGAACAGCCTGCAATTCGATCACGCTTTCGCCACGGAAACCGCGTGTAATTACCTAATTCGGCAAGGAAGACGGCAAATTGCGTTGATCAATCCCGCCGCGAGCAGTTCAGCAGAACAGGTGCTGTTAGGGTATAAGCGGGCGCTGGAAAATAACTTCTTACCGTTTAACCGCAACCTGATTTTTATGGATGCGTCTTCATCGTCATCGGTGGCGCTGCAAGTACTGCTCAATAACAGCACGACGCTGAATTTCAATGCGCTTCTGGTGGCGGATGAACTGGAAGCCAAACGTGTGATTACGCAGCTTCAGGCGTTTAATAAATCCGTGCCAAAAGACATCATGGTATTCAGTCTGGCAGGGTCTCTCGATATTCCGGGCATTCCGGCGATACCCGCAATCGAATATTCGATGGATGCGGTGGCGGCCAGAATCGTGTCGTGGCTCAACGAGAAAACCCAGGATGTGCTGGGTTCGTATGTCTTGCGGGGTGATTTAATCATTCCAGATATGGCTAACCGGCAATAAACGCGGCTCGTGCAATCTCCAAAATATAAAGCCCTTCTGAATCACGTATTCGGAAGGGCTTTTTGCTATTGAGTTTCTGTACTATTGAGTGATTGATAGGCTCTAGGCAGGTTGTCGCTTAATCAGGCTGGCAATAAACAGTAGCGATGCGCACAGCACCACCGACGGCCCAGCGGGCGTATTGTAGCCAGCCGAGAACGCTAAACCGCCTGTCACGGCAATCATTCCCACAATAATCGCAATACACGCCATTTGTTCCGGCGTCCGTGCAAAGCGTCTGGCACTGGCAGCAGGAATAATCAGTAGTGACGTAATGATCAGCGCACCCACAAATTTCATGGCGATACCAATCGTTAATGCGGTGGTTAGCATCAAGAGCAGCTTGGTGCGCTGTAGTTTTATGCCATCGACGTGCGCCAGCTCTGGGCTGATCGTCATAGAAAGTAGTGCGCGCCATTGCCAGCACATAATGGCAACAACAACGATAACACCAGCAGCGATAACCCACAGATCTTCTGTTGTGACAGAGAGCAAATCACCAAACAGGTAAGCCATCAAGTCCACGCGCACGTTATTCATCAGGCTGACGACCACCAATCCAAGCGACAGGGCGCTGTGTGCCATGATGCCGAGTAACGTATCGATAGCCAGATAGGGGCGTCGCTCCAGCCAGACAAGCCCCAACGCCAGAATGAGCGTCACGGCAATAACGGCAGCAAACAGGTTGATGTTCAGCAGCAGGCCGAAGGCGACACCGAGTAAAGACGCGTGCGCCAGCGTGTCACCGAAGTAAGACATCCGTCGCCAGACGACGAATGAGCCGAGCGGGCCGGCCGCAATCGCTAGCAAAATCCCCGCCAGCCAACCGGGAAACAGCAGTTCTATCATGCGTCGTTTCCACCTTGTCTTTTCAGAATGATACGTCCCTGTAGATCGTGACGATGATTATGATGGTGGCGGTAAACCGCCAATTGCTCCGCGCCGCGGTGGCCGAACATCGCTAAAAACTCAGGATGAAGAGAAACCACTTCAGGCGTGCCGGAGCAGCAAACATGTTGATTAAGGCAGAGAACTTCATCGGTTTTCGCCATCACCAAATGCAGATCGTGCGACACCATCAGTACACCGCAGTGGAATTCTTGCCGCAATTGGTTAATGAGATCGTACAGCGCGAGTTGCCCATTGACATCGACACCCTGCGTCGGCTCATCCAGTACCAGCAGTTGGGGCTGGTTGAGCAGCGCGCGTGCCAGCAGGACGCGCTGGGTTTCGCCACCGGAAAGTTTCTGCATCGGCTGTTCCAGCAGATGTGCAGCCTGAACCCGCTTGAGCGCTGGTAAAATATCCTGCTTTTTCACGCCGGGGCGCAGTTGCATAAAACGGCTGACGGTCAAGGGCAGGGTGGTATCCAAATGCAGCTTCTGCGGAACGTAGCCGATACGCAGCGCGGGATCCCGTACCAGTGAACCGGAGGTGGGGGCAAGTAGCCCTAATACCACGCGCACCAGCGTCGATTTCCCTGCGCCATTCGGCCCGAGCAGCGTCAGAATTCGACCTGCCTGCAAGGTAAGAGAGATATCTGACAGAACCTTGCGGCTGCCAAATGTAACTGAAATATTATTAAGTGATACCAATGTGGACATAGAATTCGGTTTGCATAACCCATGTAACGTTATAATATAACAAACAACACCATAAAAATCGATGGGATCGACTTTCATGCAGCAATCTATTCAACAAAAAAAATCTATTCAGCAAAAAAAATGGTTAAAAAGTGTGTTTGTTGCCAGCGCGCTACTCGCAAGCGGGATGTCAATCAGCGCGGCATCCGCTGCGGTCATTACGTCAATTCGTCCTTTAGGATTCATTGCGTCGGCTATTGCCGATGGCGTGACGCCCACTGAGGTTTTGTTACCTGATGGCGCGTCGCCCCACGATTATGCCCTGCGCCCGTCTGATGTCCAGCGTTTACAGTCTGCTGAACTGGTGATTTGGGTCGGCCCGGAAATGGAAGCCTTTCTCGGGAAGCCGTTAGCGAAAGTCTCACCTGAAAAGCAGATTGCGCTTTCCGCGCTGCCAGCGATTAAATCTGAGCTGGAAAAAGAGGCCGGACACGATCATGAGGATGGTCATGAACAGGCGCATGATGACCATGAAAAAGGCCACGATCATAGCCATGCCGCCCATGATGACGGCGATGATGGTCACCATCATGGTGAGTACAATATGCATATTTGGCTGTCGCCGGAGATGGCAAAACAGGCGGCAATGGCCATTCATGCAAAATTATTGGAACTTATGCCTCAGAATAAGGACAAACTAGACGCGAATCTGCTTTATTTCACGGATAAAATCGGGCAAGCAGATGAAAAAATTGTTAAGATGCTAGCGCCTGTGCAGGGTAAAGGGTACTTCGTGTTCCATGATGCCTATGGTTATTTTGAGAAACACTACGGGTTAAGCCCCTTGGGTTACTTCACGGTTAACCCCGAAATCCAACCCGGAGCACAGCGTTTACATCAAATACGAACACAGTTGGTTGAGCACAAAGCCGTATGCGTTTTTGCTGAACCACAATTCAGGCCAGCCGTTATTAATGCTGTTGCCAAGGGAACCGACGTGCGCTCGGGTGTGCTCGATCCATTGGGAAGCAATATTGCACTGGGTAGAGATAGCTATGCCGATTTCTTGTTGCAGCTATCGAACCAGTATGTGAGCTGTCTGGAGGAAAAATCATGAGGATACGAATAAGTGCAGCAGATAGTCCGAACTATCGCTCTGGCGTATAACAGCTTACCTCGTCCCCATCGCGTCATGCTGGGGTCGCTTACCGTTGTAACATTGGCCGTTGCTGTTTGGCGGCCTTTTGTTTATCCCCACGTCGATGATGCCCCCGTCATCGTGAAAGATATCGACCTGGAAACCAGCCAACTGCGAACGTTGACGCCTGAAGCCAGTGAACCGATAGACCAACCCTCGCCAGATGACGAGATTCCACAAGATGAGCTGGATGATAAGGTTGCTGATGAAGGCGGTGTACATGAGTACGTGGTCTCTACGGGCGATACCTTAAGCAGCATTTTGACGCAGTACGGCATTGATATTGCGGATGTCACTCAGCTTGCGGAGCAGAATAAAGATTTGCGGAACCTGAAAATTGGTCAGCAAATTTCATGGGCTCTGGCAGAAAACGGCGACCTGCAAAGTTTGACCTGGCAGATGTCCCGCCGTGAAACACGCATTTATGAGCGTGTTGGCGCCGATTTCAAAGAGCGTATTGAAACGCTGAAAGGCGAGTGGCGTAACAGCGTTCTGAATGGCCGAGTCAGCGGCAGCTTTGTCAGCAGCGCAAAAAACGCCGGTTTGACCAGCACAGAAGTGCGTGAAGTCATTAAAGCGCTGCAATGGCAGTTGGATTTCCGTAAATTACGCAAAGACGATACCTTCTCTGTCCTGATGTCCCGCGAAATGCTCGATGGTAAAAGTGAGCAGAGTGAGCTGGTCGGTGTTCGTCTGAATACGGGTGGCAAAGACTATTACGCTATTCGTGCAGAAGACGGTAAATTCTACGATCGTGAAGGTTCTGGATTGACGCGCGGTTTTATGCGTTTCCCAACCATGAAACAATTCCGTATTTCCTCCAACTTTAATCCACGTCGTCTGAATCCAGTGACAGGGCGCGTCGCACCACATAAAGGTGTCGATTTTGCCATGCCGGTCGGTTCACCGGTTCTGGCCGTCGGTGATGGCGAAGTCGTGATCGCGAAACGCAGCGGTGCCGCGGGGAACTATGTTGCTATCCGTCATGGTCGTCAGTACACCACGCGCTACATGCATATGCATCGCATTCTGGTTAAGCCGGGACAGAAAGTGAAACGTGGCGATCGTATCGGATTGTCCGGTAACACAGGCCGCTCCACTGGCCCACATCTTCACTATGAATTCTGGATCAACCAGCAGGCGGTAAACCCGTTAACGGCTAAACTGCCGCGTTCTGAAGGGCTGGCGGGTAAAGAGCGTCGTGATTATCTGGCGCAGGTTAAGGAAGTGGTACCGCAGCTTAAGTTTGATTAATGATATCCGTCATACTTCAAGCTGCTTGTGCGTTGGCCGCCCTTACTCACCCCAGTCACTTACTTGTGTAAGCTCCTGGGGATTCATGCGGTTGCCGCCTTCATGCAACTTGAATTATTTAGGATAGATATTGATTGCATGTTATGCCGGTGGCTTGCCGCCGGCATTTTCATTTATAGAACATTTGATAGAACACGGGTTCCTGATTCTTTATTATCGAGCAGGCGTGTTTTTGCGTAACTGTCGTCGGCGTTGCTAAACGCCGAGCGGCAATTATGATTATGTTTACTGATTGATCTGAAGAGTTTAGGCATGGAAAAAGAAAAAAAATCGAACGCTGAATTTGTTCCCCAGTTTCAACGCGCCTTTTTTCATCCGCGTTATTGGGGCGTTTGGTTAGGCGTTGGTGTGATGGCGCTCGCTGCCTATGTCCCCGCGCGATTAAGAAATCCGGTGCTGGGTGGGTTGGGGCGTTTTGTCGGGAAAATATCAAAAGGCGCCCGCCGCCGTGCCCGTATTAATCTGCTGTATTGCATGCCGGAATTAACGGAAGCACAGCGCGAAGCTATCATCGATGACATGTTTGCGACGGCTCCTCAGTCGATGATCATGATGGTGGAAGTGGGAATTCGTAACCCGAAGAAAATCGAGAAATATGTTCGCTGGCATGGCGAAGACATTCTGGATCGCATTAAGGAACAAGAAAAGAATGTGATTTTTCTGGTTCCGCACGGTTGGGGGGTTGATATCCCTGCGATGCTGCTGACCTCGCGCGGCCAGCGTATGGCGGCCATGTTCCACAACCAGAAGAATGCGCTGGTGGACTACTGGTGGAATCGGTTACGCCGTCGTTTTGGTGGCCGCATCCATGCTCGTAACGATGGTATTAAACCGTTTATCAGCTCCGTGCGCTCCGGGTGCTGGGGTTATTACCTGCCCGATCAGGATCATGGCGCTGAGCACAGCGAATTCGTTGACTTTTTTGCGACCTATAAGGCAACGCTGCCTGCCGTCGGACGGCTGATGAAAGTGTGTCGTGCTGATATTGTGCCGCTGTTCCCGGTGTATAACGCTAAAGACGGCTGTCTGGATGTGTTTATTCGCCCGCCGATGGACGATTTAGCGGATGCGGATGACGTATATATTGCGCGGCGCATGAATGAAGAAGTGGAAATTCTGGTCAAACCTAACCCTGAGCAGTACACCTGGATTCTGAAGCTGCTGAAAACCCGCAAGCCGGGTGAGATTGAACCGTACTGTCGGGATGATCTATACCGCGACTAGTTTATACCGTAGCTAATTGTGGGCTGACTGGCCGCATAGATAAAAAAGCCGGACGAGAAATCGTCCGGCTTTTTGCTGGTATGAACCGTCCACCACCTCAGCAGCAGAGCGGTTATGGTACTGATTATTCCACGCGCAGGATGCGGATCGTGTTAGTGGTGCCCACGGTACCCATGATGTCACCTTGTGTGACGATGACCAGATCCCCAGACATCAGGAATCCTTTGTCACGCAGCAGGATCACTGCATCATTGGCGGCAGCAACGCCGTCCGTGTAGCTGTCGAAATGCACGGGGGTAACCCCACGGTACAGTGCGGTCAGGTTTAGCGTGTGCTCATGACGAGACATCGCGAAAATTGGCAGACCGGAACTGATACGGGACATCATCAGGGCGGTACGACCAGATTCCGTCATGGCGATCAGCGCCGTAACCCCTTTCAGATGGTTGGCGGCGTACATGGAAGACATCGCGATGGATTCTTCCGTGTTATCAAACTGCACGTCAAGGCGGTGCTTGGAGACGTTGATGCTTGGGATTTTCTCCGCGCCTAAACACACTTTCGCCATGGCAGCGACGGTTTCAGCCGGATATTGGCCCGCGGCGGTTTCCGCTGACAGCATCACGGCATCGGTGCCATCCAGCACGGCGTTGGCAACATCCATCACCTCTGCACGAGTTGGCATCGGGTTGGTGATCATCGATTCCATCATCTGCGTGGCGGTAATGACCGCACGGTTCAGCTGACGAGCACGACGGATCAACTTCTTCTGAATCCCTACTAGCTCTGGGTCGCCGATTTCAACACCCAGATCACCCCTAGCGACCATCACTACGTCGGAAGCCAGAATAATGTCATCCATGGCGGCATCTGAGCAGACGGCTTCGGCACGTTCAACTTTTGATACGATCTTGGCGTTACAGCCTGCATCGCGTGCGAGGCGGCGTGCGTAGTTGAGGTCTTCACCGGTACGTGGGAAAGAGACAGCCAGATAGTCGACGCCAATTTTTGCGGCAGTAATAATGTCGGCTTTATCTTTTTCCGTCAGGGCTTCGGCAGACAGGCCTCCACCGAGTTTGTTAATGCCTTTGTTGTTAGACAGCGGTCCACCAACGGTGACTTCGGTGTAAACCTTGAGGCCCTCAACCTGAAGGACTTTCAGCTGTACGCGGCCGTCATCCAGTAACAGGATATCGCCAGGCACAACATCGCTTGGCAAGCCTTTGTAATCGATCCCGACTTTTTCTTTATCGCCTTCGCCTTTCGCTAAATTGGCATCAAGCAAGAATTTGTCGCCAATATTCAGGAAAATTTTACCTTCTTTGAAGGTAGAAACGCGAATCTTTGGACCCTGTAGATCGCCAAGAATGGCAACGTGGCGGCCTAATTTAGCCGCAATTTCACGAACTTTGTTGGCACGTAATTGATGATCTTCTGCTGTGCCGTGAGAAAAATTCATGCGTACTACGTTAGCGCCCGCATTGATAATCTTTTCAAGATTATTATCACGGTCGGTAGCGGGCCCCAGGGTGGTGACAATCTTGGTTCTTCTGAGCCGTCTGGACATGTATAACTCCGTTCACTTGTGAAGCTGTAGTGTTGCGATTAAGCGTCGAATAACGGTGCAAAATGTCACTTTACAACAAAACTATTTCACCTGCGTTATCCGAACATCGTGTTGAGTCTGATTATCATACTGTACAGGTAATCCCCGCCGTCTTTCCATGCCTGTAGTCTGTGGCCATATCAAGATGAAACAGGTTGATGATACCGCTCATTTTTCATTACCCGTCATACTTCAAGTTTCATGTGCGTTGGTTGCGCTTACTCACCCGAATCACTTACTTGAGTAAACTCATCGGGATTCCCTCGCTTGCCGTCTGCCTGAAACCCGAATTATTTAGGGTATAAAATATAACTAAAAAGCAAAGCACAATGTAAAACTTATGTATCACCTGAAGGGGTTAATCAGCCGCTCGTCTTTATCAAAGCGTGATTCACGCAGGGCCTCTTTGACCCGTTTCAGGTTATCACGAAACTTTTCCCCGCGGCGCAGCGTGAACCCTGTCGCCAGAACGTCGATCAACGTTAACTGAGCAATACGGGACACCATTGGCATATAGACATCGGTATCTTCAGGCACATCAAGCCGCAAAGCCAGCGACGCTTCACGCGCCAGCGGCGTGCCGTCCGAGGTGATGGCGATAACGGTCGCGTCGTTCTCGCGTGCCAGTTGCGCCATTTCGACCAGACTTTTGGTTCTGCCTGTGTGGGAGATTAATACCACGACGTCGCCGTCGCTGGAATTCATGCAACTCATGCGCTGCATGACGATGTCGTCGAAGTAAACGACGGGGATATTGAAGCGGAAAAATTTGTTCATCGCATCATGTGCGACCGCAGCGGAAGCGCCCAAGCCAAAGAACGAGATTTTCTTCGCCTGCGTCAGCAAATCCACGGCGCGGTTGACGGCGGTAACATCCAGACTGGATTTTACCTGCTCCAGGCCAGCCATGGCGGATTCAAAAATTTTACTGGTATAGGCGTCAACGCTGTCATCTTCTTCAACATTACGGTTCACATACGGTGTACCGTTTGCCAGACTTTGCGCCAGATGTAGTTTAAAATCGGGAAAACCTTTAGTTTCAAGGCGGCGACAGAAACGATTAACCGTTGGCTCGCTGACATCGGCCATTTTGGCTAAGGTCGCGATGCTGGAGTGAATGGCTGTCTGTGGCGTGCTCAGGATCACTTCAGCAACTTTTCTTTCTGATTTGCTCAAGAGTTCCAGGTGACTCTGGATTTTTTCCAGCATATTCATACGACAAGGGCCATGTAAGTTTTTTCCAATTTCAACTAAAGGTACAACTGGCATGTATTACGTGAAAAAATGCACGTCGTGAAAATATACTACGACCCTGTAGTGGTTGGCAGAGGGCAACAGGCTAAGTTGGGTCCTTTTTTTGCCAGAACATGACATGTGTCTAACTTTCAGAAAAGTAATCGGCTGTCAGAAACGACGAAAAATTTCGTTTTAGGGCGAATGCATAAGTGACTTCAGCCACTCTACAGACCGATTTATGCATGGTTTTCAGTCAATACCGACCATTATTTGGCATTTTTATGATGGGTTTACTGGCTGTAGTCAAAAAGAGTACATTATCGCTGTAATAAAATTACAGCATCCTGCAACGAGGAGATGAACATGGCGGTAACTTCAACAGCCCAAGCGTGCGATCTGGTTATTTTCGGTGCTAAGGGCGATCTGGCACGCCGTAAATTGCTGCCTTCCCTTTACCAGTTGGAAAAAGCAGGTCACATCCATGCGGACACCAGAATTATCGGGGTGGGCCGTGCGGATTGGGATAAAGCGGAGTATACCCGCGTCGTGCGCGAAGCGCTTGACACCTTTATGAAAGAAGCCATCGACGATAAGTTGTGGGAAACGCTAAGCAGTCGGCTGGATTTCTGCAATCTTGATGTGGAAGACACGAAAGCCTTCAACAAACTGGGCAAGATGCTTGACCAGAAAAACCGTACCACCATCAACTATTTTGCGATGCCGCCTAGTACATTCGGTGCGATCTGCAAGGGGTTGGGAACCGCAGGGCTGAATAAAGAGCCAGCGCGTGTGGTAATGGAAAAACCGCTAGGTACCGATCTGGCGTCTTCTCGCGTCATTAACGATCAGGTCGCGGAATTCTTTAACGAGTGTCAGGTTTACCGCATCGACCACTATCTGGGTAAAGAAACCGTTCTGAACCTGCTGGCGCTGCGTTTTGCCAACTCGCTGTTCTCCTCAAATTGGGACAACCGGACGATCGACCATGTGCAGATCACGGTAGCCGAGGAAGTTGGGATTGAAGGGCGCTGGGGCTATTTTGATAAAGCCGGCCAGATGCGCGATATGATCCAGAACCACCTGTTACAAATTTTGACGATGATTGCGATGTCGCCGCCGTCTGATTTGACGACCGACCGCATCCGTGATGAAAAAGTGAAAGTGCTGCGTTCACTGCGTCGTATCGATCGCTCCAACGTGCACGAAACGACCGTACGCGGCCAATACACGGCGGGTTTTGTTCAGGGACATAAAGTGCCGGGCTATCTGGAAGAAGAGGGTGCGAACAAAAGCAGTAGCACGGAAACCTTCGTCTCGATTCGCGTTGATATTGACGACTGGCGCTGGTCTGGCGTGCCGTTCTACCTGCGTACTGGTAAACGTCTGCCGACCAAATGTTCAGAAGTCGTCGTGTACTTTAAAAACCCGGCGCTGAACCTGTTCCATGATTCCTACCAGCAGTTGCCGCAGAACAAGCTGATCATTCGCTTGCAGCCGGATGAAGGTGTGGAAATTCAGATTCTGAACAAAATCCCGGGGTTAGAGCACAAACACCGCCTGCAAACGGTAAAACTGGATCTGAGCTTCTCGGAAACCTTTAATCAGCAGCATTTAGCGGATGCTTATGAGCGTCTGCTGCTGGAGACCATGCGTGGGATTCAGGCACTGTTCGTCCGCCGTGATGAAGTTGAGGAAGCCTGGAAATGGGTGGATTCCATCATGGATGCGTGGGCGATGGACAACGATGCACCGAAGCCGTACCAGGCAGGAAGCTGGGGGCCGGTGGCATCCGTGGCGATGATTACCCGCGATGGCCGTTCCTGGAATGAGTTTGAGTAATTTTTTGATAATACGTCAGTAATGGGGAGGCTGATCGAGGACGGTCGGCATCCCACAGTTTTTAATGTATGGCTCACGGTGCGGTCGGACATCTGCGGCGACGCAGATCCCTGTGGCAGGGGCGCGCTATATAATTAATGGTGCCTTCGGGCATGACTGGAGATAACTTTTGATGAAAAACTGGAAAACGAGCGCGGAACAGATTTTGACAACGGGTCCCGTTGTTCCTGTGATTGTGGTCAACAAACTGGAACACGCGGTGCCGATGGCAAAAGCGTTAGTCGCGGGCGGCGTTCGCGTTCTGGAACTGACATTGCGTACCGACTGCGCCATCGAAGCGATTCGCGCGATTGCGAAAGAAGTACCGGAAGCCATTGTGGGCGCGGGTACGGTAACAAACCCTGAGCAACTGGCTGCGGTCGTTGAGGCCGGTGCGCAGTTTGCTATCAGCCCAGGTCTGACCGAACCGCTGCTGAAAGCAGCGACGGAAGGTAACATCCCGTTGATTCCAGGTATCAGCACTGTGTCTGAACTGATGCTGGGTATGGATTACGGCTTACGTGAGTTCAAATTCTTCCCAGCGGAAGCTAATGGCGGCGTGAAAGCGCTTCAGGCGATCGGGGGGCCGTTTGCTCATATCCGTTTCTGCCCAACCGGTGGCATTACGCCGAATAACTACCGCGACTATCTGGCGCTGAAAAGCGTGCTGTGCGTAGGTGGTTCCTGGCTGGTGCCGAACGACGCGCTGGAAAGCGGTGATTACTCGCGTATTACTGAACTGGCGCGTGAAGCCGTTGCGGGTGCAAAAGCGTAAGTTTGTTCGTTACTGAATGATGAAGGCCACTCACTGCGAGTGGCCTTTTTTATGGTGGGCGTTTTATCTGCCGTCAGTGACGTCTGATTTCGCCCCACCAGCAATAGAGAGGTATCAGCCGCTGACTTTTACGCCCGCTGCAACGCGCTTAGCGATTGTCACTGCATCAGCCGTGGTTTCCGCACTGGCTAATGCGACACCCATACGGCGCTTACCGCTGATATCGGGTTTTCCAAACAGGCGAATTTGCGTATGAGGGAGCAGTGCGTTTTCCAGCCCCTGATAACGGACGTTGTTGCTATCCAGTTCCGGTAAAATCACGGCGGAAGCCGATGCGCCATACTGACGAACCGCGCCAATGGGCAGCCCCAGGAAAGCACGAACGTGCAGCGCAAACTCGGACAGATCCTGAGAAATCATCGTCACCATGCCGGTATCGTGCGGGCGAGGGGAGACTTCACTGAAAATAACCTCATCGCCGCAGACGAACAGCTCAACGCCGAACAGGCCATAGCCGCCGAGCGCTTTCACGACATCGCTGGCCATCTTCTGTGCGCGTTCCTGTGCCAGCGCACTCATCTGCTGTGGCTGCCAGGATTCACGATAGTCGCCGTCTTCCTGTCGATGACCGATTGGCGCACAGAAATGAATGCCGTCAACCGCATGGATGGTGAGCAGAGTGATTTCGAAATCAAAATTAACCAGCCCTTCCACGATGACGCGGCCGCCGCCTGCACGTCCCCCCTGCTGGGCGTAGCTCCACGCCTGATCTAACTGCTCCGCAGAGCGAATCAGGCTTTGCCCTTTGCCAGAAGAACTCATGACCGGTTTAACAATACAAGGATAGCCAATCGCATCTACCGCCTGACGGAAGTTCTCTTCGCTGTCGGCAAAACGGTAGGTGGAAGTGGGAACGCCGAGTGTTTCGGCAGCTAGACGACGGATACCTTCACGGTTCATCGTCAGGCGTGTGGCTTCGGCACAAGGAACAACATGGTGACCCTGTTTTTCCAGCGTCACCAGCATGTCGGTTGCGATGGCTTCAATTTCCGGCACGATGTAATCAGGGCGTTCGGCTTCAACCAACGCTTTTAGTGCGTCGCCATCCAACATATTGATGACGTGGCTGCGATGCGCAACCTGCATTGCGGGGGCATCAGCATAGCGATCGACCGCAATCACTTCGATTCCCAGGCGCTGACACTCAATCGCCACTTCTTTGCCTAATTCACCGGAGCCAAGCAGCATCACTCGTGTGGCATCCGCACGCAGGGCGGTTCCAATCGTTAACATAACCTTATACCTGATCGGGTTGTGAAAAATGGCCGCAGTATAAACGAAAACGTTTGCGTGCGCATTAAAGAGGGCGTGCAGTGGAAGGCGATGTGCAAAAGCGCACCAAGAGACAAGGACGTGGCTTGGCATTGCCTAGCAATCGTGCCACTCTTCTTGCAAAGCGAAAATTTTATGTCAAGACAACGAGATCCGACGCCATGAAGACACCGCAAGCTGAAAAAAGACCCCACGCACTAAGTACGCATGGCGATACGCGTATCGACAATTATTACTGGCTGCGTGATGACCAGCGTACCGATCCGCAGGTGTTGGACTATCTGAAGCAGGAAAACGCCTATAGCGAAGCCGTCATGGCACCTCATGACGCACGCAAACGGTCGCTGTATGACGAAATGGTCAAACGGATTCCGTCGACGGATATGTCTGTGCCGTATGTCAGAAAAGGCTATCGCTACCAAAGTCGCTATGAGCAGGGTAAAGAGTATGCCATCTATCTGCGTCAACCTGAGCAGGCAACAGACGCATGGGAAACGCTGCTGGATGGGAATCAACGTGCGGAAGGGCATGAGTTTTATAGTCTCGGCACGCTTGAGGTTAGCCCTGATAACACGCTGCTGGCGCTCTCGGAGGACTTTTTATCCCGTCGACAGTACACGCTTCGTTTTCGCGATCTGAACAGCGGCGAATGGCTACCGGATGTGATCGAAAATGTGACCGCAGGGGCGGAATGGTCGGCGGATTCAACGGTTCTGTATTACGTGCGCAAACATGAGAAAACGCTGTTGCCGTATCAGGTCTATCGCCACCGTCTGGGGAGCGATCCGGCGTTGGATGAGCTGGTCTATGAAGAGAAAGACGATACCTATTACGTTAGCCTGAACAAAACGACATCAGAGCACTACATCACCATTTATCTCAGTAGCACTACGACGAGTGAGGTGTTGTTGCTCGATGTGACGCGCCCAGATGCGTTGCCACAGGTATGCATCCCACGTAGAAAAGATCATGAATATGGCATCGATCACTATCAGGACTCGTTTTATCTGCGTTCCAATCGAGAAGGTAAAAATTTTGGCCTCTACCGTTCAGATAAGCCCGATGAGCAAACGCTGGAAACGCTGATTGCGCCATGTGAAAACCGTGTGCTGGAGAGCTTTGAGCTGTTCCGTGATTGGCTGGTGGTTGAAGAAAGGGAACGCGGTTTGACCAGCTTACGCCAGATTCACTGGCATACACAGGAAGAAAAAGCGATCACCTTTAATGATGCGAGCTATGTGACGTGGCTGTCGTACAACCCTACGCCAGAAACGGCATTGATGCGGTATGGCTATTCATCAATGACAACGCCTAGCACGCTGTATGAATTGAATCTGGATACGGGGGAACAGCAGTTACTTAAACAAGCCGAAGTGAAGGATTTCTCCCCAGACAATTACCGGAGCGAACGCTTGTGGATCACGGTTCGAGATGGCGTCGATGTGCCCGTTTCCCTCGTTTATCATCGCGACCATTTCAGCCCTGGTAAGAACCCGATACTGGTCTATGGCTATGGCGCTTATAGCCATAGTATGGATCCCGATTTTAGCGTTAGCCGTCTGAGCTTGCTGGACAGAGGGTTTGTCTTTGCCTTAACGCACATTCGCGGTGGCGGTGAGCTAGGTCAACAGTGGTACGACGATGGTCGTCTGCTCAATAAAATGCATTCCTTCACCGACTTCATCGATGTGTCTCAGGCATTGATAGAAAAAGGTTATGGCGATAGGAACAATATGTTCGCCATGGGGGGCAGTGCGGGCGGACTACTGATGGGCGCGGTAGTGAACATGGCTCCCGATCTATTTAAGGGCGTTGTTGCTCAGGTTCCATTCGTTGATGTGCTGACGACAATGCTGGATGAGTCTATTCCGTTGACGACCGGAGAGTATGACGAGTGGGGCGATCCGAATGAAAAAATCTATTATGACTACATCAAACAATACAGCCCCTATGATGGCATTACCGCGCAACGCTATCCGCATTTACTGGTAACGACTGGGTTACACGACTCTCAGGTTCAGTATTGGGAACCTGCGAAGTGGGTGGCGAAATTGCGGGAAGTCAAAATGGACGATCGTTTGGTGCTGCTATACACCGATATGGATGCGGGGCACGGCGGAAAATCCGGTCGTTTCAAACGGTACGATGATATTGCGTTGGAATATGCTTTTCTGCTGATGGTGCTTGAAATGGCTGAGGACGGTCACGAATAAGGGCTAGCAACTGCGGTTATGAGGGTAAACCCGTCTTCGGGTTTACCCTATCAGCATGGCATATTACTTAGGTAATATCAGTACTCAGGTAATATCAGCCTGTGGTTTCTTCGCCTTTTTATCGGCACGTTTTTCGGCTGCCGTTTTTAGTGGCTTCTTCTTACTGTTCTTTTTGCTATCCAAACCTTTACTCATATCTTGCCTCGTGTGAAAAAGGGTAGGTTGCTACTCCATTAACCTCTTGTGTGGGCCGATATGCAAGCAGAAAATCGTTTTTGCTGTGTAAGAATGTAACCCGTGGAAAGGGATGTTTTCCACGGCAAGGCAGCTTTAGAGGGGAATTGCTATTTAGACTTGGGTTCGTAGGGTAAACGAGAGAACTGTAGCGACCGCTGGCGGTAAAACATCACGCGTTCGCGAAAGTAGTTACGCAAGTGCTCGGGTTGCTCTCTCTCAACGACCTCTGGTATGACCGGCATATTGTAACGTTCTTTGAAGGCAACGCCTGACGCCGCCAAGTCCACGTTAATTTTATCCATATCTTCTTTGGACAATTCTGCCAGATTGTATCCCATACCATTTTCTCCTGCCTATTGGCCACAGACTGATGCGTGTCACGGTAAAGTAGTGACAGAGAAATGGCAAGTGTTCACCTTATCATGTGGATGTTTATTATTCTCACTACGAAATGGGAATCATTTTTAATACCAATGCGTCATAAATGATATCTCTCGCGGTTGTTATTTTTGATAATAAAAACGATTCGCAATAATATATTTACCCTGAGGGTTAAGTGATAATAAATATCAATAACATTATCCTATCTTGTTGATTTAATTATTGTTTTCGTTAATTGATTGCCGATGTTAATAAAGTGTTTTTTATTTTATTTTTTCAGGCATAATGCCCTGAATAATTTCACCTGCCGGGAAAATAGGGAGTTAGCATGTTAAAAAAAGAAATGATTCAGAAGCTGAATGAGCAACTTAATCTGGAGTTTTATTCCGCGAATTTGTATCTGCAAATGAGCGCATGGTGCGGTGACAAAGGTTTTGAAGGCGCATCCAGTTTCCTGAAGACACATTCTCAGGAAGAGATGCAGCACATGCAGCGCCTGTTTGACTATCTGGACGACACCGGAAGCCTGCCTGTATTAGGCGCGATTGCTGCACCGCCGATTGATTTTGATTCTCTGGCTGATGTTTTCAAGCTGACCTATGAACACGAACAGCTAATTACAGCAAAAATTAATGAGCTGGCACATGAAGCGATGGCGCTGCAGGATTACTCCACATTTAACTTCCTGCAATGGTACGTTGCTGAGCAGCACGAAGAAGAGAAACTGTTCCGGTCTATTCTGGACAAACTTGCGTTAGTCAAAGCCAGCGAAGGCGGCCTGTTCTTCATCGATCAGGATCTGAAAAAAATGTCTATGGCGGCACCGTCAGCCTAACGACAAATGGCGCTTCTGTTGGCCAATGATTATTTGAATGACGCGGGATAATATTCTCCTTATCCCGCTTTTTTTCCTGCCGAACGACCCTTCTGCCTGACCCTGGCTAGCGATGTTATTCCTGAATTCCGCACTCGACTTCACCTCCCTCTGTCGCTATGATCGTCTCAGTAGCGATATACAACATTCTGTTTTATAAGGTTTGAGGCTGTCTTTCTCTGATTCGGATAAGGCCGCAAAACTCACACACATCATTGTCTGAATACGCCATGTCGGGAATACCATGATGAAGAAATTTTTGCTATCTATCGTGCTTACCTCACTTTCTGTGAATGCTTTTGCTGCCGCTAAACTGGCAAATGTCAGCCGGTTTGAATACGGCGATCGCTGGGCTTTCACGCGTGAAGAAGTTCAACTGATTTGCCGCCCTGGCAATGCGCTGTATGCCTTACATACCGGGACGCTGATGCAATATCCGCTAAACGATGTTGCCATTGCGCAAATGAAATCTGGGCAGGTGAGTGCGCAGCCGATAGACGCGATCCGGCTGGATGACCCTAAGCATCCCGGACAGAAGAAAAGCCTTCAACCATTTATCGAACGTGCAGAGCAACTGTGCCAGCCAGACGCTAAGCCATGAAGTGATTGATTTACTTATTAATGTTAAATAATTACTTCTTTATGGTTAAGATAAAGTGTGAAATCTGTTCCATTTGTGATGATTGCGAAGAGGTTAAGGCTGGAAAACGCGAGGGAGTTGGCTAAGCTTAAGTCTACAGGGCTAACACAGCTTGTATAAATGCCAACTTTTAGCGCACGGCTCTCCCAAGAGCCATTTCCCTAGACTGAATACAGGAATCGTGTTCAGTCTTTTTTTTGCTTCAAAAAATCAATGTACGAAATAAAGGATCTAACCTTCCATGTCTTTGGCTTACTCTGTACTTTGTATGTGCTCATAAAATAGTGCTGGTGGGCCTTTTAAAGGTTTTTAAAATAAATGCTTGCTAAAGATATTGATACATGAGTTAATGACTCGTCGGTTTGATTCGCAGACGTAAAAAGCAGTTTAGTAAAGCAGTTCTCATTTCAAAGTGTTATCCATAGATATCCCTTCTTTTGAGCCTCCTTATTGTTGCTAATTAAATTCTGTGCACAGGCCCTATTTGCCGGAAGGCGCTATAAAATTAAGGTAATTTCTATGTCTAATAAAATGACTGGTTTAGTAAAATGGTTTGACGCTGGTAAAGGTTTTGGTTTCATTACTCCTGACAACGGTAGCAAAGATGTATTCGTACATTTCTCTGCTATTCAGAGCAACGATTTCAAAACTCTGGACGAAGGCCAAAAGGTTGAGTTCACCATTGAAAATGGTCAGAAAGGTCCATCAGCTGGCAACGTTGTCGCACTGTAAAAAGTCGCGCTACAATAAAGCCAAATGAATTAATGCTTCTCTTGCGATAGCGATGATGGTTTAACCGGAGCGGTCAAGAAAAGCACTGAAAACCCCTAGCGTAAAGCTGGGGGTTTTTGTTTATATAGCGTTTTGAATTACAACGTATTTTTATACTTCAAGTTAACGAGAGTCATTGGACCCTCATTTCAATCACGCATGATTTTTTAAATTCATCTGCACAATGGGCTTATAAGATAGTTAATGTTGCCAGGGTTTAATTGGAGGGAAACGTGAGTCTTTTTCACAAGGAATCCCATCATTATCGCCATCCATTCTTGGGTTAGGGCAATTTTGAAGGAAAAAATATGCCTCTTCTCTGGAATTCATCTGGCTACAATACTGCCTGCCGTCACAGACAAATCGATTTTCTTTTTGTTCTCGATCTTCTGTTTTTATTTTTCTCTCTCTTCGACTATCACCATCATGACCATATTCATAGGACGATGCTGCCTGAACAGTAAAAGAGAATGCTGTAGATAATAGAATAACGAGGAATTTTCGTTTCATCGATACATCCATGAAAGACGTTGTATAGGGTAAGCCTATCACTCTTGATTGGGCATAATGATTAATAATTCTTCATTATCAGCGGAAAATTTGTGATGGCTACCATATTGATGCTGTTCAAGAATTGATCTTTTCTGCGCGAGATTGTTTGTTACTCGGTGTTTCTTTACGGGGGTTATCTCTCGTTTTAATGACTATCGACTAAATTTATAGAACACGATGTGATAGGAGGAAACGATGACTGAGAGAAATATGGGTACGGGACACAAGGATGAAAATGATCATCCAGCAAAAGATGCGCCGAAAGATCAGGGTGAGATTCCTCGCAAACGTGATGATAGCAAAGACGATGTCGAAGATCCGTTTGATGCGAATAAGGATTAATAGATTGGCGACAGGTTTCTGTCGCCAATGTACAACGAAGAATTAGTGCGCTTTAGACGCTACGGTGAATGCTGAATCGGGGGTGAAATAATCGCTCTCATCCACGATCGGAATATAAATCCTGACCCATTCAGATCCTTCAACCATCTCCCAGCTATGTCCTTCTCCCTGCGTATCGGCGGCAATCAAGACTGTCCCGGGAGAAAGCAGAAAAGTGGAACCATCGCTGACCCGAAATTTCAACGTACCTTTCAGCGTGACGACATATTGTTTGCGCGGTGCCGGGTGAACGTTCATCTCCCAGGTTTCAGTGGAATTACTAAGCCAAAATTTTTGTGCGGTGATTTTTTCCAGTGCGGGCACGCTGCCTGTTACGAAGGCCGAGTGATTGTCTGGCGTATTGATCAGCTTGATGGCCGGTATCCGAGTTTCCTCAGGATGAGTTGGAGAGGGCGTTGCGGAATAAGCCGTAACGGAAACCAATAATCCGGCAAGTGCCAGAAGAAAACGCGATGTCTTTTTCATTTAAATAAAATCCATATTATTTACGCCCGATAAACGGGCAACTCTGTCTATGTCAGCCGTCTATATACACGTCTTACAATATCGTGGATGGTACTGTTGGCGGATATTCTTCACCAGATGGTTAAAACAATCACACTGATTGGTATATCGCTTGATTTGTTTATATTTTATTCATTCCGGTTCCGCAGTAGGATGAAACCTGTGAAGAATAAATCAGTAGATGAAGGGAAGGGATATGCAGATTTCAGCCAGTCGTCTGATGGCGACGATGCAAAGCGTATTGCAAAAAGCAGGATGTGAAGAAAACGAAGCTCGTACTGTCACCGAACACCTCGTGGCGGCTAACCTGAAAGGGCATGACAGCCACGGAGTGGGGATGTTGCCACACTATGTGGAGTTCATCGAGAAAGGCATCATGCATCCGAATACTCCTGCGCGTTTAGTGCGTGACAGTGGGGCGGTGCTGCAATTTACCGGCGATCGCGGTTTTGGTCAGCGTACGGGCAAAGAAGCGATGCAGGCGGCTATCGAACGGGTAAAAACGACGGGCGTGTGTTTAATGACGCTGTCGTCTACCTGCCATTTGGGACGCATCGGCACTTATGGGGAAATGGCGGCAGACGCTGGACTTGTGTCAATACACTTCGTCAACGTTAACGATCTCGACCCTATTGTGGCTCCCTGGTGTGGCAGTGAAGCCCGTTTCGGAACGAATCCTATCTGCATTGCGTTCCCACCAACGGATAATAATGCGGCTTTTGTTCTGGATTTCGCCACCAGCGTGGTTGCACTGGGGAAAACGCGGGTCGCGTATCTGGCAGGCAAAACGTTTGATGAAGAGGTCATGCTAGATTGCCACGGCGTTTCTACTAACGATCCGAAAGTCATGTGGGAAGGTGAAAAGCACGGTGCCTTGAAACCCATCGCGAAACATAAAGGCGGCGGGTTAATCTTAGCGGCGGAAATGCTGGCTGGGCTGTTGTCTGGCGGCGGAACGATTCAACCGGAGAATGCGCGTCATGGGGCGATAGTGAATAACATGACGACAATTGTTATCGATCCCGCCAGTATGGTTTCTATGGCGTGGTTGCAGAAAGAATATGATGCGATGCTGGATTACGTTCGCACTTCAACGGCTCCCGATCCGACACGGCCTATTTTAATCGCCGGTGAACCGGAACGTATTTCGCAGGCGCAACGTAACGCTGATGGTATTGATTTGTCCGATCAGGAGTGGCAGAAAATCGTGGAGGCGGGGATCGCTTTGGGGATGAATCCGGCCGAATTCGCGTTAATAGCATAATATTATTCAGGAGAAGACAATAATCGGGAGACGGGGCTGATGCGGGGATGGGTAATCGTTGTGGTGATACTGGGGACGTTAGTCGCTCTGGCGCCTTGGATCCAACGTCAACTCCCGCCCGGCTACGATCCCCTTTCTCCGCTGTCCGTCGATGACCCACCTACGTTCATTACCCGGCTAAAAATGAAGTCTGTCGCCAACAATCCTGAGGTCTGTCTGGCTGTGTTAAAGCAGGCGCAGGATAGCGGGCGTCTGCGATTCTCCGAGGCTAATGACATCAATGGACAATGTCCGGTCGCGTCACCCGTGCGTGTACAAGGCTTTGGTGCGGTCACGCTCAGTTCCAGTTTTCTTGCCAGTTGCTCGCTGGCGCTGAGTAGCACCATGTTTGTGGCGCAGGTCGCGGTGCCGCAGGCGCAGTCGCTTGGCACGTCGCTAGCGCGTATCGACCATATGGGCAGCTACGCCTGTCGAAATGTTTATCACCGACCGGAAGGGCGTTTGAGTGAGCATGCGACGGCGGACGCATGGGATATTGCCGCTTTTCGTCTCTCTGACGGTCGGCAGATTAGCGTCCTGAATCAGTGGTCAGAAGCGGACGATCGCGGCAGCTACTTGCGTAACACATTCAGGGAAAGCTGTCGTTTTTTCGGTAACTCGCTGGGGCCGGAATACAATGCCGCACACGCTAATCACTTTCATTTTGGCATGCGCGGTTTTGGTGTGTGTCGATGAGAATACTCAGGCGGGAAAACTAAAAATCAGCGTACTCCTGGGCGGGGATCCAGAAGCCATCAATATACTCTTCAATGGGGAAGCAACCCGCGCGACGCAGGCGCTGTTCATCCATCGCTTGCAGACATTGCGCTTCGGTGTTGTAGGCACCGACGACCAAGTCGTCACAGCCATGCCCGAGATAACAAACAAATATCACTAACGCAAACATGTCGCTCTCCAGACATTACCGATTTTCTTCTTTCAGGATAATTGTAGATGAAAATCAGTGAGGAAAGGGATAATGGGCGGTTCATCAGGTGGTTTTATCGCCACCTGATGTAGAAACCGCATTTATTCTTTAGAAAGAGGCTGGGCGGAGGCTGCGCCATCCCGCACTAAGTCGCGCGGCAGGCTGTTTTTTATCCGGCTGCTGATGCGTTTTGCCAGACCGACAGGTGTGTTCTGGTAGGTTAAAATCAGCTCATCTGCAGCAGGAAGCGGTTCCGGATAACTGTCTTTACCTTGAAACCACTCGCAGGCGATGCGATCGGTCAGCGCGTAGGCATTGTCTGCATTCGGATCGGCCAGCGCGACAACCGCTTCATGCTGCCAGCGGAAACCTTTAGGGAAGCGTTCAGCAAGCTTAATGCCAATTCGTGAGAATTTGATATTGCCAAAAGCGGAGGTCAGCGCCGCAGGGAAGAGCCAGATCTCACTATCACGCTGCCACAGTTGAAGTAACGTCTCATCCCAGTGAATACCCTGTTTACCTGCTGCCTGTGCGAGTAATGCAGCCTCTTTGGGGGCAACGGGAGAAAACGGAAATTTACCGACTTTATAACCCGGACGCGGCAGGGGCGGCACGCTGGCGGTTTTCCGTAAACGGGCAACAAAGAAGCCTTCGCTGTCATAAATCTGTGGGAAGACGTGCAGGAAGCCTTCTTCCGTTGTGGCGCGTTCGGCGTCGGCGAAGAGATCGTGTAACGATTCAAATTCGCACGCATCAGGAAACTGCGCCTGTAGCCAATGGCAGACCTGCTGGTTTTCGTGCCTATTCAGCGTACAGGTAGAGTAAATCATCACGCCGCCGGGCTTCAGAGCATGGAACGCGCTCAGAATCAGGTCGCGCTGTGTGGCAGCAATATCGGTAATGCTCTCTTGCGACCAGTGGCTCATCGCCGCCGGATCCTTACGCACTACGCCTTCACCCGAACATGGGGCATCCAGCAGAATCGCATCAAAATATTCCGGCAGCGCCGCGCCGAAAACCCGCCCGTCGAAGTGTGTAATCGCGGTATTGCTGACGCCGCAGCGGCTGATGTTGGCATGCAACACTTTTACTCGGCTGGCTGAATACTCGTTGGCGACGATAGCCCCTTCATTATTCAGTCTTGCCGCAATCTGCGTTGTCTTGGAGCCCGGCGCAGCCGCGACATCCAAGACTGTTTCCAGCGCATCGTTACGATGGAACAGGGCGCTGACGGGCAGCATGGAGCTGGCTTCCTGAATATAAAATAGCCCGCTCAGGTGCTCCAGCGTATTGCCTAGCCGCGTGTTTTCCTCTTCTGCATTCAGCAGCCAGAAACCTTCCTGACACCAGGGAATCGGCTCAAGCTGCCAGCCATAGGGTTGCACGAGATGAAGAAAGGCATCGACGCTGATTTTTAACGTATTCACGCGGATGCTCCGACGCAGCGGACGCTGGCAGGCGGCAATAAAATCCTCCATCGAAAGCGATGAAGGCATGATGTCCCGCATGGTGTCGAGAAATTCAGCAGGCAGGTTGGCTGGGGTAAATTTTGCCACGGCGTGGTTCCGTACAGGTTATTCAGTAAAACGAGGGGAAGAAGCGGCGAAGTGTAGCACGGATCCTTCATACATCATGTGAAAACGGCAAAGCGACGCGTGAAAACAACAGGGCAACGATCGCTGCCCTGTCAGGTGGATAGCGTTAATTATTCGGTGTCGGAATCGCTGTACCCCATTGCCGCCACTCTTTGGGCTCTTCGTTCCTCAGCAGGAAATGCTTTCCTTCCTGTGCTTTGGGGGAGAGTGGCGTGCTGGGCGGCGTGGCGAAAGCGATACCGCCGCGAATGAACTGCTGGAAGGTTCCGCTCTTGATGACGCCCCCCGTCAGGCCGAATTCCAAATTGTAACCCGAAGCCAGCCAGAAGACGGAATTGTCGCGTACCAGATGCTGATAGCGTTTGCTGATGCGCAGCGACACCGCGATACGATCGGAAAGCGTGCCCAGCGACAGCCCAGTTACCGTACCGACTTCAATGCCGCGGAACAGCACTGGCGTACCGACCTGCAATGCGCCTGCTTCCGGCGCATCAACGCTGATATTCAAGCCGTCCTGATAGCGAGAATCGGAGATAGTTGCCTGTTGCAACTCAAAATTGCGCGTTACGCTGCCGTTACCCGGCTCGACGTTGATATAAGGCTGGAATAGCGTTTCCAGATGATTCACACCAGCGGCGGAAATTTCTGGCGTGACGACGGAAAAACGTGTCCCGGAGCGAGCGAAATTACGCACGTATTCAGGGTAGAGCACGGCCTGCACCAGCACTTCGTTACGCTGCTCGGACAGCTTCAGCGAATCCAACTGACCGATATCGATTCCCAGATAGCGGATCGGCATGCCCGGCGCGAGTTTGCTGGCATCGTAGGTACGCAGAATGATGCGGCTCCCCACGGCGCGCGCCGCCGTTTCGTTGTTGTATAGAACGCGTTTGCCGCCTTTAATTTCCGGTGCACCTTCCAGATTATCAAAACTGATCGCACCCTTAAGCGCTCGGTTCAGCGGGGAAGCTTGCACGGTCAGGCCCGACGTATTCAACTGCACACGGGCACCGCCTTCCGCCCAGAACACGCTGTTTTCCGTCAGCAGTTTGCGGTGTTCAGGGCGAATATAAACTTCAACTTCAAAGGTATCCGCCTTCGGCCGCACCCGCATGATTTCGCCTACCTGGAATTTACGGTACAGCACGATGGAGCCATCCTGAATATCCGGCAGACTGTCGGTCACTAAAGTGAGAGTCGGAGAGGGCGTGGCACCGCGAATGCCTTCCTCGGCTTTTTCGAGATCGCTGAACAGCGGGTAACGCGCCTGAACGTCACCTTTGCTGCCCGGTAAAACCTGAATACCACCGCTGACCCATTCTTGCGCGCTGGCACCCAGCACTTGAATCCCATCCAGCCCCATCTTCACATTCACACGGCTGTTAACGATGAATTTGCTGTCGCGGTGTAATAGCTGGCGATATCGTGGCTCGATCACCAAAAGGAAGCTGACACCTTGTTCGTCCAGCGTGCGCTTCACTACCTGACCGACCTGCACGCCGTGCAACAGCACGGGTTGGCCGCTATCAATGCCATAGCTTTGTGCGGCCGTGAGCTGAATAGAAAGCGCGCCGGGCTGGGTGAGTTGCTGTTGTCCGCTATCCAGCACGTCAAAATGCTGGCGTGGTTCGCCTTCACCGGGGATGAGCGTCAGCGTTGGGCCGCTCAGCAGACGCGAAACATTCAGGTCGCTGAGCGAAAGCTGAGGTTTACTGAGTTCGATTCGCGTACCTTCCCGCATCAGCGAAACCACGGAAGGATCGATGATGAGCTCTCCGCTGACCTTGCCATCGTCTGGGCTCAACGTGATTTTACTCAGCGTGCCGACTTCCAGCCCCTGATACATCAGCGGGGTGCGGCCTTCGGATAGGCTGTCGCCAGAAGGTAAATCCAACGTAATTTTCACACCGCGCTGGCTCTGTGCCAGATCGGGATAGAGGCGGTAGGATTGCTCGGCACCGGCATCCTCGCTCTCTTCCGGCGAATCGAACGCGATCGCGCCGTTAACCAACGCCGCCAGATTTTCCATCTCAATTTTTGCGCCGCTGACGCTGATGTCGGCATTAAAGCCGGACACGTTCCAGAAGCGACTATTCTTCTTCACCAGATGGGTAAAGCGGCGTTCAACCAGCACGTCAATCATCACACCGCGGCGATCCTGAGAAACCGTGTAATCGTAGACTTTCCCTACCGGAATTTTACGGTAATAAACCAGTGAACCGGTATTCAGCGAGCCCAGATCGTCCGCATGGAGATGAATCAGCAGTTCCCCGGTATTCACGCGGTATTTGGGCTGCGTATCCAGCGCGGAGAAGTGTTCTTGCGGCTCGCCAGAACCGGGCATCATCCCGATGTAGTTACCGCCCACCAACGCATCCAGCCCAGAAACGCCAGCGAGGGACGCTTTCGGGGTAACCAGCCAGAACTGCGTGCCGCTGCGTAACGCTTCCTTCATATCGCTTTTGATACTGGCTTCGACCTGTATGGTGCGCAGATCTTCACTTAGCTTGATATTTTGTACGGTACCGACTTCAACGCCCTGATAGCGCACGGGCGTACGCCCGGCGACAATGCCGTCAGCGGAGACAAAATCGATGGTGACCGTGGTGCCGCGTTCCTGCTGATTGGTGTAAATCAGCCAGCCGGCAATCATCAACGCAATCAGCGGCAGCAGCCAAAAGGGCGACAGGCGACGTTTGTTCTTCACGGTAGCTTCAGTTGGTGTCCCAGGCGTATTATCTTGCATTGTTATTCCACATCAGTGTTATCCCACATCAGTCGGCTATCCAGCCATTCAACGGCAAGGATAGTGAGAATCACCGCCGCGCCAAAGTAAAAAGCAGCAGGCCCCATGGTGAAAGCGAGTAATTGATCGCGGTTGACGAGCGACATCGTCAGAGCAATCACAAATAAATCGAGCATGGACCAGCGACCGATCCAACGGATAACGCGCAGCATCTTCATGCGCATCATTATGTTGCCTTCCGATCGGAGATGGATACTCACCAGCAGCCCGAACAGCACAATAACCTTAGTAAACGGAACCAGAATACTGGCGATAAAGACCACCAGCGCAATCGGAACATTGCCTGACGCAAGCGAAAGAATACCGGAAAAAATCGTGTCCTCCGTACGCGCACCGTTGACATAAATAATCGATATGGGCAACAGGTTAGCGGGGAACAGTAAAACGATAGAGGCAATGAGCGCTGCCCAGGATTTTTGCAGGCTTTGCCGCTGACGCAAACGAAGCGGAATATGGCAACGGGGGCAGCGGCCCCGGTTGTCGGGTGAACTGGTGAAATGGCAGGAAAGGCAGATTCGGTAGCGATCCGGCGAAATCAACGGCCTCATGCGCGGATAAAACCGCTGCCAAAGCTGGTCGGTATTCAAGTGAATCAGTGTCAACAGGCTTAAGATCATCAGCGCCAGAAAGGCGACCAGCCCGATTCCCGCCTGAACATCCGCGAATTCACGGACTTTGATTGCGGCAACGGCCATGCCGACCAGATAAATATCCAACATCATCCACTCTTTTAGCCGTTCTAGCATGAGCAGGATGGGGCGCAGGTTCATCCCGATGCGGGGAGCAAAAAACAGGTATAGCAGAGAAAAAACCAGCGTTAGCGGTGCGCCAACGGTACAGAAGGCGACCATGCTTGCCGTGAGTGGATGCCCTTGGCGGGTGATTTGCCAAATGCCTTCAAACAGGCTGGCATTGATGGTGACACCCAGCAATCGAATACTGATCAACGGTTCAGTGAAGGCAAACGGCATCAGTACCAGCATGGCGACGGCCATCGCAGCAAGACGAGAAATGTTCCAATCTCGGCCTGAACTGACTTTGGCATCGCAGCGTGGACAATTCGCCGTCTGGGTTCGCTTCAACGGCGGTAGCGCAAAAAAGGCATCGCATTCCGGGCAGCGATGATAGCGATCGACCGCAGGTACGGCACTTTTCGATCCCCCGGTTAACGGCGGTCGGGGAGAAGGAAACGGCGCAGGGCTGGCTATACTCTGTATTTTCATCTTTCCTGCGATCCGATAGAAAGTGTTAGTCTACGATGAATAACGTATTCACAGCTATTCAGTGTAACTGAAGGCTAACTGAATGATAAATTCATAAAAGGCTCTACCCGTCATCTTTCAAGTTGCAGATGTGTTGGCTTCCCTTACTCACCCCAGTCACTTACTTGAGTAAGCTCTTGGGGATTCCTGCGGTTGCTGCCTTCCTGCAACTCGAAATCTATAGGGAATCTGATCTCTGACCGATATTATTTTACAGGTGGAAATAGCACGATATGCACGACAGCGTTACAGTAAAGCGGATGATTCTTCGCGCGAAGGCGCTAATCTTATGGCATTCTGTAACCGATGCTAATGCAGTCTGTGCGGGAATAGTTCGCACTGTTTTGAAAAGACAACGATATACTTTATGAATAAACCAGAATTTTATCAGGATCTCATTCGCGATATGTCATCGCTTATCGCGGATGAAAACCGTTTTATTACGATTTTATCAAACAGTAGTGCGCTGCTGTTTGAGCGTTTGGATGGGGTTAACTGGGCAGGGTTTTACCTGTTGGATAACGACACGCTTTTCCTGGGACCGTTTCAGGGCAAGGTTGCTTGTGTGCGTATTCCGGTTGGCAAAGGTGTATGCGGTGCGGCAATAGCTGAAAATCGCATTCAGCGCGTGGATGATGTCCATGCGTTCCCTGGTCATATCGCCTGTGATGCCGCGAGTAATGCTGAAATTGTGCTACCGCTTGTCGTTAACGGGCAACCGATTGGCGTTCTGGATATTGACAGTACCCTTTATCAGCGTTTTGACGCGGATGATGAAGAAGGGCTGAAGGCCGTGGTGAGCGTACTTTGTGCTCAACTGGAAGCGAGCGATGTGATGACATTCATCAATTCTCTCACGTTGAGACAAGGTTAACGTGGTAATTGCCGATGGCGTCATTATAATGACGCCTGTTCATGCCTGCGCCGGTTGGCAAACCCGTTGTAATCAGGAAATTTCATGGAAAATCAACCTAAGTTGAACAGTAGTAAAGAAGTCATTGCCTTTTTGGCAGAGCGGTTCCCGCTTTGTTTCACCACTGAAGGTGAAACTCGTCCGTTAAAGATCGGTATTTTTCAGGATCTTGTTGAGCGTGTGCCGGAGTCCGATAACGTCAGTAAGACGCAATTACGCTCTGCGCTGCGTCTTTACACCTCAAGCTGGCGATATCTGTACGGTGTAAAATTGGGTGCCCAACGTGTCGATCTGGATGGTAACCCATGCGGTGAGTTGGAACAGCAGCATGTCGATCATGCTCGTAAGCAGTTGGAAGAAGCTAAAGCACGAGTTCAGGCTCAGCGTGCTGAGCAACAGGCGAAAAAACGTGAAGCGGCCGGAGAATCGGCAGAAGCAGCGCGTACCCCTCGTCCCGCTCAGAAACGTGCGCCGCGCCGTGATGCTTCAAACAATGCATCCCAAAACCGTGCATCTCAAAACAGCGCACCACGTAAACCACGTCAGCCTTCTTCCGGCCAATCGCAGTCCTCTTCTCAGCAATCCGCGAATGCTCAATCTCGTCAGGTAAAGCCTGCCAGCAATGAGCCTCAACGGGTAGCGGTTACGGATGTTTCCAAACTGCAAATCGGTCAGGAAATCAAAGTCAGAGCCGGCAAAGACGCCATGGATGCCACCGTGCTTGAAATTGCCAAAGGCGAAGTCAGAGTACAATTGGCTTCTGGACTGGCAATGATTGTACGCGCAGAACACTTGCAGTTCTGATACGGAGGCCAACCTGGGCATGAACAACTTAGTCAGAATAACCGCCATCGCAGGCTTACTGCTGGCGGGCTCTAGTTTTGCAAATGAAAACATTACGCGTGTTGAACAGATTCCTCAGCTACATCAGGAACCTCAACATGCTACCGTTAGCGACAGGGTGGCCTCACGTTTCCTGCGTTCGCACTATCGCCAGTTTATGCTGGATGCGCAGTTCTCAGAGAAAATTTTTAACCGCTACCTCAATATGCTGGACTACAGTCACAACGTGCTGTTGGCCTCTGATGTAGCACAATTTTCCGGGCAAAAAGCCCAGTTGGGTGACGCGCTGAAATCCGGTCAACTGGATGTTCCGTACGCGTTGTACAATCTGGCGCAGAAGCGTCGGTTTGAGCGTTTTCAATATGCACTGTCGCTGCTGGATAAACCGGTCGATCTGACAGGCAATGAGACGTTTGAGCTCGATCGCAGCAAAGCCCCTTGGCCGCAGAACGCGGGTGAACTCAACCGCCTGTGGGATGCCAAGGTAAAATATGACTGGCTCAGCCTGAAGCTGACCGGTAAAGATGATAAAGACATCAAAGAGACGCTGACCAAGCGTTACCAGTTTGCCATTCGCCGTCTGGCGCAGAGCAACAGCGAAGATGTTTTCCAGCTCGTCATGAACGCCTTTGCGCGTGAAATTGACCCGCACACCAGCTACCTGTCACCGCGTAACACCGAGCAATTCAATACCGAAATGAGCCTGTCACTCGAAGGGATTGGTGCGGTGCTGCAGATGGATGACGACTACACCATGATCAATTCTATGGTGCCCGGTGGTCCGGCAGCGAAAAGCAAAAACATTACCGTTGGTGACCGCGTGGTTGGCGTAGGCCAAAACGGCAAGCCGATGGTGGATGTTATCGGCTGGCGTCTGGATGATGTCGTTGCGCTGATTAAAGGGCCGAAAGGCAGTAAGGTACGTCTGGAAATCCTGCCTGCTGGCAAGGGAACGAAAACCCGCATTGTCACGCTGACGCGTGAACGCATTCGCCTTGAAGACCGCGCGGTTAAAATGTCCGTCAAGACGGTCGGCAAGGATAAAGTCGGCGTGCTGGATATCCCCGGTTTCTATGTCGGCCTGACGGATGACGTAAAAGTTCAGCTCCAGAAGCTGGAAAAACAGAACGTCAGCAGCATTGTGATTGACTTACGAACTAACGGCGGCGGCGCGCTGACGGAAGCGGTA
Source organism: Pectobacterium versatile (assembly GCF_003932035.1). NCBI lineage: Bacteria > Pseudomonadati > Pseudomonadota > Gammaproteobacteria > Enterobacterales > Pectobacteriaceae > Pectobacterium > Pectobacterium versatile. The sequence goes on from NZ_CP034276.1 coordinate 2,314,389, forward strand.
GGGCTTTCTGGTCTGTTTATCCCCGGTGGCCCTGTGGTTCAGGTGCGTGATAACAATGGCAAAGTGCGCGAAGACAGCGACACCGACGGCATTGTGTATTACAAAGGCCCGTTGGTGGTGCTGGTAGACCGCTTCAGTGCTTCCGCTTCTGAGATCTTCGCCGCGGCAATGCAGGATTATGGCCGCGCTTTGATCGTGGGTGAACCGACGTTTGGTAAAGGCACCGTGCAGCAGTATCGCTCGTTGAATCGGATTTACGATCAGATGCTGCGTCCTGACTGGCCAGCGCTGGGTTCCGTGCAATATACGATTCAGAAATTCTATCGTATTGACGGCGGCAGCACGCAGATGAAAGGCGTGACGCCTGACGTGATGATGCCAACCGGCACGGAAACGGTAGATACCGGTGAGAAGTTTGAAGACAACGCGCTACCGTGGGACAGCATCAAAGCGGCTAACTATACGAAGAGCGGCGATCTGAAGGCACTGATTAGCAAACTGAACGAACATCATCAGGAGCGTATCGCCAAAGATCCTGAGTTCCAGTATGTGGCGCAAGATATTGCCCGCTACAACGCGATGAAGGATAAGCGTAACCTCGTGTCGCTCAATCTTGCCCAGCGCGAGAAAGAGAATGACGATGATGAAGCGATGCGTCTGAAGCGGATTAACGATCGACTGGCGAGAGAAGGTAAAAAACCGCTCAAATCGTTGGAAGATCTGCCGAAAGACTATCAGGCACCCGATCCTTATCTGGATGAAACGGTGAAAATCGCTAACGATTTGGCGCAGGAAGAGAAAGAGTAAAGCGTAATACGCTAAAATCGTTCTGATCATCTGACATCATCAAGCGCCTTGTGGGTTTATCCAACAGGGCGCTTTTTTTGAACCTGATACGTTGTTTTTGACGATGGTTGTTGAGTGTTACAGGATGACCGCGCAGTACCGTCAATGACGGATTAACGAATCTTGGTTGGCGAACAGCCAAAACGATTTTTAAACCGTTCGGAAAAACGCGCTGAGGATTTATACCCGCAGGCTTCGGCCAGACGCTGCATACTCCATGATGTCGTCTGTACCAGCATCATCGCGTGTTGCATGCGCGTCTCCAGCAACAGCACTTCAAAGCGTGTCTGCTCGGCGGATAACCTCCGGCGCAGCGTAGCCTCGCTCATCGCCAGCCGTCGACCCGCAGACTGCGCGGTCCAGTGGCGATCCGGCTCTTCGCTGATAAGCGTACGTAGCTGAGCGGTAACGCCGGGCTGTGGCGGTACACCAAAGCGGTATCCCCGTTCCGACAGCACAAGCAGCATATCCATCAGCCGCAGTTCGAGACGTGATTCATTGAGCTTGTTGCCCGTTATCCCTTCAACCAGAAGTTGTAATGTGCTGATAAGATCGTCATCCAGCGCGAGAGTAGTGAAGGGGCGCGGAGGATAAGTCGGAGCGCATTCATCAGGGTAGCGATGACAAAAACGCGCCAGAAGCGTGGGCGAAAACGTCAGAAAGATCGACCGGAAAGCGGAGTCGTGACCACTGGGCATTTTCGTCAAATCGGCACTTGCGTCAGGCGTAATCAGGCAGAGCTGAGACGACGTGTCGATAACCGTCGCTGTATCCTGCTCAATAATGGTTAATTGGCCAGAGAGAACCAGCAGAAGTGTGGCCTCATAGAAATGGAAACACGTTGTCTGCTGCGGTGTACGCAAGTGGGGTTGAGCGAGTGCGCACAGGCCATACCGTTGCAGCGGCTGGCCTGATGGCAATCGCCAGTCCGCCTCTACAATGAGAGACGGATAAGCGGGGCGTAAAGCGGTCACGCTCATAGCCAGCCATTCTTATAACAAGTTATTATCATAACTTATCGTTATCACAACAATGCGGGATTCAGCGTATACAGCCCGGTGAGTGTCGCTTCTGCCAATACTGGCGCGCTAGCCAACGCAGCGCGGACATTTGCTCCATTAAGTTCACCTTCTATCGTTAAAGCAGGCGTCGCGAGAGCGTAGAGAGTGAAGATGTAATGATGGACGATCGCATCGTTCCACGGCGGACAAGGGCCATCATAGCCATAGTAGGTGCCATTCATCTGCTCATCGCTGGCGAACCAGACGGTGTAATCATTGATGCCGTGTCGGAGCCCTGTCGGTGCATCCGGGCCCGCTTTACCACGTGGCGTGATGCCAGTGGAATGTGAGGCGGCAGGAATTTCATTGACGCTGGCTGGAATATCGAGCAATAGCCAATGGTAGAAATCGACACGCGGCAGAGAGGCACTCACCTCGCGGCCTTCCTAATTCACATCGTCACCCCGGCTGGGTACATCCGGGTCGTGGCAGATCAATACGAAAGACTGTGTCCCTTCGGGCGCGCCGTGCCAGGCAAGATGGGGATTGTGGTTAGAAGACAGCGCAATGTGGCTAGTTGCGTCCGGTACGGCAAAGGCAAATTCGCCCGGGATAGTTTCGCCGTCCTGAAAACTGTGGCTGGAGAGTTGCAGCATGGTGGTGCTCCTTATCGTGATTCCGGTGGGTGTTGAATCATTATAGAAGAAGCTGCGCGCAATTATTTTCCTAATGCCGTCAGGATAATGCTTTTAGCTGTCAATTTGAGGGTTTGAGGTGATATTTGTAATCAGAGTAGAAACATAGTTTATGGTAATGAAAGCTAGAGGTTGCAGACAAAGCGCGTCGAGCGGTAGTAACGGATAGATCCGTCCATGTAAGCTCGGATTGCGCAGATATGAATCTCATCCCTGAGATTCACCCTTTCAGGGCCGTCGCAAGCGACGTTCAAAAACGTTCCTGACGTTTTTGTCCCTGGCGCAAACGCTTTACTCTTCTATTCCGTTACCACCGTTCTTGTTCGGTAAATAGGCTCGCCAGCGGTCTGCCGATTCCGATAGAGAAAGCCGATTTGCATCGCTATAGCGTGCGCTATTAACGACCCGCTTTTAGCTGCTGGAAGTAGGTTTCATATAGCGTGCTGGCGCTGCCGACGTCATTCTGCCATTCGCCTTTCGCGATGGTTTCATCATCCGGGTACAGTGTTTTGTCCCCTGCAACCTCCGGCGGCAGTAATTTTTTCGCTGCCAGATTCGGTGTCGGATAGCCGATGGTTTCCGCAACCTGTGCCGCCACTTCTGGGCGCAGCAGGAAGTCGATCAGCTTCATCGCGCCGTCAACGTTTTTGGCGTTGGCCGGAATCGCCAGACTGTCCATCCAGAAGATACCGCCTTCTTTGGGCCAGATGACATCCAGCGGTGTACCTGCCTGACGCGCCACGTAGGCAGAACCGTTCCACACCATACCCAGATTGACTTCACCTTCGATGAACGGGTTGCCGGGGTTGTCTGAGTTGAACGTCAGCACGTTCGGCATCAGGGTTTGCAGCTCTTTATAGGCCGCCTCAATCTCTTTAGGGTCGGTGGTATTCGCAGAGTAACCCAGTTTACGCAGGGCGATTTGGAACACCTCGCGCGCGTCGTCCGTCAGCAGCAGGCTGTTTTTGTACTTGGTATCCCACAGGTCGGCCCAACGGGTGACGCTGGCAGGGTCAATCATTTCATGATTAATACCAATCGCCGTTGCGCCCCAAATATAGGGAATGGAGTAGTCGTTATTTGGGTCGAAAGATTTGTGCAACAGGTTCGGATCGAGATTATGAAAGTTGCTGAGCTTGCTGGTATCAATCTTTTGCAGCATGCCTTCTTTGCTCATCTTAGAGATGAAATAAGTTGAAGGCACGACCAAATCGTAAGCACTATCCTTATAGGTCTTCAGCTTGGCGTACATACTCTCGTTGGATTCATAGGTGGAGTAAATCACCTTGATGCCCGTTTCTTTAGTGAACTGTTCCAACAGGCCCGGTGGTACGTATTCGGTCCAGTTGTAGAAATAGAGCGTTTTGCCGTCGTTGGCGTTGGCGGTGCTGATGCCAAACGCCATCGCGCAGGCTGCCAGTAGGTGTGGCCACTTTTTCATTATGTTTACCTCCTTACGAGTCCCAAAGGAAATACCAACACTATACCCGTCATACTTCAAGTTGCAGGTGTGTTGGCTACGTTCAGTCGCCCGAATCACTTATTTAAGTAAGCTCATCGGGACTCCCTCTCTTGCCGCCTTCCTGCAACCCGAATTATTTAGGGTATAGAAGAGTGGTATGAAAATAACGGTATTCATCGCGCGAGCCGCAACCTTATTTTCCGGTGCGGTCGCGTAAAATTAGCTGGCTACTGAGCACCAGCACGAGCGACAGAATCAGCAAAATCGTTGCCAGCGCGTTGACTTCAGGGGAAACGCCGACCTTCACCATTGAGTAAATCTTCAACGGTAGAATCTCATACGCGGGCCCGGTGACAAACGAGGACACCACTACGTCATCCATCGACAGCGTAAAGCTGAGCAGCCAACTGGCGGCTACGGCCGGCATGGCCAGCGGCAGAATGATTTTGCGCAGAATGGTCACTTCGCTGGCGCCTAAATCGCGCGCGGCTTCCAGCATCCGTACGTCAAACCCTTTCAGGCGTGAGTAGACGGTGACCACCACAAACGGCAGGCAGAAAGTAATGTGGGAAAACAGCAGCGACCAGAATCCGAGCGATATGCCCAGCAGCATGAAGAGCACCAGCAGTGAGATCGCCATCACGATATCCGGCGACATCATCACCACGAACAGCATACCGCCGACAAAAGGTTTGCCGCGAAAGCGGTAGCGATACAGTGCGACGGCCGTCAGGGAGCCAATCAACGTGGCGAACGTCGCGGAAAAAACGGCCATCGTCAGTGAGTGCTGCGCGGCCTGAAGCAGGCTGTCGTTGTTTATCAGCAGCCGATACCAGTCCAGTGTAAATCCCTGCCAGTTGATGCCGAAACGCGCCTGATTAAACGAGTTCACGATCAGAATGATTATCGGGATGTACAGGTAAGCGTAAATGATGGACATAAATCCACCGCGGATTAAGCGTCCGGTCATTCCAGCTCTCCTTTTTTATTCAGCAGGCGGGCCGTGCGGTAGTAGATAAAGAGCAGCACGCCCATGACCAGCGTCAGGCAGATGCTGGTGGCGGCACCAAACGGCCAGTCGCGGATATTGAGGAACTGGCTTTTAATGACGTTACCGATCAGTAAATTCTTGGCACCGCCCATCAGATCGGCAACGAAGAACAATCCCATCGCGGGCAACAGTACCAGCAGGCAGCCCGCGATAATCCCTGGCATCGTCAACGGGATAACGACGCGAATGAAGGTTTGCCACTTATCGGCACCCAGATCGCGGGCGGCTTCAAGGTAGGATTTATCGAGTTTTTCAATGCTGGAGTAGAGCGGTAGCACCATGAACGGCAGCAGGATGTAAATCAGGCCGAGAATCACTGCTTCGGAGGTGTACATAATCCGCAGCGGCGTATCGATAAGGCCCGTCCAAAGCAGAAATTCATTCAGATGCCCGCGTGTACTCAGAAAGATTTTCAGGCCGTAAATGCGGATTAGCGAGTTGGTCCAAAATGGCACAATCAGCAGAAACAGCATCAGCGGCTGAATTTTTTTCGGTAAACGTGCCAGAATAAAGGCGAACGGATAGCCGAGCAGCAGACAGCAGAGCGTGGCGATAACGGCCATGTTCAGCGAATGCAGCAGCACAGAAGCATAAAGCGGATCGGCCAGTCGCGTATAGTTTTCCAGCGTAAAGACCAGGCTGACGAAATGGGTGTCATCGCGCGTCAGAAAACTGGTTCCGATGATCATCAAGTTGGGCAGGAAAACAAACAGCACCAGCCAGGCAACGATGAGTGTAATAATGGTGTTTTGAAAGCGTTTACGCGACTTCTTCATCGTGCAGGACTACCTCCCAACTTTCCACCCAAGTGACGTCTACTTTCTGGTTGAGTGAATGGTCGAAGTCGGGATCGTCTTCGTTAAAAAACTCGCTGACCATGACCATTTTGCCGTTTTCCAGCTCAATGTTGGATTCCAGCGTCATGCCTTTATAGTTGCGCTCGCGCACGTAGCCCACCATACCTTCCGCCTGCATGCCGTCGCCAAGTTCTTCGACGCGTAAATCTTCCGGTCGCAGCAGTACGTTGAGGTGTTGGCCGACGTTGACCGGAAAACTGGCGGTGATAACGCATTCGTGGCCTTCGACCTGAGCGCGCACCCGCTGTTCGTCCAACAGCTCCAGCACCACGGCATCAAAGATATTGATTTCACCAATAAAGCTGGCGACGAACAGATTTTTTGGCTCTTCGTAGATTTCACGCGGCGTGCCGTCTTGCTCGATGCGTCCATCTCGCATCACTACGATGCGGTCAGACATGGTCAGTGCTTCTTCCTGATCGTGCGTGACGAAAATAAAGGTGATACCCAGCTTACGTTGCAACGCTTTCAATTCGTTCTGCATCTGCTTGCGCAGCTTATAGTCGAGCGCGGACAGGGATTCATCCAGCAGCAGAACCTTCGGCTGATTGACGACGGCGCGGGCGATGGCGACACGCTGCTGCTGGCCACCGGACAACTGATGTGGGCGACGCTGCGCCAGCTCTTCCAACTGAACCATTTTCAGCGCTTCAATCACGCGCGGTGCAATATCTGCGGCGGGTGTTTTTTGCATGCGCAGGCCGAATGCCACGTTCTCAAACACGCTGAGATGAGGAAACAGGGCGTAACTTTGAAATACAGTATTAACGTGTCGCTGTTCGGCGGGCTGGTTGGTGATGTCCTGCTTTTCCAGTATGACGTTGCCGCTATCAACTGTTTCCAGACCGGCAATCAAACGCAGTACGGTGGTTTTGCCGCAGCCGGATGGCCCGAGGATCGTCAGAAACTCACCGTTATTAATGGTGAGATTAAAATGTGAAATGATGTCTTTGCCATCAAAGCCTTTATGGACGTTGAGCAATTCAACGACCGGCACAGTCAGGGAGTTTTCTTTCATTAAGGTATAGCTCTATTTCCTGATTTGGCCGATCAACGGTATGTCCGTTGCGATCGTACCAAGGGTTATCACCTTTCAGACAGCGTGCGTAGTTAAGGGCGGCATTTTACGGGAAACGCTGCCTGACGCCAACTTGTGTTACCCACTTACTGCCGATTGGTAAACGAATGAGGGAGGTTCAGCCAATGAATTAGGGTGTATGTTTCCTGATTGTTACCTGATTTAGAGGTTCTTCGTGACACGGTCGCTGCTTTTTGGCCTGAATTCTGGTCTGGCAGTTTATTAAATCGGGAAAAAACTGACCTGACGCAATATCTACCGGGGTAGCCCTATCCATAATGCCTTTCAGGGTTCAGGGGGTATAAATAAGATGGATAAATTACTCGACAGATTTTTGAATTACGTTTCATTTGATACACAGTCTAAATCCGGCGTTCGGCAGGTGCCGAGCACCGACGGTCAGTTGAAACTGGCGCGTGCGTTGCAGCAGGAACTGCTCGAACTGGGATTTGAGCAAGTGACGTTGAGCAAGCAGGGCTGCCTGATGGCGACGCTTCCGGCAAACGTCGCCTGGCCCGTTCCGGCCATCGGCTTTATTTCACATATGGATACGTCACCAGATTTTAGCGGCAAGAATGTTAATCCACAGATTCTGGAAAACTATCGCGGTGGCGATATTGCCTTGGGCGTGGGGGATGAAGTGCTGTCACCCGTGATGTTCCCGGTGCTGCACCAGCTACTGGGGCACACGCTGATTACCACAGACGGCAAAACGCTGCTGGGAGCGGATGATAAAGCGGGGATCGCGGAAATTATGACCGCGCTGGTGCGTTTGAAGAAAAGCCAGCTCCCGCACGGCGATATTCGCGTTGCCTTTACGCCTGATGAAGAAATTGGCAAGGGCGCTCAGTTTTTTGATGTCAAAGCGTTTAACGCACAGTGGGCCTATACCGTGGACGGCGGTGGTGTCGGCGAGCTGGAGTATGAGAATTTTAATGCCGCCTCGGTTCAGGTGAAAATCGTGGGCAACAATGTGCATCCCGGTAGCGCCAAAGGCGTGATGGTGAACGCGCTGACGCTGGCCTCGCGCTATCACCAGCATGTGCCGGAGAGTCAATCGCCGGAGCAGACGGACGGCTATCAGGGGTTCTATCATCTTCACAACATGAAAGGCTCTGTGGAGCGCGCAGATTTGCATTACATCGTCCGGGATTTTGATCGCAACGGCTTTGAACAGCGTAAACAGACGATGCTGGATATTGCGGAAAAGGTCGGCGCGGGGCTGCACCCAGATTGCTATATTGAAGTCACAATTACCGATACCTATTACAACATGCGTGAGCAGGTTGAGCAGCATCCGCACATTATCGCGTTGGCGCAGCAGGCGATGCGGGATTGCGACATTGAGCCGAATATGAAGCCGATTCGCGGCGGCACCGACGGTGCACACTTGTCATTTCAAGGGCTACCATGCCCAAATCTGTTTACCGGCGGCTACAACTATCATGGCAAACACGAATTTGTCACGTTGGAAGGCATGGAAAAGGCGGTATCTGTGATTATGCGTATTGCTGAACTGACGGCGCTGCGCGCGAAGCCGTAAGTGTTTCCATTTTTCAGAGATGAATAAGGCGGGACATTCCCGCCTTATCTTTGTGCTAACAATGATTCAAGATTGGTCTTAATCCGCAAAGTACCAGTAACCGCTGTTAATCAGCACGGTGAGCTGCGCGAGGAAAGAGGGGTCTTCCAGTGCATCGCCCAGCAGTTCTGCACCAATAGCCGGGTGCTCAGCCAGCGCAAACAGCGCCGCTTTGTGCGTGCTGTTCACTTTTTCCCCGTTAACGAAGCAGCTATCTCCAACGCAGATGACACGCAGACCACCTAAACGACGCAGTGGTTCACCCTGTTGCAGATATTCATACACTTCGCCAGCCTGATAAGGTGGTTCCGGTGGTGAGAGGTCGAGCTCGTGACGGGACTGGGAAATAAATTCGCCAAACCAGTTCTGGAAATGCTCCGGTTGCTGCACCAGCTCCAACATCATTTTTTGCAGCGCATCCAGCTCTTGCGGCAGTACGCTGGCGATATGATCGCGGGAGGGGATCTCGGGATCGCTGTAGCGATAGCTGCCGAGTTCACGGGAAAGTACATAATCCGCAAAGCCGCTCACCAACTCGCGAGCATTCGGCGCACGGAAACCCACCGAATAGTTCAGCGAGTTTTCCAGCGAATAGCCTTCGTGCGGGAAACCCGGTGGAATATAGACGATATCGCCCGGTTCCAGTTCCTCATCAATAATGGCGTCAAACGGATCGACCTGAAGCAGATCGGGATGTGGACAGTGCTGCTTCATCGGTATTTTTTCACCGATGCGCCAGCGGCGACGCCCCGTCCCCTGAATGATGAACACATCATACTGATCCAGATGTGGCCCTACACCACCACCGGGAACGGAAAATGAAATCATCAAATCATCGGTACGCCAGTCCGGCAGCTGTCGAAAGGGCTGCATCAAGGCTGAAGAGGGCTCATGCCAGTGATCGACGGCCTGCACCAGCAGCGACCAGTTGCTTTCCCCCAGATGATCGTAGCTCTCGAAAGGACCGTGGCTTACCTGCCAGCGGCCATTCTGATGGCTGACCAGGCGGCTATCAACCTCATTTTCCAACGCCAGCCCGGCGAGTTCGTCGGGTGAAATCGGGTCGATAAAATGCGTGAAACCGCCTTTAATCAGGAGCGGACGTTTTTGCCAGTAGTTCGCTAAAAAATCCTGCCAGTCGAGATTGAGCTGATAGTCCATACTGTTTTCCAGAAACGTGTTTTTTTGAGGAAATGACTGTTCTTGAAGATATGATTTTTCTTGAAATAATCAGTATTTTAAAACAATCAGTATTTTGGCGATAAGTATAGCGGAAGCATCGCGCGCTGTACTGCCTTTCATCCCTCATTCTGGCTCAGGTTTTGACGGGAGAAAATAGCTTCGACTCGGGCACCACCCAGTGCGCTGTCGCTGATGAGAATCTCACCCTGATATTGTTCGATAATTTCGACGGCAACGGCAAGGCCGATACCTTGTCCGGGGCGCATACGGTCGGCACGTTGCCCACGCAGGAAGATCATTTCGCGCTTGCTTTCGTGGATGCCGGGGCCATCGTCATCGATAATCAGATGCAGTTTGTGATCGGAGTATTGCACGCTAATTTCGACAAATTCCAGGCAGTACTTGCAGGCGTTATCAAGAATATTGCCCATGACTTCCATAAAATCATTCTTCTCGCCCACGAAGGTCAGTTCTGGCGGAATATCGAGCGTCAATACTACGCCCTTGCGCTGATAAACCTTATTTAATGCAGAACATAGGCCATCCAGCAGCGCCGGAACCGAGTGTACTTCACGTATCAGTAGATTATGTTCGGAGCGTACGCTGGCGCGATGCAGGTAATAGCCAATCTGCTGCGAAATGCGGCTGATCTGCGACAGCATAATGGGCTCGGCCTGATCGATAGTGATCTCTTTACCGGTTCGCAGCGCACGTAACGTGGTCTGTAAAACTGCCAGTGGCGTTTTTAAACTGTGGGTGAGATCGGTGAGCGTTGTGCGGTACTTATGGTAGCGCTGGCGTTCGTTATTCAGCAGAATATTCAGGTTTTTTACCAGGCTGAACAGTTCGCGCGGCGGATTTTCATCCAGTTGATCGCGCGTCCCTTTTTCCAGCTCGGCGATCTGTTTTACCAAATGCTGAATAGGACGTAGGCTCCAGTGAGCGCCCAGCCACAGCAGGGGAAGCACCAGCAGAAGGTTGGCGATCAACACATAGCTGAACCATTCCCACACCATGTCTTCCTGCTGGAGTTCTTGAGGGATGCGATCGACTACAACAATTGTGATGGAAGGGAGATGCTCGGTCTTCGGGTAAACGTTTACGGCGATAGAGTGCGTTAACGCATTGCTATGCGCGCCATTCAGTGCCCGCAGGCTGCTCAGCAGTAAGGTATTGCCCGTTAATACCGCGCTGCTGGTATCGGTGTCGGTATCCAGTTCGTGATAGGCCGTCTTGTTCAGCCATTCCGGCTTGATTAGCGCTTCCAACTCGGGAACGTGCTTTTCGCGCCAGAGCATGTTGCCATTCTCATCGTATATCAACACCAACGTGGGGAAATTGATGTCAACGTCGGGGGGCGTGACGATATTCAGTTGGTTATCGCGCCACTGTGCGAGGCTGTAGTAGAGGTTACTTTCGCCGCGCAGCAAGCGGAATGAGGTTTTATCAAAATTGACGCTGTAACCGATAATGGCGACGACGCCATAGGCGAGCGACAGCGCCAGTACGATGGCCGCTGTCGCGAGTAAAAAGCGAATGCGAAGCGAAAAGGGCTGCTTCTTATCGCTCATGCTGAGCCTGAGGGGGTATCAATATCAAAGCGATATCCTTGTCCGCGCACGGTAGTGATCACATCCGGGGCTTCTGCTTGCTGAATTTTCTTGCGTAATCGTCCCATCAACACGTCGATGGTATGACTTTCCCGCAGTTCTGCATCGGGGTACAGCTGCAACATCAACGACTCTTTGCTGACGACTTTTCCTTTGTTGCGAATCAATGTCTCGATAATCGTGTATTCAAACGCGGTGAGCTTGATAGGCGATCCGTGGATCACCAGTTCACGACGAGATAAGTCGATCTCAAAGGGCGGCAGGCTGATGACTTGCGATGCCAGCCCGCTGTTGCGGCGCATCAGTGCCTGCAAACGCGCTACGACCTCTTCCATATGGAACGGCTTGGTCACGTAATCGTCCGCACCGGCTTCCAGCACCGCCACTTTGTCCTGCCAGCCTTCACGGGCCGTCAGCACCAGAATCGGGAGCTTGACCTGATGAGCACGCCAGCGACGGATCATGCTCATGCCGTCTTCATCGGGCAACCCGAGGTCGACAATGGCGATGTCCGGCATATTCTCATGCAGAAAATAATCCGCTTCTTTGGCGTCAGATGCTGCGTCAACCTGATGCCCCATTTCGTTCATCTGAACGGTTAAATGGTGGCGCAATAATACATTATCTTCAACGACCAGAATTCGCATCGCTATATCCTCTGTCGAATAGAAATGGCCATGTTTATCGAAATACTGTTATGCGCCATGTCTTTCATGTATGTCTCTTCCGCGTATCAACATTATACGCAGAGAACGTTATTTATTTTATTTGTTAAATTATCCACAGGGAGAGTAAACCGGGTATAAACAGGCTGGAAATGGTCATACTCGTCATACTTCGAGTTGCATGTGTGTTGGCTTCAGTCAGTCACCCGAATCACTTACCTGAGTAAGCTCATCGGGATTCCTTCCCTTGCCGCCTACCTGAAACTCGAATTATTTAGAGTATGGTGCGGCAGCTAACTGGCGGGCAGGGCGCCCGCCAAAGAGAGATTGCGATCGGGTTTGAGAACGGTTATTTCAGGTCGTCGACCATCGCGATAGCACGGCCGATATAGTTGGCTGGTGTCATCGCCTTCAGGCGCGTTTTTTCCGCTTCTGGTAATTCCAAACCATCGATAAATTCCTGAATACCGGCAGCATCAACACGTTTACCACGAGTCAACTCTTTCAGTTTTTCGTACGGTTTTTCAATCCCGTAGCGACGCATCACGGTTTGGATTGGCTCTGCCAACACTTCCCAGTTGTGATCCAGTTCGTCAGCCAGACGATCGCGGTTCACTTCCAGTTTGCTGATGCCTTTCATCGTGGCCTGATACGCAATCAGCGCATAGCCCACGCCGACGCCCAGATTGCGCAGCACGGTAGAGTCGGTGAGGTCACGCTGCCAACGGGAAACTGGCAGTTTGCTAGCCAGATGCCCCAGAACGGCGTTCGCCAGACCCAGGTTGCCTTCCGAGTTTTCGAAGTCGATCGGGTTAACCTTGTGCGGCATGGTGGAAGAACCGATTTCGCCCGCAATGGTTTTCTGCTTGAAGTGATTCAGTGCAATGTAACCCCAAATATCACGGTCAAAGTCGATCAAAATCGTGTTGAAACGTGCGATGCAGTCGAACAGTTCGGCGATGTAATCGTGCGGTTCGATCTGCGTGGTGTACGGGTTCCAGTTGATGCCCAGCGAGGTAACAAAACTTTCGCTGAACTGGTGCCAGTCCACTTCCGGGTAGGCCGCCAGATGGGCGTTATAGTTACCGACGGCACCATTAATCTTGCCCAGAATCTCAACTTGTTGCAGCTGGCGATATTGGCGATCCATACGGTAAGCCACGTTAGCGAACTCTTTACCGATAGTGGATGGCGTAGCGGGCTGGCCGTGTGTACGGGAAAGCAGCGGGATATCGCGGTATTCCTGTGCCAGCGTTTTCAGCGCATCAATGATTTGACGCCACTGTGGCAGGATAACATCGCGGCGAGCGGTATCCAGCATCAGTGCATGAGACAGGTTGTTGATGTCTTCTGACGTACAGGCGAAGTGGATGAATTCGTTGACGGCGTGCAGTGACGGAACAGCGGCGACTTTCTCTTTCAGGAAGTACTCAACGGCTTTCACGTCGTGGTTGGTGGTGCGCTCGATAGTTTTAATACGTGCCGCATCTTCTTCACTGAATTCGGCGACAATTTTATCAAGGAAAGCGTTTGCGTCAGCGTCAAATGCAGGAACTTCCTGGATCTCTGCACAGGCTGCCAGTTTTTGCAGCCAACGTACTTCAACCTGCACACGGAATTTCAGCAAACCGAATTCGCTGAAAATGGTGCGCAACGTGCTGACTTTATCGCCGTAGCGTCCATCAATAGGGGAAACGGCGGTCAGTGAGGATAATTCCATCGCAAGCAACTCCTGAGATTGGTTTCAATAACGATTAATTTCGATAAGGACAATGAATTATTAACAATAATCAATTTCGTGACGCTGGCGTTACTCACACCAGCGTCGATCATAGCGGCAAGAATACCATCAAACGGACGGGCAACGCGCCAATATCTGTTTCGCTTCTTTGACCAACTGGCTGCGTGAGAACATCAGCTGCAAGCGTCCGCCGCCAATCTGTTGCCAGAGCACCGTAGAGCGGATACCGGCCAGCAGCGCGGCTCGCACTTTAGCCTGCACCTGACTGTTTTTCAGCACTTCCGGTGAACCGGTAACCTGAATACGTGGCCCCAGCGTACTGATGACATCCACATAAATCGCGGCCAGCGCACTCACAATCGTCTCGGAGAGCAGCTCGAAATGTTCCAGTTGGCGCTCCAACTGCCCGATGCGTTTGCCCAATTCGTCAAGCGCGGCAGACTTTGCATTCAGCTTGCGTTCTAACGCAATCAGGCTGAAAGCGTAGCGCGATAGCTCTGCACCCGCGCCTTTATTGCTGCTGCTATTCAGAATGCCGAGCAGCGTTTCCAGCCCAACTTTCAGGTTCTGCTCGTCATTACCGTAAACGGCCAGCGTAGACGCCGGATTGAGATTCAAAACGCTGTTCAGCGAGGTATGCAGCACATCGTTATTACAGTTCCCTGTGTGGGCCAACTGTTGGACTAAGTGTGCCGACTGACAAACGCCCGCTAGTGCTAGCGTGATTTCATAATAGTTCTTAGCCACGGTTACTCCTGTAAGCGTTCTTCGATGATGCCGCCGCCAAGGCAAACCTCGTCCAGATAAAACACGGCAGATTGGCCCGGAGTCACGGCTGCGACGGGCTCATCAAAACGCACGGTAATGCGATCGTCGCCAAGTGGCGTGACGGTGCAGGGGATATCTGCCTGACGATAACGAGTTTTCACCGTACAACGTAATTCAGCGGTGAGCGGCTGACGATCGACCCAGTGTAACTGCTGTGCGATTAAACCGTACGACATCAGGCGAGGGTGTTCGTGGCCCTGCGCGACATACAGAATGTTGTTGGCGACATCTTTATCCACCACGTACCAAGGATCTTCGCCGCCGTCTTTGACGCCGCCAATACCCAAACCTTTGCGTTGCCCCAGTGTGTGGTACATCAGCCCCTGATGCTGTCCCATCGGTTTGTTGTCATCGACGGACAGAATTGGACCCGGCTGTGCGGGCAGGTAGCGTGCCAGAAAATCGGTGAATTTGCGCTCACCGATGAAGCAAATACCGGTAGAGTCTTTTTTCTTCGCGGTTGCCAGTTCCAGCTCTTCGGCAATTTTACGCACCTGCGGTTTTTCCAGTTCGCCGACCGGGAACAGACTTTGTGCGATCTGTTCGTGGCTCAGCGTATAAAGAAAATAGCTCTGGTCTTTGTTGCCGTCCATGCCGCGCAGCAAACGGCTTTTACCGTCAACGTCGTGACGACGGACATAGTGGCCTGTCGCGATGTAGTCTGCCCCGAGATCCTCGGCGGCGAATTCCAGGAAGGCTTTGAATTTGATTTCTTTATTGCACAGGATATCGGGGTTGGGGGTACGGCCCGCTTTGTACTCTTCAAGGAAGAGTTCAAAAACGTTGTCCCAATATTCAGCGGCAAAGTTGACGGTATGTAATTCGATACCCAGCTTGTCGCAAACGGCCTGCGCATCGGCAAGATCGGTGGCCGCTGAGCAATATTCTGTGTCGTCATCCTCTTCCCAGTTCTTCATGAACAGGCCTTCAACATGATAGCCCTGTTGCTGTAACAGGTAAGCGGAAACGGAGGAGTCAACACCGCCGGACATACCGACAATCACTTTTTTCTGGCTGTTATCTGACATGGGAGTCTCACGAACTGAAATTTACTGACGCATTGATGCGAAAAACAAGCGGCATATTTTAGCATGTTGAGCCGAGGGCTGCATCGCTATTCCTGCCGTGAAGTGGTCAGGCCATTCGCGGCAGGTTTAAAACAGATTTCTGCCTAAAAAGGCCAGTTGAACGCGCCCAATACGGTTAACGAATAGCGCTCTGGCTGCTGATAGCAGCGAATACTTTCGGCCACCAGCGGCGAACGAAGCTGGCGCGAATGCAGAATTTCCTCGGCGGTCAGCCAGCGGCAGCATTCGATATCGCTGTCGTGCGGCTGAGTGTCGACCCGCGTAGGCAAATCGAGCGCGAAGCAAAAGCGCAGAAACGGTGTGCTGTCGGGCGCGATCCATTGGTGCAGACGCAAAAAACTTTGCGGTGTGGCCTGAATCCCCGTTTCTTCCCACAGCTCACGGCTTGCCGCTTGAATCAGCGTCTCGTCGGCTTCCAGATGGCCCGCGGGCTGGTTCCACAATAATTTATCGTTAATTAACTCTTCGACGACCAGAAAATGGTTTTCGGCCTGTACCACACAGGCGACTGTCACATGGGGTTTAAACATCCACTATCTCCTTCCATTCTCCGGGTAACAGGTTTTCTACGGTCTGATTGGCCATGCCGTATCGAATCAGACGCAAAGTAGGATACCCGATATTCGCTGTCATACGACGGACTTGCCGATTACGACCTTCATGTAGCGTGATTTTTAACCAGCTGTCGGGAATGCTTTTACGCTCGCGTATGGGCGGATTACGCGGCCACAGCCAGTCAGGTTCCGGTACGATCTCCGCTCCGGCGGGCAGCGTTTTACCGTCATTCAGGTCCAGACCCGTACGAAAGCGCGTCAGTGCGGCGTCGTCAGGAATACCTTCGACCTGCACATAGTAAATTTTGGCTGTTTTCTTCGTTGGCTGGGTTAGCCGTGCCTGAAGCTTGCCGTCATTGGTGAGAATCATCAGGCCTTCGCTGTCGCGATCCAGACGCCCGGCGGCATAAATACCGCTAATCGGAATATAATCTTTCAGTGTGCGACGTCCGGCTTCATCAGTGAATTGCGGTAGCACATCGAAGGGTTTATTGAACAAAACGATGCGGCGCGGCGCGTTGTCAGGCTGTCTTTTTCTTGCCGGCTGTGAGCTGAATCGTTTAACTTTGTGATTTTTAACAGAGAATTTATTCATCATCTTTATAGTCGCGGATAACAAAAGCATTATACTCAAATGGTTTGCGATTGGCGCGGGCTAAATATTCAAGTAGTATTGACACGCATCTTACAAGTCATTAACAAAATTGCGCTCGAAGGAGAGGTTAATGGAAAGCAAAGTAGTTGTACCGACAGAAGGTCAGAAAATCACGGTTGATGCTCAAGGCAAACTGGTTGTTCCAAACAACCCGGTCATTCCGTTTATCGAAGGTGACGGCATCGGTATTGATGTTACGCCAGCCATGATCAACGTCGTTGACGCCGCCGTGAAGAAAGCCTATCAAGGCAAGCGCGCGATTTCCTGGATGGAGATCTATACGGGTGAAAAATCCACGCAGGTCTACGGTAAAGATGTATGGCTGCCGGAAGAAACGCTGGATTTGATTCGTGAATATCGTGTGGCGATTAAGGGCCCGCTGACAACGCCAGTCGGTGGTGGTATTCGTTCTCTGAACGTTGCACTGCGCCAACAGTTGGATCTGTATGTTTGCCTGCGTCCGGTACGCTACTACGAAGGTACACCTAGCCCGGTTAAACAGCCTGAGCTGACCGACATGGTGATCTTCCGCGAAAACGCCGAAGACATCTATGCAGGTATCGAGTGGAAAGCGGGTTCTGCTGAAGCAGACAAAGTGATCAAATTCCTGCGTGAAGAAATGGGCGTTAGTAAAATCCGTTTCCCTGAGCAGTGCGGTATCGGCGTGAAGCCGTGTTCCGAAGAAGGTACCAAACGTCTGGTTCGCGCAGCTATCGAATACGCGATCACCAACGACCGTGATTCTGTCACGCTGGTACACAAAGGCAACATCATGAAATTCACCGAAGGCGCGTTCAAAGACTGGGGTTACCAGTTGGCGCGTGAAGAATTCGGCGGTGAGCTGATCGATGGCGGCCCGTGGGTGAAAATCAAGAACCCGAACACTGGCAAAGAGATCGTGGTAAAAGACGTGATCGCCGATGCATTCCTGCAACAAATCCTGCTGCGTCCTGCTGAATACGATGTTATCGCTTGTATGAACCTGAACGGTGACTACATTTCTGATGCCCTGGCGGCACAGGTTGGCGGTATCGGTATTGCTCCAGGCGCGAATATCGGTGACGAATGTGCACTGTTCGAAGCCACGCACGGTACTGCACCGAAATATGCGGGCCAGGATAAAGTGAACCCAGGTTCTGTGATTCTGTCTGCTGAAATGATGCTGCGTCACCTGCAATGGTTCGAAGCGGCTGACCTGATTGTTAAGGGCGTTGAAGGCGCGATCAAGAACAAGACCGTGACTTACGATTTCGAACGTCTGATGGAAGGCGCTAAGCTGCGTAAATGTAGCGAGTTCGCGCAAGACATCATCGACAATATGTAATCTGCTATTCAGCGTAGATGAAAATCAGGGGCCAATTTGGCTAATGCCGATCAGTTAAGGATCGGTTGACCGATCCAGTGGTTGTGTAAAAATCCGGAAATGCTTACCCATTTCCGGATTTTTTATGCACATTGGACAGGCTCTTGATCTCGTCTCCCGCTACGATTCATTACGTAATCCGATGACCTCTCTTGCCGATTTTCTTGACCCAGAACTTATTGCTCGTTGCCTTGCTGAGTCCGGCACGGTCACTCTGCGCAAACGCCGCCTTCCTCTGGAAATGATGGTCTGGTGTATCGTCGGTATGGCACTCGAACGTAAAGAGCCCCTGCATCAGATTGTTAACCGGCTGGATATCATGCTGCCGGGGAATCGCCCCTTCGTCGCCCCCAGCGCTGTTATCCAGGCACGCCAGAGACTGGGAAGCGAGGCTGTTCGCCGTGTGTTCACACAAACCGCACAACTGTGGCACAACGCCACGACTCATCCACACTGGTGCGGCCTCACCCTATTGGCGGTAGACGGTGTGGTCTGGCGCACCCCGGACACACCGGAAAACGATAGGGCCTTTCCCCGACAAACTTATGCCGGGCAACCCGGGTTATATCCTCAGGTAAAAATGGTCTGTCAGATGGAGCTGACCAGCCATCTGCTAACCGCAGCGGTATTCGGCACGATGAAAGACAGCGAATGCACGCTGGCTGAGCAACTGATAGTACAGACCGGGGATAACACACTGACACTACTGGATAAAGGCTACTACTCGCTGGGTCTGCTGAACGCCTGGAGTCAGGCGGGAGAGCATCGTCACTGGATGATACCGCTGAGGAAAGGTGCGCAGTATGAAGTGATACGAAAGCTGGGGAAAAGCGACCATCTGGTGAAACTGAAAACGAGTCCGCAGGCCCGCAAGAAATGGCCTGGTCTGGGAGATGAACTGACCGCCCGACTGCTGACCCTCACCCGGAAGGGGAAAGTCTACTATCTGCTGACCTCAATGACGGATGCGATGCGTTATCCAGGCGGAGAGATGGCTGACTTGTACAGTCATCGTTGGGAAATCGAACTGGGTTACAGTGAGATAAAACAGACGATGCAACTGAACAGACTGACCGTGAGGAGTAAGAAGCCGGAACTGGTTGAACAGGAACTGTGGGGCGTGCTGCTTGCCTATAATCTGGTGCGTTATCAGATGATTAAAATGGCAGGTCATCTGAAAGGATACTGGCCGAACCAGTTGAGCTTTAGCGAATCGAGCGGTCTGGTCATGAGAATGCTGATGACGCTACAGGGCGCTTCACCGGGCCGAATCCCGGAACTGTTGCGGGACCTGGAGAGTCTTGCGCAGTTGGTAAAACTCCCCGCCAGAAGAGAAAGGGCCTTCCCGAGAGTGGTGAAGGAAAGGCCGCAGAAATACGGCAAGGCTTGGAGAAAACCAGCCAGTCAGTTGCTTAACTGACTGGCATTAGGGGCCAATTTGGCCCCTTTTTCTTTATGGATGACCAATGCTCTGCGAGCCAGGTATAAGCCGGAAGTACATGTGTTCGGGAATCGGACTGTCCCAGCCACCGGTGTACATTGCAAAACCGATCATGCCGAAAAGGATACCGAGCACCAGTACCGTCATCGTGATACCGGACAGTGCAGTTTGTCGCCATAGCGGTTTGGTTGTTGAGCTGCCTTTTTCCTGTGAGCCTGAAGGCTTCGTCAGCGAAAAATGGAGCGTTGATGACACTGGGCACGATTCGACGCAGGTCATACAGGCCGTGCACTCCGCTGTTCTCACCTGAATGAGCTTATCCACCGGAATGTTAGACGGGCAGGCCTTAGCGCACTTGCCGCAATCGATACAGCTGGTGGCGTTGCGACGAATCTTGAAGGGTGACAATAGTGAAAATACCCCCAAGAGTGCACCGTAAGGGCAGAGATAACGACACCAAAAATGGCGGACGAACAGGCTGACAAACGTAAAAAGAAAAACGCAGGCCAACGTGATGGTGCCGATATTACGGAAGAAGCCAAGCATCTTGACGTCGGCGATTAAGCCGTAAGGCGACATCAGGAACATATAAATTCCCTGTGCTGGCATCGATAAAGCGATATAGAGGAAAAAGCTTAATAACAAATATTTCAGACTACGCAGCGGAATATCCAGCCACTTCGGAAGAATGAGGTGACGTCCAAATATTTTTTTCCCCAATGCACCTACCCACTCGGAAATCGTGCCGATAGGACACAGCCATGAGCAGAATGATTTCTTCAGTAACAGGCTGGTGAGAATAAATGCGAGAAGTAATAACATTGACGCAAGATGGATAGGGGGGAAATTACCGGTTTCCCACGTGAACTTCACGTTCATCAATCCGGCAATCGGCAGCCAGCCCTCAATACCGCCCGGCCTTGACATATAAAGGCTCGTGCCGCCGGTTTCAAAGTAGCGTACCCAAAAGTAGAAGGTGACGCCGATATAGATGTTGATTGCCAGTAGCAGAATTTGCGTCGCTCTGCGCCAGGTCAGGGCGTTGCGCCAGTCATTCCAGGGAAGTTTACCGCCAGTGGTTCCGGGGCGGCGTTGCCACCGCTTTCTTGCTTTCTCACTCATTGCTCTCAATTGCCCCCATTTATTTTTTTCACTCG
Organism: Pectobacterium versatile; assembly: GCF_003932035.1. NCBI lineage: Bacteria > Pseudomonadati > Pseudomonadota > Gammaproteobacteria > Enterobacterales > Pectobacteriaceae > Pectobacterium > Pectobacterium versatile. The sequence goes on from NZ_CP034276.1 coordinate 2,335,245, forward strand.
GCGCTTTCAATACACCGAAGGGATCGTAGGGCAACGTTATCACGCTCTTAATGGTTAAAAATTGATTTATGCATTGTAAATGCATGTTTGTGGTTTTTTTAGCTGATTGATTTGAATAAGAAGATAGGAAAGAGTATAGGAGGGCGATCTTTCTAAGAACAAAATGTTGGAGATATAAAAAAGAATGGATACGTAAACGTACCCATTCTATTAATTACCATTCGGTATTATTTTAAAATGTATCTGTCATACTTCAAACTGCGTGTGTGGTCCGGCATCAGCGTATAGGAATACCTTGCTACATTTGCACCATTTTCATGACTTAGGTTATTTTTTTATTAAAAGCAAAAAATTATAGTTGTTATTAAATTATCTGTTTTATTGTTTCTTTTAATTATCACCTGGGTTTTTAATTTATGTTTTTTGCATTATGCCTGAGTGTGCTGTTTTGCCAGCAGTTCCTCTTTTCGCATCGTTCTGACAATTTTATAAATCCATTGCAGCGAGACATTATATTTTTTAGCCAGAGCGCTGTGATTGCGTCCGTCAAATTCTTCATAGATTTGAAGATCGCGTTGAGACGCGCGCCAAGAGATTCCCATCGGGAAATAAACGTTTTGTCCGCCCCATACGGTCATCATATGTTTGGCAACGGCATTGCCGACCAGTTCGGCGGTTTGTGGATCCAACTCCGTGACGGTTTTGACCGTATCGGCAACGTGTTGAGAAAGCTCGACCAGAAGCTCGGGACCTTTACTGCGAAATTGTGGCTCAGTCATAAATCACCCTATTGTTATGTGTGTTGTTACTGACGTGAAAACTGGGTTGTTACCTTTGCAGGGATGCCCTGCTGCTATGTGTCTATTTAAAACTATAGTTGTTTTTGTGTCAACATCTTTAGTTTTAATTTGAGTTGTTTTTGGTTGTAAAAAGAAATGACAGCTTCCAGGGCTACACATAAAAAAGGCCAGATTAGGGGCAAAAAAAATCCCGCCACAGGGCGGGAAAGGAACAACATAGACAGGATGAATAACACAACATCAACAAGGGTTGATGAAACAATAGCACGGGGATTGTATAAAACTGTTGCGCGTAGGTAAGGTTATTTGTGCGGGGGTAAACGCTTTTTAGCGCTGAAACATTTATTGATAAAACAAGCCGATGTCCGTATCGGTCCATCGGCTTTGATGAGAGGAAAATAGAGCGTTATGGCGCGAGATTCCACCAGTATCGGGCTATAGCAGCACGGAATACCAGAACACGCGGCCAATGATCTCGACGTCGGATTCGTAGGCCTCTTCGTCAGTCTCGCGATTGAAGCTATGAATGGTGAGAAGACCGCCTGGCTTGCGGTAAAGCTGTTTGATTCGTTTTAGCTTATCGTTACCGCCGCCTTCCTGAGCAATGGCGTAGAGCTTTCCATCAATGATGCGTTTGTTGTTGGTATCAACCGCGACGGTCGTTCCATCAGGAATGATGGGCTCCATACTGTCACCCGCTGCCGGGAAGCAAAGAACGCCTGAACCGTCCGTATTTGCACCAACCTTACGCAGTGTAGCTTTAGAGAAACGGAGCTTAAAGCCGTTGTAATCCTCACTTTGAATGCGTCCGTCGCCGCAGGCAAACTCAATATCCTTTAAGAAAGGCACTTCCACCTCGTCCTCTGATAGTTCTGTCGTGCTGTCCCAAGCTGATACGGTGCCCCATTCGGATTTTGGCGGAATGCTGGGTTCCTGGAGCGAGCGAGTGACTTCACTGCTACGCATTGGGCCTTCGCCGTTTGCCAACCATTCAGGGCGAACACGTAGTGTATTGGAAAGCTCAACAATTTTGGTTGTCTGCGACGCTTTCCCCACCTCGATCTTCTGTATGGCGGCCTGAGATACGCCAATCATGTCGCCAAGTGCTTTTTGACTAAGCCCTTGGGCAGTTCTGGCGGTCTTTAATCGTTCTGCAAGTGTCGTTTTCATCCGTTCAATGTACAACCTAGGTTGTCATTTATCAAGCGGGTATTAATCTTGTTTAAAAAAAACCAACGCCATTCGTCATTAGGACATGTGAAAACTGCGTATGAATACAACTTAAAATACGACTTAAGTTGTTATGGTGTAAGGCACACCTTGTGTGGCTTGATGAGATACCGCCGACATCCCTAAGCGCTATCACTCGATTATCAAAAATCCTAATAAGTATCAGGCTGCCATAGTATCGTCTTATTCCACCCCTGATTTGCTTTAAACGTGAGCGTCACTTGATCTAAATCACAATCTGCCCGTATGCATTTTGCTCTTATGGAAATCCCGCTGTGGGAAATATAACCAATAAATTCGTTTCATTAAGCATGCGCATGACTGCGTGTCGCGGAGGATGTATGTCTGTAATTCGCACGTGTTTAAGTCTGTTTGGTGGTGATACGGTAATTGTCCGGTGTGCTAATACATTTGAAGTGCAAATGAGCAATGGTGAGGAAACCACAGGGCCGGATCACACTTTGTTAAAAAATTGAACTATTCTCTAATAGACTGATCTCAAAGTAGAATAACTTTTTGAGGTCTTGATATGACACTTTTTGACCACCTCTCTCTGGTAGAGGAAACTCGTTCTCCTATTAATCAACAACATCATCTTGTTGATGTCCTATTTCTTGTTCTCGCTGCGGTCGCCAGTGGACAAAATGGGTGGGCTGAAATTCAACAGTTTGGTGAACTACGCCTCGACTGGTTAAGAAAATTTCGATTATTTTCCAATGGCATACCACGGCGTCATACTATTGCCAGAATAATGAAAGCCGTCGATCCCGACAGCTTTCAGTTCTGTATTTTTAGCTGGATTAATGACATTCGCGCCAAATCAAGCAAGCCACTCATTGCGATTGATGGAAAGACGCTGAAAAGTGCCTCTCTGTGGAGTCGTAACGATTTTCACTCTGTTAATGCTTATGACCTGAATAATGGCATTGCGCTTTATCAGGATATGGCCGAGGGAAAAGGAAAAGAAATCAAAACAGTACAGAATCTTGTTTGCATGCTTAACATCAAGGATGCACTGATAACGCTTGATGCGTTACATGCACAAAAAGAAACGCTTGAAAGCATTGTGGCGAGAAAAGGTCATTACCTTGTACAAGTCAAAGGAAATCAGCCGACATTGTTTAATGCAGTGAAAGCGCAATTCCATGAGGCGTTTAACGATAATACCGCGTTAGCACAATATGAAATGCAGGATAAAGGGCATGGCCGAATGGAGCGCCGTATTACTTTTCAAATACCGGCAGAGTTGAGCCCGGAGTTACAGGAGAAATGGCCTTCAATAAAAACACTGGTCGCGGTTGAAAGACACCGTAAAGACAAAAAATCGAATACGCTGGATACGGCATTTTATCTGTCATCTTACGATATTGATGCAGAGTTTATGGCGACATCGGTCCGTCATCACTGGGGCATAGAGAACAGTCTGCACTGGGTATTAGATGTTGTTTATAAAGAAGATGCTTGCCGTATTCACGATGAGAATGGTACAAAAGTCTTGTCATTAGTCAGAAAGATGGCGCTCAATCTGGCAAAGATGGAGAGCACACAAAACCGGAGTATGAAAAGCAAAGTGCAACGTGCACTATTGGATGATGACTATCGGGAGTTAATGATTTTTGCGAATGTTAAATGTCATTAACAAAGTATGCTCCGGCCCTGAGGAAACCATGACCGAAGAGAATAGTGCTACGCAGGATTCTATTTGCCGTCATGCGGAAGGCGAAGTGTATTTAACAGTGCCTTATACAGGGATTTGGGATGTCGTGATCCGAGCAAAAAATGATACGCCTGAGCATTCAATAACCTATTTCCCCGCCTGATGATTCTCTGGTTGGTTATATTCTGTTAATAACTTGATAATATGTTGTCGTTATCCGGTCGTGAGTACTCGAATATACCAACCATTCTCCTTTCTTTTCTGACCTCATCGCTCGACGTTGTGAGTGCGTCGGTATCTTTCTATTTCGCTTTTCATCTATTATCTTAATCCATGCTTCCACTTGTTATTATTCATGATTTGCAGGGAGGATAGAGTCTGGATCTTTTGCCATACTCATACTCAGCCACCATGCATTTTGACTCTTGGCAAGATAGGGGGCTTTGGTTTGCTAACGTTGGCTTGCTGTTCTTATCGTGCTCATTGCTGCAACATTTTGGATTTATCACTAAATTTTTGTCTAATCTGAACATTAATACTGTGGGAGGGGGAACCCATGAGTCGTGCCCCAATAAGCAAAGATGAAGACAAACGTCTTGCTGCTCTTCGTGAGTATGGAATTAAGCACGTATTATTTGACCCTGGTCTGAGTAATCTGATTAGTCTGGCCGCTAACATCTTCAGCGTGCCTATCGTTTTGGTGTCGTTGGTAGAGGCAGAGCGCCAACTGTTTGCCGCCAGCGTGGGCGTTCCTTTTTGCGAAACGCCTCGCGATATCTCTTTTTGTGCGCATACGATCCTAAAGAAAAAGATCATGGTAGTGCCTGACGCACTCAAAGATGCGCGTTTTAAAAATAACCCACTGGTTGTGGGCGTTCCCTACATTCGTTTTTATGCGGGTATTCCATTAATTACGCCGTCGGGGCATGCCATCGGCACCTTGTGCATTGTCGATTTAAAACCCAGAGCGACATTCACCAAACGCGATGAGCACAATTTGCAGGACCTGGCTTCATTAGTCATGGACAAGCTGGAAATGCGACGTCTGGAACTGGCGCGTAAAGCCAGTCAGGTACGCTTTGAAAATATTGCCAATACCTCGCCCGATACCATTTTGTGTGTTAATGAGAAGGGGATGATCACCTTCTGGAATACCGCCGCGGAACACATGCTGGAATATACTGACGAGGAAATTATTGGTCGCAGTATTAATACTATCGTGCCCGATGCCTTTGTCGTACAGCTCAACCACTTGGTCACCGATCGGGATTCGCTGATGAAAGGCGTAACGCTGGAACTCAACGTACAAGCTAAAGGCGGTAGCCTGGTTCCAGTCGAATTGTCGGTTTCTATGTGGGAAGACAACGACAATATTAGTTATGGCGCGATATTGCGTGACATCACAGAACGGCGGCGCAATGAAGAGCGGCTGTTTTTGCTGGCGCATCTGGATCCGTTAACCGGGTTGGCAAACCGGACGTTGCTGACATCCAATCTTGAAACTGCGCTAAAGAATGAACCTGCGGTTTGTATCATGATGGTCGATCTGGACGGGTTTAAAGATGTGAATGACAGTCTGGGGCATTCCAGCGGCGATAATATTCTGGTGCATGTCGCCAAAAAAATAAAAGCCACGGTTCGCTCCGGTGATGTTGTGGCGAGAATGGGTGGGGATGAGTTTGCGCTGCTGTTTCCCGGTCTGAGTGACAAAAAGGTCGCGGGAAAAATTGCCGAGCAAATTATCCATGAAATTTCGCAGGCGATGATTATTGACGATCATCAAATCAATATTAGTGCCAGTATTGGCGCGGTGCTGTACCCAGAATATGGGTTGACCGTGCAGGATCTGTTGACCAGCGCGGATTTAGCACTGTATCAGGCGAAGTCTGAAGGTCGAAACTGCTACCGCTTTTTTACGCGCGAACTGCTTGATGTCTTTCAGGCCAAGCACGCCTTCCAGTTAGAATTTGTGCGCGCTTACGAGCAGCATGAATTTGAGATGTTCTATCAGCCACAGGTCAAACTGGCGACAAATGAGATTGTTGGTGCAGAGGCGCTGCTGCGCTGGCGTCACCCAGAAAGAGGGCTGCTGACCCCTGCCGCATTTCTTACCGCACTGGAAAACGGCCCGTGGGCAGAACGAGTCGGAGATTGGATCGTCGAAACGGCATGCAGGCAGGCGGCGGAATGGTGCCAGGCGAGCGACAGCTATTTTCGTATCAGCATTAATCTTTTCAGCGCACAGTTTCGTACCGGTATGTTGGCGCAAAAGATTATGGATATTCTTGCGCGTACAGGGTTACAGCCAAGTTCGCTGGAGCTTGAAATCACGGAGAATATCATTCTGCGTTACGACGAAAGTATGTTGCAGCCGTTAAATACGTTGCGTGAAGCGGGAATCGGTATTGCCTTTGATGATTATGGCACGGGTTATGCGTCGCTCAGCATGCTTAAAAACTACCCTGTAACTCGACTGAAGATCGATCAAACTTTTGTCAGAACCATGTGCGAGTCCCCGCCGGATGCGGCTATTGTCCGGGCGATCCTGTATCTCGGGAAAAGTTTCGGTCTGGGTGTGATTGCCGAGGGGGTGGAAACATTAGAGCAGAGCGAGCGTCTGCGGGGTAAAGGGTGCGAGGAAGCGCAGGGATATCTGTTTGGGCATCCAATGCCTGCCGAGGAATTCACCCAGTTACTGAAACTGAATAAGCCAATAGACGTTTCAGCAAGATAGACAAACAGCGGTTGTACCACCTAGCCTTCCCAGAAAGCCAGCGCCCGCTGGCTTTCATACTTTGCGCTCCCCACGCGGTTCACAGACTAAAAAGTGGAATCTGGATCACATTTTTTCTATAGTGCTGGCTCGTAACCCTGTACCGGATGTCCCGTGCACGAAATATTTGAGATGCTCCTTGCGGTCTTCGACCGCGCCGCGCTGATGCTGATTTGTCTGTTTTTTCTGACAAGAACCAGTCAGTTCCGGCAATTACTGCAAAAAGAGCAACACTCGCCAGGAGAGCGGGTGACGGTGACGGCTATCTTTTCACTGTTTGCGCTGTTCGGTACGTATTCCGGCATTAATGTTGAAGGGTCGCTCGTCAACGTGCGCGTGATTGCCGTGATGTCCGGCGGTATTCTCTTTGGCCCTTGGGTAGGGATTGCAACTGGTATCATTGCGGGTGCGCACCGCTATCTCATTGATATCGATGGTATCACCTCCGTACCTTGCCTGATTACCAGCATCATCGCCGGTATCACTTCCGGTTACATCAATAAGAAAGTCAAAAAAGAACAACAGTGGAGCATAGGGATTCTGGGCGGGATGCTGTGTGAGTCGTTAACGATGCTGCTGGTTGTGGCATGGGCGACGCCGATCGAGTTAGGGCTGGATATTGTCTCAAAGATTGCGGTGCCGATGATTCTTGGCTCCGTTTGTATTGGCCTGATCGTCCTGCTGGTGCAAAGCGTGGCGAATGAAAAAGAGGTCATTGCCGCCAGACAGGCCAAACTCGCGCTGGATATCGCACACAAAACACTGCCGTATTTCCGCAATATCAACAGCGATTCACTGACGGCCATCTGTAGGATCATTCGGACTGAAATTAATGCCGATGCGGTAGCGATAACGAACACGCAGCACATTCAGGCGTATGTGGGGATTGGGGAAGAAAAGTATAATATCGGCCACGATATAATTAGCCCGATGACACAGCAGGCGATCCATGATGGGAAAATCATCATTAAAAATAATGATGAACAGCACCTGACGCCGGAAATCCATTCGATGATTGTCATCCCGCTGTGGGAACATGGGCAGGTGACTGGCACGCTGAAAATCTATTATCGTCATGCGCATAAAATTACCTATTCATTACGCGTGATGGCCGTCGGTTTATCGCAAATCATGTCAACGCAAATTGAAGTGTCCCGCACCGAGCAACTGCGTGATATGGCAAATAAAGCGGAGTTGAGAGCGCTGCAAAGTAAAATCAATCCGCACTTTCTTTTTAATGCGCTGAATGCGATCTCCTCGTCTATTCGTATTAATCCCGATACCGCGCGCCAACTGGTGATCAATCTGTCTCGCTATTTACGCTATAACCTCGAACTCAACGACGATGCGCTGATCGATATAAAAAAAGAGTTGTACCAGATTCAGGATTATATCGCGATTGAGCAGGCGCGGTTCGGTGCCAAGCTAACGGTGATTTACGATATCGACGACGATTTAGCGTACAAAATCCCCAGTTTGTTAATTCAGCCGCTGGTAGAAAACGCGATTGTGCATGGTATTCAACCTTGCAGAGGTAAAGGAACGGTGGTGCTGTCCGTGAAGGAACGGGGCGATAAACTGCTGGTGACGGTAAAAGACACCGGTAATGGCATTAGTCAGGAAACGATGGATCGCGTCGCGCGTAACGAATTGCCAGGGAATAGAATTGGTCTGCTGAATGTCCATCATCGGGTCCGCTTGCTCTATGGCGATGGCTTGCATATTCGCCGGCTGGAACCGGGGACCGAAATTTATTTCTACATTCCACGAGAAGATAAAACCCCGTCGGCGTTGCCGGATACTATTCAGGTGCCGCAGTCGGGAGATTCTGCTGCTGAACAAACAGGAGGCAACCCATGAAAGCCATTATTGTTGAAGATGAGTTCCTCGCGCAGCAAGAGCTGAGTTATCTCATCAAACAACACAGTGATATTACGATTGCGGCGACATTTGATGACGGGCTGGATGTACTGAAATATCTGCAACATAACGACGTCGATGCAATCTTTTTGGATATCAATATTCCTTCGTTAGATGGCGTCTGGCTAGCGCAAAATATCAGCAAGTTCGCGCATAAGCCTTACATCATTTTTATTACGGCGTACAAAGAACATGCGGTTGAGGCGTTTGAAGTCGAAGCCTTCGATTACATTCTCAAACCGTATCATGAATCACGCATCATCACGATGCTGCGTAAACTGGAAACAACCTGGCAGCAGCGGCAAATAGCACCTGCTGTTGAAACTGGCGCGCAGGCGAGCGCCCCAAAAAGTGCGCAGCACACTATTAACCTGATGAAAGACGAACGGATTATCGTCACGGATATTAACAATATCTACTATGCTGCCGCGCAGGAAAAGGTCACGCTGGTTTATACTCGACGTGAAGAATTCATCATGCCGATGAATATTACGGAGTTTTGCAGCCGCTTGCCGGAAGAGTACTTCTTCCGCTGCCATCGTTCTTACTGCGTCAACCTGACGAAAATCCGTGAAATTGTGCCGTGGTTTAACAATACCTATATCCTGCGATTGAACGACCTGGATTTTGAAGTCCCAGTAAGCAGAAGCAAGATAAAGGCGTTCAGGTCATTGATGCGTCTTTAACGGCATTTCATTCCACGTTTCAGGCATCTCATTCCCCATTCGATCAACCACTGTCAGCCCGCTTGTATACTGGCCTCAGCCCATAAGCTGACAGTGTTTTGATGGATTTTCTCTTCTCCACATCAGCTTATATTTTTTAGCGTGCCGAGTGAATCGGACCAATTTTTGATGTAGGGGAAAGCCCATGAATACCAAACCTGTTAACCGGGGATTGATTGTCCTCGGTACTATCATCACCCAAATGGGACTCGGCACGATTTACACCTGGAGTTTATTCAACCAGCCGCTGGTGGACAAATTCGGCTGGACGCTGAGCTCTGTGGCGACGACGTTTTCCATTACCAGTTTCTGTTTGGCATTTGCCACGCTGTTTGCCGGTAAATTTCAGGAGCGTATTGGTCTGCGCCGCTTAACGATGATCGCTGGCATCGCGCTGGGTGCGGGGCTGATGGCGAGTGCAGCAAGCCCGTCACTGACGCTGATTTATCTGCTGATGGGCGTTGTTGTCGGTTTTGCGGACGGCACGGCTTACATCACGACCCTATCCAATTTGATCAAATGGTTCCCTAACCGCAAAGGGCTGATAGCGGGCATTTCTGTTGGCGCATTCGGTACCGGAAGCCTGCTGTTCAAATACGTAAACAGTTTTTTGATTGCGGAAGTCGGTGTGTCAGAAGCCTTTTTCTACTGGGGGATTATCGTCATGGCGATGATTCTGGTCGGTAGTTCACTGCTGAAAGAACCTGCTGCGGTACCGGTTCAACAGGCTTCGGTTCAGGGGCAGACGCGTGATTTCTCACTGGCTGAAATGTTGGCGACCAAAGAATCATATTTGCTGTTTATTATTTTCTTCACCGCCTGCATGAGCGGCCTGTATTTGATTGGCATTGTGAAAGATATCGGTGTGCAAATGGCCGGAATGGATATGGCGACGGCGGCTAATGCCGTGTCTGCGATTGCGATTTTTAATACCGTTGGACGTATTGTGCTTGGTGCACTTTCCGATAATGTCGGACGTATGCGGGTGATCAGTTTTACCCTGTTCGTGACGATTTTGGCAGTCTCCGTGATGACATTCCTGCCGCTGAATCCGATTTTGTTCTTTATCTGTGTCAGCGCCATTGCCTTCTGCTTTGGTGGTAATATCACAGTATTCCCAGCGATTGTTGGCGACTTCTTCGGCCTGAAAAATCACAGCAAAAACTACGGCGTGATTTATCAGGGGTTCGGTATCGGTGCGCTGTCTGGCTCGTTTATCGCCGCACAGTTAGGGGGCTTCCAGGCCACCTTCATGGCAATCATCATTATGTCGGTCATCTCGTTGCTGATCACCCTGTGGGTTAAACCACCTAAACATCAACCTGTTGCTGTTTCAGTGCGTACGGATATGGCACACGCACAGAGCTAATCGAATACCGTGGCGGGCAGTCGAAGGACTACCCGTCACAATGTTTTTCTGACATAAGGTTTTTCTGCCACACCATCTCCCCTCGCTTACCTGCTGAAATATCGCGATACAGTTCATCACTCCCCGATCATCTACGTGTCACAGGCGAACCCTAGCGTCGTTATCAGCACGCCTTTTTCCTAAAACACGTTTTCCAAAATGAAATTTTCCTAAAAACAACGCGATTTTCCTAAAAAAATCGTACCGGAGAAAACATCATGATGATTCGGTTTGGGTTCACGTCTATCTTTTTGATGCTGTTAAGTGTGGTCTTGTTCATTCCGCTGTCTGCCAAGGCGGCGGTTGAGCTGACGTTTTGGCATGGCATGGACAGCAACCTGAACACGGAATTGATACGGCTGGTCAACCGGTTTAACGAATCTCAGACGGTGTATCACGTTGAGCCTATCTACAAGGGCAGCTATGAACAGACGCTGGCTACTGGCATTGCGGCTTACCGCACAGGTAACGCGCCGGATATTTTGCAGGTTTATGATGTCGGTACACCGAATATGATGCACAGCGGGGCGATTATCCCGGTGTTCGATTTGTTCAAGCAGGTTGGTATCGATAATGACGAAAAAGCCTTTTTGCCTGCGGTGGAGTTGTTTTACAGCGACAGCCAGACTGGGCACCTGATTTCCCAGCCGTTTAACAGTTCAACCCCCGTTCTCTACTACAACAAAGATGCGTTTATTAAGGCGGGACTCGATCCTGATAAGCCACCACGCACCTGGAATGAGCTGGCGTACGACGCGATGCGGTTGCGTGAGAGCGGGATGACATGCGGCTATACGAATGCTGGGCAGCAGGGCTGGATATTACTGGAAGCGTTTAGCGTCTGGAACGGGCTGCCGATTGCGACGAAAAACAATGGCTTCGATGGGGTCGATGCACACCTGCTGGTGAATGGCCCGTTGCAGGTTGCGCACATCACCCAACTTGCGGAGATGATGAAGAATAAATCGTTCAGCTATTTTGGTCGTAATGACGAAGGCACCACGCGCTTTTATAACGGCGATTGCGGCATATTGACCACGTCATCGGGCGGGCTACGCAAGATTCAGAACTATGCAAAATTTCACTACGGCGTAGGGATGCTGCCTTACAGCGAAGAAGCGAAAGGCGCGCCGCAGAATACGTTTATCGGAGGGGCAAGCCTCTGGGTCATGAAAGGGAAAGCGGCATCGCATTATCAAGGGATCGCTGAATTCCTGCATTTCCTGACGTTGCCAGAAAATGCCGCAGAATGGCATCAGATGACGGGCTATCTGCCCGTGACACAGCCTGCCTACGATCTGACGCGTGAGCAGGGGTTTTATGCCCGCTATCCCGGCAGCGATGTTGCGATGAAACAGCTCACTAATAAACCGCCACTGCCTTATACGCGCGGGTTCCGCTTGGGCAACATGCCACAAATTCGCACCATCATGGATGAAGAGCTGGAGAAGGTCTGGGCTGAGCAAGAAACGCCGCAGCAGGCGCTGGACAATGTGGTTTCGCGGGGAGATCTTCTGTTGCAGCATTTTGCGCAGTCGGTTTCCCGTCACTCGTGACATTTCCCGTTGATTTGGAGTTTTCGACAGATGACAAAGCAAAATAGAGGCATAACTCAGAACGTGATTGCGGCGCAAAACGCGACGGTTCTGGCAGTAGCGCATCGCGGCGTTTGGGCATCGGCACCGGAAAACTCGCTGGCGGCGCTGCGCGAGGCGATTCGTCTGGGCGTTGATATCGTGGAGATTGATGCGCAATTGACGGCAGATAGCCACGTTGTTGTGATTCATGATGATACGCTCGATCGCACGAGTGATATGAGCGGCTGCATTGGCAAGATGACGCTGGCGGAGATTCGTCAGGCTCGTCTACGCGGGAGCGATGGCGGTTCGGCATGGCCATTGAGTAACGAAAAAGTCCCGTTGTTGTATGACGTTCTCGAAGAGGCGAGGGGGCGTATTGTCATCAATGTGGATGTCAAACATGAGCACGAATTTGGTGTGATCGCCCGTGATATTCGCGATAAAGGCCTGAGTGAAGGTGTGATCATGAAAAGCCCGGTTGATCTTGCCTCTGCTCGTTTTCCCCTTGCATCACCGTCGCTGGATACCCAAGTACCCTATATGCCGATGATCCACCTCAAATGGGGGACAACCGTCGATATTTTACGACAGATTGATGATATCGGCGTCGGCATTGTGGAAGCCAGCTTTGATCATATTGAGGTGTTGACCGAGGTGTATGCCGAGTTTCAACGGCTTGGGGTTCGGATTTGGGTGAACACGCTGGATTGCTCGCATTCGCTCGACTACAGCGACACGCGAGCCTTAGCCGAACCTGACGCCGTATGGGGGGCATTAATTCGCGCTGGGGTAGGGGCGATTCAGGTGGATCACGCTGCCGAATTTATCGAGTTTCGCTCAACGTTGTCACGCTGACATATCAGGATTGACAGCAGGCAGGATGCCGCTTTCCTTTTGAAACGTGTAAAGTTATGTGGATTTAGTAACTGAAAAGTTAAGAATGCTTGAAAATGCCACGGCAACCCATACGATGTATGTGTGCAAACTTTATCTTTCTGCAAGAGGAAATCAGACCTTTATGATGCGTATTGCGCTTTTCCTGATCACCAACCTGGCGGTGATGTTGGTTTTCGGGCTGGTACTCAGCCTGACGGGAATTCAGTCCAGCAGTGTCCAGGGCTTAATGATTATGGCTGGGCTGTTTGGCTTTGGCGGTGCGTTTGTTTCATTGCTGATGTCTAAATGGATGGCGTTACGGTCCGTTGGCGGTGAAGTCATTGAACAACCACGTAACGAAACTGAACGCTGGCTGATGGAAACGGTTCGTTCACAGTCACAGCAGGCTGGGATCGCGATGCCACAGGTGGCAATCTACCATGCACCGGACATCAATGCGTTCGCGACGGGAGCCCGTCGTGATGCGTCGCTGGTGGCGGTGAGTACCGGTTTACTGCAAAACATGAGCCGTGACGAGGCTGAAGCGGTTATCGCGCATGAAATTAGCCATATCGCGAATGGCGACATGGTGACGATGACGTTGGTTCAGGGGATCGTAAACACTTTCGTTATCTTTATCTCTCGTCTTATCGCGCAGGTTGTTTCCGGTTTCCTATCCGGCAACCGTGACGAAGGTGAAAGCAGCAATGGCAACCCGCTGGTTTATTTTGCTGTCGCCACCGTGCTGGAACTGGTGTTTGGTATTCTTGCCAGCATCATCACCATGTGGTTCTCACGCTACCGTGAATTCCATGCGGATGCTGGTTCAGCCAAGCTGGTGGGGCGTGAGAAAATGATCGCTGCGCTGCAACGCTTGAAGACCAGCTATGAGCCGCAGGAAGAGAGCAGCATGATGGCTTTCTGCATTAACGGAAAATCGAAATCCTTCAGCGAACTGTTCATGTCACACCCGCCGTTGGATAAGCGTATTGAAGCGCTGCGCTCCGGCGAATACCTGAAGTAATTCAGGGTACTGTCTTCCGACACTCTCATCCCAAAGGCCCATTCGGGCCTTTGTTATTTCTGCGTTTATGGGTTCATCGATTCTGCATTTTCTCCGCCCGAATGTTTTCATTCGATCTGAAACAGGTGGTGAAAATATGAAGAATGTTTTATAAAATAAAACCACGATCACGGAAAAATGAAACATTGTTTCTATAATGCCGATATAACAGGCGTCTCGCGTGAGATTGGTGGCCTGATTTTTGAACAACCGGTATCGGGATGACTGATTCATCGGGCGAACGGAATGTCAGGTTATCGAAGAGTATGCGCGTGTGGCGTCAGATTCTTCATGATAAGTTCTAAGGATTTACGGATGGCCAAAGGTAACAAGATCCCCCTAACGTTTCATACCTACCAGGATTCAGCAACCGGCACCGAAGTTGTGCGCTTAACCCCGCCCGATGTTATCTGCCACCGCAACTATTTCTATCAGAAGTGTTTCTTCAATGACGGCAGCAAGCTGCTGTTTGGCGCTGCGTTTGATGGCCCGTGGAATTACTACCTGCTGGATTTAAAAGAGCAGAGCGCCACGCAGCTGACGGAAGGCAAAGGCGACAACACCTTCGGTGGTTTCCTGTCTCCGAATGACGATGCGCTGTATTACGTTAAAAATACCCGTAATCTGATGCGTGTCGATCTGGCTACGCTGGAAGAGAAAACGATTTATCAGGTACCTGACGATTGGGTCGGCTACGGTACTTGGGTTGCCAACTCCGATTGCACCAAAATGGTCGGTATTGAGATCAAAAAAGAAGACTGGAAACCACTGACCGATTGGAAAAAATTCCAGGAATTCTATTTCACCAACCCTTGCTGTCGTCTGATTCGCGTCGATTTGATAACGGGCGAAGCGGAGACTATCCTTCAGGAAAACCAGTGGCTGGGTCACCCAATCTACCGTCCGGGTGATGACAACACGGTTGCGTTCTGCCACGAAGGTCCGCATGACCTGGTTGATGCGCGTATGTGGTTCATCAATGAAGATGGCACCAACATGCGTAAAGTGAAAGAGCATGCAGAAGGCGAAAGCTGTACCCACGAATTCTGGGTTCCAGATGGTTCAGCGATGATTTACGTCTCTTACCTTAAAGACGATACCAATCGCTACATCCGCAGCATCGATCCCGTTACGTTGGAAGATCGCCAACTGCGCGTCATGCCGCCGTGTTCTCACCTGATGAGTAACTATGATGGCACGCTGTTGGTCGGCGACGGTTCCGATGCGCCAGTCGACGTGCAGGACGATGGTGGCTACAAGATCGAGAACGACCCGTTCCTGTATGTTTTCAATCTGAAAACCGGCAAGGAACATCGTATCGCGCAACACAATACATCATGGGACGTGTTGGAAGGGGACCGTCAGGTTACTCACCCACATCCTTCCTTTACGCCGGATAATAAACAAGTCCTGTTTACTTCTGACGTAGATGGAAAGCCTGCGCTGTATCTAGCGAAGGTTCCTGATTCAGTCTGGCACTAATAATACTAATAAATCCGCGTCACATTTTATGGCGCGGATTATTTTAAAATATTTTCTTACATATTATTTTATTAAGTCTCTGACGCGGTTATTTCTCAAACTTAACTTGATTATCGTTATTGCTCCATTGCCATAATCAAAGCGTTCCCTTTATACTAAAACCATTGTTCTATTTTTTTTAAAACAAAAAAACCTGAGTAGGGTAACCACAAAAATGGCTAGTGCAGATTTAGATAAACAACCCGATTCCGTGTCGTCCGTTTTAAAGGTTTTTGGTATTTTACAGGCATTAGGTGAAGAGAGAGAAATTGGTATTACCGAGCTTTCTCAGCGCGTCATGATGTCTAAGAGTACCGTTTACCGCTTCTTGCAGACGATGAAATCCCTGGGCTATGTTGCGCAGGAAGGTGAATCAGAGAAATATTCGCTGACGCTCAAGTTGTTTGAACTTGGGGCAAAGGCATTGCAGAACGTAGATTTAATCCGCAGTGCGGATATACAGATGCGTGAGTTGTCTGCACTAACGCGGGAAACAATCCACCTTGGCGCGTTGGATGAAGACGGCATCGTTTATATCCACAAAATTGACTCGATGTATAACCTGCGTATGTATTCGCGCATTGGTCGCCGTAATCCGCTGCACAGTACCGCAATTGGGAAAGTGCTGTTGGCATGGCGCGATCGCGGCGAAGTGGAAGAGGTTCTGTCGACTGTCGAATTCACGCGCAGTACGCCGCACACGCTGTGTTCTGCTGAAGCTCTTCTCAACCAATTGGATGTCGTGCGTGAGCAAGGCTACGGGGAAGACAACGAAGAGCAGGAAGAAGGGCTGCGTTGTATTGCTGTGCCAGTATTTGATCGTTTTGGCGTGGTGATTGCTGGTCTCAGTATTTCTTTCCCAACGATTCGTTTTTCAGAAGATAATAAACACGAATATGTGGCTATGCTGCACACTGCGGCCAGAAATATCTCTGAGCAAATGGGTTACCACGATTATCCTTTCTGATATTCCCTATCAATGCCTGAGCCTGTCCTTGTCGACAGGCTTTTTTTATTTTTGCACCAATACGATAGCGATGCGCATCAACACGATGTGGATAACGGATAGGGTTGGGTATCGAACTTGGCTATGCCACGGTGTTAAGATAGCCCACAGGTACCTGTCATAAGTGGTTATAAGTGGAGTCGTTGTGAACATATTAGAAGTGGTTTTTGTCTTACTAATTGTGCTGCTGACCGCGCTGGTCTGGTTTTTTGTTAATCGGGCAAGTGTCAGAGCGAATGAGCAAGTGAAATTGCTGCAGGAAATCGTAGAGCAGCAACGCCAGCAGTTAGCGCTATTGAAAAAACTGTTGCCTCAGAATGCAGAGATAAGTGAGCCTGAAGCGCTTGCCGCTGAGCGCGATCGTGATGATGTGGAGTTAACGTTTAAAAGTGTCATCCCGGAACGTTAATGGTTCAATCACTGTGTAACGCGTAAACATCTATTCCTTTGCCAGCTCACACCATCCTTCATGCTGATGGTGTGAGCTGGCATTGTTATAAAATGAAGAAGGCTTTACAGGAAGCACAAAAACAACATGGCAAATGATCAAAACAACATAGCAAACGATAAACAGGAATTGGTTTTAAAACGAGGGTTAAAGAACCGACATATTCAACTGATTGCGCTGGGTGGCGCGATTGGTACCGGATTGTTTTTAGGGATATCACAGACTATCCAAATGGCTGGGCCGTCCGTTTTATTGGGCTATGCGGTTGCTGGAATGATTGCGTTTCTGATTATGCGACAGCTGGGCGAGATGGTGGTGGAAGAACCGGTAGCGGGTTCGTTTAGCCATTTTGCCTATAAGTACTGGGGCGATTTTGCGGGCTTTCTGGCTGGCTGGAACTACTGGGCGATGTTTATTCTGGTAGGGATGGCTGAACTGACGGCCGTGGGGATTTATATCCAATACTGGTGGCCTGAAACGCCAACCTGGCTGTCCGCAGCGATATTCTTCGTGCTGATCAACCTTATCAATCTGGTTAATGTGCGGATGTTTGGGGAAACGGAATTCTGGTTTGCCCTTATCAAAGTGCTTGCCATCGTTGGGATGATTGTCTTCGGCAGTTGGTTGCTGCTGAGTGGCAATGGCGGCGAAACGGCAACGGTGCGTAACTTATGGATCCACGGTGGATTCATGCCGAATGGCGCAAGCGGATTGATCATGGCGATGGCCGTGATCATGTTTTCATTCGGCGGTCTGGAATTGGTGGGAATTACCGCTGCCGAAGCAGCCGATCCGAAGCGCTCTATTCCTCAGGCGACCAATCAGGTGGTCTATCGCATCCTGATTTTCTATATCGGCGCGCTGTCTATTTTGTTATCGCTTTATCCGTGGGGAAATGTCGTCGATGGCGGGAGTCCGTTTGTCCTGATTTTCCAGGCGCTGAATAGCAATATAGTGGCAAACGTACTTAACATCGTGGTACTCACGGCAGCGTTATCGGTTTACAACAGCGGTGTGTACTGCAATAGCCGGATGCTGTACGGTTTGGCAAAACAGAGAAATGCGCCAAAATCTCTTGCGAAGGTCAACGCACGTGGTGTTCCCGTTCGTTCTATTGCGCTGTCAGCATTAGCGACATCGTTCGGCGTAGCGATCAACTACCTGATGCCAGGCAAAGCCTTTGAGTTGTTGATGGCGCTGGTGGTTTCAACGCTGGTGATTAACTGGATCATGATTTGCTTTGCTCACCTGCGTTTTCGTCAGGCGATGATAGAGAAGGGCATTGTTCCTGCGTTTAAAGCCTTTTGGTATCCGTGGGGTAACTACCTGTGTCTGGCGTTTCTGGCGGGGATTCTTGTGATTATGCTGCTGTCTCCGGGGATTCGAATTTCGGTCATCTTAATTCCGTTCTGGATTGCCATTATTTGGCTTGGCTTCCGATTGTCCCGCAAAAATAATGCATCGCTGAAGTCTGTGCAGACACAGTAAACTCCTCCGTAGCCTGTTCATCACGATGCAAAGATGAACAGGCTACCCATCCGGCTTTAACACGTAAGTTATAAGGTGTATTATTGCCCCCGACGTTATCCATGTCACGCTAATGCGCACCTTTAGTGTTCGCATCATGTGTATATATTTCACAGAGTAAAGAGAAATAGCAGGGTTAACACTTTTGATTTTCAATTGATATGCGATTTTTTGCATGTGAGCTTTCGTGTGGCTCACCACTGTAAATAAGGGAATTATAATGCCAGTTATCACTCTTCCTGATGGAAGTCAGCGTCATTACGACCACGCCGTTTCTCCCCTCGATGTTGCACTTGATATTGGTCCCGGTCTGGCAAAAGCCTGTATCGCAGGACGTGTCAATGGCGAACTGGTTGATGCCAGTGATAAGATCGATACCGATGCGCAGTTAGCCATCATCACCGCTAAAGATGAAGCCGGTCTGGAAATTATTCGCCACTCCTGTGCGCACCTACTGGGCCATGCGATTAAGCAACTGTGGCCAGATACCAAAATGGCGATTGGTCCAGTTATCGATAACGGTTTTTACTATGACGTTGATATCGACCGTACCCTGACTCAGGAAGATATTGAGCTGCTCGAAAAGCGTATGCATGAGCTTGCCGACACTGACTATGACGTCATTAAGAAAAAAGTCAGTTGGCAAGAAGCGCGCGATGCGTTCGCTGCACGCGGCGAGACCTACAAAATTGCGATTCTTGATGAAAACATCAGTCGTGACGATCGTCCGGGTCTGTATCACCATGAAGAATACATCGATATGTGCCGTGGTCCGCACGTACCGAATATGCGTTTCTGCCACCATTTCAAATTGCAGAAAACGTCCGGCGCTTACTGGCGTGGCGACAGCAAAAACAAAATGCTGCAACGCATTTACGGCACCGCATGGGCAGATAAAAAGCAACTGGCTTCTTACCTGCAACGTCTTGAAGAAGCGTCTAAGCGCGACCACCGCAAGATCGGCAAACAGCTTGACCTGTACCATATGCAGGAAGAAGCGCCAGGTATGGTTTTCTGGCACAACGACGGCTGGACGATCTTCCGCGAGTTGGAAGCGTTTGTACGTATGAAGCTGAAATCGTACCAGTATCAGGAAGTAAAAGGTCCATTCATGATGGATCGCGTGATGTGGGAAAAAACCGGTCACTGGGAAAACTACAAAGAAGCGATGTTCACGACGTCATCAGAAAACCGTGAATACTGCATCAAGCCGATGAACTGCCCAGGCCACGTACAGATTTTCAATCAGGGATTGAAATCATACCGCGATCTGCCGCTGCGTATGGCCGAGTTCGGTAGCTGTCACCGTAATGAGCCGTCAGGCTCTCTGCATGGCTTAATGCGCGTGCGTGGCTTCACTCAGGACGATGCGCACATTTTTTGTACGGAAGAGCAGGTTCGTGATGAAGTGAACAGTTGTATCAAGATGGTGTATGACATGTACAGCACCTTCGGTTTTGAAAAAATCGTGGTGAAACTGTCTACGCGTCCTGAAAAACGTATTGGTAGCGATGAGATGTGGGATCGCGCTGAGGCCGATTTGGCTGCCGCGTTGACTGAAAACAACATCGAATTCGCCTATCAGCCGGGTGAAGGGGCGTTCTACGGCCCAAAAATTGAATTTACCTTGCATGACTGTTTGGATCGTGCGTGGCAGTGTGGTACGGTGCAACTCGACTTTTCATTACCGGGTCGTCTGAACGCGTCTTACGTTGGCGAAAGCAACGAGCGTCAGGTTCCGGTTATGATCCACCGGGCTATTTTGGGATCAATGGAGCGTTTTATCGGTATTCTGACCGAAGAATTCGCCGGTTTCTTCCCGACCTGGTTAGCCCCGGTTCAAGCGGTGATTATAAATATCACCGATAGCCAGTCTGATTATGTCAACGAATTGACCCGAAAACTGCAAGAAGCGGGCATTCGTGTAAAAGCAGACTTGAGAAATGAGAAGATTGGCTTTAAAATCCGCGAACACACTTTACGACGTGTTCCCTATATGCTGGTTTGTGGCGACAAAGAGGTCGAGGCAGGAAAAGTTGCTGTCCGTACTCGCCGCGGTAAAGACCTGGGGAGCCTGGACGTCAGTGAAGTCATCAGTAAGCTGCAACAAGAGATTCGCAGCCGTAGTCTTCATCAATTGGAGGTATAAGTATTAAAGGCGGAAAACGAGTTCAACCGGCGCGTCCTAATCGCATCAACAGAGAGATTCGCGCACACGAGGTACGCCTATCAGGCGTCGAAGGCGAACAGCTGGGCATCGTAAGTCTAAATGAAGCATTAGAAAAAGCCGAAGAAGCAGGTGTTGATTTAGTTGAAATCAGTCCGAACGCCGAGCCGCCGGTTTGCCGAATTATGGATTACGGCAAGTTCCTTTATGAGAAGAGTAAGTCCACAAAGGAACAGAAGAAAAAACAAAAAGTTATTCAGGTCAAGGAAATCAAATTCCGACCTGGTACCGATGATGGCGACTATCAGGTCAAACTACGCAACCTGATTCGCTTTCTTGAAGACGGTGACAAAGCTAAAATCACACTGCGTTTCCGCGGTCGTGAAATGGCGCACCAACAGATTGGTATGGAAGTGCTTAACCGCGTTCGTGACGATCTGAGTGAACTGGCAGTTGTCGAATCCTTCCCATCGAAGATCGAAGGCCGCCAGATGATCATGGTGCTAGCACCGAAGAAGAAACAGTAAGGCATTCAAGTAGCAAGACCGTACAACCTCTGTGTTGTACGGCTTTGTTCGCCTTATCTGATTCGTTTTATTAACAATGCGAAGTGGAAATAACAATGCCAAAGATCAAAACAGTACGTGGCGCCGCTAAACGCTTTAAAAAAACCGCAAGCGGTGGTTTTAAGCGTAAGCATGCTAACCTGCGTCATATTCTGACCAAAAAGTCAACTAAGCGTAAACGTCACCTGCGTCCAAAAGGTCTGGTCTCCAAAGGGGATCTGGGTCTTGTTATCGCATGTCTGCCGTACGCATAAGTAACCTTTTTTTAATTCAGAATAAGACTTTAGGAGAGAGCATATGGCTCGCGTAAAACGTGGTGTAGTTGCCCGTGCACGTCACAAGAAAATATTGAAACAAGCGAAAGGTTACTACGGTGCCCGTTCGCGTGTTTATCGTGTTGCCTTCCAGGCAGTAATCAAAGCTGGTCAATACGCTTACCGCGACCGTCGTCAACGTAAACGTCAATTCCGCCAGCTGTGGATTGCACGTATCAATGCGGCAGCTCGTCAAAACGGTTTGTCTTACAGCAAATTCATCAACGGCCTGAAAAAAGCCTCTGTTGAAATTGACCGTAAGATTCTGGCTGATATCGCAGTATTCGATAAGTTAGCGTTCAGCGCGCTGGTCGAAAAAGCGAAAGCAGCACTGGCGTAAGTCAGTTGAGAGAGGGAGCTTTGGCTCCCTCTTTTCGTCGAGTTTTACACTTTTAGTTTTTATTATTTATAAGACAAAGGTAACGCAAGTATGAACGCTGCTATTTTCCGTTTCTTTTTTTACTTTAGCGCCTGAATTCAGGGGGCTTTGCGCGTAAGAAAAGAAACGAAAAGTAGCGCTTAAGCCTCCCCATAGGGAGGCTTTTTTGTTTACAATAATCGGTTTTTACTCTTGTTTTTAGTAACATTTATCGTTTTGAGTAAAACGACATTCTTCAATCATGACCGTTGGCCACATAGGCAGAAAAAGAGGAACACAATGCCACATCTCGCAGAGCTGGTTGCCAAAGCCAGAACAGCTATAGAAGAGGCTCAGGATGTTGCCGCACTGGAAAATGTGCGCGTCGAATATCTGGGCAAAAAAGGTCACTTAACCCTTCAGATGACCTCGCTGCGCGAGTTGCCGGCTGAAGAACGCCCTGCGGCTGGTGCTGTCATTAACCAGGCTAAGCAAGACGTTCAGGACGCGCTGAATGCCCGTAAGCACATGCTGGAATCCGCTGAGCTAAATGCGCGTCTGGCGCAAGAAACCATTGATGTCTCCCTGCCGGGCCGCACCATTGAAAATGGTGGCCTGCATCCGGTGACGCGTACCATCGATCGTATCGAAACCTTTTTCGGCGAGCTGGGTTTTTCGGTTGTTACCGGGCCAGAGATCGAAGATGACTATCACAACTTTGATGCGCTGAATATTCCAGGGCATCACCCTGCGCGTGCTGACCACGACACGTTTTGGTTTGATGCTACACGCCTGCTGCGTACACAGACTTCTGGCGTTCAGATTCGTACCATGGAAAAGCAGCAACCGCCTATCCGTATCATCGCGCCTGGTCGCGTTTATCGTAACGATTACGATCAGACCCACACGCCGATGTTCCATCAGATGGAAGGGTTGATCGTCGATAAAGATATCAGCTTCACCAACCTGAAAGGTACGCTGCATGATTTCCTGCGTAATTTCTTTGAGGAAGATTTGCAGGTTCGTTTCCGCCCGTCTTATTTCCCGTTTACCGAACCGTCTGCTGAAGTGGATGTGATGGGTAAAAACGGTAAATGGCTGGAAGTTCTGGGCTGCGGCATGGTGCACCCGA
This sequence comes from Pectobacterium versatile, assembly GCF_003932035.1. Taxonomy (NCBI): domain Bacteria; kingdom Pseudomonadati; phylum Pseudomonadota; class Gammaproteobacteria; order Enterobacterales; family Pectobacteriaceae; genus Pectobacterium; species Pectobacterium versatile. Next base: position 2,358,316 of record NZ_CP034276.1, read on the forward strand.
ATGTCCTGCGTAATGTCGGTATCGACCCAGAAGTGTATTCCGGCTTCGCGTTCGGTATGGGTATGGAGCGTCTGACGATGTTGCGTTACGGCGTGACCGATCTGCGTGCATTCTTCGAAAACGATCTGCGTTTCCTCAAACAGTTTAAGTAAGGCGGGTATACATCATGAAATTCAGTGAACTCTGGTTACGCGAGTGGGTAAACCCGGCAGTTGACAGTGAAACTCTATCTGAACAGATCACGATGGCAGGGCTGGAAGTGGATGGCGTTGAGCCTGTTGCTGGCGCATTCCACGGCGTGGTTGTCGGTGAAGTGGTTGAATGTGGGCAGCACCCGAACGCAGACAAACTGCGTGTGACGAAAGTCAATGTAGGCGGTGATCGCCTGCTGGACATCGTCTGTGGTGCGCCGAACTGCCGTCAAGGCCTTAAAGTGGCGGTGGCGACGGTGGGAGCCGTATTGCCGGGCGATTTTAAAATCAAAGCCGCCAAGCTGCGTGGCGAGCCGTCTGAAGGCATGCTGTGCTCATTTTCCGAGTTGGGCATTTCCGACGATCACGATGGCATCATCGAGCTGCCAGTAGATGCGCCGATTGGCACGGATATCCGTGAGTACCTGAAGCTGGATGACAACGCGATTGAAATCAGCGTGACGCCGAACCGTGCAGATTGCCTCGGTATCATCGGTGTGGCGCGTGATGTCGCCGTGTTGAATCAACTGGCGTTGAATGAACCGACTATTGAGCCCGTTGCCGCGACGATTCAGGATACTTTCCCGATTCAGGTCGATGCGCCGCAGGCATGCCCGCGTTACTTAGGCCGTGTGGTGAAAGGCATCAACGTTAAGGCGGCAACGCCGCTGTGGATGCGTGAAAAACTGCGTCGTTGCGGTATTCGTTCTATCGATCCAGTGGTTGACGTGACTAACTACGTTCTGCTGGAGTTCGGTCAACCAATGCACGCGTTCGATCTTGACCGTCTCAGCGGCGGCATTATCGTGCGTATGGCGACAGAAGGCGAAACGCTGACGTTGCTGGATGGTAATGAAGCGAAGCTGAATGCGGATACGCTGGTTATCGCTGACCAGCAGAATGCGCTGGCGATGGGCGGTATCTTTGGCGGCGAACATTCTGGCGTCAATGAAGAGACACAAAACGTTCTGCTGGAATGCGCTTATTTCAATCCGCTGTCGATTACTGGACGCGCACGTCGTCACGGTTTGCACACTGATGCTTCTCACCGCTACGAGCGTGGTGTTGATCCGGCGTTACAGCACAAAGCCATTGAACGCGCGACTCGTCTGCTGATTGATATCTGTGGTGGTGAAGCGGGTCCGGTGGTTGATGTTACCAGTGAGGCAGACTTGCCGACGCGCGCAACGATTACGCTGCGCCGTGAAAAGCTGGATCGTCTGATTGGCCATGTGATTGCGGATGAGCAGGTGAGCGATATTCTGCAACGTTTGGGCTGTAACGTCGCGAAAACCGATGCAGGTTGGCAGGCGACGGCACCGAGCTGGCGCTTCGACATGGAAATTGAAGAGGATCTGGTTGAAGAAGTCGCGCGTATTTACGGCTATAACAACATTCCGAATATTCCGACTCAAGCTCCGTTGATTATGACCTCGCATCGCGAAGCGTCACTGTCATTGAAGCGCGTGAAAACATTATTAGTCGATCACGGGTATCAAGAAGCAATTACTTACAGTTTTGTTGACCCGAAAATTCAGGGGTTAATCCACCCTAATGAAGCGTCGCTGAGCCTGCCGAGCCCGATTTCCGCAGAGATGTCGGTGATGCGTTTATCGCTGTGGAGTGGCTTGCTGAGTGCTGCGGTGTATAACCAAAACCGTCAACAAAGCCGCCTGCGCCTGTTTGAAAGCGGCCTCCGTTTTGTACCGGACACCAGTGCTGACCTGGGTATTCGCCAGGATCTGATGCTGGCGGGTGTGATTACTGGCACCCGTTATGAAGAGCATTGGGATCTGGCGCGTCAGGCCGTTGACTTCTATGATTTAAAAGGCGATTTGGAAGCGGTACTGGCATTGACGGGCAAGTTGTCTGAGGTTGAGTTCAAGGCCGAAAATAATCCGGCATTGCATCCAGGACAAAGTGCTGCTATTTATCTGTGCGGAGAACGCATTGGATTTATTGGCGTTATTCACCCAGAACTGGAGCGCAAGTTGGATCTTAACGGGCGCACCGTGGTGTTCGAATTGTTGTGGGATAAGGTCGCAGACCGCGTATTGCCTGAGGCGAACGAGATTTCCCGCTTCCCGGCGAACCGTCGCGATATCGCCGTTGTGGTCGCTGAAAATGTCCCTGCGGGCGATATTTTGGCTGAGTGTAAGAAAGTTGGCGCAAATCAGTTAGTTGGCGTAAACTTATTCGACGTGTACCGAGGGAAGGGCGTAGCGGAAGGTTATAAGAGTCTGGCTATCAGTCTGACCCTGCAAGATACCACGCGTACACTGGCAGAAGAGGAAATTGCCGCTACCGTTGCAGAATGCGTAGCAGCATTAAAACAGCGATTCCAAGCATCCTTGAGGGATTGAACCTATGGCGCTTACTAAAGCTGAAATGTCAGAATACCTGTTTGAGAAGCTCGGGCTGAGCAAACGGGATGCCAAAGAGCTAGTCGAGCTGTTTTTTGAAGAAGTTCGTCGCGCTTTGGAAAATGGCGAGCAGGTCAAGTTGTCAGGTTTTGGCAATTTTGATTTGCGAGACAAGAACCAACGTCCGGGACGTAACCCAAAAACTGGCGAAGATATTCCGATTACGGCGCGCCGTGTGGTCACGTTCCGTCCGGGGCAAAAGCTAAAAAGCAGGGTAGAGAACGCCTCTCCCAAAGAGTAACAGTGTCACCCAAAAAGGCCGCGCAAGCGGCCTTTTCCTATCTTATTCGTCTTCACATTATCTATTTCAACGTCGATTCGGTATCTGCTGGTGCCGTATGCTGCGAAGCTAAGCGGGTTGCCCGCCCGATTGACACTTTTGGCGCGGTCTCTTTTTTCGGATAGTCCGGCACTGGTCGATGATCGTCAATTAAATGGCGTATTGCCAAAATCGGGTGGCGTAACAACATCCGTGGCCCCGACCAACGCATAATCGCTTTTATCGCCTCACGTCTGGCGGGTTGATAGCAGTGAATGGGGCAATGCTTACACGCGGGTTTATCTTCACCGAACTGGCAGTGTTCCAGACGCTTGATGGCGTAATTAAATAAGTCTTTATACTGCGCGTTATCGTCGGTTTCAGGATGATGCTTTTCATACAGTTCGATCATCAATCCGACGGTACGGATCTCCCGCTGTCGGTATTTTCCCAGGGGTTTCCTCGCCATGTGCGTCATGTCCTGATGAAATCATAATAGATGCATTTTAAATGCAATTTATTGCAAGGGAAACCTCTGAAGTCACATCTATGTGGGAAAGCAGAGAGAAAAAGGCGAGGAGAACCCTCGCCGAGGGAGATCGCAATCAGGCCTGACCGAACTGCGCCTGATGTAATCTGGCATAGATACCACTTTGATCCAGCAGTACCTGATGGCTGCCTTGCTCAATGATGCTGCCGTTATCCACCACCACAATGCGCCCGGCATTCTGTATGGTTGCCAGTCTGTGGGCGATGATCAACGTGGTACGTCCTGCGGAAAGCTCGCTGAGCGACTGCTGTATCGCCTGCTCTGTCGCGGTATCCAGTGCAGATGTCGCTTCGTCCAGAATCAAGATCGGCGGGTTTTTCAGGAAAATTCGCGCGATCGATAAACGCTGCTTTTGTCCACCTGAGAGTTTAACGCCGCGCTCGCCGACCACGGTATCCAATCCGTCAGGCAGATTTTCGATCAGCTCATCTAACCGCGCACGCCGTGCGGCTTCCATGATTTCTTCATCGCTGGCATCAAGCTTACCGTAAGCGATGTTTTCCCGAATGGTGCCGCCGAACAGGAAGACATCCTGCTGTACGATGCCGATTTGACTGCGTAGTGACGCCTGCGTCATCTGGCGGATATCCATGCCGTCAATGGTGATGGCTCCGCTGGTTAAATCGTAGAAGCGGGGAAGCAGGGAACAGAGCGTGGTTTTGCCCGCACCAGATGGGCCAACAAACGCCACGGTTTCCCCTGCGCGAATCGACAGGTCGATATTACGCAGAATCGGACGATCGGCAGAATAACCAAAGCTCACCTGATTAAAGCGGATATCGCCTTTCAGCGGCCCGGCATCATGCGCATCGGGGGCGTCGGCAATCTCGGGAACGGTGTCGATCAGTTGAGTAAAGCGTTTGAATCCCGCAATACCTTTGGGATAGCTCTCCAACACCGAGGTAATTTTGGCGACCGGTCGGAAGAAAACCTCAATCAGCAGCAGGAAGCCGATAAAACCGCCGTAGCTGAGTTCGCCCTGAATGACATACCAAATACCGGCCAGCATCACGATAAGCTGTATCAGGCGCGTGCTGAGATAACTGAGCGTCATGCTGGCGGTCATGATGCGATAGGCCTGCAACTTGGTACGACGGTAGTTTTCGTTGTCGTGGGAGAACAGTTTCTTCTCATGATCTTCATTGGCAAACGCTTTAACGACGCGAATACCACCCACGCTCTCTTCAATTCGGGTGTTGAAGTTGCCCACCTGACCGAAAAGCTGGCGCCAGGTCTCTGTCATGCGCGCGCCGTAACGGCTGACGAGATACGTCATGAACGGCACGATAATAATCGTCAGCAGCGCCAGATTCAGGTGAACCGTCGCCATCAGTATGAACGCACCAATAAACGTCATGATCGCGAGGAAGAGGTCTTCCGGGCCGTGATGGGCAATTTCCCCCACTTCTTCCAGATCTTTGGTGACGTGGGTGATGATATGGCCGGTCTTCATATTGTCGTAGTAACGGAACGGCAAATTTTGCAGGTGCTCAAATGCCTGCCGGCGCATATCGGTTTCAATACCCACGCCCAGCGCATGTCCCCAATAGTTGACGATGGCCATCAGCGCGGTATTCAGCAGGTACACCGCCAATAGCGCCACCGACGCTAACAGGATCAGCGACCAGTCCTGATCCGGCAATAGTTTGTCGATGAACGCTTTAATCGCCATCGGAAACCCTAATTCAAGCAGACCAGCGATAATGGCACAGCCGAAATCGAGGACGAATAACCCTTTGTAAGGGGAATAGTACGAAAAGAAACGCCTTAACATGTGTGACTATTTTTTAGGTAACGAAATGTGAGGACGACTATAACAGGTTAGTAAGAAAAATATGACCACGAGCAGATTAGGGTTTTTATTGGTCAGGAAGTCCAGACGAAAACCGTGGGGACGGTTGAGGATCAGCTTGTCGGCGTACGCGTCGCGTACCAGCAAAGCAGCGAGCCTGCCGTGACCATGACGACGCCTTGCCAAAATGAAATGGTGGGCGTGATATTGAGCCAGAACGCGGCCAATAGTGTGGAAAGCACGGGCGTGAAATAAGAGGCGGTTGCCAGAAATGTTAGGTTGCCATGCTGAATACCAGTATTCCAGGCGGAATAGGCCAATGCGGTTGATGCGCCCATAAAGAGCAGTTGCAGCGAACTTGGCAATGTTAATGAAATCGCACTTTCGGCACTGAAGGAATACTGCGTCCAGAGTATGAGGGCGGTGATGAAAAAAAACAGCGAGACGCCGCTTTTTCCCTGCCCGTAACGTTTAGTGATATTGCAGTAGAGCGCCCAGGTCAAGGCCGCAGAAAATGCCAGGTTGTAGGCCAGCGGGTTAGCAAGAACGTTGTTCCACAGCAGTTCTGGTGTCCAATCGCTTTCTCCTTTCATAATCCACACAATGCCGCCCAGCGCGAGTGCGAGACCGGGCCAGAGCAGGAAACGGCTTTTCTGCTGATTGATAAAAAGAGAAAAAAGAATGGTCAAACTGGGCCACAAATAGTTAATCATCCCTATTTCTATCGCCTGCATGCGGCTATCCGCTAGCCCGATGGACAGTGACAGAAATATCTCGTAGCAGACAAACATCGCACCGCCTGCGAATAAATAGATTCTGGGTAGCGTTTTAATGCGGGGAAGACCATAAAAGGCCAGAAGACATAGCGTGCTGGTGGAATAAATCATCGCGGCGCCGCCGATGGGGCCGAGCGCTTCTGTCAGACTACGGATAAGCCCGACGGATGTGCTCCATAAAACGATCGCCAGTAGGCCCGTGAGCGTGGCGCGCTGTGGCGTCATGTTTATTCCCAGTTATGAGGTCTGTGCAGAAGAAACCAAGAACAAACCGGACGCCGTTATCTGCGTCCGGTTTGCTCATCACAATGATTTATCGCCAGAAATCATCAAAAACGGTAATCGGCGGCCGACGCTTGTGTTCAGTTTTGCGATACCAGTTTTCGATAATGGCCGCATCGTTAGCCTCGATCTGCTTACCTTCCAGATAGTCGTCGATCTGTTCATAGGTGACGCCCAATGCGACTTCATCCGGGAGGGACGGACGGTCTTCTTCCAGATCGGCGGTGGGGGCTTTGGTATAAAGATGAGAAGGGCAGCCAAGTTCGTGCAATAGCGCTTTACCCTGACGCTTATTCAGTCGGAAAATCGGGTTGATATCGGTACCGCCATCACCGTATTTGGTGAAAAAGCCCGTTACCGCCTCTGCTGCATGATCGGTGCCGACGACAAGCCCGGCATTCATGCCTGCGATGCTGTACTGCGCTTTCATGCGTTCTCTGGCTTTCTCGTTACCTTTGACAAAATCGGAAAGCTCTACGCCAATGGCACGTAAGGTGGCTTCACTGGCTTCGATAGCAGGTTTGATGTTGACGGTTAATACGCGGTCTGGTTGGATGAAGGCGATGGCGTCCTGACAGTCGGCTTCATCCGCCTGCACGCCGTAAGGCAGTCGCACGGCGATGAACTGATAGCGAGAATTTCCGGTCTCATTGCGTAATTCCGTGATAGCCGTCTGGCACAGTTTGCCGGCCAGCGTAGAATCCTGACCACCGCTGATGCCCAAAACTAACGACGTAACGAACGGGTGAGCATTCAGATAATTCTTTAAAAAATCAACGCTAACACGGATTTCCTGTGCTGGGTTGATGCTGCTTTTTACTCCCAACGCAGTGATAATGTCGTTTTGTAATGACATGCCATCCTCTCCTGAACTTATTGATACTGCAAAAGAATTATTACGATACCCTGAGTGTAAAACGAATTGGCGTGAAGAAAAAGAACAAGCTGTCAGGTAGTCATTTTCCCTATAGATAACCGGTTTTTGACTATCGGCCAATATGTTACATCCCTGCGTTATGATTTGAAAAAGTGGTCGCCGCCGACTAGCCTTAGAGTGACCCATTAATAATGAGGTGATGAGATGAAGAATAACAGATTACTGGTATGTATTGCGGCAGCAGGTGCTGTCATGCTGGCGGGATGTTCGGCTTATAACAAAGCAGAAAGCTATGTGAATGAGCCTGTGGTGAAAGATGTGAAAGTGGGAATGACGAAGCAGCAGGTTCATCAACTTGCAGGTAGCGGAGTGGAAAAACGACTGGTGAATGCCAAAGGCACCTGTAGTGATTATCTGCTGAAGAACCGTGATGGTACTGCGCAGAACTATTTTGTGAGCTACAGCGACACGGGACATGTTCTCAATAAAGGCTTCCAGAGCTGCCAGGCTTACGATACTAACCCGCAGCGCTAACTAGCCCGATGGCACGATATCATTGTTAGATACGCGTCATAAAAAAACGTAGGGAACATTTTCCAACGTTGCGTAGCAACGGTCCGTCATAAAGAAAACGCCGACAGCATCAGCCGTTGGCGTTTTCTTTTGTGCAGCAAGTGTGGACTTAGCGGTGCGTCAACTCAGCGTCATCCTGAGCGTTGAAAACCGTTTTGTCCGTCTGCTTCATCAACTGGCTGGTGACGGTACCTGCCGTCATTGAACCGCTGACGTTAAGCGCGGTACGGCCCATATCGATAAGCGGCTCAATGGAGATTAGCAGCGCGACAAGCGTCACCGGCAGCCCCATCGCGGGCAGAACGATTAATGCGGCAAAGGTGGCACCACCGCCCACACCGGCTACGCCAGCAGAACTGATGGTGACGATACCGACCAGCGTCGCGATCCAGACAGGATCCAGCGGGTTGATACCGACCGTTGGCGCGACCATCACGGCCAGCATCGCTGGGTAAAGCCCCGCACAGCCGTTCTGACCGATTGTCGTGCCAAAAGATGCGGCAAAGCTGGCGATAGATTGTGGTACGCCAATGCGGCGTGTTTGCGCCTCAATGCTGAGTGGAATTGTCGCCGCGCTGGAACGGCTGGTAAATGCGAACGTCAGTACCGGCCACACTTTGCGATAAAAACGTGCCGGATTGATGCCTGTGAAAGACAGAATCAGTGCATGAACGCCGAACATAATCGCCAGCCCCAGATAGGAGGCGACAACGAAGCTGCCCAGCTTGAGGATGTCTTGCAGGTTAGAGCTGGCGACCATTTTGGTCATCAGCGCCATAACACCATAAGGCGTTAATTTCATTACCAAACGAACAAGCTTCATCACCCAGGATTGCAGCGTGTCAATGGCGGTTAAAACGCGCTCGCCTTTGACGGCGTCATCTTTCAACAGCTGTAGCGCTGCTACGCCAAGGAAGGCTGCAAAGACGACGACGCTGATGATAGACGTTGGGTTCGCGCCAGTCAGTTCAGCAAACGGGTTTTTAGGGATGAATGACAGGATAAGCTGAGGCACGTTAAGGTCGGCGACTTTACCCGCATAGTTGCTTTCGATTGCCGTTAATCGCGCGGTTTCCTGCGCACCTTGCACCAGTCCGGTAGCCGTCAGGCCAAACAGGTTAGTCACAAATACGCCGACCAACGCAGAAATCAGCGTGGTGATCAGTAGAGTGGACAGCGTCAATACGCTGATTTTCCCTAATGACGAGGCGTTATGCAGCTTAGCAACGGAATTGAGGATGGAGATAAAGACCAGCGGCATGACGATCATCTGCAACAGCTGCACATAGCCATTACCTACGATGTTAAACCAGGAGATGGACTGTTTAACAACCGGGTTGTCGCCACCATAAATCAGATGCAGTGCCAGACCAAATAGCACCCCGACAACCAAACCCAGCAACACTTTCTTGGCCAGACTCCAGGATGGGTTACGGCTGGCGTAACCTAATCCGAGCAGTAATACGACAAATAGCAGAATATTTATGAGTAGCGGAAAATTCATCCGGCTTTGCTCCCTATCAGTGAGTCGCGCCACGCTGCCTACGATCTTGCGCGGTAACGTAGATCGGTGGAGGTAGCGTGATTTTTTGCGATGAAAAATAACAAACGCGCACAGGATAGCAGGTCTTTTGCCATCATGTTACAGGGATATGTCTGACGGTAGGTAACGCTGTTACTTCACGTATTGGAAGAGGTAAGTTTGCGCTGACTGCAAAAAGCGAAATGACTGTTCGTAGGTGCAGCAGTCCAGATTTTTTTGTGGCTGGTACAGCGAAAAGCCGATACAGGCAATGCACAGAAAGCGTTCCAACTGATTGCCTTTTTGGCTGTTTAAAATTGGCAAACGGAAACGCCAGCGACAGGGCCACAGCAGAGGGACGCCCGATGGCGTCAGCATATCAGCGAGAATGTGGCTCAGATAACCGACGATCATGGCATGGTAGGCATCGGTTGGAATTGGCCAGTCCGGCGGCAGGCGCGTCTGAATAAAGAAAATACCGGCAGCGATGGCAAGGAGACTGTGCGTAAACCCGCGATGGCCAAAGAGGCGGGCAATGGGCGAAGAAAGCCACTTCAGGCGCTGCCCGAGGACGGATTTAGGGTGATCGATATCGGGCAGCAGCGCGGTAAGGAGTGCACCGGGAATAATGTGCCACCAGTCTCCGGTAGCCAGCGCAGGCGATAGCTCAACTTTCTTAGCCAGAATCGCGCAGGCAACAGAAAACAGCAGGTGTCCTTCCGCAGTCATGAAACTTCTCAAATGAAACTGTTATTTTATACAGTATAAGAGATTATCCCTGTCTGCGGAAGCAGTGACGGCGTAACGATTTATTTCGACGGTTCGTTACTTACCGGTAAGACTCGCAGCCAATTGTCCAGCAACTGAGGCCAGGCTGCCGCAGGAAGCCCTTTGGTACCGCGCAGGCCGAAACCGTGTTTCCCCTTCTCAAAGAGATGCATTTCGACGGGGATCTGTTTTTCCCGTAGTGCGCTGAACATCACCAGACTGTTATCAACCGACACTGACGGATCGTCAACGGCATGCACCAGAAACGTGGGTGGCGTCTGAGCGGTAACCTGTTTCTCTGGAGAATAACGCAGCACCTGCGCTTCCGTTGGCTGCTCGCCGATTAACTGTTTGCGCGAACCGGCGTGCGCAATATTCGCCTGCATTGAAATGACAGGGTACATCAGCACCATGAAATCAGGGCGTGCGCTTACGTTGTCAATGGCATCCGTCGCGGGGTAAACGGACTGGGCGAAGCGGGTTCCCAGGCTGGCAGCAACATGACCACCCGCGGAGAATCCCATAATACCGATACGCTGTGGGTTAATGTGCCACTTCTCGGCGTTGGCTCTCAGGGTTCTGATGGCACGTTGGGCATCGGCTAACGGGGCATCTGCGCCTTCTTTATGGCCTTCTCCAGGCATGCGATAGGTCATCACGAAAAGGGTGTAGCCCTGTTGATTAAAGAACGGTGCCAGATCGCTACCTTCCTTATCCAACACGACGCGCTGGTAAGAACCGCCAGGCGTAATGAGTAACGCCATACCATTGGGCTTCTCTGCCGGATAAACGGTAATTTCGGGACTGCGAATCCCGGTTGCTGCCCGATCGGGAAGAGAGGGATCTTTGCTCCGTTCGACCACCTGCGGCTGTGCCGTTGAAGAAGAGGCTCCCGGCGCTTCACCGTGTGGCCAGACAGGAAAAACAGGTTGAGCGTAACTTAATCCATTTACAGACATCATAATGGCCCCGACAAGCAGAGAACGAACAATCATGATAGATCACCTGACAAAGGGAAGGAGGGGGGAAATCGTTGGGCGATGGTAAAAAATAGGGTAGCCATCACATCGGAGAAAAAATGACTACCCTGAACCGCAAACTTTAATAAAGAAATAACATTCATACACGAAGAGGGTAAATCAGACACAGCAATTGCAACAGCTAAAACGCATTTAACGACACTACATGTAACAACGAAACGTAACTAACTTGCTTAACCTACGACATCATAATAAAGGGACGTTAATAATAAAACTGATTGAACCAACTAACACTAACATCCCTTTTGCCAACTAATAATGCTTATTTAAATAACAAAGCCGTTATTAGAAGTTGTATTGCACACCAACACGATAACGAGTCTGACGTTCATCGCTGAGTTTATCAGCGGCAATATTTCCGACTTCAACATAAGGCGTCCAGTTTTTATCCCACTTGTAGGACAGTTTTACGTTGTGATCAATCTTCCATGTTTCATTATCGGCCTGGTAGTTATTCGCTCTGTTGGATTTTTTATAATCAGTTTCATAACTGATACCAAAATCTTTCAGGAATTTATAACTTAATGTACCAGTGAGGTTATAGCCATTTTCTGAGGTATTGGCTTTGCCAATATTACCGCTTGTACGGGTATAGTAAGGGCGATAACGTAATGAGTAAGATAGATCTTTAACGATGTTAACCTTACCGGTTAAGTACGGTTTGTAGGTGCTGCTTGTATTATTTGATTCAAATGTTAAACCAGGTTCCAAAGAGAATGTGTCATTGATTTTATAGGCATAACTAGCTTTTACTTCTGTACCGTTACTTACCGGTTCATTAAGAGGTTTATCTGGTGTTGAGTCACCGTTTTTCCATTTAGCCTCAACGGAAATACCAAAACCATTATCAAAACGGTGAGACATTGAAAGACGATCTTTATGATCACCTTTAGCGGTATCTTGCATTTCATGACGGTAATCGATCGTTACAGCCATTGCGTTCACACTAATTAATGACGTAACTGCCAGAGCTAGTAATTTAACTTTCATTGTTATATTCCCTATTGGTTAGGATATCTCTAATAAAAACACGCATTATGCTTTTTGGGACAAGTTCTATTTTATTTATTATTAAACTACGTTCTGTGATCGAGATCGGTTTGGGTAACAAAAAGTAAAATGGGGTTTCAAATTGTGAGGGAGATCGAATTGAATATAGCGGTTGTTTTAATTTAAATGAAAAATCCCTGCCGTCGGTGCGGCAGGGATGAATTACAGTCTAAATCGGATACGACGTTATTTCATTGCGCGCTTCAGAATGCGCTCAGATTGACGCTGGAAGTATTTCGCTGCGTCTTCCACAGATTTCTGACCGTAATCGATAGACTGGATGGTATCACCAAACAGAGAAACGATTTGCGGATCGTCGAAATAAGGAGAAACGGCAACGTCATGTGGCAGAGCCAGCGCCAGTTTCAACCCGGCAACGGCTGGTGCATCATCTTTGATGATGCCATCAGCAGTCAGCTGAGCCACAGCAGCTTTACTTAACGGTACACCACGTTCCAGACCCAGAGCTTGAGCACCTTCTTTGCTGTTCAGCAGGAAGTTGATCAGCTGAGCAGATTCTTTAGGATGCTTGGTTGACTTACCGATAGACAGCATCTGCGCAGGTTTGAAGAACAAGCCGGCATCTTTCGCACCAGGCAGCATCGGATAGTTACCCAATGCCAGTTTTGCTGGTGGTTGCAGGTTGTCAGAGTACTTGGTAATGGTGGAGTTCCACATGTAAGTACCAGACCACTCGCCGTTGATCCATGGCTTCATCTCATACATGTTGCTCTTGCCGAAAGAGGCATAGTATTTCGCATCAGGCATGACATGGCTGTCGATCAATTTCTTATACATGCCAAAGAATTCAACCCATTGCGCATCGGTGTAGGCGAATTTCTGACTTTTTACATCGATAGCAGGGATGTTGTATTTCTGAACCATGTAAGAGTTCAGCAGTGCCAGAGAATCCTGGTGTTCCAACACGATAGGGTAGTATTGGTCGCCCAGTTTTTCTTTGAACACTTTACCGGCGTTCAGCAGTTCGTCCCACGTTTTCGGATATTCCAGTCCCGCTTTTTGCCAGCTTTCGGTGTTGAAGTAGAACACGCGAGCAGTAACGGAAATTGGAATACCGTTCAGTTTCCCTTCGACCGTGGTGCTTTGCAGCTCTTTAGGATCGAACTGTGCCAGATCCAGAGTATCTTTCACTTTGTTCAGATCATAAAAGCCAGTACCGTTTTTAGAGAAAATCGGCAGCCAGTTCCAGTTAGTCTGCATCACATCTGGCTCGGTGTTACCGGCAATCTGTGTAGTCAGACGAGACAGGTGACCGTCCCATCCGGTGTATTCCGCTTTCACCGTGATGTTCGGATGCTGTTTGTGGAACTCTTCAATGGCTTTGAGCGTCTGCTGGTGACGGCTGTTGCCGCCCCACCAGGACATTCTCAATTCAACATTATCAGCGGCGAAAGAAGGCATTGCCACTAATGCCAGAGATGAAGCTATTAACGTGTGTAGGATCGCTTTTTTCATCGGTTACTACTCCTGTTAAAGAGAGATATTTTTTTCTGTTTTTGCATCAAAAATATGGCATTTTTCCATGTCGAACTGGAAATACACCGGACGATGCAGTCCCTTCTCGATAATCAGCCGACCTTCGTCATAAGGAATACGGCTGGTTAATTCAAAGCCATCGACTTTAATGTACATAAAGAATTCGTGACCCATGTTTTCTACGCGAACCAACTCACCCTGTGAGTGGCTGCCTTCAAATGGCGTATCTGACACGGAAACATAGTCTGGGCGAACACCGAAGAAGACGTCTTGTCCGACATAGCTGCGGACTTTGTCTTGCTTCTCGCTGTTTAATACCAGCGCGTTGTTGCCCACCACAACGCCAATCTGACCGTCTTTCTCGACCAGTTTACACGGCTTGATGTTCATTTCTGGTGAGCCAATGAAGCCAGCAACGAACATGTTGACAGGGAAGTGGTACAGGTTGTCTGGCGTATCGACCTGCATAATGTGACCTAGCTTCATGACGCAGATACGGTCGCCCATGGTCATTGCTTCAGTCTGATCGTGGGTAACATAGACTGTTGTTGCTGCTTTACCGCTTTTCTTCAACTGCTTATGCAGGTCAGAAATACGGATACGCATCGAAGCACGCAGTTTGGCATCCAGGTTAGATAACGGTTCGTCAAACAGGAACACATCTGGCTTTTTAACGATGGCACGGCCTACGGCCACACGCTGTGCCTGACCACCAGACAGCTGGCGCGGCAGACGATCCATCAGGTCTTCCAGCTCCAGAATTTTGGACGCTTCAGCAACCTGCGCTTCAATTTGCTCTTTAGGCAGTTTGCTCAGCTTCAGACCAAATGCCAGATTCTCTTTTACCGTCATGTGAGGGTAGAGGGCGTAGTTCTGGAACACCATGGCAATCCCACGCTCTTTTGGCGCCAGATTGTTAACAACGCGCTCGCCGATACGGACTTCACCGCCGCTGATGGTTTCCAGACCCGCCAGCATACGCAGCGTAGTGGATTTCGCACAGCCAGACGGGCCGACGATAACCATGAATTCACCGTCTTTAATGGTCAGGTCGATGCCGTGAACCGCTTTGAAACCGTTGGTGTATACTTTTTCCAACTTTTTGAAAATAACTTCAGCCATGATAAATCCTCTATTAACCTTTAATTCCGCTGCTGGTCACGCCTTGTACGAAGTAACGCTGTGCCAGGAAGAAAACAATAATGGATGGCAGAATGGAGATGCTGGACATGGCCAGAATTTCATTCCACGGAGCGCCTTCAGTAACGTCGATAGACATTTTCAGCGCCAGCGCAATCGGATACTTATCCACGCTATAGACATAAATCAGCGGACCGATGAAGTCGTTCATTGACCACATGAACTGGAACAGCGCAACAGAGATGATGGCTGGTTTCAAAATCGGCACGACCACATACCACAGAACCTGGAAGGAGTTACAGCCATCGATCTGTGCGGCTTCTTCCATATCACGTGGTACCCCACGCAGGAACTGGATTAGCATGAACACAAAGAATCCTTGTGTTGCAAACGCCAGCGGCAAATACAGTGGTAGATAGCTGTTCAGCATGCCCATTTCACGGAACATGAGGTACTGCGGAATCAACAGTACGGTGCTTGGCAGCAGCATGGTAGTAATCAGCGTAGCAAACCAGAAGTTCTTCCACGGAATGTCAAAGCGAGCGAAGCCGTAAGCCACAATCACCGAGGAAATAACGGTCAGAACCACTTTCGGAATCACATACTGGAACGTGTTAATCATGTAGTGACCGAAATTGTATTCCGTACCGGTTTTCCAACCGTTAACGAAACCGTCCCAAGTGGCGTGTTCTGGCCACAGACCCAACGTGGTGAAGATCTCATGGTTCGGTTTGAACGATGCTGAGAACATCCACGCCAGTGGATAAAGCATCAGCAAGCCAACGAACAGCAGAACCACGTAACGGATAGCGGCACTGATTTTTTCTTTACGCAGCGTGCGGCGTACTTCTGCAGCAGCAATTTCTTGTGCTGTCGTCAGGTTTGAATGCATGTCAGCCATTTTTTCCTCCTTTATCAGCGGAGTAGAACACCCAGTATTTCGACGACTTAAAGGAGATAGACGCAAATACCGCAACAACCAGG
Source organism: Pectobacterium versatile (assembly GCF_003932035.1). Taxonomy (NCBI): domain Bacteria; kingdom Pseudomonadati; phylum Pseudomonadota; class Gammaproteobacteria; order Enterobacterales; family Pectobacteriaceae; genus Pectobacterium; species Pectobacterium versatile. The sequence continues at coordinate 2,374,040 of NZ_CP034276.1, forward strand.
AACAGAACCCATGCCAATGCAGCACCGTAGCCCATATCAAAATACTTGAACGCCGTATCGTAGATATAGAGCGAGAACAGGTAGGTGTAGTGCGTTGGACCACCGCCAGTAATGACGTAAGGTGCCGTAAATTCCTGGAACGCCTGAGTGGTCTGCATGATAAAGTTAAAGAAAATAACTGGCGTAATCAGCGGTACCGTTACTTTCAGGAACATTTGCCATTTAGATGCACCGTCGATCATCGCCGCTTCATACTGAGATTGCGGAACGTTCTGCAATGCAGCCAGGAAGATAACCATGGCGGAACCGAACTGCCATACGCGCAACAGCGTTACCGACATCAGTGCCAGCGACGGTTCGCCCAGCCAGTTGATAGCGTCAAAGCCAAACACGCCGAGGAAGCTGTTTAACAAGCCATCGATAGCGAACAGTGCACGCCACAGAACGGCGATTGCCACGCTGCTGCCCAGAATAGAAGGCACATAGTAAGCAGTACGGAAGAAACCGATACCACGTAATTTGAAATTAAGTACAAACGCAATTAACAATGCGAAGATTAATTTCAATGGAATGGTCAGAAATACATAGGCAAAGGTGACGCCCATGGATTTCCAAAAGAGATCATCTTCCAGGAACATACGGTGATAGTTTTCTAGCCCCGTAAATTCAGGCGGATTGATCAAATCATACTCAGTAAAACTGAGGATAAATGACGAAACAAAGGGGAAAGCGGTAAAAACTATCAGCCCTATAATATAGGGGGAGATATAGGCTAACCCCAGCATTCTGTTTTCATTCATAATGCTTACCTATTGATTAATTGTGAACCATTAAAAAAAACATAAAATTAAGCTGTTAATAACTCTGGATAAATTAATTCCACGTCATAAACAATTCTATTTTCCCCATTAACGTGAAAATCCCCGTGAACATATCCACCTTGTGTCAGATACGGTGGGATATCGTTTAATTTGTTGCGACAAGCGGCAACGAAAGTCAGTAAAGCCAGCGGATAGGTATCATCCAGACGAACATAACGATGCTGTGCGGAGCGAACGAACAAACCACGGTGGAAATGTTGTTCAAACAAAACGTCAGCCAACTGCGCGGCGTAATGTGCCCAGGATTCTGATTGTTTGTGATCGGCCAGTTCGATAACGGTCAACAAAAGTACCGGGCTGGCGATGTGCTGAATCTCTTCTTTGTTCAGCCGTGTCAGCATGGTGTTAACTAGAGCATACAGGTCCTCATCGCCGCTCAGACGATAAGCACGAACCAGCGGTAATAAATAATCACCTTCTAATGCAAACGGTTTTAATTCCGTACCCGCTTTACCATAATAGCCATCGCGTTTAAAACGGTAGCCTGTCATGTCCTGGCCGTTGTTCCACATCGGGCGCAGTGTATTGCTGGTGACATCGTAGGCGTACTGATAGTAATTTTTTAGCCCTGAAATAACCCAGTTCAGCATTTCTGCATCAGGCTGCGTGCGGAGAATATCCAACATTGCCAGTGGGTTATCAATCAGCAGTGGGCGCATATCGCGAAACAGCACATTGGCTTCACGCGCGATTTCACCGAACTCTGGGCCAAACTGGCGTTGAGCACGATCGCCAAACCAGGATTGCGTCTGGTTATCGTCTTCCGGCACCGGCTGGCGCTGCTGTGGTGAACTGAACTGATACACCGGCATACCGGTTTCTGGGTTGCGAGCCAAAACGTATTGGCGATAAAGATGCTTACCCCAGGCCGCGGCGTGACTATCGCCCGTATATTCTGCGTATTTGAACGCTGCATAAATCAGGTCTGTGCCAGCATTAACAAAAGTCAGCCCCTTCGTTAATGGCAGAACAGGCCACTGTGCCGGATCGACGACATCATGGCGGGCATGTAGGAAAACATTCGGATCGCGTTTTTTGCTGTAATCACCATGACGACCCAGATCCAGTGAATCCCAGTCTTCGACGTGCGCGTTCCAGAAACCCTGAAAGAAATTCAGCGTCTTTTCCGCATTAACACGATGCAATAACGCGTAATAGGGCAGGTGGTGCTTTAATTCATGCACCTGAGCTTTGGATTCTGGCCCTTCGCCTGCCAGCGTATCCAGATTAATAAAGCGGTGACCGCCCCAGAAGAACAGGCCGCTATTATCATCAACGAAATGATCCAGGAAATATTCGCTTTGTGCCATAGCGTGTTGCTGGTAACTCTCATTACCCGTAACGACGCTCATGGCACATAGCGTTCTTAGCCAATTTTGCTGGCTAGCAAAATTAGAAATAGGTGCGCTATGTCCATCTGGGAATTGCCACATCGCAGGTGCATAATTTTCCACATCAAAACCGTCAGCCAATAGTAACGTCGGCTGACTTTGGCTGCGGCCTTTATCCTGAACGCAGGCAATGTGGCTATCGAGTGCTGCAACCCATTCGTCGAGCTGCGATTTCCTGCTGGTGTATAAGTTTTCAAAAATACTCATGGAGTACCTTCTTATGGAACCGTGTGAACAGTTCCTTATAAATAGAAACACTGTTTTGATTGATTATATTGCGCTATTAACCTTGTCGTCATGCACGCAATATCGAAAGTGTGATCAAAGTCGGAACGTTGTTTTGATTTTTTTTAAGAAAGGATTTTGGCAGGAGAAAGAATCATGGAAAACGAAATAACAACTTGAAAAACAAATAAAAAGCACAACCGGAATTGTGCTTTTTATCGTAGGTTGGCGAAATGCCGCTAAGAAAAACTGCGCTTAGCGAGCCAGCCAGCCACCATCAACGGCAATCGTGTAACCATTGATGTAGTCAGATGCGCTGGATGCCAGGAAGACAGACGGACCCATCAGATCCTGTGGCAAACCCCAACGGCCAGCTGGGATACGATCCAAAATTTCTTTGCTGCGTTCTTCATCGGCGCGCAGTTGCTGGGTATTGTTGGTCGCCATATATCCCGGTGCAATTGCGTTGACGTTGATACCGTGTTTTGCCCACTCGTTCGCCATCAGACGGGTTACGCCCATAACGGCGCTTTTTGATGCGGTATAAGAAGGTACGCGGATACCACCCTGGAAGGACAGCATAGAAGCGATATTGATGATCTTACCGCCTTTACCTTGCTTGATGAACTGGCGAGCAACGGTCTGAGACATAAAGAAAACGCTCTTAATGTTCAGGTTCATTACGTCGTCCCAGTTTTTCTCGCTGAAATCGATCGCATCTTCACGACGGATGATACCGGCGTTGTTAACCAGAATGTCAACGTGGCCAAATTCAGCAACGGCTTTCTCTACCAGCTCTGCATGACCAGAGACATTGCTCATGTCGGCAGTCAGGCTCAGGAAACGACGTCCCAGTGCGGTGACTTTTTCGATAGTGTCTTTCGGTTCAACGATGTTGACGCCGACGATATCACAGCCTGCTTGTGCCAGACCGATAGCCATGCCTTGACCCAAACCCGTATCACAACCCGTGATCAGAGCAACTTTACCTTGCAAATCAAAAGAATTTAAAATCATATCTGTAATCTCTCTATAAGCGACAAAATACTTAGTCGTTAGCTGTTACTGTAGGGAACACCGGTAATTCCGGCTGAAAGCGATTAACGTAACTCGCTAACCTTGACGTGATCCATGTCACCGAAAACGTGATTCTCGCCAACCATGCCCCAGATAAAGGTGTAGCGTCTGGTGCCAACACCGGAATGCATCGACCAGATCGGTGCAATCACCGTCCGCTCGTTTTTTATTACGCTATGACGGGCTTCCTGCTGCTGACCCATCATGTGAAAAACTGCCGTTTCATTACTTACTGTACTTACTGTTTCTAGTGAAAGCGCCGGGCGAAACAGATGATGTCGCGTGGCAGTGACAACGTCACCTGTTCCTCAACCTGCCCGGTTCTTTCTTGTTATGCGGGATGATAGTTTGGATGGGATGCGAATTCAATAAAAATGAAATAATGTTTTATTTATTTCTTGAGGGCCGTCATGGTTTTGCTTATTTTATGTTTCTTCTGGTACTGATGTGGCTAAAATGTCGCAATCCATAATCATACCCTCGTTGTCGTGCATGGTTTGTTGACGCAATCGAAGGTATGGGCAATAAAAGCGTTAGAGGAGAGATGACGATGAGAAGATACTTTATTGATGATGAAACGCCGTGGGAAGAGTTGGGCGGTGGAATTAAACGTAAAATCATGACCTGGAGCGATGAGCTGATGATGGTTTACGTGCACTTTGATAAAGGTGCGATTGGTACGCCGCACTTCCATGAAATTCACGATCAGATTGCTTATGTTGCTGCTGGCAGCTTTGAAGTGGAGATCGAAGGTGATAAACGTATCCTGAAAGCGGGCGACGCCTATCTGGCGGTGAAACCCGAGATGCATGGCGTAGTTGCGCTGGAAGATGGCAGCGTTCTGATCGATGCTTTCTCGCCTAAGCGAGCGGATTTCCTGTAATGCTTCAAAGCGTGGTCAGCCAGTAGACTGGCCACGCTTTCGTCATATCCCACGATGTCTACTTTTCTCTTCTTTTGCTTCTACTTCCTAATTCCTAGATTAAATGTTCAGTAGTCAGCTGATTCAGGGAATGCAGCTTATAGTCTGCCAGCGCCCAGCGAGCGTCATCGCGAAATTCAGCCTGTGGAATAACGATCGAACGCATGCGTGCCGCTTTGGTTGCGATCATGCCGTTCACCGAATCTTCCAGCGTCACACATTGTGTCGGAGGAACGCCGAGTCCGTTTGCGGCATTCAAATAGACCTCCGGATGAGGCTTGCTATACGGCAGTGTCTCGGCTGACATTAGGACATCAAAGTAGTGTTCCAGATTAAACATGCGCAGCACCTGCTGCTGCATGCGGAGCGGCGAAGCGGAAGCCAGTCCAATTTTGAGATTCTGCTCACGACACAGTTGCAGCGCATGTTCGACGCCGGGTAAGAGCGGGCGCTGTTCGGCAACGAGTTCAATCGCGCGATCGATAATACGGCGGACAACCTCGTCTCGGGCAGGTGTCGCCCAGGGAGAACGCTGATACCAGAGTTCGACCACCATATCGATGCGTAAACCCAAAGTATCTTTCATGGATTCTCGTAGTGAAATGTCTACGCCAAGCGAGGCGATAACCTCCAGTTCGGCCTTGTCCCACAACGGTTCTGAATCAATCAGCAGCCCATCCATATCGAAAATCGCCGCTCGTATAGAAGAATCAAAGGACATACCACTGGCTCCGTCAGCAAAGGAAAAGAAAATTTACTGATAAACTATACCCTAATAAGTCGAGTTGCAGGGCACGACTCTGGCTATGCGGGAGATAAAGTGTTGACTGCGCGTAAAGTTACAGTAGGCTACCCGTCGTACTAAAACGATATATTACCGATGTTGCGTCGCTAAGAAGGGGTTCTCATGACGTATCAACAGGCTGGCCGTATTGCCGTCGTTAAACGCATTGCCGGATGGATCCTTTTTATTCCCGCGCTGCTTTCAACCTTCGTCTCGCTAGCTAATTATCTCTACGCTTATACCCAGAAAAAACAGGGTATTGATGCTGTTCTTCTGGATTTTGTGCACCTGATGGTCGACATGGTGCGCTTTAATACGCCTTTCCTGAATATTTTTTGGTACAACTCGCCGGTACCGGATTTTACGCGTTTTTTCAGTGGGGCGACGCTGATGTTTTGGCTGATCTACATCCTGATTTTTATTGGCCTGGCTTTACAGGTTTCGGGTGCCCGGATGTCTCGTCAGGCGAAAGCTATTAAAGAAGGCATTGAAGATCAACTGATTCTGGAAAAGATGAAAGGTGATGGTGGGAACACGCGTGAGACGCTGGAATCACGTGTTATTGTTCCTGGACACACGATTTTTGTGCAATTCTTTCCGCTTTATATCCTGCCGGTGATTATCGCGGGTATTGGCTATCTGGTGTTACGTTTATTAGGGCTGCCAGTCTGATTAACGGTCTGGCGCAGCCGTTGCGCCAGACTCGGTATTCTTCTCACCTTAGATCAAGCATCTTATATCAGCGCAACCATTTCGCCTTAGATTAAAAGCTGTCGCTCAATGAGCTGTTGTGCTTCAACAATATGTTTGCCGCCGAAAAGATTGGCGCGGTTAAGCAGATAATAAATCTGGTAAATGGGCTGGCGATCGATAAAGCCTTTATCCAACGGCCACACGCTCTGGTAACCATCATAAATCTGTGGCGGCAGGGCCGGGTAGCGCGGCAGCATCGCTAAATCACATTCTCTGTCTCCCCAATAGCAGGCCGGATCGAACAGATAAGCGCCATCCTGACTATTTGCACAGTTATCTGGCCATAAGTCACCGTGCAAGAGCGACGGCTGGGGCTGATGTCCTGCCAGACGTTCCTCAACGCGGGCAATTAGCGTTTCAATATGACCAAAATGCATCCCTTTTTCTGCCGCCAGCTGTAACTGCCAGCCAATACGCTGTTCGGCAAAAAAGGTCGCCCAGCGTCGCTGCCAACTGTTTGGCTGAGGCGTTGTTGAGAGGTCGTTATCGAAATCCAGTCCAAATTGTGGCTGATCACTCCATTGATGCAGGCGTGCTAACTGTTCACCCAGGCACCAGGCGCTGTGCGCATCCAACGGTTTGACGGGCAGATATTGCAGAAGCAGGAAGCTGTGATCGCGTGAACTACCGACACCATAGACGGCGGGTACACGCACCGTATTACTGCGGCTCAGCAAGTGAAGTTGATCGGCTTCGGCAGTGAATTTGGCCAGCATTTCACGGCTATCGCATTTTACGAAAACGTCATGTTCGCCGTAGCGGACATACCAGGCTGGGTGTATTTCACCGCCGGATAATTCGTGACGCTCCTGAATATCCGCAGTACCGTGATGCTCTTCCAAAAGTCGGCTGATAGCTTGCCACATAAGGTCATCCTCCCGTTGATGTTGCCCGATACGATGCTGTTCACTGGGGTGATTCGTTTACGGTAACCCATTGAGCACAATAAAAATGGAATCTATCGCACAGTGATAACCGATAGGCCGAGATAACGAGAAACAAGTATAGTCGGAATTAAAAATAGCGGAGTTAGGACGACGCTCAATCCGGTAGATAAGGCAATGAAATAGCGCATTAATGACGTAACCGACGGCTGTTTTCCGGTTACGTCATGCTAAAAGGCTGAGGGCGAAAGGATTACAACGCGTCGGTGACGGCCTGAGATGCCGCCTGACGACGTTGTTTCAGCTGGTGGTAAGTCAGCGCCAGCGTGAAGAACAGTGCCTGAACGATCACGATGCAAGGGCCAGTTGCGCCATCAATATAGAAACTGATCAGGGTGCCAGCAATACAGGAAATAACGGAAACCAGCGTGGCAACAAGCACCATGCGCTCGAAACGTTTACAGACCATGAAGGCAATAATGCCCGGCGCAATCAGCATCGCGATCACCAGAATAACGCCGACGGCCTGTAAGGATGCGACAATCGTCATCGCCAGCAGGCTCAGCAATCCGTAGTGCAGTAGCTTGACGGGCAGGCCGATAACGCGGGCATGATTGGGATCGAAGCAGTACAGCATAAAATCTCGGCGCTTTAACAAGATGATGGCCAGCGTCACCCCAGCGATCAGTAAGATTTGCGTCAGCTCTTGCTGAGTGATGCCCAGCACGTTACCAAACAGAATATGGTTCAGGTGCTGATCGGTATCGATACGCGCAAACATGACGAGCCCCAGCGCAAACATGCCGGAAAAGATGATCCCCATGACCGTGTCTTCTTTAACCCGGCTGTGTTCTTTTACGTATCCCGTCGCTACCGCACAAAAAATACCGGAAACGAAAGCCCCGATGACTAACGGAATCCCCAGTAAAAACGCGACAACGATGCCGGGCAGCACGGCATGGGAAATGGCATCACCCATTAGCGACCAGCCTTTCAGCACCAGATAGCACGACAGTACCGCGCAGACCGTACCGGTGACGACAGCGGCAAGTAGTGCACGCTGCATGAACGGGTAGGACAGGGGATCGATAAGCCAGCTAATGAGCGTCATAATGCATCTCCTGATTGATCGCGTAACCGCAGACGGCGAGAGGCCAGCAACCCATGCTTGGGTGCAAAGACAAATGCCAACAGGAAGACGACGGTTTGCAACGTGACAATCACGCCGCCGGTTGCACCATCAAGGAAGAAGCTCAGGTACGCCCCGACCGCGCTGGTGATCGCACCTAGTGCAATAGAAATCACAATCAGACGACCAAATCGATCGGTGAGCAGGTAAGCGGTGGCACCAGGTGTAATCACCATCGCAATTACCAAAATTGCGCCAACAGTTTGCAGTGCCGCGACCGTACAGGCACTCAGCAGCGTAAAGAACAGAATTTTCAGCTTTAGCGGGGAAAGACCGATCGAGCGGGCATGGTTCTCATCAAAGAACACGGCCAGCAGATCCTTCCACAGCAGGCAGAGAATCACGAACGTCACGCCGATGATGATTTCAACTTGCAGGACATCTTCGTCGGCGATGCCCAAAATATTGCCGAAAATGATGGACTGCACGTTAACCGATGTCGGGTTGAGTGAAATAATCAGCAGGCCGACAGCGAAAAACGTTGAGAAAATAAAGCCGATAATCGCATCTTCGCGCAATCGGGTAATGTGGCGGATGAGCGTCATTGCCAGTGCGGCAAGCATACCGGTAAAAAATGCACCCGCCGCGTAGGGCAGGCCCAGAGCATAGGCTCCTGCAACACCGGGGACGACAGAGTGGGAGAGCGCATCGCCCATCAGCGACCAGCCTTTCAGCATCAGGTACGCCGAAAGAAAAGCACACACGCCGCCGACAATCGCGCTGACCCAGATCGCCTTGACCATGTAGTTATAGCTGAATGGCTGCAACAGGATATCGATCATCAGGGCTTTTTCTCCTCCGGTACAGCGCGTGATGCAGGAGGATCGCTCTTGGTCGACCCATAGAACACGGCCGGACGCTCATCGTCTGTCAACACTGTCACCGAGCGGACATCATCATCATCGTGAAGATGAGAACCTCCGAGGTTGATGTGTCGCAGAACACCGCCGAACGTTTTCTCCAAATTGCTTTGGGTAAAGGTGCTGTGCGTCGGTCCTGCGGCTAAAACGGTGCGATTAACCAAAATAACGTTGTCACAAAACTCAGGAACGCTACCGAGGTTATGGGTTGCCACTAGAATCAAATGCCCTTCATCACGCAAGGTGCGAAGCAGATCGATAATGGCGTTCTCTGTTTTAACGTCTACGCCAGTAAAAGGCTCATCCAGCAGCAACACACTGCCTTGTTGAGCCAGCGCCCGCGCCAGAAAGACGCGCTTTTTCTGTCCACCGGACAGTTCACCGATCTGGCGATGTTGCAGCGTCGATAGCCCGACGCGCTCCAGCGATTCCGCCACAATAGTGCGGTCTTGTTTGCTGGGGATGCGCAGGAAATTCATCCTCCCGTAGCGGCCCATCATGACTACGTCTGAAACCAAAACGGGGAAATTCCAGTCTACGTCTTCCGTTTGTGGAACATAGGCAACCAGATTCTGTTTCAGCGCTTGGTAGATCGGTTGCTGGTTGAGCAGTACCTGCCCTGAGGTTGGTTTGACCAACCCCATGATGCTTTTGAACAATGTCGACTTTCCGCTGCCGTTGACGCCAACCAAGGCGCAAATCGTTCCACCGGTCAGGGAAAAAGAAGCATGGCGAATAGCCTGATGCCCGTTGCTGTAAGTAACCGAAACATCATTGACTTCTAATGACTGTACTGCTCGATCACTACTCATTGATTAAATCCTTTCGCGATGGTTTCCACCGTCACTTGTAACAGGTCGATATAGGTCGGCACAGGGCCTTTCTCTGTAGACAGCGAATCAACATACAGCACGCCGCCATATTTCGCCCCGGTTTCTTTGCTGACCTGCTTTGCTGGCTTATCGGAAATAGTGCTTTCGCTGAAAACTACAGGGATAGCCTTCTCTCGCACGGTATCGATAACCCGACGTACCTGCTGCGGCGAACCTTGTTCGTCAGCATTGATTGGCCAGAGATAGACTTCATTGAACTGATAATCCTTCGCCAGATAGCTGAATGCACCCTCACTGGTGACTAACCAGCGTTGCTGCTCTGGGATACGGGCAAGACGCTCACGCAGCGGCGCGTCGAGAGCCTTAATTTTTTCCGCATAGGCTTTGGCGTTACGATTATACGTTTCTGCATTCGCAGGATCGGCTTGCACCAGACCTTTACGGATATTTTCAATATAGATTAATGCGTTGGAAGGCGACATCCAGGCATGCGGATTTGGGTTGCCATTATAGGCACCTTCGCGAATAGGAAGCGGCGTGATGCCTTCCGTCACCACAACGGCGGGCACATTTTTTACGTTCTCAAAAAAGCGCGTAAACCAACGTTCGAGATTCATGCCGTTCCACAGCACCAACTGTGCGGACTGTGTTTTAACAATATCACGCGGTGTCGGTTGATAATCATGAATCTCCGCTCCGGGTTTAGTAATGGACTCAACCGTCGCGGCATCGCCTGCAATATTCTGTGCGATATCCTGAATGATGGTAAAGGTCGTGATGACTTTAAGCTTTTCAGCCGCCTGAGCAGAGGTGCTGGCTAAAAGCAGTAAAGCGCACGGCAGCGCGATGCGACGGAATAGGGCAGGTAAATGAGCGTGAAAACCGATCATGCGAATATCCTTACAAACCGTGAAAGTGTTACTTGAGAATAATTATCAATATCATTTAAGTCAAGAGGCAGAAAAGAGCGGGGAATGAATATTGGAGGGTGTCTCATGACACAAGAAGTCAGTGTTCGCAGGCACGTAGCACGTGCTTGCGCGGGTAAGGAACGCATCATGCTCCTTTGATAACAGAAATGTTGCTTTAATTTAATGAATCGTACTTAAGGTTACAACGAAAGTCTAACGGTAACGGTAGTGAACTGTCGCGCAACTATACATAGCTATACACATGGTGAAATTTACGCCAAAAAGCGAGAGAAATCTTATGTCGTCTTAAGAAAGTTCTGATCTCTGCCGATAAACCATAAAGAATGTGAGAGATGTCTCTATTTTATACAAAAGGATTGTAAGTGATATGAGCACAAAATCAGAACGACGTTGGAAGTTGGCAAGTTTGGTCTTATTGACTTTTTTGATGGCATTAATAGTGCTATTGGTTCAAACCAGTTAATTCCCTGCGTAACGAAAGATTAGTCTATAAATAATTTCTATTATGTAATGTATTAATGCAAAAGATACAGATAGCATAAAAATGACAATCGATTTTAAACATTGATATAAGCGTGGCCGATGTCGGGCGCGCTTTTTTGTTAATGGTCAATATCTCTTCATATAAGTGCGTCAATTATAGCTTTTTGTTATGACTTCCGACGCCTCTGTGCCAGAAATGCGACGATTGTCGCGTATTTTTTTGCATAATAGAATCTGAAGTGCGCTTATTGTGCCGTGTTAGACGCTGCCTGTGAATATAGGTGTCAGCAAGCATTATCGTGTATTAATGAATCAAGGATGACGTGAATTTGTGCGGCATGTCCACGACTGATAAAAAAGCCCTTGCCATCGTTTACATAGTGTGTAATAACGCTTCTGGGTAAAACGAGGTACAGTTCTGTATATGAATGGCATTTTCAGTAAAGAAGACTTAAGTACAACCTTTAGTGTTGCATGCTGCTTCTCTGCCGATCCTTATCTTAGTGCCTCAAGCAGTAACGACTTTGGTTTGTCTGTATAACGCCTTTTTGGCGGTTTAAACAATTAAAGGAAATATTTGAAATGGCAAAGATTAAAGGTCAGGTTAAGTGGTTCAACGAGTCTAAAGGCTTTGGTTTCATCACTCCTGCTGACGGCAGCAAAGATGTATTCGTACACTTCTCTGCAATTCAAGGCAACGGCTTCAAAACTCTGGCTGAAGGCCAGAACGTAGAATTCGAAATTCAGGATGGCCAGAAAGGTCCTTCTGCAGTAAACGTCACTGCGCTGTAATTTTACAGCTCTGTTGCAAAACCCGCCATGGTGCGGGTTTTTTGTTGTCTGTGTTTTATCTGCACCTGTGATGCTTTTATCTACACCCGTAATGCAATGAAGACGTTTTTAATGAGGAAAATGTGCCGATGAGTTATCAGTGTCCGCTATGCCAGTTACCTCTGGAGCGACACCCGCGGCAATGGACGTGTGGTAAACATAGTTTTGACCGTGCGAAAGAAGGGTACGTTAACCTGTTGCCGGTACAGTTTAAGCGTTCAAAACAACCTGGTGATAGCGCTGAAATGATGCAGGCGCGTCGCAGCTTTCTGGAGGCCGGTCACTATCAACCGCTACGTGACGTCGTTGCGCAGCACATAGATCGTATTGTGGCGGATGACGCTGTGGCGCTGCTGGATATCGGCTGTGGTGAAGGGTATTACACTGCAGAGTTTGCTCATCGTCTTACATCGCGCAAAACGATGACGATATACGGGCTGGATGTTTCCAAGGCGGCGATTCAGCGGGCGGCAAAGCGGTATGACAACGTTGAGTTTTGCGTCGCCTCCAGCCAGCGGCTGCCTTTTCAGGACCAATCCCTTGATGCTGTGGTAAAGATCTATGCGCCGTGTAATGACGCGGAATTACAGCGCACCGTTAAGGTTGGCGGTTGGGTGGTGACGGTATCTCCGGGGCCACGACATCTTTATCAACTGAAAGCAGAAGTCTACGATGAGGTGTTATTACATCCGAGCAAAGATGAAGTGCTCGCAGGCTTTCAGCTTATGGATCAGCAAACGCTCGCGTATCCGATGCAGCTATCCGGGAGTGAGGCTGCGGCGCTATTGCAAATGACGCCCTTTGCCTGGCGGGCAACGCCAGACGTTAGCGAGCGACTGCAAGCGGCCACCGCGTTTAGTTGTGAAACGGACTTTATTATCCGCTTGCATCAGCGTGTTGGTAGCGATGTGGTAGTTGCGTAATCGAGAAGAATAAAAACGGGCAGCGCGATAGTCGGGCTGCCCGTTGATGTGAAGTATGATGGGTATATCAGGCGGCGTAGCCGAGGTGTTCATACAGGATATTACAGCCGATACCAATCAGAACCAGCCCGCCCATAACTTCTGCTTTTTTGCCGAGAATCGGTCCGATATAGCGGCCAATCATCATTCCGAGTGTGACCATAATCATGGTGGCACAGCCAATGACCATGGCGGTATGGAAAATATTGACCTGAAGAAAAGCTAACCCAACGCCAATTGCCATGGCATCCAGGCTGGTGGCAACCGCGGTACAAACTAGCAGTGCCAGACTATGGTTTTTGACTTTTTCGCAGCGGCAGTCTGAAGAACCTTTGAGTCCCTCAACGATCATGCGGCCACCCAGAATCAGTAACAGGGTAAAGGCAACCCAGTGATCCCATTCGAGAATATATTGGCTGGCAAAAAAGCCAAGTGCCCAGCCGATGAGCGGGGTGATAGCTTCGATAACACCAAAGATGAGGCCGGTACGAATGGCATCGCGGAAACGGGGATTATGCAGTACGGCACCTTTACCGATTGACGCGGCGAAGGCATCCATTGACATACCAAATGCTAGGATAAGTGTTGCTGACATGTTCATTTTAAGTAGCCTCGGCTGGACGATTAACCATATCCACGCAGATCATCTCCAACCCGATAGATGATGCCACGTGTCTATGGTCTCGCCTGCCAATCACGCTTGGCCGCCCGCACCACGTTTATGCTCCGATAATATGGAGATAGAACGAGTATGTTGATACGAGCATTTCTGACGAGTTACTATGAATAATGACTAATCAGAAATCGGCTACTCCCCAATGACGGCGCAACCTTACCATATTATTTATGGTGCAAACAACACTAAAAGTTTTAAGTGTTAATAATGAAATTGATAATTATTTTCATTTAGTCATTGGTAATGAGGAATCGTATAAAATAACGACAGAGTTATTGTGGTTAAAATACCATCTAAACATGAGGTGTATAGCCAACGTTATTTTAAATAATTTAAAGGTAAACTTACCTCATTGATTCTCAATCATAAATTTATATATTCTCTCTAAATCGTCGAGCTGTGCAACCTGTATCAATAAACGACGCTTCTCAAGTTCGATAACTAATACGCCATCCTCAGATAAATTCATATTTTTAATTCTGATATAAGGAATGAATATATTCGCATAAAAGAATCCGGTTGATTTAAAAACCAGTTTGGGACGGCGAATATAAGCTAGATAGCACGCCATGAAGGCCAGCGAAATCAAAAGATAGGTGGTGATAATGGCACCATTGCTCATCACATTCTGATAAATAAGAATGCCGACTAAGCCGATAAAAATCAGCGTATCGAGTCGATTCATCCGCTTTAAGGGGACGAGGAGCTGTGTTTTCCCTTTGAGTTTATCCATGATGAACTCATCGTAGATGGCATAAACCAGTGCTAATGCAATCAACACCACCAGCGTGATATCCGTCATCGTCATCCGTATTACCCTTGTCCGTTAACTATTTGTGTCCGTGAATAAAAATGGCCGGGCGTATTGGCACCCGGCCATTGAACATTACACGCCGAGCAGACCGATCCAGTACCCGAAGATACCAATAGCGAAGAAGCCCATAATCAGCCACAGCGCATTTACCTTGCGCCGTAGCAGCCACATACAGCCGAACGTCAGCAGTAGGGGAACGAGCCCCGGCATGAGCTGGTCAAGGATGGATTGAACGGTGGTCACCGTGGTTTCCCCGTTCTGATTCGTCACTGTCGACACCACCATCGGGATGTTGACGTGAGTCCATTTATTGACCAATGCCCCCATGACGAACAAGCCGAGGATAGAGGCCGCTTCGGTCATTTTTTGCAGGAAACCGCCGCCCATATCGCTGACGATATCGATCCCTTTGCGGTAGCCGTAGGCGACGCCATAGTAACGCACCAGCAGGCGAACCAGGTTAAACAGGACGAAAAAGAGCACTGGCCCCAACAGGCTGCCGCTCATGGCAATCCCTGCGCCTAGCGCAGCGAATACCGGACGGGCGGTACCCCAGAATATCGGGTCGCCGACGCCAGCCAGTGGCCCCATCAGCCCGACTTTCAGACCGTTTATTGCCGCGTCGTCAATAGGAGCGCCGTTAGCACGTTGCTCTTCCATCGCCATCGTTACGCCGAGTATCGGAGCGGCAACAAAAGGCTGCGTATTGAAAAACTCCAGATGGCGTTTGATTGCTTGTTTACGCTCTTCCGAATTTTCAGGATAAAGACGGCGAATCACTGGCACCATGGAAAAACAGAAGCCGAGTGCCTGCATACGTTCAAAGTTCCAGGAGCCTTGAAACAGGTTGGAACGGATAAACACCGCGCGGATATCGCCGTCAGTGAGTTTTTTGACTTTCGTATTTTCGACCATTTTTCTCACTCCTGTTAATCCAGTTCGTTATCAAGACCGTTATTGCCTGATGCGACAGACTGGCCTTGAACCTTGTTATATTTCGGGCTGAGTTGGATATACAGCACCGCCATCACAATACCGATTACGCCCAGAGCCACCAGATTGAACTCAGTGAAGGCAGCGGTAACGAAACCAAGATAGAAGAACGGCATCAGGTAACCCGCGCGCATCATGTTGATGACCATCGCGTAACCGACAACAACGATCATCCCACCGGCGATATTCAAGCCGTTGGTGACAACGTCTGGGATGGAGTTCAGCAGGGCGTGAACGGCATCGGTGCCAACGGAAACGGCAACGATCACTGCAGGAATCGCGATACGCATGGCTTGCAGCAGTAAGGCAGAAACGTGAATCCAACTGATAGCCGTTAGATTACCTCGCTCTGCCGCGCTGTCTGCCGCATGCTGGAACGCAACCGTGATGGTACGAACAATGATGGTTAAGACTTGCCCGGCTGCCGCAAGCGGAATTGCCAGAGCAATCCCAGCACCAATCCCTTGACCGCCAGCAATAACTAGAATGGTTGAGATAATGGACGCCAGCGCCGCATCTGGTGCTACGGCTGCACCGATGTTCATCCAGCCTAACGCGATCATTTCCAGCGTACCGCCAATAATGATCCCGGTTTTTAAATCACCTAATACTGCGCCAATCAGCGTACAAGCGACGAGTGGACGGTGGAACTGGAATTCATCAAGAATCGAACCCATCCCCGAAACACATGCGACGAGAAATATCAGCACAATTTGAAGTGTGGTAATCTCCATCGTACTTCTCCTATAAAATGTGTCTGAGTAAAATAAATCGCCATCCCCGTTGTTTTTCAAGGTCAACGTAAAGTTTTCCATGTCGACATAAAGCTTTTCAATATCGACATAAATACCTATCTTGAAAATCGCCAGGTCTATAAAACTATTATTGATGGTGACAGTAGCGTTAATAACCTTCGCAGCACGATAGGTATCAACGCGGCATTTTGTTAATCAAGTCCATCATTTTAATCCGGGAATCGGTTGATACTTTTCGAACCTCCAATTCAATACCGCGTTTATCTAATTCATGGAATGCCGCAATATCCTTCTCATCGATAGAGACAGCATTATTCACCTGCGTTTTCCCCTGTTTGAATGCCATCCCGCCAATATTAACCGAGGTGATGTTTACGCCATTTTCGATCAGCGTTAATACATCCGTCGGATTGGTGAACAACAGCATCACGCGGTCGGCGGCATATTTCGGATTGTCATAAACACGAACGGCCTTTGCCACATCCACCACGTGCGCGGTAACGCCCGGTGGCGCAACTTGAGTCAGCAACGTTTTACGCACGTGATCGGCAGCAACTTCATCGCTGACAACAATAATGCGCGAAACATTGGTTTCTTTCGTCCAGCGGGTGGCGACCTGACCATGAATCAGACGGTCGTCGATACGAGCCAACCCAATCTTCATATGTTCGCCGGGTCCTGCCGGTGTGGGGACTGCTTTTGGGGGCGGTGGAGGAGAAGGGGGGGCTACTTTGGCTTTTTCCTGATGCTTCAGGGCTTTTACGCCATCTCTACCAGCTTCCAACGCGATAGAAACCAGATCGGAGAAGGACGGGTTATCATCCCGAGCCATAAAGGTTTCCGCTAGCATGGGAATATTCACGCCGGCGATAACATCATGGTTTTCTTTGTCGGTGACGAGGCGGCTGGCGGCGTTGAACGGGCTGCCGCCCCAGGTATCAACGAGAAACAGCACGCCTTGTGATGTGTCTAACTGCGTGAGTTTTTCCTGATATTTTTCTATCAATGTTTCGGCGTTTTCTCCAGGAACGAAATCAATCCAGGCGACATTACTTTGCTCGCCAAGAATCATTTCTGCTGTCTTTAACAGCGGTCCCGCAGTGGCGCCGTGAGTGCATAACATGATTGCAATACTCACTTGCTACCTCCTCACGTTCACGATCAAAAAAGAGTCAATGTGTCAGGAAACCGGGTCAACGTTCACAAGCTGAACGTTAACCGTCGCGGTATTAGTATGGCTGCAAGAAAAAATTTTACCGTGGATTCATGACATTCACTGTGTTCCTCCAGGTTGTCAGGCTAGAAATCGTGACTGACAGATTTATTTTACTTATCGAAAAAATAAATAGTGTGATGATGCTCTAATGCTGACCAGTTAAACCAAGGGCTAAAAGGGCTCTGAATGGGAAAATTTGGGCGCGTTATCAATGCGAAGCCGGTCTAAGAAATTCTTTGTGAAAATTGGTAACAACCTGTTAGAGTAAACGTCCCTTAAATTGCTTAGGAGCACCGGGCATCAGCCCTTCCCATGGACTGTCACCGACAAAACGTTCTCTGTTTTCCCGCTAATGCTGGCGGTTTTCTGTACTCAGCTGGTCACTCAGACCACATTCAGAATCTCTCTGATCCACACCAACTCTTTTTATTACCATTCAATGCGGCTCATGCATTGATGTCATCTGCTCGTTCATTTTCTGGAGTCTGACATGGAATTTTTGCTAGATCCTTCAATCTGGGCAGGTTTATTGACGCTGGTGGTTCTGGAAATTGTTCTGGGTATCGACAATTTGGTGTTTATCGCCATTTTGGCGGATAAATTACCCCCCAAACAGCGAGATAAAGCCCGCATTATCGGTTTAAGCCTGGCGCTGTTAATGCGTCTGGGGCTGTTGTCTTTGATTTCCTGGATGGTCACACTGACGCGTCCATTGTTTAGCCTTGGCGATTTCAGTTTCTCGGGTCGTGACCTGATTTTGCTGTTCGGTGGTGTGTTCCTCTTGTTCAAAGCCACGATGGAGCTGCATGAACGGCTAGAGAATAAAACGCACGATGGCAACGGCAATCGCGCCCATGCGAGTTTCTGGGCCGTGGTGGCACAGATCGTCGTGCTGGATGCCGTGTTCTCGCTGGATGCCGTGATTACTGCGGTGGGCATGGTAGATCATCTGGGCGTCATGATGACGGCGGTGATCATCGCAATGGGCGTCATGCTGATTGCTTCTAAACCGTTGACCAACTTTGTCAACGAGCACCCAACGGTGGTTGTCCTGTGTCTCAGCTTCTTGCTGATGATTGGTTTGAGCCTGATGGCGGAAGGTCTTGGCTTCCATATTCCGAAAGGTTATCTGTACGCGGCGATTGGCTTCTCTATTCTAATCGAAATGTTTAACCAGATTGCCCGTCATAACTTTATGAAGCATCAGTCGCACCGTCCTTTGCGTGAACGTACCGCAGAGGCCATTCTGCGCCTGATGGGCTCACGGAAAAACACGGACAACATGGATGCGGATGAACCGCAGAAGAAGCTCACAACAGAGGAATTCGCCGAAGAAGAGCGCAATATGATCAGCGGTGTGCTGACGTTAGCCTCGCGTTCACTGCGCAGCGTGATGACGCCGCGGACTGAAATTTCCTGGGTGGATAGCGCAAGTTCTGTCGAACAGATCCGTATGCAATTGCTGGATACGCCTCACAGCCTGTTCCCAATCTGTCGCGGGTCGCTGGATGAAATTATCGGCGTGGTCCGTGCCAAGGATCTGCTGGTGGCGTTGGAAACACAGACTGATGTGGAAAGTTTTGCTGCGGCTAACCCACCGATCGTCGTGCCGGAAACGCTGGATGTGATTAACCTGCTGCCCGTTCTGCGTCGTGCGAAAGGTAGCCTGGTCATCATTGCCAACGAATTTGGTGTGGTGCAAGGGTTGGTCACGCCACTGGACGTGCTGGAAGCGATCGCGGGTGAGTTCCCGGATGAAGACGAAACGCTGGATATCATCCCAGACGGCGAAGGTTGGCTGGTGAAAGGCGGAACGGATCTACACGCTTTACAACAGGTGGTGGATAGCAGCGAGCTGGTTGATCCGAAGGAAGAGTATGCATCACTGGCAGGAATGCTGTTGGCGCATAGTGATGAGTTCCCGAAAGTCGGTGCCATCATTGAGTTGTACAACCTGCGCTTCCATATCATCGACGTGTCCGAATATCGTATTGAACTGGTGCGTGTAGAACGTATCGTCGATCGGGAAGAAGATGAAGATGCGTAAGTCGTTCTGCGCAAGTAGATGACAAAATGAAGCCCTGCCAATATGGCGGGGCTTTTTCATAGATGGAAATAAAAGCAGAAGCAGGATGATGACTCATCACGCTACAGTGTGCGTTAATCACACTGCACTTTGATCGCCAGCCCGCCCCGTGAGGTTTCGCGGTATTTGGCGTTCATGTCTTTACCCGTCTCGTACATGGTTTCAATCACCTTATCCAGCGAGACGCGCGCTTCACTGGTGCGGCGCGTTGCCATGCGGGCGGCGTTAATCGCCTTAACGGAAGCAATTGCGTTACGCTCGATGCACGGGACCTGTACTTGGCCCGCAACTGGATCGCAGGTTAAGCCCAGATTGTGTTCCATACCGATCTCGGCGGCGACGCAAACCTGTTCCGGGCTTGCGCCCATCAGCTCTGCCAATCCAGCGGCTGCCATGGAGCAGGCTACGCCCACTTCGCCCTGACAACCCACTTCGGCACCGGAGATGGAGGCGTTCATTTTGTACAGAATGCCGACCGCGCCCGCCGCGAGGAAATAACGAATATAAATGGTCGGGCTAACGGGCTCGATGAAGTGGTCGTAATAGGCAAGGACAGCAGGGACGATGCCGCATGCGCCGTTCGTTGGTGCGGTAACCACACGGCCACCTGCGGCATTTTCTTCATTCACCGCCAGCGCGAACATATTGACCCAGTCCACCACGTTCATCGGGTCGTTGGACAGTTTATCGGAAGACACCAGCATACGACGCAGTGCAGAAGCACGACGTGGTACGCGCAGCGGACCGGGCAAGACGCCTTCGGTGTTCATGCCGCGATCGATACAGGCACGCATCGTCTGCCAGATATCGGCAAAGTAGGCATCAATATCCTGACGGCTGTGCAGCGCCAGCTCGTTACGCATCACCATCCCAGAAAGCGACAGGCCACTTTGTTTGCAGTGATCCAGCATCTCTTTGGCGGAATTGAACGTATAGGGAACGGATACGTCAGTGGTACTGTCTTTGCCAAAATTCTCTGCATCGACGATGAAGCCACCGCCGATGGAATAATAGGTTTTGCTATAAATTTCTTTATTGTCGGCAAAGGCGGTGACCGTCATGCCGTTTTCGTGCAGTGGCAGATTTTCACTGCGGAAAACCATACCGCCTTCGCGTGGGAAATCTACCTCGTGCTGCCCGTTAGCCAGCAGCAGGCGTTCGCGTTGCTCAACATCGCGGATGAAACCGGGAATCGCATCAATATCCACGGTATCTGGCATATTGCCCGCCAGACCCATAATGATAGCGATATCCGTATGGTGGCCTTTACCCGTCAGCGACAGTGAGCCATACACATCGACGGCAATGCGCGTGGTTGCGGTCAGTCGATCCAGGTTGATCAATTCATCGACAAATTGCTTACCGGCTTTCATCGGTCCAACCGTATGAGAGCTAGAGGGGCCAATACCGATCTTAAACATGTCGAAAACGCTTATCACGCGAAACTCCTTAAAGACTCAGAGTCGTACCCACTCTTATTACCCGATCGCCTGCATCCGGTTCCTTCATCATAATCAGATAGTTATGCTGCGAATTATCTGATGATTTCGGTTTCAGCGAGACATGACCTGAATTGTAGTGGATATATACCCCAAAATTAGAATAAAACTCGTCAAATCGCGCTATTGTAGTGTGGAATATGTTGTGTGGCTTTCTTTTTCGCATGAAATAAACTTATGTCATCGTATAATTTAACTTATCCTAAATACGATCTAAGTCATTGTAAATGCTATGTCTGGATGCTTTTTGAACGCAAAGGCCGCTTTTAGAATAGGGATATTTAGTGAAAGAAAAGAAGTGATGAGTCAAAAGCCGCTGAACGCAGCCTCGGGCTTAGGGCCTGTCGGAAATCTGTAAGGCGAGCTGGTGGATGATGGCGGCGGTTAGCCCCCAGACAAACTGCTGCTGATACCAGGAAAGATAAACCCGATGCCGTTGCTGCTTGCGCTCAATATCCAGCGGGTAATAGCGCGTTAGCGCGAAGGCCTCGGCCAGCGGCATTTCAAACAGTTCGGCGACTTCGTCTTCATTGGGATGAAAGCGAGTCTGTGGGGCGATCAGCCCGACGACGGGTGTGACCTGAAAACCGCTGACGCTATCCAGCGGCGGTAATACGCCCAGCACCTGTACGTTTTCCGGTGGGATAGCCACTTCTTCCTGCGCTTCACGCAGCGCCGTTTCGATGATTGAACGATCTTCTTTATCCGCCGCCCCGCCGGGGAACGCCACTTGTCCAGCATGCTTACGTAGTTCGGCAGAACGTCGGGTCAATAACAACGTAGGCGTAGGGTGACAAATAATCGGCACCAGAACCGCAGCCTGACGCTGCTGGTGCACAGGTCGCAGCGATGGCGGAAGCTGTAACTGAAAGCGCGTAATAAAATCGTTCAGCGCAAAAGCCGTTGGCGGCAAAGCGATCTCACTCATTGACTCAGTACCTGAATTGTCTGGGAACCATCTATACTCGTCATACTTCAAGCTGCATGTACGTTGGCTGCGCTCGTTACTCGGCTCATCCATGAGCCTCGCCCCCTTGGGGCCGCTGCAAGCAGCGTTCAAATCTGCTCCCGGCAGATTTGTCACCCGAATCACTTACTTATGTAAGCTCATCGGGATTCCCTCTCTTGCCGCCTTCACGCAACTCGAATTATTTAGGGTATAGCAGGGGAAGTATACGGCCTACTTTATCAAACGTTTCCTGATATTCAGCCTGTTCCTGACTGTCGGCGACGATGCCACCGCCCGCCCAGCAGTAGATTTTGCCGCGTTCGGTTAGTAACGTCCTGATAGTGATATTGGTGTCCATAGTGCCGCACAGGCTGATATAGCCGACGCTGCCGCAGTAGGCATTGCGGCGCTGAGGCTCCAGTTCTTCAATAATCTGCATGGCGCGGATTTTGGGCGCGCCGGTAATCGATCCTCCGGGGAAGCAGGCGCGTAGCAGCGTGGTTGCGGGGCAATCTTCCGGTAGCTGAGCTTCAATTGTGCTGACCAGGTGGTGCACTGCGGGAAAAGGCTCGACGACGAACAACTCCGGCACGCGGACGCTGCCCGGCACCGCGACGCGACCGATGTCGTTACGCAGGAGATCGACAATCATCAGGTTTTCTGAGCGATCTTTTTCCGAATTAGCGAGCCGCACCGCCTGTTGTTTATCGGCATTCGGATCTGCAAGACGCGGCAGTGTGCCTTTAATCGGGCGCGTTTGAATGCGGTGATTTTCCAGCCAGAGAAAACGTTCCGGCGATACGCTGATGACGGTATTTTCCGGCAGGCGCAGGAAAGCGGAAAAGGGCGCTTTATTACCTGCTGACAGTCGTAAAAATGCCTGCCATTCATCACCATCGTAAGCCGCGGAAAAGCGCTGTGCCAGGTTGACCTGATAGCAGTCTCCCGCCAAAAGGTAGTCCTGTATTTTGCGGAATTTTTCGCCGTACGCCTCGCGTGACATATTCGGCTGCCAACGACTGGTAAGGCTGAAATCGGCTTTTGGGGCGTTAACGGGCGGAGTCGCTAACCAGTCGAGCTTTGCCTGAAGGGAATGATGTACGATCAGCGTTAACGTCTGCCGATGGTGGTCGGCAACCAGCGCCCAGTCGTATAGACCCACCGCCATATCCGGCAAATCAATATCTTGCCCAGCTTTTGCGGGCAGCGTTTCAATCTGACGCCCCAGATCATAGCCGAACAGGCCAAGTGCGCCCCCCTGAAAAGGGAAATCAGGATGTGTTTCCGCGGGCAACGCGAGTGAATCAAGCTGCTCTTGCAATAAGGTAAACGGATCGCCTTCTACGGTATTCGTGACGCCGTCACGTGTAATTTCCGTCTTGTCTCCGCGCGTGCAAAGCGTAACTCGCGGGTCAGCGACCATAATATCGAAGCGGTTGTGCGGATGATCGGCAAACCCGGAATGCAGCAACATCGCCCACGGCTGTTGGGAAAAAGGCGCAAAGCGTTCGAGCAGCACCGTCGGGTAGTAAGGCAGCGCGTGATAGATAACGGCGGAGCCCGTTGCTGCGGTTGAATCGCTTGCGTTAGGTACGTGAGTCGTATTGGCGGCAGTCATGTTTTTCGTGTTGTGTTCACTGTGTGGTTGTGTCGATAGCGTGTCGATTTTACTGACCACAGCGTACCACAAAGCGGAAATGCTGGTGTATGCCGAAGCCGGCGTGCGATGATACAGGCGAATTTACCAACTAGGAAAATATCATGATTGCAGGTATGCCCGCGCTGACGCACAAGCAGCAACAAGATGCCGTAGAGCGTATTCAGGAATTAATGTCTGAGGGCATGAGCAGTGGCCAGGCGATAGCACTGGTTGCTGCGGATATCCGTCAGAATCATCAAGGTGACACCGTCGTGATGATGTTTGACGAAGATGATGACGAATTTAATGACAGCGACGAAGAACATCATTTTGACGATGGGGAAGAGGAAGAAGAGCAATAACCACGCCTCCCCCTATACCCGTCATACTTCAAGTTGCATGTGCGTTGGCTGCGTTACTCGCTCCACTTGCGTGGACCTCGCCCCGTTGGGGCCGCTGCAAGCAGCGTTCAAATCTGCCTCTGGCAGATTTGTCAGTCACCCGAATCACTTACCTGAGTAAGCTCATCGGGATGAAATGAGAGACATCCTGTCTCTCACCGAAGGCCAGCCTTTGGCTGGACAAATTCGTTCCCGACAAATTTGTCCCTCGATTGCCGCGTGATTCGGCCTTGTGGCCTCACCCCTTCGGGGTCAGCGCAAGCGCTGTTCAAAACGCTAACGTTTTGTCCTGAAACTCGAATTATTTAGGGTATAAAAGTGGTGATGGCTTATACCGCAGCAATCGCTTTGATTTCGACTTTGAATTGCGGATGCATCAATTTAGCCTGCACGGTGCAGCGTACAGGCGCGCTACCCGCCACGACCCAGGCATCCCACGCGGCGTTCATCGCAGCAAAATCATCCGCATCGGCGAGAAAAATCGTCACGTCTAACAGCTTGCTCTTATCCGTTCCCGCCTGTTGTAGGATCGCATCTAACGCGCCCAGCGCGTTTTCCGTTTGCGCCTGTGCGTCGTCATCCAGATTTTCCGGTACGCTGGTGTAATAGATCGTGTTGTTGTGGATGACGGCGTCTGACCAACGTGCTTCAGGATTAATTCGTGTGATCGCCATGAGGTGGGGGTTCTCCATGTGGGGATAATTAAAATAGTGCCATCAATCAATACCAGCCGCCAAGCCTAACACAGCAGGTTCCGGCACGCTTTCCTGATTTAGGGTGGTAGCGTCGGGTGACTCTTGGCATAATCAGCGCGATATTTTGCCACGGCCTGAAACGGTCAGGGGCTTACGGATACAGCATTCCCTTGAAAAAGAGAGCAGGCGTGACGAACGATCGTGTAATTGATGATTTTGCTAATGACGGCGCGCTGGCTAAAGCGATCACGGGCTTCAAGCCTCGTGAGCCACAGCGACAGATGGCGCAGGCCGTCATGCGGGCTATCGACGATAAAACGGCGCTGGTGGTGGAAGCGGGGACCGGAACCGGTAAAACCTATGCCTACCTTGCGCCCGCCTTGCGTTCAGATAAAAAAGTCATCATTTCGACCGGTTCGAAAGCGCTACAGGATCAGCTCTATAGCCGCGATTTACCGACGATCGCGCAGGCGCTGAAGTACAAAGGCAAATTAGCGCTGCTGAAAGGTCGCTCGAACTACCTCTGTCTGGAACGGCTTGAACAGCAATCGCTGGGCGGCGGTGATTTACCCGGTGAAACGCTGAGCGAGCTGGTTCGGCTGCGCGGCTGGTCGTCAGAAACGACGGAGGGCGATGTCACGACCTGTTCAGGCGTGGCAGAAGACAGCGCGATCTGGCCGTTAGTGACCAGCACCAACGATAACTGTCTGGGCAGCGACTGTCCGCACTATAAAGAGTGCTTCGTGGTGAAAGCTCGGCGTAAAGCGATGGATGCCGATATCGTGGTGGTCAACCATCATCTCTATCTGGCCGATATGGTCGTGAAGGAGAGCGGTTTTGCGGAGCTGATCCCAGAAAGTGATGTCGTCATTTTCGATGAAGCCCACCAAATTCCCGATATCGCCAGCCAATATTTTGGCCAGCAGCTTTCCAGCCGCCAACTGCTGGATCTGGCGAAAGACATCATCATTGCTTACCGCACCGAAGTGCGCGACGCTTCTCAACTGCAAAAAAGTGCCGATCGCCTGACGCAAAGTACGCAGGATTTTCGGCTGGCGCTGGGCGACCCGGGGTTTCGCGGCAATCTGCGGGATGTGCTCGAACAGCCGTCGCTTCAGCGTGCGCTGGTGCTGCTGGATGATGCGCTGGAGCTGTGTTACGACGTTGCGAAACTGTCGCTTGGGCGTTCAGCGCTGCTGGATGCTGCCTTTGAGCGTGCCACGCTTTATCGCAACCGCCTGAAACGGTTGAAAGACGTGCAGCTACCGGGTTACAGCTACTGGTACGAATGTAATTCACGCCATTTCGTGTTGGCGCTGACGCCGTTGTCCGTCTCCGATCGCTTTCGTGAATTAATAAAAGAGAAACCTGCGGCTTGGGTGTTTACCTCCGCGACGCTGTCGGTTAACGACCAACTCTTCCACTTCACCGATAGGCTGGGGCTGGATAACGCTAACACGCTCCTGTTACCCAGCCCGTTTGATTATGCCAATCAGGCGCTGCTCTGCGTCCCCCGTAACTTGCCGGAAACCAATCGTCCCGGTGCGGCAAAAAGGCTGGCTGCGATGTTGCAGCCGTTGATCGAGGCGAATCAGGGGCGCTGCTTTATGCTGTGTACCTCGCATCAGATGATGCGCGATTTGGCGGCCGAATTCCGCGCTACGCTGACGCTACCGGTGCTGTTACAGGGCGAAACCGGCAAGGCGCAACTGCTGTCGCAGTTTGTGTCGGCGGGTAATGCCTTGCTGGTGGCGACCAGCAGCTTCTGGGAAGGCGTGGATGTGCGCGGCGATACGCTCTCCTGCGTCATTATCGATAAACTGCCCTTTACCTCGCCGGACGATCCGCTGCTCAAGGCGCGTATTGAAGACTGCCGCTTGCGCGGTGGGGAGCCTTTCGACGATGTGCAGGTTCCCGATGCGGTGATTACCCTGAAACAAGGCGTCGGACGACTCATCCGTGATGTCGACGATCGCGGTGTGATTGTTATTTGTGATAATCGACTGGTGATGCGTCCGTATGGTGCCGTGTTCCTTAACAGCCTACCGCCGACGCCGCGTACCCGCGATATTCGGCAGGCGATTAATTTCCTGACGCGTAACACATAATTCCCAATTGGCGGTTGCCGCATGGCCTGACCGATGGCGGGAAGGGCTGCGGCACGACAGGGGCTTATGCTATGATACGGGTTATTAAGATTTATTTATCCTGCCTGAGGTTGGCATGTCTACGCGAATTCTAGCGCTTGATACCGCAACGGAAGCCTGTTCCGTCGCACTCTGGAATGAAGGTGAAATTCATTCTCTGTTCGAAATTTGTCCCCGTGAACACACACAACGTATTCTGCCGATGGTGCAGCAGGTGCTGGCCGATAGCGGCCTAACGCTCAAGGATCTTGATGCGTTGGCCTTTGGTCAGGGGCCGGGAAGTTTTACCGGCGTGCGGATTGGTATTGGCATTGCCCAAGGGCTGGCGCTGGGAGCGGATTTACCGCTGCTTGGCGTATCGTCACTGGCGACGATGGCACAAGGCGCTTTCCGTCTCACGCAGGCAACGCAGGTACTGGCGGCCATTGATGCGCGGATGGGAGAAGTGTACTGGGGTTGCTATCAGCGTAACGCTGACGGTAGCTGGCAGGGCGAGTCCGAGGAAGCGGT
Source organism: Pectobacterium versatile (assembly GCF_003932035.1). NCBI lineage: Bacteria > Pseudomonadati > Pseudomonadota > Gammaproteobacteria > Enterobacterales > Pectobacteriaceae > Pectobacterium > Pectobacterium versatile. The sequence goes on from NZ_CP034276.1 coordinate 2,401,427, forward strand.
ATTGAAACCTGAACAGGTGCAGGCGTTAACTGCCGCGCTGTCAGGTGAATGGGCCACGGTAGGAACCGGATGGGAAACCTATCCTGAACTGGTCAGTCATTCTTCGTTGGTATTAGCGAAGGGCGACGTGCTGTTGCCGCAGGCGCAGGACATGTTGCCTCTTGCCTGTCAGCTATGGCAGGCAGGAAAAGCGGTCAGCGTTGAGAATGCGCAACCGCGCTACCTGCGCAATGAAGTGACCTGGAAAAAGCTGCCTGGGCGCGACTAGTCAGAATGCACATTTGGCGTGAAGTATACCCGTCATAAACAGCAACTTATTCGATGCTGTGCAGTCTAACTATCAGATATCTGGTAGAGGGAGTTGTGCCATGTCCGTACAAATAAAGAGCGTACAAATAAAGAGCGTACAAATAAAGAGCGTACAGATGAAGCGTGTGCATCTGAATCAGAAAAAAGTACGCCTCGGTATGCTGGTTGCGGCAGCACTGCTGCTTTCTGGCTGTGTCACGGTGCCGGATGCCATTAAAGGCACCTCACCAACGCCGCAGGACGATTTGGTGCGTGTGATGAATGCGCCGCAGATTTATGTCGGTCAGGAATCACGCTTTGGTGGGCGGGTGGTCAGCATCCGCAATGAAGCAAATAAAACGCGTCTGGAAATTGCCAGCATGCCGCTGGATAGCGGCGCGAAACCGCGGTTGGATATGCCGTCAGAAGGGCGTTTTATTGCCTATGTGAATCGCTTTCTGGAACCTGTCGATTTTAAAGACCAACTGGTCACCGTTATCGGGCCGATTGTCGGCACCGAACAGGGCGCTATTGGGGATAAACCCTATCGTTATGTCGTGATCGATGCGCAGGGCTACAAGCGGTGGAATGTTGTGCAGCGTCTGATAACACCACCCGGCGGCTATGGCTATGGCCCGTGGGGATGGCGAGCGGGTTACGGCTACGGTTGGGGCCCAGGATGGGGGTTTGACGGCGGTTGGCCCGGTCCGGCACGGATTGAGAATGTCGTGACAGAATAAGAGTAGGGCTATTTTACTTGTCATTTTGAACCTGGGCAGTGCTCAAACAAACGCAATTGCGTTTGAACGCCACTTGGGGCGGCCCGCAGGGTGAGCGTAGCGAATAATCCTCACGTACTACGTGTACGCTCCGGTTTTTCCGCGCTGTCCGTGTCCAAACTGACTGCGCCAATAACGCCCTATGGGGTAGATTCTAAAATTATTTAGTTCGGTGTGAAGAAATCAGGCGACGTAAGTTGCCTGATTTTTTTGAATAAAGAATAAATTAGTGATCGATCTCGCAACCTTAACATTGTTTGTTAGCTAACTGGTAGGCTGAGTTAAAATAATGTTAATAATTATAAGCCTCTGAGGGCGACGACGATGCCACTAAAAAAATATCTCGGGAGTGACGTCTTGGAAAAAATTTGGTTATCACGCTATCCGGCGGATGTGCCGGCGGAAATCGATCCGGACCGCTATTCGTCGTTGATTGAAATGTTTGAAAATGGTGTGAGGCGTTATGCCGATCGACCTGCATTTATCAACATGGGTGAGGTGATGACGTTTCGTAAGTTGGAGGAGCGGAGCCGGGCGTTTGCGGCCTACCTGCAAAACCAGCTTAAATTGCAGAAAGGTGACCGCGTGGCGTTGATGATGCCCAATTTGCTGCAATATCCCGTGGCGCTGTTTGGCGTGTTGCGCGCGGGTATGGTGGTTGTCAACGTTAACCCACTGTATACGCCACGGGAACTGGAACACCAGCTAAAAGACAGCGGTGCCAGCACGATTGTTATCGTGTCTAACTTCGCGCATACGCTGGAAAAAGTCGTTCATAACACGGCGGTGAAGCACGTTATCCTGACTCGCATGGGTGACCAGCTATCCACGGCAAAAGGCACGCTGGTTAACTTCGTAGTGAAATACATTAAGCGGCTAGTGCCCAAGTATCATCTGCCGGATGCTATATCGTTTCGTCGCGTTTTGCAGGAAGGGCGACGCCAGCAGTATGTTCGACCTGATATCATCAATAGCGATCTCGCCTTTCTGCAATATACCGGCGGCACGACGGGGGTGGCTAAGGGCGCCATGCTCACGCACCGCAATATGCAGGCGAATTTGGCACAGTGCCTTGCGGCTTATGGCCCGGTATTGAGGGAAGGAAATGAATGGGTGGTAACGGCGTTGCCGCTGTACCATATTTTTGCTTTGACGGCTAACTGCCTGCTGTTCTTTGAGTTGGGCGGACAGAATCTGCTGATCACCAATCCCCGGGATATTCCTGCAGTAGTAAAAGAATTGAAACAGTATCCTTTTACTGCGATTACGGGCGTCAATACGCTGTTTAATGCGTTGTTAAATAATAAAGAGTTTCATGAGCTCGATTTCTCGACACTGCGATTGTCCGTTGGCGGCGGTGCGTCGGTGCAGCGGGCGGTAGCGGAACGCTGGGAGAAGTTAACGGGTAAACATCTGCTTGAGGGATATGGGTTAACAGAAAGTTCCCCTCTGGTGGCCGTGAACCCTTATGATCTCAAGCATTACAGCGGCAGCATCGGGCTGCCGGTGGCATCAACGGATGTCAGAATCATTGACGACAACGGTAACGATGTTGGGCCGGGCGAATCGGGTGAACTGTGGGTACGCGGGCCGCAGGTGATGTTAGGGTACTGGCAGCAGCCTGCCGCCACGGACGACGTGTTAAAAGATGGCTGGCTGGCAACGGGTGACATTGTCACTTCTGATGATGAAGGATTCCTGCGGGTCATCGATCGTAAGAAAGACATGATTCTGGTTTCCGGCTTTAACGTCTATCCGACGGAAATTGAAGATGTTATCAGTCGTCATCCCAAAGTGTCCGAGTCGGCAGTAATTGGGGTGGAAAATGAGGTCTCCGGCGAGGCAGTCAAAGCCTTTGTGGTAAGGCGTGATAACTCGTTAACGAAAGAGGAACTCATTACACACTGCCGCCGCAATCTCACGGGCTATAAAGTGCCGAAAGAGATCGAATTCTGCGACGATTTGCCGAAATCTAACGTTGGGAAAATCCTGCGTCGCGAATTACGTGACGAGAAGAAGGCGAAGAAAGACGCTGCCGCCTGACGATTTTCCGCGAAAAACGACTGCCAGAGAGAGGCAGGACGCGATATGATGTTTTCACGCCGGTTTATCCGGCGTTCTTTTTTATGGCGAATAACCTATGGGCCGTCGCTTACGACGTTAAAAATGTCCGCCGGGAATTTTTTACGGCGATACGGATTTGACCCAGAACCGTAAAGTAAAAACAACCAAGAGAATGACGTTTTGAATTATCAGTTGATCACTTCCGACATCGGGTTACAACAGGTTTGCTCCCAGGCGCGACGTTTTCCGCAGGTGGCATTGGACACAGAGTTCGTCAGAACCCGCACGTATTATCCGCAATTAGGGTTGATTCAATTGTATGACGGCGAACAGCTTTCACTTATCGACCCGTTAACGATTACCGACTGGGCACCCTTTCAGGCGTTACTACGTGACGAACAGGTCACTAAATTCCTGCATGCGGGCAGCGAAGATCTGGAAGTGTTTCTCAATGCGTTTGGAACGCTGCCGACGCCTTTCATTGATACACAGATTCTGGCCGCATTTTTAGGCAAGCCGCTCTCATATGGTTTTGCTGCGCTGGTGGCTGACTACATGGGCGTGACGCTGGATAAAAGCGAGTCGAGAACGGACTGGCTTGCTCGTCCGCTGAGCGAAAAACAGTGTGATTATGCCGCTGCCGATGTGTTCTATCTGTTGCCGATGGCTATTCAACTGGTGGCAGATACGGAAGCCGCAGGGTGGATGAATGCCGCGCTAGATGAGTGTCTCCTGCTGTGTCAGCGTAAACAGGATATTCTGGCACCGGCGCTGGCCTATCGCGAATTTGGCAATGCCTGGCAGCTGCGTGGCCGAAATCTGGCTTGCCTTCAGCGTCTAGCTGAGTGGCGTTTGCGTAAAGCGCGTGAGCGAGACAGTGCGGTGAATTTTGTCGTACGTGAAGAGAACCTCTTGCAGGTGGCGCGTTGTCTGCCGACTTCGCTGGGTGAACTGAGCTCGCTGGGGCTGAGCGGCCCGGAAATCCGTTACCACGGCAAAACGCTGCTGGACTGCGTTGCACAGACAGACGGCATTGCTGACTCGGATTGCCCACCGCCGGTGATGAATTTGATCGACTATCCCGGCTATAAAAAGGCGTTTAAAGATATCAAAGCGCTGGTGCAGCGTGTGAGCGAACAGAGTGGATTATCCGCCGAGCTATTGGCTTCACGTCGTCAAATTAATCGCCTGCTGAACTGGCACTGGAAATTAAGCGGGCAAGATGCGGGTTCGCCAGAAATGTTGTCTGGCTGGCGTGGACAGTTATATGGCGATGAACTGCGTGAAATTGTGCAAGGTTATTAATCCCCGATAAACACGTCTTATCAATACGCCTTATTTGCTGTGATGATGCCATCATAAAACAAGCAGCAAATAGGGTGGTAAGAATACGGTGAAAAAACAGAACGAGAAATAAAATACTGGCTGAATATACAGTTAACTATAAATAATTCGGGTATTAGGCGGGTGGAACGGAAAGGAAAATATACCGATGAATTTACTGACGTCAGTCATTTGGAACTATGGCGAGTAGATATCCCCTACGTAAAAGCAGGGGATATCACAGCAGAAAAATCATTTAGGCGTTTCTTCCGCTTCCGGTAATGTAACGTTCAACTCAAGCACGGAAATATCATCTCCTTTTTGCTCAAGCTGAACCGTCACCATCTCAGGATCAATCTGTACATATCTACAGATAACCTCAAGAATGTCTCGCTTTAATTGCGGCAGATAATGGGGTTCGCTATCTCCCCGGCGTCGCTCCGCGACAATAATTTGCAGCCGTTCCTTGGCAATATTGGCTGTCGTTTTTTTGCGGGACAGAAAGAAGTCCAGTAAAGCCATAATTTATCCCCCAAAAAGTCGTTTAAGGAAACCCTTCTTCTCTTCTTCAACAAAACGGAAAGGGCGTTCTTCACCAAGCAGACGTTCAACGGTGTCCGCGTAGGCTTTACCTGCATCGGCTTCCGCATCCAGAATGACGGGTTCACCCTGGTTAGAGGCACGGAGTACAGATTGGTCTTCTGGGATTACGCCAACCAGCGGAATCCGCAGGATATCAAGAACGTCTTCCATACTCAGCATGTCGCCACGGCTCACCCGGCCTGGGTTGTAGCGCGTTAACAGTAGGTGCTCTTTGATCGGAGCTTCAGAACGCTCCGCACGACGTGATTTCGAAGACAGAATGCCCAGAATACGGTCGGAGTCGCGAACGGAAGAAACTTCCGGGTTGGTGGTGATAATTGCTTCGTCAGCGAAATAGAGCGCCATCAACGCACCGGTTTCAATCCCGGCGGGTGAATCACACACGATAAAATCGAATTCCATGTCGCCCAGATCGTTGAGCACTTTCTCTACGCCTTCATGTGTTAGCGCATCTTTATCACGCGTCTGTGATGCGGGCAGAATGTAGAGATTATCCGTTCTCTTATCTTTGATCAGCGCTTGATTCAGCGTGGCATCACCCTGAATAACGTTGACGAAGTCATACACCACGCGACGCTCACATCCCATGATCAGGTCGAGGTTACGCAGACCAATGTCAAAATCGATGACAACCGTCTTTTTTCCTTTCTGGGCTAAACCGGTAGCAATGGCCGCGCTTGATGTGGTCTTGCCAACGCCCCCTTTACCCGATGTAACAACAATGATGCGTGCCATAAATGTTTCCTTGGGAGATTCTAGTCTAGAGGTTTTATCGTTAAAACATTGTCCAGCTGGTTCAGATTGATCCGTGCTGGCTGCCCAAAATACGCTTCAGGAATCTGATCGCTCAGCCAGTAACGGCCAGCAATCGAAACCAGTTCTGCGGCCAGATGCGTACAGAATATCTGGCTCTGAACATCGCCAGAAACGCCTGCGAGGGCTCGGCCGCGCATCATGCCGTAAATATGAATATTGCCATCGGCAATCACCTCAGCACCCGCGCTCACGCTGCTCGTGACGATTAAGTCACAGTTCCGGGCGTAAATCTGTTGGCCGGAGCGAACGGGGGTGTTGATGACTTTCGTTTTCACCGCAGCAGGAACGGCGGCGACGGGCTCGACGACCCGGCGTTGTGCTTTACCTTCGCTCAGAAGGGGAAGCCCCGCCTGCGCAATGATTTTCTTTAATGCGTCGTCGGTGCATCCGCTGACGCCAACGACATGCAGGCCGGTTGACGAAATGGCCTGCTGTAATTTTATCCAGTCGGTTTCCGCTGTTAATGCAGCAACATTAATGACAACGGGGGCATTTTTCAGGAAAGCAGGCGCTTGCTCTATTTTTTCCTGTAGTGCCTGGTAAATTACCTCGGGTTGGGAATCATGCAAATGAACAACCGATAAGGTAAAGCTGCTGCCTTTTAGCTCTATTGGCGTTTGTGACATCTATCCTGACTCAGTTTCAGCATCTTTTAATCCCTAGAGTAACATTTAAGGCATGATATTCCAGAGCGCTGTAAGCATGTTATAGTCACAATTATATACAGGCAAGATGGCATTCCCATCAAATAGAGTAAAAAAAATGTTTTGTGTGATCTATCGAAGTGCGAAACGCGATCAGACCTATCTTTATGTTGAAAAAAAAGACGATTTCTCACGTGTGCCGGAAGAATTAATGAAAAGTTTCGGCACGCCGCAGTTAGCCATGCTCTTACCGCTGGATGGGCGTAAAAAACTGGCGAATGCCGATATAGAAAAAGTGAAACTTGCGCTACAGGAACAGGGTTTTTATCTGCAAGTTCCTCCTCCGGTCGAAAGCTTATTAAACACGCCTGTATAAGTGTAAAAAAATAATACCAAGGCGTACTTTCAGATAAAGCCGCAAACATAATTTGGCGTGGAATATCTCAGCCGTTCGCATGATATTCCGCGCGATAAATATTCACTTTTTGAGTTTTACCCCGCCACAATTTAATTGTTTCCATTTTTGATGGGATAGGACTTCGTTTCCCCATCATAGGATCCCCTGTCTTGTTCGCCTGAAATCTGTTGGGGTAACCCCCGTTGCGATGATATAACGATGGTTTTGCACCATCATGTTCTTATATTCACCCTAAATAATTCGGGTTGCAGGAAGGCGGCAAGAGAGGGAATCCCGATGAGCTTACTCAAGTCAGTGATTCGGGTGACTGAGCGTAGCCAACGCACATGCAGCTTGAAGTATGACGGGTATAGCTGCTTTCCTTTTGGGCGAGTTGTGCGCCACGAAAGCAGCGATAATCCAACAGACAGGGCAGGAGAATACCCATGTATCAACACAGAGACTGGCAGGGCGCGCTGCTTGATTTCCCAGTAAATAAAGTCGTTTGCGTAGGAAGTAACTACTCAGAACACATCAAAGAAATGGGAAATGCGACCCCGAGCGAGCCCGTTTTATTCATCAAGCCTGAAACCGCACTGTGTGACTTACGCCAGCCCGTTGCCATTCCTAAAAATCTGGGTTCGGTTCACCACGAAGTTGAGCTGGCTGTACTGATCGGTACGCCGCTCAAGCAGGCGAATGAAGAACGCGTTGCCCGGGCGATTGCGGGTTATGGTGTGGCACTGGATCTGACGCTGCGTGATTTGCAGTCCGACTTCAAAAAAGCGGGGCAGCCGTGGGAGAAAGCCAAAGCGTTTGACGGTTCCTGCCCGATCTCCGGTTTTATTCCGGTTGCCGAGTTTGGCGATCCGCAGCAAACCGATCTGGGTGTAAAAGTGAATGATGAAGTGCGCCAGCAGGGCAACACGCGTGATATGATTACGCCGATTCTGCCGCTGATTGCTTACATGAGCCGTTTCTTTACGCTGCGCGCGGGCGATATTATTTTAACGGGTACGCCAAAAGGGGTCGGTCCGATCCTGTCTGGCGATATGCTGACGATTACGGTAAATGACCGGACGTTAAGCACGCGTATTATCTAACGCTTTCCCGGCTGCCCGTGTTGAACGACGGGCAGCAAAATATCATCCCGCCGCAGCCTGCCAGAATCACACCTCTTTTTCACAATACAGATTTTTCACAATACAAAGTAACCGGAAGAAAAATGACTGAACGCCCTTTTTGGCAGCAAAAAACGTTGTCTGAGATGTCTGACGATGAATGGGAGTCGCTGTGCGATGGCTGCGGTCAGTGCTGTTTGCATAAACTGATTGATGAGGATACGGAGGAGATCTACTTTACCAACGTTGCCTGTAATCAACTGAATATTAAAAGCTGCCAGTGCCGTAACTATGAGAAACGCTTCGAGTACGAGCCGGACTGCATCAAGCTGACGCGTGAAAACCTGCTGACGTTTAACTGGCTACCCGCGACCTGTGCTTATCGCCTGGTTCATGAACGTGAAGATTTACCTCAGTGGCATCCGCTGGTCTGCGGTACTAAAACGGCAATGCACCGTGAGCGCATCTCCGTGCGTCATATCGCTGTACGCGAGAGTGAGGTGGTGGACTGGCAAAACCATATTTTAAACAAGCCTGAATGGGCGCGATAGTTTCTGTTCGGTGTTGGCTGTTGCCTGGTTAAAACTGTTTACTGGTTAAAACAAGAAGCCCCTCAATCTGAATCACTCAGAAGAGGGGCTTTTTATCGGGGGGAGAGTCAGTGTTCATTCGTCATCCCATCTGTTTTTTGCTTTCTACTTCACATTTTTCTTGTTCATTGTGCGAATCATGCTGCCGTCTCCGGCACAAATCGCGACGTGTTGTATAATTTTAGAGCCACGTAACCAGCAGGAGGGAGAGCATGTGATTAACTTTGAGAAAATTATTCTTGAGTACAGCGAGCAGTACACCGACTTTGCTGCCTCCACCATTGCTTTTATGGAAAGTCAGGAAAAAAAGATCGACGCAGATGAAATATCACGAAGAATTCCGCAGGAAAAAAGGCCTTTTTTTAACGAACGATTAGGCCATTATCGCGATATCTACAGACCACAGCAGTGATGGTCAGCACAAGCCTGTGAGGCGTAGAAACAGTTACCAGAAGCCCGACTTTCGTCGGGCTTTTCGGCCTGTTCTTAACAGATTATGGGTTAGCGGCTGAAGAGGTCGCGACGCTTAGGGCGGAAAGGCTGAGCGATCAATACCAGCACGGCAATCAACAGATAAGCGGCAAAGATGCCAAGCAACCATTGTGGCATTTCCATCGAAAGGAATTCCCACTGACGCACTGAGCAATCACCTGTCGCATTGAAAATGGCCGGAAGCCATTTGTCTAAAGGTAGCCATGACGGGAAGCTGACAAAGAAATCACAGGTGGTAAACGGCGACGGATTTAACAAAATATCCGTGTGTTTCCATGCCAGTCGGAACCCTTCATAAGAACTGTATATCCATAGCGCGATGGCCGGGTAACGCAACGCCGTTGATGGCGCGATGGCACCAACAATGCCTGCTGCGAACACGCCCCACAGCGCACAACGCTGATAGATACACAGCACGCACGGTTTTAATAACATAACGTGCTGAAAATAGAGCGCGACCAATTCCAACGCTAAAGCAGTAAACGCCAGCAGCAGCCACGCACCACGCCCGCGTGAACAACTATTAAGAAATCGCAACATAAAAATATTCCATGCTAAACATGATTAAAGCAGCAGTGTAAACCGTTCTGGCTTCACTGCCATCATTTCACTGTGCAAAACGTAACGATATGTTTATTTGATGCTTTTCTGTCATTCTGCGGCGGCGAAAATCGTATTGATAACGTCATCAATACCGAAATTATCGCAGCCGCGATTACTATACACGATCGTGATTATGAGTGACTGCCCGATATGGTCAAATCTGGCAAAGAAATCCATTGTTTATTCATCAAAAAATCGGTGAACGGCACCAGCGTGAACTCTACGCAAAGTAGCCCAACCAGCGTCATGACAATAGTGTAAGGCAGCGCCATCACCACCATGCGTCCGTAAGACAGACGGATAAGCGGTGCCAGAGAAGACGTCAGCAAGAACAGAAATGCCGCTTGCCCATTCGGTGTGGCGACGGAAGGGAGGTTGGTGCCGGTATTGATCGCGACAGCGAGCAGTTCGAACTGGGGTAATGAGATCTGACCGTTCTCAAAGGCATTGCGCGCTTCGTTAATATAAACCGAGCCAACGAAGACGTTATCTGATATCGATGAGAGCAAGCCGTTGAACAGATAAAACTGCGTCAGTTGCGCACTAGCAGAAGATTGTAGGACATAGTGGATCATCGGTGAAAACAACTGCTGGTCGATAATGACGGCGACGATGGCAAAGAAGACCGTCAACAGTGCGGTAAACGGCATGGCATCCTGAAACGCTTTACCAATCGCGTGTTCTTCGGTCACGCCGCAGAATGTGGTGGCCATAATAATCACAGAGAGGCCAATTAACCCAACCTCGGCCAGATGAAACGCTAGTGCAATAATGAGCCAGACGCCAATCACTGCCTGCACGAGTAAACGCACGTTATCCTGCGGTGTGCGCTTTTCTGTCATGTCCCGATCGTAATCCTCAAGCACGCGGCGCACGTTGTCTGGCAGATTCACGCCATAGCCGAAGAGTTTAAAACGCTCAACCAGCACGCAGGTCAGGATACCGCAAATAAACACCGGGACGGTCACGGGTGACATGTGCAGGAAGAAGCTGACGAAATCCCAGCCGGCGCTTTTCGCGATAATCAGGTTCTGAGGTTCGCCAACCATCGTCATCACGCCGCCCAGTGCCGTACCGACGCCTGCGTGCATCAGCAGGCTGCGTAAGAATGCCCGGAACTGCTCCAGCGTACGATGATGCTCCTCGCTGCTTAACGCGCTGTCATCGCTGATATCGGCTTCGTCTTCACCCTGTTGGGAAGCGAAGCGGTGGTAAATACCATAAAACCCGATAGCGACGCTGATAACAACGGCAATCACGGTCAGCGCATCAAGGAATGCGGAAAGAAAGGCGGCGGCGATACAAAAAGCAAGTGAAAGCAGCGTCTTGGAATGAATGCGCAGCAGCAGTTTGGTAAACACAAAGAGCAGCAACTGCTTCATGAAGTAGATGCCTGCCACCATAAACACCAGCAGCATGAGGACTTCAATATTCCCGGTGACTTCATGCCACACCTGCTGCGGGCTGGTCATACCGATGAGGATGGCCTGTAGTGCCAGCAGGCCGCCAGGCTGTAATGGGTAACATTTCAGCGCCATACCTAGCGTAAAAATAAACTCCACGACGAGTAACCAACCGGCCCAAAACGGGCTGACAAAATAGAACAGCAGCGGATTAATCAGCAAGAAGCAAAAAATAGTCAATTTGTACCAGTCTGGCGCGTATCCGAGGAAATTTTTTAATAGCGCACGGTGGAGGGGCATGCCGCTCATAATGGAAGAGGAATCCTTATTCGTTAGAATAGTTTGATGGCTTTTATCATATCGTAAAAACTTTACAAACGGGCAGAAGTCTACCGTTCTACGCCGCAAGAGGGCGGTTTGCAGTCACAATTTTTCATTGAAATGGTTCGGTGCCCGAGTGCGGCGCTATATCATGATTCTTTCGTCTGGTATTATGACTTAGCTTTTTTCGGCAATCACCGCTACGGATTATCAAACACATGGTTATAAAGGCGCAAAGTCCGGCTGGATTCGCGGAAGAATACATTATCGAAAGTATATGGAATAACCGCTTTCCTCCTGGCTCTATTTTGCCCGCGGAAAGAGAGCTTTCCGAACTGATCGGCGTGACCCGTACTACCCTGCGTGAGGTGCTTCAGCGCCTAGCCCGCGATGGCTGGCTGACGATACAGCACGGGAAGCCAACAAAGATTAACAATTTTTGGGAAACGTCCGGGCTCAATATTCTGGAAACGCTGGCTCGGCTCGATCACGATAGCGTGCCGCAATTGATCGATAACCTGCTGGCCGTGCGAACCAACATCGCCGCCATCTTTATTCGGACGGCGTTACGCCATAATCCAGAAAAGGTGCGTGAGGTATTAACTCAGACAAACGCGGTAGATGATAGCGCAGAAGCCTTTGCGCAACTTGACTACAACGTGTTCCGTGGTTTGGCTTTTGCCTCTGGCAATCCGATTTATGGTCTGATCCTGAATGGTCTGAAAGGGCTATATATCCGTGTAGGGCGCTACTATTTTTCCAATCCGGAAGCCCGCAAGCTGGCGGTGAATTTTTACGGTCGGTTGGACGCGTTGCGTAGCGAAGAGCTCTACGATCAGGTGATGGATGTCGTCAGACATTACGGTAAAGAAAGCGGAGCGATCTGGCACAGTATGCAGAGTGCTATCCCGCGGGATATCGCAGAAGTACGCCGCTAAGGCTCATACCGCAGTTTCATTGTGAAAAGGGGATTCAGGTTGTTGCCTGAATCCCCTTTGTCTTTGGTCGTGTCGCTGACCTGTGAACCGAGTTCCGTTATGTGGATGCAGTCCCGTTACGCGGCGGGCAGCGTTCAATCAACTCGATGCTGCCATCGGTGTTAGCCTGTTCCAGATAGACGTCAAATCCCCACAGGCGGTGAACGTGCTTCAACACTTCCTGGCTACTTTTATCCAGCGGTGCGCGATTATGCGGAACATAGCGCAGCGTCAGCGCCCGATTACCGCGCAAATCCACATTCCAGACCTGAATGTTCGGTTCCAGATGGCTCAGGTTGTACTGCGCGGAGAGCTCCTGCCGGATCAAACGATAGCCTTCTTCGTCGTGAATCGCGGCAATTTCCAGATAGTTATTGCGGTCGTCGTCCAGCACCGTAAATAGCCGGAAATCACGCATCAGCTTCGGCGACAGGAATTGGCTGATGAAACTCTCGTCCTTGAAGTTCTGCATCGCAAAATGCAGCGTATCGAGCCAGTCTTTACCTGCGATATCGGGGAACCAGTAGCGGTCTTCGTCGGTCGGTGACTGACAAATACGCTTGATGTCCTGAAACATCGCGAAGCCCAGCGCATACGGGTTAATCCCGTTGTAGTAAGGGCTATTGTACGGTGGCTGATAGATCACATTGGTATGGCTGTGCAGGAACTCCAGCATAAAGCGTTCAGTGACCCGGCCTTCATCATAGAGATGGTTCAGAATGGTGTAGTGCCAGAATGTGGCCCAGCCTTCATTCATCACCTGAGTCTGCTTCTGCGGATAGAAATACTGGCTGACTTTTCGCACGATACGCAGAACCTCACGCTGCCAGGGCTCCAGCAGCGGCGCGTTTTTCTCCATAAAATAGAGCAGGTTTTCCTGCGGTTCTTGCGGAAAACGTCTGGCTTGTTCTGGTGCGGCACCCTGTTCGCGACGCGGTAATGTCTTCCAGAGATCGTTAACCTGGCTTTGCAGGTAGGCCTCACGGCTTTTCTGGCGGGACTTTTCCTCTTCGAGCGAAATCTTCTGCGGACGCTTATAGCGGTCAACGCCGTAATTCATGAGCGCATGGCAGGAATCTAACAGGCGTTCCACCTCGTCCACACCATAACGCTCTTCGCATTGCGCGATATACTGCCGGGCAAACAGCAGGTAATCGACGATGGAGCTGGCATCGGTCCAACTGCGGAACAGGTAGTTACCTTTGAAGAATGAGTTGTGCCCGTAGCAGGCATGCGCCATCACCAGCGCCTGCATCGGCAGCGTGTTTTCTTCCATCAAATACGCGATACAGGGATCGGAGTTAATGACGATTTCGTATGCCAGCCCCTGCTGCCCGTGTTTGTAACGCTGTTCGGTTTCGATAAATTTCTTCCCGAACGACCAGTGGGCATAGTTGATCGGCATGCCTATACTGGAATAGGCGTCCATCATTTGTTCTGAAGTGATGACTTCAATCTGATGAGGATAGGTCGCCAGACGATACGACTTGGCCACCCGATCAATCTCATCAAGGTAAACCTGCAATAACTCAAACGTCCAGTCCGGTCCATCACTCAGGCGAAGTGTTTTTTTTACCTGATTATCCGTCGATATAGCCATCAGCGCGCCCCCTAACATAACAAGTCTGTACGTGAGATCTCGTTTACTGCCTTCCCGCTGGCTCCTGTCAAAAAATCATCGTTGTTCATTTAGTTATAGCTGAGCTTTGGCAACGCGGCAATTGACGAATTGAGCGTGTTTGATGGAAAAAGGTCGCTGAGGGGAGAAAAAAGAAACCGATATTACGCTGTCTATTGATAGGGAAATGCGCTCCCCGAAGAGAGCGCGAAAGACCGTTTGGGCTAGCGGTGTTGATACCGTTTTAACAGCGCCTGAATATCGTTGAGGCGGGAAACGGCAATCGTAGACAGCTTCTCTTTAGAAACGTTGCGATCGAGCGAAATGCAATCCTTCCACAGAGAACGACCGGCAATCACGCCAGAGGCACCATTTTTCAACGCACTTTCTACCTGAGGGAGAAAGGTGGCGTGATCGACACCCGCAGACAGAACGGCCCAGGGAATGTCACCGCACAGTGTGGTGACGCGTGCGCAGGCTTCATCAGACCCAGGATAAGGAATCTTCAAGACTTTTGCGCCTTGCTCGATACAGGCCTGACAGCCCGCCGGAATGAGTTCGGGCAAGAGACGGGTATAGGCTTCGCGAGATTCATTTTCCAGAGGGTAGGTCAGAAACTCAACGACGAGCAGTAAATCTTCCTGCGCAAAGTCCTGAATCACGGTACGGAGTGTGGCAAGGTTACGGGTATTGGCGTCGGGTATATCCGGGCGAAGGTAGATCATGATTTTTCCGCCGGTGGCACCCCATTCACGGACTTTACGTGCCGTTACGCCTTCAACCATCGTGGAGATCCGGTAGCCTTCTGGCGTCGTTTCCCACCCTGACGCATCGAGCCCGATGAGCAGGCCGGTATCGCGGGGCAGAATGTCTTCGTCTATAAGACCCGGTATGGCGCAGATCGGATCAACCAGTACACAGCCCGCCTCAGCCGCCAGATAGCGGGTGATGTCGTATTTTGTATTTCCTAATATTTCATTGGTAATCGCGGCCTGTGCTTCTGATGTCGGTGCTAATAATGTTCGCATGCCGCCACGTTGATCGCAGGCAATAACCATCATTGCCCCCGTCGCGTTACAAATTAATTGGTATCCCCGGTGCTCAGCGGTTGTCATGGTGTTCATGATAATTACCCTCATAAAATTAATGTAAATAAGCGATTAATCCAGGTGTGTTTTTATCCATTGAATTAATTCCTGATAATTAATTTCCTTATCCTGATCAACCGTGTAACATTTTCCCATACCCATCGGCTGTGCCTGATGCGCGAGTGAAATTAATTCCGGCAGATACTCACTGCCGGGATGGCCTTTTATCCTGTCATTAATTCTGGTCTGATATCGTTCAGCTACTCGGTCAGGTGAAATAGCATTCCATATCTCAAGCGTATGCTGGATATCACACGAAATCAGATAGTCCTGTAATAGCGATTTTTCGCGAAAACCGAACCAGGCATCAAGAATAAGAATGCTATTTTCAGGAGCCTGTCTAACGATATTAAACATGGCCTGATAGGCGGCAACTCCCAGTTTTCTGTTTAACGTTCTGTCAATCGTGTCGCAGAACTGCATCATGAACGGCTCTTTTATTTCATCGAGGCTTAACCGTGGGAGGTTTAATTCACCCGCAATGATACGTGCTACCGTGCTTTTCCCTGATGCAGGGATACCATTTACTAAAATAAGCTTTTTCATAATACCCCGACAATATCATCTGACGTAGTGGCGCATCGAATACGAGAGAGCATGTCGTCCTTTTCTAATAGATTGACGATTGAGGCGATACCTTCCGTAATATGCGCATCACTGTTAACCCCACCGAACATAATTAAAATATCCACCGGTTCACTTCCGTGAATAGAGAGCGGTGTCTGTAACGTCAGCAAACTAAAACAATTCTCCCGAACGCCACATTCAGGGCGCGCATGGGGAATAGCGATGCCTTCATCAAATACATAATAAGGGCCGTATTCCTTCGTGTTTTCTATCACCGCGATGGGATACGCCTTCGTAATACACCCTGCGCTGATTAATGGTTGCGCAGCACAATAAATAGCGTCTTCCCATGTCTTACATATCACGCCGAGTTGAATGCAATTGTGCTGCAAAAGGAAATTTTTTATGCTCATAAAACCTCATATATTTTTCCGAATGGTGTTTCTGAGTTCATCTATCTGAATAAAAATACGATCAATGCGCTCCCGATAGTCAGGATGAGAAGAAAATAGTTGAATGGCCTGATTGTATTTAATCATTAGCATTTTTTGCGTTTCACTATGACCCGGATCTTGTGCTAACCGAGATTCAAGCTCCGCTAATTCTTCCTCAATTTCCCTGACGCGATTGTCATCCGTATTATCGTGACGGCCGGAAGAGGGGCCTGGGGATAAAAAGCGTTTGAGTAGAGAAAACATAGTGACTCCTTAAGCTATTTGCATAATGACGACAGGCCAGTACGCTATTGCGATAGTTTACGGTTCGCAATAAAAGCAATGAATGCAACGAACGCGACAAAGGCGGCGACAAATAACCAATCTTGCTGGAAGGCGTGTCCTAATATCAGGCCAGTACTGATGACATCGGAATCACTGAAGGTGACGCCGGTAAAGCCGAAAACTTCCAGTAATGGCACCAGAATGGCGGGCAATAGCGTAATGAAAAGGCCATGAACGACACCGCCAATGACGGCACCACGTCGTCCTCCTAGCGCGTTACCGAAAATACCGGCTGTTCCGCCCGCAAAGAAGTTGGTCAATAAACCCGGCAAAATCATTGCCAGCCCAAACATCGGGAAGATCAGCATCCCCAGAATGGAACCGACGGTGGTAGCGAGAAACCCGACAATCACGGCGTTGGGTGCATAAGGGAAGAGCACCGGGCAATCCAACGCGGGTTTGGCGTTAGGTACCAGACGCATGGCGATACCTCGAAAGGCGGGAACCAACTCATTAAGCAGCAGACGTACACCGCTGTAGAGAACGAAAACGCCTGCGACAAACTGCATGGATTGCATGAAGGAATACATCAGATAATTGACGCCGTTGGCGTACTGCGCGATGTAGGCCGGTCCTGCCGCCACGGCGGGGATGAGATACATCGGCACCATGACGACGGCCATCGACAGGTAGGTATCCTGCAAGAATTTGAAGTTATCAGGCAGCGTTAAATCTTCCGTGGATTTGGAGTTTTTACCGACGACCCGAGCGACGGCAGCCTGCACCAAATACCCGATGGTACAAAAATGTCCCAGCGCAACATCATCGGAATTCGTGATTTTACGGACAATCGGTTGTGCCAGCGCTGGCATCAGTACCGCCATAATGCCGCCAAATATGCCTCCGGTTAGGATCAGCGTTGCGCCGGTCAAACCTGCCTTATAGCCAATTACGGTACCGATTGTTGCCATCCACAGCAGAGCCTGTCCCGTCAGGAAGATATATTTAAAGGGGGTAATGCGCGCAATAAGGATGTTGACGGCAAAGATCACCATGAGCGTCAACGCGACTTCTGACCCGAGCTCGCGGTTTGCCAACCCGGCGATGGCGGCGACATCGGTGATGTAGCCTTTCATGCCAAAGCCTTGGGTAAAGATGCTGTTCAAATACGTCAGGGTATCAACGATGATGTTAATCCCCGCCATCATGATGAGGAAACCCAGCAGTGTCTTAAACGTCCCCTCGGCCGTTTTCCCTACCGACTTCTTCTGCAAAATCAACCCGATCATGGCGATCAGCGCGATTAATATGGATGCCTGGCCTAATAAATCTTTCACAATGAAATTGATAACGGTGTTCATTTTTCACCTCATGCTATTGATGAGCCTGGATATACGCTAAAATTTTTTCTTCTATTTCATCTTTGTCGGTCAATTTATTAAGAATGATGATTCTTTTTTTCTCATCTTCACTGGCATCGCTATTCAGGATGTCAGCAAATATTTTCTGGGTTAGAATGACGTCATAATTGAAGGCAGAAGCTTCTGAAATCGTGGTGTGATTTATTTCTGCATCAATCCCTAGTTTTTTTAGTACGGATTTCGCACTCATTTCGATAGCGAAACTGGAACCTAATCCACAGCCGCAAACGCAAAGTACTTTCAACATAATCATGGCCTCATATAAGGTGATGAGATTTCGCGAGCTTATAAAAGTGACTGTCGACATCAACCAAACGTCGTTCGGAATCCTCCAGGTCGATAGGAATGGCTTTGTTGTTATTATTGATAATGATGATTTTATTGGTTAGCCCGGTATTAATGCACCGAACCACTTCTTCTGCTAACAGGGTGCCCTGAATAATTTCTTCCCCGGTGGGCGCGCCATTTCGTAAACCATATCCCAAAATAGTTTTTCGGATACGGATGCCAATCTTATGCTCTAGTTTCTTGATAATGGTGTCGATAGCGCCCTGAAAGCCAGGAGTATACTCATGGGTATAACCTTCAGAGCATAAAATGATTACGCTGTTTTGTTCCGCGATTTTCTCCCGAATACATTGTGATAATTGTTCAATATCCCACGGTGATTCTGGAATGAGTGCGATATCTGCGTTGCTCTTTAATGCCGCCTGCAAGGTTAATTCGCCACAATAACCGCCGAGTAATTCAATCATGAATACCCGTCCTTGTAGTCCACGGCCTGTATTTCGCAATTTCTCTACTTCACTCATGACCTGCTCGCAGGCGGTAGAAAAACCGATCGTATAGCTGTTCCCTGAAATATCATTATCAATCGTCATTCCTACGCCATAGCAATGAATACCATAGTGGCTGAGTTTTTTTAGAAATTGGAATGAGCCATCTCCTCCAGCCATAATGAGCGCGTCGAGTTTTTGTTTTTGAATGTTTTTGACGATGTGCTCATAGTCTACTTTTCTACATTTTCCGGTTTTTCTCCCTGAGGAGATCAAGGGCATTGCTGAGAGAGAATAATCCACCAAATCGCGGCGAGTTAGTACTTTGCAACAGTTATCGATAAGGCCATTAATTCCACCATCGAAAATGACGATGTCGGAGGCAGTCATTCTATTCACCTGAAAGATGAAGTTATTTATTCCGCTAACGTCGCCGCCGCTAATGACTAATCCAATTTTCATCGTCGCCCTCTGGAAATATGAATAACCACCGTGTGAACACAATGTTATTAAACTGATAAGGCGTTTTTTTGATGAATGTCGCAAATTTGTATTTAACTACGGGCTTGAGTGTCTTGACAGTGATGTTGTTGATTCAATTGCTGTGATGATTATCACGATTTAAAAATAAGAAAATTAACTAACTTGTTAATTCATTAGGCATTTAACATTTTCATCTTTTTTATTCTTCTTTATCTTTTCAGCTAAAAAGCGAATACGCATTTTGTGAATGATTTCACAGTTATTTCGTTACGATCTCAGTGGGGAATCAACGGATCGAAGAGATAACAATAGATAAATGTTATCGTCGAGGCGGGTGACAATTCCTTCCCAAATGCTAGAGTAGTCTTCAGTTTTACCTTTTAACTAGCGTTTTATTCCATTAAATAAGCATTCTTCCAGTAGATTAGACGGTCTTTAACGGAGAGAAAGGGAGAGCGGTAGCATGCGGGTTGTGATTCTGGGAAGTGGCGTCGTTGGCGTAAGTACCGCCTGGTATCTTGCGCAGGCAGGGCATGATGTTACCGTTATTGACAGGCAACCGGAGCCCGCGTTGGAAACCAGCGCCGGGAATGCCGGACAAATTTCCCCTGGCTATGCCGCGCCTTGGGCTGCGCCGGGCATACCGCTGAAAGCGATAAAGTGGATGTTTCAGCGCCATGCGCCGCTGGCCATCCGGCCGGACTTTACGGCTGCACAGCTTTGCTGGATGTGGCAAATGTTGATCAACTGCGATGCACGCCACTATAAAACCAATAAAGCGCGGATGGTACGTCTGGCGGAATACAGCCGCGACTGTTTGCAAGCGCTGCGGCAGGATACCGGTATCCAGTACGAAGGTCGGCAAGGCGGAACGCTGCAACTGTTCCGCACTGAGCAGCAGTATGAAAACGCGACACGGGATATCGCTGTGCTGGAAGAGGCTGGCGTACCGTATCAACTGCTGACTCGTCATGAGCTGGCCTCGGTTGAACCTGCGCTGGCGAACGTGGCGGGTAAACTGACTGGCGGGCTGCGTTTACCGCATGATGAGACGGGCGACTGTCAACTGTTCACTCGCCAACTGGCGGCGATGTCCGCCGAGGCCGGCGTCACCTTTAAACTGGGACGTAACGTTCGTCAGCTGCGGGTTGAAGGACAGAGCGTCACGGGCGTGCAGTGCGACGACGAAATCATCGTGGCAGATGCCTATGTGATGGCCTGCGGCTCTTATTCAACGGGACTCCTGCGCCAGTGGTTCGATATTCCGGTCTATCCGCTGAAGGGCTATTCGTTGACGATCCCGCTAGCTGATGACGCCTCGGCACCGGTTTCTACCGTACTGGATGAAACCTATAAAATAGCGATTACCCGTTTTGATCGTCGCATCCGCGTTGGTGGAATGGCGGAAGTCGTGGGCTTCAACACTGAGCTGAATCCCAAGCGCCGTGAAACGCTGGAAATGGTAGTGCGCGATCTTTATCCTCATTGCGGCCCGATTGAGCAAGCAACATTCTGGACGGGGCTGCGTCCGATGACGCCGGATGGCACGCCGTTGGTAGGGCGCTCACCGTTGAAAAATCTGTATCTGAATACGGGACACGGCACGCTAGGCTGGACGATGGCTTGCGGATCGGGGAAATTGCTGGCGGATATTCTGTCGGACAAATCACCGGAGATTGAGTCCGATGATTTGTCCGTGGAAAGGTATGTTCGTTAGTTTTGAACTAATTAGCTTTTAACTACGTGCGGGGCAGTGGCGTAATGCTGCCCTTGTGGTGCCGCGTGAGCAGGCGGGCGCGTATCGCCAGCAAGGCGGCACAGAGCATCACCAGCGCCAGTGATATTTTTGACGGCAGAGGGAGCGCCATAGCAATCAGCCCCAGCGCTGCACCGCCCGCCATCTGCACAAATCCTACCATCGCCGATGCAATCCCCGCCTCATTGGAATAAGGCTCCAGCGCATAGCTGGTGGACGGCCCGATCAAAAATGCCAGACCAGCACAGGCCAGCGCGACGGGCAGCATGTAGGTTGGCCAGGTGTTTTGCATCGCTTCGGGTAAGAGAACGACGCCGCTAAGCAGCGAAAGAAAACCGGCCCCCATCAGCAGGCTACCGATAGCCAGACAGCGCGGCCGGCCGACTTTGCGGATAATACGATTCGCAAAGAAGCTGACCAGCATGATCCAAAAACCGTTTACGCCAAAGGCAATCGAAAACTCAAGCGGCGTGAGCTGGGCCTCATTCATCAACACCACAGGAGAGAAGGTGACATAGGTTAACGCCATCCCCATCGCGCCCGCGTTGACTGAGGCGAATCCCAGAAAGTGGCGATCGGATAACAGACGTGCGTATTGGCGCAGCGGCAAGCCGTGTACGGGCAATGTTGAATCTGGTCGCGTTTCAGGAAGAAAGCGGATGACGAGTGCCAGTACTAAAATGCTGTAGCCCGCGAGGAACCAGAAGGGCGCACGCCAGCCTAAGGCTTCGGCCAAAAGCCCACCGAATAGCGGCGCCAGCGCTGGCACAATGTTCAACGTGCCGTTAAGAAAGCCATAGGTTCTGGCGGCATCGTCACCGTTCAGTTTGTCACGCACGCTGCTGAAAATGGCGACGGCGGTACAACAGACGGCCAGCCCCTGAAAAAGGCGTGAGAGGATGAACAGCGTGGCGCTGGTCGCCAGCGCAGCCATGACCGCGCCGATGAGATAGATAATCACACCAGCCAGCGCCATTGGACGTCGACCGTACTTATCGACCAGCGGCCCCGCCAGAAGTTGGCCTAATCCCATGATCAGAATAAACAGTGCGACGGTGGACTGAATCAGCGATTCTGGGCTGTTCAGCGCCACGGCGATGGCGGGAATAAGCGGTAAATAGATGTCAATGCCCAGCGGGCCGAGTAGAACCAGAGCCAGTAAAATCAGAACAAATCGTTGCATAACAAAACAGAAATCTACGTTTTATGGGTTCGACAGGGTAATGCGCACCGTGGCGGAAGGAAAGTGTTATCTTTGTGACAACGTCACGATAATGTGAGAGAGATGGCGTAGCAAGGTAGCATGAAGGCGGTAATCAACAGGGCGGAGCGTCGTCAGCCAGAAATTCTCCGCCCTTTAGTCAATTGTGCTTAATCCACTCAGGCCGTTTCAATGCGGGGATAAAAATCATGATTCTCCCGCTGCATACGTTCATAGACCTTACGCAATACGTTATTGGCATCAGCGCGAAAATCCCTGTCGTGACCAACCAGTTGTGAAGCTGTATTCCAGCGACGGGAAAACGCATCGTAATCTGCGGCAATGGTTTGCATTTCATTCTGGTAATGCTGGCTCATCTTCGTTAACTGCTCGTCACCGCTGCGCTGAAGCGAAGGGTAAAGCACGCGATCTTCTGCGGAAAGGTGCAACTTGATGGTTGAACTCATGGCGACGATGGCGCGAGCGATATCCGCAGCGTTTTCTGTCACGCCCGCCTTAGACAGCCGGCGCAGGGTATCAATGCTTTCGAGGATGTCGTTGTGCTGGTGTTTGAATTTATCAATGTTCATAAGCGATTCTCTGTGCAGGTATAATGCCATTTATAATACATGCATTTTAAATACACGTTTATAGAAAAATGCCCAGAGAGAGAAAATCAGCCAGCTAACTATTAATCATTAACAGATAACTGGCCGACTGAGAGGAAGGTCAATGCCCTACCGTTTGTTTACGGAAGAGTTCACGGAAGACAGGGTAAATATCATCCTGATCGCGGATATGCTGCATAGCGAAATTATCGAACGTATCGCGCAGTGCTTCATATTCGCGCCAGAGCGTCTGGTGTGAACGCCGGGTGATTTCAATGTAGCTATAATAACGGACCATCGGCAGAAGCTGATTCGCCAGAATCTGGTGACACAGCGGGGAGTCATCAGCCCAGTTATCACCATCTGAGGCCTGTGCCGCGTAGATATTCCACTGCGACGGATCGTAACGCTCGCGAACCACTTCCTCCATCAGCTTTAACGCACTGGAGACAATGGTGCCGCCGGTTTCCTGAGAGTAGAAGAACTCCTGTTCATCGACCTCTTTCGCCTGCGTATGGTGGCGAATGTAGACGACGTCCACGTTTTTATAATTTCTGCTGAGGAACAGATACAGCAGAATATAAAAGCGCTTCGCCATGTCTTTCGTCGCCTGATCCATCGAGCCGGACACATCCATCAAACAGAACATCACAGCCTGGCTCGACGGCTCGGCCCGACGCTCGTAGTTCCTGTAGCGCAGGTCAAACGTATCGATAAAAGGCACGCGGGCGATTTTCTGGCGCAGTTCGGTAATTTCCTGCCGCAGCCGTTCCTCTTCCAGCAATTGTGCAGGTTCGGTATGCGCCAGCTGTTCCAGTGACTCTTCCAGCTCATGCAGCGTGCGCCGTTTACCCGCTGTCATCGCCATACGGCGTGCAAGCGAGTTTTGCAGCGAACGCACCACGCTGATATTGGCGGGAACGCCGTTAGCGGTGTACCCGGCGCGGTGCGTTTTGTACTCGGTCATCTGCCGATGCTGGGTCTTCTTCAGGTTCGGCAGTGCCAGATCTTCAAACAGCAGGTCCAGATATTCGTCTTTGGAGATTTGAAAGACAAA
The DNA here is from genome assembly GCF_003932035.1 of Pectobacterium versatile. Classification (NCBI taxonomy): domain Bacteria; kingdom Pseudomonadati; phylum Pseudomonadota; class Gammaproteobacteria; order Enterobacterales; family Pectobacteriaceae; genus Pectobacterium; species Pectobacterium versatile. Next base: position 2,425,202 of record NZ_CP034276.1, read on the forward strand.
TTCATCCTCGCCTTCGCCATCTTTACTGGCATCCCCCTGACCGGAACCACCGCCGCCACCTCCTTGTGGCCGCTCGATTTTGTCGTTCTGTACAAAATGATCGTTGCCCGGGTGGACGCGGTGGCGGCGTCCTCCACGGCCCTGATGGAACATCGGTTCGTTGATGTCTGCATTGGGGATCGAGACGGACTCCCCGCTTTCGATGTCGGTCACCGAACGCTTATTAATGGCCTCGGAAATCGACTGTTTTATTTGCGACTTATAGCGGCGCAGAAAGCGTTGGCGGTTCACCGTGCTTTTGTTTTTGCCGTTCAGTCGTCGGTCAATAAAATAGGCCATGTTTCCCCCAAACGCTGTTGCCAGCATCGTGCGTCATTATGATGACTTCCTCACCCGCAGATACCATTCGCACAGCAAACGCACCTGTTTCCGGGTGTAGCCTTTCTCCATCATGCGATCGACGAAATCATCATGTTTTTTCTGTTCATCCGTTGAAGTTTTGGTATTAAACGAAATCACAGGCAGCAGCTCTTCCGTATTGGAGAACATCTTCTTCTCAATGACCGTGCGCAGCTTCTCGTAACTGGTCCAGTTTGGATTCCGGCCGCTGTTGCTGGCACGGGCGCGCAGGACAAAGTTGACGATCTCGTTACGGAAGTCTTTAGGGTTGCTGATGCCCGCAGGCTTTTCGATTTTTTCCAGCTCGGCGTTTAACGATTCGCGGTCAAACAGCTGGCCTGTATCTGGGTCACGGTACTCCTGATCCTGAATCCAGAAATCCGCATAGGTAACATAACGGTCAAAAATGTTCTGGCCGTATTCGGAATAGGATTCGAGATAGGCGGTCTGGATCTCTTTACCGATAAATTCGGCGTACTTCGGCGTCAGATAGCCTTTCAGGTGCTCCAGATATTTTTCTGCCAGCTCCTGCGGGAATTGCTCGCGCTCGATCTGCTGTTCCAGTACGTAGAACAGGTGTACCGGGTTGGCCGCGACTTCACTGTGATCGAAGTTAAAGACGCGCGACAGAATCTTGAACGCAAAGCGAGTCGACAGGCCGTTCATTCCCTCATCAACGCCCGCGTAGTCGCGATACTCCTGATAGGACTTCGCCTTCGGATCGGTATCTTTCAGGCTTTCCCCGTCGTACACCCGCATCTTGGAGTAGATGCTGGAGTTTTCCGGATCTTTCAGGCGTGACAGAATGGAGAAGCGGGCCAGCGTTTCCAGCGTGCCGGGCGCGCAAGGGGCATGTGTCAGCTCGCTGTGATCCAGCAATTTGTCGTAGATTTTGACCTCTTCGGATACGCGCAGGCAGTACGGCACCTTCACGATATACACGCGGTCAAGAAACGCTTCATTGTTCTTGTTGTTACGGAATTGCACCCACTCGGATTCATTGGAGTGCGCCAGAATAATCCCGTTGAACGGCAGGGCGGCAATGCCTTCCGTCCCGTTATAGTTACCTTCCTGTGTCGCAGTCAGCAGCGGGTGGAGCACCTTGATCGGCGCTTTGAACATTTCGACGAATTCCATAATGCCCTGGTTCGCGCGGCACAGTGCGCCGGAATAACCGTAGGCATCGGGATCGTTCTGGGCAAAATGCTCCAGCTTGCGGATATCGACTTTACCGACCAGCGCTGAAATGTCCTGATTGTTTTCATCGCCGGGCTCGGTCTTCGCGATCCCAATTTGCGCCAGAATGGATGGCCACACTTTGACCACTCTGAACTTGGTAATGTCGCCGCCAAAGTCCTGAAGGCGTTTGGCTGCCCACGGCGACATGATGGTGCCGAGATAGCGCCGTGGAATGGCATACTCTTTCTCGAGTATCGCGGCATCTTCCTGCGGGTTGAACAGGCAGAGCGGATGGTCATTCACCGGGCTGCGTTCGCCGTTGGCGCTGAGGATGTAAATCGGTACGCGCTGCATTAGCGCTTTCAGGCGTTCGGCCAGAGAGGATTTCCCGCCGCCGACCGGCCCCAACAGATACAGAATCTGTTTCTTCTCTTCTAATCCCTGCGCGGCATGTTTCAGGTAAGAGACAATCTGTTCGATGGCCTCTTCCATACCGTAAAATTCTTCAAAAGCAGGGTAGCGAGCAATCACCCGGTTTGAGAATAGGCGCGACATTCGTGATTCTTGGGCGGTATCCACCATTACAGGCTCACCGATAGCCGTTAACAATCGTTCAGCTGCGTTCGCATAAGCGTTGCGATCCTGCTGACAGATAGTAAGGAATTCCTGCAGAGTGAACTCTTCATCCTTGGCAGCGTCGTAGCGCTGGCGGTAGTGATCAAATATGTTCATAGCGATGCCCGTCCTTCGTCGATTAGCACAGATTAAGAGAGCGTGTGGAATATATGCCTATTAATGTATTGCCCTCCGAAAGAAGAAATCTCCTGAGTCCAGCAACCCTTATGCCAACTTGTAGCGTCAGGGCGTCGTGATTTTATTCATTCCTGCTGGTCAAGGAAGACGTCACCTTCTGTATTAAAGCGTAGTTTGCATCCGTAAAATTTCCTCTAGTCCACAGACGTATTTTTAAGATATTTCAAGGACTCACTTTCAGGAAAATCCGTGTAACATTATAGAGAATGGGCGTTCTGCCTTAAGGACACCGCCTATTACCGACGTTAGCGCACGTAAAACCTATCGAATATATAGGTTATTCGTTAATGTTATTTTTATATAACCTGAACGCGAACGTGTGTAATTGGCTTATCATGTTTCATGATATTTATCTGTAATAGGAAATAGAAAACTGTGAAAAAACCTCAACTATGTATGCTGGCCGCACTGGTTTCTGGTGCTGTGCTCCTGCCTTCAGCCTATGCCGCAGACGTCTCGCTGGGCCTTGGCGCTGCGGGTTCAACGTCCGTGTACCGTGGTGTTGATAATGATGTTTATCCGCTTCCTGTACTGAATTATGAAAGTGAAAGTTTTTATTTCCGCGGGCTAGGTGGTGGATACTACCTGTGGAATGACGGCGCAAATCGTTTCTCTTTAACGGCGTATTACCTGCCTTTAGGGTTTAAGCCGGGAGATAGCGACGATCTGCGTATGAAGCAGTTGGACAAACGCCGCAGTACGCTGATGGCGGGTGCCGCTTATCGTCATACCGCCGACTGGGGTGAAATTCGTACCGTGCTGGCAGGGGACACGCTGGATTACAGCAACGGCTTCGCGTGGGATACCGCTTATCTTTACCGCTTCTCAATGGGCGATCTGAGCATCACCCCAGGTATCGGCGCCACTTGGTTCAGTGAAAACATGAACCAGTATTACTACGGTGTTAGCGCACAAGAATCTGCTCGTTCCGGCTTTAACCAATATAGCCCTGGCGATGGCTGGGCTCCGTATCTTGAACTGAGTGCGGGCTATCAGATTAACCAAAGCTGGAGCGCCTGGGCCGTGGGCCGTTACACGCGTCTGTCTGACGAAATGAAAGACAGCCCGATTGTTGATAGTAACCACAGCATCTTAATGAGCGCGGGCGTCAGCTATCGCTTCTGATACTTTTCATGAGCACTTTTAATGCTCTGCGTAAGCATAGTGCATCTGCCGTACAATAATGGGGTGATATCACCCCATTTGCACATTTATGGTGCGCCGAATGTCATGTTAGGTTTGACGGTAAACTGGTTACGTTGACGGTATAACAAGGAGGGCTCGTGACAAAAGCGATTCGTTTTCCAGATAACACTCGCGTACCGGCGATCGGTCAGGGAACGTGGTACATGGGCGAAGATGCCCGCATGAAAGCGCAGGAAGTGGCGGCGCTGCAAGCGGGCATCGACCTTGGGTTAACGATGATTGATACCGCCGAAATGTATGCGGAAGGCAGGGCGGAGGACGTGGTTGGGGACGCGATATGCGGCCGCCGTGACAGCGTTTATCTGGTATCGAAAGTGTACCCGCACAATGCGGGAGGCGAAAAAGCGATACAGGCATGTGAACGCAGCCTGAAGCGGCTGAAAACCGAGCGTATTGACCTGTATTTGCTGCACTGGCGCGGTGGCATTCCGTTAGTGGATACGATCGCCGCAATGGAGCGATTGCAGCAGGCGGGAAAAATCGGCCAGTGGGGCGTGTCCAATCTCGATCTTGAGGATATGCAGGAGCTGTGGTCGCTAAATGGCGGACAGCACTGCATGACTAATCAGGTGCTTTACCATTTGGCCTCGCGCGGTATTGAATTTGATTTGTTGCCGTGGTGTCAGCAACAGCAGCTTCCCGTGATGGCGTATTGCCCGCTGGCGCAGGCAGGGCGCTTGCGTGAGGGATTATTCTCGCATCCGGTGGTGAACCGCATTGCGCGTGAACATAACATCACGCCTGCTCAACTTTTACTGGCGTGGGTGATTCGCCAGCCGGGCGTGATCGCGATTCCAAAAGCCAGTTCTGTAAAGCATGTGCAGGAAAATGCGAAAGCGCTGGACGTGGTGTTGTCTGAGGACGATCTCGGGCAGTTGGATCAGGCGTTTCCACCGCCGACGCGCAAACAGCATTTGGATGTGGTGTAGCGGAAGATAAAACATTTGCAGAAGAGGTGTATGGCGGTATACCCGTCATACTTCAAGCCGCATGTGCGTTGGCTTCTCTTACTCACCCCAGTCACTTACTTGTGTAAGCTCCTGGGGATTCGTGCGGTTGCCGCCTTCACGCAACTCGAATTATTTAGGGTATATGCAGCGGTGGTTATTTCTTGATGCGGATAACCGTCGCCAAGCGAGCCGGAGCCTTGGCAGATGCGACAAACGGTTGATTAATTCGCGCGGTTTCCACACACACGAACGTTTTATATCCCTCATCTGGCATATCGCTAATCGTACGAGACAGCTCTGCACCGGGGTTCCATGACACCACATCGCTATGGTGCGTATGGTGTACTTCGATAGCGCGTTTCAGTACCGCATCATGTACCACGCTGGTGTCCTGCGGCTGGGTATAAATACGGTCTGTACGGTCGGTAAAGACCAAATCACCTTGCTGCGTAGCCAGCTTGCCTTGATCCACTTTATCGATGAATGATTCACCCAGGCCGGCAATGCGAATATCGCTGATGTCGCCGATGTTGAAATAGGTGTGCAGCGCGCTGGTGATGCTGTAATCGCCATGCGCTTCCAGCTCAATACCGCACTCTTTGCCCAGCTTGAAGCGGGCGATGAGCGTGAATTCATGCGGCCAGCTCTTACGCGTTTCTTCATTGTCCCGCAGCGTGAATGTGAGCTGCACACCGTGCTCATCTTCGCTGTGAGCGGTAAATTCCCACGGCAGCAGACGGGCAAAACCGTGGTTAGGATCGGCGAAAGGGCCAAACCAAGGGAAACAGATCGGGACACCGCCGCGAATCGCAACGTGATGAGTAAAAGGCGTATTGTCGCTCAGCCAGAGCACCGGTTCTTCGTTTGTCGGCTGCCAACTGAGTAGGTGCGCCCCTTGCAATGCGACCGCTGCGCGCACTTCTGGATGATCAACGACGATGATAGGTAGTTGGTCCAACTGACGCTGGCTGAGGGTTGCGCTAATTTGCTTAGTGACGGGGAGTGAGAAAATTGTGTTATGCATGATAGTGCCTTTTTTTGATTGTTTTTCGTGGTAAAAAGAAATCTGCAATTAACAATAAAAAAGGGCGACATTACGTCGCCCTTTTTTCACAGAATCATCGCTGACGCTTATTTAGAGATGTGAGCGATCAGATCCAGAACTTTGTTTGAGTAACCTGTTTCGTTGTCGTACCAGGAAACCAGTTTCACAAAGTTATCGCTCAGTGCGATACCGGCTTTAGCATCGAATACGGAAGTCAGTTTTTCACCGTTGAAATCGGTAGAAACCACTTCGTCTTCGGTGTAGCCCAGAACGCCTTTCAGCTCGCCTTCAGAAGCGGCTTTGATTGCTGCACAAATTTCTTTGTAAGACGCTGGTTTTTCCAGACGTGCAGTCAGGTCAACAACAGAAACGTTCGGGGTAGGAACGCGGAACGCCATACCAGTCAGTTTGCCGTTCAGCTCAGGAATCACTTTACCTACTGCTTTAGCAGCACCGGTAGAAGATGGGATGATGTTCTGTGCTGCGCCACGGCCGCCGCGCCAGTCTTTGTGAGACGGGCCATCAACAGTTTTCTGCGTTGCAGTGGTTGCGTGAACAGTGGTCATCAGTGCTTCGACGATACCGAAGTTGTCGTTGATAACTTTTGCCAGCGGTGCCAAGCAGTTAGTGGTACAAGATGCGTTAGAAACGATTTCCTGACCTGCGTAAGTTTTGTGGTTTACGCCCATAACGAACATCGGGGTGTCATCTTTAGATGGACCAGTCAGAACGACTTTCTTCGCACCAGCAGCGATGTGTTTACGTGCAGTCTCGTCAGTCAGGAACAGGCCAGTTGCTTCAGCAACAACGTCCACGTTGACTTCGTTCCACTTCAGGTTTGCAGGATCGCGCTCTGCAGTAACACGAATGGTTTTGCCGTTAACAACCAGGTGGCCATCTTTAACTTCAACGGTGCCGTCGAAACGACCATGAGTTGAGTCGTACTTCAGCATATACGCCATGTACTCAGCATCTAACAGGTCGTTGATTGCAACGATCTCGATGTCAGAACGCTCTTGTGCAGCGCGAAAAACAATACGGCCGATACGGCCAAAACCGTTGATACCTACTTTGATAGTCATATATTCCACCAGCTATTGGTTTGTGAATAAAAGGTTGGTTGTAAAATTACAAAAACCTTGCTGAGCGTCAAGCGGAATCGTGTCAATAGTTGCTGTAAGTCAAACCTATGACCAAACTTTGTGCGAAAACCGCTCGACCCTGTAACTAAGTAACATCTAAGACTGATATGAGGGCGGAATGCATCATATAAAGCCTGTGTTATCTCAATATGTGACGTGCATCACAATTAAATATTCATGCTAATAACATTCCTAATATTAGGACAGAACGGCCTGTCAGGTTGTTAATTTTTTGTTATAATCAATGATTAATTGAATTGATAACACCCGCTGTGAGACTTCCAATGACTAACGACTCTGCTTCGCATACCCCGTCCGACAACACTGAATTGACAGAGATGCAGCGCTATGTCACCCAGCAACGCGGTACGGAGCCTGCGTTTTCAGGCAAATTGTTGCATAACAAGCGCACTGGCGCTTATCACTGCCTCTGCTGCCAGGCTCCGCTGTTTTATTCCGATAGCAAATATGACTCGGGCTGTGGCTGGCCGAGCTTCGATCAGCCTGTTTCCTCAGAGGCGATTCGCTATCTGGAAGATGACTCACACAATATGCGCCGCATCGAGATCCGCTGCGGGCAGTGTGATGCGCATCTGGGGCACGTTTTCCCTGATGGCCCGAAAACCACGGGAGAGCGCTACTGCGTGAATTCTGCTTCGCTGAGTTTTATCGACGACGTTGATGGCGAACGCGTTGACGGGTAATCTGTCCGCGATAGGTGTGGCAGTGACAGGCTGATAATGTTTTAGCTTTAAACGATTCAGCTACGATGAAACGCTACACAAACTGGAATCCAGTAATAATAAATCTGACCTTTCTCGGAGCAGAAACCGGATATGGAACTCAATGATCTGATCGATGCCATGACGCCAGAAATTTACCAACGGTTAGTCACGGCGGTGGAGTTAGGCAAATGGCCAGATGGTGTCGCGTTGACGGCTGAGCAGAAAGAAAATTGCCTGCAAATGGTGATGATGTGGCAGGCTCGTCATAACGAAGAGGCTGAGCACATGACGATTGGCACTGATGGCGAAATCGTGATGAAGAGCAAGCAGGAGTTGAAGCGCGAGTTTAACATCGCTGACGCCATTATTACGCTGAAACCCAACGCGTAACGTGTGAGCAGGCAGCCTCATTGGCTGCCGCTATTTTCAGTTGTCAGTCGCGCTAACGGGCAGAAAACACCGTAGTAAGAAACTGCGTCATATCCGTCAGTATCGCGCCACGCTGCGCCATTTCCCGTAACGCAGATTCGCTGTCATCAGGAGAAAGATTCACGCCACGACAACCATCCACCAGGACTTCGGTGTGGTAGCCCAGCGCAATGGCATCCAATACGCTGAACTTGACGCAATAATCTGTTGCCAGCCCCAGAATCGTCAAATGGGTGATGTGATTAGCGCGTAGCCACGCATCCAATTCGGTTTTAACCCGATGCCCATTATCGAAAAAAGCGCTATAGCTATCGATCTCCGGCTGCGTCCCTTTTTGTACGATCCACTGAATGGCCGACTGATTAAGCGCTGGGTGAAAATCAGCTCCGGTGGTTCCCTGTACACAGTGAATCGGCCACCAGATCTGCGGCCATCCGTTTAATTCACCGAGTTCTCCGACCTTGGTATTCGCATTAACCGCAAAGCTGCCGTGATTAGCCGGATGCCAATCCTGACTGGCAATCACCGTGACGCCAGCGTCCAGACAAGCCTCAATAGCACGATTGGCAACGTCAATGACGCGGTCGCCTTCGTTAACGGCCAATGCGCCGCCGGGGCAAAAATCATTTTGCAAATCAACTAATAGCAATGCTTTTTTCATTATCTACTCCGTGATTAACTCAATCTTTATCGCTCAATTCCCCATGCAGATTCTGCTGCATCAACTGGCGGATTTCATCGGCGCTTAAGTCTTGCTGGCTCAATAAGTAATGCAGCTTGGTCAAGGCGGCTTCGACGGTCATATCAAAGCCACTGATGACGCCCGCATGCGCCAGCGCATTGCCCGTCGCATAGCCGCCCATGTTCACGCGGCCGGAAATGCACTGCGTCAGGTTGACGACCACAATGCCGCGTGCGGAGGCTTCACGTAACTCGTGCAGCAGACCAGGGCTTTGCGGCGCGTTGCCAACGCCGTAGGATCGCAGGATAAGGGCTTTTACTGGCTGACGGAGGAAATTGCTGATGACATCGGCAGAAATGCCAGGATAAATCGTAATCACCCCGATAGGCTGCGGCGTAATGTGATGCACTTTCAACGGCGGACAGTTGCTACATTCCACGGTCGGTGCCAGCCGACGAATATGGATGCCGGCTTCCAGCAGCGGCGGATAGTTGGGGGAGGCGAAGGCATCAAAACCGTCCGCATGGGCTTTGGTGGTGCGGTTGCCGCGCAGCAGTTTGTTATTGAAGAAGAGGGCGACTTCATTAATCGGATGATTAGCGGCAACGTATAGCGCGTTCAACAGGTTAGTCTGGCCGTCCGAACGCAATTCTGCTAACGGAATTTGTGACCCTGTCACGATAACCGGCTTGGCAAGGTTTTCGAGCATAAACGAGAGCGCAGATGCGGTGAACGCCATCGTGTCAGTACCATGCAGAATCACAAAACCGTCGTAATCATCGTAGTGGTCTTGAATATCGTCCGCGATGGATTGCCAATCCGCTGGCGTCATGTCAGACGAATCGATTAGCGGGTCATATTCATGAATCGTGAACGATGGCATCTCTTCACGGTGGAATTCTGGCATTTTTGCCAATTGCTGTTGTAAATGACCGGATACTGGTACATAGCCGTTAGCAGAGCGCTGCATACCGATGGTGCCGCCCGTATAGGCGACATAAATGGATTTCTTTCGCATGGTGGTGTGAGTCAGGATTAAAAATCAAGTATAGAGGGAAAAATAGCCCGGTAATATCATCATAAGTAATGACTATTACCGGGCCAGGCCCGTCATACTTCAAGTTGTTTGTGCGTTGGCTTCCTTCACACAACTCGAATTATTTAGGGTACATATAGCGACCAAACGCTACCGGACTTCTCCGCAGGTGAGGCAAAATGCGTACCGGTTCTGCGGGTCGTTCAGGTTATTCATGATGGACGGCTGTGACCGCACCACTTCCGCCAACTGTGCGACCGGTGCTGGCAGCATAGACTGGACGGCAACGGGCAGCAGGGCATAAACGGAAGCGTTCACCTGATTCAGCATCGTGTCGAGAAGGCCTGGCTGTTCGGCATACCAGTTCAACTGATACTGTCCCAGTTTTGCCAGCTCAGCCGCTTTCTTCACGGCATCATCAAAATCGCCGATCTGATCAACCAAACCATTTTCTTTCGCGTCGCTACCGACCCAGACGTGACCTTGTGCGATCTGATCGATTTGCTCAGGCGTTTTCTTACGAGCCTGCGCCACGATATCGATGAAATTCTTATAACCGCGTTCGATACTCAACTGCATCATCTGGGAGAATTCAGGCGGCAGTGATTTTGTGATCGACAGATCGGCCAGCGGGGAAGTAGCAACGCCATCCGTGTGGACGCCAAGGCTTTCCAGCGAATCTTCGAAGGTGGTAATCACGCCAAAAATACCGATAGAACCGGTCAGCGTACTGGCGCTGGAGATGATTGCGTTCGCAGGCGTTGAGATCCAGTAGCCGCCCGATGCTGCCATTCCCCCCATGGATACCACGATCGGTTTACCCGCCAAACGGAGCGCCATCAATTCTGAACGAATCAGCTCCGACGCGGTAACGCTACCGCCGGGGCTATTGACGCGTAATACCAGCGCTTTGACTTTAGGATCGAGGCGCGCGGCGCGGATTTGTGCCGCCGTAGTATCACCGCCGACCATTCCCGGCGTTTCCGGACCGTCAATGATTGCGCCATTGGCAAACACAACCGCGATCTGGTTGTTGTTTTGTACCGGTGGTTTGATGGTGTAGTCGTAAATACTGATGAAATTAAAGTTGTTCTTCTGACTATTCCAGCCGAACGCTTTAACCAGCGATTGCTCGGTCACGGAACGTGATGCCACTTCATCGACCAGCTTGTTATCCAGCGCATAGCGTGCAGTATCGCCCTGAACGGCCTGCAAGCCTGCAAGGATGCTGGTTGCGCCAGGGAAGAGCTGCTGAGGTGTAATCTGGCGGTTAGCAGAAACGGTATTTAAATACTGCTGCCACAGGGCGTTGATCCAACGGCCATCGGCATCACGCGCAGCAGGTGACATATCGTCGCGCAGATACGGCTCAACGGCTGATTTATAGGTTCCCACGCGGAAGATATTGGTGGTCACTTTCAGCTTGTCCAACATGGACTTGAAATAGAGATTGTTGGTGGCGAAACCGTGCAGATCAACACTGCCTTGTGGCGTCAATGACACCGTATTGGCAAAACTGGCCAAATAGTATTGAGACTGGTTGTAGCTGTCGCCGACCGCATAAATAGGTTTGCCGCTATCGCGAAATTCGCGCAGCGCTTTACCGATGTATTGCAGAGACGGTTGGTCGGCACCGGTAAAGTCGCTGAGATCCAGCACCATTCCCGTGATGTTGTCGTCACTCTTTGCCTGACGAATACTGTCGACGATATCGAACAGTGAGTTCTCCTGGCGACGATTGTTCGATGCGCCGAAGAATTCGCGTCCTAATTGACGCAGTTTGTTGTTAACGGTGGGTTGATCAACGACCACGCCCGTCAGATCGACCAACAGCGCACCCTTCGTGGCCGCTTCCGGCGTCGTTTTTACCTGTGAGTAGATCCCAACACCCACTAAAATCAGAGCAATAAGGAAAATATTGAGAATAAATTCTCTGATAAAATTAAGCAGACGCCATGTCCACTTAAAAAATCCGCTAAAAATTCGCCACAATGTGCGCATGATATCTCCATGAACGGGTAAACAGCGTGTGCCCTACGTCCTTCAACTCGCCCTCTGGCAAGTGATGAAGCACAAGGAGTGATAGTATCCTAATGAGCGGACAGTAAAAAGTCAGCATTAAATCGCCGCAGAAGCACGCCCTGTCAGGGGTTATCTTGTAACAAAACTTCTACTTGTGCTAACGTGGCGCGCAACGTTGCCGTACAGTCATTTCTACTGTAGAAGTGGCTTGCCGTAGAACTGAATTGTACCGCAGAAATTATATTGCCAGACAGGAGATGTGCGATGGATGCTCTTGAATTGCTATTGAATCGTCGTTCGGCCTCGCGCCTGACCGCGCCAGCACCGACGGGTGACGCATTGAATAACATTATCCACGCCGGTGTGCGTGCGCCGGATCATGGTGCGATGCAGCCGTGGCGCTTTTTTATGATCGAAAATGACGGTCTGGATCGTTTTAGTACGCTACTGGCCCGTGCCGCGCAGCAGGAAGGGCTGGACGAAGCCGGTATCGATAAAGCGCGTCAGGCACCTTATCGCGCGCCGCTGATTATCACCGTTGTTGCCCATTGTGAAGAGAACCCGAAAGTCCCGCTTTGGGAACAGATTGTCTCCGCAGGCTGTGCGGTTCAGGCCATGCAGATGGCCGCATTGGCGCAGGGCTTTAATGGTATCTGGCGTAGCGGCGCCTGGACGCACAATACGCTGGTGCGTGAAGCGTTCAACTGCCGTGAGCAGGATGAAATTGTCGGTTTCCTCTATCTGGGAACACCCGTGCTCAAAGCATCGACAACGGTCACGCCGCTTGATACCGACGCGTTTGTTCACTACTTCTGATCGTCATCTTTTGAATAATCTCGATTTCCACCCCGTTTTACAGCGTGCTTTCCCGCGAGTTGCGCGGGAAATGCCCAGTCTGCTTGATGGTGAATAATGCGACTTTTTATTGCCGAAAAGCCCAGCCTTGCGCGGGCGATTGCAGACGTGTTACCCAAACCGCATCGACGCGGCGATGGCTTTATTGCCTGCGGTCAGAATGATGTTGTGACGTGGTGCGTGGGGCACCTGCTGGAGCAGGCGCAACCGGATGTTTATGATGCGCGCTATGCTCGCTGGTCGCTCACCGACCTACCTATCATTCCCCAGAAATGGCTGTTGCAGCCGCGACCCTCGGTCAGTAAGCAGCTCAACACCATAAAAAAGCTCCTGAATGACGCCACCGAAGTGATTCACGCGGGAGACCCCGATCGTGAAGGACAACTGCTGGTGGATGAGGTGCTGGAATACCTTTCCCTGCCGGAAGAAAAACGCCAGCAGGTACGCCGTTGTCTGGTTAACGATCTTAACCCACAGGCGGTAGAACGTGCCGTTTCTCGTTTACGTGAAAACAGAGAGTTTATCCCCCTGTGTGTGTCGGCGCTGGCGCGTTCCCGAGCGGACTGGCTCTACGGCATTAACATGACCCGCGCCTATACGATATTAGGGCGCAATGCGGGCTATGACGGCGTGCTGTCGGTTGGCCGCGTGCAAACGCCAGTGCTGGGGCTGGTGGTGCGACGAGATGAAGAGATAGAAAACTTCATTTCCAAAGATTACTTTGAAGTGAAAGCCCATATCGTAACGCCTGCCGATGAGCGTTTTGTCGCGATGTGGCAACCCAGCGAATCCTGTGAACCTTATCAGGATGAAGAAGGGCGATTGCTGCATCGATCGTTGGCGGATCATGTCGTCAAGCGTATCGAAGGCCAGCCCGCGTTCGTCACCAGCTATAATGATAAACGGGAATCAGAAACCGCACCGCTGCCTTATTCGCTGTCGACGTTACAGATCGAAGCCGCTAAGCGTTTCGGGCTTAGCGCACAGCAAGTTCTGGACGTGTGCCAGAAGCTCTATGAAACCCATAAGCTGATTACGTACCCGCGTTCTGACTGTCGCTATTTGCCAGAGGAGCATTTTGCCGGGCGTCATGCCGTCTTGAATGCGATATCCGTACACCAGCCAGACCTGTTGCCACAGCCAGTTATGGATGTGGATCGGCGTAACCGCTGCTGGGACGATGGTAAGGTCGATGCTCACCACGCGATTATTCCTACCGCCCGCAGTGCAAGCGCCTCGCTGACGGAGAATGAGCGCAAGGTGTATGGTTTAGTCGCGCGGCAGTACATTATGCAATTCTGTCCAGATGCTGTGTTTCGCAAGTGTGTCATTGAACTGGATATTGCGGGCGGTAAATTTATTGCCAAAGCGCGCTTCCTGGCTGAAGCTGGGTGGCGCACGTTGTTAGGTGGCAAAGAGCGGGACGAAGAAAACGAAGGGACGCCGTTGCCCGTAGTGGCAAAAGGTGATGAATTACTGTGTGAACGCGGTGAGGTGGTTGAGCGCCAAACACAGCCGCCACGGCCGTTTACCGATGCCACGTTGTTATCGGCGATGACGGGCATCGCGCGTTTTGTGCAGGATAAAGAACTGAAGAAAATCCTGCGAGCGACCGATGGGTTAGGTACCGAGGCGACGCGCGCGGGTATTATCGAGTTATTGTTTAAACGGACATTTCTGTTTAAGAAAGCCCGCTATATTCACGCGAGTGAAGCGGGGCGGGCGTTGATTCACTCACTGCCTGCCAGTGCGGCGCATCCTGACATGACCGCACATTGGGAAGCCACGTTGACGCAAATTAGCGAGAAAAAATGTCGCTATCAGGATTTTATGCAACCGCTGACGAACTCCTTGCAGGAGTTGATTCAGCAAGCGAAACAAAACGGTGCGGTGAGGGCGTTCAAAGGGCTTTCTGCACCGCCGTCGGGTGCTTCAAAACGGCGTAAGCCTCAGACTAAAAAAGCGAAGGAGCAGGAGCAATGAAATCGTTAGTGTCTTTGTGTGTCGCCAGTGTGATGCTAGTGCTGCCCGCTTTGGCGCAGGCTAATCGTGGCGGAACAGATATTGTTGTTCCCGTTCCACCGGAAGTGTGGGGAGCAGGGACTGCGGTGCGTGAGCAAAATAACAACTGCCTGCGTTGCTGCGTGTATGAAAACCGGAATTATTCTGAAGGCGCGGTGGTAAAGGTCGAAGGTGTGATTCTGCAATGCGTGCGGGACAAGCAAACGCTGGGAACGAATAACCTGATATGGCAGTTGGTTAAGTAATAACGGCGAGTTAAAAAGCCCGACGCTTAACTTTCGCTTATTTTAATCACCGCTGTGGCTTGGATGCACAGCGGTGATGTTATTTTCACCGCGTATTATCTCTGCAACGAAAGTTTCTACAATGAAAACGCCTACAACGAAAACTGCGCCCAGATCGGGGCATGGTCGGACGGTTTTTCCATTCCTCGAATATCGTAATCAATACCGGTGGCGATGCAGCGCTCGGCCAGAAAGGTACTAGCAAGAATCAGGTCAATACGCAGGCCACGGTTGTCATCGAACCCGGCGGAACGGTAGTCAAACCACGAAAAACGATCGTTGCTCTCTGGGTTAGCGGCACGGAAGGTGTCGATAAGTCCCCAGCCTTGCAAACGCGCCATCCAGTCACGCTCTTCCGGCAGGAAAGAACATTTACCGGTGCGTAGCCAGCGCTTACGGTTCTCTTCGCCGATCCCGATATCCAGATCGGTGGGACTGATATTAACATCACCCATCACAATCAGCGGTTGTGTCGCGCTATGGTGCTGTTCCAGATAGGTTTGCAAATCCTGATAAAAGCGCGTCTTGGCGGGGAATTTTACCGGATGGTCGCGGCTTTCTCCCTGTGGAAAATAGCCGTTAACGACGGTGAGTGTGCCGTGCTCAGTGGCAAAATCTGCCATGATGATCCGGCGCTGTGCATCGTCTTCATCCGTAGGGAAACCGCGACGAACCGCAATGGGCTGCTCTTTACACAGCAGTGCGACGCCGTAGTGACCTTTTTGTCCGTGATAATAAACGTGGTAGCCGTACTGGCTGACATCCTCTAACGGAAACATGTCATCGTGGACTTTCGTTTCCTGCAACCCGATCACATCCGGCTGGTGTTGTTCGATAATGGCGGCCAACTGATGAGGGCGCGCCCGCAGGCCATTGATATTAAAAGATACAACTTTCATGTTCGCTGCCATTCGCTAAAAAATGTGACCAGATGGTAGCAGAAAATGGGGCGTGGCGTCACGGCGAGGCTACGTTTTCGAATAGGGTTACGGGG
The DNA here is from genome assembly GCF_003932035.1 of Pectobacterium versatile. NCBI lineage: Bacteria > Pseudomonadati > Pseudomonadota > Gammaproteobacteria > Enterobacterales > Pectobacteriaceae > Pectobacterium > Pectobacterium versatile. The sequence goes on from NZ_CP034276.1 coordinate 2,440,985, forward strand.
CTTATTGCTGTGGCTTCAGAGACGGTTGGCGCAGATGAGAATCGTTAAAAATAAGATTCACTTATATTCAGTTGAACATGAGGCTTGTCGACCGCTATACTCCGCACCTCGCAGGAGAGAGGGCGCATACCCGTCATTATTTAGGGTATATATGACGCTCCGCCGAAGGCGCAAACTCCCATAATCGCTCAGGCTACCCTAACTGCGAATTCCATTGAAGCCAACTGGAGAGAGGTTGCCAATGCAACCCACCGAAGGGGCAAGCAGCACTGCTGCGTAAACTCTCAGGTAAAGCGGACAGAGGGAGTGGCACATTTCACAGGATAACTTGTGTGCTGACTTACATCTATCTGATCGCGATTACGGCAGAGGGGATGTCCGGGGCGCTGGCTGCCGGACGTCGTAATATGGATATTTTTGGCGTAGGCATGATTGCCTTCATCACCGCGCTTGGCGGTGGTACCGTTCGCGATATTCTCCTCGGTAATTATCCCATCGGCTGGACGCAGCATCCCGGCTATATCTACCTCACCATTGGTGCGGGTCTTTTCACGATTATCATTGCGCGCTTCATGCACCATTTGCACCGACTCTTTCTGGTGCTGGATGCGATGGGACTGATTGCCTTTACGGTTATTGGTTGCAACGTCGCACTGCAACTGAATTATTCAACGACGGTGGTGGTTATGGCAGGTATCGTAACCGGGATTTTCGGTGGAATATTGCGTGATATTTTCTGTAACCGTACGCCAATGGTGCTGAAAAAAGAGCTGTACGCCAGCGTCTCGCTTTTGGTTGCACTTCTCTATCTTGGGTTAAAATCGCTTAACGTTAATCACGATATTAATCTGCTGGTGTCATTCAGCATTGGTTTGGCCGTGCGTCTGGCAGCCATTCGCTGGTCGTGGCAACTCCCAGTGTTCTCTTATGTTCCTGGGCGCTGGAAAGGGAAGGCGTAAGGCTATCTTTCCCCATTCCATGCTATTGCGCTGATTATTGGTGCGAGTGGCAGTGGGGAAATAACGCTATGGGTTGCCGAACCTTGGTCGAAGGCTCTCACCTTCCCCTAATGGGAATCTGATACTTTGGCGTTGGGATGTAATTCAGAAGTGCTGCTTTGAAATGGTGGTGGGGGAAGGATAACTCGTCGCTTCGCTCCTCGCCCTGCGGGTCAACGCGGCGCGTTGCTCAAAACCGTGCCGGTTTTGTCGAACCTTGGTCGAAGGTTCTCACCTTCCCCTAATGGGAATCTGATACTTTGTCGTTGGGATTTAATTCAGAAGTGTTACTTTGAAATGGTGGTGGGGGAAGGATTCGAACCTTCGAAGTCTGTGACGGCAGATTTACAGTCTGCTCCCTTTGGCCGCTCGGGAACCCCACCACTGGCCTTGCTGCAAGACACTTTCGCTTCAAGCGGGGCGCATCATATCAAATGACGCGCCCCTGTAAAGCGGTATATATCAAAAATAAATGCGGTTGCCGTTTTTTTATTCCGTTCGGCGCATCCTTATACAAAAAGATGCCCGATCAACCAATTACAGAATAATGGTGCGGTTACCGTAGACAAAAACACGCTGTCCCAGCACGCGGTACAGCGCACGACTCAGGACATTTTTCTCAACGTCTCGGCCTGCACGCATCATGTCGTCGCCCGAATAAGTATGGTCGACATGAATAACATCCTGCATGATGATCGGACCTTCATCCAGATTATCGTTGACGTAGTGTGCCGTCGCGCCAATGATTTTTACACCGCGCTCATAAGCCTGATGGTACGGGCGAGCACCGATAAAAGCGGGTAAAAACGAATGGTGAATGTTGATCACCTGATTTGGGTAGTGCTGGACAAAGGCCGGTGTCAGCACTCGCATATATTTTGCCAGCACGACGTAATCGGGTTTGTATTGGTCGATCTGCGCGATCATTTTTTGATCGTGCTCTTCGCGAGTCAGTCCTTCATGACTGACCAGATGGAAAGGAATATCAAACCGCTCAACCAGTGTCTGCAAGGTATCGTGGTTGCCGATGACGGCAGAGATTTCGACATCCAAACCACCGTAGGCGCTTTTCATCAACAGATCGCCCAGGCAGTGGGCTTCTTTCGTCACTAGAACGACGATGCGACGACGGCCAGCTGCGGTTAATTCGCGAGAAGATCCTTCGGGAAGCGCGCTATCCAGATCGGCTAACAGCGTGGTGTCGTTGAAAATCCCTTCCAACTCGGTCCGCATGAAAAAACGGCCAGTGCGATGATCGACAAACTCATTGTTTTGCACGATGTTCAGTTCGTGCTTATAACAAATATTCGTAATTTTCGCGATGAGCCCTTTTGCGTCGGGGCAAATGGTTCGTAATACTTTTCTTTGTATATTTTGGGATTGCATGAGCGTGTGGATCCTGTCCAAAAAACTAAAATAACGATCTTATGGTAACGCAGCAATAACGCCGCGTGGACGACTGCCTGTGTTCTATTGTCCGCAACACTTTTTGTATTTTTTGCCGGAACCACACGGGCAAGGTTCATTTCTGCCTGTCTGCAAATGAACGCCGTCTATATAGTACCAGCGATCCTGCTGGCGAAGGAAGCGTGAGCGCTCTCGCATCACTTCTGTTCGCTGGTTGTCGCTTTCCGATATATAACGTGCGGCGAATTCCACATAGCCCTCATCGGGCGTTTTTCCGGGAGATGTTGCCAGTATAGTAAGGCCGAGCCACTGTGAATTCTGGCAGCTTTCCGCGAGGGACCCGCGCCATTTCTCGGGCTGAAGATCGGGATGCCAGGTGGCGATAAGATAATAGACATCGTGTTTGACATAGGCGGTATAGCGCGATCGCATTAAGATGGCGGGCTCAGCCGCTGTTGCGGCATGCGTGAGGTAGGGTTGACAGCATGCGTTATACTGCAATCCACTGCAACAGGGGCAAGATTCTGACACGATGTCTCCTGAAGAAAATTTAAGATAAAAACTGATAGATAATAAACAGATCACTATGCAGGATGCCGATATGTTACCTAAGAAACTCTACGTGTAGCAATGTGCGCTAAAATGAAGGCAGGTGGATCGATCATGCAGCGGAAAAAAATTGGAATAGCCTTGGGATCTGGGGCAGCGAAAGGATGGGCGCATATTGGTGTATTTAATGCGTTAACAGAAATGGGGATAGAGGTTGATGTTGTGGCTGGTTGTTCTATCGGCGCGCTGGTTGGTGCGGCGTATGCCACAAACAATCTCTCTTCAGTGGATCGCTGGGTGAGGGCGTTTGGCTACTGGGACGTGATTCGACTGATGGATCTCTCCTGGCAGCGCGGCAGTTTGTTGCGTGGCGATCGTGTTTTTAATAGTGTGAAGCATTTGTTACATACAACACAGATTGAAGACTGTGCTATTAAATATGGCGTAGTGACGACCAACCTCAGTACAGGGCGTGAGCTCTGGCTGACGGAAGGCGACTTGCATCAGGCTATGCGGGCGTCTTGCAGTATGCCCGGTCTGCTATCCCCCGTTCGATTTAACGATTACTGGCTGGTGGATGGCGCGGTGGTTAACCCTGTTCCCGTTTCTCTGGCGCGGGCAATGGGGGCCGACATCGTGATTGCGGTTGATCTCCAGCACGACGCTAGCCTTAATCATCAGGATTTGCTGTCGATCAAACCGACGGCGTCAGACATTGATGTGGAGAATGTTCCGCAAGATTGGCGTAGCAAAATTCGGGAACGCTTACTGCGGGGCCGCCGTCAGCAAGCGGAAAGTTCGCCAACGGCGATGGAGATAATGAGTACGTCGATTCAAATTCTGGAAAATCGGTTGAAGATGACGCGGATGGCGGGCGATCCACCTGATGTGCTGTTGCAACCGCATTGTCCCCAGATTGCTACCTTAGATTTTCATCGGGCGCAGGAGGCGATTGAGGCGGGTTATAAGGCGGTGGAAAAGATGCGTGATGAATTGTTGCCGCTCGCGAAAGAGGCATAGTGAAGCGAGCAGCATGTAGTTGTAGTTAAAGTACATGTAGAGAAGAAGACAGCGTGTGCCGTCTATCCGGCACACTGGCGCTAAAGCAGGTGTGATTATTCGGTGTTTGAAGTAAGGGGTACTGATGGAACAACCACTAGCGGGTAAGCATATTTTAGTCATTGATGACGAGGCCGTTTTTCGATCTGTGCTCGCTGGTTATCTGACTTCTCTTGGGGCTTCAGTTCAGGAAGCGATTAACGGATTAGATGCGCTAAGTACTCTTGAACATTACCAACCCGATTTAATGATTTGCGATCTGAGTATGCCGACGATGGGAGGCATCGAGTTCCTTGAACGTCTGCGCTTGAAAGACAACGACACGCCAATACTGATCATCTCTGCAACCAGCCAGATGGCGGACATTGCCAAAGTCTTGCGGCTTGGTGTTCAGGATGTGTTGCTGAAACCGATTCGTGACTATGGACGTTTGCGTGAAGCTGTAATGTCCTGCCTATATCCTGATATGTTCACCTCACAGCTGAATGAGATGGATCAACTCATGCAGGACATGGATTCCCTAAATCAATCTCCTGAAGCCGTCACCAAACTGCTTGCCCAACTACAACCGCCCGTTCAGCAAACGCTTGCTCGTTGCCGTATTAACTATCGTCAGTTGACGGCAGCGGAACAACCGGGGCTGGTGTTGGATATTGCCGCGCTTTCGGAGACTGAACTAGCCTTCTATTGCCTTGATGTCACTCAAGGCGTCAATAATAGTGGGACGCTGGCAGCGTTACTGCTTCGAACCTTGTTCAATGGGGTGCTTCAGGAGCATTTGGCCGATCAACAACACCGTTTGCCGCATTTGCCGACGCTATTAAAGCAGGTAAACCAGCTGTTGCGGCAAGCGAGCCTGGACGGTCGTTTTCCTTTGCTTGTGGGGTATTACCATCAGCAGTTAAAACAGCTAATACTGATTTCCGCTGGGCTAAATGCGACGCTGAACGTTAATGAACAGCAGATAGCGCTAAATAGCGGCGTCCCTTTAGGCACGCTTGAAGGGGCTTATCTCAACCAGCTGAATTATCAGTGCGAAGCTTGGCAATGCCAGATCTGGGGCGGCGGCGGCCGTTTGCGACTGATGTTGACGACAGAATAGTCTGATAGCGCGAGATGGTGCGGGTTTCAGGTAATACCCATCTTTCGGTATTATTTTTTATTTCCTACTATGTAGGGAGTTATCTTATTTTTATTGAACGGTAACGTTGGGACAAGCGTGCTCTTGTTAAAGTCGTTATACTCTTGCGGTTATCTTGATTAGATAAATAAAGTTCATTATTTGAACGGTATATAAGAGGCTGTTTATGTCTATTGTGAATAAAAAAGTAAAAAAAGCGGTCATACCGGTTGCTGGATTAGGGACGCGTATGCTGCCTGCCACCAAAGCCATTCCTAAAGAAATGCTGCCGTTGGTAGATAAACCGCTGATCCAATATGTTGTTAATGAGTGTATCGCAGCAGGGATTAATGAAATTATTCTTGTTACGCACTCTTCTAAGAATTCTATCGAAAACCATTTCGATACCAGTTTTGAACTGGAAGCCATACTGGAAAAGCGCGTTAAACGTCAGCTGTTGGAAGAGATTCAATCTATCTGTCCTAAGCACGTCACCATTATGCAAGTGCGTCAGGGGTTAGCCAAAGGGCTTGGCCATGCCGTATTGTGCGCGCACCCGTTAGTCGGGGATGAGCCTGTCGCGGTTATTCTGCCAGATGTGATTATTGATGAATATGAATCCGATCTGAAGAAAGATAACCTGAGCGAAATGTTGCAGCGCTTCTCTACGACGGGCCATAGCCAGATTATGGTTGAGCCTGTTGAAAATGTAAGTAGCTATGGCGTGGTTGATTGCAAAGGCGTGGAATTAAAAGCAGGGGACAGCGTACCAATGGTCGGTGTGGTTGAAAAACCTAAGGCTTCCGAAGCCCCGTCTAATTTAGCCGTCGTTGGCCGCTATGTCCTCTCTGCGGATATTTGGTCTCTGCTGGAAAAAACACCGCCTGGCGCAGGTAATGAAATTCAGTTAACCGATGCCATCGCGATGTTGATGGAAAAAGAAACAGTAGAAGCGTATCACCTGAAAGGTGTGAGCCATGACTGTGGTAATAAATTAGGCTATATGCAGGCATTCGTTGAATATGGTTTACGCCATGATGGTTTAGGCCAGGAATTTGCGCAGTGGCTGCAGGAAACGATTGAAGCCGAAGAAAAATAACAGAATGTAATGATTGCTCTCTGTTTACAAAAAACAGAGAGCAGCCAAAAATGGCGGCATATCTGTTTTTCTTTGCAATATGCGTTACCAAAGAAAAACCCCCGATAGTTATCGGGGGTTTTTTCGTATTCAGTACTTATAAACGATTACAGCAGGAAATCGTCTAAAGATTTACCTTGCTCTTCGATCGCTTTCTTGATTACTGCCGGTGTACGACCCTGGCCAGTCCAGGTTTTAAGTTCGCCGTTTTCGTCAGTGTATTGATATTTTGCTGGGCGGGCAGCGCGCTTGCTTTTACCTGCAACCTTAACTGAACCTAAAGACTGCAATAATTCGTTAGGGTCAATACCGTCTGCAATCAGCATATCGCGATATTGCTGCAATTTACGCGCACGTTCTTCAACTTCAGCCTGAACCTGGCTATCTTCTTCGCGGCGTTCATTAACCACGACTTCCAGTTTTTCCAGCATTTCTTCCAAAGTATCCAGGGTACATTCTCTTGCCTGGGCACGCAGAGTACGGATGTTGTTAAGAATCTTTAGTGCTTCGCTCATTGTGATAATCTCAAATAATATTATTGGTGGCGTGTAGTGTGATAATAGAGTGCTATTTTCCTTTCTGCAATAGTCAAATTTGTAAGTTTGTTAAAAAACGTCATTTTTAAAACAGATCTCACATCGTATGTTACATAAATATAAATACTTTCCTGTTATCAAAAAAATACATTTGGTATGCCGCTTTTCTACCTCAAAAGGCAGAGAATGACTTATTGATGCCGTGCCGTTGTTATAAGGAACGTTTATATCCTTTATCATAAAAGGCCGTCGCTGGCGGGTGTATGGACAAAATGTGGTCGGAGAATAGGCCATTGCGCAGCGCGAAGACGAGTTGTTACAATAAGTGTTTACGACCCGAAGATCATATACCCCAAATAATTCGAGTTTCAGGCAGGCGGCAAGAGAAGGAATCCCGATGAGCAAACACAGGTAAGTGATTCGGGTGAGTGAACGTAGCCAACGCACATGCAACTTGAAGTATTACGAGTATATAGCCTGCCTTTTGGAGTGACCGAGTGGCCCAACTTTATTTTTATTATTCTGCAATGAATGCAGGGAAATCGACGGCACTATTGCAGTCGTCATATAACTACCAGGAGCGTGGGATGCGCACGCTGGTGTTCACTGCAGAAATAGATAATCGGCATGGCGTGGGGATAGTAAGTTCACGGATCGGCCTTTCTTCTCCTGCATTATTGTTTAATCCGCAGACATCCTTATTTGGATTGCTGGAGAAAGAGCACCGTGCTCAGCCCGTCGATTGTGTATTAATTGATGAATGTCAATTTTTAACCCGCGAGCAGGTGGGGGAGCTTTCCGATGTCGTGGACCAATTAGATATCCCAGTATTGTGTTACGGATTGCGTACTGATTTTCGTGGTGATTTGTTTTCTGGGAGTCACTATTTATTAGCGTGGGCAGATAAGCTGATCGAGTTAAAAACGGTCTGCCATTGCGGCCGTAAAGCCAACTGTGTATTGCGGTTAGATGCACAAGGTAATGCCGTCCACGAAGGAGAGCAGGTCGTTATTGGCGGCAATGAGAGCTATGTTTCTGTGTGCCGTAAGCATTATAAAATTGCGCTGGGATTAACCCGTAAAGAAAGCGAGTAAGTCGGTTAAATATCCGACAAACGGGGCGATTAATAAACGGCGTATTGATGCGTGTCTATGCTGAGTACGAGTAACAAAAATGCCCAACCTTAAAAGGTTGGGCATCGTTGAGAGATAAACCGCCTTTAGGTTAAGGCGGTTACAGCCAGAACGTTAGTGTGCGGCTTTCTTGCTGGTTTTAGCGGCTTTTGCTACAGGTTCAACTGCTTCTGTTTTTTCTTCTTCAGAGAACTTACGACCATAGTAAGTATCCAGCAGAATTTGTTTCAGTTCGGAAATCAGCGGGTAACGCGGGTTAGCGCCGGTACACTGATCGTCGAACGCATCTTCTGACAGTTTATCGACCTTAGCCAGGAAATCGGCTTCCTGTACGCCCGCTTCACGAATAGACGTTGGGATCCCCAGCTCTGTCTTTATTTCTTCCAGCCAGTTCAGCAATTTCTCGATTTTCTGCGCGGTACGATCGCTTGGAGCAGTCAAACGCAGGTGGTCGGCTATTTCCGCATAACGACGGCGAGCCTGCGGACGGTCATACTGGCTGAACGTCGTCTGCTTGGTCGGGTTGTCGTTCGCGTTATAGCGAATCACGTTTGAGATCAGCAGGGCATTAGCCAAGCCGTGCGGAATATGGAATTCAGAGCCCAGTTTATGCGCCATGGAGTGACAGACGCCGAGGAAGGCGTTGGCAAACGCGATACCTGCAATTGTCGCGGCGTTATGTACACGCTCACGGGCAACCGGGTTTTTCGCGCCGTCACGGTAGCTGTCTGGCAAGTTTTCCTTCAGGAGTTTCAGCGCTTGTAACGCCTGTCCATCTGAATATTCGTTTGCCAGCACGGAAACATAGGCTTCCAGTGAGTGGGTTACGGCATCAAGCCCGCCAAACGCACACAGCGATTTCGGCATATTCATTACCAAATTGGCATCAACAATCGCCATATCTGGCGTCAGCGCGTAGTCCGCCAACGGATATTTCTGTCCGGTAGCATCGTCAGTCACTACGGCAAACGGTGTGACTTCGGAACCGGTACCGGATGTGGTGGTAATCGCCACCATTTTGGCTTTAACGCCCATTTTCGGGAACTTGTAGATACGTTTACGGATATCCATAAAGCGCAGTGCCAGCTCTTCGAAGTGCGTCGTAGGATGCTCATACATCACCCACATGATCTTCGCGGCATCCATTGGAGAACCACCGCCCAGCGCAATAATCACATCCGGCTTGAAGGAATGCATTTGTTCCGCGCCTTTACGCACGATGCTCAGCGTCGGGTCAGCTTCAACTTCGAAGAACACTTCGGTTTCCAGTCCGTGCTGTTTCAGTACAGACGTCACCTGATCGACATAGCCGTTGTTGAACAGGAAGCGGTCGGTCACGATAAATGCACGTTTTGCACCATCGGAAGCGACTTCTTCAAGGGCGATAGGCAGTGAGCCACGACGGAAATAAATGGATTTAGGAAGTTTATGCCACAACATATTCTCTGCTCGCTTGGCTACCGTTTTCTTGTTGATCAAGTGCTTCGGACCGACATTTTCGGAGATGGAGTTTCCGCCCCAAGAGCCACAGCCCAGCGTCAGAGACGGAGCGAGTTTAAAGTTGTAGAGATCGCCGATACCACCTTGAGAGGCTGGGGTGTTAATCAGGATACGCGCCGTTTTCATCATATTACCGAAATGATTCACGCGCTCTGGCTGATTGTCCTGATCGGTATACAGGCAGGATGTGTGACCGATGCCACCCATTGCGACCAGCTTTTCCGCTTTAATGACGGCGTCATTGAAGTCTTTCGCACGGTACATCGCCAGCGTTGGAGACAGTTTTTCATGGGCAAACGGTTCGGATTCATCGACGGCCGTCACTTCACCGATCAGCACTTTGGTGTTTGCAGGGACAGTGATACCCGCCATTTCTGCGATCTTCGGTGCAGGCTGGCCCACAATGTCGGCGTTCAGTGAACCGTTTTTCAGCAGAATACCCTGTACGGCATGCAGTTCTTTGCCTTTCAGCATGTAGCCGCCGTGGGTGGCAAAACGTTCACGCACAGCATCATAGACGCTGTCTACCACGATGACTGACTGTTCTGACGCACAAATCACACCGTTATCGAAGGTTTTCGACATCAGAATAGAGGCAACAGCACGCTTGATATCTGCGGTTTCGTCAACGACAACAGGCGTGTTACCGGCACCGACGCCGATCGCCGGTTTACCGGAGCTGTATGCGGCTTTCACCATACCTGGGCCACCAGTAGCCAGAATCAGGTTGATATCGGGGTGGTGCATAAGCTGGTTGGACAGATCGACGGAAGGCTGATCGATCCAGCCGATGATATCTTTCGGCGCGCCTGCCGCAATGGCTGCTTGCAGAACAATGTCGGCAGCTTTATTGGTCGCATTTTTTGCACGTGGATGAGGAGAGAAGATAATCCCGTTACGGGTCTTCAGGCTGATCAACGCTTTAAAAATTGCGGTAGACGTGGGGTTAGTGGTGGGAACAATACCGCAAATCAGACCAATAGGTTCAGCGATCGTAATGGTACCGAAAGTGTCATCAGTAGAGAGGACGCCGCAGGTTTTTTCATCCTGATAGGCATTATAAATGTACTCTGAGGCGAAGTGGTTTTTGATGACTTTATCTTCCACGATCCCCATGCCAGATTCGGCAACCGCCATTTTTGCCAGCGGGATACGGGCATCCGATGCAGCGAGTGCGGCAGCGCGGAAGATTTTGTCCACTTGTTCCTGAGTGTAAGTAGCAAATTCCTGTTGTGCCTTTTTCACTCTTTCGACCAATGCGTTAAGTTCAGCAACGTTGGTTACGGCCATAATGCTCTCCTGATAAATGTTAAACTCTTTCAGTCAATTGTTCGCCGGATAGAACAGTATAGATAAACGAGCGGGGTACGTTTCCGTTACTGGGCTATTCTTTCCTGCCTATCACACGTTAATTGACTCAAAGAGCTTGTCAGCCGCTATTGTGGCGCGATTATTGCTTTTTAAAATACTGTAACCGCCGATACCGTAAATTTTTGAAATATTGTTTTGAAATTACATCAAAATTAAGAAGATTTACGTGTTCACAACGGTATGGAATGAGCATACCTATTTGTAGGTGCCTTTTTTGTGATCAACATCGAATTTTCTTTAAGCTGACACCATTCAGCAGGGTGATGTTGATAACGAGTATCATTAATCAGACGGGATAAGCGGTTTTTCTACCTAAAAGGGATTGGTAAGGGATAGCGGCAGGCACTGAAGTGGGGCGTTGTGGGGGGAATTCCAGGCTCGCGGTGGTTCACATAATGGGAGTGATTTGTTCGTATAAAACGTGCTCGTATAAACAGTGCTTATATCTTAATCGAGTTAGTTATTTTACGCGCAGCCTATATCAGGGAAATAGGGAACTCTTGTGGTGCTAGGTGAGTAATGGAATTGTTAAAATACTAACATTTTGGTCAGATAATGACGCGGACAGGTAAGCATACATCATCATTTTTGTGCTGTGAAAATGATGAAACCCACTACGATGTTTTTTTGTTCAAAAACTATAAATTGCTGAATATTTAAAAAATACTTGAGGGTTAATTGAAAAGACATTGTTTATCATAGGGTTAATGATTGCCCGAACGATTGAAATAAAACATTTATCGATCTGTAGTAAAGAAAATTAAGCAACATCAATGTAAAAATATTGGCGAATGTGTCCGCTTTTGATAGCTTCGAGTGTCGACCTGCTATTCGTTATTCACCCATAAATTAATTTTATGATTTATTTGGATAATGGGCGATCTTTTCTGCTCTATGTGACGGCGATTTTTACGCATAGAGTCCGGTATGGCGTTGTATCAAAACAGGGGCGTTTATAAAGTGAAAACTCGCAAAACAAAACGATGCTTTGTTACCAGTATGATTGCCGCAGCAGTGATGGCGTCATGTGTGAATGTTCAGGCTGCTACGGTACCTGCCGGTGTTGAACTGGCGAAAGAGCAGGTTCTGGTGAGAAACAATGGCGCTGAGGTGTCATCACTGGACCCGCATAAAATCGAAGGTGTTCCTGAATCCAACGTCGCGCGTGATTTATATGAAGGGTTGGTGATTTCCGATCCGGATGGACACCCGATTCCTGGCGTGGCCGAGCGGTGGGAAAGTAGCGATTTTAAAGTCTGGACATTCCATTTACGTAAAGATGCCAAATGGTCCAATGGCGAGCCGGTTACCGCACAAGATTTCGTTTATAGCTGGCAGCGTCTGGCCGATCCGAAAACCGTTTCTCCTTATGCTAGCTATTTGCAATATGGTCATCTGCTGAATATTGATGACATTATCGCCAGCAAGAAATCTCCTGATACGCTGGGCGTAAAAGCACTCGACGACCATACGCTGGAAGTGACATTAAGCGAGCCGATCCCTTACTTTTATAAATTACTGAATCACTCATCCCTGTCTCCGGTAAATAAAGCGGCGGTAGAGAAGTTTGGTGATAAATGGACCCAGCCGGAAAACTGGGTAGGGAATGGCGCCTACCGTCTTAAATCCTGGGTTGTGAATGAGCGGCTTGTGCTGGAGCGTAATACCCAATATTGGGATAACGCCAAGACCGTGATTAATCAGGTCACCTATTTGCCGATTGCTTCTGAAGTGACGGATGTTAACCGTTACCGTGCGGGTGAAATTGATGTCACCAATAATAAATTGCCCATTGAGCTATTTCAGAAGCTAAAAAAAGAAATCCCACAAGAAGTTAACATCAATCCCTACCTCTGCACGTATTATTACGAAATCAATAATCAGAAACCGCCATTTAACGATGTACGGGTACGTACGGCTCTGCGCATGGGGCTTGATCAAGACATATTGACCAATAAAGTGAAAAATCAGGGCGATATTCCTGCCTATGGTTATATTCCGCCGTTTACGGACGGCTTGAAAGCGCATACGCCAGAGTGGTTTACCTGGTCACAGGCGAAACGTAATGAAGAAGCGAAAAAACTGCTGGCAGAAGCGGGCTATACCGCCGAGAAACCGCTGACGTTTAATTTGCTCTATAACTCATCAGATTTGCATAAAAAGATGGCGATCGCGGCGGCATCGATCTGGAAACAGAATCTGGGCGTCGACGCGAAGTTGGAAAACCAAGAGTGGAAAACTTATCTCAGCACGCGTCATCAAGGCAATTATGACGTTGCGCGTGCCGGATGGTGTGCGGACTATAACGAACCGACATCGTTCCTGAATAGCATGCTGTCAGACAGTAGCAACAACACGGCGCATTATAAGAGCGCGGCGTTCGACAAGCTGATGGAGCAGGCGGTTCAGGCGAAAACGGACGATGAGCGTGCGCAAGTTTATCAGCAGGCAGAATCGCAGTTGGATAAAGATGCGGCGATTGTACCGGTCTATTACTACGCGAACGCCAGGCTGATAAAACCTTATGTCGGCGGTATTACCGGCAAGGATCCTTTGGATAATATACGGGTGAAGGATCTCTATATCATTAAGCATTAATCCACCGCTGTTTACGGTTTGATGCAAATGAAGTGAGCGAACAGCGATTAATTTGGTGTTTAATCTCTGGTTACCCATTCCTGCTCTGTGGGAATGGGTTGTGAGTCGAATCGATTAATCGTTTTCTCACAGGGCTCTAATTCAGGAATCGTGCTGGGATAACTAACACGACAACATTACAGGAGAAAATAATGACACACATCACAACTAAAAAAAGAGTAGCTGCCGCTATTATCGCAGCATTAAGTAGCACGATGGCTGTTTCTGCCTTTGCCGCGACCGTTCCCGCAGGCGTTCAGTTAGCAGAAAAACAGGAATTGGTTCGTAACAACGGTGCTGAAGTTTCCTCTCTTGACCCGCATAAAATCGAAGGCGTGCCGGAATCCAACGTGTCGCGCGATCTGCTGGAAGGGTTGGTGATTTCCGACGTTAACGGCAAAACCAGTCCCGGTGTAGCTGAAAGCTGGGATAACAAAGATTTTAAAGTGTGGACATTCCACCTGCGTAAAGATGCCAAATGGTCCAACGGTGAGCCGGTTACCGCACAAGATTTCGTCTATAGCTGGCAGCGTCTGGCCGATCCAAAGACGGCATCACCTTACGCCAGCTACCTGCAATATGGTCATCTGCTGAATATCGATGACATCATCGCTGGCAAGAAATCCCCTGATACGCTGGGCGTAAAAGCGATCGACGATCATACCTTTGAGGTTACGCTGTCCGAAGCGGTGCCTTATTTCTATAAGCTGCCTGTTTACGTTGCGATGTCCCCAATCAATAAAGCCGTTGTTGAAAAATTCGGTGAAAAATGGACGCAGCCGCAAAACTGGGTCGGCAATGGTGCTTACAAGCTGAAAAGCTGGGTTGTGAACGAAAAAATGGTGCTGGAGCGTAACCCGCAATATTGGGACAACGCCCATACCGTGATTAACCAAGTGACGTATTTGCCGATCGCGTCTGAAGTGACGGACGTTAACCGCTACCGCAGCGGTGAAATTGACATGACGTACAACAACCTGCCGATCGAACTCTTCCAAAAGCTGAAGAAAGAAATCCCGGATGAAGTGAAGGTTAACCCGTACCTGTGTACCTACTACTACGAAGTTAACAACCAGAAGCCGCCGTTTAACGATGTACGAGTTCGTACCGCGCTGCGTCTGGGTCTGAGCCAGGATATTCTGACCAACAAGGTGAAGAATCAGGGCGACATTCCTGCCTATGGCTTTGTTCCTCCGTATATCGATGGCCTGAAAGCGTCAGTACCGGAGTGGTTCACCTGGTCACAGGCGAAACGTAATGAAGAAGCGAAAAAATTGTTGGCAGAAGCGGGCTATACCGCCGACAAACCGCTGACGTTGAACCTGCTGTACAACACCTCCGACCTGCATAAGAAGATGGCGATTGCCGCGGCTTCTATCTGGAAACAGAATATCGGCGTGGACGTTAAGCTGGAAAACCAGGAATGGAAAACCTTCCTCAGCACCCGTCATCAGGGAACTTATGATGTTGCGCGTGCCGGATGGTGTGCGGACTATAACGAACCTTCAACCTTCCTGAACAGCATGCTGTCCGACAGCAGCAGTAACACCTCGCACTATAAGAGCAAAGAGTTTGATGCACTGGTGGCGAAATCCTTGCAGGTGAAAACCGATGAGGAGCGCGCTGCGGTTTACCAGCAGGCGGAATCGCAGCTGGATAAAGACGCTGTCACCATACCGGTCTATTACTATGCGAATACCCGACTGGTGAAACCTTATGTTGGTGGATTAACGGGCAAAGATCCGCAGGATAATGTTTACGTGAAAGATCTTTATATCATCAAGCACTAATAATAATGGCTGGCGCACGCAACTGTGCTGCCAGCCTTTTATAGGTACGAGCAATGTTAAAATTTATTCTTCGCCGCTGTTTAGAGGCGATTCCAACACTATTTATCCTGATCACCATCTCGTTCTTCATGATGCGATTGGCACCCGGCAGTCCTTTTACCGGTGAGCGTAATTTACCGCCGGAAGTGATGGCGAATATTGAAGCCAAATACCATCTGAACGATCCTATCATGACGCAGTACGGTAACTACTTACTGCAATTGGTACAGGGTGATTTCGGTCCTTCTTTTAAATACAAAGACTATTCCGTGAACGATCTGGTCGCGACGTCTTTCCCTGTTTCTGCAAAACTGGGAGCTGCGGCATTCGTTCTGGCGGTTATTTTTGGTGTGAGTGCCGGTGTGATCGCCGCGCTGAATCAGAATACGAAATGGGACTATACCGTGATGGGCTTTGCCATGACGGGGGTGGTGATTCCCAGCTTTGTTGTCGCGCCGTTACTGGTGCTGATTTTCGCCATTACGCTGCGGTGGCTACCCGGCGGTGGGTGGAACGGTGGGGCACCCAAATACATGATTTTACCGATGGTGGCACTGTCCCTGTCTTATATCGCCAGCATCGCGCGTATTACCCGAGGATCGATGATCGAGGTTTTACACTCTAACTTTATTCGCACCGCGCGCGCTAAAGGGCTACCGATGCGCCGCATCGTCCTGCGCCATGCGTTAAAACCTGCGCTGCTGCCCGTGCTTTCCTACATGGGGCCGGCGTTTGTGGGGATTATTACCGGCTCGATGGTTGTTGAAACCATTTTTGGTTTACCCGGCATTGGGCAACTGTTTGTGAACGGTGCACTGAACCGTGACTATTCACTGGTACTGAGTCTGACGATTCTGGTCGGCGGCTTAACCATTTTATTTAATGCGATCATTGACGTGCTCTACGCTGTTATCGATCCGAAAATTCGCTATTAATTGGGGGCGTTATGTTTTGGAATCGAAAAAACGTTGAAGCGTTAGAGAACTTCACCGAGCAGGCTGAGATTGAAGGGCGCAGTTTGTGGCAGGATGCGCGTCTGCGCTTTATCCACAACCGTGCGGCGCTGGCCAGTCTGTTTGTTTTAGCTGTGATTACCGTGTTTGTGATTTTTGCGCCGATGCTGTCGGCATTTGACTACGCCGATACCGACTGGGGAATGATGTCGGCCGCGCCGGATATGACATCTGGTCACTACTTTGGTACGGATTCCTCCGGTCGTGATCTGCTGGTCCGTGTTGCTATCGGTGGACGTGTTTCGCTGATGGTTGGTGTAGCCGCGGCGCTGGTTGCGGTAATCGTCGGAACGCTGTATGGCGCGATGTCGGGTTATCTGGGCGGGAAAGTGGATTCGGTGATGATGCGTCTGCTGGAAATCCTCAACTCATTCCCGTTCATGTTCTTCGTTATTCTGCTGGTGACGTTCTTCGGGCAGAACATGCTGTTGATCTTCGTGGCTATCGGCATGGTGTCCTGGCTGGATATGGCGCGTATCGTGCGCGGCCAGACGCTGAGCCTGAAACGTAAAGAGTTCATTGAAGCGGCGATGGTTTCCGGCGTCTCCACGCGCGGTATCGTGCTGCGCCACGTTGTGCCTAACGTGCTGGGCGTGGTGGTGGTGTATGCCTCTCTGCTGGTGCCAAGCATGATCCTGTTCGAATCCTTCCTGAGCTTCCTGGGGCTGGGAACGCAGGAACCGTTAAGCAGCTGGGGTGCCTTGCTGAATGATGGTGCGAATTCAATGGAAGTGTCGCCGTGGTTACTGTTCTATCCGGCGGCGTTTCTGGTTGTCACGCTGTTTTGTTTTAACTTTATCGGCGATGGCCTGCGTGATGCCCTCGACCCGAAAGATCGCTGAGGAATATCGACATGAGCAAGATTGAATTAACTGGCGCGCACGACGCGCTGCTACATGTTCAGGATCTCCGGGTAACGTTCAAAACGCAGGATGGCGATGTGACGGCGGTTAACGACCTGAACTTCACGCTCAACGCCGGTGAAACGCTGGGGATTGTGGGTGAATCCGGTTCCGGTAAATCACAAACCGCGTTTGCGTTGATGGGACTGCTGGCGCGTAATGGCCGTATTGGCGGATCTGCACGTTTTCGTGGCAAAGAGATTCTCAATTTGCCTGAAAGCCAGTTGAATAAGCTGCGTGCTGAAGAAATCAGTATGATCTTCCAGGACCCGATGACCTCGCTGAACCCGTACATGCGCGTCGGCGAACAGCTGATGGAAGTACTGATGTTGCACAAACGCCTGAGCAAAAGTGAAGCGTTTGAAGAGTCGGTCAAAATGCTGGATGCGGTCAAAATGCCGGAAGCGCGTAAGCGTATGAAGATGTATCCGCATGAGTTTTCCGGCGGGATGCGTCAGCGCGTGATGATCGCAATGGCGCTGCTGTGTCGTCCGAAACTGCTGATTGCCGATGAACCGACAACAGCGCTGGATGTGACGGTTCAGGCGCAGATTATGACGCTGCTGAACGAGCTGAAACGTGAGTTTAATACATCTATCATCATGATCACCCATGACCTGGGCGTGGTGGCTGGTATTTGTGACAAAGTGCTGGTGATGTACGCCGGACGCACCATGGAATACGGCACTGCACGTGACGTCTTTTATCATCCGAGCCACCCGTATTCTGTTGGCCTGCTCAACGCCGTGCCGCGTCTGGATGCGGAAGATGAAGTGCTGGCAACCATTCCGGGTAATCCGCCTAACTTATTACGTTTGCCGAAAGGCTGTCCGTTCCAACCACGCTGCCCGTATTCAATGGATGTCTGCCATAGCGCACCGGCGCTGGAATCTTTTGGTGATGGCCGCTTGCGCGCCTGCTTTAGAGCGATTGAGGAGGTGGTATGAACAACGCGGACGAGAAAAAGGTGTTGTTAGAAGTGGACGATCTGAAAGTCCACTTTGACGTCAGAGATGATAAGCAGTGGTTCTGGCAGCCGCCGAAAAAACTGAAAGCCGTTGATGGCGTGACGCTACGTTTATATGAAGGCGAAACGCTGGGCGTGGTGGGCGAGTCTGGCTGCGGCAAGTCTACGCTGGCGCGTGCCATTATCGGTCTGGTAAAAGCGACCGACGGACGCGTCACCTGGCTGGGGAAAGACCTGCTGGGCATGAGCGCCGATGAATGGCGCGCCGCGCGTAGCGATATTCAGATGATATTCCAGGATCCGCTGGCATCGCTGAACCCGCGTATGACGATCGGCGAGATTATTGCTGAGCCGTTAAAGGTTTATCATCCAGAACTGGATCGACAGACGGTAAAAGATCGTGTGAAAGCGATGATGCTGAAGGTGGGGCTGCTGCCGAACCTGATCAACCGCTATCCGCATGAATTCTCTGGCGGGCAGTGTCAGCGTATCGGCATCGCGCGCGCGCTGATTCTTGAGCCGAAGCTGATTATCTGTGATGAGCCGGTTTCCGCGCTGGACGTATCGATTCAGGCACAGGTGGTTAACCTGCTGCGTCAGCTACAGCGTGAAATGCGTCTGTCGCTGATTTTTATCGCCCATGACTTATCGGTTGTGAAGCACATTTCCGATCGCGTGCTGGTGATGTATCTGGGTCATGCGGTAGAACTGGGGACGTACGATCAGGTCTATAAAAACCCGCAGCACCCGTATACCCGCGCGCTGATGTCCGCTGTGCCGACGCCCGATCCCGATCAGGAGCGGAACAAGAAGATACAGCTGCTGGAAGGGGATTTGCCTTCGCCAATCAATCCGCCATCGGGCTGTGTGTTCTGCACGCGTTGTCCGATTGTCGGCCCTGAGTGCTCGAAAACCCGTCCATTGCTGGAAGGGAGCTTTACGCACGCCGTTTCGTGTCTGAAGGTCGATCCGCAGGCGTTGTTACCGGTGGCAGAAGCCGAAGCACAGTAATCTGTTTTATCGGCTACCGATGTAAAAAAGGCGTCTCCTGCGGGAGACGCCTTACTTTTAGGTAAGAAGAATTATTCTTTCCACAAAATGTGGCAAAGTTTGTGGTCTTTCTCCCGGCAAATCAGCACGCGGGCAAAAATATCGGTAATTTCTTCACCTTCATTCTCAGCCAGCCCAATGACGACTTCGGCAAAAAAGTCAGGGTTCAGATCGAAATCAACGTGCTCGGCCCAGTCTTCCGCAGGGTCGAACAACTCTGCGCCGCCGCGCTCTTCGAATTGCAGGTTGAACAGCAGAATATCTGCCGGATCGAGGTTATCAGCCGCGAGTTCCAAAAAGATATCGTAGGCCTGTTCCAATGCTTCGTCTTCGGTCAGGCGATTATTCAAATCCATAACGTAATTCCTGTTAATTCCCAATAGCCTTATTAGAACACGGGAAAACGCGTATTTATAGCAGGGGGCTGAAAAAGTAGAACAGCCTCTCGACGATGCGTTGCCAGTAAGGGCGGTTTTGCCACTGCGTGGCGTTTAACAGGCGTGAACGGGCGATATAGTCTTCCTGTACGCAGGCTAAATCGCTGCCGAATCCGGCATCGTCAATCACCAACGTAATTTCAAAATTCAGCCACAGGCTGCGCATATCCAGATTCACCGTGCCAACCAGGCTGAGTTGTCCATCAACCAGTACGCTTTTGGTGTGCAGCAGTCCGTCCTTGAATTGATAAATTTTTACGCCAGCGGCCAGCAGCTCTGTGAAGAACGCGCGACTGGCCCAGCCGACCAATACCGAGTCATTTTTGTGTGGAACGATAATGCTGACATCGACCCCGCGCTGGGCGGCGGTACAGATGGCGTGCAGCAGATCGTCGCTGGGCACGAAGTAGGGGGTTGTCATGATCAACTGCTTACGTGCCGAATAGACGGACGTCAGCAGCGCCTGATGAATCATTTCTTCCGGGTAACCGGGGCCGGAAGCAATAACCTGAATGGTATGGCCGCTCTCCTGTTCGAACGGCATAACGTTAACATCCGGCGGCGGCGGAAGCAGGCGCTTGCCCGTCTCCATTTCCCAGTCGCAGCAGTAAATAATCCCCAGCGTAGTTGCCACTGGGCCTTCAATACGTGCCATCAGATCGATCCATTGTCCGACGCCGGCATCTTGTTTGAAGAAACGAGGATCAACCATATTCATGCTGCCGGTATAGGCGATACGGTTGTCGATCAGGATAATTTTACGGTGCTGCCGCAAATCCATGCGGCGGAGGAACGCACGGAATAGATTCACTTTCAGGGCTTCAACCACTTCAATCCCGGCGGTGCGCATCAGCTCGGGATGATGCTGACGGAAAAATTGTACGCTGCCAGCGGAGTCTAACAGAATGCGGCAGTGCACCCCGCGTCGTGCCGCGGCGATAAGGGAAGAGGAGACTTGCTCAACCAGACCGCCGGGTTGCCAGATGTAGAACACCATTTCGATGTTGCTGCGTGCGAGTTCAATATCACGCAATAACGCTTTAATGGTGTCATCAAACGTGGTCATCAACTGCAACTGATTGCCTTTAACGCCGCCAACCCCTTGCCGTCTTTCACACAGCTGAAATAACGCGCTGGCGACTTCACTGTTTTCCGTTGCGAAAATACGGCGATATTCTTTTAATTCGCGTAGCCATTTTGCCGTTGATGGCCACATTTTGCTGGCACGTTCGGCTCGGCGTTTGCCGAGATGGAGCTCGCCAAACGAAAGATAAGCGACAATACCGACAAGTGGCAGAATATAAATCACCAGCAGCCAGGCCATGGCAGAAGGCACCGCCCGACGTTTCATCAGAATACGCAAGGTCACACCAGCGATCAGCAACCAGTAGCTAAAAACCAGTAACCAACTTATTACGGTATAAAATGTCGACATAAAAGCAGCACAGTTCCCTTCTGCAAAGAATTAACAAAGTGTACGCATAGATTTATAAAAGGGGAAATGCCTTTCCTCTGAATAAAATAGCGTAGCTGACTAAGAGGAGAATGGCGGTGAGCGTGATTCACTGATTGTCGTCACGCAGTCGGGGGGTATAATGCCCAGCGCGAGTGAATTAACAAGAGCCGCATAATGAAACGCAGTCGGAATGAAGTGGGTCGCTGGCGGATGTTACGTCAGGTCCAGCGTAGAAGAAGTCGCTGGTTGGAGGCTCAATCACGTACGTATCGTCATATTCGCTCTGCCCGTTATTTGCAGCAAAAGCAGCAACGGCGGGCATTGCTCTATGCGGTAACGTACGACTGGTAAGCCAGTGAGGAAAATAGCGACCCGAGGTATGGTCGCTATTTTTTTATCATGCTTTTTATCACACCCTGAGCTTATTCCCTCATTGACTCATCCCATAGCCGGAATGCGTGGTGTCATTTCTCTCTGATCAATCATCAGGTTAACCTCAGCCTCTGTTGAGGGCAGGATGAACAGCGATACCGACGTATTTAAGCGTTCCGTTTGCTCCAGCAGTGAGGCAAAGGTGTGTGCGGAGGCTTCAACCTGTCCCGCATTTTCTCTGACGGTATCGTTCAGCGTGCTGAGTCGGGCGGTGACTTCATGAATGCTTTCGTTCTGCTGGTGCGATATTTCCGAGATTTCGCTCAGAAATGTGCCAGTGCCTTTCGCTGTCTGAATGATGTTCTGCAGGCTGTCATTCAGTTTGTTCACCAGTCGCGTTCCGGCGGTTACGCTATTGTCTGAATCACGAATCAGCACATTAATATTTTGTGCAGAATGGCTGCTTTGCGAAGCCAACGTGCCGACTTCCCGCGCGACAACGGCAAAGCCTCGTCCCATCGTCCCGGCTCGAGCCGCTTCAATTGCGGCATTCAACGACAAAATATGCGTCTGAAACGCCACGTTTTCAATCATCCCAATGGCTTCTGTCATCTCACGTGTTCTGCCTGCAATATCTGACATCGCCGCTTTGACGTCATTCATCATTGTCTCACCCTGAGCGGCGATCTTACTGGTGTCTTCTGCATGCAAATTGGCCTGTTGGGTATGCTGGGTATTTTGCTCAAGATGCTGGCTCAGCTGAATAATGTGCTCCGTGGTGGCTTTGAGCTCGTGGGATTGGCGGTTCGCCTGTTCGGAAAGCCGATGGTTATCTGTCGCGACCCGATCAACCTGCGTCACCATGTGGTCAACGCCCTGACGAACCTGATTGACCAGGGTCACCAGACCTTCCTGCATTTGGATCACGCTGGTATTGAGCTGTTCAACTTCACGTGTACCGCGCGTCTTTGTACTGACCGAATGCGAAAGGTCGCCCGCGGCGATCAGTTTTAAATGGGCGATGATGTGCGTCAGCGGACGAATAATGATCCGACTCACGCCAATCCACACGGCGATGGCGATAACCAGCAAGAGGCCCAGAACCGTAATGAAAATTGTTTTTGCGTTATCGAGAGAGGATAAAAATTGTTGGCCATGCTGTTTTTGCAACGCATCGGTGTCTTGCAAATAGTGTGAATACTTCTGGGTAAAATCGCTTTGATAGGCCTGTACCGGAACGGCAAAGAAAATATCGATCTGATTGGTGGTTTTTATTCCCTCGGCTAGCTCGACGAGCCCAGAATAAAGCTGGTTATAACTCTTTTTCAAATCCACAAAAGCCGTCGTGTCTGCTTCAGGTGTCGTGGTTGTTTCCAGTTGCTGGTAATGCGCTTGTGCCTGTTTGAGAGACACTTCTGCCTCATCCATCAGGCTATGCCAGCTGCCTTCAGATCCAGTTTCTTTGTCTACCAACAGATAAATGCCCGCGCGGTTGAGCTTGTCGCTGGCATTCATGACTTCCATTCGCGCTTTATCCATTAACGCTTGCTGCTGGCGGAGGCTCTCGTTAGCGGAAATATCCTGCCGAACCTGAGTCATCGTTTGCGAAATGACGCCGACGGAAACCAATTGCAGTAAAGAAAACAACCCAATGATCAATAACAATCCGGAGAGAATACTGAGGCGATGACGGCGGCGGATCGTAGCAACTCCGTTTCGCAAAATCGCAGGCATTAACATGATTGTTGATCCTCTATAAATGAATAGCGGTCAAACTATCACTGTTAAATGACTAAAATATTTCAGCTTTTGGCGGGGGCGAAAAGGGTCATGGCTTTTTCGCGTAGCCATGACCTATATCAAGGGAACCCTTAAAACACTTTCTTGAATGGTTTTACGCTGACGTGTTTATAGACGCCTGCCGCAATGTAAGGATCGGCGTTGGCCCATGTCGTTGCTTCATCCAGCGATGTGAATTCGGCGATAATCACGGAGCCGCTAAAGCCAGCCTGACCGGGATCGTCGCTGTCGATCGCAGGTAACGGGCCCGCAGTAATCAGTCGGCCCTGATCGCGTAATGCCTGTAAACGGGCAAGATGGTCCGGCCGGACTGACAGGCGTTTTGCTAATGAATCAACATTATCTTCAGCATAAATGACGTAGAGCATAGCGACCTCACAGGTGGGAAGGTACCCTTTTTCGTTTTGGGGCCGGGGTTGAGACCCAGCGGTCAAACGCTATCGGGTAAGAGAAACGTGTTTCTACCATCATACGTGATGTTGTTTGAAGACAATAGTGCGAGGACAATAGGTTGATTTGCCAGAGTAATCCCCCCACGACTTCGGTTTTTTTAACAATTCCACGGGTTGTTATTGAATATGATTGCTATTTGCATTTAAACTTGGGCGGCATAAGAGGATAAAGACAGACTATGCCGCAAAAAAAGTTTTTTTTGACCCGCCGTTACTCATGGCCATTCATACTTTCAGTCGGTTTTCACGGTTCACTGATTGCAGGATTGCTGTACGCATCATTTAATAATTCAATCGAATTACCGCAGGAATCTAAGCCCATCAGCGTTGTGATGGTGAACCCGGCGGCCTATGAAGCGGCACCTGCTGCTAAATCTGCCCCGGAACCAGAGCCGGTTAAGCAGCCCGAACCTGAGCCGAAACCGATTCCAGAACCGGAGCCATTGCCGCAGCCGGTTCCTATGCCATTACCTGAACCAAAGCCCAAGCCGAAACCTAAACCGGAACCTAAGCCGGTGAAGAAGGTTGAGCAGCCGAAGCCGGTTAAACGTGAACCGACCGTTGAGAAACAGCCGCCTTCGCCGTTTACCAGCGAAGAGCCAACGCGCAATGTGACTAATGCGCCAGTGAAGCAGGCACCTGCGCCCGCAGCAAGCACGCAGTCAAGTGGACCGCGTCCGTTAAGCCGCGCACAGCCTCAGTATCCAGCCCGCGCGTTTTCCTTGCGCGTTGAAGGGCGGGTAAAAATGCAGTTTGATGTGGATGAGTCTGGACGTGTTGACAACGTGCGCGTGCTTTCTGCCGAACCGCGTAATATGTTCGAACGCGATATCAAACAGGCCATGCGTAAATGGCGTTATGAAGCCAGTAAGCCGGGCAAAGATTTGGTTGTGACCATCGTCTTTAAAATTGATGGCGGGGCGGCAGTCGAATAATTTACGCTGATATGAAAAAGAAACGGGGCGCCATCTTTGTAGATGGCGCCCCGTTTTCGTTATGTCTTTATATCCGGTAACAACATATCAATTAACAAATTAAGTGCTTACGTTACCCGATGTCACTCGCTTGGTGTGAAGTTGCTTTTACCTGCGGGCAACTCGCGAGGATGACCTTCCTCATCGACTGCGACGTAGGTGAATAACGCTTCGGTAGCCCGGTAGCGCTGACCGATCGGCTCAGAGGAGACTTTCTTCACCCACACTTCAACGTTGATATTGATAGAGCTGCGGCCCGTGCGTAAGCAACGTGCATAGCAGCAAACCACATCGCCAACGGCGACAGGCTTTAAGAATGACATCCCATCAACCCGTACGGTAACGACACGTCCTTCGGCAATTTCTTTCGCCAAGATCGCGCCGCCCATGTCCATTTGCGACATCAGCCAGCCGCCAAAAATATCGCCGTTCGCATTGGTATCGGCTGGCATTGCCAGCGTGCGGAGAACCAGTTCGCCCTGTGGTAACACGTTTTGTGTGCTCATTGTGTCTATCTCGCTTTGGCTATTACTGCTGTTCGCTTTTTTCTTCTTCTGACTTTTCCTGATCGTTAGGCAAGTGACGATAGATATAAACGCCGCAAATCAGCGTAAACAGTAGCGTCACACCGGTCAGACCAAAGACTTTGAAATTAACCCAAACGTTTTGCGGTAACCAGAAAGCAATATAGATGTTAACCAGTCCACACACCAGAAAGAACATGGCCCAGGCGAAATTCAGTTTCCCCCAGACGGGCTGCGGCAAGGTTAACTCTTTACCCAGCATTTTCTGAATCAGGGTTTGTTTCATTACAAACTGACTAACCAGCAGGGCAATGGCGAACAAGCCGTAGATGATGGTGACTTTCCACTTGATAAACAGGTCGTTATGGAACACCAGCGTTAGCGAACCGAAAACGACGACCATTGCAAAGGTAACCAGCGTCATTTTCTCTATTTTACGATACATCACCCAGGTGACCACGAGTGACAGCGCCGTTGCCGCAATCAGTGCACCCGATGCGATATAGATGTCATAAAGTTTATAGGCCGCAAAAAAAACGACCAACGGTATAAAATCAAGAAGTTGCTTCATTATGTCAATCCATCACTCAACAGTGTCGTAATCATAACCCGCGAGAGTTATCCGATAGCTCATGCCATTATCCTTTATTGTGGAACACCATTCCCGAGATATTGTAATAATTTGCAGAAAATTACGATTGGGTAGATAGCGAACGGAGATCTGGCGGAACCTATGCCACCAGAGCGATGGCATAAGCAAAGGGCAGTAATTAAGCGCGCAGCAGCATATAAAGGCGGAACAGATAAATGAGCAGGATCGCGGAGATCAGGTTGCCCAAGCCGTTAAGAACCACGCCGAGCACGGTCGGTGAGGAAATCGGTAACTTCGACACGATCAGCAAAATAGCGATTTTAGCCAGTAGCCACATTACGATGGCTGGCGCGGTTGCACGCAGATTACCGTAAGCCAGTTTAGTACTCACTTTAATCGCGTTGAAAATTCCGCTTTTTTCCGTGACGACAATCACGGGTGACAAACTCAGCGCAATAGCCAGCAGCACGCCAGGAATGACCAGAAGCATCATGCCAAGTTGGATGAGCAGTGTGCACAGCAGGATCAGGATAAGCAGACGCAGTAAAAAAGGTGCCGATGCGCCAATCGCGCGCAGTGCACTGGTGCGCTGTCCGTCAGAAACCAACTGGATCAGCATCAGAACCCCGCCCGTCAAGAGCGCATTGCCCACTAATGCAGCAAAGGTGCCTGCTGCCGACATTTTCAGTAACACGGTTTGTTGTTCCGGCGTCATCTGCTGAATCATATCCATCAAGCCAGACTCGACAGAAGATGACAGATCGCTGCTGGAACTGCTCAGAATCCGTAACTCGTCTCCAGACGGCGATAGTGCATGATTCAGTATGACAGTAATGAATGCCGTCAACAGTGACATCATTAAGATGCTGATGAACTGGTTGCGGGTGAAATTCATTGTGTCACGGTACAACGTGTTAGCCGTGATAGGCATGCAGGCTCCTTGAAAAAGATAAATCGACAGAGATAACTTAACTCACGATTGTAACCTGTTAATTCGCGCAGTGGCACCCCGTCAACGATGCAATGCTGCTTTTCCCCTCACTATGAGGTAAGTGCGGCATGGTTGCTCATAATGGCGCTCATCGCCACCTGTGGCGTATGCGACGCCCTTGCGGCACTGTTGATCTGGATCAATTTCATTGATTTTAATTAGTTAGCGATAAATGATTCAGTTCAATTTAGGTCTAAAATCTTTAAAAGATGTGATCTGGCTTAAAACAAGAATACCTACTTAGGGGTATATTTCGCTCGAAATTTAAACCCTATAAATGGAGTGGGTAATGAAAAAGACATCTTTCTTATTGTTGGCGGCGGCGCTCATGCCTGCATTGGTACAGGCTCATCAAGCGGGTGATTTCATTGTTCGGGCGGGTTCAGCAACCGTGCGCCCTGCTGAAAGCTCGGACAACGTACAGGGTTTAGGTGAGTTTCAGGTTAGTAACAATACTCAACTGGGTCTGACTTTTAGCTATATGGTGACGGACAATATTGGGGTTGAATTGCTCGCCGCCACGCCGTTCAAACATAAAGTTGGCACACCGGGGACGGGGACTATCGCGGAAGTTAAGCACCTGCCGCCTTCACTGGTGGCACAGTACTATTTTGGTGATGCTCAAGATAAATTACGTCCCTATTTAGGCGTTGGCCTGAATTACACTTTGTTCTTCGATGAGAAATTTAATGATACGGGGAAAGGCGCAGGGCTGAGCGATCTGAGCCTGAAGAACTCCTGGGGACTTGCGGCGCAGGCAGGGTTGGATTACAACCTGGATAAAAACTGGCTGCTTAATATGTCTGTATGGTGGATGGATATTGATACCGATGTGAAGTTTAAAGCCGGGAACGATCAGCAAAGTATCCATACTAAACTTGATCCATGGGCCTTTATGTTTGGCGTAGGCTATCGCTTCTGATTGCTAATTTAGTTTGATGAATAAAAAACGGCGAAGTAAATAACTTCGCCGTTTTTATAGACAGGAAATAACAAACCAATAAAGAGAACGCTATTTTATTACCGCAATTATCTAGATGGCATTAGCCATTAGAAATTGTACTGTACGCCAACGCGGTAGCGAGTTTGACGCTCGTCAGTAGTTTTGCTACCAGAAACGTTACCGACTTGAACGTAAGGTGTCCAGTTTTTGTCGAATTTATAAGCCAGTTTAACATCGTGGGTCATGTCATAGTTCTCGTTGTCAGCGAGGTAGCCAACAGAACCTGCTTTAGTTTTCTTGTCGTATTCAAATTCGTATTCAATGACAAAATTCGCTGGCAGTTTGTAACCCAGTGTACTGGTGATGGTGTAGCCTTTCATATCTGAAGGGGCTGTAGTACCAATGCTGTCACTTTTACGCAGGTAAGATGCACGGTAGCGCAAGCCATAGTAAAGAGAATCGGTGATGTTGGCTGTACCTTTGATATAAGGACGATAGTTGTTGTCTTTTGAAGAGGAAACCATGTTTAGCCCTGCTTCAAGGCCAAAGGTTTTATCAAACTTGTACAGGTAGCTGGCGGTCACTTCGGTACCGGCGCTGACGGTTTCGTTATACGGTTTATTTGGCGTATTGTCTTTGTCAGATTGGCCCCACTTAGCTTCCATTGACAGGCCAAAACCGTTGTCAAAACGGTGGGACATCAACAGGCGGTCTTTATGATCGTTCTTTGCTGTATCTTTCATTTCATGACGATAGTCAATCGTCACAGCCATGGAGCTTAAGCTGATTAAGGAGGTTACCACCATCGTCAATATTTTAACTTTCATTTTATTATCCCAAGTCAAAGAGAATTATTATTTAAAAACGCGCTGCCACTTTTGTTCAGCGGTTCCATTCTATTTATTATTTCTTACAGTAATGTGAACAAGATCGTTAAAAAGAGAAAATTTAAAATGATCTCATTTCTGTGATTTTCTTCGTATTTTATTGGTGGGATTTATGCGGTTTAAAAATTAATGGTTATTTGATTTATTTCTTTGATGTGGAATTAAATAATTATTTCAATTTGAAAACATTACTTACAATTATAATGAATTGGACATTAAATAACAATTGAAGATACTGATGTTTAATTAAATGAGAAATAATTTGAAACATTATTCGGCGCGCGATAGGACTTGTATAAAGCACAAATCGCGCGCCTGAAAAGTGTTATGAACGCGTAGCGGCTTTCATTTCACTTACAAAGGCGTGTAACTCTGACAGCATCACATCAGGCTGGTTCAGATTTTTTTCGATAATCCGTACGATCGCCGAGCCAGAAATGGCACCCGCTGCGCCTGATGCTAACGTTTCCCGCACTTGGGCAGGATCGGAAATGCCAAATCCTTGCAGCGGCGGTGCTGCATGATACGCGTTCAGCTTGGCAACCAGATGATTCAGCGGCAGCTGTGCGCGCTTTTCTGCCCCGGTCACACCTGCACGTGACACTAAATAGGTATAGCCACTGCCATAAGAGGCGATCTCACGCAGCAGTTCATCGTCAGCATTGGGCGGACAGATAAAAATGGGGGCAATGCCGTGTCGTAGCGCCGCCGTACGGAATGGGGCTGACTCCACCACTGGCACATCTGCCACCAAAACTGAATCGACGCCAACCTGCGCACAGCGCTGATAAAATTCATCAATACCGTTGCTGAAGACCAAATTGGCATACATCAGCAGGCCAATCGGGATTTCTGGGTATTTTTGACGTATTGCTGACAGCATTTCGAAGCATTGGTCCGGTGTGACGCCTGCGGCAAAGGCGCGCAGATTGGCGTCCTGAATGGTCGGGCCATCCGCTAATGGGTCAGAGAAGGGCACGCCCAGTTCCAACGCGTCGGCACCAGCGGCAATCAGCGTGTCGATAATTTTCAGGGATTGCCCGGGAGAGGGATCGCCCAGCGTAACAAATGGAACGAACGCGCCTTCCTTTTTCTCTGACAGGCGGTTAAATAACTGTTGATAGCGTTCCATTAGATTTCTCCCCGATCTTTCAAAATATCGTGCACGGTAAAGATGTCTTTATCACCACGGCCAGACAGGTTGACCACCAGCAGTTGCTCTTTCTCCGGTTCCGCTTTAATCATCTTCAAGGCGTGTGCCAGCGCATGGGAGGATTCCAGCGCGGGAATAATCCCTTCACCGCGGCAGAGCGCTTTGAAGGCATCCAGCGCTTCATCATCGGTAATCGAGACATAGTCGGCGCGGCCGATGCTGTTCAGGTAGGCATGCTGTGGCCCTACGGACGGGAAATCCAGCCCGGCGGAAATAGAATAGGATTCTTCAATTTGCCCGTCAGACGTTTGCATCATCGGGGACTTCATACCGAAATAAATACCAACGCGGCCGTGTTTTAACGGTGCACCGTGCTGCCCAGATTCAATGCCCAAGCCGCCAGGCTCAATGCCGATCAGACGGACGTTTGTATCGTCGATGAAATCAGCGAACATCCCAATCGCGTTAGAGCCACCACCGACGCAGGCGAGCACCGCATCCGGCAAGCGACCTTCTTTTTCCAGGATCTGCGCTTTGGTTTCCTCACCAATCATGCGTTGAAACTCACGCACGATAGTCGGATAAGGATGCGGGCCAGCAGCCGTTCCCAGCAGATAGTGTGCCGTTTCATAGCTGCCGGACCAGTCACGCAGCGCTTCGTTACAAGCATCTTTCAGCGTGGAGGAACCGCTGTGAACCGGGATCACTTCTGCACCCATCAGACGCATGCGGAAGACGTTCGGCGACTGACGCTCAACGTCTTTTGCACCCATATAAACGCGGCATTTCAGGCCAAGCAGGGCGCAAGCCAGCGCCGTTGCGACACCGTGTTGGCCCGCACCCGTTTCGGCGATGATTTCGCTTTTACCCATGCGCTTAGCCAGTAGAGCCTGTCCGAGCACCTGATTGGTTTTGTGCGCACCGCCGTGCAGTAAATCTTCACGTTTCAGGTACAGCTTGGTTTTCGTCCCTGCGGTCAGGTTTTTACACAAGGTTAACGCTGTTGGGCGACCCGCATAGTTTTTCAGCAGATCGGTAAATTCGGCCTGAAATTCAGGATCTTTCTGTGCACTGACGAAAGCCTCTTCCAACTGGCGTAACGCCGGGATGAGGATCTGCGGAACAAATTGTCCGCCGAATTCACCGAAGTAAGGGTTGAGTAATGTCATAATTTTCCCGTCTGTTTTAGTGTTGCGGCTGACGTAATGTCGCAAAAACCGCAGCAATTTTATGTGAGTCTTTTTTTCCCGGTTCGCTTTCGACCCCGGAATTGAAATCCAGTCCTGAGCAACCTTGCTGTGCCGCCAGTGCGCAGTTATCGCTATTCAGGCCACCGGCCAACAGCACGTTATCCAATGACTGATTCGCCAGCAGCGACCAATTAAAGGTTTTACCGCTGCCGCCCTGACCGTTGTCAAACACGTAGCGATCGACGTGGCTGAGACTGCGCTCGGGCAGCACATCCGCGATGCTTAATGCTTTCCAAATCTGGCAGGTCGCTGGTAATTGCTGACGTAACCGGTCAATGGTCTGCTGATCTTCATCACCGTGCAGTTGAACGGCCGCTAACCCTAACTGCGTTGTGATAGCAACGATGTGTTCGACAGGGGCATTGCGGAAAACACCGACATAGCGCAGTGGGGCACCTGTCATAACGTCAGTGGCTTGTTTAGCGTCAACATAGCGTGGAGAACTGGCGACGAAGATTAATCCGCCGTAGAGCGCACCCGCTTGATAGGCTGCCTGTGCATCTGCGGAGCGCGTCAGGCCGCAGACTTTGTTCTCACCTAGAATAACGCGGCGTACTGCGTCGTTCAGATCCGGCTCGGACATCAGTGAACTGCCGATCAGGAAGCCCTGAGCAAACGCGCTGAGTTCACGAATCTGCGCCTGGCAGTTGATACCGGATTCACTGATCACGGTTACGCCTGCGGGCAGACGCGGTGCGAGCGTCCGGGTACGGTTGAGGTCAATGGAGAGATCGCGCAGGTCGCGGTTGTTGATCCCGACGACGCGCGCTTCGAGCTGAATGGCCCGCAGTAGCTCTTCTTCGTTACTGACTTCTGTTAACACGCCCAGCTTCAGGCTGTGCGCTACCTCGGCCAGTTGCTGATACTGCTCGTCGTCCAGCACAGATAACATCAGCAGAATGGCATCGGCCTGATAGTAGCGAGCCAGATAGATCTGGTAGGGCGAAATAATAAAGTCTTTGCACAACACCGGCTGGTGTACTGCCGCGCTAACCTGTGGCAGGAAGGCAAAATCGCCCTGAAAATACTTCTCGTCGGTTAAAACGGAAATAGCAGACGCGTAACCTTTATAGACCTGAGCTATCGCTACCGGGTCGAAATCATCGCGAATCAATCCCTTCGATGGTGAAGCCTTTTTGCATTCAAGAATAAAGGCGGGCTTATCTTGTTTCAGCGCCTGATAAAAGTCGCGCTGGCTGGGAACGATCTCATGCTGAAAAGAGGCCAGCGGCTGTGCTTTTTCTCGTTCTGCAACCCAGAGCGCTTTATCACGCACAATTTTATGTAATACGGTTTCCTGCATGGTTCCATTATCCTCTGGCGGACAGGGCGATAACGCGCTGATAAGCCTGTCCACTATGAATGACTTCAAGCGCCTGTTGCGCATTCTGGCGCAGATCTTCTTGTCCGAATAATCTCAGGAGCAGCGCAACGTTGGCGGCAACCGCCGCGGCGTGCGCGCGTTCACCTTTACCTTGTAGCAGTGACGCGAGAATGTCACGATTTTCTTCTGGCGTACCGCCTTGTAATGCCGACAGCGGATACGCATCCAGACCGAAATCGCGGTGCGTCAGTTCGTAGGTTTCGATCTCGCCATTGTTCAACTCAGCAACCTGCGTCGGTGCATGAAGCGCGACTTCATCCATCCCGCCGCCGTGTACGACGGCAGCACGTTGGTAGCCCAGCACCTTCAGCGTTTCGGCGATAGGGCGAACTAATTCGGGGCTATACACGCCAATAAGCGCCAGTGGCGGGCGAGCGGGGTTAACCAACGGCCCCAGCACATTGAAGACGGTGCGCGTTTTGAGCTGCTGACGAACTGGCATGGCATGACGGAAGCCCAGATGGTATTGCGGAGCAAACAGGAAACACACGCCCAGATCGTCCAGCGCCTGACGGGAATCCTGCGCGCTCATATCCAGTTTAATGCCGAAAGCGGAGAGCAAGTCTGAGGAACCGGAGCGACTGGATACGCTGCGGTTGCCGTGCTTGGCGATTTTCAGGCCACAGCTGGCAGCAACGAAGGCACTGGCCGTCGAAATGTTGATGCTGTTGGTGCCGTCTCCGCCTGTGCCGACGATATCGGCAAATAAATAGTCAGGGCGGGGGAACGGCTGCGCATCGGCCAGCAAGGCCGTGGCGGCGCCGGCGATTTCATCGGGATGCTCGCCACGCACTTTCATGCTAATCAACGCCGCTGCTAACTGGCTAGCTTCCAGTTCACCGCGAATAATGGTACCAAACAGCGCCTGACTTTCCTGACGGCTCATAGGGTTCGCGCCGTATAATTTTTCCAGTATGTGTTGCATGGTCATGACATCCTGAGCTGTAGACGGTTCCCGGGTCTTAGAAGACAGTTCTGTAGAAGACAATTGCATAATCGTATCCCTCGTTAAGCCAGTGCCCAGTCCAGCGTTTGTTCCAGCAGTCGAGCGCCGTGCGTGGTCAGAATCGACTCAGGATGGAATTGAAAACCGCAGACG
Organism: Pectobacterium versatile; assembly: GCF_003932035.1. Lineage (NCBI taxonomy): Bacteria > Pseudomonadati > Pseudomonadota > Gammaproteobacteria > Enterobacterales > Pectobacteriaceae > Pectobacterium > Pectobacterium versatile. The sequence continues at coordinate 2,474,508 of NZ_CP034276.1, forward strand.
CGATCCGCATCGTTTCGCACGGCCATGACCATCGTGTTGAAGTGTGCGTTGACGGTCAGCGTCGACGGAATGTTGCTGCCGACCAGCGAGTGGTAGCGGGCAACGGGCAACGGATGCGGTAAACCGCTAAACATACCGCTGGCATCGTGGTCGATGGCAGACGCTTTGCCGTGCAGGATTTCACCCGCCTGACCGACATGGCCGCCGTAGGCTTCCACGATGGCCTGATGGCCGAGGCAAATGCCGATAATCGGCAACTGACCGCGTAAGCGTTGCAGCAGTTCAGGCATACAACCCGCTTCGGCTGGCGTGCCGGGGCCGGGGGAGAGCATCAGGATCGGTTTTTCCATTTGCTGTAACCGCGCGATGATGACGTCGGCAGGCAGATGGTTACGGTAAATCACGACCTGATGACCGCTGGCACGCAGTTGATCCACCAGGTTGTAGGTGAATGAATCGATATTATCGAGCAGCAGGATGTCAGCCATCAGAAAATCTCCTTTGCATGGTGCGCACTGGCAATAGCTCGCAGTACGGCCCGGGCTTTATTACGTGTTTCGTCGGCTTCTGCCTGAGGGTTAGAATCCAGAACCACGCCCGCACCAGCCTGAACGGTGGCAATACCGTCTTCGACATAGGCGGAACGAATGACAATGCAGGTGTCCAGATCGCCGTGCGCGGTGAAGTAGCCGACTGCGCCGCCGTAGCTGCCGCGCCGGGTTTTCTCACTTTCGGCAATCAGCTGCATTGCCCGGACTTTCGGTGCGCCGCTCAGCGTGCCCATATTCATGCAGGCGCGGTAGGCGTGCAGCACATCTAAATCCTCACGCAATGTGCCCACTACGCGGGAGACCAGATGCATCACAAAGGAATAGCGGTCAACTTTGGTCAGGTCAGCAACGTAACGGCTGCCTGGTTGGCAAATACGGGCCAGATCGTTACGGGCTAAATCTACCAGCATCAAATGCTCAGCCAGCTCTTTATGGTCGGTACGCATTTCCAACTCAATACGGCTATCAAGATCGCGATCCAGTGAGCCATCGGCACGGCGACCGCGCGGGCGGGTACCGGCAATGGGGTAGATTTCAATTTGGCGGCTGTCAGCATCGTATTTCAGCGAGCTTTCCGGCGAGGCACCGAACAGCGTGAAATCCTGATCCTGCATGTAAAACATGTAAGGGCTGGGATTGCTATCCTTCAGCGTTTGGTAGGCGGCCAGCGGTGAAGGACACGGCAGAGAGAAACGACGTGACGGCACGACCTGGAAAATTTCACCGATGCGGATGGCTTCTTGCATCTGGCTGACGACGTCACCGAAGGCTTCATCGCTCTGGTTGCAGCTCAGTGTCATGTCTTCGATGGACTGACGTGGCAGCGCAGGCGCTGGCTGGGTGAGCTGAAGTTGTAGCTGTTCCAGACGCTGTTGCAGACGCTGCTTTTCGCTCTGGTTCGGCGTAAACAGGCTGGCTTGCAGAGCGGTCACACGTTTTTGGTGGTCGAGCACCAGCAGCGTTTCTGCCAGATAGAAACAAAAATCCGGGCAACGCTGCTGCTGGCTCAGCGCGGGTAGTTCTTCAAACCCAGCGACCAAATCGTAGGCGAACAGGCCGCCGAGGAACATGGCTTCACGCTCGTCTGTCGGGCAGGCGACCAGCGTCAGAATCTGGCGTAAGGCATCAAACACGGACAGCGAGCGCAGGCGAGCATCTTCGTCCTGCATCGCGTCTGCCAGCGGGAAGGTGAGTTCACGGCCGTTCGGACGCGGCTGATTAATAATTTCTACTGGTAGCGCGGCATCCAGAAGCGGCAGGAGGCTGGCACCGTTTGCCGTGAGTGCCTGAATGGAAACGTGTTGGCCCAGTGCGGTGATGCGCAGCGCGCTATCTACGATCAACAGGCTTTTCAGGTTTTCCTTGCTGTCGATTTCAGCCGACTCTAACAGCAACGTTGCCGGTCTGGCACCGCAGAGCTGATGGAAGATGGCGCTGGGGTCGTTACGGTAAACGGCCTCGGTACGCAGCAGTTCCAGTTTAGGTTGTGTTGTTTGCATTCTTGCTACCCGTTTAATGTTGTGCCCATCAAATAAAAAGCCCGCTTAGTTAAGCGGGCCTGGGAATATCTGCATGTGTGATAACAGCGATGCGTGATTAGTCCACCCGCGATAGGGAAGAGCGCCACCAACCATGCTTCATCATTTTCTGCGTTGCCATTATCATCATCTCACTGTTTGTATACTGATTACTGTCTGTGTACCGAACTTGCGTACTAGTTAACTGGTTCAGCGATAAAATGTCAACACCTTCAATATGATTATTTTATTACTCAGAGAAACGGCGGGCATTACCATTTGCTTCCTATTAATGGCATCATGCGGCCTTCGCATTATTCTTGTTAATGGATAGGCTTGTGCCAGAAGATTCTCAACCGATATCGTCATTTCCACTTTATGATTTGCATAGCCATACCACGGCATCTGATGGCCTTTTAACGCCGACGGCGCTGGTCAGTCGGGCGGTAGACATGCGGGTGAGCGTGTTGGCTATTACCGATCACGACACGACGGCTGGGCTTGACGAAGCGCAGAATGCGATTGCACAGCAGGGGTTTCCGCTGAGGTTGATTCCCGGCGTGGAGATCTCCACGCTGTGGGAAAATCATGAGATCCATATTGTCGGGTTGGGCATGGATATTGCGCATCCAGCGTTAACGGGTTTGCTGCAACAGCAGGCAGAGTGTCGGCAGAGTCGGGCGGAACAGATTGCGGCTCGGCTGGAAAAAAACCGTATTCCCGATGCGCTGGCTGGCGCACAGCGTCTGGCGACGGGAGGGCAGATTACACGAGCGCATTTTGCTCGTTACCTGATCGAACTGGGCATCGCGGCGAATATGAATCAGGTGTTCAAAAAATATCTGGCGAAAGGCAAAATCGGTTACGTGCCACCGCAGTGGTGCACCATCCCGCAAGCGATTGAGGCGATTCATCAATCCGGCGGTGTGTCGGTGTTGGCGCATCCGGGGCGCTACGATTTGACGGCCAAATGGTTAAAGCGACTGTTAGCTACCTTCGCAGAAAGCGGCGGGATCGCGATGGAAGTGGCGCAATGCCAACAGGCACCGGATGAGCGCACGCAGTTGGGACGCTATGCGCGTGACTTCAACCTGATGGCGTCGCAAGGATCGGATTTCCACCTGCCATGCGCCTGGATTGAGCTGGGCCGCAAGCTGTGGCTACCTGCCGATGTCGAACCCGTTTGGCACCATCCCGTGTTGGTAGGCTAGTGGTGCATAGCCGTGTTGATGCCATGTCGTTCTTTTTGAAATAACAAATTCATGGAATAACAATCTTTTACCATCAACACGTTCTATAATAATCCTATTGCACTATATTGCACGATGAAGCGGGTTGGAATGAACAACGCCGCGAAATGTCAGACGTACGAGGTAGGGTCATGAGCCAGTTTTTTTATATTCACCCACAGAATCCGCAACCGCGATTGATCAATCAATCGGTGGAATTTTTGCATAAAGGTGGGGTGATTGTTTATCCAACGGATTCCGGTTACGCGTTGGGCTGTATGTTGGGCGAAAAAAACGCGCTGGAACGCATCTGCCGGATTCGCGATCTGGGGAGCGATCATAACTTCACGTTGATGTGTCGCGATCTGTCCGAACTGTCGACATATGCCCATGTTGATAACTCGGCTTTCCGGTTGATTAAAAATAATACGCCGGGTAATTACACGTTTATTCTGAAAGCGACGAAAGAGGTGCCTCGCCGCTTAATGAATGAAAAGCGTAAAACCATCGGCCTGCGCGTGCCGTCCAATCCTATCGCTCTGGAGCTGCTGGCCGCGCTGAATGAGCCGTTGATGTCGACCACGCTGATGCTGCCAGGAAATGATTTTGCCGAATCCGATCCAGAAGAAATTCAGGATAGATTGGGAAAACTGGTGGATTTGATTATTCACGGCGGCTCGCTGGGTCAACAGCCGACGACGGTTATCGACTTGACCGAATCCGTACCGCGAGTCGTCCGTGAAGGCACCGGTGATGTCACGCCGTTCCTATAAGTGCAGCGACGAGCGGTAACAATGGGAATACAAATGGCGTGAAGATCGGTATAATCGCGCCAGTTTTTAATACGACGAACGATTTTTACGTACACACTATTTTTACGTACATTCAATTTTTACGTAACGGCTGAATTTTATCAGCAGTTATGACTCCCCCCGACGCCTGGGAAGGCGACACTAGAGGTTGCTCAATGAGCGAAAAGTTACAAAAAGTTCTGGCGCGTGCCGGACATGGCTCACGCCGCGAAATTGAAGGTATCATTCAGGCTGGACGCGTCAGCGTTGACGGTAAAATTGCCACTCTGGGCGATCGCGTTGAAGTGACGAAAGCCACCAAAATCCGTATCGATGGTCATGTGGTTACCGTTAAGGAAACCGAAGAGTCCGTGTGCCGCGTACTGATGTACTATAAACCGGAAGGTGAGTTGTGCACCCGTAACGATCCTGATGGCCGCCCGACGGTATTTGACCGTCTGCCAAAAATTCAGGGCTCTCGCTGGGTTGCCGTAGGGCGTCTGGATGTCAACACTTCCGGTCTGCTGCTGTTCACGACTGACGGTGAGTTAGCCAATCGCCTGATGCACCCAAGCCGCGAAGTTGAGCGCGAATATGCCGTGCGTGTCTTCGGTGTTGTTGACGACGAAAAGATCAAACAGCTGAGTAAAGGTGTACAGCTGGAAGACGGTCCTGCATCATTCCGCACTATCCGTTATCAGGGCGGTGAAGGTCTGAATCAGTGGTATAACGTGACGCTGACCGAAGGGCGTAACCGTGAAGTTCGCCGTCTGTGGGAAGCGGTTGGCGTGCAGGTTAGCCGCCTGATTCGCGTGCGCTACGGCGACATTTCGTTGCCGAAAGGCATTCCGCGCGGTGGCTGGACAGAAATGCCGTTGGAACAACTGAACTATCTGCGTGAGCTCGTGCAGCTTCCGGCAGAAACGGTATCGAAACTGCCGGTTGAGCGTGAGCGCCGTCGGGTGAAAGCGAACCAGATCCGTCGTGCGGTAAAACGTCACAGCCAGCTCAACAGTGCTCCGGCGCGCCGTACCTCGCCAAAACCGAAGCGCAACGGTTAATATCGTTATTCCTACGCTTTATGGGCAGCCTTTTCGCTGCCCGTTTTCATTTCGCTTTGCTCATCAACAATGAAAAACTAACGACTACCAGTCAATACCTTGTTGTGCCTGAATCCCGCTATCAAACGCATGTTTTACCGGACGCATTTCCGTCACGGTATCGGCCATTTCTAGCAAGTCACGATGGCAACCTCGTCCGGTAATAATGACCGTCTGCCCGGCAGGGCGCTGCGTTAATGCAGTGACAACGTCACTTAAATCCAGATAATCATAGCTAATCATATACGTCAGTTCGTCCAATACGACGAGGTCGAGCTGTGGATCGGCCAACATGCGTTTGCCATGTTGCCAGACGTGCTGTGCCGCTTCGGTATCCGTCTGGCGATTCTGCGTATCCCAGGTAAAGCCCGTCGCCATGACTTGAAATTCCACGCCGTGCTGTTGCAGCAGATTCTTCTCACCGTTCGGCCATTCGCCTTTAATAAACTGGATCACGCCTGCCCGTAATCCGTGGCCTATCGCTCGCGTGACGGTACCAAACGCCGCTGTGGTTTTTCCTTTCCCGTTACCGGTGAAGACGATCAGGATACCGCGCGTTTCATTCGCGGCGGCAATGCGGGCATCGACCTTTTCTTTCAGGCGCTGTTGGCGTTGCTGGTGGCGTTCATCGCTCATCGTGCGGCTCTTCTCTATTATTCGGCTGGACCGACTTTTCTGCCCGGCTGTGCGTCAAAACTCATCCCCGTCTTGCGGCGACTGTCATCGCCCATCAGGTAGAGATACAGTGGCATAATATCTGCTGGCGTTTTCAGTCTCATCGGATCTTCGTTAGGGAAGGCTGACGCACGCATTCCCGTACGCGTTCCGCCGGGATTAATACAGTTCACCCGCAGATTTTGTGAACGATACTCTTCGGCCAGTACTTGCATCAGGCCTTCAGTCGCGAACTTGGAGACGGAATAGGCTCCCCAGCCGGCACGACCTTCGCGGCCCACGCTGGAACTGGTGAAAACCAGAGAAGAGCAAGGTGATTTCAATAACAGCGGCAGCAGCGCCTGCGTCAGCATAAAGGTTGCGTTAACGTTGACCTGCATAACCTGATGCCAGATCTCCGGCGTTTGCTGTGTGATAGGGGCGATTTCCCCAAGTAATCCGGCGTTGTGGAGAACCCCATCCAGGTGCGGCACAATCTGAGCCAGTTCGTCAGCCAGTTGAAAGCATTGTGCGGAGGATAAAGCCAGCATATCGCAAACAACAACGTGCGCTGGTGTGCCGTGATCCTGCTCGATCTGCTGTTTAACCGACTGAAGTTTACTTTCTGTCCGTCCGAATAAGATAACGTGTGCGCCGTAGCGGGCGTAGGTCAGCGCAGCTTCCCGACCAATGCCGTCGCCCGCACCGGTGACCAGAATGATGCGGTTTTGCAGTAAATCGATTTTAGGTTGGTAATGCACAATGAATTCCTCTTGCCGTGGCGCAGAACAGCCACGCTTCAGATAATAGACCTGCCATCGCGTGTCGGCACGACGATATGCGTCAGTCGTGCCGATCGGAACGTCAGATAACGGCGCATCCGAGCAGGGTGAATGGGGGTGTTATGCCTCAAATGTCGTATGTTTTCAATGAGACTGCCTCTATTTATCCCCATGCTGTTGTAAAAAGCAGCATTAGGCGTAAAAACCGCAGGAATAACATCGCCATATTGCGTGCCATCAGTTAGGTTATAGGAAGGGAATGGCGCTCGACGTCAACGCCATGGTTGGTGAGTAAACCAACATTAATTAATACGCAGTCAATGAGGACGGTGTTTGTGGAATTACTTTCTCTGTACGGTTTATTCCTGGCTAAGGTACTCACCATCGTGGTGGCTATTGGTGCGTTAGTCGTTCTGGCATTCGGGATGACGCAGCGTAAACGCCCACATAAAGGTGAGTTGCAGGTCACGAATCTAGGTGAACAATATCAGGAAATGCAGCGCGAAATGCAGACTGCCTGTATGAGCGACACCGAGCGTAAGCTGTTATCTAAACAAGAAAAGAAGAAAGAAAAAGAAACCGCGAAGCAAGATAAACAACGCGCCAAACGTGGCGAAGAGAAAAATGTTAAGCCGTGCCTGTATGTGCTCGATTTCAACGGCAGTATGGATGCGGGCGAAGTCAGTTCGCTGCGTGAAGAGATCTCAGCCGTGCTCGCCGTGGCGAAACCGAAAGATGAGGTATTGCTGCGTCTGGAAAGCCCAGGCGGAGTGGTGCACGGTTATGGGTTGGCGGCCTCGCAATTGCAACGTTTACGTCAGGGGGGCGTACGCTTGACGGTTTCCGTGGATAAAGTGGCTGCCAGTGGCGGATATATGATGGCCTGCGTAGCTGACCGTATCGTAGCGGCACCGTTTGCGATTGTAGGGTCTATTGGTGTTGTGGCGCAAATCCCCAATTTCCACCGTTTACTGAAAAACAAAGACATTGATGTTGAGCTGCACACCGCGGGTGAATTCAAACGTACGCTGACGCTGTTTGGTGAGAATACCGAACAAGGCCGTGAGAAATTCCGCGAAGATCTGAATGTCACACATACGCTGTTTAAGGATTTTGTGCAGCAGATGCGTCCTTCGCTGGATATTGATTCGGTAGCGACGGGGGAGCACTGGTTTGGCACTCAGGCGAAAGATCTGGGGTTAATTGACGCTATCGGCACCAGTGACGATCTGCTGATTGCTGAAATGGCCAACCATGAGGTATTAAGCGTTCGCTATACGCGGCGTAAACGCCTGCTGGATCGTCTGACGGGCAGCGCAGGCGATACCGCAGAACGATTGATGCTGCGATGGTGGCAACGTGGTTCAAAGCCCCTGCTGTAATTGCTAAAACATTAAGCCGTACACGATCAAATGCCCGCGAATTTGCGGGCATTCGTTTTTAATCGATCAAGTCGTATTTTTCGGATAAAACATGCGCAAGATGCTTGAACATGTTAAATACCGCAGTGCTTTTTAAGGTCGGTATTCCGTTCTCATCGAGAAAAAACTCACCGCGAAAAACCAGCACGCCGTTTTTTTGTTCTACGCTATCAGCGACCATGCCATGCAAATAATCATCGTGATGTTTAATGATGTCATTGGCTTCAATTAATAAGCTCTGGCGGTCAATAGGACGCTTTTCTTCGTTAACCTGATGTTCAGGTGACATGATTGTTACTCCTGTACTCACCCTTGAAAAAAAGGGGCGTTGCACTATATCAATAAGGTTATTTCTAAAATCAACACCGCGATTTCAAAACGCAATGCGGTTATTTCAAAAGTCGCACCAAGATAAAGGGTACTGCGATACGGTTTCAGCGTAAAGCGTAGATTATGATGCAAAGGGACTACATTTTAGGTGCTTACCTGCCGATATTCAGTGTGGCAGGAAGCGGATAAAACAGAGTTTCCATGCTAATTAGGTTGCGTGGCAATATTTATCAGGTAGAGTGTGGGATTTTGCGCAGTCAGTAGAATCCGCTCTGGATGCCCCGAAAAATATCTGATTTTCAGAAGAATTCAGCAGGTAATAGTACATATGGGTAAAGCTCTCGTTATCGTCGAGTCCCCGGCAAAAGCCAAAACGATCAATAAGTATTTAGGCAATGACTACGTGGTTAAATCCAGCGTCGGTCATGTGCGCGATTTGCCGACGAGTGGCTCAGTCAGTAAAAAGAGCGCGGACTCAACGACTAAAGATAAAACGAAAAAGAAAGTCAAAAAGGATGAGAAATCCGCGCTAGTTAATCGTATGGGCGTCGACCCTTATCATGGCTGGAAAGCCAACTACGAAATACTGCCGGGTAAGGAGAAGGTTGTCTCCGAATTAAAAACACTGGCGGAAAATGCTGACCACATCTATCTCGCAACCGACCTTGACCGCGAAGGGGAAGCCATTGCCTGGCACCTGCGGGAAATCATTGGTGGTGACGATCAGCGTTTCAGCCGCGTGGTGTTTAACGAAATCACGAAAAATGCCATTAAACAGGCGTTTGAAAAACCAGACACGTTGAATATTGACCGCGTGAATGCCCAGCAGGCGCGTCGATTTATGGATCGCGTGGTGGGTTACATGGTTTCTCCACTGCTGTGGAAAAAAATCGCCCGGGGCTTGTCCGCTGGGCGCGTACAGTCGGTCGCAGTGCGTCTGATTGTCGATCGCGAGCGTGAAATCAAAGCGTTCGTGCCGGAAGAATATTGGGAACTGCACGCTGATTTGCTGGCAGGCAGCGATATTCAACTGCAAATGCAGGTGACGCACCACAACGGCAAACCGTTTAAACCGGTTAATAAAGAACAAACGCATGCGGCGGTCAGTCTGCTTGAGAACGCGCGCTATGTGGTTGCCGATCGTGAAGATAAACCGACCAGCAGCAAACCGGGCGCGCCGTTCATCACCTCCACGCTGCAACAGGCTGCCAGTACGCGCCTTGGCTTCGGCGTGAAAAAGACCATGATGATGGCGCAGCGTCTGTACGAAGCGGGCTACATTACCTACATGCGTACCGACTCAACGAACCTCAGTCAGGATGCCTTGACGATGGTGCGTGGCTATATTGGCGAAGAGTTCGGCAAGCGTTATCTGCCCGAGTCTGCGAACCTTTACAGCAGCAAAGAAAACTCGCAGGAAGCGCACGAAGCGATTCGTCCTTCCGATGTCGGCGTGTTAGCTGACAACCTGAAAGATATGGAAGCCGATGCGCAGAAGCTGTATCAGCTGATTTGGCGTCAGTTTGTCGCCTGTCAAATGACACCGGCGCAATACGATTCCACTACGTTAATCGTGGAAGCTGCCGATTATCAACTGCGTGCCAAAGGCCGAACGCTGCGTTTCGATGGCTGGACGAAAGTCATGCCTGCGCTGCGTAAAAATGATGAAGACCGCACGTTGCCGACCGTGTCCGTGGGCGAAGCGCTGTCGCTGCAGAAACTGCTGCCAGGGCAACACTTCACTAAACCACCTGCACGTTATAGCGATGCCTCTCTGGTTAAAGAGCTGGAAAAACGCGGGATTGGTCGTCCGTCTACTTACGCATCTATTATTTCAACCATCCAGGATCGCGGCTATGTCCGAGCGGAGAATCGTCGTTTCTACGCCGAGAAAATGGGTGAAATTGTTACCGATCGACTGGAAGAAAACTTCCGCGAACTGATGAATTACGATTTCACCGCACGGATGGAAAGCCGCCTCGATCAGGTCGCCAATAATCAGGCGGAATGGAAAGCGGTACTGGATGAGTTCTTCAACGAATTTAGCCAGCAGTTGGAAAAAGCAGAGCAGGATCCTGAAGAAGGCGGCATGCGTCCCAATGCGATGGTATTAACCAGCATTGACTGCCCAACTTGCTCTCGTCAAATGGGTATCCGTACTGCCAGTACCGGGGTGTTCCTGGGCTGTTCCGGCTATGCACTGCCGCCGAAAGAACGCTGTAAGACCACGATCAACCTGATACCGGAAACCGAAGTGCTGAACGTGTTGGAAGGTGATGATGCCGAAACCAACGCGCTGCGTGCTCGTCGTCGCTGTGAAAAATGCGGTACGGCGATGGACAGCTACCTGATTGATAATCAGCGTAAGCTGCACGTTTGCGGAAATAACCCAGCCTGTGACGGATATGAAATCGAAGCCGGTGAGTTCCGAATCAAAGGCTACGATGGGCCGATTGTTGAGTGCGAGAAATGTGGCTCCGAGATGCACCTCAAAATGGGGCGCTTCGGTAAATACATGGCGTGCACCGGCGAGACGTGTAGTAACACGCGTAAGATCCTGCGTAATGGCGATGTTGCGCCACCGAAAGAAGATCCGGTGCCGTTGCCTGAGTTGCCTTGCGAGAAGTCTGATGCCTATTTCGTATTGCGTGACGGCGCGGCAGGGGTCTTCCTTGCGGCCAATACGTTCCCGAAATCTCGCGAAACGCGGGCACCGTTGGTAGAAGAACTGGTGCGATTCAAGGATCGTTTACCGGAAAAACTGCGCTATCTGGCCGATGCTCCTGTGGCTGATAAAGACGGCAACAAAACGCAGGTACGTTTCAGCCGTAAGACCAAACAGCAATATGTCTCGTCAGAGAAAGATGGCAAGGCCACGGGCTGGTCAGCGTTTTACATTGATGGCAAATGGGTTGAAGGGAAGAAGTAACTTCTTTCAGTTACCCTACGCATAACTGGGTTATGTGTAAGACATCGCTAAATCAAGCCAGCCGCAAGGCTGGCTTTTTTGATCGCAGAAAATATCCAGATAAAACAGAAACATGAAGATTGTCCTGCGGTAGCATGAGGATTGTTGATCCGTGATAGAGAATAATGCGGTTTACCTCGGTGATAATCGCCTGCACCGCGTTCTTTATCGCTATCGCTATGCAAATATGGTTATATAAAAATAGTTTTTATGATTAAATGACATTAATTGATGGAAATATGCGCCAGATGGTTAAGGCGCAATCAAAGTCAATAAAACGGAACGTCGTCAGAACGTCGTGAGATGCCACGCGCACACTTCAATTGGGAATGGGATAAATTATGAAACTACAACAGCTTCGTTATATTGTTGAAGTTGTTAATCACAACCTGAATGTATCTTCTACTGCAGAAGGGTTGTACACCTCCCAGCCGGGGATCAGTAAACAGGTCCGCATGCTGGAGGATGAGTTGGGCATTCAGATTTTTGCCCGTAGTGGAAAACACCTGACACAGGTGACGCCAGCCGGACAGGAAGTCATCCGCATTGCACGTGAAGTGTTGTCGAAAGTCGATGCCATCAAAGCGGTTGCTGGAGAACATACCTATCCCGATAAAGGGTCTCTGTATGTAGCGACCACGCATACGCAGGCACGCTACGCGTTGCCAAGCGTCATTAAAGGTTTCATCGATCGCTATCCTCGCGTGTCGCTACACATGCATCAGGGCTCGCCGACGCAGATTGCTGAGGCCGTTGCGAAAGGCTCTGCGGATTTTGCTATTGCGACCGAAGCGCTGCATTTATACGACGACCTGATCATGCTGCCGTGCTACCACTGGAATCGCGCGGTGGTAGTAAAACCGGATCACCCGCTGGCGTCCAAAACCGATATCACCATCGAAGAACTGGCCGCTTATCCTATCGTCACCTATACCTTTGGTTTTACGGGGCGCTCCGAGCTGGATACTGCGTTTAACCGCGCTGGTCTTACGCCGCGTATCGTCTTTACCGCAACGGATGCCGATGTGATTAAGACCTACGTGCGTTTAGGGTTGGGGGTCGGGGTGATTGCTAATATGGCGGTCGATCCGCAGACGGAAACCGATTTGGTGACCATCAACGCGAATAGCATCTTCAGCTACAGCACGACGAAAATCGGTTTCCGCCGCAGCACGTTCCTGCGCAGTTATATGTACGATTTCATCCAGCGGTTTGCTCCGCACTTAACGCGCGATGTCGTCGATTCTGCCGTTGCGCTGCGTTCGAATGATGAAATTGAGGCAATGTTTAAGGATGTGACGCTGCCAGTGAAGTAAACGTCATTCAGGACGGATCAACCAACGTAAAAAAGCCAGACAGTGTCTGGCTTTTTATCATCTGGCTATCATCTAATTCTTCACCAATAACACGTCACACCGTCATTTGCGGCTAGTTATCAGGCAGAGGCTGTTGTAGTGACGGCGTCCACAGGAGCGTCAGTGACATCCTGCGTCATACGCGTCAGTTTCGGTGCGGTCAGCAGCATCAGAACGGCAATGATGCCCGTGACGATGCCAATCTGCATGAAGACATTGCTATAAATCTCAAGAGACGCGTGCGGGTCTACGACGTTCTCAGGCACGGCCATCATATTCGCAACGTAGCCTGCGATAATGGCGGCACCGGCTGACGTCAGGAACCAGGCACCCATAATGAAGCCCATCAGGCGCTGCGGTACCAGTTGAGCGACCATCGCCAGACCCAGACCGGAAATCATCAACTCCCCGATACTTTGCAGGCCATAGCAGAGGATCAGCCAGTTGACGGACACGATACCCTGTTCGTTTGCCATGCTGGCACCCCACGGCAGCACCAGAAACGCGCCGGAGCACAGCACCATACCAAGTGCAAACTTGTGCGCCATCGGCAATTGATCGCCCATTTTGTTGTAAACCGCAGCCAGAATCGGGCTGGCAACCATAATCCAGAACGGGTTGAGCGCCTGATACTGCTCTGGCTCAAAGGTAAAGCCTAAAATGGAGTGCTCAACGTTGCGAATGGCAAAGAAGTTCAGCGATGTTGGCATCTGGTTGTACAGCACAAAGAAAACAACGGCTTCCAGCATCAGCAGAAGGGCGACAATCATTTTCCGGCGTTCTGCACCGCTCACTGCCAGCATCTCTTTGATGAAGATGGCGACAACGGCCAATGAAATAAGCGTCAGAATCCAACGTGCGACGCTCTGGTTGTGCAGCAGCCAGGTGGAAAGTGCGACCAGCGCGACAATCCCCGCGAGCGTGACGGCGAGTTTCTGCAGATTGATTGGTTGGAAATCTGGCTGAGAACCTTGTGTACTGACCCACTTACGACAAAACATAAAGTTAATCAGCGTCAGAATCATACCTACTACGCTCAGGGAGAAGGCCACGCTCCAGCCATAGTTCGCGGCAAGCACGGGTGTAGCCAGCATAGAGAAGAAGGAGCCGATGTTCACCGCCATATAGTACATGGTGAAAGCACCATCCAGACGCGGATCGTCTTTCGCATAGCTGGTAGACAGTAGGGCTGAGGGGTTGGCTTTAAACAATCCATTACCGACGGCAATGGTCGCCATACCGATATACACCCACGTCACGCTGTGGCCTGAGTAGGCAATCATGGTGTAACCGATCGCCAGCACGATGGCACCCAGCACGATCACACGTTTGGTGCCGAGGACTTTGTCGCCTAACCAGCCGCCAATGGCGACGAAACCGTAGACCAGCGCACTGAATGAGGAGAAGAGGGTAATGGAGTCGGTTTCGGACATGCCCAGCATTTTGACCAGATAAACCGCCATAATGCCTTGCAGACCGTAGTAACCAAAACGTTCCCACAGTTCGATGCTAAAGATGAGATAAAACGCTTTTGGCTGTTTGAATGCGTTCATGCTGACGCTTTCGGGGGATTCGCTGTTGTTGTTTGCTGTTGACACAAAGACCTCTAATTTTACTTATCTCGTTTTTTTTAACGAGAAAATAACAAGAGTGAAGCAGTGAAACTGCAACCTCTTTTGATTAGTTATGGGGAGTAAAAACGGCGCTATATTGACGTGATTTTACGGATAGACAAGTTATTTGACATGTTTTGTTACAAGTGGTTTTTGTAGCGGGATAAAACCAGAAATTAAATGTTATGCAGAGTTTAATTTCATAACTTGCTTTCGCTTCGAATGATTATCTCGGTTTTTCGTATTTGGTTTTTTAAAAAGGGATATAATCTGCCTTTTTGTTAAAATTAAGACAATATCATTAACTATGAATGAATATGCAGTTTAATCTTTTGCATATCACTAAATATGCAGTGAGTATAAAAATACATCAAATGCGTGCAATAAAATAAAATACGACATAATCACGAAAGGTGACTTTCAATCACTAAATTTTCTATTAAAAATAACTTATTAGCCTTAAATAGTGGTTACTTGTACTTTTATACAGGCTTTTTAGTAGAAGAATACGCTACAACGCATCGAATAAACCGCCAGAGAGCAGAGTTGCCTGAGCAATAAAATGCAGAGAACACGCGGATCACGTTGAGAGTGAGAGAGCGAAAGACAAGGCGGAGTGTGGATAACAGAAAGGAAGGTCTGGCGCTCCAGACCACAGCAGATTAGACGTCGACCTTTTCGCCGAACTCACATAAATCCTCAATCAGGCAGGAGCCACAGCGCGGTTTACGGGCAATACAGGTGTAACGACCATGCAGGATTAACCAGTGATGGCAGTCGACTTTAAATTCTGCCGGAACGACTTTCAGCAGTTTTTCCTCTACCTGTTCGACATTTTTACCCGGTGCGAATCCTGTCCGGTTACTGACGCGAAAGATGTGAGTATCAACGGCAATCGTCGGCCAGCCAAATGCGGTATTCAGAACGACGTTTGCTGTTTTTCGACCTACGCCGGGTAAGGCTTCCAGCGCGGCGCGATCTTCAGGAACCTGCCCCTGATGCTTTTCCAGCAACAAACGGCAGGTCTTAATGACGTTTTCCGCTTTGCTGTTAAACAGGCCAATCGTCTTGATGTAGCCTTTAACGCCGTCTACACCGAGTTCAAGCAGGGCTTCCGGCGTGTTGGCGACAGGGTAGAGCTTTGCAGTTGCTTTATTGACGCTGACATCGGTTGCCTGTGCGGAAAGCAGTACGGCGATCAGCAGTTCAAACGGCGTGCTGAAATGTAATTCAGTCGTCGGATGGGGATTGTTGTCGCGTAAACGCGTTAAGATCTCAATCCGCTTTGCCTTGTTCACAGCGATTCCCCTACGGCACCCGTCACCGGTGCGGTTTTCCCTTCGGCAACAGCAGCACGGGCTCGGCGTTGTTTCATTTTCTCATCGATCAAATATTTCACGGCCAGCAACAGTCCCAGACCGATAAAGGCGCCCGGCGGCAGCATCGCCAGCAGGAAAGGGGAATCAAGGTGGACAACCTCAATGCGGAGAACCTTAGCCCAACTGCCCAGCAGCAAATCTGCGCCATCGAATAGCGTGCCGTTACCCAGAATTTCACGTAAAGAACCGAGTACCACCAGTGCGCTGGTCGCTCCTAACCCCATTGCCAGGCCGTCGATGGCGGAAGGGAAAACCGCATTCTTGGAGGCAAAGGCTTCTGCCCGACCGATAACGATACAGTTCGTCACGATCAGCGGGATAAAAATTCCCAGCGACTGATATAACCCGTAGGCATAGGCGTTGATCAACATTTGCACGGTACTGACCACCGAAGCGATGATCATGACGTAAATGGGAATACGGATTTCCGCGGGTACCCAGCGGCGTAACGCGGAGACAGCCATATTGGTACAGGTGAGAACCAGCGTGGTTGCCAGCCCTAATCCCAGCGCGTTAGTCGCGGTTGATGACACGGCCAGCAGGGGACACAGGCCCAGCAATTGAACCAGTGCTGAGTTGTTTTTCCATAACCCTTCAACGAAAAGTGCTTTGGTTTGACTCATTGGTTCTCTCCACAGGCGGACAGCGTGTTGATTTGTGATGGCAGTGTTTGCAGGTAAAGGGCGCTGCGTTTTACGCTATTAATAACGGCGCGCGGCGTAATGGTCGCGCCGGTAAATTGATCAAACATTCCGCCTTCCTTTTTCACTGCCCAGCGGGCGTCATGCTCGCCCTGTACCATTAGCCCATTAAACCGAGTGATCCAGTCAGAAATTCGCACTTCGATTTTATCACCCAGCCCCGGTGTTTCATGGTGTTCGGTCACGCGGACGCCGAGTACCTTACCGTGAAAATCCGCACCAACCAGCAGTCGAATAGCACCAGAATAGCCATCCGGCGCGGTACTTTCCAGTGCGGCGGCAACCGGCTCACCATTCTGACGGGCGATGAAAACGCGGTGCGGTGCTGACGATCCCAACGCCGGATTGGTGACAACGTAACACTCTTTCTGAATGTCACTATTGTATAACTCGGCGGGAACGACCTGATCCAACAGCATCTTTTGTTGCAGCATCGCCTGATGCGAAATTGTGGGTTCCGTTAACATGTTCACGATGGCTGTGATTGCCGTAGTGAATGCCGCAAACAGAGCCAGTGTCATCGCGTGGCGGCGCATAGTGGTAAACATTGTCTGCTCCTTAGCGATGGTGGCCGTAAGCGCGCGGCTTGGTGTAATAGTCGATCAGCGGTACGGTGATATTTGCCAGCAGAACGGCAAACGCGACGCCGTCCGGGTAGCCACCGTAGGTACGAATCAGCCAGACCAGTAACCCAATCAGCGCCCCGAAAATCAGACGCCCCCGGTTGGTGGTTGACGCGGTAACGGGATCGGTTGCGATGAAAAATGCGCCGAGCATAGTGGCACCCGACAGCAGGTGTAGCATCGGTGGCGCGAATTTCTCCGGCGAAATGATCCAGCTTAGCGAGGCGCAGAACATCAGCGACAGCAGGAAACTGACCGGAATATGCCAGCGAATGGTGCCGCGCATCAGCAAAAACAGCCCACCGATGAGAAAGCCGATATTCACCCACTGCCAGCCAATACCGGACAGCGATTGCGCAAACATCGGCTGTTGCAGAATGTCCTGCGGCGTTTGTCCTGAGCGCAGGCTGGTTTTAAACGTATCCAGCGGGGTAGCTTGACTGACGCCATCAACGTTGTGCATCAGTTGCTGCATGGTGTGCCCGTCAGGCGTGTGTCCGGTAAAGATGATCACTAACGCATCATGGAAATTGACGGGAATGGTTTGCAGCGGCGCGGGCGGCAGCCAGCTTGTCATCTGGACAGGGAAAGAGATCAGCAGCACCACATAGCCAATCATCGCGGGGTTAAACGGGTTTTGCCCTAAACCGCCATACAGCTGTTTGGCGATAATGATAGCGAAGACGGTTGCCATGACCACCATCCACCAGGGCGCAAGCGGTGGCAGACTGATGCCGAGCAGGACAGCGGTCAATAGTGCGGAATTATCAGCCAGCGTGGTGCGTACGGCGAACTTTCTCAGTGACAGTGTCACGCCTTCTGCGATAAGCGCGGTGGCGGACGCCAGCCCGACCTGAATCAGGTTACCGTAGCCAAAGAAGTAATACTGCGCCAGCATACCCGGCAGACAGGCCAGAATGACCAGCAGCATGATGCGTTGCGTGCGCTGCTGGTTATGTGTGAACGGTGAACTCGCAATTCTAAAAGCCATTTATTCCTCTTGATATGACGATGCCTGCGCGGCTTTACGGGCTTTAACGCGAGCGATAGCGGCAGCCACAGCAGCCTTACGCGGATCTTCCGGCTCTTGTACTTCAACGACGGCAACGGGCTCTGCCACCGCGTCAGGGACAGCCGACGGAACAGGCTCCTCCGTGTTTGTTGCAGGCTGCTGCGCTGCTTTACGGGCTTTAACGCGCGCGATAGCGGCGGCAACGGCAGCCTTACGTGGATCTTCTGGCTCTTGTACTTCAACAACGGCAATCGGTTCTGCTACCACGTTTGGGACAGCCGATAAAACTGGCTCATCCGTGTTTGTTGCAGATTGCTGCGCGGCTTTACGAGCTTTAACGCGCGCGATGGCAGCAGCCACGGCAGCCTTGCGTGGATCGTCCGGCTCTTGTGCTTCCAAGATGGCGATCGGTTCTGCCACCACGTTGGAAACGGTAGGCGTCGCCGCTTCTTCCGTACTTTCGGGGCTTGCCTCAGACTGCTGTGCAGCTTTACGCGCTTTAACGCGAGCAAGGGCGGCGGCTACCGCCGCTTTGCGTGGGTCATCAAGCTCGGCAGAAGGAACATTGGCCGCAGGCGTTTCCTGCTGCGCCCGTTCTTCACGTGCTAAGGCTTTGCGGGCAGCGCGCGCGGCGATGGCCGCGCTGTTATCCGGCTGTGCATCGGGGATTACCTCGATTGGCGAACCGACCTCTGTTGCGGCGGTTTGCTTACGGCGTACGCGCTCCAGTGCGGCCTGAACAGCATCTTTATCCGTGGTTGATACGCCAGCCGCCGCCTGTTTATGGCGCAACTCGCGAGCGGCTTTTTCTCGTTCCAGACGGGCTTGTTTAGCGTCAAAGCGCACTTTGGCATGTGCAGCACGCTGTGCCTCTTCATCGATGGCCCGAATTTCAGCCTTTTCCTGACGGTAATACTGCACCAGCGGAATATTGCTAGGACAGACATAAGCGCAGGCACCGCATTCGATGCAGTCAAACAGATGGTGATTGCGGGCTTTTTCGTGTTCCTGCCCGCGGCTGAACCAGTAAAGCTGCTGCGGCAAGAGTCCCGCCGGACAGGCATCGGCACATTTGCTACAGCGAATGCAGGATTGCTCTTCAGCAACTGGCTCCATTTCTGCATGTGACGGCGCGAGCAGGCAGTTGCTGATTTTGACGATAGGCACATCCAGCGACGGCAGGGTAAAGCCCATCAGCGGCCCACCCATCACCACCATCGGCTGCTTATTGACGTGGAAGCCACCCTGTTTGAGCAGGTGGCGTACCGGTGTCCCTAGTCGTGCCCAGACGTTGCCAGGTTGGCGCAAAGCTTCACCGGTCAGCGTCACCACGCGTTCGGTGAGTGGTTCGCCGTCGATCACGGCACGTTTGATAGCAAAGGCCGTGCCGACGTTCTGCATCAGTACGCCAATGGCGGCGGAGTGTTTACCGAACGGGACTTCCTTGCCAGTCAGAATCTTGGTGAGCTGCTTGGCACCGCCTGACGGATACTTGGTTGGGATGACGCGCAACTGCATATCGCTGCGTTTACCCAAGGCCAATCGCAGGGCGCTGATGGCTTCCGGTTTGTTATCTTCGATCCCAATCAGAATGCGTTTTGGCTGCAACAGGAATGACAAAATCTCGACGCCCTGAATAATCTCCTCGGCGCACTCCTGCATGAGTCGATCGTCGGCGGTGATATAGGGTTCACACTCTGCGCCGTTGATAATCAGGGTTTCAATCCCGCGCATCCCGCCTTGTAACTTGGCTGCGGTAGGAAAACCCGCGCCGCCCAATCCCGCGATACCAGCCTGATGCAGATGGGCAAGCAGGGTATCGATGCTCTGTGCGCGATAATCCGTAAAAGTCTGGCGCTCGCACCAGCGATCGTCGCCATCCGGTACGATGATGATACTGAGTTCGGACAGACCAGACGGATGTGCCGTCGTGTGCTGGCGGATCGCGTTCACCGTTCCCGATGTCGGTGCGTGAACAGGCAAGGTGCGGCCTTTTCCCCGCGTTAACGGCTGACCGCGCAGGACTTTATCGCCGACGCTGACGCAGATCTCGCCTTCCGGCCCAAGATGCTGCTTGAGCGGAATAATGAACTGTTCTGGCAGCGGGATCTGGCGCAGTGGTATCTGGCTGGACTGCGTCTTCATTTCCGGCGGATGAATGCCTCCGTCGAAATCCCAGATCCTGTCTTTTTTAAAGGCGGAAAACAGCTTAAGCATGTCGTTCTACTTGAATAACGCGTACTGGAATCGTATCGAGATCCCATTTCCAGTTAGCGGGAGTCGGCGCGATAGGACGTAATTCGATACAGTCCGTCGGGCAAGGGGAGACGCAGAGATCGCAGCCGGTGCACAAATCGCTGACGACGGTGTGTACCGCTTTGGTACTGCCGATGATGGCATCAACCGGACACGCTTGAATGCACTTGGTGCAGCCGATGCAGTTGCTTTCATCGATCCAGGCAACATGGCGTGCGGGAGCTTGAACGTCGGCATCACCTTCCAGCGGCTGCGGATCGACGTTGAGTTTTTGAGCCAGCTTCAGCATCATCGCTTCGCCGCCGGGGCCGCATTTATTAATACTTTCGCCATTCAGCGCGACCGCTTCGGCGTAGGGCCGACAGCCAGGGTAACCGCACTGGCCGCACTGGCTTTGTGGCAGCATGGCTTCCACTTCTTCCACGATTGGATCGTTTTCGACTTCAAACCGGCGGGAGGCGTAGCCGAGCACCAGACCGAATGCCAGCGCGAGAGCGCTTAATGCCGCAATGGCAATCCAGATAGCGGTCATCAGAATTTCACCAGTCCGGTAAAGCCCATAAACGCCAGTGACATGAGGCCTGCGGTGATCAGTGCGATAGACGAACCGCGGAACGGTGCAGGAATATCCGACACGGCAAGGCGTTCACGAATGGCGGCGAAGAGCACCATCACCAGCGAGAAGCCCGCCGCGCCGCCGAAACCATAAATCGTCGATTGCAGGAAACCGTGCGACAGGTTGATGTTGAGCAGGACGACGCCAAGCACCGCACAGTTGGTGGTAATCAGCGGCAGGAAGATCCCCAGCAGGCGGTACAGCTCAGGGCTGACTTTGCGCACGAACATCTCGGAGAACTGCACCACCACGGCGAGCACCAGAATAAAAGCCATGGTGCGCAAATAGAGAATATCGAGCGGAACCAGAATAAATTCGTTGATCAGCCAGGAGAACATAGAGCCTAACGTCATAACAAACGTGGTCGCCATTCCCATGCCAATCGCCGTCTCCAGCTTTTTGGACACACCCATAAAGGGGCACAGCCCAAGAAACTTCACTAAGACGAAATTATTTACCAGAAGGATGCTAACAAAGAGCAATGCGTATTCGGTCATTACGGTGCCTAGAAAACAAAACCGGACTATTATCAGGCATTGTTGGGTTTTCGACAACATACCCAAAGTAGGGTTATCGCCGTCCCCTTCAAGGGGCGGAAGGTCAGATTCGCTTAATAACAGAAGCGCCGGGCTATTATACAGTAACGAGCTGGGCGTTCTGCGTAATGTCCCGGAAGTAAATTATTGCATAACTATTCTTTTTATTGCTAACAACTACAGAACGCGATGCCAGACGGATTTTGGCACGCAGCCGAGATCGAACAAGCGTCCGCCAGATGCCAACTCGGCCCGCCGATGGTCTGCAGCACGATACATGTTGATGATTTCCTGACTGTCTGTCAGAGAATAATTGAGGTGATCAAAGAGTTTTTCCAGACTTTCTGTTGAACTGACTTTCCTAAATTTGAGCAAATAGTCATGAACGGTCATGGTGATTGGTCTAATAGTTATGTGGTTGAGATGACTAAGTATATTCAAGCGAAAAAGCCTGTCTAGAGGGTGATGAAAAAAGTACGCTTATTTTTCAACAACAAACGAATGAAAATGAAAAATAATAGATTGACAGGAAAATACTACGGCGTTTATGCCAACGTCGGGCGGTAGGGCGATGGAAAATCAAAACGCGGGATGGCGAGTGCCTATAAAGAGGCAGATTGTTCACGGATGATTAATCCATAGACAATCTGCCCCTGAGAGCGGACTTAGCGGCTACAAAGTTTGTAGTACACCTCGTTCCAGCGCAGCGCATCTTTGAATTCGTGGAGTCGGGTTTCGTTGTCGATTACCAACAGTTCAATGTTCTGCATCTCGGCGTAGAGCCGCATGTGTTCGAGATCCAATGCCTGACTAAAAACGGTGTGGTGCGCGCCGCCAGCCAGAATCCAGGCTTCTGCCGCTACTTCCAGCGACGGTTGCGCTTTCCAGATGGCTCGGGCAACCGGCAATTTCGGCAGCGGGCGCGGCTGTTCGATGGTATCGACCAGATTAACCAGCATCCTGAAACGGTCGCCCATGTCGATCACACTGGCGTTGAGGGACGGCCCAGCCGGCGTTGAGAAAATTAAACGGGCAGGGTCAGCTTTGCCGCCAATGCCGAGGTGTTGCGCATCCAGAATCGGTTTCTGCTCTTTCGCAATCGTCGGACAGACTTCCAGCATGTGGGAACCGACGACCAGATCGTTACCGTTCTGGAAGTTATAGGTGTAGTCCTCCATGAAAGACGTACCGCCCGACAACCCGCCGGCCATCACTTTCATAATGCGCAGCAGCGCGGCGGTTTTCCAGTCGCCTTCACCACCAAAACCATAGCCTTGCTGCATCAGACGCTGGACCGCCAGACCAGGCAGCTGTTTCAAACCGTACAGGTTTTCAAAATCGGTGGTGAACGCGTGATAGCCGCCTTGCTCCAGAAAGCGTTTCATCCCGAGTTCGATCTGGGCCGCATCCAGCAGGTTCTGGCGGTTCGCGCCGTTGAGTTTCACCGCGTCCGTTAACTGGTAGCTGGCTTCGTATTCTTCGACCAACGCATCGATATCGCCTTTGGATACGGCATCGACCACGGCGGTTAAATCGCCCAGACCCCAGGCGCTAACAGAGTAGCCGAACTGGATCTGTGCGCCGACTTTATCACCTTCGGTGACGGCGACTTCACGCATGTTGTCGCCAAAGCGCGCAACTTTCAGCTGTTTGCTTTCCTGAATGGCGGCGGCAACCCGCATCCATTTGCCGATACGGGCATGGGCGTTCTTATCCTGCCAGTGGCCGACGACGACCTGATGCGCTTGTCTCATCCGGGCACCGATGAAACCAAATTCACGTCCACCGTGCGCAGTTTGGTTCAGGTTCATGAAATCCATGTCCATGGTGTCCCACGGCACTTCGGCATTGAACTGCGTGTGGAATTGCAGCAGCGGTTTACTGAGTACGCTCAGGCCGCCAATCCACATTTTGGCCGGAGAGAAGGTATGCAGCCAGGTCAGCAGGCCGATACAGTTATCCTGATAGTTAGCATCGCGACACAGCGCCAGAATTTCGTCTGGCGTTTTCACCAGCGGCTTCAGCACCAGCTTAACCGGCAGGTTGGCCTGTTGATTCAATCCGGCGACGACTTTTTCTGCGTTCTCTTTTACCTGACGTAGCGTTTCCGGCCCGTAGAGATGCTGGCTACCGATGACGAACCAGACTTCAAGCTGCTTAAAATGATCCATGATGACTCCTGTAACGTGATCCCCAGAGGGATAAAAATTAGTTTTTTGCCGTAGACGCTGGGCTATAGGCCGGTTCCGCAAGGCGGCACCATTGCTGATAGCGTTCATAAAGCTGTTGATAACGGGCGACGCGCTGGCTGTCTGGCATTAAGGTGCGCTCTATGCCGCTGGCCATATGCTGCTGTGCCGTTGGGATATCGCCGTGAACGCCAGCGGCGACGGCGGCAAAGATCGCGGCACCCAGTGCACAGCACTGATCGGAGGCGACGATCTGCAAGGGGCGATTCATCACGTCGGTACACACTTGCATGATGACGGGGGATTTCCGCGCGATACCGCCCAGCGCCAGCACGTTCTCGACGGGAACGCCCTGATCTTCAAAGCACTCCATAATGGCGCGCGCGCCAAAGGCCGTCGCAGCAATAAAACCGCCGAACAGCGTGGGGGCATCGCTGCCCAGATTGAGATCGGTAATCACACCTTTTAGTCGCTGATTGGCGAACGGCGTTCTGCGGCCGTTGAACCAGTCCAGCACGACAGGCAGGTGATCCAGCGTGGGGTTTTCCGCCCAGCTGTGCGTCAGTCGCTCCAGCAGTTTGGCTTCCATCGCCTGTAATGACGTTTTGAGTTCAGGATGGTCTTTCGCTGCTTCCTGTAACGACCAGCCCAGCAGCCGTCCAAACCAGGCGTACATATCGCCAAAAGCGGACTGCCCGGCTTCAAGGCCGATATAACCAGGAACAACGCTGCCGTCGACCTGCCCACAGATACCGGCGATGGTGCGATCGGCAATGCGTGCGTCGTCGGCGATTAGAATGTCGCAGGTGGACGTGCCAATCACTTTAACCAGCGTATACGGCTGTGCGCCCGCGCCGACGGTGCCGACGTGGCAATCAAACGCGCCGCCCGCCAGAATGACCGTTTCGGGGATGCCGAGCCGCTGCGCCCATTCTGCGGTGATGGTGCCGACTGGTTGTTCGGCGGTCCAGGTATCGGTAAACAGCGGGTACTGTAATTTCTCGGTCAGGCAGGGATCGAGTGCGTGCAAGAAATCTTTCGGCGGCAGTCCGCCCCAGCTTGGATGCCAGAGCGATTTGTGTCCGGCGCTGCACCGGCCACGGCGAATATCGGCAGGCGCTTGCGTACCAGAAAGCAGGGCGGGCACCCAGTCGCACAGTTCTATCCAAGAAACGGCGGCCTGACGCACCGCCGCATCGTCGCGCGAGACATGTAGAATTTTGGCCCAGAACCACTCGGACGAATAAACGCCGCCGATATAGCGGGTGTAATCCGGAAATTGTCCGCTGCGGCACAGTGCATTGATGGCTTCCGCTTCTTCTATTGCCGTGTGGTCTTTCCACAGCACGAACATTGCATTGGGGTTGTCGGCAAACTCGGGGCGTAGTGCGAGGATCTGACCTTGCTCATCAATCGGTGCGGGGGTTGACCCGGTCGAATCCACGCCAATACCGATGATGCTCTGCCGCTGTTCGTTCGTCAGACGGGAAACCACGACCTTAACCGCCTGTTCCAGCGATTCAATATAGTCCAGTGGGTGATGTCTGAACTGGTTGTTGGCAGGCTGACAATATTTCCCCTCGCGCCAGCGGGGGTAGTAGACCACTTCTGTTTCCAACTCTTGCCCGCTT
Source organism: Pectobacterium versatile (assembly GCF_003932035.1). Taxonomy (NCBI): domain Bacteria; kingdom Pseudomonadati; phylum Pseudomonadota; class Gammaproteobacteria; order Enterobacterales; family Pectobacteriaceae; genus Pectobacterium; species Pectobacterium versatile. Next base: position 2,499,762 of record NZ_CP034276.1, read on the forward strand.
TGGCAGTCAACGGCTAAGGCGCGTACCGAATCACTGCCGAAGTCGAGACCAATCGTAATAGCGCCCGCACTCATGCTTTGCTCCTCATTAATCCCAGATCGTTGGTGTTTACGATGGCAGGGATAACGAGAGGCGGTGAGGAGCGGTTAGCTGGAAGTATGTATTTTTCTGTCGCCAGCAGCCATTTTGTGATGCTGGTCAAAGGTTAATGATTGGTTAAATTCGCTAAATGTATGCACAAACCTGTCATTGTTCCGGACTGTGATAAAGCTCTACATTCTTACCGAGAATAACGACTAAAACATAAAGCGTCTGAATGCTACTGAGTAAAGGAATCGTGCTAAGTCTGTGTTTTTCCTTTATCCAGACCGGAAATACCCTACCAGGAACTCGAACTCGTTTCAGCGTCGCTGACGAATGAAAAGATAATTACACCGGAGAACATCATGCATAAATTCACTAAGGCGCTGGCAGCAATCGGGTTGGCCGCTGTTATGTCACAATCAGCTATGGCAGAGAACTTAAAGCTGGGCTTTCTGGTTAAACAACCGGAAGAACCCTGGTTCCAGACGGAATGGAAGTTCGCTGATAAAGCAGGGAAAGACCTTGGTTTTGATGTGATAAAAATCGCGGTTCCTGATGGTGAAAAGACCCTGAATGCGATCGACAGTCTGGCGGCCAGTGGCGCGAAAGGCTTCGTTATCTGTACGCCGGATCCGAAGTTGGGGCCAGCTATTATAGCGAAAGCACGCAGCTACAATCTGAAAGTGATCGCGGTTGATGACCAGTTCGTGAACGCCAAAGGCCAACCGATGGATACCGTGCCATTGGTGATGATGGCGGCCACCAAAATTGGTGAGCGTCAGGGTCAGGAACTGTATAAAGAGATGACCAAGCGCGGCTGGAAAGTAGAGGAAACCGCCGTGATGGCGATTACCGCTGATGAGCTGGATACCGCACGTCGCCGCACGTCTGGCTCTATGGACGCGCTGAAAACCGCAGGGTTCCCAGAAAAACAGATCTACAAAGTACCGACCAAATCTAACGATATCCCCGGAGCGTTTGACGCCGCTAACTCCATGCTGGTTCAGCACCCTGGTGTGAAAAACTGGCTGATTATCGGCATGAACGACAACACCGTGCTGGGTGGCGTGCGTGCAACGGAAGGTCAGGGCTTTAAAGCCGCAAACGTCATTGGTATTGGTATCAACGGCGTGGATGCGGTGAGCGAGCTGTCTAAAGGTCAGGCAACGGGCTTCTTTGGTTCACTGCTGCCAAGCCCGGATATCCACGGTTACAAGAGTATCCAGATGTTGAACGACTGGGTCACCAAAGGCGTGGAGCCGGAGAAATTCACCGAAGTGACCGACGTGGTGCTGATCACTCGTGACAACTTTAAGGTCGAACTGGAGAAAAAAGGCCTGATGTAATCACGCCTGATTTCGTAAAGACGCGGATAACGCCGGTCAGCATGACGCTGGTCGAGGTTATCCGCGCTCTACCTGCATCGTTATGAGGAAACAGACATGACAGCACAGTCACCCTATTTGTCGTTTCATGGGATTGGTAAAGAATTTCCCGGTGTTAAGGCGCTTTCGGATATCAGTTTTTCCTGCCATGCCGGCCAGATCCATGCATTGATGGGGGAAAACGGGGCGGGCAAGTCGACGCTGTTAAAGATCCTGAGCGGTAACTATTCACCGTCAGCGGGCGAAATTCATATTCAGGGCAAACCCGTGCAGTTCAACAACACGATGGATGCCCTGAATGCGGGCGTTGCTATCATTTATCAGGAACTGCATCTGGTGCCGGAAATGACGGTCGCCGAGAACATCTACTTAGGTCAGCTGCCGCATAAATACGGCATGGTGAACTATTCGCTGCTGCGTTATGAAGCCAAACTTCAGTTGCAGCATCTGGGGTTAGATATCGATCCTGATACCCCACTGAAATACCTCTCTATCGGGCAATGGCAGATGGTGGAAATCGCCAAGGCGCTGGCCCGTAACGCCAAGGTTATTGCTTTTGATGAACCGACCAGTTCACTGTCTGCCCGTGAAATTGAGCAGCTTTTCCGCGTGATTAAGGAATTGCGCAGTGAAGGCCGGGTCATTTTGTACGTTTCGCACCGGATGGAAGAAATTTTTGCGCTGAGCGATGCCATTACCGTGTTTAAAGATGGCCGCTATGTGCGCACGTTCGACGATATGCAGCAGGTGAACCATGAGTCGCTGGTACAGGCGATGGTAGGGCGTAACCTGGGGGATATCTATGGTTATGCGCCGCGTCCGCACGGCGAAGAGCGTCTGACGCTGAAAGACGTGAAAGCGCCGGGCGTGAAATCCACTGTTTCCCTGAACGTGAAGCGGGGGGAAATTGTCGGGCTATTTGGTCTGGTGGGGGCGGGTCGCAGCGAACTGATGAAAGGGCTGTTTGGCGCGACCAGAATCACCAACGGTCAGGTGTTGCTGGATGGCAAACCGCTGGTAGTGAATTCCCCCATTGATGCGATTCGTCAGGGTGTGATGCTCTGCCCGGAAGATCGCAAGGCGGACGGTATCATTCCGGTGCACTCGGTGCGTGACAATATCAATATCAGCGCAAGGCGTAAGAGCCTGAAAGCTGCCTTTATTATTAATAATCAGTGGGAAGTGGATAACGCCGCGAAGCGCATTGCGGCGTTGAATATCAAAACACCGTCCGATGAACAGCTGATTATGAATCTTTCCGGGGGAAACCAGCAGAAAGCCATTCTTGGCCGCTGGCTGTCCGAAGAGATGAAGGTCATTTTGCTCGATGAACCTACGCGCGGCATTGACGTCGGCGCGAAGCACGAAATTTATCATGTCATCTATGAACTAGCGAATCAGGGGATCGCGGTGCTGTTTGCCTCCAGCGATTTACCAGAAGTGCTTGGGCTGGCCGACCGGATTATCGTCATGCGCGAAGGTGCCGTCTCCGGCGAACTGCTGCATACCGATGCCACAGAGCAGAAGGTGCTCAGTCTGGCTATGTTACGAACCCCCGATATCGAATCTGCGGTTGCCTGACCGCGAAGGAGCAAAATAATGTCAACGGTTACGTCTGCAACCTCAGAAAAGAAGAAAAACGGCGCGGGGTTATCTCGCATTTGGGATAACTACGGCATGCTGGTGGTGTTTGCCGTGCTGTTTCTTGGCTGCGCGATTTTCGTCCCCAACTTCGCCTCGTTTATCAATATGAAAGGGCTGGGACTGGCGATCTCCATGTCCGGCATGGTGGCCTGCGGAATGCTGTTCTGTCTGGCTTCCGGTGATTTTGACCTGTCGGTTGCGTCTATCATTGCCTGTGCTGGCGTGGCGACGGCGGTGGTGATCAATATCAGTGAAAGCCTGTGGATCGGCGTCGGTGCCGGGCTGCTACTGGGCGTGGCGTTCGGTTTGCTCAACGGGTTTGTGATTGCCCGTTTGAAGATCAATGCGCTGATCACGACGCTGGCAACGATGCAGATTGCGCGCGGTCTGGCGTACATCATTTCCGATGGTAAAGCGGTAGGGATTGAAGATGAGCGTTTCTTCGAACTGGGCTATGCCAACTGGTTGGGCTTGCCTGCGCCTATCTGGATCACTATCGGCTGTATGATTCTGTTTGGTCTGCTGCTGAACAAAACCACCTTTGGCCGCAATACGCTGGCGATTGGGGGTAATGAAGAGGCGGCGCGTTTGGCCGGGGTGCCAGTCGTGCGTACCAAGATCATCATTTTCGCCTTATCCGGTCTGGTATCGGCGGCGGCAGGGATCATTCTGGCATCGCGTATGACTAGCGGCCAGCCGATGACCTCCATCGGGTATGAACTGATCGTGATTTCTGCCTGTGTACTGGGCGGTGTGTCATTGAAAGGCGGGATCGGTAAAATTTCCTATGTCATCGCCGGTGTGCTGATTTTAGGTACGGTGGAAAATGCGATGAACCTGCTGAACATCTCGCCGTTTGCCCAGTATGTGGTGCGCGGTCTGATTCTGCTAGCGGCGGTTATCTTCGACCGCTACAAACAGCTGTCGAAGAAAACGGTATAAATGCCCGTGCGGCAGGTCAGAGCCTATCCCAGTAGGCGTTATTGGTGCAGTCAGTTTGGACTCGGACAGCGCGGAGAAACCGGAACGTACACGTAGTACGTGAGGATTTCGAGCACTGCCCAGGTTCAAAATGGCAAATAAAATAGTCCTAATGGGATGGCTCTAAGTGAGCCTGCCGCTTTCTCTCATTACTAGCGTATACCGGAGGCTCGATGTATCACCGTATGGCGCATGACTCTCAGCCTAATCCGCTGCTGCCGGGATATTCGTTCAACGCTTATCTTGTGGCAGGTATGACACCGATTCTGGCAGAAGGGCCGCTCGACTTCTTTATCGATCGTCCCGATGGCATGAAAGGCTACATCATTAACCTCACCATGAAAGGTCAGGGTCAGGTCTTTGATGGCGATGAGACCTTTTTCTGTAATCCCGGTGACCTGCTGCTGTTCCCGCCGAAATCGAAGCATTTTTATGGTCGTTCATCCAGCAGCGACTGCTGGTATCACCGCTGGGTCTATTTTCGCCCGCGTGCCTACTGGGCTGACTGGTTGGAATGGCATACCAAAAGCAGCGGTATTGGTCGCATGAGCCTGCCGAATAACCAACTGCTGCTGGAATTCGACAGGCTGTTTGCCAATATCGAGCAGACCCAGCGTTCCGGGCGTCGTTTTTCAGAAGAATTGGGGATGAATCTATTGGAGCGACTGTTGCTCAGAGCGATGGAGGAAGATCCACAGAGCCCGCAGAAGATCATGGATCCGCGTGTGATAGAAGCCTGCCAGTTTATTACCAGCAATCTGGCTGGAGAACTGCGTATTGACGAAGTGGCGCGGCACGTTTGCCTGTCGCCTTCGCGGTTGGCGCATCTGTTCCGTGAACAGGTGGGCATTAATATTTTGCGCTGGCGTGAAGATCAGCGCGTGATTCGCGCCAAGCTGTTATTGCAGACAACACAGGAGTCTATCGCCAACATTGGTCGCGTGGTGGGGTATGACGATCAGCTGTATTTCTCACGCGTGTTCCGTAAGCGGGTCGGCGTCAGCCCCAGCGATTTTCGCCGTCGCAGCAGTGAAATTAACTATCCGGCGGCCAAAACGCTGCCCGTGGCGTGGGGAGAACGGATGCCCAGCGCCGTGAGCGGCTGACAGACTAAAACGCATCAGATTCCTCTGGCTATTATCCCTCTCTGCAATCTGGCGGATGACGGGTATATACTGAGTGAGAAATCACAAAGTCAAAATAAGCTAAGGGGAATCGTCATGAGTGAGACCGTTCGTGTTGGGCTGCTGGGCTACGGTTATGCCAGTAAGACATTCCACGCGCCGTTAATTGCCGGTACGGCAGGTATGGAGCTGGTGGCCGTGTCCAGCAGCAGTGCTGAAAAAGTGCATGCAGACTGGGCCAATCTGCGAGTAGAGAAAGACCCTCAGGCGTTATTTAACGATCCCGATATTGACCTCATTGTTATTCCTACCCCCAATGACACGCACTTCCCGCTGGCGAAACAGGCGCTGGAAGCGGGCAAGCATGTCGTCGTCGATAAACCGTTTACCGTGACGTTGTCACAAGCATATGACTTGGGCGCCATAGCCGACCGCGTCGGAAAAATGCTTTCTGTTTTCCATAACCGCCGTTGGGACAGCGATTTTCTGACGCTGAAACAGCTGCTGGCGGCGGGAACGTTAGGAAATGTGGTGTATATGGAATCGCATTTCGATCGCTTCCGCCCCGAAGTGCGCCAGCGCTGGCGGGAAGACGGCAGCGAAGGGAGCGGGATTTGGTACGATCTTGGGCCGCACTTGCTGGATCAGGCGCTGGAGTTGTTTGGCTTGCCGGTGGCGATTCAGGTAGATATGGCACGGTTGAGGCCTGGCAGTAAGGCAATAGATTATTTTCATGCGACGCTGATTTACCCGCAACGTCGAGTTGTCCTGCATGCCAGTATGCTGGTGGCGGCCGCGTCTGCACGCTACACCGTGCATGGCACGCGCGGCAGCTTTGTCAAATACGGTCTCGATCCACAGGAAGATCGCCTGAAAGCGGGCGAACGTCCGCCACTGGCCGACTGGGGGCAGGATAAGCGCGATGGCGTGCTGACGCTGTCTCGTGACGGCATAACGGCGGAACAAACCATCGCCACGATTCCGGGTAACTATCCGGCTTACTATGCGGCAGTGCGCGATGCGCTGCTCGGCAAGGGGGAAAACCCCGTCAGCGTGCATCAGGCGATTCAGGTGATGGAACTGATCGAGCTAGGGCTGCTTTCCCACGAACAGAAAAAAGCCGTCACGCTGAAAAATAGCTAGATTTACCGCGTTTTATTCCAGATAGTTAATGGCTTGTTTAAATAGGCGATCTTAGGATCGCTGTAGACTACTGAGAAAATCAACCGAACGGTGATAATGGGTCGATGCGAAAATGCGGACATACGTTTTTTATGCTCGATTTACGATGTTCGGAAGGGGATCCTGATGCCTTTATCTCATTGCTACCGTTTACGGTCTGTAAACAGATTTATCGGTTCAGATTTCTAGATTCATATTTAGTCATAGATAACTTTGGGCGATCTTCGGATCGCCCGTCTTGTTAGAGTGTTAATTCGGCTGATAACAGACTAGGGGAAAGGTGTTAGGCATGGGGTGGTTACAACGGTTACGCATTGATAAGTTCTTATTGGTTCTGATTCTGGTGGTGGTGACGGCATCGATTCTTCCTGCGGAAGGCTCTGTGAAGGTTTTCTTTGAGCACCTGACAACCGCGGCGATTGCTCTGCTGTTCTTTATGCACGGTGCGAAGCTATCGCGTGAAGCGATTACCACCGGCATGGGGCACTGGCGTTTGCATCTGGTGGTATTTGCCAGCACGTTTATTCTGTTCCCGCTGCTGGGAATAGGCATGAGCCTGCTGTCGCCCGTAGTGCTGACGCCGACCTTGTATCTGGGTTTCCTCTATCTGTGCGCGCTACCGGCGACGGTGCAGTCGGCGATTGCTTATACCTCAATGGCCGGTGGTAACGTCGCGGCGGCGATTTGTAGCGCCTCGGCATCCAGTATTTTGGGCGTATTTCTCTCGCCGATTCTGGTCGGTTTGCTGATGCATACGCAAGGGGGAGAAACGGATACGCTGCACGCTATTGGCTCTATTATTATGCAGTTAATGGTGCCTTTCGTGATTGGTCATCTGTCTCGCCCGTTGATTGCCAAGTGGGTTGAACGTAACCGTAAGCTGATTAATATTACTGACCGGTCATCGATTCTTTTGGTGGTGTATGTCGCCTTCAGCGAGGCGGTTGTGCAGGGGATTTGGGGGCAGATCAACGCCTGGTCATTGCTTGCCGTCGTTGGTTGTTCGATAGTGCTGCTAGCGATTGTGCTGGTGGTGAATACGCTGGTTGCCCGTAAGCTGGGCTTTAACACGGCCGATGAAATCACTATCGTATTCTGCGGTTCGAAGAAAAGTCTGGCGAATGGGATTCCGATGGCAAACGTGCTATTTCCTGCCGCCGCTGTCGGTGCGATGGTCCTGCCGCTGATGATTTTCCATCAAATTCAGCTGATGGTCTGCGCTGCGCTGGCTCAGCGCTATGCCAAGCGGATCAACAAGGAACAGGATACGCCTCGTCAGTAAAAGATTATCGCGCACTCGCATCATGCAAAACGCCCTCGGTCTTACACAGGCCGAGGGCGTTGTCATTTGTAACAAACACTTGTAACTACAAGGAAACACAAGAAATAATCTATTACAGTGATAGTTTCGTGACGGTGTTACTTTTTTGTTGCATTACGTTATAACAATAGTCGCTCACCGAGATGTGCTGTCGATAGAGCAAGACACAGTTGATGATAATTATTATTTGAGATAGAGGGAAATATGTTTAAAAAAACGGTATTAACTTTAGCGATGTTAGGGACGTTGGCTTCCGCATCTGTGCAGGCTGCTCAGAATGTGCAATGTGTAAAAACCAGTCAAAAAGAGATTGCGTCGTTATTTGACCGTTGGAATGCATCGCTGCAAACGGGTGATGCGAAGAAAGTTGCGAAAAACTATGCGCCAGACGCGGTACTGCTGCCGACGCTGTCCGATCAACCGCGTACGACTGACGCAGAGCGCATTGATTACTTCGAACATTTCCTGGCGAAAAAGCCGGTTGGCAAAATTGACACCAGCACGATCCGCATCGGCTGTAATAAGGCCGTGGATACCGGAACCTACACCTTCACATTCGGTGATGGTAGCGTAGCCAAAGCGCGCTATACCTACACTTACGCTTGGGACGCGAAACAGAAGCAGTGGTTGATTACGTCGCACCACTCCTCAGCAAACCCAAGCAGCTGATCTCTGTAATTCATCTTTAACAAGTACGTATCAAGCGGCTAACAAAAGTTAGCCGTTTTTTATGGCTTGGAGATACACGCTACTGTGTGGCACCGCGTTTACGCAGAACCTTTTCACGCAGCAGTTGCTTTTCCTGCTCGCTGATAAACGCAATGTTCAGGCCGTTTTCCTGCGCTTTGCGAGTTTCTACCGCTGTCAGGCCAGCAAGTGGGGCCGCGACTTCATATTCGTGACGGATCTCTATGCCCTGAACGGCAGGATCGTCCGTGTTGATGGTGGCGGGGATTTCATAGCGCAGGAAGTGGACGAGCGGGTGCTTATCCAGTGATTCTACGGTGCTGGTTTGAATATTAGAGGTCAGACAGGATTCAATGCCGATCCCATGCTCCGCCATGTGTGTCATGAGGCGGGGATCGATAATGGCGGTTACGCCGTGTCCGATGCGCTCTGCGCCCAGATGGTTAATCGCCTGCCAAATACTTTCCGGCCCGGCCGCTTCACCCGCGTGAACCGTGATGTGCCAGCCAGCATCGCGGGCTTGCCGGAAATGAGAAGTAAACTGTGCGCCGGGGTAACCCAATTCATCACCTGCCAGATCGAGCGCGACTATGCGATCGCGCTGGGACAGCAGGGCGTCCAGCTCTTGCTGGCAGGCCTCGGTGCCGAATGTCCGGCTCATTATGCCAATCAGACGAATGTCGGTATCGAAATCACGGCTGCCAGCGGTAATGCCATCGATCACGGCCTCAACCACGCCAGCAATCGGAAGCTTATGATTCATCGCCATATAGTAGGGAGAGAAACGCAGTTCTGCGTAATCCAGCCCGGCTTTCATGGCATCTTCAACGTTCTCGTAAGCCACGCGGCGGCAGGCATCCAGTGAACCGAGTACGGCCACGCCCCAGTCGAGTTTTTGTAAAAAACTCAGTAAGTCAGGTTCGTTTTTGGTGACCTGAACATGGGGACGGAGCGTTTCAATATCGCTGGCAGGTAACGCTATATTGTACTGGCGCCCTAGATCCAGAATACTCTGGGCGCGGATATTACCATCTAAATGGCGGTGGATATCCGTCAACGGCAGGAGTGAATCAATCATCATGTTATTGTCTGATTATTGTTTTTCATACGACAAAGTATAAAAAGAAATCGTGGTAAATAGCCAACGGTTACCGCCGAAACTCACCGCACTGAACAATCATTGAGCAAAAACAACCTGTTATTGTTTTTCTTGATCTATAGAACGGGCGTTCAACTTAGGGATCGCTCGGATATAAATGAGTTCGCTGAGCAATTCTATTAACGTTTGGCTGACGATAACGGCCGGAAGTAGCGGCAGTGCGCCCGGAATTGCCAACGCCAGCGGCAGAATAACCAGAGAGTTGCGCGTGCTGGCGCTAAAGGCCACGGCGCGCCCGCCAGCCGAATCCAACCGGAACGCACGGCCAGTGAACCAGCCGAGCAGCGGTGCCAGCAGCGCGAAGAGCAGGTAAAACGGCACCGCGAGTAACACCGACGCCCAAGTGGTGCGCAGTTGGGGAATGACCGCCGCAACGACGATAAACAGCACCAGAGCGGTAGCCGGAACGGGAAGATAGCCTAATGCATCCGCAAATGTTGCCATTGCGCGCTGTCGCGCAGCTAGCCATTGCAGAAGGGCGGCCAGCGCTAAAGGTATGGCAATGAGCCAGATAAAGGCATCGATAAAGGGCGCAAAGGCGATGAGTCCGGCGGCGTCGTGGCCGAGAAATAGCGTCAGGTAGAAGGGCAAGACCAGCATTTGCAGCAACAGTAAAATAGGCGTTGCGGCCAACAGGCGGGCGGCATCGGCCCGTCCCAGATGCGCAAATGTCACTACGTAGTCAATACAGGGTGCGAGTAACACCAATATGATGCCCAATTTCACCAGTGGGTCGGCGGGGAGGAAGGGCAACAGCGACGCGACCAGCAAGGGAATCACGATGAAATTGGCAGTCAGCAACGCGCCGATGAATCTGACCTGAGTGATGCTTTTTCCGAGCGTGGTCAGCGGCACTTGCAGGAACGTGACAAACAGCATCAGCGCTAGCGCCGGATTAATCACGACATCCAGTTGCTCCGTTCCCGGCAGCGCCAGAGCTGTTGCCACTGCCGCTATCACAGCAACAAAATAGATCGCGGCCTGATGGGCTTCCATGAAGGATTTCAACGCGGACATGGTGTTATCTCAAAATCAAACTGGAGAGGTAGGGCAGGAAAAACGGTGGCGGCAAGTGCGGCCACCGTGTGTTTTTGCACGTAAGACGATGTACCGACTTATTGCGCCGGTGGTGTGACGGGTTCTTCCTGTGCGCCAGGCAGAGATTCTTCACCTTGTTCCGTTGGAACGGAGAAATACGGTGCGATGAAATCAGCCAGCGCTATTTTGTTGCCGTTGAAATCAATTTGACCATCGGCATAGTGCAGTGAACTGGTAATGGCGTTGTCTTTTGTGACGCTCAGTTGGTTACCCTCACCAATCTGGGCCATCATTTCAACCTGTTGTTTCGCCATGTCAGCGAGCTGCTTTTGCTCTTCATCGTTCGCCGGTTTCGGTCCTGCTTGTATCATTAGCTCTGCCAGCATATCCAGCGGAACATTGAGTTTGGCATCGAGTTTTTTGACCGACTGACGAATAATTTTTTCTTCATCCGACAGCGTTGCATCGTTCGCTTTATCGGTGCTCTGCAACGGATCGGTTAAATCCAGCGCCAGCGTGAACGTGCCTTCACCTTTACTGTTTTTCCAACTGATCGGGTCGATGGCAATGCTTGGGTTGCCCTTCAGCAACTGTGGCAGATATTGCAGAACAGACATGGCGATATCCTGCTGATAAGCGTCAGGATCGATAGCGGTCGGATCCTGCAACAGTTTCTGCACTTTTGCCTGATAGGCGGTGAGGAACTGTTTGGTGCCCGCGCCGTCAAGCTGTGAAATGGACATGCCGACGTTACCAGAACCCAGATTGCGGTCGCCGATGATTAACGATCCCAGCGTCACGGCCATTTTGCCCGCCAGATTTTTATCATCTTCCGTTGCGCTACTTTGCAAAGAGAAATCGTTCAACGTAACGGGCTCGCCACCTTCTACGGTAAACGTCATCGTTTTGAAGGACAGATTGCCGTCGCCTAAATCAAGATCGAATTTGCCTTTTTGATTGGTACCCTTGATGGAGAAATCGGTGAGATCGACGTTCTCTGTTTGGCCCCAGGCATTTTTCCTTTCCATCTTCACGCTGCTGATGGTGGTATCCAACTTGCTGCTGCGCAGGTCGTGTCCGATATCCACCAAGGCTTGCGCGCCGCTGAAGGAAAATTTCTGTTCTGGCGACTGATGGTCGATAGGGGCCAGCGTAACGAGCGACTGCGTATCACCGCTGTAAGCGACGCGAGTTTCGGATACAAAGAACGGTTTATCTTTCGTCAGCTCAAACCAGGCTTTGACTGCTGGCGTGTTGGCCAACTCGGTATGAACGGAAGCCATCGCCGGTGCGAGGTTGAACTTCTTGAGCTGTGCTAGCGGGAACGGCCCGTGAGACACGGTTTCGTTGAAGACCAGTTCTTCACCGGGTGCAAGGAACTGCGCACCTTTTGCTGTGCCGTCTGTCTGTAAAACATAGGCCAGGGTGCTGCTGAATACGCCGCCCTTATAGTCGCGATAGACCACTTTCAGCCCCGCGTTCGGGTAGGCTTGTTTGAGCTTGGTATTCAGCGTATCGGTAAAACCATCAATTTGCTGAGCCATCTGTTTGCCGGTGTACCAGGATGCGCCGGTCCAGACAGCACCCAGAGCAACAATAACGCCTACGGCGACTAACGACTTCTTCATTTTTATTCATCCTTTAGTAAAAAAATGCGCGTTTTCAACGCGAAACGCTGGCAACTTACCCAGAGGTAACTGCGGCGTATGGAACAAGTTATCGGTTAAATACGCGAGCGAGACGCCCCTGTCCCTCAACCGTTATCGGTGACTCACTGGCTGAAATGAAGCAGGACTCTCCCGGACGTAGCGAGAGCCGCTGCTCATTTTTTTGCAGGACGGCATGGCCGTCAATACAAAATACAATGGCGGCACTGTTCTGTCTGAGCGTCTGTGGGCTCTGGCTCAGTTCGTGCAGCGAAAAAGCAAAATCTTCAACAGGAATCGGGAAGCTGAGTTCATTACCCTGTCGGTGTGGCGTCGTGAGCAACTGGTTTGCGGGTTTGGCTTCAAACACGACATTATCCAGCAGCTCTGGAATATCAATGTATTTTGGCGTTAGCCCGGCACGCAGCACGTTATCCGAGTTTGCCATGACTTCTAATGCCACGCCTTTCAGATAAGCATGCGGCGTTTGCGCAAACAGGAACATGGCTTCGCCGGGTTGAAGCGTAATGACGTTCAGCAGCAGCGGGGAGAATAATCCGCTGTCGTCGGAATAATATTGTGTGATCGCGCGGATGGTCGCCCAAGGCCCGTCATTTTGACTATTTAGCGCGGCCTTCAAGACGCCGAGTGCGCGCGATTTTTGCTCACCTTCCATACTCAGCAGGTTAGTGAACAACATGGCGAGATTCTTCGCGTCGGGCTGTTGTAAAAACGCGGTGATTGACGGATGTGCACCGGCAACCGGCTCCAGTAACTGCACAATTTCAGATAATTCTCGGAACCCATTCATGGCCTGAAAGGGCGTTAATGCGTAGACCAATTCCGGTTTGTGGTTGGCGTCTTTGTAGTTTCTTTCGGCCGCATCCAGCGGGATACCCGCGGCATTCTCTTTCGCAAAGCCTTGTTCTGCCGACGATTTACTGGGATGAACCTGAATGGAAAGCGGTTGTTCCGCGCACAAGACCTTAAACAAAAAGGGCAATTCGCCAAAACGTTGCGCGATCGTTGCGCCAAGATGGGCGGTCGCGTCTTCTGCAATCACGTCTCGCAGGCTGCGAGTGTTGCCTTTTTCATCAATGATCGCCGAACTGCTTTTAGGATGAGCGCCCATCCAAAGTTCTGCCATCGGTAAATCGTTAGGGTTATCAATGCCATATAGCTCAGTTAAGGCGTGTTTGCTGCCCCAGGCGTAGTGCTGGACGCAATTGAGCATTTTTTGCATGTCGGCTCCCTGCTATTACATTAATTGTTAATTTCTGTGATGCCGGCTGTTAATTACCTGAGTGATTATGAATACACTGCATCTTCTTCGCTTCATGGTAATGTTTTATGTAGCGCGATACCAGACAGTGTTAGTGGACCAATAAGCGCGATAAGGCCAGTGAGTGTTATCAGAATAGGCTCAGCGATGTGATTCGATGTCTTCTACTAGTTGAATGTGTATTTTAAGGAGGAAAGTAATGAGCACGACGCGTAGTGAAAAAGACTCAATGGGACCGATTGATGTTCCTGCTGAACGGTTATGGGGTGCACAAACGCAACGATCGCTGGAACACTTCCGTATTTCTGAAGAGAAAATGCCACGTGCGCTGATTTATGCGCTGGCACAAACCAAACGAGCGGCGGCCCGCGTCAACATGGATCTCACGCTTCTGCCTGCCGATCGGGGAAATGCGATTATTCAGGCAGCGGACGAAGTGTTGGCTGGCCAGCATGCTGGGGAATTCCCGTTAGCGATCTGGCAGACGGGGTCTGGCACGCAAAGCAATATGAATATGAACGAGGTGTTGGCGAACCGCGCCAGTGAACTGCTGGGGGGAGAGCGGGGCAACAATCGGCTGGTTCACCCCAATGATGATGTCAACAAAAGTCAGAGTTCTAACGACGTCTTCCCGACGGCGATGCACGTCGCGGCTGTAGTCGCGATCAACGAACACCTGATTCCTGAGTTGAAAGCACTGCACGCCACGCTGGCGTCGAAGGCTGAGCTGTTTAAGGATATCGTCAAGATCGGCCGTACGCATTTACAGGATGCCACGCCGTTGACGTTGGGGCAGGAAATCTCCGGTTGGGCCGCGATGTTGCAGCATAACCTGAAGCATATCGAGAACAGTGTGCCGCACATTTGCGAACTGGCGCTGGGCGGTACCGCGGTCGGAACAGGGCTAAACACGCATCCTGAATATGCGGTGCGTGTGGCGGCGGAGTTGGCGACGCTCACCGGTCAGCCCTTTTTGACCTCGCCGAATAAATTCGAAGCGCTGGCGACCTGTGATGCGTTGGTTCACGGGCACGGTGCTTTGAAAGGGCTGGCTGCATCGTTAATGAAGATTGCCAACGATGTACGCTGGCTGGCGTCTGGCCCGCGCTGTGGTATCGGCGAGCTGAGCATTCCTGAGAACGAGCCGGGCAGTTCCATCATGCCGGGCAAGGTCAATCCGACCCAGTGTGAAGCGCTGACGATGCTGTGTTGCCAGGTAATGGGCAACGATGTCGCGGTGAATATCGGCGGGGCGTCTGGTAACTTTGAGCTGAACGTGTACCGCCCCATGGTGATTCATAACTTCCTGCAATCGATTCGCCTGCTGGCTGATGGCATGAAGAGCTTCGATGAGCACTGTGCGGTGGGTATTGAACCGAACCACGATCGCATCACCCAGTTGCTGAACGAATCACTGATGCTGGTGACCGCGCTCAATACGCATATTGGCTATGACAAAGCGGCAGAAATTGCCAAAAAAGCGCATAAAGAAGGGCTGACGCTGAAGGCGGCTGCGCTCAAACTGAACTATCTCACCGAAGCACAGTTTGATGAGTGGGTTCGACCGGAAGAGATGGTCGGTAGCCTGAAAAAGTAATGGCGCGATAGTCAGCGTTTTATCCTGTAGCCTGCCGGTGTTTACTCGCAGGCTTTTTCTTTTTCATTCCGGTGCATCGGTATACAGGTGCAAACGCGGAATAAGCAGGCGAAGTTCGGCCGCTTTCGGTTTGTGTTTATGCTTGATGTTGTTGGCGTCATAAGGATTGAGTTCGCCGATAATGGGCACGTCGCCGCCAGATTCCTGCTGACAAAGCACGAGTAGGGGGGACGGGCAGGGATGCTGAATCTGTTTCTGCTGTTCGGGATACCACACTCGTGCGATGGGCTGCACTTTGACTGGACGTTTGATTTTCAAAACAGCGTCTTCCGGCAGCGACAATACCGCGTCTCTCTCCTGCTCGACATGCTCAATCCACTGCGCTTTGGTATACGGTGCTGCGTTTTTTGCCGCATTCAGGCTTTTGGTCAGTTTCTCCAGTAGCTCCACACGTGTCATGTTCTTGATGATGTGCTTATTCGCCCAGCCAAAGCGGACTGATGCCGGATTAGTTATGAGCGTCAACGAACGATAAGCACTCAGCGTGATCAACCCTTTCAAATGCGTGTGGACGAACTCAAATCGCTGCTCAGGCTCCAGCCCGGATTCAACGGTAATAATCAGCTCCAGCTCTTTTTTCAGCGCATTGATTTCCGCAATGAGTGAGTTTGCCTGCTGATACTGTGCCGCGTTGACGGAAAAACAGAGTGCGCCCGGCAAGCGGATCGCGCTTTTGCTACTGAGCGTTTCTGGATAGTGGTGAATGAACAGACGCTGAAAATGGGCTAGCCCTTTATCGCGAGCCTCTTGCCCAATGTACTGTGTGACGGCGATATGCTCGATGGGGTCATGCTCCGTTCCTTTTTCCACATGGGGAAGGGAATAAACGCGACCAACTAACAGCCGATATTCGGCAAACTGTTGTTGCATCAGAGCCAGCTTGGTTTCTAACGTTTGGAAACAGCGGTTCATGCGATCGATTAGCGCGTAGCGATTCATAGCCAGATTCGTTTTAGTTACAACATACTTATCTTTATACTGATAAATGAACACTTCGGCAATCGTGCTCGTCATTATTTCAGGCAGGGTTTACGGGGGACATCGAGAGGGAGGGAACAACGCGGAGTTTACCTGATTCAGGCAAACTCCGGTAAGAAAGGGGTTTAAATGCGCTGCTTGAGTATCAGGCTGACTGCCAGCGCGAGAAGTAAAAGGGCGCTCAAAAACGCTGTAATGCCCATCCAGCCGAATGAATGCCAGAAGAATCCCCCCAGCGTGCCGGCCAGACTTGAGCCCAGATAGTAAGAAAAGAGATACATTGATGACGCCTGACCTTTCGCGCGCCGCGCTCGTTGGCCAATCCAACTGCTGGCTACCGAGTGAGCGGCGAAGAAACCTGCGGTAAAGAGCATCATCCCGCCAAAGATCGCGAATAGCGGGCTCAGTGCCGTCATACCCAGTCCCGCTAGCATCAGGAGGATCGCAATGCTCAGCACCGGGCCGCGTCCGTAGCGGGCCGTTAATGCACCGGCTTTCGGCGAGCTGTAGCTTCCGGTGAGATAAACCACGGAAAGTAAACCAACCACCGCCTGACTAAGTAAATAAGGCGGAGCCAGCAACCGATACCCAATGTAGTTAAACAGGGTAACGAACGCGCCCATCAGCAAAAAACCCTCAAGGAACAGCAGCGGCAAACCCGCGTCGCGCCAGTGCAGTTTGCTGTTCAGCAGAAGCGTTTTAGGGCGCAGCGAACCGGGTCGGAAATGGCGTGATTCCGGCAGGATACGCCAGAACGTGATCGCTGCTATGAGTGCCAGTACGCCGATTGTGCCGATAGCAACCCGCCACGGGAAATAGTCCGTTAAAACGCCGCTAACCAGACGCCCGCTCATGCCGCCAATCGAGTTGCCGCTGATATATAACCCCATTGAAAACGCCAGCACGCTGGGGTGAATTTCTTCACTCAGGTAGCTCATGGCGACGGCCGCGACACCGCTTAACGACAGGCCCATCATTGCCCGCATAATCAATACACCGTTCCAACTGGTCATAAACGCGCAAATGACGGTGCAGATTGCAGCCAGCATCAGCGACACAACCATCACATTCTTACGACCGATCGTGTCAGAGAGTGGGCCAGTGAACAGTAGCCCAAACGCCAGCATCACGGTCGATACGGAAAGCGACAGGCTGCTGGTCGCTGGCGAAATACCGAAATCCTGAGATAGCACCGGCAGCAGCGGCTGAACACAATACAGCAGGGCAAACGTCGCTAAGCCAGCAGAAAACAGCGCCAGCGTGACGCGCATAAATTGCGGCGTACCACGCGTGATATAAGGCGTTTTACCAGAAGATTTAGGGGCAATATCATCCGCATCGTCGGCCGTAGAAATAGGCCAGTCGTTCGGTGCAGAAGATGGCAGGTTACTCACAATAATTCCTTACCGGGAAAGGTAAATCAGGCGTAAAACAACAATGAGAGGATCATAGAAGAGTGATATTATTTTGTATAATATATTAATAATCATGATTGATATGTTTAAAGTATGAATATCGAACTACGTCACCTTCGCTATTTTATTGCGGTCGCTGAAGAACTGCATTTTGGCCGAGCCGCAGAAAGATTACGCATTTCTCAACCGCCACTGAGCCAGCAGATTCAAATTCTGGAGGAGCAGGTGGGCGCAAAATTGTTGGCGCGCAATAACCGGAATGTCCAACTCACCCCCGCAGGCGAGATGTTTCTGAAAGAGGCTTGGTCGATTATCAGTCAGGTCGATCAGGCGGCGGAACGAGCTTCCCGCATTCAGCGCGGCGAAATCGGGGAATTAACGATCGGTTTTACGTCGTCCGCGCCGTTTATCAAAAAGATCTCCAGCAGCCTGCTGCGTTTTCGCCAAACCTACCCGGAAGTGCATATTCAGATGATGGAGCTCAATACTAAACAGCAAATTGAACCGCTGCTGAACGGTAAGCTTGATATCGGCATTATGCGCAACAACCCGTTGCCAGACGCATTAGATCATCAGTTGCTGCTGAGTGAACCGCTGATTGCCGTCGTGCAGGAGTCCCATCCGTTAGCGCAGCAGGACGCAGGGCGTGCCATCAGCATTACACAGCTGGCGAATGAGCCGTTCGTTTTCTTCTCCCGTGCGGTTGGAACGGCGCTGTATGACGACACGCTGACGCTGCTGAAACGCTATGGCATCAGCCCCTACATTACGCAAGAAGTGGGCGAGGCGATGACCATCGTTGGGTTGGTATCCGCGGGATTAGGCGTGTCCATCTTGCCTGCGTCGTTTTTGCGTATTCGGGTCGATGGCGTGAAATATTTGCTGCTGGAAGAAGAGGACGCCACAACGGAAGTCTGGCTGGTTACGGCACGACATCAGCCGCAAAGTGCAGCAGCGAAAGTGCTGATGTCGCTGATGTTGGGCGGATAATCGTTAAAATATGCGCGCTAAATCACATAACGAATCAAATATTTGACGAGTTTAGTGAAAAGCCCCACCATACCCGCAGTTTTTTTATTTTGCAGCGTGAAAAATAGTCATGCCGCAATAATAAAGATAAATTTTTCAACAGCAGTGCCAGATATAATGCGAACGCGTAGGAGCCAGGTTTGTGATAGCCGACGGTCAACCAGGACACATCGATCAAATCAAACAAATGAATGCCGGTGCAGTGTATCGGCTGATCGATAAGTACGGCCCGATATCACGTATCGAACTGTCCAAACGCGCTCAGCTCGCGCCCGCCAGTATTACCAAAATCGTCCGCGAACTGCTGGAAGCCCATCTGGTACAAGAAACTGAATACCAGGATGTGGGCAGCAGAGGGCGTCCCGCTATTGGCCTGATTCTGGATACCGAAGCTTGGCATTATCTTTCTGCACGCATCAGCCACAATACTCTGTTATTGGCGCTGCGCGATCTCAGCAGCAAGCTGGTTGTGGAAGAAGAAATTCCGCTTCCCGCTGCGTCGCCACATCCACTGCTCGACCGTATTTTGAATGAAATCGATCAGTTTTTTATTCGCCATCAAAAGCGGTTGGAAAGGCTAACGGCAATCGCGATTACCGCACCGGGCATGATTGATGCCAGTAAGGGCATTATTCACCGGATGCCATTTTATGACGTTGAGGAAATGGCGATTGGTCCAGCACTGGAACAGCGCACGGGGTTGCCGGTGTATTTGCAGCATGATATCTGCGCCTGGACGATGGCCGAAGCGCTATACGGCGCATCGCGCGATTGCCAAAATGTGATTCAGGTGGTGATCGACCATAACGTCGGTGCGGGTGTGATTACCGGCGGTCGCATCCTCCATGCGAGAAGCCGGAATCTGGTCGAAATCGGGCACACGCAAGTCGATCCTTATGGCAAGCGTTGCTATTGCGGCAATCACGGCTGTCTGGAAACGGTCGCCAGCACGGAAAATATGCTGGAACTGGCGCAACAGCGTATGAATACGTCCATGAGTTCGCTTCTGCATGGTTCACCGCTTAGCGTTGAGAATCTGTGTGACGCTGCGCTCAAGGGCGATCAGTTAGCCAAAGATATCATTAACGATGTCGGTCATAACGTCGGCCGCATTGTCGCCATCATGGTGAATCTCTTCAATCCCGATAAAATTCTGGTGGGATCTCCCCTGAATAAAGCAGCCAGCATTTTACATCCCGCCATTTTAGGCTGTATTCAACAGCAATCATTCCCGCCCTATAGCCACAACCTCCAGGTGGAAGCGACCCAATTCTACAATCAGGGCACGATGCCCGGTGCCGCGCTGGTGAAGGACGCGCTCTACAATGGATCGCTGCTGGTTAAACTGCTACAGGGATAACCATAAAGGCGCAGAGCAACAAAACATTGCGCTAACGCAAACTGCCCGAATGAGGCATAGCCTAGACTTTCACGCTTGGAAAGCATTTTAGCTGTGCTTGTTTTTTGGTATTCAGGTGGTCTGGAGTTATCCCATGTTGAAACGTATTTTTGTCACTGGTACTGATACCGCCGTTGGCAAAACAGTGGTATCCAAGGCGCTACTGCAAAAACTGGCGCTGGCAGGCAAATCGGTTGCGGGCTACAAACCGATAGCAAAAGGGTGCGAAGAGACGGAAGCGGGGCTGCGTAATAAAGACGCACTGCTGCTACAAGCCGCCTCCACGCTCGAATTGCCCTATAACATGGTTAACCCCATCGCACTCCGAGAAGATGAAATCAGCGCCAGTGAAGGAACCATTGATTACTGCACGATGACGCAAGGCCTGCGTCACATGGGCGAAACCGCTGATATCGTAGTCGTCGAAGGCACGGGCGGATGGCGGACCGTCATGAACGATCTGCGTCCGTATTCCGAATGGGTAGTGCAGGAACAACTCCCTGTCGTGCTGGTTGTTGGCATCAAACTGGGCTGTATCAGCCATGCGCTGCTGACGGCACAGGCGATCATCAATGATGGTTTGCCGCTGGTTGGCTGGGTCGCTAACCGTATTAACCCCGGACTGGCTAATTACGCAGAAATCATTCACGTTCTGCGGAAAAAAATTCCGGCACCGCAACTGGGCGAACTGCCTTACTTGCCACGCGCCGAACAGCGGGATCTCTCGTCTTATATCGATCTTTCTGCCGTCAGCTATTAATTTCTTTCGTCTTCTATTCCCGCTTCTCTGCGGGAATAAATTTTCTCCGTCACGCCACCTGTTATACTCACAGGCAGTTTTTCTTCTTATCCTGAAAATATAATGAAAACAGAGAATAACCAGAAACAAACACCTGTTCCACATCGCCATTGGATTTTAATTGCCTGTATGCTGGCCATGTTCACGGCCGCGATTGAAGTGACAATTGTCGCCACCGCGTTGCCCACCATCATCGCGGATTTAGGCGGTTTTTCCCTATTGGGCTGGGTCTTTGCTGGTTATTTGCTAACGCAGTCGATCAGTATTCCAATTTATGGCCGCCTGGCCGACCTGTATGGCCGCAAAAAGATATTCTTCTTCGGCATGATCGTGTTCCTGCTCGGGTCGATTCTGTGCGGATTCTCGACGCAGATGGGCTGGCTAATCGTCTTCCGCACCTTACAAGGGCTGGGTGCGGGCGCGATTACCCCGATTGCTTTCACTATTGTTGCCGATGTGTACAGCTCGACCGAACGCCCCAAAATACAGGGCTATTTGTCCAGCGTGTGGGGCTTTTCCGCGATTATCGGCCCGCTGTTGGGGGCGTTTATCGTGCAACACTTCAACTGGGCGCTGGTCTTCTGGGTCAACGTGCCGATTGGACTGTTCTCCATCTTCCTGCTGGCTCGTTATCTGCCAACGATGAATGCCGTGCGCCAGCATCAGTTGGACTGGATGGGGGCGTTCTATCTGATTGTGTCCGTCGCCAGTTTGCTGATGGCGCTGCTACAGGCTGAGGTGTTTGGTTACTGGGTGATCCCGCTGCTTGCGATCTCTGCCGTGGGCAGCATTCTGCTGGTTAGACAGGAAAAGCGCACGCCGGAGCCGCTGTTTCCGCTGGCGCTGTGGCGCAATCGGGTCATTATCGCCGGTAACCTCGGCGGGTTAGTCGTCGGGGCAGCCATGATGGGTGTAAGCGCCTTTTTGCCAACGTTTATTCAAGGCGTAATGGGTAAAACACCGTTGGAAGCAGGCAGTATACTGGCGATGATGTCGATTGGCTGGCCGCTGGCCAGCACGATGAGCGGGCGCTTAATGCTGTGGACGTCTTACCGGTTTACGGCAATGCTCGGCGGTATTGTGCTGCTTATCGGCAGCCTGACGCTTCTGACCGTTCAACCGGACAGCAACCTTATGTGGGCGCGGCTAGCGGCATTTCTGATCGGCTCGGGAATGGGGTTGAGCAGCACCACATTTCTGGTATCAATACAAAACTCGGTGGACTACTCCATTCGCGGCATCGCCACGGCTTCCGCCATGTTTACCCGCATGCTAGGTTCCGCGTTGGGAACGGCAATCCTTGGTGCCACGCTGAACATCAGTCTGCACTGGCGATTGCCGGAAGTGAGCGATCCACTCCAGACGCTCATGGATCCGGCTAAGCGCATCCTGCTGAGCGTAAACCAGCTCGATACGCTGGCATCGCAAGTCGCCTCGTCAATCCACGGGGTATTTATCGTTTCGGCACTCATCGCGGCCATCACGCTGCTTTCCGCCAGAATGATCCCAGCAAGCCAGCGGCCGGGGCAGGCTGAAACCAGACAAAAATAAGGCAAAAGAAAAGGCGCGAAAGCGCCTTTTGAACATCTATGCTAGAACATCTAGAGGAAGGGCTACGGTGTGGTCGTCGGCTGGCCTTCTGTTGGCGCTGGCGCACTTTCCGTATTGGCGTCGCCCTCAGCATGGCGGGTGTAAACAATCTTGTGAGAATCACTCTCGCAGTGACCAACCACCTGACCACCGGCCTGATTCACCTGATCGTTCGGGACGATATCCAGCGTAAAACCAGATTCTGGTACGCCATTGGCGATGATTTTCTGGGTAATATCCGCTTTCACGCTTTCGCAAGATGCCTGTGCAGCCAACGGAGCAACCAGGAATAACGCGGCACCAAAAATGACGGTTTTTTTCATCTTTTGATCCTTTTCTCTGAAAAAAGTCCCTTTGAGTATATCAAACGATGACGATAACGCGAAAAAGCCGCGAAACCCGGCCATCAGTGATGGCCGGAGAAAGCTAAACGCAGGGCCCAGTGGCGCAGCCATACATCATAAAGAGTGGGAAAAGGATAACAGCCGGAACCATGAGGGGAGCAAGTAGCACTTCTTCGCCGGAGTTATCGCTGTTATTGATAACCACAGGAATGGGCTGCGGTAGGCGACCCTGTGTTGTCGGGCTGACCAGTGAGCCGTCTTTTTTACTAAATGTGCCATTCGCGCTAAACGTGACTTCACCTTTTCCCATTGCTGAAGGAATTCTCGCCGCGTAAAGCTCGCGTAAATCGACCAACTGCTCTTTGGTTAGTTGGCGTGTGTCGATCATGTTTTTATAGCTTGCATAGACTTGACCATTATTACGGAGAGAAAAATCGACCCTCACGCCAGTGATGATGTC
Organism: Pectobacterium versatile; assembly: GCF_003932035.1. Taxonomy (NCBI): domain Bacteria; kingdom Pseudomonadati; phylum Pseudomonadota; class Gammaproteobacteria; order Enterobacterales; family Pectobacteriaceae; genus Pectobacterium; species Pectobacterium versatile. Next base: position 2,522,966 of record NZ_CP034276.1, read on the forward strand.
TTTGTAATCACGATAAAACGCGTAATAGTCCTGATACTCTTTTTGAGCGCGGGCGTCAGAGAATTTATAAACGTAGGTAGCAGACTCCGCGATAAGCATCCCGTTGTCATTGGTGATCGCCGTGATGTTATCCGTCTTCGGATAGGTACTTGCGCACGAACTGACCAATAGACACATGATAAACACACCCCACAGTTTGATGTGAAAAGGGCGTGAAAATAATCGAGCTAAATCCATATTCATCCTGATGCACTCCATTTGGGATAAAAATGCGTGTTGCTACGATATAGCGATAATCGTTGAGTGTAACGGTGATGTCACCTTCGGATACAGGCTAATTTGCTGCACTATTTTTCTGTACTACAAAGAGAAAAGGGGAAACCCACGCCAGAAGGCGTGGGTGAAAAATCAGGGGGTAACGGGGCGGCCAGTACGACGATCGAGGCAACGATCGGTGGTGTTTTCCCAGTAAGCATTGACGTTGTAGCTGGCGTTGCATTTTTCACGCCCATCAATCGCTTTTTCAGTTTTATCGAATTCCTTCTCAACGCGGTTGTTCACTTTATTGCGCAGCGAACGGGTTGAATCCCATTGTTCCTTGCTTTGGCGCGCCGCTTCTTTTGATAACGCGCTGTCGCCGGAATCAATAATGATATGGCGCGTCTCTGCCAGTGCGGCAGGCTGCCAGGCAGCGGAAACGATAACCAAAGAAAGCGGGATGAATGCCCGAATCAAAGAAGAAAAAGAGTAGTGGTTCATGTTTCACCTTGACAGAACGAATGATAAAAACAAACGCCGGTGCCGCAGAACGATAAAGCGCACGGCAAGCGATAGACAACAAAAGGCGACCGCCGTTCCCTGTAACCTCCGCGCTTTGTGCAAAAGGAAGGTTACCTATAACGAGAAGTATACATCCTTCGCTTCAACGGCACTATAACCGCACCGCACAGCGCTGAAAGGGCGCTGACAAAAGAAAAGGGCATGAAACAGCGTTCATGCCCTTAATGCGAGTACTTGATGGTTATCAGCCTTCGCGATGTACGCTTAGCCCAGCAAAAGATTGGCTGACCGGCATCATTTCTAGCGTGTTGATGTTGACGTGTGCTGGCAGCGTGGCAACCCAGAAAACGGCTTCAGACACATCTTCAGCGGTCAGCGGCGTTGTGTTGTCATAGGTTTTACTGACTTTGTCGTCGTTACCTTTGAAACGCACGGCCGAGAACTCGGTTCCACCGACCAGACCCGGTTCGATATTCGTTACGCGGATTCGGGTGCCAGACAGATCGGCACGTAACCCCAGGCTAAACTGCTGTACGAACGCCTTGCTGGCACCGTACACGTTACCGCCCGCATAAGGCCAGTTTCCTGCGGTAGAACCGATGTTGATGACGTGACCGATATTACGCTCCACCATGGCTGGCAGCAGCGCGCGCGTCATAAACACCAGCCCTTTGTTGTTGGTATCGATCATATTTTCCCAATCGTCTACCGATGCTTTATGCGCAGGCTCAAGACCCAGCGCCAGTCCGGCGTTGTTCACCAGCACATCAATCGTCCGCCATTCGGCTGGCAGGGTGGCAACGGCCTGTTCAATCGCCTGACGGTCGCGCACATCCAGTTTCAGCGGATACAGCGCATCACCCAGTTCTGCCTTTAGCGCATCCAGACGTTCCTGACGGCGGCCGGTCGCGATCACTTTATGGCCCGCACTAATAAATTTACGCGTAATTGACTCACCAAACCCAGCCGTTGCACCGGTAACAAAAATAATCATGCTCTTATTTCTCCCTGACCGTTTTCATATTTTGCTTGTGCCTGATATCACTATAAATAATGAAAGGCATACGATCATTTAGCCGCGCAATTCCCCGTGGGTCAAGCGTTACTCCGGTTTCAACGATGTGGTTTGGGAAGAATCGCCCCTCAGAACGAGAGGCGAATGTCGGCCACGACGGTGCAGCAAGACCAGTATTACGGAAGATTAAATCCAGTTTTTGTTACGGAATTCACGCATGGTATCCGCAACCCACTGCATTTCCTGCGGTGTCCCCAACGAGATGCGACACCAGTTATCCGCAGGAGGAAACGCACGGCCAATCAGCACACCTGCGTCTGCCATATGCTTTTGGTAATCCTTGAGCGGCACGACCAATTGGTGGAAAACAAAGTTTCCCTCCGACGGTAAGTAAGGCAGTTTCAGGTCATCGAGCGCTTTCAGCAGGATTTGGCGCGACACATCATTACTCTTTTTGCTGTAGGTAATGAATGCCGAGTCGTCCATAGATGCTAATGCGGCATCCACGCCGCTAAAGTTGATTTTTTCGCCCGCGACATACTTTCCCATCAACGCAATCACGTTGGGATGGGCGACGGCATACCCAACGCGCATACCGGCCATCGCGTGTATTTTGGAGAAGGTTTTGAGCAGGATAATGTTCTCTGCACCTTGGGTAATCATCGGTGAAATAGAACGAAAACGCGGGTCATTGACGAACTCGGCGTAGGCCTCGTCAACGATAAACATCGTATTGGCTGGCTTGCTGGCAATCCACGGTTCAATTACATCCGCAGGCGTAATCGTGCCCGTTGGGTTATTCGGATTGACCAGATAAACGATGGAAGGGCCGCTGTAACCGGCAACGGCCGCTTTTAGCCCTTCAATATCGAACGCCCAATTGTCGAGCATTTTGACTTTCGTGACTTTAATGCCAGCAATTTTGGCAAAATGTTCACCATCGCCATAGGTTAATTCCGGAATCACCAACTGTGCATCCAGCGATGCGTAGGCTTCAATTGCCGCCCGGATACCTTCGGACGATCCGGCCGTCAACAAGATGGAAGGGGCCTTGACCTGATGATGCGCCGCCAGCTTATTGCCAAGCAGTAAAATTTCATTCTTTGCATAGCGGTTGGCTTTCACGACGGCCTCGCGCGCGGCGGCCTGTGCCTTGGGCGACATACCCAGTGGGTTTTCATTAAAGTTAATACGGATTGGATTAGCGGCCGACGGTGCGGTAAATGCAGCATTCTCAGGCTGTGTCTCGGCAAAAACCCGCGAACTTAACCCTGTCGTTACCGCCGCCGTTCCCAGCAGGGCGCCAGAAAGTTTTAATAATGCTCTGCGTTTCGGGTTTAACACGTCGCTTTCATTGATTAAAAAATTCATCAAAACACTCTCCTTAGTTACATAATGACAGGAGAGCTAAAGCATAAAACGCGCCAACTTCCTTAATCGATGGAACGCTAATGCATTGTCAAATAGGTGAAATGACATTTTCTTACGGCAAGTATTCCCGTCTGGCGGGAAATAGTGTGTTTTCTGATGCGCTGATTAAAGGTAAGAAAAACTGGTTGATTCATCGAGTGATTAAATCGAATAATATGAATTACTTATGCAAGGGAGCCATCATGACGCATGCAATGATGCATCATGATGCGTCTGCCCTATGAGATAGCGAGTGCATAGCAGAGGGCATCACGTTTCCTGATTGTCGGCTTCTACCGCCGCATACAACCGCTCAAGGATATCGGGAAACGCAGACTGCACGCGGTTCCAGCTCGGTACAAACGGTTTATCCCCCAGGACATCGCTATAGGCATGGCCAGAAAAGGTAACCACATCAGAAAATAGCTCCACCGCCGACTCCTCTTTATGACGATCGAAACTCAGGCCGTTCATGCGTGCGTCATGTTCGAAAGCATCAATCATATCAAGCGCGGTCCGGTAGTAGGTCGCCCGCAGGACGCGGAAAGAGTCCGTGGTGATATTCACGCCGAGAATCGCCAGCTTGCGATACAGCGCTTTTGTGATGTCACCCGCCATACGTTGCAATCCCGCGTTTGGATCATCTTCAGACATCGGCTGATGTTTATGGTCGTAGCGATCCGCGATATCCACCTGACAAATGCGGCGGGTTGCGGTTCCGCGATAAATTTCTGACAGCACGCCAATTTCCAGTCCCCAATCGCTCGGGATACGCAAGTTGTTCAGAATGGTGGTGCGCATTGCAAACTCGCCGGAAAGCGGATAGCGGTAGCTGCGCATGTAATCCAGATAGTCGGAATTACCGTAGACCTTTTGCAGCGATTTCAGTAACGGGTAAACCAGCAGACGTCCCACGCGGCCATTCAGTTTTCCCTCTGCAACACGGGCGTAATAGCCTTTGCAGAAATCATAATTAAAGTGCGGATTTGCTACGGGATAGAGCAGGCGGGCCAGCATTGCCCGGTCATAGGTGACAATGTCACAATCGTGTAGAGCAACACAGGAAGAACGACGCGATGCCAGCGTGTAGCCGACACAAAACCAGACATTCCGGCCCTTGCCGGGTTCCTCCGGTGCCAGTGACTTTTCTGCCAGTTCGTCGCTGAGTGCTTTCAGGCGCGGACCATCGTTCCATAGAATTCGATGTCGGTGCGGCAACCGAGAGAAAAATTTTCGCGCGTAAAGAAACTGCTCCCGATCGGCGCGATCCAACCCAATCACAATTTCGCCAAGGTAAGAAACCTGAGACAACTGATCGACAATGTGGCTCAGCGCAGGGCCTTCCAGCTCAGAATACAGCGATGGCAGAATCAGCCCCATGCTGTTTTGCCCGGAAAATACCTGAAGTTCATACTCCAGCTCTTCTGTGCTTCGCTGAGTGAGATTGTGAAAATTGGTAATGATGCCATCTTGATAAAATTCGCTCATCCTATGCTCCCATACCATCTTGAGGCGATGTCATACCGAGAAATGACCGTTGCTGATAAAGTGATCCAGCCCTTCACTCCAGCCTTGAGGCCCTGAATGTTGCGTAAAATATTGCTTGCCGCTGTACGATTCAGGTAGGTTAACAATTTGATTTTCCTTGCCTTTAATTAATACGGCGCAGTCCACCGCGCATAACAGAGAGATATCGTTCGGGCCGTCTCCCAGACCAAGCGTTGTGATGTCAGTGTCACATTTCTCGATATACTGTGTTTTTATCCAGTTAGCCATAAATCCCTTACTCGTTTGAGCACTCATGACGTGATAGAAGCGACCACCTTGCGTCAGAGACAGGCCTGCGTCTGCCAATAACTGGCAGAAACGCGGTAGGGCATTTTGCTCGTCCAGCCACAGCAGCGGTTCAGAGCCTTCACGTTGTTGTGCTCGTAGGGCGTCTTGCACGGTTAACCCCGTCATCTCTGCTATTTCCTCGCTGTTCATATCGCCAAAGCCTTTGAAGCGAAAACCGGATGCGCGCAGCTGCGCCAACCGAGCACGGATGACGGAATATTCCACGCCAATCCGCTTCCGTGGGTAATCGGGATGCGTTTGCCATGTTGGCGGCAGCACGGCAATAGCGCCGTTTTCCGCAATATAGGGATACGGTTCCAACCCAAGCGCCCGCCGTAAAGGTTCAACTTCGGCCTCCGTTTTACTGGTGGTAATAATCAGCGGGATTGCCTCGTTCGTCAGTCGAGTCAGCCACGGTTGCGCGGCATCCCACCGATAAGTCTTATGATCGAGCAACGATCCGTCGAGATCGCTGAAAATAATCAGCTTCGTATTACGCGTTTGCATAGGTTCTCCATGTTTTATCGTGGATAAACAGAGAGTAACGATGGACGATTAACGTTAGTTAGAAAGGAGACGTATCTGTCAGTGAGGTGTTGTGTTCGTGGTATTGATGAATGTGATCATAGTCACAATTTAAGGATAGGCGGTGATCCCTATCTTCACCAATAAGATAACGATCTGGCTATTTTCCGACAGGCAATGAACATCAACGGGTGCTGCTTTTATCCTGAAACGTTTTACGCCAGTCGGTCGGACTCACGCTAAAACGCTGTTTGAACTGCTGGCGAAATGTCACCACTGACTGAAAACCCACGCTATCCGCAATTGCTTCGATGGAGTGGGATGTCGATTCCAGCAATACCTGACTACAGCGAAGCCGTTCCGCCGTTAACCAGTCGCTGACCGTCATACCCGTGGCACGGAAGAAATGCCGGGTAAATGTCCTGCGACTCATCTGCACGCGGCTCGCCAATGCATCCAAAGAGTGGGGGGAACGGAGATGGCTGCGCAGATAGTCCAGCAGCTGATTGATTTTACTATCCCGCGTATTTTCTGGCACCGGATGTTCAATAAACTGGGCCTGTCCACCTTCGCGGTAAGGCGGGATCACCAGACGGCGGGCGGCGCGGTTAGCGATAGCGCTGCCACAATGTTGACGAACCAGATAAAGGCAGCAATCTATTGCCGCCACCGTTCCCGCAGACGTAATCAGATGTTCATCTTCGACATAGAGCGCGTTCGTGTCCAACCGTACATCGACAAAGCGGGCGATAAAATCCTGCTCAAACGCCCAGTGTGTCGAGGCACGACGGCCATCTAACAACCCGGCATAAGCCAGCACATAAGTTCCCAAACATAATCCGGCGATCTGTGCTTTGCGAGCGCTGGCAACACGTAACACATCCAGAAGCCGCGCAGAAGGGCGCGTCTCTGGATGACTCCAATAGGGAACGACGATCAGGTCGGCTTTTTCCAACGCGGACAATCCGTGCTCAACGTTGATGGAAAATCCGTGTTCTGATGCCACCATGCCCGGGTTTTCTGCACAGAAAAAAAGCTCAAACTGTTTTTCTTCATAGAGCATGTCGCTGAAAACCATACCCGGTATGGATAAATGAAACGGGCTAAAATTCTCGGAGACAACCACCGCGACGGTTAGCACAGCCATAATAGCCCTCATCAAATAATCAATAGGTTCCGGTTATTGTCCGGTTCAGAATTGCACACTTTCACCATCGTTCGGTACATACACGATGGACTGAAGCTTTTCTTCATGCAAATAGTCACGCAGTTCAGCACGACTCAGAAGGCAATGGTTCACCGCTTCCATATGTGTTGCGACTATCGCCGCATTGGGTACGAGCTGATGCACGCGCTGAACATCCTCTTTTCCCATGATAATGGAACCAAAGCCGGGAATAACGGCATTGCCTATATTCAGCGCCACCACATCGGGCGTGTGGTGTGTTAGGGCATCGATAACATGCTGATTCCAAACGGTATCACCTGCCAGATAAAACGACTTCTCATGCGCATGCTGGAAGATAATCCCGCAGACGTCACCCAGTCGTTCCGCCATCTGTGGGTTGGCATAGGTTTCATCAGAACCATGCTGACCGGATGTTTTGATCAGCGTGATGCCGTCATATTCCGTTTGCTCACCAAGTACACACACTGAGCTAAATCCCGCGTTCCGAATGATGTCAGCATCCTGCGTATTTTGGCTGAAGATCGGCATTGTTTTCGGGATAGCATTGATGGCTACATCATCCCAATGGTCGAGGTGTGTATGCGTCACAATTACGGCATCAACATCCAGAATTGTCGCCATAGGCAAAGGAAGCTCGACCAGTGGATTACGCAGATGGTCGTTTGCAGTACCTGGGAAACCGGGGTAGGTCGCCTTTGGTGCCAGCATCGGGTCAATCAGAAACGTTTTCCCACCAAATTCAAGTTGTAATGTCGCATTACGAATCTGCGTTATTTTCATCTTATTGCTCCCATATCAGGTTAACTGGCAGCGCCATTACGCGCCAAACAGAAACAGTATAAGAATCTGACAGATCGCCAACAGTGGCCTGAATGACACACTTCGATGAATTTAGGCCAATTTATCTCAAACGGATTGTTTATCATCAGGCAGGGAATCCTATTGCCGTCTTCATGAACACTGGTTATCTTGACTAACTAGCTATCTTAACCAACGTGCTGTTTCATCACTGAAAAGGACAATTTCATGCCCCATATTGATGTCAAACATTTCCCAAGAAACCTGTCTGAAGAAGAGAAGAAAGTTGTCGCGGAAGATCTTGCTGCGGTTCTGAAGAAGCACTTCGGTTCTTCCGACGACTCGCTTTCTGTGGCGTTTAACGAAATTCAGCCGGAGCGCTGGAAGGATGACGTTTACGATCCATTCATCAAACCGCAGTTGGATACGTTGGCGAAAAAACCGGGATATTCATATTAATTCGCCCGCATCCTGACGGATTAATTTGCCTGCTCCGAAACGTTTTCCACTGTAGCGGAGCGGGTTGACCACCACGGGTTATAAGCAATAAAAAAGCCGATAACCTGTTAAGTGTTATCGGCTTTTCACCATGCGGTAAGCAGGGGGATTACGCGGTCAGCAGAGGCTGTGCCGTGCTTTCAACCAGATCCAGCAGGACTTTGACATCGCCCAGACTGACCGTTGGGTTCAGCAACGTCAGTTTCAGGCAGGTAACACCGTTAAATTCGGTGACGCCTACGTTGGCACGACCTGATTCCAGCAGTGCATCACCAATGCGTTGGTTCAGCAAAGCGATAGTCGCGTCATCCGCTGTTGCCAGCTGTTGCGGGCGGAAACGGAACAGTACGCTTGCCAGCTGTGGCTGCATCACCAATTCCAGTGAGGCATGTTCATCCACATACTGTGCAACCTGCTGTGCCAGCGTGACGCCGTGATCGATGATTGCGGCGTACTGCTGTTGGCCTAATGCTTCCAGACCCATCCACAGTTTCAGCGCATCAAAACGACGCGTCGTCTGCAATGATTTCGACACCAGATTAGGAACGCCCTGTGCTTCATCGAACTCAGAGTTCAGGTAAGCCGCTTGATAGCGCATCAGCTCATAGTGGCGAGCTTCTTTCAACAAGAAAGCGCCGCAGCTGATGGTCTGGAAGAATTGTTTGTGGAAATCCAACGTGATGGAATCCACCAACTCAATGCCGTCCAGATAATCGCGATACTTCTCGGACAGCAGCAGTGCGCCGCCCCAGGCTGCATCAACGTGTACCCAAATCTGGTGTTCTGCCGCCAGTGTTGCAATCGCCCGTAAAGGATCAATCGCACCGGCATCAGTGGTCCCTGCCGTCGCCACAATCGCCAGAATCTGCTCGCCGTTAGCCTTGGCCAGCGCCACTTTCTCTGCTAAATCGTTCAGATCCATCCGCGCGAAGCGATCGGTTTTCACCAGCGTCACGCATTGATAACCCAGACCCAGTAAAGCCATGTTCTTTTGCACCGAGAAATGGGCATTTTCAGAACAGAACACTTTAATTTTCTTCAGATTACCAACCAATCCATCTTGCTGGATCGAATGTCCCTGACGAGCAAAGAAGGCATCACGCGCCAGCATCAACCCCATCAGGTTACTCTGGGTGCCACCACTGGTGAACACGCCAGCGTCACCAGACTGGTAGCCTACCTGAGTACGCAGCCACTCAATCAGCTTCATCTCGATGATGGTCGCAGACGGGCTTTGATCCCAGGAGTCCATGCTCTGGTTCGTGGCGTTAATCAAGACTTCCGCTGCCTGACTGACCACCAAACTCGGGCAGTGCAGGTGAGCAACACACTGTGGGTGATGCACCGACAGGCTGTCTTTCAAAAAGTACTCAATCGCACGCTCGATAGCGGCCTGGTTACCCAGGCCCTGAGGATTAAAATCCAGCGTGATGCGCTCACGCAGTTCAGCAACGGTTTTCCCCTGATACATCTCAGGCTGTTGCAGCCACTGCATGACGGCTTGACTACTTTGCGTAATCGCGTCCTGATAGGCCTCGATGCTTTGTGCCGAGGAGGCCAAAATCGGATTTACTTCATTTTTAACTAACTTGGACATCGTGGTCATTCGCTCCACTCAGACTGGCTTCACGCCAGCAGACAGCAGGGCGCTTTCAAATTTATCCAGGAAGATTTCCAATTCAGCATTGCTGATCAGCAGGGAAGGCAGCAGACGCAGAACGCAACCATGACGGCCACCGCGCTCCAGAATCAGGCCCGTTTCAAAGCATTTCTTCTGCAGCAGAGCAGACAGCTCGCCGTCAGCCGGGTAGCAACCCATGTGATCCTGCGCTTCATTAGGCTTAACAATCTCAATCCCGATCATTAATCCCAGACCGCGAATGTGACCGATCACCGGATAACGTTTTTGCAGCTCAGCCAGTTTGGCTTTCAGCCATTCACCTTGCTCAGCGACTTTATTGGCTACCTGATTGTCTTTGAGGTGCTTCAGCGTCGTCAGGCCGGTTGCCATTGCCAGTTGGTTACCGCGGAAGGTACCGGTATGGTGACCCGGAGCCCAGGCATCGAACTGCTTCTTGATACCCAGTACGGCTAATGGCAAACCGCCGCCAACGGCTTTGGACATCACGATGATATCTGGCTCAATGCCAGCGTGTTCAAAGGCGAAGAATTTACCGGTACGCGCAAAGCCCGCCTGCACTTCGTCGATGATCAGCAGGATGCCGTGTTCCTGCGTGACTTTACGGATGCGTTGCAACCACTCGACAGGTGCCGGGTTAACGCCGCCTTCACCCTGAACCGCTTCCAGAATGACTGCCGCAGGTTTGCGTACGCCACTCTCAACGTCATTGATCAGGTTTTCGAAGTAGTAGGTTAATGCTTTAACGCCGGCTTCACCGCCAATGCCCAGCGGGCAGCGGTACTGGTGCGGATAAGGCATAAACTGGACTTCAGGCATCATGCCGTCGACCGCTTCTTTCGGTGACAGGTTACCCGTTACCGACAGCGCGCCATGCGTCATGCCGTGGTAGCCACCGGAGAAGCTGATCACACCAGCACGACCGGTGTATTTTTTTGCCAGTTTCAGCGCGGCTTCAACAGCATCTGCGCCAGAAGGGCCGGTAAACTGGAGGCAATACTCTTTGCCCTGACCAGGCAATAAGGAAAGCAGATATTCGGAGAACTGATCTTTCAACGGCGTTGTCAGATCAAGTGTATGTAACGGCAAGCCGCTAGTAATGACACGTTGGATGCTTTGCAGCACGTCAGGATGGTTATGTCCAAGCGCCAGCGTTCCCGCTCCGGCCAGACAGTCAAGATATTGATTATTCTCAACATCGGTGATCCACACGCCTTCGGCTTTCGCAATTGCCAAAGGCAATTTGCGTGGATAACTCCTCACGTTCGATTCAAATTCAGCTTGTCTTGCCAAATAGGTTTCATTGTTTCCGTTTAATGAATTCGCACCTAAACTGTCAATACGGACTTTATCCGTCATCATATCTCTCCTACAACCGTGTGCTCGCAGGCAACCACAGTTGAATAAATGAATTAAACATGTAACTGCTATAAGAAAAACGCGGCCAATATAGGGTTTTTCAGTCACCGACTCAATGATTTATTTCGTTTCGAAACTTTTATTTTTTTACATAAAAATCAAACAGTTGATTGGTTTTTTACGAATCATGATGCCATGGCTATTTTACATGCTTATTAAATAAGCAAAAAAAATCCGCCTACCGCAGAATTCTTGAACCGAAAAAGCGGCAATAAGAGGGGTAAACAGCACGTTTAGCTAGAGCGATCAAAGAGAAAACGACAAGTGAGAGAGGTATGATGATGCTTCACATATTGTTTTCAGTCTATATAAAGACTAAATTAAGACTGAATTCGATATCAGGAGGAAAGCATCATGAAGATCGAGACGATTAGCTATATAAAGAAAAACGCAGCCACGCTTGACCTCGTTGAACCCATTCTGGTGACTCAGAATGGCGTTCCTGCCTACGTTATTGAATCCTACGATCAACAGCAGGAACGGGAAAATGCCATTGCATTGCTGAAGCTTTTAACGTTGTCTGAAAAAGACAACGTTGAAGGAAAAGTGTTCAGCAGGGAGCAATTGCTGGATGGGCTGGAATTCTGAACTGACAATGTCATTAGGAAGGGACGCTAAATGGAAGAATCGAGAGTAACGATAGAATACACCTCGACGGTCAGAGTCTGTATCAGCGATATTGTCAGCCATCTCCGCCGTGTTGATGTAGAACCCGGCTCGGTGATCAATGAAATTCTGGACCAATTTGAGAGTAAAATCCGGCAGTTTCCTTTGAGCTGTCAGCTCAGCCCAGAACTGTTGAAAATTGGGTGCGGAAAATACAGGGAATATAATACTCCAGGAGGATATCGAGTCCTCTATTCAATCGAAAATAATCTGGTTACCGTCCATGCTCTTCTTGCTCACCGACAAGATATTCAGCAATTATTATTTAAGCGCTTGATTCAGGCGTGAATCAGCACCAGAGGAAGGGGCAGAGATTTTGAAGCCTCTGCCGTTTGTTAAATCGGATTCCAGCGATTTCTGAGGTAATTAACCGCGTCCTGGGTCTGTGGTTGATTGAGATAGTTCTCTCTGAACAGAATCGTCCCGTTAATTTGCGGCATAGACTCGTTCAAATCGAGCTGCTTTTTCAGCTCCGGCACGCCGCCATTTATCGTCCAGTCAGGTTCATTCTTTGACGGTTCACCCACTTTATACAGTGCAACGCCAATATAGAGGCGCGTGTTCGTCGGCTTCACCACATCAGCCCACCATTTTGCCAATACGTCATAGCGAGCCGCGTCGCGCGCGAAGGGCCAGTATATCTGTGGGGCAATGTAATCCAGCAACCCTTTCTGCACCCACAGGCGAGTATCGGCATAAGCTTCATCGTAAGCCGCCGCGCCTCGCGTGTCGGAGCCTGCTGCGTCGTGTGAGCGGTTACGCCATACGCCTGCTGGGCTGACGCCAAATTCAACCTCGGGTTTCAACTGCTTGATAGTGCGCGACACCTGCTCAATCAATAGCTGTGTATTGTGCCGCCGCCAGTCAGCCTTTGAGCCAAATCCCTGCCCCTGTTTTTTAAAGGTTTCACCATCGTTAAGCATTGAGCCGGATGACTCAGCATAGAAGTAATCATCGAACTGCACACCATCAATCGGGTAACGCGCCACGACTTCGGCCACGATACTGGTGATCCAGTTTCGCGCTTCTGGGATGCCTGGGTCGAGCACAAAGCGATCGCCTGCCGTGCGGATCCAGTCACGATGCAACACAAATACGCTAGCCGGATTTTGCGACAAGGTACGATTGAGCTCCGTCACTGTTGACGGCTTAGTGTTAACGGAGACGCGATAGGGATTAAACCAAGCATGGACTTTCATACCGCGTTTGTGCGCCTCATCCAGCATGAACTGGAGCGGATCGTAGCCAGGATTCTCACCAATATTGCCCGTTAACATATCTGACCAAGGCAATATTTTAGAGGGCCAAAGCGCGGTACCATCAGGCTTAACCTGGAAAAATACAGTATTGATACCGAGACTTTTCAATTTATCCAGCTTGCCTTTCAGTGCGTCCTGCTGCTGAGTTATGCGGCTAGCAGGGCTGCTGACATTGACGGATGCCACCGGCGGCCAATCCAAGCGGGAGACGGTCGCCAGCCAGACACCGCGCATGGGTTCCTTATTCTGCTGAGATTTCGCCGGAAGCGGCTGTTTAACCGGAGGAAGGGGGGTGACAAGCGAACTCGGTGGTTTAGACGCGCAACTGACAAGTAGAAGCGCAGCAGCAATGAGTACGACTGGCTTTTTCACGTTGGTTAGCTCTTATTTCTGCGGCTATTAGCCCAGGGATCAACAGCGCTATCATCTGGTTTTACGGGAGCTGAACCGTCCAGAGAATCAAGGTACAGTGCTTCAACTTCGGCACGCGCCCAGGGTGTCCGACGCAGAAACTTTAAACTGGATTTAACGCTTGGATCGCTTTTAAAGCAATTGATGTTAATCCGTTTACCCAACTCAACCCAGCCAAAACGGGCAACCAGCGCATTGACTTGCATTTCAAGCGTGACGCCATGCAAAGGATCTTTAGAAGTATGAGCTGTCATGTAACGTCCAGTAGTTTCAGGTTTTTGTGTTCAGGATTCGGCGTGTAGCAAGGGAAGGTTACAAGAAAGCGGGGCGAGCGGCAATGTTGTACAGCTATATGGGGAATTTCTTACGTAGCGATGTCCGCGAGTATTATCTTGCATAAAGATAGTGTGCGGAGCGAGTCCTGATGAAACCACGGTCTGGCTACTGTAAAAAACGATTAATGCAGTGGGCTAGGTGGATAATGGAGGTTACAAAGTCTGGTACGTAGCCGAACATCTAATTTAACATAATATACATTATGCGAACCAATGAAGACACAGGCAGGAACTGGCCGTTCCGTTGAACAAATTCCCCACATCCACAAAACACCTAGCTAACAAAAGAAAAACCAAGCTGTATTAATAAGCCCGTTATCTACCTCAAAGACAGCAACGCTTTCTATTGGCTCTGCTGAAAGCCCATGAATTAACTCATGGTCAAATACCTTATTGCCTAGCACGGTACGAGATACCAACTCCGCTCTCAGTTCTGGGTTGTTGAATCGGTTATTCACGTAGAACTCTCTCAGCGCCTCTTTTCCTACCATCGACGGTATTTCTGCCGGCATGCGGTACGCTTTGAAATCTGGTGCAAAGCATGACACGAATGCATCGATGTCATGTTCGTTATAGGCCTTAAACTGTGCCGCTACGGCCGATTCTGGTGACATCATTTCTCTCCACTATGTGTTTTCTACTATGCCTGAATAAATAAGTTGGGTGCCAATTATCAAGAAATCAGGAAGGCTCGCGGTACGATTTATCTGGGCCTCAGAGCGTTTTCCTCTACAATGTATTTTCTAGCCCGCTTATCAGGTCCATTCCCATGCCAAGACTGACTCAGAAAGACATGACAGAAAGTGAACAACGTCAGCTTAAGACGTTACTCGATCAGGCGAGAAAAAAACAGGACCGCCCGCTGACCAACTCTGAGAGTAATCATATTAAAGACGATTACATCGATAAGCTTATGAAGGAACGCGAAATCGTAGCAAAACAGGCCAAGGCCGAGAAGAAGAAAAATAAATTTAAACCTGATTCCTCAGCGAATTATGAATGGTCAGCCAGTACAAATCTACGAGGTCGCCGCTAGCGTTTACATCGCGGTTGCTCGTGTCCTTGGCTTGACACCATTACCGAAAAAGATGCCGAGCGGCCGCCGTTCGCACGCTCTGGCTTAACGCTTCCAGCGATGCAGAACGGATATTCCAACGGTGCCAGTACAGTAGAATATCGATAGGATTTCCGGCTTGAAATGGTACTAATTCGCCTTTTTCCGTATGCGATGATGCCATATGTTCTGGGATCATCCCCCACCCTAGCCCTCTGAAAATGGCACCGACAAAGGCCGCCGTTGAAGGAACGAATTGCTGTGGCGGTTCGATCGCGGTTGGAACCAGCGATGCTATAAATAAGGATTGTAATCTGTCCTTATTGTTAAATATCAGAAGCGGCGCTTTTTGCAAACTGTCCGCATTGATGCCATCCGCAAAGTACGTCTCGTGAAAAATCGGTGAGCAATACGCGCGGTAACGCATCGTTCCTAAATACTCTACGCCACAGCCCTGAATCGGTTCCGAGCTGGCGCTGACCGCTGCCATGACCCGACCTTCACGTAGCAAGGTTGCAGAATGTTCCTGATCCTCAACGAGAATGTCGAGCAAAATATTGGATTGATGACAGGCATCTTCCATCGCATCCAGAAACCATCCGTCTATTGAATCCGCATTCACAGCCACTGAAATACTCGGTCTGACAGGCATTTCAAGCGTGCTGAAAAGCTCGCTCTCCAACATATCTATCTGTTCTGCGTGCCGAAGTAACGCTTGCCCCGTCGGCGTTGCTCGACAGGGGTTACCCCTTATGATCAGTACCTGACCAAGCTGATCTTCTAACTGCTTGATACGCTGGCTGATGGCAGACGGCGTAACGTGGAGTTTACGAGCTGCAATTTCAAAACTGCCGCTACGGACAATCTCCATGAACGCTCTCAGACAGGGGTAATTCAGGTGCATGGTTATTTTTTCTTAATAATATCAGGATGATTTAATTTGCCTTAATTAAAGGCTCGATACAACTTTCGCGAAGTGGCGAGGTATCAGGGGGGATGTGGAGCAAAAATCACGGAAGGATTAAAGATGTCACCCAGCAACCTCATGGTCACCGGGTGACGCCGTCACTTTTTACTTTAACAGCGCACGGGGTGACACGTGCTGCTGTTCCAAACGAAAATGCTCTATCGCCTGCGCTAACGACATGGACTGATCTTCCAGCGAACTGGCAGCAGCTGACATCTGCTGTACCAGTGCGGAGTTTTGCTGCGTCACACCATCCATTTCATTAACGGCAATCGTGACCTGACTAATGCCCTTCGCCTGCTCATCCGATGCCGTGACAATCTCACCGATGATACTTTGTACCGAGCTGACGGCGTGTGTCATATCCTGCATGGTTTTACCGGCATCGTTCACCAGTTTAACGCCGCTTTCAACGCGCTGGCTGGATTCCTCAATCAGTGCGGCAATCTCTTTCACCGCACTGGCGCTGCGCTGGGCAAGACTACGAACTTCCGATGCCACGACAGCGAATCCTCTTCCCTGCTCACCCGCTCGTGCCGCTTCTACCGCGGCGTTCAGCGCCAGAATATTGGTCTGGAAAGCGATGCTGTTAATCATGGTGGTAATATCGCCAATCTTCTTCGCACTCTCATCAATCTGCGACATCGTCTGAACCACCTGACTGACCAGCGATTCACCGCGCTGAGCAATCTTCGTGGCATTCTCTGTCAGCGTCGTGGCCTGATGAGCATTGTTGGCATTGTGTTTCACCGTTGCGGTGATCTCTTCCATACTCGCTGCGGTTTGTTCCAACGCAGCAGCCTGCTGTTCCGTACGCGATGCAAGGTTGAGGTTGCCGCTGGCAATTTCCGCTGCGCCTTGTCGCACGGAATCACTGGCATCTTTGATCTGTCCGACCACCTGACGCAGCTGTGACTGCATCGTATTCAGTGCGAAGAACAGACTACTACGATCGTTGGGTTGCACGTCAATCACATTACTCAGTCGACCTTCCGCAACAGCCAGCGCGATGGTGGCTGCCTCACGTGGTTCACCACCCAGTGGCTTAAGCACTTTACGGCTGAATACCCAGCCCAGCAGCGCGCTCACCAGCAGGATACTGATCACCATCATGATGACGGCATTCATTAACTGACGTTCAGAAGCGGCCATCACTTGGCTCACTGGCGCAACAATCCCCAGATACCATTTCTCCGTGCTGTTGCCGATGGTGACTGGTTGCCAGGTAATCAACGCTTGTTCACCCAGAATGGCATCGTCGTGTTGTACCACTGCGGACGTGAAATTGTCCGTCGGCCCTTGCCAGGCTTTGCTTGTCTGAGATTTATCAGGATAAGAGATGACTTTACTCGCACTGGATAGCAGCATCGCGTAACCGCCACCTTCCCAAGGCTTAATCCGGTTAATTTTTTCCTGTAATGACGCAAGCGAAATGTCTGAAGTCACGACGCCCCACAGTTTACCCTGACTGACAATCGGTGCGGCGACTGACGTCAGCAGCGTTGGAACGCCATTGTAAGCATAAGAGTAGGGTTCGATGAGCGTATCTTTCTGGCTCTTTTGTGGCAACAGGTAGTAATCGCCCTGGCCGGGAGTCAGGAAGGACTGCAGAGGGTGCATCTTGTAGTTGCCTGCCTGATCGCGATCGACAAACCAGGCGTAGCGGCCTTTAGGTGCCTGGCCGGGCTGTTCGGCAAACTCGGCATCCCGACCGTCAAACACATTCTCTTCAAAGATGACTGAAATCGAGAGATATTCTGGGTTATCCCGCAGGGCATATTCCGTCATTTTATCGACCACGGCGCGGTCTTTAATGCCTGCTGCGGGCAACGCAACCAGCCCTTGTCCAAGGTTATGCGCCACATCCCGGGCGTAGTTGAGTTCCTGTTGAATTCTTAATGCTTCGCTTTGGGCTATTTGCTGTAAATAGCGTTCGGCCAGAGATTTTTGTTCACGACTAGACTGCCAGCTGAGCACACCAATAGTGACAGCGAAACCGAGTGCGATGGTTAATGCGCCAGTTAGCAGGACTTGAGCGCGGGTACTCATTGTTTTTTTTTGTATTAATTGTTTGGCCATTATGGCTCCCCTAGAGTTGATACTTAGCGTAATCAACATTCCGTTGCAATGAGCTCCTACTATTTGTTTATCGGCGTCTTTTTTTTGAACTTTAGCGGCGCAGAGGTGAGCAAGAAAGGAGTTGGGGGCCAGTGGTCGTTGGGGGGCGCTTGTCCTATTTCATTGGGTTAATGGCGATCTGATGAAGGGTTCGGTTCCAGACTTTTATGCATGTTAAAACCGGTTACCTGAAACCCTTGTTTTTCATATAACGTCTTAGCAACCGGATTATGTGCAGCCACTCTCAGCCCGATTTCGCCAATACCTAACGCGGTGAGCGCGATATCCAACGCAGCAAGCGAGGCCTTACCGAAACCACGGCCCCGCCACGCGGGCAGAAGGCAAAAATCAGAGACCCAGGCGGCGTTTTCTTTCAAAACGACCCACAAGTAGCCGATGATGCCGTCTGCGTTATCTGCGGAATGAATGCACCATAACTTATTAGCTGCGGTGTGAACGCCCTGCGGTAACGCAATATCGATCGATTGCGTGGCGATCGCCCTCGCCTTTTCTGCGTCATATCCCCGGGATTCCTGTAGATCCTGCGCATATTCAAGAATAAAAAACTGGCGATATTCGGGGTAATCCCCCTCAGCCATATCCGTTAAATTTACCATTGTGTTTATTTTTCCAAATCCGAGTGATGGTCAGCCTCGCTGACTGTGATGCATCACACCATTTATTATCAATGTAATCAATAGCGTGGAAGACACTACGCAGTTCCGGTGACACGAAACGGAACCGCACAGAAACGTCAGGATGGGGTTTCAGATGCCGTTTTGGCCGCACGTTCACGGGCGGAAGACGAACAGATAAAGGCAAGAATCACCATGACAAGCACCGGCAGCATGGCGATGCGTAACCCTGCAACCTCGCCAAGGAAGCCCAACGCAGGCGGGCCGACGAGAAAAGCAAAGTAGCCCAACGTTGCGGCAATCGTGACGCGAACGGCACTGTTTTCTCCGCTTCCTGCGGCGGAAATGGTGAGCGGGAAGCCCAGCGAGGCGCCAATACCCCAGAAAATAACCGCAGCGGCGGCCAGCAGTGGATCATTAGAGAAAATGACCAACGTCAGCCCAAGTGCGGCGGAAGCGGCGCTGAAACGGAGTACATTAACCTTGCCAAAGCGATCGACAAAATATCCTCCGGCAAAACGGCCCAGCGTCATACCAGCAGTGAATCCGACATAAACCAGCGTCCCCGACGTGTGACCAAAGTTGTGGCCATCGATCATCAATAACGGTAGCCAGTCGTTGGCAGAACCTTCTGCAAGCGCCATCGCAAGAATAACCACGCCGAGAATCAACAGGCGGCTGTCTTTGAGCTCGTTGAAGACCTGCGTCTTGTAGTCGCCCTTTTCTTCTTGCTCAGAACGGGCCAGATCGCTCAGCCACGGCATTTGGCGCATCAGCAACATTGCAGTGAGTATCGACAGTGTTACGGCCACCACAAAATGCAGCGTAGTATTGATACCAAACGCCGTCATCGCCATCCCAGTCAGCGCGCCGACCAGCGTTCCGAGACTAAAAAAACCGTGCAGCGTAGTCATCAGGCTTTTATTCAGGTGCTGTTCAAACGCCGCGCCTTCAATGTTGATAGCGATATCAACCAAGCCGACTCCCGCGCCGAAAATCAACAATCCCATAAAAGCGCTGGGCGTACTTTGAATCGAAAGCGACGCAGCAAGCATAAGTAGCCCAAGCAGAAGCAACAGGAATCCACCGGCCATGGTTTTACGAATGCCGAGAACGTTAATGACTTTTCCTGCACCCAATACGCCGAGCATGGAACCACATGAAAAACCAAATAGAATCATGCCCATCGTTTCCGTTGAGGCATTCAGAACGTCACGCATAACGGGGGTTCGAGTCACCCAAGTTGCCCACGTAAAACCGGGAATGAACATCAGCCCGAACAGGGAAAATTTATTGATAACGGGTTTTGTGATCATGGTTCTCGTCGTCTTTATTTAAACCAATTCGTACATATGTACGAATAACTATCGCACGAATATGCACCACTTTGCACCTGTTTCACTACGTTCTTTTTTAATGGGAGATGGCTGACACGATCGTGTCAGGCAGAATCAAGAGGTCAGTTTGATTACCGTATTGAGAATATCTTCTCGGCTGACGGCTTCATTATTGAGATAGTTATGAATCGTATATCCTTCAATCATCGCATCCAATGAGCACGCGGTTGCGATACTGAAATGGAGGTGAAGCGATGTTCTGCTGCGCGTCATCCACTCCTGCAATATCAGCCGATACTCTTCTTTCCGCGATGCCAGCGCGTACAGTTCAAAACTTAATGTAAGGTGACGCGGCGTTGCCCAGATGTCTCCACAGATCAGGTCAACTACCGCTTCGCGCGCGCTGTCGATATCCTTTGCCTGCTTGAGGCGAACACGGAATGCGTGTGAGATCCCATCGACCATATAGATGAACGCGCTGCTCAACAGCAATTCAATACTGCTGTAGCGATAGGTTAGCGTCCCCGGCGACAATCCAGCCTGCTGCGCTATTTTTCGGTAGGTTGCCCCTCTCACGCCGTGATCCAGTATGACTTCCAGCGCGGCCTCAAGAATTCTGCTTTGTGTATCTTTGCCATCATGCGTTGCATCGTGTGATGGTGACATCATCTTGTTTCCCCTTGGCTGGCAATCCTGACTGTCGTAACATTTATAATAAAAAAAGCCGCCAGTGAGTGCGATCCCACTGGCGGCTTATGGTAAACGAAAAGCGACTTAGCCTCTCAATTTACTGTGATATTCGCCTTTCAAAGTATTGATTTCAGCTAACACCGCTTTGGCTTCGCTCAGTTTACCGGCATCCGCCAGAGCCTGTGCGCTGTCCACTTTTTGCAAAATCTTATCTAGACCTTCCACATAGGCTTTTCTGTCTGGGCCATCGGCAGGCTGTTTGGCAAAATCAGGCGGCACCTGCGTTTTAGCATGCTCAACGTGCTCACGGAATGTGCTCAGCGCGGTTTTCAGCGCAGCGGCATCATCCGCTTTAGTGGCGGCGGTATAACTTTTCTGCATACCGCGCATATCTTCCGACGTGGTGGCATTTGCCAAAACAGGGGTCAGCAAACTACCAGCCAACAGCACAGAAAAACAGATCTTGGTCATTTTATTCATCTTGAACTCTCGCTTGTGTTCCACAGCACGACATACTCAGAGAATCTGACCACCACAAACCGGCCAGCCCAATATTGCTCTTGTTATATTGCGTCCTACGCCATAGCCCGCATCATGCAGCAATGACTATGCTAATTTTATGGTTATTATCGTAAAGATGTTAAATTATTTTTAATCGTTTCGTTGTTTTTAATTGTATAAATGTAAAAAAAGCTTACCAGCACGACGCCGGTAAGCCTTTTTATCAACATCAGTTTTATCGGTAAAGCGTGGAACAGCCTTAGTTCAGCGGCTTGTCCTTAATTCAACTGCTGTCCTTAATTCAACTGATAGGCCAGCGTAATCTCGGCCTTGAGCACTTTTGACACGGGGCAGCCCGCTTTCGCTTTTTGGATGATGCTATCGAACGTAGCTTCATCAATACCCGGCAGTTTCACCGTGCTGTGCAGCGCGATTTTGGTGATGGCGAACCCGCCATCGACTTTATCCAGCGCCACATCCGCCGTGGTATCGATCGACTCAGGTTTATGCCCTTCTTCGCCTAACATCAGCGAGAGCGCCATAGAGAAACAGGCCGCATGCGCTGCGCCAATGAGTTCTTCCGGATTCGTGCCGGGTTTGCCCTCAAAACGGGTATTGAAGCCGTAAGGTTGCTGTTGCAGTGCACCGCTTTCCGTTGAGACGGTGCCTTTTCCCTGTTTGATATCCCCTTCCCAATGCGCTTGTCCTTTCTTATGAATGGTCATGCTGTCTCCTCTTCATCGTTATATACCCGTCATACTTCAAGTTGAATGCGCGAAATAATGTTGTCACCCTTTAAACCGTAGAACACATTCTGAATAAATCCAAATCGATTATTCACGCATATAATTATTTCACTCTATAGAAATAAACCCAGTGATATATTCAATGCTTTACTATTTTAAGATAAAACCGATTTACCTATTTATACAAAACCCCTATTATCAATAGGCCAAAAAATGGATTTCCGTTTTGGTTTTTTATTTTACCACTCACCTATGTTATTAATCTTGAATCATATTGGATGTGAAACATGAATAAAATAACCTCATTAGCCTTGTCTGCATTATGCGTTATTCCTCTGATTAACACCGCCCACGCCCAGTGGGAACTGGACGACATCTGTTACGGCTACGCCACTGCGACGGGTTCTGGCTATCAGGGCGGTGCCCTTTTACTGGAT
Organism: Pectobacterium versatile; assembly: GCF_003932035.1. Lineage (NCBI taxonomy): Bacteria > Pseudomonadati > Pseudomonadota > Gammaproteobacteria > Enterobacterales > Pectobacteriaceae > Pectobacterium > Pectobacterium versatile. The sequence continues at coordinate 2,545,231 of NZ_CP034276.1, forward strand.
CCGATCCCGCAGAACATGGAGATCACGGCGTTAAACCGAAACCAGCTGGATTATCGCGGCGTGAAGGCGTCGCTGGCTGGGGCCTACCTGAAAGTGAATGGACCAAAAGGCAGTACGGTGGTGTATGTCACCGACCTCTATCCTGAAGGTGGTGATTGTGCGCTGGATTTATCGTTTAACGCTTTTGAGAAAATAGGCGATCTGCGAGATGGGAAAATTAATATCGACTGGACGCTAATCGAAGCGCCGGTAAAGGGCAACGTTATTTATCGTATAAAGGAAGGTTCAAATCCTTATTGGGCTGCGGTGCAATTCAGGAACGTAAAATATCCCGTTATTGAAATGAAATATATGCGCAATAACCAATGGATTGCTGCACAGAAAACCGATTATAACCACTTTATTGTTGAGCACGTTGGAATGAACGATATTCCCATTGAATTTACCGACGTAAAAGGCAATGTTCTAAGTGATACACTGCCGCCGATGTCACAAAGCACCTCATCCGCTTACCTGATCACGGGTAACGTCCAGCTTTAATTCTCACTGCCTTGAGGGAGGCTGACATCGCTCAGCATCCCTCGTTTCTGTAAATCACGCCTGAAAGAGAAGGCATCATTTTTATCAGTGTTTTCATCATATTATCTGGACGTCATCTGCTGCACGTGCGTACACTTCTCATTTCCCACTTTTTCTATTGCTCAAATATTTGTTAGTTTTATCACTTCTTTAAGCGTTTGATTCGCCATCATTCGCACTACAGTATACCCTGTCGCAGATTACACTCTATTTTCTGCTTTAGGCATCATTACAAAAGGTCTCTTTTGCGTGGCAAAATTATTTTTACGTAGTGGAAGTTTGGATGATTTTCTGGCGCTGGGTGAGAACGGGCAGCCAGTTTACGCATCAGCACTTCAATTGCGCGAAACGTTACGTCTCAGAAAACAGCAGCAGATTGCCGATTGCCTGGCGATTCCCCAACCCAACGAGCATGGCGACCGCATTGACTGGTATTCGCCGGTTGACGGTAAAGTCACCTCCTGGATTGCCGCAAGCGAAGAAGAACGAGAAAAGGCGCTGGCGTTACTGGAAACTTATCAAGCTGCTGTTGCCGACATCAGCCAACGTGCGCAAAATGCAGAAAAAGCCGGGCAGAAACTTTTCGGTGTCCTGCTGGCAAAAGCGATACAGTTCCCTGGAGCGAACCACGTCTATCTGGTTGATGGTAAACCGGTCTTAACGTTCTGGGGCTTCGTCAATCTCGATAAGAAATCCCGTCTTGATGCATTGGACTGCCTGCGACCGCTCATCAAGGAAACGGAACCGCTTTTTGTTGCACCCACCCCCGCAGCAAGCGCCCCAACATTACCGCTGGTTGAACCCGTTCCCGAGCCAGAACCCGAACCACAGCCTGTCAGCGCATCCGAACCAACGCCTGCGCCTGTCGCCGCTGCGGCAGTGCCTGCTCGCTCGCCGTTCTTCCGCCTGTGGTGGCTATTACCTGCCGCCGCACTATTAGCGATTTTGTCACTGCAAATACGTGGCTGCGTGTCAGGACAAGACGACAAGCCAACATCCGATTTAGCCGCGACGGTCAAGCCAGAAAAACGTGCCCTGCCTTCTTCTACTCCGGCTGAATCTGCGCCACCGCAAGAAAGCACACCTGTTCCACCTGCCGCAGAAAAAGAAGTCGTGAAAGCCGCTGAGCCACCAATCGCTACGGTACCTGTAGCAGATGCGGCCAAACCGGAAGCGCCTGCGGTCACGGAACCGAAAGAACCTGCTGCACCGGCAGTTGAGCCCGTTGTGGAGCAAGTGCCAGCGATTCCTGCAGGCAAAGATGATTTAGTCATGCCAGCCGACGCGGTGAAAATTGGCTCCATCAAGTTCCTGAACGGCAACTGGCGCGTCATCGTTGATAGCAAAGCCCCGATTACTGGCAGACCGCCTAGCCTGCGTTACCAGATTCAAAATGGAAAAGGTACCGCGCGCATCACTCATGGTGACGGTGTCACGTGTCGCGCCAATATTGAGGCAGGATTAATGAGTTCCGGCAATCTGATCATCAACAGTCGTTCCGGTGCCCGCTGCTCTGATAATTCTCGTTTCCAAATGCCTGAACTGGTCTGTAAGCAAGGCGCGTCTGGCACCGCTGCGGAGTGTATTGGTCGTTATGACGAAGACACTGTTTTCCCGATGACGATAAAGCGCGAGAGTAAATAATCATGCTGGCGACGATTACCGATTATAAACAACGCATTACGTTGATTCAGGACAGCGGAATTCAGTTTCTGGATTTTGCTTTAAAGCCGCAATTTTCGGCTGAACAACCTAACCGCTATGTACGTAAAAGTGCTAACGGCCCCCTGCTGCACCTGCTGTACGATGAACAGTCGGATAAGTTCCTGCTGCCTTCTGCAACGGGTATGCCGCCTGAAGTCGTGAAGCCTGAGTTAAGCGTTTCGCTTGAGCAATCGCTGAAGCTGCTGGAGAACATCTGGCTGCCGTTACCCTTCTTCCGCTTTAATCCGCCGCGCACCTTCATGGGCGGGCCAGATAACTGGGCGCGGATGCAGATTCTTGCATTGGATAAGCCCGATCAGGACGGCAATACGCACCGCATTTGTCTGGCATTCGATACCAAAACCTACCCAGAAGGCCACGAATTCGAGTCGCTGGCACCTAATGCCAATGACATCAAAACTGGCGGGAACTTCGCACTGGCTTACCACAGCGATGAGCTGGGTGAATTCCTTGACGAAACCTGGGTCGACGGTTGGCTGCGCGAAGTTTTTGCCCAACAGGTCAAAAAACAGGAAAACCGTGACAGCCATGATGTGAAAGTGGCGCTCAGAGGCTTTGAGTATCAGGCACATTACCTGAATGTGTTGGATATGCTGGGTAACCAACTCGAAATACCAGAAATTCGCATCAATACCAGCACGTTGCAGGAACCCGCAGTCAACGTTGACCTGATTTTGGATGTCGGTAACTCGCACACCTGCGGCATTCTGGTTGAGGACCATGCGGACGAAAGCAACGGCCTGAAGCAGACCTATGAACTGCAGTTGCGCGATCTGAGTGAGCCACATTATCTGTACAACGAACTGTTTGAGAGCCGCGTTGAGTTCTCGCAGGCAAAATTCGGTAAAGACAACTTCTCCGTGGAAAGCGGTCGTGATGACGCGTTCATCTGGCCGTCAATCACCCGCGTCGGACGCGAAGCCAGCCACATGGCGCTGCTGCGTCAGGGAACGGAAGGATCGAGCGGTATTTCCAGCCCGCGCCGCTATCTGTGGGATGAAGAAAGCTATGCACCTGGCTGGCGTTTCAGCCAGACCGACGCCCATTCGCAGACTGAACCGTTAGCGACAGCCATGCCGTTGACCATCATGCTGAATGATGAAGGCCAGCCGCTCTATAACCAGCCGTTGGAAGAGCGCTTACCGGTGTTTTCACCGCATTACAGCCGCAGTTCGATCATGACATTCATGCTCTCCGAACTGCTGGCCCAAGCGCTGATGCAGATGAACAGCGCCGCTCAGCGGTTGAAGATGATCCACAGCAGCGCACCGCGCCAATTACGAAATATCATTCTGACGTTGCCTTCCGCGATGCCGAAACCCGAGCGTGAAATTTTCCGCCGCCGCATGCATGAAGCGATCGCGCTGGTCTGGAAAGCGATGGACTGGCACCCGATGGATGAGGATTTCACCACGCCAGCCGACAAGCAGCAGAGCCGAGTTCCGGTGCCTGACGTGCAAATCGAATGGGATGAAGCCACATGCGGACAGATGGTTTATCTGTATAACGAAGCGCAGGTGAACTTTGGTGGCCGTGCGGAAGATTTCTTCGCCAGCATGGCGCGCCCCGATAAAGAACTCGATGAAGGTGAACCCGCAGGTAAAACGCTGCGTATTGCCTCAATCGACATCGGCGGCGGCACCACCGACCTCGCCATTACGCAATATCTGCTCGATGACGGCGTCGGCAACAACGTTAAAATTATTCCGCGCCTGCTGTTCCGTGAAGGCTTTAAGGTCGCGGGCGACGATATCTTGCTGGATGTGATTCAGCTTTATATCCTCCCCGCGCTACAGACTGCGCTAAAAACCGCCGGAATGGCCAGCCCAGATGCGCTAATGGCGAAACTGTTTGGCAATGAAGGCCGTATGGACGCGCAGCTCACGCTGCGTCAACAGGTAACGTTGCAGGTCTTCATCCCGATTGGTCGCGCGATTCTGGAAGCCTATGAGCGCTTTGACCCGCTGGACACCAGCGCCGAGATCGAATCGACCTTCGGCGAATTGCTGGAACAGGCACCAACGGAAAAAGTGCTGGAATACATCAATACGGAAGTGCAGCGCGAGCTGCCAGTCAGCGACAAGGTCTTCGATATTTTGCAGGTGCCGCTGATTCTTAAACTGAGCAAGCTGCACGGCGAATTCCTGTCTAACAAGATGAACATCACGCAGAATCTGCGCCTGATGTCTGAAGTGGTGTCGCTGTATTCGTGCGATGTGCTGCTGCTGACGGGTCGCCCTTCGCGCTTCCCAGGGATTCAGGCGCTGTTCCGCCACCTGCAACCGCTGCCGATTAACCGGATGCTATCGCTGGATGGCTATCACACCAATGACTGGTATCCGTTTAACAAACGTGGGCGCATTGATAACCCGAAATCCACCGCTGCCGTCGGCGCGATGCTGTGCCTGCTGGCGCTCGATCTGCGCCTGCCGGGCTTTTACTTTAAGGTTGGTGATTTCCAACCTTATTCTACGGTGCGCTACCTCGGCATGATGGACAGCAGCAACGCGCTGACGCTGGATAACGTTTACTACAGCGATATCGATCTGGATGCGCCGGATTTCGAGCTTGATCCGAAACTCAGTTTCCAGGTGCGTGGTTCACTCTGCCTCGGCTTCCGCCAGTTGGACAACGAACGCTGGCCTGCGTCTTCGCTCTATATGCTCTCAATCGTCGATCAGGATTTAGCGCGTAAGGTCGTCGGCGACAGTAAGCTGCGCGTCCGGTTGGCCGTGACGAAAAGCGACGATCAAGACAGCCCCGAGCGCTTTGAGATTGCCGATGCTGTGCTGGAAGACGGCACGCGCGTTCCACCACATCATTTACGACTAAAATTGAACACATTATCCGCTAACGGCTCAGGTGCGACCCATTATTGGATCGATAGTGGGAGTGTATTTAAAAAATGAAACGATTAACGCCCAAACAGCTCTCTACCCGACTTCACGGCCAGCTACAGGACGTCACGCAAGGTGTTGAACAGGCCATCGACTGGGTTGACAGCACACGCCAGAACGCCCCGCGTCTGGATATCGAAGCTGACCGTCTGATCGTCAAACTGCGCCGTAATCACAATAAAGCACAGCACCTGTCCGACGTGGCGCAGAAAGACATTGCCATCGGCTTTTTTGGCCTGTCTCAGGCGGGAAAGTCCTACCTGATCACATCGCTGGCGGGCGGCGAAAACGGCAAGCTGGAAACATCGTTTGAGGGGCAACAGCTGGATTTTATCGATCATATTAATCCGTCCGACCGGGCAACCGCGCTCGTTACGCGGTTTAGCCGACAGTCGGGCGTGAAGAACAAATCGTTCCCCGTTCAGCTGCAACTGCTCAGCGAGTTGGATATCGGCAAGATCATGGCCAACGCGTTTTTAAACGATCTCAATCAAGAGACCACGTTTGAAGAGCTGGACGAGCGCCATATTGCCGAACACATTAAAACCCTGTTGATGCACCGTCAGCCAGAACCCGTTGAAGGGATGAACCGCGATGAAGTCGTCGAACTTTGGGACTATCTCGCGCGTCATGATGTCAAACGGCAAAAACAGCTGGAAGCCCACTTCTGGCCGGTTGCGATTGAATTAGCGCCTTATCTCACCGTTGACGATCGCGCCCAGCTCTTCTCCGTACTGTGGGGCGAGCTGAATTCGCTGACCACCGCCTATCGTCATTTCAGCCACACGCTGCAACATCTGGCCGGTACGCGCAAGCTGTTAGCACCGCTGCGGATACTGGTGGATGATGAGTTAAATCCGGCAGACGGTCTGATCGACGGTTCGGCGCTGGAACGCTTGCACAGTGCTGACGATCCCGGCGTGCTGGTGCGACCGGTTCAGAATGGCCGCGCGGGGAAAACGACGGAGCTTTCGCTGGCTGAGTTAACGATGCTGACGGCGGAGTTGCTTATCCCGCTGCATTTGCCGCCTAAAGAAGCGCTGTTCGAGCAGGTCGATGTGCTGGACTTCCCCGGTTTTGGTGAGATCCGCGAGACGCGGAACGAGCCACCAGCAAAACAGCAAAGCACACAGCATCCACTGGCACACACGCTATTGCGTGCGAAACGCGCCTATCTGCTGGAGCGCTATACCGATAATCAGGAAATGAACGTACTGATGGTATGCAGCGCCGCAGGCAATCGCGCCGACGTTAAAGTGGTTGGCAAAGCGCTGGATCACTGGGTTAAACAGACTCAAGGTGAAAATGCACAGGTTCGTAGCCACCGTAAACCGGGGCTGATTTGGGCGGTCACCCGCCACGATCGTCGTATTACGCACGGGCAAAACTATGATGCCGCGGTACAACGCTATGTGGGTAATCCGGGCGATGCATGGGGAACGATGCTGGCGATGGATAAACGCGGCGTAGCGCGGATGGCAACGTGGCTGGGCGCGGAAGTTCACCGGGATGTAAAACTGGGGCGCATCAGCGAACAGCTTAGCGAACTCCAACGTGAACTCAGCGATAACCTGCTGGGTAACTGGTATCTGCCCGTTGATGTTGACGATCCGGCAGAAAAACAGCGCATCGCAGAGACCTTGCTCAAATCGCTCCAGACCCGAACCGGTGTACACGGTGAACTGCTGGAACGGCTGCTGCCTTCGCGTGATGAGCTGCGCCGTCTGTATCTGCAGCAGAAAGGGGCAAGCTATGGCGGTTTCCACGCTGATGCCGAAGACCTCTCCGCCCCGTCCGCTCATAGCGATCCGTTTGGTGTCGGGATCGAAATCGATCTGTTTGCCGATGAACCGATCGCTATCGATCAACCTGCTCCGCCGATTTTGACGGTCGACCACAGCTATGAGGCGGACTACGCACACGGTGTTTATCGTTATTGGATTAACTATTTGCGTGGCCTGCCGGAAAATGCCCCGCTTCTCGATTTGCTGAACGTGCCGAAAGCGACGATCGAAATGCTGGTTGAAGAATTGATTACCGGCAGTATCCGCTTACGGATCGAAGAGGCGCTGGTCGATATGTTGGTCGACGGCGAGCAGTTGGGCATCAACCGCGAGAATAAGGCAGACCGTCAGGTTTCACGCGTGCTGACTATTCTCGGTGACTTCGTTGCCTGGCTCGGTTTCCAGCAGCTTGATGAATCCCTGCGCCCTGCCAGCCGTATCAATCGCGGTCATAAAATTTTCGCTAAACCCGAAAAACAGGCGGTCAGCTTTGGTGCTTCACAGCGCTTAACCAAGCTGTCGCTGACGCCGACCAACAATACGGCGTTTTATATCTATGACTGGCTGGTGGGTCTGAATGAGATGATTATTCAGAATGCGGGCTATTCCGCTGCACGAGAAGTCAGTGCGGAACAGCGTGAACAGCTAGGCACGATTCTGACGTTAATTAAGCCTGCTGAGAAATAATATTCAGTCTACCGCTGTCAATTCAGGAAACATGGCGTGACATTGTCACTACATTTTGCGCCATGTTTTCTTTTTTCTGCAATACCATCCCTCCGTATGTACTTCTCACCCTTACCCATTCCTCAAAATCTTATTTGACGAACGGTGGATTCAATCTATACCTAAGTTGATATCTTTCAATTAATAAGCGTTGATGTTCCTCTATCTGTTAGCCATTTCCACCACGTGGGAGTGGGTGACCTTAACAGGAGTGGTTATGACGATAGAAAAAGCGCGTGAGGAAGACGACATCTCGGTAGAGAATGATGAATATGAGCCTATTCTGCTGAAAATAAGGGCATTTTATCGAGAGCTGACAGCCGAGAGATTAACGGAGCTGAGTGATATCTATCATCAGGATATTCACTTCATCGACCCCGTTTCCAGCCATCATGGGTTGAGTGCTTTGCATCGCTACTTTTCTCATTCACTCGATAATCTGAGCTACTGTCAGTTCGAGATCGCCGATATCCATACCTTCCGCGGCGGTGCGACAATGTTCTGGACGATGCACTATGCGCATCCGTCGTTAAAGCGCAACGCGCCGCTGACATTAGCTGGCTGTAGCCACCTGCTCTTCGCCGACAACAAAGTTATCTATCACCGTGATTATTACGACATGGGCGCAATGCTTTATCAGCATGTTCCCCTGCTTGGCTCGCTCATCAGCCACCTGAAGTCGAGACTTCAGACATGAAACGCGTATTGATTACTGGGGCGAGTTCTGGAATCGGCCAGCAATTGGCGCTGGATTATGCCAGAGACGGCTGGGACGTCCTCGCCTGCGGGCGCGATGAACAACGGCTTAACGCATTAACTGCCGCCTTCCCAACCATTCGCACGATAGCATTTGATATGACGAATCTGGCAGATACACAGCAGGCGTTGGACGGCGTCACGGTCGATCTGGTGATTCTCAGTGCGGGAACCTGTGAGTATCTGGATAACGGCATCGTTGAAGCGGAAAAAGTCAGTCGGGTGCTGACAACCAACGTGATCGGCCCGGTGAATTGCCTGTCGGTGTTATTGCCACAGCTTGCCAACGGTAGCCATCTGGCGCTGGTTGGTTCGACCGCCAGCCTCGTTGCGCTGCCAAGAGCGGAAGCCTATGGCGCGTCAAAGGCAGCGCTGGCCTACTTCGCCCGCAGTCTGTCGCTGGATTTGCAGGCTCGCAATATCACCGTGTCCCTGATCTTACCCGGTTTTGTCGATACCCCGTTGACCGCACGTAATGACTTCCCGATGCCGATGCTAATTTCCGTATCACAAGCCTCAGCAACTATTCGCCGTGGTCTGGCAAAGAAAAAACGTGAGATCGCTTTTCCTCTGCGCTTTGCGCTGTTGCTCAACGCGATTTCAGTGCTCCCACAGTCATGGCAACGTCTGCTCGCCAGCCGGTTAGTAAGGTAAAACGTATGAAGATTGCCATTATTGGTAGCGGTATTGCTGGCTTAACCTGCGCGCTCAGATTATCCGATCGCTTTCAGGTGTCGGTGTTTGAGGCGAACGATTATCTGGGTGGTCACACGGCAACGATTGATGTCGTTCAGGATGGCGTCCCCTACGCCATCGATACGGGATTTATTGTCTACAACGAGCGGACCTATCCCCATTTTATTGCGCTGCTGGATGAGCTGGGGTTAACCGGTCAGCCGACAGAAATGAGCTTTTCGGTTAGCAATCCAGTTTCGGGTCTGGAATATAACGGCCATACGTTAAATACGCTATTCGCCCAGCGCGGCAACCTGATCCGCCCCAGTTTCTATCGTTTCGTTGCGGAGATTGTGCGCTTTAACCGCGTCTGCAAACGGTATCTTGCCAACGACGATTATCAGAGGCTGACGCTAAGCCATTTGTTGCAGCAGGAAAAATTCTCGCCGTTCTTTGCCCAGCACTATCTTTTGCCGATGGGCGCAGCAATCTGGTCGTCGTCGCTTGAGGATATGCGGCATTTTCCGCTGTCGCTTTTCCTGACCTTCTTCAACCATCACGGGTTACTGGATTTGGTCAATCGCCCGCAATGGATGGTGGTTCCCGGTGGTTCACGGGAGTACGTGCGGCGAATCGCAGAACGCATCCACGATCGGGCGACGATCCACATCCAGACGCCCGTCAGTCAGGTAACACGCGATGATGCAGGTGCTACGGTGCATACCACCGGGCAGACGTATCGGTTCGATCAGGTGATTTTCGCCTGCCACTCCGATCAGGCACTGGCGCTGCTGGAAACGAGTACGCCCGATGAGCAGCGTATCCTCGGCGGCATACGCTATCAGCCTAACCGCGTGGTTTTGCATACCGACACCCGACTTCTTCCCCATAATCAGCGAGCGTGGGCAAGCTGGAATTACCGTCTGCCGGTCGATCAGGCGTTTAGCCGCGTGCGGGCCTCCGTGACCTATAACATGAACATCCTGCAAGGTATTCGTTCATCCACCACCTTCTGTGTCTCGCTAAACCCCCAGCAGGATATTGACCCGAATAAAATACTGCACCACGCAATTTATCATCACCCCGTGTTTACTCAACAGACGACAGAGTACCAGCAGCAGCGTGAACGTATTAATGGGCACAACCGCAGTTGGTTTTGTGGTGCCTATTGGTACAACGGTTTTCATGAAGATGGTGTCAAAAGCGCGCTGGATGTCGTCAACCTCCTCCATCAGAGTGTGCAAGATGAATAGCGCCTTGTATGTTGGCAAGGTTCGCCACCGACGCTTCATGCCCGTCACACATCGTTTCGATTATGCGTTATTCATGACGTTAATCGATTTAGATGAGATCCCCGCCTTGCCGCATGTGGGGATTGCGCTGGAGCGCTTTTCCCCTGCGTCATTTTGTCGCGGCGATTACCTCGGTGGCGGCGACATCAAAACCAAAGCGCAGGATCGGATTGCGGAACTGACTGGGGAACGCCTCACGGGGAAGGTCTTGCTGCTGTGTCAGCTACGCTATCTGGGCTGTTATTTCAATCCGGTCAATTTCTATTATTTGTACGATGAGCATAACGAACTACGCTGGTTATTGGCAGAAGTGCGTAATACCCCCTGGAACGAACGTCATACCTATGCTGTCGTCCCCGATGGTTCTACGCCTGTTTCCAAAGCGTTTCATGTGTCGCCTTTTAACCCGATGGATATGGTGTATCACTGGCGACTCACGCCGCCCGACGCGCGTCTGAGGATCCAAATCGAGAATCACAGACAAGGACGCGAGTTTGATGCGACGCTGGTGCTGCATCGTCAGCCACTTACTCGCGCCACCCTGCGTGCTCAGCTTTGGTCTCTGCCGTTAATGACGATGAAAACCGCCTGCACCATATATTGGCAGGCTTTGAAACTGTGGATTAAACGCTCGCCCGTTTATCCTCATCCGCAGTCTGGAAAGAAGGACACCCCATGAGTTCAACGGAAACACAGTTGGTGCGTCACCCGAGCAATACCGCTCGCTATAATCGGGCCAGAAAAGTGGTGTTTCTTCTGCTTAGTCGAATAGGCGGCGGAGGGTTGCGCCTTCGCGAACCAGAAGGCAATGAAACGTTATTCGGGGATCAACACGCGACGCTGCAAGGTGAAATCACGATACATAACCACCGCGTTTATCGCCGTGTCTTGCTGGGGGGAAGTATCGCTGCCGGCGAAAGCTATATCGATGGTGATTGGAGCTCAACCAACCTCACGCTCGTTCTCCAGCTTTTGGCGCAAAATCAGGCGCTAATCGATACGCTTGAAACGCGTTTTGGCTGGTTGACGGGGCCATTTCACCGGTTTATCCACTGGTGCCGCCGTAACCGCCCACAGCAGGCGCAGAAAAATATCGCCGCTCACTACGATCTGGGCAACCATTTTTATCGCAGCTTTCTCGATAGCGAGATGCTCTACTCTAGTGCCTGGTATCAGCAACCCGAAATGACGTTGGAAGACGCACAGCGCGCCAAGTTGCGCCGTCTCTGCAAACAGTTGGCGCTCTGTGAAACGGATCATTTACTGGAAATTGGCACCGGCTGGGGGGGATTAGCCGAACTGGCCGCGCGTGAATATGGCTGTCACGTCACCACGACCACGTTGTCACAACAGCAGTATGACTACGCGGTTGAGCGCATTCAGCAAGCAGGCCTGAGCCATAAAGTGACCGTGCTGTTACAGGATTACCGCGCGTTGACCGGTCAGTATGACAAGCTGGTGTCGGTCGAAATGATCGAAGCCGTCGGAAAAGCCTATTTACCCACCTTCTTCAAACGCTGCCAGCAATTGCTGCGTCCACAAGGCCGCATGGTGCTTCAGGCGATCACGATTGCCGACCAGCGTTACAGCCACTACTGCCGCAATGTCGATTTTATCCAACGCTACATTTTTCCCGGCGGTTTTCTGCCCTCAATTACCGCGATGACGACCACCATGACGCGGCATACCGATTTTATCACCCGCGATCTGTTTGATATCGGTCAGGACTATGCCCGCACCCTCAGCGAATGGCGGCAGCGCTTTTATCAGCAGTGGCATATGCTGAATGCTCAGGGTTTTGATGAACCTTTCCAGCGCCTGTGGGTGTTTTACCTTTGCTATTGTGAAGCGGGTTTTCGCGCACGCACCATCAGCACGGTACAGCTCACCGCAGAAAGGCCATGAGCAAAAAGCATCGCAACTGAACCTTTACACTCAACCCCTAAGAGGCAAAAGACAATGAAACTGAAGGCACTTATCCTGACAGGCGTGTTCTTTTCCTGTTCCACCTTCGCGGCAAGCACCACGGTGACGCTGAATGAAGCGCTGCCAACGGGCACAGGTGGAAGTATCGGTGAGGTATCCATTACGGAAACGCCGTACGGCCTGCTTTTCACGTCGAGTCTGAAAGGACTGAAAGCGGGTATTCACGGGTTCCACGTGCATGAAAATGCCAGCTGTGAACCCGCAGAACAAGACGGCAAACCAGTTCCTGCCTTGGCGGCGGGAGGCCACCTCGATCCGAAAAAAACCGGTAAACACCTTGGCCCTTATAACGATCAGGGGCATTTGGGCGACCTGCCCGGTCTGGTCGTGAATGCGGACGGCACGTCAACTTATCCACTGTTGGCTCCACGGATAAAATCGCTGTCTGAGGTAAAAAATCATGCGTTGATGGTTCACGTCGACGGGGATAACTATGCTGACACACCAGCAAAACTGGGCGGTGGCGGAGCCAGGATGGCGTGCGGTGTGATTAAGTAAGGCGTAACGTTCGAGACGTGCGATGCCATATCGTTTGCGACATGGCATCGCACATTAATAATTAACAACTGTGGTTAGCGGATAGCACGCTTTAATATACGGTTAGCGCTGTTCAGGAAATCATCGGCAACCTTATTCACTTCTCCGTTACCGTAATCCAGTTTTTGCAGACTGCTCGTCCACAGTTGAACCAGTTCCTGATTTTCCATAAACGGTGAAACAGGCACCTTAGACGCAGGTTGCTCCGCGGCCGCCCGATAGGCATTCGCTAACAGATTACCGGGGTTAATCACGCCGATATCTTCCAGCAATTTTTGCGCTTTCGGGTTAGCAGGCATCCCATTTTGCAATCCTAATGCCTTCACGCCCTCCGGGTTACTCAGCATGAAACTCATCAGCATCGCCGCTTCCTTAGGATGCTTGCTGTTCTTGCTGATGGCAAACAGCGAAGACGGTTTGGTGGTCAGCCCAGAATCTTTAGCATTGGGCATGGTGAGGAACGGCCCCGTTTCCAACACGGCATCCTTTGGCATATTGCTGGAGTAGGTATAGATAGCAGAATCCCATAAATACATCCCAGCTAATTCGCCGTTAATCCAAGGGCGAATTTCATAGACGTTAGTGCGGCCGAACGAGGAGAAATAGCGCTGATCGGGTATCACATGGGAATCAACCAGCTTTTTATAAAAACCGAAGAGTTCCCGTACTTGATCGCGGCTATAGGCAATGCTCTGCTTCTTCTCATCGATCATATCAATGCCATATTTTTGTGCTAGGTAACTACGGCCGAGCGTCAGAATATCCAGCACATCGCTTGAACCTTGAGCAACGCCAAGCGGGTAATAATTGTCGCCCAGTTTTTGTTTAAACACCGGGCCGGCGGCAAACAGCTCATCCCAGGTTTGCGGATAGGCGACACCTGCTTTATCCCAGGTGGTTTTGTTGTAAATCATGCTACGGGACGTCATAGAAATCGGGAGACCTTGCAGCTTCCCTTTTACGTCCGCCGTTTTCAGGGCATTAGGCGAAAAATCTCCCAGCCCCAGAATGTCTTTTTGCTTATTCAAATCATAAAAGCCGTCGCCGTTGCGGGAAAACTGCGGCAGCCAGTTCCAGTCGATACGAATGACATCAGGCTCTTGTCCCCCAGCCATCTGCGTTGACAAGCGGGAAAGGTAGCCGTCCCAGCCAGCATATTCGGCTTTGACGGTAATCGTCGGGTTGGCTTTTTGGAACGCGTTAATAGCAGCGAGTGTCGCCTCATGCCGCTGGTTGCCACCCCACCAGGAGATCCGGATCTCGGCGGCATCAGCAGAGTGAGAGAATGCCGCGCCCACGGGAAGCGCAGCACAGAGCAGGAGTAGGTGAGATAATTTGTTCCGTGTTTTCGCCATAATAGAACCCTTATAATAGTATTCGGTGGTTTCCACCTGCTGCCCTTTTAGGGGCAAACAGGTACTACGGATGCGGAAGCGTTTGCTGCCTGAAATGGCAGGTACTCTGATTAATTCCCTCTTTTCAGGTTAACGGCCAGTTCGCTTATTTTCACTGGCAGTTCGGTGCGTAATGATCGATTGGCAGCGATGCCAGTTAAAATAGACATTGCCCCATCACGATAATCTGCTGCGCGATGTAATGGATCGGGTTCCGGTGTACCAAACAGATCGTTTAACATGACCTGATCGCCGCCGCCGTGTCCGCCCGCTTTAAATTCAACCGGTACGACATAAGGCTCGTCGAACATCGGATAGATCTTTATTTCACATTCATTCAGCGCACCTTCATCCTCTTTTTGTCCGCCTCCGTTTACATAAGATTTTTCTACCAGTTTCATTTCTAACCGGCCCTTGCTGCCATTAAACACCACGTTCAGCCCTTCCCAGGGCAAATAGGCATTTAATGAGTACGTCATGATGGCTTTGCTCTTATAGCGCACCATCACACCCAACACATCTTCAATATTAATCCCGTCATCGAACACGCTTTTATCACGGTAATAGCCATCTTCATGTTCGGCATCTAAATATAAGGCGGTCAGCTGTTCGCTTTTATTCATATGCAGTGCAAACGGATCGTTTTCTGCCGCCTCGCTATTATGTGACCGGGAATAAAATTCTGTGACACCGCGCGCTTCCGCATTCGCTTTACCGTAAAAACGTAAATCGCCCTGCGCATAGACCGTTTCCGGTTCGCTATTCAGCCAGAAATTCACCAGATCAAAATGGTGTGTGGATTTGTGTACCAACAGCCCGCCGCTATTGCGTTTGTCACGGTGCCAGCGACGGAAATAATCCGCCCCGTGCTCGGTATTCAGCAGCCACTCAAAGTGAACAGAATAGACTTCACCAATCACGCCAGCGGCAATTAATTCACGGACTTTGCTGTGATGCGGTGCGTAGCGGTAATTAAAGGTCACGCGTAATTTACGGCCGGTACGATTAATTGCATCAATAATCGCCTGACATTTTTCTTCATCAATCGTCATCGGCTTTTCACTGATGACATCACAGCCTAATTCCATTGCCCGGATAATATAGTGATGATGCGTCCGATCCAGAGACGTCACAATAACCACATCCGGCTTGGTTTCCGCGATCATCTGCTCGAACTGTTCGGCGCGGTACGTCGGCACATTATCGTGTCCATATTTATGGACAATCTGGTTGGCGTAATTCATTCGCGTCTGGTTTGTATCGCAAAAAGCCACAAACTGCCCCTGATCCTGATAATCCCTGGCGATCGACTCCAGATAAAGGCCCGCGCGGCCTCCCGTTCCCACTACGGCATATTTTTTTTTCATTCTGCGCATTTCCTCCAAATAACGTAGGACACATAGCTATTCGTACATAAAAACAGGACGCTAAAACGTTCACCGGATTGACTGGCACATATCGATTAAGCGGCTGGTAGAGTGATTTGGACTATGACAAGCCATACCCACACGCTTATGCCTTTGCCATAAAAAAATAGAACATCCCAACATCGTTCACCTTCATATTATTGCCATGCGATGGTGTTATCTGGCAGTAGGATGAAGATTGGCATGCTCCAGTTCTCATAAATACAAATCAATCGTTTATCATATTAATGATTGATTTTATTGATAATGTTAGACGAGTCAAATCTTCATACCTCACGTTGGGTGTGCATTGCCTCTCTTAAGGGTTCGTACGTCGATGGGATTCGTTCTAACGTGGTACCGATCGTCACATTCAAACTTTATTTTCAATCCGTCTGAGGATGCCGGATAATCGGCACGTCACTCATGAGAGAAGCAAGAAAGCGATAAGCGCGTAAGGAATCACTATGCAGACTTTTTTTCAGGACACTATGGCAACTCCGCTCGGGGAGTTATTGATTATTGCGGATGAAAATAATCATTTGCGTGCCGTCGAGTGGCGCGAGTATGAAGACGATTTATTTCGCTCACTCAATCGCAGTTATCGAAATGATCCCTTTTCGTTACAATCGCGTCATAATCCCGGTGGTCTGACAGACGGCCTGCAACGCTATTTTGATGGTGAATTAGCGATTATTGATACGCTGCCCGTCGCTTCCGTAGGGACCGAATTTCAACAGCAGGTCTGGCGGGAATTACGTCGAATCCCCTGCGGAGAAATTACCACATACGGCGAACTTGCAACGCTACTGGGGCGCACTGGCGCAGCGCGTGCGGTCGGTATGGCAAACGGCTCCAACCCTGTCAGCATCGTGGTTCCCTGCCATCGTGTCATCGGTACTGGCGGTGCGCTGACGGGCTATGCGGGTGGCATTCACCGTAAGCAGTGGCTGCTCGCTCACGAAGGTTATTTACCTAAACAGCTCTTTACTTCAACAGAATAGTTTACCGTTATAATT
Source organism: Pectobacterium versatile (assembly GCF_003932035.1). Taxonomy (NCBI): domain Bacteria; kingdom Pseudomonadati; phylum Pseudomonadota; class Gammaproteobacteria; order Enterobacterales; family Pectobacteriaceae; genus Pectobacterium; species Pectobacterium versatile. Next base: position 2,562,007 of record NZ_CP034276.1, read on the forward strand.
TTTGCGCTTCGCGACACACGAAATTGCCCTCCGAATTGCTGATCATCGTGAGCGATTCGGATTAATCAACGTGTTAACCGTTCAGTAACGTAATGGACGAAAATATTATCTCCGCACAGGTCTTATATATCGAAATATTTCCCAGAAAAATCGAAAAATTATAGTTAGTTCACTATTTATTGGTCTATTCCGGTGATTACCGGTCTTATCAGAGCCGATAAAAGCTGTTAAAATTGACCAATATCAATTATTGCCTGAGCAAAGCCTATGATCCCGGAAAAGCGAATTATCCGACGCATCCAGTCTGGCGGTTGTGCAATCCACTGTCAGGATTGCAGTATCAGTCAGCTATGCATCCCTTTCACCCTGAATGAACACGAGCTCGATCAGCTCGACAACATCATTGAAAGGAAGAAGCCTATCCAGAAGGGGCAGGCGCTGTTTAAGGCTGGCGATGAACTGAGATCGCTCTACGCCATCCGCTCCGGGACGATAAAAAGCTATACCATCACGGAACAAGGCGACGAGCAGATCACTGGTTTTCATCTGGCGGGTGACTTGGTGGGCTTTGATGCTATCGGTACGGCTCAACATCCGAGCTTTGCGCAGGCGCTGGAAACGTCAATGGTCTGCGAAATTCCTTTCGAGACGCTGGACGATCTCTCCGGGAAAATGCCTAACCTGCGTCAGCAGATGATGCGCCTGATGAGCGGTGAAATCCGTGGCGATCAGGACATGATTCTGCTGCTGTCGAAGAAGAACGCTGAAGAGCGTCTGGCAGCGTTTGTCTACAACCTTTCCCGTCGTTTCGCTCAGCGTGGCTTCTCGCCGCGTGAGTTCCGTCTGACCATGACGCGCGGTGATATCGGCAACTATCTGGGGCTAACCGTTGAAACCATCAGCCGTCTACTGGGGCGTTTCCAGAAAAGCGGTACGCTGGCGGTAAAAGGAAAATACATCACGATCGAGAATATTGATGCGCTTTCCGAATTAGCCGGTTCCTCGCGAAAATAATCTTTCCAGCCTAACCATTTGACGTTGCCGCTTTTTTTACTGTGGCAACGTCAATTTTATCCTCTCTTTTCCGCCCCATCCGTGATATTTCCTATTTTGTTATTCTGCGGCTTATCTCTGTTGTCCAAAACGATTCCATTGCGGTACTCTTGAATGACAGGCTGTGGAGTAACAGCTGTTTGGAGGAGCTATGGCAAAGTATCAGAACTTACTGGTAGCTATTGACCCAAATCAGGATGACCAACCAGCGCTGCGTCGGGCGGTTTACCTGGTTCAGCGACTTGGCGGCCGTATCAAGGCATTTCTGCCGATTTATGATTTCTCTTATGAAATGACAACCCTGCTTTCTCCCGATGAGCGGGTGGAAATGCGTCAGGGCGTTATTCAACAACGGACCGAGTGGATTGCGGAACAGTGCAAATACTACCTTGACGCTGGCGTTTCGATAGAAATCAAAGTGGTGTGGCACAATAAGCCTTTTGAAGCCATTATTCGGGAAGTCATTTCCGGACAACATGACCTGTTGTTGAAAATGGCACATCAGCACGATCGGCTGGAAGCGGTTATCTTTACGCCAACCGACTGGCAGCTACTGCGCAAATGCCCCTGCCCCGTGTGGATGGTGAAAGATCAGCCTTGGCCAGTCGAAGGCCGTGCGCTGGTTGCTGTCAATCTGGCTAGCGAAGACCCTTATCACGACCCACTCAATATCAAACTGGTATCGGAAACGCTGGAGCTGGCGCAGCAGGTTGATCAGACCGAGGTTCATCTGGTCGGAGCCTACCCCGTTACCCCCATCAATATCGCCATTGAACTGCCTGATTTCGATCCCAGCGTCTACAACGATGCGATTCGAGGCCAGCACCTTATCGCCATGAAATCCTTACGGCAGAAGTTCAGTCTGGATGAACGCGTGACGCACGTAGAAAAAGGGTTGCCGGAAGAAGTGATTCCCGATCTGGCGGAGCATTTGCAGGCGGGCGTCGTGGTGTTAGGCTCGCTGGGTAGAACCGGCCTTTCCGCTGCCTTTATCGGCAATACCGTCGAGCATGTGATCGATCACTTGAAGTGCGATTTACTTGCGATCAAACCCGATGATTTCGTGTCACCGATTACGTTAGAAGAGAGCGGTAACAGCTGATTGCTCGTTTCATCTCGCTCAGCACCAAATAATGCCAGCCTCAACGCTGGCATTATTTTTTGGCGATGCCACGTATCGCTATATTTGAGATGTAAAAAAGGGGCGAAATCGCCCCTTTCGTTTTCTACTTCCAGTCACGCTTACAGTGCTTTCAGAATCGCCTCAACGCTGTCTTTGGCATCGCCAAACAGCATCTGCGTGTTCTCTTTAAAGAACAACGGGTTCTGTACGCCAGCGTAACCGGTATTCATGGAACGCTTGAACACGATGACATTCTGCGCTTTCCACACTTCCAGCACTGGCATACCAGCGATTGGGCTGTGTGGATCTTCTTGCGCCGCTGGGTTAACGGTGTCATTCGCGCCAATGACCAGTACAGTATCGGTATCGGTGAAATCGTCATTAATTTCATCCATTTCCAACACGATGTCGTAAGGGACTTTTGCTTCAGCCAACAGCACGTTCATATGACCTGGTAGACGCCCTGCGACTGGGTGAATACCAAAGCGAACGTTGATGCCACGCGCACGCAGTTTTGCGGTGATGTCATGCACAGGGTACTGCGCCTGCGCGACGGCCATACCGTATCCCGGTGTGATGATGACTGAAGTTGAGTTCTTGAGTAAATCAGCCACGTCTTCCGCTGAAGCCTCACGGTATTCACCCACCTCTTCACTCTCACTAGAGGAAACGCCATCTGTACCAAAACCACCGGCAATCACGCTGATAAAGGAACGGTTCATCGCTTTACACATGATGTAAGACAGAATCGCACCAGAAGAACCCACCAGAGCACCGGTCACGATCAGCAGGTCATTGCTCAGCATGAAGCCCGCTGCCGCTGCCGCCCAACCAGAGTAGGAGTTCAGCATAGAAACGACGACTGGCATGTCCGCACCGCCAATCGATGCAACCAGGTGCCAGCCAAATACCAGTGCAATCGCTGTCATCAGAATCAGCGCCAGTACCTGCAACGCTACGCTGCCCGTATTGACGAAAACCAGCAACAGCAGGAAGGACACAACCAGCGCCGCCAGATTCATTTTATGGCGATGAGGCAGCATCAATGGCTTGGAGGAGATATTGCCACGCAGTTTACCGAACGCGATGACCGAGCCCGTGAAGGTCACAGCACCGATGAAGATACCCAGGAAGACTTCCGTTAAATGGATGTTAACCATCACCGGATCGGTAATTTCACCGTGGTCGAGGAAGCTATTAAAGCCAACTAATACCGCAGCCAAGCCCACAAAGCTGTGAAGAATCGCGACCAGTTCTGGCATTTCGGTCATTTCAACCTTACGCGCCAGATAAATACCGATTGATCCACCGATCGCCATCGCGACGATAATCCAACCCACGTTGCCAGAATCCGGTCCCAGAATCGTCGCGATCAGCGCAAGCGCCATACCGCTGATACCAAAGATGTTTCCTTGTTGCGACGTTTCGTGCTTGGACAACCCAGCCAAACTGAAAATAAAGAGAATTGCGGCAACAATGTATGCAGCAGTTACTAATCCACCAGACATGTGTTACCCCTTAGTTTTTACGGAACATTTTCAGCATGCGCTGAGTCACGGTGAAACCACCGAAAATATTGATGCTGGCGATCAATACGGCAATGAACGAGAAGAACGACACCCATCCGCCGTGGCCGATCTGCAACAATGCTCCGACAACGATAATGCCTGATATTGCGTTAGTGACTGACATTAATGGCGTGTGCAATGCGTGGCTGACATTCCAGACAACGTAATAGCCCACCACGCAGGACAGCGCAAAAACGGTAAAGTGAGACAAGAACTCTTTAGGCGCGACATCGGCCAGCCAGCCAAACAGCAGGATAGCGATTACGAGGAACGCATATTTCTTCCATGGCGACGTCGGTTTGGCAGCTTCCTTCACCACCGCAGCGGCAGGTTTTGCCTGCTGTGGCTGTGCAGAAACCTGAATCGGCGGTGCTGGCCAGGTAATTTCACCTTCTTTAATGACGGTCACACCGCGAATCACGGTATCGTCAAAATCGACGTCGATTTCGCCATTTTTCTCTTTGCAGAGTAATTTCAGCAGGTTAACTAGGTTCGTGCCGTAAAGCTGTGAAGATTGTGTCGGCAGACGGCTAGGCAAATCGGTGTAACCGATAATTTTGACGCCGTTTTCCGTCACGGTGACGCGATCGGCTACGGTCAGTTCGCAGTTCCCGCCCGTTTGCGCCGCTAAATCGACAATCACGCTGCCGGGCTTCATGCTCAGCACCATTTCTTTGGTGATCAGACGTGGCGCCGGTTTTCCAGGGATCAGGGCTGTAGTGACGATAATGTCGACTTCTTTTGCCTGAGCGGCAAACAGTTCCATTTCCGCTTTGATAAAGGCTTCGGACATGACTTTAGCATAGCCGTCGCCGCTACCCGCTTCTTCTTCAAAGTCGAGTTCGAGGAACTCAGCCCCCATGCTCTTAACCTGCTCTTTTACTTCAGGGCGGGTATCAAAAGCACGAACGATAGCGCCTAAACTACCTGCGGCACCGATCGCGGCCAAACCGGCCACGCCTGCACCGATAATCATAACCTTGGCAGGCGGAACCTTACCTGCAGCGGTAATCTGTCCGGTAAAGAAGCGGCCAAATTCGTGTGCGGCTTCAACGATGGCACGGTAACCCGCGATGTTGGCCATCGAGCTGAGCGCATCAAGTGACTGCGCGCGCGAAATACGCGGGACGGAATCCATCGCCATCACCGTCACCTGACGGGCAGCCAGCTTCGCCAGCAGCTCTGGGTTCTGCGCTGGCCAGATAAAGCTGACAACCGTACTGCCCGCGCGGGTCAGTTCGATTTCATCATCCTGCGGCGCATTCACCTTCAGGACGATATCGGCTTGCCAGACTTCCGAACTGTCAACAATCGACGCACCGACTTCTTCGAATGCCGCATCATCAAAACTTGCCAGTTTTCCCGCTTCACGTTCTATCGAGACCGTAAAACCCAGTTTCAGCAGCTGTTCAACCGTTTTCGGCGTCGCTGCTACACGGGCTTCATTGGCCAACCGCTCTCTTGGTACACCAATACGCATGCTGATACCCTTTTCGCTTATTTTTAACGAAGGTTATTATTCTCACCCTATTCTGTTATACGAATTCGCCGAGACCTACTGCACCCTGTAACCCCACATTCACGCGGTAGGAAGAGGGTCTTATCATCTTCTTACCACACGTTTTTTGAGGCGTCTCACTGTAGGCGAATTCATTTATAACGTACTGAAAATGTGATCGATGATCCATAAATAAAATGAATTTCACAGAAAAGCCGAGTTATCACAGGTTCTGTCAGCCTTTCTTGGTCGAAAATCATGGTCTTCTCTGCCTTTTGTAGCATTATTACAGAAGTATTTTTCTGGGATGTTTCACAAAAACGATGTGTTACAAGGTTGTTAATGCGATAATTTGTATAAATATCCCTTATGATGTCAAAACAATCATTAACCGTTATTATTAGCACTTTTCTTGTTCCAAGCCGAAGTATCACGGCTTTTTAGCCCGCTGAAAATGCTAAAGCACAAGAATTTATTCCGTGCGATAATCAGCCCTATTCCGTTACAGGTTGATTGCTATACCTTAAATAATTCGAGTGGCAGGAAGGCGAAAGGATTTTTTATGAAGCTGAAGACTACTGTTATTGCATCCACATTGTTGTTATCACTCTCGGCATTTTCAGCGCAGGCTGCACAGGAACTTACGCCTGAGCAGGCAGAATCCCTGCAACCCTTTGAACGAATTACGTTTAAAGGACGTTTTAACGCGATCAATGAAGCGGTAGCCGCAGCCTCAAAACGCGCCGACAAGCTGGGTGCAGAGTCGTTTTATGTACAAGCGATGGATGACGCTAATTCGAGCGGCAACTGGAATGTTACGGTCGACCTGTATCGCAAAGATGCACCAAAAGCGAATCAAGACACCCAATTCCGCACATTCTACGGCGTGAAAGAGCTGCCGAAAGATGTGGCTTACGGGCTGGAACCGTATGACACGGTAACCGTTGGTGGATTTTTCCGTAGTCAGCCGGACGTAAATGACGCCATTGCGAAAGCAGCAAAAGAGAAAAATGCCGATTCGTTCTACATCGTCCGTCAGGTCGATGTGAACTCGAATAGTGCCAACCAGAAAGTCACTGCATACATTTATAAAGCCGATGCGCCGAAGCGCCAGACCCAGAGCACGGACGTGATTCCAGCGGATTCTGATGCAGGCCGCGCCGCGTTGGCTGCAGGTGGTGCAGAAGCTGCTAAAGTGGAAATCCCAGGTGTCGCCAACTCCGGCAGCCCTAGCCGCAACGTAGGTAATTTCTTCGAAACACAATCGTCAAAAGGTGGGCGTTACACGGTAACATTATCTGATGGCACCCAAATTCAGGAACTGAACAACGCCACGGCAGCGCAGATGGTGCCTTTCGATTCGGTTAAATTCCGCGGCAACTACACCAACATGACACAGGTGTCCGAAGCCGTTGCTAAACGCGCGGGCGAGAAAGGTGCCAAGTACTACCACATCACCAGACAGTGGGAAGGTAAAGGCAACAACCTCACGATCAGCGCCGATCTTTATAAATAACAGTCATCATGCTGTCTGTGTCGTAGAAAACGCCGAACGTTATAAACACAAAAACCCGCGATATCGCGGGTTTTTTTATGACGAGCTTCCTGCCCGCCACTCTGCTGGTCGTCGCAAGCGACGTTGAAAAACGTTCCCTACGTTTTTTACGTCAGCAAGTAATCTACTGTGAGTATGGTTACTTGCTGGTATCCAGTTCTGGGAAGTTTTTCACCAGATCGTCAATCGCTTTGATCTGTTGCAGGAACGGTTCCAGCTTATCCAGCGGCAGCGCAGACGGGCCATCACACTTCGCATTCGCAGGATCCGGATGAGCTTCAATGAATAGCCCCGCCAGACCGACGGCCATACCGGCACGCGCCAGTTCAGTGACCTGTCCACGACGGCCACCAGACGCCGCACCAAACGGGTCGCGGCACTGCAACGCATGCGTCACGTCAAAAATCACTGGCGCACCGTTGGACGCGTGCTTCATGACATTGAAACCCAGCATATCGACAACCAGATTGTCGTAACCGAAGTTGCTACCGCGATCGCACAGAATCACCTGATCGTTGCCACCTTCGATAAATTTATCGACGATGTTACCCATTTGCCCCGGGCTGACGAACTGCGGTTTTTTCACGTTGATTACCGCACCGGTTTTCGCCATCGCTTCCACAAGATCGGTTTGGCGTGCCAAAAACGCAGGAAGCTGGATCACATCAACCACATCGGCAACAGGCTGTGCCTGATGCGATTCATGCACGTCAGTGATAATTTTTACGCCAAAGGTCTGTTTCAGTTCCTGGAAGATTTTCATCCCTTCTTCCAGACCGGGACCGCGGTAAGAGTGAATCGAGGAGCGGTTAGCCTTATCGAATGACGCCTTGAACACGTAAGGAATGCCCAACTTCTGCGTGACCGTGACGTAATGCTCACAAATGCGCATCGCCAGATCGCGTGATTCAAGAACATTCATGCCGCCAAACAGCACAAAAGGCAGATCGTTGGCGACTGGGATATCCCCTATCTTGACCACTTTATTCGTCATACTTTTACCTTCATGTCGGGAAATAAATTAACGTAGCATTACTGCAAAACGGTTTCTTAATGTAAGACCGTTTTTTTTAATGCAAGACAATCTGTTTCTGCTCTATCGAGTGAATCTGCACTTTTATCATTTCACTCACCGGATCTTCCGGGCACTGTTCAACGAAATAGTTGAGATCGGACAGCGCAATATGGTCGCAATCCAGTTGAGCATAAATCAGGCCGCGATCGCGGATTTCATAGGGATCATCCGGGTCAAACTGCAGCACCGCTTCGCTGGCTCTCAGCGCCAGCTCCATCTGTTTCTCTTCCATCAGGGCGACTTTCAGCGTGTCGAGCATCTTACGCACGATCAGGACATTCTCGGCTTCATCCAGATCTTCATCCAGCAGGCGAGTTGACGGGCCAATATTACCTTTAAGCCACACTTCCAGCACATGCTCGCTCAGCGTATCGCCATTTAGCGGATTGATCAGCCACATCTCTTCATCAAGCCAGTCAGCGCGCAGAATCAACTGCGTCGGGAAAATCACCGGCATCAGCGGCAGACCGAGTTCATTGGCGATATGCAGAAAGATGATACCCAGCGACACGGGCAGGCCCTGACGAGATTCAAGCACCTGATCCAGCCACAGCGCATCAGAGAGGCGATAAACGCCGCCCGCACCACCGAATCCCCAGGTGTGATAAAACAGCTCAATCAGTTTTTCAAGCTGAAGATCTTGCTCAAGACCGTCAGGAATAGCGGCTCGGGCGCTCTCAACCAGCTGTTGCAGATTTTGCCGCACATCCTGAGCGGGAAAGTCGCGGCGAATCGCCTGTGAAACCAACACGACACCGTCACTTAGCAGTGACTGGTTGAATTCAAAATCAGCAATAGCACTCATAATTATTCCATCAGCAACGGTGACTGCGTCAGTGCCAACAGCACGACCACACCAAAGCATATTAAAGCAGATACAAACGCCAGCCAGCGAACGTTCTGACTACGGGGGCGTTTCCCCAAGGCGATAGCGCCAAGAAGGATATAAATGATAACGCCAAACAGTTTTTCCGTCAGCCAGCTTTGCTCGGGAGTAAACGGATACGTATGGCTGAGAACGATTAAACCAATACCGCTGATTAATAACAAGGTGTCGTTAATATGCGGCAGGATTTTCACCCAGCGCTGTTGCAGCATAGCGGATTGCTGGCACAGCCAAAAAAAACGAATCACAAACAGGGAAATACTGATACCAACCGTTGCCAGATGCAGATATATCGTGGCTGGGTAAAGAGTTATCACGTCCATTGCTCCTAATAAATTGGGGTATCCAACCAGCGTCCTAACGACACGCGGTCATTGCCACCATAGTCCTGACAGGTTTCTATTTGTGTAAATCCTCGGGCCTGCAATAGCTGACGCACCGCGTCAGCCTGCTGCCAGCCATGTTCCAGCAGCAGCCAGGCACCGTCGTCTAAATAATGCGGAGCGGATTCAATAATCGTGCGTAAATCCGCCAGTCCGTTGTCGGCGGCAATCAGTGCGCTGGCAGGTTCAAAACGGACATCTCCCTGCGACAGATGCACATCATCCGCATCGATATACGGTGGGTTACTGGCGATAAGCGCAAAGCGCGTGTGATCAAGCGGTGAATACCAACTTCCTGACAGGAAACTCGCGTTGTCGAGCCCCAATTGCTGGGCATTTTTTGTCGCTAACGTAACGGCATCCGGTTGAACATCAACGCCAGTCACCCGACAATCACGCCGTTCGCTCGCCAGCGCCAGCGCGATCGCGCCGGTTCCGGTGCCCAGATCCAGCACGGCACACGGCGTTTGAGGCAAGCGTAGCAAGGCTTGTTCGACCAGACATTCGGTATCAGGTCGAGGAATCAGCGTGGCGGGCGAAACAGCCAGCGACAGTGACCAGAACTCGCGCACGCCGATCAAATAAGCGATGGGTTCTCCCTGTTCACGACGCGCCAGCAGTTCAGTTAATTGCTGCTGTTCAGGCGCGTTCAGCTCAATTTCACCAAACGCCAGCAGGAACGTGCGGGACTTACCAGTCACAAAGCCCAGCAAAATCTCCGCATCTCGCTTCGGGCTTTCTCCCGCCACGAGCTGTGCCGTGGCCGAGATTAACCAATCCTGATACGTCATTATTCCTGCTCGGACAACGCAGCAAGCTGATCGGCCTGGTATTCCTGCACGACTGGTTGAATCAGCGTGTCCAGTTTCCCTTCCATGACTTCATCCAGCCGGTAAAGTGTCAGGTTAATGCGGTGATCGGTCACCCTTCCCTGCGGGAAATTGTAAGTACGAATACGGTCAGAGCGATCGCCGCTGCCGAGCAGGTTACGGCGGGTTGACGCTTCTTCCAACTGACGTTTCTGCACTTCTGCGGCACGAATACGCGCCCCCAACACCGATAGCGCTTTGGCTTTGTTTTTGTGCTGTGAACGCTCATCCTGACACTCCACGACAATACCGGTTGGCAAGTGGGTAATACGGATGGCGGAATCGGTGGTGTTAACGTGCTGACCGCCCGCGCCAGAAGAGCGGAAGGTATCAATGCGCAAATCCGCTGGGTTGATGTCCGGCATCTCCGCTTCCGGCACTTCCGCCATAACGGCGACCGTACAGGCCGAGGTATGAATGCGCCCTTGAGATTCAGTCGCAGGAACACGCTGAACGCGATGGCCACCGGATTCAAACTTGAGCTGGCCGTAAACACCATCACCAGAGATTTTGGCGATAACTTCTTTATAGCCGCCATGTTCACCATCGCTGGCGCTCACCACCTCAACACGCCAACGGCGTGCTTCAGCATAACGGCTATACATACGGAACAGATCGCCGGCAAAGATTGCCGCTTCGTCACCGCCGGTTCCGGCGCGTACTTCCAGAAAACAGCCGCGCTCATCGTCGGGATCTTTCGGCAACAACAACACCTGAAGCTGCTGCTCCAGTGCTTCAATCGTCGCTTTGCTTTCCTTCAGCTCTTCCTGTGCCATATCGCGCATTTCAGGATCGTCCAGCATCATTTCTGCGGTTTGCTGATCCTCTTGCGCCTGCTGCCATTGCTGGAAACAGCGGGTAATATCAGTGAGCTGCGCATATTCTCGCGACAACGCGCGAAAGCGATCCATATCAGCGATGACGCTGGGCTCACCGAGTAACGCCTGGACTTCTTCATGGCGTTCTTGTAACGCTTCCAGTTTAGCAACAATAGAAGGCTTCATGCGGGCGGTTAAATCCTGTAATAGAGATGAATGCTAGTCCAGCCCAAGGCTGTCACGTAAAATTTGTAACCGGTGTTGGTCGCCGTCACGAGCGGCTTGCTGAAGGGATTTGGTCGGCGCGTGAATCAGACGGTTGGTTAAACGGTGTGTCAGTTCCTGAATCACCGCTTCAACGTCATTGCCTTGTTGAATGGCAGCCAGCGCCTTGGCCGTCATTTCCGCACGCAATTCATCGGCCTGAGCACGATAATCACGAATGGTCTCCACCGCGGACTGCGCACGCAGCCACGCCATGAAGTCGGAGCTTTCCTGCTGCACGATAGATTCAGCCTGTACCGCCGCCGCTTTGCGCTGCGCGAGGTTATGTTGAATGATCGCATGCAGATCGTCCACGCTGTAGAGATAAACGTTAGGTAATTTGCCAACTTCCGGCTCAATATCACGCGGTACCGCAATATCTACCATCAGCATTGGCTGATTCCGTCTCGCTTTCAGCGTCCGTTCCATCATCCCTTTTCCGATAATCGGCAGTGTACTTGCCGTTGAACTGATCACGATATCAGCATGGACGAGCTGTTCGTCCAGCTCTGCCAGCGTGATGACTTCTGCACCGACTTCCGTTGCCAGCGCCTGCGCGCGTTCACGGGTGCGGTTCGCGATCACCATTTTCTGCACTTTGTGTTCGCGAAGATAGCGAGCGACCAGTTCAATGGTTTCTCCGGCACCAACCAGCAGCACCGTGACATCTGACAGTGATTCAAAAATCTGCCGCGCCAGCGTACAGGCGGCAAATGCCACCGACACCGCACTGGCACCGATATCCGTTTCTGTACGAACCCGCTTGGCAACGGTAAAAGATTTCTGAAACAGCCGCTCCAGCTCGCTGGACAAGGAATGACCACGCTGTGATTCGGCAAACGCCTTCTTCACCTGCCCCAAAATCTGCGGTTCGCCTAACACCAAAGAATCCAGACCGCTGGCAACGCGCATCAAATGGCTAACGGCGGCATTATCCTGATGCCAGTACAGGCTGCCGTTGACTTCTTCCGGGCGCAATTGATGATATTCACACAGCCAGCGAATCAGTTGCTCACGCTGGTTTTCCTGTTCGTCAACGCTAAGGTAGAGTTCCGTACGATTGCAGGTAGACAGCACAACGCCGCCCTGCACCAGCGGTTGCTGTAGCAGACTGTCGAGGGCCACGCCGAGTTTATCTGGTGAGAACACAACGCGTTCACGCAGAGAAACCGGTGCGGTTTTGTGATTAATACCAAGCGCAAGCAGGGTCATTAGGCTGTTTCTGAGTAATACCGGTCTTAGTATGGATTTCGTTTGAATCGCATTCTACTTGATGCAGGAGAGCAAGAAAAGCGACAGCACGCGATACACCTCGTCTGAGGTATACACTTTTTGACAAAAAACAATAAACGCCATTAACGAATAACAATCATTGACGCTGAGCAGTAAGCCCGTTAGCGTGACGTATTTCACGGACTTTGTTCATTTACAGGATACGACCGACATGCCAACCAAAACCGTCCGATGCCTGCGTTTACTGCCTTTAGCCAGCATATTGCTCGCTGCCTGTAGCGTTAATCAACCGACTCAAACGGGTAAAAGTGCCACCTCGCCAGAGTGGCAACAGCACCAGCAAAAGGTCCAGCAGCTCAGCCAATATCAGACGCGCGGCGCTTTTGCCTATATCTCCGATAGTAAAAGAGTATCAGCCAATTTCTTCTGGCAGGACACACCGCCGCAGCGTTATCGGCTGCTGTTGACCAACCCGCTCGGCAGCACCGAATTAGAACTGCGAGCCCAACCTGACGGCGTGCAAATCACCGACAATCAGGGCAAGCGTTACGTGGGTAAGGATGCCGAATACATGATTCAGCAACTGACTGGCATGGCGATCCCACTGAACAATCTGCGCCAGTGGATTCTCGGCATCCCAGGCGACGCGACCGAATTCACGCTGGATGAACGCTACCTGCTGAAAACCATCACCTATCGCCAAGGCAATCAAAACTGGAATGTCAGCTATCAGAGCTACAACACTGAGCTGACACCTCCGCTGCCAACCAGTCTGGAGCTGGTACAGGGTGAACAGCGTATTAAGCTGAAGATGAATAACTGGATGGTTAAATAAGCGATGCAACCGACGGTTATCGAGACATGGCCTGCCCCCGCCAAACTGAACCTGTTTCTTTACATTACCGGTCAGAGAGAGGACGGGTATCACCTGCTGCAAACGCTATTCCAGTTTCTGGATTATGGTGACACTCTGACGATTCGGCCGCGTGATGACGACCAGATTAACCTGCTTACTCCTGTCGACGGGGTAGAGAACGAGCAAAACCTGATCGTCCGCGCCGCACGCTTATTACAGCAACACTGCGAACGCCATGCACTTCGCCCTGCCCAGTTCGGCGCAGACATCAGTATCGATAAGTGCCTGCCAATGGGTGGCGGGCTGGGCGGCGGATCATCCAATGCAGCTACCGTTTTGGTCGCTCTCAACCATTTGTGGCAAAGCGGGCTGAACGTTGATACGTTGGCCGAACTGGGCCTGCAATTAGGTGCGGATGTACCCGTCTTTGTTCGTGGGCATGCCGCCTTTGCCGAGGGTATCGGCGAACAGTTAACACCTGCAAATCCGCCAGAGAAATGGTATCTGGTCGCCCACCCTGGTGTTAGTATCGCCACGCCGTTGATTTTTGGCGATCCTGAGTTGATGCGGAATTCGCCAATTCGTGATTTAGAAACTTTATTAAACCAGACCTTCGTCAATGATTGTGAAGCTATCGCAAGAAAACGTTTTCGTGAGGTTGAACAGCTACTTTCATGGCTGCTAGAATATGCCCCGGCGCGCCTGACTGGAACGGGGGCTTGTGTGTTTGCAGAGTTTGACACCGAGTTCGCAGCCCGTCAGGTGCTTGACCAGGCCCCGGAATGGTTAAACGGTTTCGTCGCAAGAGGTGTTAATATCTCTCCGCTACAACGTACGCTTTCTGGGCAACGTTAGGTTTTGCCACACACCGGCTGCCACGCGGCCAGTCTGTAGCAAACTTAATTCATACACCCGTATGCATGTTGTACCTGTTGTTTTTCCTTGCTTGGCAGGTGCAATATTTCTCTGGACGCAAGCCTGAGGTTCTTCTCGTGCCTGATATGAAGCTTTTTGCTGGTAACGCCATCCCGGAACTAGCACAACGTATTGCCAACCGTTTGTACACTAGCCTTGGCGACGCCGCTGTCGGTCGTTTTAGCGATGGCGAAGTCAGCGTGCAAATCAATGAAAATGTACGCGGTGGTGATATTTTCATCATCCAGTCCACCTGTGCACCCACCAATGACAACCTGATGGAACTGGTTGTGATGGTCGATGCTCTGCGTCGCGCTTCCGCGGGACGTATTACCGCCGTTATCCCCTACTTCGGCTATGCCCGTCAGGATCGTCGCGTGCGTTCCGCACGTGTGCCAATCACCGCGAAAGTCGTTGCTGACTTCCTGTCCAGCGTGGGTGTTGACCGTGTTCTGACTGTTGATCTGCACGCTGAGCAGATTCAGGGTTTCTTCGATGTCCCGGTAGATAACGTATTCGGTAGCCCGATCCTGCTGGAAGATATGTTGCAACAGAATCTGGAAAACCCGATCGTGGTTTCTCCTGATATCGGTGGCGTTGTGCGTGCTCGCGCAATCGCTAAACTGCTGAACGATACCGACATGGCGATCATTGACAAGCGCCGTCCGCGTGCCAACGTTTCTCAGGTGATGCACATCATCGGTGACGTCGCTGGCCGTGACTGTGTGCTGGTTGACGATATGATCGACACCGGTGGCACGCTGTGCAAAGCGGCGGAAGCGCTGAAGGAACGTGGGGCTAAACGTGTATTCGCGTATGCCACACACCCGATCTTCTCAGGCAATGCTTACGAGAACATCAAGAACTCTGTAATTGATGAAGTGATTGTCTGCGATACCATTCCGCTGGCGGAAAACATTCGTTCACTGCCGAATGTTCGTACGCTGACGCTGTCCGGGATGTTGGCCGAAGCGATTCGTCGTATCAGCAACGAAGAATCCATTTCTGCGATGTTTGAACATTAATCGCCGCTGATCGGATAACCGATCACAAACGATAATGATGGAGCCACCTGTAACAAGGTGGCTTTCTTATTTCTATACACGTCATACTTCACGTTGCATGTGCGTTGGCTTCGTTCACTCACCCGAATCACTTACTTGAGTAAGCTCATCGGGATGAAATGAGAGACATCCTGTCTCTCACCGAAGGCCAGCCTTTGGCTGGTCAAATTCGTTCCCGACGAATTTGTCCTTCCCTTGCCGCCTGCCTGAAACTCGAATTATTTAGTGTATACCACTATAAAAAACAAAAAACCGCCATAGCGAGGCTACAGCGGCTCTATTGTTCAATGTACATAACGCCTATGACTTCATTAACGGTTATGGATGACGCTGGCGGCGGCAACGCTTATCAAAGTGCTTAACCCACCAATAACGGTCTGCAACTTCTTCACGCCCGCTAATACGCGCCCCCGCCAACCAAAATATTGCGCCAGAAAAAATACTGACCAGATCAATGTAAGTCATATATTCAGGAACATTCAGTTTCGGGAACTGGCTGGCGATAGAAAAACCGATGCCGCCAATCATCATGATCATCCCGATACCCATCAATACATTACCTAGTACTGTCACGTTCTTGCGTTTCATCTGCCACCTCCAGATTAATTCTGTGGATGAATCGGAGTGCCATTACTGTTTACTGTCTTATTATTGATGTAATTATAGACAATAATATACTTAGATGATTGCGGGAGGGATCACAGATAAGGGGAATGATTAATATTTTTTTACGTTTAAACAAACAAATAGACAAAAATCCGAATAATCACACCACTAAATAAATAACAATGTTTTCACATTCCAACACCGATATACCCTAAATAATTCGAGTTGCAGGAAGGCGGCAACGCAGTGAATCCCCAGGAGCTTACTCAAGTAAGTGACTGGGGTGAGCGAGGAAAGCCAACGCACGTGCAGCTTGAAGTATGACGTGTATATTTGGCTATACCTCATGCGGTGTGTAAACTAGCGTTCTCATTATCACACTACCCTGCGTAAGTTTAAGCACGTAATCTGGAATATACCGTGAGCAGCATTAAATTAATTGTCGGCCTGGCTAATCCTGGCGCGGAATATGCCGCCACTCGTCATAATGCGGGTGCCTGGTTTGTCGATCGTCTGGCGGACGCTTACCGTCAGCCGCTGAAAGAAGAAAGCAAATTTTTTGGTTACACCTCTCGCCTGAATCTGGCTGGGCAAGATGTACGCCTGCTGGTTCCCACCACGTTCATGAACCTGAGCGGCAAAGCCGTCGCGGCAATGGCCACTTTCTACCGAATCCAACCTGATGAAATTCTGGTTGCGCATGATGAACTGGATTTATTACCGGGAATTGCCAAACTTAAGTTGGGCGGCGGACACGGCGGCCATAACGGTCTGAAAGACATCATCAGTAAATTGGGCAACAACCCGAACTTCCATCGTTTACGCATTGGTATCGGTCATCCGGGTGATAAAAGCAAAGTGACCGGTTTTGTGCTGGGCAAACCGCCGACGAGCGAGCAGACGCTGATCGACGATGCCATTGACGAAGCCGTACGCTGCACAGAAATCCTGATGAAAGAAGACATGATCAAAGCGATGAACCGCTTGCATGCCTTCAAAGCGGCATAATCTGGTCAGAATGCGGATGGCAGATCGAGATAAATCGCCATTCCGTGTATAATCGGCCGAAATATTTCCATTCTGACAGGCAAGAGATAGTAATTGCCTGATTAATAAGTTATTTAAGGTGATATAAACATGGGATTCAAATGCGGTATCGTTGGGCTGCCTAACGTCGGTAAATCCACTCTGTTCAATGCGTTGACCAAAGCCGGCATCGAAGCGGCCAACTTCCCGTTTTGTACCATCGAGCCGAACACTGGCGTAGTGCCGATGCCCGATCCACGTCTGGACAAGCTGGCTGAGATCGTTAAGCCGCAGCGTATCCTTCCTACCACCATGGAATTTGTTGATATCGCCGGTCTGGTAAAAGGCGCGTCCAAAGGTGAAGGTTTGGGTAACCAGTTCCTGACCAACATTCGTGAAACGGAAGCCATCGGCCACGTTGTACGCTGCTTCGAAAACGACAACATTATCCACGTAAACAACAAAGTTGATCCAGCTGATGACATCGAAGTCATCAACACTGAATTAGCACTGTCTGACCTCGACACCTGCGAACGCGCCATTCATCGCGTGCAGAAGAGAGCGAAAGGCGGCGATAAAGATGCTAAAGCTGAGCTGGCCGCGCTGGAGAAATGTTTACCTCAGTTGGAAAACGCTGGCATGCTGCGCTCGCTGGATTTAAGCGATGAAGACAAAGCAGCTATCCGCTACCTGAGCTTCCTGACGCTGAAACCAACGATGTACATCGCCAACGTCAACGAAGACGGTTTCGAAAACAATCCATACCTCGATAAAGTGCGCGAAATCGCAGCCGCTGAAGGGTCTGTCGTTGTGGCCGTCTGCGCCGCCGTTGAATCCGATATTGCGGAACTGGATGATGCAGATCGTGAAGAATTCATGGCTGAGTTAGGATTAGAAGAGCCGGGCCTGAACCGCGTAATCCGCGCGGGCTATGAACTGCTGGATCTGCAAACCTACTTCACCGCTGGCGTGAAAGAAGTTCGTGCCTGGACGATCCCTGTCGGCGCCACCGCACCACAGGCCGCCGGTAAGATCCACACCGACTTCGAAAAAGGCTTCATCCGCGCACAGACTATCGCCTATGACGATTTCATCACCTACAAAGGTGAACAAGGCGCGAAAGAAGCCGGAAAAATGCGTTCAGAAGGCAAGGAATACATCGTAAAAGATGGCGACGTGATGAACTTCCTGTTCAACGTCTAAATCATTTCTGTTGTCTCATGGGATCTCATAGCATCGCATGAAGACTAACAAACCCTTTAAAATCCACGCAACTGCGTGGATTTTTGTTTTCCTGACGTCTCATTTAATCTCGCTACAGCGCAACTAAAAATGAGTACATAGGTGGGTACAATAACGGTATAAGAATCGTTATGCTCACTGGTACGCAATGGCGCACAGCAAAACTCAAAGAAAAGTGATCTCTTCCCTTTGTTCAGTACCGGCGTAAAGTAGAGTTTTCGGCCTCTCTTCTCCGTCAAAAAGAGGTCATCCGGCATGAAAAAGAGACGTTATACCGAAGAGCAGATTGCGTTTGCCCTGAAGCAGGCTGAAACCGGCATACGGGTGGAGGAGGTCTGCAGAAAGATGGGGATTTCTGAAGCCACCTTTTACATCTATAGACTACCTCCGTTTTGCAAGTATTGAATCTAGTTTTGGGTTGGCGTCCGTTACATCTGGCTGCGCGATAATATGAATACGATGGCACTTAGGTTAGCCAAAGTGGAATCGCTATCTAATGCGATTAAATAAGAAAGCTATTCATCACCATCTAAATAGCTTTCGTTATCTCATGCAATCTCTCAAATACTAAAAAATAATAAGATACAATATCTTTAATTTTCCCCTTAAAGAATGAATACCGTTTTTTACCCTAACACTGGCGTACGTGTTTCTTTTGGTAGTTCCGGTTTCAATCGTTCTGGCGCAATTTGGCAAACCATACCTGCGATAAGCCCCATCATTGACTCTTTATGAAATGGCTCCCATTGCCCTATTTCATCCACTATTGCTATTACATCACCAAGTGCATAAGGCTGCGAAAAATAGACACGTTCGAATACCGCTCTTTCAAGAGAGTCGCAATTGATGACGTTAATAGCACGGGAACTCGCGACATAAATATCGGGGTTTTTACCGATCTTTTTACTTTCAGTATAATTATTGATCGTATATAGCCGACGAAGACGGTTATTACCCTGATAGGATGAGACATTACGCAAGTCCGCAAAGGTCAGAACTTGCTCATCGCTCATAATTTTTATCACTCCTGCTGGAGGGTTACTTACATTTTCTTTCTTCAGTTGGCTGTGGCTGGTGCAGCCAGCCAGCAAAGCTAATACTGCAAATAGCCCAAAAGACTTAATCATTTTTCGTTCCCTATCAAGTCAGGGCGAAGAGGCAGTAAAATCTCATCAGTCACACTACCTTGTACCGAGCAGAGTAATTGTGCTTTACCCCCGCTGTCACTTAACAAGGCAAGTTTTTCCACACTTCCTTTCGCTGGAGCAATACCGCTTGCAGCACCAGAGTTAAGTTTCCACATCTGGTCTCCGGGGCGTTTTATCATAGGATTAGCGAAATACTCATCTCCCGCTTTTTGCCAATTTACTTTGGATAAAGCAGCAGCAACCTCTGCGGCTGAACCATCAATAATCAAGCCCCAGAAGTAGTATTTTCCCATTTCATCTAAATCATTCTGACGCATGAAATAGCCAGAAAACACTAAGTTGTCAGATTTTACTGGCTGGGAAAACCAGATAATGTCTCCTCCATTTTTGGGAGGGACAAACCAGGCATGGTGTTTATTATCAGTCTTCAGAAGGGCAGAACCGATGAATGTTTTCTGCTGGACATAAAGTTCGCTGAAGAAACGGTTATCACAATGCAATAAACTTTCCTGGAGAGATTCTGCCTGTACTGACCCCATCACACTTAATGTCAGAAAGGTGAGAGGAAAAACCACACGTCTCATAAAACATCCTTATCATTTAAATAAAATCATAACGCTAAATCAATTTCTACGTTATTTTAAATACCAGAACATGCAAGTATATTGACGGAGATCGTGAAAAACGAGCATATAATGACATCACCATCTTTGTAGCAAAATGCTAAAAATTTACTATGGTCTATACCGCACAGTTTCTCGATACTGAAATTTATCCTGAAAGCACCATTCTCAGGATTGATATCAATCCGTTTCCTCATGGTGCCAAGCAGCGACAGAGCGTACTCATCTGCAAGCATGACGAACCCATCATCATTCTCTGTATTTACGTTGAGATTGATGATAACGGTTATCTACTCGAGCAGTGCTTTCGCGATCTTCTTCTTAACGAAAATAAGATTGCATTATTGTATGGTCAGCATGTTCACCTATTCGACACCGTATCGCATGAAGTAAAAAGCATACATTTACACGATTATGTCGGTCATCTTTATCCAGTCCCAGACATCACCTCTGGCGTGCTCGGCAGCACCTTTCTTGTCACAACGTTTTTATACACATTTCTCATTAACGTAGACTCTGGAATCATCTGGCAATCAAAGCAATGTGCTATCGATGTCGTGATTATTAATGAGATTCAGAATAATGTGATTTATGGTTCGGGTGAATGGGACCCACCAGGTGGATGGGAACCATTCTGCCTATCACTCAGCACGGGTCATTTCATTAAGACCACCGAATGGTGAAACCCCACACTATGTCCGCTGCGCGGTACTCGCACCTGCTGGCTGCTCACGCAGCACGCGAACGCTGGCATTGACCGCCGAAGGTGAAAAATTCCTTGAGCGCTGTCGCCGTATTCTGAGCGAGGTCGAAGCTGCTGAACTCGAAATGACGCAGGCCAGCGAGACGCCACACGGTAAATTGCGCGTCAGCCTGCCCAGACACAGCAGCCTGTTCGAGCCTGTCATCGCAGATTTTATGCGGCGCTATCCGGCGGTAGAACTGGATCTGGATTTCTCCGACCGTCTGGTGGATGTCATTGGTGATAGTTTTGATGCCGCTGTACGCACCGGAACCCTGGCGGATTCAGGACTCAAGCGCCGTCAGTTGGGCACGTTCCGCCGCGTGCTGGTCGGTGCGCCAGAATATTTTAAGGAACACGGGCAGCCACAGCATCCGATAGATCTTCAGACGCATATCTGCCTACATTACCGCTTTCCCAGCTCCGGCCGCCTCGAACCGTGGCCGCTCCCGCTAACAGCAGAGGAAAATACCTACGACCTTCCACTCTCGCTAGTCTGCAACAGCATAGAAATGCGCATCCATCTGGCCCGACAGGCCCAAGGCATTGCCTGCCTGCCAGATTTCAGCGTGGCGAAATACCTGCGTGATGGCCGATTGCAGACCATCCTTGATGACTTCACTCAAAATAGCAGCCCAATGTGGATTCTCTGGCCGGCCAGTCGCGACCTGTCTCCCAAACTCCGGGCATTCATTGACTGCCTGAGTGAGAAAACGTTTGGTTAATAGCGCTCCGTGGCGGAGGAATGCGAGCTTTACTCTCGTTTCGCCCCGCTACCACCACTGACTAAACGTCTGCTGCGGATTATCAACCTGAACGCGTTCGCCAATGCGGGGTGTCATCAGTCGCCAGTCTTGGTTTTCGCTGGCTTGCGCAATACGTTCCAACGGATCGTTCCAGCGGTGGTGCGCTAGCTTAAATTTGCTGTTATGGCTCGGCAATACCGCTTTAGCCTGCAAATCACTGGCCGCCTGCGCGCTCTCTTCCGGCGTCATATGCACGTGTGGCCAGTCCCGATCGTATTGCCCGCATTCCAGTATCGCGATATCGAACCCGCCCAGACGCTCAGCGATCTCCTTGTAATGCGCGCCATAGCCGCTGTCCCCGCCGAGATACAGACGATACTGTGGCGTGATCAGCGCAAATGAGCCCCACAGCGTTTGGTTATGTTTGAGGAGCCGGCCAGAAAAATGCTGTGTCGGAAGCACATGGATGTCGACCCCGTTCTCTTTCAGGCAACTGAACCAGCCGCCTTCCGTAATGTCTTTCTGCGGGAAACCCCATTTTACAAAATAGGAACCTACGCCCGTTGGCGTGACGATGCGGCGGATTTTCCCGCGTAGCGCGTTCAGCGTGGGGTAATCCAGATGATCCCAGTGATCGTGGGTGATCAGCAGATAGTCGATTTCGGGAACATCGTCCGGTGAATACACATTGCTGCCCTTGAAAGCGACGTTGGTGCGCGGCACTGGCGAAGCGTTGTCGCTAAACACCGGATCCAGCAGGAACGTTTTCCCTTCCAGTTGAATAAAATAGCTGGAGTGTCCCATCCAGATGATGACGTTATCCGTTTTACTCAACTGATGCAGATTGGTTTTTTCCGACGGCAGCCGGGTATCTGGTAACGCGCCAGCGTCTTTCTCGAAAAGAAAGCGGTACAGCAGCGCGAATCGGTTCTGGCTATCGACCGTCGGGCGAGCCACTGGGTTATGAAACGCGCCATCGCGAAAGAGTGGGTTTTCCGGCTGGGGCTTGACCTCTGGTGATACATACTGCGGCTGTTTTAACCAGCCGTAAACGGCGACTACAATCACAGCCAAAACGAGTAACAAAAGCATAGCGTTTATCCGGTGTCGTTTCGTGATGAATATATTTCGTAATGAATGTCGTTTCGCCATGCCCGATTTCAGGCATCGGCCCTTTGGCACCGGCAGTTATGCACGAACGCTAAGAATCTGGCAAGGGAGAACCGGGGGATTTTTGGTGCAAAAAAAGCGAAGGTGTTCGCCTTCGCTCAGAAATGTTGATGAGAAACAGTGGTGGTCTGTCACCGCTGACGCCCATTCTGGTGCGTTAGTACGGATTACTTTTTAAGCGCCAGCATCGTTTTTCCCATCCCAACAACAAACTCATTTTGTTGCCCGATGACCTTATTCAGCGCGGCTTCATCCTGAATATTTTCGACCGTGTTGATCGCCTGTACTTCCAGCACGCGCCCTTTAATCAGCGTCGAGCACAGCGAATGCAGAACCTTATTATTCAGAATCGTTTGTAAGCAGCGAAAAGGCGTCGCATCATCAATATTTCCCGCACGCTGGTCAGGTTTGATGCGCTGGCGCAGCATCTCTTTTTCGGTACTGGCGATCACCGCATCCAGATCGCTGGGCTTGGAAGCAATCGGGACATTGCCATCTCTATCTGGCGGCAGCATGAACAATGAAACCAGCGCCTTATTGCCTGTCGCAGGGTCAACATACTCGGTCTGCACCATGTGGTTTGCCGCATCGACCACTTTTTCTCGCTGAATCATGTTCAACAGCTGCGCAGGTAATGCATCGGTAAGATCCTGCGTGGTATAGCCGACGAACAAATCTGGATCTTTTGTCTCTGCGACACCGTACAACGGCAGTACCAGTAAAAGACCCGCAATCCCTTTCTTTATCACACTGATTTTCATTATATTCCTCGACTCTTCATTGTGTGCATTCCCCTATCTCACCACTCGCTATTCTTATCACGCTGACGTCGATAGCCTCAGGCCTTTTTACCACGTTTACACGCGACAGTGCATTCTACAACGACAGGAAAGAATAGCATTTTTTATACAAAAACTTGTTGTCGGAGAATTCCTTCGCTAGAATCGCGCCGTTTACTCACCCCCAATGTGTCATGTGGAGCCCTAAAGTGCCCTTTACGTCAGCCCCCCTCTAACCGCCGACGACTGCATTAAGCAGCCTCGATTCGGCGCAGTCTGCGCCAGCGTTGGCTGCGGTACGAGTTCCCTGTTTTCTCCGCTATTGTGCGGAGCAGAAAACGAACCTCCCGCTTCCTCCCCCGCGACTCTGACCTCTGGAATGCCAGTGGACAGTCTATAGACTCGCGCCAGAACACGTTCGTCGGCCCTCTTTTTTTCATAGATGGGCCTGGCTGCGCCAATAACGCAGCAGGCGAAAAACATGTATTTACATTCAATACCGTTATTAAAATATCCGCGTACCCCTCATCTGGAAGGTTCGCGTTTACAGCCCGGCGATGATGCGTCGGATCAAATTGCACTGAAAGCGCTGGCAGGCCGTTACGTCGTGATCGAAGAAAAGATCGACGGCGCGAACAGCGGCGTGTCCTTCAATGAAACGGCGGAACTCCTGCTCCAGTCACGTGGCCACTATCTGGCTGGCGGTTCGCGGGAACGGCAGTTCAACCAGTTCAAGCTCTGGGCCACCGCGCACGAAATGCGTTTTCTTGAGCTGCTGGAAGACCGTTTCGTGATGTACGGCGAATGGGCGTACAGCAAGCATTCCGTGTTTTATGACAGGTTGCCGCACTATTTTCACGAATTTGATCTTTACGATCGTCGTGACGGCATTTTTTTATCGACGGCGCGCCGACACGCGATGCTGGCCGGTTCGCCCGTGCTGTCCGTTCCGGTACTTTACGCCGGGGAAATGCCAACGAATCCGGCATTGCTGTGGAAGCTGGTGTTCCGTTCGCTGGCAAAAAGCCAGAACTGGAAGACTGCGTTTGAATCTACCGTACAGCGTGAAGGTTTACCGCTCGCGTTGTGCTGGCAGCAAACCGATAAATCGGATCGTTCGGAAGGCCTGTATCTGAAGGTTGAAGATGATGAACAGGTACTGGCACGTTACAAGCTGGTACGCCATGACTTTATCCAGACCATTTTGGACAGTGGATCGCATCATTCCCGACGCCCTATTTTGCCGAACCAACTGGCTGAAGGCGTTGATCTGTACGCGCCTTGTCCACAAGTATCCTGGGAAATGCTGGGGCTGAATACGCTGCGTTCTTTGGACGCGCTCGCCGCCGCCATGCCCGATAAGCAAGGAGTATGATTATCATGGATTGGAATACCATCAGGGGATTGGTCCCCGTCTCTGGCACACAGCCAGATTTTGCTGATTGTCTGGATTCGTTCCCGGTGCTTCAACGCGCCAAAGAGACGCCGCAGGAGCCGCGCTATCACGGCGAAGGCGATGTCTGGACACACACCATCATGGTTGTCGAGTCGCTATTGCAGCTTCCCGATTACCAGAACGCTACGCGTGAGCAACAGGAAATCTTGTTTTTTGCTGCGTTGCTGCATGACGTTGCAAAGTACCGCACGACGGTAATTGACCCGGTAACGGGTCAGATTGGTCAACCGGGGCATTCGCGCAAAGGCGCTATCGACGCACGGGTGCTGCTGTGGGATGCCGGCGTTCCGTTTGCGATTCGGGAAGCGATTTGCCGCTTAATTTCGGTGCATCAGGTGCCGTTTTATTGCCTTGAGGATGAGCGACGTCGGGTGTCGCCGATCTTTACGATTCGCGAACTGTCATGGCAGTTGAGCATTCCGCTGCTGGCAACGCTGGCGGAAGCCGATATGCGTGGGCGTATCTGTCAGGATCAAGCGCGCGTGCTCGACAGTATTGAGCTGTTTCGCGAGCTGGCACGGGAGGAAGGCTGTTACGGTCAGCCGAGATCGTTTGTCGATGCCCACACGCGCCTGA
The DNA here is from genome assembly GCF_003932035.1 of Pectobacterium versatile. Lineage (NCBI taxonomy): Bacteria > Pseudomonadati > Pseudomonadota > Gammaproteobacteria > Enterobacterales > Pectobacteriaceae > Pectobacterium > Pectobacterium versatile. Next base: position 2,587,281 of record NZ_CP034276.1, read on the forward strand.
ATTATTTTCGCGGAGCCGATGTTCATCCAGACTACCCACTGTTTCAGGAACCGGGTTCAAAGGTCACCGTGATGTGCGGTTTGCCGGCTTCGGGAAAAGACACCTGGGTGCGAACACATCGGCCCAATTTACCCGTGGTGTCTTTCGACGATGCGCGAACAGAGTTGGGGCTGAAACACGGTGAAAATGAAGGGAAAGCGGTGCACTGGGCGACCGATAAAGCGCGTTCACTGCTGCGAACGCACGAACCGTTCGTGTGGAATGCCACGCATCTCAGCCAGCAAATGCGCACCCGCACGTTGGATCTGTGCTACGCCTACGGCGCAGAAGTGGAGATCGTTTATCTGGAGCGTCCGCGTCAGGAATTGCTGCGCCGCAACGGGAAACGGGACACCACATTGAGCAACAAAACGCTGCAAGGTATGCTGACGAAATGGGAACTTCCTTCGCCGACAGAAGCACATGATGTTCGCTATGAAAGCTAACGCCGCCGTAGCGCACTTCAACGTGGAAGCGCGGTAAACGGGATCTCGTACTCTGTGAGACCGTTTCTTCCTGCATCAACATACTGTTTTTCATAGATCGGTTTATCGTCCTCGAAACGTACGGGGACGATAAATCCCCCTGCCGCCTGAGCAATCAGGCCTTTTCTAGATTCCCCACACGTTATGACGCGAACCAGGGCTCTATCGGGTCCGGATAATCTAGCCACAGCGCCAGACCTTCTGCCATTTCTTTGTCCGTCAGCAATGCGGCTTCCAGACGGGTTCGCAGCGCGTATTCATCCATATCGATACCGATAAACACCAGTTCTTGCCGCGCATCACCCACGCCATCCACCCATATGGAACGAATGTAATCTAGCGATTCACTATCTGTCGGCCATCTTTCTTTTGGCGCACTGACCCACCATGAACCAGCCAGCCCCTGACGCGCCACGCCGCCTGCCTGAGACCACGATCCGGCATATTCCGGACGGCTTGCCAACCAAAAATAGCCTTTGGATCTGACAACCCCGGCGAGCGAATTTTCCATGACCTGCGCGAAGCGGGCAGGATGAAACGGCCGACGCGCGCGGAAAACAAAACTGGCGATGCCATATTCCTCCGTTTCAGGCGTATGCTCGCCGCGTAGCTCTTTCAACCATCCGGGGGCCTGCGCCGCTTTGTCGAAATCAAACAATCCCGTATCGAGCACCTCGTTCAACGGCACAACGCCAAACTGTGCATGAAGTATTTTTGCGCCCGGATTCAGTGAACGAATAATCGCAACCAACTTCTGCTGTTGCGTCGCATCAATAAGGTCCGTCTTGTTGAGGATAATGACATCGCAGAATTCGATCTGGTCGATCAACAAATCCACCACGCTGCGCTCGTCCCCCTCTCCTAACGATTCTCCGCGTGAATGGATACTGTCCACCGACGTGTAATCGTTTAAGAAATTATAGCCGTCGACAACGGTCACCATCGTATCCAGCCGAGCGACTTCAGAGAGGCTTTCCCCATCGTCACCCGCAAACGTGAATGTCTCCGCGACCGGAAGCGGTTCCGCGATACCGGTTGATTCAATGACTAACTGATCAAAACGCCCTTCTTTCGCCAGCCGATTAACCTCGATCAGGAGATCTTCACGCAGCGTGCAACAGATACAGCCGTTACTCATCTCCACCAATTTTTCGTCCGTCCGTGAAAGCTCAGCGCCGCCCTCCCTCACCAGTGCAGCATCAATATTCACTTCTGACATGTCATTGACGATCACCGCGACGCGTCGGCCAGCGCGATTATTCAGAATATGGTTAAGTAACGTGGTCTTTCCCGCACCGAGAAAGCCGGATAGTACGGTCACAGGTAGTCTTGCATCTGCTTTCTGTCGAGCTACAACGTCAGCCATATTTCACACTCTCTAATGATTTGCATTTTTACTTTTCTGCTTTGGAATGATTCATCACCACGAATGTTTAGCTTTTAAACCTTCATCGCGATAAGCTCCCTACGCATCACATGATATGTTATAACATAACAATTCATGCATGAAAAATCATTGAGGGTTTGGTTTGGTCTAATACAGCGCGCCCCAGCGCGGAAGTGTGGTAAACGGGATCTCGTATTCTGTGATACCGTTTTTTTCTGCACCAAAATACTGTTTCTCATAGACCAATTTATCGTCCTCGAAACGTACGGGGACGATAAATCCCCCCGCCGCCTGAGAAACCTGACATTGCCGTTCTTCGAGCACATCAATACAGAGTAAAGCCGTTTGCGGGCCGTCGCGTTCCGCCGTAGAGAGCCACTCTTGCACTGCAAGATAACGCGAATCCGGCGACCACAGCATGTCCTTGCCAAAAACGCGCCCTTCCAGTTCTTTTCCGTCGATGGAGAGCGAAAAATAAAGAGGGCCGAACCGGATTTCACCGGCACAAATCAACATCGCGCTATGTTGTCGATCGAATGAGGGCAATTTGTGCAGCATACGAAAGGGTTCCGAATCAGTCTGACGTTATCTCAATCAGATTACCATCAGGGTCGCTGACGATCGCTTCATAAAATCCGTCCCCTGTCATTCGAGGCTGGGCAACCAAAATGCCGCGTTCTGCCGCTTTGCTGGCTAATGCCTCGACATCCGCTTTGCTCCCGACCGAAATCGCGACGTGTGCCCAGCCGCAAACTTCTTTATTAGTTAAGGCTTCTGCCAGCACCGGCAGCGTCATCAGCTCAATAGATGCGCCTTCACTCAGTTGAACGAAATGCGATTCAAAACCGGGGCGATTCCGGCTCACATACTTTTCTCCCACCTGAGCGGAGAAGAATTCCTGCCAAAATGCTGCCTGCGTGGCCAGATCGGCCGTCCATAACGCCACGTGTGCCACTTTCATCATGATTCCTTCTCAGCAGTTGTCTTTTGCTGGTGATACAAACCAACGGTTATGACCGCGTTCCGTTCAGAATGGCTAACACCTGTTGGTGCAGAGCCGGGTTACCGGTCGCGACTACCGTGCCGCCCGCTTCCGCTCGCTGCCCGTTGAGATCGGTAATGATGCCGCCCGCCTGCTCAATAATCGGAATCAGCGCAACAATGTCGTAGGGCTGCAATGCAAATTCCACGCAGATATCAATCTGGCCTGCTGCCAGCATCGCCATCGCGTAACACTCGCCGCCGTAGCGTGTCATGAGCGTGCTTTCAGCTAGATCTGCGAAGCGAACCGCGGGGTGCATAGCCAGCGCTTCCGGGGCGGTAGTGTGAAGAATTGCCTGTTCGAGCGACACGCCTTTGCGCGTGCTTAAGCGCTTTTCTCCCTGCCGATCGCTACGCCAGGCCTGTGAACCATCGGCCCAGAAACGCTCTCCGGTAAACGGCTGGCTCATCATCCCCATCACGGCGCGTTCATGGTGCAGCAGGCCGATAAGCGTTCCCCACACGGGTAAGCCACATAAGAAAGGCCGGGTTCCATCAACCGGATCCAAGACCCAACGCACCGGACCTTCCCCGCTCAGGCCAAATTCTTCGCCCATAATCGCGTGATCGGGGTAATGGCGCGTGATGTGCTCACTGATGACCCGCTCAGCCTCTCGGTCGGCTGCCGTGACCGGATCAAAACGAAAACCCTCTTTCGGCTTCGTCTCAATTTGGTTTGCGGTAAGGGCACGAAAACGCGGTAACGTTTCCTGACTGGCCCGCGTGGCGAGTTCATGAAAAAAGGCAATATCGGGAAGCGACTGACTCATGGTGTTTTACCTTCCTATCGCGTTGGCATGATGACATCGTTGGGCATTGACGATGATAAGCTGCGATGCTCACTATAGCTCGATTGTGCGTTATTATGCGTTATTTACTCGCTCGATTATGCATGAAGCAGTAGACCACCACAATTCACATTCTTCGCATTGTTGGAAAAAAATAGCCCCCAAACGTCTCCGTCAGGGGGCTATCGTAGGAATCGCTGAGCAACCTTATTGCCTTTAGCTCAGGTCAGATCCGTTGCTGGCGATAACCTTCTTATACCAGTAGAACGATTTCTTTTTCTTTCTGGCTAACGTCCCTTCGCCACGGTCGTCGCGATCGACGTAGATGAAACCATAGCGTTTGCTCATTTCACCGGTAGAAGCAGCGACCAGATCGATGCAGCCCCATGAGGTGTAGCCAATGACGGGAATACCGTCACCAATCGCATCCGCCATCGCGCTGATGTGTTCGCGCAGGTAGCTGATGCGATAGTCATCATCAATCTCGCCCTGTGCGTTAATCTCATCCTTCGCACCCAGCCCGTTTTCTACCAAAAACAGCGGCTTCTGGTAGCGGTCATACATCATGTTCATGGTGATGCGCAGACCCAGCGGATCGATTCCCCAGCCCCATTCGCTTGCCTTGATATGCGGGTTCTTTAACGATTTCACGATGTTCGCCGCGCTGCTATTCTGCTCGTTCATATCCGCCGAGGCGCAGCGAGAGGCGTAATAGCTGAAGGACACAAAATCCACCGTGTTCTTGAGAATCTCATCATCGCCCGGCTCTGACGCAATCGTGATGCCCTTCTCTTTAAACAAACGGCCGGTATACGCCGGGTAGGTGCCGCGTGCCTGCACATCGATAAAGAACAGGTTCTCTCGATCTTTATTCAGCGCCGCCCAGACATCTTCCGGTTTGCACGACCACGGATAGAAATTGCCGCCAGCCAGCATGCAGCCGACCTGATTCTCCGGGTTAACCTCATGCGCAATCTTCGTCGCCAGCGCGCTCGCCACCAGTTCATGGTGCGCAGCCTGGTATTTCACCTGCTCCTGATTTTCCCCGTCGGCAAACACCAGTCCCGCGCCGGAAAACGGACTATGCAGCAAGATATTGATTTCATTGAACGTCAGCCAGTATTTCACCAGCCCGTCAAAGGCTTCAAAACAGGTTCGGGCATAGCGGGCGAAGAACTCCACCATTTTCCGGTTACGCCATGAGCCATACTCGGTGACCAAATGCATCGGTACATCGAAATGGCACAGTGTCACCAGCGGCTCAATGTTGTACTTCTTGCACTCGGCAAACACATCGCGATAAAAGGCGATGCCGTCCGCGTTGGGCGTCAGCTCATCGCCGTTCGGATAGAGCCGGCTCCAGGCGATAGAGGTACGGAACACCGTGAACCCCATTTCCGCCATCAGCGCGATATCTTCCTTATAGCGATGGTAGAAATCGATCGCCTGATGGCTGGGATAGAACTCATCCTCACGCAACGCAAAGCGCGGTTCTTGCCCCAGTTTAACCGGCAGACGATTCACGCCGTGGGGAATCATATCCACCGTCGTCAGCCCTTTACCGCCTTCGAGGTACGCACCTTCTGCCTGATTGGCCGCAATCGCGCCCCCCCATAAGAACCCATTGGGAAATGTTGATGCAGACATACGCTATTCTCCTTCGTACTCATTAGTGCTTCATTTAATTCGTGTTCGCTGCGTGCTGCGGCGCGGAAACCTTGTCGCTCTGCACGCGTTTCTCTTCCGGTTGTTCTTCTACCGGGATGTCTTCAAAGCCCAGCAGCAAGGTGACGAAGAAGGAAATCACGACGGACAGAATCATGACGCCGAATACCCAAGCAATGCTCATCGGATTGGTCGGATCGAAGAACTGCACGCTGGTAAACAGCCCCGGCGAGGCCATTGAATGGCTTGCCAGCCCGCCAATACCGGCAACGGCACCACAGATAAAACCGGTAATTAAACAGGCGATCAGCGGACGCTTCAGACGCAAAGCCACACCGTACAGCGCAGGTTCAGAGATCCCAGCAACAATGGCCGATGCCGCCGCCGCCAGCGCCGTCTGGCGCAGTTCCGGGTTTTTGGTACGCCAGGCGACCGCCAGTGAAGAGCCACCCAGCGACAGGTTTGCACCGATTTCAGACGGCATCACCATGCCTTCTTTGCCCGTCTCGGCGATGGTTTGAATGATAGTCGGAGTAAACACACGGTGCATACCGGTCATCACCAGCAGCGGCCAGATCGCGCCCATGATGGCAACGGACAGCCAGCCCAGATAATCATGCACGGTGTACACCACCGCAGAAATGCCGCTACCGATCCAGATCCCAATCGGGCCGATCAGCATGATGGCAATCGGGGAAGCAATCAGCACGATTAACATCGGCTTCAGGAAGTTTTTGGTCACCGCTGGCGTAATGCGGTCTACCCATTTTTCAATGTAAGACAGAATCCAGGTCATACACAGCGCGGGAATGACGGTGTAGGTATACTTCACCGCCGTGACGGTCAACCCCATAAACACCACCTGCTGACCCTGCGCCGCTTTTGCCATCAGATCGATAAACGTCGGATGCACCAGCACCCCAGCGATAGCAATCGCCAGCGACATGTTGGTTTTGAATTTTACCGCAGCAGACGCCGCCACCATGATCGGCAGGAAGAAGAACGCGCCGTCGCCAATCACGTTCAGAATCGTTATCGTCGATGCGCCCTTCTCAAACAACCCGGTCATATCGAGGATCATGGCAAGCAATTTCACCATCGAGCCGCCGATAATTGCCGGAATGAGCGGTGACATCGTGCCAATCAGCGCATCCAGAATCCCCGCGCCGATGCGTCGCAGCGTAATTTTATTGTTCACTGGTACGGCTTTTTCAGCCTCCGCGCCTTCCGGCAGCAGTTTCACCACTTCGGCGTAGGCCTGAGAAACGGTGTTGCCGATGATGACCTGACACTGGTTATCATTTTTCACGACACCCAACACGCCGCTTATGGCCTTCAATTCGGCCACATTCGCGGCATCATTATCTTTCAGCACAAAGCGCAGACGGGTCATACAGTGCGTCACGGCAGCGATGTTATCAGCACCACCGATGGCATCGACGATCGAACGGGATACAGCCGCATAATTCTTTGACATGGATAAACAATCTCTCGTAATCGCGCACGCTACACCCAATTCAACACACCGCTCAACGCGTCCAAAACGGGAATGTCACTTGATGCGCACACATTTATTATTCAATTTCATACAGTTATGAAAGTATTCATGCCGGTATCCCTGCTCCATGCAACGTGATGAAACGCCGATGGGTAACCGGTTCCACATGATAGTGTTTATATGTGAATGTAATTTCAATAGATGAATTGTTAATATTTTGCTTATGTGACCACGATCGCCATAGAAATGTGATCCTTCTCTCGATCGCACCCGCACTCATCCCCTTGCGGCCAACACACAGGCAACTTGACGTATGACGGATATAAAGTGTGTAAAATGATGGGAGTATTCAACGTCTCAGGATGTCTCATGTCGACAATGCAGGAAGTGGCGAAGAAAGCAGGCGTATCAAAAGCGACGGTGTCGCGCGTGCTATCGGGCAAAGGCTATACCAGTGAAGAAACCAAAACGCTGGTCTATCAGGCCATTGAGGAGACGGGATATCGGCCCAATTTACTGGCGCGGAATCTGGCGACCAGCAAATCAGCCTGTATTGGTTTGGTGGTGACCAACACGCTCTATAACGGCAGCTATTTTAACGAACTGCTGTCACAGGCCGCCAAGAAACTGGAAGATAACGGGCGTCAGTTGATTCTGGTCGACGGCAAACACAGCGCCGATGAAGAAAGAGCCGCGATTCAATTCCTGCTGGGATTGCGCTGTGATGCGATCATCATCTATCCCCGTTTTCTCAACGTGGATGAAATGGACGACATCATCGAGAAGCACAAGCAGCCGATCATGGTGGTCAACCGTAAACTGCGTAAACACCAGAGCCACTGCATCTGCTGCGATCACAAAGGTTCCAGCTATAACGCCACGCAGCATCTGATCGCGCGCGGCCATAGAGATATCGCTTTTATCACCGGTTCGCTGGATTCGCCGACGGCTATCGAACGCCTTTCCGGCTATAAAGATGCCCTGACGGCGGCCAATATTGCGGTACGGGACGAGCTGATTGTGAGAGGTAAATGGACACCGCGCAGCGGCTCGCTCGCCATTAACGCCCTGCGCGATAACCGGGTATCGTTCAGCGCCGTTCTCGCCAGCAATGACGATATGGCGATTGGCGCAATAAAAGCGCTGGATGAGGCTGGCGTTGCCGTCCCGCACGACGTTTCTGTCGTCGGGTTCGACGATATTCCCACCGCCCCGTTTTTGAAACCATCGCTCTCCAGCGTCAAAGATCCTGTGAGCGATATGATCAACGAAGTGATTAACCGCCTGATCGCGATGCTGGACGGCGGCTATTTCTCGAAAGAAAATCTGTTCTTGTCGGAATTGCAGGTCAGAGATTCCATTCAGAACGGGCCGTACGGTAATCAGCCCGTTTGAATCCGCTACGGGGTCATTTCAGACCCCGCTTTAACGGCTTATTTTTTCCCGTTCTTTACGGCAACAGACTTAGAATTGCCATTGTACGCCCACGCTGTAACGCGTTTGATCGCCATCCCGATGACCGAAACGGCTACCGACTTCGGAATATAGATTGAGATTTTTTGCTGCAAGCCACTGTACGCCGACCTTCGCCTGACCAAAATTCTTATCCTGTTCCCCTACCGCAACGCGACGGTTTGCACCATCGACGCGATCTTTCACCGTAAAGCTGGGATCAAGCCCATCAGCCAATTCACGCACCCACGCCACTGTGGCATAAGGTTGCAGCGACATTTTATTGCTGAATTCCATATTGCCACGCACGCGCCAGCCCAGAGTGGCTTCCAGAGAATCAATATCCTGTTTTTCATACCGTACGCCAGTCCGCAGGTTGCCTTTATCATCAAACGCATTGATGCGATAACGTGCGTAATCCAGCCCAACAACCGGACCAGTACTCAAGTCACCCAGCGGGAAATCATAGCCGCCGGTGACGCGAGCACCGATGAACTGCGCTTCGGTGTTACCATCCAGCGTGTTGTCCAACAGAACCGAGCCACCCGCAGATTGCAGATAAACCGAACGGCGTGACGCAATCGCCGCCCGACCCGCAGTCACTTCGCTGCCTAGCCAGGCTGGCCCGCCCTGATTCAGCAAACCGTAGACGCCAGCTTGCCAGGTATCGCTTTCAATATGTCCATTCCGTTCAAGTTTATCTTTACTACGCAGCAGGCTCAGACTGCCACCAACAGTGACACCGTCACGTAATTGATAATCCACCAGTGCATAAGCCATCGCTTGACGAGAGCGCTGCTGCGGTGCGCGGTCAAAACCGTTTGACGGCATCACATCGCCCTCAACCCCAATCGCGGTATCCAACGTGCCCGCGCGGCGAGGGGTATTTTGCAGCAGCAACCAGCGCTGATTATGCAAATCGCTTAGTGACTGGCGTTGACGCTTCAGGCTCTCTTCCATCGCCTGCTGCATCGCGGCAGCAGAATACGCCGAATGCAGCAAATCGGTATTGGAGATCTCCAGCAGCAGCCGTGTCACTAGCCGTGAAACATCGCTCAGGCGCTGATCGATACGTTCCTGACCCAGCACACTGGTCAGAAAGGCCTCGTTATCAACTGTAGGGTTATGCCATGTCGCCCCTCCCGGCACCGCGGGGTTCGTGGTTTGCTCATAACCATCCTGATCGCCAATATCCCAGTTGGTCGCCTCCATATAGAGCACAGGAATATCAAACGCTTCATTAAAGCTATCGCCGTCGCTACAGCAGCCGGTTCCTGCCGGATAACTCGCATTCAGCCCTGGATTGGTGAACAGTTCGATACCCAGTTCGTTCGCAATACGCAGCGTCTGTTGACGCAGGCTGGCTAACTCAGGATTCGCCACGCTGTTATCGCCGGCGTGGGCGTAGAGTTTGTCACCGGTAATCATGCTGTCCATGTTAATCATGGCCTTAAGGCCACCCGCGGTTCCCTGAGCGATCAATTCATTAACCATCGCGCGCGAACCGCGCAGCCCTTCTTCTTCCGCACCAAAGGCTGCAAAGACCAGCGTTTTTTCCGTCTGAATACCGCTAAAATTACGTGCCACTTCCGTCAGGATTGCGGCACCAGACGCGTTGTCGTCTAAACCTTGCAACGTTGGCCGCCCGAAGAAGGTATCAAAGTGCGCGCCGGTAATAATGTACTCACTGCTCAGTCCAGTATTATAAGCCAGTACGTTTTGTGACGAACGCGTCGTACCACCTGCCGTCCAGGAAAAGTCCTGCCTGACCGTGGTATAGCCAAACGCCATACGCTGCGTCATCCAGTCCGCCGCGCCGATAAAATTTGCCGTACCGCGATAGCGTCCCGGATAATCATTAATAAGCGTATCCACTGTCTCTTTCGCATAATCACCGTAATCATAAGCCCAGGTCGGTACACATAAACACGCCATCCCTACCGCCACTGCCACTTGCTTAAACATGCACACCACTCCCTTTTCTCATTATTAACATTGGCTATTCTCGCCATTTATCATTCTTAACAACGACGCCAGAGGAACCTTATCCAGGTCATGTCTTTGTTAAAGAAAGAAAAATAGCAGCAATATTCATTCCAATGCTATGGAGCAGAAGAAAATGTGATGAAGTGTGTCAATAAACAACAAGATGAAAATAATTATTCTTGATTGTGTAATACTGATTAATCATAGGGTTAAGCATGAATGACATCGGTGACGAGCAAGTGACTAACAGGGAAGGAAAAAGGATGGAAATGCAGAGAATTTGAGGAGGATATGTTGATGAAGAGACTTTAATGAAAATAAAAAAGGCAACACACGCACCGAAAACGATCGTTTACAGTACGTGATTGCCCATTTTTATCCGCTTGATACCGTCTTAAACGTAAACATTAAGCTGGTTATTTTCCGTTGGGCGATTAACTCCATCGGCTATCGGTGGCTTAAAGACCGACGCGCTATTGTCGTACGTCGTCCGGGTTCGAGTAGACGCGTCCTGATTAGGGTAACCAGACAGCTGAGACGAGCGGGAAATGCCCTGAACATGATCAGGTTTGTCAGGCATGGTGCTATATGACACTGGATAAACTAGGTTGAGACCAATCATTTTTCTTCCCCCTATTCATCTTCTCTGCCAGTAAAACTTATCTTGCTTATTACTGAGTATAGAACAGTCAAGCGGGGGGAATATGTAAGGTTTTGTCTGAAAAAAACCGCTAACGCGGCCCTCATGAGAGAAAAGGTAAGATTCAAAATCAGCAATGTATTTTTTGATTTTATATCAAAGCGTTATTTGTTTTTCTCCCACGCACGCAGCCGCCCAGCGGCATTTTTATAAGGCGAGGCAGTGTTAAACTGAATCATCCGACCACGCGTCCACTTACCGTACCAACATTCACCATAGAGTTGCGCATTGGTATAGCGCTCCACCAGCGCGATAAGCGCCCGTTTATTTGCGGTAAGCAGCGCGACCATTTCAGACCAATCGGTAATATGAGCGAAGTCCTGATAGAATTTTTGCGCCAGTAAACCAAGCTGATTCCACTGGTAGCCCGTCTCGGGGAAATCAATGGGGTTACCCTGCTCTTCCTGCTGATGCCATTTCAGCACCAGATTGCCCCAGCCCAGCAAATACGCCACCAGATTGGCCGCGCTCATCTGCGTTCCCTGCGCATGCCCTGCCATTTCTGGCAAAAATGCGCGTTCGGCAGGAACGGCCTCGATTTTCTTCATTAACAGCGCAAACTGACTGTTGATTGCCTTGATCAAGGCTTCCTTGCTTTCTGGCACCGCCATCATCTCCCCCCGACTATTCTGCTATCCCCGTCATACTTCAAGTTGCATGTGCGTTGTTCAAAACGCTAATGTTTTGTCCTGAAATTCGAATTATTTAGGGTATATATACAGAATCAGGTTACCGATCAAACGGCGCCACCGCCTTGTCATCGCTCACGTTTTCAGCGCTGTGCTAGCAGCCGAATCGACGCTTCACGCTCGCGGGGTAACGTTACAGGCGTATGGATGATGAACTCATCCACGCCAAAGCGCTGATGGTAGCTATCCAAACGCTGATGAATATGTTCCGGCGTGCCGTAAAGCACATGACGCGGCTCCTGTACGATACGGAAATCCGTCGCACCCGCTTGCCGAACGAAGTTATCAGCCTGTTCCTGACTGCCTACCGTCAGCGGCGGCTTGTTCTCAATATAAACTTTATAATTATGCTGCGTGCTGGCCAGTGCCTCTGCATCCTCATGACGTTCGGCGGCAATCACCGACAGTGACAGCAGCGTCTGAGCGCTGGCGGGCTTCAACTCCCGATAGCTCAGGAGAGACTCCGTCAGCAGCGTTTCACTGGCGTTAATGAACCCGGCGAACACAAAATTCCAACCCAGTGAGGCAGCTAACCGCGCACTTTCCTGACTGGCACCCAGCAGAAAGCGCTGTGGCGTCTGTTCAGGTAATGGCGTCGCGTTCAGGCGTTCGGCTGTCTCGTCATGACTATCGAGAAAGCGGTTTAGCTGATGTAGCTTCTCCGTAAAGGCAACCCGCTGCGTCTCACCGATTTCCTGCTGTAGCGCCCGCGTCGCCAGCGGCAGCCCACCCGGTGCTTTGCCGATCCCCAAATCCACACGCCCACCCGCCAGTGCGCTGATCACATGGAAATTCTCCGCAACTTTATACGGACTGTAGTGCTGCAACATCACGCCGCCGGAGCCAATACGCAGCGTTGTGGTGTGCGCCAATAGCCAGGTGATCAAGACCTCGGGAGATGATCCCGCCAATTCATCGGAATTATGATGCTCGGAAACCCAAAAGCGATGATAGCCAAGCGCTTCCGCCACTTTCGCCAGCGACACGGTTTGCGCCAACGCCTGCGCCGCACTCATTCCTTCGGCGATGGGGCTTTGATCTAATAAACTGAGTTTATATCCCACGATGTTTCCTTATTTTCAGCGACTATCCGTTAGCGTGCTAGCGCTATTCACAGCAATAAATAGTCATAACAAAAACAACAGCCATAGCAAAAAATAGAATAAGAAGAATGTTGCATAAAGGTGTAAAAAATAAATATTAATAACAGATTTTGTTAGCTGAAATATTCATAATAAATGAATACAAAAAAGCGCCATCATAAAAAGACATGAAATATAACCAGATGGTATTTATCCATTGCGTTGCTATCGGCTACCTTTAGCATGTTTAAGTTTTGTTAAGGAGGTGTATTGATATGGCTGAATCTATCCCCTGTTGTGATACGTCATTTGAGCAACAGTTAATTAACTGGCGACGGCACTTGCATCAGTACCCGGAATTGTCCAATCAGGAACACCAAACCACCGCGCACATTACCCGCTGGCTACAAGAGAAAGACATCCGCCTGTTGCCCCTTGCGTTAACCACAGGCGTCGTTGCCGAAATCGGTCACGGCAGCGGCCCGACGATTGCGCTGCGGGCCGATATTGATGCGCTGCCGATTGAAGAGTTAGTCGATGTGCCGTTTCGCTCTCAGCACGCGGGCGTCATGCATGCCTGTGGCCACGATTTCCACACCGCCGTGATGCTGGGTGCTGCCTGTTTGTTGAAAAAACGCGAATCTGTCTTACCGGGTAAAGTCAGGCTGTTTTTCCAACCTGCAGAAGAGGTCTCGACTGGCGCCAAACAGTTCATCCGCGCCGGCGCGCTCGCCGATGTCGCGGCCGTTTTCGGCCTGCACAACGCGCCTGAACTCCCCGCTGGCACCTTCGCTACACGCAGCGGCCCGTTTTATGCCAACGTGGATCGCTTCGCCATTCACATTACCGGCAAAGGCGCACACGCGGCCAAACCCGAACAGGGCATCGACAGCATCGTCACCGCCTGCAATATCGTCAATGCGCTGCAAACGCTGCCCAGCCGTAGCTTCAGCTCGCTGGAGTCGTTGGTCATCAGCGTCACGCGTATTCAGGGCGGCAACACCTGGAACGTCCTGCCGCAAACGGTAGAGTTGGAAGGGACAGTTCGTACCTACAATGCCGCGATTCGCGCGGAGATACCGGAACGAATAGAGCAGTTGATTGGCGGCATCGCCCTTGCGCTGGGTGCAAAAGCGGAACTGAAATGGTATCCCGGCCCGCCTGCGGTTGTGAACACCAGTGAATGGGCCGATTTCAGCAAGCAAATTGCCAGAGACGCGGGCTATCAGGTAGAAAACGCCGAGCTGCAAATGAGCGGTGAGGACTTTGCGCTTTATCTTCAGGACGTGCCAGGCACGTTCGTCAGCATTGGTTCAGACAGCGAATTTGGTTTGCACCATCCTCAATTCAACCCAGATGAAAGCGCGATTGCGCCCGCTTCTCGCTATTTCGCACAGTTAGCGGAAGCGGCACTGCATCGCCTGAGCACCACGAAAGCCACCTCACCACAGGCCGTACTGTCTTCATCGTAAAAACACAATCACCTCCGCACGATCAATTCGGCGGAGGTGTATTGATTACATTAATCCGATATTAGGAGAGACACGGGGATGAGGTTCCCGCAGGGACGCCTCACCCCGTGGTTGCTCCGGGTATCTCGATCGTCAAACGATCGGGATTAGGTGAGAAAGCGGTATGGGTTAACCGCGAACAGCATGATAACGACGGGAAAAATACACCAGACCATCCGTGCCTTCGCCCTGCTTAATCGCTAATACCCGGCAAATAAAGATATCGTGCGTCGCCGCGCTCACCACCTCTTCAACCTGACAGTCAAACGCTACCAGCGCGTCCCGCAACACCGGTGAACCCGTGTGTAACACGTCCCACTCCGCTGCTGCAAACCGTTCTTCGGTAGACGACGGGCTCCCAAACAGCGACGACAGCGCTTCATGATGGGCCGCCAGCGTATTGATGCACAAATGCGTATTCGCCTGAAACGTGGGATACACCGACGAACCGCGATTTAGACACACCAGCAGCGTACCCGGCGAATCACTGACGCTGGACACGGCGGACGCCGTAAAACCAGCCTTACCTGCTGGGCCATCCGTCGTAACGACATTGACCGCCGCGCTCAGCCTTGCCATCGCATCACGAAACGCCTGCCGGTCAACCGTGGCAACCGCCGCAGAGAGAATCGCGTCATTCGCGGTGACGTGTCGTTCAGCTATCAAATCAGACATTAAATACTTCCTTTAGATACGGCGAGAAACATGGTTATTAACATCATACTAACAAAACAAGCCATATCATAATCTGAAATTTTTGAATTTCATTATCCATTTTTGTTGTTTTACATCACGCCTCGCCTCATCAATAGTGAAAACACACTATTAACGTCTTATTAACCTTTCATTGAATACGTGAATGCCTATTGATGGCTTGTTTATTGGCTGACGGTTTATTGATGGACTGTTTTCACTTTCATGGAAGTTCGTTTAATTAACAATAAGTACGCTCAATTAATAATAAGCACATTCAATTAATAAAAAGGTTTCTGACAATGAGTAAAAAACAAACATCTGCAAATCGACAATTAAGACTGGGTTTAATATTACAGGGCGCAGCGGGAAATATGTCCGCGTGGCGGCATAAAAACGTCGTACCCGACGCCAGCATTAATTTTGGCTTTGTTTTAGATGCGGTAAAAAAAGCCGAACAAGGGAAATTTGATTTTGTCTTCGTGGCAGACGGCCTGTATATCAATGAAAAATCTATCCCCCACTTTCTCAATCGCTTTGAACCGCTGACACTGTTGTCCGCGCTGGCTACCGTCACCACACATATTGGTCTGGTTGGCACACTCTCGACGTCGTATTCCGAACCGTTTACCACCGCCCGGCAGTTCGCCAGCCTCGACCATCTCAGCAACGGCCGCGCAGGCTGGAACGTTGTGACATCGCCGCTGGAAGGATCGGCGAAAAACTTTTCCCGTCAACAGCACCCGGAACACGCGTTGCGCTACCGTATTGCCGATGAGTTCCTTCAGGTGGCGAAAGGCCTGTGGGATTCCTGGGAAGACGATGCCTTTATTCGTGACAAAGCCAGCGGACAATTCTTCGATCCTGAGAAGCTGCACACGCTGAATCATCAGGGAGAATTCTTCTCGGTACAGGGGCCGCTAAATATTGGCCGATCCGCGCAAGGCCGCCCGATTGTGTTTCAGGCTGGTGCGTCTGAAGACGGGCAAAAATTGGCCGCCAAACACGCCGATGCCATCTTCACCCATCAACACACGCTGGAAGACTCACAGCGCTATTACCGCGAAGTGAAACAGAAGCTGGAAGAAAATGGTCGCCGGGCCGATCAATTGCACGTTTTTCAGGGCGTCAGCGTGATTGTCGGCAACGACGCGGAAGACGTAGAGCGTCAGTATCAGGAAACCGCGCAGTTGGTGACGATTGAGGACGCTCTCAATTATCTGGGACGCTATTTTGAGCACTATGACTTCTCACAACACCCGCTGGATGAGCCCTTCCCCGATATCGGCGATCTAGGGAAAAACAGTTTCCGCAGCACCACCGATGAAATCAAACGCAACGCGCAGGAAAAAGGCTTAACGCTACGGCAGGTCGCGCTAGAGGCGGCATCACCGCGTCCCGTCTTCAGCGGCACGCCTGAGCAGGTGGCGGATGGTTTACAGCTCTGGTTTGAAAACGGTGCAGCCGACGGTTTCATCATTCAGGGCGGCACGCCGGAGACGCTCAACCACTTTGTCGATCGCGTCGTTCCGCTGCTACAACAGCGCGGCCTGTTCCGTCAGGAATACCCCGGCTACACGCTGCGGGAAAATCTGGCGCTGGATTATCCGGTGAATCAATTTACGCGCTAGTTCGCGCAACAGGAGATTCACTGTGAAACGTTCCCCTTTTATCACGGTAACCCGCGTGGCGGCACTATTGAGTGCCACGCTGGTGGCAAACGTGCAGGCGCAAGACGCGGGATTCGTGAGCCGTATCGATCTGAAGGCCAACCAAACGCCTATTCGTACTGATAAAAATGCTGAGGCCATCGCGCAGATCCCGGCTCATTTCAAATTCGTCACGCCGGGTAAGCTGACGATTGCCGTTTCAGCGCTCAGCTCACCGCCGCTGTCGCTGCTGGCTGACGATAACAAAACGCTTATCGGCAGCGATGCCGATATTGCGCGACTGGTAGCCGACGGCCTCGGGCTGGAGCTAAAGCTGGTGCCCGCTTCCTGGGAAGACTGGCCGCTGGGCATCACGGCAGGGAAATACGACGCCGCCATTTTTAATATCGCGGTGACGAAACTGCGCAAAGAAAAGTTCGACTTCGCCACGTATCGCATTGATACGCTCGGTTTCTACGTGAAATCGACCAGCAAGATTACGTCAATTAACAAGCCAGAAGACGTCGCGGGTCTGAAAGTGATTGTCGGCTCCGGCACTAATCAGGAAAACATTCTGCTGGGCTGGGGTCGGCAAAACCGCGCCAGTGGTCTACCTCCCGTACAGCCCGTTTACGTCACCGACGATGCCGCCGCCAACCTGAGCATCCAGTCCGGGCGCGTCGATACGTTTTTCGGCCCCCATTCCATCGGGGCTTATAAAGCGGCGCTGACGAGCAAGACACGCATGGTAGGCAAAGGCCCGACGGTCGCTTACGTCGCAGTCACCACGCAGAAAGGCAACG
The DNA here is from genome assembly GCF_003932035.1 of Pectobacterium versatile. NCBI lineage: Bacteria > Pseudomonadati > Pseudomonadota > Gammaproteobacteria > Enterobacterales > Pectobacteriaceae > Pectobacterium > Pectobacterium versatile. The sequence goes on from NZ_CP034276.1 coordinate 2,604,749, forward strand.
GTCTGGCGCAGCCAATCAGCACCGCCATCAATGGCGCGATCCACAACGGCAGTTACGCACAGGTTCTGGATCGCTGGGGTGAAGACGATGAAAAAATCACGCAATCCGTGGTGAACCCGCCGGGTATCGGCGATTAAGTAAACGCGACACATTCACAAAAGTGACAGCGTCACGAAAACCATTATAAATAGTCACCTGCAAGGGAAAAAAAATGCAAAAAGAGATCGCATATTCATCCAACTCACATCGCATGCGCCCATCGCTGCTGACAAGGCTACTGACGGGATCGCTGCTGCTCGGGACGCTGTCTGTCACGACCGGCGCACAGGCAGCCATCGACCTGAAAGCCAACCAACAGCCGATCCATGCACCGAAAAATGCGGAGGCGATTGCGCAGATTCCGGCCGATTTTACATTCGTCACGCCGGGTAAACTCACCGTCGCGATTGCCGCGTTGGGGTCGTCACCGCCGCTGGCGTTTCTGGCCGACGACAACAAAACCGTGGTGGGCAGCGAGCCGGATATCGCCCGACTGGTAGCCGACAGTCTCGGGCTGGAACTGAATATCGTTCCAACCTCATGGGAAGACTGGCCGCTCGGCGTGGCCTCCGGTAAGTATGATGCCGCCATCATCAACATTACCGTCACCAAAGCGCGCAAGGAAAAGTTCGATTTCGCCACCTACCGCATCGACTCGCTCGGCTTCTACGTGAAATCCACCAGTAAGATTCAGTCCATTAAAGAAGCGAAGGACATCGCCGGGCTGAAGATTATTGTTGGTTCCGGCACCAATCAGGAAGCGGTGCTGCTGGCGTGGGATAAACAGAATCGCGCCAACGGCCTGCCCGCCTTTCAGCCGGTTTATGTCACGGATGATGCGGCTGCCAACCTGAGCCTTCAATCCGGCCGTTCCGATGCCTATTTCGGTCCCAACGTGATCGGTGCCTACAAAGCAGAGCTGACGGGCAAAGTTAAGCATGTCGGTACGGTCAACGGCGGTTACCCCAACGTCGCCCATATCGCGGTCACCACGCGCAAAGGCAGCGGGCTGGTACAGCCGATTAACACCGCGCTGAACGGCGTAATTAAAAGCGGCGAATACGACAAAGTGCTGAACCGCTGGGGCGAAAGTATCGAACGTATCGACCGTTCAGAAATCAATCCGCCAGGGCTGGGCGATTAATACCGCCCGATGGCTATCGGGACGCCATGATCGACACGTCATGGTTACCGATAGCCCGTATACGCTAATGAATCAGGAGTACCTCATGTCCGACGACATTTTCATTGTTACCCAGCCCGAGGATCCCATCGTGGCTCCCATTATCGACGGCCTGTTCGCGGAATATGAACAGCGCTATGGCGGCTTTTTTGGTGAGCGGGAAAGCGATCCACCGGGCATCTACCAGCAGCCGCACGGTATTTTTATTGCACTGCTGCGTCAGGGCGTACCGATTGCCACCGGTGCGTTTAAACGCTACGACAGCACCACTGCCGAAATTAAGCGGGTATGGACGGATAACTCGCTGCGCCGTCAGGGGCTCGCGGGGAAAGTGATGCAAGAGCTGGAACAACACGCCCAGCGATTAGGCTACCAGCATTTTTTCCTGACGACCGGTTTCCGCCAGCCTGAAGCGGTGAGTTTATATCTGAGCCACGGGTATACCCCTCAGTTCGATATCACCGTCGATCCAGTGACCTACAGCATTCCACCTTACGACGGGCGTTTACCGTTTAAGAAAGCCCTGTTCGCCACGGCGACGCCACAGGTTGCACGGCAAACGGAAGTCGAGCTTATCACCCGCCATTTGAATGTGTGTTGACCCTTGCGCACGGTAATAGCCCTATGCACTAACAACAAAACGCTATTTTTCAGCATCACATTCAACGGGTATCGATCATGACGCAATCTCTACACACGTCTTCTCAACAACCACCGCTGAGCCAGACACAGGAACCGCCGTTGAACATTGTTCCCGCGCGTTACCCTTTTCGCTTTGCCGGCGCGCTGTTTTCGCTATTTATTTTTGCCGGAATTATTCAGTCAATCGCGCTGAACCCGCGTTGGGAGTGGTCGGTCTTTGCCGAGTGGTTTTTTAATCCGGTGATCCTTGCCGGACTGGGACAAACGCTGCTGTTGACCGCGCTGGGTACGTTGTTCAGTATTTTTTTCGGCACCGCGCTAGCGCTGGCCCGGCTTTCGCCGTCTTATTTGCTCTCCACCCTGTCGTGGCTGTATATCTGGCTGTTCCGATCGCTGCCGCTGATTCTGGTGCTGATCATTCTGTACAATTTCTCGTATCTCTATGACGAGCTGGCGCTGGGGATTCCCTTCACCTCAATCGTCTTCCTGAACTATCCGACGATTGATCTTCTGGATCAATTTTCCGTTGCCGTACTTGGCCTGACGCTGGTGCAATCCGCGTATACGGCGGAGATTATTCGCGGCGGTATTCTTGGCGTGGACGCGGGTCAGTTTGAAGCCTCTGCGGCACTCGGCCTGCCCGGCGGTCGCCGTACGGTACGCATCATTCTGCCGCAGGCGCTGCGTTCGATTCTGCCTACCGGTTTTAACGAGATCATCAGCCTCGCTAAAGGTACCTCAATTGTCTATGTGCTGGCGCTGCCAGAGCTGTTTTATACCGTTCAGGTTATCTACAACCGTACGCAGCAGGTTATTCCGCTGCTGATGGTCGCCACCATCTGGTATCTACTGATCACCACGGTGCTATCCGTCATCCAATACTACGTGGAACGCTATGTGTCCCGCGGTGCGGTGCGTGAAATGCCGCTAACACCGCGCCAGAGACTCGTCCGTTTCCTGACGCGCAAGCGCGCACGTTAACCCCCCAGATTCTGGAGATTCACCATGTCTGAAGCTATCGATTATTTTGCTCATGCCCGCACCACCGCCCAGCCACAGGCAGAAAATGCCCTTGGGCTGATCGAAATCCGTAATGTAGCGAAATATTTCGGCCAGCATAAAGCGCTGGAGGATATCAATCTGACGCTGGCTCCCGGCTCCGTCACCGTGATCCTTGGCCCGTCCGGCTCAGGGAAATCCACGCTGCTGCGCACCATTAACCATCTTGAACGCGTAGACGAAGGATTTATCCGCATCGACGGCGATTACATCGGCTACCGTCGCAAAGGGAATACGCTCTATGAGTTAAAAGAAAAGGACGTGCTACGTCAACGCATCAACGTCGGCTATGTATTCCAGAATTTTAATCTGTTCCCCCACCTTTCCGTGTTGGAAAACATCATTGAAGCCCCGCTGGCGCATAAGCTGTATTCGCGTCAGGAAGCGGAAGATATTGCCTTTACTCTGCTGGAAAGCGTCGGCCTGCGCCATAAAGCACAGTCTTATCCCCGTCACCTTTCTGGCGGCCAGCAACAGCGCGTCGCCATCGCTCGCGCGCTGGCACTTAAGCCGAAAGTGATGCTGTTTGATGAACCGACGTCCGCGCTCGATCCCGAACTGGTTGGGGAAGTGTTGGATGTCATCAAATCACTCGCCCAATCTGGTGTGACGCTGGTTGTCGTCACACATGAAATCGGCTTTGCGCGCGAAGTCGCTGACCGCGTCGTATTTATGGTAGACGGAAAAATTGTCGAAAGCGGCGATTCCTGGCAGGTGCTGAACCATCCTCGCCACCCGCGAACGATCAACTTTTTGAATAAGGTGCTGTGAGAAAACGCATAGAGCCAGATGACCCCTTCTGGCTCTATTTCACGCGTTGACCCAATTTATCAGTGATTTTTTCACCATCTTCTTTGGTGAATTCGCCTCGCTGCGGATCGGGGAGAATATCCAGCACCTGCTCTGATGGACGACATAGTCGGGTTCCCAACGGAGTAACGACAATCGGACGGTTTATCAGGATCGGATATTGCAACATGAAATCAATGAGCTGTTCGTCAGTAAATCTTTCTTCAGCAAGCCCCAGTTGTGTGTAAGGTTCTACGTTCTTGCGCAGCAAGGTACGAACCGTCATTCCCATGTCGCCAATCAGTGTGACCAATTCATCACGCGAAGGCGGCGTATCAAGATAGTAAATAATCGTGGGTTCTGCGCCGCTATTACGGATCATCTCCAGCGTATTACGCGAAGTGCCGCAGTCGGGGTTGTGGTAAATCGTTATTTTGCTCATATCAATATCTCATTACAACGTGATGGATAGCCGCAGCGCCAGCGCAACCAGCGTGACAAGCAGCACAGGCAGTGTCATGACAATTCCGATACGGAAATAGTATCCCCAACCGATCGTCATGTTTTTCTGTGATAACACATGTAACCAAAGCAGTGTCGCCAGGCTGCCAATAGGCGTAATTTTGGGTCCTAAATCGCAACCAATGACGTTGGCATAAATCATTGCGTCTTTAACAACACCAGATGCGGTGCTGCCGTCGATAGATAAGGCACCAATCAACACGGTGGGCATATTGTTCATGATTGAGGAAAGCAGCGCGGCCATAAAGCCAGTGCCAAGTGTGGCAGTCCACAATCCTTTCTCCGCAAACAGATTCAGAATACTGGAAAGATATTCCGTTAACCCCGCGTTGCGCAGGCCATAGACCACTAAATACATACCGAGTGAGAAAATTACGATCTGCCATGGCGCACCACGCAGTACCTTACCCGTATTGATGGCATGACCTTTTTTTGCCACTGCGAGCAGAATAGTTGCGCCCACGGCCGCAATAGCACTGACGGGAATCCCCAAAGGTTCGAGGACGAAAAATCCGGTAAGCAGAAGCACCAAAACAATCCAACCCGCTCTGAACGTTGCCAGATCCTTAATGGCACTTGCCGGTACTTTTAACCGAGATACGTCGTAGGTTGCAGGGATATCCTTGCGAAAAAACAGGTGTAACATAATCAACGTCGCGATAATCGCTGCAATATCGACGGGAACCATAACCGATGCATATTCAGCAAACCCAAGGTTGAAAAAATCGGCAGACACAATGTTAACCAGATTAGAAACAATCAGCGGCAGGCTAGCCGTATCAGCAATAAATCCGGCAGCCATAACAAACGCCAACGTCGTACCTTTACTGAAGCCCAAAGCCAACAGCATCGCAATCACAATCGGCGTGAGGATCAGCGCGGCGCCGTCGTTGGCAAACAACGCAGAAACGGCAGCGCCCAGTAAGACAATCCAGGTAAACAGCAGACGCCCGCGCCCGTTTCCCCATCGCGATACGTGCAGTGCCGCCCATTCAAAAAATCCCGACTCATCAAGCAGCAGGCTGATGATAATCACCGCAATAAACGTCGCCGTCGCGTTCCAGACAATATTCCAAACAACCGGAATATCGCTGAGGTGAATAACCCCGCAGAACAGCGCGAATACGGCCCCGATGCTGGCACTCCATCCGATACTGAGACCTCTGGGTTGCCAAATCACCAGGATCAAGGTCAGTAAAAATATGATTCCTGCCAATAACATTTCAAACCTCATCATATATGGAAAAAAGAATATACCCCTTCCTATTTCAGCATGAAGAAGAAGCAGATTTAGCCAGACACCGACGCACGTCATCACGCAGGCATTGCCATGCGGTATGAATCGTTTCTGCAGCCCAGGCAGGCATGTGTGGAGACAATCGATAATGAATCCATTTTCCTTCACGGCGGTCTAGAACCAAACCTGACTCACGTAATATCGCCATATGGCGGGAAATTTTAGGCTGAGATTCCGTAGTCGCAGTACAGATATCACAGACGCACAATTCTCCCGCTTCTCTAAGCAGCAAGATGATGGATAGCCGAGTATCATCGGAAAGGATTTTGAAAAGTTGGACGGGCTGTAACATTTTTGGTCCCAACGCACTCAAGATACACATATGATAATTCATATGTGTTAGCTTTGAAATCACCCAATGAAAAATACAGTAAGGCAAAGCAGAAATGACACTATGATTTGCGTCGTTACACGGTTATTCCGGCGGTAGTGGCGCAGTAGACGGACTGCTGTAAACCTGAACCATCACGCTTTTATCGGTATCAAACGTCGCAACCGTCACGACGTCCTTAGTGCCCGCCGCTCGCCAGCATTCAGCCTCAACATCGCAATGATCCTGTTTCTCATAACCCATCGATGTCAGGTAAGTATGAACCTTGCTGGTATCGTCAGTGCCATAAAAATTTACCGTCCATACTTTAGCTTCCGGGCCCGTTACGTTTGAAAAATTGAAGTCATAGCGATCGGTAATACGCGGCATTGCTTTTAGAAAGTCGGGGGTATAGAACGCATATTCCCTTTTGTCCTGCTCGGTATAATGTGCACTTCCAGCAAAATTCATTTTGATGTAGGGCCATAGAGAACCGACCGCAGCAGCAATAACGGTGATGCCAAACACAGCAAAAATTTTCAGCGATGTACTCATCCTTAAGTTCCCTTTCCTTTTTAGCTGAAGATAAACAATGAACTATCTTCTTAAAGCTATATCTTACACAGCTAGCTTGAGCGGCCCGAAACTTTTGTCCTGGCGGCGTAGGGTTAAAGTAATCACATTCAAATCGCGACCAGCCCCCGCACACCGTCCTGTTCCATCGTTTCTCCTCGTCCACGCTGGATGATTTCTCCACGGGACATCACCAGATAGCTGTCGGCCAGCTCGGCGGCGAAGTCGTAAAATTGCTCGACCAGCAGAATCGCCATATCGCCACGCTGTGCCAGTTGGCGAATCACCGCGCCGATCTCTTTAATCACCGACGGCTGTATGCCTTCGGTTGGCTCATCCAGAATCAGCAACTGTGGTTTACAGGCCAGCGCACGACCAATCGCCAATTGCTGCTGTTGCCCGCCGGACAAATCGCCGCCGCGCCGCTGTTTCATCTCATCCAGCACGGGGAAAAGCTGGTAGATCTCATCCGGCACCTGCCGCGCCTGTTTGCCCGGAAAGCGCGACAGTCCCATCAACAGGTTTTCTTCCACCGTCAACCGAGGAAATATTTCCCGCCCCTGTGGCACGTAGGCAATGCCAGACTGCACGCGCTGATAGGGTTTGCGCGAGTTAATCGCTTCCCCCTGCCAGCGAATCGTGCCGGACTTCGCGGGAATCAACCCCATCAGGCATTTCAGCAGCGTAGTTTTCCCCACGCCGTTGCGCCCTAGCAGACAGGTAATCTCGCCGGGTTTGACCTCAAACGACAGGCCGCGCAAGATGTGGCTGCCGCCATAATATTGATTCAGTTCTGCAATCTCTAACATGTTAGCGCCCCAGATAAACGTCAATCACCTGTTCATTTGCCTGTACTTCGCGTAGCGATCCTTCCGCCAGCACCTGCCCCTGATGTAGCACGGTGACGCGGTCGGCGATGCTCTCGACAAAGCCCATGTCGTGCTCCACGACCATCAGCGAGTGTTTGCCAGCCAGACTGCGGAACAGCTCGGCGGTATAGGCCGTTTCTGCGTCCGTCATCCCGGCGGCGGGTTCATCGAGCAGCAGCAGATGCGGCTCCTGTACCAGTAACATGCCGATTTCCAGAAACTGCTTTTGCCCATGTGATAACAGCCCCGCGGGCCGTTGCCGTTCGTGGCCTAGCCGCAGCAGCGCCAACGTGTCGTCAATCCGGTCACGCTGCTCGCTGTTCAGTCTGGCACGCAGGCTTGCCCACACTGATTTGTCAGTTTTCAGCGCGATTTCAAGGTTTTCAAACACCGTCAGCGCTTCAAACACCGTTGGCTTCTGGAATTTCCGGCCGATTCCCGCGCGGGCGATATCTACCGGCGATAGCGTCGTCAGGTCGGTATACTGATCGTAAAACGCTTTGCCGCTATCCGGTCGCGTTTTACCGGTGATGACATCCATCAGCGTGGTTTTTCCCGCGCCGTTTGGGCCGATGATGCAACGCAGTTCCCCGACACCAATCTGCAACGAGAGATCGGTGAGCGCGCGGAAACCGTCAAAGCTCACGTTAATCTTGTCGAGTTGCAGCACCGGATCGGTCTGATGCCTATGGCGATCCGACGGATGCGGCTGCGCGAACTTTGGCTCCATCAATACGGGCTGAGTCGCGACAGTTTGTGCAGGCGCGGGAACCGATGGCACAGATAGAGGCTCAGTCATGTTTCTTCCTCGTCAGCAATCCAATCACGCCACGCGGCAAAAACAGCGTGACGAGAATAAACATCAGCCCCAAAAAGAACAGCCAGTATTCGGGAAAAGCCACGGTAAACCAGCTTTTCGCCCCGTTGACGATACCTGCGCCGAGTAGCGGTCCGATCAGCGTCCCGCGCCCACCCAGCGCCACCCAAATGGCGGCTTCGATGGAGTTGGTCGGCGACATTTCACCCGGATTGATGATGCCGATCTGCGGCACATAGAGTGCGCCCGCCAGCCCGCACAGCACAGCGGAAAGTGTCCAGACAAACAGCTTGAAGCCTTTCGGGTCGTAACCGCAGAACATCAGACGGTTTTCCGCATCGCGCACCGCCGTCAGCACGCGCCCAAATTTACTGCGCGCCAGCGCAAATCCCACGAGCAGGCTGGCGATCAACAACAGCACGGTGGCGACAAACAGCCCAATGCGTGTACCGGTGGCCGTAATAGGGAAACCCAGCAGCGTCGTAAAGCCGGTAAACCCGTTATTGCCGCCAAAGCCGGTTTCGTTACGGAAGAACAGCAGCATCCCAGCGTAGGTCAGTGCCTGCGTCATGATCGAGAAATACACGCCTTTGATTTTGGAGCGGAACGCAAACCAGCCGAACACAAACGCCAGCACGCCCGGTACCAGCACAATCAGGCACAGCGCCCAGACGAAATACTGGGTTCCCGCCCAGAACCACGGTAGTTCCGTCCACGACAGAAATGACATAAATGCAGGCATTCCCTCACCCGCCGCCTGCCGCATCAGGTACATGCCCATCGCGTAACCGCCCAGCGCGAAAAACAGGCCGTGACCGAGCGACAGCAGCCCGGCATAGCCCCACACCAGATCCAACGCAACGGCGACAATCGCATAGCACAGGATTTTGCCGATCAGCGTCAGCGTATAAGTGGAGATCGCCAGCGGATCCTCTGCGGGCAACAGCGCGAGAAACGGCAGGATCAGCAAGGCCAGAAACGCGATAGAACCCAGGCCAAGCATGAGTCGCGGTGCGCGCTGCGTCAGGGTTATCGTCATGGGTTGCGTAATAGATTGCGTCATCAGTCAATCACCCGTCCTTTGAATGCAAACAGCCCCTGTGGCCGTTTCTGAATAAACAGCACGATCAGTACCAGAATGACGATTTTACCCAGCACCGCACCAATCTGCGGTTCCAGCACTTTGTTGAGAATGCCAAGGCTGAAGGCGGCGACCACCGTCCCTGCAAGCTGCCCGACGCCGCCCAGTACGACGACAAGGAATGAATCGATGATGTAGCCCTGTCCCAGCTCCGGCCCGACATTGCCCAGTTGCGACAGCGCTACGCCGCCCAAACCAGCGATGCCGGAGCCCAGCCCGAAGGCCAGCATATCAACGCGGCCTGTCGGCACGCCGCAACAGTCCGCCATCGCCCGGTTTTGCGTCACTGCCCGCACATTCATGCCAAGGCGGGTTTTATTGAGGAGTAACCAGGTGAGCAGCAGCACGCCGAGGACGAACACAATCACCGCGATGCGGTTATACGGCAGCACCAGATTTGGCAGCAGGCGCAGCCCGCCAGACAGCCATGCGGGATTGGCGACTTCCAGATTTTGGGTACCGAACAGCATACGCACCAGTTGGATCAGCATCAGGCTGATACCCCAGGTCGCCAGCAGCGTTTCCAGCGGGCGGCCGTAAAGATGACGAATCACCGTGCGTTCCAGCACCATACCGACGCCAGCGGTGATAAAGAAGGCAACAGGCAGCGCCAGCAGCGGATAATACGCCAGCCAGCTCGGCGCAAACTGCTGGCACAGCGACTGCACCAACCAGGTTGCGTACGCGCCCAGCATCAACATTTCGCCGTGCGCCATGTTGATAACGCCAAGTAGCCCATAGGTGATCGCCAGACCCAGCGCCGCCAGCAACAGGATTGACCCGAGCGACAGCCCGGTAAACGCCTGCCCCAGCAGATCGCCGACGATCAAACTTTGCTTAATCTGATCCAGACTCTCCTGCGCCGCCGCTCGCACGCCGGTATCCGGCTCGTTCTGTACCTGCGTCAACGGCTGTAAGCGCGCCTGCATCTGCGGGTCGCCGGTCTGCCCTAAGCGTTTGACCGCCTCAAGGCGCACCAGCGGATTGTGATCGCTTAATTGCCGGGTCGCAATAGCGGTATTCAGCGCATCGTGTACCTGCGCATCTTTCTCTACGTTAAGTCGCTGTACCAACAGCGGCAGCTGTTCCGTACTGCTGTCGCTCTGTAGCTGCCGTACCGCATTCAGGCGCGTTGCGGCGTCATCGCTGACAAGCTGATGCGCGGCCAGCGCGGTGGCAACCAGACTGCGCAGGCGGTTATTCATAAACAGTTTTTTGGTCGCACCAACCGGTTCCGCGTTCCCGTCCAGCGGCGTTAATGTGCCCTGCACATCCCTAAACGGCTGCTGGTTCCGATCAAGCACAACCGACTCGTCGCGCAGCGCCTGTAACAGCGGCAAGCGTGCGGGTTCTGGCGCGGCGGCCCATTGTTGCAGCAGTTCAGCCTGCTGCGTGCGGCTGGCGGTGGCGAAATCGGCCGCAGGCCCGGCCTGTGCCAGCAGCGGAAACATCAGACACAGCGACAGCACAAACGTAGATAATCGATGACTCATCATCGCAATGTCCGCCATATAAGAGAGATAATATCTATTCGGCACCATTTATTTTGCCTTATATATCCAGCAGTCTCACAGCCACGTTTTTATGCTGGCACAGTGAGTATTTCGTGCGCTATAACGCCGCCATTCATATGCAATACCGTATGCGCGCCCGACGCAGGGCGCTCAATCGCCGCAGCCCTGCGAACCCAGGCTTCCGGCTAAATTATGCCGCTGCGCGGTGCCATCGGTATTATGACCGCTAATCGAGCCGCCAGTGACGCGATTACTCGCCCCATAAATGGGACTCGCCCTTCGGGCCAGCATACGTGCTGTTCAAAAACGTCTCTGACGTTTTTGTCCTACGCGGCACTGACTTTCGCGGCATCCATGCCGCTCACTCGGCGGTCATACCTACCGATGCATAATTTTTTACGCCGGATAACAAAACGATTAAGGCCTGAAACTCAAATTTACTGCGCTGCTTTTATTGGATGATCGGGCTTCTTATCGTTACCGGCGATGTACGGGCTCCACGGCTGGGCTCGAACCGGCTGATCGGTTTGCCAGACCACGTTGAACTGACCGTTTTCCTCGATTTCGCCAATCATCACCGGTTTGTGCAGATGGTGATTGGTGCTGTCCATCGTCAGCGTAAAGCCATCCGGTGCGGTAAAGGTTTGGCCGGCCATCGCAGCGCGCACTTTATCCACGTCCGTAGTGCCCGCTTTCTCTACCGCCTGCGCCCACATATGAATGCCGACATAGGTCGCTTCCATCGGATCGTTAGTCACCACCGTGCCCGCGTTCGGCAGGTTTTTCGCTTTGGCATAGGCTCTGTAGGCTTCCACGAAGTCGGCATTGGTGGGGTTATCTACCGACTCAAAGTAGTTCCACGCGGCTAAATGGCCGACCAGCGGCTTGGTGTCGATCCCGCGCAGTTCCTCTTCACCGACCGAGAACGCGACAACCGGCACATCGGTCGCTTTGATTCCCTGATTTGCCAGCTCTTTATAGAACGGTACGTTGGAATCGCCGTTGATGGTGGAAACCACCGCCGTCTTACCGCCCGTCGAGAATTTCTTGATGTTGGAAACGATGGTCTGGTAATCGCTGTGGCCAAACGGCGTATAGACTTCCTCGATATCTTTGTCCTGCACGCCTTTCGAATGCAGGAACGCGCGCAGGATCTTGTTGGTAGTACGCGGATACACATAGTCAGTACCCAGCAAGAAGAAACGCTTCGCCGCCCCGCCGTCTTCACTTATCAGGTATTCCACAGCTGGGATCGCCTGCTGATTCGGTGCCGCGCCGGTGTAGAACACGTTCGGCGACATCTCTTCACCTTCATACTGCACCGGGTAGAACAACAGCCCGTTTAACTCTTCAAACACCGGCAGAACCGATTTACGCGATACCGATGTCCAGCACCCAAACACCACCGCCGCTTTGTCCTGCGTCAGCAGTTGACGCGCCTTCTCGGCAAATAGCGGCCAGTTCGAGGCCGGATCGACCACCACCGGCTCCAGTTTTTTACCCAACACGCCGCCTTTGGCGTTGATTTCATCAATCGTCATCAGCGCCACATCCTTCAGCGGCGTTTCTGAAATCGCCATCGTGCCGGACAGCGAATGCATAATGCCGACTTTGATGGTTTCTGCTGCCTGCACGCTCCAGGACAACCCCATACCAACCACTGTCGCAGAAAGCGCAAAAACTTTTAGCAATGAACGTCTTTTCATTTATTAGCCCTTAAGTCGTGTTGAGTGAGAATGGAATCGTGTGATGCATCAGGTGAAACACGTTCAGTAGAAACAGATGTCGTTGAAATAGATTGGGTAGAAATAGATTGAGGCCGCGCCTGCTGTAGCATGTGTAAGGTGATCTTCCTGACTTCGGCCTTACTGACGGCAATGTGGTCGGTCAGAATGCGCTGCGCCTCCTCGGTGTGCTGTTGCAATATCGCCAGCAAAATGCGGGCATGTTCTTTATAGGTCGCGTCAATACGATCTTCGCGGGTGAAATCGAGGCGGCGAATAATGCGGATTTTCTCCGTCAGTTCGCTATGAACCCGTGCCATTTCGCTGTTGCCTGCCGCCATCACCAGCCCACGGTGAAACCCTTCGTCGTAGCGGGAGACGATCTTGCCGTCGTCCAGACGCGGTTCTTCAATCCAGAAGCGTTTTAGGTCCGCCAATAGCTCGGCGCAGCGCCCCGGCGGCATCCCGCACAGCCGCCGAATAGCTTCGCGCTCCAGCACGATGCGGAAGTCATACAGTTCCTCGAAATATTCAAAATCAAACGGACGAACCTGCCAGCCGCTGCGGAAATAAACTTCGACATAGCCTTCCCGCTCCAGCCAGAACAGCGCCTGACGCACTGGCGTACGGCTGACCGACATCCGTTCGGCAATTTCATTTTCACTAAAGCGGTCGCCCGGCATCAGGCGAAAGTCGAAAATGTCGTTTTTCAGCGTTTGATACACCCGCTCCGCCAGCGCTTCCGGGCGATCTTTGCTGCTCTTTTGTGTGCCTGCTCGCATCGTTTTCTCCGCCTCGCCGTTTATTCAGCCAGCCCTTTTATTCCAATATCTATTCCAACCACAGCAAGGCATCACCGGGGCTGACCGGTCGCCCCGGCTGGCAGCCGATGCGTTTCACCCGACCAGACTGCGGCGCGCTAATCGTCAGCTCCATCTTCATGGCTTCGACGATAATCAGTGGCTGTCCGGTTTCGATGACATCCCCCACGTTCACCAGCACTTTCCAGATGTTGCCGTTCATATCTGCACTGACCTGAAACGCGTCTTCGTCGTTCTCCACGGGGGCAATTGAAACCTCCTCCTGCGGCGTGCTGTCATCTTCCTGCTGCCACAGCGCCACTTCCGTTTCAAACGCCGAGGCCTGACGCTGGCGGAACGCGGTAATATCGTCGGCCTGCTCCGTCAGAAAACGCGAGTGCTCAGCAAAATCAAACTCGGTTTCGTCGATGCGGATCGCCGCGCGTCCTTCGCGGAAGTCATCGCGCAGCGCCGTGAGTTCGGCTTCGCTGACCGGATAAAACCGCACCTGATCGAAGAAGCGCAGCAACCACGGTTCACCCGCGATGAACTGATCGTTTTTGAGGAATTTGTTCCAGATAGGCAGCGTGCGCCCCACCAGTTGATAGCCACCCGGCGAATCCATGCCATAGATGCACATGTACATCCCGCCGATACCGACCGTGCCTTCGGCGGTGAAAGTACGCGCCGGATTGTATTTGGAACTCAGCAGACGGTGGCGCGGATCGATCGGTACCGCACAGGGGGCACCGAGATAAACGTCACCTAATCCCAGAATCAGATAGCTGGCATCGAAAATAATGTCGCGCACGTCATCACGGCGTGGTAACCCGTTAATGCGCTGAATGAAATCGACGTTATTCGGCAGCCAGGGCGCGCTGGCACGCACGGTTTCGCGGTAGCGTTCCACCGCGCCGAGCGTGGCGGTGTCTTCAAACGCCATCGGTAAATAGACGATGCGCGATGGCACTTTCATTTGGCTTACGTCGCCAAGCTGACGTTCCAGATGCAACAGCACGTCCAACAGCGCCCGCTGGCGGATAATCCGGCTGTCGTAGCGCACCTGTAGCGAACGCACGCCGGGCGACAGTTCTTCTATTCCCACCGTCTCAGCAGCGCGGATCGCCACCATCAGCAGATGAATACGCAGCCGCAACGCCAGATCCAGCACGTTATCGCCGTATTCGATCAGAATGTAGTTATCTCCCGCCTGACGATACACGGCGGCTGGCGTGGTCGCAGTTGCCGGTACCGCATCCAGCACCGTGGCGGAGCCAAATTCTGTTGTCGCCAGCGAGGGGACGTCAAATGCAGGCGTATGCGCCGTACCCAGCGTAGAAACGCTGTCAGACTGCGCCTTTTCCAGCGCCAGCGCTTCATCCGCGCTGATCGGGTGGAAACGAATACGATCACCCGGCTTAACCTGACCGACTTTCCACAGTTCCGCTTTGGCAATGGTGACCGGACAGACAAACCCGCCCAGACTCGGCCCGTCCCGCGTGAGGATCACCGGAAAGTCACCGGTAAAATTCACTGCGCCGATGGCGTATTCACAGTCGTGAACGTTGGAAGGATGGAGACCCGCCTCACCGCCGTTCGCCCGCGTCCAGCTTGGCTTTGGCCCCACCAGACGCACGCCGAGTCGGTTCGAGTTGTAATGCACCTGCCATTCCGCCGCGAAAAATTCATCAATCGCCGCGTGGGTAAAGAAATCCGGCGTACCGTGCGGGCCGTAGAGCACGCCAATGCGCCATTCGTTGCCATACTGCGGAATCAGCGCGGCGTCCACGGCCTGTGGTACGCTCACGGGCGCGGGTGTGGTGCAGGCTGGTAAGTCGGGTTGAGAAATAGCCAGCATATCCGCCACGCGCAGCGTTCGTCCGGCGTGGCCGCCAAATTCCCCGAGCGCGAAGGTCGAACGACTGCCGAGATACTGCGGCACATCGATACCGTTACGCACCGCCAGATAGGTACGACAGCCGGACTGCGCACGCCCCACCGTCAGCGTTTGTCCGGCCTTTACCGTCAGCGGCTGCCAGTATGGCACCGTTTCGCCATCCAGCGTCGCCGGACAATCTGCTCCCGTCAGCGCAATCACCGCTTCATGATGAAAACGCAGCGTCGGGCCTTGCAGCGTAAACTCCAGCCCTGCCGCGGATTCATCGTTGCCGACGATACGGTTTGCCAGACGGAACGCGAAATCGTCCATCGGGCCAGATGGCGGCACGCCGATATCCCAATAGCCGAGGCGTCCGGGATAGTCCTGCACGCTGCTCCAGGTACCGGGTTGAATCACCTCAATCACCGACGCGGACGGCGTAAAGCTGTCGAGCATCCGCGTCCAGACCGTCCCGTTGCGGAACGCATCGGTAGCAATAATCTGACGCAGGTAATCGAGGTTAGTGGCAATACCGTGCAAACGCGTGGCATTCAGCGCCTGCTGCATCTTCTCCAGCGCCAGGTCACGGGTTTCTGCATGGACAATCAGTTTGGCGACCATCGGATCGTAATACGCCGACACCTCGGTGCCAGTGCTCACCCAACCATCAACCCGCACGCCATCAGGAAACGCCACTTCGGTCAGCACGCCGGGGCTAGGCTGGAAGTTTTTCAGCGGATCTTCCGCATAAATGCGCACCTCAATCGCGGCACCACGCGGTGCCTGCGTCAATTGTGTCCAGTCCAGCGGTTCATCCGCCGCAACGCGCAGCATACATTCGACCAAATCCAGTCCGGTGACACACTCCGTCACCGGGTGTTCAACCTGCAAACGGGTATTCACTTCGAGGAAAAAGAACGCATCGCGCTCGGCATCGTAGATATATTCCACCGTTCCCGCGCTGCGGTAGCTGACCAGTTCGCCCAGCTTCACCGCGGAGGCCAGCAACGCCGCGCGCGTGGCGTCTGGCAAATGCGGTGCGGGTGTTTCTTCCACGACCTTCTGGTTGCGCCGCTGCAATGAGCAGTCGCGTTCGCCCAGCGCGACCACGCGACCTTTACCATCGCCAAAAATCTGTACTTCGACGTGACGCGCCCGATCGATACAGCGTTCGATGAAAACACCTGCATCGCTGAAGAACTGTTCGCCCAAACGACGCACGCTCTCCCACGCCGCGCGTAACGCCACCGCATCTGCACAGCGCGTCAGGCCAATGCCGCCACCTCCGGCAGTGCTTTTGAGCATTATCGGATAGCCAATGTCTTCGGCGGCGGCCAGCGCGTCCTCCAACGAGGCCAGCAGCGGCGTTCCCGGCGTCATCGGTACACCGGCGGCAGCGGCTAATTCACGGGCGCGGTGTTTCAGGCCAAACTCACCAATTTGCTGCGCGGTTGGCCCGACAAACGCGATGCCCGCCTTTTCACAGGCGGCGGCAAACGGCAGGCTCTCTGACAGAAAACCGTAGCCCGGCCAGATCGCCTCAGCCCCCGTTTGCTGCGCGGCGGCAAGCACTTTATCGATACACAGATAGCTGTCGCTGGCCTTCTCGCCGCCAATCGGTACGGCGATGTCTGCATCCTTCACATGCTGCGCGTTTTTATCCGCATCGGAATAAATCGCCACACTGGTTATTCCCAACCGCTTCAGCGTGCGTATGGCACGACAGGCAATTTCGCCGCGGTTAGCGATCAGCACGGTCTTAAACATGGGATGCCTCCTGACGGGCAAGCCAGTGACGCCAGCCGCCGAACTCGGTGATATCTACGGCGTCGCTCAGCGCAGCCGGTTCGCAGATAAAGCCTTTCACCTGCCGTCCGTCGAGTAACGTCAGCGTGCCGATGCCCAACGGCGCAGGAATTTCTGCGACAAACTCACCAAAGCGCGCCAGCGGGATGTCCCACAGTTCGACGATAATCGCTGCGCCGTCAGTGCTTTTCGCTAAACCGGGCTTGGCCGGTTGCGTATTCGCCAGTGCATAAAGGCGATAATTTTCCGCCGTGCGCGTCTCTTCCACCCGCACCGCATCGCGGCGGGTCAGTTGATGGTTCAGCGGCATGCCCGTCAGGTGCGCGCCGACAACGGCAAGACGGACGTGTAATACCGAAGGAGGCAAGGTGGCCTGTCCCGCAGGCAGCGTTTTTCCCGTTGCACCCAGCGTGAGCGCCAACTGAGCCTGCCAGCGCAGACCAAAACTCGCTAATGCACGGTCGTGCCAGGCAGGCGCAATCAGCGTGATACCCGCTGGTAAACCATCGGTACGGAAAGGTGCCGGCAGCGCCAGCGCCGAAAGATCGGCCAGATTGGTAAAGTTGGTGTAGGTACCTAACTGAGAGTTGTAGCGCACCGGTTCCTGCTTCATCGCCTCACGCGTGTGGATCGTCGGCGAGGTCGGCACGACTAACGCATCGAACGACGCCAGCGTCTGCTGAATCTGTCGCGCCAGTTCGGCACGCAGGTACTCCGCTTTAAAGGCCTCTACCGCGCTGAAACGCTCGCCGCTCGCCACAATGCCGTGCACTACCGGATCCATGTTTTCTGGCTGCTGTAGCATGTCGCCCACCGCAACCGTGCGTTCTGCCACCCAGGGGCCTTGATAAAGCTGATCGGCTAATTGCGTGAAAATGCTGAAATCGATGGGATGCAGCGTCGCGCCCGTCGCTTCTAATTCGACCAGCGCCTGCTGCCATGCCGCCTGTGCGACAGCGTCAGCAAAAAAGGTCGGATCGCTGGGGATAGCAAAGCGCGGCTTCGCTGGCAGCGCAGCCGGTGACCGCCCCGGATGACAGCGCGAGTAGGCATCCGTCTCATCGTACCCGCCAGCCAGTTCGGCGACGGTAAACGCATCCTCGACGGTCAGTGCAAACACGGAAATCGTGTCATTCAGGCGACAGGCCGGTACGACACCGCTTGCCGATAGCCACCCTTTCGTCGGCTTCAGGCCGACAATATTGTTAAACCCAGCGGGAACGCGCCCCGACCCGGCAGTATCCGTTCCCAGCGAAAAAGCAACCAGCCCGCGCGCCAGCACTGAAGCCGAGCCCGAACTGGAACCCCCGCTGATGTATTCACCATTAAAGGTATTCGGCACCGCACCAAACGGCGAGCGCGTGCCGACCAAACCGGTCGCAAACTGATCGAGGTTGGTTTTGCCTACGACAATCGCCCCCGCCGCTTTCAGTTTGGCAACGGCAGTCGCATCCTTATCAGCCAGATAGGTAAAGGCCGGACACGCCGCGCTCGTCGGTAAGCCCGCGACATCAATATTGTCTTTGACGGCAAAGGGAACGCCGAACAGCGGTAGTGCGTCTGGGTTTTCACGATACTGAGGCAATAACGCCGCGATCTGCGCCTGAAGGTGCTCAGGTGTCGCCAGCGCGATCCAGGCCGGATCGTCCGGCGACAAACTGGCGAGCAGCGCGCCTAGCGTCTCGCCCACGCGATCGGCCTGCTGTTGGTAATGCTGTTTCCATTCCTGAAGCGTGAGTCCTGTCATTATTGGCATGATGTGAATCCCATCTGGTATACAAGATTGAATTCACTAAAGCGAAAACCATGCCAGCTTTTACCCTGTTGATTTTTATGTAATTAAATAGGAAAGAATGATTGCCATGCACAAAAAAGGAACAACCGTGCGCCATCGCAGAGCACGGTTGCAAAAAAGAGTGGGTCATTGATATACGGATAATACTACTCTCAGGCGATCTTTTTCGCGGCCTGCTGCGCCAAAATTGACAGTTCTGTCGCCTTGAAGATATGCGCTTGCGACATCGCGGTTTCGGTGCGCTCACGGCAATCACGAAGAAAATCTGGGAAAAAGGGGCGTTCGACGCTGCCTGCGGGGGTGAAGCGCTGTTCGCCCTTGCCATTCACCAGATAAACGACGTTGCTTTCTCCGCGCGTTAGATCGACATATTTCCTGATTTCGATATAGCCTTCCGTCCCTAGTATCGTCAAACGACCGTCGCCCCAGACGCTCAAGCCATCCGGCGTAAACCAGTCACAGCGGAAATAGCCGGTTGCCCCATTGTCGCCCAGCAGCATAGCGTCGCCAAAATCCTCAAACTCTGGCTGGTGCGGATGGTGATAATTCGCCGTTTGGCTGGTCACCACTCGCGCGTTGGTATTGCCGGTAAAATAGAGAAACTGTTCAATCTGGTGGATACCGATATCGCAGAGGATCCCACCGTACTGACGCTTCTGATAAAACCAGTCAGGCCGCGCGCCGCGTTCACGGTGTGGGCCAACGCCGATTGTCTGAATCACTCGCCCGATTTCGCCCCGTTGCACCAGTTCACCAGCAAACAGCGCGCTATCCACATTGATTCGTTCATTAAAGTACACGGCAAACTTGCGGCCGGTTTCCGCTACACGACGCTGGACGGCATCCAACTGCTCCAACGTGGTTAGCGGCGGTTTGGCGGTGAAGAAATCTTTGCCAGCATCCAACGTGCGCAGCGCCAGTTCAGCTCGATCGCTGGGAATGACCGCACAGGCAATAAGATCGATAGACGCGTCGGCAATCAGCTGTTCCGCAGAGTCAGCAAAAGGAACGGAGGGGAAAAGCGAGATGAATTTTTCCCGATGATTAAGATCGGACTCGAACACGCCGACCAGTTCCGCGCCCGCATCAACCAACTGCCGACACATGTCATAAATGTGGTTGTGCGCTAATCCAATCGCTGCAAATCGCCTCTTTTTCATCTTCACTTCCGCCGATATCGTCATGCCGAACGATTACAATAAGGCGGAAACCGAGCGGACTAAAGACAAAAGCCGCGTAACGCGTTAGAATTTTTCCTGTTTTTTTAACATATCCACATTTTCCGCAACGCAACTAAAGATAACCATGAAAAGAAAACGTATCCTTATCCCCCTCATCATTCTGATCCTGTTTGTGCTCTATCTGAATCGCGATGCGTTGAATCCGTTTGCGCCGGACTGTAAAAATCTTCCGGCGAATCAACCCAAACCGGAAGAGTGTAAAAAACCGGTGAAAGAAGTCGCACCAGGTTTTGAAATCTAACGTTTTGAAATTTAAAGTTTTGAAATTTAAGCTGGCGCATTAGCGCGGTTTGGGAATATTGAACTGTTCCAGCGCGGGATTAACCGTTTTGGCAAAATCTTCCCGCCGGTGTTTGAGTTTGCTTTTGGCGTTGAAGAAATTCACCAGTTCCGCAATCCCCATACCGATGCTGAGCGCCCCGCTCACCGCCCAACCCACCGGCCCTGCGGCAGCGCCAACGGCAGAGGCGGCAGCCGCCCCGGCAGCCTCACCCGCGATGGCACCGACCACCTTCCCGGCAATCGCTGCGCCAGCTTTGCCAGCCAGACCAATGGCCGTTTTGCTCCCTGCTGCTTTGGTTAAATCCTCTGCGTGCAGCGACGATTTGGCAAAACTCATCACGCTGCGTCCGGCCTCTTTCACCGCCTGCGCATCGCTTTTTGCTCCGGCCCCCGCGTGTGTTACAGCCGAAGGCGAGGCATCCAGCCCAACAGATCGTGGGGTGGTCGGTGACGCTGCGGAGAAACGTTGGCTCATCGCCGCCTGTGCCAGCAGCGGATCAGACCGTAAAATGGTGTTTATCTCGCGCGGTACTGCCTGCTCAAAATGCTGAATCACATCCCCGTCTTGCTGTAGCGCTTCAATACGTTGATTCAGCACCTTTTCGGTTTCTTCGGTATTGCGGTATTCGCGCCCTGCCATCACCTGTTCCAGTGTCTGTTGCAGCTTGACCAGCGTCGCCGACTTTTGCGCCCCGCTGTACTGCTGCGGTTGGGTAAAAACCGCCTCATTCAGCTTGCTGATATCCGTTTTCGTCGCCAACCCCAGTGCCGCCGCGTTGTGCAGCGTATCCGCC
Source organism: Pectobacterium versatile (assembly GCF_003932035.1). Classification (NCBI taxonomy): domain Bacteria; kingdom Pseudomonadati; phylum Pseudomonadota; class Gammaproteobacteria; order Enterobacterales; family Pectobacteriaceae; genus Pectobacterium; species Pectobacterium versatile. Next base: position 2,625,825 of record NZ_CP034276.1, read on the forward strand.
GCTTCCTGACTGTCCGCTGGAGCCTGTTCACGAATCCAACTTTTCATGTCCTTCATCATCAGTTTGCCATCATGTGGGACTCGCGCCAGTTTCTCTCCTTTGACGTCCGCATGTTCCAGAATCCCGAATAGCCCAGGATGCGACCACAGTTGAGCCGCCGCTTTTAGCTGAGGCGACAGCGTCGGGTTATCGGTCATGATCGCGTGCAGATCGGTCAACGTGCTGGTGCGATCATTCTTCTGCGGCGGGGAATGCGTATAGGATTTTTGAGGATCGGCGGCATTAAGCAGCGGCTCGTTAGCCAGCAACAGCGCGGAAGATTGTACTAACCGCAGCGATTGCGCATCGGCTGCCGGATTTTTCTCCCTATATTCCTTCACGGCGTGGCTGGCATCGCTGGCGCGTCGCTCCATATTTTTAATAAAGGATTTGGTATCCCGATTAGAGATATGTCCGTCGGCTCTGCCACCGTCTTTTGCGGTATCCATCGCCGTGTAGATCGCGGGATTTTCACGCAGGTAGACGAGCGCTTTTTCCGCGTTCTCCCCGCCATCCTGTAGCATTTTCGCCGCCGCCAGCGGCCGGTTCAGTTCCTTTGCCGCCTTCTCGCGTTCATTTTCTGGTAGATCGCTTAATAGCGGCGACCACTTTTCCAATGCTCCGGCATTACTGTGCGCCGAGCTATCGATCGCCTGAAGATCGACGGGCGGTTTGGGTTCCGCAATGAGTGAACGGTCTGCAACGTTCGGCACCGCGGGCAAAACACGAGTGGGTGCCGTCGTAGTGCGCTCAGTGGAAACCGGCGGCACGTTCGGCGACGCCTCGCCAAAATCGATTGAACGCGAGCCTGACCGCATCGCTGGCGATACGCCCTGCTGTCCACCCGGCCGACTCGCCTCGGTATTATGCTGTGCAGCCGAAGACGCGGCACTTCCCCAACGGCTTCCGCCCTCAATACGATTGATCATTCACGTCCCCATTCTGCTGTTGTCAGGCTTAACAAACGGATCTCCCGCATCATCCGAACACAGAAAGGCCTGCAAATTTGCCGATCGCGGTATGGCGGGTATGGAGATGAGTGGCGTAAAAATACGATAAGTTCCTGACAATATTCAGGGGCGTTTGATGGCTATTGGCGGCTTATTCATTTTTATGGAAATCGCTTTCCACAGAATATGCTCGGCATGATGGCGGGAATAAGTCAGATAACAGGTTAACGGTTTTTCAATTACATATCATTATCATCACTAACGTTCAAGAGATATCTCCTACGGCCTGACAACCCTGAGCTCCGCCACACCTACTCCTGACTCTTACAATAATCAGACGAAATGATTACAAAAAATTTCAAAGAGTAACCAAATGTGTGATCAGCATAAATGAAACAGTGTTTTCTTTTCACCATAATGCCACTCACCCTAATTATCAAGTCTACTGATAATTAGATTAACCAGTAAACGGTGGGAATTATCAACATTCACTCAACAGCATAAGCCATTTCGCTGATTGAAATACTCATAAGCCACGTCATATATAAGGAGTCATCGATGCATTGATAGCAAGCTGATTTACCAGGGAGAAAGCCCTGCCTGACATTATAAATGGCGTCATCATCATTCCTGGTGATTCTATTTTTACGCCCAAAAAATGACATCCACTGTCTGGTTTTAAAGATAGAGACTGCGCTCGTCAATAATATTATTTATTCATCAAAAAAGAGAAAGATAGAATGAAAGTATACACACGTAACCTACTCATCGTTTGTGCCGGATTCACGCCTTTCCTCACCCAGGCAGAAACCGACGGCAAAACCACTTTCCAATATGAACATAATTGGAAGACAGAAGACCGCCGCCACTCAGACTCCATTAAGCTCATTCATAAGAAAACCAACGGCTGGTCGTACGAAGTCAAATTCAGTACGTCAGCAGGCGGGAACAGCAACTACGACGTTGCCTATGATGACATGCAGGGCGGCTCTGGCGGCATGGTGGTTGGGAAGGACTTCAAGCTAAGCAAGGCCGCAACCTTAACGCCTAGCTTTGAATTCTCCATCGGCAATGCCACCATGATGTATCAACCGGGGCTGAAATATAACTACCGCATTAACAGCGACTGGTCCACTTATGGCCGCTACCGCTATGAATATAAAAAGCCCTCTCGCAGCTCACGCTATTCAACCATTTCCACGTCTGACAAATATGGTTACGCAGGGGAATCTTATTTATCAAAATCCGACACCGGTCGTCATCGTCTGGATGCAGGGGTAACGTATTCTGGCTTGGATAATATTAACCTGACTTACGTCTTTAACTACTACATCGGTGATAACACCACAAAATCGTATAAATATAGCAAGGGTGAATTCACGGAAAGAGAATACGCGGTTTACGATAATGGGAAAACGGATTATGAACATCAGTTCAAAGTTCAATATAAGTTAAACAAACAGCTAACTCCTTACATTGAGTATGATGATATTAGCCAATCCAGCACATCATCAAGCCGTCAGGGGAAAATCAAAGTTGGTTTCAACTACGTTTTCTAAGAAAAACAGAATTTTATAAAAGAAATACGCCGTATTTCCTACCGTGTTGGTGAAAAAATGAATTCATGAATGAATTTTGTCTATCAGCGCACAGTTTTCATAATTAACGATCAATATTAATGGTGCCCATAATGAAAAAACGCTACCTTGTGGCCGGTATTCTCTTTGCCCAAATTTATGCTATTTCCGCGTCAGCCTCTGATACCAAACTCAGCTATGAACATAGCTGGGGAACCATGAATCGCTATCACGGTGATGAAATTGGTATGCGGCATTTTATGGATAATGGCCTGTACGTTGGCGTTGAGTTGAATTTTTATAATAAGAATAAAGATCTGACCATCGATGATGTCGTCTCGAATTCTTATGCTTTTTATACCGGCTATGCCTACAGCTTAACGCCTGAATTAACCCTGACGCCTAATCTGGAAGCGCGCTTCTATTCCGGCGGTACCAGCGGTGAAGGCACGGTAGGCGACATCGGCGCTAGCCAGAGTTCCGGCGCCCGCTATACGCCAGGTTTGAAACTGACCTGGGCGGTTACTGATAAGACGGATCTTCATGCGCAGTATCGCTACGACCTCAGAAAAATCACCCGCAGTAAACGTACCAGCACGGATGATGACACTCACCGTCACCGCTATGAAGCGGGCGTTGCCTACAAAGGTTTCGACAATTTCACGCTGGCGTACACCGCTTACTACTATCACGCGGATTACGTGCTGCAAAACAACAAAAAACATGACTATCAACAGGATTTCGACGTGGCTTACACCATCAACGACAACTGGACAGCCCACGTTGGCGTTGAAGATGTCGCCAGCGGGCGCGATGTGAAATCGCGTGAAGGGAAAGGAAAGGTCGGCTTCACCTATACGTTCTAACAACGACTTACCTTTCTAAAACAGCTTACTGCTGCACCATATTTCTCGGGGATCCTGTTCATCAATCGAGATCCCTTTATTACAAGCATGAATCATCACAGGTAAATAAAATGAAAAGATTTGCGCTGTCGCTCCTTGCGGGTCTGGTCGCTTTACAGGCCAGCGCCGCGACGCCTGACCGCCTCACCATCGTCAATCAGTATGTGGATAACGTGCTGACAAAAGCCGGTGACCACTATCACGGTCAGTCGCCTACGCCATTACTTGCTGATGGTGTCGATCCTCGCACGGGCAAACAGATGGAGTGGATCTTCCCCGATGGTCGCCACGCCGTGTTATCCAACTTTTCCGCACAGCAGAACCTGATGCGCGTGCTGGTCGGGCTCAGTAACCTGAGCGGCAACCCCAGCTATAAGCAACGTGCCGAAGCGATTGTGAAATACCATTTTCAACATTATCAGGATGAGAGCGGTCTGCTGATTTGGGGCGGCCACCGTTTTGTGGATCTAAAAACGCTGCAACCGGAAGGCCCCAGCGAAAAAGAGATGGTGCATGAGCTGAAAAATGCCTATCCCTACTACGATTTGATGTTCAGCGTCGATAAAGACGCAACCGCACGCTTTATTCGCGGTTTCTGGAATGCGCACGTTTATGACTGGAAGATTATGGAAACCAGTCGTCACGGTAAATACGGGCAAAAAATAGGTGCGCTCTGGCAAAGTCCGTTTGAGCAACAACCGCCCTTCTTCGCCACCAAAGGCCTCAGCTTCCTGAATGCGGGGAACGATCTGATATATTCCGCATCGATGCTGTACAAATACAATAAAGAAGACGGCGCGCTGGTCTGGGCAAAACGTCTGGCACAGCAGTACGTTTTACCGCGCGACAAAGCAACCGGGCTCGGCGTGTATCAGTTTACGCAGGCGCTGAAGCGCGATGAAACTACCGACGATGCCGATACGCATTCCAAATACGGCGATCGCGCCCAGCGTCAGTTTGGCCCAGAGTTCGGCCCCACTGCGCTGGAAGGCAATATGATGCTGAAAGGACGCACCAGTACGATCTATTCCGAAAATGCGCTCATGCAGCTCCAGTTGGGTAAAGATTTAGGTGCGGAAGGCAAAGAACTTCTGGCGTGGACAACCGATGGCCTGAAAGCCTTTGCCAAATATGCCTATAACGAGTCGGATAACACATTCCGCCCGATGCTGGCTAACGGCAAAGATCTCTCCAACTACGTTCTGCCGCGTGACGGTTACTACGGCAAAAAAGGCACCGTGATCAAGCCTTATCCTGCGGACAATTCATTCCTGCTTTCCTATGCTCGCGCCTATACCGTGTTACCGGACGCCGAGCTGTGGCGTGTCGCACGCGGCATCGCTCGCGCACAGGGGTTGGGTGAGTTAGGTTCAGCACCGGGTAAAGACGTTAAAGTGGATCTCGCCACTAAGAACAACGATCCTTACGCTCTGTTCGCGCTGCTGGATCTGTATCAGGCGAGTAAAGTGAAAGACTATCTGTCGCTGGCGGAAAAAGTGGGCGATAACATTATCAGCACGCGTTATCAAAACGGCTTCTTTATGGCCGAGCCCAACAGACAATATGCCGATGTCGATACCATCGAGCCTTATGCCCTGTTAGCGTTGGAAGCTGCGGTGCGCAATCAGCCACAGTCCGTTGCACCGTTCCTGAATGGTGCGGGCTTCACCGAAGGTGGCTACCGTATGGAAGATGGCTCAACACGTGTGTCCACTCGCGATAACGAGATCTTCCTGTTGAACGTTGGCGAAACGTTGAAACCCAACAACAAGAAGTAAGCATTAATTCTCAACACGCCAATGGTGGTTCGCTGCCATTGGCAACTTACTCATAAAATTGGACACGGTAACTACCTTGAAAGTTATCGATACCAGGTATCCCCGTCGAATTTTCAGCTCTCTATTACTATTTTTGGTTGCCTACAATTCAAATTATTTAGGGTATATATTTATCACAGCTTAAAATAGGCTTGTTTGACTAAATTTCCTGGGTGCCAACAAGCTGTTTTACGACGATTACCACCATCATTTAATGATGTCGCATAAAAATATTCAGCATACCGTCTATTTTTTATAATAAACATATCACCCACTCTAGATATATACCACATGCATGCATCATCAATTTCATTCTGAACTCCAGGTATCCAACTGCATACAGATCTTCTATTATCTGTAACATAATAACTTGCGTACATAAACTCTTTATAGAATGTATTGAATAAATAAACACCTTCATCTGCCTGTATGACTTTCCACCTTCCCTGTGAGACTTGCTGTCCTACTGTTTCCCAACCAACAATCTTTCTCATATTATTAGCATTATTTTTTACAACATCATCAAGTAATGATGAGGCGTAAATATAATTATTATATTCCGTGTTATATATATCAATCAAGTTTGCATTGTTAATGATTGTATGATCGTTAAATTTAACTATCGCATGAACAATATATTTACAGTTATCGGGAAAATCCATCGGAATTATTCCCAAGTAAGGAGTGTCATTAATAGTAAGTTCCGAGTTTATACCAACACCATCCATTAAATACGTATATATTGATTCATTTATATAGTTAGATAACTTGAAATTTGTTTCAAAAATGTCACTGGTTGGATTTATACTCAAGAAAGTAACGAATGTAACTGTAGTCCCTCCGGTTTTTAGTACCACCGCCAATGAGGATCTCCGGCCAGTTTTTGCCGCGCATAGATAACAGGTGGCATATCACCCAGTGAGCTATGCGGGCGTTCTTCGTTATATTCTGTGCGCCAGTCCTCTGTGAGTTCACGCACTTCAGACAAGGTTCTGAACAGATACATATCGAGTATTTCTGTTCGTAGCGTTTTGTTAAATCGCTCGATAAATCCGTTCTGCATCGGCTTTCCGGGCTGAATAAAATCGAGTTTCACACCGTGGCGTTCTGCCCATTCGGCTAAGACTGCGGCGGTGAGCTCTGGCCCATTATCACTTCGTATAAAAGCCGGGTAGCCTCGTTCTGCGCTTAATCGTTCCAGAATTCGCACAACACGATGAGCCGGTATATTCAAATCAACATCGATGGCCAGCGCTTCCCGATTAAAGTCATCAACGACGTTAAATAACCTGAATCGCCGCCCGTCGCTCAAGGCATCACTCATAAAATCAACTGACCAACAGTGGTTCATTTTATGCGGTATAACTAACGGCTGTGGATGCCTGTTAGGTAAACGTTTTTTCCCTTTGCGCCGAAAGTTGAGTTTCAACAATCGATAGATCCGGTAAACCCGCTTTGCATTCCACAGTAACCCTGCCTGTCGTAACTTATTGAACATAAGTCCAAAACCATAGGCCGGATACTGATGCGCCAGTTTTTGTAGCGCCTCGACTACAGGCAGATCCCGCGCCGTATTCGGGCAATAATGCAACAGACTTCGACTGATACCGATAATCCGGCACCCGCGTCGTTCGCTGGCCTGATGTTCCGTCATAACATAATGCACCAGTTCACGCTTCTCAGGCACCGTTAAAGTTTTTTTGAAACAACATCCTTAAGAATTTCATGATCTAAGCTCAGGGATGCGTACATTTGCTTTAACCGGCGATTTTCCTCTTCCAACTCTTTCATCCGTTTGATATCAGAGGACTCCATGCCGCCGTATTTAGATTTCCAGTTGTAATAGCTGGCTTCCGACACACCGTTTTCACGGCACACATCCTTCACATGCCGACCACCTTCAACTTCTTTCAAAACCCGCAGGATCTGAGTTTCAGTGAAACGCGCTTTCTTCATGATGAGCCTCCATTGGTTGTATTTTAACCAGAGAACTCCATTAAGCGGTAAGACTAAATTTAGGGGGGACTACACTATCTTCATCTGGTCCCATTGAAGTCCATCTAATCCATTAACTCGAGAAACGATTACCATTTTCTTTCTAACATCGACTAATTTGGGTGTTCTACTCTGTTGCCATATATATTGCTCATACCCTCTAATATTAGAATTAAAGCAATCTCTGAATTCAGAGTCGGTAACTCCACGATAGCTGTTATATTCTTTCTGTATAGATAACAGTATTGTTTCCAATGGATGTTTCTCTAAAAAAATCTTACAAATTGATAGTACATCAGTCAATTTTATGTTTAAATCATATTCTCCATGATACATCCAAATTATACAATCGCTACTGTTCTTGATGCTACAACGAAGATCTAAAAATCGAATACCATTATTAAGTTGGTCTTCTATGCTCCAATTCTGGGTTCTCACCCATCCTTTTTTTACAGCGTTAGTATATGTGTATGTACAACTGTCGTGAGTTCCTGGTATCGACATCTTATTTAATGATGTATTATCTGGAATACTAGACATCCAATCTGTTAGACCCAGATTAAATCCTCCTAAAAATTTCCAATTTGCATTGTTTTCAGGTTTTGTCGGGAAATAGCGATAACCAACTGATGGATTCCCTGAACTCAAAAACTGAAAATAGTACCTATATTCCGGATAATAATAGATATCGCCAAAAAAACCTGCCTCATTCCACATTTTGGGATTTTGATATGAACCTCTTGGATAAATTCCTATGGCACTACATTGAATATTTTGTTTTTCATTATTATTCATTTTTTACCTTTTTATATTATTCTTGAACTCATTAAACGTCTGAAATTACATCTATTTATTGGAGAAGAAACTAATTGGTAAGGTTTTGTGTGCATCACTATTTAAAAAATTTAAACGGTAAGACTAAACCCTAAGAGAACTAAAAACCGCCCAACTTCTGCTATGTTCCTTACCATGCTTGTCAAAGCAGATAGAAAATCAGCTATCCAGTTGATCAATAAAAGATATTATCTCTACAAGATCGGCGTCATCATTATTTATATCATCTTTCATGTTTTCTATTTTTGCATTGAGCGGGGTAAGTATTTGGTTAATATCAATGATATTAACCACGGTTCCATCCAAAGTCTTTTCCGTAAAATTCAATCGATTTATCAAATAACCATCACAAAGCCATTCCTCATAAGAATCCGGCCCCATACAAGCCATAATATATACACTAGGATCCATAATAAATGGTGATGAAGAAGGTGCTGACTTAACACAGCCTTCATATTTTTTCGTAAGCAAGTCATATTCATAATTAAGTTTATTAAGTTCTGATTTTATATCTGAAACCCCATGGGTGAGCTCCACTCTAATATCTTTAAGCTTACTATCACATAAATTTATAATGGGGATTTGTTCTTGACAAAACGTCAGAACATAAGATAACAAATTATTATAAACATCCTTTGATCTGTTTTTTTTGTACTCCGAAATTAAATTATTTGAATTGTTTATGAAGTAGATTAATTTGTTAGGCAATGCATTAAGCAAAGGAAATTGATTGATATTATAATCTAAAATCACCATATATGTACCAATATCAGAAAACATTATCTTCAACGAGTATTCTTTCCATTGCTCACAATACTCTTTTAGGCTATTTATTGTATTTCCTGGCATAACTCCCCCATTAATAAATGGATAGTATTAAGTAAGCACCAACATACACGGTGCTTACTTATTAAAATATTATTATGCGGCAGATGCTTTCGTTGCTTGTTCTAACTGGTCAGAAACAGAGGTTGTTTTATCTGTTGTCGGTTGAACTTGCATATACTGGCTTTTAAGAAGCTTAGCAGATTCTTCTATCGGTTGATTCGCCGATTTATAAGCAATAAGATGTTCTGTGAAACTCTCATCACTATCAGCATCGTTAAGATTTTTGTTTAGAATTTCAAGATTTGATGCCAAATCAGTCCATTGCTTTGAGATGTCAACCAGCGCTGTGGCCGCATCATTTGCGTGCTGAACTAAGCTTAGTAGTTGACCATTTACCGCTGTGGCTTGGGAGCTTTCTTGCTTCAAGCTATAGATTTCAGCTAGAAGTGTATTTTTTTGTTTATAGCAGTCAACCAGCGAAATAGTTGATGCTGCCTCCCCTGCAATGCTAGTCCCCACCACTCCCACACCTACCACAATAGCTGCGGTTGCCGCCCCTCCCGTAAATACCTCTGTCGCTGCACCAACACAAATCAAGACTGCACCACCAAGGATGCCGATTGCACTCAGAACTGATCCAGCAGTTAATTCATTAATTCTTTTATCAAGATCGGCGACCTGATTATTCAAATCGGTTATTTCACCTTTGTCTCCCGTAACAGCCGCTTGTACCTTATCGTTAGCACCAGAAAAATCACCAGACGATTTGGTAATATTTTCTCTGAAATCATCACATTGCTTTTTATAGTCTTCAGACTGATTCTGATATACTCCGCATTTTTTATGGATGCTATTTATAGATTCTACAACATCCTCTCTAGCAATAGAGTTGGGATAGAGTTTAATCGTCTCATCCGTGCGGTTAAAAACATCTAAAAGATTGTTCAAAGTGACTAAACATTGATTTTGGACGTTATTTATATAATCATTCGCATGATTGATGGCATCAGCTAAACTATCATTTAGATCTTTCTGTAAACTTTTTAAATGAGGATCAGCACTAAAATCAAATTTAGGCTGCTCGGTTAAGGCTAAACAATAACCGTTTACAATTAGAGCACTACTGACTTGATTATTACTATCGTTAATCTGCTGATCTGCTCTTTGACGCATATCAACGTATTGTAAAACGTGTTGAGTTTTCATATATTTATCCTTTTGTTTAATTTAGTTATTACTTATGTACATTTGATCACTGACATATTTTGCATAAACACTTAAATCAGCCCATAATTTAGATAATGCATTAGAATCACTCTCACTCATATTTAACAAACTATCTTTTAGATCACTATACTTAGAGTAAACATCCAACCACGCTTTTTCTGTATCCTCAGCCTTTGGATGAATCTCTTTATAATAATTATTAAAATCATTTGACTGTAACTCAATCGTTGTTGCCATAGCTATGGCTGCATTTTCCTTTGCAAGGGTTTGGTATAATCTGTCTAATTCAACAATATTTTCATTTATATCATCAAATATCTTTTTAACCTCGACCTCATCAGATCCAATATCTGCAATTATTTTTATATCGTCTGTCGGATCTTTTTTTAGCCCGTTCTCCCCTCTGGAAAGATTACGTTTTTCCACGCTATTATCTTTCATTTTTTTATTTGCCTGAAGTGGCATAACGGCATCTTTCAAATATTTAACGACTATCTTACTAATGTTTTTTCCAATGTCTTTATTTATTTCTAGTATTTTGTCAAGATCTTCTGACATTTTTTCCTGACACTTTTTAATCTCCGCCCTTGTTTTTTCTATTCCGTCAGAACCTTGTAATTCAGATATTCTATTTTGAATGTTATTAGAAAAAAAATTCGTAATATCACTATAATCATTATTAAATTCAGCTGTAACGGTGACAGAGTTCTCGTAGATATCATTGATTTTCTTTATAATAGATGATGCTAATTTAGCGTCATCAGCGATACACTGAAAACCGATTGATATATAATTACTGTTAATTCTAATTAACTGAAGAAAACTTGAAACTTTAGAATAAGAAATATTATTAAAATCATGAGCATAATTTTTAAATGAACTCTGCGTAAATATCAGAGAATTTTTTAAATTCAGATCAGTTACGTAAAGATCCACATTCTCTTGCTCTTCAATCAACAAAGATTGCTTGGTGTTCTTTATTGTCTTACTCATTAACGAAAAAATCGCATTTTTAACCGACTCAAAATCTAAGTCAATAAGATTATTATCTTCACTCATTTCATTCACCATAAACATGATTAAGCATTACCAGAAGGATAAATGCATTAATAATTTCACTGCTATTTATTTATTTTGATTTAATTCTTTTGATAATGGATATTTGAAAGTTCGATATATCTCCTTTAGCCATGAGCTAACCATGAATCAAACCCAGCCCCATATCAGCCACTTTTATTTTACGGAAAAATAAAAACCAACATCCCTAGAGACATTAGTTTCGATTAAATGAGAATGCTTCTGGATATTACCAAACATGGTGAATTAATCAATAGAGCAATAAGACATTTGCTAAATTTTAGGTACAATTATAATGAGGCTGCTAAGTGAAGTGATTTATTAACCGTAAATAGCTTTGAATACTCTGCGGATAATCAAATAAATTAAATGGCCTGTAGCAGTTAATAACTTCATCCTTAACTGTAGTTTCTCGAAAAATCAATAGGTGCTGGCTTCAATCTGCTTGAGAATGGTGATGGTCTGGCACCAGTAAAGCAGGATCTTTTCATAAAGAATCTCCTGTATTCAGATTACGAGAAAGTTCCACTTATAAACACTCTGCTTTTTCGGGGGGATTCCCTCCCCAGCTTTACCATTCACAGAACGAGAGCACCATAACAAAGTGTGATGTTATGCTTATACATAGTGCAATGCTGACCACTATTAATGTGATCAGCATAGGTTAAAGGTTCTCAAGTGCTAGTTAACCAGAGGCACCTCTGGGTTCACACCAAGCCAGCCCGGCGTGGGTTCGCCTTTCGCTTCACCGACATACAGGCTCATCTGTGCGCGGAAGCGCTCGACCGCACCGCGATCGTACATGAAATCAGCAAATGCCTGCGGACGAGTGTTACGGTATTCCCAGATATGTTTGTAACCTACTGGCGGCTCAACGTCGGTGCGCACCGACCACATACGCGAGACCTGAGTCTGCGTTTGCGGATCCAGCACCCAGCTCAGGTACAGCTTGGCACTTTCCGGGTGTTTCGCCTGTTTGAAGATGGCGGCACGTTGCGCCCAGGAGACAAAAGGATCGGACTTCGGCAGCACAAAGCGGGTCACAGCATCGGCTGCTGGCACAAGTGCACCGGAACTGGTAAAGGTCGCGCTGTATTTTCCTGTCGCGATTTCAGCGCCGGGCACGTTGGTGCCGCGCACATAGACGGGATCCTGCTCCTGCAATTTTTTCACAAAATCCCAGCCGTATTTATCCACGACCAGCTTGTACCAGAACAGTACCGCATCGTCGTCGTTCGGATAAGCCAGAATCAAATTGCCTCTCAGGTTGGGACGAAGGTAGTCATTAACTTCACGCGGCCAGGATTTTTCATCCAGAAGCTGGGTATTGACCAAATTACTGAATGCGATGACATAGGCACCGGTCCAGGCACCATCTGCATCACGAAATTCCGGATAAATTTTGTCCCAGCCACGCGCTTTGTAGTTCAGTAGCACACCTTCTTTTTTCCAGCGTGGGAAATTCTGCACCGTTTGCAGTTGCACCACATCAGGAATCAGGGTGCCAGTCGCCAGTTGGTTATCAATACGGGCGTCATGGTATTTGCTGTAATCGACAATCACATTCAGTTTCATGCCGGGAAAACGTGTCTCAAACGCCCGCTTGAAACCAGCCTGCTGTGACTGCACGTCGCCACCAGCATAAACGGTAACCGTACCGCCTTCTCTCAACGCACTCTGATAGATTTGATCCAGCGAGCGCGTCTCAATTTCAACGCCCGCCTGACTTTGCCCGACGCTGAGCCCGGCCATCATGGCCAGCATCAGCACTGTTTTCTTCAGGTACTTCCCAGTGTATTGCATTGTGATTTCCTTCACTTAATGAATAAAACCCGTACCGACAAACGACAGATAGCAGCCGTTAAAACGGCAACGGTCTAACCAGCGGATCGCAAGCCAGCGACACGCAGGATCGGATCGACGAGGTGGAATCGTCAAAAATAAATCAGAATAGAAAGCGCATAGTCCTTCATTAATATATCTCCCGCCCGAGGATAATCTCCCCGATTCCATTAGGACATTTAGCCTTGAGTTTACAGGATTAAATAAAAACACATACGAAGAAAAAGCGAACAATATAGTTAAAAATATTGAATGGATAAAATGAGATTACGCTTTCATGCGGGATAGATGCAATATCAAAAAAAGATAGGATGAGATTATTTATCTTATGAAATGATTTCAATTTTAATGATATTAATTAATACCATACCAAAATGATAATATTAATATTGCAATTTATTTTTACACAGAGGGAAGAGCTGAACCGGAGAATGCATTTTCTGGAATCACGTCAAGATAATCTGGGAGCAGACCATATCCATCCAAAAACACCCGATGCTGCACAATAATTGCGAACGCTTGCTGCAACGGCGCTTTTATTTGTTCCGCACTGGCAATCCACTGTTGGTTATACTGTAAAAATTCCGCCGCTTTTTCCAATTCCTCTAACGACCATTGATCGACAGGATCGTAAGTCAATTCAAGCTCGGCGATATAGGCTCGAAACTCAGATAAATAACGCTGAAACAGATCAAGATCAGCCACCATGGCACAGGCAGTCCGATTAAAAAAAGCGTTAAATGCCTGTTGAACCAATCCCCTATTCATATCGTACGCATCCTTAACCTACTGATTTTTCATAACGTATTCTATATCAAACTATTGCATGTCCGGCACCGAATACACCGCAAATATCCTGCAAGGCCCCGGCTCACAGCCGTGAAAGACGCCACTTTCCAAATGTTTTTTCGCTTCATCAAAAGACGCCAGCAGGCAATGTTCATTGACCTCCAGATCCTGCGCCATATGGTTGCAGGATAAGTAGGAACACTCTGGCGATTGCTCCAAATGAAAAGAGACAATATCAAAACCCTGCAACTCTTTTTGCCGTGGTATCTTCACGTCGGTATCAAAAGAGGCTTCCGGCTCGAACAGGTTCCATTCTGCTGTATCTTCATCATACTGATATTCGTATGCCTCGTAATAAAACATCGTGGTATCGGCCAGATCAATTCCTTCTTCTTTCGCCAGAGAATAAATTACCTCCGGCGAATCAAAAAGCCAGTAGCCGTTATGATACCAAAAATGAATATATTCACAAAAGGCATCAGAGACACAGCAACTGACCGAGTAAATGTCTTTTACCTGCTCGGCGTTAAGCCAGTCAGGTTTTAGTGCGACTCTTTTAGCTAAATATCCTACGGGGATTATGGATTTTTCTCCTTCGTGTTTTTTGGTGAGCGTTATTGTTTGATCCCTTTGTTATAAAATTTCATTTTGGATAGGAGGCCGCAACCTTATATTCATCACATATAAATCCTTCATTGGCTTCATTATGCGGTGTTCTATCCGTGGAAAAATATCTTAACCTTGGCTATTTTTATTTCAACACGTAATTCTTGAGGAATTTTTTAGAAAAATATCATTTGAGAAAAACAGTTCCATCCATCTGAAATATCCTTTACTGAGTTATCTTCAGCAAGAGATAATTCAATGTTCGTTGCGCGTTGGCCGAGCGACATTTACCGCCGGAGTGCCTTACCCGAACAAGGCAAGCGTCGCGCCACGGACGGCGCCGAGTTTGCCCTTCACCGTCCTGCGGCCTCACAGAGAACTGGCTAACTTTTGTGGCCGTCTGGCATCCCAGAGAACAGATTGTCGATGTCACGCGCACCGTGCAGAACACGCTCGATCCTCACTTCAACATCCGTCGTGCCGTATAGGATAAGATAACGACCATAGGCACAACTTCGGATGGATTGTCCCAACTCCGGACGCTCACGGTAGAGCCAGGGATTGTCGCCTATTACACAACACTGCCGATACAGCTCTTCAGTAAAGCTCAGCGCCCGTACTGGGTTATCTTCCGCGATATAATCGCCTATCGCTTCGATATCCTGCTCTGCCAGCGGTGATACGGTCAGTTTCATTCCTCGTTATCACCTTCTGCCATGCGTCGGTATTTCTGCGACAGACGCCCGAACACCACTTCGGCATCCTTGCCCTTTCCGCTGTTCACGCCCAACTCGACCGCCGTCCGTAATGCATCAAGCTTTACCTGTTGCTCTCGCTCCTCCAGTGCCCGCAACCCTGCACGGATGACCTCGCTGACATTGTTGTAACGACCACTTTCGATTTGTTCACGGATAAATTGCTCGAAGTAAGGACTTAACGCGATGCTGGTTGCCATCATTTCCTCCAACCACACAGGATAGTATCTATTATTATCTGTTAGTATTTCCTTCCTCTCCCGTTCCGTCAACTCCTTCTTTCTGATGTGCGCCATCGCGTTGGCTGCGATATCCGACGCCGTGATTTTGCTTTCATCCTTCGGTATCGTGACATCTTTCACCAGTTGTGCCAGATACGGCGATGCACCGCTGGCAATCGCTTTCTGGATATCTCCACCCGCCAGTGCCTGAATCGCCGCCGTCGCTGCCTGTGCCGCTCGCTGGAAGTCACTGCCCGTGCCGTATTTCTGCATCTCGGCTTTGTAGGTCGGCGATTCTGTCAGCGCCTTTTTATAGTCCTCCCACATCGCGACCGAATCACCGTCCTGCGGACGTTTGACTTTGGCGTCGCCCTTGGCTTCTGCGGCTTTCTGCGCTTTCAGCTCGCCTTCCGTGCGCACGATATCCATCACCTGCGCGCCGATTTCACCAATCAGCTGCGCCTGTTTCAGGCGTTTTTGCTCTTTCTCTTTGTTAAAGATCGGGCTGAGCGCGTTGTTCGCGTGTTCAACGTCACGGCTCAGCGTGGTGATATCCTGCACCTGTTTCGCCGTATCCCGCAACAACAAGGTGCCATCGCTCACCGCCGCATAGGTGGTGGCTTGAAAAACTCGGTTTTAATACCGGACAGCCCGTTATCGTCACCGTTGAGCGCGGGCGACTGGTGATTGAGACTGAGCTAAGGTTCTGACCGGTAAAAACAAAAATCCCGGCCTGTTTTAGCCGGGGCCGTTATGTGAATAGAAGAATGGCAAATTAATTGCCATTTTCTTCAATACCATTCAAGAGCTTTACTAAAGTTTCTATGGCTTTCAACTGCTCCTCATCAGGGCCTAACAATAAATTGAGCCTTTGGTCATCGAGTACAAGGTCATATATATCAATGCTTATCCAACCTTTTGACCAAAAATCAACAGTTCCAACTTTATTGTGCCCCTCGAATTCAACTCGTTCTAGATCGCCAAAATCACCATCAAGAAAAGAAGTGTATTGAAAGCTATATCCCACTAAAATTGGCTCTATTTTTTTCTTAAAAAAGTTAATATCCATAATTTAAATAACCATCTATTTTTATCTATAATTGAAATATTTTTCACATCAGGCAATTGTGTGCCTCCTTGCTTATTCAGCATAAATTGCTGTGACTTACTTGCATCTGGACCGATTAATTTAAACCAACCGTCTTTCCCACCTTGCAACAAGCTTTTAGTAGAAACATCAAATTCAGCATAAACTGACCCTGTTGGTGCAGTACCTTTAAAGTCCGAGGCTCCATTAATGGAAATGAATGTTTGTCCCCCACCACCTTGAATAACTTTGCCACTATTTTGCATTTGAGCTAGTTCATCAGGGGACATCCATCTACCTACCCTCGTCACATTTATCCCATCAATAACTCTGCTTTCACCGACTTTTAATGAAGTAGCAGCATTACTCGTAGTGACCCCTTGAGAATTGGTTGTCGGGTTGGTCGGCTCCACCGTCTGCCCAGGCTTCGTCAAACTACCCGTACCTAACGCCCCATACACAGCATTAGTCAGGCCATCTGCGGCTGTCTTCGCCAGCGCTGACTCCGGCCAGCCACATTTACCTGCGCATTGTTCGATGATATCAGCATACCAGTTCGCACTGTTTTCATAGCTACGTCCCGCCAGTGCATCCTGTACACCAAGTTGAGCGTAAGCTTTTCCATCAGTTTCTATCTGGCTGCGCATTGCTGCAACACAGGCGCTATCACCTGCTTCCCAGCAAGACTTCAGCTTCTGGATATTTTCTGCCGACTCCTTTGCCATGTCCTTGCGCACGCCCTGCTCGCAGGATGGCTCACCGCTACACACTTTCAGTTTTTCAGCAAACTCAACCGGCCTCCCTTTGTTTAGGAAGTTATTCTCCACCGCATTACGCCCAGACTGCGCGCCGCTGGCGGCAGACGCAGTGCTGTTGCCTGCCAGACCGGATACCAGCCCAGAGGCCAGCGTGGAAAGCGCGCTGACTGACTGCTTTTCCTCTTCCGTCAGGTCGTTTGCCGTCTTGCCGGGGTATTGATCGGCCATGATGGCGCGGGCGATCAGTTCACCGCTGTAGGCACCAATCGCCCCCGCAGCCGCATCCTGACCCGACAGCTGGGCGACCACAGCCCCCACCACGGCGTGCGCCATCGCGTTGGCTGCGATATCCGACGCCGTGATTTTGCTTTCATCCTTCGGTATCGTGACATCTTTCACCAACTGTGCCAGATACGGCGATGCACCACTGGCAATCGCTTTCTGGATGTCCCCACCCGCCAGTGCCTGAATCGCCGCCGTCGCTGCCTGTGCCGCACGTTGGAAATCACTGCCCGTGCCGTATTTCTGCATCTCGGCTTTGTAGGTCGACGATTCCGTCAGCGCTTTTTTATAGTCCTCCCACATCGCGACCGAATCACCGTCTTGCGGACGGTTGACTTTGGCGTCGCCCTTGGCTTCTGCGGCTTTCTGCGCTTTCAGCTCGCCTTCCGTACGTACGATATCCATCACCTGCGCGCCGATCTCACCAATCAGCTGCGCCTGTTTCAGGCGTTTTTGCTCTTTCTCTTTGTTAAAGATCGGGCTGAGCGCGTTGTTCGCGTGTTCAACGTCACGGCTCAGCGTAGTGATATCCTGCACCTGTTTCGCCGTATCCCGCAACAACAAGGTGCCTTCGTCACGCCGACCGCAACGATATGACGCGCTATTACAGCCGCAGCCCCAGCCTGCACCTTCAGGGCAACTGGCTGGAGGCGGCAGGATTTGCGACCGATACACCGGTTATCGTTACCGTTGAACACGGCCAACTGGTGATACGGCCTGCGGCTGAGTGACAGGCAAAAAAATCCCGGCCTGTTTTAAGAGCCGGGAACGTTATTTTTACATCTGTAGTTTCCAAAAATTCATACCACTAATAAGCCAGTATTGCTCTTTGTCTGGCACTAACAAGCCAAAATCACTATTCGCCTGGGCGCTCCAATCAGATGGTACAGACGTCTCATGACTTCGATCCCAATCAGTATGGCGATATATTTTTTTGTCAAAATTGATGTAAAACTTAGGTAGCCGCATTCTCCAACTATCCCACTCAACTGACACAGGCTCTGTTAATGTGGACAAAAAACGCTCAATGTAATCATAAAAACTTACAAGGCGTTCATTATCTCTGCCTAATATAAAGAATGACCTCATCCAGTCCACTGTATAAACAGCAACATCATTTCTGGTTATGTAATCTTTAAAAGTATCCTTAGATAACACAGGAACTCCATTCCTGAATGAGCTAACTGCCTCGTCATAGAGAGACTCTTTCATCCATCCTTTAGCTATATATTCCTTATACTCAGACCTAACATCAATACAGTAATTATCTTTATTATCAACAATATAGTAATGAATACTATCTACAACAAAGATAGCAATATCTTTATCACCATTAAAAATGGCATCGAGTAAATTCTGATAGTCATTTTCCGAATTCATTCAGAAATTCCTCTTTCGTTAATACGCGAGCTTTCGATGAGTTTTGTTCTATCAATCTATCCCTGTAGTGGTCAACAAAAACTGGCCACGGCTTTAGAGTTTTTCCAGAACAATCTTTCTGATTCATTCGGCGTCAAACCACCATTATATTGATGAGGTCTGAGCTGGCTGTAATATCCTGTGATGTAATTCGTTATTGCCGTGCTGGCTTGGCTAAAATTCGCGTAGCCATTATCCGGTACCCACTCTGTTTTCAGGCTTCTGAAGAACCGTTCCATTGGGCTGTTATCCCAGCAATTTCCCCGGCGACTCAGACTTTGCTTTATCTGATATCTCCACAGTAACTGCCTGAAATTCCTGCTGGTATAGTGACTGCCTTGATCCGAGTGATACAGTAAATTAGCCGGTTTTCCCCGTGCTTCCCAGGCCATCGACAGGGCTTTACCTGTCAGTGCTGAATCAGGGAAAAATGACATCGCCCAGCCAACCGGTTTACGGGAAAACAAATCGAGTACTACAGCCAGATAAGCCCAGCGTTTTCCCGTCCAGATATAAGTCACATCACCGCACCAGGCCTGATTAGGCTCGGTAACAGCAAACTGGCGATCCAGATAATTAGGGATCTCAATGTGTTCCTTAGACGCCTTCTTATAACGATGGCCAGGTTGGGTTGCTGACAGCTGATAATATTGAGCGCTTTCATCAGCTTTGTTGCCCGCCAGCGGCTCAGTTTTATACCTTTAGTGGTGACCATCGCGGCAATGCTTCGCGCTCCTGCTGAGCCGTTACTTTCGCGATAAACTTCACGCACAAGGCTCAGTAATGCCACTCTCGTGGCGTCAGGCTTCCTGGGCTGCCGCCAGTATTTATAACTGCTGCGATGAACCCCAAACACGTTGCACACAACGGCAACAGGAAACCGCGCCCTGAGTTTCTCAACTAATGAGAATTGTTCAGGGAGTCTGACATCAAGAGCGCGGTAGCCTTTTTTAAGGTTCATCGCGCTTAAGCGTGAACCAATAGAAAACGGCGGTAAAAGTGGTTAGTTTTGTATTCGCCAAAACACTAACCGACCACTCAACCGCCGTCTGCCATGAATGCTAACCTCTCTTCCCTTTTCTGGGAAGGCTTTACCGTTGACTCCTTTTCCCATTCCTCATCTGATGCGCTGCTTATTACGCTTCGCCCAGAACCCAGTTTTACACCCCAGTGCCGCCGGTGTGGCCGAAGAGACTGTGCCGTTCATGATGTCTCTGTACGTCAGGTTCGTGAGCGGGATTTGCTGCACTGGCGCGTCACGCTTCTGGTTCCTGTTCGTCGTCTTCGCTGCGCCTGCTGCGGTGTTGCCACCGAACGTATCTCCTGGTTGCCTGAGAGGCAGCGTTACACCTCTACATTATCAGTCTGGGTTGAGTCTCTTAGCCGTCTACTCCCCGTGAAGCACGTAGCACAGCTGACTGGCCTGCACTGGCACACCATCAAGAATATCGACCTCCGCCGTTTGCGTCGGGAATTGCAGGAGCCAGAGCGACATACACTTCGTCGCCTGATAATGGATGAGTTCGCCCTGTTTAAAGGTCATCGCTATGCCACTGTGGTCGTGGACGCTGATACGCAGCAGGTGCTGTGGGTCGGGGAAGGTCGCAGCCGCGCGGCCTTCCGCCCGTTCTTCACCTGGCTGGGACCGGAAGGCTGCGCGGCTATCGAGTCTGTCGCAATGGACATGAACACGGCGCTGGACCTTGAAGTCAGGGAGCAATGCCCACAGGCGGAAGTGGTCTATGACTTGTTCCACGTGGTGGCGAAGTTCGGTCGCGAGGTCATCGACAGGGTGCGGGTTGACCAGGCGAATCAGCTACGTGACAACGCGAAAGCCCGGAAGGTTATCAAGCGCAGTCGCTGGCTGTTGCTGCGTAACGCTGAAAATCTGCCAGCAGGTCATGATGTAAAGCTAGCAGAGTTGCTGGAGGCAAACCAGCCGCTGAACACCGTGTACGTGATGAAAACTGCGCTGAAAGAGCTGTGGTATGCGCCGGATAAGGAGGTCGCCCGGCATCGCTGGGATGAATGGTACAGGCAGTCTCAGGAGAGCGATATAAAAGCGCTGCAGCAGTTTGCAGATAAGCTCAAGGGCTACGTGAGCGGGATAATCGCCAGTGCTGAACATCGTCTGAATACGAGTGTGCTGGAGGGGATGAATAACAAAATCAAGGTACTAAAGCGAATGGCTTATGGATACCGGGATAACGACTACTTCTTCCTGAAAATTAAAGCAGCGTTCCCCGGTAAAGCGCGATGAACCTTTTTTAATATATCCCTTTCCATTTCAACGCGTTGAAGTCTTTTCTTTAGCTCACGTATTTCAATCTGCTCAGGTGTCATGGGTGAAGCAGTGGGTGATTTTCCCGCTCGCTCTTCTTTCAGTTGTCGAACCCATTTGTCCATCGTGGATTTGCCGACATTCATTGCCGTAGCAGCGGCGGCAACGGTGTAGTGCTGATCGAGTACAAGCTGGGCAGCTTCGAGGCGAAACTCGGGGCTAAAATTACGTCTGTTACGTCCGGTCATAATGTCACCTGTTTTGACTGTGAGGTGATGATATCACCTCTATTCAGGTGGCCAAATTCAGTGTGCCACTACATGAGAACTTATAGGTTAACGTTTCTGTGAACTTGCCTGCCTGATATGAAGAGTTTTTTAATGAATTGCCACTAAGAAACATATTTCCATTGGTTGATATTGAAGAGGCATCGTTTATCAATAAACCAACAGTAGAGAAAAGATCTTTTCCCGAATATATCGTTGCAATATCGCCATTCGCTCTTACATTAACGTCTTGGGAAGAGACTACTATTTTTTGTACTTTGTATTCATCCAGAGGGACATACCATACATCGTAATAGCCATATATGGACGTAGCGTCGAACTCATAATAGACACCATATTCATAGCCCTGTGCATCGAAATAGCTAAGTGGGATATTTACATTTTGCCCTTTAGCCCAATCCGGCACCGATTCCGCAGTAGATTCACTTTCCGTCACCACCAACCCTTCACGCTGATTGGTCAGCGTGCCGGTATTAATCGTGATATCGCCGGATTGCGTTTCGATGGTGCCGGAGCTGTTGAGCAGCGAGGTGCTGGCGTTGCCCTGCGCATCGCGCTGCACCCACAGGTTATTGCCTGCCAGAATGGTGCCGAACACGTTGGTCAGGGAATCCGACAGCAAGCGCATATTGCCGCCCGCATACAGCATGCTGCTGTTATGCAACACGCTCCCCGCCTGAATCAGCAGGTCACCGGTGGTGCCAATCAGCCCTTTGTTATTCAGCGTATTGTCGCTCACCAGTGCCAGATTACCGCCGGTCTGAACGCTACCTGCTTCTGCCTGTACAATGTCTTTTGCGCTGATCCGCGAGTCTCCACCGCCTGCCAGAATGCGGCCCTGATTGGTCAGCGTGCCAGTGCTGGTCAACTGGACGGATTGACCCTGTAACGTCCCGCGCTGGTCGAGATCGCCCGCCACGTTTAGCGCCAGCTGTTGCCCGGCGGCCATGGTTTGCGTGAAGGTCAGCGGCCCGGTGAGTTCAGCGCTCAGGTTGCCCAGCGCCACCAGTTGCCCGTCCTGTTGCAGTTCCTGGGTTTTCAGGCGCAGATCCTGCGCGCTGTAGAGCTTCGCGCCCTGACGGTTGATGAGACGCTGCGTCTGCAGCGCCAGCTGTGTCAGCCCCAGCAGCGTGCCGTGGTTATCCAGTTCATCGGCGATAATCTCCAGTTCAC
Source organism: Pectobacterium versatile (assembly GCF_003932035.1). NCBI lineage: Bacteria > Pseudomonadati > Pseudomonadota > Gammaproteobacteria > Enterobacterales > Pectobacteriaceae > Pectobacterium > Pectobacterium versatile. Next base: position 2,648,574 of record NZ_CP034276.1, read on the forward strand.
CGGCCTGCACCAGCCCGTGATTCACCCACCGCGGGAGGGACAGCGTCAGTTTGTCCTGCGCCATCAGGCTGCCCTGCTGGGTCAACTGCGCGGTGTTGAGCACCAGTCCACGCCCCTGCAGCCAGCCGAGGTTGTCCACCACGGGCGCATTGAGCGTGGTGGTGCCGTCGGATAACAGCTGCCCCGCCTGCTGGTTGACAATCTTCTCTTTTCCATCCAGTTGCAGCGCGGCGGTGCCCTGTACCGTGCCGCCGTTGGTGATGGTGCTCCCCGTCAGCGTGGTGGTCACGGCTTTGATGTCGCCCTGATTATTCAACGTGGCCGCCTGCACGCTCAGCGTGCCGTCGCTGCTTAAACGCGCCTGCGGCGCATGGCTGAACTGGCTGGTGACGGTGGTGTTAATCGCACGGTCGCCGCGCAGGGTGCCGTGGTTAGTGAGTGCCTCCGCATCCAGCGTCAGCGTGCGGCCCTGCACCTGACCGCGGTTAGTAATATCGTGCGCCGTCAGGCTCAGCTCACCGCCGCTAACCAGTTGGCTGCCCTGCGCGCCCTGATAGGCACCGGTCAGCTGCAGCGTCCCACGTTGGACGCCCAGCAGATTGCCCTGCTGATCGAGGTCACGGGCGGTCAGGTGCAGGTCATCCGATTGCCACAGCCCCTGATTGCTCAGTACGCCGGTCGTGAGTTGGCCCACGCCACCGCTGAGCAATCGCCCCGTGGCCAGGTTATCGACGCGGTCGGTGAGATTCAGCGTAAAGCCACCCACGTCCGTCAGCGTGCCGCCGTTCTCCAGCGCCGTGCCGATCAACGTCACCGCGCCCTGCGAGAACAACTCGCCCTGATTTTTCAGCACGTCGCCATTGAGCGACAAACTGTTCAGCCCCGCCACGGTGCCGCTATTGCTGAACATGTCGCCGTTCAGCGTCAGCGTACCCGCCTGCCATAAACCGGCGTTATCTGCCTGTTTAGCCTGGAGCGTGGCCACGCCTTTGCTGAGCAGTTGGCTGCTTTTATTGCCGACATAGCGCAGCACGTCGAGCAGGCGCAGCGCGTCGGTGCCCTGAATGCGACCCTGATTATCCATCTCGCGGGCACGCAGTTGCAGATCGTTAGCCTGTAGCGTACCGGCATTGTTCAGCGTGCCGCTATCGAGACGGCCCGCGCCGTTGGTCAGCAGTTCCGCCCCGGCACGGTTAATCAGTTCATCCCGGTTTGTGACCGTCAGGCCGTTGCTGCCCAGCACGCGCCCGCCGTTATCCAACGTGCCGGTGGTCAGGCTCAGCGTGCCCGCGACTACCTCACCGCGCTGCGTCAGGCGGTCGGCCGTGATAACGGCGTCGCCGTCGCTCAGCAAACGAGACAGGGCGCTTCCCTGATAGGTGTTCAGTAAATCAAGACGCAGACCGTCCTGACCGATCAACGACCCGCCGTTTGTCAGGTTGTTCGCCGTCAGGGTCAGCGTGTTGCCCTGCCAGAATCCGTCGTTAGTGACATCACCAGCCTGCGCCTGCAGGGCACCGTTGGTCAGCAGTTGACCGGTGCCGCCGACCGTCAGGCCGTCACGCAGTTCCAGTGTGATGCTGCGCTCACCGATAACCGTGCCGGTGTTGTCGAACGCACCGCCGTTCAGCGCCAGCGTCCGGCTCTCCCAGCGCCCGCTATTGCGCAGCTGATTGCCACGTAACGTCAGGGTGTCGGCGGTATGCAGCAGGCCCGCGCCCTGATAGTCGCCGTCAAGCGTCAACGCCCCGTCAGCAATCACGTTGCCCGCATTGTTTATCGCGCCACTGTCGAGCGTCAGCTTACCGACGCCGGACACGGTGCCCTGATTGTCGAGCAGGCTGGCGCTCAGCCAGCTGTCGCCGCCGGAGAGCAGCGTGCCCTGATTGGTTAACCGGCTGGCGGGGTTGGCGCGGTCCAGCGTGATGGCTAACCCGTGGTCCCCCTGCATCCGCCCGCGGTTGGTCAGTTGCTGCGCGTCAAACGTCAGGCGGTCTGCCTGCGCATCGCCGTCGTTTGTCACGCCCGCAGCGCGTAAAACAGCCATCCCCTGCGACAGGAGTTTCCCATTCTGCTGATTAGTCAGGTCGTGGGTGGTCGTCAGCGACAGGGCGTTGAGACCAAAAATCTGTCCACGGTTGGTCAGATCGTTGGCCTGCAGCGTGATATCGCTCGCCTGCCACTGCCCGTGATTGTCCACCTGACCCGCCGTCAGCGTGCTGGTCCCCTGACTCAGCCATTTGCCCTGATTGCGTGCCGTCCCCGCAATCGCCAGCGTCAGTGCATCCACGCCCAGCATCTTGCCCTGATTGTTCAGCGTCCCGGCGTCGACCGTCAGCGTGCGCGCTTCCAGCGTGCCCAGTTGGTCGATATGGTTCGCTACCACGCCCAGCGTGGTGCTGCCGCTGATCAGTCCGCGGTTATCCAGTGTGTTGCGCGCATTCAGTTGCAGATCGTCCGAGCCCAGCATCTGACCGTGGTTGAGCACGTCCTCAGCGGTGATGCCTGTCCGCTGGCTGGTGAGTTCACCGGTGTTGGTTAGGGTGCCGTCCAGCGTCAGTTGCAAACTACGCGTGCCGTTCAGCTGTCCGCCGTTGGTCACATCGCGGGCGGCAAGGGTCAGCGCCTGGCTGTTCAGCGCGCCCTGATTATCAAGCTGATTGCCGAGATCCAGCGTCAGCCCGTTCACGCCCGTCAGGGTGCCCTGATTGAATACATCTCTGGACTTGAGCGTCAGCGCGTTACTGCCGATGTCACGCGTATTATTCAGCGCCCCATTCAGATGTAGATTCAGGCTGTCGACGCCGGTGAGCGTGCCGTAGTTGGTCAGGTCGCTGGCGGTCAGCGTCACCGCCGCCCCGTACAGCATGCCGCGGTTGGTGAGGCTGTTGCCGGTTGTCAGTTCAAGGCGGTCGAGGCCGTTGATTTTCCCGCGGTTGTCCAGTCTGTCGGCCTGCGCAGTCAGTTGATAGCTGCTCAGCGTGCCCTGATTGGTTAACGCGTCATCCAGCGTCAGTTGAAGACCGTCAACGCCGGTGAGGGTGCCTTCGTTGGTCAGCGTACGGGCAGCAACAGTGGCGAGCTTGCTCCACAGCGTCCCCTGATTGGTGACGTCTCCATTCGCCAGCGTCATCTTCAGTGATTTGTCGCCCTGAATGTGCCCGCGGTTGTTCAGGTTTTGCGCGTCCAGCGTCAGGCTGTCCGCCTGCCACTCGCCCTCGTTGCTTGCCTCGGCCGCGTTCAGCACCGCCAGGCCCTGAGTGAGCAGCGTGCCAGTTTGCGTATTGCTCAGCGTATTTTTCGCCGTCAGCGTCAGCGCCGACAGTCCCAGCAGTTGGCCGGCATTCCCGACGTCATCCGCCGTCAGCGTCAGCGTGTTGCCCTGCCAGAATCCGTCGTTCGTGACCGTGTCTGCCTGCGCCTGCAGGGCACCGTTGGTCAGCAACTGACCGGTACCGCCGACTGTCAGGCCATCGCGCAGCTCTAGCGTGATGCCACGCTCACCGATAACCGTGCCGGTGTTGTTGAACGCACCACCGTCCAGCGCCAGCGCCCGGCTTTCCCAGCGCCCGCTATTGCGCAACTGGTTACCGCGCAGCATCAGCGTATCGGCAGTATGCAGCAGGCCCGTGCCCTGATAGTCGCCATCAAGCGACAGCGCCCCGTCAGCAATCACGCTGCCCGCATTGTTTATCGCACCACTGTCGAGCGTCAGCTTACCCACGCCGGACACGGTACCCTGATTGTCGAGCTGGCTGGCGCTCAGCCAGCTGTCGCCGCCGGAGAGCAGCGTGCCCTGATTGGTTAACCGGCTGGCGGGGTTGGCGCGGTCCAGCACGATGGCTAACCCGTTGTCACCCTGAATGCGCCCGCGGTTGGTCAGTTGCTGGGCTTCAAACGTCAGGCGGTCCGCCTGCGCGTTGCCGTCGTTTGCCACCGTCGCCGCGCGTAAAACAGCAATACCCTGCGACAGGAGTGTCCCATTCTGCTGATTAGTCAGGCCGTTGGCGGCGGTCAATGACAACGCATTGAGACCAAAAATCTGCCCACGGTTGGTCAGGTCAGCCGCCTGCAGCGTGATGTCGCCCGCCTGCCACTGCCCGTGATTCTCAACCTGATCTGCCGTCAGCGTGCTGCTGCCCTGACTCAGCCATTTACCCTGATTGCGTGCCGTTCCCGCAATTGCCAACGTCAGTGCATCCACGCCCAGCATTTTGCCCTGATTATCCAGCGTCTGCGCGTCCACCTTCAGCTTACGGGCTTCCAGCGTGCCCTGCTGGTCGATATGGTTCGCCACCACGCCCAGCGTGGTGCTGCCGCTGATAAGCCCGCGGTTATCCAGTTTATTACGCACATTCAGTTGCAGATCGTCCGAGCCCAGCATCTGACCGTGGTTGAGCACGTCCGCCGCGGTGATGCCTGCTCGTTGGCTGGTGAGATCACCGGTGTTGGTCAGGGTGCCGTCCAGCGTCAGCTGCAGGTCGCGTGCGCCGTTCAGTTGACCGTCGTTGGTCACATCGCGGGCGGTAATGGTCAGCGCCTGGCTGTTCAGCGCGCCCTGATTATCAAGATGATTGCCGAGATCCAGCTTCAGCCCGTTCACGCCCGTCAGGGTGCCGTGGTTAACGACGTCATTGGCCTTGAGCGTCAGCGCAGTACTGCTGATGTCACGCGTGTTATTCAGCGTCCCATTCAGATGTAGATTCAGGCTGTCGACGCCGGTGAGCGTGCCGTGGTTGGTCAGGTCGCTGGCGTTCAGCGTCACCGCCGCCCCGTACAGCGTGCCGCGGTTGGTGAGGCTATTGCCGGTTGTCAGTTCAAGACGGTCGAGGCCGTTGATTTTCCCACTGTTGTCCAGTCTGTCGGCCTGCGCAGTCAGTTGATGGCTGTTCAGCGTGCCCTGATTGGTTAACGCGTCATCCAGCGTCAGTTGCAGCCCGGTCGCGCCAGTGAGGGTGCCGTCGTTAGTCAGCGTACGGGCAGCAACAGTGGCGAGCTTGCTCCACAGCGTGCCCTTATTGTGCAATTCACCGTTTGCCAGCGTCATCTTCAGTGATTTGTCGCCCTGAATATGGCCGACGTTGGTCAGTTGCTGTGCGTCCAGCGTCAGGCTGTCCGCCTGCCACTCGCCCTCGTTGCTCGCCTCGGCCGCGTTCAGCACCGCCAGGCCCTGCGTGAGCAGCGTGCCGGTTTGCGTATTGCTCAGCGTATTTTTCGCCGTCAGCGACAGCGCCGACAGTCCCAGCAGTTGGCTGGCATTCTCGACGTCATCCGCCATCAGCGTCAGCGTCTTCGCCTGCCATTGCCCACGGTTTTCCAGTCGGTTGGCGGTCAGCGTGCTGTCGCCCTGGCTCAGCCATTTTCCGCTGTTACGCGCCGTGGTGTGAATGGCCAGCGTCAGCGCATCCGCGCCCAGCATCGTGCCCTGATTGTCCAGCGCGTTCGCCTGCACATGTAGTTGGCGGCTTTCGAGCGAACCTAATTGTTCGACCTGATCCGCCTCAAGCTGCACCCGCTGGCTGCCGCTCATCAGGCCGCGATTGTGTACCGTTTCCAGCAGCGTCAGATGCAGCGCGTCACCAGAAACCTCACCCTGATTGAACAGGTCAGTCGCCGACAGCCCCAGCGTCGCCCCATAAAGCTGGCCCTGATTGGTCAGACGGTCAGCAACGGTCAGTTGCAGTGCATCAATGCCGGCAATCTCGCCGCCGTTAAACAGGGTATCGGCCGTAATCGCTGTCCGCTGCCCCAGCAGCGTGCCCTGATTCTCCAGCGCGTGCCCTTGCAGCTGGATAGCGTTCGCCTGCCACCGCCCGCGGTTGGTGAGCGTGGTGCCGGACCAGTCCAGCAACCCGTCCGTCTGCAGCGACCCGCTGCCCTGATAATTTCCCGCCAGTGACAGCGAGGTGACGGCCAGCACGGTTCCGGCATTCTCCACCGTCTCGCCGATAAGGGTTGCCGCGCCGTTACTGGCGAGTGAGCCCTGATGGGTTATCTGCGTCGCGCGCAGCTGCGTGTCGCCTCCAGATACCAGCGTGCCGCGGTTGTCCAGCACACCGTCTGTTGCTCCGCCACGCTGGCGTGAGGATGACGCGTTGAGTTGCTGAACATCTGCCGCCAGCGACAGCGCCATCGGCAGGAGTGCGTGCTGGCGCACAGCGCGCACAGGCGCGACCGTGATGTCGATATCACCTTCGGCCTGCACCCGTCCCACGTTGGTGAAACTGGCCGCCTGCAGCATCAGGTTATCTGCCCGCCACTCGCCGTGGTTCTCTGCCCGAGCGGCCTGTAACACCGCCGCGCCCTGCGTAAACAGTGTCCCGTTTTGTTGATTGTTAAACCCGTTTTGCGCGGTTATGAACAGCGCGTCAATTCCCAGCAGTTGCCCGGCGTTGGTGACCTCATCCGCGTCAAGCAAGAGGGACCCGGCCTGCACCAGACCGCTATTGTCCACCTGCTGTGCAGTTACCACGCTGGCTTTTTGTGTCAGCAGGCTACCGTCATTGGACAGGTTACCGGCAATCGACAACGTCAGCGCGTCCACACCCAGCATCTTGCCCTGATTGACCAGTGATGCGGCATCCAGCGTGACGGCTTTCCCTTCCAGCGTGCCTTTCTCGCGCTGGTTGACGTCGCCAGCCGTCACCGCCAGCGTGTTGCTGGCGCTGATTATCCCTGCGTTATCCAATAACCCCGCCACATCCAGTTGCAAATGCTTGATGCCCTGCAACTCGCCACGGTTGTTCACGTCCACCGCCGCAACAGACAGGCTATCGCTGCGCAACGCACCGGTATTGTAAAGGTTGTCGCCGAGCGACAGCGTTAGCGTATCGACACCGGTGATGTCGCCGTGGTTAAACAGGTGCTCCACGGACATCGCGACCGTATTGCCCAGCACCGTCCCCTGATTGGTCAACGTCAGGCCTCGCAGGGACAGCGCCCGGCTTTCCCAGTGCCCGTGATTCACCAGCGTGTCGCCGTGCAGCGTCAGCGTACCCGCCGTATTCAGCAGGCCGCGGCCCTGATAGTCGCCGCGCAGCGACAGCCCTGTTGCCGCCACCAGACGGCCGTCGTTAATCAGCGACGCGCCAGTCAGTTCAGTGCGCCCCAGGCTGGACAGCGTGCCCTGGTTATCCATCAGGCGCGCGAACAACGTGGCGTCCCCGCCTGTCGTCACGGTGCCACGGTTAACGACTGTGCCCTTGCCGTCAGTGGTGGGCAGCGTCAGAGATAAGGAGGCATCCCCCTGGATCTGACCGTCATTGGTCAGATTCTCTGCCGCCAGCGTCAGAGCTTTCGCCTGCCATTCGCCGGCATTAACGACCCCTTTCGCCGCTAACGTCGCCGCGCCCTGAGACAGCAGTTTACCCGCTTGCCGGTTGGTGAGCCCGTGGGTCGCCGTCAGCGCCAGCGAGGACACACCAAAGATTTTCCCCGCGTTATCCAGTTCATTCACCTGCAGCGCGACATTTTTCGCCTGCAAGGTCCCCTGATTATCAACCCGGTGTGCCGACGTGGTGCTGTCGCCCTCACTCAGCAACTCCCCCTGATTCGACAGGTTGCCGGTTATCGCCAGCGTCAGCGCATCGGTGCCGTGAAGCGTGCCCTGATTGGTAAGACGTGCCGCTTCCGCACGAAGCTGGTTGCCCTGCAGCGTACCGGCGTTATCCAGACTGCCAGTTAAGAAGAGCGACAGGTTATTGATACCGCTCATCGTGCCGCGGTTGTTGAGTGACTCACCGTCTGCCGTCAGGGTTAACGCCTGCAACGATCCCCGGTTCTCGGCCTTCGTGGCCTGAAGGCGCAGCGCCTCCCCGCTGAGCCAGTCGCCACTATTGGTAAAGGTATCAGAGACAGTCAGGTTCACCGCGCCAAGCGCCTGTGCCTGCCCGCTGCTGGTGAGGGTCGTCGCCTGAATAGCCAGAGCATGGCCCTGTAACACCCCGGCATGGCTGGCAGCCTCGCTGTTAATCGTCCAGTTTCCGGTGGCCAGCAGGCTGCCGCGGTTGTCCAGTTGCGTAGCGGTAATCTGTCCGTCGCCGGTAATACTGGTTTTGCCCGCATTAAGCCAGCGCGCGGCATTGAGCAGGAACTGCTGCGCCTGAATCGCACCATCGGTCTCCACCTGTACCGCATTTATCGTCAGGTCGGTGCCCGCCAGCAGCGTGCCGCGAGCGGATTGCGTCAGCGAACGCGTGGCATCAAGCTGCAGCGCGTGGTCGGCCTGCAGCGTGCCCTGATTGGCGAGCGTGCCAGTATGCAGCTGTAAGGCGGGGGCAGTAAGCGTACCGTCATTGCTGAGACGGTCGGCGGTAACCTGCAGGGTTTGACCGGACTGCATCAGGCCGCGGTTATCCAGCGTGCCGCCCAATGTCAGCGCCAGCTTTTCACCCGCGCTGAGCGTACCGCGGTTCACCAGACTGCCACCGTGCAGCGACAGCATCTGTTGGGCGTTGATAACACCGTGGTTTTCGGTCGTCTGGCTGGTCAGGTCGAGTGTGTTTGCCGTGACGTCGCCCTGACTGGTGAACCGGGTGGCCTGCGCAGTCAGCGTCGCAGCCTTCAATGTGCCACCGTTGGTGAGGTGGTCGGCCAGCAAAAACAGCTGATTATCCGTCAGGATGTTGCCCTGATTGTTCAGCACCGTTTGCAGTTCAAGTTTCACGTCATTCCGGGCGCTGAGTAATCCGCTGTTGTCCAGACGCTGCGCGTTAACCGTCAACCGTTCTGCCGCCGCCAGCGTGCCGCTGTTCGTCAATACGTTGCCGCTGAACGTCAGGCCCTGCAGCGCGGCAATATCGCCGCGGTTGTCCAGCGTATCCAGCGTCAGCGTGAGGCTCTTCCCTGCCAGCGTGCCGCGTTGCACCAGACGTCCGCCGTCAATGACCAGCGCATTACCGGCGGTCAGGCTCCCCTGCCAGTCGCCCTGCTGCGTCACGCGCACCGTGGCATTGTTCTTCGCCTGAAATTGCGCGCTGCCAGTGCCGTTAAGGGTAGTCGCCTCCAGCCGCACCTCTTCAGCGCCCGCGCTGCCTGCCAGCGACACGGTGTCCCCGCGCATCTCAAGCACCGACTCCGCCTTGAGGCCGCTTTGCGCATCCTGCTGCAGCGATTGCCCTGCATCGATCGTCATTTTTCCCGCGGCAAGCTGGGCAGCCGCAAGCGTGACGCCGTCACTGTTTATCGATAATTGGTTCGCTGACTTGACCTTGCCCTGCGCATCGACGCCGGCACTGATGACGCTGTTTTGCGCTTTGAGTCCTCCACCCGATGCCAATTCGATATTTTGTCCAGCACGCAGCGTCGCGTCCTGCAGCGTGATGTCCTGTCTGGCTTTCAGCGTCAGGGCCTCGCCCGCCTGCTGTTTGCCCCGCAGCGCCAGCGTGTCCGCTTCGGCCTGAATAGCGCCCTGCGCTACCGCATCGCCGAGGCTGAGTTTACCGTTCGCCGACAGCGTGATATCGCCGCTGCGCGCGCTCAGATTGCCGACGTTAACGCCCACGCCTTTCTCACTGGACACCAGCGTGATGCGGTTGGTGTACATGCCACCCAGTGCGCCCGTATCCAGCGCGACTTTCACATTACTGCCAGCCACACCGCTGTCCGCCGCCTGTGCCGTCACCTTGCCCGTCGCATCAACCTGATTGGCCCCTAGCACAATCCGGGTATCGTTGGCATTCAGCCCGGCATCAATCTGCGCGGTGCGGGCTATCAGGCTGAGGTAATCACTCTTGCTCGCGTCCAGACCCTGCCCGGTCAGCGTGATATCGCCGCGCTTCACGTCGATATGTTGCAGGTTCCCCTGCGCGTCCAGTTGCGGTTTTCCGGTGGTCAGCATCACCTGCGGGGTATTGATAAAGCCGCAGCCGTCGCAGGTAATGCCGTTCGGGTTGGCAACAATCACGCTGGCCTGCTTGCCACCGACTTCCAGGTAGCCCGCCAGTGTACTGCGGTTGGTGGAGACCACTTCGTTGATAATGGCGTCGGCGGCTTTGCCTTTCAGATTGGGGTTGTTCTGGATCAGCCCGCCGAGCTGGGTCGGATTGAGCTGTTCCGTGCCGTTATTCAGGATCAGGCCGGGTTTGTCGACGTTAAAATCGCGGTACTGGTTGTGGGAGATCCCCGCGCTGTTTGGCGTGGCAATATTAATGACCGGTACGCCGTTGCCAGCCTGATCCAGCGCGGTATTGCCCGTCGCAACCTGCACGCCCGCGGCCATCGCCGGCAGCAGCGGCTGAAACGCAATCAGGTTGATCAGCGTATACGCCAGCAGGCGCTGTGTGGTTTTTACTGGTTTCATCCCTGATCCCCGGCCTTAATGACTAATGATGAACAACAAAAAGTTAAAAACTAAAAAGAAAGCCCAACGCGGTAATACGCCACGGCGCTATCCGGTTTTAGCCAATCGGGGTGTGCCAACGGCCAGCCAAGCGTGATTTGTTGTGATAGATATTGATTCGCGACACCCACGCCTACCGCGGCTCCCCAGAGCGTACCCGCCGATTCACTGTCCGCCTGATGCGAGAAGAGGTGCCCGCCGTCGACCGCTGCCGTCAGGGTGACGCTGCCCAGCTGCGGCAACTGCGCCGCCCGCCAGTTGACTTCGTTGCGCCAGTAGCCACCGCGATTGCCTGAGAGATACTGCTCTTTGAAACCACGCACGGAGGTTTCCCCGCCCAGCGTTACCTGTTCGCTGCCATACAGGCGCTGCGGTGAATACTGACCGTAGACGTTGGTGAGGTAATGAAGGTTGTCAGCAATCGGGTAGTAATAACTGGCCGCCAACGTCACCTTGTTAAATTCGGCGCGCAGCGCATCATCAGATTTCCCTTCATCGCTTTCCGCGCCGAACCAGCGCGTTCCTCTGCTGTAAGCCGGGTTGAACGTCGCCAGCCCGCCCCACAGTTTCTGGCTGTGGTTGATGCCGATAATCGCGCTGCTGAGTTTACGGCTGCTGGATTGCAGCAGGACATCGTTGAGGTAATTCTGTCCGATACGGTGCGACAGGCCCGCCGAGAGGCTGGTTTTCATGTCGCCGTTGCGAAACACCACGCGTGACAGCGTGGCGCGGTGCGTCTGGCTGTCGCCGGTTGAATGCCAGACAAAATCCCGGTTGATGAAATCGTTGCGATAACGGCTTTGGGAGTAGTCGTAGCTGAGCGTCCAGTAACCATAGGGCAGCGACACGCCGGCCTGTAAGCTCTCGACATTACGGCTATCGCGAAACTCGCTGCTGTGCCCGCCGTTGACAAACCACTGGTCGGCCAGCCCCAGCACGTTATCCGCCCACAGGCCGCCACTGAGCTGGCGTTCTCCGGTACTTTTCTGTCCGCTATTATCAAAACCGATATTTGCCGTCAGCGGAATTTGCTTTTTACTGGTAAGGTTCACGATGGAATAGCCAGGCTGGCTGCCGGGCTGAATTCGATGCTTACCTGCTGCGTCGGCATGCGGTTGAGCTGTTCCATGCCCTGCTCAATATCCCGAAGATTGAGAATGTCACCTTCCAACCCCGGAAAAACCTGTTTTAATGCCCACGTTGATTGATTATTAATATTAATAGATTCGAGACGGCCTTCCAGAATATCGATCTGCAATACACCGCCAGAAAGATCTTGCTCAGCAATAAAGGCTCGGCTAGTGATATACCCCCGCTCGATATACCAATTACTGACATCATGAATCAGCTGATTTATATCGTTAACATTAAGACAACGATTAATATAATCTTTATTTAACTTATTTTTATCTTTTTCACGCAGCAAGGAGCTATTGTGATAATTAATATCCTTAATGAAAAAGCAGTGTCCGGCATCGCTTCCGCTAGTTGGATTTATCGTCGTTTGAGGTTGATTTAACTGCAATAATTCATCACGCTGTTGCCGAGACTGATCAATTACCTCGGCCTGCCGCTGCTGAATGTCATTTCTGTCTGCCGGATTAAGCGGCGCGGAAAATACGGTATAAGAAAATAGCGCAGGCATGATAACGATCAGCCTGAAAAAACCACGCATGGCTTCATCCCTGATGATAATAATTTTTTCGGCATAGTAGAACCGTTAATTACCAAGCTCAATATGTCAGGTAATATATAATTTTATGACAATCGGTTTGCGTTAAGTCGCGATAAAATACTTCCTTAACCAATAATTTTAGATTGGTTACACCTCGTCATACGATACTGCGTATTTCATGACCTTTTCTTGTCGATTCTTCACCCGTGCGATATCTCCCCCCCATAGCGTCGTTGATGCATCATATTGTATATTAACGCCTCATCGCCGCGGGTCGTTGCGGTATCAACCCACATCTCTATCTCATTACGTTGCGCAGCGCTTCTCTCTGGGGGAACAGTGAATTATCCAATTGGTCAGATCAATCACAGCTATCTGGGCTCCAGCGTTTATACCATGCTGCGTGAGGCGTTAATTACCGGCCAACTCAAACCGGACGATCGGCTGAGAATACGGGAGCTTGCCGCACAGGTTGGTACCAGCGTCACGCCAGTACGAGATGCGATCCTGCAACTGGCGAAAGAACAGGCGCTGGTGCTCAAGACGCCACGCGATATTCGCGTTCCTCAATTGACCGAGGCCCAGTTTATTGAGATCCGCACATTGCGGCTGGCGCTGGAAGGCACGGGAGCCGAGCAGGCTGCTGCATACATTACGCCGAAGATGCTGGAGCAGATTGAAGAGAATATTCGCCAGAATCGTCTGGCGATTGACGCGAAAAATCTACGCGAAGCGCTGCGGTTAAATAGCGAATTTCACCTGTTTCTGGCGCAGGCGGCGCGTATGCCGCTATTGACGCAGTTTATCGGCAGCCTGTGGATGCGCACCGGCCCGCTAATTGCACAGGCCTATGCGCATTTTTCCGTGCAGATGGCGATCGAACATCACGAAGAGGTCTTCGCGGCGCTAAAGCAGCGTGATGCCAGCGCCGCTCGACAGGCTATCCAATCCGATATTCTGGACGGCAGCGAAACGATGCTGGCTTTTATTGCCATCGACCAATAGCGTGCCGTGGCTCAATCACGTTACGCCGCGATGAACCGTGGTAATAAGCCGCGAATCAACAGTCGGGTCTCTTTGGCCTGACTGATAAAGGCAGGCAGCAACGCAGTAAAACTCGGCTCGTCCAGCGATTCTGCGGTGTGCTGAGTGCACAAACGCAGCGTCGCGTTCTCATCCAGCGCCAGCCAGCAGCCTTTCATCGCCGCCATTTCAAAGTTAAGCATCAGCATGAACTGATACACCGCCGTGCTAACCTCCCCCTGAAATCGCATCACATCGCTGTGTAATAGCAGCACGCCGCTGCTGGCGGGGACTTCCAACACCACCGCCTCCTGACCGTCAGGTTCGCGTAGCGAGCAGATGCCGTCCTGCAAGCCCAATTGAGTACGGCTGAGCGCACCGTAATGGCGTAATAGCCGAGTAATATGCTGTTGTGTGGGTGTCATCCTGTTCTCCTTTAATCACCGCATGTTATTTACGATTAACCGTTAAGCTGTAGGCCTTCCTGCTGGAGCTGCTGCAACGCGTTAGCGGTAGCAGAATTGGCTTTGGCAATCTCGCCGCTCAGTTTGTAACTTTGCGGCACGGTTTGATCCTGTCCGTAGCTAAAGCTGACGTTGCCGAGCAGTTTATTCATACTGACGCCCGCGCTGCTTGACGCGTTGATGATGACCGCCGGGGTATTGAACCCTTCGCTCTTCTTCACCGCCTTCGAGACTTCAATACTGGCAAGTCGCAAATTATTGCCGTCTTTAAACAGCGCGATGACGTCATCCTTACCGTGCGTCTTGTTCTGAATGCCCTTCTCGATCTTTTCCCGCACATCGTCTTTCAGTTCCAGCGAGACCGTCACCGAGGCTCTGTCGTTATCCTGCAAGCGGCCCACAATGTCCTTCAGCGCCGGATTGTCGGCGATCAATTGATTAATGCGGTCGGCATTGCTTGGCGGCAACGAAGAGAACAAGTGGTTACCGATCACCTGAAACAGCCCGTTTTCCGTCAGTTTGCTGAGATTGGTATAGGACGTCGTGTGTTTGACGCTATCCAATGTAGCGCCGTCACGCTGTGCAACATCCTGCCGCACGTTAAGCTTTTTCAAGCTCATCAATCCCTGATGTTGATCGTCGGTTTTTGCCGTTTTATCCGCAAAATGTTCATTCAGGATGGCGAGCTGATCGTCCGGCTCTGCCATCTTTTTCACACCGTCAATTAAGAGCTGGCTGGCTGGGTCGTTAAAGGCAGAGTTCAGCGTTTTAGTCAGCGCGTCGATATCCTTTTTCTCCAGCGGCTCGGCTTTCTTCATACCCAAACTAATCGATTGGTTAGTACGCGAGTCAGCCGCCACATTTACTCCAATGCTGGCCGAGGTGAAGAACGGGACAGTGCCATCAGGCGTGGTTCTGGCGGCTCCGGCGCTGAGCGTCGCGTTTGCCCCCATTGCAGCCTGATTCATGAAGCGCAAACGGTTGTCGGATTCCGTATAGGTGGTGGATTTCTCGCCTTGCGCGACGCTGGAGGAACTGGTGGCAGACAGCACATTGGCACTCGCCGTCACGCCAACCGATCCGCGTAACGTGGCGCTGGTTGGGGCCGCGCCTTTTTCCGTCAGATTGATGCCGCCGCGCAGTTCCAGCGCCGCATTGCCATCCAGATTGAAGCTGACCGTTTTACCCGCCTTCACGCTGTGCTGTTCCCCTTTATCCAACAGGGCAAGCGGGTTGATGGTGCCGCTCGACAGGCCGTCAATAAATCCGGGTAGTTCTTCTTCACTAAGGGTAAAGTTCAGGGCGTTTTGTTGTGCGACTTGCAGGCTGGCGGATACGCCGAAGGAGGCACGGACATCCGGTGCAAAACTGTGTTTACTGTTAATATTTTGTGTCATCTGCGCCGAAGTTTTTCCTGTCAGATACTCGCTGACGTCATATCCGCCGGAATAGCTCACTTTCCCGGTAATGCCGCCCGAACGCTCGAAAGCGACATTGATGCCGTTTTCACCGCGAGAAAAACTCAGGTTGTAATTTCGTTCGCCGCTGACGCCGCCACCCGGCACCGGCGGGAAAGGCAACGGTGTGCCGCTGACCACAAACGACATGGATGCCCCGCCGCCATAGGTTCGGTTAAAGGCAATGCTTTCGTTGCTATCCAGCGACAGCACGGTCGACTTCATTTTATCGATCATGTCCGTCTGGCTGGCCGCCTGCATCACGGTTTTTGAGGTGACGCTGACGGCGTTCTCTTCTTTCCTGAACGCTTTCATAAAGGTTTTAACCGAATCGTAATCCGCCTCCAGCGACTTATGATTGGTGAACCCCATGTCGGTCATCTTCTTCACTGGGTTTTCGCCGTAATCTCCCTGCCGCATCGCGTTAAGTTCCTTCATCATCGATGCCAGCGCCGCCTCACCCGGCGACGTGCCGGATAGCGCACCGATTCGATCCGTCAGCTTATGCAAGTCCCCCAGCGCCAGGGTATCCAGCACCAACCGCGTTTTCGCCAGTGACAGTGCATCGCTGGTATCCCGCTGCTGCCCAAACGCTTCGCTGTTCGGCTTTTGGGCTATTGGCGTTTTACTGTCTACAAAGGTTTTTAGCAGCGTCGCAGCGGTACTCGTTTTCGATGACGGATGGCTTTCCATCGCCGCCAGCAACACCGGAGCCAGATCTTTTTCTCTGCTATGCAGGCTGGCAGGCTTGCCTTCCGTGTTCATCACGCCGTTATCATTCACCACGCCCTGCTGTCTGCCGATAAGCAGCGCCGCCTTGGACGAACTGCTTTCCAGTTCGGTATGGAACTGCTTTAACAGGTTCACCAGCGGTTTCCCTTTATCCCCCAGATCCAGCTTGTCGATCTTCGTCGCCAGATCTGTCACCGTTCCCTGTGGTTGACTGGTCGTCGTGTCCAGCTTTTTCAGTAATTCAGTCTGCATGTCGTACACCGGTTTCAGGCCTTCACGCCCGTTGAGCTGGTGCTGAACATGGTCGGCAAAGGTTTTTATCGGTCGCGGCATATCCAACGTGAACGAGACAATGTGGGCCCTGACCAGATCGGACAGCTTACTTTTAACCTGCTGCGACTCTTCACCCGTTTTACCCAAAACCTGAACATCGGCTTTAACCGTTACCCCGGTTAACGGTATTTTCATTCCCTTTGTCGCCACATCCAGTCGGCCAAACACCGTTTCTGCGTCACGAGGCTCTGCGGGTAACGGCGCCTCCCCTTTTGGCACGGTCGTTTTCCACGCGTTCCCTTGCTGGGTGTGTAATTCATGGTCGTCATGCGCAATCTGCAAATGATGCTGTGCGTCCGTGCCCAACGAACTCACTTTGCCTTCTACCGGCGTCTTCACCGGCTGCCATTGTGCACTGTCGTGATTCGCCGCATTTTGCCAGTCGGTTTTCGGCAGTTGGAAAAGCTGCCCGTCTTTATTCAGGGCAAAGAGCGTCTGCTGGTGATCCAGCGTGATGTCCTGTATCTCACCGGACAAGCCATTTTTAGGCAACGCCAGCGGTGGCGCGGCGATCTTATCCGTTCCCGGCTTGATTTGGTGGAAATGCAGATCGCCCTGTTTATCGACGGCAATAAATTTATTACGGTTGATCACCGCCATCGCCGAGACGCCATCGTCCTTGTCGATGCCAGGGAGCGCGGTGCCCGCCGACGGCGTCATACGCACCTGTGGCAACGCAAACACAGTATTGTCGCCGTGCGCAAACGTATCGGATTTCTGGTTGATGGACAGCGGCTTGATTTCACCGTCTTTTAGCGTGTAAGCCTGATTGTCCAGCCCGCGCTTGAGCTGGCTGGCTTCAACGCTGGATGCCTCCCAGTTTTTGGTATTGCCGTTGTAAAAATGGACTTTGCCTTCCTGTAGCCCGATCTGCCCCAGTCGTCCCAGATCTAAGGTGTCTTTCGCCTCGGGCGCTGCCGTGGTCAGCCCCAGCTTATTATCCACCACCAGACTGTCGCTCAGGTTCCACCCCGGCGTTGGCGACAGCCCATTTTGCCCCAGCGGGGCGACGTGCTTTTGTCCCTGACGATCGGTGGCAAGCGCCTGCGTCTGGCCATGTTCATCATGGGCAAATCCGGTAATACGATGGTCGTCGCCCAGCACTGCATTCAGTTCCGGCGTGCTGGCTGAGGTTAATGTGGCGTGCGGTTCACCCGCCTTTGGCAGCGGTGCGTGGTAAAGTTTGCCGTCATTATCGGCAATCAGCAGATGTTCAGCGGTTAAGCTCACCGCTTTCGCAAACACGGGCTCGCCATTTTCCAGCTTAAGAGCCACCGGCTGCGGCGTGGCATCCAACTTGCTCATCAGATGCAACTGCGTAAGGTGATCCTGCTCGGTCAGCACGGCAGATTGCCCGTTCTGATTGGCAGAAAACGCCGTAATTTTATCGCTGAAGGTTGATGACGCCGTCCCCGACGACAAATTGCTCAACGTGTGGTCGTCTTTGACGGCATACAGCTGACCATCCCCCTGCCGGGATAACTGGCTGTGAGCGACATCGCTGCTTTGCTGCCAGACGCCAAACTCGGTATTCAATGCAAAGAGCTTGCCGTCATGAAGACGCAGTTGCTCACCCGCGCCTGACGCAGAAGCGGGCTGTCGGTGGACACCGGTCAGCAGCTCGTGGTTCATACGACCGGATAGCGGCACACTCGTAGATTCGCCAGCGGTTGTTTTCAGAGCAATACGCTCCGGCGTGGACTCCAGCTGTACGTTACCCGCACTCAGTTTGCCCGCTGGCATCGCGCTACGGCCGCTGCTGTGAAGCGCAATATGCTGATTGTCATCGCTTTGAATAACGAACAGCCGCCCTGATTTGTCGGCTAGCGCGTGCTGCTGCGCATCCTGATTTTCATGGTGGGCCACGAACGGCTGGCTATTCTTCCCGATAGTCTGTTGTAGCAGCGTGGTTAAGGCTTCCGGCAAGCCTTTGCCGAACTGAAGTTTACCGTGGCTGTCCAGCGTGATATCGGATTTCGCGGCGGGTGTAGAGGTCGTACTACCGCTTATTTTGATCTCAGCAGCTTCGGTAGAGGCAAAACGCGGCAGGCTCTGGATCGGCCCACCCGATGCCAGTGAATCACGCGACGCGCGCGGTACACTCTGACTCGCGCCTTCCGATGAAAAGAGCTCGCGCAAGGTGGTCGAACGCGAGTCCTGGCTCTTCACTGAACTGCCATTTCCCTGCTCCAGCTCGGGCGGTTTGTTTTTATCATGCAAACCTTGCTGAATCAGGGACTGCGCACCTTTCTGGCTCGCGCTGGTGCTAGTGCCCTGCGATAACGATGTTTTCGCTAACGTGGCAGGTGCAATTTCCGACGTGGATAGACCGGGCTGAACATGCTGGATTTTCTGCATAACAGGTTCCAAGGATGATGAAGTGATCGTGTCGGTTAAGTGGTCATGTTCTCCTTTCAGTTCCCGACATCTTTCGCTTCCCCGATCGGGAACCACATCACACCTTCCCTCACTTAATACGCAACAGACGTAAGCCTGTTAATGACTCATCACTATTCACTTCACTTTCAAGGAAATGTTATGGCTGATATGACGATTACGCTCAGCATACAACCCGGCGCAGGACTGTCATCGACAGGTCTTAATTCCCCGCTTTCGGGCAGCAACAGCGGGGCTTCACCGCGTTCTGCGCAGCAGGATAGCCAACTTATGGAAGCGCTGGGCACATTGCTTAGCGCGCTCTTGCCTAATGCACAGGGCAATACGCCATCCTCAACCGATGGCGGCCCGTTGGGTCAGGCCGGCGCGGGCAACGGTGGCAGCTCGGCGTTAGGGCAAAACGGCAGCCCTGCCGATATACTGATGAAACTGCTAGAAACGCTGATTCAGGGCAAAAATGGTCAGGAAGCGGGGAATCCACTCTCTTCCGGTTCGTCGGGTGCAGCAGGCGGCAACGGCGGTGCCTCACCGCTGGCGGGTTCATCCGGCACGGGTGGCGCAGGCGGTACACAAAATCCAGAAGATCTGAGCCGTTCCCTACTGCAAGATTCGGCAGGCAGCGCATTAGATAATGCGATTAGCCCAACGGCAGACGGCGGTGGTCAACTGAGCGGTAACGATCTGCTAAAAGCGCTGCTGGAATTGATCGGCAATCTGATGGATTCACAGAAAGGTGAATTCGGTCAGCCGCAAGAAAAAGGACAATCACAAGGCGGTGGATCGCCGTCAGTGGGCGCGCCGCAGGCTTCATCCGGCGGTGGCTCGCCTGCCGCACCGTCTGCTCCCTCTGCTGGCGGCGGTGGTTCACCTGCTGCACCATCAGCGCCGTCTTCACCCGTTGGTGGTAGCGGCGGCGGCGCGTCTGCTCCACTAACAGCCGCCCCAACTGGCGTTGATGGCGGCTCGGCGACATCCCCCGCGACGTCAACAGCAGGTGCTGGCCCGGTTGCATTCCCAAAGGCCAGCGGTGATGCCACCGTGGTAAATGACACCATCAAAGTCGGCCCCGGCGAAGTCTTTGACGGCGGTGGTAAAACCTTTACCGCAGGCAGCAAGTTAGGCGACGGCGGCCAGGCTGAAGGCCAGAAGCCGCTATTTGAGCTGGCTCCAGGCGCAACGCTGAAAAACGTGGTGTTTGGTGACAATGCGGCAGATGGCGTACACGTGCGCGGCGATGCCAAAATTGATAACGTGCATTGGACCAACGTGGGTGAAGATGCGCTGACGGTGAAATCCAATACTGGTAAGCCTGCCAACGTTGAAATCACCAACAGTAGCGCTCAGGGCGCTTCCGATAAGATTTTCCAGTTGAACGCGGATGCCAACCTGACCATCGATAATTTCAAAGCGAAAGATTTCGGTACGTTTGTTCGCACCAACGGCGGACAACAAGGTAACTGGAACTTGAATCTGAGCAACATTGACGCAGAAAACGGCAAGTTCTCGTTCGTGAAAAGCGACAGTGAAGGGCTGAACGTCAAAGGCAGCAATATCAACCTGACGAACGTCAATAATCACTACAAAGTGCCGGATTCCGCCAACTTACAGGTGAAGTAAGATGCCAACCACGATGACCTCTCCCGCACCGACACGCTGGGCGGATATCGCCAGACAAGGCGGATACATTACGCCGACGCAACGTGAATCGTTCACGCAGGCGATCCATTTAGTGAGAACACAGTTGAACACGGTACTCAGCCAGTCAGGATCGCTGCGACGGGGTGAGTTCGAGTTCGATGCCTTTGTGGACTCGCTGGAGCAGGATTTCCTGCATCAGGCCGACATCCATACGAAGAACGGGCTACATAGCGACGTGGCACAGACCTCGTTCTGGGTCGCCCGCCTGATCGCCGATCGTTTTATTGCGGTGCGTCAACTGTAATACGTGCGCCATACCGCACCGGGGAAAAGCCAGCCTGGGAAACCTGTGCTGGCTTTTTGTGGCTCGATTAGCTAGACATCAGGCGTCAGTAAACCCTCACCCAATGGTGACGGTT
This sequence comes from Pectobacterium versatile, assembly GCF_003932035.1. NCBI lineage: Bacteria > Pseudomonadati > Pseudomonadota > Gammaproteobacteria > Enterobacterales > Pectobacteriaceae > Pectobacterium > Pectobacterium versatile. The sequence goes on from NZ_CP034276.1 coordinate 2,669,051, forward strand.
CCTCCCCCAATCAACACACCACCGCAACTCACACCATCCCCCGTTCGCGCCGCGGGTTTACCGTCAACGAGTACGCTGGATGAACCGCTGCTAATGCTCCGGTCATGGCCGTGAGGAGCCAGCGGATCGCCTTGTCGGGCCAACGGCATACCATCAACCTTAACCGTTGATGAACCCGCCGCGACGGGCGTCGGCAGATGGTTACCGTGCCCGGTGTCGCTATCGCCTAATTTAACTGCGTTTCCCATTTTTAGTCCCTTCTTAATCCGTTGAGCACACACCGAGAGATAAATCACGTTATTTAATCGGCTGCTGGTCCGTTTTAGGCTGGTTGGCACGATAGGCATCCATGATCGGTGCCCAGTCCATGCCTAATGGGATAGGGTGCTGTTTAAACAGTTCGCCGTATTTTTTGTCGAAATCATCAATGCCGTATTGTCTGGCTACGGGTACCTTTTTATCATACCAATCATCGGTGACCTCTTCGGCAATGCCACGGGTAAGCAAGAGATCTGGACTAACGCCAAGCCCGCGTCCCATCAAGACCACCTCATAATAACCGCCGGGTGCCAAGCCAAAATAGAGCCGATTTCGTTGATCAAGACGTTCACCAATCTGATAACGCTGTTGCATCTGCTGCGCCAAATCGGCCGGTAAATCAACCTTGATGCGGTAGCGTTTGCGATCATAGGAGGACACCATCTCTATAATCGCCCTGTCGGGAACAGGCATGCCGTCTACCGGTAAGCCGCCACCTCCCGCCCAGTAATAGCGCTTTTGCGTAATCCTTTTTACACTAACGCCAGGTCCTACGCCTCCTCCTGGATAGCCGCCGATAAACGTCCCACCACGATAAAACTCAACGTTGGTCGTCCACGTTTCATCAATATTGCTGCCCGTACCATAACGCCAGCTAACCGGAGTTTTGAAATTCGGGGTTGAGCAGGCGGCCAGCGAAATGCATAACCCCAACGCCATAATAAACGCTCTTAACATCATGCCTCCACATTGCCGATGATATGCCGTCGTTCCTTGCTGACGGTGGTTTCTTGTTTGTGGGTTCCCGCCGGACTGGATATGCCCTGATTGCCAGAAGGCAACGCAACAGGCCCTCGTCCAGTCTGTTGCGTTAGTGACATCGTGTTAGTTAATCGGCTGTTGATCGGTTTTAGGCTGCTTAGCGCGGTAGGCATCCATAATCGGTGCCCAGTCCATACCTAAGGGGATAGGGTGTTGTTTAAATAGCTCGCCGTATTCTTTGTCAAAGTTTTGAAGCGTCACTGTGTATTGACTCACGCCGATTGGAAATTTTTTATCATACCAATTGTCGGTCACTTCTTCGGCAATGCCACGGGCAAGCAAGAGGTCTGGTTTGACAAGCAACTTATCGCCTTTCAATAGCACCTCATAATAACCGCCGGGGGCTAAGCCAAAATAGAGCCAGCTACGTTGGTCTATGCGCTCACCAATTTGGTAACGCTGCCGCATCTTTTGGGTCAAATCGGCAGGCAAATCAACCTTAATGCGGTAGCGTTTGCGGTCATAGAAGGACACCATCTCTATCGAAGCCTTATCAGGGATGGGAACACCATCGGTAGGTAATCCCCCGCCGCCCGCCCAATAGTATTTTCTATCAATGATATATTTGTACGGCGCACCGGCGTTACATCCCCCTCCGGGATAGCTGAATACAATTTCACCTTTATGGTAAAAGGTGGCTTTTGTTGTACAAAAACTGTCAATATTGCTGCCTGAACCATAAGACCAGTTAATGATTTTTTTGGGGTTCGGTGTTGAGCAGGCAACCAACGAAACACACAGCCCTGCTGCCATAATAAACGCTCTTAACATCATGCCTCCAGATTGCCGATGATATGCCGCCGTTCCTTGCTCACGGTGGTTTCCTGTTTATGGATTCCCGCCGGACTGGATATGCCCTGATTGCTGGCACTGCGGTGCACATAGTCACGGCGCAGCGCCCGATACACAGCTGCCGGAAGCTGCTGGCTCAGATTTTTTATCACGCCCTGCTCGGTGGCCGCCAACGCCCAGTTCTCATCCAGTTTGGTCAGATTCACCGCTGGCAATTTGATGGCTCCAGACTCAAGACTCAGTGTACTTACTGTAGGATCCCAGTCCTTAAACGGCACGCCAACAGCGCGTCCCGCTTCCACCATCATATGTAATGGAATGCGGGAATACTCGCCTTCGACCACCCGACTCATCACCACTTCCACATAAACCGCCTTTTTAGGCCATGCATCATCCTTACCGCGCCGCCGGATAAATGAATAGGGGATCAGGCTAATTGCCCCTACGGGTGGTGTGGTGGCACGCGCTAAATGTGGGTGAAGCCGATCAACCCAGCCTTGCGCGATCTTTTCCTCGGCATAGGCGCGTGCCTGACGATAGGCTCGGCTTTCCGTATCCAGCGTCGTCGGCGCTTCCTCGCTCATAAAGCGTTCCAGCTCAAGGCATTCCGTCAGTGCCGGGTCGCTGTTCGGGTTAGGCAGACTCCAGCGGCTATAGTACCCGCCACCAATATCCGAGTGTGCACCCGGCAGCGCCAGTTCAGTAAAGTGCGGGGGGATGCTGGTGCCAATCGCCGTAGGAGTGATGCGCGTTAACGGGAAGTACTTTCGCACCTCATCCAACGCCGTCAGATGCACCACCCGTTCGGCACAGTCATCCTGCAAACGGATATTGAGGCTGGGATGGTACGATGAGGCCACCGTATCAAAAATCCCGACAAAGGTGGTACGCACATAGTCCCGGTTTGCCCAGTCAAATCCCGCCTTCAGGCGGATGGTGGGGGTATTGGCCACCGCCTGCACCAGCGGATGATCGGCCTTTTGGTCGATGACGTTAACAAAATGGCGTGCCGCCGCCGCTCCGCGGCTGAAGCCAAAGACATCGAACACAATCCGGTGAATACATTCAATATTGGATAACGAATCTTCCAAGTCGCGTATAACCGCAGCAACAATCCCTTGTTCACAGGCCTGATTCACCTTGCCCACGATAGAGGTATTTTCACCACCAAAATCGAGATCCAGCCCCTTCGTCAACATATCGTCCGTTTGGTATTCCATGCCATCTTTGCCCGCAACCGGATCGCGGGTGCCGATACCGCTGATATAGCTATGAGCACTGAATGTCTTTGCCCCAAAAAGATATTGATCGTACAGTTTTCCTACGTTTGTAATATCGTTAGCCGCACTGTCACTCACCGGAAGCCGTCCCATCTGGCAGCCGCGTAGCTCTTTCTCCCGTTGTGCCGGATCGGAACAGGTTTCTGCCAGCCATTGCTCCACTTTTTTAAGACCGGATTCAGCGTTATAAGTGTTATTCCCCGTACCATCGAAGAACACACCAATACGCAATACGTTGATCTGGTAGCCTTTTACTTCGATGACGTAGGAATGTTTAGTAAATAAGCGAACGTTTCCGGATTTTCCTTCCTGATGCGCTTCTGGCAACGGTTGTTCAGGCGCGGTAAGGCACAGGTCACCCGTGGTCGCCTTAATATGTTCACGTGGCGTGTCATCATGTCCGACTTTTTCTGCCACATAGCTAGGCACGGCACTTTGCCCTTCCTTCAAGGCCTCATGCGATTGCGCCGCCTTGAGCCAAGGTTGCGTCTCCAGTTTGACCGCTATCGGGCCAACGGCAAAACCGCGCACCAGCGTCGGCCCGTCGTTAAGCTTCACCGTTTCGGCCTTGCCGGTATCGTCGGTTAGTGTCGCTTTTAGCCCCTTAAACGAACGGTTGTGTTCATCACGAACATCAATCTCTATCCAGCCATCGTAATGTTCGCAGGGGATGCAATAAGGATCGGCTGCCATCAATTAACTCCTATTAACGCATTATGCTGCACCATCCAGTGGTTAACCTGAGCGAATTCTGCTTCAGTCAGCATAAGCGGCGCTCGAATACTCTCCAGAGGAAGCCCGACCTGCAAGGTCAAGGCTCCCGCCACCACGCCATCAAGCACGTCACCCTGAATTCCCTCCGCATTGGCTTGCCTGAGAACTAGCAAAATAGTGCCTGCCGGGTCGGGATGACGCTCCATCATGCTCGTCATGACCTGCCACAGACGCCGACGAAGAATATAGGCGTGACGTTCGTCGTCATACAGCGCTGCCAGATGATGCGAACGAATATGAAACCAGGGCGTTTCTAACGAGGGATGAAACGGGGTATCAGGGTTACGCGTAAACCCACTGCCGTTGATCCAGAGTCCAGTGCAAGGCCCCAGAATGGCAGTCTGCTCTTCCTGGCTCATGGCACAGAACATCGGCAGGAAGATACGAGGTTCAGAGAAACGGAAACAGACAACCTCCCCTTCACGGATAACCTGTATCAGGCTTTGCCAGTGGCGGCGAACCATGTCAGTTGGCTGTTCACTGACCAGATAAAAACCGTGCAACTCGGGAGAATCCGCCACAAACTCGAGAGAAGGATTAAGTAGTAGCCAAGGGCCTAGTGCGGCTTGATCACTAAACGGCGTACCAGCAAAGAGCGGAAAAGCTTCTCCCTCGCTGAGTTCATAGAAACGCGCCACCGCCGAGTAATCCGCCGCCCCATCGACGATCGCAAAGAGTGTCCCTCCATGCTCTGCTCGCCAGGTATTCAGGCTCATGCTTTACCTCCCTTTGCGAGCGGGCAAGGCTTAACAAGCGGAGACATTGATTCCATGCTTTTATGAATAGCAGGGGCGGGTAACGTTGCTGGTGGTGCCGGAGGCACTGCAACACTACCCGGCAGGATGGGTATCTGCCCTGCCCAGCCAGAACCATTGCCAGCACTGCCGCCGGAGTTAATATTAATAGCCGCCCCGACCACACTCACGCCGCTGGGATCGATCTTGATGAAGCTTCCCCCAACTTTCAGCGTCAACTCTGCGCCAGCTTCAAGCACTATCTTGACCCCAGCTTTCACATGCACTTCCTCACCAGCCTCAACCAGCAGTGCCTGCCCCAGTTTCTGGTGCATTGAGGCATCAACGGTCAGCGAGTGCTCCCCTTTAATGTGGTCACGTTTCTCATTCTCAACCGTCAGGTGATCGTTGGCTTTGATGCGGGTCACTCGCTCATTATCAATATCCGTATGCGCGTCGTGTTTGATGTGCCAGACGACGTCATTTTCAACAAGCGCGTTGAGATCTTTCTGCCCGTGAATATAAATCTCCTCCTGCCCGGCTTGATCTTCAAAGCGCAGCTCGTTGAATCCTTCTCCCTGATGCGTTTCCGTGCGTAGTACGGTGCGTGTCTTGTGGGCAGGCAGATCGTAAGGAGGGCGGTTAGTCGCATGAAAGGTTCTGCCCGTCACAATCGGCTGATCCGGATCGCCCTCAAGGAAGCTGACGATCACTTCATGGCCGATACGTGGGATCGCGATCATGCCGTACTGGCCGCCTGCCCAGCCTTGGCTGACACGCACCCAGCAGGAACTCTGGTCGTTACTCGCGCCGTAGCGGTCCCACGGGAATTGCAGTTTTACCCGACCGTACTGGTCGCAGTAAATCTCTTCACCTGCTGGGCCAACCACCGTCGCAATTTGCGGGCCGTCCACCATCGGATTGTACGGCATAGCAGCACGCCACGTCGTCGTGCCTTTCACCACGGCAAAACTGTTGCTCATGGTCGTCGGTTCGCCGCCGCTTTCCTCTTCCAGCGCCTGCGGCTGTTGCCCGACGTGCGTCACGCTCACCGTCTGCCACACCGCATTCAGCGTCGTATTTGGATGCTCCGTCAGCGTGAAGGTGTTGCCCGGCATCAGCCCCGCGCAGTTAGATTCCCCTTCGCTCGTCACCGCTCCTGAGCGCAGCGCATCCAGCCGGTAACCGCTGAACGCCTTGCCGCTCGGGTCTTGCTTATAGCGCCCCGGATAGTCGTAGTGCTGGTAACTTTCGCGCTGGTGTTCTAGTTCGCCGCTCGTTTTCTTGTGCGACAACCCATAAGCCGGCGTCTTGAAGCTGTAATCCTTCAGCTCCACGTCCGATGTGCTTACCCGCTCCGCGTAGTGGAAGCGCCGGACGTATTCGCCCTCGCTTAGCCCTTGTGTCGCCAGATTGAAGAACAGCTCGGGGCCTTTGGTCAGTGCACCCGCATCGTCGGCAAACACCACCCGGTGTTTGCCCTCTTCGTATTCGTGGAAGAAGTACATTCCCTCCTCGGCAGCCAGACGGGTGATAAAGGCTAAATCGCTTTCCCGATACTGCACACAATATTCGCGCACTGCGTGCTCGTTACGCAGCGCAAAGGCGTAGTCGGTAATGCCCGCTTCTTCCAGCAGTACACCGATAATCGCCTCCGGCTTTTGGGCCTGAAAGATGCGGGCGTTGGTACGCAACCCTAGCCGCCACAGGGCTGGACGGACTTCCGCCTGATAGCGTGTGCGCCGGAATCCGGTGTCGCCCTGCGTGAAGCCGCTGATAATCCCGCTGACCCGACGCTTTAGCTCACCCTCATACCAAATCATCAGCTCGCACGGTTGGTCCAGCACCGCGCCAAAATCGACATCCGGCAACGCGCTCGCCAGACTCAGCGACAGACTGAAAGGCCGGTTCAGCCATTCATCCAGCCTGAAATCCACCACCGCGAAAGTGCCTGCTTCCAGGGCACCAACCTTTACGGTGAACTGTAATCCTGTACTGTTTGCCATCGGCTTTCTCCTTATTGTTATTCTTATCCTGCTGCCATAGCTACTGCATGCGCCGATGCGTTTCGCCGCTACCCTGATGAAAAGCAAAATGCTTAAACTGTGGTCTGAGTCTGCTCACACCACAGTTCAGATTGATAAAGCATCACATTGATAAGACAAGACGTTATAAAGACGCCCTATTGGCTAAAAACACCACGCTAGAGAAAAATGTAGAAAATTCAGGGCGAGTAGAGATTCGGTGTGTTCATCACACAGTAGGAGGCAAGAAAGTCGCGGGTATTAAGCGATAGGCAGAATAATGAGAACGTTCCCTGTAACATCCTTAATGCGAGTCCTGTTGATAAAAATGGCGCATAAAGGATAGCAAGCGAAGTGAAAACTCAATAGTGCGAAGAAAGGGCTGAAAACAGGCCAATCAATTGATTAATAGTGAAATAGTTTTTCTGCAATTAATAACAAGAGAGCAAGACTTCCGCCCTGCTCTCCTCAATCTTCCGTTTAGCTGGAGAGCTTCTTCAACCCCATATTGACGATACGGTCGCCAATCATCGCCGCATCAATGCCCAGAGACGCACCGCCGTTGCCGCGAGCGCTCAGGTTAGTGTTGCCGGTATCACCCGCCACCGCGCTCTTGATCATGCCAACCGCCTTCATGAATTTATCCATGCTGCCCTTGGTCATACCGTCGTCATCCGGCTTGCTCAGCGCTTTAGCCCAGGATTTGTCATCTTGCTTCGCTGTCTGCCAGTTATCTTTTTGGTATTCCGGCTTGCCGAAGACTTCAGGATATTGATCCATAAACTGACCAATCTCTTTCGCCATTCCGCGATCTTCTTTATCGACGAAATAACGCGTTGGGCTGTCATTGTGTGTGCTGATGTTGTTCAGTTCCTGCAAACCGGCTTTTTGCCCAACACTCATCCCCAGCGTGCTGCCCAGTTGATTAAACGCACCCGCGCCGCTCAAGCCTTGCAGACCGTTATTGCCCAATTGCAGCGGTGACGTTTGCCCTTTCGTCTGGCTCAGGCCGTTGCCCAAAATAGCAGACAGTGCATCGTTAACGCCTTGGGTATAGGCAGAAATTTCCGGCGACGACGGCTGTTTGTTGCCGAAAAGCCCACCCTGCTGCTGTGACATGCCGCCGCCCAGCAGATCTTCCAGCGCGCTAAACAGCAGGCTGCCCATCATGGCCGATGGATTCATGGCATTCATACCGGCACCCAGCGCGCCGCCCAAGCCACCGCCGAGCGCACTTCCCAACCCGCTGCCAAGGCTGCTGCCGAGACCGCCCCCCAGACCACCGCCCAGTAAACCGCCACCGAGTCCGCCCAGACTGCTACCCAAACCGCCAAGGCCACCGCTCATGCCGCCGCCCATCATGCTGCCCATGAACATCATGGTCGTCATGATATCGGACAGCTGTTCTGCGATGTTGCTACGCTGGCCACCAAACGCAGACTGCGACGGCGATCCGCCATTTTGTGAAGACTGAGATGGAAATAAACCGCCGTTACCGCCCGCTTTGATCGTGATTTGCAGAGAAGCTCCGCCACCAAGAGAATTAAGCATAATGTTTCCTCAATGAGTAAATGGGTTATGAAAGCGCCAATGATGTGCGGTCAGCCCGCGTGATTGTGACACTCCCCCATTAAGTGATTTTCTTGCCTGCTCAGTTCCCATCGTACGCACGAAAACGCATGACTTTTTCACGGTTCAGCGCGGCGACAGACCGGCCAAACGCCACAGTTCGTCGATTGCCGCAACTGAATCAGTCAATGTGGATAATGCCCGATGTAACCGCAGATGTTGCTGTTCATCCAGGCTCAGGCTAATGGCAAACAGCACGTCAGCCTCCAGAAAGCGGCGTTGTAAAATTTGCCGCAGCATACCGGGGTAATGTCGAGCGGGAGCCAGCGTTAAGGTAAGCGTCGCCTGCCGCTCTGGCACTGCCGTAAACCACAGCGTGACGCCCGGTTGTACCGTCCAACAAGCGGCCGGCGCCGTTTCCAGCGCCGTGAGAAAGTCATGCTGATTGTCGAATTCCACCGCGGGCTCACTCATCCACGCTGACCCTGCTGTAATCCGCCGGGCCACTACGCAAATCGGGCTGCCACCAGATGATTAATTGCCGCGTTTCAGGTTGCGGGCGACAGGTCACCGAGGCGCAGTTGGCGACCTGCCGCGGGGCATTGCAAGCGCTCAGCAGGAGTACTATCAGCGCGACGGACAGTGCTTTATGATTCATGACAACTTCCTGTTTTAATTGAGATCGCTACCGAGATATCAGCAGGTTACGTCGGGCTGGCTGGGGCGTCAGCGCGGGCTGCAAAGCCAGGAAAACCTCGCTGGATTCTCCCGGTGCCAGTGTGGTTTTCGGCCACACGGCCACCGCTAACGTGCGGCTACTGGCACAGGCGGCTTCATCAAAACGCTGCGGCTGTGTGCCGCCGTTACGCACGACGCCAACGCTCAGACGCACCTGACCGTTGCCGTACCACTGATAGCGCGAACTGTCGTAGATCAGGCCCGACTGCGAGCGGCACACCTCTCCCAATCGCGCACCTTTGCTGTCGGCCTGAAACCCGGCGGGAAGCTGGCGGCTGGCAAGATCGCGAAACGCGCCTTCAATCAGGCTGTAGAGATCCGTTTTACCGTTGCGTTGCGCGACGCGGTTCATCGCACCGTTCAACTGCTGGCGATTGGCGGAGGAAACATAGCGCGTGGGATCGGTTTGATCGCCGACCAGATGCGGCGTCAGAATAAACAGGCGCTCACGGCGCGAGACTTCATGACGCGTCGAGGTAAACAGTTGTCCCAGCAGCGGGATATCTCCGAGGATCGGAATGCGACGATCGCGGTCACCGCTTTCTTCAACGTGAAAACCGCCCAACACCAGCGCACGGTTCTCACCAATCAGCGCCTGCGTGCTGACGGTACCGCGTTTCACACCGGAGGCCTCACCTTCACGCCCCGTCTCCACCTGACCGTCTTCGATGTCAATAACCAGTTGGATGCTGCGCTGCGCGCCTTCGCCGATCACACGCGGCGTCACTTGCAGGCTAGTCCCCGCCGTCACGGGCTGAATGTCCGCGACACGCTCGCCCGTGGCCGTGATAAATGCCGTCCGGCTGAAATCGACAATCGCGGGCTGATTTTCCAGCGTCAGCACGGAAGGATTCGCAACAATGGAAGCCGTTCCTTCCCCCTCCAGCGCCTGAATGTCGGCGAAGAAGCGTTTGAAATCGCTGACAAACAGGGTACTCCGCCCCATCATCATCGTGCTACCCGCGCTCACATTGCCGAGCTGTGCCTGCCAGTTCGCTTCCAGCCGCGACATGGCGGTCCGGTCCACATCCAGAATAATGGCATCAATGTTGACCAGATTTTGCGGTACGTCGATATGCTCGACGAGCTGCTGATACTCCGCCCGGCGTTTTTCATCATCCCGAATCAACAGCGCGTTATTACGCACATCGGCGGAAATCTTGCCGCTCAGCGTCACACGGCCTGATGCCTCACCGTTGCGACCTGGGTTGTTACGCGTTGCCAGCCGGGTCATCAGCGAACGCGTACTGTCCCGCATCGCTTCCATGCCGTTATCCGGCTGCACGGGCATCGGGCCGGATGCGCCCGCTGGTGCGGCACGCTGACCATCCATCAACTCATTGAGAATGGTCGCGACGCCGGGAATCGTGACTTTTTGATCGCGATATTGCAGCGTCCGGTCAGATACCGAGGCATAGCGCAACGGAAAAATCATCACCTTGCGCCGTTCATCCTGCTTTTCCCGCTGCTGGCTAAAATTACGGATCAGATCGATATACGCCTGCGGGCCGGTGACCAGCACCACGCCCTCTTCTGGCAATTCCCCCCAGCCGAAGCGCGCATCGAGCAGCCCGATACCGCTGAGCGCCTGTTTGATATCGGGCGCGGCGTCCGGGGAAATTTCCAGCCGCACCGACGCCTGTTCATCCTGCGGACTGACATAGAGCGCATTGTTATACACAAACCACTGAAAGCGATGCTCCAGCGCCAGCCTGTCGAGAAACAGCGCGGGGTTATCCGCCCGAATTTTCGCCGTAACCTCATTGTCCGCAATATTACCCAGTACCAAATCCACACCGTGGCTGTTGGCAAAACCCGTCAAAATCGCAGACAGTGGCGTTTGCTCGGCAGAATAGGCATACGCGCCCTTATTCCAGTCGGGTGGCGTGGCGGCGTGCGCCAGCGAAATGATCCCGTTCACTGGGATAATCCCCATCAGCACCACCGCCCAGCAAAACCAGCGATAGACCGCCAGCAACGTGCTATACGATCGATGACGTATCAATCCCTTACGCATGTCGTTCTCCTTGCAAAAAAGCGAGCGTGTTCAGATTCAGTGGCGCGGAAACGGGTGCTTTCGCACGCGGCGTGAGCAGGCTCAGCCAGACATCCCGTTGATTCAGTAAGGTTTCCAGGCTGCGGCACAGCTGCATGACGTCATCGGCATCGGGCCGCATCCAGAGCCAGAACTGTTCATCCTGTGGGGAAAGCGACAGTATGGCGGTGTCATCCTGAAACTGGGCGTGGGCGGCGTCAGCCAGCTGTAATGCGCGCGCCAGCATCGGCTCATCGGGTGTGGCACGCTGCGGAATGGCCGCGCTGCACGCCACGCCCGAAGATTGTCGCACCATCGTCACCGCGCCACCGTCAATGTCCAACTTTAGCGTCGGCGTCCCGCCGTTTAGCCAACGCTCCAGCATCGCGGCCAACTCAGTTGAAGTCATTGATGATGGCCTTTGCCAAGCCGTGTTTAACGCTCAACAGTTGCCCGACTGCCCAACTGGCATTGGAATAATCCATACTGGCTTCAAAAAAGGCGTAACTGTCCGCCTGACTGGCTCCGCCTTCGGCAACATTCAGTGCAATATCATCCAGTTGCTGCTGCGAATCGACCAGGTGCGCGTCAAGGCGACGCTGAATGGGGTTAAGGGACATAGCACGCTCTCCTATAAGGTATTTTCCTCACAAACGGTTTGGGTCGTTGACTTGACGTTTTGGCCGTTACCTAAACGTCATGTCATTGACTCAATAGTGAGTGGTTAACCTAAGCGGGCAGTTCCCAGTGGCGGGCAGTGATTTCACATCGCGGCGGGATATTCAGGAGGAATCAGTTGCGCCGTCGCCTGTCGCCAGCTCAGCGACATCACGCCATGCGCCGTAATCAGCTTCATGGCATCGCTATCCAGCGCCTCATCGCTGGCGAGACGCCACTCCAGATGCGCATATGCATCCAGCCAGTGCTGCACGTCGGCAAGCTGGGCGGGATGGCAGTACAGCGTTCCCCGGCTTTCTCCCTGCTGTTGCTTCAGCAGTTGCCGCAATAAAGCGTGATGACGCGACGGTGCGGGCGTTTTGTCCAGCAAATGCGCCAACGCATCGCGCAGCAGCTGTCCGGCTTGCGTAATCATGATTTTTTCCAGATCCATCCGCTCTTGCTGAACACCCTGTAATAGCGCATTCGCCTGCTGCCAGAATCCCGCTTCTGCGTGTTCTACCGCCTGCTCACAGAGCGTTCGGGCACGGTCGTGCGCTTGCGCCACAATCGTCTCGGCCTGCGCATTAGCCTCTTCCCAGAGTGTCCGACTGCGCCGATGCGCTGCGATGCGCTCCGCCGGAATAATCACCGTTTCATCCCGACTCGCGCCGGGTAATGTCACAAACGTCTTCGTTGTCAGCATTAGTCATCCTTACTGTGCAAGGTGAAATCGATTCTAGGTCGGTGCCGATGCCTTCCAGATCAGGGCATCGCACAGCGCATTCAGCCGTGCGGCGGGCAATGACATCGTCGGGGTATCGCAATGATGTTCCCAGTCACGGGGCCAATCGCGAGGAAAAAGCAGCCGCAGACGCGGCCAGCACGTTTCACCATAGCGAATGCGCAGCAGCGCCAACGCATCCTGATAGCCCGCAGCGGAGGGCGCCGACGATGATGAAACAGAAAAGGTGATTGATGACGGTAGCCATAAGCCCGGCCGCAGCGCCTTTGCCAGCCGCTCGCACCATATGCCCTCCGCGTCCGAGCGATCTGGATTACGCACGGGCTGACACACCCGAGCCATCAGCCGCAGTACCGTTTCCCGCTGCGCCGTATCCAGCGCGCTCATTTGTATCAGTGAGGCAAGCGGATCCGGCGGCAGCACTGGCGGCAGAGAAAAATGGCGATGAAGTTGCGCGGCGTTCACATGCAGCCAGTCGCGCCGCGACGGCGAATCAGGCAACCTCACATTCCCGCCCCACCAACTGGGATCGGCCTGTAACAGGCAGTCTTCTGCCCACCAGATCAGCCAGGCAAACGGTGTGATGTCACCCGATTCGCGCCCCAGCTTTTGCGCTTGTGTGGTCATGGTGACGACGACGCCCCCGCTTTTTTCTGCTGCCACTGCCGCAGGTAAGGCGTGCCAACGCGCCAGCCTAATAGCCCAGCCAGTAGCAAACCGAACAACCCCGCACTCCACTGCCAGCGCCGCATCTCATCCGGCGTGAGCGTAAACGGCCCCAGCGTGACGACGGGGATCGTGTCCTGATACGGTTCCGCCGGAACAAAGACGATCGCCAGTTCTTTATCATCCTTGCCAGACAGGCCGGGGATGCTGCTGGCGACCATACGACGGATACGTTGCTCCATCCCATCAGGCTCCAGTTCAGCACGATATTTGATAAACACCGCCGCCGAGGCTGGCTGAACCGGCTCGCCGGGGGCAATACGTTCGGGCAGCACCACGTGCACCCGCGCCACCAGCACGCCGTCGATCTGCGCCAGCGTCGCCTCCACTTCCTGCGACAAGGCGTAGATATAGCGGGCGCGCTCTTCCAGCGGCGTCGAGATCACACCGCTTTTCTGAAAAACCTCGCCCAGATTGGTACGCGACTGCTTCGGTAAACCCGCCGCATTAAGAATATTGACGGCACGTTCCATGTTTTTCGCATCGATCACCAGCGTGACGCCGGTTTTGTCCATCCGTTTCTCCGCGCCGATCTGATAGCGGCCAAGCATCGAAATCGCTTCGTTGGCATCGTTCTCCGACAGCCCGCGATTCAGCTCAATCGGCTCGCCACAGCCAGCCACTAGCCCGATCAGCAGAAGAAACACTCGCTTATCGATTTTCATAGGCCGCTACTGTAAGTTGGTGAGTTTTTCCAGACTTTGTACACTTTTCGCCACCAGTTTGGCGCTCAGCAGACTTTCCAGATAGAACGACGATAGCGTTCGGGTCGCATCCAGCACATCCTTTGGATTATTGGAGCGCATCGACTGGCTTACATCGCGTTCGGCAGATTTAAAAACGCCGTTCAATCCCTGAGATTTTTCCGCCAGTGCGCCCAGCCACTGGCTGTTGCCGCTTTCTGCCGTCATCGGTGCCGACGACAGCGCCGCGCTAAACCAGGACACATCCTGATTGGTGGCAGAAGAGGAAAAAGACGTACCGTTGTCCGCCAGCGGAGCATCCCCCGGCTGGGGCAGCGTAGTAGCGTGGTTGATTTTCATGGTGTGAATTCCATCGCGGACGGGATAAAAATAAAGCCGGAGCAAGGCTCCGGCTCGTTGCATCACGATCAGAACTGGATGGCTTTCGCCGCTTTCTGCCCGGAGTTCAGTGATTTGGACGCGGAATCCATCTGACCATCCAGAATGGAGTTTTCCGTATCCAGCGCAATTTTCTGTGCCTGAGCGCCCGCAGCACGGGTCAAAGAACCGGCCATCGCGGTATCCAGAGTCTGAGAAGCCGCCTGAGATGCAACCTGAGAAAGTCCTAAAGCCATGATATATCTCCAAATATAATGAATGTTTACGGTGGTGAACTGTCATGCTGTACATACAGTCATCTTGTTCATTCATTAAGTGGGAGAGCGGGTCAGTGAGTTCCAACTAAAAGGAAATTCTTTCTGTAATGTCATTCGAGAGGAAGAACTAGCCTAGTTTTATCTGTGTTTCCGACCGTTAGTCATGATGGATTTTCTTTTAGAATAATAGAAAGCGTTATTACCTTACCGAAAGGCCGTACGTTGTTTCTGATTTTCAGAAACGTTTTTATGCTGTGCAACTGGCAAGGATGCGATACCTGAACCCATGCCGTACTATTCCCGTCACGCTGCCAAATGGTCGCTATGCTCACCTTAACTACCAACACCGGATTGTGGCTCAGACTTGTTTTGATTTCATTTGGCAGCGCATTGCTGGCTCTGTTTATTGGGCAAGGGATTCTAGCCAGGCTGGAGCAAACACAACTGCTGAACTACAGCCAGGAAGTGCTCAAGCAGGGAACCGACGTCGCTCATGAAGGTCGGGAAACGATTAACCGAGTGCTGACGCTGGGTAACACCCCGTGCTCCAGTGCCGATCTGAAAGAATTGCGCCTGATCTCTTTTTATTCTGTTTATCTGCGGGATATTGGGCGTATCAAAGACAACTATCTTATCTGTTCAGCAGGCTGGGGAATCCTTAACCCACCGATTTATCTGCTGCCACCGAACCTGACGACCCCCGATGGCGTACAGCTGTGGACAGCAATGAAAGATGTGATTGACCCGCGAATTACCGCAGATATGGCAAGCCTCAACGGTGTGGTCACCATCACCGCCGCCGCCGCATTCCGCCGTTTTATTCAGCCGCCCGCCGACTACAGCGCCATGTTGACAACGCATAATCTGGATCACGTCTATCAAACGTTTGGCAACATCGATCTCCCTGTATTCAAGAAGACGCAACATCAGGATAATTCATGGCTGGCCATGGGAAAACGGCAGACGTTTTTCTGCGCATCGAATGTGAATATCTGTGTACTGGCTCAGTTGGATTCCGCAGGAATCCTATATCGTCCGTGGTATATCATCGCCTTGCTGTTTTTTGTCGGTGCGTTAGTCGGTGCCAGTTTTACCCTGTCCTATCAGCTCTACTACGATCGGCACCATGCTTTACCCTCACAGCTAAAACGCGCGATTAAACACCAGCGGTTTCAGGTGCATTATCAGCCGCTGATCAGCCTGCCACAGCGCGCGATTATTGGCGTAGAGGCACTGGCGCGTTGGAAAAACGAGCGCGGCAACAACGTCTCGCCAGAATTTTTCATCAGCCTTGCTGAAAAAATGGGCTACTCAGACGAACTCACCCGCATCATTACCCGTCAGGCGCTGCACGACATGCGGCCGTACCTCACGCAGGAGACGCCGTTTCTTCTCAGCATTAACCTGTCCGTTTCCGACATTGTTTCGCCTGATTATCATCGCTTCCTACAGCAGATGTGTGACGAGTTAGCCATCGATAAAACGCGCGTCATGCTGGAACTCACCGAACGGTCGAGCACATCCCATAAGACGCTGGCAGACGGCCTTGAGGCCTTACGACATTCGGGCTATAAGGTCGCGCTTGATGATTTCGGCACGGGATACTCTAACCTCGACTATCTAAGCAACTTACCGTTCGATATGATCAAGATCGACAAAATTTTTGTCGGTGCCATCGGCACAGATTCGGTTAATGCCGCGATGGCCGATCTGCTATTTACCCTGATCAAAAAGCTGGACGTCTCGGTGATCTTCGAAGGAGTAGAAACACGCGAGCAAGCCGCCTACATCCTGCAACAGTGCCCGTCGGCGATTATTCAAGGATGGTATTTCAGCAAAGCGGTGGCATTGCACGATCTACCGGATATCCATCACTATCCGTGCCCGCCGATAGAAGCGGTGTAGAGAGAAACGGTGTAACCCGAAGGCAGGCCTCTCCCCAAAACAGGCCTGCCATCTTCGGCCCTCATGCCTGACAGGCTTCCCCGCCCCCTGCGCACATTTCTCGCGCCGTCACGTTCAGCACTTTCAGGCGGTGATAGAGCGTCCGCTTGGGGATCCCCAGCTCCACAATCACATCGTCAATGCAGTGGTCGTGACGGCGCAGTGCATCCTGAATCAGAAATTTTTCAATCCTCTTTAAGCGGTCTTTCAGTTGCAAAGGACGCGGGTGCAGCAGTGGCTGAATTTCAGCCAAAGGCGACAACCCCAGCGCCCAGCGATCCGCCGCTGCTTTCAGCTCGCGGATATTGCCCGGCCAACTGTGGGTCAGCAGCTGTTCGTAAATTTCCGCCGTCATCGGCGGCAGCGTCATTTTCAGGCGTACCGCCGCTTCCTGACTAAAACGCTGAAACAGCGGCAGAATAAGATCGCTGCGGGAACGCAGCGTCGGCAGTTGAATCTTTACCGTATCCAGACGGAAATAGAGATCGCGGCGAAACAGCCCTTTTTCCACCAGTTGCAGCAACGGCGTTTGCGTCGCCACAATTACGCGCATATCCACGGGCGTGAACTGGGTGCTTCCCAGCCGCTTTACGCCACGGCTTTCCAACACGCGCAGCATCTTGGCTTGCAGCGTCATGGGCATACTGTCGATCTCATCCAGAAACAGAATCCCCTTATCTGCACTTTCCAGATAGCCGGCGCGGGAACGGTTTGCGCCGGTATAAGCCCCCGACACCACGCCAAACAATTCACTTTCGGCCAGATTTTCCGGCACGGCGGCGCAGTTCACCGCCACCAGCGGGCCGCTGCATCGAGAAAGTTGATGGATACGATTTGCCAATGTGTCTTTGCCCGTACCGGTTTCACCTTCCAGCACGATATCGACATTGAGGGGAGCAATAACATTGATGATAGGCAAGAGCGATGAGTGAATATCATCTGCCGTGTGTGTGGAATGTCCCGACAATGACGGGAAATAGTCTACTGATGGTGGTGCTTTTTCTAATGGTGAAGGCTCTGATAACGAATGCTCTAATGAAGAATCGTGCTGTCTGTCCTGACGGTAATAATAACTCATTAACTACTCCTGAAGCCCAGACGGGCTAACTGACTGCCTTCCATAACGTGGCGCCCTACCATGCATTTGCCGCGTTTCTCCGCATAACACAGGCCAATACCTCTCCAGTAGAACGATGATAAGCATTACCGCCATTGAATAATGAAACCATCAGGCATCGCTGAACATCAGGTAGGAATTCCAGAGGAATTTGTAGGGAAATACCTACAAAAAACGACCAACATAAGCAAAAACAGTCCGTTACCTTCCTAAACAATTAGCAGGAAAACGAAAGGATGTCGTAAGGAAAGCGTAAGCTTCAGCAAAAGGGATTCGCCGACTGTTGAATCCCTTTTATCTGTTGTTTTCGCACAGCGTATTCCCGCGATTAGGGAATGAGCTTCTTGCTAACGACGTATTTCACGATTTCCACATTGGTACTGAACTGCATTTTTTCCATCAGACGTGCCTTGTGGGTGCTGACCGTTTTGTTGCTGATGGCCAACTCATTGGCAATGGCGTTGATGCCCATCCCCTGCGCAAACATAATCATGATTTGGTGCTCTCTGGCCGTCAGTACATCGTGCTCGGCTCTGCCGCCCTCCGCGTAGTTGGAAAACACCAACTGCTCGGCAATCGTATGATCGATATAGCGAGCGCCCTGCGCCACGCGCCGGATCGCTGCTAGCAGCGCTTCCGGGTCTTTATCTTTGGTGATGTAACCTCTGGCACCACTCTTCAGCGCATGCTGCGCAATTTGCGCTTCGCTGTACATGCTGAGCACCAGAATCGGCAGACGCGGATATTGCGCCACCACGCGTGAAATCAGCGCTTCACCGCTGATACCGGGCATCGACATATCCAGCAGCAGCAAATCGGGCGTCACGCTGCGCAGCTGCGCCAGCACCTGTGCGCCATTTCCCGCTTCGGCGACGACGCTCAACGAATCATCCAGCGCAAAGATCTGCTTGAGTCCTTCCCGCATGATGACGTGATCGTCTGCGATCATTAAACGTATTGGTTTGCACATCGCTCATCCCTTCCTTTTGTTATTCTTATCCCGCGGTTAGCGGGTATAGCCATGTTTAGGAAACGTTAGCTGCACCAACGTGCCTTTTCCGGGCGCACTTTCAATAACCACTTCACCTCCCAGCATCCGTCCACGCTCTTTCATGCTCATGAGTCCGAAGGCATTTTTATTTTTAGCGCGAGAATCAAAACCTTTACCATTGTCCTTGGTGCACAGCACCACGCAGTCCGGCTGGTTATCCAGCGTAATGATTACCTGTGTGGCGGCGGCGTAACGCGCCACGTTAGTCAACGACTCCTGCACGACGCGAAAGGCCGCCGTGGTGCTTTCGTCATTAAGCGCCAGCGGTTCTCCCAACGTTCGCAGCAGACAGGTTGCGCTGTAATGCCGGTTAAATTCGTCGCACAGCCATTCCAGCGCAGGCGTCAGCCCCATATTCAATACATTCGGCCTGAGCCGAGTCGAAACGTTACGCACCACCTGGATCGTTTGGTCCGCCAACTGCATCAGCTTTTGCAAATGCGCCTGCATCTCTGGATTTTCCTTGGCAAAACACATCCGCATGAGCGACAGGCTTATGCGGATCGTGGTCAGGTGCTGCCCCAGCTCATCGTGAATTTCCTGAGCGATATGCTTACGCTCTTCTTCGCGTGAAATCTCACGCTGGCGCGCCAGCAATCGCAATTGCATATGCGAATCGGCCAGTTTTTTCTCCGCATAGCGAATCGCCGTAATGTCCCGTCCGACGGTCAGAATGGAAACCAGCGCGCCGTGCTGATCGAATTCGGGCACACAGCGAATATGGTGAATATGATGATGACGCTGCTCACCTCTCCCCAGCTCTTCCATGACTTCGCCTTCCGCACTGCTGCGGGTATCGACAACCAGCCGCACCAGCTGTTCCATGCGAATCGCACAGCCCACACCGGGCATCAGTTCCGTAATCATACGACCCCGAAGTTGCTCTATGGTGAAATCCAGATGTTTCAGACTGGCGGGGTTGGCGTACAGGCAGTTCAGGTTGGGATCGAAGCGGATAATCAAATCCGGTGTGTTCTCAACCAGCGCGCGAAATTCCTGTTCTCGCGCGTAAGCCAACTGTTCAATATGTCTACGTTCCCTGATATCTCTGACTACACACATGTTGTAGCTACGTCCTCTGTGTTGGAAATGCGTGAGATTAACTTCGACCGGAATAGTTATGCCATTGCGAGTAAGGTGCTTGGTTTCAAACGTGGTGCCGACGCCCGATGCGTATTCCTGAAACCAGTCGGGCGAGCTATGCTCAGCGACCCAGTCGGGATCGATATCGGCAACGCTCAAATGCATGAATTCCGTAATGCTGTAGCCCAGTGTCTGGCTGGCTGCTTCATTGGCGTAACAAAAACGCTGATCTTCATTGACGATATAAATCGCGTCCTTGATGCGGCCAAATGCAAAATCCACCAGTTCAAGCTCGGGGGCTTTGGTTTTCTCATCGGAACGAAAAGGTTGGGTGAACATCATTGCCATCTCCTTATTTGAATTAAGACTGTTGTGCAGCCACCCGCCGTGCAGGTAGCGCAATACGGCGTCTCAACATTCCAGAAGATGGACAGGGAACCCTGCAACGGCATCAATGCGACCTGATATCACGGCGTGCGACCACGAACTGAACGGCAACCGCCATCATTAAATAAAGCGGTCACCACCTCAGTCAGTGAAAAACGGCGGGTGCAGGTGCGTCCTTTCGCCCCGTGAAATGCCGTCAGGATTCTACGGCCTGACGGATCACACTTCGGGCACGAGACAGCCGTGACCGCACCGTACCGATCGGAATCTCCAACTGCAGCGCGAGATCCTGATAGCTGGCATCGGTATCCAGCAATTGCATCAGCATCTGACGGGTATCTTCAGGCAGTGAGACGATGGCATCCATCGCGCGTTTCAATGCCCGCTGGCTTTCGGTGATAGCGCCAGGATCGAGATCTATCGCGATATGTTCCAGCATCTCATCGCCCATTTCCTGAGCGCGCTGGCGTGCCTGCTTGAAATAATTGCGAACCAGGTTGAGGGCAATACCGAATACCCACGTCTCCGGCCGCGATGCTCCCGCAAATTTATCCTGATGTTTGAGCACTTCCAGATAGGTCATTTGCTGTAAATCCTCAACGTCGTCACGGTTGCTGACGCGCTTGCGGATAAAGTTATGCAATTTCTTTCCGTGTTGACGAAACACCTGTTCCCAATCGACAGATAACGCTGGGTAAAGCGAAGGGGTCTGTTCGATGTGTTTCAGGGTAGACATTTCCATTTGCTGACTCTCCGTTGTTGTGCCCCATTGGCAAAAACGGAAGAGCAAGCCTTGTGCCAGCCCGGAATAATTTTTATCACACTGATTTTTAATCAGTTATTTTTCACTTTGCTTTTTATCACGCCACTTGTTGCCAACGCCAACAGCGTGAAATTGCAAGTTATTGCAATCAGTAAAACGACATTTACGCCAATCCGCCATCAAATTCGGCCTGCTCCGATGACTTCACATCGGGGAACCCATTCTTTTCTGCGTCCACACAGCAATACATTCATACCGCTGCACGTTCACACCACGACACGTAGCCGATTTATTCAGGATGACATCATGATCAAAATGCCGACTGTCCTTCCCTCCAGCAGCGCCCTGCCGCGCCCAGTCGTCGTGGATGACGATCCTGTGCCACAGGCTGCGGTGCAGCAGACGAGTTCTCACCCTGCCTCCCCCGGTTCGCCGTTATCCACCTCGATGGAAGAAGTGGCGATGGCATTTGGCGAGCAAGCTGAGCGAAGAAGCAAATCGCTGAATCGGCGCCACATCGCCCAGCAGCCGGACGCACGCGCGACCGCCAATGTCGAACGGATTGAGAAACTGACAGAACTGTTCAGGATGCTGGAAAATCCGTCGCAAAGTACGCTCGATCAGCAGTTGAGCCGCCTGCGCGATCTGCTGATGCAGCAAGGTTCGCCGTCGCTTGAAGCGGTGTTGGAAGCCGCAGGCAACGATCCGGCGCGCGGCGATATCCTGCTGCGCCACATCCAGCAGCAGTCTCCCCAACAGCCCGAGCTAACGGCGGCGGTAGAAAGTGCGCTACAGCAGTTGCATCAGGAGAGAGGGCCGGAAGTCCGGGCCGGCCTGAATACGGCAACGGCGATTGCGCTGTTCAGCACCCAGCCGGAACAAAAACAGGCGATGCGTGAGCTGTATTACCAAAAAATCGTGCATCAGCAGTCGGCCAGCGCACTGCTGGATTCCCTGCTGGAACGCTTTGACGCCGCGACCTTTTCCATTGGGCTGCGCACGTTGCAGCGGGCGCTGGCGGCGGATATTGCCTCGCTGACGCCGTCGATTCCGAAAGCCGTACTCAGCAAAATGCTGAGCAATCTCAACGATTCCCGCCACCTGAGCCATACACTGTCATCCAGCCAGACGCTGCTCACTCGGCTAGCGAACAAAGTGCCCGCCTTTACGCTCGGTGCCGTGGAGCTAACCCGCCGCCTGATTGGCCTGAGCGCCAACGGTGCCTATGCCCGCGACCTGCATAATCTCGGGCGGGAAGTGGCCGGCACCCAAGTGCAACATCAGGCGATGTTTTTCAGCGCCCTGCTGCCGCTCGTCAGCGACCTGCCGCATCCGCTGTGGCGAGACAGTAAAAACCGGCAAACGGCGATCCAACTGATACGCGGCATGATTGGCGATATCGCTCAATATGAAAAACAGCAGGCCAAAAGCACTCAGCATGATGAACTGACGCAGCGTGATACCGCATCGCGGCACAAACAGAATACGCGCGACTCGGATAAGGAGCAGCCATGAATCTGTTGATTATCTGGCTGAACCGCATTGCGCTGAGCGCGATGCAGCGTTCGGAGGTCGTTGGCGCGGTCATCGTGATGTCCATCGTCTTCATGATGATCATCCCGCTGCCCACAGGACTGATCGATGTGCTGATCGCGCTCAATATCTGCGTCTCTTCCCTGCTGATCGTGCTGGCGATGTATCTGCCCAAGCCGCTGGCTTTCTCGACGTTTCCGGCCGTGCTGCTGCTGACCACCATGTTCCGGCTGGCGATCTCCATTTCCACCACGCGCCAGATTTTGCTCCAGCAGGACGGCGGCCATATTGTCGAAGCCTTCGGTAACTACGTGGTGGGCGGGAATCTGGCGGTCGGTCTGGTAATTTTCCTGATTCTGACGGTGGTGAACTTTCTGGTGATCACCAAAGGCTCCGAGCGCGTGGCCGAAGTGGCGGCACGCTTCACGCTTGATGCGATGCCCGGTAAACAGATGTCCATCGACAGCGATCTGCGTGCCGGATTAATCGAAGCCCATCAGGCACGGCAGCGGCGGGAAAATCTGGCGAAAGAAAGCCAGCTATTCGGGGCAATGGACGGCGCGATGAAGTTCGTTAAAGGCGATGCCATTGCGTCGCTGGTGATCGTGTTCATCAACATGATCGGCGGCTTCGCCATCGGCGTGTTGCAGCACAACATGGCCGCGTCCGATGCGATGCACGTCTACTCGGTCTTGACCATCGGCGACGGCCTGATCGCCCAGATTCCGGCCCTGCTGATCTCGCTGACCGCTGGGATGATCATCACCCGCGTCTCAGCCGACGGGCAAAAAGTGGATGCCAATATTGGTCGTGAAATTGCCGAACAGCTCACCAGCCAGCCCAAAGCGTGGATCATCTCCTCCCTCGGCATGTTTGGCTTTGCGCTGCTGCCGGGGATGCCGACGCTGGTGTTTGTCACCATCAGTCTGGCCTCACTCGGCAGCGGTCTGTTCCAGCTCTGGCGCATCAAACAACAGGGCCAGCTCGATGCCAACCAGTTGGAAGCGGACAATATGCCCGCTGAACAGAACGGCTATCAGGATCTGCGGCGCTTCAACCCCACGCGCGCCTATTTGCTGCTGTTTCATCCGGTCTGGCAAGGGCAGCCAACGGCAACGGCGCTGGTCCAGAATATCCGCCGTCTGCGTAACAAGCTGGTCTATCGTTTTGGCTTTACGCTGCCGTCCTTTGATATCGAATTCAGCGATCGGCTAGCGGAAGATGAATTTCAGTTTTGCGTCTATGAGATTCCCTACGTTAAAGCCACGTTTGTCACCGACCGGCTGGCCGTTGCCAGCGGTGCCGTCGAACCGACGGATGCCGCCCTCGCCACGCCCGGCCCCACGCTACGGGATGAAAGTCAGTGGCTCTGGCTGCCTCTGGCACATATCACGCAGCAGCCCGACGACGTGCCGCGCTGGACGGCGGGTGAGCTGATTCTGGCGCGCATGGAACAGGCCATTCACCGCACCGGTTCACAGTTTATTGGTTTGCAGGAAACCAAATCCATTCTGGCCTGGCTGGAGAGCGAACAGCCTGAATTGGCGCAAGAGCTTCAGCGCATCATGCCGCTCTCGCGTTTTGCCAGCGTGCTGCAACGGCTGGCTTCCGAACGCGTACCCCTGCGGTCGGTGCGCCCCATCGCCGAGGCGCTGATTGAAGTCGGTCAGCACGAACGGGACACGCTGGCGCTGACCGACTACGTGCGTCTGGCACTCAAATCGCAAATCTGCCACCAGTACAGCGACGAAAACAACCTTGCCGTCTGGCTGCTAACGCCGGAAAGCGAAGAGCTGCTGCGTGATGCGCTGCGCCAGACGCAGAACGAAACTTTCTTCGCCCTGACGCAGGACTACGCCTCCACGCTACTCGGCCAGCTGCGGCAGGCGTTTCCGCCGTTTTCGTCGCATCGCAGTCTGGTACTGGTGGCGCAGGATTTACGCAGCCCGCTGCGCACGCTGTTGCAGGACGAATTTCACCACGTTCCGGTGCTGTCCTTCACCGAACTGGAATCCACCCTGTCGATCAACGTCATTGGACGTCTCGATCTGTACGACTCCCCCGATCCCTTTAGCGCATAGGAAACATCATGTTTGAATTACGCGTGCTGACTGGTTTACATCGCGGTGCGGCGCTGCCGCTCTGCGGAAACGCCTGGCGCATCGGTGCAGCCGATGACGCCGATCTCGTGCTTTACGATCCCGGCATTGCGCCGTATCACAGCCAGTTGGAGAAGACCGCTGACGGCTGGGCGCTCAGCGCACAGGATGGCGCGTTGTGTAATGCGGAAGGCCATACCGTCGAGCAAATTGACGCTCTGCCACCCGGCACGCCGTTTGCGCTGGGGCAGATTTGGCTCTGCATTGTCGCGGCCGATACCCCTTGGCCTGACGATAACGAAGCCCCTCCGACTGCGGAAGAACACGTTCCCCCGGCGGATATGCCTATCGACGAACCACCAGTTCATACCATAGCGCCGCTTCCTACACCAGCACCCGTGACACGCCTGCCGCTGTGGGCTAAAGCCAGCTATCTGCTGCTTGGCGCGTTGCTGCTGGTGATGGTCGGCAGTTGGCAGCTACAGGAAAGCGTCGCGATGCCCGCCGCTCCGTCGCCGCAGGATACCCGTAAGCCGCTCGGCACGTTGCCACAGTTGGAAAGCACGCTGCGCATTATGTTGCAGGAGCGGGAACTGAGCACGGCCGTGAAAGTAGCGGCGTATCAAGATCGCCTCACGCTCACCGGGCAAGTCACGCCGGACGATCAAAAAAAGCTGGAACGGATGCTCGCTCAACTCCACCAACGTTATAGAACCGCGCTGTCCGTGGATAACCGCACGCAGTTGAAAACGGAGCAACTGCCGTTTCAGATCGTTCAGGTGACCAGCGGGTCGCGCGCCAACGTCGTCACGGCGGACGGTCAGCGCTTTTTCATCGGCGATGAGGTAGACAACCTGCGTCTGGTGAGAATTGATGAGCACCAGATTGAATTCAGCGGCAGACAACAGATAACGGTGAACTGGTAATGCAGACGCAACCTTCTTCTTTTCCACTGCTCGACCAGTGGGTCGCACAGCAGCGCCAGCATCTGGCGAACTACGCGCCCGTGGAGAAAAAAGGCCGCGTCATGGCCGTCAGCGGCATCTTGCTGGAGTGCAGCCTGCCGCAGGCGCGTATTGGCGATCTGTGCTGGGTAGCCCGTCAGGACGACAGCCAGATGATGGCCGAAGTCGTAGGGTTCAGCCCGGACAACACCTTTCTCTCCGCGCTCGGTGCACTGGACGGCATCGCTCAGGGTGCCGCCGTGACGCCGCTGTATCAGCCGCACTGCATTCAGGTGTCGGATCGTTTGCTGGGCAGCGTGCTGGACGGGTTTGGGCGGGCATTGGAAGACGGCGGCGAGAGCGCATTTGTCGAGCCGGGCCATGCCACGGGACGCACGCAGCCGGTGCTGGGCGATGCCCCGCCGCCGACCTCCCGCCCCCGCATCAGCCAGCCGCTCCCTACCGGATTACGCGCCGTCGATGGCCTGCTGACCATCGGTCAAGGGCAGCGCGTCGGCATTTTCGCCGGTGCAGGCTGTGGTAAAACCACGCTGCTGGCCGAACTGGCGCGTAATACGCCGTGCGACGCCATCGTTTTCGGGCTGATTGGCGAACGTGGCCGCGAACTACGCGAGTTTCTCGATCACGAACTGGACGATGAACTGCGCAGCCGCACCGTGCTGGTGTGTTCCACCTCCGACCGCAGCAGCATGGAACGCGCCCGCGCGGCGTTCACCGCCACCGCCATCGCTGAGGCTTACCGTGCCGAAGGCCGTCAGGTGCTGCTGATTATTGACTCCCTGACGCGTTTCGCCCGCGCCCAGCGTGAAATCGGTCTGGCGCTCGGGGAACCGCAGGGGCGCGGCGGGCTGCCGCCGTCGGTTTATACGCTGCTGCCGCGTCTGGTCGAACGCGCCGGACAAACGGAAGACGGTGCCATCACGGCACTCTATTCCGTGCTGATCGAGCAGGACTCCATGAACGATCCGGTCGCCGACGAAGTGCGTTCGCTGATCGACGGGCACATCGTGCTCGCCCGACGGCTGGCGGAACAGGGGCACTATCCCGCTATCGACGTGTTAGCCAGCCTGAGCCGCACCATGAGTAACGTCGTGGATACCGAACACACCCACAACGCGGGCGGTGTACGGCGTCTGATGGCGGCGTACAAGCAGGTTGAAATGCTGATCCGTCTCGGCGAATACCAACCCGGCCATGACGAACTGACCGATTCTGCCGTCAACGCCCAGGCAGAAATCACGCAGTTCCTGCGTCAGTCGATGCGTGAACCGATGCCGTATGGCGTGATTCAACAACAGCTCGCCGGAGTCAGCCGCTATGCCCCATAACACCGAACGCGATGCGGAGTTACAGACCGTGTTGAACCTGTTGATGCCGATACGCCGCCAGCGCTTAAGCCGCAGCGAACGTCAGCAGCGGCAGGAAGAACAGCAGTTGATCCGAATTGCGGAGCAGCAACGCCATCATCAGCAGCAGGTCGAGGTGCTGCGACAAGCCAGCCAGACGCAGCGCGACCAGTTTGCCCAAGAAACCCAGGGGCAATGCCAAACGCTGGAAAACTTAAAAACGCGCCTTGCCGCCGAACAGCGCTTACTCGGCGAGATAGCGACAGAAATGCAGCAGGCGCAGGCCACACAGCAGCAACACCACGACCAGCAGCGTCAGGTTGATCACGCCCGAGATGCCACTCGCCAATGCCAGAAAGCAGTGGAGAAGCTGGAATATCTGCTTACGTTACCTCAGGAGCACGTATGAATAACCGACAGATTGCGTCCCCCGAATCCAAGGCGACGCAGAACGCGCAGGCCACGCTGCACGGCAAATCCTCACGCGCAGACGATTCATCGCACGATCTACACCATAAGGATTTCTGGGAGGCCTTCACATTTTCAGACGGCTTTGAGGACGCGTTTTATCAGGAAGCGCCTTTCGCCTTAGCGCCAGGCGGCCCCATCAATGCCCCACCGCTGTTGCAGAGTGAGGCACCGGACAGCCCACAAAATGTGACACCGTCACAGTGGCAGCCGCTGCAATGTGAGCTGATTGAAGCGATGGACAACATCTGCGCCCCGCCGTTTGCTTTTAGCCTGCAACTGCCGCAGTTGGGCGACATCGATGCGCGGTTAGCCACGCTGGTGCCGCGCGGCTGGGATATTTCCCTGCGTTTCAGCCGGGAAAGCTACCACCAGCTAAAAGATCGGCGTGAAGCCTGCCGTCATTTGCTCTCCAGCGCGCTGGACTGCCCGATAAATCTGCGTTTTGACGCCAGAGAGTATGAGCGATGAATCCGAATCTACAGCACATCAGACCGCTGACGCTGCCGACCCTGTGCGCCCAGCACGCCCGCGTCCGATCGACGTTGGCTGCCGGATTATCGCTGCCATTTACCCGCGACGGACGGGCTGGCCGCCTGCACCTTCAACTGGCGAATGCACGCGAGCAGGAAGAGGACTCGTTCACCACACAGGCAAGCCGTTGGCAGAGCGATATCGGCAATTTCTCACTGACCGATCCGTTTCCTGTACTCAGCCTGCTGTCGGACTGCCCGCTGCTGCCTCTCACAGAAGACAATGACGCGGCACAGGAATGGTACTGGACGCTCTACAACCAGTCGCTTAACCCCGTGCTGCGGACGCTGATCGGGGAAATCTATCCGCTGGGCCTTTCTCAGAAAGAACAGGATTCAACAGAGCAGAATCACAATGCTGCCCGGCTCAGTGTGAGCTGGAACGGCATGACCGTGCGCAGCCGGATGCAGGCCGCTGACGCCGTCTGGCTGGCGCTATTTTCCCGCGCCGACTGGCACCACCAACGCCGTGCGCTACCCGCTGGAATGACTATCGCTATCCCGCTCACGCTGGCTGATGCCGTGCTGCCGCTGTCCGCGTTACGCCGTTTGCGTACGGGCGATCTTATTCTGCCCAACCGCCCGTGGTTTACCCCTTCCGGCGAGGGAACGCTGTCATCCGGCACGCTGCGCCTGCGCGGCACGCTACAGCTCACGGCGCTCGCGCCCTACACCTTTACCGTTACTGACATGGAGACTGTCTCAATGCCCGCTACCGATACGATGCTAGCCGTTCCCCACTCAGATGCGTCAGCGCTTGAGCACACGCCAACGAGTGACAACGTCACCGAAAACTTACCGCCGCTGCCGGTCACCTTACACATTCGCTGTGGCAGCCTGACGATGACGCTGACGGAATTGCAGCATCTTGCCAGCGGTAGCGTGCTGACGCTGCGCGACGTGGTGCCGGGGCAAGCCTGGCTGTATCACGGCGATATCGCCCTGGCGAGCGGCGATCTGGTCGATGTGGAAGGCCGACTGGGGCTACAGATTACCCAATGCTTTTCCGCACCCGCGCACGAACTGCCGATAGCGGATGAAGAGTACGCCGCCGAACCGGAGCTGGCGCCATGACCTCCGGCGCGTTCGATCCGTTGATGTTTGCGCTCTTTCTGGGTGCGCTCTCCCTGATTCCACTGATGATGATTGTCTGCACCTGCTTTCTGAAGATTGCGATTGTGCTGCTGATTACCCGCAACGCCATCGGGGTGCAACAAGTACCTCCCAACATGGCGCTGTACGGTATCGCGCTCGCGGCAACGTTGTTTGTGATGGCACCGGTGTTTCAGGACATCAGCAAGCGCGTGCAGGAAAAGCCGCTGGATATGACCGACATCACATCGCTTCAGGCCAGCGTGACCTACGGGCTGGAGCCGCTGCAAACCTTTATGTCACGCAACGTTGACCCAGATATCCTCACCCACCTGCATGAAAACAGCCTGCAAATGTGGCCTGCATCGCTATCCGAAAAGGTGAATACGCAGAATCTGCTGTTGGTGATCCCGGCTTTCGTGCTGTCGGAGCTACAGGCCGGGTTCAAAATCGGCTTCCTGATCTATATCCCGTTTATCGTCATCGACCTCATTGTCTCAAACGTGCTGCTGGCGCTGGGGATGCAGATGGTCGCGCCGATGACGCTCTCGCTGCCGTTAAAGCTGCTGCTGTTCGTGCTGGTCAACGGCTGGACGCGACTGCTGGACGGCTTGTTCTACAGCTACCTGTGAGGCCACGATGGAAATAATCACGCTTTTCCGTCAGGCCATGGTGATGGTCGTGCTGCTCTCTGCGCCGCCGCTGTTGGTTGCGGTGATCGTCGGCGTGCTGATTTCGCTGCTACAAGCAGTGATGCAGTTGCAGGATCAGACGCTGCCCTTTGCCGTCAAACTGATTTCCGTCGGGCTGGCGCTGGCGCTCTGCGGACGCTGGATTGGCGTAGAACTGATGCAGTTGGCTATCACCGCATTCAACATGATTGCGCACACCGGGGTATAAATCCGCATGATCGCCACCATTCAGCACGTTTACGATTTTATCATCGCCATTACGCTCGGTATCGCCCGGCTGTATCCCTGCTTTATTCTGGTGCCGGTTTTTTCACTCAACGTGCTGAAAGGCATGACACGTAACGCCGTGGTGATTTCCCTGACGCTGCTGCCCGCCCCCATCGTGCAGCAGCAGCTTCTGCTGACGCCGCTGTCCTGGCCGATGCTGCCCGGCCTGTTGCTGAAAGAGATCCTTGTCGGGCTTCTCATTGCGTTGATTTTGGCTATGCCATTCTGGCTGTTTGAATCCGTCGGTGCCCTGTTCGATAACCAGCGCGGTGCGCTCATGGGCGGCCAGCTCAACCCTGCGCTGGGCTCGGACGCCACGCCGCTCGGCCATCTGCTGAAACAGACGCTGATTCTGCTGTTGATTATCGGTATCGGCCTGAAAGGGCTCACGCAGCTGATTTGGGACAGCTACCAGATCTGGCCGGTCCTGTCCTGGCTGCCCGCGCCGGGCGAACAAGGGTTTGAGGTTTATCTCAGCCTGCTGGCCGACACTTTCACTCATCTGGTGGTGTACGCTGGGCCGCTGGTCGCGCTGCTGTTGCTGTTGGAATTCAGCATTGCGTTACTCAGCCTGTATAGCCCGCAGCTTCAGGTTTTCGTCCTCGCTATTCCAGCCAAGTGTCTGGTCGGGATGGCCTTTTTCATCATCTACCTGCCTATATTGCAATATTTAGGCGACCACAGACTTCAGGGGCTACCGGATCTCAAACACCTGCTCCCGCTGATTTTTACGGCATCGAACAGCGAATAAGGCGGAGCTGATGAGCGAGAAAACGGAAGAACCCACAGAGAAAAAACTCGAAGACGCGCGCCGTAAAGGGGAAGTCGGGCAAAGTCAGGATGTGCCCAAGCTGCTGATCTGCGTCGGCCTGCTGGAATGCGTATTGGCGCTGGCAGACAGCACGATGGGGAAACTGCAAACGCTGGTACAACTGCCGCTGCAACGGCTGGATGCCCCGTTTGCGCAGGTGGCGAAAGAGGTGTTCCACGATGCTGCTGTGCTGGCCGGTACGCTCTGCCTGTTAGCCGCCGCCATTGCCGTGCTGCTGCGCGTGGTCGGCGGCTGGCTCCAGTATGGTCCGCTGTTTGCGCCCGAAGCGCTGAAGCTCGATCTCAACCGTCTGAACCCCATCAACCAGTTCAAGCAGATGTTTTCGATGCGCAAGCTGGTGGAAATGTTGACCAATATCCTGAAGGCGGTGGTGATTGGTACGGTCTTTTATAAAGTGGTGGTACCGGAGCTGGAAGCGCTGGTTGAATTGTCCTATGGCGATCTACACGGCTTCTGGCAAGGGGTTAAAGCGCTGCTCACGCGCATTGCCCGCACCACGCTGACGGCGTTGCTCGTGCTGTCCGCACTGGATTTCGGCCTGCAAAAGTATTTCTTTCTCAAGCAGCAGCGGATGAGCCACGAGGATTTACGCAACGAACACAAGGATTCCGAAGGCGATCCGCATATGAAAGGTCACCGCAAATCGCTGGCACACGAATTGATGAACGAGCCTGCCGCCCCGCGTCCCAAAGCCAACATAGAAGACGCTGATATGCTGCTGGTCAACCCAACGCACTATGCGGTGGGGCTCTACTATCGCCCTGGTAAAACGCCGTTACCGCGTATTTTGTTTAAGGGGGAAAACCAAGCCGCACGCGATCTCATCGCGCAGGCGCAAAAAGCGGACATTCCGGTGATTCGTTTCATCTGGCTGACCCGTACACTGTATCGCACCACGCCGGAAGGCCATTACATTCCGCGCGAAACACTTCAGGCCGTCGCACAAGTGTATCGCGTCCTGCGACAGCTCGAAGACGAGCAAAAGCGCGACATTATTGAGATGGAGTGAGGGTAAAACAAAGACGTAAAATCGCTCGCGGAAAGATCGAGATACCCGGAGCGACCACGGGGCGAGGCATCCCTGCGGGAACCTCATCCCCGTGTTTCTCCTAATCAGCAACAGCAATGAACCGTATCAAACCGTATCGGTAGCGATCTGGCTCAGATAATACGCTTCTCCCTGACGCAGCTCCGCTATCATGAAATCAAGGAAAGCCTGCTGCTGCGGCGCATGCGCTTTACCTGCCAGCGTTTGAATCTGAAGCGAGCGCT
Source organism: Pectobacterium versatile (assembly GCF_003932035.1). Classification (NCBI taxonomy): domain Bacteria; kingdom Pseudomonadati; phylum Pseudomonadota; class Gammaproteobacteria; order Enterobacterales; family Pectobacteriaceae; genus Pectobacterium; species Pectobacterium versatile. Next base: position 2,700,988 of record NZ_CP034276.1, read on the forward strand.
GGTCAAGCTGCTTAATATTCAGCGGTTTCAGGCGCATTGGTTGCTGTAAACACTTGTACATCACGGAATAGAAACTACAGGCGGTGACCGCCCTCGGCGTGCTCATTGCATAGTAATACAGCGTGGTGAAATTGTTGCAGCACAGCGTCGGTTCCAGAAAGGTACCATTCATGCGGCATGAGAGGTCGAACAGCTGCCGCAACGTGGTAGAGGATTCCGGCAAGGCCAGCGGGAAAGGATGCAGATCCGCCAGTTGGATAGACTGCTGCGCCAGCGGGTGATCGTCAGACATCAGCAGCAGCAGCGGTGCAGGCAGCGCCAGTTCCACATTCACGCCCTGTTCGGGCGCCAGCGCAAACTGGAGCGCGATATCCACTTCGCCATTGCGGATCATCTGGGACACCTGCATCGCCGACTCGACTTTCAACGCAAAGGTGGTATCTGGATCATGTTGGCGGAAACGCGCAAATAGCGTCGGCAGCAGATCAAACGCCATCCCTTCCGTACAGCCGATGCGCAGCAGCGCCCGACGGCTGGCTTTCAGCCCCTGAATCTCCGCCACGGCGGCATCCATGTCCATCATGCTCTTGCGCACATGATTTTCCAAAATCCGCCCTGCATCATTCAGAACCATGCCGCGCGCATGACGTTCAAACAGCGGCACGCCAATGCGTTCTTCCAGCCGCTGGATTTGGCGGCTGATCGCAGAAACGGCCACAAACAGGTGCTGACTGGCGGCGCTGAGCGAACCGGTGGTGGCAACCACTAGAAAATAACGAATCTCGGAGCTGTGCATGGCGGCGTTCCTTTCAGACATCACGGGGGGATTCGCAGGTTTATATTAAAAGCAAAGCTTAATTGCAATTTTTATTATTGTTGCAAAGCTCGTTTTTTCTTTAAATATCGGTAACTTCGGCACATTATCCAGCAAGGAAAGGCATGACCAACGCAGACCTTATTCGTATCGCCTGTGAACGTTTCGATCGCGGAGAATTTAAACGAACGCTGGCCCGGCGTATTGCCTACGCTAGCGAGAGCCAAAAAGCCGGTAACCATCCCGCGCTGAACCGCTATCTGACTGACGAGATCCAGCCCGCGTTGCAGGCGATGGGATTCAGCGTAAGGCTGATTGCTTCGTCGGATGAACGCCATCCCCCTTTTTTGCTGGCCGAACGTATTGAAGATCCCAACCTGCCGACCGTGCTGTCTTACGGCCACGGCGACGTGGTTTTCGGTGATGAAGAAAACTGGCGCGATGGGCTAAAACCGTGGGAGTTGGTGGAAGAAGGTGACCACTGGTACGGGCGCGGCAGTGCCGATAACAAAGGTCAGCACAGCATCAACCTGATGGCGCTGGAGCAGGTGTTTCAGGCTCGCGGACAGCGTTTAGGCTTCAACTGCAAACTGCTGTTCGAGATGGGGGAAGAAATTGGCTCACCGGGGCTGGCCGAGCTGTGCCAGCAGCACAAGCAGGCGCTGGCGGCCGATATCTTTATCGCCTCCGACGGCCCGCGTCTCAGCGCAGAGCGTCCGACGCTGTTCCTCGGCTCTCGCGGCTGCATCAATTTCCGTTTGCGCATCCAGGCGCGCGATCAGGCATACCACTCTGGCAACTGGGGCGGCCTGCTGAGCAATCCGGGCACCCAGATGGCGAACGCCGTGGCGAGTCTGGTGGATGGGCAAGGACGGATGAAGATCGATGCCCTGCTGCCACCGCCGTTAACGCCCGCGCTGCGGGAGATCCTCAGCACCATCGACCCCGCAGGCAGCGAGGGCGATCCGGCGATTGATGAAAACTGGGGTGAAGACGGTCTCACACCTGCCGAACGGCTATTTGGCTGGAACACGCTGGAAGTGCTGTCGTTCATTACCGGCAACCCACACAAACCGGTGAACGCGATCCCCGCCGACGCGACGGCGATTTGCCAACTGCGTTTTGTGGTCGGCACCGACTGGCAGCATCTGGCGCAACATGTGCGTCAACACCTCGACCAGCACGGCTTTAAACAGGTGGAGGTTGAGGTACTTAATACGTCTCCGGCGACGCGTTTTAACCCAGAAGATCCGCTGGTAAACTGGACGCTGGCACTGATGCAGCAAATCAGCGGTAAACAGCCCGCGCTGTTACCGAATTTGGGCGGATCGCTGCCTAATGACGTTTTCGCTGACATCCTCGGCCTGCCGACGCTGTGGATCCCCCACTCCTATCCGGCATGCGGCCAGCACGCGGTCAACGAACACCTGCTGAAATCCGTCGCCCGAGAAGGGTTAGCGATCATGACTGGCTTGTTCTGGGAACTGGGGGAGCAAGGAGATGCGTTACTAGACGAACACAGAGGGTATGCACATCAGAAGTGATGTTTAGTGCTTATCTTCTCTGTCTTTCACTGGCATTAAAAATTAGGCTGAGGTGGAGATGACCGCCGAGTGAGCGGCATGGACGCCGCGAAAGCCAGTGCCGCGTCGGACAAAAACGCCAACGACGTTTTTGAACAGCACTTGTGCTGGCCCGAAGGGCGAGCCCCATTAATGGGGCGAGTAATCGCGTCACTGGCGGCTCGGAATACGGTCATGGACACCGAAGGAACCGCGTAAGCGGCATAATTTCAGCCATTAGCTTGGGTTCATAGGGCAAGCGGCGTTTGAGCTGCCCTATGTCGGGCGGGATACAGTGTTATAAACTAGCACTCATACCAATACGCACGAAACGTTCCCTTTACTTACATAGATTAAGGGCTTAGTTACAAACAAAACCGTAATTACTTCTTCATCCATTCCGGCTTCTGGAACGCGTGGAACATGGAGTTTTTGTCCTCAAAGAACGCGGCGAATTCTGGGGATTGAACGGCCACTTTCAGATCCTGAGCGAACGGTTTATCGGCATCTTCCGCACGTACAACGATCATGTTTTTCAGATCTTCCGGCAGCACATCCAGTTGAATGGCGTCAGACAGGTTCAGGCCAGCGGAAATCGCGAAGTTGGCGTTAATCAGCGAACCGGTTACGCCGCCCAGCGCGCGCGGTAACTGTGCGGCTTCCAGCGGTTTAAAGACCAGCCCTTTCGGGTTTTCTGTGATGTCACGCAGCGAGGCTTTGGTCGGCGTAATGTCTGGATTGATCTTGATCAGGCCGTATTTTTGCAGGAAATCCAGTGAACGCGCCAGGTTTGATGGATCGTTTGGCAGCGTCACGATATCGCCCGCTTTCAACTCATCCAACGAGCGTACTTTGTTGGAGTAAAAGCCCATGCTGGCCGTCGGCACGGTGATCACTTCCGCCAGTTTCAGTCCTTTATCCGCGCTGAAACGATCAAGATAGCGGCGATTTTGGAACAGGTTGGCATCGATACTGTTGTTCGACAGCGCCAGATTCGGCTGGATGTAGTCGCTGAATTCACGCACTTTTACGTCGTAGCCTTTTTTCACCATTTCCGGCTTGATCGCTTTCGTGACCATATCGCCATACGGCCCCGGCGAGACGCCGATGATGATTTCTTTGCCTGGATCTGCTGCGTAAGCCTGAGAGATGCCCAACACCAGCATGAGTGGAATGAGTTTTTTCAATCGCATCGTCGCGTTCCTGTCTGTCCGATTTAGTCAGTATTAGCCGTTTTGCTAACGGCATTCTCGTTATGTTAGGCGTCTGTAGCCACGGTTAAGATCGAGATACCGGGAGCGACCACGGTGCGAGGCATCCCTGCGGGAACCTCATCACCGTGTTTCTCCCTAAATCCCTACCCTTACGCGCGGTGCAACATCGCTCATTATTTTTCTCTATTTTGATAACGTTATTCCCTGGTGTTGGATAACGTTTTACTGCTCACACTTATACCCGTCATACTTCAAGTTGCATGTGCGTTGGCTACGTTCACTCACCCGAATCACTTACCAATGTAAGCTCATCGGGATTCCTTCTCTTGCCGCCTTCATGAAACTCGAATTATTTAGGGTATATGATTTAAAATTTCTGATTAAAGAATCAGTTAAAACAAAAAGGTTTCCTGTCCGTAGCAATATTTTTCGTACAGTTCAGGGTTAATATCGAAGCCGATTCCCGGTTTATTTGGCACCGCAACACAGCTGTCTTTGTCTAATTCGACAAACGGCAGCATGAAGTCTTCATGCCAGTAGCGGGAAGATGGCGGAATATCGTGCGCGTAGATAAAGTTCGGCAGCGTAGACACCGCAATGTTGTGCGCTTTACCGACCGCCGTATCCAGCATACCGCCGCACCACACCGGAATATTGTGGGCCTGGCAGTAATCATGAATCAGTTTGGTTTCAGTAATACCGCCCACGCGCGCGACTTTAATATTGATGATTTTGGCGCTGCCCAGCTCTATCGCTTTACGCGCATCTTCTACCGACGCAATACTTTCATCCAGACAGATCGGCGTATTCACCGCTGCCTGAAGTTTGCGGTGGTCGATAATATCGTCATGCGCTAGCGGTTGTTCGATCATCAACAGATTGAATTTATCGATGCGCTTAAAGAAATCGATATCGTCCAGCGTATAGGCGGAATTAGCATCCACCATCAGCGTGATATCACCAAACGTCTGACGCAGTGCCGCAATATAGTCGTAATCTTTTCCCGGCTTGATCTTTATTTTGATGCGCTTGTAGCCTTCGTTCAGGAAATTATCGACCACGCTGACTAATTGATCCGGCGTATCCTGAATACCAATACTCACACCCGCTTCGACGTTATTCCGCACGCCGCCCAGTAATTGATGTAGCGGTACGCCTTTTATCTTCGCGTAAGCATCCCAAATACCGCCTTCGATTGCCGCTTTAGCGCAGTTATTACGCTTTACCGGGGCGAAAATATCGCGCACCTGTGAAGGATGCTCAATATCCCCAACCTGCTTAATCATCGGGATCAGGAAGTCACGCATAATGTGCCAGGCGGTGACGTTGGTCTCTTCGTTATAAAACGGCAGCGAAATGGCCGAGCAATCGCCGTAACCAATCTGCCCGTCAGCGTGCACTTCCGCGATGGAGAAGTGTTTCTCCGTCTGCGTCGCAAAGCTGGTGGTAAACGGCGTTTTCAGCGCCATTTTCATTTTTCTTAATACAATTTTATCTATTTTCATGACATCTCTCTGCTGCCCTGAATACCTTATCCTGCCGTGGTTTAGCGGCGTTCGCGCTTATTCGCCCGACGCGATAGCATATCACCCAGCGTTTGTACGACCTGTACCAGCACCACCAACGCAATCACGGTCACCACCATCACTTCGGTTTCATAGCGGTAATAGCCGAAGCGGATCGCCAGATCGCCGACACCGCCGCCGCCAACAATTCCGGCCATCGCCGAGTAGCCAATCAGGCTGACCAGCGTAATCGTCAGGCCGCGTAGCAATCCTGCCAACGCTTCCGGTAACAGCACGGTCGCAATGATACGCGTTGGGCTAGCGCCAAAAGCTTCAGCCGCTTCCACAATGCCCGGATCGACTTCACGCAGCGCGGAATCCACCAGACGCGCATAAAACGCAATCGCCGCAACCGACATCGGCACCGCCGCTGCAACCGGCCCTATCGTGTTCCCCAGCAGTAGCTGCGTTAATGGCAACAGCAGCACCAGCAGGATCACAAACGGGATCGAGCGGATGATATTCACCAGAATGGTTGAGATCAGATAGATAAAACGGTTCTGCCAGAATAAATGACGATCGGTCACATAAATCGCGATACCTAACGGCAGGCCGAATACCACCGCACAGAGCGTTGAAATACATACCATCGTGAAGGTTTCACCGAAGGCGAAAATTAATTCACCGAATAACTCAGTCATTGATGACCTCCACCCCAAAGGTATTCTGTCGAATATAAGCAATAGCTGCGGCTACGTTATCCGCCGCCGGATCGTCACGGTATGAAATCTGAGCGATAATATGCCCCAGCGCGCGATCGTTAATGTATTCAATATTGCCGTGCAGAATATTGACCGATACCTGAAACTGCTGCGCCACGTCGGATAATATCGGTTGTTCTACCGAATCATCGGCGAAGAGTATTTTCAGCAAGACGCCTTTATTATTCTGCTTAAAGCGTTCAGGTAATTCGACCGGACTGGTATGGCTAACCAGCTGTTTGGTGTAGGCGTGCTGCGGTGCAGAGAAGATCGTAAAGACGTCACCCTCTTCCACAATATTTCCGCCCGTCATCACCGCCATACGCTGACAAATACTTTTAATCACGCTCATTTCATGGGAAATAAGCACGATCGTGATACCTAACCGGACATTGATGCTTTTCAATAGCGCCAGAATAGATGCCGACGTTTCTAAATCTAGCGCAGAGGTCGGTTCATCACACAGCAGCACTTCGGGATGGTTGGCAATGGCGCGGGCGATACCCACACGCTGTTTCTGCCCACCGCTCAACTGCGCTGGATAGGAGGTTCCTTTATCCTGCAACCCGACCAGCACCAAGATTTCCGGCACGCGCGTTGCAATCTCTTCCTTACTCTTTCCCGCCGCACGCAGGCTGAACGCCACGTTGTCATACACATTGCGGGTATGCATCAGATTAAAATGCTGGAATATCATCCCGATACGCTGCCGATGCTGACGCAGTTCACGGCCGGACGCATCGCTAATCAGCGTATCACCCAGAAATACACGCCCTTCGGTGGGGCGCTGCAATAAATTAATCGTCCGCAGCAGCGTACTCTTTCCCGCGCCGCTGGTGCCGACAATCCCAAAAACTTCACCCTGTTGAATGGTCAGGTTGACGTTGTTTACCGCCCTGGACTGTGCTGCTTTACCGGCGGGAAAATCAACGCTCACGTTTTCTAACCGAATCATTACCTGACTCACTCCTGCTGTTACAGACTATTTATCAGCATACGCAAACGTATACCTGTTTGATGTTGGGAAACCATTGTTCGTGGTAAAACTGTTCGTAGGTAAAACATGTTCGTGGGTAAAATCATTTCGCATTAGTGGACGTTGAACCTATCCCACAGGACTGTTTCACTTGCCATTTTGAACAGGGATAGGCTCGCCATCGCCTTTTTGCGTTGAGGAATAACCGGGCTATTGATGTCTGCCATTTTTGTTATAATTAGATTAATTACTTATAAATCAATAAAATATTAAAAAATAATCGTCTGTTTAAAGTAGAGAGAAATGAGCTTTGCGTCAATGATAAAAAAAGCAAATCACCTTTCCATTTTTTAGAAACTTTTTTATGTCTTTTTCTTCTATATAAGCAACAAAATAAGCAACAAACGCCCTCGGTTATCGCATGAAGCTCACCACGTCACCAAACATAACAAATCATGATAATGCGTTGATAAGCATCTCAAAATATATCCTGAAACATGACCGTCACAATCAGCACCTAGCCTGATCCCGCACCGACAAGCATTTATCCTCCCAATTAAGGATGCCACTATGCGTTATCGCTCTATGCTGTTCCCGGCGACGGCAACCAACGTGTTACCCGCGCTCAAACTGCTGCCTGTTTTCAGTCTTTTCCTGTTGCCGTTTTCTGGGTTTGCCGCAGCGCCTGAACCGGATAGCGCCAGTCTCCGCAACATTATCGATTCCACTACGCAGGCCAGTAGCAGCCCTCGCGTTGTTGAACTGGAACAATCCATTCAGGCTGCGCTGCGCAAGGCAATCCAAGGCGATGCACCGAAACTGACCCGCTCGCAGCTAGAGCAGGCGAAACAGACGTCGCTGATGGCAGATACCGAGTGGTTAAACGCCAGCGGTTATGACTTTGCGGTGAAGGCCAACCAGCAGGCTGGCATTGCTTTGCTGGATTCCTTCTCACATCTTTCTACCGATGTGTTGCAGCAAAATATGGCTATCGTGACGCGCATTAATCGCGAAGCGACCAAGGGGCAACGCGAACAGGCACTGGTAGATGCCGAGAGTCAGGGATATCTCTACTATCTGGCCGATGCACTGGGCCCAAAGCTCGGTCATGCGTTTATCAGCGCTTATAATCGCGGTGAACTGCGCAAAGCAGCAGCCTTAATCAAGGCTTCTGAAGTCAGTACGTCCGCCGCTAAACAGCATTTCGACTACCCTCGACCTTTCCTACAGCCGAATAACACCATTCATCTGGTGCCGGATACCGCCGTGATTGGCGATAACAAGCCCTACACCGCTTCCGGCGGCGCATTTCCTAGCGGGCATACCAACACGGGTTACACCGATGCGCTGCTGTTAGCGGAAATGATCCCCGAGCGCTTCGTCCCGCTGATCAATCGCGGCGCGCGCTATGGCTATTCGCGCATCGTGCTGGGCGTGCATTATCCATTAGACGTGATCGGTTCGCGGATGATCGCCGAACGCAATGTGGCGCACTACCTCAACGATCCACAGTATCGTCGGCTGTTTGAACAGGCGAAGACGGCGTTGCGCAGCGCATTAGAGAAAGCCTGTGGCACGACGTTGAGCGCCTGTGCTCAGAATGCGCCACAGGACGATCCCTACGCCGCACCGGAGATGAAGACGTTTTATCGCTACACGATGACGTACGGTCTGCCAGCCCAACCTGGCGCGGCGTCTCCGGTTAGCGTTCCCGAAGGTGCAGAAGTTCTGCTCGACCCCGTGCTTCCGCATCTCTCCGTTACCGAGCGCAGAAGCCTGATGGTGAAAACCGCGCTGGCCGACGGCTACCCGCTCTCCGGCGCACCGGGCGATAAAGGCCCACAGAATTTCTGGCAGCGCCTCAATCTGCATGACGCCGTGCAGTTAGCTCAGCACCGCTAACCTTTCTCCTCTTCCCCACGCAGGAAAACGCGGGGAAGAGGACGATTACAAAAAAAATGACATGTAATAACGGAAATAAATTACCTCCGTTATTATCCTCGTTATTTTGTTTCATTTTTTTTAAAAAATCACCAGCTCTGGTTTTTTAAAAATTATCCTTATGGCGTTATCTTAAATATTATCGTCCTCAGTTAGCTGTAACGGTAACTTTCCGGTCAGGATAATATTTTAATGATTACCCATCCAACCAGCATAGAATGCCGAACGCTTTGTAAACCAATGTAAATCGATGCTATTGCAAGTCCCCTGATACCACTTTTAAATTTTAGTTTATCTCAACATAAACATTCTCTTTATTCCGTCGATATAAGAATACCGCTCCTTATCCGGGAGTAATTAGAGGTATTTATGAGTATTAAATTTAAATTAATTTCGGTTATGTTGTTAATGGCATTATTGCTGTTGGTTGTCTCCCTTATCGGGCTGTTTGGCATGAACAACACCAACCAATCGATGAAAACCCTGTATCAGGATCGGCTGATAGCACTGGGGTATCTGGACAACATCACTAGACAGGTGAACACCGTGATGTTTGAAATCGCCAGCGTTGATCTCTCACAGCCGAACAATGTCAAGACCGGGTTGGAGCACATCGCAGAAGCACAAAAAATTTATGATGTGCAATAGGATTTATACAGCAAGACGTATTTAACGGGCGACGAGAAGTTATTAGAAGAACAGTTTGCAGTGTTATACAAGCAGTACAACGATAAAGTCGTTACCCCCGCCATTAATGCAATACAGAAAAATGATAAAAATGCATTAGAATATATTATTAATCATACCTTAAAAAGCGAATACGCACCGCTGCAAAAGACGGCTGACCAGTTGATTAAATTACAATCTGATGTAGGTCAGGAACTCTATTTGGAATCACAAAGTAGTTTCAGTAATATATTACTTTCCGTAGTGATTACCCTTCTGGCGGGGATCGTTATCGTTGCCTTATCCGGCTGGCGATTGATTATATCGATTGCCGTACCGATAAAAAATGCCGTGGATTTAGCCAGAAAAGTGGCAGATGGCGATTTGACGCATCGCATCGAAATTACGTCGAACGATGAAATGGGACAGTTGCAAACCGCACTGCGGGAAATGGTGCTGAACCTGACCGATATCGTCGAGCGTGTACACGGTAACGCCGACATTATTGCGACCGCATCCAGCCAGATCAGCAATGGCAATATCGATCTCTCCTCTCGTACCGAGCAGCAGGCCAGTTCACTGGAAGAGACGGCGGCATCAATGGAACAGATGACGTCCTCGGTCAAACAGAATGCCACCCATGCCGCTCACGCCAGCCAGTTGGCAACCACCGCCTCACAGCGCGCAGTTGACGGCGGCAAGATGATGGGCGATGTGACATCAGCAATGCAGCAAATGGTGTCATCCGCAGAGAAAATCACCAATATCATCGGCGTGATCGACGGCATCGCGTTCCAGACCAACATCCTCGCGCTGAACGCCGCCGTGGAAGCCGCTCGAGCGGGCGAACAGGGCCGAGGCTTTGCGGTGGTCGCGGGAGAAGTACGCACGCTGGCACAGCGCAGTGCCAACGCGGCGAAAGAGATCAAAGAACTGATCGGGACGTCCGTCGAACAGGCAAACCATGGACACCATGCCGTCATCGATGCGGGCAGCACAATTCAAAGCGTGGTGGAAGACATCAAACGCGTGGCCTCGATCGTGACCGAAATTTCTACCGCCAGCAATGAACAAAGTCTGGGCATCGGGCAGATTAATACCGCGATTTCACAGATGGAAACGGTCACGCAGCAAAACGCCGCGTTGGTAAACGAAGCCGCCGCAGCAGCCAGTTCGCTGTCCGAACGTGCGGGTGAACTCAGCCATGCCGTCGCGGCGTTCCGTATCTAATCCCCTCGCCTTTTTCACGGCACCTGCACGCGATTGATTATTCCCACGTGCGGGTGTCGATGACCTTTAACACGTCGCTCAATGTGGTTAAAAACACATCGGCGTGCTCTTCCTGAAACACCAGCGGCGGGCGGATTTTCAGCACGTTCGCTGCTGGCCCCGTTGCGCTGATCAGCACACCGCGCTGACGCATGGCATTCACCACCTGCGACGCCGATTCACTTGCCGGCGCTTTACTTTCACGATCGCTGACCAGCTCTACGCCAATAAACAAACCGTAAGCCCGAATATCACCAATCAGCGGGAAATCCTGCGCCAGTTGCTGTACCCCTTGCCGCAGATAATCACCAACCCGCTGGGCATTCTGCTGCAACTGCTCTTCGCGAATCACCCGCAGCACCGCGTGCGCCGCCTGACAGGACACCGGATTGCCGCCGAACGTATTGAAATAGCGGACATCTCGCCCAAATGCATCGAACAGCGCGGAACGTCCAACCAATCCGGCGATAGGATGCCCGTTGCCCATCGGTTTCCCTAAACTCACCAGATCCGGGACGATGCCGTGGCGCGCAAAGCCCCATAGCGATTCCCCCGTGCGTCCAAAACCCGGCTGTACTTCATCCGCAATAAACAGCCCGCCCGCCTGACGGATCAGCGCCGCCGCCTGCGCCATTTCGCCTTCCGGCACGCTGAACACGCCATCGCTGGAAAAAATCGTATCCACTAGCAGCGCGGCAGGACGAATCCCCTCCTGCTGCATCTGCGCCAACGCTTCACGAATGCTGGTAAGAAATGCGCCGGGCTGACGATAGGTATCCGGTGCGTCAATCAGCTTCACGTGATTGCCACGCGCAACACCTTCCCCCAGCGACGGCGACAGCTCTGCCAGCGCGCTGGTCACGCCATGATACGCCCAGCGTGTCACCAACATGCCCGTTCCTCCTGTAGCATGTCGGGCAATGCGCAATGCCAGATCGTTGGCTTCACTGCCGGTACAGGTCAGCATTACGTTATTCAACTCAGCAGGAAACTCACTCAGCAGATCTTCTGCAAAATCGACAATTGCATGATGCAGATACCGCGTATGGGTATTGAGCTGTGCACTCTGTCGCGCCATCGCTTCCACCACCGCGGGATGGCAATGCCCAACCGAAGCCACATTGTTATAGACGTCCAGATAGCGCTTTCCCTGATGATCGAACAGCCACACGCCTTCGCCGCGCGCGACGTGCAGTGGTTCGTTATAAAACAGGCGGTAGCCGCTACCCAATACCCGCTGACGGCGTGCCAGCAAATCTTCTGTCATCGTCATTTCAGGCGTGATTTCTCTCTGATTCATCGTACGTTCTCCGGGCAAACCTGCTGTAGGCGAGTCACAAACTGCGCATGAGAATAGGTCGCGATGCGCTGCAAACTGTGCCAACAACGCGGCACATTGCGCAGCAGATACTCTCGATTATCGGGGTAGCGCGATGCACGCCACTGCGCAATGGTCAGGGTGAGCGCCATGCGGGTCGCTATCAAATCGGGCAGCAGTGCGATCTCCGCCGATGTCAGCGGCCTGTGCTGGTGATACGCGGCAATAAACGGCACAACCTGTTCCAGCAGATCCGCCCCATCGCCAATTTGATACGCCAGCGCCGTTGCCACTTCGCAGATTAATGGGGCAAAGACGGCGTCGCCAAAATCGATAATGCCAGTGACCCGCGTCGGCGACGTGCCATCGACCAGCACATTATGCGGATTCAGATCGTTATGAATGACCTGACGACGTAGCGTCGTCAATTCGGGCGCGACGTGGCTGTCATAGCGGTCAAAAACACGCTGAAGATGCTGGTACTGCTGCGGTTCAGGAACGAAATCGAGATAAGGACGCACCTGTTCCGCGCGGCTGATATCCCAGAGCAGCGAACGGTTCGCCGCCGGATGCGTAAAGCCGTGAAGTGCATTGTCCAACTGCGCCAGCGAGCCTCCCAACTGCGGCATCAGTGCCGTTGAAGGCGAGGTCAGATATTGCGGCATACCCGCCAGATAGCTCACCAGACGCACGCGCAGCAGTACGCCATCAATCTCAACGCTCGTTTCCGCCAGACCCGCCGTTGTCGGCCTGATACGCGGGACGGGCAATTCGGGTGCCCGCAGAGCAAGGTGCAACAGCAACGCGGTCTGAAAGTCGCTGACCTCGGCAGGTTCCGCTGCATTGATGACTTTCAGCATGTAGCGTTCATCTGGCGTGACCATCAGACAGAAATTTACATCTCGCTCGCCCTGAAGCAGCGCAATCTGCCCAGTCAATCCATATTCTTGCTGCGCGATAGCCAAGGCCTGCTGGCAGGAAACCTGCGGGACGGCCTGCGTCATTAACTCATCGCCGTGCGGTGAAGCCTCAACAAAAACGGGCTGATTAGACGCCAGACGTGGGAATGAAGGAAAAAGTGCGCTGAGTCGTCCGTCAGACATGCTGTCCTCCGTTTATGTGAATTTCTGCGCCGTTGACATAAGAGGCACCGGAAGTGCAGAGAAAATAGATCAGGCTGGCGACTTCTTCGGGTTTGCCTAAACGCTGCATCGGCACCTGCCGTTCAATGATGTCGCCCGTACCGGGTGACAGAATCGAGGTTTCAATTTCCCCCGGCGCAATCGCATTTACGCGCACGCCGTGTGGGCCGAAATCAAACGCCATTTCCCGCGTCAGCGCAGACAATGCCGCCTTTGACGTGGCGTAAGCCACGCCGGCAAAGGGGTGAACGCGCGATCCGGCAATCGAGGTCACATTGATCACACAGCCTTGTGAGGCCTTGAGTTCATCGAACAAGCCGTTCGCCAGCAGCGCACAGGAAAACAGATTGACGTTGAAGACCCGCAGCCAGGTCGCATAGTCCGTATCGCGGACGCCCAAGCGCTGCCCATCAGCGCCTTTTGGCGAAATGCCCGCGTTATCGACCAACGCATCCAGCCGCCCGCCCAGCTTTTCCTTAATCAGCGGTAACGTCTGTTGCAGGCTGTCGATATCTTCCAAATCAAGATGAATGTGATTAAGCAACTTTTCCGCCCACGGGCACTCTTCCGCCCAGTTCTGGCGCGACGCGGTAAAAATCCGCCATCCTGCCGCATGAAAATGCTTCACGGTGGCATGCCCGATTCCCCGGCTGGCACCGGTCAGCAGTAGTGTTTTTTGCGCTGTCATACCGAACCTCCTGAGTCCTTTTGTACAAAATTCATCAAATTGGTGTTTGATGCATCATGATTTGAGTTTTAAAAAAAGCTGAAAAAATATCCAGCGAAATTTAGTCTTTTCTCTTAACGAAGCGCACTCTTAAACACATTTTTATGCCGAATCAGAGAGCGTTTCGTGCGCTACAGTACTGTTATTTCATGCTACCTCGTAGCACGTGCCCGACGCAGGGCGGCTCACTCGCCGTCGCCCTGCGAACCCTGGCTTTTCGGCGCTAATTATGTCGCTGCGCGATGCCTTCGTCGGTATCAGGCTTAACGGACCGCTTGCGACACGTTCCCTACGTGGCGCAAGCTTTCGCAGCATCCATGCCGCTCATCCTAAGCCTGCTATCTCCTAAGCATAATTTCTTACGCCGGATAACAACCGAGCCGCTTACACTGGTTGTTTTTTGATGATGTTTGCCAGATTAGTTCCCACTCCGTAACCGCTCCGAACGGCGGCGTAAAATCTCCATCACGATTAGCAGGATAAGCGCAGCACCCACCATCATGGTGGCGGCGGCGGCTATCGTCGGGTCGAGGTTTTCACGGATGCCAGCAAACATCTGTAGCGGCAGCGTGCGCTGGCGCGGGCTGGCAAGAAACAGCGTGACGATCACCTCATCAAACGAGGTCGCAAAAGCAAACAGCGCACCGGAGAACACGCCGGGGGCAATCAGCGGGAACGTGACCTTGCGAAAAGCCAGCAGCGGCGAAGCGCCCAGGCTGGCGGCGGCGCGCGTCAGGTTGTGATCGTAGTTCTTCAATACCGCCGTGACCGTAATCACCACGAACGGCACACCGAGCATCGCATGGGCCAATACCAGCCCCAGATAGCTATTCAGCAGCGACAGTTTGGCGAAGAAAAAAAACATCCCTACCGCGACAATCACCACCGGCGCAATCATCGGTGAAATCAGCACCGCCATCACCAGTGACTTACCGCGAAATTCACCGCGCACCAGCCCGACTGAGGCCAGCACACCAAGCACCGTCGCCAGCAACGTGGCAAGCGGCGCAATCAGCAGGCTGTTGCCCAACGCACCCAGCCACTCGCTGGAGTTGAAAAATTCGCGATACCAGCGCAGGGAAAATCCCGTCAACGGATAGCTCAGAAACGAACCGGCATTGAATGAGAGCGGAACAATCACCAGCACGGGCACGATTAAAAACAACAGCATCGCCGCCCCGTAGAAATTAAAGAACGTGTTCCACAGACGGATAACCACTTCACCCTGCTGTCTCATTTGTTATCTCCCCAATATAAGGTGTGCTTAGTGCGCCGCGGCTTCCGCATTGGTGCGCGTTACACGGATGTACACGACATACAGCAGCGTCACGATGATCAGCAACTGCGTCCCCAGCGCTGCCGCCATTCCCCAGTTCATGGTGGTATTGGTGAAGAACGCGACAAAATAACTCAGCATCTGGTCACTCGGCCCGCCCAGCAGCGCAGGCGTAATGTAGTAGCCAATCGCCATCATAAAGACCAGCAGCGCTCCCGCCGTCACGCCCGCGTACGTTTGCGGCACGTAAACCCGCCAGAAGGCGATAAACGGATGCGCACCCAGCGAAATCGCCGCGCGTACGTAGTTTGGGGAAATACCTTTCATCACCGCGTACAGCGGCAGAATGAAGAACGGCAGCAAAATGTGAGTCATTGAGATGTAGACACCGATGCGGTTGAACACCAGCACCAGCGGCTCGTCGATAATGCCGATGTGCATCAGCGAACGGTTGATCAAGCCACCGGACTGCAACAGCACAATCCAGCTTGCCGTCCGCACGATCAGCGATGTCCAGAACGGCAACAGCACCAGAATCAGCAACAGGTTTGCGCGGTTAGAAGGCTGTTTCGCCAGCCAATAGGCCAGCGGATATCCCAGCCCAACGCACAGCAGCGTCACCACACCCGCCATCAGCAGCGTACGCAGCAGCACATCGACATACAGCGCCTGATCGGCAGGCTGCGGGACAATCTGCTGCGTGGTGGCATCGACTTTGTGGTCAAACACCGCCAGCAGGTAATAGCTGGTAAAAGGCCGCGCCGCGCGATCGAACGTTTGCCAGGTCGCCAACTCACCCCACATCGGCTGTTCACGTATCAGTTGGTCACGAATATCGCTGCTGCCCTCAGCGGGCAGCTTACGCAATGTGCGGGTAATCAGCGTGCGATATTCCGACCCTTCATACCCCAATCGTTTGGTGATCGTGCTTAACTTACCGCTGCTGCGAGCATCGCGCAGATCGCCGACTAACGCCCGAAAGACCGCCTCATCCGGCACATCGTTGCCCGACCAGAGCCGCATCGCGGCAATGGTCTGTGGCATATTGTCGCGCAATTCCGGGTTGGAGACGCTTTTCCCCAAAATCGAGGTGATCGGGAAGAGAAAACTCACCACGATAAACAGAAACAGCGGCGCAATCAGCAGCAGAGAGCGTTTTTTATAGGCTTTCTGCGCCACCGACAATTGCTGTTTCAGTGTCGAATAATCCTCGTTTCCGCCAGATGGTGCAGCGGTTACGATATCGCTCTGGGACATAGGCTCTTTCTCCATCATCACGTACGGTCACTCACTGCGGCTTTACTGCGCGGCCCAGGCGTTAAAACGTTGTTCCAGCTCTTCACCATGATCGATCCAAAACTCAGTATCGACTTGCAAGGCCTGTGCCAGATTATCCGGTGCGGTCGGCAGATTGGCCGCAACGGCCGGTGCCAGCAGGCTGGTGGTTTTGACGTGCGTTGGGCCATACGGAATATTCTCGGCGAACACCTTCTGGTTTTCCGGCTGGTTGGCAAACGCGATAAACTGCTCCGCCAGTGCCTTGTGCTTGGAGCCTTTTACGATCGCCCAACTGTCCAGATCGTAAATGCTATCGGCCCAGACAATCTTGAAGTCATGCCCTTCTTTCTGTGCCGCCGCGACGCGGCCGTTATAGGCAGACGTCATCACCACATCGCCCGACACCAGCCATTGCAGCGGCTGTGCGCCGGATTCCCACCACTGGATATTCGATTTGATCTGATTCAGTTTCTTGAAAGCGCGCTCGACACCTTCTGGCGTCGCCAACACCGTGTAGAGATCCTCACGCTTCACGCCATCGGCCAGCAGCGCGATTTCCAACGTAAATTTGGCACTTTTACGCAGCGCACGTTTGCCGGGGTAATCTTTCACATTCCAGAAGTCTGCCCAGCTTTTCGGTGCCTGTTTCAGCTTCTGTGCGTTATAGGTCAGCACGGTAGACCACAGGAAGATCCCCGCACCGCACTCGGTCACCGCGCCTTTAACAAACTGAGATTGATCGCCCAGTTTTGACCAGTCCAGCGGTTCAAACAGTCCTTCACTACAGCCGCGCATCAGTTCAGGGCCTTCGACTTCCACGACGTCCCAACCTACCTGTCCGGTTTCCACCATCGCCCGGATACGCGCCATTTCACCGTTATACTCACCGGCTTCCACCGTGCCTTTTCCCGCCGCGGCGAACGGTTTGTAAAATGCCTTATCCTGCGCATCTTTGTTCAACCCGCCGAATGAAATCACCGTGACGGATTCCGCCTGCGCCTGACAGGCCATCGTCACCAGAAAAGCCGTCGCCGCTATTTTCTTCAGTACCGGACGGTTGCAGAGGCCTTTCGCTTTGGATGTGTTGGTAAGTTTGGACATGGCGTTGAATAGGGTCATAGTTTTGCTCCTGGAGTGTTAGCCAACGTATAAGGTCAAATACGAACCACAATTTTGCAGACTGCCATTTTGATGCATCATGTATCATGATAATCATGCAAAAAAATATGAGCATAAATTGTGCCAATTCAAAAATTTTATTGATGTTTTACTGCCGCGGCGGCGGGAACGGTGATAAGAAGCATCAGGGATACACGACCTCACTCTCCACCTGATGCCATTTCACCATTTTTGCCATGTTGTGGTGCAAGCCAGCATTGCCTTGCACCACCAAGACACATTGCGCGTCTGGTGTGCGCGTGCAGATAGGGGCTATCGACACGCGTTTCTTACCGACGATCTATCGTGAAAGATCGACGCAGAGATATTTCATTTCCAGATAGTCTTCAATACCGAAACGTGACCCTTCACGCCCCAGCCCAGACTGCTTCACCCCGCCAAACGGCGCGACTTCATTCGAGATCAACCCGGTATTAATGCCGACCATGCCGTAGTCCAGCGCTTCCGGCACCGTCCACTGACGCACGGCATCACGCGTGTAGACATAGGCCGCCAGCCCAAATTCGGTATCGTTCGCCATCGCTATCGCCTCGGCCTCATCACTAAAGCGGAACAGCGGTGCCACAGGTCCGAACGTCTCTTCGCGGGCGAAACGCATTTCGCGCGTCACCCCGCCGACGATGGTTGGCGTGAAGAACGTGCCGCCCAGTTCGTGGCGTTTACCGCCCAGCAGCAGCGTTGCGCCGTGCGATAACGCATCAGCAATGTGCTGCTCAACCTTTTTCACCGCATCGGCATCAATCAGCGGCCCCTGCGTCACGCCCGGCTGCGTACCGTCGCCGACGTTCAACTTGCGCACTTCCTCAACCAGCCGTTCGACCAGCGTTGGGTAAATACCGTTCTGCACGTAGATCCGGTTGGCACAAACGCAGGTCTGCCCGCTGTTGCGGAACTTGGAGGCCAGAATGCCTTTCACCGCCTGATCCACATCGGCATCATCGAACACGATAAACGGCGCGTTGCCGCCCAACTCCAGCGACAGCTTTTTCACCGTTGGCGCACTCTGCGCCATCAGGATGCGGCCCACTTCCGTCGAGCCGGTAAAACTCAGCTTACGCACCACCGGGCTATCACACAGCACTTTACCGACCGACTGCGCATCACCGACGATGACCTGCAATACGCCGCGCGGAATACCAGCCTGCTGCGCCAGTTCCGCCAGCGCCAGCGCGGTAAACGGCGTTTGCTCGGCGGGTTTAACGATCATCGTGCAGCCTGCCGCCAGCGCGGGCCCGACCTTACGTGTAATCATCGCCGCCGGGAAATTCCACGGCGTAATCGCGGCACATACGCCAATGGGCTGCTTAATAACCAGCAGACGCTGCTGCCCCTGCGGGGATTGCAGCACGCTGCCTTCAATGCGCTTAGCTTCTTCCGCAAACCAGTCGATAAAGCTGGTCGCGTAGGCGATTTCACCCCGTGCTTCCGCAAGCGGTTTTCCCTGCTCCGCCGTCAGCAGCGCAGCCAGATCTTCCTGATTCTCCATAATCAGGCGCGCCCACGCCTGCAATAGCGCGGCACGTTCTTTTCCCGTCTTCTTACGCCATTCAACTAACGCCAACTCTGCGGCGACAATCGCCTGCTCAGTTTGTGACACCGTCACCAGTGGCACCGACCCCAGCACCTCGCCCGTCGCCGGATTGGTGACATCCAGACGTTCACCGTTTTGGCTGTCTTGCCACTCGCCGTCAATCAGGCAGTGTTGACGGAATAAGGTTTGTTGTTTCAATGAAATGGATGATTTCAGTTGCATAGCTTCTCTTCTATCGTGTTAATACGCGCGTCAGGATGCTCATGGCCTTGCTGAACTGATCGTCAGGCACCGTTAACGGGTACAGGAAACGGATCACGTTGCCATGTACGCCACAGGTCAGCAGCAGCAGACCGGCTTCCAACGCGCTTTTCTGAAATTGACGGGTAATTTCTGCTGACGGTTTACCCGTATTCGGATCGTTAAATTCTGCCGCCACCATCGACCCCTGTGCACGAATCGCCACCAGTGCCGGACACTGCGCTTTGATTTTCTCCAGCGTTTCCACCAGTGCAGCCCCCAGACGCTGTGCTCGTTGGCACAATTTTTCCTCTTCAATTACGTCCAATACCGCCAGCGCCGAAGCAACCGACAATGGGTTACCTGCATAGGTGCCGCCCAATCCGCCCGGCGAGGGAGCGTCCATGACGTCAGCGCGACCAACGACACCGGAGATCGGGAAGCCGCCGCCTAGGCTTTTCGCCATGGTGATCAGATCCGCTTTTTCCGCGTAATATTCCATCGCAAACAGCTTGCCGGTACGGGCAAAGCCGGTCTGCACTTCGTCAGCAATCAGCAGGATGCCATGCTCGTCACACAGTTTACGCAGCCCGCTGATAAAGGCCGGCGGCGCGACGTGGAAACCGCCTTCGCCCTGTACCGGCTCCAGCAGAATGGCGGCAACCTGATCGGCGGCGATATCGGTATGCATCAGACGTTCAACGCTTTCCAACGCCTGTTCAACGGTGATGCCTTGCTTCTCATTCGGATAAAGCGCATGAAAAATAGAGCCGGGGAACGGGCCGAACCCTGTGGAATACGGTGCCACTTTGCCCGTCAGCGTCATAGTCAGCAACGTGCGGCCGTGAAACGCCGCGTTGAAGGCGATCACGCCGGGGCGTTTGGTGTATGCACGAGCGATTTTCACCGCGTTTTCTACCGCTTCAGCACCGGTGGTAAAGAACGTGGTCTTTGCCGCACCGTCAATGGGTGCCAGCGCATTGATGCGCTCTGCCAACGTGACATAACTGCCGTAAGGCACAATCTGGTAAGCCGTGTGGGTAAAGCGATCTAACTGCTCGCGCACCGCCGCGACAATCTTCGGGTGGCGGTGGCCGGTGTTCAGTACCGCAATCCCGGCTGCAAAATCGATAAATTCCCGTCCTTCAACATCCCACAGGGTGCTGTTTTCCGCACGCTCGGCATAGAAATCACACATGACACCCACACCACGCGGTGTGGCGGCCAGACGGCGTTGATTCAGTTCGCTATTCTTCATGGTCTGCTCCGGTATCCCAAACACATCTGCTAGTCGTTAAGCGATGCTGTAGTTGAATAATGATCTAGTTGAACAATGATCTAGTTGAACGATGCTTTCGTTGAACGATGACAGGTTGTCGAAAGATGATGATGTCATTTAGACGCGAGATGGTTCTATAATCCAGTGCCAGTTTTGAATATTTGAAGGATCCACTTTTGCGCTCACTTCTGACCGACTTATTGCTTCAGCGTTTAGCGAACCAGCAAGACGGCGCGCTGAACAAGCGTTTGTACGACTGCATTCGGCTAGCGATTCTTGATGGCGCGATTGCCGCTGGCGAGCGCCTGCCGTCGTCGCGCGATCTGGCGCAGCAGCTGTCGCTGTCGCGCAATACCGTGCTGACGGCTTACGAACAGCTACTGGCAGAAGGCTATATTGAAGCACGCAAAGGAAGCGGGACTTTCGTCACGGAACAGTTACCCGATGGCAATATGCAGCCGGTGAACAGCGACAACGCCGGGGAGATACGTGAGCCTAAGCATGAGCTTTCGCGTCGCGGTATGCATCTGCTGGGTTATGCCGGTGCTTCCGTCCGGCAATGGGGAGCGTTTATGCCCGGCATTCCCGATATCGCCAGCTTCCCTCATGATTTATGGCGGCGTATTCAAACGCGCCTGACAAAGCGTGTTCGCCCCGAACAGCTCTCCTATTCGCCGATTGGCGGTTGCCCCGAACTCCAGTTGGCACTGGTAGATTACCTGCGCGTCGCCCGTTCTGTGGAGTGTACGCCGGAGCAGATTCTGATTACCGAAGGCACCCATCAGGCGATGGATTTGCTAGCTAAAATGCTGTGTAACCCTGGCGATTTGGCGTGGATTGAAGATCCCTGCTATTGGGGCATTCGTAATGTTTTGACGATTAACGGCCTGCGCATTGCTCCCGTCGATGTCGATGAGCAAGGGCTGGCACCGCCAGAAACGCTCTCACCTGACGTCGCCCCGCGCTTGATTTGCGTGACACCGTCACATCAATATCCGCTGGGTGCGGTGATGAGCCTGGCACGCCGTCAACGGTTGCTGGCACTGGCGCAGGAGCACGGCTGCTGGGTGGTGGAGGATGACTACGACAGTGAATTTCGCTTTTCCGGCAGCCCGATCCCCGCGCTGCAAGGGCTACAGACGCAATCACCGGTGATCTACATCGGTACATTCAGCAAAACGCTCTACCCTGGCCTGCGCGTGAGTTACATGGTGCTACCGCCGCTGCTGGCGCAGTCGCTGAAGACGGCACATTCCGAACTCTATCGCGGCGGACACTGGCTCACGCAGGCGACGCTCGCGCAGTTTATCCGCGAAGGCCACTACGCCGCGCATATCCGCCGCATGCGCCTGCTATATGCCAAGCGTCGCGCGCTATTGACGTCCCTGATCGAACAACATCTGGGCGCAGATTACGTCGGGGACAACAGCAACGCCGGGCTGCATATGCTGCTCAGCCTGCCTTCCCACATCGATGATGTCGTGCTGAGCGCCGCGATTTTGCGCCGTGGCGTGATGGTCAAACCGCTTTCCAGTTACTACCTGCAACCGACACAGCAGCGCGGTTTATTACTGGGCTACGCCAGCGTGGAAGAGAGCCAAATGACGCAGGCTTTTTCCGTGATTGTGGCCTGTATTCAGGCGCTACATACACGTCATTCCGGTGCCTGACAGCCCCCCGTTTTTATACGCGCCCATTCGCACCGTTACGGTGCCATCTTCCATCAATACGCCCCATTACGGCGCACCCGTTGTGGTAAACAATGGCGTGATGGCGCATTGCAGCGCGGTATTTTCTGCTCGCTAAGCATCCGGCATGGTTTATGCATTCTTATGAATAACAGTGACTGCCGGAGAGTGAAAAATGAGAAATTATGTCAGCTTCAGGAATGTTCAGAAGACCTATGATGGCGACCGCCTGATCGTTAAAAACCTCAATCTGGATATCCGTGAAGGTGAATTTCTGACCCTGCTTGGGCCATCCGGCTCGGGAAAAACTACCAGTTTGATGATGCTCGCCGGGTTTGAAACCCCGACGCAGGGGGAAATTATGCTGCGCGACGCCCCGCTGCACCATCTCCCACCGCACCAGCGCGACATCGGTATGGTGTTTCAGAACTACGCCCTGTTTCCACACATGACCGTGGCGGAGAATCTGGCGTTTCCACTCTCCATCCGTCGCCTGAACCGTGCCGATATCAAAGAGAAAGTGGATCGGGTACTGGATCGCGTGAAGCTCACCAGCCTGGCCGATCGCTACCCTGCCCAGATGTCCGGCGGCCAGCAGCAGCGTGTAGCGCTGGCTCGCGCACTGGTTTTCGAGCCAAAGCTGGTGCTGATGGATGAACCTTTGGGCGCGTTGGATAAGCAACTACGCGAGCATATGCAGTTGGAAATCAAAGAGCTGCATCAGTCGCTGGAACTAACCGTGGTGTACGTCACCCATGACCAGAGCGAAGCGATGACCATGTCCAACCGTGTCGCGGTGTTTAACGATGGCGTGATTCAGCAGATGGACAGCCCCAGCGATATCTACGAAAAACCGGAGAATGCGTTTGTGGCGCAGTTTATCGGCGAAAACAATACGTTACTCGCCACACGCACCGAGGCCGAAGGCGCATTCTATCGGGCAACACTGGACGATGGCACCTCGCTGCGCGCGCTGAAAGTCCGCCCAAGCTCACCGGGTCGAAAAATCACGCTCTGCATCCGCCCCGAACGCATTCACGTCAACGCGGCTCACATCGATGACGGCATGCAGCACGTCAAAGCCCGCATTCAACAGTTCATCTATCTGGGCGATCACGTCAGGATGATGACGGAAGTGGCAGGTCAGCCGCAGTTTATGGTGAAACTCCCCGCCAGCGAGATTCAGCCGCACTGGAAAGCGGGTACCGAAGTCAATCTGTCATGGCAACCGGAGCACCTGCGCGCACTGGATAGCATCATTACGCATTAATAGTGCTCTGGCAGCATCAAGAGATGTGAAAAGCCGAACAGAAAAAATAAATACGTTGCCCTGAATAAGGGCAACAGATACTGAATTAATATAGTGGGAACAGAGAAAATAATTAGCGCCATAGGGTATAATTTTTATTTAGGTAATTAATGCGTGACCACTCACAACTCAAAAACATCCTGTTTATTAATGACAGAATATCGCTGGAATTTTTTCCTGATATCTATTTACACTCAATGCAGTTGCTCGTGCTAACCCTTCCTATTTTAAGTTTCAGCCACGTTATTCAATAATAACGATTTATTCTGTAACTTGAATTAATAAGGGCACATTCTAATGGACAGAGATCTCATATAAGGGAATACGTATGGATACGCCGCACTTCTTTGATCTGTCTGGAAAAACGGCCCTCATCACCGGAGGATCGCGTGGATTAGGGCTACAAATTGCTGAAGCACTCGGCGCACAAGGGGCTCACATAATCCTCTCAGCGCGCCACGCCGATGAATTGCAGACAGCACAGTCACACCTCTCCTCATTGGGTATTCGTGCCGAATGGATTGCCGCCGACAATGCGCAGGATCGCGATATTGAGCACCTCGCAGAGGAAGCCATCGCCAAGACGGGCCAGATAGATATTCTCGTCAATAATGCCGGTACAGCATTCGGTTCCCCAGCGGAAGACCATGCGATTGCTGACTGGGATCGCGTCATGAACCTGAACATCCGCAGCCTGTTTTTATTAACGCAGAAAATCGGCAAAGGCAGCATGATCCCCCGCCGCTATGGGAAAGTTATCAACGTGGCGTCGCTTGCTGGCTTACAGGGCAATCTGCCCGGCTGGCTGGAAGGCATCGCGTACAGCACCAGCAAAGGTGCCGTGGTGAACTTTACCCGTGCATTGGCGGGTGAATGGGGTGAATTTAATATCACCGTCAATGCGCTCGCCCCCGGTTTCTTCCCTTCCGCCATGACACAGAATTTGCTAAATCGCCTTGGTGTTGATGCACTGGCGCAAAAATCCCCGCTGCGGCGTATTGGGGATGATCAAGACTTAAAAGGTGCGGCGATCCTATTTGCTTCTGATGCCAGTAAATATATTACGGGTCAAATACTCTCCATTGACGGAGGCATGAGCGCCATATAATACCTCTCACATCATTATTAGCTATTTAATCATTCCAAATTAACGAGGCTCATGGAGGAGGCGCGTAATACAGCCAATAGGCATGCAACTTGAAGTATGACGGATATAAATTCATGTGCGTTTTCAGTCGAGCTAATTACAGGAGTAATAGCGATGAAAAGTTGCTTTGATGGATGGTCACCACAAGTCATTGATAGTGAAGATAAGAAGGCAGTCATTGCGCATATCGAAAAATATCGCTTTGCCGTCGTTACCCGCGAATGGAAATACGATGATTCCGATTTCCAAAAAATGTCAGCGCTTTATTCATTGGGTGATATTTATCAGTCAGCCTTTAACCGTCAGGAACACAAAGAGGGCGTATCCACATCCGGGGTGAATCAGATTGGCGGGCTCTCACACGGCACGCATATGGTTTTCAACAGTACCTCACACCTTTCTCTTCATACCGATGGCTCTTATATCCCGATTGGAAGCATAAAAACATCGATCCTCCTTTGTAAACAACATGCAAGCCAAGGGGGTGGAACCGTACTGTTTGATAGCGTATCCGCGTTTCAGAAACTCCGGGCTGAGCACCCTGACTTAGCGAATATTCTGCTTGAAGAACAGATTTTCAGACGCCGTTCAACTGGGACACAATCCGGGACACAGTACGCCCATATCGGTCCAGTTTTTCGTCCCGATCGGGACGGCGGATATATTGGCGGGTTTACGCTGGATGTGACCGCCGACTGGGACTATTCACGCAATATCAATCCGCGCGTTGTCGAGGCTGTCGAGTACATGTCGCAGTTGGCCGCTGAAGGTAGCCGCTATCACCTGACATTCCCTCTCTATCGCGGACAGGCCTTGATCATGCGTAACGATAAAATCTCCCACGGACGCCACTCCTATACGGACGATCCCGCCTCCCCAAGAACCCTGCTGCGAGGCATGTTCACCCGCGCACCTACCCTGATCGCATAATCAAGGAGAGATCATGACCGATCGTTCAATGACGGAATCTGCGTTAGCGGCGCGTTGGGATGGCTGGCTGACGTGCCCGCAAGAGCATCTTCAAGCCCGGATGCGGGATGAGTTAGCCGAGCTACCGATAAGCGAGAAAACGCGGGCAGCAATGCTGACCTTCGTTCATGAATACCGTCTCAACGGCGTCAACTGGAGCGTTCAGGGAATACGCGGAGACGAAGTTCAGGCGCAGCTACAGGATCTTCAACATGACGCGCCGCCTTATTTTGCGTGGTTCTGCGAAAAAATTGCCCTTGCTGAAAAATACAAATGGGTAGGCGGCAGCGTGGATGCGGACGTGCTGGCGGCACAAACCCGCTATCAGAAATTTGCCATCATCTCTACGCCCAGAGCGGGTACCCACCTGCTCCGCACGCTGTTAGGTTCCCATCCGAATATTGAAATGCACGGTGAAGCCTTCAACCGGTTTGGCCAACATTTACTGCCCTATTCCGTTAAAGACACCGCTATCGAAACGATCCTGCATCGCCACCTGTTCAGACCCTATTTTGAATATGTCGAAGCGGTCGGTTTCGTGCTGTTTCGGGATCTTGATACTAACTGGGGCGATGCGCCGATCTGGCCTGCCTTGCTGGCAATTCCCGACCTGAAACTGATCCTGCTGGAAAGAAGAAGCCGGCTACAGCAATTCGTGTCGTTGAAGAAAAGCCTGCGCGACCGCATCTGGTACGTCGGCCAGCATGATAGTCGCCCGATTTCTCACGAAAAAATGGCCGTGTCGATCGATGAGCTAACGGCGTTCATCGATAGCAATCTGGAAAATCAGGCCGCGTTTTATCAGGCTTTTCAGCACCATGACACCCTCACCCTTGACTACGAAGAAGTGATGTCAGCACCCGATATGGCTTCCAGCACGGTGCTGTCTTTCCTGGGGATTTCCGATTCCAGGCTCTGTGCCGGTACAGGAAAAAAAGAGACCCGAACGCTTGATTCGATCGTGAGTAACGTTGACGACATCAGAACCGCGCTGACAGGGACACAATATGAATCCTACCTCTAACCCATACTGGCCACCTTATACGGCTCTTGCTGAAAAAGACGAACGCCCGATTATTCACCGTGGCGAAGGTGTTTATCTTTATGATGAACGCGGGCAGCGCTACTTTGACGGGATGTCGGGCTGTTATAACCATTGCCTGGGGCATTCTCACCCTGAATTCATTGCCGCTCTGCAACAGCAATTATCCACGCTGATTCATGCCTGCAATATCTATTCAAACACCCAACTCCCCGGCGAACTGGCCGAAAAACTCGCCGCTAAGCTACTCGGTACAGGCCTTCGCAAAACGTTCATCGTCGGGAGCGGCAGCGAAGGTGTTGAAAGCGCACTCAAAATGGCCTGGCAATATCAGGTCAACCGTTCCCGTCCAGCACGAACGAAAATCGTGGCGATTAACGGCGCGTACCACGGCTGTACGCTCGGCGCGATGATGGCGACAAGACGCCCTTTTATCAACGAGGGTATTTTACCGTCTCTGCTCGACAGCAATACGATCACGATGCCCCCACCTGAACACCTCAGCGATATTCGCAGCTGGGAAACGCTGCTGGAGGAGCAGGAAGCGACCATCGCCGCCGTCATTATTGAACCGATCATGGCAATGGAAGGCACCCGATTGCTGCCTGAAGGCTTCCTGCAACAGCTTTCGCAGTTAACAAAAAAACACGACATTCCGCTGATCTGTGACGAGGTTTACTGCGGCGTTGGCCGTGCGGGGACGTTCTGTAAATCGGTATCACAAGGTGCACAGCCTGACATTGTCATTTTCAGCAAGTGTCTGGGCGGTGGCGTTCCCATTACCGCCGTGGTTGCCACGGAGGCAATTACCGACAGCTTCAAAAGGCAAATGCCGCCGTTTTTCCGCCACGGCCACACGCAATCCGGCAACCTGCTGGGCTGCCGCGCGGCGCTGTTTGTCATGGATTATCTGGATGCGCATCACCTCTACGATGAGGTCACGGCAAAAGGAAGGACGATCCTCCAGCTTGCCAAACAGCATTTCCCTCAAACCGAGGGGCTGATCAGCCTGCAAGGTAAAGGACTGATGCTATCGATGACGTTTGAGTCCCTCGAACAGTGTGGCCGTGCGCAGGCGGCGATACGCCAACATGGCGTCATCGTTGGCGCAGCGGGCCCGTACTTAAAACTGGCACCCGCTTTCACGATTTCAGCCAACGAAACAGAGGAACTGATTCAACGTATGACTACCGCACTGGGAAGCCTCTGATAGGCGTTAACCGCCACTATCCGTCAGGTGTGATTAATAACAGGGAGTGAAAAGATGTCCGACTATTTTGATCTTGAACGCATCATCCACGGCAAACGGCATGAAACCCCTTTCCAGTGGGGAGAACTAACCCAGATATGGCGCAACAGTACCGTCGCCTCAACGCTTGCTCACGAGTTCCCGACCGACGGGTTTAACTATCGTGAACGTAACGGCGGCTACTTTTATCGTCGTACCCTTATTCCTTTAGCCTCCGGCAAGGTGAGCGACACCACGACGCTGTCCGACGCCTGGCAGGGAATGTGCAACGACTTGGTTTCTGACGACTTTACTGCTGCCCTGTCCGCCTTCTGCGGTGCCGACCTTTCCGAATTCAAAATGGAAGCGGTGGCCTTTCGCGGCGGCCGGGACACGCACTACCTTCCCCATGTCGACGCATCCCTGAAACGCGGATTCCGCCTGATTATCTATTTTAACGCCGAATGGGAAGAAAGTTGGGGTGGTGCCTTTCAGATCCTCAATCCAGAGAATCATGCTGACGTCTGCCATTCCGTTCTTCCGATTATGGGCAACGCCAGCGTCATCATCCGCAACGGGTTTTATGAAACCTGGCATGCAGTCATGCCGCTAACCGGCGTTTCCGTCAAAACACGTAATGCGCTGAACATCACGTATTACGAACCCGGCACGACGAGTACGGCGCAGTGAAGAAGCTTATTTTTCTCTACGGGCCGCCTGCGGTGGGGAAACTCACTATCAGTCGCCTGCTGGCAGAGAAAATGGGGGCAACGCTATTTCATAATCATCTGACGTATGATTTAGCGATGGCGGTGCTCCCGCCGGATAGTGCATTTAGCACGCTCCGGCGCTTCGCCTGTCAGCTAAGGCTCTATGCCATCACGCTGCTTTTTGCAGAGGATGAGCGCGATTTGATCACGACTTTCTGCTATGAGGGAAGCAAAGACGACGGGTACATTGAGGCGATAAAGACACTGTGCGCGGAACATGGCGTGACGCCATTTTTCGTTCAACTCTGTAGCGACGAAGCGCACCTCTTAAATCGCGTAGAAAACGCTGACCGACATCAGTTCGGTAAGGTGAATACGCAGGAGAAACTCAAAGAAATTCTGAGGAATTACGACTACGCCGACACGATCGATGCAACCCATCATCGTTCACTGCACACCTCTGCGCTGGCGCCTCACGAAGCCGCAGAACAGTTACTCGACTGGTTTTATTCATCTTCATATTGACGCAACAGAAGGTCCGTTGCCCCTGAACAGGGGCAACGGATACAAAATTAATCCCGAATCTTGCGGTATACCCACAGCACGACAATCGCGCCGACAACCGCCACTACAAAACTGCCGAAATTAAAGCCATCGACCCGGCCGAACCCAAAGAAAACGCTGATATAGCCGCCCACAACCGCACCGACAATCCCGAGCAACACCGTCAGGATAAAGCCACCGCCGTCTTTACCGGGCATAATCC
Organism: Pectobacterium versatile; assembly: GCF_003932035.1. Lineage (NCBI taxonomy): Bacteria > Pseudomonadati > Pseudomonadota > Gammaproteobacteria > Enterobacterales > Pectobacteriaceae > Pectobacterium > Pectobacterium versatile. The sequence continues at coordinate 2,730,525 of NZ_CP034276.1, forward strand.
ACTTAGCCAAAATCCCCGCAATTAAGCCAAAAATAATCCAGGACAGAATACCCATACCTACTCCTCGCGTTTTCGTTTCACCACACCCGCTCTCTCGCCACTCATCGGCAAAGCGGGCCGTTAAGCAAGTATAGGTTAGGATTGGGGAAATGGTGGGTGGGCGCTTCATGATGTAACACTGCGCATCACTCACTGAAGAATACAAAAATTCGCTCGTCGATACTCAAGGTCACAGTGTTTAGGGGAAAATAACTTCGATAGCGATCTCAACTTCATTAATAAAAAACCAATTAACCATAAAATATCTTATTTTCAATATATTAAATGGATTCATCCGATTAGGATAAATTATTGAATCGATCTCAACATCGGAGAGGGAAATGCCGGATGCACTATATATTTTAGATGCTGGCGTAAGAGCACTAGCATCTACAAATGAGATATTGGGCCTTGCAGACAAGGATTTTCGTGTTGCACAATTGACTGCTATAGATTTGGAGTGGTGTATTGCCCATACACGAAATACTATTAATATCCATCAGCTCCCTTGGGATCAAAACGGTGGAATATTAGAAAGCCCGAATGCTTTTAACTTCAGTTTTAAACTTCTGGTTACAGAAGACAGGCCAGCAGCCGCTTGCATGTGCAGCTTTTGTCCGCGAACTGAATGGGAAGAAGATGGAGAGCACTTTGAGGAAGGTCCAACGCTAAATGTTGAAATGTTACAAAATTTCCATCTGCGTGATTCAGAACTGGATGGGAATACCCTAAAGTATGCACTCTACGCCATACTATTTTTCATAATAGAGACACAGTGCACCGGAGTCCGCTTAATCGAACCGATTAATGATAGTGTTGCTAACTATTATATTACACAAGGTTTTGAGGATATAACGGGAGGTAGCAAAACGATACTGTGGCGCTCTTCAGAAAATCTTCTTCAATGGCTTCGTGAAGACATTCAGGTAGTAAACGACGGCGTTGAAGGTGAGTATTTTTTAGGCGATAATGAGCTCAATGAGAACGAATCTAATGGAGGTGAAAATGGCAACTAACAGAAAAAAAACCTATGCTCCGTCTCTAATCGCAAATAGTCATGATATTGATTTTAATGAAGATAAAATTGGATCAATGCATATGGGAAGTATAAAATATACACAGGAAGAACTTGCTCGCATAACACCACACGGGAAATGCATTACTGCTACTAAAGAAGAGGTTTTTTCTATCGTCTTAGCCTCCGCTAAAAGAACTAAGCGCCAGAAAGATCCTATAATTGAGGCAATTGGGTCAGTTTATAAACCCGCTAAATAACTTCTAATGGTCGTATACATTTCTTGATTTACGACCATTTTACTTAAAAAATTCAGCCACCATCACATCAGTAACTTGGCGTCTCAAAACAATCTGGCATTAAACGCTGCCCTTTACTTACTCCTTCGCATACAAATACACCGACGCCCGCGATACGCCGAGGTGCTGCGCAATGGTTTCCATCGATTTTTTGACTTCCAGCAGGCCGTTGTCTTTCAGTTCCTGAAGCAGGATTTTTCTGTCCTGCGCTTTTAGCGCTCGTGGCGTGGTAGCAAGCCGGGCGGCGAAGTGATCGATGTGCTGTCTGATGGCTGCTGCGCCGTTTGGTTCTAGATGCTCCGTTACGGAGTCCGACGCGAGCTGGGTGAACTGCGCCAGCGCATTTTGCATGCCTCGAAAGAGCGTCATGTCGACGTTCAGGCACAGCGCGGCGACGTATTCACCTTCCGCATTTTTGATGCCGACCGAGGTGCTTTTTACCGGACGCCCATCAGCAAACTGGTTGGCGTAGTTCGCTAAAATATTGGGAAATTCGGGCGAAGCGATTCGGGCAAGGCCCAGTTCTGTCGCAGGCGCGCCAATCTCCCTGCCGGAGAGGTTATTGTGAATCGAAAGTATCGCGTGTTCCGGGTTTTTCAGATCGTGCACGACCACTTCACAGAATGGCGCGAACGTTTCGCTTAACCCTTTGGCTATCGCATCTAACTGCGTCAGCAGTAGACCTTCTCCAGATGCAGACATATTCCTCTCCATTCCTCTACCCATGCTCGCGCAAGCGCGTTTTCTGGCGCTGAGTGTACTGTAAATACACCTGATTTAGTACATACGCGGTGCCGTCAGTGGTCTCGCCTTGCTCCGTGACACGTACTCGTTCCGCCTTTTTTCAGCAGCATACGACGCACCTCACGTCGACCGAGAAGCTAAAGATAAATCAAATTAGACAATTTATCTAATTTTATATATTTTGTTTATTAGGCATTCGACAGCATCGGGCCAATGGCCACGATATTCATAATCACTAACATCGGATTATCCAGATATGAGCGACTTACGCCTCCCAACCTACGACGATGTGGTAGCCGCAGCGGAACGTATTGATGGCTATGCCAATAAAACGCCCGTGATGACATCGCGCACGGTCAATGACGCATTCGGTGCAGAGTTTTTCTTTAAGTGTGAAAACTTGCAACGCATGGGCGCATTCAAGTTTCGCGGTGCGATGAACGCACTGTTACAGTTCTCGGACGAGCAGAAAGCCGCTGGCGTGGTCACCTTTTCTTCCGGCAACCATGCGCAGGCGATTGCGCTGGCCGCCAAATTACTCGGCATTCCCGCAACGATTGTCATGCCACACGATGCCCCGGCGGCAAAGGTCGCAGCCACGCGCGGTTACGGCGGGAACGTGGTGGAATACAACCGATATACCGAAGATCGTGAGCAGATCGGCAACGATCTGGCGAAAAAGTATGGCCTGACGCTCATTCCCCCTTACGACCACCCGCACGTTATTGCTGGGCAAGGCACCGCCGCGAAAGAGTTGCAGGAAGAAACCGGTGAACTGGACGCCCTATTCGTCTGTCTGGGCGGCGGCGGATTGCTGTCAGGCTGTGCGCTTGCCACCCGTCAGCTATCCCCACAGTGCAAAATTTATGGCGTCGAACCCCTCGCAGGCAACGACGGACAACAATCTTTCCGCAGCGGCAACATTGTGCATATCGATACACCCAAAACCATCGCCGATGGCGCACAAACTCAGCATTTAGGTAACTATACCTTCCCTCTGATTCGTCAGAATGTCGACGATATCCTGACCGTGACGGATGACGACCTGATTGACACGATGCGGTTTTACGCCGAACGCATGAAGATCGTCGTGGAGCCGACGGGATGCCTCAGCTTTGCGGCGGCACGCAATCTCAGGGAATCGCTACGCGGTAAACGCATCGGCATTATTATCAGCGGCGGGAACGTCGATATCACCCGCTACGGCGCATTTCTGACTGGCAATGCCTAAGGAAAAAACGATGATCTTTATTTCTGAAGCGGAATCAGCGGAACTCATCAACCATGAGCTGGCTTATGACGCTGTGCGTGAAGCCCTGCTCGCCGCCAGCGAACCGGAAGCACGCAGTTTTCCGGTGGTACACGGGCAAGGCTCCGATCCGGTCAATACCTTCAGTATCAAGGCCTCAGCAACCGGTGAACTCGCGGGGCTAAAAGTCGGTTCGTTCTGGCCGGGAAACCCCGCTAATGGGCTGCCTCGCCATAATTCCCTCATTCTGCTGTTCGATCAGCAAATCGGCAAAATCGCCGTTGCGATTGAGGCCGGAAAGGTGAATGCTTTTCGTACCGCCGCCGCCAACGCCGTTGCAGCCGATTTACTGGCAAGACCCGATGCCTCGGTGCTGACCGTATTCGGGACCGGCCATCAGGCCCGCTATGAGTGCGCCGCGCTAGCAAGAATACGGCCAATTCGTACCGTGCTGATTGTCGGGCGCGATAGCAGCAAATCCGCAGACATGGCGCGAGATCTCCAGGCTGCCGGGTTGAATGCGCAAATCAGCGATGCAGAAAGCGCGTGCCGCGCAGCGGATATCATCGTGACCGCAACGCCCTCACGCGCGCCGCTGTTTAACGCCGAATGGGTTAACGCCGGAACGCACGTTGTCAGCATGGGATCGGATGCCGTCGGCAAGCAGGAATTGCCGCCCGAGCTGTTTACCGCAGGCCGCCTGTTTTGCGATCTGCCTTCCCAGTCCCGAATGATTGGTGACTTCCAGCACGCGCCATCCCATGTGACGCTGACCGCCATTGGCGATGTGATTAGCGCAAGCGCCGCAGGACGACAAACACCGAACGACATCACCATTTTTGACAGCTCCGGCTTGTCCATTCAGGACTTATATATTGGCCAGCGTATTCTTGCCGCCTGGCAACAGGCTAAACGAAATGAAGGTGCACAATGAACAAGAGTGAATGGTTTAACGCGCTGGAAACGCCCTTTTTGCTAATTGATGAGTTCCGCTTTCAACGCAATATCGACAGGCTTTATCAGCGTACAGAAAAATTAGGCAGCCAGATTCGACCGCACCTCAAAACGCTACGCTCGATTGAAGCCGGTCGCTATCTACTTAAAGACGCTGCATCACCCGCGACAGTTTCGACGCTGGCAGAAGCAGAGGCCTTTGCCAACGCGGGTTACACCAACCTGCTCTACGCCGTGGGGATCGCCCCGCACAAGTTGCCGCGCATCGCCAACTTAATCCGTAAAGGCGTGAATGTTCATATTCTGCTGGATAGCGCAGAACAGGCGCACGCAGTGACCGATTTCGCACTCACCAATAGCGTGGCGTTTTCGGTGTTTATTGAGATCGACTGTGACGGGCATCGCGGCGGCATCCCGCCGGAAAGTGACGCGTTGCTTGACTTGGCAAAGCAGATCGACGGCAACGGCGCGACGCTTACCGGCCTGCTGGCACACGCGGGAGAATCCTACGCCTGCCGCACGGACGAGGCGATCAGAGCCGCCGCACGTGCCGAGTGCAAAGCCATCAATACTGCCGGACAGCGTGTACGAGCGCTGGGAATTGCCTGCCCCGTGCTCAGCGTCGGTGCTACGCCGACAGCGCACTTTGCCGAGGATTTAACGGGTGTTACCGAAGTCAGAGCGGGCGTGTTCACCACGTTCGATCTGGTGATGAAAAATGTTGGGGTTTGTTCGCTGGATGATATCGCGCTGTCGGTCGTTAGCACCGTGATTGGGCATAACCGCGAAAAAGGCTGGGTGTTCATTGATGCTGGCTGGATGGCGCTCTCCCGCGATCGCGGCACGGCATCTCAGGCAAAAGATTACGGTTACGGGCTGGTTTGCGACCTGAACGGCCGCCCTTACGACGATCTCTGCGTAACAATCACCAATCAGGAACACGGCATTATCGCACTACCCGCCGACAGCGGTCTTTCTGTGGATAATTTCCCCGTCGGCACCCGACTGCGGATATTGCCTAACCACGCCTGTGCGACGGCTGCAATGCATCAGCACTATCAGGTACTGAAATCACACACGCATGAGCAAGGAACCTGGCAGCGTATTACTGGCTGGTGATGATTTGCTGAACATCACCGATCATACCGCCCGATCTGAATGCGTCGGGCGGTCGTTTTCGTACTACTCGCGGTTATCTTTCCGCATCGACAACCCGTTCGGCTCAGCCTAACGTCGGCTCGCAGTTCACTGGGAAATTCACCGAGTGAGCGATGTAGCAGGCATCGTGCGCCAGTTCGTGCAATTCGGCATATTGCTCGGCGGTAGGCTGCTTCTCACCGCTGAATGTCACCTGCGGACGCAGCGTAACGTCCAGCATCGCCATTTTTCCCGCCGCGTTCACCCCCATCGTCCCCACCGCGTGGTCCTGATAGTCATCCACGCAGAAGCGTTTCTTGGCCGCAATGGAAAGAAACCACAGCATATGGCAGCTGGACAGCGAGGCTACCAGCGCTTCTTCGGGATCGACCGCATCCTCCAGCGAAAAAGGCAGCGGAACGACATGAGGTGACGACGAGGCACGCAGCGTAATCCCACCGTCAAACTGCCACTGATGCAGTCGACTGTAGCGGTTATCAATAAAATCTTGCCCATCGCGTTGCCAGCAGATTGAAGCACGGTATTCAGACATGGCCCAGTTCCAAGTGTTGTGACAGATTAAGTGTTGTGACAGATTCAGCGTTATGAAAAATTCAGGTGTTGTCCGACGACTTAACGCTTCTCTTTCGGCGCAGCACGCCCAACGTGACTCTCCAGCCCTCTCAATAGCGCAGCAAGGTTAGCATCAAGAGAAGCCAGAACCTCGGCAGGCAGCACCGATAACACCTGACGCTCATTCTCAATGTGTGCTTCAACGGCGCGGTTAATCAGTTCAAGCCCCGTGCCGGTGAGTTGCACGAGCATGCTGCGCGCATCCTGTTCGTTCTGCACGCGTTCAATAAAGCCGCGGGTTTCAAGGCGTTTGAGTCGATGAGTCATGGTGCCTGATGTCACCATCAGCGCGGAGAACAGCTCCGTCGGGCTAAGGCAATGCGGCGCACCTGCACGCCGCAGCGTAGCCAGCATATCAAATTCCCAACTGCTCAGTTCAAATCTGGAGAAACAGGCTTCCAGTCGCAGTTCGATGAACGCGGCACATCGTCTGAGGCGTCCAATCGGTCCCATGGGGCTGGCATCCAGATCGGGCCGTTCGCGCCGCCACTGTTCAAGGATGGCATCTACCGCATCATATTCGCGTTCGCTGGTTTGATTTTTCATTTATCTTGACTTCAAGGTAATTAATCAACACTATCATAATATCTTGAATTGAAGGTAAAGTCATGAACACTACATCCTCACCACACTATTGGCGTGACGTCATACTCACGGCGCTGGCTCCCGCGATTTGGGGATCTACCTACATTGTGACATCAGAAATTCTGCCACCGGATCGTCCCTTTACGGCGGCGCTTATCCGCGTGCTGCCTGCGGGTCTACTGCTGCTCTTATTCACTCGCCGCTTCCCCGCCCGGCGAGACTGGTGGCGCGTGCTTGTGCTCGGCGCTTTGAATATCGGCGTTTTTCAGGCACTGCTGTTTGTCGCCGCTTATCGCTTGCCTGGTGGGCTGGCGGCGGTACTTGGTGCGATCCAACCGCTGCTGGTGATGGTGTTGGTCTGGGCCGTGGATCATCGCGCGCCCAGACTGGCTACGCTGTGGTCGGCGATAATCGGTGTGGTCGGCATGGCTATTTTACTGCTGTCGCCGCAGACGACATTTGAGCCCGTGGGCGTTGCGGCCGCACTGCTGGGCGCGGTCTGTATGGCGACGGGAGTCTGGTTAACACGTCGCTGGCAACTTGATTTACCCGTGCTGCCACTGACCGGCTGGCAACTCTTCCTCGGCGGATTGATGCTGGCACCCGTTGCGTGGGTAGTCGATGCGCCTCTGCCTGCGTTAACGCTGTCGCAATACGCCGCCTATATCTATCTCTGCTTGGCTGGTGCTGTGATCTCTTATGGGCTGTGGTTTCGTGGCATAACCCGTCTGCCGACAATTGCCGTTGCCTCATTGGGATTATTGAGTCCGTTAACTGCCGTCGTGCTGGGTTGGGTGTTACTTTCACAGTCGATGGCCGGTACGGCGTTTCTGGGTTTGGCAATCGTCTTAGCCAGCGTCTTCGCCGTGCAATGGACGACGGTACGAAGCAAGTAATCGACTGAGCAGCCGATGACGATCGTTGTTGGTGGGGAAAGATGAAAAGGAAGGCATTAAAATGGCGGCGTTATGATAACGCCGCCATTTTTATCATACTTAGCGACGGTTACGTACTAACTGGTAGCGACGCGTCAGGTACTCGACCGGTGCGCTCCAGATGTGAACCAGACGGCAGAACGGGAACAGAACGAACAGCGTCAGACCCAACACGATGTGCAGCTTGAAGATCAGCGCGACACCCGCCAGATGCTCAGATGCTCCACCCTGGAAGAACGCCACGCTCTGCGCCCAACCGACCAGTTTTAGCATTTCACTGCCGTCCATATGCTGTGCAGAGAACGGGATGGTCAGCAGACCCAAACCCGCCTGAATCACCAGCAGAGACAGAATGAGAATGTCGCCAACGCTGGACGTGGCACGAATGCGTGGGTTGGTCAGACGGCGTTTTAACAGCAGCACGCCTCCGACAAACGTCAGCAAACCTGCCGCACCACCGCCGAACATCGCCATTTTCTGTTTTACATCCATTGGCAGGAAGGCTTCGTACATCCAGTGCGGCGTCAGCATACCGAGGAAGTGCCCAGCAAATACGCCCAGAATCCCCAGATGGAACAGGTTAGACGCCAGACGCATCCCTTTCTTATCCAGCATTTGGCTCGAACCTGCGCGCCAACTGTACTGGCCGTAGTCATAACGCAACCAACTGCCAATCAGGAAAATCGCCATCGCCAAGTAGGGATAGATATCAAAAAAGAACACATTAAAATAGTTCGTGATTGCACTCATTAGCGTTGCCCTCCCGCCGATGTCGCGTCAAGATTCAGATATTGCGGCACCACCGCGCCAGCGAAGCGGCGTTGGTGTTGCGTTTGTTGGGCCGATGCGCAGCCTTCTTCGCCGAGGAACTTAACCTGTTCCTCTTCCCACACGGCATCCAGCGCCTGCGGCGTGTCGTCACGCGCTTCGTCAGCCACCTGATGTGTGACATCGTCACTTTTCAGTTCACTACCGGACAACGCCAACAACAGATCGAACAGCACGGCATAGCTGCTGTCACGCTGCTGCAAACGCGCGCCAATCAACGCCAGAATCGGCGCGATGTCGAGTAAACCCGCGCGACTCTGCGCGGGCTCCAGACGAGAAAGGTACTCAAGATACAGCGGCAGGTAGTCCGGCAGCTCACGGCAATCCAGTGCCAGACCAGCGTCCTGATACTGCTGCATGAGATCGACCATCGCCTGACCACGATCGCGAGACTCACCGTGAACGTGTTCGAACAACAGCAGCGAGGTCGCCCGACCGCGGTCAAACAGGCCGCTATACTCCGCCTGTTTGTCCAACAGATCCTGCGCACACAGCGTGTTGATGAACTGCATGAGCTGATGACCCTCACGCAACGGTAAAGCATCAGCCTGCTCTACCGCTTCGATCAGCTCAGCTCTGTTTTCCCACAGCTCGCTATCGGGATAGTCCAGCAGGCGGGCAATAATCCGCAGGCTAATCATGGTTCGTCTCCCGCATGATTTTGCTGTTCATGTCCCGCGTTTTACTGCTGACATCAATGGCATCAATACGCTTGCTGTTGAACAGGTTGAATTTAGTATCGCTGCCGTGGCAACCATCGCCAAAGCTGAAACCGCAGCCTTTGCTTTCAGGGAAGGCTTCACGCGCCAGTTCACGATGGCTTGATGGAATCACGAAACGGTCTTCGTAGTTAGCAATCGCCAGATAGCGGTACATTTCCTGCGCCTGCGCTTCAGTCAGCCCAACCTGCTCCAGCGCGCTGGTGTCGATTTTGCCTTCTACGGTTTCTGCTCGTTTGTAGTGGCGCATCGCCAGCATACGTTTCAGCGCCAGCAATACGGGCTCGGTATCGCCTGCGGTCAGCAGGTTCGCCAGATATTGCACTGGGATACGCAGGCTTTCGACGTCCGGCAATACGCCAGTGTGCGCCAATTGACCCGCATCCGCGGCAGACTGAATCGGTGACAACGGCGGCACGTACCACACCATCGGCAGCGTGCGGTATTCTGGGTGCAGCGGCAGCGCCAACTTCCAGTCCATCGCCATTTTGTACACCGGTGACTGCTGTGCCGCTTCAATGACGCTGTTTGGAATGCCATCTTTCAGGGCTTGTTCAATGACTTTCGGGTCGTGCGGGTCAAGGAACACATCCAGTTGGCTCTGGTACAGATCTTTCTCGTTTTCCACAGAGGCCGCTTGCTCGATGCGGTCTGCATCATAGAGCAACACGCCCAGATAGCGGATACGCCCAACGCAGGTTTCTGAACAGAGCGTTGGTTGACCGCTTTCGATACGCGGGTAGCAGAAAATACATTTTTCTGATTTGCCGCTCTTCCAGTTGAAGTAGATTTTCTTGTACGGACAACCGGTCAAGCACATACGCCAGCCGCGACACTTGTCCTGATCGATCAGGACGATACCGTCTTCGCCACGTTTGTAGATCGCGCCGCTCGGACAGGTCGCCACACACGCTGGGTTCAGGCAATGTTCGCACAGACGCGGTAGATACATCATGAACGTGTTTTCGAACTGGCCGTACATCTCTTTCTGCACATCATTGAAATGGACAGGATCGAAGTTCTTATCCTTGGAGCGTTTGCTGAATTCGCCGCCCAGATCGTCTTCCCAGTTCGGGCCGTTCTCGATTTTCTTCATCCGCTGACCGGTAATCAGCGAGCGCGGACGGGCGACAGGCTGATGCTTGCCTTCCGGCGCTTTACGCAGGTTCTGATAGTCGTAGTCGAACGGCTCATAGTAGTCGTCGATTTCCGGTACATCTGGGTTAGCGAAGATTTTGGACAACACGCTGATGCGGTTACCCATACGCGGTTCGAGCTTACCGCTGATTTTACGGATCCAGCCGCCCTTCCATTTTTCCTGATCTTCCCAGGCATGGGGATAACCCACGCCCGGTTTGGTTTCGACGTTGTTGAACCAGGCGTATTCCATCCCTTCACGGCTGGTCCAGACGTTTTTACAGCTAACGGAGCAGGTGTGACAGCCGATGCATTTGTCCAGATTCAGCACCATGCCCACTTGTGAACGAATTTTCATCAGGCTTTCTCCTGCTGTACCGCTTTCTGTACATAGTCCTGACCTTCATCATCCAGCCAGTCGATGCGTTTCATTTTACGAACCACGACGAACTCATCACGGTTTGACCCGACGGTGCCGTAGTAGTTAAAGCCATAAGCCAATTGGGCATAGCCGCCGATCATATGGGTCGGTTTCGGCGTGATACGGGTTACCGAGTTGTGAATACCGCCGCGCTGCTGGGTAATTTCCGATCCCGGCAGGTTAATAATGCGTTCCTGCGCGTGGTACATCATGGTCATTCCCGCTGGCACACGCTGGCTGACAACCGCACGCGCCGTCAGCGCACCGTTGGCGTTGAACGCTTCTATCCAGTCGTTATCCTCAATACCCAAATCTCTTGCATCGTCTTCGCTCAGCCAGATAATCGGGCCACCGCGACCCAACGTCAGCATCAACAGGTTGTCGCTGTACGTGGAGTGAATGCCCCATTTTTGGTGCGGCGTCAGGAAGTTCAACGCTTTTTCTGGGTTGCCGTTAGGTTTCTGATTCATCACCGGTGCAGCAGCACGGGTATCGACCGGCGGACGGTATACCAGCAGGCTTTCACCGAAGGCACGCATCCATTCATGGTCTTGATACAGCTGTTGGCGACCGGACAGCGTACGCCACGGAATCAGCTCGTGAACGTTGGTATAACAGGCGTTATAGGAAACGTGTTCGTCTTCCAAACCAGACCAGGTCGGGCTGGAGATGATCTTGCGCGGCTGCGCCTGAATGTCGCGGAAGCGAATTTTCTCGTCTTCTTTATTCAGTGCCAGATGCGCGTGGTCACGACCGGTGAATTTGCTCAGCGCTTCCCACGCTTTCACAGCCACCTGACCATTGGTTTCTGGGGCCAGAGACAGAATCACTTCTGCCGCATCGATCGCCGTTTCAATCTTCGGACGACCCGCCGCCGCACCTTCAGTCTTGGTGTAGTTCAGCTTTTTGAGGAAATCGACTTCGGTCTGCGTGTTCCAGCCGATGCCTTTACCACCGTTACCCAGCTTGTCCATCAACGGACCAAGCGAGGTGAAACGCTCGTACAGGTTCGGGTAATCGCGCTCCACCACCATCAGGTGTGGTGCGGTTTTGCCCGGAATCAGATCGCATTCGCCTTTTTTCCAGTCATCCACGCCGAACGGCTGCGCCATTTCTGCTGGGGAATCGTGTTGGATTGGCAAGGTAACCAGATCAGTTTCCTGACCAAGGTGTCCCTGACAGACGCGGGAGAAGGTTTTCGCGATGCCTTTGTAGATTTCCCAGTCGCTTTTGGAATCCCACGCCGGATCGACAGCCGCAGATAGCGGGTGAATAAACGGATGCATATCCGAAGTATTCATATCGTCTTTTTCGTACCAAGTTGCCGTTGGCAGGACGATGTCGGAATACAGACAGGTACTGGACATACGGAAATCAAGCGTCACCACCAGATCCAGTTTGCCTTCAACGCCTTGATCGCGCCATTCCACTTCTTCCGGCTTCACGCTGCCCGCCGTGCCCAGATCTTGCCCTTGAATACCGTGCTCCGTACCCAGCAGGTACTTCAGCATGTATTCGTGACCTTTACCGGAGGAACCCAGCAGGTTAGAACGCCAGATGAACAGGTTGCGCGGGTAGTTTTGCGGACTATCCGGCTGTTCAGCGGCAAATTTGATTTCGCCTGATTTCAACGCGGCAACGGTATATTCCTGCGGCGTGACACCGGCGGCACGCGCTTTTTCTGCGATATCCAGCGGGTTAACGTTCAACTGCGGTGCAGATGGCAGCCAGCCCATACGTTCGGCACGCACGTTGAAGTCAATCATGCTGCCAGTAAAGCGGGATTTATCCGCCAGCGGTGACAGCAATTCCTGCGGCGCGACAGTTTCATAACGCCACTGGCTGGAATGGTTATAGAAGAACGACGTACTGTTCATGTGACGAGGCGGACGCTGCCAGTCCAGACCAAACGCCAGCGGCGTCCAACCGGTTTGCGGACGCAGTTTTTCTTGTCCGACGTAGTGCGCCCAACCGCCACCGCTCTGACCGACACAGCCGCAGAAGACCAGCATGTTGATGATGCCGCGGTAGTTCATGTCCATGTGATACCAGTGGTTGATACCGGCACCGACGATGATCATGGAACGACCGTGCGTTTTATCGGCGTTATCCGCGAATTCACGCGCAATGCGGATGATGTTCTGACGAGAAACGCCAGTAATTTTCTCAGCCCAGGCTGGGCTGTACGCTTTCACATCGTCGTAATCGCGCGCGCAGTTGTCGTCGCCCAGACCACGATCCAGGCCGTAGTTCGCCATTGTCAGGTCATACACGCAGGCAACCAGCGCTTCGCTACCGTCAACCAGCGTCAAACGCTTAACCGGCAGTTTGTGCAGCAGGATTTCTTCTAGCGCAACGTTGTTGAAATGTTCGCTGACCGCGCCGCCAAAATACGGGAAGCCGACATCAACCACATCGTCGTGCGACCCCAGCAGGCTCAAGCGCAGCTTCACTTCTTCGCCGCTCACGCCGTCACGCTGTTCCAGGTTCCATTTGCCCTGATCGCCCCAACGGTAGCCGATCGACCCTTGCGGTGCCGTCAGGTTGCCGCTTTCATCGTCAATCGCAATGGTTTTCCACTGCGGATTGTTGTCTTGGCCGAGGTTGTCCACCAGATCGGAAGCACGCAGCATACGACCCGCCGCGTAGTAGCCATCTTCACGCGGTTCCAGCAGCACCAGCATCGGTAAGTCCGTGTATTGACGAACGTACTCGCTGAAATACTGGCTCGGTTTGTCGAGGTGGAACTCTTTCAGAATAACGTGGCCCATTGCCAGCGCCATCGCGCTGTCGGTACCTTGTTTCGGGTTCAGCCAGTGGTCGCACAGCTTGGCGATTTCAGCGTAGTCCGGCGTGACCGCAACGGTTTTGGTACCTTTGTAGCGAACTTCCGTAAAGAAGTGGGCATCCGGCGTACGGGTTTGCGGAACGTTAGAGCCCCAGGCAATAATGTAAGAGGAGTTATACCAGTCTGCCGATTCCGGTACGTCAGTCTGCTCACCCCAGGTCATTGGTGACGCAGGTGGTAAGTCACAGTACCAGTCATAGAAGCTCAGGCACACGCCGCCGAGCAGAGAAAGGTAACGCGCACCGGCTGCGTAGGACACCATCGACATTGCAGGAATCGGTGAGAAACCGATAACGCGGTCTGGGCCATAGGTTTTGGCGGTGTAAACGTTAGAGGCAGCGATCAGCTCGTTAACTTCGTTCCAGTCAGAACGAACGAAACCACCACGGCCACGAATTTGTTTGTAGTATTTGGTTTTTTCGGGGTCATTGACGATGGACGCCCAGGCATCAACCGGATCGCTGTGCGTCAGTTTCGCTTCACGCCATAGCTTCATCAGGCGCTTACGCATCATCGGGTATTTCAGGCGGTTAGCGCTGTAGAGATACCAGGAGTAGCTGGCACCGCGCGGGCAACCGCGAGGTTCATGGTTAGGCAGGTCCGGGCGGGTACGCGGGTAGTCAGTCTGCTGCGTTTCCCACGTCACCAGACCATTTTTCACATAAATCTTCCAGCTACATGAACCGGTACAGTTTACCCCGTGGGTAGAACGTACGATTTTGTCATGCTGCCAGCGACTGCGATAGCCGTCTTCCCAGTCACGATTGGTATTGAGGGTCTGGCCATGACCATCAGAAAACGGTTCGGCCAGTTGTTTGAAGTAACGTAACCGGTCAAGGAATTTGCTCATCCGGACTCTCCTGCTGCGAAGCCTGCTGGCCCCTGTCGTTATGAAATGCTCGTAGCAGACATCTGTTTTTGCTTACGACACATCGCTCAAGTTGGCGCTAGGGTATCCAGCAACCGCGTTGCCAAACTTGATAACGATCAAGAGTGTCACCCTGTGAAAAATGGAGTACACCGCCAACTACCACCAAAGAACTATTATGAAAAAATTACGTAATTAAATGATTTTAAAAGATAAAAATAAAACCATTCGTTTTGTGCTTATACTGAATTCATACACACGACTATTTAGAGGTAGTAGTCGAAAGGCGACGGGAAATTGTGCGCAAAAGAGAGATTACCTATTAGTTCTCTGTCCTTATTTTTCTGGCGTAAAAATTATGCTGAGGAGAGATCGGACTTAGGATGAGCCGCAGGGATGCGGCGAAAGCTTGCGCCACGTCGGGAACGTGTCGCAAGCGATCCGCAAAGTCCGATACCGACGAAGGCACCGCGTCAGCGGCATAATTTCCGCCGAAAGCCTGGGGTCACGGGGCGAGCGGCGTGTGAGCCGTCCCGTGTCGGGCGCGTGCTACGGAGTAGCATGAACATGACGGTATTACCGCGCACGAAACCGTCTCTTAGCCAGCATAAATAAAAATGTGGCTAAGAGACACCCAACAAAGGGAGGAACGAGGAGGCTCAACGCTTAGCGTTGCTTTCTGGCATAGAACAGCCAGGTCACCAATACGCACACTACGTAGCACACCACAAACACCTTCATCGCACCGGTAGGTGAACCCGTTAACTCAAGCGACATCCCAAAGGCTTGAGGAATGAAGAAACCGCCGATAGCGCCAATGGCCGAAATAAAGCCCAGAGCCGCTGCAGTATCTGTGGCTGCTGCACGCTGTGCGTCAGAATCATTGCCGCCTTCCGATTTAACGCGATCTGCCGTTAATTTACGGAAAATCACGGCGATCATCTGGAACGTGGATCCACTACCCAAACCGGCCGTCAGGAACAGCATCATGAAGATGCCAAAGAACATCCCGAATGAACCCGCAGAGTTCGCACTCGGCAGAGACAGGAACAACAACACCGAGAAAATCGACATCAGGATGAAGTTAATCAGCGTAACTTTTACACCGCCAAAGCGGTCAGACAGCATTCCGCCAACCGGACGCGCCAACGCCCCCAGCAGCGGCCCAAAGAACGCATAGTACAGAATCACGATGTCTGGGAACTGCGTTCTGGACAGCATGCCGAAGCCTGCTGAAAAACCGATAAATGAGCCAAATGTGGACAGATACAGGAAGCTGAGTACCCACAGGTGCATTTGCTTCAAAACCGGCAACTGCTTGCGTATCGACGCATTGGCCGTCGACAGATCGTTCATACCAAACCAGGCAGCGGTTGCAGCAATAACCAAAAATGGTACCCACATCCAGGCGGCATGATGCAGCCAAATCTGGTTGCCGTCAGGTTGCACAACGCCATTGCCGGAGAATCCCAGAATCGGCAGGAAAATCACCACTGGCACCAGCAACTGCATCACGCTCACGCCGAGGTTGCCCAGTCCACCGTTAATACCTAACGCACTGCCCTGACGTGATTTTGGGAAGAAGAAGCTGATGTTCGCCATGCTGGACGCGAAATTAGCGCCCGCGAAGCCACACATCAGAGAAATTGTGACGAAAACTCTGTAAGGCGTCTGCGGATTTTGTACGGCAAACCCGAGCCAGATACACGGGATAACCAGAATAATGGTACTTAACGTCGTCCAACGGCGACCGCCAACCATGGGGATAACGAAGGAGTAAGGGACGCGCAACAGCGCGCCGGAGACGGAAGGCAGCGCAGTAAGCAAAAATAACTGGTCTGTGGTAAAACTAAATCCGACCTTGTTTAGGTTAACGGCTACGGTACTGAAAATCATCCAGACACAAAACGACAACAGCAGGCATGGTACAGAGATCCAAAGATTACGCTGTGCTATCCGTTGTCCGCCAGATTGCCAGAATTTTGTATCTTCAGGATTCCATTCCCTTATCAGCGTGCTTTGCGATACTTTTTCGGGTGATGAAGGCTGCGTCATAAAAACCTCGATAAATAAAAACGCGGTAGAATTAAGGCGCAACATTAGGGATTACACCGCAGGTAAAGTTGATGCAAATCAACACGCTGTCAGGTAAAAAAATCGTGTAAAAATAACCACACTCCTTAATGAGTAATAAAAATAGAAAAATAAGCAACGATAATTCAAGCTGTTATATCTCTATTTTTTCTTACTGTCATATCCCCTTTCAAGGCATGGATATTCGGTGGTACTCACTAGTGGGTATGGGGTTATCATGTAGGATCGGGAAAAATGCCAAAAGGGTTATCCTTCTCGGTACTGGTTTTCTACTCCTCCAGCAGAGGTCGCTTTATTATGTTGAAACGTTTCCTGCTGCCGCTGTCGCTCGTCAATCAGGTTGCCTTATTGATGCTGCTACTCGGTTTGCTGGGTATTGCAGGTATGTCGGTCTCCAGTTGGATGTCTCAAAGCACCCAAGGGAACGCGCACGCCATTAATAAAGCGGGTTCGCTGCGTATGCAGAGTTACCGCCTGCTCTCGATGGTGCCGCTCTCTGCCGAGAATGAAATTTACCTGCGAGAACTGGAAGAAGACGAAATCAGCAGTGACCTACAGCAGGCAGTACGTCGGGAAGGGCTGAGTGAGCAATTCACTGCACTGCGCGTTTTCTGGTTGGAGAGCCTGCAACCACATCTAAGGCAGGCAACGAATTCTGCTGATGCCTCGGCGGATGTCGCCCGCTTTGTGAAACAGCTGGACGATCTGGTTTCCGCCATCGATCATAAAACCGAACAGCGGTTGAGGATGGTCACGCTGGTACAGCGCATCTTCATCGGCATCATGTTTATTCTGCTGGTCACCACGTTCTTTTACCTGCGTCGCCGCCTGTTGAGACCGTGGCGACGTCTGGTCTCGATGGGACAAGCTATTGGGCAAGGTGATTTCACCCAGCGCGTCGCCATCAACGGCCAAGATGAAATGAGTACGCTGGGACAGGTGCTGAACGGCATGTCGGACGAACTTTCCGCCATGTACCACAGTCTGGAACAACGCGTCGCCGAGAAAACAGCCGACCTGCAACAAAAAAACGATCTGCTTTCTTTCCTCTATCGCGCCAGTAGACGCCTGCATACCGGTGCACCGCTGTGCAGCCGACTGATGCCGATCCTGAACGAACTGCCGTCGTTGACCCCGCTGCGCAATATTCAACTGCGGCTGTATGAAGATAACAATCAGGAACAGTTTCACCAGTTTAGCGATTGCAGCCAGTCGCAGCCGGATCACTGCCCGGATAACAGCTGTCAGAGTTGCGGTATGCAGGTAAAGCGGGAAGAACTGCCAGGTGAGCCTCACTGCTGGGATCTGCATGACAAGCACGGACAATACGGCGTCGTGTTAGCCACGCTGCCGGGCAATACTGTACTAAGCCGCGATCAAAATCAGTTACTGAATACGTTGTTGGAACAGTTGACCAGCACGCTGGCGCTGGAGCGTCAATCCAACCATCAACAGCAGTTGATGCTCATGGAAGAACGCGCCACGATTGCCCGCGAGCTGCACGATTCTATCGCCCAGTCCCTCTCCTGCTTGAAAATTCAGGTGAGCTGCCTGCAAATGCAGGGCGGCGATTTGCCACCCGCATCGCAGCAGCTGTTGACAGAAATGCGGGAAGAGTTGAATACCGCCTATCGCCAACTGCGTGAGCTGCTGACGACGTTCCGGCTGAAGCTGTCGGAATCTGGTTTACTTGCCGCGCTGCGAGCGTCGGTCGATGAATTCGGCAAGCGACTGGGTTATCCCATCGAATTACATTACCGCCTGCCGCCGCAGTCGGTCTCCGCTCATCAAGGCATTCACGTCCTGCAAATTGTGCGTGAAGCGCTGAGCAATATTTATAAACACGCGCAGGCCACACAGGTCGATATTACGCTGCAACTGCGTCAGGGTTACATTGAACTCAGCGTAGCCGACAACGGCATCGGTATTCCTGATGATGCTAGCCGCGCCAACCACTATGGACTTATTATCATGCGCGACCGTGCACGGGGTTTGCACGGCGAATGCATTGTTCGACGCCGGCCGTCGGGGGGTACTGAAGTCAATGTCAACTTCCTCTCCGAATACCGTCACCGGCTGCCATTAACAGGAGAAACTCATGATTAACGAAGATGCCGCCACCCTACTGCTGATTGACGACCATCCCATGTTGCGGAATGGTGTTAAGCAACTCATCAGCATGGACCCAGAATTACAGGTGGCCGGTGAAGCCAGTCACGGCGAACAGGGTGTCGAGCTAGCGGAACAGCTGGACCCAGATTTGATTCTGCTCGATTTGAACATGCCTGGCATGAATGGCTTGGAAACCTTGAATCGTCTGCGGGAAAAATCGCTGTCTGGCCGTATTGTCGTCTTTAGCGTATCCAACCATGAAGACGATGTGGTCAATGCCTTGAAAAATGGTGCCGATGGTTACCTGCTGAAAGATATGGAGCCGGAAGATTTACTGGCCGCGCTGCATCAGGCTGCGTCAGGGAAAATGGTGCTGAGTGAAACATTGACGCCAATTCTGGCCGCCAGCCTGCGCGAAAGCCGCCACAGCAGTGACCGAGACATTCAACTGCTCACGCCGCGCGAACGCGATATTCTGAAGCTGCTAGCCCAGGGATTGTCCAATAAAGTGATCGCCCGCAAGCTCACAATTACCGAAAGTACCGTTAAGGTTCACGTCAAACACCTGCTGAAAAAAATGAAGTTAAAATCACGGGTTGAAGCGGCTGTCTGGGTATTACAAGAAAAAGTGATTTAATCACATTGTCACAAGATACCGCGATTGTCAGCGGTACGGATAAGGCGCTCTGGCGCCCTTCCGTCCGAGCTTATCCTCGCGTGAGCGAGGATGCCGCCGTAGTTAATGAAAACAGCGTTGATGAAAATAATTGTTGGAAATACCACCAACGTCCCGCCCAATCTAAACGGTTGCTAAACGGCACCGGCATTTATAGCCATTATCCTAATTAATGTGACGTTGCTCTCGTCTAAACTAGTTAGTAATCGCATTTTTCAGCTTTTACACCGAGTTTAACGTTGAGGAACAACATGAAAAAGGTCAGTAAGGAGCGGTTTATCGGCCTGGAATGGTTACGATTTTTGCTAGGCTGCTATGTGATGATTTATCACACAGTCCACGTTTATCCCCAGCGTGAGCGCATTCCTTTCTTAAGCGAACTCACCAGCATGGGATTCTTCGCGACCAGCACGTTCTTTGTCCTGTCTGGCTTTTTGCTAGCGCATGTTTACATCAAGGACGGACGTCTGCGTGAACCTGTTCGCCAGTTCTGGGCCAAACGTTTCTTTAATCTTTATCCCATCCATATCATTGCCCTGCTGTCTTCGATTGCCGTTGTCACGCTGATGCAGTGGCTGGCCGTGCCACCGGAAGGACAAGTCGCCAGCGCGCGTTTCGTCATTTATGACACCAACGATCCCGCAGCCGATCCCGAAACGCTGCGCCATTACATGACGAATGCGCAGTTGGCGTTCAACGGGTTATTGCAGGTACTGATGTTGCAGGCATGGAATCCTTACTTCCTGACCTTCAATGCCCCGTTATGGTCGCTTTCCACGCTGTTCTTTTTCTATCTGGCGTTCCCGCTGTTGGCACCGCGTCTGTTGAACAGCCGCCATCCGTGGCTGTGGATGGGGATCGTCTGCCTGCTGTATCTGCTGCCACCGATTTGGGTAATTTGGCAACAGCAGTTCGGTATGCCGTACACCGGGCTGTTGCAGCGTGGGCCAATCTTCCGCCTGCCGGAATTCCTGGCTGGGATATTAGGCTATGCGCTGTTCCGCCATTATCGTCAAAAAGATCGCTTACCGTTGACCAAAGGCCAGCGCTACGCACTCGCCCTCTTTATTGGTGTGAATTTCCTTGTCGCCACCTGGCTGTTCACAAAAGGCGAAGCCTATTGGTACTTCTTGCTGCACAACGGCTTGCTTCTGCCGGCTCAGGTCGGTCTAGTCTGTCTCAGTGCGCTGGCACGTGAGCCTAACAGTGAATGGCTGCGGCATTGGTCTCCCCGCTTGGGCGCAGCCTCGCTGTCTATCTTTGCGCTACACGTTCCGCTCTTTAATCTGTTCCGTACGCTGGAA
Source organism: Pectobacterium versatile (assembly GCF_003932035.1). Taxonomy (NCBI): domain Bacteria; kingdom Pseudomonadati; phylum Pseudomonadota; class Gammaproteobacteria; order Enterobacterales; family Pectobacteriaceae; genus Pectobacterium; species Pectobacterium versatile. The sequence continues at coordinate 2,751,122 of NZ_CP034276.1, forward strand.
CAGTTGGTGCGCGGTAATCCGATGGCCTGCTTCAGCGATTGGGACCAGTGCATTACCGCAGCAGGTCAGGTGCAGCTGTCCATGACGGGCTATATCATTTTCCTGCTCAGCACCGTGACGCTCTGTGTTCTCTTCCAGGAACGGATCGTGTTCCGCGTAAGGACGTTCCTGACCTCACGTTTCCTGAGCAATAACAGCGCATCCCGCACGCAGCGCACCGCATAGCGTCATCTATCGTTACACGCTCTCTGGCCTGAAACAGGCTGGGCCAGAGAGCCCCATCCCCCACACGACTCATCCCCTTTCCACCAGCCGAAAATGTGACAGCCATCGCGTTATAGCTGTTAATCATCAATAGCCACTTTTATAACTATTTACATTCTAATCAATTTTCGTTTTCGGGTAGAGCATCACTACGATTCCTGTTAATGTTTGCCGTTCCGGACTAAACCGGTTCGTTATCATCGGCTGTACGTCTTTGACGGACATCTCAATACCTGTCACCACTGTTTACTTGGCAATAATGACACTATCCAAACACGCACTCTCTTCCCTCAGCTTGGTTATCGCCCTCTCTGCTGGCATTACACAGAGCCGCGCTGACACCATTTGGCTGACCAATGGCGACCAGCTCACAGGGAAAATCACGCTGCTTGACGGCGGAAAACTCTTTATCAACACCGACTATGCAGGCTCTATTTCTGTTGCCTGGGACAAGGTGAAAACCTTTGAATCCGACCATGGTCTGGTGATTCAAGGCGAACGCTACGAAAAAGGCGTACTGTATCCGACGATCAAAGCTGGCGAAAACCGCGCCATCGTCGCGAACCCGTCGCTGGCTAACGAAGCCGCTGGCCCGCAAACATTGCCGCTTTCCGAAATCACGTCCATCGTCGCGCAGAAGCCGCTGGTGACCGATTTAGCCTGGAAAGGCAACATTGACGCCGGCATGTCGCATAAGAAAAGCTCGACAGAAACCGACAACTACGATGTGACGCTGAACACCAAAGCGCGTCACGATACGTGGCGACACAACCTTGATGCCAGCTACCATTTGGCAAAAGAGGATAAAGTCGAGAGCACCAAGAATGCGGCTGGCGAATATGCACTGGATAAGTTCGTGGATGAGAACTGGTTCTGGCAGGGTCGTTATCAGTACAAACGCGACTGGATTGAAAGCATTAAAATCAACCGCTCTTTCGGTCTCGGTCCCGGTTATCAGTTCTGGGATAACGATTTAGGCGCGTTCTCACTGACGTCGCTGGTCAACTCCCAAACCTTCGTCTACCGCGATCAGGGCGATGATGACTTCTACTCCGGTGCGATTAAGTGGGCGTACAACCGCTACCTGTTCAGCAAATCGGTTGAAGCCTTCACCAACGGTGAATTGGGTCGTTCATTTGATGGCACTGCGCCAATCTATCTGAAAGCGGATGCGGGCCTGCGCTTCAAGCTGACCGACTGGTCTTCTATGAGCATGAAAGTGTCACGTACTCGTATCGAAAGTAATCAGGGGAATGTTGACGACACGCTGTACACCATGGGTGTTGGCGTCGGCTGGTAAGTCAGTTGCTTCACATTGTCTCAAGGTGAACGGCGATCTCGTCGTTCACCTCAATACTTCCACTCATCGCGGTTTCGTTATTAACCGTTCCCTGCTGCCGCAGAACACGACTGTTGCAGGATTCTCACCCGCTGTGCCAATTCACTCACGCTTTCATCTTCCGTTCCGTGATTCTTCAGCTCTTGCTCGAGTGCAAACAGATATTGCGCATTGGTGCCGAGCGGACCGCTCGCGCACGCAATCAGCGGTGCAACGCTCTGAATGCAGGTATCATTTTCGTTGAGGGGATGCTCCGGTTCGGAGACAAACACCAGCGCCGTCAGCGGTGCGCCGTTCTTGCGATGCAGTTCGCACCAGAGCGGACGATAACAGCCCGTCAGCATTTCACGCTTCCACAGCAGCTCCAAATCTTCACGCAATGAGGTTTCCGGCAGTCGGAAAGCCAACCCCGTCGTTTGCCCGCCGGGTTTCAGCGCCAGCATCCGCCCTGGCTGCGTTAGCGTGCCGCGGCCGATGGTGAGGCGCAGGCAAAAGGCACGCTGCCACCCTGCCAACGTAGCAAGGCAGGTTTCTTCGGCGTCAAAAACCGGGTTCCACATGAGTGAACCATAGCCAAATACCCAGACAGGACAGCTATTTGGCCGGAGCGCCAGCGTCCTGTCCAACGAGTCAGCCCGCTGTTGCGGGGTGAGCAATAAGGTTTCTTCAATACAACCAAAAGACGTTCTACAATCTGCTTTCTGCAAAAAATCGCGTGTTAACACTACTTACTACCCCCAACCTTACTCTTTTGCTGCTCGTCAGATCGGCTCTCGCCCTGCGTGTAAAAACCTAACTGCTTCATCTGCTTAATTTTACAACACTATCTATATTGAGGTTATTCATTTATGGCTTTGCGATCAAGTTTGATACTAGTCACAAAAACTGAAAAAGTTCGTGATAATGTTTCAGTCACACAAGATTCAGCTTTTGTACCCTAAATAATTCGAGTTTCATGAAGGCGGCAAGAGAAGGCATCCCGATGAGCTTACATAAGTAAGTGATTCGGGTGCGTGACAAACCTGCCTTTGGCAGGTTTGAACGCTGCTTGCAGCGGCCCCAACGGGGCGAGGCACACGCCAGTGTGCTGAGTAGCGCAGCCAACGCACATGCAACTTGAAGTATGACGGGTATATCAACTAATCGGCAACTCACCGCTAGACTTGACGTATTCCTGATACAAACCTCATTTTTGTGACGTCAGGAACCTGACGAAAGCCGTATGCTTGACGTGAAAGCTCTCGACTTCAATAAAAAGTATCCACTACGACAAGAATAATAACGGGCAGACATCAAATGATAATAATTATCATCTCGTGTTATTATCATCCTTAATTTGGAATCGACTATCCACGGAGACACTGAATGGCAACGCCGCGTCAGCCTGTTTTAGTTCAGGTTAAACACATCCACGATATTTCCCCTCATTTACGCTGCATTACGTTCCATCACGACGCGCTGCGCGATTATCCGACCGAGCGATACGGTGCACACATCAAACTCTTTTTGCCTCAGGCTAGGCAGCAAAAACCGGCTCTGCCTACGATTGGCGAACGCGGCCCGATCTGGCCAGAGGGCGAAGCCCGCCCCATCGTTCGCACCTATAGCGTCCGTGCGGTGCGCCCGGAGGATGCGGAGCTGGATATGGTTTTCGCGCTGCATGAGCACGCCGGCCCTGCCGTCACCTTTGCCCGTCAGGCCAAGCTCGGCGACTGGGTCGGCATTTCGCAACCCGGTGGCCCGCTCCCGATGCTGCCGCCAGCCGCCGCTTATTATCTGGCTGCTGACCCATCATCGTTCCCCGCACTCATGGCACTGCTGGAGAACCTGCCTGATGACGCAACGGGGCATGCGGTAATCCGTGTCGACAGCGAGGCGGATAAACTTGATATCGCTAAACCAGCACAGCTTCAGTTGCACTGGATTGTCGGCGGAACGGACGCGACCGATGTATTGTTGCAGCAGTTTCAGGCACTTCCGTCGGCTGAAAATGCGTTTTACTGGTTAGCCGGTGAGGATCGCATCGTGGTTCAGCTTCGCCGCCACGTGCGTCGCGAACGCGGGTGTGAGCGAAATCAGATGTATGCTGTGCCTTATTGGCGAGAAGGGTTAAATGAAGAGGATTATCATCATAAACGTCACGATATCATGGACAATCCTGACGCATAACCACAAAAAAAACATTTGATATTATCATGATAGGGAGAAGACACGCAGATTCTCCCTTTTCATTTAAATTTCATCTCAAAGCGTAAAAATCCGTAAAAAAAACCGCACCAGCATGACAATCTGTTATCATATTGTTCGTTTTATTACGTTATAACTACTTTTTAGTAACATTTTGCTGTTTATTGTTGTTCTACGTCTTTAATAAATGGTTTACGCCCTGAATAAAGGGGTTCACGACCTCAATAAATTGCTTTATGCCCTAAATAGTTCGAGTTACCAGTAGGCTGGCTTGAAATATGACGGGGATATTTTGCCGTATCATTCCTCTGGATAAGGAGAACTCCCGCAATGAAGTCTCATGCTGAGGTGGTCAAAACTCGCCATCACGAATACTCACTCATTTTTCCTGTTATTGCGCTGGCCGTGCTCTACATGTGGGGCAGCTCACAAGATTTTGTCGCCATTCTCGGCATCAACGCCATCGCGCTAGCCGGGATACTGTTCAGCGCCTTCAGCGTAGTACGTCACGCCGACGTGCTCGCACACCGTCTGGGTGAACCCTACGGTTCATTGATCCTCAGCCTGTCCGTCGTCATTCTTGAAGTCAGCCTGATTTCTGCGCTGATGGCAACCGGTGACGCTGGCCCGGACCTGATGCGTGACACCCTCTATTCCATTATCGTGATTGTCACTGGTGGTTTGGTCGGTTTCGCCCTCTTACTCGGCGGCCGTAAATTCGCCACACAGTACGTCAACCTCAGCGGCATCAAGCAGTACCTGATGGCGATCTTCCCATTGGCCGTAATTGTGCTGGTTTTCCCCAGCGCCTTGCCCGGTGGTAATTTCAGCGTAGCGCAATCGCTGATTATTGCCGCTATTTCTGCGGCGATGTATGGCGTATTCCTGTTGATTCAAACGCGTACGCACCAAAGCCTGTTTGTCTATGAGCATGAAGACGAAGGGGACGGTGACGATCCGCACCATGGTAAACCGTCCGCGCACAGTTCACTGTGGCACACCGCCTGGCTGCTGGTTCACCTGATTGCTGTTATCGCGGTCACCAAGACGAACTCCATGCCGCTGGAAACGCTGCTGACCGAAATGAACGCGCCGACGCAGTTTACGGGCTTCCTGGTCGCGCTGTTAATCCTCTCTCCTGAAGGGCTGGGAGCGATTCGCGCCGTTCTGAAAAATCAGGTACAGCGTGCTATGAACCTGTTTTTCGGTTCCGTGCTGGCAACCATTTCACTGACGGTCCCTACCGTTACGATCATCGCTATGTTGACCGGCCGCACGCTGAATTTCGGTTTGGATATGCCACACATTGTGGTAATGCTGTCGGTACTGGTGCTGTGCCACATTACGTTCTCTACCGGTAGGACCAATGTGTTGAGCGGTAGCGCGCATCTGGCGCTCTTTGCCGCCTATCTGATCACCATCACGCTGTAAAATTCCCCTGCCGACGCGGTTTTCATCGCGTCGGCCTCACCAAAACTCACTTCTCTTGATGTATATCTGGATCTTCTGAGCGCGTCCGGCGTATCGTAAGGCTGTCGTCGACGGACCGGCAGGCCCGCCATATTGATTTACTTCCTTACTTTGGTTTCTGCTTAGATGAAAACGCACGGAATTAACGGCGTCAGGCCGTTCAGCGCGCTGATCGATGCGTGCTGGCGCGAAAAATATACGCTGCAACGTTTTACCCATGACATTATCGCTGGCGTGACCGTCGGCATCATCGCCATACCACTGGCGATGGCTCTGGCCATTGCCAGCGGCGTTCCTCCGCAGTACGGACTGTATACGTCAGCCATTGCCGGGATTGTCATCGCCGTCAGCGGCGGCTCACGCTACAGCGTCTCAGGCCCGACGGCCGCCTTCGTCGTCATTTTGTATCCGGTGTCGCAACAGTTCGGGCTATCCGGTCTGCTGGTTGCCACCTTGCTGTCCGGCGTCTTTCTGCTGCTGATGGGGCTCTGCCGCTTTGGCCGCCTGATTGAATATATTCCGCTTTCCGTGACGCTGGGGTTCACCTCCGGGATCGCTATCACCATCGGTACCATGCAAATCAAGGATTTCTTCGGCTTGCAGATGGCGGTAGTCCCCGAGCATTACGTCGAAAAAGTGGCAGCGCTGGCGCAATCGCTACCTACCCTGCATCTTGCTGATACGCTGATTGGCGCAACGACGCTTTTAGTTCTCATCGTCTGGCCCAGACTCGGTATTCGCTTGCCCGGTCACTTGCCTGCGCTGCTGGCAGGCGTCGCGGTGATGGGAATCATGTCGCTGCTTGGTGAAAATGTGGCCACCATTGGTTCCCGGTTCAGCTATATGCTGGCCGACGGTTCGCAGGGGCAAGGGATTCCGCCTATCCTGCCGCAGCTCATTCTGCCGTGGGATATTCCGTCGCCGGATGGGAAGACGATGACGCTGGATTGGCAAAGCATTTCCGCTCTGCTGCCTGCGGCGTTCTCGATGGCGATGCTGGGGGCGATTGAGTCGCTGCTGTGCGCCGTCGTGCTGGACGGGATGACGGGCAAAAAACACAATTCTAATGCAGAGCTGATGGGTCAGGGCTTCGGTAACATCATTGCACCGTTCTTTGGCGGCATTACCGCGACCGCTGCGATTGCCCGCTCCGCCGCCAACGTGCGCGCAGGAGCAAACTCGCCGATCTCCGCGGTGATCCATGCGCTGCTGGTGTTACTGGCGTTGCTGATACTGGCGCCGTGGCTGTCTTATCTGCCGCTGGCAGCAATGGCGTCGCTGTTGCTGATCGTCGCCTGGAATATGAGTGAAGCGCACAAAGTGGTGGATTTGCTACGCCACGGGCCGAAAGACGACATTATCGTGATGCTGCTCTGTATGTCGCTGACCGTGCTGTTCGATATGGTGATCGCGATTACCGTCGGCATCGTGCTGGCATCCCTGCTCTTCATGCGTCGCATCGCACAGATGACCCGCCTGAGCGAGCTACCGGACACCAAAATCCCGGATCATCTGGTGCTGCGCATTAACGGCCCGCTGTTTTTCGCCGCGGCGGAGCGCATCTTCAACGAACTGACCGTACGCAGCGAAGGCTACCAAAATATCATCTTACAGTGGGATGCCGTGCCGGTGCTGGATGCTGGCGGGCTCAATGCGTTCCTGCGTTTTAGCGAAACGCTGCCCGAGGGCAAACAGCTCATCATCACCGACATTCCCTTCCAGCCGCTAAAAACGCTGGCGAGGGCGAAGGTTCATCCTATTGAAGGGCGGCTCAGCTTCTACGGTTCATTAGCGCAGGCCATTGAGGCGACGACTGTGCGCTCTGCGTAGCGGAAACAGAATAAAAATAGTGTGCAGGCCACGCCGTGCTAATGCTGCACGGCTGGCATGTTGAATCGGACGGACAAGCGTTCGTCCCGCAGCGTTAAATCCAGCGCGTCGTCACATTCGTTGCTAATGGCGTTCAGTTGCTCGTTCGTCAGCGAATAAGGCAGTTGGATATCAAATGCGGCCAGACCTTGCTGACGTGCCAGCGTAATCAGCCTGATGATGTTGGTTTCGTCACTCACCTGCGTAGAAAGCACCTGTAGCGCCAGTCCCTTCAGCCGCTCTTTCGGTGCACTCTGCCGAGACGGCGCCATCTTGGTTACCATGCCAAAAATCGGCATCACGCCGTACATTGCATCCACGAAACGCCAACGTTTCTTGCACAGTGCCGCTAAATAATCCGTGTAGTCCAGACAGAGTGGCTCGCTGGAACTTGTAGACTCAGGGGACTTTTCCATATTCCCTTTTCTCCTCTTCGCCAGTGGTTTGCCGCGCACTACCCTGACGGGTATAAAACCGTAAACTACATAGTGGTTAATTCAGGTATATTGTCACGCTTCGCCCCCTTTTGACTAGCGTGTTGAGGAGACCTAATTGTGACAACTTTTTCTTCTGCTCCCGTGTTAATTACCGGCGGCGCACGGCGTATTGGGCTGGCGCTGGCGCGTTCGTTTCTGGCCAAGTCGATTCCGGTCATCATCAGCTATCGCACACCTTATCCTGAGTTGGAAACGCTACAGCAAGATGGCGCCGTTTGTCTGACCGCCGATTTTTCCACCACGGAAAATATCTATGCGTTTGCGGAACAAATCCAGTCGCTCACGCCGCAGCTGCGCGCCATTATTCACAATGCCAGCCGCTGGGAGCCCGAAAACCCCACCACACCGCCAGAAAAAACGCTGGCCGATATGCTGCAAATTCATGTCTATACGCCCTACTTACTCAACCAACTGCTGGAGCCCTGCCTGCGTGGGCAAGGCATCGCTGGTGCAGATATCATTCATCTGACGGATTACGTGGTAGAAAAAGGCAGCGATAAACACATTGCCTATGCCGCCAGCAAAGCGGCACTGGATAACATGACGCGGTCGTTTGCCCGCAAACTGGCACCCGAGGTGAAAGTCAACGCGATCGCCCCCAGTCTAATCCTGTTTAATGAAAAGGATGACGAATCCTATCGTCAGCAGGCGCTGGAAAAGTCATTGATGAAAATTGCCCCCGGTGAAGAAGAAATTGTCCAGTTGGTGGATTACCTGCTCAGCAGCCGTTACGTCACCGGGAAAACGCTAGGCGTTGATGGTGGACGGACTTTGCGTTAATTCCCTGAGTATCAATGTGAGGATAAACCAATCACCACCAGCGAAGTTCGCCAGCAGCTTACTGCTCATTTGACGCGCCTGTGGCGCTATGGACTGGTGCTGTCGCGCAGCCATGAGGTGGCCGAAGAGCTCGTCCAGTCCACCTGTGTTCGCGCGCTTGAAAAAAGCGGGCAATTTACCCCGGGCACTCGAATCGACAAATGGCTGTTCTCCATTCTCCACTCGATATGGATTTCCGAACTGCGCGCACGCCGCGTGCGTCTGGGCCAAGGTTTTGTCGAAAGCGAAGCCCTATTGGCGCCAGATACCCGAGAGCGGAATGATGATTGTCGGCATTACCAGAAAATAATGCAGCGCGTTAGCGCCTTGCCAGAAGCGCAGCGCAATACCGTATTTTTAGTTTATGTCGAAGGATTTACCTATCAGGAAGCAGCAGACACGCTATCAGTACCCATCGGCACCATTATGAGCCGGCTGGCCACAGCACGAAGTACGCTGGCAAAATCAGTTGATGCTCTGCCCGCGGCAAAGGAGAAACGGTCTTGAAACCCATGCGTTTTACGCCCCCCTACGGTGATGAAGCCATCGTTGCCTGGTTGGATGGTGAGATGGATGACGACGATGCGCAACAATTCGCGACACAGTTGGAAAAAGACGAACAACTTGCCGAGCGCACCGCCGAGCTGATGAAAAGCCAACTCGATTTTGAAGAGGCCTTCGCGCCATTACTCAACAAAGCACCTCAGGCGAAGATGCAGGCCCGGCTTGAGGAACTGCTGACGACGCATCCGGCATCCGTAGAACCGCCATCGCATGCCGGTGTCAGCCGCCGCTCGCTCATTGCAGCCTCACTCAGTTTCTTGGTGATAGGATCGGGGCTAGGCTACCTCACGCGTCCTGTTTCGGTTGTTCGCAACGACAGTGAGAAAATTCGCGATCTTGAAGCGCAGTACATGTCACTGTACAGCACCGAAACCTTGCTTGATGCGGACAGTTCCTTACCCACCTTACAACGCGGGCTGTCTCGCGCCGCTCAAGACATTGGGTTGCCACTCAATGAACAGCAGCTGACGCTTCAAGGCGCGGAGCTGAAAATAGTGCGTATGCTGCGCTACGACAGCACCGCCATTGCACAGATTGCCTGGATGCATGCCAAGTATGGCCCTATGGCGTTGTGCATTTCTCCCGATCGTGGGGCAACCGCCTCAGCACTTAACAATGAGCAGCGCCATAATATGCATGTCGTTTGGTGGCACAATCGTGGCTATCAGTTCGTATTAATTGGCCGTAATCCTGCGCCGCAACTGACTGAAAGCGCGCTCAGGTTACAGACGGCGCTGGCATAGCCTGTTCACTGCCCTCCACACACGGACACTCCGCGTGTGGAGGGCAAATATTTATACTGCGCGCCGAGCTTTCGCCTGAATTTCAATATTAATCGCTACGCGATCGTCCACCACCCCGGTAAAGCGATCCATATTAAAGGCCGAGCGAGAAATCGCCGTGGTGGCATGGAGAGACAACGCTTCTTCGCCAGATACGCTTCCGCCATGTTCTTCCAGCGTAGCGTCCAGAATGACCGGACGTTGAACGTTTTTTACCGACAGTGAACCAAAAACCCGAAAGTGACCATGTCCCAACGCCACCACCCTACTGCTGGTGAACGTAATATCGGGATAGTGCTCAGCATCAAAAAACAGGCTGCTTTTTAACTGGTAGGTCAGCAGGCCATTGGAAGCATGCAGCGTCGTAATGGGGATTTTCACATCAATACGGTCATCCATTTCCTTTTCAGCATCCAGTGTGATGTTGCCCGTCACGCCGTCGAGAGAAGCTTGTGAAAGGTGACCAAATGCTTGCCATGAAAGCGCAATGGCGGTTTTATCCGTGGCAATGGTGTAGTTGAGAGGCATAGCGTGCAACAGTGGGCTGATGAGCAGCCCGGCGGCCAAAACGGGAACGATGCGCGTCATAACAGGATTCTCCTAAAAGTAGACAATGTGTAAACGCATCAACGAACGAATCTATTCGGCCAATTTTCATTATTTTTATCAATGTGGAAGAAATTTGTCAGACGGTGGGCATCCCTTTCACCTCTGGCATTCTCCCCCCGAGGAAAAACCCAGTGCTGATGGTAAGCGGGCATGCCGCTACCTCCCGCCAAACGCGACGAGAGGACGAATACTATTTCGTCTCTTTTTTCTTCACTCGCGCCTTACGCTGGTAAGCTTTATTACTGGCGACATACGTCAGGTAGGCTACGCGCGTCAGCCCGCCAGTACGCTGGGCGAAGGCATCGTAGGTCGTATCGGGTGGAAAGCCAAACTCAGCCAATGCCCGTTCCCACGCTTCACGATGTGCCGGTTTGTGCAACGTTTTATCGTAGTCAGGGAAACCTTTATCAGCGAAGGATTCGGCTGACACGCTGCTATAAGCCCCATTGTTCATATAGTTACGCCCAGCTTTAAAAACTGTATCTTGACTGGCTTTCACGATCGAACTGGGTCCCCAAGACAAACGGTAGTCGCTTCTCTTTGTGCTGATGTTGGGGCCATAGCCAACAGGAAACAGAATGTCTTCTTCCGACAACACTTTCGAGCCCACATACTCGTAATTACCGCGCAGGAAAGCATTATCCATGACAATCCAGCATTTTTCAGACAAAGGAGATGCCACAATCTCCGACAGAGAGGGATTACGCTCGGTTGTGCGAAGCAGATAAGGTCGAACAAACAGCGGCATCGTCATCACATCATTCCAGATGCTGTGTTCCGCAAACAGCTCGTCCTTTTGCATCTGACGCAGGTTACCAATCACCAGAACATAGCCATCGGTATGCAAATCTATTTCGACCCGAAAGATATCGCCCGGAACCGTTTTATGCTGCTGGTTTTTCGCACTCATCAAGCGTTCCAGCTTGTGCGCATAATCCGCTGGCAATCGCTCGCGATAAGATCGCAACCAGTCGACAATCTCTTCTTTAGTGGTCAAATGACGGCATTCCGGCAACGGTAGTCCGATTGAGTTGCGGTAATTGCTGGCGTTGATATAACCGTAGCTTCCCGAGTTCAGCGTTCTGACGCCCGCAGAAAACACAATGCCATCGGCCATCACGCTGGAAACGCTGGTGTACGTCAGCTTCTTTTCTTTACCGCGCGCGGTTCTCGGCAGAATAACGTCACGTTCGCGCGTGTGAATAATGACATCTTCTTCCTGATAGTTTAACTCGGTGGCGGTAATGCGCTTACGGACCGTATCGCCATCGAAGCAGATAAAATAGCCGTCACGCACGGTGATAATATCCCATTCCGACGACAACGGTTCTAGCCCGAAATAAGGGCGTAAGGCTTCCTGCATCCAGCTGTTTATTTGGTCAATCGGTTTCATCTTAAGCGCGGTTCCCAGTGGAATAATTAATTATTATGTCGTGACTGCTCTCGGTAAACGCCGAGAATCAGGCGCAATATCGCCTAAAAAGCACGCCTCGCAGCTTATCTAATTTGAGCAAATAAACAAACACTTAACACCCATTTACGCTTCACTTCTCGTTTATCGCCTATCATCAGGCTATGCTAGCAACAGTGAGTTGGGGATGACGTAGAGACCATGCATAAAATTGTTTTTATAGAAGATGATACCGAGGTGGGGAAATTGATCGCCGCCTACCTTGGCAAGCATGACATTGATGTTCAGGTTGAGGCTCGGGGCGATCAGGCATTGGCCTTTATTGAACAGCAGCAGCCCGACCTTGTGCTGTTGGACATCATGCTGCCCGGTAAAGACGGTATGACCATCTGTCGGGAGTTGCGGCCACAGTACACAGGCCCGATTGTGCTGCTGACCTCGCTGGACAGCGATATGAATCATATTCTGGCGCTAGAAATGGGTGCCGATGATTACATTCTGAAAACCACGCCGCCCGCCGTGTTGCTCGCCCGCCTGCGCCTGCATTTGCGGCAATACGCTACTGCGCCCCAGGCCGTGACCGAAAACGCGGCGCCCGCCGCGTTGCAGGTGCATAAATCCCTGCACTTCGGCCTGCTCTGTATCGATCCGGTCAACCGGGAAGTGACATTAGGGCAAGAGCACATCGTGTTATCCACCGCGGATTTCGATCTGCTCTGGCAGTTGGCGACCCATGCGGGTCACATTATGGATCGGGATGCACTGCTGAAAAATCTGCGCGGCGTGACCTACGACGGCATGGATCGCAGCATTGACGTCGCGATTTCCCGTCTGCGTAAGAAACTGTACGACAACCCGCTGGAGCCGTTCCGTATTAAAACGGTGCGCAACAAAGGGTATCTGTTTGCCCCCAATACCTGGGAGAGCGTCACGCTATGAGAAAGCTGTTCGTCCAGTTTTTTCTATTGCTGTTCGCCTGCTTTGTCGTCATGACACTTCTGGTCGGGCTGGTCTATAAAGTCACGGCCGAACGTGCCGGACGTCAGTCCATGGATGACCTGATGAAAAGCTCGCTGTATCTCATTCGTAATGAGTTGCGCGCAATTCCGCCCCGCGACTGGCATAAAACCATCAGCCAGCTTGATTTAAACCTGTCATTCAAACTGCACATCGAACCGGTGAGCAAATATGCGCTGAGCCCCAAGAACCGGCAGCGTCTGAATCAGGGGGAAATTATCGCGCTGGATGATGAATACACGTTTATCCAACGCATTCCCCGCAGCCACTATGTTCTTGCCGTTGGCCCTATTCCTTATTTGTTCTTCCTGCACGAAATGCGGCTGCTGGATTTACTGCTGGTGATGCTCATCGGGCTGTCGCTGGCGTTGCCGGTTTTCCTCTGGATGCGCCCACACTGGCAGGCCATGCTAAAACTGGAAAATGCCGCACAACGCCTGGGAGATGGTCATCTGGAGGAGCGCATTCACTTCGATAGCACTTCAAGCCTGTACCGGCTTGGCATCGCCTTTAACCTCATGGCAGATAACCTGAACCAGCTCATCAACAGTAAAAAGCAGCTGATTGACAACATTGCGCACGAACTGCGTACGCCGCTGGTCAGGCTGCGCTATCGGCTGGCGATGAGCGACAACCTGACAGAAGACGAGCAACAGGCGTTAAACCGGGATATTGGTCAACTCGAAGCGCTGATTGACGAGCTGCTGACGTATGCCAGACTCGACCGTCCACAGGTGATGTTGCATCTTGCCGATATTGATATTCCGTCGTGGCTACAGGCAAAAGTTGACGATTTCCGCCTGATCCACCCTGACAAACACATCTCGCTGGACATGCCTCATTCAGCCCAGATTGGGGCGCTCGATTTACGCCTGATGGAGCGGGTACTGAATAACCTGATCGGCAATGGGTTGCGTTTCTGCCACAGCAGATTGCATGTCAGCCTGACGTCCGACGCTGGGCATATCGCCTGTCTGCAAGTCGAAGATGACGGCCCCGGTATTCCACCCGAAAGCCGGGAAAGCGTGTTTGAACCGTTTGTCCGTCTGGAAGCGGGTATCGAGAACAGCAGCGGCGGATGTGGGCTGGGGCTGGCGATTGTTCATGCTATCGCCCGGGCTTACGATGGCAGCATTACCGTGGATGATAGCCCGCTCGGCGGTGCCCGTTTCCGTTTTTGCTGGCCAGTAAAAACCGCGACAGCACAGACCGCAATCGCCATTCAGCACTAGCACCGAGACGGCGGTAACCCCGCCGTTTATCCCTGTCTTTCCCACTTTTTCTGGCTTGTACATTAGGTTACACGCCGAAACCAATCACTCACTGAAGCCGCCCTCTGTTTCTCCTATTCTCTCTCTACCGGCCCAACTGAGGGCTACGAAACGTGAATGAGATAACGAGGAAATGATGATGAATAAAGTATTAGTTATGATCGCAGGTGCGGCACTGGGTCTGTCCTCTGTAGCGTTTGCCGCGGATACCGTAACCAGCGCACCAGCTCAGCCTACGGCGACCACTTCTGCGCCGGCTAAAGCCGTTCACCATAAAAAATCGGTGAAGAAAGCCAAACCCGCTCCTGCTCAGAAAGCGCAGGCTGCCAAGAAACACGTGAAGAAAGCTAAACCCGCTCCTGCTCAGAAAGCACAGGCTGCCAAGAAACACGTGAAGAAAGCGAAAACAGTAAAACCAGCTGCTACCACGCCAGCGGCGTAATCGGTAATCACCCTCTCCTTCCCCCACTGGGAAGGAGTTATCTGGGGTAAGCCCCATCACTAAAGGGCTTACCACGATAGGGCAACCATCAAACACCCGGTTTACCGGGTGTTTATTTCATAGGGGGACAGGAGAATGATGCGGCGTTACTCATTTGAAATTATGTTATCTCTTGTTCTACTCTGTGGCGTTATCACCCTGAGTTTTTTTCTCTAGTCACAGGGCCTGCATCACGCAGTGATTAATCGCAGCGCTATTAATCACGAGAGGGTTACATGTCAAAACATTGAACGTCAAAAATGTAGACCGCTAGCCAAATAAAGATTGTGGAGTAGTAAAGTTTTATCACTCAGCGCCGTTTATATCATTACACTCCGGGCAATACCGAGAACTGTATAATGAAAAGAACCCTGCAAATATCTGCCCTATTGCTGAGCACGCTGGCTGCAACATCGTATACCTTCGCCTCTTCCTCTTCGTCGACCGGTATCATTCGCTTTTCGGGTGCCATCGTCGAACCCGTCTGTGATGTGGCAACACGGTCAAATAATGTGACCGTCAGTTGTGAACGACAAGGTGAAATACAAACGCTACACATAAAAAACAGCTCGCAACACGCTGTTTTGCCGCAAGGCATCGGTTCTGTGAGTTCGAAAGCGTTAAGTCCAGATGCGCGTGTCGTGATCGTCAGCTACGAATAAAACGGGTGTCATTCGCTGTACTGTTGATGTGAAAACGCGACGCCACTTCAGATCGTGGCGTCGCGTTTTGAGCATAGGGGTATTATGATGAAATAAGCGCAGTGATGTTATCCGGCGCCTTTACACTCGATAACATTTTAATTTTCAGTCCCTCACCAACAAATACATCTATAGTTAATTCAACGCGCTATATTTAGCGCCTCAAGATGACTTCTCTCATAAGGTTTATTCACTGCATGCGCATATCAGCCTGGTTGTTATGTTCATTATCATTTATCGCCCCGCTCAGTTGGGCGGAATCCTCACCGACAGACACCGCCGAGCAGAAGCAGCAACAAATCTTATTTTTCAACCATGACGATCGGGATATCGTTCCCGACACATCGGTCTGGCCGTGGCAAGCGATTGGGCAGTTGGAAACCGCCAGCGGCAACCTCTGTACCGCAACATTGATTTCCCCGCATCTGGCGCTGACAGCCGGGCACTGCGTGGTCACACCACCGAAAGGTGAGATAGATAAACCCGTCGCGCTGCGCTTTCTGGCGACAGAAAATGGCTGGCGTTATGAAACAACAGAAATTGAAGCGCTGGCGAATAAAACGCTCGCCAAAAAATTGAAAGCCGACGGCGAGGGGTGGATCGTTCCGCCTTCAGCAGCACCGCTGGATTATGCCCTGATTCGGCTAAAGCAAACGCCACCTGACATTCGCCCACTCCCACTCTGGCAAGGCAGCCGTCAGGAGTTGATGCAGGCCTTGAAGGATAATGGCCAGCGCGTCACGCAAGCGGGTTACCCGGAAGATCATCAGGAAACGCTTTATCGCCATCAAAACTGTTTGATCACCGGCTGGGTTCATACTGCCGTTATGGCGCACCAGTGCGACACGCTGCCTGGCGATAGCGGCTCCCCGCTGATGCTGAATTCAGCAGCAGGCTGGGTACTCATGGGCATCCAAAGTTCCGCGCCCGATGCCAGTGAACGCGATAGAGCCGATAATCGCGCCGTTTCCGTTACCGCCATTCGTCAGCAGTTAGAAACGTTGGCAAAACTAAGCTCACCAAAATCGGGTTCACCAAAACTCAGCTCACCCAAATAACGCTAACGCCCCGCAGCAACCCACTGTCAGGCGGAAATCATTATTCAGAATACCGCCTGACATCATCGTTTTCCGCCAATTTCATGGTATAAAAAGATATCTGTTCTATTCTTATCAGAGGGATAGGTTAATCATCCATATTGTCACCCCACAATGGGTATAACAATTATCAGGGTGCTATTTTTATCTTATGGAAGCGACCATTTTTTATAATTAAATCCCCCCCTTTATTTGCAGAGTGCTTTCTCAGCCAGACCGCTTACCTCTACTTGTAACTTACGGGGAAATATCATAAATCCATACAGCACACTGAAAACCGAAAACATGATTTAAGACAAAAAAACGTCTGAACCTTAACGTAAAGATAAAGGCGATATAATAAGTTACCTCAATTTTTAGCCTCTATGTTATTGTGTCGCCGTTAAATTAAATTGATGTTGTCGCGATTATTATTGCGGAAAGGAAGAGTCTACATGTTAAAACATTTGAGCCATGACGAAAAAAAACGCATGCAGACTCTCGACGAATTACAGAAAACCGATACATCTCAAGACGATATTCTTCACAAACTCACGAAACTGGCCTGCCAACTCCTTGAAACTCCGACGGCTCTCGTGACGCTAACCGGCTCCAAATCTCTGCATGTTAAAGCGAAAACCCATTTTCCTTTGGATGATATGGATAAAATCGGTTCCTTCGATCATTTTACCGTACAAACGGGTCAATCCTTTATCTGCCCCGATGCCACTCAGGACGACCGCTTTAAAGACGGCCCTTACGTAACAGGCGAACCTTTTATCCGTTTTTATGCGGGTGTGCCGCTGAAAACCAAAGACGGCTATTCCATTGGGACGTTCAGCGTCATCGATTACCTCCCACGCAGTTTCAGCAAGGTCCAACTACGACTACTGCATGATTTAGCGACAATTGCGATGGTGTTAATGGAATACCGCAACGCAATTGGGCTGATTGATGCCGTCACGCTGTTGCCTAATCGCCAACGTCTGATTGACGACATTAGCCACATTACCGACATTCACGAGCCCTACCTGCTTATTCTGATTGATACCATCGACATTTCTTACGCCTATGAAATGGGGTGTGCGCTGGGTATGCCGACCGTAGAAGGCCTGCTGAAAGATATCGGGGTCTTTTTACGTCTTAGCTTAAATTCATCAGACAATTTGTACTCTGCCGCCGTAGGCCGTTTCGCCCTGCTGGTGAAGGCCGATAGGAAAGAGCAAGTTCTGGCGGAACTCGACGCCTGTGCTGAGCGGATTCATGAAAGTATCACCAGCCATATACCGCTCAAGCTGGAGTTCTTCGTTGGCTACACCGAATTCCAGATTCCGGCCAAAGAGCCGCAGCAAATCTTGCGTGAATCAATGAGTGCACTGCGCACCGCCATCACCAAAAATATTCGCCAGTTTGCCTACGACCCAGAGGCCGATAAAGCGCAGCAAATCGCCTTTACCTTGCTCAATGAGCTGGCCGATGTGCTACAGAACAAGAAGCAGGGCCTCTATTTGGTTTATCAGCCGAAATTAAACATCAAGAGCAACACTGTCATTGGTGCAGAAGCGCTAATTCGCTGGCGCCACCCTGAGTTAGGTGAGATTTATCCCGACCAGTTTATTCCGCTCGCGGAAGGTACAACGCTGATGCGCCCGTTAACGGACTGGGTCACCCGAGAAGCGGCATGTCAGGTGAAGCAGTGGCGTCAGAAGGGGTTAACGTTCCCCGTGTCGATTAACGTTTCCGCCAGAAATTTTTCCGAGAATGACTTTATCCCACGTCTCATCACCATTCTGGAGAACCACGGCCTCACTCCCCAGGACATTGACATTGAGTGTGTCGAAACGCAGAAAATCATTGAAAGCACAGAAACGCTCGCTACAATCCAAACGCTGCAACAGCTCGGATTTACTATCGCGCTTGATGATTTCGGTACGGGATATAGCAACTTAAGCTATTTGCGCAATATTCCCTCTACGGTGATCAAGCTGGATAAATCGCTGATTAAAGATATAAAAACTGACCACAAAAGCCGCGTCATTGTGCAATCCATTATCAGCATGCTGCACAAACTGAATTACATTGTGCTGGCGGAAGGGGTGGAAAATAAGGAAACACTCGACTATCTGGCTCATTTTGGGTGTGATGAAGTACAAGGCTACTATTTTTCCCGACCGATCCCGCCCGATGCGTTTACCGCTTGGCTAACGGCTCGCTCGTCACAAACGTCTGCATAATCTACCCCGTCAGGCTAGCTATTCAATCAACGGTACGGAGAACGCATATGACTCTTCTTACTCAGCAGGATGCGCTCGCCATCAGGCATGCCATGGCGCTGCTGGAAGCCCCCTCTTTTACCATACAGGCAGCGAATCTGGTTGGAAAACCGATTGAATGGAGCCTGTCGAAGCTACCCGCTCTGGTGAAAAACAAAATACAGGATGTCGTTCATTCCGCGCTCTACAAAGCGGTAGACGCCGCACTCTATACGTTGGACGATGATCCTGCTCGCGTAGCATCACCCAAGACACATAAGCTGGCCGTCGCCGCTTCCGGTGCAGTTAGCGGTTTTTTTGGCGCGGCGGGTCTGCTGGTTGAACTGCCTATCAGCACCACCATCATGATGCGTTCCGTGGCGGATATTGCCCGCAGCGAAGGTTTCTCCCTCAGTGATTTTTCCGTCAAAGCCGCCTGTGTAGAAGTTTTTGCGCTCGGAGGGACACAAGAAAGCGACGACGCTGCCGATTCTGCTTATTACACGTCACGCGCCGTTCTGGCCGATATCACCCGA
This sequence comes from Pectobacterium versatile, assembly GCF_003932035.1. NCBI lineage: Bacteria > Pseudomonadati > Pseudomonadota > Gammaproteobacteria > Enterobacterales > Pectobacteriaceae > Pectobacterium > Pectobacterium versatile. The sequence goes on from NZ_CP034276.1 coordinate 2,770,267, forward strand.
CATGCCAGCCGCGAATTAATCGGCATTGCCAGCAAAAAAAGCGCGGGGAAAGCGTCTGCCAGAATGAGCACCTCACAGGCAGGAAAAACGCTGGCAAAATTGATTGATGCGGTCGCCACCAGGCTGGGCGTAACCATGACGGAAAAAATGGCCGCGCAGATTGTCCCTGTGATCGGTGCCGCCAGCGGTGCGGCCATTAATACGCTGTTTATTCACCACTACCAAAACATGGCGAAAGGTCATTTCATCATAAAACGTCTTGAACAGCAGTATGGTGAAGAAGCCATCAGGTCGGCTTACCTTGAGATCAAAAAGCAGCCCTTGCCGACCTGATGTGATACCGAGAAAATTACCCTTCTACCTGCTCCATCGCCTGCAATACGCGCTTATCCGAGATCGGAAAAGGCGTCCCTAGCTGCTGAGCAAAGTAGCTGACACGTAGTTCTTCAAGCATCCAGCGCACCGCTTTCACATCGTCGTCATCACGTCGCTCCGCAGGCAGTTTATTCCACCACTGTTGCCACGCTTGTTGAACGTGCTCCACTTTCAGCATCTGCGCCCGGTCACGGTGAACATCCTGCGCCAGTTTCTCCAGACGCCGTTCTATCGCTTGCAGATAACGCAGCACGTCCGGCAGGCGCTGCCAGCCGTTTGCGGTCACAAAACCACGGAACACCAGACCGGTCATCTGGCTCTTGATATCACTTAACGCCAGCGCCATCGCCATATCTACACGCCCTTTCAGACGCTTGTTAATGGTGAAGACCGCCGTCAGGATTTGCTCAACCTGTTTGGCGATATCAACCACCGTATCGTTCAGTTCCGCACGCACTTTTTCATGCAACTGCTGGAAGGCCTCTTCCTGCCAGACCGGACCACCGGATGATTCAATCAGCTTATCCACCGCGCAAGCGATGCAGTCATCGATGAGATCCAACACCTTTCCGTACGGGTTGAAATAGAGGCCGAGTTTCGCCTTGTTAGGCAGCTTTTCATGCAGATATTTGATCGGCGACGGAATGTTTAGCAGTAACAGACGGCGCAGCCCTTGCCGCATGACCTGCTGCTGCTGGTGCGGCGTGTCGAACAGGCGAATCGCCACGCTATCCTTTTCATCCACCAACGCCGGATAGGCTTTAACCGAGTAGCCGCCCCGCTTCTGCTCATAGCAATCCGGCAGCGAACCGAAGCTCCAGACGTGCAGACCGCACTGCTCCAGCCCGTAATCCACTACGGATGACAGCGTTTGCTGCACTTTATCCTTGAGTTGCTCTTTCAGCGCATTCAGATCTTTACCTTCCCGCTGCGTCCGATTCTTCTCATCGATAACGCGGAACGTGATTTTCAGATGATCGGGCACCTGATCCCACTGCCACGCCTCACGCGGCACCGTGACGCCCGTCATCAGCCGTAGTTCACGTTCCAGCGCATCCAATAGCCCCTTCTCTAATGGCGTGGTACGGGCCAGAAACGCTTCGGCATAGTTCGGCGCGGGTACAAAATTACGACGTAATGGCTTAGGTAACGATTTAATCAGCGCGATCGTCAGTTCGCGGCGCACGCCGGGAATCTGCCACTCGAAACCCTCTTCACGCACCTGATTGAGAATAGGCAGCGGAATATGTACCGTGACGCCATCCGCATCCGCCCCCGGTTCAAACTGATAGGACAAGCGTAATTTCAGGCTGCCCTGATGCCAGAAGTTCGGGTAGTCCAGCGCGCTCACCTTCTCCGCGCCGTCTTTAATCAACATGCTCTTTTCAAAATTAAGCAGGTCGGCGTTATCCCGGCTGGCCGCTTTCCACCATGTATCAAAATGACGTGACGACACCACATCGTGCGGCAAGCGCTGGTCATAGAAAGCAAACAGCGTCTCGTCATCCACCAAAATGTCGCGGCGGCGCGATTTATGCTCGAGATCTTCCACTTCCGCCAACAGTTTGAGGTTGGCACGGAAAAAGGCGTGATGCGTTTGCCAGTCACCTTCCACCAGCGCATGGCGGATGAACATCTCACGCGCCAGCGTCGGATCGATTTGGCTGTAGTTCACCTTGCGCGCCGCGACAATCGGCAGCCCGAAGAGCGTCACCTTCTCCTGTGCCATCACCGTGCCCTGCGCTTTCTCCCAGTGAGGATCGCTGTAGCTCCGCTTAATCAGGTGCTGAGCCAGCGGTTCGATCCATTCGGGTTCAATACGCGCGGCAATGCGTCCCCACAGGCGGCTGGTTTCCACCAGTTCAGCGACCATCGTCCACTTAGGCGGCTTTTTGAATAGCCCGGAACCAGGGAAAATCGCAAACCGTGCGTTACGCGCGCCGCTGAACTCCTGTTTTTCAATATCTTTCTGCCCGACATGCGACAACAAGCCAGTGAGCAACGCACAGTGAATACTCAGGTAATCGGCCGGTTCACTGTTGACCGGCAGCCCCAATTCTTTCACCACCTGACGCAGCTGCGTGTAGATATCCTGCCATTCACGCACGCGCAGATAGTTAAGGAAATCCGTGCGGCACTGGCGGCGGAACTGGCTGGAAGACAGCGCCTTTTGCTGATCGCGCAGATAATCCCACAGATTGACGAAAGCCAGAAAATCGGAGTCTTTATCGGCAAAACGACGGTGCTTCTCATCCGATGCCTGCTTCTTATCCATCGGCCTTTCGCGTGGATCCTGAATCGACAGCGCAGCGGTGATGATCATCACTTCACGCACACAGCCAGTTTTACGCGCTTCCAGCACCATTCGCGCTAAACGCGGATCGATCGGCAATTGCGCCAGCTGTTGCCCCTGCGGCGTCAGGCGATAATGCCCGTTCTCGGCCAGATTAATCGCGCCTAACTCTTCCAGCAACCGCACGCCGTCCTGAATATTGCGCTTATCCGGTGCTTCGACAAACGGGAACGCAGCGATATCGCCTAGCCCCAACGACGTCATTTGCAGAATAACGGAAGCCAGATTGGTGCGAAGAATTTCGGGATCGGTAAATTCAGGCCGTGACAGGAAATCCTGTTCGGAATAGAGACGAATACACACCCCGGCAGCGACACGGCCGCAGCGTCCTTTACGCTGATTCGCCGACGCCTGCGAGACAGGTTCAATCGGCAGACGCTGTACCTTGGTGCGGAAACTGTAGCGACTGATGCGCGCGGTACCGGGGTCGATCACATAGCGAATCCCCGGCACAGTTAGCGAAGTTTCCGCCACGTTGGTCGCCAGCACAATGCGGCGGCCGTGATGTGACTGAAAGACGCGGTTCTGTTCCTGATTCGACAGGCGCGCGTACAGCGGGAGGATTTCGGTATGCGGCAAATCCAGACGGGTCAACGCCTCTGCCGTATCGCGAATTTCACGTTCACCGCTCATGAAGACCAGAATATCCCCCGGCCCTTCGCGCGTCAGTTCATCGACCGCATCAAAAATCGCCTGTAGCTGATCGCGCTCGCTGTCATCCGCATCTTCCACCACGGGACGATAGCGCACGTCCACCGGATACGTCCGGCCGGACACTTCAATGATCGGCGCGTTATTAAAATGGCGAGAGAAACGCTGGGGATCGATGGTAGCCGATGTAATAATCACTTTTAAATCAGGGCGTTTTGGCAACAGCTGGCACAAATAGCCCATGATAAAATCGATATTCAGGCTGCGCTCATGCGCTTCATCGATGATCAGCGTGTCGTACTGCATCAACAGGCGATCCTGCTGAATTTCAGCCAGCAGAATACCGTCGGTCATCAGTTTGACCAGCGTATTGTCACTCACCTGATCGTTAAAACGGACTTTATAACCGACACTGCCACCCAGCGGTGTTTCCAGTTCGGCAGCAATGCGGTCAGCAACGGTTCTGGCTGCCAGACGACGCGGCTGCGTGTGGCCGATCAGGCCGTGCACGCCACGCCCCAGTTCGAGACAGATTTTCGGCAGCTGCGTGGTCTTACCCGATCCCGTTTCACCTGCGACGATAATCACCTGATGATGACGCAGCGCCTCCAGTATCTCGTCTTTTTTCTGGCTAACAGGAAGCTGTTCAGGATAGTGAATCGCCGGACAGCTTGCCCGTCGGTTCTCGACTTTCTGGCGCGCGGCGGCGATTTCCCCCTCAATTTCCTGAGCGATCGCCGCCTGAGCCTGCGGGCTACTGACCTTCGCCGCGCCCTGTAAACGGCGGCGCAGACGTTGCCGATCGCGAAGCATTAGCTCACTTAACTGCGTAGATAATGCACTGAGAGGTGATTTCACGTTGCTCTTCCTTAATCGTTTTCTCTAATTCTTGTCTCTGCCGGGGCGATGCTCGCCGCCGAATCTGGCTCAATGGAGCCTAACCTGATTTTAAGGTACTGAATTTTTAAGCCGTGGATAGTAGCACATTGTCATAGACGGCTCTAATCGCCCCTGCCCGGTCTTAGTCAAACATCGTCTTATTCAATAAAATCGAATAAAGACCTCGAATATTTGCACTTTTCTCTTTCTAGATCACCGCATAAGATGTGACGCATCAAGGGGCGTTATGTTGTCGCCCACTTCAATCACTAAAGGAATTGGCAATGAGCAAAGTATTGGTTCTGAAATCAAGCATTCTGGCAGGTTATTCTCAGTCAAACCAACTGGCCGATCACTTCACCGCCGAGTGGCAGTCTGCACATCCAAACGACAGTATCACCGTCCGCGACCTGGCCGCTCAACCGATTCCGGTTCTTGATGGCGAATTAGTTGGCGCGCTGCGTCCTTCCGATGCCGCCCTGACTCCTCGTCAACAGGAAGCCCTGAAACTGTCCGACGAACTGATCGCCGAACTGCAAGCACATGACGTTATCGTAATCGCTGCACCAATGTATAACTTCAACATTCCGACTCAGTTGAAGAACTACTTCGACCTGGTGGCTCGCGCGGGTGTAACGTTCCGCTACACCGAACAAGGTCCAGAAGGGCTGGTGAAAGGTAAACGCGCTATCGTATTAACCAGCCGTGGTGGCATCCATAAAGGCACACCAACCGACCTGCTGGAACCGTACCTGCGCGTCTTCCTGGGCTTCCTCGGTCTGACTGACCTTGAGTTCGTGTTCGCAGAAGGCTATGGCTACGGCCCAGATGTGGCACAGAAAGCCACCGAAACGGCAAAAACTCAGCTGTCTCAGTTGGTCACCGCATAAAGATTCATCATTACCGACCTTGCCATTGGTTTACTTGGCTTGACTATTGCGCGCCCTCTGGCGCGCTTTTCTTTATCTCATCGCCAGCCGCATTGTCCGATCTTTCCAGCAGTTGCGTCGCTTCTTTATCCGCTTTGATGTGAATCTCATGCTCGATCTTCACGTTCATATTGATGGTAATCGGCTCTTTGGGCGCAGCCACTTCAATACGCGGCACGCATCCCGTCAGGAAAGCGACCATGCAACATGCCGCCAGCAATGTCTCGCACTTGTTCATTGTTCTACCTTGAGTTTATTCATTTGCCTGCTGCTCCAGCGTATCCCGCAAGTTATCGCCAAAACGCAAGCTGCGCCATAGCTGGAAGATATTCTCCTGATGGCGATAGTTAAGAATAACCTGTCGTTTCGCACTGAGCTGTGGGTTTTTCCCCTGCACCCGCGACGTTAATGTCAATTCGCCCTGATTAGTCAGGTCAAGCGTGGCATAGGAACGCCCAATTTCCAGATAGCGCAGCCAGCCAATCGCCGCCCCGCCTGCCAGATTTTTACTCGCTAACTCATCGGCCAGTTGGTTATCCAGCCGCAGCGTCAGGGAACCGTCATTGGTAATTCGTCCGTCTTCAATCAGCATGGTCGGGTGATTAAAATTCAGCGGAAGCGTGCCGCTCACGCGCCCGGACAGGGCAAACTGTTTTTGCTTTAACACGGTTATCAGTTCGCTGAGATCCACACTCTTAACGGTGAACAGCGCCGGTTCCCGCTGCGGCCAGCGCAATGTGGACAGGCCAATATGCCCATCCAAGACGTCCATGTCGGCCTGAGACATAACCAGCGGCTGTCGCTCACTGTACGGGTAAAAGCCCTGGAGATCGACGCGGATATTGCTCATCCGAAACAGGTTATCCAGCACGTCAATTCGCAGCGCAACGGGCTGCTTGACGCCCAGTTGCCAGCGCTGATCTTTCAAACGGTAAGGCAGGACAAAGTTAACGCCGCTAACTTCACCATCCTGTAGCCACAGTCCGCCATTTTTCACGACCCAATGTCCGCCCGCGCTGAATCCTTCTTTACGTGCGGCGGAAAATGCGGCCTGTGCGTAAAACTGTCCGGCGCGAATGTTCATTTTCAACAGCGGGGAAAGCAGAGGCTGAAACACCTTAAGTGGCTGTGTCGGCCACCACGCGCCACCACGCAGTCGTTCACCATCCCAGCGGCCACGCAGCCTGACCGGCCCGATATCCTCAGCCTGTAGCTGCCCCTGTAACTGGAAATCATCCGGGCTACGCCCCTGCATCGCCAGCGTTAGCAACGAAGGCGGCAAGTAGCCCCCGTTGCTGAAGTGTGCCCGTTCGGAGGCCAGTTGCAGCGCGCCTTGAAAATGTTCACCGGAACGGGCGCGCTGCCAACGGATCGGCTCAGTAATGGTCAGTCGGGGCTGGTGCACCGTCACAATGCCGTAGCCCAACTGATCCAAACCGCTCGACAGTTGGCTGACTTCAATCAGGGTATCCTGCCACTGGCCTCGGCCAGCTACGTCCCACTGACCTTTCAGCGGCGGTAGCTGGCCATTGCCCCAATAACGCCATTGCCACTGCCCTTGATCCGGCCAGAAATCCTGGGCCTGACCGTCAAGGTGCAGGCTAAAGCGCCCCCAGTATGCTTCCCGCGCCTTCACAATCGCCTGTAGTCGCCCATTCACGCCCGTTGCACTGACTCGGACACCCGCCAGCGGCCAGCGTGCTTCTTCAAGATAAATTTGCGGCGCAGGCCTTCCCCAGGCACGCAGCAGCGCCCCCGGTAAAAGAGAGAATTCGGGATTGAGAATCGAGCCCTGCAACACCCCTGGCAACGTTGCCGTCAAGGAGAGTGCGGGTAAGTTTGCCTGCCCGGTAAGCTGAAAGCGCAATTCGCTATTGAGCAGGCCGATGTTGCCCGGCCCCAGCACCAGCACGGCGTTCGCCTTGCCATTATGCCCTTGCGTCAGCATGTTCAACCGCGCGTTAATCGTGGTGGCATCCAACCCTTGTCGCCAATGTTGTAATGTCATTGCCACCTGCCCGGAGAGTGGCTGATCGGCATAAGGCCAGCGCCAGACACCATTAGTGACCTGAATCACCTCATCCGTAAGTTGCCACGGCAGCGATATCAGCGGCGTCTCGTCATTCGCCGCCTTCAGTACCAGCTCACCAACTTGATGATGCCAGTCCAGCAGGAGCGAAAGCGGATCGGGTGTCTGCCCTGAATCCAGTTTTCCGGTGAGCCGCCCCTGCACTGGTGCAGCATCCAACGTATCGGCCAGTTCCATCTCACCACTGACTTGCAGGCGCGCGAACCCCGCTGGCGTTGCGAGCATGCTTTCATGCAGGGTCAGACGCTTATCGTTCAGCGCTGCCTTAAACGCCAGTTGATCGCCCTGATAATCCAGCGTTTGTTGCCGTTTGCCGTCGCTGCTGAGTCGCACCTGCCCGGCATAATCCTGCCAGGGCTGTAGCGTAAACGTCTTCACCTGAATATCGGCAGCAGGCAATCGCTGTTGCCATTGCGCTAACTGCGCCGCTGGTTCGGTGCTGCTGCTTGCTGGCACATATTGCAGACAGTCGCTGTTTAACGTCACGGCATCAATATCGACATGCCATCGCCAGCTATGCCAACGCAGCGTCATATCCCGTACGTCAACTAGCGTGCACTCCCCGGCCATAAGACGGAACCCCGCGCTATGCAGCCCGCCGCCCTGCCAGCCAGGCGTCCCATCCACGGTCAAAGACATCTCCGTCGGGAGCCAGATGTTAGCAAGGCGTGGTAGCCACTGCGGCAGTGCTCGCCAGGAAAGAAACAGCAATGCGGCGAGCAGGAAAGCGACTGAAAGTGCTCGTTTTTTAATCATTAGCGCGAGTTAAGCATCCTGTTCAATAGCGGTAAAATTCGTCCGGTATAACTCTGCCGATTATTCATTCACAAATCGCTCTTTTTGTTAACAAACAAACCCATCCAGCTCACATTTACCACTATTGTGCGTACGTACTCATTACCCTTTCGTGGTAAAATGTTTAATTGAGGTTATATTTTGTAATGAATCACGTTATCTCATCATGAACAAAGCGTTTACGGGTGAATATCAGGATTATCTCCTTCTGCCCGACCGCCTTAAAAAAAGCAATGAGCAAACCTGAACCATTACCGCTATCCGCTGATTCATTGCCGTGGGTATGCCTCATGTTAAATCAGTATTCGGACACAGCATATCAAGGACTGCTTTATGCGTAACAACACCCCTGTAACCGACCGCCAGCTCCCTCTTTCTGAAAAAACCAGACTCATGTCGGTCACCACGCCAGAAAGCCATATTACCTACGCAAACAAAGATTTTATTGATGTCAGCGGCTATACCACTGATGAGCTGATGGGGCAGCCCCATAATCTTATCCGACACCCGGATATGCCACCAGCCGCCTTCGCGGATATGTGGAAAACGCTGCGTGCAGGCAATATCTGGACGGGGATTGTGAAAAATCGGTGCAAAAATGGCGACCATTACTGGGTAAAATCCAGCACCACGCCACTGAGAAAAGGCGGTGAAATTGCCGGTTATATGTCTGTGCGAACCGCCGCCTCACCCGAAGAGATTCGTCAGGCCGAGGGGCTCTATGCCAGTGCAAATGAAGGTAAACTGAAATATCGCACCTTCCATCATGGTCTGCTTATTTATACTGGGCCATTGCGCATCCTGAGTCTTTTTAAAACCATGCCATTACGCTGGCGCATCCGCAGCTATTTTCTACTCTTTAGCCTGATTCCGCTCATCGCCGCCTATTCTTTGCTGGCGGGAACGGCATTGGCCTCCGTACTCTTTCCTCTGCTCATCGCCTGTTGTTTTGTCAGTGGCGAGCTTCTGGTGCACCATGTTGCCCGTCCTATTGAGCAAATCCTGGCTCAGGCCATGCGTTCCGCTGCCGGACAGGCGGACAACCTGACGCAGCTTAATCGCGTGGATGAAATTGGCATGTTAATGCGCGCGGTAAATCAGTCCGGTATGAATTTCCGCACCTTCGTGGACGATGTGAACACCAATCTGAGCGAGCTGAAAAACGCCTGTAATGAAATCGCGCAAGGCAACCATACCTTGGCGCAGTGCTGCGAGGAAACGGAAGAGAGCCTGCAACAAACTGCGGCGTCCGTCGAACAGCTTACTGCAACAATAAAAAGTAATGCGGAAGCCTCGCTTCAGGCCTCACTCTATACGCAGGATGTGAATCAGGCGGTGAACTCTGGCGAACAGGCTGTCAGCCAGGTTTCCGATACGATGGAGACGATCACCCGTTCCAGCGAACGGATTACGGATATCGTCAGCGTAATGGATAATCTCGCGTTCCAGACCAATATTCTGGCCGTGAACGCCGCCGTCGAAGCCGCACATGCCGGAGAACAGGGTAAGAGCTTTGCGGTGGTCGCCAGTGAAGTGCGTTCGTTGGCACAGCGTAGCGCCTCTTCTTCCAGCGATATTTCGACCATCATTGACGAAACGCTGAATAGCATTCGTACCGGTGAACAGCAGGTTTCACACACGCATAAATCCATGAGCAATATTCTGCTGCAGGTTCAGCACGTTACCAATTTGATGAATGAGATCAGCCTCGCAACGCAGGAACAATCTCAAGGGCTGGAGCAAATTAATGAAGCGGTAAACCGCATCGATGAGCTCACACATCAGAATACCGCGCTGGCGAGTCAGTCACATTCGGCCACCGATCACCTGCAACAGCAGATCTCGAGTATGGTACAAGCAGCTTCTGTCTTTAGCCTTTCCCGCTAGTTAATCTCATCTTCACGGACGCTCATATCAGGGCGTCCGTCGCCTTATCCCCTCGCCATTTTTCCCGTACTTCAACCTGCATTGCCCACCGTGCAAATTCGCAGAGTCATAATATACTTAGCAAATGAATGCTTTTGGTCACTGGCGCAGGCTCTTGCAGCGAGTCGGGCTAGGCAACGACTTTCCTGAAGAAAAAATAACGGTTTCCTAAAGAAAAAATAACGGGCGGAACTAGTAAGAATATATAAGTCTACTCGCTAAGTATTTCGTGAAGATTGCCGTTAATTAAATAGCATTAATCGCTTTTCAGTTAGCTAATGGATCTAAAAACATTATGTTTATGCTTGCTTATACTAAAAGGATCAATAAATGCGTAAGAATTTTCCAGTCAGTGATATTCAGTATTTATTAGATGAAAAAGCAAAGCTAATGTCGGTTACCACTACCGATAGCCATATCACTTATGCCAATGACGATTTTATTGATGCCAGTGGTTACGACTTTGAGGAAATCCTCCACCAACCTCACAATATCGTGCGCCACCCGGACATGCCCCCGCAGGCGTTTGCCGACATGTGGGCAACGCTGAAGGCAGGTAAAATCTGGACGGCCGTCGTCAAGAACCGCCGCAAGAGTGGCGACTACTATTGGGTAAAAGCCAGTACGACACCGCTGATGAAGGAAGGGAAAATCACAGGATATATGTCGGTGAGAACCCGCGTTTCACAGGAAGAGATTCGGCAAGCAGAAGCGCTTTACCACCAAATGAACGAGAATAAATTAAAAAACCGCCGACTCTTTCAGGGACTATTGATTTATAAAGGGCCGCTAAAACTTCTTAGCTTATTTACCGTCATCCCCATACGGTGGCGGATAAGAAGCTACGTTTTCCTTTTCATGCTATTTGCGCTTCTTTTCTTATTGGCGACCCTTCCACTCACCACACCGCTATTAACTTTTGTTCTGGCACTACTCGCTGGCGCGACAATAACCAGTGAATTATTAGTTCAACATCTGGCAAAACCACTGGAAAAGATTCTACGCCAGGCTATTAATTCCGCATCCGGGCAGGCGGACAACTCGTTTCAACTTAATCGCGTGGATGAAGTTGGCATGTTATTACGCGCCGTCAACCAATCCGGCATGAATTTCCGCACGTTTGTCGATGATGTTAACGGCAAGCTGGCTGAACTACGCAACGCCTGCGGCGAGATTGCTTCTGGGAATTACACACTCAGCCAGCGCTGTGAAGATACCGCGCAAAGCTTACAATCCACCGCGTCATCAATGGAAGAACTGACGGCGACAATCCAAAGTAATGCGTCTGCCACGCAGTTAGCAACGCGTTGTGCGAATGATGCCAATCAGGCTGTCAATGCAGGAGAGAAAGCGGTCAATCAGGTAACCGATACCATGGCGACCATGACCCGTTCCAGCAAAGAGATCACCGACATCATTAGCGTGCTGGATAATCTGGCGTTCCAGACCAACATTCTGGCGCTTAATGCGGCAGTAGAGGCCGCTCACGCCGGAGAACAGGGCAAGAGTTTCGCCGTGGTCGCGGGAGAAGTCCGTATTCTGGCGCAGCGTAGCGCCGCTGCCGCAAAAGACATCGCAGCGATTATCGATGCCACAATCGCGAACATTCACACCAGCGATAAATTGGTCAACCATACCAGTCAGTCAATGAACAACATTCTGGCTCAGGTACAGCAGGTCTCGCAGCTTGTGAATCAAATCAGCCTGGCGACACAAGAGCAATCGCAAGGGCTGGGGCAGATTAATTCTGCGGTGAACAACATTGATGAATTGACGCGCCAGAACACCATTTTGGCTACGCACTCCAGTTCTGCCATTAACAGTCTGGAACAGCAGATCTCCACGATGTCCGAAGCCGTGTCAGTTTTCAGTACGTCTCGCTAAATCCGCTATTACCGTCTCTCAATTTCAAACCGTTACTGTCAGTCAGGTAACGGTTTGTCACCGCCCGATTTTCTGATAGCTTAATCTAAGGATTTTTCGGAGAAACTATCAATGAAACTGGCAATTTACAGCACTAAGCAGTATGACCGTAAATATCTGGAACAGGTCAATCAGCAGTTTGGCTATGAGCTGGAGTTTTTTGATTTCATGCTGACATCGCGCACCGCGAAAACAGCCACGGGCTGTCAGGCCGTCTGCATCTTTGTAAACGATGACGGTGGACGCGAAGTGTTGACCGAACTGGCAGCGTTGGGCATTAAAACGCTCGCGCTGCGCTGTGCAGGCTTTAACAATGTCGATTTGGAAGCCGCTAAAGAACTGGGTATCAGCGTAGTACGCGTTCCCGCGTATTCCCCTGAGGCCGTCGCCGAACACGCCGTCGGCCTGATGCTGACGCTTAACCGCCGCATTCACCGCGCCTATCAGCGTACTCGCGACGCGAACTTCTCTCTGGAAGGGTTGATTGGCTTCAATATGCACAACCGGACGGCGGGCATTATTGGCACCGGAAAAATCGGCATCGCCACGATGCGCATTCTGAAAGGCTTCGGGATGCGGCTGCTGGCCTTCGATCCCTACCCGAACCCACAGGCCTTGGAATTAGGGGCGGAGTATGTCGATCTAAAAACGCTGTACGCCAACGCGGACGTCATCTCCCTGCACTGTCCACTGACGCCAGAGAATCATCACCTGCTGAATCAGGCGGCCTTTGCGCAAATGAAAAACGGCGTCATGATCGTCAATACCAGCCGTGGTGGCCTGATCGACTCGCAGGCCGCTATCGACGCGTTGAAGCAACAGAAAATTGGCGCACTGGGCATGGATGTTTATGAAAACGAGCGCGATCTCTTCTTCGCCGATAAATCCAACGATGTGATTCAGGACGACATCTTCCGCCGCTTATCCGCGTGCCACAACGTACTGTTCACTGGGCATCAGGCGTTCCTGACGGAAGAAGCACTAATCAGCATTTCCCAAACCACGCTACAAAACCTCAAAGACATCAGCCAGAACGCGTCTTGTGTAAATCTGGTTACATCTTGACCTTCTATACCCTAAATAATTCGAGTTTCAGGCAGGCGGCAAGGGAAGGCATCCCGATGAGCTTACTCAGGTAAGTGATTCGGGTGACAAATCTGCCGGGAGCAGATTTGAACGCTGCTTGCAGCGGCCCTTTAGGGCGAGGCCCACGACGGGCCGAGTATTTGAACGCAGCCAACGCACATGCAACTTGAAGTATGACGGGTATGTTGCGGCAGTGCAGACTGCCGCGACACTCACCCTGCCGGGCAACTTCCATTCATCAGCGATTGCTCGCTACAGCGCTTACCATTGGCTAACTGACAGGCCCCCACGTTCGCACCATCAAGCTGTCTAGAGATCGCCATCGTTCCGCCAATCAGCGTACAGTTGACGTCAACTGGCGAACTGCTTTTCAGCAACACGACGGCGTTCTTATCATCGTTTTGCGTGGCGTCTTGCTGGGCAGCGGCAGTGTTCTCACTATGATTACTGCATCCCGCCAGCAGGAGCGCGGCGGCAGTACATAGCCATGGCAATAATTTCATGTTGTAGCCTCGGGTCGGGGAGTGAAGGTTCTGACACCACGTTTGGCATCAACACCTATCAAATAGACTTTTCAGACAAGGACTATATCTACCACGCCGCACTTCGGCAACACATCTCCAGGGTAAAAGAGACGTCAATCACCTAGAATCCTCGTCATAGAAAGACGATAAGGTCATCGCTTGTAATCAGAAAAGATGTCGTGAACGCCTCATTTATTCGTGTTCAATGATCTTCTATACGCTGATATTTAGAGTGCGTAATAACTAAAAAATAATGCGGTATTTTTATTGAGGAAATGCAGACAACACCATTAATTTCAATAAAAATAATTTTAAATAAAATGATTTATATTCAACTTACAGCATCTCTTTGTTTTTAATATTAATTACCACACCAAAATCCAATACTTTCCTTTATTTATTTTTTTGATATTTTTTCCTTTTATTTATATAAACAAAGCATCACGTTATCATTGATAAACAAAAACAAATACCATAGTCTTAATTCACTGCTCTCTGAAAGGCTAATAGAGCATCACAGCGATTATATTATCAATCAAATTAAATGAGGTGACATAATGTCAGATCAACTTCTTGGTGGATGGACCGCTTTCCGTGATTTGAATGATGCAGATAAAGAGATTTTTAAATCCACCGTACATTTGCTGGGTGTGACCTACACACCTTTGTTTGTCGCAACACAGGTGGTGTCTGGTACGAACTACTCCTTTCTGACGAAAGGTACGGTAACGTCCCCTGAAGCACCGCTGAAAATTGTCAAAATCCATATTTATAAACCGCTAAGCGGCGATGCGCATATTACTAAAATTGAAGATGTTCTCCCGTAATAATATATAAGCAAAGAGATGACACCACGGATAAATTATTTCTCTAGCCGTGGTGTCATCTTATAATTCAGTCGTTTTATAGAATAACTTTTACCTTCCTGGTTACCCAGACCTTCCTGTTTTACTCGAATATCCACTCGAAGACGTTTTGACGCCGTTTCTTTAGATATATATTGATGGATCATTTATCAAAAAAATCTATATGCTCAGAAAACCAGTAACGCAAAGACTATAATAAACCCATTAAAGATCGCCGAGATTCCCACTATTACACAAACAGCAGCTAAAATACGCAGAAGAAATATCTTAACCTCTCCTGATAGTTTCCGCACCAGACGCCAGAATCCCATGCCAATATTAGCGACATAAATGCCATAAAAAATCATAGCGGCTATCGCAAGGTATCCCATACTAACACTGCCGTCTGTAATATATGGGGCTAAAAGATAATCGATAACAGCCAGAAGCAACGCAATAGCAAGATGCCCAAATGTACCTTCTACGCCGCAGTCTCCACGCGCAATCTTCGCCAGCCAGTGGTGACTTTTGATATTTTCTGAACGAACAAAAATCATAACTCTTCCTTAAGTTCATAACGCCATCAACCAATCTAAACGATGCTTATACACCGAAATATCTCTTATTTTCAACAATAAAGAACACATAGAGTCAACATGAAGCGCGCGGCGAGCCATAACTTCACAGCATGAAACCATCGGTGCCGAACACGAAGTTATGACACCGCTGTAAAACGATCTGGCATTCGTCGCCGTAATCCGTACCATACACGCAATGATCGTGCAGACCGTGTTGGCGTCTGCGCTGAACCGTTTTCCATCCGCAATGCCTTTTGCAACGAGCACAGATAAAAATGTCAGAAAATCAACAAATTAATCAGAAACAGCAATACAACTTGAACAAATTGCAAAAGCGCCTGCGTCGTAACGTTGGCGAAGCTATCGCTGATTTCAATATGATCGAAGAAGGCGACCGCATTATGGTGTGCCTGTCTGGCGGGAAAGATAGCTTCACCATGCTGGAAATTTTGCGCAATCTGCAACAGAGCGCGCCGATTAACTTTTCTCTGGTCGCGGTGAATCTGGATCAGAAGCAGCCTGGATTCCCTGAGCACGTTCTTCCGCAGTACCTTGATAGCATCGACGTGGAATACAAGATCGTCGAAGAAAATACCTACGGGATTGTGAAAGACAAGATTCCAGAAGGGAAAACCACCTGCTCGCTGTGTTCACGCCTGCGCCGCGGGATTTTGTATCGTACCGCGACGGAGCTCGGCGCAACGAAAATCGCCCTCGGTCACCACCGTGACGATATTCTGCAAACGCTGTTCCTGAACATGTTCTATGGCGGAAAGCTGAAAGGCATGCCGCCGAAGCTGATGAGCGACGACGGTAAACATATCGTCATCCGCCCTCTTGCTTACTGCCGTGAGAAAGATATCGAACGCTTTGCTGAAGCCCGTCAATATCCGATTATTCCGTGCAACCTGTGCGGGTCGCAGCCAAACCTGCAACGTCAGGTGATTAAAGACATGCTGCGCGACTGGGACAAACGCTATCCTGGCCGTATTGAGACCATGTTTAGCGCCATGCAGAACGTTGTGCCATCTCATCTTGCAGATCATGCGCTGTTCGATTTTAAAAGCATTCGTCACGGTAGCGACGTGGTGGATGGTGGCGATTTGGCTTTTGACCGTGAAGAACTGCCGTTGCAGCCCGTTGGTTGGCAGCCGGAAGAAGATGACGACGCGCCATCCGTGACTCGTCTTGACGTGCTGGAAATAAAATAAGCGCGACATTCCCGTGAGGGAATGGCATTACCATAACGAATAGAGACACGGTGGCAAGAAGCAGCGGCTGCTGTTTCACCACCGTGTTTTTTATTGCCGTTTTCTGCCGCGTAGAGTACCGCTATCGATCTTGCGGTGGTTCAGTGACGGGTTCGTGTTCCGGCCCTGTCGGCGGCGGATCAGGAATGGGCGGTGGATCGGGAAGCGGACGAGGTGTCGGGTCGTTCGGTATAATGGGTATCGGTTCAACCGGAACCGTGTCGGCTTGCAGATAATCCGTGGCGTCTTGAGTGAGCATATTTTCCTCCTCGGTGTTGGATACTGTTAAGGCAAATCCAGCTACTGAAGCAGTACAGACATGCGTTACGGCTGACCAAACAGCGCCAGCGCTTCCCTTTAAGCGTAGTAAGCTAATGAATAAAATGCCAAAGGCATTTTACAACATCGCTTGCGACGGCCCGGAGGGTGTGGCGCGATAGCCCACCATAATAAAATGCCAAAGGCATTTGGCAACGTCGCTTGAGGAATAGCGGAAAAGGCCAGGATCGAGGGGCAAAAAAAAGCCGACAAAACTGTCGGCATGGTGTGAATCAATTGTGCTATGCAGTAATTCAAAAAAGGAAGTAAGACAATATGGAGCGCAACGCCCATCGCTTGACGTTGCATTCACCTGCGGGAATGATAGTGCCGCACAACAGGGTAAAAAATGTTGATATTGCTCAATTTACGCGTGGTTTTTTAGCTGTTCACGACAGTTTGTGATTATCTGCGCACCCGTTCGGCACGAGTCGTTATAGCCATTTACTGCGTTTTAACCACCATGCAACGCCGCCCACCAATATCACCAACATCAGGCAGAACGTGAAAAAACCAAACGGCGCATCGCCGCCGGGAATTCCCCCTAAGTTGACGCCAAATAAGCCAGTTAAGAACGTCGTCGGCAGGAAAACCATCGCCAAAAGCGACATCGTATAGGTACGGCGGTTCATCGCTTCGGTCATCAAGGCGGTGATTTCATCCGAAAGTACCGTGGTACGCGCAATACTGGCATCCAGATCTTCCAGCCCGCGCCCTAATCGATCGGCGATTTCCTGCATTCTGCGACGATCGTCATCCTGCATCCAGGGCAGTTTCTCGCCGGAAATACGCGAGAACACATCGCGCTGTGGCGTCATATAGCGGCGTAACACGATAAGCTGTTTGCGGATCAGCGCCAGCTCACCGCGCGGTGGAATTTTTTGCTCCAGCAAATCCTCTTCCAGATCGATGATTTTCTCATGCAAATCATCAATAAACTCGCTGGTATGATCGGTCAACGATTCCGCAATGGAGACCAACCAGCTTCCGCTGTCCGTCGGGCCATTGCCTTCCTTCAGGTCGGTAAGAATTTCGTCGATAGCCAGAATCTTACGACGTCGGGTAGAAATGATCAGCTTGTCGGTAATGAACACCCGAACGGCCACCAGTTGATCTGGCCGCGCATTGGCATTCAGGTTAATGCTGCGCAGCGTGATCAGCGTACCTTCCCCCAAACGCGTGACTCTGGGGCGAGCGCTCTCCCCCGCCAACGCATTGCGTACGCTATCCGGCACCAGCGTCGTTTTATTCAGCCAACGCACGCTGGCGGGCAATGTAGAATCCAGGTGTAGCCAGCAGGGTTTTTCGCTGTTAACCACATCCTGCTCACCAATCGGGGTCACGCCCCCCTTCCCATCCAACTGATACGCATGAACCGCACCGCTGTGTTGCAACTCTTTTCCTGCAAAGGATTCCACGTCTTGCCTCCAACGGTTTTTACTATCAGCGCTTTTGCTATCAGTTTTGCACGCTACCAGCCGGAGTGACCATCACGATCGCTCCGGCTTTATCGCCACATCATTCGATGTATTAATACGGTACTTAATGTTTTTCGATGTAAAGCATGTGGCTGTACGCCACGTCTTCAGGGTTAGTAATGGGATAGCCCTTCACCCACGGCTTGATCAAGCGTCCGTTGGTATATTGATAGATCGGTGCAATCGGTGCTTCATCCATCAAGATCTGCTCAGCCCGGTTGTAGTCCGCATTCAGCGCCTGCGGGTTAGTCTGATTGCCTGCTTCATCCAGGACGCGATCGTAATTCGCATTTTTAAAGCGTGCGATATTTCCGCTGTGATGTGAGGCCAGCAGCGAGAGGAATGTCGACGGTTCGTTGTAATCACCGACCCAAGACGCCCGCACGACGTCAAAATTACCGCTATTGCGGCTGTCGATGTAGGTTTGCCACTCTTGGTTAGACAGGCGCACATCTACACCCAGCGTTTTCTTCCACATGGAGGCTACAGCAATCGCGATCTTCTGGTGACTTTCCGACGTGTTGTACAACAGCGATAATTTCAACGGATTATTTGGGCCATAACCTGCGGCTGCCATCAGCGCTTTTGCCTGCGCATCCAGCTCATCCTGAGAATATTGCTGCAACAGGCTTTCCGTCGGTTTGAAGCCCGCGGTGACATCCGGCGTAAAGTGCCAAGCCGGTTTTTCCCCCGTGCCTAATACTTTTTCCGCAATCACTTTACGATCGATGGCGTAAGACAGCGCTTTTCGCACTCGTACGTCATTGGTCGGCGCACGCTGCGTGTTAAACGCGTAGTAGTAGGTGCCAAGCTGATCCGGCGTATAAACCTGACCGGGCAAGTCTTTCAGCAGCTTCTGGTACAGGTTTTTAGGAAATGACTCGGTGATATCGATATCCCCGGACAGATAGCGTTTTGTCGCGTTCGATTCCTGATTGATGGGAACAAAGGTTACCTTCGTCAGGCGCGTGTTAGCGTTATCCCAATAATATTGATTCTGCGTGAGCACCAGCTTCTCATTCACAACGCGATGATCCAGCTTAAACGCGCCATTCCCGACCAGATTTCCCAGCTTCGTCCAGTCGTTTCCGAATTTTTCTACCGTAGCCTGATGTACCGGAAACAGGCTGAAATTCGCCGTCAGACTGACAAAATAAGGTACAGGCTTACTCAGTTGCACTTTCAGCGTGTGATCATTGACGACCGTCACGCCAAGCTGATCAACGGGCAGCTTGCCCGCAAGAATCTGCTCGGCGTTCTGAATCCCCGCAAGTCGGGCAAACCAGGCGAATGACGAGCTGTTTTCAGGTGTGACCAGACGACGCCAGCTGTAGACAAAATCCTTTGCCGTAACGGGTTCACCGTTAGACCAACGGGCATTATCTCGCAGGGTAAAGATAAACGTGCGGTTATCTGTCGTCTGCCAGCGTAGCGCTACGCCAGGAACAATGTTTCCCTTGGCATCCTGATTGACCAGCCCTTCAAATAGATCGCGCGCCACCTGTGCTTCCGGCAGCCCTACCGCTTTTATCGGATCGAGAGAAGCCGGTTCATCTTTAATGTGGCGGACGATTTCTTGCTTTTCAGCCAGAATCGTTCCCGCCGGAACCTGCGCCGCGACAGCATTGCCCGTCATGGCCGCCATCAACGCGGCATAAAATGCAGAATATCCATAGTGCATGATGATTTGACCTGAAAGCGTAATGAATTGATTGAAGAATATAATAGTCAGAAATCAGCGCTATCATCCAGCGATACCCCGCAATTTGTCAGCCTGCATCGCCGTTTGCGTCTCCGGGCCGATTTTTTTATGATGAAACGCATAGGCAATCACAGGGCGGTATCATGGAAAACACAATCATTCCTCTTCAGGCGCGCCAGCAACGAGGTAATTTGCCGTCGCTGGGCGAACCGTATGGGAAATCGCTGCTGGGCGCACCGCTGCTGTATTTCCCCGCCGAATTATCCCCTTCAGAGAGCGGGCTGATTATTGCCGGAACACACGGTGATGAGACTGCGGCAGTGGTAGCGCTTTCCTGCGCGCTGCGTACCCTCTTTTCAGGCCAGCGTCGCCACCATGTGATTCTTGCGGTGAACCCGGATGGCTGTCAATTGGGGCTGCGTGCCAACGCTAACGGCGTCGATCTCAATCGCAATTTTCCGGCCAGTAACTGGCAGCCGGGGAAGACGGTCTACCGCTGGAATAGCGCCGCAGATGAACGTGATGTCGAGCTATCTACCGGTGAAACCGCGGGTTCAGAGCCGGAAACAAAAGCCCTTTGCACGCTGATTGAGAAACTTAATCCTCACTGGGTTGTCTCTTTTCATGAGCCACTCGCCTGCATTGAGGATCCACATCGTTCCGAACTGGGTCGATGGTTGGCGCAACAGTGCGAGCTGCCGTTAGTATCGAGTATCGGTTACGACACACCTGGCTCTTTCGGAAGTTGGTGCGCCGATCGTTCGCTTCATTGCATTACCGCTGAGCTTCCGCCAATCTCGGCAGATGCCGCCAGCGAATGCTACCTGAAAGCGATGGTGGCATTGCTAAGCCAGCAATTTTAATCGTAATTTTTATACCAATGTTGCTAATGTTGCCCTAAACTGAGCAGCGTGTTAATCACCTGTAATTAAGGACGCAAACATGTCACAGAACGTACATTTTCAAGGCAATCCTGTGCCAGTAGCAGGGTCATTCCCAGCCAAAGGAAGCAAAGCCCCAGCATTTACTCTGGTGGCTAAAGATCTGTCCGATACCCCGCTGAGCAACTATGCTGGCAAGCGCAAAATCCTGAATATTTTCCCAAGCATCGATACCGGTGTTTGTGCCGCGTCCGTGCGCAAATTCAACCAACTGGGTTCTGAACTGGATAACACCGTTGTTCTGTGTATCTCTTCCGATCTGCCGTTCGCGCAGTCCCGTTTTTGCGGTGCGGAAGGTCTGAACAACGTCGTTGTGCTGTCTACCCTGCGTGGCGGTGAGTTCAAAGAGAGCTATGGCGTTGCTATCGCCGATGGCGCGCTGAAAGGTCTGACCGCTCGCGCGGTTGTCGTACTAGATGAAAACGACAACGTGCTGCACAGCGAACTGGTGAACGAAATCACCACTGAACCAGACTACGACGCAGCACTGGCTGTTCTGAAATAAGCCATACTGGCATTACGTGAAAAACGGCTGCGCAAGCAGCCGTTTTGTTATTTTGGTTAGAGTCGATGGGAATTAGCAATCCATTGATAACGAACTGGCCGCTCGTGTTTGCTAATAACACCTTCATCAACAGCCCGCTGTAACCAAACGGTAAGCTGCGATTTGTGTAACACAGTGAGGCGGATGAGCTCATCCAAACTTACCGCGTCTACCGCCAGCCGACTAAGCTCCCGCAAAAACAGTGCATAAAAATCAACGGGTTCATCCTTCATAACATTGATTTCGGTTTCTTCTGCTGTAGCAACACTCTCCTCGATCGTCGAAGCGATATTTTCCGCGCATGCCTTTTGCGAGTCAGACTGATCCGACGGTGCTGTTTGTATTTCCTCGCGTAAAAACAGGCTACCTTGCCCCGCTAGGGCAACGGACGTCGATACGGGATTAACCTGCTCGAGTAATCCGGCAATACTTAAAGATCGCCAGTCCATATCACACCAGCGACCTCCGGCAACCACCAGATCTGCGTTACCCGCAGACTCTTCGTCTGTTTGCTTTACCCACAGCGGTACCCAGCCTTTCTTTAGGTTTTCCTGCGCGCCGCTGAACGTCCCCCCATTCTTACCTGAGTGAACGACTAAGGCACTTTCAGCAAGGCAATAAATGTATTTATTCCGCGCCATCGCATTGCCTGTACTGAAACCCGCTTCAGGATGGAAAGGAGACACCAGCACCGCCAGCCCTTCCATCAATCCTTTACGCCATTTTGTACTCGTACTCGCCTTAAGCAAGCTATCAGCCATCACGCCGATGACAACGCCCCCTTGACTCATGGCACCCAGCATCGCTGTTTCATCCACGCCTCTGGCCCCGCCAGAAACGATGGCAATATTTTCAGTGGCGGCCTGTATACCGACCTGATTTGCAAACGATAAATCCATGGCATTAGCATTACGCGAACCGACTACCGCCAGCCCTCTGGTATTTAATAGCGCACGGTTGCCACAGCCAAATAATACGGGGGGAGAATCACTTTTCAGCTGCTGTTTTAAGCGTTTCGGATAATCATAATCCGAACGCGTAACGACCCATAATCCCGCCCTTTGCCACTTTTCAATTGCCAGAGCCAGACTATGTCCTCGGCTCAGCAGTTGAACAATTCGGGCAATACTCACACGTGAATCATGCCAACCGCTGAGCAGAGTCGCAGGGGCCGGCACAAGGAGATCCGCAGGGCTCAGTGATTTTTCTTTCAACCACAATGCAAAGCGCCCCCACTCCGTATTGGTGAGTGGCTTGAGATCGCCAGCACTTGCCTTGCTGAAATAGCAGGTAAGAAGCAGTGTCGCTTGTGCAGTGGGGGATAAATTCATGCATTACTCACCGAAGCAGACGCGAGCGCGGCCGGATAAACATAGCCACTGCCCGCTTGTTGTAATAAGGCAGCAATCACCGCCAACGTCCAGCCAGAATCAACAATATCATCAATCAGCAACACTGCACCTTCTGGTATCGAGGAGATGACGGCAAACGCACCGTCCAGATTACGGCACTGATGGAAGCGGTTTTGTTGACCTTTCTGTGGCTGATTGTCACGTACTTTATGAATAGCATCCACAAACGATAGGTTCAACCGTGCTGCCAGACGCCGAGCAAAATCAGGCACCAATGTAGGATGATTACGTGAAGGGACACAGCAAACCCATTCAGGTGCGGGTTCGGGCTGCCAGCGTTGTTGAATCATCTCCGCCATCGCTGCAACCAATTCGTCACTAAAATGGCCCGCATATTTACTGTCTGCCACCCTCCTTCCCCATCCTGCATCCCCCCAGCGGGACAAGACACGCCCTTCTTGAGCACGTAAGTTCTGCGCCAGATTTCCGCGAAAACCATATTCAGTAAAAGCATTAGCGGCGACTTGTATATTTGGCCGAATAATAGTTTCAGTCTGTTTGAGAAACGTTCCTGCCCGATGAATAAGCTCAGCATTAGGCAAAATAGCGACCACCGGACGTCCAAGGCAGGAAGTACACTTACCACACGGCTCCGTATGTCGGTCATCCAGTGCGTGACGCAAAAACGTCATCTTGCAGCTGGTCTCCGCCAGATACGCTTGCATCTCCTGCCATTCCCGTTCGCGTTGTCCGGTCAGATGTGCAATACGAGCACGATCCATCGCATACGGAACGGGCGTTCTACGCCACTTCCGGTCAACGTTTATCACTGGCGCGGGGCTATCGACGCTGAGAAACTTCAAGACTTTCTCAATCTGCCCATGACGAAGATTGGTTTGTTCTTCAATGCCTCGCAATGTCAGGCCATCCGCATTGGCAAGCGCCTGCAAAATTTCAGTCACCTGCGTCTCCGCAGGAAAAGCCGATCTCCTGAAAAATTCGTGAATCTCTCTATCTTCAACGCCAGACATCAGGATACCAACAGCATAATCGATACCGCGTCCAGCACGGCCCACCTGCTGGTAATACGCGACTATCGATCCCGGCATCTGGTAATGAATCACAAAGCCCAGATCGGGTTTGTCATAACCCATCCCCAATGCGGTCGTTGCCACTAACACTTTAATTTGGTTATTCAGCAGCAATGACTCAAGGTGTTGTCGATAACTGTCTGAATCAGCCGTCCCAGGTGACGCGACAAGATCGTCATGTGTTACACCGCTGTAATAAGGTCGCGCAACGATGCCTGAGCGATTCAACCAGCGAGAAACCATCTCCGCATCACGCTGCGTTAGCACATAAACAATCCCCGTACCCGGCAAGGTTGGAATAGCTTGTGCCAGCCAAGCCAGACGCGATGATTGGTCAGGCAATCTCATCGTCTGTAACCACAAGCTTTCACGAATGAGTGAGCCACGCTGAATGTGGATATTGCCTAGTTGTGCCTGAATATCCTCAATCACGCGATTATTGGCCGTAGCCGTCGTACCCAGAACGGGAATATTCGCAGGCAGTTGACGCAAAATATTCACAATACGCCGATAGTCTGGGCGAAAATCATGCCCCCAATCTGAAATACAGTGTGCTTCGTCAATCACCATTAGGGCAATACGATCGGCAATGGGCTGCAATACCGTTTCAACAAATGAATCATTCGCCAGACGCTCAGGTGAAATCAATAAACAATCAACCTGATTGCTGATGATTCGTTGCGTCACGCTATTCCAATCATCTTTATTGGTCGAGTTCAGCGTTTCTGCCACAATCCCTAATCGTCCAGCAGAATCTATCTGGTTGCGCATCAACGCCAGCAAGGGCGAAACAATGATAGTTGGCCCCATACCTCGGTCACGGAAAATTTTCGTACTGATAAAATAAACCGAACTCTTTCCCCAGCCAGTACGCTGTACTACCAGTAATTTCTGCTGGCGGTTAACCAACGCGTCAATCGCTTCCCACTGCCCGTCACGAAACTGTGCGGCGGGGTCAGCCAATGCCGTCTGTAGCAGTTGCCGAGCCTGTTCTTGATCCATAATCACTCCTTTGATTAACCAAGCCGCTGCGCATATACCAAGCGCCGCGATTACTCCTCGTCATCCCCCGCGGGTTTGCGTTGGCTGAGTCCATATTCCCGGAGCTTGTTGGCTATCGCCGTGTGCGATACTCCTAAGCGTTTCGCCAGTTTGCGTGTGCTTGGATAAGATTGATAAAGGCGGGTCAGCACGGAGCGCTCGAAGCGTTTGTTGATGTCGTCCAGCGAGCCATCAAGCAGGGTTTCATCTTGCGGCACATCAATCGAAAACGCTGGGAGATCGATATCCTGCATATGCAGTTCGTTACCTTCCAACTGCGTCAGTGCCCGATAAATAGTGTTTCTCAACTGCCGAACGTTACCCGGCCAGCCGTACTGCGGCAGGAAATGTTCCACATCTGCGGCCAATTTGGGACGTGAAATCCCCTGTTCGTCGGCAAAACGCGCCACGAAAAGCTCGACCAGCGGCATAATATCCGCCGGACGCTCGCGCAGCGGCGGTAACATCAGCGAGAGCACATTGAGACGATAATAAAGATCCTCCCGGAACTCACCGCGCTGCACCAGCTCCAATAAATTTTTCTTGGTCGCGCAAATCACCCGCACGTCAACATGGACTTCGTGATCTTCACCGACGCGGCGGAATGTTCCGTCATTCAGAAAACGCAGCAATTTGGTCTGCATCTGTGCCGACATTTCACCAACTTCATCCAGCAGAACCGACCCACCGTTCGCCTGTTCGAAGAAGCCTTTCTTGCCTTCCTGCGCATTGAGATACGCGCCGGGCGCATGGCCGAACAGCTCGCTCTCCATCACATCATCGGGTAACGCCGCGCAGTTCAGTGCCAGAAAAGGATTCTTGCCGCGTGGTCCGCGCAAGTGGCAGGCACGCGCCAGCATATCTTTGCCCGTCCCCGTGTCGCCCACGATCAGCAGCGGGGCATCCAGCATTGCTAATTTGCGAGCCTGCTCAACCACCTGACGCATTTTCGGGCTAACGGCAACGATGTGATCGAATTCATTTTCATCGTTCACGGCGAGATTCTGCAACTGTCGGCCCATGCGAGCAGCCGATTTCAGCATCACCAATGCGCCCGCCGTTGCCACTTTACCGGCATCATCTTCCAGACGGACTGGCGTCATTTCCAGCAAGAAATCCTGACCACGAAGCACCACACGCTCCGCCACGACGGCGCTACTCTTCTCCAGCCAACTGGCGAAATTGAAGCCGGGGATCATGCTGCCAATCGTCAGTTCGCTGATGGTCTCTGCCGACTGTTCAAACAGCGCCAGCGCGGCGGGGTTAAACAGCTCCAACTTTCCTTTCATATCCAGCGAGAATACGGGTTCAGGCATCGATTCCAGCAGTGCATTCAACGCCCGATGTTCGCGCTCTGACGGCATAAAGGCCACGGTACGCACATCGCTAACGCTTTCAATACGGCGGATTTCCGTCATCAGCAGACGGAAATCATCAAAATCGAGGGTGGCAAAATTGAGGTATATACGACCAATAGACGCAATTTCAATGCCGCGTAAATCAATATTGCGTGACGCAAGTAGATCTAACAGTTCACGGACCATACCAATGCGGTCTTCACAAATCACTTCCAGATGCATCAACGGCTACCTTCTTCAAGAGACACGACATGGCTATTGCTACTGATAATACCCTTTCGTTTGCACCGGATGAAGTAAGGTGGCAGCAAAAGTTGACACATCTGTACGTTTTTTCCACGTCAACAACGAAACGGGGCTAAGACAGCGGCGTCGTTGCCATCGCCACAATGGTTCGAATGCCTTCCAGATAGTTACCGAGGCGTAAATTCTCATCAAAACTATGCTGATTATTATCGGCATTCACCAGAGGAACGATGACGTAAGGCACTTTCAATACGCTGACCGCGCCGCTCATCGGCAGCGTCCCGCCCATCATACGGTTCTTCTCCGGTGCGATGCCGCGCGGTGCGGTTGTCGTCGCGACGGCCCAGTGACCCAACGGGGAGTCGATCTCCGTTCTCGCCGCATAGGCACTGCTCGGATAGGCCGTCAGGCTCAGGGAAATCAGGTGCGGATACTGTTCGCGTTCGGCCTGTGTTGGTGCCTCACCAGCAATGATATGAAAGCCTTTGCTGGCGATATACTGGCGTAACAACGCATACATATCATCCGGCGGCGTTTCCGGCACGGTGCGAATATTCACGCTGGCCGTTGCGGTTGACGGAATGGCGTTCGACGCTTTTTTGCCCGTATCGCCCGCTTTAATACCGAGAATATCCAGCGAAGGATATTGCACCGCTTCTGCCGCATTGCTGGCGACATTATCTAGCCGCGCAACACCAAAGCGTTTCTCCAACGCGCCAGCGGGAGGTGCGGTCTCCGCCACCTGTTTTTTATCGCTATCGCTAAGTGTGACTCGGTCATAGTAACCGGGGATGGTGACCTTACCATCCGCATCTTTCATGCTGGCCAACAGCGTAGCCAAGTTTTGCACCGGATTGGGAATGACATTGCCATAGCCGCCACTGTGCGCCGCCGCGTTCGCACCGAAAACGGTCATATCGATCTGGATTGAGCCACGATTGCCAAAGTTAATGCCAGGGCGGTTGTTAGACGGCATCGCACCATCATAAATCACCATACCGTCGCTTTTCAGCAGCGCCAGATGGTCGGCCATGACCGTCGTCAGCCCGGGCGAACCTTTTTCCTCTTCAGAATCCAGCAGCACTTTGATGTTGACCGCAGGTTCAACGCCCTTATCTTTCATCGCGTCCATGGCGGCGAGAAACATAACAATCGGCCCTTTATCATCAGCCGAGGCACGGGCAAAGAGGCGCCATTCTGGATTGATATCCCCTGCCAGAAGACGTGATTCAGGCAGCGTTTGCCATTTGCCCGCCGCGTCTTTTTCTTTCAGCACGGGCTGCCACGGCGGCGTTTGCCATTCGGTCGGATTTACAGGCTGGCCGTCAAAATGCATGTAGAACAAAATGGTTTTACGATCGGCTTTTGGCGTACCCAACTCAGCATAAACCAGCGGTTTATCACCATTCGTCAGCTGCTGCGTGGTGAAGCCACGCTTCTGAAAAGCCTTTTCCAGCCAGTCGGCATTACGCTGGATATCCGCAGGCACGGCAGCATCATTTGGCAGCGTGAGTAATTCGAGATATTCAGGGAAGCTGTTTTGCGCGTAACGTTCCGCATCGGTGGGTGCCAGTACCAGCTGTGCGCTGGCAGGTAAGCAGAGAATGGCTGCCGACAGCGACATCGCCGCCAGCGTCAATTTTTTACCGGGAATCATAAAAACGTCCTGTTATACAGAAATGAGGAGTGTTAATCCTACACACGATTCTGTAACAACGGTACTGCTAGCCAGAGTAGCATACGGCTTGTACTGCCTTTCCCCGTTAAGCAACGATAACACGACGATGGCACACTATCTGCACCATCGTCTTCACCCCTAACGTCCTTTTTGCAGTGTTTCTTTTACCTGCCCAATCAGTTCGCGGCGGAAATCACCGAGGCGCGGTTTGTCATCGAGCCACGGTAACGGGCGACATAATTCCATCGCTTTGATACCCAAGCGCGCGGTCAGCAGGCCTGCGCCAATACCCTGTGCAGCACGGGTTGATAGCCGCGCTGCAAGATCCTGCGACATCCAGTCCATGCCAATTTCCCGCACCAGCTCCGATGCGCCAGCAAACGCGATATTAACCAGCACCAAGCGGAACAGGCGAATGCGGCTGAAATAGCCGAGTTCGATGCCGTACAGCGCGGCAATACGATTAATCAGGCGCAGGTTGCGCCAGGCAATAAAGGCCATATCCACCAGCGCCAGCGGACTGACGGCAATCATTAAGGTAGATTCTGCCGCCGAGCGACTGATTTCACGCCGCGCCTGCGTGTCCAGTACGGGCTGAACCAGACGTGCATAAAGCTCCAGCACTTCGCGGTCATTGTGAGTTTCGTGGAGTGAAGCCTGCCAACGCTGTATCGCCGGATGGCCGCTATCCAGCCCCGCCTGTCGCGCCAGCTTTTCACAGAATTCACGCCCGCGCCCCACGCCGTGGCTATGTAACAGATCGCGGGCCACATCACGCTCTTCCGCACGTTCTCTCAAGCGATAGAGGCGTCGCCACTCAACAGCCAGCGAACCGACGCCCGCCGCCACAATCAGGCTGCCTGCGGTAATGCCGCCCAGCGCAATCCAATCCTGCTGTACCCAGGCGTTATGCAGCGACTGCACGCCCTGCGCCAGCGCGCTGACGCCAAACAGCCCGATCCCCGCCATCACCATACGCCGCCACAGGCTACGCTTCGGCCTCAGCGCCGCGCTGATCGCCTCTTCTGCTGCGCCTTCTTCTGGTACTTCTTCTTCGCGGCTGATAGGAGAAAACGGCGTGCCGCTCTGCTCGTCAAATGCCAACCCGGCACGCAACTGCGGCTGTGGCTCTTGCGGTGAGACGTCATCGAACGTGACGCGGGGTTTCAGTGGCTCGTTCATCGCAATTTATCCTTTAACAGAAAGTCCATGACCGTATCCAACCGGATATGCGGCAACGGCGTGTCTACCGTCATTTCTCGCGGACGAAATTGATCGAAATGGAAGCCCTGCGTTTGCCAGAATGCGGCACCCGGTAAACGCGCGGGCACCTCACCGGGGTAGACCGTCAATGGCTGACCGTCGCTGAGTCGATGTCCTTTCAGCGCCGGAATTTTCTGGCCCTGATGATCGACTACCCCGCTCTGCGTTGACTGGATCGACGCAATGCCTTCACAGCGCATATCGATGCCTTCAAACGCGGCGTTCTGCCACGCCTCTTGCACCAGTTGCTGAAGCAACGACACCAGATTGGCGTGCTGATCAGCGGTAATGTGATCCGCTTTACTCGCCGCAAACATCAGCTTGTCGATGCAAGGCGAGAACAAACGCCGGAACAGCGTACGCTTCCCGTAATGAAAACTTTGCATCAGTTGGGTCAGCGCCAGCCGCATATCGTTAAACGCATGAATGCCGCTATTGAGCGGTTGCAGGCAATCGACCAGAACAATCTGCCGGTCGAAGCGCACAAAGTGATCCTTATAAAATCCTTTGACGACCGACTGACAGTAATAATCAAAACGCTTACGCAGCATGCCGATGTTGGTTTTCTCATCCGCCTGCGCCAGCTTGGCTTCACCGATATTATTCACCTGCGGCCAAGGGAAGAATTGCAGCACCGGCGCGCCCGCCAGATCGCCCGGCAGCACAAATCGACCCGGCTGAATAAAGTGCAGCCCTTCCTGTTTGCAACGGTGCAGATAGTCGGTGTAGGCCTGTGCCACCTCGGCAAGCAGGTTTTCATCGGCCGGGGCCAACGGATCGATTTTCTCGCACAGCGCCAGCCAGGGTTTCGCCCATTCAATGCGTCCCCCTTGCAGCAAGCCGCTCATCTGCTGTGACCAACCCAAATAGGTTTGCTCCAGCAGCGGCAGATCCAGCAACCACTCGCCGGGGTAATCGACAATTTCCAGATAGAGCGTCGACGTGTCTTTAAAGTGACGCAGCAGCGAATCCTTGGAGCGATAGCGCAGCGCCAGACGAATCTCACTCACGCCACGCGTCGGCGTCGGCCAAGCCGGCGGCGAGCCATACAGCGCCGCCATGCCTTCATCATAGGCAAAACGTGGCACGCCCAGATCGCGCTGGGGCACGCGTTTCACACCCAGCAAGCGCTCTTCGCGCACGGGGGAAAACATCGGCAGATGTGCACCACTGTGCGTATTCAATAATTGATTGACGAACGCGGTGATAAACGCGGTTTTGCCACTGCGGCTCAACCCAGTGACGGCAATCCGCAGGTGGCGATCCACGCCGCGATTGACCAGAGAGTTAATTTCGTTCTGTAGTCGACTCATCGAATGAACCATCACTCCTTTGGTTGAGAGATATACTGTTGAGGACTCTATGTCGTTGAAAAATTTATGTCGTTGAAAACTGTATGTCGTTGAAAAACATATCTCATTGAGAAATATATCGTATCAATATAATAAAATCAGACAAACACCTCACTCACGCCGACATAAATTCAACCGCGCTCACCTATCTCATACCGTATTTTTACCGCCAAAATGTAAAGAAACGATAATTTTAAGACAACTCTTAGCAAGCAATAGGACAACTCTTAGCAAACAAATTGTTAACGTATATAACCTGAAATTGTACCAAGTAACCAATTGTTTCTGGAAACGAATGGTGTCCCAATAACAATTAATAATTCAGGTTAATTAATTATGCTACGGAATGCGTCGTTCACTGACGGGTATCAACCTGCGCGTCTCAGCCAGCTTGCGCTATTTATTTTATTGACCACCTCAGCAAGCAGCTGGGCGGCAGATAATAATCTGACGCCTCTTGCCGCACCGGACCGGGTGGATGAACAGCTAAATATCAACCAGCAGGATCGCCAGCGTGCGATGCAGCAGCAATTAGCACCACAAACTCCCGATGTGCGTTTGCAGGCTCCCTCTTCATTCTTTACTAAGCTGCAATTTCCTCAGGAACAACAGTGTTTTAAGCTGTATCACATTATCCTGACCGGCAAAGAAGATTTCCCCTCCTGGCTACGTATCCCGCTGCAACAGCTGGCCGATCAGGGTAAAGGTCAGTGCCTGGGCGCACAGGGTGTCAACCTGCTGATGAGCGCACTGCAAAACCGTCTGATCGACCATGGCTACGTCACCGCGCGCGTGATGGCACCACCGCAAAACCTGAAAACCGGCACCCTGCATATCACCCTGATTCCAGGCAAAACGCGCCAGATCACATTGACCAAAGAGAGAGATCGCTACGTGAGCCTCTGGAGCGCCCTGCCAGCGCGTGAAGGCGAACTGCTGGATCTGCGTGATATCGAGCAGGGGCTGGAAAACCTGCAGCGCGTGCCAACCGTACAGGCAGAAATGGCGATTGTTCCAGGCGAACAGCCAGGCGAAAGCGACATTAACGTGACCTGGAAACAGGAAAAAATGTGGCGTCTCGGCGCGACGCTCGATGACTCCGGCACAGAAACCACCGGTCGTTATCAAGGCGGCCTGACACTGTATATCGATAATCCCTTCGCGCTCAGCGATCTGTTCTACATTTCCGGCAACCATGACCTGGAATCCGGCAGCGAAAAAGGCAGCAAGAACTACATGCTGCACTACTCTGTGCCGTTCGGTTACTGGATGGCGGGCGTCACCGCCAGCGGCTACGACTACAACCAGAATGTGGCGGGCGCGTATGAAGATTACAACTACAGCGGCAACAGCAAAAACCTTAACTTCCAGCTGAGCCGGGTGCTGTACCGCAGCGGCAGTCAGAAAACCTCGATGAGCTATGAAATTTTGACGCGCGAATCACAGAACTTTGTCAACGATACCGAAGTGGATGTGCAGCGGCGTAAAACCAGCGCCTGGCGTCTGGGCCTGC
Source organism: Pectobacterium versatile (assembly GCF_003932035.1). Lineage (NCBI taxonomy): Bacteria > Pseudomonadati > Pseudomonadota > Gammaproteobacteria > Enterobacterales > Pectobacteriaceae > Pectobacterium > Pectobacterium versatile. The sequence continues at coordinate 2,802,347 of NZ_CP034276.1, forward strand.
AGCACCGCCACTACTTTGGTGCCACCACGCTTGATGCCGCAGTGAGCTACCAGCGCGGCACTCGCTGGTTCGGCGCTATTCCGGCGCAGGAAGAGTATTTCGATGAAGGCACCGCGCTGGCGAAAATTATCCAGCTCAATGCCCAATTGGATATGCCGTTTACAATAGGAAATCAGACCTTCCGCTACAACGTGCAGTATCTGCGCCAGATCAACCACACCAAACTAACGCCTCAAGATCAACTGTCGATTGGTAACCGTTGGACCGTGCGCGGCTTCGACGGTGAACGCACTCTGACGGCCGACCGCGGCTGGTTCGTGCGCAACGATCTGGCCTGGCGCACGCCGCTGCCTAATCAGGAACTGTATCTCGGCGCTGACTACGGCGAAGTTGACGGCACGCGTGATTACCTCGCCGGAAAACATCTGGCGGGCGGCATCCTTGGCCTGCGCGGCAACGCCTTTAACACCGGCTACGACCTGTTTGTCGGTGTGCCGTTCTCCAAACCGGAAGGTTTCCACACCAGCCCAGTCACCCTCGGTTTCAACCTCAGCTGGCAGTACTAAGGAGGCGCGTGATGAAGATTCCTGTTAATGGCTATCAGTTAACCGCCCCGCTGCTCGGCGGTCAGTTCAGCGAAGCGGAAGCGCTTGGCGCGGCGGTCTGGCTGTGGATGCATTCGGAACAGCACCGCGATATTCCGCTCAGTGTGCTGCCGACGTTGCTGTTGCCCGCCATCAAACATCAGCAGTTTGTTATCGCCAGCCGCGATGATAAGCCCATGTTTTTCCTTAGCTGGGCGTGGATGGATGAAGAAGCGGAACAGCGCTACCTCACCGGCCCCGGCATTCTGGTGCAGCCGCAGGACTGGACCAGCGGCAACCGCCTGTGGTTCCGCGACTGGGTCGCGCCATTCGGCGACCAGCAGGCGTTTCGCCGCATCGTCGGCGGCACGCTGTTTCCCCACTTATGTGGCCGTGCGCTGTACCACAAAGGGGCGGAACGCGGACAACGGGTACTGCAGTTCCGTGGCGATGATGTCACACAACAACAATTCAGACTCTGGCAGCAGAACACGCCGCTGGTTGCTTAACATCACTTTTAGCAGGGATAACTTTTCGTGAATAAGAACCTCTATCGCATCATTTTCAACAAGGCTCGCGGCCTGTTAATGGTGGTTTCCGAAATCAACCGTGGCCAGGGTAAAAACGGCGCAAACGGCGTCGGCCATACGCTGAGCCAGCTGATTGGCCGCATGAAGCCTACCGCCTTCCTGACCATGACCGCACTCGGTCTGGTCACGCTCGCGCCACAGGCGCTGGCAGCAGGGATTGTTGCCGACAAGAGCGCCCCAGGCGGCCAGCAGCCGAATGTCATGCAGAGCGCCAACGGCACGCCGCAGGTCAATATCCAGACGCCGAGCGCGGGTGGTGTTTCGCACAACAAGTACACCCAGTTTGACGTCGATAACAAAGGTGCCATCCTCAATAACTCGCATAAGCAAGTACAAACCCAGATGGGCGGCTGGGTGGCGGGTAACCCATGGCTGGCGAAAGGCGAAGCCAAAATCATTCTTAACGAGGTCAACTCGCGCGACCCAAGCAAGCTGAATGGCTACGTCGAAGTCGCAGGCCGTAAGGCGCAGGTGGTCATTGCCAACCCGGCGGGCATCAGTTGCGACGGCTGTGGCTTCATTAACGCCAACCGCGCCACCCTGACCACCGGCACGCCGCAAATCACCAACGGTGAACTGCGCGGTTACCGCGTGGGCAATGGCGAGATCGTGGTTGAAGGCGCTGGCATGGACAGCAGCCAGCAAGACTACACCGATCTGATTGCCCGCACCGTGAAAGTTAATGCCGGTATCTGGGCGAAAGATGTGACCGTCACCACCGGTAAAAACGAAGTGGCCGCCGATAACAATAAGGTTGTCGATAACAATAAGCTTGTCGATAACGACAGCGCCACCGCCAGCAGTGCAACGGAGAGCGACAGCAGTGACGTCAAGCCGACACTGGCGATCGACGTAGCCCAACTGGGCGGGATGTATGCCGGTAAAATCCGTCTGGTGGCGACCGAGCAAGGGGTCGGCGTCAGCAACAAAGGTACGCTCGGCACGCAGGCGGGCGATATCACCATTAACGCTAATGGTGATATCGTCAACAGCGGCACAGTCAATGCCGGACAGGATCTGCTGCTGGGCGGTAAAAAAGTCGATAACAGCGGCACGCTGTTTGCCCAGCGCGACCACAGCACCACCGCCAGCGATGAGGTGACCAACAGCGGCCTGATCGCCGCCAAAGGCAACACCAGCGTGCGCGGTGCCACCATCCGCAACAGCAAAGGCGCGGCCATTGCCGCCGGGATGAAAACCGATGGCACGCTGGCCGACAGCGGCAATCTGACACTCGCCAGCGACGGTAAGCTGACCAGCCAGGGTCAGGCGCTGGCCGGTGGCGATCTGAACGCCAGCGCTAACCAGATTGATCTCAGCGGCAGCGATACCGCCGCGCATCACGCCACACTGACCAGCAGCAGCGATATCATCACCGACGACGCGCAGTTGCTGGCAAGTGGCGATTTGAAACTCTCCGCTGCCGGTAAACTCAGCAACGATCGCGGCGTGATTAACGCCAATGCGCTTCAGGTCAGTACGCCAGTTATCAGCAACCGTGGCGGCCAGTTACTGCAAAGCGGCGACCGCGATCTGCAACTCAGCAGCGACAGTATTAATAACCAGAGTGGCCGCATCGCGGCCAATGCCAAAAAATTCAGCGTGCAGAGCGCCAGCCTGAATAACCAGAGCGGCACCATCATGGCGGCCGGTTCCGGCTCGCTGGATGTTGCGGCCAGCAGTGAACTGAATAACCAGAACGGTACGCTTGCCGCCGCCAGCGATCTGGCCATCGCCACGCCGGTGCTGCACAACAATCTGGGGCAGATCTCCGCCAATAAACAGCTGACGCTCGATCAGCAAAGCACCAGCGCCCTCTCCCGCGCCGCAGCCACCAGCAGCGATCTGCGTATCAGCAATGAAGGGGGTCGTCTGGTGGCAGGTCAGCAGTTGATCTTCCGCGGTCGCGAGATTAATGGCAGCGGTGAAATTCTGTCGCTTGGTGATATGGATCTCAGCTTCGCGGACGGCTTCAGTAACAACAATAAAACGCTAGCAAATGGCGATCTGACTCTGAATGTAAACAATAGTCTGATCAATACCGCGCTGCTTGGCGCAGGCGGTAAGCTGAATGTGCAGGCCAGCAACATCGACAACCAAGTCACAGGCGAACTGAGCGCGCAGCAGACCACGCTGAACGCCAGCGATACGCTGAGCAACCGTGGCCTGATCGACGGCGTGCTGACCCGCATCAATGCCAGCACCGTCAACAATATCGGTACTGGTCGTATTTATGGTGACAGCTTGGCGATCAACGCCGCGACACTGAATAACCTGGCGGAAAATAACAGCAGCGCCACCATTGCGGCGCGTCAGCGTCTCAATCTGGGCGTCGGCACGCTGAATAACCATACTCACTCCCTGATCTACAGTGGTGGCGATCTGGCCATCGGTGGCAACCTCGATGAAAACGGTGTGGCCAGCGGCAAAGCGGGCAGCCTTAACAACCACAGTGCCACAATAGAGTCTGTCGGCAATATGGCGCTCAGCTTCACCGCACTGAACAATATCAACGACAATTTTGTCACCCGCTTCGTACAGCTGTCACAGAAGCAGAAAAATGAGTATATGGTGGTCGACCTGAATAATGGCGTTCACTATAGCCCTGACGACTACAACATCAGTTTCTACAAAAATGAAGTGCGTCATATCTGTATTGAAGGTGTGGTGTGTGGTCGTGACCACTATTATCAGTACAGCTACACCGAAACGGTGCGCGAAGAACAGATCGCACAGAGCGATCCAGCAAAAATTATCGCTGGCGGTCAGATTTCGCTCTCCGGCGATAAGCTGCTGAACGACAAGAGCCAGATTATTGCGGGCGGCACTCTGCTGACGGCGGTGAAGGAACTGGTGAACACCGAAGTCACCGGTCAGAAACTGACGGAAAAAGTCGGACAGATGATCGAATGGGATCGTATCCACCGTAAAGGCAGTGACGACCAGAAAGCCAGAGCGTCTGCCTATACCCCGCCAACGGAAATTCAGTCCATCAGCCTCAGCCCGAGCGTGATGAAGGAGAATACTCAGGCGACCAGCAGCGCGCCATCGCTGGCGGATTATGCCGCACAGCGCGTGGAAATGGCCGGACAGAACACCGATGTGATTCGTTCCATGACGCCGGACGCTTCCCTGCCAACCGGCAGCCTGTTCACTACCCTGCCGGACGCCACCAGCAGCTATCTGATCGAAACCGATCCACGTTTCACCAACCAGAGAACCTGGCTGAGTTCCGACTATATGCTGAGACAGTTGCAAGCCGATCCGTCGATTACGCAAAAACGTCTCGGCGATGGCTTCTACGAGCAGCGTCTGGTGCGTGAGCAGATTGTTGAGTTGGTCGGTCAGCGTTATCTGGCCGATTACACCAGCGATGAAGATCAATACAAAGGCCTGATGGAAGCGGGCGTCAGCTTCGCGAAAAAATTCAGCCTGGTGCCGGGCGTGGCGCTCACCGCCGAGCAGATGAAACAGATCACTCAGGATATGGTGTGGCTGGTGGCGCAGGATGTGAAGATGCCGGACGGCACCACCCAGAATGTGCTGGTACCGCAGGTGTATGCGCAGGTGCAGCAAGGCGATATGGACGGCAGCGGTGCGCTGCTGGCGGGTAAAAATATCAGCATTGGCGTCAGCGGCGGCATGCTGAACAGCGGTCGCATCAGCGCCACCCAACTGGTCAGCGTTTCCGGCGACGATATCGTCAATGTGGGCGGCATCATCGCTGGTAAATCCGTGTCGCTGCAGGCGACCAACGACATCACCAATACCGGTGGCACGATACGTGCGACCGATACCCTGCTGGCGCAGGCCGGACGTGATATCACCGTCGCCAGCGAGACCAACCACGCTGAAAGCCAGAACGGCAGCAACCGCTTCAGCCGTGACAATATCGATCGCGTGGCGGGCATGTATGTGCAGGGTGACGACGGTAAACTGCTGCTACAGGCAGGCCGTGATGTCAATCTGCAGGCCGCGCAGGTGGTCAGTTCCGGTGAAAACAGCCAGACGCAGATCGCCGCTACCCGCGATATCAACATGACCACCATTACCATCGGCAGCAGCGACAAGGTGGTATGGGATAAAGATAACCACGTCACGCAGAGGCTGACTCAGGTTCAGGGCAGTGACGTCACCAGCGACGGCAATATCACGCTGAATGCCGGCAATAATATTAACGCTCAGGCGGCGAAACTGAATGCCGATCGGCAGCTTGCGCTGACGGCCACCAATGATATCAACCTCGGCAGCGCCAGCAGTCAGGAATATCTGGATATGAACTCCAAGGTGAAAGGTTCCGGCTTCCTGTCGAAACGCACCACTACCACCCGCGCTGGCTACGATGCCACGCTGGCGAACGGCAGCAGCCTCGGCGGGGAAAATATCTCCGTCACAGCGGGTAACAATCTGAATATCACCGGCAGCGATGTGGCGGCGGATCGGGATCTGGTATTGCGTGCCGGGAATGACCTCAATGTCACGGCGGCTGAAGAGAGCCGCGACAGCTGGTCGATGAAGAAAACCACCAAGTCAGGCCTAATGAGCAGCGGCGGCATTGGCTTCTTTGTCGGCTCGATCAAAGAGAGTTCGACCTCCGATACCGCGGCGCTGACCCACAATAACAGCACGCTGGGCAGCGTCGATGGCGATACCAGCCTGGTGGCGGGCAATAATATTGCCGTGCAGGGTTCTGACGTGATCGCTGGTAACGACATCAATATGGTGGCGAACAATATCACCATTGATGCCGCGAATAACCAGAGCACCACCGACACCACTTACGAGCGCAAACAGACGGGTCTGACGTTGGCGCTGTCCGGCGCGATTGGCAGCGCGATCAATACCGCTTACACCAGCGCGAAAGCCGCCGATGAGCAGCAGGATGGCCGTATGGCATCGCTGCAGAAGCTGAAATCCGGTCTGGCAGGCGTACAGGCCGCTCAGGCGACGGTACTGGCGGCGCAGAACACCACCGACCAGAACGCCATTGGTGTCAGCCTGTCGCTGAGTACCTCGAAGTCGAAGAGCGAGAGCCACAGCGAAGCGGTCAACGCCTCCGGCAGCACCGTGCAGGCGGGCAACAATATCAACCTGGTGGCGACCGGTTCAGAGAATGGCACCGATGGCGATCTGACCATCGGCGGCAGCCAACTGAAAGCGGGCAACGATGTGCTGCTGTCGGCAAACCGCGATATCAACCTGCTGTCAGCACAGAATACCCAGTTGCAGACCGGCAAGAACAGCAGCAGCGGCGGCGGCGTGGGCATCAGCATAGGTGCGGGCCAGGGTGGCGCGGGGATCAGCGTGTTTGCCAACGCCAGTAAAGGTTCCGGTAACGAGAATGGCGATGGCCTGACCCATACTGAAACCACCGTCGACGCCGGTAATAAGCTGACGGTCAACAGCGGGCGTGACACCACCCTGCGCGGCGCACAGCTGAGTGCCGATCAGGTAGTCGCCAATGTCGGCCGTAATCTGACGTTGCAGAGTGAGCAGGACGTTAACAACTACGACTCGAAGCAGAAGAACAGCTCAGCAGGCGCCAGCTTTACCTTTGGCAGCATGACAGGCAGCGTCAGCGCCAACGTGGCGAAGGACAAAATCCACAGCACCTATAACAGTGTGCAGGAACAAACCGGCATCTTCGCGGGTGACGGCGGCTTCGATATCAACGTCGGTAACCATACGCAGTTGGACGGCGCCGTGATTGGCAGCACCGCCAGCGAAGATAAAAACCGTCTCAGTACTGGCACGCTGGGCTTCAGCAATATCGACAACAGTGCAGAGTTTGAAGTATCGCACAGCAGCGTTGGTATCAGCACTGGCGGGCTGGGCGCGCAGGATCTGCTGAAAAATGCCGTACAGAATCTGGCGGCTAATGGTCTGGGAGCGGGTGGCAGCGATGGGAATGCCTCCGGCACCACCTATGCCGCCGTTTCGCCGGGATCGCTGATTATCCGAGATCAGGCGAACCAGCAGCAGGATGTCAGCGAACTAAGCCGCGATGTCGAGCACGCCAACCAGAGCATCAGCCCGATCTTCGATAAGGCAAAGGAGCAGCAGCGCCTAAGCCAGCTTCGTTTGATTGGTGACGTTGTGAATCAGGGCGTGGATATCACCCTCAGCCAGGGCCAGATTATGGCGAACAACGCGGGAATGAAAGCGGCTGGTGAGTGGGATGAGACCAAGGAGACGCGTCAGGAGTACTGGGCTCGTGTACAAAATACCGCCGCGTATAAGGACATCAACGATCAATATAAAACGGGTGGTGAGCTTAATAAAGGCATTCGTGCCGCAGCGGCAGCCATCACTGCACTAGCGGGTGGTGATCCACTGAAAGCACTGGCACAGGGTGCTGCACCTTATCTGTCCAGCACAGTGCGCGATTTGACTCTGCAGAATAGCGACAATCCAACTGCCGCGCAGATCGCGGCAAATGCCATCGGTCACGCTATCGTTGGCGGCGTAGTGGCTGAGCTTTCCGGTTCCAACGCCACTTCAGGGGCAGTGGGTGCAGCAGGCGGTGAGCTGGCCGCACGAGCGATCGTCAACTATCTCTATCCAAACAGAACGGTTGAGTCACTGACTGATGATGAACGGGCGAAAATCAGTAATCTGGCGTCTCTGGCTGCCACCATGGCGGCAGGCCTGGCGAGCGATTCTTCGGCAGGCGCGGTGGCAGGACATGACGCGGGTAAAAATGCCGTTGATTATAACCTGCTATCAAATAAGTACGGCGTTGAGAAACTGAGTAAAGAAGGCCGCGCGCTGTATGAAAAACTAAAAGCCGCCGGCATCGGGGGCATGGATGAACTACAGGAACGCTTTACCGCCTGTGGTTCTAATGGTAAATGCCAGACCGAGATCCGCAATGAGTACCGTAAACGGGAAAAAGAAGCGGGTGAAAAGCTGGTCGCGATGTATCAATCTGGGGCAATAACGGCTGATGAGTTCGGCTATCTCGTAACCGATTATGCCAGAACGATGATGCGTGGTGCGCAACAGGGCCAGCTAAATTCTGATTACTCTGGATTCATCGGTGACATCTATACACAGACAGGCATTGACTGGACACCGATGGGCGTCGCTGGCAATCCTTATGTCGCCGCCATTAAGGGCAGTGAACAACTTACCGAATGGAAAGCACAGGGACTGAGCGATGAGAAAATCCGTGAGCTGGCGCGGAAAAACGATATCATTACCTCAGCGATGACGCCTGTTGATATCAATGGGATCCTCAGCTTATACGATAATGGTGCATCGGCGCAGGAAGTTGTAAAATTTGCTGCTGGCATGGCGTTCAATAAAGTCATACAAAAAACGCAGTCAGGCAACAAAGGGACGTCGGGTACCATTGGTACTCCTGTGACGACAGCTAAAAATCCGCTAAGTCCCGTTCAGCAACGTGATGTTCATGGCAATGAAATTGTTTATCGGACGATGTCACCTGAGCAATTCAGGCAGTTTGAAAGAACAGGTGTGATGCCAGCGACCACTGAAACATCAGTTTCTCCAGTGCTATCATACTCTTCTAAGTACGATGGTATAACAGTGAAAATCACTGTTAAGTCAGGCACTTTCTCCGAACTGGAAAAAATTGGTATTGCCGCAAACAGTGCTGCAGCTAAAGAATTGCCCAATATGTCCACCCAAACGGGTAAATGGATGGAAACCAATACTCGCTTCAAGGTTGAAGGAGGACAGATGACGACACAACTTGGACAAGGCAAAGGAATGGAGATTTTTAATAAAAACATCGTCCATTTTGAACAGGTTAAATAACAGGAAAGCATTATGCTGTTAAATCTTGAAAACTCGAAACACCCTATGAAAATTGTCTATCTTCTTTCAGAAGAACTCAGAGGGGACCCTGATCAAGTGGCTTTAACGCAGGCTCTGACTCTCGATCCATCAAGACCAGCCATGGGCCTGAAGGGAGCCAATGGTCTTTTTGGCTCATCCGAGTGGTGGAGTAGCATTGAACAGGGAAAAATGCGTTTACTGCACAGATCTGGCACGATCACAAGAACCTATGTGGCAGGGCAAGATCCCTCTCCGGTAGATAATTGTTTCAGTTTGCTGCTGGATGATGGTTCTGTCATTGAAGAAAGCATTTATAGCCATATCGATGATGAAGATAAAAAGCTATTCCGCCCGGGAGCCAGGGTGGATATCGTTTATGCACTTGATGAACTTAAGAGAACATCAGCCAATGGCGATAAATGCTATTCTGATATAGTGCTGGAAATAGCGATTTCTTTACAACCAATTAAATGATAACGAAATACGCTAATTAAAATAATGACGCCTTTATAATATCGCACTCCCCACCTCTGGTGGGGAGTTGTTAGTCTTAAAAACTGAGCGCAGCGTTACTGTAAAATACTCATTACTTTTCAAACCCCTTAGGAATGAAACAAGTGAAAAAGTTACTGCGAAATAATCTGGCAATGATAACACTCCTCTCTTCAGGCTGTTCGATTATGCCAAACAACTCTTTTTTCATTCCGCCCCATGAAACCAATAACTCCCCGTGGGTACGTATCGTAGACAACACAGAACAGACGAGTATTTACCAGACGTTAAACGGCAAACGCACTGGCGGTCTTATTCGTTCCAGTGAATGGGTATTACAAAACACCCAGGATCGCGGAATGCCAAAAGTATCCGGAGAGAAATACGATATTGACTACTACGAAACACCATTAGTGCCTGGTGTTGAAACAGCGATTATCAACGTTTATGTTGAAAGCAAATACTCATGCCTTATTACCACTCACTTTGTTCCGGAAAAAGGCAAAAAATATCAGTTCCAGTTGGAGACTGATGCGCTGCATTATCAATGTCGTGCGATTGCCAGCGAAATCGTGCAGGACAGCAATGGCCAGTGGCAGCGCATACCACTGCAAAACGTGCGCTACAGCACGAAAGAAGGAAATGGCTGGCATCCGATGCACAGTGGGATCGGATCATAGAGATTGCAGCGAAAAAACAGCGCGACATTATCCACTCTCGACTCAAGTCGTACGGTGGATAATGTCAGCGAAAGAGTATAACCGATGACAAATTACAGGTGGCGAAAGCGGTTCTGAACGCCATACGTATCCGAGGTGACATAGCGTTCAATGTTGCGCAGGCGCTGTTCGCTGGCCTGCAAGGTCGCATCCGCTTCATTCAGCAGTTGGCTGGGTGTGCGAGCCGCTTTTTCATCCTCAAACCCCATTCCCGCCGGAGCCGGGTCGAGCATAAAGGTCAGAATGATGTAGGCCACCATGGTGAAAAAGAACAGGCCGAAAAATATCGACAGCACCGCAATCAGCCGCACGAGTTTCACTGGCACGTCAAAGTAACGTGCTAAACCAGCGCAAACCCCTTTCAGCATGCCTTCTTCCGGTATGCGGTATAACGTTTTACCTGACCACGTATTTTTCATTACGACTTTCTCCAGTCCGGGTGTTCTGCATCCAGAATGTCTTCCAGCGCTCTGATACGCTCACGCATACGGGTGGATTCTTCCGTTAAACGTGTGAGACGTTGCATATCGTTTTGTCCCAGTTGAGCACTGTTTTTACGCTGACTGTAATGTAGCCAAAGCCATATCGGTGCCACAAACAACATGAAAATGGTCAGCGGAATGGCAAGAAACAACGCACTCATTGTGTCTCCTTAGTTATTATTCACACGTCGGTGGCTGCCGTTTTCTAACGACAGCCCATCCGATAGCGTTTACGCGCTTATGACTCTTTACTCTGCTGGCTTAACTTTAGCCTTAAGTGCCGCCAACTGCGCGCTGATTTCATCGTCCGCTTTCAGTTCAGCAAACTGCTGATCCAGCGATTTTTGTTTCCCTAACCCGTGGCTTTCAGCTTCCGCTTCCATTGTATCGATGCGGCGTTCAAACTGATCGAAACGTGCCATAGCTTCATCCAGCTTACCGCTATCCAACTGGCGACGCACATCACGCGATGATGCCGCCGCCTGATGGCGCAGTGTCAGCGCCTGCTGGCGAGCACGGGTTTCGCTCAATTTGTTTTCCAGCTCGCCGATTTCACGCTTCATGCGCTCCAGCGTTTCATCCACGCTTTCGGCTTCATGCTGCAACACCGCGATCAGGTCGGTCAGCTTCTGCTTTTCAATCAGCGCCGCACGGGCCAGATCGTCTTTATCTTTACGCAGCGCCAGCTCGGCTTTTTCCTGCCACTGCTCCTGCTGACCGTGCGCTTGTTCAATACGACGGGCAATCTGTTTCTTTTCTGCCAACGCCCGCGCCGAGGTTGAACGCACTTCAACCAGCGTATCTTCCATTTCCTGAATCATCAGCCGCACCAATTTCTGCGGATCTTCAGCTTTATCCAGCAAAGAATTGATGTTGGCGTTCACGATGTCGGCAAAACGAGAAAAAATACCCATAATTACATCCTCTTCATGATTTCCAGCGTCTGATTACGCCTGATTTATCACCGTGACCAGCTGAGCCAGTCGCGATCTCACTATAGGTATATCAATAAGTATGCCAACTTTTAATTCTATTTAACTAACTGAAAATTAAAGAATAGATAATTTTGACTATTTTCCCTTTTCCGCTAGATTAGTCAAATACACTAACAGTTAGTAAAAATAACACGGTGAAACATCATGCTTCAGGAAAAAGAGAATTTGCTGGGTGAAGCCAACAGCTTTCTGGAGGTACTGGAACAGGTGTCGCAGTTGGCACAGTTGAATAAACCCGTACTGGTGATTGGTGAACGCGGTACCGGTAAAGAGCTGATCGCCAGCCGTCTGCATTATCTTTCCCCACGTTGGCAAGGGCCGTTCGTTTCCCTCAACTGTGCGGCGCTCAACGAGAATCTGCTCGACTCCGAGCTATTTGGTCATGAGGCGGGGGCTTTTACCGGGGCGCAGAAACGCCATCTGGGACGCTTCGAACGCGCTGACGGCGGAACGCTGTTTTTGGATGAACTGGCTACTGCGCCGATGCTGGTGCAGGAAAAATTACTGCGAGTGATCGAATATGGCATGCTGGAGCGTGTCGGTGGCCGAGATCAGCTACAGGTTGATGTGCGTCTGGTGTGCGCGACTAACGACGATCTGCCTGCGCTTGCCGCCAGCGGTAAATTCCGCGCGGACCTGCTCGACCGTTTGGCCTTTGACGTTGTCCAGCTCCCGCCGCTGCGGGAACGCCAGCAGGACATCATGTTGCTGGCAGATAACTTTGCGATTCAGATGTGCCGCGAATTGCATCTGCCGCTCTTTCCCGGTTTTACGCCAGCCGCACGCGAGACGCTGCTGAATTACGACTGGCCGGGCAATATTCGTGAGCTGAAAAACGTGGTTGAACGTTCGGTGTACCGCCACGGCGACAGCGATCGGCCCCTTGATGCCATCATTTTGAATCCTTTCCGCCGCACTCCCGCCGTTCAGGAAACACCGCCGCGTGCGGCAACCGGCCAGCCGGATTTACCGCTGGAGATGAAACCGTGGCTGCTGGAACAGGAGAAAAGCTTGATCGATCGGGCATTGAATCAGGCAAAATTTAACCAGCGTAAGGCTGCTGAACTGCTGGGATTAACCTATCACCAACTGCGTGGATTGCTAAAGAAACACGATATTGTGGTGAATGAGTAAGAGGCGGGAAAGAAAATGCGGGCGAATTAACGCCCGCAGAGGAAATGGATTAATAGGTTAACAGGCTCGATTACGGCTCCGTTCCCCATACCAGCGTGCCTTTATCGTGCACGGTGATCTTATCCCAGTTAGCGTAGCTCGTGACGTTAGCGCCGTATGAATAGTCGTTGGTTTCATTCACATTGCTCCAGTCACCGGCGTGGATACGCACCTGCACTTCACCCGTTTCCGCGCCCGGCTGAAGGGAACCGGCTCCGCTGCTGAAGGTCACCAGAACATAGCGGTTGGCTTTGTCGGTGCTGGCGGCTGGCGTCCCTGTGCTGGTCACGATGTTGTTAGGGCCGACGTTCGCCCAGTCAACAAAGAGGTTCGCGCCGGGTTTGCCATCATCATGGAAGTAGTAACGCACTTGCAGATCGCTCAGTTTGATCGGCGTACTGCCGGTATTTTTGATGTTGACGGCCATACGAATCGCATCATCGGACGGGTTGTTATCCACATTACGATATTGCAGCACGACGTCACCCGTTGTTCCGTTACCCGGGTTAGTCGGCTCCGTTGGCGTGGTCGGGGTAGTCGGCGTATCGCCACCGCCCAGATTCGCACCTGCACGAATCTGCTCTCTGACAAATTTGCCTGACGTCGACAGATTCTGCTCCGTCCAGCCACCTGATTTGCTCGCCCCCGGAGCCAACGCGGCGGACGCCTCTGACTTATCGGTAAGCGACCAGTTCACCCAGCTTACGCCACGGTTATTCAGGAAATCGATCCAGGTCTGCGATTCTGGCAGGAACGGTCCACCGTTGCCGGATGCATCGCTGGTGCCCCACTCGCTGACGAAAATCGCCGCGCCACGGCTTTGCGCATAGTCAATACGATCGCGCAGGAATTGCCCGTGCGTGCCCGCATAGAAATGCAGCGCGTAAAGGGTATTAGGATCGGGGAGCTGATTATCCGCCGCATCATGGATATCCTGACTCCAGGTGCCCGTACCAACGATAATAAGGTTATCGGGATCTTTGCTACGGATGGTGTCAGTCACTTCCAGCGCATAAGGCCGAATCTGTCCGTTCCAGGTCACGCCACCGTTTGGCTCATTGGCGATTTCATAAATCACGTTCGGTGAGCTGCCATACAGCCCAGCCATTTCGGCAAAGAAGGTTTTTGCCTGTGCTTTATAAATATTAGGATCGTTATCCGACAAGATATGCCAGTCGATGATGATGTAAACGCCGAGACTTTGCGCCGCCGCAACGGCCTCTTTTACCTTATTGGCGAGGGAAGGATTCGAAATATAACCATCCGCCGCCGTGTACATGGCGACGCGGAATACATTAATCCCCCAGTCATCACGCAGCCACTTCATCGAGTCTTTGTTGACATAGTCGCCAAACCACTGCAAACCGTGCGAACTGACCCCTCTCAGTTGCACCCTTTTCCCCTGTTCATCCACCAGTCGCCCGTTTTCGATGGACAGCTGACCATGCGTTTCTACTGGCGTGGCGGATAATGCTGAAAAACTGAGTGACATCCCCAGCACTGTTGTTACCACACCTAACGTCAATTTCCTGACGATTTGATTCCTTCTCATCCACATATTCCTTATCTCCATTGTGAACCCATGATCTTGGGTATAGGCATGATAAGGGAGATTTATGTTCCCGCAAACAATTTAGGACATATCCCAACCATATTGATTTTATTAATTATTTACAGAGAAATAGAAAGCAAGATAAGTATCTGGCGAGGTCATTTTTCAGGCAAAAAAAAGCCAGCACGTCGGCTGGCTAAAATAATACTGGAAGCAATGTGAGCAATGTCGTGCTCTCCTTCAGTGCCTGCGAGAAGCCACTGCCGAAGTGCGAAAGTGATGATAATAGTTATCAGTATCATCTGTAAAGCACTTTGTTGAGAATTTTTCTCATTACCATACTGACTATGGGGTTCCTGCCAGCCTCATTGCTGCTGATAGCAGACCTAGTGTCCGATCGGGTTAAACAGCCTATGACTGTAAAAATCGGGGATCGCCTCAATCAGACGTAGCTGGCTTAACGCGGGATGTAGCGGATTAATCAGCGCATTACGCATGCTGCCAAACGGCTTAACCGTGCTGGTCGGTACCCAAATCACCAGCGATTGCCCTGCGTTCAGGCAGCGCGATCCCAGTGCCTGCACATCCGGCATAAATGGATAGCGGTGCCAGTCTTCAGGCAACATGTCCAATGTAATGGATTCTTGCGGGACATCGTCCGGCAGTTCGTACACGCCCAAACGATAGCTGGCGGGCAGCAACTGCGGCGAAGGGAGATAATTGCCCATTTCCAGCATCGCGACAGCGGGCGTTTCACTGAAATATAACACTGGCGTGTTGGGCTGATTGAAACGCGCACCGTGCTGGAAACTTACGCCCGTTTGTCCTGAAAATGCCTCCAGCCAGACCGCTTTGGTGATGCGGTAAAGCCTCATATAAATTCGCCGTATTCAATACGATTCAGCGCGTTATCAACCAACTGACGCCCTTTGTGCGTATCCAGCATTTCCGCCGGCGTTTTTCCGCCAAAGGCCGGAATACCGCTCTCCATCCACAACTGCGCTTTCGCTTCATCTTCAAACGTCGTCATGGCTTTCAGCCACAGGCGGAACGTCTCCAGCGCGGCCTCCCCCTGCTCCAGCGTTAAATGCTTACGGCGAAACAAACGGGAGATATTAGACGGATCAACGGACAGTGCCGAGCCAATCAGCTTACGGCTTAGCCCGCTGGCATCCGCCCCGCGTTTCAGCATCGCGCCGGAGATCCCGCTGCGCACCACATTAACGAACATCAACGGGTCATGGAAAACGCCATCAGGCAACTCGGCTTCACGAGCAAAGTTTTCAACTTTAAGACTGATTTCTGCATTCATGGTTATCTCCTCGTCATTATGACTTAACTATAGCATTCATTATGACGCTTTCCATTATTCATCTGGTGGCTCAAACGGTTGGAAAGTCGCCAGACGCGCATAACAAGAGTGGGGAGGATGCCAAGAGTGCGATACACTCTGTATATAACCGTCTTGACTGAAAAATCCCGTATGTTCGGAAAAACCTGTTTCGCACTGGCACTCACCTGGCTGGCTTTGCCTGCACTGGCTGCACCACCGTCCGTGCCAACGCCGCCTGCTCCGCTGGAAAATATTCGCCAGAGCGGTTTTGTCTATTGCGTCAATGATGTCCTGAACACGTTTAACCCGCAAATGGCGCGCAGCGGTGTCACCATTGATACGCTGGCGGCGCAGCTTTACGATCGCCTGCTGGATGTCGATCCTTATACCTATCGTCTGATGCCAGAACTGGCTCAGCGTTGGGAAGTCTTGGACAACGGTTCGACATACCGTTTCTACCTGCGCCGCGATGTGCCGTTTCAGCACACCGCCTGGTTCAGCCCAACCCGCAATATGAACGCTGACGACGTGATATTCAGCTTCCAGCGCATGCTGGACGAAAAACACCCGTATCATGATGTCAACGGCGGCGAATATCCCTACTTCGACAGCCTGCAATTCGCCGATTCGGTGCAAAGCATCCGCAAGCTGGGCGAATACAGCATTGAGATCCGGCTCAACAGCCCGGACGCCTCTTTCCTCTGGCATCTGGCCACGCACTACGCGCCGATTCTGTCCGCAGAATACGCGCAACGTCTGACGAAAGAAGACAAGAAAGAGCTGCTGGATCGCGAACCGGTCGGCACCGGCCCTTATCTGCTCAATGAATACCGCAACGGGCAATATATCCGGCTGACGCGCAACAGTGATTATTGGCGTGGCCTGCCACGCATGCGGCAGGTAGTTGTCGATCTCGGTTCCGGCGGTACGGGTCGCTTATCCAAACTGCTGACAGGCGAATGTGATGTCCTCGCGTATCCGGCGGCGAGCCAGTTAACGATCCTGCGTAACGATCCGCGCCTGCGTCTTTCGCTACGCCCCGGCATGAACGTCGCCTATCTGGCCTTCAACGTGCGTAAACCGCCGTTGGACGACCGGCGCGTGCGGGAAGCCATCGCACTAGCGATCAATAACGACAGGCTGATGCAGTCGATCTATTACGGCACGGCGGAAACGGCGGCGTCTATTTTGCCCCGCGCGTCGTGGGCGTACGACAACGAATCGCAGATTACGGAATATAACCCGCAAAAAGCGCGACAAATTTTGCAGGAACTGGGGCTGACTAACCTAAACCTGCGCCTGTGGGTACCCAGCGCGTCACAGTCCTACAACCCCAGTCCGCTGAAAACGGCAGAGCTGATACAGGCCGATCTGGCGCAAATTGGCGTCACAGTGACCATCGTTCCGGTGGAAGGCCGTTTTCAGGAAGCCCGTCTGATGGAACTCAGCCACGATTTAACGCTGGCGGGATGGGCAACGGACAGTAACGACCCGGACAGCTTTTTCCGACCGCTGTTAAGCTGCGCGGCTATTCGCTCCCAGAGCAACTACGCGCACTGGTGCGATCCTACTTTTGATGAAGTGCTGCAAAACGCGCTCTCGTCACAGCAGCTTTCTAAGCGGATTGACTATTATCAGCAGGCACAGCGCATTCTGGCGGAACAGTTACCTGTTCTGCCGCTGGCGTCGTCATTACGGCTGCTGGCCTACCGCTATGACATGAAAGGGCTGGTATTGAGTCCCTTCGGCAATGCCTCGTTCGCGGGCGTCTTCCGCGAGGACCAACAGGCGCAGCAGAAGCCTTCTGCACCGGAAACCGTGGAGGAAGCACAGCCGTGATTATCTTTACCTTGCGACGTCTGGTGTTACTGATTGTGACCTTGTCACTGCTGACGCTGGTTGGCTTTAGCCTCAGTTATTACACGCCTAACGCCCCGCTCAACGGCGCAGCGCTGTTTGATGCCTATCACTTTTACCTCACCAGCCTGCTTCAGGGGGATTTCGGTCGCTCCAGTATTAACGGACAGGCCATCAGCGAATTGCTGAAAGAAGTGTTCCCGGCCACGATCGAGCTTTGTCTGCTGGCCTTTGCGCTCTCGCTGCTGGTCGGTATTCCGCTGGGTATTACCGCCGGCGTAATGCAGAATCGCGGCGCGGACATTGTAATTAGCACGTTGGCGCTCATCGGCTTTTCCCTACCGGTGTTCTGGCTGGCGCTACTGTTGACGCTTTTCTTCTCGCTGCACCTCGGTTGGCTGCCGGTTTCAGGCCGCTTCGATCTGCTCTATCAAGTGAAAACCGTCACCGGATTTGCGCTGATTGACGCTTGGCTGTCAGATTCGCCACATCGCGGTGAAATGATCGTCAGCGCCATCCGCCACCTGATTCTGCCGATTACCGTGCTGGCCGTCGGGCCGACGACTGAAGTGATTCGCCTGATGCGCGTCAGCACTACGGAAATTATCAGCAAAAACTACATTAAAGCGGCAGCCACCCGCGGACTGTCGCGCTTTACGATCATTCGTCGCCACCTGATTCATAACGCGCTGCCGCCGATCATTCCCAAATTGGGATTACAATTTTCCACCATGCTGACGCTGACGATGATTACCGAAGTGGTCTTTAACTGGCCGGGTATCGGTCGCTGGCTGGTGAATGCCATTCGTCAGCAGGATTTTGCTGCAATTTCTGCGGGCGTGATGGTGGTCGGTGCAATGGTCATCACGGTTAACATCCTGTCCGATATTTGGGGTGCCATGGCAAATCCGTTGAAACACAAGGAATGGTATGCCCTACGATAACGTTTATAGCGAAAAGCGGCTGCCTAGCCGACTAGGCGATACCTGGCGGGCATTCAACCAGGATATGCTGGCTATGATCGGGCTATACGGCTTTCTGATCCTGATCGGTCTGTGCCTGTTCGGCAAATTTCTCGTACCTTATGAAGTTGACCAGCAATTCTTGGGCTATCAGTTGCTGCCCCCTTCCTGGTCTCACTACGGTGAAGTCTCGTTCTTTCTCGGCACCGACGATTTAGGTCGCGACCAGCTAAGCCGCCTGCTGAGCGGTGCAGCACCGACCGTCGGCGCCTCGCTCATCGTCACCTACGCGGCAGCGCTATGCGGCATCGTGTTGGGCGTTTTTGCGGGCGTCACACGCGGGCTGCGCTCTGCGATGCTCAACCATATTCTGGATACGCTGCTGTCTATTCCGTCGCTGCTGCTGGCGATTGTAGTCATCGCCTTTATCGGCCCTAAGCTCGAACACGCGATGCTCGCCGTCTGGCTGGCGCTGTTGCCGCGTATGGTGCGCACCATCTACAACGCTGTGCACGATGAAATGGACAAAGAGTACGTGATCGCTGCCCGCCTCGACGGCGCTTCCACGCTTTATCTGGTCTGGTACGTCGTGCTGCCAAACATCGCTGCATTGCTGGTCTCCGAATTTACCCGCGCGTTGTCGATCGCCATTCTGGATATCGCCGCACTGGGTTTTCTCGATTTGGGCGCGCAGTTACCGACAACCGAATGGGGTGCCCTGCTTGGCAACTCGCTGGAGCTGGTTTATGCCGCACCGTGGACCGTGATGCTGCCCGGCGCGGCTATCGCACTGAGCGTGTTAATCGTCAACCTGCTGGGCGACGGCATCCGCCGCGCGCTCGTCGCGGAAACGGAATAAGAGGCGACGACTCCCTATGCCATTACTTGATATCCGTAACCTGACGATTGAATTTCTGACTGCAGACGGCGCGGTAAAAGCCGTCGACCGCGTCAGTATGACGCTGAGCGAAGGCGAAATTCGCGGGTTGGTAGGC
The DNA here is from genome assembly GCF_003932035.1 of Pectobacterium versatile. Taxonomy (NCBI): domain Bacteria; kingdom Pseudomonadati; phylum Pseudomonadota; class Gammaproteobacteria; order Enterobacterales; family Pectobacteriaceae; genus Pectobacterium; species Pectobacterium versatile. Next base: position 2,821,884 of record NZ_CP034276.1, read on the forward strand.
GAATCCGGCTCCGGTAAAAGCCTGATAGCTAAAGCCATCTGTGGGATCACCAAAGAAAACTGGCGCGTGACCGCCGATCGCTTCCGCTTTGATGATATCGACCTGCTGCAACTGTCGTCACGCGAGCGACGTAAGCTGGTCGGCCATAACGTCTCCATGATTTTCCAGGAGCCGCAATCCTGTCTCGATCCGTCCGAAAGTGTCGGTAAGCAACTGGTGCAGGCGATTCCCGGCTGGACGTATAAAGGCCGCTGGTGGCAGCGATTTAACTGGCGCAAGCGCCGCGCGATCGAACTGCTGCACCGCGTCGGGATTAAAGATCACAAAGACATTATGGGCAGCTATCCCTATGAGCTGAGCGACGGCGAGTGTCAGAAAGTGATGATTGCCATCGCGCTAGCGAACCAGCCGCGCCTGCTGATTGCCGATGAACCAACCAACGCGATGGAATCGACCACGCAGGCGCAGATTTTCCGCCTGCTGTCGCGCCTGAACCAGAACAATAACACCACGATTCTGCTGATCAGCCATGACCTGCAAACCATGAGCAAATGGGCCGATCGGATTAACGTGCTCTATTGCGGTCAAACGGTGGAAAGCGCCACCAGTGAAGATTTGATCGCCGCGCCGCATCATCCTTATACGCAGGCGCTGATTCGCGCAATGCCCGATTTCGGCCGCTCGCTGCCGCACAAAAGCCGGTTAAACACCTTGAACGGTGCGATTCCCTCGCTGGAACACCTGCCGATTGGCTGCCGGCTCGGCCCACGTTGCCCTTATTCACAAAAACAGTGTATGCAAACGCCGCCGCTGCTCTCCGTTAAGAACCACTTATATGCCTGCCACTTTCCGCTCAACATGGAGGAACCGTGATGGTTGAGATGCTGCTTGAAGCCCGCAACCTGACCAAGACATTCCGCTATCGGACCGGGCTGTTCCGTCGTCAGCATGTTGAGGCGGTAAAATCCGTCAGCTTTACGCTGCGTGAGCGGCAAACGCTCGCCATCATCGGCGAGAACGGTTCAGGAAAATCGACGCTGGCTAAAATGCTGTCAGGCATGATTGCCCCGACGTCCGGCGAGCTGGTTATCGATGACCATCCGCTGCACTACGGCGATTACCGCTACCGCAGCCAGCGCATCCGCATGATCTTTCAGGATGCGAGCAATGCGCTCAATCCGCGTCAGCGCATCGGGCAACTGCTGGATGTCCCGCTGCGACTGAATACCGATCTCAGCGCAGAAGCGCGTGAAAGAGCGATTAATCAGGCGCTGCATCAGGTTGGGCTACGTCCCGATCACGCCTATTACTATCCGCATGCGCTCGCGCCGGGGCAAAAACAGCGTGTCGGTCTGGCACGTGCATTAATCCTGCAACCGAAAGTGATTGTCGCCGATGAGGCGCTGGCGTCACTGGATATGTCTATGCGGTCACAGATTATTAATCTGATGCTGGAGTTACAGGAAAAGCACGGTATCTCTTATATTTACGTGACACAGCATCTGGGCATGATGAAACACATCAGCGACCAGATTCTGGTGATGCAGGCAGGCGAAGTGGTCGAACGCGGCAGTACCGCCGATGTGTTGTCCGCCCCGCTACATGACCTGACGAAACGTTTGATTGCCAGCCACTTCGGCGAAGCGCTCAGCGCCGACGCCTGGCGACGCGACGGCGCACAACGTTAATCTCCGCGCACCACGGCAGCATCCCCGCGACGGCCACAGGACTGTGGAAAAAGGGGGATACTGCTCGGAGTACCCCTACCGTCCCCAACATGGTAGAATCGCGCGGTTTATTCATCTCGGTCGTCACTTGCCGCGTACGTTTACGGGCACAGAAGTGGCGATCGCAGCAACAATGATCACAAGGATTACTGCTATGGGTTTTCTTACCGGTAAGCGCATTCTGGTAACAGGTGTTGCCAGCAACCGTTCTATTGCCTACGGTATTGCACAAGCAATGCAGCGCGAAGGTGCCGAACTGGCCTTCACGTATCAGAACGACAAATTGAAAGCACGCGTTGAAGGCTTTGCCAGCGAACTGGGTTCCAGCATCGTTCTGCCGTGTGATGTCGCTGAAGATGCCAGCATCGAAGCACTGTTTACCGAACTGGCTAACGTATGGCCGAACTTTGATGGCTTCGTGCACTCCATTGCTTACGCACCGGGCGACCAACTGGACGGTGACTACGTTGATGCCGTTACCCGTGAAGGTTTCAGCATTTCTCACGATATCAGCTCTTACAGCTTCGTCGCGATGGCGAAAGCCTGCCGTAAGATGCTGAACCCGAACTCTGCGCTGGTTACCCTGTCCTACCTGGGTGCTGAGCGTGCTATCCCTAACTACAACGTGATGGGCCTGGCAAAAGCGTCTCTGGAAGCGAACGTACGTTACATGGCGAATGCCATGGGTGCTCAGGGCGTGCGCGTCAACGCCATCTCTGCGGGCCCGATTCGTACACTGGCTGCCTCCGGCATCAAAGACTTCAAGAAAATGCTGTCGCATTGCGAAGCCGTTACGCCAATCCGCCGTGTCGTTACCATTGAAGATGTGGGCAACTCTGCCGCGTTCCTGTGTTCCGATCTGGCTGCCGGTATCTCCGGTGAAGTTCTGCACGTTGACGGCGGTTTCAGCATCGCCGCAATGAACGAGCTGGAACTGAAGTAAGTCATCAAAAGTAGCCTATCATTGATAGGCTGCTTTCTTTTTTTCGGGGTTTAATTAGGTTATTAATTAAAAAAACAAGTTATATTAAATATAAAATCATTCCAGTTAAAATAATAATAAAAAATAAAATAACTCGGTTAATAATGGAATTCTCTTATTAGATAAACATATAAGATACTCTAATTTCATTCTTGTAAAAACAAAACAACATAATTACTATCAATGGCTGAGTAAGTTAAGACTTGCTCTAAAAAATCATCACTTGCTATGCAGCTTTTTACATATTCCATTTATTATTAAAAATAAGGATATTTCATGAGTAACATCAATCAACTCAACTCGAGCAATAACGTTATTAACGTTATTAACGTTATTAACGTTATTGTCATTATTGATACAGACCGTATTATCAATGACCCCTCAATCAAATCTGTTAGTAAAGATCAAGCCCACCCGACGCCGATTGGCCACCAATACTCTTACATGGTTGCACCAAATCAATCAGCCATATCAGGAGAGGGAACGGGCGACCTCAATATTAGAGCAAACCGTGATGATGTTATTCGCTGGACAGGTATTTCAGAATCTGCCAACTCCGACTCAAGCGTTTTAATTTATGGGCTACCTCGATATGCAGGTGATACCGTTTTTACCCAAGTTGAATTCGTTAATAGCAGCCGTTTAGAAGCAGAACCTGCACCAACGAATAACACCTCACCGTTCCCTGTTACGTTCACCGAACAAAAACATTGGTACACTCAGGCAACTATAACTAAATTAGGAACAGAGCAGTATCAGGTACAGTTCGCGTTGTACCATAGACCACACGGCGGAAATCAAGAACTTTATGGTTACTTCCAGTGGGACCCGACAATTACAGTCAAAGAGTAATTATATAATTAGTTAGATAATACATTCATTGATTAACTACATTCGAAATATACCAACACGCACGTCGTTAATCGCCCCCTCAATTTCCACCCTCTGGAGACTGACTTTTATTAGTCATAATTCGCGTTTACATAACTCTTCCAACATGAACCAAATAACTACCATCCAGCAATTCGAACACATAATGCCGCTGAGAAGAAAAAATAATCTCTCGGTTTTTCGTCACAAAGATGGCTTCAATGTCCGGTTGATCTTGTAGAAACTCAATACCCGCGTTCACGCCCATACCATAGAGCAGCGTGGTGTAGATATCGCCGTCGAGAGAGTCATTCGAGATAACCGTCACGCTGTGCAATTCATTATCCAGCGGATATCCCGTCCGAGGATCGAGAATATGATGATAGATATGGTCATCCACGGTAAAAAAGCGTTCATAGACGCCAGATGTCACCACGGATTTGTTCTTCACCTTAATAATGCCCAGCAGGCTATCACGATCCGCGAAAGGCTTCTGTAACCCGACGCTCCATAGCCCTTGCTCATCCGTCAACGCGCTGCCGATAGCCAGCACGTTCCCCCCCAGATTGATCAATGCATCCTGAATTGCATGTTGATGCAAAACGTCTCGAACGATATCGGCAATATAACCTTTCGCAATCGCGCCCAGATCGATCTCCATTCCGGCGCTTTCTAGCATCACAGCGTGATCCTGCTCTCTGAGAATAATGCGCTCGGGGTGCGTTAATGCCAGCGCCCGCTGTATCGATTCCTGATCAGGCACCGTACTGCCGCTAAAACCGATTTTCCATAGCTTGACGACAGGGCCAATCGCCACGTTAAAACCGCTATTTTCAATCAGGCTCACCGCTCTGGCGCGCTTAATCAGCTCAAAGACAACCGGGCTGACCGACACATAATCGTTCCCCGCCGCGTGGTTGATGCTCATGACTTCCGACTGCACCCGATTAACGGTTAGCTGGTCTTCGAGCTGCTTGATGCGTTGAAAAACCTGCCTGACGGCGGTTTCATCATGGACGAACAGTTTGAGCAGGATGGGGCTGCCCATCAGATGAACGGAGTAGACATAAGCGTTATCGACAGAAGGCATACGGTGACTCCTATGATCGAATGGCGGTACAGAGAGGAAACGACCAGACAATGGCGAGCGCCCTTTCAGACGCCCGCCATCGGCCTTACCCTTTTATCACGTTCTCTTCTATCACTTACTCTTCTACCAGCATGGGTTGATTTTCAGCCGTTTTCACCACAGCTTTCGCGAACTTTGCCTTGCGCGCCTTTGTCGGGAATGCGCCAGAATGACGCGGTGCTCGCGCATAGGTCGCTGCCTGAATCCCCGCCTGAATACCGAAGATAATAATATCCGCGACAGCGTTGCCACCAATGCGGTTCGCCCCGTGAATACCGCCGACCACTTCCCCTGCGGCATAAGCCCCGGAGATCGTCTCTTTATGGCGATTCAGCACTTCCGCTTTTTCGTTAATGGTCACCCCGCCCATCGTATGATGCACGCCCGGCGCCACCTTAATCGCGTAGTAAGGTGCCTGATTCAGCGGATCGCGCATCCCCGTGGTTCGGCCAAAGTCTTCATCGTTTTTGTCGGCAATAAAGGCATTGTAACGTTCGAGCGAGGCGTGCAGCGCCGCTTGTGGCATGTCGAGCGTGTCGGCCAGTTCAGCGATGCTGTCCGCGCTGACGGTCAGCCCTTGTGCGACATACTCTTCAACTGCCCGATTGCGATTTCTTACCTGCTCATCGAACAGGATGTACGCATACTCTTCCGGCAGGTTGACGATGGCAGACGAGACGTTATCCCGCGTCTCCATTTCGTTAAAGAAGCGTTCCCCGCGCTGCGATACCAGAATGGCTCCGCCGCCGCGAATAGATTCGGAGATCAGATAAGAGGTGGTCTGCTCAACCGTCGGATGGGTTTGAATTTCCCCCATGTCCACCGTATTCGCGCCAATCTGTTCCAGCAGGCGAATACCTCCGCCCGTTGCGCCCTTGTGGTTGGTGGTGACAAAGCCTTTCAGGTCTGGGCGGTATGACTCCACCATCGCCTGATTGGCACTAAAACCGCCTGTGGCAACAATCACCGCTTTTGTCGCAATCAGGCTCTCTTCGTGCTCATCATTAACGACTCTAACAGCGGTCACTTTGCCCTTCTCTTGCACAATTTCGGTCACCGACGTTTCCAGCAGCACCTCAATATTGTATTTATTGAGGTTCTTAATCAGCCCGCTGACCAAATAGCCGCCCACCGCTGCGCCATTGGCAGGGCGATGCGTTCTGTCAACGCTCATGCCGCCCGTCGTGGTGATATCGCCCAGTTCGATGTCGTGCTGCGCCAGCCAGTTAATCGCGTCAGACGCGTGATCGACAAAATACTGCACCAGCGCCGGGTTATTTTTCTGCTTTCCGCTTTTCAGGGTTTCGTTATAGAACAGCGTGTGGCTATCTTCGATGCCCCTGTTTTGTTGGAAGACGGTTCCCGCCGCGTTCATACCGGCAGAGGCTTTGATGGTGTTGCCGCCAATGACTGGCATCTTTTCAATGACGATAACGCGCGCACCCTCTTCGCTGGCCTGAATAGCCGCCGCCAGCCCCGCGCCGCCGCTACCAATCACCACCACGTCCGCCTCGCGGCGCGCATCCGGGTTACCACCATCGGCGATAATAGCGTCTTTGCTCGATTTCACCATCGCCTTGGTGACGGCCTTTTTAATCGCCTCACTCTGCGCCGTTGCGCCCGTTACGGCGTCGACGTGTGGGCTATTGGTATCCAGAATACGTTCGCGGATAATCTCAAAACTGATTTTCAGTGAATCATCAATATCGCTATTATCCAACGCAATGTCGGCGACCCGATTCTGCTCAAAATGAACATGAATTCGCAGTTCGCCACCTTCATCCTGAACGCGTTCCTGATAAACCCCGGATTTAAATTTCTTACCCGTTAAATTCACGTCCCGAATCATGGCTTCAACTAATGAAAAACGCCACAGCGGTTCAGGAATCGTTAATGTTTCGCGTTTATCGCTGGCAATATAAAGCTCAAGTTTTTCCTGCTCGGCAATGCGATCCGTCCAGTCTGGATAAGCAATACAGGCTCTGCCAACGGCAATCAGGTCATAACCATTCTCTAACGCCGCGTCTGCATCTGCCTGGTTGACAATATCCCCCACGCCAATTACCGGAATCGCGGCTAATGTCGCAGAACGACGGGCAACATATTTTTTAATCAGCGGCGTCGGATCGTTTGTTTCGACAATCGATGAACGCAGAATATTTCCCATAGAGAAGTGGACATAATCCAGCCCGCGTGCCGCTAATTTTTCCAGCAGATAGAGCGAATCATCAAAATGAATGCCGGGTTCTTCGATCTCTTCTGGCGAGAAACGATAGCCGATGATAAACGAAGGAGCGGCGTATTTATCCGCGACCTCGTGGGTGATATCCAACACTGCCAGCGGGAAGGCGGCACGTTTGTCACGGCTGCCACCCCATTTATCTGAGCGCTGATTAGAGTGGGGAGAATAGAATTGCTGAATCAGGTAGGTATTCGCGCCGTGAATTTCCACACCATCGAAACCCGCCTGAATGGCGCGATGGACGGCATCGCCAAACTTGCCGATCATGTCGTCAACCTCATCGCCCGACAGGGCAACAGGAACGATGGCTCCCGCACGCGGCGCGGCAATCGCGCTCGGGGCAACCGGCGTCGCACCACCGATAAAACGGGGTTCGACCATACGGCCGCCGTGATAAATTTGCAGGATCGCCGTCGACCCTTTTTCTTTAATCGCCGTCGCTATTTTGGTCAGTCCGGCAATTTTGTCGTCGTTGTCTATCCCTATCGCGCCGGGAAAGGCCAACCCTTTGTCATCAATAAAACAGCATTCCACAATCACGGTGCCGATGCTGCCTGCTCTGGCCTGGTAATATTCCACCAGCTCTTTGGTCACGCTCCCATCGTAAAAACCGCTACAGGTGGTCATAGGTGCCATCAGTACCCGGTTTTTCAGCATCGCGCCGTTGGGGAGAGTAAAAGCAGCAAATAAATCATGGTGACTATTCTTCATAATGAATACTCCACTTAAAATAAAATCTTGTTCGAAAAGGCCATGTTTTTCTTTTAATCATTAATTCTTCTGGCTGATAATTTGCGAACTTATTACTTACCAAGTATCTATTTTTTTTGATGTTATAAAATGTTTTCTTAGTATTTAAACTATTTTGTAGATCCGCTTTTATTAGGGGTATTGGCACAACTCTTTTTTATATTTAATATTCCATTCACTTCATTAACATTTTCTTATCCTTAAAATAACCAATCGGATATTGTTTATATTCTGCATAACAAAAAAACGCCCCGGTAAACAAATAAGACCGGGGCATCAGACCGTTGACAAACCTATTTTCTGAACGAGAACGGGAGTAACGGAATAGAAGAGTAAAGCGTTTGCGCCATGGATGGCGCAATCCGAGCGTACATGGATGTATTTACAGCGTCTTTACGATCTATCCGTTACCCCCGCCCTGCGGACTTCGTCAGCAACCTCACGCCCCAGTAAACAATAAAACCGGGGCGCAACAGGAAGAAATAGGATGACTATTGGTGTTGATAAGTCGTCGTGCGGACACCGTTAATGTACAGCTGGCGCTGCTCGCCCGCCGGCAGGCGCAGCGTCGCGTGCCGCCAGGCGGGCTGATATCGCCCTTCCGATGTGAACGTCACGTCAATGCGCTGGCTATCCGCACGGATTTCCCAGCGTAGCCACAGCGCGTTTCCTTCACGCCATTGCCACGTCTCGCCATCGTCCTCAAACAGCAGCCCGCAATCCGTACCGCCTGCGACAGGCGGAAAAAGCAGGAATTCACGCTGGTCATCTTCATGCGGGCTGACGTGCGCCGTTCGCCCCGACAACGGAATCATCGCACCGGCTCTGACCAACAGCGGGAGACGTTCCAACGGCGAATCCAGCACGATAGTCTGCCCACCGCTGAACCATTGGCCGGAATGAAAATCGTACCAGCCCGATGTATTCGCTGGCAGGTACACCGTACGCTGGCGCTGCCCCTGCTCGACTACGCTGGCGACCAGAATGTCTCGCCCCAGCATGAAATCGTCGGTTTCTTCTAGCGTCGCGCTGTCCTGCTCGTGGTCGAGGAACGTCGGGCGCAGCATCGGTTCATCGTCCGCGCTGGCCTGCCACAGCAAAGTATAAAAGTACGGCAACAGGCGATAGCGCAGTTCGATGGCGCTGCGAATCGCAGGCGTTACCGCGGGATACATCCACGGTTCGTTTACCGTCTGGTCGTCATTCCAGGAGTGAATGGTGAAACGCGGGTGCATCACACCGTTTTGAACCCAGCGCACAAAAAGTTCGGCGTCCGGCTTGTCGCCCGAAAACCCGCCGACGTCGTGTCCGACATTAAACAGGCCGGACAGGCTCATCCCGACTCCCATCCGGGTGTTGTAGCGTAGCGTCTGCCAGTTGGTGCGGTTATCGCCGCTCCAGGTCTGCACATAGCGCTGCATTCCCGCACAGCCGGAACGAGAGATCAGATAAGGGCGCAGCGTCGGGGCAAAGCGCTGCTGTGCCTCCAGCGAGGCGCGCATCATCAACAGCGGCATCAGCGGGCGAATGTGTTTGATCGCCATCGTTTCGCCGAATCCGTGACAGCGGGCTTCACCATCCCAAACTTCATACTCGTTATTGTCATTCCACGTCGAATCAATCCCTTTCTCCAGCAACTGCCGGGTGACGTTCTCCTGCCACCATGCCACCGTTGCCGGATTGGTGAAATCAAGGTGCGAACCTTCATCGTCCCAAAAGCTGGAACGCTCTGGGACATCGGATTCAGAATCACGGATAAACAGCCCTTGCGCCGACACCTCGTCGTATTTCGGGTGATCTTGCAGTAAACAGGGTTTGATATTGGCCGCCAGTTTGAGGCCCGCCTCGTGGAAAGCCTGCGACATCACTTCCGGTTGGGGGACTTTGTCGTTATTCCAGTTAAACACATAGCGCTTATTGTTGATCGACGTGTAGCCCGACGAGAGTTGGAACGAATCACACGGGATATGATGTTCCCGGCACAGCGCGATAAATTTCATCAGTTGCTGCTGCGCATCCGGTGCATCGGTGTAATGCATGGTGGAACCGCTGTAGCCCAAGCTCCATTTTGGCCCAAAGAGCGTTTTCCCCGTCAGACGCACGAACGCTTTCGTCACATCCAACACGCGCGGCCCGATGAACAGGTAATAGTCGAGATCGCCCGCCTCCGCCTGATAGCGCCGATAAGCCAGATGATAGTTATCGATCTCATTGCCGAGATCGAGCCAGGTCGTGCTCAGGTTATCGTAAAACAGGCCGAAGCTGACATCGTCGCGTCGGGTAATGGTAAACGGAACATGCTTATACAGCGGATCGGTGCTCGCCGCGTTGTAGCCCATCGCGTCCAGATTGCGGAACTCAAACCGACGTCCGGTGCGTTCAAGATCGCCCGCTTTTTCACCCAGCCCGTAATAGCGCTCCGTCGGGAAACGGCGCTGATAGTGCGCCACGCCGTCACCGTGTGGATTGAGAAGATAGGCACTGGTGGGTCGATCGGCGGCAAACGGCTGCCATTCTCCCTGTTCATCGCAATATTCCCACGCCAGCCACAGCGGCTGATGAATCGTAATTCGCATCCGTGCGGTGCTGATACGCAGCGCATTATCCAGCTGTTCCAGTGAGAATTCTGGCAGGCTGAAACCTTCGCTACTTTCACGGCTGCGCCCCTGCCAAGGGACATCCTGCTGCGGCGCGATGCTCCAGGTGCGGTTCAGCTTCAGCTCGTCATTCTGTTTAACCAGCACGCGGGCCAACATCGGTTCCAGCACGTACAGGCGAAACACATGTTTGTCGTCCACCAACAGTTCAACATGGTCGGCGCTCTGGTGACGGAACACCCAATTTTTCAACGTTTTCATACAGCGTCCTTTTCAGGAAAAAATAAATGAGCCGTTATGCCTGCGACCACGTTTTCCCACGACGTTCAGCAATAAATGCGATCAGGAAGATGGCACCGATCAGATCGAAGAATCCCATCGCGACAAACAGCGGGTTGAACCCGATTTTGTCGGCGGTGACACCAATCAACAGCGAGAACAGGAAGCTGGCAATCCAGGCAAATGAGCCACGCATCCCGTTCACGGTTGCCATCTGGCCTTTATCGAACGATTCCACCACCAGTGCGCTCAACATGCAGGAAATCACCTGATGGCCAAACCCACCGATGGAAATCAGCAAAATCGCCACCCACGGATCTTTGCTGATAGCAACCAGCGCCAGCGACAGCATCAGAAACGCGCCCGTGACCGAACTCGCCACAATCGAGTTGACGCGCGAACAGCCGAACCAGCGGGTATAAAGTCGGGTGAGATAGCCACTGGCGATACTGCCGAGATCGGCAGCAAGAAACGGCAGCCACGCGAACATCGCAATTTGCTTCAGATCCATACCGCGTTCATTCGCCAGATAGAGCGGTACCCAAAAACTGAGCACGGCCCACGCGGGCTCCGCCATAAATGCTGGAATCGCGATACCGTAAAAGCGTTTGTTTTTTGAGACAGTTTTCAGTGCGGTGAAGAAAGGCAGTTTGACTGGCGGTGCCTCATTGTCCTGACGGATGAAATCCAGTTCCTCGCGGCTTAAATTGGGGTGGTCTTCGGGGTTGTGATAAAACAGCCACCACAGAATCACCCACAGCAGCGCCAGCCCACCGCTGAACATAAACGCGCCCTGCCAACCCAGATAAGCATGCGCCACAACGATAATCGGCGGTGCCAGCATCGCGCCGATAGAGAAACCAACACCAGCCCAGCCTGCCGCAATCGGACGTTCCTTTTTAGGGAACCACTCGCCCAGCGTTTTGGCATTCGCCGGTGTCGCTGCCGCTTCGGACGCACCCATAAAGAAACGCAAGATCGCCAGATGCAACCAGCTTCCCGCGCCCGCGTGGAAGATGCACATCAGCGCCCAGATCACTGCGCAGATCATAAAGCCAATTTTCAGACCGATAACATCGATCAGCCAGCCGCAAATCGGCTGAAAAATGGTATACGCCAGTTGGAATGCACCGACAATCCAGGAGTATTGCTCGGTGGTGATGCCCATACTGGTTTTCAGTTCTGGTGCCAGAATGCCCAGCGAATTACGGGTGATGTAATTCACGGTAACGCCGAGCAGGAACAGGCTCAGCACCCACCAGCGTAAATTTCTGAATGTCCGTTTACCTTTGGTAGCGATGGAGGACGAATTGATGTCGAGACTCATGGTGACTCCTTTACAGGAAAGTAGGGTTACATTGGTCTGATATCTCGACGGCATTTTTGTATTTATAGCCTATCGAATAATCAAACCATTTTCATATCATTGTATTTATTGAGTTAAATCCTTTTTTATTCCATCTAATCACTGAAATTGGTTTACCAAAATGAGAGTAGAACAATTGAAAATCGTGAAACACTCACTTTTTTGAAAACATTTTCATGCTATGGTCAAAATCAAGACAAAAAATGGTCTATAGCGCCTGAAAATAGGTAATAGATAGCAATGAAAACTTTGTCATTTTCGAAGGTGAACGGGATCACAAAATGAAAGGAAACCTGAAAATACGCGAAATTGCGCAGCGGACGGGCTACTCGATCAGTACGGTCTCACGCGTGCTGTCTGGTCAGTCCAATACCAGCGAGCAGGCAAAAACGGACATTCTCAACTGCGCCCGCCAGTGCGGCGTACTGGCCGATCTCGCCAACGGCCGCCTGCTCTTGAATGGACTCACTATTTTCGCCCCGCCGCGCGCGTTTGATATTCGGTCCGACATCTTCTATCACAAGGTGGTACAGAGCATCATTGATGCCCTGAAGCCACACGATGTGCGAGTGCGCTACTGCGGGCTGGAGGAAAATGACAGCGATGCGGCGCTATTTTTAGACAAAATGCGCGATTCGGCTACGGAGGCGGCGCTGCTGATCGGCATCGACGATCCCTATATTCACGCGCTGGCGGCGGACAGCGGTAAGCCCTGCATATTGATTAACTGCATTGACCGCAAGATGCGCTTACCGGGTGTGGCACCCGCACATCGCTTGATAGGCGAGTTCTCCGCCCACTATCTCTTTGAGCAAGGGCACCATAACGTGTTGACTCTGCTGTGCCTGCGTCGCTACACGATGGAGTTACGTCTGGACGGGATTCGGGATGCCTATCAGCACCATAATCTGCCGTTTTCCCCCGAGGACAACTTGCTGGCATTAGATAATTTCAGCACGACGGACGCCGAACAGACGATGACGGCCTTTTTAGCCCGCTGTCCGCAGGATAAGCGACCTACAGCGATTTTGGCAGGTGGTGATTTCATCGCGGTTGGGGTGGTCAATGCTTTGACCAAAGCAGGATTGCGCGTGCCGCAAGATGTCTCGGTGATGAGCATGGATGGATTCAATCTCTCAGCCATTCACGACGTCCCGCTCACATCGGTACATGTGCCGCGTGAGGCGCTGGGCGAAGAGGCGATAAGGCTGCTGCAATATCGTCTAATCCGCCCCGAAGCCCCGGTTGGCAACCTGCTACTAAACGGTACACTGGTGGTTCACCAGTCCGTCAGGCGACTGCGCGCCAGTAAATCGGTTGTACCGGTACAGGACGAAAGCCTTTACGACTGAGCTTGCAACCACTGCTGTGCCGTATCAAAGAAGTTCTGCGCCAGCGGCGTTGCTCGGCCAGCCTGTGCAACAACGACGGCAGCGCGGCGGCGCATTGGCGGAAACAGCAGCGGTCGCAATTTTAACGCGGGCGTCATGTCTGGGATCAGGCTGCCGTGAGGCACAATGCCGCACCCAAGCCCGACATAGGTGCTTTGGATCAGTTGCAGGACGGAAGCGCTTTCCACCTTAACCCACGGCGAAACCCCCATTTCGCGGAAATGGCTATCGAGATAGCGACGGAAATAGCGGCTGGCCTCCGCCAGACAGAGCGGAACCTCAGAAAGCGCATCGAGAGGCAGCGGCGTCTCTCCCACCAGCTGTGGGAAATAGTGCGGATGGAACAAGAGATCAACGCCCTGCTCCTTCAGCGGCGACGCCTGAAAGTGCAGTTCCTGTAGCGTAGAGAATTCAAAAAAGCCAATGCCGACATCCACCGAATGCGCATTTAACGCTTCCAGCAGTTGATCCGCACTGAACAGCGAGATCTGAAAATCCAGCTGCGGGTAAACCTTGTTCACCGCCGCCAGCAGGCTCGACAGCGCGATACTGCTTTGCGGCACTGCGCCGATGCGCAATACGCCGCTCACGCCACGTTTCAGCGACGCGACTTCAAGCTTTAGCCCCTGATAAACCGAGACGATTTCCCGCGCCCAGGCCAGCACGCGCTCACCTTCGGCGGTAAAGCCTTCAAAATTATTACCCCGATTGATTAACGCCAGATCCAGCTCTCGCTCCAGATTTTTCAACCGCATGGAGAGCGTGGGCTGACTGACAAAACTGGCTTCCGCTGCCCGACCAAAATGGCGCTCTTTCTCCAGATTGCACAGGTATTGCAGTTGCTTAATATCCATCGTCAGACTCTGTAGTAGGTAAGCAACAAGTATACCCTAAATAATTCGAGTTTCAGGAAGGCGGCAAGTGAGGGAATCCCGGTGAGCTTACTCAAGTAAGTGATTCGGGTGAGTGAGCGCAGCTAACGCACATGCAACTTGAAGTATGACGGGTATCCCATCGATAAATCGCCTCTATCCCACCATAGCCGCATTTGATTAGACGCGATCGCTGGTGGCACCTAAACTTCCCTTAAGAGCAAATATTTAAAATTTTGTTCACATAAAAAAAACAAAACCCTAAATAATTCGAGTTTCAGGCCGGCGGCAACGCAGCGAGTCCCCAGGAGCTTACTCAAGTAAGTGACTGGGGTGAGCGAGGCTGCCAACACACCTGCAACTTGAAGTATGACGGGTTTATTCACCTGCGGAACGTATATGAAATTCAAACCATCCATCAAGCCATACCGCAATGCGGCTGGCGGCTGGGGCTCGTTGGAAGCCACCACGCGTTTTGTTCTCGACAGCAAGCAAGCGCTGAAAAATATCCGAAACTTGTTGCGGGTCAATAAATCGAAAGGATTTGACTGCCCCGGCTGTGCCTGGGGTGATGACAACAGCAGCACGTTCAGCTTCTGTGAAAACGGCGCGAAAGCGGTCAGTTGGGAGGCAACGCGTAAAGCAGTCGATCTGGATTTTTTTGCCGCTCACAGCGTTACGACGCTGCGTCAGCAGAGCAACTATTTCCTTGAGTATCAGGGCCGCTTAACCCACCCGATGCGCTACGACCGTGCCAGCGATCGCTATGTCCCTATCAGTTGGGACGCGGCGTTTGCGCTGATCGCTCACCATATCGGTAACATGGCACACCCTAATCAGGTGGAACTTTATACGTCTGGACGTGCCAGCAATGAAGCCTCTTATCTGTATCAGCTTTTTGGTCGCATGCTGGGCACCAACAATTTCCCTGACTGCTCGAACATGTGCCATGAAGCTAGCGGAATCGGTCTGAAACAGAGTATCGGCGTGGGTAAAGGCACGATCCGGCTGGATGATTTCGAACACGCTGACGCAATTTTCGTCTTCGGGCAGAACCCCGGCACTAATCACCCGCGTATGCTGCATAGCCTTCGTCATGCCGCCGATCGCGGCGCGCACGTCGTCTCGTTTAATACGCTACGCGAGCGTGGTCTGGAACGTTTTGCCAATCCGCAGAACCCGCTGGAGCTGCTCACGCCGCTGTCTGGCACCATTAGCGAAACCTACCTGCAACCCAATCTGGGTGGCGATATGGCTGCCGTGCGCGGGATGGTAAAAGCCCTGCTGGAAACGCATCGCCAACGCCTGTCTGCCGGGGAAGCCGGTTTATTCGATCAGGATTTCCTGTCCACGCATACCCAGCAGATGGACGACTACCTTACTGTGGTTGATGCCACAAGCTGGCAGAAAATTGAACAGCAGTCCGGCCTGAGCGAAGCACAATTGCGCTATGTCGCGGCGATTTATCAGCAGTCGCCGCGTGTAATTTGCACCTGGGCGATGGGGATTACCCAGCACAAACACTCTGTCGCCACCGTGCGGGAAATCGTGAACCTGCAACTGCTATTCGGGCAGTTGGGAAAACCGGGCGCGGGGCTATGTCCAGTACGCGGTCATAGTAATGTGCAGGGCAACCGTACCATGGGGATCGACGAGAAACCGACGGCCGCGTTTCTCGATCGTCTGGCGGCACATTATGACTTCACGCCGCCTTACACAGCAGGCCACAACACGGTAGAAGCGCTGGAAGCGATGCTGCGCGACGAGATAAAAGTGCTGATCGCGCTGGGCGGTAACCTCGCCGCCGCTGCACCCGATTCGGCCCGTACTGAAGAAGCGCTCAGCCGCTGCGATCTGACCGTACACATCAGCACCAAGCTCAACCGCAGCCATCTGGTGACGGGCAAGGTCGATGCATTGATTCTGCCGACGCTCGGCCGTACCGATCTCGATATGCAGGCCAGCGGTGCGCAGTTTATTACCGTCGAAGACTCCTTCAGCATGGTGCACGCGTCACAGGGCGTCGGTCAGCCGCTTTCGCCATTGCAGCGCTCGGAAACAGCGATTGTTGCAGGGATTGCCAATGCGGTACTCGGTCATGAAAAGCTCGACTGGTTGGCGCTGGCGGACGATTACTCACGTATCCGCGACCATATCGCCGCCACCCTTCCCGGATTTACGGATTTCAATGCCAACTGCGACCTGCCGGGCGGATTCTATCTCGGTAACGCTGCCGCTGAACTGCACTTCAATACCCTCAACGGGAAAGCGCAATTCAGCCATGCCGCACTGCCCGACACGCTGTTTCCGCAGCTACAAGGCAGCGACGTGCCTTTTACGCTGCAAACCCTGCGTTCACACGACCAGTACAACACCACGATTTATGGTCTGGATGACCGCTATCGCGGCGTGTATGGTCAGCGGGAAGTGCTATTCATGCACCCGGATGATATCAGTGCGTTAGGGCTGGAAGACGGCGATAGGGTCGATATCGAAACGCTGTGGAACGACGGCATTACCCGTATCGTCAACGGTTTCAAGCTGGTGAGCTACGCGATTCCGCGCGGTAATCTGGCCGCCTATTATCCCGAAACCAACCCGCTGGTGCCGCTGTCCAGCTTCGGGGATGAAACGCACACGCCGACCTCTAAATCTGTACCGGTTAGCGTTCGTCGTAGTACGCGAGCGGAGTCTCTGCTGCGTATCGCCTAAGCATCGGTCCTCTAGGCTATTTTATTTGCCATTTTGAACCTGGGCAGTGCTCAAAATCCTCACGTACTACGTGTACGCTCCGGTTTTTCCGCGCTGTCCGTGTCCAAACTGGCTGCATCAATAACGCCTAGTGGAATAGGCTCCATTTCATAATTCGTGCCGTGAAATCAGTCGCGTGCACGGCAGGTAGATACATTCGAATCAGCGTTGACTTTACTCGGATTTATCCGCACTTCTGCTACCGATCTGCGCCTACGCCACCCCCGATTATTCTTGCCGCCAGCACCCGATTCGAGTAAAACTGTGAACTGCTAATTGGGCTACTCACAACCGTATTTCTGGACGCTATGTTTCAAGATAATCCGCTGCTTGCACAGCTAAAACAGCAACTTCACTCTCAGACACCGCGTGTTGAAGGTGTCGTCAAAGGTACCGATAAAGGATTCGGCTTCCTTGAAGCTGACGGACAAAAAAGCTATTTCATTCCCCCTCCGCACATGAAAAAAGTGATGCACGGTGACCGGATTACCGCCACCCTGCATACGGAAAAAGAGCGGGAAATTGTCGAGCCAGAAACGCTGATCGAACCCTTCCTTACCCGATTTGTTGGGCGCATCCATAAAAAAGACGATCGTTTATCCATTACGCCTGACCATCCGCTGCTGAAAGATGCCATCCCTTGCCGCGCCGCACGCGATGTCACACACGATTTTCAGGAAGGCGATTGGGCCGTAGCCGAAATGCGCCGTCACCCGTTGAAGGGCGACCGTGGATTTCATGCTGAACTGACGCAGTACATCACCACGGGCGATGACCCGCTGGTGCCGTGGTGGGTGACATTGTCACGCCATAATCTGGAGCGCTCAGCCCCAGAGGTTGAAACGACTGAGCGCCATGACGGCGAACTCGTCCGTGAAGATCTCACCGCACTGAGCTTTGTCACTATCGACAGCGCGAGCACTGAAGATATGGACGATGCGTTGTACGTGCAGGACAACGGTGATAGTTCACTGCAATTAACCATCGCGATTGCCGATCCGACCGCGTATGTCGCTGCGGGTAGCGAGTTGGACAACATTGCACGCCAGCGCGCCTTCACCAACTATCTTCCTGGCTTCAACATCCCGATGCTGCCGCGCCCGCTGTCGGACGATATCTGTTCCCTGCGTCCGGACGAGCGTCGCCCTGTTCTTGCCTGCCGCGTGACGATTGCCGCCGACGGTGCGTTGGGTGACGACATTCACTTCTTTGCCGCTTGGATCGAGTCCAAAGCCAAATTAGCCTATGACAACGTCTCTGACTGGCTGGAAAATCAAGGCGAATGGCAGCCGCAAAACGACGCGATTGCCGAACAAATTCGTTTGCTGCACCGCCTCTGTCTGGCACGCAGCGACTGGCGCACCACCCATGCGCTGGTATTTAAAGATCGCCCAGATTACCGCTTCCTGCTGGGTGAAAAAGGCGACGTGTTGGATATCGTGGTTGAACATCGCCGTATCGCCAACCGTATCGTTGAAGAATCCATGATTGCGGCCAACGTCTGTGCGGCCATTGTGCTGCGCGATAAACTGGGCTTCGGCATCTATAACGTGCATAACGGCTTCGATCCTGCCTCGATTGAACAAGCTGTTGCCGTATTGGATACCCACGGTGTTCAAGCTGACGCGCAAGCGCTGTTGACGCTGGAGGGCTTCTGCACGCTGCGCCGCGAGCTGGATGCCCAGCCGACACAGTTCCTGGACAGCCGCATTCGTCGCTTCCAATCGTTCGCGGAAGTGAGCACCACGCCGGGGCCGCACTTTGGTCTGGGGCTGGAAGCCTACGCCACCTGGACATCGCCGATCCGTAAATACGGCGACATGGTGAACCACCGTTTGTTGAAAGCGGTTATCACCGGACAGGCAGCGGAAAAACCGCAGGACGACGTCACGGTCCAGTTGGCAGAACGCCGCCGCCTTAATCGTATGGCTGAGCGCGACGTCGGCGACTGGCTGTACGCCCGCTACCTCAAAGATAAAGCCGGTACGGATAGTCGCTTCAATGCGGAAATCATTGACGTCACACGCGGTGGCCTGCGCGTTCGCCTGCTGGATAACGGCGCAGTGGCATTTATCCCGTCCTCCTTTATCCACGCCGTACGCGATGAGCTGGTGTGCAGTCAGGAAATGGGCACCCTCTCAGTGAAAGGCGATGTGGTTTATCGTCAGGGGGATACGCTGGACGTCGTCATTGCTGAAGTTCGTCTGGAAACCCGCAGCATCGTGGCAAAACCTGCCGCCTAAGTACCATGCCGCCGAGTCATCTCGGCGGACGTGCAACCCTCATCACAGGAGTGTTCCCGATGAAGAAAATGACAATCGGTACATCCGCGATACAGGCTTCCAACATTGCGTTGGGCTGTATGCGAATGGCGAAGAAAAGCACGAGTGAAGCGGCTGACATCCTCAATGCCTCCGTCGAGGCAGGCATCGATTTCTTCGATCACGCTGATATCTATGGCTCAGGTTTGTCGGAAGAGATTTTCGCCGCCGGTTTACAGAAAACCGCTATCCGCCGGGAATCAATTTTTCTGCAATCCAAATGTGGCATTCGTCAGGGCTTTTTTGACTTCTCGAAGGCGCACATCATCGCGTCCGTCGAAGGTAGTTTGCAGCGTTTAAAAACGGACTATCTTGATACGCTTCTGCTGCACCGCCCGGACACGCTGTTTGAACCCGATGAAGTCGCCGCCGCCTTTGATGAGCTGGAAAGCAGTGGAAAAGTGCGTCATTTCGGCGTCAGTAATCAGAACCCGTTGCAAATTGAGCTGCTGAAGCAATCCGTACGCCAGCCGCTGATCGCCAATCAGTTGCAGTTCAGCATTATGCACACGGGCATGATTGATGCCGGATTTAACGTGAATATGACGAATCCGGCATCGGTGAATCACGATGGCGCGATTCTGGAATACAGCCGTCTGAATACGATGACGATTCAGGCCTGGTCGCCTTTCCAGTACGGCTTTTTTGATGGCGTATTCCTCGATAACGAGAAATTCCCCAAATTGAACGCGACCCTTGATCGCCTCGCTGAGCAACATCGCGTCACCAATACTGCGATCGCCACCGCGTGGATCTTGCGTCACCCTGCTGCGATGCAGGTGATTATTGGCACCATGAGCCCAGAACGTATCCGTGACATCGCGGCGGCGTCTACCCTGTCGCTCAACCGCGAAGAATGGTACGAAATTTACCGCGCCGCTGGGAACGTTCTGCCTTAAGACGCGTGTTGCACAGCCCCTTCGTCTCTGGCAACAGGGACGCGTTACAAACTAGGGTCAGGGCCACGTTCAACGAAGGTCGACAGAACGATATAACTACGCGTGCTGTCGACACCTTCAATCTCTTGTAGCTTACCCAACAGTTCCTCTAGCCCTTCGGTATCTCGGGTGCGCACCTTGAGCATGACGCAGCTATCGCCAGCAACGGTATGAAACTCCTCAATTTCCGGTAAATCGCTCAATATCAATAAACGCTTGGTACTCAAGACACTCTTTGTGTTTACCAAAACAAAGGTCAATAAGGTTCGACCGACCTTACAGCCATCAATCTTTGCAATGGTGGCTTTGATGACCCCGTCCTTTTTTAGCCGCTTGACTCGCTCATGCACGGACGGCGCGGAAAGATGCAGCGCTTCTCCTAAATCGGCATAGCTCCGACTGCTGTCGGCTGAAAGAAGGGCTAATATTTTTCGGTCCACCTCATCCAGTTTTGCCGGGATATGCTTTTCTTGCCTAAGCGCATTCGTTTTTTCTGTTTCATTAGCCATTTTATTTCCTCACCCTAATATCATTAGGCATAATTTAGCACATGCAAAAATTGTCAGACATAGGGGATATCATGCCTATTGCTTTATGGGCTCTGGTTATTGGTGCCTTTGGGATTGGAACAACGGAATTCATCATCGCAGGTCTCTTGCCTGCCATAGCAACGGATTACGGGGTGACGATCCCCGTGGCGGCGTATATGGCAACCAGCTACGCGCTTGGGGTTTTTGTGGGGGCGCCGGTACTCATTATTTTGGGTTCCCGGTTACCCAAAAAAACCATGCTGGTTTTTCTTGCCGGGATCTTTGTTCTGGGGAATCTGGTCACCGCCCTCGCGCCGTCCATCGGTATCGCTATCGTCGGGCGAGTGATCACGTCTCTGACGCACGGGGCATTCTTCGGGATTGGCTCTGTACTCGCCGCTGAAATGGTGCCCAAAGAGAAGCGCGTCAGTGCTATCGCGTTTATGTTCTCCGGCCTTACGGTGGCTAACCTTATTGGCGTGCCAGTGGGAACCTGGATTAGCCATCAATTTTCCTGGCAAGCGACGTTTTACGCCATCACGGTTATTGGTGTAGCCACGGCGATCGGCGTACTGGTGCTTATCCCTTCCACCGCCAAACCCAAAGCCCAACATATCGGGCATGAGTTTGCCGCATTCGGAAACTCAAAAGTATTGCTGTCCATGGGCATCACCATCCTTGGGCCCGCCGCCTTCTTTACCTCAATTACGTATATCGCGCCCATGATGACGGAAGTGGCGCACTTTTCAGAGGGATCGATTACCTGGCTTTTGATGGTATTTGGTTTGGGCTTGTTCGTTGGGAATTGGCTGGGCGGCCGTTTCGCTGACAGAGCGTTAATGCCCATGTTGTATATCACGCTGTTTGGACAGGCTGCCATTTTGTTTATCTTCCACTTGACGGCCAGCAGCCAGATTGCCTCGGTATTGTGCATCTTCCTTATGGCAGCGTTTGGATTTGCGACCGTCTCTCCTATTCAAAAACTGGTGATGGACAAAGCAAGGGCCGCCGGTGCGCCAACGCTGGCTTCAGCGGTCAATATTGGTCTCTTTAATCTTGGTAATGCCCTCGGTGCCTGGGTGGGCGGGAGCGTTATCGCCAGTGGATTCGGTTTCACTGCACCAAACTGGGCTGGCGGGATCCTGTCGCTCAGTGCGCTGATTCTTGCCATCGCGGTTGGTGTGGTCGATAAACGCAGCAGTCATCTGACTGAATCTCTGGAATGCCATTGATGAAATAGGCGTAGCATGCAGAAGTGCGCGGGTTATGTCACCGCGCATTTTTAACGATGATTATCTGCATCGCCTCTCTCCATCACATGCTGAAACCGATCGTTTATCAGGCAGATCCGTCTGGTTTTTATTGCACCTATTTTTACCGCGTTAGCGCGTTAACCCTTGTTTACTCTTTAAGTTTCTTTACAGAAATTCACGTTCGCTCACATTTTCTCATCCATTCCCTTCTCTTCGCCATTAAACCCACTATTGTTAAATTGCATTAACACCTGCGCTATATACCTCAAATAATTCGAGTTGCAGGAAGGCGGCAACCGCATGAATCCCCAGGAGCTTACACAAGTAAGTGACTGGGGTGAGTAAGGGAAGCCAACGCACATGCAGCTTGAAGTATTACGGTATGCCTTTTCTGAATAACGAAGGAGCCGTTGTTATGAGTAACGTAAAGAGCATTGTGATCTGGCTGCTAGTCGGCCTGGCGGGCGCCTTTTCGTTCGCCACGCTGGCGCTAAGCCGCGGTGAACACGTCAATGCCGTGTGGTTGGTTATCGCTGCGGTATCGTGTTACAGCATCGCCTACCGGTTTTACAGCCTGTTTATCGCCAAAAAAGTGTTTGAGCTCGACGATCGCCGACTGACACCGGCGGAGCGTCATAACGACGGTCTGGATTACGTTCCCACCAATAAATGGGTACTGTTCGGCCACCACTTCGCCGCCATCGCGGGGGCCGGGCCGCTGGTCGGGCCGATTCTCGCCGCACAGATGGGCTTCCTACCCGGTACGATCTGGATTTTGGTCGGCGTGATGCTGGCGGGTGCCGTGCAGGATTTTCTGGTGCTGTTTATCTCAACCCGCCGAGACGGTCGTTCTCTGGGTGAGATGGCAAAACAGGAGCTTGGTACATTCGCGGGTATTATCACGATGCTCGGTGCACTGGGCGTGATGATCATCATTCTCTCGGCGCTGGCGCTGGTCGTCGTTAAGGCGCTGGCAGAAAGTCCGTGGGGATTGTTCACGATTGCCGCCACTATCCCTATCGCGCTCTTCATGGGCGTTTACATGCGCTTTTTACGTCCGGGCAAAATCGCTGAAGTGTCCATCATCGGCTTTGTGCTGATGATGCTGGCGATTGTCTACGGCGGCAACATCGCGGTACACCCTTACTGGGGGCCGTTCTTCACGCTGAAAGGGACGTCACTCACCTGGGTACTGGTGATTTACGGCTTCGTGGCATCCGTTCTGCCCGTCTGGCTGCTGCTGGCACCGCGTGATTATCTCTCTACGTTCCTGAAAATAGGGGTTATTGTCGGGCTGGCCTTCGGTATTGTATTCGCGATGCCGGAAATGAAAATGCCTGCCGTTTCTCGTTTTATTGACGGCAGCGGCCCGGTCTTCTCCGGTACGCTATTCCCCTTCCTGTTTATCACCATCGCCTGCGGCGCGATTTCCGGCTTCCACGCTCTGGTTTCCAGCGGCACCACGCCGAAGTTGATTGAACGAGAAAGTCATATCCGCTTCATCGGCTATGGTGCCATGCTGATGGAATCCTTCGTGGCGATTATGGCGCTGATTTGTGCCTCGGTTATCGAACCGGGTATCTACTTCGCCATGAACTCACCCGCCGCCTTGATCGGCACCACGGTTGAGAGCGCCTCATTAGCCATCAATAACTGGGGATTTGTTATTACCCCGCAGGAATTGAGTGCCATTGCCAATGACGTTGGCGAAGCCTCTATTCTTTCCCGCGCCGGTGGCGCACCGACCTTCGCGGTGGGTATGGCCTACATCATCACGGAAATTTTTAACAGCCGGGCGATGATGGCATTCTGGTATCACTTCGCGATTCTGTTTGAAGCGCTGTTCATTCTGACCGCCGTTGACGCCGGGACGCGCGCCTGTCGCTTCATGGTGCAGGATCTGGTCGGTATTGCGATTCCCAGATTAGCGAACAGCCGTTCCTGGCTGGGGAATCTGGCCGGTACGACCGTTGCCGTTTCCGGCTGGGGCTTCTTCGTCTATCAGGGCGTGATCGATCCGCTGGGCGGGATCAATACACTCTGGCCGCTGTTCGGTATCGGTAACCAGATGCTGGCCTCGATGGCGTTGATTCTCGGCACCGTGGTGTTGTTTAAGATGAAGAAGCAGCGCTATGCGTGGGTGACTATCGTGCCTACCGTCTGGCTGTTTATTACGTCGATGACGGCGGGTTGGCAGAAAATCTTCCATGAAAAACCGAGCATCGGCTTTCTGGCTCAGGCGAAACGCTTCGCGGCGGGTATTGAACAGAACACGCTGATTGCACCGGCCAAGTCGATTAAAGACATGGAAACCATTGTCTTCAGTAACCAGATCAACGCCGCGCTGTGTGGGTTCTTCATGCTGGTGGCGGTAACAATGCTGGTTTCCGCATTCTTCGTCATTCGTCGTGCGATGAATAGCGATGTCCCAACGGCAAAAGAGAGCCCGATTGTCTTACGAGACGGCGCTCAACCTTAAGCATCATCGACACATCTTCTCTAATCCCTCTCTCGCGGAGGGATTTTTTATGACCGCTACCCTTACGGATTTAGCACGGAGCTTGTGCCGTTCAGGAGCGAGGTCATCAAACCGCACAAATAACAATAGCGCCGCAAATGCGGCGCTATATGGCTTAAAGGTCATGAGGAAGGAATCGCTGCGGTTTATTGTCCGTAATACGCGTTCTTGCCGTGCTTGCGTAAGTAGTGTTTATCCAACAGCGTTTGCTGCATCTCACCCAACTGAGGCGTTAACTGGCGTGAGAAAATCCCCATGTAGGCAAGCTCTTCCAGAACAACGGCGTTGTGCACCGCGTTGTCTGCATCTTTCCCCCACGCAAAGGGGCCGTGCGAGTTAACCAATACGGCAGGGACATCCACCGGAGAAATGCCACGCTGGCGGAAGGTTTCGACGATTACCCTTCCCGTTTCCCACTCATAGCGACCGTTGATTTCCTCGTCCGTCATCAGACGTGTGCAGGGAATCGGGCCATAAAAATAGTCCGCGTGCGTTGTTCCCCAAGCGGGGATATCTTTACCGGCTTGCGCCCAGATCGTGGCATGACGGGAATGGGTATGCACAATACCGCCGATATCGGCAAATTCCAGATACAGCACGCGGTGGGTATCGGTATCTGACGACGGTTTCTTCGCCCCCTCCACCACCTTGCCACTTTCCAGCTCAACGACAACCATGTCCTCCAGCGTCATGGCAGAATACTCCACGCCGGAAGGTTTGATCACCATCAGGCCGCGCTGTCGGTCCACCGCGCTGACATTTCCCCAGGTAAACGTCACCAGATTGTGCTGCGGCAAGGCCAGATTGGCTTCCAACACCTGTTTTTTTAGCGTTTCTAACATAGTCAGCCTCCATCGGCGCGATAACACCATTCTCGCGGCCTGACGGGTTCGTCGCTATGGGCTAAATCGCTAAAGACCTAGCGGTGTTCTGCTATGGGAAAAAGAAAGAGACACTCCACAGAATTGATTAAAAAACAGCCAAATTTATCAATTATTGCTATCGTTAACATAACGCAGGGGAATTAAGAGTTTTTACCTGTTGCCGTTTTTCCCGATGATTATACTTGTCATCAAGCGGTAAAAGGCTCGGTTTCTTTATTTAATACCGTAAAAAGCACGTTGTTCGATATTTCCTCACAAGAAACGTGAGACCAAGAGCAGAAAGGGGAAAAAGATGAAATTAAACAAACGTTTTGCAACAGCCGCTCTGGCAATTACGCTTGCTGTAACGCTTGCAGGCTGTTCAAACATGTCCAAACGTGACCGTAATACCGCGATTGGTGCCGGTGCGGGTGCAGTAGGTGGGGCTATCTTAACGGATGGCGGAACATTAGGAACACTGGGCGGTGCAGCTATCGGCGGGCTGATTGGCCGTCAGGTCGATAAATAACGAATTTGTGGGCAGCAGGTTCACGGGAGTAAACCTGCTGCTTTTATACTTGTCATAGTTCAAGCCGCATGTGCTTTAGCCGCCAGCCAACTTAACCTTCATTCCTTTCGCTTCCAGCAGCTGTTTTAGCAGGTCGCGCTTATCTCCCTGGATTTCGATCACGCCGTCTTTCACTGAACCGCCACAGCCACATTTTTTCTTTAATTCAGCCGCCAGCTTATCCAGCGCAGCATCATCAAGATCGAGACCGCTAATCAGGCATACGCCTTTTCCTTTGCGCCCGCTGGTCTGACGCTGGATGCGCACAATGCCGTCGCCTTTTGGCCGAGCTGCTTGTTCTTCTTCCGGCTTAATACGCCCGGTTTCCGTGGAGTAAACCAACTGGCTATTTTCGTCACGACGCATGTTCATGATGCCGCACCGTTTAACAATGAAGCGCGAATCTCACGCAGCGTCTGTGCGGGGTCCGCTGATTGGGTGATCGGACGCCCAATCACCATATAATCCACACCCGCCTGCTGTGCCTGAACCGGTGTCATAATACGGCGCTGATCGCCGACGTCGCTGCCAGCGGGACGAATTCCCGGCGTGACCAGCTTAAATGCCTGCCCGCATACCTGCTTCAACCGCTGCGCTTCATGTGCGGAACATACCACGCCATCCAGCCCGCTGTTATGCGTTAGCACGGCCAGCTTTTCTGCCTGCTCTGCCGGGCTAAGCGTAATGCCAAGCCCGCGCAGGTCATCTTCGTCCATGCTGGTTAACACGGTTACGGCAATTAGCAGCGGCGCATCCTTACCAAACGGCACCAGCGCTTCTTTCGCCGCGGTCATCATGCGTGAACCACCGCTGGCGTGGACATTCACCATCCACACGCCAAGATCGGCCGCGGCCGCAACGGCGTGAGCGACAGTGTTTGGAATATCGTGGAATTTCAGATCGAGAAACACATCAAAGCCGCGCTGTTGTAGCGTCTGCACGAACTGTGGGCCGAATAAGGTAAACATCTCTTTACCTACCTTCAAACGGCAATCCTGCGGATCGATACGGTCAACAAACGACAGAGCGGCCTGCTGATTGGCATAGTCCAGTGCGACCACAATCGGGGATGATACCGTTTGATTCTTTTGCTGTAGATTCTCGTTTTTCATTCGTCACCCAGTCTCTTGCGAAGCCAAAATTCCCGCCGCATTCTACATGCCCCGCCCCTGAAATCCCAGCCGCCTGAAGACCAATGGCGTTAAAGAAGCCTGCTGAAACGGAAATCACATACAATCATTAGTATGTTGTAACTAAAGTGCATTAAAAAATACCCACTCGATATCGTGAGAGGTTATTGCCCGTCTAATCCACGGATTGGCTTTACGCTAGCCCAGGTGCGGCAGGAAGGACATTGCCAATAGAGTGATTGTGACGTGAAGCCACATTTGCGGCAGCTGTAGCGGGGTTTCGTGCGAATCTGTTCGCCCACCATGTCGCGCAATCCCTGAAGATTTTCTTTTGTTCGTCCGTCTTCCGCTTCATGCAGGTGAAAATCCATCAGGCGATGGAACACGCGCATCGTGGGGTGGCGTTGAAGCTGGCGGTTAATATAAGCCTGTGCAACTTCCGCCCCCTCTTCTCTTTCGAGGATGTCGGCCAGCATCAATTCGGCCGTCGCACCGGTATTTTCTTCTACGCAGCGTCTGAGGAAATTCGCCCAATCCAAAGGTTTATCTAAATGCTGATAGCACTCTTGCAGCATCGGCAGCGTTTCGCTAACCAGCTCTTTATCCTGATCGAGAACCTGTCGCAAGGCCTCCACGGCACGCGAATAATCCTGTTGCGCCATGTAGATGCGCCCCATCATGATAGACGCACGGGCGCACTGACTGTCCGCCGTCGCCCCTTTTTTCAGGAGCGTTAGCGCCTTATCCAGATCGTCGCTGCCCATCGCCAACAGCGCCAATTCACAGTAAAAATGCGCGATGTCCACGCGAAGTGGGTCTTTTCCCATCTTGACCAGCTTTTCCGCCACATCGATTGCTGTCGGCCAATCGCTGGTCGCCTGATAGATCTGTAAAAGTTGCTGCAAGGCGCTGCGCCGAAAATCCTCTTCATCCACCAACTGGTTGAAACTTTCTTCAGCGCGGTCATACAGCCCAGCGGCCATGTAGTCACGGCCCAGCTGTTGCACCGCCAGCAGGCGCTGTTCAAAGGTTAACGATGCGCTTTCGGTCAAAGCCTGATGGATGCGAATCGCACGGTCAACTTCGCCGCGCGAACGGAACAGGTTACCGAGCGTGAGGTGGGCTTCAAAGGTGTTGCTGTCATCCTTGAGCATGTCGAGGAACAGCTCAACCGCCTTATCCTGCTGATTGGACAACAGGAAGTTAACCCCGGTGACATACTCACGGGACAGGCGGTTGGATTCCTGCTCTTTGTCCTGCTGCGCACTTCTGCGCCCCATGTACCAACCGTACGCGGCGGCCACGGGCAGCAACAGAAACAGCAGTTCTAACATAGAGAGAATTCCTTAGTGGGTGACCGTCTGCACTGGCGCCACGTTCTCCTCGGTGGAGGTAGAAAGCTGTTGTTCCAGACGCTTGATTTTACGTTGTGCACGGCCAAGCGCAATGCGCTGACGCAGATAAAACAGACCACAGATAACCCAGCCAAGAGCAAAACCCAAGGCAAACAGCGTGGCGAGCAGTGTGGAGATACGATACTCCCCCTGTGCCAGCAGGTAGTTAAATGTCACAACCTGATCGTTGTGCGCACCCAGTGTGACAGAAATGATGAATATCGCCAGCACGAGTAAAAAAATCAGCAAATATTTCACATTGTCCTTCCTGTGATATCCATTAACCGGATGAATTATGCCAAATTTTGGCGAAAAACCCCATTAAATTACCATGTCCGGCGCAGACAGGGAAATCAAGAACCGCACTCCACTGCCGTCTGCGCTTGTTATTTATTCTGTGCTGAATAAAAATGACAGCAGCAAGCTAGCAAGGGGAAAAGTCATGTCAAAGCAAGACGAACAGCGATTATTGGTCAAGATCGCTACGCTCTATTATAGCGAAGGGATGAAACAAGCAGAAATTGCCGCCTCACTCCATTTATCACAGTCTTTTGTCTCCCGCGCTATCACGCGCTGTGTTAAAGAAGGTGTGGTCAAAATCAGCGTAATTCAACCCCCGAACATGTTCATGGGGCTGGAAGCGGCGATTCAGAAGCGTTACAGCATCGATCAGGCTATCGTGGTGGATGTCGCCGATAACGCCACGCTGGCGCAAATCAAGCAGGCGATTGGTTCTGCTGCCGCACACTATGTCCAAACCAGTATCCGCCCTGACGATCTGGTCGGCATTTCCTCCTGGAGCAGCACGCTGCGGGCGATGGTGGACAGCCTGCATCCGCAAAGCGTCAAGGCGCAGGGCGTCATCCAATTGTTAGGTGGCGTTGGGCCGAACGGCAACGTGCAGGCGACGATCCTGACGCAAACCTTAGCCAATCAGCTCAGTTGCCCCGCTTATCTTTTGCCCGCGCAGAGCATCGAACGGTCGGTGGAAGATCGCGCCCGTTTGGTGACCAGCGATGAGGTTTCCAGCGTGGTTGATAAGTTCAGCGAGGTGAGTCTGGCGCTTGTCGGTATTGGCGTGCTGGAACCGTCGCAGTTGCTGAAAAACTCCGGCAACTATTATCACGAAGCGATGCTGCAACAGCTGGCCGAACGCGGTGCCGTCGGGGATTTATGCCTGCATTACTACAACGCGGAAGGTGAACCGGTGCTACAGGACGATGAAGATCCGGTGATTGGTATGGCGTTGCCACAGCTGCGTCAGTGTCCACGCGTGGTAGCGTTGGCGGGTGGTATCGAGAAAAGTGCAGCTATTCGAGGCGCGCTAACGGGGCACTACGTTGATGTGTTGATTACCGATCGATTAACCGCCGAGACGCTGATCTAATTCGTTTATCACTAGCGGTTAGCGGTAATGTCAGACGCAGAATGATTCCCCTGCTCTGCGCCTGACGAACGGTGGTGGGATTACTCGCTAACGTTAATGGATGACAGCAGCGCATCCTGCACAATCCGCTGCGCCTGTAACGGGTTTTGTGCTTCCTGTGCCGCCTGAAGCGCCGGGATATCCAGCTTGTCCAACGCGCGATAGATGTGTTTCAGGAAGCGGATAGACAGCTGTGCCGCCTCAACATGGTTCTCACGGAACGGGAACTGATCGAGCTGCCAGACACCCTGCCAGTTGTTGATTTTCAGCACATAGAAGAATTCGAAGATCTCGGTCATATGCACGGTGCCGACCACCAAGTCGTCATCCCAGCCGCGCAGGTTATCGTTCACATCCATGCCGAACAGCCGGCCGCGATCGATAATCAACTGGGCAGAATCGGCCGGTGATTCGCCGCCATACAGCGCATGCCCGAAGTCCAGCAGCACGCCCACGTTATCCAGCCCGATATCTTCAATACCCAGCAGCGTTCGCGCAGCAGAATCCCAGGTCATTTTCACGCGCGGTTCACGCGGCTTGTACTCGATAGCGAATTTCACATCAGGGTTAGCGCCAGCCAGATCGCGCATACCATCAACCGCCAGCTTCCACAGGTTTTTATGGCTGACCTGGAATGGATAATCCCAGCCATCCTGACCCGGCCAAACCTTGACGTAATTCGCGCCCAGTTCACGCACAATGCCCGCAGATTCGTGCATTAATTCAAACGCCGCCGCTCGGGCCGCCGGATCGGGGTTGGTAAACGCACCACGCGACCATTTTTGCAGATAAATTTCCGGCGTGATGCCAATCGCCTTCAGTCCCGCATCTTTCAGCGCATCTTTCACTTCACTGAGCGTCACGCCCGGCGTAAAGGGATAAGGCAAGTCGACATAAGAAAGTTCGCCGACCTCTTTCGCCGCTTTGATCTGATCGATCGTGCTCAATGCCGGGCCGTAGCCGTCTACAGCGTAGCGGTCGATATAATTCGCAAAATGCCACAAACCGGCACCAAATTCAGGGTAGTTATACGTTGCCATAAAAGTCACCTCATTGATTCGTAATAGTGTTGAGCTGCTTATCTTTCGTATCGGATAGGTTCTTACTGCTAACATTTCTTACTGCTAAAAATGTCTTACGGTTAAAAATGGTTATGACTCGGGCCGCAGACGCGCACGTGCTACCGCCGTGCGCCACTGTTGATAGCTTTCCAAAATCCCGTAATTTGTCGTCGACGGCTCGATGATCTCGACTTCTCTGGGCAGCGCGGCGATCTGTTCGCGGTGTTCCCACCACCCCAGCATTTTTCCGCCCAGATAAGCCGCTCCCAGCGCCGACACTTCCGCGTTATGGTTGCGAATCAATGGGCGCTGCAAGAGGTCGGCCTGAAATTGCATCAGCCAGCGGTTTTGTGTCGCGCCGCCGTCAACACGCAGCGCGGGTAACGCAGCTTGCGATGCCTGCTCCATCGCGAAAAAAACGTCGGCAATCTGGTACGCGATGGCTTCCAGCCCGGCACGGGCGATGATGGCGGGCGTGGTGGCATCGCATAATCCACACAGCAGGCCACGCGCTTGCACATCCCAATAGGGCGCGCCCAGCCCGGATAACGCTGGAACAAAGAAAACGCCCTGATTAGACTCAGCGCTGAGCGCCAGTTCGGTGAGTTGTGTAACGGAAGGAATGCCCAGCATCTGACCAATCCAGGCAAATCCCGAACCAGTGTGGGTAATGTTGCCTTCCAGTGCGTAGCGTACTTCACCATCGTGCCAGGCGATCGTGGTGCTAAGCCCTGCGGCCTGTTGATGCGGCGTGTTGATGGTCGTCATTAGCGACGAACCGGTGCCGTATGTCGCCTTGATTTCACCGCTTTGGGTGATGCCCTGACCGTACAGCGCCGCATGAGAATCACCAATCAACGCCACAATCGGTACACCAGCGGCAAGCCCCTTGATGCCCGTCACGCCGGTGTGACCATGTAACGCCGAGGACGGCGTAACGGCAGGCAAGCACACACTGGGAATACCGAACAGCGCCAGCAGATCCTCATCCCAGCAGCCGCGGTGGATATTAAACAGTTGCGTTCTCGCCGCGTTGGAATAGTCGGTGGAATACGCTCGTCCGCCGCTAAATTGCCAGTTAAGCCAACAATCCACCGTTCCGATGCACAACTCCCCTTGCATCGCGCGAGCGGCACCGTCCGGCAATTCCGCCAGCATGGCATGAAGTTTGGCGGCGGGAAAAAGCGGATCAACCTGTAGCCCGGTGCGGGATTCAATCAGGCGCGCCTCCGCACTGCCCTGCAAGGCCTGACAGAATTTCTCCGCGCGCCGATCTTGCCAGCTGACCAACGGCGTCAACGGCTTTCCAGTTCGCCTGTCCCAAATCAGCACCGACTCACGCTGATTGCTGATCGCAACGCCCACCACCTGAGCCCGGTGTAATGACGACAGGCAGGTTTCTGCCGCCTGACAAACCGCACGCCAGATCGCCATCGCGTCCTGCTCGGCTCTGCCAGGCTGCGGGTGCGTCACCTGCAAAGCGACCGCCGCTTTAGCCAGAATGTGCCCCCGCTCATCGACGGCAATCGCTTTAGCGTTCGTCGTCCCTTCATCGATTGCCAAAATAACCGGCGTAAACATCATCAGCCTCCCGGGCAAAGACGCAGTGCCGCGTTGACAATGCCCGTCGCGTCCAGCCCGTGATGCGCCCGCATCGCGCTCCGATCGGCGGCAATCGCGTATTGGCCGTCGGGAATACCTAACCGTACGAGAGGAATTCCGCTGCCCGCTTCTGCCAGCACTTCCGCTACCAGACTGCCTGCACCGCCGTTGACGTTATGTTCTTCTACTGTGATAACGCGAGGTGTTTCACTCAGAATTTCAAGCAATTGCTGAGTATTACACGGGCGGATAGAGGAAAGATTAACCACCGTAGCGGCAAGTCCTTTTTCTGCTAATAATTCAGCCGCCGTCACAATTTCATGCACGGTCGACCCCAGCCCGACCAGCGTGATATCGCGCCCCTTGCGCAGCACATCGATCTGCCCCGGCACAAAGCGATACTGCTCATCGTGCAAGGCAGGCAGCGGTTTCCCATCGAGGCGGATATAGACTGGCCCCTGATGTTCAAACGCATAGTCGATAATCTGGCGGCACTCTTCCGGGCTAGACGGCGCATAGATCTCAATATTGCCAAACCCTCTCAACACCGCGATGTCGTCAATACTGTGGTGCGTGCTGGCAAGCGGACCGTAGCTACAGCCCGCATTCAGCCCAAACAGCTTGACGTTGCTGTTGTTGTAACAGACGTCGACTTTGAGCTGTTCATTCGCACGGGAGATCAAAAACGGTGCCGCGTTACAGGTCACCGCAATCTTGCCGCCGATGGACAGCCCTACCGCCGTCCCCACCATGGTTTGTTCTGCGATCCCCACGTTGACGATGCGGTCAGGGAAACGCTGTATGAAAGGCGAAATCTTCGCCGTTGAGCTTGAATCCGCCAACACCGGGACTAAATCAATCCCCTGTTCGACGGCCTTAATGAACTGCTCAACCATGACGGTTGCCAGATGCTCTGCGTTACTCATCTTTTAATTCCTCCAGCGCCAGTGCAATTTCCTCGCCTTTCGGCACCCGATGGTGCCATTCAGCCCGTCCCTGAATGAACGACACGCCCGCGCCTTTCTCCGTATTCGCAATCACCACGTTCGGCTTGCCGTTGCGCGGCAGATTCTCCAGCGTTTCGACCACTGAACGCATGTCATTGCCCGCGCATTCCGTGACCTCTAAACCAAAAGCCTGCCACTTCTCCGCCAGCGGATCGGTGTTCATGATGGAACTCGTCGGCCCTGCCAGTTGCAGCTTGTTCTTGTCGTTGATGATGATCAGGTTATCCAGTTGGTAATGCGCCGCCGCTAGCGCCGCTTCCCAGTTGCTGCCTTCCGCCAGTTCACCATCGCCCGTCAGAACGAACACCCGACGCGGGTTGTTATCGCGCTTCGCCGCCAGCGCAATACCGACGGCAACCGGCAGCCCGTGCCCTAGCGCACCGGTGTTCAGTTCAATCCCCGGCGTCTTGTGCTTGACCGGATGCCCTGGCAAATGCGAATCGGGGTGCTGATAAGTTGCCAGCCACGATTCCGGGAAATAGCCCGCCTCAGCCAAACAGCAGTAATAGCCGCCAACCGCATGGCCTTTTGACTGGATGTAAATGTCCCGCTGCGGATCCTGAAGGCTCTCCGGTGCACAGTTCAGAATGCGAAAATACAGTGCAGTCAGAATTTCCACCTGTGACAAATCGGCACCCGTGTGCCCACCAGCCGGGCTATTGGCATTCAGATGAATAATGCGGCGACGAATGGCGCGGGCTTTGTGCGTCAGCGCCTCCACCGACAATGCGTACGGATTCATACTTCACCTCGCTTGAATTTTTACTCAAAAACGAATATTTATTCACATTAAATCAAAAAAAATTGCGTTCAAATCGGGCCTCGGTATGCCTACCGACATCAATCCCGCCGCGACTCAACGCCCCGTGCTAGTTACGCTTAATTAACCACGCGACTGCGTACCTTCATTAACTATGTCCCTTCCGCCGCGGCCTTTTGTGACACAATTGCGGCCTTGTGCTGCATCCGGTTTTGCATCTGGTCGATAATCACAGCCACAATGATGACGATACCTTTAATCACCATCTGCCAGAATTCACTCACGCCCATCATCACCAGTCCGTCGGCAAGAATCCCGATGACAAACGCACCAATCAGCGTGCCCAGAATCGTGCCGCGCCCGCCTGCCAATGACGTTCCGCCAAGTACCACGGCAGCGATCGCGTTCATTTCAAAGGCGGTGCCGGTTGCCGGATGGCTGGCGACCAGTTGAGAGGACACCACGATGCCCGCGATAGCCGCACAGAAGCCGGAAATGGTGTAGACCCAGACTTTGACCTGACGCACTTTGACGCCGGAAAGCTCAGCGGCACGTTCGTTGTCACCAATCGCATAGACATGGCGACCAAACGGCAGGCGGCGCGCCACGTAGGCAATCGCCACGGCCAGCACCAGCATCAGCCAGATAGCCAGCGGTAATCCCAGGATCGTAGCGGAGCCAATCAGCTCAAAACCGGTATTGCCCAACTGCGGGTTACCGCCCAAGCCGGGGAACGTCTCCCCGCCAGAAATCAGCATCGATGCCCCTCGCACGATGTACATCGTTCCGAGCGTGCAGATAAAAGGCGCAACGTTATACCGCGTGATGATCCAGCCGTTGATGGCCCCGATGAGCGCGCCAATCAGCAGCACGACAGGCACGATGACCCACACGCTGGGGAAAATCGCGATGCCGAACATGGGCAGCACAATCCCCTGGGTGATCATGTAACCCGCCACCATGCCACACAGCCCCAGCGTGGCGCCGATTGACAGATCAATCCCCGCGGTGATGATGACAAAGGTGATCCCCAGCGCCAGAAACGCATTGATGGCAATGTGCTTCACCATGATGATCAGGCTACCCGTCGCCAAAAACCCGGGCACCGTGAAGGCGAAGAACCCCAAAATCAGGAACAGTGCGATAAACGTGCGCAGCCTGAGAATCAACAGCAGGATGCTCTCTCGTGAGCGTACAAACTTACCCGGTGATAGCGCGCCTGACGCTGCCGGAAGGTGAGTCGTTTTCATGTCAGAACCCTTGTGCACTTGCCGAAACCAATGCCGACTCGCTGGCCGCTTGACGCGAAATATTCGCCGTCAGTTTGCCATTCGACATCACCAAAATGCGGTCCGATACCGCCATAATTTCTTTCAGATCCGAGGTGGAAAACAGCACGCCGATGCCCTGTTCGGACAGCCCAACCATCATTTCAAACACATCAGCCTTGGCACCGACATCAATGCCCCGTGTTGGCTCGTCCAGCAACAGCACTTTAGGGCTGGTGAGCAACGAGCGGCCAATCACCACTTTTTGCTGGTTGCCACCGCTGAGCGCCTGAATTTCGACGTCGGGCGAAGACACTTTGATCGCCAACTGCCCAATCGTGCTGGCAACCACTTCCTGCTCCTGGCGCTGGAAGATCGCCATGCCGTATTTCAGCCGCCGCCACAGGCTGGCGATGGTGAGATTGGAGGCCACCGACGAGAGCGGAAAGATGCCGGTTTTTTTGCGATCTTCCGGCACCAGACTCATGCCCATACGAATGCGCTGCGCGGTAGCAAGGCGCGGATTCACCGGTTTGCTATCGAGATAAATCTTGCCCAGATAATCATTCTGAATACCCAGCAGACACTCGAAGAGTTCGGTGCGTCCCGCGCCCATCAGCCCGTAAATGCCGACGATTTCCCCTTCACGCACCATCAGCGACACATCATTAACCACCTGATGCCCGGCATCGTTGAGACAGGTAAGGTGCTCCGCTTCCAATATCGGCGCACCGAACGTTCTGCCCGGATGCAGGAAGCTGGTGACAGGGTCACCGCCGAGCATTTCCCGCACGATCCACGGCACGTCGATATCGCTGACCGCAGCTTCCGCCTGAAAACGCCCGTCGCGCAGGATGGTGATGTAGTCACCAATCGCCATCAGCTCTTCCAGCCGGTGCGAAATGTAGATGATGGAAACATTCTGGCGAGTCAGCTCGCGGATCACGCGAAACAGAATCTCCACTTCGGTTTTGCTTAGCGCGGAGGTCGGTTCGTCCAGAATCAGAATGTCAGCCTGATCCGCCAGCGCTTTGGCAATTTCCACCAGCTGTTGCTGGCCGACTTTCAGGCTGGCGACTTCGGTGCGCGGCGAAATATCCTGATCGAGACGCGCCATCAATTCCGCCGCAATACGCTCCTGCGCCAAATAATCGATAGGCGCAACGCCCTTTTGCAGTTCCCGTCCCAGGAAGATGTTCTCCGCCACGCTCAGGTTCTCGGACAGGTTAAGTTCCTGATGCACCATGCCGATGCCTTTCGCTGCCGCATCGCGGGTATCTGCTATACGTACGGCTTCGCCATTGAGCAAAATCTGGCCGGACGTCGGCTGCTGCACACCAGCCAGAATCTTCATCAGCGTCGATTTACCCGCCCCGTTTTCACCAATGATCACGTTGACCTTGCCGCGATAAACGTTGTAATCAACGTTATCCAGCGCTTTGGTGCCGGGAAACAGCATGGTGATGCCGCGGGTCGCCATGACGATATCGGGTCGGTTCACCGCGTCTGGCTGTAGCGAGACGTCTGGTTTTTCCATCATTTCGCCCCTCCGCTACTCGTGTCGGTCAGGTTTAACGTCATCGGTACCGCCTCGCTGATTCCCTGTTTGGTCACCACCAGTGCCGCCAGTACGTTAACGGGCTTACCCTGCACGCCCGCATCCAGCTCCGGCAGCGACGCGAGGGCTTTGTTATTCAACGCGCGAGCCAGTTGGGCAAACTGAACCTGATTTTTAAAGTCATCAAAGCGAATAAACCCAGCGGCATCGCGGATAGCATTGCCTTTGACGATGGGCCCTAATTGAAGCGTGACGGCGTCACCTTGCACATCAAGCATCAATTTTCCTTCGCGACTTGCCCGGTCAATTCCGCTGACCGTGCCCTGAAGCTGTGCGTAGACGGCTTTACGCGCTGAATCCTCCAGTGCTGCCTGCGTTTGCTTCACTTCATCCCAGGACAGCGCCTGCTGCTGCGCTGTTGGGAGCAGTTTTGACTGCCACAGCGCTGTCGCGATGTTCTCTGGCGTCATGGTGCTATAGCCCGGCACAGAAGCTGGGTCGACCGGAATGATCGGCTTACCGTTTTCATCCAGATCGACCACCGTACAGGCCGACAGCAGCAAGGCGCAGAGCCCCACCCAGCAGGCGCGATATCGTTCATCAAACAGCATAACGACTCCTCTATCAGCAGGAGCAGGCGCTCCCGCTGCCTCGATTACGGTTTCAACG
This sequence comes from Pectobacterium versatile, assembly GCF_003932035.1. Classification (NCBI taxonomy): domain Bacteria; kingdom Pseudomonadati; phylum Pseudomonadota; class Gammaproteobacteria; order Enterobacterales; family Pectobacteriaceae; genus Pectobacterium; species Pectobacterium versatile. Next base: position 2,859,706 of record NZ_CP034276.1, read on the forward strand.
CAAAGGTGTTGAGTTTGGTCGCGTTAGATTCGTCGATCAGAATGCAGTCCATCAGCTGTTTTTCTTCATGCTGTGCCTTGCCGTTCTTCAGGTAGTAATCCGCCTGTTCAACTGCCATCTGCGCCTGTTGCCAGCCGGGTTGCAGCACCGTGGCCTTTATATTGCTTTTATTGATGATGGAATCGCGCACGTAGTCGCTGCCGTCAAAACCCACCACAATCACGTCATGACGCCCCGCCGCTTTCAGCGCCGCTTCGGCCCCCAGCGCCATGGTGTCGTTGCCGGAAATTACGCCAGTGATATCAGGGTTTGCCTGCAAGATGGCTTCCATACGGGTAAAGGCTTCCGTCTGGCTCCAGTTCGCCGTTTGTCTGGCGACCCGCTTCATGTCGCTATATTGGTCGATCACATCGTGGTAGCCCTGCGAGCGGACGTGCGCATTGGTGTCTGACTCGCGGCCAATCAGCTCGACGTACTTGCCTTTCTGCCCCATCAGCTCGACGAATTTCTCCGCACCGAGCTGCGCGCCCTGATAGTTATTGGAAACGATCTGCGCCACGGCCACGCCGGTTTCATTGATTTCCCGGTCGATCAGGAAAGCGGGAATACCGGCGGCTTTCGCCTTTTTCAACGGGCCAATGGTGGCATCGGCTCCAGCATTATCCAGAATGATGGCTTTCGCCTTGCGGGCAATGGCGGTTTCAATCAGCTGATTTTGTTTGCTGACGTCATCGTCATGCGACGCCACCAGCGTGGTGTAACCCAGTTCGATGGCTTTGGTTCTGGCGCCTTCGGCTTCCGCTTTAAAAAATGGGTTGTCGTGTGAAGGGGTAATAATGGCGATCAACCCGTTATCTGCGGCGAACGCACCGGCAGAAAAGGAAAACATGATAGCCAGCAGGGAGGATTTCAGACGGTAAGGTTTCATTGTTATTCTCCTGTTTGAATATATATTCAATATTGAATTAACATTCAAATAAAGTTTTACAACCAACCGAAAAATTGTCCAACAACAAAAACAGGAATAGCGAAGCAGCTCACAAATTGTTTACATTTTGCGCGAGGCGATAGCGGTGATAATCGGGAAGAAACAGAGACGAGAGAAATTTTTAACGCTGCGTCAGCAACGGCCCGCAGGGTGACGGACAAGGAGGTCCGACATAAAAAATGCGGATGACGAATGCCATCCGCAGGGTACGTGCTACAGGGGATTATCTATGGAATACGATCGACAACAGGAACAACAACTCAAGGGCTACGAGGATTTATTTTCGGCGGCATCCTCCTCCGCCTGTTCTTTGATTTCTTCATACTGGAGCGAGAGCGGGCCGCACCAGCGCTGTGCCAACCAACTGGCCACCACCACCAGCAGCCAGCTAATTAACGTCGCCACCACCAAATCCTGCGGCCAATGCATGCCGAGTACCAGACGGCTACCCATCACGCCGCTGGCCCAGAGCATCAGGATCACCACCGTTTTATAATGCCGACGCGCCCACAACAGCCCGACGCCCAGCAGCGCCCAGGTTGCGGCAAACATGGTATGCCCAGAGGGGAAAGCAAAGCCGGTTTCAAACTGCCAGTGGCTGCGCAGCCATTGTGGAATCTGCGTTTGGTCCTGCAATTGCGTTTTCACCAGTTCCGAACGCTCCTTGCGCGGCAGCGAGTAGAAATAGCTGTCGTCCACCTGATGATTTTTCTCCAGCCAAACGACATAGGGCCGTGATTCCTGCACCCACTCTTTAATCGCCGATTTGATGCCCTGCCCAATCAACACCGTAATCGCCATGATGACCAACAGACCGAGCGCGGGCTTCAGGCGGAAACGCAGACACCAGAGAAACCAGAGACCTAGCACGATGCTGGTCAGAATGCCCCACGGCGATGTCACCGTTTCTGTAATCCAGAAGAGTACGCGTAACCAGAGCCCGTCATACTCCGGTTGCCACTGCCAACCGCTCATCCAGATAATCATTGGCATAATCAGTAATAACGCTGCGCCGATGGTTGTTCGTTTGGCTATTTCGTACATAATTTCTTCCCATAATTCAGTATGATGCTTTGCAACAAAACTTTCACAATTCTATCAGAAAATCCGACACGGACTGTCAGTATGGCGTAAAATAGCACTCAGTTCTGTCAACGAACCTGAAACCAGACGGCAGTCAGGCCACGTTGTAATTCAATTTTTATGACGTTCTTAAACAGGCTTTTTTGCTGGTCAAGCACGATAGGCAGCAGTAGGATTCGCCTCAGCATTCTTGTTTTTTGAACATGGTTTTTTGGACACAGCTTTTTTGGATACAGATTTTTTGGAGAAAAGTATGCAGCTAAAACGGGTGGCGGAAGCCAAGTTACCCACTCCGTGGGGCGATTTTCTGATGGTGGGTTTTGAAGAGATCGCCACGGGTCACGATCACCTTGCATTGGTCTATGGTGATATTTCCGGTTCAGTTCCCGTACTTGCTCGCGTGCATTCCGAGTGCCTGACAGGGGATGCCTTGTTTAGCCTGCGCTGTGACTGTGGTTTCCAGCTTGAGGCTGCATTAGGCCACATCGCCGAAGAAGGTCGCGGCGTGCTGTTATACCATCGTCAGGAAGGCCGTAATATCGGGCTGCTCAATAAAATCCGCGCGTATGCTTTGCAGGATCTGGGGGCTGATACGGTAGAAGCTAACCATCAGCTTGGGTTCGCCGCCGACGAGCGCGATTTCACGCTGTGCGCTGACATGTTCAAGCTGCTCGACGTTGATGAAGTTCGCCTGCTGACCAATAACCCGCAGAAAGTGAAAATACTCAACGAAGCAGGCATCAATATCGTTGAGCGCGTGCCATTAATCGTCGGGCGCAACCCGAAGAATGAGAACTATCTGGCGACCAAAGCCGCCAAAATGGGGCACCTGCTGGATATGAAATAACGATCCCGTTTCGCGTCAGGATCCTTTCTTTCAATGCTGACAGCCGGTTTTTAACCGGCTGTTTTATTGGGATCAGTGCTTGAGGATATACATGTCTTGCGTGTAATAATCACCACGCACATTGGGAGAAAAACCGCCAATATAGGTCTTAACCATCTGTGGCTGAACATAGTAGTAGATGGGCAGTAATGGAACCGTGTTATCTAAAATATCCGAGGCCTGTTGATAAATCGCCTCTTTCTCCTGCTTATCCTTCACCGTCAGCGCTTTTTTCAACAACGCATCATATTGTGCATTACTGAATTTACCGTTGTTGTTGCTGTCATTCGTTTCCAGAGTATTCAAGAACGTACTGGCTTCGTTGTAATCCCCCGTCCAGGACTGTCTGACCACCTCGAAGTTACCGGTACGTACGGTATCCAGCATCGTTTTCCATTCCTGATTTTGCAGCGTCACTTCCAACCCAAGATTCTTCTTCCACATTGAACTGGCGGCAATCGCTACGCGTAAATGCGACTCGGAGGTGTTGTAAAGCAGGTTGAATTTCAGCGGATGTTTTTCATCAAACCCAGCCTCTTTCAACAGTTTCTTCGCTTCCTCATTACGCTGTTGCTGTGTCCAGTTTGCCCACTCAGGCTCCTTGCGCTGAAAGCCGCTTACATTTTTGGGAATCAAACTGTAAGCAGGCGTCTGCCCCATACCGAGTACGTTGTTTGCGATGATATTTTTATCCAAACTGAGATCCAGTGCGCGACGGACGCGTGGATCGTCAAAAGGGGCTTTTTTCATATTGAAGCGATAGAAATAGGTAGCCAGCAGCGGCGAGACTTTCACCTCCAGTGGATACTCTTTTTGCAATGATGCGAATTGAATCGGAGACAAGATGCCCGTGACATCTATTTCGCCGGATTTATAGCGATTCAACTCCGCCGCCTGCGAGCTGATTGGTAAATACGTCACTTTATTAATCACGGTATGCGCGTTATCCCAATACTGGCTATTGCGCTTGCCGACGATGCGTTCGTTAACCACCCATTCGCTCAGCGTATAAGGGCCGCTGCTGACAAAATTCCCGACCTGCGTCCAGTTATCAGGGTGTTTTTCGAGAACCGCTTTCGGCAAAGGGACCAGAATATGGTAAGCCGACATTTCCAGGAAATACGACAGCGGGTGTTCCAGCGTGACTTCAATCGTGTGACTATCCAAGGCTTTCACACCCAGCGAATCCGGCGCTTTCTTGCCCGCCAGAATATCCGCCGCGTTCTTCACATACATACTGGCAACGTAGGTGCCGTAAGGCGACAGCGTTTTAGGGTCGCTAAGGCGTCTCCAGCTGTAAACCACATCGTCAGCAGTAATCGGTGAACCATCGGACCATTTGGCATCAGGCCGCAGGTGGAATGTCCACACCGTATTGTCTTTATTATCCCAGCGCTCGGCCAATCGCGGCTGAATGGTGCCGTCATCGCCCACACGGACCAGATTATCGAAGAAGTCATTGATAATGTGGCCTTCGACATCGCTTTCCACCTTATGCGGGTCCAATGAGGCAGGTTCTGACCCATTGCCTCGCACCAGCTCTTGCTTTTCCGCCAGCGCCGTCCCAGCAGGGACCTGTGCCGCAAAAGCCGATGTCATCGCCCCTGTTGTACACAGCGTGAGTAGCAGCAGCGAATGTTTAAAGCGTTTTTTGATCAACTCATTCATATAACCTCCTGTTATATCTCTGTCATCCTTCAAGCTACATTGGCAAGAGTGCCTCGCTCGTCTCGTCTGGGGCTTGCTCATGGAAAGTCCACGCGGCACCGAGTAAAGACGACGGCGTGTTGTCTTGCAACCTGAACGATGAGGACATGGCTGGGCAATAATTTTTACTTATTCCCCATGTAGTTAGCATCACTACAACATAACCATAATTCGCCTGAGGATACGAGAGTTTAATGTGGGAAAACGTGCGCTGGTGCATCAGGGTTAATGTATCTTTCTTAGCCGTCTGGAATGAACGTTACACTGCTGGGATTAACGCTTCATTTTTAACCGTCAATAGTCCAAGCTATAAGCCTACGTAGCGATAACAAATGGAGATTGTTATGGATAATCAAAAAGAAGGGAGCTTGCGATTGCTTACGTCTGGTGAAATCAGGCTGGCTAAATCTATTTTTGGTGATTCAATCCACTACCACAAAGTTTGGATTCATCACGGCAGTTACCTTCCTTATCAAAAAACCATGCAGTTCTTTCCCTGGAATTAACGATGACATTTACTGCAAAATTGTCTGCGTTTCTGCTTATAGTGACGAGTTTTCTTCTTGTCGGTTGCCCCGGTTCGGGTGATCGCTTGAAGCCAGACGAATTGACATCAGTCAGACAAGTGGGAAGCGATCTCTGCTTTTTAGTTAGCGATGCTCAGGATTACCAACCCACTCTTATTGCGATTAGCACAAGAGCCGCTCAGCCACAGGAATGGACGCTGTATGAAAATCCCAGCGTAGTCGTTACACAGGGCGAACTGTGCATTCCTCCTTCTTTTTACCGCTTTTTAGACGACAGCACATACGTCGTCAGGTATATCCTGCAATCGAAAAAATACGGTGATTTACGAAGAAGCGTCGTGTCTGCGATAGCGTTTACCAACGGCAGTGTCCGAAGCGTACCGCTTAGAAAGGATGAAGCCGCTTATTATTGATGTACCCGCTATATTTCGAATTGAGTGAATCCACCGAGAGCAGGCTTTCTGCCCTCGGTGGCGAGACATAAAATTACAGCATATTGCGGATAACGTAGTGCAGAATGCCGTCGTTCTGGTAGTAGGTCAGTTCGTTGCGGGTGTCGATGCGGCAGCGGGTCTTGATCGTCTGCGTATTGCCATCAGCATCAGTGATATTCACCTCGACCGTTGCCCCCGGCGTCAGCTGATTTAATCCCGTAATCGAAATCTGCTCGTCACCAGTTAATTGCAGCGTTTTACGCGTCACACCATCGGGAAATTCCAGCGGCAGAATCCCCATCCCGATCAGGTTAGAACGGTGAATACGTTCGAACGATTCAGCAATCACCACGCGAACACCCAGCAAGCGCGGGCCTTTTGCTGCCCAGTCACGGCTGGAGCCGGAGCCGTATTCTTTCCCGGCAAACAGCGCCAGCGGGACATTGTCGTCCTTATAGCGCATCGCCGCGTCATAGATCGTCATCTCATTCTGCGACGGGATATGACGGGTATAGCCACCCTCTTTACCCGGCACCATTTCATTACGGATACGGATGTTGGCAAACGTCCCACGCATCATCACTTCGTGATTACCGCGCCGTGAACCGTAAGAGTTGAACTCCGCCGTTTCGACGCCGCGCTCCAGCAAATATTTTCCTGCCGGGCTATCGCGCTTGATGTTGCCTGCTGGTGAGATATGGTCAGTTGTCACCGAATCGCCCAGCATCGCCAGAATGCGCGCGTTGTGGATATCCTGAACTGGCTCAGGTTCTTTCCCCATATCCAGGAAGAAAGGCGTCTGGCGGATATAGGTCGATTCTTCCGGCCATTGATAGGTAGGATTGTCGTCGACCTCAATATCTTGCCACTCCTGCGTGCCTTCAAACACGGCGGCATACTGTTTGTGGAACATTCCCGCGCTGACGTTCAATACCGCATCCGCCACCGCTTTAGTCGACGGCCAGATATCTTTCAGGTAGACGGCTTTCCCATCACGATCTTCACCCAGCGGTTCTTGCGTCAGATCGACGTTCATATTCCCTGCCAACGCGTACGCGACCACCAGCGGCGGTGACGCCAGCCAGTTCGTCTTCACCAGCGGATGAATACGGCCTTCAAAGTTGCGGTTGCCTGACAGCACGGCCCCGACTGTCAGATCGCCTTCTTTTATCGCCGCTTCAATCGCATCCGGCAGCGGGCCGGAGTTACCGATACAGGTAGTACAGCCGTAGCCCACCAGATTGAATCCCAGTTCGTCGAGGAACGGCGTCAATCCCGCTTTATCATAGTAATCGGTTACGACCCGCGAGCCCGGTGCCAGCGAGGTCTTAACCCACGGCTTGGTTTTCAGACCGCGCTCAACGGCATTTTTTGCCAGCAGCCCGGCCGTCATCAGCACGCTCGGGTTGGAGGTATTGGTGCAGGAAGTAATCGCGGCGATCACGACGGCCCCCTGCTGTAAACGATGCGTCTCGCCTTCCAGCGTGAATTCTTCATAGTCAGAACGGTTCTTCACCGTGCTGACTTCCAGCTCCCGGCTGGCTTTAAAGGCTTCTGGCACGCCCGCTAAAGGCACACGATCCTGTGGGCGTTTCGGCCCTGCCAGACTGGTTTCCACCGTCGCCAAATCCAGCGCAAGCTGGCTGGTAAATACCGGTTCATCACCCGCATTACGCCACAGCCCCTGCTGCTTACTGTAGGCTTCCACCAGCGCAATTTGTTCTTCCGCACGGTTGGTCAAGCGCATGTAATCCAGCGTAATTTGGTCGATAGGGAAGAAGCCACAGGTCGCACCATATTCCGGTGCCATATTGGCGATGGTCGCGCGATCCGCCAGCGGCAACGAATCCAGCCCATCACCGTAAAATTCCACAAATTTGCCGACCACGCCGTGTTTACGCAGCATCTGCGTGACCGTCAGGACCAGATCGGTTGCCGTGATCCCTTCGCGCATCTTGCCGCTTAGCTTGACGCCGACCACATCAGGGATCAGCATCGAAACAGGCTGCCCCAGCATCGCTGCCTCAGCCTCTATCCCGCCGACGCCCCAGCCGAGCACGCCTAAACCGTTAATCATCGTGGTATGCGAATCGGTTCCTACCAGCGTATCAGGATAAGCAAACTGCTTGTCGCCCTGCTTTTCGTACCAGATGGCCTTGGCGAGATACTCCAGATTCACCTGATGGCAAATCCCGGTTCCCGGCGGCACGACGCTGAAGTAGCTAAAAGCATTTTGTCCCCAGCGCAAAAACTCATAACGCTCACGGTTACGCGCCATTTCGAGCTGCGTGTTATTTGTGAGCGCCTGACGATCGCCGAAGTGGTCAACCGTCACCGAGTGGTCGATAACCAGATCGACCGGCGACAGCGGGTTAACCTTATTCACATCGCCGCCCAGTCGTTTCACCGCCGCTCGCATTGCCGCCAGATCGACCACGGCAGGCACGCCGGTAAAGTCCTGCATCAACACACGCGCGGGACGATAGGCAATTTCCCGGTCAACGTGACCCGTTTTCAGCCAGTCCACGACCGCCTGAAGATCGTCCTGCTCTACCGTGTCGCCGTCCTGATGACGCAATAAATTCTCCAACAGCACCTTGAGCGATTTCGGTAATTTATCGATGTTGCCAAGCGTTTTCGCCGCCTTCGGCAGGCTGTAATAATGGTAAATCTGCTTCTGTACCGTCAGTGTGTCCAGACAAGTGTCGCGAAGGTGTGATGACATGCTTCCTCCCAAATGAACTTGTTTTTCGGGTATGTTCGTTATTCTGCATCGGGCGATTAATCAATAACCAGCCTGAGCTTACGGTCTTATTTAAAGATAACACAAACAAAAAATAACGTTTTTGCAACAAGACGATATGAACGCAGCGATAGCCGTTAGCTATTGAAAAGAGGCAAGTCAGAATAAACGCGAGTGGAATGGAAAACAGTCACGGTAACGTATGGCAGAGAGCGAGGAGAGGAAAGAAAAACGGCCCGAAGGCCGTCTGTCTCAGTGCATTAACCTGACGTTAATTTAGACATTTCCAGTTGCCATCACGGGTGCTTCTTCGTCGGCATGGTCTTGCTCTTCCAGGTCATGGTTTCGTTCCAGTTTGGCAACAACCGCGGTCGCCATACCGTTACCAATCACATTGGTCGCCGTGCGGCCCATGTCCAGGAACTGATCGATACCAATAATCAGCAAAATGCCCGCTTCGGGTAAGCTGAACATCGGCAAGGTGGCGGCTACCACCACGACCGCGGCACGCGCCACGCCAGCCATACCTTTACTGGTGATCATCAGCGTCAGCAGAATTAAGGTCTGCTGCGTCAGGCTAAGGTGAATATTGTAAGCCTGTGCGATAAAGAGAATGGCAAAAGCCTGATAGATCATGGAGCCGACAAGGTTAAAGGAATACCCCAACGGGAGTACAAAGCTGGTGATTTTTTTGGGAACGCCAAATTCGCTCAGCGCTTCCATCGTTTTCGGGTAAGCCGCTTCGCTACTGGCGGTGGCAAATGCCAGCATACTGGGTTCGCGCAGCAGTTTGATCAGGCCCCAGGTTGCTTTCTTACCGAGGAACATCGCCCCAGCACCGAACATGAGCCCCCATAGCAGCGCCAGCCCAAGGTAAAACTCGCCAATGACCTTGCCAAAGTCGAGGAGCAGCCCTAGGCCTTCGGTCGTAATAGAAGACGCCAGCGAGGAAAATACCGCCAGAGGCGCTAACCGCATGACATAGTCTGTCACCCGGAACATCACTTTCGCCAGTTCCTCTATCATCGATTCCATCGTGACAGCATGTTTATTCTGGCCTTTCACAAAAGCCAGCGCGGAACCGAAGAACATGGAGAACACCAAGATCTGTAATATTTCATTATTCGCCATCGCTTCGACAATGCTGCGTGGGAATATATGAGCAATGAAGCTTTTCAGTGTAAATCCACCGGTACTTACACCCGTCTCTACCGCTATTGGCGTACTTGGAATAGCGAGATTCATTCCAACGCCTGGCTCGAAGATGTTTGCTAACATCATGCCAATAAAAAGGGAAACCACAGAAGAACAAATAAACCATACCATCGCCTTCAGCCCTATTCGGCCGACGGAAGAAGAGTTCCCCATGCTAGCAAGACCAGAGACCAGCGTTGCAAATACCAATGGTGCAATAATCATTTTTATCAGGCGAAGAAAAACATCGGTCACTAAATTAAAGTAGGATACGACCTCTTTGGCTTCCTGCGCCGTTAATAAAGCATGACAGGCCCCGCCGACAATAATCCCGAGAAGAATAGCCAAGGCTATAAAAAACAATAACCTGTTCTTTTTCATAGTAACCTCATGATAATAAATAGAATCAGACAATACACATTATTAGCAAACATGAGCCACCTAACACACTGGCATGGCTTATCCGATTTTTGTCAGCGTATTATCTGTGTCTTGATGTGATGATAATAATTACTCGGGAAGCGTATTGATTTTTCCATCACTGATAGAAAAAATGTCGACGAGACGTAACGTATAGTTGGAAATATCGCTATTCATTAATATTGCGCACGCTCTACGGAAACCTTTTGACATAACTACTCCTCCTTTATTACATGCAATAAATAAAGGGGTAGTATAATCAACTTCACTTTGAAATAGTTCCCCTTCATACCTTTTCCTATTTTTTATTTTAAATATCCATTAGACGCTAACCATGGGGGAATAACTTAAATCGACGGTATCATGAAAAATACGAAATCAGTCACTAATGAAATTTTTCTTATCAAGAGATTTAGTAATGATTAATTAACCGCTATAAATCATGCGTCGAAAAACATCTCCCACGCGGCTGATTTCACCGTATTGGCTTCAAAAATTAACAGCATCATTTTATTTGACGCTTCCACCCTGACCTCTCCTCTTTCCCATCTGCCTATCGCGTTCTTGCCAACCCAGAAGTCGCCTTCATAACCCATAGCGCAGCTGTTTTCGCCCCAGTCAAAAGCGGCATGTGTCACACGCGATACGGCTTTATCGATCGTCTTCGTTAAAATCAGCAAGATCGCCCCAGAATGACGTATGAAAATTTGGTTTTACGCCGCAAAAATCGCCAAAATTTCACGCGAAAATCATACATAAGGAGTATTTTGCAAGAGGCCTCACACTCTCCCGTTACGTTTTGTTGTAAAAAAACGACATGTCGTTATTCAACAATCATCAGCGCATGTGTTGGTGGAAAAATAATAATAGGAAGGGGTTTCCATGAAACTGTTTTACAAAGCTGAAAGCAGTTCTCTTTTTACACACATTGTTTTGATTGAATCCAAGCTGGAATTCAAGCTGGAGAAGGTCAATCTGAGCACGAAAAAGACAGAGCGTGGAACCGACTATACGTTCATCAACCCGAAAGGGATGGTGCCAGCGTTAGAGCTGGATGATGGGTCTGTCCTGACTGAAGGCGTCGCTATCGCTGAGTACATTGCCGATCTGGTTCCGCACTGTAACCTTATCGCCCCTACCGGCAGTATGGCGCGCTACCATACGCTCGAATGGCTGAATTACATCTCTGCTGAGCTGCACAAAACGTTTACGCCGCTCTTCCGTCCTGGTACGCCGGAAACGTATAAAGAGCTGCTGATGGAGTATTTGCAGGTCAAATTCCGTTATATCAATCTGGTGTTAAGTGAACAGAACTATCTGGTCGCCAACCGCTTCAGTATCGCCGATGCGTATTTGTTTACCGTGATGCGCTGGGCGCAGTCGCTAAAACTGGATATGTTCCGCTACCCTGCGCTGGCGGCTTACCTCGACCACATTGCCGAGCGCCCTTCCGTCGTTACCGCGCTTAAGGTTGAAAGGTTGAAAGGTTAACATGCAATAACGCCCCGAATTTCGGGGCGTTATACGTTTTACGACAGGCGAATCGCCTGGAAGTGATGACGCGGATTGGCAATCCCATCCTGAGCTGCAACCAACTGTAGCTCATATTCATTCATCTCTTTCGTCACCAGCATGACTTCATAGACCGCCGCCGTGGTGTGCTCCAAGGCTTTATCCAACGCCACGCCCTTCAGCAAGTTCACCAGCAGTAATCCACTGGTCAAATCGCCCACACCGACAGGTTGACGTTCAAACTCTACCAGCGGGCGGCTGATGTGCCAGGCATCCGTCGGCGTCACCAGCAGCATTTCAAAGCTGTCTTCACGCGTGGCCGCTCGGCTAAGGTGCTTCACCAGAACGATTTTTGGCCCTTTTTCACACAGGGCACGCGCAGTCTCCACGGCTTCTGCCACGTTATGCACGGTACGACCACCCAGCAGTTCCAGTTCAGGCAGATTCGGCGCGATAATGTCGGCCGCTAGCAGCGACTGCTGGCAGTGGAAATCAGACACACCGGGCGCGACGATACAGCCTTTCTCCGGCGTACCCATCACGGGATCGCAGAAGTACAGCGCATCAGGGTTGGCCGCTTTCACCTGACGAACAATACCCAGAATATGTTCCCCTTGCTCGGCGGAACCGATATAGCCGCTCAATACCGCATTACAGGTCTTCAGTTTGTCGATGTTCGCAATTCCCTGCACCACGTCGGTCAGGTGGCTGGCTGGCATCACACACCCCGTCCAGTGACCGTATTGGGTATGGTTCGAAAACTGCACCGTATTCAACGGCCAAACGTTTGCGCCCATCCGACGCATCGGAAACTCTGCCGCACTGTTACCAGCATGACCAAAAACGACATGTGACTGGATGGAAAGTATGTTTTTCATTAGATATGACTCAAATCCTTGCCAGCGCCTGTGCGCCTCAACTTACAAGAAGAAAGGGAGCTCGCGCTCCCTTATCGGTGATGCTTATGCTTTCCAGCAGATCAGGCAGTAGTGCTTTTTGCCGCGACGCAGCAAGGTGTAGCGATCAAACAGACGGTCAGAATCGCTGAAGGTGTATTCAGGATCGGCCTGTTTTTCGCCGTTAATGGTTACCGCATTCGAAGCGATCATCGTACGGGCCTGACCGCGTGACGGTACTAGCTCAGCACTGACCAGCGCCTGTTGTAAATCAGCACCGTTTTCCAGTTCGATAATCGGCATACCATCCTGCGCCAGCTGCGCAAAATCGTCCTGCGTCATATCCTGCAATGCGCCAGAGAACAGGCTTTGTGTAATACGACGAGCCGCTTCCAGACCCGCTTCACCGTGAACCATACGGGTCACTTCTTCCGCCAGCACATACTGCGCGCGTGGAGCTTTGCCGCTGTTTTTGTCTTCTTCTTCCAACGCATCGATGTCTTCGAGGCTCATGAACGTGAAGAATTTCAGGAAGCGGTACACATCGGCATCTGCCGTGTTGATCCAGAATTGGTAGAATTTGTAAGGACTGGTCTTGCTGGCATCTAACCAGATTGCGCCGCCTTCCGTTTTACCGAACTTCGTCCCATCAGATTTGGTGATCAGCGGCACGGTCAAACCGTAAACCTGTTTCTGGTTCATGCGGCGCGTCAAGTCGATACCAGACGTGATGTTGCCCCACTGGTCAGAACCACCGATTTGCAGCTCGACATCATGCTGCTTATTCAGCGAGGCGAAGTCGTATCCCTGCAATAGGTTGTAAGAAAACTCGGTGAACGAAATACCGACGTCATCGCGGTTTAAACGCTGTTTGACGGCTTCTTTGCTAATCATCTGATTAACGGAGAAGTGTTTGCCGATATCACGCAGGAAATCCAGCACGTTCATATTGCCGAACCAATCGTAGTTATTGGCGGCGATCGCGCTGTTTTTGCCGCAGTCAAAATCCAGGAATGGAGAAACCTGACGACGAATTTTCTCTACCCACTCACCCACGGTTTCAGCCGTGTTCAGCTTACGCTCGGTGGCTTTAAAGCTTGGGTCACCGATCAGCCCCGTGGCACCGCCAACCAGCGCAACCGGCTTGTGGCCAGACAGTTGGAAACGTTTCAGGCAGAGCAGCGGCACCAGATGCCCCAAATGCAAGCTATCAGCGGTGGGATCAAAACCGCAATACAGTGCAATTGGCCCTTGCGCCAGCCGCTCTGCTAACGCTTCCTCATCCGTCACCTGGGCAATCAAGCCCCGCTCTTGCAATTGTTTAATCAGGTTACTACTCGCCATCGATAACTCCATTTTTATAAAAATAGGCCGTTACGTTCCCATTGGGTTTACGCACAATGCCGTGAGAGATGCGCAGCATACCTGTCTGCTGTCGCATGATAATTTCGCTGCTGCATGACGTTACGCAACCGACTATGAACGCCATATCGCCGCGCAATGCCCAGTCAACGCGAAACCTCATAGGATAAAGTGCTGATGATAGGAGCGCCAGCGTTTAACACGGATATTTCGCGATTAAGGCGCTAAACGATCGATCTGCCAGCCCTCGTCCTGCCGCTGGTAGAAAAATCGGTCATGCAAGCGGTGTTCGCCGCCCTGCCAAAACTCAACAGAATCGATAACGACGCGGAAGCCACCCCAGAAGCTGGGCAAAGGTACCTCACCATTCTGGAATTTTTGCTTCAATTCCAAAAATTTGCTTTCCAGCACGCCACGCGCTGAAATCCGGCTGGACTGCTTTGATACCCACGCGCCAATCTGGCTGTCTTTCGGGCGGCTGTGAAAATATTTCAGCACCTCAAGCGCTGGCAGCTTCTCTACGCGTCCCAGCACGATTACCTGCCGCTCCAGCATATGCCAAGGGAACAGCAGGCTGATGCGTGGATTGTTTTCCAGATGATGGGCTTTGCGGCTGCCCATATTGGTATAAAACACCATGCCTTTCTCATCATAGTGTTTCAGCAGAACGATACGCTGGTAAGGCTGCCCGTGCTCATCAACGGTCGCGACGGACATCGCGGTAGGATCGGCCAGTTTTGCGTCGCAGGCCTGCTTCAGCCAGCGTTCAAATAAATCCAGCGGGTTCGCGGGAAGATCGCTACGGCGAAGCCCGCCACGCGTGTATTCACGGCGGATGTCAGCAATATCGGCGGGTTGAATAAGAGGAGAACCGTCAGAAGGGGAGCGTTCCTGAGTCATAATATCCTGCTGTCGCAATGTCGGGCCAGAAGCGGGCGAAAATCCCATTTTGCTCCCGTACCCGAAAAATCGCAATCAGCAGCGACACCACTAGCATGCGGCATCAGTTACATCGGAGCCAACACACAGTCGTCTATGATAACTCGTTCACCCCGTTGGATAAATGCATGATCGCCTTTGCTCCAGAATGTGTAGGTGTCATTGCTGTACCTGACGCCAGAAGCGGATACCACTTGAGGGAGTGTGAGACGTTCACCGTCCAGCAGGAAACTCACCTGCGAAGTCGCTTCACCGCCCTGCTGTAGCGTCACGGTTAGCGGCATGGTGCCGCACTGATAATGCAGCGTTTCCACCGTCTGTTTATGGCCAAAATAGCTGCATCCGCTCAGCAGAATCAGCGCTGTCCCCGTCAGCAATCGTTTCATTTTTTCTCCTGTCATTCTTGTCGATGGCGGCAACTGGCGCTGCCGCTCATTTAAGTTTAACAAGAGGATAACCATGAACCTCTCGGCAAAATCTGATTAATCCGCGTTGACCAGATAAATCGCGCCTAACACCGTTTCCTGACTCGCCCCCGTGACGGACGGCAGATTGCCCGGCAGCCCTGATAGCGTGCGAGAAGCCAGCCAGGCAAACGCCAGCGCTTCCATATCATCGCCACTCACGCCGCATTCATCCGTCGTGCTGACTTCGATACCCGGCAGCAGCGCCGAGAGACGCGCCATGATGAGCGGATTACGTGCGCCACCGCCACAAACCAGTAAGCGTTCGCATCCACCGACCAACAGCGCCTGTTCAGCAATGCTCATAGCCGTTAACTCAACCAGCGTCGCTTGAACATCCTGCGGCGCTATCGGCGGCAGGCCAGCCAGCATTCTTTCCAGCCAGCCCAGATTGAAATACTCACGTCCGGTACTTTTGGGCGCTCGCAACGCAAAATAAGGATCGGTCAACATTCGGCGTAGCAATAGCGGATTTATCTGACCGCTCATCGCCCACACGGCGTCTTTATCATACGGTTGCGCGCAGTGCCGCCAGATCCAAGCATCCAACAACATATTCCCGGGCCCCGTGTCGTAACCGCGCACGGGCGCACCCGGCACCAGCAGCGATAGATTGGCGATGCCACCGATGTTGAGCACGATACGTCGTTCGACAGGATGCAATAGCAACGCATGGTGGAACGATGGCACCAGCGGGGCGCCCTGCCCGCCATAAGCCAAATCGCGGCGGCGAAAATCCCCTACGGTCGTGATGCCAGTCAAGGCAGCAACGCGGTTATTATCGCCGATCTGCAACGTACAAGGCGCATCGCCCGTGGGCTCATGCCAGACCGTCTGCCCGTGGCAGCCAATCGCGGTAATATCCTGAGCCCTCAATTCCGTCTCTTTAAGCAACGTCAGCACAGCTTCGGCAAACAAGATGCCCAGACGTGTATCCAACTGCCCCAGCGCCGACAGCGTCACCGCCTGCCCCTGACACATCCCCAGGATGGCCATTTTGATATCCTGCGGTATCGGGTGACAGTAGCTGGCCTGCTGAGCAACCGTATGTTCGTCAATCGCGGCTAGCACAACATCCACACCATCAAGGCTGGTGCCGGACATTACGCCAATATATCTGCCTGATCTCATTATATAGCCTTTGCCCCTGTGGGATAAAAAGAGAACACCGATAACAACCGTTACGTCGAGAATAAAAGTAGCACGTTAACACGCTGAATTATTAAATTTTTTACGTTTTTGCCACACGGGTTAGGTTTTAACCAAATAGGGATTTTTGATAATATTTGCTACAAAAAAAGCCCTTTCTCGTACTATTTACTGCTCTGTTTATACGCAATTTAAGCGCACTATTATATTCTGAAAAAAAGAGTAAAAAGAGTGGCATACTACACTGAGCCAGACCATAATTTATTGGTATAACACTGCGTCGGCCGAGGCTGAGCCAGCCCGACATATTCGCAATTAAGGAGTTTGTATTATGATGAAGCGTTTACTTGTGGTTACCCTTGCTGGTATCACGCTGGCTGGTTGTGCTAATACCAGTACGCTTTCAGGTGATGTTTACAGCGCCTCCGAAGCTAAGCAGGTACAAACCGTGACCTACGGTACGATTGTTTCTATGCGTCCGGTTCAAATTCAGGCGGGAGAAGATTCTAACGTGATCGGCGCGCTGGGCGGTGCTGTTCTGGGTGGTTTCCTGGGCAACACTATCGGCGGCGGTTCCGGTCGTAGTCTAGCGACAGCAGCTGGCGCAGTAGCCGGTGGTGTAGCGGGACAAAGCGCCACGGGTGCGCTGAACCGCACACAGGGCGTAGAATTGGAAATTCGCCGTGATGATGGCAGTACCATTATGGTGGTACAGAAACAAGGCGATACGAAATTCAGCGCAGGTCAACGCGTTGCCATGGCCAGCAATGGCCGCAGTATTACCGTTTCCCCACGCTAATGCTGTGTGACGATCGCCATTCTCCGCGGCGATCGTCACAACGAATAATCAACTCCCGGAATAAATAACCAATAATCAGTACTGGTGATATTACCGGGATTTAATTCTCCCTCTGCGTAACCCAAATTTAGCTACGCTTGATTTTCATGTAATGCCAATATATTTTTCTCAAGACGCGAAACCAGCAGCGCTAATTCATCAACCTGCTCCGGCGTAATTCCAAATAATACTTCACTACGTGTATGGCTAATTACACCATTGACTGCCTGTATGATTGGTTCTGCTGATTCGGTCAGCATAATACGTTTTGCCCGACGATCGTGCGCACAAACGTGGCGAGTGATTAACCCTTTTTCCTCAAGCTGATCCAGTGTTCGGACTAATGAGGGTTGCTCAATACCTATCGCTTTGGCAAGTTGAATCTGCGACTGCCCAGGGGGTAGATGGTATATGTTATGCAACGTGACCCAATGCGTCTGAGTCAGTTCAAGTGGTTTTAATCGATGATCGACCAGCGCACGCCATACGCGCACCAGACGGGCTAAATCAGATCCTAATGGCAATTCCATCACCTCTCCTTATTGTTAGCACGCTAAGTTATATCCCTGGATTGCAATCAACTCTGATTTATAAGAATAAAAAATGACTTTATTGTTGTAAAAATAGCTCCATCATGGAATGGATTCTATCAAATAAAAGTCTTTTAAAAATGATCTCAGGCTTATTTTATTCAATCGAACGCTCCTGCGTTGCTTAAACAAAATTTCACGTAAATAGATCATCTAAGACAAGATAACTTAAAACAACGATGGCTGACGGGACTCTGCCGGTGTATCGGATTTCTCTGAACGCTGTGAGCGTTTCATTCTCTGCCGACACAAACGCAGCACATCCTGTTTCTGCGCATCACTCATTTGGCCCCAACTAAAGCGCTCATTACGACTGCGAAAGCAACCGCGACAATATCCGCCTTCATCCGCCTGACAAATACCACGACATGGATTAGGGACAACAAAGAGTTCAAGTTGCTCTGGCACAACACCTCCTGCGACAACTCTATTTATTGAAGCCCTGTTCTTTACCGCTGGCAAGCCCAAACGGACAGTCACAATGAAAATAATTAGGTAACCATTGTAATAACTGACGATTTTTTTTACACATCAGGCAGTCTAAAAGTGACCCAACGCGCTATTTACCCCTCCTGATAGTACGTTTTAACACAAACCTCACCGTAGTGTCGCATTTTTAGCATCATCCCAACAGCTTGGACTCGGTAGAGCCACAACGCTATACTTTCCTCTTTGTTGCACTTTTTAACGAGGACACTATGCGCTTACTTCACACCATGCTGCGTGTTGGCGATTTACAACGTTCTATCGATTTCTATACCCAAATCCTAGGTATGCGCGTGCTGCGCACCAGCGAGAATACCGAATACAAATACACGTTGGCTTTCGTCGGTTATACCGAAGAGAGCGAAGGTGCGGTTATCGAACTGACCTACAACTGGGGCGTCGACAGCTATGATCTGGGCAACGCCTATGGTCATATCGCATTGGGCGTTGACGATGTTGCCGCAACCTGTGAGCGAATCCGCAAAGCGGGTGGCAATGTAACGCGCGAAGCGGGCCCGGTTAAAGGCGGCACAACCGTGATCGCGTTCATCGAAGATCCAGACGGTTATAAAATCGAATTGATCGAGAACGCCCACGCCGGCAACGGCATCGGTCACTAATTCTCCCGCATTCTACAGGTGCTGCATCGGCACCTGTTCTTCCCCTTCTTCTGCTACCTCCGCTGTTTGAAACCACAACGGCATGCTGCATCTCCAGTCAAAATTTGCAATAATGCGCGCTGCGTTTTGCTAACAATTAAGAGAAAAATGGCTGATAAAAGTGATCTGAACGCCCTGAGCGGCCGTTTTCGTGGGTTTTACCCGGTAGTGATTGATGTTGAAACCGCCGGATTTAATGCGAAAACCGATGCCTTGCTGGAAGTTGCGGCGGTAACATTAAAAATGGATCAAGACGGTTGGTTACAGCCAGATGAAACGCTACATTTTCATGTCGAACCATTTGAGGGTGCGATTCTGGAACCCGCCGCACTGGCGTTTAACGGCATTGACCCTACCAATCCGCTGCGTGGCGCAGTGAGCGAATATGACGCGCTGCATGAAATTTTCAAAGTCGTGCGTAAAGGGATCAAAGATCAGGGCTGCAACCGCGCGATTATCGTGGCGCATAATGCCACATTCGATCATAGCTTTATGGCCGCAGCAGCGGAGCGCTGTAGCCTGAAACGTAATCCGTTCCATCCTTTCGCCACTTTCGATACCGCAGCACTTAGCGGGCTGGTGTTAGGCCAAACGGTTCTTGCTAAAGCCTGTATTACCGCAGGAATAGCGTTTGACTCCAGTCAGGCGCACTCCGCGCTGTATGACACCAACCAGACCGCATTGCTGTTCTGTGAGTTGGTGAACCGCTGGAAACGTCTGGGCGGATGGCCGATTGCACTGGAAGAAAATTCGCTGGAAGACGCCTCAGCCGAAGACTGAAAAGATTGAGATCAAAAAAACGGGTGCCATAAAAGCACCCGTTTGAAGGATTCACGCACGCATCGTAACAACATTTGACATCGTCATTACGCCAGACAAAAGCATTACTCTTGATCGGCCTGCTGCGCTTTGTATTTGTCTGCCGTTTCTTTGATCAGCGGTTGCAGTTCACCACGCTGAAACATTTCCATCACGATATCACAACCGCCAATCAGCTCACCGTCAACCCACAGCTGCGGGAATGTCGGCCAGTTCGCGTATTTCGGCAGTTCAGCACGAATGTCTGGGTTCTGCAAAATATCAACATACGCAAAACGTTCGCCACAGGCAGACAACGCCTGAACAGTCTGTGCGGAAAAGCCGCAGCTTGGCAATTTCGGGGAGCCTTTCATGTACAGCAGAATCGGGTTTTCAGCAATTTGGCGCTGAATTTTTTCAATTGTCGGTGTCGTCATCTTCTTGCTTCCTTAATTCTATAGGATGGCTAACGTCCAAAACGCTAGCCATGAGCCGCCGTCAGAGGTGCTACGACAGCGACATTGACTCAGTGATATTGTACCGATGCCACTAGCCACAAAAAAACGCCATTTTTTGTAGGGTTATTTTTCCCGAAGGTATTCATCATTGATGAAATCAACGCCAGAAAACGCTGATAAATCAATCGAAAAAATAACTATTAACGTTTTTTCACTATTCTGTATGAATAAAGCGACCGTGCCCACTTTTTTATGACGCCGTTTTCAGGAATACTGTGAGGATTGAGCGAGTTAAGGATTATGTTCGGTCACTGTTATTATGCGCTTATTTATTACTCTTTTTATATTATTTTTCAGCAACCTATCCCTGAACGTGGTTCAGGCTGCGCCGCATACCCCGCATTCTGCGCCGAAGAAAAGCGCCGTGGCAGAAACGAATAAGAAAAGCCGCCAAACAAAGGGTAATGCTAAATCCCCGACGCCGATCAAAAGCAAAAAACCAGAACCTACCGCAGTCAGCAATAAAACCAAATCCCGTACCGCGAGCAAAGTGACAGAAAAAAAACCGTCACGAACGCAAAGCAGCACGCCCGCGCTAGTGAAAAAAAATCTTAAAAAGCTGAAGCCTGAAGAAGAGAAACAAACAACCGCCCAAGCCAGAGTCAAAACAGGACTGAAGAAGACCGCACTCAAGGGGAAAGCGGATAAGAATCCAGCACCGACAGAAAAAGGAATGGCGCTAAGCGCCGCGCATAAAAAACGCTATCAACATGCCAAAACAACCGCAATGAATAAGTTGATGAGTCAGATAGGTAAGCCTTATCACTGGGGCGGTTCCTCTCCCTTTACCGGATTCGACTGTAGCGGACTGGTTTATTACGCCTACAAAGATGTCGTTAAGATCCAAATTCCACGCACCGCAAACGAAATGTATCACCTGCGTGATGCCGCTCCGATTAAAAAGAGTGAGCTGGAAAGTGGCGATCTGGTCTTCTTCCGCATCAATAATCGTGGCGCAGCCGATCACGTCGGGGTTTATCTGGGTGAAGGGAAATTTATTCAGTCGCCGCGGACAGGGTCAGATATTCGTATCAGCAAGTTGAGTGAAGATTATTGGCAGGAGCACTACGTTGGCGCGCGTCGCGTGGTCACACCGCAGACGATTCGTTAAGAGTGATAATAGATTACATACGTCGAACAGAAACGATTCAGACACGTTTTATGTAACATCAACGTGTCTGAATACCTAACCCGCACAAAATCATCGTTCGGTTAGTTCAGCACCGCTGTAAAACTAAACACGATGATCACAGCCAACGAACCAATGGTTGTCAGCAAAGACATCTTCAGATCTGTATCCATAAAATACTCCTTAATTAGCGAACAAATTTTATCTGAAAGCTTCGTCTAAAAAGCCCCCCCCTTCACAGCCAAATCCGCGTTTAGGTAGTTAAAGCTACAAATAATAGGGTTATTACGATTCTTTCATAATTCTAGCGAAAAATCTCGGACGAATGCATCACTAATAGTATAAATTAGCCCTTTCACTTTCATGATAAATCGGACACAATCCGCTGTTTATGAAAGCGCTGCGTATCAGTCGAAAAACGTCAACCCAGATCCCTTCGGTATAACATTCGGCATTCTCCTTCTGAAATCCTGTTTTTTAGCTTAGAAGAAGAACATTAAACGTAGGCAAACGATTAACAATATACTTACGTCTGTAACAGGTAAGTTCAGGAGTCATTTTTAGATGGCAACGATTAAAGATGTGGCAAAACGTGCTGGCGTTTCCACCACAACCGTATCGCACGTGATCAATAAAACACGTTTCGTCGCCGAAGAGACTAAGGCAGCCGTCAGGGCAGCAATCAAAGAATTGCACTATTCACCCAGCGCCGTCGCCCGCAGCCTCAAAGTTAATCACACTAAATCTATCGGCTTGCTGGCTACTTCCAGCGAAGCCCCCTATTTCGCCGAGATCATTGAAGCCGTTGAAAACAGCTGCTATGCCAAAGGCTACACGCTGGTGCTATGTAATTCGCATAACGACATCGGCAAGCAACGCGCCTATCTTTCCATGCTGGCGCAAAAACGCGTCGACGGCCTGTTGGTGATGTGCGCCGAATACCCACCCGAGTTATTAGGCATGCTGGAAGATTATCGCAGCATTCCGATGGTCGTGATGGACTGGGGACAGATGCACAGCGATTTTACCGATACGATTATCGATAACGCCTTTGAAGGTGGTTATATGGCAGGTCGCTACCTGATTGAACGCGGCCATCGCGATATCGGCGCCATCCCCGGTACTCAAGAACGCAACACCGGCAGCGGACGCTACCTCGGTTTTTTGAAAGCGCTGAAGGAAGCCGACATCACCGTACGCGACGAATGGGTGGTTCGGGGCGATTTCGAACCGGAATCCGGCTACAAAGCCATGCATCAAATTCTCGCACAGAAACAGCGACCTACAGCCGTATTCTGCGGTGGCGATATTATGGCGATGGGGGCTATCTGTGCGGCTGATGAACTGGGTCTGCGCGTACCGCAGGACATTTCGGTGATCGGTTATGACAACGTGCGCCACGCACGCTTCTTTACGCCTGCGCTGACCACCATCCACCAGCCAAAGGAGCGTCTGGGCCAGTCCGCGTTCTCTATGCTTCTGGATCGCATTACCAGTAAACGAGAAGATGCGCACGTCATTGAAGTACACCCGACGCTGATTGAACGTCGCTCGGTGGCAGACGGCCCCTACCTCGACTATCGCCGCTAGCCGCCGCTATTCTGTACAGACGATTTTCTTATTCCTGCCTGCTTCCTCTCTCTGCTTCAGCCAATTCTCTTGTAGGCTGGCTGAAGCCGTTATAATTCTATACCCTAAATAATTCGAGTTGCATGAAGGCGGCAAGCGAGGGAATCCCGATGAGCTTACTCAAGTAAGTGATTCGGGTGAGTGAACGTAGCCAACGTACATGCGGCTTGAAGTATGACGGGTATAATACCGTGTTTCATTTTCTCTGGTGACAGCCGATACCTCGGCTGTGATAAGTGTTGTCCAGGTGTGTTTTACGATACTTTTACATGTGAAAAGTTAAGGAGACATGATGGGTTTGCCTTATACAGAAGAATGGGATGATGAGACCGCACCCTGGTTCCACATCGTACAGGACATGTTAGCCACCGCGGATATCACCATCAACGGCACTCGCCCTTTTGACATCCGCGTGATCAACCCCAACTTCTTTAAGCGTATCCTGCGTGAGGGATCCCTAGGGCTGGGAGAAAGCTACATGGACGAATGGTGGGACTGTGAACGGCTGGATATGTTTTCCCATCGCGTTCTGCGCGCAGGGCTGGATACTCAACTGCCCCGCCGCCTGCACGACCTGACGCGTGTCGCCCTCTCCCGCATCACGAATTTGCAATCCCGCCGACGCGCTCAGGTTGTCGGTAAAGCGCATTACGATTTAGGTAATGATCTCTTTACCCTGATGCTAGATCCTTACATGCAATACTCCTGCGCTTATTGGAAACAGGCACAGACGCTGGAACAGGCGCAGGAAGATAAACTCACCATGATCTGCGAAAAGCTCCAGCTCAAATCAGGAATGACGCTGCTGGATATCGGCTGTGGTTGGGGCGGACTTGCCGAGTTCGCGGCACGCCACTACGGCGTTTCAGTTTACGGCGTCACTATTTCCAGAGAGCAGCAAATGCTGGCACAGCAGCGCTGTCAGGATCTGAACGTCACCATTGAATTACAGGATTACCGCGATCTCGATCGGCAATTTGATCGCGTGGTGTCAGTTGGCATGTTTGAACATGTCGGGCCGCGCAACTATGACAATTATTTCCGCGTCGTACGGCGTAATCTAAAACCCGATGGACTGTTTCTGCTACATACCATCGGGGCTAATAAGACCAACCCGCATATCGATCCCTGGATTCATAAATACATCTTCCCCAATGGCTGCATTCCTTCCATACAGCATATTGCGCAGGCGAGTGAGCCTTACCTGGTGATGGAAGACTGGCATAATTTCGGGTCTGATTACGATCGTACATTAATGGCCTGGCACGCTCGCTTTCAGCAGAACTCGCCACCGCTTTCCACACGCTATACGGCCCGCTTCCGCCGGATGTTCAGCTACTATCTTAACTTTTGTGCAGGGGCCTTCAGAGCAAGAAAACTTCAGCTCTGGCAGGTCGTGTTCAGCACGGATGGGATCGACGGTGGATTGCGCGTTGCGCGCTGACAGAAAAGAGAAAGCCGGACGGTAGAAACGCCGTCCGATTTACTAGAATCTGCAACGTAGGAATTACTCTTCCTTGCCGAGTTCGCTCGCCTGCTTGCTGGCTAACACTCGCTCGACGGTATCCACCACGGCCTGTGTCTGCGGATCGATTTCGATATTGATGCGATTCCCCAGACGTTTCTGGCCCAGCGTGGTGCGGTTCAGCGTTTCTGGAATTAAATGCACGCAGAAGCGCCCGCGAGTGACTTCCCCCACCGTTAGGCTGATGCCATCAATCCCAACAAAGCCTTTATGCAGCACGTATTTCATCAGCGCTTCGTCTGCCAGACGGAACCAAATCTGATGGTTATTTTCTGAAACCTGAATCTTGACCACTTCCGCCGTACACATGATGTGCCCCGACATAACATGTCCACCGATCTCATCACCGAATTTCGCGGCTCGCTCAATATTGACGACATCGCCTTCATGAATATCGCCCAGATTCGTTAATCGCAGCGTTTCCTTCATGAGATCAAAACTGACACGATCGCCGTCAATGGCGGTTACCGTCAGGCAGCAGCCATTGTGCGCCACCGATGCACCGGGCACGAGCCCAGGAAGCAGCTCGGGTGGGAGTTGGACAATGTGCGTGCGAAAGTTGGATTTTTCTTCAATCGACACCACCGGCGCGGTGCCCTGAACAATACCGGTAAACATGCGGTTTGCCTCTTAAAAACAAAGAAATGACTCTGTGCAGTGTGCCCGATATTTCGCGGAAAACCAAACCGGAATGCCGTATACCGCATAGCTATCGAAACCGTAGCGTAACAAAAAGAATATATTCTCTTCCATGCTGGTTTACTTTCGTTAAGTCGTTACAATAATGCTCGCTTTACCCCGATCTGTTTTTCATATCTGAGTCATTTATCCTGCTATTACGTTAGTCATTCAAGGAAGGTATCCGTGCAACAGTATCTGACAGAAGCGCGTAAATTATCGGCGCTTGCTGTTCCTGTCATTATTGCGCAAGTGTCCCAAACGTCGATGGGTGTGGTTGACACCATCATGGCCGGTGCTTATAGCGCCACCGATATGGCCGCTGTCGCGGTGGGAACCTCAATCTGGCTCCCCGCTATTCTTTTTGGTCATGGCCTGCTACTGGCGTTAACGCCCGTTGTCGCACAGCTCAACGGTTCCGGCCGTCGCGATCGTATTTCTCATCAGGTGCGACAGTCCTTTTTCCTCGCTGCCATCATTTCGGTGCTGACGATGCTGGTGCTGTATCAGGGGGAATACGCGATTAACCTGATGAGCGACGGTTCGCCTGAACTGGCTGCGAAAGCCATCGGCTATCTGCACGCGTTGCTGTGGGGCGTGCCCGGCTATCTGTTCTATCAGGTTTTGCGCTGCCAGTGTGAAGGGCTGTCCAAAACCTACCCCGGCATGATGATTGGATTCATCGGGCTGTTAATCAACATCCCGATTAACTACATATTCATCCACGGTAAATTTGGTATGCCCGAACTGGGCGGCGTAGGTTGCGGCGTCGCCACCGCGTCGGTTTACTGGATCATGATGCTGCTGATGATGCGCTATACCCGACGTGCCTCCTGGCTACGCGATATCCGCTTGCACCGTCCCGCATTCCGGCCGGATTTTACCGTGCTGAAGCGCCTGTTTGGCCTCGGTTTACCCATCGCGCTAGCCCTGCTTTTTGAAGTCACGCTGTTTGCCGTGGTTGCCCTATTGGTGCTACCGCTGGGTGTTGTCGATGTCGCAGGTCACCAAATTGCCCTGAACTTCAGTTCGCTGATGTTCGTCCTTCCGCTCTCTGTGGGCGTCGCTACCACCATTCGCGTCGGACATCGATTAGGGGAAGGTTCGGTTGAGAACGCCCGCATTGCCGCGCACACTGGCATCATGGCCGGCATAGCGTTAGCCTGCTGCACGGCAATCTTCACCACGCTGCTGCGTGAACCCATTGCCCTGCTCTACAATCAGGATCCGCTGGTTGTAGCGATGGCTTCTCAGCTCATGCTGTTGGCTGCCGTTTATCAAATTTCTGATGCCGTTCAGGTCATCGGCACCGGCGTATTGCGTGGCTATAAAGATACCCGTTCAATTTTCTATATTACTTTTGTCGCGTATTGGGTATTGGGATTACCGAGCGGTTACCTGCTAGCGTTGACGGATACCATCGTGCCGCGCATGGGGCCTGCGGGCTTCTGGTGTGGTTTCATCATTGGCCTGACGGCGGCGGCGGTGATGATGGTGACGCGGATTCGTTTCCTTCAACGTCAACCCGCCGCACGAATTTTAGCGCGGGCCGCCCGCTAGATAACGTTTCATCCAGTTTTATACCCTAAATAATTCGAGTTGCGTGACAAAACGTTAGCGTTTTGAACAACGCAAAGCGTTGGCCCTTTAGGGCAAGGCCCATTTATGAGCCTTGTAACGCGGCAACCGAACGAATCCCCAGGAGCTTACTCAAGTAAGTGACTGGGGTGAGTAAGGGCAGCCAACGCACAAGCAGCTTGAAGAATTACGGGTAACGTCGAAAAAAACGACGAAATGGATACAACCCCAGCAATCAAACTGGCAAGAGCACAAAATTGCATTTTTCCTCTTGCCAGTTTTCCCCTTGCTCGCTACTATTCGCCTCGCTGTCAGACAGGCAGCACGGTATCTCAATGCGTTCATAGCTCAGTTGGTTAGAGCACCACCTTGACATGGTGGGGGTCGTTGGTTCGAGTCCAATTGAACGCACCATTCCTTGTTTTACCCTTCGAATTCATTCTTCTTTGTTGTCCTTTATACCCGATTAGTACTGCCATTATCAGGGTAGCTAGCATCCTATATCAGCCAATTAGCGCCGCGTCTGTATTAACAGGCCAGAGGCTATTTATTCCTCCAGCCTGCATTTTCAGAATCGTTGATTCGCCAATCACCTCATTGTTGAGTCTATACAACAGGGCACTGTTATTCCGTCTGCGACTCGATCACCACCACGCACTGCCCTGCGCGCACAGATGCGCCGGGCTGGCAGCGGATCTCCCGCACCGTGCCGCGCTGTGGCGACACAATCGGGATTTCCATTTTCATCGATTCGAGAATCATCAACGTTTCTCCCTCGGCTACCGTTTTACCGACTTCCGTCGTCACCTGCCAGAGATTGCCGGAAATCGGGCTTTCAACGCCGACCTGTCCCGGCAGGATCGGTGCTTCACTCGCCTCTTCAATCACCACATCCACGCTATCCGTTACCGATTGGCCCGCAATACGCCAGCGCTCACGCTCTGCCTCAAACGCAGCCCGCTGACGCACGCGGAATGCTTCAATTTCTTCCGCTTCCCGCGACAGGAAATCCTGATAGGCGTTTAACGCCAATTCGCTCTGTTCGATCCGTAGCGGGTAGCGCCCTAACGGGAAATCCCGTCGAATGGATAACAATTCGTCGGCCGATACCGGATAGAAGCGAATTTGGTCAAAGAAGCGCAGCAGCCACGGTTTGCCGTCAAATGCGCCAACACCGCGATAGCGATCCCACATTTGCAACGTGCGTCCGACAAACTGGTAGCCGCCCGGCCCTTCCATGCCGTAAACGCACAGGTACGCGCCGCCGATGCCCACTGAGTTTTCCGCCGTCCAGGTACGCGCCGGATTATATTTGGTGGTGACTAAACGGTGGCGCGGATCCAGCGGCGTTGCCACCGGTGCGCCGAGGTAAACGTCGCCCAACCCCATCACCAGATAGCTGGCGTCAAAGACGGTACGGTAAACTTCATCGAGATTATCCAGTTCGTTAATACGGCGGATAAACTCAAGGTTGCTCGGGCACCAGGGCGCATCGCTGCGTACCGTGGTCATGTACTTTTGAATCGCTAGTTGGCAAGCGGGATCGTCCCAGGACAGCGGCAGATAAACCACTCGTGAGGGCACCGTCAGATTCTGCTGGGTGCAAACATCCTGCCATAGCCTGGAGAGCACATCCAACAAATGCTGTAACGAAAGCACTTCAGGGCGATAGTGCACCTGCAACGAACGAATGCCCGGCGTCACATCAATAATGCCATCGAGCGTCTGTTGCTCCAGCTCCAGCGCCAGCATCAGCGCATGGACGCGGAAACGTAGCGCGACATCCAGCTCCGCCGCGCCCACCTCCAGCAGCAAATGGGTATCACCGGACAGCCGCGCAACCAGCCTTTTATCCGCCTCACCGCTATCCAACACCACCGGAGAAATCAGAGCGGCAGGCGACCAGTCGACAGCGATCGGGGCAAGCTGCTCCACCTCCGCATGACGAGCCTGCGCCAGTGCGCGCGCCGTCCGGAGATCGACAGGAATAAAGCGAACACGGTCGCCCGCAGTAAGCTGCCCCAGCACCCACAGGTCAGCTTCGATTATCGTCACCGGACAGACGAATCCACCGAGACTCGGGCCATCTGGCCCCAGAATAACTGGCATATCACCGGTGAAATCCACCGCACCGATGGCATACGGGTTGTCGTGAATATTCGAAGGGTGCAGTCCGGCTTCTCCACCGCTATCACGAACCCACTCCGGTTTTGGCCCAATCAGGCGCACGCCCGTGCGGCTGGAGTTAAAATGCACTTCCCACTCGGTGGTGAGGAACGTTTCCATATAGGCAGGTGTGAAATAATCCGGTGCCGCATGCGGGCCGTAAATCACACGCAGTTCACGCACCGTAGACAACGTGGTGCGCAACGCGTCCGGCAGGCTGTCTCCAATACGTCGGTCAGCCAGCGGCGCAAGGTGCAAGACATCCCCCGCCCGCAGCGCTCTGCCCGCATGGCCGCCAAACTGCCCCAGCGTGAAGGTGCTTTTACTGCCGAGATAATCCGGCACATCGAACCCGCCACGCAGGCAAAGATAACTACGTACCCCCTGCGTATTCGCCGCACCTAACCGCAGCGTGGTACCTGCCAGTATCGCAAATACGCTATCCATCGGTACAGATTGACCGTCCAGTTCGATAGCCATAGCCGCACCGGTAACCGCCGCCACGGCGTCCGTATTAAAACGCAGTGTCGGCCCGTTCATCGTGATCTCCAACGCGGCCATTCCCGCCGGATTCCCCACCAGACGGTTGCCTAAACGCAGCGCGCGATCGTCCATCGGCCCCGACGGCGGCACGCCGACCGCCCAGTAGCCGAGACGGCCGGGATAATCTTGTACGGTGGTCTGCGTGCCAGCACTCACCACTTCGCAGGTTGTCGCGTTGTAGACCAACGTATCTAGACAGCGCGTCCACGGCTGGCCGCTGGCAAACGGCTCTGCCGCCAAAATCTGACGCAAATAGTCACGGTTGTGTTCAACACCGTAGAGTCGCGTGTCCGCCAGCGCCCGATCCAATCCGACTATCGCCTGTTCGCGGGTTGGCGCGCAGGCGATGATCTTAGCCAGCATCGGGTCGAAAAACGGTGGGATCTCGCATCCGGCCGTCACCCACGTATCGATGCGCAGGCTCTGTCCCTCTGACGCGGGAAATGCAACTTCCGTCAGTAATCCCGGTGACGGCTGGAACTGTTTACCCGGATCTTCAGCATACAGACGCGCCTGAATCGCATGACCCTGAGGGTTCAGTCCGGCTGCCAGCTCATGCAGCGGTGGCAGATCGCCTGCCGCCAGTTCGATCATCCAGCGCACCAGATCCACGCCCCAGACCTGTTCCGTTACGCCGTGCTCGACCTGTAGGCGTGTATTGACTTCAAGAAAGTAAAAACGGTCCGTCGCGCTGTCATACACGAATTCCACCGTTCCGGCACTGCGGTAATTCACCGCCTGTGCCAGACTGATTGCGGCAGAACAAAGTGCCTCGGCAACGTCATCTGGCAGATTGGGCGCGGGCGTTTCTTCAATCACTTTCTGGTTACGGCGCTGTACCGAGCAGTCCCGAACCCCCAGCGCCAACACGTCGCCCTGCCCATCGCCAAAAATCTGTACCTCCAGATGCCGGGCGCGTTCGATATACTTTTCGATGAAAACGCCTGCGTCGCTGAAATTGTTCTGTCCCAAACGCTTTACCGTTTCAAACGCGTCAGACAGTTCTGTGGTGCTATAGCAGACGCGCATCCCGATTCCACCGCCACCCGCCGTGCTTTTAAGCATGACCGGATAGCCGATCGCTTCCGCCGCCCGAAGGGCTGCATCAATATTTTCCAGCAACTCGGTGCCTTCCAGCAGCGGCACGTTGTGCTGCTTCGCCAACGCGCGCGCCGTATGTTTTAAGCCGAATACCCGTAGCTGCTGCGGCGTCGGCCCGACAAAGGCAATCTGTGCCGCTTCGCAGGCTTCGGCAAACGCCGCATTCTCGGACAGAAAACCATAGCCGGGATGAATCGCTTGTGCGCCGCTGCGCTGCGCCGCAGAGAGAATTTTTTCTACATCCAGATAGGTATGAGCCGCCGCGCCCTCTCCCAGACTAAGGGCTTCATCGGCGTCCTGAATATGCAGGCTACTGATATCGGCATCAGAATAAACCGCGACGCCACGGACGTTCATCTCTCGCAACGAACGCAGAATACGGCACGCAATCGCGCCACGGTTGGCAATCAGAAGTTTGTCGAACATACGCTAGACCCATGCAAGGGCGGGCCGTCCCGCCAAAATGCGATCCGCATGATGGTCGTCCATCGCGGTAAATGTCATAGGGTGCAGAGACCTGCTACCACGCTAGAATCACGGGGTTTTATCAGACGGAGAGCGGCTCGACGGCGGCATAAAATAGCGATTTGCCCTTGCCTCCAGCGCGCTCACCAGCCACGCTTTCACCCGCTGCCAGCGCGTACGTTTTTCATCGCCTCGATCTGGCATCAATTCCATATCAGCACCTCCGCGGGCGTCGGGTTCCAGCCGTTGCACGGGTTATTCAGCTGCGGACAGTTGGAAATCAGCACAATGACATCCGCTTCGGCGCGCAGCTCCACGTATTTCCCCGGCGCGGAAATACCGTCCTCAAAGGTCAGCCCACCTTCTGCCG
Source organism: Pectobacterium versatile (assembly GCF_003932035.1). Taxonomy (NCBI): domain Bacteria; kingdom Pseudomonadati; phylum Pseudomonadota; class Gammaproteobacteria; order Enterobacterales; family Pectobacteriaceae; genus Pectobacterium; species Pectobacterium versatile. The sequence goes on from NZ_CP034276.1 coordinate 2,891,083, forward strand.
TCACCGGCACGTTCATGAAGAAGTTGATGTTCGCGCCGATGTCCTTTTTGTTCAGGCGACTATCGTGCAGGCAGGCGCAGAGAAAGTTGTCGCGGCAGCTATGCATGTAGCGCCGGTCGAGCGCATAGCGCACGGTGTTGCTTTCCTGTGCACAGGCTCCGCCCAGCGTGTCATGGCGACCGCAGGTGTCGGCGACAATCGTCAGCAGCGGATTGCCAAGATTGGAGTACAGCACGCTGCCCGTCGTCAGGTAGACGCTATTCTGGCGGCGCAGCGTACGCTGTGGATCGTAGCGTTCACGCGGATCATCGACGCGATAAAACAGCGTATCCACCGCCTGATTGCCTTCCAGATCCAGCAGCCGTAGCGTCTGTCCCTTCTTGACCTCAAACAGATAGGGTTCTCCGGCAGGAATCACATGGCGGAATACCGCGTCCTCGGCCGTTTTATTGCTGGCAATTAACGTCATATCCGGCCTCCTTACAGGCAAAAGCGTTCGGTATTGTGAAACGCGCGTGCATTTTCCTCACGGAACGCACGGCAGTGTGCGGCAACATCCTCGCCTTCCGCCCGACTCCAGGTGAGCGCAATCGGCCGCGGCGCATACGTCGGGTTGGGATCCATCGGGTGTTGCAAGGCAGTCAGCACCACCAGCGTATCCATCGGCGCATACAGCTCGATGTAGTTCCCCGCCTGAGAATGATTAGTGTGAAAATGGAATTGCCCTTGCACATCCACGGTGACTTTGCTGAACAGGTTGATCGTCATCAGCAGATCTTGCAGATTGAGATTCCATTTCCCCATCTCAACCAGCAGGTTATCCATGCCATTACGGAAAAAACCGTTGCGCAATTCCTGATAACGCCCCTGCCCGTATTTCTCCTGCACTTCCTGCGCATTGAGCACACCGCCAAAGCTGTCGTGCCAGCCGCAGGTGTCGGTAATGATTGCCGCCAGCACGCGTCCCATATCGGAATAGAGGCAGTGCCCAGCCGTTAATTTAGCGGTATGTTGCCCTTTCAGGGTGTCCGGCAGGTTCAGGCGCTCGCTGGTCTGGTGCGCGTTAAACAGCAGCAGGCCAACGTTGCCGCCGCCTTCCAGATCTTCGATACGCAGAATCTGTCCACGTTTTAGAATGAAGGAGGTATGGCCTCCGCCCGGCACTATTTCTTCATCAAATGTTGTTCGGCCTGTCGATGTCTGTATCGCTGTCATAACCGAAAGCTCCTTAAATAGGGGATGTCGCCACGCTGGCTACAGGAGGCACTAGCGTCAGCGCACGCTGGCGCGTAGCGAGACGCTCCTGATTTAGCGGGATGTCATAGGTAATACGTGCGCCATAGGCTTCCGGCGCATGGGGATCGACGCGCACTTTGTCGAACACCAGCAAACGCGTGCCGAGATGGAAACCTTCCGGCAAATCGTGGGTGACCATAAAGACCGTTAAGCGGGTTTCTCGCCACAGCTCCAGCAGCAGCGTGTGCATATCGCCGCGAATACCTGGGTCCAGCGCCCCAAAGGGTTCATCGAGCAGCAGGATGCGCGGCTGGACAATAAACGCCTGCGCAATCGCAAGCCGTTGCTGCATGCCGCCAGAAAGCTGGTTGGGGTATTTGTGCATGGCGTGCCCCAGCCCGACGCGCTCCAGCATCCGCGCGGCACGGTCTCGCGCCGCCTGCTTACGCGCCCCAAACAGCCTGCCGAGCCAAGGGGAACGCGGGATCTCCAGCCCAATCACCACGTTTTCCAGCACGGTTAAATGTGGGAAAACCGAATAGCGCTGAAACACCACGCCGCGGCTGGCATCCGGTTCAGCGGGCAGCCGCTTCCCTTCGAGCCGCACGTCACCACGGCTGGGCGTTTCTTGCCCCAGCAGCAGGCGCAGAAAGGTGGATTTACCGCAGCCGGATGCCCCAACCATCGTGCAAAACTCCCCTTCCTCAACGTTCAGGTTGAGCCGTTCCAGCACGACGTGGTCGCCGTATTCCTGCCAGATGTTATCGATCTCGATAAAACTCATGCTTTGCTTTCCTCTGACCACGGGAACCAGCGGCGATGCAGCCACCGCAGCGCCATATCCATGAGCCATGCCAGCAGCGTGATCCACACGACGTAAGGCAGAATCACGTCCATCGCCAGATAGCGGCGTACCAGAAAGATGCGGTAACCGAGCCCTGCCGTTGCCGAAATCGCTTCGGCAGAAATCAGAAACAGCCACGCCGCGCCCAGCAGCAGCCGCAGTGAAATCAACAGCCGCGACAGCAGCTGCGGTAGGATGACGCGCAGCACCACGACCCAACTGTTCGCCCCCAGCGTCTGCGCTTTAATCAACGTTTCCTGCGGTATGTTGCGAGCGCGCTGTTCGAGGTCGCGCGCCAGCATCGGTGTAACTCCAATCACGATCAGCATCACTTTCGAGAGTTCATCCAGCCCGAAAACGATGAAGAGAATGGGTAAAATCGCCAGCGGCGGGATCATCGACAGTACGGTCATCAGCGGCGAGAGCGATGCGCGAAACAGCGGGAAAGCCCCGGCCGCAATCCCGAACAGCAGGCTCAACAGGCTGGCGATCCCCAGCCCCAGCGCGAGACGCACCAGACTGGCCTGCGTATCCAGCCAGAACAGGTAATCGCCGCTGCGTTTGTCCTCGGTCAATGCCATGCGCTGAATAGCCTCGGCCATTTGCCCGAGGCTCGGCAGAAGTTTGTCATTGGGGTTAGCCTCCAGCCGCAATGCCGACCCGATGAGGTACAGCACCAGCAGCACGACAAACGGCAGCAGAACCAGCAACAGCCGTCCGCCCCTGCTGGGGTAGCGATTGATCAAGCGCACGATAGTCTCTCCAGTTTGCGGATCAGAGTTTGTTCTCTGCGGCCAGACGCACGAAGGTGTCGTCAAAGCGCAGTTTCACATTGGCGCTGTCACCCTGCGTGACCTGACCGGGGAACGTCATACCGATAAAATCTGCGCTCTGTGCACCGGTGCCGAGCAGCCCTTTGTCGAAAGAGAAATCCGCCACTCGCTTCATGGTGTTAGGGAGATCCGGGCTGGTCAGAAACGCCAGATTGTCCTGTGGGGAATAAAACAGATGGGTGGTTTTTAACTGCGCCTGATAGCCCGCTAAATCGGTGCCGGAGGCGGCAGCCATTGACTCCAGCGCGGGTTTATCGCCTGCCTTCATCAGCGTCATCATTTCAAACCAGGCACCGGCCAGCGCTTTGCCCAACGCCGGATTGTCCTGTAACGTTTGCGTATTCACGACCATCATGTCGATCAGTTCACCGGGGATCTGACCAGACTGAAAGACTTCCGTGGTGTCCGGCTGGCTTTTGATTGCAGAAAGCTGGGGGTTCCAGGCGACGGCTGCCTGCACGCTGCGGGTGGCGAAGGCGGCGACAATATCGGCATCCGACGTGTTGACGACCGTGACATCCCGCTCACGCAATCCGGCCGTTTCCAGACCGCGTACCAGCAGGTAATGCGAGACAGAGAGTTCAGGCAGGTTAACCTTCATCCCGCGCAAGTCGCTCAGCGTTTTCCCTTTGCCTTTGAGCACGATGCCATCGTTGCCTGCGGAGAAACTGCCGAGCAACAGCGCCGTGGTATCTACACCGCCCGCGGCCGGAATCGTCAGCGCATCCATGTTGGTCATCGTGCAACCATCAAATTGCCCAGCGGTGTATTGATTAATCGATTCGACGTAGTCGTTAAGCTGCGTGACCTTAATCTTGATGCCGTACTTGTCGGCCCATTTATCGATAATGCCCTGCGTGCCGATGAAGTCCCACGGCATCCATCCGGCATAGATCGTCCAGCACACGTTGAATTGCGTTTTAGGCGCAGCCTGAGAAGGGAAGCTCAGCAACGCTGAGAGACTGAGGACGCAAACGCCCAGTAAACGAGATAGGTTCATGCCAGACCTCCGGTTGAGTAGGAAAAAAGCGGGAACAGCGCGACACCATGGGTGTTGCTGTCTCCCGGGCTTTTGTCCCGCCGTGTAACCTCAACTGGAGGTCGCCAGCTCTCGGACCAGACATCCATATGGTATGGATCGGAACCCTAGCCAGCTATTCAGGTTGTTCAGCGCCATGCGTGGTGCTGTCCCGAATAGAGAAAAGCAAGATACGTGCCAGCACCGAAAGTGCCAGTACGGCTGTCATTTATAGGAGAATTATGCGGGGAAGCACGCCGCTATCGCGCTATCTCGGTGCAGTAGCACAGCAAGTGCGCTTCACGGCAGTGCAGAGCGCATTGCCGGATGCAGAACTTAGTGTGCAGAACGGCTCGCCGCCATTTTTTCCAACAGCACACTAAACGTGGCTTGTTCGTCAGGGGATAGCGCCTGAAGCATCTGCGCCTCAATCTGCTTTTCCTGATGCAGAAAAACCTGTGTAAACGCGACACCCTTATCGGACAAACTGAGCCACACGCTGCGGCCGTCATCCGGGTTATCGATCTTGCGGACATAATCACGTTTGACCAGCTCCGCGACCATGCGGGTGATCTGAGCCTTATCCCGACAGACCCTTTTCGCCAGCGACTGAGGCGTAATGCGCCCTTCCATCGCGATGATCTTACATAAGCGGACATGCACCACATCCAGACTGATGTCATGCGCCTTCATCTGTTCCTGCATCTGTGCCTTATAGCTTTCTAATAAGGCAAAAAGGGGGTTCATCATGTTTTATTGACTCAGTCAACCAATGATCATATAGTTGATTTTATCAACTATCCATCACAAGTTCAATTTACCGAGGCCACAATGGGAAACGTCTATCAGATTACGGTGGAAGAAAAGGCTGAGCCGCAGCGCACGCTGTCGTTTGAATACTCAATTCACGATGATTTGTTCAAGATTCTGGAAAAAGTCGATGGCAAAATGGACATGACACCGGAACAGACTCAGGCCTTTATTGTGGGGTTGAAGCTGTTTAGTGAAGTGATGATGCAGAATAGAAAGCACCCGCTGTTTAAGGAATTTGCTGCCCCGTTCAGAGAATTTATGCTTAACCTCAAGAAGCAGTAATCCACACAGGGTCACGCAGCAAAAATGATGCTCCCCGCGCCGTGAAAACACCGGCGTGGGGAGCGTGACGTCTTACTCTGCCAGATCGAAGCGATCTGCATTCATCACTTTCACCCAGGCAGCAACAAAGTCATTCACAAACTTCTCTTTGCTGTCGTCCTGTGCGTAAACCTCAGCGTAGGCGCGCAGAATGGAATTGGAGCCAAAGACCAAATCCAGACGCGTCGCGGTCCATTTGACTTCACCCGTTTTACGATCGCGGATTTCATACAGGTCTTTACGGTACGGTTTCCACGTGTATTTCATATCGGTCAGGTTGACGAAGAAATCATTCGTCAGTGCCCCTTCACGATTCGTAAATACGCCGTGTTTGGTGCCGCCGTAGTTGGTCCCCAGTACACGCAGGCCGCCAACCAACACCGTCATCTCTTTCGCCGTCAGCCCCATCAGTTGGGTACGATCGAGCATCAGCTCTTCCACGCTCACGGCGTAGTCTTTCTTCAGCCAGTTACGGTAGCCATCGTGGATAGGTTCAAGGACGTCAAAAGACTCTGCATCGGTCAGGGCATCGGTGGTGTCGCCACGTCCCGGTGCAAAAGGCACGGTCACATGTACGCCAGCCGCTTTTGCTGCTTTCTCAATCCCCACATTGCCCGCCAGCACAATGGTATCGGCCACGCTGGCCCCCGTTGCAGCGGCAATACTTTCCAGAACGACTAACACACGCGCCAGACGTTCAGGTTCGTTCCCTACCCAGTCTTTCTGCGGGGCAAGGCGAATACGCGCACCGTTGGCCCCCCCGCGCATATCGGAACCACGGAACGTACGGGCGCTATCCCAGGCGGTTGAGACCAGTTCACTGATGGAAAGGCTACTTTCTGCAATGCGTGCTTTGACCACATCAACATCATAGTCGGTACGGCCAGCCGGAACCGGATCCTGCCACAGCAAATCTTCCTGCGGCACATCTGGGCCAACATAGCGTGCTTTTGGCCCCATATCGCGGTGTGTCAGTTTGAACCACGCACGGGCAAACACTTCAGAGAAATAGGCCTGATCCTGATAGAAACGCTCGGAAATCTTGCGATATTCCGGGTCAATTTTCAGCGCCATATCGGCATCGGTCATCATTGGGTTGTAGCGGATAGACGGGTCTTCAACATCAACCGGCTTGTCTTCTTCTTTAATGCTGACGGGTTCCCACTGCGATGCACCGGCTGGGCTCTTTCTCAGTTCCCATTCGTGATTCAACAGCATATGGAAGAAGCCGTTATCCCACTGCGTCGGATGCGTGGTCCAGGCACCTTCCAGCCCGCTGGTGACGGTATAGCGCCCTTTACCCGATCCCGTTGGGTTATGCCAGCCGAGACCTTGCTCTTCCACATCCGCACTTTCTGGTGCCGCACCCAGCAGGCTGGCATCGCCATTGCCGTGAGTTTTACCCACCGTGTGCCCACCCGCCGTCAGCGCAACGGTTTCTTCATCATTCATCGCCATACGGGAGAACGTTACGCGCATATCTTGTGCGGTACGCAGCGGATCGGGATTGCCATCAACGCCTTCTGGGTTAACGTAAATCAGCCCCATTTGTACGGCCGCCAGCGGATTTTCCAGCGAGGTGCGATCGTCGCTGCCATAACGTCCTGTGCTCTTCGCCAGCCACTCTTTTTCCGAGCCCCAGTAGGTATCTTTTTCCGGGTGCCAGATGTCTTCACGACCAAAGGCGAAGCCGAATGTTTTCAGCCCCATGGATTCATACGCGATATTGCCCGCCAGAATAATCAGGTCTGCCCAGCTGAGCTTATTGCCGTATTTTCTTTTGATTGGCCACAGTAAACGGCGCGCTTTATCGAGACTGACGTTATCCGGCCAGGAGTTAAGCGGTGCGAAGCGCTGGTTACCGGTTCCGCCGCCGCCGCGACCGTCGGTGGTACGGTAGGAGCCCGCCGAGTGCCAGGCCATACGAATCATCAGGCCGCCATAGTGACCCCAGTCCGCTGGCCACCACTCCTGGCTATCGGTCATCAGTGCGTGCAGATCTTTTTTGAGGGCATCGACATCAAGAGTTTTGAGGGCGTCGCGGTAGCTGAAATCGCTGCCTAACGGATTGGTCTTGGTATCATGCTGATGAAGAATGTCGAGATTGAGGGCATTTGGCCACCAGTCGGTGTTTGATGAGCCAGTAGAAGTATTTCCGCCGTGCATAACCGGACACTTGCCGGCTGGTTTCGTTTTATTCTCGTCCATCGTTATCTCCCAGTATGTTGCATTGCCTTAATCGCTGCGCAAGAAGGTGGGGTCGTTCTCCGATAGCCTTGCCTTATGGCAGCGGATCACGTCACCGATTCCTTCTTCTTGATGCAAGACAGTGCCAGAGTCTCCCTATAATTTATAATTGTATATGCTAACTTCTGCGATAGCTTAACCTGATGAAAGCGGCTCAATCGCACATTTTTCCTATCTGCATCAATAATCTCGCCGATAGAACAGCTTGCGATAATGAGCCTGCTTGTCATGGGTAGTGCTAATCGTTTAAGGATCGAGATACCGGGGGAGACCACGGTGTGAGGCATCCCTGCGGGAGCCTCATCATCGTGTTTCCCCCTAAATCCATGCTTAAGTGACCAGTATTAACTTGTAATAGAGGCGTTTTCAGGGAACTCGCGGGTATTTCGCTCCACCCAAAAACTACAGCGACGGCGAACGGAGTATGAACTGAGTAATTTCGGCTCGTTTCCCTAAGCGGATCGGAAAACCGTTCCACAGACCCGCGCCATTGCTCACGTACAGATGCATGCCATCCACGTCATAGCTGCCGGACACATAGCCTTCATTCGCCAGTTGCGTCACCCAATGCATACCCAGCACTTGGCCGCCATGCGTATGGCCAGAGAGCTGTAAATCCGCTCCGGCACGAGCATTCTCTTTCGCCCCCGTTGGCCGATGGCTAAGCAGAACGACGGCAGTATCCGGCGAAATCCCGCTAAGCGCAGCAGCGGTATCTGGCAGCAGCTGTTGAAAATCAGCAGCGGTACGATCGGTGATCCCTGCCAGCACAAACGCGGCATTATCGCGACCAATCGACACATTTTCATTGAGCAACATGCGTAAGCCCAGCGCATTCAGTCGCTGTACCCACTGCGTATATTCCACGTAATATTCATGGTTGCCCACGATGGCAAATACGCCGTGTGGCGCGGTCAGGTTACGCAGCGGTTCCATGTCATCGTGACGAGCACTGACGGTGCCGTCGGCCAGATCGCCAGTAATCACTGTCAGATCGGGCTTAAGCGCGTTGGTTTTTGCCACCACCGCCTCCATCCAGGGGCGCTGTAACAGGCGGCTGGCATGTAAATCCGTTAGCTGCACCAGTCGGAAACCATCCAGTGCGGGCGGCAGTTGCTTCAGCTCGACTTCAACCGTGCGTACTTCCGGAACACGCACCGCTTCCCAAACGCCAATCGCCGCCAGCCCCATCGCCACAACAGCCATTCCACCACGCAGCGCCATATTGTTCAGCAGAACCTGTCCAACCGAACGGGATAGCAGACGCCCTACGATGCCGAGCAGATCGACGGCCAACAGCAGGAACGCAGATATCAGCAGCGCGCCAAACGCCCATCCCAAAAACATCAGGACAAACGCGGGCACTTCCGGTGACGCCATCGTGCCAAAAAAGGTGCACGTAATCAGATGATGCTGCGAAGCTAGCAGCACTAACACTGCCAGCATGCGCTTTACGGGCACACCGACACGCAAGCGCCAGACCAGACGCCAGATAACATAGAGGGCGATGAGCCCGGTAATGACATGAAACACGGATGTTTTTCTCTCTTTATCGGTGATGTCGGTATATTGACGCGTAAATTTTACACCATGACGCACACATTGCAGATCAACGCGGTAGAGGTGTTGTGTTGCCACAAGGTGCAGATTAACATGGCGCAATTCCATGCTGTACACATCATTGACCAGAATGAAGCCTGCTCGCTGGTGGCAGGTTGTGCATCATTTTGATTAACCAAGGACATTTATGTTCGATTACACCGACTTTCCCGAGCAACGGCAATCCAAAATCAGGCAGATCCTCAGCGAGGAAGGCAAAGTCGTCTGCGCCCAGCTCTCACGTGAATTGAACGTATCCGAGCACACCATACGGCGTGATCTGAAGGAACTGTCGCAATCTGGTGCCTGCAAGCGCGTCTACGGCGGTGCGGTCAGTATGCCGCCAGAGGTGATTGATTTTGCCAGCCGAGCCACTATCGATGCCGCCCAGAAAGATCGTATTGCTCAGGCCGTCATCCCGCTGATAAAGCCCAGCAGCTGCGTCTTCTTTGACACCGGCACCACCAATCTGGCGGTGGCGAAGCAGATCCCGGCGGGCCTGAAGTTTACCGCCGTGTGTAATTCGCCCATCATCGCGGCAGAGCTGATGCTGTATCCGGATGTAGAAGTGATTTTTCTTGGCGGAAGGATTCAAAAAGAGGTCGGCGGCGCGATTGGTATCGATACGCTCAGGCAGTTAGAGAAGATGTATTTCGATCAATGCTTGTTAGGAGGCTGTGCCTTTGATGCCAATGAAGGCCTGACCGTTTTTGAATATGACGATGCCGAATTCAAAAAATGTCTAGTGACCCGCAGCAGCGAAGTGATCGTTGCTCTGACCGCCAATAAGATCTCCGCACTAACGCGCTATCGTGTGGCGACATGTGATGAAATCACCACGCTAGTAACCGATGATGAAATCTCTCCTGCCTGCCAGAGCGTATTGAGCGAAAAAAATCTGGATGTGATTATTGCCCGATAAGGCGACGGTAGCCCCAGCGGCTGCCGATTCACTTCATGAAAGCAGCAGCTTTATCGTTTTCAATACCCCATCGTCGTCATTGCTGCGGGCAATAAAATTCGCCACAGCTTTGGTTTCCTCAAACGCATTGCGCATCGCAAAGCTGTAAGCCGCACGGCTCATTAGCTCAATATCATTGTAACCATCGCCGAACACCATCGTTTCATCGGAGGTAATCGCCAATTTATCCTGAAGGATTTCTACGGTGTGTCCTTTGTGAACGCCAACGTTGGCAATATCGATCCAAGCCGCTTCGGAAACCACGATATAGACATAGTCGTGAAACGCATCGAGGTACTTCGCCGTCTCGTGACAGTGCCCTTCTGGGTCATAAACCGTGATTTTCACAAAGTCATCGGTCACGGCAGCAAAACTGGATATCAGCGTCACGTTGGTGTACGACTTTTTCACCTTTTCCAGTAAGGCAGGGCTGATCGTTTCCTTCACCATCGCACCATGTGGGGTACAGCCGATGACCACATGCTGATCGTCTACGCTTTCCAGCACACCAATCAGGCTCAAGGCAAGACGGTTTTTGATGAGCGATTGGTAAACGTAATTTCCCTGATGCTTGATGCGCGTCGCGCTGTCGCCCAGAATCCAGATATCTTTCGCTGCATCGCCAAAAAGCGCTTCGACCCGCTCGCACTGCTTGCCTGTGCAGACAGCAAACCGCACATCCTTCTCTTTCATTAGTGCATAAACGTCGGCAAACAAGGCTCTGTTGTAATCGCCATCGCTGTGAAGAAACGTGCCGTCCAGATCGGTAATTACCAACTTGATCATTCCACTCCCCTTTCAGATTGTATGTACACAGATAGCCGCGAGTCAGGCCGCAACCTGCCTGAACAAAGAGATATCACTTTTGTGCGGTGTGTTAGATGATTGACGTAATGATTAATTTTCAATGCTCGATCTAGCTCGGTAAAGTAGTGAACACACTAAAATGAGCATACCACGGACAATTATAATCACTTTTCGTCAGATTTATTGAGGTATTACGCGGAAATAAGCATAGCACTTATTGATAACACGCAACAAGAAGCAAAATCAATCAATAATGAGCAGTGAAGAAAAAGAGAGAAAAGCAGTAGCAGAGTCGCGGTAAAGATGGCTCTGCCACACGCCAGAGGTTCACATAAAGATGTGTCTGACGTTCAGACGCAATGCGTTATTCAAAAACTATACCCTAAATAATTCGAGTTGCGTGAAGGCGGCAACCGCGCGAATCCCCAGGAGCTTACTCAGGTAAGTGACTGGGGTGAGTAAGGGCAGCCAACGCACAAGCAGCTTGAAGTATGACGGGTATATACGTTATGAAGATAGCTTCATCATGACCAAGCCGCTGACGATCAACAGCGCAGCAATAATCCTCGTCGCATTTGCAGGTTCATTCAGGAAGACCAATCCCACCACAAACGCCCCCACCGCACCAATTCCCGTCCAGATGGTGTAAGCCGTGCCCAGAGGGAGAGATTTCATCGCCATGGATAACAGCGCAAAGCTGATAATCATGGCAACAATCGTGACAGCCGATGCGCCTATTTTCGTGAAGCCATCAGACAGTTTCATGCTGTAAGACCAGACAATTTCAAATAGACCGGCGAGCGCTAATAGAAACCAGGCCATACCCAGTTCTCCTTAAACAGTGAATGTGGGTCGTCCCGTGAATCCTTTTCGCGTCAGAGGTCGTCCCCTGCCAGGATGATATGCCGCGATACGATAACGTTGCGCTATCAGGGAGTAAAGCCAGTACGTTCTTTGCGTCCCTGCGGTGTTCTCTTCACTTCAGAAAGAGAAGTGTTAGAACCATTATGCGGTTCGCAACACTTAAATATCCAACCGAGATCATGTTATTCACATTTCATTAAACCCCACCGTTGACAACGCTACGGCTAAGCCATATTCATATGTACGGACAAGCAAAAATGTCCGTACATATGAATATATAACATTGGCTACAAAACACGACTTCTGACGCAGGTTGTCTTGTTAGAAATCAAAAAAATCTTGTTAGTTCATGTCGTTAGAGACATTCACTGCATGATAGCGAGTTTTGCTGGTTCAGCCTTTATCCGTACAGTTTAACCTACAAGAGATCAACACTATGTCGACAAAAACACCTGTCTGGAAAGGTCTGACATTTCAGGTTCTGGCGGCGATGGCACTGGGTATCGCCCTCGGTTTTGCCGCGCCGGAATTGGCAGCAAAGTTTAAAATACTCGGTGACATCTTTCTGAAACTCATCAAGACCGCCGTCGCGCCACTCATCTTTTTCACGGTGGTACATGGCATCGCATCCGCTGGGGATATTAAGAAAGTGGGAAAAATCGGCGTGCGCGCGCTGATCTATTTTGAACTGGTTTCTACATTCGCCCTCGCTCTCGGCCTCGGCTGGGCAAATCTCATTGATATCGGTTCAGGCATTCACGCCGGGAATATCAGCCAAACGGCCACCGCCGCCGTTGACTCTGCGATAGCAAAAGGCCACATGCCTACAACCACAATGGATTTTATCTACGGCATTTTCCCCGATAACTTCATTGGAGCCTTCGCTGGCGGGCAGCTCTTACAAGTGCTGGTGATCTCACTGATTTTTGGTTTCGCTTTACTTGCACTTCCCCATGAAAAACGCAGCGTGATTGAAAATGGCATGAACCGCATATCGGAATGCTTCTTCGAGTTCATCAATTTAATCATGAAATTAGCCCCGATTGGTGCATTCGGTTCCGTCGCATATGCCGTGGGAAGCAACGGCAGTAGCGTGCTGCTATCTCTGCTGAATCTAGTGTTAATGTTTTATGCCGCTGTCGCATTTTTCATCATCGTTATCCTGGGTAGCATCTGTCGATTTGCAGGCTTCAGCCTCACCCGCTTTCTTAAATACATCCGCGATGAAATCGTGATTGTGCTGGGCACGGCCTCGTCCGAAAGCGCGCTACCTCGGCTGTTGCAGAAATTAGAGCGTTTCGGTTGTTCACGGCAGAGCGTAGGGCTGATTCTCCCAACAGGCTATGCATTTAATCTCGACGGAACGAGTATTTACATGTCGATGTGTACGCTGTTTATCGCCAATGCCTATGGCGTCGACCTGAGTTGGCAACAGCAAATGGGCATCCTGCTCATCATGCTGGTGACCTCAAAAGGAGCCGCGGCCGTCTCTGGCGGCAGCTTCGTGGTATTCGCCGCAACGGTGGCAACGGTGGGTAACCTGCCGATAGAAGGACTGGCGTTAATTTTCGGGGTCTATCGCTTTATGTCTATGGCGATCGCGTTATACAACACAATCGGAAACAGCGTGGCCACTATCGTGGTAGCAAAATGGTGTGGGGAATATTCACCTCAGCCAGACAATACGCAAGAAAGCACGCACCTTGCTCAGGAAACCCGCCCTGCGAGCTAATATCCAGCCAGCAGCAGGCAGAAACTGAGGATTACAGACATCAGCTATGACGATCCAGCGGCGTCCTGGCTGAATAATTAACCTCAAGACACGAATTCGGCTAAACATTCAACACTTGAAAGAGGATGATAAACAAAGCACTTGCCACCAACGTCAGAGCCGTCCATAATAGCGCCCATTCCAAACGCTGGAATGAAGAAAAGCATTCTAATCAAAACGTTACTGATTAAGATGTTATCTCCTGTACGACCGTAGCTCAGTTGGTTAGAGCACCACCTTGACATGGTGGGGGTCGGTGGTTCGAGTCCACTCGGTCGTACCAATTCATGTTCTGCAATTTTAACCTGCGCCCGTAGGTTAATGAATGTGAATTGAAATTTCTCTCTTACTCGTATCCTGTTAAATTCATCAAAACCCATTCGAATTTAGTGTACTTACCCCTATTTTAAGCTCGAACTCAGCTCTGAATCCTAATCAGGAATGACAATGCTGCGACCGATACATGGGCGAGTATGCCAAGCGTGGCTGCACACATTTCCCGGCAATCGGACACGTATCGCCCTGCCCCGTCCAGCCAGTAAGAGCTTAAGACCATCGGCAAACAGGGTCTTGACCTCATCAGACTGCTGGGCACATCCACACACACGCAGCCACTTCCACGCTCACGATACCGGGTGGAGGCTTTTTTGGCCGATGTGCATACGATTGGCCTGTGCCTTGGCCCCTCATTTCAAACACCTTTTTTGTCTTATAACAATAGTTACATGCCAACACATATTAATGTCATTCATAATCAAAAATCTTGACGAAATAGATGATGACCATCATTATAAAAACCAGATTATTTTCTATAAGAGATGATAAATCATGGCTGGCTGCTTAGTTTTGTCGAAAGAGCATCTTGAAAACATCGAGAACGATTGTCCCATAGCAGCACTCGGTTCAGAAATGCCACGTCAAGCGCCCGAAGTGCGGCACGCTGCCACCTGCCAATTTACACAATCCCGACGCCGTCACGATTAGCACTTTCAAGACGCATACATCACGATGGCAAACATTAACCACTTGTCGGGTTATATCGATCCAAAGCTGCAAAAAAATTGCAATTTCTTCGCCGATTCGCACCAGCCAGTGTACTGGGGTCAGGGATCCGCAAGGAGCTGCAACTTGATGTGAAGAAGTCTTCGTAAATCAATGCATGCCAGTCATGCCGGCTGGTTTGAGCCCAGACAGGCTATATTTCCCTTGCTGGGTAGATGCACGACATAACCCAACGAATGTGAATTGGAGAAAAAAATGACGTTCAAAGCACTGCTTGCTACCAAAACTGGCGATATAGCCTCAACCCATCTCGTCAACTTCAAAGATGAAGATCTCATGCCTGGCGATGTTATCGTCTCCGTTGAGTATTCTACAGTAAATTACAAGGATGCCTTGGCCGTCACTGGCCGCAGCACCATCATCCGTCATTACCCGCTCATTCCTGGCATCGATTTCGCCGGTATTGTCGAGCGCTCAAGCTATCCGGGCATTACCGTTGGCGACCGTGTGCTGGTCAATGGTTGGGGATTGAGCCAAACCCACCACGGCGGCTTTGCACAGAAAGCACAAGTGCCCGGCGACTGGTTGATCAAGATCCCTGACGTATTTTCGACCAAAGATGCCATGGCCATCGGTACTGCTGGTTATACCGCAGCGCTATCCGTGCTGGCACTGGAACACGGCGGTCTGACGCCCGATCGCGGCGACATTCTGGTGACGGGTGCCAATGGCGGCGCAGGCTCGATAGCCATCGCGCTGCTCTCCGATCTGGGCTACCGCGTGGTCGCTTCCACCGGGCGTCCTGAGGAAGCGGATTACCTGCACAGCCTTGGCGCCGCCGAAATCATTGATCGCAGCACGCTATCTGAGCCTGATACACCAATCGGCAAAGAACGCTGGGCTGGCGTCATCGATTCAGTCGGCAGCCATACTCTGGCCAATGCTTTAGCACAAACCCAGTATCGTGGGGTAGTCACTGCCTTCGGTCTGGCTCAGGGTACAGATTTGCCTGCGTCCGTATTCCCCTTCATTCTGCGTAACGTCACCCTTGCAGGTATTGATTCGGTCAACGCGCCCCAGTCCGCGCGTTTGCAGGCGTGGGCGCATCTTGCCCGCAATTTGAATCTGGACAAACTGGCGCATACCACGCAGGTGATCGGTCTGGCCGATGTGCCCGTCATCGCCGAACGCGTACTGGAAGGCAAGGTGCGTGGGCGCACCGTTGTGGACGTGAACGCATGAGTATTCACACCGCCTCTCGCAGCTTCCGCTATCTGTCCATCCTATCGGCGCTGCTGTTCTTTGCGCTGGCTGCGATCTGGTTATTCACTCCCGCAACGCTACTCGCCAACTGGGGCGTCGCCTTCGGTGGCGGTGTCGAAGGTCTGATCGGCCGCCGTGCTGCACCGCTATATGCCGGTATCGGGGTCATGCTTTTTGCCCTGAGAAATGCGCCACCTTCCGCCGGGCGAACGGCCGCAGTCGCGGGCTTCATCACGGCCTGCCTGCTGCTGGCGTTGCTGGGTGCTGTGGAGTGGGCCGCAGGACGGGTTAATGCGGGCATCATGTCGGCAATTGTGGTCGAAATCGTTCTGCCGCTGGCCTTTGTGCTTGCCATTCGTGCGGAACGGAAAGGCCCGTCGCGCCGCTAGGCGGGCTGCAACATAGAGGGATGCACCGTCGGCGTTATCCCTACTTCAAGCGTTATTCCTCCCTCAACAGGCAAAGGACTACATCATCATGAAGGCATTTTTCATCAATCGCTACAAGGACACGGGCCAGGTTGGTCAACTGCCCGATCCCGAGGTCGGGCACAATGACGTATTGGTGCAAGTGCACGCCGCCAGCATCAACCTGCTGGACGCCAAGATCCGTAAAGGCGAATTCAAACTTATCCTACCGTATCGCCTCCCACTGGTGCTGGGCAATGATCTGGCCGGTGTGGTCGTGCGCGTCGGTCGTAATGTCCGTCAGTTCAAGGCAGGCGACAACGTTTATGCGCGCCCCCGGAGGATCGTATCGGCAGCTTTGCCGAGCTGATTGCAGTGAAAGAGGACGCGCTGGCACTCAAGCCGACTAATCTCGATATGGAACAAGCGGCTTCCATCCCGCTGGTTGCTCTGACAGCCTGGCAGGTGCTGGTCGAGACCGCACAGTTGAAGCAAGGTCAAAAGGTGCTGATTCATGCAGGTTCGGGCGGTGTAGGCACTATCGCCATCCAGCTTGCTAAGCACCTTGGTGCGTTTGTCGCGACCACCACCAGCACCAGCAATGTCGAATGGGTGAGAAATCTGGGTGCCGACGTTGTGATCGACTACAAAACACAGGCGTTCGAAAACGTGCTGAAGGATTACGATGTCGTCCTCAACAGTCTGGGCAACGACATACTCGAAAAATCACTTCAGGTACTCAAGCCCGGCGGTCGGCTTATTTCTATCTCTGGACCACCGACTCCCGCCTTCGCCGAGCAGCAAGGGTTATCCTGGTTCCTGAAGCAGGTAATGCGCCTGTTGAGCCGACGTATCCGCAAAAAATCCGACAAACACGGCGTGCGCTATGACTTCGTTTTTATGCGCGCAAACGGCAACCAGCTACGGGAAATCACTGCGCTGATTGAATCCGGTGCAATCAAACCCGTCATCGATCGTACTTTCCCACTGGCATCGACCGCAGAGGCACTGGCTTATGCCGAGCAGGGAAGATCGAAAGGCAAAGTCACCATCAGTATTCGATAGCTCGCTGGTGCTGAATAGAGGAAGACGTTTCACTCAGTACGCATTCAGGGGAACACGACAATAAGGCTAACATGACGATGCCTCATACCCTGTTCCCCTTGATCTTTACTCGATCCCTACCCAATTAATGCTTACGGACTCAGGGAGATTTAATCACGCAGAAGCAAAGCAGAAATTGACACGGTGGCACCAAAACCGGCCATCAGCAGCCACGCCAGACTGTATTGATCGGCATAGAGCGACGTTCCCGCTACCGCAACAAAGACGGAAACCCCGACCGCTGCGCCGATTTGGCGAGCCGTATTAATCATGCCAGTGCCTGTCGCATACTGTTTCTCAGGCAGCGCAGCAGTACCGCCCGCCAGAAACCCCGTTTGCCCAATACCGGCACCTGCGCCAGTCAGGAGTAATCCCGGCAGGTAGGCCACCAGATAGTCTGGTTCTGAGCCTAACATGGCATACCACCAAATCCCGGCGATCAGGAAAAGGAAACCAGCCAGCACGGTCAGCCGCTTGGGCGGAATATTCGTTTTGCCCGCCAACAGGGATGCCAGTACGGCAGTGCCTGGGCTGATACCAATGCCCGCACCGGCCATCATCGGTTCCCATTGCCACACTTGTGTCAGGTAAAGCGTGCCTCCCAGCAGCATGATCGCAAAGCCCATGTAAAAACAGGCCATCCCGAACGTCGCGAACGTGAAGGCGGGAGCCTGAAAAACGCGCAGATCCAGCGCGGGTGACAACACCGTTAGGCAGCGCCACACAAACAGCGCCAAAAATACTATCGCCGCACCGAACGCCAGCCAGAGGCTGATATGTTTCACACCCCATTCCGGCGCGTACGAAATGCCCGCGACAAGGCAACCAATTCCTGCGATAAAAAATACAGAACCCACGATATCGGGAAATACCCCACCCGTGGTCGGGCTTTCAATCAAATACCGGCTAAGCCACAGCGCCACCATAACCACGGGCAGGTTAACCAGAAAAATCAGACGCCAGTCGATCTCGACAAGCCCTCCACCCAACGTAGGTCCCAGCGCGGCAGCAACCGAACCCGTTGCAGCCCAAATGCCGACCATCTGTTTGTGTCGCGTTTTGGGATAGGCGGCAAGGAGTAAGCCAAGGCTAGTCGGGATCAGCAAGGCGGCACCCACTCCTTTTAATCCTCGCGCGAAAATCAAAGAGACAATATTAGGCGAAAAAGCGCAGGCAGCGCTGGCCACCGCGAAAATCAACAGCCCTGCGATAAAGACCCGTTTGCGCCCGTAGAGGTCAGCTAATCGGCCACTGGGTACCAGAAAAGCCGCAAACGCGATGGAATAGGCAGTCAGCACCCACGACATAACCTGATTGGTCGCGCCGGGAAAGCTGTCCCGTATTGCCGGGAAAGCCAGATTGACAACAAACAGGTCAAGCGACGACAGCACGCTGCCCGCCCCTACGGCAACCATGACCCACGGTGAAACGCGGGCGGATGGCTCTTCAGTTATGAATGTCTTCGTTGGCTGGGGCATATCCTCTCCAGACGATGGTATTTCTGGAAGAGGAGTGTGATAAATACGTCAGGACGTGTATTGGACATCTGATAAATACGCCGCAGTGTACTGCGCTGGCGTGATGCCAAATGTGCCCTTGAAGCGCCGAATGAGATGGCTCTGATCGGACAGGCCAACGGAGGCCGCGACATCGGCAGCGCAATGGCCGGATCGCAGGAGCTGTTTCGCGGCATCCAAACGTACGCCATTAAGATAGGCGTGGAGAGGAAGGCCATAAGCCGCGCTAAACAATTGATTCAGTCGAACCCGGCTAAGCGCAGCCGCTTCCGCCAACACAGACGTGGTCAACGGCTCAGAAAAGCAGGCGTGGATCAGTTCGCGTACACGTTCGATACGGGGTTCATTACGCACAGGTTGAGGTTTGACAGGGGTCGTTGAGTAACGCTGAAATAATGGATTCAGCGCGTCAATCATGCTGATTTCTCGCGCCAGCGGATCCTGCTCACTAAAAAGCACGCGATGGAGTTTCTTCAATAAGAAGACAATATCTGCATCCATAATTAACGGGCGTGTAAAGCGTGTGGGGGAAGAGACGGAAACGTCATGCGCCTGAGCGAGATCGTTAATCATCCAGGGATCGATATACACCATACTGTAGATGTAACCCTGATCATCACAGGGCTTCCCGTCATGCATTTCTCCGGGATTAATGATCATTGCACTGCCCGGAGGAGCAATGAACCCGCCCTTTTCCAGCGCAACTTTTGGCGCACCAGCATCGATCGTCCCCAACACAAAATAGTCGTGGGAATGGCGTTCGTACTGATGTTTATTGAAGTAGGCGTGCAGTCCCTGTATTCCAAGTGAAGGAACGGCAACAAATTTCATCCATTCACGCTGCTGGGATTGCATACTCACCGCCCCTGTCTGATCTGAAAATCACTCGCCCTTGGGTGTCAGATTGCTCCCTGTGACCATGATTATGGCGAGTTCGCCGCCGCAAATCATCCAGAAATTATCAGGCTTCTACCTGACTAAATGATAACGAATGTCCCACTGTATCGCGCTAAAAAGTGAGAAATTTCAACACGCCCGCATGTAACATCCCAATAACCTCCAGATAACTTACAACGCACGCTGTCTTCCCTTCACGCGCCTTCATCCGTTTTTATTCTGGCGGACGATCCGCCTAAATGATAAATTAACTCGCTGATTTTAGTCAGTTAAAAACTGTTAGCAGACGGATTCTGCCTCGCAACAAAGATAAAAATAATCACATCAGGAATGTAAATGAAACCATTCATTAAAGTTACAATGCCTTTACTTGCGCTTTCCGCCGCATTTTCGTCTCATGCCGCAGAGACCATCTCGCCAACGGCCGTATCCGATCTTTATATTAAGACTCTGGTCAACCATGACGATCAGGCTATTCGTCAGCTAAATGATTACCTTCGCCCCGACCGTCTGCGTTCAGGCCGAAGTGCCGACTATGCAAACGCGGCTGAACTGAAAGAAGCCGATAAAGCCTTTCCTGGTGAAATAGCCGAAATGGCGCAGGCCTTGTTTCCAGAACCGCTTAGAGAAGGACTCAGATCGCCTCTGGAAAGCTTGATGACGACCGTGCAGCAGGCCAGACAAAAATCCGAATGCAAATCCCTGTCAGCTGGCGAGCCAGAAAAGGACAGTAACGGCATACTAACCACTCAGGTAACATTTGAGTGCGTTCTGGTGAAAACGAATGAAACCTGGGCGGAAGGTGTGCAGCGGCTGGCAAAAAGCAATTGCAGCGCCTCACAGTGCAGCAGTGAACTGAAAAAACTACAGGATGCTTACTCAGCGCCCGTCAGTTTTACCTATCAGGGAACCTTTTCACTGAGCAAAGTGCCTCAAGATAAAGACAAGGCATGGCGCAATGATTTCGCCAGGGAGACGTTTGACGAAATGCTAAGCCAGTTCTGAGCCTGAGACCTCCAGCCCCTTTGGGGTAGAGGTTACATCGTTTAAGACACGTAAATCGTTTTTTTCGGCGGGCGACAATCCGCCGTTAACGAGCAGCGGCCTTACTGGCCGCGAGTCTCCAGATACAGCACCGTGGCGGCAACTCGGGAGCGCACATTTAGCTTGCGCAGCATGTTGCGGATATGCACCTTTACCGTCTCTTCTGAGATATACAGCACGCCAGCAATTTGTTTGTTGGACAACCCTGAAGCCACTTCCTGAAGTACATCCAATTCGCGCTCCGTCAATACGGTAAAAGGCGACGGCGTGTCCTGTATAGCAATTCGGTGGCGCAACACGTCGCGCACCTGCTCGCTGAAGGCATCACCGTTGCGAATGGCCTCCAATAAGTGTTCTGGGGCGCTGTCTTTAAGCAGATAGCCATCGGCCCCCGCATCCATCAGCGTATAAATATCGCTGGGTGCATCAGAAACCGTCAGCACAATAACGCGAGCGCAGATCCCATCACGCCGCAGCGCGTGAAGCGTATCCAACCCGCTTAATCCTTTCATGTTGAGATCGAGCAAGATGATATCAGGAGAATCCCGATTCGCGAGGCTTAACGCCTCCATGCCGTTGCTGGCTTCCCCAATCACGTCAAAGATGGCGTCAGTTGCCAGTAACTGACGGATTCCCCGGCGCATAAGCGGATGATCGTCAACGATCAGCACGCGATAAGATGGTTTTTCTGACATGCCCAGCCCCAATGTAATATGGATCTTATTATTTTTTATTTATGATTTATCCCTGTCATCTTTCAAGTTACGTGTATGCCGCTCGAATTATTCAGGGTAGAGATTGTTCGTGTTGTCGCGTTCACGCGCGGTCGTCGGCGTCGAAAAACAGACGCTAACCTGCGTCCCCCCTTCAGGGTGGAGGCCAATAGATAACTTTCCTCCTAACCGTTCGGCGCGCTCCTGCATAATATTTAAACCATAATGTCCTGCGGGTTCCTCCTGATTGATAATGCCGCAGCCGTCATCACGAATATCAACACAGTAACGCCCATCTGGCTGCGTACGACAGTTGACGGTAATCGTCGTCGCCTGCGCGTGTTTAATGGCATTCAGCACCGCTTCACGGATGATTTGCAGCAAGTGAACCTGCTGTGATGCATCCAGCGCCTGCGTAGGAATACGGCAATCGATCTCAATCGTCGCTGGCGTCTGCGCTCTTAGCGGCTCAATCATCTCCTGCATCGCCGCTGGCAAATCGGCCTGTTGCAGCGTCAGCCGGAAGGTTCCCAGCAGTTCCCTCAGTTGGCGATAAGCATCGCTTAACGCCTGTTCAAAATCTGTGATGATCTGCCGAGCCTGCGCATTTTCTTCCGATACTGCACGTTTTAATAACGCCATCTGGATATTCAGATAAGACAGCACCTGAGCCAGTGAGTCATGCAATTCACGCGCGATGGTGGCGCGCTCTTCCATCAGTAACAGCTGCTGGTAGTGCTTCTGCGCCTGATTGAAATAGAGCCCGCGACCCAGCATATTAGCGACACTTTCCATCAACTGCGCCGACGGCTGCTGCGCTGATGCCTGCCACCGCAGCTGTCCAAACTCGACCTCTTGCAAACGGATCGGCAATGCCCGCCACGCGATCTGCTCATCCGGCTGGCCTTCACACAACCGCCAGTTCTCCCCTACCCGCATTTCCAGACAAACGACCGTTTCATAGCGGTGAACAATTTGCAGAATCTGCTGAAAGCAATGCCTGTCGATCGTGCTGACGTTCATCGCCTGAGAGCAGTTGTACAGCACCTTCAGCATGCGGTTCACTTCCTGCAAGCGCAGCGTTTTCTGCCTAACCTTATCTTCCAGAGAGCGATAGAGTTTTTGCAGTTCGTCAGTCATGCTACTGAAGGTTTGCGCCAGTAATCCCAATTCGTTAGGCAGATTGACGTCCAGCCGCGAATGGGTAAAACGCCCTTTCTCGATGGACGAACAGGCCGCCATCAGCTTATTTAACGGCACGACCACCTGACGACGAATGCGGCGCAGCGTAAAGAAGATCAGTATATAGATAGTGATCGAGCCAATTATTGATGTCACAACGACTATCATCATCTTGCGTTCGGAATAGTGCTGCAACGCCAGCACAAAGAGATCGATCTGCGTGACATAGCGAACAATATTGTCCTGATACCACACCCGATCCCCCGCATTCAGGCGCTCATCCATCGTTTTCCAACTCTGTAACAGCGCCGCATAACGATCGCGCACATCGCGCGGTACATACCAGCGATCCAACAGGTGAAAAACCGGGGAATCCAGCGTTTGCGCATAGAGGCGGCGATGCGGTTCTAACGCGGCACGATCGCCCTGTAGGTCATACCCCATGCGATAGCTTTGCATACGCATCGATCCAGCAACGTTGATCGCTTCCGCATCGCGTAAACCGCTGGCTAACGTCAACAGCGCAATACCCGTCGTCAGAAATGAAAGCAACGCGATATAAAAAAACGCGCGCGCCAGACTGGTAGAAACAGGACGTTTGACCATCACAACGAATAATCCTCTTTGGCGTCATACCTACTCTAAATAAGTAGATCAGCATTTCAGCGTACTATCACGATCCCCACTTACTCCCGCAAGCCGATAAGGCGCGAATCCCACATAAGCTTGATCCGGCACCACCATTTACCTCTAAAGAGTGATTATCGCATACAGCCTAAGAGGAATAGTGTAACCCCTACAAAAACAGCGTGTTTTCTATTGGATATTTCATTGAGTGCCAGAGCGACAAACTGCCATGACTAACCTCTCCCGACGTTCCTTACTGACTGGTGGCCTACAGCGGGCAGACAACGCGTTGCGTCCGCCGTGGAGCGGTGTGGAAAGTCATTTCCTGAGCCAGTGCACTCGCTGCAACGTCTGCGTTGATGCCTGCGGCGCGGGGATTATCCAGCGTGGTTCAGGCGGTTTTCCCACTGTCGATTTCCAACGTGGTGAATGCACATTCTGCTACGACTGTGCTCGCGCGTGTCCAGAAGCGCTGTTCGCGGAGAGTCACACCTCGCCGTGGGAATACCACCTGATGATCCAGGATGCCTGTTTATCACTGCATCAGGTGGAATGCCGCAGCTGTCAGGATGCATGTGAAACAGGCGCGATACGATTTCGCCCCACCATTGGGCGCGTTGCTGCACCGTCAATCGACGACGACGCCTGTACCACCTGCGGCGCCTGCATTTCCGGCTGCCCTGTCGGCGCCATATCGATGAAAAAAATCACAGCGGGATATCACACCGCGCCAGCGCGTCTGCCGACGCAACAGGAAAACCGATGAGCACAGTCTGGCATGTTTGCAGTGTAGTAGTTCACGTCAACACGGCGCAGATGGCAGCCGTTGGCGAGGCGTTAGCGACGCAGCCCAATCTAGAAGTGGGTGCCAGCGATAGCGATACCGGAAAAATGGTCGTGGTATTGGAGTCAGATTCAGAAGACACGCTGTTAAAACAAATAGCGTCAATACGCGAGCTTACAGGCGTACTGGCGGTTTCGCTGGTTTATCACCAGCTTGATGAACAGCCTTTTGATGAACAATCTTTTGCTTTCGATGAACAACCTCTTGATCAACAAGCTCAGGGTGAGGAAATACTATGAAACTCAGTCGACGACACTTTATGAAGGCGAACGCGGTCGCAGCGGCAGCCGCGGTCGCAGGCATCACCATACCCACCGCGGTTCGTGCCGTGACCGAACAGTCGGATGCTATCCACTGGGATAAAGCCCCTTGCCGCTTCTGTGGCGTAGGGTGCGGTGTGTTGGTGGGGACGCAAAACGGCCGCATCGTCGCCAGTCAGGGCGATCCTGAAGCGCCGGTTAACCGTGGATTAAACTGCATCAAGGGCTATTTCCTGCCAAAAATCATGTATGGACAGGATCGCTTGACCCAACCGTTGCTGCGCATGCGTGACGGCAAATTCGATAAAGAAGGCGAATTTACTCCGATTTCCTGGGATCAGGCATTTGACATCATGGCGGAGAAATTCAAAACCGCGCTGAAGGAGAAAGGCCCCAACGCGATAGGCATGTTTGGCTCTGGGCAATCAACCATTTGGGAAGGCTATGCGGCCGCCAAATTGTTCAAAGCGGGCTTCCGCTCCAACAATATTGACCCCAACGCGCGCCACTGTATGGCATCGGCGGTTGTCGGCTTTATGCGTACCTTCGGTATGGATGAACCGATGGGCTGCTACGACGATATCGAGCAGACCGATGCGTTTGTCCTGTGGGGCTCTAACATGGCGGAGATGCACCCGATTCTCTGGTCGCGCATTACTGACCGCCGCCTGTCGAACAGCAATGTGACGGTCGCCGTGCTGTCCACCTACCAGCACCGCAGTTTTGAGCTGGCGGATAACGGCATGGTGTTTACGCCGCAAACCGATCTGGCCATTCTCAACTACATCGCCAACTACATTATCCAAAACAATGCGGTGAATGAGGCTTTCTTTACCCGCCACGTCAACCTGCGCCGAGGCGTGACCGATATCGGTTATGGCCTACGTCCGACACATCCGTTGGAGAAAGCGGCGAAAAATCCGGGTTCCGATGCATCTGAGCCGATGAGTTTTGAAGAGTACAAAGCCTTTGTCGCCGACTACACGCTGGAAAAAACGGTCGCGCTCAGCGGCGTTCCCGCCGATCAGTTAGAAGCGCTGGCAAAACTCTATGCCGATCCGAAGAAGAAAGTGATCTCCTACTGGACGATGGGCTTTAACCAGCACACGCGTGGCGTCTGGGCGAACAATTTGGTTTATAACATCCACCTGCTGACGGGCAAGATCTCTCAGCCGGGCTGCGGGCCGTTCTCGTTAACCGGGCAACCTTCTGCCTGCGGCACCGCGCGTGAAGTCGGCACCTTCGCCCACCGCCTGCCAGCAGACATGGTGGTGACTAACGAGAAACACCGCGCGATGGCGGAAAAGCTGTGGCAGTTACCGACAGGCACGATTCCTGAAAAAATCGGCTTACACGCCGTCGCACAGGATCGGGCGCTGAAGGACGGCACGCTGAATGCCTATTGGGTAATGTGTAACAACAACATGCAGGCCGGCCCGAACATCAATCAGGAGCGTATGCCGGGCTGGCGCGATCCGCGTAACTTCATCGTCGTTTCCGATCCCTACCCGACGATCAGCGCCTTGTCCGCTGACCTGATTTTGCCTACCGCAATGTGGGTGGAAAAAGAAGGTGCCTACGGCAATGCCGAGCGCCGGACGCAGTTCTGGCGTCAGCAGGTTAAAGCGCCGGGCGAGTCAAAATCGGATCTGTGGCAGGTGGTGAGCTTTGCCAAGCGCTTCGCCATCGAGGAAGTGTGGCCGGAAGAACTTCTGGCGCAGAAACCGGCCTACCGCGGCAAGACCCTCTACGACGTGCTGTTTGCTAACGATGTCACCACGCGCTTCCCGCTCAGCGAATTAGCGGAAAACCAGTTGAACGATGAATCTCGTGACTTCGGTTTTTACCTGCAAAAAGGCCTGTTTGAAGAATACGCCGCGTTTGGCCGTGGGCACGGTCACGACCTAGCGCCGTTCGATACCTACCACAAGGTTCGCGGGCTGCGCTGGCCGGTCGTTGACGGCAAAGAAACGCAGTGGCGTTACAGCGAAGGGCACGATCCTTACGTCAAAGCGGGAGAAGCCTACCGTTTCTACGGCAAACCGGATGGCAAGGCGGTTATTTTTGCGCTCCCGTACGAGCCTGCCGCAGAAGCGCCGGACGACGAATACGATCTTTGGCTTTCCACCGGCCGCGTATTGGAGCACTGGCACACCGGCAGCATGACGCGTCGCGTACCGGAACTGCACCGCGCCTTCCCCGAGGCCGTGCTGTTTATGCACCCGCAGGATGCCAAAGCGCGCGATCTACGTCGCGGCGAGAAAGTCCGCATTATCTCGCGCCGTGGTGAAGTCGTCTCGATTGTTGAGACACGCGGTCGCAATAAGCCACCGCGTGGGCTGGTCTATATGCCGTTCTTCGATGCCGCACAGATGACCAACGTCCTGACGCTGGATGCGACCGATCCGCTGTCGAAAGAAGCGGACTTTAAGAAGTGTGCCGTCAAGCTGGCTAAGGTGTAACGCGCATGGCACGCCCGGAGCATTCATCACCCGCTCGCCGTCGCTTTCTGCGTGACGCCGTCCGCGCCGTAGCTGGCTTATCAGTAGCGGTGACGGTTCTCGGCATCCAGCAGCGACGCGCTCAGGCAGACGTACTCCGGCTACGGCCACCGGGTGCGCTGTCTGAGGCGGCGTTTTCCGGTGCCTGCATACGCTGTGGCCAATGTGTTCAGGCCTGTCCGTACGACACACTGAAGCTGGCAACGCTGGTCTCCGGCTCCGCAGCCGGTAGCCCTTACTTTGTTGCACGCGATATCCCGTGTGAGATGTGTGAGGACATTCCCTGCGTGGTCGCCTGCCCCAGCGGTGCATTACAGCCGTTAGACGCTATCGATGATGCCCGCATGGGATTAGCGGTGCTGCTCGATCAGGAAAACTGCCTGAACTATCAGGGGTTACGCTGCGATGTCTGCTATCGCGTCTGCCCCCTCATCGATAGCGCCATCACGCTGGAACCAGAGCGCAATGCCAGAACCGGAAAACATGCCCGTTTTCTGCCGACGGTGCATAGCGATGTCTGTACCGGCTGTGGCAAATGTGAAAAAGCCTGTGTGCTGGAACAGCCAGCGATAAAGGTCTTGCCGCGCGCGCTGGCAAAAGGCGAACTCGGACACCACTACCGTTTCAGTTGGCTGGAGGCACGCGATGGCAAATCGTAAGCAAGACGCCGGACGAGAAGCCCGGGCGAAAAAAGGCTGGTGGCGTAGCCACCGCTGGCTGGTATTGCGTCGGCTGACACAGTTTCTGGTGCTGCTCATGTTCCTCAGTGGCCCGCTGTTAGGCTTCTGGATCCTGCGTGGTAACTACAGTGCCAGCCGCTTGCTCGACACCGTGCCGCTCAGCGATCCGCTGATGGTGCTGCAAAGTTTGGCTAGCGGTCATCTGCCTGCCGCCCTCGCGCTGGTCGGTGCGCTGATTATCGCGCTGAGCTATGCACTGGCGGGCAAGCGCGTGTTCTGTAGCTGGGTCTGCCCCGTGAATCCGCTCACCGATTTAGCCGCCTGGCTGCGTCGCCGTTTCGGCATCACCGCCTCGGCAACGCTCCCTCGCAATCTGCGCTATCTGCTGCTGATTATGATCGTGGCAGGGAGTGCGCTGACGGGCGGGCTACTGTGGGAATGGGTCAACCCGGTTTCACTGATGGGTCGCGGGCTGATTTTCGGGTTTGGTGCAGGTATCTGGCTGCTGCTGGCGCTATTTCTGTTTGATTTATTGGTCGTGGAACACGGCTGGTGCGGACACCTTTGTCCAACGGGCGCGCTGTATGGCGCGCTTGGCAGCAAAGGCGCACTGGTTGTGGATGCCACCGAGCGTGAACGCTGTACGCGCTGTATGGACTGCTTTCATGTCTGTCCAGAGCCACAGGTACTTCGCGCGCCCTTGCTCGATAAACACAGTCCGGTACAGGTCACTGACCGAGACTGCATAACATGCGGACGCTGTATTGATGTCTGCGCTGAAGACGTTTTTAAAATAACCCTTAGATGGAAATCGGGAGCAAAGTCATGAAAAGCCTGAGAATGGGATGGTTTCGCTGGATCACCGCCCTGGCGATAATGGGCAGTACGATAGCAACTGCACAGGTCGATTTGAGCCAATCGCCAGAAGTCGCCGCGACACAGCCGGGAAATAGCCGGATGCCGAAGCAGCAGGAGCGTATGGCGCTCAACTATGTCAACCAGCCACCGATGATCCCGCATAGCGTGGATGGCTATCAGGTCACCCCGACCTTTAACCGTTGCCTACAGTGTCACGGCGTGGAGAGCTATCGTTCCACCAGCGCCCCCCGCGTCAGCCCAACCCATTTTGTCGACAGAGACGGCAAAGTGCTGAGCAATGTCGCACCTGCACGCCATTTCTGCCTGCAATGCCACGTGCCGCAAGCGGACAGTTCGCCGATTACCGGTAACACGTTCGCCCCTTCTAAAGGCTTTGGACAGTGAGGTTTGCTATGAAACAACCAGGAAAAGTGGGACGGTTGTTGCGCCAGCTGTGGCAATGGTGGCGTCGCCCAAGTCGGCTGGCTCTGGGAACGTTGCTCATTATCGGCTTTGCGGGCGGTATTTTCTTTCTGGCGACATCCCAGAAAGGCATGGAAATGAGCAACAGCGAGGCGTTCTGCATCAGCTGTCATGAAATGCGCAATACCGTCTATCAGGAATATATGGAAACCGCGCACTACAGCAACCGCAGCGGCGTACGCGCCACCTGCCCGGACTGCCACGTTCCGCATGAGTTTGTGCCGAAAATGGTGCGTAAGATTCAGGCCAGTAAAGAGCTGTACGGCAAAATAATGGGCACGATTGATACGCCACAAAAGTTTGAAGCACACCGACTGACGATGGCGCAGAGCGAATGGCGGCGCATGAAAAATAACAATTCTCAGGAATGCCGCAACTGCCACAACGTTGACTATATGGACTTCTCAGGGCAAAAAACGGCTGCGGCAGAAAAACACAGCGAAGCAATAAAACTCGGTCAAACCTGTATCGATTGCCACAAAGGCATCGCCCACAAATTACCGGACATGCACGGCGTCAAAAGCGGGTTATAACCCGCCCCTCTTCGTCACACTCGGGACGGCGTATGCCGTCCTCAACACAAGCGGAAGCATCCGCCCTTCCCTAGTCTGATTATCGTATTTTTGTGAATACCGTGAGAGTTTCGTGCGCAATAAGTAGTGAGATCTTCTGCAACTCGCGTCGCACGCGCCCGACGCGGGGCGGTTAAAGCCGCTCTCAGTACAGACGGAAACATCCGCCCCAAAATAACAATGAACGAAGTTCAGTCTTTTGATTTTATGGGATTGGTTCGCGTAAAAAAATCGCGCAGAGGTGTACATGACCGCCGGATGAGCGGCATGGACGCCGCGAAAGCCTGCGCCGCGTCGGGAGCGCGTCGCAGGCGGTCCGAACAGCGGGCATAAACACCGACGGCACCGCGAAGCGGCGCGATTTAACGCGAAAAGCCAGGGGTCACGGGGCGACGGCAACTGAGCCGCCCCGTGTCGGGCGCGTGCTGCAACGGTTGCAGAAAAAACCGTGGGTAATGCGCACGAAACCTTCACCGTAACAACAGAAACAACAGAAACAACAAAAGGGCGATATATCGCCCTTCTGCTATTGATGATGAAGATAAAAAGAGGACTTACTTGCCGGTGGTTGCCTGCACCGACAGCGATGCTTTCGCCTGCCCGACGCTGCGTTCAATGACCGCTCGGCGCGTGTCGTTTTGCGGTAACAGCTGCAACATGGCTTCCCAGGCGTTAATCGCGTCCTGATAGCGCTGGGCTTCATAGGCATTGAAAGCCAGCAGGCTCAATACACGCACATTGGTCGAACCAGAATTCATCAGTTCACGCAGCATGTCTCCACCGCGTTGGCTATCACGCGGGTCGGTAGATCGCGACAGCAGATCGGCATAGTCCAGCGCCAGATCCGTATTCTTCGGATCGAGTTGGAACGCTTTAGCAAACGCCTGCACGGACATGTCATAGTTATTCAGCAAGCCCGCAATACGCCCCAGCATCCACCAGTCTTGTGGATTGTCTGGCTGCGTTTCCAACTGGCTACGCAATCCCAGACCGAGACGTGCGACGTCTTCAATGGTCAGTGGTTCGGCGTCAGGATCCAGCGCTCGCTTCATCAGGTCCGGCGTTAACGCCACAACCTGCTGCAATTCCTGCACCCGATTAACCGCTGAAGTCTTCCAAAACACACCGAGGCTGACAATGACCAGCAACAGCACGCCCGGCAGCAAAACCCAGCTGTTCAGCGGACGCTGTTGTGCCTTCGCACCGCCGGGAATGTCCTGCAATAGCGTATGCTGGAGTTCCTCAACCAGTTGAGCACGTTCCTGCTCATTGGCGACATCCACAGTAAGCTCACGCAGACGATCGCGATACAGCGCCTGATTGATCGCATCGCGATCGTATTCGCCTCGTGACGACCACGGCGCAAGAAGCAGCGCGGAAAGCGCAATCAGTGATAGTACAATGGTTGCGATCAGTAGCATCATTCGGATTTCCCCTCACGTTCCAACAGCGTCTGCAAGCGCTTCTTATCCTGTTCGCTCATCGGTTCTTTGGCGCTTCTGATGCGGCGGGCACGCCGAATAATCACCCATGATCCCACAGCCAGAAACAGCGCGGGCAGGAGCCACAGCAGAACCGTAAAAGGCGTGATCGGCGGTTCATACGTCACAAAATAGCCGTAACGATCCACCATATAATCGACAACCTGCTCTTTCGTTTGCCCCTGCTGCATCAGCTCGTACACTTTCTGCCGCATATCCGAAGCAATCATCGAATTGGAATCGGCAATGCTGTTGTTCTGGCATTTCGGGCAGCGCAACTGCATCGTCAACTCACGAAACTGTTGCTCCTGCGTGTCATTGTCAAAACGCAATACCTCGGAGGACGCCAGCACGCTGAACGACAGCAGCAATGCACCAAGGAAACTCAGCACTCTCATGCGCCGCCCTCCTTACTGTATTTGTCCCACAGCGGTTGCAGCGTTTCTTGCCACACCTGCATATTGAGATCGCCCGCATGGCGATAGCGAATGATACCTTTCCCGTCGATCAAGAACGTTTCCGGCGCACCGTACACGCCCAAATCCAGCCCCAGCATGCCGTCGCCATCAAACAGGCTCATCGCATAGGGATTACCCAACGTCTTCAGCCATTCAATCGCTTTAGGGCGTTCATCTTTATAATTCATGCCTACGACGCGAATTCCCTGCGCCGCCAGCGTATTGAGGAACTGGTGCTCTGCGCGGCACGTCGGGCACCAGGTCGCCCAGACGTTCAGCAGCAGCGGCTTACCATCGCTCAGCTCAGATTGGTTATAAATCTTTCCCGGCTGATCCAACGATTCAAGACGAAACGCGGGAATCGGTTTGTCGATCAGGGCTGACTCCAACCGCATCGGATCGTCGCCATCGCTGTTGCGCACCAACTGCCACAGCAAGGCAACGGCCAGCAGTAAAAACAGGGCGAGCGGAATTAACAAAATCTTTCGGCTCATGATGCTGTCTCCCGAACCGCGCGACGCAGGCGATAACGAGGATCGAACATGCACAGGATGCCCCCTAACGCCATCAGCCCCCCGCCGTACCAAATCCAGCGGATAAAGGGTTTGTAATACAGCCGCACCGCCCAGCTACCGTCATCCAGCTTTTCACCCAAAGCCGCATAGAGATCGCGCGTCACACCCGCATCAATGGCGGCTTCCGTCATGATCGCGCCACTGGTGTTGTAGAAGCGTTTTTCCGCCTTCAAGATCGCTTCCGGTTTGCCGTTGTGCGTCACCTCAATCGTCCCTTTCGCGCTTTGCCAATTCGGCCCCACGACATCACGCACGCCTTGAAACGTAAAACGGTAATCGTGGATCGCGATGCTGTCGCCAGCCCGCATCCGCACATCCCGCTCAACGCTATAATTCTGGCTGAAGGCGATCCCTACCACCGTCACCGCCAGCCCAATATGACCGCACACCATGCCCCACTGACTCAGTGAGAGCGTGGTCAAACCGCGCAGCAGACCATGACGACGGGTGGAACTGGTATGCAGCTCGTACACCGTTAAGAAGAACACCCACAGCGCCATCGATAGGCCGACCACCGTCATGGCAACAACGGAATCCTGGAACAGCCACGGCAGCAGCAGCGACAGCGCGGCGGTCACGACCAACGCAATCAGCAGTAGCTTGCGCAGCTTTTGCGGCTCGTCGCGCCGCCAGCGAACCAGCGGCCCCACGCC
Source organism: Pectobacterium versatile (assembly GCF_003932035.1). NCBI lineage: Bacteria > Pseudomonadati > Pseudomonadota > Gammaproteobacteria > Enterobacterales > Pectobacteriaceae > Pectobacterium > Pectobacterium versatile. The sequence goes on from NZ_CP034276.1 coordinate 2,923,518, forward strand.
CAGCAGTAAGGCAAACGGTGCCATTAGCAGGGTAAACATGGTGTTAAAGAACGGCGCACCGATCGAAATGCTGCCTAAACCCAACTGCTTATGCACCAGCGGCAGCAGCGTTCCTAGCAGCACGACGAGCGTGGCCGCCATCAGGATCAGGTTATTGCCGAGCAGGAAAGTCTCACGCGACCAGAGCGAATTCGTTACCCGCGCCCGTACCCGGTTACCTTTGATGGCAAACAGCAGCAAAGAACCGCCGATAACAATGACCAGAAACGCGAGAATAAACATGCCGCGCGCCGGATCGGAGGCAAACGCATGCACCGACACCAATACACCGGAACGCACCAGAAACGTTCCCAGCAGGCAGAGCGAGAACGCGCCGATGGCCAGCAACACCGTCCAGGCCTTGAAACTGCCGCGTTTTTCGGTGACTGACAGCGAATGCAGCAGCGCCGTGCCCACCAGCCACGGCATCAATGACGCATTCTCCACCGGATCCCAGAACCACCAGCCGCCCCAGCCGAGTTCGTAATACGCCCAGCCCGAACCGAGCACGATACCTAGCGTCAGGAACGACCAGGCCGCCTGCGTCCACGGTCGGGACCAGCGTGCCCACGCGCTGTCCAGTCGTTCAGCCAGCAGCGAGGCGACCGCAAACGCAAACGCCACGGAAAACCCGACATAGCCCATGTAAAGTAGCGGAGGGTGGAAGATTAACCCGATATCCTGCAACAGCGGGTTGAGATCGCGTCCGTCAATCGGATAGTCCGGTAGCGTGCGCGTAAAGGGATTCGACGTCAGGATGATGAACAGCAAGAAGCCGACATTAATCATCCCCATCACGGCCAGCACGCGGGCGACCGCATCCAGCGACATCCCCCGGCTGAATACCGCCACGGCGAAGGTCCAGCCGCTCATCAGCAGCACCCAGAGCAGCAGCGATCCTTCATGTGCGCCCCACGCGGCTGCCACGCGATACCACACTGGCAGCGCGCGGTTTGAGTTATTGGCTACGTAGAGGACGGTGAAATCATTAATCACCAGTGCATGCACCAACACGAGGAAAGACGCCAAAATGCATGCAAACAGCGCCCAGGCAAGAGGACGCGCCAAGGCCATCAGACGAGTATCCTGACGCGATGCGCCCCACAGCGGATACACGCTGAGCAACAGCGCAACGCCTAGCGCCAGACAGAGCAGATAATTGCCCACTTCAGGCATCATAACCGTTTACCCTCTGTGGCCGCCGCTGGCGCATGACCATGCTGCCCTTCCATCGCCGCTTTGATTTCCGGTGGCGTGTAGTTTTCATCATGTCGGGCAAGCACTTCTTTCGCCATAATATGATCGTCGGTATCCAGAATGCCCTGTGCCACCACCCCTTGCCCCTCGCGGAACAGGTCCGGCAGCATCCCGTTATAGGTCACATCCACTGAACCCTGCGCATCATAAACGGTGAAGCGGACTTCCAGACTTTGGCTGTCGCGGCGCACGCTGCCCGGCATCACCATGCCACCGACGCGTAAACGCTGCCCAATCGCCGGTTTTTCCTGCGTTTCGTTCTTACCGTAAAGAATTTCACTGGGCGTATAAAAGAGATCGATATTTGAGCTCAATGCATAGAGCGTTAGCGCTATCGTCACTACCGCACCGCAGACCACAGCCACGATGGCATAGAGACGGGTTTTACGCGGTGTACTCATTGCACCACCTCCATCGTTTCCGACTGGCGGGCCGTACTCTTACGCTGCTCGCGCGCCTGCTGGCGGCGGATATCACTCAGCAATGTGCGGCGACTCAAGAGGGTATGACCGACCAATGCGCTCAGCGGTAACAGCGTTAGCACCACTGCCAGCCACACGTAAAAGGCATAGCCGCCCATCGCAAAGAAATCTTGCCAACTTGTGAAAGCGATGTTCATCGTGCTATTCCTCCTTTATTAAGCAGCGCAGCCACCCAAGGCGCGCGGCGCTGCTGCACCAGTATCAAGTTACGCAAACGCATGAGTGACAACGTCACGAATAAGCTCATAAATCCTAACATCATGATTCGCAGCGGGAGACGCATGGCGGGATCGATCGTTTTCTGCATTTTTGTCGATCCCTGATGCAGAGTATTCCACCACTCGACCGAGAAATGGATGATGGGTAAATTCACCACGCCAACCAGCACCAGAATGGCCGCCGCACGACCGGCAAGACGGCGATCGTCAAAGGCGTTGTAGAGCGCGATGATACCCACGTACAGAAACAGCAGAACGAGTTCCGACGTCAGACGCGCATCCCACACCCACCAGGTCCCCCACATCGGTTTGCCCCAGGTGGCGCCTGTCGTCAGCGCAATAAAGGTAAACACCGCACCGACCGGTGCCATCGCCGCTACGGCAAGCTCCGCCGTTTTTGACTGCCGAATCATCCCGATAAGCGCACATATCGCCATCACCGCATAGACGCCCATCGACCACACGGCCGCTGGCACGTGCAGGTACATGATGCGATACCCTTGCCCTTGCTGATAATCCGCAGGCGCAAACCCAAATCCCAGCAGACAACCGCCAATCAGCAACGCGGCGCTGATCAAGGCAACCCAGGGGATAAGCCTGCCGCAAAGGCCATAAAGGCGATCCGGCTGCGTAAGCTGATAGTTTTTTTTCAACATAATCGTGTGCTCACTTTGCGTAAAACTCATCCCAACGGGACGATGAAGGCGATCCTGAGATCGGAAAATTATTGTATGCTCACCCGCAACGCCGCCGCCGTGGCAAACGGGCTCAGGGTGGCGCTGCCCGCCAGAAAGGCACCGAGGATGGCCAGATACCCACCGACCGGCAGTTGCATCATCGCGGCCTCGACCGCCGCCGTCGCAAAAATCAACAGCGGTATGGTGAGCGGCAAAACCAGCAGGCTTAACAACACGCCGCTGCGGCGCAGCCCGACCGTTAATCCCGCGCCAATAGCACCCAGAAAACTGAGCGTTGGTGTGCAGAGCAACAGCGTTAACGCCATCACCCACCAGCCGTGGCTGTCCAACCCAAACAACAGTGCCGCCAGCGGAGAAAGCAGTAACAGCGGCAGCCCGCTGACCATCCAGTGCACCACCACTTTCGCCAACACCACTAACGGCAGCGGCAAAGGCAACAGCGTCAACTGTTCCAGGGAACCGTCCTGATAGTCATCGCGGAAAAGGCGATCCATCCCCAGCAGCGAAGCGAGCAGCGCCGCCACCCACACCACGCCGGGTGCCACACGCATCAATAGCTGCGGCTCTGGTCCAATAGCCAGAGGAAATAAGATGATGACGATCAGGAAGAACCACAGAGGGTTAAGAATTTCCGCGTTATTGCGCAACGCGACGCGCAGTTCTCGAGCAATCAGCCGCCGCATTATGGGGTTCCCTCACTCGGCGTAAGCTGGATACAGCGAATATCCTGAGCGAACGGACGCAGCGGCTGATGGGTGGTTAAAATGATGATGCCGCCACGCGCAATATGGTGTTCCATACGCTGTGTCAGCATTTCGACGCCCGCCACATCAAGCGCGGTCAGCGGCTCATCCAGAATCCACAGCGGGACGTCGGTGAGCCACAAACGCGCCAGCGCGACACGACGCTGTTGTCCCGCCGAAAGACGCGCCACGGGCACATCTTCATAGCCAGCCAGCCCGACGGCGGCCAACGCTTGCCAGAGTGCATCCTGATCCTGTTGCGGATAGAAAAAGCGCAGGTTCTCTTCACCCGTCAGGACGCTTTTTATGCCCGGCTGATGGCCTAACCACAGAAGCTGCTGATTAAACTGCTCGCGCATACGGTTGATGCGTTGCCCTTGCCAGCAGATTTCCCCCGATTCAGGCGTCGCCAGACCGCTTAAAATGCGCAACAGCGATGTTTTGCCCACCCCGTTGGCACCGGCAATCTGCACCATTTCTCCCGCGCTGGCCGTAAACGACAACGCGCTGAACAGCACATGCTCATCGCGTATGCAAACCACATCGCGCGCTTCTAACATCGGGGTGTACTCCTACTTTCTTAGTGGCTATAGAATAACATGGTGCCCTTACTCCCCCTCTTGGGGGCCGTAACCCTAAAGAGTTAATCTTTTTTATTGAGATCAATAAAATCGGCGATTCCGGTTATTCCTGTCATCGAGTCGTATCGAAAACCACGCCGACACGCTTAAACCGGAAATCTATTGGGCATATTTTTATGCAGCCGCCGAAACCGTTTCGTGCGCCACAAGACCTTCATTTCATGCTCCCGCTTAGCACGCGCCCGACGCAGGGCGGCTCAATCGCCGTCGCCCTGCGAACCCTGGCTTCCGGCTAAATTATGCCGCTACGCGGTACCATCGGTGTTCATGAGCACAACCCGAGCCACCAGTGACGCGTTCCAGACGCGGCACTGGCTTTCGCGGCGTCCATGCCGCTCACTCGGTGCTCACGCCCACCGCTGCATAATTTCTACGCCGCATGACAGTAAAACCCGTAATAAGCTGTAGCCGTACAGAATGAGAAACAGCTAAAGCAAAACGTATCACGCACTATTTCTGGCTATTATTCAGCAGCGTTGCCGTGTTGATCGCCTCAATCAACTGGACGCGATTAACCCGCGGGCTGTACGTGTCCAGTAAGCGCTGCCAAATCGTAATCGCGCGTGCATAATCGGCCTTCAAGAACGCATCGGATGCCAGCAGCATCAGCGCCGTCACTTCATTGGCATCCAGCGCCAGCGCTTTATCAACCATCTCTTGCATCGGCGGTGTGACGGCCTGACCGGCCTGGTAATACAGCACCGTTGCCAGTGCCGAATACAGCTCAGCACTGTCACCCTTCAGCGCAATCGCCTGCCGATAAGCGCGTAACGCGTTGTCATACGCGTTACGGTAAAGATAATATTCACCCAGCTCAGCCCAGAGGACGCTGTTGCCCGGCGTTTTACGAATGTTGTCCTGCAAGGCAGTAAGCTGTTTTTCCTGCTGTTGCGCGTCGCTAAAATCGTGTAGCGGATCGGCAAGTCGCTGGCGTTCTGTCTGAACCAGCGCAGCACGCGGGCTTAGCATGTAGAACGTCGCACTGCCCAATAAGATAACGATGACCGCAGCCACAACGGCAATGGCGGGCATTGGGCGCTGCGCAGAAGAAGAGGATGAGGCTAACGGCAGATCGTGGGACAGCTCTCGACCCAGCATCTTTGCCTCATGCTCGGACAGATGCTTTCCTGCCTGTTCACACTGAAAATGCCAGATGCGCTCCGCTAAACGCTGTAGCTTGCCATCCCCCTCCGACTGACGCAGGGGCAGTAGCGGCCATAGTAGCCCGGCCGCCAGAACGACAATCGCGACGGCGACGAACACCATACTCAATAGGTTCAGGTCCAACAGGCTCACGCTTAACAGGCTCATGGGCGCGCCCCTCGATTCTGCCGCCGCATCACCCGCCACGCGATAACCACAATCGCTAACAGCAAAAGCAGCGGCGTGAGCCAAAGGATGCCGGTTTGCATTTTCATTGGCGGGTTGTACTGAACAAAGTCGCCATAGCGTTGATTCATAAACGCCATAATTTCTGACCTGTCCTTGCCCTGCTCCACCATAGAAAAGACCTCATGACGCATACTCACCGCCACGGGCGAATTCGATTCCAGCAGACTCTGGTTCTGGCATTGTGGGCAGCGTAATTCGCCAGCAATCGCCATCGCAGCCTGACGCTGCGCCTGACTAGAAAACGCCCAGGTATCGACCACCTGAGCCTGTACAGAAAAAGCCAGCAGCATGAAAAGGAGCGCAATGTATTTACTCATAGGCCCTTCTCCCCCTGAACCACCCCAGCAGCGCGCCCGCGACCATCAGTAGGCCGCCGCCCCACACCCAGCGAACACCGGTTTGCACATAGAAACGCATGGCATAGCGGTTTTCGCCGGTTTTCTCTCCCATCACGGCATACCATTCTCTGATTGGCCCCCAGGCAATGCCCGGCTCAACCATCTGCTGTTTACGTGCGTTGTAATAACGACGTTCCGGCATGATGCGGGCGATCGGTGAGTCGCCACGATAAATCGCAATCACGGCCTGCTCGGCGGTGTAATTCTGCGCCGCCACTAACTCCAACTGTAAAAATCGGAAATGGTAGTCGCCCAGCGTGACCTGTTCTCCCTGACCCACATTGGCACTGATTTCCTGCTTGCTGCCCGCAGAGAACACAATCCCCAGGGCAAAGAGCGCCACGCCCGTATGCGCGAGCAGGGCAGGAAGCTGCTGACGTATCGCCGACAGCGGCTGTAACCACTGCGCGGCCATGACCCAGCCGATCAGACCTGCAGCCAGTGCGACGGCGTACCCATGCGGCCATAAGACCAGCGCGGTGATGACACCGACAGCCAGCGTCACTTCGAAACGCCGGACAGGCCATCGCGCACTGCGTTTCCAGTAGCCTCCCGCCGCTACCCCGATGAGCAACAGCATCAGGCCACCGAAGGGCAAGAGCACCTGGTTAAAATAGGGCGCGCCCACGGAGATTTTTCCCCAACCCGCCAGCCCATAGATCATTGGGTAAAGCGTGCCAAGTAATACCACCAGCGCGACGGCACTGAATAACAGCAGCACCAGCAGTATCGCCATTTCCCGCGACCAGCCAGAGAAGCGGGCCGCAGAATGGACAAGCTGAGCCCGCCAGCCATAAACCGCCAACGCCGCCATACTCAAGCAGGCGAACAGAATAAATAGAGGCACCGCACGGTCATGTTCGAGAGCGAATGCATGAACCGACACCAGTATCCCGGAGCGCACAATCAGCGTGCCCAACAGGCATAAAATGAACGTCAGCAACGCCAATATCAGCGACCAATGGCGGAAGATGCCGCGCATGCGGGTGACAGACAGGCTGTGCAGTAATGCGCTGGCTGTGAGCCACGGGAGCAGCGAGGCGTTCTCTACCGGATCCCAGAACCACCATCCCCCCCAGCCCAGTTCGTTATAGGCCCACCACGATCCGAGGATGATTCCTAGCGTCAACAGGCTCCAGGCGGGCAGCGTCCAGCGCCAGCAAATCCAGGCGGCTGGCGCAGTAAACTCACCGTGAATCAGCGCGGCTAACGCCAGCGCCGCACTCACAGTTAACCCGCCATAGCCCAGATAGAGCAACGGCGGATGAAGAATAAGGCCAATGTGTTGCAGCATGGGGTTGAGATCTCTCCCCGCCACCGCAGGCGGGAAGAGACGCACAAAAGGATCGGAGAAAAAGACAATGAACACCAGCAACGCAGTCGCGATCACGGCCAGCATCGCCAGCGTCAGCGGAAACAGATCGCTCTCCGCCTTACGATAGCGACAGGCGAACACGGCACTCCAGCCGGTTAAACATAACAGCCACAGCAGCAGCGATCCTTCATGCCCGCCCCAGACCGCCGCAATTTTTAGCCCCAGCGGTAAATCACGATGGCTATGCTGGGCGACGTAATTAACAGAAAAATCATCCTGTACCACGCTCAGCGTCAGCGCAATAAACGCGAACAACACAAGACCAAACAGTACCAACGTCCAGCACCGCGCCAGTCGGTAAGTACCCGACCAGCGCAGGGAGTAGCCTGAAAATGTCAGCAACGCCGTCGCCACACCGACGCAAACCGCCAGCGACAGCGCGACATACCCAAATTCTGGCAATAACAACATCAACAGGCCTCTTGCTGGGAATTAGACAACGGTTAACTGCCCCGCATAGAGGATAAAAAAGCGCAGTAGCAATACGCCCACCAGACTCATGCCGCAGACCGCCAGCACGCCATAAGGTGAATGCTGTCGGTTAGCCCATGACTTGAGCAGCAAGGGAAGGATTAATCCAATCCCTACCACGCCCAGCCAGAACCACACGGCCCAGAACCCACCACCCACGGCGGCCACCAACGCACGCTGCTTCCCATCGTCCCCTAAAGCAAGGCCGATAAAGAACGCAAACAGCAAGAAGATTTCTAGCCACACGACCGGCGTTTCGACACGGTGTACAAAGTGCGCTTCTTCGCTATGCGGATTGCGGCGATAGCGGCAGGCCATGGCGATCAGCGCTACTGCGGCACCGGAGGACACACCCGAAAACAGGAATAGCGCCGGTAAGATCGGGTTATTCAGCAGCGGATAGGTCTTCAGCGCGGAGAGTAAAAACCCGGTATAAGCCCCTAACATCACCGCCAGCAGTAACATCACGATATCCAGTGATTTCTGCATCGGTGCCAGCCAGCCGAGCACCTTGGGAAGCATGACCAGCTTCGGCAACCAGCGCTGTTGCAGCACGATAACCTGCTCGCTGAAAATGTTGACCAACCAGACCGCCAGCGCCGCCATATAGACCTGAAACAGCATGACCCCAACCGACATCACCGAGGTAAAGCTGTAATGGAACATGAGCTTCCAGAACGTCCAGGGGCGCGTCAGGTGGAAAACCAGAATCAGCAATCCCAGAATGATGGTGCACGGTGCAAGAATCAGCGTGGTGCGCATTAGCGTACTGTCGGCGGTTGCCTGTTCGGGGTGGTAGCGTCGCAGTAAGACCGACAGCGTCACCAGCCCCGCAGAAATGCCCACCAGGAACAGGTAAATCGCAATCGGCCAGTCCCAGACTAACGAAGCAAAATGGAATGCGCTTGAAGACACGGGCGTCATTGATGAACCTCCCCGTATTTAAACGGTACGCGATAAACCTTAGGACGAGTGCCGAGCGCGATTTTGTAGCGATACGTCGGCTGTTGACGAAGCAGGCGGGAAATCTCGCTGTCAGGATCGTCAAGGTTGCCGAACGTCAGCGCGTTCGTCGGACAAGACAACACACAGGCGGGCAGTTTTCCGGCTTTCAGGTTGGTCTTGCGGCAAAAATCGCACTTGTCCGCCGTTTTCGTCTTCGGATGAATAAAGCGCACCTGATAAGGACAGGCAGCAATACAGTATTGGCACCCTACGCACAGATCGGGATTCACATCCACAATGCCGTTTGTCGCATCACGATACGACGCCCCGGTCGGACACACGTCAACACAAGGCGCATGATCACAGTGCTGACAGGAGTGACGGAAAAAGCGGTATTTCACGTCTGGGAAGGTCCCAATCGGTTCGCTGCGAATGATCGTTAAGCGTGATACGCCTTCCGGCACCTGATTGACTTCCCGGCAAGCATCCATGCACGCCGTACAGCCGATACAGAGCGATTCATCGTGGATCATGCCATAGCGGACGCCGTTGATATTCAGCGTCTGTGCGACGACCTGCCCCGCCGTACTGGTGATGGCAATGAGCCCCCCCATACGGGCAAGAAATTGACGGCGAGAGCAACTCATGGCTGCCTCTTATTACCCAGATGAACTGAGGCTGGGTTGAAGTCTGGGTTATTGCGCTGATCGCTATGGCAATCCACGCACAGTTTGATGCGGCTCTTGTCGTTCAGCGTCTGCATACTATCCTGCGTGGGGTGCAACTGGTGGCAGCTAGCGCAGGCCACTTTCGCGACATGAACATCGTGTGGCCAAAACGATTTCTGCAACTGTTCCGGCGTATGACATGACATACAGACGCTGTTTTGTTCTTCCACCTTATACATCGGGAAGTTAAAGCGCATGACATCTCTAACGCCTTCGCGGTGCATCGGCGATGGCTTGCCGTGGCAGTTTGTGCAGGTCAGCTGTTTCTGGTTATGCGGGTTGACGGCGGAGGCATGTTTGCCCTGCATGCCATCCTCTTCCGGTTTATGGCACTGTAGACACGCCTCATCGGGATTGCGCTGTGGCATGACTTCCCAGCGCTCTCCTTTTTCCGCCTGAGGTGCGGGCTGCGTCAGCCCTGGCAATGCCCAAAGCATGCCTGATACCAGCACCCCGGCAGTCAATAACGAACGTAATACGCTCATATCCACTCCACTTTATGATCGCCCGCGTCCACGGGCGATGAGGGGTTATTAGTTCAGTCGCCCAGCTTTGCGCGCTTGCTCATCCCACTGCGGCACTACCGTATTCAGGAAATCCTGTTTTTCGGCTTTGATTTGCTGCATGTTGAGCCCAATCGCCTGCTGCGCTTTCTCTTTTGTCGAGATATCCGGCAGCTTGACTTCCCCTGTCACCCCTTTTTGTGCCAACAGACGCACCAGTTTGGTTCTCGCCTCGGCGGATTTACTCAGCGAGGTGCCGAGCATCCGTAAGCCTTCATCCGGCGCATGCATGTGGATACCGTGAGAGGCAACCGCCAGATCCCAGCGCCATTGCGCATGGCGAATATCCATCAGAATCGGCTGCATTTCTGCTTCGGTCGCACCGGCATCCCAGGCCGCTTTGGCCTCAAAGTGCGCGTGAACCAATTGCTCTTCTGCTTTCAGTTTTAAGTCCTGAATGGCCGTTTTGCGTTCAGCAACCACCTTCTGCATCGCCGCTTTATCCTGCGTGTGGCAATTGGTGCAGGTTTCGCCGTAATTGTCGAAAGGGTTGCCGATCTTGTGATCGGTATACAATTTACCGTCCGCGTTTTTCACTTTCGGCATATGGCAGTCGATACAGGTCACGTTGTTTTTACCGTGAATACCAATGCTCCAGGTTTCATATTCTGGATGTTGGGCTTTCAGCATCGGCGCGCGGGAAAGGGTATTGGTCCAGTCGGAGAAGGAAATGGCGTCATAGTATTTTTCCATGTCTTCGACTTTCGTGCCGTTATCCCATGGGAATTTCACCGCTTTGTCTTTACCGGAAAAATAATACTCAACGTGGCATTGTCCACAGACCATCGATTGCTGCCCAAACCGACTGGTTTGATCAAACGGTTTGCCAATGGCTTCCATTGCACGCTCTGCGTAAGGACGGGACAGCGTCAGCGCCGGTTTGCCCTGAGCGAAATCTGGAGACGCAGTATCATGGCAGTCCGCACAGCCGAGATCGTTAGTAATCTCCGGCCCGCCTCGCGCCCACTTGCCTTTGAAGTAGCCGTCCTCGCCTTCCTTCTGGATCAAGCGGGCGACATCCGGGCTTTTACAGCTCCAGCACGCCATCGGCAGAGGGCCATCTTCTGCCGTCTTTGGTGCACCGGTACGCAGCGTTTCACGCACGTCCGTTATGGCGTAGGCATGGCCGCGCGGCTTGTTATAGTCTCTGGAGAAGGGATAACCCGCCCAGAGGACCACCATCATGGGGTCTTCTGCCAACGCATCATGACGTTCAGACTGCTCAGTGGTCGCTTTCCACGAGTTGAACTGATCGGGGTGTTGATTGGTGAATACGGAGTTTCTTGCTTCTATCGGGGCGGGTGGTGGTGACACCGGAGCATCAGCGGAATAGGCTGGCATCATTAGAAAGAGACTGGCTACCATGCCCCACAGATAGGAGATTGACGTGCTTATCCTGACCATGCGTTTGTGTCCAAATTAAGCCGCCTACTGGCGGTCATTTTAGTTATCCATTTGACAGAAACCACAACAACTGTCGTGACATTACTCGCACTATGAATAACAAAAAGATGCATTCAAAATATTGTTTTTGATCAAAGGTAAAGAAAAGTAATGAATCGTATCGAAAGTTATATGAGGATTGTCTCAGTCACAGCGGGTGGACATAGCAGGATATGGCGAGGGGATTAAACGCTGAGGGCTTAAAAATTAATCACTTAAAAAGCGGACGCTTAAGCATCAAGGTAGGTGGCGCAAATACTGAGATGAAGTGTCCATTTCGGCAGTTCATCCCCGTGTATTTGCTGATAAAACGCGGCGTTTTGCCTGACAGAAAAAGTTCAGAAGCTCAATAAGTGGGGCTTAAGTGAAAAATAGTGCCCCAGAGTATGTCCTTCCGAGATTTTTATTTCCCTTGGCCATAGGCCAACGCTAGCTTGGCGTAGAAATCTTCCAGCGTGAAGCGGGCATCAACGGCGTTATACACTCGAATCTGGCGCGCATTCTCTTGAGGTGCATAGGTCAGGTCGTCGTTTAGCTGCGGTGCATTGACCAACGTGTAGTGGTATTCATGGTCATCCAGCAGCAGAGAAACCGAGGGGTTATCACCCAATACCCAGACTTCGCTTTTCGGCCAGGGAACGTCCTTGATGGTTTCGGAAATCGCACGGTTAAACTCGATCAGCTGTTGCCACAGATACTCCCCAACTTTCCCCTGCGGCTTAACGCGTACGGCGAGCTCAGACAGTGAGACGCGCACGGACATATAGACATTATGCGGCACCTGCCACAACGGCACCTGAGATTTAAATACGCTGTTCGCCGCGACCGGATCGTTGAACATATTGTATTCCCAGCCGCCTTTCGGATAAGGCATTCCGCCAATCCACACCACCGTCATTTTACTGGCGATCGTCGGTTCAGCCTGTAGCGCGGCGGCAATATCCGTAATCGGCCCCATGACTAACACAAACAAAGGATGCGAATCGTCTTTTAACGCTTCCTTGATCAGCATTTGCGCCCCTTCACTCAACGCAGGCGCGCCACCGTCGGCTTTCAGCGCCTGCGTCGCACCGCGATAAACGGGAATGTCCGTTTTCCCCATAACCTTCATCAGGCGTTGAAGCTCATGGTAGCTTTCCATCATGCTATTTTCGCCATCACGTTTCATCAACGGCGCAGTACGGGAGTAATGGGCGGCAATCAGCCCTTTTACCTGCATCGTTGGCGTCAGCACCGCATGGGCAACGGCAAAATCATCGTCAGCCTCGTTTTTCGCATCGGCACTGATAATGACGCGGATCTGTTTATGATCGGCTACATCAAAAGGTGAAGTTTGAGCCTGCGCAGTGAACGCACTGAGGAACGGCAATGCCACGATCAGCATGGCAAACCGGGAAAAGTACCTGTGAATAGACATGATTATCCTTAACGGTGCTTGGCAATCGTTGATATGACAGCCCGACGATTCAAGCTGCCATCAGAGAAGCAGGCATGCCACGACGCAGCCCGCAGCATGAAGACGCTATTTAAAAAGCTTCTGAACAAACTCGCTGTAGGCCGGTCGCCAGACATCCATTTCATGGCCGAGATTCGGATAATGGCGGTAGTCAAACCGGATATTTTTCTGCTCCAGTACGGTTTTCAGGCCAGCAATATCCTTACCGGTGATGTTGTCGGTTTCACCAATCACCACCGTGAAGTTCTTCAGTTGCTGATTGATCTGCTCCGGTCGCTCAAGCTGTGCAGCAACGGCCGTGTTCGGCACCGTTTCGGTGGTCACGCCGCTGAACGTTGCCAGCCAGCCGAAGTGATCCAGGTGGCTCATGCCGGATACCAGTGCCTGATAGCCGCCCTGAGACAGACCGGCCAACGCTCTGCCGTTTGCATCCTGACGGACGTTAAAGCGTTTGCCGATCTCGGGGATAATGTCATGGATGAGTTCCCTGTCCGCCGCTAACGCATTGCGCGGATAGAACACCTTACGGCGCTCCTGCGGCGGATAGTCTTCCGGAATAATGCCGGGAGCGTCCGTTTCCGTATCAGGAATGACGATCAACATCGGCTCAATCTTTTTCTCCGCCAGCAGGTTATCCATCATCTGCGGTATCCGCCCCTGCACCACGGCCGATGCGCCCGTGTCGCCAAAGCCATGATAGAAGTACAACACCGGCAGCGGTTTTGACGATTCGCTATAGCCCGGCGGCGTCCAGACATAGACCTGACGCTCTGATTTCAATGCTTTCGAGTGATAGGTCAGCGTTCTTAGCTCACCATGTGGTACCTGACGCACATCCAGAATGCTCCCCGGCACCAGAATCAGACTGGTATTCACCTGACGCTGTGGTTTAGTCAACGCCGTGCCGGTATCAATGGTGCGAAAACCATCCACGCTGAAAAAATATTCATACAGGTTCGGTGCCAGCGCTGACGTTTTGAACGACCATACGCCAGATTCATCTTTCGTCATCGCATGGGACACGATGCTATCGGGCGTCGAACCGGTAAAAACACTGACCTGCTTCGCCGTTGGCGCAAACAGGCGGAAAGTGATACTGCTATCGGCATTCACCGCCGTGACATACTGGCTCACGGGGACGGTTGCCGCGGGCATAACCGGAAAATCGGCAGGTAGCGCGAATACATGCATGGAGGCGCAGGCAAACAGACTTGTTGCCAGTATCGACACTGTTCGATTCTTTAAATTTATCAGCATATTGTTGTTCCATCTTAAAGAATGGCAGGCATTGCAGCCTGCCATATTTGCAGTAATACGTTGTTACCACCACACCTCAGCTTGAACACCAACGATAAACTGAGATTTATTTTTATCATCCGAGAATTTGTAGCCCGAAATCTCATTATCCAGAATATTTAAGTAAGTACCGTAGAAACGAATTTCCGGTCTGGAGTTCAGGATGCTGGTATCAACTTTCAGCGCATGATAAAGCGTGGTTTTATAACCAGACTCGCGGAAATTCACACCGGCTTGATTGGTATTTTTCTGCGTAAACCAGCCTAGCTCCACGCCAGTTTGGTTATAGTTATCCCAAATATAAGCGGGACGAATAACGGTACGGATACTTTCGAAATCGCTGTGCGCACCCGTTTCATAGCTATAAATATCATTACCCCAGGAGTACACCAACGCATTAGCCATGATGACGTTGTCATGCAAATACATTTCACCTTGTGAAATTACGCGAAACGCATTACCGCCCGTGTGATCGCCATAATAGTTTTCACCCTGTCCAATTGACGGATTACCGTCATTGTAACGGGCAAACCCACTGGCGATAGAGTTATTCGCTGACTGCAACGTAAATTCGTTAAATCCACCGCGTGCATCCAGCTTCTGTTTGACGATTGCCGTCGCCAGATAGCTGTCCTTCATTTTGAAGTATTCATTATTGCTTTCGTTATGTTTCTGGCTATCGTTCTTATTTGCCATCACATATTTACCAATCAACGTTAGCGCACCGTCTTCCCACAATGGTAGGTTTTTATACCGAACCTCCATCGTGTTGGTATTCATTTTGGTTTTATCCGCGTTTCTACCAATATTCGGGTTTTCGTATTCTCGGGCATAAACATTAACGTCTTCACGCGTCAAAGCGAGATCTAATTTACCCGGTCCCGCATTCATATTCTCTATACCAACCCCAGCACCGGCATAAACACGATCGCTTTTCCAGTCCAGCATTTGAATTTCATACACAGGGAGGACATGTTTCCCAACCCAAAAATCCGCTTCTGGTGCAAAAGGCAGGAAGCCGTTGGTTGTCAGGTACAAATCGGAAAACTGAAGGACGTTCTCATTACCCGTATTATCACCAAACCAGCCCGCGCTGTATTGCTGTCCAACGTTTCCGTCGAGTTTAACCACGGCGTGTGCCGTCTTGCCGTCTTTGTTATAAACGCGCTGGGTGAGAAGAAGATCGAACCAACCAGAATGTTCATTACCAAAACGACCTAAAGAACCAATGGCATAGGACTCCGGTGAACCATTCGTCCCGGTTGCCCAACCGGAACGTAAATAACCGGTATAGGAGAAACCGATGTCATCTTTAACGTATTTGCTAATTTCATCCAACGTTAGCGGTTTTTGCTGTGTATTTGCAGCCGTGACAACATCAACCGAGCTTGCCGCAGAGGCGGCTACCGTATGGTTAGCCGGAGAACTGTCAACGGATGCAACAGCCCGTGTTTTATCTTTCGCCGTTGAGTTTACGGCAACTTGGGTTTTATTCTCTGCGATCGTCTTATATTCGCGCAGCTCTTTTTTGGTTGACTGCAATTCGGCTTTATTTGCCGCCAGTTCTTTCTCCAATAGTTCCAGTCTTTCCTCTACGGTCAATTTCGCGGCCATAGCACCATTAGACAAAAACACTGACGACATCAGTAATACCATCATCTTTACAGGGAATTTTTTACGCATGATTATTATCCGAGTAGGGTACATTTTTAAATTGAAAACAACATGCCTTCGACGCTAGCCGAAAACTCGTCTATTTATAAAAGTTTGTAAAACCCAAATGACCGTTTATATGATTTAATGGCTAGTCAACACCCTCCCGTTTCATTTTATTCTCCTGCCATCTTTCCCATGGGTAGTAAAAAAATAGAGTTCGCATTCATTCCAGAATTTGTTTTTCTGAGAATGAATGCGTAAATAACGTAGCGATACGCTGATTTATTTCAACGTTTCTCCGTTAGAGGAAATAACGTCTTTATACCAGTAGAAACTTTTCTTACGTCGGCGTTCTAACGTACCGTTCCCTTCATCATCACGGTCAACATAAATGAAGCCGTAGCGTTTCGACATTTCGGCTTTTGACGCACTAACCAGATCGATCGGGCCCCAGCAGGTGTAACCCATAACCTCAACGCCATCTTCAAGAGCTTCACCCACTTGATACAGGTGATCGTTCAGGTATTTGATGCGATAGTCATCGTTAATGCTGCCATCGCTCTCAAGTTTGTCTTTAGCACCTAAGCCGTTTTCCACAATGAACAGCGGCTTTTGGTAGCGGTCATACAGATAGTTCAGCAAATAGCGCAGCCCTTCTGGGTCGATCTGCCAGCCCCACTCGGAGCTTTCCAGATGCGGGTTAGGCACCATATTCAAAATATTGCCGCGGGCTTTCAGGTTCACTTCTTCATCAGTCGTCACACAGCCCGTCATGTAATAGCTGAAAGAAATGAAATCGATGGTTTCTTTCAGCGACTGACGATCGTCTTCCGTTACTGTCAGCGTAATACCGTGCTGTGCAAAGAAGCGCTTCATGTACGCCGGGTAGTATCCTCGGGTTTGTACATCACCGAAGAACAGCCAGTCGCGGTTCTGCTGCATAGTTTCCAACACATCGCCCGGCTTACAGGTCAGCGGATACATCATCGCGCCCAGCAGCATGTTGCCGATTTTGGCATCAGGGATAAGTTCATGGCAGACTTTTACCGCTTTGGCGCTCGCAACCAACTGATGGTGAATCGCCTGATAAACCGCCTGTTTATCGCTTTCAGTGGGTAGTCCGACTCCCGTAAACGGTGCATGCAGCGCACAGTTAATTTCGTTGAACGTCAGCCAGTATTTCACTTTGTCTTTATAGCGCTGGAATACCGTGCGGGCGTAGCGTTCGAAGAACGTAATCGTTTCACGGCTTCCCCAGCCGCCGTAATTTTTCACCAGACCGTATGGCATTTCATAGTGGGACAGCGTCACCAACGGCTGAATGCCATACTTTGCCATTTCATCAAACAGGCTATCGTAAAATGCCAGTCCTGCCTCATTCGGCTGGGCTTCATCGCCCTGCGGGAAAATGCGCGTCCAGGCAATCGAGATTCTCAGGCATTTGAAGCCCATTTCAGCAAAGAGCGCGATATCTTCGGGATAGCGGTGATAAAAATCGATCGCCGTGTCTTTAATGCCGCTGTCGCCCGGCGTACGCGTGACGATCTCGCCAAAAATACCCTGTGGCTGTAAATCGGACGTTGATAGCCCTTTACCGTCCGTTAAATACGCACCTTCAACCTGATTGGCTGCGATCGCGCCGCCCCACAAGAATTCTTTCGGAAACTGATGGCTCATCTTTTCTCCTCCCAATTGGGTCATAAATTTCAATGTCAGCGGATTAACGTCAACAACGCGCCCTGTTCCTGCACGGTGTTTCCGGCGGTAGGCAGAACATCAACGTAATCTTCGCTATTGGTGATAATGACGGGCGTTGTCGTGTCATAGCCGGCTTTCTCAATCGCCTGATAATCAAACTCCACCAGAAGATCGCCCTGCTTCACGACATCGCCGGTCTTAATGTGTGCAGTGAAATACTGGCCATCTAATTTCACCGTATCGATACCAACGTGAATGAGCACCTCGGCACCGTCTTCAGACTCCAGTCCGATGGCATGATTGGTCTTGAACAGCGAGGCAACCGTCCCATTCACCGGTGAAACTACGCGTCCGGCCTGCGGTTTAATCGCGATGCCTTTTCCCATTAATCCACTGGCGAACGTTTCATCACCGACCTGCTCAAGTGGCAGCACCGTTCCCTCAATCGGGCTGTTTATTTCTTGCTTACGCGTTGCATCGTTCTGGTTCTGCGTGGCTTGCGGTACCGCTGTAGCCGCGTTTACTGCTGGCGCATTCTCTTGCGGCGGAATCCCAAATGCCCAGGTCGCTACCGCAGCGAAGGTGAATGCGATGGCCGTACCAATAATGGCAGCCCAGACCGAGTTATCGACGCCTGTCGGTGGGATAACCTGCGTAAAGGTGAAGATGCTCGGGAAGCCGAAGGAATAAATGGTGGTATGGAAATAACCCAGAACACCGGCTCCAATTGCACCGCCTAAACAGCCAAAGATGAAAGGACGCTTCAGCGGCAATGTGACGCCATATACCGCAGGTTCTGTAATACCAAAGATGGCTGCCGAGAACGCCGAACCAGAAATCCCTTTCAGCTTCATATCACGAGTACGCAGCAACACGCCCAGCACCGCCCCAGCCTGCCCTAACACCGCAGGCGTCAGCAGCGGCAGCAGTGTATCGTGCCCCAAGACGCTGAGGTTGTTGATCATCAGCGGCGTTAAGCCCCAGTGCAGACCAAAAATCACGAACACCTGCCACAACGCGCCCATCAGTGCGCCCGCAATTGTGGAGTTCAGCCCGTAGATCAGCTGGTAGCCGCCAGCCAGCATATGCCCAAGCCAAGTTGCCGCAGGCCCAATCAGCAGGAACGTAACGGGGACTGTGATACAGAGGCACAGTAGCGGCGTGAAGAAATTGCGGATGTTGATATGCAATATGGCATTCAGTGGCTTTTCCAGACGTGAAGAGAGCCAGGCCGAGAAAATAATCGGAATAACAGAAGACGCATAATTAATAAAGGTGATCGGAATACCGAGGAAATAAAGTTGCTGATAATTCGCATTCTGCATCGCGCCAAATTCAGCAATCATGGATGGGTGCACCAGCGTGGCACCAATCACCATCGTAACAAATGGATTTCCACCAAATTTCTTCCCTGCGGTATAACCTAACACCACAGGGAAGAAAAAGAATAATGCATCGCTTGCTGCAAACAGAACTTTATAGGTTCCGCTGGTTTCAACCATCCAGCCGCACACTAAACTCAGGGCTAAAAATCCTTTTAAAATACCAGAAGCAACCATGACGCCAATTAATGGCGTAAATATGCCAGATATAATATCAATGAAGCGAGAAAGAAGATTACCTTTCTTCTCATCACCGTCTTCATGACTTGAGGAGTCAGCCTGATCGCTTAATCCAGAAACATCCAGTAAACTGCGATAGACATCACTGACATGATTGCCTACAACGACCTGAAATTGTCCGCCGCTTTCAACCACCATGATCACGCCTGAATTACTTTTCAGCGCAGCGGCATCCGCTTTTTTGTTGTCTTTTAATTTAAAACGTAATCGGGTGGCGCAGTGTATTACGCTAATGATGTTGCCACGTCCGCCGACACCATCGAGTATCTCACTTGCTAATGCTTTGTATTCCATCGTCTATCCTTAATACTAAACAGACTTAAATATCAATAATTTAAGATCGCCAGTTCTGTTTGAGACAAAAAAAAACCTAAATCGCTTTTCCCAATAAACATTGAGAAAACGATTTAGGTTTTGCCTGCCCGTCTAGACTAGCCTGACAGTAACAATCCTGCTTGTTTGTCGGCACAGTAGTCGTGCTGACAATAAAACCAACTTCATCTGATAATTTGCTTTTCACATACTCTATGCTTTCACTTTCGTCGAATGCAAGGACATTTATCTTGCCACACCGTTATTTTGTGACGAAAAGCAAACTAACAGAAATTATTCTCCATCACCGGGCTCTATTTTATCCTGACCTTCTGTCCGCACACGCTCAATATGAATAGTTAAGAACATCAACTCTTCTTTCGTTAACGTGTAATGATACTTTTGAACAATATGAACCTGTATTTTTTCTGCGCAACGA
Organism: Pectobacterium versatile; assembly: GCF_003932035.1. Lineage (NCBI taxonomy): Bacteria > Pseudomonadati > Pseudomonadota > Gammaproteobacteria > Enterobacterales > Pectobacteriaceae > Pectobacterium > Pectobacterium versatile. The sequence continues at coordinate 2,943,390 of NZ_CP034276.1, forward strand.
TAAGACAATTGATATCTTTCCTTCACGACATCATGTAATGATTCATCATCACTAAATACCGTACTTTTTCCTATTAGCCGTTGCGCGAAAAATTTCAAATGCGTCACAAAACGATGATAGCTTAACGCCTGCTCGTTATAATCTAGACTCAGCTGATATTTTACAATATTCAGTATTTCCTGCATGATTTTGGTAATCTGCAAGACTTCCGGCATTTCGCTGTCAAGCTGCGCATTCACCAAATGCAGCGCAATAAACCCTGCCTCATCTTCCGGTAATCGCACGGCAAGACGCTGCTCAATAATATCCAGCGCTTCCAGGCCAACAGCGAATTCCTTTGGATACAGCCGTTTTATTTCCCATAACAGCACATTGCGGATGTCCACCCCTTGTTTGTGGCGCTCTATCGCAAAATGGCAGTGATCCGTTAAGGAGATGTAGACGCTGTTTTGCAGTTTCCCGGGCAAACGCTCTTTTGCCAGCAGAATGATTTTGTCTGCTGTCGTGATGACATCCATCGGAATCTCTGACAGCAGTTCCTGCAAGCGCGATGTCAGCTCGCCGGATTTCATCACAAACACACGCTCAATCAGCGTTTCGTCCAGCAGATCGCCAGAGTGCTTTTTGAAGCCCAGCCCGCGTCCCATCACAACCGACTCATTATTGTTTTCGTCGATTACGGTGACGACATTATTGTTGAGTATTTTGGCAATCTTCATTTTTCAAACCCTGGAAACAAAAAAACCAGACACCCGTAACAAGAACGAGCATCTGGTTTTGCCTGCTTACGCAGTAACAATCCGCAATGGCAGGTAAACTACCACCTGCATTCAGCTTCTCAAGAAGCATGACACAAAAATGTGATACGGATCGACAGAAAAACATGCCGATTACACGTGTTTTCCTTATTTATTGTCGGCCGTTACAAGAATCAACCGCTTGCCGTCGTTCGCCGTCATACCGTATTTATACCGTGGGTTTCTTAGGCAGTTGCGCAACAAAGTTAGGTAAAAACACCAAATCGCTCAGTTTTTTGCGTAAACACGACAAAATATTCAATTTCATCCCTTTTACCACCTTGTTTCTCGTCGCTTAATAACTATAATACGAAACGTCGTTTCAATTGAATGGTTTCAGCTAAACAACGTGCCACTATCAATAACATTATTATCAACGGCATCGCCAACGCGAATCCCGCTCTCATGCGACGAGCGGCTGCGCACTTCATCACCCATTCACGACGACCATCTATACTTACCTCCTATACTGTTTCCTCATACATTCTTTCCAGCGGCTTGTCTCGCCTCGCCACTGGTTCACTCGTTTTTTTATCCATCACAACTTGTAGAAACTATCGTATGAAAAAGACAAAAATTGTTTGTACCATCGGGCCGAAAACTGAGTCGGAAGAAATGCTTGGCAACCTGCTGTCTGCTGGCATGAATGTTATGCGCCTGAATTTCTCTCACGGGGATTACGCAGAACACGGTCAACGCATCAAGAACCTGCGTGCCGTTATGGAAAAAACCGGTAAGCAAGCCGCCATCCTGCTTGACACCAAAGGCCCTGAAATTCGTACCATGAAGCTGGAAAACGGCGCTGACGTAACGCTGACCGCAGGTCAAACGTTCACGTTCACCACCGATCAAAGCATCGTGGGTAACAAAGATCGCGTTGCAGTAACCTACGCTGGATTTACTGAAGACCTTAGCGTCGGTAACACTGTTCTGGTTGATGACGGCTTGATCGGTATGCAGGTTACCGCAGTCAACGGTAACGACGTCGTTTGTAAAGTGCTGAACAATGGCGATCTGGGCGAGAATAAAGGCGTTAACCTGCCTGGCGTTTCCATCCAACTGCCTGCGCTGGCCGAAAAAGACAAACGCGACCTGATTTTCGGTTGCGAACAAGGCGTCGATTTCGTTGCCGCATCTTTTATCCGTAAACGTTCTGACGTTGAAGAGATCCGCGCTCACCTGAAAGCACACGGTGGCGAGCACATCCAGATCATCTCCAAGATCGAAAACCAGGAAGGTCTGAATAATTTCGACGAAATCCTGGAAGCGTCCGACGGCATCATGGTTGCTCGTGGCGATCTGGGCGTTGAAATCCCAGTTGAAGAAGTCATCTTCGCGCAGAAGATGATGATTGAAAAATGTAACCTGGCACGCAAAGTGGTTATCACCGCAACGCAAATGCTGGATTCCATGATCAAAAACCCACGCCCTACCCGTGCTGAAGCTGGTGACGTGGCAAACGCCATCATCGACGGCACCGATGCCGTTATGCTGTCTGGCGAAAGTGCGAAAGGTAAATACCCACTGGAATCCGTTACCATCATGGCGACGATCTGTCAGCGTACCGATTCCGTGATGAAAAGCCGTCTGGATACCATCAAAACGCCTGGCATACTGCGTATCACCGAGGCTGTCTGCCGTGGTGCGGTAGAAACTGCAGAGAAACTGGATGCGCCACTGATTGTGGTTGCGACCAGCGGCGGCAAGTCTGCCAAATCTATCCGTAAATACTTCCCGAATGCCCGTATTCTGGCGCTGACAACTAACGAAGTCACTGCACGTCAGCTTCTGCTGAGCAAAGGCATTGATACGCTGCTGGTGAAGGAAATTGCCTCTACTGATGATTTCTACCGCATCGGTAAAGAAGCCGCACTGAACACAGGTTATGCGCAAGCTGGCGATGTTGTCGTTATGGTGTCTGGTGCACTGGTTTCGAGCGGCACAACCAACACCGCTTCCGTACACCGTCTCTGATCCCAACCATCAGATCGGTAAAAAGCGCCTTAATGGCGCTTTTTTTATATTCTGAAACGACTTTATACAGTGCGATAACCTAATTAATGCGTCTGTGTAACACGTCATTTAATAGTCTAAAGCCTCAGAGTTATCCGATAAAAATAGCACTGTTTTCCTTACTTTTTTAATGAATATGTAAAACTCGCTGTTTCTTTGAGCGAACGATCAAAATTAAGCATGTTCTCATCAAAAATTTATTCTCATTAGAAAAAAGTTTGTGTAATACTTGTAACGCTACATGGAGATTAACTCAATCTAGAGGGTATTAATAATGAATCGTACTAAACTGGTACTGGGCGCGGTAATCCTGGGTTCTACTCTGCTTGCTGGTTGTTCAAGCAATGCTAAAATTGATCAGCTGTCTTCTGACGTTCAGACTCTGAACGCTAAAGTTGACCAACTGAGCAACGACGTGAACGCAATCCGCTCTGACGTACAAGCTGCTAAAGATGACGCAGCTCGTGCTAACCAGCGTCTGGACAACCAAGTTCGTACTTACAAAAAGTAATCGAACTGGTTAAGTCGTGAAAATGGCGCACAATGTGCGCCATTTTTTTTGCCTGCGTTTTACCCTTTCCGCGTTTCCTTTCAATCCTTTTTTCGCTTTATCAGGCTTCTTCATCCTTCTGCCCTATCCCTGAGCCAGCACAGATGCGCCTAAACGCATCTGGCCGATTTATTTCATGATTACCGCGCGGTGGTACTGATAGCCGTGATCGGCGCAACCTGATGCGTTTTAGGCGCTTCTGGAGCCGGTTCTACAGGCGGCTGGTAGGTATTGATGTCTTGCCCTACGCTAACCACGATTGGCATGCCAGAACGACGTACAATCGCATCAGCAACGGCTTTACTGTCCGTCTCCGCGTCCTTAACAAACTTCTGCGTCTTCGCCGTCAGCGAAATCGGCATGGTTTGTGGATCGTCCTTATCGGTCTTCGACAGAGGCTGATGCACTTCAACGTAGCGTTTGCCGTCTGGCTCAACGGAAGTTTTAATCGCATCGTTAACAATCTGCACCCGCGTACCGACTGGTACGTTGTCGAACAACGCCTTGATGTCATCCGGACGCAGACGAATACAGCCAGAGCTTACGCGCATGCCGATACCGAAGTCCGCGTTCGTACCGTGCAGCAGATAAACCCCGCCGTGCGCTGACAGACGCAACGCGTGTAACCCCATCGGGTTATCTGGGCCAGCCGGAACGACAGCAGGCAGTTTAATGCCCTGCTCTTCGAGATAATGCTTACGGATGTTCGCCGTTGGCGTCCAGGTCGGGTTTTCACGCTTCTCGCTTACGCTGGTCGTCATCAGTGGCGTATTGCGCCCCAACTGACCGATGCCTATCGGGTAAACAATGACGGTATTTTTCCCTTTCGGGTAGTAGTAGAGCCGCAGCTCCGCCAGATTGACCACAATACCTTCACGCGGGGTATCCGGCAGCAGCATTTGCGTTGGGATTGTGATCGTGGAACCCGCTGTCGGCAGGTAAGGATCCACGCCTGGATTCGCTTCCATCATGCCCAACAGACCAATCTTGAAATCCGCAGCGATAGCCTCCAGCGGACGACCATCATTGGGGACCGTATAAGCGATATTCTCGCCGATAAGGCGGCTATTAGGTGGCGGTAGCGGGTATTCCGTCGCTTTAGCGGCGGTGCTGGCCAGATATGCCGCGAAGGCCATACCAAGTAAAGTTAACGCGCGTTTCATATTAGGTTCCCTACATCACAGCTATACCCGTCATACTTCAAGCTGCTTGTGCGTTGGCAATACTCGGCTCATTTCTGAGCCTCGCCCTGAAGGGCCGCCGCAAGCGGCGTTCAAATCGGCTTAGCCGATTTGTCCTTACTCACCCCAGTCACTTACTTGTGTAAACTCCTGGGGATTCGTGCGGTTGCCGCCTTCACGCAACTCGAATTATTTTGGGTATAATATATTAATTATCAACAACATCCGGTTCTGTACCCAGAATGCAGTATCCGGCTGGCTATACCCTGTTTACCCCCGTCATACCTCAAGTTGCCTGTGCGTTCGCCCTGCTGCAACCTGAATTTTTCAGGAGATATCTGGTGTCAATGCGGCTATTTTTGCCCCTTTCCACCGAGCGTGGGTATATATTAGCATTGTTGTAACAAAAGAATATTTTATTTAAAAATCAAAGCATTGATATTCAATTCTTTACAAAGCAGAGTCAGCATAAAATTTAATGGAAAATAAATATACGGGACGAATTCTGAAATATCAGCGAGTTAATAAATCGACCAAAAAACAATAACGTGTCGCTGGTAAAAATCAGTAAGTTAAAAAACAAAAAAGCGCTGGACGTTTTTTCCGTCACAGCGCTTTTTTATACTTCAGGAAAGCAGAAAACAGGGAAGAAAATTAAAGCAGTGCGGCAGCATGCGCACGAATCGCGCGCAGCATCGCCTCAAGCCCCTGAGAGCGGGATGGCGTCAGGTGTTGATTCAACGCCAGCGATTCGAAGAATGGCCGCACATCTAGCTCAACAATCTCCTGCGCAGTCAGCCCCTGATACAGGCTGAAAACCACCGCAATCAGCCCTTTCACGATGGCGGCATCACTGTCGCCGTGCAGGGTGATAATGCCCTGTTCATCAGGCTGTGTCACAATCCAAACCTGACTTTGACACCCCGAAATCAGGTTATCTGGATTACGCCATTCGTCAGGCAGAGGGTCAAGACGCTCCCCTAGCTCGATGACATAAAGATATTTTTCTTCCCAGTCATTACAGCGCGCAAAGTTGCGCGCCAGTTTCTGCGGTTCTGGCAGACTCGCCATGTTTTCCTCCCCGAACAGATCCGCGCGTGGCGCTTAACTGCCCAGCAATCGATGGATACGTTGCAATCCGGCAACCAGCCGGTCAATTTCTTCGCGTGTAGTATAAACGGCCAGCGAGGCGCGGCACATACTAGGAACACCATAGTGTTCCATCAGCGGCATCGCGCAATGGTGGCCGGTGCGAATCGCAATACCGTACCGATCGAGGAAACTTCCAACATCATAGGCGTGGTGCTGCCCAAGATTAAATGCAATCACACCGTGGCGCTCAGCAGGACCGTAAAGCGTAAGATCGGGCACCTGCGTTAACGCTTCCAGCGCATACTGCATCAGCGAGGATTCATAACGTTGAATGTCTTCACGCCCCAGCGCCGTTACGTAGTCCAACGCGGCACCTAAGCCTATGATACCGCCCGTGTTGGGCGATCCCGCTTCAAAGCGCCACGGTGAATCAGCATAGGTGGTGCCCGTACGCAGACTCACCTGACGAATCATCGCCCCGCCGCCTTCCCACGGTGGCATAGCTTGGAGCAGGTCACGTTTGCCGTATAGCACGCCAATACCCGAAGGGCCGTAGATTTTATGTCCTGAAAAGACAAAGAAATCACAGTCCAGATCCTGCACATCGACAGGCTGATGCATAATAGACTGCGCGCCATCGATCAACACAACCGCGCCCGCCGCTTTTGCCTGCGCAATCATGGCTTTCACTGGGTTCAGCGTGCCCAATACGTTAGAGATCTGCGTCACTGCCAGCAGACGAGTACGTTCGTCCAGCAAGCCAGGAAGTTGCGCAACATCCAGCGTACCATCTTCAGCCAGCGGTAATACACGAACCTCAACGCCACGCGCTTCCGCCAGCATCTGCCAGGGAACGATATTCGCGTGGTGTTCCATCTCAGTGATGATCAGGTTGTCGCCCGGCTGGATGAAAGTGCGGCCATAGCTGTTAGCCACCAGATTGATGGCCTCCGTTGTCCCGCGTACAAAGACAATCTCTTCTGCTGAAGCGGCATTGATAAAGGATGCCACCTTTTCGCGCACCGCTTCCATCGTGCTGGTCGCCTGTGCGCTCAGCGTGTGAATGCCACGATGCACCGCAGCATATTCATGGCGATAGAATTCGGCTTCACGATCGATTACCGCACGCGGTTTTTGCGCACTCGCGGCGCTATCAAGATAGGCTAACGGCTGGCCGTTAACCTCACTTGCCAGCAACGGAAAATCGGCGCGAACCCGCTCAATAGGATAACTCATCATACCGCCTTGCCGGCATTCGCCAGCGCGTTTGGCAAACGCTGCGCGATACGTTCCAGAACCACATCTCGCAGAGACTCGTTTTCAATCGCTTCTGTGACTTCCGCCGCAAAGGCGAAGATGATCATCTGTTGCGCATCCTGCCGCGTAATACCGCGGGAACGCAGATAGAACAGCTGTTCTTCGTCCATACGCCCAATAGTGGCGCCGTGACTGCATTTCACGTCATCTGCGTAGATTTCCAACTGCGGCTTGGTATCGACTTCCGCCAGTCGGCCCAGCAGCAAGTTGTTGTTGGTCATCTGCCCGTCAGTTTTCAGCGCATGCGGCGCAACTTTGATCATGCCGTTAAACACCGCTCTGGCGCGATCGTTGACGATAACCTTATGCAGCTGGCGACTTTCGCCATAACCCTGATTGTGCTCCAGATACGTTCGCGTATCACACACTTCACTACCGACAGGCAGAATCAGGCTATTCATGGACAGATTAGTGCCTTCGCCGTTCAACTGGGCGCTGGTGTTATGACGCGTCAGCCCCGCCCCCAGCAAGAAGCTGTGGCTACGAACCCGAGCGTCACGCGCCAGAACCAGATCGTTATGCGCGAAGTGGTAGCCCGCCGCCGCTTCAAACGCCAGCTTATAATGGCTAACCTGACTATTTTCTGCCGCATTCACCGTCAGGCGCGCACCAGTAAAGTGGGCATGTTCATCCAGACTGACGTAGTGCTCGATAATTTCCGCGCTCGCGCCACGTTCAACGTTCAGATGATGACGATGGTGAACCGTGTTCAACGCCGCCGCCTGACAGCTGCTGATGTGCAACAGGTAAAGCGGTTTTTCCGCCTGCTGTCCGGCAGCCAGACGAATCAACGTACTGGTGCTAGCCAGACTTTCGGTCAGGTGCAGGAACACCTCGGACTGGATGGCCGCAGGCAGCGCGCCACGCGCACGCGACGTCTGTACATCAACCTGATAAGGGCCCCAGTCGCTGTCGCTAAGTTCGGCATTGAATACACCATCGACAAACACCAGACGCCAGCTATCCACGGCTAATGCCACGGCATCTACCGCTGCACGATCGAGAAACGGTGCCTGCGGTGCGACAAATTCGTTGCTCAGCAAGCCATCCAGCGGCGTGTATTTCCAGTGCTCATGCTTACGGTGTGGTAAACCAAGGCGCACTACGTCCTGCCAGTGTTGGTTTGCCTCTTCAGAACGGCGCGACGCATCACGCTCAAACAGGCCATGCCATTGTTGCAGCGCCTGCTCTTGCTTCTGGGCGATGCTGGTTTTACCCGTCGCGTTGTCGCTCGTCACCTTATTGCTCGTCGGTAAGCCAGCCATAGCCTTGCTCCTCCAACTGTTTCACCAGCGAGAAATCACCGGATTTCACAATACGTCCCTGATACAGAACGTGGACGTGATCCGGTTTGATGTAATCAAGAATACGCTGGTAGTGCGTTACGATGATGAACGAGCGTTTGCCGTCGCGCAGGGAGTTCACGCCGTTAGAGACGATTTTCAGTGCATCGATATCCAGCCCGGAGTCGGTTTCATCCAGAATGCACAGATCCGGCTCCAGCGCCGCCATCTGCAGAATATCGTTACGCTTCTTCTCACCGCCGGAGAAGCCCACGTTGACCGAACGGGTCAACAAATCTTCCGGCATATTCAACAACTTGATCTTTTCTTCGATAAAGTCGGCGAAGTCAAAGCGATCCAGCGGTTCTTGCTCGCGGTATTTACGCACCGCGTTAACGGAGGTTTGCAGGAAGAACTGGTTGCTGACGCCGGGGATTTCGACAGGGTACTGAAACGCCATAAAGACGCCTTCGCCCGCGCGATCTTCTGGAGACAATTCCAGCAGATCCTTCCCTTTGAAGCTGACAGAACCGTCGGTCACTTCATATTCTTCACGTCCAGCCAGCGTTGCGGAGAGCGTACTCTTTCCTGAGCCATTCGGGCCCATAATCGCGTGGACTTCACCCGGCTTAATGGTGAGATTAAGCCCTTTGATGATCTCTTTACCTTCTACGCTGACTTTTAAATTTTCGATGCTTAACATGCTTATTCCTTCCAACGCCCAATGTGGCGAGCGCTTAATGAATTCCGGGACCGATGATTCTCATTATTCGTCTGTGAAAATCCCGGTAACCGCCGAATTAACCGACGCTGTGTTCCAGGCTAATCGCCAGTAACTTTTGTGCTTCTACCGCAAATTCCAACGGCAATTCAGAGAAGACGTCCTTACAGAATCCGTTCACGATCATCGAGATGGCGTCATCTTCGCTGATACCGCGTTGTAGACAGTAGAACAGCTGGTCTTCACCAATTTTCGAGGTCGTCGCTTCGTGCTCCAACTGCGCGGTATTGTTGCGCACTTCCACGTAGGGGAAGGTATGTGCGCCGCACTCGCTGCCGATCAGCATAGAGTCACACTGGGTGAAGTTACGGGCGTTGGTCGCGCTCGGCATGATCTTCACCAGACCACGGTAGGTGTTCTCACTGCGTCCGGCGGAAATCCCTTTGGAGATGATGGTCGAACGGGTGTTTTTACCGATGTGAATCATCTTGGTGCCGGTATCGGCCTGCTGACGACCATTGGTCAAGGCAACAGAGAAGAATTCGCCGACGGAGTAGTCACCGCGCAGAATAACGCTCGGGTATTTCCAGGTGATCGCTGAGCCGGTTTCTGACTGCGTCCATGACATTTTTGAATGCTCACCAGCACACAGCGCGCGCTTGGTCACGAAGTTCAGAATCCCGCCTTCTGCGTCATCTTTACCAGAGAACCAGTTCTGCACCGTGGAGTATTTCACTTCGGCATTCTTGTTGATGATGACTTCCACCACGGCGGCGTGCAGCTGGTAGGTGTCACGAACCGGCGCGGAGCAGCCTTCAATGTAGCTAACATAACTGTCGTCATCGGCGATCAGGATCGTACGCTCGAACTGACCGGTTTTCGCCGCGTTGATGCGGAAATACGTCGACAGTTCCATCGGGCAGCGCACGCCTTTCGGGATGTACACAAACGTGCCGTCAGAGGCAACTGCCGAGTTCAGCGCCGCAAAAAAGTTGTCGTTCGCCGGTACGACCGTACCGAGATACTGACGCACCAGTTCGGGATGCTCCTGAATCGCCTCGCTGAATGAGCAGAAGATAATGCCTTTTTCAGCCAGCTCATGCCGATACGTGGTCGCAACAGATACGGAGTCGAAAATCGCATCGACAGCCACTTTCTTGCCTTCACGGACAGGAACACCCAGCTGATTAAACGCATTCTCTACCTCGCTGGTCAGGTAATTATTCACGTCCGTAATCCCGGATTGCTGCTTGGCGCCGGGCTCAGAGCCGCAGCTGTCATCGCAGTTACCGCAGGAAGGCGCGGAATAATAGCTATAGTCCTGATAGTCGAGTTTTTCGTAATGGGCTTTCAACCAATGCGGCTCTTCCATCTCCAGCCACGCTTTGTAGGCGTTGAGACGGAATTCCAACATCCACTCAGGTTCATTACGCTTCGCCGAGATCGCCCGTACGACATCTTCGTTGATGCCATGCGCCAGCTCATCGGTTTCCAACTGCGTGAAAAAACCTTCTTTATAGCGTCCATCACCCATCCAGATCTGGACATCATCAGGTACATCTACCGTGCTACGAGCCATAATTTTTCATCACTTAAATGCCAAAGCTTTCGCCACATCCACAAGCATGCTGCGCTCTGGGATTATTAAACTTGAATATCTGATTCAGCCCTTCACGGACGAAATCAAGTTCTGTGCCGTCAATGAAAGGCATCGCTTTCAGTGGGACATACAGTTTTGCGCCATCACGTTCGAAGACCAGATCGTCGGTCTCAAACTCCTGTACCAGATCCAGCACGTAGCCAAACCCTGCACAGCCTGATTGTTTAACGCCGAGCCGCAGTCCTTGCACGGCTTCATCCTGCTTCATCAGATTCTTAATCTGCTTCACGGCGCTCTCGGTCAGCGTCAGTCCTTGCCAGACATTTTCATCCAGTGAAAACGTCCCTACATTTTCCGCTTGCATATGGAATACCTCATTGCGTGTGGTACCAGTTTTAGGCTGGTTTCCCCTAATGTTAGTGATAATGAAACTAGCTTCAACCTCTTGTTTCGCAGGGCTATTCGTAACATTTCGGTTTTTAGCGAGCCAATAGCGCTATTTTACACGTCTCCGACGCGCCAAACAACGCGGCGAAAAATCGACTAACCAATTGATAATAAATGAATTAATATCATCACCCCTGCCCCTTTCGGGAAGGTAAAAATTATCATCTCATTATCATTATTATAACATTTATCGGCGATACCTATTTGTAAAACAGGGAAGGTATATGAAGATTTATGTGATTTCCGATCGGACTTTTGACGTTAAAGCACATTTTGCCCATTGATCATGGCCTTTTTTATCAATATGATAATGATTATCATTTCATATTCGGGATCGATAACCATGCTTTCCGTGAATGCCTGGCTGCACCATCAAATTGACGAATATAAATTTCAGATTCGCGATGCCACCGTTGATTTCTATATGGCGGAAGCTCGCCTGAACCGTCCAAGAAGCAATATTGACCATTTACGTCGCTATCATAACGCCTGCATGGACATGGTTGAACTCTGTCTGAGAAATGGCGATGACGACAGCTATCTGCATGCGCTGGTTAAGCTGCACAATCGGTTGATTAAAGAGATTAATAATGAAGGGCGTTGCCACCTCTTTCGAGTGCAAAGCTACTACTTTGCCCGTAACACGCTGAAATCAATTTGCCATCAGCTAAGCATGCAAGGCTCATGGGATAAAGCCACCGAGTTTCAGACAGACTTTGTTAAGCGTGTGCCGTTTCTCCCCTGAAGAGCAACTGAACCAGACACGTTAGCCGTCTGGTTCAGTGCCTCTGCTTACGGTGTAATGACCGACGTCGTCAGACGTGAAATGCAACACAAGCGATTCTGATTATCAAAAATCTCAATCTGCCACACCTGACTACGGCGGCCGACGTGAAGCGCCCGGCACACGCCCCGCACTTCCCCTTCGCGCACGGCTCGCAGATGGTTGGCATTAATTTCCAGCCCCACAACCTGCTGTTCACCTTCAGAACACAAATAGCCCGCGACGGAACCCAGCGATTCCGCCAACACGACGGACGCGCCGCCGTGCAATAAGCCAAATGGCTGGCGCGTGCGAGAATCTACCGGCATCACCGCTTCCAGAACATCCTCAGTAAGGCAGGTATAACGAATGCCAACATGACCCACCATACACGTTTGGCTCGGTTCATTAAGCTGCTCAAGCGTAACCTGTCGTTTCCATAGCATCAGATAATCTCCAGCAAGGCCTGTAGCGGATGGCGCAATGCGCGCCCTTCCATCCGTTTCACCTGACTGCGGCACGAATAGCCGGTAGTCAGGCAGCGTTTCTGCGGTAACTTCTGCAACACCTGCTGCCAGGACAGCGCATAGATTCCCTGCGAGTTAGCGAGGTTCTTGGTTTCATGCCCGTAGGTTCCCGCCATGCCGCAGCATCCGACGCTGACATTCTCCAGTTTGGCACCAAAGCGCGAGAAAATGTCTGACCACTGTTTCGTACTTATCGGCAGCGCCGTGGTTTCCGTACAGTGGCCCAGCAGATACCAGGATTCGCCAGTGGCAGACTGCGGCGTACTGTCTGCCAAAGCCGTCACCAGCCATTCATGCACCAGTTGCACCTGAAAATCGCCACGTTTCTCACCCAGAATTTCACGGTATTCGTCGCGATAACACAGCACCAGCGCGGGATCGACGCCCACCATTGGCATCCCCAGTTTGGCTACGCGGTTCAGGAAATCTGCCGTCTTCGAGGCCGTTTTGGCAAAACGCTGCAAGAAGCCTTTAATGTGCTGCGCTTTTCCGTTCGGCGAGAACGGCAACAGCACCGGTTTCAGCTTCAGTTTTTCGATCAGGTGGACGAAATCAGCCACCACTTGCGCATCGTAATAACTGGTAAACGGATCCTGCACGATTAACACATACTGTTGGCGCGCCGCTTCCGGCAACTGTTCCAGCTGTTCCAGCGTGGTGTTGACGCCGCTATGTCCGGCAAACTGCTGACGCAGCGACGGCGATGACAGCAAGGGCAAATCGACCATACCAATCTGGCTGCGGCTCAGGTTATTCAGCAGCGGCATTTTCAGGAAGAAGTTAAACGTCTTCGGGCTGCGCGCCATCAGCGGCGCATAGCTTTCGACACCGGCCACCAAATAGTCACGAACCGGACGCAGATAGCGCGTGTGGTAAAGTTGCAGGAAGCGAGAGCGGAAACCGGGCACGTCAATTTTGATAGGGCACTGCGTTGAGCAGGCTTTACACGCTAGACAGCCCGACATCGCGTCTTTGACTTCGTGCGAGAAATCGTAATCCCCTTGCTTCGCCTGCCAGGTATTGCGGGTCTTCTGGATAAACGCGCGCAGGCTCAGCTTCTGCTGCGGCAAAGCGTTCTCCAGCGCGACCGGATCGACGCCCTGTTCCGCCAGCAGGCGTAACCATTCACGAACCAGCGTCGCACGACCTTTCGGTGAATGAATGCGGTTGCCGCTGATTTTCATCGACGGGCACATTGGGCTACGGGCATCAAAGTTAAAGCACAACCCATTGCCGTTACATTCCATCGCACCACGAAACGCCGTACGCACCGTCAGCGGGATCGTGCGATCAAACGTGCCGCGCTTGACCGCATCGACTTTCATCATCGGCGCATCCACGTCCAGCGGCGCACAAATTTTCCCAGGATTAAGCCGGTTATCGGGGTCAAACGCCGCTTTGATACGGCGCAGTTCGGCATACAGCTCCGGCCCAAAGAATTCAGGGCTGTATTCGGCGCGGAAGCCTTTGCCGTGCTCACCCCACAGCAGACCGCCATATTTGGCCGTCAGCGCGACAATCTGGTCGGAAAGCTGTTTCATCAGCATTTCCTGTTGCGGGTCGCACATGTCCAGTGCGGGACGGACGTGCAACACCCCTGCGTCCACATGGCCGAACATGCCGTACGTCAGGTTATGGCTGTCCAGCAGCGCGCGGAACTCTTCAATGTAATCAGCCAGATGTTGTGGCGGCACACAGGTATCTTCCGCAAACGGGATCGGTTTAGCCTGCCCTTTACTGTTGCCCAGCAGCCCGACAGCTTTTTTCCGCATCGCGTAAATACGTTCGATGCCAGCCAGATCGTTACAAGTTTGGTAGCCAATCACCCCGCCTTCTCCGGTAGCCAGCAGCGTATCCAGTCGCTGACAGAGCGCGTCGACCTGCCCGTTAATCAGCGCTTCATCATCCCCCGCGAACTCCACGATATTCAGGCCGAGCATTTCCTGATTAGGCACATCGGTAATCAGTTCACTGACGGAGTGCCAAACGATATCTTCGCGGGCAAGGTTTAAGACTTTGGAATCCACGGTTTCAACGGATAAGGCTTTCGCTTCCACCATGAACGGCGCATTGCGCAACGCTGAGTTGAAGGAGTCGTATTTGATATTCACCAAACGACGGCTCTTCGGCAGCGGCGTGATATCGAGCTTCGCTTCGGTGATAAACGCCAGCGTGCCTTCAGCCCCAGTCAGAATACGCGTCAGGTCAAAGGTACGGAGATCGTCGCTGAACACATGGCGCAGGTCATAACCTGTCAGAAAACGATTCAGCTTAGGGAACTTGTCGATAATCAACGCACGCTGTTCGCGGCAGCGGTGCAGCACCGTATGGTAAATGCGGCCGATGGCGGAATCTTCTAACGCCAGTTTCTCTGCCAGTTCGACCGACATCGCCTGCGTATCCAGCATCTCGCCGCCCAGCAGGATCGCACGCAGCCCCAGCACATGGTCTGAGGTTTTACCGTACACCAGCGAACCTTGCCCTGATGCATCGGTATTGATCATGCCACCCAGCGTCGCCCGGTTACTGGTCGACAGTTCAGGTGCGAAAAAATAGCCGTAAGGCTTCAAATACTGGTTAAGCTGATCTTTAATCACGCCAGCTTCGACGCGCACCCAGCCTTTCTCAGGATTGATCTCCAGAATGCGGTTCATATAACGCGACATATCGACCACGATGCCGCGGTTCAGCGCCTGCCCGTTCGTTCCTGTCCCGCCACCGCGTGGCGTAAAGGTCAACCCGGAAAAACGCGTATCACCCGCCAGCCGTGAGAGGATCGCCACATCGGCGGTTGAGCGGGGGAAAACCACCGCATCCGGCAAAAGTTGGTAGATACTGTTATCCGTTGCCATCGTCAGACGATCGGCATAATTAGTCGCCGTATCGCCTGTGAATCCATTTTTCTTCAATGCTTCCAGAAAATTAAGCACCGGCTGGACCAGCCCGGGAGATTGCGTGATCTGTGGGATCATTATTTTTTGACCCTGTCCGTACATGATGTGTTTGCCAATATGTCGTGAAATGCCTGTGAAGAGTCTGCTATAGCCGCTCTGTCATCGGGGACATCACGTTTTATCACATTTCGCAATCGTGTGCGCTCCCGGATCGGCAAAAACATACAGCGTGTTGGCGAACCGTCGTTTCACCAACAAAATGTTCAACAGGCTGTCAAAACACCCGGAAATATCTCATGATGACGTTGTGATTAAATCAGTTCACCCAAACCACCTCACCTTCAGCCTTTTCTTTTGCTATTGAGGAACCATTCGTTGAGCAAATATTCTCAACCACCACGATTTGACCTGGCCAGAATCCTGTTCAGTCTGGTGTTTATTACCATCATGATTATTGCCTGTTTTTGGGTGGTGCAGCCTTTTATTCTGGGATTCGCCTGGGCATGTATGGTGGTCATTGCCACCTGGCCGATGCTGATTAAATTTCAGGCGCTATTATGGGGGCGGCGTTCTCTGGCAGTGCTGGTGATGACGTTGCTGCTTATCCTGCTATTTATTGTCCCGATTGCCGTTCTTGTCAGCAGCGTGGTGGATAACAGCTCGGCGCTAATGAGCTGGGGAGCCAGACAGGAAAACTTTTCGCCACCGACGCTGGAGTGGCTGACGTCCATTCCTTTAGTGGGAGAGAAATTATTTAACAGCTGGCAGGCGCTGTTGCAAAGCGGTGGCAGCGGTCTGTTCGCCAAAGTGCAACCCTATTTTGGTAAAACGGCGACCTGGCTGGTGGCACAGGCTGCGCATGTCGGGCGTTTTCTGATGCACTGCTCCCTGATGCTGATCTTCAGCGCCCTGCTTTATTACAAGGGCGAAGCCGTTGCGAAGGCCGTGCGACATTTCGCTATCCGGCTGGGACAGGAGCGCGGCGATGCCGCCGTGATTCTGGCAGCACAGTCAATTCGTGCCGTCGCACTGGGCGTGGTGGTAACGGCTATCGTGCAATCGGTGCTAGGCGGAATCGGTCTGGGGCTATCTGGGATTCCCTACACCACACTATTAACCGTTCTGATGTTTCTATGTTGTCTGGCGCAGTTGGGGCCACTTCCGGTATTGATTCCTGCGATTATCTGGCTGTATTGGACGGGCGATACCACTTGGGGCACCATCCTGCTGGTATGGAGCTGTTTCGTTGGCACCATCGATAACATTATCCGTCCGGTATTAATCAGAATGGGAGCCGATCTTCCTATGCTGCTGATTCTTTCTGGCGTGATTGGCGGGTTGTTGGCGTTTGGCATGATTGGGATATTTATTGGTCCGGTCGTCCTCGCTGTTTCCTACCGTCTGCTGTTTGCCTGGATGCGTGAAATCCCCGAACCGCAAAACATCCTCTCCGTTAATACGTCTAACACACCGAATAAAGAGTAAGACTGGTAATCACCGTTTTATCTTCCCGTGGGCGGTACGCCGCCCACGCATTCCCTTTCCCAGCATCGCTGCTTCGGCTCTATTTTCCGGTTCTCTTTTTTCGACACTATCATTCCCTTACTTTTTCAATAGGTAAAAGTAACTAATGATTAACCCTCTATTCCTAGGGATTAGTCCTAAAAATTTTGATATCATTTCTCTAATGCATCAATATTATTGACAATATAAAAACTCTGAGAGACCAACTCTTAAAAGATAATTAACTATTAGGATGATTCTTAATGACGAAATAGGCCATAATCCATAGGATAAATACCGGAGCTAGTATTAACCTACTGTTTGTCAATGAGGTTTCCTCCTCGTCAGAGTTAGTAACGAATTGCTGTGTGTAGTCTTTGCCCATCCCCTGAGATGGGCCTTTTTTTTCCTTTCATTTGTCTTCCATTCAATTACGCCTCATCCCTTTTTTGTTACTCTCCTGTCTGCCTACTCTCAGTTCAGTTTTTCAGGAGTTTTTCATGATGCCTCTCGCCGCGAAGAGATTGCTACTCTGTGGCTTATTCACCCTTCTGACAGCCTGCGATAATCCAACGCCGACGACACAGCGCCCTTTGTTGACCATTGAAGGCAAGACCATGGGGACGTTTTATAGCGTAAAAATTAGCGGCGACGTCACCGAAGACAAAACACAGTTGCAACGGGAAATCGATGCCCTGCTGGAGCAGGCCAATAACGACATTTCCACCTACCGTGACGATTCGGTGCTGTCGCGTTTTAATCAGTACCGGGGAACGGAACCACAGCCCATCAGCCATGGCATGGCGGATATCATTCTGGCCGCGCTGCGTATCGGTAACGCGACGCACGGCGCGATGGATATCACCGTCGGCCCGTTGGTTAATCTCTGGGGATTTGGCCCGCAGAAGCAGCCTACGCGGATTCCCAGCCAACAGCAGATTGATTTAGCGCGGCAAAATGTCGGGCTGCGCCACCTGAAACTGATCGGTGACGAAAAAGGCGAGTGGATTCAGAAAGACCTTCCGGATTTGTATGTCGATCTCTCCACGCTGGGCGAAGGCTACGGCGCAGACGTTCTCGCGCAGCTAATGACGCGTAAAGGGATCACCAATTATCTGGTTTCCGTCGGTGGTGCGATTTCCAGCCGTGGGGTGAACGCCGAGGGTACGCCGTGGCGTGTGGCGATTCAGAAGCCAACCGACCAGGAAAATGCAGCGCAGGCGGCGGTGAATTTGCAGGGTTATGCGATCAGCACCTCCGGCAGCTATCGGAATTATTTTGAGGAAGACAGCAAACGCTATTCTCACGTTATCGATCCCGAGACGGGCAGACCGATTACTCATCAGTTGGTTTCTGCAACCGTGATTGCGCCAACCGCGCTGGAAGCCGATGGCTGGGATACGGGTTTAATGGTGTTGGGAACGGAGAAAGCGTTGAAGCTGGCGGAACAGCAGGGGTTGGCGGTTTATCTGATTACCAAAACGGATAAGGGCTTTAGCGCAGTGATGACGCCACAGTTCAAATCCTTCCTGATTGCGGCACCGTAAGAAACACCAAGGCCAACGGCAGCCCCATCGTGATAAGAGCGAGATACACGGGGCGACCACGGAGTGAGGTATCCCTGCGGGAACCTCATCTCCGTGTTTCCCCTAAAATCTGACATCGCCGGCTACCATGACGCCCGCTAACTGCCGAGCATCATGGCGTACGGATTATTTGTGCTCAGCCAGATTCAGCCAGGTTTGCACCACGGTGTCTGGGTTGAGCGACAGGCTATCGATGCCCTGCTCCATCAGCCAGATCGCGAAATCTTCGTGATCTGACGGGCCCTGACCGCAAATACCGACGTATTTACCCTGTTTCTTGGCAGCTTTAATCGCCATCGACAGCAACGCCTTCACCGCATCGTTACGTTCATCAAACAGCGACGATACCACGCCGGAGTCACGATCCAGACCCAGCGCCAGCTGCGTCATGTCGTTTGAACCGATGGAGAAGCCATCAAAGTGTTGCAGGAATTCATCGGCCAACAGCGCGTTGGACGGAATTTCGCACATCATGATGATTTTCAGACCGTCTTCGCCACGGCGCAGGCCTTGATTCGCCAGTTCGGCAATCACCGCTTCCGCTTGGGCCACGGTACGCACGAACGGGATCATGATCTCGACGTTCTTCAGGCCCATCACGTTACGCACGCGTTTGACCGCTTCACATTCCAGCGCAAAACAGGCTTTGAAGTCCGGCGATACGTAGCGGCCTGCACCGCGGAAACCCAGCATCGGGTTTTCTTCTTCCGGCTCATAGCGCTCGCCGCCGACCAGATTGGCGTATTCGTTCGATTTAAAATCGGACAAACGGACGATGACGCGCTTCGGCGAGAATGCCGCTGCCAGCGTCGCAATCCCTTCCACCAGACGACCTACGTAGAATTCCACCGGATCGTCGTAGCCCTGCATCAGCGTTTTGATCTCGCGTTGCAGCTCAGGGGCTTGCTGGTCAAATTCCAGCAGCGCACGCGGGTGCACGCCAATCATGCGGTTGATGATGAATTCCAGACGCGCCAGACCGACGCCATCGTTTGGCAGACAGGCGAAATCAAATGCGCGGTCAGGGTTACCTACGTTCATCATGATTTTCAGCGGCAATGCGGGCATTTCATCAATCTGTGAACTCTTCACGGAGAAGTCCAGCAGATCCTGATACACATAACCGGTGTCGCCTTCCGCACAGGACACCGTCACTTTCTGCCCTTTGCGCAAACGCTCGGTCGCATCGCCACAGCCCACGACGGCCGGGATGCCCAGTTCGCGTGCGATAATCGCCGCGTGGCAGGTACGTCCGCCGCGATTGGTAACAATCGCCGCCGCCTTCTTCATGATCGGTTCCCAGTCTGGGTCGGTCATGTCGGTCACCAGCACATCTCCCGCGTTGATCAGGTGCATCTCGCTGATGTCCTGAATCACTTTTACTTCGCCCGCACCGATACGGTGGCCGATCGCACGACCTTCCACCAGCACCGTGCCGCTGGCAGGCAGGTGATAACGCTCCATGACCTGGCCGTTGGAACGTACGGTCTCAGGGCGTGCCTGCACGATATAGAGTTTGCCTGTGTGGCCATCTTTCGCCCACTCGATGTCCATCGGGCGGCCGTAGTGTTTCTCAATCAGCAGTGCCTGACGCGCCAGCGCCTGCACTTCGTCATCCGTCAGACTGAAACGTGTCGTTTGTTCTGTCGGCACATCTTCAATCCGTACCTGCTTGCCATGTTCCTGGCTCGCGGCATACACCATACGGATTTTTTTCGATCCCATGTTACGGCGCACAATCGCCGGTTTGTTGTTCTGCAAGGTCGGTTTGTGAACATAGAACTCATCCGGGTTCACCGCACCCTGCACCACCATTTCACCCAAACCGTAAGCCGAGGTGATGAACACCACCTGATCAAAACCAGATTCGGTATCGATGGTGAACATCACGCCTGCGGAGGCCAGATCGGAACGCACCATACGCTGCACACCCGCCGACAGCGCCACGCCACGGTGGTCATACCCCTGATGTACACGATAGGAGATCGCACGATCGTTAAACAGCGACGCAAACACGTGCTTCACCGCCACCATCACCGCGTCAATGCCCTGCACGTTCAGGAAGGTTTCCTGTTGGCCGGCAAAGGACGCATCCGGCATATCTTCTGCCGTGGCGGAAGAACGCACGGCAAACGAGGCGTCTTTCTCACCATCGGCCAGTTGCTGATAGGCGTCACTGATTGCCTTTTCCAGCTCCGGCTGGAATGGCGTATCAATAATCCACTGGCGAATCTGCGTACCGGCGCTCGCCAGTTGACTCAGATCGTCAATGTCGGTGCGATCGAGCAGCTCATAAATGCGCTGGTTGATCCCGCTTTGATTAAGAAAATCATTAAACGCCTGCGCCGTTGTCGCAAAACCGTTGGGAACGGCTACGCCCAATCCTGAAAGGTTGGTGATCATTTCACCCAGAGAGGCATTCTTGCCCCCCACCCTTTCAACGTCGTGCATACCGAGCTGGTTATACCAAAGGACATTACGCAAATCAGGGCCGTTATTGGACATCGAAAATAATCCTTTCTGCATACAATTAGGGTATGAAAGAGTTCGGTTGAGAATCGCCTCAACGCAATCAGGTTAGCATAGCGTTTTGATGAACATGGACAGGTGAATCGATCAACCTATGAAAAAAAACTGATTTCACGGCGAATGATTGCTTAACACGGTAAAAATCCAATATCGTAGAAGATTAGCATTCTTTATCATGAAGATAATGAAATGGCGTTTTAATAAAAGTATTCTTGAAACGCAATTTTTGACGAGGTTAACGTGTTCGAGCTGTCGGAAATATCACAAGGGGGTTATGTGGAAAGGAACGTATTTTATGTCTCGGACGGTACAGCCATTACGGCAGAAGTACTGGGTCATGCGGTGTTATCCCAGTTCCCCGTGAACACGGTTAGCTATACCTTACCTTTCGTGGAAAGTGAAGCTCGCGCCAAAGCCGTGTGTGAGCAAATCAATACGCTATATCAGCAAACCGGTGTGCGCCCGCTGGTGTTTTACTCCATCGTCACGCCGACCGTGCGTAACATTATTACCAGCAGCGAAGGGTTTTGCCAGGACATCGTGCAGGCGCTGGTTGCCCCCTTGCAGGAAGAATTGAACACGCCGCCTACGCCGATTGCCAACCGCACTCACGGTTTGACGGCCAATAACCTAAGCAAATACGACGCCCGTATTGCCGCCATCGATTATACGCTGGCGCACGATGACGGTATTTCGCTGCGCAACCTCGATCAGGCACAGGTTATTTTGCTGGGTGTGTCACGCTGCGGTAAAACGCCGACCAGCCTGTATCTGGCGATGCAGTTCGGCATTCGCGCTGCCAATTATCCTTTTATTGCCGATGATATGGATAACCTGCGCCTGCCTGATGCGTTAAAACCTTTCCAGCACAAGCTATTCGGGCTCACTATTGATGCCGAACGGCTGGCGGCCATTCGGGAAGAGCGTCGGGGAAACAGTCGCTACGCTTCGTTGCGCCAGTGCCGCATGGAACTCAGTGAAGTTGAAGCACTATTTCGCAAGCATCAGATTAAATATCTCAATACCACCAATTACTCTGTTGAGGAAATTTCCGCCAAAATCATCGACATTCTCGGCATGAGTCGGAGAATGTACTAGTACATGATAGATTTTTTATCCTGATGCGGTTGTAATGTGCGCCATTTCGTTTATTGTGTGCACCATCACTTCCCGGCATTTCGCCGCTGCGAAGCAACCTTTTAGTCGGAAACATAGCCTGAAAACGCTGTCTGAAAACACTGTCATGTCCATGCATTTCGGTGACGACAGGTTTTCGGCTTGACCGTATTCAGAGATAAAACATGCTGCAAACAGATGAACTGCGGAGCGCGCGCATCGAGAGTCTGGTTACGCCTCAAACGCTACTCGCCAGACTCCCGATTACCCCTGCCGTTGCCGAAAATGTCACCTCGTCACGCAAGAAAATCGAAGCCATTCTAACCGGCCAAGATCCCCGTTTACTCGTCGTGGTTGGCCCGTGTTCCATCCATGACACCGATAGCGCGTTAGATTATGCACGCCGTCTGGCTGCACTACGCACGCAGTATCAGGATCGACTGGAAGTCGTCATGCGCACCTATTTTGAAAAACCGCGCACGGTGGTGGGCTGGAAGGGACTCATTTCCGATCCCGCGCTCAATGGAACCTTCCAGGTGAATGAAGGGCTGGAAATTGCACGCCGCCTGCTGCTGGACGTCAACCAGCTTGGCTTGCCGACCGCGACGGAATTCCTCGATATGGTCACTGGCCAATATATATCCGACCTGATTAGCTGGGGCGCGATTGGCGCGAGAACTACCGAAAGCCAGATCCACCGGGAAATGGCCTCGGCGCTGTCCTGCCCTGTTGGCTTCAAGAACGGGACAGACGGTAATACGCGCATCGCCGTCGATGCCATTCGTGCCGCTCGCGCCCAGCACATGTTCCTCTCGCCGGATAAGCAGGGCTTCATGTCAGTCTACAAAACGCAGGGTAACCCGTTTGGCCACATTATTATGCGTGGCGGGAAAAAACCGAACTACCACGCGGAAGATATCGCCGCCGCCTGCGATCATCTGCGTGAATTCTCGTTGCCCGAACATCTGGTGATCGATTTTAGTCATGCCAACTGTCAGAAACAGCATCGCCGTCAGCTCGACGTTGCCGATGACATCTGCCAGCAAATTCGCGCGGGTTCACGCGCCATTGCGGGCATCATGGCGGAAAGTTTCTTAATCGAAGGCAACCAGCCGGCGATCAATCCTCTGGCATTGACGTATGGGCAATCCATTACCGATCCGTGCCTGAGCTGGCAGGATACCGAAACACTGCTGGCACGTCTGGCAGACGCCGTCGACAGTCGTTTTTAATCCGATATACGCTGGCACACTCACCTTCCCCGGTAGTGTGTCAGCCGTTTTCCTGCTTTCCCGCCGCTCATCTCGCTATCTCGCAGCACGTAAATACCTCTTACGATTCCTCTTATTCCACTTATTAAGAAAACTTCACTTGAGGTTGCGTTTTTGTTACATGAAAATGATTCTCATTCATTGCTATAATCAACACGACAACGATTAAGGGAACGAGATGCAGACGTCCATTTACCAACAATACCTCCAGGCTAAAGTAGAACATCCGCGCAAATACGCCCGCGATCTGGCTGCACAACTCGGCATCAGCGAAGCGGAATTGACGCACGCCCGCGTCGGACACGATGCACAGCGTCTACAGGGTGATGCCAAAGTTTGGCTCAGTGCACTGGAGCAGGTTGGTAATACCAAGTCGATCACGCGCAACGAATACGCCGTGCATGAGCACACCGGTTACTATCAAAACCAGACGCTTGATGGGCACGCAGGTCTTATCCTCAACCCGCGCGAGTTGGATCTGCGTTTGTTCCTTTCTCAATGGGCTTCCGCCTTTGCGCTGCGTGAAAATACCGCACGCGGTGAGCGCCAGAGCATTCAATTTTTCGATCATCAAGGTGATGCCATTCTGAAGGTCTACACGACCGACACCACGGACATGGACGCCTGGCAGTTATTTGTTGAGAAATTTACCAGCAGCGAAAACCCTGCCTTGGCACTTCGTCCAGCGAACAGCGCAGCAGCCGAGCAGGTCACTGCCCATAATCCTCAGCTTGAAGCGGACTGGCGTGCTATGACGGATGTGCATGATTTCTTCATTCTGCTCAAGCGCTATAACCTGACGCGTCAGCAGGCGTTTAACTCGGTCGCTGACGATCTGGCCTACCGCGTAGAAAACGATGCGCTGTCACAGATTCTGTTTGCCGCGCGTGAAGATCAGAACGAGATCATGGTATTCGTCGGTAATCGTGGCTGTGTGCAAATCTTCACCGGTACGCTTGAGCGTGTAGAGCGTATGGAGCAGCATGCGGAATGGATTAACATCTTTAATAAAGATTTCACCCTGCATCTGATTGAAGGCGCGATCGCTGAAAGTTGGATCACGCGTAAACCGACAGCCGACGGTATTGTGACCAGCCTCGAACTCTATGCCGCAGACGGCTCTCAAATTGCACAACTCTTTGGGCAACGTACCGAAGGCACGCCGGAACAACAGCAGTGGCGCGACCAGATCGATGCCCTGAAACCGCATAAGGATCTCGCCGCATGAAAAACTGGCTATTCCCCCTGCTATTGACACTCCCGCTGGGGGTGTCTGCTGCTGAACGTATCGTTTCTATCGGCGGCGACGTCACGGAAATCATCTATGCGCTGGGCGCAGAGAAAGATCTGGTTGCGCGCGACAGCACAAGTCTGCATCCGGAAGCGGTGAAGAAACTGCCTGACGTAGGCTACATGCGCCAGCTCAACACCGAAGGTATTCTGGCAATGAAACCGTCTCTGGTTCTCGCCAGCGATCTGTCTCAGCCATCACTCATCCTGCAGCAGGTGGCGGACAGCGGCACAAAAGTGGTTCATATAACCGCCGAGCCATCGCTGGATGCGGTGCCGAAGAAAATCGGGGCCATCGCTCAGACGCTAGGAAAGGACGCAGAAGGTAAAAAACTAACGGAAACTTATCAGCAACAGTTGGCGGCAGTAAAAACGTCACCGCTGCCGGTTAATGTGCTGTTCATTCTCAGCCACGGCGGCATGACCGCGCTGGCTGCGGGCAAAAATAGCCCGCCAGACACCATTATCCGCAGCGCCGGATTAAAAAATGCCATGCAAAACGTTGAGCGCTACCAGCCATTGTCGCAGGAAGGTGTGATCGCCAGTGCGCCGGATCTGATTCTGATCTCCAGTCAAGGATTGAAAACGTTGGGTGGTGAAGCACAGGTCTGGAAGTTACCCGGCCTGGAACTGACACCTGCGGGTAAGAACAAACGCCTGTTAGTGGTCGATGACATGGCAATGCTCGGCTTCACGCTCGATACCCCGACGCTCATGGCGACGCTGCGTCAAACAGCTGAAGCGATAAAATGACGTCACGGTTTCACCCGCGCACGTGGTTGATCGCACTGCTGTTATTGATGGTGGCGCTGATGGTGGGTGCCGCCAACATGGGTGCGCTCCCCCTATCACTCAAGATGTTATGGCAAACGCCGCTTGACGATCCGATCTGGCATATCTGGCTGAATATCCGCGTACCTCGCGTGCTGCTGGCGATCCTCGTCGGTGGCGCGCTGGCCTGTTCCGGCGCGATTATGCAGGGGTTATTTCGTAATCCGCTGGCCGATCCTGGTCTACTTGGGATCAGCAGCGGTGCCGCGCTCTGCGTCGCGCTGACTATCGTGCTGCCGCTCGGCCTTCCCCCTCTGCTGGCGCTTTACGGCCCGATGTTCGCCGCTTTCGCGGGTAGTCTGGCGATTACAGCGATCATTTTCATCCTCAGCCGCTCCGAACAGGGTGGATTAACCCGACTATTGCTGGCAGGTATTGCGCTCAATGCGCTGTGTCTTGCCCTCATCGGCGTTTTGACCTACATCAGTACCGATCAGCAACTGCGCCAGTTCTCACTGTGGGGAATGGGGAGCCTCGGACAAGCACAATGGCCAATGCTGCTCGTTGCCAGCACGCTGGTCATCCCCGCCACGATCGCCACCTTATACTACGCACACCGTCTGAACGTTTTGCAATTAGGGGACGAAGAGGCGCATTACCTTGGCGTTAATGTGAAACGCACCAAGTACACGCTGCTGCTGCTGAGTTCGCTGTTAGTTGGCGTGGCGGTGGCGGTCAGCGGCGTGATCGGGTTTATCGGGCTTATCATCCCACACCTGATGCGCATGCATCTGGGGGCCGACCATCGCTGGCTCATCCCCGGCTCTATCCTCGGCGGTGCCTGTCTGCTGTTGTTTGCGGATACACTGGCACGCACGCTGCTTTCTCCAGCAGAAATGCCTGTTGGTTTGTTAAGTAGCCTGATTGGCGGGCCGTATTTCTTATGGCTGATCGTTCAGCATAAAGGGCGAGGCAATGACTGACTCAGCGCTCGATCGGACGTTAGTCGCACGTCATCTACGCTTTCAGACCAACGGGCGTTATCTGACAGATGACGTTTCTCTGGCGCTACATCCTGGGGAAATCGTCGCGATTATCGGCCCTAACGGTGCGGGGAAATCCACCCTGCTCCGTTTACTGACCGGTTATTTGACGCCAGATGAAGGCGAGTGCCTGTTAGCCGGACAGCCTTTTTCGCACTGGCAGCCCGGCGCGCTCGCAAAAACGCGTGCGGTGATGCGTCAACATAGCAGCATGGCGTTTGCGTTTAGCGTGCGGGATGTCGTTGCGATGGGGCGATCCCCTCATGGGCGCTACCCAAAAAATGATGATGTTATTCAGCAGGTCATGGCGCAAACAGGCTGTCTGGAACTGGCTACGCGCGACTATCGTCAGCTTTCCGGCGGGGAGCAACAGCGGGTGCAACTGGCTCGCGTGCTGGCGCAGCTGTGGCATCCAGAGCCGACGCCGGGTTGGTTATTTCTCGATGAACCGACTTCGGCGCTGGATCTGTACCACCAGCAGCACCTCTTACGGCTGCTCAAGCAGCTTACACGCGAACAGCCGTTATCCGTATGCTGCGTCCTGCACGACCTGAATCTGGCCGCGCTGTATGCCGATCGCATTCTGCTGCTGCACGAAGGAAAGCTGGTCGCACAAGGCACGCCTGCGCAAGTGCTACAGGCAGAGACGTTGACCCACTGGTATCGCGCCGATCTCAGCGTCGGTTCACACCCTGACTACACCATCCCGCAGGTTTATCTGCGGCAATAGCCAAGTCCCCCTGCTCCGGTTCAACTGGAGCAGGAAATCTCCAGATGCTTACCCCACTCTGGCGGTAACGCCGCTAAATCGTTCTTCTCCGGCTGTTCATCAAACGGTTGGCACAGCGCCTGATGCAGACGCGCCAGCACACTGATGTCGTCGCTTTCCGCCCGTTCAATCGCCATTTGTGCCAGATAATTACGCAGAATATATTTCGGGTTCGTCGCATTCATCAGCCGACGGCGTTCCTCATCGCTCTGCTCTTCCTGCATCAGCCTCTGGCGATAGGTCGCAAACCAGCTATCGAACGCAGCCCTGTCAATGAATTCATCACGGAGCGGCGAGCGTGATGCCTGCTTCTCGCTGTCTGCCAGCAGACGGAACGTGCGGGTGTAATCGCTGCCTTCCTGCTGCATCAAACGCAACAGCCCGACCAGCACGTCATTATCTTCAGAACTTGCGGTAAATAAGCCCAGCTTAGCGCGCATCAGCGTACCATAGTGCTGCATCAACGCCGGTTCGTAGCGGGCAAGCGCACGCTCCAGCGTTTCAGTGTCCATCAGTCCCGACAGCGCCTGCGCCAGCCGATGCAAATTCCACAGCCCCACGGCAGGCTGATTGTCAAACGCGTAGCGCCCGCGATGGTCGGAGTGATTGCAAATGAAACCGGGCTGATAGGCATCTAAAAAGCCATAAGGGCCGTAGTCGATGGTCAGCCCTAAAATCGACATGTTGTCCGTATTCATTACGCCGTGCGCAAAACCGACGGCCTGCCAATGTGTAATCAGACGGGCAGTACGCTCTACCACATCACCGAACCACAGCTCATAACGCCGCTCGTCGTTTTCCCACTGCGGCCAGTGGCGAGCGATCACATACTCCACCAGCTGACGCACCTTTTCTGGCTCACGGCGATAGTAGAAGTGCTCAAAATGACCGAAGCGCACATGGCTCTCTGCCACGCGCAGCAGCATTGCACCCTTTTCTTCCTGCTCACGCTGGACCGGATGTGTACTGGTGACAATCGTCAGCGCCCGCGTGGTGGGAATTCCCAGATGGTGCATCGCTTCCGAGGCCAGAAATTCGCGTATTGCTGAGCGCAGCACCGCACGACCGTCGCCCATGCGCGAATACGGCGTCAGCCCCGCACCTTTCAGATGCCAGTCCATACTGCGGCCATTTGCCAGCTGTTGTTCCCCTAACAGAATGCCGCGCCCGTCACCCAACTGACCGGCCCACGCGCCAAACTGATGGCCGCTATAAACCTGCGCCAGCGGTGCCATTCCCGGCAGCAAACGCTCGCCGCTCCAGACGGCATCCTGTTCTGGCGTAAACCAGTCGGAAGACAACCCGAGCTCCGCGGCCAATCCCTCGCTGTGATAAAGCAGACGAGCGCCATGCAGCGGCGTCGGCTGTAGCGCGGTATAGAACCCCGGCAGTTGGTCAAAATAGTGATTTTTGAATAACGGTGTCTGCTGCATCCTGTCTCCCTAATACCACTCTATTCAGGTGAAGAGAGCCACGCGCTCACCACACAACAATTAACGGGTAGATAGAAAGTGTAGAGGGATGGCAATGAAATTAACACGGAGGAAACGCAGGGGTATTATTTTCACGATCGGTATTCAGGAAGCCCCTTCGCCCCCCAAGACGGTTGGCGCGATTGAGTCAGCCAATAAGTGCCGTGCGTTGCTCAAGCTTGTCAAAATGTACGGCAGGCCACATCTGTCCCTGAACGGCATCAATGTTCAGCAGTCTCATTTTATTCAGGTGCGCCATCGTATCGATCTCCTTGGCGACAACACTGATACCTGCATAGCTGTTTTTAATCGTCCGCAGTAACGGCTCCATCATCAGCGTATTGGCCGGGCGTGATAAAAGCTGCCCGATAAACTGACGATCCAATTTCACGCCACGAACGAGCCCATCGTGCAAAGGTTTAAGCGTTGTTTTTCCAGAACCAAAATTATCCAGCCATAAAGGAACGGATTGGCTTAGATTCAGCAGCGCGGCATTTTCTTTGCCCTGCGATAGCTGGGGGAAAAGCTCATTAATCTCCAACAAAACAAAATCGAGGTGTTTGATTTCGCCGCGTAGCACGTCGGATTTAATTAACATTTCGGTTATTTGATGCCCTACCTTCAGCACTAGCTGAATGTGGTTATCAATAAACCATGCGGATTTATCTTTGATAAAAAGCAGCTGTTCACAAACAAAATCATATTGTTGTCGTGGGCTTAACTGCATGAGGAGAATATCGGCAGGCATACTCAACTTGCCTGAAAGCCCATTAAAATGGCTGATCATTTCGACTGCCAACAGCGTTCCATCCAACCTGAATATCGGCCAAAAAACGTAGTCACTGGTGTAGTCAACAGCAAGATGGATGCGCATGATCCCGTACTGCATAGAGTCTATAATAATCACATTAAGTTATTATTATAGACTACGCTATAGCGCTTATCGCACAACGCACGAAAAGCGCTTTTCTGCTATGCAACGGAGTCATTAAGCGTCCGACTTCACGATCTAGCGCAAACTTTGCTCCAGCCACTCAGCCAGTTCCTGCAATTCGTTTTGCTGTTCGGGGAAAGCGGTAATCAGCGCCTGACACGCCGCCGCCAACGCTTCTGGACGATACGCCGTTCCCTGTAATGCGGAAGCTAACGCTTCTAACGGCGCGGGATTCAGACTATCGGTATAAATCTGGGCACGGACGATCACGCCGCGCTCCACATCGAAATGTAATTCAACGCCGCCCCAGATAAAGCGGTTATCCAGTAAATGCGAGAAATCCGGCGCCTGACCGAAGTTCCATTCCCAGCTACTTTGGCGCGCAAACTGCTCGCTGAATCCGGGTAGATTCGGGTGGGCAGATGGTGAGATAATTTCCGGCTCGCACTGTTCGCCAAAATAATCAAAGAAAGACTGCGTCACCGCCTGACAAATCACCTGATGATCGACAGAAGGCAGTAATTCCATCAGATTGGCAACGCGGGAACGCACGGACGTAATCCCTTTTGCCTGTAGTTTCTTAACATCCGGATTCAAATAATCGGCTAAGCGGCTGAGATCTGCGTTCAGCAGCAGCGTACCGTGATGGAACCCGCGATCTTTGGTTTCGCGGTAGGCAGAACCGGACACCTTGCGCACGCCGTCCGCAGTTTCCACCACCAGATCGTTACGCCCCGAGGCGCTGGCCTTTAACCCAAGCGAACTGAGTGCATCCAGAACAATCTGCGTTGAGACGCTTTTATCGTATTCTGGTTTGCCCGCCATGAAGGTAAAGCAGGTATTACCGAGATCATGGAAGACCGCCCCACCGCCGCTGCTGCGCCGCGCCAGCTTGATCCCATCCTCTTCCATCCGCCGCGTATTGCACTCTTTCCACGGATTCTGGGCACGACCAATGACGACGGTTTCCGCATTGCGCCATAAAAACAGTACCCGCTGCGTGGTAGGCATCTGACGAAAGATGCACTCCTCAACGGCCAGATTAAACCAGGGATCGTAAGAATCAGAGATCAATAAACGCAGAGAGGACATGAGTGGATAGCTCCATGCTGTCAACAAAACAAAATAAGGAAGGAATCAGATGCGGCGGGCTTGCCAGTACGCCCGTTTCCAGTACACGTTATCCAGCGACGAACGGATGACGCCCTGACTGGTGGAGGCATGAATAAACTGGTCGTCTTTGTCATAAATGCCGACGTGCAGCCCACTGCTGCCGCTGCCCGTTTTGAAAAAGACCAAATCGCCCGGTAACAAGTTATCGCGGTCAACGCGCTCGCCCAGTTCAGTTTGTTCTTCCGTGGTGCGCGGCAGTTGCATACCAAACCTATCGCGAAATGTCAGGTAAACAAAGCCAGAACAATCGACGCCGTTACGATCCAGCCCACCATAGCGATAAGGCGTTCTGTACCATTGCCCGAGTTGATCGTTTAGCTGCACCATCACCATGATCGAATCGCTCAGACGCGCATTCGGCGGCGGATTATTATGTCGACTACTGCTACAGCCGACCAAAATCAGGCTGGCGAGGATCAAAGCATGTCGTAAACGTATCATCGCGATTACCATAAAACCGCCGAGGCCATAGTCCTCTAGCGTTTGAAAATGCTAGGTATTGATTAATTTAGCGTTTAATCGGGGCCTCTGGCAAGTAAAGGCGATTTTTCCTATTTTCTAACGACGCCATCTCTTCGCGACAGCAGTCAGGCGCTGCGCGTGATAATCCAATTTCTGCCATCCACCACGTGCCGCTGAAACGCGACCCCGAACACAGGAGACAGCACGTCCGGCAGCATGACATCCGCCGTTTCGCCCTGCGCCACCAGAGTCCCTGCCGACAGCAGCCACACGCGATCCGCATGGTGGGCGCTGTGGTTAAGATCGTGTGCGCAAACCACGACAGCAATCCCCAAACGACAGAGTTCACTCAGTAACGCATCCAGTGCCACCTGCTGCGCCACATCCAGACTGTTAGTTGGTTCATCCAGCAGCAGCAAACGCGCATGCGGATTGATCGTCGGCCAAATCTGCAACAGCGCCGCCACCAGCCGAACGCGCTGCCACTCGCCTCCCGACAGCTGCGTGAGCGGGCGCGCCAGTTTGTCGATTAACATCAGGCGTTCTGCCAGAAAATGCACCACCTTTTCGACCGCATCTTCCTGAGCCAGCGGCGGTTGATGCCGTTGCCAATACTGGAATACTGGCATCAGCGCCAGCGGCGGTTGCTGCTGTGCAAGATAGGCGCGCCGCACGGCCAAATCTGCCGCCGTATACTGCGACATCGGCGTACCGACCAGATAAACATCACCTTCCCCCGCCAGCAAGCCAGCCGCTCTTGCCAGCAGGGTACTCTTTCCTGCGCCGTTCGGGCCGATGATGTGCAGCAACTCACCACGATGACACTCCGCATTCGTCGGCGACAAACGCGGTAAGGCGCTAGCCTGCAGCAGCTGTAATACTGGGGAAGTCTGCTGCGTCAATTATTTTGCCAACGCCTCTTCGATCGCTTTCACGATGGTGTCATGGTCAGGTGCCATATCCGGCGCAAAGCGATCAATAACCTGCCCTTCGCGATCCACCAGGAATTTTTCGAAATTCCACAGAATGTCTTCTGGATTCTTGGGTTTACGGCCTTTATTGACTAAACGCGCAAAAAAGTCACTTTTCCAGGTTCCATTGGCTTCTGGTTGCTGACGAATCAATAACTGGTACAGCGGGTGACGGTTCTCGCCATTCACTTCAATTTTGCTGAACATCGGGAACTGAACGCCAAACGTCCCACGGCAGAATTCCTGAATTTCTTCTTCCGAGCCCGGTTCCTGCCCTGCAAATTCATTGGAGGGGAATCCCAGCACGACCAGACCTTTGTCGCGATAGGTTTCGTAGAGTTTTTCCAATGCGTCATATTGTTTAGTCAGGCCGCATTGAGAGGCGACGTTGACAACTAAAGCCACCTGCCCTTTAAACGCTTCAAACGTTGTTGCTTTCCCGTCGATGGTGGTCAGCGGAATAGTATAGATTTCAGTGCTCATCGTTTTGCTCCCTTCAGTGATAAACAAGAGTGGATAGAACAAGACATCTCGCTACAGTCGATTGCGTAATAGTAGCCAGATAAACCACGGCGATCCCAGCGTAGCGGTAACCACGCCTATCGGCAACTCGGCTGAACTTAGCGCAACGCGCGCGACCGTATCCGCCAGCAGCAGCACGCCGCCGCCAGCCAATGCACATCCGGTCAATAAATAACGCTGATCGGTCAGTCCGCACAACCGTAACATGTGTGGGATCACCAGACCAATAAACGCGATGATACCAGCCAGCGCCACGCTCAGGCCAACCTGTACACCCATCACCAACACGAGAGTGGTGCGCCAGCGATAGACAGGGATACCTAACTGGCGCGCCTGAATCTCACCCAGCGTCAGCCCATTTAACACCGCCCCCTGACGACTCAACCACAGCAACAGCGGCAAGAGTGTCAACATCAACCAGCCGTGTCGCCAATCAATGCCGCTGAAGCCGCCCATCATCCAATACATCAGTTGGCGTAAATCGAGGCTGGTACTGAAATAGACGGCCCAGGTCATCACCGCGCTACAGATAATCCCGAGCGCAATGCCGATGAGTAATAAACGGGTATTGGAGATATGCCGACGGGCAAAATGGAGTAACAGAAAGGTAATCAGCAGCGCGCCAGCAATCGCGCTCAGGCTTAACATCCAGACGGGCAACAATCCCTGCCCCAGCAGTACCGTCAGCACTAAGGCCACGCCTGCGCCGTTCGCCACGCCCAGCAGCCCCGGCTCCGCCAGCGGATTATCAAAGACAGCCTGCATCACGGTGCCCGACATCGCCAGACTGGCCCCCACTAGCATCACGGCCAGCGTTCTGGGCAAACGCAGTTGCCAGACAAAGAGTTGCTGAGCCTCATCCAGCCAGGCCGTCGGCCAAATCCAGCGCTCCCCGGCGCACAGGCTTACGACCAGCGTGAGTGCGAGAAACGCCAACAGCAGTGCCAGACTCCGACGATCGCGTCTGCACTGCTGTTGTTTTAGCTGGCTGTAGTGGGGTAACGGCATAGCGTGCTTTAGCGGGATATCACCCGGCGGTAATTAAGTATTGTCATGTATGTTAAACGATTTCGCTTACCTTACACGCATTTTCCTTATTACCGCAGCACGGTCAAAACGCCGTAGTGCCGCATACCGCCCTTATTTGGTACTGCATACCGCAATATAGTTAAGCTGGTTCCGATTGCGGCGGAAGGTATGAAACATGTTGAAGAACATGCCGCGGTTTTCTTTCTTCAGCGCATTTTTTACGATGCGCGCCGCACCCGCTAGCCCTTCATCATAAATCAGCCCCTGTGGCGTCAGCAGTGTCATTGCGCCGTTATCGTAGCTGACCTTGCTAAAACCACTCTCCTGAAACAGCGTCACCCAGCGCTCGCGCAGCATCGGCTGGGCATGCACGTTGATCGCTTTATGCATCTGTTCCACCGCCTGCAACGCCCCGGTATCCTTCTCGGAAAGCAGCATGATATCGTGCGTAATCAGGCGGCCACCGGGTTTCAGCACGCGATAATATTCGGCAATAATGCGGCTCTTGGCCTTATCGGCATACATCGTCAGCATGGCTTCATTAATCACTACGTCAAAGTGATTATCGGGGAACGGCAGTTCCAGCGCATTTGCCTGCATAATCGTGACCTGCGAGGCTAAACCGTTCGCTGCCACATTTTCCTGCGCCTTCTGTAGCGCGACTTTATCCATATCCGCGCCGATAACCTGACAGCCAAATCGACGCGCAATCTCCATCGCAGTGGTGCCCATATTGCAGGCGACTTCCAATACTACGCTGTCCTGTCGGAACCCGGCCTGACTGAGCAGCCACTCGGTTGCTTTTCTGCCGCCGGGGCGAAGACGTTTTTTCCCCAGTCGGGCTAAAAATTTATGTCCAGCTTCATGATCGCTCATACTGTCACTCCTTCATTCGGTGTTATCGCAACAACTGTTTAGAGCCTAACGGGGTGGCTTTTAGTTGGTTTTCAGCGTCTTCAACATGGTCAGCAACATACGTGACGACTGCTGCGCATCAACGGCATGCGGGATATTGGCTGGCATACGCACCAGCGTGCCGGGCTGCGCGACGACGGGTTCGCCACCGATCGTCAGCAATAATTCACCTTCAAGTACCATAACCAGTGCATCATAAGGCGCACTGTGTTCACTCAACCCCTGCCCCTGATCGAAGGCAAACAGCGTGACATTGCCGCCGTCGGTACGGGCCAACACGCGACTGGCGATACCGTGTTCGGTTGGGGTTATCAATTCATGGAGAACCAGCGCCTGTGCCGCCGGAAGGGTATTTTCTTTCATGGAAACTCTCCGCTATTCTCGATTCAGCGCGCCGTGATTTTGCTTGCCGAATTCATGCAAGTGATTATTATTTTCATTTACTAGCTTGATGGTAATACCAGCCTCTGGGAGGGCAAATGACATTTGTCAAAAAAGCGCTATCGCCCGATGAATACGGCGAAGTGCTGTTTCAGCATGATTGGATGCGCGGTGAACCCAGCGACGTGGTGTGTGAGCTACTGGCAAAAAGCGAGCGTCTGTTTTTCCGGCAGGATGACATTTTGTTTCGCGAAGGCGACAAAATGCAGCACTGTTTGCTGGTTGAAACAGGAAAATTGCAGGCCTTTCGCCATACCTATGGCGGCGATGAGAAGATTTTCGGGCAGTTTGAACGCGGAGAATTTGTCGCTATTGCCGCTGTATTTATGGATCACGGTCGCTTCCCAATGAATATTCGCGCGCAGAGCGATGGCCATACGCTGATGATCCCACGGCAGGATATTCACCAGTTTTGCTTGCAGCGCCCAGAGCTGGCACTGCGTTTGCTCAACTATCTGGGCAAGAAACTCTACTCGACCATCAACCAAATCGACTGGCTGACCTCCAGCTCCGCGCCACAGCGTCTGGCAGATTATCTGCTGCGGCAGCACCACATTCAGCAAACTCAGCATCTGACATTACCAGTGAGCCGAGGCCAGCTCGCGACGTCATTAGGAATGCGCAGTGAAACGCTAAGCAGGCTAATGTCAGACTGGAAGCGGCAAGGCCACATTACCTATCGGGGTCATCAAGTGGAATTGTGCGATCTGAATTATCTAAAAGAACTGGCTGCTGAAGCCCGGCGGACATTCTGATCGTTCTAAGCCTTTGTCGATTCACGCATGGCAAGCGGATAGAACAATTTTGGATATACTTTTTGACAATTGTCATTCCCGCATCATCGGATTATCAACTACGCTTAGCTGACATTGATGAGAGTGATTTACATATGTTAATAATTCTCATTAACACATTTGTCTTTCATAAGACATCGTGAGGGTAACGCTATGCTGGGCTTTTTCCGACGAACCTTATCATTTCATGGAGCACGGCCACCGCATCCGCAGGCGGACTCGCCGACAGAAACCGTTTCGCATACTCACTGTAGCGAGAGTGAATATTGTTTCTTTAACCACGCCGCGATGTTGCCATTCGATCAGCTTGACGAATGTTGCTGCGGCAACGATCGGCAAGAGAAAACGCCATCCTCACACGATTCATGACGCTTTCTCTTTTTGCGGACGCTTAAAACTTTTTGTGGGCGCTTAAAACTTAATGCTTTGACCACGCGTCAGCCAGGCCGCGACAAACTCGGGCACCACGGTGCTAGCGGGGCCGTACATTTTTTCATCAAACTGGCTTTCTACCTGACTCGGCTCCAGATTCAGTTCCAGCGTGTAGGCACCGTGCGAATGAGCCTCATGGACAAAACCGGCGGCAGGATAGACATGCCCCGACGTGCCAATCGCAATAAAGTAATCGGCCTGCGACAGCGCATGGTAAATCTTGTCCATGTGCAGCGGCATTTCACCAAACCACACCACATGTGGGCGTAGCGGCGCGGGAAATTGACAACAGTGGCAGCGTTCACCGACAGCAAGATCGTCCGTCCACTCAAAAATCTGTCCACTTTGGCTACAGCGGATTTTCAGTAGCTCGCCGTGCATATGAATGACGCGCTTGCTGCCAGCACGTTCATGCAGGTTATCGATGTTTTGCGTAATCAGCAGGAAATTGTCTTCCAACATCGCTTCCAGATTCGCCAACGCCAGATGTGCGGCGTTGGGCACAATTTCCGGCTGCTGTAGCTGACGACGACGGGCGTTATAAAATTCCTGCACCAGCTCGGGGTTACGCTGAAAGCCTTCGGGCGTCGCAACATCCTCAACGCGGTGCTCTTCCCACAGGCCATCGGCCGCACGAAAGGTACGGATACCCGACTCTGCTGAAATACCTGCGCCCGTCAGTACCACCACGCGCGGTTTTTTCACTTCGCTTGCTGCCAGATAATCACGATGGAAAATACGCGCACGAAGACGCTGTTGCCGCATCCGCTTTCCCTTATGAAATCGCCCTAATCGTTGACGCGTATACATACTTTCTCCAGCTAGTTATCCATTAAGTGTAGCAACGCCGCACCACGTACGCCGCCCGCATCGCCATGACGCGCTTTCTCTATACGTGGCAGTTTCGCAATCGGTAAAAGTCGTGAAGGAAGGCGCGTCGGCAGAATTTGATAAATTTCATCAAAATTCGACAGGCCGCCGCCCAACACCAGCAGGTGTGGATCGAACAGGGTCAGCAGATTGCCCAAACAGGCCGCCAACAAATCCATAAAGCGATCGACAAACTCCTGCGCTTTTTCCTCTCCGCCACGATAGTGCCGGATAATCGTCACGGCAGGCAGCGCTTCACCATACAGATGTTCGTACAGCCATTCAAAACCACGGCCGGAAATATAATTCTCGATACAGCCGGATTGACCGCAGCCGCACTTCACGCGGGGAATATCCACGCCGATGATATCCAGCGCGTCGGACGGCAGGCGGAGATGGCCGAACTCTCCCGCGATGCCGTTGCGCCCGTCGACCGGACGTCCGTTAATCACCAGACCACCGCCCAGCCCCGTGCCTAAAATCATGCCCAACACGACAGGATAGGAGCGAAACTCCGCATCCCAGGCTTCCGACAGCACAAAGCAATTAGCGTCGTTACTGATGCGAATATCTCGCTGCAAACGCTGCGACAAATCCGTACGCAGCGGTTTTCCCATCGTCGCAGGCAGGTTAGCGGTGAATAGCGCACCGTCGTTACCTGTCTCCATGCCCGGTACGCCGAGACCGACCTTCCCCTGCACGCCGACCTGAGCATCGGCTTCATGCACCAGATTGACCAGCGTCGAGAGTAGGTCATCATAATTATTACGCGGCGTCGGCACTCGTTTTTGCCACACCTTGTTCAACTCCGCGTCGAACACGCCCAGCTCAATTTTCGTGCCGCCCATGTCAAAACCGTAGTACATGACTGCTCCTTAGGGTGTGATCGCTTTCCCACACGATAGGGACTATCCCCGTCATCTCTCAAGCCGCATGTGCGTTGGCTTGGCTTACTGTCCGCTCAACACGCGGGCAGGGTCAATCCGGCTGGCGCGCCGCGCCGGATACCAGCTGGCAATCAAACTCAGCACCAGCGACGTGCCTAATACGATAAAGACGTCCATCAGATGCAATTCTGACGGCAGGAAATCGATAAAATAGATGTCGCCGGACAGCAGTTTATGGCCGATGAGTGCTTCAATACCGCGAATGATCGGCGTCAATTGCAAGGCCGCAACCACGCCGACCACGGCGCCGATCACGCTGCCCAGCAGCCCGGCCAATAGCCCGTACCACACAAAGATAGCCCGAATCAGCCCATCTGACGCGCCCAGCGTACGCAAAACCGCGATATCGCTGCTTTTGTCTTTCACCGCCATCACCAGCGTTGAAACAATATTAAAACAGGCCACACCAATCACCAGGATCATCGCCAGATACATGATGGTTCTCACCATCTGAATGTCTCTGTACATATAACCATAGGTGCCAATCCAGCTGCGAATAGTGACATAGGCATTCGTGACTTCGCCCGCATCGCGCACCAGTTTATTGGCAGAAAACACGTCATTGGCTTTGATGGCGATCCCCGTTACGCTTTGCCCCATGTCCAGATATTGCTGGGCATCCGCCAACGGAATCAGCGCTAAGCCGTGATCGAGCTGGCCGCTCAGCTGTAAAATACCGCTCACGTGCAACCGGATGCGTTTCGGCTGCATCAGCTTCATTTCCGGGTCGCTGTTCGGGATCATCACCGTGACCCAGTCACCTTCAGCCACATTCAGCGCTTTCGCCACGCCTTGCCCAATGATGACCTGCTGTTCACCCGCGCGGAACCGCTGCCAGGCGTCATTAAGCACATAGTTGGGCAGCGCGCTAAGACGTTTCTCCTGCTGCGGATCGACGCCTTTTACCTGAACCGCCTGAAGTTTGGCACCGTTCTCCAGCAGCCCGGTGAAATTGATATAAGGTGCCGCGGCCGCAACGCCAGGCACCTGTTCTATTTTCGGAAGAATATCCTGCCAGCCGTCGAAAGGTTGATTGACCGGTGCGATCTCACCATGCGGCACGACGGCGAGGATGCGGTTATTCAGTTCACGTTCAAAACCATTCATCGCGCTCAGGCCAAGAATCAACACCGCTACGCCGAGGGCAATCCCGAGCGTCGAAATGACCGAAATCAGCGAAACCATGCCGCCACGCCGACGACCGCGGCTAAAGCGCAGGCCAATCAGCAACGAGAGCGGAGGAAATCTCATTGCCGCGCTCCCATCAGGGTCAATTCCTGCTGCAACTGACCGTCGCGCATTTCCAGTTGGCGGTTCAGTCGGCTAGCCAGTTGCAGGTCATGCGTCACCACCAGAAAGGCAGTGCCCTGACGGACATTCAGCTCTCCCAGCAGTTCAAAAATAGTGTCTGTCGTACGCTGATCGAGGTTCCCCGTTGGCTCATCCGCCAATACCAGCGACGGGCTGTTCACCAGCGCTCTGGCAATCGCGACACGTTGCCGCTCACCGCCGGACAGTTCAGACGAACGGTGGTGGCTGCGCGCCTCCAGCCCGACAGCCGCCAGCATTTCGCGTGCTTTATCCCGCGCCTGTGACGTCGGCACTTTACCAATCAGCAACGGCATCGCTACGTTTTCCAACGCGGTGAAATCCGGCAGCAGATGATGGAACTGATAAATAAAGCCCAGCTCGCGATTGCGTAAATCCGCTTTTGCCGCCGCTGAGAACGTATTCAACGGCTGTCCTTTAAAGATAACCTCACCTGACGTCGGCGTATCCAACCCGCCCAGAACATGCAGCAGCGTACTTTTCCCCGAACCGGAACTCCCGACGATTGCCATCATCTCGCCGCTGCTCATTTCAAATGAGACATCGCGTAACACGTCGGTAGACAGCTTGCCGTCCTGATAGCGCTTGGACAGGTTAGTACACTGCAATAACGGTAAATCACTCATAACGTAAAGCCTCAGCGGGTTGAACGGCGGCAGCGCGCCATGACGGGTAAAGTGTCGATAAGAGGGCAATCACCATCGCGGAAATGGCGATCGTCACGACCTGCACAGGGTCGATCGCCACCGGCAACGCGGCACCATCCAGCAATACGCCCAATATTGGCATCAGCGTATTCAGTTGGCTGGCCAATAACGTCCCCAGCAATGCCCCTAACAACGCGCCGATAACGCCAGCGCTGCCCCCCTGCACCATAAACACCGCCATAATTTGACGTTGAGTCAACCCCTGCGTTTGCAGAATGGCGACTTCTCCCTGTTTTTCCATCACCAGTAAACCCAGCGAGGTAATAATATTGAACGCGGCCACGGCAACGATTAGGCTGAGCAACAGCCCCATCATATTTTTCTCCATACGTACTGCCTGAAATAGCTCACCTTTACGCTCGCGCCAGTCTTTCCAGACCGTGCCTTCCGGCAGCGTTTGCGTGCTCAGCGTATCAACCGACAGCGGCTTTTCCAGCCACAAACGCCAACCGGTAATGTGGTTCGTTGGATAGCGCATCAGCCGTGAAGCATCCTGCTGATTCACCAACAGTTGGTAGCTGTCCACTTCGCTGTTAGCAGCAAAGATTCCGGCAACGGTGAAAATACGCTGACTGGGGATACGCCCCATCGGCGTCAGCTGGCTGGCGCTCGTTACCATCATGCGAACGTGATCGCCAGCGTTAACGCCCAGCTGTGCCGCCAGTTTATCGCCCAAAATGGCCTGATATTGACCGGATTGCAGCTTCTGCTGTTTGACGTTAACCAGATAGCGTGACAGCGGCTCGTGTTCGTCAGGATCAATGCCTAACATCACGCCCACGGCAACGCTGCGGGCGCTTTGTAGCACCACATCACCCGTCGTCAGCGGCGCAACGCGCGTTACGCCTTCCAGCGAGTCTAAGGAGGAAGCAGGAATCAATGCCGGGTTCAGTGAACCTTGCGGCGTAGAGATGACCGCCTGAGGCATCACGCCCAGAATATTGCCTTCCAGTTCGCGCTCGAAACCATTCATCACGGAAAGCACGGTGACCAGCGCCATCACGCCCAGCGTGATGCCAATAGCGGATAACCAGGAGACAAACCGGCCGAAGCGGTCTGATGCACGCCCACGCATGTAGCGCAGGCCAATAAATAAAGCGACAGGTTGATACATGAAATCCGTCTGGATAAGGTTGCCAAAGCAAAGTGATCAAGGATAATAAAGGGTAGTACTGCTTTATGGAACCCTAACACCCTCACTCTACGGCTTTTTCTTATTCCCAGCCGGATGCAGGGAGGCGAGACCCGATAATCAGATGATGCCTGAAAATTACCGTTATTCGCTGCCGCCCAAAGCGGGTGAGCAGCGCCTGCTGGGCCAGTTAACCGGCGCTGCCTGCGCCGTTGAATGTGCAGAAATCATTGAACGCCACGCCGGGCTGGTGGTGCTTATCGCACCTGATATGCAAAACGCTCTGCGATTGCGTGATGAAATTCAGCAATTTACCGACCAGCACGTCACTACGCTACCTGACTGGGAAACGCTGCCCTACGATAGTTTTTCTCCGCATCAGGAAATTATTTCGACCCGCCTCTCCACGCTCTATCAATTACCTAACATGACGCGCGGCGTTCTGATTCTGCCGGTCAACACGCTGATGCAGCGCGTTTGTCCGCACAGTTTCCTACACGGTTATGCGTTGGTGTTGAAAAAAGGCCAGCGCCTCTCGCGTGATAAGCTGCGTTCGCAGTTGGAGCAGGCGGGCTACCGCAGCGTCGATCAGGTCATGGAACACGGTGAATATGCCACGCGCGGCGCGCTGCTGGATCTGTTCCCGATGGGGAGCGAAGAGCCCTACCGTATCGATTTCTTTGATGACGAGATCGACAGCCTGCGCCTGTTCGATGTGGATACACAGCGCACGCTGAATGAAGTGCCGCACATTAATCTGCTGCCCGCTCACGAGTTCCCAACCGATAAAACCGCCATCGAACTTTTCCGCAGCCAGTGGCGCGAACAGTTTGAAGTACGACGCGATGCCGAGCACATTTATCAGCAGGTTAGCAAAGGCGTCTGGCCCGCTGGGATTGAATACTGGCAGCCGTTATTCTTCAGTGAACCGCTGCCGTCGCTGTTCAGCTACTTCCCGAACAACACGCTGCTCGTTAACACCGGTAATCTCGAACAGAGCGCCGAGCGTTTCTGGCAGGATATTCAGCAGCGTTTTGAAAGCCGTCGTGTCGATCCTATGCGACCGCTGTTGCCATCAGATTCACTCTGGCTGCGTGTCGACGGTCTGTTCACCGAGCTGAAAGCGTGGCCGCGCGTACAGTTAAAAACCGATACGCTGCCGGAAAAAGCCGCCAACGTTAATTTGGCCTATCTGCCGCTGCCGGAGCTGGCGATTCAGCACCAGCAGAAATCCCCGCTGGATGTGCTACGCCGTTTTATCGAACAGTTCGACGGTCAGGTCATTTTTTCCGTCGAGAGCGAAGGCCGACGCGAAACGCTGCAAGAGCTGCTGGCACGAATCAAACTGAACCCGACGCTCATCAACACG
This sequence comes from Pectobacterium versatile, assembly GCF_003932035.1. Lineage (NCBI taxonomy): Bacteria > Pseudomonadati > Pseudomonadota > Gammaproteobacteria > Enterobacterales > Pectobacteriaceae > Pectobacterium > Pectobacterium versatile. The sequence continues at coordinate 2,985,952 of NZ_CP034276.1, forward strand.
CTGGAGCAGGCTCAGGAGCGTGGCACTTACCTGATCATCGGTGCCAGCGAACACGGTTTTATCGACACGCTGCGCCAGCGCGCATTGATCTGCGAAAGCGATCTGCTGGGTGAACGCGTCAGTCGCCGCCGTCAGGATAGCCGCCGCACGATTAATACCGATACGCTGATCCGCAATTTGGCGGAACTGCGGCCCGGGCAGCCCGTCGTCCATCTCGAACACGGCGTTGGTCGCTATGCCGGGCTGACTACGTTAGAAGCTGGCGGCATCAAGGCCGAATACCTGATTTTGACCTATGCAGGTGAAGACAAGCTGTACGTTCCGGTTTCCTCGCTGCATTTGATCAGCCGCTATGCAGGCGGTGCCGATGAGAATGCCCCGCTGCATAAACTGGGTGGCGATGCCTGGTCACGCGCGCGGCAAAAAGCGGCGGAAAGGGTGCGCGATGTCGCCGCCGAACTGCTGGACATTTATGCCCAGCGTGCGGCGAAAAGCGGCTTTGCCTTTAAGCATGACAAAACACAGTATCAGCTTTTCTGCGAAAGTTTCCCCTTCGAGACCACGCCCGATCAGGCGCAGGCCATCAACGCCGTGCTAAGCGACATGTGCCAACCGCTGGCGATGGATCGTTTGGTGTGTGGCGATGTCGGCTTTGGGAAAACCGAAGTGGCGATGCGCGCCGCGTTCTTGGCCGTTGAAAACCATAAGCAGGTTGCCGTTCTGGTGCCGACAACCCTGTTGGCACAGCAGCATTTTGACAACTTCCGCGATCGCTTTGCCAACTGGCCGGTGAAGATTGAAATGATCTCCCGCTTCCGCAGCGCGCGTGAACAAACTCAGGTGCTGAAGGAAACGCAGGAAGGCAAAGTCGATATTCTGATTGGCACCCATAAGCTGTTGCAGAGCGACGTGCACTGGCGTGATTTAGGGCTGCTAATTGTGGACGAAGAGCACCGCTTCGGCGTGCGTCACAAAGAGCGCATCAAAGCGATGCGGGCAGATGTCGATATCCTGACGCTGACCGCTACGCCGATTCCGCGTACGCTCAACATGGCCATGAGTGGAATGCGCGATCTGTCGATCATCGCCACGCCGCCCGCCCGCCGTTTAGCGGTGAAAACGTTCGTGCGCGAATATGACAGTCTGGTGGTACGCGAAGCAATTCTGCGTGAGATTCTGCGCGGCGGGCAGGTGTACTACCTCTATAACGACGTCGAAAATATCGAGAAAGCCACCCAGCGACTAGCAGAACTGGTGCCAGAAGCGCGCATCGCGATCGGTCACGGTCAGATGCGCGAACGCGAGCTGGAACGGGTCATGAGCGACTTCCACCACCAGCGTTTTAACGTGCTGGTATGTACCACGATCATCGAAACGGGGATCGATATACCGAGCGCCAACACCATCATCATCGAGCGTGCCGATCACTTCGGCTTGGCCCAGTTGCACCAGTTGCGCGGTCGCGTCGGGCGTTCCCACCATCAGGCTTACGCCTACCTGCTGACGCCGAATCCTAAAGCGATGAGCACCGATGCGCAGAAGCGTCTGGAAGCGATTGCCTCATTGGAAGACCTCGGCGCTGGTTTTGCGTTGGCAACGCACGATCTGGAAATCCGTGGTGCAGGTGAACTGCTCGGGGACGATCAGAGCGGACAAATGACCAGCGTCGGTTTCTCACTGTATATGGAACTGCTGGAAAGCGCCGTCGATGCCTTAAAAGCGGGTCGGGAGCCGTCGCTGGAAGATCTGATCAACAGCCAGACCGACGTCGAACTACGTTTACCTGCCCTGCTGCCCGACGATTTCATCCCCGACGTCAATACGCGCCTGTCGTTATACAAACGTATCGCCAGCGCGAAAAGCACCGCTGAACTGGATGAGTTGAAGGTCGAACTGATCGATCGCTTCGGCCTCCTTCCCGATGCAAGCCGCTATTTGTTGCAGATTGCCGCCCTGCGTCAACAGGCACAGGCACTGGGTATTCGCCGTATTGAAGGGAACGAGAAAGGCGGTTTTATCGAATTCAGCGAGCAAAACCGCGTCGATCCCTCCCACCTTATCGGCCTGTTACAGCGCGATCCGGGCACCTACCGCCTTGATGGTCCAACCCGCCTGAAATTCATGAAAGATTTGAGCGACCGTCCGCAGCGCATCGAGTTTATCGGTTCGCTGCTGGGGAACATGGCTCAGCATACGCTGGCAGCGTAACTCACTTTCACCACACTAAACGGGAACCTTCGGGTTCCCGTTACCTACCAGCCGCCCCCGTGCTGTAGCACCGGCTACCCTGTTGCAAGCCACGCCACGTCAGAATTCACCGCATTTCCTTTTGATCTCATTGACTCTGGCGGGAGATACCGGTCGCCATACGCATGAAGCGGTCAAAGAGGCGGTCTGACAGTAGACGACGTATGCAGATCATCGGTTTTGCACCAAAGCCGACGGCATAGCGTGTTTTGGGCCGATGGGCACTCACCGCCTGAGCGATAGTGTCAGCGATCACCTGCGGGGAAGACTGGCGTTTCCGACTACTTTCACCCACCATTGAATCAGCCATCGCCTCTGCCTGTTTTACATAGGCTCCGAGCCCTGATACATCAAGCAGTTTCGCGGCGGCAATGTCTGCCCACTCGGTTTTAATACCGCCGGGTTCAATGACGACGACATCAATGCCGAAAGGCTCCACTTCCAGACGCAGGCAGTCGCTGATCGCTTCCAGGGCAAACTTAGTTCCGTGATACCAGGCACCGAGCGGGGTATAAATTTTCCCGCCCATCGAGGTGATATTTATCACCGTGCCAGAGCGTTGTGCCCGCATATGCGGCAGAACCAACTGCGTTAACCGAACTGCACCGAAGACGTTCACATCAAACTGGGCGCGGCCTTCTTCTGGAGATACCTCTTCCACGGCACCGTAGGAGCCATAGCCAGCATTGTTCACCACAACGTCGATGCGTCCACATTCAGCAATGATGGTATCCACCACCGTCTGTACCGAGACACTGTCTGTCACATCTAGCGGCAGTACCCGGATATCCGCCTCTGCCAGTTTCTGCATCCTCTCTATCCGGCGTGCAGCAGCATAAATAGTATGGCCAGAGGCCTTTAAACGCAGAGCGGTCGCTTCACCAATCCCCGAGGAGGCGCCAGTCACCAGAATAACTTTTGATTTCATATATCGGGCCCTTATTGCTGACATAATGCGGTGGCGCACGCCATGCGTTCATCACCGTCCTTGTCATGCACTTTAGGCGATAAGGTCGGCCGTTGGGGTAGCGTATTGCGCCATGTCACTTGCCTTATGCGCCAGCAGTAAGTCCCCGATATTCAGGTATGGCGATGTTGTGACGTAAGGAGGCTAATCAGTGTAACCGCGTCGTATTGCGAATACTGTCCGGCGTCTGGCCTGTCCACTCATGAAACGCTCGGTAAAAGGAATTCGGATCGTCGAATCCGAGGAGAAAAGCGATTTCACCTGCGGGCATTGATGTGCTTTCCAGATAATGTCGCGCCAGTTTTTCACGCGTGCTGTTCAGCAGCGAGCGAAAGCTTTCGCCTTCTTCTTCAAGGCGGCGCTGGAGAGTTCGCCTGCTCATCGCCAGTCGACTAGCGACGACATCCACCCCCGCCGTATTGCTGGGCAGCAATTCCAATAGCAGCGCACGGACACGCTCAGCGATACTTGCCTTTTCATCAAGTTCACTCAGGCGGCGGCGAAGTTCAGGCTCGAAAATTTTCCACATTCCGTCACTAGCCGTCAGGAAAGGACGCAAACTATCAGTCGATGAGAACGTGATTAACGGCTGTGGACCATGCAAAATGTCACACCCAAAAAAATGGGTGTAATGGCGGGAATACGGCTGCGCAGGGAGCACAGGAAGAACGACACTGCGTGCTTTTACTGATTCACGTGTACCCAGCTCTGCTAAACGAATAAAAAAGGCGAGTTCGGCAATCTGCAATGAGAGCGGCACCTCGCTCTGTGCATATAGCCAGGAAGGTACGAGCGTCATATCGCCTTCCTGATCCACCCAGATATCCAGACTCATCGGTGCCATCAACTGCTTATACTTTGCCAACCTCTGGGCCGCCTGCATCAGGCTGGTACTGCATAAGGCCGCAAAGAGAGGAGGATCAAAAAAGTCAGCGGAAACTTTTTTCACGATATCCAGAGGAAATAAAGGCGATCCGACCTCATCTTCAAGCCCCTGCCAAAAGCGAAAATATTCTGCCGTAGATAGCCCCACCGCACTTCTCGACAGTAAATCATCCGGCAGACCAGCCCTGCGCATTACATTAACAGGTCGCACACCCAGATCCTTAAACAGGATCTTCCAGCCTGCATTGAGGAAAAATATCTCGCTACGTGTCATCTTCGCTTCTTAGACCATCAGGTGATGGAATCTTCGGTGGATAAACAGGTTGTCATTCTAGGGTAAAGTAAGGGCAGAAAACTTGCTATATACGCCAGGATGGTAGCAATTCATGCCATATGAACGTGCCCTACCGCTGACCAATACATCCGCCTTTACAAGCACTGCCGTAACGCAGTAAAGTCGCCACCCTTTTTATGGCCCGCCATTCTTGGCGGCCTCCCTTCCGGGCCGTCGCGGGTGTGACGTTAAAAATTTTTCCCGGAAATTTTTTATGGCATGGGCCTCACTATGTTTATCGGTTTTGACTACGGTACAGCCAACTGTTCAGTGGCGATTATGGATGCAGGTACCCCACGGCTCCTGTCGCTGGAAAATGGCTCGCCTTATCTTTCTTCCCTGCTGTGCGCGCCCGTGCGTGAAGCGGTTAGCGAGTGGTTATGGCGACACCATCAGGTCAATGCTGAGGGTGAGAACGCGCTGCTGCTGAAGCGCGCCATCAGCTACAACCGCGAGGAAGATATTCGCGTGCAGCCTGATAGCGTGAAATTCGGACGTGATGCGTTACGCCATTATATGGATGATCCGGAAGAGACGTGGTTCGTTAAATCGCCGAAGTCCTTCCTCGGTGCCGTCGGGCTGAAAGCCCAGCAGATTGCGCTGTTTGAAGATTTGGTCTGCTCCATGATGCTGCATATCCGCACGCAGGCAGAAAGCCAGCTTGACCAGCCTATTCGTCAGGCCGTCATCGGCCGTCCGATTAACTTTCAGAGTATCGGCGGCGAAGAAGCCAACCAGCAGGCGCAAGGAATTTTAGATCGTGCAGCCCACCGTGCCGGATTTGAAGACGTCGTCTTTCAGTTTGAACCCGTGGCCGCCGGGCTGGATTTCGAATCTACGCTGACGAAAGAAACGCGTGTGCTGGTTGTGGATATCGGCGGCGGAACCACCGACTGTTCCATGCTGCTTATGGGCCCAGAGTGGCACAAACAACACGAACGCTCGCAAAGTCTGTTAGGACACAGCGGCTGCCGCGTTGGCGGTAACGATCTGGACATCATGCTCGCGTTCAAACAGTTGATGCCACTGCTTGGCATGAATAGCGAGACGGAAAAAGGCATCGCTCTGCCGATCATGACCTGGTGGAATGCGGTCGCGATTAACGATATTCCGGCGCAAAAAGAGTTTCATAGCACCGCCAGCCGCGCGTTAATCAACGAAATGATCCGCGATGCCCGTCAGCCCGAGCTGGTAAAAAGACTGCTGACCGTCTGGCAACAGCGCCTGAGCTACCGTCTGATTCAACTGGCGGAAGAGAGCAAGATTGCGCTTTCCAACCAGTCGGAAACGGCAGCCGATTTGCACTTTATCGAATCGGGTCTGGCAACGCGCATTCATGCTGATGAACTCAACGCCGCCATCGATAATCCGCTCATGCGTATTCAGCAGCAGGTGACGCTGGCGCTAGAAACCAGTCAGACTCGGCCGGAGGTGATCTACCTGACCGGCGGTAGCGCCCGTTCTCCCCTGCTGCGTCAGGCCATTCAGCAGTTGCTTCCTGATATTCCTATCGCCAGCGGCAACGATTTTGGCTCCGTTACCGCCGGACTGGCGCGCTGGGCGGAGATTATTTTCCGTCGTTAAGCCAAAGACGGGACGCCAACCACGCGTCTCGTCAGGCTATTCTTTTGATCGCTACCGTGGCTTGATTAACAGCCCACGTAGCAGCAATTCCAGTGCGGCAACGCCTTGTGCCAGCCGCGCATTACCCTCCTCTCCCTCTGCAATCCAGAACGCCGCTTCGGCCAGACTACCGTAGATTAACGATGCCAGCGCCTGTGGATCGACATCCGCTACCACGCCCTGTCGGATAAGGTTATCGATCAGCCGCTGCATCGACTCAACGCAATGGCGCTGCGAATCCGGCGACGCGCCGCCCAAAACTGCCCGGGCATCGCGCAGCACAATACGCTGAATCTCCGGCTCCCGAGCCATTTCCAGATAGGCGCGGCAGCGACACCGGAAGCCTTCCCAGGCATCTTCTGCGGTATCGGAGATGACTTGCAGTCGTTCATCCATCTCGGCATCGATCTGTTCCACCACGGCTGCCAATAATCCCTTCTTGTCCCCGAAGTGGTGATAAAGCGCCCCACGGGTCAGGCTCGCCTGCGCGGTGAGATCGTCCATTGAGGTGTCAGCATAGCCGCGTTCGCTAAAGACCTTACGAGCGGTCACCAGCAGCGTAGCGCGGGTTTCTTCCATTTCAGCACGGGTACGACGAACCATCGACACATCCTTACATACACATCGTATGATTATTTACATTCACTCCGTATGAATATATGCTTTTATTCATACGCTCTGTATGTATTGTCGCTGTGCCACAGCGCGGTGGCAAGTGGATTCACTTTGGAGAATGAGATGGTCAATCCTTATCGAGAACTTTTCACCGCACCCGGCACCAAGGGTTTTGCACTGGCTGGCCTGCTGGCGCGCATTCCACTGCCAATGACGGGCATTGGCATGATCACGATGCTGTCGCAACTGCGCGGCAGCTATGCGCTGGCGGGTGCCGTATCCGCCACCTTTGTGCTGACCTACGCGCTGCTATCGCCGCAGACCTCCCGTCTGGTCGATCGCCACGGCCAAGGCCGCGTGCTACCGATTGCAACCACCGTCAGCGTGATCGGCATGCTGCTTCTGCTCGTCAGCACCTGGTGGCAAGCACCTGACTGGAGCTTATTCATCAGTGCCTTGCTGGCGGGGTTCATGCCCAGCATGTCAGCAATGGTAAGAGCACGCTGGACAGCAATCTATCGCGGCCAGCCTCGCTTGCAGACGGCTTACTCGCTGGAGACGGTGCTCGATGAAGTCACTTTTATCGCCGGACCACCGCTGGCTGTCGGGCTGTCCGTCGCGGTGTTTCCTCAGGCTGGCCCGCTGGCAGCGGCGCTCTTGCTGATTATTGGCGTGTTTGCTCTGGTGACACAGCGCGGCACCGAACCGCCAGTAGAAGCGCAGGATGTCAGCATGGATCGTTCAGGGTCAGTGATCAAGCAGGCGAACGTGCGTTTGCTGGCGCTGTTGATGGTCGCGATGGGCGTCATCGTGGGCACCGTGGATATCGTCAGCGTGGCCTTCGCCGAACAGCATGGTCAGCCTGCTGCGGCCAGTCTGGTGCTGTCAGCTTATGCGGTCGGTTCCTGTCTGGCCGGGTTGGTGTTCGGCGCTCTCAAGCTGCGAACCGCATTGCACCAGTTGCTGTTGCTGGGCGGCTTGGCAACGGCAGCAACCACGTTGCCTCTACTACTAGTTGGCAGCATTCCCGCACTGGCTGCGGCCGTGCTGATCGCCGGGCTGTTCTTCGCCCCCACCATGATCGTGGCAATGTCACTGGTCGAACGTCTGGTGCCCGAACACCGCCTGACCGAAGGCATGACCTGGCTGCTGGCAGGGTTGAATGTTGGCGTGGCGCTGGGTGCAGCGGTATCAGGCCACGTTGTCGATGATGACGGTGCTCGAGCCGGATTCGCCGTGGCACTGGGCGCTGGCGTACTGGTGCTGCTGGTCGCGCTGTGGGGATACCAGCGTTTTCGGGCACATGCCTCTTCTCTTCCCCATGTCGCTTGACGGTTAAACCGCTTGTTCCCCCTATTAAGGACTGAACCATGAATACGTCTTCCTCTATCCCTATAGGTGCAGTTGCACAGCATCTCTGGCTGGCCGTCGTCGCCGTCGGTCTTGCGACCTTCTCTGTCGTCACGACGGAAATGCTTCCGGTCGGCTTGCTAACGCCGATTGCCGATACGTTACAGACTTCTACCGGAACCGCTGGCCTGATGATTTCACTGCCTGCACTGTTAGCCGCGTTATTCGCCCCACTCGTGGTCATCGCATCCGGTGGTATGGATAGACGCAGGATTCTATGCGGACTGCTAACGCTGCTGGTTATCGCCAACATTGCCTCTGCACTGGCACCGGACATCGGTTGGATGCTGGCGGCACGCGTGCTGGTTGGTTTCTGCATGGGCGGTATCTGGGCAATTGCCGGTGGTCTGGCGGCCCGACTCGTTCCCGAACATGCCATCGGCCTGGCGACATCTATCATCTTTGGCGGTGTCGCGGCGGCATCGGTGCTGGGTGTGCCGTTCGGCGCACTGATCGGCGATCTCGCCGGGTGGCGCTGGGCCTTCGGCTGCATGGCCGTCTTTAGCGGGCTGGTGCTAGTGCTTCATCTCGCGGTTATTCCTGCACTGCCCGTCGCCCATTCCGTCACCTTACGCCAGTTCGGCGAGCAGTTGATCAACCGTAAACTGCAAGTCGGGTTAATCCTGACGCTGTTGCTGGTAGCCGGACACTTCGTGGCTTTTACCTTCGTGCGACCGCTGCTGCTATCGGTGTCAAGGTTCGATGCGCGATGGATCGGCGCATTGCTGTTCGCCTATGGTCTGACAGGCATCATCGGCAATTTTCTGGCGGGCATCATCGCAGCGCGGCGCACGGCGTTAACCTTGATGGCAATCGCGTTGGGACTGTTGTTGACCCCAATCCTGTTCCTGACCGTCGGTGGTTCACATTTCGGCGGCAGTATAGCGCTGCTCGTCTGGGGATTAGCCTACGGCGGCGTGTCCGTCGGTTTGATGACGTGGATGATGAAGGCCGTGCCACGCGCAGTGGAGATGGCCTCTGCGCTGTATGTTGGCGTTTTTAATGTTGGCATCGCGCTTGGGTCATGGGTAGGCGGTCAGATAGTCGATAGCTCTGGCCTGATTACGACGCTTTGGCTGGCAGGTGGATTCGCTGTGGTCGCCTTGCTGCTATCCTTCAGCATGAAGCTAACCGAAAGCAGGAAGAGCGTAGAATGAAAAAACCGCGAGCACCTTCTTCAGGTGTCTCGCGGTTTTTAGAGATGGTGTCAGCGCAAAACCGTAGACGTTGGAGTCAATTAACTCTGTTGGTTCAGAATTAATTGCCCGTTTCGATCTACTGGAATTTGTGTACCAGGATCGCGATCCATGCGGATTTTACCCTGCTGGTCGCCGATTTTATAGGTGACATCATAACCCAGAACTTTTTGTGATTTGTCGTACACGGTCTGACAGCGCTGTTGCTGCGTCGTGTACGTATCATTTTCCTGCATGCCGCTTTGTACGCGGTTACCTGCATAACCACCGGCCAACGCGCCCGCTACCGTTGCAATATCTTTACCACGTCCGCCACCAATCTGGTGCCCCAACACGCCACCGGCCACGGCACCCAGTACCGAGCCAGCAATCTGGTTTTCATCCTGTACCGGACGACGGTGAGTCACATTGACATTACGGCACTCTTGACGAGGCGTTTTGACCGTTTCTTTAATGGGTGTTGCTGTTAGCACCTGTGCAAACTGAGGTTTAGAGGAAAAAACTTCCATACTCGCCACCGCTGCCACACCCAATGCCGCAGCCACACCAATACCTACACCCGCTAACATGGATTTGTTCACAGGATACCTCCCGAATCTATTCTCACGCATTCCCCACCTGCAATCCTGCCGTAAATTTTGTTTTACGCCAGCTCGCGTTTAACGCGATGAATCCGATGGTTCCTTCTGAATATCAGCATTCAGAATTTTCGACGTGCGTGCTACGCCATCTGTAAACAGTGGAAAGTCTGCACAATGTTTCACACTCTCGCAATAAGACTAATTAACCAAAAGTGTCAGATTCGTAACATAAAACCGTCATTTGAGAATTATCTTAACTGGAATTGCTAATAGGACGATATTTTATACTGCCACATCAGCAAAGTAGCCAATAACGCTACGGCTCAGAAACAGAGAAGTGAGTAGATTGACGGAAAGAGAGGGTTACTGAGTAAGTATAAGATGGTCGCTGACAGAAAAGAATACGGGCATGACATTGCGTTCACGCCCGTATCAGAAAGCGGTCAGTTGCGATGGATTAGTGCAGTTTCAGACGCGGGCGAATCACCCGGTTGATCCCACCGACCAACATCATCAAGCCAGTTTTGACATAGCCATGCAAAGCAACCTGGTGCATGCGATAGAGAGAGATATACACGAAACGCGCAATCCGACCTTCTACCATGACGGAGCCCCGCATCAGGTTCCCCATCAGGCTGCCAACCGTACTGAATTTAGACAGCGAAACCAGCGAACCGTGATCTTTATAGACGTAAGGTTTCAGCGCTTGTCCGTTCAGCAACGCGATAATATTGCTGTGGCAGCGTGATGCCATCTGATGAGCTGCCTGCGCACGCGGTGGCACAAACCCGCCGCCTTCCTGCGGACAGGAGGCACAATCGCCAATGGCGAAAATGTTGGGATCGCGCGTCGTCTGCAACGTCGGCTCAACCACCAGTTGGTTAATCCGGTTCGTTTCCAGACCTGCAATCTCTTTCATCGCATCCGGTGCTTTGATGCCCGCTGCCCAAACCATCAGGTCGGCTTCGATAAATTCTCCGTCCTTGGTATTCAGACCGCCACTTTCTGCGCTGGTCACCATGGTTTTCGTCAGCACACGGACGCCAATGTTGTTCAACTCTTGATGTGCGGCTGCTGAAATACGCGGCGGCAGCGCAGGCAGAATACGTTCGCCCGCTTCCACCAGTGTCACGTTCAGCGTTTGATTATCCAGCCCGTCAAAGCCGTAGCTGTGCAGCTGTTTCACCGCGTTATGCAATTCCGCAGACAGTTCGACCCCTGTCGCACCGCCGCCCACAATCGCGATATTCACGCGCTCTTTTTCTTCCTGATTTGCTGTGAATTTCAGGAACAGATTCAGCATTTCATTATGGAAACGGCGGGCTTGTTTCGGATTATCCAGGAAAATACAGTGATCTTTCACGCCCGGCGTGCCGAAGTCATTGGAGGCACTACCTAATGCCACCACCAAAATGTCATACGGGATACTGCGCGCCGCAACCAGTACGTCGCCTTGTTCATCACACACTTCGGCCAGTTGAATCTGCTGCTGTTCACGATCGATGTCCGTCAGCATGCCCAGTTGAAACTGGAAATTGTGATTGCGAGCGTGCGCCAGATAGCTCAGCGCATCCATATCGTCGTCCAGCGAGCCGGTTGCCACTTCATGCAGCAGCGGTTTCCACAGGTGACTGTGGTTGCGATCCACCAGCGTGATCTCCGCTTTTTTCTTGCGTCCTAACTTGTGGCCCAAACTCGTTGCGAGTTCAAGTCCGCCAGCTCCCCCGCCGACAATGACAATTTTTTTGGTTGGTGATGTCAAAATGACCCCCTAAAATGTGAACCAATCGTTAATAAAGAGTAAAAAATAATATCCTTATATAACATAGGGTTCGCGTAAGTTAAGCCTGATATCTGCTGCAAGAATAGCACGCTAGGTTATTTGGTCATACCAAAATTGATATATATCAATTTATTTTGCTGCGCAGGTTTTTAGCGAGAAAATTCCATCTTTATTTCAGTGAATTAGCGAAAGTCGGTAGGAAGAGAAAATGCTGAATCGTGCGCAAATGCGCCGTTGGATGAATTAAGAAAAGTAAATAAATTGCGTCATGCCTCCTGATCCCCTATCAAACAAGGGCATCAGAAGGAACGACAGCAGCCATTAACAGGTCATCGCTAATGCAGGGTTAACCGAGCGTTTTGAAAGCTTTTATTCGCTGTAAATGGGGGGAGATGCTTTTGAATTTATGCGTCTGAATATCGTCCCAAACGATCTCGTAATACGTTCCCAACGTCTGCGCGCTACGCTGGCTGTCGAGCATTTCATCCTGACGAGAGAGCATCACCATACAGCGATCGCGGTTCTTTTCACGAAAGTTCGCCACGCACTTCGTGGCAATATCCAGATACTCTTCCGGGCGATCGATTTTCCCGCTCATGTTTTCCTGCGGGAAAAGGTTAGGATTAACGATGACTTGTCGTATATCACACAGGAAGCCGACACGTTCGGCCCAGAATCCCCCCAATCCCACGCCACAGATCAGCGGACGATCGTCATCAGACTGCTGAATCGTCTTATCCACCTGCTTGAGCAGATGTTGCATATCATGACGCGGATGCAACGTACTGTAGCTAATCAGCCGAACATCTTCATCAATAAACTGAAGCTGTAGGACCTTTTCATGGTTGCCGGGGCTGGTCGAGTCAAAACCGTGTAAATAGATAATCATCTTTCATCCTCACCGCAGACTAAGTTGCCTATTTCTCGCCATTTTTATGCGCCTGCCAGCGCTCGCTGAGCAATGTGAGCGCCTGATTCGCCTGCTTCCAGCGTGGCGAATCCAGCAGTTCCCGACGAGAAAACGAACCCTGATGATATAAGCGCGTCAGTTGTTCCGCTTTGACCGGGGACAGGTTATCCAGCACGCTGACCGCCCCTTCACGATGGTTACAGACCAGAATCATGTCACATCCTGCCTGCAACGCCGCCTGAGCCCGCTCGGGATAGCTGCCCATCACGGCGGCACCTTCCATCGAGAGATCGTCAGAGAAAATGATGCCATCAAAACCCAGCTCTTCACGCAGCACCGTTTTGAGCCAATAGGACGAACCACTGGCAGGACGCGGATCGGCCTCTGTGTAAATCACGTGGGCAGGCATGATCGCATCCAACTGCTGGCGCTGGATCAGTTCTTTAAAAATCAGCATGTCGTGTGCGCGAATCTCCGCAAGCGGACGCGGATCGCGCGGCGTTTCTTTATGTGAGTCGGCGCTGACCGCACCGTGGCCGGGGAAGTGCTTACCCGTGACCTTCATGCCTGCGCTGTGCATGCCGCGGATAAAGCTCTGCGCCACCGCCAACGCTGTCTCCGGATTGGCATGAAATGAACGCTCACCAATCGCCGCGCTCTGGTGGCCGATATCCAGCACTGGCGCAAAGCTAATATCGATATCCATCGCGATCATTTCTGCCGCCATCAGCCAACCGCCTTCTTCCGCCAAACGCAGGGCTTCTGACTCGCTATTTAATGCCGCAAACGCCTGCGCGGCAGGCAAACGAGTAAATCCGTCACGAAAACGCTGAACGCGCCCACCTTCTTGATCCACGGACACCACAAGGCGCTCGCGCGACGCCGCGCGGATTTGACGCACCAGTTCGCGCAACTGCGCCGCGTCATGAAAATTACGGGTAAACAGAATCACGCCACCAACCAGCGGATGTTCCAGCACTTCACGATCTTCTGCATCCAGCTCATAGCTGGCAACGTCTAACATTACCGGACCCACAAAAACCTCATTCTTTAGAGTGTACTGCTTAATGAAATGATCTTTACCACAAAAGCCACACCGTCAGCCTGGCTATAGCCTGTAGCCCAGCTGTAACCGATGATATAGCGCGGGAATGTCCGCTAAAAATTCGGGGTTCTTCGTTTGCTGCCAGCGAACCTCAAACCACATCAATACCAGATAATCGACCCAGGGGAACCACTGCATCATCTGTTGCTGGAGGCGGCTCACGGAAAACCCTCGCTGATGTCGCTGGTAGCTCTGTAGAAAATGCGTTTGCGCCAGGCTTTCCATCTGGCTGGCTCGCACAATAAACGCCAGTTCAAAGGCAATATCGCCATCTGAGGCATATTCCCAGTCAATCAGCATCGTTCCTTGTGGAGTAATCAGCAGGTTTTCAGCATGCACATCAAGATGGAGAGGAGCCAGCGCCAAAGGCGTGGGTAGCGCCGCACGCTGAAAATAATGATGGGCACGCAACAACGCGGGCGAACGGCGGCGCGGATCCATCAACTGCCAGTGTTGAGCAAATAGCGTTTTGAGATCGAGAGGATGGCCGCTACGCGGCTGGCGATGAAGCTGAGACAACATTCGCGCCACTTCGCCATTAGCCAGCATCATCAGGAACTCATCAGAGGTGGCAATGCGCCCCGGCACCCATTCGACAATGAGCCAGCCATCACGCCACAACAGCGGCCGTGGCGCGAGACCTATCGCCGACATCTGCCGCAGCAGAGCGAACTCGCGCTGGCGATCGACGCCCATTTTCCGCTCGGTTGGCGATTGCCGACGCGCAAGCCATTCGATACCCGGGCCACGGATACGCCAGCTTTTACTACTCAAGCCACCAACCAGCTCAAAGCGAATATCCGCCATCTCCACGGCCGGGAAATATTTCAGGATCGTCGCAATCAGCTGCTGGTGGATGCCTGCCTGCTTAATGCTGAACGGCGCCATTGCCTGACCACACAATTTCACCGGTCTGCACCAGCATCAGTTGCATGTCGAGCTGCGGCGATTTCACATCACCACTGACATCGCTGTACAGCACATACTGCGCGCTGACATAGCGCGCCAGACCAATCGCCTTGCTGCGCGATCCTAAGCTGTCATCAACCGACAGACCCAACGTTTGTTTTGCAGCGGCCAGTTGCTCACGCGGCACCAGCGTAAACGCCTTACCGGAAGATAACGCGCTGTACAACGCGCCCGTCGCTTTCGCGATCGGCAGTGAGCCGTTGGTATTGTTTTTCACACTATCCACCAGCAGGATGCTGCCCGGCGTGACGCCATCGGCTTTCAGCATTTGCGCCACCAGCGGATTAATACTGGCTTCCCAGTTCAACGTCTGGATTTTTGGCGGTTGTGGTACGGATTCCCCTGGCGGCGGCGTTGGCGTGGTCGGCACTTGAGGCTCAACGGGCTCAATCGTCGCAGGTGGTTCGGTCGGTTCCGGCGGACGGCTGGGGCAGCCTGTCAGGACCAATACCGCCAGTATCACCCCTAGATACTTTTTCATATTTTCTCTCTCTGCACAGCATTACAAAAACAGATGAAGACGGACCTGACGCGCATTAGGACTGCTGCGCGTTGAAAAAACCGTCATTTCCGTCTGTGGCGGGATTTCAATGGACTGCACCTCTTCAAAAGGCAGCACATCCAGCCCGTTTTCGTCATACCAATAGAAACGGTAATGCACGGTCACCGCCTGTGAGGCGTCGTTGCTGACGACGGAAGACGCACGCAGTCGGCCATTTTCTGAATCCAGCGACGGGTTCCCCGCGGTAATCCCGGCCGATAACACAGGTGCATCCAATACCAGCGTTTGCCGCTCATTGATGGTCAGCACTTTTGGCGCACTACAACCCGCCAGCAGCCCAGCCATCAAACACGCGGACAGAAAAAGCATCGGGTTACGCATGATGTTCTCGCATGATGATTTTCTCGCACGACAGTCTACCCATGACTATCGAACTTAGTTCTATAAGATCTAGTTCTATAAGATCTAGTTCTATAAGATCTAGTTCTATAAGATCTAGTTCTATAAGATCTAGTTCTATAAGATCTAGTTCTATAAGATCTAGTTCTATAAGATCTAGTTCTGTAAGATCTAGTTCTGTAAGATCTAGTTCTGTAAGATCTAGTTCTATAGGATCTAGTTCGCCAGCAAAGGCCCTAATGCGCGGCCACCCAGCAGATGCATGTGGATGTGATAAACCTCCTGCCCGCCGTGTCGGTTGCAGTTAATGATCAGGCGATAGCCATCTTTTGCAATCCCTTCCTGCTGCGCAATTTTACCCGCGACCGTCACCATACGCCCCAGCGCTGCTTCATGCTCGGGGGCCGTGTCGTTAACAGTAGGGATCAGTACGTTCGGGATAATCAGGATATGGGTTGGTGTGCGAGGCGCGATGTCACGAAAGGCGGTGACCAGTTCATCCTGATACACGATATCGGCAGGAATTTCCCGGCGGATAATTTTACTAAAGATGGTTTCTTCAGCCATGATTGATTTCCTTGTTAAAGCTGGCGTTGAACGACGTCATGTAGGCAGTATGAGTGACATATTCCATTTCTTTCAACCTTCTTCGTCTATTTCTGGTGCGGGTGGTCAAAATACGACTCCCAGTAAAAACCAGAAATACGCCTGCCTTCTCCCGAAAACAGTGACGCTATCGCCGCTGCGGTAAGGATTTCGCACCGTCCATCGAAAATTTGTGCACGCGCCGTCCTATCAACTGAATGACCGTTGCGTTCTTACCAGCATCAGCAACAGGATGCAGACCAGCAGAGCCGCGATCAGGTTGTAGAGCATTCCCGCCACAAAGGCTGCAACGTATTGGCTCGCTTGTGCCACCGCACCATCGCCTGTAGCCAGCGCAGCACCAAACAGGATACCCACCACAGCCACACCCAGCGCAGCCCCAACCTGCTGAACCGTCGAGATCACGCCTGATGCCATACCAGCCTGAACCTCATCAACAAAGCCCAGTACCAGATTCAACAGCGGCGTCATGATGAAGCCTTGACCCGCCCCGACCACCACCAGCACAGGGATCAGCCGAACGGCCACCAGATCCACCCCTGCTATCTGCACCTGCATAATCAACAGGCCGATCGAGACAGCGTAAACCAACGCCCCCGCGACGATGGCAGGCGTGCCCCAGCGGGCAACCAGACGTGGTGCAGCCAGCGATGCCAGAACGAAGCCCACACTGCACGGCGCGAAAATACTGCCCGCGAGGAAAGGATCAAGCCCCAGCCCTGTTTGCACCAGTAGAGCAAAACACAGGAAAAATGAGCTGGATGTGGAATACACTAACAACACCAGCAACACGCCCAGTAGGAAGCGGCGCTGTGCGAGCAGGCGCATATCCACCAGTGGAAGATTCCCCGCCAGCTGTCGCCGTTCCTGCTGGCGATGAAAAACCGTCAACAAGAGAGTGGCTGTCGCCAACATCCACAGGCTCCATGCGGGCCAGCCTTGCCCCGGGCCTTCGATCAGCGGCACCAAGAGCAGCGTCAGCCCAACGCTGACCAACGCCACACCCGCCCAATCTAGCGAAGGGCGCTGCGGTGTGCGGGACTCAGGAATAAATCGCGCAGATGCGATAGCCAGCAGGCCAATGGGAACATTGATAAGAAAAATACTCCGCCAGCCCAGCCCGAACAGATTGGCATGCACCAGCCATCCCCCCAGTACCTGACCCGCGATAGCGGCGAGCCCCAGCGTCATACCCAGCAAACCGAAGGCACGGCGGCTATCGTCACCGTCGAAATTGACGCGGATAGAGGCATAAACCTGTGGAAACAGTAAAGCGGCCGCAAGCCCCTGCAAGATACGCGCACCAATCAGAAACCCCGCGCTGAGTGCTAAGCCACACAGCGCAGAGGCAAGCGTAAATCCGGCCATGCCCACCACAAACAGGCGACGTCGGCCAAATACATCCCCCAGTCGCCCCCCCGTAATCAGCAATACGCCGAAGGCCAGTTCGTAACCCGCCACGATAAAGCCGATCTGTGCGAAGCTAGCACCCAGATCCGCCTGCATGCTGGGAATAGCGACATTGACCACGAACAGATCGAAGATCGTGACAAAACCGGCCATCAACAGCACAGACAGGCCGAGCCACGGCGGACTATTGACAGCCGGCGTAGGCAGTGCCGACGCGCGATAATTTGAGTTCATCCTGTGTATCCTTGCATATCGAGAAGTTGCGTATCGAGAGTTTGCGTATCGAAAGTGATGACACCGTCATTCTCAAATCCTTTTTAAACAATTACAATTTAACTACTTATGCTATTACTAAAAGCAATGCGGTAAAACGATGCGAACATTGGAAAGAACTCGCCATGATCTGGCCGCCTTTTTGCGCGCGCGGCGTGAACGGGTGTCCCCCGCCGACGTGGGCTTGCCCAGCGGAGTAAGACGGCGCACGCCGGGATTACGACGTGAGGAAGTGGCTGCGTTGGCTGGCGTGGGTCTGACGTGGTACACCTGGCTCGAACAGGGACGTGATATCGGTGTATCGGCCGCATTTCTGGACAGCCTGGCACGGGTACTCAAACTCGATGCCGCTGAACGTCGCCACCTGTTCCTGCTGGCGCATGAGCGACCACCTGCCGAACCGGGTAAGACGTGGTGCGTGGTGCCACCGCTGGTACGGCGTCTGATGCACGATCTGGCTCCGCATCCTGCCTATGTACTCAACCTGCGCTGGGACGTGCTGGCCTTCAATGAACCAGCAAACCAGCTTTTCGGCTTCGATGCACATCCTCCAGAAAGACGTAATCTGCTTTGGCTGCTGTTCACCGATCCGTTGCTGCATGAGCGATTCATCGGCTGGGAGCAACAGGCTCCACAGATGCTGTCGAGTTTTCGCCGCGATTTCGCACGCGCGACGCAGGAAGCGGATATTCATGAACTGGTGGAGGAGTTGGAGCAGGTGTCACCGGACTTCAAAACGTGGTGGCGACAGCATGAGGTACAGGCTCCGTGCAGCGGCGTGCGGCAACTGATGATCGACGGCAAGGCTGAAACCTTCGAGCATACGTCGCTGATCATCGATGAAGATCGCCATCTGCGTCTGGTGGTTTACGCCCGGCAATCTCAGGGAAAGGAATGAGGTCGCGCTGACCATAAAAAAAGGGGCTTTCGCCCCTTTTTACCACTCCCCAACAACACATCAGTGGTTACGGATGTAGTCGTCCATATCGGTTTTCAGGTTGTCGGATTTGGTACCGAAAATTGCCTGAACACCGGAACCAGCCACAACAACACCTGCTGCACCCAGTTTTTTCAGGCCAGCCTGATCAACTTTAGCCACATCGCCTACGCTAACGCGCAGACGGGTGATGCATGCATCCAGGTTAGTGATGTTTTCTTTACCACCAAACGCGCTAACCAGTGCGGCAGCCATTTCAGTGCTGTCCTGTGAGGTTTGCTCAGACGCGCTATCTTCACGCCCCGGCGTTTTCAGATTCAGTTTAGTAATCAGAACGCGGAAGATGGTGTAGTAAATCAGCGCATAGCACAGACCCACAATCGGGAACAGCCACAGGTTGCTACCGTTGCCGCTCAGTACCACGAAGTCGATCAGACCGTGAGAGAAGCTTGTACCATCACGCATACCCAACAGGATACAGATTGGGAACGCCAGACCCGCCAGAATCGCATGGATCACATACAGGATCGGCGCGACAAACATGAAGGAGAACTCAATTGGCTCAGTGATACCCGTCAGGAACGAGGTCAGCGCCGCAGAGATCATGATGCCGCCCACTTTCGCACGGTTTTCTGGCTTAGCTGAATGCCAGATAGCAATAGCCGCAGCTGGCAAACCGTACATTTTAAACAGGAAACCGCCGGACAGTTTACCCGCAGTCGGGTCACCTGCAATGTAACGAGGGATATCGCCGTGGAAAACCTGACCCGCCGCATTGGTGAACTCACCAACCTGCATTTGGAAAGGTACGTTCCAGATATGGTGCAGACCAAACGGTACCAGAGAACGTTCAACGACCCCATAGATACCGAATGCCAGCATCGGGTTCTCATTCGCTGCCCAGTGAGAGAATACCTGGATCGCGCTACCAACTGGTGGCCAGATGAAGGACAACAGCGTACCTACAATGATTGCCGTCAGGCCGGAAATAATCGGCACAAAACGTTTACCGGCAAAGAAGCCCAGATACTCAGGCAGCTGAATGCGGTAGAAACGGTTAAACATATACGCGGCAATCGCACCGGCAATGATCCCGCCCAGAACACCGGTATCTGCCAGATGCTTCGCCGTGATCTCGGCAGCCGGTAGATTAAGAACCAGCGGCGCAATCGCAGCCATGGTTTTAACCATGATGCCATAAGCCACCACCGCCGCCAGTGCGGAAACACCGTCGTTATTAGTGAAGCCCAGGGCAACACCAATAGCAAAAATCAACGGCATGTTGGCAAACACCGAGTCACCGGCCTGTGCCATGACGCTGGAGACAATTTCAGGCAACCAGCTAAAATTGGCCGAACCGACACCCAGCAGGATACCTGCGATAGGGAGTACGGATACGGGCAGCATTAGCGACTTACCTACTTTTTGCAGGTTTGCGAATGCATTCTTGAACATAATTGAGTGTGCTCCTGAGTAATAGTGCTTTTACTTCTGATACTTCATATAAGCAAAGACGGGGAGGATGGCCTTTGCGAGTTGGGGTGTCTTAGCCCCCTTTAATTTTTACGCAGAGTAAAATAAATAGCGTCCACAATGTTTGATTGCTATCACGTTTCCACAAGCCAACAGGCTGAGATCGAACAGATATTGCACTTTTCTGTGATATATCGCTAAAAAACACGTCCCCCTGAAGAGGAAAAACCTAATCAAGGGGATTATGAAGCGCTATTAATTACACGGATAAAAAAAACTCGGCTATTTTCAGCCACTATTGCGCGGCGGTCAACCGAGCCTGATCGATGTGAAACAGGCGGGAGAAGTTTTCTGTCGTGGCGGCAGCGAGGGTTTCCAACGATGTGCCTTTCAGTACAGCGAGATATTCTGCCACATCGCGTACATACGCAGGCTGGTTTTCCTGGCCCCGGAACGGAACCGGCGCGAGCCAAGGGGAATCCGTCTCAATCAGCATCCGATCCAGTGGCACGTAGCGCGCGACGTCACGCAATTCTTCTGCATTACGGAACGTGACAATCCCAGAAAATGAGATATAGAACCCCATGTCCAGCAGCGCTTTTGCCGTGATCAAATCTTCCGTAAAGCAGTGCAGAACACCGCTACATTTCTCCGCCTGCTCGTCACGCAGAATTGCCAACGTATCTTCACGGGCAGCACGCGTATGCACGATGACCGGCTTGTTCAGGTCATTGCCAATACGAATGTGTTCGCGAAACGATTCTTGCTGCTGGGCTTTCGTCTCCTGCTGATAGAAATAGTCCAGACCCGTCTCCCCCATCGCCACCACACGGCTGACGCTGGCTAGCTCACGCAGCTCGGCATAATCATAAGGGGCTTCCTGATTGAGCGGATGAACGCCGCAGGAAAAAGCCACGTTATCGCGCTCGCCGATTAACTCCACCATGGCACGATAGCCAGGCAGCGTTGTCGCCACCGCCAGAAGGAAGCCGACATCGCGACGTTTCGCTTTCTCCAGCACGTCGGAGACATCTTTATGCAATGACGCATAATCCAAACCGTCAAGATGACAGTGGGAATCCACTAACAACATGATATTTACTCGATAGTAATTAAACAGAAAAAGGGTGGCTGTCGCGCTTAACCGATGAAGCAAGCGTGCGCTCTCCATCAAGCAGACGTTCCGTCAGCAGCAGTTCACGATTTACCCCCGTGACGGTCAGCAATTTTTGCCGACAAGCCAGCCACTGTTGTAGCTCATACTGCAAATGTGCGGAAGGTTCACGCGCCAGACGCTCAACCAGTTCGATCTGATCCTGATTCACCCAATGCTCACTTGCCCCCTGCTGCCATTTCATGGCATCCAGCAGTAGCGCAGCCAACCAATGAATACGAACATCAGCATCGTCATGATTTAGCTGTGGTATCAACGAGAGCTGATCTCGCGAAGCCAGAGCGGCAGAGAACGCCTGACACAGCGCGCTACGTTGCTTCCAACGCTCTGGCTGCAATAATGCCTCAGCAGCTAGCGGCGCGCCCGATTGTAATCTTAATGCCGTGCGCAATGCCTTGCTGTCATGGCGATGGCGAGCATTCAGCCACAGCACGCTCTGCGTCTCGCTAGGGACATCCAGATAGTGATACAGGCAACGGCTGCGTAACGTTGCCAACAACCGAGCGGGTTCACGGCAGCCAAATAAAAAGAAGGTATTCTGCGGTGGTTCTTCCAGCGTTTTCAGCAGTGCGTTCGCAGCGGCTTCAGTCAGTTGCTCAGCAGAAGCCAGCCAAATCACTTTTGCTCCGCCTTGTCGGGAGTGCTGATACACTTTTTCCACGACGTCACGCACCGGATCGACGCCCAGACTTTGCTTGCCTTTCTCCGGGCTCAGCACATGCCAATCTGGGTGCGTTCCTGCGGTCATCAGGTTACAAGAGTGACACTGGCCGCAGCTTTTCATTCCATCAGGCCGCTGGCAGATCAGCCAGCGACTCAGCGCATAAATCAGCGATTCATCGCCCATTCCCGGCAGCGCATGCAGCAACAGCGCATGATGCCCCCTGCCCGCTTGGTATTGGCCGATAAGCTGCCGATAGGATGCATTCAGCCACGGATACCAATCCATCAGCCCTGCCCCTGCACAACAGGCTGCAACCCTTGTTGCTGCAACCATTGCTGTAACGTCGCCTGAATATCCGCACTAACGGCATCAATAGGCTGTGAGGCATCGATCGTCAGGATGCTGTCATCCTCCGCGGCCAGTTCCTGATAGCGGGAACGAGTGCGATCAAAGAAAGCCAGCGACTCCTGCTCAATCCGATCTAGCTCGCCTCTCTGACGCGCGCGTTGCAAGCCAATGGCTGGCGGCAAATCAAGATAGAGCGTCAGGTCAGGACGAAAATCACCGAGCACAGTATCGCGCAGTGAGCGCAGCAGTTGCTGGTCGATCCCGCGTCCACCGCCCTGATAAGCCTGTGAAGAAAGATCGTGCCGATCGCCGATGACCCAGTTTCCATTCGCCAATGCAGGTTTAATGACATTATCCACCAGTTGAACCCTGGCCGCGTATAACATCAGGACTTCCGCTTTGTCAGTGACCTTCTCATCGGCCATACCTTGCTTGATGAGTTCTCGCAGCTTCTCCGCCAGCGGCGTGCCACCGGGCTCTCGTGTGAACACAACATCTTTCACACCATGTGAGCGCAGCGTTTCCACGACGATATTGCGTGCGGTGGTCTTCCCTGCACCTTCCAATCCTTCAATGACGATAAATTTACTGTTCATCCCGTTCCTTTAACGCTGAGCGGTATACCCTCACAGCACGATTATGGTCTGCAAGGTTAGTGGTAAAACTGTGTCCGCCTTTTCCATCCGCCACAAAATACAGGTATGACGTTTTGGCTGGGTGCGCAGCCGCATCCAATGAGGCTTTCCCCGGCATCGCGATTGGCGTAGGCGGTAAGCCGGAGATGACATACGTATTGTAAGGCGTCGGCGTGTCTAATGCTTTACGGGTTATCACGCCTTTATAGTCATCACCCATGCCATAAATCACCGTGGGGTCGGTCTGCAAGCGCATACCAAGCCGTAAGCGATTGACAAAAACGGAAGCAACCTGAGTACGTTCTTCATTGATCGCCGTTTCTTTTTCAATGATTGACGCCATCGTCAGCAATTCATCTGGTGTCTTATACGGTAATCCTTCTTCTCGCCCTTTCCATACCTCATCCACCGTTTTTTTCATGCGCTGATGCGCACGCTGCAACAAAGCGCTATCGCTCGTACCGGCCGTGTATGAGTAGGTATCAGGATAAAACCAGCCTTCTGGGTTCGTCTTATCGTTGATTTCCAACTGGGTGGCGACGTCCTGTTCGGTTTTATCGGCCAGTGAATGCTTGATGTAAGGCGCTTGTTGCAGCGTGACGAGCCACTCTTTCAAGCGTGAGCCTTCGACAAAACGGATGGTGAATTGCGCTTCTTTTCCGCTGGACAACAACGCCAGCATCTCGCGCACGGTCATGCCCGAAGTAAATCGATACGTACCCGCTTTGAATTTTGCCAACTCAGGTTCAAAACGCAGCAGCCACGGAAAAAATGTGTCATCAGTAATGATTTTCTGATCGAGAAGCAGCGTTTCCAGCCCTTCCCTTCCCGTACCGGCAGGAAGCGTAAAGATAGCTTCTTTTTCGATAGCCAATGGAGAATCCGCAAAACGCTGCATTTTCTGCCACGCAACCAGTAATATCAGCACAACAGCAGCGATAATCAGCAAACCAATTTTCTTTTTCTTCATAAATCAACCATCTACTAGCAGTCAGGACTTAGGAATTGATAGAGCTCTCGGGAGTGATAACGCCAGATGTGCGCCTGATTTACAGGGACGATCGGCATTAATGCATTACAAACCAGCACTTCGTCCGCATCAGACAGTGCGGTCAAGGGTTCGCTGACGATCTGTAGCTCGAAATCAGAATCTGCCAGCAAAGCAATAATATGCTGCCGGGCAACGCCATCCACACCTGACTCGGATAAATCTGGCGTATAAACCCGATGTCCTTTACGCCAGAATAAATTCGCGGCACAGCATTCCACTAGCGCACCAGAGGTGTCAAGCACGAGGGTCTCATCGGCTAAGGTCTGGTCAAGATGCGCACGAATCAGCACTTGTTCGAGCCGATTCAGATGCTTTATTCCCGCCAACAGCGGATTTTTAGCTAGCGCCACCGGGCTGAGATTCAGGCTAATACCCTGCTCACGCCAGCCGGCATAGTGCGCAGGATAGCTTACCGGCATGACGACTCGGGTTGGCTGCGCACAGCCTTGGGCACTATAACCACGTCCGCCGACACCCCGCGTTAGCATCACTTTCACTACACCGTCCGCCCGCCCCAGCGCAGCCTGCTTCATTTCAGCGATCAAATTTTCCCAATCAAGCGTCGGAAATAACAAGCGCGTAGCAGCCTGTTGCAGACGCGCGACGTGTCGATCAAGCCAGACAATCTCGCCCTCGCATACTCTGGCTGTCGTAAAACAGCCGTCACCATACTGTGTACCCCGATCGAGTACCGAAAGCTGTTTCTGTAACTGACCATTAATCCACAGCATATAAGCTCCGCATCATTCATCGTCGTCAGCTTGCCAGCAAAGCGGCGTTGCAGACAAGCAGGTGTGTCTGATTTTATGCAGGCAAAAAAAAACCCGGAGACCGGGTTTTTTTAAAACGCTATCGCAATCAAACTTTACGGAAGATCAGAGAACCGTTGGTTCCACCGAAGCCGAAAGAGTTGCAGAGCACGTATTCCAGGTTGCTGACCTGACGCGCCTCATGAGGTACGAAATCCAGATCGCAGCCTTCATCTGGATTGTCCAGATTGAGCGTTGGCGGAACAGACTGATCGCGCAGAGCAAGAATACTGAAAATAGACTCTACCGCACCTGCCGCACCGAGCAGGTGACCCGTCATGGATTTTGTCGAGCTCACCAGCACACGGCTAGCGTCTGCACCAAATACGGATTTCACTGCCTGCGTTTCAGCTTTATCACCCGCAGGTGTAGAGGTGCCATGCGCGTTGATATAACCGATCTGGCTCGTTGCCAGACCCGCGTCACGCAGCGCGTTTTCCATCGCAAGCGCAGCCCCAGAACCGTTCTCCGGCGGAGACGTCATATGATACGCGTCGCTGCTCATGCCAAATCCAACAATTTCTGCATAGATTTTCGCACCGCGTTTTTTCGCGTGTTCATACTCTTCCAGCACCATGAGGCCAGCACCGTCACCCAGTACAAAGCCATCACGGTCTTTATCCCACGGACGGCTTGCCGCCTGAGGATTGTCATTGCGCGTAGACAACGCACGAGCGGCACCGAATCCACCGACGCCCAATGGCGTACTGGCTTTTTCTGCACCACCGGCCAACATCACATCCGCATCGTTGTAAGCAATAATGCGAGCGGCCTGACCAATATTGTGCACGCCAGACGTACAGGCCGTAGCGATAGAGATGCTCGGGCCACGCAGTCCGTACATGATGGTAAGATGCCCAGCCACCATATTGACGATGGTTGACGGCACGAAGAACGGGCTGATTTTACGCGGGCCACCGTTCACCAGCGCAGTGTGGTTCTCTTCAATAAGACCCAGACCGCCGATGCCGGAACCAATAGCCGCACCGATACGCGGGGCGTTCTCTTCCGTTACTTCCAAACCGGAATCCTGCATGGCCTGAACGCCAGCAGCAACACCGTATTGAATAAAGGCATCCATTTTGCGAGCTTCTTTACGCGAAATGAATTCCTCAGAATTAAAATCCTTTACTAAGCCAGCAAAACGCGTTGCGTAGGCACTAGTATCGAAATGGTCGATCAGGCTGATACCACTCTGACCGGCAAGAAGAGCACTCCAGGTAGACTCAACTGTATTGCCGACAGGAGATAACATGCCCAGTCCGGTCACAACTACTCGACGCTTAGACACGCTTATCCTCCAGGGAGGGAAAAAAAAGACACTGCGGGACAAAAAAACTTAGGCGGTCGAATGACCGCCTAGATATGTTCGCTTACTGCTGGTTAGCCTGAATGAAATCAATGGCTGCCTGAACAGTCGTGATTTTTTCAGCTTCTTCGTCTGGAATCTCAGTATCAAATTCTTCTTCCAGAGCCATTACCAGCTCAACAGTGTCAAGAGAATCAGCGCCGAGGTCGTCAACGAAAGAAGCATTGTTTACGACTTCTTCCTGCTTAACACCAAGCTGTTCAACGATGATTTTCTTAACGCGTTCTTCGATAGTGCTCATACTCTTAAATTTCCTATCAAAACTCGCTTTCGCGATGGTTTTCGTAGTGTATAAAATGTTTGAAAAGATGCAACAAAATCTCGGCCAGTTGAACCACGATTTTGTGCTATTTTGCGGTTATCACCGCAAATAATGCAAATAGTTTTCGAGCTTTTTAGATCATATACATGCCGCCATTGACATGCAATGTTTCGCCAGTAATGTAAGCAGCTTCATCAGAGGCTAAAAATACAACAGCACTGGCGATTTCTTTAGCATCACCGAGTCGGTTAGCTGGAACCGACGTCAAAATGCCTGCTCGCTGTTCTTCTGTCAATGCCTGAGTCATATCTGTTTCGATAAAACCAGGCGCGACGACGTTGACCGTAATACCACGAGAAGCCACTTCACGCGCGAGGGATTTACTGAAGCCAATCAGTCCCGCCTTCGCTGCCGCGTAGTTAGCTTGTCCTGCATTGCCCATCGTTCCCACAACGGAACCGATGGTAATGATCCGGCCAAAACGTTTCTTCATCATGGCACGCATCACTGCTTTAGACATGCGGAATACCGACGTTAAATTGGTATCCAGAATATCGTGCCATTCATCATCTTTCATACGCATCAGCAGGTTATCACGGGTGATACCCGCGTTATTGATAAGAATATCAATTTCCCCGAATTCTGCGCGAATTTCTGCTAATACACTTTCTACTGATGCTGCATCAGCAACATTCAGCATATAACCTTTACCGTTCTCACCCAGCCAGCCGCTAATTGCTTCAGCACCTTTTTCGCTGGTTGCGGTACCAATGACTTTTGCCCCGCGGGCAACCAACGTCTCGGCGATGGCACGCCCAATACCACGGCTTGCACCGGTAACCAGTGCAATTTTCCCCTCAAAACTCATTGTCTTCTCCGTTCTTATTTCTCAATCGCCGCTGATAGAGAAGCAGGATCGTTCACCGCAGCTGCTGTCAGGGTATCGACGATTCGTTTGGTTAAGCCAGTCAATACTTTACCCGGCCCGACTTCTAGCAGCGACTCAATGCCCTGAGAAGCCATAAATTCAACACAGTCAGTCCAGCGCACTGGGCAATGAAGCTGGCGCACCAACGCATCGCGAATGGCTTCCGGCGTGGTTTCGATGCGAGCATCAACATTATTCACAACGGGGATGACCGGAGAATTAAACGTCACGGATTCCAGCGCGACAGAGAGTTTCTTCGCTGCTGGCTCCATCAGCGCACAGTGTGACGGCACGCTGACAGGCAGCGGCAGCGCACGCTTCGCACCCGCCGCTTTACACGCAGCACCAGCACGCTCAACGGCGTCTTTATTGCCCGCGATCACCACCTGACCCGGTGAGTTGAAGTTTACCGGAGACACCACCTGCCCCTGCGCGGATTCTTCACACGCTTTAGCAATGGCATCGTTATCAAGCCCGATAATGGCATACATCGCACCCGTGCCTTCCGGCACCGCTTCCTGCATCAGTTTGCCACGCAATTCAACCAGACGAACAGCCTGTTGGAAATCCAGAACACCAGCACAAACCAGTGCCGAATACTCACCAAGGCTATGACCAGACATCAGGGCAGGTGTTTTTCCGCCCTGCTGCTGCCAAGCGCGCCAGATAGCAACAGAAGCGGTCAGTAACGCAGGCTGCGTCTGCCAGGTTTTATTCAACTCTTCAGCCGGCCCTTGCTGGGTAAGCTGCCACAAATCATAACCTAACGCTTCAGAAGCCTGAGCAAACGTTTCAGTGACGATCGGGTATTCTGCAGCAAGTTCGGCCAACATCCCTACCGTCTGCGATCCCTGACCTGGGAACACCATTGCAAATTGCGTCATATCACAATCCTGTTTAATTAAAAACGAACCAGCGCGGAACCCCAGGTAAAGCCGCCACCGAAAGCTTCAAGCAGCACCAGTTGCCCTGGTTTAATTCGCCCATCGCGCACCGCTTCATCAAGCGCTGAAGGCACAGAGGCTGCGGAGGTATTACCATGACGATCCAGCGTCACAACCACCTTGTCCATCCCCATACCCAGCTTTTTCGCCGTGGCGCTGATGATGCGCAGGTTAGCCTGATGAGGCACCAGCCAGTCTAATTCACTTTTATCCAGTTGAGCCGCTTGCAGCGTTTCTTCAACGATATGTGCCAGTTCAGTCACTGCCACTTTAAAGACTTCATTACCCGCCATCGTCAGGTAAGCAGGCGTATCCGTATAATTACGATCCTGATGTGGCAACGTCAGCAGCTCGCCATAACGGCCATCGGCATGCAGATGGGTAGAAAGAATACCCGGTTGCTCTGACGGCGTTAACAGGACGGCACCCGCACCATCACCGAACAGAATCAGCGTGCCGCGATCTTCAGGATCCAATGTACGAGACAACGTATCAGAACCGATCACCAGTGCGTATTTCACCGCACCACTTTTAACGTATTGATCGGCAACGCTCAGCGCGTAGGTAAAACCTGCACACGCAGCGGCCAGATCAAAGGCGATCGTGTCTTTGATCCCTAGCAGTTGCTGAACCTGACAGGCTGAGCTAGGGAAAGCATGGCTTGATGATGTTGTAGCAACAATCAGAAGACCGACTTCAGAAGGATCGACATTCGCCATTTCCAGTGCTTTTTGCGCGGCACAGTATCCCATGGTCGCCACGTTTTCATCCGGCGCAGCAATACGGCGCTCACGGATTCCAGTACGTGTGACGATCCATTCGTCCGTCGTTTCCACCATCTTTTCTAAATCAGCGTTCGTCCTGATTTCTTCAGGCAGGTAGCTGCCCGTTCCGATTATTTTTGTATACATGTACGCTTAATCACTCTTGGGTAATACCGCTTCTAGACGGGCGGCAATCCGCTCAGGAAGCTGCCTCCGTACCGTCTGCATTGCCTGTTCAATAGCAACCGCAAACGCTCTCTGGTTTGCTGCACCATGGCTTTTGATTACAGTTCCCCGTAACCCTAGCAGGCATGCGCCATTATATTGATCGGGATTCAAATGACCGAAACGCTTTGATAAGCGTTTTTGTAGCAAACGTCCTAGCCATTTCAACCACCAGGATCGCTTTTGTTTTTGCCCTGGGCCTGAAGCTGGAGATTTCAGCAGTGACAGGAACATCCTTACCACGCCTTCCACCGTTTTCAGTGTGACATTACCCACAAAGCCGTCACAGACCATCACATCCGTTTTTCCAGTCAGCAGATCGTTGCCTTCCAGATAACCGATATAATTTATTGATGGTGCCTTTTTTAACTGTGCCGCTGCTTCACGGATAGTGCTCAGCCCTTTGCTTTCTTCTTCACCGATATTCAACAACGCGACCCGAGGATTTGTCAGTCCCAGCACTTCTTCTGCCATCACTGAGCCCATCACGGCAAACTGAACCAGCATCGTGCTGTCACAGTCAACATTCGCTCCCAGATCCAACACGACTGTTTTTCCGTGTTGCTGGTGAGGTAATACTGACACCAACGCGGGGCGCTCAATTCCGTCCAGTGGCTTAATCAGGAGCTTTGCCAGCCCCATAAGCGCACCCGTGTTGCCTGCACTTACACAGGCCTGTGCCCTGCCGTCTTTAATCAACTCAAGCGCTATGCGCATTGAGGTACCACGGCTCGCACGAATAGCCTGCGACGGCCTCGCATCACTAGCAATAACCGACTCCGCCGGAACAACTTCTAAGCGGGAAAGTAAATCAGAATCGACTTTGGCAAGTAATGGAGTAATCGCAGCAGGATCGCCGACTAATAACAAATTGAGAGCTGGATTAGAAGCCAGTGCCTGCAATGCAGCAGGCACTGTTACGCAGGGACCAAAATCCCCGCCCATCGCATCTAACGCCAGAGTTAGGCGTGTCAAGGTATTGCCTTGCAAATAATTCGCAAGAATTACTTAGCAATGACCTTGCGACCGCGGTAGTAACCATCCGCAGTGATGTGGTGACGCAGGTGAGTTTCGCCAGAAACTTTATCTACGGATACAGAAGCGGTAGTCAACGCATCATGTGAACGACGCATACCACGTTTGGAACGGCTAGGTTTGTTTTGTTGTACGGCCATGGACCTTACTCCTTATTGCTTATGCTTTAAACTGGCTAATACGGCAAATGGATTCGGTTTTTCCGCCTCTGCAGGCAGTTGACCAAATACCATATCCGCTTCGGACACTTCACAGTGTTCAGAATCATGCACCGGGGCGATAGGCAACATCAGAATAATTTCATCTTCAATCATTGCCAGCAGATCGACTTCGCCAAAACCATCGACGCCGATCGGCTCATACGCTTCCGGTAACGCTTCGGCCTGCTCATCATTGACGACCGGGCTGAAACAGAATGTCGCATGGACTTGATGTTCAAACGGCTTTCCGCAACGCTGACACATCAGAGTGACAGTAACGTCAGCGTTACCGTCAATCACCGCCAGACGCTGATTATCGATATTGAAAGATAAAGAGGCCTGAACATCACTATCCACACTCACCACTGATTCGGCAACACGCTCTACTTGTTCAGCTGAATAGATACCAACGTAATCTAAACGCTTCTGAGCAGTGCGGACCGCATCAAGGGTTAAGGGTAATTTTACCTTTTGCATAGGGCGCGCATATTAACGTCGTAACGACATAGAGTCAAAGAAAAAGGCAGTGATGCACCACCTTTCACCAATATTCGCTTCCAGAGCGGCGCACAGTTTAAAATGCCTTTCATCATTACGCTACGGTTTATCAAAAAATTATGCAGCAGATTGTCCTCGCCTCAACGTCACCTTATCGCCGAGCCTTGTTGGAAAAGCTGGCAATCCCCTTTGTTTGCGCATCGCCAGACATCGATGAAACCCCTCGCCCCGGCGAAAACGCTGTCGATCTCGTGATCCGCCTTGCTGAAAGCAAAGCGCGAGTGCTGGCCGCTCACTACCCCAATCATCTGATTATTGGTTCCGATCAGGTCTGCGTCCTTGGGAACGCGATAACAGGAAAACCGCATAATAAGGGTAACGCAACACGCCAGTTACAGCAGGCCAGCGGAAAGTGTGTTTCCTTCTTTACGGGTTTAGCGCTATTCAATAGCGCAACCCAGGAAATACAGAGCCTCGCAGAGCCATTTGACGTGCATTTTCGTACGCTAACGGAAGCGGAAATTGACGGTTATCTGGAGAAAGAGCAGCCGTGGAACTGCGCGGGCAGTTTTAAAAGCGAAGGATTGGGCATTACCCTCTTTGAACGGCTATCTGGGCGGGATCCTAATACGCTCATTGGGTTGCCACTAATCGCGTTAACGCAGATGCTACAAAAGGAAGGCGTGAATCCACTGACGATATAAAATAAACTGGGATAGCCGATAAGCGCTATCCCGACAAATAAAGTCATGTAGGTATGCGAGGTTATGCTTTTGTCTTGCGCAGCGCTTGCAGACAGCGACGCAATCCACTATCCAATGGTGCTTCGACTCTCAGCGTCTCACCTGTGTTCGGATGTTCAAAACGCAGCGCTTGTGCATGAAGGAATAGACGTTTTAGGCCTGTACCTACCAGTTGCTGATCGAATTCGCGATCGCCGTAACGGTCATCGAATGCTATCGGATGTCCGGCATACTGCGCGTGCACACGAATTTGGTGCGTACGCCCAGTAACAGGGCTAGCCCGCACCAGCGTCGCGTGTTCAAAACGCTCTTCTATTTTAAAGCGCGTTTCTGACGGTTTACCGTCGCTGTTTACCCGTACTATGCGTTCACCGCTTTGCAGGATATTTTTCAACAGTGGAGCCTGAACAACCTTGCAGTGGGACTGCCACTGGCCACGAACCAGCGCCAGATAGTCTTTTTGCATGCCTTTCAGCCGCAACTGTTCGTGCAGAGAACGTAAGGCAGAACGTTTTTTTGCAACCAGCAAAACGCCAGAGGTATCGCGATCGAGGCGGTGTACTAATTCCAGAAAACGCGCTTCAGGACGTAAAGCACGCAGCCCTTCAATCACGCCAAAACTTAAGCCACTGCCGCCATGAACGGCTGTACCCGAAGGCTTATTTAGCACCAACAGGTAGTCATCTTCATAAATAATGCACTCGGCCAACGCCGCCACTTTACCAAGACTGGCAGAAACAGGGGTTTCATCGCGTTCTGCCTGTCGAACAGGCGGAATACGAATGACATCACCATCGAGCAATTTATACTCAGGTTTGACCCGTTTCTTATTTATCCTTACCTCACCTTTTCGCAAGATACGGTAAACCATGCTTTTAGGCACACCCTTTAAGTGGGTATGCAAAAAATTATCGATGCGCTGCCCCGCTTCATCTGCGGAGATCGTCACAAATTGTACTGAAGGATTATCTGTTTTCATGATGCGCGATTCTAAATAGAGCAACCCGATAGCGCCACTTCTTTTTCTGTGCTTAACTGTGTGTCTGACTTATGAAGATATTGTTGCACTGTCGAGTAAGTGGGCGGGTGAGTTGTGCTATAGCATCAAACCCTGTCCGTTTTGGTGATAACAACAGAACTATCTTTATACAGACAGGCAAAGTCACCTTGCTATAACGGTATCAGCAGTGGAATAATGCTTTTGCGTTTCCCACGCGGATTTCCGATAGAACAAGGGGAAATTGCGAACTTATTAAGTTTGCCTGATGACGCACACACGCAGCAATGGCGTAAGACGTAATGTGAAATCAAGCAGTTAGCGGGCTGCGGATTGCAGCTTGGCCGGCAAATGGAATCAGATCTGGCGACATAATTCAGAAGCTGTTCCCTCAGTAAATGCGCTGTTTTCCATCAGGAAACACAGGCTACCGAAACATGCGTCTCTATGCAGGCGACAACCGGGAGGTTGACGTCCCTGCGATAAGCCACGAGACCATCGGTTCACTCCGGTCATGCGGTTCTTTTGTCCGCAGCTCTATCAATAATGCAAGTAAAAATAACGAGTAAGTTGAAGATGAAAAGAATGTTAATTAACGCAACTCAGCAAGAAGAGTTGCGTGTTGCCTTGGTTGATGGTCAACGGCTGTATGATTTGGATATCGAAAGTCCAGGTCATGAGCAGAAGAAAGCAAATATCTACAAAGGTAAAATCACTCGCATCGAACCCAGTCTTGAAGCGGCTTTTGTTGATTACGGCGCTGAAAGACACGGTTTCCTCCCTCTTAAAGAAATCGCTCGCGAATACTTCCCTAACAACTATTCTTCCCATGGTCGTCCTAACATCAAAGACGTGTTACGTGAAGGTCAGGAAGTCATTGTTCAGGTAGACAAAGAAGAGCGTGGCAACAAAGGCGCGGCACTGACCACCTTTATCAGCCTGGCAGGCAGCTATCTGGTCTTAATGCCGAATAACCCTCGTGCAGGCGGTATTTCACGCCGTATCGAAGGTGACGATCGTACCGAGCTCAAAGAAGCGTTGGGATCGTTGCAACTGCCCGATGGCATGGGGCTTATTGTTCGTACCGCTGGTGTGGGCAAATCCGCTGAAGCGCTGCAATGGGATCTGGCTTTCCGTCTGAAACACTGGGACGCGATCAAAAAAGCCGCTGAAGGCCGCTCTGCGCCGTTCCTGATCCATCAGGAAAGTAATGTGATCGTCCGCGCTTTCCGTGACTATCTGCGCCCGGACATTGGCGAAATCCTGATCGACAACCCAAAAATTCTCGATCTGGCGAAAGAACATATTTCTGCGCTGGGTCGCCCCGATTTCAGTAGCAAAATCAAATTGTACAGTGGCGAAATTCCGCTTTTCAGCCACTATCAAATCGAATCGCAGATCGAATCGGCTTTCCAGCGTGAAGTTCGCCTGCCGTCCGGTGGCTCTATCGTTATCGATACGACCGAAGCGCTGACAGCAATCGATATCAACTCCGCCCGTGCAACGCGCGGTGGTGATATTGAAGAAACGGCGTTCAATACCAACCTTGAAGCCGCGGACGAAATTGCCCGCCAGTTGCGCTTGCGTGACCTCGGTGGCCTGATCGTTATCGACTTCATCGATATGACACCAGTTCGTCACCAGCGTGAAGTTGAAAACCGCCTTCGCGACTCTGTACGTCAGGATCGTGCGCGTATTCAGATCGGCCGGATTTCCCGCTTTGGCTTGCTGGAAATGTCGCGTCAGCGTCTGAGCCCTTCGCTGGGCGAATCCAGCCACCACGTCTGCCCACGCTGTAGCGGCACAGGCACAATTCGTGACAATGAATCACTTTCACTGTCTATTCTTCGTTTGATCGAAGAAGAAGCGCTGAAAGAAAATACCAAAGAAGTCCACGCGATTGTTCCAGTTCAGATTGCGTCTTATCTGCTGAACGAGAAGCGTGATGCCGTTAACGCCATTGAGAAACGTCAAGGCGGCGTGCGCGCGATCATCGTGCCACACGACGGTATGCAGACACCGCACTACTCCGTTGTTCGCGTCCGTAAAGGCGAAGAAAAACCGACGCTCAGCTATTTGCTGCCTCAGCGTTTGGAAACGGAAACGCAGCAGTTGCAAGACGAACAAACGATCGAGCGTAAACAGCCTGAACAACCAGCTTTAGCAACGTTTAGCATGGCTGAAATGCCAGAGGAAACCACGCCTCCAGTGGCCAAAGCGGCGCCTGCTGTAGCAAAAGCCACAGAGGATGCTCAACCGGGCCTCTTTAGCCGTTTCCTCAGTGCCTTGAAAGGCGTATTCGCTTCTGAACCTGTTGAAAAAACAGTGGATGCTGCTGACGATAAGAAAGCAGAAGAAGAGAAATCTACTGAGGGTCAGCGTTCTGAACGTCGGAACTCACGCCGTCAGGGTAACAATCGCCGCGATCGTGGCTCACGTGACAATCGTGACAATCGTGACAATCGTGACAATCGTGACAATCGTGAACAGCGTGATGACCCGCGCCGTAATAAGCGACAAAACGAGGAAGCCGTTACTGACACACGCGCTGCGGAAAATGCGGAGAAATCCAGTTCTGAAGAACAGCCGCGTCGTGAACCACGTGCCGAGCGTCAGCGTCGTCGTCAGGATGAGCGCCGACAGGCTCCGGCTGAGGCAAAAGCACAGCCAGTCATTGATGATTCTGATGACAATGCAGCCGAGCAGGATACACCAACTCAGGTTATGCCACGCCGTCAACGCCGTCAGTTGACGCAGAAGGTACGTGTCCAGTCTGAAACTCAGCAGGATACCCTCTCTGATAACACTGCGCCTGTTGCTGAAGCATCCGAGCAGACTCAATCTTACGTCAAGCCAAACGATGCTGCGGTAGACAATAACGAGGTCGATAACGAGCAAAACGATGCAAATCGTGCCAATGCTGAGAATGGCGGTATGCCGCGTCGTTCACGTCGTTCGCCGCGTCACCTGCGCGTCAGCGGCCAGCGCCGTCGCCGCTATCGTGATGAGCGTTACCCGTCTCAGTCGCCAATGCAGTTGGAATTTGCTGCCGCATCACCGGAAATGGCATCAGGAAAAGTGTGGGTTAGCTATCCTCTTGCACAGCCGCAGCAGGCTGAAAGCCAGCATCAGCAGGACGAGAACGTTGCAGCAATTGAAACACCGCTGTTACCAGCCGTAGTCGAAACCGCCGTGACTGCACAAGCAGACACAGTGGAATCCAACGCGGTTGAAAACGTTGCGATTACTGAAGCAGTGGTTCAGGAAGAAGTCGCTGTAACCGCAACAGCACAGTCTGCCGATGTTATTCAGGATGGCAATGTAGCGGATGTCGAGGTGAGTACCGCTGGCGAAGAAACCGCCATCGAGCCAGTTACCGAGAACACCGCTATCGATGATGCTATCGCTGCAGTTGCCGTGAATGCCGTTGAGGAAGCACAAGCTGCTGATACTGTCGCGACTCAGGTCGCTGAAGATGTGCAAACCGTTGACGCTAATTCAATCGAGAAAGCCGATCTGGCAGAGCCAGTTTCTACCCCTGAGGTTCCCGCAGTACAGGAAATCAGCCCGCCGCAAAGCGTTCAGGATGAGCCTGTAACTACGACCAGCGAACAGCAGGTTGTGGAAGAGCCGGTATTGAGCGAAACAAAAGCAGCAGCGGTTGTTGATCAGCCTCGCTATAAGCTCCATGCGACAGCGCCAATGACTAAAGCGCCAGCACCGGCATACCATGCTGAGCCTGCTCGACACAGTGATTGGGTACGTCCAGACTATCCGTTCTCAGGAAAAGGTTCGGCAGGCGGTCATGCTGCAGTTAACCAATCAACTGCGCCAGCAACCAAGCCTACGCCGGTCAGCGAGTAATCCTGTTTTTTATAGACAAACACCCGCCAATTGGCGGGTGTTTTTTTATTCAGGAACTGTCGTTAGCCTAAAAAATTCAACGTCTTAATATCTACACTGTCTGTTTTACCATCCAGTTCCACCAAGAAGCGTTTAAAGTGCTCACTCTGCCCATGTGATGCCACTGCATCTTGATTCTTCCAACGCTCGAAGAACACAAACAAACCGGGTTTATCCACAACTTCATGCAGATCATACTGCACATTGCCTGCTTCCTGTCGGCTTGGCGATACCAAACGTTTTAGCGTCGCAGTAACATCTGCAATGAACTCTGCTTTTGCCTGAATAGTGGCCACAATACGAATTTCCATATACATCCCTTATTTATCAATGAAAAGATAATGCTATCAAATGCCAATCCACGGTTAATTTCAAGCATTCATCAACAAACGGATGCATTCAAATAGCTTTACGCTTATCCTTATCCCCCGCCGTATCAGTCCCAAAACCAACCGAAAGACGATGTTTTTCTACTGACCGCCGGAGCGCAATTCCATGACCGCACAGCCCACTATTCTTAAAATCCGTCGCCCTGACGATTGGCACATTCACCTGCGTGACGATCAGATGCTGGAAACCGTTCTCCCCTATACCAGCCGTTTCTTCGGCCGTGCGATTGTTATGCCTAACCTGACGCCGCCAATTACCAGCGTAGCCAGCGCTATCGCGTATCGTCAACGTATTTTGGCCGCAGTCCCACAGGGTGATGATTTTCATCCGCTGATGACGTGCTACCTGACCGATGCGCTTGATGCCAACGAAATCGTGAGTGGCTTTGAGCAAGGCGTCTTTACTGCAGCCAAACTCTATCCAGCCAATGCGACAACGAACTCTAGCCATGGGGTCACCAGCGTCGCCAATATTTCTGGCATTCTAGAAAAAATGCAGAAAATTGGCATGCCGTTACTCATCCACGGTGAAGTTACCGACTCTGCCGTTGATATTTTCGATCGGGAAGCGCGCTTCATCGAAACCGTGCTGGAACCATTACGCAAACAGTTCCCTGAGTTGAAGGTCGTCCTTGAGCACATTACGACGAAAGAAGCCGCGCAGTATGTTGTTGAAGGTAACGATTATCTCGCCGCAACCATTACACCGCAGCATCTGATGTTTAACCGCAATCATATGCTGGTTGGTGGCGTTCGCCCCCACCTATATTGCCTGCCCATCTTAAAACGCAATACGCATCAGCAGGCGCTACGTGAAGCGGTCGCTGGCGGCTGTGACCGGCTTTTCCTCGGCACTGACTCCGCGCCCCATGCAAAACACAGAAAAGAGTCCAGCTGCGGCTGTGCCGGTGTGTTCAATGCTCAGGCGGCATTAAGTACCTACGCCACCGTTTTTGAAGAAATGAACGCGCTGGATAAACTCGAAGCATTCTGCTCCCTGAACGGCCCACGTTTTTATGGCCTACCGGTAAACGACAGCTGGATTGAGCTTCATCGTGAAACCGTCACGTTCCCCGAAGAAATCGCTCTCGGCGACGAATCGCTAATCCCCTTCCTGGCTGGCCAAAGCCTCAACTGGTCAGTCCGTTAATCGACAAGCCCATCCGCATTATGCCGATGGGCTAAATTTTATTGCGTGTCTTGTTCTCCACTCACAATAACTGTATAAATAAACAGTTTAAAATTTGGAGGTCAGCATGCGCGTAGAAATCACTCTTGCAAAGACAACGCCTTTACCCGCCGGTGCAGTCGACGCACTCAGGCATGAGCTGGAAAAGCGTATTCACAAAATTTATCCCGACACCCCCATTCAAGTTCGTTATGCATCCGCAAATAACCTGACAGTCATGGGGG
Source organism: Pectobacterium versatile (assembly GCF_003932035.1). Lineage (NCBI taxonomy): Bacteria > Pseudomonadati > Pseudomonadota > Gammaproteobacteria > Enterobacterales > Pectobacteriaceae > Pectobacterium > Pectobacterium versatile. The sequence goes on from NZ_CP034276.1 coordinate 3,024,528, forward strand.
CAGGCAAAGAGGACAAAGATCGTATCTCTGAAATCTTGCAGGAAACGTGGGAAAGCGCCGACGACTGGTTTACCGCAGAGTAATCTAAAGCTTGAAAAATAACGAAGATATAGGCTGTAATGGCAGTTTAAAGCGGCAATTCGCCATGTGCTATGACCGAGGGTATCTGTTATGACGGTAGAAAAACCAGAAGAGGCAATGACATTCGGGGAACTGCTGGAGCTGATTGGCGAGCAACAACGCAAGATAGACGCTCTGGAACTTGCCTTTTCATCCCTGGCATTCTGCCTTGATGAAAAAGCAAACAAACTGATGATTCACAATCTGGCACTCGAATCTCAAAATGAGAACCGGGATCCTGCAATGAAGAAATACCTTGCTCGACTTGCTGCCGCATTGGAGAAAAATGCAGGATTTGGTGTGGAATAATGCTCTTTCGCCGCTGTTAACAACACCTTCGGGATGAAAATCTGTTCATCCCGATATTTCATCTAACGCATCTCCTATCCCTTAGCCATACCTGTCTGTGTAATCTTTTTTACGAAAAATTGAAAATATTTCCCATAAATTAAATAAGCAGCAGTATACTGATAATGTTCATTTAAAAATAATGAGCCACCAGAAGCCTCGTTAGTCACTCATGTTAGTAACTAGTCAATAAGGGGTATTTATGGATAGAGAAAATGAAGTTATTCAGACACATCCTCTTGTAGGTTGGGACATCAGCACCGTTGACAGTTATGACGCCATGATGATCCGTTTGCACTACTTATCCACCTCGGACCAAGCACCAGATGAAGCACATGTAGACCGGACGCTTTGGCTAACGACCGATGTTGCAAGGCAACTGATACACATACTTGAAGCCGGTATTGCAAAAATCGAATCTACAGACTGTGACGCCAGTGATTATCGAAAACATTAGTAATTGATAACGTTATTAATATTATATTCAATACCCATTGATTTTCCTAAAATAACAACACCGCCAATAGGCGGTGTTGTTATTTTAGGGCTATTCTCATTTCTTTTTATATCCATCAATCAATTAAGTCGAACCTATCTGTTCTTATACCCCCACCGGCTCTTATACTAATAATCACCTGCTACATAATTATTCAACTAATAGAGCCCATTTCCAGTGCCATTAATTTATTTCACTGTCGTCTTCATTCATCCTTCGCCTGAAAACAGGCATTAGAAATATCTATTTCCAGTAAATAACTTCAATAACCAAACTGAATAAATTATGAATTTAAATTCAAAAAAATTGCTCATGTTTATGATAATGTTGCAATTTGAAAGTTTATATTGATTTTATGTTTCTTCCTGTTAAATTTCGCCGGATTGACTACGTTACCGATCTGATAAGGAGCTATCACCATGCTTTGGCGTAATACCTCTTCTCGTTATGGCCATATCAGCATTCTTTTGCACTGGATTGCAGCGTTAACCGTTTATGGCATGTTCGCTTTAGGGCTGTGGATGGTCACATTAGGGTACTACAATATTTGGTATCACCGTGCCCCAGAGATTCACAAAGCCATTGGCGTGCTGTTCTTTGCCATCTTAATCTTTCGCGTAGTGTGGCGTTTTATCTCCCCACCGCCTCCGCCGTTGAAAAGCTACTCCACATTAACCCGCGTCAGCGCGACGCTGGCTCATATTGCGCTTTATGTCATTCTTTTCGCCATTCTCATTAGTGGATATCTCATTTCCACTGCCGAAGGGCATTCCATCTCAGTTTTTGGCTGGTTTTCTATTCCGGCCATTGTCAGCGGCTTGACGGATCAGGCCGATATAGCAGGCGACGTGCATCTTTATCTTGCATGGGCGGTGGTTGCCTTATCAGCACTGCACGGTTTAGCCGCATTAAAACACCACTTTATCGATGGTGATAACACGTTGAAACGGATGTTGGGTCGCAACGTTCCTTAACTTTCTGGATTTATGGAGAAATACCAATGCTGAAGAAAACACTACTGAGCCTGACCGCAGTATCCATGCTTGCCTCTGCCGGTTCTGCACTGGCGGCAGAGTACAAGTTCGATAAAGAAGGCCAGCACGCGTTTATTGAATTCCGCATTAAACACCTCGGTTATAGCTGGCTTTACGGCAGCTTTAACGATTTCGATGGCGCTTTTACCTTTGATGAAAAAAACCCATCAGCGGATAAAGTGAATGTCACTATCAACACCAACAGCGTTGACACTAACCACGCTGAACGTGACAAGCACCTTCGCAGTGCCGAATTTTTAAACGTTACCAAGCATCCACAGGCAACGTTTACATCCACTGAAGTGAAGAAAGACGGTGAAGAGTACGATATTACCGGCAACCTGACCTTAAATGGCGTCACCAAGCCCGTTAAGCTGGATGCCAAACTCATTGGTCAGGGTGATGACCCGTGGGGTAACTATCGTGCAGGGTTTCAAGCCGAAGGTACTATCAAGCTGAAAGACTTCAACATCACGACCGATTTGGGTCCAGCTTCACAGGATGTAGAACTGATTATTGCCGTTGAAGGCGTTCGCCAGAAATAAGGCGGCACCACGCATCAACAGTACACAGCCCTTTCCATTGGAAAGGGCTTTTTATTGCACGATGAGCCGTTAGCTATTCAGCCTTATCTTTCGCTACCGGTGCAGGAATGTGCAACGTTGACTGTAACAATCCTTTGGATTTATTGAAGATTTTCATCCCATTTTCACGCCCGCTGCGTATCGCTCTTTGCTCTTCGAGCGGCAACTTCGTTTCATCCTGACACTGCGTGCTACAGCAACCTTCGTATTTTGCGGCACAGCTCGGACATTGGATAAACAGAAGATGGCACCCTTCATTACGGCAGTTAGTGTGGCTATCACACGACGCTCCGCACTGATGGCAATGCGCGATAACATCATCAGAGATACGCTCTCCCATCCGTTCATCAAACACGAAATTCTTGCCGATAAACTTCAGCGGTAAACCCTGAGCTTTAGCCTGACGCGTATATTCGATAATACCGCCCTCGACGTGATACACGTTCTTAAAGCCATGATGCAGCATGTAGGCGCTGGCCTTCTCGCAACGAATACCGCCCGTGCAGTACATGACAATATTTTTATCACGCGCCTCATCCAGCATTTCCACAGCCATCGGTAACTGCTCACGAAACGTATCCGACGGCACTTCCAGTGCATTCTCGAAATGCCCGACTTCATATTCGTAATGATTGCGCATATCGACAAACACGGTATCAGGATCGTCAGCCATCGCATTAACCTGATCGGCTTTCAGGTATTGCCCAACATTCGCTGGGTTAAAGGTAGGATCGTCAATGCCATCGGCAACAATCCGTTCGCGTACTTTCATACGCAATACCCAGAACGATTTCCCGTCATCTTCCAGAGCGATATTTAAGCGAATCTGATCGAGTGCCGGATGCGCACTGAACAATGCAGCTTTAAAGGTATCGAACTGATTATTGGGCACGCTGATTTGGGCATTAATCCCTTCAGTGGCAATATAAATGCGCCCGAAGACCTTATATTGCTCAAGCTGAATATACAGACAATCACGAAAGGCTTTTGGATCGTCAATCGTAAAATATTTATAGAAGGAAACTGTGGTACGCGGCTCGGTTTCCGCAAGCATACGCGCCTTCAGTTCCTCATTAGAAATTCGGTTATGTAACACTGGCATGGTGTACGTTCCTGTCTTCATTGAGGTTAGCATGTGACGTTCAATATCAAGCTATCGCTCGATACATCGAATCGCCCGGCATCATACCTGATAGCGCTGAAGCTGTCAGGGCATGAAATGAATAGCGCAACGAGAAAGAGTGATCTACCGTAAACCAATGACCTCTGGGATTCATTTTCGCTTTCATGAAGTATCATCATCGAAGGATCTGTCATTATGAGTCAGCTTTTCTCCCCCGTATCACTTGGTAAACTCGAACTGTCCAACCGAATTATCATTGCCCCCATGTGCCAGTATTCGGCTGAGGACGGCAAGGCGACAGCCTGGCATACGATGCATTTAGGTAACCTGTCACATTCTGGCGCTGGGTTGCTCATTATCGAAGCTACCGCGGTTTCGCCAGAAGGTCGGATCTCCCCACACGACCTTGGTTTGTGGGATGACGCAACCGAACAAGCCCTTGCCAACGTAATTCAGTCTGTCAAAACCTATTCTGATATTCCCCTCGGCATCCAGTTGGGGCACGCAGGTCGCAAAGCCTCAACGGGCGTTCCGTGGAGCGGACGGGCATTTCTGCGCCCGGAACAGGGTGGTTGGCAGACTATCGCGCCATCGGCTGTTCCTTACAACGCCAGTGATGCGACACCACAGGCCATGTCAGAACCGCAAATCCGTGCGCTAATTGACGCGTTCGTTGAATCGGCTAAACGTGCAGACCGTCTCGGCTTTGATCTGATAGAGATTCACGCTGCTCACGGCTATTTACTGCACCAGTTCCTTTCGCCGCTGACAAATCAGCGCACGGATGGCTATGGCGGTTCGCTTCAAAATCGAATGCATCTGGTCATTGAAATTTACCGCGCGATACGCGACGTTTTCCCTGAACATAAAGCCGTTGGTGTGCGCATTTCTGCGACAGATGGTGTGGAAGGCGGCTGGGATCTGGAACAGTCCGTACAGCTCAGTAAAGCACTGCACGAATTGGGCTGCGACTTCATCCATGTTTCCAGCGGCGGGCTATCACCGTTGCAACAGATTCATCCGGCACCTAATTATCAGGTGCCGTATGCGCAGCGAATTAAGCAAGAGGTTGGCATTACGACCATCGCCGTGGGATTGATCACCGAACCGGAACAGGCTGAAGCGATCGTTGCAACCGGTGAGGCAGATGCTATCGGGCTGGCTCGCGCGATACTCTTCGATCCTCGCTGGCCGTGGCATGCGGCCGCCAGACTCGGCGCACAGGTCTACGCCCCTGCACAGTACTGGCGTAGTGAACCACGCTACGCCAGAGGCATTTTCAAACAGTAACGCTAAACATGGTGTGTCAGGCGATTCTTTCAGGGTCGCCTCTTCCCCATTTCACCACGCTCTATGCCACCAAAAGTCAAAAACCATTCTCTGGAGATGGTACGATTACTGCCGCTTTCTGTATAAAAATCAGTCAATAAGACGGCAATAGTTTGTTTTATTGGCAAAGCACCGCAATAATCTATCTTGCAGTTAATCATTAACTCGATTCTTTTTAACGGTTCGCGTGCTGACCAGCACCAAAATATTGATACTGAGGCCATGACACAAATCCCTTCTTTTAATCGTTCATTGCTACATCCGCGCTACTGGCTCACCTGGTTGGGCATCGGTATCCTTTACCTGATCGTTTTGCTGCCCTACCCCGTTATTTATCGTATCGGTACCGCGCTCGGCTATCTGGCTATGCGCCTGCTGCCAAAGCGCGTCAAGATTGCCGCTCGCAACCTTGAACTGTGCTTCCCCGACATGCCACAGGCCGAGCGTGATGAGTTAGTCAGGCAGAATTTCGAATCGGTCGGCATGGGCGTAGTTGAAACGGGTATGGCCTGGTTTTGGCCGAATTGGCGTCTCGAACGCTGGTTTACGGTAACAGGCCTTGAGCACATACGCCCTGAGAACGAACGGGAGCAAGGTGTATTGCTGATCGGACTGCATTTTTTAACGCTGGAGCTCGGTGCACGCGTTTTTGGTATGCACAATCCAGGAATCGGCGTGTATCGTCCGAATGATAACAAGCTGATTGACTGGTTACAGACGTGGGGAAGGCTGCGCTCCAATAAATCCATGCTGGACAGAAAAGATCTTAAGGGCATGATACGCGCCCTCAAACAGGGGGACATCATCTGGTATGCCCCAGATCACGATTATGGCCCGCGCAGTAGCGTATTCGCCCCGTTGTTTGCCGTAGACACCGCAGCAACCACCCGCGGGAGCTATATGCTGATAAAAACGGCGCATCCGGCAATCGTCCCATTTGTGCCACGCCGACTGCCTGAAGGAAAAGGTTATGAATTACTGATTCAGCCTGCTGAACAGGGTGCACCTGTAGAGAATGAAACCGTGACCGCAGCCTGGATGAATAAGGTTGTTGAAAAGAATATTCTGTTCGCCCCAGATCAATACATGTGGCTACATCGCCGTTTCAAAACCCGCCCAGAAGGTGAACCGTCCCTTTATTAACTAATGCACCCCTGTAGCTTCAGGAATTGCGACACCTTATGACAGACGAAAAAAAGCAACAGCGATGGATTGCCGTTGCTTTATCTTTCACACCACTAATTTTCTACACTACAAGCAGTTAGCTTTTGATATGAAGTGCGGGAAGTTTTTGGTAAGACTCAACCCACGCAGTATACGCTTCCGGTTTTTGCCACACATGGTAGTGCAAGCGCGAGATCGTAACGGGATCGCTAAGCAATGCAAGACGCTGATTATTGCTCACCTCTTCTGGCTTACGACTCAAGGCATCACGTACATTCTGCTCACGTACGTCTTCAATTGCCTGGCTAAAGCGATGACGCGCCGTTGCCATTGCACTGGCAAGGGCGTTAACTGACGGATCAAAGACAGCCTGCATAAACCCGTTATCGAGTCTACGTTGGTGGTTCAATCGGCAATATTCATCCGTAGCGACCAGTTCGCGCGGCGGATTAAACTCTTCCGGTATCATCAACAACTTCGCACGCTTACAGCTCAGTCCCAAGACCGCACGGCTCGAATAAACCGACACGAATGGCGACAGAATCAGTGAGAAGACAATCGGTGACAGCCACCACAAGAAGCGCAGATCCAACCATGCCATGCCAATCGCCCAGACCAGTCCGAGAATCAGCTGGGAACCGTGGCGCACAAATGCTTCGCTCCACGGCGTCGCATCATCGTCACGCTGTGGAGAATTCCACTGCACCGACCAGCCGAGAAACGCACTGACTACAAACACCGTATGGAACAGCATACGAACCGGTGCCAGCAGAACCGAGAACAGCATTTCCAGCAGCAGAGAAAGGAATACTCGGACAGCACCGCCGTACTCTTTTGCCCCTTTCGCCCACACCAGAATCACGCTCAACAGTTTTGGCAAGAACAGCAAGACTAATGTCGTTGAAAAGAGTGCGATAGCCAGTTCTGGCCGCCACTGTGGCCAGACGGGGAACAGCTGTCGAGGCTGCAAGAAGTACTGTGGTTCCATCAGCGTATGCACAACCTGTAAGGCTGTAGAGAGCACCAAGAACATAAACCACAGCGGTGCAGACAGATAAGACATCACACCAGTAAGGAACACGGCACGGTGAACCGGATGCATGCCTTTAACCAGGAACAACCGGAAATTCATCAGGTTACCATGGCACCAGCGGCGGTCACGTTTCAGTTCATCCAACAGGTTAGGTGGCAGCTCTTCATAGCTTCCCGGCAGGTCGTATGCGATCCACACGCCCCATCCTGCACGACGCATCAGCGCAGCTTCAACGAAGTCGTGAGACAGAATCGCACCAGCGAACGAACCTTCACCCGGCAGCGGTGCCAAGGCACAGTGCTCGATGAACGGTTTAACGCGGATAATCGCGTTATGCCCCCAGTAATGCGACTCACCCAGTTGCCAAAAATGCAGGCCAGCGGTGAACAACGGGCCGTAAACACGCGTTGCAAACTGCTGGCAACGTGCGTACAGCGTATCCATGCCAGAGGCTTTCGGCGAGGACTGGATGATACCAGCGTTCGGGTTCGCTTCCATCAGTCTGACCAGAGACGTCAGACATTCACCGCTCATCACGCTATCGGCATCCAGAATCACCATATAGCTATACTGGTTACCCCAGCGGCGGCAGAAATCATCGATATTTCCGCTCTTACGTTTGACGCGACGACGGCGACGGCGATAGAAGATACGCCCTGCTCCACCAACATCACGGCACAGTTCCATCCAGGCTTTTTGCTCTGCTACGCAGATATCGGGATCGTTACTGTCGCTCAGGACGTAAATATCAAAATGCTCAAGGTTGCCCGTCGCTTCAACTGATTCATACGTGGCACGTAATCCCGCAAACACGCGTTCTACGTCTTCGTTACAAATCGGCATGATTAACGCCGTGCGATGCTCAGGATTCAGCGCCTCGTTACCCACCGTCGTGGAAGAGATGCTGTATTTGTCTCGACCAATCAGCAGTTGCAGGAACCCCATCAGTGCGGTCCAGAACCCGGCCGACACCCAACAGAACAGCACCGCAAACAGAACGAGTATGCCGCTTTGCAACACATAAGGCAGCAGTTGCATCACCGAACGCGTCCAAGGTTGACCCGCCATTTCAAACGGATCGATCAGCGCCCACCCCTGATAAGGCAGGATGGTTTTCATGTACCAGGTTGCGATCGCCGTCTGGAACAGCGTCAACGCCAGCAGAATATAGCGGCGGATTGTCCCCACCAGACGCCAGCGGTTTTCGGAAATTTTCTCTTCCGGGCTGTAATGAGGACGAGGCGGTACAGTACGGCCCAGCAGACTTTCCCACCAGCGAATCAGTGGGTTCGTCCGCCAAACATCAGGGAACATAGAGGCACGGGTAATGACGGGCATCGCTTTTAATGCCGTCCGCCCTTCTCTGTCTGTTCCTAGCTGCTTACCGTTGTCCAGACCATCAACCCAGGCCATTTCAAGACGAGCCTGCACGGAATGCAACGCTGCATCCTCTTCAGACTGAACATTGACCTGGCTACCTTCAGGCTGGTTACCTTCAGACAAGGCCTGATGCAAAACGGCCTGATCGTTCCAGGCCGCTTGCGGTAATTTTTCGCGAAGAACCTCTGCCTGCGGAGCAGGCAGAGGTAGTTTCTCAATGTAATCGAGAGAAGAAGTTGACTTATTCATTAGCAGGCAGCTGATTGCTCCAGGTTTCAGTCAATGTCGTCTCGCCATTAACCAACGCAGCTCTCATTTCAGTCGGCTGTTTCGCATCCTTCACACGCAAACGCAGCGTCAGACGCCAGCCATGAGTTACCGGGTTATAGCGAACATTATTTTCTACAATCTCGCCGTTATCGCCAATGCTGACCTGAGAGGCTACCGGAGCGTTCTCATCCAACTCTTTTAAATTCGGTCCAATAAAGTCCACAATGTAAGCGATCGTGCCGTCAGGCTGGCGGATCAGGTTAGATTGTTTAACATCACCGGCAGAACGGCGAGTCTGTTGAACATAGGCAATGTTCGGGGAGTGCAGTTGATCTTCGTCGCGCGTAAAGTGCAGACGATATTTAATATCCAGCGGTTTGCCCGTTTCAGGCAACACATCCGGCGTCCAGAAGGCAACGATGTTGTCGTTGGTTTCATCCGCGGTAGGGATTTCAACCAGTTCAACTTTCCCTTTGCCCCACTCGCCTTTCGGCTCAATCCAGCCGCTTGGACGCAGATCGTAACGGTCGTCAAGATCTTCGTAGGCAGCGAAATCACGGCCACGCTGCAGCAGACCAAATCCTTTCGGGTTCTCTACCGCATACGTGCTCACGGACAGGTGCTTCGGATTATTCAACGGACGCCAAATCCATTCACCATTACCGGCATGGATTGACAGACCGTTAGAGTCGTTCAGCGCTGGACGATAGTTCAGCGTTGGTGACGGCTGATTCGGCCCAAACAGATACATACTGGTCAGCGGAGCGATACCCAGCTTGCCCACTTTATCACGCAGGAAGACTTTAGCCTGAACATCTACGACGCTGTCACGACCAGGATAAACGGTAAAACGGTAAGCCCCTGCGGCACGCGGAGAATCCAGCAGCGCATAAATCACCAGGTGTTTATCATTCGCTTTTGGACGTTCAATCCAGAATTCACGAAAACGCGGGAACTCTTCACCAGAAGGCAACGCGGTATCGATAGCCAGACCACGGGCGGACAAGCCATAAATCTGGCCTTTACCTACCACACGGAAATAGCTGGCACCCAACATGCTGACAATTTCATCGTTCTTATCTGCTTTATTGATCGGATAGAGAACTTTAAAACCAGCAAAGCCGAGATTTTTAACCGTTTCAGGATCGTGATTAACGGAACCAAAATCAAAATACTCAGGAGAGTATTTAATCTCATCAACCGTTGTCGCCGTCACTTCATTAATTTTTACCGGCGTATCGAAATACATGCCCTGATGGTAAAACTGGAGCTTGAAAGGCGTCTGTACATTATTCCAGTATGATTTATCGTTATTGAAACGAATCTGCTGGTAGTCCGCAAATTTCATATCACGAAATTGCGCAGGAAGATTACTTTTCGGCGCTTCAAAACCCTTTTGTGCCAGCTTTTCAGCTTGCTGTGCCACATCATCAATAGAAAATGCCCAAGCAGGCACTGCGCTTACAGACAGCATAATGGCGGCGGACAGCCAGCGAAGGCTAGCAACCCGCTGTTTAAACCCAAATTTATTATCCAGCACAGCTCCCCCTGTTGGTGTGCTTCAATCAACTAAAATCCATATTAATGGATAAGTTAGCTTTCCTACAACTTGATAAAGATATTGTTCATCATAATAGGTCAGCGTTTAAACAACGAGAACGCTAAAGCATGATAAACCGGGTTGTAAAAATGGAAAACAGCCACGGACTATAGCGAATATCGACCTGCGCGTGCGTAGGATTATTCCGTTTACGCCCGTACAATCTCCTGACGTGTCATTGATAGGAATCGGAACGAATAGCGACAGCGCTTCATATGTCACTTGCAGTATGCCGGGTATAAACATTTGTGTAACAATGCAGGGACAAGTAAAGTACACTCCTCGGCTGAACCCGGTATTGTTGAATTAAGACTGCTATGCTTTTGTCCGCGCTACGACGGCGAAGTTTCCCAGCCTGGGTCGGCATCTTCGCTATTTTGACCATCTTCATTGCCCCAGTGATTTCACAAACACTGGTGCTTCATGGGGCCCATCCTCATGAAGAGGGTACAAGCACGCTTGGTTCTACTACACATAGTGCTACGGCACATACGACCAGCGCGCATGATACAACCGCGTCCACCCGCGACAGTATAACCGAACCGCATCATAATCATACCGGACATGAGATGTCTGGGCATCACGCGACGCAATCACACCATTCTCCCTCATCACCGTCCATGATGATGGATCATGCTGCTTGCGGTTACTGCGTACTCTTTTCGTATACGCCAGCGCTGTTCGCAACAGGATCTCTCAATCCCATACTGACGGCGTCTTTATCGGAAGCGCTGGTTATTCACTTTATCTCCCGCACTGTCCTTCCTGAACGTTATGCTTCTCCTGTAGTCCGCGCCCCGCCTTTCTGAATCACGCATCATCATGCTTATGTGCATTTACAACGCATCACGCTATACCCTTTCAGGTGTGGCGTTTGATCATTTTTTTGCTAAGTGATTTCAGAGGGTTCTATGTCACACCCTAATCAGGCATCAGCCACTGCTGCCGCCTCTGGCGCGCGCCCAGCCGCAGAAACTGCGTCGGATAAACACGCGATGGATAACGTATCGCCACGTGCCGCAATCGTTGCCCTGTTCATCCGGCTTCATTTTTATATCGGTATTTTTGTCGGTCCTTTTATTTTTGTCGCTGCCCTGACAGGGACGCTGTATGTCCTGACACCGCAGATTGAAAATCGGCTGTATTCACACCAGCTTTTCACAGAAAGTCAGGGGACGACGCACTCTCTGGCTGAGCAAATCCATGCTGCACAGGCGGGGCTCACTCACCATCAGGATGCAAAATTACTGGCGATACGCCCTGCGCCTGCCGCCGGAGAAACCACCCGCGTCATGTTTGCTTTGCCGGAATTGGGGCCATCAGAAAGTCGCGCCGTTTTCATCGATCCCGTTTCGCTGGAAAATCGCGGCAGTGAGATTGTTTACGGTACCAGCGGCATTCTGCCCTTCCGTACCTGGCTTGATTACCTGCACCGCGGGCTGCTGTTAGGCGATGTCGGGCGTAATTACAGCGAACTGGCAGCATCCTGGCTATGGGTCGCAGCACTGGGCGGCATTGTTATTTGGTGGTCAACCCGACATCTGTCGTCAGCGACCAAACGACGGAAATTAAAAAATAGCCAGACAACAACAGCAAAGACGCAGCGTTTACGCCACTGGCACGCCACGATGGGGCTGACTCTTGTGCTTGGGTTGCTCTTTTTCTCTGTCACGGGGTTAACCTGGTCGCAATGGGCGGGAAGCAACATTTCTATCGCGCGTACGGCGTTAGGGTGGCAGACCCCATCGGTGAACACACAGTTGCCCGCACCGATGTCTCATCACGACATGATGCACGGTCACGATATGGCGATGACTACGGATGAGCACGCTGAACACCATGCGTCGATGCCAATGGGGGATGTTGACGCCTCTTCACCCGAGCTATTTGATGAGGTGTTGGCTACCGCACGTCATGCTGGGATTGATGCCAATAAAATCGAAATCCGCCCTGCCACCAAGCCGCACCGTGCCTGGACCGTCACTGAGATCGATCGTTCCTGGCCAACGCAGGTTGATGCCGTGTCGGTTAACCCAGATACGCTGGAGATTGTAGACAAAACCGATTTCAACACCTTCCCGCTTGCCGCCAAGCTCACCCGCTGGGGAGTGGATGCCCACATGGGTGTGTTATTCGGTTTACCAAACCAACTCATCCTCGCGGCGTTTGGTCTTGGGCTCTGTACGATGATTGTATGGGGTTACAGGATGTGGTGGATACGTCGTCCAAAATCTCACCATGACGCGAATCCAGTCAACACGCTGACGGCAGCATGGTTAATGGTTCCTGTCTTTCAGCGCGTGTTGATTGCGCTTATTACGCTACTACTGGCAGTGAGCTTGCCCGTCATGGGGATCAGCCTGCTCATCTTCCTGCTGATTGACGTTGTTCGGTGGTATATGAATAATCCTAAGCAAACTATCGCTAAAAGCTGATTTCTTCACTTCCATTCCGCTCGACACGCCAATAAAAAGACCGCCATTGTGCTACACAATTTGTGCAACATAATGGCGGTCAATCAACAATACAGGTTAACGACAAGACGTTAGAACGTCGTCCAATCCGCCAATTCACCTTTAGCAGACGTTTTTTCTGTACGGGCACTTTTAGGTGCAGCCAGTGCAGGCGCATCTGCTTTTCTACTTAACGCCGCGCTTTTATACGATGCGCCAAGATTGAACACGCTGACCGTACGCGCGAGGCTATTTGCCTGATCCTGTAAAGAGAGTGCAGCGGCGGCAGATTCTTCAACCAATGCGGCGTTTTGCTGAGTTGTGGTATCAATCTGCCCAACGGCTAAGTTGATCTGATTGATTCCATCGCTTTGCTCACGGCTGGCCTGCGCAATTTCGCTGATGATTCCCGTTACGCCCTGCACGTTCATCACCAATGAGTTCATCGTAACGCCAGTTTCTTCTACCAGCCCCATGCCATCCTGTACTTTCTTGAACGAATCATCGATAAGCTCTTTGATTTCTTTTGCCGCCGTAGCGCTGCGCTGAGCCAACGCGCGGACCTCGCTGGCGACAACGGCGAACCCTCTACCCTGTTCACCTGCTCGTGCCGCTTCAACAGCCGCATTCAGCGCCAGAATATTGGTTTGGAATGCAATGCCATCAATCACGCCAATAATTTCCGCCATACGCTGTGACGAATCGCGGATACCGCGCATTTCCTGCGTTACCGTTTCCATCATGGCACCGCTTTTTTTCACCGTTTCAGAAGCGCTGGCCGCAAGGTCTGTTGCCTGCGTCGTATTATCAGCGGTATTTCTTATTGTCGACGTCAATTGTTCCATCGATGACGCGGTTTCTTCCAGCGAGCTTGCCTGTTCTTCCGTTCGGGCAGACAAATCCTGATTCCCCGCAGCAATTTGCGATGCCGCGCTAGAGATCGTTTCTGCGCCATCGCGCACCTGGCTGACAATCTGCCTTAGGCTACTGTTCATATTATTCAAGGCAGATAACAGTTGACCGGTTTCATCTTTACGATCGGTATAAATTTCAGAGGTCAGATCGCCTTTCGCGACATTTTCGGCCACACCCAGCGCTTCTTGTATAGGCTGAGTGACGCTGCGGGTGATCAGTGAAGCAATAATCAATCCAGCCAGTGCACTGATGATAATGATCGTAGCGAGAACCATCAGCGCATTTTTATAGCTGTCACCCACCGCTTGCGCTGAGGATGACATTTTATCATCCTGTATATCGATGAACTCGCTGACTTTGCTGGTGTATTTCGCTTGAGTAACACGCGTTACATTGAAGTACTCTTCGGCAGCGGCGTCGGTGTTCCCTGCTGAGACCAGTGATGAGAGTTTATTCGCTGAACCAAGGAAATCGCGTCGGATATCGCTAATATCACGCAGTACCGCAACAGATTTATCGTCATTAACAGACTGGTTCAGATACTCCATGAGTTCAGATATTTTCCCTGAACGCTCTTTGTTCAGCGCCAGCTGTTTATTGATTTCGCTTTCTGATTTGAGTAATAACAACAGCTGCTGATTATTGAGGTAACCGTTCAGCTCATCAATGAGCTTGTTACTTTTGACGGTGAGCGGATAGTTTTGCGAAACAATCTCATCCATTTTTTCGTGAAAATCACTTAATTTTGAAATTGCAACGCTGCCAATTACCAAAAGCATTAAGACCAGAAAGGAAAACCCCGCCCCTAATCGATATCCTATACGCCAGTTGGATAAACTCATTAACATCTCCTTAATTAATTTTCTCTATCTGTATAAAAATATATAATTGAAAAATTAATATTTATTCAATAAATACAGATAGCTCCAATACTCTTTTTCATAACAAAAAATACACATCTCTGGACAGATTATTTATATGCCCTGGTGAGAAACATAAACAATATGTTGATAGGCATGGTCCATCAAACCACATCCATCACGGCGCGGTCGAACTGGTCTAGCCAGATACGGCGCTGGGTGCAAGACATCTGCACATACTGGCAGTGGAAAAAACGTCATCCTTTACACCTCATCTTTTACCGCACGTTCTCGTACCATGACTGGCTTCTTACATTCCCATGTTCCCTAAAGCCCAAGAACATTACCGTCACTAAAATTAGTGGTTAAATAGCAGCGACAAGGGTGAATAAAAACCAGAACACCTCTTCCTTACGCCGAAGGGGGTATCGGCCTTTTGTAGATAATCTTTATATTTTCTAACTTATGACATTAATATCTATTAAATCGATCATTTTTTTAAAATCTATCTATTTATAAGATATATAGACTTTAGAAAAATGAATATTGTATTTAGGATATAACAATAAAATCAAAAATAAATAATAACAATTTGTTATACATTTAAATAAATACTGTTTGAATTTATATTCAACCGCATGCAGGGAATGGCGATATATGAAAAATGAGGAAAATGGCGTGGGATAACGTGCTTTTCGGTGATATCCACGTGCTATACGAACATCAGGGGGAGCAAAAAAGACTCACCCAGACACCTTTTTATCAAGGTGTCTGGGTGATTTAATTTTGTTCTCTATTCTTTAAATCAATCAGAGATCAGAATCACATTCCAGCATTACTTTTTCTTGGAAGTCGCTTTAGATTTACCTTTCAGTAATTCCCTGAGTTTCTTGAGTTCTTTCTGCGTCAATGGCGCTTCTGCACCCACTTCCTCCGTACCTTGACTATCCACCGCTTCAGAAGACAGTTCAGAGGCCTGGTGGCTTTCATCAAAGCTTCTCAGTAACCGGGCACTGACTTCTGCACTGATAGATACTTCGTTTTCCAAGGCAGCCGCTTTGATTTTTTCTTTCAGCTCTGGGGAAATTTTCAGGGACAGGCTAGATATCTCACTCATTTTATTACCTTTCTCATGGGGTAAAATAGTAAGCTATGACAGCCAGCCTACAATGTCCATACTGAAATAAAAATTTAATATTTCTGTCACATAAATAGTTTAATTAATTTCTTAGCAAAGAGATTATTATTTCGCTATTTTTATTTTTCTGTCGAATGCTATGTATTTCCATTTTTCATTCTCCAGTCATCAATCATTTTTCTGGTCACGTCGTCTTTGTAACAAATTGGCGAATCGCCTCCTGCCCGACTCCATGCGCTACGCTTACCGCACTTGCTACCATTACGCGCTGAATTATAAGGACAAGGGCAATTACCAGAATAAGAAGAAATTGATTCCTGAATAATCTTTTCTTTGATCTGTTCATCAGAAATCCGAGAATTTTTCGCCATACTAGGTGTAGAAACAGAAAGCAGGGCAACAGCACACACCATCGCAACAGCCAGTGTTGTTTTCATACCGAAGGTCTCATTTTAACCAGAGGATAGTAACTGTAGTACAAAATACACACCGCAGAGCGATGCCTCACGACTACCCATTATGGGTTAAAAAATTGATCATAAAATATTAACAACATAAAATGCAGGCGCTTCGAGGATAAAAGGAAACAAACGTGCCACATCACTCCCTCTGGGAACTCATCAAACTTACCTACACGATCGGCTTTGTCGTTTCCCTGATCGTGACATTCTTGTTAAGTAAAGACAAATCCCTGTTCATCCGATTTTTTGCGTCATTAATAGTCGGACTAACCTGGCCGATGAGTTTTCCTGTTGTCCTGTTGTTCTCCATTTTTTGAAACGGCGTTTATCTTCCGCACAACGCGCATAATGACTCAATGCCGCAACGCCAATGCTCGCCTTTTAGAGGGAATATCCCACAATGCATAACATTCTGATCAGCGCCTGCCTGTCCGGCTTCCCTGTTCGCTATAACGGTACTGAAAAGAAATCTGTCGGCGAGTACCTTGCCCAATGGCGACAACAGGAAAGGCTGATTACGTTTTGCCCGGAACTCGCTGCGGGTTTCTCAACGCCCAGACCTTCAGCGGAGATTATTCCGGCCTCGGGTGGCAATTCGGTCATCAAGGCTGGTGCCAAAGTTGTCGAAGCAACCGGTGGTGATGTAACCGAGCGTTATATCCTGGGCGCCTGGCTAACACTGCAAATGGCACAACAGCATAACTGCCGCTTCGCTCTCCTTACAGAAGGAAGCCCATCCTGCGGCAGTCGCATCATATACAGCGGACGATTTGATGGTTCACAAACGGCAGGCAGCGGCGTCACCGCAGAATTGCTGCGCCACCACGGTATCGACGTGTTTTCCGATCGCGAGATCGAGCAGTTGATTGAACGGGTTGAGTATTGCGATAACCATGCTGACGCATAGTGTCGCTGCTGTCCCATAACCAAACGCGACAGCAGCGTTATGCAAAAACTAACGGATAACTAGCACTGACATTTTCGCATGGCGAACAATGGCGGCAGCATTTGAGCCAAGCAGATAGGTTTTCACATTCGGTCGCCGTGAACCGATGACAATTAAATCTGCATTAATCTCCTCCGCCAGCGCTAACACTTCGTCTCTGGCCGATCCGAAGCTGACGCTGCATGACAAACGCGATGCAGGAAGGTCGATCGTTTTCATCAGTGATTTCAGCTTGTCATTCGCTTTCACCACCGCCTCATTCTCAAACTCTTTTATGCCAAAAGAATAAGCAGATAAAAATGCTGACGCATCTGGGAGGGAATGAAAGAGGTGAATTGCGGCACCCGACATTTTAGCCAACCTGACGGCATGCGCAAGCGCGTGCGTGGTGAGTTCATCTTCTTCTATATCTACTGGTACCAGGATGCTCGTGTACATAATCACCTCTCCCCGTCGTGGATAACTGATTATCTGTCAGTCTGTAAGAAGCGTAGTCTGCTCCTCGTCAGCAGAATATGATCCCGTTCACTTTTACGCATGTTGCCTGCAAGTTTTAACCTGATACCGATCGCCATGAAGCAACGATGTGCTCCGTGGTTTCTACCGTAATCGTGTTGCCCGGAATAATAAAATTCCGCCACACGTCGTTGTAATGCGTGATGAGCTGTTCAGCTTTCAGTTCGCCGCGATTGGCCGTCGTGTGGGCATCAGCTGCAATCGTCAACGCATAGCCGCGGCTGGCTGCATTTTTAATGGTTGCATCAACGCAATAATCCGTCGCACATCCGCAAATCGTAAGGTGGTTAACGCCCAACTCAGCCAGCACATCGGCTAACGACGTGCGGTAAAATGCATCACACGCCGTTTTGGTGATCGACAAACTGCCCTCAGGCTGGTGCAACTCAGGTAATAACTGCCATCCCTCGCTGCCAGACAGCATGCCGTCTTCCTCATGCTGAATAAAGATCGTCCGATCTGCTGCATCTGAAAGCTGGTTTATCAATGCGACCGTCTGCGCTTGCCGCGCTCTTGGCGTTGCAAAAACCGCATTTTGCATATCAATCACTATCAAAACCTGCATCTTTTTTCCTTATTTCGACGCTTAACATCGGCACGTATTATCATCACGGAGGCAACGGCCTATCATCATACCAACCCGTCAGTTCTGGCTAGATCATATCCACTATACCATGAGGATAAAACCTGATTTCCCCTGAACGCAGCAAATCAATATCAAACCAGCGGGTAATGATCGGAACACCGTTTGTCTCTATACCATGAATGGTATCTTGTTGATAAAGCGACTCATCCTGAAAACGAGCCTCATAAACAAAGACAATCTCATGGCCCGGTTTGCCATTGTAGGAGAAAATATTCTCTGAAACGCCCAACAGCGAAAAGTCCTTGGTCGCTGCACTGATTTCCTCCTGAACTTCCCTCTCCGCCGCGGCCTGCGACAGTTCGCCAAAATCGATGCCACCCCCGAGCGGCAACACATAGTGCTCATCTTTTATTGGGTCATGCCCTTCTGCTAACAGAATCTTGCCATTATTGCGGAAAAGACAAACTGCTTTTGCTCTGATCTTTTGCATGCCAACGCTCCAAGTAAACTACAGCACTCTTTTGATAAAAATACATTTTTGGGTAAACGGACATTTTTTGACAAAAAGACATTTATTGATAAACAGCCTGTATCGCAGAAAAATGTCATCTTCTTGTACAGATCAAAATCTTATAGGATGTAATCAAAATGCATTAATAGTCTTTATGTTCAGTTAATGTTTTTCCCTGCCTCCTTTCCTCTCGTTATGTTTAACTTATTGAAGTCATGTATCTCGCATAATTATTTCAGACATAATATTGGCAGGGAACAATCAATTCATATTTATCCGCCTGACCATTGATCGCCATCATCCTTTCACGTTTGGCAGCATCGTTGAGTAACGCTGTGTTTATTTATCTTATCGACTGGTTTTATGCGTATGATCGACTAAAGTTAAGTAACCATTTCTTCATGTCTGGCGGATAACGCGTTCGTGCTGTCTGACAAGGCGTGCATTGACCACGTCAGAAAGCGCTAAAGGGAGGAAAAGCAATGCATTCAGAAGTGCCCCAAAACGAGCTCCTGATATCTGATGTCTTCAGCCTTGACTCTCAGATCAGCGATATGGAAATGCTTGGCAACATTGTGGAAGAGATCATTCAATCTGGCCATTCCGTCAGTAACAAAGCCATCATCGCTAAATTAGTCCACAAGATTGAAACAGAAGCCAATGCCGTTTTTCAGGAAAAATATCGCACATTGCTAGATCTAGTTGTTTATAAAACTCAGGATGACTTCCTGATTTAATCTGTAGTCAATACATCAATCTATCGTTTTTCAGTAACGTTTATACTTTCTAATCTGGGCATTTTATTTAATGTACGCACAGCTGACTATTAATATATGACTGCTAAATAACATCGGTATTTATATTGTTATTATTCTGGAGCAATAACTATCGATTTATTAATAATAAGTAACGCGGCGCTTATTTATTTTTTACCAATCGTTAGCATTCATTTCTGAATGAATAGTTGATGAGAGAATCCGCCTCGTGTCTTCGCTACACATTACAACATGCTCAGCGCGGACGTTGTTACGGACAATCGGCACATCAGCACCACAAGATAAAAAACGATTCTGGGATTTGATAGCAGAAACGAAAACGGGCTAGCCTAAGCTAACCCGTTGAATTTTTTTGGCGGAGGAGTAGAGATTCGAACTCTAGAACACTTTCGCGTCGCCGGTTTTCAAGACCGGTGCCTTCAACCACTCGGCCACTCCTCCGCAATGACGCGAACTATAAACAGTGTGTGAAATCTTGTAAAGCATCACAGCGCTCGATTGCCTGAAAAATAACCTAACGCAACGCAATTGTACGTAAAAACGCCACATGACAGATAAAATAGTGCAATTTATCTCGGGCACCACAAGACTTGCAGAACAAAATACGAGCGCTGGCACACAGAATGAAAAAACTTCAGCGTAAAGAAGGGTAAACCACCTTTAATAACGCCCTGCAACTATTTACTCTTTGACATTGGATAATAGCACCCTGAAGAGAGAGTCGCTGACTATGGATCGTATTGTTGTTTCCTCTACCCGTGAAAGCTCGCTACTCAGCACCCATAAAGTGCTGCGTAATACTTATTTCCTGCTGTCGCTGACACTGGGTTTTTCCGCCGTTACCGCAACGGCAAGTACCGTACTTAACCTGCCCGCACCTGGCTTAATTCTGATGCTGGTTGGGTTTTATGGTCTGATGTTCCTGACGCACAAGCTGGCTAACAGCCCTGCCGGTATTCTGGCGGCGTTCGCACTGACCGGATTCATGGGTTATACGCTGGGCCCGATTTTAAGCTCGCTGATTTCTTCCGGCGCAGGCGACATTGTCATGTTAGCGCTGGGCGGTACAGCTGTGGTGTTCTTCTGCTGTTCAGCTTATGTCTTAACAACACGTAAGGATATGTCCTTCCTGTCTGGCATGATGATGGCAGGATTCGTCGTTCTGGTTGTTGCCGTTATCGCCAATCTGTTCTTGCAGATTCCGGCCCTGCATTTGGCAATCAGTGCCCTGTTTATTCTGTTCTCTGCGGGTGCCATTCTGTGGGAAACCAGTAACATCATTCACGGTGGCGAAACCAACTACATCCGGGCAACAGTTAGCCTGTACGTCGCGATATACAATATCTTCGTTAGCCTGTTGAGCATTCTGGGCATCATGCGTAACGACTAAGTCTCGTCTATTGCCGCACCGAGAAAGCCCCATCTGGGCTGACGGCTCCCCATAAATAAAGACAGGCATAGAAGGTTGTGATCTACTTAGTGTTCCACCAAAAAGTAAGGTCACTCCTCTATGCCTGCTTCACAAGTTTGCCATAAATTTTTCAGTCAGTCCCTCAACTCACTTCATCAGTACCGTAAAAACGCCCTGCTCGATATGACCGTTGCCCTGACTCGTGGTGCTTCGCTCTCCCTTACCAGTATTGGCAGATACCTGCCTGGCTCGGCACGTGTTAAGCACAAGATTAAGCGTGTTGACCGGCATCTCAACAGCGATCTGATGTTCAGCGATATTCCCACCGTCTACCGGCAGCTTGTATCCCGCCTCACGCGCGGCCTTTCATTATGTGTTATTGCTGTGGACTGGAGCGGCTATCCATCATCGGAACTCAGCGTTTTACGGGCAAGTTTATTATGCGATGGCAGAGCTATCCCGCTGATGAGTAAAGTCGTTTCCTCTCAATACCAGAATAACTCTACCGTCCAGAACGACTTTCTCGATCAGATGGCTGCCGCCATCGGCAAAGATAAACAGGTCATTGTCGTGACCGATGCAGGCTTTCGTAGCAACTGGTTTCACCACATTCGCTCTCTGGGTTGGCATTTTGTCGGACGTGTCAGAGGTAGCCTCTATTTTCAGATAATCGGGGATGAAGGATGGCAGATGGCGCGGGATATCACGTCAGTTGCTAAGCCATGCTATCTGGGATTTGGGCGACTGGCGCGCAGCGCCTGCCGTGACTGCCTCGGGCATTTCTATACGGTTCATAAGCGGGCAACGGGCAGGAAAGGCAGCCAGCGCTTCCCTAAAACGGACAGGATGTACCGTAAAAATGCGCGCGAACCGTGGCTGCTTTTTACCAGCCTGATGGGATATAAACCCCGTGAGATAGTCAAAATTTACAGTCGCCGTATGCAGATAGAGCAGAACTTCAGAGATGAGAAAAGTGAACGTTATGGTCTGGGGCTGCGGGCAAGTAAAAGCCGGGGAGAAAAGCGACTATCCGTGCTTTGCCTGGTCGCAACGCTCTACAGCATCATCATGTGGCTGACGGGATACTACCTTGAAAGTAAGGGGATAAATCGATGGTTTCAGGCGAACAGTGAGAAATCACGAAGGGTATTGTCGTATCTGACGTTGAGTGAAAATGTCATCCGGCAGTCACCGGGACTCCTGTCGGGAATGAACCCCGACAGGGTTTATGCAGACATAGTGAGAGCCTATCGAAACATCATCATGGTGTATTGATGATGTTTCTGGGGATCCCTCAGCCCATCTGGGGCTTTTTTTAGGTTCATCGCGCTTAAGCGTGAACCAATAGAAAACGGCGGTAAAAGTGGTTAGTTTTGTATTCGCCAAAACACTAACCGACCACTCAACCGCCGTCTGCCATGAATGCTAACCTCTCTTCCCTTTTCTGGGAAGGCTTTACCGTTGACTCCTTTTCCCATTCCTCATCTGATGCGCTGCTTATTACGCTTCGCCCAGAACCCAGTTTTACACCCCAGTGCCGCCGGTGTGGCCGAAGAGACTGTGCCGTTCATGATGTCTCTGTACGTCAGGTTCGTGAGCGGGATTTGCTGCACTGGCGCGTCACGCTTCTGGTTCCTGTTCGTCGTCTTCGCTGCGCCTGCTGCGGTGTTGCCACCGAACGTATCTCCTGGTTGCCTGAGAGGCAGCGTTACACCTCTACATTATCAGTCTGGGTTGAGTCTCTTAGCCGTCTACTCCCCGTGAAGCACGTAGCACAGCTGACTGGCCTGCACTGGCACACCATCAAGAATATCGACCTCCGCCGTTTGCGTCGGGAATTGCAGGAGCCAGAGCGACATACACTTCGTCGCCTGATAATGGATGAGTTCGCCCTGTTTAAAGGTCATCGCTATGCCACTGTGGTCGTGGACGCTGATACGCAGCAGGTGCTGTGGGTCGGGGAAGGTCGCAGCCGCGCGGCCTTCCGCCCGTTCTTCACCTGGCTGGGACCGGAAGGCTGCGCGGCTATCGAGTCTGTCGCAATGGACATGAACACGGCGCTGGACCTTGAAGTCAGGGAGCAATGCCCACAGGCGGAAGTGGTCTATGACTTGTTCCACGTGGTGGCGAAGTTCGGTCGCGAGGTCATCGACAGGGTGCGGGTTGACCAGGCGAATCAGCTACGTGACAACGCGAAAGCCCGGAAGGTTATCAAGCGCAGTCGCTGGCTGTTGCTGCGTAACGCTGAAAATCTGCCAGCAGGTCATGATGTAAAGCTAGCAGAGTTGCTGGAGGCAAACCAGCCGCTGAACACCGTGTACGTGATGAAAACTGCGCTGAAAGAGCTGTGGTATGCGCCGGATAAGGAGGTCGCCCGGCATCGCTGGGATGAATGGTACAGGCAGTCTCAGGAGAGCGATATAAAAGCGCTGCAGCAGTTTGCAGATAAGCTCAAGGGCTACGTGAGCGGGATAATCGCCAGTGCTGAACATCGTCTGAATACGAGTGTGCTGGAGGGGATGAATAACAAAATCAAGGTACTAAAGCGAATGGCTTATGGATACCGGGATAACGACTACTTCTTCCTGAAAATTAAAGCAGCGTTCCCCGGTAAAGCGCGATGAACCTTTTTTTACTCCAGTGCAGACAGCAAAATTTGTTAAACTGCGGGCTGAGATATCGCAGTCGGAGAGAAGATGTTGGAGTTTGAAGGGCGAACAATCGCAACTGACGCGCAGGGTTACCTGATGGACAGCACCGTATGGAGTGAAGCATTGGCTCACGTGTTAGCGGAACAGGAAGGCATCGTGTTGACCGAACCACATTGGGAAGTCGTCCGGTTTGTGCGGAATTTTTATCAGGAATTCAATACGTCCCCCGCGATACGTATGTTGGTTAAGGCGATGGCGCAAAAATATGGTGAGGAGAAAGGAAATAGCCGCTACCTGTATAAACTGTTTCCAAAAGGGCCAGCCAAGCAGGCAACTAAAATCGCCGGCTTACCCAAACCGGTGAAATGCATCTAGCGTCACCCAGATTCAATAGCGGATCGTAAAACTTTCATAGTCCGTCTTGCCATGTGGCTCAATAAGCACCTTATCAACTCTGGCGCTTCGTGGGCCCCCTTGTTTCAACCACTCAATCAACGCGTCTACCGCATGAGCTTCACCGCTTGCGACCACCTCCACACTGCCATCATCACAATTGCGTGCATACCCATTGAGCCCAAGACGCATAGCCTGATGCTGCGTGCTGTAACGAAATCCAACGCCCTGAACCACACCATAGACATAGGCGACAGTCGCTATCTTTGTCATCTTCTCCCCCTTTTCAAGTCTAGCGATCAAACAACATTTCATTAGCAGGGCTGTATCTTCTAAAAATTTACACCATACTGTTAATAATGTGTTCAGCCAGCGATTCATCAACGAATACATTACTTGAAAAAACGCTGTACGCTAAAAGGCGTTATCGGATGCGGTTGTCTTTCCTCCACGCTATCCGCAACGAGTAGAAAGTGTAATCTATTTCCAGGGGGGTGATATGATCATCTGTAAATTTGGTATCGGACAACAGATTCGTCATAGACAGCTGGGGTTTCCAGGGGTCGTTATCGATATCGATCCCGAATACTCATTAGACACGCCCACCTGGGAAGAAATTAGCGGCAATGATACGCCGCGCGCCGAACCGTGGTATCACGTTGTGATGGAAGATGACGAAGGCCAGCCGATTCATACTTATCTGGCAGAAGCACAGTTGATGAAGGAAGAGCTTTCTGAGCATGAGCACCCTTCGCTAAACGAATTAGCCGAGGTCATTCAACGCCGTGCGCCACAGCTGCGCCATTAGTTTTTCACGACAAGCAATACTGACGATCAAAGGCAAATATTGGCGATGTTGTGGTATTCAGCATCGCCTACTATCTGCAACTTATTTTTCCAACCCCAGCCGCGGGATTTCAATTTTCGGACAGCGATCCATTACGACTTTCAGCCCAGCATCGTGAGCCAAAATTGCCGCTTGCTCATTAATAACCCCAATCTGTAGCCACAAAACGGTAGCGCCGATGGCGATGGCCTCTTTGGCTATGTCATAAGCTGCCTCCGGCTGGCGAAAGACATCGACCATATCAACCGGTTTAGGAATGTCCGCTAAGTTGGCATACCCTTTTTGACCTAAAAGTGTCTGGCCGGCCAGTTTGGGACTAACGGGGATAACCTCGTAACCCTGTTTAAGCAAATACGCCATCACACCATAACTCGGGCGGGACGGATTATCGCTGGCCCCTACTAACGCAATAGTTTTTACCGTTTTCAGTACAGACTCAATATCTCTGTCATTCATGCTATTCAACCTCTCTTGCGTGATTTATTACAGTGTATCTCACATCCTACGAATAGCAGGAAATGGCTTAAAACCACCGCCATCTGTGCCTTATAGCGCGAAAAATGCCATAACACCCTGTTTCAAATTGAAACCTTTGACACATTCAGACAATTCCTCAACAATACTCGGATTACGTGCCATCTGGGAAAATTATGAAATTCGGCTTCATCACTGTCTGCCTTTTTATTGCAGGTTTAAGTACCTCAGCAATTGCGGCAACAACGTTGAAATTAGATCAGAAGATCGATCTCCTTATAGTTGACGGGCAGAGGATGTCAGGCTCGTTGCTGAAAGGTGCCGATAGCCTCGAGCTGAGCAGTGGGCAACACCAGATTCTGTTCAAGGTAGTCGATACTGTCGACCACCAAACCGGTGCGCCAGCAACCTATTTTCCTTCAACATTCATTGCGACCTTTAATACAGAAAAAGTGGCATCGGTATCATTTAAGCTGCCGCCGCTGCAAACCCTTCAGGATCGCAAGAACTTTACCGCCCAGCCTGGATATCAATTGCTTGATGAAAAAAATCAGGCAATCCCTGTTCGTACCGATGCAATTGTGATCGCAGACAGTGAGCTACTCGATATAGAGCGAAAAATGTCCGAGTACAACGCAGCAGCGAAAGGCGCTTCGGTCGCAGGCTTTGCTGCCGCACTGAATGAATCCGTAAGCTGGTGATTTTATACGCAGTCACCATAGATTTTTGATACCCGTTCGCCTTTTCCTGCTTTTATCGCTTTGCACTGAAACTGCGTTTCCGTAATCTGTCTGTACCCTAGCGTCAGCTTTACTACACCAGATTGAAGGACGTAACCATGGAGTTCACCACCCGTACCATCCCCGCGCAAAAACATATTGCGCTGGTAGCACACGACCACTGTAAACAATCTTTACTGGATTGGGTTGGTACGAACAAACAACAGCTCACAGAGCACACGCTTTATGCTACCGGAACTACCGGTAACCTGATTCAATTGAACACGGGTCTGCCCGTAAAAAGCATGCTAAGTGGACCGATGGGGGGTGACCAGCAGGTTGGCGCACTCATTTCTGAAGGGAAAATCGATTTAATGATCTTCTTTTGGGATCCGCTTAACGCCGTGCCACATGATCCCGATGTGAAGGCGCTGCTGCGGCTGGCTACGGTTTGGAACATTCCTGTTGCCACCAACCGGGCAACGGCTGATTTCCTGATTAACTCAGCGCTATTTAAAGAACCGGTTCAAATCGCCATTCCTGATTATCAGCGCTACCTGCAAGACCGTCTGAAATAATATCAGCACATCACAATGGACCAGCGGCGCACTACATGTACTACACCGTCGACGCTGGTCTCTTCTGTTCTACATCTCTTTTTTGTTATCCCGGCTTACGCTGCGTCGGTACACCTAAACGATGAAGATGTTGAATAAACACCGATGGATTCGCCACATCTTGTAGCAACCAAACGCGATGCTTCGCCCTCGTCAACGCCACATACAGTAAACGTCGCTCTTCCGCATCGGGGAAATCCTCCGGTTCAGGTAACAGCACCGCCTCAATTACGGACTCTCTTGCCGGAGCCGGGAAACCGTCTTTCCCTTCATGCATACCCACGATAATCACATATTCCGCCTGCTGCCCTTTACTGGCGTGCACCGTCATGAAATCAATCTGCAAATTCGGCCATTTGGTCGCAGCCTTCTCTAAAATCGCCGGGCGTAAATGGTGATAACGCGCCAGCACGAGAATGCGTTCATCAGCTTTCACAAAGCCGCTCAGTTTATCCAGAAGTGGCTCAAGCTGATCCTGAGGCAGGATGGCCACCGCTTTTTTATCTCCCTTGCTCAGGCTATTAAGCGGTTTCTTCAACTGATACGGGTTTTGCTGTATGAACGTATTCGCAATTTCACCAATGCGTTCATTAAAACGGTAGGTGGTATCCAGCGCACACTGCTCGCCAACGCCGAAATGCTGTTCAAATGCTGTCGTCAACGCCAGCTCAGCACCGCTAAAACGGTAAATTGCCTGCCAGTCATCCCCTACAGCAAAAAGACAGGTACGGCTATTTTGTCGACGCAATGCTGCTAACAGTGTTGCACGCTGTGGCGAAATATCTTGAAATTCGTCCACCAGAATGTGCTTCCAGGGGCTCACAAAGCGCCCTTTATCCAGCAAGTTCACAGCCTGATGGATAAGACCGGAGAAATCGACGGCATTTTCGTCCTTAAGCGCTTTTTTCCAGGCTTTCAACAACGGCGCCATCAGGCGAACTCGTTGCTGAAACGCTGTCCGAATGGATTCTGGCGCCTGCTCAACCATTTCGCTCTGGCTGCCGCCGTGCATACGTATCAATCCTAACCAGCGCTCCAGTCGCCCGGCCAACCGCCCCGCCAGCTTCGGGTCGTTCCAGAAATCACCTTCTGGCACCTCCCATTCCAGCTCTTCCGTTAACCAACGTCGCCACCCGTTAGCCTGCGTTTTTTTCTCGGCACACTGCTGCTGCCAGTGAGAAATCAGCAGTTCGCGCCGCTGTTTCGCATCACTTTCCAGTTGGCTTATCATCGGAGCCTTGCGGCTAGCCTGCTGAATAATGTGCAATGCCAGCGCATGGAACGTCTTAGCCTGAATCTCATCCGTGTTGAGCCGCTCCTGGATGCGCTCGTTCATCTCTTCTGCCGCTTTACGCCCAAATGCCAGCAGTAAAATCTGATCGGGTGTGGCTTCTTGACGATGCATTAACCATGCTGCTCGGGCCACCAGCACGGAGGTTTTTCCGCTGCCAGCCCCGGCCAATACCAACACGCCCTCTTCGCCATTGATCACCGCTTTACTCTGCGACACATTTAATGGCGAACTCTCCACCGTTTCAAAGAAAGGCTGTTCTGCCGCCAGCGTGCGATCCATCCATGCCTGATTCACCGCAGTGCGCGTCTCATCGCCCTGCTCAAGCCAGCGCAAGCAATGCTGGTAGTGATCACGACAGTTATCAAAGGTTTCAAGACGAGACACAGGAAGAGGCAAAGCCCCCAGCGAATCGCGAATGGCATTTTGCAACGTTGCCAGAGCCTGACGGCTAAACCATTTGTCTTGCTGCGTCAGTGTTTGAATGCTGTCCGTTTGGCGCTGCAAAACTTCAGCGCTGATCAGACTCATCTCCTCGCTCCAGTCGAGCCAGGATTTAAGAAGATGGCGGTAAAAAGCCTGCGTTTCCTGCCACTCTGTTCCGTGCAAGCGCACCACTTTTCCGGCTGGCAATTCAAATTCCAGCTCTCCCCACACCAGCCCTCTTTTACAGTGAATACTCAGCAACTGATTAAAAGGGATCAGGTATTGATGTTTATCGCCACTCACTTCGACACCGGCATTCAGTAACCGCACCCGGTTGTAAGGATGCTGGGCCAGATGTTTACCTAACGAGGTAGATTTCAGTTCCATGATGTTCGCGCCATGACTATGTGAGAGGTTATTCGTCCATTTTTATCGTTTAGCTGTTCCCTAGTTTACCCGTTATCGGACTTCACGCTCTAGCCTTAAAAACAGGTTAGGATATCCTGATGCTTAATGTGATAATTCTTTTACCATCAGCGAGTTTGGGACGTTATCTGGTTACCTTACAAGTACAGGAGAGACTATGCGTACTGTGTTGAATATCCTTAATTTCGTATTAGGTGGTTTTTTCACCACGTTAGCCTGGCTTCTGGCGACAGTCGTCAGCGTGCTGCTGATTTTTACCTTACCGCTAACGCGTTCATGTTGGGAAATCACCAAACTGTCGCTCTTGCCTTATGGCAATGAAGCTATCCATGTTGATGAGCTACGCCCAGATGAAAAGAGCGCGATTCTCAGTGCAGGTGGATCGCTGCTGAATATCTTCTGGTTCATATTCTTTGGCTGGTGGCTTTGCCTGTCGCACATCATTACCGGTATCGCACAGTGTATTACGATCATTGGTATTCCTGTCGGCCTCGCCAATTTTAAAATTGCCGCCATCGCGCTGTGGCCTGTAGGGCGTCGCGTGGTTTCCGTCGAACTGGCGCAGGCTGCGCGGGAAAACAATGCCCGCCGCCACTTTCGCTAACGGCATATAAGGATATTACGTTGCTCACCTTCACCCCGGGAATTCGCCGCTATGTGTATAACAGCAGTTGGCTGTATACCATCCGTATCCTCATTGCACTGAGTGGTGCGGCGGCCGTTCCCTGGTGGCTGGGGCAGCCAACATCAACAATTCCCGTCACGCTTGGCGTCGTCGCGGCCGCCCTCACCGACCTTGACGATCGCCTCACTGGACGTCTGCGTAATTTGTTCATTACGCTGGCCTGCTTTTTTGTCGCTTCCGTTTCGATCGAATTGCTTTTCCCCCATCCCTGGCTGTTTGGCCTTGGTCTGGCGGTATCGACCTGCGGCTTTATTCTGCTCGGTGCATTAGGGCAGCGCTATGCAACCATCGCATTCGGCGCGCTGCTGATCGCGATTTACACCATGCTGGGCATATCCCTTTACGACAACTGGTATCAGCAGCCCATCATGCTGCTGATCGGGGCCTCCTGGTACAACCTGCTGACGCTATTCGGCCATCTGATATTCCCCATCCGCCCGTTGCAGGATAACCTCGCGCAGTGTTATCAGCAGTTGGCTCGCTATCTGGATGCCAAAGCCAACCTCTTCGATCCCGATATTGAAGAAGAAACCGACAAGCCCCTCATTGACGTCGCGATGGCAAACAGCCAACTGGTTGCGACACTCAACCAGACCAAGTCATCGCTGCTAACACGTCTGCGTGGCGATCGCGGCCAGCGCGGAACGCGTCAAACGCTGCACTACTATTTTGTCGCGCAGGATATTCACGAACGGGCCAGCTCATCGCATGTTTACTATCCGCAATTGCGTGAGAAACTGCGCTATAGCGACGTCCTATTTCGCTTTCAGCGTCTGCTGAGTAGGCAGGCCAAAGCCTGTCAGCAGTTGTCGCAATCCATTCTGCTGCACCAAAAATATCAGCATGACGGCCGCATTGAGCGGGCTTTTGTGCATCTTGAATCCGCTATTGCACGTATCGCTGCCAACAACATGGCAGACGCCGCACAAATCAAAGCGCTCACCTATCTCTTGAATAATCTGCGCGCCATTGATGCCCAGTTGGCGACGATCGAATCTGAACAGGCTATTGAGAAAGAAAACAACCCGGAAAACACGCTGGCAGATGACAAAATCACGGGGTGGAGCGACATCCGCTTGCGCATTAGCCGCCACCTGACACCGCAGTCAGCACTGTTTCGGCATGCCATCCGTATGTCCGTGTTGCTCTGTAGCGGCTATGCATTGATTCAGGTCACGGGCTTGCAACACGGTTATTGGATTCTACTCACCAGCCTGTTTGTTTGTCAGCCCAACTATAACGCCACTCGGCGGCGGCTGACGTTGAGAATTATCGGGACATTGACCGGTATTTTACTCGGTCTGCCCATCCTGTACTTCGTTCCTTCGCTGGAAGGACAACTGACGTTGATCGTTATCAGTGGCGTACTGTTTTTCGCCTTTCGCAACGTGCAGTACGCCCACGCGACCATGTTTATTACGCTGCTTGTCCTGCTCTGTTTCAACCTGTTGGGTGAAGGCTTTGACGTTGCGGTGCCACGTATTATTGATACCCTACTCGGGTGTGCCATTGCATGGGCTGCTGTCAGTTTTATTTGGCCGGACTGGCGTTTTCGCGGTCTGCCAACCGTCATCAATAAGACATTGGACGCCAACTGCCGTTATCTTGATGCGATCATGGTTCAATATTATCAGGGGAAAGATAATAGCTTGCCTTATCGCATTGCTCGTCGCGATGCGCATAACTGCGATGCAGAGCTGGCATCCGTCGTGTCGAATATGTCCTCAGAGCCCCATGCGACCAGAAGTAAGCTGGACAACGCATTCCGCTTCATGTGCCTGAATCATACGTTACTAAGCTATATTTCGACGCTCGGCGCACATCGCGGGAAAATTACCTCAACGGAAACGCTGCAATTGCTGGATGATGCCGTCTGTCATGTTGATGATGCGCTACACTGCAGCGAAGAGGAAAGTTTACGTATCAATCAGGGATTGAAAACCATTACCGCCAGCCTTCAATCCCTTTCACCCGAGTCAGACAGTAAAGAATCATTAATTATTCAGCAAATCGGCCTGCTGATCGGTCTCTTACCTGAACTCGTACAGCTAAAAAATGACATGATGACACAGTAAAAATATGACGTATCTCTTAGTGCTTTGGCCCTTTGGAGACGGTATTGTTTTTATACCATTCCAACAGTTCATTGCGGATACCGCGAGGGAGTGCCGCCTGATGTGTACCACAAATTGCACCAGCAAGCGCCAATAGCACATTCACACTCAGATTAGCCCGAACCTTCCGCAACTTGAGATAGCTGTTTTTTGCACCGTAATGCTGTAACTCATCGACATTCTTGATCCCCGCTTTCCACAGCAGCCGTTCGATATCATGGTTAAGATTCGGGAGATCCTTTAACCGCCCGTTGGCACTTCTGACTGCTTGATCATACTGCGCGCCTCCCAGCGCCAGATGGGCGAAATACAGTAGCTGCTCAGATTCTTGCCATAATGCCTCATCGACAAGAAAGTAATTCAACGGAACAGGCATGCCGCGCTTGGTATAAATCAGATTAGGCATATCACGCTGTTGAAAATATTTTTCATCCTTCTTACTGGCGCGCAGATAAAGTTCCCCTTCCGACACCAGTCCAAAAATCGTTTTATTTGCTGCGATGCTGTAGCCACCAAATTGGGAACGTGAAGTAATGTCCCCCCAAAGATGAAAAAGACTGCTGAGATTGCAAAATCCTTTTTTTGCATAATTGCTTCATTGCCGTAATCCTTAGTATTGAAATGATCTCTTCCTGAACAATTAAAATATTCGTAGCAGGAACAAATAATTAACCACAGCTCCGAGGTGGCTTCAAACAGTAAATGTGTTTACTGTCTCTTGCATAAGAAATATGCGAAGCGCTTTCAAAAAATCAGGTTGATTTTCACGCACACAGCATATACTGTATGTTCATACAGTAATACTATGGGTAGAACTCATTATGCGTACACAATCAATCCGCTCTCACAACATCGAGCCATCATCGTTTTCTGCAAATCAACACTCTGCGGAGCCCTCGGTTGCCACAGGTGGAATTATCAGCGAAATCGTGTACAACGCCGATCAGCCCATAGTCACACACCTGTTATTACCGCTCTTACAGCAGCTAGGCACGCAGTCTCGGTGGCTGTTATGGCTTTCGCCTCAGCAAAAATTGAGCCGCCCTTGGGTACAGCAATCTGGGCTCCCGCTGGATAAAATGGTGCAACTCCACCACATCAATCCGCTGTTTACGGTTGATGCCATGGAAAGAGCCTTGCTGACAGGGAATTACAGCGCTGTTTTATGCTGGTTACCGCACGAATTGACGGAAGAAGAGAAGGTTCGGTTGCGGCACGCCGCACAGGCAGGAAATACGTATGGCTTTATTATGCGGCCAGAAAGTGCTGGCGGTGACGCCTATAGACTGTTTCCTAGCCTTAAAATTCATTCGACATTGTATCATTAAGTAAATTAAGAATTTTCTCAGCCCCTTCAGGTTATATGTCTTATCAATCGCCGCAGAGCGGTATTCTGCGGGCTTTTTGGGTGTATTTAATACAGCTAAAAGGCGTAAGATCTGTCAAAAGCATCTACTATTTGTTAGCAAGTATGTATGAATCGTGCGATTTTCTTATGACGTAAATCACATCATACTTGTAACTTTCTCACTACGTTGTAGACTTTAACTCGCTGGAGTTGCTCTTTTATAACGTCAGTTGACTGACAGTGAGTCATAAATAAGGGCAAAGTCTCCGACCAAAGGATTTTAACCAAAGGTTTATTAGCCCTCCGGGTTAATTGCCGATTTGGATGATAATGAGGCGTAAAATGAAAAAAACAGCTATCGCAGTTGCAGTGGCACTGGCTAGCTTCGCGACCGTCGCGCAAGCAGCTCCTAAAGACAATACCTGGTACACCGGTGGTAAACTGGGTGTGTCTCAATTCCACGATACTGGTTTCTACGGAAATGGTTACACTGGTGTCAACAACAACCCAATCAAAAGCAAGTTAGGCGCTGGTGCATTTGTTGGTTATCAAGCCAACCCGTACCTGGGCTTTGAAATGGGCTACGATTGGTTGGGCCGCATGAAGTATGCAGGTTCTACTGCTAACCCAGCAGACAGTGCGAGCTTAAAGGCACAGGGCATCCAACTGGCCGCTAAACTGAGCTACCCAGTTCTGCCTGATCTGGACGTTTATACTCGTCTGGGTGGTATGGTATGGCGCGCTGACAGCCATGCAGCTACGTCAGTAAACACTGGTACAAGAGCTGACATCAACAACGACGACACTGGCGTTTCCCCGCTGGCTGC
The DNA here is from genome assembly GCF_003932035.1 of Pectobacterium versatile. NCBI lineage: Bacteria > Pseudomonadati > Pseudomonadota > Gammaproteobacteria > Enterobacterales > Pectobacteriaceae > Pectobacterium > Pectobacterium versatile. The sequence goes on from NZ_CP034276.1 coordinate 3,058,400, forward strand.
AATCGGTGTTGAATACGCTATCGACAAAAACTGGGCTACTCGTGTTGACTACCAGTGGGTAAGCAACATTGGTGACGCTGGTACCGTTGGTGCGCGTCCAGACAACATGCTGATGAGCGTTGGCCTGTCTTACCGCTTCGGCCAAGATGACCGCGTAGCGCCAGTTGTTGCTCCGGCTCCAACTCCAGCTCCAGCTCCAGTTGTTGAAACCAAGCGTTTCACGCTGAAATCTGACGTCCTGTTCAACTTCAACAAAGCAACGCTGAAAGCAGAAGGCCAGCAATCACTGGATCAACTGTACACCCAGCTGAGCTCTCTGGATCCGAAAGACGGTTCCGTTGTTGTTCTGGGCTTCACTGACCGTTTAGGTTCAGAGCAATACAACCAAGCCCTGTCTGAAAAACGTGCACAGAGCGTAGTTGATTACCTGGTTTCTAAAGGTATCCCTGCGAACAAAGTCTCTGCTCGTGGTCTGGGTAAATCTCAACCAGTTACGGGTTCTACCTGTGACAACGTTAAACCTCGTGCTGCGCTGATCGACTGCCTGGCACCAGATCGTCGCGTAGAGATCGAAGTTAAAGGCATCAAAGACGTTGTAACTCAGCCTCAGGCTTAAGTTATTAACGAAAAAAACCTCGCTCCGGCGAGGTTTTTTTATGCCGGACATCCTTGTCCGTCACCCTGTGGGCCGTTGCTACGCAACGTTGAAAAACGCTCCCTGCGTTTTTTTATGCGTGTTTGTCAGCGCAATAATGAAAAAAACGATCACGTCTCGTCTTTATTCAGAATGGCTTTAAGATCCTGTTTAAGCAGCGACATCTGGCTGGCATATTTTTCTTTGTGCTCAGCGTCTTCGATTAACTGCACAATCGTTTCTGATAAAGTCACGTCGCGTCTCTGAGCGAGAGCCGCAAGGCGCTGCCAGACCAGGTATTCCAAATCGATCGATTTCTTGCGTGTATGCTGGTGCTCTGCGTTGAAATGGCGTTTGCGCCGTGCGCGAATCGTTTGCTTCATCCGGTTTTCTAAGGTGGGATTCATACATTGCGCAATCCACTCCAGTACTTTCACCGGCTGGTTTTCCATTTTAAGCAATGCCTGTACGGCATCATCCGCAGCGCTTTGCTCGAGAAAACACGTAATCTCTTCTCCCTCCCGATGCTTCTTCACCAGGTATTTCCATTTCCACCCGCACTCAAGATTTTCTAGTTGTTGATATTTCATATTAAATTCTTCAGTGACCGCGTAACGTGACTTTCAGCATAACAGTTTTCCCTGATTTTGACCGCTTTCTGGCAGTTTTCTGACAGCTTTTAAGACGGTTAGCCAAACGTGGGCTGAGCTTCACCGTATGAAAGATGACGGAGAGATGACTCTCCTTATGTGAAGTCTAGATTATTCTTGTATAATCACGCTTTTCCTTCAGACGATTACATTGATACTTTGACCAGTAACCGACTCTCATGGCAGCATTTACTGCCCAATAATACGCCTTATCAAACGCTATTCACTCAGGCAGCTCAACTTGCTCCTGCTGAATTCTCCGCTATTCAGTCACGTCTGGCAGACAGCCTGACGCTCTTTTGCCACCCTCGCTCACCTTCGCGCTTTATGCTGTTGAAAGCGCAGGAGAATGATGAATATATGGCATTGATCGCCCGTGCGCTGAGCGCCATCAGGCCAGACTCCGGGGCGATACATGGCAGTAAATATATCATTGAGGGTCGTCATATCCGGGTCGAATCCGCCACACAGCCTGCGGATAACTTTGCCGCACAGCAATCCTGTGGCTATCAGGAATGGATTGAACCTGAACAGCTCTTCGGCTGCGTGCGCAGTTTTCACGATGAAATCACGCTGCATCCAGGGCTGATTCACCAGATTAATGGCGGTACGTTGATCCTGTCGGCCAGAGCACTGCTGGCTCAGCCTTTGATGTGGCTGCGCCTGAAACAGATTATGGCTGAAGGCATCTATCGTTGGCTGTCGCCAGACGAGCGCAAGCCACTTCCTGTTGATGTGCCACCGATGCCGCTTGATATTCGCCTGATTATTCTCGGTGACCGCGAAAGTCTGGCAGACATTCATGATATGGAGCCGGAATTAGTCGAACACGCGATTTACGGTGAGTTCGAAGCGCAATTGCAGTTGATTGAAACTGACGACATGGCGCGCTGGTGTACCTACATCAATGCACTGTGCAGCGAAAATCAACTGCCGCTGCTGGACACAGATGCCTGGCCTGCATTGGTCAATATTGCAGTGCGCTACAGCGGCGATCAAGGCAATTTGCCATTATGCCCACGTTGGCTAATCGGCCAGTTGAAATATGCATCGCTATACGCCAGAGATGGTCAGATCACGGAGCAGGCGCTGGTTGACGCCATTGCCGCTCGCCAATGGCGTGAAGGCTACCTGCGTGAACGCATGCAGGATGAAATCGAATTAGGCCAAATCCTGATCGAAACGGAAGGCGAAGTCATCGGCCAGATTAATGGACTTTCCGTATTGGAATTCCCAGGCTACCCGGTTGCCTTTGGCGAGCCGACACGTATCAGTTGCGTGGTTCACGCTGGCGACGGTGAATTCACCGATGTCGAGCGCAAAGCCGAACTGGCTGGCAATTTACACGCCAAGGGTATGATGATCATGCAGGCGTTCCTGATTACGGAACTGGAGCTTGATCAACAGCTTCCCTTCTCAGCGTCCATGGTCTTCGAACAATCGTACAGCGAAGTTGACGGTGACAGTGCCTCACTGGCAGAGCTATGTGCGCTGATTAGCGCCCTCTCCTTGCGGCCGATCAATCAGCAGTTCGCCGTGACTGGTTCCGTCGATCAATTTGGCCATGTGCAACCTATTGGCGGCGTGAATGAGAAAATCGAAGGTTTCTTTGAGGTCTGCCAGCGTCGTGGATTGACGGGAACGCAGGGCGTGATTTTACCTGCGGCTAATTTACGCCATCTGTGTTTACAGGAAGATGTCATTGAAGCGGTACGCGAAGGGAAATTCCATTTATTCCCGGTAGAAACTGCGCCGGAAGCGGTGTCATTATTGACCAACTTCGCTTATGACGATGAACAGCAACCAAACCTGTTGTCCGCCATTCGTGAGCGAATTGGACAGATTTCACCGCAGGAGCGTAGACGTTTCCCTTGGTTTTTCCGTTAAACCAACTGGTTTAACCAGACGCAACAGACTTGCCCAGCGTACAGGTGTACGCTAACCTGCGTGCTTCATTAAAACAAGGCTTACAGAGACCATGGTAGATAAACGCGAATCCTATACAAAAGAAGACCTCCTTGCCTCCAGTCGTGGTGAACTGTTCGGCCCGCAAGGCCCTCAGTTACCTGCCCCTAACATGCTAATGATGGACCGCGTCGTTAAAATGACGGAAGACGGCGGTAAGTATGGCAAAGGCTATGTGGAAGCCGAATTGGATATCACGCCTGACCTGTGGTTCTTCGGTTGCCATTTCATCGGCGATCCGGTGATGCCAGGCTGCCTCGGTCTGGATGCGATGTGGCAATTAGTCGGATTTTATCTGGGCTGGCTGGGCGGCGAAGGCAAAGGCCGCGCGCTCGGCGTGGGTGAAGTTAAATTCACCGGACAAGTGCTGCCGACAGCGAAAAAAGTGACTTATCGCATTCACTTCAAACGCGTGATCAATCGCCGTTTGGTGATGGGTATTGCTGATGGTGAAGTGTGGGTTGACGGTCACCAAATCTATACCGCTGACGAACTGAAAGTGGGTCTGTTCAAAGACACCAGCGCTTTCTAAGTATCAGATAGCACTGCGGGCGAAAACCTTTTCGCCCGCGTTATCCGTTTATTTATCCAATATTATCTCACCACAGCTTAAATCACTCGCCCTATCATGATGGACTTTTCAGTTCATTGGTGATCGACTGCCGTACATCTTGCGGTATCTTCAATTCAGTCGCTAGCGCATCCAGATAGCTTTTCTCCATGAAGTGATCGACATCAATGACCGCGCAGCTCAAGAAGTAGACCTCAAGCGCCTCTTCCTCATTCTTCACATCTTTCGCCAGCAAAATCGGGTCAAGCGGTTGTTCTATGGCTTCCTGTACCCAGCGGTGTGCTTCACTGCCCAGTTGCAGTTGCTGGATATTTTCATCAATACGCTGTTTCTCGGTTGCATCAATATGGCCGTCACTCTTGGCAGCAAAAACCAGAGCCTGAATCAAACGCCGGGCGCGAATATTGTCGCCAGAGGACTGGTTGCCAAACTGTGGATCGTCCTGATGCGTGTCGCGAACGCGTTTTTTGTACTGGTTCCACAACACCACGCCCGCCGCTGCACTACCGCCAATGATCAACGCATTTTTACCCAATGAACCCATGATTTTCCGCGTGGATTTATTCGATAACAACACACCCGCCAAACCGCCCAGCGCAGCAGGCTTCAGCATGTCACCCAAATTGCCATTTTTGCCCCCTTGATGCTGATTCCCCAGCTTGCTACCGGAGCCTAATAAGCCCTGAATCTGTTGCAGCCAATTATTCATTTTCATTCCTCAAGGAAAAGTGACATCACTGATGGCGATGTCACTCATAGTAATGGTGCGGAAGGCGTTTGTTTGTCAGATTGTGTATAGCAATGAAAAGTATGGACCGCACTGTCTCTACGGTCCATCTGGGCGATCCATCTTGCTATGCAGGAAACGTCACGACGCTGACTTCAGCGGTGCTTTTCTCACTGGGGTATTTCCGGAAACATAGTAGCGAGCCTTGCTACGCGGCAGCGGCTGGCGCCGGCGGATTCGGTCGGCAATTTTCTCGGCAATCATGATGGTTGTCGCATTCAGGTTACCGGTAATAATTTGCGGCATGATGGAAGCATCCACCACGCGTAGCCCTTCCATACCGTGAACCCGGCCTTGCCCATCAACCACCGCCATCTCATCCTCACCCATCTTACAGGAGCAGGAGGGATGGAATGCCGTCTCGGCGTGATTGCGGATAAACTCGTCCAGTTCCTCATCAGTCTGAACCTCCAGCCCAGGGCTGATCTCTCGTCCACGGTATTTATCCAGCGCAGGCTGCGCCATGATTTCACGCGTAATGCGGATCGCGTCGCGAAATTCCTGCCAATCTTGGTCCGTAGACATATAGTTGAACAAGATGCTCGGGTGCTCGCGGGCGTCTTTGGATCGCACCTGTACACGCCCCCGACTAAGTGAACGCATGGAGCCAACGTGCGCCTGAAATCCGTGCTCTTTCACCGCATTACTGCCGTTGTAATTAATCGCGACGGGCAGGAAGTGGTACTGAATATTCGGCCAGGCGAACTCATCCCGACTACGAATAAAGCCACCCGCTTCGAACTGGTTACTAGCCCCAACACCAGTGCCGTTGAACAACCATTCCGCGCCGATTTTTGGCTGATTAAACCACTGCAACGCCGGATACAGCGATACTGGCTCTTTACAGGCATACTGCAAATACATTTCCAGATGGTCCTGCAAGTTCTCACCGACGCCGGGCAAATCGTGCACCACGGCAATATCAAGACGCTGAAGCAAGTTTTTCGGCCCCACGCCGGAACGTTGCAGGATTTGCGGCGAAGCAATAGCGCCGGCACACAGCAGCACCTCACGGCGTGCCTTCGCCGTCTGCGCACTTTCCCCTTTAAAGTAAGCCACGCCAACGGCACGTTTTCCGTCGAAGAGAATCTTGTCGGTTAAGGCATGCGTCACAATGGTCAGATTCTTACGGCTTTTCGCCTGATCCAAATAACCTCTCGCGGTACTGGCGCGACGCCCTTTCGGCGTGACGGTTCTGTCCATCGGACCAAAGCCTTCCTGCTGATAGCCGTTAAGATCGTCTGTTCGCGGATAACCCGCCTGCACACCCGCTTCAACCATCGCGTGAAACAGTTCGTTGTTTCCCATCTTCGGCGTTGTCACCGAAACAGGACCGCTTGCGCCATGATAGTCATTCGATCCCACATCCCGCGTTTCCGCTTTGCGGAAATACGGCAGGCAGTCAAGGTAACTCCAGTCTTCCAGACCCGGCATGGTCGCCCAGTTATCAAAATCCATCGCATTGCCACGGATGTAGCACATGCCGTTAATCAGCGATGAACCACCCAGCCCTTTGCCGCGGCCACATTCCATGCGTCGATTATTCATGTGAGGTTCTGGGTCGGTTTCATAAGCCCAGTTATAGCGCTTCCCCTGCAATGGGAAAGCCAATGCCGCAGGCATTTGCGTGCGAAAATCCAGCCGATAGTCCGGGCCGCCCGCCTCAAGCAGTAGCACGCTTACGTCGCTTTCTTCTGTTAACCGCGTTGCCAGCACATTGCCGGCGGAACCGGCTCCGATAATGATGTAATCATATTCCATTAGGCTTTCTCCCCTTCGTTTAAAATACCGAGCGGAATTCACCCAGTTCAACCTGTACAGATTTAATTTGCGTATAGTATTCCAATGTTGTTATGCCGTTTTCACGTCCGACACCCGAATGTTTGTAGCCGCCCACAGGCATTTCAGCCGGAGACTCACCCCAGGTGTTGATCCAGCAAATTCCTGCCTCAAGCTGATGAATCACCCGATGTGCCCGATTCAGATCGCGGGTCACGATGCCAGCCGCCAGTCCATACTCGCTCTCATTGGCGCGGCAGATAACCTCATCCTCATTCTGATACGTCAGAATACTCATGACCGGGCCAAAGATTTCCTCGCGCACAATCTTCATGTCGTCCCGGCAGTCCGTGAACACCGTCGGGGCAACGAATGCACCTTGCGCATACTTATCGTCAGTCATCGGTTCGCCGCCCACCAGCACGCGGGCACCTTCACGCTTACCGCTTTCGATATAGCGCAGTACGGATTCTCTGTGCGGGAAGCTGACCAGCGGACCAAAATTCACCTGCTCGTCTGTCGGGTCACCGATACGGATGCGCTGAACGCGCGCCAGAATTTTTTCCTCAAACTGTGCCTGCAATGCCTGCGGGATAAAGACACGTGTACCGTTAGTACACACCTGACCGGCGCTGAAGAAATTCGCCATCATGGCGATATCCGCTGCTTTATCCAGATCGGCATCATCAAAAATGATCAGCGGCGATTTTCCGCCTAGCTCCATCGTGACATCTTTCAGCGTCGAGCCTGCGGCATTGGCCATTACCGTTTTCCCGCTGGCGATCCCCCCGGTGAAAGAAATTTTGGCAATGCCCGGATGTGTGGTCAGCGCCTGACCAACGGATTTCCCCGACCCCGTCAGCACGTTGAATACGCCAGCCGGTAACCCAGCCTCGGTATAGATTTCCGCCAGCTTCAGCGCGGTGAGCGACGTGACTTCGCTGGGTTTGAAGATCATCGCATTGCCTGCCGCCAGCGCAGGGGCCGATTTCCACAATGCGATCTGAATAGGATAATTCCAAGCACCGATACCCGCGACCACGCCAAGCGGTTCACGACGGGTATAGACGAATGAGGTACCGCGCAGGGGGATCTGCTGCCCTTCCAGCATAGGAATCAGCCCCGCGTAGTACTCCAAAACATCCGCGCCGGTCACGATATCGACAGTGCGTGTTTCCGAGAGTGGCTTGCCAGTATCGTGCGTTTCGAGTAACGCGAGTTCATCGTTGCGCTCACGCAGGATATCCACGGCGCGGCGTAAAATGCGTGAACGTTCCATCGCCGTCATCGCCGCCCATACTTTCTGCCCTGTGGTTGCGGCATTGACTGCACGGTCAACATCCGCGGCAGTGGCCGACTGAATGTGGGCAATGATCTCGCCATTGGCGGGGTTCACCGCATCAAACGTCTCGTCACCCGTGCTATCGACATAAGTGCCGTTGATATAAAGCTGTTGTAAACCGTAGTGAGGCATAAACTCTCCTGTCTGATGGCTGCCCAAACACAGGTTCCAGGCAGTGAAGGCAAAATGATAAAGAAGGATTACGCGCGGGCGAGCTGCTGCTCAATATAGGCGTAGGTAATGCCCAGCGCTTCTTCGCGGTTGAAGGCGTCATGGCTTAGCGCACCACGCAGCCATAGTCCATCGATCAGACCTGCCAGCCCTTTTGCCGCAATACGCGCGTTGTCCTTCGACAAGCAGCGGCTGAATTCGACACACAGGTTGGAGTAAAGCCGCCGATCGTTAACCTGCTGTAGCCGATGGAGCATGGGGGAATGCAGGCTACTGGCCCAGAACGCCAGCCAGGTTTTCATCGCTGCGCTATTCGTCTGGCTATCATCAAAATTCCCCTGAACAATCGCCCGCAAACGTGCGCGAGGCGTATTTTCTGCCAGGTTCAGCAGCCTTGATCTCACCGCCAGCCCCAGATGACTAATCAGATAGCGCATCGTCGCTTCCAGTAAGCCATTTTTATCGCGGAAGTAATGACTGATGATCCCATTCGACACTCCCGCACGTCGGGCAATCTGTACGATTGAGGCATCATGCATCCCCACATCGTTAATCGCGGCCAGCGTCGCTTCAATGAGTTGCTGCCGTCTGATGGGCTGCATTCCGACTTTAGGCACCGCATTTCCCCTTCATTTTCTTCCCTTCATTTTTGCGTGATGAATCACGGTAAAAGACACTGGCTCATGATCCGATTTGTCTCATTAAACTTTTTTTTGATTGAACGTTCAATAAAAAATGAATATCTTTTATTGCTGAAAGGTTAAAAATCTGTATCAATTATCATGAAAATCGGTGTGAGTTCAGACGATAACTCCACCTTAAAAAGAATAATTTCTTTTTTGTTCTGATGATAATCTTCAACGGAAAGCGTACTCAGCGGATGTCCTGCGCCGTGTCTTTGGTATGATATGCGCTAAGCGCGCTTCGTGGAGAGAGGAGTCGGAGTACCTATTCACGCAACGCAAGGGATAACCATGCCAGCCTCAGAAACCATCACTCAACGGGATCGCCTGAATCCTGTCGTGTTCTACACATCAGCGGGATTAATCCTGACCTTCTCGCTGATGACCATGTTGTTTAACAAAGAAGCCAATGACTGGATTACCCACGCACTTAACTGGGTTTCCGCCACATTTGGTTGGTACTACCTGCTAGCCGCCACGCTCTACATCGTTTTCGTCATCTTCATCGCGTCGTCTCGATTTGGCTCTATCAAGCTCGGGCCAGAACAGTCGAAGCCTGAATTTAGTCTGATGAGCTGGGCGGCAATGCTGTTTGCAGCGGGGATTGGTATCGATTTAATGTTCTTTTCCGTTGCGGAGCCGATCACGCAATATATGATGCCACCGGAAGGACAAGGCCAGACGATAGAAGCGGCACGGCAGGCCATGGTCTGGACGCTGTTTCACTACGGGTTAACCGGCTGGTCAATGTACGCGCTGATGGGCATTGCTCTGGGCTATTTCAGCTACCGGTATAACTTGCCGCTGACGATTCGCTCTGCCCTGTACCCTATCTTTGGTAAACGTATTAATGGCCCGATTGGCCACAGCGTTGATATCGCGGCCGTACTCGGAACCATCTTCGGTATCGCGACTACGCTGGGCATCGGCGTCGTTCAGTTGAACTACGGGCTGAAAGTCCTGTTCCAGATCCCAGAGAATCTCACCGTTCAGGCCTCGCTCATCCTGCTTTCCGTAATCATGGCGACGGTCTCCGTGACGTCCGGTGTCAATCGCGGTATTCGCTTCCTCTCCGAGCTTAACGTCCTGCTCGCACTGGGCTTGATTCTTTTTCTGCTCTTCTGGGGCGATACCGAATTTCTGCTAAACGCGTTAGTGCTCAACGTGGGGGATTACATCAATCGCTTTACCGGCATGACACTTAACAGCTTTGCCTTTGATCGTCCGACAGAATGGATGAATAGCTGGACGCTGTTCTTCTGGGCATGGTGGGTCGCATGGGCACCGTTTGTCGGACTGTTTCTGGCACGTATCTCACGCGGCAGAACGATTCGACAGTTCGTCGTCGGCACGCTGATCATTCCGTTTGTCTTTACGCTACTGTGGCTCTCCATTTTTGGCAACAGCGCGCTTTATCAGGTGCTCCACGGTAATCTGGATTTTGCCAATGAAGTCATGCAGCACCCGGAGCGCGGATTCTACAGCCTGCTGGCGCAGTACCCTGGCTTCAGCCTAAGCGCCTCTGTCGCGACGATTACCGGCTTACTGTTTTATGTCACCTCTGCCGATTCCGGCTCGCTGGTACTGGGCAACTTCACCTCTCGCCTTGGCGACATCAACAATGATGCGCCAAACTGGCTGCGAATTTTCTGGTCAGTCGCCATTGGCCTGCTAACGTTGGGGATGCTGATGACAAACGGTGTTTCCGCATTACAGAACACCACCGTTATTATGGGATTACCGTTTAGCTTTGTGATGTTCTTTATTATGGCGGGATTGTATAAATCACTGCGGGTTGAGGATTATCGTAAAGCCAGCTCCTTACAAACATCGGCACCGATGCCAATCTCCGGCGACGACCGCCTGAACTGGAAGCAACGCCTCTCACGCGTCATGAATTTCCCCGGCACAACGCATACGCAAAAAATGCTGGATAACGTCTGTAAAGCCGCCATGGATGATGTCGCGCGTGAACTGCGCCTGCGAGGTGCCAGCGTTGAAGTCAACGACTTGCCACCTGTCGAAGATGAACGCCTGAACCATCTCGAACTGTTGGTTGATTTGGGTGATGAACAGAACTTTCTTTACCAAATTTGGCCACAGCGCTATAGCGTCCCGGCGTTTACCTACCGCGCCCGCTCGGGTAAATCAGATTATTACCGCCTTGAAACCTTCCTGCTGGAAGGAAGCCAGGGGAATGATCTGATGGATTACAGCAAAGAACAGGTGATTAACGACATTTTGGATCAGTACGAACGACACCTGAATTTTCTTCATCTTAATCGAGAGGCACCGGGCAATACGCTGACCTTCCCTGACGCATAATCCCCTACGCTATGGCGCTGAAATACAGCGCCATTTTTCAATATGTTATGCATTTACCCCCCTTTTTCTTTCATCCTCTTTTTCCTGAATCTATGTGCTGTGCCGCATTCTTTGCTTCGACGATTTGCGCTTTATTTTTGAAACGGTATACTGCTCACATCAATTTGAAATACAGTTTTAAAAAATGTATTTGTCCGTCACAGAAAAGGAACGAACATGAAAATTGCACTGATTAACGAGAACAGCCAAGCTGCCAAAAACGCCATCATCGCCGAGTCTCTGACCAAAGCGGTTGCACCGTTGGGCCACACTGTACACAACTACGGCCAATACGCCGTTGAAGATGCAGCGCAGCTGACCTACATCCAGAACGGTATTTTGGCAGCTATCCTGCTGAACTCCGGCGCGGCTGATTTCGTTGTGACCGGTTGCGGTACTGGCCAGGGCGCAATGCTGGCTTGTAACTCTTTCCCAGGCGTAATCTGCGGTCTGGTTGTTGACCCATCTGATGCTTACCTGTTCTCTCAGATCAACAACGGTAACGCCGTATCTGTTCCTTACGCTAAAGGCTTCGGCTGGGGCGCTGAACTGAACCTGGAAAACCTGTTTACCCAGCTGTTCAAAGAAGAAGGCGGCCGTGGCTATCCGAGCGATCGCGTTGTTCCTCAACAACGTAACAAGAAAATCCTGGATGCCGTAAAAGCAGTGACCTACAACGATCTGATCACCATCCTGAAAGGCCTCGATCAGGATCTGGTTAAAGGCGCGATTGCTGGTCCTAAATTCCAAGAATACTTCTTCGCTAACAGCAAAGACGAAGCACTGACCAGTTACATCAAAACGCTGCTGGCGTAATCGTCCGATAGCTGACAAAAAACCACAGGCCATCATGGTCTGTGGTTTTTTTATGCCAATGATCAACTCGTTTTGCCTACATTTTAACGACACGGTTACGCAGACTATCCTTTACCGTTCAATGCTTAGCCATACGCACCGTTCGCGCTAAATACTGCTTGACCGAAGCTAGGCGACTCCCTATAGTAGCGCCCCGTTGCCCCTTGTAGGCAACCCCCGGTGAGGTGTCCGAGAGGCTGAAGGAGCACGCCTGGAAAGTGTGTATACGTGAAAACGTATCAAGGGTTCGAATCCCTTCCTCACCGCCATATAAAAGAAAACGCCGCTGATGCAAATCAGCGGCGTTTTTTATGCTGATGGCACAGAAACGTCCATTTCCATGCCACACAGACATCAGCCATAGGCATGGAGCGTACGCTGGCACAGCGCCGAACGCACACAGTCCTCTTTACCGAAAGAGACGACGCCAATCATGTCATCCTCAACAAAACGCTCCAGTGCATCGCGCAGGCCGGATTTAACTCCAGATGGCAAATCACACTGCGTCACATCACCATTGACGATAACCGTGACATTTTCGCCTAAACGCGTCAGGAACATTTTCATTTGGTTCACTGTTACGTTTTGCGCCTCATCCAGAATCACAACCGCATTTTCAAACGTCCGTCCGCGCATATACGCAAAAGGCGCAATTTCGACTTTGGCGATTTCCGGCCGCAAACAGTACTGCATGAAAGAGGCTCCCAGTCGACGCAAAAGTATGTCGTAAACCGGGCGGAAATAAGGCGCAAATTTCTCCGCAATATCTCCAGGTAAAAAGCCAAGATCTTCGTCAGCCTGTAATACTGGCCGCGTAACGATAATACGCTCAACCTCTTTATGGATTAGTGCCTCTGCCGCTTTCGCAGCGCTCAGATACGTTTTACCGCAGCCAGCTTCACCTGTGGCAAAAATCAACTGTTTATTTTCTATCGCAGACAAGTAATGTTCCTGGGCAGTTGTACGGGCTTGAATAACGGAATTATCACGATTTTCACGCGCCATTCCGATTGCTTCAATCCCGCCCATCTGTACTAGAGAAGTGACCGATTCTTCCTCACGCTGGCGATGACTACGCGAGTCACGACGAATAACGCGTTTAGCTTCACGACGAGCTTTGATCACTGCTTTTTGTCTTCCCATAGTGGCACCTTACAGTTTGTTTCACTTACCGCACTGTTCTACAGCGCGTGACGTTTAACTCACTAACGAGGTTAGGCTTCCTTATTAAGCCAATAGCGGACAGAGAATACGCATGATTCATCCACGAACTGAGTGAAAAACGGGCCGAGCATTCATGGATAGAAAAAGAAAATAAACGGAGAGTTTGGGTAAAAAGAGAATGGCGCAGTGTTGAAAATAAGTGGGAGGAAAATCCCTCGCATCGGCGAGTCAGCGGCTTAGAATCTTGGCATCGACTACAAAGTCCAGAAAAGGACATTACCATTCGCGTTCCTCACTGTGACAACGACTATTCCACTGAATAATGATTGATCGCATCGTAGAACTACTGCTAACCATTGCCTAAAAATTAGTGCCGAATGATTTCAGTAGTATGACAGTGCAATAATTTGCCTCTGCAATGCAAGCATTTTTTACACTGTCATAACATTTACGTATAGTCAGTATCCCATGATTTGGCAATGTCAGCCTGAGAACGACGCATGATGCACGTCAGAAATGCCGCTGCCAGTCCAGATATTGGTCGTATTTTCGTAAAGCGCTGCGGTATATATTTTGCTCAATGCCGGGAAGGTAGTCACATACGCGCTGCTGCACTCCATCACGGTGCCGGGAAAAGGTTTCTGCTGGATAATTATTGGCGGCCAGCAGCTCATCCAAGCGCCGCAAGCGAATGACATATTCGCGCATCGTGCTATGCCGGACTTCAGTCTGCTCAATCAGATACTGTGTGAAAGCTTTAATATCGAAATAGCTAGCAGTGGTATTGCATAATATTTCGCTACAAAAGCGGCAAAGTGGGATTAATTCCTGTTGCAGACCGGACCATATGTCATCATCGATAAGCCTGTCGATGCTGCCGATCGATTTTTTATTAATAAGCTGATTGCGAAATACCAGTGAAACGCGGTCGAGCTCTTTATCACACTGTGAACAGTTGGTTTGTCTGTGTTTGAAGTCTTTCAGATAACGGCTTAGGAGCTGTTTCTTCCGAATTGATGGGTGCATGAATCCATTCCATGACAATATATAGCTTCAATGTAAAGCGATAGCATCATTCATTACGCCAGAGAATCTGGTGTGCTAAAAACAGGTGACATTAATCATCTAAATACTGATGTAAGGCGCGCATCAATATTCAAACATTGTCATGGCCTGCTGCTTCAGTGACTGAAGATATACTTTGATAACAGTATTCCTACGCAGCGCAATTAAACATCGTTCATTAATTTCACGCGCAGGCGCTTTATCGCCTGGCTATGCAACTGACTGACTCTCGACTCTCCGACTTCAAGAACGGCACCGATCTCTTTCAGGTTCAACTCTTCCTGATAGTAAAGCGTCAACACCAACTTCTCACGCTCTGGCAGGCTTTCAATCGCATCCATTACACGATGGCGCAAATTGCCTTCCATCAGTTGATGCAATGGGTTCGCATCTTCATTGCCTTCCAGTAACGCCTCTGCGCTGTCACCATGTTCTTCACGCCATTCATCGTAAGAGAAAAGCTGGCTGTTATTCGTATCCAGCAATATCTGACGATAATCTTCAAGCGTGATATTCAGGGTCTGCGCAACTTCCTGCTCCGTTGGAGTACGACCGAGCTGCTGTTCAGCCTGTTGCATTGCTTGTGCCACTTCCCGCGCATTACGCCGTACACTGCGTGGAGCCCAATCACGACTGCGTAATTCATCCAGCATCGAACCGCGAATTCGTTGGACAGCATAGGTGGTAAACGCCGTACCTTGTAACGAATCATAACGTTCAACTGCGCTTAACAAGCCGATACCACCAGCCTGTAGCAGATCGTCAAGTTCAACACTCGCGGGGAGACGAACCTGTAAACGCAAGGCTTCATGGCGCACTAGTGGTACATAGCGCTTCCAAAGGGAATTTTTATCCATTGTGCCTTCGGCGGTATACAAATCGCTCACAGTGACAAATACCTACGATGATAATGTTATCGACACTATTATGCTTTTAGGTAGGGTAGCCAATCGCCTGAATAGGGAGGTAAAAGGAGGGTTATTTGGGATACTGCCTGAGGGACTGCTCCCAAATTAGGTGAAAAACGTCGTATATTTCGTAAAATTAGCTGGGTATCGTTCTTTAATTGCGAATTAGCTACCCAAAGCATAAGTTACAGATTGGTAAGAGGATCTTATTAATCTGAAGCTTCCTGCTCCGACAATATGGTTGAGTACTTTTACGTCTTGTTCCGGCGACGTTTCCGTTGATAACGTACGGTGATAAAATGCAGAGTAGGCGACTAACCCCTCCCCCCAGGTGATGGTTCGGGTAGGTGCAACAATCGCGCTACAAAATGATTTATGATGTGTAAATAATTTTTCTGCCCCTTTCCCTACAGAGCAACTTGAAAAACAAAGGCAAACTCCCTTTAAATATGGCCATGCCAAGGTGTCAAAATCTGCCCATGATATTTCAGTGCCGTCAGTCAAAACAAACCCCTCATCCTCTCCATGCGCACTGATATGTACATATTTTATATGTTCTTTTTGTGCCAACTTCAGAGCCTTAACAAATAGCTCCTGATTGACCACCTCAATATATTTAGCATGAACACCCTGGAGCCTTAAAATTTGCTTTAACGTTTCACCTTCATAGCGGTCATCATAAATATCCTGTGCGCTACGTGATTCAATGATCAAAACCTCTTGTTTTTTCATAAGATAGATCCATTCTTATTTTAATAATGCCAACACCGTTTGTGGAATTTGATTAGCCTGCGCCAATACCGATATCGATGCCTGCTGCAGTATCTGTTGCTTGGTCATAACAGAAATTTCTTGTGCAAAATCCGTGTCTTCTATCCGTGAGCGTGATGCTGTCAGATTCATGCTGGTCTGTGTGTTATTTTGCACAACAGACTGTAAGCGATTTTCCAATGCCCCCAATTCTCCGCGCTTGGCATCCACTCTGGCGATAGCTTGGTCGATGACAGTTAAGGGATCGGACGGATTACGTAAACGCTGTGCGACATCGGCTTCGCGCAAGGTCAATATGGTCTGATTATTTTCGACATTAGTTGAGACGGAATAGGAAAGTGGATAGTATAAAACAACTTCTGCAGCGCCATTTACAGTTTGCAGCATATATTGTCCATTTTGATTACGTACTACTTTGGCTGTTTTATACGCATCTTCTCCACCGACAAACTCATCGAGATGAAAAACATAGTTTCCATCTTCATCTGCACGCATGACATCTGAATACGATCTACCCGCCAGATCGACATAATTAACCTGAACATTATTATTTTCAGGGTCAAGGTGTGCCACCGATGAACCACCCACATACGGCTGATCGCTGACTGAAATAATCTGGCTACGATCAGAGGTCACAGTAATTGAATTTTGAGTGCCCCCAGTCTTAATAGTCACATCAGCACGGTAGTAGGCATATTGCCCTGCACTAACCTGCTCTTCCACATAGTAATAATTTCCCAATCGAACCAACGCCATATTGGCATTGTTGGTTTCATCTGAACCATCCAGTGCCAGGCTATAATCAGCGCTCGCTTTGGATACAGAAGGTGCGTACCGCAACACATCAGAAATACTGCTCGTCATGTCATTTTTTGCTATTCTCGTGGTCGACTTAGCCTGAGCAGTGATCTTATTTTGATCGCCATGAACCGTTACTTCCGCTTCATAATAATACATACCATTATTGGTTTGATGCTGGATCCAATATTTTCCTCCAGAACTAACAACCCCTGCTTGATTCAAAAACAAGGTATTACCATTACTATCCAGATAGCGGGTACTAGAAATTGACTCACTTGCCGTATTAGCGACCACACCACTGCTGACGCCTAATCGGACATCATTCAAGCGGGTATCGGTATCATGGGCGGCACTGATCGACACATTCATCAACCTTCCACCTGTACCATCCAGTTGGACCAGATTGCTACCGCGCGAGGAACGCACCAGATTAGGATTATTGTCCGGCGGTATATAAGCAACTGTCGTGTATGTCGTATCATCTAAATTGATCTGGCTCGATACACCACTTAGCGAGGATACTGGCGTCACTTTCCCTGGGGTGCCCTGCACCGTCATATCCAGCAATCCCATTTCCTGCACGCTGAACCCTGGTGGGCCGAGATCGATATCCATTGTTTCATGGTCATAAACACCAACCTGTAGCGCTTTAGTGCCGCCACTACCATTCAGTAATGGAGTACCATTAAAAGAAGCCCATAGATTCAGGCGATCGATCTCTTTCAGGTTCAGATTAATTTCGGCCTGAATACTGTCACCCACATCACCCTCATTCGTACCGTTCAGCCCTTGAACCGTCAGTTCTCGAATACGTTGCAGACGGCTATTTATTTCATCAAGCACACCTTCTGCGGTCCGCAGCATCGACATTCCATCATTGGAATTACGCGCAGCTTGATTTAGTCCTCGGATATTGGCGGTGAAACGGTTGGCAATCGCTTGCCCAGCAGCATCATCTTTAGCGCTGTTGATACGGTAGCCGGAAGAAAGACGCTCTATTGCTGAGCTCAGTGAGGAGGAAGATTTATTGCTGTTCTTTTGAGCGTTGAGCGAAGGAAGATTGGTGCTGACCACTGCCATGATACGTCCTTGCATAAAATTTCACTTAAAATCTTTTGCAGTTATCGGCATCCAAAGTCAAAACTTTAGAAAAAATCGTTACGAAACAAAAAAATGATATAGGATTTGTTATCACATTGTTATTAATCACAACCAAAGATATCTCGCGTATAAACTTTATCTTGCACATCATTTAATTCACCAGACATTCGATTCGCCAGAATGACATCCGCGCATTGCTTAAACTCGACTAAATCATGAATAACAGGAGAATGGAAAAACGCTTCTTCCTGCATTGCAGGCTCATAAACGACAACATGTATACCCTTAGCTTTTATTCTTTTCATGACACCTTGAATAGCAGATGACCTAAAGTTATCTGACTCTGCTTTCATGACAAGTCGGTAAATTCCAACGATTTTAGGATTCATTTTTATGATCGAATCAGCAATGAAATCTTTACGAGTATGAT
Organism: Pectobacterium versatile; assembly: GCF_003932035.1. Classification (NCBI taxonomy): domain Bacteria; kingdom Pseudomonadati; phylum Pseudomonadota; class Gammaproteobacteria; order Enterobacterales; family Pectobacteriaceae; genus Pectobacterium; species Pectobacterium versatile. Next base: position 3,076,441 of record NZ_CP034276.1, read on the forward strand.
TAGCACTCACAATAGCCTGAATAATATTATTGGGCACACTGACATAATTAGCTAATAATTGCTTAGTATCTTTAGGAAGACAATACCCCCCATAACCAAATGAGGGGTTATTGTAATGATTGCCAATACGAGGATCTAATCCAACTCCCTCGATAATTTGTTTGCTGTTTAATCCTAATGATTGAGCATAAGTATCTAATTCATTAAAATAGGCGATGCGCATTGCCAAATAAGTATTTGAAAAAAGCTTAATGGCTTCTGCCTCTGTAGACTCTGTAAACAACACAGAAATATCTTTTTCTATTGCTCCTTGCAATAGCAGATTTGCGAATTTTTCAGCACGTAAGGAACGTTCACCAACGATAATACGTGACGGGTGTAAATTATCATACAACGCTTTCCCTTCTCGCAAAAATTCCGGTGAAAAAATAATATTTTTTGTATTAAATTTTTCTCTGGCCTGCTGTGTATAACCAACAGGAACTGTCGATTTAATCACAATGACCGCGAGCGGATTTAAAAGTAACACCTGGTGTATCACTTCTTCAACGGAATGCGTGTTAAATCGATTAGTCTCAGGATCATAGTCTGTTGGCGTAGCGACTATAACAAAATCAGCACCCTTATATGCATCTCTTGCATCCAACGTTGCTGTAAAACTTAATGCTTTGTGTTGAAGAAAATCCTCAATATCACTATCAACAATAGGTGATTTTTTATCATTCAACATCGCGACTCTGTCAGCAACAATGTCAACCGCAACGACTTCGTTATGTTGTGCCAGAAGCATCGCATTTGATAATCCGACATATCCTGTTCCTGCGATAGCTATTTTCATGATGACCTTAATCTATATAAAAATTAACACCTAATTTTAGATCAAGGTACCTTATCAAGGTACCTTGATTAAAATTCACTGGGCAATATACTTATATTTTTCTAGAACTTCATTAAGTGATGATATATTAATATCATTTTTAATTTTAAAAGCCCCGGCGCTTTCTGCCATTTTTAATTTTTCTAAAAATTCCAAAACAATATGATAATCAGGTCTATTCCAGAAATCATGAATAAAAATCACCGAGTCTGCTATATTCTTCTTTTTCTCTAATATATGTTTTATTGCATTAAGGGTACAGGCAACACGAAAACGGCCATCAACGAGAATAAGATTAAACGTGCGGTCATGTTTCAAAATCGTTTCACTATAGTGTGGGAATTTTTCCCGATGAATATCATCAACAGGATACCCCCATGCTTTTGTCGGTCCAATATCAACGTATTCAACTTTACACAATGGGCCAACTTCTTTTTTTAGTGTTTCCACCCATACTTTATCACTTTCTACACCAAATACTTCTACGTTATTTCTAGCTGCAAGCTTTGTCGATCCTCCACTACCGAACTCAAAATAGCACGTTGCTTGTTTAAGATAATATTCAAACAATTGAGTTTCTTTTTCTGACATTCTAGGCATATCAGGAATAGTCATCTTCGGCAACGCTGAAGATGACCTGCCAGCATTTTTTTCGGTTATATTGCGATCATCAAGATAGCTTTTAGCCCTTTCTTTAGAATCGACCTGTAGTACTGAATAGGCAAACTCCTGCATCCGATAAGCGGTATGCAGAATAAATGCCAGTTTTTCACGCTGTTCTACTGTCAGTGCGTGCACACGAACATTATCTGGAAGATAAACTGCAACAGCAGAAATCATTTTTGATGACGGTAGCATTTTTTGGTCATCAATCACGGTAGGTTTAGCATATTCAATATCTTCTAACGAATGGAAAGAAAACCCGTATTGTGTCAAAAGAGAAGTAATATCGCTAAACAGCAATTGTTCTTGGTGAGTCTGAGAAAAAGTGATTTTTACTTGAACAACAAGGCAGTCAGAGAGAATACGCTTACCATGGATAATAGCTTTGCGAATATCATAACGATTATCCAAAATCAGCCAATCCAGATGGTCCAACCCATGAATATGATCAAGTTCTGAGGTTTGGGCAATTACCTCAGCAAGCACTCTACTTCCTCCCTCAGCGGATAAAGGAGCCAAGTCACTGCTGTATTCCGGTTCAAGACACATGTAAACAGGAGAAGATTCTCCATCGCCCAAGCCATGTAATTTTATATGTTGTATGCCTTTTTTACGCAACGGTAAATGACGTTCCTCTACTTCACCGAGCATATCCATAATAATAAAATGGAAAGCATCGGTAGCTGTTAAATTAATAAAATTTTTGTTCGTTGCCAGACTACCGCCGTGATCCATGGCGATTATTTTCCCCGACAATTGGAAACTAAAGCTATCTTGCTGCTTAGTATCAACCATATTTTCAACAATAGGATGTACCAATGTAATTGGTTGACTATCATCATGAAAATAAGGCATTGAGTCATTACTCAATGTCAATGCTTCTGGTTTCTTTCCTTCACAATATCTTTGCCATACCGCACGCATAGCATCAGAGAAATTTTTCGCAAAACGTTTACCATCACAAACAGGAGAAGCCAGCAATATATCGCGTAGATGTTGACGAATAACACTTAAACTATCTACATCGTTCGCCATCCCTACAGCGATATTAATATAGTTTTCCCAGTCATTAGCCACCAGTTCCGGCATACCTGCGTTGACCAGATGAGAAGCAGAATGGCGGCCAGCAAACGTAGGCCCCGGTAATGTAACCACTGGTACGCCCATAGCCATCGCTTCACATGTCGTTAATCCGCCGGAATATGGCCATGGATCGAGTGCGATATCAACATCATTATAGCTCGCCAGAAGTTCTCTATGTGGCGAAGAAGATTCTATTCTTATACGTTCCCGAGAAATCCCATGTATTTCTAAAACAGAATAAATTCGTTCACATAACTTCTCACTAGTATATTGAAAGCTTTTCAAAAATAAACGTGAATTGGGTACTGCATTTAATATTTTAGACCATTCAATAAGCAACACATCATTTACTTTAGTTGCATTATTAAAACAACCAAACACAATATACCCGTTTTTACCTACTGGTGATTTATTTACTGGAGGTAAATAGTGCGGAGGGTCATAGCAGATGTAATCATCAGGTAAACGAATTAACTTTTCAGTATAAAGATAATCAACACCAAGAGGAGTTTCAATATGGTCACTAAGTAAATAGTCGATTTCTTCAACACCCGTACTACTAATTAGTCCTCCGACCCATTTTATCTGTATAGGCGCTGGTTTCATCATCATAGTACGCATACGGCTATTGGAGTTATAGCCACACAAATCAAACAAAATATCTATTTCATCATGAATGATAATATTAGCTAAGTCTTTACCCGATAATTCGGCCACCATTCTCCATTGTGAGCAAATATTTTCTATTTTATTAGTAACCAAATCCTCTTCGCTATTTGTACTATAGGCATAAAATTCAATTTGCTCTTCCGGTATATGTGCAAGACCAAGTGTGATCATGTTTCCAACAGGATGCACCCTAAAACCATCCGATATCATGCCTATTCTAATTTTTCTATCAGAGGTAATATTTCTATTTCGGGGTTGAAATAGCTTACTAACAGGTCTAAATTTTGATTGCCATGCTTTACATAGCTCCAGTATTTGCTCTACCGTTTTTTCAGGAGAATAATGTGCATTGACAATTCTATTAAAAAATGAGGCTGGTTTATCTGTTGAAACCTCTTCCCCTCGTTTAAAAAAATCATCGGCTTCAATTAAAAAGCCAGTGTTCATTTTAAGCAACCCCAGATTACACCAGTGAGCATAGTTATCGGGTTCTGCTTGCAATAAGCGCCTCAAAACATTCTCTGCATCGTCATATTTATTAGCGCTCTGAAAAACCCTTGATTGTAAAGAGAGAAAATCGGATCTATTTGGTGTGAGCTTGAGCGCATATTCTAGTACATCTAGGGCTACTAAATTATCTTTATTGATATAGAGGAGTTCTGCTTTTACATATAACGCATCAGCATTGTCAGGCTGAATATCAAGAGATTTATTTATGTATTTTAAAGATTCAGCGTAGTTACCTAACTCTTTTTGCGCACGACTAGCGATCAAAAACAAGAGGTGATCACTTGAATCTTCAACTAAAAAATCGGAAATAATTTCAAAAGCCTTCTCAGGTTCAGAAGACAGTAAATGAACCGCTTGCTTCATGCTGTGAAGCTTTTGAGATTTTTTCCCATCGTACTGATTACGTCTTGCAGGTGTTTTTTTCATGGTTAGCACTTAATATTGTGGTTAGTTATCAGTGAGCAATACAATTGCTGTCAGCAGAAACAACACCTCTGTGAGAATGCAGCAATATCCAGAACTATAAATACAACAATGGCGGATTTTTAAATCCGCCATTAGAGCTATAAAACGCTTTCAGTAAAACTGATTGATTAACGCAGCAGTGACAGCACAGTCTGCGGAACCTGGTTAGCCTGAGACAATACAGAAGTACCAGCCTGTTGCAGAATCTGGTTTTTGCTCATGTTGGACACTTCAGTTGCGACATCAGCATCTTCAATACGACTACGCGCTGAGGTCAGGTTATTTACCGTGCTGTTCAGGTTAGTAATTGTAGATTCAAAACGGTTTTGAATCGCACCCAAACCACTACGTTGAGAGTCGACAGTTGCAATAGCTTTATCAATTTGTTCTAACAAACCAGCATCTACTGTAGCTTTAGCAGAGACAGCAGCACCGGTAGTAGTTGCAGCCACAGCAGCACTATAACTAGCCAGAATACCAACAGACGCAGCACCTGTTGATGCTTCAGTGATACCAGTCAAACGGGCATTTCCGGTAAACAGTGTTGTGGTATCAGTCTGCTTCAGTGAGATATCAATTTTCTCACCATCATTCGCACCGACCTGGATACCCAGAGTTTGATTAGAGTCAAGAACTTTGATGCCGTTGAATTGAGTCTGGTTAGATACACGGTTGATTTCTTTCAGACGGTCAACGACTTCGTTGTTGATAGAAACTAAATCATCACCAGAGTTAGACCCGTTATTCGCTTGAACGGTCAGTTCACGGATACGCTGCAGGTTGTTGTTGATTTCGTTCAATGCGCCTTCAGTGGTTTGCGCAATAGAGATACCGTCGTTAGCGTTACGTGAAGCCTGAGTCAGGCCTTTGATGTTAGCGGTAAAACGGTTAGCAATTGCCTGACCCGCAGCATCATCTTTAGCGCTGTTGATACGGAAGCCAGAAGACAAACGCTCGATAGCCGTACCCAGAGCAGACTGAGATTTGTTCAGGTTGTTTTGAGCCGTCAGAGACAGGCTGTTAGTATTGATGACTGCCATAATTGTATTCCTTATTATGCATTAAAGTCGATTTCGGGTCGGTTTAGAGTTCGGGCTATTGCCCACGGCTTTTATCACCGTCCTAACCTGTATCGGCGCGCTTGAACGAAGCTTTAATTATTTTTAGAAATTTATTTGCTGAGATGAAATATTGTGGTGAGTCGTGGATAAAACCATATCCGCATAGGCAATACATTAGCGCAATAATGCTAAACTTTCTTCTATAGCCGCCGATAAGCAGTTTATGACATCTGAAACCCATTAAAGGAATTATTATGGCTAGCATCAGCTTTACAGGCTCCACCAGTGGTTTTACTGATATCCTGAACCAGTTGACTTCGTTTGAGCAGACACGCATCACACCTGTCAATAATCAACAAAAAATCTACAAAAACCGTGACACAGCTTTTGACACGCTGAAAACGGCACTCACGAAGCTAGATGCCGCGAATGAAGCGCTGACTAAAGCGAACGAAATCAACAAAACTGCCATTAGTAGCGAAAACAAAGCTTTTAGCGCAACGTCTTCCGGCAAAGCAGTGGCTGGCATCTATAACGTAGAAGTGCAGAATCTTGCTACCGCACATTCCGTCATCTCCGCCAAAGAAACCAACAATAAAACTGCATTAGGTGATGGCGCAAGCACACGAACACTAACAATTAAGCAAGATGGGCAAGATAAACCACTAGAAATTAAATTGACACAAGAACAAACCTCGTTGGAAGGCATTCGTGATGCCATCAATAAAGCAAATGGTGATGTGGGTGCAAGTATCATCAAAGCTGATGACAATAGCTACTACCTCTCTATTACATCTAAAAGCACGGGTACTGATTCGCAGATGACGATCAGCGTCAGTGGTGACGACGGATTAAACCAAAAGCTAGCATATACAGCTGGAGGAGCCAGCAATGGCATGAAACAACAGACCGCCGCTGAGAATGCCATTATCCAGTTGAACAGTATTCAGGTTGTCCGCCAGAGTAATACGATTGATGATGCCATAGAAGGCGTAACGTTAAATTTAAAATCGAAAACTGCGCTTGATACTCCCGAAGCATTAACGCTCACTGGAGACAATGCGCCAATGCAGAAGGCGATTCAGGAATGGGCGGATGCTTATAATTCCCTGCAAACCACTATTGGCAACCTGACGAAGTTTACACCGACCGACCCCAATTCTGATGCACCAGATTCAAGCAATGGTGTTTTGCTCGGTAACAGCACGGTACGCAGCATTCAGACTAAATTGAAGATGCAAATCTCCAGTGCGCAAAGTGGAATGGATATCAGTACATTGAATGAAATGGGGATTAAACAAAACCCCACTGATGGAAAATTGGAAGTTGATAGCAGTAAGTTGCAGAAATCATTACAAGAAAGAAATGGCTCTGTGACAGAGTTTTTCGTCGGCGACGGTAAAACAACAGGCTTTGCGACACAAATCAATACTTATCTGGATTCTGTACTAAAAGTAACCTCTGGTGATGATAAAGGTTCGATTCAAATTGCCAAAGAGAGTATCGCTGCAACACAAAAATCGTTAACAAAGACCGAAGAACGAACCAAGCTAAGTATTGACGCGAATATTGCCCGTTACAAGGCTCAGTTTACTCAGTTAGATAAATTAGTATCGCAAATGAACGGCACCAGTGATTATCTGACATCGCAGTTGGCCGCACTTAATAAGTAATAATGAAGGACAGTAACATGTATAACAAAACTGGCAGCCAGGCCTATGCGCAAGTCGGTTTGGAAAGTGCGGTAATGAGCGCCAGTCCGCATCAGCTTATCGTGATGCTGTTCGATGGTGCGCGTAGCGCAATGGTACGGGCGCGTATTCTCCTCCAGCAGGGTGATATTCAGGGCAAAGGAATGGCTTTATCCAAAGCCATTGATATCATTACCAATGGCCTGAAAGTAGGGCTAGATATGGAAAAAGGTGGGGAGTTGGTTGAAAACCTATCTGCACTCTATGACTATATGACACAACGGTTGATGATCGCTAACCTTCACAATGATGTGAAGGTTATAGAGGAAGTGGAAGTCTTACTGGAAAACATTGCTGACGCTTGGCGTCAAATTGGTCCCAACTATCAGCCGTCGCAGGAAAAATAATCATGGGCAATCTCCATCAACTCCTAAAAGATTACCAACAACTTCAAACCCTCAGCCGAAGAATTCTTGGATTGGCATCCAATAAACAATGGGACGAATTAGTTGCACAGGAGATTGCTTATATTCAAGCAGTGGAAAAATTAAGTCAAACAGCAATTCCTGATAATATCGATAGTATAATGAAGTTACATTTTCGGAAAATACTTAACGAAATCGTTGAAAATGAATCACAAATTAAAGAGCTTTTACGCAAACGCATGGATGAGCTTAGTTCGTTAATGAAAGACTCTGTCACTCAAAAAAATATTAACAGCACTTACGGCGAATTCGCTGGACATCGATTTTTACCAGGAGATGTAGGGAATCCATAATTTTACCAATAATCGGCTACATATAGGCATTGTCATATAGATCTACAAATAGATAACACAGCAGAAAAAATTTTGCGCGCCTCAGTGCTAACCAACTGAAATAGCGCGCAATAGCTTTGTTCATTACAACTCAATGTTATGAGATAACATCAAACAGACATATTCATCACTTCCTGATACGCAGATACCAGCTTATTACGCACCTGAATGCCCATCTGCATTGAAATGGATGATTTCTGTAAATCCACCATCACATCATTCAATGCTACGCCTGGCACACCCAAGGTAAATTTTTCAGCCTGCGTACGAGCCGTCTGCTGCGTGTCGCTGATCTTATCGATCGCGGCTTTCAACTCACTGGCAAAACCAGGTTCTACCGATGGTCTGGCTATTGGCATATCAGCAGCTTGCAGAGCTTTGACCTGCATTTGCTGTAAAACGCCATCAATACCTTGAACTGACATAACACCTCACTACATCATACAGAGTAGACTACTTATGCATTTTCTATGACAGCATTACCCTATCACACAGCTTTTCAGATAAATCGCACAATTAGCGCGAAAAATGCCACCTTATCGACCCATCGATTTTTCTTTTACGGAAAATAATGACATGCCGATAAATGTAGGCGAAATGTTTTATTGATTGCGCAATCAGGGAGTTCTGTTTTGTCACGTCACAACGTTAAGTATATCGTTCAACAACCAAGCAGAGATAGAGTATGAACGCCTCATTAACCGGCTCCGCTACCGGTAAAAATAGCTTTGGCGAAATACTCAACCGGTTACGCGCCAATCCGAAAATTCCGCTATTGATCGCAGCCGCTGCGACCATTGCGATCGTCGTTGCGTTGACGCTATGGGCCAAAGGTCCAGACTATAGAGTGCTTTATAGTAATATAAATGACCGTGACGGCGGTGCGATTGTCAGCGAATTAACAAAGCTGAATATACCCTATCGTTTTGCGGAAAATGGCGGCGCGATCATGATTCCCGCTGCCAATGTCTATGAGACCCGACTTCGACTGGCTCAACTGGGACTGCCAAAAGGCGGCGCAGTTGGCTTTGAATTGCTCGATCAGGAAAAGTTTGGCATCAGCCAATTCAGCGAGCAGATTAATTACCAGCGTGCGCTGGAAGGTGAACTGTCCAGAACGATAGAAACGCTCGGCCCCGTTCAGAAAGCACGAGTCCACCTTGCCATACCGAAACCTTCACTGTTCGTGCGTGAGCAAAAAGCGCCCTCTTCTTCTGTCACCCTGACATTACAGCCGGGTCGTGCATTAGACGAAGGACAAATCAATTCCATCGTTTATATGGTTTCCAGCAGTGTTGCTGGCTTGCCACCAGATAATGTTACAGTCGTCGATCAGACAGGACGCCTGTTAACCCAGGCAGGCGGCAGCAGCCGCGATCTGAATGCTGCGCAACTGAAGTACAGCAACGAAGTCGAGGCGATGTACCAACGCCGCATAGAGTCAATTATCGCACCGATGGTTGGCATGGGTAACGTACATGCCCAGGTCACCGCGCAAATCGATTTCTCTGCTCGCGAACAAACTGACGAACAGTATCAACCCAACCAACCGCCAGATAAAGCGGCTGTTCGCTCTCAGCAAACCAGCCAGAGTGAGCAAAAAGGAGGCCCGAACGTCGGTGGCGTTCCAGGTGCATTAACCAATCAGCCCGCACCGGCGCCTACAGCCCCTATCGCGACACCGCCCAATAATGCCAATGCGAACAATCAGGCTGGCCAGCAGAACCAAAACAATGCGGCAGGTGCGCAAGCTAATGCGGCAAATGCAAATACTGTTATTCAGACATCAAATGTTCGTAACGATGCAACAACCAACTATGAAGTCGACAAGACGATCTTACATACCAAACACAGTTCAGGTGGTGTGAAGCGCTTGTCTGCGGCCGTTATTGTTAACTACCAGCCTCCTGGTGAGGACGGCAAACCAGTTGCACTGACGGAAGAACAGATCAAACAGATTGAAACAGTAGCACGCGAAGCAATGGGCTTCTCCACTGAACGTGGCGATACATTAAATGTCGTGAATACGCCATTTATGGATAGCACTGACGGTTCTGGCGAACTCCCCTTCTGGCAAAAACAGGCATTTTTCGATCTCCTGATGGAAGCTGGCCGTTGGCTGCTGGTTCTGATCGTTGCTTGGATTCTGTGGCGTAAACTGGTTCGTCCACAATTGCAGAGAAAAGCACAGCAACAAGAAGCGGCGCTGGCGGCGGCGGCCCTGTCTCAAGGTACAGACAGCGATGTTATGGTCAACTTGAGTAGCTCGGAAGTTGAACAGCAGCGGAAATCGCAGCAACGCGTCAATGCAGAAATGCAAAGTAACCGCATACGTGAAATGGCAGAGAACGATCCACGCGTTGTCGCTCTGGTAATCCGTCAATGGATGAGTACTGAACTATGACCCTCACAGGAACAGAAAAAAGCGCCATCTTATTGATGACCATCGGTGAAGACCGCGCAGCGGAAGTGTTTACTCATCTTTCAACTAAAGAAGTACAACATCTCAGTTCTGCAATGGCGAACCTGAGACAGGTATCACAACAGCAGTTGCTCGAAATCCTGAGGGAGTTTGAGGCTGACTCAGAGCAATATGCCGCTCTCAGTGTGAATGCCAGCGATTACCTCCGCTCAGTGCTTATCAAAGCCCTTGGTGAAGAACGAGCGTCTAGCCTGCTGGAAGATATTCTGGAGAGCCGCGACTCTACGAGTGGAATGGAAACACTCAACTTTATGGAGCCGCAGATTGCCGCAGACCTTATTCGCGACGAACACCCGCAGATTATCGCAACAATCTTGGTGCACCTGAAGCGTGCTCAGGCTGCCGATATCTTAGCCCTGTTTGACGAACGTCTTCGTCATGACGTTATGCTACGTATCGCGACCTTCGGCGGCGTTCAGCCTTCCGCACTGGCAGAATTGACAGACGTTCTGAATGGCTTGCTGGATGGTCAGAATCTCAAACGCAGCAAAATGGGTGGTGTTCGTACTGCGGCTGAGATTATCAACCTGATGAAAACCCAGCAGGAAGAAGCGGTTATCGATGCAGTACGCGAATTCGATGGCGAACTGGCACAGAAAATCATCGACGAAATGTTCCTGTTCGAAAATCTGGTGGACGTGGACGACCGCAGTATCCAGCGCCTTCTGCAAGAAGTCGAGTCCGAGTCTCTGCTGTTGGCATTGAAAGGTGCCGAAGAGCCTTTACGCGAGAAATTCCTGCGCAATATGTCTCAGCGTGCTGCAGAAATTCTTCGCGACGACCTTTCAACTCGCGGCCCAGTGCGTATGTCGCAGGTCGAAAACGAACAGAAAGCCATTCTGCTTATCGTCCGTCGACTGGCAGACAGCGGCGAGATGATTATCGGTGGCGGCGAGGATGCTTATGTCTAACGCCCCCAAAAACCTAGCCTGGCAGCCTTGGCAGCCCAACGATCTGGCTGAACCTGTTTCAAGATCCGTTCCGGCATATCAGGTAAATAATGAACCTGAAGTGCCTGAAATGGAGCGTTTCAATGAAGAGAACGCTCCTCCTACCTTAGAGGATGAGCTAGCGTCTCTGCGTGAAAGTACGCTGCAACAGGCGCGAGAAGCGGGTTTTGCGCAAGGCCATCAACAAGGTTATGACGTAGGTTATCAGGAGGGGTTAGCCAAAGGCCAACAGCAGGGCTTACAAAACGCCTTGCAGCAGCAGCAGCCGATCATCGAACAAATGCAGCACATGGTCACCGAATTCCAACAGACGCTGGATACACTCGACAGTGTGATCCCTGCTCGTTTGATGCAGTTGGCGTTGACCGCAGCCAAGCAGATTCTGGGGCAACCTCCGGTATGCGACGGTAATGCGCTGCTCGGTCAGATACAACATCTGCTCCAGCAAGAACCTATTTTTTCAGGTAAGACGCAACTGCGCGTTCACCCTTCAGATCTGGAACGTGTTGAACAGTATTTAGGCCCGACTCTCAGCCTACATGGTTGGAGATTACTTGCTGATAGCCAACTCCATCCTGGTGGTTGCAAAGTCAGTGCGGAAGAAGGCGATCTAGATGCCAGCCTGGCAACACGCTGGCATGAACTTTGCCGCTTAGCCGCACCAGGAGAACTATGATGACTTCACGCCTCGGACGCTGGCTCTCTTCTCTCGATTCATTTGAGAAGCGTATTGACGAGACACCATCGGTGCGTCGTTACGGCCGCTTAACCCGGGCGACAGGTTTGGTGTTGGAAGCAACTGGGTTACACATGCCCCTAGGCGCCACCTGCCTCATTGAACGGCAGAATGGTTCTCAGGTTGAAGAAATCGAAAGCGAAGTGGTCGGTTTCAACGGGCAAAAACTCTTCCTCATGCCGCTGGAAGAAGTCGAAGGTATTACCCCTGGAGCACGTGTCTACGCCCGTGTCGGCCAAGATAGCAGTAGCCAGGGGAAGCAATTGCCATTAGGTCCTGAATTACTGGGTCGAGTACTGGATGGTAGCGCGAAACCGCTGGATGGTTTACCCGCACCGGATACAGGCTATCGCGCAGCGCTGATTACGCCACCGGTCAACCCATTACAAAGAACGGCTATCGACAGTGTTCTGGACGTAGGTGTCCGAGCCATAAACGCATTGCTTACCGTGGGTCGGGGGCAGCGAATGGGTCTGTTTGCGGGTTCCGGGGTAGGTAAAAGTGTGCTGTTGGGTATGATGGCGCGCTATACTCAGGCTGACGTCATCGTTGTTGGCCTTATCGGTGAACGTGGCCGAGAAGTGAAAGACTTTATCGAGAATATCCTGGGCACGGAAGGACGAGCGCGTTCCGTCGTTATTGCCGCACCGGCTGATGTTTCTCCATTATTAAGAATGCAGGGTGCCGCGTATGCCACGCGTATTGCTGAAGATTTTCGCGATCGCGGGCATCACGTTCTGCTCATCATGGATTCGCTCACGCGTTATGCCATGGCACAGCGTGAAATTGCTTTAGCGATTGGCGAACCGCCAGCAACCAAGGGTTATCCCCCTTCTGTCTTCGCTAAATTACCTGCGCTAGTAGAGCGCGCAGGGAATGGTATTCATGGAGGTGGTTCAGTCACCGCCTTCTATACTGTTCTAACAGAAGGTGACGATCAGCAGGATCCTATCGCTGACTCCGCTCGCGCCATCCTTGACGGGCATATCGTATTGTCACGTCAATTAGCTGAGTCTGGCCATTATCCGGCAATTGATATTGAAGCATCGATTAGTCGTGCGATGACAGCGCTGATCGATGAAGGTCATTATGCTTCTGTCAGGCAGTTTAAACAGTTACTATCCAGCTACCAACGTAACCGTGATTTAGTCAGTGTTGGTGCCTACGCCGCAGGCAGCGACCCTATGCTTGATAAAGCAATTCGGCTTTACCCGCACCTGGAAGCCTTCTTGCAGCAGGGTATGTTTGAACAAAGTAACTATGAAGAGTCCTGCCAGGCGTTGCACACTATTTTCCCTCGTAACGAGTAGGAGAGCAGATGAAAACCCAGTCACCGCTGGTTACACTACGCGAACTGGCGCAGAAGGACGTTGAGAAAGCAGCAGGCCAGTTGGGTCAAGTGCGTCAGGCACATCAACAGGCCGAGCAGCAGCTCAATATGCTGTTAAACTATCAGGATGACTATCGTCAAAAATTGAACTCGACGATGTCCTCTGGTATGGCAAATAATAGCTGGCAAAATTATCAGCAGTTCATCCGAACGTTGGACGGTGCAATTGAGCAACACAGGCAACAGCTCTCGCAGTGGACATCACGTTTAGATTTAGCAATGAAGACCTGGCAAGAAAAACAGCAACGCTTGAACGCATTTGAAAAACTGCAGGATCGCGAACTGACAAGACAGCTTGCTAAAGAGAACAAAATAGAACAAAAACAAATGGATGAATTTGCCCAACGGGCCTCACAGAGGAAAGCAGAATCATGAATCTGTCCGCGTTACCTATAGCTACCACTGCCAGTGATACAAGCGGTTCTTCCGCTTCGTTACTGACACAGGGTGAGCTGCCAAAAGATTTTGTTGATCTGTTGAGCAAACGCATATCACAAGTAGCCGATACTTCGGGTAAAAAAACGCTCGATAAAGTAGACGAAGAAGCCCTGCTAAGCGCGTTAGGGAAAGATAATGCTTCGCTGAGCCGTGACGATTTAAATGCCCTGCTTTCTTCCTTCAGTTCTCTCACTGGAGCAACGATTACAGCGGGTAAGCAAAATCCAGAAATTGTAGGGCAGGCGAAATTTAAGAATCTGGACAAAAAAGAGAGTGACAGCACGGCAAATGACGCTATCGCCATGCAGGCACTGCTTGCTATGTTGCAGACAACGCCGCTTCCTACACAACCTGCCGCTGATAGTATTGCAGCAACTGCCGTAAATGCAGGGGTAATGATTCCAGGGCTTATTGACGCTAAACGCCAGAATGAGGCGTCCGCATCGTTATTAAACAATACGGGTGAAAGTGCTAAAGGCACGCTGGCAAAATTACTCGACTCTTCAGTGATGCCAGATAAAGATGCTGGCATATCACGCGATCTGCATCATGCAGCCAAGCAAACCTCATCTGCAACCACCGAATCTGCGGATGAGTCTGCAAAGTTTGCGCTAACGACGCCAAACTCCCTTGCAGGCGATCGCAATGTGTCTGAATCAGTCTCTGCGTTAGGCAATGGCGCGTCTCAAACAACGCCGCCTGTCGCACAGGCTATGCATATTCAGCCGGCATCAGTGGGAACGACCACCCCAGCCCCTCAGGCAGCTAGCGCACAACTGAATGCACCATTTGGTTCACCGCAATGGCAAGATGCATTGGGCCAGCAAATCATTATGTTCAGCCGTAATGGTCAACAGACCGTAGAGTTACGTTTGAACCCACAGGAATTGGGTGCCCTGCACATCAGTCTAAAAATTGATGATAATCAGGCTCAAATTCATCTGGCTTCAGCAAGCGGTCAGGTTCGTTCAGCGCTGGAAGCTGCGCTGCCGCACCTGCGTAATGCGATGGCAGAGAGCGGAATTAACCTTGGCCAGAGCAGCGTAGGTAGTGATTCCTCTGCCTGGCAGCAGCAAATGGCGGGTAATAACAACGATGGCAACAACCGTGGCCCGTCTTACCAACAACAATTTGGCCATTCATCAGACAGCACAAGTGAATTATTAGACGTACCAGAACAGTTAAGATCAATGGCATCATCGGTCAACGGCGTTGATATCTTTGCCTGAAAGTGAAGTAAACGAATAAGTTAGCACGATTTTCCCTGCCTATTCTCTGTATTGAACATTGCAATAGGCAGGATAATCATCGACATTACGCATTTATTTATTGTTGGTTTCATCCAGCAATAAATATCGATAAGTAACGGGAACTATCTTTGGCTATGTCTGATATGCAAGTTCGACCAGGACGTAAACGGTCTATTTGGCTAATACTACTGATTATCGTTGCTCTCGCTGCAACTGGTGCTACGGGCGCCGCTTGGTGGCTATTAAGTCAGAAAAATGCGGCAACGGCTGAGCAGGAAGCACCGCCACCGCCAGAGCCTGTTTTCATGCCACTGGATACCTTTACCGTTAATCTCGTCAATGCAGATAATGACCCTGATCGCGTGTTATATGTTGGATTCACGCTGCGGTTACCCGATGAAGCCACGCGTACACGGTTTACGAATTATCTACCAGAAGTTCGCAGCAGACTATTATTACTGCTTTCTCGTCAGGACGCGATTGCGCTTGCCAATGAGCAAGGTAAACAAAAGCTGATAGAGCAAATTAAGCAAGTGCTAAGCCCACCATTAGTTCCTGGTCAACCTAACCAGGTCGTTACTGATGTTCTGTTCACGGCCTTTATACTGCGGTAACCATTATGGGCGATAGTATTCTTTCACAAGCAGAAATTGATGCATTATTAAACGGCGACAGCGGTGATAGTGACGCTGAAGCAAATGCGGCATCAAAAACGGATGGCGGCGTTAAGCCCTATGATCCGAATACTCAGCGACGCGTTATCCGCGAGCGTTTACAGGCGTTAGAGATCATTAATGAACGTTTTGCTCGCCAGTTCAGAATGTCATTATTTAACCTGTTGCGCCGTAGCCCTGATATCACCGTGGGTGGAATTAAGATCCAGCCTTATCATGAGTTTGCCAGGAACCTTCCGGTACCGACAAACCTGAACCTTATCCACTTAAAACCGCTACGCGGTACTGCATTGTTTGTGTTTTCTCCGAGCCTGGTGTTTATAGCTGTAGATAACCTTTTTGGCGGTGACGGGCGTTTTCCGACGAAAGTAGAAGGCCGCGAATTCACCCACACAGAGCAAAGAGTAATCAAACGTATGTTACGCCTGGCTCTGGAAGCCTATGGCGAAGCCTGGAATGCGATTTACAAACTTGACATCGAATACGTGCGTTCAGAAATGCAGGTCAAGTTTACCAACATCACGACGTCACCTAATGATATCGTCGTGACGACACCGTTTCATGTTGAAATCGGTTCGCTGACAGGTGAATTTAACATCTGTATTCCTTTTTCAATGATCGAGCCGTTGCGCGAATTGCTCGCCAACCCACCATTGGAAAACTCACGCCAGGAAGATCAGAGCTGGCGGGACACCTTAGCCAAGCAGGTACAACATTCTGAATTGGAATTAGTTGCAAGCTTTGTTGATATTCCGCTGCGCCTCTCCAAGATTCTGAAGCTACAGCCCGGCGATGTCTTACCGATCGACAAACCTGATAAAATAGTCGCTCATGTTGACGGCGTGCCCGTGCTGACCAGCCAATATGGCACATTGAACGGGCAATATGCCCTGCGTGTTGAACATTTGATTAACCCTATATTGAATTCTCTGGATAACGAGGAACAGCCCCATGAGTGACACCAAGAAGCCGTCCGACGACAAGGAATCAGTGGACGATCTGTGGGCTGATGCATTTAACGAGCAGCAGGCTGCAGAAAAACCGGCCCCGACAACGGAAGGTATTTTTAAGGCGCTAGAGGGTCATGATCCGTTGGGTGCTCTGCAGGATATCGACCTGATATTGGACATCCCTGTCAAACTCACCGTTGAGCTTGGCCGGACCAAAATGACAATAAAAGAATTACTGCGCCTGACTCAGGGCTCTGTTGTTGCACTTGATGGCTTAGCCGGTGAACCGTTAGATATCCTGATTAATGGCTATCTCATCGCCCAAGGCGAGGTGGTTGTGGTATCTGACAAGTACGGTGTCCGTATTACAGATATCATGACACCATCCGAACGTATGCGCCGCCTGAGTCGTTAATGGCAATAGCCTCGATATCCTCTCCGGCCCCAGTAGCAAGTCAACAGTCAACACTTGCTACTGAGCCACCACTTACCGGCAGCATGTTACTGACACAGGTTGGTAGCGTGCTCGCTGGTATTTTATTATTTATTCTGCTGATTGCCTGGCTGGCTCGCAAACTCGGCTTTGCTCCCCAAGCCAAGCAAAACAAGTTGCTAAAAGTGGTATCAAGTTGCCCTGTCGGGCAGCGTGAACGTGTCGTCATTGTAGAGGTTGATAATACCTGGCTGGTGTTAGGTGTTACGGCTCAGCAAATCACGCCACTGCATACACTGCCGGCACAACCAACCAACGACAGTTCCTCCACTGGCGATACCAAGCCGGTAGATTTCAATCAACTGTTAAAGAAAGTTTTAAAGCGTCCGGAAAAATCGGAATGAGTGCCTTGCCTAATTATTTTCGTATCACCGCCCTGCTTCGCACACTGCGCTATGGTTTAGCCATCGGTTTATTATTCATGGCACCATCCGTATGGGCACAGCTTCCTGGAATTGTGACGCAGCCGCTACCTAACGGTGGGCAGAGCTGGACGCTATCAGTACAAACGCTGGTTTTCCTCACGTCATTAACGTTTCTTCCTGCCGCACTGCTAATGATGACCAGCTTCACCCGCATCATCATTGTACTGAGTTTGTTACGTAATGCGCTGGGTACACCAACCGCACCACCGAACCAGGTATTGCTCGGGTTGACGCTTTTCCTGACATTTTTCATCATGTCGCCAGTATTAAACCGCGTTTATGACGAAGCCTATCTTCCCTTCAGTCAGGATCAAATCAGCATGGAAGTCGCCATAGAACGTGGCGCGGAACCTGTGCGTGAGTTCATGCTGCGGCAGACCCGGGAAACCGATCTGGCGTTATTTACCCGGCTGGCAGAAATTCCAGAGATTCAGGGACCTGAAGCAGTACCTATGCGTGTACTTCTCCCCGCATTTGTGACAAGTGAGCTAAAAACCGCTTTCCAAATTGGTTTCACCGTGTTCATTCCTTTCCTTATCATCGACCTTGTTGTTGCCAGTGTATTGATGGCGCTGGGTATGATGATGGTTCCTCCGGCAACAATTTCGTTGCCTTTTAAACTCATGCTTTTCGTATTAGTCGATGGCTGGCAGCTGCTACTCGGTTCATTAGCCCAAAGTTTTTATAGTTAGACGGATAGAGGAATGCGACTATGACACCAGAATCGGTGATGGCGCTTGGCTATGAAGCAATGAAAGTAGCATTGGCGTTGGCGGCGCCTCCGTTGATGGCAGCACTACTCAGCGGGTTGCTTATTAGTCTCTTGCAGGCTGCCACTCAGATAAACGAAATGACACTGTCGTTTATCCCTAAAATCCTAACAGTCTTCTTCACCTTAGTGATCGCTGGGCCCTGGATGTTAAACCTCATGCTGGACTATATGCGTACGCTATTCGGCCAGTTACCTAATATTATTGGGTAAGCATGCTGACATTTAACAGTTGGGATATGGTGAATTGGGTCAGCCAGTTTTTCTGGCCTTTTGTCAGAATTCTTGCCCTGATCAGCACCGCACCGGTCTTTAACGAAAGAGCAATTGGCAATCGGGTAAAAATCGGTTTGGGAGTAATGATTACCCTGCTTGTTGCGCCCTATTTACCGTTAAATACCACGCCTATTTTTTCCGTCATGGGCGTATGGCTGTTAATACAGCAAATTCTCATCGGTGTTACTCTCGGCCTGTCAATGCAGTTAGCATTTGCCGCTATTCGCCATGCTGGCGAACTCATTGGCTTACAAATGGGGCTCGCTTTTGCGACCTTCTTTGATCCCACTGGTGGCCCGAACATGCCAATAATTGCCCGCTTCATGAATATTCTCGCGATATTATTGTTCTTAACCTTTGATGGGCACCTCTGGCTGATTTCGTTATTAGCAGATAGTTTCTATACTCTGCCCGTCAGTGTTAATCCGATTAACAGTCATGCCTTTCTTGCTCTTGCGCGCGCTGGCGGGTTAATCTTTATTAATGGGCTGATGTTGGCATTGCCCATCATAACGCTATTACTGACCATCAACCTAGCATTAGGCATGCTTAACCGTATGGCCCCCCAACTCTCGATATTTGTCGTTGGCTTCCCGATTACTCTCACGGTGGGAATCATGACGTTAGGTTTATTACTTCCTCTTATCCCACCCTTTGCAGAGCATTTATTCAGCGAAGTATTCGATTTACTCGCTGACATTCTCACTCAACTATCAAGTTCTTAGCCGTTCCCTATATCAATCCGTAGTGGTCGAAGTGAGGCCAATACGGACACCAGGCGCATATATTTATTCCCCCAACATCCTTACAGTTTGCTACTGTAGCTCGTCCTATGGCTATACGACGCTGTGATTTTTTCAAAATCGCGCCAGGAAAGTGCGTCAGATAGCGATGCACTAAAACAGCCCATGCACTAATATAATAGGCGTTATATAAAAGAGAATGTCAGAGGGAATTGAGGATGTTGGGGGGATAAAAAATGGCATGTCATCCATTCAATATAATAAAAGGAGTGACACGCCTAAAAAATACGCCCGGTTTAAGCGTATTCAAACCGTAAAGTAGAATAGAAAAACTATTACTACTATCTCATCTGGAATAACGACATGCCTTGCATATTCTGAAAAGCCGTATAAGAAGCCTGTAGAGAAGACTGCTGCATGATGTAGGATGAAATCGCCTCATACCAGTCTGTATCCTGCAACTGTGATAATGTCGCTTTATTTGTCACATCGCGATCTTTACCAATTGCATCAAGATTATCAATCTCATTGAGCTGAATCCCTAACTCTGCACGAACAGCGGAAACATTATTTAAAGTATTGTTTAAACCGCGATTGGCCGTATCCATTGCAGCAGCAACACCGGCTTTGGTTGCATCATCAGCCCCATCAAGCGGGGTTTCAAGCGCCTTAATTGCAATGTCCAGCGTTTTAAATAAATCTTTTTGAACGGTGGTGCCATCAGGTTCTTTCTTCGCGTCTCCTGTTGCCTCAAGGAAAACGGCAGAACCGACATGGCTGACATTCATATCTCTAGCAGCATCGACACGCTGTGAAATCGCTTTATCTCCGCCGACATAGTTAACGCCTGTAGCTCCCTCAACAAAAGGCGTTTTGTCTGTTTCATAACCGGCAAAAATATAATTGCCATTGCCATCGGTGCTATTCGCCAGATTCAATAATTCAGCCTTCATACCGCGCAACGCTGTCGCATGTGATTTGCGATCATCATCACTCTTAATACCGCCGCCGCTAATCACCTCAGTTAAGGCAGAGGTAATAGTGATGACACTTTTATCTAAGATAGAATCTTCCAATGACATGCTTTGCTTAGCAAACGTACGTGCTAGCGTATATTGGCTGTTTTCCGACTGAGCCTGGCCAAGCATAATAACATTCGCTGCTGCAATCGGATCATCTGATGGGTTTACGACACGTTTACCCGTTGCTAACTGCTCACCCGTTTTTTGCCACGTTGCCTGACCATTAATAATGCCTTGCATATTTTGCTGATATATCATGCTGGTGCTTAAGCGCATGGTATTAATTCCTCTTTATTAAATGGTCAAACTAGCTACGGGCCGCTAAAAGCGCATCGAATATGGATTGGGCTGTTTTGATGACCTGAGCATTGGCCATATAGTATTGCTGATAACGCATCAGATCGCCGTATTCTTCATCCAGGTTTACACCGGATACGGACTGCTGTTCTGCTGTGAGTTGCTTAACAACGTTTTGCTGAGATGTATTATTTATCTTCAGCGTGTTGGTCTGGTTACCAATCGCACCAACCAAGCTGGCGTATGCACCGGAAACACTCGCTTTGCGACCTACTATTTTTTCATTCTGCAGAGCAAGCAATGCTTTAGCATTGGTGTTATCACTCACACCACCGAAAGGAATAGAATTACCCGTTGCATCAAAAGCAGATGCTGCTGCAATTTTATTCGGATCAGAAATAGCTACTGACATATCAATAATAGCGTCATTGACCGGCTTAAGCAGGAAGCTATCATTCGTTGCAGGTGTCCCTGTAATGCTCATTTTGATGCCATCAAAATTCAGACTGCTCTCGGGCGGAGCCCCTGCGGTTGTTACTGCGGCGGTAAATTTTGAATTATCAGATAAACGGGTCACTTGCCAATTAGCGCCATCATATTTAATCGAATAATTGGTTGCCTGTACGTCTTTGGTATCGGTATAAGATGGTGTTAGTACCGCATTACCACTGTTTTTACTGTCATTCAGGGCAACCGCTTTACCAAAAGAGAAGAAATCACCGCCTTTAACGCCATCACGGTCATAACCTTTTTGATGTTGAACATTAAATGCATCAGCAAATGACAGCGCTAACTGCCCTAGCTGATTGCGTGCCCCATCCAGCGTCTCTGAACGAAAGGAGAGCAATCCCCCTAATGAACCGCCCGTTAACGTACTCTCATTCAACGTGACAACATCGTTTGTCTGATCTTTATATCCGATGGTAAGGCGAGTCGGATCGATGCTGGAACCTATTGCGGCTAACTGATTGCTTGTGCCTGCCTGAACGAGGTTGGTACCATTCTTTAACGCAACGTTATAAACCGTTCCATCTTGAATAACGACATCAACGCCCACTAACTTATTAAGTTGATCGACTAATACATCGCGCTGATCGAGCAAATCATTAGGCATCGTGCCGCTATTTGCGCCCATTAGTTTCGTGATTTCGTTGTTTAACGATGCGATCTGATCGGTATACGTATTAATTTGGCCAACAGTACTTTGAATCTGCGTATTCAGCCCACTGTCCATGTCACGCAGATATTTATCCGTGACCTTGAATTGGTTTACCAGCCCTTCAGCTTTGCCCAATACAGTTTGACGAGTCGACGAATCACCTGCGTTACTGGTGAGATTTTGCAGGTTAGAAAAGAAGCCCTGTATGGTTGATGACAGGCTAGTCGTACTACTGGCCAGCAGATTATCAATCTTGGAAATCTGCTCGTAATAAGCGGTAACTGAACTGCTTGTCGTTTGCGCAGAACGTAGCTGGTTGGTAATAAATTGATTATATTGACGGTCAATGCTAACAACATTAACACCGTTACCCATATATCCAGCGGATGTGCTGCTGCTAATTGCTTGTTCAATTATGGTATTTTGCCGGCTATACCCAGTAACAGCTTGATTACTAATGTTGTTACTGACTGTACTAAGAGCGGCCTGTGCACCTTTTAAGCCACTCATCGCCGTATTAATTAAATTGGACATAGGGTGTTGTTCCTTTTACACAGGCTTTTCCGCCCTGCGCGATTAACCAAATGCTGAAAGCAGCAAATACGCCACATAAGTTAAATACTTTATCGGTCAGGGCGCGTAAATCTTGAATAAAAAAATCAAAATAGCCGGCTCAAATCATGAGTGTAAGCTTTTGCCACTTTCTCACCTGAATGCTTCATTTGCTGGATCATATTAACCAGTTTCTGAGCATATTGCGGATCCGTTGCATAACCCGCTTTTTGCAATGCATGTGCCGCTTGCTCAGCCGTTCCGGCACTCATCACAGCAGAGTAGCGTGGGTTATTGGTCAACAATTTCACATAATCGCCAATAGCTTCAATATAGGAATCGTAAACTCTGAAGCTGGCTTTTACCTTTTTAGCCACACCTTGCTCATATTCTGTCGTAGTTATCTCAGTGGTTGGTCCATTCCAACTGCCGCCGGCCTTAATGCCGAATAAATTGTGGCTTGGGCGCCCATCTTCGGTAGGGATTTCACGCTGTCCCCAGCCAGATTCAAGCGCAGCCTGAGCGATGATCAGGTGATGAGGGATACCGCTATGCTGGCTGGCAATCTGAGCGGGTAAGGAAATCTGAGACACAAAATTACTATCGGATAGCGGCAACGCTGAACCCGTAGTGGGCAATTTGGGCAGCGCTTTACGTACCATCTGTTCCACAGCCGCCATTGGCATGCTTTTAAGCACATCACCATCAAATGTTAATGGAACAGAGGGAACAGCGGCTTTAGCCGCCGTAGCATCTGGTGATTGCCGAGTCAATTGCTCAACCATGACATCCGCAAGCCCAAGCCCCTTGCCTTTAGTTGAGATCTCTTGAGCAATTTGCTGGTCATACATTGAGGTATACAGACGCGTCTGATCGCTGTTGAAAAGCCCGTCCTGCGGAATCGCAGAACGCATGCTTTTCATCATCAATTGTACAAACACGCCTTCCATTTGTTGCGCAACCGCGCGGATGCCCTCTTTGCTTTGAGGATTACCTGAAACTTCACGCTTCAGCGTATTCAGGGACTGCGCATCATAGGCCGCGTTATTCAGCGTCTGCATATCACTCATCAGATAATTTCCAGTTTGGCACGCAAGCAGCCAGCACTTTGCATCGCCTGCAGAATAGACATCAGCTCCATCGGCGTCGCGCCTAAGGAATTCAATGCACGCACGACATTGTTGAGGTTGGCGCTGGAATTAACACGTTGTAAAGCACCGCCGGCTTGCTGAACCGAGATCTCTGTTTGCGGAGTCACAACCGTCTGCCCCCCCCCAAATGGGGTATTAGGTTGGCTAACGTTGGCCTGCTGATTGATCGTCACGGAGAGGTTACCCTGGGCGATAGCACAGCTATCCAGCGTGACATCGCGGTTCATTACGACAGATCCGGTACGAGAATTAATAATTACCTTGGCATCCTGAATACCGACGTTGACTTCAATATTTTGGACATCGGCCAAAAAACGAACCTGAGAACTATTGCCATGCGGGGCAAGTACCTGAATGGTACGAGAATCCAGCGGCGTCGCTGTACCACCATATCCAGAACGATTGATTGCATCGCTGACTTTCTGCGCCATTGAGAAGTCGTCATTCTTCAGCTGCAGTACTATCGTATTTGACGTGCCAAACGTACTCGGTAACTCCCGCTCAATAACCGCACCGTTACTGATTCGTCCGCCTGCAAGTTGGTTAACCTGAACACTGCTCCCACCAGCGGAGGCACCAGCACCACCAACCAAAACGTTCCCCTGCGCCAGTGCATAAACCTGGTTGTCTACCCCTTTCAATGGGGTCATCAGCAGCGTTCCGCCTCGCAAGCTCTTTGCGTTACCGAGCGAAGACACAACAACATCAATATTTTGGCCTGATCTGCCAAAAGGCGGGAGTTCCGCCGTTACCATCACCGCAGCCACATTCTTCAACTGCATGTTGGTTCCAGCAGGAACGGTAATCCCTAACTGAGAAAGCATGTTAGTTAAGCTTTGCGTGGTAAACGGCGTCTGCATAGTCTGATCGCCAGAACCATCTAGGCCAACCACTAAACCGTAACCAATTAAGGCATTACCGCGTACGCCCTGGATATTCACCAGATCGCGAATTCTCTCTGCCGACGCAGGGACAATATTCAGCGTCAGTAACGTCAGCAGTACAGTGAAAAATGATGCAATCCGCATGGCAGGCCTCTTAAGCTTAGAACGGAGAAACATTGAGGAAGAACCGCTGTAACCAGCCCATGTTTTGCGCTTCGTTAATATAACCGTTACCGACATATTCAATCCGCGCATCCGCAACCTGCGTTGATGGCACCGAGTTATTACCGCTGATGGTTCTCGGATTTACTACGCCAGAGAAACGGATAAACTCTGTTCCCTGATTGATGGCAATTTGTTTTTCGCCAACGACTTGCAGGTTGCCATTAGCAAGGACTTGACCCACGGTGACCGTAATCGTACCGCTGAAGGTGTTGTTTGCATTCGCACCACCTTGCCCAGTAAATTCGTTTGTTCCAGTTGCATTCAGGGAGGCTCGGTTATTACCCAACGGCCCTTCAAGATAGCGCGGTACCGCAGTCAGGCCAAACGTGGATGAACCATCGCGACTTGCATTGGCAGACGAACTTTTACTCGCGCTCACATTTTCCTGCAGCACGATCGTCAATGTGTCGCCAATATTTCGTGGGCGACGATCCTCAAACATCGGCTGATAACCATAATTCATCGGCTGTACAGTTTGAAAAATAGAACCATTTGGCCCCGCTAATACGGGCGATCCAGGCTGAGCAGTCGTAGGCCCAGTGACAACTTTATCATGCGGAATATAGGCGCAACCGTTAAGTGCTAACATCGCGATCAATGCCAACAGACGGTGTCGGCGGAGTGGTTTGATAACCGACTTTGCATTCATTATCACTGCGGATATCGCCTTAAATTAATCTATTTCACCTATTCACGCGGTAAATCAAAACCATACTACCCACTCATCGGGTGCTTATGGCCATCATTACCTCGTTAACTGTCTATATTGCTACTATCAGGCAACCAGAGCACCCGCTCTCGCGCCTGAAATTAGTAGGCTACCTACCATTACAGCTGGGTCAATTTCTGCAACATTTGGTCAGAAGAAGAAATAGCTTTACTGTTGATTTCGTAAGCACGCTGAGTCTGAATCATCGATACCAATTCCTCTGCCACATTGACGTTGGAGGTTTCGACATATTTCTGATACAGCAGACCCGCGCCATTCAACCCTGGGTTTGTTTCATTCGGCGCGCCAGAGCTCGCGGTTTCGAGATACAAGTTTTCGCCCATGCTCTCAAGGCCGCTATCGTTAATAAAGGTTGTCAGTGTCAACTGGCCAATCTGGTTTGTTGCCGCCTGCCCCTGCAATTTAACGCTGACAATACCGTCACGGCCTATATTCAGTTCCGTCGCATTCGCTGGAACGGTAATCGCTGGCTGAACCTGATAACCACTGGACGTCACTAACTGGCCGTTACCATCAAGCTGGAAGGCGCCGTCACGCGTGTAAGCCGTTGTCCCATCAGGCAGCTGAACCTGAAAGAATCCCTGACCTTTGATCGCAACGTCTTTAGAGTTACCCGTTTCGGAAAAGGTCCCTTGAGTATGAATACGCTCTGTTGAGACCGGACGAACACCGGTACCCAGCTGCAAGCCGGACGGTAGCATGGTTTGCTCTGAAGATTGAGCCCCAGGCTGACGAACTGTTTGATACATCAAGTCTTCAAATACCGCACGCTGACGCTTGAAACCATTGGTGCTGACGTTTGCCAAGTTATTGGAAATAACGTCCATATTGGTTTGCTGAGCATTCAAGCCGGTTTTTGCAATCCACAAAGAACGGATCATTTATTCACTCCTGTGCGCACTCGGCGCTTAACCCATTGCTAATATCTGATTAGCGCGTTGTGCATTATCGTCGACGCTGCTAATGATTTTCATCTGCATTTCAAAGCGACGAGCATTGGCAATCATATCGACCATCGTATCGACCGTGTTCACATTACTGCCCTCGATCACACCTGGCATAATACGCACGGTAGGATCGTTTTGCAGAACATTACCACGTTGTTGCTGAGCCTGCTGCGTCAAGCGGAATAATCCGTCATCAGACCGCTCAACTTCTTGTCCGGTAGCCTTAACAAGCTTCAAGCGCCCCAACTGGGCAATCGTATTCGGTGGATCCCCAGCGTTAAGAGCAGAAATTGTACCATCAGCAGAAATGCTGATCTGAGCCTGCGGAGGAATGTCAATCGGTCCACCGTCGCCCATCACAACACGCCCCTGGATAGTCAACTGCCCATCAGCGCTGATCTCCATATTACCATTACGGGTGTACGCTTCACCGCCGTCAGCCGTTTGCACTGCCAGCCAACTCTCTTTCGGTAAAGCGACATCCATTGCACGGCCAGTATAATTCATCACGCCTTCAGTCATATCAGCGCCAGGCGTTGAAGCGACAACCAGCGTTCGGGTGGGCAGTGTCAGCCCATTTACCGGTACAGCACGCAGTGCGGAAAGCTGTGCCCGAAAACCCGGCGTTGAGGCGTTAGCCAAGTTGTTCGCAGTAATTGCCTGCTTTTCCAATGACTGACTCGCGCCACCCATTGCCGTATAAATCGCGTGATCCATGCAATGTCCCCGTTAGGATAATTAACGCAGGCTAACCAGCGTTTGCAGAATGGAATCCTGCGTTTTGATAGTTTGCGCGTTTGACTGGTAGTTACGCTGCGCAACAATCATGCTGACCAGTTCTTTACTCAGGTCAACGTTTGAACTTTCGGTAGATTTTCCGATCAGTTTACCCAGACTTCCGGTACCAGCCAGACCAACGACAGCCTGACCAGAGCTCGCAGTTTCAGACCAGGCGTTATCCCCTTCAGGCGATAAACCTTCTGGGTTGGCAAAGCTAGCCAGTAGGATCTGACCCAGCGCCTGCTTCTGACCGTTGCTGTAGCTACCTTCGATCGTGCCATCATCATTGATAGCAAAACCAGTCAATGATCCTGGAGCGAAACCATTCTGAGTTGGGCTCTTATAGCTGTATTCAGTGTTTTGCTGCACGCTACCAGTCAAATCGAGACTGAATTTGTTCGTTGCTGCACCATTGGTGCCTACGAGATTGAGTGTGAATGATGGAACTGGTGTCGTAGTCGGTACCGTTGCTGGAGGAACAGGCGGTGTCGTTACAGCATGAGATAACAACGCGCCATTCGCACCAAAATTCAGCGTCCCAGCATTTTGATACGAAGCTGGGGTGACAGGAGTGATGGAGTCATCCTTAGCATACGTCTGCCATGTATTGTTTGCCGTTTTAACAAAATACAGGGTGAAGTTATGCACATTACCTTGGCTATCGTAGGTTGTTAGTGCAGTTTTGCTGTTGTAGGTGCCTTCCGCACCAGGATTTGTAGCCCAAGCGTTTGTCGGAATTGGGTCTGAAGATTTCAGGTTAGCCTTAATTGATGCGATTGTCGTTGCGCTCGCCAACATGTCCCCATCAGGAACCGTCAACGGTACTGGATCGGCACCCGTTTGCACCGTTGGCGGCGTACCGGCGACCGGATAGCCCGTCAGTTGCATACCTTGCGCGTTGACGATATTACGACCGTTCAGCATGAACTGACCATTACGGCTGTAATAAGTCGAACCGTTGGTGTCTTGCAGACGGTAAAAACCACCGCCGCTAATCGCAACATCCAGGTCTCGTGAGGACGACGTCACAGTACCGTTACCAAAATCCTGCAATACCGATGCGACCTTCACACCCATACCGACTTTAGAACCCGCAAACATATCAGCGAATGTGACGGTCCCGGATTTAAAACCCACTGTCGCTGAGTTAGCGATGTTATTACCGATAACATCCAGGTTATTAGATGCCGCGTTTAAACCACTGACCGCCTGAGAAAAACCCATGTCGCTCTCCAGAGAATTGATTAAGTCATATTCCAGATAGTGAATTTCACTGGAATAACATGAAATTTACACCGTTACAGAATCTGCCGGACATCGTCCATGGTGGCTCTGCCGCGTAGTCCTAAATCCAGTAATGCACCGCCATCAGCGCGAATAACACTATTTACCACCGCATAACTCAATGGTTGAACAACCTGCTGCGCGCCGCCAGTACTGGCAGCAACAGTGAAGGTATAAGCCCCATCAGGCGCAACCGTGCCATCAGAAAGTTTACTATCCCAGTTGAATGAGTGAACGCCAGCAGAAAGCGTACCCAGTTCGATCGTACGAACAGCTTTACCTGTCGCATCATTAACGGTGACGGTAACAACCTCTGCGGCTTTTTCCAGTTCCACGCCAAAGGGGGTACTGGTTTCTTTACCAACAAGAATGTCTTTTCCAGGGATCATGACACTGTGGCCAATCAGCGTTGTTGCCTGCATGGATTGGTTGTTATTAATCTGACCAGAGATAGAACCCAATGTGGTATTCAACTTCTCAATACCGCTGACCGTATTAAGCTGAGCAAGTTGGCTTACCAACTGATCGTTGCTCATCGGATTCGTCGGGTCCTGATTCTTCAGCTGTGCAACAAGAAGTGTCAGAAACTGATTCTGTAGGTCAGCACCGCTGTTTTTCTCTACCGGTGTAGATATCGAAGTATTCGATGTGCTCTGTGTTCTCGTTGCCGAGGACGTATCATTCGTTGTTATAGACATTATCTCGTCTCCCGATTATTGCCCGATCGTTAACGTCTTCAGCATCATCGATTTTGTCGTATTCAAGACTTCGACGTTTGCCTGATAACTGCGCGATGCAGAAATGGTGTTTACCATCTCAGCCACTGGGTCAACATTCGGCATGCGAACGTATCCCTGCCCATCAGCCAGCGGATTACCCGGTTCGTAAACCAGACGAGCAGGTGATGGATCTTCAATAACATTGGAAACGCGTACGCCACCCGTAGACTGCCCCGGAGCGGCATTCACTTCGAATACAACCTGCTTGGCGCGATAAGGCTCGCCATCAGGGCCCGTCACACTGTCTGCGTTAGCCAGGTTACTGGCGCTCACATTCAGACGCTGAGATTGCGCAGAAAGCGCTGAGCCTGAAATTTCGAATATATTTAATAACGACATGAATCTTTACCTTCCTATCGCGCTACGATCACGAACCTGACTGCAGGACTGACATCATGCCTTTAATCTGTCCGCCCAGAACGGTCAGGCTGGATTGATATTTCAGGCTATTATCGGCAAAATTAGTGCGTTCGCGGTCCATATCAACCGTATTGCCATCCAACGCAGGCTGATCGGGTACGCGATAAAGCAAATCAAGTTCCGGCGGCTGAAAATTCTGTGCCGGTATATGCCGTACAGACGTGGTTTTCAGCGCGATACCCGTACCGTTCACCCGCCCTTGCTCCATCGTTTTACTGAGCTGGCTGGCAAAATCGATATCCCTGGCCTGATAGCCTGGCGTATCCGCATTAGCAATATTCGCGGCCAAGATTTCCTGCCGCTGGGCACGCAAGTTCAACGCTTCCTGCTGAAACCGCAACGAGGCGTCTAATTTATCAAGCATGCTCCCTCCGCAAGTTAGAATTTGGAGTGAGTAGGATAATTCTCATGGTGGCTATGCCATCGAACGAATAGACACCAAATGCAGCGCTATTTATTGCCTTAACCTCACGCTGACATCGTTACACTTAATGCCCGATATAATCTGAATCAGGAGAGCCGAACAGGAATGAAAACAATACATTATTACCTCTATCTGGCGGCGTCCTGTTTTTTCATCCTGTGTGCCCCTGTCAATGCGAACGACCTTCCTGCACAGATCAACCAATTTTTCGCCTCACGCTTTCAGGGAAGCACGAATACCGTAAACGTTGTGGTAAAATCGCCAGAATCGCAATGGCCACAGTGCGAAGCGCCCCAAATCACGCTGCCCGGGAATACGAAAATGTGGGGTAATGTGAGCCTGTCCATACGCTGCGGGCAACAGCGTCGCTTCATTCAAACCGAAGTTCAGGTAACAGGGAATTATGTCACCAGTGCTCGGCTTATAAATCGTGGAACCACGTTGACGGAAAAAGACATTCGTTTGACAAAAGGCCGGCTCGATTTATTACCGTTGCGCCCTATACTGACGTTACCTGGCGCACAGGGCGCAGTCCTTTTGCGCGATCTCACACCTGGCCAGGTTATTACCGCCTCCATGATCAGACGAGCCTGGGTCGTAAAGGCAGGTCAGTCAGTGCAAATTATCGCCCAAGGGGAAGGCTTCACAATTAATGGCGAAGGAAAGGCCATGAACAACGCGGCAGCCGGACAAGCGGTCAGAGTCAGAACGGCAAATGGACAAATAGTCAGCGGAATCACAAACGAAGATGGGATTATTCTGATCTCACAGTAATTAATTAAAGATTTGCTCACGTTTGCCGATGATAGTTACAGAGTCATTACTGACGACGTTTTAAAATTGAACACCAATGTGATGTGTATTTTGTAACACATTGATGATTAACCACTTATCCTCAAATTAGAGGGATGTATTATGAGTATTGATCGCACCCAGTCACTGAAGCCGGTCAGTCAAGTTCAGCAACGCGAATCTGGTGATGTCGCTAAAACCAAACGTAAACAGGCTGAGGCTCAGTCTGAAGTTAGCGCAACACAGGTAAAACTGAGCGATGCGCAGGCAAAATTGATGCAGCCGGGTACGCAGGACATAGACATGAACCGCGTTGAAACCTTGAAGCAAGCAATTCGTGATGGCTCACTTAAAATTGATGCCGGAAAAATCGCGGATGCGTTGCTTAAAGAGACGCAGGATTTTTTAGCAGGTAATTAATATTTATGGAAAATCTGCAATCGATTTTGGATCAACTGCTGAGCAACCTACGTGAGCTCGATGTTGTTATGTCCGAAGAGCAAACACTGCTTTGCGCTGGTCACATTAACAGCATTGCGTTGCAACAGGTAACAGAGAAGAAAACCTCTCTGCTGGCGACAATGCAGCATTTGGAAGCGCGGCGCCATGAAACTGAATCGACTCTTAAGCTGCAAGCACCTTATGACGGTATTGAAAAGCTGTCGGCTTACTGGCAGCAAGTGCAAGAGTTAACCAGACGTTTGAACGATCAGAATCAGCACAATGGCCTTCTGCTTAGCCGACATATTGCCTACACGAATGAAGCCATCAATATATTGAAACCTCGCCATGGCCAGGGACTGTATGGTCCGGATGGTCAGTCGAAAGGCGTGACAGTTGGTGGTAGAAAAATTACATTCTAAAAGTCTCTGCATTTCTGGCAGAGACTTTTCATCCTTTAAAACAGCCACTTATTTAAATTACTGTTTAAAAGCTTACTTGTAATTTACCGCAATATCGATCGTACGCACGCTGAAAGAATGATTAATACGTCCACTCCCTTCAATGTAGTATACAAAACGAAACTCATTGTTAGCCGCTAATCCGTCAAATGCTCGAGTTTGCCCGTCACCACTTCCGTCTAAATCAACACAGCGCTGTGGCGATTGTGAACACAGTTTCACAACAAGCCCCACAGGTATCGCTGAATCAATAACGTGCCGCCAATATATTGTCGTAATCGTTTCATCTGGATTAACAGCAATGTTAGGAACAAAAGCTGACGTCGTAACCATTTCGCCACGATGATCAAGTTTGATTCCTGGCATACTTCCGTTCCAACTACCTGGCGTCGCGGTGGCACAGAACGGGAGTGCCAACATGGCTACTGCCAGAGCGCGCATCATCTTCCTCACTTCTGAGCTTCCCCAATAACTGATGTCATGCGAATCTGGCGATGATCGCTGATTTCTAAATTAGACAGTACAGCCATGTTTGGCAGACTACGATGCAGGAATCGGGCAAGTAAAGCGCGTAAAGCATGGTTCACAAGCAGCACAGGCGGAGCACCCAACATTTCCTGTCGCTGTAGCGCTTGTTTCGCCTGTTCAAGCAGACGATCGGCAAGTCCCGGTTCGAGGCCACCGCCGCCTTGGAGTGCCTGTAACAGAAGGCGCTCCAACGATCCTTCCAAGCCGATAACCTGAAGTTCGCTGTCTCCTGGGAACCACTGCTGGGTAATCGCACGTCCCAGAGCAACCCTAACTACCGTGGTGAGTTCATAAGGGTCTGGCTGCACTGGCGCATGTTCAGCCAATGTCTCCATGATGGTACGCATATCTCTAATCGAAACTCTCTCACTAAGTAGATTTTGCAAAACCTTATGCAAGGTTGTTAACGTCACTACGCCCGGAATGAAATCTTCTGTCAGCTTTGGCATTTCCTGCGCAACGCGGTCCATCAGTTGCTGAGCTTCCTGTCGTCCAAACAGTTCACTGGCATGTAATGCAATTAAGTGGTTCAGGTGCGTTGCTACTACGGTACTTGCCTCTACGACCGTGAATCCCTGAGCTTGAGCCTGATCTTTCAAGGCATTATCAATCCAGACCGCTGGCAGCCCAAACGCAGGATCCTGCGTGATATCGCCAGATAAAGATCCAACCGCATTGCCCGGATTGATCGCCATCCAACGACCAGGATGAGCCTCACCGCTACCCACCTCGACACCTTTCATCAGTATGCGATAGCTGGCAGGCTGAAGTTCCAAATTATCTCGGATATGAACCACCGGCGGTAAGTATCCCATTTCTTGGGCAAACTTCTTCCTGATACTACGAATCCTGCCCAGTAACTCGCCATCTTGCTGTGCGTCAACCATTGGGATCAATCGATAGCCAACTTCCATACCCAGCGGGTCTTCAAGCTGTACATCAGACCAACTGGCTTCAATAATCTGATGTTTCTCCATTGATGCTGGTATAGGCTGCATAACAGGTTCTTTTTGCTGTTCACCACGTATCCACCAGGCAAGCCCTAACAAAGATGCGGTAAATAACAGAAAGACAAAGTTGGGCATTCCAGGAACAAGCCCAATAAGCCCAATAACCGCCGCACTCAGCACCATCACTCGTGGGTTATTGAATAGCTGGGTGACCATCTGCTGGCCAACGTCCTGATCGGTACTCACGCGAGTAACAATTACACCCGCTGCAGTAGAGATAATCAGAGCAGGGATCTGGGCAACCAAGCCATCACCGATGGTAAGCAGCGTATAGCTTTCAGCTGCCTGCCCTACTGGCATGTTGTGCTGTACAACACCGACGATCAATCCACCAACAATGTTGATGACCATGATAATCAGTCCCGCGACAGCGTCACCGCGTACGAACTTACTGGCACCGTCCATTGAGCCGTAGAAATCTGACTCCTGAGTGACTTCAGCACGGCGCTTTTTCGCTTCTTCTTCACCAATGATCCCAGCATTAAGATCGGCATCGATCGCCATCTGTTTACCTGGCATACCATCCAACACAAAGCGAGCACCAACTTCAGCGATACGTCCGGCACCTTTGGTGATAACCATGAAGTTGATTAAGACAAGAATGATAAAGACCACAATACCAATGGCGAAATTTCCACCTACCAGAAAGTGTCCGAATGCTTCAACGACCTTCCCTGCTGCTGCAGTCCCCGTGTGCCCTTCAAGCAAAATAATACGGGTTGATGCAACGTTGAGTGACAAGCGCAGTAAGGTAGAAAACAGAAGGATCGTAGGGAACGCAGCAAACTCGAGCGTTCGCTGCGTAAACATCGCAACCAGCAATACCATGATTGATAGCGCGATGTTAAAGGTAAATAGCAGATCCAGAATGAATGGCGGCAGCGGCAATACCATCATGGAAAGTATCAGCAGGATCAGTATTGGTCCGGCTAATATTTGCCATTGGGCACCCTTCATATTACTCGGTAAACGAAGCAAAGAGGCCAAATTAGCCATCAGTAGTATTCTCTTTAGCAAAATCCAGCGCATCTGGCACTGGTAGATGTTTCGGTTTTCTAGGAATTAATCCACCTTCTCGCTTCCAGCGTTTCAGTTGATAAACCCAGGCTAAGACTTCTGCAACGGCAGCATACAGCGCGGCCGGGATGTGCTGTCCGACCTCTGAATGACGAAATAGTGCTCGCGCCAACGGTGGTGCTTCTAAAATAGGAACACGGTGTTCTGTCCCCAATTCACGAATACGTAAAGCGACCTCGCCAGCCCCTTTAGCCAACACCTTCGGCGCATTCATTTTTTTCTCATCATAACGTAATGCTACCGCATAATGCGTCGGGTTAGTGACTATAACATCAGCTTTAGGCACATCAGCCATCATCCTACGTTGGGCCATTGCCCTTTGTTGCTGACGAATACGGCCTTTAACATGAGGATCGCCTTCACTCTGTTTATGCTCATCACGAATTTCCTGTTTCGTCATCCGTAATTTTTTGATGTGACTCCACACTTGCCAAAACACATCAAAAGCGACCATGGGAATAAGGCCCATAATGATGAGGAAACCACACATTACGGTTAATTCCAGCGCATCACCTAACGCCGCAATCGGCGCTTCGGATACAAGATGCAATATTTTTGGCCAGTTATGAATCAAGAACAAGGTACTAATGATCCCGACCATGACTGATTTCAATATCGCTTTGAAAAGCTCAGCCAATGATTGGGAAGAAAATAACCGTTTCAGCCCAGAAATAGGATCTAATTTTTTGAAGTCAACTTTTAATGACTTAGTACTAAATAATACCCCACCCAGCAGCATCGGCGCAGACAGTGCAACCAATACGGCCCCGAGCATAATCGGTACCAACGCAGATGCTGCCTGTCGCAATAATGAACCAACGTGGCGTAGCATTTGGGTATCATCGCCAATCGTTGCGTAATCAAAATTTAACGACTGTGAGACAATTCTAGCTAATCGGCCAGCCATGACATCCCCCCCTATCCATAAAATAGCCAATCCTGCGACCATCATCAGAACAGAAGTCAGCTCTCGAGATCGCGGGATTTGCCCTTCTTCTCGTGCCTTTTCCTCTTTTTGGGGAGTGGGGGCTTCTGTTTTTTCTAGATCGCTATCTTCAGCCACGATGTGTTCCTGTTACGACTTTCAGGATAGGAATTTGCTGCCTAGCATGACAAATACGAGAAAGTTTTATGGCTGGAACAAAGAGAAAAACCGACGCTTCTTTAACGAATAGTAAGGATACACAGGCGGGAAAAATCGAGTTTAGCTATTTATGGCCATAAATACTGGCCATAAATAATCGGGCGATGGTGTTCATAATTCTTTCAAAAAAGGGAATAGTTCCCTTTTTTGAAGCAAGATTCATTAGAACCCAAGGCTATCCAGAAGGTCATCAACCTGATCCTGATTGGCGACGATACCTGCTGCACCTTTATCCAACTGAGGTCCGTTCAGCAGACCATCATTTGCACGCTTAGGCGCGTCTGGTTTTTCTGGGATATTTTCCAGCAATACCATCAGCAGTTGTTTTTCAATCTCCTGGACAACATCCATCATACGCTTGATTACCTGACCAGTAAGGTCCTGGAAATCCTGCGCCATCATAATTTCCAACAGTTGGGCGTTGGTAAACGAGGTATGCTGTGGTACATCTTCAAGATAGCTACGCGTATCCGTCACTAATTCGCGCGCATCAGCCAGCTCGATTGGATTTTCAAACCATTCATCCCAACGAGTTTTCAGAGATTTGGCATCAGCTTCTAGTTGGTTTTGACGTGGCTGTGCAGCTTCTACGCAGTTAAGAGCACGCTCTGCCGCTTGCGCAGTCATCTGGACAACATAGTCAAGACGATCGCGGGCATCAGGAATAGCCTCTGCTGCTTCTGCTATCGCATTATCCAGACCCAGCTCTTTCAAGCTGTCACGCAGCATACGAGTCAATTGGCCGATACGCGAAATGATCTCGGTTGCTGAAGCTGTGTCGTTCACGGACGGCATATGTGGCGTCATAAGATCCCCTTACATACCCAATTTTTCGAAAATCTTACTCAGTTTTTCTTCAAGGGTAGCTGCAGTAAATGGTTTAACTACATAGCCGCTAGCACCTGCTTGTGCCGCAGCGATAATGTTCTCTTTCTTCGCTTCTGCCGTTACCATCAGCACGGGAAGGCTGGAAAGCGCGCCGTCAGCACGAATAGTCTGTAATAGCTCCAGTCCATCCATGTTGGGCATATTCCAGTCAGAAATGACGAAATCAAAAGCACTGGAACGAAGCTTGTTCAGTGCATCTGCACCATCTTCTGCCTCTTCTACGTTATTAAAGCCCAGTTCCTTCAGCAGGTTACGGACAATTCGGCGCATTGTCGAAAAATCATCCACTACCAAAAATCTGAGTTCTTTATCGGCCATACCTACTCCTAAAATATTTATTGCTCACCGAGAGCTGCTTATATACGTAATGCCTGTCCGGCAGAGATTTGTGCCAACATACGCTGGCTCACCTGGTGCAAATCCACCACTTCATCGACGCCACCCATCGCAATCGCTTCGCGTGGCATCCCGAAAACCACACAACTTGCTTCATTCTGGGCCAGAGTATAAGCACCAGCCTGATGGAGTTCCAACATGCCGGCCGCCCCATCATTCCCCATTCCAGTAAGGATTACCCCTACAGCATTTCGCCCGGCGTATTGCGCAACCGAACGGAATAACACATCAACTGATGGACGATGCCGATTGACGGGGGGCCCATCATTTAAACGTACTTGATAGTTTGCCCCACTACGCGCCAGTTCAAGATGGCGTGCTCCTGGAGCAATGTAGGCATGACCAGGAAGAACACGTTCACCATCCTCTGCTTCTTTCACCGTAATCTGACATAGCTTGTTCAAACGCTCGGCAAAAGACTTCGTAAAGCCCGGTGGCATATGCTGTGTGATCAGTAATGCAGGACTTGTCGGCGGCAGGGGCTGTAATACATGTCGTATCGCTTCCGTTCCCCCTGTCGATGCACCAATCGCGATCAATTTCTCACTACTGAGCAACGGCATATGCTGAATAATTCTTGTCGGTTCTGCCGCTGCACTACGTTGCGGAAGTCGCGCCTTCGCTGCCATGCGAATTTTTTCCGCAATCAGTTCGCTGTATGCCAGCATTCCCTCACGGATACCTAACTGCGGTTTGGTGACAAAATCAATCGCACCAAGCTCCAGCGCGCGAAGCGTAATCTCTGAGCCTTTTCCTGTCAGGGACGACACCATGACAACAGGCATCGGGCGCAAGCGCATAAGTTTTTCAAGAAAATCCAGCCCATCCATGCGAGGCATTTCAACATCCAGCGTTAATACCTGGGGATTGAATTTTTTAATCAAATCACGAGCAACTAATGGATCTGGCGCAGTTGCAACAACTTCCATATCAGGATGGCTATTGATTATTTCAGTCATGATCTGGCGCATTAGGGCAGAATCATCAACACATAATACTCTTATCTTGCTCATTATCTTTCCTTAGCCAGCCCATATACAGTTTGCCCACGCAAATAGAATTCACGACTAATCTGGCTGAAATTCTCTGAATGCCCAGCAAATAACAATCCGCCCGGTTTAAGCATCGGGACGAATCGACGAAGAATACGCTCTTGAGTTTCTTTATCGAAGTAAATCATTATATTACGACAAAAAATAGCATCGAATGGTGCAGGAACGGACCAATCGGGTGCAAGCAGATTTAGTTGTTGGAAATGCACCATTGATGCAAGTTCAGGACGTACACGAACTAAACCACTATGTGGTCCAGTGCCGCGCAAAAAAAACCGCTGTAGTTGTTGTGGAGAAAGAGAGCGCAATTCTTCTTGCCGATAGATGCCAGCCGTTGCTTTTTCTAACACCTGAGTATCAATATCACTGGCCCATACCTGACACCCACTCGCCTTATTACCTAAAACCTCAGCAAGTGTCATTGCCAACGAATAAGGTTCTTCCCCTGTAGAAGCCGCCGTACTCCAGATGGTGTAGCCATTTGGACGTTTTCTGACATGCTCGGCCAATATAGGAAAATGGTGGGCTTCGCGGAAAAATGCCGTCAGGTTAGTGGTTAATGCATTAACAAAGGCTTGCCACTCGGCGCTGTTAAGATCTGATTCCAGTAATGCTAAATATTGGCCGAAATCATTGATTCCGAGCAAACGGAGACGTCTAACTAAACGGTTATAAACCATTTCACGTTTGTGATCGGCAAGAACAATGCCGGCACGCTGGTATATTAATTGACTGATTCGACGGAAATGGGTATCCGACAACGGCAACCTGTCAACCATCTGCGTCAGGATAGAAGCAGATTCAGGGCGATTTTGCGACGGTGTACTTTTCATATCAAATCGCTCGAATAGTGTTTTTTGCTATGGTTTTTTTCAATCTGAACTTTCCTTTACAGCTAACGCAGGTTTTTATTGTCATTCGTCAATTACTCATCGCATTACGATTAAAACTGACACTGTATTGGTAATACACACTGCAAGTTCTGCAAACTGAACCGGTCAGCATGTTCGTTCTACCAAAGCCACATGCTGTCGGGTGGCGTTGTCCCTCTCATCACAGCTGCGCTACCTGCTTTATTCTTTGGCTTTAATACCAAAGCCAACCTCACCCCATCATATCCATAACATAAGTTACAGATTGAACAATATCATGAATTACCCTGCTTCAAAGCACCAAGTGCTGTATCACTTACAACCCCCAAGTGTGCACTGATCGATTACTCGCATGTTCATTTTTTAAATTATGGCGAGTAAACAATCACCCAGCTACCTACATGTAAGCGGCTGGGGATTAGCTCAGTAACAATATCCCTACAGCTTGGGTTATTTATAGCCTATACGACGATTCTGATCAGAACGTTTCCCAATTATCATTTGGTGAACCTTCTTTCGCTTTCTTACCACCATTCGCTGATGAAGCCAACAATGCAGGTTTTTGACCC
The DNA here is from genome assembly GCF_003932035.1 of Pectobacterium versatile. Classification (NCBI taxonomy): domain Bacteria; kingdom Pseudomonadati; phylum Pseudomonadota; class Gammaproteobacteria; order Enterobacterales; family Pectobacteriaceae; genus Pectobacterium; species Pectobacterium versatile. The sequence continues at coordinate 3,115,737 of NZ_CP034276.1, forward strand.
GCTGTCGCCCGTGTCGTCCTTCTAAACGAACCGGTATCTTCAGACAGACGGAATACAGCAACCGCCTGATTCAGTACTTTCACTTGTTCTTCCAAAGCAACCGCTGCGGTCGCAGACTCTTCAACCAAGGAAGCGTTTTGCTGCGTCACGCGATCCATCTCAGTAACAGCCTGACCAACCTGATCGATACCTTTGCTTTGCTCATCAGAAGCGGAGGCGATTTCACCCATAATATCCGTTACACGAGTGACAGCACTGACGATTTCTCCCATCGTCTCGCCCGCACTTTCAACCAGTACAGAACCTTCATCAACTCGGCTGACAGAATCTTCAATCAAACTTTTAATTTCTTTCGCAGCCTGAGCACTACGCTGTGCCAAATTACGAACTTCACCTGCAACAACCGCAAACCCACGACCTTGTTCCCCTGCTCTGGCGGCTTCAACCGCTGCATTCAGCGCAAGAATGTTGGTCTGAAAAGCAATGCCATCAATCACACTAGTAATATCGGCAATTTTTTGCGAACTTCCAGCAATATTGTGCATGGTTTTGACGACATTATCGACAACCTTGCCACCCTTCTGCGCCGTCTCTGAGGCACTCAGTGCCAACTGGCTGGCCTGACGAGCATTTTCCGCATTCTGTTTAACTGTTGCGGTCAACTGTTCCATGCTTGCTGCCGTTTCTTCTAATGAAGCAGCCTGTTGCTCAGTACGCGACGAAAGATCGTTATTACCCGCGCTAATTTCTGTAGCACCCGTATAAATGGCATCAGCACCTTGTCGAACTGCACTAACTGTTGAAACAAACTCACTTTGCATATGGCGAATACTGTCAGCCAGAATTCCCATTTCATTGCTACTGTGAAAATGAGTCGTTTTTGTCAGATCGCCTTTCGCAATATGACGAATGTGTTCAACAATATTATTTAGCGGCCTTATTAATAGCTGTTGAATACCAATCCAAGAAATCAGCGCTAACGCAAAAACCAGCACGATGATGAAACCGAGTATCCAAAGCGCGGAGTCGTAAGCTTCATCATTTTTAGCTATGCCAGCCTGATAAAGTTTATCGCTTTCAGCTTTATAAGCGTAATACGCTTTTTCAAAGTTATCCTGAAAACGCTGTGTCGGTTGCTCAATAAATTTTTTAAATTCCCCTGCATTCAGAAACTGAATTAACTCAGTTAATGCAGCATTCAGAGCCACATAATTCTCTTTTACTCCCCGAGCGACGCTCTCATCCTGACGCGCATCCTGCGGCACTTTCTCATAACGGGAGAAAAAATCGTTTGCAACAGACAGTTGTTTTTGAGCCGAACCCAAAAGCTCTTTCCCGCCCGCACCGGCTCCCGTACCGTTTGCATCAAGAGCAAAACGCGTACCTGCACGGTTAAGTGTATTACGGGTCTGTAATAAATATGACCACGCAGAATCCAGTTCGGAACGCTTCTGGTTAATCACCTGCGTTGAGCTGAAGATATCCTTATCATTTTTTAATGCACTAAAGAATAAACCACCAGAAATAAGCTGAAGAGCTCCAAACAACACCAGTACAAGCATCAAACCTGTGACAACTTTTATACGGTTAAACATATAACGCCTTTTGAGTAGACCAACCACCGATGATATCGGCACTATTCTGGATATCTTTACGAATTTCTGAACTGACAAGGATACAGCTAAGGAAGGTTTTCGGGGCTACTTTCGTAGCCCCTGAAGGCCAATGGATTAGACTTTCAATACGCTATCAACCAGCGCCATTTCTTCGCTGCTCAACAGTTTTTCGATATCAACCAAAATCAGCATTCTCTCGCCCAAAGAGCCTAAACCAGTCAGGTACTCTGTTGACAGCGTTACAGCAAATTCCGGTGCAGGACGAATTTGGTCTGTAGTCAATGACAACACATCAGACACGCCATCTACGACAATCCCGACAACACGCTGGCCAAGGTTCAGAACAATAACAACCGTGTTGTCATCGTATTCAACATCCTGCTTGGCAAATTTAATGCGCAAGTCAACGATCGGTACAATGACACCGCGTAGGTTGGTTACACCTTTAATGAAGGAAGGTGTGTTGGCAATACGCGTTACCTGGTCATAACCGCGAATTTCTTGTACTTTTAAAATATCAACGCCGTACTCTTCGTCACCCAGCGTAAAAATCAGGAATTCCTGTCCTACTGTTTCGCCAGTTAATTTCGTGACGCTTGCAAGTCCAGTCATGTTTTCCACCCTTTATTAACAATCTGTTTTATTAAGCAGCAGTTTCAACCGCACGCTTTTCACGATTAAGCGCTTGTAACGCTGAAACATCCACAATCAGCGCAACGCTGCCATCACCAAGGATGGTAGCGGCTGAAACGCCTGGTACCTTGCGATAATTACTTTCCAGGTTTTTAACGACGACCTGATGTTGGCCAATCAACTGATCGACCAACAAGGCATAACGTCGACCCGCACTTTGCAGGATAACGACAATACCTTGAGTAGCATCCGTCTTAGCGCCATCCACATCAAAGATATGGAACAGTTCAACGAGAGGTAAATATTCACCACGAACCTGCAATACTCGCTCTCCGCCAGCTAACGGGTACAGGTCTTCCGACTGCGGCTGCAAGGATTCCATCACGGCGTTGAGCGGTAGAATAAAGACTTCTTTGTTAACTTTAACGGACATGCCATCGAGGATAGCGAGTGTTAATGGCAACAGGATTCTGATCGTCGTGCCTTTTCCAGCCTGGAAGTGAATTTCAACATGACCACCCATTTCCTGGATATTCCGCTTCACCACATCCATGCCGACGCCACGGCCAGAGACGTCCGTGACTTTCTCAGCGGTTGAGAAGCCTGGAGCAAAGATCAGCATGCCCACTTCTTCATCAGACATCGAGTCACTTACTGCTAGCCCTTGAGACAAGGCTTTAGCCAGAATTCTCTCGCGGTTGAGCCCGGCGCCATCGTCGATAACTTCAATACAGATGTTACCACCCTGATGTTCCGCAGAAAGCGTCAAGTTACCTACAGCAGCTTTACCTGCAGCAACGCGTTTATCTGGAGATTCGATACCGTGGTCGAGGCTGTTACGCACTAAGTGTGTCAGAGGATCGATAATACGCTCGATCAAACTCTTATCCAGCTCAGTCGAGCTCCCCATCAGCGTTAGTTCGACCTGCTTATCCAATTTCGCAGCCAAGTCACGAACCAATCGAGGGAAACGACTAAATACATATTCCATCGGCATCATACGGATGGACATAACCGATTCTTGCAGATCGCGGGCATTGCGTTCCAACTGCCCCATACTATTGAGCAGGTCGCCGTGCGCCACAGGATCGAGTTCGCTTGAGCGTTGTGCCAGCATAGATTGCGTAATCACTAATTCACCGACGAGGTTGATAAGTTGGTCAACCTTCTCAACCGCTACACGAATACTGGTATCACCGGTTTTTGCTTTATTTTTTCCATTTTCCGGTGCAGCTTGCGGTTTTGCAGCAACTGGTGCAGACGGCGCAACTGGAGCAGCGGCAACGACGGGTGCTTCAACAACAGTCAATGTTTCTACGACTTCAGCGACGGCAGATTGGCTGGCTACGGCAGACTTGAAGCTGATTTGCTCAGGCTCAAGAACAAAACACAGTACCGCACTAATATCGTCTTCGCTTTCAGACGTGACTAATGTCACTTCTACGCTAGTGTCAGTCTGGTGCGGATCTTTAACCGTCCCCAGATTACCAAGCTCTTCCAGCATCTGAGGTATTTCCTGAGACTTCAGGCCGGTTAATGCGATACGCATTTCACCTTTACCATTAGATGCTGGGCTAGTAGCAGAGTGCTGTGTTGCAGCCGACGCATCAGATTGGGCTGCATCACCATCGGCTTTAGACTCCAGAGCAAGCTGGCGCAAGGCCTGACAGATATACTCAAAGCTTTCAGCATTGGGTTCCTGTGCGGTTTTATAAGCGTCCAACTGATCCTGCATAATGTCTTTTGTTTCCAGAAACAGGTTGATGATATCAGTGCTAAGACGCATTTCGCCACGTCTTGCCCCATCGAGTAAGTTTTCTAACAGGTGCGTAGTTTCCTGCAATGCTTTAAAACCGAATGTGCCAGCACCTCCTTTTATGGAGTGCGCTGCACGGAAAATCGCATTCAATTGCTCGGTGTCGGGTTCTGACGGATCCAACAACAATAAGTGTTGTTCCATATCTGCCAGTAATTCATCTGCTTCATCAAAGAACGTTTGATAGAAAGCACTCATGTCCATGCTCACGTGGTCACCTCTGCTGTGAATCGCGGCTTATTGAGAAGGCGTCGCCTGGCTATCGGGCGCAGCAGGCAACGCGGTGGTTGGCTGTTGACGCTCTGGAGCAGGAACTCCATTAGTTGGTTGTGGCGATGCCCCACCACTTCCACTCGTATTGTTGTTATCACTATTTTCGGCAGCCGGAGTGGTAGGTTTAGGCTTATCCAACTCCATATTTTGTAAATTTTCCACCTTGTCTATATTTACAGCAGAGCTTTCTGCATTTTCTTCTTCAATATCCTTTTGAGCTTGTCTGCTCAATACCAGTAAACTGATACGTCGGTTAATCGCATCACTTCCACCTGCCGCCTGTTTGAGGCTCATTGTCGCAGCCATGCCCACAACGCGCAAAACTTTTCCATCAGACAAGCCCCCAAAAATAAGCTCTCGACGTGATGCATTCGCACGATCAGCGGACAATTCCCAGTTACTATAACCACGCTCCCCTGTCGTATACTGAACATCATCGGTATGGCCGGAGATACTCAGCTTATTGGGGAAATCGTTCATGATAGGCGCTATCGCACGCAGGATATCTCGCATATAGGGCTCAACCTGCGCGCTCCCGGTTTTAAACATGGGGCGATTTTGACTATCAATGATTTGGATACGTAACCCTTCCTCAATCATTTCAATTAACAGATGTGGGCGGAGTGCGCGTAAGCGAGGATCGGCTTCAATTAACTGATCAAGGCGTTCACGCAATCTATTGAGTCGAACCTGATCCAGCTTCTTTTCTACGTTGTCTGTCTTGATGGCCTTTTTCACTTCACCATCTTGCTGGGTGGGATCATTCCCCCCCCCCGGAATCGGGCTGGAACTGTCGCTTGATTTAGAGCCAGAAGTTAATGCAACTTTTAGCGGGGTACGAAAATACTCTGCGATTTGGGCCAACTGCATTGGCGTAGAAATTGCGATAAGCCACATTACAAGAAACAATGCCATCATTGCTGTCATAAAGTCAGCGTAGGCAATCTTCCAGGAGCCACCATGGTGGCCCCCATGTCCAGACTTACGCTTTTTGCGAATAATGGGATGCTGATGTTTCATGCGTTACTGTCCGACGCTTGCTGAGTCGGCGATTTCACACGACGAATGTGTTCTTCCAATTCGGTAAAGGAAGGACGCTCCGTTGAGTACAGCGTTTTACGACCGAATTCAACGGCAATTTGTGGAGCGTAGCCATTAAGGCTCGACAATAATGTGATTTTAATGCACTGCAGTACTTTGATTTTTTCTGCATTTTTCTGACGCAGTAAGGCGGCTAATGGGGAGACAAAGCCGTAAGCAAGTAGAATCCCCAGGAAGGTACCCACCATGGCGTGAGCGATCATCATACCCAACTCAGCAGCAGGCCGGTCAACATAGGCCAGTGAGTGAACAACCCCCATAACAGCCGCGACGATACCAAATGCAGGAAGACCGTCACCCATCATCGTCAAGCTGGATGCGGGTACTTCGCTTTCATGTTCAATTGTCTCGATCTCTTCATCCATCAGCGTTTCAATCTCAAACGCATTCATGTTACCGCTAACCATCAAACGCAAATAATCGGTAATAAATTCGACAACGGTATTGTCAGAAAGAATATTCGGATAGCTCGAGAAGATTTCACTTTCCCGAGGATTATCAATATCAAATTCCAGGGAAAGCATGCCTTGCTGGCGGGATTTGGCCATCACTCGAAAGAGCAAGGCCATGAGATCCATATACAATGCTTTGTTGTACTTGGAACTTTTGACCAAGAGAGGTAGCGCACGTAGTGTGGCTTTTATCGCCTTTCCATTGTTACCAACGATGAAAGCACCTACCGCCGCACCACCGATAATCAGCAGCTCCGAAGGTTGGTAAAGCGCACCCAAGGCCCCACCGACCATGAGATAACCGCCGAGTATCGAGGCCACAATTACGATATAACCCAATATAACCAGCACAAGAAATCCTTATAATAAAAAAGGTGGGCGGAAAGAGAGGTAAAACTGCGGAGCCGTAGCCAGGACGTTCTAGAGGAAGAAATCTATCACCGCTTTCACAACCAACAGTGATAGATTCACAAATCGCTACAGGCTCAGACTGCGTGTTTTACCTGTTCATCCAGCAGTTGAGGTATTATATCGGCAAGATTTTGCGAAAGTTTACGCCTTTTTACCGCTCTGGAAGGGGGTTGGCACAAACTACAAACAAAACTGTTTTTAGGTTGATGAGCGTGAGTAATGAACATCCCTTTACAGCAATTGCATGACGATAGTTGCAGCATACCGCTGTCAACAAACCGGACTAATGTCCAAGCACGCGTCAATGCCAACAGTGGAGAATCGCTCTGCCGCGCACACTGTTCCAAGTAAAGTCGATAAGATTTAATAACCGCTTCAACACCGCTGCACTGCCCATTCTTGATTAAAAAGCTGTACGCGTTGTAGAACATTGATGAATGAATATTCTGTTCCCAGGTCATAAACCAATCCGTTGAAAAAGGTAGCATTCCCTTTGGCGGCGGACTTCCTCTAAGTTCTTTGTACAGTTTAATCAAACGTCCGCGACTTAACTGAGTTTCACTTTCCAGCATCTGTAAACGAGCACCGAGCGAAATGAGCTCCATCGCCAATTGGATGTCTTTCGCCTCCTGAACAATACTTTTCTCCGCCATTACTTATGCCCTTTTCTTAGGCAGGTTTTCTTCTTTCGAAGTTAACTGTTGTAATAAGTTACTCGACAACAGAATCCCCGTATGAATTTGCTGTAAATCATCCACACGCGATTCCTGAGTCAAGACTTTGATTGTATTGTGATCGTTGAAGCAAAAATGGCATATCAGCTGGTTAGTTTCTGCCAATTTCACCATCTGCGGTAAAGTCAGTTGCATCAAGATATCTGCCATCTCGTCATTGATTCCAAGACGAAACATTGCAGAAGCTTTTTCATCATTAATTAAGCGTTGCGCCAGTAACAAATAAGACAGATTAATGTCATAAATGTGTTTGAGTAATTCAGAGGTACCCATATTTCCCATCCCGACAGGCTATGTTTAAAACATAAGTTAGGTGATAGACCATATCGCCCAGTTCGAAAATCACTCTCCATTGATGGCATAAAAAACTATCGGTGCCAGATACTGCGAGTTACTACTTTATCATTTCTTATTCGGGCAATCGTTACTTGCCAACTTTACGCATCACGCTGCGAATCCGTTCATCCGTTGCTTTTTCGTTCCACCCTGAAGACTTGCTCCAACCAAAGCATAGGATTAATCCTAAAACAGCGCAACTGTACCGCCTAATCCATAGCACACACAACGCGACTGAAGAATAATTTTGGCCATTATGTGATACAGATCACATAAATGAAAGCATTATGAGCTAAACCCTGTCTGGTCAGATCACTTTTATGCCTATTTTTCCGCCAAAATCGTGCACTAAACGTTACAAAAAAGAGCATTGAAAATAATAAAAAAGAAACAATTTGCTTGCTATATAAATGATAGATATACAAAAAATCTCTTGCGCCCAGAACACACTCCGTTATGTAAGTTTATACCTTTCACGAAAAACTTACACTTTTTACCCAAAAAACTCTTAACCGCATGTTATGAAGCAACATTTATCTATCCCTATCAGAACACAAACCCATGGCAACAAAACGATCGAACTAATAGCAAAAGGTAGGTAAAGAGTTAGTTCATTGATATTAAATAAATTAGTGATTTTCTGGTATTGAGTGCAGGCACTGCAGCATGAAGTGGTTCGCGGCTTCAACAAGCTCAAACATCACGCTACAAACAGTGCCTTCAGGACGATAGATGAGTTGGATCACAGAGGCGTTTTCCGATCGCTTTTCACAATTCGGTTAACCAGCCAAATACCTGAACATACCAGGACAAGTGCAAACAAATATTTCCACTCCAGAATGCTTTCATTAAGAAACAGTGCTGACAACAGTGTACCAGAGACGGGGATAAGGAAATTAAATGGCGCGACCATACCGACCCGATTATATTTCAGCAATTGGCTCCATAATGAAAAAGCAACTGAAGAAAGCAAAATAAGGTAGCCTAGCATCAGTACCGCTTTCCAATCAGGTATGATGAGTGTCCCGCCGGTACAGTATCCTGATATGGTTAAAATAATCCCGCCAATAGCCAGTTGATAACCGGTCATCACGGTTGGATCCATCGTTTGTGATATCCGCTTACCATATATAGTAGAGGCAGACAAAATAAAGGCGGCAATAACAACGAACCCATCACCTAACAACGTAAAACCAACGTTCATTCCGTTACTGTTGATATTAACAACCATCACACCAGCGAAACCTAATATACAACCAGCTAGCTTGTTGATATTTAATTTATCATTTTGGTATAAATAATGAGCAAGCAGTACGCTGAAAAAAGTACTGGTTGCATTCATGATCGAACCTTTAACGCCAGTGGTATAGGCCAGACCGATATAGAAAAAAACATATTGCAACGATGTCTGAAATATTCCCAGTGTGGTTAACTGAACTAACTGCCCACGCTGAAAGCGCCCGATAGACCGCCCGCTTAACACAGCAAGTACCAAAAGCAACAGCCCAGCAAACGCGAACCGGTAGCCTGCAAAAACGAGTTTTCCAGGAATATCATTATCTGCAATGTGAAACAGCTCATAGCCATTTTTAATTGCCGGATAAGCACTTCCCCAGAGCAAACAGCATAATGTGGCGATAAAAAAAACAACTTTTTTATCAGAAAAAAAATGCGTGCGCTTTTCCAAGAAAAATTCCTCCGAAGATAGACTCGCCATAATAGCGTTGAACCTCAGACAAATAAAGTTAGGAGGCAGACTCTCTTTATTTTTTATTATCAATCTGTATGATTTCGCATCACGTATTTCTCTTTTCTTTTTAAAGAGTTAAAAACGTGATCGGGATCGCATCGAATTTGATTAAGGTTTCTCAATATGTGCCGATTATCTTTTAGATTGGTTGTTTAGATAATGAATTGTCATTAATGTAGACACTAAAACCTAAACGCCAATGCCGCAGCGGGTGGCATGGTAAATCATAAATTCCTGAGAATGAGCGAATGGATATGAAAATAACGTCAAGGTCTGAGCAGCACGCCGAGGCCGGCATGCTGAGCAATTTACGGCTAGTTCCCTTATTCATCATTATTCTGGGTGGTATCATGCTGTTATTTGCAGCATCTATCGGCACATCCAGCTATTTTCTACAAAGCAGCAATCAGTCATTAGACGACGTCACACAAGAAATCGATACCCGAATGGGGATCTCAAACAGTTCCAACCACCTTCGCACCGCACGTCTGCTGCTAATTCAGGCCGCAGCAGCTGCCCGTATTGGTGATTCGCAGGTCTTCAACGACAACCTGAAACAGGCTGAGCAGCGTCTGGAACAATCAAAAAAAGCCTTCACTGTTTATGAACAGCGCCCAGTTAAAACACCTCAAGATATGGCGTTGGACGGCGATCTGCGTAAGTCCTATGACGCGTACGTCAACCAAGGTCTTATGCTGATGCTCACCGCAGCAAAACAAGGCTTGTTTGAAGAGGTTATCACTCTCGAATCCGAAGAAACTCGGGTTTTAGATTTGGCCTATAACAAATTTTTGCTAGAGGCTGTCGCTTACCGCACACAAAGAGCGAAAGATTTAAACGAAACCGCGCATAAAAATGCACTGCTTGGATATTCGTTAATGGGCGGCAGCTTTGCACTGGCCACCATTTTAACGCTTCTGACGTTCTTCCTGCTGCGCGGGATCCTCATCAAACCAATAAACCAATTGGTCATGAGAATTCAGCGCATTGCGCAGGGTGATTTGACTCAAATGTCGGACCGTTATGGCAAGAATGAAATTGGCACACTAGCCAGCAACGTTCAACAAATGCAGTCTTCTCTGGTCACTACCGTCACTACCGTACGGGAAAGCGCAGACTCTATTTACCAAGGTTCGACGGAGATTTCATCCGGTAACACCGACCTTTCCTCGCGAACCGAACAGCAGGCCGCAGCGCTTGAACAAACCGCGGCAAGCATGGAGCAATTAACTGCAACGGTGAAGCAAAACTCAGAAAATGCGCACCATGCCAGCCAGCTCGCGGCAAATGCCTCAGGAAAGGCCAAGCAAGGCGGTGAAATCGTTGCAAACGTTGTGAACACGATGAACAGTATTTCAGGTAGCTCAAAGAAAATATCTGAGATTACCAGCGTTATTAACAGCATTGCTTTCCAAACGAATATTCTCGCACTCAATGCGGCGGTTGAAGCAGCTAGAGCGGGAGAGCAAGGTCGCGGTTTCGCCGTCGTAGCAAGTGAAGTTCGCAGCCTCGCACAGCGCAGTGCACAAGCCGCAAAAGAGATAGAAACGCTGATTTCTGAATCGGTAAATCTGGTCAGCAGTGGTTCTGTTCTGGTTGATAACGCGGGTCAAACCATGAAAGAGATCGTCGATGCCGTCACTAACGTCACCGACATCATGGGTGAGATTGCATCTGCTTCTGACGAACAAAGTCGAGGGATTACTCAGGTCGGTCAGGCGATATCTGAAATGGACAGCGTGACACAGCAGAATGCATCGCTCGTTCAGGAAGCCAGCGCTGCGGCGGCATCGCTGGAAGAGCAAGCAGCGTTACTTACCCGTGCAGTTGCGACATTTAAATTATCCAGCCATTTGTCAGCCCCTACCCGGCCGAACGCTCTGGCCGCCAAGGGACGTTCATCGCTCGCCCTTCCCCGCCAAGCCAATACGGAAAACGGTAACTGGGAAACGTTCTAATACTGGATACCAACGTCACTGCGAGCATTGTTCATTCGGACAATGCTCGCATATTGGCATCATCTCATTTACTCTTTTTCTGGCAATATCTTTGGTTCAACAAACGTCCCGTCTTTGCTATCCACCTCATTGAAAAACCAGATGCCAGCTGGGTAATCTTTTAATGCAACTAAATACATTATCCCTTCCTGAAACGTATCTACAGCCAGAATCGTCCCTTCACGGCGCGTCTTCCCGTCGGTTTTAACCGTAACCAGATCATTAACTTTCATAAATTTATCTCAAAATAGCTTCTAACATCAAAAAAACAGCATTATCATTTACAACTACGGTAGGAATAGTACCTATATGAAATGATTAATTTTATTTGTTTTTAACAACGCCACGTTGACCCTCTCTGTCATTCAATATCGATTATTCAGGCAAAAATTGATCGTTTCTATCCTAGTACATCCGACATATTCACAAAAGAGATTAAAAGTTGAACGAACAATTGAACGTTAATGAACAGAGAGACAACGGTGAGTCGGACTACAATCAAGTCATAACATCAGAATGGACAAAACTGATAGCCACAACCTCACAAAAATCTTTTAATCTACTGCGTACCCTCGCTGCTCAGAAAGCATCGGACTTTGCTGACGAGTTCTACACCTACATGCTCAAAGATCAAGAAGCCTCGCTTTTTCTTTCCAGCCAGCAAGTCCACGATCGACTCCATGGTTCTATGAGCAAATGGATTGTAGACATTTTAACGAATACCGGAGACCGTCTAGCTGACCTGATTAACCATCAAAAGAAAATTGGTCAGATTCATGCGCGTATTGGTATTCCCGTCGATCTGGTTGAGCGCGGCGCTCGACGTTTAAAATGGCACCTTTACGAAGACATCGCAAAGGTGGCAGAGGATAAAGCGCTATGCTTTGATGCCATGCGCTTCGCTTCTATTTCCATGGATATCGCCATAGAGATAATGAGCAAGACCTATTCGCAATCGCACGATCTGGCTGCTAAAAATGAAGAGTCCTATCGGCTATTTTCTATTCTGGAAAATGCCAGTATGGAGAGAGAGCGCCATAATGCCTCGCTGCTAAATTGGGAAAATGCCTTTATTTTTAGTGTTGCCACCGGTACGCCGCTTTCCAGCATTCAGGACCTGAGTGATTCGGAGTTTGGCCTGTGGTTTAACCATAAAGGGAAATCCAGTTTCAGTAATATTCAGGGAATACGCACGATCGCCTCAATCATAACTGAAACGGATGACTACATTCGCAGCCATAGCACTACCGCACTACTGACACAGCAGGATTACGCCCCGCTACTTAAAACGGTCAGAAGCAAGATTTATAAAATAAATATGCTGCTGGGATCGCTATTTGACGAAGTCCAAAAGCTGGAAAGCGGTAAGGATACGTTGACTCTTCTGTTAAACCGTCGCTTCCTGCCAACCATTCTTCGACATGAAATATCGCTGGCAATGCACTCAAGCACCTCGCTCAGCATCGCGATGATTGATATTGACCACTTTAAATCCGTCAATGACACCTATGGTCATGCCGCTGGCGATAGCATCCTGAAAAGGATTGCGGAAATTCTGTATGAGAGCACACGAAACAGCGACTATGTGTTCCGTTATGGCGGAGAAGAATTCATGATCGTGCTCATTGAGACGCCTAAGGTTGCCGCTTACACCATCATCGAGCGACTAAGAAAGAAAATCCAGGATCACCCAATTCATCTTCAAAATGGTGGAAGCGTCACGATGACCATCAGTGCAGGTATCGCCGTGTATAGCGGCCATCCAGATTATGAATGTCTGATAAAGGCAGCGGACGATGCGCTCTATCAAGCCAAAGCCAACGGCAGAAACAGGATTGAATACGCGCCGGAATAACTATTCCATCTTATTGCAAACCTGCGTTTCAGCTCACATCTGAAAAGAATAGCGCTCTATTCATCATCGCAGGTTTACACCATATTCCTTACCAAACAGATGAATTTCCCTCCATTGAACAAATTCACAGCATGAAAACGATAAACCAACGATTTTACTAACCAACTCGCTAGAAATTTGATACATATTCAATAAATAAGCATGATCGTCGACAATGCGTCATGCAGTAAATCTTTTATACTTTGATCTTATTTTACCCTGGGGAGGAATGAGCATTGCAGCGACAGCAGGTTTCATCGTCACGAATTGATTCAATTGGGTATGACCCAAAGACGCACACGCTTGAGATAGCGTTTCATAACAAAGATATCTATCAGTATGTCAGTGTGCCTGAATCTATCTATAAAAAGTTTATTTCTGACGCTGTCGTCTCTAAGGGCCGTTTCTTTGATGGCGTGATAAAAGACAAATTCCTATGCCGAAAAAACAAGTAGGTAAAAATCTAGCGACAACCGTTCCGCTACTCTTCGCCGTCTCTTAACGGCGAGTAAAAGAGTGGCTTTACACCGCATCAATTTGCCATTCCATCCACCAGCCCTGCCTTCCAAAATCGCAACTCATCATGTGAATTAAATATAAATGGCGTCATGTAGCGATGTCGGTTAATCACGCGCATCGTTCCTTATACTACAAGAACACTTGCAGGTGGTGTTCCCCTTTCTCTAGCACAATTCCGACCTGTTTCTTCTCTGCATTGAATGGCATATCCCTGCCATCCAGTATTACCTTTGATATCCCCTGGCACTGATGGCGATCGTTCACGACCTGGATACAATAGCGGCTCTCACCCACGGCCACCTGAGCCTCAAAGCCTGGCCAATCATCGGGAATACAAGGTGACAGTATCAACTCGCTTCCTTCACGACGGATCCCTAATATCCCTTCAATACCCGCTCGATACATCCACCCTGCCGAGCCGGTATACCACGTCCAGCCTCCCCGTCCCGAATGCGGCGCCACCGAATAAACGTCTGCGGCGATAACATAAGGCTCAACACGGTAGCGGGCGATTTGTTGCGGTGTCGAGCCATGATTAATCGGATTAAGTAAAGTAAACAGATCCCTTGCCTTATTCCCCTGTCCCAATTTGGCAAACGCTAATACCGACCACATCGCAGCATGCGTGTATTGACCGCCATTTTCACGTAACCCCGGTGGATAACCTTTGATATAACCCGGGTCGTGCTCAGCACGATCAAACGGCGGCGTAAATAGCAGCGCTAGCCCCTCGTCCTGCCGAATCAGATGCTGTTCCAGCGAGGCCATGGCCGTCGCCGCTCTTTCTGCATCAGCAGCGCCAGAAAGCACTGCCCATGATTGGGCAATAGAATCAATGGCACATTCATCATTGCTGTGACTGCCCAGCCATGTCCCGTCATCAAATGTTGCCCGACGATACCAGGCACCATCCCAGGCCGAACGCTCAATAGCTTCCCTGACAGATTCGGCATGATCGCGCCAGCGGGCCGCACGAGTGGCATCATATCGTTCAGCCAACGGTGCGAAGCGTGCGATGGTATAAATCAACAGCCATCCAAGCCACACGCTCTCACCTTTACCCTTCTCACCAACGCGGTTCATACCATCGTTCCAGTCACCGCCGCCGATAAGGGGCAAGCCGTTTTGTCCGGTCAACTGTAAACATTGATCCAGACCGCGCGCGCAGTGTTCAAATAGCGTCGCCGTGTCAGCCGAAGGCATTGGCTGGAAAAATGCGTCATGCTCCCCTTCAGCGACAGGTGGCCCCTCCAGAAAACCAATTTGTTCAGTCAGCACATCATAATCCTGACTAACCTGAATATAGTTCGCCGTGGCAAACGCCAGCCAAACACGATCGTCAGAAATTCGTGTTCTCACCCCAGCTCCCGAATGCGGTAGCCACCAGTGCTGTACATCACCCTCAGCAAATTGCCGCCCCGCGGCACGTAATAGATGCTGACGCGTTTCCTCCGGACGAGAAAAGGTTAAGGCCATGCCATCCTGTAACTGATCACGGAAACCATATGCGCCGCTAGCCTGATAAAAACCACAACGCGCCTGAATACGAGAAGACAGAGTTTGATAAAGCAGCCATCCGTTAAGCATGATATCCATGGCGCTATCGGGTGTTTTCACGCGGATCGCCCCAGTTACCGATTCCCAATGCGCTTCTACGTCATGTAAAACCGCATCCAGATCGATCTGCCGGTATTTCTCCACCAGCTTTCTGACTAGCTCAACAGACGCCGCTTGCCCGATAAACCAGACAACCTCAACCTCCTCGCCGGGCGCAATCGTCACCGCCGTCTGCAACGAACAACATGGGTCAAACCCCGCAGCAGTATTCCCCGACAATGGGCTCTGGTTTACCAACGCTAAAGGCGCGCGCATATGCCCGTTACGCCCGAGAAACTCCGTTCTGTCTGCCGTCAGCGACTGCTGGCTACCCGCCAGATCGGAAAAGCCAAACCGTCCGGGAAAACTACCAGACCACGGATTCCGTACCAACACCGCGCCCGTTTGTGAATCCACATGGCTTAACAAGTAAGGCGCGCTGGCGCTACGTGATGTACCCAGCACCCATTCTGCATAAGCAGTAATCGTCAGTTGCCGCGTATACATAGAAGTATTACGCAATCGCAAACGCGAGATCTTTATCGCATCGTTCAAAGGGACATACTGCAACAACATCGACTCGATATCATTGGCGGCATGGGTAAAACGGCTATAGCCAAAACCGTGACGGGCAACATAGCATCCGCCGTCATTAATCGGCCATGCCGTAGGGGTCCACAGCACACCACTCGTCTCATCGCGGAGGTAAAGCGCCTCGCCGCCGGGATCAATCACCGCATCATTGCCCCAGGGCGTTAATTGATTTTCACGGCTATTTTCTGCCCAACTGTAGCCACTTCCCTGCGCCGAAACCTGAAAACCAAACGTTGGATTGGCAATCACATTAATCCACGGCGCGGGCGTAGTGTGTTCAGCATCCAGCACCGTGACATATTCCCTGCCTTGCCGATCAAAACCGCCAATTCCATTAAAGAATGCCAACCCTTCAGGACGGGAAGTGTTATCAGGCTGGGATTTTGGTGGGATGAGACTTACCGATCTGATGCCTTTATCAGGATGCGGAATGAGTGCCAACTGATGGGAAATCGGCCCACGACGCGCAACCAGCGAGACACGGGCGATTGATAGCAATAGCGCTCTTGCTTCTACTGACATTAAATCAGCACGTAGCGCAAAGACCTCTCCTCGTGTTGATTCACCGCCAAGGCGGGCTCTTGACTGACTGCTACGAATGGCCGTTTCAATCGCTATCTGCAAATCCTGGATATAGGATGAGGAACGTTCGTTAACGATCACCAGATCGACATTCAGTAACTTCATTCGCCAGTATTCATGGGCCCTTAATAGCTGATGTACCTGCGCTATATCGTCAATGTCATCAATACGCAACAACACAATCGGCAGGTCACCAGAAATAGACAGTGGCCACAGATCGGATTGTTTACCTGCGCCCTTCACAATCGATTCAGACGGCGCACGAAAACGGGGATCGGCATAAATAATTGGCGCAGCCAGACGCTGAAAATCTGCCGCTTCCTCAGATTTCACGCCGAGATGGCGCAACTGCACCTGAGCCTGCGTCCAGGCAAACGTTTTATCCCGCTCATAGGCGCTGCGATCGTGGTGCTTATCAATAACATCGATTAACGCTTCGCGTGAAGCCGCCACCACGGTCCAAAATGCCACTCTCACCGTTTTACCAGCAGGAATTTTTACCTGTTGACGGAGTGAGAAAATAGGATCCAGTACCGTACCGGTGGTATTTGACAAGACCTGATGACCCAGAATGGCATCGGCTGTCATCACTGACTTACCTTTGCCAATAAAACGCGCCCGGTCTGATTCATACTGCATCTTGCTGCCGATAGCCCCTTCCAGCACGACAAAATGCGCGGCCCAGACGGGGGGTTCATCCGGCGTCCGTGGGCGTCGGGTCGCAATCAGAGCAGAGAAGGCGTCCAGATAGTCTGTTTGTACGAACATGCGGGAAAATGCAGTATGTGCAGTATCAGCACTGGGCGGAGCCAACACCATTTCCGCGTAGGATGTCAGTTCGATATCGCGCTGCCGGCGTCCACTGTTTGTCAATGTGACACGGCGTACTTCCCCATCGCTCTCCCCCGATACCAACACATCAAGCGTAGTGGTCAGAGAACGTTCATGACGGATAAACGACGCGTGATCTTCACCAAAAATCACCTCATAACGATGCCTTGGTTCACTCAGCGCATTACCGATCATACCGGGAGAAACAGGGACATGGCCCACTGACTCACTTAGCTGACGTTGTTCGCCGGCGGACCAGATTCTGTTGCTGCGCATATCACGTAACAACACAAAACTTCCCCAGTTATCCTGAGTCGTGTCTTCACGCCAGCGGGTAATCGCTAATTCACGCCAGTGGCTATAGCCGGAGCCCGTCGTAGTCAGCATCACCGCATAGCGACCATTAGAGAGCAGATGAGTCATCGGTGCCCCCGTCGGCGATGCGGAGAATCGCCGCAACATGGCAGCCTCATTGCGGCTTTCGCTTCCACTGGCCTTCACCTCTTCAACCTGAGGCTCGGCGAGTGCCACCTGCGTCGGCAAACTTTCCTGTAACAGTAACTCACAGGATTGAATCATTGGTTCGCGATGGAAACGGCTGCGCATACTCCCGTCATGCAGGGTATTGGCGATCGCGATCAGCGTCATCCCCTGATGGTGCGACATAAAGCTATAAACGATAGCCACTTTTTTGTTATCCGGCAGACGAGACGGCGTGAAATCAAGCGCCTCATAGAAACCATAGCGGCCCGATGCCCCCATATCAGCCAAACGCGCATAGTTTCGGCAGGCAGCAAGCGGGTCCACCATGGTTGCCAAGCCAGTCGCATAAGGCGCGACAACCAGATTGTCTGCCAGCCCACGCTTTAAACCTAAGCCAGGCACGCCAAAATTTGAATACTGATAGGTAAAATCTATATCTCGTGCATTATAGGCCGATTCGGAAATCCCCCATGGCACGGATAACGCTCTACCATAAACCTGCTGTTGTGCCACAACCGACCGTGTGGTTTGTTCTAATAAACTCCCCACAGGAGCACGCATGACCAGCGATGGCATTAAATATTCAAACATCGATCCCGACCATGACATCAGTGCCGACCCGTGAGCAGTGCGCACAGCCGAACGCCCCAGACGGAACCAGTGACGCGTACTAACATCCCCTTTGGCAATGGCAAACAGACTGGCTAATCTGGCCTCTGAAGCCAACAAGTCGTAACAGCTCACATCCAGTTGGTTTTCAGACATCAAATAGCCAATTGATAGCAATTTGCGTTCGGGATCGACAAGGAAGGCAAAATCCATCTCTATCGCCATCTTACGGGCGCGTTCGGCCACTACACGCAGGCTTTCCATCAGAGATTCGGATGCTGTCGTAGAACCGTGCAGCTCACGCTCATGGGCGGTCAACATCGATGTCGTTGCACTAATCCAGAAGATGGACTCCGCTACCTCATCTTCATTGGCCGGCGTTAACCGCGTTTGCGTCCGCTGTAGTAGTTGCTCCAACTGCACTATCATTTCCGGTAACAGGCGATCCGATGGCAAATGGCTATTTCGCAAACTGTCGATTTTATCTAACGACCGGAGCAGGACGGATTCATTCTTCGTTGCTTGATTAACCAGCAGTGATGTACGGATCAGTTGCAGGTGGTCAGCCAAGGATTCCCGATAATCCGACAACACATTTTCTTCCCGCCAGAGTTCACAGGCATTTGCCAGAACAATCAAATTCCCTGCCAAATTGCCACTATCCACCGAGGACACATAAGCCGGTTGCAGCGTTTGTAGATCCCGCGTGTCATACCAGTTAAAAAAATGACCGCGAAAACGTGATAATCGATCCATGGTGCTCAGTGTCGCATTGAGCCGTTCAACCACCTCAGTCAGGCCAATCCAACCAAAATCGCGCGCGGCTACGGTAGACAGTAAATACAGACCGATATTGGTTGGGGAAGTCCGGTGAGCCACAACCGGTTTCGGTTGCTCCTGGAAATTATCCGGCGGCAAATTGTTTTCACCTTCAGTAACAAAGGTTTCAAAAAAGCGCCAGGTACGTCGAGCGGTCAATCGCAGCGCCTGTTTATCTGCCTCACTAATGTTTTCCTGACGCGATATTGAGCGCTCCCGACTTACTTGCAGTGCAAGAACTGGCGCCACCAGCCACACGATGCCAAGCGATAGCCAAAGTGGCCAATTCTGCGGACTCATTAACCACCCGCCTCCCACCACCGCCACACCGAGTAACACCCCGCCCAGCATTTGACGATAAAAGCCCCCCAGCGTCAGGCGGGGACGGCGACCCGACTGCGCTGCCGTCGTCCATTCAAGTAAATGCTGGCGGGTAATCGTTAACCGTATCAACGTGCGAATGAGTGCATCAAGCGCCTGCCAGCTATGATCGGCAAGAAAGACAAAAGAGAGCACGACCTGCATGAAAGCTAGCTTAAGATCGCGCAATAAATGCCGGATAGGCTGGCTTTGACTCAGCGACTGTTGTCGGGTTATGCCACGCAAACCGCGTGCGATAACATCCCACAACGCGGGCAGGCAGGAGGGAAACGCCAAGACCAGCAGGACGATAGCGATGCCCTTCCATGCCATATCAGGCGGTAGCGCCGCACATCCAATCAGCATCAATAGAAGGCTTGGAGCGAGCAACGATCGGCGCAAGTTATCAATCATTTTCCAGCGCCCCACCGCGGGTAAATGCACCGTCGTACCTGACGCCGACGGTATCCGCCCCAGAATCCATGGCAGCAACTGCCAGTCACCGCGCGTCCAGCGATGTTGTCGTTTGACGATAACATCATAACGTGAGGGAAAGGTTTCGATTAATTCAACATCAGAAGCCAGCCCCGCACGGGCATAAATACCCTCAAAGAGATCGTGGCTGAGTAGGCTGTTTTCAGGAATACGGTCTTTGAGCGCGCGTTCAAACGCATCAACATCATAGATACCTTTACCGGTATAGGACCCTTCGCCAAACAAATCCTGATACACATCAGAGATCGCCGCTTCATAAGGGTTAATTCCCCCCGGTGCCGAGAAAATCCGCTGATATAAGGAAGTTTCATGCCCAGCAGGCAGAGATGGCGTAATGCGAGGTTGTAAGATGGCATATCCCGCCACAATATGTTCCCCGTGGCGATCCCAGCGCGGTTGGTTGAGAGGATGAGCCATTTTACCAATCAGTTTTAAGGCCGTATCCCGCGGCAAACGCGTATCCGCATCCAACGTGATCACATAGCGAACATCAGCAGGAACATGAATGTGATGACCGTCTACCGAAATAAAGTGGGTATCCGTCGCGCCGCGTAATAACCGGTTAAGCTCATGCAATTTGCCCCGTTTACGCTCCCAACCCATCCACACATTTTCCGAGGGATTAAAGACCCGGCGACGATGCAATAATAAAAATCGATCGCCCGCAGGTCCTTTCCCATAACGCACATTGAGCTGTTGTATGGCGAGTAATGCCTGCGTCAACATGGGTTGATCGCCCGCAAGGTGTTCCGTTTCAGCGTCTACACCATCCGTCAACAATGCAAAGGTGATATCACCCTGCCCACCGGATAAGTAGTGAACCTCAAGCTGTTCTACCTGCTGTAGTAGATCTTGTACGCTGGACAACAGCGTTGGCACCACGACTAATGTCCGGCAATGGCTGGGCACACCTTGCAACAACTCCAGCCCAGCCAACGGTGCTGCGCCAAATAGCCAGGTGACCAGGCGATTAACCCAGGAGGTCGCGACGTCAGTGCAGGGAATGATACAGATCAGTCCCATCACCACGAGCCAGACATTCGACACCGCAGGAGAAGACAACACCATGCCGATACCCGCCAGTAAAAGCACAGTAAAAAACGCGATAGCACCAACATAACCGCGCATGCCACCACTCAGGGTAAAGCGATTGAATCGCAGTAGAGACGTGGGCTGAAAACCAATCGCCTCTTCAAGCTGTGGCCTTCCCTCCGCAATCAGATAGTAACCCGGTTCACGCTTACGTTCGGTAAGCTCGTCAGAATGTGAAGAAGCGGGCACCTGTTGTGCCAGTAAAAGCGCTTGTTCTGTAATATCCAGTTCAGAGCTGGGTGCCTGACGCGCGAGTTGTTCAATCGCGCTGCGGTATAAATTTCGAGTAGGGAAATCCATGGTCGCAAAGTCACTGTTCGACCGCAGACGTGCATCAACAAGACTCACGCTTTCGAAAAACTCAGCCCAATCGATATCCGAAATTAATCGCATACTGGTAATGACATTGCGCACAGTGACATTAGAAATGCCCAGACGCTGCTGAGCGTGTTGCACGACTTCTTCTGTTGAACTTCCCTGCTGTTTTAGCCGTTGTTCAAGCCACCCTAATGCAGGCGTTGTCTTTGGATCCTGATCGCGTAGTCGCTTGACCAACTGTGCCGCAAACGTCTCCGACAGGGGGGCATCGTTATCAGAAGAAAGAATATAAGCGGAGAGATAGCTATTTGTTATTTCATCGCCTCGAACGGCACCAGCCTCACCGGATTGCAAAAGGTCATTGGCAACCCGCTCAGCATCTGCGCGGGCCTTGCGCCCGACAGTCATCTGGTCAGCCAGACGCCGCAGATTTTCTATCAACACAATGCGCAAGGTGATAGCCACAGCCCATAGCTCACCGATCGTCAAAGGCTGAACATCCTGATAGGCCATAATGAAACGACGTAAAGCGATGGGGTCAACATGGCTGTCAGTATGGGCAATAAAGGCCCACACCAGCCCAAATACTCGTGGATAACCGGCAAAGGGGCCTTGTGACAGTTTGGGTAGTTGGCGATAGTAACGAGGCGGCAAATCTTCACGAATTTCACGAATTTGCGCGGCGACCAGATGGTAGTTATCTAGCAACCATTCAGCCGCAGGTACGACACTGCCCCCTTTATCCAGCTCTTGGGCACTGGCTCGGTAAGAGGCCAGTAATACTTTCGCATTATCATTCAAACGCTGGTGTAACGAGATCACATCAGGTGGCGATAAGGTCACAGGCTGCGCGCTGGCTAACGTGCGGCCATGTTGCTCTAAGCGATCCATGCCGAATAGATCCCCTCTGACGGGAAGAGTATCATTCCAGGGCGACGCAACATCTTGGCGGGGGAAGGAAAAGTGGCGGGAAAATATTTTCATAATCGCCTTTTGGTCTAGATGCAAAATACGCACTGACCACCTTAAAGGTAACGTTCAGAAAGCCAGGCAAACCTTATTGATCAGGATTACCGACACTTGATACAGGAACTGAATAAAAAATACGGGTCAATTACCCAAACGGTGAGAGAAAGTGGAGTCAAGAAAAGAGAGGCAAGGAAGTAAGTATAGTCGATAAACGCCAATCCATTAGGCGCGGTCAAAAAACAAAAAAAAACGTACAACGAAATAATTCAAAGATAATAAATTAAATATACAAAGAGGGTTCACCCTGGGGCCGAGTTTTAAAACGTCGATGCAACCAGAGATACTGCTCAGGGGCCCTCATGATTTCATGTTCTATCATTTTATTCAGATAATGAGCAGCTAACAGACTGTCCTCATAAGGATATTCTTCTAAGATCGGAGAAATAATAAGTTGATACCCTTTCCTATCATCCTTACGAATCACGACAGCCGTCACCAATTCAGAACGGGTCAGTTTGGCAATAATAAACGTCCCATTGCTGGTAGCTGCACGTTCTACACCCAGAAAAGGCACAAATACACTGCCTTTTACGCCATAATCCTGATCGGGTGCAAACCAAACACTGCCGCCTTGCTTCAAAGTATGCACCATGGAAATGAGTTTTTTCCGGTCAACCAATACATTTCCCGATCTCGAGCGCCCCCATTTTTGCACCAGTTCTAACACGTTATTGTTATGAGGACGATACATCACAGTCATCGGTTTACAATGGCCTAAAATACGAAAGTGCAACTCCAGCGTCATAAAATGTACGCCAACCACAATAACACCGCGTTGCTTACTTTCAGCCTCTTGCAAATGTGTAATACCAACAATATCAATCCATTTTTTTATTCGCCAATCGGGCCAAAACCATGCCATCCCAGTCTCCAGCAGTGCGATGCCGAGCGAGGAGAAATTATCAATTAGCTTATTCTCAAGCTGCTGAGATGATATGTCAGGGAAACAGAGCATCAAATTACGCCTGGCAATCGCTACTCGTCTTTTTAAAAAATGCATTGATTGACGCCCTAACCATCCTCCAAATACCACCAATGCAGGATAAGGCAGTTGAACCAGTAGAAAGAGTACTCCTAGACCAAACCATAATAACCAGTATCTAGGATGCGCATAGCTTAAAAAAGACCGACAACGATTAAACATACCTTGATCTCTACTCACTTGTGCGTGGTTAGCATTCAGCTTAAGTTACTACCATTCAGAGATGAACATAGCGAAAAAAATCCATTTAATTATTGTAATTTCTCATACTCAACAGACAATATTTCATAAATCTTACTAAAACGTTGTTGAATAATAAGTGGTTGACCTTCTCTTGCAGCAAGTACGCCAGATAGAATCACACAAGTCTGTGTAAATAAAAACACTTTAAGCTCTTCTTCAGTCAATTGGAATGTTCCTCCATTAGAGGCAATTAAGCCTACTCGATAATTTTTTGAAAACGGAAGATAAATAACATCCTCTACTCTCCCCTCGGCAAAAAATACAATCCACACTTAGGACACATGACCGTAACATTTTCACGAAATCTATTTCTTTTCTGCTCAGTGATATGCTTGCATACGGGACAACTCACTTTCACCGTTGTGCGATTAAACATCTGGAGAAAATCAAAGGTAGCCATACATTGTACCAAATAGGTGTATGAATATGCAGTGTACGCCCTAAAATCATAAATAGCACGATATCATCGTTATTAGCCTAAAATATCCAATATTAAACCTCAACACCCTGTTATTTAACAACAAACACCAAAAAATGAATTAACTAAATTAGGAGATTTAAAAAACAAGCACTATCGTGAACGCAACCGCTCAACCTCTCCTTATAGACCAGATTAAAAAACAACTCAGAATTAGATAGAAACACCTCACCGATTCAAAAAAAAAAAAAATTAACATTAATTTTGGCTATAAAATAAAAAAAACACCAGCATTAATCTGATGATTAAAACGACAAAAAGAGGGCTAAAAATAATTACTTTCATGTAACTAATTTATCAAAAATTAATATAGACATGTCAATATCTCAAATAAAAAACGTTATATCCCTTATACTTCAAGCTGCTTGTGCGTTGGCAAAGTTCAGCCTCCCAAATAACTGACTTGAATAACCGTTACACACTCAGGGGCGCTTCAATACTGTGCAGACTATCACTCACTTTATTTTCATGCAGTTACATGGACGAGAAACCTCATGCCACCTACTCGAAAAATTCTTTGCTGCAAGCCAGAGAATACAATATCAATACAGGGGCGCAGACAACTTATCAGGGTATGACTACCACCTACAGTGTTATGGACGAGTTAGTTAGGGCTGCATCGAAAGCGCGGATTTTATAACCAGGCATCGTTAAGTGCAGAAATATTTCCCTGCCATTACGATGGGTCTCCCCATGGTCAGGGCCGGAGCATACTTTGTTAATGACATTTAACATTCGCAAAAATCATTAACTCCCGATAGTCATCATCCAATAGTGCACGTTGCACTTTGCTTTTCATACTCCGGTTTTGTGTGCTCTCCATCTTTGCCAGATTGAGCGCCATCTTTCTGACTAATGACAAGACTTTTGTACCATTCTCATCGTGAATACGGCAAGCATCTTCTTTATAAACAACATCTAATACCCAGTGCAGACTGTTCTCTATGCCCCAGTGATGACGGACCGATGTCGCCATAAACTCTGCATCAATATCGTAAGATGACAGATAAAATGCCGTATCCAGCGTATTCGATTTTTTGTCTTTACGGTGTCTTTCAACCGCGACCAGTGTTTTTATTGAAGGCCATTTCTCCTGTAACTCCGGGCTCAACTCTGCCGGTATTTGAAAAGTAATACGGCGCTCCATTCGGCCATGCCCTTTATCCTGCATTTCATATTGTGCTAACGCGGTATTATCGTTAAACGCCTCATGGAATTGCGCTTTCACTGCATTAAACAATGTCGGCTGATTTCCTTTGACTTGTACAAGGTAATGACCTTTTCTCGCCACAATGCTTTCAAGCGTTTCTTTTTGTGCATGTAACGCATCAAGCGTTATCAGTGCATCCTTGATGTTAAGCATGCAAACAAGATTCTGTACTGTTTTGATTTCTTTTCCTTTTCCCTCGGCCATATCCTGATAAAGCGCAATGCCATTATTCAGGTCATAAGCATTAACAGAGTGAAAATCGTTACGACTCCACAGAGAGGCACTTTTCAGCGTCTTTCCATCAATCGCAATGAGTGGCTTGCTTGATTTGGCGCGAATGTCATTAATCCAGCTAAAAATACAGAACTGAAAGCTGTCGGGATCGACGGCTTTCATTATTCTGGCAATAGTATGACGCCGTGGTATGCCATTGGAAAATAATCGAAATTTTCTTAACCAGTCGAGGCGTAGTTCACCAAACTGTTGAATTTCAGCCCACCCATTTTGTCCACTGGCGACCGCAGCGAGAACAAGAAATAGGACATCAACAAGATGATGTTGTTGATTAATAGGAGAACGAGTTTCCTCTACCAGAGAGAGGTGGTCAAAAAGTGTCATATCAAGACCTCAAAAAGTTATTCTACTTTGAGATCAGTCTATTAGAGAATAGTTCAATTTTTTAACAAAGTGTGATCCGGCCCTGTCCCCATGGTGACGGCAATAAAAATCCACCAGCGTATACAGTGGCTTCATTAAGTTTAAGCTAATTATTTCTTAAACACGATTAAATGCAGTTAGCATTATGTTTTCTTTTGACACACCTAAATTTTTAGCTACATCTACGACATACTCCTGAGCAACTTGCTTCGCAGGTTTGTCACTTGATGTAGAAAAAACCCCCAACCACTTGTTCTTGAAACGTTTTTCTCAAGCTCAAATGCTACAAACCAATCTTGTATAATGATTCCTCTCGCATTAATGGAAAAACGTAATATACCTGCGGATTTTCTCAATAAAGCATTATCACAGGCACTCAATGAATGCTCATTTAGATATCACCGTTTTATAATTTTTATGGCATGACGCATCACAGGTAGAAATGAAATTAAAAATGATAATAACAATATAAAATAATTAGAACACTCAACATGTGCGACTGTTACATAATCCATTAGCAGGGTCATAAGGAGAAGATGCTGAATCCCTGAAAATAAAGCCAACAAAATAAAAAACGCAAAAACACTAATTAAAAAAAATCCGGCGAATTGTTTGCATGTCATCTTGTGATGACGAGAAAAAGCATTTTTGAAATTTCTGAAATAAGTACGCATAGTCATACCAACGAGTCGTTCTAGCTAGTAATCTACCTTAGCACTACTATCCATCACCTCGCTATCACACCCTGTGCCTGTAACGTCGGGTATTACAGCTCGCTAAGGCCGCATGAATATAACGGTGGGTTACCCCCAAACGAATCGGAAAACCGATACTGGAAAAACTCTAAAGCGGTGGCCAGTTTTAGTTGACCACTACAAAGTGAGCCGAGATAGATACATTACGCATGACGAGTATCAAGCACTCTACTCTGTAGCCCCGGACGTGGTAAAAATTGCCATGGAGTTGGCTTATCTCTGCTGTGCGCGACAGAACGACATTCTTGAAATGAAAAAAGGCCAAATATTGAGTGATGGCATTTTGATTAAGCAGAGCAAAACGGCTGTGGCACAGATTAAAGCATGGAGCCAACTGTAGTCCCCCCTAAATTTAGTCTTACCGCTTAATGGAGTTCTCTGGTTAAAATACAACCAATGGAGGCTCATCATGAAGAAAGCGCGTTTCACTGAAACTCAGATCCTGCGGGTTTTGAAAGAAGTTGAAGGTGGTCGGCATGTGAAGGATGTGTGCCGTGAAAACGGTGTGTCGGAAGCCAGCTATTACAACTGGAAATCTAAATACGGCGGCATGGAGTCCTCTGATATCAAACGGATGAAAGAGTTGGAAGAGGAAAATCGCCGGTTAAAGCAAATGTACGCATCCCTGAGCTTAGATCATGAAATTCTTAAGGATGTTGTTTCAAAAAAACTTTAACGGTGCCTGAGAAGCGTGAACTGGTGCATTATGTTATGACGGAACATCAGGCCAGCGAACGACGCGGGTGCCGGATTATCGGTATCAGTCGAAGTCTGTTGCATTATTGCCCGAATACGGCGCGGGATCTGCCTGTAGTCGAGGCGCTACAAAAACTGGCGCATCAGTATCCGGCCTATGGTTTTGGACTTATGTTCAATAAGTTACGACAGGCAGGGTTACTGTGGAATGCAAAGCGGGTTTACCGGATCTATCGATTGTTGAAACTCAACTTTCGGCGCAAAGGGAAAAAACGTTTACCTAACAGGCATCCACAGCCGTTAGTTATACCGCATAAAATGAACCACTGTTGGTCAGTTGATTTTATGAGTGATGCCTTGAGCGACGGGCGGCGATTCAGGTTATTTAACGTCGTTGATGACTTTAATCGGGAAGCGCTGGCCATCGATGTTGATTTGAATATACCGGCTCATCGTGTTGTGCGAATTCTGGAACGATTAAGCGCAGAACGAGGCTACCCGGCTTTTATACGAAGTGATAATGGGCCAGAGCTCACCGCCGCAGTCTTAGCCGAATGGGCAGAACGCCACGGTGTGAAACTCGATTTTATTCAGCCCGGAAAGCCGATGCAGAACGGATTTATCGAGCGATTTAACAAAACGCTACGAACAGAAATACTCGATATGTATCTGTTCAGAACCTTGTCTGAAGTGCGTGAACTCACAGAGGACTGGCGCACAGAATATAACGAAGAACGCCCGCATAGCTCACTGGGTGATATGCCACCTGTTATCTATGCGCGGCAAAAACTGGCCGGAGATCCTCATTGGCGGTGGTACTAAAAACCGGAGGGACTACACAACGACTAGAGTCTGCGATAGAACTCGCTAAAGTTTTACCTCTAAATGATGGGGTGAGCAGCTTATACATTATTCACCAGCCAACTGGGGGTAAATATACCCGTGATGGCTTTAATAGCCGCTGGCGTAAAGCCAAATTGGAGGCAAAAGAACAATTTCCTGAACTGAGTTTTGATTTCACGTTTCACGATCTAAAAGCAAAAGGAATTTCTGATCTGAAAGGGAATCTCTACGAGAAGCAAGCCATATCAGGACACAAAAATGTTGAACAAACAGCGCGGTATGATCGGAAAATTGCAATCGTTCCTGTCGTTGGGGGCCAATAGCGAAGGCAAAATATTATGAAAGGATATTATGAAATGGACTTTCAGGCACAAAAAAACCACCTTTCGGTGGTTGAATTTTATTTTATAACTTATTGTTTTTATTAAAGTTAAATTAATGGTGCCGGGGCGGGACTTGAAAAACATGAAACAAGCATTGAATTTAAAGGTTTTACCTTTAAACATAACGAGCATGTACCCACATTTGTACCCACAACCTACATTGCTTCATTCCCTACCCTGCCGTTCACTACGATTCCTAGCAGTGACGCCAGTTGTTGAACTGCAACAGCATATTACAAAGACTGGCTATTGTCAGCCTATCTACCGACCCAGTTTTCTACGCGCAATCCTGGCACACGCTCAAACTCACGCACATTGTTCGTTACCAGAATCAAACCTGCGGACCGCGCATGACCCGCTAACATGGCATCATACGGGCCGATGGGGGTTCCTTGTCTTGCCAGTTCCGCACGAATTTGCCCCGTATGTACGGCAGCGTCAAAGCCATAAGTTTGCACTTCCAGACGCGCAGAAAACCCTTCAATCACGGCAAGATTCTTTTCTGGATTTACCGATTTCTCCGCACCATAGATCAGTTCCATCAGCGTGATAGAACTGATAGCAAACTGCCCGTAATGGCGGTAAAAAGCGTCCCTGACTTCCTGCGGTTTGTTCTTGATGGTGTAAATACAAATATTGGTATCGAGCAGATATTTAAGCATCAGAAATCTTCCCTGATCTGATCATCGGGCTGCTCTCTGGTGATCATAAAGTCAGGCGTAACGCCATCCTCTTCGAACCAACTGTCCCAGCTTTCGCCTGCCGGAGTAATGATTCGTGTGCGACCAATCGCGACGATATCAACCTGCTTAACATCATCCGGCAGTGCAACGGCTTTAGGGAGTCGTACCGCCTGACTGCGATTGCTTTTAAATACTGTAGTTTTTTCCATGGCAGTCTCCTAGGAGAAATTTTGTTCTATCGATAGCATAGAATATTGATGGGATATGTCAATGGGATATACCTGCGTAGCATGATTGTTTAATCACCTCGCCGCCAACATCCCCGGATAATGTTTGGCAATAATGTCGTTCATCTGATCGATCAGGTCAGAACGTTTAAAGGTGAGATGCCCGGTGCCTTTCTGAAAGTAACGCACACTAAAGAACTCATCCTCGTATTCCTGCTGATGGGGATTATCGCGAATATGGTCCATCAGCCGGATGGTGACATCGCCTCGGTTGTCGGGGATCGGTTTGCCATCCAGCAGATACAGCATACGTTCCAGATCGGCCAGTTGATCTCTTCGCCAGCCCCAATTCAGACCAAAGCCCCAACGGTTATATGTCACCAAATTATTGATAATGACTTTCTTACCGAAATAACAAGGGTGATTGGTTTTGTAATCCCATGATAACCCTTTAAACACGTTGAGCACCCCACGCTCGAATACCTCTTGCTTGCTCTGGTGAAGTTGCTCAAACGTGCTGAGGATATTGGCTTCGCTGATGGCAGGTAGCTCGCCCTCATCCAGATTCTTGTGCCACTGGCTACGGGCTTCAGCATCCATCAGCGATAACATACCGGATTTCAGCATCAGGTCACGCCAGATATTGCGATCCAGCGTGCGGGTGATGGTAGGTATCGATTTATCAGGCATTTCTGTCAGCCAGCAATCGTAGCGGTGCCCTTGCTTTAACGCCCAGTCTTCAGCGGTGCCGCCACCTATAGACACAGTTAATGTTGAGATTGCCTGTAACTGTTTGATGAGTTGCTCTATCTGCTGTAAAGCAGCATCACGTCCGGTAACGATGCGTTCAATGTTGGTCGAGCAAATCAGCTCGGTGTGTTCGGTCAAAACCTCGGGTTCAATTTGCATAGTTTGCGGTCCATACATAAAAAGCAAATGCGCCAGCCGGTCAGGGCTGGCGCATTATGCATCGGGGAAGAGGATAAATAGATTTGGCCTGGTATTACTGGAAAGCGGCTCGCAGTCTTTATGCTTTGAGCAAGCCGGTAGCGCGTCTGGCACGGAGAACATCAACAGCAGTGAGAAATAGCGATTGCTCCTGCCAGTTAAAACCGTTGCGATCGATACGTACCAGTTCGTATTTTTCCACCAGAAAATTCACGGCATTGACCAACGTGATGCCAACATCGATATGCTCCTGAATTACGTTTTCCTCACAGAACGGTGTGTCGTTCAGCGTCAGGCCGTAGTGCTTTTCCATAAGGTAGGTCAGCAGTTGCTGCCAGGCGGCTATAGGTGACGGACAGGGGTTATCCTCCCGTGACGGGATTGCAGGTGTTGTTTGCATGGGAATACTCTCTACAGGTTAAGTCGATAAAATCAGGAAAATGCTCAGGATGGGAGAGAAGCTGCGGGTTATTGTGTTGCCGCTGAAGAGGGATAAATAGCAATATACACGTAGCCAAAACTGCCTAGCGTATCGGCTTCACAGGTCCATTCGTTGCAATGCAGTACGATGCAGCCTTGCTGACAGGGATTCAGTTCTCCCGTTCGTAGTTTCTGCTCCAACTGCTTAATCAGCTCAGGGAAGACGTGTTCCAGACTACGGGCTTCTGCCTGGCTAAAAGTACCGATAAAGCCGGCCCGGTCTGCCAGATAGTGCAGACGGTTACCTTCCTGAACCAGCCTGGCTCCGAATCGCGGCGTGACGGCACATTTTAATCCCCATTCTGGGGTATCCGATGATGGCATAATGGTTTCCTTATAAAAGCGCTGTAGTAAATGCGGTCATCACAGCCAGCCGCGTTCAGCGAATGACACTACCTCAGCGCCGCCGACGACCAGATGATCGAGTACTTTGACGTCGAGCTGTGAGAGTGAATCCTTTAGCTTATCGGTGATATGACGGTCAGCCTGGCTGGGCTCGGCCCAGCCGGATGGGTGGTTATGTGCCAGTATCACGGCAGCGGCATTATGGCGCAGTGCCGATTTAAGAATTTCACGCGGATGCACTTCGGTGCTGTTGATACCGCCCAGAGCGATAATTTCCTTTTCTATTAGGCGATGCTGGTTATCCAGATACAGCACCATAAAGACTTCACGCTCCAGGCTACTGAGCTCCAGCAGTAACCAGCGTTTGGTGTCCTCCGAGGTTTTGAACTGTCGCGCATTTTTACGCACACGTTTTTCCAGCAGGCACAGCGCCATCTGGATGATGCGCTGTTCTTTGGACGCAACGCAGCCTGCCAATGAATTACATGACATGGTAATTCCTTAAATGTTAGGATTGATATGAAGAAAAGAGAGAAAAGCCGACTCAGATTTATTCCCCCACAAACATAAGCGGGATGACATATTTCTATCTATCAAAAAAGAAAATGCTCGCTTATATAAGCGAGCACTAAAAAGTCAGGCTGTCATTGCTGCGTTGGTGGAGTTTGTTTTGATGGTTCTTCCGATAATGAAGAAGAGCCATAAATGATTTTATGTTTTGCCAATGCATCCGGCATAGCATTGATACAGTATGTAATGTAATACACGTTAAAAACAATGGTATAAAACACATTCATTTTCAGATCAAATCTGAATTCCATCAACGCATAATGTCGTAACGCTGTCCGTGCCTTAAAAGCCCATACAACATAGAGTACTGCGCAAGCTAATGAGAGTATCCCACTCAGTGCCAGCAAAGTGTCGCTGGTTGGATCGTATCCATAAATATCCGTCGACACCATTGACGCCAGTTGACGCGATATTCCGAAACATATCGCAATCCAAATAACAAATAGCTCATTGGAAAATGGATATTTGGTTATCTCACTAATTATGTTTTGCTTTTTGAAAAGCCACACGATAGGCCACACACCGCACGTAACCAGGGTCAATAAAACAAAGTTGAGCGTTTTAGTATCAAGACGCTGTTTAAGTTCGGAAATATCAGACATGTTAATTCCTAATAATTAATGGAGACTCGGTAATAAAATCATGAGAAGAGAATAAAATTAGTCATTGCTCGGTGTACATCCTGTCTTGCTATATTCTGGCAAGACGTTTTTAGCACCATTTAAGGTAAAAGCCGCGGGCTTCACTCCACTGCCAGACACAATAACGCGTTTTCCAGTGCGGAATTTATCCCACATCCAGGCAAAATTATTTGCGCCTACTCGACTCGATGTTTCACTTACACTGAATGCGTCATCATCATCGATTTTTACTTTTATGATTTCATTGGTATCTGTACTAACAGAGTGACCATTAACATCCGTAAAGATGAGCACTTCTGGGCGATAACCTGAATCTTCACAAGCCAGGTATAACCGCGATTTTCCTTTACCCAAAATGCTATACTCGGAAACACCTTGCCCCCATCCGCTCACCCATTCATTCTGGTTACCAAAGGCCTGAACGAGACTGGGTATTAATGATGCCGTCAGCAGTACAGTAATCAGTAACTTATTTTTCACTCTATCAATCCTTTTTATTTGAATCAGAAACCGGCCCATCCGCCTACCGTGTTGATGATGAAAAGCAGGCAAGCCATAAAAATCACCAGCGTGATATACCAGCGCATAAAACGTCCGAAGAGTTTTAACAGTGTTTTCATATTATTTTTCCCTGCAAATCAGGTAATAAAGCAATCCTGCCAGTAGTGGGTCGATGACCAGCCCGAGAATAAACCAGCCCCAGAATGAGCGACCGTTACTGGATGCCACGCATCCCAACACGATTGCCAGTCCAACCCAAAGCAGTAACAACGGCATCATTGCCCTCCAGACGCATACGCGCTACATGAACATGTAATTGATTCGTAAAAGTAAAAAAATCTCAGAATAGAATGTCGATTTTATAGCGGGGAGAAATAGCGGTATAACAAATCAATTCGATCGGTTCGATCGACAAAATCGATTGGTGACGATAAAGAAACCTGATGGGAAGCAGCAAAAACGTTAGTCGAAGAAGAAAGACCACACGGCATTTGCCACTCTGGCAACTGAATGGGTGACGCCATGCAGCACCTGTTTTGCCACCTGAGGCAACGGCGCGTGGTCAATGACCCAATCCACCGCACTGATTACCGTGTCGGAAAACCCAGCCTGGGCCTGCTCTATCGCGCTGTCGGTTTGGTGCTCGGCACGTAAATGAGGAATGACCGGACTACGAGCCTGCTTTGGGAGAAGGGTTATCATAGCCTCCACCATCTTTCCCAGTTGATAATGGCCTTTAACGGAAAGCGGTAAAATGTTCTCTGCCACGATACCGAGTTGTTGTCCGATAGCCGCCTGCTTTTGTGCTATATGTTCCCATTGCCTAGATGACGGCTGCGCAGAGGCCCAGCGCCATTCCTCGCTCGGTTCAATTTTGTCGACCTGATTGAGCAGCCAGAGTATCGGCGGATGCCCACCATTCACGGAACCGAACACATCACGGTAAAACTGCTCTTCGGCAGAATAGGCGCGGTCATCAGCCTTCAATACCCACAGCACCATATCCAGCTCCGGCAACAGGGATTGATACAGTGCGCGATATTCCTCATCCCGCTGCTGGCTCTCACCGACGCCCGGTAAATCAACCAGCGTGAGATAATGACGCCCAAAACGCAGACGAATACGCTGTGGTTCACGGGTACAGGCTGCGACAGCATTCACCGCACAGACCTCGCTGCGAAACAGCGCATTGCATAGGCTGGATTTTCCTACGCCGGTTTTGCCCATAATGCCAATCACCGGTTCATAGGTGACCAACCGGGTCAACTCCTGCATAAGGGCATGACGTAACGAACGGGGATAACGCCGCAGATGGCGGCGGATCAGGGAATAACCTGACGATTTTTTCATATCAGCCTCAGAATGAAAAAGGCCATCCGGGATGGATGGCCTGATGAATTGAAATAGGTGGTAATCCAATGAGGTGATATATAACTGAGATTTTTTTAGTTTTTCTGATTCAGTTCTACCCATGCTTTTTCTATCAGAAATTCGATCACATCAGCCCTGTTACGGTTAAAACGCTTCTCAAGTTTTACCAGCGTTTTTTTAGAACTTTCAGAAATACGAATATTTACTGGTGCTTTGGTGGCAACTTTCTTACGATGCTTCATATTTGCATAGCGTTTGCGCAACGTATTTAGAAAAAGCGTCTTTGTATCTCTGCGCTCATTCCATAAGTAGTAAATAAAAGGGATGGCACGAAACTTAATGTTCCGGCTAATTTCCGAGGAGCCAAAATCACTTAATAAATAATTATTTTTATTTAATTGTTCCCATACCCATTCGGTATGAACAGATTCTGCTTCAGAAAACCAGGAGAACTCATCTTTGATACTGCTCCTTATACGAGAGTATTCCTTCCGGATTTCATCGAGGATATCCTGTAGATCGCCAAGATATAATGGAAGAATATCCAAAATATATAACCCAGCGATCAAACATTGTTCGGCAGTATCTGGGGTACGAAGAGGGAGTTCGTCACGAATGATTTTATGTTTATTTCTATCTCGACGATAAAGACGTCGAGAATAGCGAGTAATTTCATCTAAAAGGGTATTTTGACAGGTGAATTTTCTGAAAATGAATAGCCAAAAATAAACACAGGCATTTTTATCATGTGCAATCCATGTTACCGAAGATTCATCAATGAAACGATTTTTGTATCGTTCCTGATACCTGATAACCCTCCGAACAATATCCATATCGCCATCGTTATCTCTTAACATCCGATCAATGCTGTTATTAATAACACTATTGCATCGGAGAAGGTCCCTCTTGCCCCCCAATGCAAATTGTCGAGCCTCATCCAAAAGATCCAGGCGCCAGAGAAGATAAACCCCCTCCCTGATGGACTTAACTTCAATATGCATACTCATCTCCTACCCTCCATTGCTGGTGTCTTCATTTTTTAATGAAACTACTACAAACATCATCAAAAAACCATGATTCATGAAGCTAAAATCAGGCTATCTAAAAGCATGAAAAAGGCATCTTTTCTTACGAATTACTGATGCGTATAGTCGTGTTTTTCAGGTTATTCATGCGTGATTCATAACAGATATCATACAATTTTATTTTAAGTAAAAAACATAAAATCAAATAGTTATAGATTTACAATGAACTTATTGAATGTGATAATTTAGTACTGTTTGATTGATTTATGGAAGAATGGATATGAACCGGCCTCATGACATGAGGGTGATTCGTCGCTGATGTGATTCATTAAGGAATAAAGTATTATTTAATAAATTCAATTTAATAAATTCAGTCATCACTGTTAGATAAATAATAACACTTTTCGCTTAGTTACTAGTCGAATTATTAAAAATATCCAAAATCGGATGTGTTAATATAAAAACAACCCATCAGTCATACTCCGTTTATCGTTAAAAATTAACGCACTGAATAATTATCATGAGATAAACCTACCGGAATAGACATCATGAAAAAACGTCAGTGTAAAAGCATCAATCCAAACTATCAGCATGACATGCATCTGAACCAAAAACTTAGAGCACATCAGGAGATGTTGTTCCTGCGTTACTCAAAGTTACTGATGTTGCGCGTAGACTTCGCGTACATTAAAACGAGTTACGAATTTAAGCACTCAGATAAAAATACCATTGTAGGGGACATGGTTAAGTTACTCCAACAAAGCTTGAATATAAAAGGACTTGTAGGGTACGTGTGGGTACTGGAATATACCGAATTTCATGGCTTTCATATCCATGCAGCATTTTACCTTAACGGTCAGAAACACCGTAAGACATGGAATACGTTTCTTTCTGTAGCTGAACTCTGGGATGATATTACCGATGATGCGGGTTATACGCATTGGTGTAACCCCCGGAAATATTATGACGTACAGGGTGAGCGCGTTACCTCCTGGGACAACAATACTGGTCGAGACGACATGCTATATATTCTGAGTTATCTCAGTAAAAAGGTTCAGAAGACAGACAGAATTATTTTTCAGTGCAGCGATATTCCTTCCCAATGTAAAAGTGGAGGACGCAACAGAAACAAACGCCGCTCTCATTTGTAAAAAATTACTCCGCTGGTGAATCATTTGAAGGAGTTCACCAATTTTATTTTTCCGGCTCCTTCTCCATTCACCAGAGGAGAAAAAACGATGAGCACCACAACCGATTACCGCCTTCTTAGAGACCAGTTCGTGGATATGTCATTTATCACGCAGTTGACCGGATTAACCGACAAATGGTTTTACAAACTGATTCAACTGGGTGAGTTTCCGAGGCCGATTAAGCTGGGCCGCAGTTCCCGATGGCTGCAAAGTGAAGTCGAAATCTGGTTACAGCAACGTATCGACCAATCTCGCCAGTAGCCACACTTTCTCAACCCTACTTATTTTCCTGCTAACAGCGATAGAACAATCTCTACGCACGCACTCCTTGTCGCCAGAAATGGAACCAATTTATGCGCTTTCTAAAATGCTATCTGGCTAATAACGCCAAAAATCGTTTTGTTAGTTCGACCGAGGCTAGCCGCCTGCCTCAAGGTCACTGGACGTGTACATCCTGTGGCTGCACGTTAATCCTGCATAAAGGTTCTCAACATGAAAGGGCCTGGTTTGAGCATGACCTGCTCAATATAAGTTCAAAAAAACTGATGGCATGTCCCTATCGAGACCCCGAAGAGAAAGAAGAGGAAAGGATTAAAAAATTACGGGAGCAGGTCTTTGCCAGTTACGTTCTCCCTAAACCGAAAAGCTGGTATTGCGTACTGTGCAAAAAAGACTATACCGGTAAGAAACTCTGCCCAACATGTAAAGACGGTATCTACAGTGTTGTCGCCAGGAAGAAGGGACATGAATCCGAGGAAGAAGATCATCAGGAATAGATAATCCAGACGCGTTATCTCTCCCATCATTTCAGACCGAAACAGCGCCGTATCCCCTCCTCCTTATTTCATTTTCCCTGGATAACAGGCTGTCATCCGACTTCTCCGGAGAACATCGGCTGTCTGTTATTCCGCATATTGGAGACATTTTCCAAATGACACGTAACACGACGCTATCTACATTGCTGGATAAGTACCAGAGTCATCTTGATGACAGTACAACGTACGCCATCCGTCAGGGTATCAGTACGAGAAAAATTCATGCCTTCCATCAGTTGAGTCTGACGACAGTGTCTCTGCCTGGCCAGCGTAAAGCGCATCTGATTATTCCCGCGAGACTAATGCAGCAATCAGATGTATCACGTATTGAAGCTGGTAGCAGAGCTATTCTGCCAGTGAAGGCTGTTCGCTATCTTCGCCGATACCCTATGCTGAACGGTATTCTGATCAGCGAATGTGACCGACTACATCTGGATGAATTGGGTTACACCCTTCAAAGACTATTTGATCGGGAAAACGATACTGGGGTTCAGGAAACGTTAACGCTACTGTGCTGGTCTGAGCTACTTGACGGCCTGTCTTATCGTGAATGGGCATCATTGGCAGATAAAACCGACAGACAGGTTCAGGTGTGGATTAACACCCGCCTGCGCACTCGGCCAACACGCCGGGCTGTGATTGACGAATACGTTTTCTTCGCCTGCTTTGGTTACTGGAGAGATTATTACCCTGCTTGATATTGATGAATTTATGAGATTCTCAGTGCCATTCATCGACAACACCTTTCAAGTAGACGGTTATCTCACACCTCTAACGAAAACTTTCAGAACAAATGCGCATTCTGCGCAACTTCTTGCTCAAATTTGACTTAGGGAAAATTTGGATTAAGTGATTATTTAGTAAAAACAATTAGATAAAAATTGGCATACGGATTGCTATACGGGACGTGAAGTTACTCATCACGTTCAACAACAAGGAGCAAGACTATGCCAACTCCATGCTATATCAGCATCGAAGGTAAAACGCAGGGCAATATCACCGCAGGTGCTTTCACGTCCGATTCTGTCGGCAACATCTATGTGGAAGGCCACGAAGATGAAATGCTGGTACAGGAATTCAAGCACGTGGTCACCGTACCGACCGACCCACAGTCTGGTCAGCCGTCTGGTCAGCGTGTCCACAAACCGTTCAAATTCACCGTCGCGCTGAACAAAGCGGTTCCGCTGATGTACAACGCCCTGGCGTCTGGCGAAATGCTGCCGAGCGTAACGCTGAAGTGGTATCGCACGTCTGTAGAAGGTAAGCAGGAGCACTTCTTCTCTACCGTGCTGACCGATGCCACCATCGTAGATATCGACTGCAAAATGCCACACTGCCAGGACCCGTCCAAACTGGACTACACCCAGTTAATCGAAGTGTCGCTGGCTTACCGCAAAATCGACTGGGAACACACCGTTGCCGGTACCTCTGGCTCTGATGACTGGCGTGCACCTGTCGAAGCGTAATTCTGTTGTATTCAACCTGGGCTTGTCCCGGGTTTTCTGCGTGTACTGCCCTGAGGTCTGATTCTCCCAGACCTGAGTGCAGACAACACGGTTTTCATCACGGGAAACGAGGGAATAAACGTGGCAAACAGTACAGGATTACAGTTCACGGTAAAGGTCGGTGCATTGCCTGCCTCAACCTTTGCCGTGGTGGATTTTCAGCTCAGCGAGGCACTTAACCAGCCGTTTGCCCTGTCGCTGAATCTGGCGAGTGCCTTGCCGGATATCGATTTTAGCGCTGTGCTCGACCAGCCCTGTGAGCTGCTGGTGTGGTATGAAGGCGAACTCCAGAGGCGCGTGAGCGGCATTATCAGTGCCTTCGCGCAGGGCGACACCGGTTTTCGCCGAACCCGCT
Source organism: Pectobacterium versatile (assembly GCF_003932035.1). Classification (NCBI taxonomy): domain Bacteria; kingdom Pseudomonadati; phylum Pseudomonadota; class Gammaproteobacteria; order Enterobacterales; family Pectobacteriaceae; genus Pectobacterium; species Pectobacterium versatile. The sequence goes on from NZ_CP034276.1 coordinate 3,154,980, forward strand.
ATCAGGCAGAGGTTCGCCCGGCACTGTGGCGATTGGGGCTGCGTACCAATGCCCGTATCTTTCAGGCGCAAAAGCCGGAGGTCATTATCGGTACGTTGCTGGAAGAGTCTGGTATTACCGATTATGCCTTTGCGCTGCGTCACGAGCACGCCCCGCGCGAATACTGCGTACAGTACCGTGAAAGTGATTTGGCGTTTGTCACCCGTCTGGCAGCGGAAGAAGGGATGTACTTCTTCCATGAGTTTGAAGAAGGCAAGCACCGCGTCGTCTTTGCCGATGATGCCGGAGCGCTTAGCAAAGGCCCGGAGCTGTTCTTCAACCTCGCCACGCAGGGGCTGAGTGAAGGCGAGTATGTCAGACGTTTCCGCTACGCCGAAGCCGTCAGCACCGCCGAAGTCGCGCTCAAGGATTACAGCTTCAAAACCCCGGCGTATGGCCTGCTGCACAGCAAGATGAGTGGCGAGCTGGCGCACCAGCGCGAAAGTTATCAGCACTATGATTACCCCGGGCGCTTTAAACAAGACCCGAGCGGCAAGGCCTTTACCGGCTACCGACTGGATGCGTTAAGGGCGGGTGCCATGACTGGCTCCGGCGAATCCAATGCCGCGATGTTGATGCCGGGCAGCAGCTTTACCCTCACCGAACACCCCAATCCGGCACTCAACAGCGGCTGGCAACTGGTTGCCATCACCCACAGCGGGCAGCAACCGCAGGCGCTGGAAGAAGAAAGCGGCGGCGAACCGACTACCTACAGCAACAGCTTCGAGGTCATCAGCGCCAAAAGCACCTGGCGTGCCGACCTGCCGTACAAACCGATGGTCGATGGCCCGCAAATCGCCACCGTGGTTGGCCCCGCAGGTGAGGAAATCTACTGTGACGAATATGGCAGAATAAAACTGCAATTCCCTTGGGACCGTTACGGCTCCAGTAATGATCAGAGCTCCTGCTGGGTACGCGTTAGCCAGGGCTGGGCCGGTGGTCAGTACGGCCTGATAGCCATCCCGCGTATCGGCCATGAGGTTATTGTCAGCTTCCTCGAAGGCGACCCTGACCAGCCTATCGTGACGGGCAGAACTTTTCATGCCACCAATCCGTCACCGTACCCATTACCTGCAAACAAAACGCGTACTTCAATCCGCACCTCAACGCACAAGGGCTCAGGTTTCAATGAGCTGCGCTTTGAAGACCAGGCCGGTCAGGAAGAGGTGTTTATCCATGCCCAGAAAGACATGAACACCGTGGTGCTGAATAACCGTAGCACTACCGTGACCGCTGACCACACTGAAAGCGTCGGGGGCAATCAGGCGGTATCGGTAGTGAAAGACCAGTCCACTGAAATCCAGGGGCAGCAGAGTATCGCCGTGACCAAAAACCGCAACACGGTCGTGGATGACAACGACAGCCTTCAGGTGAAAAACAACATTGCCATCCAGTCGCAGAAGGGGGACATCCTGATAGCCACGGACAAGGGGTTTATTGGTATCGGCGCGGACGGGGTCATCAACATCAAGGGTACCCACATTGTCATCAACGGCCAGCAAATCGACCTGAACTGAATAACAAGAACAACAAGGACACGTGAACATGTACCAGATGAACGAAGGCACGCTGGCTATTCCTGCGCAGTGGCGCGATGAATCCCTGCACGTTTTTGTCTTGCCGGATGAAACCACTAACCTGGTAGTTAACCGCACCCCGACCGAATCCGGTCAGACGCCAGATGGGGTGTATCAGAAAACGCTGGAGCAGTTTTCTACCCATCTCAATGGTTATAAGGAAGTGCAATCCTGGGATCTGACACTGTCGGGCGCGCCAGCCCCGGCGCTGGAATACACCTGGCAGTCACCGGAGGGCCAGATGCATCAGGTGGTGGTGATGCAGGTACGTGGCGACCTGCTGCTGACGTTCACCATTACCGCCGCTGACGTGCTGAGTGATGATCGTAAAAAAGCATTATTGGCGGTGATCGAGACCTTCAACGCTGCTGAGCCTGCCACATCGGAGGGGATGGAGAGCGGCGATGCGTGATGACATTCTGGCCCGTATTGCGCGTGTCGGCGCTATGCACGCGGGCAATCGGCCCACGCTGCCATCGGACTTACCGACACCTGGTAGCGGCTCGCCGCCGACCTCGCCGGGCAAGCCTATCAAACACAGCAGCTTTCTGGGGGCGCTGCTCGGTGCCGTTGCCGGGGCGCTGGTTGCTGCCGCGGTCGCGGCGGTGGCCGTTGCCCTGGTGGGCGTCACCGGTGGACTGGCGATTGCCGTGGTCGGTGGGCTGGCGGTGTTGGGGGCAGGAAGCCTGATATCGGCGGTCAGTGGGCGCGTATCCGCCATGGTGGACAGTGCCTCACCGCCTGCGGGGAAAGTGGATAGCGGCTCACCGAATGTGTCGGTGGAAGGGAGTCCGGTTTCCCGTGCTGAAGTTGATGTCGTTCTCTGCACCAAACACAACGGTCCGCAACTGATTGCGCAGGGCAGCGAAACCGTCTTTGTGAACGGTCATCCGGCGGCGCGGATTGGTGATAAAACCGTGTGTGGTGCCACCATCAAGGATGGGGCATCGACGGTGTTCTTTGGCTCCGGTCAGGCTACTGTACTGGAGATACAGGACGAGTTCAGCGGCTGGCAGAAAGCGCTGCTGATTGCGGTAGAATTTCTGGTGCCGCCGACCCGTGGCCTGTTTCGCGGGTTGGGGAAGTTATTCTTTCGCGGCCCTAAGGCCGTGATGAAAGGACTGGGCGCCGGGGCACTCTGGGCGGGTAAGCGTCTCAGGCAAAAGACACGCTGTGCCACTCGTGCATTTAAGGCGAACAAGGGCCGGGCGCGGGTGACACAAGCGGCCAAAGCCTTCAAGAAAGACCCGGTGTATATCGCCAGCGGTGAGGTGATTGAAAACCGCACCGATATCGAACTGGGGCAGACTATCCCGCTGGTGTTTGAACGCACTTACCGTACCGCCTCTTCACATGCCGGATTAGTAGGCCATGGCTGGCAGGATAGCTGGAGTGAGGTTGCTACCGTCAGTCAGGATGAGGGCGACACCCATGTCACTATCACTCTGGCACAGGGCTATGACATTGATTTCACCTTCGGGCTCGGTTCCACTGTGGTGTACTGCGCCGAATACCCCGAATTCAAGCTGCTGCGGCGGCATAACGGTTTTCATCTCTGGCACCGCGACAGCCAGACCTGGCGTGCCTTTACCGCCAAACAGGATGACCAGTTGCTGTTGTCAACCATCACCGACAATCACCAGAACCGAATCGACTTTCTCCGCGACCCCAAAGGCTACCTGCGCAAGATACAGCACAGCGACGGCATCGAGCTGCTGCTGGTGTGGCAGGGTGAATTCCTGCGTCAGGTGCAGCGCATCGATGGCGGTCAGAAAACCGTGCTGGCCGAATACCGGCAGGATGAACAAGGCCGACTGGCTGAGGCGGATGCAGCCCATGCTTATCACCTGTTCTACGAGTATGACAGCCATCATCGTCTGACTCGCTGGCACGACAACGACAAAACCTGGGCGCGTTATGAGTATGACCATCAGGGCAGATGCGTCTACACCACTTGTGCCGACGGCTACCTGACGGCGAAGTTTGAGTATCTGGCCGACCGGGTGGTGATGACCGACGGGCTAGGCCAACGCAGTGAATATGGCTTCAATGACCTGCACCTGATGGCGTGGGAGACATCCCCGCTCGGCCATATCACCCGCTATGAGTATGACGATGTGGGTAACCTGCTGCGGGAAATCTCCCCGGCGGGCCGGGTGGTGGAATTTGCCTATCTGGATGATACCGGGCTGGTCAGCACCTTCACCGACGGCAGCGGCCACCAATGGCAGTACGCCTACGACGACCATGAGCGGCTTATCGGTATTACTGACCCACTCGGGCGCAACTGGGCATGGCAGTACGACAGCAAGGGCAACCCGCAGAGCCTGACCGGACCGGACAACAGCGAAGTGCACTTTGCCTGGAATCGCTACGGCCTGCTGACTGAAGTCAGCGATCATAACGGTCAGGTACAGGCCAGCCTGTTTTACGACCACCGTCAACGCCTGTTGGGCGCCACGGATGCGGAGTCCCGTACCCAGCAACTACGTTATGACCAGCAGGACAGACTGACCACCTGGACGCGCCCGGATGGCTCAACCTATCGGCTGGGTTATCGCCGTGCAAGCTGGAAGCTACCGGAGCAACTACTGCGTCCGGACGACAAGCAGGAGCAGCGCCAGTACGATAAACACAACAACCTGCTGAACTATACCGACGGTAACGGTGCGGTGTGGCGACAAACCTACGGCGCGTTTGATTTATTAACGTCACGTACTGACGCAGCAGGTCGCACCTGGCAGTACGAGTACGACAAGGAAAGCCAGCAGTTGGTGTGCGTCACGGCACCGGACGGTAACCAGTGGCAGTGGTGGCTGGATGCCGATGCGCGGGTTATCCGCGAACGGGACATGGCGGGTACGGAGACCCACTACGGCTATGACGAAGACGGTCACTGCATCACCGTTCGTAACGGCGAAGGGGAAACCCGTCACTTCCTGCACGATGGGCGTGGATTACTGATAAAAGAAACGGCACCAGACGATATGCTGCACTACTGCTACGATGCGGCAGGCAGGCTTATCGACGTGACGTCTGCTACCAGCCATATCCAGTTGGAATATGACCTCCGTGATCGAGTAGTGCGAGAGTGGCTGAACGGCACACTTATCACCCGACTGTTTGACGATACTGTACGCACGGTGACTCGGACACTGACATGGGAAGGTGAAGAAGACAGCGCGGCGCTCACCAGTACCTTCCATCACCGTGCAACGGGTGAACTGCGCCAGGTCATGTTACCGGACGGTGCGGAGCTGACGCTGGTTCATGATGCCGCTGGTCGTGAATCTATCCGCCAGAGCAATAGTGGCTTTACTCAGCACCGTGAATACGATGCTATGGGCTGGCTGACGCGGGAAATGAGCGGCCAGACAGTGGACGGTCACCTGCAACCAGTGCAGACCCGCGAATACCTCTACGACGGCACAGGCAACCTGACCGGTACCCGACGCAACCGCGAGGCGGCAGGCTATCGACTCGATGCCAGCGGGCGCGTGCTGTCAGTACTGAGCGGCGGCGCAGGACGTACCGTCAACACAGAAGAGCAATACTGCTACACCCGTAGCGGGCTGCCGCAGGACGCGACAAGGCTGACCGAATGGCAGGCCGGACGCCTGACCCAACAGGACAACACTCACTACCAGTACGACAAGGCCGGAAGGCTGATACGCAAACAGGTGGTGCAGCCGGGCTATCGACCACAGGTGTGGCACTACCGCTGGGACAGCCGCAACCAGCTCAGGGTGGTGGACACGCCGACAGGAGAGCGCTGGTCCTACCGTTACGACCCGTTCGGACGACGCATTGGCAAGCGCTGTGAGCAAACGCAGGACGAACTCCGCTACCTGTGGGATGGCGACCAGATTGCCGAAGTGCGCCACCATCGTGACGACCAGCTTATCAGCCGTCGCCACTGGGTGCATAACGGCTGGGAACTGCTGGTTCAGCAACGCCAAAATACAGACGGTAGCTGGGAGACGGGCTTTGTCACCAGCGGCCATAACGGCGAACCGCAGGCCATATTTAACCAGCAAGGTGAGCTGCGCTGGCAGGCTCCACGCACCAATTTATGGGGCCAGCGCTATACAGATAATACTGAAAATCTCGATCCGGAACTGGCCTTTGCCGGTCAATACCGTGACGCGGAAAGTGGCTTGTGCTATAACAGATTTCGGTATTATGAACCAAGTGGTGGTGGTTATATCTCGCCAGACCCTATAGGAATAGCGGGCGGCGAGAATAACTACGGTTACGTCCAGAATCCGACCTGTTGGGTTGATCCGTTTGGGTTGGCATCTTGCCGTCTTACTTATATGGGAAGAACACCTGGTAAAAAGACTAAAACAGGGCGAGCTGTTATTGAGCGAATGCGTGGAGAAGGTCGCATTCGTGGTTCAGGTGATAGGATGCAATTTAAAAGCTCAACTGATAGTAAGTGGTATCGTATTCAGGATGCTGATATGGCTCATTTAACTGATGCTGTTAAATATTGGAATCAAAAGGGTGGGTACTATGGGGCGAAATCTAAAGAGGTTAGAGCCTTTATGCGAGACCCCAAAAACTATGAGTTAGAGTATTTTGGACATAACCGTTCTCAGGGTGCAAGCCTACCTGATAGATATAGAAATCCAAGTGATTTTATTGGGCCTGCGGAAATCTCGCAATACTTTCTATGATTAAATAGGTGCGTAATGAAGATTCTTTCTGATGTAAGTCAAGAGTTAGAGGAATTAATAGTATCGGTAGTCGAAAAAGGTAATCATCTTCATGATGAAAAATCTTATGGACAGGCATTAGAAGAATATAATGAAGCTTGGAAATTACTCCCTGAACCAAAGCTAGATTGGGAAATTGCCAGTTGGATTTCTGCGTGTATATATAGTGCATATTTCGATATGGAGGATTTTCATGAGGCTAAAAAGTGGGCAGAGATTGCGTTGCAAACCAGAGGGTCGGATATAGATACAGCTCCGTTAATTGATCTTGGGATGGTTTGCTATGAGTTAGAAGAATATGATATGGCTTATAAACATTTTCATGATGCGTATAGCTACGGAAAGAAAAGAGCTTTTCAGGACCGACCTAAAAAATATCTTGATTTTTATTTGAATAAAATGTCGAAGAATTGAAGTTTCTGTAAAATTCAAATGGCATAGAATTTCTTATTCCGTAAATATCGTGATTACTAAATGAAAAATGGCAGATTTGTTTTTTGACCAGTCAAATTTTTTTAGTAAATCTGTCTTTTTTAATACGCAGGCAGGTGGCTCAACCGAGCTACCGCCCACAGGTATGGGTACCATTGGGACAGGCTAGAGGCTAATCCCCGTATCAATCACCAATCTCCCCCACTCAACCAGCACGGCGGTCGGTATCCCGGCCATAAATCCCGACTCTTTTAGCAGGCAGCCGTTAAGAATGATGAATGGTACGCCTATTCGGTCTAAAGATTACTGGGCAGACCACCAACCCGTTTAATTTTCATGCCGTTACGTGAACACTGATTCAGAGCGCTTTTGATCGGTAACGCCGATCGATACGATCGCATCGATCTATCAAAACGATTATCTTTTGATCGTCAGCGTCGATAAGCTATTGCCGAGAATAACCATAACGTAATGTTTTATCTGTTTTTATTCCCATTATCGGGAAGGGCTGACTATTGCCTTTTGTCCGGTAAATCAATAATCAGCAGATAAAAGGCATCCCGTTATTTCTGCCAAATCAGGACTGGTGCGCAATGACCCCGATTACCTCTCTTCATTTAACGATACGGAATCAACAGGATAAATCGGCCACCCGGTTGAGCCAGGCGATTGAACGGCTTTCATCGGGTCTGCGCATCAATGGTGCGAAGGATGATGCCGCTGGTCAGGCGATTGCCAACCGGATGACCGCTGATCTGAATGCCAACAACGTCATCACCAACGGAATGAAAGACGGCCTCAGCCTGATGCAAACGGCCGAGAGCGGGCTTAATGCCATCAATAATCTGCTACAACGTGGCAGGCAACTCGCGGTGCAGGCGGCAAACGGCACGTTGTCAGATACCGATCAGGCCAGCCTGAACGGCGAATATCAACAAATCAGGGAAGAGATCGACCGCATCGCTTCGTCGACACAGATCTTTGGCCGCTATCCGCTGGCTCCTGCTGAACCGGGCCCTCAGCCTGCTAAATTGGGAGAAACCTTACCACTGGCTGAAAAGTTTCCCGTCCCCAATATCAATCATCAATTTCCCTCCGGGGTAATTTCGCTGGCTTACATTCCTGCTGGCGCAAAAAATATCACTATCACCATCGACTCATTAAGCGCCGATGATGATATCCAGCTATTCGCGCGAGATGGCAGGCATCTGGCCGGTACACCCGCAGAAGGCACAGACGCCGATATCGTCTGGTCAGCAAACGGTGTGACAGACGAAAGCACCATGAATATCGCCGTGATTACGCAAGATAACGGCTTTTTACCTGGAGCCACCTACTCGGCAGATTCGCTACGGCAAGCCGGGGAATACAATATCAACACAGGGGCACAGACCACTTATCAGGGTATGACCATCACCTACAGCGGTGATGGCGACCGTTTTGAAGATGCCAACACCGGGGGATTTAACGATGGGAATGTGGGGGCAGCAAACCGACTGGAAAAAATTCACATTGATGAGGTGACAGAAGATCTGATTGTCATTGTGGTTGGCAGCGGCGTATTTAATAGCAGTGCAAGCTGGGATGAACTTCCCACACCGACAGAGCCTGCCCCGCCACTACCGCCTTCAGTACCAACCAGCAAAGAAACGACGTTTGTCGTCGGGGCGAGTTTCGGTGATCAATTGCAAACGGTCACTATCAACCCAACGCCAGCAGACAGCCAGTCGCTGGGGCTTTCCTCTGTCACGCTGGGTACACCTGAACAGGCCAGAGCGGCATTAGCCACATTCGATAACGCACTGAAAACTATGGACGGTTACCGCAGTGAATATGGCAGCCAGATGAACCGTTTTGAATCCGTCACTGCCGTACTGTCACAGGAGAAGGTTGCCATCGCTACCGCCCGCTCACGCATATTGGATGCGGATTATGCCATTGAGGTTTCCGTGATGACAAAATCCCAGATCCTACAACAAGCTTCTATGGCTGTATTGTCACAAGCCAATCAGCAGTCGGGAAACGTATTAAAGCTGTTACAGGGATGATGCGCCACCATAAACATCACGTTGCTATTTTTCTATCGAATCGCGATCGCCATGAGCATTGAAATATTCAGCCGCTGCCCTTTCACCACGGCGGCGTTTACCTGTCTGGGAAATAGGGATAACGGTAATGTGCCAATCACTGTTGTTGATATTGAACACGGTATCGACACAACACTATTGACTCACATCATTACCGCCGAACACCGGACATTCATCATTATTCTGAACAACCGCAAACATGCACCGATGATGGTGGCTAAAAAGGTATTACTGTTATCAAAGCACGCACCGATGAGCACGATTAAAAAAGTGATCTCTGCCCTATCATCATTCAGGGAAATAAAAGGCAAGACGATATCGTTATCACCGAATGAGAAAATATTCTTCGGCTATTGGCTGGACGGAATGGCAATAAAAACCATCGCAAAGAAGATGGTTATAACCCATAAAACCGCCAACAATATGAAAAACAATATCTACAGAAAATATGGCATAAAGGACCTGCTCACCTTTTTACTCATCGCCAGAATCTCACATATGCAAAGTATCACTCACGCCGAGCATCACAGGGTTATCTACGTTGATAAGGTGGCGTGAGGTAACATTCTGAGAGCAACTGGAGACTTGAATCCCACTGATTTTGCGAGCATTATTGCAATATATTCCCTTTCAGCCCGTGTTGCGTATGCCATCTGCTCAGGAACTTCAAACAGCAATTTCCAATATGTCTATATGGCGTAAAGGCGATCAACGTGCGCCTCATAAGCCATTGTTGCTGCTTTATGTTCTATCGGCCTATCAACAAGGACACCCGCGCCTGTTTCACTATGGCGACGAAATCCGTCCGCAGCTCTTGGCACTTTTGAACAGCTTTGGGCCACAGCGGCGTGCTCATTACCCTGAAATGCCTTTCTGGCGGCTGAAGGGAGATGGCTTTTGGCAGTTGCAGAACGACGAACATTGTTCACCGCAGAAAGGAAGTAAAGAGCCGCCAAATCGTGAGCTGATTCAGCACGGTGTCATGGGGGGATTTGATGAAGTCAGCTATCAACTATTATGCAAACAACCTCAACTTATCGATAAACTGGCTCAGCAGATTTTAAGCGAGCATTTTCCTGAAAGTGTTCAGGAAGTGATTGCCAACCGTCTGGAACTATCGCTAGACGATGTACGCAAGTATCGCGATCCTCATTTCCGTCAAACGGTACTACGTGCATATCAATACCGCTGTGCGGTCTGCGGTTATGATTTACGACACGATACAACGCCTGTCGGCCTGGAAGCCGCACACATCAAATGGAAGCAATACGGTGGCCCTTGCACCGTGACCAACGGATTAGCCTTGTGCTCAGTACATCATTCTGCGTTTGATATTGGTGTTATCGGTATTGATGACAGTATGAAGTTGATGGTTTCTGAAGGAGTGAACGGCAGCAAGATCGTCGAAAGGCTATTCTGGGATTTTGAGGGAAAGCCGCTGTTTCTGCCTAAAAAGCGGGAGTATTACCCACTTGATAGGTTTATTGAGTGGCATCGTGGGCAGGTTTTTAAAGGTCTCTGAGTTGCTTACTATCAGGAAAATAATACCGAGAGATTAAAAATTGCTTGGCTGCAAACCAGTTGAGAGCATTCAAAATGCTATGCCACGGTAAAAAGATTACAACGTAATAACGTTATCCAGTCGCCAGTCAAAATAGATAGCTAACTGCGACAATGTTAAATTCCAGTTCTGGATAGGCATTGTCCACTTCACCTGCTCATTCGCCAATTCCAGATAAAGCCGCTTTAATATGCTATTCTCGTAGGGAAGGTACCTTTGATTTTCGTCAATTTGCAAAATTCCTAGTGAACCGACTCAATGGTGTTAGTCGTGTGAATAGCCTTGCGAATAGGCGCAACTGCCACTATTTGAATTCAGAGATAGGGATAATCTTGTCGGTGGCGTCGCTAATCGTAGCGGTTACGATACTGAAATCGTGTAAATTTTAGACATCCTGACTGATGCTGGCGTAATTCATTCTTTGCGTGAACAGACTGATAATTTTCTGCTTAATCTCCTCTGACTGCGTAGCCTAGAACCACTTAACCAGTTGAGACTCAAAATTGCCGTTACAGTCATGCTGCGTAGCAGGTTCGACTGCCTATTGTGGCTTTGGTAATCTTCTTGTCGGAACCATTTTTACGGTTCGCGTCCACATCCTGAACCAGCTATGAGTCGAGTTCGGTGGCCAGAACTGATTCTGGTTAACTATTTCATTAATAATATTAATATGCCATTTTTTCCGGCCAATGCTTGGCTGGACTGGTGAGTTTTATCGAAATCGAAAGGCTAGGACCTGTGTCATTCATTTTTCTGAACAGATGACTGGAATGACACAGAACCTTAATTCTCTAAAATGATGATCCTGAATTAGAATTCACGTTGCTCCAAACTGTTATATATAGTTTTAATTTCACCTTTTAAGTTTTTGCCACGATATACCATTGATGTATCGTATCGCTTAAACTTCTCATCCCTGGCCGCACTGAACCAGTTAAACGACCCTATGCACAACAGCCCTTCGTCACCAATCACAATTTTACTGTGAACACGATTGACAAGCTTCATCACGATGCCCATCTCATTGAGTTTTTCCATAGCATCATTTAAGCGCCGCTGTTTCTCTTTACGCTTTTCATAATCGGCATCCTCGGTATTAAAACTTTTGTCCGTTACCACAATAATGTCGATACCACGAGCGCGTGCCTGGGCCATCGATGCAAGAAAACCGGTTTGTTCCAACTTTTGCCAAGTTAGCCAAGGAGAAACAATGGTAATACTCTTACCGATAGCGTCAAAAGTCTGGTTCAGAAACGCATCATGCTGCTCAACACCATGCAAGGTAGAGATCTGCGTTTGCGCTGTACTAAGATCCTGGCGTTCTTTGTACTCAAACTGCAAGGCATTGCTGGTGGACGCAAACAGGTATTTTGCCAGCAACCCTCTCGGCGAAGAGCCTGGCTGGATCTCAAATAGGTCCATATCACCAAAAACCAGGAAACTATCTTTAGCACGAGAAACTGCGACGTTCAGCACGCTGCTGTCGCTGTCGATAAATCCACCATCTTCATGCTTCGAATAGACCGGAGAGAAAAGTACAATTGCCCTTTCCGCCCCCTGCAATGAATGAACAGTACCCACTGTCAGCGAATGTTCATCACCATTACAATTAATATCCAGCTTACGTAATGACGATTTAATCGTGCTGACCTGCGCCGAAAATGGCGTCACAACTCCGACTAATTGATGTAAGGGCTTATCGTAATAGCGCTCAATTTCTTCTTTGTGATCCGCAAGCCATGCTGCTATCGTCTCAGCTTCAAAGGTGTTATAACGACTTCCACCGTTGGCCTGCATACCTTTACCATCAATATGCAAATAGCCCATTGACGGAAATATCGTCCCTTTTTCTTCCCCTCGTTTGGGTTGCAACTTACCGTGGTAGCAGAGGATATTACAGAAATCAATGATGTTATCGAAGCAACGACGGTGTTCGTACAGGTACATTCCCCGCGCCAGGTGCGAATCGTACTGGTAGCGCGAGTTAAACTGTGCAACCTTCATGGCACTGCCAGATGCAGCACTTTTTCCTGAGTCACACATCAGTACATAAGCTTCAGCGAGTTCCTCTTGCGTACTACCTCCAGGAAGGAGGTTCTCCTCAACCATATTGCCAATATCAATTCCTGGCAGGCTGTTCCAGATAGGCGCAATCTGTTCTGTATCGCCAATCACTAATGCTTTTTTTGCCAGTGCGAAGGATGCTGCTGCAACCTCAGGTAGCACCTGCCCCGCTTCATCGACGATCAGCAAATCGGCGAAGTTATATAAATAGCTATCATCGAACTTCTTCCCACCGACATGTTCCCTGATGAGCATATGATGAGGGAGCATAAAGCAGGTCATCACTACACAAGGGGTGAGCTTCATTCTACGCAGCCAGCGGGCTTTAATTGCTTTCGCCCCTCTGAGACCTTTTTCTTTTTGAAGATTATCGATGGCCGCCATATCCATCAGCCACCGACCTTCCCAGTAATGCGTCGCCAGCAAAAACGCAGGGAAACGGATCTGTGTATCGGCAAGCTCATCGGCCTCTCTCAGACTCAGCTCCGCCTCACCTACGTTCCCCAGCGAATGGGTAATCTCCCGCCATCGTATGGATGCTTCGCTTTCACATCGGGAAATGCCCTCAGCAAGATCAATTTGCTGCTGGAACTCAGCCTGCTCTTTAAGCGCTTGTGCAATCAGGCCATCGATAAAGGCATCAATTCCATCAGGCAGAGAGTCCTGGAATGCTGTCATTCTTGCGCCAAACGTAGCCTCCAAAAACAGCTTCATTTGATAGTGACGCTTAGTACGAACAGCGGGGAGCCAGGAGAATAGTGCAAACATGATCGACTCACCGGCTCGATATTGCTGCCACTGTTTTTTGCCCTGCGTTAATAGGGATATTTCATTTGTGCTATTGAGCAGTAACGTTCTTTTATCCTGAATATACTGGTTAAGATCGTCGCTGATGGCACGCCGCTCCTGACGGATTGCTGTTAGCCTGTCCCACGCAGGCTCGATTTGCTCAAGCTCTGTAAAGAGTTCAACTAAGCGCTTATGCAAGAGATCCAAAACGTGTTCAGGGGAACGACATTCCTCAATCGGAAAAGCCGCCCTTGCCTTTTCAAGGAAGAAGAACTGTGCATCTTCTATATATTCAAGGGATTCAACACGGTTAAAAAAGTCTTCCGTCTGGTATTTTTTTACTGCCTCGGCCCTTCGGCCCGAAGAAGGGAAGTAAGCACCAAAGCTTTTCACATCAGGTAGCCAACGCCCCGCCATGGGCCCGGTGCCAGTAGCAAAATCTTTACCGAAGGCCTCGATAATGTTGGTAACGGCCTGATTGTTGGTTGATGTCGCAATCACCACTGGCGGCTCGGTTTTGTTAAGCGCCGCCCTCGCCCACTCGGTAGCAATGATTGAGAGAACCAGAGTCGTTTTCCCGGTTCCCGGAGGACCGTTTACGGCAAGAATATCGCCCGGCTGCTGAGTGAGATAATGGCTAAGAGCATCGCGCTGTGCGACAGCCAGGGGGAATTTATCGCCAGAATGCCCCAGATGCTCACTGAACATGACATTACTGGCAAGGAGCGGCTCAATAGGAGGCTTCTCTTTTGATGCAAAGCGCGCCAGTAATGGAACCTCTTTTTTGCACGACAGCAGATGATCGTACATAGGCAAGATATGAATGCTTGCACCACCAAGCTGTTTGGCTTTAATAACATAGCCATATCTAGCCGGTTCATATTGCTCTGGTGAATCTAGCCATTTCCCGGCCACACTTTTTAAAAGTGCATTTGTCTCTTTAAGGTATTTCTGCCACAACTGCTTATAGCGAGCATGGCGCTCCGCCCGTTGTTCGTCTGTTTCCTCATGCTGTTCACCTTCATCAGCAGGACCAAAAGTGACTGAATCATTGGTGGTTTTGTATTTGTCATATTCCTCCATTTCACCAATAGAAAAGGTACCTTTGGGGAGCGGTTCAAGCAGATCACGGGGGATGGTGGCAGGAGATGTGGGGAACAAAAAGCCTTCACGGTTCAATAGTGCAGAAGTAACAAGAGGCGTAACTATACCTGGTGCGCCCGCCGTGCGTTCCTTGTCATGCTTTAACTGGCGGATCCATACCTGCGGCCGTAACAGCACCTCGACGGTCTTAATCTGATCGTCTTCGCCATCGAAAAATAATGGCACGATCTCTTCACTCAACCTTCCCTGATCGATATTCATCCATTGAGTGAATGACTCTTCATCTTTACGCTCAAATGCCCCTTTTCCAGACTCAGCATCAGCTAAGGTATTACGCCAGTATGAAGTGAATCCCTGAGTGTTACTGTCCATTCCCCATCCTGTGACTTAATGAAATTATTGATTTCGCTGATATAAAATTCTCCATGATTAAACATTGTCCACGATGCGAGTGCGATCGCAAGAATTTGTTTGTGCTGGGAGGAACATAAAATTGTCCATTGCCCTGAAGCTGTTAAAACAACCGAGGCAGAAGCCATTTATTATGGTGATACAACATGAATATCAAGCTGTCCGCTAACACCATCTTTCCATACTAGGCTGTGTCCCTTAATTGCATAACTTCTTGTAAAAGAGCCGGATGCAGCCCAGTTTCACCATCGACAGATAATTTCTCGCCGTTTTATCGTAACGAGTAGCGATGCGACGGTATTCTTTCAAGCGGCCAAAACACCGCTCAACAACGTTGCGATTTCGGTAGGCATCACGGTCGAGTTGTGAACGCCCATCCGATGCCATTTTTCATTAGATTTTCGGGGGATAACCACTTTTATCCCTTTTCGTTTCAGCTCATTGCGAAGTGCATGTCCCGAGTAAGCCTTATCAGCCAGCACCGCATGACCACGACGTTTCATACTGCCGTTCTGACGCTGAACACCAATACCATCCAGCAGGCGTAATGCGAACTGGCTTTCGTGAGCCTGTCCGGGACTCAGTACAATGTTTAACGGCAGACCGCCTGCGTCTGTCGCCAGATGGATTTTGGTGCCAAAACCACCGCGAGAGCGACCCAGCCCATTATCTGCGGTGATATCGATATGTTTTTTTGAGCGCCGGCAGCACATTTCAGCGCGCGGATATTGCTGCTATCCAGCGCCGTGGCAGACCAGTCAACAAGGCCGTTTGCATCAAGTAACGAAAGTAACCTGTTGAAAATAATGTTAATAACACCCGATTTTGACCACCGGTTAAAGCGATTATAAAGCGTTTTCCACGAACCATATCGCTCAGGTAAATCGCGCCAGGGTGCGCCAGAACACAACACCCAGAACATACCGTTAATGATTTTACGATGCTCAGCCCATGGGCGTCCGGCCCGTGGGGATGTGGGTTCAGCAGGCAGCAAGGGCTGGATGATGCTCCATGCTTCATCGGGAAGATCGTATCGGGCCATAGTTCAATGTGTTGTGGGAACAAGTAGTTACTATAGCTCAGGTGATTAAGGGACACAGCCTAGGTTAGGACTGGACTAAGGAGCGTACTTGGTTAAACTGGGGCGACTCGAAACTATCTTTGGCTGCTTGTACGTTTGTGTGAACATACCAGCAGTCATGCAGGCCAAGTTAAGCTCTTCATTTAGATATAAAATGAGCAGTGATTAGGAAGAAAAATGGATCACAGTGTACACAACAAGCTTATCTCTTTTATTTGGAACATTGCCGATGATTGCTTACGCGATGTGTACGTTCGTGGTAAATACCGCGATGTGATTTTACCTATGCCAAAAGGCAAAAGCGCAACGGCCTGAACGCTGGTCTGGCAGAACACGAAACTGGCGTCAGGTAGGCAAGGTAATGCTGAATCCAGAACGGGAAAAACAGGCAGCCTAAATCAACCGGGGGTGCCAACTACCTTGACACTTACCGAATACCCCCAAATCAGCAAAAGCTGGCGTGCGCACTGGGAAAATCTCAACACGTTCTTTGGCTACCCGCCGGATATCCGCAAGGCTATCTACACCACCAATGCCATCGAGTCGCTGAACAGTGTGATTAGGCAGGCGATAAAGAAACGTAAGGCGTTCCCGACAGATGATTCGGTACGTAAAGTGATTTATCTGGCGATACAGTCGGCCTCGAAAAAATGGAGTATGCCGATCCAGAACTGGCGGCTGGCAATGAGCCGTTTTATTATCGAGTTCGGTGACCGCCTGAGCGATCACCTTTAATACGGTGGCAATTACACAGAATTATGGACAGGCTCGAAATACGTTACAGCATTTCAATTAAACGCCCCAAACATTGACTGTTTTTGCATCAAAAATTTTCACTTTCGCGTGGAATTTTGATTGTATTGAACGAATATGTTCCTCATCATTATCAGAATAAACCCCAATATAAACACTCCATAATTTTGGTGGGATTTTATTTTGAGCATGAGTGGCTTTGTTGATCGCTTCAATGATATGCTCATCATATTCACCAAAGTTAAAACCAAAAGTAATCAAAGAGCCATCTAATGATGATAATTTATCAAAACAATGTGATAGATATCTATTGTGCCTAATATGACTAAGTTTTTCATCTCCATTCCCGGCCGTTACAAAGATTGGATAACTTCCTCTATCAAGTCTTTTTTTAATCTTCTCTAATAGAAAATTACTTTGATCATATTGTTCCTTCTCAATATCAACCCCAGAGTCAAAAATATGTAAAGCACCATGTAAATAATGAACATTCTGGTTCTCTATATTTGGCCCCCAAACAAGATCAGAATACTCTGGCGTTTCTCCACGAAGCACCTCATCAAGATTTTCAATCTCTCGACCAAAGCCATCGATAGCATTTTCGACATGATTTCGCATAAGAGCCCAATATAATAACATATCATAATTCGTAGAGAAAATATGCCCACCGCTTTTAATAAATAAATTTAAGAATTCAGCACAAGCAATTATCTTTTTCTCTGGAATTTTATATACATGCTCGGGATGAAGTTGGTGTATCGAGTTTAGCAAGCCGTCTTTCAATTTTTTGCTTGCTAAAATAATATCACCCTGCAACTTATCATCAGAGCCAAAAGCCTTTAATAAGGCTAATGTTGTGTCTAATTGCTGCATTACTAATTCAAAATTTTTAGTTTTTATCACATCAAAAAGTTTATTTATTAATTCATCATCTCTTGACGTCAAAAAATTGTAGAGGGCATTATATGAAAAGATCTTATTATCATAGGCCATACTAAAACCATTCCCCATAAGTAGGGAATATGGCCGGGACTGCTTATGTAAATACGTAATCACTTCATCAAAACTCATCATTTCCATTTAACTCCTAATTTCTTAAAAATATTTATACTTAGATGTATTCATTACGAACCAGAACACTAAGACTAAAGAGATAATGAGAAAATATCTGTAAATTTCATCACAGTTATAGGGATAAACCACTTTCAATGATTAATACATGTTTGATAAAACTAAATAATAAAATACGCACAACTAAAAATGCCGAGATAAATCGTCAAAACTATCTCAGCATTTATAATGCTACTTTTTAGCGAAGTCAAATGGACTCACCATTTTCTCCCGATTCGCATCCAGAAAATCCGCCCACCACTGCAACATCAGTTTACGTTCGTCCAGATGCTCCGCTTTATGAATGTACGCAGCGCGAACACCGTTACGTTCCTGGTGACTCATCTGCCGCTCTACCGCATCTCTAGACCACAACCCTGACTCAATTAACGAACTACAGGCCATGGTGCGAAAGCCGTGACCGCACACTTCCGTTTTAGTGTTGTAGCACATAGTTTGCAGCGCTTTGTTTACCGTTCCCTCACTGATAGGTTTTCGTGATGAGTGATCGCCAATGAAAACCAGCTCACAATGCCCGCTCACCTCCCTGATCTTTTTAAGGATATCCAGTGCCTGACGGCTTAGGGGCACAAGGTGTGGCGTGTGCATTTTTGAACCGCGTTCGGAGAATTTCACTCCTGGGATTGGTTCACGTTCTGGGGGAATCGTCCACAAAGCACGCTCGAAGTCGATTTCCGGCCAGCGGGCAAAACGGAGTTCGCTGGAACGAATGAAAATCAGTAGGGAGAGGTTAATAACCCACTTGGTAAATTCACGACCTTTGTAACCGTCAATCCGGCCAAGAAGTTCAGGCAAGCGTTCAAGCTCTAATGCCGGGCGATGTTCAACTTTGCCTGGCATAATTGCCCCTGCCATATCTTGCGCCGGGTTATAGTCAATCAGGCCGTTTTGTACGGCATAGGTCATAATGGCAGTCACGCGTTGTTTTAGGCGTTTAGCCACTTCTAAGCGTCCAGAGCGTTCGACGCTTTTAATCGGTGTCAGCAAGTCGCGTGTTTTCAGATCTGAGATGTGTTTGCTACCGATAGCGGGGAAAATATTGTCGCTGAGACTTTTCAGGATACGTTCAGCATGGGATTCCGACCACTTCTTATTATCAGTATGCCAAGCGCGAGCCACAGCCTCGAAGGTTTGCTCATCATCTTGTTGTTGCGTTTTGACTGCTTTTTTATGCTCGTTGGGATCAACGCCAGCAGCAATAAGTTTTCGTGCCTCATCGCGTTTCTGACGCGCTTCAGAAAGGGAAACCTCCGGGTAAACACCTAGCGCCAGCGTCTTTTCTTTGCCATCCGAACGATAGCGTAAGCGCCAATATTTGGACCCGTTGGTATGAACCAGAAGAAACATACCGTTTCCATCGGTAAGTTTATAAGGCTTCTCTTCCGGTTTTGCTGAACGTACCTTGATGTCCGTGAGTGCCATAATGCTTTTCCTTCAATAAATGCGTTATTGAGGGTACAAGGATTTACCATACTGAAGTATACCCGCAATTGTACCCGCACAAGCAAGTTGATGTCAGTTGAATTGTATTGACGTAGGAAGAGTATGGAATGAAGGGAAAGCCAGTAAAATCGTGGGTTTTAGGCAAAAAAATAGACGTCGGTTGACGTCTATTGATTTATCAATGGTGCCCGGGGCGGGACTTGAACCCGCACAGCGCGAACGCCGAGGGATTTTAAATCCCTTGTGTCTACCGATTTCACCACCCGGGCTTAAATATTGGAGGCGCGTTCCGGAGTCGAACCGGACTAGACGGATTTGCAATCCGCTACATAACCGCTTTGTTAACGCGCCAAAATATTCAGGTCTTAGTGACCAACATCCGCAACTGCCGATGTTTTAAATTGGAGCGGGAAACGAGACTCGAACTCGCGACCCCGACCTTGGCAAGGTCGTGCTCTACCAACTGAGCTATTCCCGCAACACAGAACTCGCTGATTCTCTTAACTTCTTACAAACCAGCGTTGCTGTTGATGCGGTGCATTCTACTGACATGACGCAGTGAGTCAATAAAATTATCAAGCAACCGCGTTCGTTTGCTGGTTTTTACGGCGCTTCGATCAAGGTTCAAGCAGATCGTGTCGAGCTGCGTTCAAATATTGAAACATGGACCAGAAAGTCAGCACAGCCGCGATGTACAACGCCACAACACCAACGCCTTCAACAATGCGTTCCGGGCGCCATAGCAAAGCAAAAAGCGCCATCATCTGGGCCGTGGTTTTAACCTTCCCTATCCACGACACGGCAACGCTACTTCTCTTGCCAATTTCAGCCATCCACTCTCGCAATGCCGAAATAATGATTTCTCGCGCGATCATTGTCGCTGCAGGCAGCGTAATCCACCAAGAATGATAGTATTCCGCAACCAGCACCAGCGCGACAGCCACCATCACTTTATCCGCAACAGGATCGAGGAAGGCACCAAAACGCGTGGTCTGTTTCCAGCGGCGGGCAAGGAAACCATCAAACCAATCCGTCACGGCAGCAAACACGAAAATCAACGCGCAGAGCAGTGGTGCCCAGACGAATGGAAGATAAAACGCCAGCACGAAAAACGGAATAAGAGCAACACGAAACAGGGTAAGCAACGTCGGTATATTAAATTGCATAGCGCTTAGGTAACTATCTGGCTGGAGTGGATACTAAGAGTATGTTGCAACATTGTCCCTAGTGTTTCAATGCATGGAAGATTTTTTCTGCCAATGCATGCGAAATTCCTGGAACATTTGCAATCTCCTCAATACTGGCATTCATCAAAGGTTGCAGCCCTCCCATGTATTTCAGCAGGGTTTGACGACGTTTAGGGCCGACACCTTCGATAAGCTCCAGCGTACTGGTATTTCTTACTTTTGCTCTCTTCTTACGATGCCCGCCAATTGCATGATCATGCGAATCATCGCGAATATGCTGGATAACGTGCAATGCGGGAGAATCAGGCGGTAGTGCCATACCCTCGCCCGTCGACTCAAAAAACAGCGTTTCCAGTCCGGCTTTACGATCGCTGCCTTTCGCGACACCAAGTAACAGCGGCTTGTTTTTATCCCATGATACTTGCAACGAGTCAAACACGGCTTGAGCCTGACCGAGCTGCCCTTTCCCGCCATCGATAACAATGACATCCGGTATTTTGCTGTCATCCAGCGCTTTACCATACCGACGTCGGAGGACTTGCGCCATGGCGGCATAATCATCGCCTGGCGTAATGCCACTGATATTATAGCGGCGATATTCCGAACGTAACGGGCCGTTGGCATCAAATACTACGCAGGATGCCACAGTCTGTTCCCCCATAGTATGACTGATGTCAAAACACTCCATTCGGTGGATTTCTGGCAACTGCAAGACGTTAGCTAACGCAGCCAAGCGCTGGTGAATGGTGGACTGTTGAGACAGTTTTGTGACCAGCGCCGTGGCAGCATTTGTCCGCGCTAATTTTAAATAGCGAGCACGATCGCCACGGGGTTTGGTTTGAATCTGTACTTTTCTTCCCGCGACCGTTGTCAGAGATTCCGTCAGCAAATCTTTATCGGGCAGAGTGAAATCAAGCAGAATTTCTGTAGGAAGCGTTCGGCCTAAGCTTCCTTGCAAATAGAATTGCCCGACAAACGTCTGCACGACTTCCCCCAATTCCGTACCGCCAGGTACTTTGGGGAAATAGCTGCGGCTGCCAAGCACTTTCCCCTGTCGGATGAACAGGACATAAACGCAGGCCATGCCAGCATCAAAAGCAACACTGATAACATCCAGATCGTCACCGTCACCGGAAACAAATTGTTTTTCCGTCACCCGCCGGACCGCCTGGATCTGATCGCGAATCCGGGCTGCATCTTCAAAATGCAGATCGCGACTAGCCGCTTCCATCCGGGAAATGAGTTGATTCAATACTTGCTGATCTTTGCCAGACAAAAACAGGCGAACATAGTCAACCTGCTGTTGATAATCCTCTTCGCTCACCAAACCGCTAACGCAAGGCCCGAGGCAGCGGCCAATTTGATATTGCAGGCAGGGGCGAGAGCGATTGCGATAGACGCTATTTTCACACTGGCGCACCGGAAACAGTTTTTGCAGCAATATTAGGGTTTCACGTACGGCATTGCCGTTAGGAAACGGGCCGAAATATTCGCCTTTTGCATGCTTAGCGCCGCGGTGAACAGCCAGACGTGGATGAGCATCACCGCTCAGGAAAATCATGGGATAGGATTTATCGTCGCGCAACAAGACGTTATAACGCGGCTGATAAAGCTTGATGTAGTTGTGTTCCAGCAGTAAAGCTTCAGTTTCTGTGTGCGTGATCGTGACATCAATATGCTTGATGCTTTTGACTAATGCCTCGGTTTTACGGCTGGCGACATGACTGCGGAAATAACTGGCAAGTCGTTTTTTTAAGTCTTTTGCCTTACCGACGTAGATGACCGTATTACTGGCGTCATACATCCGGTAGACACCGGGCTGGCTCGTTACCGTTTTTAAAAATGCCGACGCATCGAAACTCTCACTCACTACTTAACAATGTCTCCGCGGTAAAAAGCCCATGCTTGATAGCCAGATGGGTCAGCTCTACGTCGCCGTTGATATTCAGCTTGCTGAACATACGGTAGCGATAGCTGTTCACTGTTTTAGGGCTAAGATTGAGCTGATCTGAAATTTCAGTCACTTTCTGTCCCTTCGTTATCATTAGCATAATCTGTAATTCGCGTTCAGACAAACACTCAAGCGGCGCATCCGTCTGCGGCTCCAACTGACTTAATGCCATCTGTTGAGCAATATCAGAAGCAATATACCGTTTCCCTGCATGTACTGCGCGAATGGCGGAGATCACTTCCTGAGGGGCAGCAGCTTTACTCACATATCCCGCGGCACCGGCCTGCATCACTTTAGCGGGCAACGGATTCTCAGTATAAATAGTGAGCATGATGACTTTTATATCTGGCGTAAAACGCAGGATCTTGCGCGTTGCTTCAAGCCCACCGATGCCCGGCATGCTCATGTCCATCAGGACAACGTCCACATCATTGCTTCGGCACCACTTAACTGCATCTTCACCGCAGCATGCCTCACCAACCACTTTCAGACCTTTGATATCGTCAAGAATGCGTCGTATCCCTGCCCGCACCAGTTCATGGTCATCAACAAGAAAAACGCTAATCAAAGAATAATTCTCCAAAAAAGGGAGTAACACTTACATAAAAAATTGCTTGCAGGTGATACTACGTTGGTTTCAAAAAATAATGAACACAGATTTATATGAATATCTATTTTAAAATATGCCGAGAAGGAATAAAGCGCATTCCCGATCATAACAATATATCGTTAACCTGATGGTGAATGTTGATCACACTCTTAACATTTCAAATACGCCACGCAGTATAAACACTCCGCTGGCACAAAATGTATAAAAAACAATGCAAATCAAATGGCATGCAATTGGCTTTACATCTTGAATGTCAATAAAAAGTCACTATTGTAATCAGGATAGTGATTGGAAATTTTATCATCGTCAGCCACTGTATTATACAAATAATATATTCAGTGAAAAACGTCCATAGTGAACATCATATGTATTAAACGAAACACATCTATAGCCTTTACCACAAAAAAACATCTAAAATATAGACGCTATTTTAATAAGTTAAATGCATAAAAAACAGTCACTAAAATGGCTTTATCCGCGAATAATATCAATCCACAATATGCTTTATGTTATACTCCCGTCCATCTGGTTCTGTCTGTAGCGTCAGCGGTAACGCCCGCAGCAGGCGAAGGAAAACATCTTTTTCTTGTTGAGGAGAAAACATGAGCAACGCAGATTTTTCTACTGCCGCATCCGCTGAAACGCTGGCCCATGAGGTTACCTGCCTGAAGGCTATGGTTACGCTATTATTAAAAGCAATCGGCCAGGCGGATGCCGGTAAAGTTATCATCAATATGGAAAGATATATTGCCCAATTGGAAGATGCCGAGCAAGCCGCTGTCTTTGATAACACGATTAAGCAAATCAAAACCAGCTACCGTAAATAGCACTATTTGCTACACCGCCATCTTAATAATTTGATCTGGCGGTGTAGCGATATTTAGCATTGCCTTCCTGATTTAAAAAATAGAGACGCCCGTCTATTTATTTCCAATACTGATGAGTTTCAAAAGCAGTGCCTCTTCTTTCTTTTTATATTGCGTTAATTCCATCACCAACGCTTTATCCAAGAACTGTTTTCTGGAAAGTGCTTTCCTTTCATCAACCAGTTCCCTCAGCTCGGTGAAGCATTCATTTATTTTGTACTCTTTTGAACTTTCCGTACAAATTATCTCATGGATTGCCTGGCTCAGTTCAGACAATGAGATAACCGATTTTGGATCCTGGTGACTTTTTTCTATGACAGCCAGTAATTTTTCGAATCCCATATGAACCTCCGAAATCAAGCAGAAACTTGCTTATGGCTAACCAGGAAACTCCAGCTACCTCTTAACGCTGCCCCCAGTGGATATGAACACAGCCTTGTGTAAACAACTCGTAACATCATAAACGATCTGTCAACGATTCCCTCTGTTAAGCATAGCACTTTCTCGCAACTCTTCAGAAGGCATGAGGCACATTCTCACCAGGCAGAGTGATAGCTTTCAGCGATATCATCACCCCTTTTATATCTTCATCTGGCGTTAAAGCATTATATGAATAAAATATTTCCGAAACAGTCACATCTATTAAGCAAGGGAAATTGTGATAAAAATGAGATGAATAAAAAAGAGGGTATAGATTAACGCAGAATAATACGGTTAACGTTAAGAGTGGATATAATTAAAAAAATTAACTAAAGAAAAAAAACAATAACAAATTGAAATAAAATCCATAAGCTATTGAAATTGTTGGTGGGTCGTGCAGGGTTCGAACCTGCGACCAATTGATTAAGAGTCAACTGCTCTACCAACTGAGCTAACGACCCAACGGTGAGGATTATTCTCCTCCCAGGCGTGCCTGTCAAACACTTCATATTAATTTTTTATGTGTGATAATAGAATTGTTAGCAATTGGTAATTTTGCTAATCTGTTCAGCCTATTTATCTCTGCCTCTCACCAATTTATATCCTCTTCATTTTAGGGTAAAAAACATACAGCATCACGTTACATCATTATCTGCCCTCTTTATGCTTGGCTATCTCAGACATCCGCTGTAATAAGTCAGGGCCGGAGCATACTTTGTTAATGACATTTAACATTCGCAAAAATCATTAACTCCCGATAGTCATCATCCAATAGTGCACGTTGCACTTTGCTTTTCATACTCCGGTTTTGTGTGCTCTCCATCTTTGCCAGATTGAGCGCCATCTTTCTGACTAATGACAAGACTTTTGTACCATTCTCATCGTGAATACGGCAAGCATCTTCTTTATAAACAACATCTAATACCCAGTGCAGACTGTTCTCTATGCCCCAGTGATGACGGACCGATGTCGCCATAAACTCTGCATCAATATCGTAAGATGACAGATAAAATGCCGTATCCAGCGTATTCGATTTTTTGTCTTTACGGTGTCTTTCAACCGCGACCAGTGTTTTTATTGAAGGCCATTTCTCCTGTAACTCCGGGCTCAACTCTGCCGGTATTTGAAAAGTAATACGGCGCTCCATTCGGCCATGCCCTTTATCCTGCATTTCATATTGTGCTAACGCGGTATTATCGTTAAACGCCTCATGGAATTGCGCTTTCACTGCATTAAACAATGTCGGCTGATTTCCTTTGACTTGTACAAGGTAATGACCTTTTCTCGCCACAATGCTTTCAAGCGTTTCTTTTTGTGCATGTAACGCATCAAGCGTTATCAGTGCATCCTTGATGTTAAGCATGCAAACAAGATTCTGTACTGTTTTGATTTCTTTTCCTTTTCCCTCGGCCATATCCTGATAAAGCGCAATGCCATTATTCAGGTCATAAGCATTAACAGAGTGAAAATCGTTACGACTCCACAGAGAGGCACTTTTCAGCGTCTTTCCATCAATCGCAATGAGTGGCTTGCTTGATTTGGCGCGAATGTCATTAATCCAGCTAAAAATACAGAACTGAAAGCTGTCGGGATCGACGGCTTTCATTATTCTGGCAATAGTATGACGCCGTGGTATGCCATTGGAAAATAATCGAAATTTTCTTAACCAGTCGAGGCGTAGTTCACCAAACTGTTGAATTTCAGCCCACCCATTTTGTCCACTGGCGACCGCAGCGAGAACAAGAAATAGGACATCAACAAGATGATGTTGTTGATTAATAGGAGAACGAGTTTCCTCTACCAGAGAGAGGTGGTCAAAAAGTGTCATATCAAGACCTCAAAAAGTTATTCTACTTTGAGATCAGTCTATTAGAGAATAGTTCAATTTTTTAACAAAGTGTGATCCGGCCCTGTGTAATAAGTACTGCGGTTGCGCTATCTTATTCGTTTCGATTTTCGCAAATGAGAGCCGCCAAAGAGCTCAAAAAAACATCACAGACAGAAACAGGAAAGTGTACTTACATGGTCGAACAATCAAAAGAAGCCGCAGACCTTGCCCCCGAACAAGGAGAGGGACTGCAACGGAATCTGACTAATCGTCATATTCAGCTCATCGCCATCGGCGGAGCGATCGGTACTGGGTTATTCATGGGCTCGGGCAAAACAATCAGCATGGCTGGTCCTTCGATCATCTTCGTTTATATGATCATTGGCTTTATGCTGTTTTTTGTCATGCGTGCAATGGGAGAACTATTACTCTCCAACCTCAACTATAAATCATTCAGCGATTTCGCTGCTGATCTACTTGGGCCATGGGCGGGTTTCTTTACCGGCTGGACTTACTGGTTCTGCTGGGTCGTAACCGGGATCGCCGATGTCGTAGCCATTAGTGCCTACTCGCAGTTCTGGTTCCCTGATTTATCGCAGTGGGTCTCTTCCCTGCTTTGCGTTCTACTATTACTGACGCTAAATCTGGCAACCGTGAAGCTGTTTGGCGAAATGGAATTCTGGTTCGCGATGATCAAAATTGTCGCTATCGTTGCGTTAATCGTGGTCGGTGTCGCGCTGGTGATGAGCAATTCTCTTCCCCATCAGGAAACGTCGCCTCCTTTACCAACCTCTGGAATGACGGTGGCATGTTCCCTAAAGGGATAAGCGGGTTCTTTGCCGGATTCCAGATCGCCGTATTCGCATTCGTCGGCATAGAACTGGTGGGTACAACGGCTGCTGAAACTAAAAATCCGAAAGTCGTACTGCCCCGCGCCATTAACGCCATTCCAATTCGCATCATCATGTTTTATGTTTTTGCGTTAATCATGATTATGTCCGTCACACCGTGGGGTGCAATTACTGCGGATCGCAGTCCTTTCGTGGAAATGTTTGTACTGGTTGGCCTACCTGCGGCGGCCAGCATGATCAACTTTGTCGTCCTGACGTCTGCGGCATCCTCAGCTAATAGCGGCGTATTTTCCACCAGCCGCATGCTCTTTGGTCTGGCGAAACAAGGCGATGCACCGAAAAGTTTCGGTATGCTCTCTAAACGCGCGGTTCCTTCGACTGGGTTGATGTTTTCCTGCATTTGTCTGCTATCGGGTGTGGTGTTGATCTACCTGATTCCGAACGTGATGATAGTCTTTACGCTGGTGACCACCGTCTCCGCAATTTTATTCATGTTCATCTGGAGCATCATCCTGTGCTCTTACCTGACATACCGTAAAAAACGCCCTCAGCTACATGCCGAGTCATCCTATAAAATGCCGTTAGGTATTTTTATGTGCTGGATATGCTTAGCCTTTTTCGCTTTTGTTATTGTACTGTTAACATTACAGCCAGATACACGGCAGGCGCTTATTGTCACGCCGCTGTGGTTTATTGTTCTGGCTATTGCTTATCAGTTTATTCGTCGGAAAAAGCAGGCTGTTGATGTGAAGTAGAAGTAAAAAATATAAACGCAAGAAAGGCGCGGACAACGTCGGTGCCTTCAATTTTTTTCAGCAAAATCACGCATAGCACAAGTATTCTCTATTATTGGATATAAACAATTCTCAATTGTATATAAGAAAATTAATATGCGAACAATTAATGTCGTCACCATTGATATATAAGAAAGTTATTCCCGTAATGGGACGGTTGTGATTCGATTGATATTTTTTGCTAATAGTTCGAGAGCTAAGTAATTATGTTCATCCTTCCGCTGTGAAGCATCAGCAACTACACCTTCTATCTTTCTATTTAACTCATTGATTTTACTGTCATCAAGTGTTGAAACAATAGCAGAAATCAGCATCTCTAACGATTCAATCTTCGCGTTAAGCGCTTTTTCTCCAACTTCTTTTTCTGCCAGCTTTATTAAAAGATGAGAGAGAATATTATTCATTTGAACTCCTTAATCAAAAAAATAACCGTCATACACCCATAGGCAACACCTGTTCTTGGTGCACAGGATTAGAGAAAACATAACGAAGATTAATGTAACACTGTGAATGGCCTGACCGCTAGTGTCTATTACCATTTTAAGGAAATCATATTCACACGGCAGCAATAAAATGAAGTTGCAGATAAATAAACCAAATAAATAAAAAAACTAAAAACCCATTTTATTTTTAAGAGTGAAAATCCTTGTTTTGAGGAAGATCGATAATGCTATGAATGTGATGGTCTTCACAAAAAAATAAGAAAGAACACCATTTTGATAGAACATCTGACAACAAAGTCTAATGAGTAGCCAGCCATCGGGAAATGGCTGGCTCTATGGCTAACGCTTACGCACTCATTGATTGCCGTGCGCCACTCACCGCATCTTTTGCCTGTTCGCACTGTGACAATATCGTCTGTGCATGAGAATAAAGAATTTTCCCCGCTTCGGTGGGCGTAACACCACGCCGACTCCGTACCAACAGCTGTTTTTCGAGTTCACTCTCCAGCGTCGCGACCTGCTGGCTCAGCGCCGGTTGTGCAATATGCAACAACTCAGCAGCCTGTGTCAGGCTACCGATATCAACGATTTTCACAAAATACTTGAGCCGTCTAAGATTCATGTCTGCCTCCTGAGTAGTTACCCTAAAGAGGTAGCAAAAAGCGCGCCATATTATGTCCCTATGTCTAAGAAAAAGTGATACCTCATTGATAAGCCACAGGTAAAATAAGGAAAAGCAATGATTCTGCTAACCAAAACACCTGATTTTGTCTAGGAATCCCGTCATCAAACCAATGCCAACCTGCACCATATTAAAGCAACCCCTGCTATTTTAGAGTGCAAATCTACCCGTTAATCAGCGCATTTCATTGCTTTCCAGTGCTCAACTTGAGCAATAATTTCAATATGTTGGTTATTAGTTCGGCAATCAAACGCACTAGGCGATAACAGCCTTTGACAACCCGAAACGCTCCCGCTATTATCCATCGCACTTAACCGATTCCTCTGTAGTTCAGTCGGTAGAACGGCGGACTGTTAATCCGTATGTCACTGGTTCGAGTCCAGTCAGAGGAGCCAAATTTAGAAAATCCCGCTTAAGGAAACTTAAGCGGGATTTTTGTTTTTATCATTTTATTCAATGCCTTCACGTGAAAAGTATTTCCGATGCACATTCCGTTTCCCCTCTGCATCGGGAGAATTTGGTGGTCAGATTTGGGGTCAAGTTGGTTCGATGACGGAGTGACCCCCAAATGTCTCTTAACGACTCAAAAATCCGCAACTTAAAACCATCCGTAAAAACCTTCAAAATTTCCGATTCTCACGGTCTGTACCTTTTAGTTAACCCAGGCGGTTCACGTCTCTGGTATCTCAAATATCGTATCAATAGAAAAGAATCCCGCCTCAGCTTAGGTGCCTACCCTGATGTATCTCTAGCCGACGCTCGTCAACAGCGTGACGGTATTCGAAAATTACTGGCGCAGAATATCAACCCAGCACAACAGCGCTCCGCTGAACGAACCACTGCCTCACCAGAAAAAACCTTCAAGACCGTGGCATTGAGCTGGCATAAAAGTAACAGAACTTGGTCAGAGAACCATGCCGCCCGTCTGCTTGCCAGCATGAACAATCACATCTTTCCAATAATTGGACACCTGCCTATCACAGAGCTGAAAACTCGTCATTTCATCGACCTGCTGAAAGGTATTGAGAAAAAAGGTTTGCTGGAAGTGGCGGCACGTACCCGACAGCATATGTGCAACATCATGCGTCATGCCGTGCATCAGGAGTTGATAGAGCACAACCCGGCGGCAAATCTGGACGGTATAATCGCCCCGCCCGTTAAACACCACTACCCTGCCCTTCCGCTGGAGAAACTACCGGAACTGTTGACTCGCATTGAGGACTACAAGCAAGGGCGAGAATTAACCCGTTTGGCAGTATCACTTACTCTGCACCTTTTCATTCGTTCCAGCGAATTGCGCTTTGCCCGTTGGTCTGAGATCGATTTCAGAAACAAAATCTGGACCATTCCTGCCACCCGCGAGGCTATCCCCGGTGTGCGTTATTCCGGGCGTGGTGCCAAAATGTGCACGCCGCATATCGTTCCCCTCTCCCGTCAGTCCATCACTATTCTGAAACAGATACGGGAAATCTCTGGGCATCAGGAACTCATATTTCCCGGTGATCATAATCCGTATAAACCCATGTGCGAAAACACGGTCAACAAAGCGCTGCGCTTGATGGGTATGACACGAAAGATGAAATTTGCGGTCACGGATTCCGGGCAATGGCCTGTAGTGCGCTGATGGAGTCTGGACTGTGGGCACAGGATGCGGTTGAACGGCAGATGAGCCATCAAGAACGCAATAGCGTTCGAGCGGCTTACATCCATAAAGCAGAGTATCTCGATGCCCGTAAAGCGATGATGCAATGGTGGTCAAATTATCTGGATACGTGCAGGGAAGCCTATGTGCCACCGTATATCTGGGGAGTAAGGGGATAACAACATCGCGGGAAATGCTCTGCGTCTGGTGAATCTGGGGCAAAAAAACTAGCTGTGACCTGCTCCCCGTTGATTAATACACCACGATGTTAGTAATGTCTTCATAAGCCACATGAGGACATCCCCATGAAGAAGCGTTTTTCCGACGAACAGATCATCAGTATCCTCCGCGAGGCTGAAGCCGGGGTTTCTGCCCGTGAGCTCTGCCGTAAGCACGCCATTTCCGACGCCACCTTTTACACCTGGCGTAAGAAGTATGGCGGTATGGAGGTGCCCGAGGTTAAGCGCCTGAAGTCGCTTGAGGAAGAGAACGCCAGGCTCAAGAAGCTGCTTGCCGAAGCCATGCTGGATAAGGAGGCGCTTCAGGTGGCTCTGGGGCGAAAGTACTGACGACAGACCAGAAGCGGGAAGCCGTGATGTTGATGTGTGATGCGACCGGTCTGTCGCAACGTCGTGCCTGCAGGCTTACAGGTTTGTCCCTGTCGACCTGCCGTTATGATGCTCAGCGTCCGGCTGCTGATGCACATTTATCAGGGCGTATTACTGAGCTGGCGCTTGAACGCAGACGTTTTGGTTATCGGCGTATCTGGCAGTTGCTGAGTAGGGAGGGCCTTCACGTCAATCACAAGCGGGTATACCGTATTTACCACCTTAATGGACTGAGCGTAAAACGCAGACGACGCCGTAAAGGGCTGGCGACCGAACGGTTTCCGCTTCTTCGCCCGGATGCGCCGAACCTTACATGGTCGATGGATTTCGTTATGGACGCACTGGTCAACGGTCGCAGGATCAAGTGCCTGACCTGTGTGGATGATTTCACGAAGGAGTGTCTGACGATCACCGCTGCTTTCGGTATTTCAGGCGTTCAGGTCACGCGTATTCTGGACAGCATCGCGTTGTTTCGGGGCTATCCGGCGACAATAAGAACCGATCAGGGCCCGGAATTTACCTGCCGCGCGCTCGATCAATGGGCCTTTGAGCATGGTGTGGAACTACGGCTTATCCAGCCAGGTAAGCCAACGCAGAACGGATTTATTGAGAGTTTTAACGGACGCTTTCGCGATGAGTGTCTGAACGAACACTGGTTCAGCGATATCGTTCACGCCAGGAAAACCATTAACGACTGGAGGCAGGATTATAACGAGTGTCGTCCACATTCGGCACTGAATTATCTGACGCCATCAGAGTTTGCAGCACGGTGGCGAAATGGAAAATGTGAAGGTAAACAAACCGACATTACTAACTGACGGTTGTATCTAATCCTGGGGGCAGGTCAGCTGTTCTACGGCTCCGATCTCGGAGGTGAGAGAGGAGCGATGTTGTACAGACTGATAGGCAGTTGTCGACTGGACGGGTATAGATTCGGGGCACTACCTGCGCCATGTGCTGAATGACATCGCCGACTGGCTGGTGAGTTGTGACAAGGAACTGCTGGCATGGCGGGTAAAGCTATCTACGGAATAACCCTTTCAACACGGCTGTACACTTATAAATAATCAAGTTAAGCGTGGAAAAAATTCCACTTCAGTGTAATTGCTAATTTTCAGGCTGGAATGCTTGGTCGTATGGCTAAGTATTATATTAACAGGCTCTATCGCCGTCAGCCCATCGCTTGATATCACTTATATTTGGCGACCTGATGCCTGTACTCAAGATATTCTTAGTTGTATACAGACTAATCTTAGCTTTGTCGCCACCATGGTTTTCTATCTCAATTAGCGTGTTGTTGATAAACAATCCCTCTGAAAGAAGCTTTTGATTGATCTCACCTATTTTTCGATCACTGTCGAACTCGCTTAATACAATGACCGGATTTCCTGAATATGACTGATATTCCAGACACTGCCTTGCCATGTGCCTTAGGGTTCGATAAGTATCGGAGGACCCCGTCTTGCTAATGAAACTGCCGTCTAAAGATGATTTGCTGTTTTTTAAATCGCTTACGGTTATGGCACATCCGCTAAGTGATATAGAAAATAATATTGTAGCTAGGGACAAATATTTCAATTTATGCTCCATTATTCTGGTAAATGTCCTACTCAGGTTAGGATCAAAATTGCGTTTTCTTTCAGACGGAATTGTGATTTGGGAAGTCAACAATAACCATGAGCCCGCCTTCTGCAGACGTACTTAGAAAAACACTGCTATTGTGTTGCTGCGCAACCGCTTTGACTATTGCAAGCCCCAACCCACTCCCGCTTTGTATCTGATTGGGATCACGAAAAAATCTGTCGAACACCCGCTCCCTCAATTCAACCCTGATTCCGGGCCCTGCATCTGAGATACGCAATTGAGTGGATTTATCTAATGATCGTACCTCTACCTCAACCCGCCCGCCGTCAGGACTGTACTTCACAGCATTTTCAATTAAGTTGTCGATCAGCGACATCAGGCGTTCCCTGACACCTGTAATCCAGACTTCATCATGAGAGTAGAACTCAAGCTCAATTCTGCTCTCAGCAGCTAGCGGTGCCAACTCAGCCATTCGCTCTTGTATGAGCGTCGTCAACGGCACAGGCTCCATAACAGTGTCAATGCGTGCTTCACTGTGCATCAGCACCAGCAACTGATTGACGAGACGAGCAGCACGGCTATTGCTACGAATAATACCTGCAAGCAATTCCTGTTGACTAAAGTTGCTTACATCGGACTGCAAAGCCTCAACATTGACTCGCATTGCAGCCAGCGGAGTACGCAACTCGTGAGCGGCATCTGCAATGAAAGTCCGTTCCCTTTCAGTGCTTTCTCTTACCCTAGCAAGGAATATATTAATCGCGTCCACTATTTGGCGAAGCTCCTTATGCTTTGGAACTGCTTTTAAGGGAGAAATATCTTCTGGTGTTCGTAAGGAAACTTCATTTGCCACCTTGTTCCAAGGACGCATTGCTATGCGGATTGACAGCCACGCAGGAAACAAAAGAAAGGGAATGCATACCAGCAGTGGTAATATGTAATATCCGCGCGAGTTCAGGTATATGAAGAAGTTCCAGCCTCCAGCAGGAGTCAGCAATGTCACCTCTGTGTCGGAGCTACTAGACTTCAGAGTACGGCTAGTCCAAGTGCGACCATTACTCTGAATATTTTGAATCATCCCATAATCGGTGTTTGTCACGCCTACTGGAGCGCCATCAGATGAATAAATTATCTCTTTATTCTTCCGAACGATTAGGCTGATTGACATTTTTGGGTCTTCACCTCCGCCATAGCCTTCCCGCAATGCCTTGCTGAATTTTTCCAGCACATCGGTTAGATCGTGCGGGCGATCCCCCATACGATCCACCACTGTCAGAATGGTTTCATAGGTTTTGCTGCCTGATAGCATTGGAGGGCTACGTAAGTTATCCCATAAAATGTAGGTCAGAAAAATACACCAAATCAGCGTGAGTAATAGCATCTGGGCGATCATAATTCGCCGTACGAGCGTTGGGATTCTCAGATAATGCCAAAAATTACGCATCAACCTCCCCCCTTCTGAATGGGTACGGTATCAATGACAAACCCCACACCTCTCACCGTTCGCACATAGCCGTCACCGATTTTGCGACGCAAATTTCCCATATGTACATCGAGCGCATTACTCATATTTTCTTTTGCACCGAAGATTCTTTCTTCCAGAAAACTACGAGTCATAACACGGTCAGCACGCAACATTAACGTTTCAAGCAGCGCGTATTCACTTGCCGTCAAATCAACATGCCTTTCGCTCACGGTCACGCGACGAGTCGGCACATGGAGAGATAGCTCTCGGATCTCTATCACCTCATTCTGAAAACCATAACTGCGCCGCACAAGTGCTCTCACCCTGGCCAATAACTCAGCGAGAACAAAAGGTTTGACGAGATAGTCGTCTGCACCAGCATCCAGCCCAGTCAAGCGATCTTGCAGGGTGCCCCGAGCAGTCAGGATGATGACGGGGATCCCCTTGAACTGCTGACGCAGACGCGCCATCAGGCTCATGCCATCACCGTCGGGCAGGCCGAGGTCGAGCAATACAAGCTCTGGCACGCATACATCGAGTTGATGCAGAGCATCCACTTTACGGCGAACCCATATGACATCTAATCCCTGGTCTGTGAGGGCAATACGTACGCCATTGCCGAGATCGATGTCGTCTTCAATTAGGAGAATTTTCACAATAGTTACTTTATCAACAGTGAATGAAGAACGTCTGAAGAAAAAAACGGTATCAGTAAATCTATCAGGTTTGCAGAACGGGGACTTACTTCAGTATTTCTTCATTTTTGGCTCATGAGAACTTCAGGGTCAGCATTCAAACTGAGCAATCTGGCGTTTAAAACCACTTGTATCGTAGTCAGTTGAACCCACAAGGATTTCCTTAATGAGAAAGATCGAACTGAGTCGTAAGTTCCTCCATTCACTCTCGGGGCATACCCTGGGAAAATTGTTGTCAGGATTTGTCCTGGCGTTACTGGCAACCCCAATATTGGCGGCAGAACAGAAACAGGGCAACGAGTTGACCCTAGGAGGAGGAGTAGATGTTGCGCCACGTTATTCTGGTTCGGATGAAAACCGAGTCACGACGGCCCTAGTGATTGATTATTCTATGGTAAATGGTTTCTTCGTCAGCTCCACGCGTGGTATCGGTTACGGTAACAACATCGGCAAATTTGATTACAGCGCTGCGCTGAGTTATCGCGCAGGCCGAAAGGATCGTGACGTGGACAGCGACTCGCTCAGCTACGGCAGCGACTACCTGCGCGGTATGGGTGATGTTAAAGGCTCAGCTATTGGTATGCTTGGCCTAGGATACGAGGTAACCGACTGGCTTAATTTGCAATTGCAGGCTGAGGTGCCGATTTCTCAGCGAAGCAATGGTGAGGCCCTGCATTTCAGCATTGTCAGCCCGCTTTATACGTCATCGAAAAACTCTGTGACGCTGGCGCTGACCAGTAGTTGGGGAACCAGTAAGTACATGCAGACTTACTACGGAGTAAGTGCATCACAGTCGGCCGCATCGGGGTTTACTCGATATGATGCCAAGTCTGGAATTTATGCCTACTCACTGAATATGGACTGGACGCACAAGCTTAATCAAGACTGGGGCGTAGTTGCCGCAGCAGGTTTTACGCAGTTGGCTGGTGATGCACGAAATAGTCCAATTGTTCAACGAAAAACATCGCCCACTGGCAGCCTGAAGGTGACATATAGCTTCTGATCGTTGTTCGACGTGTGCTTCGCTGTAGCTTGTGGCTAGGCACTGTCAATAAATACAAATATTCGCCCCGCCCCAGTTCAGATGATGGGGCGCTACTCAACTCACCACATCGCCTCAATTATGCCATGTCACTCAGCGCTATGTTATTAACTATGCTTAATTGGAGGAGCAACAAATGAATTTAAAACTGACTGGGGAATCGGCTCTAGTAACTCGAGTCCAAACCAGAATTAGTTTTAGCATTTGCGAAAAACTAATCGCGAACTTTGAGTGCTGGATTAGTTTAATCTGGTATTTGTTCTTTTTTCCTACAGCCAGACATGGTCCGGAAACGCCGTCTGAGGTGCTTATCATTCAATAAAATTCAGACATCATAACGTTGTATGCTCACGCACCCTGAAAAAAACTCACTGAACAATTTCGTGATTTTTTGAAAACCCCAATAAAAACGATGGAGTTTATCATATCAAAAAACAAACATTTCCAAGTACAAACTCTAGTTATCCTGACTGGATGACTATAAGCGAAGCAGTTGAAATGACAAATACAAAAGGGCTAGGAATTAAAAAAAATGACATTTACAGACATGCATTACATGGTAGCATTCGTCTTTCCATTTACTTTCAATCACCAATAACATTACGGAAAATACTAAGATCAGACAACAAAGTAAAGCTTATAAAATCAGAACATTCATTAATTTATCGCTTATTTTTTTGATAAAAAATCTTCATCAACGAGTACAGATTTATTATTAGCGCTAGCGGTACATATATAACACCAACACAGAGGATTCTTGACACCCCATTAATTGGATATGAACATATTCATATACAGAAATTACTTGCCTATTCTCTTAAAATCCCTCTACCGATAACAGGAGCCATTGAATTTAATCATGGTATCACAGTAAGTTTACAGGGAGAAATATTTCAACTATTCGAAAGGGTAACATGGAAACAAAGAATAAAAAGACAAATTATGCAACTACCTAAAAGTATTGCACAAGATGTACATAAAGAAATATTTTCTCAGAGAATAAACGATTACTTGGAAAAAGAGTATTTTCCTACTCATGTTCTATCTCGTGATGCCTGTTTTGTCATTAGAAATGCTGAACTTGATAAATTAATTAACATCGTGACCAAGAAAAAAATGGACCCATTATCTTCAACACGAATATCGACACCGCTATCTCGGCTTTTCTAGCTTGCCTGTAAAAACAATGAGTCTATCAGACCATTGATCAGGCAACCTTATAAGCTTCTGTCCATATTTGAACTGTGGGCATCAGCCGAAGGCATGACCGACCGATTCAGCGGCGACACCTTAAAAACAGCGCTTGAACGGGGTTCACCTACGTCCATTTAGGTCCCCAATTAAAATGATGTTACACGCTCCAATCTGAAAACCCGTATTAAGGATCGTGGTGTCCGTAATACGGGCTCTTCTACTTTCACTCCTTCCTTCACTGTGTTTTTTTGTCATCTCCGGGCATATCCCATTTCTGCACTGAAGGTATTTATGACATCTCATCAGTTATTACGTCTGAAACAAGTTGAAGTAAAAACCGGTCTGAAACGCTCACAAATCTACCTGTACATGAAAGAAGGCTCCTTTCCCTCTTCAATAAAGATTGGACCAGCCAGTGTCGCCTGGCTGGAATCTGAAATTGACGAATGGATTAACTCCAAATTAGCTAACCGCTTAACGCGCTGAATGGAGATAACGCATCATGTTTCCCTCACTGAACTATGTGGTGTTAACAAACATTCTTGTCGCGCTAAAAGAAGGCAATTTTCGCTATTGTGAAACTTTAGGATTCACATTTGACGAATTAAATACCCTCAATCTCTTATCACTCGACGAACTGTTTATCGTCAACCGAACATCAGCGCAGTTTATGTCGATCACTGTTCGTCACGACGCTCTAAATCAGATTCTGGCGTTGTCTCGCCAAGAGGCTCAACGCCAGCAACAGATTAATCGGGCCATCAGATTGGGAGGGTCTATTGCACTCTTGAATCACTTTTTTTGGCCTCACCTCGAATGAAGTCTGCGCTCGCCGCCAGTTGCTGGGTATCACCGTCCCTTATGGTCGAAAACCTATCCCAGATGACGGAGTGGCCCCCAAACATCTCTTCTTAGCGACTGTCTATTCACAACACGAAAATCCGCAACGTAAAACCATCCGCCCCCCTTAAAACTGCCCGACTCAACAACCTATGCCTTTAATTTAAACCACAGCTCAATAGACCTTCTGTTGCCGTTGAGGCAACCATGAATACCTGATATTCATCGGGCAGTTTTGAATGAAAGTACCTCATCAAACACCAGCCAAGGTTAACAAAAATGCGACACCACTCTATAGCTAGCTTTACCAGAGTAACCGTCATTGCTGCATTGTTTGGTATCACCTTTTCTTCCATCGCCGCACCACCGAATGTTTCACTACAACATGTTTCACTACAACATCAGCAATTCGAAGGCCTGATCAGAGAGCCGCTTTCGTTGCAGGTCACACTGGATAATGGTAAGCCCGCCATACTCGATGCATTTGTCACCCGACCAATCAGCCAGACAACACTCCCTGTGGTGATAATCACGAATGGCACCGTGGGTACTGCCG
The DNA here is from genome assembly GCF_003932035.1 of Pectobacterium versatile. Taxonomy (NCBI): domain Bacteria; kingdom Pseudomonadati; phylum Pseudomonadota; class Gammaproteobacteria; order Enterobacterales; family Pectobacteriaceae; genus Pectobacterium; species Pectobacterium versatile. The sequence goes on from NZ_CP034276.1 coordinate 3,193,428, forward strand.
AATTTGATCGCTGGGAAATGAACCCAAACCGTGCATCGTCAACGGCACTTGCCTTTGCACGCCACGGTTATGCTGCGGTCACCGTTCTGCGGGAGGGGTACGGTTACTCAAGCGGTGGTGCCGAATATTTAGGCGGCTCCTGTAAGCAGCCCCTGCATAAGCTGGCTGGTGAAAAAGACACAAGAGATCTATTGGCCGCGCTTGAGGCTATAAGACGCCAGCCCTGGGCCTCTCCGGATAAAGCGGTTCTGGCAGGTATGTCAGCAGGCGGTTTTGCTGTTCTGGCAACCAGCGCAGTTAACCCGCCCGGCGTTCAGGCTATTATCAATTTTGACGGAGGAAGGGGGTCGATCGACGGTAAATCACTTTGTGACAGAGCTGGTCTGATTCACGCATTCACAACTTATGGCGTAACAGCGCGCATCCCTTCACTGTGGCTCTATTCCCGCAATGATCAATCTTTCACGCCAGAAATGGGCAGAGCATTTTATGAGGCCTATCGCAGCGGTGGCGGTAAAGCCGAATTTATCGAAATGCCTGCTTTTGGAAAAAATGGACACGTCTTTATGGATACCGCCCCAGAAGATTTCTGGTGGAAACGCGTGGCTGGCTTCCTTGCACAGCAACACTTGCCATACGAGGAAGTCGTCACCTTACCAGTAACGCATCTTGCTTCCCCCGCAAACCTGAATAACAGCGCAGGCAAAAAGGCGTTCAGAAAATACGAGACGGCGCGACTTTATGAGAAAGCATTTGCGACAGGCAAGGACGGAGCATGGGGGACGGCATACTGGGCGCGAACTGGCCGTGAAGCAGCGGATGCAGCCATTAAGAGCTGTGAAAAATTCCAGCCTAAAGGGGCAGCCAACTGCACTGTCTACGCCATCAATGATGAGGTTGTTGCAAAGTAGATCGGCCATGGCATCGGAAACCCCTTCGGGGGTTTCCGTACCGGTTTAATCAAGCCCGTGCTTTTATAGCATTACGCCTTTGAACGTGTATTCGATCCCGCCAGCGAACTACAGCGAAACAATACCAGTGCAATCAGGCAAGTCACTGCTTGTATAGCGCCCAGCGTGGTGACGGCAGGAAACGGCAGTACCGAGCCCAGCCAGGTTGTTAGCGCCGCCATTCCCATCGTCAAAAAACCAAGCAGCGCAGATGCCAAGCCCGCTTCTTTCCCGAAGGGGCCCATGGTAATCGCCGTTCCCAGTGGATTGGCCAAGCCCATTCCCCAGAGGAAGACGACCATCGACAAGGTATACCCGCTCAGGCTTGGCGCTTCCGGCCCAAGTAGTAGCAAGCCCCCACCGGCTAACGCGGTAGCGAGCCCCGCCGACGCAATCCTTCTCGGGCCATAACGGCGAGCCAGTCGCGGCGCGGCCATGCCAGCACCAAAGACAACGAACACGGTGGAGGCAAAATAGAGCCCAGCCTGCAGTGAGGATAGACCGATCCCACTCATCAGAATCGCAGGTGCAGCGCCAAAAGAGGCAAACAAGCCGCTCATCAACAGACTCACCGACAGTGCTGGAAGGATAAACTTCCCATCCACAATCAGCTTGCCGTACGCCACGATGACGCTCGAAATGGAGTACGGTGCGCGACGCTCTGCGGGATGTGTTTCTCCCAGCCCGTGAGCATAGAAGACCGCGATGACAAAAGCGGCAAGTCCCACCAGTATAAAGATCGCTCGCCACCCCAATGTGGTAGTCAATACGCTTCCCACCAGCGGCGAGAATCCAGGAGCCGCTGCCGTCGCGATCATCGTCAGAGATAGCGCACTCGCCAGCGTTTCACCGTCAAATAAATCACGTGCAATCGCGCGCGCTAACACAGCAGCAGCACATATCCCCAGCGCCTGAATGACTCTTCCCACAATCAGCGTTTCAAGTGAGCCAGCAAGGCCGCCGACTACCGTGCCAACGATGAATATTGCCAGCCCTCCCAGAACGAGGTTCTTACGCCCGTAGCGATCCGACAACGGGCCGACAACCAATTGAGCCAGCGCGAAAGTAATGAAAAAACTGGAAAGCGTCAGACCAAGTTCACGCGCCGACGCCCCAAGCTGCTCTCCGATATCGGGAAATGCCGGAAGAATGATGTTTGTAGACAATATGCTAATAGCCGAAAGACCAGCCAATAGCGCGACAATTTTTCCGCTTAGTCGCGGGCCTTCGGAATAATGGGTTTTCGCCATAATCTCAGTACTCATGGTGGCCTCAACGCCAACGAGTGGCGTGGGAATACGCTCCACGCCCGCAGGCTGGATGGCTCTCGCCACAATGTGTGATGTGTGGCGAGTGCTTTTATATGGATTACGGTTTATACCGATACGGGTTTATCGACATGCGTCTGAGTATCGGGGCGTATTTTGAACCAGATTGCATACATCGCTGGCAGGAAGACCAGCGTCATGATGGTTCCCCCTAACGTCCCGCCAATCAGCGTGTACGCCAGTGTGCCCCAGAAGACGGAATGAGTAAGCGGAATAAATGCCAGAATCGCCGCCATCGCCGTCAGCAACACGGGCCGGGCGCGCTGCACCGTTGCTTCCACCACGGCATGGAACGGATCGAGTCCTTCCTTCTCGTTATGGTGGATTTGTCCGATCAGTATCAACGTGTTACGCATCAGGATGCCCGATAGCGCGATCAGTCCGACAAGCGCGTTGATGCCAAACGGCTGGTTGAAGAGTAGCAGCGTTGGCACCACGCCAATCAGCCCCAGCGGTGCGGTGAGGAAGACCATGACCATCGCCGACATTGAACGCACCTGTAGGATGATGATCAACAGCGTGATGGCAATCATGATAGGGAACAGCGGTGCCATTGCTTTGGTCGCTTTTGCCGATTCTTCGATCGAGCCAGTCTGCTCAATACGGTATCCGGCAGGCAACGTATCAATAATGGGCTGCAATGATTTTACAATGGTCGCGGACACATCCGGTGGTTGCAGCGTTTCGGCGATGTCACCACGAACGGTAATCGTCGGTGTGCGGTCCCGACGCCGAAGCACAGGATCTTCCATTCGTACCTCGACCTCACCGATCTGCGACAGAGGAATGCGTTGGCCAGCCGCTCCAACTAACGTAAAGCCTTCTATTTTTGCGGGATCGCGGCGAATCTCCCCTGCGGCGCGCCCCACCACCTGCACAGAACGAATATCTTCACGCACAGACGTAATCGGGGTGCCAGAGAGCAGGAACTGAAGTTGCTGAGCCACCGCGCTTGATGTCAGCCCCACCGACTGCAACCGATCCTGATCCAACGTGAAATGCAGCGTCGGCACACGCGGTCCCCAGTCGGTATTGACCGTCCTCATCATCGGGCTGGCCTGCATCACCGCTTTCACTTTATCGGCAATCTCACGTAATGTGGCAGGATCCGGCCCCATGACGCGGTAGGCAACCGGAAAAGGTGAATACGGGCCAAACACCAGTTGCGTCACACGGACACGCGCTTCGGGCGCTAGCCCGCCAGCCGCCGCTTCACGCAGCCGAAACTTGAGTGCCTCACGCGCTTCCTGACTGTCCGTCAGCACGACAACCTTCGCAAACGACGGATCGGGTAACTCAGGGGCCATCGCCAAATAAAAACGCGGTGAGCCCTGCCCGATATAGGACGTAACGATTTTTGCTTCGTCCTGTTGTTTCAGCCAGTCTTCGATCTTCGCCGTCGTGATACTGGTCTGCTCAATGGACGTGCCATAAGGCATCTGCACCTCCACCAGCACTTCAGGACGATCGGACGTTGGGAAGAATTGTTTCTTGACCATACCCATCCCGAGAATAGCCACAACAAATAAGACGATAACGGTGCTGGCAACCATCCATTTCCGCGCGATAACACGCGTCAGTAAACGGCGAAATTGGTTGTAATGGCGAGTGTCGTAGATGGCGGCATGTCCCCCCTCCACGGTTTTGATTTCCGGCAGCATCTTCACGCCTAAGTAAGGCGTAAAGACCACCGCAACCACCCAAGAGGCTATCAGCGCAATGCCAACGATCCAGAACATGTTGCTGGTGTACTCACCGGCGGTAGACTGCGCGAAACCGTTAGGCATGAACCCCACGGCGGTTACCAGCGTACCGGCCAGCATCGGGGCAGCCGTATGGCTCCAGGCATAGGCGGAGGCTTTGATGCGACCATAGCCCTCCTCCATTTTCACCACCATCATCTCGATGGCAATAATGGCGTCATCCACCAATAGTCCCAGCGCCAGAATCAGCGATCCTAACGTGATGCGATCGAAGTTCTTACCGGACGCTTCCATCACGACGAAAACAATCGCCAGCGTCAGTGGCACTGCTGCTGCGACAACAACCCCCACACGCCAGCCCATGCTGACGAAACACACCGCCATCACCACAAGCAATGCGACGAAGAACTTGATCATGAATTCATCAACGGACGAGCTAATGTTCACCGATTGATCGGTAACCTTCGACAGCGTCATCCCCAGCGGCATGCCTTCATTGATCCTGGTGGTCTCCGCATCCAGCGCTTTCCCCAACGTTAAACCGTTCCACCCTTCACGCATCACCACGCCCAGCAACAGCGCTGGCTCGCCTTGATTACGGACCAAAAAGGTCGAGGGATCTTCATAGCCACGGCTCACCGTCGCTACATCCGACAGTTTCAGTGTTCTGCTCTGTGCGATAATCGGCGTGTCACGAATTTTCTCCAGCGTGTCGAAGGCACCGTCCAAGCGAAGAAAGACCTGCGGGCCGTCTGTTTCAATCGAACCGGCAGGCGTCAGTACGTTTTGGTTGTTCAGCGCAGAGAAAATGTCCTGAGGAGAAATCCCCAGCGTCGCCAGTCGGTCATGCGAAAACGACACAAAGATCCGTTCAGACTGCTCCCCGATAATATTGACCTTCTTCACGCCCGGCACATGCAACAGACGCTGACGCAACGATTCGGCATCACGAACCAACACACGCTGAGGCTCGCCCTTCGCCTTCAGCGCAAAGAGCGCAAACGTCACATCCGAGAACTCATCGTTGACCATCGGCCCAATAACGCCCGCTGGCAGGTTTTTGGCTTCATCGCCGAGCTTTTTGCGCGCCTGATAGAATTCCGCCTGTACCTGTGAAGGAGGCGTACTATCGAGCAGCGACAGCATGGTGAAGGAGAGCCCCGGACGCGTGTAGGTTTCTGAACGGTCGTACCACTTCAGTTCCTGCATACGCTTTTCTAACGGTTCGGCCACCTGATCCTGCATTTCCTGAGCGGTCGCCCCCGGCCATGCAGAGATAATGGTCATCTGTTTGACAGTGAACGGTGGATCTTCTGCCCGTCCCAGTTCGAAGAACGAGAGAATGCCGGCCACGGTAATCAGGATAATAAGGAAGAGTGTGATGGCGCGCTCGCGCACCGCGAGCGCCGAAAGGTTGAACCGTAGCTCACTCATGGTCGGTTCCCCACCGTGTCGGCAGCACGCGATTCTGCCATGCGGATCTCTTCGCCTTCATGCAGCAGGTGTGCGCCCAACGCCACAATCTGTTCACCGGGCTGTAGGCCGCCAGTGACTCTTGCCGTGTCATCACCCAACCCAAGCACGTTGACAGGGTGCCACGACACCTTGATAGGCTCACCGGAAATACTCCACACGCCCGGCCCTTTCCCCGCATCATAAAGCGCGGCGATAGGCACCTGAAGAACCGGCTCAGATAACTTATCTTCTGCAATATTGAGTGTGACGGTGGAACCGAGCGGCGCGTTCGCCAGCGCGCCTTCAAGGACATAGCGTGCTTCAAACGTACGAGTCTGAGGGTCGGCAGCGTCGGACAGCAGTCGCAGTTTCGCGGGAATGGCGGGCTTACCAGAACCGTATCGCATCGCCATGGCTTCGCTTCCAACCACGGGGCGTAGCGTCTCAGGCAGATGTACGATGGCCTCCCGTTGCCCCGCACGCGCCAGCCGGATAACAGGCTGCCCGGCACTGACCACCTGCCCCGGTTCAGCCAGCGTGTCGACCACCACCCCATCGGCGTCGGCCATCAAAACGGCATACCCCGTCGCATTGCGTGCCACATCGGCCTGAGCCTGCGCGGCGCTCAGTTCCGCTTTCGCCGTCTCGGCAGCCGCCTTGATCTGATCGTACGCTGACGCGGAGATAGCACCTGCGGCAACCAGACCTCGATAGCGTGCTTCATCATCGGTAGCCTGTCTGGCACGAGCCCGCGCAGCGGCAACCGTCTGCTGTTGGGCTTGTGCCTGTAAGCTGAGATCGATGGGGTCCAAACGCATCAAAGGCTGACCGCGTTTGACGCTTTCGCCGGTATCAACCAGACGTTCAAGTATTTTGCCTTGCACCCGAAAACCAAGGTCGCTTTGAATGCGGGCGACAACGACGCCAGTAAACGAGCGCGACGTTTCGGCGGCACTCACCACGGTAGCCGTTCTCACTAAAGGAGGCTGATTGCGTGGATCGTCAACGTTGGTAGCGTCGCCACACGCCACCAGGGCGAGAGGCAACAGGCAAACAGCAAGAGTGGCGGATTTGAGCCGAAGCATGGGTTCCCTTCTTAAATGAGCAGGACAGAAACCGCATTCTCCGACTGGTGACCAAAATTGTCAATGGTCACTTTTTTTAATATACCAGACTTTTTAAGGTGACAGGCTACGCAATATTAACGACGACAGTAACACCGCAGCGGACACTGCCGTATCCAGGTTATATTGCAGTTGAGCGGGGACGATATAAGGGCGCATAACCAGATAGATTGCATCCGCCGTCTCATCCAGTGGCGTCTTACGTTCGAACTCCCCGGACTGCCGTCCCTCCAGAAGAATTTGCTGAATAAGCTGACGTAGTTTTTCTTCATGTGCCTCTGCCGAAGGCCACCGATCTCGGCTGGCTACAGCAGCAATATCGTATAACTTACGATCGTGAAAAAATAAGTCACTGCCCGCTTCTGTCAAGGCTCTGAACAGGCGTCTCAGTTTTTCTGACGCCGTTGGCGCATCAGCAATTGCTGAATTGACAATATCCATAATCATCGCCAGCCGGCTGGCACAGATCACCTCGCCTATCGCCTGCTTAGAATCAAAAAATTTGTAGATATATGCCTTAGAAAAACCAATCGCTTTGGCTAAATCGGACACGGTTGTTTTTTCATATCCAAAGTGTCCGAAGTGCTCTTTGGCCGCTTCCACAACCTGATCTCGAACGCTATGGTCCGACGGCCCGCGTGGGGGATGTGTATTCATATGTTTAGTCATTTTTCAAGCTTAGCTCACCGAGCCCTGATTGACAACGAGTGACCAAATGGTAATGTGGTCACAATTTTTTGACTCAAGGAATTACTATGTTATCCCTTCGTACCCTTTCCCTGGTGGTGGCCACGAGCTTAATGGCAGGTTGCGCCGTTGGGCCGGATTATCACCGCCCGGATGCGCCGCTATCGGCGCGTTATCAGGCGCAATCCGCCGCAGAACGATCTGTATCAAAGCAGCCTGTCTCAAAACAATCCGTCACAAAACAATCCGTCACAACATCAGGGAACGCGACCCAGGCTGCCGATGTGGCGGTCTGGTGGGAAAGTTTCAATGATCCCTTACTGAGCCAGTTAGTTTCAAGCGCGCTCGCACAGAATCTTGATTTAGCCCAGGCGTCCGCACGGATGAGTCAGGCCCAAGCCGGGCTTGGCGCAGCAACAGCGGCTCTTCTGCCATCGGGAAACATCAGCGGGCAAGGCGCCCGCGCCTATCAGTCGGTTGAAACGTCACAGGGCCAGCTGCTTAACGCGGTTCCTGGCTATAGTCGCTACGGCAATGCCTATGAAGCCGACCTTAACGCCAGTTGGGAGCTTGATGTATTCGGTGGTCTGAGACGCAGCCGTCAGGCGGCACTGGCTGATTATCAGGCTTCCGAGGCAGGCGTCGCGGCCACACGTCTGGCCGTCGCCGCTCAGACTGCCGATATCTATATCACCCTGCGCGGCTTACAAACGCGTCTGGCGATCGCCACTAGACAGGTCAATACGCAGCAAGAACTGCTGGATAAAGTACAGCTACTGCACAGCAAAGGACTCGCCGCAGAATATCAAATCCGCCAGACCGAAGGCACGCTTTCACAGGTTCAGGCCACCGTGCCGGTTCTCCAAACAGGGCTTGATGCCGCGATGAATGCATTAGACGTTATGCTCGGCACGCCTCCCGGCACCCATCGAGCCCAGCTGTCCACCTCACAGGCCATTCCACAGCCTCCGACGCTCATAGCAACAGGGACACCCGCCGATCTGCTGCGCCGCAGACCCGATATTATCGTGGCCGAACGCCATCTCGCGGCGTCCAACGCACGCATCGGGGTAGCCATCAGCGAGTACTATCCTAAATTCTCGCTCAGCGCCTTACTCGGCAGCGCAACGTCGGTGTCGAGCGGCAATCTGTTCTCCAACGGTGCCAGCCAATCAGCGGGCGTATTGGGACTACGCTGGCGACTCTTCGATTTTGGCCGCATTAACGCCCAGATCGATCAGGCTAAGGGACAGGAAGCCGAAGCGCTGGCGGCTTACCGCCTGTCAGTACTCCGTGCGACCGAAGATGTTGAGAACGCCTTCTCGGCCTTGGTCAATCGCGAAACGCAGGCCACAACGTTAACCGCTGGTGAGACATCGTTAGCCCGCGCGCGACAGTCGTCTTTCATCGCCTACCAGAAAGGGACAAGCAGCCTGATTGACGTCCTTCACGCCGATGAAACCCTGCTACAAACCTCCGATGCCCGGGCTCAGGCGCAAACCGAATCGGCGCGCGCAGCCGTCGCCACCTTCAAGGCTCTCGGCGGCGGTTGGCAGCCACCAGAAGTCATAGCAAAAGCGCCATAAGGTACCAATGAACCTGAGTGCAAACGCTGTCAGCAGCAATACGCCGTTACGAAAACAGAAATAATGCTACGGATGAGTGTGGTTAGTGACACTTATGTCAATGGTTGTCTGTATATTCTGACGTGTTGCTGCACTATTACTCTAAGAGAGGTTGCACGATTTCATGGTGGCGCCCGACAGCGATGATCCGGTAGTGACGTTACGGGCCTGCTTTCGATACGTCTCTATACCCTACATCATTCGAATTGCAGTGTGATGGGTATCTCTCTTATGGAACAGTCAAATGGTCAATAACAGAACGCAGGCATCATCCATGCTGTTGATGTCTAGAGTCATGGTGTTGATGCTTGGTACCGGGGTGTTGAGTTCATGCGCCCAAACGCCTCATGAATGCAAGGATATTAACGGGTTGCTGAAATCGCACGGCGTCACTGACACGCCCGCGGGTCTCCCCGTGCCCGACAAAAGTGTAGGGCAATGGAAAGCGGAACTGCGCCAGGCGGCGCTTTCTCAGGGAATCACGGCGGATACCTTTGATAAGGCGTTGGCTGGCCTGACGCTGGACAACGACGTGGTGGCAGCCACACAAAAACAGCCTGAGCTGGTCACCCCTGTGTGGACCTATCTTGAACAGCGGGCCACGCCGGAAAATATTGCGCAGGGGAAAACGCTGCTTAAGCAATACGCGGACGTCGTAACGCGCATCAATCAGCGCTATCAGGTGGATCCGCCATTGCTGTTCGCCTTTCTCTCCATTGAAAGTCATTATGGTGCCAATACTGGCAACAAAGCGGTCATCCGCTCGCTAGCCACGCTGGATTACTACAATTATCGGCGGGCGTTTAACCGGCAGAATCTGATTGCGGCATTACGTATGATTCAAAACGGCGATGCACAGCCAGATCAGATAAAAGGATCCTGGGCCGGGGCGATGGGAATGCCTCAGTTTATACCAACCTCTTACTTGCACTACGCCGTAGATTTTGATGGCGATCGCCACCCTGATATCTGGACCTCTTTCCCCGACACGTTGGCGTCGGTGGCAAATTATATGCAGCAGGCCAAATGGAAAGCGGGCGTCCCGTGGGGGGTTGAAGTGAATCTGCCCAGCGGTTTTGATTATTCCCTTTCTGGTATGGATAGCCAGAAAACCGTCGCTGACTGGCAGGCACTCGGGGTAAAAACTGCGGTACCGAGAGATCTGGCATCGCTGTCTTCTGAGAAAGCCTCAATATTGCTGCCGGTCGGGAAGAATGGCCCAGCGTTTCTGGTGACGGATAATTTCCGCGCCATTCTGCGGTATAACAATGACGTTTCCTATGCGCTTACTGTCGGCTTGCTGTCGGATAATTACCAGCACGATACGCCGGTACGCAAACCCTGGCCGCGTCAGGAAACGCCGTTAACGCGCAAAGAACGCGAGGCGCTGCAAATTCTGCTACAGGAAAAGCACCTCTATCAGGGCGCTATCGACGGCAACATTGGCCGCGGCACCACGCAGGCGGTCCGCACCTACCAGCAGCAGGAAGGGTTACCGCCGGATGGCTACCCCGACCATGCCTTGCTTAACAGGTTACGCTGCCAGTAAACACCGTGAAGACAGGTAGAATTTATGGAACATCTGTTCGGAACAGACAGGTGTTCCCTCCTCCCCTTCCTTTCCCCATCATGGTCGGTACTTCATAAAAGGACCGAAACATGGACAAATTATTTACCTCCTTCACCGTCGGCGGTACGGCACTCACTAACCGTATTGCGATGGCACCGATGACCCGTTCTCGCGCACGCCAAGGCGACACCGCTGATGAACTGACTGCGACGTATTACCAGCAGCGCGCATCTGCCGGGCTGATTATTACCGAGGGCGCTCAGATCTCCGTTCAGGGTCAGGGCTATCTTTTTACGCCGGGCATTTATAACGACGAGCAGGTGAAAGGCTGGGAAAAAACGACGCGGGCCGTTCACGAGCGCCATGGCAAAATCTTCATTCAGCTCTGGCACGTCGGCCGTATTTCTCATACCAGTTTACAGAATGATAGCAATGCGCCGGTCAGTTCTGTTGCGGTCAGAGCACAGCATTCAACCTGCTACGCCTGGGATGAAAAAGGTCAGCCCGGCCCCGTACCGGTCACGACCCCGCGCGCGCTAACAGCGGCTGAGATCGCCTCCGTGGTACAGGATTACGTCACCGCCGCAGAGAATGCCATCCGCGCAGGGTTTGACGGGGTTGAAATCCATGCGGCGAATGGTTATTTGCTGGAACAGTTCATCAATGGCGGGCTGAATACCCGTGATGATGAATACGGCGGTGCGCCTATTGAGAACCGTCTGCGCTTCGTACTGGAAGTCACGGATGCGGTATCGCGCGCTATCGGCTCGGAAAAAACAGGGATCCGGTTGGCCCCCTTCGGACGCCTCTTCGACATGCACGCCTTTGAGGGAGAGGAAGACACCTGGCTACAGCTGGCAGCCAAACTTGGTGAACGCGCGCTCGCGTATGTCCATCTCAGCGATCAGAAAACGCTCGGCCAACAGGCTATTCCTGATGGATTCGTCGAGAAATTCCGGGCAGCCTATGATGGCACGCTGGTTATCGCAGGCGGGTTCGATAAACAGAGTGCCGAAGCCTATCTGCAAGAAGGAAAGGCAGACCTGATTGCGTTTGGTCGGCCATATATTGCCAACCCTGACCTTGCCGAGCGCATGGCAAACGACTGGCCGTTAAATGACGTCAACCGCGCAACCATGTATGGCGGCACGGAGGAAGGGTATACCGATTACCCGTTCTATTCAGACCTAGCCGACGACAAAAAGTAATCAATCCAACTGGCCGTCTTCTGCCGCCTTAATCAGCGTATCCACCACGTGACGTATCTTGGGCAGCAGTTGGCGGCTTTTAGGCCACAGTGCGCTGATCGGCATTTCACCGCCAGCGTGGCGGGCAAGCACCTCTTTCAGCTCGCCACGCTCAAGGTATTGACCGACCAGCCAGCGTGGCAGTTGAGACAAGCCACATCCGGCAAGCGTAGCGGCCAGCATCGCGTCACCGTCAGCAAATTCATGCGTGGGCGGTGGCGTATAACGCGTTATCTGCCCATTATCTTCCTTCAGCAGCCAGGAAATCGGCTGATTCCGGCGAAACCCGACCACACAGCGGTGTTGGCTCAGTTCATCCACCGACACCGGCTCACCATGCTCAAGCAGATAGTCTGGGGAAGCACAGATGACCAGTTTCTGGGTTGTCAGCCGTCTTGCCACCAAACCACTGCTGTCGGCCAGTTCACCGATGCGGATGACAAGATCAATTCCGTCTTCAATCGGGTCCACAAACCGTTCGCTAAAGGTCACGGTTAACGCCAATTCAGGGTAGCTGCGGGTAATGTTCAGCAGAACGGGGAGAATGCGCTGCCTGCCGAAGGCCGCGGGCAAATCCACCCTGAGCCGCCCCGCAGGCTGACAAATGTGAGACGTCAGCTCGGCTTCTGCCTGCTCAAGAATATCCATAGCGCTCTGACAGCTGATCAGAAAGCGTTCGCCATCCGGCGTGAGGCTGAGGCGACGCGTCGATCGCTGAAACAGCTTTAGCCCGAGTCGCTCCTCAAGACGGCCGACGCTCTTCCCCACCGCAGACTTCGTCAGGCCCAGCCGTTCGGCCGCAGCGGTAAAGCTGCCTAGCTGTGCCGTGGTAACAAAGGCGTTGATACCGCCCAGATGATCGGTTGTACGCATACTCAATTGTCCATTAAACGTATCAGGTTCAGCCTGCATGCTTGATTTGAAAAATAACGTCCTGCGAACGTCGCGGGATCCAGACTGCATTTCACATCACGATACCGTTTACATCCTGTCACCATTGTTGAATTTATGTCTACATAGAGGCGAATGAAAGCCGGTTTATCATGAAATAAAAAACAATCATAGTGATTCGCTCATTTACCGCGAGGCCTCAAAGCGAAAAACCATGAGGCAACGGCAACGATGAAAGGCTCGACAGCCTCAGTTATCGCGGGAATAACCCAGAAGGCATCGACACCGGAGAACGTTATGGCAGCAGTAGCAGGTTTTAAACACGTGGGTTTTATTACCCGTAAGCAGGGTCAGAGCTTTGAAGAGTTTGTGAAACACTGGAATGAAGTCCATACCGAAATCGCCCTGCGCCTGCCCGGCTTAAAGGGATACGTTCTGAACCCTATCGATCGGGAAAAATACCCGGACTCACCGGTGGATGGCTTTTCAGAGTTGTGGTTTGATTCCATCGACGATGCGATTGCAGCTTTCAACTCGCCAACGGGTAAAGAGGCTTTTGCGGATGTTCCCAATTTTGCCGACCACGTTGCCGTCACGTATATCACGGAAATGAGAAAGCGCTGAGAGACTTCAGGTTTCGCTCTGAGAACGTGGATGTCAGAACCCAAGGCTACACCGGGAAACCCACCAGAGTGAGCTGCCCCCTGAATTCGATACCGCTTATCGCTAGCCGCGTATTTCGTTCTCGGGGATCGGCTCATATCAAGCATCATCAGTTGCCACGCTAAAATAAAACGCGCTATCATCGCCGCGGCTATTCACTTTTACATCTTTTGATTTTCATCTTCGCTGAATTTTTTCAGCGCGAATTTCTCTGTCTGTTCTCAACGTCGCACGCGATACCGAGCCAGACATCATGATGTGAAAGGCCTTTTCTATGTGTACACCTCAAATTCGTAATTTCTGCATTATTGCCCATGTCGATCATGGCAAATCCACCCTCGCCGACCGCTTTATCGAACTGACCGCAACCGTCGCCCAACGTGACATGCGTGAGCTGCTGCTGGATTCGATGGAGATAGAACGGGAACGCGGCATCACCATCAAATTGCAAACCGTGCGCATGCGCTATCAGGATGAGAAGGGTCAGCCGTATCAGTTCAATCTGGTGGATACACCGGGGCACGTCGATTTTTCTGCGGAAGTCTCCCGCAGTCTCGCCGCCTGCGACGGCGCGATTCTGCTGATTGACGCCACGCAGGGCGTTCAGGCCCAGACGATCGCCAATCTCAATCTCGCCCGACAGCAGGGGCTAACCATCCTGCCCGTCCTGAATAAAATCGACAGCCCGCAGGCTAACGTGCCGCAGGTGATGCAGCAGTTGGCGGATATTCCTTCGCTGGATATCAGCACCGTGCTGGCTGTCTCTGCCAAAACCGGCGAGGGCGTGACCGAGGTACTAAACGCGATTGCCCACCATTTCCCCGCACCGCAAGGGCTCGCCGATGCCCCGCTGCGCGCCCTGGTTTTTGATTCACATTACGATCCCTATCAGGGTGCCATCATGCATGTGCGCGTGGTGGATGGCAGTATTCGGGCGGGTTCAACGTTGCATTTCATGTCCTCAGGAACACGTTTTGAGGTCACCGAAACCGGTGCTTTTTTCCCCCATCGGCAACCTTGTACCGCGTTGGAAAACGGTGAGGTCGGTTATCTTGCTGCTGGGCTGAAGGACGCCGCGGCGATCCGAGTAGGCGATACGCTGACGTTAGCCGATCGCCCCGCGACAGAGCCGGTTGCTCGCTATCAGGACATGAAGCCGATGGTATTTTCTGGCCTCTATCCCGATGCGGACGACGATCTGAAAGGCTTGCGTAACGCCATGAATAAGCTGTCGCTTAACGATGCGGCGTTGCACAAGGTTCCCGACGTTTCCGCTTCGCTGGGTGCAGGTTTTCGCTGTGGTTTTCTTGGGATGTTACATATGGATATTGTTCGTGAACGGCTCAAGCGTGAATACGGCATCTCCGTGATTGCCACCGCACCCAGCGTGGAATACCGCGTCACGCTGCACAACGGCCACTGCCTGACCATTGATAATCCGGCACATTTCCCCGGAGAGGACGTGCTGGACTTCGTCGAAGAACCCTATGTTATCTGCACCATTAACACACCGGATGCCTACGTTGGCGCGTTGATGGAGTACTGCGCCTCGCGTCGTGGGGAGTTTATCGACATGCACTATCTCGATAACGGTAGCGTGACATTACACTGGGATCTGCCGCTCAACGAGATGATCTTCGGCTTTTTTGATGCGCTGAAATCGCTCACACAAGGCTACGCCACGCTGGATTATGAGCCAGGTCGCTACCGCCGTTCCGATTTAGTGCGCTGCGACATCTATCTCGATAGCCAGTTGATCGATGCCTTTTCCTTCATTATTGCCCGTCATAAGGCATGGGCACGGGCAACCGAGATCGTGAAAGCGTTGAAATACGTGATTCCGCGCAAACTGTACCCCGTTCCTGCTCAGGCAAAAGTCGGTCATCGCGTTATCGCACGCGAAGACATCCCTCCGCTGCGCAAAAGCGCATTGGCACAGGGTTTTCAGGGTAGCCTGTCGCAGAAACAGCGACTGATCCGTAAACAGCGGGAAAATAAAAAGCATAACGTTGGGTTCTCAAAACGAGACATTCCCCGCGAGGCATTTATGGCCATTCTGGCGATTGATGCCTAGTGATTATTGATGTCTAGCGATTAACAGAAAAAGCACAACGGTGGGCGGATAGAACGACGCGCTATCCGCCCCTTTCTTTCCCTACTGGCTTTTCTTTGCCTGCCGATGACGGACAGTATCTTTTATACTGCCGATAATTTATCCTCTCCCGCCTTTCGTTATTGACCAATAATTAAGAAAAAATCAGAGCCTGCACTTATGATTTCATCACCCGACGCAACGCCGACGCCAGTGACATCTGCTACGTCAACGCTTGCTGTATTACGCTCGCCCTCGCTGCTGATGCGCGAAGTTTTGGCGGGCACCATCACCGCGCTGGCGCTTATCCCAGAGGTGATTTCATTTTCCATCATCGCGGGGGTTGATCCCAAAGTCAGCCTGTTCGCCTCCATCGTGTTGTGTTTTACCATGTCCTTTCTCGGCGGTAGACCGGCGATGGTGACCGCCGCGGCGGGTGCCGTGGCGCTGGTGATCGGCCCGCTGGTACACGCGCACGGCGTAGCCTATATTCTGCCTGCGGTAATCATGGCGGGGATCATCCAGATTCTATTTGGGCTGGCTGGCTTGGCGAGGATGATGCGCTATATCCCGCGCTCGGTGATGATCGGTTTCGTGAACGCGCTGGGCATCCTGATTTTTGCCGCGCAGGTGCCACATGTTTATGGGCAATCCTCGCTCGTCTGGCTGCTATTTGCGCTAACGGTGGCGATCGTTTTGCTGCTGCCCTATGTGGTGAAAAGCATTCCCGCACCGCTGGTTGCCATTGTGACGGTGACCGCGATTGCCATGTTTACCGGCATCACGGTGCCTAACGTCGGCGATGCGGGCCCTATGCAACCCGGATTGCCGAGTTTCACCCAGTGGCTGGTGCCGTTCAATTTTGAAACGCTGCACATCATCTGGCCGACCGCGCTCAGTATTGCCTTCGTCGGGCTGATGGAATCGCTGTTAACCGCCAAACTGGTCGACGACATCACGGATACCCCGTCCAGCAAGCGCCGTGAATGCTGGGGACTCGGCGTTTCCAATATTTTCGCTGGGTTCTATGGTGGGATTGCCGGATGCGCGATGATCGGGCAGACCGTGGTCAACGTGGAGTTGGGTAAAGCGCGCACACGCATTTCCACCCTCGCCGCCGCACTGGTGCTGTTGCTGCTGGTGACCGGGCTGAGCGAAATCATGGCGAAGATTCCGATGGTGGTGCTGGCAGGCATTATGATGATCGTCGCACTGAAAACCATGAACTGGCATAGCCTGCACCCAACGACGCTGAAGCGTATGCCGCTATCGGAAACGCTGGTGGTTATCGTGACGGTTGTCGCGACCGTCTCGACGGGGAATCTGGCTATCGGCGTGGCGGGCGGCGTGATCTTTGCCATCCTGCTGTTTGCTCGCCGCGTGGCGCACGTCATTCACGCGGAGCGTCAGGTGAGCGAAGATGGGCAGTCGGTACATTACATGGTGCGCGGGCCGCTCTTCTTCGGCAGCAGCAACGATCTCTTCGAGCACTTTCTTTATGCGCAAGACCCGCAAGACGTCACCATCGACCTGACACACGCCCAAATCTGGGATGCTTCCAGCGTGGCAGCGCTCGACGCGATCGAAACCCGCTATCATCGCTACGATGCGAAGGTCACTATCATCGGGCTGGATACCCACAGCACCAGAATCCACCAGCGCCTGTCAGGGCATCTCTGATCGGGCGCAGGCGACGCGGTGTTCCGCATTGATCCAATATTCTTGCGTTGGATGTATGCGGCATCGCGCCGGCGTGCCGGGTGTCGGTTCGTCAAACTGACACCCGCTCTCTTGTCCTTGTTTCGTGTCCACCTGAACAGCCCGCTTTAACCGTGGATGCGCGGGCGGAATCGAAGCCAACAGGAAACGCGTATACGGATGACGCGCCTGTGAAAACAGCGTCGCCGCAGGCGCTTCTTCAACAATGCGCCCGCGATACATCACGCCAATACGGTCGGCAATATGGTGTACCACGCTCAGATCGTGCGCGATAAACAAATACGCCAGCCCCTGCTCCCGCTGTAATGCCAAAAGCAGATTCAGAATTTGCGACTGGATAGAGACATCCAGCGCCGAAACTGGCTCATCGCACACGATCAGTTTCGGTTCCAGCACCAGTGCGCGGGCAATCCCGATACGCTGACGCTGCCCGCCGGAAAACTCGTGCGGAAAGCGTCCGGCATCCGCAGCGGTGAACCCGACGCGCGTCAGCATCTTGATCACCTGCGCCTTGCGCCATTCGCTATCGCGTATGCCGTGGATAATCAGCGGTTCTTCTATGCTGTACCCGACGCTACGCTTGGGATCGAGCGAGGAAAGCGGGTCCTGAAAGATCATCTGCATGTCGCGCCGCAGTAGTCGCAACTGCTCTGCGTTCTGCTGCCGGAGATCGTGGCCAGCAAAGTGCAGCTCCCCGGCATTCGCGGGCGTCAGGCCTAAAATACTGCGCCCCGTGGTGCTTTTGCCGCTGCCCGATTCCCCAACCAGCGCATAAGTTTCACCGGGGAAAATATGGAAACTGACATCATCGAGCGCCACCAGCGTTTTTTTGCGCCATCCCTGCCCGACCCGAAAGGTTTTACGCAGGTTTTTCACCCGTAATAACGGCTCAGTCATACGGCGCTCCCGAGGCTATCTGCCTTCCAGCAGCGTACGCGATGGCCCGAACCATCAGCCACGGAAAGCACGGGGGGAGACTGGTGACAGCGTTCATCCGCCAGCGGGCAGCGCGGAGCAAAACCACAGCCGGTGGGCGGATGAGACAACGGCGGAACACTGCCAGTTATTTCCGGCAGCTCGCTTTTACGCGGCGCATCGAGGTTAGGCACCGCCCGCAGCAGCGCCTGCGTGTAAGGATGGCGTGCATTATTAAACAGCGTGAACACATCCGCCTGCTCCACCACTTCTCCCAGATACATCACGATCACGCGCTGACACATCTGCGCCACCACCGACAGATCGTGCGTAATCAGTACGATACCCATGTCGGTTTCGGCTTTTAACCTATCCAACAGCGAAAGAATCTGCGCCTGAATGGTGACATCGAGCGCCGTTGTCGGTTCATCGGCAATCAGCAATCCCGGCCCGCAGGCAATGGCGATAGCAATCATCACTCGCTGGCGCATCCCGCCAGATAGCCGATGCGGATAGCTCACGGCACAGGCGGCCGGATCGGGCATCCCAACCTGGGTTAGCAGTTCATGTACCCGCGCTTTTCGCGCCTGACGCGAGAGCGTGGTGTGCTGCCGCAGGCTTTCATCGATCTGTTCACCCACGGTATAGACCGGATTAAGGCTGGAGAGCGGATCCTGAAAAATCATAGCTAATGCATTACCCCGCAGGCGTCGCCGTTCCTCATCCGACAGCGACAGCAGCGGCTGACCGTTCAGGCTGGCCTCACCGCCGACCCGGCTAGCGCGCGCAGGCAATAATCCCATCAGCGCATCGGCGGTAACGCTTTTGCCACAGCCAGATTCACCGATGATGCCCAGCGTCTCACGCGGGTTCACTTCAAAAGAGACCCCACGGACAGGGTGCAAGAGGCCAGACGGCGCGGCAAACGTGACTCTCAGGTCTTTGACAGACAGTAGCGGCGTTTCACTCATCATATTCACTTTGGTGTCGTGACCGCTTTCAGCAGACGGGAAACCCGACGTGAGAGCGGCTTAAGCGTAGGGTCGGAGATATCGCGCAGGCCGTCTCCAATCATATTCAGAGACAGGATCAAGAGCACAATGGCCATACCGGGGAAAAAGGTCATCCACCAAGAGGTAAAAATCACCTTTTTCCCCTCCAGCAATAAATTACCAAGGCTGGGCGTCGGTGCAGGGATCCCCGAACCTAAAAAGCTCAGCGCCGCCTCGGTGAGAATCGCGACCGAGAAGATCCACGACACTTGAACGATCAGCGGCGATACCACGTTGGGCAAAATGTGCAACCAGATGATCCGGCGACTCTTTGCTCCTTGCGCACGCAGCGCCTCGATGTAATTTTTCTCCTTGATCACCAGCGCCGCCGCCCGCATCACGCGCGCCACCGACGGCACATAGACCAGCGACAGCGCCAGTACGACATTGGCGGGATTCGGGCCAAGAATACCGACGATGGAAATGGCCAGCAGCAGAGAAGGAAAGGCAAACAGCCCGTCACAAATCCGCATGATGACCATATCCAGCGGGCGATACCAGACACATAGCAGGCCGATTAGCGTGCCAATCGCGCCCGAAATCAGCGCGACCGCGCCCCCAACGGACAACGAGATCTGGACCGCAATCGCAACCCGCACAAACACATCCCGGCCAAAATTATCGGTGCCAAACCAGTGCTGCCACGTCGGTGCGGACAACCGCTCCAGAGGATTTAAGGCATAGGGATCGTAAGGACTGAGAAACGCGCCCCCCACCGCGACAATGACGATAACCAGCAGGATTGCGATGCCCGTTGTCAGGAGTTGATTGGCAAACAGCGCTTTCATGTCACTCCTTCTCCCCTGACAGGGAGAGACGCGGGTCAACGGCATGCCCCAGAATATCCACCGCCAGATTAATCAGCACATAGCTGACGGTAATCAGCAGCACCGCTCCCTGAATCACCGAGAAATCGCGGCGTTCGATGGAATCCACCACCAGCGAGCCGACACCGGGAATGCCGAACACGCTTTCAATCACAATCGTTCCCGTCACCAGCGAACCGAAAGATTCACCGCAGATGGTGAAAATAGGCAGGAGCGCATTTTTCAGGCCGTGGCGCAGTAGAACCCGGTATTCCGCTACCCCTTTGGCACGCGCCGTTTTAATGTAGTTTTCGCTCAACACATCGAGCATGACCGCGCGCGTCATGCGGGCAATCAGCGCCGCGATGCGCAGCCCCAATGCCAACGCCGGAAGCGTCATATACCACAGATTGACCAGCACATCGCCGCGCGTCGAGCTGTATCCCACAACCGGAAACCAGCGTAACTGCACGGCAAAAAAGAAAATCAGAAATAGCCCAAGTAAAAAGCCGGGAATCGACATCCCCACCGCCGCCAGCCCCATAATCAGGCGATCCAGAAACCGTCCCTGTTGCGATGCGCTAAGCACGCCAGCCGCCAGCCCAAGCAGTAGCGCCAACCCTTGCGCATAGAGCGCTAATGCCAGCGTAGGTTGCAGGTGCTGCAAGAAAAGCGACATGACACTGGCATTCATGAAGAGCGAATGGCCGAGATCGCCACGCAGCACTGCACCAAACCACACGACAAACTGAGTCAGCAGGGGCTTATCCAGCCCCA
The DNA here is from genome assembly GCF_003932035.1 of Pectobacterium versatile. NCBI lineage: Bacteria > Pseudomonadati > Pseudomonadota > Gammaproteobacteria > Enterobacterales > Pectobacteriaceae > Pectobacterium > Pectobacterium versatile. Next base: position 3,214,032 of record NZ_CP034276.1, read on the forward strand.
TTTGTTGACGCAGCGCGGCGACATCCCCCGGACTGGCATCATTGCCCAGAATCACCAGCACCGGATCGCCCGGTGCCAGATGTACCAGACAAAACACTACGATGGAAACCACCAGCAGCACGGGTATCAGCGCCAGCAGCCGATGGAAAATAAACCATCCCATTCGCTTCTCCGCTTACGGTGTTGTGATGCTGACGTTCCACAGGACGGGGCCGATTAAATCCCGATAGCCGTGAACATGATGCTTGATCGCAACCGCATCAGGCGTGGTACGCCCCAGCACAATCACCGGCAGATAGGTCCAGGTTTGCACGTGAAGTTTATCCACCAATCCTCTTGCCGCCTGTAGCGACGGAGCCTGCTTGATATCATCCAGCAGCGCATCAATTTCCGAGCTGTTACTCAGGCCGGGGAATTTGGCGCGGGAATCTAGGAAAGGATACTGATGCAACACCTGACGCATGGAGAATTCCAGCGCACACAGGTCGAAGTTTTTAGGATCCTGACGCCGCTGTAACACCGTGGCCCAGTCATAGACATCAAGACGAGATTTCACGCCAATCTGTTTGAGCACCTGCTGTGCAACAATCGCCAGATTGTACAATTCGGCGTATTCCTTGGTGGCGATGATCACCACTTCTTCACCGTTATAGCCGGACTCTTTTACCAGCTTTCTGGCCTCGTCCAGCTTGTGCTGATTCCAGTAAGGTTTACCGGCTTCACTGTGCCAGTCCACCTGCTCAGGAAAACCTAACGACGAATCTTCCCTGAAAAAGCGTGGATCGCTGTAACCCGCCAGCAGCACCTGATGGACATCGAGCGCCAGATTGAATGCCTGACGCAGTTTCACATCGGCAAACGGTCCGCGATTCTTGTTGAACAGGTAGGTGATGAGCGATCCCCCCGCTTCGGGACGATACAGCTTCACATCGCGGGCGCTATTCAGCGCGTCAATGTTGTCTTTTGGCAAATCAAAAACGACGTCATATTCACCGGTCAATGCCCCTGCCAGCCGGGTAGACTCATCCGTGATGTAGCGGAACCAGATATCTTTCACCTCGGCCTTTTTCTGGCCCGACAGACCATTCGCCGGTTCGCTACGCGAGACATAACCGTCATAGCGCGTCAGATGCAGATAATCCCCCTGTTTGAATTCCGCTAGTTTGTAAGGACCAGTGCCAATCAGTTCACTCACCGGTTTTTTGCTGGTATTGGCTTCGTCGATCAGGCGCTTAGGCATAATCGAAGGCAGGTTCTTCAAATCGGCCAGCACGTTCAAGGTAATCAGGGACGGCGTCTGTACCGTCAGCTCTACGGTGCGATCGTCAATCCGGCTAAACTGCGCTCCCGGCAGATTGGCTTTCCCCTGCGTAGAGACGGCCAGCCAGCGGTTCATCGATGCCACCACATCGTCTGCCGTCAGCGGCTGACCATCATGAAAGCGGATGCCATCGCGCAGTACAAAGGTGTAAACCTTGCGGTCATCACTCAGCGAATAGCGTTCAACCAGTTCCGGCACCGGTTCAAACCGATCGTTAATCGTAAAAAGTTGTTCAAAAATGTGGCGTACCACGTCCGTGGTCGCACTGTTGGTTGTCAGGTAAGGATCGAGCGTACCCGGTCGTTTACCATAAGCGATATTCAGCGTTGCATCGCGATTGACGGTCTCCGCCAGCGCGATTCCCCAGGGTAAACTGGCCGCGAGCAAGAGTGCAGCGGCAGGAAAGTTAAACCATTTCATTGATGGGAAACTCCACTATTTTTATGATATTCAGCCTGTTCAGACGCCGCATCAGGCGGCGTCGGTAACCGAGCGACGGCCAGCAAACTCGTCTTTGGCATCCTGCAACGCGCGGGGATCCGTCAACAGTCGTAGACCCGTTCGAGCCAGCACCTGTGCGCCCGTCAGCAGCGCGGCATAACCAAGTGGGGAATTTGCCGCTTCACGGAATGGCACAGTGTGGCCGATCAGATCGTCAGGGCCGATTTTAATCGTGGGGTGCGCCGTCGGCACCGCATGGCTGATATCTCCGGCATCCGTCGAACCGATGCCCTCTTTCGCTTTTTGATCGACCACCTCCCCTGCGGCAGTGAATTCCTCCAGCAGGATCGCATTCAACGAGTGGTTGATCAGGAAATCACGCGGGCCAACCTGATGTTCAATTTTCACCGTGGTGCCCGTTGCCAGCGCGACGCCATCCGCAATCGCGCGAATACGCGGCTCTAACGCCACCACCTCTTCACGCGTTTTGGCACGAATGTAATAGTGGGCGGAGGCGTATTCTGGAATCACATTCGGCGCCTGCCCGCCGTTGGTAATAATGCCGTGAACCCGAACGCCGTCCGGCAGTTGCTGGCGCAGCACGCTGATCCCGTTGTAAAGCAGCACCAGCGCATCCAGCGCGTTCACGCCTTTATGCGGCGAGCTTCCTGCATGCGAGGGTTTACCGTAAAAATGAAAATAGAGGTGATTGTTTGCCAGAGACGGCCCAGTGAGCCGCGTTTTCCCTGACGGATGAACCATCAGGGCGACATCGACCCGATCAAGGAAGCCATGTTCAACAAAACGTGCCTTCACGTTGCCATTAATTCCGCCTTTCCCGCGCAGGCCGCCTTCTTCGGCTGGCGTCCCCAACACCACCACCTTGCCGCCGGTCTGATCGATAACCTCTGCCAGCGCAATCGCGGCCGCCAGACTGGTTACCCCAATGATGTTGTGGCCGCAGGCGTGACCGATATCGATTAGCGCATCGTATTCAGCGAGGTAAGCAATGGTCGGCCCCGGTTTGCCGCTGTCTTTTTCCGCATAAAAGGCCGTCTCATGTCCGGCAACGTTCAGCGTTACCGTGAAGTGATGCTTCTTTAATAACTCCGTTAATAGCCCGCTGGCGTAATATTCATTATTTCCCGTTTCGGGATGCGCATGAATATCCTGGGAAATCGCAATATATTCTTCGCGATGCTGTTCAATACTGCTACTGATACGCTGCTGTAATGCGAGAGTTCCCATCTTGCTCACCTTTTTATGTGCTATGAATATATCGCGCGATAAATATGTCTGCCTCACCGCCGCTTACGGAATACATCGCATCGTGTTGCCCCTTCATCCCTAAAAACCCGACAACATCAGTGAATCCCTTTATTTAGCGATAAAAATACCCGCCCGCCGATAACGGCAGGAAATAACAATCAATACTGTGTTTTTTACGATGACTACTCGCCACGTCGCCACGCCAGACGATGCTCAAACGACGTTAAAATAATAAGGGTGCTTCTAATTACTTATTTCACCATCACTATAACGGCAACCTGTCATTTCTTTTATAGAGATTCAGGATAAGGATATCTGATAAACGGTATTGCACCCGTTATTGGTCTTGCAGCGAAAAATGAATCATTCCTATACAGCGGGCAGGAATAACAATCGCTATATATTTTCTGTGGATATGCATGAAAGGAATCATGCTAAAGCGTGGCGGGCAGATGTTTTATGTTATTTGGTCACTTAATGGAGGAAAGTATGTCCGCAGCCCTTACCCCACAAGAAAGCGCCCTGTTACCCAAAATCGAGCACTGGATTGCCGCACAGCGTGACTCGCTGATTGATGAGCTGGCGACGTGGATTGCCATTCCCAGCGTGAGCCGCGCCGATCTCGCTCAGCCGGGCGCGCCATTTGGCCCCGAGTGCGCCCGCGTATTAGACACCGCGTTGACGTTGGCGGAACAGGCGGGGTTCCGTACCGAGCGCCATGCGGGCTACGCGGGTTCGGTGGTTTACGGCGAGCACAACGAGGATATCGGCCTGATTAGCCACCTTGATGTTGTGCCCGCGGGTGAACACTGGACGTACCCGCCGTTTGCGCTGACGCGTCGCGGTGATTTTCTGCTCGGACGTGGCGTAGCTGACAACAAAGGCCCCGCGATCCTCGATCTCTATTTGCTCAAGTTGATCCGCGCGATGGATATTCCCCTGCATCACAATCTGCGCATCGTTTATGGGCTGGCGGAAGAGACCGACATGGCCGATCTCGCCTGGTTTGCCCAACACGGGCCGGTGCCGCGTATTTCTCTGGTCACCGACGGGAAGTTTCCGGTGAACTATGCGCAGAAAGGGCAAATCGCGTTCCGCCTGCACATTGCCGACGCGGGCGTGCTGGCGAATCTGACCGCTGGCAACGCGGCCAATAGTATCCCTGCCACCGCGCAGATCACGCTCGCCAATGCGCCCCGCGATCTCAGCGTCGATAGGCTGCGTGGTCTGGGTGCCGGACGCATCACGCTGCTCCCCGCCGAACAGGGAATCACGCTACAGGCGCAGGGCATTGCCGGCCATGCGGCCTTCCCTGACGGCACGCTCAGCGCCGCCGTGGTACTGCTGGACGCATTACGCGAGCTGGAGCTGCTGCCAGAACGGGAACGCACGCTAGCCGCGCAGTTACAGCAGATTTTCGCTTCTCCCTATGGCGAGCCTATTGGGCTGGCACAGGAGGATGCGCCGTCGGGCAGGCTGACGCTGAACGCAGGTCTCTGGCAGTCGACCACTCCCGGCTCACTGACTCTCCTTGCCGACATTCGCTATCCGGTGACACGGGAAGGAAACGCGATCATCGCGGCATTACGCGATCAACTTGCCACAGTGGCAACCAACATCTCGCTGGTAGACGGCTGGCGTGACGTGCCACCGTTTTATCTGCCGGAAGAGAACAGCTCGCGGCAGGTCTTGCAGCAGAGCTGGCACGATGTGACAGGTCGTGCAGACCCTGCCTATTCAATGGGAGGCGTAACGCATTCCAAAGTGCTGCCGCGTGCGATTACGTTCGGCCCCGGCTACCTGCGTACCGAGGCCAATAGCCCAGACTTCCTACCCACAGGCCACGGCTTACCGCACGGCGCAGACGAAGTGATCCATCTGCCCTCGCTGCTGGCGGCACTGCCAGTCTATGTGATTGCGCTGATACGGCTGGATGCAGCGCTGTATGCGCAGAATCAGGAGAATCCTTCCCATGTCGGTTGACGCCCACGCCACCACGTTTGTCTTGATACACGGTGCCTGGCACGGCGGCTGGTGCTGGTCGCGAGTGACCGAGCGGCTTACCGCCGCAGGCTTTGCCTCTTCGGCATTGACGCTCACCGGGCTGGCAGAACGCCGTGACGAGCTATCGCGCGGTATTAACCTGTCCACCCACATTCACGATATTACCGACACGATCCGCCAACAGGGCTGGCGCGATGTGACGTTGGTCGGCCACAGCTACGGCGGCTTTCCCGCTACGGCCGCCGCGTATCAACTGCCTGACACCGTCAGCCACCTGATTCTGCTGGATGCGTTTTTACCCGCACCGGGCGAAAAGCTGCTGGATCACGCGCCCGATCTCATCGCCGCCTACCAGACACAGGCGGCGCGCGACCCCACATGGCACATTCCCCCGCTTCCGTCACTGCTGTTTGGCGTGAACGAAGCCGACCGCGAGTGGGTCGATTCCCGCCTGACACCGCAGCCGGTAAACACCTACTTTGAACCCGTCGCACTGGCACCCGCACCACCGACGCTGAAGAAGACCTACATCCGCTGCACGCGCGCGGCGGGCAACTATCTCACCCCCTCAGTACAACGCGCTCAGACCGATCCAACCTGGCGATTTCTGACGCTCGACAGCGACCACGATGCGATGATCGACGCACCGGATACGCTAACCACGCTGCTGACGTCAGCGTTGACAACCCGCACGCCTCTGTGATTAGACTCAATGCTAAGCAGGCTAACTTAAGGAAAGGATTGATGAAAATTACCGACGTGCGCGTGATTCTCGCGAACCGCTATATGTTTGTTGAGGTCACCACTGACGAGGGACTGACGGGCATTGGCGAATCCGGTGCCTGGGGCTTTCTCGATGCCTCTAAAGGGGCCGTTGAGGCATTGCGCACGTACCTGATTGGGCAAGATCCGCTGCGCATTGAGCATCACTGGCAGTATATGTATCGCTGCTGGCATTTCCGTGGTGCCGCGATCATGGGTGCCATCAGCGCCATCGATATCGCCCTGTGGGACATCGCGGGCAAGTATTACGACACGCCGGTTTATAACCTGCTGGGCGGCCGCTGCCGCGACAAGGCGCGCATTTATGCCCACGCGGGAGGACGAACCACGGAAGAGACCATCGCCAATCTGAAAAAAGCCAAAGCCGACGGCTTTACCGCAATTGGTCATCTCACACCGTTTCTGGATGAGTCGCGCGATACGCCTTATTTCACCACCCACGCCAAAGAGATCGGCGAAGCTATCGAGCGCATCGGCCTCTATCGGGAAGCGGTCGGTAACGATGTCGACCTGTGTATTGAAGTCCATCGCCGCCTGAAGCCCGCCGATGCCGTGGTGTTCGCCCGCGGCATTGAGCCGTTTTATCCCTATTTTATTGAAGACCCGATCGGCGCAGACAACTTCGATTCGATGGCGGAAGTGGCCGACAAAATCAATATTCCTATCGCCACCGGTGAACGCCTGAATAACCCGCAGGAGTTCGCGATGCTGATTCGCCGCAACGCCGTCGCCTATGTACGTCCTGACGTCTGCATGTGCGGCGGGATTACCGGTGCGAAAAAAGTGGCCGCATTGGCAGAAGCTAATGATCTGATGGTGGTGCCGCATAACCCGCTTAGTCCGGTGTCTACCGCCGCCTGTTTGCAGATCGCCGTCAGCATCCCGAATTTTGCGCTGCTGGAGTATCCGGGAGATGACCAACCGGCGCTGTCGGAAAAATTTGGCGCGACGGGCGTCGAGAACGGCGTGCGGAAAAAAGATGTAGTGAAGAACACGTTCAAATGCGTGGATGGCTTTATGGAAATACCGACGCAGTCCGGGATCGGCATTGAGCTGGCGGACGATCTGGAGAACCGCTTCCCCTATCGCCGTCGCGGCCTGAAAACCCGACTGCACGTCGACGGTTCCGTCGTCGATCAATAGCGGCGTATCGGCAGGTCGTGGCGACCACGCATCGCGCCACGACCTGTCGCGTTTTTCTCAGAGCGTCGTAGGATTGACGACTTTCCGCCCTTCCCACTGCATCAACAGGCTTAGCGCGGCAGGCAGTGCCAGCAGGGTCAGCAGCGTCGCCACCATCAACCCGCCGATAATCGCGTACGCCATCGGCCCCCAAAACACCTGATGTGCAATCGGGATCATGCCGAGGATCGCCGCCAGCGCCGTTAATACTATCGGGCGTGAACGATGGTGGGCGGCATTCACAATCGCCTCTGTTGCAGGCTGTCCATTTTTCACGTTCAGATCGACCTCGCCAATCAGAATGACCGCATTACGAATAATCATTCCCGCCAGTGCAATCGCTCCTAGCAGCGCCACAAACCCCATCGGCGTCCCAGTCGGCAGCATGGCGGCAACAATACCGATCAGGCCGAACGGTGCGGTCAGGAAGGCCAGTACCATGCGGGAAATACGCTGGAGCTGAATCATCAACAGCACCAGCATCACCAACAGCGTTACTGGCAACACCGCATATACGGAGCCATTGCCTTTATCAGACTCCGCCGCCACGCCGCCTTCCGTGATGTGATACCCCGCTGGCAACGCGGCGCGATAGCGTTCAATTTCAGGTGCTAGTTTTTCAGACAGAGCAGGTGCCCGCACGCCGGGTGCGACATCCATTTGCACCGTAATGAACGGTTCACGCTGACGTCGCCAGATAATCGGATCGTCAACGCCGTACGCCACGGTAGCAATCTGTCCCAGCGGGACGGAACGCCCATCTGCAATCGGGATTTGCAGATTCGCGATCGTAGCAACATCTCGTCGCTCCTGCGGCGTACCGCGAACGACCACATCCACCAGCCGATTGTCATCACGTACAGAGGTCAGCGTTGAACCTGAGAATATCGCCGCCAGCATACTAGCCACATCCTGCGAACTGATGCCAACTGCACGCGCTTCGGTCTGATTCAGCACCACGTTCACCGAACGTTCCGGCTCCCCCGCCGTCAGGTTGACCTCGCGCACATCGGTCTGGCTTCCCACCAGACTGGCAAGCCCTTGGGCGATATCTCGGACGCGATGAATATCCGGTCCCGCGACGCGATATTTAAGCGGCCAGCCCACTGGCGGCCCCAATTCCAATGCGGACACGCGCGCCACAATGTTGCTGAAATCGCGCTCAAGTACCTGATTCAGTTTTGCTGCCAGCGCGTCTCGCGCCTCCAGACTTTTTGCCACCACCACCAGTTGCGCGATATTTTCGTGACTCAGCAACACATCCATCGGGAGATAAAAGCGCACCGCCCCCGACCCAACATAGGTAGAGAAATGGTCAACGTCCGGGTCATCTTTCAGAATGGCTTCCAGTCGTTTTGCCTGCGCTTCCGTCGCCGTCTGTGAGGCGTTCGCGGGCAGCGTCAGGCTGACCAGCAACTCCGGCCTATCCGACGCGGGAAAAAACTCGCCCTCTAGTCGGGTAGCGCCAAACAGGGCAACAGCCAGCAAGAGCACTGCGATGAGTAACGTCATTCCCCGCTTTGCCAACGCCCGTTGCAACCACTGGCGATAAATGCGGCCAACTCGTCCCGGTTCGTTATGCTGGTGACGAAACGTTTTTGGCAACAGCCAGACACCGAGCAGCGGTGAAAAGAGAATCGCCACGATCCAGGAACTGAGCAAGGCGATCAGTACCACGACAAAGAGTGAAAAGCAGTATTCGCCCGCGCTTGATGAGGCAAACCCGACGGGAATAAACCCGGCAATCATCACCAGCGTCCCCGTCAGCATGGGGAAGGCTGTGCTTTCATACGCCCAGGCCGCCGCCCGTTTGCGATCCCAGCCCTCTTCCAGCCGCGACACCATCGCTTCCACCGTAATCATGGCGTCATCCACCAGCAGCCCCAGCGAAATAATCAGCGCCCCGAGTGAGATACGCTGTAAGCCAATACCGGTTATCTCCATACCAATAAAGGTCATCGCCAGCACAATCGGGATGGACGCAGCAACGACCAATCCGGCACGGCTGCCAAGAGAGACGAACGAGACCGCCAACACGATGGCAACGGCTTCCAGCAGCACTCTGATAAAACCGCCGACCGCCCCTTTCACCACTTCCGATTGATCGGCCACGCGCGTCATGTCAATCCCATGCGGCAACTGCGTCGCAATCACGTTCATTTTATCGCGAATGGCCTGACCGAAATTGAGCATGTTGCCGGTGGGTGCCATAGAGATTGCCAGCCCAATCGCTTTCTCGCCATTCACCCGAAACGTCGGCGACGGCGGCTCCGCCGTTTCACGGCTAATGGTGGCGATATCGGTCAGCGGAACAAATTTCCCACCGATGCGTAACGTAATCTGGCGCAGGCTCTGCTCGGAGGTAAACGCCCCGCTGACGCGCACGGCGACCTTCTCATCATCGGTGCGAATAATGCCGGCGGGCGTGACCGCATTCTGCGCCTTGAGTGAATCAATCACCTGTTGCGGATCTAACCCCAGCCCAGCCAGCCGTCGGGAGGAGAACGTCACCACAATCTGCTCTTCCTCCACGCCGAGCATGTCGACCTTACCAACATCCGGCACGCTCAGTAACGCAGAGCGAATATCGTCAACCTTGTCGCGCAGTTCCCGTGGTGAAAAACCGTCGGCGGTGAAGCCGTAGATGGTGCCAAACGTATCATCAAACTCGTCATTCACGGCCGGTGGGCTGACACCATCAGGCAACGAACTGGCGATATCGGTCATTTTCTTACGCACCGTATACCAGATATTCGGCACGGCGGAAGGCGGCGTATCATCACGCAGGTTAACGAAAACCACCGATTCCCCGGCGCGGGTATAGCTCTCGACATAATCGAGATACGGCGTTTCCTGTAATTTTTTCTCCAGCTTATCGGTGACGAAATTCACGGTATCGTTCACCGTGGCTCCCGGCCAGGCCGCAGACACCACGGCAGATTTGATGGTAAATGCCGGATCTTCGTTACGGGGCAAGCGTTGATAGCTCATCACGCCTGCCGCCATAATCACCAGCATCATAAACGCGACAAACTGCTGGTGCGCCAGCGCCCAGGCGGACAGATTAAAGCGTGCGGCCGATTGCGGTTCTTGTGCCATTAGCGACGCCCCTCTTCATCCAGCCGAATTTTTTCATCCGGTCGCATCTTACTGACGCCTGCGGTCACCACGCGGTCGCCTTGTTTCAGCCCCTCGGCGACGAAAATCGCCGTGTCGCTGTAGCGCGCGATGGTCACCGGCTGCAAACGCACGGTCTGAGTTTCCACGTTCACGACATAAACCGCAGGTTTGTCCCCCTGACGCGTGAGCGCAGACGCGGGAAGTTCAATGACAGCCGTGTCGGACTGCTGTATCGCACCGTTCACGCTGGCACCCAAGACCATCGCCGCCGGTGGCGAGGTTAAGGTGACTCTCACCCTGAAGGTTCGCGTAACGGGATCGGCCTGCGGACTGATATCGCGTACGCGCCCCTCTGCCTGAACGCTCGGTTCAGACAGCAGTGAAACGCGGATAACGCGCGAAGGCAGCGACGGATTGACCAGACGCTCCGGCACATCAAACACCGCATCGCGCCCGTCAAGCGAAGCCAGCCGGACCACCTCCTGCCCGGCGCTCACCACCTGACCGGGGTTCACGCTAACCGTCGTGATCACGCCATCCTGTGCTGCCGTAAGTTGCGTGTAGCTGAGGCGCTCCTGCGCACCTTTGACGATAGCCTGTGCACTTTCACGTCGGGAAACAGCGGCATCCCAGTTTGCCTGTGCTTCATCAAGCTGTACCCGCGCAATTGCCCCACCCGGTGCCAGCGCCTTCATACGGGAGAAATTGCTTTTCGCCAACCGTTCTGCCGAGGCTGCGCTGGCTAAATCCGCCTGTGCGCTGCGCAACTGGTTTTCGCTGTCGCGCGCGTCGAGCGTCGCAATCACATCGCCGCGCTTCACGGATGCACCGACATCCACCAGACGATTAAGCACGCGTCCATCCAGACGGAAACCCAGTACCGTTTCTTCGTGCGGACGAATCTCTCCCGTCAACGACACAGGTTCACGATTCATCGCCGGCATGACGAGCTGCGTTTTCACCGGCCTGACAGGCGGAGGCACGGGCGCATCATCAGCGCTGTCGCAGCCGCTCAGGAACACGGCTGACAGCAGACAGAAGGCAAAACGGCTAACCATCATTACAACCTCTCAGCAAATGGCATCAGAACGAATACAGAACGGCCAACGTGGCGCCAGTATCATTGCGTCGTTCCACAACCTGACTATCCGCCACCTTGTCGGTGAGCCAGGTTGACGTCACCGCCACGTTAGTTGACCACGCGGGGCTAAATTGATGCGTCCAGTTCGCCCCTAGCGCATAGCCATAGACGCCTTTGTCGGCACGATAGGCGGCCAAGCCAGAACGGCGGCTCTGCTGCGGCGTCACGCCGTAATAGGTTTGGTTAAAGCGTGCATCCCCTATCAGCATGTCCGCCGACAGTGCCAGCACGTCATCCTTTGCTGCTGATTGCCACACGGTACTCTTTGCCCCGACGCGATACTGATTACCACGCGCGCGCTCACTCAGTGCAAATTCGCCACTCGCCTCCAGCGCCAGCCAGGGTGCAAACTGATATCCCGCCGTGACGGTGGTAATCACCGATCCTTTAATTTTCCCCATGCCTTTCAGGTGGTTCGAACCCGCACGCCAACTACTTTTTTTGTCATCCCTTCCCATGTCATATCCCACCGCGTTATCGAAATAAAAACCGGAAGGAGACTGGTATTGCCAGCCGATGCCGTGCGAAGAATCCGCATAAAGTGCGCCACGCTGCACGGTCAGGGTAGGCATCAAACGGGTCTGACGGTCTTTGCTCCCCGAGTAACGTGGTGCATTCTGTCCAACAGCCCCCACGGTAACGTCCGTATGGTCGCCCCAAAATGACGCAGGTACATCTTCCGCCGCCTCAGCAAATGCCGCGCTGGACAGCGCGACGGTAGACAGACAGGTGGATAAAATCATTTTTGTTATGTTCACACAGCACCTCTTTTTATGCGGTAATCGTGCATCCGCCATCTTTTCCCGGATTGTCAGCACACATTTTTCAGTACACTTTTTAGTACAACAGTTATTGGCTTTTCAGCACCGTGGCGGATTATGCTGATGCATAGTCAAGAAACGCTGTGTGGTTTTTTAAGATTTCATCAAGAGGTTCGCGATGGCGGAAAAACGGGTATTGATTATTGAAGACGACATGGATGCAGCCAGCGTGCTAGAAGCCTATCTCCGGCGCGATGGCTATCAGGTGTCTATTGCGTCTGATGGACAACGAGGCCTGCACATGGCGCTGACCAGTAAACCCGATTTGATTCTGCTGGATGTGATGTTGCCGAAGATGAACGGTTCCGAGGTGCTGTCCGCCCTGCGACAGCGCAGCAATATCCCAGTGATTATGGTCTCAGCCATCGGTGACGACCCGGAAAGAATTGGCGCACTGCGTTACGGCGCGGATGATTATGTCGTCAAACCTTATAACCCGCAGGAGGTGATGGCGCGGGTGCAGGCCGTGTTGCGACGAACCGGTTACGCCATCCGGGAAGATGCCAACCTGACATTCGAAAATCTCTCGGTTGATCCGACCTCCGTGACGGCCAGCATTGCCGTCTCGCCATCAGAATCCGTCGTTCTCGACCTGACGCCGACCGAATTCAATATTCTGGTGACGCTGCTCAAAGCGCCGAACCGCGCCTTCACCCGGGGAGAATTACTCGAAGCCTGTCTGCCAGAAAGCGATGCGCTGGAACGCGTGGTGGATACGCACGTTCACAACCTGAGAAAAAAACTCAATCAGTACAACATCATCAATGTGCTCGTCACCGTCCGCTCCGTCGGCTATCGATTCCGGTGAGTATGATGAAAAAGTCGATCTTTCTGTCAGAAAACATGTCGCTGTGGCGCTGGCTGTGTTTCCGCATCATTTCTCTGCTGCTCGTCGCCGTGATCACCATCGCAGGCCTGATGTGGCTGCGCTTCGCCATCTACAACATCTATACCGAACAGCAAATGCCGGACGCGGTACGCACGGAATTTCAGCAATTCACTGCACAGAAAGATTACAGAAATCCTCGCTATCAAGAGATTATCAACCAGTATTACGGCCCGGATATGTTCGTTCCGAATATTGCCAGCAGTGACTGGCTGATACTGGCCATCATGGTGCTTATCGCCTTGCCCACCATGGTGGTTGTGGTGCTGTGGCGAGCGCGCCCGCTATCACAGCAATTTTCCAATATCGCCAACGCCGCGCGCGACGTCGCACAGGGAAAGTTCGATACCCGCACGCGGCGCGTCGAGCAGGCGCCGATGGAACTCATCACGTTGGCGGACGACTTTAATAACATGACGGCACAGCTGGAACGCTATGAGCGGGAACTGCGCGAATCCAGCGCGGCGTTAGCCCATGAACTGCGTACGCCGTTAAATGCGGCAATGGGCCGCGTTCAGGGCATGATGGATGACGTCTTCCCGCAGGATAAATCACAGTTGGCAATGGTCATTAAACAGCTCGAGCAGCTTAATCACGTGATTCAGGATCTACACTTCCTGTCACTGGCCAGAGCCGGACAGCTGCCACTGGTGCACACGCCTTTCTACTTCGACGAGCTCATTACGGAGCGGCTGACCTGGTATCGGCCTCAGTTAGAACAAGCCGGGTTTCAGACGCATGTTGATATCGAACAGAGCGACTTTTGCCTTGCCGACCGCGAACGATTGGGACAGGTGTTCTCTATCCTGATTGAAAATGCCTTAAGCTACGCCAGCGACGGCCGCTATCTGGCGATTGAAGTGCGCGAAATAGCGGGACGAGAAAGCGCACCGTGCTGGCAGATTACCGTCACCGATCGCGGCCCGGGGATTGAGCCAGAATCGCTGCCCCTGCTTTTCGACCGCTTCTGGCGTGCCGAGCATTCACGCGGAAGGCACTCCGGCGGCAGCGGGCTGGGACTCTCCATCGCGTCGGCCATTATCACCGCACATGGCGGCACGATTAAGGCTGAATCTCATGCGAAAAGTCATGCAGAACGAGGGGCGAACGGTGGACTGGTTATCATCATGACCCTGCCGCGTACGGCATGACAGAACAGCGCGCCGTCGGCAATTGCTAATAACTAAAAAGCATAGCGAAATTATTGCTATGCCCTGCCACAGAGGGAAAACACGATAAATCGTGGCAATACTCATCGGCTACATGGCGAGACAAACAGAACAACCCCAGACGCCACGCGTTACAGCGGGGGCTGACCGCGTGCCAACGTGATTTCCCTCTCAATGAATCGTTATATTTATCTGGAATGAGATAAGGCGAAAAGAACTAATTTCGCTATAAGTATTTCGCTACTCTGCATGAGCGAAATATATCGCCTCGATTAAAACTCAACCATCAGGGTAATTATAATGAAACGTTCTCTTCACCAGGTATTCATGGCGATAACGCTGATTAGCGCCTCCTTCTTTAGTCAGGCTGCGGAAACGCAAACCTCAACCTGGCAGCACATCAAACAGACCGGTGAATTACGCATCGGCGTGGCACAGGGTGAGCCGTGGTATTTTAAAAATCCCTCGACCGGAGAATGGGACGGTATCGGCTATAACATCGGCAAAGAGCTGGCAAACGATCTGGGGGTAAAACTGGTGACAGTGGAAACCACGTGGGGCAATGCCATCGCCGCCTTACAAACCGGCCAGATCGATACCATGCTGGTGCTCGACCCGACGGAAGAGCGGAAAAAAGCGGTCGATTTTCCTGAACAGCCTTTCTTTTGGTATGCGCAAGGCGTGCTGATTCGTGATGGTATCGCTGTGACCAACTGGGACGACCTCAATCGGGAAGATGTTAAGATCGGCGTGACGCTGGGTTCCAGCCCAGACCTGATTCTGACCAAACGTCTGCCCAAGGCACAGCTGGTGCGTTTCCCGAATATGGATGAAGGCGTAGCGGCGTTTTATGCCGGCCGCGTCGATGCCCTGTCTTACTTCCATCCGGCGCTGGCACTGCAACAGGCTAAAGTCGGCAAAGGCAATTTGATTCTGCCGAAACCAATTATCGAGGTCAGCACCAGCGGAGCCATCCGTAAAGAAACCGACCAGACCTTCCATAACTTCCTGAATGACGAATTTGCCAAGCTGTATAAATCCGGCAAGACGCAGCACTACTATGAACAAGCCCTCAAATTGCGCGGCGTGGACGTCAGCAAAGTGCCATCGGTCATTAAAGAAGACTGGAAATAATTGGCATCGGGTAACAGAACGGTCCTGAACGGATTCAGGACACACTTATTAGCGGAGTCAGCAGCGCGGCGACATCCTGACATTGCTCAAGGTCGGATAACGCCGCCGTTGCCTCCGCAACATGTGTTGGGGCAAGTCGGGACGATAGATTCTCCGCAAATTTCGCCATGATGCGGCTTTCCGCTAACGGATGTTCCGCACACCCCAGCGGAAACGCAATGCGCTCACCGTTCACCATCTTTCCCTGCGTGACAACATCAACCTGCAACACCGGGCGACGTTCCTGCGCCATCAGTTGGTCAAGCTCGGGAGACACCTCAACGTGAACCTTATCGGCCAGCGCCTGAAGCACCGGGTTGGCTAAGGTCTTATCTGCACTCCAGCGATGGCGCGGAATACGGTGGGCAAGACACGCCAGCGCAAACGGCAGGCTGAACTGTGCATCCGTTTCATTTTGCGGTCGCGTGTCCATAAAATCAGCGGCCAGCCTCTGGCTCCCTTTTACCCGAATAACGTCGATGTCCTGCGGTGATAACGCCTGCTCGTCCTGTAGACGCTCGAAGGATTCCAGCGCGGTATGTATCCAACGACAGGCCGGATACGCTTTGAAACTGGCGTGCTGAAGCGCCCATTGTTCTCCCAGGCCGGTAATCAATGCCGCTTCATCAAAGCGGTCAGATCCCATCATGCGCCAGAATCCCTGTTCGCCGGACAGCACATCTCTTGGGCCGATAATCCCGCCACGATGCAGCTCGACGGCACGGACGCCCGATTCTGCGGCAGGTGCGTTGTAATCCTTGAAAGACACCAGCGGCCGCTGCTGCCAGTTGTATTTGTGCAAGCTGGGCAACGGCGTCAATGACGCAGCCAGACCGATGGCGTTCTCTACTCCTTCGGCATCACACCCCGTCAGTAATCCGTAGGCCACCGCCGCCCCGATGGATTCATGCTGGCACACGCCATAGACCTGCTGAAAACGCGCCGGACTCGGTTGCTGAGACTGAATGATCCGGCCATTGATTTCATACGCCGCAGCCAGCGCACAGATCAGCATTTTGCCGTCGATCGGACGCGTTCCTAATGCCGCCAGCGCGGCGGCAACCAGCGTGGCACCGGGGTGCCCCATACCGCGTCCAGCAACTTCATAACCGTCGTCATAATCCAGCGCATTGATCGCCGCTGCATTCAAAAAGGCCGCACCGATGGCGGCTAGCGGCGCTCCACCATCCACTATTGGGCTGTTCCCTGCGGCATAGTGCAGGCGGGTGACGCGCGCGCAGTCCCGCACCACCTGACTATGTGCGCCTGCAATGCCGCAGCCCAGGTTGTCGATAAAATGCAGCACGATTTTTCGTCTTAACGCCGCGGGAATGTCCTGAATCGTCAACCGATGAGCAAAGGTCGCCAGACGCAGCGTCAGAGGTAATACGGCAGAGTGAGTCATCGAAAAATCGTCATTTGTTATACATAAAAGGAATATTAGCACCACGTTTTATTATTTATTTATCATTTTTTCGACCTGCTAAGATGCATAGGTTCTAACAAAATAAGAAACGTATTTCCTAATTCACCCTAAATAATTCGAGTTTCAGGCAGGCGGCAAGCGAAGGTGTCCCGATGAGCTTACTCAAGTAAGTGATTCGGGTGACTGAACGTAGCCAACGCACATGCAACTTGAAGTATGACGGGTATACGCACTTTTCAGGGGCGCTATATTTATGTCGTATCAGTGGGATTTTTCCGCCATCTGGCCTTACCACCAGCTGCTGCTGGAGGGGCTATGGGGAACGATAAAGATCGGTGCGACCAGCATCCTGATCGGTATGGTGGCAGGCATGGTTCTCGCCGCGATGAAAATGTCGCCTCGGCGGCTGTTGCGCCTGCCCGCCGCAATGTTGATTGGTTTTTATCGTAATACGCCCGCACTGGTGCATTTTTTCTGGATTTACTATGCCCTGCCCGTCATTACGCCGTTAACGTTTTCGCCTTTCACCGCCGCCGTGATCGCGCTGTCCGCACAGTCCGGTGCCTTTTATGCCGAAGTTTACCGTGGCGCGATCTCCTCTATTCACACGGGGCAATGGGAAGGGGCCAAAGCGCTGGGCATGTCGAAATCAACGGCACTGCGTCGGGTTATTCTCCCACAGGCGTTACGCCGGATGATCCCGCCCTTTATTGAGCGCTCGTTTGAACTCATCAAATCCACGTCGCTGGCGTCATCACTGGCCTACAGCGAACTGCTTTATCAGGCGATGCAGATCAACAGCCAAACCTACCGACCGCTGGAAGTCTACAGTCTGGTGGCAGTGATGTATTTCACCCTGCTGCTGCTGATTAGCCTGTTCAGTCAACATATTGAGAAACGGCTGTCACTGGCAGACCGTCGACTCGCGTAAGGAACAGCATGCATTATCAATGGGATTTCTCGCTGGTCTGGCACAACATTCCCGTGCTGCTGAAAGGCCTTGGCGTCACGCTCGAACTCTGGCTGCTGGCCGGCGTGCTGGGAACCGCACTGGGTCTGGTTCTCGGTCTGTTTCGCGTGTTTGGCAAGCGCTGGCTGTCATTGCCTGCCAGATGCTTTGTCGAAATCTTCCGTAATACGCCAGTGCTGATCCAACTGATCTGGTTCTATTACGCCTTTCCGGTTCTGGTTGGTTTGCAGTTCAGTACGTTCGGCGCCGCCGCACTGGCACTGACGCTCTATAGCGCGGCGTACTGTACGGAGATTTTCCGTGCCGGACTGCAATCCATCGACCACGGGCAGTGGGAAGGCGCGAAAGCGCTAGGGATGCGTCACTCGGTCATTTTACGGCGTGTGGTTCTGCCTCAGGTACTGCGCAACATGCTGCCCGCCTTAACCAACCGGATGATCGAGCTGGCTAAAGTCACCTCGCTGGCCTCGATACTGGCCGTCAACGAACTGATGTACCAAGGGCGACTACTGAGCAGCACCTATTATCGTCCGCTGGAAATTCTGACGGTGGTGGCGCTGCTCTATTTCGTTTTGATCTGGCCGGGGAGCTACCTTGCCGCACGACTTGAACGTCGTTTCCGTTCCACCCCCTAGCCTGACAGCGACACAGGATTGCTATGAGTGAAGATAAAGTTCTGCGTGAAGATATAGACCTGAATGAGGATGTCGTTCTGCGCATTCGCGGACTCCAGAAGCGCTTCGGTGCCGTTGAGGTATTGAAAGGTATCGATCTGGATGTGCGACGCGGTGAAAAAATTGCCATCATCGGCGGCAGCGGCTCGGGGAAAAGTACGCTGCTGCGCTGCCTGAATTTCATGGAGATCCCCAGCGTTGGCACCATCGAACTGGATGGTGTGGTTCTGGGGAAAACGGATGCCAAAGGCCAGCGTGATTACCCGGAAAAGCAGCTTTGCGCCGTGCGGGAACGCGTAGGGATGGTGTTTCAGCAATTCAATCTGTTTCCCCACCTGACCGTGCTGGAGAATGTGCGTGAAGCACTGCTGTCGGTAAAGAAAATGCCACGGCATGAAGCGGATATCATCGCCAAAGCACAGTTGGAAAAAGTCGGGCTTGGCAATAAGCAAGAGGCTCGCCCCGCCAGCCTGTCCGGCGGGCAGCAGCAGCGCGTGGCGATTGCCCGTGCGTTGGCGATGTCGCCGGAGATTATGCTGTTCGATGAACCCACATCATCACTGGATCCAGAACTGGTGGGCGAAGTGTTGCACACAATCCGCGCGCTCGCGGAGGAAGGTCGCACGCTGCTGCTGGTCACGCATGAACTGGGATTTGCCTATCACTTCGCCGACCGCGTCATCTTTATCGAGAATGGCGTGATCCATGAAATGGGCAGCGCCGAACAGGTGCTCAAAAACCCGCAGCAACCTCGTACGCAAGCCTTCCTTGCTCGCTTTGCCGAGCGCTCCTTTTAGCTCATCATTCACATTCAGGAACAGCACGATGCAACCCACATTATCCAGCCAGAGCAGTCAGGCCTATTTGCAAGATCCACGTAACAACGACGTACAGGTGTATGTAAATGGGGAATTTGTTCATCGCGATAACGCAGTGGTGTCGATCTTTGATTCCGGCTACGTGTGCGGTGACGGCGTATGGGAAGGATTGCGTTTGGTTAACGGCCGCCTGATTGCGCTGGAGGCGCATCTCGATCGCCTGTTTGAGGGTGCCGCCACGATCCAGTTAGATATCGGCCATAGCCGTGAAGCGCTGACCGATATTCTCTACAAGACATTAGCCGTCAATGGCATGACAGATGGCGCACATATCCGCCTGATGATTACCCGTGGGAAAAAGCATACGCCGAATCAGGATCCCCGTTTCATCATCGGCGGCGCAACCATCGTGTGCGTGGCGGAGTACAAGGTCGTCGATACCGCAGCGAAAAAGCGCGGACTGACGCTGTTTACCTCTACCTACCGCACCAGCACGCCAGACGTCTTCGATCTGCGGCTGAATTCACACAGTCGCCTCAATCTTATTCAGGCACTGCTACAGGCGTTGCAAGCCGGTGCCGATGAGGCGCTGATGCTGGATCCGCACGGTTTTGTCGCCAGTTGCAACTCCACCAACTTTTTTATCGTCCGCCGCGGTGAACTGTGGACATCATCAGGACGTTACTGCTTCAACGGCATTACCCGCCAGACCCTTATCAACCTTGCAGAGGCCAACGGGCTCAAGGTCAAGGCTCAGGATTTTACGCTGGCAGAAGCTCTCACCGCCGATGAGGCCTTCGTCACCGGCACGCTGGCGGGCATCACCCCGGTAAAAGCGCTGGATGGCCGCCCGTTTAACCCCGAACACCGCCCAGTTACCGAACAACTCAGCCGCTGGTATGAGGCGTATTTACATGCGCAGTGATTGAGGTGCATCGTCGTGAAACAACGCATTTCCCAGAAGCCCCCAGAACCTCACTATACCGGTGTTCTGCCAGCTGAATACCTTTGACGTAAACGTGAGTGACCACCGCGGCGATTTAATATCGCTAAGTTCAACAACGAATTGATTCAACGAAATATTAACCGTTAGAAACATTTCATGTAACCTAAGCGCCACTTTTTCAAAAGAGCAGGTCAGGGAATGAAAGCCGTAAAGTTACTGTTTGGCATCCTACTACTGAATATGGTCATAGGGGTCAGCACGGCTATCGCCGCCCCGGACGACACCCCACACCCTTTTTACGCGGGTAAAACGCTGGCGCATCCGATTATTTCGGGCGCACGCGACAGCAGCGCCCTTCTGGTTTTCATTCAGGAAAACCAGGTGGTCAAAGGCTATTATTGCTTCTGTAGCGAAGAGGATCACAGTGTCGATCATCTTCCCCACCTGCTCGGTACCTTCCCCGATTCCACCATCGAATCCGTATTTTATGCAGACGTGGACCAATCTGGGCAAATCACGCTGGTGTTGAGTAAAAGCCACGGCAAGTTCGCCCTGCGCAGTTGGCGTTATATTGAAGACGGCAGCTATATTCCGGTGCTAAGTTTACAGCCGGTTCTGGACACGCTGGTTCGCGAGAATAAGGATCTCAATTCAACGCTGGTGAAACGCGCCCTCGGCAAGCTTCCACCTTATGACTACAGCGCGCAGTACCCTAAGTTCGATAATCACGATTTCGATAACATCGACTTTACTCAGGGCAACGTTGTCGGCTGGTATCTTGACGATGGCACACCTTCTCATGCTGCGAAACAGCCAGCAGACAACGTCTACGCTTATAAAAAAACCTTTGCGGAAAAAGACGGTTTATTTCTCACCGTAACTTTCCGTCGCGTGGAAGACAGCGCAACCCCCGGATTTCGCGCGACAGCCATCAGTTGGCAAGCTGACCCGGCTAAATTCAGCGGCAGCGAGAATGGGCCTTATGTCTATTACTCGGCGCAATATGGCTTAGTAAAAGGGTTTTTCCTACATGGCGTTCCTGACGGAAAATGGACCACCGTCGGCGAGAACTTCGGCAGTTCAGGTAGCTATATAGCGGGACAACAGCAAGGCCAGTGGACCATCAGCGATGGACAAGAAACGGCAACGGGGTTGATGAAAGACGATGAACGTCAAGGCCGCTGGGAGGTCACCGACGGCATGGATGGCAATACACCAGAGCTGGGTGGCTTCGATACTTACCTCAATGGCCAGCGTCATGGCCCAAGCGAGCGCCGTCTGGCGGGTGTGCTGCGCTCGAAAGGCGATTATGTTGATGACCAGCCTGAAGGCATGTGGATCACCGAAAACGGCGAGGGTCCGTTTGTGAAAGGCGTGGCTAATGGTATGTGGAAACTAAAGACGGCTGACGGCGAGATCCAGCAGGTTGAACTGATCGCTGGCGTAAAGCAGGGAGAACTCCGCTGGAGTGATGAGAAAGGCCGTCTGACGCAAACCATTAATTATAAAGATAATCTTCCCCACGGTTTGTACCAGAAGTTCAACGCTACCGGAAAAATGGTTTATCAGGCTGACTATGTCATGGGCAAACTGGAGGGCCGTGAAATCGAATATTATGACGATGGCACCACTGTGCGCGCCGATCGCGGCTACCGCAATGGCGAACTCGACGGCCTGAATATCTATAATTTCCCCGACGGAAAACCGAAGTCCATATCAACCCTTGACCACGGTTATGAAGTCGGACTGATGCAGGAATTTACCGCCACTGGCGTCAAAATTACCGAGCGCAATTACTGCCCTCTGTCGATAAGCGGTCGCGGCTACTGCGGTAAACAGCAAACCTTCAACCCTGACGGCACGCCCCTCACCGAAGCCGATTATCTGTTCAACCGCCAGCAAACCAATAATACCTGGTATGCGAACGGTCAGCGTCAGGATGAAACGCGTATCGGCACCGATGACAGCTACACCCAAATCAGCTATTACCCTAACGGCCAGATGCAATGCATTAGTCGCGCGCAGGGTTTCAAACCGTTGGTGGTCGATGGCAAAGAGTACAAAGATTATCAGGGCGCGCTGCGCCAAGGCGAAAGTGCCTGTTATTACCCCGATGGCAAAGTCAAAAGCAGCGGAGTCTGGAAAGACGGCAGGCTTACAACAAGCTGTGAAACACGTTTCGATGAAAACGGAAAACAGACCGCCCCCGGCCCTAAAGGCTGCGTGATTCCGAAATGGGAGTATGAACGCTGATATCCCACACAGGAGAAACGCTCAGTAATCGATGATTCTGCACGGGTGCGGGTGATTCATATCCTTTCGAAAGTGGCACAGCATTGAGTGAGGTTACATGAAGGCAAGTGCTTTCCATGACTCACTCACTGGGATAACGATAAGTCCCAACGTCTGCTCGGGGAGATTGAGTCGCCGGAGTTTATAGGTCGTTCAGCGGCATTATTCAGCGACGCCTCAGATTTAAGATCTCGTTTGGGATTATCTGCTTCTGCCTGCAACAACCCCATCGGCAGTTATGAGCGAGGAGCAGACGTTATACAATCCGTACACACTAAGATCTTAAGAGGTGGATGGAACCACTAGTTTGGGTACACACAGCCAAATTTCTCATTTTATTTGGATCAGAAAATCCTTTTGACAAATACCACGTAACCCATGAAATGATAATATCGGCAACGTATTTTGCATGATGTAATATCCCTCAGCCGTCAGAAACATACGACGATGATGTCTGAAACCAGGCGTTCTCGTGAGAATGTGAGTACCGAATGTTGTGCTTTCTAATCTTTCAAAACTTAATGTAAACTACCAACTAATTGGTAGTTATTTTTTTCCTGAGGATTCACTGAATGGCTAAAACTGCACTTGCCCTGAAAGTATCTCTGGCCATGTTAGCTTTCGCGGCAAACTCTGTTCTTTGTCGTCTGGCACTCAAAGGGGGACATATTGATCCCTTTTCCTTCAGCAGCTTACGCTTGCTCAGCGGTGCGCTGGTCCTGCTGCCATTCCTGTTTCTTCACACCAAAAGCTCCCTATCCGTATGGCGTCCGTTAAGCGGGTTCTATCTGATGGTCTATGCGGTTTTCTTTTCAGTCGCCTACATCCATCTTGATACGGGTGCCGGGGCGCTGTTACTTTTTGGTGCAGTACAGCTTGCGATGGTGATATACGGATTATTTAAGGGAGAGTCACTGTCAGTATTGCGAGCAAGCGGTCTTATGCTCGCATTAGCGGGCATTGCCATACTTTTGTTACCTGGAGCTAAAGCGCCCCCCATTTTTAGTGCGGTTCTGATGATCGTGGCCGGGTTAGCCTGGGCTGCATATTCGATAACGGGGAGGAAGACACAAAACGCGGGTGCAGCCACGGCAGCAAACTTTGTTATGGCCGTTCCAATGGCGCTCATTCTTTCAGTACTGTCTATAAAAGAGGGTCACTACGATGCCGCGGGCATTAGTCTGTCATTGCTATCAGGAGCAGTCGCATCAGCCGGAGCCTACGTGCTGTGGTACACCCTCTTACCCTCCCTCGCCTCGATTACGGCAAGCACAATCCAGCTCAGCGTCCCTTGCCTGACCATGCTGGGAGGGGTCGTATTTCTCGGTGAATCGTTGACTTCCAGAATGGTATTTTCAGCCCTCGCCGTACTGGTTGGGATAGTGATGGTGACTCAGGAAAAGAAACCGACAGTCTGACCCTCAACGGTTGGCGGAAGTAGCGGTCTGGCGGATATTGTGATTTTCCGATGCGATAGTCAGGCGCGGGGGATCCAGCGTCAGGTCTGCAAAAAAATGCCGCCCGGTAAGGGGCGGCTCATTTGAACGTGCTTTGATTAGCGTCTGACGGCCATGATGCCGGCATCGACGTCCCAGATAGCCCCGGTGACCCATGATGCTTTATCAGACAGCAGGAACAGCATGGTATTGGCTACATCTTCCGCTGTCCCGACGCGCCCCAACGGATGGAAGTCGTTCAGAGACTTCATCGCATCGGCGATGTCGGCTTTATCCATGAACCCTTCATAAATTGGCGTATGCACGATTCCCGGTGACACGGCATTCACACGAATCCCGGCACTGGCCAGCTCTATCGCCAGATTACGCGTCAGGGCATGCAGACTCGCTTTTGCCATGGAATAGGCAGAAGACGGTGAGTCACCCAGCGCAGCCTGTGCGCCAATCGACCCGACGTTGACAATAGATCCTTCCAGCTTCGCCGCCAGCATGTTCTTTACGACGTCCTGCGTTATGAAGAACGTGGCGCGGTTAAGCGAAAGATACATGTCGTAATCGGCAAAGCTGTGCTCGGTGAAATCTTTGGGAATGAAAATCCCGGCAGCATTGACCATCAGGCTGATATCGCGGTGGTTGGTGTTGATTTCCTGACGAATGGTTTCCATGCCCTCTTCGGTCATCAGGTTTGCCGCAATAACCGCAACCGGGCCCAGTGGCCTCAGCTCTTTTTGCACGGCTTCCGCTTTGTCTTTTTTATTGCCGGTCAGAACAACACTACCGCCTGCTTCGAGCACCATGCGCGCGACAGCCAGTCCCATGCCACTGGTGCCGCCGACGACGAGTAGTTTTTTACCTTTAAAAAATTCACTCATTTTCATACTCCTCGATTTACAGGTAAGAAGTTGACGGCACGGTCAGTGCCGACGGTTGACGGGCTAAATGCTGCAGCCTTCGGTTCCGCAGGTCTGACCCGCAGTGGCTGAAAACTTAGTTTGCTGCTCATCCCATACCTGACGCAGGGCGTTCAAAAAGTTATCTGCGCTCTGAGCACCGCTGATAGCGTATTTTTCGTTCATCACAAAGACCGGGACACCGCTGACGCCGATGGAGCGTGCATGAGCTTCATCTCCGGCAACGGAAGCACGGAAATCGTCGTTTTCAAGAGCGGCTTCAGCGTCGATTTTTGCCATGCCCGCTTCAACGGCCAGTGCAACCAGTTCATTACGGTCGAAGAGAGAGCGACCCTCGGTGATACTGCCGCGGTAAAAGCGTTCTTCGACGGCATCCGCTATTCCAGCTTTACGCGCGGCAGTCAGAAGGGTGTGCGCATCTTCGGTATCACCAAACATCATGGTGTCGAAGTTGTAGGTGAGGCCTTCAGATTTACCGGCGGTCTCCACCTGATTCATCATCAGTTCTGCCGAATGCTGGCTACCCAGCTTTTTCACGATGGCCTCTCTGAAAGGCATTGTTGGGGTACCGCTAGCCAGACGGTAGCTGTGATGACGGATCACCACCTGATCGCGAAACTCAAAACTGTTCAGCCCCTGTTCAAATCGTTTTTTAGCAATCCAGCACCACGGGCAGACTAAATCTGACCAGATATCAATGGTGAGAGTAGGTTTAAGCGTTTTCATGATGACTCCTCAAGGATTGTGGGACAGACGCGTTAACTTCCCGAAGAACGGCGCCTGCACTGGATTTATTCAGCCTGCCAGACCGGATAATCGGTATAGCCTTTTTCCGGAGAACCACTGACGCCGTAGTACGTGGTACGGTCACTTTCTGCCAGCGGCCAGCCGTTTTGCATTCTTTCGACCAGATCAGGGTTGGCGATGTAAGGGACGCCAAACGCCACTAAATCCAGCTCATCGGCTTCAAGTGCCTGTTCGGCGATATCGCGAGTGAAACCACCTGCAGCGATAATGGTGCCTTTAAAAGAGTTGCGGAAACGGCGGCGGAATCCTTCCGGCAGCGGGGCTTTGGTGTACACCGGCTGATAGTAAAGGTGCACATAGGCAAGTTCGCGCTGACCGAGAGCGTCAGTGATGGCTTCCCAGGTTTCCTCTTCCCCATCATACGGCGCGAGGTCATAAATACGGCCGAAGGGAGAAAGGCGCACGGCAACGTGGCTGTTACCCACCGCGTCAGCCACGGCATCAATAGTTTCCAGCAGGAAGCGCTGACGGTTTTCCACGGAGCCGCCGTATTCATCGGTGCGGGTGTTTAATTCGCTGCTGAGGAACTGGTCAAAGATGAACCCGTTCGCCGCCATGATTTCCACGCCGTCAAAACCGGCTTCCATCGCCAGACGCGCGGAATGTACAAAGTCGGCGGTGATGCGTTTCACTTCATGGGTTTCCAGTGCGCGTGGCTGGCTTGGCACAACCGGGCCCGGCTCGCCGGATTCGGTCAGCGCAAAAACAGTAGTATTGACCGCCTGAACGGTGCCCGCTGAAACCGGTGCAATGTGGCCCGGCTGAAGAGTGGTGTGAGACATACGGCCGACGTGCCAGAGTTGGGCGAAAATACGGCCACCTTTGGCATGAACCGCTTTCGTCACCTTACGCCAGCCCTGAACGTGTGCGTCATTGTAAATGCCCGGAGTATAAAGATAGCCACGGCCTTCTTCTGAAACAGGCATACCTTCGGTGATGAGCAGACCAGCGGAAGCACGCTGTGCATAATACAAAGCCACGACCTCGTCCGGTACGTCATTCATGGTGCGGGTGCGCGTCATCGGCGCCATGATCACACGATTTTTTAATGTCATGCCAGACAGGTTGTAGGGGGTGAACAGCTTACTCATCGTGTACCTCACAAAGACAAAAATGGTTTATCCCCACAGGGGAATGACAACGTCCGGCAGACTCACCGACTGAACATCGTCGGATTGCAGTTGCGTAAACATCTGATGGCTGGCACTATACCAACCATCTAGTAGGTAGGTCAACGAAAACCATTACGATATTTGTTTAACGCAACGGCCACCTGCGTAAACGCCCGCGAACTCATTGAGGTCATCAACATGCGTAACTTAACGTCTTATAACGAAGATAATTTCCGGCAGATAGAACAGTACGAGGGGATATCAGTCGTGCGTTTTTCTGCTCCGTGGTGTCCGCCCTGCCAGGCAAGCGAAGAGATGTTCAGTCTGTTTGTAGAACGGCTCGATGATGATATCCAGACAGGAAAGGTCAATGTCGATCAGGCGCCGGTATTGACGACCAAATATGAAATATGGGGTCTACCGTCGGTACTGATATTTCATGAAGGACAACTGGTAAAACGCATACCGGGTGTGAAATCGCCTGCGGTATATGCGCAGGCAATTGCGGACATTAAAAAAGGGCAATAATGCCCTTTTAAAGAGGAAATATTTAACGCTTAACCGCGAGCCTGGCTTACTGCATCCAGGGTACGTGCTGAATAAATGACAGCCGCGCCCGCATTAAGGTTGATCGCAACGCCCAGTGCTTCGGCGATTTCCGCATCCGTTGCGCCGGCTTTCACGGCAGCGTCAGCGTGGAAGGCAATACAGCCGTCACAGCGCGTGGTAACTGCGCACGCCAGTGCAATAAGTTCGCGAACTTTAGCACCCAGAAGATCTGTTTTGTTGCCTGCATTTCCCAGAGCAACCACGCCTTTCATGGTATCCGGGGTTAGCTTGCCGAGTTCACCCAAGCGTTGCATTAAATCTGTGCGGTAATTGTTCCAGTCTAACATTTTGTCAATCTCCGGATTAACGGGTATTAAGGAGCAGCTTTATGTATTTGAGGCTGCTACTAAAAACTTCTGGCCTCGCCGTAGCACGGGCCACGACGCTTGCACCTTCGCAAAGGTTAATGATCATCAAAGCCAGGTCAGAGGGTTCACCTTGCGGCGCAATCTCACCGGCAGCAATTCCACGTGAAACAACGCTCATCAGCCACTCAATCTGCATATCGAAATAGCGCGACGTCTGGTCAGTGATGTTGCTGGGCAGATTGGCTGTCTCAGCGGACAATGCACAGCACAGCGGTAACAGTGATGCGCGATGACTCTGTGCAAAAAGGTCAACATAAGCAGCGATTCTTTGCGCTGCGGTTTTTTCTGCGGCCTCAATCTGTTCAAACACGCGTTGAGTATCCGCCAATGCCTGAATCACCACTTCTTCGCCCAGAATATCTTTGGTCGGAAAGTGGTGATGAATGCTGGCCTTGGTAATACCGACGATTTTAGACAAATCAGCATAACTGAATGCCGAATAGCCTTTTTCGCGCATCAGATGTTCGGCCTCACTGAGCAGCCTTTCCCGCGTCATGGTTGTCATAATTGCTCCATATAATCTACTAGTTGGTAGATTATATTCCTGCATTTTTGGGGTAGCAAGGTGTATCACTGACTAACTATTGTTCTGTCCTGATGGTAACGGCCATCCTGTTTTTCGTGATGGCATCGTTACGTCTTTTACATCAGATCATTTATTCACACTAAGCGTGTAATCATTTCTACAGGGTTAGCCAGCGTGTCATGGATAGGTGAAGTATTTTTCATTTCGCTGACCAGCGCTTCTAACTCCTCGCGACTTGCAGTCTTGCTCGTCAGGTGAACATCAACGCGAATGGATTTAGCACCTTTACGCACAGTGCTGTTGAGACCGAGGAAGCCATTGAGGTTGATATCGAAATTCAGATCCAACTCAATGCCGTCAAGGTCGATGCCTTTTTCAGCGGCCATCATAGTCAGGGTGGCTGTATAACAACCCGCCAGCGCCTGCATAATGTATTCGGTCGGGCTCATCCCGGTATCGGTACCCAGTAAACCTGCAGGTTCATCCCCGATATTGGAGAATTTACCCACACGGCTGTCATCAACAATACCGTTCTGAATAGTGGCGCCGGTTTCCGTGCGAACGGTTAACCCACCGTTGGAACGGGCTTTCATCTGGAAAGTCAGATTACCCAGGCCAGGCTGAGTGCGTACGGCTTCACGGGTCATGTGGATAGCATTTGCGGCTGCAGAAGGTTTAACGGTAATAGACATAATGGCTCCAGGGATTTCTTAAGGAAAGAGTGTAGTTATCGTTAGCGATAACCAATCAACTAGTAGGTAGGTTAGCGGCGTAAGCTAGACTTGTCCACTGTTTTATGAAAAAGAGTGCAGACAGCCACGACAAACACTTTATTGCACGTTGATTATGTTATTGAGCAGCCTTAACCACAAATAGCTCAATATTGTTGTACATAAATAGAAAACTCAGAAAACCCAACCCTGTTTGACTGGTTATCACGTCGATTTCAACCGACCAACTCCAGTTTATCAGCACCTCAGTTGTGCTTACTATGTCCGTTATTGGCTGTGAGTTCAACGGGTCGATGCAACGCTATCCTTAATCAAGGGGGACGTTGCCATGAAACGAAGAACTCGGATTAACTACACACCAGAACAAAAGGCGATTATCTGGGACAGATATAAGCAAGGTGATTCCCTGCATGATATCGCCAGAATGTTCGACAGATTTCATTCTTCTATCATGCCCACAATCCACCAGACAGGTGGCTACCGTCCTCCCGTACGAAAGCGGCACCGATTAGCGCTTTCGCTTGATGAAAGGGAGGAGATATCCAGAGGACTGGTAGCAAAACTCAGTATCAGGGACATCGCTGCCAAATTATCAAGAGCACCCTCAACGATTAGCCGCGAGGTCAGGAGGCACGGAGGTGCCAAACAATACCGTGCAGCAAAAGCCGATACTGCTGCGTGGGAAAATTCTCTGAGACCAAAACCTTGCAAGCTAATTGAAAGCCCCGCATTGTGTAAAATCATTGCAGAGAAGATGCATCAGGACTGGTCGCCGGAACAGATCGCCGGTTGGCTGAAGCGCTGTTATCCGGATAATCAGGAAATGCATGTGTCACACGAAACGATTTATAAAACGCTTTTTATACAAACCCGAGGGGCATTAAAAAAAGAGCTACAGCAATGCCTCAGAAGTGGAAGAGCGGTTCGTAGATCCAGAACGTCATCGCTAAAAGGAAAAGGGTTAGGATCAATCCCGGATGCGATACCAATAAGCGAAAGGCCACCTGAAGTTGCAGACAGAGCCATACCAGGTCACTGGGAAGGTGACCTGATCCAGGGCTCGAAAAACTCCTATATTGTCACCCTCGTAGAACGCCATTCCCGCTTTGTTATGCTGGCCAAAATCAGAGACAACAAGACTATAACGGTTATATCTGCACTCATCAGACAAGCCAGGGAATTACCTGTTGAACTTTATAAAACATTAACATGGGATCGTGGCGCGGAAATGACCAGCCACACTCGATTTACTGTAGCGACAGACATTCAGATTTATTTCTGTGATCCTCAATCTCCCTGGCAACGTGGCTCAAATGAAAATACGAACAGATTGCTCAGACAATATTTTCCAAAAGGAACTGACTTATCGGTTCACAGCCAGCAAAGACTTAATAGTGTTGCCACACAGCTCAACGAAAGGCCGAGAAAAACGCTAGACTATGAATCACCCGCAGAGCGGTTCAATAAGTGTGTTGCATCCATCGGTTGAACTCACAGCACGAAGCTGCCTGTCACCCATCAGACAGTTATGAGTGAGGAACAGACCTTGCAGTGGTATGTTAGACAACATGGAACCTATTTAATCTGAAACTTCAAAATGAAGTCACTTCCAGTGAAAATCAACCATTGCCTGACCTGTGGCCAGCCAATGAGCAAAACACCAGACACGCTAAATCTTGATTGTGGCGGCGATTGTTTAAGTTGTATGGCCTGGCATGGCGATCCAGACGCAATTG
This sequence comes from Pectobacterium versatile, assembly GCF_003932035.1. Lineage (NCBI taxonomy): Bacteria > Pseudomonadati > Pseudomonadota > Gammaproteobacteria > Enterobacterales > Pectobacteriaceae > Pectobacterium > Pectobacterium versatile. The sequence goes on from NZ_CP034276.1 coordinate 3,244,725, forward strand.
AGGTGGTTGAAAGACTTACTGGCGAGAAAGTTAACGTCCGCAAAATTCATATCGTTCCTGAAAGGGTTAAGGGCACTCAGCGCGAAAAGCAGAAGTGAGAACGGAAAAATGCATTCCTGGTATCAGCGAAGCTGAATGTTTCAGAATAGAACGTGGGGACTGAGTCAATTCAAGCAGGGTGAAATTTTTATTAATGAGAATCAAAACCTGAACAATGTTGTTGCAGAGGAGCAATACGGGCAGTATGGATGCTACCTGAAACAATAATAAATAAGGGATTTTAATGTTCCGAAAATCGACTCTGGTGACTTTACCTCTGCTGATGGCATCGGTATTCCTGCTGACAGGATGCCCCGCAGCACCGGATATAACACAATGGCAGCGTCCTGATACGAATATCGACGGCGTACGCGTCGCGATGGGTAAATGCGGTGTGCAACTCCCCGGCCCCGATATCCCCAAAACGGATAATGAGTCCGTTCTGTATTACCACTGCATGGAGAATATGGGGTTTACCCGTAAAGACGGATTCAAAATTTGCAGCGTTCGTGTTTACCATGATACACCAGCCTGCCGCAACCAAGAGCAGGGGCACCCCTTGAGTCAGAGCCAGCTAGAAGCACTGCCTTTTGTCGCAGACAGAGGGTTTCATCCGATTAAGTCTGATTCCGGCGTGAGCATGTTTTCCTTAATTACTTGGCGTAAAGTGGGGTCCTCTCTGCATTTTTCTCATGAAGTTGAAAACGACAAACAGGCACTGGCAGTGATGTATCAATGCGGTTATCCGCAACCTTTGGGCTCGACGCCTTACGTGCCGACGCTGCGCAAAGCCGCTAATGTTCAGCAATGCATGCTGGATAAAGGTTTCGAACCGAAAAACAAACTCAATCTAGTATGTCGCAATTATCCGCAAGTCACGGGCTGCCCAAAAACATAACGCATCCCCTGAACTTATCCCGAAGAAGTTGTATAGACACTGTCGGTATCTCCGCCAATGATTATGATGGTCTCTCAAGAGCGAGGATCGGACATAATTGATCTGCCCCAATCCAGATGAGGGTTTCTCTTAGGTTCCCAAACGCATGTGATGCCGCAAACCTTTTCTATAGTAGACATAAGCACCGAAAGAACCGCGCTATCGGTATAATCCCCGCCAAAATTCTGGGTTCTTAGGCCGCTGGCAACTAAGCGCCCTACGTCGGGCGTGGCATCAGTGCTACAGAAAAATGCCGCTGTTTATCACGCACGACACCCTATCTCTTCCTTGAAATGCGTTTTACTGCCACAACACGATTTGTTAAACCTTTCGTTGGCAGTCTATACGCCCGCACCGCTACGCCTCTGCACATCCTTACGGCCAACCAGAATATTATATTACTTAAATGCATATTCTTTGGTGATTTACTTCGTTCAGTTTCGATTTGCAGCAGATCTACTATGTGGCATCCACCATTTTCAACAGAGTGAAATGCTATGAAAAGTGCCAACGCCGTTCTCGACCTGATCGGTCATACGCCGCTGCTGGAGCTCACCCAGTTTGATACCGGCCCCTGCCGACTGTTCGTCAAACTGGAAAACCAGAACCCCGGCGGCTCGATTAAGGACCGTGTGGCGCTGTCCATGATCGAAAACGCAGAGCGTCAGGGCTGGCTAAAGCTGGGTGGCACCATCGTTGAAGCCACCGCTGGCAATACCGGACTCGGTCTGGCGCTGGTCGCCGCACTGAAGGGCTATCACCTGATTCTGGTGGTGCCGGACAAGATGAGCCGCGAGAAAATCTTTCATCTACGTGCGCTCGGTGCCGAAGTGCGGCTAACCCGCTCTGATGTCGCCAAAGGCCACCCTGATTACTATCAGGATTATGCCCGTCGTCTGGCAGAGGAAACACCTGATGCGTACTACATCGATCAGTTTAATAATCCGGCCAATCTGGAAGCGCACTACCGCACGACGGGCCCTGAACTGTGGCAGCAGATGGAAGAACAGATTGACGCTGTCGCCGTCGGTGTGGGTTCCGGCGGCACGCTGGGCGGGTTAACCCGCTACTTCGCCGAGGTGTCGCCGCAGACTGCCTTTGTGCTGGCCGACCCCGCAGGTTCGATTCTGACGGACTATCTACAGCGCGGTGAATATGGTGAGGCAGGAAGCTGGCTGGTGGAAGGGATTGGCGAAGATTTCGTGCCGGCACTAGCCGATTTCACTCAGGTTACCCACGCTTACGCGATTGATGACGCCGAGTCCTTCCACACCGCTCGGGAACTGCTGCGTAAGGAAGGCGTGCTGGCTGGCTCCTCCAGCGGCACGTTACTGGCCGCCGCCCTGCGCTACTGTCGGGCACAAACCGAGCCTAAGCGGGTCGTCACCTTCGTTTGCGACAGCGGCAATAAATACCTGTCCAAGATGTTTAACGATTACTGGATGATTGAGAAAGGACTTATCACGCGCCCGTCACACGGCGACCTGCGCGATCTCATCACCTATCGCCACGATGAAGGTGCCACGGTTTCGGTGTCACCTGACGACACGCTCAGCGTAGTACATGCCCGTATGCGGCTCTACGACATCTCCCAACTCCCCGTATTAGACAACGACCGCGTCGTCGGCGTGATCGATGAATGGGATCTGCTCAACAGTCTCAAAAACGATACCCAGCATTTTTCACTGACGGCGCGCGAGGCGATGTCCGATCAGGTCAAGACGCTGCCAAAAGAGGCGTCGCCTGACGATCTGCTGGCAATTTTTGACCGGGGATTTGTCGCCGTGATTCTCGACGGCGATCGTTTTCTCGGTTTGATCACGCGTACAGATGTCCTGAACCACTGGCGGCAGACGCTTCGCTGATACGTTGCTCACGCTTCTCTTTTCTTATCACTTAGGATGTGAACCATGCCTCAATTCGATACCCAAACCGTTCACGCGGGCTATATCCCGGACAGCACTGGCGCGGTTATGCCCGCGATTTATGCAACCTCCACATTTGCTCAGCCCGCACCCGGTGAGCATACTGGCTACGAATATTCACGCAGCGGCAACCCGACGCGTGCGGTGCTGGAGGCGGCGATTGCCGAACTGGAAGGTGGGACGCGAGGATTTGCGTTTGCCTCCGGTCTGGCCGCCAGCTCTACGTTGTTGGAACTGCTCGATCAGGGTAGCCATATTGTGGCCGTGGACGATCTCTACGGCGGCACCTGGCGTCTGTTAGAAAATGTCCGCAAACGCACAGCCGGATTACAGGTGACCTACGTTGACCCCGCCGACCTCACCGCGCTGGAACACGCCATTACGCCGCAGACAAAAATGATCTGGGTTGAAACGCCAACCAACCCACTGCTGAAACTGGCCGATCTGGCAGCCATCGCCACGCTCGCTAAAAAGCATCAGATCATCAGCGTGGCGGATAACACGTTTGCTTCACCGGCGATTCAGCGCCCGCTGGATGTGGGGTTTGATATCGTGGTGCACTCCGCAACCAAATACCTCAACGGCCATTCAGATGTGATTGCCGGGCTGGCGGTGGTCGGCAAGAACAGTGAACTGGCGTCACAGCTGGCCTATCTGCAAAATGCGATTGGCGGCGTGCTCGACCCATTCAGCAGCTTCCTGACGCTGCGCGGCATCCGCACGCTGGCGCTGCGAATTGAACGTCACAATCAAAGCGCCCTTCAACTCGCACACTGGCTGGAACTCCAGCCGCAGGTGGAGCAGGTTTACTATCCGGGGCTACCGAGTCACCCGCAGCACGGCTTGGCACAGCAGCAGATGCGCGGCTTTGGCGGCATGATCTCTGTGAGGTTGAAAGGCGATGAGGACTATGCGCGTAACGTCATTAAGCGCACGCGATTATTTACGCTGGCAGAGAGTCTGGGTGACGTGGAAAGCCTGATTAGCCAGCCCTACTCCATGACCCACGCTTCCGTGCCGTTGGAAAAAAGACGACAAAAAGGCATCACGCCACAGCTGCTGCGTTTATCCGTGGGGATTGAAAATGTGCAGGACCTGATTGATGACCTGTATCAGGCACTGAATGTGAACGCAGTGAGTTAACTGCACACAACCTAGCTGATGCAGAACACATTCCAGTGCAAGAAAGCGACAAGGTTTCGTGCGTGATAAGCAGCAGAGTTTTTCTGTGGCATTGATGCCACGCCCGACTTAGGGCGCCCAATCGCCGGCGCCCTAAGAACCCAGGCTTTTGGCGGAAATTATGCCGCTAACGCGGTTCCTTCGGCGACCATGCCCGCCTTTCGAGCCGTCAGTGACGCGTTCCTGACGCGGCACTGACTTTCGCGACGTCCTGTCGCTCACTCGGCGTTCATGTTCACCTCAGCATAATTTTTTACGCCATGCGGAGAAATACCATGAACAATACGATTTGGCTTAAGTTTGTCAGTGGTCTTAACTAACAAACACCGCCAGTCATCGTTAGCAGGGATTAATAACGCTCCAGCCAGTGGGCGTAAGGCGCTGGCAACGTCCACGAGGCGCGTTCGATGCCCAGTTCGCGGGCGGCCTGATAGCTCCAGTGTGGGTTCGCCAAATGCGCTTTACCCACCATCACCAGATCCAACTGACCCGATGCGACAGCCTGTTCAGCCAGCTCCGGCGTGCCGAAGCCCCAGGCGGAAGAGACTGGAAGATCGGCCTGCTCGCGTACCTGTTTAGCAATCGGCCCCATAAAGGCAGGTGCCCACGGCACATTCGCTGCCGGCGTAGAAAAGCCAATGCTGACGCTCAGCATATCCAGTCCTGCGGCTTTAAAGCGGCGCGTCAGTTCAATGGATTCCTGCAAGGTTTCTTCATCACGGCCGTCAAATTCAATCACGCCGAAACGGGCGGTCAGCGGCAGGTGTTGTGGCCACACATCACGAACGGCAGCCAGCGTTTCCAGCAGAAAACGGCTGCGGTTGTCAAAACTGCCGCCGTACTGATCGTTACGCTTATTGGAATGAGCGGAGAAGAAGCTCTGTGCCAGATAGCCGTGAGCAAAGTGCAGCTCCAGCCATTCAAACCCAGCTTCCAGCGCGCGGCGAGCCGCAGCGACAAAGTCATCACGAACGCGGGCGATATCTTCCAGCGTCATTTCCTGCGGTTGTTTGGACAGGTTCGCGCCGAAAGCTTCTGCGGAAGGGGCAATGGTCTGCCAACCGCGTGAATCGCCCGCGGGGATATGATCGTCACCTTCCCAGGGAATATTGGCGCTGGCTTTACGCCCGGCGTGGGCAATCTGAATTCCCGGCACGGAGCCTGCATCCTTAATAGATTTAGCAACCTTGGCAAACGCCTGCGCCTGCTCATCGTTCCAGATACCCGTGCAGTGCGGTGTGATGCGACCTTCAGGTGCAACAGCCGTCGCTTCCACGATAACCAACCCAGCACCACCGCGCGCCAGTGAGGCATAATGCACCTGATGCCACTCGTTGATCAGGCCATCATTCGCGGAATAGGTACACATCGGTGGAACAGCAATACGGTTACGTAACGTAATGTCTTTCAGCTTAAAGGGTTGAAACAGTGCGGACATAATTTCCTACCTTGTCTGGTTACTTCGATATTTCGATATTATTCGAATAATAGATTTTAGACAACCCTGACGCTATAATTCACCCATGAGACCTTTTAAGCACCCTACCCCCGATGAGTTTACCCTTGAGCGCGTCCTGTACGCCTTGAGCGATCCCCTGCGCATGGAAATCGTCCGCTGTCTGGCCGTGCAAGGAGAAGCCACATGCAGCGAGCTTGACGGGGGTCGCCCGAAATCCAGCGTGTCGCACCATTTTCGCGTCTTGCGTGACTCGGGCCTGCTGCATACCACCAACATCGGCACTACGCACATCAACCGACTACGCCGCAGCGACATGCAACAGCGCTTTCCCGGCCTGCTCGACGCCATTCTGTCTCAACCCGCCGAGTAACTTTTCGCATCAATGGCGGCCTTTCCGCCATTGCACCGCCTCCGTGATTCCAACCTCTCCGCTATTCCAGCATTGATGCTTTGCTTTGCATTTCTATGAATATAGCGACCGCCATTTTTCCATTACTCTGATGCTGATACAGGTTTTATGAGGCAGCGTGGATGGACTACTACATTGGCATTGATATCGGGACCTCAAAGGTCAAATCGGTACTATTCGATGCCGAGTTCAATGAACTGCTGATTGCGTCAGCCAACACCGTCACCTACTCTCCGCTGCCCGGCTACGCTGAGCAAGATATGTCTCATGTGTGGGACGGTGTGCTCTCTACCCTGAAAACGCTGGCTGCTTCACCGCTGCTACAACAGGGTCGCGTGCGCGCCATCGGGCTGGCCGGACAAGGTGAAGGCGTCTGGTTGAGCGATCGCCACGGGCAACCCATTCGGCAGGCCATTCTCTGGAGCGATACCCGCACAGCGGAACAGGTTCATCAGCTTAAACAGCGCCCGAATCTGGAAGCGACGCTCTTTCCGGAAACCGGTTCTCCCCTGCTCCCTTGTAACAGCGCGCAGCAGTTACGCTGGCTGACACAGCATCAACCGGATGCGCTGAACGACGCCGATTACTTCTTTTTTGCCAAAGACTGGGTTCGTTTTCGACTGACGGGACAGGCGAATCTGGAACTGACGGACGCCGGTACGTCGCTGCTGGATCTGCATAGCGAGACGCTGTCAAAAACCGTGCTGGATAAGCTCGACTTACAGGCGATTAGGCCGCTTTTTCCGCCGTTGCTTTATCCCGATGACATCGCCGGAACGCTGAGCGACGCCGTCGCCGCACAGACGGGGTTGCCCACGGGAATTCCCGTCTGTGCAGGCGCACTGGATGTGTCTGCCGCGGCACTGGGCATCGGCGCTATTCACGACGGTGACATTTTCACTATTCTCGGCACCACCTGCTGCACCGGCATTGTGTGCCGTGGCTTAACGCAGGTGAGCCTGCAAACCCGGTTTGTTGCACACGCCTGGCCGGGCCACTATCTCAACCTGTTCGCTATGCAGTCCGGCACGCCGAATATCGACTGGGCGTTGAGCACATTGGCTGACGAGGCCGATTTTCAGACGATCAACGCCCGTATTTCTCGCGTGCCACCCGGCAGCGGCGGCGTCTTCTATCAGCCTTACCTTAATGGTGAACGCGCACCGTTTTACAGCACATCGGCACGGGCGGGATTTTTTGGTATCGAACAATCCACGACCAACGCGCATTTACTGCGCGCGGTCTTTGAGGGGCTCGCCTACGCGATTACCGATTCGCTCAGCGGCTACCCTGCCCACAGCGATCTCTACATCGCTGGTGGCGGTGCGGCCTCAGCGATTTGGCTGCAAATCATCGCGGACTGCACCGGACGGCGGGTGATCGCCAGTTCGGTCAAAGAGCTCAGCGCATGCGGTGCCGCTCGCCTTGCTGCCCTGTCCGTCGGAGAAAGCGCCAACGTGGTTCCCGCCGCCAACGCGCAGGCGTCGACGTTTCTCCCCGACGCCGACGCCCATAGGCAGTATCAGACACTGTTTCCGGTTTTTCGCCAACTGCGCGACCAGCTACAGCCGCTCTGGCAGGCACGGGCTCAGGCGCTTAGAGCATTAGACCATCACAGCGCAACACACTCGCACACGGTTCCTACCTCACAGGAAAGTATTGCTTCATGAAAATCATATTTACCGCAGAATATGGCGGCAGCCTTGATGCCTTTCAGGCGCTGGGGGAGTTGGTGGTAGACGGCTGGGCTATCGGTCAGCCCAAACTGAGCGAAGCGGCGCTGATTCATCTGGCGGAGAACGCCGACGTTATCGTCACCAGCTATGACGATATTACCGCCCGCGTCATTGAGGCTTGCCCTCACCTGCGGCTCATCGCCTGTACCCGCGCCAACCCAGTAAACATCGATATCGAGGCCGCACGCCGTCGGGGAATTCCGGTCCTTTACACGCCCGGACGCAATGCCGATGCCGCAGCAGAATTAACGCTGGCGCTGATGCTGAATGCCACACGCCACATCCCTCAGGCCCATAGTGCGCTCAAACGCGGAGAGTTCACGCGCGAAACCCACAGCGCGACACAGACGCAGGCCGGATTACGTCAGGATGTGGTGTGGGACGTAGACAAGCACAGCCCGTATGAAGTGTTCAAAGGCGGCGAACTGCGTAATAAGACGCTCGGCATCATCGGCTATGGCAGTATCGGTCATCGAGTCGGGAAACTGGCGCGCGCCTTCGGTATGCAACTGCTAATTGCGGATCCGTATGTTGCCGCCGAAGAGATCGACGAACCGGGCATTCGCAAAACCACGCTGGACGAGCTTTTTTCTCAGTCCGATTTCGTCAGCCTGCACCTGAACAGCACGCCGCAAACCAAAGGGCTGGTCAACCTCGACAGGCTCAGAACCATGCGCCCCAATGCCTATCTGATCAACACCTCGCGTGCCGCCGTCGTTGTCGAAGCCGATCTGATCACGGCACTACGCGAAAAGTGGCTGGCAGGTGCCGCACTTGACGTTTATGACAGCGAACCGCTCTGGCGTCATCACCCGTTTATTACCGAATTTGATAACGTAGTACTCACGCCGCACATTGCCGGTGCAACACGCGAAACGCTGGTGAAACACACCGCGATGATCGCCGCCGACCTACAGCGATTCATTCGCGGCGAACCGCTGCTTTACGAATGGAAATAGACTCAACACTGATCTTTACTCTAAATAATTCGAGTTGCAGGACAAAACGTTAGCGTTTTGAACAACGCAAGGCGTTGACCCATAGGGCGAGGCTCATTTATGCGCCTCGTAACGCGGCAAGAGAAGGAGTCCCGATGAGCTTACTCAAGTAAGTGATTCGGGTGACTGAATGCAGCCAACGCACATGCAGCTTGAAGTATGACGAGTATAATAGGTGGGGGTTTCTGCCATAAACCGCAACGTCTGTTCCCAGTCAATCACGCCCGCATCGGAGCCCAGCCCGGTAGCCACCAGCCCAGAAACTGCCGAACCGAGCTGGCAAGCCTGTTCAAGATCCCAGCCTTTCGCCAGACCGGCAATAAAGCCGCCGCAGTAGCTGTCACCGCAGCCCGTGGTATCCGATACCGCCACGCGGTAGGCGGGAATGCGCAGCGTGACATCCTCGCTGAACACGTAAGACCCTGCCGCGCCCGCTTTGAAAATGCAGGTGCCAACGCCACGATCGAGAAAGAAAGCCGCAATCTCTGCCGGTTGCGTCAGGCCGGAGATAAACGCAGCCTCTTCCAGCGACGGCATAAAGTAGTCTACATCCGGCAGCAACGGTGTCAGCAACGACAGCGTCTCTGCATTCGGTGCAATCAGGTCGAAACTGGTCGTCAACCCTTTGGATTTGGCGTGACGAAGCAGACGCGCGCTCTGCCCCTGATCCATTTTCGCCAGCAGCCCTGTACCGCCGTGGTGTAAGAAACGCGCATTGCACACGGCGTCAAAATCCCGCTCGTCGATGAACAGGTGATCTGATGCCCCGCGATAGTGTAGCGCCGGACGCTCACCATCTGGGCGAATGGTCAGAATCGTCGCCGAGGTCGATGCCGCCGTCGTTCTCTGAACCAGAGAGCAGTCGATGCCCAGCTTGTGATAGGCTGCCAGAATAAAATCCGCTTTTTCATCCTCACCGAGACAGGCCGCCGTCGCCGTGCGGATACCTAGCTTGGCGGCGTTCATCGCCGCACCGCTGGCCGTCCCAGCAGGGTTAAGGCGAATTTCATCAATAAAGTGGACGCCGCCGCCTTCAGGCAAACCGGTCACCGGCCGACCCGCGACATCCAGAATGGTTAATCCAACAAAAACCGCATCAAATTGACTCACGCTCTCTCCTTGTTCATATTCTGCTTCTTCACATTCTGTTTTTTTATTCATGTTTGAACATTTATTGCCGCTGACGCAGCCGCCCTTGCAGGAAAGAGAGCGCCAGCGCCAGCACTAAAATCACGCCGCTCAGCGCATCTTTTACGATGAAGTTCAGCCCCATCAGGTTCAAACCGTTGGCGATCATACCGAGAAAAAGCACGCCGATTAGCGTCCCCGCCACGTTGGGTCGCCCCTGCGCATGAAACGCGGTGCCGATAAAAACGGCGGCAATCGCGTCCATCAGGTAAGCCTGTCCGGCCAGCGGCGTAAATTGACGCAGATTGGCGGATAACACCACACCGCCGATGGCGCACGTCACCGACGTGACAATCAGCAGCCAGAACATCGTGCGCCGCACATTAACACCCGCAATCAGCGCCGCTGGCGCATTCAACCCCATCGCATGGATACGTTTACCCGCAATCGTCCGTTCAAATAACAGGTAGTAGGCAAACCACAGCACCGCGACAATCACGATCGGCACCGGAATACCCCACAGGTCACCCACAGCCAGCTCGTGGTACTGCGGTGCCATCCGACGATAAGCGATCGGCCCGCCGCCCTCGGTGTAAATGCGCTCAATACTGCTGCCGATAAACCAGGTTCCTAGCGTTGCCAAGAATGGCTTAATTCGACAATGAATAATCAGCACCGCATTAACCACCCCCACCAGCGCACCACCCGCCAACGCGGCCAATACCGCAGCCTGCCACGGCAGACCATAGACTTTGAGTGCCACCAGCGCGAAGGCGGCGCCAAAATCCAGCGCAACGCCCACCGACAGATCGATCCCACCGGCCGTCACCACTAGCGTCATAGCCAGCGCCACAATCAACAGCACCGCGCTACCTTGCAGCAGGTTTCCCCAGTTGCCTAACGTCAAAAATATCGGATTTTGCAGCGAGAAAAACACCAGAAACGCCAGCAGAATGACCAGAAAACCATAGCGGATAAAGAACGACAGCCCCAGTCTGCCGCCCGGCAACGCAGGCTGCGCCGCCAAAGAAGAACTTTTCACGCGTGACTCCTTTGCCTGCGTAGCGAGGCGGCGGCGAGCACCACCAGAATCAGTACGCCCTTAATTGCGCCGACCCAGAAGATATCGACTCGCAGCAGCGCCAGACCGTTCGACAGCGCGTTCACCAGCAGCGTGCCCAGCAAGGCCCCCCAGATGGTGACCACCCAACGGCGAGAGAACGCCGCGCCAAGAAACGTCGCCAGTACCATCTCTAGCAACAGCGGTTCTGCCGTGCCGGGCGAACTGCCGGATCCTTGCGCCACCAGCGTCAGCGAGGCCAGTGCCGCCGCCAATGCACCTAACAGATACGAACCGATAACCAATGGCGTGTGGGATATGCCCGACAGTTGCGCCGCTTCGCGGTTTCCTCCGGCGGCCTGCAAATGCTGACCCCAGCGGCTATGGTGAACGATAAACTGAAACAAGAGGAAAACCAGCAGCATAAACCAGACCGCCAGCGGCAAACCTAGCAGAGTGCTATCGCGAAACGCCACAATTACCGGATCGCTCACGCTGATGCGTCGCTGCTGGGTCAGCAAATTGGTGAGCCCGATAACGGCTACGGAACAGGCTAATGTCGCCAACAGCGGCGGTAGCCGAATCGCCACCACCAGCGCCGCATTCACCGCGCCCGCCAGTAACGCGGCCCCCGCCACGCACACAATCAACCACGAATAGCTGATATCCGCGTTAGTCAAACCGTCGCTGATTATCGCTACGGCAAGTACCGCAATCGCAGGCAGCGAGAGATCGATACCGCCAGAGACCACCTCGTCACCGCCGCCCGTAATCACGCAGACGAGCCCGAAGCATAAGATCGCCAGCGGCGCGCTTTGTCGCAAAATAATGGTGATATTTTGCCAACTGAGAAAATAAGGTGCACTCAGGCAGAGAAAAAGCAGCAGCACCGCAAACAGCAGTAAGGGAATATGATTGAAAAGTCGGGCTAAATGCGGCGTAGAGCGGATGAATTGTAGGGCGCGAGTCATACCGCCTCCTGCGTGCGGCCGCTGCTGGTCAAGGCCAGCAGGCTATCCAGCGAGAGGTGTTCCGTCGGCACATCGGCGATGAGTTCACCGCGCCACATCACCAGAATGCGATCGCAAAGCCCCAGGAGTTCGCCGTCATCGCTGGAAGAGACAATAACGGCCCGCCCTTCTGCCGCGAGCTGCCGGGTAAGCTGATAAATTTCGGCTTTCGCGCCAATATCGACGCCCAGCGTCGGTTCATCAAGAATAAACAGCCGGGTATCGGTCTTTAGCCAGCGCGCCAGTATCACCTTCTGCTGGTTACCGCCGCTTAAATTGCGCACAGGAACGCTGACATCGCACGGCCGGATATCCAGCGTCTGCGCCAGATGATTCGCCTGTGCTACCGCTTGCTTACGCCGCAGCCAACCGCGCCAGGCTACCGCAGGTAAAGAAGCCAGATTGATATTGTCCGCCACCGATAGCGGTAAAATCAGCCCGTCATGACGACGATCGCGCGGCACCAGCGCCATTTTCTGTGCGATGGCCTGTACCGGAGAACGTGGTCGCAGCGTCCGATCATTGATCGTAATATGTCCCTCACGGGCAGGCGAAATACCATAGAGCGCATCAATCAGCGCCTCACGCCCCGAGCCTAACAGTCCTGCAATGCCGACGATTTCTCCCGCAGCAACCTGAAAACTTATCGGCTGAAAATGTTGTCGATCCGTGAGCTGTTCAACCTGTAGCAAAGGCGTCTCACTTTTCTCTGTCTTTCGTTTTCCGTCAAACAGGCTGACAATCTCTCGTCCCACCATCAGACGAATCATTCCATCGATATCCTTCGTCTCAGGATCGTCCAGCGTCGTCACGCCCTTACCATTGCGTAACACGGTGACGCGATCGCAGATATCCGCAATTTCATTGAGATAGTGGGAAACATAGATAATGGCGATGCCGCGCTGTTTCAGCGTCTGGAGTGTATGCAGTAGTTGCGCGGCTTCACGCGCTTCCAGCGGCGCGGTCGGTTCATCAAACACCACAAGCCGCGCCTTGCCATCAATCAGTGCCCGCGCAATCTGTACCAGTTTACGTTGCGCCAAACTTAAATCCCGAATCAGCTGGTTGGCATCTATCGATAAATTGAACGTGTGTTGAAAAAACTGTTCGGTTTCACGCCGCATCGCCCGACGATCAACGCCTCGCCAGCGGCTCACAATTTCCTGCCCGAGAAACACCGATTCCGCCACGGTAAAATGGGGAATCAGATGCAGTTCCTGATGGATAAAACGAATGCCGTGCGCGTGAATAACCGCTGGCGTCACGGCGGTCAGCCGCTGTCCATCGATAGCGATCTCGCCACTGTCCGCAGCATAGACCCCAGCCAGCACTTTGATTAAGGTCGATTTCCCCGCGCCGTTTTCCCCAATCAGGCCGAGAATTTCTCCCGGCCGAACCGTTAGTGATACGTTGTCCAGCGCGGGAATCCCCGCGAACTGCTTGCTGATGTGCGTCATTGCCAGACCGCCGCCGGACGGCGACGGGGCTGCGTGATATCCCACCATAGCGTTATTTCAGTTCGCCATAGCCAAGCTGTTTATAGACCGCTTTGGCTTCTGCCTCCCCTTTGACGGGCAACACTGGCACAAACGTCTGCGGCAGCAGCGTGGTGCCAGCGAAATAGCGGGCGACGTTTTTCGCTGATGTGGTGCCAATCAGACGCGGCTGCTGCGCAACGTTGGCAACAAACGGGCTGCCTTTCTCCGCCATAATTTCCAGCGTTTCTGGCCCGGCATCAATCGCCGTGACCTTCACATCCTTGTCACGCCCGGTTTCTTCCAATGCTTGTACCACGCCGATGGCCGGCTGATCCCAGCAGGCAACATGGATCGCATCCAGCGTGCCTTTAGGATGCTGGCTCAGCAGCTCAAGAGTTTTCTTACGCGCATCTTCCGGCGAGTTGGAATACTGCTCAGCCAGCTCAGGCTGAATGATTTTGATCCCCGGATAATCTTGCAGGACGTATTTCCACAAATCATAGCGGATACCACAGATGCGCAGCGCGTTGGAGAACGCGTTGAACACCGCAATATTGCCTTTTCCGCCCAGCGCATCTGCCGTATAGCGCCCGATCGTCGAACCGATCGCGTAGTTATCCGACGTCGTGTTATTAATGGAGTAAGACGAAACGTGATCGACGGTAAAAACCGGAATTTTCGCGTCACGCAGCGCTTTAAATTTCGGTTCTACCGCACTGTCGCCAAGAATACTGATCACCGCATCCACCTTACGCGCCAGCAGGATATCGTGGTTATTGGCATGAACCTGATTATCACGCCCGCCATCTACGCCCACGACCTGTCCACCGAGTTTCTCAATTTCTTCGGTCGCCCCTTTGTAGGCTTCACGATCCCAAAAATGCTGTGTCCCCACGACGGCGACACCAATGGTTTTTCCCTTCAATGACAGTGTCTCATCAGCCGCCTGAACAGAGGTCATAACCCCCGTAGCCAGCACGCACGCAGCAAGACGAGAAAAGCGAGTCTTCATCATTTTTATCCCGGTTTTTATAAAATTATTAGCAGTGAAAGAGATTAGCAACGGGAAAAGTTAAATCGAAATAACAAAAATGATAATGGCTAGTGATTAAATAGAAATAGCATTGATACACAGATGTAATGATTTTTACCTATTGAATTTTAAGGAATAAGTTATAAAAAAAGCATCTTGTTTTTTATCCCTATAAAGTTAATGGTTAAGGTTCTTCTATACCTAAGGGAAAGCAGACATGACAACGCTATCGATTTACCACCGTCCGCAGATCACACAGCCCGTCCAGCAGTTCACCACGTTTAATGACATCGCTTCCCTGCTCGCCAGCGCCGGGATCCAGTTAGAACATTGGCAGACCGAAGCACCTCCGCTCGACGCCAGCAGCGAAACCATTTTGACGCAGTACCGTGCCGATATTGAACGTCTCAAACAGCAGGAAGGCTACACCTCTGCCGACGTGATCAGCCTGACGCCAGATCATGCCGAGAGACTGGCGCTGCGGGAAAAGTTTCTTCAGGAACACACCCATAGTGAAGATGAAGTGCGCTTCTTCGTACGCGGTAGCGGAAGCTTCTTTGTGCCGATTGGCGAGCAGGTTTTCCAGCTTACCTGTGAGGCCGGCGATCTCTTACGCGTTCCCGCCAACACGCCGCACTGGTTTGACTGCGGCGAATTCCCTGATTTTGTCGCGATCCGTATTTTTACCAATCCAGAAGGCTGGGTTGGGCACTTTACCGGACGGGAAACGTTTCACTAATTCCACGATCGTTTCTGCATTTCTCCGCCGTTCCCTTTATACTGTGCGTTTTGTACGAAGACGAACGGCGAGACCCCCTCCGTAATGATGAACAACGATGTCCTGCGCAGCGTGCGCTATATGCTGAATTTCAATAATGACCACCTGCTGAAGATCCTGGCGCTGGTGGAGATGACCGTCCCCCCCCAGCAGTTGGCGAGCTACGTCAAAAAAGAGGGAGAGGAAGGCTATCAGCCTTGCCCGGACATCGTGATGAGTTATTTCCTGAATGGGCTGATTCTGCAAAAACGCGGTCAAGATGAAAACCAGCCTGCGCCGCAGTTTGAACGCAAGATGACCAACAATATTATTCTGAAAAAGCTGCGTGTCGCGTTTTCACTAAAAACGGATGATATTCAGGCGATCCTGCAGGCACAAAATTTTCGCATTTCAGTACCGGAAGTCACCGCGATGATGCGCGCACCTGATCATAAAAACTATCGCACCTGCGGCGATCAGGTGATCCGCTACTTCCTGAAAGGGCTAACTGCGCGAGTCCGTAAAGGCTAAAAGCAACGCGTTAGCGAAAGGACGTGAGCGCTGCCTGACTGACCTTCCTCGTAAGGGCATCAGCAACGCTCAGTTTTTAGTGCGGTATTGTTTAGCTCAGTATCAATGCTGTGTGTCATGCAGGATAGCCGTGACCAACTGCTCCAGCTCTTCTTCCTCAAGCTGAGTGACCTGCTGCACGCTGTTCTTATCCATTCCCGTTAGCAATAAATTACGGGCAATTTGTCTGGCACTGTTTTTCATCCCTTGTTCAATGCCCTGCTCCAATCCTTGCTGAATACCGCGTTGGATGCCTTCCTCGAATCCCATTTTTTTCAATTGTTCTGCAATCGTCATAATGTCCTCCTGACCGGTTGATAGCGGTGCAGCCAGTGCGTCAATGAAATCTGCGGGTTTGGATGTGTTTCCCGCTTGTGCAATATAAAATAACAGCGCCCGACGCTGCGTCAGCGGCACCGACCAGCGTTCAAATAGTAACCCAATCTCCCGCGCCAACTCCAGCATATCACGGGTACGAATATGCTTCTGTACCAGTTCCAGTAACGCCATCCGTCGGTGCGTGCGGATTTCATCGTCTGGCATGACAGTTAAATCCACCAACGGGAAAGGCTGTTCATACAGCGCTTTTGCCAGTACAGGATCGGCGAAACTGTCCAGCCAGCGGAGGCTGTAAGGATAAGGACGCGCTCTGCCATGATAAAACAGCAGCGGCACCACTAGCGGTAAGCGATCGTGTCCCTGATCCAGATGCTGCTGCATGGCAGCCAGACAATAGCGCAGCAGCCGGAAAGCCATCTGCTTTTCCGGGCGGCTTTGGTGTTCAATCACACAGTAAATATACCCTTTGCCTGCGGTGGTACGTAGCGAGTACAGCACGTCCGATATCCGCGCGCGCAGCTTTTCATCAATAAACGACGCGGATTCCAATTGCAGCGTGCTGAAATCACACCGTGCACGGATTTCATCCGGCAGATGGATAGTCAGAAAATCCCGTGCGACCGCGATATCGCTGAGAAACTGTTTGAAGATCGCATCATGCGATGGCATCTCGTCCCCTTCCCTGTAGACCATGACTAAAAATTCAGTAGGGAGGGTAACGGGGATGCGATAACAAAACAGAAGACAGCGGAGAAAGTGGAAAGCGCCTCGAAGAAAAACACGTTCTTTCACGTTAAAAAGTACTTCACATTCAAAATGAGGCGCTAATCGTCAAAAAGAATCTGTTGCCGTCAGGCGGCTTCATGTTTTTCCATCATCAAACGTGCAGGGGCTGCATCAACATGCAGCGCCGGATGACGACAGAAGCGAACGACGTCACCGACCACCAGCAGGCTCGGCGACTGTGGCTGATAGCGAGCAAGCAGTGCTGGTAAGGTTTCCAGCGTTGCCGTTAATAATCGCTGATCCGGCTGGGTGCCGCGTTCAATAATCGCGACAGGCGTCTGCGCGGACAGACCGTGTTCGATCAGGCGCTGGCACAGTCGACTGCTGTGGCTCAGCCCCATATAGAACACCAGCGTTTGCTGGCTGTCCGCCAGTGTCGGCCAGTCCAATTGCGGTTCACCATCGCGCGAATGGCCGGTCACGAAGCGTACCGACTGCGCACAGGCCCGGTGCGTCAGCGGTAACCCCACTGCTGCCGCACAGCCTGTCGCGGCAGTAATACCGGGCACCACATGACAGACAATCCCGGCCTGCTGGGCATAATCCATCTCTTCGCCGCCGCGACCAAAAATAAAGGGGTCGCCGCCCTTGAGACGAATCACCCGTTGCCCAGCCTGCGCCAGTTCAACCAACAGCTGATTGATTTTCTCCTGCGACAAACGGTGGCAGCCGCGCGTTTTTCCGACATCGATACACAGCGCCTGCTCCGGCACCAAATCCATAATCTCCGCCGACACCAGCCGATCGTAGACCACCACATCCGCCTGCTGGATTGCCCGCAACGCCTTCAGCGTCAGCAGTTCTACATCGCCCGGCCCCGCGCCTACCAGCCAGATTTCACCGCCGAGTACAGGCTGACGCCGCTGGCCCTTCGCCAATATTGATTGTGTTGTCATCATGTCACACCTCATTACGCCGTGGCGCTCAACCTGCTTTTTTCAATTCATTGACCGTTATCGGCACATGCTGACTCAATAACGCCTTCAGTTCGGGGATACAGGAACCGCAGTTGGTGCCGCATTTCAGCGTACCGCCTAACGCTGCCACGCTGTGACACCCCTTACGAATCGCACCGACGATGATCGCTTCGCCAACGCTATAACAACTGCAAATCGTAGCTCCCTGCTTCACCTGTCCTTGTGGAGCCTGACCTGCCAGCAGTGCATGGCGCTCGTGCGGTAGTTGCGGTGGAGTAGCAAACGCCTGACGCACCGCATCGCTGTCGATACGCAGCGCCTGCGCACTCACATAGCAGGCCAACACCACCCGGCCATCGCGCCAGCCAATCAGGTGAAATACGCCATTGCCCTGCGCAACCTGACACTGCATATTTTCCAACCCGTAATGTTCAGTCAGCCATGCCTGCCAGTCGTCTACCGGCACACGGTCGGCAAACAGATACTGCGTCACGCCTTCATGAGGCACTTTGCTCCAGTAGGTAGCGGGCGGCGGCAGAACGTCATGCTCTGCGGGTAAGGTTAATGGCGCAGTCGGCGGCTCGTCGGCAAAAAACAGCGTTGCCTGCCAGGCGGTATGCCAGGGTTGGATACGCACCCGGCTGTGTTTGCTTTCCGGCTGCCCGGAATACGGATCGGTAATCGGCGCAACTAAACTGTCAGCCCGCGCCTGAGCGCTGAACTGCTGATTCCAGTGCATCGGTACAAACACGCTGCCGCGCGCCTGTCCGGCATCGAGTCGTGCCCGCACCAGCATCCAGCCGTGTACCGACGACAGACGCACCAGATCGCCCGCCTGAATATCATGCGTCTGCGCATCCTGTGGATGCAGCTCGCAGTAGGGCTCGCTGATATGACGCATCAGCCGAGCCGCTTTGCCAGTCCGCGTCATGGTGTGCCACTGATCGCGAATACGCCCAGTGTTCAGTATCAGCGGATACGCCGCGCTCCACGGACTTTGCGGCAGCGACGGTGTTACCGCCACCAGACGCGCTTTACCATCGGCATGCCAGAATCGGCCATCGTCACCCAGTCGAGCGCGCCCCTGTGGATATGTCGCATTCACCGGCCACTGTATCGGCTCCAACTGCTGCCACTGCTGATTGCTGAGCGTCGCCAGCCCGCTGATATCAAACGCGCGGCTGCCATTATTCTCAAACCCAGACAGCGCCGCATGTTCACGAAAGATTTCCGCCGGATGCTGATAAGCAAATGCCTCGGCAAATCCCATACGCTGCGCCACCTGACTCAGTATCCACCAGTTGGCTTTGGCTTCCCCCGGCGCGGGCAGAAAGGCTCGCTGACGAGACACCCGGCGTTCGGAATTGGTCACCGTGCCGTCCTTTTCTCCCCAACCCAACGCGGGCAGTAAGATATCGGCGGTTTCTGCGGTATCGGTGTGACGCATCACCTCGGAGACGATCACCAGCGGGCAGCGTTCCAGCGCTTGTTTCACCCGGTCGGCATCCGGCATCGACACCACCGGATTAGTGCCCATGATCCACACCGCTTTAATATCGCCGCGTTCAACCGCGCGAAACAGTTCCACCGCATTCAGACCGGGCTGCGTCGCCACATTATCGCTCTGCCAGAAGCGCCCTACGCGCTCGATGTCCTGTGGCGTAAAACCCATGTGGCTGGCAAGCTGATTAGCTAACCCGCCGACTTCCCGTCCACCCATCGCATTTGGCTGTCCGGTTATCGAAAAGGGGCCGGAACCCGACACGCCGATTTTACCGCTCAGCAGATGCGCATTAATGATGGCATTGCATTTATCACTGCCCGAAGACGATTGGTTGACGCCCTGCGAATAGAGCGTGACCACTTTATCGCTGGTGCTGAACAGGTGATAGAAACACTCGATATCGGCTTCATCTAGCCGACAGAACTCCGCCACCTGCGCCACCGACCACGCCTGCGCTGACTGTAATGCTTCTTCCACACCGGAAAAGCGCTCGGCCAGTTCGGCGATATCGATGCGTGAATCCTGCGCAATCCAATGCAGCAGGCCGTTGAACAGCCCGGCATCGCTGCCGGGTTGCAGCGGTAAATGCAGATCGGCAATATCGCAGGTTGCGGTACGTCGTGGATCGATCACCACCACCTGCATCTGTGGCCGCTGCTGTTTCGCCTGCACCAGTCGCTGATACACCACCGGATGTGCCCAGGCGGTATTAGAACCGACCAGCACAACCACATCCGCCAGCTCGATATCTTCATAATTACAGGGAACGGCATCCGCCCCTAGTCCGCGCTTATAGCCAATCACCGCTGACGCCATACACAGCCGCGAATTGGTATCCATATTGGCGACGCCAATGAAGCCTTTCATCAGCTTGTTGGCGACGTAGTAATCTTCCGTCAACAGCTGGCCTGAACCATAAAACGCGACCGACTGCGGGCCGTGTTGCTGCATGGTCGCCAGCAGCCGTTCAGCCACCGTATCGAGCGCCTGATCCCAGCTAACGCGACGCCCTTCCACCAGCGGCCACAGCAGGCGGCCTTTCAAATCCAGCGTTTCTCCCAGCGCGGAGCCTTTGACGCACAGCCGACCTAAATTCGCCGGATGTGCGGGATCCCCGCTGATCTTTACCGCACCTTGCCCATCGTGTTCTGCCAGCACGCCACAGCCGACGCCACAATACGGGCAGGTTGTCCGACAGACGCGCGCGTTCATGATGCTTTCGCCATAGCTGTCTCTGCCAGCGAGACGCTTTCAGGCACGGCCAGCGGTTGACGGCATACCCAGATTTCATCATCTTCCACGCGCACCGGCCAGGCACGCACGTACAGCGCGCTGTCATCCGGGCTGACGCCGTCTCGCAGTTTGAAGCGTTTTTTGTACAGCGGAGAAATCACGACTGGCTCACCCGCCACGTCACCCAATAGCCCACGCGACAGCACG
The DNA here is from genome assembly GCF_003932035.1 of Pectobacterium versatile. Lineage (NCBI taxonomy): Bacteria > Pseudomonadati > Pseudomonadota > Gammaproteobacteria > Enterobacterales > Pectobacteriaceae > Pectobacterium > Pectobacterium versatile. Next base: position 3,265,432 of record NZ_CP034276.1, read on the forward strand.
TTCGCCCCGCTGCCCGGCTCATGGTTTTCTAACGCGTACACCTGCTGCTCGCTACCCGGCAGGTGGAACAGCGCGATCTGCTGCTGTCCGAGGCGCGCCGCCATGCCAGCATGACGCGGAATATCGCCCAGCGTCGCCACCTGTACCCACTCCGCTTCATGCGCGGCGGGTTTTAGCACAGCGGGTTCTGCCGATACCGCTTTCTCATGATCCTGTGCCGGACGGATCTGCCCACGCTCAGGCACCATCACCACCGCTTCATCCGGGCTATCGCTGTTCAGGAAGCCGCGGAACAGCGCCAGACGTTCCGGGCTTTCCAGCGTGGTTTGCCATTCGCACTGGTAGGCATCCACCACGCGCTGCATCTCTTTATCTAACTCTTCGCCGATATTCAGGCTGTCCTCCAGAATCACCTGACGCAGATAGTCGATACCGCCCTCCAGATTATCCATCCAGGTGCTAGTGCGCTGGAGGCGATCGCCGGTGCGGATATAGAACATTAATACCCGATCGATGGTGCGCAGCAGGGTTTCCGTATCCAGATCGCTGGCGAAGAGATCCGCATGACGCGGTTTCATGCCGCCATTGCCGCACACGTACAGATTCCAGCCTTTGTCCGTGGCAATCACGCCGATGTCTTTGCTTTGTGCCTCCGCACATTCGCGAGTACAGCCAGAAACGGCCATTTTGACTTTATGCGGCGAGCGCAGCCCCTTGTAACGGTGCTCCAGTTGGATCGCCAGCCCGGTGGAATCCTGCACGCCGTAGCGGCACCAGGTCGAGCCCACGCAGGACTTCACGGTACGCAGCGATTTACCGTAGGCATGGCCGGTTTCAAATCCAGCATCGATCAGCTCACGCCAGATCTCTGGAAGCTGTTCTAAGCGAGCACCGAATAAATCCACCCGCTGGCCGCCGGTGATCTTGGTGTACAGGTTATAGCGCTGCGCGACCTGCCCGATAGCGATCAGGCCTTCTGGCGTGATCTCCCCCGCCGGAACGCGCGGCACGACGGAATACGTGCCGTCTTTTTGGATATTGGCAAAGAAACGATCGTTGGTATCCTGCAACGGCAGGTGCTGCGGTTGCAGCAGATAGTCATTCCAGCAGGAGGCCAGCATAGAACCCACCAGTGGCTTACACACTTCGCAGCCCAAACCGTGGCCGTAACGCTCAAGGAGGCTGTCGAACGAGCGGATCTCATGCACGCGAATCAGGTGGTACAGCTCCTGACGTGAATAGGCGAAGTGCTCACAGATATCCTTCTTCACTTCGACGCCCAGTTGCGTCAGTTCGTACTCCATCACCTGTTTAAGCAACGGCACACAGCCACCGCAACCCGTCCCCGCTTTGGTGCAGGTTTTCAGGGCGCCCAATTCACCGCAGCCGCCTGCCACCGCCGCCGAGATATCGCTTTTGCTGACGTTATGACAGGAGCAAATCTGTGCGCTGGCGGGTAATGCCGCCACGCCCAGCCCTTTCGGCGCATCACCGGAACGCGCGGGCAAGATCAATCCTTCCGGCTGTTTAGGCAACGGCATATCGTTGAGCATCATTTGCAACAACGTGCTGTAATCACTGCTGTCGCCGATCAATACGGCACCCAGTAAACGCTTGCCGTCGGCAGACACGACGATTTTCTTGTAGACCTCGTTCGGGCCGTCCGTCCACTGGTAGCTTTGGCTTCCCGCCGTGCGCCCATGCGCATCGCCAATCGAAGCCACTTCCACGCCCAGCAATTTCAGTTTGGTGCTCATGTCCGCGCCGGTAAATGGCGTATCGCGCTGCGCCAGCGTATCCGCCACGCTGCGTGCCATTTGGTAGCCCGGTGCCACCAGCCCGAAAATCTGCCCTTTCCACAGCGCACACTCGCCGATGGCGAAAATCGCATCATCGGAAGTCTGGCAGCGGTCATCAATCACGATGCCGCCGCGCGGCCCTTTCTCTAAATCGCAGCTATCGGCCAATTTATCGCGCGGGCGAATCCCGGCGGAAAACAGCACCAGATCGGTTTCCAACACGCTGCCGTCAGCAAAGCAGAGGCGATGCAACGCCTGCTCGCCGTCGGTGATTTCACGCGTTTCTTTGCTGAGATGAATCTGTACGCCCAGCGCTTCAATCTTGCGGCGCAGCATGGTAGCACCGCCGTCATCCAGCTGTACCGCCATCAGACGCGGAGCAAACTCCACCACATGCGTGTCCAGCCCCAGTTGACGTAAGGCGTTTGCGGCTTCCAGACCCAGCAAACCGCCGCCAATCACCACGCCAGACTTGCCCTTTTTCGCCTGTGCTGCAATCGCATCCAGATCGTCCAGCGTGCGATACACCAGACAGCCGGGGCGCGTATTGCCGGGAATCGGCGGAACAAAGGCATAAGACCCCGTCGCCAGCACCAGTTTGTCGTAGGCGGTTTCTCTGCCCTGCGCATCACACACGCACTGACGTTCACGATCGATAGCCACGATCTCGCTGGCACTGCGCAGCTCAATGCCGCTCTCGGCAAAAAAGCCGTCTTTTACCAGCGACAGCGAAGCGGCACTGCGGCCGGAGAAATATTCGGAGAGGTGAACGCGGTCATAGGCTTCATGGCGTTCTTCGCCGAATACGACGATGTGGTAATGCTGATGCAGGTCGCGTTCAACTAGCTGTTCAAGAAAATAGTGGCCGACCATACCGTGGCCGACGACCACCAAAATAGGTTTGCTCATGACAGGAATCCTTACAGCTTCAGGCTGTGGGTCAGAATCAGGGGAAGAAAGGCCGAAAAGCAGCGAGGCAGGCGGAATCATCTCGCCTTCGGTGGTGCTATCCATCGTGGCCAGCAGGCGCTGGCTGTCGTCAGTGTCGCCATACAGCAGAACACCGCTCAGCCGACCGTCGCGAACGAGCAGACGACGATAGTGCTGCGTCTGCGGATCAAAAAGGGTGTACACCTCATCATCTGGTGTAACGTTAATATCGCCGCCGCTGACCACGCCAATACCGGTGACCTTCAGTCGCGTTGCCGCCTGCTCACGCTGGTAGTCTTTCGGTGTGTGTCCGGCAAGGCGCTGCGCCACCAGCGTGGCATGGGCAATACATGGGGCAACCAGCCCAAATATTTCGCCATTGAGTTCACAGCATTCGCCGATCGCGCTGATATACGGGTCGGCGGTTTGCAGTTGTCCATCCACCAGCACGCCACGGTTGCAGGGCAAGCCGCATTCGCGCGCCAGTTGGCTAGCAGGAATCACTCCCGCCGTCACCACCACCAGACCTGCCGGAATCGTGCGGCCATCTGCCAGCGCGACCGCCGTCACCCCGCGTTCATCGCCATGCAGCGCCACCACCTGCACATCCGTCTCGCAGGCAATGCCGCGTTCGCGCAGGCTGTCGCACAGCAGGTCACTCGCCGTGGCGTCCAGTTGACGCTCCATGAGAACCGGAACGCGATGCAGCAACGTGACGTCGGCACCACGCAGTTGCAGCGCCGCGGCGGCTTCAATGCCGAGCAAACCGCCGCCAATCACCACCGCAGGAACGGACTGGCCAATCGTCGCCAACATCAGCTCGACATCATCCAGCGTGCGGAAGCCGCACACGCCCGCCAGATCGATACCGGGCATAGGCGGCATAAACGGCGTGGAGCCGGTCGCCAACACCAGATGATCGTAATGCAACTGCCGTTGCGTCGTTGTCACCTCACGCTGCTGGCGATCGATATGGGTTACCCGCTCACCCAGCAGATAATTGACCGGCAGCGCCGCATCGTCGTCGAGAGTCGCTGGCGTCAGCAGCGTATCCGTAAACGCTTTTTCGCCGCTCAATACCGGCGACAGCAGGATACGGTTATAGCTGGCACGCGGTTCATCACCAATCACGGTGATTCGATAGCGCGTTGCGGCCAGTTGGCGCAGCACATCGACGAATCGCGCACTCGCCATCCCGTTACCAATCACAATCAGATGCGGTTTCATCATCGTTCCGGCCTCGCTGTCAGGCTGCTTTAGGCTGTTTTTCATATAAGAAATGCAGCACCTGCTGACGGTAATGGTGGTAGCGTGGATCGTCGGCCAGTACGACGCGTGAACGCGGACGTTCCAGCTCAACTTTCATGATTTCACCGACCGTCGCCGCGGGGCCGTTGGTCATCATCAGCACGCGATCCGACAGCAGCACTGCTTCGTCGACATCGTGGGTAATCAGCACAATCGTGGTTTGCAACCGCTGCTGAATCTCCATCACCGCATCCTGAAGATGTGCGCGGGTCAGCGCATCCAGCGCGCCGAACGGTTCATCCATCAGCAGGACTTTCGGCTTCATGGCCAGCGCGCGGGCGATACCCACACGCTGCTTCATCCCGCCGGAGATCTCATTCGGTCGCTTGTTCAGCGCGTGCTCCATATGCACCAGTTCGAGATTGTGGGTAATCCATTCGTGCATTTCGCGCTTGTTCATCTGGCCACGAAACACCTGGCGTACCGCCAGCGCCACGTTTTCGTAGGTGGTCAGCCACGGCAGCAGCGAGTGGTTCTGAAAGACCACACCGCGCTCCGGCCCCGGGCCGTCGATTTCACGGTTGTCACACAGCAGGCCGCCGCTGCTCGGCAGCGTCAGGCCAGCAATCAGGTTCAATAACGTAGATTTACCGCAGCCGGAATGGCCGATCAGGCTGATCGTCTCACCGGTGTGAATATCAAAACTCACCTGATCCAGCGCCAGAAACTCACCGCTGGCGGTATTGAAACGCTGGCTCACCTGCTGCACTTGAATAATGGGTGTTGTACGCATCGTCGGCTCCTTAGCGGTTGTCATAGCTGAAACGGTTAGCAATCCACACTAGTCCCTGCTCAAGCAGCAGACCGATAACGCCAATCACCACGATGGCGATGATGATGTTTTCCACATTCAGGTTGTTCCACTCATTCCAAATCCAGAAGCCGATACCGACGCCGCCGGTCAGCATTTCCGCCGCCACAATGACCAGCCAGGCGACACCAATCGACAGACGCACACCGGTTAATACGTTAGGCAGCACCGCAGGCAGCAGAATCTTGCGCATGATGGTGAATTCGGAGAGCTTCAACACCCGCGCCACGTTCAGGTAATCCTGTGGGATGCGGCGCACGCCTTCGGCGGTATTGAGGATCATCGGCCAAATGGAGCAGATAAAAATGGTCCAACTGGATGCCGGTTCGGCACGTTGGAACAGCAGCAAGCCGATAGGCAGCCAGGCCAGTGGACTGACCGGACGCAGCAGCGAAATGATCGGGTTGAGCATGTTGGCCAGAAACGTAAAACGACCAATCAGGAAACCAGCAGGAATGCCGACCAGTGCCGCCAGTCCGAAGCCAATGCCAACACGTTGCAGTGAGGCCAATACGTTCCAGCCGATGCCCTGATCGTTCGGCCCTGCGATGTAAAACGGATCGGCAAAGAGGCTGAGCGCCGCAAGCCAGGTCGTCCACGGCGTCGGGAAGTTTTCGCTGTTGAGCGCGGCAATCTGCCAGACCGCAACCAGCAGCCCCAGCCCCAGTACCGCAGGGAAAAGTTGTTGAAACAGCTTGCGCAGCAGCGGGCGGTAGGCGAAAACCGGTGTCGCCGGTGCTTTTGCAGGCGTTGCGGGTTTAGTTGGCAGCGGCGTAATGTCGGCGCTGTGTACGGTTTCCGGGGCGTTATCCGCGGTAATTGGAATGACCTGGGCCTGGTTTTTCATCATCAACCTCACTTATTTCTTCACGCTAAAACTGTTGGCATAACCCGCTGGATCGCTACCATCCCAGCGACGGCCATCGATGAGCACGCTGCTGCGCATGTCGCTACCGGGCAATGGCACATTCCCCACGGCATCGGCCGCCTGCTTATAGATATCAATACGGTTAACCTGCTTCGCGACAGCCAGATAATCCGGCTCTTCGGTGAGCAAGCCCCAGCGTTTGTGCTGGGTGAGGAACCACATGCCGTCGGACAGGTACGGATAGTTCACGGAGCCGTCGTGGTAGAAACGCATCGCGTGTTCGTCTTTCCAGCTTTTCCCCAGCCCGTTCTCGTACTGGCCCAGCATACGTCCGACGATAGTTTCTTCTTTGGCATTGATGTACGCGCGTCCGGCAACCACGCCAGCTGTTTCGCGGCGGTTGTCATCCGAGGCATCAATCCAGCGCGAGGCATCGAGAATCGCGGCGGTCAGCGCACGGGCGCTATTTGGGTTGGCGTTTACCCAGTCAGCACGGGTGCCCAGCACTTTTTCCGGATGATCTGGCCAAATATCTTGCGAGGTGGCGGCGGTAAAGCCGATGTTTTCACTGATGGCACGCTGGTTCCACGGCTCGCCGACGCAATAGCCAACCATGTTGCCAATCTTCATGTTCATCACCATCTGCGGCGGCGGCACCACCACGGTGCGCACGTCGTTCAGCGGATGAATACCGGCGGAGGCCAGCCAGTAATAGAGCCACATGGCGTGCGTACCGGTTGGGAAGGTTTGCGCGAAGGTGTAAGTGCCCGCAGGACTAGCGGCAACATACTTTTGCAGCGCGGCGAGATCCGTGACGTTGGCTGCACGCAGCTGGTTCGCCAGCGTGATGCCTTGTCCATTCTGGTTGAGCGTCATCAGTGCCGCCATGTTGCTCTGTGATCCAGACAGCCCCATTTGCAGACCGTACAGCTGACCATACAGAATGTGGGCGGCGTCCAGTTCACCCGATACCAGCTTGTCGCGCACCGCGGCCCAACTGGCTTCTTTGCTGGGAACAATGGTGATGCCATATTTCTTATCGAAGCCTTTCACTGCCGCCATCACGACCGAGGCGCAGTCCGTCAACGGGATAAACCCAACCCGAATTTCCTTTTTCTCCGGTGCGTCGGAACCGGCAGCCCAGGCGCTATTCATCAACCCCGGCAGCATCAGGCTGCCTCCCAGTGCAGCACTCCCCAACAGAAACTGGCGGCGAGAGACGGTCATGCTTTTGGTTTTGGAATCACTCATCAACGACACCCTTGCGCAAAACACCTTTTCAGGCGGTAAAAACAAAAACGGCGTCCACAAGCCCATGCAGAATCTGCACGCTTATGGACGCCGTTGTCCGATTAACACCTTCCGCACCGCCGTTGGCCCGAAACGCATTATGAATGTTTGGTTGTTGCTAATGAGTTAAAGCAAGGTTTGTGCCAGCTATCACACTTTTGAGCGTTCCACTTCGCAGGAGCCGTCTCTTAGTCACATTTCTATACAGACTCAGAGACAGTTTCGTGCGCCATACCATCACCATGATATGCAATACCGTACACGCGCCCGACGCAGGGCGCTCAAGCGCCGCAGCCCTGCGAACCCTGGCTTCTGGCTAAATTATGCCGCTACGCGGTGCCATCGGTGGACATGACCGCTAATCGAGCCGCCAGTGACGCGTTCCCGACGCGGCACTGACTTTCGCGGCATCCATGCCGCTCACTCGGCGGTCATGTCCGCCGCTGCATAATTTTTACGCCATGCGAAAGTAAGACATTAATAAATAGTGATATTTTATGATTTATGACCACGACAGAAAGAGGGTAATAGTGGTTTGTCTTTTCTGTCGCGTAAATTACGCTGAGGACAAATCAGTCTCCAGGATGAGCAGCATGGACGCTGCGAAAGTGGCTGCCGCGTCGGGAACGCGTCAGCCACGGTCCGTCAGGCGACTGATTTTCCGAAGGAACCGCGCAGCGGCGTAATTTCCCGCGAAAAAGCCTCGGGTCACGGGGCGGCGGCGACTGAGCGCCCCGTGTCGTGCGTGTGCTACGACGTAGCATAGAAATGACGATATTTTTACGCACGAAACCACTTCATACTGCCATTGACTCTGAGATTTCCTCCTCACGGGACGATGCCTTGCACCGCCAACTGGCAGAACACGCACAGTTCATGTGCATATACCTCTTAAGGGGTATCACCAAATACATCGGCCACCGCGAGCATCGCCGTCGCGATGTCAATCAGCTTTTTGTTCTGGCTCATCGCCATGCGGCGCAGGGTTTTGTAGGCCTCTTCTTCGCTTAATCCACGGTGCTGCATCAGCAAGCCCTTCGCACGATCGATCTGTTTTCTTTCATTCAACGTGGCTCGCAGCGCAGCCAATTCATGATCCTGCGCCTGTAAGCGACGCGACTGTTGCTGCACCAGCGACAGCAGCGATCGCCCCAACTGTGGGCTGACACCATCGCTATGTAACCAGCCGGGCTGCGCACTTTGTCCTTCTACATCATGGCCAGCGATAAATATCGAATAACCGGGATCGTCATGCTCCTGCTGCGCCATCAGCGCGTCGAGATCCGCTCGCTGATCGCTGCATGCCTTCTCCGCTGACGCAATACGGGTACGGCAGCGCTGCATCAGCGTCTGCTCCAGTTCATCCTCCATCTGTTTCATTTCATCAATGCGCCGCGTGGCAATCGAAAACCAGTGCAGGCTATCGGCTTCCGGCAGCTTTTCTATCGGGCTGCGGGTGCAGACAATGCGGCGCAGGCGCTCAAACTCGCTGTCTACCGTGATAGCACGCCAGCGCTGCTGGTTTTCTTCATCGCTAAAACTCAGAAAGGTATCGAAACAGCGATCCTGCCGTTCAATCAAATCCAGCAACTTTTGCCGCGTTTCCTCATCGACGCTGCCTGCCGCATAGGCCGCCGCGCCGATAGCTCGCTCCTGCCCCGCCAGTTCTTTCCCCTGCATAAAGCTGAACATGGCAATCAACGCGCGGGAAATCCCCGGATCGGCCGCCGTGTCTGAGACCTCAAAAACCAGCGCCAGCAGGTTGCGGACAATGTCGTTGAAAAACGTCATCGCCTGCGGCTGAGGCAGCAAACGCTGGCGAATCTGCTGGCGCAGCGCGGGCAGCAGGCTCAGCGCATAAACCACGCTGGCAACACGGCTGAATAAACGGCTCGCCTGCGGTAATTCCGCCGTCATTTTTTCCAATCCGGCCAGATGTGTCATCAAGTGCGTCTGTGCCACCTGCGCGTCTTTCTCACGTAGCGCCAGTTCGTCGGCGAACAGTCGACCATCGGAGCAAAGAAACAGGTTGGCCGTTCCCCGTTCACGCTGCAATAGATGGACGAGTTGGCTGATTTTGCCCACCAGCTCACCGCTTTGCAGCAGGTAACGCAGGCTGTTCAGCTCACACTGGCGCGAGGCAAGTAAAAATCGAATTGTCGTTGAAGGCTCCGCCACCATTGCTGTCTCTCCTGAAAAAACCACAGTCAGGAATATGCAATTAGCGCGCCATTTGCATCAGCTCACATTTGGCGGGAAGCAAGGACATGTTGTCCGCACGATGGCTGCCGATTTCGTACACGTTTCACTTCAATTTTTAAACTCCGTTACTAAACCAGCCCCATCGCAAAAGGTACTCTCATCATCGTTACTAAAACTGTTTTATAGCCATCGGCATGATGCTGACATCGGCGTGGAAACAGAAAGAATCGCTGTAAAAGCCGCATCGTAGCGACGTCACAACCATAGGAACGCATAAGCATGGCGAATTTATCTGAACAAGAAAGCTGGATTGATGGAATTTATCAGCTTGAGACATCGGATCCCGTTGTCGCAGGCCCAGGGGGTATCTCTAACCGTCAGGCTGAGCAATTAGCCAGCCGCACGGCTTACCTGAAAAAAATGCAGGAAACCACGGGTGAGAGTTTGCAGGTACATCTCGCTGCCAGCGACCCGCATTCGCAATATGCCCCAAAAAATAGCCCGGCGCTGACGGGAACACCCACCGCGCCAACGACAGCGCAAACGGCAAACAACACGCAAATTGCCACCACAGCATTTGTGAAATCGGCCCTTGCCGCACTGGTCAATGGCTCTCCGGCAGCACTGGATACGCTGCAAGAGCTGGCGAACGCGTTGGGCAACGATCCGCACTTCAGTACCACCGTGGTGAATGCCATTGCTGATGTGAAAACTGACGTAGCCAATAAGCTGAATGCCCATGCTTCCATCCTCGATGCGCATCCTCAGTATGCCCCGAAAGCCAGCCCTGCATTCACGGGCACGCCAACCGCGCCAACGGCTGCATCCAGTTCTAATGACACACAACTGGCGACAACGGCCTTTGTGAAAGCCGCCGTAGCAGCATTGGTTAATGGTTCTCCTGCGGCGCTCGATACGCTGCAAGAGTTAGCTAACGCGCTGGGTAATGACCCGAACTTCAGCACAACGGTGTTGAATACGCTGGCGGGGAAACTGGCAAAAGACCAGAACGGCGCGGATATTTTAGATAAAGAACGGTTTCGGCAGAATGTAGGATTGGTGAAGCAAATATCTGTTGATGATACAACACTCAGGGCGCTAATGATTAACGGCGCTCATGGTCTGGGCGCAAATGCACGACCTCGTGCTAACGGGTCAACGGGTGGTGCTGCTGGTTGTGGGTTTTTCTCATATAGCGCAGGTCAGGCTGACAATCCGTTTCCGGGGACGGGTGCGTCTGGCATTCACGTTCAAGAGGCCGCTACGTATGGGTGGGATCTATTAGGCAGAGACAGTGTCAGTCTGTCGTTTAAATTTCGTCAATTTACATATGACTCAGTGAGTGACTGGGTTGATGTGTACCACTCAGGGAATCTAACTCCTTCGGCTATTGGTGCGCTATCGCTGTCTGATATTGCCGGTATCCCGCTCCCGTTCCCTACCGCCGTCGCTCCAAGCGGCTGGTTGAAATGCAACGGCCAGACATTCGATAAAATTCTGTATCCGGTTTTAGCGTCACGCTACCCGTCCGGTGTATTGCCAGATTTGCGTGGCGAATTTGTTCGCGGCTGGGACGATGATCGCAGTGTTGATGCTGGACGGGCGTTGATGTCGTCACAGAGCGATGCAATTAGAAACATTACAGGTAGCGGCGCTATGACAACTGGGGCATACCCCGGAGTATTTTCAGGTGCATTTACACACAGTGCCATTGACGTGACACAAATCACAGCAAACACATTCACATCACAAAATGGTTTTGCATTCGACGCATCCCGCGTAGTCCCGACAGCATCAGAAAACCGTCCCCGCAATATCGCCTTTAACTACATCGTGAGAGCAGCATAATGAGCAACTATTCAACACAAATTAAAAACGCAGAACTGAACGAACACGGATTAGCCATCAACACGGGGTGGATTACCGTTTATCACGTTAATCCGACTACGCGGGAATATCAGAGCGCCAGCTATGAATATGTTATGCAAGGTGTTGGCCTGCCCGCCGACAGCTACGCGGACGAACCGCAATTGCCGCCTGTCGGCCAAGCCTTGCGCCGTAGTGCAGACGGTAAGGCATGGGAACCGGTGCCAGACTATCGCGGCCAGACGGTTTACAGTACGGAAACACGACAAGCGCAGACGGTGACGCAGTTCGGCGAACTGCCGGAAAATATGACATTTCTGGCTCCAGCAACCGAGTTTGATCAGTGGAATGGGGCGGCCTGGGTGACAAACTTAGAAGCGCAACAGCTTGCCGCAACCAAAAGCCTACAGCAGGAACTGACAGCACGGCGCGCGACAGCAAATACCCGAATTGCCGAGCTGAACTACGCAGTGGATTTGGCTATTGCCACGGATGAAGAGCAAGAGCGGCTAACCCAATGGAAAATTTATCTGGTGACGTTGAACCGCATTGATCTCACCGCTGCATCCGTCGTGTGGCCAGAAGCCCCTTCCGTGTAATCGGTGTAACCCGCATCCAATTACCTCAATAATGGTGTGCCGTATTTAACGTACGGCACACGCGCATCATTTCCGCATCATTAGTAATGGGCACTCTGATAATTCCCCATTATTTTCATCGCCAAATGTAAAATTAAATAAAAAATGAAACTGTTATATTTATACATCTCAAATCTGTACTATTTTAATTAAATTAAATCCCCAACACCAATAAATACACAGAATAAAAATCCAGCAATTAAAATAAAATGAAATTAAACACCAAGAGACAATTTGAAATTAAAATATAAAACCAAAATAATGACATTAAAGATAAAAAAACCGAATCAACAAACTGTACTATTTATCCTTCAGTTTTTGCACGCTATAATCCCCGCACATTTTATTCACTATTCATTCTTATCTCACTTCAATCAGTGACGTTAATTTCTGACGGATGCAAATATCGTCGGCGGTAATTTATTCGCATTTTATTCATCACTATTTATTCCGGCAAGCATCGGAATAACAGCATTTTCCTGCCTGAAGCTAGGAGCCTAACATGTTTGATGTCGTTGAGCTGTCGCGGCTGCAATTTGCCCTGACTGCCATGTATCACTTTCTTTTCGTCCCGCTGACGCTGGGGTTGTCTTTCCTGCTGGCCATTATGAACACGACTTATGTGTTGACCGGCAAGCAAATCTATAAGGATATGACCAAATTCTGGGGCAAGCTGTTCGCCATCAACTTTGCGCTGGGCGTGGCAACCGGTCTGACGCTGGAATTCCAGTTCGGCACCAACTGGTCTTACTATTCTCACTACGTGGGCGATATTTTTGGTGCGCCGCTGGCAATGGAAGGACTCATGGCGTTCTTCCTCGAATCTACACTCATCGGCCTGTTCTTTTTCGGCTGGGATCGTCTGACCAAAGTCCAGCATATGCTGGTGACCTGGTTCGTCGCGCTAGGCTCCAACTTTTCCGCCCTGTGGATTCTGGTCGCCAACGGCTGGATGCAAAACCCGATTGCCGCCGAATTCAATTACGAAACTATGCGCATGGAAATGCTGAGCTTCGCCGAACTGGTGCTGAACCCGGTCGCGCAGGTGAAGTTTGTGCACACCGTAGCCGCGGGCTACACCGCTGGCGCGATGTTTGTACTCGGGATCAGCTCTTACTACCTGTTGAGAGGCCGCGATATCGCCTTTGCCAAACGCTCGTTCGCGATTGCCGCCAGTTTCGGTCTGGCCTCGGTGCTATCCGTGATCGTACTAGGCGATGAATCCGGCTATGTGATGGGAGACGTACAAAAAACCAAGCTGGCCGCGATCGAAGCCGAATGGGAAACGCAGCCTGCACCTGCCTCTTTCACGCTGTTCGCCATCCCCAATCAGGAAACGATGCAGAATGATTACGCGATCCACGTTCCCTACCTGCTGGGGCTCATCGCTACCCGTTCGCTCGACAAACCCGTCGTCGGCATTAAAGACCTGATGACACAGCATGAGATACGCATTCGTAACGGCATGACGGCCTATGGCCTCCTGGAGGAACTGCGCTCAGGTAACACCGACCCCGCCGTTCGCGCACAATTTGAAGCCGCCAAGCGCGATCTTGGTTACGGCCTGCTGCTTAAGCGCTATACCGATGACGTCGCCAACGCCAGCGAAAACCAGATTCAGCAGGCAACCAAAGATTCGATTCCTCGCGTCGCGCCGCTGTATATCGCTTTTCGCCTGATGGTGGGCTGCGGCGTGCTGATGCTCGGCATTTTTGCTCTGTCGTTCTGGAGCGTCATACGCGGCCGCATGGGGCAGCGCAAATGGCTGCACCGCGTGGCGCTGTACGGCATCCCCCTGCCCTGGATCGCGATTGAATCCGGCTGGTTCGTCGCCGAGTACGGCCGCCAGCCGTGGGCAGTCGGTGAAGTTCTGCCTACCGCCATCGCTAATTCGTCTCTGGAAGCACACGACATCCTGCTGTCGATGGGGCTGATTTGCGGACTGTACACGCTGTTTCTGATCGCAGAAATGTATCTGATGTTCAAATTTGCCCGACTGGGGCCAAGCAGCCTGAAAACCGGCCGCTACCACTTTGAACAGCCGACGACACAATCCCTCGCGACACCTGCAAAACCTTAACGGGAGCCATAATAATGCTGGATTATGAAACATTACGTCTGATTTGGTGGGGATTGATTGGCCTGTTGTTCATCGGCTTCGCCATCACTGACGGCTTTGACATGGGCGTGGGCATTCTGCTGCGCCTGCTGGGCAAGACCGATACCGAACGGCGGGTGATGATTAACGTGATCGCCCCGCACTGGGACGGCAATCAGGTCTGGCTGATCACCGCGGCGGGCGCACTGTTCGCCGCCTGGCCGATGGTTTATGCTGCCGCGTTTTCCGGTTTCTATTTCGCCATGATTCTGGTGCTGGCCGCTCTGTTCTTCCGGCCGGTTGGCTTTGATTATCGCTCCAAACTGGAAGATCGCCGCTGGCGCAACATGTGGGACTGGGGCATTTTCATCGGCAGCGTCGTCCCTACGCTGGTGTTCGGCATCGCATTAGGCAACTTGTTACAGGGCGTACCGCTGAGCGTCGATAAGTATTTGCGCCTCACCTACCACGGCGGGTTCTTTGGCCTGTTGAACCCGTTCGGGCTGCTGGCAGGCGTCGTAAGTGTCGCGATGATCGTCGCACACGGCGCGATTTACCTGCAAATGCGCACCACAGATGCACTTCAGCGTCGCGCGCAAAAAACCGTCCTAATAGCCAGCACTCTGATGAGCCTCACCTTCTTACTGGCTGGCCTGTGGGTCGTTACCGGAATCGACGGCTACCTGATTACCTCCACGCTGGATAAAGCGGCTCCGTCTAATCCACTGAATAAAGACGTGGTCCAGCAGGCCGGTGCCTGGTTAACCAACTTTACTGCGAATCCCGCGCTGTGGGCGATCCCCGCATTGGGTGTGGTTCTGCCGTGGTTCACCTGTCTCTTCTCGCGCGTGAACCGCTGCGGCTGGGGTTTTCTGACCTCGTCATTGACGATTGTCTGCGTGATTTTGACGGCAGGGATTACGCTGTTCCCGTTCGTGATGCCTTCCAGCTTCGATCCCAACGTCAGCCTGACCATCTGGGATGCGACGTCCAGCCAGCTTACGCTTCAGGTGATGACCATTCTGGCCTGCATTTTTGTCCCCACCATCCTGCTTTATACCAGTTGGTGTTACTACAAGATGTTCGGTCGGGTCGATGCGCGTTACATCGAAGAAAATAAGCACTCCGTTTACTAACGATTTGAGGAGAAATAAAATGTGGTATTTCGCCTGGATACTGGGCACGCTGCTGGCCTGCGCGTTCGCGCTGGTCACCGCGCTGGCCGTTGAGAACCATGAAGCGGGCAAAGACGCCCCTTGAGAGAACGAAGCGCCGCCATCGGGCGCTTCATCATTTCGTACTGAGACAGTCATCAGGGCAGACGAAACTCGCCAAGGGCGCTAGAATGCAGACGCTGCGCCCAATCGGATGCCCTCTTTTAACCTGAAATCAGACGACGACATGACAACACCCAGACAGGACAAAACGCCGTGGTGGAGTCAGGGGAAAACCCCGGACTACCGTTTTTCATTAGCGAATGAGCGCACCTTTCTAGCGTGGATTCGCACCGCGCTGGCGTTTCTTGCAGGTGCGGTGGGTATCGACCAATTTACCGTTCATCTCGATCCGCTGGTGCGTCAGGGGCTGGCTCTGCTGCTGGTCGTCTGCGCAGCATTGCTCGGCGGTCTGGCCTATCGTCGCTGGGTCAGCAATGAGAAAGCCATGCGTCAGGAAAGTGATATACCGTATACGCCAATGCTGCTGATCGTGACGCTGTTTATCACCCTCATTGCCATCGCGCTTGCCGCCATGATCCTGTTCGGGTAGCACATGGAGACAACACGCGATCCGGGGTTACAACCGCAGCGAACCGGCATGGCCTGGACACGCACCCTGTTTGTGATGTTGATAAATAGCCTGCTGTGTTTTCGTTTGAGCATGGTAGATGACAGCCGCGCCGTTTTTGCCTGCGCCATCCTGCTTTTGTGCGTCTCTGCTCTGATGTCGGTTCTGGCGATTCTGCGCTACCGCTTTAACGCCTCTTGCCAACCGGTGTTATCACGCGTCAGCCACGGGCTGATCGTCCTTACGTCATCGTCAATCGCGATAACTGCGCTGGTCTTGCTGCTGCACTTCAGCGGCGTGTGGCAAGGATAGGTTTTTTGCAAGAAAGGCGGTGAAGCCCGAACGTGCTTCACCGATTAGACTGGCTATTCGATCGAACTTTCCGGGAACAGGAAGGGATTGATGCTACTGCGAGAAAAACCTTCTTCCTCCATTTTCACATCCAGCACCAGCGATGCCAAATCGTCAGCGACGGCTTCTACACGGTGATCTTTTTCCTGATACAACAGTTTCAGATACGTGCCACAGTGACCACAGCTTTCCGCTTTGATAGCGGAATTCTCGCTATCCAGCGACCAATAGTTCAGCTCGCTCGATTCTTCACAGTTGCTGCATTTCACCCGTACCATGTGCCATTCGCTCTCGCACAGATTGCAGTGCAGATAACGCAGCCCGCTGGAGGTACCTAACTGCACCACGCCCGATACAGGAATACTGCCGCACACGGGGCAGAACTGGCGATGTTCGCCGGGTACTGCACGCGCTTTACCGGGCAGTTGGCTTGCCATCTGCGCCCAAAACAGCGACAGCGCCGCCCAGATGAACGGGGCTTTATCATTGCTCTCGGCACGAAACTCGTGTTGCAGCAGTGCTGTCGCCTGTTCTTCCAGCTCCTGCTCTGAGGCTTTTTCCAGATTCTCCAGCGTGGATAACACCTGTCCGCTAGCATCCGGTTTTAATTCTTCGATCAACGCACGCAGCAGCGTGTGCCAGTGCGCATCACGCGGGAACACCGCGATATCGAGCGGTGGACGTTCACCGGACTGTTTCAGCACATCACTCAGGTCAAGCTTCAACGGATGATCGTGCAGTACCTTCTGCTGGGCTTCCACCACGCCTGCGGCGAAGGTGAGATAATCCCCCAACGGGTGCTCTTCAGCTAACTGACGCAGACGCTCTGCGCGGCTGCTGTACAGGCTTTTCAGATTAGCAAAAAGCAGCGGAGGGATGTTCCCTTCCGGCATCGATTTTTCGTTCTGTTCTAACTGTTCCTGAGGAACAATGCGAATACTCATCAGGGTGGTTTTTCCTGTTATTTACGTTGTCTATCCGATAGGTTTCGGGGTGCAGGAAGGCCGCCAGCGCGGTCCGGGTATAATAGCTAATGCCAATCGCTTAAAGATCGAGATACACGGGGCGACCACAGGGGTGAGGCCTTCCTGCGGGAACCTCCCCCTGTGTTTCCCCTAAAAACGAGCTTAAATAATCAGCATTCGGGTATCGCTCAGCTTTAGCCGGGATTATACGCATCGTGCCTATCGACTTCCTGATTTCCGGCAAGGTTATGGCTGTTTTTCGCCATCAATGCTGCCACCTTCCGCCATGACGGAAACAGTAGCAGAAAAGCGGCAAGCATCTCCACACCTCTAAAGGGGTGATCGAGTCAGGCACTCGCCTATCTGCGCCCGAATCAGCGATGCTAAGACGATCACGCTTTGTTCACAGCGATCGTCCCATTCGTAGGACGCGTTAAAGCGGAAATAGCGATCGTATTTGTCGCCGGTCGTGAACATTTTCCCCGGCGCAATGCTGACACCCCGCTCCAGCGCACGACGGTATAGCTCCGTGCTGCTGACACCTTCAGGCAACTCCAGCCAGAGAAAATAACCGCCTTGCGAATGATTAATGCGGACTTCACCGGGAAAGTGTCGGCGTAGCGACTGTAATGCCGCATGTTTGCGCTGCTCCAGCGCTCGCCGCAGGCGGCGCAGGTGGCTGTCATAGCTGCTGGTCGCCAGATAATCCGCAATCGCCAGCTGCATCGGTGCGCTGGTTGATAATGTACTCATCAGTTGTAAACGTTGAATGCTGCCCGCATGGCTCCCTGCCGCCACCCAGCCAATACGGAACCCTGCCACCAGATTTTTAGAAAACGAGGAACAGTGCAGAATCGTGCCTTTTTTATCCAACGCTTTTGCGGGTAGCGGACGTTGCAGGCCCGTGTAAAGCTCACTGTAGACGTCATCTTCTACCAGCCCGACACCATGTTTCTCCAGCATCGCCACCAGCCGCTGTTTCTTCTCCCAGGACAGCGTGCAGCCAAGCGGGTTATGAAAATTGGTCATCAACCAACAGGCTTTGATCGGGTAATCATTCAGCGCCTGCTGCAACGCCTCAAGATCGATGCCCTGCTGCGGATCGGTCGCTATCGCAATCGCTTTGAGCTTAAGGCGTTCGATCGCCTGTAGCGCACCGTAAAAAGCCGGAGATTCGATCACCACGTAATCGCCCGGCTCCGTCAGTACCTGAAGACTGAGATTGAGGGACTCCATCGCCCCCGCCGTAATCACAATCTCATCGGGCGAGACGGCAATGCCCTGCAACGCATAGCGCTGGGCGATGTTCTTCCTCAGGCTCTCATTACCCGGCGGCAAATTATCCAGCGCGCTCTGTGGCTGCATATGACGCGCCACCGAGGCCAGCGAGCGCGTCAGTTGACGCTGTGGAAAGAGCTGCGGATCGGGAAACGCCGATCCGAACGGCATCACCGCCGGATCTTTGCTGGCCTGGAGCACATCAAAAATGAACGCATTGACGTCCACGTCTTCGGTCAACTGAACGCGCTCCTGCCCCACGGGCGAATGCAGGCTGTCTGCCGGTAATGCGGATAGCTGCGGTGCTGCGTAATACCCCGACTGCGGACGCGACACAATCAGCCCCTGACTTTCCAGCAGCTGATACGCGTGCAGCACGGTCATCAGGCTCATGCCTGAGTGCAGCGATTTTTCCCGCAGCGAGGGCAGTTTGTCGCCCGGCTGCCAGATCCCTTCCTGAAGCTGCTCACGGATTTGGTGAGCAAGCTGTTCAAACTTTGCCATAGCGCTACGGTTTCGGTGGATGAGTCTGTCATGATTTTTGGCTCGATCATCACCAATGAGTGACGATCGAGAAGGACGCTTTATCGACAATAATGCGTTGTTCGAGGGCTATTTCGCCGCGTAGCGTTGTACAAAATCCAGCAGGATCTTGCGCGCCCAAACGGGTTCCTGTGGAATATCCATCATCCGATCGACATCCCAGCCACCCTGTCGCAGGGTCGTTTCATTATGACGCAGGCACGTCAGCATGATGTCCGCGCTGAATTCCGGGTGGAATTGTACGGTCAATACTTTATCGCTGTAGCGGATAATCTGGCAGCCATCCATCTCTGAACTCGCCAGCACCTGCGCGCCCGCAGGCGGTTCCAGCACGGATTGCTGATGCGTCAGATAAGCGCCAAACTGCTGCGGATAATCACGCAGTAAGATGTCGTGCGCAGCGGCTTCATGGGTTGTCACAACCTGAACGCCGACTTCCTTGCCGTTCGGGTTATCCCCGACTTTGCCGCCCAGCGCATCGGCCAGCAGTTGATGCCCGTAGCACACGCCCAACAAAGGGACATCTGCGTAATACGCTTCACGCAGCCAGCCAGCGGTGTATTCACTCCAGTCCAGCCGATCCGTGACCATCGACCACGAGCCGGAAATCACCACCGCTGCCAGCGTATCAAACGGCGGTAACGGCTCCCCAAGATCGGGACGAACCACCTGCACCGGCTGCGTCTTACCCTGCACCGCATCGGTAAACCACTTTCCCTGCTGCCCCACCTGAGACGCGATGCCTTCCGGCGGTTGGCCCAACTGAATCACCAGCAATACCTTTTCGCTCATCGTCCTGTTCTGCCCGTATTTGAAAAACCATCAACCTGAAAAACCACAAGAATGCGGCGCTCGCTGCTTCTAACGAACGTAGCATTATGACTATATGAAAACCAGTATTCCGGCGAAAACCAACCACCATGAAAATCTGCGCATAGAAAAAGCCATGCGCATTATTTGGTCATCGCGGAATGGGCGGTTTGAGGGCAGAAAGAGCCTGCTAACGGGAAGGCTGTTGGTGGTAGGCCAGCGAGAAGACGTCGTAGAAATCAACGTCACCTTTCGTGCGTCGAATTTTCTCTATCCCCGCCTTCACGGCTGACGGCACCTGCTCGTTGTGTAACAACTTATCCTGCGTGTCCTGCGACACGTGGCGGACAGTAAACCACTCGCCGTTATAGCAAACGCGGAGATCCAAGGTATCAATGTCTTCAAAGCGATAGGTCGGGTTGATATCCACTGAGAGGGCCAGCGTCATCACCAGCAGGAAAACGGTAAAGCCTATCAGGTAGGGCAAACCAAAATAAGGGGCATAAAAAAGGATGATCGCGACCGGCACGTAGCTCACCAGCATCGCGGCAAACAGATAGGGGTGAGACTGCATGAATTTGCGGCTAAAACGTATTTTATTGTCGCGTTTTTCTTCCCGATTAATACGTTCGATCTCTTCGGTCAGAAGGCGTTTTACTTCATCCATTGTCATCACCATCGTGCTTGAGGAATACAACACTGCTTGCATCGATTAGAACATAGCCACATGAGAGATAACAGATACAGTTTTCGACAGATTGACTATAACAGTTTGACTGATGCCGGGATGAATTCTCCCGGCAACATTGACGACAAAATAGCGAGGGTTACGGAATGGCGGGCATTGTGAGATCGGGATCGATCAGATTGTAGATGTGATTGCCAAACACGGGTTGCTGCAACAGCTGATCAACCGCCAACGCGACATCCCAGCGTGACACCAATCCCAACGTAGCAGTACCCTGCGTCAGTTTTGCATTGTGTGTCGCGACCACGTCCAGCAGGCCGCCGGGACGAACGATACAGTGATCCAACGTACTGCTTTGCAACCAGCTTTCTGCCAGCGATTTCTCACGTACCGCGAAGCCAAACGCAGCTCTGGCGCGTGGCGACAACAGCGGCCAGCTATCGCCGCAGCCCAGTGACGTCACCAGCAGCATACGCTTGATGCCAGCCTGCTCTGCGCCATCGATCACCGTGCGATGACCCTGATAATTTACCGTGCCGCCGCCCATTGTTGATACCACAATGGCAGAAGGCCCCGCCACGCGGCAGGCTTCCGCTACCGTTTCCGGGTCGCAGGCATCGCCTTCCACTACCGTCATTCCCTGCTCACGCCAGTGTTTGGCCTGTTCAGGATTACGCAAGACGAGTACGACCGCCTGCTCGCACTCAATGGCGCGCTGTAATAAGCAGGCGCCGACCCCATTGCCTGCGCCGAAAAGTAACCACGTCATACCTGCTCCGGTTGTAATTCACTCGCCAGCGCGCGGAACGCCTCAACCTGAGCGCTCAGCAGCTGACGGTGGCTGTCTCGTCCAAGGAAAATTTTAAACATCGCTGCACCGCTGGCATTAAAGAACACCACGGACGCGGTGTCCATCCCCATGAACTTACGCTCAATAAATGCAATGTGCTGACAGCTCGTTGCACGGATATGCCCGCTCAGGCCATTTTTGCCGCGCAGGTTAAAGTAACCGTGACGGTGCGTACCGGTTGGCAGCTCGCTCTTGAATTCCAGAATCGCGTCTGCCGTGTGGCTGATGAGCGTCACTTCACCCCAGGTCGCAATCGTGTCCCAGACCTGATCGAAACGATCGCCCGTTGCCAGCGTACGCTGAGCCGCAGGCAAGGCCTCAACGACAGCAAACAGCGAGGTATTATACTTTCCGGCAATCTCTTCCAGTGTGCCATCAGGGTTGGTTGCCAGTAATTCATTCAGTGTCATGGTCATCGTTGCGTCTCCGGTTAGTGCGCATGCTCTTCGGCATTAAGCTGGGGGATAATTTGTTGTAATGCCTGCATCAGGTTATTCGCCCAGAAGCGGCCATCATTGGTCAGGCGCAGGCAGGTGGAATCGTCGCAGGTCAGCCCGGCCTGATGCCACTGGCTGAGTAACGGCTGAAGTTCACGGGCATGTCGAGTCAGTTGAGGCAGCTTGATACGACCGACCTCAATACCCGCCTGAAGCTGATGCTGCCACGGCCCGGTAGGACTGGCTGGTGTCATCATCATGATCGGTTTTTGCCCCTGATCGATCTGCTGGTAGTAGCGCTCCAGGCTGCGTTCCATCATGTAGGCTTGCCCGTTTATATTGCCGCCCGCACCGCTTCCCATTGCCAGACAGTCCGCGCCCTGTTTAATCAGCAGATTGTACAAGTTGCGTTCACGCGTAGTGCGCGCCCAGTGACTGTTGCTAAGCTGGTGCCAGCCAGCATCGGCCAGAAATGCCGCGCCAGTCCGGTAAAAATCACGACGGGCCACCACATCAGGCAGCGCGACACGCTGGTTTTCGGCCGCTTTCGCCAGCGGCGTGGTCGGTAACAGATTAAGCGCATACAGATCGACGCCGTCTAACGGTAAATCACTGACAATCGCCAGATCTTCGCGCCAGATTTCCGGCGTTTGTTCCGGCAGGCCGAACATCAGATCGCACACTACGGCGGCTCTGTCTCGCTCGCACAGGCGCTCAAGGAAGCGAATTGACTGCTGCTTATCTGACGTACGCGCCATACGCTGACGAATGCGAGTATCGAACGTCTGAATCCCAATGGAGAAGCGGTTCGCTCCCGCATCCAGACAGGCATCGATTCGCTCATCGTCAAAATCCATCGCCCGCCCTTCCACCGTGATTTCACAGTCCGGTGCCAGCGGCAGAGAGGTACGGATCGCGCGAATGATCTGTGACAGCTCATCGGCCGCCAGCGCCGTTGGCGTACCACCGCCAAAATACACCGCATGAATCGGCGCAGACTGATGCAGCGGGCTGTCCGCTTCCATCGCCAATTCCTGCAACAAATAGCGGGTATAGGTCGCCGTGCTGTCATCACGCAGTTTGTTTTGATAAAAACCGCAGAACGTGCAGTGCGTGGCGCAGAAAGGAATGTGCAGATAGAGCAGACGCTTACGCGCAGGCACGGTCTGCTGCTTCAGCGTCTGCCAACTGGCCGGAATCTGTTCTGGTGAAAGCGGCACATGGTTGCGCCAAGGCATTGCCATACGTCGGGCGCCAAAAGGCTGCTCACCGGGCTCGGCATAATACGGCGTCAAATCGATGTTCATTAACGGCCCCCAAATAATCAATAAAATAAATTAAATGATAATTATTTTTATTTGGCAACGTGACGGAGGCGTAAATAAACAGGCGGAATGTGAGTGCGACAAAATGACGCAGTGGATTAACAAATCGTTTTCTTTTGTGCAAACTGAAAATCATGCCGAAAAAACGTATCGCTATTTTATTTCAGAGGGTTACGATGTATCCCTCTTTGTTTTTTTAACAAGTACGAAAAAAAAACAGCGTTTATTAAAGTTCGTTAATTTGAGAGATTAATAGGCAAAATTTTTCGGCAAGCGGCACGACAACGTTATCCGAGCGATTAAACGGTTAGAGGTTGATTGTCCTCCTGAATTCAACCACCTCAATTTTGAGGAGGTTGAATATATTGATAAAAAAGGAGAAATGCGCCGTATGTACAGCATGACAAAAGACGGCTTCATGCTGGTAGTTATGGGATTCACGGGTAAAGCAGCCATGCAAAGCAAAATAACCTACATTCAGGCTTTCAACTGGATGGCTGGACAGTTACAGAACCGCCAACTAATGGGCGAAGAGGCAATGCACCAATTAGCGACAGAGGATACCAGATCGAAGCTGAAAGGCACTATCGGCAGCTGATTGATGAATGAGCGGAAGAAAAAAATACCACTATTGCGACTGGAAGAAGGTAGATGTAGAAAAGCTACCAAGAACATGGAAAAGGTTGAGAAGTGATTAAGTTACGCTATCGATTGATTGCCTTCCTGAAATCCTGATATTTGATCAGTTGTGTTGCTATGTCTCTGTGCTAACCTGTGAGAAAATGTTACCAATGGGGATAGGGATGAAGAAGATAGCGATTGCGACTTTGTTAGTTTTGCTTTCAGGTTGCGATAGAAAATCCGAAGCGCCATTTGGTGTTGAGTGGAATGATAGATCTAGAAGCGTGTCCTCATTGGGGCTTCCGACATTCAATAAAATACCATTAAGAGGTGATTGGGTAATTCTATATGTAACAACACCGCCGAAAGAATCTTTTAATATAGAAGGTGCATATAACTTTTTATATAAAAACGATAGACTTAAGAGAATAACCTTTAATACATACGATCTTACTGGCCTCGACAGTATTGATAAAAGTAAGCACATTTATAATGAGCTGAAGAAAATACTCACTGAAAGATACGGAACGCCAAAAGAAGTTAACGAACATGTATACAATGACGATTTTTCCTTTTTCCCTTGCGTAACAAACACCAACTGTGGCAAGTGGGAGTCGGTTTTTTCGCACGAGAATTATACTGGAAAACTATATATAGGAATGGGTGAGAGCAAAAGCGGATATTCTGACAGGCGCGTTTCAGGTCGAGTTCATGTTGAGTTCAGTCTTAACGGAGATAGCTTATCGCCTTGACGCTACAGCTACAAATTAGCCTGCATCCCCCCTCATCCAACCCGCTTCGGCGGGTTTCTTGCTTCCCATTGCCCACTGTTCCGTCTACGATTAACTAATATTTACCAATGGGGATAGCGATGAAGAAGATAGCGATTGCAGCGTTATTGCTGGCTTCTGGTGGGGTGAGTGCTAAAAATTATGTGATTACCATTCCAACAGACTCTAAAGCGCAGTACACAATTCTCGAAAAGGGTTCGCAAGGTGGAATGAAAACCATCGTTACAAAACGCGTAGGGCCATCGGGAACCTCTTATTCTAAACGCATTTACGATTGCAAGAATTCCACGGTTAAATACCTTGGAGATGGTGAAACACTCGAACAAATGAAGGCATCATCGCCAGACCCGCGTATGAGTGGGATAGTCTATGAATCAATAGCATATTACTTAGGCGTCGAGGCGTGTAAATAATGATGGATGATATAAACGCACTGGCTGAATAGGTGGCTCTAAGGCATACTTGTGCCGCCTGAAGCATGAAACAGATTCCGATATTGTCACCGTTAACGGAGTATCAAAACACGTCCCCCTTGAACAATTAACCCTCGGGCTGCTGGCGTGGTTCACTACAATTCGAAGACATTGCCAGATAGTGAACCGCTGAAAGATCCGCTTTCCCAAACAACTGTTTAGGAAAGCGGCTAATGGATTACTGAATACCCTGACTACGCAGGTAATCTTCATAGTTGCCGGTGAAATCGATCACTTTATTTGGCGTAATTTCCAGAATACGGGTCGCCAATGAGCTGACAAATTCACGGTCATGAGAGACGAACAGCAGCGTCCCTTCATACATTTCCAGCGCCATATTCAGCGATTCAATGGATTCCATATCAAGGTGGTTGGTTGGTTCATCCATCACCAGAATATTCGGACGCTGCATCATCAGCTTACCGAACAGCATGCGGCCTTTTTCACCACCGGATAACACCTTCACTTTCTTCTTGATATCATCCTGGCTGAACAGCAAACGACCGAGAATGCTACGCACGGCTTGCTCGTCGTCTTTTTCCTGTTTCCACTGGCTCATCCAGTCAAAAACGGTCAGCGTCTCATCGAATTCGTATTCGTGATCCTGCGCGTAGTAGCCAATTTTTGAGTTTTCAGACCATTTTACCGTACCGCTATCCGGCTCGAAATCACCGACCAGCGTTTTCAGCAATGTCGATTTACCGATACCGTTGGCACCCAGAATTGCGACTTTCTCACCCACTTCGATCATCAGACCCAGCTTGCTAAACAGCGGGCCATTATCAAAACCTTTGCTCAACGCTTCAACTTCCAGCGCATTACGGAACAATTTCTTATCCTGATCAAAACGGATAAACGGGTTTTGACGGCTGGACGCTTTCACTTCATCTAGCTGGATTTTATCAATCTGACGTGCGCGTGATGTCGCCTGCTTGGATTTAGAGGCGTTGGCGCTAAAGCGGCTGACGAACGATTGCAGTTCGGAAATCTGCGCTTTCTTTTTGGCGTTATCGGACAACAAACGCTCACGAGCCTGCGTCGCTGCCGTCATGTATTCATCATAGTTGCCGGGATAAATACGCAGCTCGCCGTAGTCCAGATCCGCCATGTGCGTACAAACCATGTTCAGGAAGTGACGGTCATGCGAGATGATGATCATGGTGCTGTTACGCTCGTTCAGCACCTGCTCCAGCCAGCGGATCGTATCGATATCCAGGTTGTTGGTCGGTTCGTCAAGCAGCAGGATATCAGGATCGGCAAACAGCGCCTGCGCCAACAGGACACGCAGTTTCCAACCGGGAGCAATTTCACTCATCAAGCCATAATGCTGCTCAACGGGAATCCCCACGCCCAGCAACAGTTCGCCTGCGCGTGACTCTGCGCTGTAGCCATCCATCTCACCGTATTGCACTTCCAGATCGGCAACTTTATAGCCGTCGGCTTCGCTCATTTCAGCCAATGAATAGATACGGTCGCGCTCTTCTTTTACCGCCCACAGCTCGCCGTGGCCCATGATAACGGTATCCAGCACGCTGTATTTTTCAAAAGCGAACTGATCCTGACGCAATTTCCCCAGACGTTCATTAGGATCGAGGAAGACGTTACCGCCGCTCGACGCCAGGTCGCCGCCGAGAATCTTCATGAATGTGGATTTGCCGCAACCATTCGCGCCAATCAAACCGTAACGGTTGCCGCCGCCAAATTTAACGGAAATGTTTTCAAACAACGGCTTGCTGCCGAACTGCATGGTGATATTGTTGGTACTTAACACAGCACTTATACTCGAGTCGGAATGTGATTTGGCGCGCATTATGCCACAAGCGCGCGATAGGATCGCGGTTAGTTTTGAGTAATATTTAAGCGATAGCGCATACAGGAGAGAAATGCGATGCCTATACTACGTCGTTTCAAACAGGTCGACGTTTTCACCCAGCAGCCTTTCAAGGGCAATCCGCTTGCCGTCATTATGGAGGCAAAGGGGTTAACCGATGCGCAAATGCAGGAGATCGCTCGCTGGACAAACCTGTCAGAAACCACGTTTGTCCTGCCAGCCACCGACCCTTTAGCGGATTACCACGTCCGCATTTTTACGCCAGAATCGGAGCTGCCCTTTGCCGGACACCCTACGCTAGGCACCGCACATGCCCTGCTGGAAGAAGGATTGCGTCCTAAATCTCCGGGCCAGTTGGTACAACAATGCGGCATTGGTCTCGTGCCAATCAACATCGGTGAGGATGCGAGCCTCGCTTTTCACGCACCTCAGGCCACCATCGTTCCATTTGACGATGAACACCTGCCACTGCTGGAAAAAACGCTGGGCATTACTGGTTTTGATCGTGCCGCTATCGATACCCGCTACCCGCCCACCGCGGTACACATGGGCATTCGCTGGCTCGTGATTCGCGTAGACAGCGCTAACACCTGCCTGAACATGACACCGGATGCAGAAGCACTCTCAGCCGTACAAAATCTCAGCCAGACCAACGGCATCGCTGTCTATGGCCCGCACGATGGCGCAACGCCTGCCGATTATGAAGTTCGCGCGTTCTACATCGAACGCGGTCATATCAAGGAAGATCCGGTTACCGGCAGCGCCAATGCCTGTCTGGCTGCACTGCTTCGCCAGCAGCACTCGACGAATAACGTCACCGCACCACTTAGCTACCTTGCGCGACAGGGCACTATG
This sequence comes from Pectobacterium versatile, assembly GCF_003932035.1. Classification (NCBI taxonomy): domain Bacteria; kingdom Pseudomonadati; phylum Pseudomonadota; class Gammaproteobacteria; order Enterobacterales; family Pectobacteriaceae; genus Pectobacterium; species Pectobacterium versatile. The sequence goes on from NZ_CP034276.1 coordinate 3,292,845, forward strand.
CTACAGCGCGATGGCCAGATTACCGTCACTTACCTGAACGATGAGCCGTGGATCGGCGGACACAGCGTCACGATCGTTGACGGTACGTTGCAGGGATAAGGAGGGATTTTATGGCAACGCCATTTGCCGATACGTCATTTACAGATGCACTGTATGCATTGCGTCATCAGCCCCATCTGTGCCTAACGATTCAGGAAGAAAGCGATGCCGATGCGCTCTTTACCCTGATTCAGCAGGAAAAAGCGCGTCTGCGGCGTACTTTACCCTGGCCGGATTCTGTTAAGACCGTCGATGACACGCGTGAAACCATTCGCGCCAACAGAAAGACATTCTTCGATAAAACGGCCGCTGTGTACGTTATCCGCTGGGACGACGCGCTGGCTGGCATCGTCTCCTTCAACACGATTCAGGATAAAGAAGGCGTCATCGGCTATTGGATCGCCGAAGCATTTGAAGGCAAAGGCATCGTTTCTCAGGCCGTCAGCACGCTGATAACAGCCTATACCGATGCGAGCCTCGTTGAGCGCTGCGTCATCAGAGCCTCAACCGCCAACACGCGTAGCAACACTGTCGCTCAACGACTTGGCTTCCGCTTTCACCACACGGAGAAAGACGCCGAGCAGATTGGCGAGCAGTGGTTCGATCACAATATTTATCGCTATCCTGCCTGATATTACCCCGTATACCTTCCATCGCCTGATGCGCTGACCTCCCGGCTGCGCATCAGATTCTTTCTCTTCACGATGCATGACCTTTGCCATATCGTTATATTTTTGTGACTAACATCACAAAAATGTTGAAATTCAATTTCATCTTCGCTACCATTAAAAACGTGATGAACATCACACTTAATTAACCCATTAGAGGAGCCTGATAATGAAAACGATGCGCAAAATCAGCAAATTCTTTAAAAGAATGGGAGATGTTTATGTCAGTTACTGTGAACGTATTGGGTCAATCATCAGCCCGTTCTGATTGTGATATGAACAATCTCTGAAGCCGCCTCCTACAGGCGGCTTTTGTTTTCTCATCCTCTCTCACATCCTGTTCATCCCCTTTCCTTTTTGTCTACCCACACGTCGCCGATTTGTGCAGCACACCGCATGCCTGAACATTCTCTTTTAAAAACAGCTCAATGCGTTTTCCTTTCACGGCAAAACCACCGTTAACAGACTATGCTTTTCTCTGGCTGTACTTGCTTCGCGTCCCCGACGTCTGCGCAAAAAGATAAAAAGGACATGACTATGAGTAAAGTTAAGCAACAGGATATTGACCGTCTGATCGAACTGGTCGGCGGGCGTGAGAACATCGCGGCGGTCACGCACTGCATTACTCGTCTCCGCTTCGTCTTGCACGACTCATCCAAAGCCCATCCCAAGAACATTGAAGAGCTGCGTATTGTTAAAGGGTGTTTTACCAACGCCGGACAATTTCAGGTCGTGATCGGCACCAACGTGGATGAGTATTACAAAGCGCTGCTCGCCACCACGGGAAAAGGCGAGATTAATAAAGAAGAAGCCAAAGTCGCCGCTCGCCAGAACATGAGTTGGTTTGAACGCAGCATTTCACATTTTGCAGAGATCTTTTTTCCGCTGCTTCCCGCACTCATCAGCGGGGGCTTGATCCTCGGCGCACGTAACGTAATTGGCGATATTCCGATGCGCGACGGGCAAACGCTGGTACAGCTCTACCCGACCTGGCAAACCATCTACGATTTCCTCTGGCTGCTGGGCGAAGCTATCTTCTTCTATCTTCCCGTTGCGGTCTGCTGGTCAACCGTACGCAAAATGGGCGGCACGCCCATCCTCGGCATCGTGCTCGGTATCACGCTGGTATCGCCACAGTTAATGAACGCCTATCTTATCGGCCAACAAACGCCTGAAGTGTGGAATTTCGGCTGGTTCACGATCGAGAAGATAGGCTATCAGGCACAGGTCATTCCGTCCGTCTTGGCCGGGATGGCGCTGGCCCTGATCGAAACGCGGCTGAAAAAAATCGTGCCGGATTACCTCTATCTGGTGGTCGTGCCCGTAACCTCGCTCATTCTGGCCGTTTTCCTGGCACACACGTTGATTGGTCCCTTTGGTCGTATGATTGGCGATGGCGTCGCCTGGGCCGTTAAGGCGGTAATGACAGGCAGCTTCGCTCCCATTGGCGCCGCACTGTTTGGGTTCCTGTATGCGCCGCTGGTCATCACGGGCGTGCACCAAACAACGTTAGCGATTGATATGCAGATGATTCAAAGCATGGGCGGCACCCCCGTCTGGCCGCTCATCGCACTGTCCAACATTGCACAGGCGGCTGCCGTCGTCGGGGTGATTCTCGTCAGCCGGAAAACCAACGAACGCGAAATTTCTGTCCCTGCGGCGATTTCCGCCTTTCTTGGCGTGACCGAACCCGCCATGTACGGTATCAACCTGAAATACCGCTTTCCGATGCTGTGCGCCATGATCGGCTCCGCTGCGGCTGCACTCATCTGCGGGCTGTACGGCGTAACGGCAAATGGCATCGGCGTAGGTGGGCTACCGGGTATTCTCTCCATCAAGCCACAGTTTTGGGGAATCTTCGCCCTTGCCACGCTGGTTGCCACCGTCATTCCGATTGTATTGACATCGCTGGTCTATAAACGCAAAACCCGCAATGGCACACTCGATCCTACATAGCGGTGGCATATAATTATTGTCTCAACTCAGGCTGTGCTTGCACGGCCCACTGTAATAAAGGAGCGACCTCATGACCATGAACGCCTCGCTTCCCTGGTGGCAAAACGGCGTAATTTATCAAATCTACCCGAAGAGCTTTCAGGACAGTACCGGCAATGGCATTGGCGACATCGCTGGCATCACCGCCCGGCTCGATTACCTGCAACAGCTGGGCGTCGATGCGATCTGGCTAACACCGGTTTACCTCTCTCCTCAGGTTGACAACGGCTATGACGTCGCCGACTACTGCGCCATCGACCCAGCCTATGGCACGATGGCCGATATGGAAACGTTGATCGCGGAAGCGCATCAGCGCCGTATCCGTGTCGTGATGGACATGGTGTTCAACCACACCTCTACGCAACACCACTGGTTCCAGAACGCACAGGATCGCCGTAGTCCGTACCGTCATTTTTATATCTGGCGTGATGGTAATGACGGAGCGCTACCTAATAATTGGCGTTCAAAATTTGGCGGCTCGGCCTGGCAGTGGCACGAAGAAAGCAAACAGTACTATCTGCATCTTTTCGCCACTGAACAGGCCGACCTGAATTGGGAACATCCGCGCGTACGGGATGAATTAAAGCAGGTCTGTGCATTTTGGGCGGATAAAGGTGTGGACGGACTGCGGCTGGATGTCATCAATCTGGTTTCCAAGCAGCAGGATTTCCCGTCTGATGCTCAGGGCGATGGACGCCGTTTCTATACCGATGGCCCCCTGATTCATGATTACCTACAGGAGTTCAGCCGGGATGTTTTTCAACCCCGTGGCTTGATGACCGTCGGTGAGATGTCATCAACCTCGCTGGAGCACTGCCGCCGCTACGCCGCGCTGGACGGCAATGAACTCTCCATGACGTTCAATTTCCATCATCTGAAAGTCGATTATCCAAATGGGGAGAAATGGACGCTGGCGGCACCTGATTTTATCCAGCTCAAGCAGATATTTAATCACTGGCAGCAGGGGATGCATAACCATGCCTGGAATGCGCTGTTCTGGTGTAATCACGATCAGCCACGCATCGTATCGCGCTTTGGTGACGAAGGCGAATTCCGTGTGCAATCCGCCAAGATGCTGGCGATGGTGCTTCACGGTATGCAGGGCACGCCCTATATCTATCAGGGTGAAGAACTGGGCATGACCAATCCCGGCTATACGCAGATTGCGCAATACCGCGATATTGAAAGCCTGAATCAGTGTGCTGAACAGCGCGAACGGGGTCAGCCGGACGAACAGATCTTAGCAATCCTCGCCCGCAAATCACGCGATAACGGCCGCACGCCGATGCAGTGGGATGACAGCCATCATGCTGGGTTTACGACCGGCGCGCCCTGGATAACCCCATGCCAGAATGTCGACCACATCAACGCGGCACAGGCGCTGGCGGATAAAGACTCCGTTTTCTATACCTACCAGCAGCTTATTGCTATGCGTAAAGCGCTTCCGCTGCTGACGTATGGAGACTATCAGGATTTGTTACCCGATCACCCTAACGTCTGGTGCTATCAGCGTCTCTGGGAGGGACAGCGGCTTTTGGTTCTGGCAAATCTCAGCAAACAGACTCAGCGCTGGCAGCCTCCGATTGATACCCATGACCGCCGCTGGAGACTGTTATTCAGTAATTACTCTGATGCACAGCCTCAGCCCGCCATACTGGCGCTACGCCCGTTTGAAGCTATCTATTGGGTACAAGGAATGCCAGAGAAAGAGGATAAGATTCAGGGCTAGAGGATATCGTGAGATGTAGCGGGTAACCCCGCTACATTGTCAGGTGTTTCACACAATCCATTCGGATGACATGATTTACTCGGAAATCCGCCCTATCCTGCTCATCGTTACTGAGCGATAGAGCGATTTTGACTCAGTCCAGTGTAGAAGGAACTAGCGCTTAGCCAGCAGCAATCCCAACACCAGACCGACTGTGGCACCAATACCGATACCGTGCCAGGGTTTGTCATGCACATAAACATCGGCTTTGTCGGCCACCTGCTTGGCGCGCGCATAATAACTGTCAGTCACACCAATGCGGGCTTTGACTTCCAGCAGCGCTTTTTCCGCGCCCTTCTTCAAATCAAGATAGGCTTGGTCTGCCTGATCGCCTGTATAGCGCAATACCTCGTCCAGCGTTTCAGACAGAAGTTTTAAATCATCATCGACACGAATATCTTCAGGCTGTTTTTTTGTCGCTGCCATAAAGTGCTCCCTTCTGTTATGAAAAGTCATTAGTTATAAATCGTTGCCTTCTTAACTATAGACAAGTTTGTGCGACTTCTACGGCTGCAACAGACCAGATCATTCCTAAAACGTATTTTGCTTCCATAAAAAAACGCTGGCAGAGTTTTTCAACGTCGCTTGCGACGGCCCGAAGGGTGGCGAGCAGGAAGCTCGCCATAAAAAACGCCGTTGATTCTCATCAACGGCGTTTCATTACTCAAGCAGACTCTCGTCAGTGGTTACATCATTGGCTGCGCCAATTGCACCAGAGAGATAAGCGGCTGCGGATACAAACCAAAGAACAGTACGGCGATGGAGGAGATCAGCACGACCACACCACCCGCAGTTAAAGCCCAGTTGTTTGGCGTATCACGCTGCAACACCTGCGGCGCATTCAGGAACAAACTCACCATCACGCGCAGATAGTAGTACAGACCAATGGCACTACCCAGCACGACCGCACCAGTCAGCCACCACAGTTCAGCATTAACACCGACCGCCAGCACATAGAATTTGCCGAAGAAGCCCAGCGTCATCGGGATGCCCGCCAGCGACAGCATCATCACAGTCATCACCGCAGACAGGATCGGTTTATGCCAGAACAAACCACGGTAAGAGAACAGTGAATCGGCATCCGGGCCACGGTACGGGCTAGACATCAGGCTAACCACACCGAACGCGCCCAGGCTGCTGAACAGGTAACCCACCAGATAAACACCGACGGTTTCCAGCGCCAGTTGATGGCTCTGAACCGCGATCAGGGCAACCAGCAAATAGCCCAAGTGCGCGATGGAAGAGTAACCGAGCAGACGTTTGATGTTGGTTTGCGATACCGCCATCACGTTACCGAACAGGATCGACGCAAACGCGATGACACCCAGCACGATTCTGACGGACTCGCTGTCAGCCATTGGCGCGTACAGGAACAAACGCATGACTGCGCCGAAAACGGCAATTTTACCGGCCGTCGCCAGAAACGTAGACACAGGCGCAGGTGCACCCTGATACACATCAGGCGTCCACAGCTGGAACGGAACCAGAGACAGCTTGAAGCCAAGACCGACAATCATCATCCCCAGACCTGCCAGCAACAGCGGCTCATGGATTTGGTGATCGCTCAGGCTCTTACCAAGGCTGGCAAAGCTCATATCGCCTGATTCAGCATAAATCAGCGCCATACCAAACAGCAGGAAGGAAGACGCAGCCGCAGACAGCAGCATGTATTTAATACTGGCTTCCAGCGAACGTTTCAGGCGGAAGGCATAGCCGACCAGACCAAACAGCGGGAGAGAAAGCAGTTCAATCCCGATGAACAGCGAAGCCAGATGGTTGGCGCTCGACAGCAGAATCCCACCCAACGCGGCAATGAGAACCAGCAGGTAGAACTCATCACGATTGTCTGGGTAGCCTTGCAGCCACGGATAGGCAAACGTGCTGGTAGCCAGACTGGCAAGCAGAACCAGTCCGGTATAGAACATCGAGAAGCCATCAACACGCAGCAGCGGCGTCACGTCCGTTGGGCCAACCTGACCAACAAAGTACAGTGACAGCAACGCAATATTCAGGCCGATAACCGTCATGGTTGCGTTGACAAAATGGTTGCGTCGCCACGCAATGCACAGCATCACAACCACTACCGTCAATCCGACGATCAACAGCGGCGATAGCGCAATTAGTTGTTGAAGAGTTATTGTCATGGCGAATTACGGCCTTGTTGTTGAAATAATTGAATCTGGAGCAGACGACATAAACCACTGCTGGATATTTGACATCGCGGCACTGGAGGTATCCAGAATCGGTTGCGGGTAAACCCCTAACAACACCAGTAATACCACCAGCAGCATCACGATAGACAATTCGCGGAGCGACATACTCTTCAATGGTTCATCAGATTTAGGCGTACCGTAATAAGCACGCTGAATCATGATCAGTGAGTAGACTGACGCGAATACCAGACCGAAGGTTGAGATCACCGTAATCACTGGCACAACCTGATAGCTGCCGAACAGAATCATGAATTCGCCGACAAAGTTACCTGTGCCCGGCATCCCCAAGGTTGCCACAGCAAAGAACAGAGACAGCGCAGGCAGGAACTTCAAGCGCGACCACAGGCCACCCATTTCACGCATGTCACGGGTATGCAGACGTTCGTACAGTTGACCACACAGAATGAACAGACCCGCAGCGGACAAGCCGTGCGCAATCATCTGAATTACCGCGCCCTGATAAGCCAGTTGATTACCGGAATAGATGGCAATCATCACGAAGCCCATGTGGGACACAGAGGTGTAAGCAATCAGGCGTTTGATATCCGTCTGTTTGAACGCCAACCAGGCACCGTAGAAGATACCAATCACACCCAGCCACATGGCAATCGGTGCAAAGGCATGGGAGGCATTCGGGAACAGCGGCAGACTGAAACGCAGCAGGCCATATGCCGCTGTTTTCAACAGGATCCCTGCAAGGTCAACAGAACCCGCCGTTGGCGCCTGGCTGTGTGCATCCGGCAGCCAGCCGTGCAACGGCACGACAGGCATTTTTACCGCAAACGCGATGAAGAAACCCAGCATCAGCAGATATTCAACACCGTATGACATCGGCGTCTTCAGCAGGTCTTCATAGTTGAACGTCCAAACGCCAGTGGCATTGTGATGCACAAAGACCAGCGCCAGAATCGCGATCAACATGATCAGTCCGCTTGACTGGGTATAGATGAAGAACTTGGTTGCCGCCGTAATTCTGGTTTTACCGTCGGAGCCTTTATGCCCCCACAGCGCAATCAGGAAGTACATTGGTACCAGCATCATTTCCCAGAAAAAGAAGAACAGGAACATGTCGATGGCAAGGAACACGCCGATAACGCCGCCCAGAATCCACAGCAGGTTCAGGTGGAAGAAGCCCTGATAGCGCTGAATTTCATTCCAGGAACAGAGGATTGCCAACACGCCCAGCAACCCAGTCAGCACCACCATCAGCAGTGACAGGCCGTCCAGCGCAAGATGGATGCCGATGCCGAAGCGCGGGATCCATGGCACATAAAACTCAGATTGCCATTGTGGTACGCCTGTTGGTGCGGTCAGCGAATAACCGCCTTGCAACCACAGTTGCAGAGACAGTGCGAGTGTCAGCCCCATTGCAATCAACGCTATCCAGCGCGGTACTTTCGTACCAAAACGCTCTAACTGCCAGCACAGCAGACCGCCGATAAAGGGGAGAAGAATTAGCCAAGGTAGTAGCATGGCGTTTTGTGTCCCTAAATTAAAGAAATCTGAAAACTTGCCGTGGCGGGCATCCCTATCAGCGGAATGCCCTACCTTTTATACGTTACCGGATACTGCCTTAGACCAGCAGTAACAAGGCCAGCACCAGCACGGCACCAAAGCCCATTGAAGCAACGTACCAGCGCAATTGACCATTCGCACTGAGCGCCAGCCCACGGTTACCCCAACGGGTAATTGTAGCCGGAAGCGTCATCAATGCATTTAACGGATCACGCTGCAACAGCTTCGCGATAGCCAGATACGGTTTAACAAAGACATGGTCGTACAACCAGTCGAAGCCCCACGCGTGGAACCACCAGGTCGAGAAGAAACGACCTGGAGCACTCTTCGCGATGCTATTCACCGCCTGACGTTTACCCAGCCACAGCACAGCGGCAAGCAGAATACCGGCAATCGCCACCACGCCAGAGGTAATTTCCAGCGTCATCAACTGACCGTGTTCAAGCTCAGTCGTCGCCGGCAATACACCGTGCAACGGCGGAACAATCATCGCACCAATAAAGGTGGACAGAATCATCAGCACAACCAGCGGTAAGTGGTGAGAAATGCCTTTTCCTGCATGCGCTTTGGTTTTCTCTTCACCGTGGAACACGATGAAAATCATACGGAACGTATACAGCGAGGTCATGAAAGCACCGGCCAAGCCAGCCACCATCAGATTGACGTGACCATTTGCCCATGCGCCAGCCAGAATCTCGTCTTTACTGAAGAAGCCTGCGGTAACCAGCGGCAGTGCAGCCAGCGCCGCGCCCCCGACCAGGAAGCAGACATAAACCAGCGGAATCGTTTTACGCAGGCCGCCCATCTTGAAGATGTTCTGCTCGTGGTGGCAGGCCAGAATCACCGAACCAGAAGAGAGGAACAGCAGCGCTTTAAAGAACGCGTGCGTCATCAGGTGGAAAATCGCGGCATCCCATGCCTGGACTCCCAGCGCCAGAAACATGTAACCAATCTGGCTCATGGTGGAGTAGGCCAAGACGCGCTTGATGTCGGTTTGTACCAGAGCGGCAAAACCCGCCAGCACCAGCGTGACTGCACCCACAATCCCTACCAGATGCAGAACATCCGGGGCCATCAGGAACAGGCCGTTGGTACGCGCAATCAGGTAAACACCCGCGGTAACCATCGTGGCGGCATGGATCAGTGCAGATACTGGTGTCGGACCAGCCATTGCATCTGCCAGCCAGGTTTGCAGCGGCAGCTGTGCCGATTTACCGACCGCACCACCCAGCAACATCAGCGTAGCCCAGGTGATTTCCGGTGAGCCTTCAGCCAGTTTCTGCGGTGCCAACACCATCAGCTCGCGGAAGTTAAGCGTACCCAGCTCTTTGTAAAGGATGAACAGCGCAAAGGCGAGGAAGACGTCACCCACACGCGTAACGATGAAAGCTTTCATCGCCGCCGCGCCGTTCTTCGGATTGGTGTAGTAGAAACCAATCAGCAGGTAACTGCACAGCCCTACCCCTTCCCAACCGAGGTACATCAACAACAGGTTATCTGCCAGTACCAGAACGACCATACTCGCGATGAACAGGTTGGTGTAGGCGAAGAAGCGGGAATATCCCTCTTCCCCACGCATGTACCAGGAGGCAAACAGGTGGATAAAGAAGCCGACACCCGTTACAACGGACAGCATCGTCACCGAAAGGCCATCAAGCGTCAGCGTGACGCTGATGTCGAAGTTGCCGACGGCCATCCATGTCCACAGATGTTGATTAAAGAAGGTCACGCCGCCGTGCTGTTGACCCATGAAATCAGCCACAACCCAAGCGGTAACCAACGCTGCCAGACCAATCGAGCCAACACCGACGGTCGCGGACGTATTTTCAGACCAGCGACCGCGGGAAAATGCCAGCAACAGAAAGCCGAGCAGCGGGAAGAGTATTGTTAAATAGAGTAAGTTCATCCGCGCATCTCACTGACTGTATCAATATTCAGGGTCTGACGACGACGATACATTTGCAGTAACAGAGCCAGACCAATACTGGCCTCAGCCGCTGCCAGCGTAATCGCCAGAATGTACATCACCTGACCATCCGGCTGCTGCCAGTAACTGCCTGCGACGACAAAGGCCAGCGCGGCAGCGTTGATCATAATTTCAAGACTGATCAACATAAACAGCAGGTTACGACGAATCAACAGACCAGTCAGTCCCAGAACAAACAGGATAGCGGCTAAAATTAACCCATGTTGTAACGGAATCATGCGCGTTCCCCCGTTATTTTCTTCTCAACGTCCTGGTTCGCGCCTTCTTTATTGACAACGTCACCACGTTTATCTTCACGACCAATGTGGAAAGCGACAACCAATCCCGCCAGCAGCAGCATTGATGCCAATTCAACGGCCAGAACATAAGGCCCAAACAGGCTGATACCCACGGCTTTCGCCTCAACAGGCGTACCCGTGATGCCCTGATCTTTCAGGCTAAGAATGGCATTGACGACAATCACCAGTAACGCCAGTGAAAGAATGCTAGGACCGATCCAGACGCTGGGTTTCAGCCAATTCCGCTCTTGTTCTTCTACGGAATTACCGAGGTTGAGCATCATGACCACGAACACAAACAGCACCATGATGGCACCCGCATACACGATGATGCTCAGCGCGCCGGCAAAATTAGCCCCCAGCGAGAAAAATACGCCCGCAATCGCCATGAGCGAGGTGACCATATACAACAATGCATGCACAGGATTGGTATGCGTAATGACGCGCAGTGTCGCCAGTATCGCAATCAAGCCTGTGGTATAAAAAGCGAATTCCATGCTAGCTCCTTAGGGCAACAGGCCTTTGACATCAATGGGTTTGGCTTCGTTTTCAGCTTCGCCTTTGTCTTTCCCATCGATTGCCATACCAGCCATCCGGTAGAAATTATATTCCGGATATTTACCCGGCCCCGATATCAGCAGATCTTCTTTCTCGTACACCAGATCCTGACGTTTGTAGTCGCCCATCTCGAAATCCGGCGTCAGCTGGATCGCGGTTGTCGGGCAGGCTTCTTCACAGAAGCCACAGAAAATGCAGCGCGAGAAGTTGACGCGGAAGAACTCTGGATACCAGCGACCATCTTTGGTTTCCGCTTTCTGCAATGAGATACAGCCGACCGGACAGGCCACCGCACACAGGTTGCAGGCAACGCAACGCTCTTCACCATCTGGATCGCGCGTCAGCACGATACGACCACGGTAGCGCGGCGGTGGATTCACAGGCTCTTCTGGATACATTCTGGTTTCGCGCTTCTTAAAAGCATTCGATCCCACCATACAGATACTGCGTATCTGGGTGCCGAAACCAACCACTAACTCTTTCAATGTCATGGTTTATTCACCCCTTCTTAAGCGTTGTACAAAATGACGGCCGCTGTCGCCAGCAGATTCAAAAGCGTTATCGGCAGACAGACTTTCCAACCGAAAGACATCACCTGGTCATAACGCGGACGGGGTAACGAAGCACGAATCAGGATGAACATCATCATGAAAAAGCCTGTTTTCAGCGCAAACCAGACAAACGGAGGCAGGATTGGACCATGCCAGCCACCGAAGAATAAGGTCACCATCAGCGCGGAAACAGTCACGATCCCGATATATTCCCCCACAAAGAACAGACCGAATTTCATACCGGAGTATTCAATGTGGTAACCATCTGCCAGTTCCTGTTCAGCTTCAGGCTGGTCAAACGGGTGACGGTGACACACCGCCACGCCTGCGATGGCAAACGTAATAAAGCCGAAGAACTGCGGAATAACGTTCCACAGGTGTTCTTGAGAATCGACGATGTCGCGCATGTTGAACGAGCCCGCTTGCGCGACAACCCCCATCAGCGACAGGCCGATGAACACTTCGTAGCTTACGGTCTGAGCAGAAGCACGTACCGCACCCAGCAGCGAGTATTTGTTGTTACTCGCCCAACCGGCAAACAGCACGGCGTAAACGGCCAAACCCGCCATCATCAGGAAGAACAGGATACCGATGTTCAGATCGGCGACACCCCAGGTTGGCGTGATCGGCACAATCGCAAAGGCAATCAGCATTGACGTAAACGCGATCATCGGTGCCAGTGTGAAGATCACCTTATCGGTGAAATTCGGCACCCAGTCTTCTTTGAAGAACATTTTGATCATGTCAGCGACAAGCTGCAATGAACCGCCCCAACCTACCCGGTTCGGTCCATAACGTCCCTGGAAGAGGCCGAGCAGTCGACGTTCACCCATACTCATGAATGCGCCACAGGTCACCACAACCAGCAGAATCACGATCGCTTTTCCGACGGAGATCAGAATCTCGATTAATTCCGGTGTTAACCAACTCATTGTGCGGCCTCCCGCAGATTTTCAACGGTTGCACCCGCCAGCACCGGCGCAATGCCCGGTAAGCCCAGCGGTAAACCAACCTGTCCCTGACTCAATGCCGCACTTAAGCGCAGTGGCAGACGTAGCGTTTGTCCTGCACATGTCAACTCCAGCAACGTACCAGCGTTCACGCCCAGCGTTGCCGCATCAGCCGGGTTCACCATCACATAAGGCTCAGGCATACGCTGCTGAATCACATCAGAACGCTGTGACATTTCATCACTGCCAAACAGGTGATAATACGGCGCAACGCGCCATTGACCTGCTTGTGGGACGAAGGCCGCAGGAATGTTGTCGAAATACGCCAGTGAACCTTCGCCAGCTTCGATCATACGCACACCTGGATCGCCATGACGCAAATGTCCACCCACTTCGTCCTGGAATTTGTTCCAGGCTTGCGGTGAGTTCCAACCTGGCGCCCAGGCAAACGGAATCTGCTGACGATTGGCTGTCGGGCTGTTGTTCCCTTCCATTGAGAAGGCAAACATGGTGTCTTTATCGACGGGCTGACGCGGTTCATGCACGCTGATATTGGCACGCATCGCCGTACGACCGCTGGAGCGAATCGGTGAACGCGACAGTTTCTGACCACGAATACGGAACGACGCGTCCGGTGCGGCATCTTTGATTGCAGCCAACTGCGGCAGAGCAGCAACACAGGCATCAATCACGTTATCCAACTGCGTCCAGTCAACCTGACGGCTGTTATAGGTGATATACAGCGAGTGCAGCCAGCGCCAGCTTTCCAACATCACAATCTTGTCGTTGTAGTACGTTGGGTCATAAACCTGGAAGAAGCGCTGAGCGCGGCCTTCCTGATTCACCAACGTACCGTCGCTTTCAGCAAAGCTGGCGGCAGACAGAATGATGCTGGCCTTATCCATGATACGAGTACGCTGATGGTCAACCACAATCAGGTTCTCAACTTTTTCCAGCGCCGCGTCAACGCGAGCGATTGGGGCATGGCGGTAGAGATCGTTCTCCAGAACCACCACACTGTCAGCGTCGCCGTTTTCCAACTGCGCCAGCGCGTCATCCAACGAACCGCCACCCATGATTGACAACCCGATGCTGTTAGCAGCAGGTGCAACAAAGGTAATACCGACGTCAGAACCGCGATTCTTCAGCGCTTTGGCAACGTTTGCCGCAGCGGAGATCACTTCCTCGCTACCTGAATTGGTGCCGGAGATGATGAGTGGTTTTTTCGCACCGGCCAGCGCCTGTACGATGATATCGACTTTCTGATCGAGGCCCGCAGCCAGATCGGTAACTGCCGGTGCGCTGCTATCCAGACCGTGTGCAATAGCGAAACCAAGACGTGCCTGATCGGCAACTGGCGCACGGTAGTTCCATGCAGCGATGTCGTCCAGACGGGTGTTGTCGACGTTGGTGACAAACAGCGGGTGCTTGGCATGCTGACCAATGTTCATGATCGCCGCAATCTGCCAGTCAGCCACTTTCTGCGCTGCCGCCATTTCACGGGCTTTGCCTTTAACGGCCTGACGAACGGCCAGTGCGATACGTGCACCGGTCTGCGTCAAGTCTTCACCCAGAATCAGAACCGCATCGTAGCCTTCGATCTCACGCAGCGCTGGTGTTCTCACACCGCTTTCGCGCAGCACTTTCAGGATCAGTTGCAGACGATTTTGTTCTTCCTGCGCGATACCGGTGTAGAAGTTTTCTGCACCCACCAGCTCACGCAAGGCGAAGTTGCTTTCAACGCTGGCACGCGGTGAACCGATACCGATCGTTTTCTTCGCCTGACGCAGCACATCCGCCGCACCTTGCAATGCCTGATCGGCATTCAGCGCGATCCAGTCATTACCACGACGTTGCAACGGCTGATTCGGACGATCTTTCTGGTTGACATAGCCGTAACCAAAACGGCCGCGGTCACACAGGAAATAGTGGTTTACGCTACCGTTGAAACGGTTTTCGATACGACGCAGTTCGCCGTAGCGTTCACCGGGGCTGGTATTACAGCCGATGCTGCACTGTTGGCAGACGCTCGGTGCAAACTGCATATCCCATTTACGGTTGTAGCGCTCAGAGTGCGTTTTATCGGTGAAGACACCGGTCGGACACACTTCAACCAGGTTACCGGAGAACTCGCTTTCCAGCGTGCCATCTTCCGGACGACCGAAGTAGACGTTGTCATGTGCACCGTAAACGCCGAGATCTTTACCATCCGCATAATCTTTGTAGTAACGCACGCAGCGATAGCACGCGATACAGCGGTTCATCTCATGAGAAATGAACGGCCCGAGATCCTGATTGCGGTGGGTACGCTTGGTAAAGCGATAGCGACGGAAGTTCTGCCCCGTCATAACCGTCATATCCTGCAAATGACAGTTACCGCCTTCCTCGCACACCGGACAATCGTGCGGGTGGTTGGTCATCAGAAACTCAACTATCGTCTTACGGAATAGTTTCGCTTCTTCATCTTCAATCGCGATGAACGTTCCTTCGGTTGCTGGTGTCATACAAGACATCACCAGACGACCGCGGGTGTCTTCCGCGTTTTGGTACTGTTTTACCGCACAGAGGCGGCAGGATCCGACGCTCCCGAGCGCGGGGTGCCAGCAAAAGTAAGGAATATCAAGTCCCAGAGTCAGGCAAGCTTCCAGAAGGTTGTCTGCTCCGTTTACTTCATACTCTTTGCCGTCTACATGAATAGTAGCCATAGTCAGCATGCTTCCATAATGGCCCGTGTTACCACGAGCGCTAATCAAAAATTCTGTATACCCTCATCTTTCAAGTCGCAAATGCGTTGGCTACCTGCGCCTTGAAATCTATTGGGTTTATGAGGGTGGCTTATTTGCGCCACCCTGCGGATACATTCACTGCATCTCGCACGTGTTGAGCGATAGCTTACCAGCGCTCTTTCAACAGGTTAGGCTGGATACCGCCAATCGCCTTGAGGTTGCCTAAATACTGTTTAGAGATACCCGCTTCGAATTCTTCCCGGAAATACTTGATGGCACTTTGCAGCGGCTCGACCGCACCCGGCGCATGCGCACAGAAGGTGTTGCCAGGCCCGAGGAAACGGCAAAGCTGCTCCAGCGTTTCGATATCGCCAGGCTGGCCTTCGCCCTTCTCCAGCGCACGCAGAATCTTCACGCTCCACGGCAGACCATCGCGGCACGGCGTACACCAGCCACAGGATTCACGGGAGAAGAATTCTTCGAGATTGCGCGTCAGCGAGACCATATTGATTTCGTGATCGACGGCCATCGCCAGCGCGGTACCCATACGGCTACCTGCTTTCGCAATGTGCTCAAAATCCATCGGCAGATCGAGATGGCTTTCCGTCAGGAAATCCGTACCTGCACCACCCGGTTGCCAGGCTTTCAGCTTCAGACCATCGCGCATACCGCCCGCGTAGTCTTCCAGAATTTCACGCGCAGTCGTACCGAACGGCAGCTCCCACAGACCCGGATTCTTGACGCGGCCGGAGAAGCCCATCAGTTTCGTGCCTGCATCTTTACTTTTACCCGCAGACAACCCCTGATACCACGCTGCGCCGTGCTCGATAATAGCTGGCACGTTACACAGCGTTTCCACGTTGTTGACGCAGGTCGGTTTGCCCCAAACACCCGCAGACGCCGGGAATGGCGGCTTGGAACGTGGGTTGGCACGACGGCCTTCCAGTGAGTTAATCAATGCGGTTTCTTCACCGCAGATGTAACGCCCAGCGCCCGTATGCACGAACAGTTCGAAATCGAACCCGCTACCCAGAATATTTTTGCCCAACAGGCCAGCCGCTTTCGCTTCTTCGATTGCCCGACGTAGGTGAACAGCCGCTTCGATGTATTCACCGCGCAGGAAGATGTAGCCACGGTAGGCTTTCAGCGCAAAGGCGCTGATCAGCATACCTTCAACCAGCAGATGAGGCTCTTGCTCCATCAGCAGGCGGTCTTTATAAGTGCCAGGCTCCATTTCATCCGCGTTACACAGTAGGTAGCGGATGTTCATGCTTTCGTCTTTCGGCATCAGGCTCCACTTCAAGCCTGTCGAAAAGCCCGCGCCGCCACGCCCTTTCAGGCCAGCGTCTTTAACCAGTGAGACCACTTCATCCTGCGCCATGCCGGTTAACGCTTTTTGCGCGGCGACATAGCCGTTTTTGCTGCGATATTCATCCAGCCATACTGGCTGTTTGTCTGCACGTAAACGCCAGGTCAGAGGATGCTGCTCAGCAGTCAGAACAATGTCTTTACTCATTGATACTGCTCCAATAACGATTCAATTCCTTCCGGCGTCACATGGCTGTGGGTATCGTCGTCAATCATCATTGACGGCCCCTTATCACAGTTCC
This sequence comes from Pectobacterium versatile, assembly GCF_003932035.1. Lineage (NCBI taxonomy): Bacteria > Pseudomonadati > Pseudomonadota > Gammaproteobacteria > Enterobacterales > Pectobacteriaceae > Pectobacterium > Pectobacterium versatile. The sequence goes on from NZ_CP034276.1 coordinate 3,309,703, forward strand.
CCAGGCAGCAGGTCGGCAACAGCGTGAAACGTCCATCGAACGTTGTCTGTCCCGGTTTGATGCTGAGCTTACGCTCAAGCGCGGCCTGAACGCCCTGATAGCCATTAATGTGGCACACGACGCTGTCGCAATAGCGAATAATGTGGCGTCCAACAGGCTGGCGATAAATCTGGCTGTAGAACGTTGCCACGCCTTCCACGTCACTGGCGGGGATACCCAGCAGATCGGCAATCGCGTGGATAGCGCCATCCGGCACCCAGCCACGTTCTTTTTGCACAATTTTCAGTGCTTCGATTGACGCCGCGCGTGCATCTTCGTAGTGATGTTTTTCGTGCTCAATGGCGTCACGTTCGGCGTCACTCAATACAAAAGCATTGTCTTTTGTCAGCGAATCGGCAGCAGGTTGTCCCAGTGCGTCAATATGATCGTGATTGTTGTGATCATGCATAATTAGCGGTCCACATCTGACATTACGAAATCAATACTGCCGAGGTAAACGATCAGGTCGGATACCAGACATCCGCGAATTACAGAAGGAATCTGTTGCAGATGCGCATAGCTCGGCGTGCGAATACGGGTACGGTAGCTCATCGTGCCGCCGTCACTGGTCAGGTAATAGCTGTTAATACCCTTCGTTGCCTCAACCATCTGGAATGATTCATTGGCAGGCATAACCGGTCCCCAGGAAACCTGAAGGAAGTGGTTAATCAGCGTATCGATATGCTGCAACGTGCGCTCTTTTGGCGGCGGCGTCGTCAGCGGGTGATCCGCTTTGAACGGGCCTTCCGGCATGTTCTTGAGGCACTGATCCAGAATACGTAAGCTCTGACGCAGCTCTTCAACTTTCAGCATAACGCGGCTATAGCAATCGCTGATGCCGTCGCCTACTGGCACTTCAAAGTCAAAGTTTTCATAGCCGGAATACGGACGCCATTTACGCACGTCAAAACCGATACCTGTAGCACGCAGACCTGCACCCGTTACGCCCCATTCCAATGCTTCTTTCGCATTGTAGGCAGCAACGCCCTGAGTACGGCCTTTCAGAATGGTGTTCTGCAATGCAGATTTGACATAGGTGTCCAAACGAGCCGGCATCCAGTCAAGGAATTCACGCAGCAGACGTTCCCAGCCGCGTGGCAGATCGTGCGCCACACCGCCAATACGGAACCACGCTGGGTGCATACGGAAACCGGTAATCGCTTCAACCAAATCGTAAATTTTCTGGCGGTCAGTAAACGCAAAGAACACCGGTGTCATCGCACCGACGTCCTGAATATAGGTACTGATATACAGCAGATGGCTATTAATACGGAACAGCTCAGACAACATTACGCGAATCGTCTTGACGCGATCCGGCACCTCAATGCCTGCCAGTTTTTCCACGGCCAGTACGTACGGCATTTCGTTAACGCAGCCGCCGAGGTATTCAATACGGTCGGTATAAGGAATGTAGCTGTGCCAAGACTGGCGCTCGCCCATTTTCTCCGCACCGCGATGGTGGTAACCCACATCAGGCACGCAGTCGACGATTTCTTCGCCATCCAATTGCAGGATAATACGGAATGCACCGTGTGAAGAGGGGTGGTTCGGACCGAGGTTGAGGAACATGAAGTCCTCATTTTCAGTACCGCGCTTCATACCCCACTCTTCCGGTTTGAACGTCAGCGATTCCATTTCCAGATCTTCTTTCTGCTTGGTCAGCTCGAAAGGATCGAATTCGGTCGCACGCGCCGGATAATCTTTACGCAACGGATGCCCTTCCCACGTCTGCGGCATCATGATGCGCGTCAGGTGCGGGTGACCATCAAAGGTCATACCGAACATCTCCCAAGTTTCCCGCTCATACCAGTTGGCATTCGGGAACAGCTTGGTCACGGTCGGCAAATGCATATCATTTTCAGCCAACGCGACTTTCAGCATGATGTCGCGGTTACGCTCGATGGAAATGAGGTGATAAAAGACGGAGTAGTCGGCGGCAGGTAAACCCTCACGATGGGTGCGCAGGCGCTCATCCATACCGTGCAGGTCAAACAGCATGACATAAGGCTTCGGCTGTTTTTTCAGGAATGCGACAACATCCAGTAATTGCTCACGTTTGACCCACACAACAGGGATACCTGTGCGGGTTGCCTGTACAGTAAATGCATCTGGTCCAAAACGGTTACACAGTTCGCCAACGACCGGATCGTTAAGATGATCGCGGGTTTGCCAGCCTGGCTGAGCGAGATCGTGTGTCGTTAAATCTGTCATAAATATGTCACCACATTAAATGTGCTATTTCTGTAGCTGATAATGACCGCACACTATTATCGGGGTATTACACGGCCACCGGGTTTATCATCTACAGGTCAAATCTCATCAGGCGAACGCAGGTTGGTCACAGCGATTCGCTCGCCGCGTTTGCGCTCACGCTCAGATTGCATGTTGGCGCGGTAAACGCCCTGTTCACCCACCACCCATGACAGAGGGCGGCGTTCTTTACCGATGGATTCTTTCAGCAGCAACAGCGCTTGCATGTAGGCTTCAGGACGCGGCGGGCAGCCCGGAATATACACATCAACAGGCAGGAATTTATCTACGCCCTGAACGACGGAATAAATATCGTACATACCGCCGGAGTTAGCACATGCACCCATGGAGATAACCCATTTAGGCTCAAGCATTTGCTCATACAGACGCTGAATAACAGGGGCCATCTTGGTAAAGCAGGTTCCCGCTACCACCATGAAGTCGGCCTGACGTGGCGATGCACGCAGAACCTCAGCGCCAAAACGCGCAACGTCATGAACAGCAGTAAATGACGTCACCATTTCTACGTAGCAACAGGACAAGCCAAAGTTATACGGCCACAGGGAGTTCTGACGACCCCAGTTCACCGTATCGTGTAATGCATGTTCCAGTTTGCCCATGTAGACACTGCGGTGAACATGTTGCTCCAGAGGGTCGGAAACGATCTCCTGACGTTGCAGGGGATAACGGTCATTCTCACCGTCCGGCTCTATGCGGGTGAGCGTATAGTCCATCTTAAAATGCCTCGCTGTTACTGCGGATGATTGTTGGTAGTGTTGATGATATCTGATTTAACGACTTGTCTCTTGGAACGTACCGGGGTCCAGTCAAGTGCCCCAACGCGAACCAGGTAAATCAAACCAGCCAACAGCACCAAAATGAAAATGGTTGCTTCAATGAAGCCAATCCAGCCGCTTTCTTTGATAGACACAGCCCAAGCGTAGAGATAGAGGGCTTCAACGTCGAAGATAACGAAGAACATAGCGACAAGATAAAATTTAGCAGACAGGCGTAACCGCGCTGAACCTACGGAGTCGATACCGGATTCATAAGGTACGTTTTTGGCCCTGCCTTTTGCTCTTCCCCCCAGCAAGAATCCACCGGTCAGCATGAAGACGCAAAGGCCTACGGCAATGATAAGGAATAGCCCAAATGCCCAATGATGGGCGAGGATTTCAGTAGTTGTTGACATTCTCTTTGCTTACTCATCAAAAGTGGCGGGTAACATCTCTGCTCTATTATCGGCAGTTAATGCGCCACATCGATTAAAAGGAAGGATTAATAACCACAAAAAAGCACGGAAACGTATCAGGTAAGCCTTGCTTGGTATGGTTGAGCCCCTAAATTTGTAACCTTTTTTTCAACCTTACTAAAAATAACAGTACATTACTTTACATGCACGCTGTTTTGTTAACATTTTGTGTTCTCACCCGCAGCTAAATCGAGTCAGTACTTTTGTCAGTTAACCAATATGCAGCGACACAGGAAGCAAGTTCACCGCGTCACTATACCATTTTCACAGAAAATGCCTGTTCCCCCATGTGGTTATTAGGGGTATTTTTTGATCCAGCACACATTTTTACCAATTTAGTTAGTAAAAAAATCAAGATGATGCTGGACAAGGTTTGACGCTATTTTCCATAACATTATTTTAAAAAAAAAGAACCGGCGTTTTATAAAATGAAAGAGATCATTAATCTCGCCACGCCTAGCCTATTGATGTGAAATGGAAAACGCAAAGTGGGATCGGCGTGAAAAAATCAGGCCAAGAAGGCGCTGCCGATGTGGGTTTAACAGGTTAGTCATAAATCATCATCATTCGGGGTGCATCCCTACCCTCCCCGAATGATACTTAACTACCCATTACGATTAGATCGCGTCCTTCAGTGACGGATCGGAAGACAGTTTTCCATTCGCGCTGTTTGCTAACATGCTGACAGGCGTAATGTGAGAGGGCTTCCCTGATTCAATCACATTGAAAATTGCCGTCGCCAGTTCGTTCTCCTGGTTAGGGTTCTGGCAGAGGAAATAACGTGTTTCAGGCAATCTCGGCAACCCTTCCTCCTCACCCAATACCCGCAGTTCCGGGCTCATCATTTCTACTGAACGTACGGTAATACCCATGCCAGCCTTCACCGCAGCCCGCACCGCGGACAGCGTTGAAGCCACATAAGCAATTCTCCAGGGGATCCCTGCAGCCGTCAGCTGCTGCGTAGCCAGCGTACGGAAAGGGCTCGGTTCATCCAGAACAACCAGAGGCACGGGTTCTTGCGCTCGGAACTGATAATCCGCGGCGCAGTACCATAGCGTCGGAGAACTACGCAATAACACATGAGGAAACACCACACCGTTCATTGTGGTAATGACCAGATCTATTTTTCCCTCATTCAGCATCTCCATCATTTCAGCGCTACGCTTTACGCTGACATTGACGGAGAGTTTAGGAAATACAGATGTCACTCGGTGTAAAATATAAGGAAGGATAGTGTCTGCAGTATCGTCAGACGCCCCAATGGTCAGCGTACCCTGAATATCGCTGTACATTAATGAAATACAGGCTTCATCATTGAATTGTAATATTTTTCTGGCATAACCCAGAAACTGAATACCATGTTCAGTCAGCAACTTATTACGCCCGTGCCGAGCAAAAAGCTCCTTTCCGATGAGTTGCTCCAGCCGCTGCATCTGCTGGCTGACAGCCGATTGAGTTCGATTAACTGCGGCCGCCGCAGCTGCAAACGTATTTAAATCTGCAACGGCAACAAACGTCCTCAGTAAATCAAGATCGAGATTAAGTACTGGTCGATTTGCACTGGTCATACGATTTTTCACTTATCTATTTTAATTTTAACAAAATATTCCTGGTGTTTTATTACATGTACAGGTAATGACCGATACATTTAAAGACACTATCGCAGACGCACGATAAGGGCAAAAAAATACTTATATTTCGTTACCACTATCGCCTTTCCATTGGTAAGACATCATGTAATTAAATGGCTCACCAGCCTTAATCCTTAATTCAATAACAACGGCACCTTCCCTTTATTTCACCTTGCGAAATAAATACGCTCCACACTTAAATAAACGAGATCTCCCTGTCACCCTATTTTGGCGCTAAAAAAGTGCGGCATGAACAGTCGTCCGCACCCCTACCATATCGCACCATCCAACGAGTACACAACCATATAGTGCAGATGCGCAATCATTTGCAGCGAAAGCGATAATCATTCTTCAAAAGGTACTACAGGAGGAGTACATTAAGCAGGTTATGCTATTCCGTCTGGGAATATGCGCTCTCTGCAAAAAGGTTCGTACTATTTATGTCTCCGATTGAAAAATCCAAGAAGCTGGAGAACGTATGCTATGACATCCGTGGCCCAGTCTTAAAGGAAGCCAAGCGGCTTGAAGAAGAAGGTAATAAAGTCCTTAAACTGAATATTGGCAACCCAGCCCCTTTCGGCTTCGAGGCACCGGACGAAATTCTGGTCGATGTCATCCGTAATCTGCCAACGGCACAGGGCTACTGTGATTCCAAAGGCCTCTATTCCGCCCGTAAGGCCATCGTTCAGCACTATCAGGCGCGGGATATGCGCGATATGACGGTCGAAGACGTCTATATCGGTAACGGTGTTTCCGAACTCATCGTGCAATCCATGCAGGCGCTGCTTAATCCGGGTGATGAAATGCTGGTCCCTGCGCCGGATTACCCACTTTGGACCGCAGCGGTTTCCCTGTCTAACGGCAATGCCGTTCACTATCTCTGCGATGAATCCTCCGATTGGTTCCCCGATCTGGATGATATCCGTAAAAAGATCACGTCCAATACTCGCGGTATTGTGATCATCAACCCGAACAACCCAACGGGTGCGGTCTACAGCAAAGAGCTACTGCTGGATATCGTGGCGATTGCACGCGAACATAACCTGATCATTTTCGCCGACGAAATTTACGACAAAATTCTGTATGACGACGCGCAACATCATTCTATTGCCGCTCTCGCGCCGGATCTGCTGACAGTCACGTTCAACGGACTTTCCAAGACCTACCGCGTAGCGGGTTTCCGTCAAGGCTGGATGGTACTGAACGGCCCGAAAAAGCACGCCAAAGGGTACATTGAAGGGCTGGAAATGCTGGCTTCCATGCGTTTGTGTGCCAACGTGCCAATGCAGCATGCGATTCAAACCGCGCTAGGTGGCTATCAGAGCATCAGCGAATTTATTCAGCCCGGTGGACGCCTGTACGAGCAGCGCAACCGTTCCTGGGAACTGATCAATCAGATCCCAGGCGTGTCGTGCGTAAAACCACGCGGCGCGCTGTATATGTTCCCACGCATTGATGCTAAGCGCTTTAATATCCACGACGACCAAAAACTGGTGCTGGATCTCCTGTTGCAGGAGAAAGTGTTACTGGTTCAGGGAACTGCGTTTAACTGGCCTTACCCAGACCACGTACGCATTGTCACGCTGCCGCGTATTGATGAACTGGACATGGCAATCCACAAGTTAGGTCGTTTTCTGGGTCACTATCACCAATAGCCCAGCAGTCATCGCGCCTATCCTCGCCGGGCAATCACCGCTCGGCGAATACCTCACCTCCGTTTGCATAATCTCTGGCAAGTGCCCACAATAGATGCCCACGATATTGCTATTTCACCGCGCTGTTGTCTGAGAGATCGCCATGAATCAGAGCCACTTTTTCGCCCACTTATCTCGTCTAAAACTCATCAGCCGTTGGCCGCTCATGCGCAACGTGCGCACGGAAAACGTCTCCGAGCACAGTCTTCAGGTCGCCTTCGTCGCTCACGCGCTGGCGGTAATCAAAAACCGCAAATTCGAGGGTAGCCTGAATGCAGAACGCATTGCACTATTGGCGATGTATCATGATGCCAGCGAGGTGCTGACCGGTGACATGCCGACGCCCATCAAGTACTACAACGCGCAGATCGCACATGAGTACAAGAAGATAGAGAAGATTGCACAACAGAAACTGATTGAGATGTTGCCGGAAGAGTTACAGCAGGATTATCGCATGCTGCTGGATGATAACTACACCAGCGAAGAAGAACGCCTCATCGTTAAACAGGCAGACGCCCTGTGCGCCTACCTGAAATGTCTGGAAGAATTATCGGCAGGCAATGCGGAATTCACGCTTGCCAAAGCACGACTGGAAAAAACATTGCAGCTGCGCCACAGCCCGGAAATGGACTATTTCATGACGGTGTTCGTGCCCAGCTTTAGCCTGTCGCTTGACGAAATCAGTCAGGACTCGCCGCTATAACGTTTGCCGTTATACGCGAGCAACGAGAACAACAGCGGAAACCGTCAGAACGGATACAGCCACGGCACCATCACTACGCTGACCAACATCACCAGCACGGTAAAGGGGACGCCAATGCGTACAAAGTCCCCGAATTTATAACCGCCTGGCCCCAGTACCAACGTATTCACTGGTGACGACACGGGTGTCATAAATGCGGCAGAGGCCGCCACGGCGATGATCATCGCAAAAGGATAAGGCGACACACCCATCTGCTTCGCTGCGGCAATCGCAATGGGTGCCATCAGCACCGCCGTTGCCGTGTTGGAAATAAACAGGCCGATCACGGCACACAGTACGAACAAGCACACCAGCATCACATGCGGCCCGGCGTTCCCGGCAACGTCCATCAACCCTTTAACAATTAGTGCGACCCCCCCCGTTTGCTGCAACGCCAGCGCAAACGGCATCATCCCGACGATAAGAATAATACTCGGCCAGTGAATGGCTCGATAAGCACTTTCCATGTCGATGCAGCGGAATTTCCCCATCAGCAAACACGCGATCAATGCGGCGACCGCATTCGGTATTTCATCCGTCAGCATCATCGCTACCATCAGCGCCAAGCAAAACAGCGCGTGTGGAGCCTGACTCACCGCGGGCGCAACGTCATCCACTTCGGCAGGGAGATTAAGTAAAAGGAAGTCGTTTTTCTGCGTGTGCAGTTGTCGAATCATGCGCCAGTCACCCATCACCAGCAGAATATCACCGAGCTGGAGCGGTTCATCGGCGAGGATGCCTTCCATCGCTTCACCTGCCCGGCGAATCCCTACGACGCTCAGGCCATAGCGGCTTCGAAACCCGACGTCGTACAGTGTTTTACCCAACAGCTCAGAGTCAGGAATCAAAGAGACTTCCGCCATTCCGACATCACGCGCCTGCTCGGAGAAATACTCACCGCGCAGCACCATCGGTTCAAGCCGCTGTGCAGTGCAAAATTCGCGTAAGTCCACCTCAGACGCCGACATGTCGATCAGTAAGACATCATTCAGGCGAAGTTCGGTATTGCCCGCCACGCTGATCATCACACGGCGAAACTTACGCCAGCGCTCAATCCCAACCACGTTCGCCCCAAAGCGCTGACGCAGGCGTAAATCATCAAGACGGTGGCCGATAAAAGGCGATCCTGGGCGAATCGCCAACCGACGCGCCCTACCCGTCAGCCGGTAATCACGAATCAGATCGCGAAACGTTCTTCTCTTCCACATCTCTTTTGCAGTTGCCGTCTCGGCATCGCCAAGCCAGTAACGCGCCACCATCATATACGCCACGCCCAGCAGCAAGACCACTATCCCTATCGGCGTTACGCTGAAAAACCCAAAGCCCGCGACACCTTCGCGCATCAGCTCACTGCTCACCACCATATTCGGCGGCGTTGCTACCAGCGTCATCATGCCGCTAATCAATCCGGCAAAACTCAGCGGCATCATCAGCCTTCCGGGGGAAATTTTCATCCGTGCAGAGACACTCAGCACCACGGGAATAAAAATTGCCACAACGCCAGTGGAGCTCATGAAAGCCCCCAGCAGCGCAACAGTGACCATCAGTAAGATCAACATCTTCATCTCACTGCTGCCCGCCACACGAACCAGCCAATCACCGACCTGATAAGCCACGCCGGTACGAACCAACCCCTCACCAATCACAAACAGGGCAGCAATCAATATCACGTTAGGATCGCTGAACCCCACCAACGCTTCAGATAGCGTCAGTGTACCGCTCAGTACAAACGCAATAATGACCAACAGCGCGACGACGTCCATACGTAATTTATTGGTGGTAAACAACACAATGGCGATCAGCAACAGGGATAAAACCCAGAGAAGTTCGCTATTCAAAACGGTTCCCCTGACAGAAAAATGCATATTGAGAGGTGGTGGTTCAGCATGCCATAAAAAAACCTCGCGGATGCGAGGTCTGATCATATTTAGTCACAGTTTTGTCATTATGTTACAGACGACCTACTGACGCAGAAGTACCTTCGCGCCGTTCGGTAATTGTTCTATTTCTATCTGCTCCAACGAATCAAGAATCAGATCGACCTGATCCAGTTTCGGCGTATCCGCAGGAGCCTTCACCGCAATCACCTTGCAGCCAGCCGCCAGACCCGAGAGTACGCCCGCGGGCGCATCTTCCACGACGACACACTCTTCCGGTTTTAACCCTAGCTGCTGTGCGCCAAGGAGATAAGCATCAGGAGCAGGTTTGCCTTTGGCAACCTGCTCCGCGGTAATAAAGGCACGAGGAGCAGGCAGTTCTCCACGATGATGACGTGCGCTGGCAATCGGCACCGTACCGGATGTCACAATCGCCCAGGGGATATCCAGTGCATCCAAACGTTCCAACAGCGCCTTCGCCCCTGGCATGGCAACAATGCCCTGCGTATCAGACGCTTCAGTTTTCTCCAGCGCATCAAACTCTTGTTGAATCGTTTCTTCGCTTTGCCCTTGAAGAAAGTGACGCAGGGATGTGATTGCCTGCTTGCCATGAATAAAATCCAGCACTTCCTGTGGTTCAATATCGTGATCCTTTGCCCAGTTAATCCACGCACGTTCTACAGCAGGCAGTGAATCAACCAGCGTACCATCGAGGTCGAACAGAAAACCTTTACACTCCACAGAAAGCCCCTTTTTCCATTAATCAGGCGTTGATGATCTGTGCGATCTCAACCGCACTCAAGTGATACTGGCGTGGGCAGGATTGCCAGACAGCCAGCATTCTGTTGTATTTGTCCCACATTTTTGTCTGAGCGTTAAACCCATGCGTGCCCGCGTCAAAATGGGGGTAGCGACCTTCGACATGTACCATAAAGCGTACAAAGCCGAGGTAGCGCGCTTCCGTTGCGGCATCAAAGCCCAAAAAGGTCAGGCGGCGTTCATCCAAATCCTGCTTATCTTTCAGATTGGTCCACGACACCTGCAAGGCATGATGCATTTCCATGATGTTAATAATGGTGCGGCAAACCTCTTCGGTCAGCTCACCAAACTCACGGTCCAGTTCGCGCATCTGCAAACCATAACCCCGCTCGATAATCGTTTGTAACCGGCGATAGCGCTCGGCGTTGTCGGGATCGAGCATCGTCATCATTTTATATTGATTTGAAAGGATCAATCTCTGGGCATTTGTCATTTCCATGTTGCTCTCCTGAACCCTTTTTGGGGTAAGCCAATATCGCTAAATAGGTATTGGCCTCAGAATCGCATACTGAATCGTGTCACGGTAGCGGTAGCCACCGCTTCTTTGATTTGAAACAGGGGAAAGAACAAAATAGCCATCAACCCGCACACAGCCTGACGCCGATCACAAATCATCCAGGAAGGTTTTATCAAGCTGGTTAAACGCGCGCTTCAGCACATCCGCCAACGTTTGGTAAGTTGGCGCTTCTTCCAGGGGGGCTAATGCCTGTCCTGACTCTAATAGTTTATGGCGAATTTCATGGAACCACTGTACCAGCGTCGGCGGTAAAGGCGTCACAGAACGGCGACCCAGCCACCAGAGCCCCTGCAACGGCAGGCTACAGGCAAACAGTGCGGTGGCGATGGCCGGACCGAGCTGACCACCGAGCGCAATCTGCCACGTTAAGGTAAACACCGCCAGCGGCGGCATGATGCGGATACCGAACCGCGTCGCTCGCGCCACACGGTTTTCAGGAAATACCGGAGCCAGCCGCTTTTCTGCTGGCCACGTTTTCATGTAATGCTGCCCACGTTGGAGTAGCTGTAGCCAACTGATTCTACTGTCTGGTTTCGTCGCCATAGCCACACCTCAACTTTACAGATAAAAAATAAAACTTTTGCACAAATCAACAACTCAAGTTGATAAGGTTAAAATATATTTTGTGTTTAGCCTACGCTATCGGTATCCTAGATCGGCCTTTTGGCCGCTGTATACCTAAAGTAGTATGACTACACGCAAGGAGTATAATTCCCTTCGCGACATAAGCGCAGCCAACGGCCATAACGCGGTTATCCATCGCTTTAAAAGCTGCGGTTTACATCAGGTCGATGTCACGTTGTTATAGAGATTAGTTATATCGATTAATTGTGTATCGATTATCCGATATAACCTACATCGATAGTATCGACCCTATTTCATCATCGTGTCTGGTGTATCACACCAAGGTATGATGTTAATCATAAATGCCAGCGGCGGCATGCGATACGCTATGCCCTGTATGACATTTTTTTAACCATGTATAACAAGTAGGTACTTCCATGTCGAGTAAGTTAGTACTGGTTCTTAACTGCGGTAGTTCATCCCTGAAATTCGCTATCATCGATGCGATTAACGGAGAAGAGTACCTGTCTGGTTTAGCCGAGTGTTTCAACCTGCCTGAAGCCCGCATCAAATGGAAAATGGACGGCGGTAAACAAGACGCCGAACTGGGTGCCGGTGCAGCTCACAGCGAAGCGCTGAACTTCATCGTCAATACCATTCTGTCTCAGAAACCGGAGCTGTCAGCTCAACTGGTTGCTATTGGTCACCGTATCGTTCACGGCGGTGAGAAGTTCACCCAATCCGCGATCATCACTGATGATGTTCTTCAGGGTATCAAAGATTCCGTACCTTTTGCACCTCTGCACAACCCGGCGCACCTGATCGGCATCGACGAAGCACTGAAATCTTTCCCACACCTGGCTGATAAAAACGTCGCTGTTTTCGACACCGCGTTCCACCAGACCATGCCGGAAGAATCCTACCTTTATGCACTGCCGTACAAACTGTACAAAGAAAACCACATCCGTCGTTATGGCGCACACGGTACTAGCCACTACTTTGTTTCTCGTGAAGCCGCCAAAGTGCTGAACAAACCAGTAGAAGAGCTGAACGTCATCACTTGCCATCTGGGCAACGGTGGTTCCGTTACTGCAATCCGTAACGGCGAATGCGTTGACACCTCGATGGGTCTGACGCCGCTGGAAGGTCTGGTGATGGGTACACGTAGTGGCGATATCGATCCGGCGATCATTTTCCACCTTCATGACTCAATGGGCATGAGTGTTGATGCTATCAACAAAATGCTGACCAAAGAATCTGGTCTGCTGGGTCTGACCGAAGTGACCAGCGACTGCCGCTACGTTGAAGATAACTACGAGACGAAAGCAGACGCTAAACGTGCAATGGATGTTTATTGCCACCGTCTGGCTAAGTACATTGGTTCCTACGCGGCACTGATGGAAGGTCGTCTGGATGCGGTGATCTTCACTGGTGGTATCGGTGAAAACGCGGCAATGGTTCGTGAGCTGTCACTGAAAAAACTGGGTCTGCTGGGCTTCGACGTCGATCACGAACGCAACCTGGCTGCACGCTTCGGTAAAGGTGGCAACATCGCTAAAGATGGCACCCGCGCGGCGCTGGTTATCCCGACCAATGAAGAGTTGGTCATCGCCGAAGACGCTTACCGTCTGACTGCGTAAAACACGTAACTCCCAACACCGTCAGCCAAGGCTGACGGTGTTGTTTTTGACTAACGAGCAACCGTAAAGAGGTTCGGCCGTGTCCCGTATAATCATGTTGATCCCAACTGGCACCAGCGTTGGTCTGACAAGCGTCAGCCTGGGTGTCATCCGCTCCATGGAACAGAAAGGCGTCCGCCTGAGCGTGTTCAAACCTATTGCCCAGCCGCGCAGTGGCGACAATACGCCAGATCAAACGACTACCATTATTCGTGCTAATTCCGCCATCAGCGCCGCCGAGCCGCTGGCGATGAGCCGCGTTGAAGCCCTGCTGAGCTCCAACCAGCAAGACGTGCTGATGGAAGAAATCATCGCGCGCTACCACGAAAACACCAAAGACGCTGAAGTTGTTCTGGTTGAAGGTCTGGTTCCTACCCGTAAGCACCAGTTTGCTAACGCGTTGAACTATGAAATCGCCAAAACGCTGAACGCAGAAATCGTCTTCGTACTGGCGCTGGGTAACGATTCCCCGGCACAGCTGAAAGACCGTATCGAACTGGCGCGTTCCAGCTTCGGCGGCAGCAAAAACAAAAACATCACTGGCGTGATCATCAACAAACTGAATGCGCCAGTAGACGACCAGGGCCGTACTCGCCCTGACCTGTCTGAAATCTTTGATGACTCCACCAAAGCCAGCGTTGCCAACATCGATCCGAAGCAGCTGTTCGCTAACAGCCCGCTGCCGGTTCTGGGCTGCATCCCGTGGAGCTTTGACCTGATTGCTACGCGCGCCATAGATATGGCGAAGCACCTGAATGCTCGTATCGTCAACGAAGGTGACATTCAGACGCGTCGCGTTAAGTCTGTAACCTTCTGCGCACGCAGCATCCCTCATATGCTGGAGCATTTCCGTCCTGGCTCACTGCTGGTGACCTCCGCTGACCGTCCTGATGTTCTGGTTGCCGCTTGTCTGGCTGCCATGAATGGCGTGGAAATCGGTGCCCTGCTGCTGACTGGCGGCTACGAAATGGATCCGAGCATTGCCAAGCTGTGCGAACGTGCCTTCCAGACTGGCCTGCCAGTATTTATGGTCGACACCAACACCTGGCAGACCTCACTCAGCCTGCAAAGCTTCAACCTTGAAGTACCGGCTGATGACCGTCAACGTGTTGAGAAAGTGCAGGAATATGTTGCACGCCACATCGACACCCAGTGGATCGATTCACTGAGCGCAGCATCTGAGCGTTCACGTCGTCTGTCTCCGCCAGCGTTCCGCTATCAGCTTACTGAGCTGGCGCGTAAAGCAGGCAAACGTATCGTTCTGCCAGAAGGTGATGAACCACGTACCGTTAAAGCAGCGTCTATATGTGCTGAACGCGGTATTGCTCACTGTGTGCTGATCGGTAACCCAGAAGAGATTCAACGTGTTGCTGCCGCTCAGGGCGTAGAACTGGGCAAAGGCATCGAAATCGTCGATCCGATTGTCGTGCGTGAGCGCTATGTTGCGCGTCTGGTTGAGCTGCGTAAGAGCAAGGGCATGACCGAAGTGGTTGCGCGCGAACAGCTCGAAGACAACGTGGTTCTGGGTACGCTGATGCTGGAACAGGGCGAAGTTGACGGTCTGGTTTCTGGTGCCGTTCATACCACCGCTAACACCATCCGTCCACCGTTGCAGCTGATCAAAACAGCACCGGGCAGCTCGCTGGTGTCTTCTGTGTTCTTCATGCTGCTGCCTGAGCAGGTTCTGGTTTACGGCGACTGCGCCATCAACCCAGACCCAACTGCAGAGCAATTGGCTGAAATCGCTATTCAGTCTGCTGATTCCGCTACCGCATTCGGTATCGACCCACGCGTTGCAATGATCTCTTACTCTACCGGTAACTCCGGCGCGGGTAGCGATGTTGAGAAAGTGCGTGAAGCGACTCGTCTGGCGCAGGAAAAACGCCCTGATCTGGTCATCGATGGTCCGTTGCAGTACGACGCTGCTATCATGGCTGACGTTGCACAGTCCAAAGCGCCGAACTCGCCAGTTGCGGGTAAAGCTACCGTGTTCATCTTCCCTGACCTGAACACCGGTAACACCACGTACAAAGCGGTACAGCGTTCTGCCGACCTGATCTCCATCGGGCCAATGCTGCAAGGCATGCGCAAACCGGTTAACGACCTGTCTCGTGGCGCACTGGTAGACGACATCGTTTACACCGTTGCCCTGACCGCCATTCAGGCTACACAGCTCTAATCGGTATCCTAAATAATTCGAGTTGCTTGCAGGCGGCAACTGCACGAATCCCCAGGAGCTTACTCAAGTAAGTGACTGGGGTGAGTAAAGGAAGCCAACGCACAATCAGCTTGAAGTATGACGGATATATTCAGATTAATTCTGTTATCTTCTATGCCAGCCTCAGCGCTGGCATTTTTTATTGATCTCCGCATAAAAAACCACACCGAGCAGGCTCAAGAATAACCATAAACAGGGTCTATGGATGACTGTAATACGATTATTAGATCAACACTTTCAGCAGCAGTTGGAAAAAGGGATCACGCCTTCATCGCCAACAGGGTTAACCCGTTTTTTGATTGAATTTCTCTATTTCGGCGTCAAAGAAGCCCGCGCTTGTATCTTCGTTGGCCTATTCTTTCTTGCTGTTTTCAGCGTGCCGAAAGCCGGCTGGTTCGCTATCCCGCGCTATGATTTGCTGTTGATATTTGCCATTGTGATTCAGGGATGGATGATCGCCAGCAAGCTGGAAACCTGGGATGAGTTAAAAGCCGTTACGCTGTTTCACCTCGTAGGTTTTGCGCTTGAGGTGTTTAAAACCTCATCAGGTATTCGTTCCTGGTCTTACCCTGATTTCGCCTACACCAAGGTACTGGGTGTGCCGCTGTTTGCCGGATTCATGTACGCCTCTGTCGGTAGCTATATCATTCAGTCCTGGCGGTTATTCGATCTTAAAATTCGCCATCACCCGCCCTACTGGCTGGCAACGCTGGTCGCGCTACTCATTTATGCCAATTTCTTCACCCACCACTACATCGGCGACTATCGCTGGTACATTGCCGCATTGGCTGTCGGGCTCTATGCACGTACCACCGTCATTTTCACGCCTTACGATCGGGAACGACGAATGCCGCTATCATTGGCCTTTATTCTGATCGGCTTTTTTATCTGGCTGGCTGAAAATATCAGTACGCTTTTCAGCGTTTGGAGCTATCCAGAACAGCTCGGAGCCTGGTCGATGGTTCACGTAGGGAAATGGAGCTCGTGGGCTTTGCTGGTGATCATGACGTTCACCATCGTGATTTACCTGAAGGACATCAAGAAGAGTATTCATGTTCCCGAGTGATAACCCGCAGTTTATCACTCGGAAAAATAGACGCCGCAGCGGAGAAAAAGCAGCGGCGAGACAGGGAAGAAATTATTTCTGTGAATCAGCGTCTGATGGAGTAACGACGTTGCTGTCGTTTTCATCATGAGCATTTTCATCATGGATATTTTTATTATTAACAGCAGGTGTTGCAGCGGCTTCGACTGCCTCGTTCAGCTTACGTGAAATCGGCTTGCCATAATCCTGATCGCTATAGCGCGTCAGCCACAGCGACAGAGCTTTCAGCGAGTCCGGCGTAAATTCATCGCAGCGTGCGGTGATTTCTTGCGGCGTCAGCCAGCTAACCTCATCAACCTCTTCTTCCTGTAGCGCAAACGGCCCGTGGGTGACGCAGCTAAACAGCCCGCCCCATACCCGGCAATTCTCGCCTTCGTAATAGAACAAGCCGTGCTCTGCGAACGGCACGCCTGCAATGCCAAGCTCTTCTTCGGCTTCACGGCGTGCGGATTCCAGCATCTGCTCACCGCTTTGCACTACGCCGCCAGCGGTCGCGTCCAGCCAGCCTGGATAGAAATCTTTGATTTTCGTCCGGCGCTGCACCAGAATTTTACCCATTCCATCATGCACAACAATGTAAGTAGCACGATGGCGAAGACTCTGAGCACGCATCTGCTGACGACTTGACTGAGCAATTACCTCGTTGTTTTCATTGACGATATCAACCCACTCTGTGCCTGCTGCCTGACTTTGTTCCGCCATCCTCTGAAACCCTTTAGTATTGGCACGTTGCTACGCGCGTCTGTTTTAAATGATCGAACTTTGCTGTGAATATTCCCTGCTGCCTTGCTGTTATTCAAGGTCAAAAACAGGGTATACGCTAAATTAGTGCCTAATCGCGACCTGTGCAATAGGTTCGCCGCCGTGTAACGGCAGAACCCGCAGTTCGTCTTGTTCAAGTAAACCGTAGCTCGCGGGGTATCCCCCTTTCGGCAAGCTCACTGAGCCGGGATTGAAAAAATAATATTCCCCGCGTTGTTCAGCAACGGGGATATGAGTATGACCATATACCAGCACATCCCCCGCGTGTAGCGGTGGCATATTATCTGGATGATAAAGATGACCGTGCGTCAGGAAAAGGCGATTCTGCGGCAATAGCACATGTTGCCAGGGTGCCGTTATCGGAAAGGTCAGCAGCATCTGATCAACCTCGCTGTCGCAATTTCCCCGTACGGCAATGATACGTGACGCATAAGCGTTTAGTCGTGTAGCCACTTCCGCAGGCTGATACGCCTCCGGCAGCGGGTTGCGTGGGCCATGATTGAGAAAATCGCCCAACAAGATAAGCCAGTCGGCCTGACTCTGCTCAAAGACTTCCAGCACGCGCTCCGTCGCACTGAGGGAACCGTGTATGTCGGACGCAAACATCAACTTCATCGTTATCTCCACAACGTTTATATCAACAATGCTACACCCACAACACCCGCATCCTTCATCGGACGTAGTCTACCAAAGTTGGCAGCACGCTTCCGGTAAAGATCGTATAACGAGGTGCGCCATCGTTTATTTTTCACTCGTAGAAGTGGTAGGGTAAGGGCCCGTTCCTCAATACGCTATTCTGACAGCGCATCGCTCTCTGAAGCGATCAACTGCCATACAGTCCATGATGTTTTTCTGAATTAAAACGGAGACTTGATTCATGATTGACCTGTATTACGCACCAACCCCTAACGGGCACAAGATCACCCTGTTTCTGGAAGAAGCTAATCTCCCCTACCAGCTCCACCGCGTGAATATCAGCAAAGGCGAACAGTTCAAACCGGAATTTTTGGCTATCTCGCCTAACAACAAAATCCCCGCGATTGTCGATACGCAGCCCGCGGAAGGTGACACGCCAATTAGCCTGTTTGAATCTGGCGCGATTCTGCTCTATCTGGCGGAAAAGCACGGCGTGCTATTGAGCACGTCATTACGTGAGCGTACGGCCACACTACAGTGGCTGTTCTGGCAGGTCGCCGGTTTCGGGCCAATGCTGGGGCAGAATCATCATTTTAACCACTATGCCCCTCAGCCAGTGCCTTACGCCATTGAACGCTATCAGCAGGAGACGCAGCGCCTGTATCGCGTGCTGGATAAACATCTGCAAGACAGCCCTTGGCTAGCAGGAGAAAATTACAGCATTGCCGATATCGCGACCTACCCGTGGGTCGTTTCTTATGCTCGCCAGCGCGTCGACCTTGATGATTACCCAGCGGTGAAGGCGTGGTATACGCGTATCAGTGAGCGCCCGGCAACGCAACGGGCTTACCAGCTCGCCGAGCAATAAAATTCTGGCATCATCTCATTCGGCCTTTGGGTATCTTCTGCTATGGTAATCAACATATTGTCGTTAACGATACCTGACGCTGCGCTTTAGTCGCAGTAACAGAAGCAACCGAGGGCCGAGCAATGCCACATCATCCTTCTGACGCCATTATTCGTATAAAAAATCTGCGGCTGCGCACCTTCATCGGTATCAAAGATGAGGAAATCGCGAATAAGCAGGATGTGATCATCAACGTTGTGATTCACTACCCAGCAGAACAAGCACGCAACAGCGAAAATATTGCCGATGCGCTGAACTACCGCACCATCACCAAAAACATTATTCGCCACGTAGAAGATAACCGCTTCGCTTTGCTGGAAAAATTAACGCAGGATGTGCTCAACATCGCCAGCGAGCACGAATGGATAACCTATGCTGAAGTAGAAGTAGATAAACCGTTTGCCTTGCGATACGCCGATTCGGTTTCCATGACCCTGCGTTATCACAAGGCATAAAGATAAGGGGAAGCGATGCAACTACTCATAACAGGCGGAACCGGCCTTATTGGCCGCCATCTTATCCAACGATTACAGCTGCTTTCCCATGACATCACGGTACTGACACGCGATCCTGAGCGCGCTCGAGGCGTTCTCGGCAATCAGGTGGAATATTGGTCCACGCTGAGTAATGTCACCTCACTGAACGACTTTGACGGCGTCATCAATTTGGCGGGCGAACCTATCGCCGACAAACGGTGGACGCCACAGCAAAAACAGCGTCTGGCAAAGAGCCGCTGGAACATCACCGAACAGCTTGCCACGCGGATAAAGGCCAGCAGTGAGCCGCCAGCGGTTTTTATCTCAGGATCCGCTGTCGGGTATTATGGCGATCAGGGAGAAGCGCTGGTCACCGAAGATGAATCCCCAGTCGATGAATTTACACATCATCTGTGCGCCCGCTGGGAAGCCCTGGCACAGTCCGCCGAAAGTGATAAAACCCGCGTCTGCCTGCTACGCACCGGCATTGTTCTGTCAGCACAGGGGGGCGCGCTGGCAAAAATGCTGCCAATTTTCCGCCTCGGACTTGGCGGGCCGATGGGTTCCGGCAAGCAATATATGCCGTGGATTCATATTGATGACATGGTGAACGGCATTATTTATCTGCTGAACCAGCCGATACTGAGCGGCCCTTTCAATATGGTTGCGCCCTATCCGGTTCATAATGAACAATTTTCTGCCATGCTGGCACACGTATTGGATCGTCCCGGTTTCTTACGGGCTCCCGCTTTTGTGCTCAAACTACTGATGGGAGAAGCGTCGACGCTGGTACTGGGTGGACAGCGCGCCATTCCGCAGCGGTTAGAAGCCGCAGGCTTTACTTTCCGTTTCATTGAGCTGGAAGAAGCCCTGCAGGACGTCATCAAAAAACCGAGCTGATAACTATCCATCTCAGGTTGCTGGTAGCCTTTTCGCAGAACGAGAACGATGATAATGGGATAGAAGAGTAAAGCGTCCGCGCCAAGGATGGCGCGGCTCGAGCGTACACGGATGTATTCACAGCGTCTTTACGATCTACCCATTATCATCGCTCAATGCACATCATCAGCCCCAAAACCTACTTCAACGCACCGGACAAAAACTGCTGCAGACGTGCACTTTTAGGGCTACCGAACAGTTGATCTGGTGGTCCTTCTTCTTCAATTACGCCCTGATGCAGGAAGATAACGTGGCTGGAAACATGACGGGCAAACTCCATTTCATGGGTCACCACCACCATCGTTTTCCCTTCTTCCGCAAGCTGCTGCATGATGCGCAACACCTCGCCGACCAGTTCGGGATCCAGCGCTGACGTAGGTTCATCAAACAACAAAACTTCCGGCTCCATCGCCAACGCCCGTGCAATAGAAACGCGCTGCTGCTGACCACCGGAGAGATCCGACGGGTATTTCTGTTGGGCCACATCCGTGATCCCGACCTTGTTCAGGTAGAACACCGCCCGCTCACGCGCTTCCGCTTTACTGAGTCCTAATACCTGAATTGGCGCTTCCATCACGTTCTCTAGCGCCGTCATGAAGCTCCACAGGTTGAAGTGCTGAAACACCATCGTCAGACGCGTCCGCAGCATCTGAAGCTGCTTTTTATCAAAAACCTTCAGCTGTCCGTCAGTATCACGCACCATGCGAATTTCCTGATCGCTGACGTAAATCGCCCCTTCACAGGGTTTTTCCAGAAAATTAATACAGCGCAGTAAGGTACTTTTCCCCGAACCGGACGACCCGATAATCGAAATAACGTCACCCGCTTTCGCCTGTAATGAGATCCCTTTCAACACCTCATGCTGGCCATAACGTTTACGCAGTTCCGTCACCATCAGTTTGTTATTCGACATACTCTTTTTTCCTGCGTTTAATGGGATGAACGGGTATAAAGATGACGTAACCAGTGCCGTTCCGCCTTTCTGAACAGCCCAATTAACACAAACGAGATCGCCAGATAGATGACCGCCGCAATACCAAAGGCATAAAACGGCTGGTAGGTTGCCGCATTGATATCACGGGCAATCTTCAAAATATCCGGCACCGTTACGGTAAAGGCCAGCGCCGTTGAATGCAGCATCAGAATCACTTCGTTACTGTAGGCGGGCAACGCAATACGCAGCGCACCTGGCAAAATAATGCAGCGATACTGCTTAAAGCGGGAAAAGCCGTATGCTCTGGCCGCTTCAATTTCCCCATGAGGTACCGCGCGGATTGCTCCCGCAAAAATCTCTGTCGTGTACGCACAGGTATTCAGCGCCAGCGCCAAAATGGCACAGTTTAACCCGCTGCGAAAAAAGGCATTCAGCATGTCGGTGCCACGCACAATCTCCAGGCTATACACGCCAGAATAGAACACCAGAAGCTGCACGTAGAGCGGCGTACCGCGGAATACATAGGTGAATAGCCAAACCGGAAAGCTGAACCGGCGTCGCGGCGACACCCGGGCAATCGCCAGCGGCAGTGCCATCAGCCCGCCGATAACTACCGAGGAAATGAGCAGCCAGAGCGTCATCGCCAATCCAGTCAGTCGGTAACCATCGCTCCACAAGAGCGGCTGCCAATATTGTTGCAGGATCTCACTCATAATTTATTTTTTTGACTCCCTGCGAATAGTGCCTTTCCAGCCACCACAACACGCCGTTAGAAATGGTGGTAAAAATCAGGTACATCGCCCCGGCAACCAGCGCAAAATAAAACGGTTCGTGTGTGCCCTTGCCGGCCAGTTGCGTCGCCTTAATCACATCATTCAGGCCAAGCAATGACACCAGCGCCGTCGCTTTCAGGATCACCTGCCAGTTATTGCCGATGCCCGGTAGCGCAAAGCGCATCATGGAAGGAAACAGAATACGGCGGAACACCTTCATGGGAGAGAAACCGAACGCGACGGCAGCTTCGATTTGCCCGCGCGGCACGGCAAGGTAGGCACCACGAAAGGTTTCCGTGAAATATGCGCCGTAAATAAAGCCCAGTGTAATAATCCCGGCAGTCAACGGATCGATGTCAATCTGATCCAAGCCGATCGATTCCGTCACGCCGTTTAAGACAATTTGCAGACCATAGAAAATCAGCAACATCAGTACCAGATCGGGAATGCCACGAATCAGCGTGGTATAGCAGGAAAAACACCCCGCCAGCAGACGGTTGGAAGACAGCTTCGCCGACGCACCAATCAGGCCGATAGCCAGCGCCAGCAGTAACGAACTCGCGGCCAGCTCCAGCGTCATGATGGCACCATCCAGAATTAGCTGGGAATAGCCATAGAGCATCAATGATATCCGTTGAAATAGCGGTTAATGGCACGCTGCGTCATCAGTCAGGAATACGGCACGAGAGGAACGATCCCGTGCCGCATGCCCTACGATCCCGCTACACATGTGATAAAGAAATGAGAGTCACGGTGGCGACATTAGCCGCCGTAGACGTCAAAATCGAAGTATTTTTTCGCAAAGGTATCGTAGGTACCGTCTTTACGCATTTCTTCAAAGGCTTTATCCAGCGCGGCCTTCAGCTCAGTATCCGCTTTACGCAGACCCATGCCGGTCCCCACACCGAAGAATTTGTCATCTTTTACCGCCGGGCCAGCAAATTCATAGTCTTTACCCGCATCAAGCTTCAGGAAACCTTCACTTGCGGCGACTTCATCCTGAAAGGCTGCATCAATACGGCCTGCGGCCAGATCGGCATAAATCAGATCCTGATTTTGGTAAGCGACAACGTCAACGCCTTTCGGCTGCCAGTTAGCATTGGCAAAGGCTTCCTGTGTTGATGCCTGCAATACGCCAACACGTTTGCCGCCCAGAGAAGCTAACGTAGGTTCAATGCTCGCCCCTTTCTTCGCAATCAGGCGTGAATTGGCTGCATACAGCTTCTCCGTGAAGGCAATTTCCTGCTGGCGTTTTTCGGTGATGGACAGAGAAGAGATGATGGCATCGATTTTTTTAGCTTTAAGGGACGGAATTAACGCATCAAAGTCGCTTTCGACAAATGTACAGTTAGCCTGAATACGCTTGCACAGCTCTTTCGCCAGATCGATATCAAACCCAACCAGTTCACCGCTGGCGTTTTTGGATTCAAAGGGAGCATAGGTAGGATCGGTACCAATTTTAATATTCTTAGGAATCTCCGCCATCGCGCTACCCGCAGCCAGAATGAGTGCCAACGGCAAGACTTTGATCAGTTTCTTCATATTGCTACCCTTATCATGAGTGATTGATGTCATGTGTCGTCAATGTCGGAATTATTTAGAGTGTATTGCTTTAAAAATGAACGATATGAGTGCTATTTGTTTTCTACGCCGACTATTACCGTTTTTGTAGCAGTTTTCATGCCACAATGAACGTAGGGATGTCGTAAAAAACTCATGAGCGAAGCGCACAGAAAATAATAGTTAACCGTTTGATTCTGCAATATTTTAAGAGAATTTTTTTGGCGCATAATAATAAGAATAGATAACATTGCCATGAATACCAAAACTCAATCGCACCATTTCAGTGCCTTTGTGCACAAAATTAGTGCAATGTGATAAAAAAGCACAAAAAAAGGGCAGTAAAAGTTTACCACCCCGAGAGAAAAAAATAGCGTACCTGAATCTCTACCCTGCTACGACGCACCTTGCCAGCGGATAAAGAGATCTTTTGGCAGGTCGATGTCAAACTGGTCCAGAATACGATTCACCGTCTGCTCGACAATATCCTGCACACTTTCTGGGCGATGATAAAACGCAGGCACAGGCGGCATGATCACCGCACCCAGCTCAACGGCGGTGGTCATCAGCCGCAAATGCCCTAAGTGCAGCGGCGTTTCACGTACCCCCAGCACCAGAGGACGACGCTCCTTCAACACCACATCAGCCGCACG
The DNA here is from genome assembly GCF_003932035.1 of Pectobacterium versatile. Taxonomy (NCBI): domain Bacteria; kingdom Pseudomonadati; phylum Pseudomonadota; class Gammaproteobacteria; order Enterobacterales; family Pectobacteriaceae; genus Pectobacterium; species Pectobacterium versatile. The sequence continues at coordinate 3,333,730 of NZ_CP034276.1, forward strand.
GGTCAATAGGTTGTCACTGTAGCTGTGCACAATGCCGGACAGGGTTTTTATCGAACAGGGTAGAATCACCATCCCCGCCGTTTTAAACGACCCCGAAGAGATGCTGGCAGCAATATCACGCGTGTCATGTACCACATCGGCCAGCGCCTGTACGTCACGCAGGCTAAAATCCGTTTCTAACGCCAGCGTCTGCCGGGCGGCCTGACTCATGATCAGATGCGTTTCGATACCTTCCAGCGTCTGTAAAACCTGTAGCAGCCGGATGCCGTAAATGACGCCGCTGGCACCGGAAATTCCTACAATGAGTCGCTTCATTCATACTGCCTCTGGCTGGCCGCGTAAGCAGAAACGCGGAAAAATCATCTGCGCAAACTTTGCCGTATTGATTAGCGATAAGCAAGGATAAGCGCCGAAAGCCTGTTTTCTTTATACAACTGTTTTCCAGATACAAAAAAGGGGGAAGACACTTTCGCGCCCTCCCCCTTCAATACAGCCTTAATGTGCGACTAGCCGTTAACCTTCGTTGTGCAATTCCAGATCTTCGACTTCATTCTGGCTACGCAGCGCTTTGGCATCGTCATTGCGCAAGACTTCCAGATAATCCAGATAGCCTTGATCGACATCCTTCGTCACGTAAATCCCGTTAAACACTGAACATTCAAACTGAGCGATATCCGGGTTATCTTCACGCGCAGCTTCAATCAGATCGTCGAGATCCTGGAATATCAGCTCATCAGCACCAATAATCTTACAGATTTCATCCACTTCGCGACCGTGGGCAATCAGTTCATTGACGCTCGGCATATCGATGCCGTACACGTTAGGGAAACGAATTTCCGGTGCCGCCGAGGCCAGATAAACACGCTTGGCTCCTGCTTCACGCGCCATCTCCACAATCTGCTCCGACGTTGTACCACGCACGATGGAGTCATCCACCAGCAGCACGTTCTTGTCACGGAACTCAGCACGGTTGGCGTTCAGCTTACGGCGTACCGATTTCTTACGCGCCTGCTGTCCCGGCATGATAAACGTACGGCCAACATAGCGGTTTTTCACAAATCCCTGACGATACGGCTTGTTGATGATGCGCGCGATTTCCAGCGCGATATCACAAGAGGTTTCAGGAATCGGGATCACGACATCAATATCGAGATCTTCCCACTGGCGCGCAATTTTTTCACCGAGCTTCTGGCCCATGCGAACGCGTGCGCTGTAGACCGAGATTTTATCGATGAAAGAGTCCGGGCGAGCGAAGTAGACATATTCGAACAGGCACGGGTTGCTCTTTGGATTCTCTGCGCACTGGCGGGTAAACAGCTGCCCTTTTTCCGTAATGTAGATCGCTTCTCCCGGCGCCACATCGCGTAAAAATTCAAAGCCCAGCGTATCCAGCGCGACGCTTTCTGACGCCACCATATACTCGCTGCGGCCATCTTCCAGATCGCGCTTACCGATAACCAGAGGACGAATCCCGTTTGGATCGCGGAAAGCCACCATACCGTGACCAATAATCATGCCAACACAGGCATAAGCACCGCGAATTTGCTGGTGCGTTGCGGCAACGGCCGCAAAAATATTATCGGCTTCCAGCGGGTAGTGTTGGAAACGGTCCAGCTCTCTGGCGAAAATATTCAGCAGAATTTCAGAATCAGACGTGGTGTTAACGTGACGGCGCTCCTGCTCGAACAGCTTTTTACGCAGTTCGTGGGCGTTAGTCAGGTTACCGTTGTGAGCCAGCGTGATGCCGAACGGAGAGTTAACATAGAAAGGCTGTGCTTCCGAGGCGCTGGAACTGCCAGCGGTCGGATAACGCACATGGCCAAGCCCCATGTTGCCCTGTAAGCGTTGCATGTGCCGCGCTTCAAACACATCTTTCACCAGGCCATTGGCCTTACGCAGGCGAAAACAATTAAAGGCATCGATGGTCACAATACCCGCAGCATCCTGCCCACGGTGTTGCAACACCGTTAACGCGTCATAAATCGACTGGTTGACCGGTGTAAAACCGGCGATACCGACAATACCGCACATGGTGTCTTTTCCTCATCAGCGCTACCGCAGCGGTAAATGCTGCGGCAAGAAACTTGACGTGCTTTGCAGGTAGTCAAAAAACCACCTGATAATATAACTGAACTGCGGGATTAACTGGGATTGCTTCCAGTCATCACTTTGTGAAAAACCGGTGAACGTATCCAGAAAGAATAGCAGTGCGGAAACGATCAGCACTCCGCGCAGCGCACCAAAACAGATGCCCAGAACGCGATCGGTGCCGGATAATCCGGTACGTTCAACCAGTGAACTAATCACATAGTTGACGATAGCTCCCACAATCAACGTTGCAATAAACAGAATGGCAATCGCAATGCCGTTACGCACCAGCTCATCATCAAAACGGGTGAAGTAGACCGCGAGGTAAGCGTAGTAATGGCTGGCGACAAAAAAAGCACATCCCCAGGTTACTAACGACAGCGCTTCGCGAACAAACCCCCGGATCAGGCTAACCAGAGCCGAAAATCCAATGATGCCAATAATGACGTAATCAACCCAAACCATGAACTATCCTAATAATGAACGATGCTACCGATAAGCCGCTACGTCATCCTGTTCGCGGCGCATTCTAACAGAAAAAGAAAACGTTTGCGTAGCGTATTTCCGCCGATTTCATCGATAGATAATCAGGCGAAAAAACCGACAAGACGTCATGCCTGATTCTATTAACTATCGGCATCTCAAAACTCACAGCAGGCATCTTAAAACAGATGCGGGGCGACGTATCACCGGTGTGAACCTCATCCCCGCGGCCTGCTTTTGCTTATTTACGTGATCGACTGCTTTACGTGGCCGACTGCGAACCATCCATCACGTAATCATCACGCTCGACGACCTTAACGAACGGAATGTGCTCGCACCTGCCCGCTTAGCCCACTGAGCTGTTTCAACTCGCCCAGTGAAGACTCCAGCTTCTGCTTCGAGGCATCCGGCCCCACGTAAATACGGGTGATTTCACCCGAAACCGGCGTTGATGGCACGGTATACGCGCGGTAGCCGGAGAGACGAAGCTTAGCGACAATCTCGTTCACCTTATCCGCGTTTTTCAGCGCACCAAGCTGCACAATATAGGCCTGTCCGACAGGCGCTTGCTGCGTCGGCTGCGTTTCAGGCTTCACTTCCGGTTTGGGTTCCGGTTTAGGCTCTGGCTTCGGTTTCACCTCTGGTTTCACTTCTGGCTTCACCTCAGGTTTTGGCTGAGGCTTCGGCGTCACTGGCGCGGGCGTCTGAACCGGCGGACGTTCAACCACCACTGGCGGTGCCGTCATGGCTGGCGTATTCGTGCCAGAATGGGACGATGGCGGCGCCTGCGTCGTGGTTTCAGGTGCTGTCGTTGTGGATGGTGTAGACGATCTCGCTTCGGCTTCCGCGCTGTTTTGCATCGCCGCTTCCGCCCCTTCCGGTGGCTGACTCGGCAACGACGGATTCAGCGCAGGCAGCGCTTCCATCTCATTGCTGTCACCCGGTTTGGGGATCAGCGGAATCGATGCAAACTCGTCTTCGTAGTGCTTTTTCTTGCCGTCCAGCAGGCCGGGTAAGACGATCACGCCCAGCGCGACCAGAATAACCGTACCGACCAGCCGATTCTGAAATTTACTCGCCATTCGCCTTCTCCTCATCCAGCGCTTCCATCACATGCGCTACCGTATGAAAAGATCCACACACAATGACGATATCCTGCGCCGTCGCCTCGGACATCGCCTGCTGCCAGGCGGTAACGACATCGGGGAACGATTGGCTGCGCGTCAGGTGCTCAGCAATCTGCTGCGCCGTTGCGCCACGCGGCCCTTCCAGCGGTGCGCAATACCACTCATCCACTACGGGTGTTAAGTGGGCCAGCGTACCGGCGATGTCTTTATCCGACAGCATGCCAACGACAGCCCGCACTTTTCCGCTTTTCGGCAGCCCGGCCAAACGGTTTGCCAAATACGCCGCCGCATGAGGGTTGTGCGCAACATCAAGAATCAATCGCGGTGACGCCTGCACGGTCTGGAAACGACCGGGTAATGCCGCGTGCTGCAAGCCTTGTCGAATTGCCTCTTCACTCACGTTGAGTGAAGAATAGTGCAATGCAGCCAGAGCCGTGGCGGCATTGGCTAACGGTACGCTGGGTAACGGCAACCGTGACAGCTCGCGCTGCTTATCCTGCCAGCTCCACGTCTCGCGCTGCATTGAATATTCCCAATCGCGACCACGGCGGCGCAGTTGCGCGCCTTTCTCAGCGGCAACGTCGGCAATCGTTCCTGGCATATCCGGTTCGCCGACAACGGCTGGTCTACCCTGCCGGAATATCCCGGCTTTCTCGCGACCAATGCTTTCCCGATCGTTACCTAACCAATCGGTATGGTCGATCGCGATACTGGTTACCACGGATACATCCGCATCCACAATATTGGTGGCATCCAACCGCCCGCCTAGCCCTACTTCCAGAATAACGACATCCAGATTCGCCTGCTTAAAGAGTTGCAGCGCCGACAGCGTACCGAATTCAAAATAGGTGAGCGATACCGCCCCTCTTCCCGCTTCGATATCCGCAAACGCCTGAGTATGCAGAGCTTCAGGCAATTCTTTGCCCTGAATACGCACTCGCTCGGTATAGCGAACAAGATGGGGAGAACTGTACACCCCCACCCGCAGCCCGGCGGCTAACAGAATGGACTCCAGCGTACAGCAGGTCGTTCCTTTGCCGTTTGTCCCCGCGACGGTGAAGATCGTGGCGGCAGGCTGGAGCAGTTGAAGATGTTCGGCAACCTGCTTAACGCGATCCAGGCCTAAATCAATGGCCTGAGCGTGCAGGTGCTCAAGATAATGAAGCCACGTGACCAAAGGTGACGTGGCTTGAGGTATTTGAAGAGTATCCATGAGTCCCGTTCACTAGCTTACGGTTCATTGCGGGCAGAGCGTGCGTATTGCTACTCGGTCGAGAACGACGTGGTCGAGTACCACACGTCCTGCCCATCATGTCAATTATGCGTCATCCTGTGATGATTCAGACGGCGCATTGCTGCGGATTTCCACATCATCGTTGCCCGGTTCTGGATGGTTCGTCAGTTTGGCAAGAATAGTGGCCAGCTTGTAGCGCATTTCCGGACGACGAACGATCATATCGATCGCCCCTTTCTCAATCAGGAATTCGCTGCGCTGGAAACCCGGCGGCAGTTTTTCACGCACGGTTTGTTCGATAACACGTGGGCCAGCAAAACCGATCAGCGCTTTCGGCTCGGCAATGTTCAGGTCGCCCAGCATCGCCAGACTCGCGGAAACACCGCCCATAGTTGGGTCGGTCAGTACTGAAATGTAAGGCAAGCCACGATCGCGCATTTTGGCCAATGCAGCACTGGTTTTCGCCATTTGCATCAGCGACATCAGCGCTTCCTGCATACGCGCACCGCCACTGGCGGAGAAGCACACCAGCGGACAACCATCTTCCAACGACTGCTCAACGGCACGCACAAAGCGCGCGCCCACAACAGACGCCATTGAACCGCCCATGAAAGCAAACTCAAATGACGCGACGACAATCGGCATGCCGTAAAGCGTACCTTTCATCACAACCAGCGCGTCTTTCTCATCGGACTGTTTCTGTGCAGAAACCAGACGATCTTTATATTTTTTGGAATCCCGGAATTTCAGGATATCCTTCGGTTCCAGTTCGCTTCCCAGTTCGACAGTGTTTTCTTTATCCAGAAAAGCCTGTAGACGGGCACGCGCGGAAAGGCGCATATGGTGATCGCACTTCGGGCAGACACCCAGATTGCGCTCCAACTCGGCACGATAAAGAACCTGGCCGCAGCTATCACATTTTGTCCAGACCCCTTCAGGGATGTTCGCTTTACGGGTCGGTGTGATATTGCTTTTGTTAAGAATTCGTTCAATCCAGCTCATTGATAACCTTTCTGCTTGAACCTGGCAAATGCCAGTCCGCTGTTCATGTTATTCCCTGACAACATTGCCAATGAAAAAATGCCTGAGACGCACGACAATCGCGGTACAAAGGCATCGGCATCAAGGGTGTTCCCAAGAACAGACCATAAATGCTGCCCATTAAACCATAACGTTCCGGTACTGTGGATAAAAAACTGGTCAAACCGGATGTTAAAATACTTCACTTATTTCACATTGCCGCGCGAAGCCGCTCTACGATGACGGGCAATCTCAATAATGCCCGGCAGGATAGAGAGAAAAATAATCGCGACAATCAGTAATTTCAGATTTTCCTGCACCACCGGCAAATCGCCAAACAGGTAGCCCGCATAGGTGAATGACAACACCCACAGCAGCGCACCAATGACATTATAGGCTGCAAAATGCCGATAGCTCATGTGCCCCATCCCGGCGACAAACGGCGCAAATGTTCTCACAATCGGGACAAAGCGCGCCAGAATTATCGTCTTGCCACCGTGGCGCGCGTAAAACGCATGCGTTTTATCCAGATAGCTGCGGCGGAAAATCTTTGAGTTCGGGTTGCTAAACAGCTTCTCGCCGAACAGTCGTCCAATAGTGTAGTTCACCGCATCGCCCGTAATCGCGGCAACGATCATCAGGAACACCATCGTGTGCACATTCAGATCGTTCGACGGCAGCGCCGCCAGCGCCCCTGCGACAAACAGCAGCGAATCTCCCGGCAGAAACGGCGTCACCACCAGTCCAGTCTCACAGAACAGAATCAGGAACAAAATGGCATAAACCCAGACACCATATTGCGCCACCAGTTCCGCCAGGTGAACGTCAATGTGCAGAATAAAATCAATAATAAACTGTATAAACTCCATCACAACTTCTTCTCCCCAAAGTGTCTATCGAACGCACGCGGTCGATATACGCAAAGCAGCTGCACTATCCGTGTTGCCTTGCGTATAGCACGCTGAATAGCCTCGTCTTTAATACGCATCGCACGCTGCCTTTTGGCCTACAGCCATCTGGTAGCGTGCAACAGGTAAAAGGCGCACTCGTTACAACAAAAACGTCAATCGGCTAAAAAGAGCGGCCCCATCGTAGGCTGCGGCAAAGCAAAACGCGCGGGATAGTCTACCGCTACCAAATACAGCCCTTCGGCTCTGGCCGTTGCGCCAGCCAGCGTACGATCTTTGGCCGCCAGCAGCTCTGCAATCCACGACTCGGGGCGATTGCCACAGCCGACGTCCATCAGGCTACCCACGATATTACGCACCATATGATGAACGAACGCATTGGCCTTAATATCTACCACGATATAGTCACCGTGACGTGTAACCTTTAAATGATTTACATAGCGCCACGGCGTGCGCGACTGGCACTGCACCGCCCGAAAAGAGGTGAAATCATTCTCCCCCAACAGGCATTGCCCGGCACGCTCCATGCGTTCCACGTCTAACGGGTGATAAAAGTGCGTCATACCACGCGAAAGCACCGCTGGACGATAGCGGTGATTGTAGATGACATAGCGGTAGCGACGTGCCGTCGCGCTGAAACGTGCATGGAAATCCTCATCCACCGTTTTCACCCAGCGCACCGCGATATCTGGCGGTAAATTTGCATTCACGCCCATCGTCCATGCGGCATCTTTTCGGATCGCATGCGTGGTGAAATGCACAACCTGCCCGGTGCCGTGAACGCCAGCATCGGTCCGCCCGGCGCAAAACACCTCTATCGGTTCATCCGCGACTTTGCTCAGCGCCTTTTCAAGACAGGCCTGCACGCTAGCGACATCAATCTGACGCTGCCAGCCATAATAGAGGCTACCGTCGTACTCAATGCCGAGCGCGATTTTCAGCGGGGCGCGTTCGTTTTCCGCAGCGGCATCGGCCTGAGTAGCCTCTGCCTGAGTGGTTTCCGACATTACCCGAGATACTCCCGCACCAGACATTCTGCCGTTTCCACCGCCATCAGCGCGCCGCCAAAGCGAGCGTTATCGGCGACCGACCAGAATTGCAGTAGCTCAGGAATACCGTAATCATTACGCAGACAGCCGACGCTCAGTTGCCCATTGCCGGACGCATCGCCAACCTGCGTCGGGTAATCCTGCTCATCGCTTACCTCAATATTCCCAGCATTGAGCAGTTCGTCACGCGCTTCTTCCGCAGACAGCGGACGCAGTGATTCAAGATGAACAACCTGCGCGTGCCCATAGAACACAGGGGATTGAATGCAGGTCACTGAAATCGGCAATCCGTCATCCTGCAAGACTTTACGCACCTGATCGACCAGAACGCGCTCTTCACGCACGCTGCCCGCATCATCAGGCAATAAAGGCAACAGATTGAATGCCAGCTGCTTCGGGAAAATTCCGACCTCAGGTGGAACACCATTCAGCAGACGGGCACTTTGTCCGGCCAGATCGTCTATCGCTGCTTTACCGAGTGCAGAAACCGACAGCATATTGACGACATGCAGACGCGAGAGCCCAGCCGCATCGGTCAACGGCTTAATCACCGTCAGCAGTTGGCTGGTCAGGCTGTCGGCCACCGCGACAATATTGCGGTTACGATAATCTGCCAGCGTATGTGTATTCACGCCGGGTACGACCAGCGGGACATCCGGCTCCAGCGCAAACAGACCGCTGCTGTCGATAACCAGACACCCCGCGTCCCCTGCGTCTTCCGCATAGCGGGCGCTGGCATCCTGACCGGCGACAAAAAATGCCAGCTGCGCCTGTGACCAGTCAAAATTGGCCACATCGGTGACCAGACAGGATTTGCCGTTAAAACGTATGGTTTCACCCGCGCTACGTTCACTGGCCAGTGGATACAGTTCACCCACTGGGAATTCGCGTTCCTGCAATAATTCCAGTAACGCCGTGCCTACTGCGCCCGTTGCGCCCAGCAGAGCAATATTCCAGCCGTCAGACATTTGGTTCTCTCCCAAATTTTGAATGAAACACAAATCATGAATGGAACCGACAGACGATAGTGACGCCGTCTGTCAGTTTATGAATAAAAAAGTGTGATACTCGCGCAACACCGTCGTCAGAGGAACACCGTTAACGTGCATCCCGCACTGACGCTGTGAATCCCAGCGCGTTCAGGCAATCTGCGCTGTCAGCATCGGCGCAGATAACATGGAGTGACGACCATTCGCGTCGTTCCTGATAATGTTTACGCAGGCGATCGAATTCGCCTTCCTGATGCGCTACGTGGCGCAACAACGCATCGTCCCGGCGCACATCATACACCAGATGCACCAGACGTTTTAGCAGCGCCTCATCCAGTGGTGCGGTCAATGTCACTTCAGCATACTCTGGCGCAGGCAAAAGCGACGAAAGCGCCACCTGCTGGGGGGTTCCGATAAACTCGCTCCACGCCTCAAACACCTGCGTGGTGCCGCGCGCTTTTCCTTCCAAGGTATAACCAGCAATATGCGCTGTGCCGATGTCTACCCGCGCCAGCAAGTCGGTCGATAACGCAGGTTCCGGCTCCCATACGTCAAGAATGACGCTGAGTTTTTTACCCTGTTGCAGCGCCTCAAGCAGTGCAGCATTATCTACCACTGGGCCACGACAGGCGTTAATCAGAATACGTCCGTCCGCAAACGCGTTCAGTACGGCGGCATCAACCAGATGGTGAGTACGGTACGGGCCATCGAGATACAGCGGCGTATGCAGCGTCAGAATGTCGGCATCACGTACCAACGTGTCGAGCGGCAGGAAATCACCCGCCTCACCGCGATCGGCACGCGGCGGATCGCACAGCAGCGTTTTCACGCCCCAGGCTTTCAAACGCGCATCCAGACGTCTGCCAACATTACCCACGCCGACAATCCCTACGGTTTTATCACGCAGTTGAAAGCCATCACGCTCGGCCAGCATCAGCAAAGAAGAAAAGACGTACTCCACTACCGCGATGGCGTTACAGCCGGGAGCAGCAGAAAACGCGATCCCGTTGGCGTTAAGCCAGGTGTCATCGACATGGTCGGTGCCTGCCGTCGCGCTGCCGACAAATTTTACCGCCGAACCAGACAGCAGATCCGCGTTCACCTTCGTGACCGAACGCACCATCAACGCATCCGCGTCTGCCAGCAGGTCGCGCGGCAAAGGACGTCCCGGCACGGCCTGCACTTCACCCAGACGGCTAAATAGCTCGCGGGCATACGGCATATTCTCATCAACCAGAATCTTCATTGTCTTCTCCGACATCGGTAGCCAGCCAAAAAAAGCGGGGAGATATTTTGCCACCGAATGGTGCAGAAACCCAAGGCAATTACAACGCGATATCTTTCCATCATCAGTTCACACCCATGAAGATCTTACAAGATGGTCTCTATAGAAAGCCGACGTCATACATGGTTGATAGTCGTCACATGGCTCTGTTATGTTGTTTGCCATTGCCGCACTTGCCCCATTTTTATCGACCAGACTGGCAATTGGTGCGTTTTCCGTCTGGTCTGTTATGAGAAACCCAACGTTGAACGCCCTATTTCCTACCATTGCCGTCCTGATCTGGTCAATTAACGTCATCGTCAACAAGCTTTCCGCGAGCGTTATTGACCCGGCTGCTATCTCGTTTTATCGCTGGCTTCTTGCGTTCCTCGTCATGACGCCGTTCATGCTGCCAACGCTTCGCCATCATGCAGTGGCCATTCGTCAACACGCCTGGAAACTGCTCGTGCTGGGTCTGCTTGGCATGGTGCTGTATCAAAGTCTGGCCTATTACGCGGCACACACGATCAGCGCCGTGATGATGGGAATCATGGGGTCATTAGTCCCGCTACTCACCGTCCTGCTCAGCATTCCTCTGCTGCGTCTGGCCCCCACACTGGGCGTCGTGCTCGGTAGCCTGCTGTCGCTGGTCGGGATTGTCTGGCTGATCGGTGAGGGACACCCAGAACAGATTCTGGCGCAGGGCATCGGCCCCGGTGAATTCATGATGTTTTGTGCGTCGTTGTCCTATGCGCTCTATGGCGTACTGACCAAACGCTGGAGCATCCCGTTGCCCAACTGGGTGTCGCTCTATGTGCAAATTGCCTTTGGCGTCGTCGTACTGATTCCAAACTTCCTGCTGACGGACAATGTACAGCTCAATGCCGACAATCTGCCGCTGGTGATTTTCGCTGGCATCATGGCTTCAATCATTGCACCTTTTCTGTGGATTCAGGGGGTTATGCGTCTGGGAGCCAGCAAAGCCTCCATCTTTATGAATCTGACGCCGATCTTTACGGCGATGATCGCGATTGGCTTTTTACACGAGCCTTTGCACCATTATCATCTGGTCGGTGGGGGCATCACACTACTCGGCGTTATCCTCGCCCAGCGTTTGCGCATTCCATTAGCGCGTAGCTCATAAGCCCCCATGAGATTAGTGCCGTTTTAGGCGTCGCATGACTATCGGCCGTCACGGGAGATTGCTATGATTCATCTCAATCATGACGGCAGTGAGGATAACCGATATGCAACCTGTAAGTGGCCCAGGTGCCCCGCTGCCCGGCGAACGCTCGGTTACGCCGACCACCACATCGTCAACCTCTACATCATCAGCTAACGCCGCAGGTTCCGCCAACGGCGATCGACCGCTGACGCTGGCGCAGCGCACGACGCTGGAAAATCTGGTGCTTAAAGTTGCCGCGCTGACCACGTCAAAGGCAGCGGAAGTCTGGACGACGGTAAAACAGGGATTAGGGCTGGCAGAAAATAATGAACTGCTGTCCCGCCACTACCAGCCTGCTGAGCAGATACTCCAGACACGCTTAACGCAGGCGCAAGATAGCGGTGGACGTCAACAGCTGCTTCAGCGTCTGACGGATATGTTGTCTCAGGGAAATAACCGTCAGGCGGTCAGCAATTTCATCCAGCAACAGTTCGGTAGCACCACGCTAAGCGCGCTGAATAAAACGCAGCTACAGCAGGTTGTTACGCTGCTGCAAAACGGACAAATCCCGCAATCAACGGCATCAACCACCGCGTCGCAAACCACTCAGGCTGCCAACTCACCCGATCGTCCGCTTTCTCCTGCGGAACAGCGCGGCTTGAATCAGTTAGTCACCCGATTAGCGACCATGACAGGGGAACAGCCTGCAAGAGTGCTGAACAATCTGATGATGATGCAGAATCTTAGCCCGGGCGACGCTATCCCGTTAAAACATCTGCCGCTGATTACACAGTTCCTGCAAGCACAGGTTGAGCTGCAACAGACGCAAACGCTGCTGCGCGCCACCTCACCAGCGCCACAGGGAACACCGACCAATGCAGGCACAGCGGGTGCATCCCCAGAACCGCTGGCAACCAACACCACCAATACGGCTAACGCGAATCCGTCATCCACAGCGAATCTATCATCACAGCCGCTATCGGCGCAGAACGCGCTGCTTTCCCCGAATCTCGCCCCGTTGCAGGCTTTGCTACAACAGCCTATGACCGCGCAGGAACAGCATTTATTGATGGATTACACGCAGAATCGCTTCAATATTGGATTACAAACTCCACTGACGCCGATGCAGGTTAGCGATCTGCTGACGTTCCTGTTTACGCAGCGCATTCAGCGCTCACAGGAAACGGACTGGACCACGACCTCACAGTTGCTGCATCCGCTGTTTAACCCGCTGATTGCGTCACTGCCGCTTAGTTGGCAATCCCTGTTCCATAAGCCGATGTTCCTGGTGATTGTCAGCACCTGCGTGGCTGCCTTTCTGCTTTGGGTATTGATCTAAGCGCTAATACCGTTAAGGCCAGACTTATCGCTCATGCCCATAGCTGACTGACCATCATCAACTAAACCAGCGCCAACAAAAAACCCCGCAGCGTGCGCCAGCGGGGTTTTATTTATTTCAATAAGAACGTTTCAATGAGAACGTTTGAATGATAAACCGATTATTTATCGAGTTTTCTCATTACCAGCGTCGCATTCGTACCACCAAAACCGAAGCTGTTAGACATCACTGTGGTCAGTTCACGTTCCGTCGGTTCAGTCACGATGTTCAAGCCAGCAGCCTGCTCGTCCAGATTTTCTACGTTGATGCTAGGTGCAACAAAGCCGTGTTCCAGCATCAGCAGTGAGTAAATGGCTTCCTGAACGCCAGCCGCGCCCAGAGAGTGACCGGTCATCGCTTTGGTCGCGGAAATAGCTGGCGAGTTGTCGCCAAACACTTCACGAATCGCCCCCAGCTCCTTCACATCGCCAACCGGCGTAGAGGTACCGTGAGAGTTCAGGTAATCGATCGGCGTATCCACACCGTTCATCGCCATCTTCATGCAGCGAACCGCACCTTCACCCGATGGAGCAACCATATCCGCGCCGTCAGACGTCGCGCCGTAGCCGACCACTTCCGCGTAGATGTGCGCGCCACGCGCCAGTGCGTGTTCCAATTCTTCTACGACGACCATACCGCCACCGCCTGCAATCACGAAACCATCACGGCCAGCGTCATAGGTACGGGACGCTTTTTCTGGTGTTTCATTGTATTTGGTCGACAGTGCGCCCATCGCATCAAATTCACAGGCCAGTTCCCAGCACAGTTCTTCGGCACCGCCAGCGAACACGATGTCCTGTTTGCCCATCTGGATTTGCTCAACCGCATTACCGATGCAGTGTGCGGAGGTCGCACAGGCAGAGCTGATGGAGTAGTTCACACCGTGAATTTTGAATGGCGTTGCCAGACAGGCGGATACCGCAGAACCCATGGATTTGGTTACAACGTAAGGGCCAACGGCTTTCAGGCCACGTGGGCTACGCATGGCATCAGCACCAAACACCTGATAGCGTGCAGAACCGCCGGAACCCGCAATCAGGCCAACGCGTGGGTTATTCTGATAAACCTCATCAGACAGCCCGGAATCTTGAATCGCCTGCTCCATGGATAAGTAGGCATAGATCGATGCATCACTCATAAAACGCACAACTTTGCGATCGATGAGGCCAGTGGTGTCCAGTTTGACATTCCCCCAGACGTGACTACGCATGCCGGAATCTTTCAGCTCTTGAGAGAAAGTAATGCCCGAGCGGCCTTCTCGCAATGATGCCAGAACTTCCTGCTGGTTATTACCGATGCTTGATACGATCCCCAGGCCAGTAATCACTGCACGTTTCATGTAATACCTCTTCTTCCACTTATAGAGTTTGGGATTTCGCTTCGCACTTTAGCGTACAGTTGTAAGCTGAACAAGTCCGATCAGCCAAACTATCGCGAAATCATTGCTAAATTTGCGCCACAATATTCAGCCCGATAGAATCTCATCATCACTTGAATAATGAGCTTTTTGTCGTGACCAACCTCCCCATCCAACACGCGTCGTTAAGTTGGAACGCTCAGGGTACACCTGTATCGCAACAGTTTGATGACGTCTATTTTTCGAATCAGGATGGGTTGGCAGAAACCCGTTATGTGTTTTTAAAGGGCAATCAGTTTCCTGAGCGTTTCACCACGCACCCGCGCGCCGCCTGCGTGATAGCAGAAACCGGCTTTGGAACGGGCCTGAATTTTCTGACGCTGTGGCAAGCATTTGCCGACTTTCGTCAACAGCAGCCACAGGCGACCTTGCGCCACCTGCATTTCATTAGTTTCGAGAAATTCCCCCTGCGTCGGCATGATTTGGCTGCCGCACACGCACAGTGGCCGGAGCTGGCCGCATTTGCAGATGAATTGCGAGAGCAATGGCCGCTAGCGCTACCGGGCTGCCATCGTCTGATTCTGGCGCAAGGTACTATCACGCTCGATTTATGGTTCGGTGACGTTAACGTCTTACTACCTGAGCTGGATGATACGCAGAACCATCAGGTCGACGCCTGGTTTCTGGACGGCTTCGCGCCTTCCAAAAACCCAGACATGTGGACGGATAATCTATTTCAGGCAATGGCACGTTTGTGCCGTAAAGAAGGCACGTTCGCCACCTTTACCGCCGCAGGCTTTGTGCGTCGCGGTCTGCAACAGGCGGGGTTTCAGGTCAGTAAAATTAAAGGATTCGGGCAGAAACGCGAAATGCTGAGCGGCATCCTTCCCGAGGCGCTTTCCGTCACGTCGCCGACGCCGTGGTATTCGCGCCCAGCCGCCAGCACGACTGACGATATTGCGATTATCGGCGGTGGTATTGCCAGCGTGCTCACTGCACTGGCGCTGCAACGGCGCGGTGCAAACATCACGCTCTACTGTGCGGAAGCACAGCCTGCCACGGACGCATCCGGCAATCGTCAGGGGGCGCTTTATCCTCTGCTGAATAATCGGCACGATGCAGTATCCCGCTTTTTCTCCCTCGCCTTTGACTTTGCCCATCGTAACTATACTGAACTGGCACAGCAGGGGCTGGAGTTTGAGCATCAGTGGTGCGGCGTCAGCCAGCTCGCCTGGGATGAAAAAAGTGCGCGTAAAATCGAACAGATTCTGCAAGGGGAGTGGCCGGAAGAGCTGGTCGTCAGCGTGGATGCGCAGCAACTGGAAAATCAGAGCGGCCTGAATCCCGGCGTAAACGGCATCACTTATCCTGACGGCGGCTGGCTGTGCCCGGCAGAGCTGACGGCTTCTGCACTGAAGCTGGCAGAGCAAAACGGTCTGTCGGTACAGATGAATACTGCCATTTCCACACTGGAAAAAACGGACGACGGCTGGGCGCTCACCCTGAGCACAGGCCAGCAGGTAAACCATGCGGTCGTGGTGCTGGCAAATGGTCATCACATTACCGACTGGCCACAAACCCGCCATTTACCCGCCTACGCCGTACGCGGGCAAGTAAGCCATATTCCGACCAATCCGGTGTTGGGGAAGCTCAAACAGGTCTTGTGCTACGACGGCTATCTGACGCCAGTGAGTCCGCAACATCAAACGCACTGCATCGGAGCGAGCTATTTACGGGGGGAAACACACTGTGATTATCGGGAAGACGAGCAGCAAGAAAATCGCCAGCGCCTGCTGAATTGTTTGCCCGACGCAGACTGGGCGAAAACGGTCGATATTAGCGATGCGCAGGCGCGTCAGGGCGTCCGCTGCGCACTGCGCGACCATCTACCGCTGCTTGGCGCCGTGCCGAACTATGAACAAACGCTGACAGACTATGAAGATCGACTGCATCCTCAACACCGTGCTGACACGGTGCCAAGCGCACCCTATTGGCAGGATCTGTTTATCATCGGTGCGTTAGGCTCACGCGGCCTGTGCTCCGCCCCACTCGCGGCGGAAATTCTGGCCTCGCAGATGTATGGCGAACCGCTACCGCTGGATCGCGATACGCTCGCCGCACTCAACCCGAATCGTTTCTGGATAAGGAAACTGCTGAAAGGTAAACCTGTAACGAAGGATTAATAAACTATCTCCTCACAGACAAACGGCCTCTTGTGCACAAATGCCACGACTTATAATGGTTTTTGCCAGAATACGGCTTAAAAAATTATGCAGAGGTGAGCTTGACCGCCGAGTGAGCGGCAGGACGCCGCGAAAGCCAGTGC
Organism: Pectobacterium versatile; assembly: GCF_003932035.1. NCBI lineage: Bacteria > Pseudomonadati > Pseudomonadota > Gammaproteobacteria > Enterobacterales > Pectobacteriaceae > Pectobacterium > Pectobacterium versatile. Next base: position 3,350,118 of record NZ_CP034276.1, read on the forward strand.
CGCGTCGGGAACGCGTCACTGGCGGCTCGACTAGCGGTCAGGAACACCGATGGAACCGCGCAGCGGCATAATTTAGCCGGAAGCCTGGGTTCGCAGGGCGGCGGCGACTGAGCGCCCTGCGTCGGGCGCGTATACGGTATCGCATATGAATAGCGGCGGTGTAACGCACGAAACCGTCTCTGAGTCGGCATAGGAATGTAACTAAGAGACAGTAGGTAGGGAGCGGCCATAACAAGTTCAGCTAAACTCGCGCTGATTAATTCAAGCTAGTGCGTACTATTCTGCGCCTGTTGGAACAAACGTTCCCACATCCCGTTAACCAGCACCTGATCCGGCGGTGACAGTTCGCCGTTTTTGATGGCGTTATTAATGCTGTCGCTAACGCGCACATGCAGTGCTTCAAGCGTCTGTTCACCGTTCTCTTCCGCTTCAGCCACCGACACCGTCAGATGACCACGCAAATAGCCGCCAGCAAACAGTTCGTCATCGCTGGCATGCTCTACCATGTCATCAATCAGCGCCAGAATGCGCGTTTCAAATTCTGCGATCATTTCTTATCCTCAAATTTTTGCGATTCCCGTGCATCACAGATCGGCTGGATACGGGAAGCTCGCCGCCGTCAGCGGTGGCGTATTGTAAAACGATTGTAATGCACGAATAAAGCTGGCAGGACGCGCGGGAATCCCCTCTTCCAGATACTGCATCACTTGCGCATGCACGCGCCGCTGGAAATCAATACGGTCCGGCTCGCAGTCGCCGTTCAGGTTGTCGCAGCTGACGTTAAACGGAAAGCCTGCGGCTACACAGAACAGCCAGTCGAAGGCCTGCGGTTTGATTTCCACCACTTCAAACTGGCTTTGCGTCGAGGCATCGCGACCATCCGGGCAGTACCAGTAGCCGAAATCGACCTGCAAACGCCGCTGAGCACCAGCAATGCACCAGTGAGAAATTTCGTGTAGCGCGCTGGCATAAAAACCGTGGGCAAACACAATCCGGTGATACGGAATGTCATCATCCGCTGGCAGATAAATCGGCTCATCATCGCCTTTTACCAGACGGGTATTGTATTCGTCGCCAAAACAATTATTAAAAATATCAATCAGTTGTTGATAATGGTGCGTCGTAGTCATGTTATCTGTTGTTATCATCATTTGTTGTTATAAAAACTGTCCCAGCCAAACGGCAATCTCGTGCCCGTGGCTGTCATAAATCAGCTTGCCACTCATGATGGCGGAAACCAGCACCAGCATAGGACGAATCAGCTTTTGCCCTTTCGTCATCACCATTTTGGCCCCAAGCCGCGCGCCGAGGATCTGCCCGATCAGCATGACGCCGCCGACCACCCAGACCACTTTTCCGCTGAGCATAAAAAACAACAGCCCACCGAAGTTAGAGGTAAAGTTTAGGATCTTGGCATGCGCCGTCGCTTTGGCCAGATTGAAACCATACAGAGTGACAAAGGCCAGCGCGTAAAATGAACCGGCACCGGGGCCGAAAAAGCCGTCATAAAAGCCGACGCAGCCGCCTGCCACAATCGCAAACGGCAGCGGCGACAGCCGACGCTGCCGATCTTCATCGCCGATTTTTGGCGTTAATAAAAAGTAGAGACCGATGCCAATAATCAGCACTGGCAGCAGTTGGCGCAGAAAATCAGCATTGATCTGTTGGATCAGCCAGGCACCAAAGGTTGAGCCGGCAAACGTCAGCGCAATCGCCAGTTTCTGTTCGCCCAGATTCACCGCACGGCGACGGATGAAATACAGGCTGGCGGAAAAGGATCCGCCAACAGCTTGAAGTTTATTCGTTGCCAGCGCCTGCGCCGGGGATAACCCCGCCGCCAGCAAGGCTGGGATCGTCAATAAGCCGCCCCCGCCCGCAATTGAATCAATAAACCCTGCCAACGCCCCGACAAAAAACAGCACGGCCAGCATTTCTGGCCCAAGCACTAACCAGTCCATAATTATTTTTTATCTCGCGACATAGTTAATTGTTATCTCGCGGCAAAATGTCTGTCGAGCAGTGCCTGACAAGATGGAGGCAACGGCGGCGGCGTGGTTTTTTCTGGGGCTTCGGTACTCGGCTGCTTTGGCTGGAACCAGCTGGTTAACTCGGCACCGCATCCGTCACCAACGGGTGGTTCGCTCTGATCCTGACACTCAAGGCTGTCCGCTGGGCAACGCAGGCGAACATGCATATGCGCGCGATGCGCAAACCAGGGGCGAACTTTACGCAGCCAGTCACGATCGTGACCTGCTTCAACACACAGCTGTTTTTTAATCGCCGGATTGACGAAGATGCGCGTCACGTCGCTATCCAGCGCAGCGGTTTTGATCAGGTTGGTAATTTCCGGTCGCCAGACACGTGGGTTAACGTTAAGTCCGCTGGCGTTAACCAAATCGATAGGCTGCGGTTTCAGCAACTGCTGATCGCTCCAGCGCTGTCTGGGCAATTGCAGCCAGATGTCGACATCCAACCCGGATTGGTGACTGGCGTGGCCGCTGCTGAAGCGTCCACCGACCGGCATCCCCATATCCCCCACCAGCACATTACCAGAGGTCGTGCGCTTAACCTCGTTGCTCAGGCGGTGAATAAACGCCAGAAGATCGGGGTGACCGAAATAGCGGCGCTGATCGACGCGCATCACCTGATAATCCAGCGACTGCAATGGCAGCGGCTGGGCACCGATGATACAGCCATTAGAAAAACTACCAATTGACTGCGGCGTACCCGCAACCGGATGCGTTATCTCCTGCCAGGGCGTTTTCGCCCATGCGACGTTCGACAGCAGCGGCGCGCTCAGTGCCAGCGCAAGAACCCCGATTAACCCTTGTTTCATTATTTTTTACCAGCGAGGAACCAGACTGTTCACATCCCCACACTGTGCACGTTGGCGCAGCAGGTGATCCATTAACACAATCGCCATCATGGCTTCGGCAATCGGCACCGCGCGAATACCCACACACGGATCGTGACGCCCGCGCGTGACCATTTCAGTCGCTTCGCCTTGACGGTTGATCGTTTTGCCCGGCACCATAATGCTGGAGGTCGGCTTCAACGCCAGATGCGCAACAATATTCTGGCCGCTGCTGATCCCGCCTAAAATGCCGCCAGCGTGATTGCTTTGGAAACCGTCTGGCGTGATTTCGTCTCGGTTTTCGCTGCCACGTTTGGTGACAACCGCAAAGCCATCGCCAATTTCGACGCCTTTTACGGCGTTGATGCTCATCAATGCGTGAGCCAAATCGGCATCCAGACGATCAAAGACCGGTTCGCCTAATCCGACAGGTACCGATTCCGCCACGACGCTGACCTTCGCGCCAATGGAATCGCCCTCTTTTTTCAGCGCCCGCATCAGTTCATCCAAGGCTTCCAGCTTGTCGATATCTGGGCAGAAGAACGGGTTTTGCTCAACCTGTTCCCAATCTTTCAGCTCGCAGGTGACATCGCCAATCTGCGACAGATAGCCACGTATCTTCACACCATGTTGCTGTTGCAGATACTTTTTCGCAATCGCCCCTGCGGCAACGCGCATTGCGGTTTCACGCGCGGAGGAGCGACCACCACCACGGTAATCGCGCTGGCCGTATTTTTGCTCATAGGTGTAATCGGCGTGGCCGGGGCGAAAGACATCTTTAATCGCACCGTAATCCTGAGAACGCTGGTCGGTGTTTTCAATCAACAGGCCAATACTGGTTCCTGTTGTCACGCCCTCAAAAACGCCGGACAGAATCTTGACCTGATCGGGTTCTCGGCGCTGCGTCGTATAGCGGGATGTTCCCGGACGGCGACGATCCAAATCGTGTTGCAGATCCGCTTCCGTTAGCGGGATCCCCGGCGGCACGCCGTCAACAATACATCCCAGGGCAATACCGTGGGATTCACCAAATGTAGTGACGCGGAAAAATTGCCCAATACTGTTGCCTGCCATCACAACTCCTTCGCATGTGTTCTGTTTCTGCCTTACCGTCCGGCCAGATGCACCAACGGTAAGACCAATGAATATCGTTACGACCGTTTAATCACGGTAAGCGCTGAAATGCGCTTTACAATCAACCAGTTGTGATTTAGTTAGCATAAACACGCCGTCACCACCGTTATCAAATTCCAGCCAGGTGAACGGGATGTCTGGGTATTGATCGATCAGGTGCACCATGCTGTTGCCCACTTCGCAAATCAGCACGCCTTCGTCGCTAAGATAGTCTGGCGCACAAGCCAGAATACGGCGAACCAGATCCAGGCCGTCGTTGCCCGCCGCCAGCCCCAGCTCAGGCTCGAAACGGAACTCCTGCGGCAGATCGAACATATCTTCTTCATCCACATACGGTGGATTGGTCACGATTAGATCATAGCGAATCGCCGGTAAATCGCGGAACAGGTCAGAGCGAATCGGCGTCACGCGGTATTCCAAGCCGTGCTGCTGAATATTTTGCTCGGTTACCGCCAGCGCATCGCTGGAGATATCGACCGCATCGACTTCCGCTTCCGGGAACGCCTGAGCGCAGGCAATCGCAATACAGCCGCTGCCCGTGCACAGATCCAGAATATGGTTTGGCGTTTTTGGCAGTTGCTCATCAAAATAATTATTGATCAGCTCACCGATGGGAGAGCGCGGCACCAGCACGCGTTCGTCCACGTAGAATTCCAGACCGCAGAACCAAGCCTTGTTGGTCAGATAGGCGACCGGGATACGCTCATTGACGCGGCGGATCACACGTTCAACAATGCGCTGCCGTTCGCTGGTGATCAAACGGGACGTGTACATATCTTCAGGAATATCGAGCGGCAGATACAGGCTAGGCAAGACGAGCTGTATGGCTTCATCCCAGGGATTATCCGTCCCGTGACCGTAATAGACGTTGGCTGCGTTAAACCGGCTGACAGCCCAGCGCAACATATCCTGAATGGTATGAAGTTCACTGACGGCCTCATCGACGAAAATTTTGTCCAAGGGTGTCCTCCGCAGACAGTTCTGAATGGCAAATTGGCGCTTAGTTTGCCATGAAGCCCGCGACAAATCAGCAGATATAACCGACTGAACGCGCTCCGATACAGACTTTTATTTAGCGACAGCGGGGAGACAAGGTAAACTGATCGAATGTTGGCGCAAGATGAATGAAACATGAGTAATAAATATTCGCTGAATGACGACGAATTGCAGCTTTTTCGCGCGTCCATCACTGGCACAAAAAAATTGCGCCAGGATACCTATACCCACAGACCGCTGCGCAAAAAACCAGGCGAATTGCCCGCCAAACGGGTATTGCAGGAGCAGGTTGATGCCAGTTTTTATTTTTCGGATGAATTTCAGCCACAGCTGGATGCAGAAGGCCCAACGCGCTATGTCCGCCCGGGTGCCAGCCATTATGAATTGAAGAAGCTTCGACGAGGAGATTATTCACCGGAGCTGTTTCTGGATTTGCACGGCCTGACACAGCTTCAGGCGAAGCAGGAGCTGGGCGCGCTGCTGGCGGCCTGTCGGCGGGAGCACGTTTACTGCGCCTGCGTGATGCACGGGCACGGCAAACATATCCTTAAGCAACAAACGCCGCTCTGGCTGGCACAGCACCCTGACGTGCTGGCTTTTCATCAGGCCCCGAAAGAATTTGGTGGGAGTGCCGCGCTGCTGGTGTTGGTGGCGTTGGAAGCCCCTTCGCTTGAATAAACTCACCCTTATTCAAAAAAACAATGAGGCATGTAAGTTCATTACACGCCTCATACCGTATGAATTCAGGAAATTGGGGTTAACCGTATCAGGATTTTGCGTTCAGTTGGGCCGGGCTGACTTGCCAGTGCAGAACGCCATGACAGGATTCCACGTCCACTTTCACGCAGGCAATAGCAGAGGTAGCGAACATCGGCGCGGTTTCATTCTGGCATAATTCGGCAACCAGATAGCCCACCAGCGGCAGATGCGAAATAACCAGAACCGCACCCACGCCTTCTCTCGCCAGCGTTTGCAGGTAATAGCTGACAAGCTGAGCATCACCACCGGGCGTCAGCTCATTCAGGCAATCCGCTTCTTCCGGCAGCTGCAGCGCGTTTTTCACTACCTCGAGCGTTTGCTGGGCACGCAAGTAGGGGCTCACCAGAACGCGCTCAATATCGATATTTTGCTCATTCAACCAACACGCCATCTGGCGGGATTCATCACGACCAGCGTCGCTCAACGGCCGGACGGCATCACTCGCTGCATCAAGTACCGCATCACCATGACGCATTATCAACACTTGCATATTACACCGCTATGTTAATGAAATATATGATATATCCTCATACTTAATGCTGTATGAGCATTGGCTTTCCTGCCATTTTGGCATACTTGTAAGGTAAGCCATGTAGGGTATAACTATCGTATTGCTGTAGGTTACCTGAGTTTCTCGTTATGTAAACTCACCTGAGGCCAGGTTTAGGTAGAAAAACGCATTATCCCCGCTTCCCACCCACGGGTTTCAGCCCAAAATGCGGCAGAATACTGTTATAACATTAACTATTCTCAAGACGCGTTTTTAGCGGATCCATCGCCAACGAGTCAATAACCGTAATGTATCAGCAGAGTCGTCAGGCTCACCTCGACCTCACCGTTCATCATTAATCACATGATAAATAAAAATTTTATAAATATACGGTAGGATTTACCCGCTCAAAATACATAACCATAACTTTATAATGGTCATTATGAACACTTACAATAAAATCAAAAAATAGGATACAGAATTCAATAAAGAACAAAAAATCAGCATAAAACACTAATAAAATCAAAAATGTCGATTTCTTGCACTTTTTTAACGCATATCAATTTTTGTGACATTGTTAAAAAACCACTCTGGTTCTATCTTTATCTTAAATAGCACTTTTTTTACTATTCATTTTTTATAAACAAGGTAATTACACAGAATATAACGCCATATAATAAAAATAGATTGCTCTTCTATTTATGGACGAATGTGCAACTCAGGATAAATCCCGAAGAATTTCTCTGTTATTTATATGTCCGAAATTATTCACACCACGGAAGATAAAATAAGTAATACGTTTTCTTGATAGCGTGACCTTAACCATACGGAACGTACTGAAAGTAATAGCGATATCTATTTCAGTAGTGCGACATTTTTGTGTCAGTGGCTTAGACGATCAGGAAAAGTAATACATGCTCTTCGTTTTCCCGATCGGTTAATCCATGCCATATAAATATCCGTACTGATTAAAACGACTCGTTATGATTACTTTTATAATAGTCATTCGTGACGAGCAGTTTTCACGGAAATCAATGCGCTTTCGTGAAGACATTTTCGATGAAAATAAGTTAGAGGAATATAAAGGAATCGTTATGAATTCTAAACGAATAACATTACCTATTCTGGCTACACTTTTCACCACATTCGGCTTTTCCCACACCGCAAGCAGCGTGACGATTAGCGGCCAGATCCCCGTATCCTTAACGATTACTGCCGCCTGTACTATCAATAACGGAAGCGCGGGCCAAAGCGGCACATGGGGTACGATTAATTTTGGTTCCCATTCCGATTTGACCGCTAATATTGATAGCCAGTCCGCCAGCGCGGGAGGCAACGGGATTACGGTCACGTGCTCTGTTGGCACCCCTGCCACGCTGAACATCGGCGCCGGGCTGAACGACAGCGGCGCTCTGCGCAGACTCGCACCGGGAACGGGCACGTATAACGTCCCTTATCGTTTATACAGCGACAGCAACCGTAGTGCCGAGCTTACGGCTACGGGGAGCACGGGTATTGCCATTGTCGCAACGGGCAACCCGCAATTGGTTCCGGTCTATGCCCGTATTCTGCCATCAGACCAAACTGTTCTGTCACCCGTTGCGGGTTCTTACACCGACACCGTCGCAGCAACTATCGTATGGTAATTTTTTACAGGCCGACATGCTCGTATGTCGGCCTTTTTAGGGTCATTGATCCACAAGAAAAGGAGCCGTTATGTCACCACATCTCATACGCGATGTTGCGTTTACCGACTACGCCACGTCGCTCCTTTTGACTTCAGACGTTTCTCGTGTCGCCGTTCAATTTACGTAACCGCTGGTATTGCGATGCGTTTTTCATCGGTTCTGATTTTGTTATTTCTGCTGTCGGGCACCATTGTCCCCACGGTAGCGATGGCGCTCACCGTGAGCAGCACATTCGATGTCACGGCAACGATACAAAAAGGCTGTGTTTTTGGCACCAGCACGGCAAGCAGCCAGCCCAACATGGGCACGCTGAATTTTGGGACGCGCAGCGCCACGGCGACCAACGTGGATATCGCCAGCACCAGCGGCGGTGGGTCGATTATCGCGACCTGTACGCCAGGCATCAGCGCCGTTATTGAACTGAGCTACGGCACTAATGGCGGTGACAGCACACAACGTTATCTGAAAAATGCAGCAGGAACGCGCCTGTTGGCTTATCAGCTCTACCGCGATGCGGCACGCACACAGGTGTGGGGAACAGGAGGTCTGGCACTCAACATAGCCTCTTTTCCGGCCACAACCCAGACCTACACCGTTTATGCCCGCTATTTTGGCGGCACGCCTCTTCCTCCCGCAGGGGTTTATACCGATAACGTGACCGTCAGCCTGACTTATTAAAAACAAAACAGGGTGAACACAGGATGAAAAGGAAAATGACGTTTTTTATTCGGGCAATGGTCTTTTTATTAAGCGGTTTCGCCTCGTCTTGCTTTGCCGCCAGCTCTATTCTTGTTTGGCCGATCTATCAGGTTATTGAGTCCGATGAGAGCAGCTCGGCGCTGTGGCTGGAAAACAAGGGAAATGCACCCGTCGGCTTGCAAATCCGCATCATGTCGTGGAAGCAGATAGATTTTCAGGATCGTTATGCTGAACAAAGTAACGTGATTGCCACACCGCCGTTCATGACGCTGGAACCGGGTAAGCGCAATATGGTGCGCCTGATTCGCGTCAACCCCGCACCTGCCAATACCGAGCAGGCTTATCGCATCATCGTTGATGAAATTGCCGCTCCCAACCAGCAAAACGCACCACAGATGGGTCTGCAATTCCAGATGCGCTACCTGCTGCCGTTGTTCCTTGATGGTGCAGGCGTCTGGACACATACTCGCCCGGGTAAACGACGTGCCAACGCAGAGCCAACGCTGCCCGTGCTCAGTTGGCGAGTCAGTGCGGTTGGGGGGAAAAACTATCTTTATGTCCGTAATCGTGGCGTGGTCCATGCTCGTCTAAGTAACGTCTATTGGTCAGCCGACCAAAGCGGGAAAGGAAGCCGGGTAAAGGTAACCGACGGCTTTTTAGGCTATGTGCTACCGGGGCAAGAGATGCGCTGGTCGTTGCCTGCGGGCGTATCTACACCGGGTGCGGCGATGCAGCTCTTCACCAACCTGATCGATATCACCGATCCCATTTTGATTAAACGCGAATGATGGCTCGGTTAACGGCAGAAGCGTGTCTATTGGCCATGAAGCTATGGTGAAACCAGGTATGAAGTGCAAAATAGTTGCCTTCCCCCTGCTCATGTACGCTCCATTTGCGCTGTTTTATTCTGCGACGATTCTCGCGGAAGACTATACCGATCTTCCTGCGCCCCCCAGCGCCATGCCCTCGCTCAGCGAATCCATTTATTATTTAACGCTTTCCGTTAACGGACAGAGCGATAACACGGTTGTTCCTGTCACGTATCGTGCCGGGAGCTATTATGTAGATGCGGCAACGCTGCGTTCGAATCACATCCGCTTACCGGAGCAAAGTACGGGGCTGGTTAATGTTAGTGCTCTGCCAGAGGTGACTGCCGATTACGATCAGGCCATACAGCAACTAAAGCTCACTGTTCCCACGCTCTGGCTACCAGAACAGTCCATTGAAGGCGGAGGGCAAGACATGGCACGTATCCCCGCCCGCAGCAGCCCTGGATTGTTGTTCAACTATAACCTTTATTACACCTCATCACGCGGCAATGCAGATTCACTCAACAGCTGGATGGAACAGCGCGTTTTCAGTCCCTATGGAACCTTATCCAACTCGGGGATCTACTATTTCACATCGAGCGGCAATACCGCGCAGCAAGGTGACTATCAGCGTTTCGACACCTATTGGCGCTATAACGATAACGAACGCATGCTCACCTATCAGGTTGGCGATCTGATCAGCAACTCCCTGACGTGGAGCAACTCAGTGCGCATGGGCGGCCTGCGCATCGCTCGCAATTTCGCCCTCCGCCCAGATATCGTGACCTATCCGATGTTGCAATATACCGGTACGGCTGCCGTACCCAGCACGTTGGATCTGTTTATCAACGGCTATAAAGCTAACAGCACCAGCCTGAATGCTGGCCCCTTCACCCTCACGAATACGCCTTACCTTAACGGCGCAGGGGAAGCGACCGTCATCACCACGGATGCGCAGGGGCGGCAAGTTTCCACCACGATCCCCTTTTACGTCTCCAACTCGTTGCTAAGGGAGGGATTAAGTGATTTCGATCTGTCCGTTGGCGTTTTGCGTCAGGACTATGGCGTAAAGAATAACGCCTATACTGACGATCCTGCCGTTAGCGGCATCTATCGCTACGGATTGACCAATAAACTGACGGTATCGGCGCATGGTGAAGCGGTACAGGATCTCTATTTGCTCGGCGCAGGGGCGGATTTTACCATCGGCCGCTGGGGCACGCTGAGTTCGTCCTACAGTCAGAGCGAAAAAGAAGCCACCGGACACCAGTACACTACGGGCTACTCCTACTACACCTCCGCATTTGGCCTGAGTTTTCAACACGCTAAACGCAGTGAAGCCTACCGCGATTTAACCGCCGTACTCACGGAAGGTCGCCTCAGCCGGGAAAGCTATCAGGCAACGCTCAGCAGCCAACTCTTCGGTGAAGGCAACGGCTCATTCGGCGTGGGGTATTTCGATATCCGTACGTACGATTCAACCCGTACCCGCCTGCTGAATTTCTCTTTCAGCCGTCAGGTCTGGCAAGACAGCTCTATTTACCTCGCCTTTAACAAAGAACTGGGAGAAAACGGCTACAGTGCCCAGATCCAGTTCGTAATGCCTTTTGGTACAAACGGCAGCATTAATGCCGGCGTTCAGCGCGACAGCAATGGCGATTATTCACCGCGTGTCGGAGTGAACCGTACCGTGCCGATAGAAGGTGGATTAGGCTGGAACGCCGCGTATGGCGCAGGAAAAACCCCTTATCACCAAGGCTCGCTGAACTGGCGCGGCCCCTATGCCATGCTTGCCGGTGGCACTTATGGCAATGAAGGAAACACCACGCAATGGGGGGAACTGAGCGGCTCACTGATCTACATGAACAGCGGGCTTTTCGCCAGTAACCGTATCAACGACGCTTTTATTGTGGTCGATACCGAGGGATACCCTGACGTCCCGGTAAAATATGAAAACCAATTGGTGGGTAAAACCAACAAACGCGGCCATTTACTCGTACCGTGGGTCGTGTCTAACTACCTCGCGAAAGTGGAAATCGATACGTTACAACTGCCAGCTAACGTCGCCACCCCACAGGTGGAATCGCGCGTGTCGGTCAAAGAAGGCAGCGGCACTGTCGTTACGTTCCCCGTTCATGCCGTGCGATCCGCCAACATTAAGCTGCGCAATACGGATGGAAACCCGCTCACCATCGGCACCTGGATAACAGACGACGTCAGCGGCGACACCACCATCAGCGGCTACGATGGTCTGGTCTATTTCACCAATCTGGGAACGGCTAACCGCCTACGTTTTAAACAAGAGGACGGGCGGCTTTGCCGGGTGGAATTTTCACTGCCGGAATCACAGACCATGATGGCGACCATCGGCCCGCTTACCTGCCAGACTGACTCAAAAGGATAAAACGATGCTGACTCCGATACCGAAAATCCAGCACTTCTCCCCCGCTAACCGGCAAGCGGTCCGTTGGCTACGTTTGGCTTTCCTGCTGATGGCGCTGTATTACGCGCCGGTTAGCTACGCCGCCTGTACAACGCCACCGAGTTCCACCACGCTGGGGCCTTATGCCTCTTCCGTTGTCGGTGTTAACGGTACTCCCCAGATCGTGACATCGGGCAGTGGATTCCGCTGTACGGGAAGCCTGTTGAGTTTAGCCAGTACCAATACAATTCAAATCACAATACTGGATGACAGTAACCCCAGCGGTACCGCCATGCGGATGCGCAGAGGGACGAGCACAGACTACGTTCCCTATAGTCTGTGTATCGATTCTGGTTGCGGTACGCTTTATGAAATCGGTTCAACCTATACCTGGTCTCGGACGACATTTCTGGGAATCTTAGGTCTGTTCAATTCAGCGGATGGCTCCATACCGATCTATATCCGCACCAGTATTGGCAACAACGTTTCCGCCGGAACCTATACCGATACGGTGACCATCAAATGGGATTATCGACTTTGTTCGCTGGGGGCGTTAGGTCTCTGCGTTTACGAAGAGGGCACCACAACCTCAACCCTCAATATCACCATGAACATCACCAATGATTGCCAGATCACCAGTGCGCCGAATGTCAGTTTTGGTATTGCGGCGTTTCCCGCCGATTTCGCGGCGGTCAACAGTAGCCTCGGCGTTCGCTGTACGCTGCTGGGAGCCTATACCGTCAAGCTGGTCAGCACTCACCCCGATGATGCCAACTGGCGCAGAATGACGGCCACCGTCGGCGGCACGCCTTACTATTTGCAATACCAGCTCTATCGCACCGGGAATATCGCCTGGACCGAGACCAACGATTACAGCGGAACGGGGACGGGGATTACGCAGAGTATCCCGTACACCGCCCGCATTAACGCCAGTCAGGCCAGCAAGCCAGAGGGCGCGTATAAAGATACCGTCACGATTAACGTCACGATCAACTAGCGCTCTGGTCTTCATCGGTTGGCGGATAAAACGTCCGTCGACCTTCCCGCATCGCGAGCAGACGTTCACAGGGTGCGAACCGATCGCCATACTGTTGTTGCAGCACCAGTAGCGTTTTCACGACCGTTTCCACCCCCAGACGATCCATATAGTGGAACGGCCCGCCGAGGAAAGGTGGGAAGCCAATGCCAAATACCGCGCCGATATCACCGTCGCGGGCGCACTGGATCACCCCTTCATCCAGACAACGCGCGGCCTCATTCAACATCATCATCACGGCACGCTGGCTGATGAGCGCGGGATCGATATGGGCCTTTGCCGTAACGTCCAGCAGCGGATAAACCGAGCAGTCTACCTCCCTGCCCGCGTGCCAGAAACGGCGCGTTTTATTGTATCGATAGAACCCTTTTCCATTCTTACGCCCTTTACGCCCATCTTTCAGGATCGCATCAAACGCGGGTGGAGAGGAAAAGCGGTTGCCCAGTTCTTCACTCAGCACCGGCACAATTTTGGTCGCCACATCAATACCGACCTCATCAAGCAGCGCAAGCGGACCGACGGGGAAGCCAAAACGCACCAGCGCATAGTCAATCGATTCGATCGGTTCCCCTTCCAGCAGGCAATAAGCGGCTTCGTTGATATAAGGCGCTAATATGCGGTTCACATAAAAACCGGCGCTGTCGCCTACGACGATCGCGGTTTTTCCCTGCTTTCTCGCCAGAGCCACCGTCGTTGCGACCGTCTCTGCGCTGGTGTGAGCGTGAGGGATAACTTCAACCAGCGGCATTTTGTCCACCGGGCTAAAGTAGTGCAGACCCACAACCTGTTGCGGACGGCGTGCGCCCTCTGCAATCTGGTGGATCGGCAGCGAGGAAGTATTCGATGCAAAGATCGTGTGCGGCGCAGCGTGCTCTTCAATCTCCGCTACCATTTGCCGCTTCAGCGCCAGATCTTCAAAAACGGCCTCAATGACGATATCCGCATGTTCAAAACCGCGATAGTCCGTACTGCCGGAAATCAACGTCATCAACCGCTGGCGCTCCGTCGGCTTCATCCGCTTACTCTGGACGCGTTTGGTCAGCAGTTGCCAGTTGTATTTCAGCGCATGGTTAATGCCCTGTTCATTGATGTCTTTAATGCGCACCGGCACCTGCCCGCGCGTCGCCGTGACGCTGGCGATCCCGCCGCCCATCAGCCCGCCGCCGAGAATACCGACGCGATGGATCGGCTTCGCTTCAGAAGCCGCACCGGCGGTTTTCTTTAATGCATTGGAGGCAAAGAACAGATGGCGCAGCGCAGCCGATTCCGGCGTCATCACCAGTTTGCCAAACGCTCGCGCCTCGTGCCGATACCCTTCCTCACGGCCTTTTTCTATACCCCGACGCACCACCTGAATGATTTTTTCCGTGGCCGGATAGTTGCCGTGTGTTTTCGCACGCGTTTTGCGTTTCACTATTTTGAACAGCACATGGCGAATGCCCGGACTGCTCAGCAGACGCGAACGCCAGCCCAGCGGCACCGCTTTGCGTTTTCCTTTTTTGAGAATCTCGACCGCCGTCTCCAGCAGGATATCGTGCGGGACGGCCTCATCAACCAGCCCCTGTCGTAATGCCTGACTCGCACGGAGGTGGCGACCAGTCAGAATAAGATCCAGCGCGCTATCCAAACCAATTAAGCGTGGCAAACGCTGCGTTCCGCCCGAACCGGGAAGAAGGCCAAGCTGCACTTCGGGTAGCCCCAGCACCGTTTTTTCATCCAGCGAGCAGACGCGATAGTCGCAGGCCAATGCCAGCTCCAGCCCACCGCCCAGACAGGCACCGTGGATCGCGGCCACCACGGGGAACGGCAGCGCGGCAACCTGATCAAACGTTTCCTGCCCTTGTTTCGCCAGGTTTTCTGCCTGTTCGGCGCTGCTGCACTGGTTCAACATGGTGATATCCGCACCGGCGATAAACGAATCAGGCTTGGCGGAAATAAAAATCAGCCCTCTGAGCGTCGCATGCTGCCGCGCCTGCTCGAAGACCGAGAGAATTTGTTCTGCAAATTCGCTCTTTAGCGTGTTCACCTTCTCACCGGGGACATCAATGCAAATAACACCGATGTTGTCCGGCCGAATGGTAAGAGAAAAGGCTGACGGGCTTTCCGTTACAGGCGCTGTTTTTTCCATTGCAGACGATGTTGTTTCCATTACAGACGGTGTTGTCACGGAAAAAGGCTGTTGATCGTTCATGGCGTCACCTCCAGTACCATTGCCGCACCCAGCCCACCAGCCGCGCAGGCGGTGGTTAATCCCAACCCACCGCCGCGACGACGCAGTTCATTCAGCGTTTGGGTAATCATCCTCGCCCCGGTGGCAGCAAAGGGGTGTCCATAGGCAATGGATCCCCCCAACACATTGAACTTGTCGCGATCCACCTCGCCTAGTGCAGCGTTTCTACCCAGTTGATTCCGGGCGAACTCATCGCTGGCAAACAGTTTGAGATTTGCCAACGTTTGGGCGGCAAAGGCTTCGTGCATATCAATGAGCGTCAGATCGCCCAGCGTCACGCCGGCCCTTGCCAACGCCAGCGGGGAGGCGTAAGCCGGCCCCAGCAACATATCACGCTGCACGCCGATGGCGCTGAATGCATAGCTGCGCAGGTAGCCCAGCGGCGTGAGCCCCAGACTTTTGGCCTTAGACTCACTCATCATCAACACCGCCGCCGCACCATCCGTCAGCGGCGTACTGTTCGCCGCCGTGACCGTACCGTGTCGGCGATCGAACGCCGGGCGTAAGCGGGAATATTGATCCAGTGCGGAATCATGGCGCACATTGTTATCTTCGCTCAGCGCCTTGTCATAAGGTGGGACGTAAGCCGTCATGACTTCATCGCGCAGCACGCCGGATTCCCAAGCCTGAGCCGCCAGCTTGTGTGAGCGGTGCGCCAGTTCATCCTGCTCTTCACGCGTGATGCCGTAGGTTTTTGCCATTTGTTCGGCGGTATCGCCCATGCGCAATCCGGTAGAATACTCCGCCACGGCGGGCGCAACCGGTAGCAGGTCTTTCGGGCGCAGGCCGCTTAACAGTTTCAATTTCTGGCTCAGTGTCCGAGCCTTGTTCATATCCACCAGCGTTCTGGCCAACGCTTTGCTGACGCCAATCGGCAGCACGGAAGAGGAATCCGCTCCGCCAGCAATGCCAACTTCCACCGTACCCGCCATAATGCTTTCCGCCACGTTGGCGACCGCCTGAAAGCTGGTAGCGCAGGCGCGCGACACGCTGTAGGCATCGGTATGCACACTCATGCCTGTGCCGAGCACGATCTCTCTGGCAATATTCGGCGCTTCAGGCATTTGCACCACCTGTCCGAACACCAATAGCTCGATCAATTCAGGATCGATCCCAGTGCGAACCAGTAATTCGCTGGTGACGAGCTTTCCTAATTCGATGGCAGGTACACCATGATAGGCCGTTGCCTGCCGGGCAAATGGGGTGCGTAATCCGCTCACGATCGCAATGCGATCGCCACGACGGGTTATCAGAGGTAATACCTCGCTCATAAACGCTCCTGTTAACCGAAAATATTCCCGTTAACCAAAAATAAAGTATGCGTACAACAGGTCAGACCTGATTTCATTGTTAACCAGATAGTTACATTACGCAAAGCTGCGCAACACAAAAGTGTGAAGAGCATGCGGTTGTCAGCCAGCAGGGCACTCGGGATTGCCGCTGAAACGGTGATTTCAGCAGCAACCGTTATCTATTGCTGTCAGGCAGGGGAATGGGTACGGAGAAAATCGGCTTTCACGTTTTCCAGCAGAGAAGGATCGGTCAATAGACGGTAGCCCGAGAGCGCCAGCGCCTGTGCTGCCACCAGCAACGCACGGTCACCCTGTGGGGAAACGGCAGCTTCACGAAACTCAGGCGTATGGCCAATAAGATCGTCAGGACCAATTTTAATGTAGCAATGGCTAACGGGGATGACGTGGCTGGCATTACCGGCATCCGTCGAGCCGAGACCACGACGCGGCTGATCAGAAAGCCCTTCACCCAGCGCCACCAGTTCCTCTCCAACGATAGTGTCCAATGGTCGGTTGATAATCAAATCCTTAACGGGATTCTGGAATCGTTCAACGTTCAGCGTACTACCCGTCGCCAGCGCAGCCCCTTCCGCCACCGCCCGTACTCTTTCACTCACGGCCTGCGCCCGTTGCCAGGTTGAAGCGCGAATATAAAACCGTGCAGCCGCATACTCAGGAATAATATTCGGCGCTTCTCCGCCGTGGGTAATAATGCCATGAATACGCGTATCACCCGGTAACTGCTGTCGTAGCGCGTTGATGCCGGTAAAGAGTTGAATCACCGCATCCAGCGCGTTAATCCCCTCCTCTGGCGAGGCCGACGCGTGGGCCGCTCGACCGGTAAAATGGAAATCCAGCGGATCGACCGCCAGACTAGCGGAAGTCAGCTGTGTTTTACCTGAACCGTGGATCATGAACGCAGCATCAATGCCATCAAACACGCCAGCATCAGCAAAGCTTCCTTTGGCGCTGCCGTTGGCACCGCCCTCTTCTGCCGGTGTGCCAAATACCCATACCTCTCCGCCGGTTTGATCCACAACGTGGGACAGCGCAATGGCCGCCGCCACGCTGCTGGTACCAATCAGGTTATGGCCGCAGGCATGCCCCAACCCCGGCAGCGCATCATATTCGGCCAGATAGCCAATCCGTGGCCCGCTGTTTGCCTGTCCTTTACGCGCGACGAAGCCCGTTTCATGCCCGGCGATATCCCGCGTTACGGTAAAACCAGCGTCACGCAATAGATCGGTAAGGGTTTCAGCAGCAAAATACTCCTGATTGCCCAGCTCCGGCCGGGCATGAATCTGGTGGCTGACCTGTAGATATCGCTGCGCGGCCTGTTCAACATGGGACCGAATGATGCCGCGATGATGGGGGGTTAATTCACTCATTTTGCGCCTCCTGACGTCATCGTTGCGCTAGCTGCCAGCTCAAGCTGGCATGGTTAAGCAACCTGGCTTCAGCAAATTGGATTTAAGCGAAAGGCTCACTGTTTTCTCAAATCGTCTTCCAGCTGTTTGAGCTTGTCCTGCAAATCTTTGGCTGGCAGATCCACCACAACCGCAACGCCTTTCGTATCCTCTTTCACCGCAGCGATCACATCAGGTTGGTGATACAACGCCACAATCCGCTGATAGACCGGGTTGTCTTTGTCCTTTTCACGGGCGGCAAACACGTTCACGTAAGGCAACGCAGACGGTGCGGTAGGATCGTCCTGAAACAGGATTTTATCGGCAGGTAAACCAGCATCGACCGCCACGCCCTGATTGACCACCGAAGCGGCCACATCCGCCAGCACGCGCGGCGTCTGCTGTGCGACTACCGGCAGAATTTTCAGTTTGCGCGGGTTTTCGATAATATCGTCAGGCGTCGCGTGCAAGCCCGCGCCGTCCTTTAACTTCAATAAGCCAGAGGATTGCAGCACATTGAGCGCACGTCCCTGATTGGAAGGATCGTTTGGCAAGGCAATCTGCGCCCCCTGCGGGATATCCGCCAGAGCACGATACTTCTCCGAATACAGCGCCATCGGCACAATTTGTGTCGCGCCGATCGGCACAATCGTCAGTTGGTTGTTCACGTTGAATTGGCTGAGAAAAGCCAGATGTTGAAACGCATTAAGATCGACATCGCCGCTGGCCAACGCTTTATTCGGCAATGCATAATCCGAAAAGCTGATGAGTTTGATGTTGATGTTTTCCGCTTTCGCTTTTTGCGCCAGTACCTTCCAATACGCGTCTTCGCTTCCGGCCACGCCGATTGTCACGTCCACCGGTTTTTGTGCTGCACCCGCTTGCAAGGAGAGCGTCAAAAGCGCCCCCAATACCATCTTTTGCCATTTCATCGTTCGCTCCTTAAATGAATACCGTTTTGAATATCGCGCACCTGACACGCCGCGCTAGCGCCGCATGATGCGACGAGAGAAATAGTTGCCCGCATGCTGTGCCAATTGAACCAACACAATCAGAATGACCACTGTGACCACCATGACGGAGGTGTTAAACCGGTTGTAGCCGTAGGTCATCGCCAGATTCCCCAATCCGCCGCCGCCAACCATTCCGGCAACGGCAGAGAAATCGACCAGCGCCACGGTAATAAATGTCAGCCCCATAATCAGCGGGCCCAGCGCTTCCCGAATCAGCACGCCGGTAATGATTTGCAAAGGCGTGGCTCCCAATGCGCGGGCGGCTTCAATCATGCCGGGATCGACCGACATCAGGTTATTTTCCACCACCCTCGCAATCGCACAGGCGGCAACCAGAATCATGGGGAAAATGGCGGCGGCAATACCGATGGTGGTGCCTACAACCATGCGCGTCATCGGACTGACCGCGACCAGAAAGATGATGAAGGGAACGGGGCGCACGATGTTGATCAGCAGATTCAGCAACACAAACAGCACGCGATTCTCAAACAAGCCACCTGCGCGACTCAGAAACAGCAGCAGGCCCAGACCAATACCCAGCACGCTGGCGAACAACAGCGTCACCAGCACCATTGCCAGCGTTTCACCTGTGGCAACCAGCAGCGTCTGCCAGAATGTCGTCCAATCAACCTTCATCGCTCACCTCCCTGACTTCTACCGTTTGCGCCAGCGTTTCCAGCACGGCAGCAATGCTGTCCGGCGGGCCAATAAATTCCACAATAAGGCTACCGAACAGTGCACCCTGCAACTCGCTGATGTTGCCGTAAATAATGTTGTAATCGATAAGCGGGTGCAGGCGTGCCGTCTGTGACAGCAGCGGCACGCTGGTTGAACCATCATGAAAAATGAGCTGGTATAACGCGCCAGAATGACGTGATTGCAGCGTTTGTAATAACCGGGGAGGAAGACGATCGTTAAAAATAGAACGCACAAAGTTGCGCGTGGTTTTATGCTCGGGGCGAGTGAAGATATCGACCACGCGGCCCTGTTCGATGACGCGGCCTTGCTCCATAACGGCGACACGGTGGCAAATGCGACGGATCACATTCATCTCATGCGTAATCAACAAGATGGTGATGTTATATTGCCGATTGATACTCTCCAGCAGTTGAAGAATATCCTCCGTGGTTTCAGGATCCAGCGCCGAGGTCGCCTCGTCACAAATCAGGATATCCGGTGAACTGACTAGCGCTCTGGCAATGCCAACGCGCTGCTTTTGTCCCCCGGAAAGCTGTTCGGGATAGTGATCCTTCTTATCTTCCAGACCGACAAAGCGCAGCACTTCATCAACACGTTGCTGTATCTGCTGACGATCCATTCGAGCCAAACGCAGCGGCCAGGCAACATTTCCCGCCACCGTTCGCGACTGAAATAAATTGAACGTTTGAAAGACCATGCCGATGCGCCGCCGGAGTTGGCGCAGCGCTTCTGCAGAAAGCGCGGTAATATCCTGCTGGTTAACCGTCACTTTTCCTTCCGTTGGCTGTTCCAGCAAATTAACCAGACGCAACAGCGTGCTTTTCCCCGCCCCGCTGAACCCGATGATGCCGAATATCTCCCCTTTATCGATATCCAGCGTGACATCTTTCACCGCATAAAGCGTTTTACCCTGTGTCGTAAACGATTTACTAACGTGCTCAAAACTGATCAAAACAGGACTCTACTTGATGTAAAAAATAATACTGAAATTAAATAGAATCACAGAGTTATCTACCAGAAACAAAAAATGCTATCCAATTGCGATTGTTAGCTAAAGACGTGGCAGAAGGGGAAAGAAAGGATGAATTTCAGCGCCACACGTTATCGTGTTGGACAACATCAATTCAGCATGCAAGGGAGAAGAGAGAAACAGCAGGGAGAAGCAAAAAAGGTCTGGCAGACTAGGCGATAAGGCCATGCCTGCCAGAGGAATACTTAACGCAGGCCGAGCTGGAAAATCATCGTTTCGGCCTGGCAGCTGAATGTGAAATCAATATCCAGTTTCACGCCGCCGTCTACATCTTCCAGCGTGCTGGTGATTTCGCAAGGGTCAGACTCTACCGCACGCGCTTTTTCCGTCAGCGCGGCCAGTGCCGCTTCCGCCTCAGAACGACCGCCGAAAACATTGCTGTAAGACGCCGTGCAATCCGTGTTATCCATGATTGTGCCGACATCGACACAGCAGCAGGCTGCGGTTTCTTCAGCACTGCATTTGTTGATTACGTTCGTCATGCTACTTTCCTCTTAAAACGCGGGAGATTATGATCCAGTTCAAATATTTTTATCTTCCTTACATTTTACTCCCTCATCCCGAAGCAGTACCAGCACTTCATGCTGACCAGTAATTTTAGTGATATCAATCACATTACGGTGTTATGCGGCCGTAAAATCGAGTCATATCTCTTCACACAAATTAACCAAAACGTTAAGCAGATCTAAATTTCGCATCATTCTGGAAATATTTCGAATACACAAACGCAACATTATTGTATTCCCAACTTATACTTTGGCAACTGGTCTGATTTGTCAGGCTGAGTGCGCCCCCTACAATGCGCGTCCCTTGTTACCTCGTGTAACAACGTTAAATAACAAGCATATAAAGAGGTTTTGGTCATGAACCAGAAAAACCTGTTCAAACAATCCACAATTGCTGTTGCGGTGGCCCTGTTTTCAGCAAATGTGTCCGCAGCTGGTTTCCAGCTAAATGAATACTCATCATCTGGTCTGGGACGCGCGTTTTCTGGTGAAGGTGCCGTAGCCGATAATGCGACCTCAGGTAGCCGTAACCCAGCGACCATGACCATGTTTGACCGCCCGTCATTCTCCGGTGGCGTCACCTATATCAACCCAGATATCGATGTTCAGGGGAAAAACTCCCTGACTGGGCAAGATACCAGCGCCAAAAATATCGCGCCACACGCCTGGGTACCGAACCTGCATTTCATCATGCCGCTGAATGAACAGTGGGCGGTTGGTGCTTCCGCCACCACTAACTATGGTCTGGCAACTAAATTTAATGATAACTATGCAGCAGGTTCTATCGGCGGAGAAACCGACCTGTTGACGTCAAACCTGAACCTGAGCGCCGCGTATCGCCTGAACCAACATTTCAGTTTTGGTTTAGGGGTTAACGCCGTTTATGCCGATGCCAAATTTATTCGGCGCGCTGGTGAACTGGCTAATGTCCCTGCCGGTGTGGGTGGCGCTCAGGGTGCCGTTGCTGGTCCGTCTTCAGAGATGGCTCGTCTGGAAGGCAAAGAATGGGGCTACGGTTGGAATGCCGGCATCCTGTACGAAATCGATGAAAACAACCGCGTCGGCCTGACCTATCGTTCCAAAGTCGATATCGATTTCAATGGCGATTACAGTAACCAACGGTCCGCTGGACCTGGTGCCCTCAATGGCGCAACAGTACCAGGTCAATTAACACTCAATCTGCCAGAAATGTGGGAAGCGTCTGCCTACCACCGTGTAGCGCCGAAATGGGCGGTTCACTACAGCCTGACCTACACCAGTTGGAGCCATTTCCAGGAGCTGAAAGCGACAGGTAACAGTGGTAACACGCTGTTCCAGAAAGAGGAAGGCTTCCGTGATGCCTACCGTATCGCACTCGGTACCACCTACTATTATGACGATAACTGGACGTTCCGTAGCGGTATCGCGTTTGATGACAGCCCAGTACCTGCCGACAAACGTTCGATCTCTATCCCCGATCAGGACCGTTTCTGGTTAAGCGCGGGCACGACCTATGCCTTCAATAAAGATGCGTCTGTTGATGTTGGCGTGTCTTATATGCATGGTAAGCAAGTTGATATCAGCGAACCTATCTCTGATAGAGCAGGTTCTCCAAGTTACAACTTCAGCTCTAAAGGTAAAGCCTGGCTGTACGGTGTGAACTTTAACTACGCGTTCTAATGACATCAGCCATAACGTGACAAAGCAGGTAAGGCAACTTACCTGCTTTTTTATTGCCTTAATGTAACAAGACATTTGTCTCTTTCTTACTCGCGTAGTGATTAGCGAGTGATGAACACCACACGCAAATCGTCATGCTGGATCAATCGTTCAACAGACGACCGCCGTCCACAACAATCTCACTGCCGATGGTCCATCGGGACTCATCTGAAGCCAGGTACAACACCGCCTTAGCCACCTCCTCCGCCGTGCCGAAACGGCCTGAAGGAATGCTTTTGACGATCTCCTCATTGACTTGTTTGCGATAGCTATCGGGAATGCCAAGTTTGTCATACAGCGGAGTATCGATTGGCCCAGGGCTAACCGCGTTAATGCGAATACCGCGTGCCATCAGTTCGCTCGATAGCGTCTTTGACAAGCTAAGGAAAGCCGCTTTGGTCGCAGAATAAACCGAGGAACGAGCCGATCCTACGTGCGCATTAATCGACGTATTGAGCACGACCGAAGCAGGGTTGGCGAACACGGGCAGCAGCGACTGGATCAGGAAGTACGGCCCCTTGACGTTGATGTCGAAGGAGCGATCAAACATGTCCTCCGTCCATTCCTCAATCGGTTGCCAAACGGAAACACCAGCGTTGAGAAAGACGACATCAACCTTTCCGTAATGGGCTTCCACGGCCTGTGCCAGTTCCTTTTGTGCACTCACGCTGGCCGAATCGGCGCGCAGCACCAACACCTCACGACCAAGCTCGTTTTTTGCCGCTGCAATAGAGTCGGGATTCACCCCGGTAACGATGACACGAGCCCCTTCGGCAAGAAACTGCTTTGCGGTTTCCAGCCCAATACCGGTGGTGCCGCCAGTGATAAGGGTACGTTTATTGTGTAAGCGAGACATAAGGAACTCCTGATAATCATAGCGGGATGCAGCAATGTGCTGCCTGAGACAGCGCTAATCATACGTATATGTAGAAACAATGATAAGATTCTGCTTTTGCATATATTTCATTCCAAATTCGCATGAATCTAGGAGTCTTCACGTGGATCGCTTTCTGCTCATGACCTGCTTTAAACGGACTGTCGAAACCGGCAGTTTCTCTGCGGCAGCACGCGACCTGAATATGGGACAACCCAACGTCAGTCGATACGTTGCCGCCTTAGAAGAGCATCTGGGCGCAAGATTACTTCAGCGGACGACGCGCCAACTTGTACTGACGCCCGAAGGTGAGCGGTACTATGCGGATGTAAGCCGAATTCTCGATGCGGTTGCAGAATCCGAATCGTCCTTGAGCAATGAAGCTGAACCCACGGGACTCCTGCGAGTGGCCTGCCCAACGGCAATGGCTCATGCCTTCCTTATGCCACACATACCCGCTTTTCTGGCCCGCTACCCCGGCTTATCGCTGGATTTGCAGCTTAGCGATCGTTTCGTGGATCTGGTGGAAGAAGGGACAGAGTTGGCGATCCGAATAGGTCATCCTAACGACAGTGCACTACGCGCACGCCGGATTGGTCTTTTTACACGTGTGTATGTAGCCTCTGTAGACTATCTGAACCGCCGCGGCACACCGCAAACGCCGGAAGATCTGCGCGATCATGACTGTATTCTGTACTCGCTGTTAAACACGGGTAATACATGGCATTTTCGAGATACCGAAATCAACGTTTCAGGGCGATTCCGAGTCAATTCACCCCAGGCCGTACAGGAAGCCGTCATCGCCGGTCTTGGTATCGCCAGCGGACCAAAGTGGTTATACGAGGATGGATTAAAGAGCGGCAAACTGCGTCAGGTGCTGTGCGATGACGAAGCGCCGCCAGTACCAATCCAGTTTCTCTATGTCGCCAATCGCCTGCTACCGAAGCGAGCCATTGTATTCATGGACTTCATTGCAGAAGCGTTTTCCAGGATCCCTGGGCTCAACACCGGCTATCACTACCGCTAGTTCGCATTAGGCTTGAAGGCACAAAAAAGGCCGCTTTCGCGGCCTTACATCGTGACTTCCAGCTAACCCCGATTACTCAGGCTTAACTTCAATATAGTCCAGGTCCAGCGTGCTGCTGGTATAGCTGCGGATTTTATTGGTCATTTCAATATTACCGTCCAGCTTCTGACCATAAGATGGAATGATCTCTTTCAGCTTGCCCTGCCATTCTGGCGTCGCAACTTTATCTTTAAACACTTTTTCCAGCAGGCTCAGCATAATCGGCGCGGCGGTAGATGCGCCCGGAGAGGCACCCAGCAGCGCGGCAATCGAACCATCTTGTGAACTGACAATCTCCGTACCCAGCTTCAGCACGCCGCCTTTGTCATCATCTTTCTTGATAACCTGAACGCGCTGGCCAGCAATCGTCAGTCTCCAGTCTTCTTTCTTCGCGTTCGGGAAGTATTCCTGCAACGAAGCGAAACGATCGTCGTCATCCATCATGACCTGACCAACCAGATACTTCACCAGATCGAAGTTATCCAGACCGACGTGCGTCATCGGCATCACGTTGGAGAAAGTCACGGAACCGATCAGATCCCACAGCGAACCATTTTTCAGGAACTTGCTGGAGAAAGTGGCAAACGGCCCGAACAGCAGGACTGGCTTACCGTCAAAAATACGGGTATCCAGATGAGGAACAGACATCGGAGGCGCACCGACGGAAGCTTTACCGTAAACCTTTGCCATGTGGCGCTTCACGATTTCCGGGTTTTCTGTCACCAGGAATTCACCACCAACTGGGAAGCCACCGTACAGGTCGGCCTCAGGAATGCCGGATTTCTGCAACAGCTGCAGCGCCGCCCCACCCGCACCGATAAAGACAAATTTCGCCTTAATCACGCTTTCTTTCTCGCCGTTCTTCAGATCGGCGTAAGTCACGCTCCAGGTGTTATCCGCATTACGTTTGATATCACGCACTTCTGAATTCAGGTGCAGCGCAAAGTTGGGCTTGGTTTTCATCGCGCCAACCAGCTGGCGCGTGATTTCACCGTAGTTCACGTCGGTACCGATAGGCATACGGGTCGCCGCAATCTTCTGAGCCGGATCGCGACCTTCCATCACCAACGGTGCCCACTCTTTGATCGTATTGGGATCGTCAGAGAACTCCATGCCACGGTACAGTGTGCTGTGCTGCATCGCATCATAACGATGCTTCAGGAAGGCTGTGTTCTCGTCACCCCAGACAAAGCTGATGTGCGGCACACTGTTAATGAAGGAGTGCGGATTATTCAGCACGCCGTTTTTTACCTGATAGGACCAAAACTGGCGTGAGACTTCAAAGGCTTCGGTAATTTCCAGCGCTTTGCTGATATTGATTGGGCCGTCGGGATTATCCGGCGTGTAGTTGAGTTCCATGAAAGCAGAGTGGCCCGTACCGGCATTATTCCAGCCGTTAGAACTCTCTTCCGCCACGTTATCCATCCGCTCAACCATATCGATAGACCAGTCTGGTTGCAGCTCCTGTAAATACACGCCGAGCGTAGAGCTCATAATGCCCCCGCCGATCAGTACTACATCCGTTGTCTTCTCTGTCGTTTTAGCATCTTCAGCCATCACCAGTGGGGCGCTAACCACCACGCTGAGGCAGAAGAACATAGCAAGTAGTTTTTTCATGCTTATATCTCTATTTTTATAAGTGCAGGTAAATAGAATTCCAGGCATTCATTAACACACGACCACGCCATCATCCGTAAAAGGCATCATTCTTATGACCTTTTTGTTAATAACCTTGCTAACAAAAAAATCAGCGTGCAGACACATTTCAACCATGATGGACATCGGTACGGGTTAACGACGTAGCATTATTGTTATCTGGAGGGAGGAAATAAATTTTAGTAAGTAAATAAATGGACAACAATGCCATAACTTTTAAGAAACAAACCACAGAATCATCATGGTAAAAGTAAGTTTAGCAGTGTTTTATAAAAGCAAAAGGCACCCGAAGGTGCCTGTGAAATGAGCGATGTGACGCAACACTATTTCGCTGAATCGATCTCGTCGAGCGAGTCTTCAATCGCTGCCGCATTCGGGTTCTTCTGCGGGGTGAGTTTTCCATCACTGGCAAGGAAATCATGCCGCTGGAAGTAGGCTTCACGCACCATCAGGTAAGGATCGGAAGAGTTACTCAGCAGCGCGTCGGAATCCAACAGTTGTGCTCGCGTTTCTATCCCTTCGATAGCCCATTTACCCGCGGACATCCAGAACGTCAGATAGCTCAGCATCGGATACAACGTATCCACTACGCCACCGCCGTCTTCACGAGGTGTCACGCTACCGTAGCCAGGTACCACGACATAAGGCCCGTAGCCCACGTCATAATGGCCTAATGTGCTACCAAAGCGGCGAGACTCTTCTTTCGCCAGTTTAGGGTTCGCCATTGAGGCCACGTCAATCAGGCCGCCCATCCCGAGCAAGGTATTCAGGAAGAAGCGGTTAAAGTGAATCATCGCTTTATACGGCTTACCTTCAACGAAGTAGTTCACCATCGTTGCAGGTTCTTCCAGGTTGCTGAAGAAGTTCCCCAGTCCGTTACGCGCGGGCGTCGGCACATAATCGCGCCAGGCCACAGCCGCAGGACGCACCAGATAAGGATCCAGAACGTCATAGTTAAAGCTGAACATGGTACGGTTAAAGCCTTCAAGCGGATCAGAACGTCCTTCTTGAGCTCGATCCCCGGAACTGGCGCAGCCGATCAGTAACACGCTGGCAAACACCACCCCACTCAGGCGGTAATTCATATCTGTTCTCCCTGATTTATAGTGTGCTATACCCGCGACCGAAAATGGGTATTCCCAGTATCAGCTCCAGCCTCGCAGGCTGAGCGACAAGGACGGGATATCGGCCAACAGTGTAACATTTTATCGCTCCATCGCTACGTTGGCTTACGCATTACTGCATTTTCAGAGGTTTGCCATTTTCTTATGGGGACAACACGCGGCATCGTTGCGACACGCGCTCCAGCGTGGGCGACAGTACGGTATTCCCTTGTTCCCCTCACAGCATAGCACCGCCAGCCTAAACCAGTGAGTCGCGCCGCGCCATCCCATGTTGTAAAAACTAACTACGCTTATCATCGGGGCTATCGGTGATAGCGCCTCAGCGTCAGTACCGTTAGCCAGACACCAACCGGCCCACTCGTCGAGAGAATCACTATGAATCCACCTTCAGAATCCAGACAAATCCGGCAAGAGAAAGAAAGGGACGTGGCGGTAGAGAGTGAGGAAAGCACGCAGGGAAAAGCGATCGATGTAGACGAAGATCACTTGCCTTCCCCCGCTGCTGCGATCCATGAAGAGATTCGTCAGGAAGGGCAAAAGGAGCTGGAACGCGATGCAATGGCCTTACTGTGGTCGGCGATTGCGGCAGGGATCTCCATGGGAACCTCATTCATGGCGGTCGGTATGCTCCACATCCCTCTCGCTGGCGTACCCGGCGGCTTTCTGCTGGAGTGCTTCGGTTACACCATCGGCTTTGTGATTGTCATCATGGCGCGCCAGCAGCTGTTCACCGAAAACACGGTCACAGCTGTGCTTCCTATCATGCATAAGCCCACGCGCAGCAATTTCTATCTACTCGGTCGGTTATGGTTTGTCGTGCTGGCTGGCAACCTGATCGGCACAGCCTTGGCCGCCCTCGCCTTTACCTACATGCCCGTTTTTGATGGCGAAACGCGGGAGGCCTTGGTCGACATCGCCATGAAAGTCATGAAACACTCACCAACGGAGATGTTCGCCAATGCCGTCGTCTCTGGCTGGATTATTGCTACTATGGTTTGGATGCTGCCGCGCGCCCACTCCGCCAAGCTGTGGATTATCATCATCATGACCTGGATGATTGCTTTCAGTAACCTCACCCACATCGTGGCCGGTGCCTCAGAGATTTTCTATCTGGTTTTCATTGGTCACATTCCCTGGCAGGCCTTCATCTGGCCGTTTGCTCTGCCCACGCTGGCGGGGAATATCATCGGCGGCACCTTTATTTTCGCACTCATCAGCCATGCTCAAATCCGCAATGACATGAGCAGTTCATCTCACGGAAAACGCCAAAAGGTGCAAGGGAATAAGGGAGAAGAACCTCGGCAGAAACGCTGATTGCCGACACTTTGAGCAAACGCGCCGTTAAGTGCTTATTCTCAGAGCAAAAATGCGTATAATAGCTGGGCTTCACGTCTCCATAGTTAAATGGATATAACGAGCCCCTCCTAAGGGCTAGTTGCAGGTTCGATTCCTGCTGGGGACACCATTCATACCTCTCGAAGCGCTTAGAAAATCCATTTTTTCCTTATAAAATCATAAAATTAAGTCATTCACACCGTTAGCTACAAACGACGATGTCGTACTAACATCTGCGTGTCGAGGTTTATATGGAATGGCGCAATATCACGCTGCGTTTGGCTACGCCGCAAGACGAAGCGTTCCTGTTTAAGCTTCGTCGCGCAACGATGGATGAACATCTTCACAGGGCTGGCGTTATTGCTGATGATTCGGCGCACTGGCAGCGAGTCAAATATCATTATCACGATGCCTATATTGTGCTGATGGGATCTGAACGTATTGGGTTATTCAAACGACACAAAGGTGCCAACGAGTGGACCATTATACAAATTCAGATTTTGCCAGCCTATCAAGGACAAGGCATCGCGGCGTGGCTATTAAACACATTTTTACAGCAGGCAGACGAAGCCAACGTCCCCGTGACGCTAAGTGTTTTGAACGGCAATAGAGCAATAATGCTCTACCAACGCGTAGGTTTTAAGGTCGTTGATAGTGCTGATGGTGCAGTAAAGATGAAACGCAACAGACAAGATCGTCTGTAGAACATCAACAACAATGTAAATGACAAAGAATATATACGCACAACCATGAATAACCTTATAATATCAAAAGATTTTATTCATTATTTGTAAGGAATGCATGTTTATTATGAAACGGAGTTATATAACAAGTGTCATTTTGTCTTTTCTTTTTCTCCCTCTATCAAACGGGGCATGTGCGCAAGATTTTCCCGCCTTTGTTACGGATTTCACCAATGTGTTGCAAAAAAGTAAATTATCACAAAAAGACTATAACCAATTTATTGAACTCACTAATTCCTATTTTATTCCCGCTAGCTATGGTGTAAATATAGCGAAAAAAGATAAAATAAGTTATAAAAACAACGAAATAATGCCAAAACTGGAATCTGACGCCAGCTTTATCTTCAATGGCTCAAATGGAAAAGTGGCTTTTATTTCATTTCTGCAAGAAATAAAAAACCTACCGTCGTCAGAAAAGTATTTTGAAAAATCCTACACGGATGCAGGATCGGTCTTCGTCATGAATTACTATACGCTGTCATCAGGCATCATTAATATCCAGATGGACATCGTGTCTCCTCCTGGCCTCAAAGAAATTGTCATCAATATACTTAACGAAAGGGAATCTGAACTTAGACAAGAAGCAGGCGAAGGAGCTTATATTTACCAATTCAAAAAAATAAATGAGACCTATAAGATGGTCAGTGTCAACGCCTATTCATCTTCAGATAAACGACTCTGCATGTCCTGCTAACGTGATTTCAATGGAATTGAAAATGATAAAAATCATAATAAAATCTCTATTATTGATAATAATTTCATCACACTATGTTAATGCAAATAATCTTGTGTGTCGTAGTCCTCTTGTCATTCAGTCGTTAATCAAAGAAGATCAAGATAAAGCACAGCCCATCAGCGACCGTGTATCTTTAGAGACAATTAAAAAAATTGAATTTGAATATGACATCATTATCACAAAACTTAAAACAAAAAATAACCTAAGTTGCTTTGGTAAAGCAAAAATAAAAATCCCATCCGATGTGTTAAATTTTTTAAAATACTATCCTATTCTGGAAAGTGGAGATCCTAAAGCAAAAAAAATTTACCGTTCCAATCTTTACCTACACAAAAAAGGCGATGAATACATCGCATTAGACCGTGTTTATTATAATGTTCATATTGCTGATAATCAGCAAGAAACCAATATTATGTATCCACACGATGAGTCAGTCTCACGCACACTTTATGGCCTGGCCTGGTTACAAGAAAATGCGGCAAGGCTGGAAGAACAATCACCACGTTTTAAATATATTAAAGCCATTGTCGAATTCAGAGAGGCTGATAGTGCGCTAAATGCTTACTGGAGTAGCCTCCCCGATTATATTAAAGGGCAACTAAAAGAGGATGCACGGCAGTGGATAAAAAACAAAAATAAAAAATGCGGTGCAATAGAAACTATCGCGAATAACAACCGCTCACTGGAAGATAAAGCAACAATTTATACCTGCCAACAGCAGATGACGAGAGAAAGGCTGATGCAGCTTGGATTGACTGAAAACAAGGATAAAAAATGAAACAGCTCCTCTATGTCATGATTGGAATTATCCTTACTTGCACATCAGCGTATGCGAAGGAAGACTTTCAATGCAGCGATCCCAAAGCGGTTGAAGTCGTTAAAAAAACGTTTGCCGACCGTGCAAAATCCATGTTCTATAAATCCCCTTCTCAATCTGTTGATACTGTGAGCGTGATATATTCTAAATTATCAACTCAGCCACGCTGGGGAAAATCATTCTCGTGCAGTCTGCGGATTGAAATTCCCGTAAGCCAGGAGATCATCGACATCATTCTTAATGAAGACGATCTTCTGTACACAAAAGATGAAATGGATAAAATTAGCAATAACATTTTTACTAAAACAGGTGAAGGCAAAGATAATAGACTTAACGATAACAATATCGTCATCCCATATTTTCCCTACGACCTCAGCGTTCTTGATAACGGCAAAGAAATAAAAGTAGAGAAAAAAACCTATGACGCTCTATCCAGCGCGATTTATGCTGTAGCCTGGCTGAGTGAAAACGCCGAAAAAATCACAAAAACTGCACAAGAGAAAACGCTTGAAAATGAAAAGGAACAATATCTTCTCTTTTTCACCGACGTATATGGCATAGTGGAAGACGCACCTAAAGACATAAAGAGTAAATTCCACGCCTCTCAAGAAACATGGGTTAAAGAAAGAAATAAAAAATGCGGCAATGTCGAATTATTCGAGGCGAATAATCTTTCAATTAAAGAGCAGATTCATGCTTATCGCTGCCATAATGCAACGATGAGTGAACAAATATCCAGTTTAGATCACAACGAGGGGTGATAGTCACACCGATATTGCTTCAGGCTATTGCCTAATATTTTAGCAATGGCCTGAATATAAGCCTCTCGTTCAGTTTACCCGACTTGGCCCAGCCAAATCGTCAGTGAATCAGCTATCACCTGGCTGTACAGGGCGCTCAAGATAGGTAGACAGCACAATGTGCGAACGTGTTGAGCTCACGCTCGGCACCGCGTAAAGCTGAAACAGGCACTTTTCCAGCAACTACGCATCTTCTGTGCAGATCCTGAGGATACCTATTTGGCCGTCTTTATCGGAAATACGCTTTTGGGCGCACTCTACCCACATAGGGTTATACAACCGTGCTATACGCAGCGGTAAGTTTCGTGGTGATTTCCATTCTGTTCACAGTACAAATTCGGACAACCAGCAAGCGCTGAATGGCATGAATACATTTCCCTCTCTTATCCAGCAGGATTTTTTGTAGCGGCGCACTGAATGTGTGCCGCCTGACAAGATCGGAGCGGCCCCATCACGACTTCCCGCGATACCAATATCACGTGAATTGACACTCAACCGCCCATTTTGATAAGCATGCTATTCGCTCCACGCTCAATATCCGAATCGACACTGGGAAATGTCTCAATGGTATACCAATGCTATGAGCACCCAGAAGAACAGCGAAAATGCGGTCATAGTTTATTTGAGAAACGTACATCGAGTAATGCCAAGCAGTAACTGCATGATAGAATAGCCAAACTAGCACCTAGGGTTGTTCCAAAAGCCGACACCTCATCGGTTGGTGCCAGTTAAAAAATAGAGGGGAAAGGTAATGGGGAACACCTTTGTCAAAGTTGAACAATTTACGGAAATGGCTCAGTCTCGACGAGTCAGCGAAATACCTCGAAAGAAAAATTAATGAGCAAGTGGCCATAACAGATATTTTACGATTTGCTCTGGATGGGCATCTGATTTTATCAGTAAACCTACAGTCACCCAAGATCGCCAAAAAGGTTGAAATCAAAAGAGTAAAAATGGCTGAAACAGCGACGAATGTGGAAGTGTATGTGCGTGAAAATTGGGGAGTGTATATCGGTGAATCCTTCTCCCCAGATCGTGAAATAGACTTTGCTATCGCAACAAGCAATGAGATAACAAGCCTGAGTGGGGTCCAAGACACGCCACTGTTAGGTATTGAACGCTTATTTGCTGAAGAACAATACTGTAAGAGCCTTGGGCTCCCCAAGCCATCAAGAAAGCAAGATATCATTCGAGGTGTAACCATCTCTGCTGGCCCATCGGGTCTTTACCAACTCCAGCATTTTATCGACGTTGAGGATGAGATCGAGGAGCTTTACCGAGCCGCAGAAGCCGCCGGAGATGCCAATCATCCCGCTTTCAATAGCATTATCGAAATATTCCAAAATCTCAGCACGATTACCATGTGGGATGCCGATGCCCACATGAGATACATACCTGCGCCATCTGTGCCAGATGATGTCTATTTTGTTGCCAGAACAGCCAACTTGGATAAATTAGTTGAGGTGCTCAATGCAACTCCAGTGACAAACACACCAAAACAATCAAAGAAAACTGAGAATGCTCAAGCCAAGTTTATTAAAAATCTCCTCACTGTGATGTATGGCGCAGATGTCGCTGAACATCCAAGAAAACATATCGATGGAAAGATGGCACAAATTAGAACCGATTTGGAGGCAAAAAGCCTTTACTGTCCTAGCGGAGTCACCATCGAAAACTGGCTGTCAGACATAGAATAAATCGTAATATTGCACTTTCTCTTTGTAAGATTACCCCACCAGCGACTCAGCATTGACACAATTCTCCTGTAGACCACAACCCCCTACAGGAGAGAGTAAATGACTCACCCCTCTATACCTCGTTCCCCTCAACTAACTACCCCTATCGAGAGCGTCAGCGATATCCATGCTGAAGTCCGTGAATCGCAGGAACAGGAGACAGACAAGTGAAGGAAGGGATCGACGTAAAGCTGACCATGCTCCGTGGAATTATTGACCTAATGACCAGTTGCGACGATTCAACTGAACTTGACACCCTCCGCAATGTTGCCTTAACGGCACTTGTGATCGTGGATGACATCAGTGATGAATATTGCCGTGAACAGCTCGACGAGAAGCGTACAAAAGCGAATAACGTCACAGTATAAATATGCCCATACTTCCGGAATAAAAGTGCGCACCTTATACTTCCCTGAACGAGCTATACACGCCACGTTCAATGATATAAATGGTCGTGTAATTAGGTGAGCATAATTTTAAGGACAGATTGCTACTGATTAGTAGCAAAATAAATATAAAAAATCCAGATATTGAAAAACGCGTAGCAGGAAAATAAACCTAATAATGAGAGGTATAAAAAATTATACCTCCCTTACCGTCATAACTATTTCGACGCCGTTAAGCTGGCCGCCGTGAATTCTGGATAACCAGCCGGTCGGCCATTATTCAGGTTAGTCAGGAAATTACTGTCTTTAAGCGGAATCGAAGCGGAACCATAGTCGAATGCATTTAATCGGTTACGCAGTTCTTCGTTACTGATACCGTCACCCGACATCGCATACCAGCTGACAATATCCGGCGTCACAAAGTTGCCGTAAGGGTTTTCTGCCTGTTCATTCGTTTTGGCAAACCGGAAAGCGTGCGTTAAAGCACCGTCTTTGTGGTACACGAATTTTAGGCGGCCGCCCTGCTTATCGATATTTGCTGCGGCTTCCGTCGTCAGTTTACCGTGCGCACTGAAGCTGCCGTGCGTTACTGCGCCGTTTTTAGTCCAGATGGCAACATGTTCCCAGTCATGTCGATGACCCGTATTCAAACCACCCACTACCTGATCTTTTAAGAAATAGAGCGCATAGAAGCTACCACAATAGCGAGAGCCACCGGAATCAACACAGGCATATCGGTGCAATGTATTTGACGAGTCTAAAAAATTACCCCATCGGCACCCGCCAGTCAGGCTTCCTGTCGGCTTCAAGCCACCGTTTTGTACCCCGCCTCGGCTAACCCCGGCACTGGGCAAACAGCCGTCACTGTCGAAATCAAATACCGGCGCAATCGCAAGCGCATTAATGCCTGACGGTAGCGCTTGATCCAACTTAGAGAAATTATCCGCATGCGCAGAAAAAGCGACACATAATATGGATGTCGCCATGATCGTTTTCTTTCCTGAAAGCATTTTCACTCCTTTAGCAGAAAATAGCCCTTTTGTGGACTCGTACCCTTGCAGTTACAATGAAAACAAAACGTAATATTGATAAAAAATGAAGGCAGGAATATTTTTAACAAGAAAGGCATGGAAATAAAAATCATTTATTTCCAACAATGAACACAAACATATTTAGCCTGCAAAATAATGCAGAGAATTTATCTATGAAAAACAGCTAAAGATCCTAACCCGTTATACCCTAAATAATTCGAGTTTCAGGCAGGCGGCAAGAGAAGGAATCCCGATGAGCTTACTCAGGTAAGTGATTCGGGTGACTGACAAATCTGCCAGAGGCAGGTTTGAACGCTGCTTGCAGCGGCCCCAACGGGGCGAGGTCCACGAAAGTGGGCCGAGTAGCGCAGCCAACGCACATCCAACGTGAAGTATGACGGGTATAGAATCTTTACTCACTAACTACACCATAACGCTGGCTTGCCGCATCAAAACGGTATTCCAGCAGAATATCGCCTCCGCCGTGGGAATAGCAGTTCAGCAGGATGCTGCGATTATCTCCGCCATTTTCAATATTCATATAAACGGGAGTCATGAAGAAGCCAAACTGGCATTGCTGAAAATCAGGCTGAAGAAGCTGATCGACATTGCCGCTCTTCTTGTTAATCGCCTTGATTCCCTCAACGACCATACCTGCATCACTGTTTTGATACACGCCGACAAAACTGTGAGTCGCCGTTTGTCCCCAGAAAGGAATATCAACCTGCCCTTGGACCTTAGCGGGCTGTTCGCTATCGTCAAAGGATGCCACGCGCCGTAGGCTAACATCATAATGCGCCTTTCCGTTTGACCACTCGCCGCGCAGTTCTTCCCCGACCTCGGTCAATTTAAACGGACAGTGCGTCATATCGATGCCGGACTTAACGCCCTGCACGATATATTTATCGTAGTCCTGAGGAGTATGGATTTCGCAGATTTCAAGCGACGTTTCCGAGAGCCGCCCATACAGAGGGATCGGCGCTCTGTATTTATCGTAAAAGTAGCTCCCAAGCAGATTTTTATCTTGGTCAATACTGTATTTCTGCAATGAAAAATGCACCGGATAAGGCCCAATGTGACCTTCGTAATTGCTCACGACATACCAGCCGGCTTGCGCACCCCATGTTGCCGTCCACAGTCCACAGGCTATTAAGGTTGATACCGCTGCTCTCATACATTCACCTTGTCTACCCGTCATACTTCAAGCTGCTTAGATGTTGGTTTATCTGCAACTCGCGTTGTGTTTTTAGTGTGTCAATCATGAAGCCGAAGCGTTCAAAAACGGCTTAACGTATCGGGCT
This sequence comes from Pectobacterium versatile, assembly GCF_003932035.1. Taxonomy (NCBI): domain Bacteria; kingdom Pseudomonadati; phylum Pseudomonadota; class Gammaproteobacteria; order Enterobacterales; family Pectobacteriaceae; genus Pectobacterium; species Pectobacterium versatile. Next base: position 3,386,484 of record NZ_CP034276.1, read on the forward strand.
AATCATGGTGGCAGCAGGGGCAGATTTCTACCTCAGACACCGTCATGGCTGTAGTGCCTTCGCAATCCCATTCAACACGTACGGCCTGCGTTTCTCGCCCTGAGTGGTGCAAATATTTCTCGACTGGGCTTTCCGTCATCCCGGTAATCACCTCCGTGGCGATGAGCTCATCACCAACAAAAACGCGGGCAGTTGCCTGTGAGGCTTCACGCACTTCGCCGGCTTGCCGATACAAATAATTAACCGTCAGTTTAATACTAGGCATAGCACTTCTTCACAGGGAAAAAACAAGAAAACAGTGTATCGCGTTCCCCCGCGCTTGTAGAGCAGATATGGGGAAAGGGTTATCACTGCATCACACTAATACTATGATAGCGTTATATTTTTTAAAAATGGGGATGTTTGGTCACATAAGCTCGCAAAATTGGTAATCAAAAAGTTAAATCTTATGCCTTTTGGATATTAATGAAGCAGAAAAAAAAGCCGATACCTTTTGCGATAGGGTGTTTTTTAATGCAATTGCATTTTGCATAAATAGTGTTTGGCATAAATACTGTTTTACATTAACCGTGTTCTCACTGAACCATTTCGTTAGCGTCATAGTGTTGAATAATAGGAAATTATTCCCAGCAGATTGATCTGTCTTCCAAGGAAGATAATTATCCTGCTTGTGTTGATAGCCTGAACCTCAACGATTGCGGCATTAGTGCATGTGGTTTTAACACACTGAAGTAACTCACTGGTAAAAACCATTACCAGCATTAAATAGATATAAGAAGGAGTTATACTGTGGTGATTCCAGATATTCAACTCGTGAATGCAACTACCCCGGCAACCATGCCTGCTATTGGCGCGGCCGCCAACCCGACTGTCGTTGCAGCCATCAGTCCGGGGAATAAAGCAGACACATCAACAAACTCAGATTCTCAAAATATGCCGGGCTCGAACGAGAGCACCAAAGTCACGCTGTCTTCCCAAAAGAAACGTGCAGCCGCAGAGAACGATACCCCACCGCCTGAACAGATCAAAGCACAGCAGAAAGCCGCAGCGGAATACTCTCTGGCGACGACAGGTATTCCTCTGTACAACGGCAAGCTCATTTCCGTGATTAAGTACCCGGATGGAAATTCTGAAATGTTTGATGCCTTTACCGGGCAACGTATCACGCAAGAAGACCTGGCATTCATAAGCGCACTTCATGGTTCAGATGGAGAACAGGTATTGCATTTCGAGAGTAAAACATCCTACAGCAATTTATCTGCGGCCGAAGTTTATCAGCAGATACAGGAAATGCTGCATGGTTCAGGCGATCAAGAAGAGCTGGCTTAATAAAAAATAGATGCCAAGACAACTCTATTCATTGCCCTGGCATTAAAGAAAGATATAACGCTATCTTAATACTGTAAGATTATTATTTGATGGAAACTGGCCGATTAACGATTAGCAACGAGTGCTTCCGAAAACTCAGCTAATCTTGTCAGTCCATATTCCCAGGGACCAAATCCCGCTTCTGCATTAATATGCCCCGCCTCACCGACATCAACCAGTTCGCTGTTCCACGCATGCGCCCAATATTGGGCGCGAGTGAAACTCATCAGCGGATCGTTATGACTGGCAAATGTCAGCGTCGGAACCGACAGCGGTACAGCCTGAATGCGATCGTCAATCTCAAAGCGCATAGGCTCAGCAGGAGCTACCAGCATCACACCAGCAATTCCCTCCTGACCCTGCTGCACCACATGACAGGAAGCCAGTGCGCCAAAGCTGTGGCCGATCAGAATTACGGGCTGTGTACAGACGCTAAGCTCACGACGGATCGCCAACACCCAGCGATCCAGATCGGCCTGATACCATTCCCGCTGACGTATACGATGCCAGTGAGGGAAACGCCGTTCCCAATGGCTTTGCCAGTGTTCATCATCGCTGTCGCGCAATCCCGGCACTAGCACCATCGTTAGCTGCTGGCTCACTTCCGTTAGCCGCCGATCGATTTCTGTTGTCTGCATCCGCCCTTAACACTCCTGTCAGTTACCCGAGCCCCTTCTGTCTGGTATATCAGCCACCGGTTACTTTAACAATCTGGCCTTGCAGCTTTTTCCTTTGATTTTGCCTTTCTGGAGCTGCTGCAACGCACGTTTGGCGCTGGCTTTACGGATTGCCACATAGGCATGCATCGGAAACATATCAATTTTCCCCACTTCCGCTGCCGTTAATCCTGCATCGCCGGTTAACGCACCGAGGATATCGCCGGGACGGATTTTGGCTTTTCTTCCACCATCAATGCACAGCGTCATCATCTCAGGTTCGAGCGCAACCTCGCCACTGCGGCTAATCTCATCCGACGGTGTCCATTTAATGCGCATACCGAGATAATCTTCAATCAGATTAGCGCGGTTCATTTCCTGTGGTGTACACAGACTCACCGCCAGACCCTTCGTACCCGCGCGGCCCGTTCTGCCAATGCGGTGAACGTGAACTTCAGGGTCGAAAGCCAGCTCAAAATTCACCACCAGCTCCAGCTCTTTGATATCGAGGCCGCGAGCCGCAACGTCGGTTGCCACCAGCACACGGCAACTACGGTTAGCAAAACGCACCAGAACCTGATCGCGATCGCGCTGCTCCAGATCGCCATGCAGCGCGGATACGCTAATCCCACGCATGTCCAGCGCGTCAAATACGCTCTGGCAATCACGCTTCGTGTTACAGAACACCACGCAGGACGCAGGCTGATAATGGCCCAAAATGGCAATCAACAGCGGCAGGCGCTGATCTTTCGTTGTCTCATAGAAACGTTGTTCAATAGCCGACTCTTCTACACCGTCCGCAACCTCGAAACGTTGCGGCTGACGCTGAACGCGTGCGCTGATCTGTTCGATCTCTTCCGGATAGGTAGCGGAAAATAACAGGGTTTGACGATCGGACGGCGTATAGGAAATCACATCATCAATCGCATCAGTAAAGCCCATATCCAGCATGCGATCCGCTTCGTCCAGCACCAGCACTTTCAGGCTATCCAGAGACAGCGACTGCTTGCGTAAATGGTCCTGAATACGTCCCGGCGTCCCGACGACAATATGCGGGGCGTGAACCAGCGAATCGAGCTGCTGACCCATCGGCTGACCGCCGCACAGTGTCAGAATTTTAATGTTTTGTGCAAAACGAGCCAGACGACGCAGCTCTTTGCTGACCTGATCGGCCAGCTCACGCGTTGGGCACAGCACCAGCGCCTGCGTGGTAAAGTCGCTCACGACAATGCGATCCAGCAGCCCAATGCCAAATGCCGCCGTTTTGCCGCTACCGGTTTTCGCCTTGGCCCGCACGTCTGCGCCGCTCAGAACGGCTGGCAACGTTGCCGCCTGGACTGGCGTCATGTCGGTATAGCCCAGTTCATTAAGATTAGATAACTGCTCTGCTGGCAGCGCGAGGGAAGAAAAAGAGGTTGTACTCACAGTGATTACTCTACCAAGGACGAGATAACGAAAGGTGACGCCGTGCTAAAAAGCGGCGCAGATATGCCGCAATCATAGCAGAGTTCGTCATCATTGACCGATTTACCTCCCGTTCTGCGACTAAAACAGCGAGGCAAATCCTTTGCTCACCAGAAAGCCTTGTCCTTCAGGTGATAAAAGGTAGTTTGCCAGCAGCCGCGCTTCACGCCGGGCAGGCTTCATAACAGCCAGCATGTACTCGGCATCAATACGATAGGGATCGGGTAAATGAACCACATGCAGATCCGGTTGATTGAGCAGTAACGGCAGATAGCTGGCGTAGCCAACGTGCATATCGCTCTGCCCGGTCCGAATCAGGTAACTTCCCGCCGTCATACCTGCTGGGATGGCATGGTCAAGCGCTCCACCCACCAGCGGTTTCGCTTTGTCGCGCAGTTGATTTCCCCATCCCCGATGCAGACGTTCGATGCGATCAAAGAGTTGAAATGCATAATCCCCACCGGGATCGCTGCCGGGCGTTGAGGTTGACAGCACAAAACGCGGGTCACGCAGCGCCATCAGCCAGAATTGCGTGGTCAGTTCCGGTACATTACGCATCACTATACAAAGGTGGTTGCGCGTAAATACGGTGGTTTCCTCCGCCAGTCCCAGCGCTTTCAAGCGTAAAGGGTGCGCGCAATTCGCCGAGGCGAAAATATCCACCGCATCGCCGTGCATCATTTTTTCACTCAGCAGCCCCGCCGGGCCGAAAGTCGGCGTCACGTCCACCGCATAACGTTCGCTGAACGTCGCCAGCAGCGGAGCGAATGCAAGGCGCAGGCTGCCAGCCGCATACAGGCGAAGGGGATCGGTCATAGTGGCTCCGTCATGGTCAATATCGGTATCAGCGCATAATACGGCTGCGGCGCGATGTCCACGCAGACCTGCCGCATCGGAATGCCGTATAACCGCGACAGGTTATCCTCCGTCACAACCTCATCACAGCGGCCATAAAGATAGTGCTGATTATCCATCAGCAGCAGTGCTCGATCGGCAATGGCCAGCGCGTGAGAGGGATCGTGCGTGGTCAGAAGAATGCTCAAGCGCTGCGTTTTAGCCAGATGCTTCAATAACCGCAGTACCTGCGCCTGATTTTGCACATCAAGCGCTGCCGTCGGTTCGTCCAGAATCAACACCTGACACTCCGAGGCCAACGCACGCGCGATGAGCACGAGCTGTCGTTGCCCACCGGACAACGCACTAAATTCACATTCAGCAAGGGATGCGATTCCCAGCATGGTCAGTGCATTCTGAGCCACGGTGATGTCATGCGCAGAAGGCATGGCAAACAGCCGGACACTCGCCGCACGCCCCATCAACACCATATCCAGAACGCTATAAGAAAACGGCGGCGTAAATATCTGCGGCACAAAACCAATGTGCCCATCGCGCTGGATCGTCCCGGAAAGCGGCGATAAATGCCCCATCAGCGTATTCAGCAGCGTCGTTTTCCCTCTGCCGTTCGCGCCCAGAATCGCCGTAATTTCCCCTTCCTGACAGCGCAAATTCAGCGGTGAAAAAAAGCCCTGTCCCCGCGGGTAGCCGTACACCAGTTCTTCTGTCGATAACCTGATGATAGACATGCTAGCGTCCTCTTCCCTGTCGCTGTGTTTTATACAACAGCACGGCAAAAAGCGGTGCGCCAAGTAGCGCGGTCAGAATGCCCAGCGGAATCTCCGCCTCAGTGAGATTGCGCGCCAGATCGTCCACCAGCACCATAAATCCCCCACCCAGCCACAGCGATACCGGTAGCAGGCGACGATGATCGGCCCCCACTAGCATGCGTGCGACATGAGGAATCACCAGCCCAATCCAGCCAATACTGCCGCTGACCGCCACCTGAGCGGCGACTATCGCAGCACACAAGCTCAAAATCAGCCAGCGCAAGGGCTGTACAGCGACACCCAGCGCACGCACGTCCTGCTCACCCATCGACAACACGTTGATGTGCCAACGCAGCCGCAGCAGTAGTCCGCCTGCAAGGCCTAGCGGCACCGCCATGGTCATCAGCGAGTTCCAGTGTGCGGTGGCAAAGCTGCCCAACAGCCAGAAAACGATACTCGGCAACTTCTCTTCGGTATCCGCCAGATATTGCATCAGGCTGACCAACGCACCGAAGAAGCCACTGAGGATGACGCCCGCCAGAATCAGGATCAGCACGTTCTGTTTACCAAATGCGGCAGCCATCATGAAAATCAGCAAGAGCGCCAGCATGCCGAACGTAAACGCAGACAGCAGCAAAAGCAGCGGCGTCCAGCTTAATAGAATCGCCAACGTGCCGCCGAAGGCCGCGCCAGCAGAAACACCGATGATATGCGGATCGACCAGCGGGTTACGGAAAACGCCTTGCAGCGTAGCCCCGCTCAGCGCCAGCGCCGCGCCCGCACACCAGGCTAATAACACGCGGGGTAAGCGCACACTCCACACCACTTGCCGTTCAATATCGCCAAGCAAGGGGGCTTTTCCGAACAGCAGATCGTTGCCAGACAGCGGCTCGACAAGGATCTGGATGATGCACCACGGGGATAAGCTAAAACGCCCTATCCCCAGTGAGCACACGGCAATTAACAGCGTGGACACCACCACCGTCAGCAGCGTGATCCGGTAGGTGCGATAACTCATTGTGCCGCAGAGGTATCCGCACGATAGTCCATACGGTAAAAGCGTTGGTAATACGCATCGGCCGTTTTTTGCATATCGATATCGGCGAAGCGTTCAGGATATAGCTTTTTCGCCATCCACAGTTCACCAATCGCTAACGCTTCCGGCATCGGGTAACCCCAGGCTTTCGCGTATTCCGGCATCAGATACACGCGGTGCTGTTTCACCGCATCAATCGCCTGCCAGGCCGGATCGTTGACGATCTGTGTCACAACATCCGGGTAGCGATCCTGCACGAAAATCACCTGTGGGTTCCAGGCCAGCACATTTTCAATCGATACTTGTTTAAAGCCTTTTATCGAAGCGGCCGCCACATTCAGCGCCCCTGCATGCGACATCATCAGGCCGGTATATTTTCCTGAACCGTAGGTTGTCAGGTCTGGGTTAGCCATATACACGCGGATTCGCTTTTCTTCTGGGATAGACTCCAGACGCGCACTCACGTTTTGCCGCTGTGTAAACGTATAGTCGATCAGCGCTTCCGCCTGTTTTTGACGCTCAACGACGTCACCAATCAGCCGAATTCCTGCCTTAAGCCCTTCGTTATACGCCGTGTTTTCATCACTCATCGTAGGATTGATTTTGTCGGCTTCTCCCGGCTGATCCTGACGCAGCGAGATCGCCACGACCGGAATGCCTGTCCGCTCAATCTGCGCAATCATTTCCGGCGGCGCATAGTTAGCGACAAAAACCACCTGCGGCGACAGCTTTAGCAGGCTTTCAATATTGACCTGCGTGAGATCGCCCGGCATTGGCAAATCCACCAGACGCGGAGCCAGCCGCACATAATGCTCGCCCAGCTGTTTCTTCCAACTGGAAAGCACCCCCACGACGCTCTCTTGTGCATCCAATTGCACCAGCAGATTTAAGGTTTGATGCTGCAACACCACCACGCGATTAACGTGGTCGGGAATCGTTACATTGCGCCCGAGTTGGTCGGTCACCTGACGCGCCGCCCAGGCATTGGAAAACACTAAAAACAGCCCGGCAATCCACAGCGTGTAGCCAAATTTCTTTATCATGTTGGTATCCTGATTTTCGCTATATATAAAATGATACAGCGTTAGCGACAAAGAAAATACTGATCTCGCTCATAATAATATTTGGATACCGATTTTGGGGTAGATAAGCGTGGGTAGTGCTTTTACCTAAATAACAGACGGTTTATTACGAGAGAAAATCAAAAAATCACCAGCTCAACCGGATATTTATTCTGCGAACGATTAGTCAGATAAACTGAATTATTACGTTAAAAAAATCATATTTATTCTCAGTATTAATCACGTAGAGTGATTCTATTACTGAATCTGTAGCACTTTGCTGTACAGGGCGAATGTACTAAATTTTTGCCTGAATATAAGGATAAATACCCTATGAAGAAAATCGGCTTTTTATCATTCGGCCACTGGTCACCGTCACAGCAGTCTGGCACACGTTCAGCGGCTGACGCATTACTGCAATCTATCGACCTTGCCGTTGCCGCCGAAGAGCTGGGTGCTGACGGCGCTTATTTCAGAGTGCACCACTTTGCCCGCCAGTTGGGGTCACCTTTCCCGCTGCTAGCCGCGATTGGGGCAAAAACCAAAAGCATTGAGATTGGCACCGGCGTCATCGACATGCGCTACGAAAATCCGCTGTACATGGCTGAAAACGCCGGCGCCGCCGATCTGATCGCTGGCGGACGCTTGCAGCTCGGCATCAGCCGTGGCTCGCCGGAACAGGTGATCGATGGCTGGCGCTACTTTGGCTACCAGCCGACAGAAGGGGAATCGGAAGCAGACATGGCACGGCGTCATACCGAAGTGCTGTTGGATGTGCTGCGTGGCGAAGGCTTTGCAAAACCAAATCCACAACCTATGTTCCCAAACCCACCGGGCCTTTTACGTCTGGAGCCCTACTCTGATGGGTTACGTGAACGAATCTGGTGGGGTGCCGGATCGAATGCCACGGCAGTATGGGCAGCGAAGCTAGGCATGAACCTGCAAAGCTCCACGTTAAAAGATGATGAAACGGGCGAACCTTTTCATATCCAACAGGCACAGCAAATTCGTGCCTATCGTGCCGCTTGGGCTGAGGCGGGTCATACGCGCGCACCACGCGTCTCCGTCAGCCGTAGTATTTTTGCATTGATGGATCACCGCGATCGCGCCTATTTCGGCGGAAGCAGTAACGATAGTGACAAGGTAGGTTTTCTGGATGAAAACACGCGCGCGATTTTCGGCCGCAGCTATGCCGCCGAGCCGGACGCGCTCATCGAACAGTTAAAACAGGATGAAGCGATTGCTGAAGCGGATACGCTATTACTAACGGTGCCGAACCAGCTGGGCGTGGATTACAATGCGCATGTGATCGAATCAATCCTGAAACATGTCGCGCCCGCGATGGGGTGGCGGGATTAGGCCTACGGCCTAAAAATGAAAGCCTATCCAGCAGGCGCAAAACCGACGATAACAGCGTCAATAATCGGGGAGATTGAGGGGCTATTTTTACTCGTATCTCCCCGTTTTTTTTAGCCTCTGAAACGGCTCAACGCTTTTTAATGCTATTTTGAAAATATAGTTTCTGGACCCCTTGAATTCCCCCCCTCACTGGGCGTAGATTTAGCGCCGATCCCGTCATAACTGGTGTGACTCTGGTGATGACAACGGGAAAGATTACCCTTCGGTGACATCACCGGCAGCGTAATTATTTCCTTCCATAATAAAACGCACAATCGGGATCGTTGCTGGCGTGGTTTCTGCTGGAGAATAAATCGGTGAAGTATTTTTTTATGGGTATCTCATTCTGTTTAGTCGTTTGGGTGAGTACCTTTATGCTGATGGTAGAATAACCTGTCATTTGCCCGGCAAAGATTTATTCATTGAAGGGCACACACAGATAAAGATAAAAAAGGCTGATGGTATTTATACCCTCAGCCTATTTTTATGCCTGCCGATCTATGTTCAGCCGACGATTCATATTGCCTTTGTCATTCTCTACAGATTGAATCCGTTCATTATCACACCAAACACGCCACCCATTGCCAGCCAGGGGCCAAAAGCTAACGGTTTAGCCGTATCCTCTTTACGCAACCCGCGCCAGACGAGAGTAACGACCAGACCGCTCAACGCTGCCACCAAAACCAGATTCGGCAATGCCTGCCAGCCCAGCCAGGCACCCAGCGCAGCCAGCAACTTAAAATCACCGTACCCCAGCGCTTCTTTGCCCGTGGCGTATTTGAATGCCCAATAAAGTAGCCACAGAGATAAATAACCAGCCATCGCGCCGACTACGGCATCGTTCAATGAAACAAATGTCCCCGACAGATTAAACAGCAACCCCATCCACAGAAGCGACAGCGTAAGCACATCCGGCAGCAGCAGCGTTTTTATATCAATAACGGTCAGCACCAACAGGAAGGACAACAGGATCAACGCCCCCCACAGCGCCATACCGGGCAACCAGAGCAAACCTGCCGCCAGAAAAGCCAGCATGGTGATGACTTCCACTAACGGATATTGCGCAGAGACCGATTGATGACAGCAGCGGGAGCGGCCGCGCAGCCACAGCCAGCTGAATAGCGGGATATTATCTTTGACCGCAATAGCCTGTTGGCAGTGCGGGCAAGACGAAGGCGGCCACCACAGGTTGTAGCGCGTATCACGATCGGAATCGGCCACGCCCGTTTCAAGCTCGATGTCCTGCCGCCAGCGACGCTCCAGCATAATCGGCAAGCGGTAAATCACCACGTTCAGAAAACTGCCAACAATCAATCCCAACACGCCCAGCGATCCAAACCACCACGCCGGAAACAGCTGTGCGAATTCCCTTAAATCGTCCACGTTAGTCCCTGATTGTTGATAAAGAAACGGTATGAATGAGCGGTTTATTTTTGCGCTCGACTACGCGGCACCGACAGCGCTGACCGCTATTACAGCAAGCGCCCCTGAAAATTCAGCGTTCTGGCACCCTGTTCATCGGCTTTACCGGTGGTTGCCAGCAGTTTTTTCATCGTCGCGGGTAAATCATTTCCGCTGCTAAGCTGCCCCGTAAAACGATATTCGCCTTTCGGGGTGACGCTGCCTTTGCCAGACAATTGCAGATGTGAGGAGGTCTGCCGCAGGCTCGCTTCTAGCGCGCCTTGCTGGCAGCTTAACGTGGCCTGAGGCGTAGCGAGTACCAGTCCACCCAGCGGCGTTTTCACCCGTGCACCCGGCCAGGTTACGTTGGCATCCAGCGATTGGCAGCCCGAACGATCTACCGTCGCCTCTTGTAGATTGAGCTGTACGTTTCCTTCGGCGCCGATTGGCACAATAAAACGCATATGGCTGAATAAATAGCCCGCCGGTACAGAAAGCTGCCATTGATAAAACTGCGGCTGCTGCCAACCGCGAATGATCCCACGGCCTGCAATGCCTTCTGGGTTTTTAAACGCAATTTCCAGCGCGGGCATAAAATCCGAGAACGTGATGTTCCAGTGCACATCGTCCAGCATTAACGTGCGCCAGCTAAACCGTTGCAGGCTCCCCTGCCATAACGTTCCGGCGGCCTCTGCGACCACCATTCCTGCGGGCAGCGGCACAGCCGTAAGCAGACGGGCAGGCGCATAGCACGCAAGGAACAGCCCATAGGCCAGAACCAGAGCGATACCTGCGCCGATACCGGACTTAAGCTTCATCCGCCCGTTCCAGCATCAGTCTGGTGACATCCACCATTCCGGGGCTTTGCTCGACGGCGTTAACATCCAGTGACATCACTTTCACGCCGTTTTTCTGTTCCAATTCGCCAAGCCAACGCAGCAGACTATTAAAATCACTTTGCCCCAGCGTCACCGATGCCTGGCTGCCCTGTGGCTGCAAACGCACAACGTTTAGTCCGTAACGCTTGGTACTTTGTGAAATCAAAATCGGCAGACTGACGTCTCGCTGACTATTGTCCCCCGGCGCCTGATTTCCCTGCGGAATCAATGAAGCTTGCTTCTGCATCCAGTTGACGGTCTGCTGCTCGCGGGAAATGGTGCGCTCCCACAGATCTTCCCGCTCCTGCCACGGCTGGAGGATAGCGTAATACACCACACAGAGCAGAAGCACCGCCGCACACACCACCATAAGCTGGCGCTCACGCGGGCTCATCGCCTGCCAGCGTTGCCGTAATTCATTCATTGCTGGCTCCTTAATGTTAAGCGGCCTTCAACCCGATCGTTTTCCTGCCGCATCTCTCCCGCTTGTACCTGATAATAAGCGGCAGCCTGCTGCTGAAACTGCTCAAGTTCCTGATATGACGTGCCCTGCAACGCCAGCCGGAACTCGCCCGCCGCGCCGTCGTAAGACAGCGACTGAATTTTGATCGCGCTATTCTGTGTCATGAGCTGCTGTAAGGGGTTCAATTGATCCAGCAGCGCTTTCCCTGCGCCTCCGGCTGCCGTACGTTGCAGGTGCTGCTGCATCTGCGCGCGCGGGTTAACGACATTCGTCTCGGAAGGGAAAATTTGCCGATAGGTGCGCACGCTTTCCTGCCGCCAATGCTCAGACTGTTGATAAAGCTGGTAGTGCGCCCAGCCAGCATCCGCCACAACCAGCAAGAGGTAACAGGCAAACGCGATCCCGACGCCACGCCACGGCAGCAGAGTGTTTTGCCAGGCTTTCTCCGGTGCATAATCGCCTTGTCGCAGATCGACCGAGGCAGGTAAGTGCGCCGTTGCCGCCAGCGTGAAGAGATCCGTTTCCGGCTGCGCCTTCCATTCGCCCTCTTCCTGCCATTCGTACTGCGACAGCTCACCACTGACCGATGCAGCGCTGTAGCTGTATATCGCAGGCAGCGGCATAGAGGCTTTCAGCAGATCACCGCACCAGGAGGACTCCGCCGCCATGGCATGGCCCGTAGGCTGACGAAATAGCCACATGTCATCATGCTGCAACGCACTCCAGCCATCCTGATGTTTCGGCAATACGCGAGCGTCAGGCAATAACGTATCGACGCTGAGGCCCAGCGCATCACACTGTGCCAGCCAACGTTGCATCCGGTTTTTTTCCACCACGGCAACCGTGCCGTCATCGCCATGAATTTCCAGCACAGCAAAATGCAGCTTTTCAATTTCCGTCGCCAGTTGGTCTTCCAGCATAAACGGCACGACTTGCGTCAACTGACGCCGGGCCTGTCGGGGCAGCGTCAGGGTATAAAACGTCACGTCAGTGGCCGGAACCAGAACGCGGGTAAACGTCACGGACGGATAGGCTGCCAGCACCTGACGAACCTGCTCTACGCTACCGCGCCCCTGACTCAGTAAACTTTCCCCATTGGATGAACGCACCTGCCATTCGATCTCTCCCTGCTCTTCTACTGGAAGACGAACAATGAGGCACGGATGCCGAGCGATCGTTCCTCGATTTAATGGGGTTTTTGCGGCTTTTCGCTTCCATTTTCCCGCTATTTTCATGGATTCACCGTCCTATATCCTCCATATTGCCGCTGCACAACCTCTATCTTTTGTCCACTCAGATGAAGCAAGCTACGTTGATGGAAATCGCTGTCGCCGACACGCACCTGGAGTTTTACAAAGAACCATTCACTTTTTACTGCCAGCACTCGCTGCGCGGTATTTTTACTATTCGGGGGCAATAACCCGGTTTGTTGCAGCACCTCAAGACTTGCCCACCCCATACGTGGCCGCTGCTGCACCAGTGCTTTTGCCTGCGACATCGTCATTTCGTTCAGGAACACGGCGGATAACAGCGGGGCATCAAATTCGGTTAGCGTGTTGATATTAATGGACATCGCATCCACCGGCAGCGCACAGACATAAGGCAATAGCCGACGATAGAGATCGCTGTCCATGCCATACACTGCACGTAATTCGCTAATTTCACTCATTCTCTGATTAGCGGTACGATAAGGCACTGGCAGCGTGGCATAGACGTCGTCTTCCGCACCGTTCGCCGACGGATAGTTATCTGCATCAATCCAGTCACGCACCGCCGCAGTAATTTTTTCTGCACGATCCGTTTCCTCGCCCAGATTTTTCAATAGCAAACGGAAAACCTGCGCCGGGTAAGGCGTCTTCACCAGCGTACTTTCGTTATCCACGCCTTGATTGATCGCATTCACATTAAAACAGGTACGCGCATCGCTAATCTGGCCAGTGATCTCCCCACCATCCACAGGGAAACGATGCCCCGGCTGCGACCAGTTCTGTCCGGCAAACGTACGCCCCGGCATACCCCGCGCATCGCGCTGTAATATCTGCCCGCTTAGCGTTTCCGCCCCTAATGCGTACCACTTCGCCTGCTGGCGGCTCAAGTGACTTTCGGTGCGCAAAAACGCTTTGCCTGTGCGCTCCGTAATCACCGCGGCAATCGTCACCATTAATGCCAGAATCAGGAGCACCACCAGCAGCGCCGCGCCGCGCTGACGCGACCTCATTTAACCGGTCCGGTGGTAATCAAAAATATACGCGACATTTCTCCGTAATCCCTTAAGGTCAGCACCACTTCAATCCCTTGTGGCAATTGCGTACTGTTGTCCCAGCGATCGCGCCAGGTTTTATTGCTGAAAAAGCGCAGGCGGAAACCATCGACCTGCGTGAGAAGCGGTTTTACGCCGGGATCGAGCCCTTCAATGGGGTCGGGAGTCACGTGCGTTAACCGTTCCAGAGTGTGTTCCCGCAGCCGATAGGCCACAGGCTGAAGTTCAGAGCGCGGCAGAATACCAAACGGGTTCTGCCAGCCATTGCGCATAAAGCTGACGCCCCAGTCATCACTTTTTAACTGATCGCGACCGGCGTAAAACATCGAGGTACTTCCTCTGCTGCCGCGTGCGATCATCTGGGAGAAATCGTTGTCCATTTGTGAAAATGCGCGCTGTATTTCGGCCAGACGATCGGCCTTGCGTTGTGAAATTTCATCATTACGCATCACGCCGTTCAGCACCTGAAACGCACTGAGGCTCAGTGCCGCAAAAATAGCGATCGCCAGAATCATTTCCAGCAGAGTAAACCCCTGCTGGCTTTTCTGTCGCGCGGGCTCTCGCCCCCTTCTTATTTGGCTACACATCCTTGTTTTACTAAACATTATTGCTTCACCACATAGGTGCGCAGGGAAGCATCGGCGGCAAAGGCATCTTTATTACGTCGCACTTCCACATCCAGCGCTTTGGTCTGAGGATCGCCAGTCTCTACGCCCTGCCAGCGCCAATGCCAGCGCTGACCGGCGAACTGCGTTTCTCCTTTCACCCACGACGCTTCCGGCCAGCGCTGTTCCAGCCGCAGTTGAACCTGCTGGTTTTCCGACACCCAGCCTGCAAATGTCTTCTCTTCCAGTCGGCTCAGGCTGCTTGCCTGTCTGGCTGTCGTTTGCAAAACGGCAATGCCTGCCAGCGCAAAAACACTCAGCGCGACCAGCACCTCCACCAGCGTCATCCCTTTCTGTCGTCTCATCGTTTCTTGCCCTGACTCATCGACGTCACAAACCGTCCGTTACTATCCACCTGGAGCCAATTCGAGAGCGCTTTGTTTTCAGATTTAACGAGCAGACGGAAAGGCGTGATTTCGCCACCGGGCAAAATCAGGATATCGGGATCGTCACCACTCTGCGTTTTATCCACTTTTTTCCCATCGGCTTGCAGTAACTCAAGTCGTAATGCCTCGGGCAGCGATGTCGATGCGCTCACCCGATGCGGTTGCCACGGCTGCCACTTGTAGCCCTGCCAGCGATCGCCGCTTGGGATCGGCGTCCCTTCCGATGCAGCGGGTCGCTGGAGTTGATAAAACTGCCAGCGATCGGGATGGATACGAACACCCAACATGTATTCATTAACCTGACTGCTTTCAGCGGCAAACTCCAGCTGCGCCTGAAAACGAGCCAACTGCCAGGCGCTGTCATTCTGGCGCTCGGGAGGAAACGCCATGACGACCATGCTAGCCGCGATGCCCGCCAGTAACACGACTAGCATCATTTCCAGCAGGGTGAACCCCTGCTGCTTCCTCGTTGACCGCTTCATTGCGCTTTTGCCGTCCTTTTCCCGCCGCCATCGATAGCCACTACCCACAACAATCTGCAACAAAGACCGACGTCTTTATTTTTTATCAAGATTCCAGTTGCCGATATCATCTTCCGTTCCCGGCATGCCATCTGGCCCCAGAGAGAAGATATCCAGTTTGCCGTGCTGGCCGGGGTTCAGCAGTTGATAGTCCGTGCCCCACGGATCCTGCGGCAGGCGGCGAATATAGCCATCGGCTGGGTAGTTACGCGGTTCCGGCTGTACCGTCGGCTTCGTCACCAGCGCCTTAAGCCCCTGCTCTGTGGACGGATAGCGGTTGTTATCCAGCTTGTACATGTCGAGTGCGCTTTCCAGAGACACAATGTCGCTGACGGCTTTTTGTCGATCCGCCTTTTCCTTATTCCCCATCAGATTGGGCACCACCAGACTCGCCAGTACGCCGAGAATGACGATGACCACCATAATTTCCAACAGGGTAAAACCACGCTGACGATAACCGCTCTGACCATAACCACGCTGAGACTGTTGCATCCTTACTTTTCCTCATTCAATTGTTGGTTCTCTTACGAACTCATTAACGTATTCAGTTGCAGAATCGGTTGTAAAATCGCGAGTACGATAAACAACACCACCGCCGCCATGCTGACCACCAGCAGAGGCTCAAATAGCCCCAGCGCCAGCGTCATCTGCGAACTGAATTCCCGATCCTGATTATCCGCCGCCCGCTCCAGCATGCTGTCCAACTCGCCGCTGCGTTCACCGCTGGCGATCATATGACGCATCATTGGGGGGAAGAGCGCCGTCTGTTCCAGCGCTTTGTGCAGGCTGACGCCCTCTCGTACCGCATCCGTCGCCAGAGAGAGCCGATAGCGGGCATAGTCATTGCTCATGACATCGCCGCTAATGCGCATTGCCTGTAACAGCGGCACCGCACTGGCGTTAAGAATACTGAGCGTCCGCGCGTAACGAGCCGTATTCAAGCCACGCGCTATGCGGCCGATCAGCGGTAAATGCAGCAGGCGTCGATGAAAACTGACGCGCCGCTTTTCCTGTCGCAGCATCACACGAAACGCCATAAAACCAGCCAGCAATGCCAGCAGCATCCACGGCCCAAACGTGCGCACGGCATCACTCATTCCCATCAACACGCGGGTTGAAAGCGGCAGCGCTTGCTTCATATGAATAAATTGCTCGACGACTTTCGGCACCACGACAGACAGCAAAATGCTGACCACGGCAATCGCGACCACGGTTAATACGCACGGGTAAATCATCGCCTGCTGAATGCGGCTGCGCATCTGCTGGCGCTGCTCGGTGTAGTCCGCTAATCGGTTCAACACGGCATCAAGGTGACCGGACGTCTCGCCTGCGGCAACCATCGCGCAGTACAGCCGTTCAAAGCTGCCGGGGAAGCATTTCATCGCATCGGCCAGCGAGTGACCTTCCATGACCTTGCTGCGCACCGCCGCCATCAACTGGCTCAGCTGTGGCTTTTCGCTCTGTTTCGCCACCGCATCCAGCGCCTCTTCCAGCGGCAACGACGCCGCCACCAGCGTAGCCAACTGGCGAGTCAATAGCGCCAAATCTGAGGTGCTGAGCCGAATTTTGCGGCGTAGGGAGAATCCTGTAGAACTGGATTTCTGCTGATCGCCTCGGTTTTCATCAACCGACAGCGGCACCAGCCCGCGCTCCCGCAATAGCTGACGCGCCTGTCTGGCAGAGTCGGCCTCCTGAGCGCCACGGCATTTTTTTCCCTGCGCATCCAGCGCCTGATAGTGGTACTGTGCCATATCATTCCTCTTTGGTTACGCGGATCACTTCTTCCCAGGTCGTGAGCCCCGCCAGTACCTTATCCAGCCCATCCTGACGGATGGTGGTTCGACTTCCCCCCAGAATCTGCGCAATCGCCATTTCACCGTCACTGCGGTGGATCGCGGCGCGGACGTCGTCATTAATCAGCACCAGCTCATGAATGCCGATACGTCCCCGGTAGCCGGTAAAGCTACACTGCGGACAGCCAACGGGGTTATGCAGCAGCGTACCGGGCGCGATCCCCATCTGTTCAGCCTGAACCGGATCGACCGGCTGCGGCTGGCTACAGTCAGAACACAGCGTCCTGACCAGACGCTGCGCGAGTACGCCCAGCAGAGAAGTTGACAGCAGGAAAGGCTCGACACCCATATCCTGCAAACGAGACAGAGCGCCCAGCGCACTATTGGTATGCAGTGTGGATAACACAAGGTGACCGGTCAGCGAGGCCTGCACGGCAATCTGTGCCGTTTCACCATCACGAATTTCCCCCACCAGCACAACGTCCGGGTCCTGACGCAGAATGGCACGCAGCCCGCGGGCAAACGTCATATCCACCTTGGTGTTGACCTGCGTTTGCCCGATGCCTTCCAGCTCATACTCGATGGGATCTTCCACCGTCATGATGTTACGTTCCGAGGCATTCAGGCGGCTGAGCGCAGCGTAAAGTGTGGTACTTTTCCCCGAACCTGTTGGACCAGTGACCAGAATAATGCCATGGGGACGATGGATCAGGCTGTCCAGCAGTTGCCGATTGCGTTCCGACATTCCCAGCAGTTCAAGATCGAGCTTAACGCTGTTTTTATCTAACAATCGCAGCACGACGCGCTCACCGTAGTTCGACGGCAGCGTGGAGACACGGACATCAATCGCCCGTCCCCCCACCCGCAGCGCCATACGTCCATCCTGCGGGACACGCTTTTCGGCAATATCCAGCTTTGCCATCACCTTGATACGCGACACCAGCAGAGAAGCCAGCTTACGCTGTGGACGCAAAATCTCACGCAATACGCCGTCAACGCGGAAGCGGATCAGCAAATAGCGCTCATACGTTTCGATATGAATATCCGACGCTTTATTCTTAATCGCTTCGGTCAACATGGCGTTGATGAGGCGGATAATCGGCGCATCGTCGTCGGCATCAAGCAGATCGTCGCTGTCTGGCAGTTCTTCCACCAGCGTATAGAAGTCCATCTCATTACCGATGTCCTCCATCATACGGCGCGCTTCTTCCGAGTCGCGCTGATAGCTAATGACTAATTGCCGCTCAAATTCTTCATCCGTAACGCGCTCAATCTTGAGCGAACAGCCCGCAATCCGACGCGCTTCCAGCAAAGCGGCTGGCGGCGTTTGCGCGACGCAAATCGTCTGCAGGCTCGCGTCATTTTCCCTCTGCAACAGCAGAATTTGCTGCGATCGGGCATAGGCAAAAGGCAGTATGGGGCGTAATTCTATAATCTGGGAGGCAACGTCACTCATTTCCCGCCCGCCGGATAGAACGCCACAATCGAAGACTGAACCTGACGGAACGTATAAGCATTCCCACCTTCCGGCAGACGCAGCAAATCGTTATCCAGAAGCCCTCCCTCACCATTAGTCACGTTTCGCTGTTTATTTTCTTCAGCACTGAACGAGTGATACTTACTGGCGGAGGCGCTCTGGTATTGGCTGCGATCGCGAATAATGGAAGGACGGATAAACAGCATCAGGTTACGCTTTTTCGTTTCTGTGCTGTTGGAACGGAACAAATACCCCAGCACGGGAATATCGCCCAACAGGGGCACTTTACTTGCAGACTCATTGGTACTTTTATCCAGCAAGCCACCCACCACCACGGTTTCGCCGCTGCTGACCAGCACCGCGTTATTAACGGTACGCGTATTGAATGTTGCCCCTAGGTTGGAGCTGCTGCTGGAGGCAGAATCTGCCACGCTGGAGACTTCCTGTTCGATTTCCAGCAGAACAGAGTCACCTTCGTTAATTTGGGGCTTCACTTTCAGTTTGATACCAACCGTTTTACGTTCCACCGTTTGGAAAACGTTGTCGCCGGATGTCGTCTGCGAACCCGCCAATACGGGCACTTCCTGACCGACGTTAAACGTCGCTTCCATATTGTCCAGCGTCACAATACTGGGCGTTGCCAGAATATCGTTCTTGCTGTTGCTGGACAACGCGGTCAGCAGCATGCTCCAGTTGCCCTGATAGAAACCGGCAGCAATCCCGTTGAAACCGCCAAGTGCTGTTGTCGCTGCTGCGCTAACCGTCCCATCACGTCGAAACTGGTCCGCCCCTGCCACCATGGTCGTGATTGGTAATCCCGTATTCGTGAATTGCGTTACGCCGGCATTTCTATTGGCCCACTGCACGCCCAGGTTCATCCCATCACCATCTTGTATTTCCGCGATAATCGCTTCAACCAAGACCTGCGGACGGCGAATATCCAGCTGTGCAATCACCTGTTCCAGATCGCGCATGATGTCCGGTGCGGCATTCACAATCAGGGAGTTGGTTTGCTCGTGTGCCTTAATCGAAATGTCTTTACGCAGCGCGGGCAACGCATTTTGCTGATCGGTTTGGATACTGTCGCCAACACCAGTGAGTACTTCGACCAGATCGGCAGCCTTGGCGTATTTGAGGTAGATAACTTTGGTGTTGCCCTGTACCGCCTGCTGGCGATCGAGCTGCTTGACCATATCAATCACGCGCTGGCGTGAATTCGGCTCGCCGCGCACCAGCACCGAGTTGGTTCGCTCGTCCGCCACCACGTTGGCAGTCAACATGCCGGGCAAGGCGGATTTTTCATCCATCTTGTTCAGCTCATTCACCATCTTCACCACTTCCGTTGAGGAAGCGTAAGACAGCGGTATGCTGGTCACATTCCGATCGCCCGTCTGATCAACTCGTTCGACAATCGTCATCAGCCGTTGGATCACCCCCGCGCGGCCGGTCATCAGCAGCACGTTCGACGGTTCGTAATGCACCACACTCCCGGCACCAGCGTTGTCATTCAACTGGCGCAGCAGCGGTGCCAAATCACGGGCGGCAACGTTGCTGACGGGCACGACGCGCGTCACCACTTCATCGCCAATGCCCGGCCGTTCATCAGTGGCCAGCGGCATAGACGTCGATTTCGCATCCTTCGAGCGAATAATTTTCAGGACGTTGTTATCCATCGGAATCACGGTGAATCCATAGACATCCAGCACGCTCAGGAAGAACTGGTAATACTGTTCTTCATTCATCATGTCATAGCTGCGTACGGTAATTGTTCCACTGACCGACGGATCGATAATGACTGTCTTATTCAGATTCTTACTGACGGTATTAATAAACTCCTGAATATCCGTGCCTTTAAAACTGGCGGAGAATTCGGCGCTCCACGCCAATGATGACGCCATTAGCAAAACGCTCCCGCTGAGCAATAACATGCCCTTGCGGCGTAAATGACCAAGCCACTGGTTTTTATTCTTCGAAAAAACCTGACGCTTAAAAAATCCCTGTCCCTTGCTAAACAAATTAGTGGTCTCCATCCAGTGCCAGATATATATCCTGCTGTTGACCATCACGTTCGACGGTCAAATTAAATTTGCTCATCCCGGCTAGCTGCGCCATCGCCTGCTGTGCCTGATCCGCATCGCGTAAATCCATGCCGTTTAATGACACGGCGAGATCGTTATCCTGCAAGCCTGCTCGGTAGAAAAGATCGGGATTTTTGCCGGGGTTTAGCTGATATCCTTTCAGTACTTCTTCTTCCGTGACGGGAGAAATGGTCAGGTAGTCCTGCGCCGAGAAGGGATCTTTTTGTATCTCGTCTTTCACCTGGCTAAATGCGCCAGACGACGACGGTGCGTCAGCTGCTGCTTCTTCCTGATACAAATGCAGCGCCTCGTAACGCCCCTGATACTGGAGCACGACACGATCGGCAGAGATAGTCACAATTTTGGCTTCATAGCCCGGAATGGCATCGCCGACGTTGCGACTGTATTGCTGACTATCTTTAGCGATAATGGCAATCGAACGCTTGGCGTCTCCACTCGCCAACACCCCAGTCAGGCTGATATTTAACGAAGTTAGCGGAATATCGCCGGATAATGCGGCGTTGTTAACCGCAGACGCATCGGCATCGGGGGCATGGCCGAATAAGGTAAAATCACCCGGCGTAGCGGGTTTTTCTTTCGCCTGGGCAGGCGCGACCGACACGCCAGCAATGCGTGAGTCTTCAGGTAGGATAAAGCGCCAGGTCAATACGGCCAACTGCTGACAAATCAGCAGCAAAATCAGCCCCAACGCGATACGTCGGATCAGTGGAGCTGGCAGTGACCGAAAAGTGGCAACCAACGAATTAAAAGACGGATCTTTGAAAGCTTGCAATCGTGCCATAGGTAATCATCCATAATACTCCCCACGCCGATTAGCGTGGGGAAAATGCCTTATTCCGTTGCGGCTTCCCGGGTGATGGTCTCATCACCGCTGGTCGTCAGCGCGGCATCATTATTTACACGGTCTTCGAGCCTGATATTGTCAATATGTCCGAAATTCCAGGCTCCCGGTACATTCTCAAAAATGACATTTTTAAATTCACTGTTCTTCAGGAACGTAATGTCCGTCGCTTTTACATTTTTGAATTTTACATTCTCAAAATGCAAGCCTTGGTGATAGGCATCACGTCCAAAAGAGAACTTATACGCATCAGCCATTTCAGCCACAGTCATCCCATCGACCATGATGCTGTTTTTCTTCGCTGTACCATCAACCGTGACGTTGGAAACAGTCACATCACGGAACTGTGCAGGCTCAGCGGCGGGCTGGGTATCGTTCACGTCCGCTTTATATTTAATCGTAAACACAAACGGCTCGTTGACAATATCACGCATCGCGTTATTACGGAATACCACGTCACGCGAGCCACCACCATAATAGGGTCGACTCTTCATGCGCAGGCCAACATCCGTCTTATTCATTACGTTATCTTCAGCAACAATTTTTTCAATCCAGGCACCGGTATGGCTACCCGTGACCACCGCGCCATGCCCACGGCGGAAGTAGTTATTGAAGATCCAGGCACCGCTCTGCGCTTTTTGCCCCAGTGTCACCACCTCGGCACCGTATCCCGCAGCAAAGTTTACGCTGTCATCACCCGTATCAAAAAAGTTATTAAATACCATGACGTTCTGGCTATTGCCGAATTCAATGCCATCCGCATTATTGGCATCATACGTCGTGTGTACCAGCGCATTCATTGCCACATTTTCGGATTCAAGCACCATCACACCGTGGAAAGCCGGGTTCAGAATCGTCAACCCTTCCAGGTACATGTTGCTCACGCCGCGCAACGTCATCAGGCTGGAGCGTCGGTTTTTGTACGCCTCATCCAGTAGCATTCCTTCAGCAACGGCTTTTGCCGTTTGGTCTTTTGCCAGAATACCGTCACTGCCAACATTGGCCGCTTTACTTGCACGATAGAGCGGTAACTCGTTCTTTAACTCATCAATTTCAGTAATGTTTGTATCGCTGGCTTTAATGCCACGCGTCCAGCCGTTGCCATCAATCGTGCCCTGCCCGACGATACGAATATTTTTAAAGGTGCCTGCATGGCTGCTGCCCTGATCGTCCGCTTCCAGTACGTTAATCAGCGAAGGTGGGCGCTTCGGCAACTTAGGTGAGCTGTAAGGGTAGAGATAGTAGCCGCGGGCGAGCGGGTAATCGTCACCGTTTGCCGATCCCAGTAATATGGCACCTTTCGCGACTTCAAACGTCATATCGCTATGCAGGAACAGCGCCCCCGTTTTAAACGTTCCACCGTCAACCACAACTTTACACCCTTTCGGATACGCAGTTGGCGTACAGTCATCAATCGCCTTCTGAATCGCCACCGTGTCGTTGGTTACGCCATCCCCTTTCGCACCATAGTTGGTCACATTCAGTGAAGCTGGCGTCGCCGTCGTTTTCTGCACGACGGTTTCACTATCAACGGATTCTTTGCCGTCGTCATAAAGCGCACGCACCGTGAAGCGGTATTCCGTTTCCGATGACAGATTAGCGACCTTGAAATTATGGAAGCTGACGCGGACATGCCAGTTATCGGTATCGATTGAATTGTAGAAGTTATCGATATATGGCTTGGCCGGCGAATGGGTGTTCTGGTTATCAATGGTTCCGCCCAGTAAGGTTCCATTCATGTAGACGCGGTAATCCTTAATGCCAGCGGCAGGTTTGGTCGGTTTTTCCCAGGCTAGTACCACGCTGCTGTCATCATAAGCCAACGTCGGCACTTTAAGATTTTGTGGCGCGGCGGAACGATCAACACCGACATCCGGCGTTGAGTCGCTATCGCTGCATCCGGCAATCAGGCCGCTCAGGACTAATGTCGCGCAGAGCGTAAGACGGGTACGAGGTAAAAAGTCAGTCATAGCATTTCCTGTATTTTTACTATTATTTTTCCCGATGTATTTCGCCCTGCGGCAGGATCGTTGCCACAGAGCGAAACCTATCGGCAGAGGGTTTACAGATAAAAATAATGAGTTGAAACAGACGTTCTACGGCAGAGAAATATCCAATTTCCCCGCGCCGGCATTTTCCAGAACATATTTCTCAACGGCAGCGATGGATTTCCCTGCGCTATACACATAAGGCGGACTCCATTCCAGCTCATTGGTGCAGGTTTCCAGCGCCCATGCTGGTACGGCTTTCCCAGAATTTGTAGCGGCGGCCTTCTCGGCTTCTTGCAATGTGCTGCATTTGTCTACTGCGATTTGATTCAAATTGCTTGCCGGATTGCCATTGAACCAGGAGCCGTTGTCTTTAAATTTGCTTCCTTTGTAGGCACCGATAATCAGCTTTTCATCCGCCCCGCCGCCCTGGAAATTAAACACGTTACTTTCGGAAAGAATGGATGAATCGAAGCCCATCCCAATGGCATACAGAATGGGGTAATTCGTATCCGTTGCCCCGCGATGGTAGTTATTCAGCAAATGCACCTGACCAAAGCGCACACGCGGTGAACGCTGCACGCTGTTGTCCCATAAATTGCCTTCAAAAGTGATTCGGTATTCCCCTTTATCACCATCGCCGGAGCCAATTAATACCGTTTTGTCATGTTGGGCGAAGATGTTGTAGGAAATCGTCAAGTAGTCGGCTCCATCTTCTATATCCAGCAAGCCGTCGTGGCGTTGGATATGCTTGCCAAATAACACCGGTTCTAAATGATCTGGATAGTCACCGTCCGTAAACGTACAGTGGTCGATCCAGACATTTTTACTGGCATTAATCGATACGGAATCATAACGCGCATTCCAGTTGCCTTTATCACCATCGCCTGCATCCCAAGCTGGAGCAAAGTCACGCGGTGCCTGAAACGTAATATTACGGATAATGATGTTGCTGTTATCCGTTTTACCGAACGTATTGCTCAGGGTATTGAGGGATAAATAGCCTTCCACCAGTTTTGCTTCACTACCCACGCCTAAAATCGTGGTATTTGGCGGTACCTGAAATTGAATCTGCGCCTTCTGGTTGTTGGCATACTGCGAACGTTGACCATTCTGCTTTTTCAACAGATTAAGCTGTGTGCTGGCTGCCGCTGCGTCGCTTCCACCGGCATCTGCCGTCGCTTTCAACTGCGCCATATAATTCTGATCGAACGCTTTGACGTATAAATCAAAATCAAACGTTGTTTTATTCGGTTTAGTTTTATAATCCTCAGCATTGGCATAGCGTCCATTGCCTAAGTCATCACCACGGATAGTGCCTTGCCAGTAGATAATTTTTGGTTCTAACTTTGCCTTCAATTCCGCATCGGCATCACCGACGATATAACGGGGGCTGCGGATATTATTTAATGCATCTTTTAATTCCTGACGGCTGGTGACGACATAAATGCTATTTTCATGCGCACCCTCGCCCCCCGTCGTCGCATAAAATTTACCATCCGTATTATGATATTGCGCAGCCCAACCAAACGGTGCCGTTTTCACTTGCAAATCTGGCGGAGCCGCTTCTGCCACGGGCTTCTGACTATTATCACACCCAGAAAGCACGATCCCGGAAAGGGCAATAGCTACCGCACAGGAGCGTAAACGACCAGTCCCAATAACCGTTCTAAGCATTTTATCCCTCAGTATTTTTTAATTATTAAAATAGAAAAATAAATCCGCACAAAACCCTGCGATGTTAATCGCATACTTTAAAAGTACTTTTATTCTTAATGTCGTGGCAGATTGGCACGTCCCTTATTGATAAAAAAGCAGCACACTATCTGTAGTAAAAAACCACATGATAATACTGCCCACTAACACTCGGGACTGTTAATTAAATGATGATGGCACCACCCCACGCTGATTGATTATCGAACACAAAAAGAAACGTCATACCTACAATGGTAAAACATGGTTTCATTAAAGCAAATTCACACGTTTTTTTTGCGACCCGCATCAAGATTCCATCTGTGATTATTATGACTGTAATAGTTTTTAATCAAATTGGAGGAACTGTCACATAACCGAGAGATTCAGTTTTCTGGCTCTTTCTATTTTTTGCAAAATAAGGCAGACGGCACCATCCTACTCGCCCGACTTTGGTTTATGATGTGATGCTACACGACCTAAGTACCCCCTAAACACTAAAGGATGAGCGCGTGGATAACGCACCGGACGCAACGACACACTCACAGCCAGCGCTGCTTGCCAGATACCCAATGCCCGGTTATCTGATGATTATTTATGCTCTGCTTTTTATCGCACTCGGCTGGTTCAGCCATCAGCGCTGGGGGAGCCCCGCTTCTCCGACAACCACTTTAGCGGCTCAAGCAGCCACCTTGCCTGCGGCAGAGGAGCAAACACCAGCGACTCCTGCGGTGACACCTCATCAAGAAGCCCCCCATACCCATACGCCAGCCTCCTCAGAGAAGAGGACCACGCTGCCGCTACCCGCCATCAGCAATGGTGAGATTCCGCCGCTGGCCTACAGCGCGCATGTTTATACATCGGATGAAGCCAAGCGCAGCATCACGCTCAACGGTCTGCAATTCCGTGAAGGGGATTCACCAATAGAAGGGCTGACCATAGAGCAGATCCAGCAGGATATGACCATTTTCAGCGTAGAAGGCGAGGTGTTTATTCTGGAAGCGCTGGAAGATTGGCCGGGCGGAAAATTCAACGAGAATGAACGTTCCGCCGACGATGAAAGTGGAAACGCTACGCCTTAGCCTCGGCTGCGAATGGCATCAATAAACGGCGTCAGCGTACGGTTAAATTCCGAACACTGCGCCTCTTTTGGCGTACTGTCTTTCAATAACCCTTGGTACAGGCTTTCACTGCGCTGCGGTAAAGCCTGATAGCTCGCGACATTCCAGCCTCGCTGTTTTGCTACAGCCAACGCGACATTAGCAACCGTCGCATCATCGGGCAGATCGCTGCGGTTACACTTCGATTTGAGATAGCGGGTAGCCGCCACCAGCGACGCCAGTTGATTCATTTGATCGTTAGGAGAAACCGTTACCGCAGAAGACTGACCTGCCACCGTTCCTTTTTGGGCAGACGTTCCTGTTTGTTGGCACCCGGCCAGCGTGACGCAAAGCAGCGTTAACGCAGAAATTTTAGACAGTGATAATGACATGACAAACTCATCCTGATTGAGATTAACGGTAGGCATTCTAGCAAATGATAAGCCGCTGTCACGGCATGTTTATGTGCTCCCGGTCAGACAACCGGGAGCGGTGGACATCAGGCAGCCGTGCCCTTGCCGGGTAAGGATTTGGTGGTCGGTAAGAGACCGTCAGCACGGAACATGGCCTTAATACCGCGCACCGCTTGCCGAATACGATCCTGATTCTCAATTAAGGCGAACCGCACATGGGTATCGCCATAATCGCCAAAGCCAATACCGGGGGAGACGCAAACCTTCGCTTCCGACAGCAGTCGCTTGGCAAACTCCAGCGACCCCAGATGCGCATAGGCTTCAGGAATTTTCGCCCAGACGTACATTGACGCTTTTGGCTCATCAACCATCCAGCCTGCCTCGTGCAGACCACGCACCAAAACGTTACGGCGCTGGCGATACTGCTCGGCGATGTCCCGTACACATTGCTGATCGCCTTCCAATGCAGCAATCGCCGCCACCTGCAACGGCGTAAACGTGCCGTAATCGTGGTAGCTCTTAATTCGCGCCAGCGCGTTGACCAGCTCCGGGTTGCCGACCATAAAGCCGATACGCCAGCCCGCCATGTTGTAGCTTTTTGACAACGTGAAGAACTCTACCGCGATGTCCTTCGCGCCGGGAACCTGCATGATCGACGGCGCTTTCCAACCGTCATACACAATATCGGCATAAGCCAGATCGTGGATCACCAACACGCCGTACTGTTTCGCCAACGCCACAACGCGTTCAAAGAAATCCAGCTCGACACACTGTGCTGTCGGGTTCGACGGAAAACCGAGAATCATCATTTTCGGTTTAGGAATACTCTCGCGGATAGCGCGCTCTAATTCATTGAAGAAATCGACACCGTCTACCAGCGGCACAGAACGCACCTGCGCCCCAGCAATCACCGCACCATAAATGTGAATCGGGTAACTGGGGTTAGGCACCAGCACCGTATCGCCATGATCCAACGTTGCCAGCATCAGGTGCGCCAGCCCCTCTTTGGAGCCAATCGTGACGATAGCTTCGCTTTCAGGATCGATATCAACCTCATAGCGATCGGCGTACCAGCGGGAGATAGCACGACGTAAGCGCGGAATGCCTCGGGATGTCGAATACCCGTGAGTATCTTCGCGTTGTGCAACCGTACAGAGTTTTTCCACGATATGAGGAGGTGTTGGGCCGTCAGGGTTACCCATGCTGAAATCAATAATATCTTCGCCGCGACGACGCGCAGCCATTTTTAATTCAGCAGTAATATTAAATACATACGGGGGAAGACGATCGATGCGCGTAAAACGGCGCGGAGAAGTAGAATCAGCCATAACATCCTCGAATTAACGTGAGCGCCCGGACCGTCCGAGCGACGCAGTGCCTGCAAAGGCACTCTACTCAACATCATTCAAATCGCAGTAAACCCGTTTTCGTTAACTACAGCTTTCGTTAACTACAAGGGTACAGGCGACCTGAAGTGTGATGAGCTGATTCAAGCTATCTCAGATAATTCGCTCTGTCGATACCGCGCTCATAAATTTTTCCAGCCCGGAATTAAGCCTCATCAATTTCTGGCTAAAATCGCGAAAAATGAAGAATACGCACCGGAAGAAGCATTACACTTGATGACCCGCTCAGGCCTTGCAAATAAGGCATTTATGCCAGTGAGGCACAGGATAGTTAATCCGAGAGTAAGCTTATGACTGAGATGCGATATTTCACCGAGAGTTGGCCAATAGAAGGCGCCTTTACCATTTCACGCGGCAGCAAGCGTCAGGCGGATGTCGTTGTGGTAGCGCTCCAGTCCGGCAACGTGACAGGCTACGGCGAATGCGTTCCTTATTCACGCTACGGCGAGTCCCTCGACAGCGTAATGGAACAAATTGCCTCACTGCACAACGACGTCCATAACGGTTTAGATCGGGAGACACTGCAAACCATCCTGCCTGCTGGCGCGGCACGCAATGCGCTCGATTGCGCATTCTGGGATTTGGAATGCAAACAACATCAGCAGCGCATTTGGCAGCGTTTGGATCTTCCTTCGCCTACGGCGTTGGAAACGGCCTATACGCTATCGCTGGATACGCCAGACCACATGCGCCACGCCGCAATACATCATGCCACTCGCCCTCTTCTCAAACTAAAACTGGCAGACGCAGACGATCTGGCCAGAGTTGCTGCCGTGCGCGAAGGTGCGCCATTGGCACGTCTGATTGTGGACGCCAATGAAGGATGGGACGCCGAACGCTATCTGACGCTGATTCCTGAACTCGCCGCGCTTGGCGTAACGATGATCGAGCAACCTTTCCCGGCAGGCAAAGACGATGTGCTGACAGACTTGCCCCGTCCGATTCCTGTCTGTGCCGATGAGTCCTGCCATGACAGTCAGTCGCTGGCCGCTCTGGTCGGCCGTTATGACATGATCAATATCAAGCTGGATAAAACCGGCGGACTAACTGAAGCCCTGCGTCTGCGAAAATACGCACAGGCACAAGGTTTAAAAATTATGGTCGGCTGCATGGTGAGTACATCGCTTTCGATGGCACCCGCCTTTGTCGTGGCGCAAGGTGCCGCAGTGGTCGATTTGGATGGCCCGCTGCTCTTGCAGCGCGATCGCACTAACGGGCTGCACTATAACGGTAGCGAAATATTACCGCCCAACGCATTATTGTGGGGATAACGCGCGTTAACCTGCATTGAGCAACTATTAAGGAGTGTTGTGATGCAACGTCTTGTTTATGTTGATGGACAGTATTTAGAAGAAAATGAAGCAAAAATTTCTGTATTTGACCGTGGTTTCCTGTTTGCCGACGCCGTCTATGAAGTGACGGCGGTCATTGATGGCAAGCTGGCTGATTTCCCCGACCATATCACTCGCCTGCAACGCTCCTGCAGCGAGCTGTCGCTCACGTTGCCTGTTACACCTGAGGCACTCAAAGATATTCACGATGAGCTGATCAATAAAAACGATCTGAAAGAAGGCGCGATCTATTTACAGCTTAGCCGCGGCAATGCGGGCGATCGTGACTTCTATTTCCCTTCTGCCGACGTCAAATCCACGCTGGTTTTATTCACTCAGGCACGTTCGCTGGTCGGTAACCCGAAAGCCACAACGGGCCTGCACGTTGTCACCACCGAGGATATTCGCTGGCAGCGTCGGGACATCAAAACCGTCAGCCTGCTCGCCGCCAGCCTGGCAAAAGAGTATGCCCATGCCAATCAGGCCGACGATGCTTTCTTTGTTGAAGAAGGTTTCATTACCGAAGGCAGCTCCTGCAACTGCTATATCGTCCTGCATGACAACACGGTTGTGACCCGCCCATTGAGCAACGCTATTCTGCACGGCATTACGCGTCAGTCGTTGCTAAAGCTGGCAGAAAAGGATGGCATTGCGCTGGAGGAACGCTTTTTTACGCCGGAAGAGGCGTATCACGCCAAAGAGATTTTTGTCAGTTCAGCCACCATGCTTGTTCTGCCCGTCGTGATGCTGGATGGAAAAACAATCGGTGACGGCAAGCCTGGAAAAATTACTCAGCGGTTGCGTGAAATTTATCTCGATATGATCAAACAGCAGGGAGAATAGCCGCGCCCCACACCCTGTAAGCACGGCTTCGATGTTCATCCGTTACCCGTTCACTGCCGGATAACGGATAGCTGAGCACATTATTTATCCTCACCCGAAATGCTATCAGGCAGCGCAAGACCTGAGTTTTCCAGCACCATCTTCTGCGGTACGGCCAGCGGAATATTTGAGGCCCGTAGCCGCTTGATAATCTCAAACAGCAGGTCGCTCTTCGCTTCCGATACCATTCTCGGGCTGCTGACATAGCCCGTGACGCTCAGTACCATGCCCGTTGGGTTTAACTGACTGAACTTCACTGACGGTGCGGGTGTTTCCAGAATCGCCTCATGGCTGATGTAAGCATCCAGCAAAAGCGTCCGAACTTCTTCAGGGTCGATATCCAACGGGAACGTCAGCGCCAGCGTGGCAACCCCAAACGGGTTCCCCATCGTAATATTGCGCACATTCTGCGAAATAAATTGGGAGTTCGGCACGATCACCGTCGAACGATCGCCCAGCTGAATTTCCGTTGCACGCACATTAATCCGTCGGATATCCCCTTCAACCCCGCTGATACTGACCGAGTCACCTACTTTCACCGGGCGCTCCGTCAACAAAATCAGGCCAGAGATAAAGTTCTTCACTATCTCTTGTAAGCCAAAACCGATACCCACCGACAATGCGCTGACAATCCATGCCAGCTTGTTCCATTCAATCCCTAATGTCGCCAACGTCAGCAGGATAATCAGGATGTAGCCGATATTGCTGAACAGCGTCACCAGCGACGCCCGGATCCCGCGTTCTAACGTCGTTTTAGGAAGGAATTCATCTTCCAGCCAGCGTTTTGATGAGCGTAAAACATAAACCCCCACCACCAGAAAGAGAATAGCATTGACCAGATGCGCCGGCACGATGCTCAGCGTTTCCAGCCCTTTTCCGCCCCAGATTTCAACGGCTTTTTGCACGAGTTCCAGAGGGGTCGTCGTACCAAACGTTCCGTTAAGTAAGGCGACGGCTGCCATTAAAATTAACAGGACTTTACCACCGGCCGACAGAATCAATGTGGCCTGAGCCAAATGCCGATCGTCCAGATTAAGCGAATTTTTCATTCGCTTGCCGCAGGCATTGTTGGGAGAAAAGAGGCTTTCGCAGATATCGGTAATAAACGTTGAGAACAAATACAGGCAGGAGAACACCATGCCGATCCACACCAGTTCGAACGCCAGGAAGCGAGCCAGTGAGATATAACCGATGACCAGCGACACCAAAATAGCAAACGCCGTCGCCAATACGGCAAGATGAATAATGCCAGATAATGTCGAACGCGCTTCCGGTTGTTCCCCCGAGTACACCATCTGCCGACGGATCTGATCGCTTTTCAGGGTGATCGTCCCCGCAGTAAAGGCCAGGAACAGTGCAGATAAGCCATTCACCATAATAGTTGCCGCGACCGATGTCCCTACCGTCGCCGTGACTTGTTCAATAAAACCGAAAATCAGAATAATGCCAGCGGCAACCACAGGAAACGGCTTCATCGCTTTTGCGACAGGGTTAGCAATCGCGGGCAAGCGCCATGAAGGGCGCTGATTCGAAAGGAATGCGCGCCCCAACCCAGCGATCATCGAACAGAAAATTGCTTGTCGCACCAGCGCATCAAGGAACGACACGACGCGTTCTGAAGCCTCACCGTGGCGCGTAAACGTAAAGTCGATCAGATTTACCGCAATACCGATCGTGACCACAGTTGAAATAACCGACGCCGTGGCTAAAAAACTCCGCCGCAGACGCCCTTCTGGCAGCCAGTTAATTCCCGCCCAGGCCAGACATTTCTCCAGATACCGACGCCCCGCCGAACTCATGGCCATGGCGATCAAAATCAGAAGTGCGGAACCGTAACGCCAGTCTGGCTCCCAGGCCACCGTAAAGGCGTCACTTAATTGCTCCTGAAAGATGCTCAGGCGGCGTACATCCTCGGCCTGCGGAGCCACAAGCGGTGCCCAGAAGCGCCCCCCCAGAATGCTACCGGAATTCAATGCCAGTTGCGTTTTCAGCGCACTACGGCGCAGAGTCACTATTTGCGCGGCCAAATTAGCCGCCCCAGTGCGTAAAGCCTGAATCTGCTCGATCTGCGCATCCATTTTTGCTTTTTGCGCATTCAGACTGTTTCGCTTACGCGTCACTTCGCTGGTTTCATTAATGCTGGATCCGGACTCTGGCGCTGGCCCTAAGACATCCAACTGGGCCTGAATTTGAGCCCGCTGCGGCGCCACAGCATTAGCAAGCTCGTTGGCGCTATTCACCAGTTCCTGCGTTGTGTCATTCAACGCGCCAAATTTGCTGTCGTTATTGGTGCCTGAAACCTGCTGTTTGATGTTATCTAACTGTTTTTGCAGCTTGATCAACTCGGCATCAACATTAATTTTTACGGGCGCATCGGTCTGCGCGGGCTGTGGGTCAGGATCAGAATCCGCACTCGCCGCCGATGCATATCCAACAGGCAGCAGCAACATCGCCAGCAGACAAACGCGCAAAAATGCGGATGAAAGAATGTTCATAAATCAAAAGGTTCCAAAGTTCGACAAAATAGCGGATCCACAAATGACTGAGCGATAAGCCCAGCACGTGAAAGTAGCCCACACTCATCCAAAACCCAACGAATGCGGGCATAGTGTACCAATAGCGCAGGATGCAGAATACGCCCGATCATAACTTGAAAAGAATTACTGGAAGCATCCAGCAGATAAAACTGAAATGCTCATTGCTATGTGTAGTTAATGTGGACGAGGCTCGCAATTGTGCAAAAAAGTCACACCAGAGAAAGCGACAGTCACAAAAGTTGTACAGGGATTCACCGTATAGCGTAAATCCAGCGCCAACCCGTTGACTCACTGGGACGTGTGGGTATAATCCAGCCCACTGTTGTGACAAGCAACAGCCATTTCTTTTTTGAAATGCGCCCTTAGCTCAGTTGGATAGAGCAACGGCCTTCTAAGCCGTAGGTCACAGGTTCGAGCCCTGTAGGGCGTACCATTTCGAAGTAAACGGACGTCAATCGACGTCTTTTTTTATGCCTGAAATTCAGTGGATTAGCGAAAAAGTCTCGGTTTTCACTCTACCGACATCTACATACATCAAGTAGGACTCGTTGGTAACAGCACGTTCAATGAGCTCTTATACCAACAGCCACCGTATGCCGACATCGTCGCGATTGGCCGTACACGTATTATCACGGCAGGTGAAAGCTGGGACAGTTGGTTTGAAGGGAACGGGGTAACGTCTGATTTCATGAGCACGAGGGAGAAACCTGATGAACAGATCAGGGAAGATTTCCGATGATTAAATATCTACTCAATATCTGCATTTTTCACTCAGCCCGACAGAGGAAAACCAGCTCAGTGCAATCCCACTGAGCCGGCAATGTTTATGCTATTGAACTCGCCAGTCACTGAAGTAATGACCGATCGCGGAAGGTTGGTCGAGAGGAGCGGTGGCTGCTATATAGCCATCTGGCCGAACTAACAGGTATTGATCGGAATAGGGGCTACTTCCCGTCTCAACGTGCAGAACATGGACGATATCAGGCAGTGATGCAGGTACAGTTGCCGTGCCAATGATGAGCAGACTGTAATAACGATAATTTAGCTGTGAGTAAATTCTGCCTGTCTGACCAGATTGAGAATCCCTCCACATGAAATCATGCAGCCTTTCGCCAACACGCCCGTCTGTTCCATAGCGAACGCCCATACCCGTGATGTAACCCGCCCGTTTTTCGACAATCTTGACGTAATCATCAGCATGGGTACCGGTATCTGAGGTTTTGGTTGAACGCACGAGTTCCGCTGACGTTTTTACGACTTCCAGCGCGACCGCTTTTCGCTCTGTTTCGTAAGTCTGTAATAGCGTTTGGGGCGCATAATGATGAGTAATCATCGCCATTTTCCAGATGAGGTTAAATGCATCAGCCAATCCCGTATTTAACCCTTGCCCACCATTCACCGAGTGAATGTGACTCGCATCGCCAGCGATAAATAGCTTATTTTCAAGGCCATAGTGTTCTGCGACAGACTCTTTAACCGAGAATTGTGAGTACCATTCAATCGATTTAAAACTCAAGTAATGTGGTTGCAGAGCATGATTAATTTTATCTATAGCCTGCTGTTGCGTGAAGTCCTCACTGTCCATCTGGATATAGAAACGATCAATTTTACCTTCACGTGGTATCCAGGCGACATCGGCTGTTTCTGCCTGGAAAACAATAATTTCCGGTACTTTTGGAAAATCAGTTTCTATTTCACCATCAATCACTGCCCAGGTAATTTGTGGCCGAGTGATCTCAAACGGGATAGCAAAGTGTTGGCGCACAAACGACCGGGAGCCATCTGCACCAATCACGTACCGGGAGCGAACGATCTCGCCGCTGGAGAGCGTGGTGAGGCAGCCGTCGCCCTCCAGCGCAATATCTTGCACAGAGGTATTGCGGCGCACGCCATGATTTAGCTCGGTGAGCTTATTATCGAGTGCCTGTTCTACATAAGCCTGACCAATCATTAAAAAATGCTTGTGAAAACAGCCTTGTAAAGCCTCCCACCAGGTAGACTGGCGTGAGATAAATTTACCTTTTGACCAGACTGAGCTGGTATTGCAGGGTTTGCCTAAGGAGTAAAGCTCATCGAATAGACCGATAATTTCAAACAGCTGCAAGCTGCGCGCGTTTAACGCATCAGCGCGGCCTACCGTGAGCGGCCCTTCTGATTTATCGATAATGACGGTGCTTAAACCTGACAACTGAGCAAGATAGGCACAGGCTAGACCAACAGGCCCCGCACCGATAATCATGAGATCAACATGTTGTGGTTTCATGACGGCTGTACCAAATGTGGGTTATTCAGTGGTTGTTTAGCATGAATATGCACACGACGTAGATGGCGGCCACTTTGGCTCGAATAAGATTCACGGCCGTGTAATAACGAGTAGTTATCTGTAATCGCAATATCGCCGCTTTGCCACTGATGAGCATAATAAACCCGTGGATCATATAAGGCGTCTTGCAAGCTGCTGAGTAATTGTTCTTGCTCTTCAGGTTCAATGCCTGAGAAGTGATAAGTCGATGGGTTCAAAAATTCTTTATCGCCAGCAATCGGTGGCTCACAAAAACGAATGACGGGATAAGTGCGGTAAGGGTGTTGTTCTATAATAGGAGCCAGCGCGGTACTGCTGTATAGCTCGACTGCACGCTGATATTGACCTGTTGCACGTTGCCACAATGCTTTGGTTTCGGGTGATGCCAAGCGTAACGCCGCAGTGGTACTCGAAAACGTGGTGCGACCTCCCTGCTCTTCACCAATGGCTGATACGCATTGAAAAACTTGTAGTTCCGGCACGGTTTTCAGGTACATGCCGTCCCAATGCAGGGGGACATAGTTGTTAGCAAAAATATGGTCGGTAGCATCGGGTTGTTCAACCAGTTCCAACACGGCTCCAAACGGCCATTGCATAATGTCACCAATGGCTTCGCAGTATGTTGTTAAATTTTCTGCACTCGTGAAGCTATCAAAGCCCCGTAATATCACTAACTGTTGGTTTTCTACCAATGTACGCAGCCAGGTAGGCGATAACTCACCAATATGTACGCCTGACTGTTTAGGCTCAATACGAACACCAAAATGACAGGTTTCACCTTGAGAGTTGATTAAAGGCTGATAATCAAATCGATCTTCTAAAGTGAATGAGTCCATTTTACTTCTCCGTGTATTATCCATTGTTGAAAGATCTTTCAGATAATATCGGCAACAAATATTCAACACCACGGATACAATTATAATAATTAGGATGATTTGAATATAGAATCACTCCTCCCTATTTTTCACCAATAGATAATAGACCTTAATAAAAACCCATAAAAAACCCCGGATAAACGCATCCAGGGTCTTTGAATCGTGCAAAACCGTCGCCGTTTCAGGCTTAGCCGCGGTTTTCTTCAATGTAGCGGGCCAGATCCGCCGGGGTCTTCAGAACGGTGGCGACTTCGGTTGGTGGTATCACACAGCCGTAAACGTCCTGCACTTCCAGCACCAGATCGACCGCCAGAATAGAGTCGAGAATATCGGACTCAATCAGCTCATCGTTAAAACCCACTTTGCGGGATAA
This sequence comes from Pectobacterium versatile, assembly GCF_003932035.1. Taxonomy (NCBI): domain Bacteria; kingdom Pseudomonadati; phylum Pseudomonadota; class Gammaproteobacteria; order Enterobacterales; family Pectobacteriaceae; genus Pectobacterium; species Pectobacterium versatile. The sequence continues at coordinate 3,422,754 of NZ_CP034276.1, forward strand.
GATCTTTTCAAACAGCGCGAGTATTTCTTGTTCCATCATTTTTCCTGAGTAATTAGATCGTGCGGGCATGGGTATCCAGCAGCTTACGGTCGATTTTGCCGTTAGGATTAAGCGGCAACGCATCTTTGATAATAATTTGGGAAGGCACCATGTAGGGTGGAATCACCTTCGAGAGCGACGTTTTAATCGCTTCTGGCGCTAAATTCGTCACGCAGAACGCGGCGATACGTAAAACGCCACCACCCGATTTCATCAGCGGCAAAACAACCGCTTCGCTGATGTCGGATATCGCCAGCAGACGATTTTCAATTTCGTTGATTTCAATGCGGTAGCCATTCAATTTGATCTGGCTGTCATTGCGGCCCTGACAGTACAGTAGCCCGTCTTCGTAACCCAAGTCACCGGTTCTGTAGCCGCGGAACGCTTCGCTCTCCCGATGCAGCAGTTTTTCCGCATTCTCTTTCGCGAGCCCGAGGTAGCCACGCATCACGTTTTTGCCCCAAATGATCAGCTCCCCCTCAGACGTAATTTCCATTCTGGAGTCCGGCATCATCGCGCCGACTGGCAGCAGGTCATTTTCACTGTGCAGGATTTCATCGGTGATTTCTATGACGGTGGTCGCGATAGTGGCTTCCGTTGGGCCATAGGAGTTGAGAATTTTGGCATGCGGGAAGCGACGGCGTAACTGTTTTACCAGCGCTTTGTTCAGCACTTCGCCAATGAACACGAAGACGTTGAGCTCAGGTAAATATTCACTGTTGAACTGGGGAGACAGCAGCCTCTGGTAGGCGAAAGAGGGCGTTGAAACCCAGACGGAAACGCCGTTGTCTTTCAGGCGGTCGAGCCAGTTTTCTGTCGCGATATCCTCTTTCGCATTCAGAACGATGTGCCCTCCAGTTGCCAGATTCGCCAGCAGCGGGATCAGAGAGAGATCGAAGCTGAACACCGCATGGTTCATCAGCACGGGCACGTCAGGCAGCGCAAAGTCCTCGCGCACCCATTTCATGAAATGCCACAGGCTTTCACGCCCGATCTGCACCCCTTTGGGTTTTCCAGTGCTGCCGGAGGTAAACATGATATAGGCGAGATCCTGCTCGGCCAACGCCTGCCCCGCTTCACCGGTAGCAATGAACTGTCTGGTCGCCACATCGTAATAATAAGGGGCGCTCGCCAGATGACAAATCTCGTTGAGCCGCTCCTGCGGATAGATGCAATCCACCGGGATATACGGAATGTTGTGCAGCAGGCAGCTATAGATTGCCACGGCAAACTCGGCCTGCTGATGTCCGTACAACACAACCGGCGAGCCAGCAGGCTGCCGACAATGCTGATAGCGATCCGACCAGTTGGTAACGGCGACAGAGAGTTGTTGCCAGGTCATCGCGTCATCGCTTCCGCTAATCGCCAACTGATCTGGGTTCGCGGGGTCGAGTAATGCCGCCCGGAGGAAATCTTGCAGTTCCTGAAGCTCTGAGTGAAGGTTCATAGAGGAGACATTCCGCTAAAGATGTAGAGGGAGGCCGCAGCGCTTGCCAGCGTCAGAATGCGACCGATGAACACAATAACCGGATGATGTAGACAACTGCTCAGCGCTGGACTGCGTTTGGCTGACCACTGCAGCATGTTGTGAGCAACGGAAATGGCGCCAAACAGCGCGCCGCTAATGACATAGTGTCGTTCGAGCCCGTTCCATGCCCCCATACAAAACAGGGTGCAGAAGATGCCAATATTCTGCGCCAGCGTTTTGTTCTGTCGGAAAAAGTCGAGCTTCATCAGATTCATATAGATTGGCATAAAGACCACATCCCTCAGCCATTCAGACAGGCTGATGTGGAAGCGTCGCCAGAAATCCTGCGGGTTTTTAGCCAGAATAGGCATATTGAAGTTTGCTGGGATATTCAGGCCAAATAAGCGCCCTGCCCCAATAGCCATATTGCTGTAACCGGCAAAATCAAAATAAAGGTAGGCGCTGTAGGCCAGTGACATCACGACACCCACGCTTAATGTAAACGGGCGCTGGCTCCACGACTCAATCACCAGATTATTGATCAGCATGGCGAATAGGAACTTCTGGATAATACCGGTAAAAATTTGCTCCATCGCCACTAAAAACTGCTCACGGGTAATGATGAAGACCGGTTTATTGATGTCATTCACCCATGTCCGCCAGCGATACATCGGGCCAGCCAGAATAATAAAAGGCATAAAGAGGTAGCAGAAGTAATGCAGGACGTTATGACCATCTTTTTTGCTGCGATAAAGCAGCACATCAATGGCGCGGAAGGTCATAAAGGACAGGCCGATCATGCCCCAGTGGTTGTTGAGGTGTAATTTCACCAAAAACAGCGGCAGCAGCGTCAGGCTGACCGCTTGCCAGGTTTTTAACCAACCTTTCTCTTTTAAGGTGACGAGAACATAAAAGCTCAGGAACACGGCCACGGGAACAATATAATCCCCCTGGAAAATATATCCCCAGCCAAATACCGCCAATACGGAAAAGGCGGATAAATACGTCAGCCGATAACTGAATACGCGATTAACCAGCGCAAACAATAATGCTGATGAAAACAGAAGGAAAAAAAACATTCCGGAGCTGTACATCATTCATCCTTCAGAATTTTTGATATTCAAAATGCACTTTTAAACTCATGCTTTCATCAACAGAGGTCCACGCGACAATGGTGACTGCCAGAAAGAGATAAAGGAAAAAAAGGCGAATGGCAGTTTTCATCATTTAAAACTCTCCGCAATAAATTGATCCATCGCGACCCATGCCGGTTCAGTTGGATGCAGGCGATCCCAATTCCAGCCGTTCTGATAAGGTTGCGCATACATATCAAAATAACGAACCTGATTTTCTTCCAGCATCGACCTGATCTGGCTGTCGACCGGCTGGAATTTCTGGGAGTTATTAATCGCCCACGGATTAATCGGATCGACAATGACCACAAACTGGGCGTTGCTCGCTTTCAGCAGTTGGATCGTCGCCCGTAATGCTTCCATCTGTGCAGGCACAATTGGCGCGTTATCCCACTCTTCCGGCGTTTGATCGTCTGCAAACACAGCTTTATCCATCCACAATGTCTCTGCACTTTGCTGACGAGACTGGTTCAGCACATGAGCCTGCGCCAACTCGCGATTCCAGTCTGGAGTCATGTTGGACGTTGGCTGCTGAGGCCACCGTTGTGCAGGCTGAGGGACAATATGTAGCATCGCCAGCCAGTCGTTTTTTATCAGCTCGCAGAAATTAGCAAATTGATAACTCACTTCCTGCCAGATAATTTGCGGATCCCAGCCATAGACTTTCATTTGGCCGAAGGTTAAATGGCTTATCTCTTCTTTATCGATATGTTGTAGATAATTGACTAAAAAGGGACGCGCCTGCTCATCCTTCATCAGCGGATTAAAAACAGGTGCAGGGAAATTGTTGGCAAAAATGGCCGGGGGAATACCGTCTGAATAAAAACTATCGGGTGCCAGCAGTAAAACAACCTTACTGTTAGCATTAAGCTCGTTTTTAAAGCGCGAGAGCAGTAAAAAATGTGTGACGCTATCGACATAGCTATCGCCATAGGCCACGACCGGACGATGTAGCTGGTTATTAAAGTAATTATATACCGCGTAATGTTCGTCCTCAGAGGTCGAGACCTCAGAAGCCCCGAGAAAGAAAATCGCATTCCCCTGTAACGCATGGGAAATGGTGGCGATCTTTTCTTTTTGTTCCTTTGTCGTCCCTTCCATTGTGTTAATCAGTGGCTGGAACGTTAGCGCCGGATCAATGCTCGCCACTAGCGGGGGAACGCTAAGAAACAGGATGGCAAGGGTCGCCATCAGGATATGTAAGCAGAGAGTATTTTTGATTTTCATTATAAAGTAAGGCTACATAATATTTATTGTTTAAAATTTGTGAATTTTTATCTTCACTGTAAATCGATCCCTGTATTTTTGGATTATATACTAGGCTTATCTGCGATGATGAGCGTTGCTGTGTAACGGTATGTACAGTGTTTATGTCCGTCACAGAATAAGGCTGACGGGCCCCACGAGATCGAGGCAGGAGAAGGGTTCTATGCCATGCATTCACCCTTACGCGGCCTGAATATGCGGGAGAAAGTCCAGTGGTTGCAACCCAACCCAAGCGCTTGAGTCTGGGTTTATCGACAACCGACAAAAAAGTTAGAAGGCGGATGTATGAAAAACTATCAGGCCACTCTCCATCAGCTATTGATCGTCTCGATAACCCTGTTTGCTGTCGCCTGTTCGTCCGGTGCAAAAAAATCCCCTAACGATGAAACGTCGGAGTGTATGAAATACCGCACGATGATGACAGCCCCCTTGCCGCCAGCAGAAATGGTGAAGCTAAAAAATCACTGTGAGCAGTCAAGGCATTAACGTAACAGGACATTCTTATCGGAGTTCAGTGAATACTCACTGTATTGTCATAGCGTCGATAATTAAAAAATCATGCTAATAAGCAAAACAAATAAATAGCGGTCATTATTGAAAAAAAACCGCTATTTAGTTCAATTCTCTACGCGTTCTAAATCGCCATAAAATGAATACGGATAGCCATTTTCCAGCCACTCAGCATCGTCAACAACGCAGATACCGTCTTCTCTATAAATATCTGACGCCATAATTTTTATTGCGAAACTATTAGTTTTATATTCCGCACGATAATTGTTATAGGTAATTTTACCTCTGCCGAAATAGTCCCCAAATTCCTCCCGCCATAATAGCTCGATCTCTGCATTAAACGGGCCGCTCTCCATTTTCCCTTTCAGGCTGGCGATAATCTTTTTCTTCTCAATAAACGTCCATCGCACGGCATCCAGCGTCCAGGCATCATCACTCACGCTAAACTCACCGGAAAAAACCTCTAAAAGCGCGTCACTATTGTCAAAACACATTTTATTTCCTTGAGTATTCAAAATTTATTGGGGCATCGATTATCTCAACCGTTTTTTAATCTCCTGACTCACCGCCCACTATCCCAACCACTAACGCGGGTAGCGCAGCGCCTCCACGAACAGTGAAAAGGCGGTGGTATGCTGTTTGCGGCTGGGATAATACAGGTAGTAGCCTGGGAATGGCGGGCACCATTCCGTCAGCACCCGAATCAGGCGTCCGCTGGCAATGTCATCTCGCACCGAATCTTCCGGCACATAGGCCAGACCGAGCCCGATGAGTGCCGCGTCGATCCGCTGGCGCAGGCTATTCATGGTCAGTTGTCCCTCAACACGCACCTTGATTTCCCGACCGTTTTTTTCAAACTCCCATGCATAAATGCCACCCATCGTCGGTAGACGCATGTTAATACAGCGGTGCTGCTGTAAATCCTGTGGCGTCGCGGGGGCAGGATTGCGTGCTAAATAGTTCGGGGAACCGACCACCGCCATGCTCATTTCCGGTGCGATACGCACGGCAATCATGTCTTTCGCCACCTGTTCACCCAGGCGAATACCCGCATCAAAGCGGCCGAGAACGATATCGGCTAAGGCGTTATCCATCGTAATTTCGACGTTAATATCGGGGTAATTCGCCAAAAATGGCTTTAATACCGGCCATAATACCGAATCAACCGCATGCTCCCCCGCCGTGATACGAATGTTCCCCGCAGGCCGCTCGCGCATGTCGCCCAGAGCAATCAACTCGCTCTCAATATCCGCGAAGTGCGGGCCGAGGCTATGTGCCAGCTTCTCTCCCGCTTCCGTCGGCGCGACGCTGCGCGTGGTTCGGGTCAGCAACCGCACGCCAAGTCGTTCTTCAAGGCCGCGAATCGAATGGCTTAGCGCCGACTGGGAAAGCCCGAGCTTCGCCGCCGCTTTGGTAAAACTACGTTCTCTTGCCACTACAAGGAACGAAATGAGGTCATTAAAATTTTCTTTTAACATCAGCGTGTCCGAAGAGTGGTGCATGAATGATGTCCATGTGAAATGGTCAATCGCTAATTAAGCTACGCTGAAAATCAGCAGCGGGACATAGCGCCCGCATTACGCGGCGCAATTAATGAATATAATTCATAGCCGCTTGCTGGTTTTGCCCTCTGGTGCTCTCTCATAAATCGCAGTAATGTTTTTCAACATCGCTTGCGACAGCCCGCAGGGTGACGGACAAGGATGTCCGTCATAAAAAGTGAAATGGCTTGCTGCCCCTGCCGTGATGTTATCCATGTTAGCCCCGGCTGCGATTGCCGGAAGAGAGGAAAATTTGAAAATTACTCGCAGTGGTTCACACCCGTCCCAGCCTGGCTCGGAAAGCTATTTTTCCGGCAACGTTCGTATTGATGCGCCCTTTCAGGGCACCGCCCCCGCTCGGGTTGGCGGCGCGACGGTCACCTTTGAACCCGGCGCACGCACCGCATGGCATACCCATCCGCTCGGCCAGACGCTGATCGTCACGCAGGGTCGGGGCTGGCTTCAGGAATGGGATGGCGACATTCAGGAGATCAATCAGGGTGATATCGTCTGGATACCCGAAGGCGTAAAACACTGGCACGGCGCGACGGCACAAACCGCGATGACGCACATTGCCATTGCCGAGTCACTTAACGGCAGCCCAGTCGACTGGCTGGAAAAAGTCAGCGACGAGCAATACGGAAACGGGAAGTAGCATCATAAGGAAAAATCGGCGAAGGGTAGAAACAGCAAAGCCACTCAGCGTGAAAGCTGAATGGCTTTTTCCCTTTGCTCAGCGATGCGGCTAGCGCATGTGGAGATTGACGCCAGAGACCTCTTTTCTGAGTTCAATAATCTCTTCAGCCAGCTCACGGCACAGCATCGCATTCATCAGGTGATCCTGTGCGTGTACCACGATAAGTTCGATATTGGCTTTTTCCTTACTCTGGTTGCCAATAAATCCAGTCTGGATCAATTGCGCTCGGTTCAGCGCCACCGCCGCCATTTTTAATAATTCATCGACGTGATCCCACTCCCCTCGACGAGCGGATCTCAGTGCTTCCATTGCGCAGGAACGTGTTTCGCCAGATTTAACGATAAGCTCAATCATCCGCGTTTCTACATCCATTTTTCCATCCCCCGAATATCAGTTGCTGTGTCACCTTTTTGTCGGTCAATTAACCCCAAATTGCAGACAAGCGCACGTGACACCGAAGCAAGTACGGTGCATTTGTTGTATCGCTACTCACAGCCTGCACAGTAAATATAGATGATAAATCAGGATTTGTTTCTGTAAATCATGACGTTATATCTCATTTCCGATGAAATTAATTTCACAGAAGCGTCAGCCTGTTTTTTAGGCGATAGATTTATACACATTCACACTGCGACACGCGTTGAAATAAAGTGATGACTGAAATATCACATTCACCGGAACCTTAATTTAACCTTAAGAAAGCGAAATAATAATAACTATCATTATTATTACCGATATGTAGAATTCTTTTCCGACTGCCACTACATCCCGTCCTGTGTCGCCAAATAGCATGGCTATCGTGAGCGGCGTGGGGAACGCATGTAGGCCAGCCATACGCAAACACGACAGGTATTGATAAGGGTAAATAATATGAAGCTTGGTTTTGGATTACTGAGTTCTGCCGTTTTATTCGCTTCCGGTTTGGCGCTTAGCGCATCGGCAACTGCAGCAGAAAACGATGAAGGGATTGTGATTTACAATGCCCAACATGAAAACCTCGTGAAATCCTGGGTTGATGGTTTTACCAAAGAAACCGGCATCAAGGTGACACTGCGCAATGGCAGCGACACCGAATTGGGCAACCAACTGGTGCAGGAAGGGAAATCGTCCCCTGCCGATGTTTTCCTGACTGAAAACTCACCGTCGATGGTGCTGGTCGATAACGCCGATCTCTTTGCTCCGCTGGATAACGCGACCCTCGCTCAGGTGCCGTCTGACTATCGTCCGTCTCACGGCCGCTGGATCGGGATTGCCGCACGCTCCACCGTTTTTGTCTATAACCCGACCAAATTTACCGACGCTCAACTACCGAAATCCTTAGCCGATCTGGCGAAGCCAGAATGGAAAGGCCGCTGGGCGGCGTCCCCATCCGGTGCAGATTTTCAAGCCATCGTCAGCGCCTATCTGGAGCTGAAGGGCGAGAAAGCCACGCAAGAATGGCTGAAAGGCATGAAAGAGAACTTCACCGCCTACAAAGGCAACAGCACGGTGATGAAAGCCGTGAACGCAGGCCAGATTGATAGCTGCGTGATCTATCACTATTACCGTTTTGTCGATCAGGCGAAAACCGGCGAAAACAGTAACAACACGAAGCTGTACTACTTTAAGCATAAAGATCCGGGCGCGTTCGTCAGCATTTCAGGCGGCGGCGTACTGGCATCCAGCAAACATGCGAAAGACGCACAGGCCTTTATTCAGTGGATTACGGGCAAATCCGGTCAGGAGATATTGCGTACCAACGATGCGTTTGAATATGCCGTTGGCGTCAACGCGGCCTCAAATGACAAACTGGTTCCGCTGAAAGATTTGGATGCACCAAAAGTCGATGCCGCCAAGCTCAACAGCAAAAAAGTCGTGGATCTGATGACGCAGGCTGGCTTGCTGTAACGCATCGATCGTAACGCGTGGATTGTAATACAGAGGCTGTAACGACAGCCCCTTTCGTCAGGGCGTTCGCGTCCTGACGAATCTTCACCCGAATGCCCGCTCAGCGCGGCTTCATCGTCTTAAAATACCGTCTTGACGAGGCAGCTACAGGCCGTATGACAAACGTTAGCTATAGCGAAACCACCACATTCACCGCCCCCTCACCGCCATTACGCAAGCCCGCCGCGCTGCTTACTATCGTCGCCCTGACGCTATCCCTGTTGGGATTTGTTCCGCTGGGCTTTGTGATTGGCGTCAGCATTGATACCGGCTGGGAAACGGCGCGCGCCCTGCTTTTTCGCCCACGCGTCGGTGAACTCCTGACAAATACGGTGCTGCTGGTGGTTCTGACGCTGCCGATTTGTACGGTGCTGGGCGTGCTGCTGGCCTGGCTGACAGAGCGTACGACCCTGCCTGCCCGACGCCTGTGGTCACTGCTGCTCACCGCGCCGCTGGCGATCCCCGCATTTGTCCAGAGCTATGCCTGGATCAGCGCGGCGCCCGGTCTGTATGGCCTGCCGGCTGGCGTGTTTTTATCCGTCGTTGCCTATTTACCGTTTCTGTATTTACCCTGCGCCGCAACGCTGCGACGCCTTAACCCGGCGCTGGAAGATGTCGCGGCTACGCTGGGCGTCCCTCCTATTACCGTGTTTTTCCGCGTGGTGCTGCCGCAGCTAAAACTGGCTATCGGCGGCGGACTGCTGCTGATTGCGCTGCATCTGCTGGCGGAGTATGGCCTGTTTGCCATGATCCGCTTCGATACCTTTACTACCGCGATTTTCGATCAGTTTCAGTCAACGTTTAATGGCCCCGCGGCCAACATGCTGGCTGGCGTGTTGGCATTGCTGTGTCTGTTTCTGCTGTGTGCGGATGCCCGCGTACGCGGCGTTACGCGCTATGCCCATGTCGGATCTGGCGCGCCGCAGGTTGTCACACCGGTACGCCTGTCGCCGTTTCTGCTGTTACTGGCTCTGCTGTTACTGACAGCGCTGGTCGTGCTGACACTCGGCGTACCTTTTATTACGCTGTTTCGCTGGCTGTGGTTTGGCGGCTGGGAGGTGTGGCAGCGCCGTGAACTGCTTGATGCCTTTCGCCAAACTATGACGCTGGCGCTGAGCGGAGCCGCCCTGACAACGCTCGCGGCGATCCCGATGGCCTGGCTGACAATCCGCCACCCCAGTCGCCTGTTTCGGTTTTTGGAAGGGTGTAATTACATCACCAGCTCTCTGCCGGGTATCGTCGTTGCGCTGGCGTTGGTGACCACCACCATTCACCTCATCAGGCCGCTCTATCAGACCGAATTCACCGTGTTGCTGGCTTATCTGCTGATGTTTATGCCACGGGCGCTGGTTAATCTACGCGCGGGTATCGCACAGGCACCGGTGGAACTGGAGCAGGTTGCAGCCAGCCTAGGGCGTTCGCCGTTGCAGACGTTAATGACCGTGACCATTCGGCTGGCGGCACCCGGCGTTGCAACCGGGGCAACGCTCGTCTTTCTGGCGATCATTAACGAACTGACCGCCACGCTGCTGCTGGCCCCCAACGGCACCCGCACGCTGGCGACAGGCTTTTGGGCGCTCACCAGTGAGATCGATTATCCCGCAGCGGCACCCTACGCACTTATTCTGGTCCTACTGTCGCTGCCGTGGACCTGGTTTCTCTACACGCAATCACAAAAAATGGCGGGGCTGTAATCATGTTGGAACTTCATCGCGTCAGTAAAAGCTTTAACGGGCGCACCGTGCTGTCTGACATTCATCTGACGCTAGAAAACAGCCGCCGCACGGCGATTGTCGGTCCGTCCGGTTCGGGGAAGACCACACTGCTGCGCCTGATTGCCGGGTTTGAAAAACCGGATACCGGCGTCATCATGCTAAACGGGCAGACGCTCTGCGATAACGGGCTGTCCGTTCCTGCCCATCAGCGCGGAATCGGCTACGTACCGCAGGACGGCGCGCTGTTCCCGCATCTCTGCATCGCGGACAATATCGCCTTTGGGCTAAAAGGTACGAAAGCGGAACAACAAAAGCGTGTGGATGAGCTGATGGCGCTGGTTTCCCTTCCGGCGCATTTGCGGAAGCACTCGCCGCATGAGATTTCCGGCGGTCAGCAGCAGCGTGTCGCACTGGCTCGCGCGCTGGCGCAGCGCCCTGCATTGATGCTGCTGGATGAACCGTTTTCCGCGCTGGATACCGGCCTGCGTGCCGCCACCCGTAAAGCGGTGATGGACGTCTTGCAGCAGGCTAACGTGGCATCGATTCTGGTGACCCACGATCAGGGAGAGGCGCTGTCCTTTGCCGATCGGGTTGTTGTCATGCGCGACGGTCAGCTGTCGCAATCCGGCTCGCCGTGGACGCTTTACCACCAGCCCAACAGTGAGGACATCGCGACCTTTCTCGGCGAAACGCTGATTCTCGACGCACAGATTGACGGCGATCAGGCTGACTGCCTGCTTGGACGCATCACGGTGGATCGCCCAACGACAAGCGGGAAGGCAAGAATCATGCTCAGACCGGAGCAGATTGTGATTCAGGATGCAGGGGTTGATAACGTTGAAGTCAATAGCGCAGCGACGATTCGCGCGACCATCCGTAAAGTTGATTTTTCCGGCTTCGTTTCCACGCTGACGCTGCACGTTCACCACGCAGATGCCAGTATCATTGAACTGAAAACCGTCAGCCACGCCGCTTTTGCCGTCGGCCAGCAGGTCAGCCTGAGCGTGAACGGTGCGGCACACGTTTTCAGTCAATAATCACCTTCGCAGGCGGCTTAGCGCGCCGCCTGCGCGTTACGACTCACCAGCCAGACACCCAGCAGAATAATCAAGACGCCGAGAGTTTTACGCAGGCTCATCGGTTCATTCAGCCACGGCAGGAAAACCGCCGCCAGATAAACCACCGCGTAGCTTAAGCTAATCAGCGGATAGGCGCGGCTTAACGGCAAATAGCGTAGCACCATAAACCAGCACACCATCGACAGCCCGTAGCAAATCACCCCGACCAGCACCGCAACCGCAGGCCAGCCCGCAACCAACGCGCTGAGCGACGGCCAGTGCGCGAAGGAAATGCTCGGCAGCGCCAACATACCGCTTTTCATTAACACCTGCGCGGTGCTGGCTAGCACAATGCTGATAATCGCCCAGATATAGCCTCTTTTCGCCATCATCCCCCCTGCATCAGATAGATACCGATGACAATCAGCGCAATGCCCCACCAGTGGTGCCTATCCACACGCTCGCCAAACCCGTAGTGCGCCAGCAGCGTGACCAGTACAAAATTGATGCTCAGCAGCGGATACGCCACACCGAGCGGGAGATGCTGCAACACCACAAGCCACAGCAGCAGCCCGATGCCAAGCAGCAAGGCCGCCAACATCAGCCATCCCAGCGTCACGCGCTGGCGTCGATGTGTCGGCAAACACCGCCAGCACTCCGCCGCCTGTTTCTGGCACAGTTGTCCCAGACTAGTGAGCAGGCAGACGATACCTACCAAGAGATAACTCATGGCGCTATCTGCTTATAAAACAGCAGCACGTAGCGGTGCGATTTTCTCAACTGATTGGGCGCAGGCAGATTGCGATACTCGTCATCGCTGTCCCGGTCGATCTTCAGCATCAGCGCGACATTTCCGCTACGCCGTTTCTCGGCAAGCCAGGTTGGAAAAGCGCCCTCATCCACAAAGCGGTCAGCGGAATCGGCATAGTTCAGCCCATAGTTCAGCTCGCCCCGCGCCTTAAATAAGGTGATATCACTGCGCTTCAACTCCCACGCCAGTCCGGCGGCCAGCCCCACCTCATCGCTAAGCACATAGCGGCTGTCTTGCAGCAACGGCTGATGGCTACGAATAAAGGTTTGGGGGTTCTTTGAATCCACCACGCTCGCCGGAATACTCCCGCCAACGAGCAGCGCCAGAAATAACGGACAGCCCGCGACCAGATAGCCCCACGCCCGTTGCTTTTTCAGGCTGACAGCGGCAAAAGCCACCCAGCCGATAAAACAGATAATCCCCGAGACGATGGTCAGTCCTTCTCCCGGCTGATAGAAATGCGGCATGATGATGTCGAGGCCAAGCGCCGCAACAGCGAGCGCCAGCACGCTGCCGAAGGCAATATTGAGCCAGCTATTGATGCGCAATACTCGTTCGCGTATTGCGGGTGCCAGCCCGGAAATCCACGCCGCCATCAGCAGCGCCAGCGGTGCAAAGCACGGTAGAATATAAGTCAGCAGCTTACCTTTAGCGATGCTGAAAAACAGCAGCGGCATCACCATCCAGCACAGCAGGAGGAACCGCTCTGGGTTCGCCTTCCGTTCCGTCCAGCCGCTACGCAACGCACCCGGCAGCAGCGCCAGCCAGGGGAACGTCCCGAGAATCAGAACAGGCAGGTAATACCAGAACGGCGCTCTATGCTGCGCATCGTCTTCGGCAAAACGCTGAATATGTTCAATCCAAAAGAAGTAATGCCAGTAATCGGCTTCTCGCGCATGCACCGCCAGCGCCCACGGCGCACTCAGCAATACCGCAACGACAATCGCCAGCGGCCCAAACAGCAACAGTTCCTTAATCCGCTTTTGCGCCAGCGCCACCGGCAGCACGCTGATCACTGGTAAAGCCAGCGCCAGAAAGCCTTTGGTCATAAATCCCATGCCGCAGGCCAGTCCCATCAGCCCCCACGCCGCGAGCCGCTCACGCGTCAGCGTGGCACGCTGAATCAGCGCGTGGCTGAACAGCGCCGCCGTCATCCAGAGCGTCACCATCGGATCGAGAACGCTGTAAGTACCTATGCCGTATACAAGGAGTGAGGTGAGATAGATCGTCGCCGCCAACAGCGCGGTACGCTGGTTTTTCCACAGCAGCATCGCCAGCCAGAACACCAGCAGCGCGCTCAACCCGGTAGAAAATACCGAGGCAAAACGCACGGAAAAATTGGTATGACCTAATAACCACTGACTGATGTTATTCAGCCAGTAGCCCGCAACGGGTTTCTCAAAGTAGCGAATACCCAGCAAATGCGGCACGATCCAATCGCCACGCTGAAGCATCTCGCGGCTGATTTCAGCATAGCGCGTTTCGTCCGGCGACCACAGCCAGCGACCGTTAAGCGGCAACAGGTAGAGCAAAGCAAATAGCACCAATATCATGGTACTTTTCAGCTTTATCATGCCTTTTTCCATGCTATCTCCTGCTTTATTTATTCTTCCGTTTGCACACCAAGCCACCCTTCCCGCCCGGGAAACGGCGCGCGTTCAATCCGCCCGACGGGCAACGTGGCTCGGTCATCAGGCAGCAATGAGGAAAGCGGACAAAATTTGATGTGCTGCTGACGGGCCCGAAGCAGCAACTGGCGGAACAGCGCCAGCTTCGCGCCACCTTCAACCTCCGCATGGATGGTGTAGACCGGCACGCCGCGATCTTGCTGGATCGCCTCAAGAATGAAGTCGTTAAATTCGCCGTCACTCACGCGCTCGCCGATGACTTCATCGTAGGTCGGCAATGTGACTGGGATCTGCACGGTACCCAAATCACCATTTTTCAGGCGTGGTCGGAAAGGTCGAGTGCCGCGGCAGTCGCTGTTATAGTCCAGATTCCAGTGCTGCTTCATCTCTACAACACGCGGATCGGCTCGCCAGCCCGCCACAGCGGAACAGCGCACCGGCGATGGCAGAATCGATGTCAGCGCGTCCATTCCTTCACGGAACTGCGCGGCTAATTGCGCATCCGACCAGCGGGCGACATTCGCCTGCCAGCCGTGATGATCCCAGGCATGTAACCCGACTTCATGGCCTGCGTCGTGTGTCTGGCGGATTAACGAGCCAAACCGTGCGCCGATATGACGCCCCGGCCACGCCGTACCGGCCAGCAAGATATCCCAGCCGTAGAGCGAGGCCGCGTTGGAACGCAGCATCTTCCATAAAAAGCGTGGACGCAGCAGACGCCACAGGTGACGCCCCATGTTGTCCGGCCCGACGCTAAAAAAGACACTCGCCTGAATATCGAACTCCGCCAGCACATCCAGCAGCGCAGGCACGCCGTCCCGCGTACCGCGCCAGGTATCGACATCTATCCGCAAGCCAACACGCGTCATCCCTGTGCATCCGTGGCGTTGTCTGATTGCAGGGGGTCAACGGTACGCAGGAAATAGTCCAGCGTTTCCGCGACGGTTTGCTCCATCTTCACCGTTGGTTCCCATGCCAGCAGGCGTTTAGCGTTGCGAATGCTTGGCGTGCGGTGCGCCACATCCTGATAGCCCTTGCCGTAATAGCTGCTGCTTTCCACGTCAATAAATCCGGCGAACGGCGGGAAGCGATCGCGCAGCGGGTGCGCATTAAAGCTGGTCAGCAGCATTTCGCCCAGTTCGCGGATACTGGCTTCATTATGCGGATTGCCGATGTTGATGATCTGCCCGTCACACTGGCCGTTACGGTTTTCAATAATACGGAACAGCGCCTCAATACCGTCGTGAATGTCGGTAAAGCAGCGTTTCTGCGCCCCGCCATCCACCAGCTTGATTGGCGATCCTTCCACCAAATTAAGAATCAATTGAGTAATGGCGCGGGAGCTACCGATACGTGCCGCATCCAGCGTATCCAGACGCGGCCCCATCCAGTTAAACGGACGGAACAGCGTGAAACGCAGGCCGTTCTTCGCGCCGTAGGCCCAGATCACCCGATCCAGCAACTGCTTGGACACGGAATAAATCCAGCGCTGCTTGTTGATCGGCCCGACAATCAGGCGCGAGGTGTCTTCATCAAACTCTTTGTCATCACACATGCCGTACACTTCTGAGGTGGACGGGAAAACGATGCGTTTGTTGTAGCGCACGCAGTCGCGCACGATTTTCAGGTTCTCTTCAAAGTCCAATTCAAACACGCGCAGCGGATTACGGGTGTATTCAATCGGCGTGGCAATCGCCACCAGCGGCAGAATGACATCGCATTTCTTGATGTGGTATTCGATCCATTCGTTATGGATGCTGATATCGCCTTCCACAAAATGGAAACGCGGATCGCCAAGAAAACAGGCGATGGCATCCGAGCTGATATCCAGCCCGTAGATCTCATAGCGATCGTCGCGCAGCAGGCGTTCGGTCAGGTGGTTACCGATAAAACCGTTCACGCCGAGGATCAGGACGCGCGTGCGGCGTCGCTGCACACGGCTGGCGAGGTTACCCAGTCGCGCCTGCGGCACCATGCCCATTTCCGCCGCCAGTCGGCTACCCGACATATACAGCCCAGTCTCACTCTGTCCGCTGACGATCTCAAGTGCATCTTCACCACAGGCCACCACCAGCGGCGACGTCGAGATAATCGCGCCTGGCTCACCACCGATCTTGTCCTTTACAACACGAGCGCGCCAAATCGTCACGTTGCGCTCACCGAGAAACGTAAACGCGCCCGGATACGGCTCCGTCACCGCGCGGATCAGGTTGTTAATCTCACGGGCGCTTTTGTGCCAGTCGATCAGCCCATCTGCCGCCGTGCGACGTCCGAAATAGCTGGCCCGGCTTTCATCCTGCGGCGTCAGCGTAATCTCACGCGAGCGGATCAGCGGTAATTGCTGCGCCAGCAAAGCGGCAGCGGCGGTACGGCACTTTCCATGCAGCGTCAGCGCAGTATCTTCCTCGTCAATCGCCACCACGGACTGGGCAACGATATCACCCGCATCAGCGCGAGAAACCATCTTGTGCAGCGTCACGCCCGTCTGCGTTTCACCGTTCACCAGTACCCAATTCACCGGCGCACGTCCCCGGTAGCGCGGCAGCAGTGAGCCGTGCAGATTGAATGCGCCAAACGCTGGCAACTGGAGAATGTCATCGCTTAATAACGTGCGGTAATAGAAGGAAAAAATAACATCCGGTGCCAGCTCCCGAATGCGGTTCACCCAGAGCGGATGGTTAATGTCTTCCGGTGCAAACACCGGCACGTCCATCTCGGCGGCCGCTTTCGCCACCGACCCATAGAAGTGGTTCTCGCCCGGCGCATCGCTGTGTGTGAACACGGCTTGAATCTCATAGCCCGCAAGCTTTAACGCCTCAAGACCGACGCAGCCAATATCATGGTAGGCAAATACGATCGCTTTCATTCTTCTTCATCCCGTAAGCTGGTGGTCAGTGGCGTTGCCGCACTCACTGTTTTTTGCACAAAATAGCGTGGTCGGGCACGGACATCGGTATAGATACGGCCGATGTATTCCCCCAAGAGCCCCATCCCGACAAACTGCGCGCCGATAAACATGAACAGCACGGCAAACAGCGTGAACACGCCCTCTGCCGCCCATTCCGCACCGAAGAACAGACGCAGGCCGATCAACAGCAGCGCCAGCAGGAATCCCGACAGCGCAACGACGCTGCCGATCAGGCTGAGTATGCGCAGCGGCGTCGTCGTCAGACAGGTCAGCAGGTCGTACATCAGGTTAATCAGCTTCAAAAAGCTGTATTTGGACGTGCCAAATTCGCGCTCGGCGTGCAGCACATCGATCTCGATGGTTTTCCGGGCGAAGGTATTGGCAAGGATAGGAATAAAGGTGCTGCGTTCGTGGCAGCGCAGCATCGCGCTGACAATGTGACGACGATACGCGCGCAGCATACAGCCGTAATCCACCATTGATTTCCCAGTTGAACGCCGGATCATCATGTTGATGGTTTTCGAGGCCAGTTTGCGAAACAGCGAATCCTTCCGGTTTGCCCGCACGGTGCCGACCACGTCATACCCTTGCGCAGCGTACTCCACCAGCCGTGGGATTTCCTCGGGCGGGTTCTGTAAATCGGCATCCAGCGTGATCACCACATCGCCTACCGCCTGCTGGAATCCGGCCATAATGGCCGAATGCTGACCATAGTTGCGATTCAACAGCACGGCAATAATGTGCTTTTCCGGGTCACTCGCCGCTTCGGTCAGCAGATCCGCCGAACGATCGCTGCTGCCGTCATCAACCAGAATGATTTCCCAGGGTTTACCGATCTGCCGACAGGCTGCCAGCGTGCGTTCGAGCAGTACCGGCAGGCTCTCTTCTTCGTTATAAACAGGAATCACAATAGAAACATTTTTGATGTCATCAATCACGAACAGACTCCAAAATCGAGGTTAGCGCCGCGACGACGCGATCGACATCGCTGTCCTGCATATCGGGGAACAGCGGCAGCGTCATCAGCGATGCCGAATTCCATTCCGTTGCCGGCAGGTGCAAGTGGGGATAGCGCTCACGGTAGTATTTCTGCGTATGCACCGCTCTGAAATGCAGCCCAGTACCAATGCCGTGAGCCTGCAATGCCGCCATCAAATCATCGCGCGATATGCCACTCTGTGTTTCATCCACGCGCACCATAAACAGATGCCAGGCGTGCAGATGGGGATAGTCAGGAACGGCCAGCGGTAGGAGTGGCAACGAGCGCAGTTGGGTGAGATAGCGCGCGGCAAGCTGCTGACGGCGGGCGTTGATCGCTGGGAGTTTATCCAGTTGAACCAGCGCAATCGCTGCATTGATATCCGCCAGATTGTATTTAAACCCCGGCGTCACCACTTCGGCCTGCGGTTTGCGCCCTTGTAACTGCCTGTCGAACGCATCCACGCCCAGCCCATGAAACTTCAGGCTGCGTAGTCGTTCGGCGAGTGCTTCGTCGTCCGTCACCACCATGCCGCCTTCCGCACAAGTGATGTTTTTAATGGCATGAAACGAGAAAATGGCGGTTCCACGTGCGCCGATCCACGCATCGCGATACTGCGTACCCACGGCGTGTGCGGCATCCTCAACCAGCGGGATGCCGTAGCGTTCACTGAGCGCACGCAGCGCATCCAGATCGGCAGGCGCACCGGCATAATGCACGGGAATAATCGCTTTGGTCTTCGGTGTGATAGCCGCCTCGATATCCTGCGGTCGCACCATCAGCGTATGCCGATCCACGTCTACCATCACTGGTTCCGCGCCCAAGAGCGTGATGATGTTGACGGTTGAAACCCAAGTTTGGGATGGCGTAATCACCTCGTCGCCGGGGCCAACACCGAGCGCCATCAGCGTAACGTGCATACCGCCCGTCGCCGAACTGACCGCTATCGCCTGTCGACACCCTATTCGCTGGCAAAACGCCTGCTCTAATTGCTGACATTTCGGCCCCGTGGTTATCCAGCCGGATCGTAATACTTCAGCCACGGCAGCAATTTCCTCTTCGCCCATGTTCGGGCGGGAAAAAGGCAAAAATTCCGTCATAACGTATTCCCAAAATAAATAATGGCGAGAAATCATCATTCAGCAGTCTAAATAATGAAGCCTTAAGCCAACCTTAATTTATTGCGACAATCATAAAACTACAGATAAACGGCACGACATGACAAAACAGCAAAAAGACATAATTAATTACAATGCAAAAATGAACTTTTCGCGAATAACCAAATGACAAGATGTCGTTTTATTGATTTACAGCAAGAAATCAATCTTCGCCAAATAAGTCTCGCGTATAGACTTTCCCCATCACATCTTTTAATTCATCGGCATAACGATTGGTAATAATAATGTCACACTGTTGTTTGAAACTGTCGAGTTGATGAATGATAGGAAAATCTAAAAAATCATCTCCATCAATCCCCGGTTCATAAATTACCACCTTGATTCCTTTCGCTTTTATCCTTTTCATGATGCCCTGAATGGAGGAGAAGCGAAAATTATCCGATCCTGCTTTCATGATGAGACGGTGGACGCCGACGGTTTTCGGATGGCGGCGAATAATCGTGTCGGCAATGAAGTCTTTTCGCGTATGGTTAGCGTCCACGATAGCCTTGATCAGGTTATTCGGCACGGTACGATAATTGGCCAAAAGCTGCCGGGTATCCTTTGGTAAACAGTAGCCGCCATAGCCGAAAGAAGGATTGTTGTAGTAATCGCCAATACGCGGATCGAGACACACCCCTTCAATAATCTGCCGGGTATTCAGCCCCAGCGATTCGGCATAGCTGTCCAACTCGTTAAAGTAGGCCACGCGCATCGCCAGGAAGGTATTCGCAAACAATTTTATCGCTTCAGCCTCGGTCGGGTCGGTAAACAGCACGCGAATATCTTTTTTTAATGCGCACTCCATCAATAGGTTAGCGAAGAACCTTGCCCTTTCTGACCGTTCACCCACCACAATCCGTGACGGATAAAGATTGTCATACAACGCCTTACCTTCACGCAAAAACTCAGGCGAAAAAATGATGTTATCCGTATCCAACTGCTGGCTGATTTTCTCGGTGAAGCCAACGGGCACCGTCGATTTAATCACCATAATGGCCTGCGGATTAATCGCCAGAACATCACGAATAACCGCCTCTACCGACGACGTGTTGAAATAGTTGGTTTGTGGATCGTAATCTGTCGGCGTCGCGATAATCACGAACTGCGCGTTGGTATACGCTTCATGCTTGTCCAGCGTCGCGGAAAAATTCAGCGTTTCATGTTGTAAAAAACGCTCAATCTCGGCATCATTAATCGGCGATTTTCGTTGATTCAGCAACGCCACTTTTTCAGCCACAATATCCAACGCCACAACCTGATGCTGTTGCGCTAATAATAATCCATTCGATAAACCGACATATCCCGTTCCGCTAATCGCTATTTTCATGAAGGGCTCTTTATTTCATTACTGGCTAACAACCTATTTCGCCGCAGTATCTTTCTTATTTTTTCATCTGAATAGAGGCGTAACATGTCAATTTATTTCTTGTTTCGCTCCCACGTTCAGAAACCATCATTCACAAAGACATCTTTTCTTTATCAGTTGAAACGTCAGAAACGCAACATCATTATCATTAGCAATTCCAGTTAAACGCCAATTAAACATAGCGCATTTAATAATAAATAAAGATCTTCTTACACCTTGTGACTTTTTTAAATCATTAGCGTGAAAACAAATTTTCATGACGTTATGTAACACAACGTCATTTATCTTAGATGATTTTAATGAATAAACACGATAATACCGGTTTATTTTCGAGTTTTTATCAACGCTACATGGAGATACTGTGTAGAGACGTTACTTTATTATCAAAGCGGCTTAGTACTCGATAAAACCGACAAAAAAATCATAAGCCTGTCTCATCAATTGCCAGCGCAACTGTCAGAAACGTCTACACTTATCATCAGTCATTTCTTTGGCTAAGGATGGGAAGGACAATGAAGGTCAGCACAAGTGACAAGGCCAGCCACTATCAAATGCCGCTCCAAAAATTGATGATCGTTTTTATGTTATTCATCATCACCGCAGTAGTGGCGCTGAACGGATGGGCAGTCTTCAATTCTCACCAACAGCTTATCGATTCAACCGAGCGAAACGCCAAAAACCTGTCTCTGTCGCTGGCACGCCATGCCGAAGATACTTTTTTACAAGTCGACATTCTGCTACAGGATTTACAAGAGCGTATCGAACAGGACGGCCAATCGCCTGCACAGTTAAGCCGGCTGAGTGATATTTTGAAAAACCGTAAAGCCGCGCTGCCGCAACTGCACGGCATCTTTGTCTATGATGAAAAAGGCGACTGGGTGATCAATTCCGGCGTCGTCAGCCCAGTGCGGAATAACTATTCCGACAGAGAATACTTCAAATACCATCAAAGCAACATCGGCACCAATATCTATATCAGCAGCGTGATTAAAAGCCGTTCTACCGGAGATCTGGTCATCCCCGTCTCCATACGTCTCAATAAGCCAGACGGCAGTTTTAACGGTGTATTGCTCACCACCCTCTCACTGGACTATTTTAAGCAGTATTATGGCTACTACTCCATGGGGAACATGGATGTGCTCGCCATTTTGCTTTCCGATGGCAGAATCCTATACGCCCGCCCTTACGATGATTCCTATATCAACCGTAGCGTATCTAGCAGCCCGATATTTTCAGAATATCTGAAGCAGTCCGAAAGCGGCACCGCAACCGTCACTTCCACGCTCGATAATATCAAGCGGGTTTATGGTTACACAAAATTAAAACGTTACCCCATCGTTATCGGCGCAGGTTATGATCTCGATCAGGCTCTTTCTCCATGGAAAACGGACAGCTTCATCTACGGTATTATCACGTTGGCAATGGTACTGACCAGCAGCCTGCTCGGCCTGATCGTGCTGAGACAGATTCGTATGAATTTGAAAAATCAGATCGATTTGACCAT
This sequence comes from Pectobacterium versatile, assembly GCF_003932035.1. Classification (NCBI taxonomy): domain Bacteria; kingdom Pseudomonadati; phylum Pseudomonadota; class Gammaproteobacteria; order Enterobacterales; family Pectobacteriaceae; genus Pectobacterium; species Pectobacterium versatile. The sequence continues at coordinate 3,444,463 of NZ_CP034276.1, forward strand.
CGTGCGTGATGAACTCACGTCAGTTAACCATACCCTGAAAACGCTTGCCTTGTTCGATGGCCTGACGAACCTACCTAACCGTCGTCAATTCGATACCTTCCTGGAACAAACTCTGCTGCAAGCTGTGGAAACACAGCGCAGTATCGCGCTCATCATGATCGATATCGATGCCTTTAAAAAGTACAACGACCACTATGGCCATGTGGCAGGCGATGAGTGTCTGCGCAAAGTCGGGAATATTCTGAGTAATATGCCAAAGCGCAAAGAAGATTTAGTCGCCCGCTATGGCGGTGAGGAGTTCGCGATCATCATCACCGAGACCGATAAACAAAGCGCCGCCGCGCTGGCTCAGCGCGCGCTGGATTTAGTACGTGAAGAAAAGATCCCGCATGAAACCACACTATTCCCAGAAAAAATCGTCACCATTAGCGCCGGTGTTTATGTGTTCTGCGCCGATACCCCACCGCCAGCGGCGTCGTCCGTTATCGATATTGCCGATGCTGCACTGTATCGCGCCAAACATGGCGGTAAAAACCGTATTGAGGTGAGTGAATAGCGGCAGCAATTGGAATTAATGTTGATGCAATACCTGACAGCGCACGCAGCTTCTGACAAAATAGCGGCCATCTCCCCCTATTTCAAATTGATGGGTCTTTTCTCAGATGGCAGCAAAGATTATTGATGGTAAAACGATTGCGCAGCAGGTCAAAGACGAAGTTGCCGCACGAGTCACGCAGCGTTTGGCAGAAGGAAAACGCGCACCGGGCCTAGCTGTTGTGCTGGTCGGCGAGAATCCGGCGTCACAGATTTATGTCGCCAGCAAACGCAAAGTGTGTGAAGAAGTCGGCTTTATTTCCCGCTCTTATGATTTGCCCATCACCACAACGGAATCTGAGCTGTTGGCACTTATCGACCAGCTCAACGCCGACCAGACGATTGACGGTATTTTGGTTCAGCTTCCGCTGCCGGAAGGCATCGATAATACCAAGGTAATTGAACGCATCGCGCCAAGTAAAGATGTGGATGGCTTCCATCCTTACAACGTGGGTCGTTTGTGCCAGCGCGCCCCCATGCTGCGAGCCTGTACGCCACGCGGCATCATCACGCTGTTGGAGCGTTACAATATCGACACCTTCGGGCTGAATGCCGTTGTCGTCGGCGCGTCCAATATCGTTGGCCGTCCGATGAGTCTGGAACTGCTGCTGGCTGGTTGCACCACGACCGTCACGCACCGCTTCACCAAAAATCTGCGCCACCATATTGAAAACGCCGATCTGCTGGTAGTCGCGGTCGGTAAACCGGGCTTCATCCCCGGCGAATGGATTAAACCGGGCGCGATTGTGCTGGACGTGGGTATTAACCGTCTGGAAAGCGGTAAAGTGGTCGGCGATGTGGAATTTGAAACGGCGCAGGAAAGAGCGTCTTACATCAGCCCCGTACCGGGCGGCGTCGGCCCAATGACCGTTGCCACACTGATTCAAAACACGCTACAGGCGTGCGAAGAGTATCATGACCACGCCGAATAATTGGCGATAAGGTCAAACACCGATAAGCAGGAATTTATGGCAACCTTTAATCTTGAAAAGCATCCGCACGTTGAACTGTGCGATCTCTTGAAACTGCTGGGCTGGAGTGAAAGTGGCGCAGCAGCCAAACTGTCTATCGCCGCTGGCGACGTGACCGTTGACGGCCAGACGGAAACACGCAAGCGCTGCAAAATCGTTGCTGGGCAAACCGTTCAGTTCAACGGCGAAACGGTAAAAGTCGCCGAGTAACCTTTACGGCATCGACCACAGCGAAAAAAAAGCCCGCAATGTTATTCTTGCGGGCTTTTTATTTACTGAAAGCGTGTTACAGGAAGAAAGCGTTACTTACGGCGCCAGATCGTTCCCTGCGGGCCATCCTCCAGCACGATCCCCATTTCATTCAAACGATCGCGAGCCTGATCCGCCAGCGCCCAGTCTTTCGCCGCACGCGCATCTTTACGCTGCTGGATTAACGCTTCGATTTCTTTCACTTCCTCGTCATCCACCTGCGCGCCATTTTGCAGGAACTGTTCAGGATCCTGCTCCAACAGACCAAGCACGCCGGACAGTTTACGCAGTGCCGATGCCAGTTGGTTCGCCGCCTGCACGTCTTCCGTTTTCAGGCGATTAACTTCACGCGCCATATCAAACAGCACCGAGTAGGCTTCCGGCGTGTTGAAATCGTCGTCCATCGCTTCGCGGAAACGGGCTTCAAACTCGTCACCGCCGTGCGCCGCAACGCTAGCATCCATTCCACGCAACGCGATATACAAACGTTCCAATGCCGATCGCGCCTGTTTCAGGTTGTCTTCGCTGTAGTTCAACTGGCTACGGTAGTGGCCTGACATCAGGAAGTAACGCACGGTTTCTGGGTCGTAATATGCCAGCACGTCGCGTACGGTGAAGAAGTTATTTAGCGACTTTGACATCTTTTCGCGGTCAACCATCACCATGCCGGAGTGCATCCAGTAATTCACATACGAGCCGTCGTGTGCACAGCTGGACTGCGCGATCTCGTTTTCGTGGTGCGGGAACATCAAATCGGAGCCGCCGCCGTGAATATCAAAATGCGTGCCCAGCTGTTTGCAGTTCATGGCAGAACATTCGATATGCCAGCCAGGGCGCCCTTCTCCCCACGGAGAGGACCAGTGTGGTTCACCCGGCTTGGACATTTTCCACAGCACGAAATCCATCGGGTTACGCTTCACTTCGGTAATTTCAACGCGCGCGCCAGCCTGCAACTGATCCAGATCCTGACGAGACAGCACGCCGTAACCCGGCGCGGTATCAACGGAGAACATCACGTCACCATTACTCGCAACATAGGCGTGGCGACGGGCGATCAGCGCTTCCACCATTTCGATGATGTCGGCAATATGGTGTGTCGCACGCGGTTCGGCATCCGGGCGCAGAATATTCAACGCATCAAAATCGGCGTGCATCTCTGCGATCATACGGGTCGTCAGTTGGTCGCTGGTTTCCCCATTTTCGATCGCACGTTTAATAATTTTGTCGTCAATATCGGTGACATTACGCACATATTTCAGTGAATATCCCAGATACCGCAAATACCGCGCCACCACATCAAACGCCACGAAAGTACGCCCGTGACCGATATGACACAGGTCATAAACGGTGATGCCACACACATACATTCCCACCTGACCGGCGTGGATGGGTTTAAATTCCTCTTTTTGGCGACTCAGCGTATTAAAAATCTTTAGCATCAGGGCGTTCCAGTGTTTTTATAAAAAATGGTTTTCACAAAAAAATGGTTTTCACAAAGCATAGCGTTCACACGATAGGTCAACCACCGTCGCAGGTAGCGTCAGTAACATCAATGCATTCAGGGTTTACACCCCAACGGCGTATTGAAACCTGAACCCTATTGTATTGCAAGGTTAAGAAGAGGGAATAAGCGAGAAAGGATAAAAATGAAATGGCCCAGATTTCCGGGCCATTTAATACAATCGACGTTGCTGACGAAAAAACGTTCAGCTAACAAAAAACAATTAGCGCCAACGCGGATTCGACATCACAGAATATTTTCCGCTACCAAGCAGGGCAATCGCGATACCCGCGAAGAAGAACACCGCCGTACCTTCAACACCCCAAGCGCCGGTTTTGGCCAGCGTAACGAAACCACCAGCGTTAACCAGTAACGTCGCTACCACCATCGTGAAGGAGAAAATCAGCGCAGAAGGACGTGTGAAAATGCCGAGAATCATCAGGATCGGAGTGATGACTTCTCCGACATAGACACCGTAGCCAACAAAAGCAGGGAGCCCTGCGGAGGTCAGCATGCCTTCAATGGCACCGATTCCACCGTGTACCTTATGCCAGCCATGAAACAGCATCAAAACGCTGAAAGATACGCGCAAAAACAGTTTGCCAAAATCCGGTTTGTCTAATAAACGATTAACACTATCCAGAATACCCAGCATAGTTCACCTATCTCTTTAGAGTTATTTATGAAGAATAAGAATTACTCTCAGATTAATCTGAGCCACAAAAAAAGAACACGTTGATTACGCAAAACATTGATCTGGGGCAACAAAAATCTCATTCAAATTAATTAACTATTATTTGAAATTTTGATCAATTTATTTGTTTTTAAAAGTCCCTATTGCCTGATTAACACCTTATTGCGCACTATTATTAAGCACACATATTATGTGACGACTACCAAAATCAGAGTAGTAAACCTTTTTATACGATTTTCTCATCTATCCAACCGCCAACAACGGTGCGGTAAGCGCGAAGTACTGACTCAATCGACCAGTTATGCTATAACAGCGCTCTTGTTGTTCACCGTCTTTTGTGAACTGCACTCTTAATCACTAAGGCTATCTAGGGTTCATTATTATGATTACGCTTCATACCAACCACGGCGATATCGTCATTAACACGTTTGCAGACAAAGCGCCGGTTACCGTAGAAAACTTCCTGAACTACTGTCGCAGCGGTTTTTATGACAACACGATTTTTCACCGCGTGATTAATGGTTTTATGATTCAGGGCGGCGGCTTCGCTCCCGGCATGGATCAGAAAGAAACCAATGCGACAATCAAAAATGAAGCCAACAACGGCCTGAAAAATACCCGTGGCACGCTGGCGATGGCACGTACCAACGATCCGCACTCTGCAACTGCCCAGTTCTTTATCAACCTCGTTGATAACGATTTCCTGAACTTCCGTTCAGAGCGTGCCGATGGTTGGGGCTACTGCGTATTCGCTGAAGTCACCGAAGGCATGGACGTTGTTGATAAAATCAAAGGCGTTGCTACCGGCCGCAGCGGCATGCATCAGGACGTACCGAAAGAAGACGTGGTGATTACCCACGTAACGATCAGCGAATAATTCGACCTGCATGGCAACGCTGTTCATTGCCGATCTGCATTTAAGTGTTCATGAACCGGCGATTACCGCCGGTTTTCTGCGTTTTTTACGCCATGACGCGATCCATGCCGATGCGCTGTACATACTTGGCGACCTGTTCGACGCCTGGATAGGTGACGACGATCCTCAGCCGCTGCATGCGACTGTCGCCACGGAACTGTATGCCTTACATCAGCGCGGCATTCCCTGCTATTTCGTGCACGGTAACCGTGATTTCCTGATCGGTAAGCGTTTCGCCAAGCAAAGCGGAATGACGCTGCTGCCGACAGAAACGGTGCTCGATCTCTACGGCCAAAAGATTCTCATTCTGCATGGCGATACGTTGTGCACTGACGATCGGCATTACCAACAATTCCGCCGTCGGGTACACAACCCATTTATTCAGCGACTCTTCCTGCTATTACCGTTGTCACTACGTATGAAAATTGCGGCGAAGATGCGGGCAACCAGCCAGCACGAAAACCAAAAAAAGTCGCAGCAGATTATGGATGTCAATCACGACGCCGTACTTGCACGCTTACGGCATTATCAGGTGGAGACGATGATCCACGGCCACACGCACCGTCCAGCCATTCATCAGGTCGATCTCGGTGAATCGTCTGGTCGTCGCGCCGTTCTCGGGGCCTGGCATGAAGAAGGGTCGATGATTAAGGTCACGCCACAAAATATCGAACTGATTTCCTTCCCATTTTAATGCGTTTCTTGACATTGACTTAACGGTCTCTCGCCTTATCCCCCCTGCATTTCCGCATACGCAACCGTTTTCCTCGCCATAATGGCGTGATATGCTCTACGCCCTCAACGCCAGACCCTCCCTGTCTGGCCGACGCGAACGCGTCACGAACACGTACAATCACAGGAGCGTTACAGGCATGTCATCCAACGTTGCCCCGGCTAAAATTGCCATCGTCATGGGTTCAAAGAGTGACTGGGCCACCATGCAGTTTGCTGCGGAAATCCTCACCACGCTGAACATTCCTTTTCATACCGAAGTCGTTTCCGCACACCGGACGCCAGACAAGCTATTCAGCTTCGCTGAGCAAGCGGCACAGAACGGTTTTGATGTGATTATCGCGGGCGCAGGCGGCGCAGCACACCTGCCGGGTATGCTGGCAGCGAAAACGCTGGTTCCCGTGCTTGGCGTGCCGGTACAAAGCTCAACGCTGAGCGGGGTAGACAGCCTGTATTCCATCGTCCAAATGCCGCGTGGTATTCCGGTCGGCACGTTGGCGATTGGCAAAGCGGGCGCGGCGAATGCGGCTCTGCTGGCCGCACAAATTCTTGCCCTGCACGACAAGGGCATCTCTGCCCGACTGGCAGACTGGCGTCAGGCGCAAACCGATGATGTGCTCTCTCATCCCGATCCGCGGGAGGAGGCATGAAACCGGTCTGCGTATTAGGCAATGGTCAGTTGGGCAGAATGCTGCGTCAGGCTGGTGAACCGCTAGGCATTGCAGTTTACCCAGTGGGACTGGATGCAGAGCCGGAATCGGTTCCGTTTCATAACAGTGTCATTACCGCCGAAATCGAACGCTGGCCGGAAACGGCTCTCACCCGTGAGTTGGCCGAGCACACGGCGTTTGCAAACCGCGATATCTTCCCGCGTCTGGCCGATCGCCTGACGCAAAAGCAGCTGCTGGACTCGCTGAATCTGGCAACTGCTCCTTGGCAGTTGCTGGCTAGTGCCGATGAATGGCCACACGTCTTTGCCTCATTAGGTGAACTCGCTATCGTTAAACGTCGCGTCGGTGGTTACGACGGCCGCGGGCAGTGGCGCTTGCGCGATGGCGAACAGCAAACGCTGCCCGCTGACTGCTACGGCGAATGCATCGTTGAGCAAGGCATTAATTTTTCTGGCGAAGTCTCGCTGGTGGGTGCCCGCAATACGCACGGCAAATGTGTGTTCTACCCGCTCACTCATAATCTGCATCAGGATGGTATTCTGCGCACCAGCGTGGCTTTCCCTCAGCCCGATCCGCAGTTGCAGCAGCAGGCCGAACAGATGCTGTCCGCAATAATGAATGCGCTGGGTTATGTGGGTGTGATGGCGATGGAATGCTTTATTGTTGGCGACCACCTGCTCATTAACGAGCTGGCTCCGCGCGTACACAATAGCGGACACTGGACGCAAAATGGCGCGTCGATCAGCCAGTTTGAGCTGCACCTGCGCGCCATTCTGGATCTGCCGCTGCCAGTACCGGTTGTCGAAACACCGTCGGTGATGGTCAACCTGATCGGCACTGACGTGAATATCGACTGGTTGGCGCTGCCGCTGGTACACCTGCACTGGTATGAGAAAGACGTTCGTCCTGGTCGCAAAGTTGGACACCTCAATCTACCGTCGTCGGATACCGCACAGTTGCAACGCACGCTGCAATCGCTGGCACCTCTCTTACCAGAGGAATACCACAGCGGTCTGGCGTGGGCAGAAGAAAAGCTCACCGCCTGACAGATCGGTGACCATTATCCGGCAGGTTGCAATCTGCCGGATAACTCTCGTCTGAGGTGATGCAACAGCAGGAACTGCGCCATCGATACGTCCGAAAAAGAGAAAAACCATCATTACGCGTGACATCAGCAAAATTGCGTTTATTATTTCATCTGCCCTTTATTTTATTTATTGTTCATTTTTCATCACTCAGCAATTAAATAAAGCATCAATAACGAGCCGTTAAAAATATTTAAAATAAAGTATCAAGATTGATATTTTAATTTGCGCGGAAATTTATTAAAATATTTCCCGTCAATTCATTTCTGTGATCGCCTCAATATTATTCGCTGACCACCACGATATAGAATGCCGCCACAAAACAGTATTGACCTACTGACATAATTAGCAACATGTCTCGTTCGTTTTTTAAACTCCGTAACGGCAACTTGCCGATACTGTAATTTTTATAATCCACATCATGTGGCAATACCCTTGTAACGGGGTATTAATATGTCCACCGAGGAGAAATCAGTATATGAGCACCATTCAAGATAGTAGCCAGGTGTTAGAACAGGCTTCAGGATGGCGTAAAAGCGACACCGTCTGGATGCTGGGCCTCTATGGCACGGCCATCGGCGCTGGCGTGTTATTCTTACCTATCAATGCCGGTATTGGTGGATTAATTCCGTTAATTATCATGGCACTGATTGCTTTCCCGATGACATATTATTCTCACCGTGCATTATGCCGCTTTGTATTATCCGGCAAGAAAGGTGGCGAAGATATTACCGAAGTCGTTGAAGAACATTTCGGCGTTGGTGCAGGTAAATTAATCACTTTGCTTTATTTTTTCGCTATTTATCCGATCCTATTAGTTTATAGCGTCGCCATCACCAATACGGTAGATAGCTTTATTACTCACCAATTGCACTTGCCTTCTCCGCCACGTGCCCTGCTGTCATTAATATTGATCCTCGGATTAATGTTTATTGTACGTTTCGGTGAAGCGATGATCGTTAAGGCCATGAGTATTCTGGTTTACCCGTTTGTTGCCGTGCTGATGTTGCTGGCGCTTTATTTAATTCCGAACTGGAACACCTCTGTTTTTGAAAACATTTCTTTGAGTTCCAGCGTCACCGGCAACGGTCTGTTGGCAACACTATGGCTGGCTATTCCAGTGATGGTTTTCTCCTTCAACCACTCGCCAATCATCTCCTCTTTCGCCGTTGCCAAACGTAAAGAATATGGCGATGACGCCGAGCAAAAATGCTCACGTATTCTGTCTTACAGCCACATCATGATGGTGCTGACCGTGATGTTCTTCGTCTTCAGCTGCGTACTGAGCCTTTCTCCAGTTGAGCTGATGGAAGCGAAGACACAGAACATTTCTATTCTGTCCTATCTGGCGAACCACTTTAACAACCCGGTAATCGGCTATCTGGCTCCCGTTATTGCCACCATCGCGATCTCTAAATCGTTCCTGGGTCACTATCTGGGTGCAGGCGAAGGTTTTAACGGCATGATCGTGAAATCCCTGCGCAGCAGAGGCAAAACCATCTCCAACACCAAATTGAACCGCATCACTGCGCTGTTCATGCTGATCACCACCTGGATTGTCGCGACGCTGAACCCAAGCATTCTGGGCATGATCGAAACGTTGGGCGGCCCAATTATCGCGTGCCTGCTGTTCCTGATGCCGATGTACGCCATCCAGAAAGTTCCAGCGATGAAGAAATACAGCGGCCACATCAGCAACGTCTTTGTCACCCTGATGGGACTGATCGCTATTTCCGCCATCGTTTACAGCCTGCGCGATCTGCTGTAAGCCCCCCACCCTAATTTAACGCCGGCACGTTGTTTTCTAGTCATACCCTAAATAATTCGAGTTGCAGATAGGCGGTAACCACACGACAAATCGGTCTTAGACCGATTTGAACAGTGCTAGCACTGACCCGAAGGGTGAACCTCATAAATGAGGTTCATCAATCCCCAGGAGCTTACTCAAGTAAGTGACTAGGGTGAGTGAGGGAAACCAACGCACATGCAGCTTGAAGTATGACGGGTATCCGGCGTTTTTTTTCAAGGAAATCGCTATGGTCAGCGTATTTGATATCTTCAAAATCGGTATCGGCCCGTCCAGTTCTCATACCGTCGGCCCGATGAAAGCGGGTAAAATGTTCACCGACGATCTGGTGAACCGCGCGCTTATCTCATCGGTGACACGTATTGTCGTTGATATTTACGGCTCACTTTCCCTGACGGGGAAAGGGCACCACACCGATATCGCTATCATTATGGGGCTCGCGGGTAATCTGCCGGATAGCGTAAATATCGATAGTATTCCGGCGTTTATTCAACAGGTGAAAGACACTCAGCGCCTGCCGATGCTCAACGGTCAGTATGAGGTCAGCTTCCCGCTGGAATCCTCCCTGCGTTTCCAGCCGGAAAACCTGCCGCTGCATGAAAACGGCATGACCATTCGCGCCTATAACCAGCAAGAGTTGGTCTATAGCAAAACGTATTACTCCATCGGAGGCGGATTCGTCGTCGATCAGGAAAACTTCGGCAAACCCAATCTGGCAGAGGAAAGCGCGCCCTATCCGTTCTTTTCTGCCCAGAAGTTACTGCAACACTGTCACGATCACTGCCTGTCTTTATCCGCCATCGTCCTGAAAAACGAGATTGCGATGCATGGTCGGGAAGCGCTTGAGAATTATTTTGCCGACGTATGGAAAACCATGCAGGACTGCATGCATCGCGGCATGAATACGGAAGGCGTGCTGCCCGGCCCATTACGCGTTCCCCGTCGGGCATCAGCGCTGCATCGCCTGCTGTTCATCAACGATCGCTTTTCTAACGACCCGATGGATGCGATGGACTGGGTGAACATGTTCGCGATGGCCGTGTCGGAAGAAAATGCAGCTGGTGGACGCGTCGTCACCGCACCAACTAACGGCGCGTGCGGCATTATTCCCGCCGTGCTGGCCTATTACGATCGCTACGTTCAACCCGTCACCCCAGAATCTTACCTACGCTACTTCCTGGCATCCGGCGCTATCGGTATGCTCTACAAAATGAACGCCTCTATTTCCGGTGCGGAAGTGGGCTGTCAGGGGGAAGTCGGCGTTGCTTGTTCGATGGCGGCAGCCGGTCTGGCTGAGCTACTCGGCGCTAGCCCTGAACAGGTATGCATCGCGGCAGAAATCGGGATGGAGCATAATCTGGGGCTGACATGCGACCCGGTAGCGGGTCAGGTTCAGGTGCCGTGCATTGAACGCAACGCCATTGCCTCCGTGAAGGCGATCAACGCCGCCAGAATGGCAATGCGCCGCACCAGCGAGCCACGCGTATCGCTGGATAAGGTCGTTGAAACCATGTATGAAACAGGCAAAGACATGAACGCCAAGTACCGTGAAACGTCTCGCGGCGGTTTAGCAATTAAAGTCGTGCTGTGCGAATGATATCCCAGGGGATCATGGTGGGAGATAAACTGGCCTTGTCGCGTTAAATGCCTGACAGATTAACGCGATAATCAGAGGATCATGCGTAAGGGTTAATGCATTTGCATTAACCCTTTATTTTTTTATCGCTTTCAGGCAATGACCAGACAATATTGTTTTCAGCCGCCGCGATATACCAGTCCACAGTGCTGTTAGCTGGTTTTTTGATATTTTCATGCTTGGTGAGCGCTTTGGCAGGAAACGTGGCGGCTTTCTTTCTGATACGCAGCGGCGTCTGTTTTTTCTCACCGCTAATCTGTGCATGGAAGGATTCCACTTCGGCATCGAAAAGCACGCCTTCAATCTGATGCAGACGATTTAATCCACGCAGAATAGAGAGCAGGCTACTGAGCGTAATAGATTCGCCCATTTCTGCACGCTTGATCGTCGCAATCCCCAGCCCTGCCCGTTCGGCGAGATCGACCTGCGATAGACGTTGCTGAATTCTGGAGTCTTTTATTCTCCGGCACAGTTCGGTAATAATTTCGCCTTCGTTCATGGTACTGAATTTCATCTTACCCGCCACTTGCCAGAGTCAAAAAATTTGCGCGCATTTTATCATCAATTTTTCAAATGGCACGGACAATTGATGAACGGTATCCATAATTTTTTTATGGTCGATACACACTGACAAGGAGACCACTGTATCTCACTATCAGTACTGATTACTTTTAGTTCAAAACATTACTTAATTGAATAATTAAAACCATTAACAAATCACTAAAAAAATTAACCATTTGATTTATATGATTAAAATAAAAATATAAATTTTCTAGTACGAATAATAAATAAAAATACATAAATTAATGTAAACTTTATTCCATATTCGTACGATTGCACCGTACGCTGATTCTCTACTATTGAACCTCAATCCCATAGGAAAGGAACTTCCGTAATGAGCATCACGAGCCTTAATAGTATCAACTACTCAGTCCCCTCGGTGAACCGTAAGGAATCTGCGGAAAATGCGTTTTCACTCAGTGACAACACATCAAAGCCAAACCTCCATTCAGTTTCCACTACGACTAATCCCCCTTCAACGATTCAGTCAAGCAAGCGTTATGATTTTTCCAATATGACGCCACAGGAAGCGATTGATGCGACAAAAGAGCTCACCGCCTCCGGCGATATGTCATTTGAAGAAAGTCTGGAAATCGGTATGGCGGCACTGCTCATTTTGCATCCTCCTGTTGACGATGTCTCCTCCACCGACCCCAATCGGAAAATCAATTTTATACAAATGCTAAAAAATGGAATAAGCGGTTCGCTATCACGCGGCGAGCACTTACATGCAGAACAGCAAAAATCAGTATTAGATAAACTAGCACAACTTAGTTACACGCCGATTAGCGTGAAGGCATAATGAAAAGCAGGTTCTCTTTTAAGAGAACCTGCTGAGAATGCGGTGTTATCGAATATTCAGTGAAGTGCCAAGCGTTCGATAAATTACCATAGCCCACTGACCAACACGGCAATGCCTAGTTGTGTTCAGTTCATTGTAGGATCATATCCTGGATGGGGCGGGTAAATAATTTCATATTCCTGAGAGGAAGGCTTACTTGCAGACGTTAGATTCCCTAGGAAAGGAGCATCCAGCACAGTAATTGTTTCCACGACTGGCTCTTCCTGAGCCTGAGAATAAGCCGGAAACATCACACTAACCAACATACTGAATGCAACGCCAATATATATTTTCTTTCTCATCCTGAGTAATTCCATTTAAATACAGCCAATCGCTGCATATAAACTATGAATCAAAATTTTATTTTTTTTCAGTAAAAAAATCACAAAAAAAATAAAAACCTTTAAATTAAAAAAATAATAATTAATCGGTTATTTATTTTTATGAATAAGTTTAAAAATATTCGCAATATCATTACCATTCATAATAAAATGATACGCATAGAAATGATATTGCATTCTATTATTTAAGTACGGTTCTAACCAAAACGCCCAGTAATATAATCCTCTGTGCGGCGCTGAGTCGGAGAGGTAAATAGATCGTCCGTACGATTGTATTCGATCAGTTTGCCCTGATTGATAAACGCAGTGTAATCCGACACGCGAGCCGCCTGCTGCATGTTGTGCGTCACCAGCACCAGCGTGAAATGCTGCTTTAGCGTTCCCATCAGCTCTTCAACAACCAGCGTAGAAATGGGATCGAGTGCGGAGGTCGGCTCATCCAGCAACAACACTTCCGGCTCAATGGCGATCGCCCGGGCGATCACCAAACGCTGCTGTTGCCCGCTGGATAGCGTCAGCGCGTTGTCGCTCAATCGATCCTTTACCTCATGCCAAAGCGCCGCCGCACGTAGCGCACGCTCAACGGCATCATCCAGAAAACGGCGATCGCGTAATCCCTGTAATCTCAGGCCATAAATCACGTTTTCATAGATCGACTTGGGAAACGGATTCGGTCGTTGAAAAACCATACCCACCCGACGGCGCAATGTAGCAACATCCAGCTGCGGGTCGTTGATAAGCATCCCATTCAGCCTGATATCACCTTCGGTACGGCAGTCGTCCACCAGATCGTTCATACGATTAAAGCAGCGTAACAGCGTGGATTTGCCACAGCCTGACGGGCCAATCAGCGCCGTCACCTGATTCTTCGGAATACGAATCGAAATATCGTTCAGTGCCTGCTTGTCGCCATAGTAAAGATTCAGATGTTCCACGGTTAACGTCGTCTGCTCATCACTCAGTTGATGAACATCAGGCAGCGGTGCCATCTCCTTTTGTGTCATAAATCCCATAACTTCATCCTACTTTCAAAGTGATAACGAACGGTATTTCTCACGCAGAACATGGCGAATCCCAATCGCCGCAAGGTTCAAGCCAACCACAATCAACACCAACAGCAGTGCGGTGATGTACACCAGCGGCCTTGCCGCTTCCACATCCGGGCTTTGGAACGCCAGATCGTAGATTTGGAATCCCAGATGCATAAATTTTCGCTCAAGATGCAGATAAGGGAAAATGTCATCCACCGGTAAAACCGGCACCGACTTCACCACGCCGACCAACATCAGCGGCGCGGTTTCCCCCGCGGCACGCGCCACGGCGAGGATCAAGCCCGTCATCATCGCGGGAACCGCCATCGGCAGCACAACATGCCATAGCGTTTCGGCTTTGGTCGCTCCCAGCGCTAATGAACCGTGGCGCACGGACATTGGGATGCGCGACAGCCCTTCCTCCGTCGCCACAATCACCACTGGCAGCGTCAGCAATGCCAGCGTCAGTGACGCCCACAGCAGCCCCGGCGTCCCAAACGTCGGATTAGGCAGCGCTTCAGAATAGAACAGTTGGTCCAGCGTGCCGCCGATGAGATAAACAAAAAAGCCTAACCCGAATACGCCATAAACAATAGAAGGCACCCCCGCCAGATTGACCACGGCAATCCGCACCCAGCGCGTTAAGCTGTTTTTCCCCGCGTACTCATGCAGATAAACCGCGGCGATCACGCCCAACGGCATCACGACAATAGACATCAGCACCACCATCAGCACCGTGCCAAAAATGGCGGGGAAAAGGTGGCCAGCGCTGTTGCTGTCCGGCGAATAGTGCACCAGCATGAATTTCGCCTGCTCGCCCCAGTGGCTGACTTTTTCCCACAGGTTCATCGCATTAGGGAACCAGGCCTGTTCAATGTCCCTGAGCGGGATAAGATGAACGCTGCCGTTTGCGTCGCGTAGCTGCACGGTATCGCGATTAATCTCCAGATTGAGTGAGGTTAACTGGCGCGACAGCTCATCGAAGCGGCGTTGCAGTTCAATGCGCTCAGCCTGAAGACGGGCTAACGCCTGATTATCCAGCGTCTTGGCCTGCTGGCGCTTTTTCTCTTCCAGCCGCAGCGTCTCAAATTGCTGGTTGATCTTCGCCATCTCTCCCATGCGGATGGCCTGCGTCTTCGCCAGCAACCCCTGCACCTGCTCGACGCGATGTTGCAACGTTGCAGGGAGATCCGTCGCCACCAGCGGCTGCTCGCCCTCCAGCATGCCAGCCAAATAGCCATAGGCCGCGCCATTATTCGTCCGCTTCAACACCAGAATATCGGCAGGTTTATCAAAGCGGACAATATCGCGCGACAGCAGCGAGCGGAAACTCTGCCCATAGATTTCACGCTGACCAATTTTGATCAAATAGCGGGTTTCAGCGTCCCCGGGCGAAGAGGACAAACCGGCCTGTTCTAACTGCTGAGACGAAAGCGTCTGCTCCGCATAAATTTCCCCTATCAGCGCACGCTGCGCACCGTGTTCAGGCTGCAACGTCAGCAACCAAACGGGCTGCGGCCACAGATAGCGCATACCTTGCCCAGCCAGCAGCACGATAATTGCCAGCATCGCCAGCAGGCTAATAGAAATTGACGACGCGGTCAGCCACACCCAGGGCCTTCCCGAACGGAACCAGCGCTTCACGCGTTTTCTCCTTCATCACGATAGCGTTGGCGTAAGCGCTGTCGGATAGTTTCAGCCAGCGTGTTCACGATGAACGTGAAAACAAACAGCGTTAATGCCGTTAAGAACAGCACCCGATAGTGACCGCTGTTCGTCACCGCTTCCGGCATTTCAATGGCAATATTCGCCGCCAGCGAACGCAGCCCCTGAAGCAGACCTTCATCCATAATCGGCGTATTGCCCGTCGCCATGAGCACAATCATGGTTTCCCCCACGGCGCGACCAAAACTCAGCATCAACGCGGCGAAAATCCCAGCGCTGGCGGACGGCAGCACGACACGCCACAGGGTTTGCCACGCCGTCGCCCCCAGCGCTAACGATCCCTGACTTAAGCGAGCTGGTACGCTGAACAGCGCATCTTCCGCTAGCGAAAAAATCAGCGGGATCAGCGCGAAGCCGAGGGCAACGCCCGCTACCAGCGTATTACGTTGGACAAAATCATCGCCTAACCACTGATATAGCGGCTGCCCCAATACTGCAATTTCGATATGTGGCGCAAGCCAGCAGCCGGCCACAAATGTCAGCAAAATGGCAGGGATAAGGAAGAGTGCGTCCCAGCCAGCAGGGAAACGGGTGCGCCAGCGCGTCGGCAGGCACTCAATCAGCCAGCCGCAGCCGAGCACGGCCAGCATCCATAAAATCGGCATGACCAGAATGGCTGACAAATACGTCGCAAAATGCGGGGCCAGCCAGATGGCCGCAATCAGGCCGACAACCACCGTCGGCAGCGCACCCATGATTTCCAGCGTGGGTTTAATCCAGCGCCGCAGCGTCGGCGACATAAAGCAGGCGGTATAAATCGCGGCAGACAGCGCCAGCGGAGTCGCAAATAGCATGGCGTAAATCGCCGCTTTCATCGTGCCCAGCATCAGGGGCATCATGCTGAATTTAGCCTGATAGCTGTCATCCGCAGACGTGGATTGCCAGATATAGGCAGGCTCTGGGTAGTTCTCGTACCACAGCTTTTGCCACAGCCCGCGCCAGCCAATATCGGGATACGGGTTATCAACCTGATAGCGATGCCAGCCCTGCGCCGTTTCAACCAAGATGGCAGAACCGCGTGGCGAAAACGCCAGCGTTTGTGCATGGGCCGGTAGCGTCTGCGTCAGCAGCGCATGAGACTGTTTACTGGCAAACAGCGACAGTTCACCCTGTGCATTCAATGTGGCAAAGACTCGTCGCTGCGCCTCCGTTGCCAACAACACCGATTCGCCCACAACGTGCGGAAACTGGCGCGTCTCTGTCAGCGTCGCCCCCTTTTCGCCCGGAACCTCAAACCATTGGCTAATCCGCCCGTCAGCAGCCTGCACCAGCAGCGATCGTCCACCGGACAACAACGCCAGATGCAGCGGTTCCGCCAGTTGTAACTGTCGCTCTTCCCGCAGCGTCAGCGCGTTCGCCCCCACCTGCCATAGCGTTAATGTCTTACCGCTGAGCAAATACACTTGCTGCCCGTCGGGCGTCAGCAGCAGTTGGCTAATCGTACCCGCCGGAAGCGTAGTCTGCGCCCGTTGCCGCACGCCATTTTTATCAACATCGGCAATAATCAAGGAATTTTCCTGCCCGATCGCCGCAACAACGACATGCTTTTCACCCACCGCAGCCACTGCCAGATGACGCAGCGGCTGCGCGGGTAACCCAAGCGAATACGCCTGCTCACCCAGCGGATAATCCCAGACTGGAGAACGGTTTTCTGTACGCGATAATACAGGCTGTACGAAAATCAGACGGCCATCAGGCTGACTCAGGGCATAAATTTGTCGCTCGCCCTGACTCTGCGCCAGCAAACTCAGCGCGGGAACCAACTGAATACGCGACATAGGCTGGTTTTCCGCAAACGGAATAAACTCGCCATAGCCCTGACTGTCGATGCGAAACCCGATTTGCCCGTTGTCGCTAAGCCCCAGCGCTAGCGACGGCTCCGCACTGTGGCGTTGCACCGTTTTTTGGCCGTTAACAGTGGGGGAAAGGAACAGTGGCGTCACCACATACAGTAGATAGAAGAAGATTAACAACAGCATAGCCAGCACCAGCAGCCCACTGCCCGCAACAATGCGGTGAACCAAACGATCGATCCACGCTCGCCGACGATCCCGATACTGTGATGTGTTGCCTGTGTTTACCATTATTCTCGCCGTTAGAGTGAAGCCGCCAGAGTCGTGTTGCTAACGTATTGCGGGTAGCATATGTTGCCTTTACGCCCATAATATGACAATGGTAAGTCTGTCTATGAATTAGATTTTATACCCTAAATAGTTCCAGTCGTATGAAGGCGGCAACCGAGGGAGTCCTCAGGAGCTTACTTTAGTAAGTGACTGGGGTGAGTGAGGGTAGCCAACGTACAGACGGCTCGAAATATGACGGGTATCGTCATCAACACGCCATAATGTTGTTGTACCCTATACCCACAGAGGAAGGGTATGAATATTGGATGAACCTTCAGTACATGAGTTGAGCGGAGTGACAATGGGTCAGGACAAACTCTACATAGAGAAAGAATTAAGTTGGTTATCCTTTAATGAACGAGTACTTCAGGAAGCAGCAGATAAAAGCAATCCGTTAATCGAACGCATGCGCTTTCTTGGCATTTACTCCAGCAACCTTGATGAATTTTATAAAGTCCGTTTTGCCGATTTGAAAAGACGCATTCTGATTAACGAAGAACAAGGTCTGGACGGCAATCTGCGACACCTTTTAGGTAAAATTCAGGCGCGCGTACTAAAAACCGATCAAATCTTCGATAGCTTGTACAACGAACTGCTGCTGGAGATGGCGCGTAACCAGATTTTTCTGGTCAATGAGCGCCAGGTTTCACCTAATCAGCAAGAGTGGCTGAGGGACTACTTCCGGCAATATCTGCGCCCGCACATCACGCCAATACTCATCTTTAACGAAACCAATCTGGTGGAGTTCCTGAAGGATAACTATACCTATCTTGCCGTCGAAATTATTCGTGGCGATGAAATCAGTTATGCCCTGCTGGAAATTCCTTCGGATAAAATACCGCGCTTCGTCAACCTGCCAGCGGAAGCGCCGCGCCGCCGTAAGACCATGATCCTCATCGATAACATTCTGCGTTACTGTCTGGATGATATCTTCAAGGGCTTCTTTGATTACGATGCGCTGAACGCGTACTCCATGAAGATGACGCGCGATGCAGAATACGATCTGGTGACGGAAATGGAATCCAGCCTGTTGGAATTGATGTCTTCCAGCCTGAAGCAGCGCTTAACCGCCGAGCCGGTAAGATTTGTGTATCAGCGCGACATGCCGGACGCCATGGTTGCGATGCTACAGGAGAAACTGGGGATCTCTTCTTTTGACTCCGTTATCCCCGGTGGGCGTTATCATAATTTCAAAGACTTTATTTCTTTCCCGAACGTCGGACGCGCCAATCTGGTCAACAAGCCCTTGCCCCGCCTACGGCACACCGGGTTCAACAATTTTCGCAATGGGTTTGATGCGATCCGTGAGCGCGACGTTCTGCTCTATTACCCGTACCACACCTTCGAACACGTATTGGAACTGCTGCGACAAGCCTCTTTCGACCCTAACGTGCTGTCCATCAAAATCAATATTTACCGCGTCGCTAAAGACTCACGCATCATTACCTCAATGATCCATGCGGCGCACAACGGTAAGAAAGTGACGGTCGTGGTAGAGCTACAGGCACGCTTTGACGAGGAAGCAAACATCCATTGGGCTAAGCGCCTGACGGAAGCTGGCGTGCACGTCATTTTCTCAGTGCCTGGGCTGAAAATTCACGCCAAACTGTTCCTGATTTCCCGCCGCGAAGGGGAAAACATCGTGCGTTACGCGCACATCGGCACCGGTAACTTCAACGAGAAAACCGCCCGCCTGTATACGGATTACTCGCTGTTAACCGCCGACGAACGCATTACCAACGAAGTCCGTCGCGTTTTCAACTTCATTGAAAACCCCTACCGCCCGGTCAGCTTCGAGCACCTACTGGTGTCACCGCAAAACTCCCGCGACAAGCTCTACCAACTGATCGATACCGAGATCGAAAACGCGCTGGCGAATCGTGATGCAGGCATTACGCTTAAGGTAAATAATCTGGTGGATAAAGGGCTGGCGGAAAAGCTGTATCAGGCTTCGTCTGCGGGCGTGAAAATTAATCTGCTGGTACGCGGCATGTGTTCACTGATCCCTAATTTACCGGGGATCAGCGAAAATATTCAGGTCATCAGTATTCTTGACCGCTATCTGGAACACGATCGGGTGTATGTCTTCAACAACGGCGGAGACAAGAAAGTCTACCTCTCTTCCGCAGACTGGATGACACGCAATATTGATTATCGCATTGAAGTCGCAGTGGAAATTCTGGATCCCATTTTGAAAAACCGCGTGCTGGAAACGCTGGATATTCTGTTCAGCGATACGGTGAAAGCCCGTGTCATTGATAAAGAGTCGAGCAACCGCTATGTCTCACGCGGCAACAAGCGTAAAGTACGCGCGCAAAATGCCATTTACGACTACATCAAGGCGTTGGAGCAACCTGGAGATAAGCCTGAATAATGCCGTTAACGAACAATGAAAAAACCGAGATAAAGCCGCAAGAGTTCGCGGCTATCGACCTGGGCTCCAATAGTTTTCACATGGTGATCGCACGCGTGGTAAACGGTGCGCTTCAGGTATTGGGACGTTTAAAACAGCGGGTGCATCTGGCCGACGGGCTGGACAGCAAAAACATGCTCAGCGAAGAAGCGATTCAACGCGGCCTGAGCTGTCTGGCGCTGTTTGCTGAACGCCTACAAGGCTTCCCAGCAATGAACGTGTCCATCGTCGGAACGCACGCGCTGCGTCAGGCGGCTAACGCGCAGGAATTTTTGCGCCGCGCGGCGGATATCATTCCCTATCCGATAGAGATCATTTCCGGCCATGAAGAAGCCCGTCTGATTTTTATGGGTGTGGAACATACGCAGCCGGAAAAAGGCCGCAAGCTGGTCATCGACATCGGCGGCGGTTCTACAGAGCTGGTTATCGGTGAAGATTTCGAGCCGATGCTGGTGGAAAGCCGTCGTATGGGGTGCGTCAGCTTCGCACAGCAGTTTTTCCCGAATGGTGAAATTAGCGAAGCCAACTTCAAGCGCGCTCGGCTGGCCGCAGCGCAAAAGCTGGAGACGCTGTCCTGGGAATACCGCATATACGGCTGGAAATTCGCCCTCGGTGCGTCTGGAACGATCAAAGCCACGCATGAAATTCTGGTGGAGATGGGAGAGAAAGACGGCCTGATTACGCCCGAGCGACTGGAAATGCTACGCACGCAGATCTTGCAGTTTAAGCACTTCAAAGCGCTGAGTCTGCCGGGTCTGTCCGAAGACCGCCAGTCGGTGCTGGTGCCCGGTCTGGCTATTCTGTGCGGTATTTTCGATGCGCTGGCGATCAAAGAACTACGCCTGTCAGATGGCGCATTGCGCGAAGGCGTGCTGTACGAAATGGAAGGTCGATTCCGCCATCAGGATATTCGTATCCGTACCGCGCAGAGCCTGGCGACCCATTACAATATCGACCGCGAGCAGGCGCGACGCGTGCGGGAAACCACGCAGCAGCTTTATGCGCAGTGGGCAGAGCAAAATCCTAATCTGGTGCATCCACAGCTTGAGGCTATTTTGAACTGGGCTTCCATGTTGCATGAGGTTGGATTGGGCATTAACCATAGTGGCATGCACCGCCATTCCGCTTACATTCTGCAAAACACCAACCTGCCCGGCTTCAATCAGGAACAGCAGCTTGTGCTGTCCATGATCGTGCGGTTGCACCGTAAAGCGATCAAGCTGGAAGAGTTGCCACGTTTGAACCTGTTCAAAAAGAAACAGTATTTGCCCATGATGCAGCTCTTGCGCCTTGCCACGCTGTTGAATAACCAGCGTCAGGCAACGACAACGCCGGAATCGTTACGGCTGCACACCGATGACAACTACTGGATGCTGACGTTCCCACGTGACTTCTTTACCAACAACACGCTGGTACAGCTGGATTTGGAACGGGAACAGGAATATTGGCTGGACGTCACTGGCTGGAAGCTGATGATTGAGGAAGAGAAAGCCTGATTGATGAAAACGTTACGTTGAAAATCGAGCCTACGCCGAACAGTAAAGTAGCGAAAAATGGTGTAACTTGGCTGGCCGGTGAGATCCGGTTAACATAAAGTTTACAGAGATGGGGCCGATACCAAAATGATGGCTGGCGTGAATTTTCGCCAACATCATGCAACCTCGGCGGAAAGATGCGTTTCCTTTCATGCCGGATATCAATCCAACTCAGTATTAAGGAGAGTAAAATGGATGTATCACAGATTGCATCACTCGCTACCGATCTCAGCAACATGCGTACCAGCAGTGAGGCCAGTACACTAGTGATGAAAAAAGCGCTCGATAACCAAGAAGCTGTTGCAGCTGGTATTTTGCAGGCATTACCCCCTCTGCCAGCAAATCCGGCGATTGGGCGTAACGTCAATACCACGGCGTAATCCCCTTGCACTACACAACCCGCTTATCCGTTTTTGAGCGGGTTTTTGGTAGCCCTCTCCGTCCCCTTATTCTTCCCCCAGCTCCCCTTAATCCTTATACCGAACGTGCGAAAACCGGATCGACCATCATCTTTTTCACTGCGGTAGATTGACCTCGCCTACTGCTTGTGCCTAAATAAACAACAGCGAATGTTCGCTTTCACAGAGGATTAACTGGTAATGTCCACGCTTACCCACAAACGACGATTATCGATACGCCCACGACGAAGTGGCTCTCGGATCGCCCGTGCCGTTTTACTCATCAGCTTCATTATTCTTTTAGGCCGTTTTGCTTACTCCACTGTCACCGCGTTTGGTCATCATCAAGACAAACAGCAGCAGCGTGCTGAACAATTACTGCTTCCTGCCAACGCACTCGTCAATCAGAAAGAGTAGCGCTTAGCCAACCCGTTCCTTATATTCTCTTTTTTCTTCATCAGGTTTTGTTGCCTTCGTATTCTCGTGCCCGTCATTCACGCCCGTTGCCTATTGAGATGATGCCGCACCAATAAAAAAACGTCGGGAGCGTTTTTCAACGTTGCGTAGCAACGGCCCGAAGGGTGACGGACGAGGATGTCCGTCATAAAAAAAACGGCAGTGCGAATCTTCGCAGCCACCGTTTTTATTAATCAATTTTGTTCATTAATCAATCGTGTTCACCAATCAATCATGAACTTGCTTCAAGCCGGACTTAGACGATAGTCAGGGTCACGTCGATGTTGCCACGCGTTGCATTGGAGTATGGGCAAACGATATGGGCTTTCTGCACTAAATCTTCAGCCACGGCGCGATCCAGGCCCGGCAGGGAAATTTTCAGTTCGACTTCGATACCAAATCCTGTCGGGATGGCACCGATGCCTACGCTACCGTTTACCGTGGTATCAGCAGGGACAGCGATTTTGTCACGCGCGCCGACAAACTTCATCGCGCCAAGGAAACAGGCAGAATAGCCCGCAGCGAACAGCTGCTCTGGGTTCGTCCCTTCAGCGCCTGCACCGCCCAGCTCACGTGGGGTCGTCAATTTAATATCAACCGCTTTATCGGAAGACACCGCACGACCATCACGACCACCAGTAGCTTGAGCATGAGCAACGTATAATACTTTTTCAATAGACATAATGTGACTCCAGATAGTTAGAGAATAGCCTAAGGCAGTATAGAGGCTGCTCAGGCCTTAATTAAATAGCGAAAAATTAAATCGCGAACTACTTATTTGCGTAAAGAAAATCGCATAAAAGCATACTACTTAACAAATATAGCGCTGTCTGACAGCGCTACGGATGCACAAGGCAACCGCCAGTATTTTCAAAGATGCCCAATCAGATTCTTGCGCAGCGTCTCTAAATCTTTTTTGATCGTCTGTAGCTGGTCAAGATGGCATTCCGTCGCGCAAAACACGCTTTCAGGAATCGCTCGTGCCTGCTGCTGAAGTGCTCGCCCTGCTTCAGTTAACCCGACCAGCACCTGACGCTCATCTTCTGTTCCCCGATTACGCACCACTAAGCCTGCGCTTTGTAACCGCTTGAGCAACGGCGTTAGCGTGGCAGAATCGAGATACAGACGCTCGCCCAACTCAGACACCGTCAAACCATCACGCTCCCACAGCACCAGCATCACCAGATATTGGGGATAGGTCAGATTCAGTTCAGACAGCAAACGACGATACAGTTTATTCATCGCCAGATTGGCTGAATACAGTGCGAAGCACAGTTGTCCATCCAGTTTGTAAGCGTTGTCGTTCATCGTCTCAGCCACCGGTATCGGTTACGTTTCTGGAACTGACTATATATCGCCAAAAACTAAGTAGCAAGCGATTTAATAATCCATTAGATGATTTTTTCATAAAAAATACGTCTGGGTACACTATCGCACACCTTTCAGATGGCGATTCGCCAGTAATCCTATTCTTAATCTACTGATTTTGCGCTACGTTTAATAAAACACGGATAAAAAACAGATCGAGCATAAAACATTATGTCGAGTGTAAAAAAACTTACCGACCTCCGGCGCCGTATCTCCCTTCTGCTATTGGAAAATAAAGAACTGGTTGAAGACATTATCAACCGGCAACCGCGCGTTACAGCAGGCGATGACGCAACGTTGGGCGACAATGCTGCATTAAATAACAACATCAGGCTGCGCGAAAAAAGCATCCTGCTCGATCAAACCGCAGAAATCAGCGAGCTTATCATCGGGCTGCATGCCGCTGACCTTGCCGACCTGCTGGAATCCTTACCACAGGATGAACGGCTGGCGCTCTGGCGGCTTATTCCTGTAGAGAAGCGCGGCCGCGTGTTGATTGAGGCCTCTGATAGCATTTCTGACGATCTGATCGGCGATATGCAGGACAAGGAAATCCTAAGGGCGGCTCGGATACTGGATGTTGATGAGCAGGCTCAGCTGTCTCGCCTCGTCCCCCGTCATCTACTGGGCAGAATACTGACTTCGCTTGAGCCGAAGCAGCGCGCACAGCTACGTGCAGCCATCAATTATGATGAAGACTGCCTCGGCCACATGATGGATTTCAAACTCATCACCGTGCGCGCTGATGTCACGCTCGCGGCCGTACAGCGCTATCTGCGCTATCGCAAAAAGATCCCCAATTCCACCGATAAGCTGTTTGTTACCGATCGCAAGAACACGCTGATCGGCGAGCTATCGCTGGCCAACATTCTGCTCCATTCGCCTAATGCTCTGGTTACTGACGTCATGGACGATCAGCCGTTGCGGTTCCAGCCTGAAGATAAAGTCGAAGAAGCCGCAGGGGCTTTTGAACGTTACGATTTAATTTCCAGCGCCGTGGTCGATAGCAAAGGGAAACTCATGGGACGCCTGACGATTGAGGATATCCTCGACGTCGTGAATCGAGAAAGCGACAGCAATCTGCGGCGTTCGGGGGGCTTAACGCCTTCTGAAGACGTCTACGCGCCCGTGTATAAATCATTTCGCAATCGCTGGGCGTGGCTGGCCATCAATCTTTGTACGGCGCTCATCGCCTCGCGGGTCATCGGCCTGTTTGAGCACACGTTATCCCATTTGGTGGCGCTGGCGACGCTCATGCCGATTGTCGCCGGCATCGGCGGGAATACTGGCAACCAGACGATCACCATGATTGTGCGTGCACTGGCATTGCATCAGCTCGAACACGGCAAGAAATCGTACCTGCTGCTGAAAGAATTAGGCGTTGCGCTGGTAAACGGGGTGATATGGGGCACGATTATGGGCGTGGTGACCTTCCTGCTCTATGGTAACGCCGCGATGGGTGGCGTGATGATGCTGGCGATTCTGTTGAACCTGCTGCTCGCCGCGCTGATGGGCGTCGCTATTCCGTTGGTCATGATGAAACTCGGCCGCGACCCGGCCATCGGCTCCAGCGTAATGATTACGGCGATCACGGATACCGGCGGCTTCTTTATTTTCCTAGGATTAGCAACGCTGTTCCTGCTGCCTTGATAAAAGGGCTAGAGTCAACATTAATGATTCATTAGTTAACATATAAGTTGTCATTTTATACAAATAAGTTAGTGTGGTTATAGGGTGAAAACTGAGCAACGTGGCGGGATGCCAAATGAAATATTCTGAATTCAGACGCTGGCTTCTGCAACAAGGAGCAGAATTGACTAAAGCATCGGGAGGTGGAAGCCACCTTAAAGTTAAATTAAACGGAAAAGCATCCGTTTTGCCTTTTCATGGCGCAAAAGAAATACCTGAGCCTCTTCGTAAGAAAATCATGAAAGATTTGGGGCTATGATACTTAAGGCTTACCAGCCAATTTGGCTATCTCATATACCAAAATTTCTGTAAATTCAGCGAATTGGTTAGAAGAACCACTAATATGATTAAGTCGATACCACTATAATCTATGTAAGTGCGATTCTCGTTACATCGGGGGAAACCCCATTTAGAGGTAAAAGTATGTTCAACTATCCCGTAAAACTGGAACTCGACGAAGCAACCGGACAATACGTGGTTTCTTGCCGCGATTTGCCATTAATGAATTCGGTTGGTGACTCCGTTGACTCAGCCCTTCTGGAATCTGTTGACGGAATTGTTACCGCCATAGCCATCGAAATTGAAGAACGCCGTCCAGTTCCTTACGCTAGCGCACCAATAGCAGGAGAGCACGTTGTCACGATCCCAGTATTAGTGACGATGAAGGCTGCATTACATAATGCAATGATTGAAACAGGAACGCGTAAAGCTGAACTTGCCAGACGCTTAGGCCAAAAAGGTCCGCAAATTGATCGCCTTTTGGATGTTGAACATTCATCAAAAGTTGAAACGATAGAGTTAGCTCTGCGCCAGCTTAACCGCGACGTTAATATTTCTATTTCCCCACAGGCTCGGCAATAAATGGAAAAGGTGAGGTTTCCCTCACCTTTTCCAGCCTGAACTTAACTCACGCGACCCGCACCACCGGATGCCTGACACAGGTAGATGGACGGCTGAAGACCGGTACGCGCCGGATATTCCCGTTCAATCACCTGTTTGACTTCATCCGTCAGCGCCGAAGGGATAAGGGCGACAATGCAGCCACCGAAACCGCCTCCAGTCATACGTACACCGCCCCGCTCACCGACATACTCTTGAATCAGATCCACCAGCGCATCGATCGGTGGCACGGTAATTTCAAAGTCGTCGCGCATGGAAACATGTGATTCCGCCATCAGCGTAAACAAACGGTGCGCATCCTGACGCGCCAGCGCATCGGCCGCTTCCAGCGTACGGCGGTTCTCGGTAATAACGTGTCGCGCACGGCGTACCGCTACTGGATCCAGCCCCTCGATTCCCGCTTCAAACTGTGCGAGGGAAACATCACGCAGCGCCTTGACGTTAAAGTGACGCGCCGCGGCTTCACACTGCTGGCGTCGCGTGTTGTATTCGCTGTCCACCAGCCCACGGCGCACGTTAGAATTCACGATCAGGACGTCAACACCGTCGAGCATACGTACAGAGCGCCCTTCCAGAGAGCGGCAGTCGATCAACAGCGCCTGACCAACACGCCCTTGAGCAGAAATAAACTGATCCATAATGCCGCAGCTACAGCCAACAAAATGGTTTTCTGCCTGCTGACCGTTCAAGGCCACATCCAGCTGGCTGATGTCCAGATCATTCAGCTCCTTGAACGTCTGCCCGATAGCCACTTCCAGCGAGGCCGATGAACTTAGCCCTGCGCCAGAAGGCACGTTACCGGAGACAACCATATCCATGCCAGTGAGCGGCAGGCCACGCGCCAGCAAAAATTTCACCGTTCCACGGATATAGTTCGCCCAGGTATAGTCCGGGTGAGGCACGATCTCTTTGGCGAGATCGAATTCATCCTGCTGGTTGTCAAAGTCCACCGCCACCACCCGCACGATGCCATCCTGACGTACCGCCGCGCTGACCACCGTCTGGTAATCGATAGCACAAGGTAAGACAAAACCATCGTTATAGTCGGTGTGCTCACCAATCAGGTTGACCCGGCCGGGAGCCTGAATAGCCGCGTGCGGCGCATAGCCAAATAATCGGACAAAAACAGACTCGGTTAACTGACGTAGAGAATCAATACGGCTCATAAAATGACCTCAAATTTGCTCACGAAAATGGATATCACTCACGCTGCGTAAACGTTCAGCGGCCTGCTCTGCCGTCAGATCACGCTGTGCCTCAGCCAGCATTTCATAGCCAACCATAAATTTGCGCACGCTGGCAGAACGTAATAACGGGGGATAAAAATGGGCATGCAGCTGCCAGTGTGCGATGTCATCACCCTTGAACGGCGCGCCATGCCACCCCATCGAATAAGGGAATGAACATTGGAACAAGTTGTCGTAACGGCTGGTCAGCTTTTTCAGGAGCAGCGCCAGATCGTCACGCTGAACGTCATGTAGCTGTGGCAACCGCTGTACAGCGAACTTGGGCAGCACCAGCGTTTCAAACGGCCACGACGCCCAGTACGGGACAACCACCAACCAGTGTTCCGTTTCCACCACGATGCGCGAACCGTCAGCCTGCTCGCGGCGAACGTAGTCCAGCAGTAACGGCGAACCGTGACGGGAGAAATAGTCTCGCTGCTGCTCATCCTCACGCTGTACTTCGTTCGGTAGAAAATCATTAGCCCAAACCTGCCCGTGCGGATGGGGATTGGAGCACCCCATCATCGTCCCTTTATTCTCAAAGACCTGAACCCACGGATACCGCTTGCCCAGTTCTTCAGTCTGATCGCTCCACGTATCGATCACCGCTTTCAGCGCCGGTAATGAAAGCTGCGGCAGACTTTTACTGTGATCGGGAGAAAAACAGATGACACGGCTGACGCCACGAGCTTGCTGCACGCGGAAAAGCTCATCATCGCCCGACGGTGCCTCCGGCGTGTCCTCCATCAAAGCCGAAAAGTCATTCGTGAAAACAAAGGTGCCCTGATAGTGCGGGTTGATATCGCCAGTAATACGTTTATTACCCGCACACAGATAGCAGGTCGGATCGTAAGGCGGCGGCGTGGCGCGATCCGGTTCATCCTGCTGCCCTTGCCAGGGGCGTTTGGCGCGATGCGGAGAAACCAGAATCCACTCGCCTTTCAGCGGGTTAAAACGGCGATGCGGATGTTCAGTCGGCTCAAACTGCATAAGCTATTCCTCAATACAAAACACAAATTCGGTACAACCGCGGCACCATCCGCAACCCATTGTATGGCGCTAACAGTCCGTCAGAGATCTGAAAGAGGCATCAGCTCAGTCCGTAAACTCAGCCAGAAAAACCCCTTAATGTAATCAGTTTCACACTATGGCATGGATAAAATAGCTGTAATAATGCTAAAGAAAGATAGTCAGCTATCGTTTAGCCACCACATGAGTGTAATCGGTTACCCTAAATTTAAACCCCGAAATGGTATTTTGGAAGAGAGAAATGACCGATGATTGTTGATAGCGATCACATAAGTACGGTCTGGATCAAAAAGGAAAGGTGGTCGGATAGGTAACATCCTCCAAAAACCTGTACATTTATAAATATAAGTAATCGATTTTTTCTTTTAACGTGTGCGTTAGGCTGCGGTCCGCCTCACCACGCATTTGACCGCTCAGGAATGCCAATGGCCACAATAAAGGATGTTGCTCGTCTATCAGGTGTATCAGTCGCTACGGTTTCGCGCGTGATTAATAACTCGCCCAAAGCCAGTACTGCGTCAAGGGAAGCCGTACACAAGGCCATGGCGGAGCTGCAATATCATCCGAACGCCAATGCCAGAGCGCTCGCGCATCAAAGTGCAGAGACTATGGGGCTGGTTGTCGCGGATGTATCCGATCCCTTTTTCGGGACGATGGTTAAATCTGTCGAACAAATTGCCCAGGCAACCGGCAACTTTCTGCTGATTGGTAACGGCTATCACAATGCCGAGCAGGAAAAGAAAGCCATTGAACAGTTAATTCGCCACCGCTGTTCCGGGCTAGTCGTGCATGCAAAGATGCTTTCAGATGAAGAACTGGCAGCGCTGATGAGCCACATTCCTGACATGGTGCTCATCAATCGCACGTTACCCGGTTATGAAAACCGCTGCGTTGCGCTCGACGATCGCTATGGCTCTTGGCTGGCAACGCGTCATTTAATTCAGGAAGGGCACCAGCGGATCGGTTTTCTCTGTTCTAACCACCAAATTTCCGACTCCGCCGACCGTCTGCAAGGCTATGTGGATGCGCTGCAAGAGCACGGCATCGCACGGGATGAACGCCTCATTGCCCGCGCCTCGCCGGACGAAGTGGGCGGCGAATCTGCCATGATGGAGCTGCTGAGTCGGGGCGGCAACATGACAGCAGTCGTGTGTTACAACGATTCCATGGCCGCAGGCGCGCTTTCCGTCCTGAGTGATAACAGCATCAGCGTACCGCAGGATATGTCGGTGATTGGGTTTGATGACGTATTGATCGCTCGCTACCTTCGCCCTCGCCTGACCACCGTGCACTATCCGGTTTCCGCCATGGCAATTCAGGCCGCAGAATTAGCCATCGCGCTATCTCACGGTAAACAGCTCAGTGAAACCACGAATATGTTTAGCCCGACGCTGGTACGCCGCCATTCGGTGAGTCCCCCGGCCCGTAAGAAGTAGTCGCCTTTCACCAACGTCGCTTGCCTGACGCAATACTCATTTGCATCAGGCAGGTAGCGACATCATTGCCTTCTGACCTCCCCCCTTGTTTGCGCTTTCCTTTTAACTAACCTCCTTTCCCTCTATTCCAAAAATGTTTCCTACTCGGCATCGCATCACTCCTTTTATGTAACGCCACCGATTCTGACATAAAAAAATTTTATGCTGCATTTTAGACGCGCCAGAAAAACGTGTAACCAGTTACACATCATTACGCAGCAAATAACACCGCTCTAGTACTGATAAACAATCAAAATACCACCTGTAACATCGTTACATCAGTGTAAATATTGGTGTAACTCTTTTGTATTTTGTGAGAACAATCATGTCACGCGCCATTTTATTCCCCCATAATCCTTCGCCATGAGTGGAAACGTTTTACCTCCGTTCACGTCATGTTATTTGGAACATCCACATTCTTACCCGAATAAGCGAAAGGTATATTATGAAAAGAAAACTGCTGACGACATCCATTGCGCTGAGTTTGGCAATGCTGGCAACCCCTTCTTATTCTGTTGATTTTTCAGGATACTTCCGTTCTGGCGTGGGTGCATCAAACCACGGAAAACAACAGGCAGCCGATAAAAGTTATGTGGGAAGATTAGGTAACGAAGATGACACCTACGGCGAAATCCAATTAGGGCAGCAGCTGTATAACGAAAATGGGAAAACGTTTTACTTCGATAGCATGATTTCCATGTTCTCCAATGGCTCGAACGATAATGAAACGACAAAAAATGACGATGCCGAGTTTGGTTTGCGCCAGTTAAACCTTCAGGCAAAAGGCTTTGTACCTGGACTGCCGGATGCCACGGTCTGGGCGGGGAAACGCTACTATCAGCGTCATGACTTGCACATCATCGATACCAAATACTGGAATATCTCCGGTGCGGGGGCCGGGATCGAAAACGTCAAAGCCGGTGAAGGTGCATTCTCGTTTGCCTGGATCCGTGCCGATGCTGAAAACATGAAAATTAACTTAGGCTGCGACGCCAATACTGACGAATGTAAAAAAAGAATAGACACCTACGACGATCTGAATATCAACTATCTGGATGCGCGCTATGCAGGCTGGAAGCCGTGGGACGGCGCGTGGACGGAGTTCGGTATCTCCTACGCGATGCCGAATGAGGCGGACACGCAGAAAAATGCGTTTCTCGCAGAAGACCAAAAATTCGATCCTAAAAACTCGATGATGATCACGGGCGAACTCAGCCACTACTTCTCTGGCCTCAAATCCAGCCAGAAACTGGTGCTGCAATATGCCGACAAAGGGCTGGCGCACAACATGGTCGATCAGGGCGGCGGTTGGTATGACGTCTGGAACGTCAACGGCAGCGCCAAAGGCTACCGCGTCATTCAGACCGGTGATCTGCCGATCACGGATACTATTTCTCTTAGCCATGTTCTGACCTACGGTAAAGCGGATGAAATCAGCCGCTGGCGCGATAGCACAGAATTATTGTCTGCGGTAGGTCGCGGCCAATATGTCTGGACCAAGAACCAAAAAACCTATCTGGAAGCCGGCGCATATCAGAAAAAAGATAGCTGGAAAGCGGGTACAGAAACCAAATACAGTGGTGAGAAATACACGCTGGCACACGCCTTCACCGCCGATATTCCCATGATGACACGCCCGGAACTGCGCTTCTTCGTTTCTTACCAAAACCGTGGAAATGAAAACCGCAACACCTTCAACGACGCTCGCAGCAATGCAGTGAACTTCGGTATTCAGGCAGAAGCCTGGTGGTAATACCGCACTAACCCTCAGCCCGACGGGCCCATCATTCCCGTCGGGCGTTTCCCAAAAGGCTTTCTACCGAGAGCCTTTTTCTGTTGCGGATAGTATCCGCTGTAAAATGTTCACTGCATCCTGTGTGGTAGTGCGAAAATTTCGTGCGTGTTAACTACCGAGCAAATCTGTGATTTCATCACACGCCCGACAAGGAGCGCTCAATTGCCGCAGCTCCTTGACCACTGGCTTTTGGCGCTAATTGCGTCGCTACGCGATGCCTTCGGCGTTCGTGGCCGATATTCGGACCGGCAGTGACGCGTTCCCGACGCGGCACTGCCTTTCGCCGCATCCATGCGGCTCACCCGACGGCCACGCCCACCTCAGCGCAATTTTTTACGCCAGAGAAACCCAAAACAGCGGAATATTGAGAGACAGATGATTTTATCAGCAGCAATTAAGGTTGAGCGCCCTTCGCGGGCGCTGTTTAGTAGGGGTTTTGCTATTCAGATCAAGCGATTCAAAAACTTAACTACTCACTGATACGCAGGCCATCAGCGTTGAACACCAGACAGTTATTCGGGGAGAAGAAGACCTCAATATGTTCATAAGGCTTGAAGGCACTGTCGCCCGCCAGCAGAAGTTTGAAGTTATCGATGCCACAGCATTGTCCGAACAGGTAGGTACTGTTACCTAAACGTTCGACGACTTCACAACCGAATGACAGAGATATCCCCTTACCTTCCGGTGACACGTGTTCCGGCCGCAGCCCCAGCGTTATCGTGCTGCCAACGGTCAGTTCGCCAGTGCGAATCGGCAGCTCAAGCTGCAACTGCTCGGCAACATTCACCGTCAGGCTATCCGGCGTCCAATCGATGACCTGCGCAGGCAGGAAATTCATTTTTGGCGAGCCGATAAAGCCCGCGACAAACTGGTTAACCGGATGATAATAAAGCTCCATCGGCGATCCCACTTGCTCGACTTTGCCGTAATTCATGACCACAATTTTGTCGGCCAGCGTCATGGCTTCGACCTGATCGTGCGTCACGTAGATCATCGTCGTTTTCAATTCCTGATGCAGCTTGGCAATGTGCAATCGCATATCCACGCGCAGCTCTGCATCCAGGTTCGACAGCGGCTCATCAAACAGGAACACTTTCGGGTTACGCACGATGGCGCGCCCTATCGCTACACGCTGGCGCTGCCCACCGGATAGCTCCTTCGGCTTGCGCTCCAACAGGTGAGACAGTTGCAGCGTCTTCGCCACCATCTCGATTTGGTGCTTAATCTGGTCTTTCGGAACGCCATTCACGCGCAGGCCGTAGCCCATATTCTCAGCGACGGTCATGTGCGGGTACAGCGCATAAGACTGGAACACCATCGCCACACCACGGTGAGCGGGGGCAACATCATTCACCACTGCCTCATCAATCATGATTTCACCGCCCGTGACATCTTCCAGCCCGGCAATCATTCTCAGCAACGTCGACTTACCACAGCCAGACGGCCCAACAAAAACGGCGAACTCTCCATCCGCAATCGTCAGATTCACATCGTGAAGCGTAATCGTTTTGCCAAAATGCTTACTCACTCTATCCAACTGGATCGACGCCATAACGGTAACCTCTTGATAATTTTGCTTTTCAGGATATAAGCGCTGAGTCACAACGGCCCAGTGGTCGTCTACTCAAAATGGCTAGGTAGCCCTTCCAGACGCATTAGCATCCGGCCAGGTTTTACCTGCACGCTGGTCATAATTGCAATATAACAGCATGGTGTAACCGTTTGCACAAACAGGGGGTTACTTTTGTGCATAAGATCACAGCCTTTACATGTTTCGCTGGCAGACGTGGCGCACTCTGCTTAATGTAATCGCCATTGGTGTAACCGTTATCCTAGTTTGTGGAAAACGCGCAACAAAGCGTCAAGCGCCACACAGCGACGATCGCCAAACAACGTGTACTGTTAGATGCCTCATTCCCTTCGGTGTACTGCCGTGTGATGTAACGTTACACCAACATCGCACAGGGACAGCAAAAACGCTGAAAACGGGAAAGTACGCGACAATTTCCGACCATGATTGGCCCACCAGGGCTTTGAGGACTAATGATGAAAATGAAAACACTGACCACCGTCATTATGATTTCACTGGGTATCACCGGCGTACTCAGCAAATCAGCGCTGGCAGCCGACAAAGAACTTCTGGTGTGGGAAGATATCAAGAAATCTGATGGCATCGCCGACGCGATCAAAGCCTTTGAAAAACAGAATAATGTCAAAATCAAAGTGCTGGAAACGCCCTACGCGCAGCAGATTGAGAAACTCCGTCTGGATGGCCCAGCAGGAATTGGCCCGGATGTGATCGTGATGCCACACGATCAGGTGGGTACCGCCGTGGTTCAGGGATTGATCAGCGAACTGAAGCTGGACCAGACGTTCCTGTCGAGTTTCACCAAACCGGCACTGGAAGCACAAACCTATAACGGTAAGCTGTATGGCGTTCCGAAAGCCGTTGAAACCACCGTGCTGGTGTACAACAAAGACCTGATGCCACAGCCGCCGGAAAAATTCGACGACCTGTTCACCTTCTCCAAACAGCAACGTGCCGAAGGCCGCTATGGCCTGCTGGCGAAATTTGACGAAATTTATTACGCCTATGGCGTCATCGCTGGGATGGGTGGCTACATTTTCGGGCAGAACAGCAACGGTTCACCGAACGTAAAAGACATCGGTCTGGATAAACAAGCCACCATCGATGCCGTCAACTACATCAAGAAATTCTACGCCGATGGCCTGTTCCCGCCGGGCATCGTCGGTGAAACCGGCGCTAACGCCATCGACTCCCTGTTTACCGAGAAAAAAGCCGCTGCCGTGATTACCGGCCCGTGGGCGTTCCAGCCGTACAAAAACGCAGGCGTAAACTATGGCGTCGCCCCACTGCCGCTGCTGCCAAACGGCGAGCATCCACGTTCGCTGCTGGGCGTGAAAGGCTACAGCATCTCCACCTACTCTAAAAACAAAGAGCTAGCGCAGAAATTCATTGAGTTCATCAATCAGCCTGAGTACGCCAAAATTCGCTTCCAGTTAACTGGCGAAATCCCACCGATCGCGGCGCTGGTTGACGATCCGCTGATTAAGGATGACGAAAAATCCCGTGCTGTCGCGATCCAGTCTGGTTATGCCGTTCCTATGCCGAGCGTACCGGAAATGCAGGAAGTCTGGACGCCAGCGAACAGCGCGCTGCAACTGAGCGTAACTGGCAAGCAGGACACCAAAGCGGCGCTGGAATCTGCCGTGAAGATTATCAAAATGCAGATCGAAGCTAACCACAGTAACCAGTAATCCCCCACACCATCGTGGGTCAACATGGGATCCCTTATTTATCCCCAATTGGTTTCGGGATGTGGGGATACCCATGTTTTTAAGAAAATGGAGGTAGATGTGACCGTCAACGCCAGCGGCCTTACGCCACAAGAGAGAGGATGTCGCCACGCCAGAACGGCTGTATTGCTGGCGCTCATCCCCGGACTCGGACAGATTTATAATCGCCAGTTCGTCAAAGGCGCGCTTTTCTTTATCGTCATGGTCTGCTTCATCGGCATATTCCATGATTTCCTGCGAAACGGCGCCTGGGGGCTCATCACGCTGGGCACTGAGCTGCCGCGCGATCACTCTATTTTTCTGCTGGCAAAAGGCATTATCAGCGTGATCGTCGCCGCCTTTGGCGTCGGCGTTTACTATTTGAGCCTGCGCGATGCCTACGCGTGCGGTGCCAGACGCGATAAAGGTCTGCCGTTGAATAGCGTGAAGAAGCAATATCAGATGCTGCTGAGCGAAGGCTTCCCTTATCTGATGATCACCCCCGGCTTCATCTTGCTGGTCTTTGTCGTGGTTTTCCCGATTATTTTCGGTTTTTCCATCGCCTTTACCAATTACAACCTCTACCACACGCCGCCCGCCAAGCTGGTCGACTGGGTAGGGATGACGAACTTTATCAACATCTTCCGGCTCGATCTCTGGCGTTCGACATTCTTTGACGTGCTGCAATGGACGGTGATTTGGACGCTGATTGCGACCACACTCCAGTGCGCCGTGGGCATCCTGCTGGCGATTTTGGTGAACCAGAAAGGGCTGCGTTTCAAACCGCTGATCCGCACCATTCTGATCCTGCCGTGGGCGGTGCCGGGTTTCGTCACTATTCTGGTTTTCGCGGGGATGTTTAACGAAACGTTTGGCGTGATTAATAACGGCATTCTGGCCGCATTGGGGATTGAACCCAAGGCGTGGATGACCGATCCATTCTGGACCAAAACCGCACTGATTTTGATGCAAACCTGGTTAGGCTTCCCGTTTGTATTCGCCATGACCACCGGCGTATTGCAGGCGATTCCTGACGATTTGTACGAAGCCGCAACCATTGACGGCGCCAGCAGTTGGTACAAGCTGACCACCATCACGCTGCCGCTGGTGCTCTACTCCATTGCACCGATCATCATCACGCAGTACACGTTCAACTTTAATAATTTCAACATCATCTATCTGTTCAACAACGGCGGACCGGCGGTGATCGGCTCCAACGCGGGCGGGACGGATATTCTGGTGTCCTGGATTTATAAGCTGACCATGTCTTCTTCCCAATATGCGATCGCAGCCAGCATCACCATTCTGCTGTCGATTTTTGTCGTGGGCGTCGCGCTGTGGCAGTTCCGCGCCACTAATTCCTTCAAACAAGACAACATGGCATAGGAAAGCGCGCAGATGAAAAAGCACAGCGTTAAACGCCAGAATTTTATCAAACTCGGCCTGACCTACCTGCTGCTGACGATCGTGGCAGTCATCATTATTTATCCACTGATCTGGACGGTTGGCGCGTCGCTGAACCCCGGCAACAGCCTGCTCAACACCTCGATCATCCCAGATAACTTCTCCTTTATTCACTATGAGGAGCTGTTTAACGGCCAGATTGACTACGCGGCATGGTACTGGAACTCGATGAAAATCAGCTTCCTGACCATGATTCTGACGCTCGTCAGCGTCAGTTTCACCGCATATTCCTTCTCTCGCTTCCGCTTTCGCGGCCGCCAGAATGGGCTGATGTTGTTTCTGCTGTTGCAGATGATCCCGCAGTTCTCCGCGCTGATCGCCATCTTCGTACTGGCGCAGATGCTGGGGCTGGTGAACAGCCATATTGCGCTGGTGCTGGTTTACGTCGGCGGCATGATCCCGATGAATACCTATCTGATGAAAGGCTATCTGGATGCCATTCCGAAAGATCTGGATGAGTCCGCACGTATGGACGGTGCAGGCAACTTCCGCATCTTTATCGAGATCATCATGCCGCTGTCCAAACCGATCATCGCGGTGATCGCCTTGTTCTCGTTTACCGGCCCGCTGGGCGACTTCATTCTCTCCAGCACCATACTGCGCACGCCGGATCAGTACACGCTGCCCATCGGGCTGTACAACCTGGTCTCGCAGAAGATGGGAGCCAGCTACACCACCTACGCCGCTGGAGCCGTACTGATCGCGGTCCCGGTCGCCATTCTTTATCTTTCATTGCAAAAGTACTTTGTTTCCGGCCTGACCTCAGGCGGAACCAAAGGGTAATAACTCAACATCTGTACCTATTCCAGGAACGTAAAATGAAAATGAAAAAACGCGTACTGATGGCCGCCATGCTGGCAACTGGCCTGTTGACCTTCTCCCTGCCGCAAACCCTGTATGCCGCAGAGAATGTGACGATCAATAAGTTGACGAACGTCCCTGCCGATTTCATTAAAGGCGCGGATATTTCCATGCTGAACGAGGTGGAAAAGCACGGCGGAAAATTTTATGACGAACATGGCAAACAGAAAGATGCCATGCTGATCCTGAAAGAGAACGGCATTAACTATATCCGTCTGCGCATCTGGAACGATCCGAAAGATGCAGCGGGCAACGGTTACGGCGGCGGTAACAACGATCTGGCTACCACGCTGGCACTGGCTAAACGCGCCAAAGCGAACGGAATGAAAGTGCTGCTGGATTTCCACTACAGCGATTTCTGGACCGATCCGGCTCACCAAAACAAGCCTAAAGCCTGGTCTGGCCTAAACGCAGCGCAGCTCACGACTGCCGTACATGACTACACCAAAGCCACCATTAGCGAATTCCAGAAAGCGGGCGTCATGCCGGATATGGTGCAGATCGGTAACGAATTGAACGGCGGAATGCTGTGGCCGGAAGGAAAAAGTTGGGGTCAGGGTGGTGGCGAATTCGATCGCCTCGCGGCGATGCTGAAAGCCGGTATTCAGGGCGTGAAGGACGTACAGGGCGCGAATAACGTCAAGATCATGCTGCATCTGGCGGAAGGCACCAAAAACGACACCTTTATCTGGTGGTTCGATGAAATCGTCAAACGTAACGTCCCGTTTGATGTCATCGGTGCCTCGTTCTACACCTACTGGAACGGCCCCATCAGCGCGTTGCAGTACAACATGAACGACGTCACCAAACGCTACAATAAAGACATCATCGTGGTTGAAGCCGCCTATGCTTACACGTTGGAAAACTGCGATAACGCGGAAAACAGCTTCCAGCAAAAAGAGTTGGATGCCGGCGGTTACCCCGCTTCCGTTCAGGGTCAGGCCAATTACCTGCACGATTTGATGCAAAGCGTCATCAACGTACCCAACCAGCGCGGCAAAGGCGTCTTCTATTGGGAGCCAATCTGGCTGCCTACCCCCGGCGCAACCTGGGCCACGAAAGCGGGTATGAAATACAACAACGACGAATGGAAAGAAGGCAACGCGCGGGAAAATCAGGCGCTGTTCGACTGCAAAGGCAACGTACTACCTTCCATCAAAGCGTTTAAGTAAGTCGTAAACCGTATTCAGAGCGTGACAACCCGTTTAGGAGAGAACGATGTTCAAATTCCCCCCGCTAAGCAGCAAAGTGCCTGTTCTGCTGCACGGCGCAGACTATAACCCTGACCAATGGCTGGACGACCCAGAGGTTCTGGAAAAAGACATTGAGATGATGAAGCAGACCCAGTGCAACGTCATGTCCGTGGGCATTTTCAGCTGGTCTGGGATTGAGCCGGAAGAAGGTCGCTACGAATTTGGCTGGCTGGATGGCATCCTCGACACGCTGTATGCCAACGGTATCTTCGTTTTTCTGGCAACACCGAGCGGCGCACGCCCGGCTTGGCTATCGCAGAAATACCCAGACGTACTGCGTGTAGGCAGCAACCGCGTGCAAGCGCTGCACGGCGGTCGCCACAACCACTGCCTGAGCTCGCCGAACTATCGCGAGAAAGTAAAACAAATCAACACCCAGTTGGCAAAGCGTTACTCGCACCATCCTGCGGTGATCGGCTGGCATATTTCCAACGAATACAGCGGCGAGTGCCATTGCGATACCTGCCGCAGCACCTTCCAGAGCTGGCTGAAAGCGCGCTACGGCACGATAGACGCACTGAATAAAGCGTGGTGGAGTACCTTCTGGAGCCACACCTACACCGACTGGTCACAGTTAGAACCCCCGTCGCCCATCGGTGAAGTATCCATCCACGGCCTGAATCTGGACTGGAAACGCTTTAACACCTCACAGGTCAGCGATTTCTGTGCCGCCGAAATTGCACCGCTAAAAGCCGAAAACCCGTCTCTGCCAACGACGACGAACTTCATGGAATATTTCTATGATTACGACTACTGGCAGTTGGCGAAGGTGATCGACTTCGTATCCTGGGACAGCTACCCGCTGTGGCATAACGCGGAAGATGACTGCACGCTGGGCGCCTACACCGCGATGTATCACGATCTGATGCGTACGCTGAAAGGTGGAAAACCGTTCTACCTGATGGAGTCAACGCCAAGCCTGACCAACTGGCAGCCGATCAGCAAACTGAAAAAGCCGGGCATGCATATCCTGTCTTCGCTTCAGGCCGTCGCGCACGGGTCAGACTCCGTGCAGTATTTCCAGTGGCGTAAGAGCCGCGGTTCCGTTGAAAAATTCCACGGTGCCGTCGTCGATCATGTCGGACATATCGACACCCGCGTTGGCCGTGAAGTGCAGGAATTGGGTGACATACTCAACAAACTCGCACCGGTAGCGGGCAGTCGGGTTGACGCCAAAGTCGCCATCATTTTCGACTGGGAAAGCCGCTGGGCAATGGATAACGCCCAAGGGCCGCGCAACGCGGGGCTGTTCTACGAAAAAACTGTCACCGAGCATTATCGTACGTTCTGGGAACAGGGCGTGGCGGTGGATATCATCAACGCCGATGTCGATCTCAGCGGTTATCAGCTCGTGATCGCACCGATGCTCTACATGGTACGCGATGGCTTTGCCGAACGTGTCGATGCCTTCGTCAAACAAGGCGGTCGCTTCGTCACCACCTACTGGTCTGGCATCGTCAACGAAACCGATCTGTGTCACCAAAACGGTTTCCCTGGCCCGCTGCGTCCGATCATGGGGATCTGGGCAGAGGAAATCGATGGGCTGTACGATCATGAAAGCAACAGCATCAGCGGTCTGGACGGCAACGAGCAACGTCTGGTCGGCCCGTATCAGGTCACTCACCTGTGCGAGCTAATTCATCTGGAAGGCGCGCGGGCGCTGGCAACCTATGACAGCGATTTCTACGCGGGTCGTCCGGCCGTTACAGTCAATGATTACGGCAAAGGGCAGACCTATTACATCGCATCGCGCAACGATCTCGCCTTCCAGCGTGATTTCTTCACCACGCTGATACAGATGCTGGATCTACCGCGTGCGCTGCCGACCGACCTGCCCTACGGCATTGTCGCTCATCGCCGCGATGACGGAGAAAGCGAGTTCATCTTCGTACAGAACTACACGGCAACACCGCAACAGATCGCGCTGCCTGCCACCTACGAGGAAATGACGACGGGCAGCACGCTTTCAGGGGTGCTCGACCTGTCAGGCTACGGCTGCCGGATCCTACGCCGCGCGCTACAGTAAGGCTCATGCTTGTCGGTTAAGCATAACGATACCGGGCGAGCGCGGTGCAGAGGTTCCTACGGAACCTCATCACCGTGTGTCGCCTAACAGTAATGTTACGTGAACGGCATTATCATACGCACGCTGATAAACAAACGAAGAGGTGACTACGATGGGCAAGATTCACAATTTTCGGAAATTGTTCGCATCAATGTTGGGTAAGCAAATTACCGAGATTGAAATCGCTTCACCGCTAGACAAAGAAAACTTGCAGCAACTGGTAACCGCCTTTGGCGGCAAAGAAAATATCGTCAGTCTGGATGCCTGCATCACCCGCCTGCGGGTCGAGGTTCACAGCCTGCGGCTGGTTAACAGCGACAGTCTGCAAAAACTGGGCGCTATCGGCGTGATCATCGTCGGCCATCAGGTGCAGGCCATCTTCGGCACTCAGTCGGATAACCTGCGCCGCGAGTTAGCCGCCTGGTTTGAGGATGATGGTGCAGAAGCGCGATAGTGGTTTTAGGCATGGTCTCTTAGTCACTTTTCATGTCACTATTGAGGCAGTTTCGTGCGCGATAAATGTTGTAAATGTATGAGTATCTTGCCGTTATCTGGCGTAAAAATTATGCAGCGGTGGGCTTGACCGCCGAGTGAGCGACAGGACGTCGCGAAAACCAGTGCCGCGTCGGGAACGCGTCACTGGTGGCTCGATTAGCGGTCATGAACACCGATGGCACCGCGTAAGCGGCATAATTCCCGCCAAAAGCCGGGGTTCATAGGGGGCTGGCGTAGCCCCCTATGTCGGGCGCGTGCTACGAGGTAGCATGAAAATGGCGGTATGATGGCGCACGAAACCATCTTCACGTCCGCATACAAATCACCATTTCAAAGGTATCAATTTCCTAATAGCGACTCGCGCGATTCAACAGTTCGATATCTTCTGCTGGCAGCACTAGTCGCGTGGCACTCGCCAGTTCGGCGACCTGCTCCAGCGACGTCGCACTGGCGATTGGGGCAGTGATGCTCGGACGTGCAATCAGCCAGGCCAGCGCGACCTGCGATGGCGTCGTCTGATGCGCATTCGCCACGCTATCCAGCGCTTCCAAAATGGTGCGACCCCGCTCGTTCAGGTATTTTTCTACAACGCCCTGCCCGCGT
Organism: Pectobacterium versatile; assembly: GCF_003932035.1. NCBI lineage: Bacteria > Pseudomonadati > Pseudomonadota > Gammaproteobacteria > Enterobacterales > Pectobacteriaceae > Pectobacterium > Pectobacterium versatile. The sequence continues at coordinate 3,486,263 of NZ_CP034276.1, forward strand.
GCGCTTTTCGACGCATCCTTCGGCTGACGATACTTGCCCGACAGAAACCCGCTAGCCAGCGAATAGTAGCTAATAACGCCAATCCCCTGCTCACGCACCAGCGGTTCTAGCGCGGCTTCATAACCCTGCCGATCGTACAAATTGTATTCCGGTTGTAGCGTTTCATAACGCGCCAGATGGTTGGCTTTACTGACTTTCAGCGCCTCAGCCAGACGCGCCGCACTGTAGTTAGACGCCCCAATCGCGCGCACTTTGCCCTCTTTAATCAGCGCATCAAACGCGGCCAGCGTTTCTTCCAGCGGTGTATCTTTGTCGTCAGTATGTGCCTGATAGAGATCGATGTAGTCAGTTTGCAAACGCTGTAACGAGGCCTCGACCGCCTGTCGAATATAGCGGGGAGACAGCCCTTTCTTGCCATCGCCTAAATCCATACCCACTTTGGTAGCGAGAATGACCTTGTCACGCTGGCCGCTTTTTTTCAGCCAGTTACCGATGATCGTTTCAGATTCACCGCCCTGATTGCCGGGAGCCCAGCGCGAATAAACATCGGCGGTATCAATGAAATTCAGCCCGTGCGCCAGCAGCGCATCCAACAGGCTGAACGACATCGATTCGTCAACCGTCCAGCCAAAGACATTACCGCCGAAAGAAAAAGGTGGAACCACGATCCCAGAACGTCCAAGCTCACGTGTGGTATCTGATACTGACATAATCACTCTCCTTTTGAATCATGCAGAAAACATCATGAAAAACCTCCGCCTACCTGCAACCTCAAGTAGGGCGACGCCACTTTCTTTGTGGAATAAGAATAATGAATGACCAGAAAAGTGCGAATAACGAGACGTAGCATTTAGTTTAGATAAAATCCCAAGGTATAATTGTTTTTTTGCGTTCTTCCTCTCATTTTTAATGCACGCGTTACATAAAATGACGTGGAAAATTAGGCCTGCCTCATATTTGGAGCACACATGTCCCTGTCCCATATCGCGCAATTTATTCTGGCGCTGGTTGTTGTTGCGGCGCTGGCACTACTCGTCTGCCGCGATCGTAAAAGTATTCGTATTCGTTTTATTATTCAGTTACTCGTCATCGAAATTTTGCTCGCTTATTTCTTCCTGTACTCCGACATTGGGTTAGGCGCAGTCAAAGGGGTCGCAGCGCTGTTCGACAAACTACTCGGATTTGCAGGTCAAGGGACGGACTTCGTATTCGGTGACATGGTTAACAGTGAGAAGAACCTGATTTCCTTCTTCTTTAAAGTGCTCTGTCCTATCGTCTTCATTTCCGCGCTGATCGGTATCCTGCAACACATTAAAGTGCTGCCCATCATCATCCGCGCGATTGGTACGGTTCTGTCCAAAGTGAACGGCATGGGTAAACTGGAATCCTTTAACGCAGTCAGTTCACTGATTCTCGGCCAGTCAGAAAACTTCATTGCCTACAAAGACATTCTGGGCAAGATGTCCGAAAAACGCATGTACACCATGTCCGCGACCGCCATGTCGACCGTTTCGATGTCTATCGTCGGTGCGTACATGTCTATGCTGGATGCCAAATTCGTGGTTGCCGCGCTGATTCTGAACATGTTCAGTACCTTCATCGTGCTGTCGCTGATTAACCCCTACAAAGTCGGTGAAGAGCAGGAATTGCAGTTGGGTAATCTGCATGAAAATCAGAGCTTCTTTGAAATGCTGGGCGAATACATTCTGGCAGGCTTCAAAGTGGCCGTTATCGTTGCAGCGATGCTGATCGGCTTCATTGCACTGATTGCCGCAGTCAACGCGATTTTCAGCGCCATTTTTGGCATCAGCTTCCAGGAAGTCCTCGGCTACGTGTTCTATCCGTTCGCCTGGATCATGGGTATCCCGTCTCACGAAGCCCTTCAGGTTGGTAGCATCATGGCAACCAAACTGGTTTCTAACGAATTTGTGGCGATGCTGGAACTGCAAAAAGTAGCAGGCGAACTGTCTCCACGCAGCGTGGGCATCCTGTCTGTGTTCCTGGTGTCCTTCGCCAACTTCTCGTCCATCGGTATTATTGCTGGCGCGATTAAAGGCCTGAACGAACAACAGGGCAACGTGGTTTCCCGTTTTGGCCTGAAACTGGTTTACGGTTCTACGCTGGTGAGCATCCTTTCCGCCGCTATCGCCGGTCTGGTGCTGTAATCCTTCATCACGTTATAAAATTTTTATCTCTATCCGGCAGCCTTGTGCTGCCGGATTCTTTTTCCTACAAACCCTGACATATCTTCCATAATTCCTTCATTTTTGTCCGGCATCCCTTGTTTAAACTAGTAAAATAAGGCCATTGGTCTAATAACGTGCTGGGTATGACAGCCAACGCACATGCAGCGTGAAGTATGCGGCTACGCCGTGCTTCCCGTGCAACCTGGAGAGAGTAATCCATCACTATGAATGCCAAACGTATCCGAGGCCTGCTGGTACTTGCCGCCGTTATCGCTATTGCCGTACTGATCTGGCGCCATTTTACCCAGACACCACCTGCCGCCTCTGGCACGAGTGAACAGCATGCCGCCCGTACGTCACATTCGGGAAGCAACAGCAATGGCGGTGGACGCCGCGCTGCTATGCGCACGTTGGCCCCTGTGCAGGCTGCGATGACGCAATCCGCTTCCGTGCCCTATTATCTGTCCGGCTTAGGCACCGTGACGGCAGCCAACACCGTGACGCTGCGCAGCCGGGTGAACGGTCAGTTGATGGCGCTCCACTTTCAGGAAGGGCAACAGGTTAAGGCTGGCGAGCTGTTGGCGGAAATCGACCCGCGTCCTTTTCAGGTTGAGCTGACGCAGGCTCAGGGACAGTTGGCAAAAGATCGGGCCGTGCTGGCTAATGCCCAACAGGATTTAGCACGCTATCAGCAACTGGTGAAAACCAACCTGATCTCCCGTCAGGAGCTGGATGCGCAGACCGCCGCCGTTCGTCAGGCGGAGGGCACGCTAAAAGCCGATGAAGGTGCCGTCGCCAGCGCACAGCTCCAGTTGGATTACAGCAAAATCACCGCCCCTATCAGCGGTCGGATCGGCTTAAAACAGGTCGATGTGGGGAATTACATCACCAGCGGCGACACCAATGGGATTGTCGTGATTACACAGACCTATCCTATCGATGTGGTCTTTACCGTACCGGAAGCGGAAATCTCCACGATTCTGAGTGCGCAGAAATCAGGTCAGCCGCCGGTGGTAGAAGCCTGGGATCGCGCTAATCAAACGAAACTCTCACAGGGCATCCTGCTGAGCATGGACAACCAGATCGACACCACCACGGGCACGATCAAGCTCAAGGCGCGTTTTGACAATCTGGACGATGCGCTGTTTCCGAACCAGTTTGTGAATATCCGCATGAAGGTCGACACGCTGAAAAATGCCGTTGTCGCGCCGTCCGCCGCCGTACAAATGGGCAATGAAGGCCGCTTTGTCTGGATTCTGAATGATAAAAATGAAGTGAGTAAGCGTCAGGTTACCACCAGCATTCAGTACGGCCAGTTGGTTGTGGTGACCGCCGGGCTGGACGCCAATGTTCAGGTTGTGACTGACGGTATCGACCGCCTGACCGAAGGCGCGAAAGTGGAAGTCATTCCCTCAGCGTTGACGGAGAAAACGCCCGCAATCGCTGGAGAGAAATCCTGATGCAGGATACCGTTCCAGCCAGCGGCGGTGGCCCGTCGCGCCTGTTTATCCTGCGTCCGGTCGCCACGACGCTGCTGATGATCGCCATTCTGCTCGCCGGTATTATCGGCTATCGGGCACTGCCAGTGTCCGCACTGCCCGAAGTCGATTATCCGACGATTCAGGTCATTACCCTGTATCCCGGTGCCAGCCCCGACGTGGTGACCTCGGCGATTACCGCGCCGCTGGAACGGCAGTTCGGCCAGATGTCTGGACTAAAACAGATGTCGACGCAGAGCGCAGGCGGCGCATCCGTTATCACGCTTCAATTCCAGCTTGAGCTATCGCTGGACGTCGCCGAACAGGATGTGCAGGCCGCTATCAATGCGGCCAGCAACCTGCTACCTAACGATCTGCCCTATCCACCGACCTACAGCAAGGTAAATCCAGCAGATCCGCCGATTATGACGCTGGCCGTCACCTCCAGCACCATGTCGATGACACAGGTGCAGGACATGGTGGACAACCGCATCGCGCAGAAAATCTCACAGGTGGCGGGCGTCGGTCTGGTGTCATTAGCCGGTGGCCAACGTCCGGCAGTGCGGGTAAGGCTGAACGCCCCTGCGCTGGCGGCGTACGGCCTAACCAGCGAAACGATCCGCACCGCCATTACCGCCGCCAACGTGAATTCCGCCAAAGGGAGTCTGGATGGTCCAACGCGCTCGGTCACGCTCTCCGCCAACGATCAAATGAAATCCGTTGATGACTACCGCAAGCTAATTGTTGCGTGGAAAAATGGCGCGCCAGTGCGGCTTCAGGATGTCGCGACTATCGAACAGGCCGCCGAGAATATTCATCTCGGTGCCTGGGCGAATCGGCAGCAGGCGATCATTATCAACGTTCAGCGCCAGCCGGGTGCCAACGTCATCACGACTACGGACAGCATTAGCAAGATGCTGCCTGCGCTAAAAGCCAGCCTGCCGAACTCTGTCGAAGTCACCACGCTGACTGATCGCACCACCAGCATTCGCGCCTCGGTGAAAGACGTCCAGTTTGAGCTGCTGCTGGCTATCGCGCTGGTCGTGATGGTGATTTACCTGTTCTTGCGTAACGCCGTCGCTACGCTGATCCCCAGCATTGCCGTGCCGCTGTCGCTGATTGGCACCTTTGCCGCCATGTACTTTCTCGGTTTCTCCATCAACAACCTGACGCTCATGGCGCTCACCATCGCCACTGGTTTCGTGGTGGATGATGCCATCGTAGTGATTGAAAACATCGCCCGCTATATCGAAAAAGGAGAGAAACCGCTTAACGCAGCGTTGAAAGGCGCGGGAGAAATTGGCTTCACCATTATCTCTCTGACCTTCTCGCTCATCGCGGTGCTGATCCCGCTGCTGTTTATGGGCGATATCGTCGGACGCTTGTTCCGCGAATTCGCCGTCACGCTGGCGGTATCTATTCTGATTTCCGCCGTCGTTTCGCTCACGCTGACGCCCATGATGTGCGCACGAATGCTGAGCCATCAGTCACTGCGTAAACAGAACCGCTTTACCCGCGCCAGCGAACGTTTCTTCACTCGCCTGATTGATGCCTACGGCGTCTGGCTGCGCAAGGTGCTGAATCATCCGTGGCTGACACTCAGCGTCGCACTCGGTACGTTGCTGCTAACAGTTTTGCTCTATATCTGGATCCCGAAAGGCTTCTTCCCGATACAGGATAACGGCATCATTCAGGGCACCGTGCAGGCACCGCAGACGGTCTCGTTCAGCAATATGGCCGACCGCCAGCAGCGCGTCGCATCCATCATCATGAAAGATCCGACGGTGGAAAGCGTGTCCTCGTTCATCGGTGTTGACGGCACAAACGCCGCGCTGAACAGCGGCCGACTGCAAATCAACCTGAAACCGCTCAGTGAACGCAGCGAACGTATTCCAGAGATCATCAGTCGTCTGCAACAGCAAACTGCCCAGATCCCCGGCATTCAGCTGTATCTGCAACCGGTGCAGGATCTCACCATCGACACCCAGATTAGCCGCACGCAATACCAGTTTACGTTGCAGGCGATGTCGCTGGACGAGCTGAGCGAGTGGGTGCCAAAGCTGATGACCGAGTTGAAAAAGCTACCGCAGCTAGAGGATGTCAGTAGCGACTGGCAAGACGGCGCAGCGGTCGCCTACGTCAACGTGAACCGCGACAGCGCCAGCCGTCTGGGTATTACAATGTCACAGGTCGATAGCGCGCTGTACAACGCCTTTGGTCAGCGACTGGTTTCCACCATCTATACGCAGGCCAGCCAGTATCGCGTGGTGCTGGAGCACGATACGACCAACAACACCGGTCTGGACGCGCTGAACGACGTGCGCCTCATCAGCAGCGACGGCGGGACCATTCCGCTCAGCAGCATTGCCACCATTGAAGAACGTCAGGGGCCGTTGGCAATCAACCATATCGATCAGTTCCCGTCGACGACAATCTCCTTCAACGTCGCTAAAGGCTATGCGCTGGGCGAAGCCATTGATGCCATCACGCAGGCCGAGCAGCAGATGAACCTGCCTGCGGATATCACCACTCGTTTTCAGGGCAGTACGCTGGCGTTCCAGTCGGCACTGAGCAGCACCGTGTGGCTCATCGTGGCGGCGATTGTCGCGATGTACATTGTGCTTGGCGTGCTATACGAGAGCTTTATTCACCCGATCACCATCTTGTCTACGCTGCCAACGGCGGGCGTCGGCGCACTACTGGCGCTCATGATGGCGGGGAATGAGCTGGATGTGATCGCCATTATCGGGATCATTTTGCTCATCGGGATCGTGAAGAAAAACGCCATCATGATGATCGACTTCGCGCTGGCGGCGGAGCGAGAACAGGGCATGAAACCGTATGACGCGATTTATCAGGCCTGTCTGCTGCGTTTCCGGCCGATTTTGATGACCACGATGGCGGCGCTGCTGAGTGCGCTGCCGCTGATGCTGAGTACTGGCGTCGGCGCAGAACTGCGCCAGCCGCTGGGGATCTGTATGGTCGGCGGCCTGATCATGAGCCAAGTCCTGACGCTGTTTACCACACCGGTGATCTACCTGCTGTTTGATCGTCTGGCGACGCGATTCCGCCGTGCGCCACGTCAGGAGGAAGAAACCGAGTGAAGTTCTTCGCCCTGTTCATCCACCGCCCCGTCGCCACCCTGCTGCTGACGCTGGCCATCGCGCTCTGTGGCGTATTAGGTTTCCGCCTGTTGCCGGTGTCGCCGCTGCCGCAGGTAGATTTTCCGGTGATCTCGGTCAGCGCCTCGCTGCCCGGTGCCTCACCGGAAACCATGGCCTCTGCCGTCGCCACGCCGCTGGAGCGGGCACTTGGCAGGATAGCGGGCGTCAGCGAAATGACCTCCACCAGCTCGCTCGGCAGCACGCGCGTTATTCTGGTATTTAATCTCGACAGGGATATCAACGGTGCGGCGCGTGATGTGCAGGCAGCCATTAACGCGGCACAGAATCTGTTGCCGTCCGGCATGTCTAGCCGCCCGACCTACCGCAAAGTCAATCCGTCCGATGCCCCCGTCATGATTCTGACGCTGACCTCGGACACCTACAGTCAGGGACAGCTGTACGACTTTGCCTCTACCCAGCTGTCGCAGAAAATTTCGCAGATGGAAGGCGTTGGCGATGTCTCCATCGGCGGGAGTTCGCTGCCTGCCGTGCGCGTCGCGCTGAATCCGGTGGCGCTGTTTAATCAGGGGATTTCCCTCGATGAGGTGCGGCAGGCTATCGCGCAGGCGAACGTGCGCCAGCCGCTAGGGAACGTGGAAAACAGCCAGAAAAGCTGGCAGATACAAACCAACGATGAACTCAAAACCGCCGATGCCTACGCGCCGCTGATTATCCACTACAACAACGGGGCCGCCGTCCGCCTGAGCGACGTCGCCACGGTAGAAGATTCGGTGCAGAACTCCCGTAACGCAGGGATGGCGAACTCGAAGCCTGCGATTCTGGTGATGATTCGCCGCGCGCCGGATGCCAACATTATCACCACGGTAGACAATATCCGCGCCGCGATGCCGGAACTGCGCGCCAGCCTGCCCGCCGAAATACAGCTGGACGTCGCACAGGATCGTTCACCCACCATTCGCGCCTCGCTGGCGGAGGTCGAGCAATCGCTGATTATCGCCGTCGCGCTGGTTATTCTGGTCGTCTTTCTGTTCCTGCGTTCAGCCCGTGCAACCGCCATTCCAGCGCTGGCCGTCCCGGTGTCGCTTATCGGCACTTTCGCGGCCATGTATCTGTGCGGTTTTAGTCTGAACAACCTGTCGCTGATGGCGCTTACCATTGCCACCGGTTTCGTGGTGGATGACGCCATCGTGGTGCTGGAGAATATTTCCCGCCACATCGAAGCCGGCATGAAGCCGCTACAGGCCTCGCTTCAGGGCGTACGCGAAGTGGGATTTACCGTCTTATCGATGAGTCTGTCGCTGGTTGCGGTGTTCATCCCGCTCCTGCTGATGGACGGGCTACCGGGGCGATTATTCCGCGAATTTGCCGTCACGCTGTCGGTAGCGATCATGATTTCGCTGCTGATCTCGCTGACGCTGACGCCGATGCTGTGCGCCCGCCTGCTACGTGCCGTTCCCAAACGCAGTCAGCCGCGCACCCGTGGTTTTAATCGTGTATTGCTCGCCATGCAGCAAGGCTACGGGCGCTCGCTGAAATGGGTGCTCAACCATGCGCGCTGGGTGTTGCTGCTCCTGCTGGGCACCATCGCGCTCAACGTCTGGCTGTACATCAGCATTCCCAAGACCTTCTTCCCAGAGCAGGACACGGGCCGATTGATGGGCTTCATTCAGGCCGACCAGAGCATTTCTTTTCAGGCTATGACGGTGAAACTCCAGAACTTCATGACCATTGTCAGCAGCGATCCTGCGGTGGATAACGTGAACGGGTTTACCGGCGGATCGCGCACCAACAGCGGGTCGATGTTTATCTCACTTAAGCCGCTGTCCGAACGTGATGTATCGGCACAGCAGGTGATCAGTCGCCTGCGCGTCAAGCTGGCAAAAGAACCCGGTGCCAACCTGTTTTTAATGCCGGTGCAGGATATTCGTATCGGCGGGCGGGAATCGAGCGCGGGATACCAGTACACGCTGCTGTCTGACGATTTGAGCGAGCTGCGCACCTGGGAACCCAAGATTCGTGCTGCTTTCAGCAAACTCCCTGAGCTGGCCGACGTGAATTCCGATCAGCAGGATAAAGGCGCGGAAATGGCGCTCACCTACGATCGTGATGCGATGGCGCAGCTCGGCATCAGCGTTTCTGCCGCTAACGCACTGCTCAATAACGCCTTCGGACAGCGTCAGATTTCAACCATTTACCAGCCGCTAAACCAATACAAGGTGGTGATGGAAGTGGACGACGCCTACACGCAGGATGTCAGTTCACTCAACAAGATGTTCGTGATCAATAACGAAGGTAAGCCCATCCCGCTCTCTTATTTCGCCAGTTGGAAGCCGATCAATGCACCGCTGTCGGTGAACCATCAGGGGCTGTCCGCCGCCTCGACGATCTCTTTTAACCTGCCGGAAGGCACCGATCTTTCCAGCGCGACGGCAGCGATAGAAAGAACCATGACGTCGCTGGGCGTGCCGTCAGCGGTACGCGGTCAATTCTCCGGTACCGCACAGGCGTTCCAGCAGTCGCAGTCTTCCCAACTGTTGCTGATTCTGGCGGCGATTATCACCGTGTATATCGTGCTGGGCGTGCTGTATGAGAGCTATGTGCACCCGCTGACGATTCTGTCTACCCTGCCCTCGGCGGGCGTAGGCGCGCTGCTGGCGCTGGAGTGGTTCGGCGCACCGTTTAGTCTGGTGGCGCTAATTGGCATCATGCTGCTGATTGGGATCGTGAAGAAGAACGCGATCATGATGGTGGATTTTGCGCTGGTGGCACAACGCAGCGGCGGGTTGAGCGCACAGGACGCCATTTTTCAGGCCTGCCTACTGCGTTTCCGCCCGATTATGATGACCACGTTAGCCGCGCTGTTTGGCGCCCTGCCGCTGGTGTTGACCAGCGGTGATGGTGCCGAGCTGCGCCAACCGCTCGGCATCACAATTGTCGGCGGGCTGGTGATGAGCCAAATCCTCACGCTGTATACCACTCCGGTGGTGTATCTGTTTTTCGACAAGCTGAGGAATATTCGGCGCAAAGCACCGGAGAAGGATTTGTCACTATCGTGACGGAACATGAGTAACGGTAAAGATCTAATAACATGCTATTTCCGGTGAGGTTTCGTGCGCTTAACTCGCAACGTACTCCCGCCAAACAGCCTGGGTTCACAGGGCGGCGGCGACTGAGCGCCCCTGTGTCGTGCGCATACGGAAAGCATGCAGAGAAAAACAAATGTTAAGCGCACGAAACCTCTCCGAGATAATAATATTCGTGCTTTGAGAGCACCATGCGAAATGTGAGGACACCACCAACTATGCCGAATATATCCAACAATCCAGAGGGTCATGAAAGATGACCCAACCAGCCTCCGTCCGCTGGCAGCTCTGGATTGTTGCCTTTGGCTTTTTTATGCAGACGCTGGATACCACCATCGTGAATACCGCGCTGCCTTCGATGGCCGCGAGTCTGAATGAAAGCCCGCTGCATATGCATTCGGTGATTGTTTCCTATGTGCTGACCGTCGCGGTGATGCTGCCCGCCAGCGGCTGGCTAGCGGACCGCATCGGCGTGAAGAACATCTTTTTCGCCGCAATTCTGCTGTTTACGCTCGGGTCGCTGCTGTGCGCCCGTTCGGAGACGCTGAACGAACTGCTGATTTCACGCGTCATTCAGGGCGTCGGCGGTGCGATGATGGTGCCGGTAGGCCGCCTGACAGTGATGAAGATCGTCCCACGCGATCAGTATATGGCGGCAATGACATTCGTGACGCTACCCGGCCAGATTGGCCCATTAATGGGGCCCGCGCTCGGCGGCTTTCTGGTGGAATATGCCAGTTGGCACTGGATTTTCCTCATCAACCTGCCAGTCGGCATTATCGGCGCGCTGGCAACCTGGTTCCTGATGCCCAATTACACCATGCGCACCCAACGCTTCGATATCAGCGGCTTCCTCTGGCTTGCCGTCGGCATGGCCACACTAACATTGGCGCTGGACGGCAACCGCAGTCTGGGGATTCCGCCGATTGCCATTTTCGCCCTGATCGCCGTCGGGCTGATCGCACTATTGAGCTATTGGCTGCACGCCCGTCACAACAAACGGGCGCTGTTTAACCTGCATCTGTTCGACACATCCACCTTTTCTATCGGCCTGACAGGCGGGCTATTGGCCCGCATCGGCAGCGGCATGTTGCCGTTTATGACGCCGCTGTTTTTACAGTTGGGAATGGGGTTTTCTCCGTTCCACGCCGGGCTGATGATGGTGCCAATGGTGCTAGGCAGCATGGGAATGAAGCGGATCGTGGTGCAGGTCGTCAACCGATTCGGCTACCGCCGCGTGCTGATTACCTCCACGCTGTTGCTGGCGCTGATCACGGCGCTGTTTGCACTGGTTGCGCTAATGAAATGGATCTGGATGATCCCGATTGTGCTGTTCTTCCTCGGCACGGTGAACGCCGTTCGCTTCTCCACCATGAACACGCTGACGTTGAAGGATCTGCCGGATACGCTCGCCAGCGGCGGCAATAGCCTGCTGTCGATGACCATGCAGCTGTCCACCAGCCTCGGCGTCAGCATCGCAGGCATTTTGCTGGGGATGTTTTCTCAGCCGCACATGGCGGCGGGAGGCGCGGAAACACATACAGTGTTTATTTACACCTATCTCAGCATGATCGTTATCATCGCCCTGCCGGTGTTGATTTTTAATCGCGTGCCAATGGACAGCGTCAAGCAGTCAACGCTGCCGCGTAAATCGTGAGGTCGTCATGAAATTCGGAATCACCGCTAAACTGTTTCTCGCGATTTTCGCCACCTGCATGCTGGTGCTGATTACCATGCACTGGGGTGTGCGCGCCAGCTTCGAGCGCGGCTTTATCGACTACATTAAGCGCGGCAACGAACAACGGGTCACGCAACTGCGCGATGCACTGGCGGAGCAATATCAGCAGCACGGCAATTGGTCATTCCTGCGTAACAATGAGCGCATGGTGTTCAAGATGCTGCACTCGATGGATCAGAACAACGATACCGACAACAGCATGCAAGGATGGCGAGTCCGCCTTTGGGTGCTGGATACCGGTAAGCGCAAGCTGTTCGGTTCTCCTGCGCCGATTCCCAATGAAGGCACCTGGCAGCCGATTGAGGTGCAAAACCAAACGGTCGGCTGGATTGTCGCCTCGCCCGTTGAACGCCTGACCCGCAACGCCGATATCAGTTTCGATCAACAGCAACAGCGCACCAGTTGGCTGATTGTCGCACTCTCGACACTGCTCGCGATTATCGCCACCTGGCTCACCGCACGTGGCCTGCTCGCGCCCGTCAAGCGACTGGTCAACGGCGTGCACAGTTTGGCATCGGGGGATTTCAGTACGCGGGTGACGGCAAGCTCGCACGACGAACTGGGCAGGCTGGCACAGGATTTCAACCAGCTTGCCATCACGCTGGAAAAAAATGAGCAGTCCCGTCGCGCGTTTATAGCCGATGTCTCTCACGAGTTGAGAACGCCGCTGGCGGTGCTGCGTGGCGAACTGGAAGCCTTGCAGGATGGCGTACGTAAACCCGACTCGAATTCTCTGCATTCGCTCCAGTCTGAAGTCGCGACGCTGACCAAACTGGTGGACGATCTGCATCAGCTCACCCTGTCCGATCGCGGGGCGCTGGCCTACCGCAAAACGGCAGTGGACGTGGTGCAAATTCTGCATATTGCTATCGCCGCGTTTCATGAGCGTTTCCAGAAAAAGCAGATTACGCTCACCACCACTTTACCGACTCAGGCTAGCGTCTTTGGTGACCCAGACCGGCTCAGCCAGCTATTTAATAACCTGCTGGAAAACAGCCTGCGCTACACGGATGAGCAGGGGCAGTTGACCATTACGGTGGTTCAGCAGCATAAACGCTGGGCGATTATCTGGCAGGACAGCGCCCCCGGCGTGACCGACGAGCAGCTCACGCTGATTTTCGAGCGTTTTTACCGTGCAGAAAGTTCGCGCAACCGCGCCAGCGGCGGCTCTGGGCTGGGGCTGGCTATCTGCAATAATATCGTTGAGGCACATAGCGGACGGCTGTATGCTGAACATTCGCCGTTAGGGGGAGTGATGATTACTATTGAGCTTCCATCTCACCTCCTGGATTAAGCGCCACTCACGACACCAAAAATAAGCAGAGCTATGACAACCGCACCCGATTTCGCTATGGCATCACCGATTCTAATCGTCGAAGATGAGCCCAAATTGGGGCAACTGCTGGTGGATTACCTTCAGGCAGCGGACTATGCCACGCACTGGCTGCCCAACGGCAACGATGTCGTCGAGTGGGTGCGGCAGCATTCTCCTTCCCTCATTTTGCTGGATTTAATGCTGCCGGGCTGCGACGGCCTGACGCTCTGTCGCACCATCCGCCAGTTCTCCAACGTGCCGATTATCATGGTCACCGCCCGCATCGAAGAGATCGATCGCCTGCTGGGTCTGGAAATTGGTGCCGACGACTACATTTGCAAACCCTTCAGTCCGCGCGAAGTGGTCGTGCGCGTCAGAACGCTGCTGCGCCGCTGCGGCTGGCAAAATGACGGGCTGAAAGCCGCAGAGAAAACCGAAACGGCCCTGTTGATTGATAAAAGCGGTTTTCAGGCCAGCTATCTGGGGCAGAATCTCGACCTCACACCAGCAGAGTTTCGCCTGCTCAAGACGCTCTCCACCGAGCCGGGCAAGGTGTTTTCTCGCGAGGCGCTGCTGGATAAGCTCTACGACGATTATCGCGTCGTGACCGACCGCACCATCGATAGCCACATCAAAAACCTGCGTCGCAAGCTGGAACAGCTGGACGAAGAGACCTCATTTATCCGCACGGTATACGGCATCGGCTATCGCTGGGAAGCCGCGCCCTGTAATGAGGTATAACACCAACCGCCTTATGATGTTATGGAGACCATGTTGAACGGACCAGACCCTGATAACCGCTACCCCATGGCCGGTTTCCCCCAAGTGTGTTTCATCAAGAATGTTGTCACCAACCCGAATATTGAAATTGGCGACTACACCTATTATGACGATCCCGATGGTGCGGAAAATTTCGAGCAAAATGTGCTCTACCACTATCCGTTTCTCGGCGATAAATTAATCATCGGTAAGTTTTGTGCTATCGCGCGTGGCGCAAAATTTATCATGAACGGGGCCAATCATCGGCTTTCCGGCTTGTCTACCTACCCGTTTCAGATTTTTGGCAACGGCTGGGAGAAAGTGACGCCCAAGCCCGGCGATCTGCCTTACAAAGGTGATACCCTCATCGGCAATGATGTCTGGATTGGCTATGACGCGCTGATCATGCCCGGCATCCGCATTGGAAATGGCGCCATCATTGCGTCACGCGCCGTGGTCACCGCCGATGTGCCCGCTTATACGGTCGTTGGCGGCAATCCGGCCCAAATCCTTAAATCCCGTTTTGCGCCGGACGTCATCGATGCACTGGAAACGCTGCGCTGGTGGGACTGGCCGATAGAAAAAATCACGCGTCATCTGGAAGCCCTCGCGGCTGGCGATATTGCGGCGCTGCAAGCTGGCCATCTGTCAGAGTAACCGTCTTCCGTTCCACATGAATCATTCCACACGAAGAAGAGGCTTTCACGCTAATGACTGCGCTATTTTCCGAAACCACCCGAATCAAGACGCCTCGCCTGCTGCTACGTCCGCTCTATCGTGATGATGCACCTGCGCTGTTCGCCTTTATGTCCGACCCGGTTGTGATGCGTTTCTGGAACCACCCGCCCTGGCAACACATCGAGCAGGCGCACGACGCGATTGACGAACACTGGAGCGCGCTGTGTGCCGGTCAATACATGAAGCTGGGTCTGGAAGTCAAAGAGAGCGGCGAGCTGATCGGCACCTGCGTGCTGTTCAACCTTGAGATTGAGTCTAAACGCGCCGAAATCGGCTACTGTCTGGCAGCGAGTGCGCAAGGCAAAGGTTATATGGCAGAGGCGCTCTCTGCGCTGCGGGATTTTGCCTTTGAAACGGCGGGCCTAAGCCGACTGGAAGCCGAAATCGATCCCCGCAATGTGGCCTCAGCCCGCTCGCTGGAACGGCTGGGATTCACGCAGGAAGGGCTGTTAAAGCAGCGGTGGATCGTGGACGGCGAGGTGTCCGACTCTGCGCTATACGGCCTGCTGGCGGCTAAGCGTTAGCGACCCCCTTCCTATGCTGGTCAAAAATACTGTCTGACTTAATGAAAATTTTGTCATTTTCTCTTTTTCCAAGGCTGTTACTCTTTTAAGCCTACAATAATAACGGGTATCACCTCGCACACAGTGCGGGACAGGGGTAACCTGCAACAGTACGGATAAGGGGAAAAGTGTATGTCAGGCTTAGTGAATGGCAAATGGGTTAACGGCGATGTCGCGGCGGAAGAGATCAAAAACGGGGCGTTCCACCGCGAAGAAACCAAATTTCGGCAAACCGAGCTGGTGCCAGAGGCCGGGCGTTACCAGCTTTTTGTCTCCTACCTCTGCCCGTGGGCATCGCGCACGCTGATTTTCCGCAAGCTGAAAGGCCTGGAGAACATTATTTCCCTCTCCGTTGCCAACCCGCGTATCGCCGATAACGGCTGGGAATTTGCCACACCACAGGATGCCGGCGAGCATGTGGGGGAGATAAACTATCTGCACCAGTTGTACACCGCCAGCGTGCCCGACTACACCGGAAAGGTATCAGTCCCTGTGCTGTGGGATCGGGTAGAAGGCCGCATCGTGAACAACGAATCGGCGGATATCATCCGTATGTTGAACAGCGAATTTAACGACCTGACCGGCAATCACCTTGATTTCTACCCGTCAGAGCTGCGTAGCGAGATCGACCGCTGGAACGAAACTGTTTACCACAACGTCAACAACGGCGTGTATAAGACCGGGTTCGCCAAAACGCAGGAACACTATAACGATGCCGTCACCACGCTCTTCGCCACGCTGGACGAACTGGACGATCATCTGGGTAGCCATCGTTATATCATCGGCGACACGCTGACCGAGGCCGACTGGCGTCTGTTTGTGACGCTGGTGCGTTTTGACGTGGCCTACCACGGCGCGTTCAAATGTAATCTGAGGCGCATTGCCGACTACCCGAACCTGTCGAACTACCTGCGTGAACTGTACCAGTGGCCGGGCGTCGCAGAAACGGTCAATATCGAGCACATCAAAGCGGGCTATTACGGTATTGCCTGGCTGAACCCGACGCAGATTGTGCCGGTTGGCCCACAGGTCGATTTATATCAGCTCCACAACCGCGAAACGTTCGGAAAATCCCGTATCGCCACGCGTTAATACAGCCTTATCTGGCCTGTTCCATTAATGGCAGGCCATTCTTTATTTAGGTCAAAAAAATTGATTTACGTCAAACAAAGGCCCCACTTTTCGTGTGTCGTCTACTGCAATTTACCCCTATTAGCGCTAGAATCCTCCGCCTTTACTGCTCCCGCCGTGGAGCAGCCTGACTTGTGATCAGAATCGAGAGATACCATGTTTAAACCGGAACTGCTTTCTCCGGCCGGTACGCTGAAAAATATGCGCTACGCCTTTGCCTATGGCGCGGACGCGATTTATGCCGGTCAACCTCGCTACAGCCTGCGCGTGCGCAATAACGAATTCAACCATCAGACGCTGGCGCAAGCCATTAACGAAGCGCATGAGCTGGGCAAGAAATTTTATGTGGTCGTTAACATCGCGCCGCACAATGCCAAACTGAAAACCTTCCTGCGTGACCTGCAACCCGTGATCGAAATGGGGCCGGATGCGTTGATCATGTCCGATCCGGGCCTGATTATGCTGGTGCGCGAAAACTTCCCGCAGATGGATGTTCACCTTTCCGTTCAGGCCAACGCGGTCAACTGGGCGACAGTGAAATTCTGGCAGCAGATGGGGCTGACGCGCGTGATTCTGTCCCGCGAACTGTCGCTGGAAGAGATTGCAGAAATCCGCCAGAACGTCCCGGATATGGAACTGGAAATCTTCGTTCACGGCGCATTGTGCATGGCCTATTCCGGTCGCTGCCTGCTGTCCGGCTACATCAACAAGCGCGATCCGAATCAGGGCACCTGCACCAACGCCTGCCGCTGGGAATATAAGGTTCAGGAAGGCAAAGAGGATGACATCGGGAATATCGTTCATCAGCACGAACCTATCGCGGTGAAAAACGTTGAGCCTGCGCTGGGCATCGGCGAACCGACCGACAAAGTCTTTATGCTGGAAGAAAACCTGCGCCCCGGCGAGTACATGAGCGCATTTGAAGACGAGCACGGCACTTACATCATGAACTCCCGCGATCTGCGTGCCATTCAGCACGTTGAACGCCTGACGCAAATGCAGGTTCATTCGCTGAAAATCGAAGGCCGCACCAAGTCATTCTATTATTGCGCCCGTACCGCACAGGTGTATCGCCGCGCCATTGACGACGCTGTCGCAGGGAAACCGTTCGATCCGACGCTGCTGGAAACGCTGGAAGGCTTGGCGCACCGTGGCTACACCGAAGGCTTCCTGCGTCGCCACGTACATGAAGATTACCAGAATTACGAATACGGCTACTCCGTTTCCGATCGTCAGCAGTTTGTCGGTGAATTCACCGGCGTGCGTCGCGATGGGCTGGCGGAAGTCAATGTGAAGAACAAATTTTCCTGCGGCGACAGCGTGGAGATGATGACGCCAAACGGCAATATTCAATTCACCATCGAATCTATGCAGAATACCAAAGGACAGCCGACCGATGTGGCACCGGGTAACGGCCATATCGTCTATCTGCCCGTGCCGGACGATGTCTCGCTGGATTACGCGCTACTGCTGCGCAATCTGCCGGGCACCACCACGCGCAATCCTAACGCGGAATAAACCGGTAATAACGCCGGATGTCGCGTACATCCGGCAATGCCTCCCACAAGGCAATCCTTCCTTGCAGTATGCTCCCCCCTTATCGACCTTCCCCAACCGCGAATCAGTACGTCAGCCGTCCGAAGGTATCGTTACAAAGCTCAGGTTTTTTTTAACGAATATTAGAAACAGATCACATCAATTAGCTGGTCTTGTGGTTAGTATTGCATCGCTGAGAAAACATAGAACGAAAAATAAGCGTAGTGATACTACTAGGAACCACCTCCTTGGCCAGCTCAATCTCCCTTGAGCTGGCTTTTCTTTTTCTCACGCCCCCCTATTTCCCTACCGCAAACATTCCCTGACTCTTCTGATTTCTACCTACCGATTTAGTGACTATTATTAATTCCACTATCCTGCTTAGGAGAAATAGGCCATGGAAAAAAATCCGGTGACGCTGCTGATTCTGAATGGGAAAAGCGCGGGTAATGAAGAACTTCGCGAGGCCATTGGTGAGCTACGCAAGGACGGCTATACGCTGCATGTCCGCGTGACCTGGGAATACGGCGATGCCAAACGCTATGTGGAAGAGGCGATTCAGCTCAGCGCGGATAACGTGATCGCCGCTGGCGGAGACGGTACCGTCAATGAAGTTGCCGCCGCATTAGCGGTACAGCCGGAAGCGGTTCGCCCATGTCTGGGGATTGTGCCGCTGGGTACAGCCAACGATTTCGCCACCAGCTGTCAGATTCCGATGGAAATGCACAACGCGTTGACGCTGGCGATCAAAGGCCGCGCCACCGCGATTGATATCGCCAAGGTGAACGACAGCCATTACTTCATCAACATGGCGACGGGCGGATTTGCCACGCGCATCACCACCGAGACACCGGCCAAGATGAAGGCCGCACTCGGGAGTGCCTCATACGTGCTGCACGCGCTCTTTCGCATGGATATGCTGCAAGCCGAGCGCTGTGAGATTCGCGGGCCGGATTTTCACTGGTCGGGGGATACGCTGGTTGTCGCGGTGGGTAATGGCCGTCAGGCTGGCGGCGGGCAGCAGCTTTGCCCGGAAGCGCTAATCAACGATGGGCTGCTGGAGCTGAGCGTGCTGTCGGCAACAGAGCTGCTGCCGAATATGCTTCAAGCCTGGTTTACCGGCAGCGAAAACCAGAACATGATTTCCGCTACACTGCCCTGGCTGGAGATCACCGCCCCGGATGACATGACGTTTAATCTGGACGGCGAGCCGCTCACCGCCAAACGTTTCCATATCGAGGTGCTTCCAGCAGCGATTCACTGCCGGCTGCCGCCCCAGTGCTCGCTGCTGGAATAGCGGCGCGTTTCGATTATTCCTGTTTCAACTATTCCCGCTTCAGGCGATTACTGTTTGCCAGATACAGCGTTACCACCAGCAGCAGAATCGCCGCGGAATAAATCAGCGTATCCGATGGGCTTTTGTGATCGACAATAATCAGGCGAATGATGGCCGTAATGCCGATGTAGATAAAATAGCGCAGCGGGAAGTGATAGCCGGACTGGAAATACTTCACGATCAGCGCAATGAACTCAAAATAAAGGAAATAGATCACAATGCCTTCTATCAACTGATAGGAGGAATCTTTCTCGTTGGAGATCAGCAGCACTTTCGCCAGATGAAACGTTTCCTTGACCAAAAAAATCACCAGAATAATTGCCAGCACCAACAGGCCGATATTGAGTATCGTCTGAAGCGCCTTGGCAGCCATCGCACTGCGAGCAGAACCTGCCATATGTTATCCCCACATCCTATTTCACATTAACGCCAAGATTTCACAGCAAAGTAACCGGATGCCCCCGCACTGTCACGCCAAAATACGCTTAATTTAGTTTGAAATTACTGGCAAATATGTCACGCAAAGTACAAGTCAATTTACTTATGCCCGTCATACTTCAGGTTACCTGTGCGTTTTACCACCAGCGGTGGAAATGATGAACAGGGCCGATTCCGTGCCCGACCTCTAGCGTGTCGGCCTGCTGTAACGCCTGCTGTAAATAGTCCTTCGCTACCTTGACCGTCTCGCCCCAGCTATCGTGACGCGGCCGCAGCGCCGCCAGCGCGGCAGACAGCGTGCAGCCGGTGCCGTGTGTATGGCGTGTATTCACGCGCGGGGAACTAAAGCGCAGTGGTTCGGCCTGCCGGCTGAACAGCCAGTCCGGGCTTTCCGCTTCACTGAGGTGACCGCCTTTCATCAGCACCGCCTGACAGCCCATCGCCAGCAGCGCCTCCCCCTGCTCACGCATTTCCCGCTCGTTGGTGGCGGGTGATGTATTCAGCAACGCGGCGGCCTCCGGCAGGTTCGGCGTAATCAGGGAAACCAGCGGCAACAGCTCACGACGGATCGACTCCACCGCCTCGGAAGCCAGTAGCGGATCGCCACTTTTCGCCAGCATCACGGTGTCCAGCACCACGAAAGGCACGGTGTAATGACGCAGGCGCTCGGCAACGGTTTCAACAATATCGGTCTGCGCCAGCATGCCAATCTTGGCGCTGTCGATACGCACATCGCTCAGTACGGAATCCAGCTGCGCCGCGACAAAATCTGGTTCAATCCGGTAGACGGACTGCACGCCGCGCGTATTTTGCGCCACCAGCGCGGTAATGACCGACGTGCCGTAAGCGCCCAGCGCGGAAAAGGCTTTTAAATCCGCCTGAATACCCGCCCCGCCGCTCGGATCGGTGCCTGCAATCGTCAACGCATTGATACGCTTCATGCCAGATCCTCCGCGCGCAGGGTATAAAGCCGATCGAGAAAGTTGGGAATAAAACTCCCCGTACCTTGCGACGCCGAAGCTGCCTGCTGCCCCGCTAACGCCATGACATAGCACGCCGCCGCTACATGGGATAAGCAATCCCCCTCTAAGGAACAGAAACCCGCGACGACCGCCGACAGCGCACAGCCCGTGCCAACCACCCGCGTCATCATGCTATCGCCGACGGTTACCGCGATATCTCGCTCACCGTCCGTGACATAATCCACCACGCCGGTCACCGCAACAATCGTCCCCACTTGCCGAGCCAGCTCGCGGGCGGCAGGGAGCGCCGCCAGCGAATCATTAGCGCTATCCACGCCACGCCCCTGTGCGGCTAAGCCCGCCAGCGCCATAATTTCAGACGCATTGCCGCGAATTGCTGCCGGTTTCCACGCCAGCAGTTCACGACAGAATTCACTCCGAAAGGTCAAACCACCTACGGCAACCGGATCGAGCACCCACGGCGTACCCGCCTGATGTGCACTGTTTACCGCCGCCCGCATCGCCTCAGCGCGCGTACGTTCCAGCGTCCCGACATTAATCAGCAGCGCATCGGCCACCACGCTGAACTGCGCGGCTTCTTCGGGATCGACCACCATTGCTGGCGACGCATTCAGCGCCAGCAGCACATTAGCGGTAAAAGATTGCACCACATCGTTGGTCAAACAGTGCACCAGCGGCGAGGCAGAACGGAATTGGGTTAGTGATGTTGCTGCCTGAGCGGCAGAAAAGTCGGCGGGTCGCGTGTTCATAAATCTCCCAACCGGCGTGGAAGAAGGCGGCAACCGGTGGGGCATACCGTGACTTCCCTACGCTGGCATTATCCAGATCAGGTGGTACGGGTATTTCTCAGCCTTCACAAAGAAGGGCACCCCGAGTCATGTACTACGCTTTGCAGAATAAGTAAGTGACGCCAGTAAAGCAAGCCATCGCCCTCCGACACAAAATGAAAAACCACTGGCACGTTGTGACATAGAGAAAAACGCCATAACCCTTTAGACTGGTTAATCAAACCCATACTGAGGAAATTGTGATGACGATGATAAAGAGTTATGCCGCACCGGAAGCAGGCGCAGCGCTGGAGTTGTATGAGTTTGATGCGGGTGAACTGCAAGCGGAAGACGTCGAAGTCGTAGTTGATTACTGCGGCGTGTGCCATTCCGATCTATCAATGATCGATAACGAATGGGGCATGTCGAGCTATCCGCTGGTTGCCGGGCATGAAGTGATTGGCCGTGTACATGCGCTAGGTGACGCGGCGAAAAGCAAAGGATTAAAGATTGGTCAGCGCGTCGGCATTGGCTGGACGGCTCGCAGCTGTGGGCACTGCGATGCCTGTATCAGCGGCAGTCAAACTAACTGCCAGCAAGGCAGCGTGCCGACCATCCTGAATAAAGGCGGTTTTGCCGATAAGATTCGCGCGAACTGGCAGTGGGCTATCCCGCTTCCTGATTCCATTGATATCGAATCTGCGGGTCCGTTGCTGTGCGGCGGCATCACCGTGTTCAAACCACTGTTAATGCACCATGTCACCGCAACCAGCCGCGTCGGCGTGATCGGTATCGGTGGTCTGGGACATATCGCAATTAAGCTCCTGCACGCGATGGGCTGTGAAGTCACAGCATTCAGTTCGAACCCAGCCAAAGAGCAGGAAGTGCTGGCGATGGGTGCCGATAAGGTCGTCAACAGCCGCGATCCGCAGGCGCTGACCGCACTGGCAGGCCAGTTCGATCTGATCATCAACACCGTGAGCGTCGATCTGGAATGGCAGCCCTACTTCAATGCGCTCGCCTATAACGGGAAGTTCCATACCGTCGGCGCGGTGATGAAGCCATTCAGCGTTCCAGCTTTCACGCTTATCGCGGGTGACCGCAGCGTTTCCGGTTCTTCTACCGGCTCACCGCATGAGCTGCGTTCTCTGATGAAGCTCGCCGCGCGTGCCAACGTGAAGCCGCAGACGGAGCTGTTCCCGATGTCGAAAATCAATGATGCCATCCAGCACGTACGTGACGGCAAAGCCCGCTACCGCGTGGTACTGAAAGCCGATTTTTAATCGGTCAAGACGCCTGAGCAATCAGGCGTCTGCTTTTGCAGAATCAGTCCGCCCTACACCATCCTCTGGAGTACACCTGCGGTTAACATAATACTGAATCTATTCAATCTATTTCATGATAGGATTAAAAGGTGATACAAGAGGAGGTGAGCGATGCCTTTTAAACAATATGATCATGATTTCATTGATAAAAATAAGAAAACGTCTTACCCGGTAAGGCTCGCCCTATTATCGTCAACGCTGATCGTTATATTTAATGTCCTGTTCTTAAAGCATCGAGATTTTCAGGAGCAGTTGCACAACAATCCTGGGTTTTATACCGATGCGATCGCACTGATTTTTCTTTTTTTTATCTTATCGTGTACCAGTAAAATATCACTTAATCACACTTCGGCCTTATCCATTCGCCTCGGGCTACACGTATGGATATGCTCCGCCACGTTTGATTTTATGGATGAGTTTGTTTATCAGACTAAATTTATTGGATACTACGTTGAGGATTTACTGAAAATTATTGGTATGTTTGGCGTCGGATTTGGTGTTTATAACCTGATACAGCAAATCAACAATAAGTATGTTGAAGCCAGGATACAGTCATTTAGCGATGAACTCACCCAGCTTCCTAATCGTCGGTTTTTTATTAACGAATTAAAAAAACTCGAAGCAAAAACACCCTATTTATTTATTATCGACATCGATAATTTCAAAGTCATCAATGACAAATATGGTCATACGAAAGGCGATGAAATATTAAGTAAATTCGGCCATATTCTTTCCCGTTTCGATAATAGTGAAGTTGTCGCAACCCGAATCGGTGGCGAAGAATTCGCGATTATTCTGTATGCCGGGACACAGGCTCGGGCAGAGAAGCTGGCAAGAGAAGTACTAAAAAATGCGAACAAAATCATCATTAAAAATATGCATCATCTTTCTGTCAGCATTGGAGCGGGTAAGAAACAGCCTCAGGAACCCACTGAACACTTTATGAAGCGCGTGGATGTTGCACTTTACCAGGCCAAAAGCACAGGTAAAGGCAAGGTTGAATGGGCTCTGGAACCGAAAGAAAAAAACCTGTAGCCCGCCCCTCTTATCCCCATAACACGGCCGCATGGACGCGCCGTCCGCTGAAAGACATCAACGCCATTTTCGCTGAAATGAAAGACGGGAAAATCACAGACCGTATGGTGATCGATCTGCCACGGTAAGCCGCGATTGATTAATATAAAACGAGATAGCACAGCGCTATCCCGTCTGTTTTCTTTATAGCTTAGCTAAGCGTTTGTGTATTACCGGGACACACGAGCTGCTTACTTTTAATATGGTAAACCTCGACGTCAGGACGCGTAAAAAAGGCAATTTCCCACGGGTTTTTAGTGACGAATTCATGGCGTACTTTTTCATAAAGCGGATTGTCACGCGCGATAATAAACGCTTCCCCTTCAATAATGGTGTAGTTCCATTCAATGGCCCGCTCGAAGGTATAATGGCTGCGTTCATCCATCGCAAAAAAGCAGTGCGGATTACGTTTGAGCAACTGAGATTTAAAGGTCTCAGGGAACGTAATCAGGAAGATATCGTTATCCACGGACGACAGGAATGCCAGCACCGTAGTATGCGGCTGTTCGGCGGCCATAGTAATTAATACACCGACCTTATTGGAGAAATCCTGCTTTTCCGTCGGTGGAAAATCAACCATTGGCGTCAAGGGCACCGGCATCGACGGGCGGTCGTCTTGTGGAAACTGATAGCCCGGTTCGCGGATATCCAGCACAGGCGTGAAACCGTGCAGGAGCTGGCACTCTCTCGGTTCCAGTACGACCCAATCGCCATCGCTGGCGATCACTCGCCCTTTGTAAGAGGCACGATAAACCTGAATATTGGCATCAAATTCATCAACCCCGGAGCGATTATCAAGGTGGATAGTTGCCAGATCGCCAACGGCAAACTCATGCCCGTGTGGGAAAAAAACGCGCAGACTGTTATCCGCATTGGGATAGACGCCGCAAATATGGATGACCATGCCACCCTGCTTATAACCCGCCAGTACACCGAGAGTTTGCTTTCCTAGATAGCTCACGAGACTCATACATCACGCCTTATTCAGATTGGGCTTCAGAGAGGATGCGACCCTGCTTCACTCGGGCCGCTCCAGCAGCGGTCAGGAAACGGAGAAATCATTCACGCTAACCGCATCACTTCCTACCTATCAACGGAGAAAGCGCTGAAAACTTTAGGCTGAATAGGTAGGAATTAAAAGCGATAAGTAGGACGTACCACCCAGTTATTTCAGCACCAGCATAGTGATTCCCACGCCGATCAGCATCAGACAAAACGCCCCACGCAGGTAAACAACTGGCAGCTTGTGTGCTAAAGCCACGCCCCAGGAAACACTAAAGATCCCGCCCAACGCCAGCGGTAAACCAATACCCCAGTCAACGTTACCCGCCTGCGAGTAGGATAGCAGCGCCGCCAGTGCGCCCGGCACAACAAGTATCAACGCCATGCCCTGCGCCTGCGTTTGCGCAAAGGCAAACAGCGTAACCAGCACTGGCACCACAACCAGACCGCCGCCGACGGTAAAAATACCGGACATAAACCCGCTCGCTACCCCAAGCAGCGGCAGGTATTTGGTCGACAGCACAACTTCCGACGTTTGGCTGCGCTTCTTGTTATACCACTGCCACATATAGAACGCCGCCAACACCAGCAGGAAAGTGGCAAAGGCGCGCTGGAGATTGTGAACATCAATCGATGAAGCGATGTGAGCCGCAAGGTAAGCAGACCCCGTCGCGAAAGCACACATGGTCAGCGCCACCCGCGTATCAATGCGGTTACGCTGGCGATAGCGTAGAAAACCAATCAGCACGTTAGGCGTAATCATCACCAGCGCGGTTCCCTGTGCCATATGTTGATCCATCCCGAAGAGCACGCCCAGAATCGGAATCGCGATCAGCCCACCGCCAATTCCCAGCATTCCTCCACAAAATCCCAGTCCAATCCCCAAAAGCAAACACAACAACATATCGCTGAACATCATTAAGCTAAACATAAAAAATGCATGACCTATATATCACAAGACTATCTGGAGAACCGCGTTTCAGGCCGTTAGACAGACAATGGCTTTAGGGTAAATATTCCGCGATTTCGATCAAATTCAGATCGGGATCGCGCAGATAGAGAGAACGGATTGGCTGCGTTGCACCGGTTCGCATCACCGGTCCTTCGCTAATTGGCCAGCGGCAGCGCGCCAGATGATCCATAACCTGTTCCAGCGGCACCGACGCAATAAAGCACAGGTCGAGCGATCCCGGAACGGGCAGATGCGCTTTCGGTTCATGTTCGGCACCGCGCAGGTGCACATTGATTTTTTGATGACCAAAATGAAAAGCAACGCGCCCATTTGCAAACGTTTCCTCCCGCATTTGCAACACATCAACATAAAAATGTCGGGTCGCCGCAAAATCAACGCAGGTCAATACAAGGTGATCGACATGATCGATAAGTGACATTGATAAGTCCTATCCTGAACGATATTTCTCACATCCTAGGAGTAACGCGGTCTTTTGATAATCCCTGAATACTCAATGACCCTTTCCTGTCAGGAAAACCATCCGCTGTGCTAAATTACAGCCTGACATAAGACATGTGCCAACATGCTGCGCGGAATCAAACTGCCAGCGCTTGTGCTGTTTTCCAGCTCTGCTGAGGACTCTCGATACGCCATGATTAACCCGACGCACTTTGACCTCCAGTCGCTCCGCATCTTTTTGCAGGTTGCCCAAACCGGTAGCCTGACCAAAGCCGCAGAAAAGTTCCACATTACGCTTTCAGCCCTGAGCAAGCGTATCGCCGAACTGGAGCCCACCGTGGACTGTGCGCTGTTTATTAGAATGCCGCGCGGCCTGACGTTAACCCCGGCAGGAAAGGAGTTGGTGAATCACGCGCGCAATGTGTTGAGCAACGTGGAGCGCATGGCGAGTGAAATGAACGACTACGCCGTTGGCGTGCGCGGCCACGTACACATGTGGGCGAACACCTCCGCGATTATTCAGTTTCTTCCGCAGGATCTGGCGTCATTCCTTCTGGCCCGTCCGCTCATTCGTATTAACCTGGAGGAAAAGCTCAGTAAGACCGTGGTGACGGCGCTCGCGATGGGAGAAGCCGATATCGGCATCTTCGCTGACAATGTCGGCTCGCAGGGGGTCGAAAAGATTCCTTATCGTCAGGACAAGCTTGTCGTACTCGTTCCGCCACAGCACCCGCTTTCCGCAAGGCCAGAAGTCAGCTTTAACGACACGCTGGGCTACGACTATGTCGGCCTCAACAACGGCAGCTCGTTGCTGAAACAACTGAAAGATGCCTCAGATGAGCTGGGGAGAGTGCTGCGCCTGCGGGTGCAGGTCAGCAGCTTTGACGGCATTTGTCGCATGATCGAAGCGGGACTGGGGATCAGCGTCTTGCCGGAAGGGGCCATTCGCCCAGGGGTGCTCGGCACCGGGTTACGCGCCATCAGTCTCACTGACGAGTGGGCCTCACGCCAGCTCTGGCTGGGCGTGAAATCCGGCGCGACATTGCAACCTGAAGTCGCCAATCTGCTGACACATCTGCGGCAATGCGGCACATAAAAGTGAAGCGCGGGCCTTAGCCTTCTTCGCTACCCGTTTTTTCATAGCCTAGGCGGCCAACAAAGGGTAAACGCAGCGCGGGCGGGTTCATATCCACGCCCATGTTCAGCCCCAGAATGTTGGCCTCAATTCCCTCTTCAATGCCCATAGTTATACCCAGCACGCCCAGCAGCGAGATCTGCACGCCGCTTCCCGATGGCGACAGCCCCACTGGGCGCGTGATCGGGCGGTAATCTTTGCCAATGGCATTAGCGGGCATATCCAGCTTGAGCGCGGGCACTTCGCGGCCAATGTGCGCCAGAAACGTATTACTGTTCGGTCCCGGCCAGGCGTGGTAAGTATTCGGCCACGGATAGCTTTTTATCGCAGCTTCAATCTGTGGGATCATCACTTCCGCCTTGTCGCCACGGTGCTCTACCAAGAGCTTCGGTTTCGCACCGTACCAATACGCATCGGCCACCGAACGGTTAAGACGGACGACGTTATCGCTCCCCCAGCTCACGACCTCATAGCGGCGATATTGGGTTTCCCCTGCTTTCTTGAAAATGATCCACGGGTGTACCGCCACCAGCCCACGCCAGCCGTACGTCGGCGCAGCATAAACCTGCACGATGGCAGTCTGGCGAAACTGCACAGGGTTCGGCGCCAAGCCGGAAGAATCACGTTTGGCAGACCACCAGCTTTGCCCATTAAACGTTTCGCCGTTACGCGTTGATTGCGCCCAGCTTTGCCAAAAAGACAGCAACAGCATACAAATAAACCCAATCCCCAAAAATTTGAGGTACGTCATAGGCCAGATAGCTCACTAAAAAGATGGAACGGAATCGATACGCATGTGAGCGAGTGCCCACAGTGAAAATCGCTCAAAAAATCATTTCGCCAGTTTACTGCCAGTTGGTAGTTAGGTTAAAGCACCAGGTGAAACATTGACCTATTTTTACGTTATGTGGGTACAACGACAACCGTCTCAAAGCGTTTTATGCAACGTTCGTTTTAATTCGAGGATCTATTGAAAATAAACCTAAAATAAACAAACCATCAAAAAATACATTCTAATTGAATAATGAGAAATAAACTAATCAGCACGCATTGTTATATTTATTTTTATAACACCTTCCTGCCATAAATAAATCCCTGACTATAATCATCGGTAAGATTAGTAAACGACTCACCTCTGAGAATAAACATGGAGAAATTAAATGATAAGAAATAATAAGCACCTTAAGTCTACGGTATGCGCATTGTCATTAGCCGCATTAACGCTAGGTTCAGCGGTTTCACTCGCCTGTACGCGGTTCGTTTATATGGATCCACAGAACCCTGATTACCCCGTTACCGCCCGTTCGATGGACTGGGCCGACGATACCGATACTAATCTCTGGATTTTCCCACGAGAATTAAAGCGCTCTGGCGCCGCGGGCCAGTATTCTCTGGAGTGGACATCAAAATACGGCAGCGTTATTGCCTCTGCTTTTGATGGCACCGAAAAAATGGCTTCCACAACCGATGGAGTAAATGAAAAAGGGTTGGCAGCTAACGTGCTCTGGCTGGCTGAGTCTGAATACCCTAAAATCAAGCCGACAGCGAAAAAACCGGGATTAAGTGTTGCCGCGTGGGCGCAATACGTGCTGGATAATTTTGCTACCGTCGATGAAGCCGTGCAATCGCTACAACAGGAAAAATTTATACTGGTTACCAAAGATGTACCGGGACAGAATCGGCTGGCCACGCTGCACCTCTCGTTATCTGATTCGTCTGGCGACAGTGCAATTATTGAATATATCGATGGCAAACAGGTTATTCACCATAATAAAAATTATCAGGTAATGACCAATTCCCCCGCTTTCGATCAGCAGTTGGCGCTGAATGCCTATTGGGATCAGATCGGTGGCAATGTGATGCTGCCGGGAACGAACCGCGCCGCCGATCGATTTGTTCGCGCCTCATTCTATGTGAAAAATGTTGCCCCCAATAAACTCATTCCTGGGGTGGCAGAAAAAAGTAAAATAGAAAAAGATAAAGCGGACTTAGCTACCGCATTTAGTATCATACGTAATGTGTCGGTCCCTTATGGTTATTCCTTACCGGGCATGCCAAATATTGCCTCAACGCGCTGGCGTACCGTTGTCGATCATAAATCGCTACAATACTTTTTTGAGTCTGCCGTATCCCCCAATATTTTTTGGGTTGATCTGAAAAAGATCGATTTTGCTCCGCGTGGAGGTAACGCAGCCAAGCTAGATTTGGGACAAAATCAAAGTACCATTTATTCTGGTCAGGCTTCAGAACACTTTAAGCCGGCTACGCCGTTTAAATTCGCGGGGCTATAAACTGGGAAGTTATTTCCCGATATTCTGTTTATTTCACGATGATGTTAAAGCGCCATGTTCGCATGGCGTTTTCGCGCAATTACAATAAATCAGGATATCTACAGACTAGTTACAATGCCTTCGCATTCCCTGCCCATTCAGCATAGAAATGGCTCGAACAAATTCCAGGTTCAATTTCCTTTATCTCTGTGTTGACTAATCCCAGATTGACAAAGGGATCGTCGGCCAGAATATCTTCCATATCAGAAAGTTCTAACCCGTAGGCTAAAATAAACCCACCTGTTCCATCCTCCAACGGGCCAGCAAAAATAATATTTCCTTTTTTAATATAATCCGCCAGCCATTTTTTGTGGGCGTCAATACTCTTTTCAAGTTCATCTTTCGGGCTGGTGTAATACAGCGTAATGGCATAGAGCATGATTGCTACCTCAATGATTATTGAACGGCTATATCTTATTTACGCTATGGATGTAACCACAGAATGGATAGAGGACTGCGCATTTTGGATTTCACGATGCTTAATTTCATCCCCTTTTGAAGCGCCTTCCGCACGGACGAAATGAATATCGGTAATACCAAGAAACCGGAAAAATCCCTGAAGATAACGTTCCTGAAAATCCATATCTAAAAAAGGCGGCGTAGTATAAAAACCACCACGGGAGGAAACCACAATAACCGTTCTTCCCCCAGATAAACCTACTGGGCCTTTTTCCGTATATTTAAAGGTCTTTCCTGCCTGCGCAAGACGGTCCAGCCACGATTTCAATTGGCTAGAGACAGAAAAGTTATACATCGGCGCGCCAATGACGATAACGTCATTGGCCAGAAATTCCGCCACCAATGCTTCAGAGAGTTGGTGTTCCCGCAGCGTTGCCTCATCCGCTGAAGAAGACGCTATTTGGCGGAAACCCGCCGCAATCGGCCCGGTTAAGTGGCGTATTTCATCTTTAACCACATCCCGATAAGCAACGACGGCATTCGGATGCTGTTTGACTAACTGTTCCACAACGTCAGCAGAAATCTGTCGGGAAACGGAACCGCTCTCAAGAATACTGGAGTCTATATGTAAAATGTTCACAATGACTTCTCCTACATTGAGTTTCAACGCTCACTTATTTAACTGCTTTAGCTGCGCTATCAATAAAATCCGCGACAGCTTCCGGGTGTGACACCAGAGACATATGGCTGGACGAAATAGACTGTGTTTTTGCGCCGATATGGCTCGCGATGTCTTTCTGAATCGATGGATTTAATGCCTTGTCCTTCCCCGTCAACAAATACCAGGTCGGTTTATTTTTCCACGCCGCCTGCTGAACACGGTCGCCAAAGGCTTTTGCCGCAATCGGTTGTTGCACCGCAGCCAGTGCCTGCGCTTTCTTTAGGGGAACATCACCCGCCATCACCTCACGGTACTGTTCGGGGTTATCCAGCCAAATTAACCCATTGGCATCAGGGGCCATGCCTGCCATCGGCGCTTTCAGGCGTTGCAATAAATCAGAGACGGATTCCCCACTGTCTGGCACCAGCGCCGACAAATAGACGATGCCGCGTACGTTAGGAGCATTGCCAGCCTGCGTCACGACGGCCCCCGCCCATGAATGCCCCACCAGCAGCACATCGCCCTGCTGCCTTTGCAGCACGCGCTCCGTCGCTTCAACGTCATCCGCTAAGGAAGTTAGCGGGTTTTGCACCGCCGTCACGTGGTATCCCATTTCCTGTAGTCGCGCTGTGACGGCAGACCAGCTGGAGCCATCGGTAAAGGCACCGTGGACCAAGACGATATTGTTAATTTTTGCCGCCTCCGCAACATTGTGAACGCTGGCAGACAGCACCAGACCTAACGCGATAGCCAGATGGCCGAGCCATTTAATGCGGTGATGCGTCATACGCTTTCCTCTGGAAGGGTGATACGGCTGCCGGTTTCCCCCCGATGCGTTTCATCAGGGGTAGCGAATGGTTGAATGTTAATCGTAGTTGATGCTTGCGGTAAGGTGGCAAACTTGACATAGTTCATGCAAAATTCGCCAAATGTTGTCTGGCAGGCAAAATCACTATGCACATCTCTATTCTGGCGCTGCCGGGCAGTATGCAGTCGGCCATATCTGGGCTTTCCGATATCTTCTGGATGGTTAATCAGACGCTCATAACACAGCCTGATAGCATCGCATCTACCGACTCGCCGCTGTCTTTTGAAACATCCATCGTCAGTGCAGACGGCAAGCCCGTGCGTGATGCTCAGGGCAGGCTGATTCACGTAGACAGTTCGTTTGACGCAGTGGGCAAATCGGATGTCGTGCTGGCAACAGGAATGATGCTCGGGCCCGATAAATTACCGATGTCGATGTCATCCGTTAATGAATCCGCGCTGTGGCTCAGGGAACAATATCGACAGGGCTCACTGATAGGCGGTGCCTGTGCGGGGGGATTTATTCTGGCCGAGGCCGGGCTGCTGGATGGGCGGTTTTGCACCACGACATGGTGGCTCTACCACACGTTCAAGCAGAAATACCCGAAGGCAAAGCCGGTGTGGGGCAAAGCGCTGGAAGAACAAGATGGCATCATTACCACCGGTGGGCCGCTGTCCTGGGTCGAACTTGCCCTGCATATTATTCGCCGCAGTGGCGGACATAAGCTCGCAAAATTAGCGGCAGATATCGCAGTAGCAGATAGCCAGCCCCTTTCTCAACGTATTTATGCTCCGCAGGGGTTCATTAATACCGTACATCCTTTGCTGCTGCGTGCCGAACAGCTCATCCGCTATGAGAACCCATCAATTACCGCGGAAGAATTAGCAAGCGCCCTGAATTTCAGTGACCGAACGCTTCACCGCAAGCTCAAAGATCTCACAGCGGAAAGCCCGAAAAACTTTATTACCCGCGTCAGGATCGAAATGGCCTGTCGACTGCTTGAAAACCCGATGACCCATATCAAGCAGGTCGCCGCCGAATGTGGCTACAGTGAAGACACCGCCTTCCGACGCGCCTTTTCCCAGCAAATGGAGATGACGCCGACCCAGTTCAGGAAATGGGCGCTGTTGAGGAATAATCAGCAGCTCGCGCTGGATCATGAGGATGATGATTAAGGCGATGGCATTTGCCAACATCGGTTATACCAACCAACATGACGAGATACCGGACTAAACTGGGCACGCGATAGCGTTACGGCTTACACAAACAAAGCGTCAGTAAACTCTGGCGCTTTCTCATTTATGTCCTCTGATCCCTGCTCTCATTTCAATCTTACCGCAGCTAGGCATCGTTCATTTCTTATGCTAAATTATACCCATATAGATATAAACGCATGGATCGCGCTAATGAAATCACTCTACTGGGTTGGCAGTAGCAAAAAGGATCTCCAGTCGCTACCTGCAGATGTGCAGGATGTGTTCGGTTATGCACTTCATCTGGCTCAAACTGGTGGTAAACACACTCAAGCTAAGCCGCTGAAAGGTTTTGGTGGTGCGGGCGTATTAGAAGTCGTTGAGGATTATATCGGCGATACTTATCGCGCAGTCTACACCGTCAAATTTGGAGAAGCAGTATACGTTCTACATGCTTTTCAGAAAAAATCGTCATCTGGAATTGCAACACAGAAACCCGATATGAACACCATTCGTGAACGCCTTAAAACCGCAGAGAATCATGCAAAAGGAGCATAATATGAGCCAGGATATTGAAGTCAGCAGCGGTAATGTATACGCCGACCTTGGTAACTTGCATGCTGAAGGTATGTTGGTTAAAGCGCAGCTTGCTACCCTGATTAGCTCAATCATCAAAAGCCGCCGTCTCACACAGGCAGAAGCAGCGAAGCTATTGGGCATGCCCCAACCAAAGCTATCCAACCTATTGCGTGGCCAATTCAGGGGAATCAGCGAAACCAAAATGCTGGAATGCCTTACAAAGCTGGGGCGCGATATACAGATCGTTGTAGGGAAGCCACGCCGCACACCGGGTAGCGTTAAAGTCGTGTTTGCATGATTTCATTGCACGATAAGATTTACGGTTTACATGAAAAAGCGCCATCCATGAATGTAATGCCGATCGTTTAAGGATCGAGATACCGGGGGCTACCACGGTGCGAGGTATCCCTACGGGAACCTCATCACCGTGTTTCCCCCTAAATCCATGTTTAAGTGAACAGCATTACATCGAGGAATAGCGCTTTCACCTTTTTCTACCCTACTCCCTGCCCTCATTTCACGCCTGAATAACGCGACGGCCAAATCTCTTCCGGCCTTTTCCCCATCGCTTCGGCAATCAAGCGTTCGCCTTTCGGCCAGTGTCTGGTGAGCGCATTCGCCAGCGTAGATGACGCCAACCCCGCCGCTCTGGAAACCGCCGCCAGCGTCGTCCCTTTCTTCCGTAATCCCGCGATGATATCCGCCGGGTGCCAGTCAGTGTGATTCATTCCATTTTCCTCCACCTATCAAAAACCCTTTTTGATTTCCGTGTGGGTAGGATCGCTTTTTGTGATGAGTAAGGCCACGGACGATGAGTCACATCTTTAAGGTGTTAGACGAGTGTTATGATTCTGACTATCTATTTATGCGAGTAGATACAAAAGTTTCGTGCGTGCTAACCGCCGTATTTCTCTGTTATTTCATCACGCACCCGACAGCGCTCAATCGCCGCAGCGCCTTGACCACTGGCTTTTTGGCGCTAATTGCGTCGCTACGCTATACCTTCGGCGTTCGTGACCGCTACTCGGACCGCCAGTGACGCGTTTACTCGCCCCATAAATGGGGCTCGCCCTTCGGGCCAGCACAAGTGCTGTTCAAAAACGTCTCGACGTTTTTGTCAGACGCGGCACTGACTTTCGCGGCGTCCATGCCGCTCATCCAGCGGCCACGATCGCCTCAGCGCAATTTTTTACGCCGAGAGGGAAAAATATATATTTACTTCACTCTGAATTTAAAAATCCACTAGGCATCTCATTCAATTTAATTGGATTTTAAAAAACCGATTAAAATTAAAAAACCATCCTTTTAATAAATCATCCCATCCCAACCAGCCATTGTAGTAAAACTATAATAATGTAGGTAGACGCACCTATTCCCATAAGAGATAGAAATATAAAAAACCTAGTAATCAATGGACTAACATATCTCTGAGGAACAATTATAACTTTATTAGCCACACACTCCTTAGACCTCACAAATAGAACATCAGGAGGATTGTCATTTATTGAAAACAACTCTATCCTGATAGAGTCCTTGGGAGATAAGCTTTTAAAAACCATTATATATCGATTATCTTTTTCAATGAATTCATCGTAATGATGGATAGGCCATATATTCAAAAACCTAGGTTTATAATTAAAAATAACACTAACATCCGTTGCACTTTCACGACCATCATTAACTAAAAAAAGAGAACGTGTAAAAACCAACTGTTTTTCTTTTACAAGATTATTACTTTCGTCATACAGTGGTTCATTTAATAGAAAAGTGAACTCATGAAGATCTCCAAAGGATAGCTTAGCCTTTCCTTTTAAATAACTATTCAAACCCCACGTCAGAAAAACGACCAATATAGAAAAAATCTCTTTACTATATGTAACAAGAAGCCCCATATAACCATCCTTTTAGAATAAATCAATACAAACTCCCAGCCCCCCGATTATTACACCAGAATTATTAATTATAAAATGCTTTTACCTTTTTCCTTCCTCAGCATCAAAATTATGCTGAGGTGAGCAAGACCGCCGAGTGAGCCGCATGAATGCTGTGAAAGTGAGTGCCGCGTCGAGAACGCGTCACTCACGGCTCGAAAAACAGGAATGAACACCGAAGGAACCACGCAGCAACATAATTTCTGCCAACAGCCTGGGTTCTCAGGGCAACGGCGACTGAGCGCCCTAAGTTGGGCTTGACACCGTTACAACAGATAAATTCATTATCTATCACGCACGAAACCTCCTCCATCCGTAAATAAAAAACTTAGTTCCAAAGCCTGATGTACCAATACGCTCGAAGGCATCCTTGCAAGGTTGTCGTTTTTAAGTTACAAATATTAAAGGACTAAGGACTTGCGAGGACGCTATCTTGTATACAGTAAAACGTTACCAAAGCAGTGACGGTAAAGTCCCTTACACTGAATGGATACAGAAACTGCGCAAGAAAGATCCTCGCGCTGCTTCAAAAGTAGATATCCGAATAGATCGCGCAGAAAAGGGAAATTTCGGCGACCATAAATTTGAAAGAGACGGTGTCTGGGAGCTCAGAGTTGATTATGGTCCAGGCTATCGAGTGTATTACGCGATAGAAGGCGATAAGATGATTTTGCTCTTCACCGGTGGCGATAAATCAAGCCAAAGCAAGGATTTAGATAAAGCGGTGCAATACTGGCGGGATTATCAAAAGAGGTAACATCATGGCAATCATCACTCAATCAACTAAATTCGAAAAAGCCATTAGCCACGATGATGCAATGGTTGCAGAACTACGAGAAAATCCTGAATACGCAGAAATATACCTCCAGACGGCACTAGAGGATATTTATGAGGAAGGTGGCATCGCTGCATTCCTGACAGCATTACGCCGTGTTGTTGAAGCGCGTGGCGGAGTGGGCGAAATAGCCAAAAAATCGGGACTGTCTCGCCAACAGCTATACAGAACATTGTCTGAAAATGGTAATCCAACGCTAACTACACTTACAGAAATCACCAGAGCCGCAGGCGTTCGGCTTATTCCCCATACTCACAATAACTAAAAATATCAGTAGCTCAAGAGCCCAAAAAGACGTAAAAAAACCCGCAGTTACGCGGGTTTAATAGGCTTTTTGCTCTGAGCTATCCTATCACTCAGCAAGCGCTCAGTTCGGATTTAAGACAAGCAAAATTCGCCTCAAGGTGCTCAACTAGTGACCTCTGACATCCTTCAGCAACCCATGCGTCGATCGAAAGCCGCATTGCACCGACACCAATCATTGCTGCAAGGCGTAGGCCGAATCGTCTCGCAACATCTGGCCAAAGCTCGCACAGAGCCTCGTAGGCGGCTTGCTCCATTCGCAGGAATTTAGCCTGATTACCCAATTGGAGCTGTTCAGTCGACTGCACAATTCTGCCAATCAATACCGCGACATCCGGACGCATATTTACCGTCTGAGTAACCAGCGCCGCTTGGATAGTCGCGATTGGCGATGCAGCCACACCCTTCTTCAGTATCTGGGCATGTAGTTCACCCGGTAGCGCATTTTGCCAAGCCAAAATGATTTCTTCCTTAGAGCGGAAGTAGTGAAAGAAGGTTCGTCGGGCGATGCCTGACGCTTCAGCAATCGCATCGAGTGTCGTGGCCTCATAGCCGTTCTCTGCAAACAACTTCAGGCCTACTTCAGTGATGCGGTGGTGCATCTCGCGGCGCTTCTTTTCGCGAACGCCGTCTTTGTTTTTCAACTCATATTCCATGGCAGGGCTCTCGCAAATTTGGGGCTTGAATATTTGCACCAAGTGCAATATTTTAATTTGCACTCGGTGCATAAATATATCATCGATACCTCATTTTCCCAACTTTGGAAATCGCATATGAGAGCCATACGCATTCACAATTTCACAGAAACGCCTCGCAGAGAGGACATCCCCATGCCTGATATCGGTCAAAACGACGTGCTCGTGCGTGTGGAGGCAACAGCCCTTAACCCTCTTGATGCACTCGTAGCATCAGGGGTCGCCCGCCAGTTCTTCGACATCACCATGCCCATCACACTCGGTACAGATTTCGCAGGGACGATTGAGCGCGTTGGTGCGAGTGTTACAAAATGGAACATCGGCGACAGGGTGATTGCCTGGGTTGATGCCGGATCAGGAGGTGGCCTTGCAGATTTTGCGGTTGCACCCGCCCACGCATGCGTGCAGTTGCCCGAAAGCCTTTCAGCCGCGCAGGGCAGCGCGATTCCGACTGCTGGGATAACCGCATGGCATGCCCTATTCTCCTGTGGCAAGCTGAAAGCTCGTGAGACGGTACTGATTCATGCGGCCGCAGGCGGCGTTGGCAGCTTTGCTGTTCAGTTCGCCCACATGGCTGGGACGCACGTCATTGCGACCGCGTCTGGCAGTGGCCTTACTCTTGCTCTAGGTCTGGGAGCAGACGAGGTCATTGATTATCGATCGCAGGACTTCACTAGCCTAGCAACAAATGTCGATATGGTTCTCGACCTCGTAGGCGGCGAGACCCAAAGCCGATCCTACAAAGTCCTCCGCACGGGAGGCCGTCTTGTTTCCACTGTCATGCCGCCCAACGAGGAAGAGGCACGGGCACACGGGGTAACAGCCAGTATCTTTTACGCCAAGCCCTTCGCCACTCGCTTAGACGATCTCGTCACAACGATCGCTAACCGAAATTTGAAAGTGATCATTGACCATGCAGTTCCCTTCGATCGCTTTGAGGAAGCGTGGGATCACCAGATCTACGGTCACGCACGTGGCAAAACCGTCATTCTTTCACAATGAAACTCACCAACGCACATTAGGATAATTTCATGAACCCCTCTAACCTTGGCGGCACGTTTACCCCTATTGGCACATCGTTGAACCTGAAGCGAATGGGCTATGGCACCATGCAATTGCCCGGCACGCACGTCTGGGGTCCACCACGCGACAAGGACGCTGCTTTGGCAGTACTGCGCGAGGTGATAGCTCTGGGAGCCAATCACATCGACACAGCCGAATTCTATGGTCCAAGCGTATCCAACCAACTCATCCATGAAGCGTTGTCACCTTATTCTGATCGCCTCACGATCGTTACCAAAGTCGGCTTCGTACGTGGTGACGATACATCTTGGGTACCCGATCTTACGCCGGATGGGCTCAAGCGTGCTGTGCATGAAAACCTCACAAGCCTCGGTTTGGAAACACTCGATGTTGTCAATTTGCGGCTAGGTGGCGCATACGGACCAGACGACCGACCGATAGCCGAATCATTGGATGCACTTGTTGAACTTCAGCGGCAAGGCCTGATTCGTCACATTGGATTGAGTAATGTCTCACCCACGCAATTCGCCGAAGCCAAGTCGATAACGACAATCGTGTGCGTCCAGAACCAATATAATTTGGTCAAGCGTGATGACGATGAATTCATCGACACTCTGGCAGCACAAGGGGTGGCCTATGTTCCCTTCTTCCCGTTGGGCGGGTTTTCGCCGCTGCAATCGTCTCTCCTTTCGCAAGTGGCTGACGAAGCCGGAGCAACACCAAAGCAGGTTGCACTAGCATGGCTACTACAGCGATCTCCTAACATTTTGGTCATTGCTGGAACATCATCTACGACGCATCTTCGAGAGAATTTCGCCGCAGCAGAACTCGTATTGTCACGCGAGCAGATCGCTAAGCTTAATAGCATTTCGCAACAGGTAGATTGATTATGCTTAACGTGGTGGGTGTCTTTAGTGAGAAACAACCATACCGATGAACTTCTTCAAAATGTGAAAAGCCCGCAATTACGCGGGCTCCTGGGCATTTCTTGCTAGATGGTGCCGGGCAATGCCGGACGCAGGCTTATTCCCACTCAATCGTCGCTGGTGGCTTGCCCGATACGTCGTAAACAACACGGGAGATACCGTCGACTTCGTTGATGATGCGGTTGGATACGCGACCGAGGAAGTCGTATGGTAGGTGTGCCCAGTGCGCGGTCATAAAGTCGATGGTTTCTACCGCGCGCAGCGCGACAACCCAATCGTATTTACGGCCATCGCCCATCACGCCCACGGAACGAACTGGCAGGAAGACGGTGAATGCCTGACTGACCTTGTTGTACAGGTCGGCTTTGTGCAGCTCTTCGATGAAGATCGCATCCGCACGACGCAGCAGGTCGCAGTATTCTTTCTTCACTTCACCCAGCACGCGCACGCCCAGACCTGGGCCTGGGAACGGGTGACGGTACAGCATGTTGTACGGCAGACCCAGTTCCAGACCGATCTTGCGCACTTCGTCTTTGAACAACTCTTTCAGCGGCTCAACCAGACCCAGCTTCATCTCTTTCGGCAGGCCACCCACGTTGTGGTGTGACTTGATCACGTGCGCTTTGCCAGTGGCAGAAGCCGCAGATTCGATCACGTCTGGGTAGATGGTGCCTTGCGCCAGCCATTTCACATTGGCTTGCTTGCTGGCTTCTTCATCAAACACTTCAACAAACACGCGGCCAATAATTTTGCGCTTGGCTTCCGGCTCATCTTCACCCGCCAGTTCGCTCAGGAAGCGCTCTTCCGCCGCCACGTGAACAATGTTCAGACCAAACTGATCGCCGAACATTTCCAGAACTTGATCGGCTTCGTTCAGGCGCAGCAGGCCGTTATCGACAAACACACAGGTCAGACGATCGCCAATCGCACGGTGCAGCAGCATCGCAGTAACGGAAGAATCCACGCCGCCAGACAGGCCCAAAATCACGTGATCGTTGCCTACCTGCTCACGAATACGGTTCACCGCATCGTCGATAATCTTGGCTGGCGTCCACAACGCTTCACACTGGCAGATATCAAGAACAAAACGCTCCAGCATGCGCTGGCCCTGACGGGTGTGCGTCACTTCAGGGTGGAACTGCACGCCGTAAAAACGCTTCTCTTCGTTAGCCATAATGGCAAACGGGCAGGTATCGGTGCTGGCAACGGTCTCAAACCCTTCTGGGATCGCCGTTACTTTATCGCCGTGGCTCATCCAGACATCCAGCAGCGGTGCGCCAGCGGCGCTCAACGCATCCTGAATATCACGCACCAGCGCGCTATCCGTTTTCACTTCTACCTGCGCATAACCAAACTCACGCTCGTTGGAACCTTCAACGTGGCCACCCAACTGCATCGCCATCGTCTGCATGCCATAGCACACGCCTAATACCGGTACGCCAGCATTGAAAACGTATTCTGGCGCACGCGGGCTGCCAAACTCGGTGGTGCTTTCCGGGCCGCCGGACAGGATGATCCCGTTCGGATTAAATCCACGAATCTGTGCTTCCGTGACATCCCATGCCCACAGTTCACAGTAAACGCCCAGTTCACGCACGCGACGTGCAACCAGTTGCGTGTACTGTGAGCCGAAATCCAGAATAAGAATGCGGTGTTGATGAATGTTTTGAGTCATGAGGAGCATGTTCCAAAAAGCAAAAGACAAAAGCGAAAAGTAAACCCAGCTAACCGCTCCGCCTTATTCAAAGGCAGAGCGGCGCAAAATAGTACAGGGTTTATGGCATTAAATCACCTTATGAACCCATACGGTAGTTCGGTGACTCTTTAGTAATGGTAACGTCGTGAACGTGGCTTTCCTGAATACCCGCGCCGCTGATGCGTACAAACTCAGCCTGCGTGCGCAGTGCATCGATAGTGGCGCAACCGGTCAGGCCCATGCAGGAGCGCAAACCGCCCATCTGCTGGTGAACGATCTCTTTCAGGCGGCCTTTATAGGCTACGCGGCCTTCGATACCTTCTGGCACCAGTTTGTCGGCAGCGTTATCGGTCTGGAAGTAACGGTCTGATGAGCCTTTGGACATTGCGCCCAGTGAACCCATGCCGCGATAAGATTTGAATGAACGGCCCTGATACAGTTCGATTTCGCCCGGGGATTCTTCCGTACCCGCCAGCATAGAACCGACCATGACACAGGCTGCGCCTGCCGCGATGGCTTTAGCGATGTCGCCAGAGAAGCGGATACCGCCGTCGGCGATGACCGGAATGCCCGTGCCTTCCAGCGCTTCAACGGCATCAGAGATAGCCGTAATCTGCGGTACGCCCACGCCAGTCACGATACGCGTCGTACAGATAGAGCCAGGGCCGATACCCACTTTCACCGCGCTCACGCCCGCTTCGACCAGCGCTTTCGCGCCAGAGCCTGTCGCAACGTTACCGCCGATGATTTCGAGGTTCGGGTATTTAGCGCGCGTTTCACGAATACGCTGCAATACGCCTTCGGAATGGCCGTGTGAGGAGTCGATCAGCAGGACGTCAACGCCTGCGGCAACCAGCGCATCAACACGCTCTTCGTTACCTGCACCCGCACCAACCGCTGCGCCTACGCGCAGACGACCGTGTTCGTCTTTACAGGCGTTTGGTTTACGTTCTGCTTTCTGGAAATCTTTTACCGTGATCATGCCGATCAGGTGGAATTGGTCGTCAATCACCAGCGCTTTTTCAACGCGTTTTTCGTGCATTTTTTGCAGCACGACATCACGCGCTTCGCCTTCTTTGACAGTGACCAGACGCTCTTTCGGCGTCATGAACGCACTAACCGGTTTTTCCAAATCGGTAACAAAACGCACGTCACGACCGGTGATGATACCGACCAGTTCGTTGTCTTTTGCCACGACAGGATAGCCAGCGAAGCCATTGCGCTCGGTCAGTTCTTTCATTTCACGCAGTGTGGTTTCTGGCGTCACGGTTTGTGGATCAACCACCACGCCGCTTTCGTGTTTTTTCACGCGGCTAACTTCTTCAGCCTGACGCTCAATGGACATATTTTTGTGAATAAAGCCCAGACCGCCTTCCTGCGCCAGCGCAATAGCCAAGCCGGATTCGGTAACGGTATCCATCGCTGCGGACAGCATAGGAATATTCAGGCGGATGTTTTTCGTCAACTGCGTGGACAGATCGGCAGTGTTAGGCAGAACAGTAGAATGAGCAGGAACCAGGAGGACGTCATCAAACGTCAGTGCTTCTTTAGCGATACGTAGCATGGGCAATATCTCACCAAGGTGGATGTAAGAATAGATAAAATATTGCCGTGGCATTATACAGAGCGTAATCGGTTGCCTCCAGCATTATTTTACTAAAATGCTTGATTACCTGTTTCAGGTAGGTAGTATCGATTAATTAAGTGACTGTTTTAAAATTTGATCTGGCTCACAATGTCTCAATTTCCCTCCTCTGCAATTTTTACCGTTAGCCGCCTGAATCAGACGGTTAGACAACTGTTGGAAATGGAAATGGGCCAGATTTGGCTCTCCGGCGAAATCTCCAACCTTTCTCAGCCCTCATCCGGCCATTGGTATTTCACGCTGAAAGACGAGCGTGCACAGGTGCGCTGCGCGATGTTTCGTACCAGCAACCGTAA
This sequence comes from Pectobacterium versatile, assembly GCF_003932035.1. Classification (NCBI taxonomy): domain Bacteria; kingdom Pseudomonadati; phylum Pseudomonadota; class Gammaproteobacteria; order Enterobacterales; family Pectobacteriaceae; genus Pectobacterium; species Pectobacterium versatile. Next base: position 3,528,706 of record NZ_CP034276.1, read on the forward strand.
AGTAACGTTCCGCCCGCACAACGGTCAGCAGGTGCTGATTCGGGCGAGTATTACGCTCTACGAACCCCGTGGTGACTATCAGTTGCTGGCAGAAAGCATGCAGCCCGCGGGCGATGGCCTGCTACAGCAGCAGTTTGAGCAGCTCAAGCAGCGTCTCGCCGCCGAAGGGCTGTTCGACCAACAGTTTAAGCAAGTACTCCCCTCTCCCGCCAAACAGGTCGGCGTGATTACGTCAGCCAGCGGTGCCGCCCTGCACGATATCTTGCAGGTGTTGCAGCGCCGCGATCCGTCACTGCCGGTGATCGTGTATCCCACGTCGGTGCAAGGTGCGGAAGCGCCGCTACAGATTGTTCGCGCTATTGAGCTGGCTAACCAGCGGGATGAGTGTGATGTGTTAATCGTCGGGCGCGGCGGCGGTTCGCTGGAAGATCTGTGGAGTTTTAATGACGAACGAGTAGCCCGTGCGATTTTCGCCAGCCGTATTCCTATCGTCAGCGCTGTCGGCCACGAAACCGATGTCACCATCGCCGATTTCGTGGGTGACCTGCGCGCGCCCACGCCGTCCGCTGCTGCCGAGTTAGTAAGTCGTAACCAACTTGAGCTATTGCGTCAGATACAGTCCCAGCGCCAGCGTCTGGAAATGGCGATGGATTATTACCTTGCCCAGCGCAATCGGGACTTTACCCGTCTGCACCACCGCTTACAGCAGCAGCATCCGCAACTGCGGCTGGCACGCCAGCAGGCACAGCTGGTTAAACTGCGTCAGCGGTTGGATGACGCCATGCAGCAGCAGCTTCGGCAGACTTCGCGCCGAAGTGAACGCTTACAACAGCGCCTGATGCAACAGCAGCCGCAGACCCGGATTCATCGTGCACAGCAGCGTTTGCAGCAGCTTAGCTATCAGATGCAAAGCGCAGTAGAACGTCAGTTGAATCAGAACAAGCAGAAGCTAGGTATCGCCTGTTCGCGACTGGAAGGCGTTAGCCCGCTGGCGACGCTGGCGCGTGGCTATAACGTCACCACCGCCCCGGACGGTAAAGTGCTGAAAAACGTCGCGCAAATTTCCCCTGGCGAAACGCTGAAAACCCGTTTGCAGGACGGCTGGGTAGAAAGTCAGGTCACGACGCTGGTTCCGAATAAAAGTTCCGTGAAAAAGCCGCGAAAACCCTCATCCTCGACGCCAAAATAACGCGAACGGCATAAAATGCATAAATGGGGATTTGTCCTAAAACAACGGCGATCCCCCATTCTTGCCCCCGGCATCTGAACTATACTCATTCCCAGCTCACTAACTTAATACCCGTTATACTTCAAGCTGCATGTGCGTTGGCAATACTCGACTCATACTTGAGCCTCGCCCTAACGGGCCGCCGCAAACGGCGTTCAAATCGACGCAGTCGATTTGTCCTCGCTCACCCCAGTCACTTACTGATGTAAGCTCCCGGGGACTCCCTGCGTCGCCGCCTTCCTGCAACTTGAATTATTTAGGGTATACATTCACCGTTTTCACTGCATGGGTTACCAGCCTCCACGTGGCGAAATGAAGTGGATAAAGACAGTGAGCTTTGTTGATCGTCTGTGTTACCCCTGATGAGCGTTTTCAAGGAGATGAGGTATGAAGTCCAGACCGATTTGTAGCGTGATCCCCCCTTACATTTTGCATCGTATTATCGCAAACGGCACAGACGAGCAGCGCCACTGCGCGCAACAGACGCTGATGCACGTTCAGTCATTAATGGTCAGCCACCATCCGCGCCCGGAACCCCATGAGAAATTACCCGCCGGGCAGGCAAATCGCAGCATTCATGATGCCGAACAGCAACAACAATTGCCCGGCAAGCTGGTGCGCGCTGAAGGTCAACCCAGCAACGGCGATATCGCCGTCGATGAGGCCTACAGCTACCTAGGCGTCACTTACGACTTCTTCTGGAAGATTTTTCAACGTAACTCACTGGACGCCGAAGGGCTGCCGCTGGCTGGCACAGTCCATTACGGTCAGGATTATCAGAATGCCTTCTGGAACGGGCAGCAGATGGTGTTTGGAGATGGCGACGGCAAAATCTTTAATCGCTTCACGATTGCGCTTGATGTGGTCGCGCATGAACTCACTCATGGCATCACCGAAAACGAAGCGGGTCTGATTTATTTCCGCCAGTCCGGTGCGCTAAATGAATCGCTGTCCGATGTCTTTGGCTCCATGGTCAAGCAGTATCATTTGGGGCAAACCACAGAGCAGGCCGATTGGCTTATCGGTGCCGAGCTTCTGGCTGACGGTATTCACGGCATGGGGCTGCGGTCGATGTCACATCCGGGCACGGCGTATGATGATGAGTTGCTCGGTATCGATCCCCAGCCCTCTCACATGAACGAGTATGTGAATACCCGTGAAGACAACGGCGGCGTACACTTGAATTCAGGCATCCCCAACCGGGCATTCTATCTGGCGGCCATCGCGCTAGGCGGCCATTCATGGGAAAAAGCGGGTCGTATCTGGTACGACACGCTGTGTGATAAAACGCTGCCGCAAAATGCGGATTTCGAAATTTTCGCGCGCCATACCATTCAACATGCCGCTAAGCGTTTTAACCACACGGTTGCTGACATTGTCCAGCAGTCGTGGGAAACCGTGGGCGTGGAGGTTCGGCAGGAGTTCCTATGAAGACGCTGCCGGCGCTCAACGACGATGCCATCATTGAGCTAGCGCGTGAAGGGGGATTTGCCTTTATCCCTAAGCTGGCGGGGCCGCGACGCTTCGCGCTCGCCAGCGTACCGCCATCCGAACGGGAGCGTATTTGTAACGCGATCCGTCATGCCTTTCCTCAGGCTCGCGAACCCAGCGAACCCGACGGCCCAGGGCGCGGCGACCAGTTCTATTACCGTATCCACATCAGCTACAGCCAACCGCAACAGAATCACTATACCGATGTCATCCTGCTAATCCCCGAAGACCGTGCGCCACCGGAGCTGACTGAACTGTGGCGCAACGGCGTACAGGAGTCACCATTGATTAAGTAATAATGGATTTAATCGGCAGGCGCGTAGCTGAACACGACTCGCCGTTTGGAAATCATCCCGTGCTGCTGGCAAAAATAATCCACCGCACCACAGGCTTTCAGTTCCTGAAGCGAGTGCTTACATTCAGGGCACGCGGCCTCACGCAGATAATCCTGCTGGCAGGCAGTACACTGAAACCGCGCACCGCTTTTCCAGGCCAGAGGATGGCCACAGCTCAGGCAATTTGCTTCCATGTTTATCCTTTCTTTTCACCACGTTCAGGGAGCACATTTCTGTCCAATTCCGGCAGCATAACCACACTTTCCTGCTCGTTGGCGTCAGTGCGGGAAATCACCAACACGGCAACCTCATCACTGGGATTATAGGGCAAATGCGGGACGTTCTCAGGGATATAGAGGAAATTGCCTTCGGGTAATTCAATCATGTTTTCAAGCTGTTCCCCGTAATACACACAGGAAATACCGCTCAGCGCATAAATCGCCGTTTCGTGATGTTCGTGCTTATGCGCCTTTCCTTGCGAACGCGGCGGAATCCACGCTAACTGCATATGAAGATGTTGGGCACCTACCGTCTCTCGTGAAATTCCAACCGAGTAAACCAATCCTTGTTTGCCCTGATACTGGGCCTGCGGGGCAATCCGCTGGCAATATACGCCCCGCTCAGAACGATTTGTTTTCATCACCGCGCCTCTGGCAAAAGACTGTTCAAGAGTACGCTAGCAAATTCATGTTCTGTGAGCCAAAAGGCAAGACGTAAGACTCTGTCACTTACTGCAACAGGAGCCACCCAAGCTGAAACATCTCAGGCAGCATGATAAAACCGGCAGGCTTTTGCTTGATTACCGCAGCTCGTCACCATAAGCACTCTCGAACAGGGCACTCTTCACTCTTGCGCTAAATCACGCCCAGTGAGCGTAAAAAATAGAGCCCCAGCGCAATCACAAAGAAAGCTCCCGCCGTCGTCAGCCCGATGATATTGGCCGCCAGCGTAGCGTTTCCGCCCATCGCCCGCGTCATCACGTAGCTACCCGATGCCGTCGGCGTTGAGGAAAACAGGAAGATAATACCGAGTTCAACGCCCCGGAAGCCCACCAGCCATCCCCCAAACGTCAACAGCCCCGGAACGACCAACAGCTTCGCCACAGAAGCAAGCATGGCGACGTTGGACGACCGAAACATACTGCGCCACTCCAGACTAGCTCCGGCGCAGAGTAACGCCAGCGGCAACGCCATTGAGGAAATAAAGCTGCCCGTTTGTTTAATCACGGCAGGCATCGGCAAATGGCTCTGCGCATACGCAGCACCGCAGAGTAAACCGATAATCAGCGGGTTGGTGGCGATTCCTCGTAATAACATGAGAACGCTGATGCGCTGATCGGGTGATTTACGCTGCAAACTGCGCGTGAGGGTAATCACCGACAGCGCGTTGAACATGATCACCGTGACAACCAGATACAGCGACCCCACCGCCACGCCCTCTTCACCATAGGCGCTCACGGCAAACGCAAGCCCCATGATGCCCGTGTTAGAGCGGAAGCCGCCCTGCACGAAGATGCCACGCTCAGTGGGTTCTTTAATGAGGCGGACGGCAGCAATTTCCAGCAGCAGGAATGTCGCCAGCGTGCCTAACGTGCCATACAGCACCAGCGGCCACTGCTCCGAGAACGACTGATGATTGCTTGCCACGCTGAAAAACAGCAGGCAAGGCAAAGAAAGATTGAACACCAAGCGCATCGCTGCATCGCAAAAGGCATCATTTAGCAGGCCGATTTTGCGCAACGCAACACCCATAAACAACATCAGCAAATTGGGCATCGTGACGTTGAACGCAAAACTCCAGGTTTCCCAGGACATGGCTTTCCTTGGTTATTATTGGTTTCTTCTCTGATAAAACGGGGCGAATATCGCTATTCGCCCCGCTAATAAATCACTTACTTTTTTTAAGATGCGACATTAGCCGCTTACGCTTGCGTAGCTGGTTTGGCGTCAGCGTGTTGCGCTTGTCCGCAAAGGGGTTTTCACCTTCTTTAAACTGAATACGAATCGGCGTACCCATCACTTCCAGCGAACGACGGTAGTAGTTCATCAGGTAGCGCTTGTAGGAATCCGGCAGGTCTTTCACCTGATTCCCGTGGATCACCACAATCGGCGGGTTATAACCACCGGCGTGCGCATATTTCAGCTTCACGCGGCGACCGCGCACCAGCGGCGGCTGGTGATCGTCTGCCGCCATTTGCATAACGCGGGTTAACATTGCCGTACTGACGCGACGAGTCGCGCAAGAATAGGCTTCAGTTACCGACTCGAACAGATTACCCACACCGCTGCCGTGTAGCGCAGAAATGAAGTGAATGCGGGCAAAATCGATAAAGCCGAGACGCAGATCCAGCATATCTTTCACCTGATCGCGCACTTCCTGTGACAGGCCATCCCACTTGTTCACCACGATCACCAGTGAGCGCCCACTATTGAGGATAAAGCCCAGTAGCGAGAGATCCTGATCGGAAATGCCTTCACGTGCATCGATAACTAGCAGGACTACGTTGGCATCTTCAATCGCCTGCAACGTCTTGATCACGGAGAATTTCTCTACCGTTTCTGTCACTTTTCCGCGCTTACGCACCCCGGCGGTATCAATCAGAACGTATTCACGTTCGTCACGCACCATCGGGATGTAGATACTGTCACGCGTCGTGCCCGGCATGTCATACACCACCACGCGCTCTTCACCCAGAATACGGTTAGTCAGCGTGGATTTGCCCACGTTAGGACGCCCGACAATCGCTAATTTGATAGGCAAATCTTCAGGATTGAAATCGTCTTCTGCTTCTTCTTCGCTGGCCTTATCTTCCGCTTCTAACGCAGCCCAGTAAGCCGCGTTCTCTTCTTCTTCGGTTAACTCGACCGGTTCTTCTATTTCATCCTGCACGAACGGCAGCAAAACCGTTTCCAGCAGTGACGTCACGCCACGGCCATGAGACGCCGCGATCGCGTACACTTCGCCCATACCGAGCGAATAGAAATCCGCCGTGACCGTATCTGGGTCGAGGCCATCAGTCTTATTGGCGACCAGCACCGTGGTTTTTTTACGGCTGCGCAAATGCTTGGCAATGCCCTCATCCGCAGGCATCAACCCCGCGCGAGCATCCACCATGAACAGCACGATATCCGCCTCTTCAATCGCTACCAGCGATTGGCCAGCCATACGCGTTTCTACACCGTCTTCTGTGCCGTCGATGCCACCGGTATCGACGATAATAAATTCATGCCCTTCCACTTCTGCACGACCATACTTGCGGTCACGAGTCAGCCCAGGAAAATCCGCCACTAATGCATCACGAGTGCGCGTTAAGCGGTTAAATAGCGTGGATTTCCCCACATTCGGGCGCCCGACCAGCGCGACGACAGGTATCATTGTTACAACCTCATTACTTATATTTCAATACGTTACAGCGAAATACTCGCTGACGATAAAAAGACGAAACGGCCCCTGATAATGTCAGGAGCCGTTATACGAGCACACCCAAAAACGCTGTGCTCCAAATCAATACGGGTTACTTAGCGAGTGAACGCGTAGACATCACCGTTTTTCGCCTGAATCAGCAGCTTATCGCTGGCAACCACAGGCTTGCTCAGGAAGCCAGAGCTATCCACTTTTTGCTGCGCCACGAAGCGACCATCCGCCGTATTCAGCCAGTGCAGATACCCTTCGGTATCGCCGACAACCAGATAACCATTATACAGCGCCGGAGCCGTTAAGTTACGGTGCAACAGATCGCTTTGACGCCACAGGCTCACGCCGCCGTTGGTATTCAATGCAACAACGCGATCGTCCTGATCGACCAGATAGATGCGGTCACCATCAATGATGAAATCATGCACTGAACCCAGTTCACGCTTCCACAGAACCTGACCAGAACGCAGATCCAGCGCGGTCATGTTGCCATTGTAACCCAGCGCGTAAACCACTTCGCCCGCGACAACTGGCGTCGTGTCGACATCGTTCAGACGATCGATTTCGGTTGCGCCACTCGGCTGTGAAATACGCTGTTGCCAAATGAGCTGGCCCTGATTGATCATCACGGCGTTTACACGACCGTTATCACCACCCACAATCGCCGCACCAAATGCAGTTGTCGGTGCAGATTCGCCGCGCAGAGACAGCGTCGGCATATCTAAGTTGACGCTCCACTTGATTGCGCCATCTGCTTCATTCAATGCCTGCAACATGCCGTTGCTGGTGTGAATCAGCACTACACCGTCGCTGACGACAGGGCGAGACAACGCTTCGCCAGCCACTTTGGTCTGCCATACTGGCGTCCCATCTTCCGCATTCAGCGCATAAACCTGCGCTCTTTCGCTGCCGACATAGACATGGTTACCAGAAACCGTTACGCCGCCGGACAGCAACGCTGGATTATTGCGGGAGAAGAAATTGGTCTTCTCTGACAGATCCGCGCGCCAAATCTCTTTGCCGTCACTCAGATCCATCGCTTTCACGGTGCCACGACGATCGGCAGCAAAAACGCGATTATCCTGCCATGCGGGGTGAAGATTGGAATAAAACTCACCAATCCCGCTCCCAACCGAGCTGTTCCACACCTTGGTTGGCGTGAACTGGTTTTCCACCTGCGGCAGTGGAGACATAGTGACAACATCTTCTTCGCTGTTAAACAGCGAGCATCCGCTCAGCAGGGCAACAGAAACCAGTCCTACCAAAAGTGTTTTACGCAATTGCATGGAATTCCTCTTAGCTGGACAGGTTATTCAGTTTCATACGCAGTAACGCTTGCTGTGCCTGCGATGGATTGGAAGACAACCCTTTGTTGTAGGCATCGCGCGCAGCCTGATGATCCCCTTTGCTCACCAGGATATCACCACGCACTTCCGCAGCCTGTGACGCCCAACCTTCCAGTTTGATGGCATCCAATGTTTTCAGCGCGTCATCCGCTTTGTTTTCCTGTAGCTGAACCCGCGCCAGACGCAGATTCACTACCGCCAGCAGGTCGGCATCTTTAGTCTGCGACTGCGCCTGTACCAGTTGCTGTGCTGCTTTAGCATAATCTTTCTGATCAACGTAATGACGAGCCAGCTCCAGAGAAGCCAGCGCACCATAGGTATTCTTATTCTCAGCCGTAAATTTCTCAGTTGAAGCAATCGCTTCAGCTTTGCCTTCGGCCAATTGATTCGTCACCTGCTGATAAGATGCCGATGCCGCCTGCACGCTGTCATTTTGATGGCTTTGCCAGAAACGCCAGCCAACCAGTGCGCCAACGCCCAGCACAACACCGACAACTAACGCCTTTCCATTCTCCGCGAGGAAACGACGTAGTGCATCAACCTGTTCATTCTCTGTGGTATAGACTTCCACGGTGTCTCTCTCCTCAATCCAGTAACGTTGCCAGCCGCGATGCGACGTCGGCCTGTGCCAATGTATCCTGCTCGCCATTGCTCAGGTTTTTAACCACAACCTGACCGGCCGCCACTTCATTTTCGCCTAATACCAATGCGACGCGTGCGCCCCATTTATCAGCACGGGCGAATTGTTTCTTAAAGTTGCCACCACCGTAGTTGGTCATCAGTTTCAACTGCGGCAGTGCGTCACGTAATTTCTCCGCCAGTTGCATTGCCGCAACCTGCGTTCCCGCACCGGAAGAAATCAGATAAGCATCTACGCCTGACTGTGCTTTGAAATCTGGATTGACAGACTGCACCAGCAGAACCAGACGCTCCAGACCCATCGCAAAACCGACTGCTGGCGTCGCGTGCCCGCCCAGTTGTTCCACCATACCATCATAACGCCCACCGGCACAGACCGTGCCCTGCGCGCCCAGACTGGTTGTCACCCATTCAAATACGGTGCGGTTATAGTAATCCAAACCACGAACCAGACGCGGATTAACGGTATATGGGATGCCGGACTGCGTTAAAAGTTCACCCAGCGCCTCAAAGTGTGTACGCGATTCATCATCCAGATAGTCCGTCAGCACTGGCGCGTCGTTCAGCAACACCTGAATCTGCGGATTTTTCGTATCCAGAACGCGCAGCGGGTTGGTGTACATCCGGCGCAGGCAGTCTTCATCCAACTGCTCTTTATGCTGTTCGAGGAACGCCACCAGCGCTTCACGATAGCGGGCACGTGCGTCCAATGAACCAATCGAGTTCAATTCCAGCTTCACGTGGTCGGCGATGCCCAGCACACGCCACCAGCGGGCGGTCATCAGGATCAGTTCGGCATCAATATCCGGCCCTTGCAGACCAAACACTTCACAGCCCAACTGATGGAACTGGCGATAGCGCCCTTTCTGCGGACGCTCGTAGCGGAACATCGGACCGACATACCACAGCCGCTGTTCCTGATTATAGAGAATACCGTGCTCAATACCGGCGCGGACGCAGCCTGCCGTCCCTTCCGGGCGCAGAGTCAGACTATCGCCATTGCGATCGTCAAAGGTATACATCTCTTTTTCGACGACATCGGTCACTTCACCGATAGCGCGCTTAAACAGCGGCGTTTGCTCGACAATCGGCAAACGAATTTCATTATAGCCGTAGGCACTGAGCACCTGTTTCAGGCTGTTTTCAATACGCTGCCACAATGCCGTTTCGGCTGGCAGGTAATCGTTCATGCCACGGATGGCTTGAATATTTTTTGCCACGTCAGTTCTCTATGCGTTTTTCAAAAAATAAACCCGATTATAGAGGGATTGTCGTCGCATCTTCAATGCGGGGCATCCCCATCGGGTTCAGGAATCGTGAATTAGGCGGGTAACGGCATACCGTCACGCCGTCAGAGTTACTTATCCACCAGATTGACAGTAATACGCTGATTTTCGTCCATCATGGAGGCTTTCGCGCGGATCTTGGCTTCTAACTGATCGATCATCTGTTCGTTATCGAAGCGCTCTCTCTGCCGCACGCCGTCTTCATAGAAGCCGCTCTTGTTGTGTCCACCCGTAACACCAATCGTCGACACCAGCGCTTCACCGGGACCATTCACCACGCAGCCGATAATCGAAACATCCATCGGCGTGATGAGATCTTCCAGCCGTTGTTCCAGCGCATTCACCGTACCGATCACGTCAAATTCCTGACGAGAGCAGGTCGGGCAAGCAATGAAGTTGATCCCTCGAGCACGAATACGCAGCGATTTCAGGATATCGAAACCGACTTTCACTTCTTCAACTGGATCGGCAGCCAGCGAGATACGCAGCGTGTCGCCAATACCTTCAGACAGCAGTAGACCGAGGCCGATAGCCGATTTCACCGCACCGCTACGTGCACCGCCCGCTTCGGTAATACCGAGGTGCAGTGGCTGATCGATACGCGCAGCCAGCAGACGATAGGATTGCACCGCGAGAAAAACATCCGACGCTTTGACGCTGACTTTAAACTGATCGAAGTTCAGGCGGTCGAGGATATCGACATGGCGCATTGCCGATTCGAGCAGCGCTTCCGGCGTTGGCTCACCGTATTTTTCCTGCAAATCTTTTTCCAACGAGCCACCGTTAACACCAATGCGGATCGGGATATTATTGTAACGCGCACAGTCGACAACCGAGCGAATGCGCTCTTCGTTACCAATATTGCCGGGGTTGATGCGCAGACAGTCGACACCGTATTCCGCGACTTTCAGTGCGATGCGGTAGTCAAAATGGATGTCGGCGACGAGCGGGACATTCACCTGCTGTTTAATAAGCTTAAAAGCTTCCGCCGCGTCCATGGTTGGCACGGAGACGCGGACGATATCGACGCCAACACGTTCCAACGCTCTGATTTGGTTAACGGTAGCTTCAACGTCGGTGGTTCGGGTGTTGGTCATGGATTGCACCGCAATCGGCGCACCATCACCAACAGGCACCTTGCCGACGTAAATCCTTGTTGATTTTCGGCGGGTTATGGGTGCAGCGTTATGCATTACTTCATCTCCAACATTGCAGTCTTACCTGAACAACACGTTATTCTGCGGTCAGCGTCAGACGTGCAACCTGACTGCTACGCACAAATTGGCTTAAATCGACCGGCTTACCTTGAAATTGAATCTGTACCGCAGCAGGCGCACCAATTTTAAGTTTATAGGGTGACTGACCATCCAGATTCAGTGTGCCGCCATTACGCTGCATACCGCTGAACAGTTTCTTACCGCTGGCATCTGTCACTTCCAGCCAGCAATCGGCCTTGAAGGTCATCACCAAGGCATGAGCCGCAGAGACCGGATTACTCTCCGCTACCGTACCCGCAGCGGGTGCAACGGCCCCAGCTCCCAACAGAACATTGCCCGCAGCTTGTGGCTGTGCGGCGTTCGCGTGTGTAGGAGATTGGCTGGACGGTGCAGTTGCAGAAGCTGGCGTTGAAGGTGTCGCCGCGACAGTAGCAGAAAGATCAACTTGCGTAGAAGGTGCCACTACAGAGTCTGGCGTCGCCGTTTCCTGCGCTGCGCTGTTGTCGATCAGTGGAACGGACTGCCCTTCTGTCTGTACCTGCATCGAACTGGCGTGATCAACCATGCTATTGATTTCCGCCTGCTGAGCCTGATGGTTTTGCCACCACCATGCGCCCGTTAGCCCCAGAACAACCAGCACGACCAACCAGGTGATTGTCATCAACCAGCCATCACGCTTTTTGCGGCTTTTTTTGAGCGAAAAACTCTGCATCGGCGAGACTGAGATCGTTTTAGGGATGGCCTGCTTATCTACGATGGGAAGCAGTTCATCTTCGGGTAAATGAACCAACTTGGCATAAGAGCGGATATAGCCGCGCAGAAAGGTCGGCGCTAAATCGGCAGGCGTCGTCCCGTCTTCAATATCGCGAACGGTGGTGACTTTAAGGCACAAACGCTCAGCAATAGTTTGCTGAGTCAGCCCAAGGCGTTCACGCGCCTCACGCAGACGTTCACCGGGTAGTTTTGCTTCTGTTTTATCTTGGGTGGCTTCAGTATTCATTAGCTAAGAAATGCTGGTACTGTTTAGATTGTGGAAAACTTCGCGCCAGCACGTTGCCATAACGTTCTTTATCGCCATCATGGCCCGCTAACGCGGCGAAACGAATCTGTAACCATAAGCTTTCGGCACTGGCCGGAAGAATATGCTGGTAAATATCAAGCAGCAGCTGCGCTTGCTCATTTTTCCCGGCAGCAAACTGTTGGTTTGCTTCCGTCAGCAAAGCACTGCCTTTCGTCGGGTCATACTTCAGCGCCCGACTCAATAAATTGCGTGCGTCTTCAGTCTGTCCGGCATTGAAAAAGCAGTATCCTGCATTTTCCAACGCATCAGCAACCTGACTGTAATCAGGAAGTTGTGCAGCCGCACTAAACTGTCGCTGAGCCGCTACATACTGCCCTAAACTACACAGAAACGCACCGTAATTATTCATGACGCTGCCATTTTCCGGCGCCATGTTCAACACATGCTGATAACGCTGTTCAGCCAGACGATTTTCACCTATCCGCTGCTCGTAAAGCGCCATCCCCAATTGTGTTCGATAATCCTGCGGAGCCATCGCTACCGCCTTCTCAAGATTCTGCCGAGCCGAATCCAGGTTATTGTGCGCCAGATAGGTCAACCCTAGCTGCAAGCGGGTTTGGGCGACCGCGGGATTTGTCGTCTCCTGAGGCGATTTCACACACCCCGCTAGCAACAGCAGCGCAAACAAGCCACTCAGCCAATACGTTCCCTGTAATAAAAAAAGTCCCTGTGATAGTGGCTTTGCCATCCCTGTTCCCTCGCCTTGCCGTCTTTGTCAGACATCCTGACCAGCGAGGTTACCTGAATATAACTAGAGTGACAGTCAGACCTAACAACAACGCGGCGCGCCTCGCAATTTGCTCGCTTTTGCCCTGCAAATTACCTCAGCGAACGACATCGGGTTAACGCTTCCGCATTAACCCGCGCCCATTTGATATCAGACTGCTTTCACCGCGATAGGTTCACCGGCCATTTTCTTCTTCAGCGTACGTTTGGTTCTGTCTACGACTTCACCAGCCAACTGACCGCAGGCAGCATCAATGTCATCCCCACGGGTCTTACGTACGATCGTCGTGAAGCCATACTCCATCAGTACCTTGGAGAAACGGTCAACGCGGCTGTTTGAGCTGCGGCCATACGGCGCGCCCGGGAACGGGTTCCACGGAATCAGGTTGATCTTGCACGGCGTATCTTTCAGGCATTCCGCCAGTTGATGCGCGTGCTCGGTGCCATCATTGATATGATCCAACATCACATACTCAACGGTAACACGTCCCTGATTCGCATTGGATTTTTCCAGATAGCGACGTACCGCGCTCAGGAACATCTCAATATTGTACTTTTTGTTGATCGGCATGATTTCGTTGCGGATGTCGTCAGTCGGCGCATGCAGAGAAATCGCCAGCGCGACATCGATCATATCGCCCAATTTATCCAACGCAGGCACTACGCCTGACGTAGACAGCGTCACACGACGCTTGGATAAACCAAAGCCGAAGTCATCCAGCATGATTTCCATCGCCGGCACCACGTTAGTCAGGTTCAGCAACGGTTCGCCCATGCCCATCATCACGACGTTGGTGATCGGGCGCTGACCGGTGACTTTAAACGCACCGATGATCTTCGCCGCACGCCACACCTGACCGATGATTTCCGATACGCGCAGGTTGCGGTTAAAGCCCTGCTGCGCCGTTGAACAGAATTTGCACTCCAGCGCACAGCCTACCTGAGACGATACACACAGCGTGGCGCGATCTTCTTCTGGAATATAAACCGTTTCAACCCGTTGACCGCCCACCAGAATCGCCCACTTGATGGTGCCGTCGGAAGATCGCTGCTCGTCCACCACTTCAGGGGCGCGAATTTCAGCGATCTCCTGCAATTTGGTGCGGAAGACTTTGTTAATATCCGTCATCTGGTTGAAGTCATCACAGCAGTAGTGATACATCCACTTCATGACCTGATCGGCGCGGAACGGTTTCTCTCCCATCGACATGAAGAGGTCACGCATTTGCTGGCGGTTAAGATCCAACAGATTGATTTTTTCCGCACTGGCTTTGACGGATTGAGAGGCATCAGCGGACGCCGGAGTGAATTCGGACACAGTTTGCTCGGATACGGTAGTTTTAGATGCGGTAGTGTTAGATGCCGTCGTTTCAGACACGACGGTTTCAGACGCGATTTGCTTAGACATTGTCAATCCTGGCCTCGTTATTACACGTTATGGCACTAAAAGAAGGTTGAATTCGATGGTAATGACCAAAGAAACGCCCCGGACAAGTGCAGGCTCATCCGGGGCGCAGCATTGTACAAATTTTAAAACAGGTAAGCTACCATCACCGCTTTTTTTCTGTGTCATTGCTTCGGTGTCGCACACTAACGCAACAAAAAGGAAGCAACATCACAGGCTGACCTGTTATCACGCACAAAAATTTATCGTGCGTAACCTTATTTCATTTACGCACGATTTCATTTACGCACGCGGGCAGATTTCGTCATCGCTGAAGAAATAAGCAATTTCACGCTGAGCAGATTCGATAGAGTCAGAACCATGTACCGCGTTCGCCGTGAAGCTGTCCGCGTAATCAGCACGCAGCGTTCCCGCCAATGCGTTTGCTGGGTTGGTGGCACCCATAATGTCGCGGTTACGTTGAACGGCGTTTTCACCTTCCAGCGCCTGCACCATGATCGGGCCAGACATCATGAATTCGACCAGGCCATCAAAGAACGGCTTGCCTTTATGCTCAGCGTAAAAGCCTTCCGCTTGCTCACGGTTCAGGCGCAGCATTTTAGCAGCAACAATGGTAAAACCAGCGCTTTCAAAGCGTGCGTAAATCGCACCGATGGCATTTTTAGCAACCGCATTAGGTTTTACGATGGAGAAGGTACGTTCTATCGTCATATTGACCTCATTAACTAAACTGTCAGATTACAGCCGGATTATAAGAATTGTATCAACCCTAAATAATTCGAGTTGCAGGCAGGCGGCAACCGCAGGACAAATTCGTCAGGAACGAATTTGACCAGCCACCGGCTGGCCTTCGGTGAGAGACAGGATGTCTCTCATTTCATCCCCGGGAGCTTACACCAGTAAGTGACTGGGGTGAGTAAGAGAAGCCAACGCACATGCAGCTTGAAGTATGACGGGTATACCCGGCCAGTGAAAGTGGCGCAGATTATAAGGGTAGCGGCCTTTGTTGCCTACCAAGGAGGTAACATTTTATTAAAAAAAATATTACCTCTCACCCTCTCTTCATTAACGATTACGCCTCGTGCTTTTTCGCTTCCCACCGCTCAGTACTGGATGTAACAAATCATCGGCGATCACAGTTCTGAAGGTTACTTGTAACGTTATAGGTTATTTGTTTTTAAAACAATAAGATAACTGGAATCTCTTTGTCATTCACTGCTAGCCTTGCTGCTGTACCCACCATAATGGCCAGTAAGAGGGCTGATAATGAAAAGAGCGGTCAATGCATTGCAAAATTTCGGCAAGTCCCTGTATGGGCCGGTGCTGATACTCCCGATTGTCGGGTTATTCATCGCATTTGGGAATGTGTTCGGTAACGGCAATTTAGCGGGCTACGTCCCTTTACTTAATCACCCCTTGATTCAGGATTTTGGTCAACTGGTTTCCAAATCTGCCGTGGCGATTCTGGCTAATTTGGCGCTGGTGTTCGCCGTCGGGATTCCGATCGGACTAGCAAAGCGCGATAAGGGCTACGCTGCGCTGATTGGTCTGGTGATGTTTATCATCTTCATTAATGCCATGAACATCACGCTGCAATTGCAGGGCAAGCTCGTGCCTGCCGCAGAAATGCGCCCTGCCGGGCAAGGCATGGTGCTGGGCGTTCAGGTGCTGGAAATGGGCGTTTTCGCGGGTATCCTGATCGGTGGATTCGCAGGCTATTTGTATAACCGCTATTCCAGTAAACAGTTTAACGGCGTGATGGCGATCTATTCCGGCCACTGCTTCGTCGCCATTCTGGTGATTCCGCTGGCGATTGCGCTGGGCTTTGCGATGAGCACCCTGTGGCCGTTTGCTCAGCACGGCATTACCTGGCTAGCCTTCGCTATCAAAGGTGCGGGCCCTGTTGGCATCGCGATATATGGCTTTCTCGAACGCGTGCTGATCCCCACTGGGCTGCATCATCTGGTCTATACCCCGTTCCTGTACACCGAACTGGGCGGAACCGCAGAGGTATGCGGCAAGCTGTATCAGGGCGCACGCAACATCTATTTTGCCGAAATGGCCTGTCAGGACGTCAAACAGCTGAGTTCCACCGTGGTCTGGGATGCGCGCGGTATCAGTAAAATGTTTGGTCTGACGGCCGCTGCGCTGGCGATGTACGTGACAGCAAAGCCAGAAAAACGGCTGGCCGCCAAAGCCATTCTGATTCCAGCCGCTTTTACCTCTTTCTTACTGGGCGTCACCGAACCGCTGGAGTTTTCCTTCCTGTTCGTCGCACCCATGCTGTTTGCCGTCCACGCCGTACTGACTGGTATAGGGATGATGCTGTTCTCCATCATGGGCGTGCATGCGATTGGTGCCAACGGCGTCATCGACTTCTTGCTTTATAACCTGCCGCTGGGCATCGAGAAATCCAACTGGCCGATGTACATCGTGGTTGGGCTGACTATGTCGGTGATTTACTTCTTCGTCTTCCGCTTCCTGATTCTGTACTTCGACATGCCAACACCAGGGCGTGAAATCGATGAGGAAGAGACGCGGCTTTATTCCAAAACCGAATATCAGTCCAAAACAGAGAATCAGGCAAAAACGCAGGACGCGGCGAAAGGCGATGCCCAACTTGTGGGTGCCACCATCATCGCCGGGTTGGGTGGTAAGCCCAATATCGAAGTGGTGGATAACTGCTACACCCGCCTGCGGGTCACGCTCATCGACCCCGCTTTGGTAGACGAACAACAGCTTAAGAACACCGGTGCGAAAGCCGTTATCCGACAGGGTAACAACGTACAGGTGGTTTACGGACTTCACGTCAAAACTATACGCGAAGCAGTTGAAAACGCGCTTTAACAGGAGACTGACCATGACGACCCCCCCATTTATTCTGACAATTGCTGGTGGCGGCAGCACCTATACCCCGGGCATCGTAAAAAGTCTGATGGTGCGTCTTGCGGATTTCCCGCTGGCAGAGATTCGTTTATATGACATCGACGGCCCGCGGCAGGACATCATCGCACCAGTGGTGGAAAAGGTGATTCGCGACCACAGTGACAGCATTGTCTTTACCGTCACAACCGACGCAGAAACCGCATTTACCGGCGCTCACTTTGTCTTTGCCCAGATGCGCGTCGGCCAGTACAAAATGCGCGAGCAGGATGAAAAAATCCCACTACGCCACGGCGTCGTCGGGCAGGAAACCTGTGGCCCCGGCGGGCTGGCCTACGGCCTGCGTACTATTCTGCCAATGGCCGAATTGATCGATCTGGTTGAGCGCTATGCTCATAAAGAAGCGTGGATCGTCAATTACTCCAACCCTGCCGCGATTGTTGCCGAAGGCGTTCGTCGTCTGCGTCCTAACGCCCGCGTGTTGAATATCTGCGACATGCCGGTTGCCGCGATGCGTAACATCGCCGCCGTGCTGGGCGTCGATCGTCACGACATCACCGTGGACTATTTCGGGCTGAATCACTTTGGCTGGTTTACCCGCGTGCTGGTCGACGGTGTCGATCGTATGCCAGAACTGCGCGAACACATCGCCCGCTACGGCCTGTTGACCGCCGATGCCGCCGATACCGATCCGCAGCACGCCGATCCGTCATGGGTGAAAACCTGGCGCAACATCAAACCGATCATGGATCATTTCCCGGAATTCGTGCCGAATCCATATTTGCAGTACTACCTGATGCCGAACCAGATCGTTGAGCATCAGGATCCTGACTACACGCGCGCCAATGAAGTGATGGACGGGCGTGAGAAGAAGCTGTTTGCGGCGGCGGCCAGCTACAAGGAAACCGGTATTCTGTCGGATGCGTTCCACGTTGGCGTGCACGGCTCGTTCATCGTTGATGTCGCCTGCTCGCTGGCGTTCGATCTCCGTCAGCGCCATCTGGTCATCGTCGAAAACCAAGGCGCTATCGCCAATCTGCCTTACGATGCGATGGTGGAAGTCCCGGCTTATATCACCGCCCAAGGGCCAGAGCCCGTGCGGATGGGGAATGTTCCGCAGTTCCATCGCGCCTTGCTGGAGCAGCAGTTAGCGTCCGAACAATTACTGGTTGAAGCCACGCTGGAAGGCAGCTACGAGAAGGCCTTGCAGGCATTTACCCTGAACCGTACCGTGCCAACCATGCAGCACGCCAAAGCCATTCTGG
This sequence comes from Pectobacterium versatile, assembly GCF_003932035.1. NCBI lineage: Bacteria > Pseudomonadati > Pseudomonadota > Gammaproteobacteria > Enterobacterales > Pectobacteriaceae > Pectobacterium > Pectobacterium versatile. The sequence continues at coordinate 3,547,022 of NZ_CP034276.1, forward strand.
ACGAGATGATTGAAGCCAATCAGGATTACTGGCCGCAATTAAAACAAGCATATAGAGACGGTATCGCCCAATAATCCGCTACTTGTCGGATTAGGGAAAATCGCTGACAATGAATCTATCATTGCACATCAATGATAGATTCGGGGTCGAATTCGTCGGCCCCAACGTGGAGGATCTATGTCAGCATCGTCTTCTGATTTGCCCGTTTCTCATGAACGGTTTGTCTCCGCAGACTGGCTTGCCAGCCACCTGAATGACAGCAGCATCACGCTCATCGATGCCCGCATGTTGCCTCCGGGCAACAGCACCCGTGATATTCACGCTGAATACCGCGCCGGTCATCTGCCTGGCGCGGTTTTTTTTGATATTGAAACGCTATCCGATCACAGCACCGACCTGCCACATATGATGCCAACGCGCGAAGACTTCGCACAAGCAATGGGCAAGTTGGGGATCGATAACCAGCAGCATCTGGTGATTTACGATGAAGGCAACCTCTTCTCCGCGCCGCGTGCGTGGTGGATGCTGCACACCTTCGGCGCGGCATCCCTTTCAATCCTGAGCGGTGGTCTGGCGGGCTGGACAGCACAGAACCTACCGCTGGAACAGGGCGATGTGACACCAAAGCCAACGACGTTCCACGCTACGCTGGATGAGAACGCCATTCGCTCACGCGATGACGTGCTTTCCATCTGTCGGGATAAATCAGAACAGATTGTCGATGCCCGCCCCGCTCCGCGTTTTAATGCTGAAGTGGATGAGCCGCGCCCCGGCCTGCATCGCGGCCATATTCCCAACAGCCTGAACGTGCCGTGGACCGATTTAGTGAGCCATGGTGCGCTAAAACCCAATGCCGAACTGGCAACCATTCTTCATAAGCACGGCGTGGATTTCACTCGTCCCATCGTCGCCAGCTGCGGCTCCGGCGTAACGGCATCTGTCGTCGTGCTGGCGCTGACGCAGTTAAATGTCCCGAATGTGACGCTGTACGATGGTTCGTGGAGCGATTGGGGTAGCCGCGATGATGTCCCCATTGCGCGTGATTAATCTCGCTCGGTGTTTTAGCGCCTGTTGGTCAGGAGTCGTAGGTGGATAATCGGCTGGCATCCTTAATGCAGCACGGTCAGGCGCTGACGCGCGCGGAATACCGCGTGCTGGCTTTTATCGCCGAGCATTCATCACTGATAGGCAAAATCACGGTGCGGGAGCTGGCGCAGAAGACGTATGTGTCCACGGCGACGATCATGCGGCTATGCCAGAAAATCGGCTTTAGCGGCTACAGTGAATTCATTTATCACTGCAAAACGCTGCTCACGGATAATCCGCGTCTTGCCCCCTCACCTGTCGTTACGCCCAATGACGCTTCGCTTCCTGATGCTTTCCAGCATTTTATCGACAATTATCAGCGCACGTTTGCCTACATTAGCCATCAGGATAGAGCCGCTTTCAGCGCTATCCTGCGGCAGGAAAGCCACTTTTTCCTCTATGGCGCAGGGTTTTCTCATCTGTTTGCCGAATATTTGGCGAAGAAACTGCAGGTGCTGGGGAAAGATGCCTTCTCCTCTGGGTTAGGAGACAGCCGAGGCATTTTTCTCAATAACGCGCCGAAATATCAGGTGTTTATCGCCATCTCCCGCAGTGGGGAAACCGAGCAGGTGTTGGATAAGGCGCGTATCGCCAAAAACATTGGCATGAAGGTGATCGCATTTACCCGCGCGTCGTTGAATTCGTTAGGCGAGTTAGCCGATTTGCACTTCCGGCTCTACGATGATGCGGTTCACTATGCGGCGGAAGCCGGTGAGATTAGCTCATTCGAATCGAATCTGGTGATGCTGATCGATTTACTGCTGTTGCAGGCAACAGCGGAAAAATCGTAATCCGCCGTTGCCTGTATCAAACTTATATACCCTAAATAATTCGAGTTGCGTGGCAAAACGTTAACGTTTTGAACAACGCTATGCGTTGGCCCGTTAGGGCAAGGCTCATTTATAGCCTTGTAACGCGGCAACCGCACGAATCCCCAGGAACTTACACAGGTAAGTGACTGGGGTGAGTAAGGGCAGCCAACGCACAAGCAGCTTGAAGTATGACGGGTATCAGGCGTTGCCAGTGGCCTTAAACTCCCTAAGGAAACTCCCCCACTTGCGCTCGTAAAACGGCGTGGTGTGCTTAATCATGTAGTGGCTGATGCCCGGTTCGCCTTCTTTCACCAGACACAGGTCAACAGGACGCTCGTCCGGCAACGTATCGCTGGCGACGCTGCCCGCTTCACGGATGATGGTTTCTTCATCCTGCTCGGCATCAATACCAATCAGCAGGTGCGGTTGCTCTTCACCCGGCTCCTGAATCTGCGCCAGAAACGCCCGTTTTACATGGCGATGTTTGGTAAACAGCTGCGTCAGGGAATCAATCATCTGTGCGGGCATCTCGGCTGGCTGGCTCAGTATGACCTGCATCTCTTCTTCAACAACGCGTTGCTGAACAAAGCCGTTACCTTCGCCAGACAGAATATGTTCAATTTCCTGTGGCAAAAACTCTTTGCCATACGGCAATTTAGGATTGAGGAACAGCGTGACGCCATGCGTCATTTCAAACAGCGAACGCGTCGGTAGCGCCAGAAAAGGCGCTTCTTCCGTAATCACGCTCTGTAATGCTTCCAGAGAAGAGAAGAAAGGAATAGCGGATGAGCCATCGTCTTTTTCCCAGTGTTGGATGTTCACATTACTGCCCGCGTGCAGCACCACCTCACCGGATTCATCCCCGTCATCGGTAGTGCCCAGCACAAACACCGTGGCTTCCATCAGTTCACTGAAAAACTCAGGACGATGCGCGGGTTCCGTTGCAGCCAGAATCAACACTTCTTCCAGTTTATTACGTGGCGAAAACTCCATACTTTCCTCAACATGATTACGTTAAAAACCGACGCTTTAAGACCTGAACCGACTATTTGGCGTTGCTCAGCAGGAGGTTAGCCAGCGTGCGTACGCCGAGCCCCGTTGCACCTGTCGCCCACTGCTCTACCGCGCCTTTACGGTACGTCGCGGAACAGTCAATGTGCAGCCAGCCCTGCTGGTAATTTTTCACAAAGTGCGACAGGAAAGCCGCTGCCGTGCTGGCACCAGCAGTGTGTGCACCACTGGCAATGTTGTTCAGATCCGCAAAGCTGGACGGCAGATGGCTGCGGTGGAACTCTTCCAACGGCAGACGCCAGAACGGTTCGTTTTCTTCTTTCGCACTTTCCTGCAATGCTGCCACCAGCTCATCATCGAAGCTGAACAGCGCGTGATAGTCATTGCCCAGTGCCGTTTTTGCCGCGCCCGTCAGCGTTGCGCAGTCGATGATCCACTGTGGATTCTGCTCAGAAGCATCGATCAGGCCATCCGCCAGCGCCAAACGCCCTTCCGCGTCGGTATTCATTACCTCAACCGTTTTACCGTTGCGGTAGCGAATGATGTCGCCCAGTCGGAATGCATTGCCACTCACCATGTTGTCCGCGCAGCACAGGTACAGCTTCACGCGCTGTTGCAAACCACGCGCCGCCGCCAGCGCCAGCGCGCCCGTCAGGGTGGCCGCACCGCCCATGTCCGATTTCATGGAATCCATAGAGCTGCTGGGTTTCAGGCTGTAGCCACCGGTATCAAACGTAATACCTTTACCTACCAGACAGGCGAGCACTGGCGCATCCGGGTTGCCCGTTGGGTTATAGTCCAGCGCCAGCAGCACCGGCTGACGTTCAGAGCCGCGGCCCACCGTGTGCAGACCGGCATAATTCTGTTCACGCAGATCTTCACCTTTGGTGATGCGGTAGCTAACGGCATCACAGGCTACGTCACACAGCAGATCGACTGCGCGGGTCGCCAGTTGCTCTGGCCCCAAATCCTCAGCAGGCAAGTTGATGGTGTCACGCACCCAGTCAACAATCTTCAGGCGAGCGTTCAGCTCTTTCTTGTCGGCGTCGTTCAGTTCCGCCCATTCAACCGTTCTTTGCCCTTTCGGCCCGCGATATCCCTGCCAGAATGCCCAGCTGTTTGCCAGATCCCAGCCTTCACCCGCTAACTTAACGTGTTTAATCCCCTGCCCATCAATTTTACGGGCAGCACGTTGGATCACCGCCAGTGCAGCTTTACCGTTCAGGGACGCCCCTGCATGAATGGTAAAACCCTGCTCATTCACACTCAGCGTCGCTTTTTCTCCCCAGCGCGCGTCAGCAGGTTGAGTGGAGAGTGAAATCAGCATGGTATTGTTCGTCATAGTGCTTCTCCGATAATAGGTATTCCTGCCACTTTTCATGTTTGCAGGTGATGTTCATATTTGCAGACATTCTGCTTATCAATGCGTGTTTATAAACACTCTCGCTTATAAATACCCGGTTTGCAGATAAATAAACGGTGCATCATGACATGCAAATGTTACGAATTTTGGCACGAAATAAAATGGGCCACCCAAGGCAGCCCGTCATAATGTTAGTCGGCTTCATCTAACCAGACCAGCAGGATCGCTTCCAGAATTTTTTCATTGGAAGCGTCCGGTCGATCGTCAAATTCATCCAGCTCGCAGATCCACTGGTGCATGTCCGTGAAACGCACGGTTTTCGGATCGAGATCGGGAAACTGGTCGTAAAGCGCTTCGCCGATAGCCCGGCTGTCTGTCCATTTTAATCCCATCGCGGTTTCTCCTTATTCAGATCAATGCTCGCGTGCATGGTTGATCGTGTAGCGCGGGATCTCGACAACCAAATCGTCCCCGGCAATACGCGCCTGACAGCCCAGACGGCTTTCCGGCTCCAGACCCCAGGCCTTATCCAGCATGTCGTCTTCTTCTTCCGTACTTTCCACCAACGAATCAAAGCCTTCGCGCACGATGCAGTGGCAAGTGGTGCAGGCACAGGATTTCTCGCAGGCGTGTTCAACATCAATACCGTTACGCAGGGCGACTTCCAAAATGCTTTCACCGCGTTCCGCTTCCAAAACCGCACCTTCAGGGCACAGATCCTGATGCGGTAAAAAAACTATTTTAGGCATGTTACACCTCATCCACAGAATGGCCTGCCAGCGCGCGACGGATAGAGGCATCCATGCGACGAGCGGCGAATTCCTGGGTTTGTTGATCGACTGTTTTAATCGCGGCTTCAATCGCCGCGGGATCGCTTCCCTGCATCATCGTATGCAGGTGTTCAGATGCCGCGACAATGATGCCTTTTTCGTCATGGCTCAATAATTCTGCGTCGGCCACCAGCGCACTTTGCAAGCTTTCCAGCACGCGTGCAGCCTCCACTTTTTGCTCTGCCAGCCGACGTGCGCCGACATCTTCCTTCGCATTCAGCATCGAGTCGGTGATCATCGTGGCAATTTCCGTATCGCTCAAACCGTATGACGGTTTAACCTGAATGGATGCCTCAACGCCCGTCGATTTCTCCATCGCCGTCACGCTCAGCAAGCCATCCGCATCGACCTGAAAGGTCACGCGAATGTGAGCCCCACCAGCAGGCAGCGGTGGCAAACCGCGCAGTGAGAAGCGCGCAAGCGAGCGGCAATCCGCCACCATTTCGCGCTCACCCTGCAAGACGTGGATCATCATGCCGCTCTGGCCATCTTTAAAGGTGGTGAATTCCTGTGCGCGGGCAACCGGGATCGTGGTATTGCGCGGAATGATTTTTTCCACCAGCCCGCCCATCGTCTCCAACCCCAGCGACAAGGGGATCACGTCAAGCAGCAGCATGTCGCTGTCTGGCTTGTTGCCCACCAGAATATCTGCCTGAATCGCCGCGCCGATAGCCACAACCTTGTCTGGATCGATCGACGTCAGCGGCGAGCGGCCAAAAAACGTTCCCACCTGCCCGCGCACCAGCGGAACACGCGTCGATCCGCCCACCATCACGACTTCCAGCACGTCTTCTGCCGTCAGCCCTGCATCTTTCAACGTACGACGGCAGGACAACAGTGTGCGCTTCACCAGCGGAGCAATCAGCGCATCAAGCTGTTCACGGGTGATATCGCCCTGCCAACCCGCGACATCCACGCGTACCGTCTCAGCGCTGCTTAGCGCAATCTTGGCTTTCACCGCCGCATCACGAAAGGCATGATCCAACTGGCGATCGTCGCGATCGTGAATGCCCGCCTGCTCACGCAACCACTCCGCCAGCAGATGATCGAAATCATCACCGCCCAGCGCAGAATCGCCGCCCGTCGCCAGCACTTCAAAGACGCCACGGCTCAGGCGCAGAATGGAAATATCAAAGGTACCGCCGCCCAGATCGTAAATGGCGATCACACCCTCTTTACCGGAATCCAGCCCGTAGGCAATCGCGGCCGCGGTCGGCTCGTTCAGTAGGCGTAAGACGTGTAGCCCAGCCAGACGTGCCGCATCTTTGGTGCCCTGACGCTGTGCGTCATCGAAATAGGCGGGAACGGTAATCACTACGCCATCAGGCACGCCGCCTAACGCCGCTTCCGCACGCGCAGCCAGCGCGGACAAAATATCCGCCGATACCTGTACAGGATTGAGGTTGCCAGCCGACGTCTGAATCAGCGGCAGGCCGTTATCGCTGGCATGAAAGCGATAGGGTAAATGCGGGTAACGCTGCTGAATATCGTCCAGAGAACGCCCCATCAGGCGTTTAACTGAACTGACGGTATTTTCCAGATCGTGGGCAGCATTGTCGCGCGCGTGCCAGCCGACGCTGTGACCATCGTGACGATAGTGGACAACCGACGGCAGCAGGTCGCGTCCGTCGCTATCCGCCAGCGTCTGCGCTTCGCCGCTGCGTACGGTAGCAACAAGAGAATGGGTCGTGCCTAAATCAATACCGACAGCCAGACGGCGCTGGTGCGGTGCGGCGCTAAGGCCGGGCTCACTAATTTGTAATAAGGCCATATTGAGCTTCCATCAATTGGCTGGCGAAAAAACCGATATGGTAATCACCATCGGGTTTCCCGCCGGATTAACCAGTTATCTGTCCAGCAATTGTTCTTCGAATTCTTCAACCTGTTGCTGGAGCTTGTCTAAAAAGCGTAGCTTGCGCACGGTATCCGCGGCGTCTGTCCACGTCTCATTATCGAGTTCATCACGCATATGCGAACGGCGCTTAGCGATCGTTGCCTGCAACCGCTCCGCGAAGGCCGTCAGCGCCTCATCCGCATCGGATCGCTGTGAGATCGTCTCCAACTCTTCACGCAGTTCCAGCTGTTCCATCAGGAATGCCGTGTCTTTCATCGTATGCTGTTCGTTGTTCACATCAAAACCGTGCAGCGACAGCATATACTCCGCGCGTTTCAGCGGATGCTTGAGCGCCTGATAGGCGTTATTGATCGTCGCCGCCTGCTGCACCGCCAGCATGCGCTCGCGCTCTGGGCTGGCCGCATAACGGTCTGGATGGAACTGCCGCTGCAAATCCTGAAAACGGGATGCAAGCAGGCCGCCATCCACATCATACCGAATGGGCAGCCCGAATAACGTAAAGTAATCCATAGTGGTACTCTGGGAGTTCTGGGTAGCAGCGCAGGCCATTAATCGATCGCACGCTCACTACCCAAGAGGGGTCAGACGTTGAAACTTTCGCCGCAACCACATTCGCCGGAAATGTTCGGATTATTGAACTTAAAGCCTTCGTTCAGCCCTTCTTTGACGAAATCCAATTCGGTTCCGTCAAGATAGACCAGACTTTTGCCGTCCACGATGACTTTGACGCCTTTGTCTTCAAAGACCGTATCACCGTCGTTCAAATCATCAACAAACTCCAGCACATACGCCATACCGGAACAGCCGGATGTGCGTACGCCAAGACGCAGCCCAAGGCCTTTGCCCCGGTTTGCGATGAAAGCGCTCACGCGTTGTGCCGCACTTTCGCTCAGAGAAATCGACATACTGTTACCTCGATCGTTCGCCACCTCGACGGAATCAGGCACCGAGAGAAACGGTGCCCCGACGAGTTCAGCCGCAGAGATTACTGCGCGTCGCGTTTACTTTTGTAATCCGCAATCGCTGCCTTGATAGCGTCTTCCGCCAGAATGGAGCAGTGAATCTTCACTGGCGGTAGCTCAAGCTCTTCGGCAATCTGCGTGTTCTTAATCGCTTCAGCTTCATTCAGCGATTTGCCTTTTACCCACTCGGTGACCAGCGAGCTGGAGGCAATGGCAGAACCACAACCGTATGTCTTGAAGCGGGCATCTTCGATGATACCCTCATTGTTGACTTTTATCTGCAACTTCATCACATCGCCGCACGCTGGCGCGCCGACCATGCCGCTGCCGATAGACGGATCGGCGTTGTCAAACGAACCCACATTGCGTGGATTTTCATAGTGATCAATTACTTTTTCGCTGTAAGCCATGATAGTCGTCCCCGCTCTGGTGAATTAATGATGCGCCCACTCGATGCTGCTGATATCCACGCCCTGCTTGAACATTTCCCACAGCGGAGAAAGATCGCGCAGACGACCGATGGATTTACGCACCAACTCGATGGTGTAGTCGATCTCTTCTTCGGTGGTAAAACGCCCCAGCGAGAAACGGATCGAGCTATGCGCCAGCTCATCATTCATGCCCAGCGCACGTAACACGTAGGAGGGCTCCAGACTGGCCGACGTACAGGCAGAACCGGACGATACCGCCAAATCCTTGAGCGCCATAATCAGCGATTCACCTTCAACATAGTTGAAGCTGACGTTCAGGATATTGGGGACGCCCTGCTCGATGTCACCATTCAGGTAGACTTCTTCAATATCATTAATACCGTTCCACAGACGATCGCGCAGCGCACGCAGGCGATCCATTTCTGCAGTCATCTCTTCTTTTGCGATGCGGTAGGCTTCACCCATACCGACAATTTGGTGCACAGGCAAAGTGCCAGAACGCATACCGCGCTCATGGCCGCCGCCGTGCATCTGCGCTTCGAGACGAATACGGGGTTTACGACGAACATACAGTGCCCCGATCCCTTTCGGCCCATAGATTTTATGGCCGGAGAAAGACATCAGATCCACTTTTAACTGGTTGAGATCGATAGGCAGCTTGCCTACGCTCTGCGTGGCATCAACATGGAACACGATGCCCCGGCTACGGCACATTTCACCGATAGCAGCGATATCCTGCACAACGCCGATTTCATTGTTGACGTGCATGATGGAAACCAGAATGGTGTCCTCACGCATTGCCGCTTCGAGTTCAGCCAGATCGATAATGCCGTTGCGCTGCGGGGCTAGATAAGTCACCTCAAAGCCTTCGCGTTCGAGTTGACGACAGGTATCCAGCACGGCTTTGTGTTCGGTCTTACTGGTGATGATGTGCTTACCCTTCTTCTGATAGAAGTTGGCAACACCTTTAATTGCGAGGTTATCGGCTTCGGTCGCGCCTGACGTGAAGACGATCTCACGTGGGTCGGCACCAACCAGTTCAGCAATTTGGTTACGGGCGATATCAACCGCCTCTTCCGCCTGCCAGCCAAAACGGTGGGAACGGGAAGCCGGGTTACCGAACGTACCGTCCAACGTCAAACACTGCATCATTTTCTCAGCGACGCGCGGGTCAACCGGCGTGGTAGCTGAATAATCGAGATAGATAGGTAACTTCATTGCTCATAAACTCCGTACATCACTTCAAAACGTACAATGCGTTTTGTTTTATTGACAGGTTGTTTATACCCGCAACCTCTCGGGCCAATGCAAAAAATCTGACGATGTTATCGTTGGAACAATTTATCGTCGGAACAACACCGTGACAGTCGGATTAACACCAACACCACATTGGGCAATGTGGTCAGGATTATGCGGCTATCAGAAAGGCAAAACGTGACGAGTAAGAGTTACTCGTCACGTTGAAGGTATATTAGGCGCGCAGGTTAACGTTAATCGTTTCCTGGATACGTCCATTGGCAGTGCGGCGCGTGTCAGCATCCTGACGATCCGCAACGTTCAGTACTTCCTTATTGTTCACCAGCTCATCCAGCGTGATGTTATTCAGGAAGTCGGTAATACGGTCGCTCAGATCGCGCCACAGCGTGTGCGTCAGGCAGCGATCGCCACCTTGGCAGCCTTCGCGGCCTTGGCAACGCGTTGCATCAACAGATTCATCGACAGCCGAAATGACCATACCAACAGCGATTTCATTCGCGTTTTTACCCAGCAGGTAACCACCGCCCGGGCCACGAACGCTGGCAACCAGTCCGTTCTTACGCAAGCGTGAAAACAGCTGCTCCAGATAAGACAGTGAAATACCCTGGCGTTCAGAAATATCCGCCAATGGAACCGGTCCTTCCTGGGAGTGCAGAGCCACATCGAGCATGGCGGTAACGGCGTAACGGCCTTTGGATGTCAGTCTCATGATAGTGGTACCTGTAGATAAAACATGTATTATGAAAACATGTATTGGCAGAACATACCGCGAGTCTGACATTCCCGAGTGTTTTAGTCAACTATTTAACCGAGTAAAACACTCAAGTATTATTCGTCGTGTGTTTTTTGTACCGAGCTCAGTATCCCACGCAGGATATTCAGTTCCTGACTTTCAGGCCTGGCGCGGGTAAACAGGCGACGCAGTTTGTTCATCACCTGCCCTTGATGTGCCGGTCGGATAAATCCGGTTTGCAGCAGCGTCTGTTCAAGATGCTGATAAAATCGCTCTAGATCGTCGACCAGCGGGTACGGCGATTCTTCGTGTTCCGGCTGCCCAGCCTGTAAGCGATCCAAATGCGCGATGCGCACTTCATAAGCAATGATCTGTACCGCCATCGCCAGATTGAGCGAGCTGTATTCCGGATTAGCGGGAATTGCCACGTGGTAATGGCATTTCTGAAGCTCCTCATTCGTCAGCCCCACGCGTTCACGACCAAACACCAGCGCGACCGGCGCGTGTTCCGCTTCCTGCGCGCTACGAATGCCGCACTCACGCGGTTCCAGCATCGGCCAGGGTAAGGTTCGAGAACGTGCGCTGGTGCCGACGACCAGACCACACCCTTCGAGCGCCTGATCGAACGAATCCACAATGGTGGCATTGCCGATAACATCGCTGGCACCTGCCGCCAACGCAATTGCCTGCGAATCAGGCTTCACCAATGGGTTGACCAAATAAAGTTTGCTTAATCCCATGGTTTTCATCGCCCTGGCCACTGACCCCATATTGCCAGTGTGCGACGTTTCAACCAGAACAATGCGAATATTGTCTAACATATGTACTCTATTGTGCGAAAGGAAGTCGTGCGAAAAGGAAACCGCCGTACTCTAACACAAACTTCGCTATTTGACTTTTCTCCTGCTATACTCTGCGCCGCTTTCCGTTCTTTAACATTCCAGTGGACCGATACCATGCATCCGATGCTCAACATCGCTATACGCGCTGCGCGTAAAGCCGGTAATTTAATTGCCAAAAACTATGAAACGCCAGACGCCGTCGAAGCTAGCCAGAAAGGCAGCAACGATTTTGTGACCAACGTTGATCGGGATGCAGAACGTCTGATCGTTGAAGTCATCCGTAAGTCTTACCCACAGCACACCATTATTGGTGAAGAATGTGGCGAGCTGGTTGGCGAAGATCCGGCAGTACAATGGGTTATCGATCCTCTGGATGGCACCACCAACTTCATCAAACGTTTACCCCACTTCGCTGTTTCTATCGCGGTCCGCATTAAAGGCCGTACCGAAGTTGCCGTTGTTTACGATCCTATGCGTAATGAACTGTTTACCGCGACCCGTGGTCAAGGCGCACAGCTGAACGGCTACCGTCTGCGCAGCAGCACTGCCCGCGATCTGGACGGTACCGTACTGGCAACAGGTTTCCCTTTCAAATTAAAACAACACAGCAAAAGCTATATCAACGTCATCGGCGCGCTGTTCACCCACTGTGCGGATTTCCGCCGTACGGGTTCTGCTGCACTGGATCTGGCCTATGTAGCCGCGGGTCGCGTTGACGGTTTCTTTGAAATCGGCCTGAAGCCGTGGGATTTTGCTGGTGGCGAGCTGCTGGTACGTGAAGCTGGCGGGATCGTGACAGATTTCGTTGGCGGCCATAACTATCTGGCATCCGGCAATCTGGTTGCAGGTAACCCGCGTGTGGTGAAATCCATTCTGGGCACCATCCGTGAAGAACTGAGCGACGCGCTGAAACGCTAATTCCGACCCACTCCGGCCCACCCTCATAAAAACGAAATTGGGCCGGAGTTGTTATTTTTCTTTACATATGAATCCTGTATACGCATTGTTTATCCTTATACGATAATAATTATCAAACTCATTACACCGATAAATTGTGAATTAGGATCGCCACCATGTTAAGAAAATCAGTAAGATCACTCTTTCTGACCACACTCCTCACCACCCCGCTTTTCAGCTACGCCACCCAATATCCTCTTACCGTCACCGATTTCGACGGGAGAAATGTCACCATTAAACAAGAGCCACAGCGCATCATTCTGCAAGATGGGCGCGATATTATGACGATGGCATTGCTTGACCGCGATAATCCCTTTCAGCGTCTGGTCGCCTGGAACAATCTGGCGAAAAAACAGGACACCGCAACCTGGGATATGCTGAAAGGAAAATGGCCTCAGTCCGTTGGCATTCTGGATATGGGCTTCAGTGACAAAGGCAACGTCGATCTGGAAAGCGTACTGTCAAAGCAGCCGGATCTGATGATTGCCCAGCTGCGTGCGAAAGCAGCGCTGAAGGAAAGCGGTGTGATCGACAAGCTCAGCGCGCTGAATATTCCCGTGCTGTTCGTCGATTATGAAGTGAATCCGGCTAAAGATACCGCTCCCAGCATCGACCTGTTGGGTAAAGTTCTGAACCGTGAAGCCAATGCCAAAGCGTATACCGATTTCTATCGTCAACATTTCGATGCTATTCAGCAGAAAACCGCTGCAATCACCCCGAAACCTAACGTCTTTATTGAACCGATTGCTGGCAACTCAGACTCCTGCTGCTTCACACACAGCAACAGCGGCTGGGGCGGATTGATTGAAGCGGTCGGCGCGAAAAATATTGGTTCGGATTTACTGCCGGGCGCGTCAGGCTTTGTTTCGCTGGAAAAAATTATCAGCATGAAACCTGACGTCTACATTATGACAGGCTCTAAGCGTGGTAACAGTCAGGTACTGCCGTTAGGCTATGGCGCCAGCGTAGAAGACGTTCGTAATCAGGCCACTACGCTACTAAACCGCACTGGAATCAGCCAAGTTCCGGCGGTTCAGGCGAAACACGTTTACGGCGTTTACCACCATTTCTACAACCATCCTTACAACATTGTTGGTATGGAATATCTGGCAAAGGACATTTATCCTCAGGCGTTTTCCAGCCTGAATCCTGATGACACGTATCACCATATCATTCAGAATTTTACCTCGCTGCCTGACAGTGACTTTATCTTTGCCTGGAAACAAGGTGAGTAATTTTTCATGAGTACAACCACTGAACCGGGTATCCGCAATACTGCCGCGGATGCCAACACCATTATGGACAACTATCGCGGCATTATTCGACGCCGCGTGGGTGTTATGGCGATACTGCTGTTGATCATCATCGGCTCGTTGTTGCTGGATTTCACGATGGGGCCTTCAGGGCTGACGCTTGATGTACTTTGGCAGACGCTGACCGATCCGGCCAGCGCCGATGCTGGTACGCGCGTGATCGTCTGGGATATTCGTCTGCCTTACGCGCTGATGGCTATCGTTGTCGGACTGGCGCTTGGTCTGGCCGGTGCAGAAATGCAAACTATCCTGAACAACCCGCTAGCCAGTCCGTTTACGCTCGGCGTTTCTTCCGCCGCCGCATTCGGTGCCGCGCTGGCTATCGTCCTCGGTATCGGCATCCCCGGTATTCCGGCTCAGTGGTTTATCTCTGCAAACGCCTTTATCTTTGCACTGCTGGCAGCGTTGCTGCTTGATGGCATTACGCGCTGGACGCAGGTCGCTACCTCCGGCGTCGTGCTGTTCGGTATCGCGCTGGTGTTCACCTTCAACGCGCTGGTATCCATGCTCCAGTTCATCGCCAACGAAGACACGCTGCAAGGTCTGGTATTCTGGACGATGGGCAGTCTGGCGCGTGCCTCGTGGGAAAAATTGGGCATCCTGCTGCTGGTGCTGGCTATCGTGATGCCAATTTCACTGATGAGCTCATGGAAACTGACCGCGCTGCGGTTGGGTGAAGATCGCGCCGTTAGTTTTGGTATTAACGTCCGCCGCCTGCGTCTGGCTACGCTGCTGCGCATCAGTATTTTGTCCGCCATTTCGGTCGCGTTTGTTGGCCCCATCGGCTTTATCGGTCTGGTTGCTCCGCATATCGCACGTATGATTTTCGGTGAAGACCACCGTTTCTATCTGCCTGCCAGCGCGTTAACTGGCGCGCTGGTGCTGTCGATGGCATCCGTTGCCTCGAAAAACCTCATCCCCGGCGTCATTATACCAGTCGGGATCGTCACATCACTGGTTGGCGTTCCCTTCTTCCTGAGTATCATCCTGCGCCATAGAGGAAACGTATGAACCAGCAAACCGCTTCTGGATTACGCCTTTCCCACTTTCGCGCGGGTTATCCCAAGCGTCAGGTGATTCGCGATCTGTCCGTCCCAGAGCTGCCGCGCGGGAAAATTACCGTGCTGCTCGGCCCCAACGGCAGCGGCAAATCAACGCTGTTGCGTGCAATGGCAGGTCTGAATGCTTCCGAAGGCGAGCTGTGGTTGGATGACACCAACCTGATGGCGTTGCCTTTTGCTCAGCGGGCGGAAAAAGTCGTTTATTTGCCACAATCCCTACCTGCGGGCGTTCACCTGCACGTGCTGGAATCGATTATCGTCGCACAGCGCGCGTCCGGCGGCATGCACAACGCCGAAAAGCAGGATGAAGTGATGAGCCTGCTGCGTCAATTAGGCATTGAACATCTGGCGTTGAGCTATCTCGATCAGCTCTCCGGCGGACAGAAACAGCTGGTGGGGTTAGCGCAATCGCTGATCCGTCAACCTTCGCTGCTCCTGCTGGACGAACCGCTTAGCGCACTCGATCTGAACTATCAGTTCCACGTGATGGATTTGGTACGCAAGGAAACGCGCAAGCGCAACATCATCACCGTCGTGGTAGTGCATGACATTAATATCGCGCTGCGTCATGGCGACCATGTATTGATGCTGCAAAACGGTAATTTGATTGCCAATGGCGCACCGGCCGAGGTGATTAGCCCTGAAAGCCTGTCAGCAGTCTATGGCGTACGTGGACGCATAGAGCGCTGTTCGCAGGGCGTGCCGCAGGTGATTATCGACGGGCTGGTCAGCGAACCGACCATCTAAGCTTTTCTCTGTACGACTAGACGGTGAGTTCCCTCACCGTCTCCGCTTGTTCTCATCTTACTTATAAGACAGCTCTCGATTCACCATGCCCAAAAGCCGTGCTTATCATTTATAGCGCACGCAGTGTGAAGGATTAAAAGCGTTGCCAGTCCGCTTCATCCTGAGCAACGGCACTTTTCTTCCTCACGGGAGCAAGACGCGGCGCGGATATTCCAGGTAGCGCGGATGCAGAAGCGGAAGCCAGCGCCAGAGGAGTAACCTGCCCCACAATAAACTGCCCCACCAGTTGGCTTAACGTACTTGCCTGTTCCTGCAACGACTGCGACGCCGCAGACGCCTCTTCCACCAATGAGGCATTTTGCTGAGTCACATCATCCATCTGGTTAACGGCCTGATGCACCTGGCTGATACCCTGGCTTTGTTCCTCAGTCGCCGCCGCGATTTCATTGACTAAATCCGTCACCTGCTGGATCGCATCCTTCATCGCCGACATGTTTTTCCCTACATCGCTGGCTTGATCAACGCCCGCCGACACCAGCGAGTTTGAGGCATCAATCAAATCCTTGATTTCACGCGCCGCCGTAGACGACCGCTGTGCCAGCGTGCGCACCTCTCCCGCGACCACCGCAAAACCACGCCCCTGCTCACCAGCACGAGCGGCTTCTACTGCCGCATTCAAGGCAAGGATATTGGTCTGAAACGCGATGCCTTCGATGAGCGCAATGATCTCGGTGATCTTGCCAGAGCTGGTGCGAATGTGTTCCATCGTATTCAGCATCGTATTAACGGAATCGGCGCTATTGATGGAGATCTTGCTGGCGTTGCCTGCCAGCAGGCTCGCCTGTTGCGTGTTCTCCGCGTTCTGGCGCACTGTCTCACTGATTTCCGTCATACTGGCCGCCGTTTGTTCCAGTGAAGCAGCCTGTTCCTCAGTGCGGGATGACAGATCTTCATTCCCCGCCGCAATTTGCGTCGCCGCGCTGCTCACCGACTGCGATGAAGCACTCACCGAAGCCAGCGCAGAGGATACCCGCTGCATCAAGCTGTTAAAGGCACGGGCGGTATTTCCCACTTCATCCTTGCGTCGATCGTCCGCTTGAATCGTCAGGTCAAGATGGGTACTCACGTTTTCCATCGTTTGACTCATGTTATTCAAACTTTTTCTAATGCCCAGAATAGTTCTCACCGCAAAAAAGCCGATCAACAACACGATCAGTAACGTACCGGACAACAGGCCAAACCACGTTTGTTCATAGATCTGTTTATTCACCTGACGTAGATCGTCGCCCATTTTAACATTCAGATCGAATTGCTTACGGTAATTGGCGAGCAGATCACGAACGACCTTTCCCGGACCGTCCATTCCCTGAAGCAGGCCGAGTGCGACGTCATTCTGGTTCGCTCTTGATGCGTTCAGAAAAATGGGCAGAGATGCCTGTAGTTTTTTGGTCAGGTCAATCGCCGTATTGGTCAGTTGGCGATCTTCCTCACTGGAAGCATTATTTTTCAGGTAATACTCATTGAGTGCCTGCATCTCTTCGATATTTTTACTAATGTCTTGCTCAATTGCGGGTAATTTACGGTCGTCATCAGCGGTCTGATGACGATACAAAAAAAGCACCAGCGAATTGCTTTTATCTACTAAGTTGTTCAAATCTTTAATGCTTGGAATCGCATTATCCTGAACATATTCGAAACGAGACTGGAACCCTGATAACAATGATAAAGTAACAATAACTAATGAAATAAGCGCCAGCGACATTAGCGAAAACGTCAACAGCAGGCGTTGCGTGATATTCATAACCGCTCCATTTTTTGAATTTTTATACCGTATTTTTTTCCTGATTCCGGTATGCCGAATAACCTGTATTTCCCTCCCTACGTGGCGTTTTGCATAAAAATCAGACATACCTTTACCACGTTCAATTATCGCCACAGAAGCGGACACCTTGATAGAATTGATCATTAAAATCACTTAATAATCTCAAAACAATAGTCAAAATCTATCAAAGTAAGATAATCGATCGTCATAAACATCTAACGATCCTGTAATGAGGTTGTAGGAAGGGAAACGTTTGCTTTATTTTCCGGCAGGACAAAGAATGCGGTGAAATAAACATCGCCAATGCTGCTGTTGATAGACGATAGAATCAGCGAAAAAAGCACAAAAAAAAGCACTGACCGATGAGGTTCAGTGCTTTTCTCTTATCTGGTTTACTGCATTATCTGGTTTACTGTCCGACAGAATTATTTCTTCGCTGGCAGCGTAACCCAATAGCCTGGCTGATAGGGCAGCGGTAGGAACTTCTCATGGAAGGTACGGAACGTTGCATCAGGATCGATATCCTTAAACAGCTCCGGGTGCATCCATTTTGCTAATACCTGAATCGCCACAAACTGATATGGGCTGTCATAGAATTGATGCCAGATGGCATGGGCGTTGCCATCGGTCGCTACTGGCAGCGTTTTGAATGCTGAGCGTTCCATTAGTTTTTGCAAACGTTGCAGCGCTTCCTTCTGATCGGCTCCCGGTCCAACACCAACCCAGCCATTCGCCGTGTTGTAGTTTTTCCAGTTAGCTCCGGTCACCACCACCACATCCGGACGAGAGCTGATAATCTGCTCGGGGTTCAGCGTACCAAAGGTGCCGGGGATGATGTTCTTGGCAATGTTATCACCGCCAGCGGCTTCAACCATGCGGCCAAAGTTCTCATCACCGAATGACATGCAGCACTCTTCATCATAGCCGCCCGCGCGGTCGATCATCACTTTCGGACGTGGACCCTGATAGTTCTTCAACCGATCGGTGACAAGCTCAATCTGCTCACGACGGAACTTAATAATCTCTTCCGCACGCTGTGGTTTGCCAACCAGTTGGCCCATGATGTGAATGCTTTTTTCTGCGTTCTCAAACGGCTTCTCGCGGAAATCGATGAACACCACCGGAATGCCCAGCGAACTGAGCTTCTCAATCAACTTGCCTTCATCCGTCGCCGCTTTTGATTCCAGATTCATCAACACCAAATCCGGCTTCAGCGTCAATGCCTGCTCGACGTTGAAGGTGCCGTCTTTCGCTCCGCCAAAGGTCGGCAGCTTTTTAATTTCTGGGTATTGCTTTTCGTAAGCCAAATAGCCGTCGTAATCGGCTTTCGGCAAATCGTCACGCCAGCCCACTACGCGCTGGAACGGAGCCTCGGTATCAAAGGCAGCCAGCAGATAAATCTGTCGACCTTCCCCTAAGATAATCCGCTTCACTTCGGATTTGATTTCTACCTTCCTGCCACTAACGTCTTCAATAACAATCGGGTTAGCGCTGGCGATAACGCTAGCACTCAGCCCCAACAGAGCAACGACTGAAAACAGCCATTTCTTCATTATTATTCCCTTCTGCGATTATGGTTATAAATGATAATAGTTATCATTATTGAAATAATATCCTGCCGTGATTAACAGAAGCAATGGGTTTTTAACGCAGCGTTAATAAAAGGTAAAATTAACCGGAGAATGGCCGAATGCCGCCCATCATCGCGGGCTGTGCACTGAGATAAAGCAGAACGCCGGAGCCAACTAAAATCAGCCCGCCGGCAAAAGCCAGAAGAGAAAAAGCCGCACGTTGCCACACGGGCGAGGCACGGTTTGCGCCTAAGCGCTCAACCACGCGACGGCAGTAAAAAACCAACACAGCCAGTGCCGAGATCGTAATTGCCGTTCCGGCAGCCATCACCAGCGCAGAGGCTACGCCCCACCAATACACGCCAATCACTTTAGAGAAAAGCAGCACCAGAATAGCGCCTGAGCACGGGCGCATCCCCATCGCCAGCACAATCATCAGACGCGTACGCCAGCTGCTATCGCGCTCAAGTTCCTCATTGCTCGGGAGATGGCGGTGCCCGCAGCCACAGTCGGCATCGTGCTGATGAGGAGAAGAGGAAAGCACAGGCATCGGACGAAGTACCCTACGTGTATCGGTCGGTACGTTGAGCTGGGCTACATTCAAAGAATCTACGTGCAAAGGCGTCACGCGCAAAATCGTCGCGGGCTTAGGCTGCCGAACAAGGGCGATATACAGCTGTTTCAACGCGCGGAAACAGAGCAGTAGCCCCAGCCCCGCAACGAGCACGAAGCTCCCCTTTTCCATCCAGAAACTGCTGTTATGCAACGTTCGACTCGACAGTTGCAAAATCCCTAATACCACGGTCACCAGCGCGACTGCCATCAGCCCCTGAACCAGCGACGCGGCAAGCGTCAACTTCAGGCTGCTTTTCAGCTTCGACGGGTGTGTCGCCAGATAGGTCATGATGACGACTTTACCGTGCCCCGGCCCGACGGCATGAAGCACGCCATAGACCAGGCTGAACATCATCAGACTCAGCCCCGCCTGATGTGGCTGCTGTTCCACCATCTGCAACAGATGCGACATCTGCTGATGCAGCGATTTCTGCCAGATCGCGCTTTGCAGCACGATTTGCGGCCAGTATCCGACGATGTAATGCAACGCTGAGGCCAGAAATACCAAAAACAGCCACAGCGGCCACAGATCGCGCAATCGGCTCAACAACGGGCGCTGACGCGGCAGCGAGCCGAGGTTCACTGACATTGCAACGTCACCCGCTGTGCAAACTGTTTCCCCAGCTCCATGTCTTCATCCGGCGCATCGTTCTTATCCAGCGACAGCGCATAGGATTGCAGTTCAGCGTTAGGTTCCGGCGTGACGAGCGAGGTTTTACAACGTGAAGCCAGCGCAGGTGCGAGCGTAACGGCCTTGTCATTCTGGTAGGACATATCGACAAAGTAGGTAGGATCGTAAGTAGAAATCAGCAAAGGCTTGCCCGCCAGCGGCTGTGGATGCGCCAGCGGCAGCACAAACTCCAGTACTGCCTGATTACCTTTGCGGGAAAGATGATACTCCGTTGGCATCGGTGCATATTTCACGGGCTGACCATCACGATAAATATCGGTGAAATAGTGTTGCCCTAACACATTTGCCATCACTTCCGCCGCCAGCTTTTTCCAGACTTCAGAGTCCTTCTTCGCTTTCCCTGCGTCATACAACAGATCGGCAGACGTGATGGGATCCATCGTCCACAGCATACGTAAACCGGTGATGTTGTCGTTCTTGCTCTCAACTGTCGTCTGCATATCAATAAAACTGTGTGGGTGAGCGAAAACGGGCTGGCCGAATGCCAAACCTGTCATCAGCAACGTTATCCGTCCGCACCACCGTTTCAAAGCGTTATAATGTAACATTATTTTTACCACACTACGTTATCTTGACAGTACACGCCATTTCTTACGCCTTTTCGACAGCAGTATGGTGGCTGACAGAAGGCCGAATAAACAGGGCAGGAACCGCCAGCAGCGCCATCACCCAGAACGTGCCGCCCTGTAGATGTTCAAACAAGAAACCGGACACCATTGTCATCACCGCGATACTCCCGCCCATTGCCAGCGCGGAATACACCGCCTGTAACCGCAATACGTCCCCATCGCTGCGTGCCGCGATAAAGCGCATGGCCGCCAGATGGCAGACGGTGAAGGTTCCACAGTGCAATATCTGTATCACAATCAGCCACGGCAGAGCCACCGTCGCGCCCATCAAGCCCCAGCGCACCACGCCGCATACGGCCGAGAGCAAAAGAAGCTGTCTTGCACTCCAGCGCCGGAACAGGCGCTGACTGAAAGTAAAGATGACAATTTCCGCAACTACGCCTAACGACCAGAGATAGCCGATAATCGAAGCGGAATAGCCCGAATCCTGCCAATAAATGACGCTGAAACCATAGTAAGCCGCGTGCGCACCTTGCAGCAGCGACACGCAAAGCAGGAAGCGCCATACCGCAGGTTCGGCCAGCAATCGTTTCCACGGCGTGACGCTAACCGACTGGGCTGTCGACGTTGCCGCTTGCGGCATCACACTGGGACGAAGCAGCATGCCTAATAGCATCACAACCAGCCCCGCACTGAGGATTGCCAGAATCGTCGGATGTCCCCAAATAGCGACCAATTCACCCGTTGCGGCAGAAGCGATAACAAACGCTATCGAGCCCCAGACGCGCACCTTGCCATAATCCATCACGACCTGCCGCTGCCAGGTCGCGGCTAATGCATCGGTCAGCGGCACCAGCGGTGCGAAAAACAGGTTAAATCCGATCATCACTATCATCAGCCACAGCCAGGCATTCCCCAGCCAGAAACCGATGGCCAGCGCCAGTGACAGCAACGCCAGCCCACGTAATACCGTAATCAATTTGGACGGATCTTTCACGCTGGGCGTGATGACCAGACTGCCAACGAAGCGCGCCACTAGGCCCGCTCCCAACAGCATGCCGATCGACTCAGCGGACAGCCCCTCGCCTTTCAGCCATCCGCCCCAAAACGGCAAAAAAACACCATAGCAAAAAAAGTAGGTGAAATAGCTCAGCGCCAACCAGCGCGTCGATTGCAAAACCATGATTCCTCCCTTTCGGTGACGAACTCCCCTAGCTTCGGCACTTTTTTGCCGGTTACTGTGTCAGAGTGCACACGGCGGCGCAACGCGTTATTCGTCATTAAACGCGAACGGAGATCTCGGCCCGCAGGGTGGCGGCCAGGGATGACCGCCATAAAAAACGCCAGCACTCAGGCTGGCGTTTGGGAAGTGTTCCGACAGTGATGTCAGAGAAAATGCCGAATTATGCGTAAACCGGGAAGCGGGCGCAGATATCCAGAACTTTCTGTTTCACGCGTTCAATGGTCGCTTCGTCGTTGATGTTGTCTAACACATCACAGATCCAGCCAGCCAGTTCACGCACTTCCGCTTCTTTAAAGCCACGACGAGTTGCCGCTGGCGTACCGATACGGATACCGGAAGTCACAAACGGGCTCTTCGGATCGTTAGGCACGCTGTTTTTGTTCACGGTGATGTTTGCACGGCCCAGCGCAGCATCAGCTTCTTTACCGGTCAGGTTTTTGCTCACCAGATCCAGCAGGAACAGGTGGTTGCTGGTTGCACCAGAAACGACGTTAAAACCACGTGACAGGAAAACTTCCACCATTGCTTTGGCGTTTTTCGCGACCTGCTGCTGATAAACCTTGAATTCAGGCTCCATCGCTTCTTTCAGCGCAACCGCTTTACCCGCGATAACGTGCATCAACGGGCCGCCCTGACCGCCAGGGAAAACTGCAGAGTTCAGTTTTTTGTACAGCTCTTCGTCGCCGCCTTTCGCCAGAATCAGGCCACCGCGTGGGCCAGCCAGCGTTTTGTGCGTGGTGGTGGTCACGATGTGAGCATGAGGAACCGGGTTAGGATAAACATCGGCGGCAATCAGACCAGCAACGTGTGCCATATCAACAAACAGGTAAGCACCGATGCTGTCAGCGATTTCGCGCATCTTCGCCCAGTCAACCACGCCAGAGTAAGCAGAGAAACCGCCAACGATCATTTTTGGCTTATGCGTACGCGCCAGTTCAGCCATTTCGTCGTAGTCGATCTTGCCGCTTTCGTCGATGCCGTAAGGAATGACTTTATACAGTTTACCCGACAGGTTAACCGGAGAACCGTGCGTCAGGTGACCACCGTGTGCCAGGTTCATACCCAGAATGGTGTCGCCCGGCTGCAGCAGCGCGGTGTAAACGGCAAAGTTCGCCTGAGAGCCGGAGTGCGGCTGCACGTTGGCATAATCTGCACCGAACAGCGCTTTCGCACGGTCGATCGCCAGTTGCTCAACGATATCAACATACTCACAGCCGCCGTAGTAACGTTTGCCCGGATAACCTTCAGCATACTTGTTCGTCAGCTGAGACCCTTGAGCCTGCATAACGCGTGGGCTGGTGTAGTTTTCTGACGCAATCAGTTCAATGTGCTCTTCCTGACGCACCACTTCTTGCTCCATTGCTTGCCACAGGTCGGCATCATAATCGGCAATGTTCATTTCACGCTTTAACATCCGGATCTCCTGACTCAGCTAACATAAATATACTGGGAATTAATGGCCCATTTGGGAATTGGGCTACCCTTTTGGGGAATGGCGTATAGTGTAAACCGTTTTTCCCTAATGAAGATAGGTCTTGACAGAGGTTTTTACGCAAACGATTAGCTACAGGCAGCACAAGGCTTCAGCAAACATCTGTTGCGCAGTGGTAAACGGATTTTTCTTCATTCTCAACCTGCTATTTCTTCATGTTATTCCGTTTGGCTCCGCCTAAAAACCCCTACCACCAAAAAGGTAATTTACAGCAGCGGACAAACCCAATAAGATGCATATAAAATACAACTTATAAGTCATACCAATAAATAAGGAGTCACCATGCTGGATAACCAAACTATCGCCATCGTTAAGTCAACCATTCCTCTGCTGGCAGAAACCGGTCCAAAACTGACCGCACATTTTTACGATCGCATGTTTACGCATAACCCTGAGCTCAAAGATATTTTTAACATGAGCAACCAGCGCAATGGCGATCAGCGTGAAGCGCTGTTCAATGCCATTTGTGCTTATGCAACGAATATTGAAAACCTGGCCGCGCTGCTGCCTGCGGTTGAGCGCATCGCCCAGAAGCACGCTAGCTTTAACATTCAGGCCGATCAGTATCAGATCGTGGGTAATCACTTATTGGCCACGCTGGATGAACTGTTTAGCCCAGGGCAAGAAGTACTGGATGCCTGGGGTAAAGCCTATGGCGTGCTGGCAAATGTCTTCATTCAGCGCGAAGGCGATATCTACCGCAGCACCGAAGCAAAAAACGGCGGCTGGAGCGGTGTGCGACCTTTCCGTATTGTGAACAAGCAGCCGCAAAGCTCGGTGATTACCAGCTTCACTTTGGAACCCACCGACGGCCAGCCTATTGCTGATTTTCAGCCGGGCCAATATCTGGCGGTTTACATCAAGCATGACAGTTTTGCCAATCAGGAGATTCGCCAATACTCTCTGACTCATGCGCCGAATGGAAAGTCCTACCGAATTGCGGTTAAACGCGAAGCACAAGGTACCGTTTCCGGCTATCTGCATGATACCGCTCGCGAAGGCGATATCATTCATCTGGCGGCTCCACATGGCGATTTCTTCCTTGATATCCCAACCGACACACCCGTTGCCCTGATTTCTGGCGGCGTGGGGCAAACCCCGATGCTGGGCATGCTGCATACGCTCAAACAGCAAAGTCATCAGGCGAAGGTACTATGGCTGCATGCGGCAGAAAACGGCACAGCGCATGCATTTGCGGATGAAATCGAACAAACAGGCCAATCACTACCACAGTTCCAGCATCATATTTGGTATCGCGAACCGCAGCAGGCCGATCGTCCGGGCGAAGATTATCATCACAGCGGGCTGATGCAGTTGGCCTCGTTAAAAGCGGAATTAACCACGCCTGATATGCACTATTACCTGTGCGGCCCTGTGGTTTTCATGCAGTTTATCGCACAGCAGTTGCTGGCTATGGGCATCCCCGCTGAGCAGTTGCATTACGAATGTTTTGGTCCGCATAAAGTTGTCTAACCCTCATTGATAACGGATCAAACCCAAAGGTCGCTTTTGCGGCCTTTTTTTCATCTTTCAGAAAGCCACCGCCTGTAAAACACCTTATTGATCACAAATCTCTATGCCAATACGACAGTGCTCCGCTAAAAAAGAGGTGGGTCACAAAAAATAAGACATTATTAAAATAACATTTCACTTTTAATGAATAGTTATTTCATCAAAGAGACCTCGTTTAGGCATCAGCTTGGGTGCACAATAAAAGCCCGACGTTCTCTCTAAAGGCCGTGACAAGAGCGATAAAAAACAGCGACCTTTCTTTGATAACGCCTGGGTTCATTAACCGTTTTCGACTAACCAACAAGGGATATGTCTGACCATGGCAAAACGTTTTTCAGAAAGTGTAGCTTTAGCCCTGATACTTTCCGCCCCTTTCACACTGGTACACGCTAAAACGCCCGCCGCGGCACACCAGACCGCCGCGTCGGACAGTGTTAACTTACTGCCAGGTTCAACGCTGGGTGAAAAAACCGGCTTATCCGGTCATGTCACGGTACGGGATATTCATCTGCCTGCCACCATCATTATCAGAGACCAACAGGGCCAGAAACGGCAGACACAGACCGATGAGCAAGGAAAATATCACCTTGATATCTCTGGTCTCACACCGCCATTACGTCTTTTAGCCGTCGAATCTGGCGGCAATAACTGTCTGCTGAATAATATCTCCCGTGCAATCTGCCTGTCCGCTGTCGCCCCATCATTGCATGACGGTAAAGAGAATATTGCCAATATCAACCCGCTGACTGACCGCATTACTTCCGATATCGCGGTAACAGCAGGCTACATTGGTCCACAGCAGCTAACAGACGATACGGCATCACCGAAACTGGACGCCGCAGCATGGAAAAAAGCCTACGCTGATTTTCATGCAGGCTTTAATGACGCGCTAAAGCAGGTAGGCGTCAGTGCGCCTAAGAGTTTCGATCCTCTGACTTACCCCGCGACTCAGCAGGATGCGGTCACCAAAATCGTCAGCGTCATTAACCACAACCGCAATTATCACAACAATACGGGTTACTCCGGCCACACCGTGCTGACTGACAGCGCATTTCACCCGATTGTTGGCCTGAACGACAAAGGCGACTATGAACCGCTGGATTATCGCGCTGCACGTCAGAATCTGGATGCGATTAAGAAAGCACAAACTCGAATCTTTATCGTCGGCGACTCAACTGCAGCCACCTATGAAAAGGGGCGCTTCCCACGTATGGGTTGGGGACAGGTTTTTGAACAACAGTTCAGTAAAAATAGCGGCGTAAAAGTCGTCAATGGCGCACGTTCAGGCCGTAGCTCACGCGACTATTTCTACGAAGGCTGGTTCCGCCAGATGCAGCCGCTGATGAAGGAAGGTGATTTCCTGTTTATCCAAATGGGACATAACGATCAAAACTGCAACGGGGCGAAGGCGGTACGTGGCCCAGCCGATGTCGCTAACCTCTGTACTTACCCGAACGATGCGGCAGGGAAAAAACAGGCCCCGCAGGGGAAAGCCGATATGTCGTTCCAGACATCGCTGGAGCGCTACATCACTTTTGCCCGCCAGCACAAACTCACACCGGTTCTGCTTACCCCGACCACCCGAGTGAAAACAGCTGAAGGCAAAGATGGCACGCCTGCCGTACATAGCCACTTCACCAAGCAAAATGCAGATAACGGCTACGCGTTTATCGGCGATTACAGCCAGACCATCAAGAATACGGCAGCAGATAACAAGGTGATTTTGCTGGACGTTGAGCCAGCCACTATCGCGCTGGCGAATCAGGGCAACAGCGACCACTGGAAACAGTACTGGCTGGTGATCGATCCTAAGCAATACCCTTTTTATCGCGATCAGGCGGGTAGCCTGAGCAAACCAGATACCACCCATTTTCAGAAAAAAGGCGCTATCGCCGTGGCAGGGATTGTCGCTGATGCCATTCGGCAGGAACCCGCTTTAGCGTCGCTGGCAGAAAAAACGGCCAGCAAACACAAGTAGTTATCAGTCAGGTAAAACGATAAGACCGAATCGCGCGCGGTGTACTTCACCGCCGCGCGTTATGTACCCTTCCCTATACCAATTAAAGGACTATGGACATGATAGACACTTCACACCTCTGCAAGACGCTGACCTTAGCCATGCTAATTTCCGCCCCTTTATCACTAGCACAGGCAGCCGACTACAATGCATTGGTTTCCGCCAGCTCAGGGGACGCCAAAGCCTACAAAACCATTACTGAAGCGATTGCCAGCGCCCCGGCAGACAGCTCGCCATTTGTTATCTATGTGAAAAATGGCGTCTATCATGAGCGCCTGACGATTACGCGCCCCAACATTCATCTAAAGGGCGAAAGCCGTAACGGCACTGTGATCACCGCGACCACCGCAGCAGGGACGCTCAAACCCGATGGCAGCAAATGGGGAACTTACGGCAGCAACACGGTGAAAGTCGATGCGCCTGATTTCAGTGCCCGTTCGCTGACCATCCGTAATGATTTCGATTACCCCGCCAATCAGGCTAAAGCCAGCGACGATCCGACCAAACTAAAAGACTCGCAGGCCGTTGCGCTGCTGGTTGCCGAAAATAGCGATCGTGCGTGGTTTCATGATGTCAGCCTGGTCGGGTATCAGGACACGTTATATGTGAAAAGCGGACGCAGCTTCTTCTCACAATGTCGAATCAGCGGCACCGTTGACTTCATCTTTGGCGACGGCACTGCATTATTTGACAATTGCGACATCGTCTCACGTAACCGTACCGACGTGAAAGGTCAGCCGCTTGGCTATCTCACCGCACCCAGCACGGATATTAAGCAAAAATATGGATTGGTCATCACCAATAGCCGGGTGATTAAAGAGAAAGGCGTCCCCGCGAAAAGTTATGGCCTGGGTCGACCTTGGCACCCAACAACGACCTTTCCAGATGGACGTTATGCCAACCCTAACGCCATCGGGCAAACGGTGTTCCTGAACACCAGCATGGATGATCACATCTATGGCTGGGACAAAATGTCCGGTAAAGATAAACAAGGTGCGACAATCTGGTTCTATCCACAGGATTCACGCTTTTTCGAGTATAAATCCAAAGGCGCAGGTGCAGAGAAAAACGATCAGCGCCGTCAGCTAAGCAACGCGGAAGCCGCAGAATATACGGCAGACAAGGTGTTGGCGGGTTGGGTTCCCACTGCGCCTAAAGGGAAGTAAGTGTGGAGAAGCCAGCCCTCATCAGGCTGGCTTCTATACTCGTCATATTTCAAGTTGCATGTGCGTTGGCTTCGTTCAAATACTCGGCCCGTCGTGGGCCTCGCCCTAAAGGGCCGCTGAAAGCAGCGTTCAAATCTGCTCCCGGCAGATTTGTCACCCGAATCACTTACCTGAGTAAGCTCATCGGGATTCCTTCTCTTGCCGCGTTACGATGCTCATAAATGAGCACCGCCCTAAAGGGCTAACGCTTCGCATTATTCAAAACGTTAACGTTTTGTCCTGAAACTCGAATTATTTAGAGTATAGAGCGATACTGGCGAAACGATTAAATCGCTTCTTCGTCTTCTTCGCCGGTACGGATACGGACAACGCGTGCCACATCAAAGACAAAGATTTTACCGTCGCCGATTTTACCCGTCTGCGCGGTCTGCGTGATGGTTTCCACACAGGTGTCGACGATGTCATCTGACACAACAATTTCGATTTTTACTTTTGGCAGAAAATCGACCATGTATTCTGCGCCACGATACAGCTCGGTGTGGCCTTTCTGACGACCAAAGCCTTTAACTTCCGTTACCGTCATCCCTGTGATGCCCACTTCAGCTAACGCTTCACGTACATCGTCCAGTTTGAACGGCTTAATAATCGCATCAATTTTCTTCATGGAGGAACCTTTGTGTTATCTATGTTGCGGCCAAAGCCGAGCATCAGCAAGTGAACAGCATGTCAGAACTCAGGCGGACAATCCATCCATATCCACCCGGCATCACGCGGCAGGCGTGCTACCCGCTCTCTCTGCGCTAGTCTTTAAAATCGTTGGCATCCAGCTCATGGCGGCCCAACAGTTTATAAAATTCCGTTCGGTTACGCCCAGCCATTCGCGCGGCCTGCGTCACGTTACCCTTTGCGATCTGTAATAGTTTTCGCAAATAGTTAAGCTCAAACTGATGACGTGCTTCAACAAACGTTGGCAGCGCCGTGTTTTCACCTTCCAACGCTTGTTCAACCAACGCATCGCTGATCACCGGCGCGCTGGTCAGCGCCACACACTGTTCGATGACATTCACCAATTGACGCACGTTACCCGGCCAGCTTGCCGTCATCAAGCGCTTCATCGCATCGGTTGAGAAGGTGCGAACAAAAGGCTTATGGCGATTGGCGGATTCACGCAGCAGATGGTTTGCCAGCATTGGGATATCTTCAGCACGTTCATGCAGCGCTGGCAGCTTCATATTCACCACATTGAGCCGATAATAGAGATCTTCACGAAATTCGTTCTTCTCCATCGCCTTCGGCAAATCACGGTGCGTGGCGGAAATAATCCGCACATCAATGTCCAAATCGCGGTTGCTACCCAGCGGGCGGACTTTTCGTTCCTGCAGAACGCGCAGCAGCTTAACCTGTAAAGACAACGGCATATCGCCGATTTCATCTAAAAACAGCGTGCCACCTTCCGCCGCCTGAAAAAGCCCTTCACGGCTGCTGACCGCACCGGTAAAAGCCCCTTTCGCATGGCCGAACAGCTCCGATTCCAGCAATGGCTCCGGCAGCGCGCCGCAGTTAATCGCAATAAAGGCTTTCTTCGCACGCGGGCTTGCCGCATGAATCGCCTGAGCCAGCACCTCTTTCCCGGTCCCGCTCTGACCATTAATCAGCACGCTGACGTCCGACTGCGCGACCATTCTGGCCTGCTCCAGCAAACGCAGCATAATGGGGCTGCGCGTCACGATGGTTTCACGCCAGCTTTCATCGCCCGCAGGAGCGGACAATGCCAACGCTTCGTCTATCGCTTTGTAGAGCGCATCACGGTCGACGGGCTTCGTCAGAAAGCTAAATACGCCCTGCTGCGTAGCCGCAACCGCATCGGGAATGGAGCCGTGAGCGGTTAAAATGATCACCGGCATCCCCGGCTGATAGCGCTGAATTTCGGAAAACAGCGCCATGCCATCCATTTCGTCCATTCGGAGATCGCTGATCACCAAATCGAACGTCTCGCGCGTTAACAGCCGTAGCGCCTCTTGGCCGCTCTCCGCCGTCATCACGCTAAATCCTTCACTGGTCAGACGCATACCCAACAGTTTCAGCAGGCTGGGGTCGTCATCCACGAGCAACAAACTCGCCGTTTTTCGGGCTGTCATTGTCTTGTTGACTCCTTCTTCCTCGTCGCGTTGTCCGTATGTGATTCCACCGGCGGCGTATAGGTGTCATCCGCATCAACTGGCTCATTTCTGGATTTCGTTGCCGAATTGCGCGAACCGTCTTTGTTTCCGCTACCGCTATTCGCACCGGAACTACCGCGACGATCGCCGTCGCTATCCGGCATTTCCCCCGACAGTTGCTTACGAGACGACAGTTGACGCTCAATATCCGTCAAATTTTCCAGTTTCTGCGTGGTCGTTTCTAACTGATATTGCAGGTGGCTTTGCTGCACACGCAGGGCGTCTAGCTGTTTGTCACTGGATTCTTGCAAGCGCTTATAACGCAGGCGCTCATCTGATAGCGCCAGAAACAGCGTTTGTCTGTCACGCCAGGTTTGCATCAGCGGGCGCAGCGCCGCAGGGAAAGCCAGACGGTATAAATTGATCTGTTCCAGCACCTGACGGCGCTCAGCCTGAGTAATACCAGCGTTATCCAGCAGGATGCCCTGCTTAAACACGCTGTCCCAGCTATCTCCCGCAACCTGCCCGGCTTCCTCACGGGCCTGGAACTGGGTCAAACGCCCGGCACAGTCCATCGCCCGCAGCCAATAAAGCGCGTTGTTCATGGATTCACGATCGTCTATTTGCCACAGATGCTCACATTGCGCGATACGGAAATCGGCAACCTGCTCTTTCGGCGGTGTAGCCTCTGCCTCAAGCAACGCCGTGCCGCTGCTCACATGGCTATTACACGCAGCCAAAACGAGTGGCGACGACACAATCGCCGCCGTCAAAAGGCGGGAAAATACGCTATTCGCAAGCCATCCCTTCATAAACCCTGCATTCATTATTTATTCATTCTCGGACTATTCGTTATCGGACAATAAGGGCAGCTCGATGCGGAAACACACATCAGCATAGTCCACGGTAATTAGGCTAAGCTCACCACGCATACGGCGAATGCAATCACGCGCGATGCTCAACCCCAGCCCACTTCCCTTGACGGCACCACGGCGCTGATGGCTTCCCTGATAAAAGGGCTCAAAAATCATGCTCCGCTCGGCATCGGGAATTGGCGTACCATTGTTGGCGACATCAATCTGAACACGATTGCCAATCTGACGGCTATAAATCCAAATGTTACCGGATTCCTTACCGTAGTGCACCGCATTGGAATAGAGATTATCGATCACTCGCATCAACAGCGTTGTCTCCGCCCAACAGTGCTCAACGGCCAGCGTCACATCGGTATGAATCATTTTGGCGCGGGCAGGCAAGCTGTGAGAGGCCACGACAATATCGACGATTTCTTCGATTTCCACCCGCTCCAGCTCGGTCGGCGTATCCGCCAGCTTGCGATTATAGTCCAACAGTTGATCGATCAGCTGTAGCAGATGGCGGCTGCTGCTATCAAGAATAGTGACCACCTCTTTCTGATCGGCAGTCAGCGGACCGACCACCTCATCGGCCAGCAATTCGGTGCCTTCCCGCAGGCTAGCCAGCGGTGTTTTCAGTTCGTGGGAGATATGGCGTAAAAACTCATGTCGCTGTGATTCGAGCCAGGACAGACGCTCGCTCAGCCAGATAATGCGCTGCGCCAGCGTCCGGATCTCACGCGGCCCTTTAAACGTGCTGGTGTTACCCAACGATCGCCCTTCCCCAAGGCGATTAATCATTCGCTCGACGCCATTAACGGGGCCGATAATCATCCGAGTAAAGAGAACCACCAACAGCACGCTGACCAGAAACAAGAGCAGCGCCTGCCAGCCAAAGAACTGGCCGCGTTCAGAAATAGCCTGCTGGAGCTGTTGCCCGCGGGAGAAAACGACGTCGCGCGTTACCTGTACCATTTGTCCGTTGGCACGGGAGAATCCTTCCAGCAGGCTGGACGCCGTTTGTTCCGGGCCGCTGTTATGGCAGCGAATTTCGCCGAGCTGAGTAAGGAGTTGACGTAACGTCTGGTAATAGCGGGGATCGGGCAGTACCTGCGCATGAGAATCCAGCATTTGCAAATACTGTTTACGTTGGTTCTGATAGAGCGTTGCCAGCGTCTGATCGTCCAATACGCAGTATTGCCGGTAGCTACGCTCCATCGCCAGCGCGACGCTGGTCATTGCCTCACTGCGGCGGGCATCCGTCAGCGTTGTCCGGTTAATCTCCGCAGCCTGTTCGCTCAGCATGTTCAGGCTTTGATAAGCCTGATAGGCCAGCACCAACAGCGGCAGCAACACCAGCAAGAACGCCATAATTACTAATTGCCGCAGGGAACGCGGGAATAAACGCCATCGTTTCAAAGAAATCATCTCGTTACCTATCGAATCCGCTCTGATGCTAACTGAGTCTTATAAAACTTCAACGTTTTCCCTTACGACATGCGCAACGCTTCGCAATACGGCATGAATACCCATGTAACGACGTAAAAAGTAACGTCGTAAAAAGTAGCGCCGTAAAAATCAATCAGGGGGATTCTCTGGGGGAGGTGGCGGGTATGAAACGTCACGCGGCCAGAAGAATCGCTCCCTCTGGCCGCGTAACTGAATAGGCGGTGCCTCACTCAACGTGTCGCCCGATGCTTGATAACGTTCGTTTTCACGCCCGGTTATCGGTCTGGTGGACGATAGGCACCCTTTCTTTTGGCATCATTCCAGATGTTATGAGCGAAAATATTTGCCAGTCAGCAACGCAATCATAACCAGTTGAATGAGCAACTCCAACTAAAATGCACTTAGCATGCCAAGTTTGAAAAATTCAAATCAATACACTGATTACTAATGCTTTTTAATTTAAAGATCACCAGGAAATACATAATTCAGAGTACGAATAACGAAAATACACGCCAAAAAGACGATTTATGTCGCTAAAAACAGACAGCTTTATGACGTCATCACACCACTCATATAAATCAAACAGTTAAATGTCACTAATTAGAGACAGTAAAAAGCCTGTCCGTCGCAAAAAAACGACAAACTGAGAAAGCAGGCGTAAAAAAGGGGCCGAAGCCCCTTTCTCTCACTGACCTTAACTTAGCCCAGCTGTCTACGCGCATTGCGGAACATACGCATCCACGGACCATCCTCGCCCCATTCTTCTGGGTGCCAGGAGTTACTGACGGTACGGAACACACGCTCAGGGTGCGGCATCATGACGGTTGCCCGGCCGCTGGTGCTGGTTACTGCCGTAATACCGTTTGGCGAGCCATTCGGGTTAGCCGGATAGTTCTCGGTTACCTGACCGTAGTGGTTGATATAACGCAGCGCCACCAGACCGTGCTCTTCAATCGCCGCCAGATGCGCACCATCGCGGACTTCAACTTGCCCTTCACCGTGTGAAACCGCAATCGGCATGCGCGATCCTGCCATGTCATTCATGAACAGCGACGGGCTTTTCTCCACTTCGACCAGGCTGAAGCGCGCTTCAAAGCGATCGGATTTATTGCGGACAAAACGCGGCCAGAGATCGGCACCCGGAATCAGTTCACGCAGGTTAGACATCATCTGGCAGCCGTTACACACGCCCAGCGCCAGCGTCTGTGGACGCAGGAAGAATTCAGCGAATTCATCACGCACGCGAGAGTTGAACAGAATAGATTTAGCCCAACCTTCACCCGCGCCCAGCACGTCACCATAAGAGAAGCCGCCACACGCCACCAGCGCCTGGAAATCCTGCAAGTTACGGCGATTTGCCAGCAGGTCACTCATATGGATGTCGATGGCATCAAAGCCTGCACGGTGGAACGCCGCCGCCATTTCTACGTGAGAGTTCACACCCTGCTCACGCAGGACTGCCACTTTAGGGCGGACATTCTTAGCGATATAAGGTGCGGCGATATCTTCCTGCGGCTCGAAGGTCAGAGACACGTTCAGGCCAGGATCGTTATCATCCTGTCTGGCGATGTGTTCCTGATCGGCACACTGCGGGTTATCACGCAGGCGCTGCATCTGCCAGCTGGTTTCAGCCCACCAGCGACGCAGCGTTGAACGGCTTTCCTGATAGACGGCTTTTGCACCCTGATTAATGGTGAAACGCGTGCCTTCTTCAGCATGACCGAGGTAATGCGCACAGTCCGCCAAACCGTGCAGCGCCAGAACCGCTTCCACTTCCGCACGACGGGCAGCAGGAATCTGAATGACTGCGCCAAGCTCTTCGTTAAACAGCGTCGCCAGCGT
Organism: Pectobacterium versatile; assembly: GCF_003932035.1. Taxonomy (NCBI): domain Bacteria; kingdom Pseudomonadati; phylum Pseudomonadota; class Gammaproteobacteria; order Enterobacterales; family Pectobacteriaceae; genus Pectobacterium; species Pectobacterium versatile. The sequence continues at coordinate 3,581,284 of NZ_CP034276.1, forward strand.
ATCTTCACCCTGAGACGCGATATCAACAGTCACACCGCAATGGCCAGCAAACGCCATTTCTGCCAGCGTAACCAGCAGGCCACCGTCAGAACGGTCGTGGTAGGCCAAAAGCGCTTTGTCCGCGACCAGTTGCTGTATGGCGTTAAAGAAGCCTGCCAGTTGCTCTGGGCTATGAACATCTGCCGTCTTACGACCCAACTGACGATAAACCTGCGCCAGCGCTGTCGCGCCCAGTGCTTTATTACCAGCACCCAGATCGATGAGCAGCAGCGCATTATCCTGTCCGGTACGCAGCTGTGGCGTTACCGTGTTACGCACGTCTTCCACGCGGGCAAACGCAGAAATCACCAACGACATCGGCGAGGTTACCGCGCGATCTTCGCCCTCTTCCTGCCAGCGGGTTTTCATCGACATAGAGTCTTTACCCACCGGAATCGTCAGACCCAGCGCAGGGCACAGTTCTTCACCCACGGCTTTCACCGCATCGTACAGCCCGGCATCTTCGCCCGGGTGCCCTGCTGCTGCCATCCAGTTCGCAGACAGCTTCACGCGAGTCAGCGGGCCGATATGCGTGGCAGCAATGTTCGTCAGCGCCTCGCCCACGGCCAAACGTGCGGAGGCCGCAAAGTTACGCAGCGCAACGGGCGCACGTTCACCGATAGACATCGCCTCGCCGTAATAGCTGTCAAGGCTGGCGGTGGTCACTGCACAGTCAGCCACTGGCACCTGCCACGGACCGACCATCTGATCGCGTGCCACCATACCGGTAACAGAGCGGTCACCAATGGTGATCAGGAAGGTTTTTTCGGCGACAACAGGCAAATGCAGCACGCGCTCGACCGCTTCAGCCAGATAGATTTCATCACGCTGTAGCGGCGTACCTTCAACCTGCTTGCGCTCAACGTCACGCAGCATCTTCGGCGTTTTGCCCAGCAGCACATCCAGCGGTAAGTCGATAGGTTGGTTGTTGAAGTGACGATCGTTCATCGTCAGATGCAGTTCTTCCGTCGCCTCACCAATCACCGCATAAGGCGCACGTTCACGGCGGCAAATTTCATCAAACTGTGCCAACTGCTCTGGCGCAACGGCCAGAACATAGCGCTCTTGCGATTCGTTACACCAGACTTCCAGCGGGCTCATGCCCGGTTCGTCGTTCAGAATATCGCGCAGTTCAAAGCGACCACCGCGACCACCGTCGCTCACCAGTTCCGGCATGGCGTTGGACAGACCGCCGGCGCCAACATCGTGGATAAACAGAATCGGGTTGGCTTCACCCAATTGCCAGCAGCGGTCGATCACTTCCTGACAGCGACGTTCCATTTCCGGGTTATCGCGCTGTACAGAAGCAAAATCCAGATCCGCATCAGACTGACCCGATGCCATAGAAGAAGCTGCACCGCCACCCAGACCGATATTCATGGACGGTCCGCCCAGTACAATCAGTTTGGCACCGACGATAATTTCGCCTTTTTGGACGTGATCGGCGCGGATGTTACCAATACCGCCCGCCAGCATGATCGGTTTATGGTAGCCGCGCAGCTCTGTGCCATTGTGGCTATCAACGCGCTCTTCATAAGTACGGAAATAGCCCGTCAGTGCAGGACGACCGAATTCGTTGTTGAATGCCGCGCCGCCCAATGGGCCTTCGGTCATGATATCCAGCGCACTAACAATACGCTCTGGCTTACCGAACTCTTCTTCTTCCCACGGCTGGACAAAGCCAGGAATGCGCAGGTTCGATACAGAGAAGCCCACCAGACCCGCTTTCGGTTTGGAACCACGGCCTGTCGCGCCTTCATCACGGATTTCACCACCGGATCCTGTTGCTGCGCCCGGCCACGGTGAAATGGCGGTTGGGTGGTTATGCGTTTCAACCTTCATCAGGATATGAGCGTCTTCCTGATGGTAATCATATTGTCCGTTGGTATCGGTATAGAAACGGCCGACGGCGGAGCCTTCCATAACGGCGGCGTTATCTTTATAGGCAGAGAGAACATGATCGGGCGTGTGTTCAAAGGTATTTTTGATCATTTTGAACAGTGACTTCGGCTGAGTGACGCCGTCAATCACCCAATCAGCATTGAAAATCTTGTGCCGGCAGTGCTCAGAGTTCGCCTGTGCGAACATATACAGTTCAATATCGGTTGGATTACGGCCCAGTTTGGTGAAGGCTTCCAGCAGATAATCAATTTCATCTTCTGCCAATGCCAGCCCCAGACGGACGTTCGCCTCTTCCAGTGCCTGACGCCCTTGCAGCAGAATTTCGATGCGCTTGAAAGGTGCAGGTTGATGATGAGAGAACAGCGCTTCGGCCTGTTTCAGGTCGCTAAATACGCTTTCCATCATCCGGTCATGTAGCAGTGCCCCCAGTTGCTGCCACTGTTCATCGCTCAGCGTCGGCGCATGAATATAGAAAGCCAGACCGCGTTCCAGACGCAGTACTTTGCTTAATCCACAGTTATGGGCGATATCCGTTGCTTTGGAAGACCACGGTGAAATCGTGCCGGGACGCGGCGTGACCAGTAACAGATGGCCTTGCGGCTCGTGCTCCGCGAGAGAAGGACCATACTTCAGCAAACGTGTCAGTTTGGCCTGTTCATCGTTGTTCAGCGGGGCGCTGACATCGGCGAAATGTACGTATTCAGCATAGATATCGCTGACCGGCAAAACGTGCTCTTTGCAACGGACCAGCAATTTATTAATACGAAAAGCCGATAAAGCAGGTGAACCACGCAGTATTTCCATAATCTAAAGTTCTCTCGTCTTCGATGCACTGGCTGCGATACAGCCATTGGGCACAACAGGGGGGAAACGCGCATATTATAGAGAATCCTTCCCTCGGACGAAACCGTTTGCGTGGCGATAATTTCACTTCGCGTCCGGCGAATGATTAATCGGTGACCAAATCAATAAAAGTTGCACACTGGCGCTTTGTTAAGCAAAATGCCCCCACTCTGGGAAATGACGTATAAAAAAACTGCCGTTACAGACAGCCTGGCCACACGGCCGCCGAGAGATAACTATTTGAAGCCGTTAAAATTAAATTATTTTTTCATCGGGATTATCACGTTACTGCTGGCGTTAGCGCTATGGCCTAGTATTCCCTGGCGCAGTAGTCAGGATGTACAGCTCAGGCAGATCCTCTCACGCGGTGAGTTGCGTATCAGCACGGTCAACTCACCGCTGACTTATGCAATGAGCAACGGATCCCCGACAGGTCTGGACTATGAACTGGCAAAACGGTTCGCCGATTACCTCGGCGTCAAGCTGGTGGTCTCGTCACGCAAGAACCTTGACGAACTGTTCGACGATCTGGACGGTGACGATGCAGACCTGCTGGCTGCCGGGCTGATCTACAACCACGAGCGTCTGGAACGCTTCCGTGCCGGCCCAACCTACTATTCCATTTCACAACAGATGGTGTACCGCCTCGGTTCACCTCGCCCAAAAACGCTGGATAAACTGCAAGGCCGCCTCGTCGTGACGTCGGGTTCAGCCCATGCTGCTACCCTGCGCGATCTAAAAGCAGAAAAATACCCGCAGCTAAGCTGGGAGTCGGCTTCCGATCAGAGCACGCAGGACTTACTGAAGCAGGTTGCCGACGGCAAACTGGACTATACGTTGGGTGATTCGGTCACCATCGGCTTAATGCAGCGAATTCATCCGCAGCTCGCTGTCGCCTTCGATCTCAGCGACGAAGAACCTGTTACCTGGTATATGCGACGCTCACACGATGACAGCCTGTCCGCCGCGCTGCTGGATTTCTTCAGCCAGATTGTCGAAGACGGGACACTCGCACGTCTGGAGGAGAAGTACCTCGGCCATGTTGGCGAATTTGACTATGTCGATACCACCACGTTCTTGAGTGCGATTGATGAAACGCTGCCAGATCTGCGCCCGCTGTTTGAAAAATACGCCACCGATATCGACTGGAAGCTGCTGGCCGCCATCTCCTATCAGGAATCACACTGGAACCCGCTGGCGACTTCCCCTACCGGCGTGCGCGGGCTGATGATGCTGACGCGTAACACGGCAGAAAGTCTTAACGTCACCGATCGGGTCGACCCAGAGCAAAGTATTCGCGGCGGCGCGCAATATATGTCGCACATGATGCAGAAAATGCCGGACACCATCCCGGAAGATGAAAAAATCTGGTTTGCGCTGGCCTCCTACAACATGGGATACGCCCATCTGCTTGATGCGCGTAAATTGACCGAAAAACAGAAGGGTAACCCCGACAGCTGGGTCGATGTGAAAATGCGCCTGCCGATGCTGAGCCAAAAGCGCTATTACACTCAAACCACCTACGGCTACGCGCGCGGACATGAAGCCTATAACTACGTGGAAAACATTCGGCGTTATATGGTGAGTCTGGAAGGTTATCTGATAGAAAAAGAAACCAAAGCGCAGCAACAAACCCAGATCGCACAAGGCTATCCGGCGGTTCCTATCAATAAGGTGCCGGAATAAACCTGCATAAAACGCCGCTACTCCTGCGCAGTGTTTTTCTCGCTTTTTTCTGCGGCACGCCGGGCTTTATGCTGTTCACGGCGCAGACGGAAGAACGCGCTGAGCGTTGCAGAACATTCATCAGCCAGAATGCCCGATTCAATCACGATCTGATGATTCATGCCGGGGTGGCGCAGAATGTCCACTAGCGAGCCCGCGGCCCCCGTTTTCTCATCTGATGCACCGTAAACCAAACGGCCAATACGGCTGTGTATCATCGCACCCGCACACATGATGCACGGCTCCAGCGTGACATACAGCGTTGTCTCCAGCAGGCGGTAGTTCTGCAACACCTGCCCTCCCTGCCGTAGTGCCATAATCTCAGCATGCGCGGTAGGATCGTGATGCCCAATCGGCCGGTTCCACCCCTCGCCGATCGCTTCATTATCCAGCACCAGCACCGCTCCAACCGGTACTTCGCCTTCATCCTGAGCACGCTGAGCCAGCGTTAATGCATAGCGCATCCAGTATTCATCGTTACGCAGGCTAACCACGTTTCCTCTCTCGAACATTCATATTTTGGCGGCGCATTATACCTATATGAAGAGATGAAAAAATCAGGTGAAAGGGTGAAAAAATCATTCCAGCTGTTGCAGGCTACCTTCGGGGGTGACTCGCCAGCGGTGTTCGCAGAAATAGAGCAGCGGATTGTCCTGTTTGCTGTCGCTGTAACCGCTGTAGAGCTTGAGCGGCGCGCCCAGACGCTGCTCCATCTGCGTCACTTTTTCATGTCCCAGACAGCGCAACGTTAATACCCAGCCGCCATAGCGGTGTGTAATCTGGCTTCCCATCAGGCGCACGCCGGGCAGAAAAGGCGAATCATGATAGACCTGCTCCACCAGCCGCTGCGGCGATCCCGTCACCAGCCAGACCTGCGCCTCGCTGTCTTCAAGATAGGTTTTCAGCCGCTGCTGAACCTGCGGAAACGGTATGACATCATGACGAAACGCGCCGACAAACTGCTTTTCCAATTGAACCAGCTCGTCTTCATCACGGCCAAACGTAATCGCCCACAGCAGCCAGCTCATCGGCCATCGGGCCGCGCGACCACGAATCAATAACCCCAGCCCGATAATCGGTAATAGCGGGATAACCAGAACGAGATTTAACGGCAACCGACGAAGTAAAAAACGCAAAAAGCTGCCAAACATGTCCTGCTGATGCAACGTGCCATCCAGATCAAAAAAAACAATGCGTTGCTCTCGCTTATCACTCAAAACGTTTCTCCCGACTTACACCAAGATAATCTTATCCGCCAATTAGCGCCTCACGCAGATAACCATTGTGCTGCTTCAGACGCTCACGCGCCGCTGCCACGTCAATATTAGCCAGAAGCATCAGAATTGCAGGCTTAACCTCATTATCCGCCTGCACCAGCGCCTGCTGCGCTTGCTCCCGCTCGGCTCCCGTTGCTTCAACGACGATGCGGCAAGCCCGGTCTAACAGCTTCACGTTGGTTGCCTTCACATCCACCATCAAATTCTGGTACACCTTCCCCAGCTTAACCATTGCGCCGGTAGAAATCATATTTAGGACCAATTTTTGCGCTGTTCCTGACTTCAACCGTGTCGACCCCGTTAACGCTTCCGGGCCAACCACCGGAGAAATCGCCACCTGTGCTTCTTGTGCGATGGGAGAATGGGGATTACAGGAGATCGCCGCCGTCCGGCAGCCAACGTCATGCGCATAGCGCAACGCGCCAATCACATATGGCGTCCGGCCTGATGCCGCAAGGCCGACAACCATATCGGCAGCGGTTAAATTCAGCGCTTTTAAGTCCGCCTCACCGAGTGCGGGATCGTCTTCCGCACCTTCAACCGCCTTCAGTAGTGCGCCCGGCCCGCCAGCAATCAGGCCGATAACCAGCCCGTGCGGCACGCCAAACGTCGGCGGGCACTCTGAGGCATCCAACACGCCCAAACGGCCGCTGGTTCCCGCGCCCAGATAGATCAGCCGCCCACCTTCCTGCAACGATGCCGCAGCCAGATCGACAGCCTCGGCAATCGCGGGTAAAACCAGCGCAATGGCTTCAGGCACTTTCCGATCTTCCTGATTAAACGCGTGCATCATCTCCAACGTAGAGAGCTGATCCAGCGCCATCGTTGCTGGATTGCGCGTTTCGGAAACCAGTTTCCCTAAATTAAGATTCTCTCCATCCATCACATCTGAACGCATTCAGCTACCTCATGCTTTATATCAGCGCGCTACACGCTTATGACAAACAATCATTTTCACCACTATACCCTAAATAATTCGAGTTGCAGGAAGGCGGCAACGCAGAGAATCTCAGGAGCTTACTCCAGTAAGTGACTGGGGTGAGCGAGGAAAGCCAACGCACATGCATCTTGAAGTATGACGGGTATATACTGCTTTTGAGACCTATGAAAGTACGCTATTCTGCATCGAATTCACTCTCCACATGCATCTCGCAAGGTAAACAGAGAAACCTCAGTACGGCTCCCCGGGTTCAAAATTTCCAGTTACACGCTTTTCTTTATTAGCTGTCTGCTGTTTCTGCTGGCGGGTTCCCTACGTGCGGACTGGGATTTTATTACCATTAATCAGCGAACCGAGCAGCTTTATGGCCCGGCTACGCCTGATGCTCGCCGCCGAATAGATGAATGGCAGACGCTGTTGGTCAATTCCCGCAATAAAGAGGAAAAGGCGCTGCTGAGCAGCGTGAACCAATTTTTCAATGACCGTATGCTGTTTCGCGATGATATTGTCGTCTGGAATCAGGAAGATTACTGGGCTACGCCGATTGAAGCGCTGCGTAAAGGTGCCGGGGACTGCGAAGATTATGCGCTTGCCAAGTATTTTACGCTGCGCCATTTAGGCGTATCAGCAGACAAATTACGCATTACCTATGTTAAAGCCCTGCGTCTGAATAAAGCGCACATGGTAGTGACCTATTATCCCACGCCAACCTCGATTCCACTGGTGTTGGACAATCTGACCGACAAGATCCAACCTGCGACAGAGCGCAATGATTTAGTTCCGGTGTACGCCTTTAACGGCGGTGGTCTCTGGCTGCCGGGCGCGAGCGGCAGCAACAAACGCGTCGGTGACAGCAAACGACTTTCACGCTGGCAAGATGTATTAACCAAAATGCGTGCCGAAGGGTTTTCAATTGAGGAGTAAAGGTAGGCTATGTCTCTATACAAACAATTACTGATAGCCATCTGCCTGTTTGTGCTAATTATTTTCAGCGGGAGTTTTTTCGTCAGCCTGGAAAATTCGCGTGAACAGTACAATAACCAGCTTCACTCTCACGCGCAGGATGCCGCTACCGCATTAGGGCTTTCCCTGACGCCAAATATTGATGACCCAGCGATGGTGGAGCTGATGGTCAGCTCGATTTTCGACAGCGGCTATTTTTCCAGTATTCGCGTGCGGGATTTAAAAACCAGCAACGTCACGCTGGAACGCACCGCCTCGCCGGATATCCCTGACGTCCCGCTCTGGTTTGTCCGGTTGGTGAACCTGCAACCCGGCGCGGGCGAAGCCATCGTAATGCGCGGCTGGGAGCAGGCGGCAAAAGTGGAAGTTGTCAGCCACCCGATGTTCGCAGTCACCCGTTTGTGGCGCAGCAGCACAGCCACCTTCCTGTGGCTGCTCGGCTGTGGCACGCTGGGCGTGTTCCTCGGTGCGCTGTTCCTGCGCCGCCAGCTACGTCCGCTCGATTATATTGTCGATCAGTCGCTGGCGATTACCCGTCGTGAATTCCTCAGCCAGCCAGATTTACCCAATACGCCCGAATTTCGCCGCGTCGCGCAGGCGATGAATCTGATGGTCAGCAAGCTCAAAACGCTGTTTGAAGAGGAAGCAGAGCGGAGCGAGCGCCTGCGTCAGGAAGCCTATCAGGATCCTCAAACCGGATTGAATAACCGTCGCGCGTTTGACATGCAGTTCAACGATAAACTGGCCGATGAAGAAACCGCCCCCGGTTTTCTTATCATGATTCGCGTTCAGGATCTGGCGGGGATGAACCAACGGTTGGGCGGCCAGCGTACCGATGCGCTATTAGCCTCCGTCGGGCATATTCTGCGTAAAACGCAAAAGCAGCATACGAATGCTGAGAGCCTTCTGGCACGCATCCGTGGCGGGGAATTTGCGCTGTTCTGTCCGGGCCTGGTCGATAAAGAAGCCTATGCGCTGATTGGCGAACTGACGCGCAACATTGAAACTTTGCACCTGACAGGCGAAACCGATGTCTCCCCAGTTGCCCAATTCGGCATGGTGCCTTTCCGCCCCGGCGACACCGCGCAATCCCTGTTTATTCAGGGCGATCAGGCGCTCACGCGGGCCGAAAGCGATACCGATACCACCGCGCCTCACGCGATGCCGTCCGTCAGTGCCGAACAGGTCGAAACCGATCGCCATATGTGGTTTAACCTGCTCGATCCCATTTTGGAGCAGGAACGCTTGCAGCTTTTCCTGCAACCGGTCGTAGCGTGTGACGATCCCAGTCAGGTGCTGCATCACAAGGTACTGGCTCGTATTCAGGATGCGCAAGGGAACAGCATCGCCGCAGGCCGCTTCCTGCCGTGGATTCAACGCTTTGGCTGGGATACCCGTCTGGATCAAACGATGCTGCGTGAAGTGCTGGACTATCTCCGTCAGCACGACGGCAATCTGGCGCTGAGTCTGTCCGGCACCACGGTACTGAATCTTCATCTGCTCGCCGATCTGCTTGCCCCATTGAAGCATCAGCCTGACGTCGCCAGACGACTGATTCTGGAGCTGGATGAGAACCAATTGCCAGACAGCACCCAGTTGGAAGCCTTAATCAAGCTGCTGAATGAACATGGCTGTGCGCTGGGGCTACAACATTTTGGCGGGCGCTTTAATATGATCGGCAACCTGTCCCAATGGGGACTGGCTTACCTGAAAGTCGATGGCAGCTACATCCGCAATATCGATCAGGAAGACGATAAGCAAATGTTTATCGAAGCGCTGTATCGCGCCACCAACAGTATTGCCCTGCCACTTATTGCCGAACGTGTTGAAACCGCAGGTGAGCTGAAAGTGCTTCAGGAGATGGGATTACAGGGCGCGATGGGACGGCTGCTGGGTGAACCAGCACCAGCGGTCAGAGTCTGATGCGACATTATTTTGGCTAACCGCGTTATTTTGGCTAACCGCGTTTAACGGCCCCAGCTTCTCACTACGATATTGAGAAGCTGGGGTTGTATTGAAAAGCGGGGATCGACGTTAAGATATCATCTCTCTACAACATCATTTCTTCAAAACATCGTCTCTTCATCGTCGCCAATCAGCTTGTTTAACCCGCCATTCAGCGCTTCACGCGCCTGCGCACGGTTGATCAACTTCAGCTGTGCCGCCTGAGGGAAATCGGTAATGCTGACCACACCTTTCTGAATCAAAACCTGAATTAAATCCTCCAGCACGCGCACCATTTCCAGATCGCTTTGCCGCAATTGCTGGAGGCTGGACATCGCTGCCTGATGGCTGCGGAACCAGGCCTGCGCCTCGCGCGAATCATCCGTCAGTTCGCCATTCATTTCAGGAAAAGGACTCTTTTCTACCTTCATCAGGTGACCATCACTGTCGCGCTGGATATAAAACATGTTCGGAGACCTTTTAAGTTTTTGATAAAGAAAGGAGCCAGATCGGCTCCTTTTCCCCTTTCCTGTCAGCTAGACGATTCAGGCTTGCTGACCAGACTCTCCAGCGACGGTAATGCGCCGTTATAATGTTCCAACGTAATCGACACTGCAACCGTTCCGCCTTTATCCGCCGTAAAGTTCCCCGCTGTGCTCACTTCAATCGTCGGTGAACCATGATTATCAGTGATACGAATATAGCGGCTGATATCGGTTCCTTCCTCCAATTCGCCCACCAGATCGCTTAAATCAATCCGGTCACCCTCTTTGGCATTGAAGTCTTTGATCACATCGTTGCCGATATCGCCAGCCTGCCACTTGAAGATATCCGCGCCAGCTCCGCCAATGAGCGTATCGCCCCCAGCGCCGCCAATCAGGATGTCGTCTCCGCTACCGCCGTAGAGCAGGTCATTCCCTGCCCCGCCATAGAGGGTGTCATTTCCTCCCTGGCCGAACAGGATATCATCTCCGTCGCCGCCATTGAGTATGTCATTGCCATCTTTCGCCGACGACAGATCGAACTCCGCGCTGTGCGTGGCAATATAGCCATGCATCTCTTTCGCAGTTGGTACACCGGTTTGCATACCTAACTGCTTGCCGATGTAATTCTGCAAGGCGGTGATACCATTGCCGTCGGTATTAGGAAACGACACGACATCGCCGAACAGAATGTCATTCCCTAACCCGCCATTTAGTTGATCATTACCTGCATGCATCGACTCGCTGCTGCCCAGAATCGCTTTATTCAGGTTAGCAGGGTCAATATGATCCTGAACGACGCCGTCGGTGTCATAGTGCTTCAGTGTATCGCTATTTAAATCAGCACCAATGCCAATCGCTTCAATCGTCGACTGCTTCTTCAACAAATTGAAGGCCTGAGTCGCATTGGTGTTGCTGACATCGCGGTTGCCTGAATTATCAATCCAGTACCAATTGCCGCGGTAGTCCTGCGTCCAGTAACTACTGTTATTACCCACGCCGCCCAGAGAGGATATTTCATACGTTCCATCCCCCTGTGCGTGCACTTGTCCAATGACCGTACCTACGACTTTATTGCTCTTATCGCTCCAGGCATACTGATAGACGTTCCCCCTGCTATCAATGACTTCACGGACGGCACCGCGTACATCCATAGAGTAAGACTGCCCCGGTTTGTAGGCGATATTGTCAATATTCAGCGACTGCCACCAGTCGCTCACGCGCACTTCATTCGCTTCATTGGTCTGGTAGTAAGTTGGCTCACCGTCGGTAATGAAATATGTCAGGTTATTACCCACATTTTTTTTCACCGTGTCGCTTTGGAACCAGTTAGCCGTCGTCTTGAATACATCTTCATAGTTGGTTCCACCGCCTGCGGAAGATCCACCCACCATTGAATTTAATACGGCGGTCAGCTTGTTAAGTGCATTCGTGTCGTTCAGATTCACAGATACGGTTTTACCAACCTGCGTATCAAAGTCAGCCAGAAAAACGTTCACCGTACCAGAATTCACGCCGCCAGCACTGTTGATCAGACTTTTGAACACGTTGCTCAACGACGTGCGCGTATTGTCGATATCCGTTGACGACATACTGCCTGATGAGTCGACCATAAATGCAATGTTGTAATTCTGCCCTTCAATGATCTGCAAACCGGATACATCCGCAATCATCACATCATGGCTATGCGTACCAGACATGTTGTCATCGCCGACGGTACCAACGCTCATTCCATACTGTTCAACGCCTCCGGCAGAGTATCCGGTCGCTGTATCGTGGTTGGCGATTTCTGTCGATGTCGCCTGAGCGACCACGTTGAACTTACCGGCATCGACCGACACTTCGAGCGTAATCTTTCCAGCCAACGTCTGAGCATTGTTGGCGTTCTTGATGAGATACGATCCATCATCGCCAACGGTATACTTCACATTGTTAATGTGGTCAGTCAGCACCGTTCCTTTCGGGATTCCCGTGAGCGTAATCCCTGACAGGGTTTCACTACCGTCGCGGTCGGTCAGTGCTGCCGAAACATCAAGCGTATGCGTCTGCGTGCCAGCCTCCGTAGACGTTTTCGTCGTCGTACGACCACTGTTTGCGGCAACTACGACCCCATCGCCATAAATAACGCCATCAAGGTGATTGCTACCTTGAAGTAAAGTTGTGCCTTTATAGGTTACCGACACATTCTCTAGCGTATTGACATTGCTGCTGGCGTTATTATTGGTACCAACCGTACTACCATATCCTTGCGTTTTCGTACCTTGGATAAAGACATAATCGGAATCTGTCCCAGAAGAAATGGTATTCAGATTCCCCTGAACCGCATTGAGAGAACGCCAATTGCCGTCCTGCCAGTAACCGCTACCATCGTGTACCACAAAGATATCGGTATAGTTACCAGTTCCTTGGGGGTTACCATTCCCATTATCTTTACCATAATATTTGATTTGATCGGTAGGATGATCCGATTTCGGCGCCGTATCCCCCGGGCTTAACCAAACGCGGACATCCGAACCAATTTTGACGATTTTGCCATCCTGAACATCAAACCCGTTCGGGTTATTACTGCCCCCATTTACCTGAATAATCGTCGATGTTGGCGTAGTATCACCGGATGTCACCGAAAGCGTCACCGTCGGCGCATCAGCTACTGGCGTAATTCCAATGTGCAGCGCAGCCTTATCGCCCGTGTTCCCTGCGCTATCGACAGGTCGGTAAGCAATGTCCCCCAGCGATGAACCAGAGACATTACTCGCGGGCGTAAAGCGTAGATCGGTGTTGCCAGCCGTAAAGGTTTGGCCAGCGGTGACCGCTTTCCAACTTCCACTATCGTTAAAATAGAGCGTGCCAGCGGCAGCAGGCGGCAGAGACGAAATCACGATGCTTGTGGTATCGCTCGATACACCCAGATCGCTCCAGCCAATGTGCAGCGGTGTATCTTCTGTTCCCGACACCGTGTTGTTGTGTGCGGCTGGCGGCGTAATATCCATGATGGCCTGGCTGTTATCATGCGCCTGATTGCCTGCCGCATCGGTCGCCGTCGCCCCAGCGGTAATCTTGCCTTCCGCTAACGTGCTCAGATCGACATTCGTCTGCCATTTTCCGTTCGTCACGGGCACGTCATGCAGCGTAACCGACTTACCATTCACATCGGTAAAGACCAGATCGACCTTCTTCTCATTGCTGGTGCCGCTGACTACGGTATTTTTCGACTCGCTTTGGCTGACATACCCATCGTTACCAGCGAAATTCGTAATATCAATTTCTGGGGCAGTCGTATCCACACTGTAGGCATGATGAGTATTCGCCGTGGTGGCGTTCCCCGCGTTATCACGTGTGGTCACGCTGGCGCTAATGTCACTATTGGCCGCCAGCACGGTTCCCGGAACGTTGACACTCCAGGTTTTGCCGTCAGTATTCACCGTTGTCTGGTAGGTTTCGGTGCCAATTTTTACCGTAACGCTATCGCCCGCCCTAACCTCATTACCGACCTTGCCGGTAACAGAGATCGTCTGTCTGGATTCATTAGCGTTAATCACGTTATCCGACGTGACATTATCGATAGAGATAGAAGCAATCGGTGCAACGGTATCGACGCCGTAAGCGTGAGTCGTATTGGCGGTGGTGACATTGCCTGCGATATCGCGCGTCGTGACTGTCGCCGAGACATCACTATTCGCGGCAAGAACAGAACCCGGAACATTGACACTCCAGGTCTTGCCATCAGTATTGACGGTCGTCTGGTAGGTTTCGGTACCGACTTTCACCGTCACCGCGTCGCCCGCTTTGACTTCATTGCCGACTTTACCCGTCACGGCAATCGTCTGACCCGATTCGGCCGCGTTAATCACGTTATCGGACGTGACATTATCGATAGAAATAGAAGCGACAGGCGCGACAGTATCGACGCTGTAACCATGAGTCGTATTGGCGGTGGTGACATTACCTGCGGTATCGCGCGTGGTCACGGTGGCGCTCACATCACCGTTCGCGGCCAGAACAGAACCCGGCACATTGACGCTCCAGATCTTGCCGTCGGTATTCACCGTCGTCTGGTAGGTCTCGGTACCGACTTTCACCGTCACCGTATCACCGGCTTTCACATCATTATCGACTTTACCCGTCACCGTAATGGTCTGGCCCAACTCGCTGGCGTTAATCACGTTATCGCTGGTGACGTTATCAATTGAAATTGAAGCCACTGGCGCAACGGTATCGACACCGTAAGCGTGAGTCGTATTGGCGGTGGTGACGTTGCCTGCGGTATCGCGCGTGGTGACAGTCGCACTCACATCACCATTGGCTGCCAGCACCGATCCCGGAACGTTCACGCTCCAGGTTTTGCCATCGGTATTGACGGTCGTCTGGTAAGTCTCGGTACCGACTTTCACGGTAACCGAATCGCCCGCTTTGACTTCATTCCCGACTTTACCGGTCACGGCAATCGTCTGACCGGATTCGCTGGCGTTAATCACGTTATCAGACGTGACATTATCGATAGAAATAGAAGCAATCGGTGCAACGGTATCCACACCGTAAGCGTGGCTGGTATTGGCCGTCGTGACGTTGCCTGCGGTATCGCGCGTGGTCACGGTGGCGCTCACATCACCGTTCGCGGCCAGAACAGAACCCGGCACATTGACGCTCCAGGTCTTACCATCGGTATTCACCGTCGTCTGGTACGTCTCGGTACCGACTTTCACCGTCACCGCATCGCCCGCTTTTACCTCATTCCCGACTTTACCCGTCACGGCAATCGTCTGACCGGACTCGCTGGCGTTGATGACATTATCGGACGTGACGTTGTCGATAGAGATCGACGCCGTTGGCGCAACCGTATCCACACCGTAAGTGTGACTCGTATTCGCAGTGGTCACATTGCCCGCGGTATCGCGCGTGGTCACCGTGGCACTCACATCGCCGTTCGCAGCCAGCACCGCGCCCAGAACATTGACACTCCAGGTTTTACCATCAGTATTCACGGTGGTCTGGTAGGTCTCGGTACCGACTGTCATCGTCACCGCATCGCCTGCTTTGACTTCATTGCCGACTTTACCGGTGACTGCGATCGTCTGGCCTGACTCACTGGCGTTGATGACGTTATCCGACGTGACATTATCGATGGAGATCGACGCCGTTGGCGCAACCGTATCCACGCCGTAAGCGTGGCTGGTGTTCGCGGTGGTGACATTGCCTGCGATATCGCGTGTAGTGACCGTCGCACTCACATCGCCATTGGCGGCAAGCACGGAACCCGGAACGTTGACATTCCAGGTTTTGCCATCGGTATTAACCGTGGTCTGGTAGGTCTCGGTACCGACTGTCACCGTAACCGCATCACCCGCTTTAACTTCATTGCCAACCTGACCCGTCACCGCAATGGTCTGGCCAGACTCAGTAGCGTTAATCACGTTATCGGACGTGACATTGTCGATGGAGATCGACGCGACAGGTGCGACGGTACCCACGCCGTAAGCATGGCTGGTATTGGCGGTAGTGACGTTGCCTGCGGTATCACGAGTGGTAACGGTCGCACTCACATCACCATTTGCAGCCAGCACAGCACCCGGAACATTCACGCTCCAGGTTTTACCGTCGGTATTGACGGTGGTCTGGTAGGTCTCGGTACCGATTTTAACGGTGATGGCATCACCTGCTTTAACATCGTTATCGACGTTACCGGTGACGGCAATGGTCTGGCCGGACTCGCTGGCATTAATCACGTTATCGGACGTGACGTTGTCGATAGAGATAGACGCCGTTGGTGCAACCGTATCCACACCGTAGGCGTGATTGGTATTCGCAGTCGTGACATTTCCTGCGGTATCACGCGTAGTGACCGTCGCAGAAACATCACCATTGGCTGCCAGCACGGACCCCGGAACATTGACGCTCCAGGTCTTACCGTCGGTATTGACTGTTGTCTGGTAAGTCTCAGTGCCGACTTTGACGGTAACCGCGTCGCCTGCTTTGACTTCATTGCCGACTTTACCCGTCACCGCAATCGTCTGACCGGACTCGCTGGCGTTAATCACGTTGTCCGACGTGACGTTGTCGATAGAGATCGACGCGACAGGCGCAACGGTATCCACGCCGTAAGCATGAGAAGTATTGGCCGTGGTGACGTTGCCTGCCGTATCGCGGGTGGTCACGGTCGCACTCACATCGCCGTTTGCAGCAAGCACAGAACCTGGAACATTCACGCTCCAGGTTTTACCGTCGGTATTGACTGTCGTCTGGTAAGTCTCAGTACCAACTTTTACGGTAATCGCGTCGCCCGCTTTGACTTCATTACCGACTTTACCGGTCACTACAATCGTCTGACCGGACTCGGCTGCGTTGATGACGTTATCTGACGTAACATTATCGATAGAGATCGACGCGACTGGCGCAACCGTATCGACACCGTAAGTGTGGCTGGTATTGGCCGTCGTGACGTTGCCTGCAGTATCGCGCGTGGTCACGGTGGCACTCACATCACCATTCGCCGCCAGCACCGATCCCGGAACGTTCACGCTCCAGGTTTTGCCGTCGGTATTCACGGTGGTCTGGTAGGTCTCGGTACCGACTTTAACCGTGATCGCATCACCGGCTTTCACTTCATTACCGACTTTACCGGTAACCGCGATGGTCTGGCCGGATTCGCTGGCATTGATGACGTTATCTGACGTGACGTTATCGATAGAAATCGAAGCGACAGGCGCTACGGTATCGACGCTATAAACGTGGCTGGTGTTCGCGCTGGTGACGTTGCCTGCGGTATCGCGGGTAGTGACCGTCGCACTCACATCGCTGTTTGCAGCCAGCACGGAACCCGGAACGTTCACACTCCAGGACTTACCATCGGTATTTACGGTCGTCTGGTAGGTTTCGGTACCGACTTTCACCGTCACCGCGTCGCCAGCCTGAACTTCATTGCCAACTTTACCTGTCACCGCAATGGTCTGGCCCGATTCGCTGGCGTTGATCACATTATCTGACGTGACATCATCGATAGAGATAGAAGCTGTTGGTGCAACCGTATCCACGCTGTAAGCATGACTGGTATTGGCGGTGGTGACATTGCCTGCCGTATCGCGGGTAGTGACCGTCGCACTCACATCGCTGTTGGCCGCTAACACAGAGCCCGGAACATTAACGCTCCAGGTTTTGCCGTCAGTATTCACCGTCGTTTGATAGGTTTCGGTGCCGACTTTCACCGTCACCGCATCGCCCGCTTTAACTTCATTGCCAACTTTACCGGTCACCGTAATGGTCTGGCCCGATTCGCTAGCATTAATCACGTTGTCCGATGTGACGTTATCGATGGAGATCGAAGCGACAGGCGCTACGGTATCCACGCCGTAAGCATGAGTAGTGTTTGCAGTGGTGACGTTGCCTGCGGTATCACGGGTGGTGACGGTCGCACTCACATCACCATTCGCGGCCAGCACTGATCCCGGAACATTGACGCCCCAGGTCTTACCATCGGTATTCACCGTGGTCTGGTACGTTTCCGTGCCGACTTTAACGGTAATCGCATCCCCGGCTTTCACGTCGTTATCGACTTTACCGGTCACGGCAATCGTCTGGCCGGATTCACTGGCATTAATCACGTTATCGGACGTGACATTGTCGATAGAGATCGACGCCGTTGGCGCAACGGTATCGACACCGTAAGTGTGCGAGGTATTGGCGGTAGTGACGTTGCCTGCGGTATCGCGTGTGGTCACGCTGGCGGAGATATCGCCGTTCGCAGCCAGCACTGAACCCGGAACGCTCACGCTCCAGGTTTTGCCATCGGTATTCACCGTCGTCTGGTAGGTCTCGGTACCGACTTTAACGGTAATCGCATCGCCTGCTCTCACGTCGTTATCGACTTTACCGGTCACCACGATGGTCTGCCCGGATTCGGCGGCATTGATCACATTATCGGACGTGACATTATCGATAGAGATAGAGGCTGTCGGCGCAACCGTATCCACGCTATAAGCGTGACTGGTATTGGCGGTGGTCACGTTACCTGCGGTATCGCGCGTCGTAACAGTCGCAGAGACATCGCCATTGGCTGCCAGCACGGAACCCGGAACATTCACGCTCCAGGTCTTGCCGTCGGTATTGACGGTCGTCTGGTAGGTCTCGATGCCGACTTTTACCGTAACCGCGTCGCCCGCTTTGACTTCATTGCCGACTTTACCCGTCACGGCAATCGTCTGACCCGATTCGGCCGCGTTAATCACGTTATCGGACGTGACATTATCAATAGAGATAGAGGCTGTTGGTGCAACCGTATCCACGCCGTAAGCATGGCTGGTGTTCGCGGTGGTGACATTACCTGCGGTATCACGGGTAGTGACCGTCGCACTCACATCACCGTTTGCAGCCAGAACAGCACCCGGAACATTGACGCTCCAGGTTTTGCCGTCGGTATTCACCGTCGTCTGGTAGGTTTCCGTGCCGACTTTAACGGTAATCGCGTCACCCGCTTTCACGTCGTTATCGACTTTCCCCGTCACGGCAATCGTCTGGCCGGACTCGCTGGCATTGATCACGTTATCTGACGTGACGTTATCGATAGAGATCGAAGCGACAGGCGCTACGGTATCCACGCCGTAAGCGTGACTGGTATTGGCCGTGGTCACGTTGCCTGCCGTATCGCGCGTGGTTACTGTAGCACTCACATCGCCGTTCGCAGCCAGCACTGATCCCGGAACATTGACGCCCCAGGTCTTACCATCGGTATTCACCGTGGTCTGGTACGTTTCCGTGCCGACTTTAACGGTAATCGCATCCCCGGCTTTCACGTCGTTATCGACTTTACCGGTCACGGCAATCGTCTGGCCGGATTCACTGGCATTAATCACGTTATCGGACGTGACGTTATCGATACTGATAGACGCCGTTGGCGCAACGGTATCCACGCCGTAAGCATGAGAAGTATTGGCGGTGGTGACGTTACCTGCCGTATCGCGTGTGGTCACAGTGGCGCTGATATCGCTGTTGGCCGCTAACACGGAGCCCGGAACGCTCACGCTCCAGGTTTTGCCATCGGTATTCACCGTCGTCTGGTAGGTTTCGGTACCGACTTTTACAGTAATCGCGTCGCCTGCTTTAACTTCATTGCCGACTTTACCGGTCACCGCAATCGTCTGGCCGGATTCACTGGCGTTAATCACGTTATCGGACGTGACATTATCGATAGAGATCGACGCGGTTGGTGCAACCGTATCGACGCTATAAGCATGAGTCGTATTGGCGGTGGTAACGTTGCCTGCGGTGTCACGCGTGGTCACCGTGGCACTCACATCACCGTTTGCAGCCAGCACGGAACCCGGAACATTCACACTCCAGGTTTTGCCATCGGTATTGACTGTTGTCTGGTAAGTCTCAGTGCCGACTTTGACGGTAACCGCGTCGCCTGCTTTGACTTCATTACCGACTTTACCCGTCACCGCAATCGTCTGACCGGACTCGCTGGCGTTAATCACGTTGTCCGACGTGACGTTGTCGATAGAGATCGACGCGACAGGCGCAACGGTATCCACGCCGTAAGCATGAGAAGTATTGGCCGTGGTGACGTTGCCTGCCGTATCGCGGGTGGTCACGGTCGCACTCACATCGCCGTTCGCGGCCAGCACCGAACCGGGAACGTTGACGCTCCAGGTTTTGCCGTCGGTATTCACCGTCGTCTGGTACGTTTCGGTGCCGACTTTCACCGTAACCACATCGCCCGCTTTGACTTCATTACCAACTTTACCGGTCACCGTAATGGTCTGACCCGATTCACTGGCATTAATCACGTTATCGGACGTGACGTTGTCGACAGAGATAGAAGCCACAGGCGCGACGGTATCCACGCCATAAGCGTGGCTGGTGTTCGCCGTGGTGACATTACCGGCAGTATCGCGTGTGGTCACGGAGGCAGAGATATCGCCATTGGCTGCCAGCACAGCGCCCGGAACATTCACGCTCCAGGTCTTGCCATCGGCATTCACCGTCGTCTGGTAAGTCTCGGTACCGACTTTAACGGTAACCGCATCGCCCGCTTTCACGTCGTTATCGACTTTACCGGTGACGGCAATCGTCTGGCCGGACTCGGTCGCATTAATCACATTATCGGACGTGACATTGTCGATGGAGATCGACGCCGTTGGCGCAACCGTATCCACGCCGTAAGTGTGCGAGGTATTGGCGGTAGTGACGTTACCTGCGGTATCACGGGTGGTGACCGAAGCAGAGACATCACCGTTAGCAGCAAGTACAGAACCGGGAACATTGACACTCCAGGTCTTGCCGTCCGTATTTACCGTCGTTTGATAGGTTTCGGTGCCGACTTTCACCGTCACCGCATCGCCCGCTTTAACTTCATTGCCAACTATACCGGTCACCGCAATGGTCTGACCCGATTCACTGGCATTAATCACGTTATCGGACGTGACGTTATCGATACTGATAGAGGCCGTTGGCGCGATGGTATCGACACCGTAAGCGTGGCTGGTATTCGCCGTGGTGACGTTGCCCGCCGTATCGCGCGTCGTGACTGTCGCCGAGACATCACTATTCGCGGCCAGCACCGATCCCGGCACGTTCACGCTCCAGGTCTTGCCGTCGGTATTGACGGTCGTCTGATAGGTCTCGGTACCGACTTTCACCGTAACCGCGTCACCTGCTTTGACTTCATTGCCAACTTTACCGCTCACGGCAATGGTCTGGCCGGATTCGCTGGCATTGATCACGTTATCCGACGTGACATTATCGATAGAGATAGACGCGGTTGGCGCAACGGTATCGACACCATAAGTGTGGCTGGTATTGGCGGTGGTGGCGTTACCCGCAGCATCACGGGTGGTGACGGCCGCACTCACATCACCGTTTGCAGCAAGCACCGAACCGGGAACGTTCACGCTCCAGGTTTTACCGTCTGTATTCACCGTGGTCTGGTAGGTCTCGGTACCGACTTTCACCGTCACCGCGTCACCTGCTTTCACGTCATTACCGACTTTACCGGTCACCGCAATCGTCTGGCCCGACTCGCTGGCGTTGATCACGTTATCTGACGTGACATTGTCGATGGAGATCGAAGCCACTGGCGCGACGGTATCGACGCCGTAAGCGTGGCTGGTATTGGCCGTCGTGACGTTGCCTGCAGTATCGCGCGTGGTCACGGAGGCAGAGATATCGCCGTTCGCAGCCAGCACCGAACCCGGAACATTGACACTCCAGGTTTTGCCGTCGGTATTAACGGTCGTCTGGTAGGTTTCGGTACCGACTTTCACCGTAACTGCGTCACCCGCTTTGACTTCATTGCCGACTTTACCCGTCACGGCGATCGTCTGACCAGATTCGCTAGCGTTAATCACGTTATCGGACGTGACGTTGTCGATAGAGATAGACGCGACAGGTGCTACGGTATCCACGCCGTAAACATGAGAAGTATTGGCAGTCGTGACATTACCTGCGGTATCACGGGTGGTCACCGTTGCCGAGATATCGCCATTGGCGGCTAACACGGAGCCCGGAACGTTCACGCTCCAGGTTTTGCCGTCGGTATTCACCGTTGTCTGGTAGGTCTCAGTGCCGACTTTGACGGTAACCGCGTCGCCTGCTTTGACTTCATTACCGACTTGCCCAGTCACGGCAATCGTCTGGCCCGATTCGCTGGCGTTAATCACGTTATCGCTGGTGACATTGTCGATAGAGATCGACGCGACTGGCGCGACGGTATCAACGCCGTAAGCGTGGCTGGTATTCGCCGTGGTGGCGTTGCCCGCGGCATCACGGGTGGTCACCGTGGCACTCACATCGCCGTTCGCGGCCAGCACAGAACCGGGAACATTGACACTCCAGGTCTTGCCGTCGGTATTGACGGTCGTCTGGTACGTTTCGGTACCGACTTTCACCGTCACCGCGTCGCCCGCTTTGACTTCATTGCCGACTTTACCCGTCACGGCGATCGTCTGACCCGATTCGGCCGCGTTAATCACGTTGTCTGACGTGACATTATCGATGGAGATCGAAGCAATCGGTGCAACCGTATCGACACCATAAGCGTGGCTGGTGTTCGCCGTCGTTACGTTGCCTGCAGTATCGCGCGTGGTCACGGTGGCACTCACATCGCCATTGGCTGCCAGCACAGCGCCGGGAACATTGACGCTCCAGGTTTTGCCATCGGTATTGACGGTCGTCTGGTAAGTCTCGGTACCGACTTTAACCGTAATCGCGTCGCCCGCTTTGACTTCATTCCCTACTTTACCCGTCACAGCGATCGTCTGACTCGACTCGCTGGCGTTAATCACGTTATCTGACGTGACGTTATCGATGGAGATCGACGCCGTTGGTGCAACAGTATCAACGCTATAAGTGTGACTGGTATTGGCGGTGGTCACGTTACCTGCGGTATCGCGCGTGGTGACCGTCGCACTCACATCACCATTGGCGGCCAGCACCGATCCCGGAACATTCACGCTCCAGGTCTTGCCATCGGTATTGACGGTCGTCTGGTAGGTCTCGATGCCGACTTTTACGGTAACCGCGTCACCCGCTTTCACTTCATTGCCCACCTGACCGGTGACTGCAATGGTCTGGCCGGACTCGCTGCCGTTAATCACGTTATCTGACGTGACGTTATCAATAGAGATCGATGCGACTGGCGCAACGGTATCCACGCCGTAAGTGTGACTGGTATTCGCAGTGGTCGCATTGCCTGCGGTATCACGGGTAGTGACTGTCGCTGAAACATCGCTATTCGCCGCTAATACAGAGCCCGGAACATTCACACTCCAGGTTTTGCCGTCGGTATTCACCGTCGTCTGATAGGTTTCTGTGCCGACTTTAACGGTAATCGCATCCCCGGCTTTCACGTCGTTATCGACTTTACCGGTCACGGCAATCGTCTGGCCGGATTCACTGGCATTAATCACGTTATCGGACGTGACGTTATCGATACTGATAGACGCCGTTGGCGCAACGGTATCCACGCCGTAAGCATGAGAAGTATTGGCGGTGGTGACGTTACCTGCCGTATCGCGTGTGGTCACAGTGGCGCTGATATCGCTGTTGGCCGCTAACACGGAGCCCGGAACGCTCACGCTCCAGGTTTTGCCATCGGTATTCACCGTCGTCTGGTAGGTCTCGGTACCGACTTTAACGGTAATCGCATCGCCTGCTCTCACGTCGTTATCGACTTTACCGGTGACGGCAATGGTCTGGCCGGACTCGCTGGCATTAATCACGTTATCGGACGTGACATTATCGATAGAAATCGACGCCACAGGTGCTACGGTATCAACACCGTAAGCATGAGTCGTATTCGCGGTAGTGACGTTGCCTGCAGTATCGCGCGTGGTCACGGTGGCACTCACATCACCGTTCGCGGCCAGAACAGAACCCGGCACATTGACGCTCCAGGTCTTACCATCGGTATTCACCGTCGTCTGGTAAGTCTCGGTACCGACTTTTACGGTAATCGCGTCGCCTGCTTTAACTTCATTGCCGACTTTACCGGTCACCGCAATCGTCTGGCCGGATTCACTGGCGTTAATCACGTTATCGGACGTGACATTATCGATAGAGATCGACGCGGTTGGTGCGAAGGTATCGACGCTATAAGCATGAGTCGTATTGGCGGTGGTAACGTTGCCTGCGGTGTCACGCGTGGTCACCGTGGCACTCACATCGCCGTTCGCGGCCAGCACCGTGCCCGGAACATTGACGCTCCAGGTTTTGCCATCGGTATTCACGGTGGTCTGGTACGTCTCAGTACCGACTTTCACCGTCACCGCATCGCCCGCTTTAACTTCATTGCCAACCTGACCGGTCACCGCAATGGTCTGGCCCGATTCGCTAGCATTAATCACGTTGTCCGATGTGACGTTATCGATGGAGATCGAAGCGACAGGCGCTACGGTATCCACGCCGTAAGCATGAGTAGTGTTTGCAGTGGTGACGTTGCCTGCGGTATCACGGGTGGTGACCGTCGCACTCACATCACCATTCGCGGCCAGCACTGATCCCGGAACATTGACGCCCCAGGTCTTACCATCGGTATTCACCGTGGTCTGGTACGTTTCCGTGCCGACTTTAACGGTAATCGCATCCCCGGCTTTCACGTCGTTATCGACTTTACCGGTAACGGCAATCGTCTGGCCGGATTCACTGGCATTAATCACGTTATCGGACGTGACGTTATCGATACTGATAGACGCCACTGGCGCTACGGTATCCACGCCGTAAGCATGAGAAGTATTGGCGGTGGTGACGTTACCTGCCGTATCGCGTGTGGTCACAGTGGCGCTGATATCGCTGTTGGCCGCTAACACGGAGCCCGGAACGCTCACGCTCCAGGTTTTACCGTCGGTATTCACGGTGGTCTGGTAGGTTTCAGTACCGACTTTTACGATAACCGCATCGCCAGCCTGAACCTCATTACCAACCTGACCGGTTACGGCAATGGTCTGGCCGGACTCGCTGGCATTGATCACGTTATCGGACGTGACGTTGTCGATGGAGATCGACGCCGTTGGCGCAACCGTATCCACACCGTAAGTGTGACTGGTGTTCGCGGTAGTGACGTTACCTGCGGTATCGCGCGTGGTGACCGTCGCACTCACATCACCATTGGCGGCCAGTACAGATCCCGGAACGTTGACACTCCAGGTTTTACCGTCGGTATTCACCGTCGTCTGGTACGTTTCCGTGCCGACTTTGACGGTAACCGCATCGCCCGCTTTAACTTCATTGCCAACTTGCCCGGTCACGGCAATGGTCTGGCCGGACTCGCTGGCATTGATCACGTTATCGGACGTGACGTTGTCGATAGAGATCGAAGCGACAGGCGCTACGGTATCAACGCCGTAAGTGTGACTGGTGTTCGCGGTAGTGACGTTACCTGCGGTATCGCGCGTGGTGACCGTCGCACTCACATCACCATTGGCGGCCAGCACCGATCCCGGAACATTCACGCTCCAGGTCTTGCCGTCGGTATTCACCGTGGTCTGGTAGGTTTCCGTGCCGACGGTAACGGTGATCGCATCGCCCGCTTTGACTTCATTGCCGACCTGACCGGTGACGGCAATGGTCTGCCCAGACTCGGCAGCGTTAATGACGTTATCGCTGGTGATGTCATCGATAGAGATTGAGGCGACAGGTGCTACGGTATCCACGCCGTAAGCATGAGAAGTATTGGCAGTGGTGACGTTGCCTGCGATATCACGGGTGGTGACGGTCGCACTCACATCACCATTCGCGGCCAGCACAGAACCGGGAACATTCACGCTCCAGGTTTTGCCGTCGGTATTGACTGTTGTCTGGTACGTCTCAGTACCGACTTTTACGGTAACCGCGTCGCCTGCCTTGACCTCATTGCCGACTTTACCAGTGACCGCGATGGTCTGACCCGATTCGCTGGCATTAATCACGTTGTCTGACGTGACGTTATCGATAGAGATCGACGCAACCGGCGCAACAGTATCAACGCCGTAAGTGTGGCTGGTGTTCGCGGTAGTGACGTTACCTGCGGTATCGCGTGTAGTGACCGTCGCACTCACATCGCCATTGGCGGCAAGCACGGAACCCGGAACGTTGACACTCCAGGTTTTGCCATCGGTATTCACTGTGGTCTGATACGTCTCAGTACCCACTTTCACCGTAACCGCGTCACCTGCTTTCACGTCGTTATCGACTTTACCGGTCACGGCAATCGTCTGACCCGATTCAGTCGCATTAATCACGTTATCGCTGGTGACATTATCGATAGAGATAGAAGCTGTTGGTGCAACCGTATCGACGCCGTAAGTATGAGTCGTATTCGCGGTGGTCACGTTACCTGCCGTATCACGCGTGGTGACCGAAGCAGAGACATCACCGTTAGCAGCCAGCACCGATCCCGGAACATTGACACTCCAGGTTTTGCCATCGGTATTCACCGTCGTCTGGTAGGTTTCAGTACCGACTTTTACGATAACCGCATCGCCAGCCTGAACCTCATTACCAACCTGACCGGTTACGGCAATGGTCTGGCCGGACTCGCTGGCATTGATCACGTTATCGGACGTGACGTTGTCGATGGAGATCGAAGCGACAGGCGCTACGGTATCAACGCCGTAAGTGTGACTGGTGTTCGCGGTAGTGACGTTACCTGCGGTATCGCGCGTGGTGACCGTCGCACTCACATCACCATTGGCGGCCAGCACCGATCCCGGAACATTGACGCCCCAGGTCTTACCATCGGTATTCACCGTGGTCTGGTACGTTTCCGTGCCGACTTTAACGGTAATCGCATCCCCGGCTTTCACGTCGTTATCGACTTTACCGGTAACGGCAATCGTCTGGCCGGATTCACTGGCATTAATCACGTTATCGGACGTGACGTTATCGATACTGATAGACGCCACTGGCGCTACGGTATCCACGCCGTAAGCATGAGAAGTATTGGCGGTGGTGACGTTACCTGCCGTATCGCGTGTGGTCACAGTGGCGCTGATATCGCTGTTGGCCGCTAACACGGAGCCCGGAACGCTCACGCTCCAGGTTTTGCCATCGGTATTCACCGTCGTCTGGTAGGTCTCGGTACCGACTTTAACGGTAATCGCATCGCCTGCTCTCACGTCGTTATCGACTTTACCAGTGACGGCAATGGTCTGGCCGGACTCGCTGGCATTAATCACGTTATCGGACGTGACATTGTCGATAGAGATAGAAGCCACTGGCGCAACCGTATCCACGCTATAAGCGTGACTGGTATTGGCGGTGGTCACGTTACCTGCGGTATCGCGCGTCGTAACAGTCGCAGAGACATCGCCATTGGCTGCCAGCACGGAACCCGGCACATTCACGCTCCAGGTCTTACCATCGCTATTCACCGTCGTCTGGTACGTTTCAGTACCGACCTTAACAGTGATCGCGTCGCCAGCCTGAACTTCATTGCCGACTTTACCGGTGACAGCTATCGTCTGGCCGGATTCTGTCGCATTAATCACGTTATCGCTGGTGACAGCGTCGATGGAAATAGACGCAGTTGGTGCAACCGTATCGACGCTGTAAGCATGAGCCGTATCGGCGGTGGTGACGTTGCCTGCGGTATCGCGTGTAGTGACCGTCGCACTCACATCGCCATTGGCGGCCAGCACGGAACCTGGAACGTTCACGATCCAGGTTTTGCCGTCGGTATTCACCGTCGTCTGGTAGGTCTCGGTGCCGACTTTAACGGTCACCGCATCGCCTGCTTTGACTTCGTTGCCAACTTTACCTGTGACCGCGATGGTCTGACCCGACTCGGCAGCGTTAATGACGTTATCGCTGGTGATGTCATCGATAGAGATTGAGGCGACAGGGGGCAAAGTATCGACCGTTACCGCTTCACTTCCGCCCGTGCCAGGAATGCCCGCAGCATCGGTGTAACTGCCGTCAGCAATACTGACGCGGACTTCTCCCTCAAAATTGGCGGCTGGCGTCAATGTCGCCGTCCAGCGAGTAGGATCGTTAGGATCCTGCACCAGATTCGTTATTGAGCCATTTGTTACGCTGATATCACTGAGGTCAAAACCAATAATCGGTTTTGTGAAGACAAAACTTACGGTGCCATCACTGTTTATGACAATGGTGACAGAAGGCGGAGTGGTATCGGTGGAATCCGTTGCCGCAGCCAGCAACGTCGTGGATGAATCTACGCCATCCAGAACGGACGAGGCGCGGTCAGTAAACGATGCGCCAGCGGTATCATAGCCAATCGGGGTAGTCACGACCTCGGCCGTCAAATTCAGAACGACCGCTGGATTGAAATGCCCACCGCCGCCGTCACCCGCTTCTCCGGTGTTGTCATTACCCGCGGCAGTCGCTTCTAATACTTGCGTTGGGTCGGCACCCTGAGCGATAGCATCTTGTATCGCAGCAACATCATCGGCGACACCCGCACTTGCCTGAGAGGACGCACTGCTAACATCGCTCCAGCGGCTATCACGCCCCAAATCCAATGTTTTGCCATCCGGTAATGTGATTGAAACCGCGCCGTTAGCGCCGGTCACTACCTCTTCACCGCTGTAAACCCGATCGCCAGCAACCAGCAGTCTCTGGCTTCCATCAAGCGCGACGATAAAAACTTGTCCGATAACGAATTTAATAACACCAATCACACCGTTCAAAATACTTTCTCCTTGATATCTATAATTATTTTTATAATGAGGCGATATTGCGGCTATAGATTTTTGCTATCATCCTGATAAGGTTGATTTGCTGTGTGTCGTCCTGACATTTTATGAAAAAAAGCGTTACGATAGTGCTGTCGTTATGCGTCAAACGCTTGACTCAATGACCGATATAATAAAAAATTCGGAATATTCTTTCCAGAACTTTACTCATTTAGAGTAAGCCTTATTTTTTACCGCATTAAGGCACTTCAGGAATGAAATTAACATATTGATATAAAAGGAATAAAATCAAATCAATTCGTTAAGCGTTTATATAACACTCAAACACTTTAATAGGAATAATCACAAATAAAGTTTTTGTGAAGGAAAACTGCTGATGATGCGTAGATACCATTTTGCTTTATTATCTTTTATAACCATTTTTTCCACAGCGACGCATGCCGAGACGATTCAGGAAGCAATAAAAAGCACGCTTTATACGCATCCTGAAGTAAGCGCCTCTATTAATAGTCGTTTTTCTGCCGAACATGATTTACGTGCGGCAAAAGGCGGATATCTCCCCTCCATCACGCTAAGTGCAGGCGTTGGACGCGAAGAGACCGATAGCCCCTCAACACGCGCCAGCACCAATAAGCGCGTTGAGCTCAGCCGTCAGGAATCAAGTATCAATCTAAGCCAGACGGTGTTTGATGGTTTCGCCACTTCCAGCGAAGTGGGCAGACAACGCGCTACGGTCAATTCACGCGCCTATAAAGTATTAAATACCAGTGAGGCGACGGCGTTAGATACCGTTCAGGTCTATCTTAGTGTGCTGCAACGTCAGGAATTTGTCCGTCTGGCGGAAGCCAACCTTGCAAGCCATGAGCGCATTTACGATCAAATCAGGCTGCGCAGCGAACAAGGCGTTGGGCGATTGGCCGACTTGGATCAGGCCGAAGCACGTCTTGCACAGGCCCGTAACAATGTGCTGACAGAAAAAACCAATCTTGACGATGCCAAAATCAACTACATGAGCATTGTGGGTAAGGTACCAGAGAATTTGGTGATGCCCGATGCGTCTGTGATAAAACTCCCCGCCTCGCTGGAAGAAGCGCTGCACATCATGCTGGCTAACAGCCCAGCGCTGAAATCTGCGGAGTCAGATATTGAAGCCACTCAGCAGCAATATGAGACTTCAAAATCAACGTTTTACCCACGCCTCAACGTTGAGCTCTCTCGCACGATGGATAACAACGTTGGCGGAACGCGCGGTCAAAATAATGAGTGGCAGGCGATGCTGCGGATGCGCTACAACCTGTATGAAGGCGGTAGCAGTAAAGCCAACATGGAATCAAAAGCCTATCAGGTAAAAGAAGCACAGGATGTCCGAAATAATGCCCTGCGCCTGCTGAGCGAAGAACTCAAGTTAGCCTGGTCAGCGTTAAATAACTCGCGTCAGCAGTTACCGATTGCTGCTGAATATGCCGACCGCAGTATGAAAGTGCGTACCGCCTATCAAAAGCAATTTGGTCTGGGAGAAAGGACGTTGCTGGACCTGCTGGATAGCGAGAACGAGCTGTTCACCGCACAGCGCCGCCTGGTCGAGGTTCGCTTCACCTCCCTCTATACGGAATACCGGATCGCATCCCGCATGGGAGAGCTATTAAACCGTTTGGCGATCCCAGCGCCTGATGCCGGTACCAGCCTGACCAACGTCACCACCCAAGCAGAGTTGCCGAGCCTTAATTAATATATTTCATTGGTCAGACGGCGATAAATTATGCTTTATATGCGGGGAATTACGTTGCGTAAGGGAACGTTTAGTTAAATGAAGTTGCATTCAGTACAAGAGACAAATGGTTCTGATAAATCAGTTAACCAGGAGTCTATCGTCCAAGAGCCTGTTGTTCATGAATCGCCTGTTATTCATGAATCGACTGTTGTTCACGAATCGACGATTGTTCATGAGCCGTCGATCGTTCATGAACCTATCGTTCATGAACACAGTGACCCTCGCAGCCGCCATGACGATCCCTTATTGGATAGTTTGCTGATCCTCTGCACCTTGCAGGGGAAATCCGTCAGTCGTACCACACTCACCGCGGGGCTCCCCTTAGCCAACCAACGGTTATCGGTAAAATTGCTCCCAAGAGCCGCTGCACGCGCGGGGTTGCAAGGCCGCGTTCTCAAACGTTCTCTGAATAAAATTTCTGAGATGTCGCTCCCCGCGATGTTGCTGTTACGGGAAGGACGTGCGGCGATTCTGTTAGGCTGGAACGCTGACGGCAGCGCGCGTCTGATGCCCAGTGAAACCGAAGGCGGGGAAATTTCCGTTGAGCACAATACGCTGCAACAGAATTACCTCGGTCTGGTGATGTTTGCCCAACCTCGTCATCAGTTCGATCTGCAAAATCCGTCGCTGATCCCCCGAACCAAATCCTGGTTCAAAGATACGCTGAAGCTTTCGCGTTCGCTCTATCTCGATGCGGTCCTCGCCAGTTTGCTGGTGAACATTATCGCGCTTGCCACGCCGCTGTTCGTGATGAATGTCTATGACCGCGTTGTGCCCAATCAGGCAACAGCGACACTGTGGGTGCTGGCTATCGGCGTGACCGGCGCATTTATTTTCGATTTGATACTCAAAACGCTGCGTGGCATTTGCCTCGATATGGCGGGCAAAAAAACCGACCTGATTATTTCTGCCACGTTATTTGAACGAATCACGGGCATGTCGATGAAGGCCCGACCACCGCGGGTTGGTAGCTTTGCACAGAATATTCATGAATTTCAGTCGCTCAGAGATTTCCTTTCTTCACTAACGCTGACGACGCTGATCGATTTTCCTTTTACGCTGCTTCTGCTGCTGGTTATCGGCATCATCGGCGGCCCGCTGGTCTGGGTTTCCATACTAGCCTACCCTATCGCCCTGCTGGCAAGCTGGGCGATGCAAAAACCGCTGTCCGCAACCATTGAAAAAACGATGCACCTTGCCAGTGAACGGCAGGCTACGCTGATCGAAACCTTGAGCTGTCTGGACGCGATCAAGGTTAATAATGCGGAAAGTGAACGGCAGCATCAGTGGGAACAGACCATTGGCAGCCTGAGCAAGCTGGAAATGCGGGCCAAAGCACTATCTTCACTGGCGGTAAACCTGACGCAGTGGTTTCAGCAATTTGCTGGCGTTGCCATGATTGTCGTCGGCGTCTATATGCTGATTAATGGCAAACTCAGTATGGGTGGGCTGATTGCCTGTTATATGCTGAACGGCAGAGCGCTCATGCCGTTGGGCCAGTTGTCTGGGCTGGTCAGCCGTTACCAACAAGCGCGTTTGACGATGCAAACCACCGAACAGATGATGCAGTTACCGCAGGAGCGTAGCGATAACGAACGCCCGCTGAAACGCGAGAGCATCAGGGGCGGTATCGAGTTTCGCGATGTGACATTTAATTACCCGGAACAAAAAACCAGTTCGCTGCAAGGCATCAGCCTGACCATCGCGCCCGGTGAAAAAGTGGGCGTCATTGGCCGTAGCGGCTCGGGAAAAAGCTCGCTGCAAAAACTGATCGTAAACCTCTATCAGCCTAATACGGGCAATATTCTGATCGACGGCGTCGATGCCCGTCAGTTGGATGTCAGTGATTTACGCCACAACATTGGCTATGTTCCTCAGGATATTCAGCTATTTAGTGGTTCGCTGCGCAATAACCTGATTAGCGGCGCACGCTATGTCGAAGACGAAGCCATGTTGCGAGCCGCAGAAATTTCAGGGGTGAACGAATTTGCTCGCCTGCACCCCGATGGCTATAACCTTCAGGTTGGTGAACGTGGTCAACAACTCTCCGGCGGGCAGCGTCAGGCTGTCGCGATAGCCAGAGCGCTGCTGCTCGAACCGCCGATTCTGGTGCTAGATGAACCCACCAGTTCGATGGATAACACTAGCGAAGACCGGCTAAAGCAAGCTCTGGCCCCCGTGATTGCAGAGAAAACGCTCTTGCTGGTCACCCATCGGGTTTCCATGCTGGCGCTGGTCGATCGTTTAGTGATTGTCGACAGAGGTAAAATTATTGCTGATGGGCCGAAAGCAATCGTGATGGATGCGTTGAAGAAGGGGCAAATCAATGCGTCTCGGTAAATATATCAAACGAATCAAACGGTATTTTGTCGGCGGAGATGAAGAGAGCCTGCAAACGATGCCAGAAGTGAGTCGGGCAATGGCAGAGGATTCGCCACGTTCTATTCGCTTCACGCTGTGGGCTATTGGTGCTTTTTTCCTGTTTTTCATCCTGTGGGCCGGGCTCGCGAATATCGATGAAGTCACTCGCGGCGATGGTAAAGCAATCCCGTCTTCCCGGCTGCAAAAAATCCAAAACCTGGAAGGCGGCATTATCACGGAAGTGTTTATTCGTGAGGGACAAGTCGTCAATGCAGGCGATCCTTTGCTACGCCTTGATGATACCCGCTTTGCCTCAAACGTCGGTGAAACCGAAGCCGATCGGCTTGCGCTGCTGTCGCGAATTGAACGCCTAAACGCCGAAATCAGCGGTCAAGAGCTCGTGCTTTCCGAAGAAATCACGACGCAAGCACCTAAAATCGCGGCAGGAGAAAAAGAGCTTTATAACAGCCGCCGCCAGCAACTGCATAATGAGATATCTGGTCTGGAAGAGCAGTTGATCCAGCGCCAGCAGGAACTGCGGGATTTCTCAGCCAAGGAGATTCAGTTCCGCAACAGTCTTGGCCTGCTCCAGCAAGAAATTAAAATGTCAGAACCGCTGATCGCGGAAGGCGCAATTTCTAAAGTGGAAGTTTTACGCTTGCGCCGTGCTGAAGTCGAAACCCGTGGTCAGCTTGATTCAATCAAACTCTCCATTCCGCGGGCGGAGTCTGCGATTAAAGAGGGCGAAAATAAAATAGAGGAAACGCGTAGTCGCTACAAAAGCGAGGCGTTATCTCAACTTAGTGAAGCACAAACCAGCCTGAACAAAATTGCAGCCACGGGTAAAGCGCTCGAAGATCGGGTAAACCGAACGCTAGTCGTCTCCCCTGTTCGCGGTATCGTGCAGCAGGTTCTGGTGAATACCATCGGGGGAGTGATTCAACCGGGTAGCGATCTGGTAGAAATTGTTCCACTGGATGACAAGCTATTGGTCGAAGCTAAAATTCGCCCTCAGGATATTGCGTTTTTACACCCAGGTCAGGATGCCATCATAAAATTGACGGCCTACGACTACACCATCTATGGTGGCCTAAAAGGTCAGTTGGAACAAATCAGTCCGGACACCGTCACTGATAAAGAAGGGAACAGCTTTTATATTATTCGCTTACGGACTGATAAGAATTATTTAGGTTCAGCCGATAAACCACTTCTTATCATTCCAGGCATGGTAGCCTCTGTTGATATAATCACGGGCAAGAAAACTATCCTCAGCTATTTGCTAAAACCGATTATCCGGGCAAAAGCAGAAGCACTACGAGAAAGATAATAAAAAAGGCGCTCGATAGAGCGCCTTTTTTATTTCATTTATCAATGATCGTTCATGCTGTGATAAATCTGAGTCTGACTACGCCCCATAGCTTTAGCTTGGTACATGGCGGAATCGGCATTAATTGCCAGCGTCAGAGAATCGGAGCCATGCTCTGGATACAGCGCAATACCGATACTGCACGATATATCAAGTTTTTTCCCATTGATCTCAAATGGTTTGTTCAGTGCGTTGTGGATTTTATCTGCAACATAGAGTGTATTATCAATTTCCTTAATACCCTGAAGCAGAATAATGAATTCATCGCCGCTACGGCGATATACCGTATCCGAATCCCGAACCGCACCACGCATACGTGCAGCTGCTTCTTTTAATAGCAAATCGCCAACAGCATGCCCAAACGAGTCGTTTATCTGTTTAAATTTATCGAGATCCAAGAACATCAGCGCGATCTTTCTACCCGTTTGTTTCGATAACAGAATCGCCTGCTCCATCTGCTCAGCAAACGTCAGGCCATTAGCCAGTGACGTTAATGAGTCATAGTGCGCCAGCTGCCGATAGTGTTCCTCGCTGCGCCGCAGCATATCAATGGCATGATATCGCTCTATGGCGATCGCAATCAGCTGTGCAGATTTCTCGATAGAGAAAATTTCCTCTTCAGTCGGGACATACACTTTACGGTGGTAAACGCTTAAAACACCTAATATTTCTTTGTTCTGACCAATGATAGGTTCAGACCAGCAGGAACGCAGCCCAGCATATAATGCGAGCCCTTTATATAAAGACCAATGCGGATGAACGGAAATATCATCAGCGATTACGCGTTTTCCGGTATGGGCTGCTGTACCAAAAGAAGCTACACCGTCGGCAATTTTCACGTTGTGAATGGCATTTTTATAAAAACCTGGCAGGCTCGGCGCCGATCCAAGCGTCAAACATTTCTTTTCTTTATCAACGAGCAGTACAGAACAAACAATACGACCTGGGTTTTTTTCCTCAACGCTGAAAATGATCGCATCCAGAATATCCTTCAGCGGCGCGCCGCTTGATAACAGCTCCAACGCACGATTGTATGAATTATCATGATGTTCCTGCGATTTCCGCTCTGTAATATCTAATTTAATGCCGACATACTGGGTCGTGTTACTCGCCTTATTATATATTTTAACGATATTGGCCTTTTCCCAATACAACTGCCCATCTTTACGCCGGTTAACGAACTCACCGCTCCAAACATTACCTTTATTTATGGTAGCCCACAGATCTTCATAGACGCTGGCGTTGGTCATGCCAGAGTTTAATATATTCGTTTTTTTGCCAATAACTTCATCCGGCATATAACCAGACATGGTAATAAACTGGCGATTGACGTAAATAATTTCACAATTTTCATCTGCGATCATAATTGAGGCAGGGCTATATTCCATCGCAAAAAAAGTCATGTTGAGGAAGTCTTGTTTTTTCTGCTCGGTTTTAAACTTTTGTTTAATTTTTCTATTTTTCACAGAAGAAAACAATAACAATAACAACAGTAAGGTTATTATAATTTCATACACAATAACACTCTCCTCAGGCCCGAGTGGTCCTGATCGTACAAATCACAACGCTGATGACGAAAAATCCCGGTAACAAGCCCCTACCCCGTAGATTTTCAGGATGGGTGCATTTCCGGAGAGCAGAAAGGATGAAAGAAAAAACGCTCCATAAAGCAGGAGTGTTTAGAAACATAGCAACGTAAGCATAAAGCCCTCGCATATGGCTGTGCGCAGATAAAAACAACAAATTCAAAAGAGTATCTTAATTTAATAGTAGTAATTGTTCGGGTTATAAGCTTCTCTAATGGAATAAAAGAATATTCCTAAGGGTACATGGCGATATATTCTGAACATCAAATTTTTGTAAGCAAATCAATTATACCAATAAGTATCATTGTTTTAATCAACAAAATCTATCACAAAGTGATTTTTGATCGTTAACAGTAAACATTATATTTTTTTACCATTAAAAATCAAATAATTAAAAGAAAAAAATAAAATCATTAACGTAAGCGTCTGATTATATATGTCATAATTTGATGCAAAATCTGTAGTCCTCCTCCCCATTGTTTCATTGAAATTAAACACCGCCATAACAAATAAAACAAGAATTAAATAACAAAAATAAAACAAAATGCAGCATTATACCTTGAAAATCAGAAAGGAAAGACAGTCAGCCAGGGAGGCGATATTTTGTACAGAAATGAAATATTAGGAAATATAATGAATTACTATGAAGAAAAAAACATGGATGGGCATACAGCAATACTCTACTGTGCAAAGTGATAGCCTAAACAACGGGTTATCACCTAGAGTTCGAGCTTCAACGCCTCAAAATTCTCAAACGGCTGAGGGCGCGAGAGGTAGTATCCTTGAGCGGCATAAGCATGCGATGCCTGAACAATTGCCCACTCTTCCTGTGTTTCTATTCCCTCAATGACCACATAGTTGCAAAAACGCGATAGCAAAGCGATCAGTGCAGGGAAAACGGTTTTCCCTTCACCACTTTGTTGCAGGAGAATGAAGAGCTCACGAGCCACTTTGATACAGTCATACTGGGCCAGCATGAGTGATGAAAAATTCGCCATACCGCAACCGAAATCATCCAACCACAGTGTTTGCGCTTCTGGGAGCTTGGTTAAGATTTCTTTTGGCAACCCTCCCTGATTTTCGACCATTTCAAAACGAATCCAAGGCATTGCTGCGATCAGACGTTTGGCTTCCAGATTATTTTGCAGCGCCAGTAGCGTCATACCATCAATGTTGACTGAGGCAAAAAGATCGTCGCGAATAAATCGAAAATTCCACTGAGATAAAAGTTGCAGTTGTTCTACAATAATTAACAGGCGGGTCTCAACATCGATATTCGCGAAGTATTTTTCAGGAGAGATGAACTTTTGTGGCAGGGTAGGAGAAAAAACGGAAGTCAGTAACTCAATAGCCATTAGTTTACCTGATGTTCGGTAAATGGGCTGAAAAGTATACCGCCGTTGGCATTGAAGCCAGTAATCAGCGCCTAATGACTCCGCGTCTCCCTGTTGGAAAAATCCTACCCCAACCTGATTAAGATGACCTTCCTGCTGCACTATGAGTTCCGCCATTAAACTGACACTATTAGTTATAAAATTATATCATACGGACATGCACCGTCATCGACTCTCCAGATGCAAACGTCATCGGTAATTCCGATTAAATCAATGTCCATGATATTACAAAAATAAGTGGTTCAATATCACAACTAAATTTATTTAAATTGTAAATCAATAAATTAAAACCCAAGAAACACAGTCGCACTGGCTGATTCATACAGTTTAAAGGATAGGTATAAAACCAATTTAACGAACAGATGGTAATTTTACCCTGTAACCTCACTATTTATGCTACCAATAGGTTGCATGCTGAAGGCCTCCGAAAACACGCGAACCCCGCAGCAAACGGTCTCGGAAGAAAAGCACATTGAAGACAGGAGAAGCCGATTTGCCAGTATATTCTCCATCAATGACAGTTACGCGTGTTTAAACGAGCATCAACGGGTATAATCTGCGCCCTGTTTGTAAGGTAGAAGAACATTATGGCGTTACTCATCACCCATAAATGCATCAACTGTGACATGTGTGAGCCCGAGTGTCCTAATCAGGCTATTTCCATGGGCATGGACATTTATGAAATTGACTCAACCCTCTGTACTGAGTGCGTTGGCCACTACGACACGCCTACGTGTCAGAAAGTCTGTCCGATCGACAATACGATCGTCAAAGATCCAAACCATATTGAAGGCAATGAGCAGTTGTGGGAAAAGTACGTGCTTATGCACCATGCCGACAGGATTTAAACATCCGTTTACGAACGATCAGCTTTCGATAATCACCGTCGCACAGGCATAGCGTCTTTCGTCAGCCAGCGTCACATGGACGTGTCTAACGC
The DNA here is from genome assembly GCF_003932035.1 of Pectobacterium versatile. Classification (NCBI taxonomy): domain Bacteria; kingdom Pseudomonadati; phylum Pseudomonadota; class Gammaproteobacteria; order Enterobacterales; family Pectobacteriaceae; genus Pectobacterium; species Pectobacterium versatile. Next base: position 3,618,939 of record NZ_CP034276.1, read on the forward strand.
CCATCTGTTCAGCTAGCTCCGCCGCTTTAGCAAAAAACCGCAGGCAAGGTTTACCCAGCTCGTCATTAAAAACTTCAAACTGGTTGAACGCGAGCCCATTACGGATTCCGGTACCGAAGGCTTTTGCTGCCGCCTCTTTCACGGCAAAGCGCTTGGCGAGGAAACGGACAGGCTGCTGATGCTGCTGATAATGCGCCCATTCAGCATCCGTCAGAATGCGGCGAGCTAATCGCTCGCCTGAACGTTCAATCACTGCGTCAATACGGGCGATTTCGACAATATCTGTTCCGAGCCCAAGAATCGCCATCAGCGGCGTGCTTCTCGCATCAGGTTCTTCATTTCGGCAACGGCATCCTTCAGACCGCTCATTACCGCACGCCCGATAATCGCATGCCCAATATTCAATTCGTGCATTTCTGGCAAGGCGGCAATCGGCAAAACGTTATGGTACGTCAGACCGTGGCCAGCATTGACCTTGAGCCCCTTCGCTGCGGCGTAAGTCGCCGCATCACGAATGCGCTCGAATTCATGCTGGCGCGCTTCATCATCTGGTGCATCGGCATACGCTCCGGTATGGATTTCGATATAGGGTGCACCGCTGGCCACGGCGGCATCAATTTGCCGCTTATCCGCATCAATGAAGAGTGAAACCAAGATGTTAGCCTGGCTAAGTCTGGCTACCGCGTTATCGATTTTTTCCTGCTGCCCTGCGACATCTAGACCGCCTTCGGTCGTCACTTCCTGGCGTTTCTCCGGTACCAGACAGCAGAAATGTGGCTTCACCTCACAGGCAATGTTTAGCATTTCTTCCGTGACAGCCATTTCCAGATTCATGCGGGTTTGGAGCGTGTCTCTCAGGATTCGCACATCACGATCCGTGATATGGCGACGATCTTCGCGCAAATGCACGGTGATGCCATCCGCCCCCGCCTGCTCAGCGATAAAAGCAGCCTGAACGGGATCGGGATACGCCGTTCCACGCGCATTACGCAACGTTGCAATGTGATCGATGTTAACGCCAAGCAGTAATTCAGCCATGATAAATCCTCGGTAAAGTCATGCACGATACGTGGCAGTTTACACCGATGTCACAGCGTCAGGGTACTGAGGAGACGGGATTATTTATCAGGAGACGTGGGTTTGGACAAATTAGCAGCAGGAACGAACTGGCGGAATAGTTCACGACTTTTCAGCGGTTTCCCCCCCAGATACGGCTTTAACGCGATACGGGTGAAACGCTTTGCCGCCTTCAATGTGCCGACATCTGGAAATTCACGCGACGCCAGCGAACGTAACTCATGCCCAGTAAAGCTTTTATTATCAACAACCAGACTGGCAATAAATCCCTTTTCCTCTCGATATTGATAAGTCATGGTATCTGCCACCGGTTCACCACTGCCAGCACAATGCAGAAAATCAACGCCGTATCCCAGGTAGCCCAGTAACGCTAATTCAAAGCGTCTCAATGCTGGTTCGGGAGAGGCGTCCTGTGCAGCAAGATGTTGTAAACAGTGGAGATAATCGAAGAAAAGAGCGGAGTAATTGGTTTCATGTTCCAGCACGCGAGATAGCAGTTCGTTAACGTATAAACCGCTATAAAGCATCGAGCCAGTCAGTGGTAGCGCGAGCGAGACAGGCTCAGCGCTGCGCAATGTTTTCACTTCTCCCCGGCCACTCCAGCGTACCAACAGCGGAGTGAAAGGCTGTAAACAACCTTTCAGGCTAGAGCGTCGGGCTCGCGCGCCTTTGGCAAGCACGCGAACTCGACCATCGCTTTCACTAAACAGATCCAGCAATAAACTCGTTTCACTATAAGGTCGCCCATGTAAGACAAATGCGCGCTGCCAGCCTTCCATCGGCGTGAACCTTACAGATCTTCGCTATAACCCAAGCTGCGCAGGGCACGTTCGTCATCTGCCCAACCGGATTTCACTTTAACCCACAGCTCAAGGTGCACCTTGGCTTCGAACATCTCTTCCATATCCTGACGAGACTCGATACCAATGGTTTTAATTTTGGCACCTTTGTTGCCAATGACCATCTTCTTCTGGCCTTCACGCTCAACCAGAATCAGGCCGTTGATGTCATAACCGCCACGCTCGTTCGTCACGAAACGCTCAATTTCAACCGTTACAGAATACGGCAGCTCTTCACCCAGGAAGCGCATCAGTTTTTCACGGATAATTTCCGATGCCATAAAACGCTGTGAGCGATCGGTGATGTAATCTTCCGGGAAGTGATGCGTTGCCTGCGGTAAGTGTTTACGCACAATGCTGGCAATCGTATCGACATTCGTCCCCTTCTCAGCCGAGATTGGAACAACATCAAGGAAGTCCATCTGTTGGCTGAGGAACTGAATATGCGGCAGCAGCTTAGTTTTATCCGTGACGTTATCGACTTTATTGATCGCCAATAACACTGGGAGTTTCTGATCGCGCAGCTTATTCAATACCATATCGTCGTCGTCGTTCCAGTGTGTACCTTCAACAACGAAAATGATCAGCTCAACGTCACCAATTGAACTGCTGGCGGCACGGTTCATCAGGCGGTTAATCGCCCGTTTTTCTTCAATGTGCAATCCCGGCGTATCCACATAAATAGCCTGATAAGGCCCTTCAGTGTGAATACCCATGATGCGGTGCCGCGTCGTCTGGGGCTTACGTGACGTAATAGAAATCTTCTGCCCCAGTAATTGATTCAGTAACGTCGATTTACCGACGTTTGGTCGACCAACAATCGCGACAAAACCGCAGTGTGTCTGTACTTCGCTCATTCAAGCTCCAGTTTTTTCAACGCTTGTTCAGCCGCAGCCTGTTCGGCTTTACGACGGCTCGATCCTGTACCAATGACCGACTCACTAAAGCCGCTCACCTGACAGTGGATAGTAAACTCCTGATCGTGTGCTTCCCCACGAACCTGCACCACCAGATAGGTCGGCAGAGGTAAGTGACGCCCTTGCAGAAATTCCTGCAACCGCGTTTTCGGATCTTTTTGCTTATCGCCGGGACTGATTTCATCCAGACGCGTCTGATACCAGTTCAGGATCAAACGTTCGATGGTCTGAATGTCGCTGTCGAGGAAAATGCCGCCAATCAGCGCTTCGACCGTATCAGCCAAGATCGATTCACGACGGAAACCACCGCTCTTTAATTCACCGGGACCGAGGCGTAAGCACTCTCCCAGTTCGAATTCACGCGCGATTTCCGCCAGCGTGTTTCCTCGCACCAGCGTCGCTCGCATCCGACTCATGTCCCCTTCATCAACCTTGGGAAAACGATGATACAGCGCATTAGCGATCACAAAACTCAGGATGGAATCACCCAGGAACTCAAGTCTTTCATTATGTTTGCTGCTGGCGCTACGGTGCGTCAACGCCTGTAACAAAAGCTCGTACTGCTGAAAAGTATAGCCCAGCTTTCTTTGTAAACGATTTATCAGAATGGGATTCATGTGTTACCAATAGATCAACGATGCGTCAAAAACAGCAGCATACGGAACAGCCCTGCTTACTAATTCGGTCAAAACTGTTTCGTTTGCATTGGCTCCCATAGGGAGCCTGCCTTTTTGCCCGTCATACTTCGCGTTGCCTGTACGTTAGCATGGTTAAAACGCTAACGTGTTGTCATGCAACTCGTACTATTTAGGGCATGTTCTTTCAAAAAGAGCGTTACAGAAAATATTCTACATCGGACAGCATCAGAATGCTGCCTGTATCTTATTTCGGTTAATGCTTACTTTGGTTAATGGATGCCACCGATGCGACTCAAACGTACGCCGGTAGGCCATTCACCTTCCTGCTTCTCGAAGCTCATCCAGATAGCGGTAGCTTTGCCGACCAGATTTCTCTCTGGTACAAAGCCCCAATAGCGACTATCCAGACTGTTGTCGCGGTTATCACCCATCATGAAGTAGTGCCCGGCAGGGACAACCCATGTCGCAAGCTGCTGCTGCGATTGCTGGTAATAACCACCGAGCTGATCCTGCTGACCCGGCACCAACAGAATATTATGCGTTACATTGCCTAATGACTCTTTTCGTGCGCCCATGCGGGTCCCTTCCACGCTGTTGTCATTAGCAGGCACCTCATAAAATCCGCTGCGCGATTCCAGTCCTGGTTGGTTGAAGGTCTGAACAAAATCGCTAGGCTGTACGTTACTGTATGTGACGGCCAATGCCGTATCGCACGCCTGCTGCCCCTGACAGGATGGACGAATCGTCACCTGCTTGGTTATCGGGTTATAGCTAACGCGATCGCCTGGTACACCAACCACGCGCTTGATGAAGTCCACTTTAGGATCGGACGGGTATTTAAATACCACCACGTCGCCACGCTTCGGGTGACCGGTTTCGATCAGCGTTTTTTGCGTGAAGGGTTCTTTAATGCCGTAGGCAAATTTCTCCACCAGAATAAAATCACCGATCAACAGCGTCGGCATCATCGAACCGGATGGAATTTGAAACGGCTCATAAATGAAGGAGCGCACAACCAATACCAAAGCCACTACTGGGAAAACGGACGCGATTGTTTCAATCCAGCCAGGTTGTTCAATGGCTTTCGATGAAACTGCACCATCGGCCAGATCGGCGCCGCTCATGGCGGCAAATTTCTTCCGGCGAGCAGGTGCCCAGACGAAACGTTCTAAACACCAGACAATCCCAGTGACCAGCGTCACCAATGCCAGAATTACGGCAAACATATTGGCCATGCCAACTCCTCAGAATTTATTTACTGTCTTTGCCGACGTGCAGGATTGCCAGAAACGCCTCTTGCGGCAGTTCAACGTTACCGACCTGCTTCATACGTTTCTTACCGTCTTTCTGTTTCTGCAACAGTTTCTTCTTACGGCTGACGTCGCCACCATAACACTTGGCCAGTACGTTTTTACGCAATTGCTTAACCGTAGAACGCGCAATAATGTGGTTACCAATGGCGGCCTGAATCGCGATATCAAACTGCTGACGCGGAATCAGTTCTTTCATCTTTTCGACGAATTCACGGCCACGGTATTGTGAATTATCACGGTGAGTAATGAGGGCCAATGCATCGACACGCTCGTTGTTGATTAATACATCAACGCGCACCATGTCTGATGTCTGGAAACGTTTGAAGCCATAATCCAGCGATGCATAACCACGAGAGGTTGATTTCAGGCGGTCAAAGAAATCGAGTACCACTTCGGCCATCGGAATCTCATACGTCAACGCAACCTGATTACCGTGGTACACCATGTTCGTCTGCACGCCGCGCTTTTCAATACAAAGCGTAATTACGTTGCCCAAATATTCCTGAGGCATCAGCATGTGACACTCGGCAATTGGTTCGCGCAGTTCCTGAATATTATTCAGCGGCGGCAGTTTAGACGGGCTATCGACATAAATGGTTTCTTTAGCCGTCGTTTCTACTTCATACACTACCGTCGGTGCCGTGGTGATCAGTTCCAGATCGTACTCACGCTCCAGACGCTCCTGAATGATCTCCATGTGCAGCAGACCCAAGAAGCCACAGCGGAAACCAAAGCCCAGCGCAGTGGAGCTTTCTGGTTCATAGAACAGGGAGGCATCATTGAGGCTCAGCTTGCCTAACGCATCACGGAATGCTTCATAGTCGTCGGAGCTAATCGGGAACAGGCCAGCGTAGACCTGAGGTTTGACTTTCTTGAAACCAGGCAACGCTTTTTCAGCTGGCTGGCGCGCCAACGTCAGGGTATCCCCTACTGGCGCACCCAAAATATCTTTGATGGCGCACACCAACCAACCTACTTCGCCGCAGTTCAATACATCACGGTCGATCTGCTTCGGCGTAAAAATACCGAGACGGTCAGCGTTATAAACCTGACCCGTACTCATCACCTTAATTTTATCGCCTTTGCGCATCGTGCCGTTTTTGATACGTACCAGCGACACAACGCCTAAGTAGTTATCAAACCAGGAGTCGATAATCAGCGCCTGCAGCGGCGCATCAGGGCTGCCTTCCGGCGGCGGAATATCACGCACCAGACGATCCAGAATATCCGTCACGCCCACCCCAGTTTTCGCGGAGCAGCGCACGGCATCGGTAGCATCAATGCCGACAATATCTTCAATTTCCTGAGCAACACGATCTGGATCGGCAGCAGGCAGGTCGATCTTATTCAGAACCGGCACCACTTCCAGATTCATATCCAGCGCGGTGTAGCAGTTAGCCAGCGTTTGAGCTTCAACCCCCTGACCAGCATCAACGACAAGCAGCGCGCCTTCACAGGCGGCGAGCGAACGGGAAACTTCATAAGAGAAGTCGACATGCCCAGGCGTATCAATGAAGTTTAACTGGTAGGTTTGGCCGTCCTGCGCTTTATAATCCAGCGTTACGCTTTGCGCTTTAATCGTTATTCCGCGTTCGCGTTCCAGATCCATGGAATCCAGAACCTGCGCAGCCATTTCACGCTCGGTTAAACCGCCGCAAATCTGGATAATACGGTCAGATAACGTCGATTTACCGTGGTCGATATGGGCAATAATGGAGAAATTTCGTATATGCTTCATTATAAAAATTTTTCTACCTTGATATTCCTGAAATTCTTGCCGATGGGCATGCGCATAGGTGAAAACAGCAGCGATGTTATTCCACCTGAATCGCAGCATTCTACATGCGAGAGGCCTGAAAACCTAGTCATGTCCAGTGCATTCCCCTTGATTATGACGGTTTTATTTGGAATAGCAGAACAACGAGAGGAAAGCAGGAAGTAAAGTGTCATTACGTGGCAAATATCGTGTCGAAAGATAACAAGCGAGTAAGCAATGTTTCCGCACCGCGCGCCGCTTACGCTCGGGTGAACAGGTCAATTTTGTAAGAGAGTACCCGGCAGTGCGATTTGCAGGATAACGGGTTCATAACGTTTATTTTTACCTAGCTGCTTCGCCCAGCGCTTCACGCCGATAAACGCCACGCCACCGCCTAACAGCGCGCCAATAACCGCGGCCAGATCGGTGCCGAACAGCGTTTGGCATATCGCTGCCCCGAACAGTAACCCAAACAGCGGGACAACATAAACCAGAGCAGCGGAAAACAATAACCGCCCTTCAGAAATACCCAGCTCCACTTTTTGTCCGACTTCCAAAGGCCGATCGTAAGGAACGTACAGCGTATTTTCGGCAGAGAGCCCAAGCTGACTTAATAAACCCGTTCCACACGACGAGCGGGATTTACAGGTGCCACAGCCCGCGCTCGGCTCACACTGCAGCTCCGCAATTCCATCCCGCCATGAAACCACTGTCGCCCACTCTTTGATCACGGTTGCGCCTTCAAAATAATGCTGTCAGCCACACGTTTAGCCGTAGAAGGGGGAATATCGCCGACAACGGTAATCTCTCGGTTGCCTTTCATGACAGTGTGGATCGAACGTCGTCCCGTGAGCACAGACTGTTCCTCGCTCACGTCAGAAGACGGGCTAATGTTAATCGAAAAGCTGAATAAACCATCGCTATACAGACGTGTTTCAATAGGAATGGACGAACCGGGCAATACTTTTTTGTTGTGCGACAGTTCTTTCATCCCAGCAGGCAGCCATTCTGGCACCCAGGTAAAATCACCTTTTTCCGCAGCAGGCGCGGGTAGCGCAGGAGGAAGTTTGATTCCTTCCAGCGGACGCATCACGCTCACCAGATCATCGTCAACAATCAATGATGTCGTTAAGAATTGCTCCAACCGTTTGTCGCCATTGCGATCCTGTAAATCAATGCGCAGTGGAAGTTTGGAGTCCGCATCAATCCACACCGTATAGCTGTAGCGTGTGCCATCGCGTGAGATGACCCGAATGCCTGATGCCAGACGATCGGCAATGCGTACCCGTCCATCAGCAGGAACAAAATCATAATAGGGCGATAGTTTCTGAAAATCAGCGAAGACCAGAGAAGGGAGAGAATCAACGATATGATCGCTGGTGAGCGTAAACGGCTCAAAACCAGGATCGAAATAGCTGATTTCATTACCACGCTGCACGATCTCGCGTCGCGGTCCGTCCATAAACAGCAACTGCGCTAAGGCACGGTTGTTGACTACAGCATGACGATACCGTACCGACTCAAAACCTTGCAGGGTAATGTTAATAAAGGAAATTTCGTAATTCAGAGAACGAGTAGCGCTATTCATCTGTTGCAGCAACGCGCTCGGCTCAACATTCTGAGCCGAGGCGAAAGTAGAATAAAACAGACTGCCAATCAGAAAACAGGCGGCGGACCAAACACGCTTCATTACCGGGGCTGTGTTCCTAATGATTGAGTACCGGGAACCTGAATTGCCGCTTGCTGATCGTCCTGCGGCAGAGCGTGCTCGGCATGCAGCCGGCGCTGTAATTCGTAGTCCTGCAAAATGGCGTTAAGGCGATTGCGCTGCATATCGGATTTTTGTTGACCGCTGTTAGGGGCAACATTTTCTGACGGCACGCCCAGACTCACTGGAGAGGCGGTGCCCATAGCAGGTAAGGTGCTGAACACGCCGGATTCCACAACATGTTCAGAAGCATTACCCTGCTGGTAATTTTGTACGCCGACAATCACCGCTAAAGATACGCAGGCTGCGACACCGACTTGCGTCAGTTGGCTGCCCCACGGGCGGATTTTGTGCCAGAAAGGCATCTTCGTCCACTCAACAGGTTGTGGCTGAGATTCAGGCTGCGCTTGTGGAACCAAACGAACAGGTTCTTTTTCGATTGCAGCGGCAACGCGAGAAGCGATGTCCAGGTGGATCACGTTTTCACTCACATCACCACGCATCACATCACGAATCAGATGATAACTTTGCCAACTTTGCTGCAACGCGTCATCCCGTGACAGTGCGCCTAACAGTTCGGAATCTACTGCTTCGCCATCCATTAAAGCGGAAAGTTTCTCTTTCTGCATACCGACACCCTTACCTTGTCAAATCCATCATTAGTCATGCGGATAGCTGAAAACGCTCGCTAGCGCTGAATAAGCGGTTGTACTTTATTATCAATCGCTTCCCGAGCCCGGAAAATACGAGAACGAACAGTGCCGACGGGACAATCCATAATCACGGCGATCTCTTCGTAGCTTAAACCGTCCAACTCACGCAGCGTAATCGCTAAACGTAAATCTTCCGGCAAAGACTCGATAGTTCGGAAAACGATGCTTCGTAATTCCTCTGACAACATTAAATTCTCAGGGTTCGATATTTCTTTCAGTGCGCCCGCATTTTCATAGTTTTCCGCGTCATTAGCATCAATGTCGCTGGACGGCGGACGGCGGCCCTGAGCTACCAAATAATTCTTGGCCGTATTCACTGCGATACGATACAGCCATGTATAGAACGCACTATCGCCGCGGAATGACTCTAACGCGCGATAGGCTTTAATAAACGATTCCTGTACCACGTCCGGCACGTCCCCTTGGGGAACATACCGCGATACCAGGCTCGCTACCTTATGCTGATAACGAACGACCAACAAGTTAAACGACTTTTGATCGCCTTTTTGGACTCGCTCGACCAGAACCTGATCTGCCAGTTGCTCGCTCATCCGAGGTAATCTCTACTCAAACCGTTCTCCACGCGTAAAATAGTACTGCCAGCTATATCAATCATATTTAGAGCAAGCTCCTAATTAGAACCAAGACATTCAATAAAGTTCCGGGTCATCATTTTTCTTTTGCTTAGCGCCGTTACTCGTCTTTGTGATGCGAACCTATGACGCATTCTCTTCATCTGAGGCTCTACGCTCCTCCGAGGATGATACGATAAATCCGGGGTCTTCGCACGATTCAGCATGCCCCTTCCTTCGCTTATTTATAGCGTAGAGATGGGGATAAAAACCAATACAGCAATCAGCCGTTGGGTGCTACCATCGGATTTCCTCTTCTTTTTGCATCCACGACACGACCATGCAAACGACCACTGAATACGTCTGTGATGTTTTAATCATTGGCAGCGGTGCTGCCGGGCTTTCACTGGCGCTGCGTCTGGCTTCACAAGCCAACGTGACGGTATTAAGCAAAGGCCCGCTCAACGAAGGCGCAACGTTTTATGCTCAAGGTGGCATCGCCGCCGTTTTCGATGAAACCGACACGATTGACTCTCATATCGAAGATACCCTGATCGCCGGCGATGGCCTGTGTGAACGGGAAGCCGTTGAGTTTATCGCCAGCAATGCCAAACACTGCGTGCAATGGCTTATCGAACAAGGCGTGCTATTCGATACCGAAACCAGCACCAGCGGCGAAGAACGTTACCATCTCACGCGCGAAGGCGGGCACAGCCATCGTCGAATTCTGCACGCGGCGGATGCAACCGGAAAAGAAGTGGAAAACACGCTGGTGCAGAAAGCGCTATCCCATCCGAATATTCGGATTATGGAACGCTGTAACGCCGTCGATTTGATTACCTCGAATAAGCTGGGTTTGCCCGGCACACGCCGCATTGTCGGTGCTTACATATGGAACCGTGAACGGGAGCGCGTAGAATCCTGCCGAGCGAAAACGGTAGTTTTAGCGACCGGTGGCGCATCCAAAGTTTATCAATACACCACGAATCCCGATATTTCCTCTGGTGATGGCATAGCCATGGCCTGGCGCGCGGGTTGCCGCGTGGCAAATCTGGAGTTCAATCAGTTTCACCCGACCTGCCTGTTCCACCCGCAGGCGCGAAATTTCCTGCTAACGGAAGCGCTGCGCGGTGAAGGCGCGTACCTTAAACGTCCTGACGGCACACGCTTTATGCCCGATTTCGATGCCAGAGGCGAATTGGCCCCGCGCGACGTGGTCGCCCGTGCGATTGACCATGAGATGAAACGGCTTGGCGCAGACTGCATGTATCTGGATATCAGCCACAAGCCCGAAGCATTCATCAAACAGCACTTCCCCACTATCGATGAAAAGCTACAGTCTCTCGGCATCGATCTGACGCGTGAACCGATACCTATCGTCCCCGCAGCACACTACACCTGCGGTGGCGTGCTGGTCGATCAGCACGGCCGTACCGATCTTGACGGCCTGTATGCGATTGGCGAAGTCAGCTATACCGGCTTGCATGGCGCAAACCGCATGGCATCCAATTCACTGCTGGAATGTCTGGTTTACGGCTGGTCAGCCGCTGAGGATATTTTGCAGCGCTTACCGCAAATCAAAGCGGTGAAAAAGCTACCAGATTGGGATGAAAGCCAGGTCGACAACTCCGACGAACAAGTGGTGATTCAGCATAACTGGCACGAGCTGCGTCTATTTATGTGGGATTATGTTGGGATCGTGCGGACGACTAAGCGACTGGAGCGGGCACAACGCCGCATCCAACTGCTTCAGCAGGAAATCAATGAATACTACTCCCACTTCCGTATTTCCAACAATTTGCTGGAACTGCGTAATCTGGTGCAGGTTGCCGAACTCATCGTCCGCTGCGCATTGGAAAGAAAAGAAAGCCGCGGGCTGCATTACACTCTGGACTACCCAGAACAGTTCGACGCCCCAACACCAACCATTCTGGTGCCGTAGTTCATAAAAAGTAGCTCATAAAAATAGTTCACTTAGCAAAGGCAGGCGCAGCAACAAGGCGTCTGCCATCTACATAAAGAGATAAAAATCTTTTGTCAGTTGCTGGAAATCCGTCGAATAACACCTTTCTGCATCACGAATTGCCAGTGAGGAATTCACACATTCTCTTTCCTGACGAGACAGCGCCAGCAAAACGCGATGCGCAGGTTTATCTTCCTGCTCCGATACGCGAAGCTGCTGGTGAACATACCAATGGTTCTGCTGCGCCAGCGGAATAAAAGACTCAGCAACCTGAACTGGCAGCACCACGCAGAAAAGACCTTCAGGCATCAGCAGTTGATGAGCACAGCGTAACAGCGCTTCATGGGTTAACAGGGTGGTATAGCGAGCCTGATCGCGCTGAGCCGATCCGCACGCGATCCCCGGCGGGAAGTAAGGCGGGTTACTGATAATCAACGAATAGTCGGCGGCTCGCGTCTCAGCAAAACCGACGATATCCTCAGCATACACCGTGATTCTGTCAGCCCATGGTGAGGCGGCAATGTTCTCCTTCGCCTGCTGGCTGGCGGCACTATCCAGCTCGACGGCATCAATCCGAACATGCGATTCAGAACGTTGCGCCAGCATCAGCGCGAGAAGACCGGAACCGCTACCGATATCCAGGATCCGCGTGGCTGAAGACACCGGTGTCCAGGCTCCCAGCAAAATGCCGTCGGTCCCCACCTTCATGGCACAGCGATCGTGCGCCACAAAGAATTGCTTGAAGGTAAAACCATCCCGACGCAATGTCAGTTTATTATCAGCCTGATGACTCATGAAAATAAGATTCCAAACGCAAACCGCAGTAGCATAGGTGAAACATCAATGCAGGAAAAGTGCCGATGTCTGCTTAAACAGGTGAAGAAACCGGCCAATCCGTCTATAATCGGCGCCCCAAATAGAGGTAGACCATGACTGTAACCAATTTTTCCGAGCTCGATCTTGATGAAAGCCTGTTAGACGCCCTGCGTGACATGGGCTACGAGCGCCCGACCGTGATTCAGGCAGAGGCGATCCCTCCGGCGATGGAAGGCCGCGACGTACTGGGCTCCGCGCCAACAGGTACAGGTAAAACCGCCGCCTATCTGCTGCCGGTTTTGCAGCATCTTATCGATTTCCCTCGTAAAAAATCGGGTCCACCTCGTATTCTGATCCTCACGCCAACCCGTGAACTCGCCATGCAGGTGGCCGATCAGGCGCGAGCGTTTGCTGCACATACGCACCTGGATATCGCCACGATCACTGGCGGCGTGGCCTACATGAACCACGCAGAAGTTTTCAGTGAAAATCAGGATATCGTCGTCGCGACGACGGGCCGTCTGCTGCAATACATTAAAGAAGAAAACTTCGATTGCCGCGCGGTAGAAACGCTGATTCTGGATGAAGCGGACAGAATGCTGGATATGGGCTTCGCCCAGGATATTGAACACATCGCCGGAGAAACCCGCTGGCGCAAGCAAACGCTGCTGTTTTCTGCGACGCTGGAAGGGGACGCGATCAAAGATTTCGCCGAGCGCTTGCTCAATGAACCTGTTGAAATCGAATCCGACCCATCGCGTCGGGAACGTAAAAAAATTCTGCAATGGTATTACCGCGCCGACGATCTCAAACACAAAACGGCGCTGCTCTGCCACCAGTTAAAACAGCCTGACGTAACGCGTTCTATCGTCTTTGTACGCAAGCGTGAGCGTGTGCATGAGCTGGTTGCCTGGCTGCGTGAAGCGGGCATTAACTCCTGCTATCTCGAAGGCGAAATGGTGCAAGCCAAACGTAATGAGGCGATCAAACGTCTCAGTGACGGGCGTGTCAACGTGCTGGTAGCAACGGATATCGCAGCGCGTGGTATTGATATTAACGATGTCAGCCACGTATTTAACTTCGATTTGCCGCGCACCTCGGACACCTATCTTCACCGTATCGGCCGTACCGGTCGCGCCGGTCGTAAAGGCTGTGCTATCTCTTTTGTCGAAGCACACGACCATCTGCTGCTGGGAAAAATCAGTCGCTACTTGAATGAACCGCTAAAACCGCGCGTCATTGATGAACTCCGCCCAGAGACGAAAGCACCAAGCGCCAAAACGACGGGGAAACCGTCGAAAAAAGTACTGGCTAAGCGACAAGAGAAAAAAGAGAAGGAAAAAGAAAAGGTTAAGGTAAAAATTCGCCAGCGCGATGCTAAAAATGTGGGTAAGCGTCGTCAACCAACGCAGAAAACCGACGAACCCTCTGCCAAATAAAATTTATATAAAATAGAGATATAAAAAAGGGAGCCTCGGCTCCCTTTTTGTTAAGACTTGAATTACAGGCTTGCGGTAAAAGTACGAGCGATAACATCGCGCTGCTGTTCTGGCGTCAGTGAGTTGAAACGCACAGCGTAGCCAGATACGCGAATGGTCAGCTGCGGATAGTTTTCCGGATGCTTAACGGCATCTTCCAGCGTCTCACGGCGCAGAACGTTTACGTTCAGGTGTTGACCGCCTTCCACACGCACTTCAGGTTTGATTTCCAGCGGAATTTCACGATACTCGATCTGACCCAGATCGCTCACCGGAACGATTTGATCTTCGCTATAACCTGATTTAGCACACACGCAACGCGCCTGTGATTTTTCTTCATCCAGCAACCAGAAGGAATTGATCAGCGCGCTGTCGTTAGCCTTGGTGATTTGAATACCAGTAACCATAATTGCCTCCGTAAAACGGCGTGTTATTGTCTTAGTTAAAAACTAACTGAGTAAAAATCGCTATCAGCAAAAAACTGCTAAATTTCGTAACGATCGTATAAAACCGTTTGTATCTGCCTCTTATATACCAGCCTGATAACCAGACATCCTTGACTTAAATCAATTTTAAAACCCCACAGCTTAGCGTGCCGATGGCAATATATTGTTTTATATCAATTTTACCAACACACCGAATTGCAAATATTTTTGTAAATTTTCAATTTTTTTTCAAAAAAAGGGCCTTTCATCCCGACAATAGCGGTTACGGTTTTACCTCGGGACGATAGATCGGTAAGCTACCGACAACACCATTCAACCTGTAAAAAAAGAGTGCATGATGGCGACCTCTCTCACCTGGCATGACGTGCTGGCACAAGAAAAGCAGCAGCCTTACTTCATTAATACCCTTGAATTCGTTGGGAAAGAACGTGCAGCGGGTAAAACTATCTATCCCCCGCAGAAGGATGTTTTCAACGCGTTCCGCTTTACTGAACTGCATCAGGTCAAAGTCGTCATTCTCGGGCAAGATCCCTACCACGGCCCGAATCAGGCGCACGGGCTGTCATTTTCTGTACGTCCGGGCGTACCCGCTCCGCCTTCTCTGGGTAACATTTATAAAGAATTGGCGAGCGACATCCCTGGATTTGAAATTCCACGACACGGTTTTCTACAAAGCTGGGCAGAGCAAGGCGTTTTACTGCTCAACACAGTATTAACCGTTGAAGCTGGACAGGCACACTCGCATGCTAATTTGGGCTGGGAAACGTTTACTGACCGCGTCATCGCGGCATTGAATGAACAACGGGAAGGTCTGGTCTTTCTGCTGTGGGGCTCTCATGCACAGAAAAAAGGCAACATCATTGACCAGCAGCGCCACCATATTCTGAAATCGCCGCACCCTTCCCCACTGTCTGCACACCGTGGTTTCTTGGGCTGTAAGCATTTTTCTCAGGCTAATCAGCTTTTGGAACAGCAAGGGCTGTCGCCAATAGACTGGACGCCAAGGCTCCCGGAAGAGGTTTAAGCGATAACAGGTTGGTTGTCTTCAAAAAACGAAGGCGGCCAACTGTCGTTTACAAAGGATGGTTTACAAGGAATTGTTTACAAGAAATAGCTGACTAATGTATTGAGCAAATAAAAACGTTTATTGAATGCAGATATATCGAGAAAGGGATAAATAAGAGTGAATTCGATGATTTGGTGGAGCTAAGCGGGATCGAACCGCTGACCTCTTGCATGCCATGCAAGCGCTCTCCCAGCTGAGCTATAGCCCCACAACGTGTGGAATGTTCGTGATAATCAACCAAACAGAGGGAGTGTTTGGTGGAGCTAAGCGGGATCGAACCGCTGACCTCTTGCATGCCATGCAAGCGCTCTCCCAGCTGAGCTATAGCCCCGTATCTTACAGCATCACCACGAAGGCAAGTACTGTGCGAACGCGTCGCATAATATGAAACCCGATTCGCAGTGTCAACGGCTAAATCCGGTTATCCGATTAACCGCTGAAAAAGACGCCAAAGGTGAGGAAAAACAGGCGGCGATTTCGATGTCATCTCATCATAAGCACAATAAAAAAGCTGCTAACGATAACGCGATTTATTATCATCATTTCACGTTACGCTTCTGCCTCTTAATTATAAGCCTCATCACATGCGCTATTTTCCTATGATTGTATTTTCTCTGATGGTATCTGCCTCTGGCATGTTGCCTGTTCGGGCGCAGCCAACCATTCCTGATATGACCGAACAAGCAAAAGCTCAATTTGAGATCAAGCACGTTGAAATGAAAAGCGATGCACAGCATGTCTATCGGCTTTTCATCGCGCAGCCCCGCCAACCCGCACCTGAAGGCGGTTATCCGGTTCTGTACATGCTGGATGGCAACGCTCAGTTTCCCGTTGCCGTAAACAGCTACAATGCAAAAAATGGCGCAGCACCACTGATTATCGCCATCGGTTATCCAATCAATAAGCCTTACGATGTTCCCGCCAGAACGCGTGACTACACGCCGCCGACAACGCTCACCGATCCAGATTTTGCCGCAGGCGGCGAAGCCGAAGCGTTTTATCAATTCCTGCAATCCACGGTAAAGCCCTGGGTTGAAGCGAACTACGCAGTAAATAAGCAAAAACAAACGCTGGCCGGGCACTCTTTCGGCGGTCTGTTTACGCTCTATACGCTGTTTAACCACACCGAATCTTTCCAGCGCTATGTTGCCGCAAGCCCGTCTATCTGGTGGGGAAATGGCGTTGTGATTCCGGCAAGAACGCCGCTGCTCGCTACACCACCGCTGTCAATAACCGTCACGGCAGGGGCAAATGAAGATGAGCCAGCCAAAACGCAGGCGGATAAACCCGTTGATGAAAAGCGGGCAGAACGGCTCAGCCAAAGAAAAATGGTGGAAAGAGCAACAGCACTGGTCGCACAGCTCAACGAACAAGGCACAAAAGCCGACTTTATTCTGTTCCCCGGTAAAGGGCACGGCGACGTGATTCCCGATGCCATCGGTAAAGCGGTTGCTATTGCTGGTCAATAATTCCCATAGCACGCCATAAAAAAATGAACCCCGGCTTCTGGCCGGGGTTCATTTTATATAACGCTATTCACGCGATAACGATTACTGCTGCGCTTCGCGCTCGGCGATGAACGCCAGTGCTTTATCAATACGCGCCAGCGAACGCTGTTGACCAATCGCGTGTACCGTAACGTCAACACCTGGAGACTGACCCGCGCCCGTTACCGCAACACGCAGCGGCATACCGACTTTACCCATGCCCTGACCCAGCTCATCCGCCGTGCCTTGAATGGCATGATGGATGTTCTCCGGCGTCCAGCTCGTAATCGCAGCCAGTTTCTCGCGAACCAGTTCAAGCGGCTGACGCGCAACCGGACGCAGGTGTTTCTTCGCAGCATCGGCGTCAAACTCAGCAAAATCTTCATAGAAATAACGACAAGAATCCGCCATTTCTTTCAGCGTCTTGCAACGTTCGCCCAGCAAACCAACCAGCTCGCTCAACTGCGGTCCGGTACGAGTATCAATCCCTGCCTGCTCGATATGCCACGACAGATGCGTTGCCACGTATTCTGCGGGTAAATGGTTAATATAGTGATGGTTCAACCATTGCAGCTTCTCGGTATTAAAAGCACTCGCCGATTTGTTCACAGCGTCCAGCGAGAACAGCGATTTCATTTCATCAATAGAGAAGATTTCCTGATCGCCAGAAGACCAGCCTAAACGCACCAGATAGTTCAGCAGTGCTTCCGGCAAATAGCCGTCATCGCGGTATTGCATTACGCCAACAGCGCCGTGACGTTTGGACAATTTCTTACCGTCGTCGCCCAGAATCATCGACACATGCGCATATTCTGGCACAGGTGCGCCCAGCGCTTTCAGGATGTTGATCTGACGCGGCGTGTTGTTGATATGGTCTTCACCACGGATAACGTGCGTGATTTCCATATCCCAGTCATCGATAACGACACAGAAATTGTAGGTCGGTGAACCGTCAGTACGGCGAATAATCAGATCATCGAGTTCCTGATTGCTGAATTCGATCGGCCCGCGAATGCGGTCATTGAAGATGACCGAGCCTTCCTGCGGGTTGAGGAAACGCACAACGTGCGGCTCATTATCAGCATGATGCGCGTGAGAACCACGGCAACAGCCGTCGTAACGTGGCTTATCACCATTTTCCATCTGCTGCTCACGCAGCGCTTCCAGACGCTCTTTAGAACAGTAGCACTTATATGCCGTACCGTTTTCCAGCATCTGGTCAATAACCGCGTTGTAACGGTCAAAGCGTTTAGTCTGGTAGTACGGGCCTTCATCCCAGTTCAGGCTCAGCCAGTTCATACCATCCATAATGGCATCAATCGCGTCCTGAGTTGAACGCTCCAGATCGGTATCTTCAATACGCAGCACAAACTCGCCGTCATGATGACGGGCAAACAACCAAGAGTACAGTGCGGTGCGAGCGCCGCCGACGTGAAGATAGCCAGTAGGACTAGGGGCGAAACGGGTTTTGATTTTCATTTGGGATTACAGCCTTATTACGCAACGGCTGTCGGCATAAACCGACATAAGCTCAGAGAACAAAAGTGGGCAACATTCTATCACTCTGCTTCGATTCCTCAACGCCGTAACATGCCGCACGTGCTTTTATTCTGCTAGCGATAGCAAGATAACAGGCTGAATTGCGCAAGGATGCAGCACCAACGGCGATAAATACGACGCCTTGACTAATTTTGCAACGAACAATCATTTTAGTTTTAAAAAGCGTTGACTCATATTCAAGGATCCCTATAATGCGACTCCACACAGCGGGGGTGATTAGCTCAGCTGGGAGAGCACCTCCCTTACAAGGAGGGGGTCGGCGGTTCGATCCCGTCATCACCCACCACTCTTTACGAAAGTAAAAGTGTCTCGCTGTGTAGAGTAAGAAGATTTGAGATTGGGTGATTAGCTCAGCTGGGAGAGCACCTCCCTTACAAGGAGGGGGTCGGCGGTTCGATCCCGTCATCACCCACCAATCTCATACCAGCTGGTCTTCTTATTAGAAGTTGAAGTAAAGCAAGAAGTAAAAGTAGTTCAGAAGTGGGTGATTAGCTCAGCTGGGAGAGCACCTCCCTTACAAGGAGGGGGTCGGCGGTTCGATCCCGTCATCACCCACCACTTCTGCGGGTCGTTAGCTCAGTCGGTAGAGCAGTTGACTTTTAATCAATTGGTCGCAGGTTCGAATCCTGCACGACCCACCACTTCCGCAAAGTGATTCCTCTCTGAAGTAAATCCACCAAAAAATTATCTATTGCACGTGTCGTGTAGATAAAATCCTGTTCGTTTGCTCTACATTAACTTTCCCAATATTCGATGAAGTACCGCAGCCTTACTCAGCTACGGCACCTAAACATCACGCCAGTACGGCTAAATCTGCTGCGTCAAAACCGCGTAATTTATCAGTCTGTCCAGAACGCACTTTTTGCACCCATTGCGCATCAGAGAGCAGTACCCGACCGACAGCGATCAAATCAAACTCTTCGCGCTCCATCCGTGCATACAGATTGTCCAGCGCTGCCGTACCTGAACCTTCACCGCCAAACGCCGCAAAGAAATCCGAGGCCAAGCCCACCGAACCAACGCTGATTGTCGCCGCACCTGTCACCTTCTTCGCCCAACCGGCGAAGTTCAGCCCTTCAGCCCCATCAATCTCAGGGAACTCCGGCTCCCAGAAACGTCGCTGGGAACAGTGGAGAATATCCACACCCGCCTCAACCAGCGGTGCCAACCAGTCCGTCATCTCCTGTGGGGAGGCGGCAAGCCGTGCGCTGTAATCCTGCTGCTTCCACTGACTCACACGCAGGATCAGCGGGAAATCCTGACCAACAGCGGCCCGAACAGCGCGGATAACTTCTGCGGCAAAGTGGGAACGCTCACGGATCGTTGCTCCACCAAAAGCATCTGTACGCTTGTTCGTCCCCGGCCAGAAGAACTGATCGATCAGGTAGCCATGTGCACCATGCAGTTCCAGCGTGTCAAATCCCAACCGTTTGGCATCGGCTGCCGCACGTGCGAAAGCCGCCACAGTATCGGCAATATCTTCTTCCGTCATCACCACGCCGCGGGGTTCATCTGGGCCAACCAGCCCTGAAGGGCTTTCAACTGGCGCATCCGGTTCCCAGCCGCGACCGCGCGTTGACCCCGTATGCCAAATTTGTGGACCAATGCGACCACCAGCGGCATGTACCGCTTTAGCCACCGCATCCCAGCCAGCCAATGCCGCCTTACCATGGAAAAACGGAATCCCTGGCGTGTTGCGCGAAGCAGGACGATCGACCACTGTCCCCTCCGTCAGAATCAGTCCTACGCCTCCCTCAGCGCGGCGGCGGTAATATTCCGCATTCGCCGGGCCGGGAATCCCCTCTTCCGCCATACTTCGTGTCATGGGTGCCATAACGATGCGATTGGGAAGGGTTAACCCTTTCAACGTGAAGGGACTAAACAGAACATCATCAGACATAAATATTTCCTTTTATGGTTTAACGTCATCGCGGCGTTGGACAATGATTAAAAACTCAATTCATGCAGTTAAGCAACCCCCGTTAGCATCGCATCCCGTAAAGCCCGTAAAGAGAGTGCCACCCTGCTTGCACTTATAGATGATGTATGACATATATAATAAATGTCAATCGACATTTAAAAATGAGGCACGGTATGAAATACACGACTTTTGGGCGCAACACCGGCTTACGCGTTTCCGAGCTGGCCCTCGGAACAGGAAATTTTGGCACCGGTTGGGGCTATGGTTCTGAAAAAGATCAGGCTAAACAGGTATTTGATCGTTATGCCAACGCGGGCGGTAACTTCATTGATACGGCGGATGCTTACCAGTTCGGTCAATCTGAGCAAATGGTTGGAGAATTCATTGCCGCCGACCGCGATCATTTTGTCGTGGCGACAAAATACACCTTAAGCGCGATGCAGGAAGCTGGGATATCTCGAACTGGCAATAGCCGTAAGAATATGATCTCATCAGTAGAAAACAGCCTTAAGAGACTGAATACCGATCGTATCGATGTGCTGTGGGCGCACTTTGATGACCAATTAACCCCGCTTGAAGAGATTGTTCGCGCTTTCGACGATCTCATTCGATCAGGAAAAATCCAGTACGCAGGTTTCTCTAATTTCCCCGCCTGGCGCATTGCCCGAGCGGACACCATAGCGGAACTGCGCGGCTGGTCGCGAATTGCCGGTATTCAGGTGGAATACAGTCTGGTGCAACGCACCGCAGAGCGAGAACTGCTGCCGATGGCAGAAGCAATGGGGCTGGCTGCAACGCTTTGGTCTCCGCTGGGTGGCGGCCTGCTAACGGGGAAATACCGCCAAAGTAAAGAAGGTCGTCTGATCGGTTTTGGCGGAAGATTAGTACACACCGAGCAAGACACAACCTTGCTGGATGAGGTATTTCGCGTTGCAAACGAGGTGAACGTCATGCCAATACAGATTGCCATCGCCTGGTTGCGACATAAATCCGCCCGCGCCAGCACCAGCCTGATCCCCATTCTGGGCTCCCGCACTCTGGCGCAGTTGGATGATACGCTGGTTGCATTAGGTGTGACGCTAAGTGACGAGCAGGTCGCACGACTGGACGAAGTCAGTGCTATTTCACTGGGAACGCCACACGATCAAATCGCAGGTACATTACCTAGGGCTCAGGGAGGTAACAGCGCTCATATCATTACGCCGTGGCCACCACGAGCCTAATCTGGCTATTGATGAAAGGCATCATCTATTGAGTCTGGTTTTTCCATACCCTAAGATGATGCCTGACAGAAAAAGGAGAACAGCATGGCCCGTGTATCAAAACAGCAGATGGAGCGTAACCGAGAGGAAATCATCCAGGTTTCTTCACAGCTCTTTCGTGAACGGGGCCTGAACGGCGTCAGCGTGAACGACTTGATGGCCGCGGCCGGATTAACCCACGGTGGCTTTTATGGTCATTTTGCTTCTAAGGATGAGCTCGCTGCCATCGCCAGCCGAAAAGCGTTTGAGGATTCCGGTGTTCGCTGGCAGGAAATCAGCCAGCGCTCAGATCAACATGACTTGCGAACGATCGTGGAACTCTATCTTTCACCCGCCCATCGTGACGGCGCGAAAGATGGCTGTGCGATCACCGCGTTAGCCAGCGACATCGCCAGAGAAAGTGAAGACAAGCCAGTGCGTGAGGTTTATCTCAGCGGTGTCAGAGCCATGCTGGACAGGCTGGAGTCCCTATCCACGATAGAAGATAAAGAACAGCGCAGGCTGCACACTCTGGCGCAATTCGCCCTGTTATCCGGTGCGCTAACGTTAGCACGCGCAACGGCTGGCAATCCTTTGTCGGACGACTTTCTTATCGCCGCCAAAAAAGCGCTGCTTGGCGAAGCATAAACATGTTAATGAAGGAGCCTATCGCATCCAAGATAGGCTCCAAACCGCCCCTTTCTTAACAATATCCCCTTTGTGCCATTCATTCCTCTGATCATCATCCATTCAGGCTAAGCCCCTTTTTCATAACATCTTGTTATTGCATTATTCCCATCCATCATTAGACCGCCGCAATTGCAGTGTTATGCTTATCTGCGTTTGCCCTGTTCACGTAATTTTTTGACAGAAAATATCAAATTTATTGGTTTTCTATTCTGTCCCTAAATCGACGACACTGCCGCACTATATAAACAAGCATTCCCAGCATTACCAATCAGCATTTTTGCTCACTTATGAGGTTGTCTATTATGATTTCTCAGTTGAATCAGTGGTTCACGCGTTTAACCGATCATCCTGATGCAGGTAAACTTTTACTGCGTTTAACCGTAGGTATTCTGCTGCTGTTTCACGGCGTAGCAAAAGTTGAGCACGGCGTAGGCTGGATCGTACAGATACTGCAAGGCGCAGGCCTGCCAGGTTTTATCGCTTATGGCGTTTATGTAGGCGAAATCGTTGCCCCAATCCTGATTATTTTAGGCGTGTTTACCCGCGTTTCTGGCCTGATTGCCGCACTGACGCTGGTTGTTGCCACGCTGATGGTTGGCACCGGTAAATTCTTCACCCTGACTAACGTGGGTGCCTGGGCGCTGGAAGTTGAAGCACTCTATTTCTTTGCGGGTATTATCATCATGCTGGTTGGCAGCGGTCGCTACTCTGTTGCTTCCAATCCCGCTTATCGCTAATCCCCGCTATCCGGCTGGTATTGACGACAAAAGCAAAAACCCGCGAAATTCGCGGGTTTTTTCATGCCTGAGAGCTGCCGATTAGATTTCCCAATCGTGGCTGTAACGCTTAGGTTTGAACTGAATCACATCGCCTTTCTGTAGCCCATGCAGGCTTGCATCATCTTTTGCGACTTCTGCTTCAATTAGCTCCGACTGCTCGCCCAGTTTCAACGACAGACGCGTTAAGGCACCGAGTGGGCGAATATCTCGCACCGTTACCGCCTGATAGCCGTCCTGAGCCTGAACGGATAACGACACCTCATGCGGACGGAACAGAATCGTCTCTTCCGTTTGCGCCACTTTTAACCGGTTACTGTCGCCAAGGAAATGGTAAACAAACTCGCTGGCCGGGTTGTTATACACCTCCGCCGGTGTGCCGATTTGTTCAATCACACCTTTGTTCATCAGCACGATGCGGTCGGCGACTTCCATCGCTTCTTCCTGATCGTGCGTCACAAATACCGATGTCAGATCGATATCTTCATGTAGCTGAGACAACCAGCGACGCAGCTCTTTACGCACCTTGGCATCCAACGCACCAAAAGGTTCATCCAGCAGCAGAATGCTTGGTTCAACGATCAACGCACGCGCCAGAGCAATACGCTGACGCTGACCGCCGGAAAGCTGTTCAGGATAGCGATCCCCCAGCCAGTCCAACTGCACCAGATTCAGCAATTCGTGCACTTTCTTTTCAATATCACTCTTCGACGGACGGCTATTTTTCGGCTTCATTCGCAGCCCAAACGCGACGTTGTCGAACACCGTCATGTGACGGAACAGCGCGTAGTGCTGGAATACGAATCCCACGTTGCGCTTGCGCACATCGTGGACGGACACATCCTGGCCGTGAAAGATAATGCTGCCGCTATCCGGCTGTTCCAGCCCGGCGATAATACGCAGCAGCGTGGTCTTACCGCAGCCCGATGGCCCCAGCAGCGCCACCAGCTCGCCGCTGTGGATCGACAAATTAATCTCGTTCAGCGCCCGGAACTGACCAAATTGTTTATTAATATTGCGAATCTCAATGCTCATTTTTGGCCAACTCCTGTTGTTTCTCTATTTGCTTCGTCAATCGGCTCTCACTCCACTGGCGCAGCAGCAGTACGACCAGTGACATAATTAGCAGCAGGATCGCCACGCTGAAAGCCGCAACGATGTTGTACTCGTTATAAAGAATTTCGATATGCAGCGGCAGCGTGTTAGTCAGGCCGCGGATATGGCCGGAAATAACGGAAACGGCACCGAATTCCCCCATCGCACGCGCGGTACACAGCACCACGCCGTAGATCAACGCCCATTTCACATTCGGCAGCGTAATGTGCCAGAACATTTGCCAACCGTTCGCCCCTAGCAACCGCGCCGCTTCTTCTTCCTGCGAGCCCTGCTCTTCCATCAGCGGAATCAGCTCACGCGCAACATAGGGCAGCGTGACGAAAATTGTCGCCAGTACGATGCCCGGCACGGCGTAAACAATTTGCAGATCGTGTTCAAGCAGAAAGGGATGGAGCGAGCTTTGTGCCCCAAACAGCAGCACATACACCAGCCCAGCAACCACGGGCGAAACGGAGAACGGCAAATCGATCAGCGCCAGCAGAAAGCTCTTGCCACGAAATTCGAATTTCGTCACGCACCACGCAGTCGCCAGCCCGAACACCACATTTAACGGCACAGAAATGACGGTCGCAAGTAGTGTCAGCTTAAGCGCAGAGATCGCATCCGGTTCGGTAATCGCATCCCAAAATGCACCGATGCCTTTATCCAGCCCCTGAGTCACCACCATCATCAACGGCAGCACCAGAATCAGGAAAAAGACGACCCACGCTAGTGAAACCAGAATGTAATAGGCTGCGGGCTGTTTTTTTCTTTTAGCCGCGCTGGCCTGAGCGGAAATAACCTGTTCCATGACGACCAGCCTTTACAGTTTCGGTTGAATGCGGCGCTGCAACACGTTAATCAGCAGCAGCATAATGAAAGAAACCAGCAGCATGAACACGCCGATCCCGGTTGCACCTTTGTAATCATACTGATCGAGTTTGGAGACGATCAGCAGCGGCAGGATTTCGGTTTTAAACGGAATATTCCCCGCGATAAACACCACGGAACCGTATTCCCCGACGCCGCGGGCAAAGGCCAGTGCAAAGCCCGTCAGCCACGCGGGTAACAGCGCAGGAAGCAGCACATGACGGAAAACCTGAAGCGGGCGTGCGCCAAGGCAGGCGGCGGCTTCTTCCACTTCTTTGGGAATATCGGCCAACACCGGTTGCAACGTTCTGACCACGAAAGGCAGCGTAACGAAGATCAGCGCTAGTGTGATACCAATGCTGGTGTAGGCAATTTTGAACGGAAACAGCGAACCAATCAGGCCATTCGGCGCGTACAACGCCGTCAACGCAATCCCCGCCACGGCGGTTGGCAGCGCGAAGGGCATGTCGATCATGGCATCGATCACTTTACGGCCGGGAAAGGTATAACGCACGAGCACCCACGCCAGCAGCGTCCCGAGAATACCGTTAATAAACGCCGCAGCCAGCACCGTACCAAACGAAAGCCGCAGGGAGAAAAGCACCTGGCGGCTGGTTATCAGATCCCAAAACTGACCGAACGTTAGTTGGCTGGCATACAAAAACATCCCCGCCAACGGAATGAGGACAATTAATCCTAAATAGCTCAGGCTAAACCCTAACGTTAGCCCGAAACCGGGAATCACTGAGGAAGAACGTTGTGACATACCGTGCCTTTAATTTTCATACTCACTATCCAGCCAACAACTGCTTGCCGACGCGCGCTACCTGACAGAATTAAGGCGGCAGGTCCTCTGCCTTCTTAACCTGAAAAAAGCCGCTATGGTGATAGCGGCCTTAATCCGTCAGACATTAGAAACTTATTTATTAATCTCTTTAAAGATGGCGTCGAACACACCGCCATCGTTAAAGTATTTTTCCTGTGCCGCTTTCCAGCCGCCGAAATCCTTATCAATCGTCACCAGATTCACTGGTGCAAACTGATCTTTAAACTCTTCAGCAATCTTGGCATTACGTGGGCGATAGAAGTTTTTACCGATAATACGCTGCGCTTCATCGCTGTAGAGGTATTGCAGATAGGCTTCAGCCTGTTTCTGCGTCCCTTTACGCTCAACCACTTTGTCGACAACGGCAACTGGCGGTTCGGCCAGAATCGACAGAGACGGTGTCACGATCTCAAGCTGATCGCCGCCCTGCTCTTGCAGAGACAGGTACGCTTCGTTTTCCCATGCCAGCAGCACATCGCCTAGCTGACGTTGCACAAAGCTGATGGTTGCCCCACGCGCACCGGTATCCAGTACTGGCGCATGGCGATACAGTTCAGTGACAAATTTCAGTGCGGTTTCATCATTACCACCCGGTTGCGCTTTGGCATAAGCCCATGCAGCCAGGAAGTTCCAACGCGCGCCGCCGGAGGTTTTCGGGTTTGGCGTGATCACTTCAACGCCCGGTTTCACCAGATCGTTCCAGTCTTTGATTTGCTTTGGATTACCTTTACGCACCAGAAAAACGATGGTGGAGGTATAAGGTGTGCTGTTGTCAGGCAAACGCGCCTGCCACTTAGGGTCAATCAGCTGTTGGTTCAGGTTTAATGCATCAATATCACCAGCCAGTGCCAGCGTCACTACGTCAGCCTGCAAGCCGTCAATCACCGAACGTGCCTGTTTTCCAGAACCGCCGTGCGAATTTTTGATGGTGATATCTTCACCCGTGGTCGCTTTCCAATGCTTGATAAACGCCGCATTGTATTGCTGATACAGTTCACGTGTCGGATCGTAAGACACGTTTAATAATTCGGTAGCCGCCGAGGCCACACCGGAAAATAACAGCGCTGCCGTAGCAACAGATAACCCCAGACGACGTATTGACATTCTTATCACTCCCTAAACTTAATGCTTGAAAGTATTTAGATAAAATAATGATGAATGTGGCTGGTTAGGCCGTTTATGCGGTTATCGAACTGACAACGACAATATGGAAGTGACAATAGTGGATATAGAGAAGGGGCAAAAATATTGTTTCGCGATAATTTATGCTATCGCGTTATATTGTTAATGGTTATGTAATAGTTTTCAATCTAAGCAATTTTGTTGCAGCGGAAATTTTTTTACGACTGGATATGAGGTAACCCTGATGCCGTGCGGCATCAGGTGAGTACGGTGGAGGATAAGCTTAGAAGGATAGGCTTAAGTAGGTAGGCACCTTTCTGCTCTACTCTTCTTCATCCAGTTGCAAAGCCACGTACAGCAGCAGGCGGTCGTCGAAATTCCCCAGATCTAACCCCGTCAGTTCAGAGATGCGGTTAAGGCGATATTCCAGCGTATTGCGGTGGATAAACAGCGCTTTTGCCGTCGCACCAGGTTGAACGTTGTTACGAAACCAGGCACCCAGCGTCCGACGCAGCAGGCCATTGCCGTCCATTGCTTTAAGCTTCGAGAGCGGGCGCACCAGCTCGTTTGCCTGCCAGCCACCGCGCAGGCTATCCAGCAGCACGGGCAACATCAAATCCTGATAGTAATAACAGCGCTGAGCGGGCATACGCTGTTTGCCTACGCTCATGGTCGTTCGCGCCGTGCGGTAAGAACGCGCGATGCTGCCGGAGCCCGCAAAATAGTTCCCCAGCGCCAGCCGTACCCGCAGCCGACTGCTTTCCGCCATACGCGACATCAGCGTATCCACACGACGCCGGTGTTCCTCTGCATCCCAGCGCCCGTGGCTGTTCAGCGCCGGTTTTAGCACCACCATTTCCGTCAGGGAAACGATAGCGATCAGGTTGTCACGCTCCGGCGTGGTCAGCAACGTCTGCAACTGCTGTAGCTCTGCCATGGCGGAGTCGACACCGAGCTGCCCGCTGTCGACTTCGATCACCGCAGCGACGCGGGGCTTATTCATATCGATGCCTAAGCGCTGCGCCCACTCCATGAGAGCGGGAGACAGATCGTCGGTGCGAATCAGGTTCAGAACCAGCTCTTCACGCAGGCGGCTATCCTGCGCCAACATATGCAGCAGCCTCGCCTGCTCCAGCATCATTTCCGCCGTCATGCAGACAAGCTCACCATATTGTCGCAGCTGGCTGGGATTCCCCGTCAGACCAATAACACCAACAATTTCGCCATCAATGCGCAGGGGTAAATTGATGCCCGGACGCACGCCGTGCAGGTGACGCGCGACGGCATCATCAATATCGACGACTCGCCCCTGCGAAAGTGCCAGCAGCGCGCCTTCGTGCAGTTCCCCCAATCGTTCCTGATCGCCACTGCCGATAATCTTACCGCGAGCATCCATCACGTTGATATTGCTATCAATGATCTGCATGGTCCGCGCGACAATATCCTGTGCCATCTTGGCATTGAGATGATACGACGCCATTTTTACCTCTGAGAGGAACATTGACAATTGCACCAGCATACCGCCACTCGGTGCGCCACACATTGTGCAAATTAACAAAGAAACGGGAATTAGGTTAAATCTGTGGAAGAACTCACAAAAGCACTTTCAGGAAGAAGCGAGAGGTAGCCGGGCACCCGCGTGCCCGGCCAAAAGACTAACGTAACAAATTGTCTTAAAAGATAATTATTAACTTACGCGCTAAACAGCTCGATTACTGAGCCAGCAGGTAAATCGTGCTGTCACCGCGACGCACATTCAAGGCCAATACAGCCGGTTTGCTGTCCAGAATTTTACGCAACTCGCCAATATTCTGTACCGTCTGTTGGTTAACCCCCAGAATAATGTCATCTTTCTTCAGGCCAATTTTAGCCGCCGCGGAACCGGGTTTAACGTTATCCACCTTGACGCCTTTTTTATCGTCCACCTGAGTATTGCTTAGCTCGGCACCTTCAATGCCAGAGTAGAGATTACCGGAAGCCACCTGAGCCTGATTACTCTGTTGCAGCGTCACCTCAACCGTCAGCGGTTTGCCCTCACGCAGCAGCCCCAGCGCCACTTTACTGCCCACCGGCAGCGACCCAACCTGCGCACGCAGCGCAGAGAAGCTGCTGACCGCTTTACCATTCAGCGTGACAATCACATCGCCCGCCTTGATGCCCGCCTCATCTGCCGCCGACTTCGGCCGCACCTGGCTCACAAACGCACCGCGCTGTGCATCAACTTTCATCGCCTGTGCCAGTTCGGAGTTCAGCTCCGTCCCGGTGATGCCCAGCTCACCGCGCTTTACTTCACCAAATTCGACAATCTGTGCAACGACGCTTTTCACCATATTGCTGGGGATAGCGAAACCAATCCCGATATTGCCGCCATCTGGAGCAAGAATCGCGGTATTCAACCCAACCAGCTCTCCGTTCAGGTTGACCAGCGCACCACCGGAATTCCCCCGGTTGATCGCTGCATCGGTCTGAATAAAGTTCTCATAGTTTTCAATATTCAACCCGCTACGCCCCAGCGCGGACACAATACCCGATGTCGCCGTTTCGCCCAGACCATACGGGTTACCAATCGCTACCGTATAATCACCGACCCGTAGTTGGTCGGAATCCGCGACCTTAATCGCCGTCAGATTTTTAAAATCTTTCAACTGCACCAGCGCGATATCGGAACGTGTGTCTTTGCCTAACACTTTGCCGTCATACTTGCGGCCATCGCTGAGTCGAACCTGAATCTTGTCAGCGTTATCCACCACATGGCTGTTGGTCACCACATAGCCTTTCTCTGCATTAATCACGACGCCCGCGCCCAGCGCCTGGAAATTTTCCTGCTGCGCTGGCTGGCCGTCGTCGTCACCTTCTCCCTGACACATTGGCGATGACTGGAACGGCGATCCCTCCTGACAGAAAGGCGAGTTTTCACCAAAAAACGGCTGAAGCTGCGGTGGGATACCTTCTTTTCCCTCATTGCCCGCATGGGTGGTATGCCCTTCCACGTAGATGCTCACCACAGAAGGCATGACGTTTTCCAGCATCGGGGCCAGGCTGGGTAATTGACCCGATGACGCGGCAGACGCCGCTGACTCTGCGGCATTCGCCGTGGTAGAACCCATCGCCATCGCCAGACTTAACGCCAGCGCACTCAGAACCAGTGATTTTCTTTTCATAGGAGGTTATCTCATAGTAATCAACACGCGAGTCTTACGGCCCGTGTACCCGACACCGGGTACACTCAGTGGTCGTGCTGTATGAGATAAATATGGACCAACAAGGTTCCAAAGGGGAAGATCGTGAAGCGTAAGGAAATATTGAACGGCTTTACAAAAGTCGTGATTTCCGTTGCTGCCTGTTCATCGCTAATCTGCCGCCATCAGCTTACGGTATTCGTCGTAGGCGTACAAATCCGTCATACCGCTGATGTAATCCTGAATCAGGCGCGCCCGATAATAATATTCACGGATGACACGCTCGGTTTCGGGTAATCCCTCCAACTCGGTGACCGCTTCGCAATAGGCCAGACAGTGCTTGCTGGATAGCTTGTGGTAAAGCCGCGTTTCAATCGGATAGCGCTTGTGCGTATCGTCGCTTACAAGCTGGCTGAAATCCTGATAGGGCATTTCTAGCAGCGGGCTATAAATATCCAGCAAGCCGCGAATCACGCGGTCACCCTGTAGCTCCAACTGTTCAACTTCATGATGGTTAAAAACGTGCTTTAAGGCGACGCGTTTGAAAATGCCTAACAGGCGGTTCTGCGGGCTGTCGTCCTCAAGCAATGCCTGATTAAACGATCCAGCATAGACCTCCGGCAGGTTATCGATAAAACGCTTCGCGGCATGCGGCACCATCTGCGCCACGGTATTCACGCGAAGATTCATGAAGAACTGATCGTCGTGGCTGCGCCATTTTAAACGTTCACGTCCTTTGTAGGCATGTTCAATCGTTTTAGCGAAAATGTCTTTCTCTGTTCCTTCACCCCAATTTTCACGTAAAAGGTCGTAAAGTTCTTCGATCGTGAGAATATCTTTCTCGACAGCATCCTCGAGATCGGCGATGCAGTAAGACACATCATCGGCCGCTTCCATAATGTAGCTCAGCGGATGACGATGAAATTCGCCCATATCCAGCTCTTCACGCAGTTTAGCGACAAACGCTTCCTCTGCCAGATAGTAGCCCGGCTTCTTCATCAAATAATGGTAATCAGCCGGAAGCTCGCCGTGCCAATACGCAGGGCGGGTATATTTCAGGATACAAGCGACCTGCCCGTAGGTCAGATTAAGCTTCAGCAACGTATGCACCAGACGGATCGCCTGTGCGTTGCCTTCAAAATGGCTCAGATCCTGCCGGATCTGCCCGCGCAATTCGTCCAGTCCATCTTGCTGCATCCGCAGCGTAGGGACTCTACAGTCATCGACGCGCTCCGGGGATTCACTGTCCAGATAGTGGCTATCCAGCAATTTTCTGAACCATTGATTAATCGCGGATTCGCCAAAATGCCCAAACGGTGGATTGCCGATGTCATGCATCAGACACGCCATTTCAACTAGGCTTTCAAACGGCGTTTCTCTGTCGTTCAGCCCTAGCGATGCCAGCCGCCCGTCGACTTGCAGGCGGTGTAAAATCTCTTTGGCGATATAGCGGCCAACCTGCTGAACTTCCATAGAATGGGTCAGACGGGAGCGGACGGCCGCATTACGTTCTAGCGGAAAGACCTGAGTTTTTTGCTGTAAACGGCGGATGGCAGCGGAGTTAATAATACGACCCCGATCGCTTTCAAACTGGCGCACTATCGTATATTCATCCTCAGCCGTTTTAGTCCGACTGAAATGGCGCTGAAAGCTCATTTTTTTGGCGAAATCGATACCAGACATACGGTTCTCCATGTCATCCCGCTACAGCACAATGATGGACACTCCATCTCATCCCGCTAGCCATGATAGACTAACGTCCGCGATATACACCTAATGCTGGTCATTTAACGATCGAGATACACGGTGCGACCACAGGGGTGAGGCATCCCTGCGGGAACCTCCCCCTGTGTTTCCCCTAAAATGGGACTTCAGTGACCAGCATTAGGTATACGCCTTCCATTTATAACAGAATTTGCGGGGAACCTTATGAAAGTCGGTATTATCGGTGCGATGGAACAAGAAGTAACGCTGCTGCGCGATCGGATTGAAAACCGTCAGACCTTCCAGCGTGCGGGTTGCGAAATCTACACCGGACAAATCAACGGTGTAGAAGTCGCGCTGCTGAAATCCGGTATCGGTAAAGTCTCCGCCGCACTGGGCACCACGCTGCTGCTAGAACACAGCAAGCCAGACGTGGTGATTAACACCGGTTCTGCTGGCGGACTGGCACCCACATTGAACGTCGGTGATATCGTGGTTTCCGATGAAGTGCGCTACCACGATGCTGACGTCACGGCCTTTGGCTATGAACCCGGCCAGATGGCAGGCTGCCCTGCGGCTTTCCTTGCCGATGAAAAACTCATCGCGCTGGCGCAGGAAGCGATTGCCGAGTTACAGCTGAACGCCGTGCGCGGTCTGGTTGTCAGCGGTGATGCCTTTATTAACGGCGCAGAGCCGTTAGCTCGTATCCGCACCACGTTCCCGAAGGCGATTGCCGTAGAAATGGAAGCGACTGCGATCGCCCATGTTTGCCACCAGTTCGCCGTCCCGTTTGTGGTGGTGCGCGCGATTTCTGATGTGGCCGATAAAGCCTCACACCTGAGTTTCGATGAGTTCCTGAGCGTTGCGGCACAGCAATCAACGCGGATGGTAGAAGCGATTCTGGCCAAGCTGGCCGCACGCTAACTGTGACAGTCAGGTTCCTCTGCTGGCTAACTGGGCTACTGCTCTGCACCGCCGCTTATGCCATTCCGCAGCGTGTGATCAGTCTCGCACCACACGCGACGGAAATGGCCTATGCGGCAGGCATGGGTGAACAGCTGATTGCGGTTAGCGCTTGGTCAGATTACCCGCCAGAAGCAAAAAAGCTGGAACAGGTTGCCTCCTGGCAGGGAATCAATCTGGAGCGCATCCTCGCCCTCAAGCCCGATCTGATTCTGGCGTGGCGCGAGGGTAACTCACAGCGTCCGCTGGAACAGCTCGCCAACTTCTCGATTCCCATCGTTTATCTGGATGCGAAGACAGTAGACGATATCCCGGCGTCACTACGACAGTTGGCGACCTATAGCCGCCACCCTGAACAAGCCGAACGAGCAGCAACAAATTTTCAGCAGGAAATAGACAAACTCCAGCACGCTGGCGAGAGGCATAACGCCACGCCATTGCGGGTATTCATTCAATTCGGCACTCAGCCGCTGTTTACCTCGTCGAAAGCAACGCTGCAAAGCCAGATCGTTTCACTGTGTGGTGCCGAAAATGTCTTTAGCGACAGTCCGGTGCCCTGGCCGCAGGTCAGTCGTGAACAGGTGTTAAGACGCCAACCGCAGGCCATTATTGTCGGCGGTGCGCCAGAGAGGATTTCCAGTGTGCAAGCGTTTTGGCAGCCGCAATTAGCGGTTCCGGTAATTACCGTCAATGAAGACTGGTTTAGCCGCAGCGGCCCTCGTTTACTATTGGCAGCCCAGCAAATTTGTTCTCAGTTAGCAGAGTTAAGACCCACGCTTTCGTCAGCGAAGTGATTGTTAATTAACAGAGTGAAACCATTCCGCTAACAATAGCTTCATTAGTATACAAGTTGTAACACTAACAGGCTTTTATTTCGCCAATAGTTGCCGATAATCTGAACGCAACGATGGAATCATAAACAGCATTCATGGTTTTGATTACCATCTGGCGATAAAGCCAAAGCAAGACGAAATGAGAAAACTTTGAACCGATATCGGTTCCTTTGACACCAGGTAGCTTTAAATATGAAAAATGCGTTGCTTTACGCGGGCTTACTTATGGCGGCCTGTAGCACGGCATATGCAGGAAATCAGGGCGGGCAAATTAACGCTCAACTGACGATACTACCGGCGTGCGGCGTAACGCCTCAATCCGGTCAATATCAAATGAATTGTAACGTAGCCTCTGTACCACAACCTAAAATTACTGAGTCACGTATTCAGGTCGATCAGGCAAAATTTTCGACTTCTGCGGCAAAAACCGCACAGGGTACGGAAATGCGTTTGATTACGGTCGAATGGTAATCACAGTAAAAACAGGGGGCGTGTTTTTTTAACGCTTCCTATCATTGGCTTATTGTCTGCGATAAAAAATGTCTGCTATAAAAAAACCGTGTCTCGGCAACAAGACACGGTTTTTATTTTTTTAGTCGGTGAATAACCGCAATGCAGGATCAGACGCTGAAAGAGGAACCACAGCCGCAGGTGGATTTCGCGTTCGGATTCGTCACGATAAAGCGAGAACCTTCCAGCCCTTCGGTATAGTCCACCGCACCGCCAACCAGATATTGCAGGCTCATCGGATCAACCACCAGCGCCACACCTTGTTTCTCAATGGTCATATCGCCGTCGTTGATTTGATCATCAAAGGTAAAACCATACTGGAAACCGCTACAGCCGCCGCCCGTGATGTACACGCGCAGTTTCAGCTCTGGGTTTTCTTCATCAGCAATCAGGTTTTTCACCTTGCTTGCCGCCGCATCGGTAAATTGCAGAGGCAGTGCTGCTATATCATCGCTCATATTTTTACTCCCAACTCAGGGCTTATCAGGTGATAGACCCATATTCATACGCTTATTATCCGGCAGTAAGCGAAAACGTTCAAGATTTGACAGCCCTACCCTAAATAATTCGAGTTTCAGGAAGGCGGCAACCGCACGAATCCCCAGGAGCTTACTCAAGTAAGTGACTGGGGTGAGTAAGGAAAGCCAACACACATGCAACTTGAATTATGACGGGTGGATTGTTGAAATAATCGCCGCATTATGCCGTCTCATACACCACACAGCCAGTACTCTCAGTGGGTATGATGCGGCGCGTTTTCAAGTGAAAACCCGCACAGCGATTTCATAACGGCGGTCAGTTCATTAGAATACCCCTACATTTTACGATCAAGACCAGTCAGGACCGCGTAATGAACAAATCTGAAAGCCTGTATGCTGCGGCACAGCAACTTATTCCCGGCGGAGTGAACTCACCCGTTCGTGCTTTTAACGGCGTCGGCGGTACTCCGCTGTTCATCGAACGGGCTGATGGCGCTTATCTCTACGACGCTGACGAGCAAGCGTACATTGATTACGTGGGATCGTGGGGCCCGATGGTGCTGGGTCACAATCATCCGGCAATTCGTGATGCAGTGATCGCGGCAGCAGAACGCGGCCTGAGCTTTGGCGCACCGACAGAAATGGAAGTGCAGATGGCGCGTCTGGTCACCTCGTTGGTGCCGAGTATGGATATGGTGCGGATGGTCAACTCCGGTACGGAAGCCACCATGAGCGCGATCCGTCTGGCACGTGGTTACACGGGCCGCGATAAAATCATCAAATTTGAAGGCTGCTACCACGGCCACGCCGACTGCCTGCTGGTGAAAGCTGGTTCTGGCGCACTGACGCTGGGCCAACCTAATTCCCCCGGCGTTCCAGCCGATTTCGCCCGCCACACGCTGACCTGTGTCTATAACGATCTGTCATCCGTTCGCGCTGCATTTGAACAATATCCTGACGAGATCGCCGCGATCATTGTCGAACCTGTTGCGGGCAACATGAACTGCGTTCCACCGCTGCCAGATTTCCTTCCCGGCCTGCGTGCCCTCTGCGATGAGTTTGGCGCCCTGTTCATCATCGATGAAGTGATGACCGGCTTCCGTGTCGCACTGGCGGGGGCACAGTCGCACTACGGCGTGGTGCCGGATCTGACCTGCCTGGGGAAAATCATCGGCGGCGGCATGCCAGTCGGCGCATTCGGCGGCAAGCGTGAAGTCATGCAGGCGCTGGCACCGACCGGCCCGGTTTATCAGGCGGGAACGCTGTCCGGCAACCCGATTGCCATGGCTGCAGGCTTTGCCTGTTTGACAGAAGTGGCAAAACCCGGCGTACACCAAAAACTCACCGAGTTGACCAATCAGCTGGCTAATGGCCTGCTGGCTGCCGCGAAAGCCGAAAATATTCCGCTGGTGGTGAATCAGGCGGGCGGTATGTTCGGTCTGTTCTTCACGGATGCCGAGAGCGTCACCTGCTATCAGGATGTGATGAAGTGCGACGTCGAGCGCTTTAAGCTGTTCTTCCACATGATGCTGGAAGAAGGGATTTACCTCGCGCCGTCCGCATTTGAAGCGGGCTTTATGTCTTTGGCACACACACCACAGGACATCGATCGCACTATAGAAGCCGCACAGCTCTGCTTCTCACGGTTGTAAAAGCGAATTTAGTACGCTAAATAACTCAATTACACGGCAGCGTCACTCACCTGACGCTGTCGCTATTTCCTCTGCCGTTTCTGTCTTCATCATCCCCTCTGCTCCGCCTCCAACTTTTTCACCAAGTCTATCGTTCGAGAATGACAAGCCCTCTTAAATTGGTTATGAGTAAGTCTATTTTCCTGAAAATAGCGGAG
Source organism: Pectobacterium versatile (assembly GCF_003932035.1). NCBI lineage: Bacteria > Pseudomonadati > Pseudomonadota > Gammaproteobacteria > Enterobacterales > Pectobacteriaceae > Pectobacterium > Pectobacterium versatile. Next base: position 3,655,346 of record NZ_CP034276.1, read on the forward strand.
AGGTCATGTTAAAGGTTCTAGGACGCACGTCGTCGATCAACGTTCGGAAAGTGCTGTGGCTGTGCGATGAGTTGGCGATTCCCTTTCACCGCGAAGACTGGGGCGAAGGCTATAAATCACCGCAGTCACCGGAATTTTTGGCGCTCAATCCCAATGCCATGATACCGGTTATTCAGGACGAGGATTTTGTCATGTGGGAATCGAACGCAATTATACGTTACCTCGCCAACGCGAAGGACGGAGCCTGGCTCTACCCGCAAGATCCGCGTAGCCGTGCTTCGATCGACCAATGGATCGACTGGCAGGCCAACGAGCTCAATCCCTCATGGCGTTACGCCTTTATGTCGCTGGTGCGCCAGTCTCCCGCACATCAGGATCCGACGCTCTTGGCAGCATCCTGCAATCTTTGGTCACGCACCATGGGCATTTTGAATCAGCAGTTGGAGCGAACCGGTCACTACGTTACAGGACAGGCGTTTACGCTGGCCGATATTCCCATCGGGCTATCGGTGAACCGCTGGTATGAAACGCCGCTGGAACACACGGACTATCCCGCCGTCCGCGCCTACTATGAGCGCTTAAGCGCACGCGCGGGCTACCTGACCTGGGGACGCAACGGCACGCCATAAGGCTACTCATAATACTACTCTGCGCTACCCGGTTCGATACCGCTCATCTCACAGGCCAGCGCCCCCGCGCGCTTAAGCGCATACGTGTAGCGTTCATCAAACGGGTAGCAGCACGATAGCCGAAGCGCGTGCTTACAGCGGCCGCTTAGCGTATAGAGCTCACCGGGTGTGACGCAAATTTTCTCTTGCAGCAGACGATGGAATAATTCCACCCCATCGACATTACCCGGCAACTCCAGCCAGAAGACAAAACCGCCCTGCGGCTGCGTCGCACGTGTCCCCTGCGGAAAATGTCGGGCAATCAACCCGCGCGCCTCATCCATCTGCACGGCATAGCGACGACGCAGCGTGCGCAGATGGTGATCGTAACCACCAGACTCCAGAAACTGCGCCAGTGTTTCCGATAGCAGCGCCGATTCCGCCATTGACGAGACCGCTTTCAGCCGCGCCACTTTGGCGCGGAAACGGCCTGACGCCATCCAGCCGATGCGAAAATCGGGCGCCAGCGTTTTCGTGAAGCTGGAGCAGTAAATCACCCAGCCTTCGCGGTCGAAGGCTTTCACCGTCGGCGACAGCGGCCAGGTAAACTGAAGCTCGCTGTATAACCCATCCTCGATCAGCGGCACCTGATAATCGTTCACCAGCTTTGCCAGCCGCTTTTTATCCGCCAGCGTCATGCTGCACCCTAACGGATTTTGCGCGTTCGGCATGGCGATAATCGCCTGTAATCGCTGTTCTGACAGCAGCAGCTCCAGCGCATCCAGCGCGAGACCGCGTTGCGGGTCGGTGGGAATCTCCACCGTTTTCAGTCCCAGACTGGCTAGCAGGGGAAAGAGATAAAAATAGGTTGGCGTTTCCAAACCCACACAGTCGCCCGGCTGCGTGACCGTGCGTAGCGCCAGCTGTAGCGCTTCCATACAGCCGTGGGTGATCGTGATGTCCTCGCGGGTCAATGACATACCCAAATCCATCGCTCGCCGCGCCACTTCACGCCGCAACCGTTCACTGCCTGGCGGCAACGCATAGCGACCAATCAGTTCAGGCTGCCGCCGCAGCAAAGAAGCGGCAATACGGCTGATCTTTTCGGTCGGATAGAAATCGGCATGCTGCGGGCACGCCAGAGAAATGTTGATGTAATCCGGGTGCGTCTGAGCAGCAAAAACGGTATCAATCAGATCCAGTTTCTCACTTCCCGGCACAATCACCTGCGCACGGTGAGGCTTGCTCTCCGTCAGCGACGGCAGACGCCCTCGCACAAAATAGCCGGACTGCGGCCGTGCTTCGATCAACCCACGATCTTCGAGAATACGCCAGGCGTTTAATACCGTGTTCACACTCACCTGGTGCGATCCGGCGACGCGACGAATAGAAGGCAGGCGACTTCCCGGCGCTAACGTCCCTTGATGAATGGCTGTGGCGAAGGTTTCCGCGAGCTGTTGATAGAGCGTACTTTCTTGTGAGTCGATGATGGACACAGTTCCCCCGCCAGCCAATGAGTACAGTTAACGATTAATGCAGTTTGTACCCATTACAATAATCATTTTGTGTATCTGTAACCATTTCTTTTTTCTGCCTACCATAGTGTTCTCACCCCATCATCAGGATAACACCATGCTCGACCCTTCTTTTTTCAGCTACGTCACCGTCATGTCGATCACGCCGGGGCCCAATAATTTGCTGCTGGCGACGTCAGGCGTCAATTTTGGCCTGCGTCGCACCTTGCCGATGCTGATGGGTATTTTAATTGGCTGTGCGCTACAAACGGCGCTGATGGGCGTGGCACTGGAGCTGTTGCTGAGCTGGCTGAGCATGATCCGCCTGCCCCTCACTGTGCTGGGGTGCGTCTATCTACTGTGGCTATCGTGGAAAATCGTGCGTTCATCAGCACCGGAATTACAAGGGCGAGTACAGCCAATGACTGTACTGCAAGGGACGTTATTTCAGGCAGTAAACCCAAAAGCCTGGCTGATGTCCAGCAACATCGCGCTGCTGTATACCGCCAGCAACGGTATTTTCCCCACAATGTTCGCCTTTATGGCGCTCAATCTGCCCTGTATTCTCGTTTGGGCCGTGCTCGGCGATCGCATCGGCAAACATCTTCAGGAACCGTGGAAACTGAAAGCCTTCAACGGCATCATGGCGCTTTCTCTGGTGCTTACTACGTTCTGGATGCTGGCCGAAGCCATCAACGTCACGGGTTAATTACACAACTTCGGCGGGCTAATCTACCCGCCGAAGTTCGCGTTATCTCACCTGCTTGCGTAGCAGATAAACAAAGTAAGGTGCGCCGATAAACGTCGCGAGCAGCCCTGCAGGGATCTGCGCCGGAAAGAGGATCATCCGGCCAAACCAGTCAGCAATCACCATCAGTGCCCCACCAATCAATGCCGAGCTGGCGATTTGCGGCAACACGCGGCTAAAGCCCAGCATCCGCGCCATATGTGGTGCCATTAAGCCCACAAAGCTCATCGGCCCAACCATCAGGGTTGCCATCGCGGTCAGTACCGATGCCAGCAGCAACACCAGCAGACGAACCGGTGTGACAGCTACGCCAAGCGATCTGGCCGTTGTCGTACCCAGTGGCAAAATACGCAGCCAACGCTGACAGAGCGGGACGATCAACAACAGCAGAACCGCAATCACCGCCGTGCGTATCGCGTCAGTCGGTTCAACCGCATAGGTTGAGCCCGACAGCCAGGTCAGCACCGTTCCCATACGCGGATCGCCACTGGCTAACAGCAGCGCTATGACGGTGGTGAACGCCATACTGAGCGCAATCCCCGCCAACAGCATACGCTGCGTGGAGAACCCACCGCGACCAGCGATAATCACCATGACCAGCAGCGTTAACGCCGCGCCCGCGCTACCGGCCGGAAGCAGCCACACCAACGCATTGCCGGGAATAAAAAACAGCAAAATAATGACGCCAAACGAGGCACCGGAGCTAATCCCCAGCACTTCCGGGCTTCCCATCGGGTTGCCCGTCAGCTTTTGTATTAGCGTTCCCGCCACCGCCAGTATCACTCCGGCAGTTAGCGCCGCCAGCACCCGAGGCCAGCGCCATGAGAGCAACTGCGCTAACACATCACCACCGCCCCACTGCCAGCCTTCCGCATCTTTCCCCAACATCAGCGCCGCGATCACCACCATTCCCAGCAGCGTGATACCGAGCACCAGCCACGTTCCCCACAGTCGACGTTCAACCGTCGGCGTGCTATTGCTGTCGACCAGAGCGGGCTGACCACTATTACGCAGACGCGGCAGCAGCCACAGTAGCAGCGGCGCACCAATCAGCGCCGTCGCGGCCCCCGTTGGGACGTCAAGCCACACGCCACTCAGCCAGATAACGCCTTGATCGGCAACGCCGAGCAGCAACGCCCCGAGCAACGGCGCTAATAAAAGACGGTGAAGTAACCGCCGTGCGCCCAGCATTTTCGCCAGCAGCGGCGCAAACAGGCCGATAAAACCGATAATACCTGCCGCATTCACCAACTGGGCACACAGGAAAATACCAAGCCCAAGCGCGCTCAGACGTGCCAGCGACAGCCCAAGCCCCAGATTACGTGCAACGCCGTCATCCAGCCCCAGCAGGGTTAGCGGGCGAATCAACAACAGCGCCAGACAGAAACACACCAGAAGACGCGGGAGAACAAACTGCACATTGCTCCAGTCCTGTTGGTTCAGCACGCCGCTGCTCCACAGGAACAAGCCCTGAAGCTGCTCATGATGGAAAAGCACCAGCAGCTGATTGACCGCGCTACAGTAGAAACTCAGCACCAGCCCCGCCAGTATCAGCGTCACCGGCGATAACCGCTTGCCCCAGGCGACGCCAAACACCAGCGCGCCAACCACCAGCGCCCCAATCATCGCAGCAGCCTGCTGGAGCCATTCGCCACCGGGCAGCGCCCACAGCGTGACCACCGTGATGCCGAGCTGTGCGCCCGTGGCGATCCCCAGCGTTGATGGCTCAGCCAATGGATTACGCAAGACCTGTTGGAACAACACGCCACACAATCCCAGCCCCGCGCCAATCAGCAGCGCCAGTACCATGCGCGGCAACAGGCTGTAGTGAAACAGAAGCTGCTGCATATTGTTCAAGGCGGGCTGTGTCAGCCCCTGAAGCCACTGCGACGCAGGCAATTGCTGCTGCAAGTTGTAGCTGCCCATTCCCAGAATCACGAACAGCAGAAAACCGATTAAAACAACAGGCAGCACCAGCGGGTGCACAGCACGCTTGTGCGCGGCAGACAGAGAATTAGGCATGTGTTCTCGCCTCCAATGCCTGATTCAATACGCGACAGAAGCGCATTGCCGAGAGCGTTCCGCCGTACAGCCAGACGGCTGGCACACGTTGCAAACGCTGGTTACGCACAAACGGCATGGCCTGCCAAAGCGGATTATTATCAAGCTGAGCGCTGATGGCGCTATCACCATGTTCAAAACAGAGTACGTTGGCATCACCGATTTCTGCCAGGCTCTCAATGCCCACAATCGTACTGCCCCAAAAGCTGGTTTCGCTGCGCCAGGCATTCTCTATTCCGATGTGATCCATCACTTCCTGAAAAAGGCTGTTCTTGCCGATCACCAACACATGGCGGCTGTCGACCAGCGTGATGAGCAACAGAGGCCGCTGGGTATAAGGCTGGAGTGTGATTTTTTCCTGCTGGAGAAACTGCGCCAGCTCCGTCAGGTGCCGTTCTCCAGCCGCTTTCATATTTAGCGCATCGGCCAGTTTCATGACCGAGGCCTGTGCCGACGTCAGCGGTTTTCCCTGTTCGTTGCTGAAGCCAAAGCCCAGCAGCGGAGAAATACGGGACATTTTCGCGACCGAAGGGCCGTAGCCTTCAGAGTAAAGAATCAGGGACGGGCGAATCTGCGTGAGCAATTCCAGATTGGGCTCGGTACGCAGCCCCACATCAATCACCGATTCAGGCAGCGCTGGCTCTTTCACCCACAGGTTATAGTTATGTTTATCGGCAATCGCGAAGGGCGTGATGCCCAACGCCAGAAGCAGTTCAACAGGCAACCACTCCAGCGCCACAATGCGGTTTACATCGGGAAATGTGGCAGTGGCTCCCTTGCTCGCCGCTGAATAAACCAGCGGGGACAATAGCAGCGCCGTCAGCAAACGACGGCGTAGCGGATCGGGGGAGGATGGAGAAGAAAAACGTTCAGGCATCATGAGCAGGAAAACCGAGTTAACAAACGAAGCTGACCGGCGCGCCACCCGCCGGATGAGGCAAAATACCCATGGGAATGCCGTAGATATTTTCCAGCACGTCCCCTTGCATGAGCGCGACAGGCTCACCCTGCGCAATCATTTTGCCGCCGCGCAACGCTACCAGATGATCGCAGTAGCGCGCAGCCATGTTGATATCATGCAACACAGCAATAACGGTGATGCCGCGCTCGCGGCTCATGCGCTGAATCAGCGCCAGCACCTCAACCTGATGCGCAATATCCAGTGCGGAGGTCGGTTCATCCAGCAGCAGGCAGCGGCTATCCTGTGCCACCGTCATCGCCAGCCAGGCTCGCTGCCGTTCACCGCCGGACAGGCTATCCACCAGACGGTTAGCAAACGGCTTTAATCCCACCAGCGTGATGGCTTCTTCGACCTTTTCCCGATCGGCGCTGCCGAAACGGCCTAATGCGCCATGCCACGGGTAGCGCCCCACAGCAACCAGCTCACGCACGGTCATCCCTTCGGCAGCGGGAAGCTGCTGCGGTAAATAAGCCACCTGACGGGCGAACAATTTGCTGTCCCAGCTTCCGGTCGCCTGTTCACCCAGCAATGCGGTTCCGCTGCTGGCGGACTGATGGCGACCCAGAATTTTCAGCAATGTCGATTTGCCTGAGCCGTTGTGCCCGATCAGCCCACACACTTTCCCCACGGGAAACGTGATAGATAACGGATGTAGCAGCGTGCGCCCGGCGACGGAAAAGCTGACGTCGTCCAGTCTGAAGGTAGTGTCAGGCAGTACAGTTTGATTTTGCATAGCGCTTTTGGTTTTTTAATGTCACCGAAGGAAAGGGGTGAGCAGAATTCACTATTTCCGTAACCGTCAGTCTAAAAGAGAACGATAATGATTACGATAAAGGCAGCATGATAGGCGCAACGGAATGCCAATCGCAAGACTTTTACCTGTCAGCGCCAGAGTGCTCCGGCAGGAAAAGTGGTATCAGGCAGGATGTGACCATTACCCAAAATAGCAGGTGCAAAAAAATGCCCAGATTAACTCAGCCTCTTAGTCACATTCTTATGCCGACTAAGAGACAGTTTCGTGCGCGATAATGTCGTTATTTTCATGCTACTTCGTAGCACGCGCCCGACATAGGGGGCTACGCCAGCCCCCTATGAACCCCGGCTTTTGGCGGAAATTATGCCGCTAAAGCGGTGCCTTCGTCGGTATCAGGCTTAGAGGACCGCTTGCGACACGTTCCTGACGTGGCGCAAGCTTTCGCCGCGTCCATGCGGCTCATCCTAAGCCTGCTATCTCCTCAGCATAATTTTTTACGCCGGATAACGACAAAACACGTGATACCCCTGTCTTTGTCTATAAGAGACAATAGATTAACCGGGGGCAGTGAGAAGCGTTTATTGACCAAACATTTCTTTGATCCAGTCAGCGACGCCTTCTCCGTTTTGCTGGTCCTGCTGTGCTGAAGGCTGCGGCTGGCTAGCCTGACACAGTGCCTGCGGATTATCCGTCCAGACTGGCAATACGCGTCCGGCGCTGCTGCCGTTGCAGATAAAGTTACCGCTGGCATCCACCGTCATGGTCGTAATGCCTTCCGGCGGCGTCAGCATTAACGGCAGCGGCGTTTGGTTCTCCAGATAGCGACGATAAATCGTCAGCGCACCGTTCGCCCCAGTCAGCTTGGCCGGGCCGTTGTTATCGCGCCCTACCCAGCTAATCGCCACTTCTTTACCGTCGATCCCAGCAAACCAGCTGTCACGCAGGTCGTTAGTCGTACCGGTTTTCGCTGCCAGATGATAATTCGGGAATTTCACCGCCAGCGAACGCGACGTACCGCGTTCAACAACCTGCTGCATGCCATACAGCGTCAGATAGGCAGCCTGCGCCGGAACCGCGCGTTCCGCCTGCGGGAAGCTCTGATAAAGCACCGTGCCATCTTCAGCAATCACCGAACGCAGTGAGGAAAGCGGCGCGCGATTGCCGCCGCTGGCGATCGTCTGATACTCCTGCGCCACTTCCATCGGCGTCAGACTGATCGCTCCCAGTAGCATCGCCGGTACAGGCTGGATCACATTTTCCGGAATCCCTAGCCGCTTCAACGTTTCCGTGATCTGATTCAGCCCCACGGCCATCCCAAGATTGACGGTCGGCACGTTCAGCGAGTTCGCCAGCGCATCGACCAGCATGACGCGACCACGGAACTCACGATCGTAGTTCTTCGGCTGCCATAGCTGTCCATTAGACTGTTTGATCGACAGCGGTTCATCGGCCAGCAGGGTATTCAGACGATAGGTGTCCGGCTGGCTCAGCGCGGTCAGGTAGGTCGGCGGCTTCGCCAGCGATCCGACAGGACGACGCGCCTGTAGCGCACGGTTAAACCCAGCGTACTGCGTTTGAGCACCACCAACCATCGCGCGAACTTCGCCGCTGAAGCGATCGACAATCACCATCGCCGCTTCCAGATCGCTGACGTTACGACCTGCACGCAGTGCCGGAACCCCGACTTCCACCGCTTTTTCCGCCGCATCCTGCGAGACCGGATCAAGCGTGGTAAAGATCTTCACGCCAGAGAGATCGTTAACCTTGTCGCCAAGCCGCTGTTGCAGTTCCTGACGTACCAGTTGCATAAATGCAGGCTGCGGGCTGATGACGCCACCTTTCGGCTGTACGCCCAACGGGCGCGCACTCAGCATGTTGTACAGGTCAGCATCAATAACCTGCTGATTCTGCAACAGACGCAGCACCAGATTGCGTCGTTCTAACGTAATCTGTGGGTTACGCCACGGGTTATACAGCGACGCCCCTTTCACCATGCCCACCAGCAGCGCCTGCTGATCGAGGCTCAGTTCATTCACTGGACGACCAAAGTAATACAGGCTGGCAAGCGGGAAACCGCGGATCTGATCGTTACCGCTCTGACCGAGGTACACTTCGTTCAGATACAGCTCAAGGATACGATCCTTGCTGTAGCGATAATCCATGATCAGCGCCATATAGGCTTCGTTAGCTTTACGCCACAGCGAACGCTCGTTGGTCAGGAACAGGTTCTTAACCAACTGCTGCGTCAGCGTACTACCGCCCTGTACCGCACGCCCCGCAGTGATGTTCGCTAAGAACGCACGGCCAATCGAGTACAGGCTGATACCATCGTGTTCATAAAAATGACGGTCTTCGGTCGCTACTAGTGTATCAACCAGCAGATCGGGGAAACCGGCACGCGGCACGAACAAACGCTGTTCGCCATTCGGCGACTGCATCATGGTGATCAGTTTCGGATCGAGACGGAAAAAGCCGAAGTTACGCTGGTTGTCCAGATTCTGGATCTGCGACAGACGATCGTTGGCAAACGTCAGACGCGCCTGAATCTGCCCTTCTTTTCCATCAGGGAAATCAAACGGACGGCGCAGCATATCGATGCTGTTGCCACGCACGCTGAATTCACCCGGACGGGTAATGCGGCTCACCTGACGGTATTGCATGCCTTCCAGCAGACTGATCATCTCTTTCTGGCTATAGGCCATGCCCGGCTCAAGGTTAACCATGCGGCCATAGACGGCGGCAGGCAGCTGCCAGACTTTGCCTTCAATACGGCTACGGATCTGGCTGTCGAGGTACACGCCATAGATCGCCATCGCCACGGCAAAGATCAGGAACAGCTTGATCGCCAGCCCCAGCCAGCGCCGTCTTCTCTGCGATTTACGCGTCATGGTGTCATCGCCGTCGTAATCATCATCGTCGTCATAGTCGTCCTGATAATCGTCATAGTCTTCATCATCATAGTCGTCATCCCTGCGACGTCGTATGGCCTGCTTGCGTTCAGGCTTACGTTTTGGCGCTCTCCCTTTGCGCCCGATAGGTTCGCGGTCATCCCGAGACATTACAATAACTTCTCCATCAGGTTGTTCACGGCTATCTGCTCTGCGCTCAAGCCGCCTACTCTGTTTCCAGCCCCTTTTTTGGGAAAGCGGAAACGTCTGAAATTAGTGATTCTGATATTTCTTGGTACGTCTCGTCGGAGCCGTATTTGCCGGATCGTCCGGCCAGACATGCTTGGGGTAACGCCCCTTCATCTCTTTTTGCACGTCGCGGTAGGTGCCTTGCCAGAATGCCGCTAAATCTCGCGTAATCTGTAGTGGACGCTGCGCGGGGGACAAAAGTTCCAATACCAGCGCCACACGCCCTTCCGCCAACAGCGGGCTCTGCTGCTCACCGAACATTTCTTGCATCCGCACCGACAGCACCGGTGGCTTATCGTCATAATAGGCGATAGGCAAGCGACTGCCGCCGGGGGCCGTATAGTGCGTGGGCAATGCGCTATCCAGCCGCTGGCGCAGCGACCAGTCCAACAGTCGCAGCAGCGCATCGCTCAAATTAATCTGGTGCAGCGCCCGTAAATCACGCACGCCAGCAAGTGACGGCAGTAACCAGACTTCCAGCGTTGCCAGCAGCGTTTCCTCGTCCACTCGCGGCCAGTCAACTTCCGGCAACCACTGGTGCGCGCACTGTAGCCGGGCGCGTAACTGCAACGCCGCAGCATCCCAGTTTAATGCATCAATCCCCTGCTCCAGAATCCAGGATAACATCGCCTGCTGTAGTGCCTCATCGGAAGGCTTGTTCAGCGGGCGCGTTCGCAGAGTCAGACAACCTATCTGGTCGCGCTGGCTGGCGCGCAGAGTACCCTTTTCTTCGTCCCAGTGCACCACGTTACGTTCATTTATTAATCCAGGTAACCGCCGTTCCAGCCGTTCAATATCCAGCGGCAACGCCAGCAGGATCCGTGCCTCTGCGCTTTGCTTGTTTTGCACTAATCGATCGTTCTGTAGCAACGCCGGGGTCAGCAGCCACTCCGTACCTGACAGTGCTTCATCGGCCGACATCATCGCGCCGCTGCCGTTAGCAAGCTGGTAGCGGCCATCCTGACTACGCCGCCGGGCGATGCGGTCGGGGAAAGCCTGTGCCAACAGCCAGTCGGCGTCGCCGCCGTTAATACGTCCCGAGGTCGTCGATAAACGACGCGTCAGCTGTTTTGCCCGCCGCAACCAGTGTGGCAATGGGCGATGCAGCCAATCAGCCAGATTGATCGACCCGCTACGCGGCGGCTCTTCGAGTATCGCCGCCAGACATCCGGCCGTGGCCAATGCATCTGAACTTTGCTGTGAGGCGGCATACAGCATCGTCGCCAGTCGGGCATCGCAGCCTAACGCGGCTATTTTCCGCCCCTCGGCGGTTAACCTACCCTGCTCATCGGTAATACCAAGCTGGCGCAGCAGTTGACGTGCGGCATAAAGCGCAGGGGCTGGCGGGGTATCCAGCCAGGTTAACTGCGTCACATCAGTGCAGCCCCACTGTAATAAATCCAGCCAGATGCTGCTTAAATCGCTATTCAGTATCTCGGCTTCACTCTGCGCCGCCGCGCGTTCTGCCTGTTCGCGAGAGCATAAATGCCAGCATATACCGGGGCTTAAACGTCCGGCACGTCCAGCGCGTTGCACCATCGACGCCTGACTGATTCGCTGCGTCATCAGTCGGGTGACACCGCTTTTCACATCAAAGCTGGCTACACGCTCAAGGCCGCTATCCATCACCAGCCGGATACCTTCAATCGTCAGGCTGGTTTCGGCAATATTGGTGGCTAACACCACCTTACGGCGGCCCGGTTCCGCGGGCAGAATCGCCTTTTGCTGCTCCGCCAGCGTCAACGCACCATATAAAGGACAAAGATCTGTCTCGCTCGACACGCTATTTTCCAGCAGCGCCTGCACACGGCGAATCTCCGCGACGCCGGGCAAAAACAGCAGCAGCGAACCAGCTTCTTCACTGAGCAAACGCCGTACCTGTCGCGCAACGCCCTCTTCTAAACGCTCCTGATTGTTCAATGGCGCATAACACCGCTCTACCGGATAGCTGCGACCTTCGGAAACCACGCAGACGGCTTCCGGCAGCAGCGCCGCCAGCCGCGCATTGTCGAGCGTGGCGGACATAATCAGCAGCTTTAAGTCTTCACGCAGCCCTTGTTGCACATCGAGCAACAGCGCCAATGCCAAATCGGCCTGCACGCTGCGCTCGTGAAATTCATCAAGGATGATTAGCGCCACGCCTTGCAGTTCCGCATCCTGTTGCAGCAAACGAGTCAGCATGCCTTCGGTGACGACTTCCAGCCTCGTAGCATCACTCACGCAGCTTTCCGACCGCATGCGATAGCCTATGGTTTTCCCCGGTTCTTCCCCTAGCTGCTGCGCCAGCCTCCAAGCCACGCTCTTTGCCGCCAGACGGCGTGGCTCCAGCATGATGATGCGCCCGTTCACATTGCCCTGTTGTAGCAACTGCAACGGCAGCCAGGTCGATTTCCCTGCCCCCGTTGGCGCATTAAGCAGCACCTGGGGCGCGGTATGTAGCGCCGTTATCACATCATCCAGCACGGCGCTAACGGGCGGTAAAATCACAGACATCTCCGTATAAGGTTAACTTTCAGCGGCGAGCATTGTAGCATCTGGATGAATGCAGCATCTGATGGAATCAGAACAGAGAGATCGCCATGTCAGCCACCCGCCGCCTGTTTTTTGCCTTATCACTGCCAGAAGCTACACAGCAAGAGATTATCCGCTGGCGTGCCGAACACTTCCCTCTGGAAGCGGGTCGTCCGGTCGCCTCCGCGAATCTTCATCTGACGCTGGCATTTTTGGGCGATGTCAGCGAGCAAAAAGCGCAGGTCTTACAGACATTGGCGAGCCGCATCCGTCAGCCCGCTTTTTCCCTTACGCTGAATGACGCTGGACACTGGCCGCGTCCCGGCGTGGTCTGGCTGGGCTGCCGTCGTGCACCGCGTGGGCTGTTACAGTTGGCGGAACTGCTGCGTTCTCAGGCCGCGCGCAACGGCTGCTATCAAACAGCCTTGCCGTTTCACCCACACATTACGTTATTACGTGGCGCGACCCGCCCCGTTGCGATTCCCCCCGCCACCTTTAGCTGGCAGGTCGACATGACGCACTTTTCACTTTACGAGTCACTTTTCGATAATGGTAAAACCCGCTATCAGCAGTTGGAAAGCTGGTCATTTATTAAATAAGTAGTCGAGTGGATAAACAAAAAAACAGGATACACATGGACTATACCCCACGCTTACAACCCGCCCGGTTGATTAAACGTTACAAACGTTTTTTGGCCGATGTCGTAACCCCAGAAGGCGAGACGCTCACGCTGCACTGTGCCAATACCGGTGCGATGACAGGCTGTGCAACGCCCGGCGATACCGTCTGGTACTCCACATCGGATAACCCTAAGCGCAAGTACGCCCAGAGCTGGGAACTGACTGAAACACAACAAAATCACTGGATTTGTGTCAATACTCTGCGTGCCAACACATTATTGTACGAAGCCTTATTGGAAAATCGCATAGAAGAGTTGGCGGGCTACCCAGACGTAAAAACGGAAGTAAAATACGGTACGGAAAATAGCCGAGTCGACCTGCTTTTACAGGCGCCGGACAGGATTGACTGCTATATTGAGGTGAAATCTGTCACATTATTGCAACATGAATGTGGTTACTTTCCGGATGCGGTTACACTCAGAGGGCAAAAGCATCTGCGTGAGCTGCAACAGATGGTTTCCAATGGAAAACGCGCAGTCCTTTTTTTCGCCGTGCTCCATTCAGGCATCCAGCAGGTTTCTCCCGCTCGGCATATTGATTCACGCTATGCGGAATTATTTATCGAAGCACAACAGGCTGGGGTTGAAATTTTATGTTACGGCTCCATATTAGGCCCTGACGGTATTAAATTGACGCATAAGCTACCGTTGTTGGGATGACGTACCAACATGGCATAACACGCCGAACGTACCACCAAAGGCGTAACACATTGTTTCTTATTTAATGTATACCCTAAATAATTCGAGTTTCAGGAAGGCGGCAAGAGAAGGAATCTCGATGAGCTTACTCAAGTAAGTGATTCGAGTGACTGACAAATCTGCCAGAGGCAGATTTGAACGCTGCTTGCAGCGGCCCCTACGGGGCGAGGTCCACGCAAGTGGGCCGAGTATCGTAGCCAACGCAGATGCAACTTGAAGTATGACGGGTTAAGCAGGTTGTTCCTCACACTTTATCAGGCCGGTGTCAGGAAGCATTGCCAACCCCATCTTCATCTGCTATTTATAGCGGCCTGTTTTTTCCCCCCTTGGGGGCCGATATACCCAGATAGCTGAAGTTATGGCCAACAACGCCGCAACTTCACTGCATAAAAGGGTATTATGCGTGTCGTGTTATGTAGGAGAAGCAACATGCAAGAAGGGCAAAACCGTAAGACATCTTCTCTGAGCATTCTCGCAATTGCCGGAGTAGAGCCGTACCAGGAGAAGCCGGGCGAAGAGTATATGAACGACGCTCAGCTGGCTCATTTCAAGCGTATTCTTGAAGCATGGCGCAACCAACTCATGGATGAAGTGGATCGTACGGTATCGCACATGCGCGATGAAGCCGCTAATTTCCCCGATCCCGTGGATCGCGCAGCGCAGGAAGAAGAGTTCAGTCTCGAACTGCGTAACCGTGACCGCAAGCTGATCAAGAAAATCGCCAAAACGCTGGTGAAAATCGAAGATGAGGATTTCGGATTCTGTGAATCCTGTGGCGTCGAGATTGGCATCCGCCGTCTGGAAGCCCGTCCGACCGCCGATCTGTGTATCGACTGCAAAACGTTGGCAGAGATACGCGAAAAGCAAATGGCAGGTTAATTTTCCTGTCCAGAATCGGCTCCTGCCCATCGCAGGGGCCGGCTCTAGATACTCTACCGCTGATGAATGATGTTCATCACTCTATCTTCTGTCTGGATAAAACGCTGACGAGATAGCACCAACCTCTTATGTCTGGAACAACTGGTTTCACGGAAACGCATCGTTACGTCGGGCGTTTTGCTCCCTCTCCTTCTGGTGACCTGCATTTTGGCTCACTGATCGCCGCACTGGGTAGTTATCTGCAAGCTCGTTCCCAACAAGGGCGCTGGCTGGTACGTATTGAAGACATCGACCCGCCACGGGAAATTCCCGGCGCCGCCTCCCGTATCCTTGCACAATTAGACCATTACGGCCTGCACTGGGATGGTGAAGTGATTTACCAGTCACAGCGGCATGGGCGTTACCGCGAGATTCTGCAGCAGCTTCAACAGCAGGACATGAGCTACTACTGCACCTGTACGCGTAGCCGTATTCAGCAGCTAGGTGGGCACTATGACAGCTATTGTCGAACGCGTAACCTGCCCTCCGATAACGCCGCACTACGCCTGCGCCAGACAACGCCGGTATTTTACTTTCACGATAAATTGCGTGGCGAGCTGTATGCCGACACGGCACTCGCGCAGGAAGATTTTATTATCCACCGCCGCGATGGGCTGTTTGCCTATAATCTGGCCGTCGTGATCGACGATAACGATCAGGGTATTACGGAGATCGTGCGCGGTGCCGATCTGATCGAACCGACAGTGCGGCAAATTTCGCTCTATCAGCAGTTGGGCTACGCGATTCCTACCTACGTTCATCTGCCGCTGGTGCTAAATACCGAGGGAAATAAACTTTCCAAGCAGAATCATGCACCGGCGCTGCCGAATAGCGATCCGCGTCCCATGCTGCTGGCTGCACTGCAATTCTTGAACCAACCGCTGCCGGAGAACGGTCAGGATATGACGCTTTCCAACCTTCTGGCCTGGTCTGTCGCGCACTGGTCCCTTGATGTTGTCCCGTTACAGGCGGCAATAAACCCGTCCGCGATCACATCGGCATTCTCAAAGGGGCATTGGTGAGCTATGATTAGCCGCTATTTTTAGTGACGCACTATCCTTGGCCGTCACACTTGCAGGCCGTCGCTGGGTCGACGTCAAAAACGTTTCCCAGAAATTTTTTGCTGTGCCGTTGATTTATCCATCACTATCGAGGTGTATTATCTTTTCCCGAGTTGCTAATTTTTGTCGTAAGGTACTGAATCGTGAGAACGAAATGGTCGAATCAGAGGAACCGCGCCAGCATATGACGGTGATTCCGCGTGACCAACATACTATTTCACGCAGCGATATCAGCGATAACGCGCTGAAAGTACTTTATCGCCTGAACAAAGCGGGCTACGAGGCTTATCTGGTTGGCGGCGGCGTACGCGACCTGCTTCTGGGCAAAAAGCCGAAAGATTTTGATATCACCACTAACGCCACTCCCGATCAGGTGCGCAAGTTATTCCGCAACTGTCGTTTGGTCGGGCGTCGTTTCCGTCTCGCCCACATCATGTTCGGGCCAGAGGTGATTGAAGTTGCCACGTTCCGTGGTCACCACGAACAGCATCAGGAACAGCAAGAAGTCAAAAACTCCTCTCAGCAGGCCCAAAGTGGCATGCTGTTACGCGACAATATTTTCGGTTCCGTTGAAGAAGACGCTCAGCGCCGCGATTTCTCGATCAATAGCCTCTATTACAGCATTTCTGATTTCAGCGTACGTGACTATACCGATGGCCTGAACGATCTGCGTCAGGGCGTCATCCGTATGATTGGCGATCCTGAAACGCGCTACCGTGAAGATCCGGTGCGTATGCTGCGCGCCGTTCGTTTCGCCGCTAAGCTGAACATGACGGTCAGCCCGGAAACCGCTGAGCCGATTCCTCGTCTGGCCTCATTGCTGCACGATATCCCTGCGGCGCGCATGTTTGAAGAGTCTCTGAAGCTGCTTCAGTCAGGCTATGGCTACCCAACCTATAAAATGCTGTGTGAATACCAGCTTTTCCAGCCGCTTTTTCCGCTGCTGAGCCGCTATTTCACACCAAACGGTGATTCCACGCTGGAACGCATGGTTGCACAGGTACTGAAAAATACCGATCAGCGTCTGCAAAATGACATGCGGGTCAATCCGGCGTTTTTGTTTTCCGCCATGCTGTGGTATCCGCTGGTTGAGCATGCACAAAAGCTGGCTCAGGAAAGCGGGCTGGCTTACTTCGATGCCTTCTCGCTAGCGATGAACGATGTACTGGATGAACAGTGCCGTTCTCTGGCGATCCCTAAACGCATTACTTCTTTAGTTCGTGATATCTGGCAGTTACAAACGCGGCTGTCTCGCCGTCAAGGTAAACGCGCTTATAAGCTGATGGAACATCCTAAATTCCGCGCCGCGTATGACTTGCTTTGCCTGCGTGCCGAAATCGAAAACCATCAGGAGCTGCTGCGCCTGGCTCAGTGGTGGGGTGAATTTCAGGTAGCCGCACCGCCACGTCAGCAAAATATGCTGAAATCGCTGGATGACGGCCCGACGCCACATCGTCGTTCCCGCCCTCGTCGACCGCGTAAACCGACAACAGCACGTAGAGATCCAGCCTAATGACGCGCGTGTATCTGGCGCTGGGCAGCAATCTTGCCCAGCCTTTGCAACAGGTGCGCGCGGCATTGTCTGCGCTAGATGCGATTCCACATACGCACGTCGTTTGCTGCTCCTCGTTTTATCGTAGCCGCCCGCTTGGCCCACAGGATCAGCCAGACTACCTCAATGCCGTTGTTGAACTGGAAACCGCATTAGCGGCAGAATCGCTGCTCGATCACACACAGGCCATAGAGCTGGAACAAGGTCGCGAACGCAAGGAACATCGCTGGGGTCCACGCACGTTGGATCTGGACATTCTGCTGTTCGGCGATGTCGTCATCCAGACCGAGCGTCTGACCGTGCCGCATTACGACATGAAGAATCGTGAATTCATGCTCTACCCGCTCGCGGAAATCGCCCCTGAACTGGCATTCCCCGACGGCGACACACTCGCCCAGCGGTTAACCCATGTCGACCGCAACGGTCTGACTTTATGGGATAATAGAAAGTGGGATAATCAACGCTGGGATGACGAGAAGCTGACCGGAACACTCGACCACTAATAATTCCCCCCATCTACAACTTGAAGTGCGACGGGTATATCGCTACACGTCGGCTTACATTAGAATGTCCCCCTCAATTCTTCGCCCTATTGACATAGGAAGACCGTCATGAAACCGACGACTATCTCCCACTTGCGCCAATGGAAACAAGAGCAGCGAAAATTCGCTACGATTACTGCTTACGACGCCAGTTTCTCTCGCCTGTTTTTCGAGCAAGGGATCCGCGTGATGCTGGTGGGTGACTCACTGGGAATGACCGTACAGGGTCACGATTCCACCTTGCCCGTGACCACAAACGATATCGTTTACCACACGCAGTGTGTCCGCCGTGGCGCACCGCTGGCTCTGGTTCTCTCCGATATGCCTTTTATGACCTATGCCACGCCGGAACAAACATTCAGTCAGGCCGCAGAACTGATGCGTGCCGGTGCGAATATGGTGAAGCTGGAAGGCGGAAGCTGGCTTGCCCCGACGGTAAAAATGCTGACCGAACGTGCCGTGCCGGTGTGCGGTCATCTGGGTCTGACGCCGCAGTCCGTTAACATCTTCGGCGGCTATAAAATTCAGGGCCGGAGCGAAAGCGATGCCAATCAACTGCTGGCCGATGCCCTTGCGCTTGAAGAAGCCGGAGCGCAACTGCTTGTGCTGGAATGCGTGCCTGTCGCACTGGCGAAACGCGTAACGGAAGCGCTGTCGATTCCGGTGATCGGCATTGGCGCAGGCAACGTGACCGACGGACAAATTCTGGTCATGCATGATGCCTTCGGCATTACCGGCGACAACACGCCTAAGTTTGCCAAGAACTTTCTGGCACCCAGCGGGGGTGATATCCGCGCGGCAGTGCGTTTGTATGCACAAGAAGTCGAACAGGGCATCTACCCAGCCGAAGCGCATTCATTTCATTAAAGAACAATCGTTTCATTAAAAAACGAGCATTCCGTTAATCGGGCTATTTTTTAGGAGTACGAGTGTGTTAATAATCGAAACCCCTCTGCTGCTGCGCCGCGAAATCCGTCGCTGGCGTCAGGAAGGGAAACGCATTGCTTTAGTGCCCACCATGGGTAATTTGCATGACGGGCACATGACGCTAGTCGATGAAGCCAGAGCGCGTGCCGATATCGTTATTGTCAGCGTTTTTGTCAATCCTATGCAGTTTGAGCGGCCAGATGATTTAGCCCGCTACCCCCGGACGTTGCAGGAAGACTGCGAGAAATTGAATCGCCGCGGTGCCGATCTGGTTTTCGCACCGAGCCCGGATGTGATATACCCCAATGGACTGGAGTCGCAAACGTTTGTCGATGTGCCCGGCCTGTCTTCCCTGTTGGAAGGTGCCAGCCGTCCCGGTCATTTCCGGGGCGTTGCGACCATCGTCAGCAAGTTGTTCAATCTGGTACAGCCGGATGTCGCCTGCTTCGGCGAGAAAGATTACCAGCAGCTAGCGCTGATTCGGCAGCTTGTACGCGATATGGGCTATGACATTGATATTATTGGTGTCCCAATCGTACGTGCAAAAGACGGTTTGGCATTGAGTTCACGTAATGGGTATCTCAGTGCGGAAGAACGCCAGCGGGCACCGCATGTTTATCAGGTGATGATGGACATGGCGACACAGTTGGACAACGGCGATCGTCAGATAGACACATTGCTGGAACAGGCGGCAGACAAGCTGCGTGAAGCGGGCTTTACGCCTGATGAACTGTTTATCCGCGATGCTGATACGCTGCAACCGCTGAGCGCGGCCAGCACACGAGCAGTGATTTTGATGGCTGCCTGGTTAGGCAAGGCCAGATTGATTGATAACCACCAGGTCGATTTGACTGTATGAACCGAGGTAACAAAGCGATGATACGTACCATGCTGCAAGGCAAGCTGCACCGGGTCAAAGTGACTCAGGCCGACTTGCATTATGAAGGCTCTTGCGCCATCGATCAGGATTTTATGGATGCCGCTGGCATTCTGGAATACGAAGCGATTGATATCTACAACGTTGATAACGGTCAGCGTTTCTCGACCTACGCCATTGCGGGCGAAAGAGGCTCACGCATTATCTCCGTGAACGGTGCCGCCGCTCGCCTTGCCTGCGTGGGCGACAAACTGATTATTTGCTCCTACGTGCAGATGTCCGACGAACAAGCCAGAAGCCACAGCCCGAAGGTTGCCTATTTCTCTGGCGATAACGAGCTGCAACGTCAGGCAAAAGCGATTCCGGTTCAGGTCGCCTGATCGCTTTAGATAAGCAAAAGGCGGTGTTACCACCGCCTTTTCATTTACAGCGTTTACACACTACGTCCGTAACCCGCGACCGCGTTCAATCAGCCACCAAACCAGCAGATAAAACACCACAATAAAGGCAATCAGCACCGACATTGTGAACAGCAACGGTACATCCTGAATTCCGAGGAAACCGTAGCGGAAGCCGCTAATCATGTACACTACTGGGTTCAGCTTGGAAACGGCCTGCCAGAACGGCGGCAGCAGCGTCAGTGAGTAAAACACCCCACCCAGATAGGTCAGCGGCGTTAACACAAATGTCGGAATCAGGCTGATATCATCAAACGTTTTCGCAAAGACCGCATTCAATAAGCCCGCCAGCGAGAACAGCGTCGCCGTCAGCAACAGCGTTAGAACGATGATCCACCAGGCATGAACATGCAGCGGGACGAAGAACAGCGACACCGCCGTCACCAAAACCCCAACACACAGACCACGCGCGATCCCGCCGCCAATATAACCCGCAATAATCACATGGGTCGGAACAGGCGCGACCAGCAGTTCTTCAATATTGCGTTGAAATTTGGCGCTGAAAAAGGAAGAAGCGACGTTGGCATAGGCGTTGGTAATCACCGCCATCATGATCAGACCCGGCACGATAAACTGCATGTAGGTAAAACCGTGCATTTCCCCAATACGTGAGCCGATCAGGTTGCCAAAAATAATGAAATATAGCGTCATGGTGATCACTGGCGGCACCAGCGTCTGAATCCAGATACGCCCAAATCGAGTGACTTCTTTCACCCAGATACTCTGTAGTGCTACCCAATACAAGTGCATCATGCCTTTTCTCCCTTACCGTTCGTCCCGTCCCCATTAACCAACGTGACAAACAGCTCTTCCAACCGGTTCGCTTTATTACGCATACTTAATATCGTTATCCCCTGCGCACTGAGCTGGCTGAATAACGCGTTCAGACCTTGCTCGCGCATCACATCCACTTCCAGCGTTGACGTATCCATCAGGCGGAACGCATAGCCTTCAAGCTGTGGCAGCGGGCTTTTCGCCGCCAGATCGAAAATAAACGTTTCTGACTTAAGCTGAGCAAGAAGCTGCTTCATCGAGGTGTTCTCCACCAGCTCACCCCGCTGAATGATCCCGATGTTGCGACACAGCATTTCCGCTTCTTCCAGATAGTGCGTCGTCAAGATAATCGTGGTGCCCTGAGCGTTCAGCTCCTTCAAAAAGCCCCACATGGAACGACGTAATTCGATATCCACGCCCGCAGTCGGTTCATCAAGAATCAGCAGCTTAGGCTCATGCATTAACGCACGCGCAATCATCAGGCGACGCTTCATCCCGCCGGACAACATCATCGCTTTTTCGTTACGTTTCTCCCACAGATCCAGCTGTTTCAGGTATTTTTCGGCACGCTGCAACGCGTCCTGACGTTTCACGCCATAATAGCCGGCCTGATTAACCACAATCTGTAATACCGTTTCAAAGGGATTGAAGTTAAATTCCTGCGGGACCAACCCCAGTTGGCGTTTCGCATTCACTTTGTCCAGCTCAAGGTCATAGCCGAAGACGCGAACTTTACCGGCCGTTTTATTCACCAGCGAGCTGATAATCCCAATCGTGGTCGATTTTCCCGCGCCATTTGGTCCCAGAAGCGCATAGAAATCCCCCGCTTCCACGTTCAGGTCGATCCCCCGTAACGCTTTGACGCCTCCCGAATAGGTTTTGGTGAGTTGCGCCAGTTCCAGTGCATATGTCATAAGAAATGGATTGCCTTATTATCAGTGAGTTCTACAGGTTCAAAGTGTGACAAATATATACTCTAAATAATTCAAGTTTCAGGAAGGCGGCAAGAGAAGGACAAATTCGTCGGGAACGAATTTGACCAGCCAACGGCTGGCCTCCGGTGAGAGACAGGATGTCTCTCATTTCATCCCGATGAGCTTACTCAAGTAAGTGATTCGGGTGAGTGAACGCAGCCAACGCACATGCAACTTGAAGTATGACGAGTATAAACTATCGTTTTTCAAACGACGCATGTTGCCTTATATTACTCCTCACTGCCCCTTGTTTGTTACAGGTCATTTACTTTCATGAAAGAAATTGAAACGCTCATCGCGAACAACCAGCTTTGGTCTAAAACGATGGTGGAAGAGGATCCTGGCTATTTTGAACGTCTGGCGCAGGCACAACGTCCCCGTTTTCTATGGATTGGATGCTCGGACAGTCGCGTACCTGCGGAAAGTCTGACCAGCCTTGAGCCTGGTGAACTGTTTGTTCACCGCAACGTCGCCAATCTGGTTATTCACACCGACCTCAATTGCCTGTCTGTCGTGCAATATGCCGTCGAAGTTCTCGAAGTCGAACATATCATTATCTGCGGCCACTACGGCTGCGGCGGTGTTCAGGCTGCGGTGGAAAACCCAGAATTGGGTTTGATTAACAACTGGCTGCTGCATATCCGTGATTTGTGGTACAAGCATAGTTCGCTGCTGGGGGAATTGCCTCCCGAACAGCGGCTGAATACGCTCTGTGAAATCAACGTTGTCGAGCAGGTTTACAACCTCGGCCACTCCACCATCATGCAGTCCGCCTGGAAGCGTGGGCAGAAAGTTACGATCCACGGTTGGGTTTACGGTATTCAGGATGGCCGTCTGCGCGATCTGGAAGTGACCGCGACCAACCGGGAGACGCTGGAACAGCGTTATCGCCGCGCGATTTCTACCCTGTCTTGATTCGCTGCCTGACGCCCACTCGCTGGGCGTCGCTCACGGCATCAGCCTTATCTGGTACGCTATTCCTGTGGAACAACCTTGCCGACGTAAGGTAAATGGCGATAGTGCTGGGCATAGTCGATGCCGTAACCCACAACAAACTCATCAGGGATCGAGAATCCAACCCACTCGACTTTCACCGCCACTTCACGGCGCTCTGGTTTATCCAGCAGCGTACAGATAGCCAGTGATTTCGGCTCACGCAGTTGCAGAATTTCCCGCACCCTGCTCAGCGTATTGCCCGAGTCGATAATATCTTCAACGATCAATACGTCTTTGCCGCGAATATCCTCATCCAGATCTTTCAGGATCTTAACATCGCGCGTACTGTTCATACCGCTGCCATAGCTGGATGCCGTCATGAAATCCACTTCGTGAGGGACATCGATCGCTCGGCATAAATCGGCCATAAAGATAAACGATCCGCGCAATAGCCCCACCAGTACCATATCGCTGCCGCTATCACGGTAGTGTTCGCTAATCTGTTGCCCCAGTTCGGTAACCCGCGCCATCACTTCCTGCTCAGAAATCATGACTTCCACGGTATGTTTCATCATACTGATAACTCTTTGAAGTAAGGTATTCAGCACCATCGGCAAAATGACAAACTCATTATCGATGATGCGCCAATGCTGACGTTTGAATCAGTCTGGGCAATGCCCAAGCGCGCGAAGTATATCAGAAACCACACCATGAAGGAGACACCATGAGTACACCACCAGTGGATGTTTGCTACAAAGTGAATGCCCCGCTTTCCAGCCAGCAGTTCATTGAGCTGTTGGCGAAAACTTCATTGGGGCCGCGCCGCCCGCTGGATGATGAAACAGCAATTGCAGGTATGCTTAAGCACGCCAACCTGCTGGTTTCCGCGTGGCAAGGGGAGACGTTGGTTGGGATCGCGCGCAGCGTGACGGATTTTCATTTTTGCTGTTATCTGTCCGATCTCGCGGTGTCAGAGGACTATCAGCATGCGGGAATAGGTAAGAAGCTGATTCAACAAACCGCTCAACAGCTTGAAAAAGGCTGCAAAATTATTTTGCTGGCCGCGCCGCTGGCGGTGGATTACTACCCGAAGTTAGGGTTTGAAAAGCACAATAGCACCTGGCTCATGCCAGCGGCAGATCTGCACGAGGCGTAATCATTGCTTTTCAGGGCCGTCAGCCGGACCGCTGGCGGCGGGTAAAGCAGGATACAAGACCGGAGGATCCGTCTTAATGCTTAAACGCACCTGCTGTCCTGGCTCAAACCAGTTGCCGGTCTGCACCAGCAGCAGCAGCTCTCCCATCTTCACCCGATACAAGTTTGATGTGCCCATAAATAGCCTATCTTCGATCGACGCCGGGCCATCGGGATCGAGTGCCAACGCCACGTCAGCCGGACGTACCATCCAGTCGCATTGTGAATCCATCGGCTGATTGAGCGGATGTGTCGCCTGATGATCGCCCAATGGGCTTTGCCATTGATGGTCGCTCATAATTTTCACAGGCAAATAGTTTGTATTCCCCATAAAATCAGCGACAAAGCGGCTATTCGGCCGATGGTACAGCTCGGAGGGATAGCCCTGCTGCATAATTTTCCCTTCATCCAGCAGAATCAGATGGTCGGCGCAGGCAAAAGCCTCCTCTCGGCTGTGCGTGGCAAAAACCGCCGCGACATGGCGCTGTTTGAGAACCTGCCGTAATTCGGTGATCAAGCGGTAGCGAGTCTGGCTGTCCAGCCCTGGGAAGGGTTCATCCAGCAACAGTAGTTTCGGTTCACAGGCTAACGCGCGGGCAATCGCCAAACGCTGTTGCTGTTCATTCGATAGCTCGTGTGGATAGCGCGCGGCGACATCATCCAGTTGCAAGAGCGTCAACATCTCGGCACAGATTGGCTTCACCTCGCTTTCCGGGCGGCCATATAAACCAAACGCAATATTGCCTTCCACCGTCAGATGCGGAAAGAGCGCATAGTCCTGAAAAATCAGGCCAACCTGACGCAGCTCAGGCAGGACGTATTCTTGCGGTGAGCTGACAGGCTCACCCTCCAGCAAAACCTTGCCCTGAGTAATCGGCAGCAGGCCTGCGATCACCTGTAATAGTGCCGTTTTACCGCAGCCATTCCTGCCCAGCAGGCAAATCGTCTCATCATCGCGCACAGCAAAGGAGATATTCTCCAACACGGGAGACTGCTGTAGCGTACAACTTACCGCCTGAACGCTCAGAATATCTATCGACGCAGCCATGTCATTATCCTTTTATATTCAGTGCGCGATTCAGCCAGAAAACAGGGATTAGCCCCACCGCCACCAGCACCAATGCAGGAAAGGCAAATGACGCTACTTGCTCACTCGCCGTAAAGCGGAAAACATACGTTGCCAACGTATCAACCCCGAAAGGACGCAGCAGCAGCGACACATTCAGCTCTTTCATACTTTCCGTAAAAATCAACAACGCCCCAATGAACAGGCTGCGGCGTAGCAGCGGGATATGCACACGTGACCAGCGGCTGAGGGGGGAAGCGCCCAGTACAAGGCTCGCGCTGTCCAGCGAACGCGGAATGGCCTCCATACTGCGTTCAAGGCTGTCCAGCATCAGACGCCCAAATTTAACGCTATAGGCGAGGATGAGAATAAACAGCGATCCCGCCAGCAAAGCCTCCGTTGGAGGTAACCCCGCGGCGCTGGCAAACAGATTAATTCCGCTATCCACCAGCGACAGCAAGGTAAACAGTCCGACAGCCAGTACCGCGCCGGGCAAAGCAAAACTCAGGCTGACTAGCCGAACCGGTGTCTGATTGGCAAATATCCCGGCCGTGCGCGTGTAGAAAATAAACGACAGCGCCATCAGCGTAATAACGGCTGTCGCGATGGCGGACGCCAACAGGCTATTCATCACTGCATGGAGGAACGCCATATCCCATACCGACAGCATGTGTCGGAGGACCAGAAATAATAGATACAACAGCGGGAACAGGAACGACAGACAAACGATTCCCCAACAGTAGCCACGTACCACCCTGCTGCGCCACCCGCTCAACACAGGCGGAACTACCTGAGAAGGATTCGCTTGAGCTTGATAAATTCTCTGCTTGCGACGCCAGAAATTAACCAGAAACATCAAGAGGAAGATCGCAGGCAAAATCAACACGCCAAGGCGTGCTGCCGCACCGAGATCGCCCTGCTGCTGCCAGATATCCAGCACCTGTGTTGTCAGGGTTGGGGTATCAAGATAAGACGCCGCGCCATAATCGCCCAATGTTTCGACCACTACTAGCGCACCACCGCAGGCAATCGCAGGCCGTGCAATAGGTAAACATAAGCGGCGGAATACCTGAGCGCGCGTCTGATTCAGTAAACGCGCTGAATGGATAAGGCTCGCGGGTTGTTTCACCAGCGCTTCGCGCACCAACAGGTAAATATAGGGATAGAGCACCAGCGCCAGCACCAGACTTATGCAGCCCAGCGAAACGGGTAGCCCAGCAACGTGGGATTCACTCCACGATGAGGCTATCTGCCACCCGCCTTCCTGCAACAACTGGGACAGATGCCGTAATACATCAGTATAAAGGTAGGCGAGCAGGAACGCGGGCATCGCGAGCGGCAGGCAAAGCGCCCATTGCAGCACGCGATGACCGGGAAAACGGTACATAGCGATAAACCAGGCGGAAGGCAATCCAAACAGTAGGCTGAAGAACAGTGTGCCAACCACGATGACCGCTGAATGTATCAGGTAGGTGGGTAACCCAATTTGCCACAGTTGGGTAAATCCCATCCCATCGGCAAAAAAAGCCTGATAAAAAACCGTTGCTAAAGGAAGCAGCAACAGTCCCGCCAACAACCAACTACTGACGCGCCAGACACCGGAGATCATAGAATAAAAACTGTATTAGATGAGATCGCTGTTATTAATAACAGAGGCTGACGGCGGCGTCATCGTATCAAACAGCGATAAATGGGCCTTAATCCTGCGATTAACCCGAGGTGATTTCCATCATCGACCGTCACTAAAATAAAAGCCAACCATTTCAATAGATTGTGATTATTCGTTTTCCGCCTTTTCGTCACTCGTTTTTTATGGCAATCCCCTAAATAATTCGAGTTGCAGGCAGACGGCGACACAGTGAATCCCCAAGAGCTTACACAAGTAAATGACTGGGGTGAGCGAGGACAAATCGGCTAAGCCGATTTGAACGCCGCTTGCGGCGCCCAGCCAGGGCGAGGCTCATAATGAGCCGAGTATTGCCAACGTACATGCAGCTTGAAGAATGACGGGGATATCAGAGGTTTCCCGTAAGAAAACTTGGAACCTCATGGGATATCTGTGATAACGTCATCTGACAACATTTGGAACAGGTTCAACCATGAAAAACTCTGCGCTGGCTCTGCTCCTGCTAAGCCTGATGAGCTTCTCTTCCGCCAGCAAGGCGCTGAATGAATTTGAAGCGGAAGATCTCGCCGATCTGACCGCGATCTTTGTTTATCTGAAAAACCACTGTGGCTATCAAGATCTGCCAAATGAACAGATTCGTCGGACACTGGTCGCATTCGCTCAGCAAAATCGCTGGGATCTCAGCAATTACAACGCTTACGATATGACGGCGATGGGTGAAGACAGCTATCGCGACCTGAGTAAAATCGCTATCCCGACGCCGAAGAAATGCCAGTCTCTGGCACGTAATTCACTCGGTCTGCTCTCCTACGCACAGTAGTTTCCCCCACCTCCGCGCTGACTGAAATTTGACCGTGCAAGCGGTAAAAGAGTCGGCTATGATGGCGCGCCAATTTTCATGGCTGTTATCGCGGAGGAAGCCCTAACATGTCCCAGAAAGAAATTTGGTATGAAACCCTACATGCCAACTTTGGTCAGTACTTTTCGGTTGATCGCGTGCTGTATCACGAGAAGACCGATCATCAAGATCTCATCATCTTTGAAAACGACGCATTAGGTCGCGTGATGGCGCTTGACGGCGTGGTGCAAACCACCGAGCGCGATGAATTCATCTATCACGAAATGCTCACCCACGTTCCCCTTCTGTCACACGGCAGCGCCAAACGCGTACTGATTATCGGTGGCGGCGATGGCGGTATGCTGCGAGAAGTCAGCCGACACCGCGGCGTCGAACATATCACGATGGTAGAAATCGATGCGGGCGTGGTGGAGTTTTGTCGCCAGTACCTGCCCAATCACAGCGCCGGTAGCTATGACGACCCACGTTTTAATCTGATGATTGATGACGGCGTTAACTTCGTCAGACAGTGCAGCGAAAAATTTGACGTCATCATTTCCGATTGCACCGACCCCATCGGCCCCGGTGAAAGCCTGTTCACCTCCGATTTCTATCAGGGCTGCGCCCGTTGCCTGAACGAAGGCGGGATTTTCGTCGCTCAGAATGGCGTGTGCTTCCTGCAACAGGATGAAGCCGTCGGCAGCCATAAAAAACTCAGCCACTATTTCAACGATGTCAGCTTTTATCAGGCAGCGATCCCGACGTATTACGGCGGCATTATGACGTTCGCTTGGGCCAGCAATAACTCGGCGCTGCGTCAGATAGATGCCACCATGCTGCGCCAACGTTTTGCGCAATCCGCTATCGCCTGTCGCTATTACACGCCTGATGTTCACATCGGCAGCTTTGCCCTGCCACAGTATCTGCTGAGCGCGCTACAGAATGCGCAATAATCCATCACTTAGGGTAATCACACCACAAGGGGGTGACGTAAATTGCACAAGCTGAAACTACACGGCTTCAACAACCTGACGAAAAGCCTGAGTTTTTGTATCTACGATATCTGTTACACCAAAACGGCCGACGATCGCGATGGTTATATCGCCTATATCGACGAACAATATAACGCTAACCGTTTAACAGAAATCCTCACTGAAACCTGCTCAATTATCGGTGCCAACGTCCTTAACATCGCGCGTCAGGACTACGATCCACAAGGCGCCAGCGTGACCATTCTGGTCAGCGAAGAGCCCATCGATCCACGTGACGTGGATACCTCAGAACATCCGGGGCCGTTGCCTCATTCTGTTGTTGCGCACCTGGATAAAAGCCACATCTGTGTTCATACCTACCCAGAAAGCCACCCAGAAGGCGGGCTTTGTACCTTCCGTGCGGATATCGAAGTCTCTACCTGTGGCGTAATTTCGCCGCTGAAGGCGCTGAACTACCTCATCCACCAGCTTGAATCCGATATTGTGACCATCGACTATCGTGTGCGGGGATTTACCCGTGATGTCAACGGCATAAAACATTTCATCGATCATCAGATCAATTCGGTTCAGAACTTCATGTCCGAGGATATGAAAGCGCTCTATCACATGATGGATGTGAACGTGTATCAGGAAAATATCTTCCATACCAAGATGCTATTGAAAGACTTCGACCTGAAACACTACCTGTTCAACGTCAGCCCCGAAGAACTCAGCACTGCTGAACGGAAAAGAATCACCGATCTGCTGTATCACGAAATGCAGGAAATCTATTATGGCAGAAACCTGCCAGTTCTGTAATTGACGGCCTCAGACAGCGATGCTGCACCAGATATTGGTAAGCTTGTTTGCACAACGAAAACGGTGGTAATGGAATAGAAGAGTAAAGCGTTTGCGCCAGGGATGGCGCAAGCCGAGCTTACAGGGAGGTACTTGCAGCGTCTTTACGATCTATCCATTACCACCGCTCGACGCACTTTGTCGGCAATCTTAGGTAACATTTCCATTTCCCCAACTCTCCTTTTTGTTTTTTAGCACACTATTTCGTCAAAAATGATGCGCATCACATTTATTTATTTCTACATTTTTTACTTGCATTCTCTCCCAGCCTTGCTGCATCTGGGTTTGCGTCAATTGGTATAAGGTCAACTAAAAATCATATATCTTGTGTGGTTGAAATTTAAAATACCTACATCTAGTATTCTTTGTGTAGCGCTCGCGTAACGGGTCGCTACACAGTGGATCGGTTCGGGTGCACATGCCCTGAAGATAGCCGCTCCGACATACTTCTTTCACGCCAAAGGGTAAATACGAATCATGCGTATTACTATTTTCACTAAGCCAGATTGTGTTCAATGCAACGCCACATGCCGTGCGCTGGACAAGCAAGGAATTAACTATCAACTGGTGGACTTAACTGAAGATGAACAGGCGTTACAGCAGGTAAGAGCGTTGGGCTATCAACAGGTACCCGTCGTGATGACGGCCGACGATCATTGGAGCGGCTTCCGCCCGGATAAGATCAGTACTCTGAACGCCGCCCTGCAATTGCAGTAAGGGGGGCAATATGAACCCGCTGGTCTATTTCTCCAGCCAGTCGGAAAACACGCATCGCTTCATTTCTCGGGTTGGCTTGCCAGCCCTGAGAATCCCGATAGCGACAGAACAGCCTGCATTGAAAGTTGATCGCCCCTATATTCTGGTTGTCCCCAGCTACGGCGGAGGCAGCACGAAAGGCGCTGTGCCGCGTCAGGTCATCATCTTTCTCAACGATCCACACAATCGCGCTTACTTGCGTGGCGTGATTGCCGCAGGCAATACCAATTTCGGTGCAGCGTACTGCATCGCTGGCGACATCATTGCGCAGAAATGTCAGGTGCCTTACCTGTACCGCTTTGAATTGCTCGGCACGGCAGAAGACGTTGCAAATGTGCGTAAGGGAGTAACTGAATTTTGGCAACAACAGACCATGTGAGTGCAAAGGCAACCAAAGCCGAAGCGGATGCCCACTCGCTCGATTACCATACACTCGACTACCATGCGCTGAACGCGATGCTCAACCTCTACGACGCAGAGGGGAATATCCAGTTCGAGATGGATAAGCTCGCGGCACGCCGTTATTTCCTGCAGCATGTGAACCAGAACACCGTGTTCTTCCACAATCTGGAAGAAAAGCTGCGTTATCTAGTGGAAGAAGGCTACTACGAAGCGGACGTGCTGGATCAGTATCATTTCGATTTCATCAAAAGCCTTTTCCAGCAGGCTTACGCTCACAAGTTCCGCTTTCAAACCTTTCTGGGTGCGTTCAAATACTACACCGGCTATACGCTGAAAACCTTTGATGGCAAACGCTATCTGGAGCGCTACGAAGATCGCGTCTGCCTTGTGGCGCTGACCCTCGCTAAAGGGGATACCGCACTCGCTAGCGCACTGGTCGATGAGATCATTAGCGGGCGCTTCCAGCCTGCCACCCCCACGTTCCTCAATTGCGGTAAAAAGCAGCGCGGCGAGCTGGTCTCCTGCTTCCTGCTGCGCATTGAAGACAATATGGAATCGATTGGTCGCGCGATTAACTCCGCGCTTCAGCTCTCAAAACGCGGCGGCGGCGTGGCCTTCATGCTCAGCAACATCCGCGAAACCGGCGCGCCGATCAAACGCATCGAAAACCAATCGTCCGGCATCATCCCGATCATGAAAATGCTGGAGGATGCGTTCTCCTACGCCAACCAGCTTGGTGCGCGTCAGGGCGCAGGGGCGGTCTACCTCAATGCGCATCACCCAGATATTCTGCGTTTTCTGGATACCAAGCGGGAAAATGCCGATGAGAAAATCCGCATCAAGACGCTGTCTTTAGGTGTGGTCATCCCCGATATCACGTTCCAGCTCGCGAAGAATAATCAGGTGATGTACCTGTTCTCACCTTATGATGTCGAGCAGGTTTATGGCGTGCCGCTGTCGGAAATTAGCGTCACCGAAAAATACCACGAGATGGTAAACGACAAGCGCATCCGTAAATCCCAAATTAAGGCACGCGAATTCTTCCAGATCCTCGCCGAAATCCAGTTCGAGTCCGGTTATCCCTACATGATGTTTGAGGATACGGTGAATCGCGCGAACCCGATTCACGGCCGTATCAATATGAGTAACCTGTGCTCTGAGATTTTGCAGGTCAACGAGGCCAGCCTGTACGACGACGATCTTGGCTACAGCCACATTGGTAAAGACATTTCCTGTAACCTCGGATCGATGAATATCGCCAACGCAATGGCCTCGCCCGATTTCGGCCAGACGGTTGAAATGGCGATCCGCGCGCTGACCGCCGTTTCCGATATGAGCCACATCAGCTCCGTGCCATCTATCGAAAAAGGCAACGATCAATCGCATGCAATTGGTTTAGGTCAGATGAACCTGCACGGCTATCTGGCGAAAGAGCGGATTTTTTACGGTACAGAAGAAGCCGTCGATTTCACCAATATCTATTTCTACACCGTCGCTTTCCACGCAATTCGGGCATCGAATGCGTTAGCGATAGAGCGGGACCAGCGCTTCTCAGGCTTTGAACTCTCAAAATACGCCACAGGTGAGTATTTTGATAAGTACATCGAGCAAATCTGGGAACCCACAACGGCACGCGCACGTGAGCTGTTTGAACAATCTGGCATCCACATTCCCACTCAGCAGGACTGGGCGGCACTGCGCGAATCTGTCATTGCGCACGGCATTTACAACCAGAACTTGCAGGCGGTTCCTCCGACCGGTTCGATTTCATATATCAACCACTCGACGTCCAGCATCCACCCAATTGTGTCACGTATCGAAATTCGTAAAGAGGGCAAGATTGGTCGCGTCTACTACCCTGCCCCTTACATGAACAATGACAATCTGGAGTATTACCAGGATGCCTATGAAATCGGGCCGCAGAAGATTATCGACACCTATGCCGCCGCCACGCAGCACGTCGATCAAGGACTGTCGTTGACGCTGTTTTTCCGCGATACCGCCACCACGCGCGACATCAATAAAGCGCAGATCTACGCCTGGACCAAAGGCATTAAGACTATTTATTACATTCGCATACGGCAGATGGCGCTGGAAGGCACCGAAGTTCAGGGCTGTGTGTCCTGTGCGCTATAAGCCATCGCGGAAGGAAATCGAAGCATGACCGCACTCACTCGCGTCCAGGCGATTAACTGGAACAAAATTGAAGACGACAAAGATTTGGAAGTCTGGAATCGGCTGACGTCTAACTTCTGGCTGCCTGAAAAAGTGCCGCTTTCTAACGATATTCCGTCGTGGAGTACGCTGAATGCCCGCGAGCGTCAGTTGACGATCCGCGTGTTCACCGGCCTAACGCTGTTAGATACCATCCAAAATACGCTAGGCGCGCCGACGCTCATGCCCGATGCGGTGACACCGCATGAAGAAGCCGTGCTGTCTAACATAAGCTTTATGGAAGCGGTGCATGCCCGCTCATACAGCTCTATTTTCTCGACGCTGTGTCTAACCAGCGAAGTTGATGATGCGTATCGCTGGAGCGAAGAGAATACAGCGCTACAGAAGAAGTCCGACATTATTCTGTCGCACTACCGCAGTGACGATCCGCTGATGAAGAAAGTCGCCAGTGTGTTTCTGGAGTCGTTCCTGTTCTACTCTGGCTTCTACCTGCCGATGTACTGGTCAAGCCGTGCCAAATTGACCAACACGGCGGATTTGATCCGGCTTATCATCCGCGACGAAGCGGTACACGGCTACTATATTGGCTACAAATTCCAGCGTGGATTGGCAAAGGCCGATCCTGCTCGTCAGCAGCAGGTGAAAAATTTCGCCTACGATCTGCTACAGGATTTGTATGACAATGAGGTGTTGTATACGCAGGAGCTCTATGACGACGTCGGTTGGACGGAAGACGTGAAGAAATTCCTCCACTACAACGCGAACAAAGCGCTGATGAATCTGGGTTATGAAGCGTTGTTCCCCGCCAGCATGACGGATGTGAATCCCGCGATTCTCTCAGCGCTATCGCCAAACGCTGATGAAAACCACGACTTCTTCTCTGGCTCAGGTTCATCTTATGTGATCGGTAAAGCCGTCAACACCGAAGACGAAGACTGGGACTTCTAAAAAAACGGCCACCGCGTTCTGGGTGGCCATATTTTTTCTACAGCCCTTTTGCTACAGAGCCAGAAATGAAAAAACCCTGAATCATTGCTGATTCAGGGCTTTCATATAAGTGGCGGAACGGACGGGGCTCGAACCCGCGACCCCCTGCGTGACAGGCAGGTATTCTAACCAACTGAACTACCGCTCCACTCGTGCTCACTGAGCGGGATGAATACTAAGATGATGGCACTATTACGTCAATGCTTTTTATAACTAACCGTTTCTGTTTGCTTATAATTTCATCTT
Source organism: Pectobacterium versatile (assembly GCF_003932035.1). Lineage (NCBI taxonomy): Bacteria > Pseudomonadati > Pseudomonadota > Gammaproteobacteria > Enterobacterales > Pectobacteriaceae > Pectobacterium > Pectobacterium versatile. The sequence continues at coordinate 3,689,157 of NZ_CP034276.1, forward strand.
ACTGACTATTCTCTCACCCGCAGTGCGATCAATCGATTCTTTTTACTGCGCAAAGGACGATATTACGGCGGTGCTATTCAGCCCGCCACAGGCAACTACCGCCTTTTTTAGCAATCAGATCCAGACGTTGTTCATGCGCTAACAGCTCTGCCTCATCAGCGTAAAGCACCTTTAACGCCGATTGAGGGCGGACGATTCTCTGGATCGTTTCGGTATTATCACTCTTCTGCTGCGCTTCACCTTCCATCGAAAAAGTCAGAGAAGTTTGACCGCCAGTCATCGCCAGATAAACTTCTGCCAAAATCTCGGCATCGAGCAATGCGCCGTGCAGCGTACGCTTACTGTTATCTATCAGGTAGCGATCGCAGAGTGCATCCAAACTGTTACGCTTGCCGGGAAAGATCTTCCGCGCCATCAACAGGCTATCAGTGATCTTACAGAACGTTTCGGTCTTGGGTATATCACGATTCAGCAATCGGAATTCGTAATCCATAAAGCCGATGTCAAACGTCGCGTTATGAATGACTAACTCCGCGCCACGGATAAAATCGAGGAAGTCATCCACGACATCCGCATACGTCGGTTTATCAGCCAGAAACTCATCGCTGATACCATGTATGTTATAGGCTTCTGGATCCACTAAACGATCGGGTTTGATGTAGACATGGAAATGACGACCAGTCAGGCGCCGGTTAATCACTTCGACCGCACCGATCTCGATAATTTTATGCCCTTCGTAGTGAACCCCCAGCTTATTCATACCGGTGGTTTCTGTATCCAGGACGATTTGTCGCGTAATTTCAGTGCTCATCGTTTTCGTTTTATGTCAGACTTGCCGTTTTTACCATAAGGGAGAGTCTACCAGAGATGCGCAAACAGGTAGAAATTTTCACCGACGGATCTTGCCTCGGTAATCCCGGCCCCGGTGGCTATGGCGCCCTGCTGCGCTACAAACAGCACGAAAAAGCGTTAAGTGCAGGCTATCGTCTTACGACGAACAACAGAATGGAGCTGATGGCTGCGATTGCAGCGCTTGAAACGCTGACTACCGCGTGCGATGTGGTGCTCTGCACTGACAGCCAATATGTTCGTCAGGGGATAACCAGCTGGATTCATAACTGGAAAAAGCGTGGTTGGAAAACTGCCGATAAAAAACCGGTCAAAAACGTCGATCTCTGGCAAAAACTGGATGCCGCGATTCAACACCACTCCGTGCGCTGGGAATGGGTAAAAGGGCACGCCGGGCATCCGGAAAACGAGCGCTGTGATGAACTCGCGCGCGCTGCCGCAAGTGCACCAACGCTTGAAGACACCGGCTATCAGGCTGAGTAACTCACCGTAGGCGTTCGCCTCATCTCCGATATATCTTTGTTGCGCCCACCGTGCGGCGCACTGGTGCTTTACGCAACCTCGCTCTCATTGGGGTAAATGTCAGTGGAATTGTGCGCTTTCGGGCAATAATCAGCGTCAGACACCCCAGCATCGGAATATGTTTATTCAACTTCCCTTTGTTTCTTCGCCATGGCGTAACGTGAAAATGGGTCTGATGGATAACCTCATAGTTCAATAGCCCCAGCCAGTCCGTAATACGCATTTGAGTAAACATACGGCTGCAATAAGGGTGTTTCTTATTGAGTCTGGGGATCAGTTTGCCAAGGCCAACCAGACTGATCGGATTAAACGAGCTCAATATTAGCCAACCATCGTCGATCAAGACGCGGTCAACCTCCCGCAGAATACGATGCGGGTCCGGTGAATAAGACAGCGTTTGAGCGAGCAGGCAGGCATCAATCGACTTTTCAGAGAAAGGTAATTGATGAGCATCTGCAATAACCTGAAGATTATCACCGTGTGGGGCAACATTAACCTGATGCGCAATTGCGCACTCTGTTATGTGGATTTCCGCGCTCAGCGCCCCTACCTTGATAAGATGAAAACCAAAGAGTTTTGGCCACCATGGCAGCAAGGCCTGTTCAAGCGACTCGCGATAAAATTGCCCGCAGGTGATATCATCCCATGAATCAGGTGCAACAATGGTCTGAGGGATTTGTGCCGATTTCATCTTCTGTTCTCGTCCTCAGGCTACTAGCAAAAAGAGGTGATGAATGAATCTTATCAGTATCCCTGCACTTCAGGACAACTACATTTGGTTATTAAGCAATAAAGAAAACCGCTGTGTGATCGTCGATCCCGGTGAGGCAACTCCGGTGCTTAATGCGCTCGATCAACACTCACTTTTCCCCGAAGCAATTTTGCTCACTCACCACCATAATGATCATGTCGGAGGCGTCAGTGAACTCCTCAAGCATTACCCCAACCTGCCTGTTTTTGGCCCAAAAGAAACCGCTAAGTGCGGCGCAACCTACTTGGTAGAGGAGGGAAATACCGTCTCTTTGTTAAATTCGGAATTTTCTGTAATTGAGGTGCCGGGGCACACATCTGGTCATATTGCCTACTATAATGCGCCATTTTTATTCTGTGGCGACACGCTTTTTTCAGCAGGATGCGGACGTATTTTTGAAGGTACACCAAAACAAATGTATGAATCCATTCAAAAAATATCACAGTTCCCTGATAACACAGTGGTGTGCTGTGCTCATGAATACACACTCTCAAACTTAAAATTTTCTAATGCTATTTGGCCTGAAGATCCAGAAATTGAATCTTATCTCCATAAAATCAGTCAGATACGAGAAAAATCACAGTCTAGTTTGCCTACATCGCTGGGTCTGGAGAGGAGAATTAACCTATTCCTTCGCTGCCATGAAATTGATTTAAAAAGGAAATTATCAAAAGAACCTGAAAATATAGAGAATTGGCAAGTTTTTGAGATGCTACGCAGCAAGAAAGACTGCTTTTGAAGGTTTAGGTTGTGCTATTCCTCTAACCAAAGTATCCTTGCTCGTCTTTTAAGCAACTATTGACCAACATATGAAGGCTAAAGCGATGATTATCGCCTCAGTCTTGCTGGCGGGTTGTCAGGTCTCACCACATGACACCTCGCAACCCAAACAGCATGCACAGAGTTTGTCTTCGGCAAGTCAAAGTGAAGCAGGAAAGTACACAGATGGTCGAGAGGCCTCTGCGCGATGGCTAGATGACGATAGCCTCACGCAGCGAGATCTGTGGAACTTCATTGGCGACGAGCTGAAGATGGAGGTTCCGGAAAACGCCCGGATCCGCGAACAAAAAATGCGTTATTTGAAGAATAAGAGCTATCTCCACGATGTAACATTACGGGCAGAGCCGTACATGTACTGGATAGTCGAGCAGATTAAGCAACGTAAAATGCCGATGGAACTGGTACTGCTACCCATAGTGGAGAGCGCTTTTGATCCAAGTGCCACATCATCCGCCAATGCCGCAGGGCTATGGCAGATTATCCCTGGCACAGGACGTAATTATGGTTTGAAACAGAACCAGTGGTACGACGGACGTCGCGATGTGATTGCGTCTACAACGGCTGCGCTGGATATGATGCAACGGCTTAACACAATGTTTGATGGCGACTGGTTATTGACCGTTGCTGCATATAATAGTGGTGAAGGCCGTGTCATGCAGGCGATGAAGGCGAATAAAGCGAAAGGGAAATCAACCAACTTCTGGGCACTGGCGTTACCGCGTGAAACGTCAATCTATGTCCCCAAAATGCTGGCCTTGAGCGATATTCTTAAAAACAGCAAGAAGTATGGCGTAAGTCTACCGCAGCCCAATGAAAGCCGCGCATTAGCAAAGGTTGAATTGGGTCAGCAGATAGAATTGACACAAGCGGCTGAGATGGCTGGACTGTCGTTGAATAAGCTGAAGAGCTATAACTCGGGCTATAAACGTAATGTTACCGCACCAAATGGGCCACATTACATCATGGTTCCTAAAGCTCACGTCGAGCAGTTGAAAGATTCACTGGCTGATGGTGACATCGCAGCGATTCAACCGACACGCTTAGCGGAAACGCAGCCAACGCCAGCATCACTGCAGTATAAAGTACGCTCAGGTGATACTTTATCAGCCATTGCGGCACGGCTTAATGTCAGCACGAAAGATTTGCAGAGTTGGAACAATCTGCGTAGCGCTGGTGCGCTCAAGGTTGGTCAAACGTTGCAAGTTGCCAAAGCGTCAGGCAATAGCAGCTCTATCACCTATCAAGTTCGGAAGGGTGATTCGCTGGCAAGCATTGCTAAACGCCATGGCGTAAATATCGCTGATGTGATGCGCTGGAATACAGTGATCAACAAGAATGCCAACATTCAGCCAGGTGATCGTCTGACGCTTTATGTTAGCAGCAACATAAAACCTGATTCTTAACGTCATATCAGGATATCAGTAATGAGAAACAGCCCTCCTACAGATGTAGAGGGCTGTTTTTTTATAGCGATTAACTCAGGCTAAATTCAACGAGTAGTGGGTTGTGGTCTGAGGCCTGAGTCACCAATACAGAAGACTGGTTAACGGTCAGCTCACGGTAAAAGACGAAATCTAGTGGTCGACCAAACGCCTTGCGCCGTTGGTCATCAACGAAATATACCTCCTGCAACCCCATCCTTGTCGCAAACCGATTAAGTGCATTGATACGCTGCTGGCTCCATGCATTAAAATCTCCAGCCATAATAGCCGGCCCCTGATGATGTACGAGTTGTTCCCCAATCGCAGCCAACTGCTTGGTATAAACTTCAACACCAAAGCTAAAGTTAACCGCATGGATATTGATAACCATCAGTCTTTGGCCATTCTGAAGCGCGTAGACCGTCACCAAAGAGGACTTAGCCAAACGCAGCAGGGGCTCCCTTTCACGTAAAGGGCAGCAATATACTGGCTGGGCTGCTGATAGCGTCATTACACCGGATGGATGTTGCGGGAGGATAATGGCGGGGACCTGATCGGCTGAGAGGTAGTTGGTGGTTGCAAAACGGATGAGCTCTGGCGTACTTTGCGCTTCCTGCAACAGGACTAGCTGGGTACCTTTACCGAAATTTTGCAACACGGAAAGCCAGTTCATTCGTTGCTGCTTAAAAATATTCCACACCATTACGCGTAAAACATCCCCCTCCAGCAACAATGAGCCTGTCGGTAGCACTTGCCCCGTATAATGCATTTCCCCGGGAGGAAAGATACGTTCAGCTGGTTGGCCAGCAACATACCTCATTGCATAGGTTCTTTTCCGCACGCCTAATCCACTATCAGTTTCAATACTCTAAATACCCTATCAAAAAAGAGCACTCTTCTGTTATAAGAATTTTACCGCAGACTTGCAATGTACGCTCGGCGATAGGATAGGAAAAAATGAAGTGATCGGCAAAAAAAAGGAAGAGACGGATTCATCTAAAAAATTCTAATATTCAAATATGCAAAAAGCCCTAAGCGTTAGCTTAGGGCTTTTTGCATAATAAGTGGCGGAACGGACGGGGCTCGAACCCGCGACCCCCTGCGTGACAGGCAGGTATTCTAACCAACTGAACTACCGCTCCACCGAATTTCTCTACAACCACCAGATCGCTCCGGCTTACTGCTTAATTTGATGCCTGGCAGTTCCCTACTCTCACATGGGGAAGCCCCACACTACCATCGGCGCTACGGCGTTTCACTTCTGAGTTCGGCATGGGGTCAGGTGGGACCACCGCGCTATCGCCGCCAGGCAAATTCTGTTTCATTCCAACCGTCATGCTTCGCTTTCGCTCTCGCACAACCATCAGAACCAATCCTAAAACAAGCTGATTATCAAAATCTCTCTGAGTCACTCTCAAAACACCTTCGGTGTTGTAAGGTTAAGCCTCTCGGGTCATTAGTACTGGTTAGCTCAACGTATCGCTACGCTTACACACCCAGCCTATCTACGTCGTAGTCTTCAACGGCCCTTCAGGGGTATCAAGTACCCAGGGAAGACTCATCTCGAGGCAAGTTTCCCGCTTAGATGCTTTCAGCGGTTATCTCTTCCGCACTTAGCTACCGGGCAATGCAATTGGCATCACAACCCGAACACCAGTGGTGCGTTCACTCCGGTCCTCTCGTACTAGGAGCAACCCCTCTCAATCTTCCAACGCCCACGGCAGATAGGGACCGAACTGTCTCACGACGTTCTAAACCCAGCTCGCGTACCACTTTAAATGGCGAACAGCCATACCCTTGGGACCTACTTCAGCCCCAGGATGTGATGAGCCGACATCGAGGTGCCAAACACCGCCGTCGATATGAACTCTTGGGCGGTATCAGCCTGTTATCCCCGGAGTACCTTTTATCCGTTGAGCGATGGCCCTTCCATTCAGAACCACCGGATCACTAAGACCTGCTTTCGCACCTGCTCGAGCTGTCACTCTCGCAGTCAAGCTAGCTTATGCCTTTGCACTAACCTCCTGATGTCCGACCAGGATTAGCTAACCTTCGTGCTCCTCCGTTACGCTTTGGGAGGAGACCGCCCCAGTCAAACTACCCACCAGACACTGTCCGCAACCCGGATCACGGGCCCACGTTAGAACATCAAACATTAAAGGGTGGTATTTCAAGGTTGGCTCCACGCAGACTGGCGTCCACGCTTCAAAGCCTCCCACCTATCCTACACATCAAGGCTCAAGGTTCAGTGTCAAGCTATAGTAAAGGTTCACGGGGTCTTTCCGTCTTGCCGCGGGTACACTGCATCTTCACAGCGAGTTCAATTTCACTGAGTCTCGGGTGGAGACAGCCTGGCCATCATTACGCCATTCGTGCAGGTCGGAACTTACCCGACAAGGAATTTCGCTACCTTAGGACCGTTATAGTTACGGCCGCCGTTTACCGGGGCTTCGATCAAGAGCTTCGCCTTGCGGCTGACCCCATCAATTAACCTTCCGGCACCGGGCAGGCGTCACACCGTATACGTCCACTTTCGTGTTTGCACAGTGCTGTGTTTTTATTAAACAGTTGCAGCCAGCTGGTATCTTCGACTGATTTCAGCTCCGTGAGCAAGTCACTTCACCTACCATCAGCGTGCCTTCTCCCGAAGTTACGGCACCATTTTGCCTAGTTCCTTCACCCGAGTTCTCTCAAGCGCCTGAGTATTCTCTACCTGACCACCTGTGTCGGTTTGGGGTACGATTTGATGTTACCTGGAGCTTAGAGGCTTTTCCTGGAAGCGTAGCATTGGTTACTTCATCACCGTAGTGACTCGTCATCACGCCTCAGTGTTAATGACGACCCGGATTTACCAAAGTCATCCACCTTCACGCTTAAACCGGGACAACCGTCGCCCGGATAACCTAGCTTTCTCCGTCCCCCCTTCGCAGTAACACCGAGTACAGGAATATTAACCTGTTTCCCATCGACTACGCTTTTCAGCCTCGCCTTAGGGGTCGACTCACCCTGCCCCGATTAACGTTGGACAGGAACCCTTGGTCTTCCGGCGTGCGGGTTTTTCACCCGCATTATCGTTACTTATGTCAGCATTCGCACTTCTGATACCTCCAGCAACCCTCACAGGCCACCTTCGACGGCTTACAGAACGCTCCCCTACCCAACAACACCTGAGTGTCGCTGCCGCAGCTTCGGTGCATGGTTTAGCCCCGTTACATCTTCCGCGCAGGCCGACTCGACCAGTGAGCTATTACGCTTTCTTTAAATGATGGCTGCTTCTAAGCCAACATCCTGGCTGTCTGTGCCTTCCCACATCGTTTCCCACTTAACCATGACTTTGGGACCTTAGCTGGCGGTCTGGGTTGTTTCCCTCTTCACGACGAACGTTAGCACCCGCCGTGTGTCTCCCGTGATAACATTCTTCGGTATTCGTAGTTTGCATCGGGTTGGTAAGTCGGGATGACCCCCTAGCCGAAACAGTGCTCTACCCCCGAAGATGAATTCACGAGGCGCTACCTAAATAGCTTTCGGGGAGAACCAGCTATCTCCCGGTTTGATTGGCCTTTCACCCCCAGCCACAAGTCATCCGCTAATTTTTCAACATTAGTCGGTTCGGTCCTCCAGTTAGTGTTACCCAACCTTCAACCTGCCCATGGCTAGATCACCGGGTTTCGGGTCTATACCCTGCAACTTAACGCCCAGTTAAGACTCGGTTTCCCTGCGGCTCCCCTATACGGTTAACCTTGCTACAGAATATAAGTCGCTGACCCATTATACAAAAGGTACGCAGTCACCCTGATTAATCAAGGCTCCCACTGCTTGTACGTACACGGTTTCAGGTTCTATTTCACTCCCCTCGCCGGGGTTCTTTTCGCCTTTCCCTCACGGTACTGGTTCACTATCGGTCAGTCAGGAGTATTTAGCCTTGGAGGATGGTCCCCCCATATTCAGACAGGATGTCACGTGTCCCGCCCTACTCATCGAACTCACAATTTGTGCATTTTTGTGTACGGGACTATCACCCTTTACTGTGCGACTTTCCAGACGCTTCCACTAACACACAAACTGATTCAGGTTCTGGGCTCCTCCCCGTTCGCTCGCCGCTACTAGGGGAATCTCGGTTGATTTCTTTTCCTCGGGGTACTGAGATGTTTCAGTTCCCCCGGTTCGCCTCATTACGCTATGTATTCACGTAATGATAGTGTGTCGAAACACACTGGGTTTCCCCATTCGGGTATCGTCGGGTATAACGCTTCATATCAGCTTACCGACGCTTATCGCAGATTAGCACGCCCTTCATCGCCTCTGACTGCCTAGGCATCCACCGTGTACGCTTAGTCGCTTAACCTCACAACCCGAAGGTGTCTTAAAGACATCATCGCGCTGCGATTATTTGAGAGACTCATTGACACACTGATACACCATTCATACCCGCAGGTACCAATGCATGTTCAGCTGTCATGTTTCAATTTTCAGCTTGTTCCAGATTGTTAAAGAGCAATATCGTAAACATGACTCCGAAGAATCATCTTTAAGATATTCATGATAATGTCTTTCACTCATTATCGGATTGGCGTCCCCAAGGGGATTCGAACCCCTGTTACAGCCGTGAAAGGGCAGTGTCCTAGGCCTCTAGACGATGGGGACACGAAAAATCCGTACCGAATCAGAAATTCGGCACTATCGCGTCAGCATGAGTTTACACTCATCGCATCAACAGGTGCGCTTGCTCAGTATTTTCATCAGACAATCTGTGTGAGCACTTCACTTAACACACATCTTCTTGGTAAGGAGGTGATCCAACCGCAGGTTCCCCTACGGTTACCTTGTTACGACTTCACCCCAGTCATGAATCACAAAGTGGTAAGCGCCCTCCCGAAGGTTAAGCTACCTACTTCTTTTGCAACCCACTCCCATGGTGTGACGGGCGGTGTGTACAAGGCCCGGGAACGTATTCACCGTAGCATTCTGATCTACGATTACTAGCGATTCCGACTTCATGGAGTCGAGTTGCAGACTCCAATCCGGACTACGACGTACTTTATGAGGTCCGCTTGCTCTCGCGAGGTCGCTTCTCTTTGTATACGCCATTGTAGCACGTGTGTAGCCCTACTCGTAAGGGCCATGATGACTTGACGTCATCCCCACCTTCCTCCGGTTTATCACCGGCAGTCTCCTTTGAGTTCCCGACCGAATCGCTGGCAACAAAGGATAAGGGTTGCGCTCGTTGCGGGACTTAACCCAACATTTCACAACACGAGCTGACGACAGCCATGCAGCACCTGTCTCAGAGTTCCCGAAGGCACTCAGCTATCTCTAGCTAATTCTCTGGATGTCAAGAGTAGGTAAGGTTCTTCGCGTTGCATCGAATTAAACCACATGCTCCACCGCTTGTGCGGGCCCCCGTCAATTCATTTGAGTTTTAACCTTGCGGCCGTACTCCCCAGGCGGTCGATTTAACGCGTTAGCTCCGGAAGCCACGCCTCAAGGGCACAACCTCCAAATCGACATCGTTTACAGCGTGGACTACCAGGGTATCTAATCCTGTTTGCTCCCCACGCTTTCGCACCTGAGCGTCAGTCTTTGTCCAGGGGGCCGCCTTCGCCACCGGTATTCCTCCAGATCTCTACGCATTTCACCGCTACACCTGGAATTCTACCCCCCTCTACAAGACTCTAGCCTGTCAGTTTTGAATGCAGTTCCCAGGTTAAGCCCGGGGATTTCACATCCAACTTAACAGACCGCCTGCGTGCGCTTTACGCCCAGTCATTCCGATTAACGCTTGCACCCTCCGTATTACCGCGGCTGCTGGCACGGAGTTAGCCGGTGCTTCTTCTGCGAGTAACGTCAATCGATAAGGTTATTAACCTTACCGCCTTCCTCCTCGCTGAAAGTGCTTTACAACCCGAAGGCCTTCTTCACACACGCGGCATGGCTGCATCAGGCTTGCGCCCATTGTGCAATATTCCCCACTGCTGCCTCCCGTAGGAGTCTGGACCGTGTCTCAGTTCCAGTGTGGCTGGTCATCCTCTCAGACCAGCTAGGGATCGTCGCCTAGGTGAGCCATTACCTCACCTACTAGCTAATCCCATCTGGGCACATCTGATGGCGAGAGGCCCGAAGGTCCCCCTCTTTGCTCTTGCGAGGTTATGCGGTATTAGCTACCGTTTCCAGTAGTTATCCCCCTCCATCAGGCAGTTTCCCAGACATTACTCACCCGTCCGCCGCTCGTCACCCAAAGAGCAAGCTCTTCTGTGCTACCGCTCGACTTGCATGTGTTAGGCCTGCCGCCAGCGTTCAATCTGAGCCATGATCAAACTCTTCAATTTAAGATTTGTTTGATTTGCTGAACTCGTCAGCGATGCTCAAAGAATTAGTAACTGTTCATTCGTAATGAATTTTACTGTTGTTCACTCTTCAAGACTTTTTATATCGTTTAAGATACGGTCTTGTGAGTGCCCACACAGATTGTCTGATTAAATTGTTAAAGAGCAGTGCCACTTCATCGGTGGCGCGGGCTGCGTATACTATGCTTTTCCGCTGTGAAGTCAAGTCATTACTGACTGCTTCGTTGAATCTTTTTGCTGTCACCACAACCGCGTGTCGCTGTTGCCGTGTCAGTGGATGCGCATTATAGGGACTTCTCGCACGCTGACAAGCGCTAAATGCAAATTATTTCCCAACCGTTCAAAAACAAGACAAGAAACAGTATTTAGCACACTTAACACACAAAAGATGGATATAACCTGAGCTTAACATGTAAAAACGGAGCATCCATTAACGAATGCCCCGTTGCCCGCTTACCATTTCACTCACATTATTCTTGTCGTGCGACTATCTGTTCGCCTTCAACATCTAATGTGATCGGTTTACCAGGTATCAATTTCCCCCCAAGCATCTGCTGAGCGAGTGGGTTTTCTATCAATTGCTGTATCGCTCTTTTAAGCGGACGCGCACCATAGACAGGATCAAACCCAACTTCCCCGAGCATATCTAAAGCCGCATCCGCGATCGTGACACTATATCCGCGCTCTTCAAGACGCTTGTACAGTCTCTGGAGCTGAATTTGTGCGATCGACGTAATATGCGCCCTTCCCAGTGGGTGGAATACCACGACTTCATCGATACGGTTAATAAACTCAGGACGGAAGCTGTGACTAACAACATCAAGCACCATATCTCTCATTTCGGTATAGCTGCGCTCACCAAAACGTTCCTGAATAAGATCAGACCCCAAATTGGACGTCATGATGACCACAGTATTACGGAAGTCGACCGTTCTGCCCTGGCCATCAGTAAGGCGGCCATCATCTAATACCTGAAGTAGGATATTGAATACATCAGGGTGTGCCTTTTCGATCTCATCCAGCAAAATGACCGAATAAGGACGGCGACGCACCGCTTCCGTTAAATAGCCCCCTTCTTCGTAACCGACATATCCCGGAGGCGCACCGACCAAACGTGAAACCGAGTGCTTCTCCATAAACTCAGACATATCGATACGCACCATGGCGTCGTCACTGTCGAAGAGGAAAGTCGCCAGCGTTTTGCAGAGTTCCGTTTTCCCAACACCTGTTGGCCCAAGGAAAAGGAACGAGCCAATAGGACGATTCGGGTCAGATAGCCCAGCCCGACTACGACGGATAGAATTCGCTACCGCTTCAACGGCTTCGTTCTGCCCAATCACACGCTGATGCAGTTCATCTTCCATGCGTAATAATTTTTCTTTCTCGCTTTCCAACATGCGAGAAACAGGAATCCCAGTCCAACGCGCCAGCACATCAGCAATTTCAACATCCGTTACTCGATTACGCAGCAAATGCATCGTTTTCCCTTCCTGCTGCGTTGCTGCTGCCAGTTGTTTCTCCAGCTCAGGGATTTTGCCGTATTGCAGCTCAGACATTATTCCCAGATCGCCCTGACGGCGAGCCTGTTCCAGCGCAATTTTCGCCTGCTCTAAAGACGCTTTAATATTCTGCGTTCCCGTGAGTGATGCTTTTTCTGCTTTCCACTCTTCTTCTTGTTGGGAATACTCACGCTCTTTTTGGTCAAGTTCAGCACTCAGCAATTCAAGCCGCTTTTGGCTGGCTTCATCAGATTCTTTTTTCAACGCCTGCTGCTCCAGCTTTAACTGGATGATTCGGCGTTCAAGCCGATCAAGGGGCTCTGGTTTCGAGTCAATCTGAATACGAATACTGGATGCCGCCTCATCAATCAGGTCAATCGCTTTATCCGGCAACTGACGATCCGCGATATAACGATGAGATAACATGGCTGCCGCAACAATCGCCGGGTCAGTAATTTGTACATGATGGTGCAATTCATAGCGCTCTTTCAGCCCGCGCAGAATCGCAATCGTGTCTTCAACGGTCGGTTCAGCGACAAACACTTTCTGGAAACGACGCTCAAGGGCCGCGTCTTTTTCAATATATTGCCGATACTCATTGAGCGTTGTCGCCCCAACGCAATGCAACTCACCACGAGCCAGCGCGGGTTTTAGCATATTGCCGGCATCCATCGCGCCATCGGCTTTACCAGCCCCCACCATCGTATGGAGTTCATCAATAAACAGAATGACGTTGCCTTCCTGCTTAGACAGATCGTTGAGCACGCCTTTCAAACGTTCTTCAAACTCACCACGATATTTCGCCCCAGCCACCAGCGCGCCCATATCTAGTGAAAGTACTCGCTTGTTTTTCAAGCCTTCAGGCACTTCACCATTAACGATGCGCTGGGCCAGCCCTTCCACTATCGCGGTTTTACCCACACCGGGCTCACCAATTAATACTGGGTTATTTTTGGTTCGACGCTGTAGGACCTGAATAGTACGGCGAATTTCTTCATCACGTCCGATCACCGGATCGAGCTTGCCTTGCTCCGCTCGCTCCGTAAGGTCAATAGTGAATTTTTTTAATGCCTGGCGCTGATCTTCAGCCCCTTGATCGTTCACTTGCTCCCCTCCTCTCACTTGATCGATAGCATTTGTTACACCTTGCTGCGTAACACCCGCCTTTTTCAAAATATCCCCCAGCGTGCCACGAGACTCCAAAGCAGCAAGCACGAAAAGTTCTGAGGAAATAAAGGTATCGCCACGCTTTTGCGCAAGTTTGTCGCACATATTCAATGCGCGGACTAACTCGTTCGAAGGTTGGACATCACCATCAGTGCCTTCAACCTGAGGCAAACGCGTGATTGCCTGGTCGATTTCGGTTTTCAGGTGATTAAGATTGGCTCCGGCAACAGTCAGAAGTGGACCAACAGTTCCACCATCCTGATGAAGCAAGGCACTCATCAAGTGAAGTGGTTCAATAAACTGGTGATCGCGCCCAAGGGCAAGAGACTGGGCATCAGCAAGAGCAAGTTGGAATTTGTTGGTAAGACGATCCAGACGCATAACACCTCCCATACACTGGTCAAAATTGCTACTGGAGATTAAATGAGGTCATCCCTCAAAAATTTCAAGGTTATTTTGCCAGTCGTGACAGGATTTAAATGTTACTTGTCTTGGATCGTCTTAATTCAATAGGTTATATCAGCCAGATTAAACTTGCCATACGGCCAGTCACGCCATCACGCCGATAAGAGAAAAATTTGTGAGGCTCGCTCACAGTACAGGCATTTCCACCAAAAATTTGCGTTACCCCCGCAGCACGTAAACGCAGACGTGCCAGTTGGTAGATATCGGCAAAAAATTTGTTTCCTTCAGGCCGAAATGCTGAGGCCGCCGCCGCATCATGCTGAATAAATGCATCCCTGACTTCAGGGCCGACCTCAAAGGCATCAGGCCCAATAGCAGGCCCCAGCCACGCCATAATTTGCGCGGGTTGCGCACGGAAACAGGCTAACGTGTCTTCCAATACTCCTGCGTGCAATCCCCGCCAGCCAGCATGCGCGGCAGCGACTTCGTCACCGTTGATTGCACAAAAAAGCACGGGCAAACAGTCGGCCGTCATCACCGCACAGACTTTTCCTTTCTTATCGGTATAAGCCGCATCACCGCAAACAGACGTAGGGGACACCTCACCAATACGAATCACATCGGTGCCATGAACCTGTTCCAACCAATGGGGAATAGCAGGAAGACTGGCCATCTCCACCAGCGTTTGCCGATTTGCGGTGACGTGCGCGGGCTCATCGCCCACATGATTCCCCACATTTAGCGAATCATAAGGTGCACGACTACACCCGCCAATACGCGTCGTACTACAAGATTTCACACTTTCTGGCAAAGGCCAGTCGGGGTATATCAGCATAGTCCGTCACCTCTATAAATCGGCACTTATCGTATTGAATACATTACCAGTCGAGCTGATCCTTAAATGCTTCGGTATCGGCTTTCAGTGCATCAATCAGATCGACCATATCCTGTGGTAATTCCGCATGCCATTCCATGTGAATGCCAGTAATAGGATGGTAGAAACGCAACATGGTGGCATGCAGCGCCTGACGATCGAACCCACGTAGCATCTCAATGAAATCCTCCGAAGCGCCTTTTGGCGGGCGAGGACGACCACCGTATAGCTGATCGCCAACCAGAGGATGATTAATATGCGCCATATGCACGCGAATCTGATGGGTGCGCCCCGTTTCCAGACGCAACCGCAAACGGGTATGTGCACGGAAATGTTCCATGATGCGATAATGCGTCACGGCAGGTTTACCCATGGGGTGCACGGCCATATGAGTACGCTTGGTTGAGTGACGAGCGATAGGCTGCTCGACCATGCCACCCGCAGTCATCGAACCAATCGCAACGGCTTCATATTCACGCGTAATTTCACGCGCCTGTAGCGCCTCAACTAAACGCGTCTGTGCGGGGACAGTTTTCGCGACCACCATAAGCCCTGTCGTATCTTTATCAAGTCGGTGCACAATCCCGGCACGGGGCACATCGGCAATCTCAGGATAATGATGTAACAAGGCATTCAGTACCGTGCCATCTGGGTTACCCGCACCGGGGTGAACCACCAGATCTCTGGGTTTATTGATGACCAGGATATCCTCATCTTCGTACACGATATCCAGCTTGATATCCTGTGCTTCCCAGCGTGCTTCTTCTTCAATCAATGCATCAATGGCTACCGATTCGCCGCCAAGTACTTTCTCTTTTGGCTTATTGATGACATTGCCGTTAATCTGTACTCGATTCTCAAGAATCCACTCTTTTATGCGGGATCGTGAATAATCAGGGAACAATTCGGCCAAAGCCTGATCTAAACGTTGTCCGAGTTGAGATTCGGCCACCGTTGCGGTGAGTTGTACTTGTTGTGCCATATTATGCAGCTTCTTCGTTAACGTTGGGTTTTGACGGCGACGCCGTTTAAAATAATGTACTATTGTAGCTGGTCTAAATCGGGAGCTTCACGGACAGTCTCCCGGAATAACATTCTGAGGATAATCAAAACGTCATGACGCGTATGAAATATCTGGTGGCTGCCGCCACGTTGAGCCTGGCGCTGGCTGGTTGCTCCAGCAATTCCAAAGATGCGGTTCCTGATAGTCCGCCATCTGAAATCTATGCCAATGCTCAACAAAAACTGCAAGACGGCAACTTTAAAGCAGCCATCACGCAGTTGGAAGCACTGGATAACCGGTATCCCTTTGGCCCCTACTCGCAGCAAGTACAGTTGGATTTGATCTACGCTTATTACAAATCCGCAGAGCTGCCATTGGCCCAAGCTTCTATTGACCGCTTCCTGCGACTCAACCCGACGCATCCAAACGTGGATTATGTCCTGTACATGCGCGGCCTGACCGACATGGCGCTGGATGATAGTGCGTTACAAGGCTTCTTCGGCGTTGATCGTTCCGATCGCGATCCGCAGTATGCTCGCACCGCATTTCGGGATTTCAGTAAGCTCATTCAGGGATATCCGAACAGCCAATACGCCACCGACGCAAACAAGCGTTTGGTTTACCTCAAAGAGCGCCTGGCCAAGTATGAACTTTCTGTCGCGCAATACTACACGAAACGCGGCGCTTATGTGGCAGTAGTTAATCGCGTTGAGCAAATGCTGCGTGATTACCCAGATACCCAGGCAACGAAAACTGCGTTGCCGTTGATGGAAAATGCCTACCGTGAACTGCAACTGGCCGCACAGGCGGACAAAGTCGCAAAAGTCATCGCGGCGAACCCAGCATAAACGACAAGTGACACACAGTAATAAGACGGCAGCTTCGGTTGCCGTTTTTTTATGGTTCGCTCGGTTGGCTATGCACAGCACAGCTGAGCAGAAAAAACAGGTTGGCGGGAGTCAACAACAGCGCGGTAACGTCAATACATCCTATCAATAATGGCACAGGCCAGATGCCCCCTCAAGTACTTCCCTTCTATTCCCGATGATGCTTCACAAATCGTATTTTCTTGACAAAAAGTGACGAAAAAAAGCGATCAATATCACGCTTTTTGTCACAACTCACTGTATGCTGAAATTATCCAAGACGGACATAGGCAGAGAGGTAAGTTTATATGACTATTAATATTACCAGTAAGCAAATGGATATCACCCCCGCAATTCGTCAACATGTCGAAGACCGTCTTTCTAAGCTGGATAAGTGGCAAACCCAGCTGATTAACCCGCATATCATTCTGTCAAAAGAGCCTCAGGGTTTTGTGGCTGATGGCACTATCAGTACGCCAAATGGCCCACTGGTTGCCAGTGCAAAGCATGACGATATGTATGCCGCCATCAATGAGCTAATTACCAAGCTCGAACGCCAGTTGGACAAACTCCAGCATAAAGGTGAAGCCAGACGCGCGGTAGCTAGCGTCAAAGAAGCGAATCTCCAGCCGACTCAAGAAGAGTAATTCATTATTTTTACCTCAATATAACGCGCCTGAGGGCGCGTTTTTGCATTCCAAGCTCCGCAATCCGCATCCTAAAGAGCCAGCGCTATACCTCGTTTAAGATTGCGCTCGGCGATTTTGTATTGACAGGATGAAAAGCCAACAGTTACCTTACCTACTCAGAATCTGGATATCCTCCTGACGAACCGAGTAAACATGATAAATAAACTGTTCTTCTTCGTATTCTTTTTCACCTTCCCCTGATTTGGGAGGCGATTCGTCGTAAGAGCAAGAATACGAAGACGAACAAAAAAGCCTCCTGACCAGGAGGCTTTTTTTATATAAGAACATAAGACAGGTAACAGCATCATGACAGACAACCCATTACTGGCACTGCGAGAACGCATCAGCACATTGGATCTGCAATTAATTGAATTGTTGGCACAAAGACGAGAACTCGCGTTGGACGTTGCCCGCAGCAAATTGCATTCGCATCGCCCAATCCGTGATAAAGAGCGTGAGCGTGATTTGCTAGATAAACTGACCGCTGCTGGGAAAAAGCATCATCTTGATGGTCACTACATTACCCGCTTATTCCAGCTCATCATTGAAGATTCGGTACTGACGCAGCAGGCACTCTTACAGCATCACCTTAACCAAACAACGTCACACTCTGCCCGTATTGCGTTTCTCGGTCCGAAAGGCTCTTATTCCCATCTTGCCGCTCGCCAATATGCCGCGCGACACTTCGAACAATTTATCGAATGTGGTTGCCAGAAATTTCAGGACATCTTCAACATGGTGGAAACAGGGCAAGCGGACTATGCCGTTCTGCCGATTGAAAACACCAGCTCTGGTTCGATTAACGACGTCTACGATCTGCTGCAACACACGGCTTTATCCATCGTCGGCGAATTAACCAATCCGATAAATCACTGCGTTTTAGTTGCCACCGATACGTCATTGGAACAGATCGAAACGGTTTACAGCCACCCGCAACCGTTCCAGCAGTGCAGCCATTTCATTAACCGTTTTCCACACTGGAAGATTGAATATTGTGAGAGCACGGCTGCGGCGATGGAAAAAGTCGCGGCGCTCAACTCACCAAAAGCAGCAGCGCTCGGCAGCGAAGCCGGTGGTCAGCTTTATCAGCTACAGATGCTGGAACACGATCTGGCCAATCAGTCGCAAAACATCACCCGCTTCATTGTATTAGCACGTAAGCCCATTGACGTGACGGAACAAGTGCCAGCAAAAACCACGCTAATTATGGCAACCGGTCAACAGTCAGGTGCGCTGGTGGAAGCCCTATTGGTATTGCGTGATAACGGCATTGTGATGACCAAGCTGGAATCCAGACCGATCAACGGTAACCCGTGGGAAGAGATGTTCTATCTGGACGTACAGGCCAACCTGCGCAGCGATGCCATGCAGAAAGCGCTAAAAGGATTAGCCCCTATAACCCGCTCGTTAAAAGTGTTGGGCTGCTACCCGAGTGAAAACGTCGTCCCTGTCGATGTGAACGAATAGTCGATGTGAACGAATAATTGAAAAAGCCATCCTGGTATCCCCGGGATGGCGTCTTAAACACAACCAAGATAGCGAACGTACTTATTGACGAATATCGTTTGCCTGGCGTAAAAGCACCCGGCTCTCCGCCTGAAAGCGTTTGGCATAGTCACCAAACCAGTGTTCGACCTTCTTGAAGCTGTTGATAAACTCTGCTTTATCCGTCTGCTCCAGTAGTTCAATCGCCTCGCCAAAACGTTTGTAGTAACGCTTAATCAACGCCAGATTATCCGCTGAAGACATAATAATGTCGGCATAAAGCTGCGGATCCTGCGCAAACAACCGACCAACCATGATCAATTCCAGACGATAGATTGGCGATGACAGCGCTAATAGCTGTTCAAGCTGCACGTTCTCTTCCGCTAAATGCAGGCCATACGCGAATGTCGCAAAGTGACGAAGCGCCTGAATGAACATCATGTTCTGATCGTGTTCGACTGCACTGATACGATGCAGACGCGCGCCCCACACCTGAATCTGTTCCAGTAACCACTGGTAGGCTTCCGGCTGCCGCCCATCACAATAGACGACAACCTGCTTGGCAAGGCTACCGCTGTCTGGCCCAAACATAGGGTGTAACCCAAGTACCGGGCCACTATGCACCGCCAACATCGCCTGAAGCGGGCCATTTTTTACCGATGCCAAATCAACCAAAATACAGTCATCTGGTAAAGCAGGCAGACGGGCAATAACCTGTTCAGTCACGTGAATCGGCACGCTAACAATCACCATACCGGCATCAGACAGCAGCTCGTCCGCACGCGGCCAATCATCTTGCTCCAGGATCCTCACCTGATAGCCCGACAGCGTCAGCATTTTCTCAAACAGGTTGCCCATTTGCCCCCGGCCACCGATGATGACAACCGGGCGTAACTGCGGGCACAGCGTTTTAAAGCCTTTGTCGTTTTCACTGGTATAAGACTCACGCATGGTACGCCGCAGGATATCCTCAATGAGATCCGGCGGAACCCCCATCGACTCCGCTTCTTTACGACGTGAGCTGAGCATGGCCGCTTCACGATCGGGCGCATAGATGGGCAAACCATGGCGGCTTTTCACTTCACCCACTTCCGCCACCAAACGCAACCGACGTGATAACAGCGCGACAAGCTCCTTATCTACCTCATCTATCTGATCACGTAATACGGTCAGTTCAGCTACCATATCTTGTTACTCTCCTGAATGTTTCACACGTGCAGCGCTCAGATCGTGATGAACGGAACGCAGCAACGTCTCTGTACTTTCCCAACTAATACAGGCATCCGTGACCGATACACCGTAGCGCATATCTGAACGCGGCTGTTCTGAAGACTGGCTCCCCTCGTTAAGGTGGCTTTCCAGCATCAAGCCTATAATGGAACGATTTCCCGCCTTGATTTGTTCAATCGCAGATTCAACAACAAGTGGCTGACGGCGATAGTCTTTATTCGAATTACCGTGACTACAATCTATCATCAGCGCCGGTCTCAGTCCCGCTTCCTGCATCTGTTTTTCACATTCGGCGACATCCTGCGCACTGTAGTTTGGTTTTTTACCGCCGCGCAGAATCACATGACCATCAATGTTCCCTTGCGTTTGCAGCAGACAAACTTGCCCAGTTTGATTGATACCAACAAAACGGTGCGGCATCGCGGCGGCTCTCATCGCGTTGATCGCCGTTCCCAGACTACCGTCCGTGCCGTTTTTGAACCCGACAGGCATCGACAGGCCGGAAGCCATCTCACGGTGAGTTTGTGATTCTGTCGTACGTGCACCGATAGCCGACCAGCTGAACAAATCACCCAAGTACTGCGGGCTGTTTGGATCAAGCGCTTCGGTCGCCAGTGGCAGTCCCATATTCACCAGTTCCAGCAGCAGCCCACGCGCGATGTGCAGCCCTGCTTCCACATCAAATGAACCATCCATGAACGGATCGTTGATGAGCCCTTTCCAGCCCACGGTGGTACGCGGTTTTTCAAAATAAACACGCATGACAATGTAGAGGCGATCGTTTAATTCAGCGGCAAGCGACTGCAGGCGGCGCGCGTATTCCAACGCAGCATCCGTGTCATGAATCGAGCAAGGTCCGCAGACGATCAGCAACCGATCGTCACGACCATGAATGATATCCGCAATCGTTGCTCTCGCTTGCGCAATATCGCGCTGCTCTGCGTCGTTAAGCGGAAACTTGGCTTTCAATTCATCGGGAGTAATTAAAATCTGCTCTGCACTGATATTAATATTGTTAAGTGAATCTTTTTGCATGATCCCATTCCTGAAGAGTTCGGTATGTTCGCGATCGCCTGTAAAGACTACTGTCTGTACAACCTGCCTACGCGTGATGTTTACACCATAACACGAACCGTAAAGATTTCAATCCACTTGGTGTAAATAAAAAATTACCACCCTAAATATTGCCAAAAAAATGATATCTGTCTGCCCTATCACTTCCCGACGCAACCATGCTAATCCCTGGCGTGAATAGTGATAGAATCACGCCAACAAGGGGGAAGGATGCTGAAAACCATAATCATCGATGACGAACAGTTGGCACGTGAAGAGCTCAGCCTGCTACTGGAAAATGAGTCTGATATCACCATCATTGCACAATGCAGCAATGCGCTGGAGGCGATACCGGCTATCCATCGGCTACAGCCGGATGTGATTTTTCTGGATATACAGATGCCAAAGATCAGCGGATTAGAGCTGGTTGCCATGTTGGATCCAGAAAATATGCCTTATGTCGTCTTCGTGACAGCCTATGATGAGTACGCAGTGAGGGCATTTGAAGAGCATGCTTTTGACTATTTGCTCAAACCACTAGATGCACAACGGCTAAGCAAAACGCTAAATCGTTTACGTCGCGGCGTTAGTGTAAATAAAAACGTACAGATAATTTCAGAACCCTTGCTTCGCCATATTCCCTGTAACGGACACAACCGTATTTTTTTACTCAAGATTGAGGAAGTCGAGTATCTTTGTTCAGAACTCAGCGGCGTACACGTCGTGGGCGTCAGCCAGTCTGGCTATACCCAACTTTCATTGAAAACGCTGGAAGAGAAAACGCCTTTCGTCCGTTGCCATCGCCAATACATGGTTAATACGGAACAGCTGAAAGAAATCCAGTTAATGGAGAACGGCGCAGCAGAAGTATTGACGCATACGGGAAAACACATCCCCGTCAGTCGCCGCTACCTTAAATTACTGAAAGAAAAATTGGGCATCGCCTGATGCGATGCTTCTGCAGGCCGATGGCCGAAACATTGAAGGTTTGATGATGAAATACAGTTATGTCTTGGCTGTAATTCTTTTAATGACAGCATGCCAAAGCAACGTCCCGTCACTACCCGCTAAAAGTGAGTCAGGCTTCTGGTACGAAACGGGTTATCAGGATGCAATCTCTGGCATGGTCGTAAAGGACGATAGCACTTTGCAGGAATGGTTCGGTAATCCTCAAGTTGACCGTGAAACCTACCTACGTGGCTATCAGGCCGGACAGTCGGCTTTTTGCGGTACAGATAACATGGAAGAATGGGGAAAAGCAGGGAAAAACTTTCCCGCCAGTTGCGATGGCGTAGAGAATGCGGAGGCACTGCGAACTCGCTGGCAACAGAGCCTGCCTTAACATCCTTCCGAAGATAAAACGATGATCCATACTCATCAGCACTTTAGCTGGCAAAGCGCTATGGCTCATCGCATCTGGTAACAATTCCACTCACTTTTGTACTCACACAGAAATACGTCAGACATACCTCCGCTCTATTATCGCTCACATTAAATAGTCACATTAAGTTATTAACAATCTGATGCAGGGATAACGAAAGGCATACCTCACTGATAGTTAAAACCATTATTCCTGATAGCGATTGATATTATGGAGTGCTCATATGTCCGGTTCAAGCAAGCCTCATAACTCGTCTCTAAATAGCAGTTCAAGACTCTTATCACACGCTACCTCATCACAGGAAAGCCATGATGAACGAGTCGCTGCGGTAAAGAACAACATTATCGAGTCCGGCGACCATCCCGGCATTTCTGTAGAGGAACAACTCGCGATTCTGGAGGCGTTCTCCCACCTTGAACTAGGCAAGTTTTTACTAAAACATCACGGGTTAAATGCGTACTGGACGCATAATGTGATAACACATCAGCCAGCTCACTATGTTAATCCACTCGAAGAAATCATCTACACACAGTTACCCAGCGTTTTGGCAACACGTGAACGATTTGGTATTTTCCAACGTCTGCTTCAAGAGCTCTTGCGCCCCGACGCCATCATGGTATCGGTTCCTTGTGGCGTCATGGCCGATTTACTGCTGCTGGACTATACGCGGCATCGAGATGTGAAATTAATCGGAATCGATCTGGATAAACAGGCGCTGGAAGAAGCTTATAAGCTTGCCAGTCAGCAAGGATTAGAAAACCAGATATCGTTGGTGCTTACTGATGCCTGGACAATGGATTTGGCAGCACAAGCAGATGTGATTACCAGCAACGGACTCAACGTCTATGAACAAGATGATGACAAAGTTACCGAGCTTTACCGCGTGTTCTACTCAGGCTTAAAGCCAGGAGGTACGCTGATCACCAGCTTTATGACACCGCCTCCTACGCTGTCACAAGATTCCCCATGGATAAACACCGATCCAAAATTGCTAGCCCTCCAATATGTGCTTTTCTCACGTATTATCGGGGCAACATGGACTGCGTTTCGTACCCACAAAAAAACACAGTCGCAGCTAGAGCAGGCAGGATTCACAGATATTCAATTCATTAACGATCGTATGCATATGTACCCAACAGTCATCGCGAATAAGCCGTTCTGAGCAGAGTAAAAAACGGTATCAACACAATATTTTGATCGCCGTAACCGATCAATATTGAAAAATTGATCTGTATAAACGTTTATAAAATAACCATGTCTGATGTCATCATGGTACTGAAATTCAAACAATAATGATGGCACCAGGGAAAGCTAAGCCCACCAAGATGGTGGGCTTTTTACTGCCAACACGGTCATGCCTTAGACTCGGGCCTTAAACAAAAGACTTATTCCCAGAAAGAGGACGACCACACAGCCATGATCTGCCGCCACTTTGCCGCCATTTAGATAAAAAAAAAGCCTAGCGAATTCGCTAGGCCATTTAAAAATAACAACTTTCGGATGTTGCGAAAGCGCTATCTTAGTTAAGACGCTCTTTGATACGAGCAGACTTACCAGTACGCTCACGCAGGTAGTACAGTTTGGCTTTACGCACGGCACCACGACGTTTAACAGTAATGCTGTCAATAACAGGAGAGTGAGTCTGGAATACACGCTCCACGCCTTCGCCGTTAGAAATTTTGCGAACAGTGAATGCAGAATGCAGACCGCGGTTACGAATAGCGATAACCACGCCCTCGAATGCCTGCAGACGTTTTTTGCTACCTTCAACAACCCATACCTTCACTTCTACGGAATCACCCGGACGAAATGCAGGTACGTCCTGCTTCATTTGTTCGTCTTCGATTTGCTTAATAATGTTGCTCATAATATGTCTCTTACCCTAGGTAAACTGATAGTTGGGTTCGCCAGGTCAAACCGGCGTAACCACCTAATACTCTTGTTGCTCAGACTGATATTCACGTTGGAATTCAGCCAGCAACCTTGTTTGCTCGTCAGTCAGAGCTAGGCTTTTCAGAAGTTCAGGTCTTCTAAGCCAGGTTCGGCCCAGCGACTGCTTCAATCGCCAGCGGCGTATTTCCGCATGGTTGCCAGACAGTAACACTGCCGGAACGTCCATGCCTTCCAGTATTTCAGGGCGAGTGAAATGAGGACAGTCCAGCAATCCATCGGCAAAAGAATCTTCTTCTGCTGAAGCCTGATGTCCCAGAACGCCCGGTATAAAGCGGGCAACGGAGTCAATCAGGGTCATCGCTGGCAGTTCCCCACCGCTGAGTACGTAATCGCCGATCGACCATTCTTCATCGATTTCGGTTTTAATTACACGCTCATCAATCCCTTCGTACCGTCCACAGACCAGAATCATCTTCTGGTTCGTAGCGAGTTGATGTACGCCTTGCTGATCTAATTTACGGCCCTGAGGTGATAAATAAATCACTTTCACGCCTTCGCCTGCCGCTGCTTTTGCTGCGTGGATCGCATCCCGTAAAGGTTGCACCATCATCAGCATTCCGGGGCCGCCGCCATAAGGCCGATCGTCCACGGTGCGATGCCGATCGTAAGTGAAATCGCGAGGACTCCAATACTGTACGTTCAGCAGGCCATTTTTAACTGCCCGGCCAGTGACTCCGTAATCAGTAATCGCACGGAACATCTCTGGAAACAGGCTAATCACCCCAATCCACATAGTCTCGTTCCGCTGGGTACTACTGATCGATTCAGAGTTCAAAAACCAGGATCCCAATCTACTTCAACAATTTGAGCAGAAAGGTCGACGCGCTTAACAACCTGTTCGGTGAGGAACGGAACCAGCCGCTCCTTGACTCCGAAGGCATCTTTCAGGTTGGCCTTTATTACCATCACATCGTTCGAGCCGGTTTCCATCATATCGATGATTTTACCTAACTCGTAACCAGCTACGGTCACGACCTGACAGCCAATAAGATCCTTCCAGTAATAATCACCTTCGCCCAGATCGGGCAGTTGTGACGAATCTACGACAATTTCACAATTGGTCAGTAAATTAGCCGCATCACGGTCATCAGCACCTTTCACTTTGATGATCAGATCCTGATTGTGATACTTCCAGCCTTCAATCTCGACAAGCTGCCAACCGCTTTTACTCTGGATGAACCAAGGTTGATAATCAAAAATGCTCTCGGCATCTTCGGTGGATGAAAACACTCTGAGCCAACCTCGAATGCCATATGCCGATCCTATCTTCCCCATCACAATCGGGTTAACGGGAGCTTTTGGGCTGAGTTGATTGCTCATTATCACCACCGCAACAGGTTATGCTGCTTTTTTAGCGTCTTTGATCAGCGAAGATACGCGATCAGACACAGTTGCACCCAGACCAAGCCAATGCTCGATACGGTCCAGATCCAGACGCAGGGCTTCTGCTTGACCAGATGCGATTGGGTTGAAGAAACCTACGCGCTCGATGAAACGACCATCACGCGCATTGCGGCTATCGGTCACGACTACTTGATAGAAGGGGCGTTTTTTAGCGCCGCCACGTGCCAAACGAATTGTTACCATAACATCCTCTTTAGTGAATAAAACAACCGGGCCCCATCGAGGAACGGAGCCCAGTATGTTATATAAAAAGCCCGAAAATTTTACTCATTTTGGCGCAAAAAGCAATCTAAAGCGTATAATCACGCCAAGAGTTTCTCTACACCATCGATTTCGGTGATTAACGCCCCGGGAATCCAGGTGGCATCATCCCTTTCATACCGCGCATCATTTTCGCCAGACCGCCGTTTTTCATCTTCTTCATCATTCGTTGCATATCATCGAATTGTTTCAGAAGACGGTTCACGTCCTGTACCTGCATGCCGGAACCTTGCGCGATACGACGTTTACGCGATCCTTTAATAATCTCAGGTTTGGCACGCTCCTGACGCGTCATCGAATTAATGATCGCCTCCATACGCACCAACACTTTGTCATCCATTTGTGATTTAACATTATCAGGCAGTTGGCCCATGCCCGGCATTTTGCTCATCATACTTGCCATGCCGCCCATGTTACGCATCTGCTTGAGCTGGTCCAGGAAATCGGTCAAATCAAACCCATCGCCCTTCTTCAACTTATTAGCAAGCTTTTCTGCCTGTGTACGATCGACCTTGCTTTCAATATCTTCAATCAGTGAAAGCACATCGCCCATACCGAGAATTCGCGAGGCAACGCGCTCAGGGTAGAACGGTTCCAGCGCTTCGGTTTTTTCGCCGACACCGAGGAATTTAATGGGCTTGCCAGTAATATGGCGGATAGATAATGCCGCACCGCCACGGGCGTCACCATCAATTTTGGTGAGGATCACACCGGTCAGCGGCAGCGCTTCATTAAAAGCTTTCGCCGTATTCGCCGCATCCTGCCCCGTCATGGCATCAACCACAAACAGCGTTTCAACCGGCTTAATCGCCGCGTGAACCTGCTTGATTTCGTCCATCATCGCGTCGTCAACGTGGAGACGGCCCGCGGTATCGACTAACAAGACATCGTAGAACTTCAGCTTAGCGTGTTGTAACGCACGTTCTACGATAGCAAGTGGCTTTTCCTGCACGTCTGACGGGAAGAAATCGACACCTACCTGCTCTGCCAACGTTTCCAACTGTTTTATCGCCGCAGGGCGATAAACGTCAGCTGAAACCACCAGCACTTTTTTCTTATGCTTTTCGCGCAGGAATTTACCCAGCTTGCCCACGCTGGTCGTTTTACCCGCACCTTGCAGACCGGCCATCAGAACAACCGCAGGTGGTTGTGCGGCAAGATTCAGCTCGGCGTTGATTTCACCCATTGCGCTGACGAGTTCATTCTTAACAATCTTGACGAACTCTTGGCCCGGTGTCAGGCTTTTGTTGACCTCATGCCCAACAGCACGTTCTTTGACACGATTGATAAAATCACGCACCACGGGTAACGCGACGTCGGCTTCCAGCAATGCCATACGCACTTCACGTAGCGTTTCTTTGATGTTGTCTTCAGTCAACCGCCCGCGGCCGCTGATATTGCGCAATGTGCGCGAGAGTCGATCGGTTAAATTTTCAAACATATCTCATGCTCAACGTAAGACAGGCCGCCAGCGCGACACGAATGGAAGAGATTATACACAAAAGCGGGAACGATCTCAGCGCTGCTGACGGAGAACTGTTGGTGCCCGCGACGACTAACGCTATACTGATTCTTCATTTTACCTAGTTGATATTTAATAACCTAATTTGTATGTCTGTTTTCGCTATTGTGGCGCTTGTCGCCTACACACTCAGCCTCGGACTGATTATCCCCAGTCTGCTGCGCAAGAACAGTGCATATCGTCGGCTGGCAATACTCTCGGCCAGCGCTGCGCTAATTTGTCATGCAGTGGCGCTCTATCAACGCATTTTCGATGTTCAGGTCGGCCAAAACCTTAGCTTGCTGAATATCGGTTCGCTGGTCAGCCTCATCATCTGTACGGTGATGACATTTGTCGCCACGCGCGATCGCGGCTGGTTTATTCTTCCTATCGTCTACACCTTTGCGCTGATCAATCTGGCCTTCGCCAGCTTCATGCCGAGTGAATTTATTACGCATCTGGAAGCGTCACCGGGTTTGATGATCCATATCGGCCTGGCACTTTTCTCTTATGCAACCTTGCTGATTGCGGCACTTTATGCGCTCCAGCTTGCCTGGCTTGATTATCTGCTCAAGAATAAAAAGCTGGGGTTTGCCGCTGACATGCCGCCGCTGATGGGCATTGAACGTAAGATGTTTCACATCACGCAGATTGGCGTCATCCTGCTCACGCTAACGCTCTGTACCGGTTTGTTTTATATGGATGACCTGATCGATAACAAAGAGAACCTACACAAAGCCGTGTTCTCCCTGTTTGCCTGGTTCATCTATATTCTGCTGCTCTGGGGACATTACCATGAAGGATGGCGGGGACGGCGCGTCGTCTGGTTCAGCCTGATCGGCGCACTGATGCTGACGCTGTCCTACTTCGGCAGCCGAGTTATACAGCACTTCCTCGCAGTCTGACGCGTTCACTAGCACAAAAAAAGAGAACCCACTTTCGGTTCTCTTTTTTATCTGCGCATATCCAACAAACTAGATATGTAGCTCAGCCAATTTATCTTTCGGCAGTGCCAGATCGTCATTTTGGTTGATACCAATATCGTGATCCACGATGTGCTGAGCAATCTCCTGCGCTTCCTTCAGTGAGTGCATCTCATAGGTGCCACACTGAAATTCGTTCAGCTCAGGGATTTTACGCTGGTCAGTCACTTTCAGGACGTCCGCCATCGCCGCTTTCCAGGAATTGGCAACGCGTTGCTCGTCCGGCGTACCAATCAGGCTCATGTAGAAACCCGTACGGCATCCCATCGGAGAAATGTCGATGATTTCAACACCATCACCGTTTAAATGATCGCGCATAAAGCCTGCAAACAGGTGCTCTAACGTATGGATGCCACGCTCTGGCATGACTTCGATGTTCGGACGACAGAAACGCAGGTCAAATACCGTGATATTGTCGCCATGAGGGGTTTTCATGGTTTTAGCGACCCGAACGGCGGGTGCGGCCATACGAGTATGGTCAACGGTAAAGCTGTCTAGTAACGGCATAATTTCACCTCCTCATAGAAAAAATTCATTTTTTCTCGTTTCCGAGAACTTTTCCTTTTTATGCGAGTCTGACTTACTGAAAGACGCGCATTTATTATCATCCCTATTAGAGATGTTTATTTGGCCACAGTTTCTGTGGCCTTTTCTTTTTAATGCGTCGCCAGATAGTCGTCAAAATTCATCGTATCTTCAGACTCAATCTGACGTTGACGCTGCCAGGAGTTCTCGCTCGCAGCAGCCAATTGTTCTTCCGTCAACACCTGCAGCGGCTCACTGCTGAGCATTTTGCGGTATTCTTCCGCTAAATTCAGCCCCACGCTACCATTGCCTTCTTGCTTCATCAACGTTAATAGTCGACCAGAGAACGTCGTTTCTGGATCGTCAAAACCAACAAGCAGTTCATCGCATACCTGCTGATAGTGCGGTTGATTGTTTTCAGCGTCCAGCACTTCCGCAACGCGACGTAAATCCGCAAACAGAGATTTCCCCACCTCAGCAATCGGCTGCTGGATGGTTTCACACCGCATCCCCACCGTTTGCCCAGGTTTACGCCCTTCCAGGATCACTCGGTTCCAGTTTTTACGCGTACACAGTAGCTCATCCGCACTCATTTCAGGCGCATCTGCCAGCGCACACCAGATCAGGAACAAATCTAGGAAACGCACCTGACTTTCACTCACTCCGGTCGGAGAGAACGGGTTGATATCCAGTGAACGCACTTCGATATATTCGATTCCGCCACGCAGCAAGGCATCAGATGGCGTTTCACCCGCACGCGTCACACGCTTCGGACGAATCGGCGCATAGAGCTCATTCTCAATCTGCAAGACGTTCGTATTCAATTGTAGATAACGACCATCCTTCGTCATACCAACCTGGGCATATTCCTCAGACGGCGTTTTTATCGCGCGCTTTAACGCCGCGACATAGGTATCAAGATCGTTAAACGTAATCCCCAGATTACTCTGTGATTTATTGGTGTAGCCTAAGTCACTAAGCCGGAGAGAGGTTGCATAAGGCAGATAAAGCATGCCTTTTTCCGTACGCTCAAACGGCAGTGCGGTTTCCCGCCCTTTTAGGAAAGAAGAACAGATCGCCGGAGAAGCACCGAACAGATAAGGGATCACCCAGCCAAAGCGGTAATAGTTGCGGATCAGCCTGAAGTATCCCGCAGAAATGGCTTTTTTCCCGCTTTCTGCATCAGCGACACCCTCTCGCGCCTGCCAGAATGACAGCGGAAGGGAGAAGTTATAATGCACGCCAGAAATAGTCTGCATCAACGCGCCATAGCGGTTTTTCAGCCCTTCACGATAAAGCGTTTTGAAGCGCCCAACATTTGATGAGCCATACTGCGCCAGCTCGATATTTTGCTCGCTGTCGATAAAGCACGGCATGCTCAATGGCCACATCCGCTCATCACCCAGATTACGGGAAACGTGACGATGAATATCGCGCAGAAACGTCAGCAGGTGATCGACATCTTTGTCGACTGGCGTAATGAACTCCAACAGCGCTTCAGCAAAGTCTGTCGTGATCCACGGGTGTGCCAACGCCGAGCCCAATATTTCCGGGTGTCCTGTTGTAGCAAGATGTCCGTTTGCTGTTACGCGCAATGTTTCGCGTTCAATTCCACGCTGAATACCCTTCACTGCCAGTGGGTGTTTTTCCAGCCAAGAAAGTGCTTCTGAAATGTCCGGGATCAAATCGACCTCCCGTTGTTAAAATGTAATGGTTGTAAGCATAATTGAAACTCAGCAGCACTCACCAGTTCGCATTGCAATCTGGTTAAGACCACCACGCCATCCCCTGTAACGTTATACCTGCCAATACGATATACCGCAGCGCTTTTCCAATACCGATGAAAACCGCCGATTGCACCCAGGGCATGCGTAGCCAACCCGCTAACACGCACAATAAATCGCCTACTACCGGTACCCAGCTAAATAACAGCGCAGCGCAGCCATAGCGCTGTAACCAGCGCATGGCCACCGTATACCCAGCTTGTTGTTTTGGCTGAGGGAGTAAGCGCCCTATAAAAATATTTGTTAACCCGCCCAGCGTATTTCCTACCGTTGCCACAGCAACCAACAGGTAGGGTTTTGCGCTGTCAGCAAGCAATAACGTTACCAGCAGCACTTCCGAACTGCCAGGCAGCAGTGTTGCACTGAGCAGGCTACTCCAGAAAAGAGAAAAAACAGCCCAGAACTCACTCACAATGTACGGACGTCAACCACGGCCATGTTAGCGCTTTTAGCGGCTTCAATACCGTAGTCTGCATCTTCAAACACAATACAGTGTTCTGGTGCGACAGAAATCAATGCAGCGCAACGCAGAAAGGTATCGGGGAAAGGCTTATGCTGAATAACATCATCAGCCCCAACGATTGCATCAAAATAATCATGCAACCCCAAATGCGTTAGCAATCTATCAGCCATACCATGCGTGCTACCCGTGCCAACTGCCATAGGACGCCGTCCGCGATAGTGCTTAACAACATCAATCAGCGGCAGTGGTTTTACGGTATCCAGCAGCATTTCCTCAACAACAGCGGTTTTTTCGGCCGCGAGTTGGTGAGCATTAATATCAACCTGATGACTGTCGATAATACGCTGTGCAATGCGCCAGGTGGGCGAGCCGTTCAATGCTGTCATGGCACTGGCATCATATTTCATACCATATCGGGCAAGAACCTGATCCCACGCTTTATGGTGCGTTGGTTCAGTATCAAGCAGGGTGCCATCCATATCAAAGATCAGCCCTTGATAGCGATCGTACATCATGACTCCATGAGCACTGAAAAGAGAGCTTACTTTATCGTAAAGTGAAAACGTTGTCGCTTATTCAATAACCTTATAAAAAACAGGTTATTACCTCCATAGTAGTAGGCAGCCTTCATTTACGCTTCAGCGTAATCTCAATACATAGGCAGGGGAGAGGTAAGAATTAATACACGGGAGTGATGAGAAAAATATCGTTCTGATATCAGCAGAATAGGAGCCTGTACCGCTGTAGCGCTAAAAGTATGGTAGAGGGCAGTTGATAAAACAGAAATGGTACATCGGAGAAAATTATCTGGCTTGCTGAGTACTTCAGGACGTTGCTAAAGCAAGATTACTCTACGCTTATCGATTAACACTAAGGTAAGAGTTTTATTTACATGGAAATATGGTGCATCCGGGAGGATTCGAACCTCCGACCGCTCGGTTCGTAGCCGAGTACTCTATCCAGCTGAGCTACGGATGCAGAGTGTGGTGCAGAAATAAAGGGGTGAGCAATTAAACGAGATACGTAAGAATGGTGCATCCGGGAGGATTACTCGGCTTCGCCTCGCCCTTCGGGCCGTTGCTAAAGCAACGTTTTCCTCCCTTGTACTTATAGGCCGCGTAGGCTGATTATAAGAACAAGATAACAACCTTATCCATATCGAAATATGGTGCATCCGGGAGGATTCGAACCTCCGACCGCTCGGTTCGTAGCCGAGTACTCTATCCAGCTGAGCTACGGATGCATTGATAATTCTTCATCTGCGACAAAACTTGCTTTCACTAACACTACTTGCCTTGCAAAGGCAGTATTTAATGGTGCATCCGGGAGGATTCGAACCTCCGACCGCTCGGTTCGTAGCCGAGTACTCTATCCAGCTGAGCTACGGATGCATATTAAATGGCGGTGAGGGAGGGATTCGAACCCTCGATGCAGCTTTTGACCGCATACTCCCTTAGCAGGGGAGCGCCTTCAGCCTCTCGGCCACCTCACCTTACATTACCTGATTTGCTACTAAGAACTTCTTGTTAGTGCTCACCGGTACTGCGTGGCGCACATATTACTTTCCCAGACTTATAAGTCAAACAATTTTTCCCACCTTGTGTTCGTTTGAACAATTCGCATCCAAGACGCACACTTTCACAACAAAAAGTCTATTTTATCGACAGTAAAACAGGCGGTTACCTTGCCAAAGGAAGCGCACAGTAAAAATAGATATATCGATAAATGTGTGGGGGAAAAACCGGAAATAACAATTGCGTCCCGCGAACACGAGACGCATTGTCAATCAATATGACGTTGGTTGAGATTTTTCGGCCTGAATACGCTGATAGATCTCTTCACGGTGGACAGAAACCTCTTTAGGTGCATTAACACCAATACGCACCTGGTTGCCTTTCACTCCTAATACGGTAACCGTTACCTCATCGCCGATCATGAGGGTTTCGCCAACTCGACGAGTCAAAATAAGCATTCTTTGCTCCTTGAAAGATTATAAAGAGTCGGGTCTCTCTGTCTCCCCGCCATTATCCATCATGTGCTGTGAAAACGTAAACCTAGACGATGGTATAACCACACCATCACACTCCGGTTTGTCACTACTTGTTAGTTTAGTCGATATCAGTAGCTTGTGCTTTTGTTATCACAACAACAGAACTGAGCATGTAAAGCTTCAGAATATCTGAAGGTAACACACTTTCTATCCTGCTTGCCGGATCCTTTTCCGCAGACAAAAACGCCACAACCAGAAAGTTATGGCGTTTTGTCGGATAACGCGAATAAAACGTTATCTGTCGTTTTACAGCTTAGCAGCAACCCAAGATTCAACGCTTGCCAGCGCAGCAGGCAGTGAAGACACGTCTGAACCACCAGCCTGAGCCATATCTGGGCGACCACCGCCTTTACCGCCAACCTGCTGGGCAACAAACCCAATAAGTTCACCGGCTTTTACGCGGTCAGTCAGATCTTTCGTTACACCAGAAATCAAGCTAACCCGCCCTTCTGCCGCCGTTCCAAGAACGATAACAGCAGATCCAAGCTGATTCTTCAGGTCATCAACCATCGTGCGCAGCAGTTTAGGATCCACGTTGTCCAGTTGCGTAACCAACAACTTCACACCGTTAACCTCTTTTGCTTTGCCAGACAGCGACGAGCTTTCCTGCGCCGCTTGCTGAGCCTTCAACTGCTGAAGCTCTTTCTCCAACGCGCGGGCACGATCCAGAACAGAGCGTACCTTATCCGTCAGGTTGTGACTATCTCCTTTAAGCAGTTGCGCGATGTCTTGCAAAACATCACTTTGGCGGTGCAGCGCAGACAGCGCATTCTCACCCGTGGTCGCTTCAATACGACGCACGCCGGCAGCAGTGCCTGATTCAGAAATGATCTGGAACAGGCCAATATCACCGGTACGACTTGCGTGCGTGCCGCCACACAGTTCAATGGAGAAATCACCCATCGTCAGAACACGGACATGGTCGTCGTACTTCTCGCCGAACAGCGCCATTGCGCCCTTCGCTCTCGCATCATCCAGCGCCATGACATCCGTTTGCACGGTAAGGTTACGGCGGATTTGCGCGTTAACGATATCTTCAACCTGACGAATCTGCTCAGGTTTCATCGCTTCCGTATGTGAGAAGTCAAAACGCAGATAGCTATCGTTAACCAGAGAGCCTTTCTGCGCGACGTGATCGCCCAGAACCTGACGCAGCGCGGCATGTAGCAGGTGCGTCGCAGAGTGGTTCAGACGAATGCGATCACGGCGTTGGTTATCAACGTTTGCATCGACACTGTCGTTAACACGCAGCGTACCCTGAGTCAGTTTACCGACGTGACCAATTGCCTGACCGTATTTCTGGGTATCCTGAACGGTAAAGCTAACACCCGCATTTTTCAGTTCACCCTGGTCACCAACCTGACCACCGGATTCACCATAGAATGGCGTTTCGTTCAGAATCACAACCGCTTCATCACCTGCCGCAATCTGATCAACCGCGTTTCCATTGTGATAAATCGCAATAACCTTCGCTTGCTGCTGCGTTCTTTCATAGCCGCAGAACGGTGTGTTTTCATCTACACGGATGAGGCTGTTGTAATCTACGCCAAATCCGCTGGCTTCGCGTGCGCGCTGGCGCTGAGCCGTCATCGCAGCTTCAAAACCTTCTTCATCGACTTTCAGGCCGCGCTCGCGGCACACATCGGCAGTGAGGTCGACAGGGAAACCATAGGTGTCATACAGGCGGAAGGCCGTTTCACCATCAAGAGTATCCCCTTTCAGGTTTTTAATTTCTTCGTCCAGCAGAGACAAGCCGCGTTCCAGCGTGCGGGCAAACTGCTCTTCTTCCGTCTTCAGCGCCTGCTCAACCACAGACTGCTGTTTTTTCAATTCTTCAGCCGCTGGCCCCATGACGTGAATCAGCGGCGCAACCAGTTTGTAGAAGAAAGCATCCGTAGCGCCCAGCATATTACCGTGGCGCGCAGCGCGGCGGATAATACGGCGCAGAACATAACCACGGTTTTCATTAGATGGCATCACGCCATCGGCAATCAGGAACGCACAAGAGCGGATATGGTCGGCGATAACACGCAGCGATTTATTGGTTAAATCCGTCGTTCCGACGGCTTTCGCTACCGCATCAATCAGCGTTTTGAACAAATCAATGTCATAGTTTGAATTGACGTGCTGCAAGACAGCAGAAACGCGCTCTAACCCCATGCCAGTATCGACGGAAGGTTTTGGCAGTGGCAACATTGTGCCGTCAACCTGACGGTTGAACTGCATGAACACCAGGTTCCAGATTTCGATATAACGATCGCCGTCTTCATCAGGGCTTCCCGGCGGACCACCTGCGATGTGCTCACCGTGATCGTAGAAAATCTCGGTACATGGACCACACGGCCCCGTTTCGCCCATCTGCCAGAAATTATCAGAGGCGTAAGGTCCGCCTTTGTTATCACCAATACGAATAATTCTTTCGCGCGGTACGCCAACTTCATCAGCCCAAATGTCGTAGGCTTCATCATCTGTTGCGTATACCGTTACCCACAGTTTTTCTTTCGGCAGATTGAACCACTGTGGAGACGTCAGCAATTCCCACGCATAGCGAATCGCATCATGCTTGAAGTAGTCACCGAAGCTGAAGTTACCCAGCATTTCAAAGAAGGTGTGGTGGCGTGCGGTATAACCTACGTTTTCCAGGTCATTATGTTTACCACCGGCACGTACGCAGCGCTGCGAGGTCGTCGCTCGGACATAGCTACGTTTATCCAGACCGAGGAACACATCTTTGAACTGGTTCATACCCGCATTGGTGAATAACAATGTCGGATCGTTGTTCGGCACCAGAGAGCTGCTATCAACAACCTGGTGTCCCTTACTGTGGAAAAAATCGAGAAACGCTTGACGGATCTCAGCGGTGCTCTTGCTCATAATTGTCCTGGAATCAAGCTAGAAGAACAGATCGCGGGCAAGGTTAGTCCAGCATGCTGACGTTACCGAGCAACTCACGAACAAAAAGTGGGAATAAGATAAATTTTCTTCGATGGGAAGTAAAATCCCGTGTGCGTTCAATCTGAAAAATTCGTATAAATTGACTGGATTTCTTCATGAAAGAAGCCACGATAGAGCAGATATCGCTGATGTTTGACTTTGTCTTTCCATTCATCGGACAGAGGATGCCCGAATTTTCGTTCCACAACCGATTTCGCCAGCGCACACCAATCGATATCACTCTCGTTTAATGCTGTGGCTAACGTTGTTTTATCGATTCCTTTCTGGCTTAGCTCCATTTTGATCCGCTGGGCACCATAGCCTTTGCGGCTCCGGCTGCTGATATAGCGGCGAGCATACCGCTCGTCATCCAGCCAACCATGTTCCTTGCAGTACGCAATAGCCGCTTCCACATCTTCTGCAGCAGCTGTGGCTGTGGCTTCATTTGCTTCATCTTCTGCTTTTTCGCTTTCTGACTTATATAAATACGCCGCACATTTGCGGCGTATTTCGGTTTCACTATAATCGCGAACAGAAAGCACATTCATCGCATAGCGTAATGGTTTATTCATCCATCTACCCGCTGAAGTGATCTGTCGGCGATAATTCAGCCACCATTAAAACTCTTCGTTGCCTTCACCAGCGAATTCATCTTCGTCACGGCTATTACTGGCAGCGGCAGGCGTCAGTTCATTGCCTTTATGCAGCAGCATTTCACGCAATTTCTTATCCAGTTCAGCGGCAATCGTCGGGTTCTCTTTCAGGAAATTGCAGGCATTGGCTTTACCCTGACCGATCTTATCGCCGTTGTAGCTATACCAAGCACCGGCTTTTTCGATCAGTTTGTGTTTCACACCCAGGTCAACCAGCTCACCGTGGATATTGATGCCTTCGCCGTACAGAATTTGGAATTCAGCCTGTTTAAACGGTGCTGCTACTTTATTCTTCACCACTTTCACGCGGGTTTCGCTGCCGACAACTTCTTCGCCTTCTTTGATAGCGCCAGTACGACGAATATCCAGACGAACAGAGGCGTAAAACTTCAGTGCGTTACCACCGGTAGTGGTTTCAGGGTTACCGAACATCACACCGATTTTCATACGAATCTGGTTAATGAAGATCAGCAGCGTATTGGCTTGCTTCAGGTTACCCGCCAATTTACGCATCGCCTGGCTCATCATACGTGCAGCCAGCCCCATGTGGGAGTCGCCGATTTCGCCTTCAATTTCGGCT
This sequence comes from Pectobacterium versatile, assembly GCF_003932035.1. Taxonomy (NCBI): domain Bacteria; kingdom Pseudomonadati; phylum Pseudomonadota; class Gammaproteobacteria; order Enterobacterales; family Pectobacteriaceae; genus Pectobacterium; species Pectobacterium versatile. Next base: position 3,726,567 of record NZ_CP034276.1, read on the forward strand.
TTCGGCGTCAATGCTGCAACGGAGTCGACGATGATAACGTCAACAGCGCCAGAGCGCGTTAGCGCATCACAGATCTCCAACGCTTGCTCGCCGGTATCCGGCTGAGAACACAGCAAGTTATCGATATCTACGCCAAGCTTTTTCGCATAAATCGGGTCCAGCGCATGCTCAGCATCGATAAACGCACACGTTTTGCCTTCGCGCTGAGCGGCAGCAATAACCTGTAAGGTCAGCGTTGTTTTACCGGAAGATTCCGGGCCATAAATCTCAACGATACGCCCCATCGGTAAACCACCAGCGCCCAGAGCAATATCAAGGGACAAAGAACCAGTAGAAATGGTTTCAACATCCATTGAGCGATCCTCGCCCAACCGCATGATAGAACCTTTACCAAATTGCTTTTCGATTTGGCCCAGTGCTGCCGCAAGTGCCTTTTGTTTGTTCTCATCAATAGCCATTTCTGCTCCTGTCATGCGGCGTAGCACTGCTGTCTCTACGCGGCTGCTTAATCATGAATTGCCGAATAATTACTGACATTATACTGTATACACATACAGCATCAAGGTTATTTTTTCAGAAACGTATCGAGCAACGTTTGTAGCGCAAAATGGACCGATTGCAGACGCACCGCGTTTCTGTCTCCGCTGAACCGCATTGTCCGGGCGAATGCCCCACCCTGTTTGTCTGTGAAGCCAAACCACACCGTGCCGACAGGCTTTTCTTCGGTCCCCCCGTCTGGCCCAGCGACGCCGCTTACCGATATGGCAAAATTGGCATCAGCAGCCTGTAAAGCCCCTGCGGCCATCTCATTAACGACAGCTTCACTCACCGCCCCATGCCGTTCCAGTGTTTCTGCGTTCACATTCACCAGACGCTGCTTGGCCAGATTGCTGTATGTCACAAAGCCGTAGTCAAACCAGCCAGAACTACCTGCGATATCGGTAATAGACTTAGCCAACCAGCCTCCGGTGCAGGATTCTGCACACGTCAACGTGGCACCACGCGCCTTCAATTTTTCACCCACCAAAGCACTTAACCGCAGAATGTCAGCTTCCGTCATTGCCGCCTCATCTTAATCAAGGATTGTTGGCTCAGGGTAACACTTTTCCCCGAAAAAGACGTCCCGCTGCATGGTATGCGAAGCGCATAGCAAAGAAGATGAAAAAGGGATGAAAACCGAAGAAGAGCGAATAAAACGCCGCCGAATAGTCAGAGAGAAAATAGCACTACCCTAATAGATTGTCGGTCGGCAGGGATACAGAGGGAATAAGAGTCATTAATAGTGATGGGACAATTTACATACAGCCAGCGCAACTGGTGCATCGCCAGTCCTGCTTATTTATAGCCTGAAAGAAATATCTAAAATAGCACTCTTCGATAGGGATATTATTTTCTTCAAAGCTATCGGCCAGCCAGTCGATATTTTCCAGAATCCAATCATCCTCATCTAACCCGTCCCGGTACATTTCATCATCAGGATCGATGATAGAGTAAATCCCCATCGTTCCCATATGATTTTCTTTATATTTTTCCGGTAACGTGAGCTCTTTTTCTTTATAAGATATTAACCAGTGGCCGTGGCAAAGCAGGTTGCCATTGCGACTCCACTTAGCAACAAATGGGTTACTCATATTTATTCCTACCAGCATAAAAGCTAGCTATAAACGTATCACGACATATTTATAAAGTATAATCACCTCACAATCAATGTGCTATTTACAAAACAGAATATAGGGATAAACATCTTTTACATCTTAATAGGTATAAACCCATTAGCGATAAATTGATAAATATCAATTCACATGGAAATAAAATATCTAGACAGGAAAGATAAATAAAAAAAAGCCCACTAAAAATAGTGGGCGGGGTACTGCTATTATCGTTATGTAAAAACCCTGGTGTTTTGCGGCGCGTCATTCGGCTTCTGTCTGATACTTACAGTACCGAATGAACATTAACGCAACATTAGGCGTGGAAAAATTCTGACGATTGCTGTGATAGCCTGCGCCAACACTACCGCCACCGTCTCCGCTTTGCTTCGTTGGTCGAGATCGGTCAGAATGGCGTGCATATGCCCATAAAGGGGTAATAATCCATTAGGGAGGATGACGGGTGTTTCCCTCTTTCTTAAAAAGAACCGCAGCGAAAAACGGCAGTTATGCCAATAAAATCAGCAGCAGCATTACGATCAATCGCCCGGCAGAACGCTTGTTTGATCTCTGGCGCAAACCGGAAACATTGCCGATCCTGATGGGCCATTTCGCCAGTATCGAGATACTGAACTATACCGATTCCAACTGGCGGATTAACACGCCGATTGGCGCGCTCATTGAGTGGCAGGCTCGTATTATTGATGAAAAACCGGGGGAGTATATCCACTGGCGTTCGCTGGCAGGGGCTCGGGTTCCCAATGAAGGCAGGCTTTCTTTTCAACCTGCCACATCGGAAGCGGGTACAACCGTAACGCTGACGATTCGCTACAATCCACCGGGGGGCTTGATTGGGAAAAAGATCGGCCAAATGTTTGATATGTTTTCCCGCGATATGCTGACGAAAACGCTCTATCGTTTCAAAAAATTAGCGGAGGATGAGCTGGCGTAAGCTGCATCAGACACCATAGCAACAGGTCATCATTGACCATTTTTCTGAACTGACGAAAGCGCCCCACTAAAAGGAACGTAGAATGCTGGAATTGATTCAAACCATTGGTCTTGGTCTGGTGTTAATCCTGCCACTCGCGAACCCACTGACAACGGTAGCGGTATTTTTAGCGATGTCCGGCAACATGAGCCAGGGGGAACGAAATCGTCAGATCTTTCAGGCCTCGATCTACGTTTTCATCATTATGACCGTCGCGTACTACGCGGGTCAGGTCGTGATGAATACCTTCGGAATTTCCATTCCTGGGTTGCGCATTGCCGGTGGACTCATCGTGGCATTTATCGGTTTTCGCATGCTTTTTCCTCAGCAAAAGCCAGAACATGCACCTGAAGTCAAAAGCAAAAAAGAAGAAATTAACGACAGTTTCTCTGCCAATGACGTCAATATCGCCTTCGTTCCACTGGCGATGCCAAGCACCGCGGGGCCAGGAACTATTGCCCTCATCATCAGTTCTGCCTCACAAATCAAGAGCGGCGTCGATATCACGCCATGGGTGATTACCGTTGCCCCCGTACTCACGTTTATGTTGATCAGCTTGATCGTCTGGCTCAGCCTGAAAAGTTCTGGCCTGATTATGCGGCTGATCGGGAAAAGCGGTATTGAAGCCATTTCACGGCTGATGGGATTCCTGCTGGTTTGCATGGGCGTGCAGTTCATCATAAACGGTACGCTGGAGATCGTGCATTCCCTCCATTAAGTTGAAACGTTGCCAGATAGCCCAATTAGCGTCTATAACTTTGAATAGCGGGGTTTATTTAACGGCCGTAAGAGATGTTCAGCCTGTGTTACATAACAACAATAAAGATTAATTTTGCTTACCTAGCGGAAAGTAGGTGCGGCCACCATGAAAATAAGAAAACGGTTCCCAATCAATTTACGTTCACTCATTTTATCGCTCGCTATTGTCAGCATGATCATCACGCTGACCAACGCCTATGTGGCCGTTTATAACGTACAGAAGAAACTCATTACCGATCAGATACTGAGTTCAAACCTTAACTATTCGTCCAAATTAGCGGCTACCACAGAAAGTTTTTTATCTTCGGCACAGCAGGAGCTGGCTTACAGCGCGACATCAGTCGCCGAGAGTTTTAGTGACGATGCCGCGCTACTGGAGAAAAGTGAACAGACATACCGCATGAGCCAAAGTTTCAATTCTATTTTCATTGCGGATACCCAGAATAAGATACAAGCGGTTTATCCAACCTCGCTGAACCTGAAAGGAAATACACTGACTTCAGAGGCTAGCAAGCTGGCGTTGGAGGAACAGAAACCGTTAATCAGCCAGCCTTATGTCTCTATGACAGGGAATTTAATCGTACTGGTGTCTTCCCCGATAAAAGACAAACAGGGGAATTATCTCGGTTACATCGGCGGGACGATTTATTTAAAGAGTGAAAGCGTCTTAAACGAATTCATGAATACCCATTTCTATAACGATTACTCCAGCGTTTACGTGATCGATAAAAATGGGGTTGTTCTCTACCATCAGGATAAGCAGTGGGTCGGTAAGCCCGTCAGCGACGAAAGAATCAAAGAAGTGTTTCGGGACAAGAAGAGTGGCACCGCCGCCATGCCCGATATGCAGGGCATGCCGTCTCTGGCGGGTTTTGATACGGTCAATTCATCCGGCTGGATCATCATTACCTTGCACCCTTCTCAAACCGTTATCGATTTGCTCGACAGCGTGATGCGCTCCGTCTTATATGAAGGTGCGCCAGTGATGATATTAACGCTTATTGCTCTCACCCTACTCGCTTTCTCTATTGCCAACCCTCTGCGCTTACTGGCCGTTTCTGCCAGTAAAATGGAGGAATCTGACGTCATTGAAAAAATTAAGAAAGTCCCCTCCTGGTATTTTGAGGTTGACCAACTAAAACGCGTCATTCTTTTCGGTACTCTGCTGCTACACAAACGAATTGGCAAACTGAGTTTGCAAGCCCACACCGATCCGCTCACCGGGTTACTCAACCGCCGTGGTATCTATGAAAACATCGAACTCATTCTGTCGAAGAGTCATCAGGTTGCCGCTATCGTGATTGATATCGACCACTTCAAACACATGAATGATACCTATGGGCACAATGTTGGCGACGATGTCATCAGGATACTGGCTAAAAACATAAAACAGGGTTCACGCGAATCCGATCTGATCGGCCGTACCGGAGGGGAGGAGTTCCTCGCGCTCTTGCCCGATACGGACATAGAGCAAGCCGCCGAAATTGCCGAACGGCTGCGTAAAAAAGTCGAAAAAATGCCGCTGCCCATTCCTGAAAACATCACAATTTCATTAGGCGTCACCTGTTTTATTCCGGGAGAGGAGCAGATCGATAGCGTTTTGAAAATCGCGGATGATGCCCTTTATCAGGCTAAGCATGAAGGCAGAAACCGAGTCGTTACCAAAACCGTTCCCGACAGTTCAATCAAGAGCGAGACAGAATAAGCACACTCAGCACCAATCCAGCTCGCTGAAAATCAGGCAAAAAAAACCCGCACGAGGCGGGTAAGGTCATTCTAATGACAGGGATGGTTAACTACACAACACTCACAGAGATGTGAGGTACTGACAAGGGATGCAAGGACTATAGCAAGCCAAATGTATAGTATTGTCATCGGCAAGTAAGGTTAATCTACCGGTTGTAAAACAACATTGGCGATACTTACTAGCCGCCATATCTGGCTATTTCAACCTGCTTTCCCCGATAGCAATTAGGCTTTTTGGGGGTTCATCATCGCAGCCAGCAGCGCCACGATGGCCAGAACGCTGGCAAGCCCCCCAACCATCAACCATCCTCCCTGATGCCATGCGGCCATCGCAACCGAAGACCCCGCTGCGCCCCCCAGAAACATGCCGCCCATGAATACGGTATTGATCCGGCCTCTGGCGGCTTCACCGAGTCCATAAATCACATGTTGATTGGCAATTAACGCACTTTGCACGCCGAGATCGAGCAGGACAACGCCGATAATCAGGCCAATGATGGAATCGAAACCGATGAATATTCCCCATGAGAGCAGCGTTAACAGCGATCCGGCAATCACAACCGGGCGACTGCCGGCTCTATCGGCCAGTCTTCCAGCTAGTGGAGCCGCAAAAATGCCCACGACACCAATCACGCCGAACAGACCCGCAGCGGCAGCGCCCATGTGAAAGCGTCCACTTTCCAGATACAGAGCAAGCACGCTCCAGAACGCGCTGAACGATGCAAACAGCAGCGCCTGAATCAGTGTGGCTTTACGCAATGCACGCTCCCCCTGCCACAGCGTTACCAGTGAACGCATCAGCTCACGGTAACGAACGGTTTGGTTCGATAGTGAAGCTGGTAACATTCTTCCCATTGCCCACGCGCCCGCCAGCGCCAGCGGCACGCTCAGCCAGAACATCTCCCGCCAGCCTGCGCTTTCCGCCACCAGGCCCGCAATCGTACGGCTAAGCAGGATGCCACTGAGCAATCCACTCATCACCGTTCCGACAATCGCGCCGCGCTGCTTCGCATCGGCAAGTGCCGCCGCAGCCGGAACAATCTGCTGTGCGGCGGTGGCACCAAAGCCAATAAGCAATGAGGCACTTAACAAGGCAAAAGCCGATGTCGACAATGCAGCAAACGCAGAGGCCAACGCCAGCAGCAAAAATTGCCACACGATCAGCCGACGCCGATCGAACTTATCACCGAGCGGAACCAGCAGTAGCAGTCCCAAGGCGTAGCCCAACTGCGTCACGGTTGGGATCAGAGAAACCACCCCGCTTGACGTAAAACTTTCGCCGATCACGCCTAGCATCGGTTGGTTGTAATAGATATTGGCAACAGAAATACCGCTGGCTGCGGCCATCGAGAAAATCAATACTTTGCTGGGAACCTGCTGCGTTCTGACATCGGCTTCACTGGATAATGTGCTCATCATCATACCTGTCTGTGTGTTTCCTGCCGGAAATCGGCAAGCAATGAGTAGAGCATAAGACGTCGTACTCATTCCCAGTAGAGAGGTAAAATGGATATCAGCTATTCCGAGTAGGAATGAATCAGGAGAAAAGACGCTGAACGAAATCGGTAAAAATTCTAGCGCGAGCTGATGTCATGCGGCCTCCGGGATAGACAGCCCACAGGTCCATCTTACCCAGCGACCATGAATCCAGCGCGGTGACGGCCTGTCCGCTCTCCAGTTCTGGTGCAAACATCCATTCGGAAGCGACGGCCAACCCTACGCCGGATAGCACCGCAGCACGCACGCCTTCCGCCGCAGAAACACGGATACGCCCATTGGGGAATACCGTGGTCTGTGTTCCATCCCGAGAAAAAATCCAGCGATCGGTTCTCTCTCCCTGCAAATAAATGACGGCAGGATGCGCAGCCAGTGCATCAGGAGAAGCTGGCATGCCATGAACGGCAAAATAATCGGGTGTCGCTAAGAGCCGCATGGAACACGAGGCCAACCGCTGGGCGATCAGGCTTGAATCCTTCATTTCACCCAAACGCAGTGCCACATCAATTCCTTCAGCAATCAGATCGATCGGACGATCGTCCAGAATGACATCAATATTCAGTTGCGGATGTTCTGCCATGAATTCATAGAGTCGCGGCATAATGTGCAGTCTGGCAAAGGTGACGGGCGCGCAGATGCGTAGCCGCCCAGACAGCGCAGCGCTCCCGCTAACCACATGCTCTTGGGCATCCCTCAGTACCTTTAACGCGGGGGAGATTTGCTCATAAAAATTCTGCCCAGCTTCTGTCGGTGTCAGCCCTCGGGTAGAACGGAGCAGCAGCGGCGTTGCCAGCTGATTTTCAAGCTGCATAATCGCTTTGGAAACCGCAGGCTGCCCAATACCGAGCCTGCGAGACGCAGCGGAAAACGAACCCGTTTCAAAAACGCAGATAAAAGTTTCCAGCGCGCTCAGGCGATCCATGATTTCTCTTCAGCAAAAGGGGTTTCACTGCATCATACCGTAATCCGGCGAGGATAAGGCGGCTCCACACCGCGCCCTTCTTTTCCCTGTTATCACCATCGTCAGGCACATTCACTTTACCGCCGACCGTATCAGGTATTACTCTGATGGCATGACTTGTCATGACCGAGCCGGCAAATTTTTGCTGCCTTTTTTCAAAATCTTACGAGGCGATGCATGAAACTTTTCATTTACGAACACTGCCCATTCTGTGTCAGAGCCAGAATGATTTTTGGTCTGAAAAATCTGCCTGTTGAGCAATCCGTCATTATGGAAGGCGACATCGACACGCCAACGCGCATGGTGGGCCGCAAAGTGGTGCCTATCTTGCAGAAAGAAGATGGCAGTTTCATGCCGGAAAGCATGGATATCGTCCACTATGTCGACAGCAAACAAGCGCCATTAATCGCCGACAAGCCGGTTGATGCTGAGATTGAAGCCTGGTGTAAATCCGTTTCCAGCGCGGTGTTTAACCTTGCGATCCCTCGCTTCACAAAAGCCGACTTCAAAGAACTTTCCACGCCAGAGGCGCGTCATGCCTACATTCTGCGTGAAGAGAAAGCCTTCGGCGATCTGGATGCACTAATAGCAAAAACGCCGGAGCTGATTGCGGAAGTGGAGCAGAAACTCGACGCGCTGGAGCCGCGTTTGGCAAACGTCAGCGCCATTTCCACCACCGATTTTATTCTGTTCCCAATCTTACTGTCGCTCACGATCGTGAAAGGCGTGCAGTTTGGCCCTAACGTTCACGCATACCTTGAGCGTGTCTCAACAGCCAGCAAGGTTGCCTTGCTGACCGATAAGGCGCTGTAAAATAAAAATATATACCCTAAATAATTCGAGTTTCAGGAAGGCGGTAAGGGAAGGAATCCCGATGAGCTTACTCAAGTAAGTGATTCGGGTGACTGAACGCAGCCGACGCACATGCAACTTGAAGTATAACGGGTATAGAAACAACAAAGGAGCGGCTTATAGCAGCTCCTTATTTTTAGCAACGTTCGGATAACGTTGTTCATTTACCGAAATCAGGATTATTGATCCTTGGGATTGAGCTCACATCCTTCTACATCGTGATCAGGCTCGATCACGGAATACGCCTGAGTATTTTTCGTTTTCTTTATCAGGAAAGGCTTCCTTGAAAAGTAACTCCCAATGTGAGCATCATCCACGAAACAGGCAATGATCTCTTTTTCATTTTCCGAGATAATACGCAGTGAATACGTCCAACTGCCATCTTTTCGCGCTGCGTCTGCCCAGTCTTTTTCCTAGCTAAACACATAGTCACCGGTATCCTTCAGCAGCGTTCCCTTAGGGAAATGCTTCGGCCCAAAAGAACTGCGGAAAGTAGTCACATCTAAATGCTTCAGCATCGTCAGCGCATCCGTTTTGGTTGCCGAAAAACCGGTCTGGGGAATCATCAATAATGAAAAAATCACGGCCAAAAATAGCTTCATTTACTGCAACCCTGCGATAGAACATCCGTGCGCGTATTCTATTTTAAAAACATGATCCGCAATAGCGTTATGGGGCACGGTTTCACCCCATAACGCGTGACCAATTTCAGCACGTTACTACGATGAAACTGCGACATAAAATCATTCAAGTGACACAAGGATAACCCGACTCCAGCGGCCTCCGCCTGCTCACGGAACAATGCGCCGCTAAACAGCGTGACATCGTTCCCCTACTCAACCAAATAGCGAGCGTGTCTCAGTGAACGATAAGACGAGGACAGTACGCTTACGCCATATCAGGCTGTTTAACTAAGTAATGGCTAGGCGTACCGCGGATCTCCACAACCTCACCGTCCAACTGCTGTGCATCTGCATTCTTCATCAGCACAAACTGCCCATTAACATTGGCGGCCACACCATGCCAGGGCGTCAACCAATCGTCCTTAGTCGGCATCATATGAATACCCAGCTTCAGGCTGTCCGAAGGCTGAGGGTGAATAGATAATCGGATGGCATCTGGGAATTGTTCAGCAAGCAGGTTGCCCCACGCCCAGCTGCGTTGAATAACGCCACACGCGCGCTTTTTGGCATCCTTCTGTAAGGCCGCATTAGAGCCGGTATAGTCAGGCCGCAGGCTATCCTCATAGAGAAAGCGGGTTATTGAACGATAAAGCTGCAAGCCTTCTTCGCTCTGCATGAGCTGCGCCTTGATCTCCTCTTCTGACTCGGCGTAATCCTCAACCAACTGCTGGCGAAGATGATCATAGTCAGCAGTGAGTGGCGCCATATTCTCTACGTCCTTAAGATTAAAGACACTGAGATGAATAGCCCCCAACTCATGCAGTAAATTTTCAATCTCATCCTGATAGGTGTTAATCGTTTCGTCACTAGTCCCAATCAGGTCACCGAATACATGTCCATCCGAGCAAATACGGATGTGCGCGCCTGCCGGGTAATAAAGCTGAATGCGCTGACATAGTGAATTCAGAAAGATCAGGGACAAACGTTCCGCCATATCCGGTACTCTACCCAGCACTTTATAAGGGTTCGGAGATTTAACTGGAAACGCAGGCAGAATAAGTTCAATTTGACGCCCCTCTTCAACAAATGCTCGAATCCTGGGTAATTGAACCAGAGTCACCTGAGATTCTTCTTCACTAATTGATTTCGTCGACTGGGTAAATCTACGCCGATATTGAATTAACTCACTTAATATTAGCGATAAAACTAATTCATTATTCATCATATACAAAAAACCTTATTGCTTTACATTAATTTAAAAAAATGAATAAACTACATAGCAGTGGCGTAGAAACAATAGAATAAAATCCTTACGCGAATACAATAAAAATACTGAATAACATATTCAGTATTTTTATTTACGCTGCTAATAATTAAATTAGATCATAAATAGATATAATAAGGATTAAGGACGTAATTATTAAAAACGAGGATAAGTAACGGTACAGATTGATCTCTTTCATTTTTTCAGTATCGTACGTCGCGCCTCTAATTATTTGCCACCCCGGCGAACTCCGCTTCCGCATTGTAGTGGACGCGCACCGTCGCCCCAGCGGGTCCGTCGCTTCCAGCAGATTATCGAACGCGCAGCGGAACTGGTAACGCTGACCCAACGCATCCATCACTGCCGTCAGGTTACCTTCCACATCGTAACCAAACCGCGTCTCGCTGCCGTCTTCGTACACCACTTTCGACGGTGACTCGCGCACGCCGTCATATTCCCAGCGCCGCACCTGCAAGCCCTCAGCATAGCCCCGTTTGATGAACGAGCCGCCGCAAGCTGGCTCAACCGCTTTCCCGGCGGGTTGAACATGGAGAGTGCGCGATGAGCATCAGATACGCTTTCCACCACGGCAACCTGCCGGAGCTGACGTTAACGGGCGATGAACTGGCGCTGGCAGGCTTTACCGCAAATACCCTGTTCCGTATTCAGCTTTACCGAACGGGCTGCTACTGACACGGCTGGATGAAGATACCGATATCGCGATACGGATGGCTGAACTGGGTGGTAGCGAGACGGAAGGCGCAGACTGGATGAGTGACAACGGCGAACTGACACTGGCAGGCGACTGGCTCACCCTGAGCGGGTTGCTCGGCCAGCCATTAAGGATTAACGTGCTGCCCGGTAAAATAACCATTCGGGCAGAGGTGGAAAATATGCTGGCGTAATAATACAAACAGATAAAAATAAAAAGCCGGAAGGATCGTCAGATCTCTTCCGGCATCAAACTTATGAATATGGTGAGTTGTATACTTGCACTGTTAGTGGTGAATTTAGCTCTTTAAGAAAACAGTCAGGATTTTTATTTGATAAAAAATACATATAAAAATCATACCCAAAATGGAATTCAATATCATCACTCACTAATTTACACCAGACATCTTCCCTTAATATACTTTTTACAACATTCTTAACTGATTCAACACTAACTTCTTGTTCATTTGAATAATGAACACCACCATTTAACTCAACATCTTTAAGTTGAAAATTATCGACAGAGAAAAATAAAGAAGCATTCACTATAAAATCAATATATTGATTTTCTACTTTCTCATATTCATCAATATCAACTTTATCACCAACATCAAAAAAACTAGTCCATTCATCTGGAAGTGAATAAATTTCACCATCGATATTTTGATATTTAGTAACTCTGTAAGAATATCTCATAACTAATCCCCTATCCTATTTAGATTAGCATCGTATGTTCCAGACCTAGTTTTTCTACTTCCTAAATTCTTCACGCTATCAGCACCTTTCCAAAAACCACCATTATGCCCATCGACATCAGGTGTGATATACCTTACGTCTCTTGGTGCTTTTTTATTCACATAAACAGGTTGACCATGAGAACGCTCATTTGTTTTTGAGTAGCCAAGTTCTGCTGCTTGTTCCTTATGGCTCTTAGGAGGAGTTTTTGAATTCTCTGGGCTATTTTCCCCATCACAACCTTCTTTAGTCAACCCCAACGGGTCAACCCACTCTAACGGATTGTGAACATATCCCTGCGGTCTGCGGCCTCCAAGCCGCCCTATAGGGTCATAGGGACGATCCCGACACGGTCGTACTTTTTAGCGTACTTAACCTATTGATGCAACGTGCTTTTTAAGTCACGTTTTTCGCCAGTTTAACACCGTCTTAACCCGAACACCCCGACGCGCACTTTTAGCCCCGGACACGCTACCGCCATGCTGTGACGTCCCTGTCTGCCTGCGCCACATCATAGCAGCGGCGTCAGCCGCTGCCATTAGTCGTTTTGTCTTTTGGGGTTTACCACGGCAACCCGCGCGACTTCCGCAACTCGTTTGGGGAAGCCGGGCGGGTTCTGCGGGTGCGGGCGGCAAAGAGTCCGCAAGCGTCGCCCCGAGACGCTCTGGTGCACCGTGCCGGAGGGAGCGGCAGGTTTGCATGACCACGCCACACCGGGGCGGGGAGCGGAAGCTGGCGAGCGGGGAAGGAGCAAGGAGCCTGCCGACTGCGACCCCGCGCAGCCAGACGCAGCCGGGCGGGCATAAAGCCCTTCAGCGGAGGCCGCAGGCCGACAACCCTTGCTCTGTTGACGTTGATGTTTGCTGAAGGCTGACGCCGGAGCCTGCGCCGCCAGGGAAGGCGGCCACACCGTCAGAGCCAGGGAAGCACGCTGAGGTTCGCAGCAGAGCGAGCTGGCGAGCTGTGCGCCACACCGCGCCAAGAACCCAACCCCGGCGGCCAGCCGCTCACCGATATGGAAGAAGACCGCAGCGCGCCCTTGTGGTAGACGGCGCCGACATAATGTTCGTTACGCGTTGGCCGCGTTCAGCGGCTTTCGCGTAATGCCACATTATGTTGAATGACGTTCGGCCAGCAACGATTGTGGCAGAGAACAACTGAGGTGAGCGCTGGCCGGGCGACATTTACCGCCGGAGCGCCTTAGCTGAACAAGGCAAGAGGTGCGCCACGGACGGCGCGCCTTTTGCCAGACACCGTACCGCGATATTGAAGGGAACCAGCTACTTTTTCGGGCTGTCCGGCGATACCGTGGCGTCCGGCTTGCGTTTCTTTCTGCGCCTCGCTTTCGGCTTGCGCTCTGCCGGATGCGTCTTCTCATGCACCTGTTTCAGATGACCGATAGCCACACGGGTGTATATCTGCGTGGTTTCCAGCTTCTCATGGCCGAGTATCGCTTGTATGTGTCGTGTGTCCGCGCCCCGCTCCAGCATCTGCGTTGCCATCGAGTGCCGGAACAGGTGACACGCGCCCGCTTTCTTCAGGTGTGCATCATCCCGTATCGCCCGGCCTGCCAGTATCGTCAGCGTTGACCGTGCCAGCCGCTTGCCCCATATCGTGACGAACAGGTAGCCACTGTCGTGTTTCGTCGTCAGTCTCGGCCTTACCGCATCCAGATAGCGCTGTACCCAGACCAGCGCACGCAGGCCAACCGGCACCACTCTGTCTTTATTCCCCTTTCCCTGTCTGACGACAAGCACTCCGCGCCCCACATCCACATCGGCCAGCATCAGCCCGGACAGCTCTGACCGCCGTAGCCCCGTACTCCACAGCATTTCCAGCACGGCGCGATTGCGTAACCCCGTCAGCGTGTCGGTGTCCTGCGCATCCATCACCGCCTCGGTTTCTTCTTCGCTCAGTATCTGCGCAGGAAGCCGTTTCTCCGCTTTCGGTAATGTCATCTGCTCTGCTGGGTTGTACAGGATATAGTGCCGTTGCAGCAGCCACCGGAACAGCCCACGGATTGCGGACAGGCGGTTAAGCTGACCACCCTGTGCCAGCGGTTTCCCATCCGCTTTGCGGTAACCACCGAGATAGCGCTGATAGCCTTCCAGCACCGACAGGCTCACCTGTGCCGCCTGCGTCATGCCACGCTCTTCGCACCACGTCACGAACGGGCGCAACCGTTCACCGTACCCTTCCACCGTGCGCGGGCTGTGGTTCGTCGCGTTCAGGTGTTCGAGATAAGCCGTAGCGTACTGGCGCAGCGTCTGTGACAGGCTGCTAAGGTAAAGGGCTTGCGGTGTCGGGGCTTTCGGCTTGGTCATGGCGGCGCGTCCTGCGAAGTGAGAAGAAGGGAACTACGATGTGATGCGGCGACTTTTCTTTACCGGAACAGTGCTTTTCACCTTATCGCCACTTGCGACTAACGACCCCTTATCCGGCGTGGCTTGGCGGGATTCTCCTCCTTCCAACTTGGCACCAACTTGGGGGCAACTTGAGGCCAACTTGCTTTCCTTAACCCCCAACTTGCATGAGTCGTACTGCTTGCCTGTATCGTTTTCTGGCGGATCGATAAGGCCGCACAGGTGCGTGTTCTCATCGCTGCCGTTCCCATCCCACAGCAACTCGTATTGCAGCAGGTGTCCCCGACTGCCGCCGTGGATAAGCAGGTATTCCATTTCGACCAGCCGCAGACAGTGGACTTTCAACTGGTTATCGCTCCACTGGGTCGCCTCGCGGATATCCCGCCGCGTAAAGCGCACCTCGCCCGGCTTCCGGCTCTGCGCGTGCGCTAACTGGTTCACCATCCCTTGTATCAGCAGCAACAACTTTCTCGTCTGCGGCGGCATTTCATCCAGTGTGCGACCAAGGATTTCATGCGCCAGTTTGTTGGCCAGCACGATATCCGAGCGCTCGACCTCGATATACTCGATAACCTGACCTCGATGCTCAACCTGCTTTACCTCCCGCTGATACTGGTGCAGCAGCGCGATACTTTGTATCAGCGTCAGGTATTTCATATGGTCGCGGCGGGTTCTTGTTTTGTCGCTCAGGAACGTAAGCTGTGAGGCGAACGGATTCACCACCTTGAGCGGGCGTAACAGTCGCTGCGCATTCTGGTGAAGCTCCGTCAGATAACCTTTCTCGTTCTCCATCAGCAACCCTTCCAGCGTTTGTTTATGCCGCTGCAACGCGTGGATAGCCTCGGTCTGTTCGCGGGATTCGTTCACGGTGAGAACCAGACAGCGGTTCAGCAGCTCTTCATCCACATCGATGGCCGTGGTCGTTAACATCAGCATCACCGGGCCTTTCACCGTGTACTGTTTCGTCACCAGATTGCCTGTGGCATCATCTTTGCCTGTGCTGGCGATGGTTAACTCACCATCCGACTGCAACAGCTTCAGCGCATACGCCGCCTGCCGTACCCCTTCCTCTTCCGCGATGGCGAGGATTTTATGCTGGAGATTGGTTTCACCCAGATAGAACAGGCTCTGGCCTGTCATCGCGCTGTACTGTAAGCGCTCTTCCGGCGGGATAAGATTAAGCACCGCGTCCATCAGGCTGGATTTCCCCGCCGCACTGGATGACTGGATTAACACCGCTAACGGCCTGTCCAGCTTGCGCGACACCGCCGCTAAGTAACCCGCCACTAAGTTAGTGGACTCCCCCACCACGCCACAGGCGGCAAGGTCATCCGTCAGCCTGCCGATAAGATTCGGGTCACGCAGCAACGCCAGCGCCGCATCCCGCTGTTCATCGGTCATATCCTGTGTGGCTTCGCTGTGGGTTTCCGGCTGGCTCAGGTGCGCTTCCAGTGCCAGCAGCACCCGACCCAGACTGCGTTTAACATCACTTTCGGCCAGCCCTAACTCACTGGCCGCTAACCGCGCATACCCCGCACGGCTCCGGGCGCTCATCATGTCCACGCTGTCCGCGAACACCACACCGCTGGCCGTGTCGATGACCTGCGCGTTCACCTTCATCACGCCACTGCCCGCTTTCACCGACGCCATCCCCCGGATGCGCCACTGCTGACCGGATAACGCTATCTCAAGCTCACCGTTCGGCAACGCTTCAACCACAACCCCCGCAGCTAAGGAAGAGGCTGATTGAGACGGTTTTTCAGGCTGTGGCACAGATTCAGGTTCAGCGTTCACCGCTTCCCCCATCGCCATTGCGCCTTCTACCACCGCACGGAACGCCTGCTCCGGCTCGGAGACTTTGCACAGGTACTCGTTCGCATCCATGCCGGACGGGAACACCACACGGAACGGCGTGATGCCCTCAGCAACCAGAGACGAGGCCAGTTTCACCGCGCCGTCATCCCCTGCCGTATCGTTATCGAACGCGATCAACACCTGTTTTACGCCGTGCCCGATAAAGGCTTTGCGCATCTCATCAGTAAAGCCATTCACGCCATACGCTGCCGTCACGTTGCGGTAGCCTGCCACCCAGAACGACATCGCATCGATTAACGACTCACATAAGATGACTGATTTACTCGCTACCAGTGCCTGCTCGTTCCACACCCCGCCGTGTGGCCCCGGCAGATACAGGTGGTTCGGCGTACCCGCACGCAGACGGTCGCCCACCTTGCGCCCGTACAGCTCCCGCACCTGACCGCTCATATCGATAACCGGCACCACTAATGAACCCGCCAGATGCTCATGGCCGGATGAACGCAGCACGCCGATGGCCTGCAACTGGCTGCGAACGGTTGCTCCGTCTTTCAGTTTGCTCGATGGCAGGCGATAGCCCAGCGTCCGGTTAGCGAACCCCAAGCGGAACTGCGCCACTAACTCAGGATGATTGAGGCGGCGCTTTTCCAGATAGGCGATGGCCTCCGGCGCATTAAGCAGCGTATGGTGATAGAACGCGGTAACGCGATGCAGTAACGCCTGCCTTTCCTGTTCATTAGCGATATCGCTAACGGGCGGCAACGGCTCAGCGGCGGGCACACTGCCCAGTTCACCCCGCAGCTTATCGACCGCATGCGGCAGGCTTAACCCTTCCGTCTTCATCACCCAGTCCAGCACCGAGCCGCCGGCATCACAGCCGAAGCAGTGATAAAGGTTCTTCTCCGGGCTGATAACACACGATGGCGTGTTTTCCTGATGGAACGGGCACAGCACCACGAAGTCTTTACCGCGCTTCACCACCTTGCGCCCTTGAGCACGCACCACCTCCACTAACGGCACGGCGGCTTTCAGGTGCTGCAACTCAGATTCGGGGATGCGTGCCATATGCGTTTCCTCTAAAAGCCTGTCAATAGTAAAAGAGTATAAATAACTCCGTTGCAGAGTACTCCATTATAGAGTATTGTCAACTGAGTTATCAAAAACACGAGGTACTCTCATGGCAATGTTAACCAGACAACAGCTACAAGCCATGAACACTAAAGACGAGACATTCTTTAAGGAACTCGGTACGCGGATTGCGCTGGCTCGTAAAGCCCAGCAACTGACTCAGCAGCAACTGGCTGAACAGTTAGGCATTGCCCAGCAGACAATGGCGCACTATGAAGGCGGGAGGCTCAAGGTTTCTGCGGCGTTATTACCGCAACTCGCGCAGATCCTTAGCCTGTCACTGGATGAACTGCTCGGATTGCCTGCAACCCGGCAGGGCAGCAAGCGCGGGCCAGTTTCGCGTCTTGAGCAACAGATAGACGTTATCAGCCGATTACCCAGGGCAAAGCAAAAACTGGTGTCGGAGATTCTGGATAACGTGATTGGTAAGACAGAAGAGTCGTAAACGATAACGCGACTGCTACAGGAGGCAACCTGTAACAGCCGCTCACCACAACCAACTGGAAGGAGTTGACCATGGCTGACACGCATTCTACGCCAGATACCACCGTTTTTAAAATCGCTCAGGCCGAACGCTTTACCCGCGTTGGCTATCGCCCCATCAAGGGCAACCACGCTACCCCCGCCATCAACATCGCCGGGCAGTGGCTCAAGGACGCCGGATTTACCACCGGGCAACCGCTCCGGCTGCGCATCATGCCCGGCTGCATCGTCATCACCACGCAGGATATCCATGAACTGTGGGGCAACCTGCAAGCCCTCAGCATCGCCCCGTTTGATGAACGCGCAGCAACCCAATGGCTGAACCGCTTTCCCGGCGGCCTGAACGTGGAGACGGCACGATGAGTATGGGTTATGCATTGCAGAACGGTGACCTGCCGGAGCTGACGCTAACGGGCGATGAACTGGCGCAGGCGGGCTTTACCGCCTACACCCTGTTCCGTATCCGTCTCTACCGTAACGGGCTGGTACTGACGCGACTGGACGAGAACACCGATATCGCCGCCCTGATGGCTGAACTCGACGGCAACGAAGCGGAAGGCGCGGATTGGGTGAGCGATAACGGCGAACTGACTCTGGCAGGCGACTGGCTTACCCTGAGCGGGTTACTCGACCAGCCGTTAATCGTTGAGGTGCTGCCCGGTAAGATAACCCTTCAGGCAGAAGTGGGGGCTATGCTGGCGTAATAACACAAGCTGCTAAAAATAAAATAGCCGGAAGGATCGTTAGATCTCTTCCGGCTATTATCAAAAAATCAAAATTTAAAAACACTAGGTAAAAAAACAGCTATTTCACCCACCTTAGCATCAATTAACTCGTCTGGAAGCGGATCATCAATATCAGTCTGGATAATAACTCCATCCATACTTTTATCCATATACCCTTCATCACAATCATCATAGAAAAAAGAATCCGGTATTTTCTCAGTAGAGTCTCCAATATATATCCCTTGCATCCCCCCCTGATATCCAGGATGGGCAGTAACCTTATAAATCTCACCATTACGCACATCTACAGATATTGAAATATAGTGACTAGGGATTTTATATTTCACTGAGAACAATGCATCCTGAACATATTTAACAACATACCGTTCAAAAAATTGTTCATAAGATCCAATATTATCACCTAGGGTTATACCACCTAATGATTTTGATGGAATAATTTCCGCATTAACATCTATCATAATCAATCGATCTCCGCAGGGAATCTAACTGTACCATTTTTACCAGAAGACACTTTCCAATATGGTGCTCCGTCATAATGTCTTCGCGACCCTGGGTGATACTGAATATATCTATCAGTAACATCATTACCCCGTTCATTTAACTCGCGAAGTGTAAAGCCATCTTCTGTTCTGGATTTATTCATTGTCCCAGCCTTCCAACCTTCTGGAATACCACCTAGTTCTTCTTTTAATGATTCTGGTGTATGTCCTTTAAGAACATCCGGGTTATCAAAGATATCCTCGATATTATTTATTTTTGCTCTTGAGTTTTTTTTATCAGGGCCTTTATCAGAACCATTTTTTCCCTCTTTGGGCGTCAACCCAAGAGGATCTACCCAACTGAGCGGATTTTTTACATAACCATATGCCCTTTTGCCTCCCGCTAACCCTATCGGGTCATAGGGACGATCCCGACACGGTCGTACTTTTTAGCGTACTTAACCTATTGATGCAACGTGCTTTTTAAGTCACGTTTTTCGCCAGTTTAACACCGTCTTAACCCGAACACCCCGACGCGCACTTTTAGCCCCGGACACGCTACCGCTATGCTGTGACGTCCCTGTCTGCCTGCGCCACATCATAGCAGCGGCGTCAGCCGCTGCCATTAGTCGTTTTGTCTTTTGGGGTTTACCACGGCAACCCGCGCGACTTCCGCAACTCGTTTGGGGAAGCCGGGCGGGTTCTGCGGGTGCGGGCGGCAAAGAGTCCGCAAGCGTCGCCCCGAGACGCTCTGGTGCACCGTGCCGGAGGGAGCGGCAGGTTTGCATGACCACGCCACACCGGGGCGGGGAGCGGAAGCTGGCGAGCGGGGAAGGAGCAAGGAGCCTGCCGACTGCGACCCCGCGCAGCCAGACGCAGCCGGGCGGGCATAAAGCCCTTTAGCGGAGGCCGCAGGCCGACAACCCTTGCTCTGTTGACGTTGATGTTTGCTGAAGGCTGACGCCGGAGCCTGCGCCGCCAGGGAAGGCGGCCACACCGTCAGAGCCAGGGAAGCACGCTGAGGTTCGCAGCAGAGCGAGCCTGCGAGCTGTGCGCCACACCGCGCCAAGAACCCACCCCCGGCGGCCAGCCGCTCACCGATATGGAAGAAGACCGCAGCGCGCCCTTGTGGTAGACGGCGCCGACATAATGTTCGTTACGCGTTGGCCGCGTTCAGCGGCTTTCGCGTAATGCCACATTATGTTGAATGACGACTGGCCAGCAACGTTAATGACAGAGAACGCCGTTGTCTGGCGCTGGCCGGGCGACATTTACCGCCGGAGTGCCGATGCTGAACAAGGCAGTAAGCCCGCAGGGACGAGGGCTTTCTGCCCTGCACCGCCCTGCGGCTTTGAAGGGAGTTAGCTACTTTTCTTTTGCGTCCGGCTTAGGTTCGTCCGGTTTGCGTTTCTTCCGGCGTCGGGGCTTGCGCTCTGCCGGATGCGTCTTCTCATGCACCTGTTTCAGATGACCGATAGCCACACGGGTATATATCTGCGTCGTCTCCAGCTTCTCATGGCCTAAGATGGCTTGTATGTGCCGCGTGTCCGCGCCCCGCTCCAGCATCTGTGTTGCCATCGAGTGCCGGAACACATGACACGCCCCGGCCTTTTTCAGATGCGCATCATCCCGTATTGCCCGGCCTGCCAGTATCGTCAGCGTTGACCGTGCCAGCCGCTTGCCCCATATCGTCACGAACAGGTAGCCACTGTCGTGCTTGGTCGTCAGTCGCGGCCTTACCGCGTCCAGATAGCGCTGTACCCAGACCAGCGCCCGCAGGCCAACCGGCACCACCCGGTCTTTGTTCCCCTTACCCTGTCTGACCACCAGAACCCCGCGCCCCACATCCACATCGGCCAGCATTAGCCCGGACAGCTCTGACCGCCTTAGCCCCGTGCTCCACAGCATTTCCAGTACCGCGCGGTTACGTAACCCGGTCAGCGTGTCGGTGTCCTGCGCCTCCATCACCGCTTCCGTTTCTTCCTCGCTCAGTATCTGCGCTGGCAACCGTTTCTCCGCTTTCGGCAGTGTTATCTGCTCGGCGGGGTTGTACAGGATATGGTGCCGTTGCAGCAGCCAGCGGAACAGCCCGCGTATCGCTGACAGGCGGTTAAGCTGACCACCCTGTGCCAGCGGTTTACCATCTGCTTTGCGGTAGCCATGAAGGTGTCGCTGATACGCTTCCAGCACCGACAGGCTCACCTGTGCCGCCTGTGTCAGTCCCCTTTCCTCGCACCACGTCACGAACGGTCGCAGCCGTTCACTGTACGCCTCCACTGTGCGCGGGCTGTGGTTCGTGGCGGTCAGGTGTTCGAGGTAAGCGGTAGTGTACTGGCGTAACGTCTGCGACAGGCAGCTAAGGTAAAGGGCTTGCGGTGTCGGGGCTTTCGGCTTGGTCATGGCGGCGCGTCCTGCGGGATAAGAAGAAGGGAACTACGATGTGATGCGGCGATTTTTCTTTACCGGAACAGTGCTTTTGCCGTTAACCCGACTTGCGACAGCTGAACCCTTATCGGCTGCGGCTTTGCGCGGTTTTTCTGACCCAGACTTAGCCCCGACTTGAGGCAGACTTGACCCCGACTTGCTTCCATCAGACCCAGACTTGCGTGAGTCGTACTCATCCTTTTTACTGGTTTCTGGCTCGATTAACCCGCACAGGTGCGCCCCTTCCGGCACCGCGCCATCCCACAACAACTCGTATTGCAGTAGGTGTCCCCGGCTGCCGCCATGAACCAACAGGTACTCCATTTCCGCCAGTCGCAGGCAATGCAGCTTTAGCTGGCTGTCACTCCACTGGGTCGCGTTGCGGATATCCCGCCGCGTAAAGCGCACCTCGCCCGGCTTTTTGTTCTGCGTATGTGCTAACTGGTTCACCATCCCCTGTATCAACAGCAACAGCTTCCTTGTCTGCGGCGGCATCTCATCCAGTGTGCGGCCTAATATCTCGTGCGCTAACCGATTCGCCAACACGATATCCGACCGTTCCACCTCGATGTACTCGATAACCGTGCCGCGATGCTCTACCGTCTTCACCTCTCGCTGATACTGGTGCAGCAGCGCGATAGACTGGATTAACGTCAGGTACTTCATATGGTCGCGCCGGGTTCTTGTTTTGTCGCTCAGGAAGGTAAGCTGTGAGGCGAACGGATTCACCACCTTGAGCGGGCGTAACAGTCGCTGCGCATTCTGGTGAAGCTCCGTCAGATAACCTTTCTCGTTCTCCATCAGCAACCCTTCCAGCGTTTGTTTATGCCGCTGCAACGCGTGGATAGCCTCGGTCTGTTCGCGGGATTCGTTCACGGTGAGAACCAGACAGCGGTTCAGCAGCTCCTCATCCACATCGATGGCCGTGGTCGTTAACATCAGCATCACCGGGCCTTTCACCGTGTACTGTTTCGTCACCAGATTGCCTGTGGCATCATCTTTGCCTGTGCTGGCGATGGTTAACTCACCATCCGACTGCAACAGCTTCAGCGCATACGCCGCCTGCCGTACCCCTTCCTCTTCCGCGATGGCGAGGATTTTATGCTGGAGATTGGTTTCACCCAGATAGAACAGGCTCTGGCCTGTCATCGCGCTGTACTGTAAGCGCTCTTCCGGCGGGATAAGATTAAGCACCGCGTCCATCAGGCTGGATTTCCCCGCCGCACTGGATGACTGGATTAACACCGCTAACGGCCTGTCCAGCTTGCGCGACACCGCCGCTAAGTAACCCGCCACTAAGTTAGTGGACTCCCCCACCACGCCACAGGCGGCAAGGTCATCCGTCAGCCTGCCGATAAGATTCGGGTCACGCAGCAACGCCAGCGCCGCATCCCGCTGTTCATCGGTCATATCCTGTGTGGCTTCGCTGTGGGTTTCCGGCTGGCTCAGGTGCGCTTCCAGTGCCAGCAGCACCCGACCCAGACTGCGTTTAACATCACTTTCGGCCAGCCCTAACTCACTGGCCGCTAACCGCGCATACCCCGCACGGCTCCGGGCGCTCATCATGTCCACGCTGTCCGCGAACACCACACCGCTGGCCGTGTCGATGACCTGCGCGTTCACCTTCATCACGCCACTGCCCGCTTTCACCGACGCCATCCCCCGGATGCGCCACTGCTGACCGGATAACGCTATCTCAAGCTCACCGTTCGGCAACGCTTCAACCACAACCCCCGCAGCTAAGGAAGAGGCTGATTGAGACGGTTTTTCAGGCTGTGGCACAGATTCAGGTTCAGCGTTCACCGCTTCCCCCATCGCCATTGCGCCTTCTACCACCGCACGGAACGCCTGCTCCGGCTCGGAGACTTTGCACAGGTACTCGTTCGCATCCATGCCGGACGGGAACACCACACGGAACGGCGTGATGCCCTCAGCAACCAGAGACGAGGCCAGTTTCACCGCGCCGTCATCCCCTGCCGTATCGTTATCGAACGCGATCAACACCTGTTTTACGCCGTGCCCGATAAAGGCTTTGCGCATCTCATCAGTAAAGCCATTCACGCCATACGCTGCCGTCACGTTGCGGTAGCCTGCCACCCAGAACGACATCGCATCGATTAACGACTCACATAAGATGACTGATTTACTCGCTACCAGTGCCTGCTCGTTCCACACCCCGCCGTGTGGCCCCGGCAGATACAGGTGGTTCGGCGTACCCGCACGCAGACGGTCGCCCACCTTGCGCCCGTACAGCTCCCGCACCTGACCGCTCATATCGATAACCGGCACCACTAATGAACCCGCCAGATGCTCATGGCCGGATGAACGCAGCACGCCGATGGCCTGCAACTGGCTGCGAACGGTTGCTCCGTCTTTCAGTTTGCTCGATGGCAGGCGATAGCCCAGCGTCCGGTTAGCGAACCCCAAGCGGAACTGCGCCACTAACTCAGGATGATTGAGGCGGCGCTTTTCCAGATAGGCGATGGCCTCCGGCGCATTAAGCAGCGTATGGTGATAGAACGCGGTAACGCGATGCAGTAACGCCTGCCTTTCCTGTTCATTAGCGATATCGCTAACGGGCGGCAACGGCTCAGCGGCGGGCACACTGCCCAGTTCACCCCGCAGCTTATCGACCGCATGCGGCAGGCTTAACCCTTCCGTCTTCATCACCCAGTCCAGCACCGAGCCGCCGGCATCACAGCCGAAGCAGTGATAAAGGTTCTTCTCCGGGCTGATAACACACGATGGCGTGTTTTCCTGATGGAACGGGCACAGCACCACGAAGTCTTTACCGCGCTTCACCACCTTGCGCCCTTGAGCACGCACCACCTCCACTAACGGCACGGCGGCTTTCAGGTGCTGCAACTCAGATTCGGGGATGCGTGCCATATGCGTTTCCTCTAAAAGCCTGTCAATAGTAAAAGAGTATAAATAACTCCGTTGCAGAGTACTCCATTATAGAGTATTGTCAACTGAGTTATCAAAAACACGAGGTACTCTCATGGCAATGTTAACCAGACAACAGCTACAAGCCATGAACACTAAAGACGAGACATTCTTTAAGGAACTCGGTACGCGGATTGCGCTGGCTCGTAAAGCCCAGCAACTGACTCAGCAGCAACTGGCTGAACAGTTAGGCATTGCCCAGCAGACAATGGCGCACTATGAAGGCGGGAGGCTCAAGGTTTCTGCGGCGTTATTACCGCAACTCGCGCAGATCCTTAGCCTGTCACTGGATGAACTGCTCGGATTGCCTGCAACCCGGCAGGGCAGCAAGCGCGGGCCAGTTTCGCGTCTTGAGCAACAGATAGACGTTATCAGCCGATTACCCAGGGCAAAGCAAAAACTGGTGTCGGAGATTCTGGATAACGTGATTGGTAAGACAGAAGAGTCGTAAACGATAACGCGACTGCTACAGGAGGCAACCTGTAACAGCCGCTCACCACAACCAACTGGAAGGAGTTGACCATGGCTGACACGCATTCTACGCCAGATACCACCGTTTTTAAAATCGCTCAGGCCGAACGCTTTACCCGCGTTGGCTATCGCCCCATCAAGGGCAACCACGCTACCCCCGCCATCAACATCGCCGGGCAGTGGCTCAAGGACGCCGGATTTACCACCGGGCAACCGCTCCGGCTGCGCATCATGCCCGGCTGCATCGTCATCACCACGCAGGATATCCATGAACTGTGGGGCAACCTGCAAGCCCTCAGCATCGCCCCGTTTGATGAACGCGCAGCAACCCAATGGCTGAACCGCTTTCCCGGCGGCCTGAACGTGGAGACGGCACGATGAGTATGGGTTATGCATTGCAGAACGGTGACCTGCCGGAGCTGACGCTAACGGGCGATGAACTGGCGCAGGCGGGCTTTACCGCCTACACCCTGTTCCGTATCCGTCTCTACCGTAACGGGCTGGTACTGACGCGACTGGACGAGAACACCGATATCGCCGCCCTGATGGCTGAACTCGACGGCAACGAGACGGAAGGGGTGCTGACTGGGTAAGTGACAACGTAGAACTGACCCTGGCGGGCGACTGGCTCACCCAAAGCGGGTTACTCGGCCAGCCGTTAAGTATTGAGGTGCTGCCCGGTAAAATTACCATTCGGGCAGAGGTGGGGAATATGCTGGCGTAATAACACTGACAGCTAAAAATAAAATACTGCCTAATCAGGCATCGATCGAAAAATGATGTGCCTCCCCTTTTCCATCCATCTTGGCCCTCATAATTAAAAATATACTGGCCCGGTAAGATAACCCTTCAGGCAGAACATGGCACTATGCTGGCGTAATAGGACAAGCCGATAAAAATAAAAAGCCGGAAGGATCGTGTGATCGCTTCCGGCTTTTTTATATTAATTTTCACATAATTTATTA
Organism: Pectobacterium versatile; assembly: GCF_003932035.1. NCBI lineage: Bacteria > Pseudomonadati > Pseudomonadota > Gammaproteobacteria > Enterobacterales > Pectobacteriaceae > Pectobacterium > Pectobacterium versatile. The sequence continues at coordinate 3,752,175 of NZ_CP034276.1, forward strand.
ACACACGATCTCATAAAGAGTATCCGGTGGTTCTTGATAGATTTCAAAATCACCACCAATAACATCATATATTTCCGATGATCTTATTTTTTTAATCCTTTCTATCTGGCTACTATCAGTCAAGGCTACAAGCATCCTATCGGGATTAACTATTAGAAAAAAATCGACCAACACATTGAGAAGTATATTTAACCTATCTTTCGGATTACTAGGAAAACCAATGGTTGATGAGTCAGGATCATATTCACAATAGTCAATTAGATATGTAGCATTACGATAATCAGGCCTATCTCCAATTAAAAACGCAAAAACATCGTCTTCAGGAATCATTTCAAGAGGAATATTATAAAGCTCATCCTTACTAATTCTAAACACTCCTATATCAAGATTAGATATATAGTCAGTTAGTTTTTTATAATCATCCCCAATAGGGGATGGATATATATACCCAAACACATCGTTTGACATACCACCTCCTATTATTTATCTAGAATCCATGGACCTACAGCCTTTCCGTCTTTATCAAGCTCACGATAATGTTTTTTATCCACATACCCTCTATCATTATAAGTAATTCTATGTTCATGAGGTGGAACCTTACCATTCGCATCATATCCTAAAAGGTCATGTGTACGCTGCTGCCCATAATCTTCGCGAGAAAATGTTCTTCCCTTATCATCGTAGTAAGTAATACTCCTTGAGCCATCAGCTCGGGAAACCTCATAAATAGAATTAGGGGTTGATGTTTTAGGAGCTTTTCCTGAAGAGACTACGGTATGTTCAGTTTCAAAACACCCAGCCTTGGCCAACCCCAGCGGATCAACCCATTCCAGCGGGTTATGAACATAACCCTGTGGCCTTATCCCCCCAGCGATCCCCAAGGGATCAGGCGAAATGTACTGCGCAGTCTCAGGATCAAAATAGCGGTGGCGATTATAATATAATCCCGTCTCCGTATCAAACAACTGCCCCTGATAGCGCAGCTCACAGTACACCTCTTCGTTCGCCGCATCACCCAGGTAGCGCCGCAGCGGGATAGGCCGTCGCTCTTCGCGGTGGGTGCCCCACAGCCCCTGTTCCCCGCGCCAGCGGATTTCCCCCTCTTCGCTGCACAGCTCTCTCGCCGTCCCTGTCAGGTCGGTCACGATGTAGTGCAGCTGTGTGCTGTCGCCCTGCGCCTCCACCTGCGCCAGCGGCCGGAAGCTTCCCGGCTCATATACCCACTGCACTTCCCGCGCCGCACTGCCATCTGCATAGTATTGCTGCTGACCAATCAACTGGTCGCCATCCCAGCGGTACGCCACCCGTGCCACCGCCTGCGCCGACGTTACCTGGCCCTCGCGCACCTTGCTGACTCTGCGACCAAACGCATCGTAACGATAGCGCCACCGCGCCCCGTCCGGCAAACTCACCCGTACCAGACGGTCCTGCACGTCCCAGTCAAAGTACGTTTCCTTCGGCCTGAACCCCGGTCGCGTTTCCCGCTTCATCGCCAGACGTCCGCAGTCGTCATACCGGTACTGCGTATGGCCCCGCTCCACCACCCGGCCTGCCGTATCGTACCGCGCCGATGCCTGCACCACCGCATCCTGCACCTTCAGCGTCTCACCCAGACCCGGTGCTATCTGCGACACCTCGCACAGGTTCTGTTCGCTGTCGTAGCCAAACAGCCGCGCCTGACGCCGCCGTCCCTCATCGCGACGCTCTGCCGTCACCTGACCTGCCCCGTTCAGCCGGAACGCCTGCTCGCCCCAGTGGCTGTCGCTGATGCCCGTCAGACGGTCCAGCACATCGTACTGGTAGCGCCGCTCCAGCACGTCATTCACCCGGCCGTCCGCCCCTTCGAGCGCCTGACGCTGTAGCAGCCCCGTCGGACTCCACTCGTGGCGTAATGCAAACCCGCTGCCGTTACTGCGCCGCTGCTCTTCCCCCGCCGCCGTATGGCTGAACTGCAGCGGCTGGTGTGAGCCAATCCCCAGCGACGACAGCCGACCCGACTGCCACGCCAGTTGCAGCGGTGCCAGTATCCCCTCCACGACAGCACGCTGACCGCCCGCATCATAACCGCTCTGTACCGCCTCGCCGTTCACCGTTTCCGACGTCACCTGCCCCGCACGGTTATAGGCGTATTCCACCACTGCATCCGGGCTGGCGGCTTTGGTCAGCCGGCCGGCCACGTCATACGCCAGTTCGGTAATGCCGTCGGTTTCCCCGTCCGCTTTCTGTGCGGTGATGCGCGTTATCCGCCCTGCCACATCATGCTCGTAGTGCAGTGCGCTGCCATCCGGCGCGGTGCGCTGCACCAGACGGTCTGCCACATCGTACTGATACCGGTACACCCGCCCGTCGTAATGTCGCTCCTCGCTCAGCCGACCGCTGGGGTCAAAGCCGTACGTCCAGTCCCGTCCCTGACTGTTCGTTACTCCGGCGAACTCGGCTTCCGCATTGTAGTGGTAGCGCACCGTCGCCCCCAGCGGGTCCGTCGCTTCCAGCAGGTTATCGAACGCCCCGTAGCGGAACTGGTAACGCTGCCCCAGCGCATCCGTCACCGCCGTCAGGTTACCTTCCACATCGTAACCAAACTGCGTCTCGCTGCCGTCTTCGTACACCACTTTCGACGGAGACTCGCGCACGCCGTCATACTCCCAGCGTCGCACCTGCACACCCGCCTCATGCCCGATATGCCGCTCCGTCAGGCGGTCAAGGTCGTCATACCGGAACATCACCGCTGGCGCATTATCCCGCTCAAGGCGGCTCAGCAGGCCACGGCGGTTATAGTGGTAACGCTGCAACACGCCATCCGGGCCTATCACGGTTGACAGTTGCCCTGTTTCACCGTAACGATACAGCCACTCTCGCCCTTCCGGGTCGTTCACTTCCACAACCTGCCCGGCAGCATTACGCTGGTAATGCCATTCGCTGCCCAGCGGGTCGGTATAGGCCAGCAGTTGCCCGTTATCGTCATACGCATAGTGATGCGTCGCGCCGTCGGGCAGCGTAATCTCGGTCACCTGCCCCCAGTCATTGCGCTGATACGCCGTGCGGCCGCCCAGCGGGTCGGTCTCCGCCACCAGTTGGTTATCCACCCACTCGTAGCGGGTCTCCCCGCCATCAGGCGTGCGCTGGAGCAGAATATTATTGCGCTCATCGCGCACATAGCTGAATACGCCGCCAAACCCGCTGTGGTAATGGCTGGTCAGGGTGTCATCGTCGTAGTCAAAGTGACCCGGCCAGTAGCCTTCCGAGGTTCTGTCCCGGATGGCGCGGCCTTTTTTATCGTAATCGTGCTCAACCCAGGTCGAACCTAAATCCGACCAGCGCAGCAGCCAGCCTTCTGGTGAGTAGCGATAGTCAAAATTGCGCCCCTCATCCGCCCGAACACTCAGTAAATGCCCGTGTTCGTCATAGGTATAGCTGGCCAGCGTTTTTAAGGGCTGACGCTGCGGGGTACACAGCGTCAGTGCCGTTATCCTGCGGCGCTCCGTTGTGACGTGAATCAAGCGCCCGTCGGACAATACAACCCAGCACAGGTCGCTCAGCATCCACTCGAACGTCACCCGATTGCCGGCTGTATCTTCAATCGACGTCAGACAAAGCTGGAGACCGAGTGCATGCTCAAACCGATAGCGCAGGCCATCAACATGATGAAGGACGAGTTCACCCTGCTGGCGAGTCAGCCGCCATTGCAGGTTGGACGGCGAACGGCTGACTTCTCCCTCATTGGGCAAGGTGAAGAAGGCCTGATTGAACTCGCCATCCGTTAGCGTTGCTACCCCGTTGTTGAGCGTCAGGCTGATATCCCAGTTGGTGCGCCACAGTGTCCCCAGCAAACCGGCGTACCGCTCGCCCGTCGAGCGATAGTCGCGTTGCAGTGACAGTGGCAACGACCCCGCCAGTTGAATATCGGTACGTTTCTCCACCACGGCACCGGTTGCCATATCGACCGGGTCGCCTTTCTCTTTGCTGTTTTTGGAATCTGCTGGGGTCTTGCCATCATTCGACTGCGCCTCCGCCTCCGCCCCCTTTTTCCCTGATGGCTTGTCAGTATTTTTGCCCGCATTAATGTTTTCAGCTTCTGCCGGCGCGGATTGACTTTTTTTCTCTACGGGCGCTTTCGGTTTGGGTTTTTCTTCAATGGCATCAGCCGGTTTTGACGCTTCTGATTTGTGTGGCGTATTTTCTTCTGGAGATTGTTTTTTAGGCCGCTGATCTTTTCCTTTGTCACCATCAGGCTTGGCATCACTTTGTGATGTTGCGGTTGGTGAATCGGCAGACTCAGACTTTGAACCAGAGGATGGACTGGCCGCCCTGCTTTCCGCCGTCGTATGGCTTGGTGGGGCATCGGCCTTTTTCGCAAAGGAACCTTTAGGCCGCGGGCTACCGGAAACCCGTGTCACAATCAGAGGAATAAACTTATCGAATTCTTTCTCAAGGGTCGCAATGGCCTCATCGTAACGTTTAACTAACTGATCTAAATAGTCGAGCATCTTGCTGAACCGATCTTTCATCAGCGCAACAATCCAGCCATCCTTCTCCGAGGCCTTCATTGCCGTCACCAAAGCCTGCTGCATGGTCAACAGCATCGCTTTGCCTTTCTGTCCGTATTCTTTCAGCAACCCACGCAGTTCGGTGACACCTTTCACCAGATTACCGTTGGACAGGCTGCGGATCGTTTTGATGGCAAACTGCACAGCCGCCGGTGAGGAGGCATTTCTCAGCGCTTTAATGATCGCCCGCCCGCTCACCTTAATGGCGTCACCCAGCCCGGGAATTACCCCAATCACACACAGGACACCACCGGCCACATGCAGTGGGTCGTCCATCAGTTTAGGATCTTCATGGGTTTGCCAGCACCACTCGCCAATGGAGTACACGTCCAGCGCACGACATCTCGGTCATTGTTAAAGCAGTTGTGTTTCCTGATTCGTTATAATTCGATGAGTGATGCATTTTAATATCGTATTACGAAATCAAAAAACACCATTCTCAGAACACACATTACACTTATCGTTCCTTTATGGCTGACGTGATAAACGAGACTATGCAGACAGAAGAACAGCGCCGGGCGTTTGGTCAACGACTTAAAGCATTGCGTAACCAGCAACGCAAGACACAGAAGGAAGTCGCCGCCCTGATTGGGTTACAGCTTTCCCAATACAACAAGTATGAGTCGGGGATGCACATTCCTCCGGCAGACAAGCTCATTCAACTGGCCGAGTTGTTCACCACAACCATTGATTACCTGCTGCTTGGTTCGTATGACGAGCAGACACCGATTAGGAACACGCGATTAATGGAACGGTTTAAGGCACTGGCTCAGTGCCAGCCAGAAGAGCAGGAGACGGTGATTAAGCTGATTGATGCGGTAATTGTGAAGCACCGGGTTGAATCGGCGATTCGTCCTGTTGACCAAGAAGAGCGGCTAACGTAAACGATTTTTTAACGCGGGGTTGACGTGCGCTAACACGGCAACCCCGCTCACCACAACCAACTGGAAGGAGTTGACTATGGCTGACGCGCATTCTACGCCAGATACCACCGTTTTTAAAATCTCTCAGGCCGAACGCTTTACCCGCGTTGGCTATCGTCCCATCAAGGGCAACCACGACACCCCCGCCATCAATATCGCCGGGCAGTGGCTGAAGGATGCCGGATTTTCCACCGGGCAACCGCTCCGGCTGCGCATCATGCCCGGCTGCATTGTCATCACCACACAGGATATCCATGAACTTTGGGGCAACCTGCAAGCGCTGAGCATCGCCCCGTTTGATGAACGCGCAGCAACCCAATGGCTCAACCGCTTTCCCGGCGGCCTGAACGTGGAGAGTGCGCGATGAGTATCAAGACCGCTTTCCACCACGGCGGCCTGCCGGAGCTGACGTTAACAGGCGACGAACTGGCACAGGCAGGCTTTACCGCCAATACCCTGTTCCGTATCAGTCTCTACCGCAACGGGCTGATGCTGACACGACTGGATGAGGATACCGATATCGCCGCGCTGATGGCTGAACTGGACGGCAACGAAGCGGAAGGCGCGGACTGGGTCAGTGACAACGGCGAACTGACACTGGTGGGCGACTGGCTTACCCTGAGCGGGTTGCTCGGCCAGCCGTTAATCGTTGAGGTGTTGCCTGGTAAAATAATCATTCGGGCAGAGATAGAGACTATGCTGGCGTAATACACAAGCCACTAAAAATAAAATAGCCGGAAGGATCGTGTGATCGCTTCCGGCGTTAATTACATAGCAACAAGCAATTAAGCTAGTGACTCTTCTATTTGATTAAGGAAAAACTCACTAAAGTTATCAGCAATAATAGTTTTTTCGCCATGCATTTTAAAAGCTAAAGATGTTTCTACTACCACTGGCTCACCTGCCTTCCCTGTAACATCAGTATCTATAGAATAAGAAGGACCATAACCCGATGATTTTATTTTTATCATCGCACCACTGATATCACCCTGTTCTCTCGCATCTTTTGTTGAAAAATAAACACAAGGAACTTCATTGGCATCTCTACCATCTTGGGTAATTCCATAATACGTATCACCACAAAAAGATAATGCCCCATATTTTTTCAAAAAAAGCTTATAGGATTCAGGAAAAGAAACTCCAAGCAAAGCTTCAAACTCTTTTATTTCTTCTTCACCAACACCACCGGTAAACCGAATTCGCTCACCGCTCACTTTCATTTTTTCTTCTGCTTCATCAAGAAAACTCATATATTCCTCCTAAAAATCAAGTGACCTTGTTTTCCAGTATGATTTCTTCCATTGATTAAAAGGACCCCGATTCATTGACGGAGGAGCACTGTTATATGTCCGCCTTACTCCGTCAGGACCGACCCACGTTTTATCCCACTGATTTGAATACATATGAAGGGTTCGATCGTTTTTGCTATGGAAAGTGCTAGATACTTCGGCCATCGGTCCCGGTTCATCTTGCGTAAGGTGGTGCAAGTTTATTTCTTTACCGTCATGTCCTATTGGTGCGTTACCCTGCCGCATTCTTTCGACATTACTATCACCAAATTTATCAACACGGTCTGGATCAAAAAGATCGTCACGCTGATAAACTTTGCGACCATTAACCTCTTTCGCCGTCCAGCGTTTATTTTTCTTATCCAACCCGAACGGATCGACCCATTCTAACGGGTTATGGACGTATCCTTGTGGTCTCAGGCCACCCAGCAGCCCTATCGGGTCTGGCGACAGGTACTGTCCGCTATCCGCATCATAGTAACGATGCCGGTTGTAGTAAAGCCCCGTTTCCGCATCGTACAGTTGTCCCTGATAGCGCAGCTCGCAGTACACTTCCTCGTTCGCTGCATCACCCAGGTAGCGCCGCAGCGGGATAGGCCGTCGCTCTTCGCGGTGGGCGCCCCACAGCCCCTGTTCGCCGCGCCAGCGGATTTCCCCTTCCTCGCTGCACAGCTCTCTCGCCGTTCCCGCCAGGTCGGTCACGATGTAGTGCAGTTGCGTGCTGTCGCCCTGTGCCTCCACCTGCGCCAGCGGCCGGAAGCTTCCCGGCTCATACACCCACTGCACTTCCCGCGCCGCACTGCCATCTGCATAGTACTGCTGCTGACCAATCAACTGGTCGCCGTCCCAGCGATACGCCACCCGCGCGACCGCCTGTGCTGACGGGAGTTGTCCCTCGCGCACCTTGCTGACTCTGCGCCCAAACGCATCGTAACGATACCGCCACCGCGCCCCGTCCGGCAGGCTCACCCGTACCAGACGGTCCTGCACGTCCCAGTCGAAATACGTTTCCTTCGGCCTGAACCCCGGCCGCGTTTCCCGCTTCATCGCCAGACGTCCACAATCGTCATACCGGTATTGCGTATGGCCACGCTCCACCACCCGGCCCGCCGCATCGTACCGTGCCGACGCCTGCACCACCGCATCCTGCACTTTAAGCGACTCACCCAGCCCCGGCGCTATCTGCGACACCTCGCACAGGTTCTGTTCGCTGTCGTAGCCAAACAGCCGTGCCTGACGTCGCCGTCCCTCATCACGGCGCTCCGCCGTCACCTGGCCTGCCCCGTTCAGCCGGAACGCCTGCTCGCCCCAGTGGCTGTCGCTGATGCCCGTCAGGCGGTCCAGCACATCGTACTGATAACGACGCTCCAGCACGTCATTCACCCGGCCGTCCGCCCCTTCCAGCGCCTGGCGCTGTAGCAGCCCCGTCGGGCTCCATTCATGGCGTAGCGCAAATCCGCTGCCGTTAGTGCGCCGCTGCTCTTCCCCCGCCGCCGTGTGGCTGAACTGCAGCGGCTGATGGGAACCAATCCCCAGCGACGACAGCCGCCCCGACTGCCATGCCAGCTGCAGCGGCGCCAGAATCCCTTCGACCACGGCACGCTGACCGCCCGCATCGTAACCGCTCTGCACCGCCTCGCCGTTCACCGTTTCCGACGTCACCTGCCCCGCACGGTTATAGGCGTATTCCACCACTGCATCCGGGCTGGCAGCTTTGGTCAGCCGGCCGGCCACGTCATACGCCAGTTCGGTAATGCCGTCGGTTTCCCCGTCCGCTTTCTGTGCGGTGATGCGCGTTATCCGCCCTGCCACATCATGCTCGTAGTGCAGTGCGCTGCCATCCGGCGCGGTGCGCTGCACCAGACGGTCTGCCACATCGTACTGATACCGGTACACCCGCCCGTCGTAATGTCGCTCCTCGCTCAGCCGACCGCTGGGGTCAAAGCCGTACGTCCAGTCCCGTCCCTGACTGTTCGTTACTCCGGCGAACTCCGCTTCCGCGTTATAGTGATAGCGCACCGTCGTCCCCAGTGGGTCGGTCGCTTCCAGCAGGTTATCGAACGCCCCGTAGCGGAACTGGTAACGCTGCCCCAGCGCATCCGTCACCGCCGTCAGGTTACCTTCCACATCGTAACCAAACTGCGTCTCGCTGCCGTCTTCGTACACCACTTTCGACGGAGACTCGCGCACGCCGTCATACTCCCAGCGTCGCACCTGCACACCCGCCTCATGCCCGATATGCCGCTCCGTCAGGCGGTCAAGGTCGTCATACCGGAACATCACCGCTGGCGCATTATCCCGCTCAAGGCGGCTCAGCAGGCCACGGCGGTTATAGTGGTAACGCTGCAACACACCATCCGGGCCTATCACGGTTGACAGTTGCCCTGTTTCACCGTAACGATACAGCCACTCTCGCCCTTCCGGGTCGTTCACTTCCACAACCTGCCCGGCAGCATTACGCTGGTAATGCCATTCACTGCCCAGCGGGTCGATATAGGCCAGCAGTTGCCCGTTATCGTCATACGCGTAGTGGTGCGTCGCGCCGTCGGGCAGCGTAATCTCGGTCACCTGCCCCCAGTCATTGCGCTGATACGCCGTGCGGCCGCCCAGCGGGTCGGTCTCCGCCACCAGTTGGTTATCCACCCACTCGTAGCGGGTCTCCCCGCCATCAGGCGTGCGCTGGAGCAGAATATTATTGCGCTCATCGCGCACATAGCTGAATACGCCGCCAAACCCGCTGTGGTAATGGCTGGTCAGGGTGTCATCGTCGTAGTCAAAGTGACCCGGCCAGTAGCCTTCCGAGGTTCTGTCCCGGATGGCGCGGCCTTTTTTATCGTAATCGTGCTCAACCCAGGTCGAGCCTAAATCCGACCAGCGCAGCAGCCAGCCTTCTGGTGAGTAGCGATAGTCAAAATTGCGCCCCTCATCCGCCCGAACACTCAGTAAATGCCCGTGTTCGTCATAGGTATAGCTGGCCAGCGTTTTTAAGGGCTGACGCTGCGGGGTACACAGCGTCAGTGCCGTTATCCTGCGGCGCTCCGTTGTGACGTGAATCAAGCGCCCGTCGGACAATACAACCCAGCACAGGTCGCTCAGCATCCACTCGAACGTCACCCGATTGCCGGCTGTATCTTCAATCGACGTCAGACAAAGCTGGAGACCGAGTGCATGCTCAAACCGATAGCGCAGGCCATCAACATGATGAAGGACGAGTTCACCCTGCTGGCGAGTCAGCCGCCATTGCAGGTTGGACGGCGAACGGCTGACTTCTCCCTCATTGGGCAAGGTGAAGAAGGCCTGATTGAACTCGCCATCCGTTAGCGTTGCTACCCCGTTGTTGAGCGTCAGGCTGATATCCCAGTTGGTGCGCCACAGTGTCCCCAGCAAACCGGCGTACCGCTCGCCCGTCGAGCGATAGTCGCGTTGCAGTGACAGTGGCAACGACCCCGCCAGTTGAATATCGGTACGTTTCTCCACCACGGCACCGGTTGCCATATCGACCGGGTCGCCTTTCTCTTTGCTGTTTTTGGAATCTGCTGGGGTCTTGCCATCATTCGACTGCGCCTCCGCCTCCGCCCCCTTTTTCCCTGATGGCTTGTCAGTATTTTTGCCCGCATTAATGTTTTCAGCTTCTGCCGGCGCGGATTGACTTTTTTTCTCTACGGGCGCTTTCGGTTTGGGTTTTTCTTCAATGGCATCAGCCGGTTTTGACGCTTCTGATTTGTGTGGCGTATTTTCTTCTGGAGATTGTTTTTTAGGCCGCTGATCTTTTCCTTTGTCACCATCAGGCTTGGCATCACTTTGTGATGTTGCGGTTGGTGAATCGGCAGACTCAGACTTTGAACCAGAGGATGGACTGGCCGCCCTGCTTTCCGCCGTCGTATGGCTTGGTGGGGCATCGGCCTTTTTCGCAAAGGAACCTTTAGGCCGCGGACTACCGGAAACCCGTGTCACAATCAGAGGAATAAACTTATCGAATTCTTTCTCAAGGGTCGCAATGGCCTCATCGTAACGTTTAACTAACTGCTCCAGATAGTCGAGCATCTTGCTGAACCGATCTTTCATCAGCGCAACAATCCAGCCATCCTTCTCCGAGGCCTTCATTGCCGTCACCAAAGCCTGCTGCATAGTCAACAGCATCGCTTTGCCTTTCTGCCCGTACTCTTTCAGCAACCCACGCAGCTCGGTGACGCCTTTCACCAGGTTACCGTTGGACAGGCTGCGGATCGTTTTGATGGCAAACTGCACAGCCGCAGGTGAGGAGGCATTTCTCAGTGCTTTAATAATCGCCCGCCCGCTCACCTTAATGGCGTCACCCAGTCCGGGAATTACCCCAATCACACACAGGACACCACCGGCCACATGCAACGGATCCTTCATCAAATCGGAATCTTCATGAGTTTGCCAGCACCACTCACCAATGGAGTACACGTCCAGCGCTTGCCCCACGACAGGAATACAACCCAGAATAATCTCGCAGAACATCATGAGCGCGGCGTTATCATCCCCACTAGCATCCGCCGTTTCTGCCGCGAGGCTATGGTGGATCTTGTTGATGGCCTGCTTCAGTTGGCGATTACCGCGGTTAATCTTTTTATCCAGTTCCCAGAAACGCTTGTAAGCCTTTTTATAGTCATCTGGGATAGACGTTAATATTCCCGCACCATCAATATCAATATGTCGGTCACTGCTGTCATCGGCGTCATACGTCACCAACCCCTGTTTACGCAGGAGAAGGAACAGCGTGAAATACTCACCTGCTAGTGCGGCATAACCTGGAGTTGACTGTAATACAGGGTTGTTCTGGATGGTTTCCTGCGGTGTAAACTCATCCTCACCTTCCTCAAGCATCAACTCAAACGTGCCGCCCCCCATGTCATAAATAAAGCAGAGTCCATTGGCATCCGTCTGCCCGTGGATTTCCGTTTTATTACTGTCGATGAGGACAAATGGCGCATTGGGAACCGGCTCCCCAGAGTCATAATGGTAATAAATCAGGACTTCATAACCACACTTGGCACAGCCTCCTGATATTTTTTTATCCGTGCTAAAACCCCGACTCGCTGCATCCTCGCTGGAAAGCAACGTTGCCTGTTTATCCTGACTCATGAAATGACGTCCTTTTTATTTTATGCTTCGTCCAGATGGTCAATGGCTGCCTGATACAGGCGATCCATACGGCTTTGCGTGCCAATGTATTCAGGCTGTACCAGAATGTTTTTTGCCCAGGGCTGATGAATAAATTCCGGCGAGAGTTCTGTCGCCAATGCCAGCCAGCGCACGATATCGCGATCGTTGTTAAAGCCGTTGTTTTTCGCCTGTTCCGTCTGCTGATGAGTAAACGCCTGTAGTTCATCATCAGGCGCGTTTTGCCAATCGGCATGGTAAGCACGTAGATGCTCCCTATAGCGCGCCAGATTGTGATGTCCGTAAGGCACCATGATGGCTTGCCATTGTTCGTCACTCAGTTGGCGCGGCAGGATGTCTGGAATGGAGTGTGGTTCGCGGACGGTGAGATTTAAGGCATGTACCGCGCCGTCAGGGGAAATGTCGCAGAAGCTGACTATCGGGCCATAGAGTGCGCAGGCTTCTTGTGCGGAACTGGCGGATAACAGCTGATTCACCACCTGCCAGTCACCTACACGCAGGATGGCATTCTCCCCGGAAGGGGAAGTCACCAGGCTCCACTGTCGCAGATGCTTCGTCACCTCAAGCAGTTGATCGAGCGGTGAATACGCCAGCATAAACCATTCCAGTTGCAGGCCCATTCCCCAGCCCGGCTGAGTGATAATGTGTTCTTTCACTTGCGACCAGTTAGCGGCGTGAAGCGGGATGCAGTAGGGTGCGACAGAAGCATGAACGCGCCCCGTTTCCCCCCAGTACAAACGCGTCTGTTCCAGGCTGCCCCCCCAGCGTTCGGCCAGCCACGGCACGGCATCGTTCATCGACGCTTCGGCGATAACAAAACAGCCGCCCTGAGCGATACGCGCTTGCCAGGCGGCGTCATCTTCCGGCATCAGTTCAAGGAAAGGTTGCGATACACTCACAGCGTGACCTCCGGTATGTCAGGTAATTCTCCCCGCATCCAACCGGGGCGATGGTAATTAAGCTGCACACTCTCAATACGTTCAGGCTCAGATTTAAAAATCCGAATACTGTCCGCGATCGAATAACGTTCAGTCAGATGAATAAAGATTGGGTGCAAATAGAATTCACTACCGAGCACCCAGCGATGAGCAGACCAGGCTTCACATTCCGCTTCGCTGGCTTTCGGATAATAGTTCCCGGCTAATACAATACCGCTAATAAAGCATGATTTTACTATTTCAATATCCAGAGGAAAAACACACTGCGCGCTAACAAAAAGAAACAGTTCATTCGCTAATCGGTGCAGGCGATTATCATTAGCGAGAAGATAATATTGATAACGTGTTAAATTAATCTGGTATGTACTATTAATATCGTTCTTATTTTCTTTATTAATATCCTGTTGTGCGAATAGCTGATACTCCCCACGTTCGCTATTCACGATGGGCAAATACAGATCATTCAGCGGGCCGAGAAAATCCGTTTGCGCAGCAAGATCCAGAGTGGACCACCAGGCCGATAACACCTCTGGTGCATAGCTACGAAATAGTGCTCGAGTGCCATCAGGCCAGAGACAGGAAATGCGCTGCTGCCAGAAATCAGCCACCTGCTGCAATGTCAGTTCACCATGCATGAGAATTACGCCACTATGCCGATCCGGCGGTGTCTCAAGCAGCCAGTGCAGCAGTGTTTCTCCTGGTTTGCCTTCTTCTATTTTCACCACAATAGGCGCCCACATCTGCCAGTTTTCGGCATCCTTGCCAAAATGCAGCTGCTGCCATATATCCGACGCCGCAGGTTGAAAAGCCTGCCAATATTCAGGTAATTTGGGATAATTCAACGGCGAGATAATAGCGAACAAAGGTGCATTAAACTGGCTGATTTCAAACAGGGTATAACCGTTTGCCATTATCGTTATTTGCCTGTAAATAAATGAGATAATTTTTAATACGATGAGCGTGTATTAAGCATGACAGCAACGACCAGATAATCAGCATGATTATCTGGTCGGGAAGTGCAGTTTATTTTTATGACGTAGGACGAATAATACAAACCGTGAATCTAAAGGAAATTACAACGGCAGTCCTTTTTCCCAGCGCTCCCGAACTTCAGTAGGAGACAGCGGTGGAAATTTAACACCGCGATCCAGCAACAGCTGTTTTACCTTTAATGCCCAAGGGTAGTGAGGGGATTTAGGCGACATAATGGATAAGCTGTCGTGTACACGCCACGCCAGACTACTGCCAGTTGAAGAATAGGTATCGAAACTTGCGCCCTGCTCAATCAACCAATAAACAATTTCGTATTCATTTACATAAGCGGCGTAAAGCGCACTATTTCTTTTATTTTGATCTTCTAAATTCAGATCAGCCCCTTTCTCAACGAGTAGCTTAATATCAGCCCATCGTTGCTCATTAATAGCACTAAATATTGCAGGCTGACCACGACGCCCAATTGCATTCGGGTCGCCTCCCGCATCCAGAATAATACGAAGCCAGTCTGGATCTTTTGCGCCCGCAACAGAATTGACGGCGCTGTCGCCAAAGCCGTCTTTATAGTTTGGATCGACACCCAGTTTAAGCGCCAGCGTAACGGCCTTTTTATCCTTCGTCTCATAAATCAGCCACAGCAGCGGCGTGACGCCTTCTTTTCCCTGAATATTCAGGTTAACGCCCTGCGACAGCTGATGACGAGCTGCTGATTCGTCACCTTTTTGAATACTTTCCAGTACCGCCACCACAGGGGGCTCAAAAAGTTCACTCGCCCGCATACTGTGTCCTCCTGCCTGACAAGCGGTTAATAATCCCAGAACAATGACGCCTACCCATTTTATACGTGCCAACCATTGCATTATATTCCCCTGAATGTATTGGTTATCTTCCCGATATCTTCCTTTTTCTGGCTTTCAATACCCGCAATCACCTGATCCATACCGTGACGCGCAATCGGTGAACCGCCAACAGCGGGAAGTGCCATCATATCACCGCTGGCTTTCGGCAGACCCCCTCCCAGTAATTTTGCAACACCGATGACTCCCCCAAGCACTGCACCGGCGGTTCCACCAATCAATGCGCCAGCGCCAGACAGTAAACCTGGAACCAAAGCCTTACCGTAGGTTTGTGCCATGGTTAATATCTCGCCATCGACCGCTTGTGTTTTAATCAATGACGCTGTTTCTGCCAATGTCGCACCACCACCTCGCAAGGCAGTATTCTCATGTAATCCTGCGGCATTGAACGTATAGCCAGGAAGTTTTGTCACACTGACCGCAGCAGAGGCTAACCCGCCCCCCAGAGAATGACCAACAATAACAGGTGGAGGATTTGGCATCAGATCTTTGACTTGAGTCGCGAGATCCATTGCTTGTTTGTACTGCGCTGATTCAAATCCCATACCCTGAGTGGCGTTAGTCAACCAGTCTTTAACGCCTGTCACCGCATTATTGGTGCCCCGGTAGGTCAACATCGTTTCGCCATTAATTGCTGATTTGAACAGGGCAGAACCAAACCCTGTTTTCTTATCCATAAAATCATTGTCTGTCAGGCCAGGAAGCTGACTCGTATCCAGAATATCCAGTCCAACCGGTGCCTTAGGCAGTTTATCCAGCACGCCTCGTCGGAATTCATCGACCGAATAAACATACTGGGCCGCTTCGGCGCGTAAGATACTGTCGTTATTAAACGCCAGCCGCTTTGCCGCATCGGCTAACCCCGGCAGCGTCGCTGCTTCAGTCGCCAACTTGGCACGCGCCAGATAGCGATCTTTACGCTGGGCGATAGTGAGCAGGTCGTCAAGAATGGGCAACTCGGCGACCGAAGCCCACTCCATTAACGTCGGCAATAACATCGGCGTCAATGCCAGCAGAGGCGCACGGCTTTTTGCCGATTGCTCAGCGCAGGGTTTCACCGGAGATTGATAGGGCGAGTCGCCAATAATGACATTCCCACTCCCCGCAGCGACCGAGCCACCGCAGCCAATGGCATCACCGATACGCGCCGCCAGCTTTCCATTGATGATGACCGAACCGGACCCCGCGGATATGGCACGATTGTGCACACCGTGAGGCATATTTGGGCAAGGGCAGGCATGGAGCAAAACTCCATCGCCTTTACGGGCCGCCGGTTTGCCATTGATGATGACATCACCGCTGCCTTCGATAATTGGGGTGGCAGGGAAACAACCGTGACCCGCACAGCTGTCCCCTAAACGTGCAGCACCTGGCATAGTTCCTCCTTAACGTCTGTCTGGCGCATCCGGCAGCGTCGGCTTCGTCGGGTCTTCTGGCGTAATCGACACCGGCGCAGTCCCTACACCCGCCGCACCGCCATCATTGATCTTCACAATCGTCCCAGAAATCGTGACGCCCGCGCTATCAATCTTGATAAAGCCGCCAGGCGCTTTAATGGTTAGAGCCTGCCCCGCTTCCAGCACGATATCTGCGGCTTTCAGATAGCTGTCCGTATTGACCAGAACACGCTGGTGCGCGCCGATCAGCGTCTCTTCAGAGCCTGACATCGTGGTCTGACGGCTCCCTTCAATATGGGTAATCTCTCCCCCGCCGATGAAACGTTTGAACGAAGCACCAATCTTCTGAATAAAACTCCGACCAATTTCCTGATGATGATCCTGACCGATGTTTTCAAAATCATCCTTACCTATCGTTCGATGGCGGTGACGCGTGACCCGTTGGAACTGATCCTGATCCACGCTGAGGTGCTGATCGCGCCCTACGCTCTGTCGCTGGATGTTGTTGATAACACCATCCATATCTTTCTGGGCGTGGTAATAAATTTGCTCACGCGTCGCCTCATCCTCAAAACGCAGTTCGTTGAAGCCACTACCTTTATGGGTATCGGTACGCAGCGTCGTGCGCGTTTTATGTGCCGGTAAAACGTACGGCGTCGGGTTGGTCGCGTGAAAGGTTCGCCCGGTCACAATCGGCTGATCCGGATCGCCTTCAAGGAAGCTGACGATCACTTCATGGCCGATACGTGGGATGGCGATCATGCCGTACTGGCCGCCTGCCCAGCCCTGACTGACACGCACCCAGCAGGAACTCTGGTCATTGCTCGCGCCGTAGCGATCCCACGGGAATTGCAGTTTTACCCGACCATACTGGTCGCAGTAAATCTCTTCACCTGCTGGGCCAACCACCGTCGCGATTTGCGGGCCATCCACCATCGGTTTGTATGGCATGGCTGCACGCCATGTCGTCGTGCCTTTCACCACGGCAAAACTGTTGCTCATGGTGGTCGGTTCGCCACCGCTTTCCTCTTCCAGCGCCTGCGGCTGTTGCCCGACATGCGTTACGCTCACCGTCTGCCACACTGCGTTCAGCATCGTATTCGGATGCTCCGTCAGCGTGAAGGTATTGCCCGGCATCAGCCCCGCGCAGTTGGATTCCCCTTCGCTCGTTACCGCCCCTGAGCGCAGCGCATCCAGCCGGTAACCGCTGAACGCCTTGCCGCTCGGGTCTTGCTTATAGCGACCCGGATAGTCGTAATGCTGATAGCTTTCGCGCTGGTGCGCCAGCTCACTGCTCATCTTCTTGTGCGACAGCCCGTAAGCCGGCGTCTTGAAGTTGTAGTCCTTCAGCTCGACGTCCGAGGTGCTTACCCGCTCTGCGTAGTGGAAACGCCTGACATATTCCCCCTCGCTCAGCCCCTGCGTCGCCAGATTGAAGAACAGCGCGGGGCCTTTGGTCAGTGCACCCGCATCGTCGGCAAACACCACGCGGTGTTTTCCCTCTTCGTATTCGTGGAAGAAATACATTCCCTCCTCGGCGGCCAGCCGGGTGATAAAGGCTAAATCGCTTTCCCGATACTGCACGCAGTATTCGCGTGGCGCGTGCTCATGGCGCAGCGCAAAGGCGTAGTCGGTGATGCCCGCTTCTTCCAGCAGCGCCCCGATAATCGCTTCCGGCTTCTGTGCCTGAAAGAGACGGGCGTTGGTGCGTAATCCCAGTCGCCACAGAGCCGGACGGACCTCCATCTGATAGCGCGTGCGCCGGAATCCGGTGTCGCCCTGCGTGAAGCCACTGACAATCCCGCTGACCCGACGCTTCAGTTCGCCTTCATACCAAATCATCAGCTCACACGGCTGGTCCAGCACCGCGCCGAAATCGACATCCGGCAACGCGCTCGCCAGACTCAGCGACAGGCTGAAAGGCCGGTTGAGCCCTTCATCCAGCCTGAAATCCACCACCGCAAAGGTGCCTGCCTCCAGAGCGCCGACCTTTACGGTGAACTGCAATCCTGTGCTATTTGCCACCTGCCTTCTCCTTTTTCCTTCGCCATGGCTACCGCACGCCCCCGCTCCCGTTGGAGCGGTACGTCGCTATCCTAATTAAAATGAAAACCTGCGTTGTGGTCTGAGCCTGCTCACATCACAACTCACGCCAAAGAAAAAAACAGAAAACCCGGGACAAGCCCGGGTTAGAAACAGAAAGATTACGCTTCGACCGGCGCACGCCAGTCATCAGAGCCGGAGGTACCGGCAACGGTGTGCTCCCAGTCAATTTTGCGGTAGGCCAGCGACACTTCAATCAGTTGGGTGTAGTCCAGCTTGGACGGGTCCTGACAGTGTGGCATTTTGCAGTCGATATCCACGATGGTGGCATCGGTCAGGATGGTAGAGAAAAAGTGCTCCTGCTTACCTTCCACCGAGGTGCGATACCACTTCAGGGTCGTGGTTGGCAACATTTCACCAGTAGACAGTGCGTTGTACAGCAGCGGGACCGCTTTGTTCAGTGCGACGGTGAATTTGAACGGCTTGTGCACACGCTGGCCGGATGGCTGACCGGACTGCGGGTCGGTGGGTACGGTAACCACGTGTTTGAATTCCTGCACCAGCATTTCGTCTTCGTGGCCTTCCACATAGATGTTGCCGACAGAGTCAGAGGTGAAAGCACCCGCGGTGATGTTGCCCTGAGTTTTACCTTCGATGCTGATATAGCATGGAGTTGGCATAGTCTTGCTCCTTGTTGTTGAACGAGTTGAATAACTTCACGTTCTGTATAGCAATCCACATGCCAACTTTTATCTTGTTGTTTTTAATAAGAAATGACTTAACTAAAATTTTCCTTAAGTAAAATTTGAGCAAAAAGTTGCGCAGACCTCGTGAAAAAACGGCATCCATTGCGCAAAAAGTGATTTCCACTGGGAAGTGAGCAAGAAGTTGCGCAGAATGCGCAGTTATGCTGAAAGTTTGAGTTAGGTATTAATTAATTAAATATCTTGCCTATTAATAAAGCTATAATTAATAGAGATCAGTCTATTTTAGGTGATAAATAAATCACATGATTATTATGTGTATGCAAGCACTCACTCACATCAGGGCAAAAAACGCACACCTGAAAATTGAAATTATCGTAAAAAAACGGGCGTTGCTATCACGCAACACCCGCCTGTTTATTGCCACTATAATCCGACCAGAACGCAACGATCTGCCAGTACTGCTTTAGCTATTTCTCACCAGCGAGTTACCATCGATGAGCCACCACCGTTATTCTGCTTTTCCCGATGACCAGTGCATCGCCAAGCGCTGCCCAGCTTTGATTTCATCAGGCTGCATCGTCGCTTCCAGATCGTTACGCGCATGAATGGCTTCGCTCATCCCCTCCGTCGCCGCCATCGCGTACCAGGCGTAAGCATGAATACGATTGCGGGAGGCACCCAGCCCATCCTGACGCATCATGCCCATACGATATTGAGCCATACGGTTACCGTCATTCGCCGCCAGATGGTACTGCTTCATCGCCTCAACATAATCCTCTTTGCCGCCTTGCCCCAGCCGCAGCATCTCGCCATAGGCCAGATGGGATTCGGTGTCTCCTGCTGATGCCGCTTTGGCATATTCTTCACGCGCACGCGCGAATTCGCTCGCTTTAAATAACCGCTCACCCAGCTCGCGTTGCGCCCGGATATAGCCCGCAGAGGAAGCCTGAACCAGATACTGTTCGCGCTTTTCATGCGTTGTCTGGCTCTGACTGAGCAGATAATCGGCCTCGCCCGATCCACCAGACGCGGCACGCTCCAGCCAATAACGCGCCTTTTGCTCATCCCAAGGTAAGCGCTTACCTTCGCGGTATGCCTTGCCCAGCCAAAGCTGTGCTTCGGCATCACCTGATGACGCGGATTTTTGATACCAGTTCAACGCATTCTCGCCATCTTCGTGTCGCGCCATCCACAGCTGCGCCTGTGCCTGACCTAGCGTCGCCGCGCGGAAATACCAGCGTTCGGCCAGATCGCGACGGATCACCACGCCTTTACCTTGCTCATAGCGCTGCGCTAACTGGTATTGCGCATCCCGATTACCCAGTTCGGAGGCCTTCAGCAACCACGACACGGCATCTTTTTCGCCGCCCGCATGCGTTGCGTGCCACTGGGCGACAATCAACTGCGCGGGGGGATAACCATTTGCCGCAGCGGATTCAAAAGCATTCAGGCAGGCCGCCACCAGCTTTCCCTGATGCTGAACCTGACAGTCCATACCAAGTCGATGCCCCGCTTCGCCATTTCCGAGACGTGAGGACGTTGTCCACCACTGGCGAGCAGACGGGCTGTTCTTGGGCGCACCCAGCCCAGCCTGATACCAATCACCCACCTGAAGTGCAGCGGCAGCACGCAGTTCCTGATTGCCCGGAAGTTCAGACAGGCCAGACGCCTTCTGCATCCACTGCATCGCTTCGGTGTACTGCGAGCGCGCGGCTAGCGTCTTTGCCAACTGATATTGCGCCTCACCGTTTCCCCGATTCGCTGACGCCACGAGTTCCGATTCAGACAGCGATGTGACGGGCGCCTGACATGACGCCAGCCAACAGGCCGACAGGACTATCACTAATTTTTTGTATTTCATCATGTGCTCAGCGTTTTTCCCTTCACGACAATCAGCTGGCAGAATTACTCTGCTGCAAACGGTACAAGCGAACGTTGAAGGCGCGCAGTTCGTCTTCCATCGCGCGTAGCTCCGCTGGCGTTAGAGACTGGCTCTTGGTTTTACGCGCCTCAAGCTCCCGCAGCCGTATCCCGAAGGGAACGTCCGACATCAGGTCTTTTTGCATATCGTAGAGCTTTGATTTCAGGTAGGAAATCGTCACCGTCCGGCGCTGCCGCTCCAGTTCCAGCAGTTGCTGCAACGTATCGTTGACGCGGGCCTGAACCTGTTCGTACCCGCGCGTTTTCGGTTCGTCGCCCTGCTGACGTTCAAGCGCAATCTGCCACTGGCGTTCCATCTCCTTCACCGCCAGCGAATCGGGATAGAGCTGCTGCATCACGTTTTTCAAGCCGTTACCGTATTGATACAGGTAGAAAGGCGAGGCATTTTTCACCTGTTCCAGCTGTGCCTGATAGCGGTTGATCAGCTCGCCTTCCATGCCCTGCAATTTCTGCTCGCCCAGCACAATACGCACCCGACGAATGTCATTATGATCGGGGGCGGCGGGTAACGCGTAGGCTGGCTGTTGCAGTAACGCCAGCGCATCAGCTTTCTGCTCCTGCCAATACTGCCAGCCTGTAATGGCCGCGACAGGCAGCGCGCAGGTCAGCAGCCCGGAGACAAACCAGAACCAGGCTGGCTTCTGCTTTTTATGCGCCTCAATTTTCAATACCGTCGGTTTCATTTGCCCTTTCTCCCGTCCGATGAGAATGCTGCCCGCAGGCAGAGCAGCCTGACCTGAGCCTGATGAACCGCTTTGCACCGTCGCGCCGGGTTCCATGTCTGAGTGAAAGAACACCATGGGTGGAATCTGCATATCCTGCTTTTTCAGTTCTTGATCGTCCGACACAATGACAATCTCGGTTTCATCAAACAAATGGGTATAGCCTTCGACGAAGTGCAGCAGATTCTCGACGCGAGGAATGCGGCTCAGCCCCGAGTTGTGCAGCTTTTCACTCATCAATTGCAGCGCGCGTTCGCAACGGTAAACCAGCCGCTTGTGTTCATGGCTGATGGCGTACTGCCGCACCACTTCGCTGATGCGGGCAATAAACCAGTCCAGCATCTCGATACGCGCCCGTTCCTGATGCACCGGCGGCCAGAAGTTATCCCACTGCGTCACGATCAAATTCGCCAGAAACTCACAGCTTTCCGTGAAACCCGTCAACCCAGCCAGCCGCGAACGCGCCAGCGTAAAGTAGATTGCGGTCTGGAGATCCACGCCCTGCTTTTCAAAGATGGTGGTGGCCATATCGTGCACCAGCATCCAGTCCACGTCAGGGCGAGACGCGTGACTCAACTTGTTAATTTCCGCCCGAAGTGCGTCAAACTCCGGCAGCATCCGTGGATCGCGGCCGACTTTCAGGGCCTGTTGTGCATCTTGCATATCACATCATCCAGCAATAGGGAGCCTGAGCAGCAGGCTCCCGAGAGTTAAATTAATAAAGCGAGTCAGGCAGCGTGAACTGGCTGAACAGACCACCGGCAAACGGGTTATGGCTGGCATCGGTATACACGCGATACGTCATCGCGCCGTTTTCCAGCGAGAAGCGCACGTCAAAGGTGTTCTCATTCACCTGAGTCAACTGATCGCTATTGATTAAGCGGAACATCGCCCACGGCCCGCTAAAGCTCAGGCTGCGCGGTGAACGTTCACGATCGTCCGGCACCAGCGTCAGCTTGCTTTCGGCACCGTCACGCATACTGTTTGGCCACACCAACGGCGTTTTCTGGCGACGACCGTGGCTGTATTCCAGCAACTGTCCGTCCAGATTCAGTACGCTGCGGCGCTTGTTCGCCGTCAGTTCCAGCGGTTCCAGAACAAAATGCACTTCCAGGCTGCCCTGCGCATTAAACAGGGTCTGGCGAATGCGGGTCGCGCGTTCAAGCTGTTTCACCAGCTCTGCCTGTAGGGGCGATGCCATGCCTTCTTCCAGCATGCCGCTTTCCATCATCGCCTTGAGGTTGGTTTGATAGAAGCTGTCCAACGTCCCGCCAGTCATGAAGAACATTTCCATTTCCGATAGCGGCACATCCTTGTTCGATGACGGGTCGAAGGGGTAACGATCCGCCAGCTTCTCATTGAATGGCGTCACGACTTTATCCAGCCATTCCTGATTCAGCGACGACATCGCCAGCCCGGTCACCAGACTCGCGCTCTCTCCGGCTAATTGCCCTACCCAACGATCCAGCGGCGCGGGAAGGCTGCGGGCGTATTGCTGTAAAGCAAATACCGGATCGGCAAATTTATTTCCCTGCCGCGCCTGCACCGCTTTCAAGGCTGCCTGTCCTGGATCGGTCGCGTTGACGATCTGATCGAGATAGTGATAGAGATCGGTCAGCTTCTGATTGACCTCTTGCACCAGCGGCCCCTGCTCACCGCGCCCGCTCAGCGCCGCATTGATGGTCATAAACGGACGACCAGTACGCGTGTTAATGCTCTGCGCCGTGTCGTTATCATCATCGGCCAGCTTGCGGATACGGGTGTTATCACTCACCGTGGTCAGCACGCGCTGGAAGGGCTGATCGTTGCCGGTAATATCCGTGAGGATATCGAGCGCCTGCTCCGGCGTATCGAGCGTCTGCACATCAATATTCGCCAGCACTTTCTGCCACTGGTTGATGTAATCCGTAATGTAGCGGTCATTCACCTGACGCAAAATTTCCCGCCGATCGGCCTCGCTGAACTGTGCACGTTCACGCTGTCCCAGCACCCAGGCATCCAGCGCCGTCAGCTCTAACAGCGCTTTGTCCTGCTTGAGGTAATAGTCGCTAAAGCCGGGATACGTCAGCAGTCGAGGCACGCTTCCCGCTTTGTCATTGCGCAGGGAAAACACCGGATCAAACGTCGGCCCGACTTCATCACGAATCGCTAAATCTGGCGGGAGCACCTGCGTCGCCTTCATCACCAGACTCTGATAAACGCGCTGATACATCGGCAGCTTGCTCAGTTCCTGCTGGGCCAGCGTAATCGGCTGACTAAAGGGTGCAAAAGTGCTGATCGCTACCGCATCTTTTTGCTCACGCGCCTTGTGCCAATCGGTGTGCTCAAGGGCGTAATCCAGATGCTGCATCAGCTGTTCCTGCACGTTGCCCTGTCCGGGAAATGCCTTCTGCCAACGCTGCGCCATAAACTGTTCAACCAGCGATTTATTGCGCCCTGACGCATCATCCAGCATCCGCATCACACGCAGAATCGTCAGCTTTTGCTCACTATTGGCCGGTGCCTGATTCAGATCTTCCAGCAGCCCTTGCATCACCGCAGGGAGAAAGCGCTGATTCAGCATTTGCAGATAGGTGCCTTCAACATGAGGCCCAATCTTGTCGCCCTGATACAGGCCAAGGTCGGCCAGCAGCGGCGTGCGCTCATGGTAATTACCAAAGGATAAGGTCGCATCGCGAATCAAATTCAGACGCGGCAGTTGCTGATAGCCGTAGCCCTGCTGGCCTTCCAGCTCATTGGTACCGATAAAAGCCTGTGCTTTCGTCAGGACGTTACGTCCGGCTTCTTCATTGACCCGGTAGAAATGGTGCCAGCTACCAATCAGCGCCAGACTGGCGAGCAGCATGCAGCCCACTCCGATACTCAGCCGACGTCGGCGATACAGGCTATGCAGCCGGTTTTCGCCCGCCAGACTGGCCTCAGGAAAAATGACGTCAGGGAAAAGGCGCTGTACAAAGAACGTATTGGATTCACCGCGCAGCGCAGGGTTAATCGGCTCGGGCAGTTGGTAACGTCGGGAAGCCGACTGCGCAAAGGCATCGAACGGCACCCCTTGTTGATAGACAGAGCTAACGTAGACACCGCGAATCAGGAACGCGCGATCCTCGCCCGTCGCTAACGTCTCCGTCAGCACTTCCATCACGTAATCTTTCACGCCGGCCAGTTGGCGAACGAACGAGAACAGCGAATTGCGCACGCTTCTGTCGGATTGCGTCAGCAGCATGTCCGGCAAATTGTCATTCAGGTGCGTGACCCACTCGTCCCAGAAGCGCTCCAGCTCTTCCAGCCAGCCTTTGCTGTTGCTTGCCTGCGGAGTAAACGTCACCCCTAATACGGCCTGACGCGCTTCACGGTTTAACTGGCGATAGACCTTATCGAAGCCGCTCAGCATATCCAACCGGGTCAGTGCGATATACACCGGTAAGCGCGTATTAATGTTGACGGAAATTTCCTGCAAGCGGGCGCGCATGACCTGCGCGTAGGCTTTGCGATCGGCGACCCCAGCCTGTGCCAGCCAGGAGATATCCAGCGTAAGCACCAGACCGTTGAGCGGCTGGCGGCGGCGGTTTTCGCTGAGCCACTGTAACAAGTGCTGCCACAGTCGGGCATGACGCTGTCCGAGCGAATCGCCCTCCAGTTCAGGCTGGGCAAGTAGCTGTCCGCTGGGATCCCAAATCACCGCGGATTCACCAACCCAACTGCTCACCTGCTGGCCTGCCGCCACGTCTCGCAGCTCCGCATCCAGCTTCGGATTCATTTTGTTTGCCGGATTAGCGCGATGGATCAGGCTACTTTTCCCGCTGCCAGCCAGACCAATCGTCAGATACCACGGCATCGCATACAGCGCTCTTTTACCCAACTGGGTCTGAAACGCTTCCAGCCAGCGATCGAGAAACGTCTGCTGGCTGTCGACATACACCTGCAAGGGATCCTGCTCAATCACCTGCTGTTCATGACGCTCCGCACGCATCTGCTGCACACGACGCCAGACCATCCAGGCACTGTAGGAGAACGCCAGCCATAGCCAAACCAGCGTAAACACCACGCGGCCCCAGATTCCCTGCAACGGACGGGACTCGCCCACCGTCAAAAGCGGCCCCAGCCACCAGGCCAGAACCAACACGACGACCCACAGTAGCACGCCTAAAAGCAGCCAAGAGGGTTTCAGTTTAGGCAACTGCTTGCGTAGAAAGGTTATGATTGTTTTAAACATAAGTGACCATTCACTCCGAATGTCTTATTTTTTGCGGGATGCCGCCAACCGCTCCACGCGGCTAACCAGTCCCGGTTCCCATTGCATCAGGCCCAATTGTTGGCTTTCCTGCCACATGTGCTGATAGTGCTGTGCTGCCAGTGATTTCATCCCTTCTTCGGCGAGTAAATCCGCTAGTACCAACTCGGCATAAAAGCGGTCGCGAGGCTCTTTCAGGCGACGCATGCGTTCATCCAATAGCTGCATCGCCGCCCCAATGCCTTTCTCATCTCGACAGGCCGCCGCCTCCGTCGCCAGATCGTCCTGCCGCGCACCACCGCCGCGAACAGGCTGGCTGGACTGCAACCACTGGCTACATTTCCCGGTCAAAAAAGGTGCGCCATCGCTGAACGCCAGTTCACGCAGCTCCGGCACACGCTGAATAAACGCAGACAGCTCCTCGGCAATCGCCGTCGCGACGGAAGCATGCCCCAGACGTGAGGCCACCGAGGCCGACAACATATGGCCATCAAACCAGTAAGGTGCCAGCACCAGACTTTGTTCTATGCGTTCCCACAGCGCCAAATCGGCCTGAGCCAGCGCACTTTGGTATTCATCCACGCGGTCTGACGAGACGGGTGCCAGCTGGGTTTTATTCCCCTTGGACGACATTGGCGGTGTGGCAATACCAGACCAGATAGCGTGACGGCGCAGACGGTAACCCATCGGTGAATCGGAATGGCGCTCAACCAGCAGCGCCGCGACGTTCAACTGGGTCTGTCGCCAGCTGCGCTCGTCGGATGAATTAATCTCCACCGAACTGACGGGCGTCGATGCCGCGCTGGCGATGGTTTCACTTCCGCCCGCGCCTCCACTGCTGCTGGCTGCCGGGGCAGGCTTCGCCGTCTGATTCGCCTGTTCCTGCGCCTGCTGTCGCTGTCTGGCGCGCTTAACGCCCTGCACCAGTTCATCCATCAACGCCGCTTTGTCGCTGGCCAATTCGCCCCAGCGAGTCGCCACCTGATCCGTTAACTGCTGTAATTGCTCCAGCTCTGCGCTGGATGCACTTTCTGCAATACGGGGCAGCGCGCTCTCAAAACGCCGAACAATCTGAATCATTAACTTTTGTTTCTGAACCAGACTGGCAGGCCACGCGGGCACCCAGTAGCTCTCCAGCCAGCTGTCCAGCAACATCAGCGCAGTAGAAAACGGTGTCGCTTTGGCCGGATGCTGCAAGCAGCGCAATAGCTGCACCAGTACCCGCATGTCTTTGGTTTTGCTTTCCAGCAAGGCCAGGCAGTAACCCGCCACCACGTTAAGGTCGACCTGGTTATGCGCCAGCGATCCCAGCTTGACCAACTCCGTTTCGACCTTTTCCCAGAGCGGATCGTCAGGCAATACCGCCGCGCGCAACCGCTCATCCGGCAACGAGGTTTGCAGGCGTTTACACCAGGGATGTGCATGCATGAACGCCTCCTTTACCAGTGACACTGCTGACGCAGCGGCGCGAGTGCTTCGCCCAGCCCGGCGAGTTCGATACGCAGCGTATGACCGTCCGCGCCGTTAAGCACCAGTTCGCGATGCCCAATCCAGCGCTTTAACGCATCAATCGCCGGCAGGCCGCGTCCCGACTCCAGCAGCAGCCCGCGATTGCGGATAAACCAGCTGTCGGAGACCGTCACGCCATCAAGTTGCGACGTGACGGACTCTCCTGCCCAGGGTTCGCTGAGCGTTAAGCGCAAGTGCGTAATATTGCTGGCGCAGCTAATCACCAGCGTATTGCCATCGGCCAGCACGCGGGTGAGCGTCATATCGCCGCTGTCTGCTTCACGTCCCAGTTGAAAGGTTCCGCCCGTCGCGGCGTTATCACTCTGTGGGGACAGCGTGCCGCTGCGTTCCGCTTCCCGACCCAGCGCGTCATAACAGGCCAGCCGGAGCTCTGAAGCCGTCTCATTGCGGCACTGTTCCCATAACGACTGCCAGGCGGGATCGGGGGTCGCAGCGGTTGCCAACAGTAAGGGTGCCATCGTCAGAAACATCAATTTACCTCCAGCTTCTGGCATTTGTGGTCAAGAGTGCGTTTAGGGATATTGAGGCTATCGGCCACCAGCAGGCGGTTGCCCTGAAACTGGCGCAGACGTGCTTCAATGACAGCCGCTTCATACAGCTGTGTGGCAATACGCAAATCGTGGATGTGTTGATAGCGATCCTGTTCTTCAGGCGGGCTGCTCGTCAGCCGCTCGCGCAGTTCCGGCGGCAGCGATGCCAGAGACAACGTCTCACCGTCCGGCGTATGCGCGCAGGCGACTTCCAGCAAATTACGCAGTTCCCGCACATTACCGGGAAAGTCATATGCGACTAGCTGGCGAAGGAAGGCTCGGTTCAACGGCCCCACGTGTTTTTGCTGTTTATCTGCAAATTGACCGATGAAGTGCTCACACAGCAGACGAATATCATCCGGCCGCTCGCGTAGCGGCGCGACCTGCAACAGGCACTGGCAAAGGCGATGATAGAGATCCTGTCGAAATACGCCGTCAGACACCTGCTGTTCCAGCGGCTGATGGGTCGCGGCAATCAGGCGGAAATCGGAATGCACCTCTTTCTCTGCACCGAGGGGACGGAAACTATGCGTTTCCAACACCCTTAACAGCTTGGCCTGCATGGACTGCGGCATATCGCCGACTTCATCCAAAAACAGGGTTCCGCCGTTAGCCTGCTCGACCAGACCAATCTTGTTGCTCTGTGCGCCGGAGAACGCGCCTTTCTGGTAGCCAAACAGCTCGCTTTCAATCAGATTTTCCGGGATCGCCGCGCAGTTGATGGCGATAAAAGGTTTGTCGGCACGTTCGGAACACTGATGCAGCAGACGCGCAACCACATCTTTCCCTGAACCGGTTTCGCCCTGAATCAGCACCGAAAGTCGGTGTTTTGCCGCCTGATAAATTTGCTGATGCAGCTCTTTAATGACGACAGAACGGCCAATCAGCGTGGCCTCCACCCGCTTTTCCTGCTCGCGACGGCTCTGCCCTTCATCCTTAATCTGGCGGAGTGAATCTCTCAGCGCGACCTGCTCCCGCCGGGTATGCGCCAGCTCACGCAGCAACATAAGCTGACGACAAAACACCTGCGCCAGCCGTTCGCACTCGCCTCGTTGATGCAGCGTTTGCAGACGCGTCGGCGTATCCAACAGCGCCAACACCGCCAGCGGTTTGCCGCTATCCGACAGCAGCGGCAACGCGTGCAGCCCGCAATTCGTCCCGACAGAGACCAGCATCTGCCGAAATTCACGGTGCTCAATGCGGGCACCGCCATAGAGAGAATCCCAAGTGCGCGCCTGATTCTTATGCAGCGCATAAGCCAGCGGGTGGCTAAAGTCATCCACGCCCAAACTCAGCGCTACCGGCGTTTCATGCACTCGCCCCTGGCAGGTCAGTTGCCTGCCGCTGACATCCACCATACCCAGCAGCATCCCTTGAGGCTGCCAGACGGCCTGCATCGTCTCCAGCAGCCAGTCGCACAGACCGGCCTCATCATGCTGTCGGGTAAGTGCAAGCGTCAGTTCGAGGGCACATTGCATACTCAGCCCTCAACCTCAGTCTGGAACTGACCGGCTTCGACGCGGAAATGAATACGGCTGACAGGTTCACCCGCAGACATGCGTTGCAGCAGCTGTAGCGAGACTGGAGGCAGCAAGGCGCCATCAATCACCGATTCGAGCATACGCGCGCCGTTTTCGCTGCGATTCGCCAACCGCAGAATCTCTTCCGGCACCTCGTCCTCAATAATGACTTCCGCGCCAAAGCGCTGTTGCAGCAGAGACACCAGACGCGACAGTTTGCCCTGCACGATCTCAACCATGGTGTCATGCGCCAGCGGCAGGTAAGGAATGACTTCCATACGTGCCAAGAGTGCGGGTTTGAAGAAGGCCGCCAGCTCAGGGTAGAGCGCATCCAGCAACACATCCGACTGCTCGGCGTAGTTCACGATTGTCTGGAACCCGAGGTTGGACGTCAGGAAGAACACCACGTTGCGGCAGTCGATCACCCGGCCTTCACCATCAGCCAGTTCACCTTTATCAAACGCCTGATAGAACAGGTTCAGGACATCCGGGTGCGCCTTCTCCACCTCATCCAGCAGCACCACGGAATACGGTTTCTGGCGGATGGCTTCGGTCAATACGCCGCCTTCACCAAACCCGACGTAGCCCGGTGGCGAACCGATCAGGCGTGAAACCGTATGCTTTTCCTGATACTCGGACATATTGATGGTGGTCAGATAGTTGCGTCCGCCAAACATCAGGTCGGCAATCTGGAGCACGGTTTCCGTTTTACCCACGCCGCTCGGCCCCACCAGCAGGAAAGCCCCCAGTGGACGCCCCGGACGACGAAGATCCGCACGCGCGGTCAGCAGGTGTTTATGCAATTGAGCAATTGCCAACTGCTGCCCTTTAATTAAATCCCCCAGGAATTCAGGCAGGCGCGTGACGACATCCATTTCACTCTGTGAGATGCGGTTCAGCGGCACGCCCGTCCACTCGGCAATAACGGCCGCAATCTGCGTTTTATCAACGTGAGGAGAGACCAGCACGGAAGCGTGTTGCAGCGCTTCCAGCGCCTGTTCACAGGCAGCCAGTTCCGCCGCCGCCGACACCGTATCAAAATCGACAGACTGCTCTTCATCCAGCAGCGCCGTGCGCAGTTCAATCACGCGCTGAACCTGTGTTTTCTGCTGCTGCCAATCGGCTTCCAGCTGTGCCAGTTGCACCGCACCAGCTTCGCGGGCGTCACGCAGCTCGGCTAACCGTTCTTCGGTATTGCCCAGACCAATACGCGCCTGACGCTCAAGCTGGGTGATTTCCATTTCCTGCTGATGCAGGCGGGTTTGTAGCTGGCTGACCGCACGCGGTGGCGTCGTCAGGTTAATGGCGACACGCGCGCTGGCAGTATCCAACACATCGATTGCCTTATCGGGCAGTTGGCGACCGGAGATGTAACGCGCCGACAGCTGCGCGGCCGCCTGAAGCGCGTCTTCATCAATCAGGACGCCGTGCGCTTTTTCATAGATGCCGCGCAGCCCACGCAGGATAACCGTGGCTTCTTCCGCATTTGGCTCGCCGACTTTGACGAGCTGGAAACGACGGGAGAGCGCGGCGTCTTTCTCGACGTATTTTTTGTACTCACTCCAGGTCGTGGCTGCGATGGTACGCAGTTCACCGCGCGCCAGCGCAGGCTTGAGCAGGTTGGAAACGTCCAACCCGCCCGCCTGATTCCCTGCCCCGATGAGCGTATGCGCTTCATCGATAAACAGAATGATCGGGCGCGGGGAATCTTTCACTTCCTGCATCACGCCCTTAAAGCGTTTCTCAAATTCACCTTTAACCGAGGCACCGGCCTGCATCGCCCCCAGGTCGAGCGTGAGCAGTTCCACATCCCGTAATCTTTCCGGTACGGCACCCGCAACAATACGCAGCGCCAGCCCTTCGATCAGCGCACTTTTACCGACGCCCGCTTCCCCGACCACAATCGGGTTGTTTTTACGACGGCGGGACAGAATGTCGATCATCAGATCGATTTCATGGTCGCGGCACAGCACCGGATCCAGTTGCCCTTGTCGGGCAGACTCCGTCACGTTTTGGGTATAGCGAGAGAGTTGCGTGTTCGCCGCAGCAGCCTGTTCGGCCGTGGCGGATTGCACCGCGACTTCCGTTTCCACCGAATCCTTTACCCACTCATCAAACTGCTGGCGTAAAAGCTCACGGTTAATCTGCGCCAGCGGGCGGGATACCGCACCTGCCACATAGCGATTGGGCGTCAGCAGCAGGACCAGCAGCAAGATGCCGCTGCGCAGGCGTACGTGTTGAAACTCAGCCGAGGCCAGCAGCCAGCTATCCTGTAACCACTCAACCAGCAGAGGAGAGAATGAGGGATAGCCCGCGTCAAATTCTTTATCCATGGAGGAAGGCAGCAGCAGCGAAGACAGCTCGTCCGCATCCACGCCCGCACGCTTGAGGATCTGACGTACATCGCACAGCGGCGTTTCCAGCATTTTCATCAACAGGTGCTCAATACGGATTTCCGCACCCTGATGTTGAATACAGAGTGCCGCCGCTTCTTCCAGCATATGACGGCACACAGGGTTGAGTCGTTCAACCAGTGTCGGCAGTTCAATTCGAATCACGGTGTAGCTCCTGTTATTGTAATAATTCTCCCAGCTGACGCAGTACGTCCTGGGTTTGATGAGTTAGCTGATAGCGGTACAGGCCGAAGGCGGCCACCAGAACCACGCACACGCCGACAAACAGCGTGCGCAATGACACCTGTCTGCGCAGTTGGTAGCGCGAAGCCTGCTGTCCCAGATTCAGGTGGAACACCGTCGGTGAATTCGCAGGCTCGGGGCGCAGGGTGTCATGCAACTTGCTCACGACGCGGTTCAGTTCTTCACGCCCCTGTGTCATCACCCGATAGCGCCCTTCAAAACCCAGACAGAGGCAGAGGTAGATAAACTCCAGAATGTCGCGATAGCGGGTGGGGTCATCCAGCAGCTTCTCCAGCAGGACAAACACCTTTTCGCCCCCCCAGGTCTCATTGTGAAAACGCGTCAGCAGGGAATGTGCCGACCACATGCTTTGGCCGCCCCACTCCCGCCCCATCACGGCTTCATCAATGAAGGTGCAGAGGATGTAGCGGAACGACAAAATCACGCCGTTTTCGTAGCCATGAGAATGCAATTCCTGTTCGATAGCCTGAATTTCAGACACCACACGCTGATACAGATCTTCCACGCCCTCATAGGCAGAGAGCTGGCGCACCCGTTCGACCATGCCCAACAGCGGCGTGACTGCATCCACCATCGGGTTAATACTTTGTCCACGCAGGCGGAACCAGTAATCGGAGTCCATATCCAGCTGTCGGGCGTGGTCAAAAAGCAGATCGCCCAGTTGATCGTTTTTAATAACCTCGATGCTCATCTCTTTCTCTCCTTACTACTGGCCGCGGATGGCCCAAAGCTGCATATCCAGCTCTGGGAATTCGCCAGCAATGTGGAACGCCAGCGTGTTGCCAGACACCAGCATCTGCCAGGCAGGGCTTTGTCTATCCAGTTGAAAATAGCTGTAACCCGCGTGATAAGGCAGCTGGCGCGGCGCAACCGGCAGCGGCAGCAGCGGGATGCCCGGCAGTTGCAGGCTGATCAGTTCACGGATCTTCTCGCTGGAGGCGATCTTCGTTTGTTGCAGCAGCTGTTTACGCAGATGCTCCTGCGGCATACGCGCACGTACCGCCAGCACAAACTCAGCGCTAGACATCAATTCCGCATCGCCAACCATTGCCACCATCACGCCATACGGCTGTTTCTTCAGTTGGATGGAGACGGCTCGCGGCGACAGCACGGTGCTCAGAGCCTGACGCAACGCCATCATCAGCGGCTCAAAACTGGCCTGCTGGTGTTCGTGGCGATAGGCGGGGAATTCCGGCGGCAGGCGCGACTCATCGGTAAACGTCATCAGCTCGCCACACAGTTCAACCAGCGTTTCGTGCAGGCGTTCAGGGTGCAACGTGCCAAGACGCGCCAGATGCGACAGTTTAGGCTGAGCGCGGTTAAGCAATTGCAGCATCATAAATTCAGCCACGTCTGCTACGCCCTGCTGCCCCGGGGCGGCAATACGCTGCGCCAGACTGCGTGCGCGCTCTGCAACCAGACCGGCGGATTCACCCAGAAAGCGTTTTAAAGTGGGGATCGCAGTGACGCTGATGCTGCACGGCATAAAGTTAGGATCCAGAATCAAGCCGCCGTCAGGGCGCTTATCCAGAATGTTGGCAATCGCCAGCGAGGCATAGGCGCTGCGATCGTCACGATCGAGCATCAGGCGCAGGCTGACCTTGCCGACTTCCAGAGAAACGATGTCGCCGCCGTCGCTGTGCAGATCGCGCACATCATGCCGATGCGATTGCAGGCGGCTGGCGATCCCCTGTCCCGGTTGACCGACTTCACTGACGCCATTCACCGCCAGCGGCAGCGCCAGATACACTTTCTGGTTTGCCAGCGCGACGTCGGTAATCTCCAGCGGCAGCGGCAGAGCGTCATCACCCGGAATATTGAACACGGTGCCGTCAGGCATCACACCGCTGGCGTTAACCAGCGCGATGCGGCCAAAATTGAGGTATTCCTCATTAATCGCCAGCGACTGCAAGCCATAGAAATAGTCACTGAGGGCGCTGAGACGCGCGTGCAGTGCGTAATCGGTGTGTCGTTGCTGTTGTTGAAAATGCTGCGGTTTAATGAACAGACCTTCCCGCCAGATAATGCGATTGCGACTCGACATAATTATTCTTCTTCTTGGTCTTTTTTGATTTCGACTTCATCCCTGCGCAGGTGCACGAGGATCTGATACGTCTGCCCGGTATTCTTTAGCTTGATGACTTTGCGCCATTCGGCGCTTTCCGAATCCGCATAGCGCGCCACCACGCCGAGGTAGTGCACCTTTTCATCCAGCGCTTCGGGCGGCAGGTATTTGAACTGCCCCGGCAACAGCGTGTAGTCCTGATGGCTGAGGTAATTCTTGGCTAACGCCTTTTCGATATCCGTCGTGATCTGGTCGTAATCGGTGGCTAACAGACGCGAATCTTCCGCTAACAGAACCAGCTGGAATTCGATAGGGGCAGCTTCACCGCTGTCGTTCGGGTTAACATCCGGTTCCGCCAGCAGGCTGAAACCCACGGTAGAAGGCTGATGATTGTTGCTGCCCACCTGGATATCGGGATTCGCCGCAACCTGCGCCATTTTGCCCAGCGTGGTACACCCCGACAGCAGGAACATCAGGGAACATAAGCACAGAGCCCGCAGCATTATTTTTGCTCCTGCTGTTGACGCACGGAGCGGTCATACGCCTGCACATACACCTGATGGAACAGTTTCTGGAATCCCTGCTGGCGCGGCGACGTTAATTCACGGTAGTAGTGCTGATACATCTGCCACGCCCAGCCGTCATCCGCTGCCAGCGGTTCGCCGCTGCGGCGATAGTGCTCAAAACGGTTAAGCAACGCGACAGGTGAAAAGGCCTGAAGAATATTTTCCAACGCCACGGCAATCGCTTGCTGATTCGCGATGTGATGCACCCGCACATTGTTCAACACTTCTTCCACGGCGGCGGGCGCAGACAGGTGTACCGGGCTTTTCCCTTCGGCAAACAGCACCGACAGCGTATCCGCATAGCCCAACCCCAGACGCAGCGGGTTATCTTCAATCGGGCGTAAATGCGTGTCCGCCATTGCCGCCTGTTCCGTCTGTAATGCCAGCAGGCCTTCAACCATCGCGCGCAGGCTTTTCCCCATCTCTTCCAGCATTTCGCGCAATCGTGCATCATCGCCCGGCTGAAGCGACAGCCCCAGCCCACGCATCAGCGGAGCCAGAGAAGTGCCATCGCTGTACCCTTCCAGCCCGTCTCCCGCGTACGGTGTGTTGATGGTCGGTAATTCCACAAATTTCTGATCCATGGTGTCCTCAGCAGAAGAAAAAGAAGAAAGAGAGGTCGTGAGCGAGGCTCCGACCGTCTCACTGTCTGATGGCAAGAGTGGCTGGCTCTGCTCTTTCTGTAGCGCCCACAGCGGGTCATTCAGCACGACCGTGGTGTCAGCCAGATCTGTTGAGCGCCTTTTTTTATCTTCACTTAGCCAACCGCCCAGCACATCGACCGTGCCCTGCCCTAATACCTGATCGATATCCTGTTCCGTGGTGGGATCGCCGATGTAAACACCTAGCCGGAAAGGCCCGATAACCAGCTCATCGCCATGCGACAGAATGACTTTGCGATCGCGCCCAATCGGCGACAGCGATCCGTTAATAAAAGACTGACCGCTCAGATCGCACAGGCTGAAATAACCATCGGTCATTTCGATACGGGCATGCTCCGGCACGACAGAGCCCAGCCTATCCCGCAGTTGCCATTGGTCTTTTTCCGACGCGCCCAGCGTGCCACCACGATGATCGAACTGGTGCTGCACCTGAGAATTGATATCGAGTTGCTCACTGTTGAGCACAACTAACGTGAGTGGATGGGTTACGTTCACATTTACTCCTGCACACAAATCGTCACATAGGGATCCGCGGGCGGCTGCCCGAGAAAGCTGCTCCATCCCAATCGGCTGCTTTGCTCACTGCCCAGGCTTAAGCCCTTGGCTTCACCTTCCGCAAAACCCAGACGCAGATCCCAGGCCAACTGATCGCGAAGAATGAAAGAGACAAAACGCACCAGCGGCTGAAAATGCTCGCCGTTGGGCAAGAAGCTGAGAAAGCGGCTAAAGCTGAGATTGCCGACCTTGAGCAAAAACTTGCCGGCGCAGTCATTCACTTTGTCGCCGATAACAAAATCACCGCCCAGCATCATGTTTGCTTTGCCCAGACGGTTCTGCTGCCCTTCGTGAATCGGCACGCGACGGTGCTGCCAGGCCAGAACGGCCACGTCATCCAGGTCAAAACAGTGAATAACCAAGCCCGCGACCACTTCCGGGGAACGGCTGGGGCTGGCGAGTACCCCGGCGTAGGAGAGCATCTTGGCGCGGTTAACCGGCAGGCTGTCACGTACGGCGTCATTCCCTAACCCCACGAGCGCAAACATCAGGCGGGAGAATCCATCCTCACCCTCATTCTGAAAGCGGACGTGATAACGGTATTTACGCCATGCACGGTGCAGCAGCGTGAGTAAGCGGTGGTGAAAGAAGTCGAGAAACACGCCCAGCTTCTGTTCGCCCTGCGCGTATTCCCAGGCCAGCTCTTCGAGGTAATAACCGGGCATCGGTGACTGGCTGCCGTGCAGGCCAAGAAACGCGACTTCCAGCTCCTGACGGCCATCTTCATCGCATCCCACCTGCAAGACATCGCTGGGATGAAAACCGATGGACGCCGTAGAGCGAAAGCGCAGGCGTTCTTGTTCAGGTCGGAAATCCAGCTCTTGTTCCAGATCCACGCCTTCCAGCTGGTTAAGCAACTCCACCAATTGGAAAAAATTAAAGCGTGAGACATCCTGGCGGAACGTCACATCATTGAGTGTTGACCTATCTGTACCGGCCATCGGTAGCGCTCCTTGTTATCGATGTTGACGACTTCCAACAGGTGGAAGGCGTTGACGCTGGCGTATAACGAGAAGAAGTGCGCCAGCACCGTACTAAACAGATAGAGTTCTCCTTCACTGGAAAACGCGGATTGCCGTACTGACAGGATGGATTTCAAGCCGCGAACCGGCATCCCCTGAACCAAACGGTCGATCGGTGTAGTTTCAATAGATTCGATCCCTGCCAGACGCTTACGCGAGGCTTGTTCCGCCTGCTTGTCGTGCAGCGCCGGGAAATCGTAAGTACGCAGGATCTGCACCAATGCATCGCGCTGCAGCAGCGACACATAGTTCAGAGACAAGTTGGAGATCAGCGTCCAATGCAGGCTGCCATCCATTGCAGGGCGCAGCGGTCGCGTCGGCCGCACCAGATTGCGAAACGTCGCGAAAGATGGCGAATTTCCGGTGGGTACGCAGATCGACCCAACGGGCAGTTTCGCCGCACGCGATCGGTTGGTACAGGTCAGCGTGACCGAGATGGATTCATCCAAATCAATCACTTCCTGCTCATCACCACGGACAAAAGAGAGCATGTGGTCAAACCCGTTGCCGTTCACCGCTTCTCTTACCCGAATACGGTAATAGAGCGCCAGCCGTCCTTTGGCACGTTCGATTTGGTGCTGAAAGCTCTCAAAAGGCTGATAGGTGCGTGGAATGCCCCGCGAACGGCCGGAATTCCCCTCAACCCAGCCTTCAACCTTATCCACAGAGAAGATTTCAAAGCTATCGGCGTTGCGGTAGCTGGCCTTCAGCGGGTAATCCGTCTGACGTCCGCTGAGGTTGATCGGTTCGCTATCATGCTGGAAGAGATTGATTGCCGGCACGCAGTTGAGCATGAACGAATCAGGGCGAATCTTCAGTTCCGCTGGCAGCGGGCGGTCAAAGCAAAAATGCAGACGGAATTCCGTTACCGTCAGCGGGAGATCTGGCCATACCGCGCCAGCGAGTTGGAAAAAGAGAAAACTTTCAGGAAAACAAAAATATTCCTGCAGGATACGGTAGCCAGAATAGACGTTGCCGGGATACGGCAATAGCGCATCTTCCCGCTCAAAGCCGACCGTCTTCAGCACGCTAGCTTCCTGACGGAAGCGTTGACCATCGACTTCCAGCTCAATGTGCGACAGCTGGCTGGCAATCCAGAAGTAGAGTTCGTAGGCCGTATAGGTATCACCGCCCAGATAAAAGCGCAGTTTGTCGAGTTGCAGATCGCTTAGTGATAGCGGGCCATGCAGCCCAATATCCAGCGTAATGGTGGACAGATCGTTGCCGCTCTGTACCTTGATATCACGGATATCCGCCGGATAAATCCAGGCATCGTGGCAGGTCTGAAAATGGCAAACCACATCATCAATCGGCAGGCTATCAAGCTCACAGCCGCGTTCAACAAACGCGGGCTGGGCAATCGCACCGGGGAGTACCGAAAACTGCATAATCGTCATGCTCGGTACGGGGCGCAGGTAATTAGGCCACAGCATACCCAGCAGACCGTGTGTCAGTTCCGGAAATTCATCCTCGATCTTCGCCCGCAGGCTCCCTGTCAAAAAGGCGAACCCTTCCAGCAGACGCTCGACGTCTGGATCCGTGGTTTGTTCTGACAAAAATCGGGTAAGCTCAGGGTGCGCCTTGGCGAATTCACGCCCTTGCAGGCGCAAGTAGGTCAGCTCATCCCTGAAAAAATGTTCCAGTGACATAATCAGATCATTCTGTAGTGGCGGTGGCTATCCATATGGATATTGAAAGAGGCAACCTGCTCCAGATCTTCCAATCTGACCCGAGCGGTAACCTGAAACGACATCTCCATCGGATTCGATAAATAGTCCGATGTGTTGACATCCACATGAACAATTCGAGGTTCAAAGCGACAGATACACTGTCGGATCGCCTCCCGGATTTTCCCCCGAATGTCCGCACCACCCTGCGTCGCGTCATTAAAATCAATCACGCCAAGCTCAGGTGCGCTGCGGCAATTTCCGGGCCGGGTGTTGAGCACATTGTCCAGTTGACGCTTAACGGACTCGATCAGTGCTTCAACTTCCGTTTCAGGGGAGGAGCGACGCTCCTCCCCACGGATACGATCAAACAGACTTGCCGCGTTTCCCCTTTCCCAGGCAGAAAGAGACGGCATAAGTCTTATTCCTTATCCAAACGCCCTACCAGCGACAGCTCAAAGTTCGCCCCCATGTACTTGAAGTGCGGGCGCACAGACATGGTGACCTGATACCAACCTGGTTCTCCTTCTACATCCAGCACTTTGATTTGTGCGGCACGCAGAGGACGACGGCTACGAACATCTGCCGGCGGGTTTTCCTGATCGGCGATGTACTGTTTAATCCAGGTATTCAACTCACGCTCAAGATCCTGACGCTCTTTCCATGAGCCAATCTGTTCACGCTGCAGCACTTTGATGTAGTGCGCCAGACGGTTGATGATGAACATGTACGGCAGTTGCGTACCCAGCTTGTAGTTGGTTTCCGCTTCTTTGCCTTCTTTGGTGTTTGGGAACACCTTCGGCTTCTGCACCGAGTTAGCCGAGAAGAAGGCCGCATTGTCGCTGTCTTTACGCATCGTCAGCGTGATAAAGCCTTCTTCGGCCATTTCATATTCACGACGATCGGTGATCAGGACTTCAGTCGGGATCTTGGCCTGAAGTTGGCCCATGGCTTCATAAACATGCACGGGCAGGTCAGTAATCGCACCGCCGCTCTGCGGACCAATGATGTTCGGACACCAGCGGTATTTCGCGAAGCTGTCCGTCAGCGCCGTTCCCATCAGATAGGCGGTGTTGCCCCACAGATAGTGTTCGTGATTGGTGCTGATATCTTCCTTGTAGTTGAAGCCCTTAATCGGGTTCTCTACTGGGTCATAAGGCAGGCGAGCCAGGAAGCGCGGTGCCGTCAGCCCCAGGTAGCGACCATCTTCGGACTCACGCAGTGAACGCCATTTCGTGTAGGCCGGGCCTTCGAAAACGGACTTCAGATCTTTGATGGAAGGTAGATCGGTGAAGCGATCCACGCCAAAGAAGGTCGGAGCAACGGAAGAGATGAACGGCGCATGCGCCATCGCGCCAACGGCGCTGACATACTGCATTAGCTTGATGTCTGGTGAGCTTTGCGTCAGCGCATAGTCACCGATTACGCCCCCGATAGGCTGACCACCAAACTGGCCGTAACCGCTGGAATACACGTGCTTATAGAAGCCAGACTGTGAGATTTCAGGAGCAAATTCGAAATCTTCCAACAGCTCTTCTTTCGTCGCATGCAACACCAACAGTTTGATGTTTTCACGGAAATCGGTGCGATCGATAAGCAGTTTCATAGAACGCCAGGAAGATTCCAGTTCCTGTAATTCTTTAGCATGCAGAATCACGTCAATCTGCTTGCTGAGCTTTTTATCCAGTTCGACGATCATGCTATCGACCAGCGCTTTGTTCACGGGTTCTGCTGCGTTACCGCTATCAAGAATGTTAGCAACCAGCGCGGCAATGCCCTGTTTAGCCACGCTGTAGCCTTCATCAACTGGGCTGATACGCGCTTGAGCCATGATGTCATCAAGCAGCGATCCAGAAGCACTGGCGGCTCCTGCCTGAACCTGTTCTTCAACTATTGACATATTCGTTTCCCTATTTCGTCAATAAACATCAATTATTCGGCGGGTTTTACCAGATCGAGCTCTTTCAAAAGCTGCTCTCTGGCTTCTTCGCTGGACAACAGATCCTGCAAACGATTACGGAATGAGGGAATATTGCCGAGGGGGCCTTTCAGCGCGACCAGCGCTTCACGTAAATCAAGCAACTTACGTAATTCAGGCACCTGCTGGGCAATGCGGTCAGGGGAGAAATCATTCAGACCGCCGATGCTCAGTTTCACTGGCAGGTCGTCCTGACTTTCTTCTTCAAGGCGGTTTGGCACACTGAAATTCAATTCCAGATTTGCTTCTTTCATCACCGAGGTAAAGTTGTTCTTATCGATCGATACGGTCTGACGTTCTTCGATCGGCGTTTCCTCTGTGCGGCCTTTCATATTTCCCACGATCATCAGCGTCAACGGCAATTCTATTTCCGCCTGCTGACCACCAGTGGCCGGAACATATTTGATATTAATACGTTCCTTTGGTGCGACAGATGCACCATCAGTTCCTTTTGCCATGTGTCTATACCAACGTAAGGGCACTCGGGCCCGGAGAAGTAAAGTCGATTCCTACCAAAAGCCCGCCGTAATCCATAAGAACGGCAGCGATTCGGCAAACAAATAACGCATTTGTTTTTCGACCAGCGAGATGAAATAAATTAAAACCGAATTAAAAATCATAATAAAACCGTAACGTTACGGCTTATATCGGCGTAAAAAGAATCACACCAAGAAGGAATTAAATACATTTATATTTTGAGTTTAGATCATACACACAACACAAACGCACGGTCAATGCTTATATAGCAGAGCAAGTAAATGGAACCACTAAAACAAAAATAACATTAAAAACAACAAATTAAATTAACCTTAAGCAAAAATAAATAGAAGAAAAAAGAATATACCTGTGATTTTCAATTAGCGGAAAAGGAATATATTTTGTGCCTTTTAATTTCGTTAAAAACGAAATACTTAATGCGCTAATAAAAATTAGCACTTACAAATAGCCCATTAATTTTAATTTAGTAAAACTATTTACCCTCTATTTTTTACTTTTGACAGAACAAACAC
This sequence comes from Pectobacterium versatile, assembly GCF_003932035.1. Classification (NCBI taxonomy): domain Bacteria; kingdom Pseudomonadati; phylum Pseudomonadota; class Gammaproteobacteria; order Enterobacterales; family Pectobacteriaceae; genus Pectobacterium; species Pectobacterium versatile. Next base: position 3,793,673 of record NZ_CP034276.1, read on the forward strand.
CTCCATTACCTCAATGAACTATTTCCACGTTAAGAAATAAATATTAGATAGTTTAGCAATCATTTATTATTTAATGAAAATTATTAGGTTTTTATACTACCAAAAAACACCAATGCAGCACTAATGACTTAACATTGTATTTTTTCGTTATTTCATAACAAAAACTACAGATAGACATAGTGAAATGATCTTTTTAACGTCATTTTCAGGCTAAAAAATGGCAGCTATCCCGCAGAAGACGATTCCAGACTGAACGTGATTCTCGGCATGCGACGGAAAGGGGAAAATGAGGGAAAAAGCATTAAGCCATCAAAAGATATCGTGAAGCGGATTATCCGCAATATCGTGGAATAAGGGCGCCCGACAGAACGCCCTTATTTTCATTACTTCAGGTTATTTTTGAAGAACGATGTCAGCTTAGCAAACGGAATCAGATCGGTACGATCGTAGAGATCCACGTGGCCTGCATTTGGAACGAGGTACAACTCTTTAGGCTGCCCAGCACGTTTGTACGCATCTTCGCTAAACTCTTTCGAATGCGCCTGGTCGCCGGTGATAAACAGCATCGGACGTGGTGAAATCGTTTCGATATCGTTGAACGGATAGAAGTTCATGAACTTACCCATGCTGCTCAGCATCGGTTTGGTCGTCAGCGCTTCTTTCTCGCCCTGTGGCGTATAACCACCACGCTCTGTACGGTAGAAATCGAAGAATTCACGCTGGATTGCAGGCGTTGATTCATCAAGCTTGTTGACCGTGCCTGGAATATAGGCAATCTCACCGCCCTTAAACTCGACAAGACGTTGTTCCGCTGCTGATTTAATCAGCGCTTTACGTTGTTCAAGGGTGAAAGTGTGGTTCAGGCCATTTCGGGCAGCAGATCCCATGTCATACATGCTAACCGTGGCTATCGCTTTCATGCGTGGATCAATTTTAGCCGCGCTGATAACGAAGCTGCCGCTGCCACAGATGCCCAATACGCCAATTTTCTCAGCATCAACGTACCGCTGTGTACTCAGATAATCAACGGCGGCGCTAAAGTCGTCGGAATAGATTTCCGGCGCAATCAGATGACCTGGCTTACCTTCACTTTCTCCCCAAAAAGAGAGATCGATCGCCAGCGTCACAAAGCCCTGCTCTGCCAGTTTCTGCGCGTACAGATTTGAGCTCTGTTCTTTCACCGCGCCCATAGGATGACCGACGACAATCGCTGGGTTTTTGGCGTTCTGATTTATGCCTTTCGGTATAAACAAATTACCGGTGACATTCATCTGATATTGGTTTTTAAAAGTCACCTTTTGCTGGGTAACGTTATCACTCTTATAGAAATTATCGGCACCGTTAGACAGATCAGCGCCTATTGCCGCAAACGAGCTGATTAACAGCCCTAATAGCATGGTTAACTTTCTCATTGGAGAATCATCCTCAGTGGGTTGGGTGGATATCTTTACGTGACGTCAATAAAGTCAGGGTGGCGGCCATCACCAATAACAGGCCGCTAATAGTGAAAGTGCTTTGGTAACCGCTGTGGTCAAACGCGAGCCCGCCGAGGGTGGAGCCCAGCGCAATGGACAATTGCACCACGGCAACCATCAGCCCGCCGCCCGCTTCGGCGTCGTTAGGCAGCGTTCTGGCAACCCACGTCCACCAACCGACCGGTGCGGCAGTAGCAACCAGACCCCAGATGCCAAGCAGCGGTATCGCCATCTCGGTACGATGGCCAAACGCCATCAGCGCTACGGCAATCATCGTCATCAACAGCGGAATAACGATGAGCGTCTGGTAAAAACCATGACGTAGGAAAAAACCAATCAGCAGCGTACCGATAAACCCCGCGACGCCAATGGTGAGCAGCGCGATCGACAGCGTAGCAACGCTGGCATGAGTGACCGTTTCAAGGAACGGACGTAGATAGGTAAAGAGCGTGAACTGGCCCATAAAAAAGAGGCCGCAGGCAGCCATACCCACGACGACGAGTGGATGACGGAACAGACGAAAAACGCTGCCAACACGACGGGTATCACGGTCGGCTGGCATTGGAGGCAAACTGATCCATTGCCATATAAAAGCGATGAGCGCGACGGGCACCAGACAAAAGAACGCACCGCGCCACCCCATTGTCGCGCCGAGGTAGCTACCCAGCGGCGCAGCCACCACCGTCGCCAACGCATTGCCGCCGTTAAAAATAGCCAGCGCGCGCGGCACCTGATGCACAGGAACCAGACGAATCGCGCTTGCCGCCGACATCGACCAAAATCCCCCAATGGCGATCCCAATCAACGCACGACCAGCCATGTAGATCATGTAGTTGGGTGCCAGCGCGATGATCGCGCTGGAGATCGCCATCAACAGCGTCAACCCCAGCAGCAGAGCCTTGCGGTTAAGATTTCTGGCAACGCGCGCGATCGACAGGCTGGTCAGCACGGCCAGCGCTCCTGAAATCGCAATTCCCTGCCCTGCCAGACCTTCACTGACGCCTAAATCCTGTGAAACGGGCGTGAGCAGACTGACAGGCATAAACTCCGATGCCACCAGAGCAAACGCGCACAGCGTCATTGCCAGAACCCCGTTCCAGTATGCGATGGGCTGTCTGGCCGATGTCTCATTGACGAATGTGGTCATAACGCTTTACCTCTTTCCGTCGGCTGGCTGAATTTAGGCAAGCCGACGGCGTGTCTTTATTCATGGGAATAAAAACGAAAATAGTGAGAATGAATGGAGCCGCGCGGGTGGAGAATACATAATTCGCCAGCGCGATTGGTTGATGAAAATTCTACACGCGTAGCGTATTCTGACTAGCTAATGAAAGCTTAATAGGCTTATAAGTAGAATTTATAAATCAAGACTGGGTGGATGTAATGAAGCGCAATTTCAATGATCTACTCTCGTTTGTTACTGTCGCCCGCGAAGGCAGCTTTACCCGTGCAGCCGCCCAGCTTGGCGTCACTCAGCCCGCCCTCAGCCAGGCCATCACCGGTCTGGAAAACCGCATGCAGATTCGCCTGCTCACCCGAACCACGCGGAGCGTTTCCCCCACCGTTGCCGGAGAAAGATTGCTACAGGCCATTGGCAATCGTTTTGATGAGATAGAAGCCGAGCTGGATAACCTGACAGAACTCCGCGACAAGCCTGCTGGCACAGTGCGAATCACCTGCGGGCCCAACGTGTTGCGCACCACGCTGTTACCCAAGCTGCTCCCGCTACTGCGCGAGTATCCGGATATCAAACTGGAGTTCGATGCGAACCACGGTTTTCGTAATATCGTGGCCGACAGATTCGATGCCGGCGTTCGCCTTGGCGAGGCCATAGATAAAGACATGATTGCGGTACCGATTGGTCAGCCGTTGCGGATGGCGGCGGTGGGATCACCCGATTACTTCGCTAAACACCCCATTCCGGACACGCCGCACGAACTCACTCAACATCAATGCATTAACCAACGCATGGTCACGTCCGGCGGGCTGTATGTCTGGGATTTCGATCAAGATGGCGGCGACCTGAACGTGCGCGTTGACGGCCAGCTCACCTTTAACACTTCCGAGCATATTGTTGAAGCCGCGCTGGCAGGCTTCGGCATCGCCTTCTTGCCGGAAGAGGAATTCTCACCGCATATTGAGGAAGGACGCCTGATTAGAGTGCTGGAACCCTGGTGCGCCCCATTTTCAGGCTACTACCTTTACTATCCCAGCAGAAAACAGCCCTCCCCAGCATTCTCGCTGGTGGTGGATGCATTACGGGAAAGTAGTTCGGGATATGGGGGATAGGGTCATCAGGGTCTCTAGGGACTGGGGAAACTGAGCAAACCTACAGGCTATCTTCTCAGATGGCCTCAGGGGTAGTCCGGCCTCCCCATGAGGAAGGGTTAACATCTAAAAGAACAGTTTATTTTTTAACACTGTTAACCATTCCGTTATTATATTGTTCGATATTTCAAACGTTGCCATCCAGAAGTCAACCAGCTGTTATTTACCTAAATAGCCAGACCGTTCCTCAACTCAATGACTCAGTTCAGGCATATGATTCAGAGCAAAATGTAATACTTTTTCTCCATCAAACGATGCGTATTGTAGACTATCGATAACAGCCATGGACTGCGAGCCACCAACAAGTTTCCTGAGTTCGGGGAGCTTATATTGAATGTGTGGCGCAACGAGAAAACAGTCAAAAGCAGGCGCAATGCTGGGGAAATTATCAAGGCCTACTGCGCTGATCGTAATTTGACAATCTTGAGCATCGGCTATTTTCTGCATTTTTTTTGCTAAAGTATTGGCCGTATTTCCAAATAAGCAACATATCAGCAATCTTTTCATGAGTGTGTCCTCCAGAGAACCACTCAAACACTATTCCTTGCAATCATAAGAAAATGCGCACTGGCTCATGTTTATATAATAAAGATGACGAGTGAAGGTGTTCCGATCTTACCCAACAACAGTGAGCACGCGACTAAGTGAGTAAACTCTCGAGCAGGTGACATCACCTACTTTTACGAACCGGAGAAAGCTGGCCGATTTTTCATCGTGCTTGGGGGAGACGTAATCTCCCCCCAATTACCAAAATCAAAGACATTCTGAAATAGCGCCGTATGACGCAATTTCAATTCGGGCTTTAAAATAAGAAGCTCCCGGCAATGGGGCTTCTAGTTAAGCGATAATGCCTTCTTTTCTTGCAACCTGATTCCAGTCATTAAATTCTTCGAGCAATAGGTCATAGAGCTTTTCATCGCTCATTTTTGCAAAGTCATCAATCGGAAAAAAGTTAGTGTTATCAACTCGGCGATCGGTGAAATCATCCAGCCGCTCAAGAATGCCGTAGTTGCTGCCGCCCAGACCGACAAACTTCCAGAAGATGGCATGATTTGCAGAACGGCGGATCGCATCTTTAATGGCTTTGGTTTTACTGATACCACCATCGGTAATAAAAACAACATAGACTGGCAACTCGCTGTCTTCAAAGAAATCAACGATTTCCGTCATACATGGCGGTTCGTTATTCGTCCCCCCTAATCCCGGCAACAGCTCCCACATGCCGCGCTTACCTGTTTTCTGGATTCGCTCGATATAACCATCAAGATTATCCAGCGTCACATCTTCATACTTACGATGCTTCTCAGCAAAACCCCAGACGTCCATGGACCCGTCATCATCAAATTGAACAGCCAGTACGGCAATACGATCCAGTACAGCCTGAACATGACCTTTCTTAAACTCTCTGGTCATAGAACCCGAGGCATCCAGCACGAATGCTACCTTCGCTTTAACAGATTGGAGGTTATGTTTTATCAGGCTAACGCTAGCATTTTTAGCCAAACTGACAAGACGTGGCGCTTTTTCCTGGATGCGTTTTTCCAGGCTGACCGTTGGCTTGGCCGGAGCAGGCGTTGGTGCAGGAGATGACACGTCAACACCATAATTGATCGCCAGCGGCTCGAGACCACCATTAAAGCCCTGTCCCAGAGCCCTGAATTTCCAGCCGCTGTTGTGCCGGTAGACCTCACCAAGAATCAGCGCCTTCTCAGTTCGTCCAGCAAGAGGAGGCACATTGAACGTCGCCACGCCTTCAACATTCAGTTGAATATGGTGTAAGCCTGAGACTGAATCAGCGCCGTCGATCACCAAAGTAATTGCAATCTTCACGATGTCGCTGTCAATCCGATTCAGGTCTAGTGTAAAGAGGCTACTTTCTCCTGATGAAGAAAGATTAAGGCTTCCGTTCGGTGCGGAGGGCTGATTGAAGAAAATAAAATCATTATCTCCTCTCACTTTATTCTGAGCCGAGAGCATAAAGGCAGAAGCATCGATATCACTACGAAATGTTGCTGTTTTTGGATACATCACAGAGATGCGTAATGCACTTTGGTTTAACGCAATATTTTGCCCAGATTGTAATTCCATATAAGACATTCCTGTTTATTCAGTGAAAGTGCAGATAAACCACCCGCAACGCTCTGATTGATTTCACCCACGTAAAATGAACACGGCCCTAAGCGAGGTTCTGGTTTCCAAATAGTTCTGGGCTAAGACCGCTACAAGCACTGTGGCGATACCAGCAATTGTAATCTCACTCGATATAATTAAACATCACCGTTCTCATCTCTTCTCGACTGACAATGTACTCGCAGCGGATACATTCCATTTTCAGAAAATGAAAAAATTTCCAGGCAGACCTCATCATAACAACACTTTTTGACTCTCATGCAGCCACGCAAAACATGCCACCTCAGCAACACCTGATAATTCCCTGAAGAATACTGATCTTACCCAACAATAGTGATCACGCGACTAAAAGAGCGATAACGGAAGCGCTAGCTTTTGTTGCCACTTGATTCAATGAGCAAACACAGCCCTAAACCGTCACCGAGTATATAAGGCTTTTCCTCAGGCTTCGCACTGCGAACCTGCATATCGTTGAGTGGCATGTGTATAGGAATCCTTTATCTAACCTGTCTATACACATTGATAGCCGGATATGACTAGATAACATCGGACACATACGGACACAGCACCAATGCACGTAAGATACTGCCAGGCTGCAATTGTGGTACTCTTTATCGCATATATATGCGGATTAAAGGTGAAAGCACATGCGCTATGAAATGGCGGTACTCGCGGCTCTGGTACAAGAGGATTCCCCTAATACGCACTCTATCGTAACCGCTACAGGTATCTCTGAAAGAAAAGTACAGGACGTGTTAAACACGCTCCAGTCAACGATGGATATCAGCATATCACGCGTAAAAAATGGCAAACGCCAAGCCTTGTCTATCTCGTCATGGGGCGTGTTTGGTGACGGAGAAAGGTTGATCGAGAAACTGAAAAACACCGACCTGTTGATATTCAAACAGCACAGGAAAATCACGACAAAAGCGTTGCCAGACAAAACGCAATCTCCACGTATGGTAACGCTGGAAGAAAAGCGTGATTACTACAATCAGGTGAAGCTCAAAAACTATCGGGACAGCATGCGGCTTGAGGGATTCAATGTTGAAGATACGCCGCTTCCCGCTGACAAGCAGGAAAGGGATGCGCTGAGAAAAAATCTGATTGTCATGTATAAAGCGGGTGGTTATGTCTGATAAATACGGCTCAGAGCAAGATCCTTATACCTATCCTGATAGCGATGTTCTGATAAATAAGCTCGGCATAAACGATGACAGTAAATTTGACGATGCGGAGCGTCAGTTATCCGAATTGGCCGTTCTCGATATTGAATTTGAAGAACCGCCTTACGACCTGCATTACTGGTGTGGGTTGCACGGAAAAATATTCGGGGATTTATTCGATTGGGCAGGAGAAATACGGCGTATCGATATCTCTAAAGGCCAGACACGTTTTTGCACCGTATCCCGCATTGGAATTGAAGCCAATAAAATTTTTACTCAGCTATCCAACGATAATTTTTTACAAAGCCTTGAACGCCCGACTCTGATAACTCAGTTAGCAGAATACTATTCAGATTTGAATGTGATTCACCCGTTTAGGGAAGGCAATGGGCGTTCTCAGCGTTTATTGTTCGAGCATATGATTATCAATTGTGGCTATGGCGTCTCTTTCGAAGAGATCGGCGTTCAGGAATGGTTAGCGGCTAACGTGGCCGGATACCACGGCAACACTCAACCATTAGCCGATATTTTTGAGAAAAGTATTCTCTGATTTCCAGATATGCGCATCTTGCACCGAATCAGTTAACGGAACATACGCGACAAATCGATGCAGTTTTTGGTGTTTGTGTCCCAAATTTGTCCCACGCACTAGCAGGAACTGATCGGGATGATTCTAATTTATTGATTTTATGGTGCGATAATAGGAACAATACCTGACGCATATCACATTGATAACATTATCTAATATTCTGTTTCAACTGCCTACATGCCCCCAATGATGCCCCCATATGTTTTTCTGCCCTAAATGACAGGGTATTTTTTGACCTACTTAATGTTTCATCCTGAACGCTTCGGCTATCATCCCGATCTTGTGCATATGGCTATTGTTGCGTGCCATTTTATGCGCTTCGGGTTTAAGGATGATAATCAACAGATAGGCATCGGGATCCATCGCACCTTGGCAGTATACCAAATGCGCCTGATCGCTGGTTCGTTTGAACTGACGCAAGAACTTAGGGAAAGGGGCATCCGCATCGGCAAGATGAATGTGTGCCACCTGCTCCTCTTTTACCAAGGGATAGGTGCGGTCATCATCATAGGGTGCATCACGACCAAAGGTATCTGGCAACACGCCATCTTTTTTATAGGACAGAAAATCCGCAACCAAATCATCAAGCTCTTGCTGGCTTAATTGCTGGCGAATCAGTGCTGACTTGAAAATCCTGATGCTCATTCCGTGAACTCGGTCAGATCCTTGTCGGAGGCGTTTTGCAGCAGTTTCTGCCCGCTATCCGCAATATCGCTTAAACGTTCAGCAGATGGCCTGAATCGCGCAGCGGTATGAACCCTGCCCTGCTTCTCTTCCAACAGGTCGATCAGCTCTTCAAACACTTTGGCACTGACCATGTAGCCAGCGGGACGGTTGTTCGAGAGAACAGCAACCGGCTCATCAATGAAATATTTCGCCGGGTTCTTTCTTAACTCGGTGATGTTGATAGATTTTTCTGCGAGGATGCGTTCCATAAATCACCTATTTATGTATGCTAGAGAATACGTGATAATGCACATTATAATACACATCCACTTTTGGGGCTATAAGTAGTATAATTACTTTTAACTCTGTATATCATGGCACTAATTTATACCCAACACCTACAAGCCAAACCGGTAGAAAATGATGTATTCTCCACAATGCTATCAAATAAACTAGAATTAAAAGTTAAATAAATCAATTTCAATGACAGCTAGCTAAAGGATTATTGATGGACCTGAAAATTTTTTCCGAAAATATTAAGTCAACAGGATTTATATTGGAAAACATGATATCATCAACATTATCCAATAATAAATGGAATGTTATAAATAATAAATATTATATTGACGACGTTGCAAAAACAGCGAGAGAAATAGATATAATCGCCTATAAAGCGACTAAAGTTGAGGATGTTTTTGTTTATACCACACTTATAATTAGCTGCAAAAAAAATGAAGAAAAAGTATGGGCGTTATTATCAAGGGAGTTAAACAAAAATGATCCAAATATCGATCTTGAACCACAGCACAATTGGTCTAACCATCCTCTGATAATCTATCAATTGTCAAAAAACAATATTGATAAAAAAAACATCCCTACTGGAAAATTATATTTAAACTTATTCGAACCGAATAGGCAGGTTTTTGCCTTTCAAGAAATGTTCAAAAAAAACGGAAGGCCTGACAACGATAAAAATATTTTTAACTCAATTAGTTCACTAATGAAATCACAATCATATGAGATAGATTCGCTTCCTAAAAGGAAAAAGGACAGATGTGTATACTTTTTTTATTTGATATCAATAATTGATAGTGAGCTTATACTCATTGACTGTTCTTCTGATGATCTTCACACAAAGGAAATTGATTCCCAGATATATATAAGTAATTATATTATAAATGGGGAGTCGGTATCCTCCAAAATAAACTTCATGACAACTACAGGATTTAATAGACTAATAACTGACTATAGTAAATTACACAATCACAATTGTAATCATATTGAGGTGTGTTATAAGGATTTTTTAGATGACGCAATTAAAAGCCATGAAAAAAGAGAAATACTAACTAACGAGTTAAAAAATAAATATAACAGCAAAATTAGAAGGCTTATTTATAAAAACCTAAAAATATATGACAGGTATGAGATAACGGGTATTTGGGAATGTGATGGAAAGATTGAAATTAATGTCGAGTCAGAGAATAATGAACTAATAGACACCCTTAATGGGAATGATGAAATAATATCTAAAGTCACTGAGATGATTGAAGATATATTTAAAATAAAAGTTGATGACAAGATATCATTTGGCTTTGATATACCTTTCTAAATATAACTTAAGAATTGAGGGGTGTAGATACCCCCTTAAAACCAAAAAGTATCATTTTGGTCATCAACCAACTAAGCCCATGCTGACCTATAGCCCAGCTTTTTAGCTGACTATGAGAAATATACTTTAATGATGATATATCGGCCACTGCAGGTTTTAACACGCTGTATTTTTATATATTATCCCAAATGCTAAAATCAAGCACGAGGTTGTTAACCTGATTTGGTAAAGAATAAGAAATATGCAACTGAAGAAAAACACCATCAGGAAACTCGACATAATATATTGCTCTTCTCAGTTGTAAAATTGATACTAATTTTATATTTATAATGAAGTCAGAACAAACGTATTGCTGTTTCCACTATTGCTGCAGGCTTCAGTCATGGCCTCAACATCAATATTACTTTCCACATCCTTAACTGTTGTTGTCCCAACTTGTACCAGATAGAAATTACCCGCTACTGCTGAGATTATTTTTGAACACTCAGCAGCAGGAACACCAGTATAAGTGATAGTAAATGCGCTTCCCGCAGTTCCCGATGGGCCAGAGGCAGCAGGAGCAAGCGTAACATATCCCTTCCACGTATTAACTATATTGGTCCCTGCTCCTGCAATTTTAATCATATTGGCAGGGAATGCCCCGGCTTTGTTTGCAGCACTATTAGTTAACCCCGTATAGGTAGCAGAAGCGGCATAGAGTGATTTTATCCCTGCTTGAATAGTCGCAATGTTTTTGGATTCAGCCTCCGCTCGTTGTGCCGCCTGAACCTTTGTATACACGATAAATGCGCCAATAATTAAAACAGCAACAGTGCCAAACACGAGAAGCAGTTCTAGCAAAGAGAACCCTTGCTGGATTTTCTGGTTTACATTATTTGTTTTCATTGATTATCTCCATATTTGTTATTGATAAATACAGAGATAAGACATTGAGAAAATTAATCAACACGCAAAGGACTTTGTTGATTATTTTCGTGATGAATGGATTACCTTAAAAAAACATTCAGATACAATGAGATTCAAACATTAAAAATATCAATTTACACGCCCACACAAGAATAACTCACCTTCACAAGGTTATCGCTTGTTGCCGCAACTGAAAAGGTATAATCACTACCCGATGGCGTTTCTACGGTGTGGAATAGTGTCACGCTTGAACCTGATGCCCTGCCATGATCATATTCAAAGGCAGCGGTTTTATCAGATTCAACAAGTAGACCATTGGCATAAAGAGATGCATTCATCCAATATACACCCCAACCTACAAGCCAATTAGCATATGCATGGACCAATATTTTACCGGAAGCACCGCTTCTACAAGTAAACGCCGTATTATTACCAATAGAGCCTGATGACACTATCGTGTTCCCTTCATTCCCCTTCCATACACCATCAACACACCACACAGGAGAACCATTAGCAGCTTTGCTGATAAGTCCGTTAGGTGCGCATGTTTCACCAGTAATCGCTGTTGATGTGGGTTGAATGTATCTGCCGGCTATGTTTCCTGACGCGGAGATACCCCCTGACGCTTTGCCATTACCAGACGCCGTGATTTTAAGGTCTCCACGGATTTTTTGGCTTCCCACCACATCCAGTTTTACGGAATCATTGATAAAAGGGTTAACATCCATCAAGAGCATATACCCGTCAGCATTACCGCCTTCTAACCTGACTGACAGCGCGTTGGCGTCTGTTGAGGAGCTACCGCCACCAATGGTCATTCGGGTGTTGTTGGTGTTTGCTACAAACTCTTTTGATCTGATGGTGTTGCTGTTAATTACGTTAAGGGAATTGATGACGCCATCAAAAACAGCGCTGTTCTTAACATAGAGATCGGTAGAACTCACTTTCTGTGCATATACCATGTTGGCATTAGTGATATTCTTTCCTCCCATATTCAGATCCCCTGTCATTGGCAGTGTCCCATCACGACGTAGGTAAACCGAATACATGGAGGAATCATATCCTACACGGTAGGCCAACAACCCCGCAGCATTAATCCCGGTGTAATTGCTTGCGTTCTCGGTCCATTGACCACCCATACCCGCTGCCACCGTTGCGGATTGCGTCATACCGCTATCGATACCCGCAGCTTGCATAGCACGGCCTAACAAGTCATAACGCACACGGTTCCTCTCTAACCAAGGCACCGTTGTTACTATCAGTCCATTGATAACGTAGTTAGGTGTGGTTCCAGCGCGTTTTAATAGGATTTTATAAGCGGATTTTTGCGCATTTATTCCGGTATAGCTGGCAGGCAATAGGCCCTCATTTACCAACGTCTGATAGGTAATTTCACAGCCATTAGCCGAACAGGTTCTTGGTCCCGGATCGCTGGTTTGGCTGCTACTGGAAGACAGCGTTGAAAGCTTGTCAAACGAATACTGATATAACGATTAACCGCTTCTCCCATTTGTTTCATTTGAGCACCGACGGTATTCGCCATGATGTTTTCCTGATCGCTTTTCATGTCCTGAAACTTCATAAAAGCCATCGCTGTTCCAATGCCTAAAACCAATGTTATTTCCAATAAGGAAAAACCTTTATTGCTTTTTGTTTTCATTTTTATCGTCCTTTTTTATTTTCACGTACTATTTAATTAACAAAAATAAAAAAGTGGTCAATAGAGGATTGATATTTATAATGAGGGCATTTTCAAAATTGACTACCGCGCCCTCTGGGGCTTGCTCAACAGTTCACCGACCTAAAAGCAAGTTTTAGGTCGGTTCACCGTTCGGACGTGAAAAACATGATTAGGACTTAGTTCTGTTTATAACAGTATCGATATAGGTTTGGCCCTGTGCTCGGTAGGATTTGATATCACTTTCATGAAGATTTTGGATATCAAGCAGAACCCCAAAGACTAATTCTTTATCTACATAACCAATATCACATCCTAAGACTTTGGCAACCTCTGCACCGAAAATAATTTTCTGGCGTGTATTTTCTTTTTTCGTTTGTTGTTTCTTTTTTGCTTCCAAGAAGTATAAGCGTTCCTGTGCTGAAGCAATTTGTTGTTTAATCGTCTTTGTTGTCATTATTCATCTCCCCAATATTTTTTCTTGTTGGCATAAGGGACATTCGCATAATCATAACCATTACCAATTTGTTTCTTGACTGATTTTATTTTCATCTTGAACTGTTGCTTTATCTGGCGCTGCTTTGCTTGTTCCCTAATATTTATTACTATCTTTTCTGCTTCTAAATAGGCTTGTTCTGTATCGGTATAAATACCATCATCAAGAAGTCTCTTGGTTTCCCAATCAATGGCTTCATCATTATTTTTATACATTGAACCTCCTTGTGTTTGTTGTTAATTATCCTTTATCATATTTTTGATAATTATCAATACAGCAAGGTATTTTTATTTAAAAAAATACAAACTTATAAGACTCACATTGATTTCCTACATCACGGGATTGATTGTCTTTAAAATTAACACTACCTCATCCAAATCGCTAAGCTTTATGTCATTCTTCTTTTTCACGTTTAATTTTATTTAATTTATATCACCCATGCTTGCAAATTTTTTTATTATCCACTCATATACAATTTCACTTAACCGCTTATAAAGAAAACACTTTACCCAATATATAATTTTTTATTTCATCGTCAATATTGACTGTGAATTTACCATCAATATATTGAATACTAACATAACAATCAGTGATTGTAGGATTAACAAACCCTTTGCAAAACGTACTCTCCCCGCAATTGACAAACAACCTAATCCTCTTGACGTCAACAAGAGAACTAAACATTCGCTCAGCTAACTGCCCTCGAATTGGACCTGATAGACGTGGGATAAATTTTGGATTTCCTTCATAACCAGAAAATGTAGAATCAATATAAGTCCCATACACTTCACTAAAAGACAATGAAATCTTTTCATTCAAAAGTGAGGTATAGTCTATATATTCAAAATCAGAAATAAGGTTAACAACAGAGATAGGATATTTAAATGAATAAACAGAGGAATTACTCGATGGAGGGAACATATATTGCTCTGAAAAATATAACCTAGTTATAACTATGCCATCTTCAGTTAAACTGACAGACATATCAATTCTAGGCTGTAAGACATTGACTCCTTCATCCTTAATTCCATACCATTCATAAAAACCGCCACAATAACAATCTAGCGGAGTTCCTTTTTTCAATCCATTTTTTAAATCAGACTCACTGTATAACATCTCCGCAGAAATGTATTCAGCAAGATCTTCCGTATGCGAAATTTTGGTAGGTCTATTATGATTATCAATAGTCTTATCCCGCTCAAGAATTATCTTTTTGAGTAAATCCGATCCTGAACCAGCTATATAACATACACCATAACTCTTTGTTTCAATAACTGCATCTGGCCTGTGAATTAATGGAAGAAATTTTCCATGATTATTTCTCACCATACCGAGCAAAGAAAAACGGTAAGCATTTTTATTACTACTCAGGATGCTTTCAACGATATCATTAGTGATGCTATAGTTTGGATCATATGCTTGTCGGCTGTAGAAATGAGTAGATAGCTCATCCCAAAAATTGAAAGCACTTGAACAGTGCCCAGCAAACGCCAAAAAACCTGAAGAAACAGGAACGGCGAAGGTTTTTCTGCCCAATCTGGGAATATGCCATTTCCCGTCCTTGTTTTCCCATTCGCTATGGATTTTGCCCAAGGCCGGAAGCCAAATACTTTTATCTTTGTTTGGATCTGACCCTGCAGCACTTAGTAATGTATCAGCTACTACATGCGGATCGTTTTCACTATTTAAAAGTGCGATAGCTGTCATAGAGTATCCTAGACATTATTTGGATAGAAGTTAGCTAAATATCCATTAAGTGTATAACAAAAACAATCAAAAAACACTATGAAAAACGATGTTCTAAAAAATGTTTAAATCCTTCGTTTTTCCCTCAACAATCAACTACCCCCCTGTTTTTGTATAAGGCCATAAATCGCCGACAATTTAGCATCTATTATATTTTTCCTTATCAAAATAAAATCAGGTTGAAAACGAAGTTTACAAACAGGGTATACAAATTCACCCTATACTTAAAACCCCGACCTCTCCGCGTTACTTATTTTTGTTTATTAATGTTTTCCATTCCACTTTTAAATTTTTTATTTCGACCCTTATCTAACCTATAAATTGTGCAACTGGGAAAACTGCTGATAAACTCAGCTATTTTATTTTTTAGTGCTTTCCCGCCTTACGGCGGGATAAATTAACACGTCCCTTGACCTTCGAACGCCATCTAAAACCCATACGGGTAATCTCTCGGAATACTTCGCCCTTTCATCCAGATTGCGCCGCTTAATTCGGCGTTTTGTTTTACAGGCATTAATATATTTCGTATTAATTAAGTAGGGGTTTTACATTGTTAGAAAAAACAATGCCCACTTATACACTCACTTCGTGAGCGTGTGGGGTCTACCGACGGTTGCCTGCCGCAGGCTAAAAACAAAACCGAGGTCAACACATTGAGTTTTTCTTGCGAAAAACTAACAGCAGCATAGTTATATTTGAGGTTATTTATTATATGGCGATTTTTCATCTGGAGTTTAAAATTGTGAAACGTTCTGAAGGTATGTCTTCCTGTAGGAAAGCTGCCTACCATGCGCGTTGCAGAATAACAGATGATCGTACAGGTAATACATATGATTTCAGCCACAGAACAGATTTATTCCATCATCAGATATTAGCCCCTGTTTCAGCACCTGCTCATATTGTTGAAAGCTCAACAGCACTATGGAATGAAGTTGAGAGAGTTGAGCGTCAGAAAGATGGTCAAACAGCCCGTTATTTTGATGTAGCTATTCCCTGTGAACTGAGCAATCAAGACAAGATAAAACTGGTTGTTGAATACTGCCAAAAAATTTTCGTTGATAAGGGCATGATTGCTGATATCGCTTTTCATGATCTTGACAGTAATAATCCTCATGCGCATGTGATGTTGACATTAAAACCGATCACCGCTGATGGCTTCGGCAAAAAAGAAAGAAGCTGGAATGACAAGAAAAACGTAATCCTTTGGCGTGAATCATGGTCTGTGATTGCCAATCACTATCTTGCCACTGCTGGCAGTAATGAGCGTATTGATCACCGTTCTATTGATGCTCAACACAGTGAAGCACTCGAAAATGCCACTATTACCTTAGATGTAGAAGAAAAAGCGTTATGGCTTGCCAAGGCAACACTGACCAGCCGTTCACCAATGCAGCGTGTTCATCGTGCCAAGTGGAACAGTAAGCACGTTCAGGAGAATCGTGCTGCTGAACAGGCTGTTCGTGATGAGATGAAACAAGAAGCTCAGGCCACATACAACACCTTCAAAGATTTGGATCTGCAGATCGTTGTTGACCTTAGAAGTTTCACCGTGTCCGAACTGTCTGAGCCTGTTGAAATCGTATTACCGGAAACGGGTTCGCAGTCAGCATCATCAGATGACCAAAAGCCTGTTCTGGTTGCCCCTGCGCCTCATACACGTACCAAATTGAAAACCCTATCCTCTTCAACTGCCAGAGCGGTCAAACGCGCTCCTGTTAAAAGCATGAGGAAACAGGCTAAACCTCGTCAGGACGGTATTTTTAAACGTTTCACTTTACTGGTAGTGGAATATATAAAGGAAAAATTTGTCTGGGCAAGAAAGAAACCGGCCCCGGTTTCTGTTGAAGCTGATCACGATAAACGTATTGCCGAAAACTATGTGTTTGATGAGGTTCAGGGTATCTATGTTCCACACGTTGAGTATGAAAAACGAGCCAGATTTAACAGTGACAACTATAAACCAACCAAAGACGAGATCAGCCGTTTCCCAAGTCGTCCGGTTAAACCAGCGCAGCCTGATAGCAATCTTGACTACATACCAACACTAGCCGCTGATAGGAAACCGCAAATACGCAAACTGAGACCATATAATATCTATAAAGACAGGTAATAACTGTATTGGAAAAAATAAGTTGAACAACTATTAGTTTGTTAACTCACTGTAATATCAGTAAAGTCATATACTGGTATATCCCCATCATCAGAAGAAATTTATCTGAGATAAATTATATGCTGAGATAAAAAGCCAATAATCAACCAATTTATTTATGTGCTTTTATGGGTTTTAAAAACCTCTTGCTTCTTAACATTAGAATAATGTTTAAATAATTTATCATATTCAGAAAATATCTTTTTATTAAAAAAAAGCCTTTGTTTGCTCTCAATATTAGCAAGCCAATAATAGAGAACTACTCCCGATGTTGCTGCCAAAACCAGTGCGGTTGATTGCACCCAAACACTTGGATTACTTTCATACTTCATTGACATAAAAATCAGTATAACAAAAACAAAAAAATGCAAAAAACTGGATATTGAATCACGTATTTCTCTCATGTATCTATACCCCATCTTCTCCTTCTTTATTGAGATATAATAAGGGTGGTTTAATATTAACTTATCATTCAATTTCGAAAAATAGCCAATTGGCTTGTGATACTTAGCCATAATGTCCAAAAGTATTTCATGAAATTGAGTATCTTTAACTCCGGTAAGATAAGTGTTAATATCATTTTGTATTATTTTTAACTGCGGTGATGCATCAACATCATCCTTACTGAATTTTGCAAAGTCAATAACCTCTTTGGTTCGGCTCTCTTTATTTTTAAAGATAACTGCAGCTAATGCAGCTGCAGCGCCAATTAATGCTATTGATGATAGTGCCAATTTCTATAATCTTCTTAGAATATCGATATAGGTGTTGCTAATTTGCCACAGCTATTCAGAGTTGAAAAGCTTTTTGTATATCATTATTTAGCACGCTAATATTTATATTCCTATTACATGACACATCACCCATACAATTTATTAACACATCCGCAAAGTTATTTACATGCTGTCAGCTTTGTTTTTAGCAATCCTGTCTCTATAACGCTGTTGCTCAACAATGCTCAGATTGGGATCAGACAGAACACTCCACCCCTTAACAGCAATATCATAATCGATTTGTGATTGTATTTCGTACTCTTTGGTCGGTTTGAAATAATCGGAGTGCGGTGCAGATAACGGCGCAGAATAACCTGAATATGTTTTACTCCCAGCACAACCGAGATAAGCCAGCAGACAGGCAAACAAGAAAAAAAATGTCCATGCGGCGTTGTATCCATTAAGCGTATATCCACTACCGCTCCCAACTGAGAACACGCCGTGAAACCTAATGGCATAGGCAATCAGGAATGATGAAAGGATAACCGCACGGCTTTTACCTACAGTTAAATGCTTACGTATGAATTTTACCGTTGGCACCAGCATGACCAGAAACAGCGCGATAGCAGTAAACACCAGCCATACAGGAAACAGCCCGTATTTTTGCGTAGTGTTTTGCGAGACCATCACCAGCGATAGCACCAAAAAGGCGTTAAGTAGAAAAAGCCTCAACGCCAGCGATACCTTAATCTTCTTAACTGCTTTCCTGAGAAACAGCATCGGAGCCAGTGATGGTATGTTCATCAGCAGACCGATGGAAATCGCCCAATAGATAGAGTTCATAGCGTCTTTTCCTGTAATTACCGAGCTGTCCAGCCGTTATTGGTCTTCACCAGAACAATTTTGGCTTCTTCTGGTTCAGCCATCCCCTTGACGCCAGAGAACGCATTTTTATCAACCCAGCCCGGAACGCCATCGAGCTTCCACGTATAAGTCACTTGCGTGGTTTTAACGCCAACGCCTTCACTCGGTTCAGTCCAACTGGTGATCTCAGCAACAGCACGATGGCCCACGCAGGCACCTTCCTCACGGTTCCAAAAATCAACCTCTTGTCCTTTGTCTGTAACCTCCAGAACATCAACACTGCTAAAGCCATTTGCCTGTTGTGAAACAGTGAGCAGCTCCTGTTCAACAATCCCATTCAGGATTTCATCACCCGCATTGTATCCGGCAGAACGGTAGCCATGATTAACCTTTACTGGAAAACCTTTGTTGAACGCAAAGTCATTGTTTTGCAGTGAGTAGCACACCTTTGATTTTGAAATTTTCGCGTTAATAGCCTTCTCAAAGTCGCCTTTCTCACCACATCCCGCCAGAACAAGAGCTGTGCAAGTAACGAGTAAAATCTTCTTCATCTTCCTATCCATCCTGATAATCAACAATGCTGTTATGTAGAGGTAGTCTGCTGCGCATCTGTAATCGTTGAACCTTGTTCTTACTGGCATAACACGGCAAAACCACCTGATTAACCAATTGATAGGATTCAATTATTTTTGTGGGCCGTCATATCGTTTGTAACGATCAAAATCAAAATAATGATAGTTATTAACTATCATTAAATGCATATCGATCGATTAAAGCAATTAACTTACCGATCGAAAAAGCGTTATTAATAGTTATAAACTATCAATATCAGTTTATCGATCTGAGTTACCGATCATTTTCTTGCTAGATGAATCGTTACTGGATAAAGTGAGCGGAAGGACCTCAGGACCGTTTACACGCTGGTTCATGGGGATAGAACATCAAACCCTATAACCAACAGCCAGCACTGTTCTATGGCCTTGGCGTAGGTTTTATTAATGCAACATCAGGGAAAACAACAGTGAAGGATGCCGCTAGCTGATTAGATAAAAAAACTCACAGGCTTTTAATAAGCGGCTTTCTTCACTATTGATTAACACAAACTTTAATAGCCAGATGCGGCACAACGCTGGCCCCGGATTCTTTGCGCCTATTTTTACGTTTACTGTATATATGGAGTTAACATGAAAAAACTGTTTATCGCTGCGTTGGTGATCCTGCCTCTTACCGCTTGCACTACCTATGGCAACAAATCCCTTAAAGATGAATCCCAACAAACCGTAAAAAACAAAATCGTTAAAGGGAAAACAACCCAGCAAGATGTTATTAATGCATTCGGGGAACCACAAACACGGGCAACCAATGATGGTCAGGAAATGTGGTCCTACTCTAGCATGTCAGGCGAAAGCCAGATCTCGAACTACATCCCCGGTCTGGCCCTGCTGAAGAACAGCAACACCGCTCACATGAAATCCTTAGAGATCTGGTTCAAGGGAAATGTTGTTGACCGATATAATTTCAGTCAGACGGCGAGTAAGGTTTCGAAAGGATTGTTGGATTAACGAATAACAACCAAATATATTTTTTCCCAGTTTTACTTTTAATTTATTGGTGCCTTTAAAATGGCACCTGTCTATTTTATTATCTCATGGCATAACTTATTATAAATGAGTTTACCTTGCGTGTGCCCCCCGAAAGGGGACTTCACCCAAGGTTTCACCTCCTGAAATTTCTGACGATAAAGTCAAAAATCGATCAGGATTGGCGAGAACCAAGATGAAAATAGTTGACTTCACCCAAGTTGATCTGGCTTAGAGTTCTGGATCGTTTCCAACACAGGACACCCTACGACACTCCCAGATTCGCCCATGCAGATAAAATGTATTGCTATCCCCTATTTATGCGGTTAAGCAAAGGTAGGGCTTTCTCATAGCCATTCCATTACAATTTCATTTATCTGTTTAGAGCTTCGCTTCGAGTTGGTATTTCGTCGCTCCCCCTTCTATACCTACAATCAACAAACATACGGACAACTCCTGTAAGCGACTCGCGCTCAATGACTCCACATATGCAGACCTGATACAAAGGCGATTAATTTGATTGCTTTCGAGGACTGCGAAGCTTTTAGAAATGGTATTTGAAGTTTGTAAAAAGTTGCGATTTAGATTTGACAAATATAAGTTGATTAGGTAATAGTTTATTTATATTTGTAATCAGTTCTCGATTAACTCGATTACAAGACTTCAAAAGTCGGCAAAACTTTTTTAGTCCTTAAAAAGTCAAACATCATAGTCTGACTTTTTTTGTATCTTTATTCTATTTAACCGATATATATTATTCGTCAAGAGAAAGTCAAAAATATTTAGCATTTTTAAAATAACAAACTTAGCGTGACAATATTATCATTTTCCAAGCTCTTTAATAAAACCAAGTAAAGGGTGGGTATTCCACCATTTACTTGATAGGATTTTGATCTCTATAAATGTTTTTTCGGTAAGGGAACTACTCTTCTTCCTCATAATCATATTCACTATCATAAGGATATAGCACAACTTCATCTTCAGGTATTACTGGCTCGCAGTCTTCAAGCTTTTCAGAATCAATAAAATTGGTAGCCATCACTTTGTTCTTAAAATTATTGTCAGTGATCCACTCAGAATTCCAAACATGCTCATGTGGTTTATCGTGTGCGCCAGATACGATAGAACAAAGGGTCTCTTCATATTCTATATCGCTGTCAATGTGATAAGAGATACGTTGTAGCCAGATATCTAAAATCCCAGTACCCAAGATAGGTTCAAATTTATATTTAATCTGTTCAATCAACTCTACTTTCTCATCATCATCTTCTAAAAATTTTAGTACATTACTTAATACTAATGCACAAGATGGAAATGTGCGCGGATTATTAACCATAATGTCAGCAATGATACTAACGATCGGTCGAACATCCTCTTTCAGCTTGTTCATGCGTTCTAAACGCTTATTTATCTTGGCTAGATATCTTTCAAGCTGACCTGAGTTCTTATATTTACGGGAGAAAATAACAAGCTTCAAAAGAGTCTTTTGAATATTCGTAGTATTAACACTTTTGCCAAAGAGTATTAAAGCTTCTTGCTTGTCGGGTTTCATCGAGCTGAGGACTATATCTTCAGAAAGAGATGTTTTAGACGCATTAAGCTGTAATCCTAATTTTTGCAGAATAACAGTAAGATATCTCGCTATTGCCTCAGCATCCTCTTTACTATTTGTAAAGATTCTATAGTCATCACGGTATCGAATAACATGATAGTCATCAATATCTTCTTCTTCGAGCTTCTCCCCTAGCAATTCATCGGCATAGCCTAGGACTATTTCAGCAAGAAAATCCATAAGTGCAGAACCCTGAGGAATACCGTTTGTCTGTCCCCAACGCATCTGTCGTAAGGCGTAATCTATTCGGTTTCCAAGATTTGTATTATCTCCTCTTACCTCCTTCGCTTCTTCTTTAGTATGAATTGCCCAAGGAATAGAGTGGGTATAAATCGATGGATAGAAATTTGCTATATCTGTAGTGAACAGATATTTGAATTGAAGAGATTTATTGATAGATTCTTGTTCGACATCACGCCACCATCCCGATACGGTCTCAGCGGTATCAGAAATATCATTATCTTCAGATTCTCTTGGCAGACTTGCACACACTATTTTTTCATTTATTTGAAAAGTATCAAATCTAGCGACTAAGAGATCCCATTCCTCTTCTTCGGTTATTTTATGAACGATGTGAGCATAAATAGCAGGATGAATCAAATCGAATGGTCGCCAAGAGTAATGACCATCTTTGTTTGTTTGCAATATATAGTTTACGTTTTCATAATTGCATGCTTTTCTGTAGCCGATATCGTTAATACCGTTTTGCTTCTGATCCAGCGCATCACTCACTGCGTGCAGAAGAGGCGAAAAGTCAAAGTAAATAGGAAGTGGAAAACTGCAATAACTATTGTGTTTTAAAAAAAAATCCCTTGCGTCCTCTGCTGCCATTTCGGTAATTAATGTCATATATCCCCCCACAAGTATAACTTTCAGAGGTATATTAAACACTCCTTTTGTCTCAATGTCTTATGCTGCATCATTAAAATGAGTCAAAGATCAATGATTTTGTGGACTACATCCAGTTAATAATAAAGATGTTAGTTCTGTTTGCTTCTGAAACAAATCAGCCTGTCAGATTGAGGATAGCACTCAACCACAAACGTTCAGCGCATGCCTGAGCCAAAAGAGCATAGTTCCTCTGGTGATACCCTATCCTTTTCCATCAGTTTGAGGAGTCTCTTCATCCTCAGCTTACGCGCCTTTTCCTCACCGATTTCCTGATAGTATTCTTCCCGGCGCTCCTCTACCACTTTTCTGAACTTCTTCAACAGTTGGTTCAATGTCTTTATATCAGTAGTAGCAGCTTCAGCTTGGATTTTTCTATACATAAACATAACATTGAATTCATCAATCATTTTTAACCTCTCAGTTATCTTATATGGATTATTTCCCTCTCTGCGAGGGAATATATTCATTACTCAATGCCGGTTCACTGTCATTTTGAGCTTCCAATAAATAGGGCCGTCAGTTTCATCTTGTTTTATGTTTTTTAATACAAGCTCAATGATATGCTCTTGGTGCCAATATAATATCTTTTCCTTTAACTCATCAAAGTTAATGCCTATTAAATCTCTATATCTGCCATTCTTCACACACACTTCAACTTCATGTGCAATCAGAACATCATAAAGAATCTCTGAATGCATTTTCGCTAATAAAATATTGATTGCGGCATCAGGTTCATTTTCAAATATGTTATAAGTCATTTCACAATACCCCTGTAATACATTTGCGATAAGACATACTGCCGTTTCATTCTTTTCATTTAATACAATTTCTTTCATATTGAATCCTTTTATTAGGTTGATTATTAGCCCCTTGCGGGGCAATATTAAAACTTACTTTCTAAAACCATTCGAATACCGCACCAACATTTCCGTAACTTGCTCAACGTTAACCGCACCAATATAACCACTATTCCCTTCTTGGGTTGTGAATCTCTCAAAGTTATTCTGGATATGGTCAATAATATACATAATGAATAAACTCATAAAATCAGGATCATCAAGCAACTCGATACTCTCTCCATTCACTTCCTGAAAAAACTCCCAACTTGCTTCAAAAGATCTCATAGCAAGATCAAGGAACAACTCAGTAGATTTATTTTCAACACCATTTTTTTTAGACATAATTAAACCTCACTTTTATATGATTATTTGGAATTCATTTTTTTTAACCCCCGAACAGGGGGTAAATAAGGAAACTACTTTTTATAAACTAGATTTATGATTACAGATCCATACTCTAACTCCATCTCGTCAACTAAATCATTATTCACATGCCTGTTTAAAGCGTCTAACAAGCTTTTATCCTTCATGATCTCCTCGATGGAATAACCACTCAGCGCAACAAATACATTGAAGCTTTCTTGGATCACGCTAAGTGTTTTAGGCGTTTTTTCACATACCATGCTTACTAATATTGATATATCATTATTCATTTTGTTTATCCTTTTTTTGGTAATAAGATTCCCTGCATAAAAGTGCATTATGCTTTTCAATGTAGGGATATGATTAATAAAGTGTGTTATTTAACGTCTTACATAAAACCTCCTCATCGTATTAATAGTGTATTTTTCATGAATCAGCGTGTTTACGTGAAAACTGAATAATATTCTCAATCCATTCATCGATTTCACTTTCAACAAAAGCTCTGGCTCTTATGCCAATCTTTATCGGTTCTGGGAATACGCCCCTGCTAATAAGTCGATAAATCCATGCTTTGCTATATCCTGTTTTATTCATCACTTCCGGCAGGCGAATAAGTCTTCTTGTTGTCATATATTTCTCCGTTGTTGTTTTGATGAATGTAGTATCTGCAGATCGCTTATGACGTTCAACCCTCGAAAAATCAGAATTGAACCTGAATTGAATGTTTTTTAAACAAAAACGGATGAAATGGCGGGAGAGCTGTCACTGGGCGGGGTGTAGAGCTATTTGGCAAAAAGTGCTATTTATTTTCCTGTTTCAAGGTATTTTACAATTTATCTATTAATCAATTGGTTAAGTGTTATCAGTTTAAATTCTGACTTAATTCTTATCTGCTTTAGCCAAGAAAAAGGGCTATGCCCGTTAAGACATAGCCCTTCATTCATCAGCAGTTATCCCTACCCACGCCGATTAAACGTTCCCTGCTTCACATTGAAGCCTTTCTCAAGGCTATCCATATAATCGGCATACCATTGCAGCATCTCACGTCTGCCATCGAGATATTGCGCGTGGTTGTAGGTGCCACGGATAGCATTCTTATCCACATGCGCCAGTTGGGTTTCAATCCATGCGGTGTTGTAGCCCTGTTCATGAAGAACGGTGCTCATGGTATGACGGAAGCCATGACCCGTAACCCGGCCTGTATAGCCAATTCGCTTAAATACCTGATTGATACTGGCTTCGCTCATGGTCTTGCTGGGATCATTGCGTCCGGGAAATAGTAAAGGAAATTGCCCCGTCATCGCTCTGATCTGTTCGATGATGGCTAACGCTTGGGTAGATAGCGGGATGATATGAGGACGGCGCATTTTCATGCGTTCAGCGGAAATTTCCCATAGCGCTTTCTTGGTATCGATTTCTGACCATAACGCACCGCGCAATTCACCTGTTCTCAGGCCAGTAATGATCAGCAATCTTGCTGCCAGCACCATCAGTTCACTACCAGAGTAGCCCGCAAGGGCTTTAAAGAAAGCAGGAAGCTCTTCAGTGGTCAGGAATGGGTAATGTGTAGATTCATGCCCCTGCATGGCACTGGTGAGATCTGGTGCGGGGTTATACTCAGCCCTTCCTGTCACGATGGCGTAGCGAAACACTTCGCCGCAGCGTTGACGTACTTTTTTGGCTTTCTCGGTCGCCCCTCGGTCTTCCATCTTTTTAAGCACATTTAGCAGTTCCAACGGCTTAATGTCTGCAACAGGGCGTTGACCAATGAACGGGAAGACGTCTTTGTTGAAGGCTTCAAGAATGTCAGAGGCATATCCCGCAGACCATTTCTTCACTTTCATGTTGTGCCATTCGAGCGCAATTTCTTGAAAGGTGTTTTTCACTTCTTCGATGTGGGCTTGTTTGCTTTCTTGCTTAAACGCACTCGGATCAACGCCATTAACCAGCAGCTTTTTAGCATCATCTCTTTTGCTTCTGGCATCGGCTAAGGTAATGGTCGGATAGACACCAAACACCACACGTTTTTCTTTACCTGCGATACGGTATTTCATGCGCCAGCTTTTGGTGCCGTTAGGGAACACCTCCAGATACATGCCCCCACCATCTGCTAACTTGTAGGGTTTATCTTTGGGCTTTGCAGTCTCTACCTGTCTGGCATTGAGCTTCACTTGGGGGCATCTCCTTTAGACCGAACACGATATGCCCCCACTGATGCCCCCAACTCACCGTAGATTTCTGTGAACGTGAGTAGACGAGCAGAGACAATAAGGGCCGTGAAACCGCGTATTATAAGGGTTTAAAGGGTGTTTGAGTAGACTTAGGGAGACGTTAAAATAGGTAGGATGGTGCCGATAATAGGAGTCGAACCTACGACCTTCGCATTACGAATGCGCTGCTCTACCAACTGAGCTATATCGGCTTTGGGATCGTCGTGGCGAGAGCCAGACGTGAACTACGGGGTGACAAATTAGTGATAATGGTACATCAAGTCAAGCGTTTGGCGATCGTCTGCCGATTTTATCATCACCCTTATGTTGATAAGGCAGTTCTGATAATTTTCCGTACTAATAACACCATACGCTATAGCTTTTCGGCTTAACGGACGCACTGTACGCCACGTACCCTAGCCCACCATCTTCTTCGCATGAAGTACCAGAAAGACTGTGCCTCATGAAAGGAAAACGCCATCTCTCTTTAAGGTAAATATTCTGTTTTATAGAAAGTGATATTTACAATAAAAATATCTTTTTACCTTTCTGATATAAATGCAATACATAACAAAACCCAAGTGTACCGTTTAGGATAATTCCCTATTCTTTTTATTTTCTATTTTGCTCTACTTGAATGACCAGGACGACAAGGAGGCGGTCTTAACGTGAAGCTTTCAATAATACGTTGTCGACGGCAAGGTTATTGTTAGCGTAGTCATTAAGCGCTGTAAGAGGAAATAGACCATGAATATGAAACCACTTTTTTTAGGCTTAATTCTGGGAACCAGTTACATTGGCATGGCGGCAGCAGATGATCTGGATTCTGCCCGAGCTTCAGCGGAATCGGCCTTCAGTCACGATCGCGCTGAAGCGAGAGAAAAAGCGTCAGAGGCGCGAACCAAGGCGCATGAGCACGACGCTCAAGCGCGGGAAAAAGCGAATGACTTCAAAGCGGATCTCAAATCAAGGGAACCAGAAGCCAGAGAAAAGGCAGATAAAGTCAAAGCTGATGTGAAATCCAGAGAATCCGAAGCCAGAAAAGACGCCGAAAAAGGCTGGGCCGACGTCAAATCGAAAGCGGATAATTTTAACAGTCGCGCGGAAAAGAATACTCGTGAAACCGCCGACTCAATCCATAACGCCGCAGAGAAGCATCAGCGTTAATATGAAATAACGCGTTACTGTAATAAAGGATAAGTCATTACTACCCTTTATCCTCCGGTAGCAAGACAGGCTATGTATTTGTGAAACGCCGCACAAAGCATAGCCTGTTGCTATTGGAGGATATTTTTCTGATGCGGTTAATTCATTGGTTTTTTATTACTGTATTAAATTTTAAATTAAATGAATACAACACAGTAAAGCATTACAGTTGGAATGAGATGTCTTATTTAGAAAAAACTGAAGTAAAAAACGGAGTAAAAATAATGCTGCGCATATCACTTTGATATACGCAGCCATTAAGCGATTAGGCGCGAATCAAATCGTCGCCATAACCAATCCACTTATAAGTGGTCAGCGCTTCCAGCCCCATTGGGCCGCGAGCATGCAGTTTCTGGGTACTGACGGCCACTTCCGCCCCCAGACCGAACTGGCCGCCGTCGGTGAAGCGCGTACTCGCGTTGACATACACCGCGGAGGAATCCACTTCACGCACGAAGCGTTCCGCATTGCTCAAGGAGCGCGTCAGAATCGCATCAGAGTGCTGTGTACCGTGTTCGCGAATATGGGCAACCGCTGCATCCAGATCGTCCACTAGCGTGACGTTCAGGTCGTTAGAGAGCCATTCATCATTGTAGTTGGCCTCTTCCACGGCAACGACGCTTGCCGGGCCAGCGCTAAGATAAGGCATCGCTGAAGGGCTGGCGTGGAGCGTAACGCCAGCCGCCGCCATTTTCTTGCTCAGCGCTGGCAGGAAACGGTCGGCGATATGTTGATTGACCAGCAGAGTTTCCAGACTGTTGCAGGCGCTAGGACGCTGCACTTTGGCGCTTTCAATGACCGTCAACGCTTTGTCGAAATCAATACTGTCGTCAGCATAGATGTGACAAACGCCGATACCACCGGTGATGACCGGAATCGTCGATTGTTCGCGACACAGCTTATGCAGACCGGCACCACCGCGCGGAATCAGCATATCCACGTAGCGATCGAGCTTCAGCAGTTGATTGACCAATTCACGATCCGGACTTTCAATCGCCTGCACAGCAGCAGCAGGCAGGCCGCACTGCGACAGCGCCTGCTGAATCACTTTTACCGTCGCCGCATTGGTGCGGTACGTCTCTTTGCCACCGCGCAGAATCACCGCGTTACCGGTTTTCAGGCACAGAGACGCCACATCAATGGTGACGTTCGGGCGCGCTTCATAAATCACCCCGACCACGCCGAGCGGCACACGACGACGCTCCAGCTTAAGCCCGTTATCCAGCATGCTGCCGTCAATCACCTGCCCTACCGGATCGGTCAGGCGACAGACCTGACGCACATCGCTGGCGATCGCACTCAGTCTTTCCTGCGTTAAGAGCAGACGATCCTGCAACGCCTCACTCATGCCATTTTGGCGCGCATCGGCTAAATCCAGCGCGTTAGCCGCGAGAATTGTCGCGCTTTCGGCTTCCAGCAAATCCGCAATCGTCAGCAGCGCGCGATCTTTCTGAGCCGTGCTCAAAACCGCTAGCTGATAAGAGGCCGCTTTTGCCGCTTTACCCATTTGTTCAAGCATCGCGAACTCCTTAATTGATAATCATATCGTCGCGGTGGATAGCAACCGGACCATATTCGTAGCCAAGAATATCGGCAATCTGTTGAGAATGGTGTCCGGCAATCATACGCAGCGCATCACTGTTATAGCGCGTCACGGCATGCGCCACATCGCGGCCCGCTAGACTACGCACGCGGATCACTTCACCACGAGAAAAATTGCCTTCCACGGTGCGGATACCTTTAGGCAGCAGCGAACTGCCGCGCTCGAGGATCGCCGAGAGCGCGCCGTCATCAACGGTGATTTCCCCCGCCGGCGGTGCGCCAAAAATCCAGTGTTTACGGCTTTCCAGCGGCGCGTCCAGTGCATGAAAACGCGTTCCGACAGAAAGATCGGCAATCACATCACCAATCACACCCGGTTTGCTGCCTGCGGCAATCACCACGTCGATACCGGCGCGGCAGGCCACATCGGCAGCCTGCAATTTGGTCGACATGCCACCCGTTCCGAGACCAGACACACTGTCGCCCGCAATGCTGCGCAGCGCATCGTTGATACCGGTGACTTCACGGATCAATTCAGCATCAGGATTATTGCGCGGATCGGCGGTAAACAGCCCAGCCTGATCGGTCAGCAGCAGCAGCTTATCCGCATCGGCCAGAATCGCCACCAGCGCAGACAGGTTGTCGTTGTCACCGACCTTGATTTCGGCGGTCGCAACGGCGTCGTTTTCATTAATGACCGGGACGATATTGTTATCCAGCAGCGCTCGCATGGTGTCGCGCGCGTTGAGGAAACGCTCACGATCTTCCATATCCGCACGCGTCAACAGCATTTGTCCGACGTGGATACCGTAGATAGAAAACAGCTGTTCCCACAGTTGAATCAGGCGACTTTGACCCACGGCGGCCAGCAGTTGTTTGGTCGCAATCGTAGCCGGGAGTTCAGGGTAACCCAAATGTTCACGCCCGGCGGCAATCGCCCCAGAGGTAACAATAACAATCCGATGCCCTGCCGCATGTTGCTGCGCACACTGGCGCACCAGTTCAACAATGTGGGCGCGGTTAAGACGGCGCGAACCGCCAGTTAGCACGCTGGTGCCCAGTTTCACAACCAAAGTCTGGCTGCCGCTCATAATTTTTCTGCCGTTGAATGTCAAAAAATAAGAATAAGGAAAACGTTGTAGCAGGACAGACGCGTTATGCCAACAGGCACAACGCGAAAACCTGCGAATAAATCGGGGATCGTCGGGGAAGTATCACGGTCGAGCGACGAGGGTACAGGCGGGTTCCAGCGCGTTAACTTGCTTCTCCAATCGAACATGGAAAGCCTTTCTGGCATTTTCCACCTGTTCCATCACGGCTTTGTCCTTGATTTTTTCCTCACGCCAGTGGCCTTGTTTATCAAACAGACCGTAGTGATACTCATAGGCAAAACCTTTGCCGGTATCTTCCAAATTCAGCCACCAGCCCCAGAACTCCCGCTGTTCTGGCGCGGGCTTGATGTTGACACAGACCGCCAGGCAATCAAAGAAGAACGCAGTATCCTCGCACTGCGCTTCACGGATATAAGGCCCCAACGACGTAAAATTTTTCATGAGTCGGCTTTTGGGGTGTCCACTCGGTAACATCATCTACGATCTCCTCTGGTTGAACATTCTTTTTAGCAGAGAATGGCAATTTATCAACCACCTGCATAACAACTTACGTATCCACTTTGTCCGCGCAGGCTTTCCTGAAAAAGCATTGCCGATCGACACAGGGTATTTAATACTCTGGTTTCTTCGTTTTCGTTAATTGGGAAGTGACGCTCATGCCCCATTGTATCGCCGAACATTCGTCAGACATTGATGTAAATGCCCTACTCCCTGCGATCTATCGCGGTGCGCTCGAATCTGGTTTGTTTGCCAGTGACGGCAGTGACATCAAAGCCAGATCCCTCGCTTACGATAACTACACGACAGGTGGCGAACGAGCCAGCTTTATTCATGTGGCAATCAAGGTGCTTTCTGGGCGGACGGAGGAACAGAAAAGCAGTCTCTCCAATCGGGTACTTCAGAAGATTGAAGCGCTTGGATTGAAGAATCTGTCAGTTACGGTTGAAGTGATTGATATGGAGAGGCTTTGCTATGCCAAAAAGATCCTGTGATCGACGGTTATCGTCTAGCAGGAACAACGGTCCGTGTAGCGAGGATTCGCCTGCACAGACCGTGCGTTACGCCCGCTCTTCTACACTTTATCCTGCAACCATCTGCTGATTTGCTGTAGTGCGCGGTGGAAATTCTGGTACACCGGCGAGAAATTAACCGCCATCAGCTTCCCTTGTGCAGATGAATTCACAATCAGGCTGGCCTCTTCTTTCGGGCATAGCGGATCGTTATCCCAGTAGCCTGCCAGCATCGGCGTCGGGCAGCGGCGCCCTAACAGCCCCTGCGTTTTCAGCGAATAGCGCCCCAGCTCGGTTTTCAGTGACGCATCCGTCGAGAACGGCATACCCAGCCGACTCGCCAGCACATCCATAAACATATCCGGCACCTGCTGCTGGCGATTCGGATCGCTTAACAGATGGTGTACTACTGGCCCGAGACAGGCCACGCCGCATAAGCGTTGCGATTCCAGATACGCCAGCCGAACGGCAATATTGGCACCAAAGCGGAAGCCAAACGCCACAACGCGGGTGTGATCGATCCACGGGACATCCGGCAGCGCACGCAAGACCTGCTGATGCAGGAAACTGGAATCCTGAGTCAGCTTCCAGCGGGAAGAAAATCCAACGGAGGGGACATCAATCGTCAGCATTGCCATGCCCGCTGGCGCAAAATAGTCCTGAAACAGGCGGTGATAATCACTCTGCAACATTTCCAAGCTGCCGCACATAAGCACAGTAGGGAAAGGCGCTTTCGCCTGCGCTGGCATATGCAGAAAACCGGTCAGCGTACCGCCGCCAGCAATCGGGAAGGTCAGTTCTTTGAGTTCGTAAGGCAGGTACTTGGCGGCTTCTTCATAGGCGCGGTTTGCCAGCGTTTGCGCCTGTTCCGCCAGTTCATCGCCTTTAATATGCGGATAAGCAGCAATGCTGTAGAGGTTGGCAGCATTCAACCAGAGTTGCCCGGTTTGCGCGTCATCTTCACTTTCCGCGGCCCGCTGCTGCCAGTCTGCGCCCTGCTTCGCCCATTCATAAATCCAGTTACCGCCTCGGTAGCCGATCACCGTATCGAGCAGTTGCTCGTTGCTTCTGTCGGCCTTACTGGCAGCAATGCGCGACAGCACGTCTTCGATTTCCCACGGATCGACACCACGCCAAATCCACATCAGTCGGTTAATCATCCGATACCAACTGCGGGTCTTCTCCCCTTCCAGCGTAGAATGCAGCCCCTGCACGTCCTGACTATTCCGCGCACGTCTGACCAACGTCGAGGTTTCGGGATGTTTAAAGGATGGTTTGAATAGCGTTTCAGACAGGTTAGCTTGCGCCACAGCAGCCTCCGTTAATGTAAACCGCTGTTAGCGGACATCAGACGACTTCTTCGTCACCCACTAAAGTGTAACGAACTCAGGCCAGAGAAGACAAATATCAACGGCAGAAACACACGATCGGATCAAATCCTGTGGCAGAAATGATGACAGTTCAGAAACAACCGTCGCCATAAACAACAATGCCCGGCTAAACCGGGCATTGGGGGAAATCACTGAGGCAATTAACGGCCAGACAAAGGCGGAACAAACACCACGCCCATATCCCACGGCTGTTCAATCCAGGTGTCCTGCGGGATATCAATCACGTAGTCATCGACCAGCGGTTGACCAGCAGGTTTCGCGAAAATGGTCACAAAGTGCGCTTTCGGGTACATATCACGAATCGCCTTCGCCGTACCGCCGGTATCAACCAGATCGTCAACTACGATGAACCCTTCGCCATCTCCCTCGGCACGCTTGATTACTTTCATTTCGCGTTGGTTGTCATGGTCATAGCTGGAGATGCAAACGGTATCAACGTGACGAATGCCCAGCTCACGCGCCAGCAGCGCGCCAGGAACCAGACCACCACGACTAACAGCAATGATGCCTTTCCATTGATCGGCAGGCAGTAAACGCTGTGCCAGTTTGCGGGCATGAATTTGCAACATATCCCAGGTTACGACGTACTTTTCGCTCATAAAATATATCCCAGCCGAATAAAAAACGGCTTAAGTTGAGTCTGAGGGGGGAAAAAGGTTGCGCGAGATTATAGATAGCCAACAACATAAAAACCAGTTTTTCTCAACGTGAGAATCGAGTTTTTCCTGACAACCAGCGCCCTGCCGAGCCCGTTGGTTCATATTGCAGCAGGAAAAGTAAGACGGGGCCGACGGCAATTCCCCTGCTTTGATGGAAAATGATATTCTGCGTTGACGCGCCATGTTCCGTGGCTAACTGCGATTAATTTTTAACCTGTAGCGCCTGCACGCCAGAGTGCGAAGATAGGTGGCTAAAAAGGAGACTCAAATAGTGTCTGAATTATCTCAACTTTCCCCCCAGCCTCTGTGGGATATTTTCGCCAAGATCTGTTCCATCCCGCACCCTTCTTATCATGAAGAAGCGCTGGCCGCGCACATTCTGGAATGGGCTAAAGAGAAAGGCATCTATACCGAGCGCGATCAGGTCGGCAATATTCTGCTGCGCAAAGCGGCAACCGCAGGCATGGAAAATCGCAAACCTGTCGTGTTGCAGGCGCATCTGGACATGGTGCCGCAGAAAAACAACGACACCGTACACGATTTCACTACCGATCCGATCCAGCCTTACGTTGACGGTGAGTGGCTGAAAGCACGCGGCACCACGCTGGGCGCGGATAACGGTATTGGTATGGCTTCTGCGCTGGCGGTGTTGGCCGATCCAAGCGTTGAGCACGGCCCGCTGGAAGTGCTGCTGACGATGACGGAAGAAGCCGGTATGGATGGCGCGTTTGGCCTGCAACCTAACTGGCTTCAGGGCGAAATCCTGATCAATACCGATTCGGAAGAAGAAGGCGAGATCTACATGGGTTGCGCCGGCGGTATTGACTTCATCACCCGCCTGCCGCTGGTGCGCGAACTGCCACCTGCCGGTTACCACACGCTGAAGCTGACGATTAAAGGGCTGAAAGGCGGCCACTCTGGCGGTGACATCCATTTGGGGCTGGGCAACGCCAACAAACTGCTGGCTCGTTTCCTGTTCGAGCAAGCGCAAGCGCTGGATATCCGCATTCTCGATCTGAACGGTGGGACGCTGCGTAACGCGATTCCACGTGAAGCCTTCGCCACGCTGTCACTGCCTGCCGCTAACGTCGAGCAGTTGAAAGCGCTGAGCCAAGACTATCTGGCCGTGCTGAAAAATGAACTGTCCGCCGTTGAGAAAAACGTGACCGTACTGGTGGAAGCCAGCGACAGCAACGAGCACCCGCTGACGCAGGACAGCCGCGATCGTCTGCTGGCGCTGCTCAACGCTACGCCGAACGGCGTGATCCGCATGAGCGACGAAGTCAAAGGCGTGGTAGAAACGTCACTGAACCTCGGCGTTGTCACGATGGAAGACGATCACGCGGAAATCATCTGCCTGATTCGTTCCCTGATCGACAGCGGTAAAGACGCCGTCGTCGGTACGCTGACGGCGCTGGGCCAGTTAGCTGGCGCGAAAACATCACCGAAAGGCGGCTACCCTGGCTGGCAGCCGGATGCCCATTCGCCGGTCATGGCGCTGGTGCGTGAAACGTATCAGAAGCTGTTCAACAAGACGCCGAACATCATGGTGATTCACGCCGGTCTGGAATGTGGTCTGTTCAAAAAACCGTACCCAGACATGGATATGGTTTCCATCGGGCCGACCATCACCGGGCCACACTCCCCGGATGAGCAAGTGCATATCGGCAGCGTCGATCTGTACTGGAAATTGCTGACAGCGCTGCTGAAAGCAATTCCGCCACGCGCTTAATCGCGTAGTCGTAAAAATCAGGGCGGCGCATAGACGTCGTCCTTTTTTATCCTCAACTGAACAGCGTTATCCCCAATCAAACACCAGCTGTCGCTCAATTTGCGGGTCGAGCAGCGTCACATGTAGCCCAACCAGCCGGACGCCTCTGGATTTACGCCGCTCCAGCCAGGTTTGCTGCGCAATCTTCAACAGATCCTGTTTATTCAACATCGGCCACACATGCTCCTGCGTGGTTTGCTGAAAATCATCAAACTTGAGTTTGACGCCCTGACGCGCAATATGCAGATCGGGCTTCACCCGTTTCAGGCGGACTTCCAGCTCCTCATAGAGCTGTTCGATCAGGTTTTCACACTGTTCCCAGTCGTGAATATCCTGCGCCAGCGTCTTCTCCACGCCGACCGACTTCCTCAGCCGATCGGGTGAAATCCGTCGCTCATCGATCCCCTGACATCGCTCCCACAGCACACGGCCAAATTTACCGAATTCTTTAAGCAGATCCGCCAACGCATACACCCGAACATCAGCACAGGTATGCAGGCCACGTTCCTCCAGCCGCTTCGCCGTCACCTTCCCGACGCCGGGTATCTTCTCCAGCGGTAGCGTCAGCAGGAAATCATCCACCTGCTCCGGTGTAATCACATATTGTCCATTCGGCTTATTTAATTCAGACGCGATCTTCGCCAAAAACTTGATGGGTGCAATCCCCGCCGAGGCCGTCAGATTCAATTCATCGGCGATGGTTCGACGGATTTCTTCGGCGATGCGCGTCGCCGAACCGTTGCAGTGTGGGCTATCAGTGACATCCAGATAGGCTTCATCCAGAGAAAGGGGTTCGATCAGCGACGTGTAGCGGGAGAAGATCTCACGGATTTGGCGCGAGGTGGACTTATACACCTCCATGCGACCCGGCAACAACGTGAGGTGTGGACACAGGCGCAAGGCGGTTGCCGTTGCCATCGCGCTGCGGACGCCGTAGCGTCGGGCAGGATAGTTCGCGGTGCTAATGACGCCACGGCGATCGGCGCTTCCACCAATCGCCAAAGGAATATCGCGCAGGCGCGGGTTATCACGCATCTCAATTGCTGCGTAGAAGCAGTCCATATCAACATGAATGATTTTGCGCATACTGGCCCTCTGATAATACTGTATAAATATACATATCAAAATCAGTATAGACAAGCTGCGCGATGCCTGCCGCGTTTACTGCGCGATCAGCATAACCAGCTTAAATTCGTTCTGCACAGCTGGATGGAAAGTCTGTTGATGATAGGCCACATCGCCAAGCAAAGGATGGTGGAAACGTCGCTCGCCGCCTTCACGCGCGGTTACTGCCTGCTGCGACCACCAGAGAGCAAACTCGCGGCTTTCTTCACACAGCGACATCACGATGTGCCGAACGGCGTCAGTAGGCGCGTAATGGCTTGATTCCGCACGGAACTCCGCCACTACCCGCTTCGCTCGTTCCGGCCAATTGACCACCAGCGATTGAGCCAGCGGATTCAGAAACATGAAACGCAGCAGGTTTGGTTCGGGATCGTGTCCCAGCCACCCGGCAAACAGCTGTTCCGACGGCGCATTCCACGCCAGCATATTCCAGCTACCATCCAGAAGATACGCAGGGCAAGTGATGTGATGCAGGCTGGCGGCAACCTGCGCATCCGGCGACATTGCCCTATTCTGCTTCTGAGGATCCTTCACGCCAGCAAGACTAAAAAGATAATCGTGCTCTGCGGGTTCCAGTTTTAACGCCTGCGACACACGGAGCAAAGCCGATGCCGAAGCGGACACATCACGCCCCTGCTCAAGCCAGGTATACCAGGTGGTGCTGATTCGGGCGATTTGCGCCAGCTCTTCGCGGCGTAACCCACTGGTGCGCCGCCGCCCGGACGCTGGCAACCCCACCATTTCCGGCGTAGTCCGCTCACGCAGCGCCCGTAAGAAAGCCCCCAGCGCTTTTGGGCCGCTCAGAGAATTGGCAGACATAAACGAATGTGTAGACATAGTCAGGTGTCCTTTTCATCCCGCTCGTCAAGGCGAGTTCGTGATGACAACAGCATGAGTGAAAGAGGTGTTAATCAAACAGGGAGTATTTTATACCCGTATAAATACTCATATTGTACCCGTATTTTTCCCTCATTATAGTGTGTTCAGACCGACGTCTTCTTTAGTGGCTGGCGCGCCGCCGTTTACCCCATGATGAAACGAAAGCAATTCAGATAAAGCGAGAGCAATGATGGAAGAAAAACAGAACCATAATCATCGCGTCGAACATCAGTTCGGCTCACAGGCGCAGAACTACCTGACCAGTGCAGTGCATGCACAGGGCAAAGATTTAACCCGGCTGGCTGCTTTATTAGCGCCCTTCCCGCAGGCGCGCGTGATCGACATCGGCTGCGGTGCCGGCCATGCCAGCTTCACTGCCGCACAGGCCGTCGCGGAGGTTGTCGCCTACGATTTGTCTTCCCAAATGCTGGACGTGGTGAGTCAGGCTGCCGTAGAAAAAGAACTGAATAATATCCGCGTTCAGCAAGGTGTAGCCGAGTCTTTGCCGTTCGACGATAACAGCGCAGATATCATCATTAGCCGTTACTCTGCGCATCACTGGCATGATGTCGGACAGGCGTTACGGGAAATGCGGCGCGTTCTGAAACCGGGTGGGCGCGTTATCATGATGGATGTCGTTTCGCCCGGTCATCCGCTGCTGGACAGCTATTTGCAGACGGTAGAGAAGCTGCGTGACACCTCACACGTGCGCAATTACGCACCGGGCGAATGGCTGAGCCTGTTTACCGACGCTGGGTTTATCGTGCGTAACGTCACCAGCGACAGGCTGACACTGGAGTTCAGCAGTTGGATCGCACGTATGCGCACGCCAGAACATTTCGCTGTTGCGATTCGTGAACTGCAAAAAACGTTGCCGGATGAGGTGGTACAGCATTTTGACGTACAGGCAGACGGTTCCTTTGTCACCGACATTATGATGATAGAAGCCAGCCGCGCCTGACGCACTTTCCCGCAATTAACGACCTCAAATTTGAGCGGCCCGCATCCTTTCGGGCCGTTTTTTGTAAATGTTATTTTTTAGCGCTTTTCAACGCTTGATTAATACGAAACCAATGATAATGTGATTTCGTTTTCGTCGCTGCCTATTCGCCGGCGAAATAGATACCGATAACGGCAGTCCCAACGCTTTCGCTAAAACACCAGTCGCGCGACGCGGATGCCGCATGTAGCAGGCAATTTTATTATCAGGAACCATAATGCAAAAAATCGCGCTGTCGTTTGCGATGTTGTTTTTTTTGCCTTCTCTTGTTGTTACCAGCGCAGCCAGCGAGACCGCACCACCGCTAGCGCCGATAGCAAAAGAATTAAAACAGCAATTATTAGGCTCTCCGATCTATATTCAGATCTTTAAAGAAGAGCGAATATTCGAACTTTATGCGAAAGTCGGTAACGAATACCGTTTATTGGAACAATACCCCATCTGTAAATATTCGGGTGGATTAGGGCCAAAACGCGTTGAGGGGGATTTAAAAAGCCCGGAAGGTTTTTATCAGGTTGACCTGCGTCAGCTTAAGCCAGACAGCCAATATTACCGCGCGATCAATATCGGTTTCCCCAACGACTATGATAAATCACAGGGATATTCCGGTCGTTATTTGATGATCCACGGTGAGTGTGTGTCGGTTGGCTGCTATGCCATGACCAACACCTATATGGATGAGATTTATCGCTATGCCGAAGCGGCGCTACGCAACGGGCAAGCGAAGATTGATATCGCCATCTACCCGTTCCGTATGACGGAACAGAACATGCAGCGCCACCGTAATTCCACCTACGCCAGCTTCTGGAAACAGCTTCAGCCGGGGTACACCTATTTTAATCAGCATAATCAGCCACCGGCCGTCACGGTGTTTAACGGGCAATACGTCGTTAACCCACCATTGATGACCAGCCAGCCGACCTTAAAGTATGCGCTCGCCGAAACAAAATAGAACGAATTCACCTGGCATAATCTGATGCCAGGTTTCGTTGCCCGTTAGCGGCTGCGTTGCCAGCACGGTGACGACATCATTGGGTGTCGTCTGCTGCTGGAAATCAATCTCCACATCCTGATCCAACAGCGTCGCTTTACCAAACGGCGCGCGGCGAGTGATCCAGTAGAGTTTGGTTGAGCAATACCCCATCACAAAGCGCCCGTCCGACAGCAGCATGTTAAACACGCCTTTCTCCCGCAAGACATCTGCCTGCTTGGCGATATAGCGGAATACCGCTGGCCAGTTGCCTGGCGTACGCGGGTAGCGTTCAGCCAGTTGGGACAGCAGCCAGCAGAAAGCAAATTCGCTGTCCGTCTGGCCAACAGGGCGAAACATGCCCGTTTTCAGGGTGTTGTAGCCTTTCAGTTGCCCATTGTGGGCGTACGTCCAGTTCCGCCCCCATAGCTCACGCGTAAAGGGATGGGTATTTTCCAGCGACACCGCGCCGCGATTGGCTTGCCGGATGTGTGAAACCACTGCACACGATTTGATAGGGTAATCCTGTACCAATCGCGCAATCGGCGAGTTATAGCTTGGCAGCGGATCTTTGAACGTACGACAGCCGTTCCCTTCATAAAAGGTAATTCCCCAGCCATCCCGATGCGGTCCGGTTTTCCCACCGCGCTGTATCAGCCCGGTAAAGCTAAAGCAGATATCCGTCGGCACATTCGCGCTCATCCCCAGCAGTTCACACATCTGACTTCCTACCCTTCCCTTCTCGTCATATTTCAAGTTGCATGTGCGTTGGCTACGCTCACTCACCCGAATCACTTACCTGAGTAAGCTCATCGGGATTCCTTCCCTTGCCGCCTTCCTGAAACTCGAACTATTTAGAGTCTATTATTAAGCGGCTTACT
The DNA here is from genome assembly GCF_003932035.1 of Pectobacterium versatile. NCBI lineage: Bacteria > Pseudomonadati > Pseudomonadota > Gammaproteobacteria > Enterobacterales > Pectobacteriaceae > Pectobacterium > Pectobacterium versatile. The sequence continues at coordinate 3,833,229 of NZ_CP034276.1, forward strand.
GATCCGCCATCTCTTTTTCAATCAGCTGAATCAGGATGTGAATCGCTTTGATATGGATTTCCTGAATACGGTCGGCATAACCGAAGTGCGGAACACGAATTTCCACGTCGGCCGAACCTGCCATTTTACCGCCGTCTTTCCCAGTTAGCGTAATGACCTTCATGCCTTTCGCTTTTGCCGCCGCAATGGCTTTAATAATGTTGCCGGAGTTACCCGAAGTGGAAATCCCCAACAGCACATCGCCTTCACGCCCCAGCGATTCAACATAGCGAGAGAAGACAAAGTCATAGCCAAAATCGTTGCTGACGCAGGACAGGTGGCTCGGATCGGAAATCGCAATGGCCGGATAGCCCGGTCGATTCTCGCGGTAGCGGCCCGTCAGCTCTTCGGCAAAGTGCATGGCATCACAGTGTGAGCCACCGTTACCGCAGGAGATCACTTTACCGCCCGCTTTAAACGCGTTAGCCAGCAGTACCGCAGCATTTTGAATCGACTGAATGTTCGCGTCATCACTCAAGAAATTATTCAGTGTTTCTGCCGCTTCTTTCAGTTCACTACGGATTAAATCCTGATACATGGAATCCTCTCATTTTGTCGGGTGACAACATTCTATTCTCTATTGTTCAGCAGTGTAGCGGATAGTACCAACAGCGAGAAGCGCGTAATCACGGGATCGAGAGGATCGCTGATGCCCGTCAGAAAACGTACGACTGCCGCTCGGTTTGTGAAGTGAGTTGTAATTATGATGTAAACGAATTGATAAAAATAATCAGATAAACTACAACGAATATAAGTAACAGGTCAGACCTCTTATGATATTGACCTACTACGCCTTATTTCACTGATGACACGGTTCTCGCTTTCTACTGCCACGCAACGCTCGGTGGAAAGCTGAAAACGCTCAACTCGATCACAATGCTGGAGACACGTTATGGTTGCTGTCAGTATCCTCCTCCTACTGATTATCATCGGAGCGATGTTTTATCATCGGCTCAGTCTGCTGCTCGGCAGTGCCATCCTACTGGCCTACTTCGCGGCCATGTCCGCCATGTTGCTGTGGCCCGTCTGGTTAATGATTCCGCTCGTGATTCTGCTGGTTCCGATTACGGTTCCCGCCCTGCGCCAAAAGCTGGTTTCTGCTTCCGCGCTGCGCATGTTCCAGAAGGTCATGCCGCCGATGTCGAACACGGAGAAAGAAGCGATTGATGCTGGGACAACCTGGTGGGAAGGCGACCTGTTCCGCGGCGCGCCGGACTGGAAAAAGTTGCATAACTATCCACGTCCGCAGTTGACCGCCGAAGAGCAGGCGTTTATCGACGGGCCGGTTGCTGAAGCCTGCCGAATGGCAAACGACTTTGAAATCACCCACGAACGTGCCGATATCCCGCCAGAACTGTGGGAATATTTAAAAGAACATCGCTTCTTTGCCATGATCATCAAGAAGCAGTACGGCGGGCTGGAATTCTCGGCCTATGCACAGGCACAGGTGCTGCAAAAACTGGCGGGCGTTTCCAGCATTGTGGCGATCACCGTCGGCGTGCCTAACTCACTCGGCCCCGGTGAACTGCTGCAACATTACGGTACGGAAGCGCAAAAAGATCACTACCTGCCACGTCTGGCACGCGGTCAGGAAGTCCCCTGCTTTGCGCTAACCAGCCCGGAAGCGGGCTCTGATGCAGGCTCGATTCCCGATACTGGCATAGTCTGCTACGGCAACTGGCACGGCGAACAGGTCGTGGGCATGCGCCTGACCTGGAATAAACGCTATATCACACTCGCACCGGTCGCCACCGTGCTGGGACTGGCCTTTAAGCTGTACGATCCTGACCATTTGTTAGGCGATCAAGACGACGTAGGCATTACCTGTGCGTTGATTCCGACGGACACCGACGGCGTTAAAATCGGCCGCCGCCATTTCCCACTGAACGTGCCGTTCCAGAACGGCCCGACGCAGGGTGAGAACATTTTTGTTCCGCTGGATTACATCATCGGCGGTGCGAAGATGGCGGGTCAGGGCTGGCGTATGCTGATGGAGTGTCTGTCGGTCGGACGCGGCATTACGCTGCCGTCCAACTCTACCGGTGGACTGAAGTCGATTGCCCTCGGTATCGGTGCTTACGCCCACATTCGCCGCCAGTTCAAAATCTCCATCGGTAAGATGGAAGGCATCGAAGAACCGCTGGCACGCATTGCGGGTAACGCTTACGTGATGGACGCCGCTGCGACGCTGATTACCAGCGGCATCATGCAGGGTGAAAAACCGGCGGTGCTCTCCGCTATCGTGAAATATCACTGTACCCACCGCGGTCAGCGCAGCGTACTGGATGCGATGGATATCGCCGGCGGTAAAGGCATCTGTCTTGGCCCGTCCAACTTCCTGGCGCGCAGCTATCAGGGCGCACCGATTGCGATCACCGTGGAAGGGGCGAATATCCTGACGCGCAGTATGATCATCTTCGGGCAAGGTGCCATCCGCTGTCACCCTTATGTGCTGGAAGAGATGGCAGCCGCGCAGGATAACGACGTATCACGCTTTGACCGTTCGCTGGTGGGTCACATCGGCCACGTCGGCAGCAACAAAGTGCGCAGCTTCTGGCTTGGGTTGACCAACGGCCGCCTGAGCAGTGCACCAGTCAATGACAAAACACGTCGCTACTATCAGCAACTCAACCGACTCAGCGCGAACCTGGCGCTGCTGGCGGATGTGTCGATGGCGGTACTCGGCGGCAGCCTGAAACGTCGTGAGCGTATCTCCGCGCGTCTCGGGGATATTCTCAGCCAGCTTTATTTAGCTTCCGCGACGCTGAAACGCTATGAGGATGAAGGGCGTCAGAAAGCAGATTTACCGCTGGTGCACTGGGGCGTTCAGGACAGTCTGCATCAGGCGGAGCAGGCGCTGGACGATCTGCTGCGTAACTTCCCGAATCGTGCCGTGGCAGGACTGCTGACCTTTATTATCTTCCCGCTGGGTCTGCGCTGCGCTGCGCCGTCTGACCGCCTCGACCATGAGGTCGCGAAGATTCTGCAAACACCATCGGAAACGCGCAGCCGTCTGGGACGCGGCCAATATCTGGTTGCCAGTGAGCACAACCCTGTGGGGCTGTTGGAAGAGGCGCTGTTGGATATCATCGCCGCCGAGCCGATTTACCAACGCCTGTCGAAGGCTAGCGACAAACCGCTGCCGTTCATGCGATTGGATCAGTTGGCAGAACAGGCGCTGATCGAAGGTCAGATTACCGCAGAAGAAGCGGATATTCTGACCAAGGCGGAAGCCAGCCGCTTACGTTCAATCAACGTGGATGACTTTGCGTTCGACGCACTGGCCGCCAACAAGCCCGCGCCCGTACCGCAGCCGGAAAGAAAAACCGAAGCAGCATAAACAGAATCAGGCCGCCAATATGGCGGCCTGAGATCGTTGACAAACTTATTTGCGAAATGGGAACGGTGATAATGGAATAGAAGAGTAAAGCGTCCGCGCCATGGATGGCGCGGCTCGAGCTTACAGGGATGTACTCGCAGCGTCTTTACGATCTATCCATTATCACCGCTCAACAAGCTTTGTCAGTAAACTCAGTTCGGTTATACCGGCCTGTTCTTTCCTTTAAAGGCACATCAGTTGTAAAATCTACGCCATCTTTTCTTCTGAATGAAACCTGACACATGGCTTACATCCCCAAGAACTATGCCAGACTTGAAAGCGGCTACCGCGAAAAAGCGCTCAAACTTTTCCCGTGGGTATGTGGTCGCTGTTCACGCGAATTCGTCTATTCCAACCTGCGTGAATTAACCGTTCACCACATCGATCACGATCACAGCAATAACCCAGAAGATGGCAGTAATTGGGAAATGCTGTGCCTCTACTGCCACGACCATGAGCATTCAAAATATACCGATGCGGATATGTACGGTTCGACCGTCGTTGCAGGCGAAGATGCACAGAAGGATGTCGGAGTTGCCACCCATAATCCTTTCGCGAATTTGCAGGCCATGATGAATAAAGGGAAGAAATAGTCTGTTTGCCGCTCCCACCGATTCGTTGGCGGGAGCGGTTATCGCATACGTAATTAACGAGTTAGGCGCCGCTCTGTCGCACACGCGCCAGCAGCGCATCCACATCAGCAATATGCGGAGCCGCCAGCACTAACGTTCTGCCCAGCGAAATAGCATGTCGCTGGCACGCTAAACGCGCTTCCGTCTCCTGAATGCTGTCCAGATCGGCGACGTGCGCCAGCCCAATCGTGCGGCGAATCAATTCGGTGCCGCAGTAGCCAACGGCATCCAGCCAAACCTGCTGTAAAAACAGCGCGGCATAACCTGATTCAGCCAGCGCAGGATCGCGGCTTTCGCTTTCGCTCAATGCCAGAAAACGGGCGGAAAAGGTCTGCCACAGCGTACGAATATCTTCCAAACGTCGTTCGCGTCCAGCCGCCGCCTCACGCGGTGCGAGTAGCCCCGGTAGACCGCAATAATTCAGCAACAGATTGCCGATTGCGGTGCCGGCATCAAAGCCGATCGGCCCGTAGAAACCGAATTCAGCATCAATCGCCTTTAAGCGCCCTTCTGCCACAAAGATCGATCCACTGTGAATGTCACCGTGCAGCAGCGCCTCCGCTTTGCTCAAGAAGCCATGCTTCAGTCCGGCAACCGCCAGCTTCAGCGCCCGATCGTCACGTAAGGCCAGCACATCCGGCGTCAGCGCAGCGTCAAATTGGTTTCTTTCGTGATCGATATAGGGGTCGGTAAAGAAAAGATCTTCGGTGATCTGACACAGTTCAGGGTTAGTGAACTGGCTTACCGCCGCTTTCTTCTCATGCGGGTGCTGATAGAAATCAGAGGTATGGAATAACGTCTGCGCCAGATATTCCCCCAGCTGTGCCGCCGCCTGAGGATAATCCGCGCCGTTAACCAACTCGCTACGCCAGATACGATGATCGGAGAGATCTTCCTGCACCATCACCGCCAGTTCGGGATCGTGATATAACACGGTCACGGTATGTTGCGGACAAAAACGCGCGTGCGTCAGCAACGTTTCAGCTTCAATGCGGGCGCGGTCAAGCGTCAGCGGCCAGGATTCCCCGACGCAGCGCACGTAGGGCAGCGCCTGTTTAACGATTACCCGACTGACGCCCGCTTCGTCTTTAATTTTAAACACCAGATTCAGATTGCCATCGCCGATCTCTTCTGCGGCTACCAGCGTTTGCGGCTGACTGACACCACCGTACTGGCGGGCATATTCAACAGCGTCATCCGCCGTAAAAGTGCGGTAAAGTGACATTCCAACTCCTCGCTATTCTGAAATCAAAACTGTTCTTAAATTAAAACTATTTTTGAAATAAATATATGGACATAAAAACGTTCGGACGTCTATACATCTATTAGGCATCTTGGCAGAATAAGAATATCGATGCAACATGGATTTAACGACCTATGCAGACACTTAACACAACCAGCCTGAAAATCGTTGATAACCAACTGTGGATCCTCGACCAACAGGCGCTACCGCAAGAAAAACGCTGGAGCCCGTGTCCAGATGTCGCGTCACTGGTTGAGCATATCCAGACGCTACGAGTACGCGGCGCACCGCTCATTGGCCTATCCGCCAGCCTGCTGCTCGCGCTGCTGGCCGAGAAAGGGTTATCACAGGCCGAACTGGTGCAGGCACTGGAGACGCTGCGGGCATCGCGTCCTACCGCCGTGAACCTAATGAACAATCTGGATCGCATGAAGCTGGCGTTAGCAAAGCCGCAGTTTGTCGATGCATTGGTGCAGGAAGCCCTGCGCCTGGTAGAAGAAGATCGCGCCCTGTGTGAGCGCATTGCCGATCGCGGCGCTGCGCTGGTCAACCCCAACAGCCGCTTGCTAACCCACTGCAACACCGGTGGGCTGGCAACTGCGGGCATCGGCACCGCTATCGGCGTGCTGCTGCGTGCGCATCAGCAGGGGAAAGTCGCGCAGGTGTGGGTCGATGAAACACGTCCACTTTTGCAGGGCGGACGCCTCACGGCGTGGGAGCTGGGCGAGCTGAGCATCCCTTATCAACTGATTTGTGATTCGATGGCCGCCAGCCTGATGGCGCAGGGTCAGGTCGATGCAATTTGGGTCGGTGCAGACCGCATTGCGGCTAATGGCGACGTCGCCAACAAGATCGGCACTTACAGCCTCGCGGTACTGGCGCACTATCACCAGATTCCGTTTTACGTCGCGGCACCGCACACCACGCACGATCCCGCGTGCCCAGATGGTCGAGCCATCCCTATCGAACAGCGTGCCGCCGCCGAAGTCACCGGCGTCTCCGGCAGCTTCGGCCACTGCCAGTGGGCCCCGCAGAACGCCGCCGTCTACAACCCGGCATTCGACGTCACCCCCGCCGCCTTAATCAGCGGCTGGGTACTCGACACCGGCGTGGTCACCCCACAAGACGTCAAAGAAGGGATATTTCAGAAGGCGTTGAATTGATAACAAACCCAAACATTTCCAAGAGCCTCAGGATACGCCGCACGGACGCGGCAAAGCCATCACCCAATAGTGACCGTTCCTCCACCAATCAATACACCACCGCAGCTTACTGCATCACCCGTTCGCGCCGCGGGTTTACCGTCAACGAGTACGCTGGATAAACCGCTGCTAATGCTCCGGTCATGGCCGTGAGGAACCAGCGGATCGCCTTGTCGGGCCAACGGTAGGCCGTCAACCTTAACCGTTGATGAACCCGCCGCGACGGGCGTCGGCGGATGGCTACCGTGCCCGGTATCGCTATCACCTAATTTAACGGCATTACCCATTTTTTAGTCCTTTTAACTAAATAGTCAGCCTTGTTGCAACGATCATGCGGCAGCTTCATCATCGGCAGCGACTACCTCTATTCCACGTGGGACGAAGAAATTATTGTTCCTCAACATCGTACCCGCCTGATCGTTCAGCGTAGCGAACTTGAGTTCCTCAGACGCAAAGTCGTGCATAAAATAATTGAAGAAAATATCTGCCTCATGCGGCACTCGTTTAGTTTCATTAAAGAACTTCACCAAATCGGCCCCTTGGTACATCTGCCGGCGCAGCCCCCTGCTTCTCCGCACATTATCTGCATCGTACTCGACCTGCTTCAGCCAGCCCCACTGCACGTTGAGTTTATCCCGTTCGCTTCCTGTCGCGTTTTTGAAAAGTATCTTGTAATCATGCAGTTTTTCCCCTAGCCAGACGCAATAGTGGATCATGTGCAGTTCAAACGCTTCCGGTGTCGGGTTCATTTTCCCCACCCATTTGCTGTAAAACTCGCTGTATACCTTCGCCGAGTAGCCCAGCCGGCTGTCCTGCATGATGAAGTAGCTTGCCACGTAGGGGTCTTTCTGATTAAGCGTTTTAAAGTTGGGAAAAGGCACCTGCGCCCTGCGCGCCGTTTCGAACATCTGTCGCAACGGCACCCGACACAGCTCGGCGCTGGGGCGCTGTTCGTTGGGTAGCAGCCCGCCCGTCACGTCTTCACTGATGCCGGGGCAAAGCACTTCACGCCAGCCTGATTTGAGCGGCCCCAACGGCAACAGAGGACGGGATTCTCGTCGTTCATGTGCCGCTATCAGGTGCAAGGCACTTTTTACCGCGGGATGAAGGGGTTTATCAAACGCAATCACTTTCGCGCCAAAAGCCGTGGTGATCATGCCAACAACAGGGTGCCGGGCAACCAGTCCGGCCCCATCAGAGACGGTTGCCACGGTATCCCCCATGTCCAGCGAGCTGCGGCGCGTGCAGTCGAACAGGCCAGCAAAAATGACCTCGACTTTACTGTCTTCGTAGCGATACTCGTTCCCTACTTTGGTGCAGACCGACTCCAATAACTCGTCGATAAAACGCCGGGCCAACGCGGCTCCCAGATCGGCACCGAACACCGAAATCTGGATCAATTTGATGGGCAGTTGATTAATTTTTTTTACATCAGCCACGTTTAGCTTGAATTGGTTCTTTGCTGAATCCACCCGCGCATCGACGCCGGTCATCATCAACTCAGCCACTATCGGGTTATCTCGGATAGGTTCAGCAGCTTCGAGCAGAGCACGGGTCGCCGCCGTTTTGGCAGCGGACGTGGCGGCGTCGAGGCCACTCTTCATGGTGCGCAGGTCGTCCAGTTTATTGGAGAGCACCTGACTCCAGTCGCCTTTGAAAGCCCCCTTGACCGTATCTACCGCCGCTTCTTTACCCTGTTCAACCAGCGCATCGGCATAATCCTCTGGCAGCGCCTTCTGTCTGGCGTCCATAATGCTGTCCAGCCTTTCGGACGGCGTATCGTCAAGGGTTGTACCTAAACCAGGAATATAAACTTTAGCGTAAGCGTACGAGGATGTGAGGCTGGCTTTAATCTCTAAAGGATGAGATCGAAACAAGCGCCCTACATTAGTCAGACGCTGGCTCTCTTCATCCACATTGATATTTCGTTTCAGACCATCAAAGAAGAAGCCTATCTGTAACGCTAGTGAGCAAGTACCTATCCCTGCCTGATGACGACTCTCTTCACGCGCAACACGACATTCCATATCATCCCAATCCACTTTATTTATCTCCTTGTTCTATAGGTATCGACGATACTATCCATTTCAACGGCACAGCTTTCAGCCCACCTTACCATCGGTTTATTATCAGGTAACATCAGCACACAGAAACCATTCTGACCTTTCTCTCGTTTAGGCATAGGTAAGGTGATAGTATGTTTCTCAGGCTGAAATCCCTGTTCTTCTTGTTGCTTTAGAGTGGCGCTTAGTAGCCAATCTATTTTGACCGTATCTCCGTCTATCCGATAGGGGCCAGCACTTCCTCCTCCCCCGGCATGAAATCCATCAAACGCAAAGGTATTGCTACCCATATTACCGTTGACATAAACGTAACTAATGGGACGATCGATCACCGAATGGACAACGATTGACGCCCCGCCATGCCGCTCCTGTATCAGGAACGTCCAGCCTAGCCAGAGCACCAGCAGAATGCTTGCCACCCACCGCCCCCAGCGCGGCAATATCTGCCATATCGCCGTGATCAGCCCCGAGACTGCTCTCGCCAAACCGCTTGCCGCGCTCATGCTTGTTCCCTTTGTTCTTGCTGGTTCAATTCCCTTATTACTGGCTGAGTAGCCGTCACGCCCGCCAGATGACGGCTCTCTTCACGAGCAATTCGACACTCCATATCATCCCAATCCACTTTATTTATCTCCTCGTTCTATAGGTATCGACGATACTATCCATTTCAACGACACAGCTTTCAGCCCACCTTACCATCGGTTTATTATCAGGTAACATCAGCACACAGAAACCATTCTGCCCCTTATCTCGTTTAGGCATCGGTAAGACCACAGAGTGGATCTCTGGACGATATCCAAGCTCATCATATTGTTTACGAGTCATCGCAAGTTCCCATTTAATATTGACCTTGTCCCCATCTATCCGATAGGGGCCAGCGCTTCCTCCTCCTCCTGCATGAAATCCATCAAACGCATCAGTATTGCTACCCATATTGCCATTGACGTACACATAGCTAATCGGGCGATTGATCACTGAATGCACGACGATTGACGCCCCGCCATGACGCTCCTGTATCAAGAACGTCCAGCCCAGCCAGAGCGCCAGCAGGATGCTTGCCACCCACCGCCCCCAGCGCGGCAATATCTGCCATATCGCCGTGATTAACCCCGAGATTGCCCTCGTTAAACCGCTTGCCGCACTCATGTTCGTCCCTTTTGTTCTTCTAAAGCCTGACGGCCACCTTCCAGATAGGCTAATGCCCACAACCGACGTTGACCGTCTACCGCTCCGGCCTGCTCCGCTTTTCTCAGCGCCTTTCGAACCATACTCATCCTTTCACAGGGCGGGAAATGCCCACAGCGCTCTCCCCCTTGCCAAAGGGCTAGTACGCGATGTTCATCAGGTGAACCTTGCAATGCCCGGTATAACTCAGGTGTCAGTTTCACCGGAACAGGGTCATCTGGGGGGATCGATAGGCTCAGTTCGCGCCAACTGCCGTCGCATTCTCGCAACCACCAGCGCTCGATTCCCCCAAAAAGCCCACCGAACCACGGGGCATCGTGTTGTTCGACAAGCAGAGGCAGCGCGTGGGGGGTATAGAATCGCAGCAGTTGGCTAAATTGCCCTTCGGGCTCAATCACCCTCACCCCCAAAGCCAACTGCTTTTGCAAGGCGCTAAGAGGTTGGCTGCTCTCAAGCAGGCCAACCACATGCCCTTGCTGAACGAGCGTAGCCAATAATCTTTCTTCCTCATGCGGACACAGCCAGAGCCAGGGGCCGAGATTAATCAGTTCAAACAAGTCATCATGAAAATAGAGCGGCAAAAACGGCCTTTCGCTCAACCGTTCACGCTGTTCAGTGGTGAGGTAAGCCCCTTCCAACAGGACGATACAGGCACCCTGATGCCAGATTGATTCGGGTAGCATCTTATTCTCCCTGTATCAACGCATCGCCCTGCGCCATGGCACGCAGCAGACAAGGAATACAGACCGGCTTTTCAAGAGGCGGTATTTTGGGCAATTTGGGTGGAGCAATAATCTCAACGTCTCCCGGTAAGGTGGGCATGTGGCCCGCCCAGCCAGAGCCAAAGCCCGGGCTGCCACCTGAATTCATCTTGATGCTGGGGCCGACCAGCGTCACACCGCTGGGGTCAATCTTCACGAAGCTTCCCCCGACCTTCAGCGTCAACTCCGCGCCCGCTTCAAGAACCACCTTAGCCCCCGCTTTTACATGCACTTCCTCACCGGCCTCGACCAGCAAAGCCTGCCCCAGTTTCTGATGCATCGAAGTATCAACGGTCAACGAGAAGCCTCCTTTCACGTGGTCACGTTTCTCGTTCTCAACCGTCAGGTGATCGTTGGATTTGATTCTCGTCACCCGCTCATTATCAATCTCCGTGTGGGCATCATGTTTGATATGCCAGACCACGTCATTCTCAACGAGCGCGTTGAGATCTTTCTGCCCGTGAATATAAATCTCTTCCTGTCCTGCCTGATCTTCAAAGCGCAGCTCGTTAAACCCTTCTCCCTGATGCGTCTCCGTGCGCAGTACGGTACGTGTCTTATGGGCTGGCAGGTCGTAAGGAGGGCGGTTAGTGGCATGGAAAGTACGCCCGGTCACAATCGGCTGATCCGGATCGCCCTCAAGGAAGCTCACAATGACTTCATGGCCGATGCGCGGGATGGCGATCATGCCGTACTGGCCGCCCGCCCAGCCCTGACTGACGCGCACCCAGCAGGAGCTCTGGTCATTGCTAGCACCGTAGCGATCCCACGGGAATTGCAGTTTTACCCGACCATACTGGTCACAGTAGATTTCTTCCCCCGTCGGGCCGACGACAGTCGCGATTTGCGGGCCATCCACCATCGGTTTGTACGGCATAGCAGCACGCCACGTCGTCGTGCCTTTCACCACGGCAAAACTGTTGCTCATGGTGGTCGGTTCGCCGCCGCTTTCCTCTTCCAGCGCCTGCGGTTGCTGCCCGACGTGCGTCACGCTCACCGTCTGCCACACCGCATTCAGCGTCGCATTCGGGTGCTCCGTCAGCATGAAGGTGTTACCCGGCATCAGCCCCGCGCAGTTAGATTCCCCTTCGCTCGTCACCGCCCCTGAGCGCAGTGCATCCAGCCGGTAGCCGCTGAACGCCTTGCCGCTCGGGTCTTGCTTATAGCGACCCGGATAGTCGTAATGCTGATAGCTTTCGCGCTGGTGCTCCAGCTCGCCGCTCATTTTCTTGTGCGACAGCCCGTAAGCCGGCGTTTTGAAGCTGTAATCTTTCAGCTCGACGTCCGATGTGCTTACCCGCTCCGCGTAGTGGAAGCGCCGGACGTATTCGCCCTCGCTCAGCCCTTGTGTCGCCAAATTGAAGAACAGCTCGGGGCCTTTGGTCAGTGCACCCGCATCGTCGGCAAACACTAATCGATGTTTGCCCTCTTCGTATTCGTGGAAGAAATACATCCCTTCCTCGGCGGCCAGTCGGGTGACAAACGCCAAATCGCTTTCCCGATACTGCACGCAGTATTCCCGCACCGCGTGCTCGTTACGCAGCGCAAAGGCGTAGTCAGTGATACCGGCGTCTTCCAGCAGTGCACCGATAATCGCTTCCGGCTTCTGCGCCTGAAAGATGCGGGCGTTGGTGCGTAATCCCAGCCGCCACAGCGCCGGACGGACTTCCATCTGATAGCGCGTGCGCCGGAATCCGGTGTCGCCCTGCGTGAAGCCACTGACAATCCCGCTGACCCGACGCTTTAGCTCACCCTCATACCAAATCATCAGCTCGCACGGTTGGTCCAGCACCGCGCCGAAATCCACATCCGGCAACGCGCTCGCCAGACTCAGCGACAGGCTGAAAGGCCGGTTCAGCCCTTCATCCAGCCTGAAATCTACCACCGCAAAGGTGCCTGCCTCCAGGGCGCCGACCTTTACGGTGAACTGTAATCCTGTACTGTTTGCCATCGGCTTTCTCCTTATTTTTATGTTTGTACTACTGCCACGGCTACCGCATGCACGCCATTCTGGCTAAACGCCATATGAGCAAAAACGCCACGCAGGTGAAAAGCGCAGAGCATTTAAATCGAGCAGCGATTCGGTATGTTCACGTCGTGGGAAACAAGAAGGTCGCGGGGTTGAAACGGTGTGAAGAGTGATGAAAACGTTCCATGTGGCATCCTTGACGCTATTCCTTTTAAAAAAATACGCGTAAAGAATAACAAGATGTTCGCAGAGCCAATAGCACAAAAAAAGGACTAAAACGAAGCAAGTCCATTGATTAATATTAAAATAATATCATTAAGAATAAATTAGATAACTAACTAAAAGACTCAATCATCATCTAAGAACAGAGCATCTACCCTGTTCTTAGACTATTGATAAACCATTTTCGTCCGTGGAATAAGGGCATAAAACCCTACAAGCTATCGCTCCAACTTCGGATACGCATCCGCGATCTTATCGCCGGTGAAATGCGCTATCCACCCTTCCGGATTATCAAACAGGCGGATGGCGGTGAAGTGCGGCTCCGGTCCCATATCAAACCAGTGCGCCGTGCCTGCGGGTACGGATAGCAGATCGTTCTTCTCACACAGAATCTGGTAAATCTTGCCGTTCAGGTGCAGGCAGAACAGCCCCGCGCCTTCCACGAAAAAGCGCACTTCGTCTTCATGGTGGACATGCTCGGATAAAAACTTGGTGCGTAGTTCCGCACGCTGCGGATTATCGGAACGCATGCTGATAACGTCCCAGCTCTGATAGCCTTTCTCTGCCACCAGCTTATCGATTTCATGCTGATAAACCGCAAGCACTTCTTCAGACGACGGCGCATCGCTCAGCTTCTGGCTGGCTTCCCAGCGTTCAAAACGCACGCCGATTTCGTTCAGCTGTTTCTGAATCGCCTCGGCATCCTGACTTTGCCAAATCGGCTGGCTTGCATCGCTGTCGCTAAAAATGGTTAATCCACTCATTGGGCGTACTCCGGTAAGTCGATCTGGTCAAAACGTGCCACCTGACGGTGACGGCTTACGCTATCCGCATCATCACGGATAAGCTGACAGGTGTGCCAACCGGCCTCCTGCGCGGCATCCAGCTCCTGACGAATGTCCGACAGGAACAACAGTTGCTCAGCAGGTAGTCCGATGGCTTGCGCAATCGTGCGATAAGAATCGGTCTCCCGCTTCGCGCCGACGCGAGTATCAAAATAGTCGCTGAACAGCGGACGCAGGTCACCCGCGTTGCTGTAGCCGAACAGCAACTGCTGCGCTTCTACCGACCCTGATGAATACACATACAGGCGCAGGCCCTGCTGCTGCCATGCGGTGAGCTGCGCGGCCACTTCGGGGTACAGATGTCCCTGAAAATCGCCGTTGCGGTAGCCCGCACGCCAGATAATGCCTTGCAACTGCTTCAGCGCGGTGGATTTACGATCTTCATCCATAAACTGATTCAGCGCGGTAATCAGTGCATCATTATCCGCATCGGGCTGACCCAGTTCCTGACGCAACGCGTCCAGCGCCTGCGCGATCTCAGGATCGCTACCCTGCTGCCGCACCGTGTCGGCCAGTCGTTCACGGGCATAAGGGAACAACACGGTGTGAACAAAACGGATGTCGCTGGTGGTGCCTTCAATGTCGGTCACGATCGCGTTAATCATGCTTTCGCCTCCAGCAGTCGCCGCTGCAATTCACATTGGAACAGGAACTCTAGTCCTTCCAGATGACGACGTGCTTCTTTCACCGTCGCGCCCCAGCAGTAAAGGCCGTGGCCGCGCACCAGAAAGCCGTAGCGTAGCGGCGTGTGGCTGGCGTACTCGGTCACCCGCTGCGCCAGCGCCGGAATATCCTGATCGTTATCGAAAATCGGGATCGCCACGCGATCCAAATGGGTAGTTTGCCCCGCCAGCGACTTTTGCATTTCGTAACCGTGCAGTACTAGTTCAGCGCCCTTCTCTACCCGAGACAGCACCGTCGCGTTCACCGAGTGCGTGTGCAGCACCGCACCGATAGTCGGCTCACGGCGATACAGCAGCGTATGCAGCCCCGTTTCCGCCGACGGCGTACGGCCGCTCGGCACATGGTTAGTGGCAATATCCACCAGCAGGAAATCCTCTGCCTGAAGACTGCCTTTATCTTTACCCGATTCGGTAATCAGGCACTGCGCTTCATCAAGGCGCACGGACATATTGCCGCCCGTCGCTGGACACCAGCCCTTCTCACCTATCCAGTGGCAGGCCGCAAGCAGCGCCGTCAATTGTTGATTTTCAGTCATGAGGCTTCCCGTTTTTGGTCTCTCTGTTTCAAAGCATGCAGTTGCAGGTTTAGATTTTTTCATTATGTCTTAGCACGCAAAGGCATTTAGCCGTTTAAACGTCCAAGCGTCTTGATTGCCAAATACTAACAGCATGTTATATTACCAAGCAATACAGGCTTGCAGGAGTTCCACCCCGCTATGAGCGCCGCTCTGATCCCCGACAGTAAACTGCCTTCGCTGGGCACCACCATCTTTACCCAGATGAGCGCACTGGCCCAACAGCATCAGGCCATCAATCTATCACAAGGTTTCCCTGATTTTGACGGCCCGGATTATTTACAACAGCGGCTGGCGCATCATGTCAGTCAGGGCGCAAACCAATATGCGCCGATGACCGGTGTTGCACCGCTGCGTCAGGTGATTGCTGAAAAAACCGAAGAGCTGTACGGCTGGCGACCGGATGCCGATAGCGAAGTGACCATCACTGCGGGGGCAACAGAAGCGCTGTTTGCCGCCATTGCGGCGCTGGTGCGACCCGGTGACGAAGTGATTTGTTTCGATCCCAGCTATGACAGCTATGCGCCTGCCGTTACGCTGGCTGGCGGCGTACTCAAACGCATCGCCTTGCAGCCGCCTGCATTTCGCGTGGACTGGTCGCATTTTGCCGGTTTGCTGAGCGACCGTACTCGTTTGGTCATCCTGAATACACCGCACAACCCGTCCGCTACCGTCTGGCAGAAGGCCGATTTTGAGCAACTGTGGCAGGCAATTGCCGCACATAACATCTTCGTACTGAGCGATGAAGTCTACGAACACATCTGCTTCGACAGTGAAGGACACGCCAGCGTGCTGGCGCACCCGTCGCTGCGTCAACGCGCTATCGCCGTTTCATCGTTTGGCAAAACGTTCCACATGACCGGCTGGAAAGTCGGCTACTGCGTCGCGCCAGCCGCATTGAGTGCGGAAGTCCGTAAGGTTCACCAGTATCTGACGTTCTCCGTGAACACGCCTGCGCAGTTCGCCATCGCCGATATGCTGCGTGAACAGCCGCAACACTGGCGCGAACTACCTGATTTTTACCGTGCCAAGCGCGATCGTTTCATCAAGGCGCTGGCAGGCAGCCGTTTTGAAATTCTGCCCTGCGAAGGCACCTACTTCTTGCTGGCGGACTATCGGGCGATTTCCGCTCTGGACGATGTCAGCTTCTGCCGCTGGCTGACCGAGCACGTTGGCGTCGCGGCCATTCCGCTGTCCGTCTTTTGTGCCGATCCGTTCCCACATACGTTGATTCGACTATGCTTTGCTAAACAGGAAGCAACGTTGGATGCCGCTGCGGAGCGTTTATGTCGACTTTAAAGATTTCATTGCTGCAACAGCCGCTGGTCTGGCGCGATGGCGAAGCCAACCTGCGCCACTTCGATACCTTATTAGCGGAGATGAGCGGGCGTGATGTGGCAGGACGCGATCTGATCGTGCTGCCGGAGATGTTCACCACTGGCTTTGCGATGGAGGCCGCCAAAGGCAGCCTGGATCAGTCAGTCGTAGAAGCCTGGCTGCACCAGTGGGCGCAGAAGACCAATGCGCTGATCGGCGGCAGCGTCGCGGTAAATACGCCAAAAGGTGCGGTGAACCGGTTCCTGCTGGTCGATCCGCACGGCGAGGTGTATCACTACGATAAACGTCACCTGTTCCGCATGGCGGATGAACATCACCACTATCAGGCAGGCACAGAGCGAGTCACCATTGAATGGCGCGGCTGGCGCATCTGCCCGATGATCTGCTACGACCTGCGTTTCCCAGTCTGGTCACGCAATCGACAGGATTACGATCTGGCGCTGTATGTCGCCAACTGGCCTGCGCCTCGCGCGGCACACTGGCAGACGCTGCTAGCAGCGCGCGCCATTGAGAATCAGGCCTACGTTGCAGGCTGTAACCGCGTCGGTACCGACGGCAACGGCCACAGCTACCGTGGCGATAGCCTGATTATTAATTCTCAAGGGGAAATTCTGGCCTCTGCCGCGCCCAATCAGCCTGCCCGTCTGGACGCCGAACTGTCGCTGGAAGCGCTGCAAAGCTACCGGGAATCCTTCCCCGCCTGGCGCGATGCCGATCGCTTTACGCTGTAGTGGTTGTGCTGTAGCTGTAATAGATGTAGCTGTCGTTACTGTGCAGAGGCGTGGTAGAACACCGCCTGATAGAACGCCTGTAGCGCCAGCGCCACATCTGCCGTGGTAACAGATTCGTCAGGATGGTGGCTGATGCCGCCGCGGCAGCGGACGAATAACATCGCTACCGGCCAGCGTTCGGCGATGGCGATGGCGTCGTGCCCCGCACCGCTTGGTAGCATCAGCGTTTTCCCCTGCACCTGCGTCACCGCGTCGTTTAATACCGACTGCAACGCGGGATCGCAGCGGGTTGCCGCAATACGGTAATACTCTTCGGCGCTGAACTGGCAGCCGCGCTGGTGCGCGATAGCCTGTCCCAGTATCAGGAGTTTTTCCAGCAACGCATCCAGCGGCGCATCCTCCGGCCCACGAATATCCAGCGTCATCTTCACCTCGCCGGGAATGACGTTCGCCGCGCCCGGTAAACACTGCAACGTACCAAACGTGGCGACCAGATGGGGATCGCTTTCTCGCGTTACCCGTTCTGCCTGCGCCATCCAGTCAGCCGCCGCCGCCAGCGCATCCTGCCGCTGCGTCATCGGTACCGTGCCCGCATGCCCCGCCAGACCGAGGAACGTGCAGTTGAGCCGCCGCGCCCCGTTAATCGCGGTGACCACGCCCAGCGCCAGATCCTGCTGTTCCAGACACGGCCCTTGTTCGATGTGCAACTCCAGATAGGCGGTGATATCACTGACCGGACGTGCCGCCAGCGCCACCTCAAGCGGATCCAGCCCCGCAATGGTCAACGCCTGCGCCACGCTGGTGCCTTCTGCATCCTGACAATCCAGCCAGTTCTCCGGCCAGGTGCCCGTTAACCCTCGGCTGCCCAGCAGCGTAATACCAAAACGCGTACCTTCCTCATCGCCGAAGCCGATGATTTCCAGCGCCACGGGCAAACGCGTCCCCTGCTGATGGAAGGCACGCACGACTTCAATCGCCGTCAATACGCCCAGCATGCCGTCATACCGTCCAGCATTGCGCACCGTATCCAGATGCGAACCGAGCAGCAGCGCTGGCGCATCCGGTGTTAATCCTTCATAGCGACCACAAATGTTGCCAACGCTATCCTGCCAGACGTTCATGCCCGCTTCGCGCATCCATTCCCCCACCTGCGCATTGGCACGCAGGTGTTCCAGCGACAGATAAACGCGGGTCAGCTGGCCGGGCGTTTCGCTAATTTCAGCCAGCGCATCGCAGCGCAACATAATCTGCTCAGCGGCGGCCTGTGCGGCAGCGGGCAACATCAACATTTCACTCATGCACGTCCCTCATCCGCCGCGTAGCAATTCCAGGCGGCCTGCAAGGCTTCACCCTGCACGGTACGGAAGCCAAGTCGATTCAGCACCGCCTCCAGCGCCGTCAGCGTTTGCATCACGCAGTCTTTACGCGCGTTGTAGCCCATCGTACCGATGCGCCATATCTTGCCCTGAAGCGGGCCAAACGAGGTGCCGATCTCGATGGCAAAATCTTCCAGCAGCAGCTTACGCACCTGCTCGCCGTGAACGCCGTCAGGAATCACCACGCCCAGCACGTTATTCATTTTGTGGGTCAGCGAACCAAAGGTGTCCAGCCCCATTCCCTGAATCCCCGCCACCAGTGCACTACCGTGCAGCGCATGGCGAGCAATACTGCGATCCAGCCCTTCTTCGAGGATCGTTCGGGCACATTCGCGTGCGGCGAACAGCATGCTCGTCGCCTCGGTATGGTGGTTCAGGCGCTCCGGCCCCCAGTAATCCATCACCATGCCCAGATCGAAATAGTTGGAATAGATCATCTCGTCGTCGCCGTCCTGATGCGCGTCCGTTCTGATCCCCTGTTCGACGCATTTACGCCGGCGGATCACCGCTTCCATCTGCGGACTAAGCGTGATCGGTGAACTGCCGGACGGCCCGCCGAGGCATTTCTGCAACCCTGCGGAAACCGCATCCAGTCCCCATTTATCCGTTTCCAGCGGGTTGCCGCCAAAAGAGGCGGTAGCATCGGTATAGAACAGTACGCCGTGACGGCGGCAAATCTCGCCCAGTTCCTCCAGCGGTTGCAGCATGGTGGTCGATGTATCTCCCTGCACCGTCAGCAGTAAACGCGGGCGTACCGCTTTGATCGCATCTTCGATCTGGTCTGGCGAGAACACCTCACCCCACGGCACTTCGATGGTATGAACGTCAGCACGGCAGCGGCGGGCAATCTCGCACAGCAGATGACCAAAACGGCCAAACACCGGCACCAGCACCTTGTCACCGGGGCGGATCGCCGATAGCAGAATCGCTTCGATCCCCGCTCGCGAGGTGCCGTCTACCAGCATCGTCCAGCGGTTTTCCGTGCGGAAAAGTTGACGATAGAGCGCCATGACCTGATTCATGTAGTTCGTCATCGCGGGGTCATACTGCCCCACCAACTGGCTGGCCATTGCCCGTAATACGCGCGGATCGGCATTGATCGGCCCCGGCCCCATCAGCAGGCGATGAGGGGGATTAATTTGCGCGTACAGTTCGCTGTTCATGGTTATGTGCTCCAGATTCTTTACGTTACTGGTCTGCTAATCGAATGATTTTATGCGCGTTTCCGTGCGTGATTAGCTCAAAAAGAGAGAAGCCTTACGCTTCCGATAGTCCCCGGACGGAGGCGATAAACTGTTTCAGTTCGCGGGTCTGCGGGTTAGCAAACAGCGTTTTGCTGTCGCCCTGTTCCCAGACGGTGCCCTGATGCATAAACACCACGCGGTCGCCCACTTCACGGGCAAAATTCATTTCATGCGTCACCAGAATCAGCGTCATGCCTTCGGCGGCCAGCTGTTCCAGTACCTTCAGCACTTCACCGACTAATTCAGGATCGAGTGCCGAGGTAATTTCGTCGCACAGCAGGACTTTTGGGCTCATCGCCAATGCGCGGGCAATCGCGACGCGCTGCTGCTGACCACCCGACAGATTGCCGGGATAGTAGTGAAGACGCTCGCCCAGCCCGACCTTATTGAGCATCTGTTCACCCAGTTCATGGCATTCCGCCGCGCTTTTTCCCAGCACGCGGCGCGGTGCCAGCATCACGTTTTCCAGCGCTGTCATATGCGGGAACAGATTGAAGTTCTGGAACACCATTCCAACCGAGCGGCTGATTTCCCGCGCCTGCGAATCCCTGTCGGTAACC
This sequence comes from Pectobacterium versatile, assembly GCF_003932035.1. Taxonomy (NCBI): domain Bacteria; kingdom Pseudomonadati; phylum Pseudomonadota; class Gammaproteobacteria; order Enterobacterales; family Pectobacteriaceae; genus Pectobacterium; species Pectobacterium versatile. The sequence goes on from NZ_CP034276.1 coordinate 3,853,276, forward strand.
GTCATCCCACCCAGCTTGATGCTGCCGTCCTGATAGCCTTCCAGACCGTTCATGCAGCGCAATAGCGTGCTCTTACCGGAGCCGCTGCGCCCGATGATCGAAATGACTTCGCCCATTTCGATATCCAAATCCACGCCTTTCAGGACATGGTTCTGGCCGTAATATTTTTGAACCTGATTAATGGTGATGAGCGGCATTGAATTTCTTCTCCAGATAGCGGCTGTAGTAAGAGAGCGGATAGCACATCAGGAAATAGCCCAGCGCCACCAATCCGAACACTTTAAACGGCTGATAGGTCACGTTATTCAACATGGTTCCCGCCTTGGTCAGCTCGATGAATCCGATGATCGACGCCAGCGCGGTGCCTTTAATCACCTGCACGGAAAAACCAACGGTAGGCGCAATGGCGATACGCATCGCCTGCGGCGCAATCACCCGATAGAGCGTCTGGCCGAAATCCAGTCCGAGACAGCGCGATGCTTCCCACTGCCCTTTCGGCAAGGCTTCCACGCTGCCACACCAGATATCCACCAGAAAGGCGCTAGTAAAGAGCGTCAGCGCTAGGGCTGCCGCCGTCCATGGGCTCACATCAATGCCGAACAGCGCCAGTCCGAAAAAGGCGAGAAATAGCTGCATCAGCAGCGGTGTCCCCTGAAACAGCTCGGAGTACAGGTGGACAAGGCGCGTCGGCCATTTGCGTTTAGTCAACCGCAGCAGCATCAGCGGAAAGGTCACTATCGCGCCGCCGATGAAAGCCGTCAGCGACAGCAGTAGCGTCCAACGTGCCGCCAGCAGCAGGTTGCGAACAATATCCCAGTCGGTAAATGTCATCATGACTGATTCCCCAGAAAGCGCCGACCCGCCAGCAGTAAGAGTTGTCGCATCAGAACAGACAGCATCAGGTAACACAGTGTGGTTGCCAGATACACTTCAAAGCTCAAAAACGTACGGGATTGAATCAGGTTGGCAGCAAAAGTCAGTTCTTCGTAAGACACCTGCGACACCACCGACGATCCCAGCATGACGATGATGCATTGGCTGACCAGCGCCGGATAAATCCGCTGGAGCGCAGGCGGCAGAATCACACGCAGGAAGGTCTGCATCCGCGTCAACCCCAACACGCGGGCGGCTTCCCACTGGCCTTTCGGCGTTACCTGAATCCCCGCGCGGATAATCTCGGTGCTGTACGCTCCCAGATTAATCAGCATCGCCAACAGCGCGGCCTGTCCGGCGGTGAGCTTCAAGCCCAGACTCGGCAAGCCGAAAACGATGAAGAACAGCTGAACCACAAACGGCGTATTGCGGATCAGCTCGACGTAGACTCCCCATAGCCGACTCAGCAGGGTAGGCTTGCCGCTGCGCAAAGCCGCACCGAAGATGCCGATGGCAATGCCGCCGAGGGTTGCCATGACCGTCAGCTCAATGGTGACCCACAACCCCTCCAGCAACTCAGGCCAGAACGGAAACAGCGCGGAAAAATTAAGCTGATAGGTCATGGCGTGCTCCCGTTAAGCCTTGATGCTGGCTGGCAGCGGCGCTTTCAGCCATTTTTCCGACAGGGTATTGAGCGTGTTGTCTTTCAGTGCTTGCTCAATCAACGCATCGACTTTCGCTTTCAGTGCGGGTTCATCTTTCTTCAGCCCGATGTAGCACGGCGAATCTTTCAGCATAAACTTCGCTACTGGTGCTTTCGTCGGATTCTGCTCGGCGATAGCGGCTACAACCAGGTTACCCGTTGCAACATATTCCACCTGCCCGGATAGGTACGCCGACAGCGTGGTGTTGTTATCTTCGTAGCGCTTAATCTGTGCGGCCTTCGGCGCGATATCCGTCAGCACCATGTCTTCTACTGCACCGCGCGTGACGCCGATGCTCTTGCCTTCCAGCGCGTCTGACGATGTCAGCGTGCTGTCTTTCGGCCCAAATACGCCGAGGAAAAACGGCGCATAGGCGCGGCTGAAATCGATCACTTTTTCACGCTCGGCGTTTTTGCCCAGACTGGAGATCACCAGGTCAACTTTGTTAGTTTGCAGATACGGTACGCGGTTAGCACTGGTTACCGGAACCAACTGCAACTTTAGTTTCATCTCTTTCGCCAGATAGCGAGCGATATCGATGTCATACCCCTGCGGTTGCAGATCCGTCCCCACCGATCCAAACGGCGGGAAATCCTGCGGGACAGCGACACGCAGCACGCCGCGCTTCTCGATATCCTGCAACTGATCGGCCATCGCGCTACCGGCCTGAACCAGTAACATTGCCGCGCCCATCACTGCCAGTAACCCTTTTTTGACGCCCAGTTTATTGATCAACATCGTCTCTGCCCCCGGTTAGTATAATTGAAACGAAAGATTCTTTAAAAACAAAAATTGAAACCATCGTTGCAGAAATTAAGCAAGGAGCATGCCAGATTAGATTAACGCCTTCTGTGCTATTGAGTGCGGGGGTCAGAAAGTTCGGCTAAAACATGGGATAGCGATGGAGATGATTATGGTATGGGTATGTAATATCTGTGAAAGGTTTCGTGCGTGATTGCAGCAAGATTATTTATGCAACTCATGCACCACGCCCGACGTAGGGCAGCTCAGTCGCCGCAGCCCTACGAACCCTGGCTTTCGGCGTGAATTATGCCGCTACGCGGTACATTCGAAACGCGTGTCATCCTGTCGAACCGCCTGTGACGCGCTCCCGGCGCGGCACAGGCTTTCGCAGCGTCCATGCTGCTCATTCGGGATGGCCCACATTTCTCATCATAATTTTTTACGCCGATGAACAGATAACAACGAGAAACAATCCACAGCGCTACGTCACAAAAATAATCCGGTGCTATCACGCCCGAAACGATCTGCATGACTATATGACAGATCCACATGACGGCATGACGGCATGACGGCATGACACATAAGGGCATCAGAATAGCACCAAACATCAACCATACCGCACTACATTGGTGCATTAGCACCATCCCAACGCACCATTAGCGTTGCTCTAGCTCATCCAATTCACCATAAAGATCCACGATCTGGTGGATGCGCTGGCGTCCGTCACGCAGCATTTCATGTAGCAGCGCATTGCTGATCACATTCACCAAACTCATCGCGGAGGAATAACTGTCAAACGCCGAGACGCTGTCCAGCGGAACGCACAGCGACCAGGTTGCCAGCGACATTAGCGTACTGGCCTGTGGTTCGCACAGCAGCAGCACGGGTACACCGCGCTTTTGCAACTGTGCCAACAGTGGCTGAATCAGGCGCGGACGGCGGCGAAACGCCACCACAATCACGACATCCTGCGCAGTGAGATCCACCAGCTCTTCGGATAACGTCTGCCCTGGCTGCGTCAGCAGCGTGACCTGTTGGCGGATCTGGAGCAGCTGTTGGCGCAGGTGCAGCGCCACCGGATAGCTATTGCGCAGCCCAATCAGACACAGGCGCTGCGCCTGCATCAGCGCCTGAATCACTGCGCCAAACTGCACGGGGTCAATCTGGTTTATCCACTGCGTCAGGTTCGCCATTTCCTGCTTGTAATGCCGCGCCAGCAGCGTATTCCCCTGCACGGCATCCCGGTTATCCGCCAGCGGCATCCCGCTCTGGCGCAGCGTTCTGAGCTCATTGCGCATATCGCGGTAGCTAGGATAGCCCAGCCGTTTGAACAACCGGCTGACGGTCGCTTTGGAAACGCCGCTCAGCCGCGCCAGCTCGGCGCTGTTGTAGCTGATTAAATCGTCAAAGTGATCGAAGATGAAATCCGCGACGCGCTGTTCCTGCGGTGAAAGCTCGCCGTAGCGATCCCGTAATCGTTCATCTATTTGCATCATCGTCTCTCATCCATTGCGCTTGCTGTAACGTTTGTTTCATGTCGCAGAACATAGCACAGGATTGTCAGGATGATATAGATACCCCTTCCGGCACCGCATACGGACTTTCCACCGCACCGAAAAACTGGAACGCCGTTTGCTTATAACTAAGGTTAATAACTCTTACCCTACATAATATTTAAACAAGGAATCCTGAAATGATGCAAAGCAACACCGCCCCGCTGGGTATGGCGGTAGCCCCTCATCATTTAGCCAGTGCCAGCGCGTTGGCCGTTCTGCGTGAAGGTGGAAACGCCATTGAAGCCATGGTCGCGGCGGCAGCAACCATTGCCGTGGTATACCCACATATGAACGGGATCGGCGGCGACGGCTTCTGGCTGATTGTGCCCCCACACGGCGAACCCGTTGCTATTGATGCCAGCGGGGCAGCGGGGTCGCTGGCCTGCCGTGAGTGGTATCAAGGTGAAAGTCGCATTCCACACCGTGGCCCCAAAGCGGCGCTAACAGTCGCGGGCACCGTCGGCGGCTGGCAGGAAGCGCTAACCTATTCGCAAGAACTGGCCTATTCACAAGAAATAGACGGCACACCGATGCCGCTGGCTCGCCTGTTATCTGACGCGATTCGCTATGCGGCTGACGGCATTCCCGTCACACAATCTCAGGAGGATGCGCTCACCCAGCGCTACCACGAACTGAGCGATTTTCCGGCCTTTAGCCAGCTGTTTATGCCGCAGGGGAATATCCCGCGCGCGGGCAGCCGTTTCACGCAGCCGGATTTAGCCGATACCCTGACAACGCTGAGCCTTGAAGGGCTGGACAGCTTTTATCGCGGATCCGTCGCCGCTCGGCTGTCGGCACAAATGGCGCAGCTTGGTATGCCGCTGACGGCGGACGATCTGGCAAATTACCGCGCCAAACGAACCACGCCGCTGGTGCTGAAGCACAGTAAAGGCGATATCTACAACCTCGCGCCGCCGACGCAGGGTCTGGTGTCGCTCGCGATTCTCGGCCTGACCGATCATTTAGACATGGAAGATCTGAACGATAGCCAGACGATCCATCGCATTGTCGAATCGACCAAACTGGCGTTTGGCCTGCGTGACCGCTTCATTACCGATCCTAAGCAAATGACGCAGGACGTTCAGGCGTTGCTGGAAAACGATGCGCTCGGCGTGCTGGCTCGGCAGGTCGATACCCGCAAAGCCGCGCCGTGGGGAGAAGGCAAAGGCCCCGGCGACACCGTCTGGATGGGCGTCTGCGACAGCAGCGGCCTGTGTGTGTCTTTCATTCAAAGCATTTACCACGAGTTTGGCAGCGGCGTGGTCTTGCCGGGAACCGGCGTGCTCTGGCAGAACCGTGGTGCCTCGTTCAGCCTCGATCCGGCACACTTACTGGCGTTAGAGCCCGGTAAACAGCCGTTTCATACCTTAAATCCTGCCGCTGCACGCCTGTCCGACGGTCGAACCATGGTCTACGGCTCGATGGGCGGAGACGGACAACCACAGACGCAAGCGGCCATCTTTATCCGTCATATCCAGCAAGGGCTACCGCTGCAACAGGCGATTACCGCCCCGCGCTGGCTGCTGGGCCGTACCTGGGGACAAGCTTCCGATACGCTGAAAATCGAAGATCGCTTTAAACCCGCGACCGTGGATGCCCTGCGCCAGCTCGGTCACGACGTCGAGCTGTTGAGCAGCTTTAGCGAAACGGTCGGCCACGCCGGTGCCATCGTACGCCACACCAACGGCATGCTGGAAGGTGCCTTCGATCCGCGCAGCAACGGCAGCGCGGCTGGCTTCTAATCATGAATCAACCGGGAGAATATGTATGACGACCCACTCAATCGATAGCGACACGTTGGCCGCTTATCTTCAACACATGGAAACGCTGCTAGCGCTGCAACTGAGTCAGGAGCGGCGTCAGGAGCTGTTAGTTCAGTTCAGCCGCATTCACGCCATGGCGCAGCCGTTAATGGAATTCCCTCTTGATGAACATCAGGAAATTGCCGGGGTTTATACGCTATGAATAGACCTTCAGCGTTATCTATCCGGCAGATTCAGCAAGGTTTGCAGGCTGGCACGTTCTCCGCCAAGGAGCTTGCACAGCAGGCATTGGGCGCCATTGAGCAGACCAACCCCACTATTAATGCCTATACCCACGTTACCGGTACTCGCATGTTGGCAGAAGCAGAGCGCATCGACTCAAGCCGTCAACGCGGGGAAGCCTTGCCCACGCTGGCCGGCGTGCCTTACGCCGTCAAGAACCTGTTTGACGTCAGCGGAGCAACCACGTTGGCGGGTGCCGAACTTTTCAGCCAGCGACCACCCGCGGCACAGGACGCCTTTGCCATCCGTCAGCTTGCCAGTCAGGGCGCACTGCTGTCTGGCATGTTGAATATGGATGCCTATGCTTACGGCTTTACCACCGAAAACAGCCATTACGGCCCCACGCGCAACCCGCTCGATACACAGCGCATCGCGGGTGGATCGTCTGGCGGATCGGCCGCCGCCGTCGCAGCAGGCTTGGTTAACTTCACGCTGGGCAGCGACACCAATGGCTCGATCCGCGTACCGTCGTCGCTCTGCGGCATTTTCGGGCTAAAGCCGACGTTTGGCCGTTTATCACGCCACGGCAGCCACCCGTTTGTCGCCAGCCTCGACCATATCGGTCCGCTGGCGCGCAGCGCAGACGATCTGGCACTGGTGTTCGACGCCTTACAAGGTCGCGATGAACATGATCGTTTTCAGGCCAAGCGGGAAACGCAGCATACCGCTGCACAATTGGAAGCGGGCAGCGACGGATTACGCTACGCGGTGCTCGATGGCTATTTCTCCACCTGGGCCAGCGAGGAAGCCAACACCGCCGTCCGCCAGATCGCACAGGCGCTGGGCGCACAGGACAGCCTGACGCTAACCGATGCCGCACTGGCGCGTAGCGCCGCCTTTATTCTGTCGGCCAGCGAAGGGGGCAACCAGTATTTGCCAGCCTTACGTTCGCAGCCTGAGTGCTTCGAGCCCCTGTCACGCGAGCGCCTGCTGGCTGGCGCCATGATCCCCGCCGCTTGGTATGTGCAGGCTCAGCGTTTCCGTAATTATTTCCGTCAACAGACGCTGGCGCTGTTTGAGCACACCGACCTGCTGATCGCCCCGGCGACGCCCTGCTCCGCCACGCTCATCGGGCAGGAAACTATGCGCATTAATGATACCGACCTGCCCGTCCGCGCCAGTATGGGCATGCTAACGCAGCCGATCTCTTTTGTCGGGCTACCCGTCGTGACGGTACCGATGGCGACCGCGAGCGGCCTGCCGATAGGCGTGCAGATTATTGCCGCACCGTGGCGTGAGGATCTTTGCCTGCGGACGGCATGGGCGCTGGAGCAGCAAGGACTAACTTATACCGTAGAGGAAAGAAAATATGTTACCTGACGATATCAATCAGCCGGATGTGCTGGCTGACGTGACTGACGCGTTCTATCGCTATGAGAAAGCCTTAACGGGTAATGACATTGCGGTGCTGGATGAACTGTTCTGGCACGATGAAAAAACGGTGCGCTACGGTGCGGGAGAAAATCTGTACGGGATAGAGGAAATCCGAGCCTTTCGTCTCGCTCGCCCTTCTGCAGGTCTGGACAGAACGCTGCGTAATACGGTCATCACCGCTTATGGTCATGATATGGCCGTCGCCAGCACGGAATTCACCCGCGCAGGCAGCGCGAAGATCGGTCGCCAAATGCAAACCTGGGTAAAAATGCCAGAAGGCTGGCGCATTGTCGCCGCCCACGTCAGCCTGATGAGTGAATGACAACGGGGGATTTTCCCCCCGATTACCCCATCTAACCACCCCGAGCGTTAAGGCTGGCGGTGATACACCGCTTCAATGTTGTACCCATCGGGGTCGTGCACAAATGCGGCGTAATAATCCTGATGGTAATTCGGGCGCAGCCCCGGAGCACCATTATCTTCGCCTCCCGCTGCAATAGCAGCAGCAAAAAAAGCATCAACACGCTCTCGCGAGGCGGCGCTGAAGGCAAAATGCACGGCTGGGCAGGGCTCGCCCTTTGACTGATAAATCCAGAATTCACCACCGGGATCGCTTGACTGCCCATAGCCTTCCCGCACAGCAAAACTGACGGCAAATGACATGTCCTTAATCAGGCAGTAACCCAACGGCTTGAGCGCCGCTTCATAGAATTGTCGGCTACGGGCAATATCCCGTACCGGGATGCTCAGGTGATCTAACACGATGGCCTCTTTCGAATATCACTATGGATGATATTTGACCATCATAACCCTGTACTTTGTCAGGATAATGCGATCGCGATCGGCAAAATAGAAATGCACGATAGCGCACGAAGCCTCTCACCACATTGGTACAGCTCCTCACTTTTATTACTCTGCAAAAATGACAAATATATTATTCAGAACACTCTCATTTATTGGTAAGAATTAATGCAATCATTTTGCCCATTATATCTTTGCTATACTGTATAAAATACCGACAGATAGCCTAAGTAAAAAATGTACTTACGTCGGCCTATTCGGGTGTCTATAAGACAAAAAACGTGATTTATTTACCCTATTATTCGATTAGTGGAATTCACTATAAATGGTGATGTATTCACAATCAGAAAAGGTTATATCAGCCACTAATCCAATACATAAGAACTAACAGGTAACGCACTGTTATAAAAAGAATTACCCTTCAAACCAAAAATCATAAAGATCACATAAATCATGAAGATAACGTAGCGATAATCGTGTTGTCACTCTCGCTTATATTGACCTAATGAGAGACATCGCTGAGGGAATAAAGGGTTGTCTCAGAATCTGAGTATGGTAGGGTAGATTATGTTTAATCATTATCAGGGTTACGTTATAGAATTATAAACGACACAGGAAAACAATAATTTCATGGCAATTAAACTTGAAGTAAAGAATCTTTATAAGATATTTGGCGAGCACCCAGACAGAGCATTTAAACTGATTGATAAAGGCCTGAGCAAAGATCAGGTATTTGAAAAAACAGGGCTTACTGTCGGGGTAAAAGATGCCAGTCTGGCCATTGAAGAAGGCGAGATATTTGTCATCATGGGATTATCCGGTTCCGGCAAATCAACCATGGTACGCCTTCTCAATCGTCTGATAGAACCCACTCGGGGTCAGGTACTGATCGATGGCGAAGATATCTCCAGGATATCCGATACCGCGCTGCGCGACGTGCGCCGCAAGAAGATCAGTATGGTGTTCCAATCCTTTGCGCTCATGCCGCATCTGAACATCCTCAACAATACCGCGTTTGGTATGGAACTGGCTGGCGTACCGAAAGCGGAACGTGAGCAAAAAGCGTTGGATGCCTTGCAACAGGTAGGGCTTGAAGCCTACGCGGCGTCTTACCCGGATGAGCTGTCCGGCGGGATGCGACAGCGTGTCGGTCTGGCTCGTGCGTTAGCAAACGACCCCGATATCCTGCTGATGGATGAAGCGTTCTCCGCGCTCGATCCGCTGATCCGTACTGAAATGCAGGATGAGTTGATCAAGCTCCAGTCTCGTCATCAACGCACTATCGTCTTTATCTCGCACGATCTGGATGAAGCGATGCGCATCGGTGACCGGATTGCCATCATGCACGGTGGTGAAGTGATTCAGGTCGGTACACCCGATGAAATCCTGAATAACCCCGCCAATGACTATGTGCGCACCTTTTTCCGCGGTGTCGATATCAGCCACGTGTTTAGCGCCAAAGATATCGCCCGTCGTCGCCCGGTCACCTTGATTCGTAAAACCCCCGGCGTGGGGCCGCGTTCCGCGCTGAAGATCCTTCAGGATGAAGACCGCGATTACGGCTACGTGCTGGAAGGTGGGAAACGTTTCATTGGCATCGTGTCTATTGATTCACTGAAGCAGGCGCTGAAAGAACAGCAGCCGCTGGAACAGGCGTTACTGCCCGAACCTGTTCCCGTGCCCGCAGATATGTCACTCAACGAGCTGATTTCTCAGGTCGCACAGGCTCCCTGTGCCGTCCCTGTCGTCGGCGAGAACAATGAGTACATAGGCATCATTTCCAAAGGAATGCTGCTACAGGCACTGGATAAGGAAGGAGTGACCAATGAGTAAATCAACATCGAATCCGTGGGATGCGACCACGGCACAAAACCAGACGGCCGATCAAGGTACAACCCCTGAGCAGGCTAATGGCGCACAGCAAAACGATCCGTGGGCGGCCAGCTCGCAAAACGCTCCAGCCGATTCTGCACCAGCGAGTGCAGCACAGAGCGACCCTTGGTCCACTGGCGCACCCGCTCAGGATACCCCCGCCAACGGCAGCGATGCATGGAGCAGTGCTCCGGCACCCGATGGTTCTGTCGATGCCGCGCATCAGGCTACGCAATCCGGCAGTGACTGGTTAAACAGCGCTGCCCCGGCGACGCCCGAGCATTTCAACCTGCTCGATCCGTTTAAAGACACGTTGATCCCGCTGGACAGTTGGGTCACCCACGGCATCGACTGGGTTGTACTGCACTTCAGACCGATCTTCCAGGGCGTTCGCGTCCCGGTTGACTTTATTCTGGGCGGCTTTCAACAATTCCTGCTGGGTATGCCAGCGCCGATTGCCATTCTGGTGTTTTCGCTGATTGCCTGGCAGATGTCCAGCCTCGGCATGGGCGTGGCTACCCTGTTGTCTCTCATTGCGATTGGCGCGATTGGTGCCTGGTCGCAGGCTATGATCACGTTAGCGCTGGTACTGACTGCGCTGTTCTTCTGCGTGCTCATCGGGCTCCCCGTCGGGATCTGGCTGGCACGTAGCGAACGGGCTGCGAAGTTCATCCGGCCGCTGTTGGATGCCATGCAGACGACGCCCGCGTTCGTTTATTTGGTGCCTATCGTCATGCTGTTCGGTATCGGTAATGTGCCGGGCGTGGTGGTGACCATTATCTTTGCTCTGCCGCCGATTATTCGCTTAACGATTCTGGGTATTCGTCAGGTGCCAGCCGACCTGATTGAAGCCGCCGAGTCATTCGGTGCCAGCCCGCGCCAGATGCTGTTTAAGGTCCAGCTCCCGCTGGCCATGCCAACCATCATGGCAGGCGTTAACCAGACGCTGATGCTAGCGCTGTCGATGGTCGTTATCGCCTCGATGATCGCCGTAGGCGGTCTGGGTCAGATGGTACTGCGCGGCATTGGCCGTCTGGATATGGGTCTGGCTGCCGTCGGTGGTGTCGGGATCGTCATTCTGGCCATTATTCTTGACCGCCTTACCCAGTCTCTGGGACGCGATCGCCGCAGCAAAGGCAACAAAAGCTGGTACGCCAGCGGCCCGATTGGCCTGCTGACCCGTCCTTTCATCAAGCAATAACGCTCGTCCCGCTTGTCTGGCACACGTCAGACAAGCGGCGACATTCACTATTCGTTTTATCAGCAATATTTACGATATCAACGCACGATAAAAACAGAGGGAATCATGATGCGTAACACCAAACTTTGGGCCGCCGCCCTGACCACCGCCCTGTTGAGTACACAGGTTTACGCCGCCGATACCGCACAACCCGGCAAAGGCATTTCCGTTATTCCAGTGCAAAGCACCATCTCCGAGGAAACGTTCCAGACGCTGCTGGTCAGCCGCGCGTTGGAAAAGCTGGGCTATGACGTGCAGTCCCCCCGTGAAGTGGACTACAACGTGGCCTACACCTCGATCGCCTCCGGCGATGCAACGTTTATCGCCGTGAACTGGGACCCGCTGCACGCCGATCAGTACAAAGCCGCTGGCGGGGATGCGAAATTCTACCGTCAGGGTGAATATGTCTCCGGTGCCGCTCAGGGTTACCTGATCGACAAGAAAACGGCTGAAAAATATAAAATCACTAATATTGCGCAGCTAAAAGATCCGAAAATCGCCAAGCTGTTTGATACCAACGGCAACGGTAAAGCCGATCTGACGGGCTGTACGCCGGGCTGGGGATGTGAAGCCGCCATCAACCACCACCTTCCTGCCTATGGCTTAACCGACACGGTAGAACATAATCAGGGCAACTATGCGGCGATGATCGCCGATACCATCACCCGCTACAAAGAAGGCAAGCCGATTCTGTACTACACGTGGACGCCGTACTGGGTAAGTGATGTGCTGGTTCCGGGACGTGATGTGGTCTGGTTGCAGGTACCTTTCTCTTCTCAACCGGGAGAAATGAAAGATGTCAGCACCAAGCTGCCAAACGGTGCTGACTATGGCTTCCCCGTCAACACGATGAAGATTGCCGCGAATAAAGCGTGGGCCGAGAAAAACCCAGCAGCGGCGAAGCTGTTCGCCATCATGAAATTGCCGATTGCGGATGTGAATGCACAGAACCTGCGCATGCATGAAGGGCAGGGCTCACAGAAGGATATCGAACGTCATGTTGATGGCTGGATCAAAGCCCACCAACAACTGTTTGACGGCTGGGTGAAAACCGCTGCCGATGCTGCGAAATAATCACCTGTAAGCGAACGCCCCTTTCCAACGAAAGGGGCGTTCGTTTTCTCATTTCTCGCAACAACAGTTCACAACCCCGACGCCTTACCAAGCCCAATCAGAAAATCATTTTATATTTTCGTCCAAGAATGCATGGATGACGGGGATGATTTCACTTCCATGTGTTTCTAAAGCAAAGTGTCCGGTATCGTAGAAACGGATATCGGCATGGGGAATATCCCTCTTCCACGCTTCAGCGCCGGCTGGCAAAAAATAAGGGTCATGGCGGCCCCAGACAGCAAGCAGCGGCGGTTGCTTCTCACGGAAATAAGCCTGAAATTCAGGATAACGCTGAACATTGGAGGCGTAATCCAACACCAGATCCAATTGAATATCAGCATTACCTGAGCGGGACACATGCAGCCCTTCAAGGGTATATCCATCAGGGGAGACAAGACTGGTATCACTCACGCCTTCTAAGTATTGCCATTTAACGGAAGCGGCTGTCGGAAAATCATGAAGAGCCGCACGATTCTCTGCCGTCGGTGATTGCCAATATCGTCTGATTCCATCCCATCCTTGCGCCAAACCTTCTTCATAAGCATTACCGTTCTGCGAAATAATTGCCGTGATGCGTTCAGGATGAGCCGTAGCGAGACGCCATCCAACCGGTGCGCCATAGTCATGAACCATGATCGCATAACGCTCAAGCTTCAGGTGTTCAGTGAAGCGTTCGATCGTTTTCGCCAGATTGTCAAACGTATAGTCATACTCATCGCTTCCCGGCGATTCAGTGAAGCCGAAGGACGGCAGATCGGGAGCAATCACGTGATAATTCTCAGCAAGTGCGGGAATCAGTTCTCGAAACATGTACGAGGATGCAGCGAATCCATGCAGTAGCAAAATGCTGGGCGAGGATAGTTTTCCTGCTTCGCGATAGAAAATGTTTACGTTACCCACCTGCTCATAGCGGTAATGGACTTGGGTCTCGGATGTCGTTGCTATATCAGTATTCACAGTCTTTTCCTTTGTAACCCTTAAAGTGATAATTTGAAGGTTACTTAAATCTAGTGTAACCTGTCAATATCATTTTAAGGGTTACGTCAATGAACACATCACCGACAACTCAGCCTCACTTTCTCGCGAACAATCTAGCGTTGGACCTCATCAACAGTGCATTTGGAACAGGAAACGAATACCACGACTGTTTGACCGATGACGAAAGTGTCATCGCCTGGCTTAAAGCAGCTAAGCAACTACCTGAAAATTTTACAGACACGCCGACAGGCCTGATTAATGAAGCTCTGGCATTGCGTCAGGCAATGGTCCAGACAATAGATGCCATCCGATCGGGTAAGGAATATAACCCTGAACAAATAAACCAAATCCTTGATAGTGGACGGCCAGTAAGAATGCTGGAGTGGAATAGCCAGCAGGCTGGTTTTAGCGTAGTTGAATGCAGGAGGGATAATAGCAGTGCCAGCTTACTTGAACCGGTAGCAATGGCTCTCACTGCACTGGTCTCTGGGCCTGAGATAAAATATCTTCGCCAGTGTGAGGCGCACGACTGTACTCTGTTCTTTCTGGATACCACTAAATCACATCGTCGGCGATGGTGCAGCATGGCGCTCTGTGGCAATAGGATGAAAGTCGCGGCATTCCGCTCGCGTAAGCAGGAAGCAGACTGACGGCGGGAACAATGAACGTTAACGCTGGCCATGAGAAAACGTCAAAAGTACGCCGTTATAGATCAGTTAGAGGCATCCCCCTTTTTGTACTACGCCCCTTTTTTCAGAAAGGGGCGTTCTTTATTGCTGACGGATATTAAGGCAGTTTGACGATTTCGACCCAGTTCGCCCCTTTTCCGGTCGGGAATTGCCCTACTCGCACTAAATCCCCGTTATCCTGATTGATGCGATACACCGACAGCGACGTCGATTTTTCACCGCTGGCGATCAGGAATTTCCCGCTTGGATCGATCTGAATGCCGCGCGGCTGCGTTTCCGTCGGGTAGCGCGTGATGTATTGCAGCTGTCCGGTTTTCGGTTCTACCCGCAGCAGCGTAATCGTGCTTTTAGTACGTTCCGATACGTACAGGAATTGTCCATTTGGCGTCAGACGTAAATCAGCGCTCCATATCTGTGGACGGCTGTCGGTGCTATTTTTATCCGGCGTAATCGTTCCCGCTCGCATTCCTGCATCGGCTGGCACAGTGTCCGTGTAGTCCAACAGCGTGAGCTGCCCTGTATTTTCATTCAGCGCCAAACGCGCGACTTTGCCAGACAGTTCATTGCTCACATAGAGCGTTTTATTATCTGGTGATAACACCAGATGGCGCGGCCCGTTTCCTTTAGGCAGCGTAATTTCTGCCGGTTCATTTGGCGTCAGCGTGCCGGTTTTCGCATCAAACCGGAACTGTACGATTTGGTCGCTGCCCAGGTTGCTGGCAAAAACGAACTTATTTTTGCGATCGGCAATAATACTGTGTGCCTTCTCACCTGTCGGCACCACGGTGACGACACTCGCGTTCACTTTGCCGTCTTTATCAATGCCATTAACGGCGACTTTATTACCGCCGTACGAGGCGCTGAACAGCCACTTTCCAGTTCGGTCCGTCGAGATGTAGGCCATGCTGTCCGGCAATTCCGCTTTGCCTAACGGGCTCAGCACGCCGCTTTTAGGATCGATTTTATAGCTAACCGCCGAGTAAGGAATACCGCGCGTCGCGGCATAGAGGAAAGATTTATCTGGGCTAATAGCCATCGGCATCACTTTCGCGCCAGCGGCTGTTTTCCCAATAGCGGTTAATTCGCCGCTTTGCGTGTTGAGTGTGTAGGCATCGATTGCACCGTCAGTGGCAGCAGAGACGTAGACGGCCGTAACCGCCTGCGCGCCCATCGACCACAGCGCTGCTGCGGGCAGAAGTGCACATCCCATTAACACTGCAACGCTTTTTTTCTTAAATATCTGATAATGCTTAAACATAATGTCCCCTGTCGATAATGTTATGACGCTGGCGATAAGCTAAATCAATCTCAGGAAAAACAAAACAAACTTAAGAAGCGTAAAGATATTCTGGTATCTCATTAGGCTCTGCCGGATACTATACCTTCTGCTTTTAACATCATATTAACGTTCACACTATGTCTCCTCAGCAACAATCTGTATCACCCCAGCCGCAACCGGGGCTTAGCCTGTCTTTGACCCTGATTATGTCTGTCGCGACCGGCCTTGCCGTCGCCAGTAACTATTATGCCCAACCGCTGCTGGAGACCATTGCCAGAGTCTTTGCGCTTTCCGTTAATCAGGCAGGGTTCATTGTCACCGCCGCACAGTTGGGTTATGCCGTCGGCCTGCTATTTTTGGTTCCACTGGGAGACATGTTTGAACGCCGGACGCTGATTGTCGGCATGACGCTACTCGCAGCAGGTGGGATGCTGATCACCGCCTCTGCCCCCACGCTCTGGATCATGATTGCCGGTACAGCATTAACCGGGCTGTTCTCCGTTGTCGCACAGCTCTTGGTGCCTCTCGCCGCGACGCTGGCAACGCCGGAAACGCGCGGTAAAGTCGTCGGCACGATTATGAGTGGCCTGCTGCTGGGGATTCTGCTGGCGCGTACCGTCGCGGGTGCACTTGCTTCACTCGGCGACTGGCGCACTGTGTACTGGGTTGCCAGCACGCTGATGGTCATCATGGCGCTGGTTCTGTGGCGGGCATTACCGCGTATTCCTCAGCAAAACACGCTGAACTATCCGCAGTTACTCGTCTCAATCTTCCGCCTGTTCTCTGCCACTCCGCTGCTGCGCACCCGTGCCATCCTGGGCTGTTTGTCCTTTGCCAATTTCAGCATTCTGTGGACATCAATGGCCTTCCTGCTGGCCTCTCCGCCATACGGTTATTCCGAAGGCGTTATCGGCCTGTTTGGACTGGTCGGTGCCGCCGGAGCCTTAGCAGCATCACGCGCCGGGCGTTTAGTCGATCAGGGCAAGGCCAAGCCGACCACCAGCGTGGGGATTATCCTGCTTTTGCTGTCATGGGGCTTTATCGCGCTCGGTATTCATTCCGTAGCGGCGCTGCTCATTGGTATTATCGTGCTGGATCTGGCGGTTCAGGGCGTACACGTGACCAACCAGAGCGTGATCTACCGTATGATGCCCGAAGCACGTAATCGCCTGACGGCAGGCTATATGACCAGCTATTTTATCGGCGGCGCACTAGGCTCGCTCCTTTCAGCCTCGGCTTATCAGCAGTGGGGCTGGCTGGGCGTCTGTGCCGTAGGCGGCATTATCAGCCTGTTGAACCTGCTGGTGTGGTGGCGAAGCCATCATCATGAAACGCAGGAAGCGATGGCGGCACTATAGTGCCTTCATAGACTTTCGTATTTGTAACACGCTCGCTTGAGATCGTCTCATTTGAGACAATTTCTCGCGAGAAAATTACACCCGATACCATTTCGTCAAAAACCATCACGCCAGTTACGCAATAACGTGAAATTCCGGTGATGCTTTGCTAGTGTTATCGGTTAATTTCCTTTAAGAACAAAACATATCAAGCCAGTGAAGACATCAACCCCATCTGCACCGACAAAATCGGCATCTTTTAGCGAAGGCGTATTTGATAGCCTGCCGATTGTTATCGGCTACATGCCCGTGGCATTCGCGTTTGGCATGAACGCCGTCAAGCTAGGGTTTACCCCGCTGGAAGGTATTTTCCTTTCCTGCATCATTTACGCTGGGGCCAGCCAGTTCGTCATCACTGCCTTGCTCAGCGCGGGCATGTCCATCTGGGTGGCAGCATTGACCGTCATGGCGATGGATGTCCGCCATGTGCTGTATGGGCCCGCGTTACGGCATCGCATTGCACAACGGCTGCCGACGAGGAAAACCGCACTGTGGGCGTTCGGCCTGACGGATGAAGTCTTTGCTGCGGCAGCGACCCGATTGGCGAAAGATAACCGACGCTGGTCAGAAGACTGGATGATGGGTGTATCGCTGCTCGCCTGGCTCTCATGGGTGCTCGGCACGGTGATCGGAGCCGTGTTCGGTAACGGCCCGCTGAATGATTACCCTGCCGTCGAAGCGGCGCTGTCTTTCATGCTTCCTGCTCTTTTCCTGAGCTTTTTACTCGCATCCTTCAGGCGGAAACAGAGTCTGGTCGTCGCCTGCGCACTCGGCGGCGCACTGCTTGGTCTGCTGCTTTCCTCCATCCCAGCCGCAATACTGTTCGGCATTCTCAGCGGCTGCCTGGCTTCACTGGTTAACCCTGCCACGCCACAGGTGAACGTATGAGTACAGAAGTCATTCTTATCGGGCTGATTGTCGGGCTGGTGAACTACCTCTTCCGCTATCTGCCTCTGCGGCTGAGCGCCTCACGCGCTTCCGGTTCGCTGCAACGCGGCAAAAAAGCACTGTTGCTTGATAGCATCGGCATTGCTTCTATCTGTGCGCTGCTGATTGTTTCCAGCGTGCCAGATATCCTCGCGCATCACGAAAAGCTGCTGCCAACACTGATAGGCTTTATTACGCTGACCGCCTGTTTTTATAAAACCCGCAGTATCGTCTTATCGACGTTACTGGGCGCGCTCTGCTACGGCGTAGCCTTTAAACTGCTTTGAATCCGCAGTGCGAATTATCAACTAACATTTTGATTTAAATAAAGTAATCGGCGAATAATCTTCATTTTCAGCGATTCTCCGCTTACTTTCTGTCACAGAAATAAGCACAATTTCCCACCTTAATGCCGTTTACCCAGTTAGTAACATTAGTTACTATGCACTCCGTGATTAATGAGGTTTATATAAAAAATGGACAGTTCATTCACTCCTATAGAACAAATGCTCGACCTGCGTGCTTCGCGTAAGCCCGACTTCCCGCGTCAGGAAGTGCTATTGCTGCGTTTATTCATGCACGTACAGGGCAAAATCCTGGAACACAGAAACAGAATGCTGAAAGAACAGGGCATCAATGAAACCCTCTTCATGGCATTGCTGACGCTGGAATCTCAAGAATCTTATAGCATTCAGCCCTCTGAACTCAGTGCCGCACTGGGATCGTCACGCACTAACGCAACGCGCATTGCCGACGATCTGGAGAAAAGAGGCTGGATTGAACGACGCGAGAGCAGTAGCGACAGACGCTGCCTGCATCTGCATCTGACGGAAGAAGGTAAAGCATTTCTTGGTCAACTGATTCCACCGCAGCACCATAGCCTCCATGTGCTTTGCTCAGTGCTTGAATCTGGTGAGCAAAAGCAGCTCGAAAGCCTGATGAGAAAGATGCTGGTCCGACTGGATGAGATGGACGAGTCAGTCAACGAATAACAGAAAAAACAACAACAAAAAACAATAGTCAGCACCTTTCCACCCGGAATGACCCGATGCTTATGTATCGGGCGGAGGTGTTTTGCTGCAAAAAATAGGCATGACTTCTCCGCAACCGCGGTATGCGGCTTAGCAAAACGGCAATTTCACGCGCCGGGCGGGCGACCTTAAGCCCCCCGGGCCGCACAGCAAAATGAATTCATTACGACTATCACCAGACGGCTCTGTCTGGTGCGATAGCCGATACAAAGAAAATAAAAAGAGAGAGAACAGCATGAGTGAAAGTGTGGAAAATCAGGTGCCGCAGACGCCACAGAAAAACAAAAAACAGCAACGCAAACGCGTGTTATCACTGCTGACGTTTATTTTCGTCGTGCTGGGCTGTGCCTGGCTGGTTTACTGGTTCCTGGTGCTCAGACACCACCAAAGCACCGACGACGCCTACGTCGCAGGCAATCAGATTCAGATCATGGCGCAGGTCAGCGGCAGCGTCACTCATGTTAACGTCGATAATACCGATTTTGTTAAGCAGGGACAGGTGCTGGTGGAGTTAGATCCGACCGATGCCCAGCAGACGTTTGAGCGTGCGAAAACCGGGCTGGCCAACAGCGTGCGCCAGACGCACCAGTTGATCATCAACAGTAAGCAGTATCAGGCCAATATTGAGTTGCGCCAGACTGAGCTGAACAAGGCACAAAGTGACTTGAGCCGCCGGGAAGCGCTGGGCAGCGCCAATGCTATCGGGCGTGAAGAAGTGCAGCATGCTCGCGATGCCGTCGCGACCGCCAAAGCCGCGCTGGAAGTCGCCAGACAGCAATATCAAGCGAATCAGGCAATGATTCTGGATACGCCGCTTGAGAAGCAACCCGCCATACAGCAAGCCTCCGTAGAAATGCGCGATGCCTGGCTGGCGCTACAGCGCACCAAAATCGTCAGCCCGATTGACGGCTATGTCTCACGCCGTAGCGTGCAAATTGGCGCGCGTATCTCTTCGACTTCAGCACTGATGGCCGTGGTTCCAGCCAATCACCTGTGGGTCGATGCGAACTTCAAAGAGACGCAGTTAGCCAATATGCGCATCGGCCAACCAGCTACCGTGATCGCGGATATCTACGGTGACGATGTCGTGTACCAAGGAAAAGTGGTCGGTCTGGATATGGGTACCGGTAGCGCGTTCTCTCTGCTGCCCGCCCAGAACGCGACTGGCAACTGGATCAAGGTCGTTCAGCGCCTGCCCGTGCGTATTGAGATCGATCCGAAGCAGATTGCCGAACATCCGTTGCGTATCGGTCTGTCCGCACTGGTTAATGTCGATACCGCCAATACGGAAGGCAGCGCGTTAGCAGAAACCTCACGCACCACGCCAGCCTACCAAAGTGATGCTTTGACGTTGGATCTCACGCCTGTTAATCAGGAAATCAGCGCCATTATTCAGGCGAACGCCGGTTAATCGGGCAGGAGAGAAACGTGCAGAGAGAACCGCTTAAAGGTGCCAGTCTGGCCTGGATGACCGTTGCTCTGTCGCTGGCAACGTTTATGCAGGTGCTGGACTCCACCATCGCCAACGTCGCTATTCCGACTATCGCCGGTAATCTGGGTGCGTCCAACTCACAGGGAACGTGGGTCATCACCTCGTTCGGAGTCGCTAATGCGATCTCTATTCCTATTACCGGCTGGCTGGCCAAACGGTTTGGGGAAGTCCGCCTGTTTTTATGGTCAACGGCACTCTTCGCCCTGACATCCTGGCTGTGCGGAATGTCCACCAGCCTGGAAATGCTGATTTTCTCCCGCGTCTTGCAGGGGATTGTCGCCGGGCCGCTGATCCCGCTGTCACAGAGTCTGTTGCTAAGTAATTATCCCCCCGCAAAACGCAGCATCGCCCTGGCGCTGTGGTCGATGACCGTGGTCGTCGCGCCGATCTGTGGCCCGATTCTGGGCGGCTGGATTAGCGACAACTATCACTGGGGCTGGATATTCTTCATCAACGTTCCGTTGGGCATCGCCGTGGTGTTTATTGCCATGCAAACGCTGCGCGGACGGGAAACCAAAACCGAGATCAGGCCCATCGATACCATCGGGCTGGCATTGTTGGTTGTCGGTATCGGTAGCCTTCAGATGATGCTCGACCGGGGCAAAGAGCTGGATTGGTTTAACTCGACAGAAATCATCACCCTGACCGTGGTGGCGGTGATTGCAATCGCCTTCCTGATTGTCTGGGAGCTGACGGACGACCATCCGGTGGTAGATTTATCCCTGTTTAAATCGCGCAACTTCACCATTGGCTGTCTGTGTATCAGCCTCGCCTACATGTTTTACTTCGGGGCGATCGTGCTCTTGCCGCAGCTGTTGCAGGAGGTGTATGGCTATACCGCCACCTGGGCCGGGCTCGCATCCGCACCGGTTGGGCTGATGCCGGTGTTACTGTCGCCGATTATCGGTCGATTCGCACCGCGTCTGGACATGCGCAAACTGGTGACGTTCAGCTTCATCATGTATGCCGTCTGTTTTTACTGGCGCGCGTACACCTTTGAGCCGGGTATGGATTTCGGCGCATCGGCTTGGCCGCAGTTCGTTCAGGGGTTTGCCGTCGCCTGCTTCTTCATGCCGCTGACCACCATCACGCTGTCGGGGCTTCCGCCGGAACGTTTGGCGGCAGCATCAAGTCTGTCGAACTTTACCCGAACGCTGGCGGGATCGATCGGGACGTCGCTGACCACCACGCTCTGGACACAGCGCGAATCGCTGCACCATGCGCACCTGACGGAATCTATCACGCCCTATAATCCGATAGCGCAGGAAACGTACCAGCAGCTTCAGGCGATGGGAATGAGCCAAACGCAGGCCTCAGCCTACATCGCAGAGCAGATTACCGCACAGGGACTGATTATTTCTGCCAACGAAATATTCTGGGCCGCAGCGGCCGTATTTCTGGTCCTTCTGGTGCTGGTCTGGTTCGCTAAACCGCCCTTTACCACTGGCGGTGGAGGCGGTGGCGCGCACTAACTCGCCGTAATCTTTCTGTCCCCTTCCGCCAGCAACTGGCCGAAGGGGAACCCTCTTTTACTCTTCCCACCGTCCCCTGATGACTCGAATACGTCTCGCCATCCTTATAGCGCGGTAGCGAATAAGGATTTACAGATTCGGGATAAACATATTTTCACATTCCGATTACAATGCGCCTCTTTTATTCAGGGATTAAGTGGTTCTTTTATGTCACAGGTTTTACATTTCATTTTGGCAACAGCAGCCATTTTTTTGCTGGCACTGCTCGTCAGTCACGACAGAAAACGCATCCGACTGCGCTTTATTGTGCAACTGCTGGTGATTGAAATTTTGCTGGCCTATTTCCTTTTACATTCCAGCATCGGGCTTAACGCGATTAGCGCCTTTGCCGGTTTGTTTGAAAAGCTATTATCTTTCGCTAATCAAGGCACCGATTTTGTGTTCGGCGGGATGAACGCGCAGGGACTTTCCTTTATCTTCCTCAATGTGCTCTGCCCTATCGTCTTTATTTCTGCGCTGATCGGCATTTTGCAGCACTGGCGCATTTTACCGTTTATTATCAAAGGGATCGGCACACTGCTGTCCAAAGTAAACGGGATGGGGAAACTGGAGTCGTTTAACGCCGTGAGTACGCTGATGCTCGGGCAGTCAGAGAATTTTATCGTCTATAAGGGCATCCTCGCCGACATGTCGCCACGGCGGATGTACACGATGGCGGCAACAGCAATGTCGACCGTATCCATGTCGATTATCAGCGCCTACATGACCATGCTGGACGCTAAATACGTCGTTGCTGCGCTGATTCTGAATATGTTCAGCACCTTTATCATTCTGTCGATTATCAACCCTTATCAGCCTGACGACGAACCAGAACTGAAACTGGAAAAGCTGCATGAAGACCAAAGCTTCTTTGAAATGCTGGGGGAATACATTCTTGCCGGTTTTAAAGTGGCGATGATTATTATGGCGATGCTAATCGGCTTCGTGGCGTTAATTGCCGCCGTGAATGCACTGTTCAGCACCGTCTTCGGCATTAGCTTCCAGGCGATTATGGGCTATGTCTTTTCACCGCTGGCGTGGCTTATCGGCATTCCGTCTTCCGATATTCTGAACGCAGGCAGCATCATGGCGACCAAGTTGGTGGCGAATGAATTTGTTGCCATGATCGAATTGAAGAAGATCGCAGCAGAGATGTCGCCACGCGGACTGGGCATTTTGTCCGTGTTCCTGATTTCCTTCGCTAACTTCGCGTCAATCGGCATTATCGCGGGTGCCATCAAAGGGCTGAATGAAGCACAGGGCAACGTGGTATCGCGCTTCGGCCTGAAGCTGGTTTATGGTTCTACGCTGGTGAGTTTACTGTCTGCGGCAGTGGCGGGACTGGTGCTATAGTTCGTGATAAAAGTCAGTCGAGCGGTGATAATGGGTAGATCGTAAAGACGCTGTGAATACATCCCTGTACGCTCGGATTGCGCAGATATGAATCTCATCCCTGAGATTCACCCTTGCAGGGCCATCGCAAGCGACGTTCAAAAACGTTCCTGACGTTTTTGTCCATGGCGCAAACGCTTTACTCTTCTATCCCATTATCACCGTTCTTGTTCTGTCGATGGGATTACAAACGATATGAATCAGCCCCTGAAACGGGGCTGATGAAAAAAATCAGAACGCGACGCAGACGGGTGCATCAATCCGCATGACGGATTCCTGCGCGAAACGTGATTTGTAGGTAGTGCGCAGCGCTTCAATATCACGCTCCCGATCGGGGCCGTGAATCAACATCAGCGCCTTGCTGTTCTCTCGGGCAACCACGCCATCATTCCCCAGCCATTGTCCTTTGGCATCAAACACCGTCAGCCCATCTTTAAAACGTGGCGTAACGTCACCATCCAAAAACGCTTTCCACTCGGCATCTGAAATCACCGGGCCAGCGGGACGATTCAAACCAAAATAAAGCGTGGTCTGCACCTGTTTATCGCCAATCTGACACGCATCAGCGGCAGCGGACGAGCGCGGCAGCGAGTTGCAACCGCTTACCAGCAATGTACCCAACAGTAACGATACCGCGATAATTTTCTGCTTCATTAATCGTTCTCTCATCCGTGGTTACACCTACTCAGGGAGCCCATTCTCCCTGAGAGTCGACGCGCGATATCAGGCCTGGTTCTGTCGCCACCACTCGGACAGCAAAATGCCCGTAGCGACTGAAATATTCAGACTTTCAACCTTACCGGTACCGCCGATAGAGACTTTTACGTCCCCCTGCTGCCAAGCGCTATCCGACAGACCATCACCTTCCTGACCCAGCACGATCACGGTTTTCGCCGGAAGCGTTGCTTGCGACAATGCCGTGCCTTTATGGCTGGACGTAGTCACGATGGTATAGCCTGCGTTACGGAACTCCGTCAGCACGGACAGGAAATCGTCAGCGTTAATCGCTTTAACGTGTTCTGCACCGCCTTCTGCCGTGCGCACGGCAGCGCCAGATTCCAGCAGCGCAGCATCCTGCACCAGCACACCTTTCACGCCGAAATGCGCGCAGCTGCGCATAATGCCGCCGAGGTTGTGCGGGTTACCCACATCTTCCAGCGCCAGTACACAGTCTTGCTCGCCAGCCGTTTTCAGGTACTCACGCACATCCATTCCCTGACGCTTTTTAATCAGGAAACACACGCCGCCGTGGTGCTCGGTGCCCGAAGCCTTAATCAGCTCGTCCTCTTCCACAACGTGGTAAGCCTTGCGGTTTGCCGCCATCCAGCGCAGTGCATCGCGGAAACGCGGTGTCACTTCTTGCAGGAACCAGGCACGAACGATCACTTCAGAACGGTTTTTAAACAGTGCCTGACAGGCATTTTCGCCGTAGACACGTGTTTCTTCCTGACGCTGGCGACGCAGTTGCTCAGGATCGATATGGCTCTTGCCTGTGATACCGCCATGGTCCGGCGTTTCGCTATCGCTTGGCGCACGAGACACGGTTTTCCACGGTGATTCATAGCCACCGGTATCGTCACCACGCGGCCGGCGAGGCTTATCACCGCTGCGTTCATTACGATCTTTATTGCCCCACGGCGACTTAGCATTGCTATCGCCGTCACGGGACGGATTTTCCCGGGCATAGCGCGGGTTAACATCACGTGGATGCTTCGGCTTTTCGCGTTGATCGCGAGAGCCACTGCCGTCACGCCGATCGCCACGGCGATCTTTGTCAGCAGGGCGCTTGTTTTTATTCTCTTTCTCGCCCTCATCATCACTACGGACGTACATCACACGGACTTTGCCGCTTTTACTATTGAATGAATCGCTCATTGTTTTCTCCACCTACGCGCTGGGCGCGAAGATTACCTTATGTACACCCGCTTAGCCACACGCTTGTGGTAAAAGAGCGCTAACAGTCAGAAGCTATTGTAGCTATTGGGCAAACCACGTTGTTGCCATCATGTCTCCCCACCATAATTTATTCACACTTAAGCAACATGCCGCTGACTTCCAATGCCGCATTGCGAACATTTTATCAGCGACATCTTTATTTTAGCCCTTTTATCTGAGGCCCTGTTATGAATACGGTATGTGGATCTTGCCAAACAACCAATCGCCTGCCAGAAGAGCGTGTTGATGACCATGCAAAGTGTGGTCGTTGCGGAGAAACCTTATTCAGCGGTGACGTTACCAATGCCACAGAAGCGACGCTCGATAAGCTGTTACAGGACGATCTTCCCGTCGTGGTCGATTTCTGGGCGCCCTGGTGCGGCCCCTGCGTCAACTTCGCCCCGGTGTTTGAAAACGTCGCGCAGGAGCGTAGCGGGAAAATCCGCTTTATTAAGGTCAATACCGAAGCCGAACCGGCACTCAGCGCACGTTTCCGTATCCGCAGTATTCCAACCCTCATGATCTTTAAACAGGGCCAGATGGTCGATATCCTCAACGGCGCACTGCCAAAAGCACAATTTGAGAGCTGGCTGGACGAATCACTGTAGAGAATTAATTAGGGTAGGAACGCAGGTATTATTGCCTCCTACCCTTTTGGTCAACTCGCCTGTCGATTAGAATGTCGCCTTTCTGAATCGGCTTCTCAATAATGAGAAAGAAGCTGGTTCGTTGCAGAATCTCATGGCGTCATCTATTTCATGATCAACCATCCTTTAATGGTTAACCGTCCCCTCACGGACAATGCCGTACTCCGCCTGCGCCAGCAACGTCTTGAGCAGTCAACCAAACCGTTCCGTGCCCGCGGCTGCCGCGTAGTACGCTGCCAGCAGTGTTTACTACCTGCAACCAACTGCCTGTGTCACACCATTCAGGCGCAGGAGTCCCGCAGCCGCGTCTGTCTGATCATGTTTGATACCGAACCGTTAAAGCCGAGCAATACCGGACGTCTTATCGCCGATATTCTTCCCGAGACGCAGGCGTTTCGCTGGTCACGCACCGAGCCAGATCCCGAATTGCTGGCTACGCTGCAAAACCCAGACGTTCAGCCCTATCTGGTCTTCCTTGCCGATGCAGCGGAAGAAGGACGTCAGGTGTTTCAACAGCTTCCCGCAGCGGAAAAGCCCGCCCTATTTGTTTTGCTCGACGGGACCTGGCCGGAAGCGCGTAAAATGTTCCGTAAAAGCCCTTATCTGGACAATTTGCCGATCCTGTCGCTGAATGTAGAGGCACTGTCCCGCTATCAACTGCGTGAAGCCAGCAACGCAGGGCAACACTGCACCGCCGAAATTGCCATCGCCCTGCTCGCACAGGCGGGGGATATCGTCGCGGCCGACGCGCTATCCCAGCATTTTGATCGTTTCAGGCGACACTATCTGGCGGGAAAATCACACCACAGCTTGAGAGAAAGTTTACCCACCGTCACAGCACAACCGGCAGAAAGCGTTTAGTATCAAAGGGGATTGATGTGAAGGAGTGACGCATGAGCCAGCGCGGATTGGAAGCACTGTTACGCCCTAAGTCTATCGCCGTTCTCGGCGCGTCCGAAAAACCGGGAAGAGCCGGTTTTCTGATGATGAAAAATTTGTTGGACGGCCATTTCAGCGGCCCCGTGCTGCCTGTTACACCGAAATATCGTGCCGTCTGCGGCGTGCTGGCCTACCCGACGGTCGCCAGCCTGCCCATGACGCCCGACCTTGCCGTGATTTGCACCAACGCCAGCCGTAATCTCACGCTGTTAGACGATCTGGGCCAGAAAGGCTGCAAAACGGTCATCATCCTCTCCGCACCGCCGACCCAGTTCAGCGAATTAAAGGCCTGCGCTGCACGCTACCACATGCGTCTGCTTGGCCCTAATAGCCTTGGGCTACTCGCGCCCTGGCAAGGTCTGAATGCCAGTTTCTCCCCTGTACCGATTATGAAAGGCAAGCTGGCATTCATTTCGCAGTCGGCCGCTGTGTCCAACACGATACTGGACTGGGCGCAGCAGCGCGGTATTGGTTTTTCCTATTTTATCGCTCTGGGTGACAGTCTGGATATCGATGTCGACGACCTGTTAGATTTTCTGGCACGCGATGGCAAAACCAGTGCGATTCTGCTGCATCTGGAACACATCAGCGATGCGCGCCGCTTTCTTTCCGCTTCTCGTAGCGCATCCCGAAATAAACCGATACTGGTGATCAAAAGCGGGCGCAGCCAGCAGGCACAGCAGTTGCTGAATGACCAGCGCCACGGTCTGGATGCCGCCTATGACGCGGCAATTCAACGCGCAGGCTTACTGCGGGTACGGGATACGCATGAGCTTTTTTCCGCGGTGGAAACCTTAAGCCACCTGCGGCCGCTGCGCGGTGAACGCCTGATGCTAGTAAGCAATGGCGCATCGCCCGCCGCACAGGCGCTGGATCAGCTCCTCAGCCGACAAGGCAAGCTAGCACAGCTCAGCGAGGCGACCCGACAAGCGCTACAGGAAGCGCTACCGCCAACCGTCACGATCGGCAATCCACTCGATCTGCGTGATGATGCGACCGCGGCTCGCTATCTGGCAGCGGTTTCAGTATTACTGGACAGCGATGAAGTCGATGCACTCTTAATCATTCACGCGCCCAGCGCCGCGGCTCCCGGCACCGATAGCGCATCTCAGTTGATCACGCTCTTCCAACAGCATCCGCGTGGGAAAAGAATTACGCTACTGACCAACTGGTGCGGCGAATTCTCCTCGCAAGAAGCACGACGTTTGTTTAACGACGCTGGCATTCCAACCTATCGCACACCGGAAGGCGCGGTTACAGCATTTATGCATACCGTCGAATATCGACGTAATCAGAAACAGCTAAAGGAAACCCCGGCGCTGCCGCTGAATTTAGGCATCAACGCCAGTCAGGCACATGCGCTGATTCATCAAGCGCTGTCAGACGGCGTGACGCAGCTCGACACGCATGAAGTTCAGCCGATCCTGCAAGCCTACGGCTTGGATACGTTACCCACTTGGATTGCTGGCGACAGCGCAGAAGCCGTACATATCGCCGAACAAATTGGCTATCCGGTCGCGATTAAGCTGAGATCGCCAGATATTCCGCATAAATCGGAAGTTCAGGGCGTCATGCTATACCTGCGAACCGCCAGAGAAGTCCAGCAGGCGGCAGATGCCATTCTTGACCGAGTGAAGCGCACCTATCCACAGGCGCGCATCTACGGCCTGCTGGTGCAGAGCATGGCAAATCGCGCCGGTGCGCAGGAGCTCAGGATTGCCGTCGAGCAAGACCCCGTTTTCGGCCCACTGATTATGCTAGGGGAAGGTGGCGTTGAGTGGCGAGAAAAACAGGCTGCCGTCGCCCTGCCTCCGCTGAATATGACGCTAGCCCGCTATTTGGTGCTGCAAGCGGTGAAAGGCGGCAAAATTCGGGAGTACAGCGCGCTGCATCCGCTGGACATTCCCGCGCTCAGCCGCTTGCTGGTTCAGGTCTCCAACCTGATTCTCGACTGCCCTGAAATTTCCCGGCTAGATATTCATCCTCTGCTGGCATCCGGGGATACGTTTACGCTGCTGGATGTCACGCTACATCTGACGCCGTTCAGTGGCGATCCGCAATCAAGGCTGGCAATTCGCCCTTATCCGCATGAGCTGGAAGAAACCGTTACCCTCAAAAATGGTGATAGCTGTCTATTCCGGCCAATTTTGCCGGAAGATGAACCGCTGCTCAGTTCGTTCATTGCAAGAGTGACGAAAGAAGACCTGTATTACCGTTATTTCAGCGAAATTAATGAATTTACTCACGAAGACTTAGCCAATATGACACAAATTGACTACGATCGTGAGATGGCATTCGTTGCCGTTCGCCAGTTCGGTGAGGAGACGGAGATTATTGGCGTGACGCGTGCGATTTCCGATCCGGATAATACGGATGCGGAATTCGCCGTGCTGGTTCGCTCCGATCTAAAAGGGCTGGGCCTTGGCAGACGCCTGTTGGAAAAGCTGATTGATTACGCCAAAGCGCATGGTCTCTCTCGTTTGACCGGCATCACCATGCCGCATAATCAAGGCATGATACAGCTGTCCAAAAAGCTCGGTTTTCACATCGACGTACAATTAGAAGAGGGAATTGTGACACTGGAATTGCCGCTGAAGAATTGATAGCACGACGTGACATGGCTCGTGCAACGGGAATTGTGATACCCATTCAATGGCAAAACAGACTCACAACAGCTGGAAAGTAATGGTATTATCGCCCATTCGGCTACTCCTTAACTTTTGATAATGACCAGAAGGTCATATACCCTAGTACAGCTCGAAGTATGGTGGGTATAAACTAATGAGAGAAGAATCGCACTGTGATGCTGTCAAATTTTAAACGCAATAAATACCAACAGCACCTTGCACAACTGCCCAGAATTCCTCAGAACGCAGATGATGTTCAGACGTTGCACTCGCCTGAGCTTTTCCGCACGACGCTGATTAACGCCATTCTGAGTGCTAAAAAACGCATCTATATCGTGGCGTTGTATCTTGAGCGCGATGATGGCGGCATGGGGATTCTATCCGCAATTTATGAAGCCAAACGGCAGTGCCCAGAGTTGGATGTCCGTGTTCTGGTAGACTGGCATCGTGCTCAGCGCGGCAGGATCGGCGCAGCGGCAGAAAATACCAATGCTGATTGGTATTGCGATATGGCGAAAAAACATCCAGACACGCATTTCCCTATCTATGGCATTCCTGTCAACACGCGCGAAGCCTTGGGCGTGTTGCACCTAAAAGGGTTCATTGTCGATGACACAGTTATCTACAGCGGGGCCAGCCTGAATGATGTTTATCTGCACCAACATCAGAAATACCGTTATGACCGCTACCAGCTGATTCATAATCCGGCATTGGCCGATACGATGGTGCAATATATCCAGACCATGCTATCGGCTCCGGCAATACAGCGGTTGGATCATACCGATCGCCCCAAGAGTCTGGAAATCAAAAATGATATTAAGCAGTTCCGCCAAACGTTGCGTACTGCCAATTATCAAGCCCCGGAACACAGCGCGGACGCAAACGAATTAACCGTCACGCCACTGGTCGGGCTAGGGAAACAAAGCCCGCTGAATAAGACCATACATCACCTGATGTATTGCGCTGATGAGCATGTGGTTATCTGTACCCCCTATTTCAACCTGCCAGCGCTACTGGTGAGAAATATCATCCGGCTATTGAGAGACGGTAAAAAAGTAGAAATTATTATCGGAGATAAAACCGCTAACGACTTCTATATTCCAGAAGACCAGCCTTTCAAAATCATCGGTGCGTTACCGTATCTCTATGAGATCAACCTTCGCCGTTTTCTGAGTCGTCTGGAGCGCTACATTGAGAATCAGCAGCTTGTTGTGCGGCTATGGAAAGACGGTGATAACAGCTTCCACCTGAAAGGCATGTGGGTAGATGACAAGTGGCAACTGTTGACGGGGAATAACCTTAACCCGCGCGCATGGCGTCTGGATCTGGAAAATGCCATCCTAATTCACGATCCTCAGAAGGTTCTATTGCAGCAACGTCTGGACGAACTGGACACAATCAGGACGCATACTCACGTTGTACAAAGCTATACGGAACTGGAGAGCATTGCGCAATATCCAGTGAAAGTCCGCAAGCTGATACGACGTCTGCGCCGTATCCGTATCGATCGACTCATCAGTCGTATTCTCTAAGACCTGTGATCTGCTTTAAAAAAACCTCGGAAGCCGAGGTTTTTTTATTGTCATTTGGGAACCTGGCCAGTGCAACTACCGACCAGGCGTTATGACAGCGATCTGAAAACTAAAGCTTCATTCCCTTGCCTCTGCGATGCAGCGTCAATGACACAATAAACGCAATCGCCCCCATCACTGATACGTACCAGAAAAAAGCCGTTTCCATACCAAATGATTTCAGCGAAAGTGCAACATACTCAGCCGAACCACCAAACAACGCATTAGCAACCGCGTAAGATAAGCCTACGCCCAATGCCCGGACTTCAGGTGGGAACATTTCTGCTTTTAAAATGCCGCTGATGGACGTGTAGAAACTGACAATAATCAGTGAAAGCATGACCAGTGAGAAGGCAATGACAGGGCTAGTCACACTCTGTAGCACCGTCAGAATGGGAACCGTCAGCAATGCCGCAAGTCCGCCGAAACAGAGCATTGAGCTACGACGGCCAATCCTATCTGACATCGCACCAAAGAACGGCTGTAGCAGCATAAAAATAAACAGTGCGAGGGTCATTAACCCGCTAGCCGTTTTCGCATCCATTCCTGCCGTATTCACCAGATACTTTTGCATGTAAGTGGTAAACGTATAAAAAGCTAAAGAACCACCGGCCGTAAAACCCAGTACGGTAATAAAGGCGCGACGATGTTTCCACAAACCCGCAAGCGAGCCAGCATCTTTATGTCCGCGAGTTGTTTTATCAGAGGTTTCATTCAGAGAACGGCGTAAATAAAGTGCAACAATCGCCAAAACAGCGCCGAGAGCAAAAGGAATACGCCATCCCCACGCACGCAAATCCTCATCACTCAGAACCTGTTGTAATATCACAACGACTAACAACGCCAGTAGCTGACCGCCGATCAGCGTGACATATTGGAAAGAAGCATAGAATCCCTTTCTTCCCTCAACGGCAACTTCACTCATATACGTCGCGCTAGTGCCGTATTCTCCACCGACAGAAAGTCCCTGAAATAAACGGGCTAATAACAGCAAAAAGGGAGCCCAGGTGCCAATGGTTTCATATCCCGGTAAGCATGCAATAACCAGAGATCCAAAACACATCATGCAGACCGAAATTAGCATTGAATTTTTACGACCATGCTTGTCTGCAATGTAACCGAAAAGCCAACCGCCTATCGGTCTCATTAAAAAGCCTGCTGCAAAAACCCCTGCGGTTTGTAGTAATTGAGTGGTGGTATTTCCCGAAGGGAAAAAGATATGGGCAAAATAGATTGAGCAAAAGGAATAAACATAAAAATCAAACCACTCAACCAAATTACCCGATGAAGCGCCAACTATAGCTCGGATACGCTGACGCGTATCTTTCGCATTTTCCGTTAGATCAGTCATCCTATTTTATTCTCCTGTTTTTCCGAGCATAAAACGATGCCCGCTATAGTAAAGCAGCACTTAAACCCTGAGGCAAAAAGTTCCTGATTGTAATAATTTATTAATGTAACAACGCAAGCAGTGCCTTTATTATCCTTAACAGAAACATGGATAAATAAAGTAGTAACAAACAGGATGTTATTATGAGATGGGTTAATAAGAAGATAAGTGAATCTATTCAGGTAAAAGGAAGAGTTTACTATCCTGAAATACAAATAAACAAAAGGCCATCCTTAACAGGATGGCCTTTTATCTTAATTGAAACCTGGCAGTTCCCTACTCTCACATGGGGAAACCCCACACTACCATCGGCGCTACGGTGTTTCACTTCTGAGTTCGGCATGGGGTCAGGTGGGACCACCGCGCTATCGCCGCCAGGTAAATTCTTTTTTTAAGCCGAACATTAACCCAAATAACTGGTGCTGATACCCAGAGTCGAACTGGGGACCTCACCCTTACCAAGGGTGCGCTCTACCAACTGAGCCATATCAGCGCACCTGTATAAATTGATGCCTGGCAGTTCCCTACTCTCACATGGGGAAGCCCCACACTACCATCGGCGCTACGGCGTTTCACTTCTGAGTTCGGCATGGGGTCAGGTGGGACCACCGCGCTATCGCCGCCAGGCAAATTCTGTTTCATTCCAACCGTCATGCTTCGCTTTCGCTCTCGCACAACCATCAGAACCAATCCTAAAACAAGCTGATTATCAAAATCTCTCTGAGTCACTCTCAAAACACCTTCGGTGTTGTAAGGTTAAGCCTCTCGGGTCATTAGTACTGGTTAGCTCAACGTATCGCTACGCTTACACACCCAGCCTATCTACGTCGTAGTCTTCAACGGCCCTTCAGGGGTATCAAGTACCCAGGGAAGACTCATCTCGAGGCAAGTTTCCCGCTTAGATGCTTTCAGCGGTTATCTCTTCCGCACTTAGCTACCGGGCAATGCAATTGGCATCACAACCCGAACACCAGTGGTGCGTTCACTCCGGTCCTCTCGTACTAGGAGCAACCCCTCTCAATCTTCCAACGCCCACGGCAGATAGGGACCGAACTGTCTCACGACGTTCTAAACCCAGCTCGCGTACCACTTTAAATGGCGAACAGCCATACCCTTGGGACCTACTTCAGCCCCAGGATGTGATGAGCCGACATCGAGGTGCCAAACACCGCCGTCGATATGAACTCTTGGGCGGTATCAGCCTGTTATCCCCGGAGTACCTTTTATCCGTTGAGCGATGGCCCTTCCATTCAGAACCACCGGATCACTAAGACCTGCTTTCGCACCTGCTCGAGCTGTCACTCTCGCAGTCAAGCTAGCTTATGCCTTTGCACTAACCTCCTGATGTCCGACCAGGATTAGCTAACCTTCGTGCTCCTCCGTTACGCTTTGGGAGGAGACCGCCCCAGTCAAACTACCCACCAGACACTGTCCGCAACCCGGATCACGGGCCCACGTTAGAACATCAAACATTAAAGGGTGGTATTTCAAGGTTGGCTCCACGCAGACTGGCGTCCACGCTTCAAAGCCTCCCACCTATCCTACACATCAAGGCTCAAGGTTCAGTGTCAAGCTATAGTAAAGGTTCACGGGGTCTTTCCGTCTTGCCGCGGGTACACTGCATCTTCACAGCGAGTTCAATTTCACTGAGTCTCGGGTGGAGACAGCCTGGCCATCATTACGCCATTCGTGCAGGTCGGAACTTACCCGACAAGGAATTTCGCTACCTTAGGACCGTTATAGTTACGGCCGCCGTTTACCGGGGCTTCGATCAAGAGCTTCGCCTTGCGGCTGACCCCATCAATTAACCTTCCGGCACCGGGCAGGCGTCACACCGTATACGTCCACTTTCGTGTTTGCACAGTGCTGTGTTTTTATTAAACAGTTGCAGCCAGCTGGTATCTTCGACTGATTTCAGCTCCATGAGCAAGTCACTTCACCTACCATCAGCGTGCCTTCTCCCGAAGTTACGGCACCATTTTGCCTAGTTCCTTCACCCGAGTTCTCTCAAGCGCCTGAGTATTCTCTACCTGACCACCTGTGTCGGTTTGGGGTACGATTTGATGTTACCTGGAGCTTAGAGGCTTTTCCTGGAAGCGTAGCATTGGTTACTTCATCACCGTAGTGACTCGTCATCACGCCTCAGTGTTAATGACGACCCGGATTTACCAAAGTCATCCACCTTCACGCTTAAACCGGGACAACCGTCGCCCGGATAACCTAGCTTTCTCCGTCCCCCCTTCGCAGTAACACCGAGTACAGGAATATTAACCTGTTTCCCATCGACTACGCTTTTCAGCCTCGCCTTAGGGGTCGACTCACCCTGCCCCGATTAACGTTGGACAGGAACCCTTGGTCTTCCGGCGTGCGGGTTTTTCACCCGCATTATCGTTACTTATGTCAGCATTCGCACTTCTGATACCTCCAGCAACCCTCACAGGCCACCTTCGACGGCTTACAGAACGCTCCCCTACCCAACAACACCTGAGTGTCGCTGCCGCAGCTTCGGTGCATGGTTTAGCCCCGTTACATCTTCCGCGCAGGCCGACTCGACCAGTGAGCTATTACGCTTTCTTTAAATGATGGCTGCTTCTAAGCCAACATCCTGGCTGTCTGTGCCTTCCCACATCGTTTCCCACTTAACCATGACTTTGGGACCTTAGCTGGCGGTCTGGGTTGTTTCCCTCTTCACGACGAACGTTAGCACCCGCCGTGTGTCTCCCGTGATAACATTCTTCGGTATTCGTAGTTTGCATCGGGTTGGTAAGTCGGGATGACCCCCTAGCCGAAACAGTGCTCTACCCCCGAAGATGAATTCACGAGGCGCTACCTAAATAGCTTTCGGGGAGAACCAGCTATCTCCCGGTTTGATTGGCCTTTCACCCCCAGCCACAAGTCATCCGCTAATTTTTCAACATTAGTCGGTTCGGTCCTCCAGTTAGTGTTACCCAACCTTCAACCTGCCCATGGCTAGATCACCGGGTTTCGGGTCTATACCCTGCAACTTAACGCCCAGTTAAGACTCGGTTTCCCTGCGGCTCCCCTATACGGTTAACCTTGCTACAGAATATAAGTCGCTGACCCATTATACAAAAGGTACGCAGTCACCCTGATTAATCAAGGCTCCCACTGCTTGTACGTACACGGTTTCAGGTTCTATTTCACTCCCCTCGCCGGGGTTCTTTTCGCCTTTCCCTCACGGTACTGGTTCACTATCGGTCAGTCAGGAGTATTTAGCCTTGGAGGATGGTCCCCCCATATTCAGACAGGATGTCACGTGTCCCGCCCTACTCATCGAACTCACAATTTGTGCATTTTTGTGTACGGGACTATCACCCTTTACTGTGCGACTTTCCAGACGCTTCCACTAACACACAAACTGATTCAGGTTCTGGGCTCCTCCCCGTTCGCTCGCCGCTACTAGGGGAATCTCGGTTGATTTCTTTTCCTCGGGGTACTGAGATGTTTCAGTTCCCCCGGTTCGCCTCATTACGCTATGTATTCACGTAATGATAGTGTGTCGAAACACACTGGGTTTCCCCATTCGGGTATCGTCGGGTATAACGCTTCATATCAGCTTACCGACGCTTATCGCAGATTAGCACGCCCTTCATCGCCTCTGACTGCCTAGGCATCCACCGTGTACGCTTAGTCGCTTAACCTCACAACCCGAAGGTGTCTTAAAGACATCATCGCGCTGCGATTATTTGAGAGACTCATTGACGCACTGATACACCATTCATACCCGCAGGTATCAATGCATGTTCAGCTGTCATGTTTCAATTTTCAGCTTGTTCCAGATTGTTAAAGAGCAAAACTTCGCAGTGTACCCAAACAGGTACACTCTGAAGTTTTCTATATAGCGAGTAGTGATGGTGGAGCTATGCGGGATCGAACCGCAGACCTCCTGCGTGCAAGGCAGGCGCTCTCCCAGCTGAGCTATAACCCCATCGTTGCTTACAGATACCTTAGATACCACTCATGGAAGAGTTGGTAGGCCTGAGTGGACTTGAACCACCGACCTCACCCTTATCAGGGGTGCGCTCTAACCACCTGAGCTACAAGCCTATTAAGGTATTTCTGCTCGTTATTTTCATCAGACAATCTGTGTGAGCACTTCACTTAACACACATCTTCTTGGTAAGGAGGTGATCCAACCGCAGGTTCCCCTACGGTTACCTTGTTACGACTTCACCCCAGTCATGAATCACAAAGTGGTAAGCGCCCTCCCGAAGGTTAAGCTACCTACTTCTTTTGCAACCCACTCCCATGGTGTGACGGGCGGTGTGTACAAGGCCCGGGAACGTATTCACCGTAGCATTCTGATCTACGATTACTAGCGATTCCGACTTCATGGAGTCGAGTTGCAGACTCCAATCCGGACTACGACGTACTTTATGAGGTCCGCTTGCTCTCGCGAGGTCGCTTCTCTTTGTATACGCCATTGTAGCACGTGTGTAGCCCTACTCGTAAGGGCCATGATGACTTGACGTCATCCCCACCTTCCTCCGGTTTATCACCGGCAGTCTCCTTTGAGTTCCCGACCGAATCGCTGGCAACAAAGGATAAGGGTTGCGCTCGTTGCGGGACTTAACCCAACATTTCACAACACGAGCTGACGACAGCCATGCAGCACCTGTCTCAGAGTTCCCGAAGGCACTCAGCTATCTCTAGCTAATTCTCTGGATGTCAAGAGTAGGTAAGGTTCTTCGCGTTGCATCGAATTAAACCACATGCTCCACCGCTTGTGCGGGCCCCCGTCAATTCATTTGAGTTTTAACCTTGCGGCCGTACTCCCCAGGCGGTCGATTTAACGCGTTAGCTCCGGAAGCCACGCCTCAAGGGCACAACCTCCAAATCGACATCGTTTACAGCGTGGACTACCAGGGTATCTAATCCTGTTTGCTCCCCACGCTTTCGCACCTGAGCGTCAGTCTTTGTCCAGGGGGCCGCCTTCGCCACCGGTATTCCTCCAGATCTCTACGCATTTCACCGCTACACCTGGAATTCTACCCCCCTCTACAAGACTCTAGCCTGTCAGTTTTGAATGCAGTTCCCAGGTTAAGCCCGGGGATTTCACATCCAACTTAACAGACCGCCTGCGTGCGCTTTACGCCCAGTCATTCCGATTAACGCTTGCACCCTCCGTATTACCGCGGCTGCTGGCACGGAGTTAGCCGGTGCTTCTTCTGCGAGTAACGTCAATCGATAAGGTTATTAACCTTACCGCCTTCCTCCTCGCTGAAAGTGCTTTACAACCCGAAGGCCTTCTTCACACACGCGGCATGGCTGCATCAGGCTTGCGCCCATTGTGCAATATTCCCCACTGCTGCCTCCCGTAGGAGTCTGGACCGTGTCTCAGTTCCAGTGTGGCTGGTCATCCTCTCAGACCAGCTAGGGATCGTCGCCTAGGTGAGCCATTACCTCACCTACTAGCTAATCCCATCTGGGCACATCTGATGGCGAGAGGCCCGAAGGTCCCCCTCTTTGCTCTTGCGAGGTTATGCGGTATTAGCTACCGTTTCCAGTAGTTATCCCCCTCCATCAGGCAGTTTCCCAGACATTACTCACCCGTCCGCCGCTCGTCACCCAAAGAGCAAGCTCTTCTGTGCTACCGCTCGACTTGCATGTGTTAGGCCTGCCGCCAGCGTTCAATCTGAGCCATGATCAAACTCTTCAATTTAAGATTTGTTTGATTTGCTGAACTCGTCAGCGATGCTCAAAGAATTAGTAACTGTTCATTCGTAATGAATTTTACTGTTGTTCACTCTTCAAGACTTTTTATATCGTTAAGATACGGTCTTGTGAGTGCCCACACAGATTGTCTGATTAAATTGTTAAAGAGCAGTGCGTTGTGGCCTTAACCACTTCGCGAGGTGGCGTATATTACGCTTTTCACCTTTAGAGTCAACGCTTATTTTAAAGCGTTTTCTCTTTCTTTATCGACCCGGTTGTGTGTTCACAGCGCCGTGTCGATGGAGGCGCATTATAGGGAGCCGATTCAGAAGCGCAAGCAAATCTCGTAAACTTTTTTCTGTTTGCGCATCTTTCATTCGTTCCGCTTGTTAACTGCGCGTTTTTATCCATTTTGGCAGGTCTGCGAGGCTTTCCAGCACACCATCAGCCAGTGCTTCGCCTTGCTCAGTGACGGGTTTACCAGTACGAACCAGCAGTTTTTTTCCTATACCAGCACCCATTGCAGCCTGAATATCCTCTAATTTGTCTCCCACCATATAAGAAGCCGCCATATCAATGTTCAACTCACGCTGTGCAGAAAGCAGCATGCCCGGCTCAGGTTTACGGCAATCACAACTCTGGCGATACTCACCTTCCCCAGCTTCAGGGTGATGCGGACAAAAATAGATGCCATCCAGATCAACACCACGATCGGCCAGCGACCAGTCCATCCATTCCGTCAGTTGCATAAACTGATCTTCTGTAAACTTACCGCGGGCGATGCCGGACTGATTCGTCACAACAACCAGCGCGAACCCCATGCTTTTCAACTCACGCATGGCATCAATGACGCCGTCAATAAATTGAAAATGGTCAATGTCATGAACATAACCGTGATCGACATTGATCGTGCCGTCACGATCAAGAAAAACTGCTGGAACGCTTTGTGCCACTGACTTTGCTCCTGAATGCCTAAATTACGCGGTAGTATCGCATGTTTTCGCCGAGAGGGAGAATGCAGAGCCATGACAATCCCGATTGACTTAGACGTCTAGACGCCCTAACATCCATTTCATATTCTGTTAATTCAGAAACTGATTTATCCAGCCATAGGCACTCACGATAAAAACATATGATTGAACTTTCTAATATTACTAAGGTTTTCCAGCAGAACGGGCGGACAATTACCGCGCTTGCTGATGTCAGCCTTCATGTTCCCACTGGGCAAATTTATGGCGTTATCGGCGCATCGGGCGCGGGTAAAAGTACATTGATCCGCTGCGTCAATTTATTGGAGCGACCGACAGAAGGGAAAGTTCTGGTAGATGGGCAAGAATTGACTCAACTGTCTGATAGCCAGTTGACGCGCGCACGCCGTCAAATCGGCATGATTTTCCAACATTTCAACCTGCTCGCTTCGCGCACCGTTTTTGGCAACATTTCACTACCGCTGGAATTGGATAACACGCCGAAAGCCGACATCACCAAACGAGTCAACGAGTTGTTGGAGCTGGTTGGTCTGGCAGATAAGCACGATGTCTATCCAGCCAATTTGTCTGGCGGACAAAAACAGCGCGTCGCTATTGCCCGTGCGTTGGCGAGCAATCCTAAAGTTCTGCTGTGTGACGAAGCAACCAGTGCATTAGATCCTGCAACAACGCGCTCGATTCTCGAATTACTGAAAGACATCAATCGCCGTCTCGGCCTAACCATCCTTCTTATTACCCATGAGATGGACGTGGTGAAACGCATTTGCGATCAGGTTGCGGTGATCAGCGACGGACGACTCATTGAGCAAGACACCGTAAGCGAAGTCTTCTCACACCCGAAAACGCCGCTGGCGCAGAAATTCATTCAGTCAACGTTGCACCTGGACATCCCTGACGATTACCTCGCCCGTCTGTCCCCTGACTATCGCCCGGATACCACGCCATTATTACGGATGGAATTTACGGGTAAGTCGGTGGATGCTCCTCTGCTGTCCGAGGTTGCCCGACGCTTTAACATCAACAACAACATTATCAGTGCCCAGATGGATTACGCCGGTGGCGTCAAGTTCGGCATCATGCTGGCAGAAATGCACGGCAACGATGCGGATATCAAAGCCGCAATCCAATTCCTGCAGGAAAGTCACGTTACAATTGAGGTTCTGGGTTATGTCTGAAGCAATGATGTGGTTAATGGCTAAGGGAGTATGGGAAACCGTCGCGATGACGTTCGTTTCTGGTTTCTTTGGCTTTGTGCTTGGCTTACCTGTGGGCGTTTTGTTGTATACCACGCGTCCGGGGCAAATCATCGCCAATCCCAAGATCTATCGGACCGTTTCTGCACTGGTAAACATTTTCCGTTCGATTCCGTTCATTATTTTGCTGGTGTGGATGATTCCTTTTACTCGCATCATTGTCGGAACCTCTATTGGCCTGCAAGCGGCGATCGTTCCTCTTACCGTCGGTGCGGCACCTTTTATTGCCCGTATGGTGGAAAATGCGTTGCTTGAAATTCCTACTGGTCTGATCGAAGCCGCCCGTGCGATGGGCGCGACACCGATGCAGATCATCAGAAAGATATTGCTGCCGGAAGCATTACCGGGGCTAATTAATGCCGCAACCATCACGCTAATTACTCTCGTAGGCTATTCTGCTATGGGTGGAGCCGTGGGCGCAGGCGGCTTAGGTCAAATTGGTTATCAGTATGGTTATATTGGTTATAACGCGACGGTCATGAATACGGTATTAATATTACTGGTTGTTTTGGTTTACCTGATTCAATTCTGCGGCGACAGGGCAGTAAAAGCTGTCACACACAAGTAATTTCACCACAATACGCATTTGCCTGAAGGCATCTGCCAAGAAAATAGTTAATTAGGGGTAAGGATATGGCGATTAAACTGAAATCTATTGCGACCATTGGCGCACTCATTGGTGCTCTGGCACTTGCGGGATGTGGTCAGGAAGAAAAAAATCCTAATCATATTAAAGTTGGCGTTATCGTTGGCGCAGAACAACAAGTTGCAGAAGTTGCGCAGAAAGTGGCAAAAGACAAATACGGTCTGGACGTTGAGTTAGTCACATTTAACGATTACGTCTTGCCAAACGAAGCCCTGAGCAAAGGTGACATCGATCTGAATGCCTTCCAGCACAAACCTTATCTGGATCAACAGATCAAAGATCGTGGCTATAAACTGCTTTCTGTCGGCAACAGCTTTGTTTACCCAATTGCGGGTTATTCCAAAAAAATCAAATCGCTGAATGAACTGCAAGATGGCGCTCAAGTCGCTATTCCAAATGACCCAACCAACCTGGGCCGTTCCCTGCTGCTGCTGCAGAAAGTCGGTTTGATTAAACTGAAAGACAACGTCGGCTTGCTGCCAACCGTACTGGATGTGACCGAAAACCCGAAAAACATCAAACTGGTTGAGCTGGAAGCGCCACAGCTGCCACGTTCTTTAGATGACGCACAAATCGCGCTGGCGGTAATCAACACCACTTACGCCAGCCAGATTAACCTGACGCCGACCAAAGATGGCCTGTTTGTTGAAGAGAAAGACTCTCCGTATGTAAACCTGCTGGTTTCACGCGAAGACAACAAAGACGCTGAAAACGTGAAGAAATTCGTTCAGGCTTATCAGTCTGACGAAGTAAACGACGCAGCAAATAAAATCTTTAATGGCGGCGCAGTGAAAGGCTGGTAATCCAGCAATTATACGCTAAATAATTCAAGTTTCAGAAAGACGGCAAGAGAAGGAATCCCGATGAGCTTACCCAAGTAAGTGATTCGGGTGACTGAACGTAGCCAACACACATGCAACTTGAAGTATGACGAGTATACGCGTTTAATTAAAAGATATTGTTAAGACGGGCTACGGCCCGTCTTGTTATTTGTGCAATTGCTTGCTTCAATACCCGCTCTTTGAGAAAAAGCAGAGGAATCCTTAATGCGTGCTGTTCCCTTTATATTGTTGGCCATGTCGCTGACAGGCTGTTCTTTATTTCAGAAGCCACCGGCACCGGCACCTCAACCCGCTATTGAAACCAAAACCGTAGAACCTGCGCCTAAACCGAAGCCAGCGGCTCGTCCGACGCCAGCGGTGTTATATAAAAGTGCAGAAGAATTAGTCGGTAAACCTTTCCGTGATATGGGCGAAGTTTCAGGGTCCTCATGTCAGGTCAGCGCTCAGGATTCTCCCCCTAACGCGGCAAATGCGCGTAAAAGAATGCAAAACCGCGCAACCGCAATGAAAGCCAATGCAGTTTTACTGCATGAATGCCAGACCGTCAGTGGCGTAGCAGGTTGCTACAGCCAGGTCGTTTGCCAAGGCACTGCGCTGAAAGTCTCTGCACAATGAGTCAATTTGTTTTCAATCAGATCGGGATTATCCGCTCACCGTATAAAGAAAAGTTTGCCATTCCGCGGCAACCGGGTCTGATTGAAGACGGAGGCGGAGAGCTTCAGCTATTACCGCCGTACAATCAGGCGGAATGTGTGCGGGGACTGGAAGACTTCAGTCATATTTGGATATTGTTCATTTTTCATCAAACGATGGACGGCGGCTGGCGTCCGACAGTTCGACCACCACGTCTGGGAGGAAACACCCGTACGGGCGTTTTCGCTACGCGTTCTACCTTCCGCCCCAACCCTGTTGGTATGTCGCTGGTTGAGCTAAAAGGGATCAGTGCAAAAGGCGATGCCATTACGCTCGAACTAGGCAGTCTTGATCTGGTCGATGGCACACCGGTCGTCGATATCAAACCTTACCTACCCTTTGCAGAAAGCCATCCTCAGGCGCGAGCGGGTTTTGCCCAAATGGCACCCGATGCCGCGATGCCGGTAGTTTTTTCCGCCCTCGCGGAA
Source organism: Pectobacterium versatile (assembly GCF_003932035.1). NCBI lineage: Bacteria > Pseudomonadati > Pseudomonadota > Gammaproteobacteria > Enterobacterales > Pectobacteriaceae > Pectobacterium > Pectobacterium versatile. Next base: position 3,895,930 of record NZ_CP034276.1, read on the forward strand.
AGCCAGATCGCAGAACACCACAAGAAATATCCCCAGTTGAAACGCTTTATCTCGCAGGTATTGGCACAGGATCCGCGCCCCGCCTACCGTAAAGGGGAAAGTACCACGCGGGAATACGCCGTTTTGCTATTGGAATTCAATGTGCGCTGGCGCGTCTGCGAAGAACAAACCGAAGTGTTGAGCCTCGACCCGTCACTCGCGTGTTAATACACGAACCACAGCAATATATTCTAAAATTGTCCCTGCTCTCTTTTGACACGTCGCCCACGCTGGTAAACTAAGCCACTTTTTATGTGCCTTCGGCTGCGCGACAGCCCTATGCTACTTATCGTTCTAACGGAACTAAAACCCCATGCGTACTAGCCAATACATGCTCTCCACACTCAAGGAGACGCCAGCCGATGCAGAAGTCATCAGCCATCAGTTGATGCTCCGGGCAGGAATGATTCGTAAACTGGCCTCTGGCCTTTACACCTGGTTGCCGACCGGTTTACGTGTTTTGAGAAAAGTTGAAAATATCGTGCGCGAAGAAATGAACAACGCTGGCGCGATTGAAGTTTCCATGCCCGTTGTTCAGCCTGCCGATTTATGGGTGGAAAGTGGACGTTGGGATCAATATGGCCCAGAACTGCTGCGTTTTGTCGATCGTGGTGAGCGCCCATTTGTGCTCGGCCCAACACACGAAGAAGTCATTACTGACCTGATTCGTAATGAAGTCAGTTCTTACAAGCAGCTGCCGCTGAATTTCTTCCAGATTCAAACCAAATTCCGCGATGAAGTGCGCCCGCGTTTCGGCGTAATGCGCTCGCGTGAATTCCTGATGAAAGACGCCTACTCTTTCCACACTTCACAGGAATCGTTGCAGGTCACTTACGACGCGATGTACGCCGCTTACAGCAAGATTTTCAGCCGTATGGATCTGGATTTCAGAGCTGTTCAGGCAGACACCGGTTCTATCGGGGGCAATGCGTCCCATGAGTTTCAGGTACTGGCGACCAGCGGTGAAGACGATATCGTTTTCTCAACGGAATCCGACTACGCAGCAAACATTGAACTGGCAGAAGCGGTTGCGCCGAAGTTAGGCCGTGCTGAAGCGACAGAAGAGCTGCGTCTGGTTGATACGCCAAACGCCAAGACCATCGCCGAGCTGGTTGAGCAGTTTACACTGCCAGTAGAAAAAACCGTGAAGACGCTGCTGGTTAAAGCAACAGAAGAAAGCGGCCATAAACTGGTTGCATTACTGGTTCGCGGCGATCACGAATTGAACGAAATCAAGGCTGAGAAAATTGCTCAGGTAGCCAGCCCACTGACGTTCGCAACGGAAGAAGAGATTCGTGCAACTATCGGCGCAGGCCCGGGTTCACTGGGTCCGGTCAAGCTGTCAATTCCTGTCGTTGTCGATCGTACCGTAGCGGCCATGAGTGACTTCAGCGCTGGCGCGAACATCGATGGCAAACACTATTTTGGCATCAACTGGGAACGTGACGTTACGCTGCCGCAGGTTGCAGATATCCGTAATGTGGTTGAAGGCGATATCAGCCCAGACGGTAAAGGTACACTGCAAATTAAACGCGGTATCGAAGTAGGCCATATTTTCCAACTGGGCAGTAAGTATTCTGAAGCGCTGAAAGCCACAGTTCAAGGTGAAGACGGCCGTAACCAGACGCTGACGATGGGTTGCTACGGCATTGGCGTGACGCGCGTTGTCGCAGCGGCGATTGAGCAAAATCATGACGAACGCGGTATCATCTGGCCAGACGCGATTGCACCTTTCCATGTTGCTATTCTGCCAATGAACATGCACAAGTCTTTCCGCGTGAAGGAAGTGGCTGAAGATATCTACCAGCAACTGCGCGCTAAAGGCATTGAAGTTCTGCTTGATGATCGTAAAGAACGTCCGGGCGTGATGTTCGCCGATATGGAGTTGATTGGCGTACCGCATACCATCGTAATTGGCGATCGCAATCTGGATAGCGAAGAGATTGAATATAAGAACCGTCGGGTCGGTGAAAAGCAAATGATTAAAACCAGCGAAATCATCGATTTCCTGCTGGCGAATATCATCCGCTAATTGCCGTCGAACCGCCCTTTCACACGAAAGGGCGAATACAGGCATAAAAAAATGGTGGGTTTCCCCACCATTTTTATTTCAAGACGTTTATTTCAAAACATCAGTAACTCGTCACGAATTATTCACGAAACAGTTCTTCAATGCTCAACCCCTGAACCTGCAAAATTTCACGCAGGCGGCGTAAGCCTTCAACCTGAATCTGGCGAACACGTTCACGCGTTAAGCCGATTTCACGACCCACATCTTCCAACGTAGCCGCTTCGTACCCTAGCAGGCCGAAACGACGCGCCAACACCTCACGCTGTTTGGCATTAAGCTCAAACAACCATTTAACGATATTCTGCTTCATATCGTTATCCTGAGTGGTGTCTTCAGGTCCGTTATCTTTTTCGTCTGCCAGAATATCCAGCAGCGCTTTTTCCGAATCACCACCCAGCGGGGTATCGACGGAAGTAATACGCTCATTCAGGCGCAGCATGCGGTTGACGTCATCAACGGGCTTATCAAGCTGTTCGGCAATTTCTTCCGCACTCGGCTCGTGATCCAGTTTGTGAGACAGTTCGCGCGCGGTGCGCAGATAAACGTTGAGTTCTTTGACAATGTGAATCGGCAAACGGATGGTACGGGTTTGATTCATAATCGCCCGTTCTATCGTTTGTCGAATCCACCAGGTTGCGTAGGTTGAAAAACGGAATCCTCTTTCTGGATCGAATTTTTCAACCGCACGGATCAGGCCGAGGTTCCCCTCTTCAATCAGGTCCAGCAGCGCCAGACCACGATTGTTGTAACGGCGGGCAATTTTCACCACCAGCCGCAGGTTACTCTCGATCATCCGGCGGCGCGATGGGACATCGCCACGCAACGCGCGTCGGGCAAAATAGACTTCTTCTTCTGCGGTTAAAAGCGGCGAATAGCCGATCTCTCCTAAATAGAGCTGTGTTGCGTCAAGGACACGCTGTGGGACCCCTTGCGATAACAGCTCGTCTTCCGCCGAGTCATTATCATTGGTATCTTCCTCTGCCAGCGCCTTATCGTCAAAAACGTCAAGTCCATTTTCTTCGAAATCGGTATCTTCATGTAACTCGTTAACTTTCAGCGTACTTTGGCTCATAAGTGGCTCCTACCCGTGATCCCTTGGCAGAATACCGAAATACTCTGCCCGATTTATCGCTGCGGCAGAAAACGCAGCGGGTTTACGGATTTCCCCTTGTAACGAATTTCAAAGTGCAAGCGAACTGAGCTGGTGCCCGTACTGCCCATCGTAGCGATTTTTTGTCCTGCCGTGACATCTTGTTGCTCACGGACTAGCATCGTATCGTTATGGGCATAGGCACTGAGGTAGTCATCATTATGTTTGATGATTATCAGATTTCCGTAACCACGTAGCGCATTACCCGCATACACCACGCGCCCACTGGCGGTTGCGGTGATCGGTTGCCCACGTGAGCCGGCGATATCAATCCCTTTATTTCCCCCTTCGGAATCGGAGAAACTATCTATGACTTTCCCATCGGTAGGCCAACGCCAACTGCCGACAGCAGCTGTATTGCTGCTGGCAACAGCCGCTGGTGCGGAAACAGGAGCAGTTGTTGGTGCCCCTGTCGTAGGTAACATCTTACCTACATTCTGTTTACCCTGATTACCAGAATACGCATTAGTTGACTGAGAATCAACCGATGTAGTTTGTATTTGCGCACTTGATGGCGGCGTTGGTACACCACCGCGTGTGGCATCGGTTGTTGCCAGCATTCCACCACCGCTCGTCAGGCCGCCGCCCGATGCGTTGTTGCCGGAACCGCTCCCTAAGCTCAGTGATTGCCCCACATTCAGGCTGTACGGCTCAGGGATATTGTTGCGCTGCGCCAGATCCCGGTAGTCATTACCGGTAATCCACGCGATATAAAACAGAGTATCGCCCCGTTTAACTGTGTAAGAACTGCCGCCGCTGTAGCTGCCTTTTGGAATATTGCCGTAGCTGCGGTTGTAAACAATTCGGCCGTCGGACGTTGTTGAAACGCTTTCACCCGCTGTTGAAATGCGTGATGGTGGCGCAGATAACATCCCCCCTCGGCTGCCCGTATTTCCGTCAACGCTGCTGATCGGTGCGGATTTGGAATTATTGTTGGTACATCCCGCCAATCCTAGGACAATCACCGTACAAGCAGCAATGTGACGCAAATTCATCATTCGGCTTCCCATGCGCCTTACTCCCCTATAACTATAGCGTTCAAAAAAGTAACTATATCCGTCATATTTCAAGCTGCATGTACGTTGGCTTCTCTTACTCACCCAGTCACTTACTGATGTAAGCTCCTGAGGATTCGTGCGCTTGCCGCCTGCCTGCAACTCGAACTATTTAGGCTACATAACGTTCAAAAAACAGTAGTATCCAGAACTCAATTCGGACATATCTGCCTCGCATCTGCTCTCGCTTAACTGGCCGTAGCTCAACTGCCTATCGCGTAAGTGATTGTAGCATAACCGGTATCCGGTGATTTATTCGTTAATTGGAACGAGAAAGATCGCTACTTCACCATCGCTGGCGCATAAGCAAAACGGGAAAGGCACCGCGATGATTAGATGCTAACAATATCAACAAGTTCGCACTATAAAACAGTTATGTTGAAATTTTAAAGACTTAACAACAAATGCATGCCAACGCCACGGTATCAGGCTAATTCCCCTTTGACCAGCGGAACAAACCGAACAGCTTCAACCGTTTGAATAATAAATTCGCCAGCGTGGCGTTGCACAACTTGTAAGTATTGTGACTGTTCACCGACGGGCAATACCATCACACCGCCTTCATCAAGTTGCTCCATCAGCGCCCGGGGAATTTCCGGCGGTGCAGCAGTCACGATGATGGCATCAAACGGCCCGCGCGACGCCCAGCCCTGCCACCCATCGCCATGACGGGTAGAAACATTATGCAAATCAAGCTGCTTTAAGCGACGTTTAGCCTGCCATTGCAGCCCTTTGATGCGCTCAACCGACCAAACGTGCCGAACCAAATGCGCTAAAATTGCCGTTTGATAACCCGACCCTGTGCCAATTTCCAGCACGCGGGATACGGGCGTCAGGCTGAGCAGCTCCGTCATCTTCGCGACCATGTAAGGCTGCGAAATCGTCTGGCCGGAACCAATAGGCAGAGCGGTATTTTCATACGCTTTATGTTCGAAAGCCTCATCAACAAAACGTTCTCTGGGTACGGCTTCTATCGCCTTCAGCAGACGCTCGTCCTGAATGCCCTGCAGGCGCAGCTGCGCCAACAACGTTTCTATACGCTTGTTTACCATTCCCCGCCGACCTCAGCTCTGGTTAACCTCGTCACCAATACAGCAATTTTCCCGCACAGGGGTAAGCCAGCCGCCGCTATCGTACGGTTACCAGCATTATTCTTTTCAACTATGTTCTGCAAAAACGTATCGCAGCACATCAGGCACCGAGATCGGTATCCTGCTGTGAATGCAGCAATTCACGCACCACGCTGGTCGCAAAACTGCCCGCAGGTAGCCAGAACTTCAATTCCACAGTCGCATCGTCCTGCCATTCCCAGTGCATCTGCTGCGGATACAGCAGTACCGCACGCCGAGCTGGTTCGACCCGCTCACGCTTAACCAAAGACCACAGCGCGTCTTGTCCGACCAAAGCCTGCTTTTCAAATAGCTGCGCGTCATCCTGCGTACCCAGTTCGCCATCTCCGGGCAGCGGCGCAGTAATCTGGAGTTCACCCGCATCAAGGCGCGTCTGTAAAACGTCCAATTCGTCAGGCTTAGCAACAAACCAGCTGCCGCGCCCTGTCAGCTGCAATGCATCACCACACAAGACGGTTTTCGCCTGCTGCCCCGCGAGTCGTGCACTGGCAACCTGATTAAACATCGCACTGCGGCTGGCAGAAAGATAAAAACTCCGCTTACTGCGTTCTTTTACCCGAATCTCGTTATTTGCCCAAAGACGAGCCTGCTCAAGGTTATTTCCGTTGCGCCCGAAACGCTGGCTGCCGAAATAATTAGGCGCGCCTTTCGCGGCAATCAGCGCCAAACGAGCATCAACCTCGTTTCGGTCGCTGACCTGACGCAGCACCAGCGTAAAATGGTTACCCCGCAGCGTCCCGATCCGCAGCTTGCGACGATGGCGAATCACCTCAAGCACATCACAGCCTTCCAGTTCCAGCGAGGAGAAATCGGGCGTCTCTTTTCCCGGCATATGCAGGCAAAACCACTGTTCGGTGACAGCATGACGATCTTTCAGGCCCGCATAGCTGACGGCACGCAGCGGTAGACGAACAAATTTCGCCAGCATCTCAGCCACAAATTGCGTATTGCAGCCGCGCTTGCGTACACGCACCAATACCTGTTCACCGTCACCATCCGGCTGAAACCCCAGATCTTCCACCACCAGAAAATCTTCCGCAGTGGATTTCAATGAGCCAGTAGCCTGTGGTTCACCGTGCAGCCAGACGAGTTGTTCGCTATTTTCCATCGTTATCCTACAAAGTGCATAATCGGGCGAAGCACGATCATGACATTGTTTTTTATACTGTTAATTTTCTATTCTTAATAAAGTATTGTCGATAAACCAACGGCTTACCACGCGACAATTTCGCCCGTTTCTTTTTTCACCAGCAGGGCAACGGCTTCGCAGGCAATACCTTCGCCGCGACCTGTAAAGCCCAGCTGTTCTGTCGTGGTCGCTTTCACATTGACGTCGTCCATGTGGCACTGCAAATCTTCCGCCAGATTCACACGCATTTGCGGGATGTGTGGTGCCATTTTCGGTGCCTGCGCAATAATCGTGACGTCCAGATTTCCCAACTGATAACCTTTATCGTTGATACGACGCCAGGCTTCGCGCAGCAGGCCACGGCTGTCCGCACCTTTAAAGGCCGGATCGGTATCAGGAAACAGCTTGCCAATGTCGCCCAGCGCAGCAGCGCCCAACAGGGCATCGGTCACGGCGTGCAGCACCACATCCCCATCGGAATGCGCCAGCAGGCCTTGAGTATAAGGAATTCGCACGCCACCGATCACCAGCGGACCTTCTCCACCGAACTTATGGACATCAAAACCGTGACCGATACGCATCGCGCGTTCTCCTTATATGTATTTAACAAATAAATTTAACGAATAAAATGAGGTTACTGCAAACTGGTTAAATAGAATTCGGCTAATGCCAAATCCTCTGGACGCGTGACTTTGATATTATCCGAACGTCCGCTGATAATTTGCGGGCGATAGCCACAATATTCCAGCGCAGAGGCTTCATCTGTGACGGCAACGCCATCCTGAAGCGCCCGTTGCAGACACTGTTTCAACAGCGCCGCAGGAAAAAGCTGTGGCGTCAGCGCATGCCACAAATCGTTACGTTCTACCGTGCGATCGATAAACCCGTCCGTGCTGCGCTTCATGGTATCACGAACCGGTGCGGCCAGAATTCCACCAACGTCACTCTGCTCGACAATCGCCAGCAGGCGCGTCAGATCGTCCTGATGCAGACACGGACGCGCCGCATCGTGCACCAACGCCCACGCGCTATCGTCAACGGCAGCCAGCCCGGCCAGTACGGAATCCGCACGCTGCTGCCCGCCCGTCACGGCACAAATACGGGGATCGTTGGCAATCGCCAGAGTATGAAAGAATACGTCATCTGGACTGATAACGACGACGACACGCTGTACGCGTGAATGGCGTAAAAGCGCGTCGATGGTATGTTCGAGAATGGTTTTATGACCGGTCGCATCATTGCCAATCGTCAGATACTGCTTAGGACGATCGTTTTGCATCCGGCTGCCGTTACCCGCAGCGGGCAAAACAGCAACAATTTCAGGCGGGGAAAGGCGTGGTATCTGCATGCGTCAACGTTGTGTATTGTTGGATGAAGCGTTATTAGATGACGTCGTATTCGCGTTACGGTGGCTCGATTCTGGCACCAGACGATAGAAGCTTTCACCGGGTTTGATCATACCCAGTTCATTGCGTGCGCGCTCTTCAATCGCTTCCTGACCGCCATTGAGGTCATCAATTTCAGCAAACAGCTGTTCGTTACGGTCTTTTAATTTGGCATTGTTCCCCTGCTGGACAACAACATCATCCTTCACCCGAACATAATCATGAATGCCATTCTTGCCCAGCCACAGTGAGTACTGAAGCCAGCCAAGCAATATCAATAATAACAGCGTAAGCTTTCCCATCCCGCCCCCTGAAAAACCGCCTAATCATCCCATAACTTTTGTTTCGACTCCACTGTGTCCAGCAGTGGGAGGCAATATTCACCCTGCCACATGCCCAAATGGGGATATTTCGGGCAAAAGAGCACGCCAAACGCACGCCCACGTCACACTCATTTCATCCATTCATCCTCTCGTACTTTCTATTCATCAGAAGACGCAAGTGCGCAGGAGCCATGTGAATAAAACCGCCCATAGGAAAAACGTCAGTTGAACCATTAATGCTATCTGTGTATTTTTATGCATACAAAGTGCATAAAAAAAGAAAATGTTACATTTAAACCAGGAGAAAACCATGTTCAAAAAAATGTTATTCGTTGGTGCGCTCTTCGCAACCGCACTCTCTACTAGCGCCTTCGCCGCTGAACCCACTTACGTTGTCGGCTCTGGCGGCACCTATCGTCCCTTTGAGTTTGAAAACGCGCAGAAAGAGCTGGAAGGCTTTGATATTGATATTATTAAAGCGATCGCCAAGGCGGAGAATTTTAATATCAAGCTGATCAATACGCCGTGGGAAGGGATCTTCGCGACCCTTAACTCCGGCGACCGCGACATTATCATTTCCGGTATCACGATTACCGACAAACGTAAGCAAATGGTCGATTTCTCCACACCTTATTTCCCTGCTGAGCAGTCCATTGTGGTGCCTAAAGGCTCGACGATTGACTCGATTGCTGCGCTGAAAGATCACAAAGTTGGTGTCGTGAACTCCAGCACCGCCGATATCGTGGTGTCCGACGTATTAGGCAAAAACAGTACATCGATTAAGCGCTTTGATAACACCCCGTTAATGTTACAAGAGCTGTATGAAGATGGTGTGGGCGCAGCGGTTGGCGACGTGGGCGTGGTGAAGTTTTACATTAAGACTCACCCTGAAAAACAGTTCAATCTGGTTTCCGACGCCAAATTCGAACGCCAGTATTTCGGGATCGCCGTCGCGAAAGGCAACGATCAGCTGCGTGCGAAGATTAACTCAGGGCTGAAAAAAATCGTTGCTGATGGCACCTACGCCAAGATCTATCAAACCTGGTTTGATAACAACGTTCCGACCTTACCCGCAGAATAAAGCCTGCAAGACACTGCGCACCTCTCCAGATCTCCATCGCTTCACGCGAGACGTCGCATAAACCGGACAGCCAGCCTGTCCGGTTTAATTTAGAATAATCATTACGTTAGCCTATTCAAAAAAGGAAACGATCTTGACGGGATTTCGTTGGGAGATCATTCAGGAATATGCCCCGCTATTTATGGAAGGCACCTGGATGACCATCAAATGCACCATTATCTGTGTCATTCTTGGCACCTGCTGGGGATTAACGCTCGGATTGGGCCGCTTAGCGCAAGCGCCGCACGGGCCGTGGAAATATATCCTGCACTACGGCGTTCAATGGCCAGTACGCATCTACATCAGCGCCTTCCGGGGCACGCCGCTGTTTGTGCAAATCATGGTGGTGCACTTCGCACTGGTGCCGCTGTTCATCAATCCGCGTGATGGATTGCTGGTGACCAGCAATATTATGTCGGTCGATTTTGCCCGTACGCTGCGCTCAGATTACGGTGCGTTCCTCTCTTGCGTCGTGGCAATTACGCTGAATGCGGGTGCCTATGTCTCCGAGATATTCCGCGCTGGCATTCAGTCGATCGATCGCGGCCAGATGGAAGCGTCACGCTCTCTCGGAATGAGCTATGGCCGTACCATGCGGAAAGTCATTCTGCCACAGGCTTTTCGCCGCATGCTGCCACCGCTGGGCAACAACGCCATCGCGATTGTGAAGGATTCATCGCTGGCTTCAGCAATCGGATTGGCGGATCTCGCCTATGCCGCTCGTACGGTGTCAGGGGCTTACGCCACGTACTGGGAACCCTACCTAGCGATCTCTATCGTTTATTGGGTTATTACTTTCCTGCTCTCGCTGCTGGTGCGGCACATGGAAATGAGGTTTGGCAAAAGTGATTCACGTTAAAAACCTGCAAAAACAGTTTGGCGATACGCATGTCCTGCGTGGTATTTCCTGTGATATCGCGCCTCAGGAAGTGCTCTGTCTGATTGGCCCATCCGGTTCAGGAAAAAGTACCTTTCTGCGCTGTATCAACGCACTGGAGACGCTGTCAGCAGGCGAGATTACGGTCAACGGTTTTGCCATTCACGATCAGAAAACCAATATCAATCGCGTGCGTGAAAGCGTGGGGATGGTCTTCCAGCGCTTTAATCTATTTCCGCACATGACAGTGTTGGAAAACGTGATTATGGCGCCGATGGATGTGAAAAAATTATCCCGTGCGCAGGCCGTTGAGCGGGCGAAAGCGTTGCTCAGCAAGGTCGGCCTGCTGGATAAAATCGATGCCTGGCCGAACAGCCTGTCCGGTGGACAACAGCAGCGTGTCGCGATTGCTCGCGCGTTAGCGATGGAACCCGCGATCATGTTGTTCGATGAACCGACATCCGCGCTGGATCCAGAGCTAGTTGGTGAAGTGTTGGCAGTCATGAAAACGCTAGCGAACGAAGGCATGACGATGGTCATCGTGACCCATGAAATGGCATTTGCGAGAGAAGTGGCCGATAGAGTGATCTTTATCGATCAGGGAGTTATTCAGGAAGAGGGGACGCCAGAGGCGATCTTTACACATCCGAGTAACCCGCGCACGCAGGCTTTCCTGAGCAAAATACTGTAAATACGTTAAAACGGTAAACCGTAGGCTGTCAGCGTCTTCCGCGCTGGCAGCCTTTTTCTTTTACCACCCCGTCAGAAAAGAAAATACCAACCAGAACAGGCAGACCACCGTCAGCCCTGTCGCAAAAAGCGTATAAAAAAGATAGCCTCTCAGCAAAAAGCTAAACCCGACGCCAACCAACACTGAAAACGGCATCAGCGCCAGAAAAAACGGCCAGGTGTAGAGCATGAAGAAAAACGTGGTATTGGAGCCGTATACCAAAAAAGGGATAGTGAAGGCCAACCAATAAAAAGAGAACCCCGTGACCGCCCCCATAAACAGGTAGGAAACGCCGTCATCCTCTTCTTGTTGCGCTGGCCGAGTCTTGCTAATCGTTAACTGCGTGGCATTTTGCATAATCTTTCCCATTCGTCCCCTTATCACCCACTGGCGCGGTGAAAAAAGCGGGATATCAGAGCTTGATAATAGCTCGCTTGCCCAGCAGATCTAACAATTGGTCTGTCAAATGTGTTACTAATTGTTCGCCATCCAGATGACTATCCGGCGCTTCCGGCGCTTCATATGCCGAGTCGATCCCGGTGAAATTACGCAGCTCTCCCGCACGGGCTTTTTTATACAAACCCTTGGGATCGCGCGCTTCACAGGTCGCTAACGGCGTATCCACGAAGACCTCGATGAACTGCCCTTCGCCCAGTAAATCCTGCACCATTTTACGCTCGGCGCGGTGCGGCGAGATAAACGCGGTCAGGACCACCAGGCCCGCATCAACCATCAGTTTGGCAACTTCACCCACGCGGCGAATATTTTCGCGCCGATCGTCGTCGGTGAAGCCTAAATCGCGGCACAAACCGTGCCGCACGTTATCGCCATCCAGCAGGTAGGTGCTGACGCCACGCTGATGTAGCACCTGTTCCAACGCCCCCGCCAGCGTGGATTTACCGGATCCAGACAATCCGGTAAACCAGATAACGACGCCCTGATGACCATGCAGCGTTTCGCGCGACTCTCGGGTGACATCGTGCGCATGCCAGACGACGTTATCGTCAGTCGGTTCATCGCGTAAAGACACGTTATTTGCCTCCCAGCAGATCGCGCGCACCCCAATGTGGGAAGTGGCGACGCACCAGCGCATTCAGTTCCAGTTCAAACGCACTGTACGCGCCCGGCTCCTGATACACCTGCTCGATAGGTTCCCGCACCAGACCCGCGCCCACCGTGACGTTGCTCAGACGATCGATGAAGATCATCCCGCCCGTCACCGCGTTGTGCTGATAGTTGTCCAGCACCAGCGGCTCATCAAAAATCAGTTCAACCGAACCGATACCATTCAGCGGCAGGTTCTCCGCTACGCGCTGCGTCAGCGTATTGATCTCAACCTGATACTGAATATTCTCAACCCGAGCGCGCGTTTTCTTGCCGCCAATCTTGATGTCGTAGCTCTGTCCCGGCACCAGCGGTTGCTCCGCCATCCAGACAACATCCACCAGCGCATGCTGCACCGCTTTCAGCGACTCGCTGCTGTCGACCAGCAGGTCACCGCGGCTGATATCTACTTCATCCGCCAGCACCAGCGTAATCGCTTCACCCGCCTGCGCCTGCGGTAAATCACCGTCAAAGGTCACAATACGGCTGACGGTAGATTCTACGCCGGACGGCAGCACTTTAATCCGTTGCCCAACGCGGATAATGCCGGATGCCAGCGTTCCTGCATAGCCACGGAAATCCAGATTCGGGCGGTTCACATATTGCACCGGGAAGCGCATCGGCTGTTCCAGCGTGCGCTGTGCCACATTGACCGTTTCCAGCACGTCCAGCAGCGTCGGCCCGGTATACCAGCCCATCGTTGTACTCGGCGTCGCGACATTGTCGCCATCCAGTGCGGAAATCGGCACAAAGGTGATATTCAGGTCGGCAGGCAGCTGCTGAGCAAAATCCAGATAATCCTGCTTAAACTGCTCAAACACCGTTTGCTGATAATCCACTAAGTCCATTTTGTTCACCGCCACCACCAGATCGCGAATCCCCAGCAGGGTCGCAATAAAGCTGTGACGACGGGTTTGATCCAATACGCCTTTGCGAGCGTCAATCAGCAGAATCGCCAGCTCGCAGGTTGATGCGCCAGTCGCCATGTTGCGGGTGTACTGCTCATGCCCCGGCGTATCGGCGATGATGAATTTGCGCTTTTCCGTAGAAAAATAGCGGTAAGCCACGTCAATCGTGATGCCCTGCTCACGCTCGGCCTGAAGCCCATCGACCAACAGTGCCAGATCCAGCTTTTCGCCCTGCGTTCCAATACGCTTGCTGTCATTGTGCAGCGTACTGAGCTGATCTTCATAAATTTGGCGCGTATCGTGCAGCAACCGGCCAATCAACGTACTTTTTCCGTCATCGACGCTACCGCAGGTCAGGAAACGCAGCAGCGTTTTATCCTGCTGCGCGTGTAAATAAGCTTCCACACCGCCCTGCTCGGCGATCTGCTGTGCAATCGCATTGTTGATGACGACTGCATCTTTCTCAGCCGCATTTTCTGCCGCTGTGTCTTTTAACGAAATTTGGCTCATTCGACGATTCCTCAGAAATACCCTTGACGCTTTTTCAGCTCCATTGAACCGGCCTGATCGCGGTCAATTACCCTTCCCTGACGCTCACTGGTCGTGGAAATCAGCATCTCTTCGATGATTTCCGGCAGCGTCTGCGCCTCCGATGCTACCGCCCCCGTCAGCGGCCAGCAGCCCAGCGTGCGGAATCGCACCATGCGTTGCTCGATCACTTCGCCCGGTTGCAGATCGATGCGATCGTCATCCACCATCAACAGCATGCCATCGCGTTCCACCACCGGACGCGGCGCGGCCAGATACAGCGGAACAATATCGATGTTTTCCAGATAGATGTATTGCCAGATATCCAGCTCGGTCCAGTTGGAGAGCGGGAAAACGCGGATGCTCTCACCTTTGTTGATCTGGCCGTTATAGTTATGCCACAGCTCTGGGCGCTGGTTCTTCGGATCCCAGCGGTGGAAGCGGTCGCGGAAGGAGTAAATACGCTCTTTAGCACGCGATTTTTCTTCATCGCGGCGCGCCCCGCCAAACGCGGCATCAAAACCGTATTTATCCAGCGCCTGCTTCAGCCCTTCCGTTTTCATGATGTCGGTGTGCTTGGCGCTGCCGTGCACAAAGGGGTTAATTCCCAGCGCTTCACCCTGCGGGTTGCGGTGCACCAGCAGTTCACAACCGTAGGCCTTTGCCGTCTGGTCGCGGAATTCGTACATTTCACGAAATTTCCAGCCGGTATCAACGTGCAGCAGCGGGAAAGGCAGCGCTCCCGGATAGAACGCCTTGCGCGCCAGATGCAGCATCACCGAAGAGTCTTTGCCGATGGAGTACATCATCACCGGATTACTGAACTCGGCCGCCACTTCGCGGATGATGTGAATGCTTTCAGCTTCAAGCTGCCGTAAATGCGTGAGTCGTTTCTCGTCCATACCCTTTCCTTAAGCCAAGTTTACTACCGCTGGGCGGCTGTCTTGCGGCACCGTCGGCGTTGTCTGACCAAACCAGGCAATCTGATGATGTAGATCCACCACCTCGCCAATCACCAGCAACGCCGGTGTCGGCGCTTGCCGTGCCAAATGTTCTAACTCTTGCAGCGTACCGATTTGTACCTGCTGATCGTGTCGGGTGCCGCGACTGATCACGGCAACGGGCGTCTGCGATGAACGGCCATGCGCGATCAGCTGCTGCGAAATCTCGGCTGCCTTCATCGTTCCCATGTAAATCGCCAGCGTCTGGCGGCCACGCGCCAGCGTTGACCAGTCCAACTCGTCGCCATCCGGGCGACAGTGTCCGGTAATAAAAAGCACGCTCTGCGCGTAGTCACGGTGCGTTAACGGAATCCCCGCATACGCCGTGACGCCCGCCGCCGCCGTCACGCCGGGCACGACCTGAAATGTGATACCCGCCTGCGCGACCGCTTGTAACTCTTCGCCGCCGCGGCCGAAAATGAAGGGATCGCCGCCTTTCAGGCGTACTACCCGCTTCCCTTCCTGCGCCAGCTTCACCAGTAGTTGATTAATCTCATCCTGCGGCAACGAATGCGCGCTAGCACGTTTTCCAACGCAGATGCGTTCTGCGTCGCGGCGCACCAGATCCAACACGTCAGCGCTGACCAAATGGTCATGCAGCACCACGTCCGCCTGCTGCATCACCTGTAATCCACGCAGTGTCAGCAGTCCGGCATCGCCGGGGCCTGCGCCAACCAGTGCGACTTCACCGCGTGCGGCCGCTGGTTGCTGCTGTTCCTCTTGCTGATGAACCAGTTGCTGCTGCAATTCGTCTTCGGCCTGCACCAGCTGACCAGCGGACACCAGCGACGCAAAGCGTCCAACAAACAGCCGTTCCCAAAAACGACGACGTGCTGGCATCGAATGCAGTCGGGTTTTAATTCTGTCGCGCCAGCTTCCGGCGATGTCCGCCATCGTGCCCAAACTGGCAGGCAGTAATGATTCCAGTTTTTCACGCAGCAGACGCGCCAGCACTGGCGCTTGTCCACCCGAGGAAATCGCCACCACCAGCGGAGAGCGATCGACAATCGAGGGGAAAATAAACGAGCACTTTGGCTGATCGTCCACCACGTTCACCAGCAAATGACGCTGATTCGCCGCCTCAAATACCGCGGCATTCAGCTCGGCGTCATCCGTTGCGGCAATCACCAGAAACACGCCGGATAACAGCTCTGGCGTAAAAGTATGCGCCAGCCATTCAACCTGCCCAGCCTGATGCTGCACCGCCAACGGTTCCGCCAGCGCTTGTGCGACAATTTTTATCTCCGCCCCCGCGCGTTGCAGCAGATCGATTTTGCGCGTAGCAACCTCATCGCCGCCCACAACCAGTACCGGACGCTGACGAAGATCGGCAAATAAAGGGAGATAGTTCACAGTCGCCTTAACTAAGCAAAAAAATAGATAATGCGACTATACGGTGCGGACAGAACACTTATGAAATGCCGAATTGGAATGACAAGTTCCGTAATGGAATAACAGTAAAACAAATCCGGCTACTCACCTATCAGCACCGGTCACCTCCCCTACGACGCACTTTGCTCAACAGAGTTTATGACGTACGTCAAAGTTGCAGACAGTTTGCCGATTTTTGATATTTGCTTTTCCAGATTCATTGCAACATGCCACTAGCCCCGCGGGCAGCCAAAAAACCATTAACGAGAGAGGTTCACGCGATTCGTTCAGCCGTTAATTGAACAGAAAGAATCAGGGTTCCTCATGGTATGGGCGCGAATCTGTTGTGGTCATGCCATGACGCGTTGCATGCCAGATTAGCTTATTAATAAAAGAGGATCGCGCGTATGGAACAATCAACACTTGATCTAAATGCCCCGGCACGTCCTGTTGCTGATTTTGATACACAATACGGGATCTTTGCCTCTTTGGACGACGCCGTCTCTGCCGCAACACTGGCACAAAAACGGTTGGATAACGTCATCGTGCGACAAAACGTTATTGCAGCCATCCGCCAGGCTGGCGAACGCTATGCACAAGTTCTGGCAGAAATGGCCGTGGAAGAAACGGGCATGGGACGTGTAGCGGATAAATATGCCAAAAATGTCTCGCAAGCACGCAGTACACCGGGGACTGAGAGTCTGTCTGCGAAAGTGGTGACCGGAGATAACGGCCTCACGCTGATTGAAAATGCGCCGTGGGGCGTAGTGGCATCCGTCACGCCGTCAACCAATCCGGCCGCCACCGTGATCAATAACGCGATCAGTATGATTGCCGCAGGCAACAGCATCGTTTTTGCTCCACATCCTTCGGCAAAGAAAGTATCGCTCTACACGATCAGTCTGTTGAATAAAGCGATTGTTGCCGTAGGCGGACCAGAGAACCTATTAGTAACCGTGGCCGATCCCAATATTGAAACCGCACAGCGGTTGTTCCGGCATCCGGGTATCAGCCTGCTGGTTGTTACCGGAGGCGAAGCCGTCGTGGAGGCCGCCCGCAAACATACGGACAAACGTCTGATTGCCGCCGGCGCGGGAAATCCGCCGGTCGTTGTCGATGAGACGGCAAATATCGAGCGTGCCGCGCGTGATATTGTTCGCGGCGCTTCTTTTGATAACAACATTATCTGTGTCGATGAGAAAGTGGCAATCGTGGTCAACAGTGTCGCCGATGAATTATTGTCGGAAATGCAATACCACCAGGCGATATTACTTACTCGTCAACAAATCGAGCAACTTCAGTCATTGCTGCTCACCGACATTGATGAACATGGCAGAGGTCGTCCACACCGCGACTGGGTAGGACGCGACGCCGCCAAAATTGCGGCAGCCATCGGCTTGAATGTCAGCGAACACACTCGTTTGTTACTGGCGGAAACGGATGCAAATCACCCGTTTGCCGTAACCGAAATGATGATGCCTGTGCTGCCCATTGTTCGTGTACGGGATGTAGAGGAAGCCATCGAGCTTGCCATCCATCTGGAAGGCGGACGCCGTCATACCGCGGCAATGCATTCGACAAATATTAATAATCTGCACAAGATGGCAAATGCGATCAACACCAGCATCTTTGTGAAAAATGGCCCCTGTATCGCAGGGTTAGGGCTGGGCGGCGAAGGTTGTACGTCCATGACCATTTCAACGCCGACGGGTGAAGGCGTGACATCAGCACGTACTTTTGTACGAATTCGACGCTGTGTCATGGTAGATATGTTCAGAATCGTTTAATTTTTTATCGGTACTACAGCTATCGCCGTTAATAACATGCAGGAGCGCTTTATAACGGCGATGGTTATGCAAACACACAGGGTATAACGATCTGACGTCAGGCTTTTTCTGGGAGGAAAATGCACATGAGAACCGAGAACCTCACTCCATTACATCAGCTTGATGTCAGGGTTACACCTCCAGAAAACTTATTACCTTCTAAAGGGCAGAATCAGTACATACATCAGCATTCCACACAGGATGCCTACACCCAGTCCTGCACCATTACAGCCTGGCAACAGCTTTACGATCAGGTTTCACCCGGCCATTTCCGTGGCGAGCTTCAGGAATTACTGCTGGATGGTATTCAGCTTTGTCACGAGTACACGAACCTCGCACTACGCCAATCCTGCATGGTATGGCCCGGTTCATTCTGGTTTGGCGTCCCTTCTACGCAGGAAAGTATGGGGTTTATTGATGCACAACCGCTGGATGAATACAGCATTGCCGTGAGTCCCGGCGGCAAAGAGTTTGAATTAAGCACACCCGATGAATTTTCCATTTTAGGCGTTGTTATCTCTCATGACGTGCTCAATCAGTATATTGGCGCACTCAACGATCCAGAATGGCTGACTCGGCGGTTGAATCAGGGCGCAACGCTGCAAATGGAACACGACAAAAAGGCCACACTGTGTTCATTTATCCGTCAGGCTCTGTGGTATAGCTGTCATTTCCCACACGTGATGAAAACACGTAATGCAGAAAAAGTACTGAAGCATAACCTGCTGACCACGCTGATCTCTTTTCTGGAAAACGTTCAGCCTTCTTCTGAACACGCGCAAACTCACCATCATCGCAAATTGATTTCTTTTGTACGGGAGTATGTGTTGAGCCAGACATCAGAACCGGTCACCGTGCTCGACCTCTGCCGCCAGTTACACGTTAGCCGCCGAACATTACAGAACGCCTTCCACAGCGTGATAGGCATCAGCCCAAATGCGTGGCTAAAAATCATCCGTCTCAACGCGGTTCGTCGCGAACTCATCAGTCCGATATCGCCGCATCGCACGGTTCAGGATGCGGCGATGCAATGGGGATTCTGGCATCTAAGTCAGTTCGCCAGAGATTATCAAAAGCTCTTTAACGAGAAACCGTCATTGACGCTCCGACGGCGTTTACAGCACTAGCCACTTATCTTTTACCCATGTAACGAGTCTTCCTGTGACGCCCATCCGGCATCACTGACCCAGACTCACCTTAATTTTGAGTCATCGCCAACGCACGGCACGTTTCGCCGTCAGCTTATTTACACATTAAAAAAGAACAGGAGTCAGTTATGAAAGCAGTAGTAGCCGCTAAAGGTGGAAAAGCTGAAATTATTGAAAAAGCATTACGCGAGCCCGGCCACGGCGAAGCGCTGCTCGTCATGGAATACTGCGGCGTCTGTCATACGGATCTACACGTCAAGAATGGTGATTATGGCGATAAAACCGGGGTCGTTCTCGGCCATGAAGGCATTGGTATCGTCAAAGCAATTGGGCCTGGCGTCACCTCACTAAAACCGGGCGATCGTGCCAGCGTAGCCTGGTTCTATCAAGGGTGTGGGCACTGCGAGTACTGCGTCGGCGGTAATGAA
Source organism: Pectobacterium versatile (assembly GCF_003932035.1). NCBI lineage: Bacteria > Pseudomonadati > Pseudomonadota > Gammaproteobacteria > Enterobacterales > Pectobacteriaceae > Pectobacterium > Pectobacterium versatile. The sequence goes on from NZ_CP034276.1 coordinate 3,915,253, forward strand.
ACACTCTGTCGTGGCGTCAAAAATGCTGGCTACACCGTAGACGGCGGCATGGCTGAGGAATGTATTGTCGTTGCAGATTATGCGGTCAAAGTTCCCGATGGGCTGGATCCGGCGGCAGCCAGCAGTATTACCTGCGCTGGCGTAACAACCTACAAAGCAGTCAAGGTTTCCACCATTAAGCCCGGACAGTGGATTGCGATTTATGGACTCGGCGGGTTGGGGAACCTGGCACTGCAATACGCAAAAAATGTCTTTAACGCCAACGTTATCGCAGTGGATGTCAACGATGCTCAACTGGCCTTTGCAAAAGAGATGGGCGCCGATTTAGTCATCAATCCCGCGAAAGAAAACGCGGCAGAAATCATTCAGGAAAAAGTGGGCGGCGCGCATGCTGCCGTCGTCACCGCCGTCGCGCGTGCGGCGTTTAATTCAGCGATTGATGCGGTACGAGCCGGAGCTCGAGTCGTTGCCATTGGCCTGCCCCCCGAAAGTATGGATCTGTACATTCCGCGTCTGGTGTTAGATGGCATTCAGGTCATCGGTTCACTGGTTGGTACGCGTCAGGACTTACTGGAAGCATTCCAGTTTGCTCAGGAAGGGAAAGTCATCCCTAAAGTGACGCTACGCCCGATGACCGACGTCAACGCTATCTTTGAAGAAATGGAGCAGGGGAAAATTAAAGGCCGGATGGTGATTGATTTACGTAGCAGCAGTCTGGCTTCACTACATCACGCATAGCCCTCCTCAACATCATTCACGCTCAGGGCTGAACGTTGGTGAGTTCCACCACGCACAGGCAACGTGAAGAATGACGAGTCTATATCGCCAGGGAAAATAAGAAGGATAAGACATGTCTCGTACCATTATGCTCATTCCTACTGGCGCAGGCAAAACGGCCAGACCTGATCATTGATGGCCCGATGCTGCAAGGGATGAGCAAACCAGTGAACGACCTTTCACGCGGTGCGCTGGTTGACGACATCGTCTATACCGTTGCACTCACCGCGATTCAGGGCGCACAGAACCCCCATTAAGCCCCAGAATGTAAAAACCGGGCGATGCCCGGTTTTTGTTTTTACCCTTCGTGCAGCCCGCATTCGCGTTTCAGGCCAAAGAAGCGTGTTTCTTCTTCGGCCATACCCGGTTCCCATTTTCGGGTGGTGTGCGTATCACCAACTGACAGATAGCCCTGCTCCCACAGAGGATGGTAACTCAAGCCATTTTCTTTCAGGTATTGATACACCGTCCGGTTATCCCAATCGATAATCGGCAGGAATTTGAAGACACCGCGCTGAATCGCCAACACGGGTAATTCACCCCGGCTGCCGGACTGCTCGCGGCGCAGGCCAGCAAACCAGGTTTTCGCTTTTAGCTCACTCAGCGCACGGTTCATCGGCTCGACTTTATTCAGCAGGTTATAGCATTCGATGCCTTCCACGCCCTGCTCCCACAGCTTACCGTAGCGCGCCTCTTGCCAGGCCGGAGACTCCGTTGCGCGATACACTTGCAGATTCAGCGTTAACTGCTCTGTCAGCGCATCAATAAACTGATAGGTTTCAGGAAACAGATAGCCCGTATCCGTGAGGATAACCGGAATATCCGGCCGCTGTTGCGTCACCAGATGCAGCGATACCGCCGCCTGAATGCCGAAGCTGGACGACAAAACATAGTCGCCCGGCAGATTCTCCAGCGCCCAGCTCACTCTTTCCTGCGCAGACAGCGATTCAAGCTGACTGTTCACCGTAGCCAACTCAGCTGTCTGTTCCGCTTTCGGTAACGCGTTGAGCGCCTCAAGATTAAATTCGGCCATCAGACTCTCCTGTCAGTCATAAAAATCGCGAGCGGGATCCAGCACCGGTTTAATGATGTTGGTACGAATCACGAAATCACCGAAGCCTTCATTCGGCTGGCGATCTTGCGCCCACAGCCCGATAAGCCGATCGATTTCCGCGAGGATCTCGGTTTCATTAATATTTTCGCGATACATACGGGGAATGCGTGTCCCCTCGCGATTCCCGCCAAGGTGCACGTTATAACGCCCCATCGCTTTACCCACCAGGCCGATTTCTGCCAGCATCGCACGGCCGCAGCCGTTCGGGCAGCCCGTCACACGCAGAACGATATGTTCATCGCCCACGCCGTGCTGCTGCATGATGCCTTCCACTTTCGTGACGAACTCCGGCAGGAAACGCTCGGCTTCCGCCATTGCCAGTGGACAGGTCGGGAATGACACACAGGCCATCGAATTCTTACGCTGCTCGCTGACGCCGTCATCAATCAGGCCGTGCTCACGTGCCAGCGCATCAATTTTCGCTTTGCTACGCGCAGGAACGCCCGCGATGATCAAATTCTGGTTCGCCGTTAACCGGAAATCCCCTTTGTGGATCTTGGCAATTTCCGCCAGACCGGTTTTCAGCGGACGCCCCGGATAATCCAGAACACGACCGTTTTCGATAAACAGCGTCAGATGCCATTTATTGTCGATGCCTTTTACCCAGCCAATGCGATCGCCACGTCCAGTGAATTCATAAGGGCGCACCGCTTCAAATTTCACACCGGCACGCGCTTCCACTTCCTGCTTGAAGTTGTCTACGCCCACACGCTCCAGCGTGTATTTGGTTTTCGCGTTTTTACGGTTGGTCCGGTTACCCCAATCGCGCTGCGTGGTCACCACCGCTTCCGCGATGGCCAGCGTATGCTCAATGGAAATGTAGCCCAGTTCACTGGCGGTACGCGGATAGGTTTCTTTATCGCCGTGCGCAATAGAAAGCCCACCGCCCACCAGCACGTTGAAGCCCACCAGACGGCCGTTATCGGCAATTGCAACGAAGTTGAGATCGTTCGCATGCAGATCGATATCATTCTGCGGCGGGATCACGACCGTGGTTTTGAACTTACGCGGCAGATACGTTGAACCTAAAATCGGCTCTTCATCCGTCGTTGCCACTTTTTCCTGATCCATCCAGATCTCAGCATAGGCGCGCGTGCGCGGCAGCAGATGCTCAGAAATCTTTTTCGCCCACTCATACGCCTGCTGATGCAGTTCGGACTCGATCGGGTTAGACGTACACAGCACGTTGCGGTTCATATCATTCGCCGTCGCCAGCGCATCCAGCCCGATGCTATTCAGCATCTGGTGTACCGGTTTCACGTTCGATTTGAGAATGCCGTGATACTGGAACGTCTGACGGTTCGTGATACGAATGCTGCCGTAGATCGTATTTTCAGTCGCAAATTTGTCGATCCGCAGCCACTGCTCTGGCGTCATCACGCCACCGGGCAGACGGCAGCGCAGCAGCATCGCATGGCGCGGCTCCAGCTTCTGCTCGGCACGTTCGGCGCGAATATCGCGGTCATCCTGCTGATACATACCGTGGAAACGGATCAGCAGAAAGTTATCGCCCTTAAAGCCACCGGTCAGACCATCGTTCAGGTCTTCAGCAATCGTGCCGCGCAGAAAGTTACTTTCTGTCTTCATGCGCTCTGCGTCAGCGAGTTTCCCTTCTACCACTAAGGGGCCGGGGTGTTTTTCACTGAAAACGTATTTTTCACTCATTAGTACACATCTCGCTGATAACGGCGCTCAAGGCGCAGATCGCTTAAAAACTCATCGGCCTGTTCACTGTCCATGCCGCCATGCTCAACTATCACATCCAGCAGTGCTCGCTCGACGTCTTTTGCCATACGATTGGCATCACCACACACGTACAAGTGTGCACCGTCCTGAATCCAGCGCCAGATTTCCGCGCCTTTTTCTCGCAGTTTGTCCTGCACATAGACCTTGTTCGCCTGATCGCGTGACCAAGCCAGGTCGATGTTGGTCAGCAGGCCATCTTTGACGTAGCGCTGCCATTCAACCTGATACAGAAAATCTTCCGTAAAGTGCGGGTTACCAAAGAACAGCCAGTTTTTCCCTTCTGCTCCTTCGGCATCACGCTGCTGCATAAACGCACGGAACGGCGCAATGCCGGTGCCCGGCCCAATCATGATGACCGGTGCGTCGGAATTCGCAGGCAGACGGAAGTTATCGTTATGTTCGATGAAGACGCGGATTTCGTCGTCTTCGCTCAGCCTGTCGGCCAGATAGCTGGATGCGCCACCGGCACGCACGCGGCCTTCGTATTCGTAGCGCACCACGCCAACGGTGATGTGCACTTCACTTTCGGCTTCCGCCTGCGAGGAGGCAATAGAGTAAAGACGCGGCGTCAGCGGACGCAGCAGACCCAGCAGTTGCTCCGCCGTCAGTTCAGTCGGCGCTTGTCGCACCATATCAACCAGCGGCGTCCGCTGTGCGAACTGTTGAAGCGCAGGCTTATCGGCCAACAGCGACAGCAGCGTTTCATTACGCGACAGTGCTGCGTATTTTTCGACAATCGGTGCCGTGTTCTGCGTCAGCTCAAAGTGGCTTTTCAACGCCTGCGATAGTGGCAGCGTCTTGCCGTCAACGCTGACAGACTCATCGCCTTTCAGCCACAGTAGTTCCAGCAATTCCTGAACCAGCGCGGGATCGTTATCGAACCACACACCCAACGCATCTCCCGGCTGGTAACGCAAACCAGAATCGCCCAGATCGATCTCGATATGGCGAACATCCTTTTCGGAGTTACGCCCGGTCACTTTCTGATTGACGGCAAACGTGGCATGCAGCGGTGAAGTTTTGCTGTACGGGCTGCTGGTAATTTCATCCAGTGCGCCCTGAGCGGCAATCTGCGCGACGGCGTCCCCCTGAACTGGCACCCGCGCCTGTAAAATGTCCACCAGTTGGCGTCGCCACTGTTCGGCAAGCCCCTGATAATCGACATCGGCATCAACGCGATCCAGCAGGCGTTCCGCACCTAGCTCAGCCAGACGGCTATCGAAATCCTTACCCGCCTTGCTGAAGAATTCGTAAGAAGTATCGCCCAGACCAAACACGGCAAACGCGGTGTCTTTCATCTCTGGGGCTTTTTTGGACAGCAGGAACTTGTGCAGCGCGACGGCTTCTTCCGGCGGCTCCCCTTCCCCCTGCGTCGAGGCCACGATCAGCAGCAGCTTTTCCTGCCCGATTTGCTTGAATTTGTAATCACCCGCATTGACCAGATTGACGGACAGCTTGGCTGCCAGCAGATCGTCACGCAGCTGTTCCGCCACCCGACGTGCATTGCCGGTCTGTGAGGCGGAAATCAGCGTAATCGTTTGTACCGACACCGTGACTGCGGATGCTGTCGTTGCCGTGGCAGCGATCGCCCCCGGCTGCACATTCCCTGGCTGCTGAACTAAACCCCAGAAATAGCCGGATAGCCAGGCTAGCTGCGTCGATGAGAAATCACCGGTTGCCGCCTGTAAACGCGTTAATTGCTCCACACTCAACGGAAGCAATGAAGTGGGGGAAACCGGAGTAGTCATTGTGATTTCTGTTTCCTTGTGCCTGTGCTGTTAGCCAACGACGCTAATACAAAAACATGCAATAAAAAGATGGATGGAGGATAAGGGTAACGATCTGCATCTTAACAATTAAAGAAATGATGGAAATATTAAATAACCAAAATGACTAAATGGTTTTTCTGATAGTCCTTATTGCTTAAAGTGTTATGCCTGATAGCACATGCGCTTCATGCCTGTTGCGAGAGAAATATCGGTAGGATGTGATAAGGAATAAGGGCTGCCATGCAGCCCTCTATGCAGACGGTACTCGCTAAATTTTCAGGACCTTCATGCCGAAATCGTCAGGATGAACGATATTTTCGAGCTTACCGACCTGCTGCAAGTCGCCATTAGAAACGACACTGCTGATATTGGTATCCGGAAAACGCAGGTTTTTGATGAGATGCACCATGATAGGCTTACCCTTTTTATCAATATCCATCACCCACCCGAGGAAGCCTCCCGAATATTTCGCCAGACTGCCGATGGGGTAGAGGCCATAAATCTGCACGTATTTGACCAGCACGGCCTTATCATAGGCCGCGTTAGCCTCATAGATTTTGCGATAGACAGCCAATGGCGTGCGGGGAGAAACACCATTACGCGCATGCCTGAGCTTATTAATCGCCTTAATCACAGAGACCAATCGGACTAACGTCGATAATTGATCGGCGCGTTTGCCTTGCGGATAGCCGCTGCCGTCCAAACGCTCGTTAGCATTCTCAATCACATCGCGACAGGTAGGGGTCATCACCCAGCCTAGTTCACGTAACTTCGCGCACAGCTCCGCCACATGACCACTAAGGATCGCTTTTTGCGCCGGATTCATATTGACCTTGAGCGACGGCAGACGGGCGTTAACCAGCAGCGGCTTGCCCATCGTGTGGAGTAACGCGCCTAACACCGCCTCACGCACATGGGGATCGTGTGGATCGGCAATTAACAGCATGTCGGCCAATCTGCCAGCAACCTGCACCGCATGCCTGACCCAATCAGCCTCATCGCGTAGGAACGACAGCGCATACAGAAAAGCCTTTCGATCTTTTTTGACCATATACAGCAAGGTATCGACACAGTCATAAAAAATCTCAACGGGCAGTTGATTGCGTGTTTTGATGTACATCAGCCCAATCTGAAGCCGATGGGCAACCTCCATGACGCCGCGTTCCATCGGCGTCTGACGGGTACGTTTCTCCCGCTCCTGGCTTTCTCGCAGCAACAGATTTTTCTCCTTAGTGCCCGGAATGAACAACGGAGACGAATACACCATGCTGCCAGTCATGCCGGTTCGGTATGCGGCCTCTCTTTCCGACTCGTTTGTGTAGTGAAGCAAGGCCTCAGACTGGGATGAGGACAAGTTGATAAATTGGATACCGACGGCCGCATAGCCATTATTCCCAAAGGGGCGTATATGGCGAATTTTCCCCTCGGCATAAAAGCTTTCTCCGTTAGGGAATTCAAGCGTAATACCGGGGATATCCTGACCTACTTCAATCGCAATACTCTCAACCAGATCGATTTCGACCATACATCCACCGGTCGATAAATTACGCAGGGTTCCGGGCACATTAAGCGTGTGTAGATAAACTTCAATGCGAGCACGAGCCTGCATGCCAAGAATAAAGGGAATACGAATCGCGCCCCTGTTTTCAGTGACAAAAACAGATTCTGGCAAGCAACACTCCAGACGATAAAACATACTGTCCGTTTTGAATAACTGGGTTGGAATATTACAAAGACTGTAGGTTTCTCGTTCGATGTTATCCGTGCCTTTAAGCGCCTCTAGATCGAAATTCAAACCACCATCGGCAAGATATCTGTCGATATCCGAGCCAGAATATTCCACGTCCAACACGATACGGCTTTTATCCAGATTCAGTTCTACGACGTCTGCCTTCAATGCATATAACATATCTTTGGCATAGATAGACATCACATAGGTATGTTTCAGCAATGTGCTAATCACTTTAGCGGGCGGAGGAGAAAAATGTTCCACTATAATATCTACCTATTAACGCGATGGTGATATACCCAAAAACCCCAAAAGGATTTCTCTTTTTTAAGAAAAATGAATTCTTACGTGGGATTAACGGCTTTAGAAAATGCCTATTCTGACTGAGTAAAATATCAATCAGGATAAATTCCTTATTGCTTCTCACCCCGATATCATTACGAAACGACGATCTTAACATCGTTTATCATCCTAACAAGGATGACATGAACTCACAACGGTCGCACACACGGATCAAATAGATTTTAATTTAATCAAATTGAATGTAAATACCGATTAAAACAAAAATAACGACACTTAACACCAATAAATCACACATAAATGGAATTAAAACCCAACAACCACATAGATTTAAACGATCATTAGTTTTTATTCAATAGTCAAAAGCTATCAAATGGAAATTAATGATCGTTTAAAACAATTTCCAAATATTCCAAATTACTGTGTAGAATCCAAACGAGCAATGTTACGGAATTGCTATTTCTATGGAGAGGGTGAGTAATCAGTAAAATGAATACAACAACATTGAATATCGATGGAAAAATTCTTAGGCTGACCGCAGAGTTTCAGCCTATTATCCATCTCCCTCAAAATAAAATATTCCGCTATGAAGCCCTCGCCAGGTTTTATAACTCAGAAGGCGTTTTAACATCGACTCAGCAGACCATAGATAAAATTGAGGAGTGTAAAGCAATCGATAAAGTGACAGACTTTATGTTTGATGTGGTCTGTCAGGTAATAAAAAACAAAAGTAGCATGACAATATCATTCAACCTGTCGCATTTACTTTTTAATAACGTCCTCTATCTGGAAAGCTTATATCAAAAATGCTTAATGCATAATGTTAGCCCGCAGAATATAGAAATAGAGATCAGTGAAAAAACCACCCGACAACAGCTTATTGATGGAATACCTTTTTTAAACCAGGCAAAAAAATATGGTTTTATGATTTCATTAGATGACTTCGGCGCAGGAAATCTACAGATAGACAGCCTCAGTTTGTTTGACTTCGATACCATAAAAATCGATCGTTCCATTATCGATGGCATCGGTAAAGAAGAGACAAAATCACAAAAGCTAAAAGCCTTATTGAATAAACTCATTCCTCTTGGGGTCAATATCATCTGTGAGGGCGTTGAGAAAGCGACCGATTTGAATCGATTAAACAAATACCATCCTATTGGTATTCAAGGATATATCTTCTATCGTCCGTTAACATTCAGCCAATTAAGGCTACTGGAAGGTTTTTAGCTGGCGCCCTTAACATCGGCAGCCCTGCCCATAGCAGGTTAACGCATCATAATCTGTCCGTCATACCCACAACCACAATAACTCCCTCGCCAACAACGCCTTAGACGATCGACATTAGCGAACAGGCTCACATTTCTGGCGTTCGCTTCAGGAATTTATCCTTTGCGATAGCACATCAATGCGATACTCACGCCAGTGGCAACGGGAGAAAAACGATGTGGCAACGACGCGCGCTGGAACTCAATACGCAGGATATTTGGCACTGGCAGCAGGTCATCTCGGTCGTCGATTACGCCCGTGAGCACGGCTTTACTACGCTGGTGCTGGGCGCAGCGGATTTGCTGGACAAACTGGTGACGCCGGAAGCCTACAATAACGCGCGTTTTGACGATCGCATCAGCAGCCAGCAGCGTTCACGCTGTGTTTATCTGAATCAGGTCGCGGCGCACTGCCGTGAACAGGGGCTGGCGCTGTATCTGCAATGCAAAGAGCTGTCGTTTCCCACAGATCTACTACTTCATCACCCGGAATTGCTGGACGACACACATAGCCTCCGTATGGATACCGATTTTTGGTGCGACTACCTTGCCGCCAAAGTCGAACTGCTGATGCAGCAAATTCCACGTCTGAGCGGCCTGCTGCTGGCGATCTCCAACAGTGATAGCCTGCTGCGCTTTTCCGCCCCTTCCGGCGATGCGATCAACGGCGTCGTTCCCGTTACCACGCACTGGCCGACCAACGCCGACAGCGAGCAGATCTATCACCGCTTATTCTCCGCCGTCGCACGCGTGATGCACTATCACCAGCGCCATCTGGTATTGCGTGCGTTTCCCGCCAGCCATCAGGATATCGGTAATGTCCTGAACGCCATTCGCACGCTGCCGGAATCCGTCTCTGTCGCCATCAAAGTCACGCCGGAACGCTTCTGGCCTGAGTTTCCCAATAATCCGGCGCTGCTGGACATCAACGGGCGTGAAGTCTGGGTTGAGCTTGATCTGGCAGGCGAAGAGGTCGGCTGGGGCAATCTCCCCTTCCTGCGCTACACCGAAGTTCAAGGAAGACTGTTGTGGTGCCGGGAGAAAAATCCCGCGATTGTCAGCGCCCTGTGCCGCATCAGTTGGGAAGGCGTAGATAATCACAGCGTGATCGGCACGCTCAGCGAATTTACGCTGTTTGCCTGTTCCCGACTGTTGACTAACCAGACCGCAGCGGCAAACGAAAGCACGCTGTTTGCACAGTGGTTAATGACGCGCTACCAATGGCAGCCGGACGATACCGTGCTGCATGCGATGCTCGCCTTGTTGGATCAGGCTCATCAGGCCATTTCCCTATCGCTGTATGCGCGCCACCACGTTTTCCACCGTCACAGCCTGCTGCCGACCAGCTTTGGTCAGGCGATCTGGAGCCTGTACGGCCAGCTCAACCGTAACCACTGGCTGCCGGGTTCCGGTCAGGATATTACGTTCGATCCGCAGCATGCGGAGCTGGCTTCGCAGAATCTCTATCACATTGCGAAAGAGAAAGATGCCGCCTGGCAGTTGGCGGAACAGTGCCAGCAGGCCGCACTGCAATTCTCCCGCGAACACACGATGCCAGAAGCGCTTAGCGTGCGCTGGCAGCAGGAATGGCGCGGTCTGACGCTGTATTGCCGCGCCTTTGTTCACGCGCAGAAAGCCTTCTTTACGCTGCACTACTGCAAACAGGTGGAGAACAACTGGACGTTGCGGGAAATCGCCAAAACCAATATTCAGGCGCTGTACGGGATTGGGCATGAGATGGAGGATTTCTGCCTGCAACACCGGGATTATCCGGTGAGCCTGCATGTGATGTTTGATGCCGGGCGTCCACGCGCGTTAGCCGATAGCCTGCAACAGCAGTTGGCTGAACTCACGTAACGCACCGGCACCCTACCTTAATCAATAACGATCTTAATCAGTAACGATCTAGCGAACCACCCGTTTCAGAATGCGCTCACCTGAACTGCTGAAGTTTTTCGCCGATTCTTCCACGCTCTTCTTGCCATAGTCGAGCTGTTCGATGGTTTGCAGGATCAGGCTGGCAAGCTGCGGATCTTCAAGATACGAGGAAACAGGCGTTTGCATCGGTTTTTGCAGCGCCAGCGATAATCCGGCAACCGACAGATCCTTTGTATCCAGCTTCTGCTTTTCTTCCAGCGTTTGTCTGGCGATACGGCTGAGCGGAATGCCACGCTCGGTACCCATCAGCAGCGCACCTTCAGGATCGTTCATCAGATAATTCAGCAACAGCGCCGCTTCTTTTGGGTGCTTGGTATTCTTGCTGATGGCAAACAACATCGACGGTTTGAAGAACTGCCCGGAGTTATCCGATCCCGGCGTCATGATGTAAGGCCCTAATTCGAGCTTACCCGGTGCCGCCAGCGGATCGGCGTACTTCTTCACGACCGAAATCCACAGGTGTGCCCCACCATATTCCCCATTAATCCAGGGACGTGTTTCATACATGCCGACTTTACCAAACGCGTTGTAATACTTCGAAGACGGCATCACATGTTCGTCGATCAAACGTTTATAGAAGCGAAACGCCTCGATCCACTGCGCCTCGCTGTAGTTAAAGCGCTTGTTCTTTTCATCGATCATGCCGATCTGGTATTTCTGCGTCATGTAATAGTTGATCAACTCCAGCACACCTTCACCGCTGTCCTGCGCAGGCGAGGCGATAGGGAAATAGTTATCACCCAGCTTCTCTTTAAACACCTTGCCCGCATGGAACAGCTCATCCCAGGTGGTAGGATACGGCAGCCCGGCCTTCTTCCAGGTTTCCGTGTTGTAGTACATCACCAGCGCATTCAGCGAGGTGGAAATCGCGTTCACCTTGCCGTCGATTGTCGCGGGTTTCAACGCATCTTCGGGGAAATCCTGTAATTTCAGCGTATCAGTCAGCTTATTCAGGTCATAAAATCCGGTGCCCGTCTTGGAAAAAATCGGCAGCCAGTTCCAGTTTACCTGAAGCACATCCGGTTCTTCACCGCTGGCAATCTGCGTCGTCAGGCGGGATAGGTGCCCGTCCCAACCGGTATATTCTGGTCTCACGCTGATGTTCGGATACTTTTTCTGAAACGCTTCCAGCGCCGTCAAGGTCGCCTGATGGCGGCTGTTTCCTCCCCACCAGGAGAGGCGTAATTCCACAGGTTCAGCGGCCTGCGCGAACGAACAGAGCGCAGAGAAGGCGATGACAATCAGTCCAGGTAATCTCATTTTTCCCCCAACGACATTATTATTGTGTTTGTGTTTGTGCGTGTGTCTGGCGTACTGGTGTGGCGATATAGATGAGAAAGCAGGTAGGTACATAGCCGTGAATCAAACCATTTCTCGACCCTGACAAGATAGGCAGAACCCTTTTTATCGCGCTAGTCATCACGGCGGGAAAACGCGTGATTTGCGGGGCTGACGGAAGAAATGCTGATGACTGCACCGCGTTAGCGGGCGTTTCAACCACGCGGTGCGAGCCCGATGTGATGTGGCAGGGGGGTGCCTCACATCATTAACCGCCGCACCACACCAAAAAGAGATTTGATTCACAAATAAGAAACACAAAAACAACAAAATCACGCCGCGCGCGCAGAAAAAGCGGGAAAACGGCGCAAAAGCGTGATGAAACACACACGGCATAACGCGCCACATCGTCCTCTTCGTTATGCCTTTCACATTCTCTTACGCCACGCACCGTGCGCTGTGAAGCCCGCTCCAACCTGCGCAGATTTGATCACGACAGCCACAGCTAAAGGCCAGCAAACGTGCTGCAATCGGAGCAGGCTCGATCAGATAGGATAAAGCGATGAAGCACTCTATTCAGTCATACTCCCCCGCCGCCGACGGTATCACGCCGGATACTGCCATCTTTCAGCAGGCAATCGATCGGATTGCGGCACAGGGTGGCGGCACCCTGACGGTGGAACCGGGGCGCTATCTGTTAGGAGGATTGCTGCTGCCTTCCAATTTTTGTCTGCAATTGGAGGCAGGCGCTGAGCTCATCGTCAGCGGTGACTATGAACAGTTTGCGCAGGCCACGACGATCAGCATGGCCGAGCTGTCGCACCGTGCATTTCTTTATGCCTACCAACAACGCAATATCACGATCTGCGGTCAGGGTAAGATCATGGGAAATGCCGACGCCTATTTCTCTGCGGAACCCGACGATCAAGGCTATCGCCTGCCTGCACAGCATCGCCCGCGCATTGTGGTCTTTGAGGATTGCGAACACGTCCGCCTGTGCGATTTTACGATTGAACATGCTCCGATGTGGACCGTGCATCTGGTCAGCTGTCGCCAAATCATCGTCGAACGGCTGACGATTGATAACGATCTGAGCATGGCGAATACCGACGCGCTGGATCTTGATAGCTGCCAGCAGGTGCAAATCAGCAACTGCTCGCTGAGCGCCGCCGACGATGCGCTGTGCATCAAAACCACCCATAAGCCGCCCCATCTACAGCGTAAGGTGCAGCAGGTCGTCATCAGCAATTGCCTACTGCGATCCAAGAGCTGCGCTCTGAAGATCGGTACCGAAACCTTTGCCGACATCGAAGATATTTCCGTCAGCAACTGCGCCATTTACGATACTAACCGCGCGATCGGCCTGATCTCGCGCGATGGTGGCGCGTTCCGACGTCTACAGTTCAGCAACATCACGTTCCAGTGCGTTGCTGCACATCCCTGCCATTGGGGCAAAGCCGATCCGATCTTTATCTCCGTGCGCTATCGCGATCCCGCCATCGAACCAGGCCGGATCGAGGCAGTGCAATTTTCTCAGATCGCAGGGATCAGCGAGGGAGCGATTAACCTGCACAGCACGCCCGCAGGCTACATTCGGGATATCCATTTCCATGCCGTGCATCTCGAACAGCGGCAGAGCGACTCACCGGAACAGGGCATGTACGATGTGCGTCCCCCTTGTAACCCAGAGCGCCCGACGGGTATGGGGCTGGACAATGCGTATCGGGTCGATCCAGCGACAGGCCGTGCCTTCGGTGTCGACCATTACCCAGGCGGCATGCCCGCGCTATTTGCCCGTGGCGTTGTGAACCTGACCACCAGCCACATGACGATCCACCGCCCCGATCCGCTGCCATCAGGCTGGCATCACATGACAATCGTGGAGTTGGAAGAATAAGCACTTTCGGGTAGTATGCGACGGTTTTTTGCATACTATGTTCTGAAAGCCCCTTTTTCAGAACGAAACCGGGAACATCGCTATGGTCACTACGCTATTTAAAGATTTTCAGTTTGAAGCCGCGCATCATCTGCCCCACGTACCAGACGGCCACAAATGCGGGCGGCTGCATGGGCACTCTTTCATGGTGAGACTGGAAATTACCGGTGAAGTGGATCCGTATACCGGCTGGGTGATGGATTTCTCTGAGCTGAAAGCCGCGTTCAAACCTACGTGGGAACAGTTGGATCATCACTATCTGAATGAGATCCCCGGTCTGGAAAACCCGACCAGCGAAGTGCTGGCGCACTGGATCTGGCACCAGTTGAAACCGACATTACCGCTGCTCAGCGCCGTGATGGTGAAAGAAACCTGCACCGCCGGCTGCGTCTATAAAGGCGAGTAACAAAGAAGTGGTGGTGCTGTAGTCTGGCGTGAGCATTCCTCTCTCACGCCGCTACGATCGGTCGCTATTATCAGTAAATGAATATCAGGCGATATTCAGGTACTTATGTGTCTGCATAGACAGCCGCCAGTTGCGGGCGATACAAGTCTCGATACACAGTTTGGTCGCATCGTCTTTCTGGCTGATCGGCTGTAGCGCCACAATCCGCGGCTTATCATCATCAAGCCGCGCCAGTAATGCATCTAACGCCTCAATGTCACGCTCACGCGCCACTGGGTGTTTGATCTCATCCGCCCGTTGCAGCGCCTGATCGAGCACTTTCATACCGCCACGCATATTCACCTTCGGCGATACCGTCACCCAGGTTTTGGGCGAACAGCGCACGTCATGCGTGCCGCTGGTTTCGATCTGGCAACTGAAACCCTGCTTTTCCAACTGTAGCGTTAGCGGTGCTAAATCGTGGATGCAGGGTTCACCGCCGGTGATCACAATGTGGCGTGCCGTGTAGCCTTGCTGCACCATCAGCGCCAGAATGTCGTCCGCACTCGCCGCGCCCCAGGCATCGCTTTCTTCCGTTTTTACCAGCACCTGATCCAATGAGGTTTCCCGCTCTGCCAGTTTGTCCCAGGTATGTTTGGTATCGCACCAGCTACAACCGACCGGGCAGCCTTGCAGGCGTACAAACACCGCCGGCACACCGGTAAAATAGCCTTCACCCTGTAACGTCTGGAACATTTCATTAATCGGGTACTGCATGGTTTTCACTGTCTCTCTCACTTAAAAATGCAGTATACCCTAAATCATTCGCGTTGCAGGACAGCGGAAACGTCGTGACAAATCTGGCGGGAACACGCCAAAGTCAGGACAGTTGAGTAATTTGGCCCCTGCGTCAATAATCAATCTGTTGTTACAACTTCACCTGCTTTCATACGTTTCATTATTAACAAGGATAAGAATCAATGAAGTTATTGAAACCTCTAGCCCTATTACTCATCTCGAGCGCCTTTGTGCCTGCATTTGTTCAGGCGCAGGATATCGCTCAGATTAAAACTCAGCCGGGCTATTACCGCATGATGCTGGGCCAGTTTGAAATTACCGCGCTGTCTGACGGCACCAATACCATGCCAATGGATAAACTGTTACAGCGCACTCCACCGGAAAAAATCACCGAACTGCTGGCAGAGAAATCGCTGACGCCGCAGGTGGAAACCTCTATCAACGCCTATTTGGTCAATACCGGCAAACACCTGATTTTGATAGACACGGGCAACGGCAAGCAGAGCAACCCGACGGTCGGAAAAGTGCTGCCGAATCTGATTGCGGCGGGCTACAAACCTGAACAGGTCGATACCGTATTGATGACTCACCTGCACGGCGACCATTTTGGCGGTCTGGTGCAGGACAAGAAACTCAGCTACCCGAATGCCACCGTGTATGTCAGCCAGCCAGAAACCGACTTCTGGCTCAGCCCGGATAACCTGAAGAACGCGCCAGAGAACAGAAAGTCCGCGTTCCAACGCGTGCAAAGTACCTTTGATGCTATTCGCAAAGAGAACAAGCTGAAAACGTTCCCAGCTCAGCAGGCCGTCTTGTTACCCGGCATCACCGCGATTCCGAGCCCGGGACATACGCCGGGGCACACGTCTTTTCTGATCGAGAGCGAAGGTAAAAAACTGCTGGCGTGGGGAGACATCATTCATGCGGAAGCCGTGCAAATGAGCTTACCGGCCACCACCATCAGCTTTGACTCAAATATGGATCAGGCGACGGAATCCCGTAATAAAGCGCTGGCCGACGCCGCCAGCCAGGGTTACTGGGTTGCAGGCGCTCACCTGCCCTTCCCCGGCATCGGCCACGTTGGCACGCGTCTGGAACGCAACGGCACCACCAACGGCTATCGCTGGCTTCCAGCGAATTACAGTGTGGCAGGATTATCGCAATAATCTTCTTGTCGTCACTCAAGCAGGGGGCGGTTCCGTCCCCTGCTCTGCCACCACCTCAGCAATTTGCCCATACAGCCACGTTATCGCCGGATTACTGTCCTGTCTGGCATGCCAGAGCGCCGAGAGCGTATAGGTCGGTAACGCAAGCGGCACGGGGCTATCGATCAAGCCATAATACTGACACCACTGCGTCGCCAGCTTTTCCGGCACGGTAGCGATTGACGGCGTTTGCTGCAATATTCCCGGCAGAGCGGAGAAATGTGGCGTGGTGTAATGAATCGTCCGCGTCATGCCCTGTTTTTCCAACATGTCGTCCACGATGCCATGTGCACGTTCACGGTAGGTCACCAATAAATGGCGCTGCTGGCTGTATACGGCCAAAGGAAGAGGACGCGGCAGATCAAGCTGCTGCGGATGCCAAAGTACTCTGAATCCTGACGTTAGCAAGGCACGCTGCTTCAGCCAGCCTGCCTGTGCGCTGGCAACAGAAATCACCAGATCGACGCTGTCATTTTCCAGCCGAGCCACATCCAAAAACGGATCGGTGGCAACAAGGTTGATGCGCAAATTGGGTGCCTTCGCTTTGAGCCGTTTCAGCAGCAACGGCATTAGCCATATTTCCACCCAATCGGTCATTCCCAGCGTGATCACGCGTGAATCGGTTAGCGGATCAAACTTCTCGGGTTCGCCCAGAACCGACTGCAAGTGTCCAAAAGCGGGATATAGCTGGGCCGCCAGATAATCCGCACGCGCCGTCGGGCGCATAACCTGTCCCGTACGGATAAAAAGCGGATCGTCAAACAGGGTACGTAAACGTGCCAGCGCACCACTCACGGCGGGCTGCCCTAAATGCAGCTTATCCGCCGCCGCAGAGACGCTTTTCTCACGATACAACACCAGAAATGTCACCAACAGATTTAAATCCACGCCGCGAAAATCATTTTCCATGATAGGCAGTATCAAATTAATCAATTTGAACAATAGTACCGCCAGCAGAATAATCGTTCCAGTCCCTGACAAGCAGGATCACCTTCCAAGAGTGTGTGATGAAAATGAATCTTCTGAAACAAACGTTATTATCGGTCGTTTTACTGGCGGGAACGCCCCTTTTAGCCAAGGCAGAATCGGTGCCTCAACAAAGAACGCAGGCACCGGGTTATTACCGGATGATGCTAGGCCAGTTTGAAATTACTGCCCTTTCTGACGGCACGGTCACTATTCCATTGGATAAGCTGCTCACCCATATTTCCCATGAGGAAATGCTACATCTACTGGCGCAAAAGAATCTCCAGCCACAGGCTGAAACCTCCATTAATGCGTATCTCATTAATACGGGTAAACAGCTGATATTGGTAGACACGGGGGCTGGGCCACTATTCGGTAAACTGGGTGGAAAACTCCCCGACAACCTGCGCGCAGCTGGCTATCCGCCCGAGAAGATCGATACCGTTCTGCTGACCCATATTCATGCCGACCATTCCGGCGGCGTCTCGCGTGATGGCAAGTTGGTTTTCCCTAATGCCACCGTTTATGTTAACCAGAAGGATGCGGATTTCTGGCTCAACCCAGCTAACAGCGACCATGTGCGGGATAGCGAGAAACACACGTTCGGGCAGTCTGAAGATTCATTGCAACCCGTGCTTGCCGCCAACCGGCTGAAAACCTTCGCAGGTAAACAGCGGCTTTTCCCTGGCATTACCGCCGTGCCAGCACCGGGACATACGCCGGGGCACAGCCTTTATCAGATCGAAAGTGACGGTCAAAAACTGACGCTCTGGGGCGATACGATCCATGCCGAAGCCGTACAATTTCCTCGCCCCCTGACCACGATCGACTTCGATCGCAATATGGATGAAGCCGCAGAAGCGCGTTTACAGATTCTGGCAGAGGCCGCACGCAATAATGAATGGATTGGGGCGGCACACATTTCCTTCCCCGGTTTAGGCCAGGTTAAAGCCGTGTATGATGCTAACGGTAAACCAAACGGCTATCGCTGGCTCCCAGCGAATTACAGTATGGCGGGGCTAAAAAACTAAGGGGCAAAATGGAATTCATTACGTTAATTACTGGCGGTTCCCGCGGCATTGGCCGCGCAACCGCGAGCTATCTGGCAGGAAAAGGTCACAAGATTTGTATCGGCTACCGCACCCAGCAGGAGAGTGCGAATAGCCTCCTCGAAGAGATTCGCGCTAGCGGTGGAACCGCCATCGCCGTTCAGGTCGATATCGCTGATGAAGAGCAGGTTATCGAGCTTTTTAAGCGGACAGATAAAGAACTTGGCTGCCTCACGGGTCTGGTGAATAACGCCGCGATACTCAAACCTCAAGCCACCATTGAACAGCTTGATGCCGGGCGACTTAACGACATGTTTGCGACCAATACGGTGGGCAGTTTTCTCTGTGCTCGGGAAGCGGTCAAGCGTATGGCGTTCCGTCATGGCGGAAAAGGCGGCGCTATCGTCAACGTGTCATCCGCAGCCGCCCGTCTGGGCTCACCGCATGAATACATTGATTATGCGGCGTCAAAGGGCGCACTCGATACCTTAACGATTGGTTTGTCTCTGGAAGTCGCCGATCAGGGCATTCGTGTTAACGCCGTGCGCCCCGGTTTTATTTATACCGATATGCACGCTGACGGCGGGGAACCGGCAAGAGTCGATCGCATCAAGCATTCGCTGCCGATGAAACGGGGTGGTCACCCGATGGAGGTCGCGCAAGCGATAGGCTGGCTGTTATCGGATGAAGCGTCCTATGTCACTGGGAATTTTATCGATCTAGCGGGTGGGAAATGAAACATCCCTCTTATCTTCACTAATTTCTAATACACAAATGCTGCCAATTATTATGGTTTTTGCCGTTATCCAGCGTAAAAATTATGCAGCGGTGGGCGTGACCGCCGAGTGAGCGGCATGGATGCCGCGAAAGTCAGTGCCGCGTCGGACAAAAACGTCAGGGACGTTTTTGAACAGCACTTGTGCTGGCCCGAAGGGCGAGCCACATTTATGGGGCGAGTAAACGCGTCACTGACGGCTCGAATCGCGGTCATGAACACCGATGGCACCGCGCAGCGGCATAATTTAGCCGGAAGCCAGGGTTCACAGGGTGGCGGCGACTGAGCCTCCCTGTGTCGGGCGCGTATACGGTATCGCATATGAATAGCGGCGGTATCGCGCACGAAACATGCCCCTTAGCCAGCATAATAAATATGGCTAAGAGGCAACGCTCACGTTAACCCTTTACAGATACACCCGCAGGTATTCCGCCAGACACAGAATCGCCATTGCCTGACCGTACGGCATGGAGGTCAGGGCGATATTGCGATAGAAATCCAGATCGTTGCCCATCGCGGTGCCGAATGATACTTGCGTCAGCTCACCATCCTTATTGACGTGATTAATCACGCCACGAATCGCTTTCTCCGCCACTTCAGCGTAGCTCGGGTCGACGTAGCGCTTGCGCACCGCTTTCAGGATCCCGTAGGCAAAACCGGCGGTTGCCGAGCTTTCAAGGTACGAATTCGGATCGTCGATCAGCGTGTGCCACAGGCCGCTGTCATCCTGATATTTCGCCAATGCTTCAATCTGGCTTTCCAGCACTTGCAACAGGAAGCGACGCGTGGCGTTGTTCTCCGGCAGATCCAGCAGCTCGATAAATTCAGGAATAACGATCGTCAGCCAGCTGTTGCCACGTGCCCAGCGCGCTTTGGCGTAGTTATGCTGCCCTTCGAACGTCCAGCCGTGGAACCACAGGCCGCTTTCGCGATCCATCAGATATTGCACATGCAGCAGGAACTGATATGTGGCTTCTTCCACAAACTCAGGCCGGTTTAACAGCTTGCCAATTTTCGCCAGCGGCAGCACGCTCATCATCAGCGTGTCGTCCCACATCTGCTGGTGGTTTTCGTTGTTATAAACAATGTGCTGCAAGCCCTGCTTGTCCGTGCGCGGCATTTCATACATCACCCACTCCGCCCAGCGCTCCAGATATGGCAGCCAGCGGGCATCGCCCGTTTCTTCATAACGATAAGCCAGCGTCAGGAACGGGCATACGGTGTTCACGTTCTTCGTCGGCGTACCTTCCGCCAGACGCTCGGTAAACCAGTCGTCGATGATGGCGCGCATCTGCTCGTCGCCCGTCTGCTGGTAATACTGATAAATCCCGTACAGCCCGATGCCGTGCGTCCATTCCCATCCCGCCCAGCCTTTGGTATCAATCACCCGACCATCGTCCAGCCGTAACAAGAACTCACCGGTTTTATCCTCGATATTCACCAGATTGTCGGTGATACGGCAAATCAGCGCCTTCAGATCCTCACGGGAGATGAAGCGTTCCGGCTGACGTAAAAGCGGGCTATGTTTTACACTGAATACGGTCATAGTCATTCATCCAATTGAGTTATCAGTTAACAGTTCAATACAGTTACGGCTGCGTGGCGTGCGTGACCGGCTTGTCGCCTTTGTGGCGGTTCAGATAGCCGATATTGTTGTTGCCCCACAACGATTCATACGGCATACCAGCCAGCATTTCGACCGTTGCCCGCGCCTGCGGCGTAATTTTCTCCGGCACAGGACGCCCGGCTTCACGCATTTTCAGCGTCTCTTCCCGCAGCACGCTGTGCGTTTGCAGGTTGAGTTTAAAGCGCAGAGAAACCAGGAAGCCCAGCGCCAGCACGCCCACGGTGCCGAAGCTCAAAATCATCAGAATCGTGTGGCTAACGCTCGGTGCCTGTACGCTCTGGCCGGACACAAAGCCGGAGAGCTGTAACACCACGCCCACCAGCATCACCGCACCAGCCTGAGAGGCTTTGCGAGTCAGCGTCATAATCCCAGCGAAGATCCCTTCGCGACGCTGCGCGGTGATCACTTCATCCACATCCGCAATGTAAGTGTAGGTGTTCCACGGCACGTAGTTGATCCCGCCGCGTCCGATGCCCGCCAGCGCAGAAATCAACAGCAGCAGAGAGAAGGTGTCATGCAGGCCGCTGTACCACAGGACCGCGTAGGAAAGCGCGCTCACGCCAAACAGGCACACGACCAAGCGGTAAGATGGAGCTGGCCCAAAGCGGATGCACAGCGGAATCATGCCGATCACCGCGATGAATTGCAGAATCGCCATCGTTCCCATCAGGTTCGACGCCATGGTCGGGCTTTGCATCAGCACAAAGACCACGTAGTAGGTGAATACGGCGTTAAACACGTCCTGCGCGATATACCCGCCCAGATACATCCCGAGATGCTGACGGAAAATACGAATACGCAGCGTGGAAACCAGCTCGACGTTCAGCCGTTTCAGACTTTGGCCTAACGTCAGAGACTGGCGCTCTTTCTCCGCCCGCAGCGACGCTTCCGACATCTGATCGCGTGGCCGTTCCCAGGTAAAGAAATAGACTAGCGTCAGCACCAGCGCACAGATAACGGAGAACACCAGACTCGAATAGAAGAAGGACACCGCATTGTCTTTGCCAAAGTAGCCTAACAGGATGCCCGGCAGAAACGCGGCCAAAATCGCAGACAGCTGCGCCAGCGCGATACGTGCGCCGGAAAACTTAGTCTTCTGTTTGAAGTCATCGGTCATTTCCGGCACCAGCGTTTCATACGGCACCAGCACCATCGTATAAACGACATCGAACAGCAGGTACGTCAGCAGATAGTACCAATAGCTCATATCCCCGACCCACATGAAGCTGTAGCTAAACACGAAGGGAATACCGAGCAGAATAAAGAACTTACGGCGGCCAAAGCGTTTGCCCAGCCAGGTTGAACCGAAGTTATCGGTCAGGAAGCCCATCAGCGGGCTGACGACGGCATCGAGCACGCGCGCCATCGCAAAAATAAACGTTGCCTCAATCGGCGTTAAGCCACAGAACGTAGTGTAAAAATAGAGTAACCAAGCGGCCGTCAGCGCGGTGGTACCCGCACCAAGAAAGTCCCCTGAACCGTAGGCTAAATAGTTAGCCAAACCGATCTTACGCGTTTTCATCGCCATCCTTCCCCGAACATTTTTAATTATGAAGGTGTCACGCTGATACGGTAGCGCCCGGCGATCGTGAAAACCTTTGCGCTTTTGCCACCACGCGCCCCACGCTGGCAGCACAGGGAAGATTGGTGCGATCCGCTTCAAAGATTTTATAAAAAGCGATTTTAACTGAACGAAACCAGCAGTTCGTTTATGGCGATCACAGGATAGAAGATAGGAATTCAGCAGGAAGAAGGGCACCGTCGCCAACGGACGTTGCCTTGTGATGTCTTGAAAAATGGCGCTTTTTTTAGCAGAGAATAGCGCTATTCAGCGTGCTGTAGTCGCCACAGGAAAGTTTGCCGCGCGTGGGCTAAACGCGGCTGGCGCAGCGCACCCGGCACCCAGGCCAGATAGTAATCCAGCTGCGTTGTGCCAACGGGAGGCGGAATGACAACAAGCTCCCCCGCATCCAGCAGGTCCTGACACAAATACACCGGCATCACCGTCCAGCCAAATCCACTGGTCAGCACGCGACGCAGCGCACGCAGATCCTGACTCACCACGGCAGGCACCAGTCCCTTATCCTCCATGCGGTTCTTCTTCAACCAGTGATCGATCAGAGGAAACTCAAGGTCATACGCCAGCATCGGTTCCTGCGCCAGCGCCTGCGGCAAATCGCCCGTCTGCAATAGACGCTCGACGATTGCAGGTGCCGCCACAGCCTGTAATGTCGCACTCTTCAAAAGATCGCTTTTCAGCCGCTTATCCGTCACCGGGTGCGCCGTTATACCCAGATCGCAATGTCCTTCAAGCAGCATTTGTTTAATCAAATCGCCGTCGCCGGTATGCATGTGCACCCGCACACCCGCCTCAAGCAGCGGCAATAGCTGTTCCGACACCACTTCGGCCATGAAATCCGCATGACCAATGATATGCAGCGTCCCCGCGACGTCCATTGACCTCGCACGGGCCGAAGCCAGCGCCGCTTCCGCTTCATCGAGCTTATCCCCCAGATCCGCCGCCAGATCATCCGCTGCCGACGTTGGCGTTACACCGTTTGCCTGACGCTCAAAGAGACGACGTCCCACCGCCACCTCGAGTCCGGCAATATGCTGCGACACCGCTGGCTGGGTCAGATTGAGCGCGCGTGACGCGCCGCTAATCGAGCGCTGCCGATAGACTTCCACAAACGTGCGTAGACGGATAAGTGACATACGATACCTATAGATATTTATACCCTAAATAATTCGAGTTTCAGGAAGGCGGTAAGAGAGCGAATCCCGATGAGCTTACTCAAGTAAGTGATTCGGGTGAGTGAACGCAGCCAACGCACATGCAACTTGAAGTATGACGGGTATGGGCCATAAAATTATTTATACCCCCAGAATAATAATCTTGTTGGCGAGCGGATCAACCCCTGCCGTATCCTTTATCCCATCTTAAGTGACCCGGAAACCCCGGCTAACTTTCTGTTTTCTCTGGTACTCGACGACGAAAAGGAGACAAAACATGTCGACACAACAATCCAAAAAGGATTTACAAGCTATCCTGAATACGATGAAGCGCGCTCACATTGCCTCTGGCCCCGCCGATGCCGCACTGCGTCAAGATCGCTTACAGCGCAGCATCAACCTGCTCCGTGAAAACCATGCGGCGCTCGCGCAGGCTATGAGTGACGATTTCGGCCATCGCAGCCTGTATCACTCGTTCGCCGCCGACATCGGCATCACGCTGAAAATACTCCAGAACGCCATCGACAACGTTGAACGCTGGATGCAGCCAGAACCTGTGGATGAACCCGCTCCCGGCATGCAGGCATGGATTCAACATCAGCCTTTGGGCGTGATCGGCGTGATCAGCCCGTGGAACTTCCCCGTGAACCTATCGTTCGGCCCGCTGGCTGACATTTTTGCTGCCGGTAATACCGCAATTCTGAAACCGTCAGAGCTCACGCCGCGTACGTCTGAGCTGCTGGCGGAATTGATTGCCCACTATTTTGATCCGCTGGAATTGGCCGTGGTGCTGGGTGATGCAGAAATCGGTCAGGCATTCAGCGAACTGCCGTTCGATCATCTGGTTTTCACCGGCAGCACCGCCGTTGGGAAACAGGTGATGCGCGCGGCGGCAGAGAATCTGGTGCCGGTCACACTGGAGCTGGGTGGTAAATCACCGGTCGTGATTGATAGCAGCGCAGATATCACTGAAGCCGTTGAACGCACGCTGACGGTGAAAACCTTCAACGCCGGACAAATCTGCCTGTCGCCGGACTATGTTCTCCTGCCCGAAGGTCAGGAGCAGGCTTTCCGCGATGCCGCAAAAGCCTTTATGCAGAAAAGCTTCCCGACGTTACAGGCGAATCCAGATTACACGTCTATCATTGCTGACAGGCATTACGATCGCCTGATTCGTATTCTGAAAGAGGCTGAGCAGCAAGGCGCGACCGTCGTCAGTCTGGCACCAGAAGGCGAAGCGCCCTACGACGCTAAAAGTCGTAAGATTGCCCCGCATCTGGTGTTCGGCGTAAGCGATGAGATGACGATCATGCAGGAAGAAATTTTCGGCCCGCTGCTGCCCATCAAAACCTATCAGGCCGCAGAGGAACCGATTCACTACATCAATGCGCATCCACGCCCGCTGGCGGCCTATCTGTTCAGCAACGATGAGGCCATGCAGCAACGCTTCGCCAGCAGAACGACATCAGGCGCGCTGGTCGTCAACGATGTAATGACGCACGTGTCTATCGACACACTTCCGTTCGGCGGCGTTGGCGCATCCGGCATCGGCGCGTATCACGGCGTTCATGGATTCCGCCGTTTCAGCCACGCCAAACCGATTGTCATACAAAGTGAAGATGGCGCGTCTAACCTGACACTGCGTGCGCCTTACCATGAGAAACAAGACGCGATTGTCGCCGCCCTGAAAGGGTAACCAGCGTCTATTCACCCGATCATCCTGCAACCCTAGAGAGAAAAATGATGAAAATTTTAATGGTACTGACTTCTCACGACAAACTGGGCAATACGGGTAATAAAACCGGCTTCTGGCTGGAAGAGTTTGCCGCCCCTTATTACACCTTTAAAGACGCAGGTGCCGAGCTGGTGCTCACCTCCCCTGCTGGCGGCCAGCCGCCTCTTGACCCGAAAAGCGATTTGGCCGATTTTCAAACCGAACTCACGCACCGCTTTAAAGCCGACCCGGCTGCGCAGCAGGAACTGGCGAATACGATAAAATTGGATACCGTCAGCGAACAGGATTTCGATGCCGTTTTCTATCCCGGCGGTCACGGCCCGCTTTGGGATCTGGCAGAATCGCCGATCTCTATCGCGCTCATCGAAGCTTTTGTGCGCGCCAACAAACCGACCGGTTTTGTCTGCCACGCGCCGGGCGTACTGATTCATGTGAAAGCAGAAAATGGCGACGCGCTGATTAAAGGCCGCAAGGTGACAGGCTTCACCAACGGTGAAGAAGCGGCGGTTCAGTTGACGGACGTCGTACCTTTCCTGATTGAAGATGAATTCAAGAAACTCGGTGGGCTTTACGAAAAAGGCCCGGACTGGGCACCGTACCTCGTTGAAGACGGCAAGCTGATCACCGGTCAGAACCCGGCCAGCTCGGAAGTGGTCGCTAAAGCGATTCTCAAGCAGTTAGCTTAACCCGCGCTATACCTCATTCATCTGTGTCTAAAAAAGCAGGGCCGCATCAGCCTAGTGATGCGGCCCTACTCTGAAGCAATCGATCTCATTCAGGGGGAGACAAAATAGTATTTACCTGCTGCGCGGTTAAATCGAAGCCGTAAAAGCGCTGATAGAAGTCATGCGTCTCTTTTGCCATATCAATGTGCTGCATCTGCTGCGGATACAGCGTTTTTGCCAGCCAAAGAAATTGCAGCGCCTGCTCTGACGTTTCCCGACACCACCAGAACATGCCCAGCGGATTCGCGTAGACGCGCCCCTGTTTTACCGCCCGTAGCTGCTGCCACTGCGCATCCTGACGAATCGCCTTCGCATCCCCAGCCCGCATCGTAATAATCACATCGGGATCGGCCTGAAAAATTTGCTCAAGCGAAACGGGCGCGGTTGTTACACCAGAACGACTAAACCACGGCTCAGCCACGTTGATCGCGCCGCCCAGATCCATCCAATCCTGATTCAGTGAAGGACGTCCCGATGTCGTTAACGGATCGCCAACCGCATGGTAGACCTTTACACGCTGCTGTGACGGAATGTTCTGGATCACTTCCGTCACTCGCCTGACGTTATCCTGATAGTAGGCGGCAAAATCCTGTGCCCGACGCGATGCGTCCGGCCCCAGAACGTCACCGGTAATCAGCGTGCGTTCGACCATCGCTGCCAGTGAGTTATAGTGGAGCGGCACAATGGCGATCCCCGCCTTATTCAGCGCTTCGGCTTCAGCAACCGGAACGCTGTCAGACACGAAAAACACCTGGGCACGGCGAGAAATCAACGCTTCCGTGTTAATTCCCATGTTTCCACTATGAGCAACCAGCGAAGCCTGCGTGATGGACGGCACAAACTGGCGGAACAGTGGCATATCGCGCACAAGTTTGGTCGTCCCGACAATACGATCGCCATAGCCCAGCATAGCCAGTATCGAATTTTGCGCATTCCACGAGGTGGCAACGCGCTCAACCGTCGCGGGCACCGTTACAGTGCGATCGCCGTAATAGTGAATTGTCCGCTGCGGTGGTTCAGGCGTTTCCGCCTGAACCAGATGCACACCGGAGAAACTCACCGCCAACAGCACTAACGCATTGAGCAAATACTCGCGATACCGCGTTGTAAGGTTACGTTTCAGCATCACACTCACCAGTCAACGGTCAGAGAAGCACGAATTTCACGTGGTTCACCGACGAAAGCGTTGGCACCGCCGTTAATGCCGTCCGTGCTGCCGGGGAAAATTGAGGCCCAATAACGTTCATTGGTGACATTATTGAGCGACACGCGCAATGCCGCCGGTTTATCGTATAGTTTAAAGCCGTAGCGCGTACCGAGATCCAACGTGACGAAGCTATCTGCCCAGGTTGTGTTGGTATCATTCGCGGCACGTTTACCGGTGTAGTGGAGGTTCGCGATATAGACCAGATTAGGTGCTGATGGATGGCTATATTCCGTCAGCAGATTGGCCTGAAACTTCGGCACTCCAACCACCCGTTTATCACGCGTTGCCGCTAATGCAGTATCTTTCAGCTTGGGATCCAGCAGCGTCATGCTGCCATAGAGGTGCAAACCGGAAAGCACTTCACCATCCGCCATCAACTCCAGACCGGTGTTAACCTGATTACCTTGCTCTCTGAAAACGTTATCCGATGCAACATACGCAAAAGGACGCTCCAGACGGAAAATGGCCGCGTTCAGATTCAGCCCATCCCACTGCGATTTCACCCCCGCTTCATACTGGGTACTGCGATAAGGCTTCAGCGCTTGCCCTTCGTTCACCACCGGATTTAATTGATTTACCGGCGCAGTATCCCCCTGCTCAAACGAATCGGCGTAGGCGACATAGGTCATCACATTAGGTAAGGGTTTGTACATCAGCGACAGCGTTGGACTAGTACCCGTATCGCGAGTCACTTCACCATCAGCGCCAAAGCTGCGTGAGGTGATCCAACTTTGGCTCACCACACCCATCGCCGACCAGCGATCGTTGAACGTGATGGTATCGCCAGCCGTGATAGCCTGCTGACTGGTACGGCTGGATTTATAGCGGCCCGACCCCAGATAGAAACGCCCATCGCTGGGATCGGTATAGTTACGCGGCGAATCAATGGTGCTACTTCCCAGCGGGAAGCGCTTGCTATTCCCCAGCCCGTTATAGATCGTCCACTGGTATCCCGTAGTGCTGAATACCACGTCATGAGAAGGCCCATTCGTATCGATATGACCGTTCAGTTGCAGCGTATTGCTCAATACCTTAAAGCGTCCGGCGGTATAAGGCTGAGTCAGAGACGTACTCACGGTGCCCTGATTGTTAGTAATGGCATTCGACAGTGAACGCATACCGCGATCGGCGGTTTGATAACCTACGCCGCCAGAGGCATACCAGTTATTGTTGAAGTAGTGCTTCAGGCGTGTACTGGCGGTTTTCGTTACCAGATCCAAGCCCGAAAAACTTTGCCCGTATCCCTGTTTCGTCACATCCGGTGCGCTAGGTAACTGAATCGTCGGCCCATAGGAAAACCCACCGGCATAGCCCATTTTCCTGAAGCGATACTCGCTGGCATTGACTTCCAACACCGTATCGGGAGAAATATTCCAGTCAAATGCCACGCTGGCTAGTTGCCGTCTCAGGGTGCTGTTACTGATACTCCCTTCGCCTTCATCGTGCAGCAGGTTGATACGATAGCCGAACTGGTTTTCGTCCCCCAGATGTCCACCGAGATCGGCATGCCCCATCGCGGCACCTTTACCGGAATAGCCCACGGTAAGGCGGTTCAACGTCTGCGCAGTGGGTCTTTTTTGTGTGAAGTTAAATTGGCCGGACGGGCTGGCGGGTCCGTACAATGCGCCAGTCAGGCTGTTAATCACATCCAGCCGCTCCAGCATTTCCACCGGAAAGGCAGTGGTGGAAATAATGTTTAGCCCATCCAACCGACTGTTCGCCAGCACGTCACCTTGCATACCACGACTTTGTGGACGACCTACATCAATACCGCCTCGCGCCTGCATTTGGCTGGATGCGCTGTATTTCAGGAGGTCGTTAACGTTTTTCGCCTGCTGATTAGCAATCATGGCTTCCGTTACAGTCGTGGTCGAATACGGCGTGTCCAGTCTTGAGCGTTTACCCAACGGCCCGATCTCCACATCATCGGTCGTCATGCCTGCGCCAGCCAGATTTGCATTAGTCTCACTATGTTCTGCCTTGACGATCATAACGTCAGCCGCTTTTGCCTTCTCACTGGCGTTGCTCGTTGCGGGTTCAGCGCTCAGTACTGGTGGAACAACCACCATTAATGCTGGTAATAACCACTGTGCTTTTTTTCTATTATTTTTTTTTGGGGCTTTCATCTGCTATGTCCCTGTTGGTCAATATAATGTCAATTATCGATATGTAATTTTTTATATATCGCCGCATACTATACAGACATGACAGGAAGAAAATAAGGCGAGTGATAGAGGGATTTATTTTATAAAACGTTGAATATTAAAAATTAAAATATAAAAACGAGGTGTATAACCGATACCTCAAAGTGAGCATCTGCTATTCAACGAAAGAAAGAGATGGGCGATAAGCGCGTTGCGTAGCAACGGCCCGAAGGATGACAAACAGAGATGTCCGCCATAAAAAACGTCAGGAGCGTTTTTCAACGTTGCGTAGCAACGGCCCGAAGGGTGACAAACAGAGATGTCCGCCATAAAAAAACGTCAGGAGCGTTTTTCAACGTTGCGCAGCAACGGCCCGCAGGGTGACGGACAAGGATGTCCGTCATAAAAAAATCCAGAAACGTTTTCACGCTTCTGGATTTTTATAGTTAATCACGCTGGGCGCGTATCAGGCCGCTTTCTCCGCTACCTGATAACACCAGAGGCGTAATTACTGGCCTTTAACTTCTTTCAGGCCATTGAACGGTGCAGCATCACCCAGCGCTTCTTCGATACGAATCAGCTGGTTGTATTTAGCAACACGGTCAGAACGGCTCATAGAACCCGTTTTGATCTGGCCTGCTGCGGTACCTACAGCCAGGTCAGCGATGGTGGCATCTTCAGTTTCGCCTGAACGGTGAGAGATAACAGCCGTGTAGCCTGCATCTTTCGCCATTTTAATTGCAGCCAGCGTTTCGGTCAGAGAACCGATCTGGTTGAATTTGATCAGGATGGAGTTAGCGATACCTTTATCGATACCTTCTTTCAGGATCTTGGTGTTGGTTACGAACAGATCGTCACCAACCAGCTGGATTTTGTCGCCCAGAACTTTGGTCTGGTAAGCGAAGCCAGCCCAATCAGATTCGTCCAGACCGTCTTCGATAGAGACGATTGGGTACTGTTTGGTCAGATCTTCCAGGAAGTGGGTGAATTCTTCAGAGGTGAACGCTTTGTTGCCTTCGCCAGCCAGAACGTATTTACCGTCTTTGTAGAATTCAGAAGCTGCACAGTCCATCGCCAGAGTGATGTCTTTGCCCAGCTCGTAGCCTGCTGCTTTTACCGCTTCAGCGATAACAGCCAGCGCTTCGGCGTTGGAACCCAGGTTTGGCGCATAGCCACCTTCGTCACCAACAGCAGTACCCATACCTTTGGATTTCAGAACTTTAGCCAGGGTGTGGAACACTTCAGAACCCATACGGATGGCTTCTTTCAGCGTTTTCGCGCCAACAGGCTGAATCATGAACTCTTGGATATCAACGTTGTTATCCGCGTGCTCGCCGCCGTTGATGATGTTCATCATTGGCAGTGGCATAGAGTATTTGCCTGGGGTGCCGTTCAGTTCAGCGATGTGAGCATACAGCGGCAGGCCTTTTGACGCAGCTGCTGCTTTAGCGGCTGCCAGAGAAACGGCCAGAATGGCGTTAGCACCGAACTGGGATTTGTTCTCAGTACCATCCAGGTCGATCATGATCTTGTCGATGTTCGCCTGATCTTTCGCGTCTTTACCCAGTACAGCCTGAGCAATCGGGCCATTAACAGCAGCAACAGCTTTCGTTACGCCTTTGCCCAGAAAACGGGATTTGTCACCGTCACGCAGTTCCAGTGCTTCGCGAGAGCCAGTAGAAGCTCCTGATGGCGCAGCAGCCAGACCTACAAAACCACCTTCCAGATGAACTTCCGCTTCAACAGTTGGGTTTCCGCGTGAGTCGATGATTTCACGGCCGATGACTTTAACAATTTTGGACATTAGATTTTCCTCAGTACAAGTTAAACTAAAACTTTAGATAGAACTAAAACCCTAGACGAACAACGCGCGATAGCGATCGCGCGTTGCTGATATAACTCTTACTTCATCTGACGCTTCTGGTACGCGCCAGCGGCTTTCACAAAGCCGGCAAACAGGGGATGTCCATCTCGCGGCGTTGACGTGAATTCCGGGTGGAATTGGCAGGCAACGAACCAGGGATGATCGGGTAATTCAACAATCTCCACCAGTTTGCGGTCGGCGGAAAGACCAGCAACCCGTAATCCCGCCGCTTCAATCTGTTTCAACAGCATGTTGTTAACTTCATAACGATGACGGTGACGTTCAATAATCGTCTGCTCACCGTACATCTGACGCACCAGACTGCCTTCGGTCAGATGGCATTGCTGCCCGCCAACGCGCATGGTGCCGCCCAGATCGCTGGCTTCATCACGGATTTCAACTTCACCGTTCTCATCACGCCATTCGGTGATCAACGCAACCACTGGGTACTTACAGTCTGGCACAAACTCCGTTGAGTTTGCGCCTTCCATTCCAGCAACGTTGCGAGCAAATTCCATTAATGCGACCTGCATACCCAAGCAAATGCCCAGATAAGGGATATTGTTCTCACGGGCGTAACGCGCCGACATGATTTTCCCTTCGACGCCACGATAGCCAAAACCGCCCGGAATCAGAATAGCGTCTAAATCTTTCAATACTTCGACGCCACGGGTTTCAACATCCTGTGAGTCGATCAGCTTGATATTTACCGTCAGACGGTTCTTCAACCCGCCGTGTTTCAGGGCTTCAATAACGGATTTGTAGGCATCCGGCAGCGCAACATATTTGCCGACCATACCGATAGTGACTTCACCGCCCGGATTCGCTTCTTCATACACAACCTGTTCCCATTCTGACAGGTTCGCTTCGGGACAGTTCAAGCTGAATCGTTTACAAATATAATCGTCCAGCCCCTGTGATTTCAATAGCGACGGGATTTTATAAATTGAATCAATGTCTTTAAGGGAGATTACTGCTTTTTCCGGCACATTACAGAATAAAGCAATTTTTGCACGCTCGTTGGCAGGCACAGTGCGATCGGAACGGCAAATCAGCACATCAGGCTGAATACCGATAGAAAGCAGTTCTTTAACGGAGTGCTGCGTCGGCTTGGTTTTCACTTCGCCCGCCGCCGCCAGATACGGCACCAGCGTCAGGTGCATAAACAGCGTGTGTTCGCGGCCCACTTGCACCGCCATCTGCCGAATCGCTTCAAGGAACGGTAAAGACTCGATATCGCCGACGGTACCGCCGATTTCTACCAGAACGACATCGTGGCCTTCGCCACCTTCAATGATGCGTTCTTTAATCGCGTTGGTGATATGCGGGATCACCTGAATGGTCGCGCCCAGATAGTCGCCACGGCGCTCTTTGCGCAGGACATCAGAGTAGATACGGCCAGTGGTGAAGTTGTTGCGGCGCGACATTTTGGTGCGGATGAACCGCTCGTAGTGACCCAAGTCCAGATCGGTTTCGGCGCCGTCTTCGGTGACAAACACTTCACCGTGCTGCGTCGGGCTCATCGTGCCCGGATCCACGTTGATGTACGGGTCCAGTTTCATGATGGTAACGTTGAGGCCACGGGCTTCAAGAATAGCCGCCAGAGAGGCTGCGGCAATGCCTTTACCCAGAGAGGAAACGACCCCGCCGGTCACAAAAATATAATTAGTTGTCATGCTGAACCTGAGAGTTTAGGTTTAAAGACGATGGAGGTACCAAGACGGGAAAGTAGTATACCTGAACCTGATGAACGCCACAAATGTTCGTTTTACACAATGTGGCGATTCCAACACCCTCGAAGGCGAAGTAAAACCGCCCTCACCACAACCAATAATTACCTTTAAAAACAATATAATAAATTCATTAAAATCGATAAAAACAGAGTTTATGATTAAAAACGGATTAATGACCTATTTCCTGTTTTTTCACCTGCTGCCATGCGGCTTCCATTTCATCCAGCGTCGCCTGTTCCAGCGTTTTTCCCGATGCCGTAACGATTTGTTCTACCTCGCGAAAACGACGAGTGAACTTGCGATTTGCCGCCTGTAACGCATTCTCAGCCTTGTGCCCCAGATGACGAGAGAGATTGACTGTAGCGAACAATAAATCACCAATCTCTTCACCTAATTTTTCTTCATCGACAACGGCTTGCCGCGCCTCAAACATCACCTCGTCGATCTCTTCATAAACTTTGTCGAGCACCGGGCCCAGGCTATCCCAATCGAAGCCAACAGAGGCACAACGCTGCTGAATTTTTTGCGCTTTCATTAAGGCAGGCAGCGCATCAGGAATGTCATCCAACGGCGAATGACGATCTTTCTCCGCCCGCTCCTGCGCTTTGGTCTGTTCCCACTTTACCAGCACGGCATCGCTGTCCGTCAGCGTCAAGTCGCCGAAAATATGCGGGTGGCGGCGTTCCAGCTTGTCGCTGATGGCGTTACACACGTCGGAGAAATCGAACAAGCCCTTTTCCTGCGCCATTTGCGCGTAAAACACCACCTGAAACAGCAAATCCCCTAACTCACCGCGCAAGTCATCAAAATCCTGACGGCTGATGGCATCCAACACTTCATACGTTTCTTCCAGCGTATAAGGCGCGATAGTGTCAAAAGTCTGTTCCTTATCCCACGGACAACCATTTTCAGGGTCACGTAGGGTTTTCATGATGGCGAGCAGGCGCTCAACGGAGGATAAATTCGTCAAAGGTACAATCATAATATTCCTGAAAAAATTTGTGTGAAAATAGCAAAACACGGTAGCTAACTGTGCTAAAAAGCGCAAAGACATCACTATCTTCATTTAAACGGCGTAGAAAATTGTGCTGAGATGCACATGATCGCCGAGTGAGCCGCATGGATGCGGCGAAAGCCTGTGCCGCGTAGGGAACGCGTCACAGGCGGCTCGACAGCGGGCATGTTCATCGAAGGAACCGCATCGCGGCACAATTCTCGCCAAAAGCCAGGGTTCTGAGGGATGCGGCGTCTGAGCATCCCTCAGTCGGGCGTGGCAATGGTGCCACAAAGAACAATACGGCTAATCACGCACGAAACTGTTCACCACACCCGCACAAGATTTTCACCTGGCTGATGGTGAAACCAGTATTTACGCCCCCTGCTGGCGCCTCGCATCGATCACATCTGGAAGTTGGTTGAGCTTCGCCAGAATGCGGCCCAGCACTTGCAGGTTGTAGATCTCGATATCCATATCAATCGTGGCCAGTTGCTGCTTGGTATCGCTGCGGCTGGCGACGCCCAGTACATTAACCTTCTCATTCGCCAGAATCGTGGTGATATCTCGCAGCAACCCGCTGCGATCGTTAGCAATCACCCTCACCACCAGCGAATAGCCGCTGGAGTAGCTTTCGCCCCATACCGCATCCACAATGCGCTCCGGCGAACTGGCGCGCAGCTCGTCCAACTGTTCACAGTCGGCACGGTGAATCGAAATTCCGCGTCCGCGCGTGATAAACCCGGTGATCTCATCACCCGGAATCGGCTGGCAGCAGCGGGCAATGTGGTGCATCAGATTGCCCACACCTTCCACTACCACGCGACCGTTGTCCTTCGTGTTACGTGCCGCTGGCTGATGCGATTTTTGCGTCAGCTGACGCAGCGCTTCGCGATCCAGCTCTTCCGCACTCGGCTGTTTTAGCTGCGATTGCAGGAAATTCACCATCTGGTTCAGACGAACATCACCGCCACCGATGGCGGCCAGTAACTCATCCAGCGAATTCACGTTGTAACGCGGCAGCAGCAGTTTTTCCGCGGCTTTCAGGCTGACACCCAAATGCGCCAGTTCGTCATCCAGGATCTGTCGACCCGCCAAAATGTTCTTGTCGCGATCTTGCTTACGGAACCAGTTCTGGATCTTCGAACGTCCGCGGCTGGTGGTGATATAGCCTAAATTCGGGTTCAGCCAGTCACGGCTCGGGTTCGGTTGCTTCTGGGTGATGATTTCAATCTGATCGCCCATTTGCAGTTGGTAGGTAAACGGCACGATACGTCCGCCGATTTTCGCCCCGATGCAGCGGTGCCCGATATCACTGTGGATGTTATAAGCAAAATCCAACGGCGTGGAGCCCGTAGGGAGATCCACCACATCGCCTTTCGGCGTAAAGACATAAACCCGGTCGTCAAACACCTGACTGCGAACTTCGTCCAGTACATCATTCGAATCCGCCACTTCTTCCTGCCAGGCAAGCAGTTTACGCAGCCAGGCAATGCGGCCTTCGTAACCGGAACGCCCGCCCACGGAGGTGCCTTCTTTGTATTTCCAGTGTGCTGCGACGCCCAGTTCGGCATCTTCATGCATCTGCCGCGTACGAATCTGGATTTCGAGCGTCTTTCCACCCGGCCCTAACACCACCGTGTGAATAGACTGATAGCCGTTTGGTTTGGGGTTAGCGACGTAGTCGTCAAACTCGTCCGGCAGATGGCGATAGTGGGTATGCACGATACCGAGCGCCCCGTAGCAGTCCTGCAAGCGCTCAACGACAATGCGTACCGCACGGACATCAAACAGCTCATCGAACGACAGCGCTTTCTTCTGCATCTTGCGCCAGATGCTGTAGATATGCTTAGGACGACCGTAGATCTCCGCCTGCACGCCCTCTTCTTTCATCGCGTTGCGCAGCGTTTTGACAAAATCGTCAATGTACTGCGCACGATCGATACGGCGCTCGTGCAGCAGCTTGGCGATTTTTTTATATTCATCAGGATGCAGATAGCGGAAGCAGAAATCTTCCAGCTCCCACTTTAACTGGCCGATACCTAAGCGGTTAGCCAGTGGCGCATAGATATTGGTACACTCTTTAGCCGCCAATACCCGTTCTTCTTCCGGGGCATCCTTCACTTCACGCAGGTGCGCGATCCGCTCGGCGAGCTTGATCACCACGCAGCGGAAATCTTCCACCATCGCCAGCAGCATGCGGCGGATGTTATCGACCTGCTCAGACGAGCCTGAATCATTCTGCGTCGCTTTGAGCTGGCGGATTGCATCCATATCGCGCACGCCATGCACCAAATCAACGATGTTTTTACCAAACGCGGCTTCCAGCGTCGCCTCATCCACCACGTTCGCATCTGCCAGCGGAAAGAGCAGCGCCGCGCGCATGCTGTCATTGTCCATGCTCAGCGTGGACAGGATTTCCACCATTTCAATGCCGCGCCACAGCAGTAGCGATGCATCGGCGTGATCTTGCGTTTGCTGCTCACAGTAACGCCAGGTTTCGGCTAAACGTTCACACGATTGCTGGCTGGAAATACCCAGTGAAGCAATCCACGCGTCAGGGACAAACTCACCTGCCGTATTCAAATGCGCACTTCTTACCGCAACCATAATTTCTCCCTACGTTACCCTTCACCTTGCAAACGACGCCGCTTTGCTGCCTATTACGCCTTTCGCGTGCCGGTATCGTGCAAAAACAGTGCCATCGATTCAAGGTGACCGGTATGTGGAAACATATCCAACATGGCGACATTCGCCAGCCGATAACCAGCGGCCAGTAATACTTTGCTGTCGCGTGCTAGCGTCGTGGCGTTACAGGAGACATACACCACGCGTTTCGGTGCCAGTCTGGTTATCTGTTCCATCACGCCTGCCGCGCCCGCACGTGCCGGATCAAGTAATATCTTATCAAAACCCTGAGCCGCCCATGGCTGCTGCGTGACGTCATCTTCAAGATTTTGGTGAAAAAATGTGACATTGGACAACCCATTGCGTCGGGCATTCTCGCGTCCTTTCTCAACTAACGCGGTCACCCCCTCCACACCAACGACGCTGGCGGCACGATGTGCCAGCGGTAGCGTGAAGTTACCCATGCCGCAAAACAGATCTAATATTCTATCCTGCGGTTGCACATCCAGCCATGCCAGCGCCTGCGCGACCATCTGCTGGTTCACTGCGTCATTAACCTGAATAAAATCACGCGGGCTAAAGGCCAGCGTCAGCCCAGCAACGTGATAAACCGGCTCTTCACCCTGTAAACACGTCAGCGAATCGGCATCCGGTGCCAGATAAACCGAAACGCCCTGCTGCTGCGCAAAATCACGCAGCGCCAGTTGATCCGATGAATAGAGTGGGTCAAGGTGCCTCAGCACCAGCAGCGGACCGTTCTCCGCCTGCACCAGCTCCACATGCCCAAGGCGCTTCACCGCCTTTAATCGGCTCAGGCAATCGCGCAGCGGTTGCAGCAACGCTTCAAGCTCGGGGCGCAACACCGGACAGGCTTTGATATCCACCAGATCGTGAGAATTTGACTGCCGGTAGCCCATCAACAGACGCTGCTCTTTTGCCTGAAAGTATAACGCAAGCCGCGCGCGCCTCCGATAGGCATAAGGTGTGCCAGCAATCAGCGAGGCTTCAGGCAGCTCTGCGCCCGTTTCCCGCGTCATCAAACGCATCAATGCAGCCGATTTACTGCTCTGTTGCAGCGCGATATCCGCGTGCTGCTGTTGGCAACCGCCACAGCGGGTAAAATGCGGGCACGGCGGCGTAACGCGCTGCGGGCTAGGCGTCAGCAGGCGTTTAAGTTTTGCATGCGAAAACTGACGCTTCTCTTCTGTCAGTTGGACCTCGGCCTGCTCTCCCGGCAGTACACCCGTGACAAACACCGTCTTGCCTTCGTGACGCGCCACCCCCTGCCCAAACGGATCAAGCGACGTGACCGTAACAGTGAGGTTCTTAGCAGGAATTGCTTTCCGGGTCGTCACACGCCGGTTTGGAGAGTAGAATTGCGCCATAATGTACTATCGATTGATCTCTTGAGTTGAACGGCTGTAACCGGTACATGCAGTACCCGATAACTAATTACATCATTGGGTGCTCAGCATCCTCTAATTCTCCCACATTGGAACCCCATGACCAAATACAGTCTTCGTGCACGGATGTTGATACTGATTTTGGCACCGACGTTGATGATCGGGCTGCTGCTTAGTTCGTTCTTCGTCATCCATCGTTACAATCAGTTGCAGTCGCAATTGGCCGATTCGGGCACCAGCATCATTGAGCCGCTGGCGACCATCAGCGCTTATGCCATTACTCATCGCCAGATGGACACGATTCCCGCGCTAATCAATACGCTTCATCGCCGTCACTCCGCGATTATTCGTACCATTAGCGTGTTCGATGCGCGTAATCAGCTCCTCGCCACCACCAACGTCCGCAACAACGTGACCTTAGAGTCGCTCAGCAGCGATGCGCTTGCACACAATAAGCTGCACCTGCACCACACGAATGACGCGCTGATTCTGCACATGCCGATCGTCACTGACAGCGAATTCATGCAGGGCGGAACAACGCCCGTGCTGCCCGGCACCGCGACACCTCTCGGCTATCTGGTGATCGAGCTGGATACCAGCACCATTCGGCTTCAGCAGTATCAGGAAATTTTCATTGCCGCGCTCCTACTGCTGTTATCTTTGGGTGCCGCCGTCATCTTTGCCTATCGTCTGATGCGGGATGTCACCACACCGATTCGCAATATGGTGGATACCGTCGATCGTATTCGTCGTGGGCAGTTGGATAGCCGGGTCGAAGGTTACATGCTCGGCGAACTGGATATGCTGAAAAACGGCATCAACTCGATGGCGATGTCGCTGACCGCCTACCACGAAGAAATGCAGCAAAATATCGATCAGGCGACCTACGATCTGCGGGAAACGCTGGAGCAGATGGAGATCCAAAACGTCGAGCTGGATCTGGCTAAAAAGCGCGCACAGGAAGCCGCCCGCATCAAGTCTGAGTTTCTGGCAAATATGTCGCACGAACTGAGAACGCCGCTAAATGGCGTGATCGGTTTCACCCGCCAGACGTTGAAAACACCGCTGAACACGACACAGACGGACTATCTGCTCACCATCGAGCGGTCCGCCAATAACTTGCTGAATATTATTAACGATGTGCTGGATTTCTCGAAGCTAGAAGCCGGAAAGCTGGTGCTGGAGGATATTCCGTTCTCGCTGCACAACACGCTGGACGACGTTGTGATGCTGCTGGCGCACACGGCACATGAAAAAGGGTTGGAACTGACGCTCAGTATTCAGAATGACGTGCCCGAACAGTTTGTCGGCGATCCGCTGCGGATTCAGCAAATCATCACCAACCTGCTGGGTAACGCGATTAAATTTACCGAACAGGGCAACATCGATATTCGGGTGGAGAAGCGTCGACAGGAACTTCATCAGGTGCAGTTAGAGGTGCAAATACGCGATACCGGTATCGGTATTGCCGAGTTGCAGCAATCGCAGCTGTTCCAGGCTTTCCGTCAGGCCGACACCAGCATTTCTCGCCGTCATGGTGGTACAGGGCTCGGGCTGGTCATCACCCAACGTCTGGTCAAAGAAATGGGTGGCGATATCAGTTTTCAGAGCGAACTCAGCAAGGGATCGACCTTCTGGTTCCACATCACGCTACCGCTCAACCCGCACGCGATACCGACCGAACCCGCCTACACGATGCTGCAAGGCAAACATCTGGCCTATGTGGAATACCATCCCATCGCCGCGCAGGCCACGCTGGATATCCTGAGTCAGACGCCGCTCATCGTGAGCTACAGCCCGACGTTTGAGCAGTTGCCGGAAGGGGAATTTGATATCCTGCTGCTCGGTATTCCCGTGCAATACCGTAATACGCTGCTCGACTACACGCCCAGACTGCGCGATATCTGCCGCCGCTCGCCCTGTGTGATTCTGGCGCTGCCCAGTCTGGCGCAAATGGATGCCGAGCAGTTGAAAACCTTCGGCGTACATGCCTGCCTGAGCAAACCGCTCGCCGCGTCACGCCTGCTGCCGCTGCTACAGGACAGCACGCTGTTCCAGTTCTCTTTTCTGCCGGACGATACTGCATCGCATCAGAGTGCCGCACGCCATCTCGCCCGTTTACCGTTGAGGGTGATGGCGGTGGATGACAATCCAGCTAATCTGAAACTGATCGGCACGCTGCTGGAAGAGCAGGTCGAGACGATTATCCTGTGCGAAAGCGGACAAGATGCGATTGCACAGGCAGAACTGAATCAGTGCGACATTATTCTCATGGATATTCAGATGCCGGGTATGGATGGCATTTGCGCCAGTGAGCTGATCCGTCAGATCCCTCACCATGCCACCACGCCTATCATCGCGGTGACGGCGCAGACTATGACGGGTGAACGTGAGCATCTGCTGCGTTCGGGTATGGATGACTATCTGGCGAAACCGATAGACGAACAGATGCTGAAAAGCGTGTTGACGCGTCATGCACGGCAAGATCCGTTGAAGCGCAATCGGGGCGAGATGACGGGATTACTGAACGAGCACGACGATAGCCAGCTATCACTCGACTGGGCGCTGGCGCAGCAACAGGCGGCCAACAAGCCGGAACTGGCGCGCGACCTGCTGCAAATGCTGTTGGATTTCTTGCCAGAGGTTCAGCGGAAGATAGAAAACGTGCTGAAGGGGCAGACGGATGATGACATCATCGAGCTGGTTCATAAACTGCACGGCAGTTGCAGCTACAGCGGCGTTCCGCGTCTGCAACGCATCTGCCGCTATCTGGAACAACAGCTGCGTAAAGGTGTTCACGCCAGCGATCTGGAACCCGAATGGCTAGAGCTGCTGGACGAAATCGACAACGTCAACAGAGCCGCCCAGCCGCATATCAATCCCCGACTCCCGTAATCACAACCACTGGCATAGCCCTGTCTCTTCGTCATATTTTATGTGGCCGTGGAGACAGTTTCGTGCGCTTACAATACGGCTGTTTCATGCTCCGCCGTAGCACGCGCCCGACACGAAGCGGCTCAATCGCCGCCGCCCCGTGACCCCAGGCTTTCGGCGTGAATTATGCCGCTACGCGGTACCTTCGTCGGTATCTGGCTTTACGGACCACTTGCAACACGATTACTCACCCCATAAATGGGGCTCGCCCTCCGGGCCAGCACACGTGCTGTTCAAAAACGTCTCTGACGTTTTTGTCCGGCGTGGCGCAAGTTTTCGCCGCGTCCTGCGGCTCATCCTAAGCCTGCTACCTCCTCAGCATAATCTTTTACGCCGGATAACAGCAAAGCCCGCAATTTCTCTGTATCTGCATAAGAAACAACGACTTGGAAAACGGCCATAATCCTGAACGTTTTAGGTACGAACGCGCGAAACTACCTCAGAGTCTGCATAAAAACGTGTAGATAAAAGGCGCTGATTAACAATCCTGCTGCCGCATCACGATGACGCTCAGCGCGACACAGACTGCGCCAGTCGGATCGTGGCGGCGATATTACGTGCCGTCATCCGCACATTCTCTGCCGCATTATCCAGCGCTTCTTCTAGTGAGCAGATGTTGTAAAGCACGCTGAATACTGCATCCAGACCATGTTCATGCACCACGCCGACATCTGCCGTCAGGCTGCCAGCAATACCAATCACCGGTTTGTTATACTGTTTGGCGATCCGCGCCACGCCAATCGGCACTTTACCGTGAATCGTCTGGCTGTCGATGCGCCCTTCCCCAGTAATCACCAGCGTGGCATCTCGTACCAGTTCATCCAGCCCCAATGCTTCTGTGACAATCTCAATGCCCTGACGAAGCTCAGCGCCGCAAAAAGCCTGTAGCGCCGCCCCCATACCGCCCGCCGCCCCCGCACCGGGAACGTGTTCCACGTCCATATCCAGATCGTGGCGAATCACCGCCGCATAATGCTTCAACGCATTATCCAGCTGTTCAATCATCTCCGGCGTTGCCCCTTTCTGGGGGCCAAAAATCGCCGACGCACCCAGTTTCCCCGTCAATGGGTTGGTCACATCACAGGCCACTTCAAAGCGACAATTTTTAATACGCTCATCCAGCTCGCTGATATCAATGCGAGCGAGTTTGTCGAGTTCACCCCCGCCAAAACCGATCTGTTCGCCCTGCTTATCCAGCAACTTCGCGCCCAGCGCCTGCACCATGCCCGATCCGCCGTCATTGGTTGCGCTTCCACCAATGCCGATGATGCAGTGTCGAACACCGTGATCTAACGCGCAGCGAATCAACTCGCCCGTGCCATAGCTGGTCGTTTTTAACGGATTACGCAGTTGCGAAGGCACTCGTTCCAGACCGCTCGCTGCCGCCATCTCAATAAAAGCCGTTTTTTCATCGCCAGACAGGCCAAAGAACGCGTCGATGTTATCGCCTAACGGTCCTGTCACCTTAACATTCACAATCTTGCCATCGGTCGCAGCGACCATGGCTTCAACGGTGCCTTCCCCACCATCTGCAACAGGCAATTTGACATAGCAGGCATCGGGGAATATTTCACGAAATCCCTTTTCAATCTGCGTAGCAACCTCTTGTGCAGACAGGCTTTCTTTATAAGAATCCGGTGCGATCACTATTTTCATAAACGATCCGATTTCATCAACGTTCCGATTGCATCAATAATCCGCGCGCTCATGAAACGGCGCTTATACCTGCCAACGTTCAGGGCAGCAGATCCTGAAACCCAGTAGGTAGATCAGAGTGATTATCTGCCAGTCGGCTGGCATCCTGTGCCAGCCTCGTGACTATCGCTTCACGGCTTATCGCGTAACTTCAACTTTGGCCAGCTTCTCGTAGTAACACGCCAGCGCACTGTGGTCAGCCGATCCCAGATCGTCCGCTTTCAGCGCCTGCATCATTTCCATCACAGCCGCCGTTAACGGCAGCTGTGCGCCGACGCCGTGTGAGGTATCCAGCGCGTTCGCCAAATCTTTGATATGCAGATCGATGCGGAAACCTGGCTTAAAGTTACGATCCATCACCATCGGCGCTTTCGCATCCAGCACGGTGCTGCCCGCCAATCCACCGCGGATCGCCTGATAAACCAGATCTGGGTTAACCCCTGCTTTCGTCGCCAGAACCAGCGCTTCAGACATGGCGGCAATGTTCAGCGCCACAATCACCTGATTCGCCAGTTTGGTCACGTTCCCTGCACCGATATCACCAGTATGTACAACAGAACCTGCCATGGATTTCAGAATCTCAAAGCAGCGCTCAAACTGGGCTTTGTCGCCACCGACCATCACAGACAGCGTGCCGTCGATCGCTTTCGGTTCA
The DNA here is from genome assembly GCF_003932035.1 of Pectobacterium versatile. Taxonomy (NCBI): domain Bacteria; kingdom Pseudomonadati; phylum Pseudomonadota; class Gammaproteobacteria; order Enterobacterales; family Pectobacteriaceae; genus Pectobacterium; species Pectobacterium versatile. The sequence goes on from NZ_CP034276.1 coordinate 3,958,363, forward strand.
CCGCCGCTGACTGGCGCGTCCAGCATAGCGATCTCTTTCGCCGCCAGTGCGGTAGCAATTTCACGGCTGGCAAGCGGGGCGATTGAACTCATATCCACCACAATGCTTCCGGCGCGCGCACCGTCGATGACGCCGTTTTCACCCAGCACCACCTCTTTAACGTGTGGAGAGTTAGGCAGCATGGTGATGATGACATCACACAGCTCCGCAACCTGTTTCGGCGTTTCAGCCGCCGTAGCGCCCGCTGCAACCACTTCCGCGACCGCGTCCAGATTTCGATCCATCACGACTAATGAGTAACCTGCTTTCAGCAGATTTTTACTCATCGGTTTTCCCATGATGCCCAATCCAATAAAACCAATTTTCATCGCCCTAACCTCATTGTCTGATGTAGATATCACTTCAATTCACGATGAACCCACCTCATGGCGGATCCGATTCGCACGGAATTAATCCATTACTTCTTGTACTTGTCGCTCAGCGCCTGTGTTGCGCTGCGGAACACGCCCAGATCGCTACCGACCGCAACGAAGCTTGCGCCCCATTCCAGATAGCGACGCGCATCGGCTTCAACCGGTGCCAGAATGCCGCACGGCTTGTTGTGCGCAGCGGTGCGATCGAAGATGTGGCGGATCGCTTTCTGCACGTCAGGATGATTAGGCTGACCGAGATAGCCCAGCGCCGCAGACAGGTCGCTCGGGCCAACAAACACGCCGTCTACGCCGTCAACGGCAATAATTGCATCCAGATTGTCGAGGCCGTCCTGACTTTCGATTTGCACTACGACGGTAATGTTGTCGTTAATCTTGGCGAAATAGTCCGGTTCGGTGCCATAGCAGTTGCTACGGTGCGCCACGGAAACGCCGCGGATGCCCGCAGGCGGATAACGGGTTGACGCGACCGCACGCGCAGCTTCTTCCGCCGTTTCCACGAAAGGAATCAGGAAGTTATTGAACCCGATATCCAGCAGTCGTTTGATAATGATCGGCTCATTGCACGGCGGACGGACGACAGGCGCACTGTGGCTGCCTTTCAGCGCCATGAGCTGAGGAATAAACGTCACGATATCGTTAGGCGCATGTTCTCCATCCAGCACCAGCCAGTCGAATCCCGCCAGCCCCAGCACTTCAGTTGAAATCGGGTTGCCCAGCGCACACCAGCAGCCAATCAACGTTTTCCCCTGCAGCAAATCTTGGCGAAAACGGTTAGGTAACAGCGGAGTCTTCATTTTTTATCCTCGGTCATTCCAGCGCCGCTTGCCTGAAGCGGCGCGCTCAAAAAACGGAAAATCAGAACGTTAGCGAACCAGACACGGACGTTTATTATCAAACGTCCACTCAGGAATAAGGTACTGCATTCCCATGGCGTCGTTACGTGCGCCTAATCCCATGTTTTTATACAGTTCGTGTGCTTTCATCACTTGGTCCATATCCAGCTCGACGCCCAGACCCGGTTTCTTCGGCACTTCCACCATGCCGCCAGCAATCTGCAACGGTTCTTTCGTCAGGCGTTGGTTGCCTTCCTGCCAGATCCAGTGCGTATCAATCGCCGTAATCTTGCCCGGTGCCGCCGCGGCGACCTGAGTAAACATGGCCAGTGAAATATCAAAGTGGTTATTGGAGTGAGAACCCCAGGTTAAGCCCCATTCGTGGCACATTTGCGCCACACGTACGGAACCTTGCATTGTCCAGAAGTGCGGATCGGCCAACGGAATATCGACCGATTGCAGCGAAATAGTGTGCCCCATCTGTCGCCAGTCGGTAGCGATCATATTGGTCGCGGTAGGCAGCCCCGTCGCACGGCGGAATTCCGCCATCACTTCACGACCCGAGAAACCTTGCTCCGCGCCGCACGGATCTTCTGCATACGCCAACACGCCGCGCAACTGTTTGCCCAGGCCGATAGCTTCATCCAGCGACCAGGCACCGTTTGGATCCAGCGTGATGCGGGCCTGCGGGAAGCGTTTCGCCAGCGCGGTAACCGCTTCGGCCTCTTCGCTGCCGGCCAGTACGCCGCCTTTCAGTTTGAAATCATTGAAACCATATTTTTCGTACGCGGCTTCAGCCAGACGCACGATGGTTTCTGGCGTCAGCGCTTCTTCATGACGCAGACGATACCAGTCGCATTTCTCGTTAGCCTGACTCTGGTAAGGCAGATCGGTTTTATTACGATCGCCAATGTAGAACAGATAACCCAGCATCTCGACGGCATCACGCTGCTGCCCATCCCCCAGCAGCGAGGCCACGCTGACGTTGAGGAATTGCCCCAGCAGATCGAGCATGGCGGCTTCGATCCCCGTGACGACATGAATGGTGGTACGCAGATCGAACGTCTGCAAACCGCGCCCGGAAGAATCGCGGTCGGCGAACTGCGCACGCACCGCTGTCATCACGTTTTTGTATTCGCCCAGCGTTTTGCCCACCACCAGCGCGGCAGCATCTTCCAGCGTCTGACGGATTTTCTCACCGCCGGGAATTTCTCCGACACCGGTATTCCCGGCGTTATCTTTCAGAATCACAATGTTGCGAGTGAAATAAGGTGCATGTGCGCCACTCAGGTTGAGCAACATACTGTCGTGACCTGCAACCGGAATAACCTGCATGTGGGTAATCACCGGAGTTGAACTTTGCAATGTCATTTTCTTATCCTTTCTCTCTAATTTTTCTATGTAGGGTTAGCGGCCAAAAACCGGGCGTTTACGATCAAATTTCCAACCAGGAATCAGGTACTGCATGGCGACGGCATCATTACGTGCCCCGCTCGGTAATTTTTTGTAGAGATCGTGAGCCTTCATGACCTGTTCCATATCCAGCTCAATTCCCAGACCGGGACGATCCGGCACCTTAATCTTGCCGTTGACGATTTGCAGTGGCTCTTTGGTCAGATGCTGCCCTTCCTGCCAGATCCAGTGCGTATCAATCGCAGTCGGGTTACCCGGTGCCGCAGCCCCCACGTGCGTGAACATCGCCAGAGAGATATCGAAGTGGTTATTGGAATGACAGCCCCACGTCAGCCCCCACTCATCACACAGTTGGGCGACGCGCACCGCACCGTGCATCGTCCAGAAATGGGGATCGGCTAACGGAATATCGACCGCCTGCAACATCACGGCATGGTTCATTTCGCGCCAGTTGGTCGCAATCATGTTGGTCGCGACCGGTAGCCCGGTAGCTCGGCGGAATTCCGCCATCACTTCACGACCGGAGAAACCTTGTTCGGCACCACACGGGTCTTCCGCGTAAGTCAGAATGCCCTTCATGTCTTTGCACAATCCGATCGCTTCATCCAGCAGCCAGGCACCGTTTGGATCGACGGTAATACGCGCATCCGGGAAACGCTTTTTCAGCGCTTTCACGGCATCGATTTCCTGCTCGCCGGGCAGTACACCACCTTTGAGTTTGAAATCTTTAAATCCGTAGCGGTCGGTTGTGGCTTCGGCCAAACGCACAATCGCATCGCTGTCCATCGCCTGCTGGTGACGCAGGTGATACCACTCGTGCTTGCCTTTCTCACCTGATACTTTCTCACCCGACAGATAAGGTAAATCCGTCTTCGTGCGATCGCCGATATAGAACAGATAACCGAGCACGGTGACTTCATCACGCTGTTTACCCGGCCCCAGCAGCTCGGCAACGGGGACACCCATGAATTGCCCCAGCAGATCGAGCAGCGCCGCTTCGAGTGCCGCCACCGCATTCACGCGCAGTTCAAACGTCCAGGCACCTTTGCCGAAGGAATCAAAATCAGAAGACTGGTTGCCGACATGAATGTCATGAACCAGACGGTTCATCCGGGCGATTTGTTCGCCTTTCACACGAGGAATAGCTTCAACCAGCGTGTTGTAAATGACTTCACCACCGGGCGCTTCGCCGACACCGGTATGCCCAGCGCTGTCGGTTAAAATGACGAGGTTACGCGTGAAGTAAGCACCATGCGCACCGCCGATGTTCAGCAACATGCTGTCATAGCCCGCAACGGGAATGACTTTCATGTCGGTAATCACAGGCGTCGCTGAAAAGTTTGTCATGACAGGCTCCCGTCATGAATGGATCGCACAGGATTGACGCTTAGGTTTCCGATGGTTGCCACAACGCAGAAGCGCGCTGAAGCGGATGAAAATAATTCAGTCATACAGAAATAAAAAACAGATGGTGCACCAGTAGATGATTTCATGTTGTTTTCCTACTTTATTAGCGCGACCTTGTTTTTACTCTGATTTGAACTGAACAATGCTTGTAGGGCTTGTAAGATTGTCAGAATAAAAACAGGTTATTACTGAAATAAACCAGTCAGGAATGCGGTGTTGTAATTCGTACCGCCTCACCAACCTCAGTAAAAAGTATAAGTTTTCTTATTTCACAACTCATTGGGCAATAGCACAGCATTCCCTATCGAAATGCAGATTAAATATGTCATTATCACAGGCCAATGGGAGGTGTTTCACGAAAACTGGGAAAAGCGAATTCCTGCTTTATCAACACCGAAATACGTCCCCTTGGTACTCGATTTCGAAGAGGTAAAACCCGACGTTAAAGGGCATGAATAAATGACAAATCTAATAGCGAAACGCTGCGCCATCATACTGATGCCGCAGCGTTTTGTTTTATTACCTATATTCAAACTAATACGGTAACGACTGGCCTTAATTCTTAACGAACGGCTTCAATTCGACACGTTTAATATCTTTCACAATGAACAGGTAGCTGAAGATCGCAACCAGCGCATGAATCCCGACATACACCAGACCACCATTGAAGGAACCAGTCATTCCGATGATGTAGCCAATCGCAATCGGCGTCACGATACCAGACGCGTTACCAAACATATTGAACAGTCCACCGCTCAATCCGCTGATTTCTTTCGGTGCGGTATCGGCCATAACCGCCCAGCCCAGCGCACCAATGCCTTTGCCGAAGAAGGCTGCAGACATCACCGCAATAACGACCCACTCGGTTTCAACGTAGTTACAAATCACCATCGACATGGAGAGCAACATACCGAGAACGATTGGCGTTTTACGGGCAAAGGTCAGTGAATTAGTCCGGCGCATCAGGTAATCGGAAATAATGCCGCCCAGAACGCCTCCCACAAAACCACAGATAGCAGGAACCGAGGCGACGAATCCTGCTTTGAGGATCGACATACCGCGCGCCTGAACCAGATAAAGCGGGAACCAGGTGATGAAGAAGTAAGTCAGTGCATTAATACAATATTGACCGATGTAAACACCAAGCATCATACGGGACTGCATTAATTGCTTGATCTGGTGCCATTTTTCACCCTTCTCAGTCGCTTTCTTCGACCCTTTGGCATCCATATTGATCAGTGCGCCACCGGCCTCGATGTAATCCAGTTCTGCCTGATTCACGCTAGGGTGATCTTTAGGATCGTGGATCACTTTCAGCCAGACAAAGCTCAGAATGATCCCCAATCCGCCCATGAACCAGAACACATGCGCCCAACCCACGGCGTGTACCAGCCAGCCCATGATCGGAGCAAAAATCACGGTAGCGAAGTATTGTGCCGAGTTGAATATCGCGACAGCAGTACCGCGCTCTTGTGCAGGGAACCAGGCCGCTACAATTCGGCTATTCCCCGGGAAGGAGGGTGATTCACACAAACCAACCATAAAGCGCAGCAAGAACAGGGAAATGACGATGCCCGCACCGCTGAAGATATCGACAAAACCTTGTAATAAGGTAAAAATCGACCAGGTAAAAATACTATAGAAGTAGACTTTCTTTGAACCAAAACGATCGAGCAGCCAGCCTCCGGGTATTTGCCCAATAACATATGCCCAGGAGAAAGCAGAGAAGATATAGCCCATCCCCACCGCATCCAGCCCAATTTCCTTAGACATTGCTGAACCAGCAATGGACAAGGTTGCGCGGTCCCCATAGTTAAATGACGTGACAATAAACAACATCACGACAATCCAGTAGCGGGCGTTTGTTCTCTTTTGTATCGCGCCAGCTGCTGAGCTTACTGTATTCATGATGAACTCCTGCTTCAATCGCGGTTCGCTCATTCATTCCGAATAACAGATAACGGTGTAGGGTTATCAGAATGAAGATCAGTGGATAGTTAACATTCCCATTTTTATTTTTTTTGCGAATAGCCAGGCTATATAGCATCAGAGTAATTAGCTGACATCTTCAACTCGCAGGAACATTATAATTTTTACCCACTGACGGCTCACTAGCTAAAAGCACAACATTAAAAATGTCCTTTTGAATATGTTGGTGCACTTGCCCTATATAGTGCGAGGTGTTTCACGAAAAACGCCGCTATTCTCTTTTTACATTCATACACATTATTTTCATTTCTGACTTAAAAACCGTGCGCCGGAAGAATGTGATCAAACTCACCAAAAATTGGGTCTTCGCCTGATAAATCAGAAACAAAAAGCGCTGGCTTAGGTCAATTGCATAATGTACGAGAAGGGAACCTCACGTATACTCATTAGCGAGCAATGAAGTAATAGCGTGGTAATAGTTACCACCGTGTTTCTGATAAACCAATAATAAAGGCTTGCATCATGTCAGATAAATCAGAAAGTAATGCTGCACAAGAGCAGCCACTTTATATTAAGGTCCACGATTCTGATAATGTTGCCATTGTTGTTAATAATAATGGCTTACGTGCCGGAACCCGTTTTAATGATGATCTGGAATTAATTGAGCATGTTCCGCAAGGTCACAAAGTGGCGCTTGTGGATATCGCCAAATCAGGCGCCATCATCCGCTATGGTGAAATTATCGGGTATGCGCTGCGTGATATTGCCAAAGGAAGCTGGATCGATGAATCTCTGGTCGAGTTGCCTCAGGCTCCCGCGCTGGAAACCCTGCCGCTGGCGACCAAAATCCCCCCCACGCTGCCTGCGCTGGAAGGCTACACCTTTGAAGGTTACCGCAACGCCGATGGCAGCGTAGGTACGAAAAACCTGTTGGGCATTACCACCAGCGTGCACTGCGTCGCGGGCGTGGTGGACTATGTCGTCAAAATTATCGAGCGAGACTTATTGCCGAGATATCCCAATGTGGATGGCGTGGTCGCACTCAACCATCTTTATGGCTGTGGCGTGGCAATCAATGCCCCTGCTGCGGTGGTTCCCATCCGTACCATTCACAATCTGGCGCTGAACCCGAATTTTGGCGGCGAGATACTGGTGGTCGGCCTGGGCTGTGAAAAATTACAGCCGGAGCGCCTGCTGGAAGGGACGCCTGATGTACAAGCCATCTCCCTCGACGACACCAGCATTGTCCGCTTGCAGGATGAACACCATGTTGGTTTCAGATCGATGGTGGATGACATTCTGACGATGGCAGACAAGCACCTGCAACGGTTGAACAAACGTCAGCGTGAAACCTGTCCGGCCTCTGAGCTGGTTGTCGGCATGCAGTGTGGCGGCAGCGATGCTTTCTCCGGCGTCACCGCGAACCCTGCCGTTGGTTTTGCATCCGACCTCTTGGTTCGCTGCGGCGCGACCGTCATGTTCTCCGAAGTGACCGAAGTACGCGATGCCATTCATCTGTTGACGCCGCGCGTCATCAATGAAGAAGTCGGTAAACGCCTGCTGGAAGAAATGGCCTGGTACGATAACTACCTCGACAGCGGCCAGACCGATCGTAGCGCCAACCCATCGCCGGGCAACAAAAAAGGTGGCCTCGCGAACGTGGTGGAAAAAGCGCTCGGCTCCATCGCCAAATCCGGCACCAGCGCGATTGTCGAAGTCCTGTCCCCCGGTCAGCGTCCAACCAAACGCGGGCTGATTTACGCCGCAACGCCAGCCAGTGATTTCGTGTGCGGCACCCAGCAGCTTGCTTCCGGTATCACCGTGCAGGTCTTCACCACCGGTCGCGGTACCCCTTATGGCCTGCTGGCTGTCCCTGTGATCAAAATGGCGACCCGAACCGCATTGGCAAACCGCTGGCACGATCTGATGGATATTGATGCCGGAACCATTGCTACCGGAGAGGCCACGATCGAAGACGTAGGCTGGCAGCTTTTCCACTTCATTTTGGATATCGCCAGCGGCAGGAAAAAAACCTGGTCCGATCAGTGGGGGCTGCATAACGCACTGGCCGTTTTCAATCCGGCGCCAGTAACCTGATTATCTTTCTCCGCAGGCCAGAATCATTATCTGGTCTGCGGATAGCGTTATTTGATCTGCAATAAATTCAGCGTCAATAAAAATGGAAGAAAGGCCGTAATTAAAAGAATAAACAGCAGGGCAGCAACATTTAATTTCATTCGCGCAAAGAAAAGATAAAAAAAACTTAACAAGTCATTCTTCTTAGCGTCACCTTCATCAATTCTAAAACACCTTTTAAGAAAAATCCCTATTTTAATCCCCGCCTATTTTTAATCATTTTTTACCAATTATTTATTGCCAATAAAATGAATCAATTGACAGATAATCGTCCTCATCATAGATTTACGCGTGCTGAAAAAGCGTGCTAACACTGATGACATATTTGTTACAAAAATACAGTTACAAAATCTCCATCACGCACAATATAGGGTCAATAGCCCGCTCATAAATAATGCATAACATTATTTTATATAAATGAGTAAGCCACCCAAAAAATTTCAGTATACCCATTTGAATAACTTGAATATTTACACAGCAATATGCCTGACAGATTTCACGGGACTAACCATTCGGCAGCGACACTGCGTTTCAGCCTCTGTAATAAACAGAGCAGCAGAGACGAGAAAAGCGGCCAGCGTGGCTGAACCTGGAAACTGAGCGGGATACGTACGCCGGGGTTTCTAATGAGATTGAATACACCTGTTACACAGCAGGAGTATCTGTTAGACATGGACACCATATTGATGTCCACGACAAATATTCACAGCCACATTACCTATGCCAACTCTGCCTTCATTACGGTTAGCGGTTTTTCCGAAGAGCAGCTCATCAACCAGCCTCACAATATTGTGCGCCATCCCGACATGCCCGTGGAAGCCTATGCCGACATGTGGTTTACGTTGAAACAAGGCGATAGCTGGACCGGATTAGTGAAAAACCGTCGCAACAACGGTGACCACTACTGGGTTCGCGCCAACGTTACGCCGGTCTACCAGCAGGAGCAGCTCGCAGGCTATATTTCGGTGCGTAACACGCCCAGCGCCGAAGAAATCAAGTATGCCGAAACGCTGTATAGCGCAGTGCAGAAAAAACAGGCGGGCAGCCGTAAGTTCTACAAAGGATTAGTCGTTCGCACTGGACTCTTTTCGCCACTGTCGCTCTTGCAGAAATTGTCAGTCCGCTGGCGCTTGCGCTTCGCAGTACTGGCGGTGGGCCTCATTCCAGCACTGCTTGCTTTCAGCGGCATGAATCCGCTGTGGCTGCTGGCAATGACGCTGTTACTCATCGTCATCATGGATCAGTTTCTGCAAAAGCAAATTGCACAGCCAATCAGGATGATACTAAAGCAGGCTCAGCATGTGGTATCGGGCCGTAAAGTAAAGCATGTCCACCTGAACCGGGTCGACGAAATTGGCTTGCTTCTCCGCTCTGTTAACCAGTTTGCCCTGAACCTGCATTCGCTTGTCGACGACGTCAGTACACAGGTAAACGGCATCACCAACGTCAGTCATAAGCTGGCGGAAAACAATGTCGATCTGAATACCCGCACGGAAGAGACATCGGCCAATCTGCAACAGACTGCCGCCGCCATTGAAGAAATTACCGTTGCCGTGCAGCAAAGTGCAGAAACGGCGGCACAGGCCACCACCATGGCAGAAGCCGCCAGCAGCACCGCGTTTAAAGGTGGCAACATCATGAAGGAAACCATCGGCATGATGGATTCCATCTCAAGCGCCAGTGATAAAATCGTTGATATCATTGGCGTGATAGACAGTATTGCCTTCCAGACCAACATCCTTGCGCTGAATGCGGCCGTTGAAGCCGCTCGTGCTGGCGTACAAGGACGCGGGTTTGCGGTGGTAGCCGCCGAGGTTCGCAATCTGGCACAGCATTCCGCCTCTGCGGCCAAAGAGATTAAAACGTTGATCGATGCTAACGTCCAAAGTGTGAAACAGGGCAGCACAATGGTCGAAAACGCGGGCAAACATATCAGCGATATCGTTGATGAAGTCTTGCAGGTCTCCACCATGATCAAAGAGATCAGCAACGCAACGCATGAGCAAACCTCGGCATTGGGCCTGATCAATACCTCTATTGCACAGATAGAACAAATGACACAGCGCAACACCGATATGGTTACCCATTCAACAGAAGCGGCTGAAGGGCTAAACCTCCAGGCCAGAAGGCTGAACAGCGCGATTAACGTGTACGGTAGTTAACGAGCATCATCTCTTCAACTCTGGCAAGGGAGTAGGACAGCGCCCTTGCCAGCAACTTTTTTTCCTTCCAGCAAACGCACAGCCCCCCATTTGTAAGTTTTTCGTAAAGAAAAGCACGATACAGCCGATAATAGTCGAAGAATTGACTTATTTCAGGAGGAAGTGATGTCCATTACAATGAATACGGTGTCAAACGTAACAGCGACGGCCTCTGCGGCCAATAAGCCTGCAGCGAATAAGGCTTCATCTGATACAGAGAGTAAAGCTGCCTCTACCGCCAATACGGGTAGTGGCGCTCAACAAAAAATCGCTGCTATACAAAATCAAATCAAGCAACTGACTAACAAGCTAAAAGAGCTGGGTGCATCCGCCCAAAAAGCGCAAAGTGAAGCCGAGCGCAAACTCATCAAGCAGCAGCAGCAGATGATCCAGGCGCAAATTCAGGCGCTCTATACCGAAATTGCCCGTATCCAAAAAGAAGAAGCAGAAAAGAAAGCAGCCGAGGCTGCATCAAAAATGACATCACAACAAACTGAAAATAAAGACAAAAAAGGCGGAGTTAATATCTACGTCTGACAGCAATATCTGACGCATTCCCTTCTTTCTTTCTCTCTCTTTCCTGATTGATACATTTTGTTACATGAGCTATCAGGAAAGTGAGTATTTAATGCTTCATTGCCAACAATATCCCCTTCGAGAAAGTGCTTAAATTGCCGATGCAAAGGCATGTAGCCCAAACCATTCGGGTATAAACCCTAAATAATTCGAGTTTCAGGCAGGCGGCAAGCGAGCGAATCCCGATGAGCTTACACAAGTAAGTGATTCGGGTGAGTAAACGCAGCCAACGCACATGCAACTTGAAGTATGACGGGTATATCGGCATCTTTTCAGGAGGGAAAATGTCAAACACCATCAGCAGTATCAGCGTATCGACAACAACAGCAAGCAGCAGTAAAAGCAGCAACACCTCAGAGCAGCAGATTGCGCAGCTAACCAAGCAGGTTCAGACGCTTACCAAACAGGTAAGTAAACTGACCGAATCTGCTTCCAGCGCAGAAAGTGATGAAGAACGTAAACTGATCGAACAACAACAACAGGCAATTCAGGCACAGATTCAGGCGTTACAAGCACAAATTGCCCGCTTGCAGAGTGAAAAATCAGAACAGCAGTCTGATTCATCTGCTCCGACTCAAAGTGCTAAACAAGAAGGCGTTAACCGCCCGACAGAAGACAACCAGATTAATATCTACGTATAGTCTGCGTCAGGGATGGGGTAGTCAGTAAACGTGAAAGGTCGCTTCATTGAAGCGACCTTTTTTCATCGAGGGTTACGACAGGAAATGGATAATCAGGGACGGAGCCGTTTCAGTGGCGTGACCAACCCTTGCAGACCTTCTATCTTGATTGCCAACGTAATTTGCATCAATTCCCCTAAGCGACCTTTAGGAAATTCATCCTTGCGGGAGAACCACAGCAGGTACTCTTCCGGTAAATCAATCAGCACTCGCCCTTTGTATTTACCAAACGGCATCTGCATCCTAGCAATGTCTATCAGGTCTTCTTTTTCCATCCGTTTACGCCCCCAATAGTCGGATCATTTCCGCCTCATCGATCACTGGGATCCCCAATTCTTGCGCCTTCGCCAGTTTAGAACCTGCGGCTTCACCAGCAATCACCATATCGGTTTTCTTCGAGACGCTGCCGCTCACTTTTGCCCCTAACGCCGTTAGCCGATCTTTGGCTTCATCTCGGGACAGAATACTCAGCGATCCGGTCAATACTACGGTTTTCCCCGCAAATGGGCTGTCGATCTCTTCAGCATTGACCACCTGAACCTCAGGCCAGTGAATGTTGATGCCTGCGGGATCGGTTAATTCGCGGATCACGGTTTGGTTGTGCTCTTCCTCAAGGAAATGACGCACATGCGCGGCAACGACTTTACCGACATCCGGCACCTCCAGCAGCGCGTCTTCATCAGCAGCAAAAAGCGTTTCCAGCGAACCAAAATGGGCAGCCAGATTAGCCGCCGTCGATTCGCCAACGTCGCGGATCCCCAACGCATAGAGGAAACGCGCCAGCGTGGTGCTTTTCGCCTTTTCCAACGCATTGACCAGATTCGTCGCGGATTTCGGCCCCATGCGATCCAGCCCCGTCATGATCCCAGCGCTCAGGCGGAACAGATCGGCGGGCGTCTTGACGTACTCTTTTTCCACCAGTTGATCGATGATCTTATCGCCCATGCCTTCCACATCCAACGCGCGACGAGAAACAAAATGCTTCAGTGCCTCTTTGCGCTGGGCACCGCAGATCAAGCCAGCGGTACAGCGCGTGACGGCCTCACCTTCTACGCGTTCAACGTCAGATCCACATACGGGACAAGCAGTAGGGAAAACGATCGGCTGCACCGTTTCTGGCCGTTCAGATTCCACGATACCGACGATCTGCGGGATCACGTCCCCCGCTCGACGCACAATCACGCGATCGCCAATCTGCAAACCTAGCCGTTCAATTTCATCGGCATTATGCAGCGTGGCGTTGCTGACGATCACGCCAGCTACGGCGACGGGTTCAAGACGCGCAACGGGCGTAATCGCGCCTGTCCGCCCAACCTGAAACTCGACATCGCGCACCCAGGTCAGCTGTTCCTGCGCTGGGAATTTAAAGGCTACAGCCCAGCGAGGCGCACGAGCAACGAACCCTAATCGCTCCTGCAACTCCAGCGAGTCAACTTTGACAACGACGCCGTCAATATCAAAACCTAACGAGCCGCGAGTCTGTTCAATCTCACGATAAAAATCGAGTACCTCAGTCGGACCAGTGCATAGCCTAATTCTATCGCTAACCGGCAGCCCCCACGCCTTGAACTGCATCAGCCGCTCTTTGTGGCTTGCGGGTAGCTCACCGCCTTCCAGCAGGCCGACGCCGTAACAGAAGAAGGTCAGCGGACGCGTAGCGGTAATGCGTGGATCGAGCTGGCGCAGCGATCCGGCAGCAGCGTTACGCGGGTTAGCAAAGACTTTGCTCCCCGTACGGCGAGCTTCTTCGTTCAGTTTTTCAAAGCCGCTGTGCTTCATGAACACTTCGCCGCGCACTTCAACACGACGCGGAATATTGTCACCCTCAAGGCGCAGTGGAATCGCCGCAACGGTACGAATGTTACTGGTGATATTTTCCCCAGTCGTGCCATCCCCGCGCGTGGCCGCCTGTACCAAAACGCCCTCTTCATACAACAAGCTGACGGCTAAACCATCCAGTTTCAGTTCGCAGCAGAACGTCAGATCGTCACCGTTTTTCAGCCTGTCGCCAATTCGCTTGCTGAAGGCCAGATAACTCTCTTCATCAAATACGTTATCCAGCGATAACATTGGCACTTCATGACGAACCTGTTCAAATGCCGCCAACGGTGCCGCGCCTACACGCTGCGTCGGAGAATCGCGGGTCACCAGCTCGGGGTGATCCACCTCTAACGATTTCAGTTCCTGCATAAGTTTGTCATATTCGACATCAGGAATTTCGGGCGCATCTTCAACGTGATATTTGTATTCGTGATGGCGTAAGACCCGGCGCAACTCCGCTACCCGCAGTGCGGCCGCATTCACTTCGGCTGGTTCTTTCTTCACTGGTTTCATACCTGTTTTATCTGACGTGTCGCCCTGTCGGCATCGTGATTGTTATGATTCTCGCCCGTGATGTACCAGAGCGAGAATCATTAGCTTGCGGACTAACGGCGTCGAAACCTTTCGAGCACCGTCAGTTTTATTTCGTTCAAGATTTAGACGTGTTGGCTTTAATCGTGTTGATGATGTTCGTCGTGGAGCAACCATCCTCAAAGTTCAGGACTTTCACTTCACCGCCGTTGGCCCAGACTTCTTCACTACCGGCGATTTCATGTGGCTGGTAGTCGCCGCCTTTCACCAGAATGTCTGGCAGAATGCTGGCAATCAAACGCTGCGGTGTATCTTCTTCAAACGGCACGACCCAATCGACAGCTTCCAACGCACCCAGCACGATCATCCGCTGCGGCAGCGGGTTGACGGGACGAGTCGGCCCCTTCAGACGCTTGGTTGAGGCATCGCTGTTTACCGCCACGATTAAGCGGTCGCCAAGTTTGCGAGCGTTTGCCAGATAAGACACATGTCCGGCGTGCAGAATATCGAAGCAGCCGTTAGTCATCACAATCTTTTCGCCACGCTGACGCGCCAGTTCAACAACATGTTTCAGCTGTTCTTCGGTCATCACGCCAAATCCGGTTTCAGCACGACCGCGGATAGCATTTTCTAATTCAATCGGCGTGACCGTTGACGTACCCAGCTTGCCAACGACGACGCCTGCGGCAGCATTCGCCAGGAAACAGGCTTCTTCCAGTGAGTTACCTGCCGCCAGCGCAGCGGCCAAAACACCAATCACCGTGTCGCCCGCACCGGTCACGTCATACACTTCCTGCGCCTGCGTCGGCAAATGCAGTGGCGCCTTGCCCGGCTGTAGCAGCGTCATCCCTTGCTCGGAACGGGTAATCAGCAACGCGGACAGATCGTAATCAGCCACCAGTTGCATACCGCGCTCGACCAGCTCTTCTTCCGTTTTGCAACGCCCTGCGACCGCTTCAAACTCAGACAGGTTCGGCGTCAGCAATGTCGCGCCACGGTAGCGGGAAAAATCCGTGCCTTTCGGGTCGATCAGCACCGGAACGCCAGCCGCTTTTGCCGTCTGAATCATGGTTTGCACATGCGCTAACGCGCCTTTTGCATAGTCAGACAGCACCAGTGCGCCAATTTTTGGCAGCGCCAGTTGAATACGTTCGATAATCGGCTGAGGATCAATCCCCTCAAAGCCCTCTTCGAAATCCAGTCGGATCAACTGCTGATTGCGCGACAGCACGCGCAGCTTGGTGATCGTCGGGTGCGTAGGAACAGCGACAAAGTCACACTTCACATTCACTTCGCCAAGTTTGGCATTCAGTGCGCGAGCAGCATCGTCAATGCCCGTTAACCCCACCAGACGCGATCCCGCGCCCAATGCAGCGATGTTCATGGCGACGTTCGCTGCGCCGCCTGGGCGCTCTTCGATCGTATCAACCTTGACCACAGGCACGGGTGCCTCTGGTGAAATTCGGCTGGTCGGCCCATACCAGTAACGATCCAGCATGACATCACCCACCACTAACACACCCGCTTGACGGAAATCAGGCAGCGTCACTTTCATCCTCTACTCCAGGCTTATTTCGCATAATGCGCGTAATAATATCATAGGCACGTATCATACACGCCACTGCCGTGCGGCTCTTCACCGCACGGCACATTTGACCATTAGATAGGAGGAACTTACGCTCCCACTAACCACTTATTCCAACTCACCAGTACCTGCTCCCGCTCCGCAACAAACCGATCCTTGCTGACCCGACCAGACAGTTCCTGCAAGGCCAGATGGTGCAGTTCATTGCGCATGGTGACATAGGCCAGCTTGAGCGCGTTGGCTTCGCTCTCTTCCATCACGCCATATTGCGCCATCAGTTCCAGAATACGCACGTTGTCTGACCAACGGGTCAAACGCGGTTCCTGAGCGGCGTAACGCAGCATCAGATACTGGGCAATGAATTCGATATCCGTAATGCCGCCTGCATCCGTTTTGATGTCAAAGAGTGCTTTATCTTTGTTCGCCAGATGCTGGCGCATTTTTTCCCGCATTTCTCGCACTTCGGTTCGCAGAGTCTCCGCGTCACGCTCTGCGCACAGAATACTGCGGCGAATAGACTCAAATGTCTGCTGCACGCCACTTTCGCCGTACACCATACGCGCGCGCACCAGCGCCTGATGCTCCCACGTCCATGCCTCATTGCGCTGATAGTCATCAAACGCTTCTACCGTACTCACCAACATACCCGCCGCGCCCGATGGCCGCAGACGGGCATCCACTTCATACAAAATGCCTGATGACGTCCGAGTGCTAAATAGATGCATCACTCGCTGTGCGAGGCGCAGGTAAAACTGGCGGCCATCAATGCTGCGTTCGCCATCCGTCATCACGTCCGATGGACAGTCCAGCAAGAACACCAAATCCAGATCGGAGCTGTATCCCAGCTCCCAGCCGCCGAGTTTGCCGTAGGCAATAACGGCAAACCCACGACCTTCACGATGCTGCAAATGCGACGGCTGGCCATAGCGCGCCACCATCTGCCCCCACGCTTGCTGAACCACTGCCGCGATAATCGCTTCCGCCAAATACGTTAAGTGATCGCTCACTTTCATCACTGGCAGTACGCCACCGATATCTCCTGCGGCGATACGCAGTTGCTGCGACTGTTTGAACTGGCGAACCGCTTCTAACTGCTGTTCTTCGTCATCCTCAGGGACGCGCATCAAATACTGGCGTAGCTCATCGGCGTACGCACCCGGTGCCGTCGGCTGATACAGCGTTGACGCATCGAGCAATTCATCCAGCAGCAGGGGATAGCGTGCCAGTTGGCTGGCAACCATCGGCGACGCTGCACACAGGCGAATCAATTGGGCGAGCGCAGCGCGAGACTCCAGCAGCAATTCGAGATAGGTGGTTCGTGTGACGATCCCCAGCAGCAGCGGCGTCAGACGAGACAGCACCGTATCCGCTTCCTGACGAGCGCAGACTTCCGCCAGCAAACACGGCATGAGCTGATCCAGCACGTCTCGCCCACGCGGCCCTATGGTGCGTTTCGCCACGTCGTGACGGAATTCCACAATCGTCCGCATCAGCTTTTCACGCACGCTTTCCGAGAGATGCGGCGTCAGCGGAGCCAGTTCGCCGTCGTCCAGCGTGTCCTGCCATAGGCTGCTATAGCTGCCATGTTCGGGGATATCATTATTGTCCGGCGCATCATCGCCAATCAGGTCATCAAAGACGTGTCGCACCGCCTGCATATGCTGTTCCAGCATGGATTGCAGCGCGTCCCAGTTGTCGAAACCCATTCCCCATGCCAGCCGCTGCTGATTCAGCTCATCACCCGGCAAGGTTTGCGTCTGCTCATCGGCAATGGCCTGCAACAGGTTCTCTAAACGACGCAGAAACAGGTAAGAGGTACTGAGGTCAAGTACCTGCTGCGGCGTTAATAATCCCAGCGATCCCACATGCTGGAGCGTAGGCAGCAGCGAACGCCCTTGTAATCCCGGTTCACGTCCGCCACGAATCAGTTGGAAAACCTGCGTGATAAATTCGATTTCACGAATCCCACCCGCACCCAGCTTGATGTTGTTGCGCAGATCCCGGCGACGCACCTCACGGGCAATCATGCCCTTCATATTTCGCAGCGATTGGATCACACTGAAATCGATATAGCGACGGAAGACAAAAGGCTTCAGCGTACTGCGCAGTTCCTGACTGTAAGCATCGTCCATTCCCCCCATCAGGCGCGCTTTGACCATTGCATAGCGTTCCCAGTCTCGGCCCTGCTCCTGATAGTAATCTTCCATCGCCGCGAAGCTGAGCACCAGCGGACCACTGTCACCAAAGGGACGTAGTCGCATATCCACACGGTACACAAAACCATCGACGGTCGGCTGATCCAGCACCTTAATGAGCCGCTGCCCCAGACGCGTGAAGAACTGCGCGTTATCCAGCTCGCGCCGCCCGCCTTGCGTATGACCATTTTCGGGATAGACAAAAATCAGATCGATATCCGAAGAGAAGTTAAGTTCTCCCCCACCCAACTTTCCCATGCCAAGAATCAGCAGAGGCTGAGCCACGCCCTGAGCATTGCAAGGTGTGCCCCACTCGCGACAACAGGCCTGATATAGCCAGCTTCTGGCCGCTACAATCATCACCTCAGCCAGTTCACTAAGCTGACGCAGCGTGTGTTCTGTCGTACTGGTTTGCAGCGCCTGTGACCACGCAATTCGTGTCAACATATGTCGGCGAAACCGTCGCAATGAGGCCATCAACGCATTTTCATCGTTCACATCGGCCAATGCATTGCTCAACCAGTCGGCGTAGTGCTGCCACTCTTCGGGCTGCGGCGGTTGCTGATGAATCCCTTGCCACCAGTCAGGATGCAGCGCAAGCGCATCGCTGACAAAATCGCTCAATGCCAGAACAGCAGAGTCACTGTCGGTTATCGGTTCATCAGGTGCGGCTTCCCACAAACGTGACAGAGCACGCTGAGAGTGTTCCGTCAGAAGCACAGGTAAAGCGGGCAAAGGAAGTATCGACATGGGGGTTCCCTTGATGCGCCGCCTATCCTCACTGACAAGCGGCAGTTAACAGTTACTGTGATGGTCCGCCGCTATGTAGCCAGAACGGGGACAAGTTCAGCACCTCTTTACGGTAGGCTTCCAGATACGCAGAAGGAGCCTGCCCAGCAGCGAGCCGCTCAATTTCGTGCAGTAACGCCTGCCAGTGTTCAACGTAGGCTTCCACTTGCTCCGCCGGATAGGCTCCGGATAAGAGAAGAAAAGCGTAGATATTACGTTGCAGGCGAGGAATCTGCTGTTCGTACTGTGCTTCCGTCAATTTAGAAGAAAAGGCACTTTTCAGCTCCGCAGTACTGCGGCTTAGCATAATGTCGGCAAAGCGTTTGAACGAGCCCTGTAACTTAATGCGATCTTTATTACCCATATGGTCACACCAGCCAGACTCGACCAACCAGGAAGTCAGTACTAACTTACTTTGCAGGTACTCAGCGCTGTAACACACATCCGCGCCATCAGGGCCTTGTAGCCGAGCCTCCAGAGTGGCGAGTGCAGAGCGAAAAAGCGTGGTGACCTTGCGTAACACGACGCCTCCCACCAGCACCAACATTTCGCGCATCAACGCACTGGCTTCTGGCAGAGCTTCGCGGGCAGAGGCATTCCCTCTGACCCACAGTTCTTCGTGGTATTGCCAGTGACTCAACCCCAGTTCCAGCGCCGCGCGGATGGCTTGATCGATATTGGTTTTTGGATCCACAATCAGTCGATTGAGAGGCTGGCACTCACGAACTGGATTACCTTTAGCCAGATGGTATCCGCGCGCTGCCTTACTCAGGCTGCCCTGTCGCATACCACCAAACTCCGCGATTTCCTTTGCCAGCTCTAACAGATGGGTGGTCTGCCCGACCTTAAGCTCCATCTCCAGTTCGCACAGCGGTTCACTCAGATCCCCGGCGCGAATCTCACCGCGATCTAAGGCAACCTCAATCACGCTTTGATAGTAAGTAAACACCCACTTTTCACGCGTGAAATCTGTACTAAACAGCGGGTTTAGCGACGATTGCAGCTCCACAACATCGCAATCCTCCGGCCAGACTTCCGCCGGAAACAGGCTGAGATCCAGCTCTGCTTTCTCCAGCTCAACGTTATATTCTGGGTGTTGATGCAGCCCGCCAATCACCTTGCCAGCCGTTTTCGCCGTCATTTCGTAGCGTTCATTTTCACCGCGAATACGCAGGCCGATGCCATTGCGGCGCAGGTAATTATCCGCCGTTTCATAATAGGTATTGCTCAGACGCTGAGCACGCATATGCTCATACTGACTGTAATCACTCTCCCAGTCAGTCAGTTGCGTCAGCAGCGATTCAACGCTGTCGGGATGAACAATAAACTTCAGCTCAATTTCTTCACTCATAGCATTCACAACACCAAGACCGCGTTCATTATTATGTCAGTAAATAACATTTTACCTTACCTGACTACTCTTACCGCACACACTCTTTTTCACCTGCGAACAAGCGCGCATTTCTTATGCAAACCTGTCATCAGCTGCGCGGTTTTACCCCGCTTAAACACGCTGCACGCCGCCTTCTAAGAACCTATCCCAGTAAGCGCTATTGGGGCAAAATAGCCCTAATGGGACAGGTTCTAAGACTGTTCTCATTTCGGTTTATAGATTGCCTCGTCAGACTTAAGCCTCTACTATCGGACCACCATTAACGCAACATGATGATCTTATGCAGAAATTAGGCTTACTCTGTTTTACTTTATTTTCTCTCACGTTGAGCTGGACCGCACAGGCGGAAGAAAAACGCTACATTTCCGATGAGTTATTGACGTATGTCCACAGCGGGCCGGGCAATCAATATCGTATCGTCGGCACCGTGAATGCTGGCGCTGAAGTCACGCTACTCAGCGTTAATGAAAGCGCGGGCTATGCGCAGATCCGTGATGATAAAAACCGTACGACCTGGATCCCACTCGACCAGCTTAGCAATACGCCGAGCCTGCGCACGCGGGTGCCGGAGCTGGAAAATCAGGTCAAAGACCTGACTGACAAACTGAATAATATCGATCAGACTTGGAACCAACGTACCGCAGATATGCAGCAGAAAGTCGCTGCCAGCGATAATATTATCAACGGGTTACGTCAGGAAAATCAGGATCTGAAAAATCAGCTTATCATCGCGCAGAAGAAAGTCAGCGCGGCGAATGTCCAGCTTGACGATAAGCAGCGCACCATCATTTTACAGTGGTTTATGTATGGCGGCGGCGTTGCTGGCATAGGTTTGCTGCTGGGCCTGCTGTTGCCGCACATCATCCCTCGCAAAAAGAAAAATGACCGCTGGATGAGCTAATCAGAACACGTGCCTGCTTCTTGCAGGCATTTTTCTTTGCGGCCAACGCAGCGGCGCAAAGATGGTAGTATGTGGTGAAGTATTGGTTATTTATTCAGGAGCCCGACGTTGAAGATTTACCTTGTCGGCGGCGCTGTTCGGGACAGCCTGCTGGGTTTACCCGTCACCGAGAAAGATTGGGTGGTGGTCGGCGCGACGCCGGAGAACCTGCTCGCGCAGGGCTACCAGCAGGTTGGAAAGGATTTTCCCGTCTTCTTACACCCCGTTAGCCGCGATGAATACGCCCTCGCGCGTACCGAACGCAAATCTGGCAAAGGCTATACCGGGTTTGTCTGCCATGCCGCCCCCGATGTCACGTTAGAGCAGGATTTGCTGCGCCGCGATTTGACCATCAATGCCATTGCCCGCACCGAGCGGGGCGACCTTATCGATCCTTATCACGGTCGTCGCGATCTTGAAAGTCGCGTGCTGCGCCACGTCTCCGACGCATTTAGCGAAGATCCGTTACGGGTGCTGCGCGTCGCGCGTTTTGCCGCGCGTTTTGCTCATCTCGGCTTCCAGATTGCAGAAGAAACCATGGCGCTGATGCAAAAAATGGCGCATGAGGGCGAGCTGGCTTACCTGACGCCAGAGCGCGTCTGGAAAGAGACGGAAAAAGCGCTTGGCACATCGTCGCCAGATGTCTATTTTCAGGTGCTGCGAGACTGCGGCGCCTTGGCCGTGCTGTTCCCTGAAATCGATAATCTGTACGGCGTGCCCGCCCCCGCCAAATGGCATCCGGAAATTGATACCGGTATTCATACGATGATGACGGTGGCAATGGCTGCTCGTCTCAGCCCCGAGATTGACGTACGTTTTGCTACGCTGTGCCACGATTTAGGAAAAGGGCTGACGCCGCCTGAACTCTGGCCGCGTCATCTTGGCCACGGCCCAGCGGGCGTCAAACTGGTTGAAGCACTGTGCCAGCGCCTGCGTGTGCCGAATCCGATTCGCGATTTGGCAAAACTGGTTGCGGAATATCATGACCTGGTTCATACCGTGCAGGTGCTGCAACCCAAAACCCTGCTGAAGTTATTTGATGCGATTGACGTCTGGCGCAAACCACAGCGTCTGGAGCAGTTAGCGCTCACGAGCGAAGCCGATGCCAGAGGCCGTGCCGGTTTTGAAGAGAACCCGTATCCACAAGGTGATTATCTGCGTGAAGCCTTCCGCGTCGCCAGTCAGGTCAGCAGTACGGCCGTCGTCGCCGATGGTTTTAAAGGCATTGACGTGCGTAACGAACTGGCACGTCGTCGCATTCATGCACTGGCAGACTGGAAAGCACAGCAGCCGGATAGCTCGGGCACGTCCTGAAACAAAGAGGCCACGCATTAGCGTGGCCTCTTCTCTATAACGGTCTACCTAAAATCGACGTTCTCAGTCTTACATAAACACTATGTAAACCACGCCTGCGACGATAAAACGGTAAATCGCGAATGGGACAAACGAGATGCGTTTGATGATTTTCAGGAAGGTTTTAATCGCAATCAGCGCCACGACAAACGCCGTCACGAAGCCCACGGCAAACATCGGCACATCGGCCAGCGACAGGAAATGCCAGCTTTTATACAGATCCAGAACAGTCGCGCCCATCATCATGGGAACCGCCAAAATAAAAGAGAACTCAGAAGCGGCATAGCGGCTGACGCCCATCAGCATCCCACCAGAAATGGTCGCTCCCGAACGTGAAAAACCAGGCCACAGCGCCAGACATTGAAAACAGCCAATCATAAATGCCTGACGGTGCGTGATGTCATCCAGCCCGACAGCACGCGGCTGTTTTGGCTTGAACCATTCCGCCGCTAACAGCAGGAAGCCACCGATAACCAGCGCATACATCACGTTCTGCGGATAAAACAGCGACTTGATGAAGTCATGAAAAATCAGGCCAAGCACCACTGCGGGAATCATTGCCAGCAAGATGTGCGTCAGTTTCAGACGCCCAGAGGTTTTCCCCTCGTGCGGAACTTCACCGAAGTGAATCCCTATTAGACCAAAGAGGCGGCGCCAGAACATCACGACAACGGCCAGAATCGAGCCAAGCTGAATGATCACTTCAAATGTCTTGGCTTTCTCATCAGCAAACCCTAACCAATGACCAACAATAATCATATGCCCTGTAGACGATACGGGCAAAAACTCGGTCAGTCCTTCGACCACGCCAAGAATAAATGCGATTAGCAATGAATGCAGGTCAGTCATCTAAAAATCCTTGCCTCTAATATAAAAACGAAAATACAGCCCACAAAAAAGCGGCCGCGTACTTCCGCGAGCCGCTACACACCCTAAATAATTCGAGTTGCAGGCAGGCGGCAAGCGAACAAGTCCCGATGAGCTTACTCAAGTAAGTGATTCGGGTGAGTGAACGCAGCCAACGCACATGCAGCTTGAAGTATGACGGGTATAACTGGCTTATAGACTATTTGGGTTACGGTTTAGTTGCACGTAAAGCCGTATTTATTCTGTTAAACCAGATTTATCGTATGCCGCGCTCAATAATCACTCCAACCTGACGCGCCTGCGCGACGGCGCCCGGCTTGCTGAGCTTGATCCGCAGCCAGGGAATCGAGAAGCGCTGCATCAGCATGTGCGCGACTTCTTCAGCAACGCGTTCCACCAGCGCAAAACGCTGGTTTGCCACGTGGGCAATCACCGCCTCGCTGACATCGGCATAGCTCAGGCAGTCATTAACATCGTCACTGGCGGCTGCCTGACGGTTATCCCAGCCCATTTCGATATCGAACACCAGTTTCTGCTGGATGGTCTGTTCCCAATCGTAAACACCAATAGTAGTGATTACAGTAAGTTCTTCAATAAATACGATATCCATCACGCCATTCTCTGTTTTTGTCGCTGTCGGATACCACTTCCGACGGAATGTGCGTATTATCCACAGATGAGAAGAGTAAAACGACCCTTATTAAACGTCTCTCTATACAAACTAAACGGAATAGCGTTATGAGTGTTACCGCGCTTGGTATGATGTTAATCGCGTATCTGTGTGGCTCTATTTCCAGTGCGATTTTGTTTTGCAGAATTGCTGGGCTACCCGACCCGCGCCAGCATGGTTCTGGGAACCCCGGAGCCACTAACGTATTGCGTATTGGCGGCAAAGCGGCCGCTGCAACCGTATTGGTGTTTGATATCCTGAAAGGCATGCTGCCTGTTTGGGCTGCTTACGCGTTAGGCGTTGCCCCGCTGTATCTCGGGCTAACCGCCATCGCCGCCTGCCTCGGCCATATCTATCCGGTCTTTTTCCACTTTCGCGGCGGCAAAGGTGTGGCAACGGCTTTGGGCGCCATCGCCCCGATCGGCTGGGATCTAACGGGCCTGATGACCGGCACCTGGCTACTGACCGTACTGCTGAGCGGCTATTCCTCGCTTGGCGCGATTGTCAGTGCGCTCATCGCGCCGTTTTATGTCTGGTGGTTCAAGCCACAGTTTACCTTCCCCGTCGCGATGCTCTCTTGCCTGATACTGATGCGTCATCATGACAATATCCAACGCCTCTGGCGCGGACAGGAAAGTAAAATCTGGAATAAGCTGCGTAAGAAAAAACAGCCGGAAGACGAACAAACCTCCCCCGAAGAGTAAGGCAAAAAAATTCCCGTTTTCACGGGAATTTTTTTATGAAATATGACTAGAATCGGCCGATAGCGGCAAACTCCTGCGACTGCACTTTAAACTGTGACATGCTTTCTGCCAGCAGGCGCGCCTGATCTTCCAGTGAGCGCGTGGCCGCGGCGGACTCTTCTACCAGAGACGCATTTTGCTGTGCGACTTCATCCATCTGCGATACCGCCAGATTTACCTGCCCAATGCCATTACTCTGCTCACGCGTTGCCGTTGAGATCTCCCGCATCAGGGACGTCACGCGCGCCACAGCGTCAGAAACGTCATTCATCGTTTCGCCCGCCATTTTCGCCATAACGGTGCCTTCACTGACGCGACTTTGAGATTCTTCCATCAGCATTTTGATCTCTTTGGCCGATTGCGCACTGCGCTGTGCCAGACTGCGGACTTCCCCCGCCACCACGGCAAATCCACGCCCCTGCTCACCCGCACGAGCCGCTTCAACTGCTGCATTCAGCGCCAGAATATTGGTCTGGAACGCGATGCCGTCGATCACCGCCAGAATATCGCCAATGCGTGCTGAGCTGCTGGAGATCATCTGCATTTTCTCAATCATGCTCCCCACGGTTTCACTGCCTTTATTGGCAATGTCGGACACATTTTGCGCCAGCGAATGTGCTTGCTCTGCACTCTCCGCGTTCAGCGTCACCGTAGCGGTCAACTGCTCCATGCTGGCTGCGGTTTCTTCCAGCGAGGAGGCTGACTCTTCCGTACGCGCGGCTAAATGGGTATTGCCGGAAGACAGTTCGCGCGTACCGACGTCAATCTGCATACCGGCATCACGGACGCGGCCCACGGCGGTTGCCAGCGAATGCTGCATGGCCTTCATCGCCTGAATCAGGCGGCCAATTTCATTATTGCCGCCATCGGCGATGCGCTGAGTCAAATCACCATGGGCAATAAATTCCAGTTGGCCGACGGTCTCTTCAAGCGGAGACAGAATGGAACGCTTCAACGCAATCCAGGCAGCCAACACCAGAAGCAGCACGGATATACAGGCAACACCAATAATCATCAAACGGTTGAACGCAAAGCTTTCCGCTTCTGCGAGCATGTTTTCCCCGACTTCCAGACCGAAGTCACGGAATTCGTTCGCGACCTTATCCATCTTAACGCTGAGCGGCGGTAGCACGTCCTGCAACAGCACGTAATAGGCAGCGACATCGCCACGCTTCAGCGCATCGACCATCGGCTGAACGCCAAGATTCATGTATTGCTCGTAGTTGCTTTTAACTTCTGCGGCCATTTTGGCACCGCGCTCTGTTACGGTCCCGTAGGAAAGAAAGCGTGCCATTTCTTTGTGGGAAAGTGCGGTGTAGGCTTCTGCCCGCGCGACCGATGCATTCGCCAGATCGGTCAGCCCATTTTCCATCTGACGAGCGGCCAACGCCGCCCCCGTTCTTGCACGCAGTGAAGCGGTATAGCTCCCTGCCAGCGCCGTAACTTCTTTGCCCTGAATCTTGTCGATTGTCGTAAGAGACGTGATTCCCTGATTGATTGAAGTGATGCCGATTCCGCACACCAGTAGTAAGAGCAGTACCATCGTTCCTAACAAAGCAATCAAGCTCGTCTTGATGGTGATATTTCTTAACATTTTCGTTTCCCTGGAATTACAAATGATAAATAAATGCGGAGAAAAGCTCTGCATAACGTGATCTTGATCATGTTCCCTATCGGTAACAAACCCACTTTCTTTAAAGAAACTTTAGTAACGAAAGTATTTTTACTTAAACGACTCACGGGAGCCGTATAGCGCCTCGGTACGCTAAAAATCGGCGACATCAAACGCTTTTTGGCTATAATGACGGCCACGCTATTTCAGGTTTAAGAGAAGGAAACCGACATGAGTCTGATCAATGTCCCGGCGGGTAAAGATCTGCCGGAAGATATCTATGTAGTAATTGAAATTCCCGCGAACGCCGATCCGATCAAATATGAAATTGATAAAGATACCGGTGCGCTGTTTGTAGACCGTTTCATGTCTACAGCCATGTTCTACCCATGCAACTACGGCTACATCAACCACACGCTGTCTCTGGATGGTGACCCGGTTGACGTTCTGGTTCCGACCCCGTATCCGTTGCAGCCGGGCTCAGTGATCCGCTGCCGTCCTGTTGGCGTGCTGAAAATGACCGACGAAGCGGGCGAAGATGCCAAGCTGGTTGCCGTTCCGCACAGCAAGCTGAGCAAAGAATACGATCACATTAAAGACGTTAACGACCTGCCTGAACTGCTGCGTGCACAGATCAGCCACTTCTTTGAACACTACAAAGATCTGGAAAAGGGCAAGTGGGTTAAAGTTGAAGGTTGGGATAACGCTGAAGCGGCAAAAGCCGAAATCGTTGCTTCCTTCGAGCGCGCAAAAAACAAATAAGCGCCACACGATATGCATTAAAGCCCTTATGGGCTCAAGATATCGCATGATCAAAAACACCGCCTTGCGCGGTGTTTTTATTTATGGCGACCATGACTTGATTGGCTACTCGGCCTCAAGCCTCTTCTTCATCTTCTTCGCTGCGCTTTAGCCAGTCACCGCTGGCAATACGCGTCAGCCCTACAACAGGGTGCTTGTACAGATAGATCCAGGCACTGCCCAGAGGCGTACGAATCAGCTCACGTTGGTATTCGTGGCCGTCCCGCTTTAAGGCATCCAGCTCTGTCAAAATCGACGAACTAATGCGATAGACCTCGCAATGGATTTCTCCATCGCCGGGTACGACTGCCGGATAATGGCCGAGATCGTACAGCTCGAAACCTGCGAGCTGACAGTCCCCTAACCATTGCGCATTTGTCATCCAATGACTGTTTCCCTGTTTGCGTCGTAAACTGCCGTAAACAATAATTCGCATCGCTAGAACTCAAACTGATAGAGCACATCTAATGCCTGGCTAATGCCAGACACCGCTTCCAAGTATAGTTTTGGCATCAGGCGATAACGTAGCGTTAACGTTGCCAAAGAATCGAATATGCCAACACCATATTTCACTTGCAGACCCGGAAGGACGTAGCCGCTGACGACAACTTGAGAATTATCGCCAACACCCTGTGTATCCAGAGCTAAATTACTTACGCCAAAGGCCTCGCCGATTTTACCCACAACTTGACCACTTTGTGCAACCCCTAAACCGACTAACATTGAGGTCATTGCCGAGCTATCTGCTCCACCGCTGTCCAAACCCTGTCCACGCAGCAGATAAGAGAGCGCTTCCTGCTGTGACATCGCCGGATCGGAGAAGACTTCCAGCTTCGGTGTCGCAGCCATGCCAGTGACGCGCACGCCAGCAATGACGTCATTCGCCGTGTTGTCTGGGTTACGAATGGCTTCGATATTCAGGATCGGCTGATCCGGCGGGCCAGAGAACAGAATCAGTCCTTTGCGGACGATCAGATCCTGCCCGTAGGCTTTAAAGCGGCCAGACGGAATGTCGATCTGGCCGTTCAGCCCTAATCCGCGCTCGTCCTGAACCATTTTCAGGTCGCCCTGTAGGCGAGCCGCCAGCCCGAACGCATCCAGCTGTACATCATTACCGACGCGGATCGTCAGGTTGCTGTTAATCGGAATCGCGGCGCTGGCTTTCTTCAGCGGCTGCCGCTGCGCATCCAGCATCACTTCATCCGATGACACCGCCACCGCACTTTCCGGCATGTCTTTAACCACAATGCGCGCCCACGGAATACTGACCGATCCGTTTAATGCGAACAGCTGCGGCGTGGCCTCGAAGACAATATCCGGTGAGACATCCAGCCGCGCCATCGGCGGAATCGTTACCCGCAGCTTCTGGCCTTTCGCCGCAATGCGCGCACGCCAGGCATCCGGCTGCGACCAGTCCGCGTTCCCGCCAAGATTCAACTGTCCGTTATCCGTTTTCAGGAAGCCTTGCAGCGTTGACGACATCCCACTGAAGTTCACCGCCAGCCGCCCGTTGGTCAGATCGACCGGCATCCAGTTGCCATCAATATCCAAGCGTTCCAGCACCATCTGGCCGAAGAGCTGAGGACGCGCCGCATCCCCCGCCAGACGCAGGTTCGCATTCAGTATCCCCGCCGCTTTTTCTCCTTTACTCAACGCAGGGTTGAGCAACGCCAGCGAAATAGTATTGATCGTGACGCTGCCGCCGAGATTGCGTCGGCCCTGTGGATCGGTCACCTGAATATCACCGCTGAAGCGTCCGTTCTCTCGAATCGCCATCAGCCAGCCGAGCTGCGCCCGCCCGCGATCGAGCCCGGCATTCAGCGTAAAGGTATCGAAATCAATCGGCAGCGTGTTGCCCTGCATCTGCTGGCGAACGCTGACGCCGTTACCCACCAGCGACACTTTCGCCTGTGGTAAACCTTGCCCTGCCTGCCAGCTGATATCCGCACCACCGGTGAACGTCCCGGCTAGCACCGTATCCGCCATCAGGAACGGTTTCAACATGGCGAGATCGAAGCGGTTCAGTCGAATGTTCGCCTGTCCACTCGGCCCAGCTTCAATTGCTTTTGGTACGCAAAGCTCTGCGTTAGGATTCCGCCAGCAGTGCGTGCCGATGGTGATCTTCTGCTGCGCATTCAGATAATCCAACGCCATATCCTGCGTCAGACGCCATTCCCCCACCGGCGTGTCGAAGCGGGTATTGTTCAGCGTGCCGCGCCAGCGCTGTTCCTGACGATCGAAACTGCCCGAAAGTGCCAGTTGCCCGGCAACCGGTTCGCCCTGCATAGTCAGCCGGAGCTGATGCTGTTTCTCGTTACCGCTGGCATCCAGCGTCAGCAGCGCAATATTCAGGCCTTCTTGCTTCAGTGCTTCGAGGCGTACGGTCAGCTTGCCCTGAATCTGCTGCTCGGAGCGCACATCGCCTTCCACCCGCACCTGACTAATCGTCATCGCCTGCCAGCGCAGGCCAGACGCAGTGATATCCGCCAGCATCTGCGGTTCACGCAGATTGCCACGTAATTTAAGCGTGCCGATGGCACGCCCTGCCAGACCGGGCAACATGCCGTCCAGCGACGGTGCATTGATGTCTGCATCCAACTGCCACTTATCGCTCAGGTCGCCTTTGACGTTCAACTGGTTACGGCCTAACGCCAGATTCAGTGCTGGAATTGTCCACTGGCCCGCCGCGTTACCGCGCAGTTCACCTCTGGCCGTGAGTTTATTCGCTTTCACGTTGCCGTCCAGACGCAATTCCGGCACCTGTAACTGCCAGCTACCGCCATAGACGCTGCCGCGCGTCGTTATCTTACCGTCTACTTTCGCGGGCCATTCAGGCCACTGTTTCGCCGTGTTAATCCCGTTCAACACCAGCTCACTGCGCCAGCTTATGGCTTTGCTCCAGTCGATAAGCGCACTCAGATCGGCATTACCCTGCAACGCCGCCAGCCGCAAGCGGCTCAGCGTAAACTGCTGTTCGTTGCCTTTACCATCGAGCAGCAGCGTTGCGGGAGGAATATCCGCGCCGCTCAGATCGCCGCGCAGCGACAGCGCATAGTCGGTCGCTTTGCCGTTAAAACGCAGCCTGACGTTATCAGCCTGATATTGCGTCGTGCCCGTCAACGGCCAACGAACGCGTTCGGTTTGCAGCGTCAACGCCAGCGGCAGCCCAGCTTCCGCCAGCTGAGTTTGCAGCTCCAATTGCGCACGCTGCGGCCCCGAAAGATTCAGCGCCACATTCAACTGCTCGCGCAGGCCGCCATCAACCGTCAGTTTCAGCTTCTCGCCTTTGAGCGGATCAACGTTTAGCACGCCGTTTGCTGTCAGCGAGACAGGCCAGTTATCGCTAAGCGTCGCTTCACCGCGCACATTCAATCCACCCTGTGGCGATTGCACGATCAACTTGTCCAGACGCAAATGCTGTTGCTGGGTCGATGCTTGTACGAAAAGGTTATTAATCAAAATGTCCTGATCGCCCGTCAGCCGTAGCTGTTCACCGTGAATCTCGACAATATTCAGATCCAGCGGCAGCGTGAACTGCGGTAAATCAGGTAATAGCGGTTTGGAGAACAGCTCGCTAAGGCGTTCACCCAATGGCTGTTCAGGCACGGCAGGCTTGTCAGAATCATTATCTGCTTTGGATGTCGACGCAGTCGGTATCGGTGTCGTCGTGGCTGCCGCTACCGTATTATTTGCCTTGAGTACTTTATCGATGTTAAGCGTTTGCGAGGAGCCTTGCTCGGCCGCTTCACGCACGCTCTGCGCCGTTTCTTTGACGACAGACGCCATTTCCGCCGCCGTCACTTTGCCATCTTCCAGCACATCGACGGGAGTCTTTGGCAAGGCCACCAGCAGCGCGCTGATTTTGGTCGGTAGCAGCGTCAACGCGCGCCCTTCCCACTGCATGCCCGTGCGGAACTCGCCCAGTGAAATCGCCGTATCGTCCACAGTGACCTGAACGTTGCTGAGCGTTAGCTGGCGCAGAGAAATAGGGAAGGGTGTTGAAATTTCCGTTACTGTTGTTGAAGGCGGCGGTGGCTCTGCCGCCACAGGCAAGGCTTTGGTATCCACAACCACATCGACACGGTTTGCCGACAGGTCATTGATGCACAGCTGACTTTTGCGCAGACAGCCCAGCGCGAGCGACAGATGAAACTCATCGCTCTTTACCGTCACGCCCGGCATTTCGTAGCTGACGTTTTTCAGCGTTAAATCGCGCCAGCCGCCGCTCACGCTGGCAATGTCCAGCCCCGGCACCACGCGTGCAGCGGTATTCAGCAACAGATGCAGGCCCGGAGTGGTTCCCACCAGCAATCCTAGCCCAACAACGAGAAGCAGTAAGAAGGCGACGATGCCAATACCGACTCTTTTCCACCAGCGCCCTTTCCGCGCAGGCGTCGTCGGCGCGTTGTCGTGCGCGACACCTTCTTCCGCCACCGAATCCTGTGCTTTTTTTTCGTTTTTATCATCCATCATAATTCAGGCCCCAGTGCGATATAGAACTGAACATCGTTCTTCTTCTCTGCATCGCCGATCGGCATAGCAACATCAAGTTTCACCGGGCCAATCGGCGAGGCCCAGCGTACACCAACGCCCGTACCGGTCTTGAAGTTACTCCGTTTGATGTCATTCACTGCTTCACCTGAATCAACAAAAACCGCGCCCCACCATTTTCCCGTCACGTTGTATTGGTATTCGAGCGAGCCAGTCGCCAATTTGGACGCACCGGTCAGTTTGCCGTCGCTGTCGCGCGGCGAAATAGATTTGTACTTATACCCACGGATGCTGCGATCGCCACCGGCAAAGAAACGCAGTGAGGGTGGAACGCGGGAGAAATTATTGGTCTCAATCCAGCCCAGATTGCCACGCGCAACAAAGCGGTGTTTATCCGCCAGCGTACGAATCCAGACGTTTTGTGCCTGAACCACGGCAAAGTCGATATCCGATCCCCAAGTGGTGTCGGAAATATCGATAGAATAACGTTGCGTATCGCCCCACACTGGCATCAGCCCGCCGCGTTGGCGGGTTCGGTTAATGCTCACGCCCGGATAGATCAGCATCGTGGTATCCGTCACGCTTGCCTGCGTAAAGTGGTCGAGGCTCCAGCGCAGGTTAATCGCACGTTGCCAGCCGCTGGAGAGATCCCAGTAGCGCGCCACGTTCAGCGTGGTGCCATCGGATTTGGTATCGTTGAGATCTTCGCGCTTGAAGCCACCTTGTAGCAGGTAATACTG
This sequence comes from Pectobacterium versatile, assembly GCF_003932035.1. Classification (NCBI taxonomy): domain Bacteria; kingdom Pseudomonadati; phylum Pseudomonadota; class Gammaproteobacteria; order Enterobacterales; family Pectobacteriaceae; genus Pectobacterium; species Pectobacterium versatile. The sequence continues at coordinate 3,990,503 of NZ_CP034276.1, forward strand.
CTCAAGCGGGTTCTTCAACAAGGGAATTTTGTAGCTAAAATCGAGTGATTGCTCCGGCGCAGACACGCTCAGGCTACTTTCCAGACTGTGGCCCCGTGAATTCACCCAAGGCTTATTCCAGGTCGTTTTAAAGCGGGGGCCAACATCCGTGGCATAGCCGACCCCGGTTTCAATCCGGTTACGGGTTCGCGGCGTCACCACCGCTTCCAACGGCAGCACCTTGGAGCTTTTCGACCGTTCGAAATCAGGCGACACCACCACAGAGTTAAACCACCCCGTCGCAGAAAGACGGCGATTTAACTCACCGAGATCTTCACTGGTGTAAGCCTCACCTTCGTGAAACGGCACCAAATTTTGCAGATAATCATCGCGGATTTGGGCGCCCTGAAAGTGTACGGCGCCAAAGCGATAGCGTTCACCGCTATCAAAGTCGATATCCCAAAACGCTTCTCTCTCTTCCCGCATCACGCCGAGCTGGCTTTGCTGGAAGCGTGCATCGAAATAGCCTTTGCGTAATGACAAACCGTTCAGCCCGCTTTTAAAGCGATCGAAATCACCGTGGTTCAACACCGAACCGATTTCGGGGCGATCGTCTTTAACCAACTGTTGGTAGTCTTTATCGTCATGCGCACCGCCGCGCAGGGTGATGTTCACCCCGGCAATTTTTACCGGTTCACCGGGAGTGACGGTGGCAATCAATACGGGTCGTCCGCCATTAACGGCAGGCCGGAATTCGAAACCAATCTGTGGATCGTAGTAGCCGAGCGCGCGCAATCCCTGACGGATCGCGTCATCGACCCGTGAGCGGAAACGCCCGTCGGCATTAATCTCATCGACCGCAATGGTAGATAAGCGCGCCCGTACATTCTTTTGTAACTGCCCTTCCAGCCCCATGACTTGCAGACGCACATTCGCCGCCTGGCTCTCTGGGGCCAGCATAAGCAGCGCGCACATCAGGCCAAGAACCCGGTATCGTGGCGCACCGCAGCCAGCAAAGCTATTTTTTTGTCCTGCGATGCCTTTTTGCCCGGTAACGCTTTTTTTTCCAATGAAACTTTTCGTTGAGATGAAAATAGTCACTGAGCTCCCTGATAAATCTGTCTGTCGCCTAAAACCTATAGCATGGCTTTTATCACTTCGCCCGCCGCATTGACGGCCGTCGTTGTACGCTTACCTGACAATCCGCCACGCAGCGCCGAAATCTCCTACCAACTTTGCATGATATTAGTGATAAATACTAATTTTCCATCTTAAGAATAGATTTTCACCTACAAACATCAATATGCGGCATTACAGATAAACATTACCTTAACATTAAACACGATGAAGATATAAAGACAGCCCCCTGCTTCTTGGTTATGCTTTCCATGAAAGCGGGTTATTTACCCAGTCTAGCTGGAGTTAACAACGTGATGAATTCAATTGATAAAACACAGCGGATTACGCAATCCGATGCTCTACCGGGGCGTTCCACGCCTATGCCAGTCGCCAGGCTGCATGTCGTTCATGAACATTCCATGACGCATGTGCCGGAACCGATGTCTGTCGCTATTTTTGCGATGGGCTGTTTCTGGGGCGCTGAGCGTTTGTTCTGGCAACAGCCGGGCGTCTACAGCACCGCAGCAGGTTATATCGGGGGTTACACGCCTAACCCGACCTACCGTGAAATATGCAGCGGGCAAACCGACCACGCCGAAGCCGTGCGCGTCGTTTTCGATCCTGCGGTGATCAGCTATGAGCAGTTGCTGCGACTGTTCTGGGAAAATCACGACCCCGCGCAGGGTATGCGTCAGGGTGGCGATATCGGCAGCCAATACCGCTCTGCTATCTATACGCTCACGCCCGAGCAAGAACAGGCGGCACAGGAAAGCCTTCAGCGCTTTCAGCAGGCGATGAGAGAGAACGGCGACGGTCGCGCTATCAGCACAGAAATCGAGCCTGCGGGCCCGTTCTATTATGCGGAAGACGACCACCAGCAATACCTGCACAAGAACCCGAACGGCTACTGTGGGTTAGGTGGCATCAGCATCTGTCTGCCGCCTCCGCGTTGACTGCTGGCGGTAATTTCACCGCTCCTGCTATAATGCCCCCGAACCGGGCTAATCCTCGCCCGGTTATGACCTTCAATAATGATCATAATGTGTTCACTTTTATGTGCTCACCTTTCTGAGGATCGCTGCGTCAATCTCGGCTCATGCGAAAACTTACCTAAAGTAAAAACTATGTTAAACAGTCTATTACTGATTCTTTGTCTCATTGCCATCAGTGCGTTTTTCTCGATTTCGGAGATCTCGCTGGCGGCGTCTCGTAAAATTAAACTCAAACTGATGGCCGATGAGGGAAACCTCAACGCCGATCTGGTGCTCAAGTTTCAAGAAACGCCGGGCATTTTCTTTACCGTGATTCAAATTGGCGTCAACGCCGTCGCGATTCTGGCCGGTATCATCGGCGATGCGGCATTTTCTCCGACCTTCTCCATGCTGTTTGAACGCTTCATGTCACCCGAAGCCGCAGATAAAGTCAGTTTCATCTGCTCATTCGTACTCGTCACCAGTCTGTTTATCCTGTTTGGCGATCTCACCCCGAAACGCATTGGTATGATTGCGCCGGAAACCGTCGCGGTCCGCATAATCAACCCCATGCGCTTCTGCCTGTTCCTCTTCCGTCCGCTGGTTTGGGTATTTAACGGCCTGGCTAACGTCATTTTCCGCCTGCTCAAGCTGCCGATGGTGCGTAAAGATGACATCACATCCGATGATATTTACGCCGTGGTGGAAGCCGGTGCTCTGGCTGGCGTACTGCGTAAGCAAGAACATGAGCTGATCGAGAACGTGTTTGAGCTGGAATCCCGTACCGTGCCGTCTTCGATGACCTCACGCGAAAGCGTGGTCTATTTCGATCTGCGCGAGCAGGAAGACAGTATTAAGGAAAAGATCGCCCAGCAGCCACATTCCAAGTTTTTGGTTTGCGATGGCACTATCGATCAGATCATCGGCTACGTGGATTCCAAAGACCTGCTGATTCGGGTGCTGGGAAACCAGAGCCTGACGCTGAGTAGCGGCGTGCAGATTCGTCCGGCGCTGATCGTGCCGGATACGCTGACATTGTCCGAAGCGTTAGAAAGCTTTAAAACCGCGGGCGAAGATTTCGCCGTTATTCTGAATGAATACGCGCTGATCGTCGGCATCATCACCCTTAATGACGTGATGACGACGCTGATGGGCGATCTCGTCGGTCAGGGAATGGAAGAACAGATTGTCGCGCGCGACGAGAATTCGTGGCTGGTTGAAGGCGGTACGCCAATAGAAGACGTAATGCGCGCGCTGAATATTGATGATTTCCCGCATTCCGGCAACTACGAAACCATCGGCGGCTTCATGATGTATACGCTGCGGAAAATCCCGAAACGTACCGATGCGGTGCGCTTCTCAGGCTATAAGTTTGAAGTGGTAGATATCGATAGTTACAAGATCGATCAGCTGCTGGTGACGCGTCTGGAAGACCGCCCGATTGTCTCATCAAGCGCGAGGCTTGATAGCGACGATTAACCGCTAAAAGGCATGCATATCATAAAAAACCAGAACGGCCCGCTACGGGCCGTTTCTTTATCACTCATCCCATCTCGGCCTGAAGCCGGATGACCTGGCGATTGACTTCGGACATCACCAGAAGATGCTGCTTATCCTGTTTCTTTGGCAATAGAATTTTGCCGTAGTCGAACTCAAAAGCACCAACCCCTTTTATGTACAGCCGCCCACGAAACAGGGTTTTCACATACTTGGCGACTTTCAAAGGATTGTAACGTTCGAAGATCCTCATCGTTTTACTCTCCCGTTTTATTTTTCTACGCTCTCCCTTTCGCCAACATGGCTGAGGTTCTGGAGCGCTAATGAGATAACGGATACTGCTAATTAGTACCGTAAAACGGCATTTAGTTCCCCACTATTCAGTATTCTTAACTGCTTTTACAGATTTTTACAGAGTAGTGTTTAAGGAAACCCCTAGTCATCAGTATAAACCTTCAAAAATAAGGGTTTTGTGCACTCGGGCACAAAGCGTTTTATCGCGGAGCAGGACAGACCAGTTTCCTGAATCTACGCTTATTCCATAGCCCGATATTTCCCACCATTGACACCGCATCGGGCCACCCACACTGAAGGACATACCATGATAAAAATACGCCACCTGCTCTTCACGCTCTCTATCACGTCTCTGTTGGGGCTGCTCTCACTCCCAGCCTCGGCCCATACGCTGGTGCTCAACCAATTGGTTCCACCGGTTGGCGTCGCGGACAGGGGAGAACTTCAGTACCTTAATAATCAGTTTAGTTATAAAAACTGGAACAGCGCGCAGTTGCCCGGAAAAGTACGGGTGATACAACATATCGCTGGCCGCACCTCTGCCAAAGAGATGAACGATCCGCTCATCTCCGCACTGAAGGCCGCTAACCTACCGCATGATTATTACCAAACGACGACAATCGTGAATACCGACGATGCCATCATCGGCACCAGCATGTTTGTGCGCAGTAGCCTTGAAGACAACAAGAAAGCCTTTCCGTGGTCGCAGTTTATTGTCGATAGCAACGGCAACGTGCGGAAAACCTGGCAGCTCCAGCCACAGAGCTCAGCTATCGCGGTGCTGGATAAACAAGGGAAAATCCGTTTCGTGAAGGATGGCGCATTAAGCGGACAGGAAGTGCAGCAGGTGATGTCCCTGCTGCGCCAGTTACTGGAAGAGAAATAGCGCTAAAGTAGTTAAAACAGGGAGACGCGAAAACCGGGGTTGAGGAAAGATTCACGCGGCGTGTAAGACAGAGTTTGCCCCTGCCAATCGTGAATCTGCGCCCCGGCCGCTACCGCCACCGCATGGCCCGCCGCCGTATCCCAAATGTTCGTCGGCCCGAAGCGGGGGTAAAGCTGCGCTTCACCTTCCGCCACCAGACAAAATTTTAGCGATGACCCAACCGCCACCGTCTGGTGTTCACCCAGTTGATTGAGATAGTCCTTTAATTCGCGATCGGCATGAGAGCGGCTGACCACTACCAGAGGAGGTCGAGCCTGTTTCACTGTAATTTGCCGACGCTGGCCGTTCTCTTCTTTCCAGGCTTTACCCTCCGCCGCGGAGTACATCACACCCGTAACCGGCACGTAAACCACGCCGAGTACGGCCTGACCGTTCTCGATCAGCGCAATATTCACCGTAAACTCGCCATTGCGGCTGAGGAACTCTTTAGTGCCATCGAGCGGATCGACCAGCCAATAGCGCTGCCAGTGCCGGCGGATTTCCCATTCAGGCGGATCTTCTTCTGACAGCAAAGGAATGTCAGGATACGCGGCAGCCAGGCCATCCTTAATGACCCGATGCGCCGCAAGATCGGCGGCGGTTACTGGCGAATCATCTTTCTTGTGCGCGACATCTACGGGATGCTGCCCGTCATAAACCTGCATAATGGCAGCACCGGCATCACGGGCCAGTTGGCAAATAGGTTCTAGCATGATCTACCTCGTCGTTATCGGTTACGCGACGATAGCGTAACGCAGACTTCATCTCTGTCATTCATTATACATCTGTGAAGCAATCTACGATTATTGCCATTATTGATGTCATCCTCAGCATTTAGAGACGATAATCACTTTAACTTCATCATGATATGAAAAACACCCCCGATCGCCTCACGCGTCGACAATTACCTCACAAGGAGTTACGCAATGAAGCATTCACTGGCACTCAGCCTGCTTGCTACGCTGGTCGCCACGACCGTTCATGCCGCTACTGTTGATCTACGGGTATTGGAAACCACCGATCTGCACAGCAATATGATGGACTTCGACTATTACAAGGATACGCCAACCGATAAATTTGGTCTGGTGCGTACCGCCAGCCTGATTCACGCCGCACGCGAACAAGCCACCAACAGCGTGCTGGTGGATAACGGCGATTTGATCCAAGGCAGCCCGTTAGGGGATTACATGGCGGCGAAGGGGCTGAAGGCAGGCGATGTACATCCGGTTTATCAGGCGATGAACACGCTGGATTATTCCGTCGGCAATATCGGTAACCACGAATTCAACTATGGCCTGGACTATCTGCACAAGGCGCTGTCCGGCGCGAAATTCCCTTATGTGAACGCCAACGTGCTGGATGCGAAAACGGATAAACCGCTGTTTACGCCTTACCACATTGAAAACAAGTCGGTCACCGACCGCGACGGCAAACAGCATACCCTGCGTATCGGCTATATTGGCTTCGTCCCGCCGCAGGTCATGGTATGGGATAAAGCTAATCTGACCGGAAAAGCCACCGTAGAAGACATCACCGCCAGCGCGAAAAAGTGGGTACCGGAAATGCGCAAGCAAGGTGCCGATCTGGTGATTGTGATCCCTCACTCCGGTCTTTCTGCCGAGCCGTATAAAGCGATGGCGGAAAACTCCGTTTACTACCTCAGCCAAATCCCCGGCGTTGACGCGATCATGTTCGGTCATGCTCATGCGGTTTTCCCCAGCAATGACTTTGCGAACATCAAGGGCGCCGACATCAAACAGGGAACGCTCAACGGCGTGCCTGCGGTGATGCCGGGGCAATGGGGTGACCACCTCGGCGTCGTCGATTTCACGCTGAATAACGACAGCGGCACATGGAAAGTGGAACAGGCGAAAGCGGAAGCCAGACCGATCTATGACAAAGCGCAGAAGAAATCACTGGCGGCGGAAGACGACAAACTGGTGAAAGTGCTGTCCGATGCCCACCAGAATACGCGCGAGTTTGTCAGCAAACCGATCGGCAAATCCGCAGACAACATGTATAGCTACCTGTCGCTGATTCAGGACGATCCGACCGTGCAGATCGTCAACAATGCTCAGCGCGCTTATGTAGAGCATTTTATTCAGGGCGATCCCGATCTGGCCGATATTCCGGTGCTCTCCGCCGCCGCACCGTTTAAAGCCGGTGGCCGTAAAAACGATCCGGCCAGCTATGTCGAAGTAGAAAAAGGCCAGCTCACCTTCCGTAACGCTGCCGATCTGTATCTCTACCCGAATACGCTGGTGGTAGTGAAAGTCAACGGGCAGCAGGTACAGGAGTGGCTGGAGTGCTCTGCGGGTCAGTTCAAACAAATCGATACAAGCAAGCGTGAGCCGCAATCCCTGCTCAACTGGGACGGCTTCCGCACGTATAACTTCGACGTGATCGATGGTGTTAATTATCAGATTGATGTGACGCAGCCTGCCCGCTACGACAGCGAATGTGCGTTAATCAACGATAAATCACACCGTATCAAAGGGCTGACGTTTAACGGCAAACCGATCGATCCCAAAGCGACTTTCCTGATCGCCACCAATAACTATCGCGCCTACGGCGAGAAATTTGCCGGTACGGGTGAGAAGTATGTGGCCTTCGCGTCACCGGATGAAAACCGCTCCGTTCTGGCGGCCTACATCAGCGCGGAAACGCAAAAATCGGGAGAAGTGAAGCCGCAGGCAGATAACAACTGGCGTCTGGCCCCTATCGTCAGCGATACGCCGCTGGATATCCGTTTTGAGACCTCACCGTCTGAGAAAGCTACGGCGTTTATCAAAGAGAAAGCGCAGTACCCGATGACGTCAGTCGGCAATGATGAAACGGGCTTTGCAGTTTATCGCCTTGACCTGCAACACGCTAAATAAAGACTGACAGCGATGTCATTCACAGGCTCCTGCTTCGGCAGGAGCCTGAACGGCTAGTCGCGAAACGATCCTCGCCCATTGCGATAGTAACCATTTCCCCGCTCGTGCCCGCGCCTGTCCCACTCGCCGCGACGCGGCCCGCGATCGTCAACATAGCGTGGCGGATCAAAACGACGGTTGTCATAATCACGTCTATCACGCTGACTCTCACGCCACCAGCGGGCATCGCGCCAGCGCCAGCCATCCCAATAGTAGCCGTGCCGATTACGTTCACCACGATGGTAACCCCGGTGCTCCTGCCACCAGCGCTCACTGCGCCAGTCATAGCCATCCCAGTAATTACCTCGTCTGTCACGCTCGCCGATATTCAACGTGACGCCGGGCATCAGCTCAATGCTGGCACCCTTAGCCTCTGGTGCTGGCATAACCGCAAACATTCCCACAAACAGGGCACTGATGACGAGTGGCTTAAACATAGGGTAACTCCTTGCTCACCGCGACTGCGGCCTGACAGAGATATACGGGGAATTCCTCTGCATCACTATCAGATAAATGCGCATTTTCCTGATTTTACCGTTCTTAACGTTTCGCTAACGCCAACGCACGCTATTCATCAGCCCCCTATTAATTAATTCATTAATAAATTTAATACAAAAATCTCTCCCAAGTGAGAATAAATGCAGGGTTAGGGATTAACCATAGGGAATAAATATTAGAAATATTCACCTTAGCGCTAATACTTAATTTCAGAATATCCATCATTCATAGAGGGAATAGCAATGAGCGAAAACTATACGGTGGGCGATTATTTACTGGATCGTCTGACACAAATTGGTATTCAGCATCTCTTCGGGGTGCCGGGCGATTACAACCTGCATTTTCTCGATCATGTCATCAGGCACCCGGAGATCGCCTGGGTGGGCTGTGCGAACGAGTTAAACGCCGCTTACGCCGCCGATGGCTATGCGCGATGCCGGCCAGCGGCGGCCCTGCTCACCACCTTCGGCGTGGGCGAACTCAGCGCGATTAACGGAATTGCAGGCAGCTACGCGGAATGCCTGCCCGTCATTCACATTGCCGCTGCACCCAGTCTCGCGTCACAACACAACGGCGAATTACTCCATCACACATTAGGCGACGGTGACTTTAGCCACTTTTCCCGCATGGCAGCAGAAGTTACCGTTGCGCAGGCCAGCCTCACCGTCGAGAACGCCACCACAGAAATCGACAGGGTTATTGGAGAAGCGCTTGCGCAGCACAAGCCGGTATACCTGTTTCTGCCATTGGACGTGGCGGCGGCACCTGCGGGTACACAACCATATCCACTCGTTATCCCTGAACCACTCCGCTCTGATGAATCGCTGCAAGCTTTTATCGCAGCCGCCACCACGATGCTCAGCGAGGCAAGATCAGTCTCATTGCTGGCTGACTTTCTAGCTCAGCGCTCAGGCGTTGCAGGGCAAATCCAACGCTGGCTCGATAAAACCCCGCTCCCCCACGCCACCTTGCTGATGGGGAAAGGCACGCTAAACGAACAGCACCACAGTTTTACCGGCACCTACGCGGGTGGCGGCAGTCACGAAGCGATCCGGGCACACATCGAAGACGCGGATGTCATCATCAGCATTGGCGTGCGTTATACCGATACGATTACTGCTGGCTTCAGTCACCAGATTTCCAGCGAAAAAAACATCGATATCCACCCAACGCTGGCGCGCGTTGGAGGTCAGGTTTTCCCTGCGGTTCCGATGTCAGACGCCATCACCGCGCTGGAAAACATCACCGTGACACTCGCGCCCCGTTGGGATCACCGCACCATTACGCCTCCGGCCTTACCGCAGTCAGAGCACACCGACACACTCAATCAACGGGAGTTTTGGCAACAGATGCAGCGTTTCCTCCGCTCTGGCGATATTCTCGTGACCGACCAGGGCACTTCCTGTTTTGGAGCCGCCACGCTCCGGTTACCAGCGGACTGCCATTTCATCGTCCAACCGCTGTGGGGTTCAATAGGCTATTCTCTACCCGCCGCATTCGGCGCACAGATTGCCGAACCGGAACGACGAGTAGTGCTGTTGATCGGAGACGGCTCACTTCAGCTCACCGTACAGGAACTGGGCTCGATCATTCGGGATCGCCTGAACATGGTCATTGTGGTGCTGAATAACGAAGGCTACACCGTTGAACGCGCGATTCACGGCCCCGAACAGCGCTACAACGACATTGCCGCCTGGAACTGGACACAGCTTCCTACCGCGCTAGGGGCGAATGAAGACGAGATACTCTGCGAACAAGTGTGTTCACCAGCAGCACTCGCGCAGGTGCTTGAGCAGATGAATGCCACATCTCGCTTCTCACTCATTGAGGTGGTATTGCCGAGAATGGATATTCCCGCGCTTTTACACACCATCACGCAGTCGCTTGAGACCCGCAATACCGTGCAGTAGCACGGTCAGACTGTTGACGAACCTATTTATTGAACAAGAACGGGAGTAACGGAATAGAAGAGTAAAGCGTTTGCGCCATGGATGGCGCAATCCGAGCGTACAGGGATGTATTCACAGCGTCTTTACGATCTATCCGTTACTACCGCCATACGGGCTTTGTCAGCAACCTCGGTATACTTTATGCCACCTACCTCGTAAGCGGTATATTCAACGCTTAAAGATGCATTTAAAATGCAATTTATAAACTGCATTCGTTGAGAGGCAACATCATGGCATACCGCGATCAATCCCTGGGTGAGTTGGCTATCGCTATTCCGCGCGCGACCAAACTCTTTCGTGAACTCAATCTGGATTTCTGCTGCGGCGGAAAGCAAACACTCAGCCGCGCGGCTGGCAAAAAAGATCTCAATATCGACGAGCTGGAAGCACAGCTAGAAAAACTGGCCGCGCAGCCTTCTGACGCGCGGGACTGGCGTGAAGCACCGCTGGCTGACATTATCGCGTACATCATCCCTCGCTTTCACGATCGCCACCGTGAACAACTGCCAGAGCTGATTCTGATGGCGGAAAAAGTCGAGCGCGTGCATCACGATAAAGCCGATTGCCCGCACGGCCTCGCAAACCAACTGACCGCCATCTATAACGAGCTGTCTCAGCATATGATGAAAGAAGAGCGCATCCTCTTCCCAATGATCAGTCAGGGCATGGGGGCGAATGCTGCCGCTCCGATTTCCGTGATGGAGCACGAGCACGATGACGCCGGGCGTGATGTAGAAGTGGTCAAAGAGCTGACCAACGGCGTTGTACCGCCAGAAGGTGCCTGCAACACCTGGCGTGCGCTGTACTCCGGTATCAACGAGTTCATTACCGACCTGATGGAACACATCCATCTGGAAAACAATTTGCTGTTCCCACGCGCGCTGCGCGGTGAGTAATGTCGTTTCAATAAAAAAAGAAAGTCAGTAAAAACTATTCAGTAAAAACCATTCCGTAAAAATAACAAAGGCGCTCAGTGAGCGCCTTTGTTTTTGTCTGGAGATTACAGAATTTCCAGCAGTTCCACTTCAAAAATCAGCGCGCTGAACGGCGGAATGGACGCACCCGCACCACGTTCGCCATACGCCAGATTGTGCGGAATATAGAGTTCCCACTTGGAACCGACTGGCATCAGCGTCAACGCCTCAATCCAGCCAGGAATTACGCCGCTTACCGGGAATTCAGCGGGTTGGCCACGCTGAACGGAGCTGTCGAACACGCTGCCGTCAGTCAGGCGACCAGTGTAATGTACACGTACGCGATCCTGACGAGCAGGAATCGAACCTTCACCCTGAGTCAACACTCGGAATTGCAGACCAGATTCCGTGCTGTTCACGCCTTCTTTCTGCGCGTTTTCGGCCAGGAACTGCTGACCTTCTACCGCCAGCACCTGTTGGCGATCGCGACGTACCGCATCAGCACGTTCATGAACTTCACGCAGCGCACGATGAACCACATCCACAGGCACCGCTGGCGCATTACCTTCCAGCGCATCGCGTAGACCAGCAAGCAGGGCTTCCGGAATCAGGCCTTCAAGGCCTGATTCCTGTAACTGTTGACCAACCTGTAAGCCGATGCCGTAACTTGCCTGCGCTTCGACGCTATCAAAAGAAGGAGTTGTCATGGATGTTCCTTTTAATCTGTAAAAAACTGAAAGCGCAGCATAACAGCGACGGGGATTGGGGTAAAATCCTGTGTGCAGGTAATCACGTTAACCGCACGTCAGCCAAGCCATTCCGGGAAGCTGGCCTATACTGGTAGTTCTAATGTTTCTGTCGCACCGGTTACCTTAATCATCAACGCGTTAACTGGTCAGCTCATGCGGATTATCGGTATACTGGATTGCGTTATTATCCTGATACTGTTTTTATGCCAACGCCGCCTGGCTAGTGATGTAGCTTAGTTACTGGCATAGTTTTAGTTACTGGCAAGTTTGTTTGGTTGCTGGCAAGTTTGTTTGGTTGCTGGCATAGCATTGTTAATGACATCATTTTTATATGATGCTGTTTTTATACTGATTGTTTTTATACTGATTGTTTTTATGCTGAACTGTTTTTATATTAAACCGTAGTAAGAGAGGTCACCATGGGCAGAATTGCGCCCAGGAAGCGGAAAACCACCTGGGATTATCAAACGCTAGTACGCTTCTGCCAGCGAATCATCCAGCGGCAGCCCTCACATGCTGTAGCCGTAGAAAACGACGGGGAGTGCGAAGAGCAGGAACAGTTGCCTTCTCCTTCCCTGCGCGAACGTCTTGGTGCCATACTGCAAAAAGTCTGGCATCTGCCCGACGGCTATCACTGGATGGAACCGTTGCCGTTCCTCCATCGTCGCTGGATTTTAATCGCTATCGCACTGCTGCTCGTCGTGTTGCTCTGGCCTTACAGCGCGCAACATCCGCAGCCTGCCCGTACCACGCCCGTCCCTCTTACGCAGGCGGATAATCAGGCGGCGATGCAGGCAGTGATTATTGAAAGCCAGCCTTTAACACCCCAGCAGCAGCCTGCGGCTACCGAGCCTCCAACGTCGTCATCAGCACCGTGGCGACAGTATGAGATCGCCTCGGGGCAAACGCTGGCCCAGCTCTTTCGCGATAACAATCTGCCAGTCAGCGATGTGTTCGCGATGGCTCAGGTGGAAGGCAGGGATAAGCCGCTCAGCAATTTACGGGCGGGTCAGGCAGTCAAATTACAGTTAAATGCACAAGGTATGGTCGCAGAGTTGGAGATCGAAACCACGGCGAACCAGACGATTCGGTTCACCCGCAGTGCAGACGGTGCTTTTACTCGTACTCGCTAACGAGCATGCCGTTCCAATAGAAAATCGCGCAGGACAATAGCATGGTTGTGCTGCGCATCTTTACTGCCATAAAGCAGCGTGATTGCCTGCTTCTGCGCAAGTAACGCTAGCAGCCTGTCGCACGCCGTACCCTGCGTTAACTCATTACGATAATAATCCACAAATTCCGCCCAGCGTTCAGGCTCGGCGTGAAACCATTTCCGCAACTCGCTGCTCGGCGCGATGTCTTTAAACCACTCAACGCCCTCCAGACGCGCTTTGCTGATGCCGCGCGGCCACAGACGATCAATCAGAAAAGTGGGGGAAGAGAAAGGCGCGTGCGCGTCATAAACGCGGGTGAGATGAATCAAGTCAGACATGCGGCCTCCGGCCTCATTTTTAGGTATATACCCGTCATACTTCAAGCTGCTTGTGCGTTGGCCGCCCTTACTCACCCAGTCACTTACCTGAGTAAGTTTCTGGGGATTCGTTCAGTTGCCGCCTTCACGCAACTCGAATTATTTAGGGTATAGGCAATGATAGATCATTTCCCGATCCCTAAAATGCAAAACGCTGGCACAAGGCCAGCGTTTCACATGTTAACTAAAGTGTTAATTCAACGATAAACGTGAATTACGCTCCAGCAACAACAACTACATTCAGTTCAGCAAAGACATCGCTGTGTACCTGGAAGCTCACTTCGTGCTCACCCACAGTACGCAGAACGCCGTTCGGCAGGCGAACTTCGCTCTTAGCAATATCAACACCGGCAGCCGTTACCGCATCAGCGATATCGCGAGTACCGATGGAACCGAACAGTTTACCTTCGTCGCCTGCTTTAGACGCGATGGTAACGCTACCCAGTTCTTTGATCTTAGCAGCGCGAGCTTCAGCAGCAGCCAGAACGTCAGCCAGTTTGGCTTCCAGTTCAGCACGGCGTGCTTCGAAGAACTCAACGTTTTTCTTGGTTGCCGGGACAGCTTTGCCCTGTGGAACCAGGAAGTTACGAGCATAGCCCGCTTTAACGTTTACCTGATCACCCAGGCTGCCCAGGTTTGCTACTTTATCAAGCAGAATAACTTGCATTACTTTATCCTCTCAAAGTCTCGTTAATGGACAGTGGCCGATTACTGATGACGGTCAGTGTACGGCAACAAAGACAAGTAACGCGCACGCTTGATAGCGCGGGCCAGCTGACGCTGGTATTTTGCACGAGTACCGGTGATACGGCTCGGAACAATCTTGCCGCTTTCAGTGATATAGTTTTTCAGCGTAGCGATATCTTTATAATCAATCTCTACAACGCCTTCCGCGGTGAAACGGCAGAATTTGCGACGACGGAAATAACGTGCCATGTGGCTAGTCTCCAGAATCTATCAATTCAATCTGCTCGGCATGTAACACTATCTTGCTCAAGCCATTGCGCCCTTGATGGCAGCTAATGAACCCGTGCACGGTAAGTTGCGTGCCGACCGTTATACTGTGGGTAACTGCTTGTGACGAGAGTCCGCTGACAATCACGGGCATACGACACCATGCTTGCCGACTCAACCCGGCTTCCTCTTGTGTCGAGCGGTGCTCAAGCACAAACTGACAGTGAGGAATGCCTGACGGGCTGACTTTACGAATGGGCGTCTTGCACACTGTGCCGGACAACACCAGACGGTTCACCGTCACCACAACAATTACTCTTCAGAATCCCCTGCATCCACATCATCGCCAGCTTCAGCGAAATCTTCACGACGCTCACGGCGTTCGTCTTTCGCTTTCACCATTGGAGATGCTTCAGTTACCGCGTGCTTAACGCGCATAACCATGCTGCGGATAACGGCATCGTTAAAGCGGAAGTTTGTTTCCAGCTCATCGATCGCTTCCTGCGGCGCTTCAACGTTCAGCAGAACGTAATGTGCCTTGTGCAGTTTGTTGATCGGGTAAGCCAGCTGACGGCGGCCCCAGTCTTCCAGACGGTGGATCGTGCCCTGCGCACCAGTGATAGTGGCAGTGTAGCGCTCGATCATGCCCGGAACCTGTTCGCTCTGGTCAGGATGAACCATAAATACGATTTCGTAATGACGCATCGAATTGCTCCTTACGGATTATTCAGCCTCCTGTCTGGGTCAACCGCGGCCCGTGGAGGCAAGGAACGTGTGTATGTGCGGCTGAAAAAATGACGCGTAAGTATAGTGCCCGACATTAAAGAACACAAGGAAGAAACACAGGAGTTTTCTGCGTGGCAATATTTAAACAGCCGGGCCAGGATTACAGCGTCCGCCGGAAGAAATCAGCACCCGCCTGCAGCGCCGTTGGCGTAATGCGATGCCCTACGCCCGGCTCGGTCAAATACGTCAGATTGGCCAGCTTATCGCGCGCCTGTAATGCCTGATAGAGACGTGCGCTTTCTGCCGCCGGCACGACATCATCCGCTTCACCGTGCCACACCAGCAGCGGCCGATCGGACAGCGCATCCAGACGCGTCGTGACATCATAATCAGCCAGTTTGCTCGCTAACGCCTGCAACACGTCCTGATTTTCCTCACGATCGGCCGGAACGGGAGGAAACAGCGCAGACGATAGCGTAGAGAAATAACCCGATCCCATCAACGCTGCCACCGCAGTAATCCAGGGGTAGCGAGCCATACATCCGAGTGCACTCATTCCACCAAGTGACGCGCCGCAAACGCCAACACGTTCCCCGTCGATCAGGCCACGCTGCCGATATTCCGCGACATAATCGGGAAGTTCTTCAATATTCGATTGCAGAATATCCCAGAAATGGCGCAATCGATGCGCTTCATCGCCGTTATAGCGCGCACCGTGCATGGCCGCATCGGCTAAAATCACCCGAAATCCAGCCTGAGCCAACGCATAGCCAAAATACGAATACACCTCTTTTGATGACGTGTAACCATGAAAGAAAAAAATCGTCGGCAGGGGCTGTTCTCTTTTTCCCGCAGGTGTCGCGTGAATCGTTTCAATACCGCTACCGAGTTTATCCAGTGACATTTCGACCATATTTCCCTCGTTTTCTGTTCTGTCAGCCTATTTTTATGTAGCGAAATCGTATTTAGCAGAAAGGGGACGACCTTTTACGATAACCCCACTCACAGCCATTTCTTATCTCCGTGTCGTCCTTGATTCCGTTCGGGTTTAATCGGCGCATTTATGTAAATAAAAAAATCACATTGATCTAGATCAATAACTGAAATGAATGTTTACACTCCGTGATTAATTTTTTTCCATTTACTGCCGTTAACGCATGTGAAGCAAGACTAAAAAATAACCTTTTTTATTATAAGAGACACACATATGTTGGGACTTTCTTTTAAGCACTGGGGCCTGGGTATCAAATTATCAGTCATCGCTTCACTGAGCGTGGCGATACTTTTTATCGCATTCACCCTATCCCTTACCCGATCAGCAGGCAATCAGCTCAAGGCCCTGACCCTTAACGACATGCAGAGCCAGGTGAATGGCGTCACCGACATGATCAACATGTACGATGCCAGCCTACAAGCCGAGGTCAGCAACTATACGCGGCTGCTGGCAAGCTTTCTGCCAACGCGGTTTTCGCTGGATACCATTAACCGCACGCCTTTTGGCAACACCTCTCACCCAACGCTTAAGGCTGGCGATACGGTATTGAACCTCAATACTGAAGTGCCGGACGACTTTCTGAGCCGTACCCACGCGATCTCAACGATTTTTGTCCGCGATGGCGAGGATTTTACGCGCATCACCACTTCACTGAAAAAAGAAGATGGATCGCGTGCAATGGGCACCAAACTCGATCGTGAAAGCCCAGCCTATGCGCCCGTGATGAAAGGTGACACCTACAGTGGGTTAGCCACGCTGTTCGGCAAACAGTACATCACGCAGTATCAACCGATACGCGATAGTGAAAACAAGGTTATCGGTATTCTGTTCGTCGGTGTCGACATCACGAAGCAATTTACCGAGATGCAACAAACTATTCTGAACAAGAAAATCGGTGAAACTGGCCATTTCTTTGTCCTTAGCACGAAAAAAGGAAAGGATGCGGGTAACTATCTTTACCACCAAAGCAATGCCAATCAGCGCCCTGATTGGTCAGAAGGTGCGCTAGAGAACGTGCTGGCAACCGGTAATGGTACGATCGAATACGACAACAACACGATGACGGGCGAAGAAAGAACCCGAATAATGGTGTACCGCAGTATCCCGCAGTGGAACTGGATTGTTGCAGGCGCAGTGAGCAAAGAAAGCCTAATGGCAGAGGTTAATCACACCCGTAACTTGTTTTTGGGCGGCGGCATTATTCTGGTTCTGCTCTTCGCTGGATTCTTTGTCGTACTGACGCGCAAATGGCTGAGCCAGCCGCTGGTTGAAATCGTCAAAGTGGCGGAACAGTTTTCTGCCGGTAACCTGACAGCGACGCTTTCAAGCAACCGTTATGATGAAGTTGGCCGTCTGATCGATGCCATTAACGGCATCGGACAAGGGCTAACGACCATAGTGTCGCAGGTGAGAAACTCATCCGAAGAAATCAGTGCCAGCACCGATGCACTGGCTGCAGATAGCGAAAACATCAGCGAGCAGATTGCCCGTCAGGCCAGTAGCGTCGAAGAGACATCTGCCAGCATGGAACAACTCTCCGCCAGCGTGAAGCAGAACGCCGATAACGTCTCCGCCGCCAAAGATCTGGCAGAGCAGAGCGCCGCAGCAGCACGAAACGGCAGCCAGACCGTCACCGACTCCGTTTCTACGATGAGCGATATCAAGAACTCATCGCAGCGGATTGCCGATATCACGACAGTAATCGAATCTATCGCTTTCCAAACCAATATTCTGGCGCTTAATGCCGCAGTAGAAGCCGCTCGTGCAGGCGAACATGGCAGAGGCTTCGCCGTGGTTGCTGCCGAAGTACGGGCGCTGGCACAGCGCAGTTCGACCGCCGTGAAAGAGATTGAAACCCTGATTGATGAATCACTGGAGAAAATCGAAGCGGGTTATCACTTCTCAGAAAAAACGCAGGCGGTAATGGACGACTTGCGTAACCGTATCTTGCAGGTCAGCACCATCGTGAACGATATCGATATCGCCTCACGCGAGCAGTCCGCTGGTATCAGCCAGGTGAACATCGCGATTGTACAGATTGGTCAGGCAACACAGGAAAACGCCATTCTGGTCAACAATTCGGAAGACACCGCGCAGAGTCTGCGCCAGAAAGGCCACCACCTCAGCGAGCTGGTCAGTGTCTTCCGTATTTAACATTCACACATACCCTAAATAATTCGAGTTGCAGGCAGGCGGCAAGAGAAGGTATCCCGATGAGCTTACTCAGGTAAGTGATTCGGGTGACTGAATGCAGCCAACGCACCTGCAGCTTGAAGTATGACGGGTATAACAGCCATCGTGTTACAGGTATTGCACGATGGCCGCCACTTGAGTATTATGCCGACGCTTTTTCACCCATCCCCCACACTGACAAAGGAGACGACATCATGACAACACTTACTCTGATTCTTTGCAGGACATCTCGGGACTAATTCCGCATTCTTTTCCGCTTTGCGTTATCCCCCAGCTGTAGCCTGCCTTACCCTATTTTTAAATTGATCAGCAGGATGATCTATGGGCAATGCTATTCGCTCTATTTCGGCGCGCGTCAGTGTGATCGCGACGGAAAACACCTGGATTGAAGATAAAGCAATCCAACAGCTTCAAATTACATCACAACTTCCCGATATGGTTCGCGTGGCCGGCATGCCAGATTTGCATCCGGGTCGGGGTTACCCTATCGGTGCGGCCTTCTTTTCACAACAGCGCTTCTATCCGGCGCTGGTCGGAAACGACATCGGCTGCGGCATGGCGCTATGGCGCACGAGCCTGAACGCCAACAAAATTTCGCTGGATAAGCTGGAGAAACGTCTTGGCAATATCGATGGGCCACTAGAAGACGATATCGATATTCCCCCATCTCTGGCGGATTTCCGCTATTCACTGGGCACCATCGGTGGCGGTAACCACTTTGCGGAATTGCAGCAGCTTGATGAAATTTATCAGCCAGAGGCGCTGCACGCTCTGCACATCGATCCTAAACAGCTACTGCTGCTTGTGCATAGCGGCTCGCGCGGATTAGGACAAACCATACTGGAAGCTCACGTGCGGGAATTCGGCCATCAGGGGCTTGAAGCCAATACGCCAGCCGCTGAGGCCTATTTGGAACAGCATCAGTTCGCGCTGTTGTTTGCCACCCACAATCGGCGACTGATCGCACAACGGATGCTGGAACGCTGGCATACGGAAGGCGATGCCGCACTGGACGTGAACCACAATCTAGTGACACCGGCAACGATTGAGGGCATTTCCGGCTGGCTGCACCGCAAAGGCGCGACGCCTGCCGACTGCGGCCCGGTCATCATTCCCGGCTCGCGCGGCGATTACAGCTATATTGTGCAACCCATTCCCCACGCTGACAGCCTGTATTCGCTGGCACATGGCGCAGGCAGAAAATGGATGCGTACGGAGTGCAAGGATCGGCTGTCTTCACGTTATAGCGTCCAGCAGTTGGCACGTACCCGCTTCGGCAGCCGCGTGATTTGTCAGGACAGGCAGCTGATTTTTCAGGAAGCACCAGAAGCCTACAAACCCATAGATAGCGTGATCGGCGCGATGCAGCAGGCGGGATTAATTACGTTAATTGCTCGCCTGAAACCGGTACTCACCTACAAAACGCGCGGGGAGGACAAATGATATTGCTCCAACTTTCCGCTGCGCAGGGGCCGGACGAATGCATGCTGGCAACCGCAAAAGCGTTGCAGGCTCTGACGCGAGATGCTGCGCGACAAGGTATCGAATGTGAAGTCATCGAAACCGAAGCAGGGAAACGTTCTGGTACGCTGCGTTCCGCACTGGTTCTGTTAAACGGTGAACAGGCGGAAACGCTGGCTGCCAGCTGGTGCGGTACACTCCAGTGGACGTGCAATAGTCCCTGGCGCAAAGGTGGCGGACGCAAGAACTGGTTTATCGGCGTCGCACGCTTTCATCAGGAACAGGCGTTTGCCGATAATGAGATTCGCTTTGAAGCCACCAAGTCTTCCGGTCCCGGCGGGCAGCATGTGAATAAAACCGAGTCTGCCGTCCGCGCCACGCATGTCGCCAGCGGCATCACGGTGAAGGTGCAGAGTGAACGTAGTCAGCACGCCAACAAGCGCCTGGCCTGTTATCTCATCGCCTATCGTCTGGAAGCGTTACAACAGCAGCAGCATGCTGAACTACGGGCACAGCGGCGCCTATTCCACCACCAGATAGAACGCGGCAATCCAGTAAAAGTCTTCAAAGGCGAAGATTTTACGCTGGTCACGTCGCGCTAACCTCAACTCACGGGTGGCACCTACTGCCGCCCGTTATTTTCCCTGTTAAAGAGAATGCCATCTGTCCGATGATAGCGCTACACTCCCGCTATCTACTCCTGTCAGGCTGAAACGATGAACATCGTGCGGATACTTTTCTTACCCTTAATACTGATGCTGTCCGGCTGCCAGATCATCCAAGGAAAGCCCGTCGCGGCACCGCCGCCTGCGGAGAAAGCACTCGAAATTCGCTACGCGCAAACCAGCCAGTTGGAAAAAATGGGGACGATTTCGGTTAACGTGCACGGAAACGCTGATGATGTGGATCGCGCCATTCAACAGAAAGCCGATGCCTCCGGCGCACATTATTATGTGATTGTGCTGAAATCCGAGGCCGCGACACTCCCAGGCATATGGTTCGCCCGCGCCGTGCTATATCAATGAATCTAAGGGACATGCAGTAAAACAATACCGGGCAGATCCCCGATATTGTCATGCCACGGCAAATTAATACGACATACACGCCGCATTCAGAATCCCGCCGCTAAGCGAAGCGGCACAGAGAAAGGCTCCAGTGGCGATATCGTTATTCTGGATATGCTGGCTGAGGCGCGGCATATACAGGCGCACAGCGAAATAAATCAGTAATTGCACCACCAGCGCGACCGCACCCCAGGTGATGTAATCCACCAGACTCACCGAATTAATCGCCGCACTGGAAAGCGGGATCACATAGCCAATTAACGCCCCACCAAACCCAATAGCAGCCGTACCGTTGTTCTCTTTAATCAGCGCCCACTCATCATGCGACGTGATGCGGGTGTAGATAAACAGAAAGGCCAGCACCATGGCAAACCCGATAAAGAAATAGGAAGCGAAAGCGAGTAGCGACGTAACAATAGGCATAGCGATATTCCTTTTAAATGAGCCCCGTTGGCGCATCAGCAACAGATAAGGCGAAGGAGGGAGAATTATATACCCTAAATAATTCGAGTTGCGTGAAGGCGGCAATCGCACGAATCCCCAGGAGCTTACTCAGGTAAGTGACTGGGGTGAGTAAGAGCAGCCAACGCACAAGCAGCTTGAAGTATGACGGGTATAGATGATTCTTGCATAGCAAAGTGTTTATACATAACTTTACGTGATAAACAACGCAGGAATCCCCTGCGGAGCACTTTATCCCCCGCTCTTCATATCCGCACAAGTCTCCTCACATTTTTTAAGAAAACGGATAAGCATTGCGCCTGAAATGCCGATAACAGATAAGGCATTTTTTATCAGTTAGATAGTGCCTGTTTCACCTTTATCACCTGCTTTTTATGCAAACACACAACAACAACTAATCCGTTATTGACCTGCGATGACGGTAAATAATTAATGAACGAAAGGAAGAGGTTTATGCTGCGCTGGATGTCATTTCAAAACCTGTCTGTAACGCGAAAGTTATTGGTAGGGTTTGGTTTATTGCTCGTCATGGGGGTCATCCTCTCCATGGTTGGCTTTTACGGATTGCACAATAGCGACCAATCGTTAAAACGCATCAGCCGTCTTGGTGCCATGTATGACAAGACGGTGGTCGCGCGGGAAGGCAACTTTGGTTATGCGCTGGAGCGTAAAGCACAGTATCTGGAACAGCACGACAGTGCGATCGGTAACATTAAGGAAGAGCTGTCCGCGTTGCTGAAAGCGATCGACACGGGCCACTGGCCAGCGGAAGACAAAAGTGCCATTCAGGATATCAATGCATCACTCAGCGCTTATATTTCACAGCGCCAGCAGGTTATGAGCCCGGATGTGAGCCAACAGCGGCTCAGTGAATTGAACGAGCAGATGGCGGTGTTGCAGGAAAACATCAACAAACTTTACTTCACGGAAGAGAGCCGCGCGGGTCGTAATGTCATTAGCAGCGACATACAGCTGGGCGTGATTACGCTGATTGCCATCATACTCGGCCTGACCACAGCCATTGTTATCTCACGGCAGATCGTACGCCCGCTGCATCAGGCGTTACATGCCACCCGTGCGATTGCGGAAGGCGATCTCACCGTGCAACTTCACAACGATCGTCATGATGAATTAGGCCAGTTGATTTCAGCCATGGGGCAGATGAACAGCAATCTGCACAGCATGATTGATAAAATTCGCCTCAGTGCGAACCACATTTCCTATGCCGCAGGGGAAATTTCTGCCGGTAATACCGATCTCTCTTCTCGCACAACGCAACAAGCTGCTGCGCTTGAAGAAACCGCCGCCAGTATGGAGCAGTTGACGTCAACGGTGAAACAGAATGCTGATAACGCCCATCAGGCCAACCGGCTGGTTATGGATGCTTCTGACACCGCGAATCAAGGGGGAGAACAGGTTTCTAAAGCCGTCAACACCATGCACGATATCGCGCAAAGCTCCCACCGCATCGCTGAAATTACCTCAATGATCAACAGCATCGCGTTTCAGACCAATATTCTGGCGCTTAATGCCGCGGTAGAGGCTGCGCGAGCCGGTGAACAAGGGCGTGGTTTCGCCGTCGTCGCCAGCGAAGTGCGTAGTCTTGCACAGCGCAGCGCACAGGCGGCCAAAGAGATCGATACACTGATTGCCGAGTCGGTTTCGCAGATTAATAACGGTGCAGCACTCGTTAACGGCGCGGGGAAAACGATGGAAGGGATTGTCCAGTCAGTGACGCAGGTCCACGACATCATGAAAGACATTACTACCGCTTCTGACGAACAGCATCGCGGCATTTCTCAGGTTGGTCGGGCTATTATAGAAATGGATCAGAACACACAGCAAAACACCGTGCTGGTGGAGCAATCCTCATCTGCCGCTCAGTCGCTGGAACAGCAGGCGATCGTGCTGTCTGACGCCGTTTCCGTCTTCCGGCTTTTACAGCCTTCGCAACACGAGGTTCGCAGACTGACATCTGCTGCATAAGCACTATTTAGAACACCAACCAAAAAAATCAACGAGGTGCCTGATGGCACCTCGTTATTATTGATAGCGACGGCAATTATGCGCGCTGGCGAACGGCTTCAAACAGACACACACCAGTAGCAACCGACACATTCAGTGAAGACACGCTGCCCGCCATCGGAATACTGATCAGTTCATCGCAGTGTTCACGAGTCAGACGACGCATCCCTTCCCCTTCCGCGCCCATCACCAGCGCCAGCGGCCCGGTCAGCTTACTTTGGTATAAAGTATGATCCGCTTCACCCGCCGTGCCGACGATCCAGATATTACGCTCCTGCAACAGGCGCATCGTACGGGCAAGATTGGTCACGCTAATAACCGGTACAGTTTCTGCCGCACCACAGGCCACCTTCTTCACCGTCGCATTCAGTTGCGCGGAACGATCGCGTGGCACAATCACCGCGTGCACGCCAGCCCCATCCGCATTACGCAGGCAAGCGCCCAGATTGTGTGGATCAGTCACACCGTCCAATATCAGCAGGAAAGGCGTTTCCAAATTGTCTAACATCGCAGGCAGATCGTTTTCCTGATATTTCCGCCCTTCTTTGACTTTCGCTACGATCCCCTGATGCACCGCGTCTTCAGCCTGCTTATCCAGCCATTGGCGATTCGCCACTTGAATGACGATGCCCTGCGCTTCCAGCTCCGTAATAACGGACTGAAGGCGACGATCGTCGCGTCCTTTCAGAATAAAGACTTCCAGAAAACGCTGTGGATCGCGCTCAAGCAGTGCCTTAACCGCGTGGATACCGTAAATAATTTCGCTCATTGATACTCTTCAAATTGTGTAAAGCGAGATAACATTCGTCTTGCGGGTTGTAGAGACCGAAGCCTCTACAACGTCAAGCCGTTCGTTATTCCTCAGATTTCTTCTTTGCTCGTTTAGCCTTCGTCGCGGCGGCAATTTTACGCGTTTTTTCCGCGTTCTTTTTCGCTTTATCGCGGTTCTTTTTCGGCTTGGCTTTTGGCTTATCCGATTTCGCGTTGCTATCGCCTTCTTTGCGGAATGCGGCATCCGGCTCAAAGTTTGCCGGCGCTTTACTGGCGCTGCGACGACGTCGAGCTGGTTTGGCCTCACGCGACTCCGGCTTCTTCACACGATCGCGCGCCGTTTTACCTTCGCCACGCACCTTACGCGTGCTGGAAATCAGCGCGAAATCAATGTTGCGCTCATCCATATGAACAGCTTCAACACGAATTTCGACTTCATCACCCAGACGATAAACCTGCCCGCGTGATTCGCCGATCAGCCGCTGGCCGATATTATCGTAGCGGTAGTAGTCATTATCCAGCGTGGAAACGTGCACCAGCCCATCGATAAACAAATCTTTCAGGCGTACGAAGAAGCCAAAACCGGTCACACTGGCGATAATCCCCGTAAAGACCTCACCCACGTGATCCTGCATAAAGTCGCATTTCAGCCAGTCCGCAACGTCACGCGTGGCTTCATCCGCACGGCGCTCCGTCATCGAGCAATGCATACCCAGCTGTAGCATTTCGTTAATGTCACTATGCCAGCCGCCCGTTGACGTCCAGCGCTCATGACGATCGCTCAGCAGATACTTAATCGCGCGGTGCAGCGACAGGTCTGGATAACGACGAATCGGTGACGTGAAATGACCGTAAGACGTTAATGCCAGACCGAAGTGACCTCGGTTCTCTGGGTCATAAATCGCCTGTTTCATTGAGCGCAGCAGCATAGTTTGCAGCATTTCCCGGTCGGGACGTTCAGCCAACTCATTCATCAATTCCGCGTAATCTTTCGGCTGTGGCTTCATTCCGCCTTTCAGCGTCAGCCCCAGCTCGCCCAGTACGCTACGCAGGGCTAAGACATGGTCTTCACTCGGCTGATCGTGTACGCGGAACAGCGCTGGCTCTTCGTTTTTCTCCACAAATTTCGCGGCGGAGATATTCGCCAGAATCATGCACTCTTCGATCAGCTTGTGCGCATCGTTACGCACCACCGCTTCCACACGCTCAATACGGCGTTCAGCGTTGAAAATGAACTTCGCCTCTTCCGTTTCAAACGCGATGCCGCCACGCACTTCACGCGCGTGTTCAAGCGCCTTGTACATACGGTGCAGCTCTTCCAACCCACCGACCAGCGGCTTGTAGTGCTCGCGCAGCTCGGCGTCACCTTGCAGAATATGCCACACTTTGGTGTAGGTCAGGCGCGCATGTGAACTCATCACCGCTTCATAGAACTTATAGGACGACAGCTTACCCTGCGCCGAGACGGTCATTTCACAGACCATACACAGGCGATCGACCTGCGGGTTAAGCGAACAGAGTCCGTTCGACAGGACTTCCGGCAGCATCGGCACCACCTGCGACGGGAAGTACACCGAGGTGCCACGCGCCCGCGCTTCATGGTCGAGCGGCGTATTTGGCCGAACGTAATAGCTCACATCCGCAATCGCAACCCATAAGCGCCAGCCACCGCCGCGTTTCGGTTCACAGTGCACCGCGTCATCGAAATCGCGAGCATCTTCGCCGTCAATGGTGACAAGCGGCAACTTACGCAGATCCACACGGCCTTTTTTCGCGGCTTCCGGCACCTCTTCGGAGAGATCTTTCACCTGCTCTTCCACTTTAGGTGGCCAGGTGTGCGGAATATCATGGGTACGCAGGGCGATATCCACCGCCAGCCCGGTGCCCATGTTGTCACCGAGGATCTCGACGATCTTACCCACCGCTTTCGTGCGGCGCGTGGCGCGTTGTGTCAGCTCAACCACCACCACGAAGCCCATGCGAGCACCGTTAATTTCTTCTTTCGGGATCAGAATATCGAAGCTCAGGCGACTATCATCTGGCACCACGAACCCGACACCAGCATCGACAAAATAGCGGCCGACAATTTGTCCGGTACGCGGTTCCAGCACGCGTACAATGCGCCCTTCACGACGTCCTTTACGATCCGCACCCAGCGGCTGTGCCAACGCCACATCGCCGTGAATCGTCCGTTTCATCTCTTCAGCCGACAGATAAAGATCGTCTTTGCGGCCTTCCACGCGCAGGAAGCCAAAACCATCACGGTGACCAATGACCGTACCGCGCAGCAGATCGAGCTTTTCCGGCAACGCATAGCACTGGCGGCGGGTAAAAATAAGCTGACCATCACGCTCCATCGCACGCAGGCGACGGCGTAGCGCTTCGAGAGCTTCTTCTCCGGTTAATTGCAGATCGGTGGCTAATTCTTCTCGGCTAATCGGGGTATCGCGCTTGGCGATGTGCGCCAAAATATATTCACGACTGGGGATGGGGGATTCGTATTTTTCTGCTTCTCGTTCCAGGAATGGATCTTGTGACATTGCGGTTCCTCCGTTGTCATCAGCAGGAGGCTGAACAAAATTCATTCAACCAACAATAATTTATAAAGCGGCGGGTTTTCTTTGACCATATCAGCCAGTGTGTATTGATCCAGCTCATGCAGGAAATTTTGTACCGCCTGTTGAAGCACCTGCTTTAAGCGACAGGCCGGCGTAATGTGGCAAAACTCTTGGCTACAGTTAACCAGCGTGAGCGGCTCCAATTCGCGCACGACATCGCCAATTCGGATGGTTTCTGCCGGTTTTCCAAGACGGATACCGCCATTCTTGCCGCGCACGGCCATCACCAACCCAGCACGACTAAGTTGATTGATAATTTTGACCATATGATTACGAGACACGCCATACACTTCCGTTACTTCCGAAATGCTGGTCATTTTCCCGCCCGGCAGCGATGCCATGTAAATCAGCGCTCGCAAACCATAATCCGTAAAACTTGTTAACTGCACATAAACCTCGGATACCTCTGGGTATCATTGACTGGCGTATTGAGTACGCCCCTGAAAAACCAACGCTATTAACAGATAATAAACCAGGCGTAAACGCTACGGCTAATTATTTATACCCTTTGTGTTGTGAGAAGCCTGTGTTGAGAGAAACCCGTGTGAGAGAAGCCTGTGTTGCGGGAAGCCTCGCGGCTACGCTCTTCTTGCCCAAGCCTTTTTACGCCTGCCATAGCTTTTTAATTTTATCTCACCGCAACACAGATAACGTATTCTCTCCCGTTGCACACACCACATCCAATGATGACTGGGTTATCACCCACGAAGGCGGCGTAAGGAAAAGGACACCATGGGGTTGAAAAATATTTCTATTCGTACCGGCTTATTAACGTTATTGCTGCTAACCACCCTGTTACTGCTTATCGTCAGCAGCATGGGCGTAGTCGCCATTAAGAAAGACAGGGAAACGCTGACAGCACAAAATCAGATTCAGGGCATTGAGCTGGGCAACCTGATGAGCGGCTATAACCAGACGCTCAGCGCACGTGCCTCGGCAACGCTTGCCGTCAGGAAAATCGAAATCGGCCTGCTGGACGACGGTGCCAAGGAAACTGGGGTCGTAGAGAAACATCTCCGCCAATCGCAGGAAGACATTGAACGCGTGATCAAATCAGCCAATGCCGATCCCAAACAGCAAGCGCTGGCGCAGGACGTGTTGAAAACCTATCAAACCTATTTTCAGCAAGGCATGACGCCGATGCTGAGCGCACTGCAAAAACAGTATACCGACGAATACTATGAAGTTCTGGAAAAACAGCTCGGCCCGCTGAGCGAAGCCTTTGATTTGTCGATCCAGAATTTCCGACAGTATGCTCAGCAACTTTCCGAACAGGGTCTGGCGCAGTCCGAGCACAATGAGCGCCTCATGCTGCTGCTCATTGCCATCGCCAGCCTGTTGTCTATCACGCTGGTGGCATTAGCCTGGGTCGCACTGCGTCACATGCTGCTCAAACCGCTGGACTATGCAATTGAGCAGTTGGAGCAGGTTGCTAGCGGTAATCTGACGCGCCGCCTGATTCAAGGCGGAAACAACGAACTGGGTCGGCTCAATGATGCCATCGGCCGTATGCAAGGGGCGCTGCTGGAGTCGGTTAGCCAGGTGCGTGATGCCAGCACGCAAATCGATCTCGGTAGCCGAGAACTGTTTGAAGAAAACGCCCAGCTTTCCCAACGCACCGAAGAATCCGTTGCCGCACTGGAACAGACAGCAGCGAGCATGGAGCAACTGAGTGCGACGGTGAAACTCAATGCCGATCACGCAGAACTCGCACATCAGCTCGCCAATAACGTCTCAAACACCAGCAGCCGCAGCAACGAGTCCGTCTGTTACGTCATTGAAAAAATGCACGAGATTGCCACCAGCGCCAAGCGCATCAATGACATTCTTAGCGTCATTGATGGCATCGCGTTCCAGACCAACATTCTGGCGCTGAACGCCTCCGTCGAGTCCGCTCGCGCAGGCGAACAAGGCAGGGGCTTTGCCGTCGTCGCAGGAGAAGTCCGTAATCTTGCGCAGCATAGTGCGCAGGCGGCGAAAGAGATCCGTTCGTTGATTCTAGATTCCCAGACTCGCGTATCCGAAGGGCTTGAATTAGCCTCTAAAGCGGGTGAAACCATGGATGAAGTGACCGACGAAATCATCCGTATTACACAATTGATGCGAGATATTTCCACCGCCACGCAAGAACAGCATCGCGGTATTGAGCAGGTTAACGTCGCCTTCACACAGATCGACAAGGTCGCTCAGCACAACGCACAGCTCGTCAAAGCCTCATCTGCAACGACACAGTCGCTGGAGCAACAGTCCCAGCAGTTGATGCGGTCTATGGCGCTGTTTCAGGTAGACCCCCGCCTTTCCTAATTTATTGGTGTATTGCACCGCCTGTGGTCGGCCCAGCGCTGGTCACAGGCCTTTCGCTGAATCGCCCGAGCCCTATTTACGCCGCATATCCTCTCAAGAATCGAATAAATAATGACAGAAGGCAGGAACCCTTTCCCTCCTTAACATACCTATTTCATAGGTATACTTTCAGATAATTTGAGTATTATTTTTTTACCGCTATTCTCTGTTTTTACACATAAGCGTATAAATAGAGTTTCTGCGTGAAAGCGGCAAAATCAATTACGGCAATACATTGAATAAAAAGACAATCAGAGACATCTCTTATTGGTAATATTCATCATGCGTTTTAGGCCATTAATTATATCTCGATATAATATTTATTAATTTAATTAATAGCACGCTATTTTATTAATTCGACCCATTGATTTTCGCGTAAAAAAAGGGGGCAGCCAATCACCCGATAGCATCACAGATGGCTTCATGATAAAAGAGTGCCTCTGAAAACAGCGAATCAAGGGTAAAGACAGAAAGAATATAGGCAAATATAAACATGAATAATCAGTCAGTTGATGTTGATTTGATTACCAGGTTTGACAATGAAGCCAAACTGCTCGCGCTCAATTCCGTTTATGCCATCGCCGAATTCGACCTGGCAGGGAAACTAATTGAAGCCAATCCTCTTTTCTGCAAAATGCTGGGCTACAAAAAAGAAGACATTATTCAGAAAAGCCACACGCTTTTTATGCCAGAAGCACTGCGCCAAAAACACGATCATTTCTGGCACGATGTGATTAAAGGGAATATCAACGCAGGGGAATTCCAACGGAAAACCCAAAAAGGAGACATCATTTGGCTCCATGCGGCTTATACGCCCATTATTGATCATTCAGGTCGCCGCATTGGCGTCATAAAACTGGCGCTTGATATTACTCAGGAAAAGCGTCTGATGTCGGAGCACCGGGCACAGCTAGACGCGATTGAAAATTCGCAAGGCGTGATCGAATTTGATAAAGACGGCTATATTACCCACGTCAATAAACACTACCTGATGCTGACGGGCTACGAAGAGAAAGAAATTCTCGGCCTGCACCACAAATCACTCTGCGATCCCCTTTATACCGAACAAGCCGACTATCAAACATTCTGGGAAACCTTGCATCGCGGTCACCCTATCAGCGGGCGCTTCCATCGACTGGGCAAAGGCAACCATTCATTCTGGATACAGGCGACCTACAGTCCGGTCATGGATAGCGACGGTAATGTGAGAAAAATCATTAAATATGCTCACAACATCACGCAAAACGTCGAAACCGAAAAGAAAGCCCATCAGCAAGGCATCATTCTCGATATCCTGCTGTCAGTTCACGACAGCTTTCTGCTCGACCACAATCTGCCTTCCGCCTGCGATAAAGTCTTTGAGCGACTGCTCAGCGTCACCAACAGTACCTTCGGCTTCATTGCCACATTGCAGGAAGATGAAGACGGCCAGTCGCTCTATCTTCCCGCGATTTCCAACCTGGCCTGGGATGAAGAAACCCTGAACTGGTACAGGCACCAGCGCAGAACCCACGGCGGCCTGAGACTCCGTAAACTGGATAATCTGTTTGGCCACGTGGTGACCCACAATACGGTGGTGTGCACCAATAACCTGCTGAGGCAAAAGGCCGGCCGGGATCTTCCTCCCATCCATCCCGCACTGTATTCCCTGCTTGGGATTCCAATTACCCACAATGGCAAAGCGATCGGGATGATCGCGCTGGCCAATCGCCGGGAAGGTTACGATCAAACGATGATCGAACTATTGGCACCACTGGTGAAAACCCTCGGCATCATTATGCATGCGCGTTCGCTTGAGGATGAACGCACGCAGATAGAAGCGTCTCTGCGCTTTAACGCGGGACATGATTTTCTTACCGGACTGCCGAATCGCAGCAGCTTCTTTGAACAGGCCAGCGCCTTTTTTCTACTCAAGCAGCAAAGCCAACACACCGACAAAGGCTGTCTGGCGATTATCGATATCGATTTGTTCAAAAACATTAACGATCAATACGGCCATCTGGCTGGCGATGCCGTCCTGAAAGAGCTGGCAATGCTCATGCGCATGTCGCTGCGTCAGGAAGATCTGGTCGCCCGCCTCGGCGGAGAAGAGTTCATCATCCTGTTAAAAGAGGTCTCTTATCAAACGGCAGTGGTAACGATTGAGCGTATTCGTCAAGCGATTGAGCAACATACGCTGGAATACGATCGCCAGAACCTACGTTTCACGATCAGCGCTGGCATTGCCGCCTACCGTTCCGATCTTGCTTCCGTTGAAGAGTGGATTCAGTTAGCCGATGAAAACCTCTATGCAGCTAAACGGCAAGGTCGCAACTGTGTGAAATAAGCCCATCCCGACAGCGCTGCTGGTAGCTTTGCTCGAACGTTTGCATTCCCGCAGCGGCTCCCGTCTGAATCAGGCCGGGGAGCTGGTGCGTTTTCCCTTCCCGAATCAGGTTGCTGACTGCCGCGGTGGCGGTCAGTACTTCATAAAGCGCAATGCGGCCACCGTGTGCCGCAGGCAAGAGTGTTTGCGTCACCACCGCCTGCAAACAGGTGGCTAACTGGCTGCGAACATAGGCTTTTTCTTCACCAGGAAAGACGTCAATCAGACGATCGACCGCCTGCGATGCGCTACGGGTATGCAGCGTCGACAACACCAGATGGCCGGTTTCCGCCGCCGTCAGCGCCAGCCGAATCGTCTCC
Organism: Pectobacterium versatile; assembly: GCF_003932035.1. Classification (NCBI taxonomy): domain Bacteria; kingdom Pseudomonadati; phylum Pseudomonadota; class Gammaproteobacteria; order Enterobacterales; family Pectobacteriaceae; genus Pectobacterium; species Pectobacterium versatile. Next base: position 4,022,143 of record NZ_CP034276.1, read on the forward strand.
GTATCGCGTAGTTCTCCCAGCAGAATGACATCGGGATCCTCCCGCAATGCGGCCCGTAATGCCTGCGAAAACGACGCGCTGTGCGCACCGATCTCCCGCTGTTGAATCAGGCAGCGTCGGCTGGCATGGATAAACTCGATCGGATCCTCCAGCGTAATCACATGGCGATCGCAGCGGTCGTTTAACGCCCCAAGCATGGCCGCCAGCGTTGTGGATTTGCCGCTCCCCGTCGCACCGGTAATCAGGAGCAGTCCGTTCGGTTTCTCCAGCAGCGTCGAGAAAACGGGTGGCGCGTGTAGCGCGTCCAATGAAGGCTGAGCGGATGGAATAACGCGCAGCGCCGCAGACAGCCCTTCCCGCTGGCGAAACACGTTAACCCGCAGGCGTTGCCCATCAGGCAGCATTAATGCCCCATCCACCTGACCAGCCTGCCGCAGTTGCTCGCGCTGAGCCGGTTCGAGCCAGGCATCGCACCATTGTGCCACCTGATCCGGCGTTAAACGTGGTAAGGTATTTTCAGGCTGTAGCCGCCCGTCCACACGCAACACCGGCGGGTGACCGCTACAAAGGTGCAGATCCGAGGCATTATGTTTTACACTACGCGCCATCCACTCATCCAACTCCATAGATTAACCTCCTGAATAACCATGACGACAATCCAGCAGAATCTACAGGACATCCGGCAGCAAATCGCCACCGCCGCCGCGCATTGCGCGCGGGCACCAGAAGAAATTACGCTACTTGCAGTCAGTAAAACCAAACCTGTGAGCGCGATCGAAGAAGCCATTGCGGCAGGGCAACGGGCATTTGGCGAGAACTATGTTCAGGAAGGCGTGGAGAAGATCCATTATTTCCAGGAAAACCACCCGGACACGCCGTTGGAGTGGCACTTTATCGGCCCGCTACAGTCAAATAAAAGTCGGCTGGTGGCTGAGAATTTTGACTGGTTTCACACCGTGGATCGCCTGCGCATCGCGCAGCGTCTGAGTGAACAACGTCCAGCCACCTTGCCGCCGTTAAACGTTCTGTTGCAGATTAATATCAGCGGCGAACCAAGCAAATCCGGCATTATGGTCGATGAACTCGCGGAACTCGCCACCAGCGTCGCCGCACTGCCCAACCTGCGCCTGCGAGGCCTGATGGCGATTCCGGCACCGGAAACCGATTATGAGCAGCAGCTTGCTGTTTTCAAGCAAATGACCGTGCTGTTCCAAACGTTGTCTGCAAATCATCCGCATATTGATACACTTTCTATGGGGATGACGGACGACATGCGTGCGGCGATTACCGCAGGCAGCACATTGGTGCGCATTGGTACGGCAATCTTTGGCGCGCGCGACTATTCAGCCAAAAGCGTATAAATAAACAGTCAGTCAAAAACGAATCAACAGCAGGGCACGCCCTGAACGGCACGTCATCTTTGACAGAATACAAACGGAACAGGTGATCAGCGATAATGCAGATGCAACAACGTAAAATAGCGTTTATTGGTGCCGGGAATATGGCGCAGGCCATTATCGCCGGATTGGTCAACGGCGGTTATCCCGCTCAACACATCAGCATCTGCGCGCCTTCGGGTAAGAACCGCGATGCGCTGGCTGCGCAGTATGGCGTGATCAGTAGCGCGGACAATGTACGCTGCGCTCAGGAAGCCGACGTCATTGTGCTGGCCGTCAAACCGCAGATGATGGCAACGGTTTGCGAACCGCTACGTGAACAGGTCAACTTCAGCGGTAAGCTGGTGCTCTCGATTGCGGCAGGCATCAACATCGCCCGTTTTCAGGCGCTGCTGGGCGAGCCACTGAATATCGTGCGGATTATGCCAAATACGCCGTCTCTGGTCGGCAAAGGCATGAGCGGGATGTATGCCCCCGCCTCCGTCAGTCAGGCGGATAAAGACTTCACCGCACAGCTGATGCAGAGCGTCGGTAAAATTTGCTGGGTGGATAGCGAACAAGGTATTAACGGCGTGATCGCCGCAGCGGGCAGCGCACCGGCCTATTTCTTCCTGTTTATGGAAGCAATGCAGCAGGAAGCCATCCGTCAGGGGTTCAGCCAGGCAACGGCTCGCCTACTGGTGCAACAGGCCGCGTCCGGCGCTGCCGCACTGGTTGAAGCCAATCCCGATACGCCGCTATCGACCCTGCGGGAAAATGTGACGTCCAAGGGCGGTACCACGGCAGAAGCCTTGCGGGTATTTAACGAACAGCAGTTGACGCAAACCGTGGCTGAAGCCATGCAGGCGGCAATTGCTCGCGCACAGGAAATGGAAACGCTTTTTTAACCAAAGCGGGTTCCCCGATTCTTTATCTTATTAAGGAAAAGACGTACTTATGCTCACGCTGACTTTTCTGGTCAAAACGTTGGTCGACCTCTATGTAATGGTCCTGCTGCTACGCATCTGGATGCAGTGGTCACGCAGCGATTTCTATAACCCGCTGTCGCAGTTTGTCGTCAAAATCACCCAGCCGATTGTCGGGCCGCTGCGCCGCATTCTGCCGTCGTTAGGGCCGATTGACAGCGCCTCGCTGCTGCTGGCCTTTATTCTCACGACGATCAAATACCCGTTACTGCTATTAATTCAGGTTGGTGCGATTTCCCTTAGCCCAATGAACCTGCTGGTCGGGCTCATTTCGCTAATTAAATCCGCAGGCTATCTGGTTTTCTGGGTCATCATCATCCGTTCTATTATGAGCTGGGTCAGTCAGGGCCGTAGCCCCATCGAGTATCTGCTGCATCAGTTGACCGAACCGCTGATGGCGCCGCTCCGCCGCATTATTCCGGTTATGGGCGGCATCGATTTCTCCGCGATGGCGGTGATTCTGATTCTGTATATGCTCAACTATCTGGGCATGGACCTGTTTCCGGGGCTGTGGTTTCTGCTGTGAGTGCCATTACCCGCCACGGCGATGCGCTGGTGATTCGGCTGTATATTCAGCCGAAAGCCAGCCGGGATCAGATCGTGGGTTTGCATGGCGACGAACTGAAAGTCGCCATCACCGCTCCGCCGGTTGATGGGCAGGCCAATGCCCATCTGACCAAATTCCTCGCCAAACAGTTTCGAGTCGCCAAGAGTCTGGTCGTGATTGAAAAAGGCGAACTCGGACGGCATAAACAGATTAGAATTACCTATCCGCAACACATCCCGGCTGACGTCGCGGGCTTCATTGAATAAACACGATTGAATAAATACGCAGGACAAGACGATGCAAAAAGTGGTTTTGGCTACCGGAAACCCCGGTAAAGTGCGCGAGCTCGCCAGCTTGCTGGCCGATTTCGGTCTGGATATTGTGGCGCAGACCGAGCTGGGCGTGGATTCCGCCGAAGAAACCGGCCTGACCTTTATCGAAAACGCCATCCTGAAAGCACGTCATGCGGCACAAATTACGGGACTGCCAGCGATTGCCGATGATTCCGGTCTGGCTGTCGATGCACTGGGCGGCGCGCCGGGCATTTACTCGGCACGTTACGCGGGCGTGGATGCCAGCGACCAGCAAAATCTGGATAAGCTGCTGCTGACACTAAAAGACGTACCGGACGAGCAGCGCCGCGCCAGCTTCCACTGCGTGCTGGTGTATCTGCGCCACGCGGAAGACCCGACGCCGATTGTCTGCCACGGTAGCTGGCAGGGTGTGCTGACGCATGAAGCTGCGGGCAGCGGCGGCTTCGGCTATGATCCGATCTTCTTCGTGCCAGAGCTGGGTAAAACGGCAGCGGAGCTGACGCGTGAAGAGAAGAACGCACGGTCTCATCGCGGTCAGGCGCTGCGCCTGCTGCTGGATGCGCTACGCAATGCTTAAGCTGCCCCCGCTCAGCCTGTACATCCATATTCCGTGGTGCGTACAGAAATGTCCGTACTGCGACTTCAACTCTCACGCACTGAAAGGCGACGTGCCGCATCAGGAATATGTCGATCATCTGCTGGCGGATCTGGATGCCGATTTGCCGCTGGCAAGCGGTCGTGAACTGCACTCGATCTTTATCGGCGGCGGCACGCCCAGCCTGCTGAGTGCAGAGGCAATGCAGGCGCTGCTCGACGGCGTGCGGGCGAGAATTCCGCTAACGCCGGATGCCGAAATTACGATGGAAGCCAATCCCGGTACGGTTGAAGCCGACCGTTTCAGCGGCTATCAGCGCGCGGGGATTAACCGCATCTCCATCGGCGTGCAGAGTTTCGATCCGCAAAAGCTGACGCGTTTAGGGCGTATTCACGGCCCGGACGAGGCCAAGCGCGCCGCGCACCTGGCGACCGGTCTGGGATTACGCAGCTTTAATCTGGACTTGATGCACGGCTTGCCGGATCAATCGCTGGAAGAAGCGCTGGACGACCTGCGTCAGGCCATTGCACTCAATCCGCCGCATCTGTCTTGGTATCAGCTGACTATCGAGCCTAATACGCTGTTTAGTTCGCGCCCGCCGACTCTACCGGACGACGACGCGCTATGGGACATCTACGAGCAGGGCCATGCGCTACTGAGCGCGGCGGGTTACCAGCAATATGAAACCTCCGCCTACGCCAAACCGGGCTACCAGTGTCAGCACAACCTGAACTACTGGCGCTTCGGTGACTATTTGGGGATCGGCTGCGGAGCACACGGCAAGCTAACCTTCAGCGACGGCCGCATTCTGCGCACGGTAAAAGTCCGCCATCCTCGTGGCTACATGCAGGGCACGTATCTGGATAAACAGCACGACGTCGCCAACGACGATCGGCCTTTTGAGTTTTTCATGAACCGCTTTCGCCTGCTGGAAGCCGCCCCGCGCGAGGATTTCACGGCGTACACCGGTCTAGAAGAACACAGCATCCGCCCACAGTTGGATCAAGCGCTAGCACAAGGCTACCTGACGGAAACCGCCACGCACTGGCAAATCACCGAACACGGCAAACTGTTTCTGAACTCCCTGCTGGAACTGTTTCTGGCGGAAGAGTAACGATAATTCTGTGGGCACGTTTTCTCTGATAAACCTGCCCACCGCTTCCCACCCTATCCCTCCCTTTTGCAATGCTTACAAACCTTATGTCGAGCCGCCTCCCTTTTCCATCACGCGCCGCTTGTCCGCCGAGCGGAAATCCTTTTTCCTTGTGCTGGACGACAATTTCATCTTTAAGTACGCTACGTGCTTCTAGTAAGAATAAATCTTACATCTGAGAATCGGGAGGCATGATGGCCAGAACCATGACAATTGACCTTGGAGATGAACTTCGCCATTACGTGGAATCGCTGGTGGAATCCGGTGATTACCGCACACAAAGTGAAGTCATTCGGGAAGCGCTGAGAATGCTACGGGAAAAACAGGCGGAGTCAGATCTGCAAACACTGCGTCATTTACTCGCTGAAGGGATAAACAGCGGAGAGCCACAGGAGTGGAATAAAGATGAGTTCTTACAAAAAATCAGAAACAGGACGCGAACGGCCACCCGATAAAATCAAGCTAACCCCGCTGGCGCAACGCGATCTGGAAGCAATTTACCTCTACGGTTTACAGCATTTTAATGAGGAAAGCGCCAACACCTATCTGGAAACCATCGAACACGCGTTTAACGCTATCAGGCACAACAAGATAGGCATCGAACGTAGGGAACTTGGGCCAGGCTTGTACTCATTTCCCGTCGTCAGACATACGCTATTTTTTCTGTACGAAACAGATAGCGTCATTGTTGTTCGAATACTCCATCAGTCGCAGGACATTGTGCGCCATCTTAAGTGGCTATGAACCCTTTCTTGCAACCATCGGTTGAACTCACAGCAAGAAGCGGATATAAAAATGTAGTATGTTAGTCAAAGGGAAGCAGGTCACCAGCTCTCCTTACAACAATCATCTCTCACACTCCTAAATGTATTCTGAATACGCTGATAGGTACTTCTTTTTCAATATTAAGATCAAAATTTATCCTGATGTACCCTTACACTTGCAGCAGCGGAGAGTGTAACGATTCCGCTGGCTGCACTTGCTAAGCTTTTTCCATGGCATTAATAAAATAACTATTTTCGAGATATTGATACCAATGCTCGAAAGATTCATCTTCGCCTCGAGGGGCATAAGAATTGCCGTTCTTATATAGTTGGCCACCAATTAGATAGTGAGACACCCTTATCTTCAATACATTATTTTTAATAGAAAGACTATTTAGCTTAGAACTTTTACTTCCTTCATCAATGAAATAAAAATAGACATGGTGATTTGTTTTTGAAAGTTCAAAGAGTTTCTGAAAGGTATCTTTATCCGGATGATGGGTACGTACTACTTCAATAATAATGTTTGGATAAGCCGAACGTGGGAAGAACTTGTTTCTATCTCTTCCCCCTATGTCGGGTTGAATATAAGATCCCTCATGAAATGCGATACGTGCATCCTTTTCTTTATACCACTGAAAATCACTGTCGTTCAGAGGACTAAAAATCACTTGCTCTTCATATTTTCGGTCTTCAGCAAAAACATATGTAGAGAACTTAACAGATTCAATATTTTGGTTATTTAGCTCATCATATAAGTAATTCACACAATCATCGTGCGTTGGATTATTCTCAGCTCTACCTAACCTTTTACCGAAAGATGGATTTCCTACTTTTCTAAAATGGGGGGCGTTATCATTTCTAACAGGTACCACAATACAATCATCTTCATTAAGAAGGGGCTCCTCTTTCATTCTCGGATATAAAGTCTGATCAAAGATATCGCACTCCGAGTAATCTCGACCTGAGATTAGTCCTCTTGGCATATGTTCTCCTTAAGCTTAACAGTTAAGACTTCTAAATAAAATTTTAGTTTTGATATTAAAAAACTTATAAAACAAATACAATCAATAGGTTATTATGAATCCACGCCGTTTACAACAGGATGTTATTGTGACTCCATAATAATCAAGATGATCTCCGTTAATCTTTACTCAGTGGTGCTCAAATCACTTGAATTAACCATAATGATATTTTCGCTATTGGCACAAAACTGCCCGTCAGATTAGGTTTAGCTCCGCGCAGCAACAGTACCAACTCAGGCCAGATCTAATACACATCAGCCGCAACATAATCTCAAACAATATCAGCTGGTTCAGTGCTATCGAGGATTGAATTTTTACCTGCGGTTATGACACAGTAGAAACCTGTCACGCTCTGTTTATCAACAACCTGCGGGTAACGATGATGAAACGTATAACAACGATCGTAGTAGCGTTGCTGGTCACAGCAACATTGAGCGGCTGTAACACCACACGCGGCTTTGGTCAGGATGTGCAGAAACTGGGTAGCAAAATTTCTCACGCTGCCAGTTAACCCACCGTCAAATAACAAAAAACCGGCTATACCTTAGCCGGTTTTTTTGTTTACGCCGCGCGCCCTACTCTTTCCGCAGCTGGCTCGATATCCCTCAGAACGCCGACAGCATATCAATATGCGGAATGCCGTCTTCGTCGTATTCCTCACCGGTCGCCACAAAGCCGAACGCGCCGTAGAACGATTGCAGATGAGCCTGCGCGGACAGGAAAAGATGCTTTTGCGGCCAGTGGCGTGCGCAGGCAATCAGCGTGTGTTCCATCAACTGGTGCCCCAAGTGTTGCCCACGGGCATGCGGTGCGACAATCACGCGCCCAATCGTCACCACATCGTTGTTCGGATGGGGAGCAAGCAGCCGGGCGCAGGCGGCCAGCTTGCCGTCACGGTACGCCGTAATATGGCGATTGCCGTCCACCAGATCGCGACCATCAATATCCAGATAGGGGCAGGTTTGCTCGACCACGAATACCTGATTGCGCAGCGCCAATATGTCATGCAGTGAATACACGTTAAGGTCTGCCACATCCCAGTCATGCCATATCAAACTCATACCTTTCCCCATTACACAATGTGTTCATTACACGATACGTTTATTCTTTACCTGCGCCGACGGAACCATCGCGGCGCTTAGCCAGAATCAGCCATGCCCACAGCAGCGCAATTGCCAGCGCAAACAAGACGCCAAAGCCAATCCCAATGGTGATGACCGACACACCCAGTTTCACCACCAGAGAATAGAGCCCCAGCATTAACAGCATAGCGCCGTTCTCACCCAAATTCTGTACGGCGATCGCATTCCCCGCACCGACGCTGGCCTTCCCACGTTCCTGCAACAGCGCGTTCAGCGGGACAATAAAGAACCCACCCAGCGCCCCCAGCAGAATCAGCAACGAGTAGGCGCTCATGAGGTTATGCTGAAGCGTGAAAATCACCACTACCACGCCGATGAGGAACCCCGCAGGCAGGCAGCGCCGTACATTATCGAGCGTCACCAGCTTAGCGGCCGCACCCGCACCCGCCACGATGCCCACGGCGACCATCGCGTTAAGCAGCGTCGGCGTGGCATTGTCGGTTATGCCGAGCGCATGCGGCACCCACAGCACCAGCAGAAAGCGCAGCGTCACACCCGCGCCCCAGAACATACTGGTCCCAATCAGCGACAGCCTGGCATCACCATCGCGCCACAGCACCCGACAGGCGGAAAAGAAGCTGCTCACCATCTGCACCGGATGCCACGGCTGCCCCGGTCGTGCCGCGTTGAGACGAGGAATCAGCATATTCGCCCCCAGCGCTATGCCGTAAGCCACCGCACAAACCGACAGCGCCCCGTAAATGTTCCAGTCCGCCAGCACGCCGCCAGCGACGGAACCGGTCAGGATCGCCGCAATCGTCGAGGCTTCCATCAGCCCATTGGCCTTGACCAACTGATCGCCACGCGTGATCTCACCCAAGATGCCGTATTTCGCCGGTGAATAAGCGGCTGCACCAATCCCCACCAGCGTGTACCCCAGAAACGGATTCCCGCCCACGCAAATCAGCAGCGCACCCGCCAGCTTCAGGGTATTGGCGAACATCATCACCTGCCCTTTGGAGAAGCTGTCCGCAATTTGCCCGACAAACGGTGCCAGAATGATGTACGCGGCGACAAACCCCATCTGCAAAAACGGCTGGCTCCAGTCGGGATACACCAGCTGTTTGATCAGCGCTAAGGTGGCAAACAGCAGCGCGTTATCACCAAACGCGGAGAAGAACTGCGCGATAATCACCGCGCTCATACTGCGCGACAGCAAAGGCGTCGCAGGTTCAGTCTGTTGACTCATGCATTCGACTCCGATGCGTTAGTGACGGACTCTTCGGCCATCTGGCGCAGCGTGACAAAGTCAGGCTTGCCGCTGCCGAGTAACGGTAAGGCTTTCACATAGCGAATATCACGCGGCACGGCCAGTTCCGGCACGCCGCTACTGCGAGCCTGTGCAAGCAGCACGTCACGGGTAATCTGGTTGTCCGTCGTAAACAGCACCAGCGCCTCGCCTTTGCTGCTGTCACTTTTCGCACTGGCCGCATGCTGCGCTTCCGGCGAGATCTTCACCGCCAGCTGTTCTACGCTTTCGAGCGAGACCATCTCCCCCGCCAGCTTGGCAAAGCGCTTCACGCGGCCAATGATGGTGCAGAAGCCTCTTTCATCCAGCTCGACGATATCGCCCGTGTCATACCAGCCCTGCTGCAACTCGCCCTGGGCATTTTCTGCCGCAGGCGCTTCAAGTACGCCGGGGTTTTCCACCCGCAGATAGCCTTTCATGATATTCGGCCCACGCAGTTGCAGACGACCACCGCGCGTAATGCCCGGAACCGTAATCAAGCGCGATTCGATTTCCGGCAACAGCTTGCCGACAGAATGAATTTTCGTCGCCATCGGCACGTTGATCGCCACCACCGGCGCGCACTCAGTCACGCCGTAGCCTTCCAGAATGCGGATACCAAATTTGTCCTGCCAGACCTGACGCGTGGTTTCAGACAGCTTTTCCGCCCCAGCAACCACGTAGCGTAAACGAGCGAAATCATACGGATGGGCAAAGCGCGCGTAGTTGCCTAAGAACGTTGATGTCCCAAATAGCACGGTGCAGTTCTGGTCATAAACCAGCTCCGGCACAATGCGATAGTGCAGCGGGCTGGGATAGAGGAACACGCGAGCGCCCGTCATCAGCGGCGTTAACAGCCCCACCGTCAGGCCAAACGCATGGAACAGCGGCAGCGCGGACATAAAGCGGTCGCGCGGCGTGAAATCCGCCACCGTACGAATCTGCTCAACGTTCGCCAGCAGGCTGTCATGGGAATGCACGACGCCTTTCGGATTCCCCTCGGAACCGGAGGTAAACAGCACGATGGCTGCATCGTCAGGTTTCTGCGGCAGCATCGCGCGGGCAGGAAACAGCAGATGGAACAGGATCCATAGCTTATCGGTCAGCGTCACGGTGTCTTTCAAATCTTCCAGATAAACCCAGTTGGCCTCGCTGACCTGCTTCGGTAGATCCGTCAGCTTGCCCTTTTCCAGAAACTGGCGAGACGTGACGATGGTTTTGATCCCCGCCGCTTTCATCGCGCTTTGTAGCCCTTTCGCACCAGCGGTGTAGTTCAGCATGGCAGGGACGCGGTTACGTAGCGATGCGCCCAGGATGGATGCCGCGGTAATGGTCGCGTTGGGCAACAGCATGCCGACATGTTCATCGACGCGGGTGAAGCGCTGCAAAATGCGCGATACGCCCAGCGATTTTTTCAATAAGCCCTGGTAGCTGTCTTCATTGAATGAGATATCCGCAATGCTGGGGGAGGAGCTCCCGTAACGGGTTCTCGCCGCCAGAAAAGCCTGATACAGCGTGTGCTGCGGGCGCGTATCCATCCGCGCTTTCATCATAATCTGGTGTAAATGCTCACCGGCCAGCGCACGGCGTTCTCTGGCACTGCTGGCTTCCGGCATCGGCAACGTGGTCGGTGGCAAATAGGTGATCGTAATCTGCGGGAGGCAGCGGCGTTTAAAGACGCCAGCCAGCCGACCAAACGGCGTGAACTCTGCGCCATCAATGCGCACGGGGATAATCGTTGCCCCCGATTTCGCCGCGACAAACGCCGCGCCGCTGTAAATCTTCATCAGCGATCCGGTGACGCTGATCCGCCCTTCCGGGAAAACCACGACGGGCTGCCCGCGTTCGATCACTTTGATTAACCCTTTGATCGCCAGCGGCTTGGCGGGATCTAACGGTACGAAATCGATGTAAGGCTTCAGCCAGCGCATAAACCAGCGATCGGAAATGGAAGAATACACGGCAAAGACGGGTTTTATCGGTAAGAATAACGCCAGCAAAACACCATCAAGGAACGAGACGTGATTCGGGGTGATGAGCAATTTGGATTGCTGAAACTGGCTGCTGTCGCCCTCGATCCGGATGCGGTACAGACGCTGGAACACCCAACGTAACAGGGTATGAATCATGCCTTCTCCCAATAGACAGATAAACGGGCAGCTTGCTGAAGCGCAAAAACCACCAAGCGATACGTCAAAATACTACATACACACCATACTTCAAGCGACGGGTACGCGGCTGAACGCGAAGATTGCCGACGGCACAGCATTCACATCGCATTAAAATGGCTGGAAATAACGAAAGCGGGAAATTCAGGCAAAAAAAAACCTACGCATCCGCGTAGGTTGGTGTAATCAAATGGTTTCAATGTACAGAGCACATCGATATATCACCAATCAATACCTCTGGGACTTGTAACTCTAAAGATCGCCGCTTCGCTTCACCAGCGATGAATCGAAAGAGTTATTCTATAAGTGCAACCAACTGTAAGATTCTGGTGAATCATGTAAGGCAGCCGCCTTTTAGCGCGTTTTTCTAGCTTGATAGCGACTGGTGATACAGGCGCACGGACTTATCTGGATAGTCCAGTCCATCGCCGATATAACGCCAGCCGTGTTTTTCGTAATAGCCGCTAAACGTGGCGAACAGATAAAGATCGTCGAAGCCCTGACGGCGGCTGAAATCCAATACGTGCTGTTGCAGCGCGATGCCCAGCCCTTTATCACGCTGGCTTTCTTCCACATACAGCGATGCCAGCCAGGGCGTCAGATCCTGTCGGCTGATTAAATCGCAGCGCCATAATCCCACCGTCCCGACTAAACGCTCGCCCTCCAGCGCGATAAACGTCAGCGGCAGCGCCTCTGGGTTCAGGCTATTGCGCACCACGCTGGCAAAGAATTCACGGCTGTTCTGGCTGCCGAACGCCTGCCATATCCAGTCAATCACCTGCTCTTGATGCTGAGGATGATCCGCCAGATAAACAATCTTCACCTTAGTAAGGTCTGTCATCGCTACACCAGCTTCCCTTGAAAAATCGGTACAGAATCAAACAAATAGCCGTCAAACTCCGGCGCATCGGCGTCAGAGATTTCCATCAGCGTATTTTTGACATTTTCGAGGTGCTGCCACATGGCCTGATAAGAACCAGACACATCGCGACGCCGCAGTGCCGCCAGAATAGCCTGATGATCCGCCAGCCATTTCAGGCGATAGCCCTGCGTCCCGACGTGCGTATAAAGCTGCTGCCAGAGCGCGTTATCGTCACGGCACGCCCAGATATTGCTGACCGTTTCCAGCAGCATCTGGTTTTGCGTCGCACCGGCAATTTGTAGATGGAACAGGCGATCGAAATCGCCACGGTAATCTTTTACGGCAATCGCGGCCTGCTCTTGTTCCAGCGTCTTACGCAGGTTTTCGATATCCGCCCGCGTTGCCATACGTGCCGCAAACGCCGCAATGTTGCTTTCCAGCAACTGACGAGCCTGTAGCATTTCAAACGCGCCAATATGGTTTTTGCCACCGTCTGCCGCGTCGTCTTCATCAGGAATACGCAAGACATAAACCCCGGAGCCTTGACGAATATCGACTGTGCCTTCCAGTTCAAGCATCAGTAGCGCTTCGCGCACTATCGTCCGGCTAACGCCATAGGTTTCCGCAATATTGCGTTCAGGAGGAAGGCGCGATCCGACGGGATAATCCCCTGACTGAATCTTCTGGCGTAAATCACAGCCGATTTCCTGATATTGCTTCTTCTCTTGCAGAACCACATCCTTCGCCACGCTTTCACCCTACATGCACTGTCGCCCTGAGTGCGGGCGTCAGGCCCGCTCTGATTTTGCCCGTCATACGTCAAGCTGCAACTTGAATGATGACGGGCACGTCTCCAGCCACGTACTGACGTGGCGGTGGGGCATTAGTTTACCAAACTCAGCGCCTGATCCAGTACTTTTGCGCCATTTAATGTGCCGTAGGCGACGGGGTCGATCACCGCGATAGGAATCTGGTAGCTGTCCGTCAGCTTTTTATTTTCGTTAAGCTTGAAGCGCACCTGCGGCCCCAGTAGAACCGCAATAATATCGCTGCCGAACTCCTGCAACTCATCCCGCAAATTTTGCTCTGGGATCGCGTAGATCTTAAACGCCATTCCCCGTGTTTCCGCTTCCTTCTCCATCTTGGTGACCACCAGTGAGGTCGACATTCCTGCTGAACAGGCCAGTACGATTCTTTTCATATTCCGTTCCTCATTTTGGTTATCTGCACCTATTTCTCTTCATCATCCAGCGTCAATTCAAGCCGACGTGTGTCGTGTAGCTGACGAAACCAGGCGGCGGATTTTTTCGGCCGCCGTTGCCGATCCTGTTCCAGATCGATTTCGATCAATCCGTAGCGGTTTTTAAACGCGTTCATCGGCGAGACGTTGTCGGTAAACGCCCACAGCATGTAGCCGCAGCAGTTTGCCCCCTCTTCCTTCGCCTTCAGCGTCCAGTAAAGGTGCTCGGCAATAAACGCGATGCGGTAATCGTCCTGAATCACGCCCGCATCGTCTTTAAAGCGCGCTTCGTTCTCGATACCGATACCATTTTCCGCCACAAACCACGGCGCATTGCCGTAGTCGCGCTCTATGCGTTTCGCCATGTCGTAAATGATTTTGGGATTGATCTCCCAGCCACGCGAGGTGTTCATCCGACGCCCCGGCAGCTCAAAGTGCTCGTAGTAATAGGCCGGGTGGAACGGTGTCTCCTTGTTCCATTCACGGCTGGGCGCTTTGACCCGATGCGGGTAATACAGGTTGATCCCCACCTCATCGACCGTATTATCCCGAATGATCGCCAGCTCTTCTTCCGTGTAATCCCACTTCACCTGATGCTGTGCCAGTAGTGCCATCAGTTCCGCCGGATATTCACCTTTTAACGCCGGATCGAGGAAAACCCGGTTATAGAACAGATCGTAAAGGTGCGCCGCTTTCACATCGTGCGCCGCACGGGATCGCGGATACGTGACTTCGGGATTGAGGATCACGCCGATCGAGCCGCCATTCTGGTGATAGCCCTGCTGCCGAAACCGCTGCACCACTTTTGCCGTCGCCAGATTTTTATGGTGATTCCACTGCATCCACGTGTGCGTGTTCTGCTCATAAGGGTAGCGTAGCGCGTCCAGATAAACGCGCGTCTGCACCACAATCGGCTCATTGAAGGTAAACCAGCGCTTCACTTTCCCGGCATAGCGGGCGAAAACCGCGTCGGCGTACAGCACAAACCACTCCACCACCTGCTTTGATGACCAGCCCTGATACTTCTCCAGCAGGCAAGCGGGCAGCTCGTAATGTTCAAGGCAGATCATCGGTTCGATCCCCTGCCGGTGCATTTCATCCAGCAGGTTATCGATGTAGGCCGCGTACTCCTCATCGACGATGCCTTTCTCATAGTCCAGCATAAAGCGTGACCAGTTGATCGACGTACGATAGTGCGTCAGCCCTGCCAGCTTCATCAGCGCCACGTCTTCCCGATAGCGATTAAAGAAATCCGTCGCTTTCGCCGGGCCGTAGCCGTTATGCCAAACCTGACGATCCTGCTTGTACCAGAGATCCAGATAGGAATCCTGCCCGGCTTTCTTGCCGCTCCATCCTTCCGTTTGCCATGCCGATGCCGCCGCGCCCAGAATAAAATCCGGTGGAATAGTCAGTGCAACCTTACTCATGCGTTACCTCTCTTCTCGTCCGTTTCAGGCTTTTTCCGCTGCGGACTGCTTTTCTGCTTCCAACTGCGCCAGTTCAGCACGACGGGACGCCACTTTGACAAACGGCAGATAGATCAGCATCGCGACGATGATGCATACGATCTGTGTAGCGACGGCTCCCATCGATCCCGCCGTCGACAGCCAGGCGTTAATGATCGGCGGCGTCGTCCACGGCACCATAACCACGGCTTTGCCCGCAAAGCCCATGCTGGTGGCGAAATAACCAATCGTGCCCGTCACTAACGGTGTGATAATGAAGGGAATAGCCAGAATCGGGTTGAGCATAATCGGCATACCAAAAATTACCGGCTCATTAATATTGAACACGCTGGGGCCGAAAGAAATTTTGGCGATCTCTTTCATCTCTTTGCGTTTAGAGGCAATCATCACCGCCAGCAGCAGGCCAATGGTCAGGCCGGAACCGCCGATGCTCATGTACACATCCCAGAACGGCATAGTGATAATGTTCGGTATCTCATGCCCCTGCTCGAACGCGGTCATGTTGACGGCAATCGCCCCCAGCAGCAGCGGTTCACGAATCGGTTTAATCATCTGGTTGCCGTGAATCCCGATCACCCAGAACAGCTGAGCGACAAACATCAGCACCAGTAACCCAGGCAGGCTCTGCACCACAGATTCCAGCGGCTGCTGTACGACTTTATAAACGGCGTCATACAGATACATGCCCGTCACGCGGTGAAACACAAACCCAAAGGTGGCAATCGCAACCACCGTGATGATGGAAGGAAACAGCGCAGAAAAAGAGGCGGCGACGTTGGGCGGCACGCTGTCCGGCATTTTAATCTGCAACCGATCAATATTTTGTAGCTTGGTATACATCTCGACCGACAGGATGGCGATGAACATCCCCAGAAACAGGCTTTTGGTATCGGAGAACTGTTTCGCCAGCACGTCTTTCACCACCATCATCTGCCCGTTGACGGCCATTTCGATCGTGGTTGGCGTGACGGCAATAAAGCAGATCACCGCAAGCAGACCGGGAAACAGCCCGCGTGAACCGTTAATCTTCCCAAGCTCGATACCAATCAGGAAGACGGCACCGATAGTCAGAAAGCTGAGCGTGGCGTAGTTAATGCCGCTCATAATCGGTTTAAGTTCAGCCAGAAACGAAAATAGGGGAAAACTGGCCAGACCATTTTTCGGGTCCATCACCATGTTGGAAATCAGAACGGAAAACGCCCCGACGATAATGACAGGCATCAGCGTAATAAAGGATGCCTTAATCGCCATAATGTAACGCAGACTGTTAAATTTATTGGCAAAGGAGCCCAATGAATCAATCAGTTGGTCCTTAAATGACATAACACCACCTCTTTCATCATCATATTGTTATATCGCGTGTGACACGCGGGATGGCCGTTACGCGCAGGGTAAATGCAGGTACCGCGCTTTCGCGTTTGGCATACCAAAAATCAACCATAATGAATTATTTTTCTGTGACATGATTCTCACAAGACGATATTGGAATTCCAATATGATGAAAATGTGATTTTTGGCATACCATAATTTCTCAGCTACATAGATTGTCAGCCACATAAGTTATCAACCAACTTGGGCTGCTTTCCTGACTGCGATAAGGAAACCTACGATGAAAGACACAGAAAACATTCCTGCATTCGATATGGAACAAACCGTGATGGAACTGCTGATTAATGCGGGTGAAGCGCGCTCAAACGCCATGATGGCCATTCAGGCGGCACGCCAACGGGAGTGGCAACAGGCTGACGATCTGCTCGCGGCGTCACAAGAAGCGGCGCGTGCGGCTCATCGCGTTCAAACACGGCTGATCGGTCTGGACGAAGGGGAAGGCAAGGTGCCCGTCAACCTGATCATGGTGCATGCGCAGGATCATCTGATGACCGCCATGCTCTGCCGGGATTTGGCAGAAGAGATTGTCTTGCTACGCCGAGAAATGGCTGCATCACAAAATTGACAAAAATCTGATTGAGAAACGAACATCAGGCGTTAAATCCAACAATATGCCTGTGGTAACATGCCATATGATGTTCGTAACAGGGATGAATAGGCGTTTTTAGCCCGTCATCATACTCAATTAAGGTGCAGCGATGAAAACCATGCTTGAGGTGGCAAGACGTGCAGGCGTGTCTAAAGCGACCGTCTCCAGAGTGCTAAACGGCACGGGTCAGGTCAAACAGGCAACACGCGATGCCGTATTTCAGGCAATGGAGGAGCTAGGCTACCGTCCTAACTTTCTGGCGCGTTCGCTGGCTCGTCGTACTTCAAACAGCATTGGTCTCGTTATTTCCAATTTTGACGGCCCCTACTTTGGCCGCCTGTTGCGGCGTGCGGCGGATATCGCGGAAAGCAACGGCAAACACCTGATCGTCACCGACGGGCACGATACGCCGGAAGATGAGCATCGTGCGGTGCAGCTTCTGTCTGACAGACAATGCGACGCCATTATTCTCTATACCCGCTATATGTCCGAAACGGACCTCATGACGCTGCTCGACACGCTGACTATTCCGATGATCGTGATGAATCGCGATCTGCCACAGGCACGGGAACGCTGTATTTTCTTCCGCCAGCAGCAGGCCGCATTTGACGTAGTGAATTACCTGATCGAACAGGGCCACCGTGAGATCGCTTTTATCACCGCCCCCATGAAAACGCCGACGGCACAGGCGCGGCTCGCGGGTTATCAGCAGGCATTAACCACCCACCAGATCGCGCTTGAACCACGTCGGGTGGCATATGGCACCAGCATGGTCGCCAGCGGCTATCAGGCTGCACGCCAGTTGCTGGACAGCGGCGTCAGCTTTAGCGCGCTGTTTGTCAGCAACGATCACATGGCGATTGGCGCGATGAAAGCGCTGTACGAGGCGGGAAAAAAATTACCGCAGGATGTCTCCGTCTTCGGTTTTGACGATGAGCCCTGCGCGACCTATCTGCACCCTTCGCTTTCCACCGTCTACATGCCGATTGAAGAGATGGCCGCCACCGCGATTACGCAAGTGCTGGATCTGATTGCGGGCAAGGACGTCAACCCGCTACAGCCCTTCACCGGAGAGCTAAAAATCCGCGAGTCGGTACAGAAAGGGCCGTACTACGCTAAGTAAAGCTCACCGTAAAACTGCGTCCCGCGCAAACAGCCTGCACGGGGTTCGCCTCTTTAGCCATGTTCAATCAACATCACCGCGCTCGTATCCGCTTCCAACGCGTCAAACAGGTGCGGGACATCCGCCGAATAACTGATGTAATCCCCCGCGCTCAGTTCAACGGGCTGTGTGACAGGCCCGATTCTGGCGCGGCCGCTGCTCAGAATCACATGTTCTATCGTTCCGGGCATATGCGGTTGCGAGATTCTAGCCTCGCCCGGCTGCACCTTAAGCCGATAGATATCACGCTGCACGCCAGCCGGACAGGCAGCCAGCAGCGTCGCGGCATAGTTTGCCTGCTCCGAATAGGTGGCTGCGCCTTCATTAGCTCGAATCACCTGTACGTGCTGACGAGATTGGCCAATCAACTGGCTGACCTGCACGTCAAGTGCCATCGCCAATGCCCAGAGCGTTTCCAGGCTCGGGTTGCCGATCCCGGTTTCCAGCTGTGAAAGCGTTGATTTAGCTAGCCCCGCACGCTTTGCCAGCTCGGTGACTGACAGGTTTAACCGCTCACGCTCACGCCGAATAGAGACAGCCAGCCGTGCGATAGGCGTGGCAACCTGCATACCCTCTTGTGCGCCATTTTCCTGATTATCGATCGTCATAGCGTTCACCATAATGTCCATTTGTTCGACTTGACGAACAAATGGTTTGTGTTCATTATTTTGTCCTGTTGTTCATTATAAAAAATTTTGTTCGCTATAGCAGCACACTTTTCACACTGACAGGCAGGAAAAAGAGATGACACCCCAGACGCGCGGCACGATAGAAATGACTATCGCGATGATCATTTCCGGTACGGTTGGCTGGTTCGTTTTAACGGCAGGACAGCCAGCCATGACGGCGGTCTTCTGGCGCTGCGCGTTCGGCGCATTGACGATGTTAATCGTCTGCGGGCTATTGGGCTTGCTGCGGCGAGGCATCATTAGCAGAAAACAGGCTGGCATTGCCGTACTCGGTGGTCTGGCGCTGGTGCTCAACTGGACGCTGCTGTTCGGTGCTTATGCACACGCCTCTATCGCCGTCGCCACCGTGGTTTATCACACACAGCCCTTTATGCTCGTGGGGCTAGGCGCGATCTTTTTCAGGGAAACGCTGACCCTCAACAAAACCAGCTGGTTACTGTGCGCCTTTGGCGGCATCGTCCTGATCGTCAGCGCCCAAACGGGGGCCGACAGCGATAGTAACGGTTATCTCTCTGGCGTGCTGATGGCATTGGGTGCGGCATTCTTTTATGCCATTGCAGCCGCGATAACGAAAAAGCTGTCAGGAATTCCGCCGCATGTGCTTGTGCTGATACAGTTGCTCGTTGGCGTTGTGGTTCTTGCGCCCTTCGCGGCAATACCTGCTTCTCCTACGGCTTCACAGTGGGGAATGCTTGTGGCGATTGGCGTGATCCATACCGGCCTGATGTCGACGCTCTTGTACAGCGCGATCCAGAAGATCCCGACCGCGCTGGTTGGCGCACTGTCGTTTATCTATCCCGTTATCGCGGCGCTGGTAGACTGGGCGACTTTTGGGCATCGGTTGGATGCCATGCAGCTTGCCGGGGCGGTCGCAATTCTGCTGTCCGCCGCCGGAATGACGTTCGGCTGGCGCATCACGTTCTGGGGGAAAAGCAGAGCGCTTCTCCCCTGATACCACCGAATAAAACCGATTAAAGCGCTTCCAGCGCCAGCAGCTCGTCCAGCGTCTGACGACGGCGAATCAGGCGCGGTTCGCCGTTTTCAAACAGCACTTCCGGCAGCAGCGGACGGCTGTTGTAGTTAGAAGACATGGATGCACCGTACGCACCGGTGTCATGGAACACCAGATAGTCGCCAACCTGCGCATCCGGCAGCGCGAACGTTTCCACGCCGCCACCCGCCTGCTGGGTAAACACATCGCCGGATTCACACAGCGGCCCAGCAATCACGCTGTCGCGCAGCGCGGACTGGCTGATATCTCGACCATCGCCCGGCAGCAGAGAAACATGGTGATAGCTGCCGTACATCGCCGGACGCATCAGATCGTTAAATCCGGCATCGACCAGCACAAAGTGACGGCTTCCCATCGATTTTATCGCCCGAACTTCCGCCACCAGCACGCCAGATTCCGCGACCAGAAAACGTCCCGGCTCGATTTCCAACGTTACCGGATGGCCGAGGTGCGCAGCAATTTTCTCGCGCGCCGCGTTCCACAGCCCGTAGTAGTGTTCAGTATCAATCGCTTCTTCGCCGTGGCGATACGGAATAGACAGCCCGCCGCCCGCTGAAATCGCCTCGATATCCTGACCCAGCTCAACGACCTGCTGCACCATCGCCTCGCACACCTGTTCCAGATGGCCGTAATCAACGCCGGAACCAATGTGCATGTGAATTCCCACCAGCTTCAGTTGATAGCGCTGAATGTGTGCCAGCGCCAGCGGCAAATCGCCGTACCAGATACCGTGCTTGCTGTTCTCGCCGCCGGTGTTGGTTTTCTGGCTGTGACCATGACCAAAGCCTGGATTCACACGCAGCCACACCGGATGCCCCGGTGACTGCTGCCCGAGCTGTTCCAGCATATCGACTGAACCGGCGTTCACCGGAATGTTCAGTTCGGAAACGCGTTGCAGCGTCGGGCGATCCAGCAGATCGGCGGTAAATACGATCTCATGCGCATCGGTGCCCGGTACAAACCCCGCAATCAGCGCACGCTCGATCTCACCCAGCGATACCGAATCCACTTTCACACCCTGCTCACGCATCAGGCGCAAAATATGCGTGTTGGAACACGCCTTCTGCGCGAAGCGGATCGTGTCGAACTGGCGCAGTTGGGCGATGCGGCTAACGATGGTTTGCGCATCATAGGCCCAAACCGGACAACCAAAGCGGGCAGGCAGTTCACGCAGGCTTTGTGCGTTCAGAGCATGGGTTACGTCATTCAGATCGTGTGGCATAAAAGTTACCGAGTTTCAGGATTAAAGGTGATAGGCAATCACTATAAAAAGTACCCAATGGGTACACAAATATCGTTTTAGGCAGACTCTATTCATTTCTGATATGGTTTATAAAATAAATGAAGGAGGCGACATGGCGGCAGTATCCCTACGACACATCGAGATTTTCCATGCAGTCATGACCACTGGCAATCTGACAGAAGCAGCAGCGCTGCTGAACACCTCGCAGCCGACCGTCAGCCGCGAGCTGGCCCGCTTCGAGAAACTGATTCAGATGACGCTATTTGAACGGCTGCGCGGCAGGCTTTACCCTACCGCACAGGGGCTACAGCTGTTTGAAGAAGTGCAGCGCTCTTACTATGGACTGGATCGGATCATCAACGCCGCCAGCGATATTCGCCGTTTTCAGCAGGCACAGCTTTCTATTACCTGTCTGCCCGTGTTCTCACAGTCACTGCTACCCAACGTCTGCAAGCCGCTGCTGGCGCGTTATCCACTGCTTAATCTGCACATCATTCCGCAGGAATCGCCGCTGCTGGAAGAGTGGCTGTCTGCCCAGCGCCACGATTTGGGCCTAACGGAAAACAGTCTCACGCCAGCCGGTACCGAGCGGCAAACGCTGATGTTACTCAATGAAGTGTGCGTGCTGCCTGCCGGACATCCGCTGGCGCAAAAAGCGGTGCTCACGCCGCAGGATTTTGCCGATGAACCCTTTATCAGCCTGTCGAGCGCCGACAGCTATCGCCAGTTGCTGGACAAGCTGTTTCAGGAACAAGGTGTGTCGCGCCGGATGGTGCTGGAAACTCACAGCGCGGCGTCAGTGTGTGCGATGGTGCGGGCGGGCATTGGGCTGTCCATCGTTAATCCGCTCACCGCGTTGGATTATGCCGCCTCCGGCGTGGTCGTGCGGCCTTTCAGCATCGACGTACCTTTTACGGTCAGCCTGATTCGTCCGCTGCACCGCCCCGCTTCGGCGCTGGTCGATACCGTGATTGATCAACTCAAGCAGTACGCCGCCGGCGTGCCTTCACGTCTGGAGCAGGTCTTGCGGCAGTAATATTCCGGCCTTGGTTCGGCTCACTTCACCGATTACAGCGCTAACGCCCGCCAGCGAGGATCGTGAGCAAACCATTCCACCAGAAAATCCAGCAGGATACGCAGCGCGGCAGGCATTTGGCGGCGCGAGGTGTAAATACCATAAATCCCCATCGCCTGCGGACGGTATTCCGGCAACAGCGCTACCAGTTGTCCGCTGGCGAGATAAGGCGCCACCGAATAGCGCGGTTGCAGGGCGATGCCCGCGCCTTCCAGCGCACCGGCCAGCAGCACCAGCGATTCATTGCCGCTCAGGTTACCGCTAACGGGAATCGTAAACTTTTCATCACCGCGGGAAAAATGCCACAGGCTTTTGCCGAAATAGGTGTAGGTCAGGCAGTTATGAATCGAGAGATCGGTCAGCTGTCGCGGAATACCGTGCTCATTCAGATAAGAAGGCGATGCACACAGCACCGACTCACAGCTTGAAAGCGGTCGGGCGATCAGATTGGGATCCAGTTCGTTGGTAATGCGCAGTGCCAGATCGATACGTTCCTCGACCAGATTCACCGTTCGGTTATTCATTTGCAGGTCGATAGCGACCCGAGGATGCCGCCGCAGGAAGGCCGTTATCGCCATACCGAGCGCGCCCTGCGCCAGCGACTGCGAACAGCCGATGCGCAGCAAACCGCTTAACGTGGCATCGTCGGTATCGGCCTCGACGCGCATATCCGCCGTCAGCGCTAGCATCTCCCGACAGCGCGCCAGCGTTTTTTCACCGGCATCCGTCAGACTCAGCTTACGCGTGGTGCGGTGCAATAATCGCGCCCCCGCCCACGTTTCCATCTCCGCCAGATAGCGCGTCACCATTGCCCGAGACATATCCAGCGTGTCCGCCGCCGCGATCATGCTACCGCGGTCTATAATAGTCACAAACACTTCGGCTGCCGTTATACGATCCATAAATTAGTCCGTTTTATGCAACAAACAATTGCCAGTTTTGCGGTTTTTCGTACGATTAATGCAACATAACATGAACCCACTTTCTGTCATACCTGTGGAGTATCACCATGTCTAAATCTATCGCTTTTACCGTATCTTTACTCGCTGCATCGCTGGGCCTGGCTTCTGCTGCTAACGCTGCCGAGTTAAAAATCGACGTGTTTAATCCAGGTGAAGCCAGTGTATTCCCTGTTTCCTCTGAAATTATCAGCGGCGATAAAGAAGTCGCCCTGATCGATGCGCAGTTCCAGCGTAACGATGCTCAAACGCTGGTTGATCGCATCAAAGCCACCGGAAAAAAACTGACCACCGTTTATATCAGCCACTCCGACCCTGACTACTATTTCGGTCTGGACGTGATTAAAGCCGCGTTCCCAGACGCTAAAATCGTTGCGACCCAAGCCACCATCGATGCGATTAACGCCAGCAAAGACGGCAAAGTGGCACACTGGGGCCCAGTTCTGAAAGAAAACGCGCCGAAAGAGATCGTCGTTCCTCAAGCGTTGGAAGGCGATAGCTTTACCGTTGACGGCAAAAAACTGGAAGTGAAAGGTCTGAAAGGGCCAACGCCGGATCGCACGTACGTCTGGATCCCTTCTCTGAAAGCCGTTGTCGGTGGTATTCCGGTGTCTGCCAACATCCACGTCTGGCTTGCCGATACCCAAACGCCAGAATCTCGCGTTCACTGGCGTGAAACGCTGAAATCCATTGAAGCGCTGAAGCCAACCACCGTCGTGCCGGGTCACTTTATCGCGCCAACGGATTACACCTTGAAAAACGTGACCTTTACGCTGCAATATCTGGATACGGTGGAAAAAGAGCTGGCAAAAGCGAAAGATTCTGCCGAACTGATCGCAGCAATGAAAAAACACTACCCGACGCTGAAAGAAGAATCGGGTCTTGAACTGAGCGCCAAAGTCCTGAAAGGTGAAATGAAGTGGCCACAGTAAGACTGCATTACATTTACGATCCGTTGTGTGGTTGGTGCTACGGCGCCGCCCCACTCGCGCTGGCCGCGCAGGAGATTGACGGGCTGGATCTGATCCTCCACGGCGGCGGTATGATGACGGGCAGCAATAGCCGCACCATAACCCCAGAGTGGCACGATTATGTGATCCCCCACGATCGCCGCATTGCGCAAATGACCGGGCAGACCTTCGGGGAAGCCTATTACGAAGGGCTGCTGCGCGACACCAGCGTCGTGCTGGATTCCG
Source organism: Pectobacterium versatile (assembly GCF_003932035.1). Taxonomy (NCBI): domain Bacteria; kingdom Pseudomonadati; phylum Pseudomonadota; class Gammaproteobacteria; order Enterobacterales; family Pectobacteriaceae; genus Pectobacterium; species Pectobacterium versatile. The sequence goes on from NZ_CP034276.1 coordinate 4,046,323, forward strand.
CGCCGCCAACAGCCGCCGTACTCGCTGCGGAAGCGATGGCTGACAAAGGCATGGTGATGCTGCACGAGATCGAGCGTGCGCACTACGTTTCCGGGCTAAAAATCGCCGACACCGCCGTGCTGCGTCAGTGCGCGGAAGCAATTGGTCTGGATGGCGATGCTTTCAGCACCGAGTTCGCCTTTATTCAGGCTGAAACGCTGTCAAAACACATCAGCGCTAGCCGGGAATTACTGGCGAAAGTGCGTGGGCAAGGCTTCCCCACTTTTGCGCTGGAAGACGCCAACGGGAATTTCCAGCAAATCCCGGCGGCAAACTACCTCGGTCAGGTAGATGCATGGCACAAGATGCTGACACAGATGGTCAGCCACGCGATCGCATAAGCATCCGCATCAACCTTCATAAGGGAGCACGCCAACGGCCTGCTCCTTTTTTCGTTCCCGATACTGTCTGTATCTCGTCCCCTTAAACCGTTAAAGTATCCTCTTCTCGATAAACCAGTACGCGGCGGCGTTATAAACGTGATGGTTTACTTATTGCGTCGTAACCGGCGCTTTTTATTATTAAAAATGTGAAGGATTGCACATGAAATTTATTTCATTACTTTTTGTCATCGCACTCTCACTTATCCTGCCAACGGCACACGCCGTAGCCAGCGACGTTGAGAATAAAACACTCGCAGAAATGCAGCAGCTAGCGAACAACGGTAATGTGGACGCACAGTTGGCGCTGGGCGACATGTACTATGACGGTGACGGCATAGAAGAAGATTACGCGCAAGCCAAAACGTGGTACATGAAAGCGGCAGGGCAAGGCAATGCCTACGCACAATTGATGCTGGGTGACATGTACTATAACGGTGACGGCGTAGAGAAAGATTATGCGCAAGCAAAAGCGTGGTACACGAAATCCGCGGAGCAAGGCAGTGCTGAAGCACAATATGAACTTGGTACCATGTATTTTGACGAAAAAGAGTCAGCTAAAGCGATCTCATGGTTTAAAAAAGCGGCCGAGCAAGGCATGCCTGACGCACATTTCGACCTGGCTGTAATGTATCTAAATGGAGTGGGTACTCCGGTAAATGCCAGAGCGGCGTTTACGCATTTTAAAGATGCAGCAGAACAAAATATGCAAAAAGCACAGTTCATGACCTCAGCAATGTACGCTGACGGCATTGGTGTTAAGAAGAATGACTCTCAGGCCTATTTTTGGTTCTCGGTATTCAATCGAAACGAAAAAGATCTGGAATGGGGCTCAATCCCAGAGATCCAAAAAGCCATTCAGATACATGAGAAAAGAATACAAGAAATTGAGAAAAATATGTCGCAAAGTGAGCTTCAGGAGTCTAAACGCTTACAGGACAAATTTATTAGTAAGCATAACAATAGGGCTTAGTAACGCACTATATTACTAATAGTAAATTGCTGACGTGGTCGCTTAGGCGACCTTTATGATAACCGATGGATAAGGAGTGTAATAAATTATTTAAAATTTCAATCCACACTCTCCTGTTGAGATCATTTACATGAATATAATATACCCAAGCGATTACTTTGATAGTTCCAAAGTAGATGAGATTTTTGAGGCAGAGTATAATTCTGCAAAGGAAAGCGGATTATCATGCATATTACTATCAACACAGCATGCATCAGATGGAAAATACAAGTTTTCCAAGTATTTTGAACCAAACGCATCCGCCATTTGGCGCGGCTGGATGCTCAAATCTGATGAATATAAAAAATTGAGCGATGCAGTGAATCAGAATAGCAGTAACATGCTCGTTTCTTTAGAGGATTATCTCTCAAGCCATCATATTACGGGATGGTATAACTCATGCAAGAAATACACGCCAGAGACCATTTTCTTAAATGAAGATGATAACGTCGATCAAATTACTAACCAGCTAAAATGGCCAGACTATTTCGTTAAAGACTATGTTAAATCGCTAACCACATCCAGAGGATCTATCGCTAAAAACGCTGAAGAGATCCGAGAAATAATAGCCGCCATTAAGCAATTTCGTGGCGACATTGAAGGCGGGATTAGCCTGAGAAAGGTTGAAGACATTATAAAAACTAGCGAAAGACGCTATTTTTCCTTTAGAAATAACGTGTGTTCCTCTGACGGCATTGTTCCTGATATTGTTGTTGAAATAGCACAACCTATCAGCTCACCCTTTTTCTCGATTGATATGGCTGAAAACGCTTCTGGTGAACTTCGCCTGATAGAAATTGGTGATGGGCAAGTCTCTGATACCAAAGAATGGAACGTCGACAGGTTCATTCAACTATTTCTTAATACTTAGCGAAAAGCGTCATGAATCCCATTTATTGATGCCAGGTTATCGCGCACGCGGGACACCCGTTTCCTAGCCCAGGGTAAGATAGCGATCAGCCACAGCCCGCTCCCTGTGCTATAGTCGGCACCAGCAAAGATAACCTCAGACAACACCGCCAGACACACACGAAACGATGACTGACAAACCATGACCGACGTAAAATCAGGTACACACAACACGGTATCCACCGACACCCGCGCTTCTCGCCTTAACCGCTTCTCCATCGCGCCGATGCTCGACTGGACCGATCGCCACTGCCGGTATTTTCTTCGCCAGTTGACTAGCCAGACGCTGCTGTATACCGAAATGGTGACGACGGGCGCGATTCTTCACGGCAAAGGCGACTATCTGGCCTACAGTGAAGAAGAACATCCGCTGGCGCTACAGCTTGGCGGTAGCGATCCGCAAGCGCTGGCGCAGTGTGCCAAACTGGCAGAACAGCGCGGCTATGATGAAGTAAACCTAAACGTCGGCTGCCCGTCTGACCGTGTACAGAATGGCCGTTTCGGTGCCTGCCTGATGGGCGAAGCCGCACTGGTGGCAGACTGCATCAAGGCGATGAAAGACAGTACCTCAATCCCGATTACGGTGAAAACCCGCATCGGCATTGACGATCAAGATAGCTATGAATTCCTGTGCGACTTTATTCAAACCGTCGCCGAACGCGGCGAGTGCGATACTTTTATCGTCCACGCGCGCAAAGCCTGGCTATCAGGCCTTAGCCCGAAAGAGAATCGCGAAATTCCACCGCTGGATTATCCGCGCGTTTACCAGCTCAAGCGCGATTTCCCGGCGCTCATCATCGCCATCAACGGCGGCGTCAAAACGCTGGAAGAAGCCAAAACGCATTTACAGCATCTGGACGGCGTAATGATGGGCCGTGAGGCGTACCAGAATCCCGGTATTCTGGCGCAGGTCGACCGTGAGCTATTTGGCATCGACGCCACGACACCGGATTTGGCTGGCGTGGTACGAGCCATGTATCCCTATATCGAGCGCGAACTCTCTTCCGGCGCATCATTAGGCCACATCACGCGCCACATGCTCGGCATGTTTCAGGGCATCCCCGGTGCGCGTCAGTGGCGACGCTATCTGAGTGAAAACGCCCACAAACCCGGTGCCGACGCGGCAGTGGTAGAACGTGCGCTAGCGCTGGTTAATCTGGTTTAAAAAACACTAACAGTTAGTATTTTTCATCAACACTCTTTCATTTCTCTTCCTCATGCTGCTGGTAAATCAATCACTTACCAGCAGCACATCTTGGCACGATTCTTGTTATAGCTTATGTAGCACGCAGAACCTTCTCTTCCCTGCGTAAGATACGGTTTAACCGCTACAGGAGCGCACCATGTTGGAAATTTTCTTCGTTATTGGCTTTTTTATCATGCTGATGTTGACGGGCGTGTCACTGCTGGGCGTGATTGCTGCACTGTTTGTGGCGTCCCTTTTTATGTTGATCGGTGGGCTGTTTAGCATCGCGATAAAGGTACTGCCGTGGCTGATCTTGGCCGTCGCGGCGGTGTGGCTGTGGCGCAAATTTAGCGGACGACCTGTCTACAACTCGCACCGCTATACCTATCGCAAATACACGTATCGCCAGCGCAACGGGAATGAGTGGTAATGCCAGAAAGGGAAAAAACTGGGTTACACGAAAATGAGTTGCGCACGCAAATGACGGGCAAAGCCGTATTTAACACCGACTTATTTTAGTACGTGTTTTAGTACGGTCTGTTTTAGTACAAAAGTGTGCGCCAGCAGATATTTTTTCCCTGATGTGGCTGCTAGGATGGCGCCACAGTTTGACACCCCATAGTTGTTTAAAGGGTGAACAAACTAAACTGGGTAAATAAAACCTGGTGGCAAGCAAGCCACACGATTTCATCGTCGTCAGGGAAATAATAGCCGCACAGCGGCACTTTCGTGACGATCACCACGCTGTACCCTACATACAGTCTGATGAAATTAGCGTAACGGCCAAGGCTTTTCTGGCAATCATACCGACTCTTAACGAGTCGGTATGATTGTCTGGCTTAACCGCCGTCCTCCCTGACCTCAGCACGTTCACTCACACCCCACATCCAGCGTTGCTATTGCAACGGTTCGCGCTTGTATAGCTTCACGCGAAAACCGGATGGCGACATCGTAAAAGCAAAATTCTCGGTGACGTCTGATGCAGGCTGCTGCGCCTCGACGCGGAACCCGCTACACAACGCGTGAAACCCCAGTTTAATTTCCATTAATGCCAGCGACCGTCCGGGGCACATCCGCGGCCCACCGCCGAAAGGCTGGAGATCGGAAAAAGAGGCTTTTCCGCGTTCAAGCCACCGCTCAGGCACGAAATCATAGGGCTGTTGAAATAACGCGTCGTCAAACCCGCTCGCACTCAGCATCAGCAACAAAGGTGTGCCTTTTTTGATCAGGAAATCATCAATAACGGTGTTCTTCGTTGGCTCAAGATACAGCAGAGGCGCAACGGGCTTGAGCCGCATGGATTCATACATCACGGTGGTGAGCCAGGGCATACGCGGCAGCGGCCACGGGAGGATAGCCCCAGCACCATCAGTTGCCTCTTTGCACTCCTGAAAAACGCACTCTTCTACCGAAGGCGACGAACAAAGCAGAAAACTCATCCAGGTGAGCGTATTTGCCGTCGTGTCCTCCCCTGCAAGCAGAAGCGTAATGGCATTCGCCATAATATCGTCGTCTTTCAGCGTCCCGTCTTTTTTCTGCTCGGCGAGCATCACTTGCAGCATGTTTTCAGGCGCATCCATCAACTGCGGATTTAGCTGGATGCGCTTACGCTGACGATAAATGAAGCCATCAAGGTACTCGCGAATCAGGCTCAGGCTCGCATCAAACTGCTTATCTCGCGCCGTCCTGATGAATCGCCAGAAGGGAAACAAGGCGCTGCTGCGGGCATTAATCATGGGGAATAAGTGGCGTAAGCTTTGCGATAGCGGGTTTTCGCCCTGTTCGAGCGTATTCACGTCCTCGCCGAAGGCCAGTAATGACGTGATATCAACCGTATAGCGCTTAAACTCCTCTACCAGAGCGACGCTCTCCCCGGTTTCAGCCAGCAGCGTAAAACGGTCAGATAACCGGGAAGTCACCTTCCTGAGAAGGGGATAGAAATGCTTCAAATGAGCGGGCTGAAACATCGGCTCCGTCAATTTGCGCTGATGTTCCCATCGTTCTCCTTCCGATGAAAAAACACCGTTCACCCCAGCTTCCTGAAACACGGATTCAATGCTGCTGATTCGCCGAAATTCGTCGGGGCGGGATTTCATAATGCTGCGAATACATTCAGCGTCGGAAATCACTATCGCTGACGTGAGCCCCAGCCTTAAGCGGTAAAAGCGACCATACTGTGCTTTCCACCGCAGCATCTGTAGATGAACATCACTTCGTTTTAAGTAATCAACATGCCCGAGAATGCTTCGGGTTGGGGGCATTGGCAGCAGTTTGATGGATCTCATACTCACATCCTTCTTTAGTGTGTTCAAAATCAGGCGAGAATTCGCCTGTGAAAACAACAATCGAGATAGCGAAGAGGTAAAGAGAGAACCATTTTTGAAAAAATACCGTGGAACCTATGCTCACAGCCAAATGCAATATGCGCGATCGACGCTGCTTATTGGGATTGATATACGGCGCAGACAACGAGCAAGGCACAGAATCTGAATGACTGTCTTACTCTATTTTTCGTCAAATCCTACAGAGGGGTGTTTAAAAAACAAACAGTGCGTTTTGGTTTTTTTGTTAAGAAGTAATACCGTAGGCAGCCCTTTATCCTGTCTGGAAAAAGAACGGCGGGAGAAGCGAGGTTATCGCCAGAACACGATAACCTCATTGAGTGATTAGCCCGGAATTAACAGGCAGGAGCCCTGCGTGCTGCGGCTTTCCAGTGCCCGATGGGCCGCTTGCGCATCCGCCAGCGCGAATTTCTGGTTCTGCGGCACGTCTACCGTAATCGCCCCGCTGGCGATCAGTGAAAAGAGTTCATTGCTGGCCTGCTCGAGTTCGGCGCGGTTCGTCACGTAACCAAACAGCGACGGACGCGTGACGTACAGCGAGCCTTTCTGGTTCAAAATACCCAGATTAACACCGGTCACCGGCCCAGACGCATTGCCGAAGCTGACCATCAATCCGCGACGACGCAGGCTATCGAGCGAGGCTTCCCAGGTATCTTTCCCAACCGAGTCATAGACGACGTTCACCTTCTGCCCATCGGTCAGTTCCGCGACGCGCTGTGCAATATTCTCGGTACGGTAATTAATGGTCGCCCAGGCACCCGCCTGTTTTGCCCGCTCCGCTTTCTCATCAGAACCCACCGTTCCGATCAGCTTCGCCCCTAGCGCCTTCGCCCACTGACAGGCAATCAACCCAACGCCACCCGCCGCCGCATGGAACAGGAAGACTTCATTTGGCTTGATTTCATACGTCTGGCGCAGCAGATAGTAAACCGTCAGCCCTTTCAGGAAAGAGGCCGCGGCCTGCTCAAAGCTGATGGCATCCGGTAGCAGCGCAACCTTCTCCGCTACCACGTTATGCACTTCGCTATACGCCCCTAACCCAGACTGCGCATAAACGACGCGATCGCCGACCTTCAGCACGCTAACCCCTGCCCCGACTTTCGTCACGACGCCTGCCGCTTCGGTTCCCAGACCGGAAGGTAGGTCAGGCACTGGATACAGGCCGCTGCGAATATAGGTATCGATAAAATTAATGCCGATGGCGCGGTTCTCAACCTGAACCTCTCCCGCTGCGGGGTCGGCAGGCGTAAAATCCACATATTGCAGAACCTCTGGGCCACCATAAGCTCGGAACTGAACGCGTTTTGTCATGTTATCTCCTTAATCGTGACAGGTTCGTTGTCTCTCTATAATACGTATACCCTAAATAATTCGAGTTTCAGGCAGGCGGCAAGCGAAGGAGTCCGATGAGCTTACTTGAGTAAGTGATTCGGGTGACTGAACGCAACCAACGCACATGCAACTTGAAGTATGACGGGTATATTGTGTTATTTCGGACGTGTGGCATATACAATGCCCCCTAATCCAATGGCAAATCAACCGGTAAAGAACCCGTTTCATGGCAGAGAAAAGACCCACCAATAAATCGAATGAACCCCGTGACCGCCAGATGGAAGGTCTGAAACTTCCACCACATTCGCTGGAAGCGGAGCAATCGGTATTGGGCGGCCTGATGCTCGACAATGAACGCTGGGATAATGTCGCCGAGCGTGTTGTTGCTAACGATTTCTATAACCGCGCCCACCGTCTGATCTTCACAGAGATGCATCGGCTGCTGGAAATGAGCAAACCGATCGATCTGATCACGCTGTCCGAATCGCTCGAACTGCAAGGTTCATTGGAATCCGCCGGTGGCTTTGCCTATTTGGCCGAGCTGGCAAAGAACACCCCCAGCGCCGCTAACATCGGTGCCTACGCCGATATCGTGCGCGAGCGCGCCGTGGTACGTGAAATGATCTCCGTCGCCAATGAGATCGCCGACGCGGGCTACGATCCGCAGGGGCGCAGCAGCGAGGATCTGCTCGATCTGGCGGAATCCCGCGTCTTCCAGATCGCTGAAAACCGCGCCAGCAAAGATGAAGGCCCAAAAAGTATCGACCGCATTCTGGAAGATACCGTTTCCCGTATCGAGCAGCTTTACCAGAAACCACATGATGGCGTTACGGGTGTGGACACGGGCTATCAGGATCTCAACAAAAAAACCGCTGGCTTGCAGAAATCTGACCTGATCATCGTGGCAGCACGTCCATCAATGGGGAAAACCACCTTTGCGATGAACCTGTGCGAACATGCCGCGATGACTCAAGAAAAGCCCGTACTGATCTTCAGTCTGGAGATGCCCGGCGAACAGATCATGATGCGTATGCTCGCGTCTCTGTCGCGCGTGGATCAGACCCGCATTCGTACCGGTCAGTTGGACGATGAAGACTGGGCGCGCATTTCCAGCACCATGGGGATCCTGCTGGAAAAACGCAACATGTACATCGATGACTCCTCTGGCCTGACGCCGACCGACGTGCGATCCCGCGCCCGTCGCGTGTTCCGTGAACATAATGGCCTGAGCCTGATCATGATCGACTACCTGCAATTGATGCGCGTGCCGTCATTGTCCGACAACCGTACGCTGGAAATTGCAGAAATTTCCCGCTCGCTCAAAGCGTTGGCAAAAGAATTGCAGGTTCCTGTTGTCGCCCTGTCGCAGCTTAACCGTAGTCTGGAGCAGCGCGCCGACAAGCGCCCGGTTAACTCGGATCTGCGTGAATCCGGCTCCATCGAGCAGGATGCCGACCTGATTATGTTTATCTATCGTGATGAGGTTTATCACGAAAACAGCGACCTGAAAGGCATCGCTGAAATCATTCTGGGGAAACAGCGTAACGGCCCGATTGGTTCCGTTCGTTTGACCTTTAACGGGCAGTGGTCGCGCTTTGATAACTATGCCGGCCCACAATATGACGATGAATAACGCAGCGCTCAGTAATGACAACACTGCACTAAGGAACAAGAATGAAAACGGCAACTGCCGTCATTAACCGGCGTGCTTTGCGCCACAACCTGCAACGTATCCGTCAGCTAGCGCCTGACAGTCAGGTCGTTGCCGTCGTGAAAGCCAATGCCTACGGCCACGGCATGAGCGAAGCTGCCCATACTTTTTCCGACGCTGACTGCTACGGCGTCGCGCGACTCTCCGAAGCGCTGGCGCTACGCGCCGCGGGCATCACCAAGCCCATCGTCCTGCTGGAAGGCTTTTTCTCCGCCGACGACCTCCCGCTTCTGGTGGAGCACCAGTTAGAAACCGCCGTTCACAGCCCTGAACAGCTTGCCGCATTGGAACAGGCCGCGCTGCCACAGCCGATCCCCGTGTGGATGAAACTGGATAGCGGTATGCATCGCCTTGGCGTTCTGCCGGAACACGCCGACGCATTCTGGCAACGCCTGACCGAATGCCGCAACGTGGTGCAGCCAGTCAATATCATGAGCCACTTTTGCCGCGCCGATGAACCCGAAGCGGGAACCACCGAACGCCAACTGGCCTGCTTCGATGCCTTTACGCAAGGTAAACCCGGCGCACAGTCCATTGCGGCCTCCGGCGGTATTCTGCTGTGGCCGCAGTCGCACCGCGATCGCGTTCGTCCCGGAATTATTCTCTATGGCGTGTCGCCGCTGGATAACGAAGACGCCGCACATTTCGGCTTCCAGCCAGCCATGACCTTTACGTCTCACCTGATCGCGGTACGCGAACACAACTCAGGCGAAGCGGTCGGTTACGGCGGCACCTGGACCAGCCCGCGCAATACCCGTTTAGGCGTGGTCGCCGTCGGTTACGGCGATGGCTACCCGCGCTGCGCGCCAGCCGGTACGCCCGTGCTCGTCAACGGTCGCGAAGTGCCGCTTTCCGGCCGCGTATCGATGGATATGATTACGGTGGATTTAGGGCCGGATGCGCAGGACAAGGTCGGCGATGAGGTCATCCTTTGGGGGCCAACGCTACCGGTTGAACGCATTGCCGCACATACGGGTGCCAGCGCCTACGAACTGATCACGCGCTTAACCCAGCGCACCGCGTTGGAATACATCGACGGTGAATAAAAACGGACTGGCTAGTTTTTATCGGCAGGCTCATGACTTGCCGACCTTAAAACGGGTTATCTACTATACGGCAAGCTGGCTTGCCGTATCCGCTATCCTGACGCTGTTTGCCCTCATTAATTTCTATACTTTGAAACCGACGGACGTCGGCGGCACGCTGTTTGGCGGCATGTTTAGCGCGATGTTCGATCTCATCTACTGGTCTTGCGCGGCATCGGGTTTCTGCTTTCTGGCGCTCTTTCGGCTTTCAGGATGGCGTGTTGCCTGGATACTCGCGGGGCTGGTGCAAATCGGTATCAGCGCCCTGTGGCGCATTCAATATTGGCAGGATTATGAAAACGACAATGTGATACTCTCCCCGATGCCCGGTGAACTGTATGTTTCCATGCTGGTAGGCGCAGGCATGGCCGCCATTGGCATCGTGAAATATCGACACGCTCGGCGCAACCCAGTCGCTCAACGCCCAACCTATGCGAAAGCGGTCGCTGCATTGCTGCTCGTTGCGCTTTATTTCGCGCTCCCGCTGCATCTCTACCTACGTGAACCTCTCCCCTACTGCGCTTTCAGCCCTGACGGCCAGCAGTTAAGTATCTGTCTGGGAGAGAATGATGAGCGGATTATTGTGGAGTGATGGATTTACTGCCGTGTAGGCAGCTTAACAAGTATCAGGACTTTCACTTCACCAGACATAATCCGCGATTATTTAACCCAATCTTCCAACGTCAACCCCGGTACTCGCTCAAATTCTCTCAGATTATTGGTGACCAATATGGCCTTAGCACTGATGGCATGACCCGCGATGGCCGTATCATTCGGGCCAATAGGCGTGCCTGCTGCGGCTAGCGCGATTTTAATTTTCGTCGTAGCGTCTACTGCGGCGCTATCCCAAGGTAACACCGCATCGAGCGATACCTGACATAGGCCTATCGTCGATAAATAAAATCTTTGCCATACGTTCATGACCCTTTTTTTACGCATAGTCGTAGCTCATTGATTTTTAATTTTGATTATCAGCCCTGATAAAAAAGGGTTTTTCGGGAAAAATGGTTTATTTCCTTTTAAAATTAGGTAACTACCGTAAAATATGAACGGTTCACTGCCGTATAGGCAGCTTAGAAATGGCTGCAAAACTGGATCTGAACGCTGGCATCGTTCACTGCCGTATAGGCAGCTTAGAAATCCGGGCAAAAATAAGGCCCGCGATTATTAGCGTTCACTGCCGTATAGGCAGCTTAGAAACTGTAGACATCACTAATACGGTAAAGGCCATCGGTTCACTGCCGTATAGGCAGCTTAGAAAAATTAGTCGTTGGGTGATAGTCGTCCCATAGAGTTCACTGCCGTATAGGCAGCTTAGAAATTCCGGCACTGAACCATCCGGAGTTACCGGAGGTTCACTGCCGTATAGGCAGCTTAGAAAATGATGTTGAACGCATAGCCCGGCCGGATCTCAGTTCACTGCCGTACAGGCAGTTAAGAAAATTAAACGCGCCGAAAATCAGTAATAAAAAACTCATAGGCAACGCGGCCTAAAAAGCTGGTAGTCTGTTTGGCCGACTGCCTGATACTGTTTAGGAAACGCGATGTACCACATTGATGATTTCGATCTGAAAATCCTGACGCTGCTACAGACGAACGGCCGCCTGACCAATCAGGAACTGAGCGATCTGGTTGGGCTTTCCGCCTCGCAGTGTTCCCGCCGTCGCATCGCGCTAGAACAGGCACAGCTGATTCTCGGCTACCATGCCCGCCTGTCGCCGAACGCAGTCGGGTTGGAATGCCTAGGGTTAATTGAAGTGCGGTTGATCAACCATACCAGCGAATACGTTGAACGCTTTCACCAGATGCTGGGGGAAGTGGATGCCATCATCGATGCCTATAAAACCACGGGTGATGCCGATTATCTGTTAAAAGTCGCCGTGGCAGACCTGCCCGGACTCAGCACGCTGATTAGCCAGATTCTGTCGCAAAACAAAAGCGTCGCACACCTGAAAACCTCAGTGGTATTGAACCGCCTCAAAGAGAACGGTTTGATGATGCCAGAACTGCCTGCGTTGCCCTGAATTGGGGCAACTGCCTCTATTTGGTGCAAAAAATGAGTGCATCACGCAACAAACCCCATATAAACGCACGATCCAGCCAAATAAATAATAAAAAACGCATGAATCACGCATTATTTTCATTCATATAATTCAATACGTTGCTCTTATCGCAGTCAACATTACGCAGACACCAGCCGCTAAACAGCACTATCTGGTGCGATTCTTGCTTTGGTAAGCACATGTTTTTACGACAGTCTGTTGAGTGCTCACCATGGATAACGTTATTCCTACACAAAAAATATCACATACTCTGCTGGAAGATATTCTGGCGATCCTGATCGGCACGCTGATGGTGTCGTTTGGCGTTATCCTGCTGCGTCAGGCCGGCGCCCTCACCGGCGGCACCGCGGGCATCGCTTTTCTTATCCACTATCTGACCAACGTCTCCTTTGGCGTTGCCTTTTTCCTGCTGAATCTGCCCTTCTATTATCTGGCTGTGCGCCGTATGGGGTGGGAGTTCACGGTGAAAACGTTCTGCGCCGTCGGGCTGGTTTCTCTGTTTTCCGACCTGCATCCACTGTTCGTTCATTTCGATCAGCTCAACCCGTTCTACGCCACGCTGTTTGGCAATATCATTACCGGAATCGGCTTCGTGGTGCTGTTCCGCCATAAGGCCAGTCTCGGCGGCATGAATATTCTGGCGCTGTATCTTCAGGACAAATATGGCCTGCGGGCGGGAAAACTCCAGATGGGCGTTGACGTTGTGATTGTGCTGACTTCCCTGTTCGTGGTAAGCATACCGATGTTGATTGCTTCGATTCTGGGGGCAACCATTCTGAACCTGATTATCGCGATGAACCATCGCCCCGGCCGTTACGCGGCCTGATTATCCCCACCATCGTCGGGGTTGCGGTACCCATAAAAATGACACACTCAGGAGAGCTACACTGTGTTTCAAAACGTTGATACCTATGCCGGAGATCCTATCCTGTCTCTGATGGAAAAATTCAAACAGGATCCAAGAGCGGATAAGATCAATTTGAGTATCGGGCTCTACTACAACGAGCAGAATATTATCCCGCAGCTGCGCTCCGTCAGCGCGGCCGAAAGCAGCCTGAAACAGCCGGCTCAGAGCGCAAGCTCCTATCTGCCGATGGAAGGGTTACAGCCTTACCGTACCGCGATCCAACACCTGCTGTTTGGTGAAAACCACGCTGCGCTGGAAGCGGGTCGCATCGCCACCATCCAGACGCTGGGCGGTTCCGGTGCACTGAAAGTCGGTGCAGATTTCCTGAAACGCTACTTCCCGAACTCAGAAGTGTGGGTCAGCGATCCAACATGGGAAAACCATATTGCGATCTTTGAGGGCGCGGGCTTTAACGTTCACACCTATCCGTATTTCGATGGCGAAAACCTAGGCGTGAAATTTGACGCCATGCTCGCCACCCTGCAAACGTTGCCAGCGCGCAGCATCGTGCTGCTCCACCCGTGCTGCCACAACCCGACCGGTTCCGACCTCACCACCGAACAGTGGGATCGCGTCATTGAGGTTATCATCCAGCGTGAACTGATTCCGTTTATGGACATCGCCTATCAGGGCTTTGGCCTCGGGATTGAGCAGGATGCCTATGCGATTCGCGCCGTTGCCAGCGCGGGCGTTCCGGCACTCATCGCCAACTCGTTCTCCAAGATTTTCTCGCTGTATAGCGAGCGCGTTGGTGGCCTTTCTGTGGTGTGTGACGATGCCGACAGCGCACAGCGCGTGCTGGGTCAGTTAAAAGCGACCGTCCGTCGCAACTACTCTTCCCCGCCGAATTTCGGCGCACAGGTAGTTTCTAAAGTCCTGAATGACGGGCAGTTGAACGCTGACTGGAAAGCGGAAGTCGAAGAGATGCGCACCCGTATTCTGAGCATGCGTCAGGAGCTGGTTTCAGCACTGAAAAACGCGCTGCCGAACCGTAACTTCGACTACCTGCTCACCCAGCGCGGCATGTTCAGCTACACCGGTTTCAGCCCGGAACAGGTTGATCGTCTGCGTGAAGAATTCGGCGTCTACCTGATCGCCAGCGGCCGTATGTGTATGGCGGGGCTGAACCACAGCAACGTCCAGCGCGTCGCCGCCGCTTTCGCCGCGATTCAGTAAATTGTAAATGACAACGCCACTGGCTTAACCGACTCACATGAGTGAACTCGCTTAACCCAGTGGCTTGTGTTTTCAGTTAACTATCGCTGTCGTGCTATCTGTTCTCTACACTCAGACTGAAAGCAACACATCGACAAATCCGCCATGCGCTATCCCAACGAATAAAATATGACTCAGCTACGCTACCTTAACGGTTATCCCCCAGCAATTATTGCCCAAGTTCAAACGCTCCTTGATCAAGGCAAACTCGGCCCGTGGCTGGAAAAAAAATACCCTGACCGCCATCCGATCCAGAGTGACAAATCGCTCTATCAGTTTGTCGCCGAGCTGAAACAGCGCTATCTAAAAAACGCCCCGGCAATATCAAAGGTGCTTTACGACAATAAACAGAACCCGATCAAAGGGACGCTGGGAACCAATACCTTTGTGGCACGCGTGCAGGGCGGAAAATTAAAGTCCAATAATGAAATCCGAATAGCAACGCTATTCCGTGATGGGCCGGAAGATTTCCTGCGGATGATCGTGATACACGAACTCGCTCACCTCAAAGAAAAAGACCACAACAAGGCTTTCTACCAACTCTGCTGCCATATGGATCCTGATTATCACCAGCTGGAATTTGATATGCGAATCTGGCTGAACTGGCGAGAAATAAATTCAGGCGCGGTCTGAATTCACCGTTTATGATTGTTCGCTTTGCTTTGACGTTGCCTTAGCCGTATTATTTCCGAGCTGATGATTGATATATTTTCACTCAGCCTATTGATAAATTTTCTCATAAGGATTTGATATGGCTAATTTGATTTACGCCAGCATTAATGGTCAAAAACAGGGTTTAATATCATCGGGTTGCTCAACGCTCGATTCAATTGGTAATCGCTACCAAACAGGTCATGAAGATCAAATACAGGTATTAGGTTTAAATCATAGCATCAGCCGCGATCAGAATGTCGCTCATCACCCCATTCATTTTATTAAGCCAATCGATAAGTCGTCCCCGTTATTAGGAATGGCAATCTCTTATAATGAAAAGGTCGATGTGACATTTTATTTTTATCTCGTCAATTCCGCTGGGCAGTTAGAGCTTTATTATGAAGTCACCTTAACGGATGCGAGCATTGTCGACGTCACCTGTGTCTATCCGCACGTCATCGATAACAACGACATCATGCCGTATGAAAAAGTCCAGCTAAAATATAAAACCATAGCATGGAACCATAAGATCGCAGGCACGTCGGGTTATAGTATTTGGGAGGAAATGAGCCTCTAAAATTTATGACCTTTGATAACAAGCGCATCTTATCAGGTGTGCTTGTTATTCACTATTCATCACAAAGAGCGATATTTTTCACATATTTATTGGGATCCATTCAAGATATTTTAGGGCATATTTCATAACCATAATCTCTAAAATTATAAGACATGTAGAAAGATGAGAATGAACTAATTACAGCACCAACGATCATTATTATAAATAACCCTCCTCCAAATTTATTATTAATTTTCGCCACTTTATTATTTATTGCGGAATAAAAAAATAAATATGAAAAATAGAATAGCAAAGGAGAACCAAATACCATCAACCCAACTTTCCATGAAAACACTATCACATCATTTAAATGTAAAATATCCAAATATGAATTAAAAGAAAACCAACCAGTAAAGCATGTCAATAGAAAAATAAAAACTGCAAAAGCGCCAACTAATGGCCTATTTACCTTAACCAAGAATATATCCACCCTAAGCTTAAAAAATAAAAAATCATCAGATAATTGTTTACCATTCATCACAAAGAGAAATATCTTTCACATACTTACTGGGAGCTACCCATGAGTTATTAGGACAGATTTTATAATATTGAGCATTAAGATTATATGATATATAAATTGATGAAAAAAAACTAACAACCGCACCAAATATAGCCACAATAGCTAATGAGTTAGCTAGTTTATTATTCATTTTAGGCACTTCATTTTTTATAGCTGAATAAAATGCCAAATATGAAAAATAAAACAACAAAGGTGATCCAAATACCATTAAACCAAGTTTCCATGAAAAAATGATCACATCACTTTTTTGTAAAAAACTCAAATATCCATTGAAGGAAATCCAGCTAATAAAACATGAGATACAAAAAAGAAAAACTGCAAAAGCGCCAACTAATGGCCTATTTACCTTAACCACGGCTGTACCTCCCCCAGGCATGAAAGAATTGATCGGGATGGTATGGTGTATATTGTTTTTTATGTGATTTTAAATTTTTTATTATCGTCTCACTTATTTTATATTCGTTATCCAACCAAAGTAACGCAAAACTGACACCTAATCCCAATATAAATATACCAAAAGAAATAGCAATAACACTACCTCCTGCAACCATAAGCCCAGTAGCTGCCATTTTTGCTCCCCAAGCAACCCCAACCGATATAGCCAGCTTTGCCGCATCCATCGTTAAATTAACAAAGAAATCGGTTAGTGCGTATTCGTCTTTCACCATCAACTCAATGGCTCGATAAGCGCCTGAAAATACAATACAGAACCTTGCTCCAGTCGCAATACCACTTTCAATTCCTTTTGTACCTATCCCTATGTCGAGTATTTTTTGGTTACTGACTAAATATCGGGTGGCATCTAAATATTTTCTTACTCCTGGGTATCCAGATAGTTTTATGTACTTACTGCCATTCTTCCCGACATATTCCGTTGCCGTTACGCCGAACCCTTTCATCTCCATCACGATTCTGCTTACAGATACCGCTTCTGCAATATTCCCAGCAAACGATGAGATGGGGTCGGTACAACCAAATATTGCCGTTTTCCAGGAGTCATTAGGATTGGGTGTGCATAACGTCTTTAAAAAATACATCGCTTCCTGCGCAGTCAATATGGCATGAATATTATCGTTATTTATTTCGTTTAGTTGAGCATGTAATTTCTGATAGTTAATATCTGCATGCTGCTTTTTAAAATCAAGATGATCTTCTAACCGATAGTCATCATCCACAAGCGTTTTTAAAACGGGATCGTATTTCACAGTCACTCACTCCCTTGAATTTGACTTAAGTCAACGTGCTATTCCCCTATAAGGACACTTTAACGGAAAAATGATGATTTTTAAATGTTAATAATGCCGACCCCACAATTTTTCATTCCCTCTAAAATAAACTCATTACTTAAAAACGTTACGGAATAAGGCCATCAATATGCGTCATTTAACGAGGGTGAGCGCTGGCGCAGTACTACTTCGATAATAGCCAGACAACAGCGCTTAAGGTCGTGGATGAACTGCCTGTGCGGCAGTGAACAATTGTTATATTTTTACCATCCCTTACTGTCTTTTCTAAGCTGCCTGTACGGCAGTGAACACATCCGGTCTATCAGCATCGTCGGTCGGTAATTTCTAAGCTGCCTGTACGGCAGTGAACTACTAAATGCGTTTTTTGCCCCACAACATACGTTTCTAAGCTGCCTGTACGGCAGTGAACCTTGAGTTACGATCCCGTATGATATGCCAGCTTTTCTAAGCTGCCTGTACGGCAGTGAACTATCTGCGCCTAAATTGTTGGTCTGTGATCTGTTTCTAAGCTGCCTGTACGGCAGTGAACAATCCGGCCTTGCCCCCTGCCTTGCTGCTGGAGTTTCTAAGCTGCCTGTACGGCAGTGAACGTGTGGTCACACCCTCTACTGCGCGGTGCGATTTTCTAAGCTGCCTGTACGGCAGTGAACGTCAGCAGTGGGAATCCAGATTTAACGATGGCTTTCTAAGCTGCCTGTACGGCAGTGAACGGCGCGGATCTAACATTGAGATTTTCTGATGATTTCTAAGCTGCCTGTACGGCAGTGAACGAGTTCCGTGTGTTGCTTATATTCATCTTCCGTTTCTAAGCTGCCTGTACGGCAGTGAACCTGTGCGGCGGCGGTATTGTCCGTAATACTCATTTCTAAGCTGCCTGTACGGCAGTGAACGGACGTGCCCGCTGAGGGCATGGATACGGTCTTTTCTAAGCTGCCTGTACGGCAGTGAACATCCCAAAATCATGCGGCCAACAAACAGACGCTTTCTAAGCTGCCTGTACGGCAGTGAACGCACCGCAGCGGGCAGCGTCTGACTTTTTGCTTTTCTAAGCTGCCTGTACGGCAGTGAACGCGGTGCTGAGCTGGGAACGCTGGCCGTATCGTTTCTAAGCTGCCTGTACGGCAGTGAACCCCAGGCCCGACACATTGCAGAACGGGTTTCATTTCTAAGCTGCCTGTACGGCAGTGAACCATCAGGTCGATTTCTTCCGCCGTCAGTTCGCTTTCTAAGCTGCCTGTACGGCAGTGAACAGTTGTCGCGCGGTGCGATGGCTGAGCTTCAATTTCTAAGCTGCCTGTACGGCAGTGAACATTTAAGGTTCAACATTTTCAATAATCATGCTTTTCTAAGCTGCCTGTACGGCAGTGAACGCAATGGCGTAGGCAGCAGAGTACGCATTCTCTTTCTAAGCTGCCTGTACGGCAGTGAACGGATGAATTTGATAACAGGAGATTGATGTAATTTTCTAAGCTGCCTGTACGGCAGTGAACGAGCGCATGAATCTTCCCGTTGTTCCTGCTCATTTCTAAGCTGCCTGTACGGCAGTGAACTCAGCCTTGCGCTTCTCTTGCTGATCTGCGTATTTCTAAGCTGCCTGTACGGCAGTGAACTTTTTACACTCGTTTTCTGCTGCGCTGTCAGATTTCTAAGCTGCCTGTACGGCAGTGAACATCCTCAATCCCCATGTGCCGCAGTGGTGCGGTTTCTAAGCTGCCTGTACGGCAGTGAACCAATCAAAGTAAATGATATCAGGCTGCCTTCGTTTCTAAGCTGCCTGTACGGCAGTGAACTCATCGATAAGCGCTCTCCGTCTTTACGCTGGTTTCTAAGCTGCCTGTACGGCAGTGAACATGGCCTGTTTGACAAAGCCTATTTAATTATCTTTCTAAGCTGCCTGTACGGCAGTGAACCGTTGCCCGATTACTCTAACGGTTTGTTTTATTAGCAGCAATTGCCATTTTCGCCGCAAAAACCCTTTTTTTCAGCCTAGCCGTAACTCATTGATTATTAAACCTGTGAAATGGGCCAAATAAAAAGGGTCTGTGTTTGGGTAATATTTTTTGCAGCCACCATTTTCCCAGAATATTTGTGATAGTCTGATTTTCGTTAGTTTTCTTGACGATTATATTTTTCTTTATCAAATAGTTAGCCTGCGATTTATTCCGCTGGCGTCACCGCTATTATCGATTACGGCAGAAAATACATGATGGATAACGCCTTTAGCCCTTCGGACTTAAAAACCATTCTGCATTCCAAACGCGCCAATGTTTATTACCTCCAGCATTGCCGCATTCTCGTTAACGGTGGCCGTGTCGAATATGTCACGGAAGAAGGAAACCAGTCTCTGTACTGGAATATCCCCATCGCCAATACCAGCGTTGTGATGCTGGGAACCGGCACCTCCGTCACGCAGGCAGCGATGCGGGAGTTCGCCAGAGCAGGTGTAATGGTTGGCTTTTGTGGCGGCGGCGGTACACCGCTGTTTGCGGCCAACGAGGCGGAAGTGGCGGTATCCTGGCTATCGCCGCAGAGCGAATATCGGCCAACCGAGTATTTGCAGGATTGGGTCAGCTTTTGGTTCGATGATGAGAAAAGGCTCGCCGCCGCCATCGCTTTCCAACAGGTGCGGATAACACAAATTCGTCAGCACTGGCTGGGCTCTCGTCTGTCCCGCGAATCTCACTTTACCTTTAAGGCCGACCACCTTCAGGCGCTTCTGAATCGCTATGAAAAAGGGCTAACCGACTGCCGCACCAGCAATGACGTGCTGGTGCAGGAAGCGATGATGACCAAAGCCCTGTACAAACTGGCCGCTAATGCCGTGAGCTATGGCGACTTTACTCGTGCCAAACGCGGCGGTGGCACCGATCTGGCTAACCGCTTTCTCGATCACGGTAATTATCTGGCTTACGGGCTGGCCGCCGTCTCGACATGGGTCTTGGGTCTGCCGCACGGGTTAGCGGTGTTACACGGTAAAACTCGCCGTGGCGGGCTGGTATTCGACGTTGCCGATTTAATTAAAGATGCACTTGTACTGCCGCAGGCCTTTATCGCCGCGATGGAAGGCGAAGATGAGCAAGAATTTCGTCAGCGCTGCCTGACTGCATTCCAACAATCCGAGGCGCTGGATGTCATGATCGGCAGTTTGCAGGATGTCGCCAGCACGCTGAGTCAGGTGGGTCGATGAACATTCTGCTGATTTCAGAATGCAATAAGCGCGCGCTGGTCGAAACCAGACGGATACTGGATCAGTTTGCAGAACGCAAGGGCGAGCGCACGTGGCAAACCGCTATCACGCTAGAAGGGCTGAACACGCTACGCAAGCTGCTGCGCAAAACGGCGCGTCGTAATACGGCTGTCGCCTGTCACTGGGTTCGTAGTGCGAATCATACCGAACTGCTGTGGATCGTCGGTAATTTACGGCGTTTTAATACGCAGGGGAGCGTGCCGACCAACACCACCAGCCGCGATATTTTGCGCTCGAAAGATGAAAACCCATGGCACAGCGCCGAGGTGTTTAGCCTGCTGGCGGCCATTGCTGGGTTATTTCACGATGTCGGCAAGGCCAATGCGCTATTCCAGGCGGGGTTGAGCGGCACAGGTCCACGCAGCCAACCGTATCGCCATGAGTGGGTGTCGCTGCGGCTGTTTCAGGCCTTCGTAGGGGAGCAAGACGACAAAGGCTGGTTAACCGCGCTCAGCACGATGACGCCAGAGGCAGAAACAACCCTGCTGACAGCCCTACAGCGGGATAAGCAAACGCCCAGTAGTAGCCCATTTCGCACTTTGCCGCCGCTGGCACAGGTTATCGCCTGGCTGATTGTTTCTCACCATCGGCTGCCTGTGTTTAACAAATCGACAGAGCTTGCCCCCAACAGCAGTGAACCCCAACTCGACTATGCAGAAACATGGTTAACCGACCATCTCTCGGCACAATGGAATGCACTCAATCATTGCAAGCCCAATGTCACGTCTGCCGATCTGGCACAGGTGTGGCAGTTTCCGCATGGCACACCGCTACGCAGCAGCGTCTGGCGTGAGAAAGCGCGCAAGTTTGCAGATCGTGCATTGAAGCTCCCTTCATTTATTCATTTTGCTCAGTTAGACCAACGGCTGACCGTGCATCTGGCGCGTCTCGCACTCATGCTAGCGGACCACCACTATTCGGCTGGTGCCGCAACGGTTGGCTGGCAGGACATGGCTTATTCCGTCTGGGCTAACACCGATCGCAAAACGGGGGAATATAAACAGAAGCTGGACGAACACTGCGTCGGCGTCGGGCAAAACGCGCTGCTGCTGGGACGCAGCCTGCCACATCTGCGCGACACGCTACCCGCGATTACTCGCCATAAAGGATTTCGTCAGCGCAGCACGCACCCGCGCTTTCGCTGGCAGGATCGCGCCTTCGATCTCGCCTGTTCCATTCGGGAATCCAGCAAGCAGCATGGTTTTTTCGGCGTCAATATGGCGTCGACAGGCCGGGGGAAAACCTTTGCTAACGCCCGAATTATGTATGGTCTATCAGACGAGTCTACCGGCTGTCGCTTCTCGGTCGCGCTGGGGTTACGCACGCTGACGCTACAAACCGGTGATGCACTACGGCAGCGCTTAACGCTGGATGAAGACGACTTAGCGGTGCTGATTGGTTCACAGGCCGTGCAAGATCTCCATGAAATGCGGCAGGACAATGAGACGCGCCAACAAAACACGCCGCAGACGGGCAGTGAATCCGCCGATCCGCTGTTCTCTGAACATCAATATGTTCGTTACGATGGCTCTCTGGACGATGGCAGGTTAAAGACGTGGCTGGAACGTAGCCCCACCCTGCATCAATTACTGAGTGCACCGGTGCTGATCACCACCATCGATCACCTGATGCCCGCAACGGAAAGTCTGCGCGGCGGCCACCAAATTGCCCCGATGCTACGGCTATTGACCTCCGATCTGGTGCTAGATGAACCGGATGATTTTGGGCTGGAAGATCTTCCCGCGCTCTGCCGATTGGTGAACTGGGCAGGCATGCTGGGATCGCGTGTTCTACTTTCCTCGGCCACGTTGCCACCCGCGTTAATTCGTGCGCTGTTCGGTGCCTATCTTGATGGCCGTGCCGCCTGGCAACAGGCTTACGGCACGCCGAATACACCGCTTAACGTGTGCTGCGGCTGGTTTGATGAATTTGATTGTCAGCATGAGCAATACGGCGACGTGAAAGGCTTCATGACCCAGCACGATGCGTTCGTTCAGCAGCGGCTGAAGAATCTTACCAAAGATGAACTTCCGCTTCGGCTGGCTTCCATTGTGCCCGTCAGCAGCCCCAGCAAAAATAAAGATGATGTTCATCTGGCCGTCGCGCAGGCGATCCACCCACTGCTGCGCGATTTACATTCACAGCATCACCAACAGCATAAGAGCGGAAAAACCGTCTCGCTGGGGCTGGTCAGAATGGCAAACATCAACCCATTGGTTGCCGTCGCCCGCCAGTTGCTTGCCATCCCCTCGCCGCCGGACACCGGTATTCATTACTGCATTTATCACAGCCAACATCCGCTGGCGATGCGTTCCTATATTGAGCAACGGCTTGATGCTGCGCTGATGCGTAACGACGCCGATGCGCTATGGCAGGTAGATGAAATTCGTCAGGCGATAGAAAACTCGCCGCAGCAGCATCATATCTTTGTGGTGTTAGCGACCTCAGTCGCCGAGGTCGGTAGAGATCATGATTACGATTGGGCGATTGTCGAACCCAGCTCAATGCGTTCGTTCATTCAGCTTGCCGGACGAATATTACGCCATCGGCAGAATGAACAGCATGTACCTAAAACCCCCAATATCACCCTACTTAGCCACAATATTCGCGCGCTGAAAGGTGAAGACGTCGCGTACTGTAAACCCGGCTTTGAGTCGAAGGATGAGAGGCTGGATACGCACGATCTTCGTCAGTTATTGCAGGAGGAGGACTACCGTCATCTCAACGCCGCCCCGCGCATTGTGCAACCGGCGCCCCTCACCAAACCGTTTTCACTGGTGGCGTTAGAACATGCGGTTTTAGGAAAAACGCTGCTTGGCCTAAAAAATCAAAAGCTTGATGGGCTGAAACGCCCGCCCGCCGCATTCTGGTGGCGCGCACATCCGCACTGGAACGGTGAACTCCAACGGCGTACGCCGTTTCGTCAATCGGCAAAAGATGAATCGTACACCCTGTGGATCGCCGACGACGATGAAGATGCCGTTTTCATGATTCCGGACGACGGCCCCAACAAGTGGAAGCAAAGCGATGTTATCCGCCCCACGTCACTGCACATGGCAGAAGGCGTTTGTGCGTGGATCGATCCCGACTACCACGCGTTGTATCAACGGCTGGCGGACGAGAAACAGTGGGAACTCAAACGGGTTAGCGCCCGCTTCGGCGAAATTCGCCTGCGGGAAGACGAGGAAAAAGACTGGCTCTGGCATCCACTGCTGGGGGTGTTTGCACTGTGACAAGAATAACAATAGGAGGAGGAATGGCAGAAAACAGGCTGACACAGTTCATCGTGTCCTACGTGACGAATCGAAAGCAGGCCAAGCTGGATGCGTTCGATAAAGAGGCAGAGAAGAAATGTGCAGCGCTCAGCGGCGAAGCGTTAGCCGCAGAGGAATTGGAGCTGGCCGAGAAGCGGCGAGAGATCGAGCAAAAACATGAGGTTCGCGCTTGGTTAACCAATGCCGCCAGCCGCGCCGGGCAAATCAGCTTGGTCACCCACGCGCTGAAATATACTCACAGCGATGCTAAAGGCAGCAGCATCTTTAGCGCTGAAGCGGCAGCAGATGCTAGAACGCTTTCCACCGCGACATTGGCACAACCTGCTATTGATGTAGTGGGAAACGCAGCCGTATTGGATGTTGCTGGGCTGTTACAGACCGAGCACGAAGGTGATTCGCTGGTCGTAGCCTTACAGCGTGGTGACCACCGCGCACTGGAAGCGCTGGCAGAAAGCCCCGAACAGTTCGCATTGTGGCTGGCAGGCTTTCAGAAGGTCTTTACCGATCGACAGCCCAGCTCACATAAGTTGGCCAAGCAGATCTATTTCCCACTCGAAAGCGGTGAATACCATCTGCTCAGCCCACTTTACTCCTCGTCGCTGGCACAAGCACTTCATCAGCGTATTAATGCCGTGCGTTTTGGCGATAAGGCAAAAGCGATTCGTCAGGCGCAAAAAGCAAACCAGTGGCACGAACAGCTATCTATCAGCTACCCCAATCTGGCAGTACAGAATAGGGGAGGTTCTAATAAGCAAAATATTTCATCTTTGAATGTCACACGTAATGGCCGTTCCTATTTGCTCAGCAGTGCCCCACCGCAGTGGAACAGCGTTGAAAAACCACCGCAGCAGCATGAATCCATTTTCCGGCCACGCGGCGAGGTGGACTACTACACCCGCGCGACCTTAGCGCACATGCAGCGCTTTCTGCTCAGCGTCAAAGAGGTGGAAAACAATCGCGACATTCGTCAACAGCGCCTGCGTTACCTCGACCAGTTGATCGATCAGCTCTTCTTCTATGTTGCCAGCGTGCAGAATCTACCCGCCGGCTGGAGTGCACAGTCAGAGCTGAAACGCGCCCAGCAGCTGTGGCTCGATCCCTATCGTGCAGAAACGGATACGGTTTTCCGCCGCGAGCGTGAAGCAGGAGGCTGGCAAAAGGCCGTGGCCTACGATTTTGGTCGCTGGCTGAACCGCCGACTCAAGCATGAAGAATTGATCTTCGGCGAAGTCGAACGCAGAGAATGGTCCACCGCAGCACTGTTCAAGCGCCGGATGCGCGAAATGGAAAGTAGCCTAAAAGAGGATCTGGCATGAGCACGCTGATTATTCTGCATCGTATCAAAGTCGAAAACGCCAACGCCATTGCCGGGCTGACCTATGGATTCCCCGCTGTTACGCACTTTCTTGGTTTTACCCATGCGCTGTCGCGTAAATTGCAGGCCAGCCACGGGTTGACGCTGGAAGGTTGCGGCGTGGTGAGCCATCAACATCAGCTACACGCCTATGGTTCCAGTTGGGAACGGAGCTTCGCTCTGACCCGCAACCCACTGACCAAAGAAGCGAAAACCGCCGCCTTCAATGAAGAAGGCCGTATGCACATGACCGTTTCGCTGCTAATCCGCTGCGAGGGACAGATTCCGGCGGATACCACGGCATTGCGTGATTTCCTCACCCAGCAGGCACAGTGCCAGCGGCTGGCGGGCGGCACGATTGTCGATATCGAGCGCGTCACCATTCAGTCATTACCCAGCGACGCAGTGGAAACCCGTAAAGTTATGCGCCGTTTGTTACCTGGCTTTGTACTAAAAGATCGCACATCGCTACTGCATGACCATTTCCAGACGCTACAGCAGGACAATCCGCACGCAGAACTGATTGATGCCTGGCTGGATTTCGCCGCGTTAAAAATGCGGGCAGAGCGCGATCCCAACGGGAGCAGTGTACAGTGGCAATACCAGCCCAAACCCGGTGGCGGCGGCTTCCTGATCCCGCTAATGATCGGCTACCGCGCCATTTCGCCGCTTTATGCCCCCGGTGAAGTCGATAAAACCCGCGATCCGCACACGCCATTCTGTTTTGCCGAAGCCGCCTACGGCATCGGGGAATGGCAAGGCGCGCACCGTATCAGCGATATCCACCAGATACTCTGGGAGTACGGCTACCAGAACGGCGATTATCACTGCCGCCAATTAGCGGATACCGATTCAACAGCAGAAGACACTTCCTACGAATTCGATGACTAAAAAGGACGACATCATGGCAAAAGCACCAACAAGCTTAAAAACTGCATCGGTACTGGCTTTTGAACGCAAGCTGGCGAATTCGGACGCAGTAATGTACGCAGGTAACTGGGCGCAGCAGGACAACTGGACGCCGATTGCCATTCAGGAGAAATCGGTGCGCGGGACGATCTCCAACCGCCAACCGAATGCAGTAACTAGCGATCCTGGCAAGCTAAATCAAAAAATTGAAAATGCTAATTTGCAAAAAGTGGACGTTGCCGCCCTTCCCTTCGGTGCCGATACCCTGAAAATCGAGTTCACCCTTCGCGTGCTGGGTAATCTGGCGCAGCCCTCGGTCTGTAACGATCCGGATTATCAAACCGCATTGGGTAACATCATCGCCGGATACGCTCAGGATCAGGGTTTTGGCACACTGGCGGCACGCTATGCGGAAAATATCGCGAACGGCCGTTTTCTGTGGCGCAACCGCATTGGTGCAGAGGCGATCCGCATCGTCGTCACCAAAAAAGGTGAACGGAGTTGGGAATTTAACGGTGAAGACTATTCACTGCGCCAGTTCAGCCAACCAGCCGGTGACCTTGCCGCACTAGCACAGGCCATTGAGCAAGGGCTGGCTGGCGACTCATCGGTGCTTTTTACCGTGGAAGCTTACGTACAGCTCGGTAACGGGCAAGAAGTTTTCCCTTCTCAGGAACTCATTCTTGATAAACAAGTGAATAAAGATAAAGGTAAAATCCTCTATCAGGTCAATGATGTCGCCGCGATTCATTCACAGAAAATCGGTAACGCGTTGCGCACCATCGACGACTGGCATCCGGCGGCGGATGAGGCTGGCCCGATTGCCGTCGAACCCTACGGTTCCGTCACCAGCCGAGGCCAAGCCTACCGCCAGCCCAGAGATAAAATGGATTTTTACACGCTGCTGGATAACTGGGTGATTAAAGGCGATGTACCTGCGCCAGAGCAGCAGCATTATGTGATCGCCACGCTGATTCGCGGCGGCGTGTTTGGTGAAAAAGGCGAATAAGGTGGCGGTATGGATCACTACATTGATATTCGCGTCCAGCCCGATCTTGAGTTCACGGCCTCGCAGCTCTTGAACGCGCTGTTTGCCAAACTGCACCGAGCGCTCGGACAGGTGGCAGATGGCAAGATTGGGATCAGTTTTCCCCAAGTGGGTAAAACGCTGGGGGAATGTCTGCGGCTGCACGGTACAAAAGAGGCGCTCTCTACACTGGAGCAAACGGCCTGGCTGAAAGGATTGCGGGATTACACGCAGGTTTCCGCGTGTACAGCCGTACCTAACGGTGTGAAATTTCGCACCGTGCGCCGCGTTCAGCTCAAGAGCAGCGCCGAACGGTTACGCCGACGCTCGGTCAGCAAAGGCTGGTTGACGGAAGCGGAAGCCGCAGCACGTATCCCCGATGCGGTGGAAAAACGCAGCGCACTGCCGTTTGTGCAAATCAAAAGCTTGTCCAACGGGCAGATGTTTTTCGTGTTTGTGGAACATGGCCCGCTACAGGACGCCCCCGTCGCAGGCCGCTTCTCTTCTTACGGTTTAAGCGCAGAAGCCACCGTTCCGTGGTTCTAACCCTTTTTTAGCGGCCAACTGCAAGCTATTGATTTTTAATTGCAGTTGGTCACCCTAATAAAAAGGGTTTTTCGCCAAAAAAGTCATATTCTCTTTAACAATCTGGTGGTTAGTGTAAAAACTTAACGGTTCACTGCCGCATAGGCAGCTTAGAAAAAAGGGCAATCGATTCTGGGAGGCCCGTAGCAGTTCACTGCCGCATAGGCAGCTTAGAAAGATGCAATTTTTCTGACATTACATCAGAGCAGGTTCACTGCCGCATAGGCAGCTTAGAAAAACGTGATTCCGTGTTCATCAAACCACATATAGTTCACTGCCGCATAGGCAGCTTAGAAAGTCAGTTACACCGCCAGAGGGCTGGCTGGAGTGTTCACTGCCGCATAGGCAGCTTAGAAAACTCGATACCACGATCAAAGATAACGCGATCAGTTCACTGCCGCATAGGCAGCTTAGAAAGCAGCTAAAACGCCAGCCTCTGGGGTTGGAAAGTTCACTGCCGCATAGGCAGCTTAGAAAAGATTACCAGCAGATTGAGGCGGATATAGAGGGTTCACTGCCGCATAGGCAGCTTAGAAAAGAGAAACGCATTTCTCCCGCGCCAGCCGCGAGTTCACTGCCGTATAGGCAGCTTAGAAATTGATTTCGCCGCCGCTTGGCTACCGTCGAGGGTTCACTGCCGCACAGGCAGCTTAGAAATGTAACCAGCTTCGCTGGGCTTCCGGCGGGATGTTCACTGCCGTATAGGCAGCTTAGAAAAATGTTCCAGTGATTTGAGAGGAACTCCTTCGGTTCACTGCCGCACAGGCAGCTTAGAAAGCAATTGCTGAAATCGATGCACAAGCGGCTGTGTTCACTGCCGTACAGGCAGCTAGATGCTTATCGGGATGCGTCGCTGGCGCGACACATTTCGTGGCGTTATTCCCCGTTGAGCGTGACAACCAGCGAGCGGCTGCCGCCGTGGTTGCGGTGTTCGCACAGGTAGATGCCCTGCCAGGTGCCGATGTTCAGGCGTCCGTTGGTGATGGGGATCGTCAGGCTGTTTCCCAGCAAGCTGCCTTTCAGGTGCGCGGGCATGTCGTCGCTACCTTCATACGTATGGCGGTAGTACGGTTCATCCTCCAGCACTAAGCGATTAAAGAAACTCTCGAAATCCTGCCGCACCGTAGGGTCGGCATTCTCGTTAATCGTCAGCGCTGCCGAGGTGTGCTTGATGAATATCTGCATCAACCCGACGTTTATCTGGCGCAGTGCGGTGACCTGCGCCAGTATCTCGTCGGTCACCAGATGGAAGCCTCTGCTTTTCGGCTTCAGGCGGATTTCATATTGCGTCCACATCGGAGTCCCCTGCTATCAGGCTTCACGCGCCAGAATAGGTCGCAGGAAGCGCGCAGTGTGAGACTGTTCGCACTCCGCCACCGTTTCCGGC
This sequence comes from Pectobacterium versatile, assembly GCF_003932035.1. Classification (NCBI taxonomy): domain Bacteria; kingdom Pseudomonadati; phylum Pseudomonadota; class Gammaproteobacteria; order Enterobacterales; family Pectobacteriaceae; genus Pectobacterium; species Pectobacterium versatile. Next base: position 4,075,325 of record NZ_CP034276.1, read on the forward strand.
GTGCCGGAGACTAGAATTTCTCCGCCGCCGCTGCCGCCTTCCGGCCCTAAGTCGACAATCCAGTCCGCCGTTTTAATCACATCCAGATTGTGTTCAATCACCACGATGGTATTGCCCTGATCGCGCAACTGATGCAGAACGGTAAGAAGCTGCTGAATATCGGCAAAGTGCAGGCCGGTTGTCGGTTCGTCGAGAATATACAGCGTCTGCCCGGTGCCGCGTTTCGACAGCTCGCGCGACAGTTTCACACGCTGCGCTTCCCCACCGGATAGCGTGGTGGCCGACTGCCCAAGGCGAATGTAGGACAGGCCGACGTCGATCAGGGTTTGCAGTTTCCGCGCCAGCGCAGGAATGGCATCAAAGAACCCTCGCGCCTCTTCAATGGTCATATCCAGCACTTCATGAATGCCTTTGCCTTTGTATTGAATCTCCAGCGTTTCGCGGTTATAGCGCTTGCCTTTGCACTGGTCACACGGCACATAGACATCCGGCAGGAAGTGCATTTCGACCTTAATCACGCCGTCGCCCTGACAGGCTTCGCAGCGCCCGCCGCGCACGTTAAAGCTGAAACGGCCGGGGTTGTAGCCACGAGTACGGGCTTCCGGCACGCCAGCAAACAGTTCACGAATCGGCGTGAAAATACCGGTATAAGTTGCGGGGTTAGAGCGCGGCGTACGGCCAATCGGGCTTTGATCAATATCGATCACCTTATCGAAATGCTCCAGTCCCTGAATCTCGCGGTGCGCGGCAGGCTCTACCAGCGTTGCACCGTTCAACTGGCGCTGCGCCAGTGGGAACAAGGTATCGTTGATAAGGGTCGATTTGCCCGATCCCGATACCCCAGTGATGCAGGTAAACAGCCCAACCGGCAGCGTCAGCGTGACGTCTTTCAGGTTGTTGCCCTTCGCACCAATCAGCTTGAGCACTTTGGTCGGATCCGCAGGCACGCGCTGCTTCGGTATTTCAATCTTGCGTTTACCGCTGAGGAACTGCCCCGTCAGCGAATCCGGCACCGCCATGATCTCTTCCATCGTGCCTTCTGCGACAATCTGCCCGCCATGCACGCCCGCGCCGGGGCCGATATCAATCACATGGTCAGCGGCACGAATCGCGTCTTCATCATGCTCAACCACAATGACGGTATTGCCCAGATTACGCAGGTGAATCAGGGTTTCCAGCAGGCGCTCGTTATCACGCTGATGCAGGCCGATAGACGGTTCATCCAGTACGTACATCACGCCAACCAGCCCGGCACCGATCTGGCTTGCCAGACGAATGCGCTGCGCCTCGCCGCCGGACAGCGTTTCCGCCGAACGGGAGAGTGACAAATAGTTCAGCCCGACATTCACCAGAAACTTGAGTCGATCGCCGATCTCTTTTAGCACTTTCTCGGCGATTTGGGCGCGTTGCCCGCTGAGCTTCATATTCTGGAAAAACGTCATCGCATGGCCGATGCTCATATCGGAAATCTGCGGCAGCGTCGTCTGCTCGACAAACACGTTACGCGCTTCTTCACGCAGACGCGTTCCGCCACAGCTGGCGCAGGAACGGTTACTGATGAATTTCGCCAGCTCTTCGCGCACCGCCGTGGATTCCGTCTCTTTATAACGGCGCTCCATGTTGTGCAGCACGCCTTCGAACGGATGGCGACGTATCGAGGTGTCGCCGCGATCGTTGATATATTTGAATTCGACGTTCTCTTTACCGGAGCCGTACAGGATCACTTTCTGAACCGCGGCGCTCAGGCTTTCAAACGGGGCATCGACGTCAAATTTGTAGTGCTCTGCCAGTGAGCGCAGCATTTGAAAATAGTAGAAGTTGCGGCGATCCCAGCCGCGAATCGCGCCGCCTGCCAGCGACAGCTCGGCATTTTGCACCACGCGGGACGGATCGAAGAACTGCTGTACACCCAGACCATCACAGCTTGGGCACGCGCCCGCCGGGTTATTGAACGAGAACATGCGCGGTTCCAGCTCATGCATGCTGTAGCCACACACCGGACAGGCAAAGTTCGCCGAGAACAGCAGTTCAGGCTGCGTCGGGTCGTCCATATCCGCGACCACCACGCTACCACCAGACAGATCCAGCGCGGTTTCGAATGACTCCGCCAGCCGCTGCGCCAAATCGTCGCGCACTTTAAACCGGTCAACGACAACTTCAATAGTGTGCTTTTTCTGTAATTCCAGCTTCGGCGGATCGGACAGATCGCACACTTCGCCGTCGATACGGGCGCGGATATAGCCCTGTGACGCCAGGTTTTCCAGCGTCTTGCTGTGTTCGCCTTTGCGATCTTTCACAATCGGCGCCAGCAGCATCAGGCGTTTGCCTTCCGGCTGCGCCAGCACGTTGTCGACCATCTGGCTGACCGTTTGCGCATCCAGCGGCACATCGTGCTCTGGGCAGCGCGGCTCACCCACGCGAGCAAACAGCAAACGCAGGTAGTCATGAATTTCGGTAATCGTCCCGACCGTGGAACGCGGGTTATGCGAGGTGGATTTCTGTTCGATAGAGATGGCGGGCGATAGCCCTTCTATATGATCGACGTCCGGTTTTTCCATCAGCGACAGGAACTGACGGGCGTAGGCGGAGAGTGATTCCACATAGCGCCGCTGCCCTTCGGCATACAGCGTGTCAAACGCCAGCGATGACTTACCCGAACCAGACAGACCGGTGATTACGATCAGTTTGTCACGAGGGATTATCAGGTTGATATTCTTGAGATTATGGGTACGAGCACCACGAACTTCGATCTTATCCATTCACACACTTCCCGGAATAAAAACGGTTTGTCATCGCCTCTCGAACGGAGAGAACCGGTACGAAACGAGCAATTATGGCACAAAAAAAACTGAATGGATATCCAGTATTAAACCCGTTTACCTTGCAAACGCTGCAAATATTACTTTCATTTCGGAAGCCATTTCGCAGGTATGATACAAATGTGTATCATGATAAAATTGATCGTTTAGACTTACATAAATTGATTCATCAGGAGACACGAGCATGGCCAGCAGAGGCGTTAATAAAGTGATTCTTGTCGGGAATCTGGGTCAAGACCCGGAAGTCCGCTATATGCCGAATGGTGGTGCAGTTGCCAACATCACGCTGGCTACGTCGGAAAGCTGGCGTGACAAGCAAACCGGTGAGCAGAAAGAGAAGACCGAGTGGCACCGTGTGGTTCTGTTCGGCAAACTGGCAGAAGTCGCAGGCGAATACCTGCGCAAAGGCTCTCAGGTTTACATCGAAGGCGCACTGCAAACCCGTAAATGGGCCGATCAGGCTGGCGTAGAACGTTACACCACAGAAGTAGTTGTTAACGTCGGCGGCACCATGCAAATGCTGGGTGGACGCCAGAGCGGCGGCGCACCAGCAGGCGGTGGCAGTGCAGGTGGCGGCCAGCAACAAGGCGGTTGGGGTCAACCTCAGCAGCCGCAGGGCGGCAACCAGTTCAGCGGCGGCGCGCAATCTCAGCAGCGCCCGGCACAGAACAGCGCTCCAGCGCAAAGCAACGAACCACCAATGGATTTCGACGACGACATTCCGTTTTAAAGTTGACCTTAGTAATTATTTTCAGTAATTCCATTAAAAGCCTCGTTTCTTGCGAGGCTTTTTTATAAAAATCTACGTAGCGAAGATTTGCACGACCAACCATTTTTATAATTGATAATTTTTTATTTTTATTAGATTCCCAGAAATTTAAACACCTATTAAAAAAAATTAAATATACCCGTCATACTTCAATTTGCATGTGCGTTGGCTTCGCTCAGTCATACGAATCACTTACTTGAGTAAGCTCATCAGGATTCCCACACTTGTCGCCACCTGAAGCTCAAATTATTTAGAGTATATATCCTATCTAATAAAAAACACTGACAGTATATTATTATCAATGAAATAATGATCACATTAACAAACCGACATTCACTCAAACAACAAAGTAAATAAAATAAACAAAAACAGTGAATTAAATATTTTCATTCAACATTACACTTAGACACATTGACAGGTGAAATTATTTACCTATAACTTATATCACGAGTTTTTCATTGAGTTCACCAACAATACCCTGCATTACTATTTACCAAGAAGTGCACATTAACACCTAAAATAATTTGAGTTGCATAAACGCGAAAAATTAACGTAATTGCAGCTTGAAGTATGACGGGTATACTCATTTATCAATTGAGGTTTAAATTATGCCTAATACTAAATTTTCCGTTGTCAGTGTTAATTCCGGTTCAACTCAAAGCGTTGAATTTGGTACACGTGTTATTAATGCGTCAGTAGCGGTTCAAGGTTTTAATGTTTCTTATGGGAATACCGATCATCATCTGAAAACTATGGATGTTTCCAGTGCGATTGCAGGAATCAGCGGTAGTCAGGTTACCGTGTCCGCAACTTGTTTTATGGAAGATAAATCAAATAACAAAGTTTCCGGCACGGTACGCGTTCTCATTATTGCCGAATGTGATTCTTAATTAACACACGACTTCGACACCTAGTTATCGCAGGCAGCCTTGCTGTCTGCGATAACTTTTTAATAGAAATTAAATAGCCATAACGAACTGGCAGTGCCATTAACGACCTCATCAAGCCAATAATCCATCCATTGATACATTACCCCTAGCGATGGCGTTCTATTTAAAGGATGCAAAAATGAGTGATAAAACGAATAGTCAAATACCTCAAATACGCCCAACACAGTTTGGTAATAGTGAAAATAATCTATTCACAGACAGCGTAAACCTCTTCCGGGGCGACGTTAACCTATCACTCGATCTGGTGGCACTCAAAGGGAGAAATCAGCTTGATGTGAAAGTGACAGCATCCTATGGGAGTAATGTAAAAAATGAAATTGATCAATCAAATGTCAGTGCACCAACAGGAATATTAGGTTTAGGCTGGAAACTCCCTTTTGACAGAATCGAAGTCGATGAACGAGGCAACGCTTCACAAGGTGACAACGTTTATCAAATTTATATTAACAATAGTGCGACTGAACTTGTCAGAACAACAAGTGAATGGAAACGTGCAACACTATCAAACAGTAGCATTAATGCGCTTAATCAAGGGAAAGTGGATGTCACCATTCAGTCTCAGTTTATTGATGCTGGATTAGCAATAGATAGCAATGCCAGCGCCAAGACCATTGAACAAAATCGGCAATGGAAAATAACCGATATTAAAAACCAACGAATATTTATCGTCGAGAATAAAGACTCACAGTTGAGCGTCTATTCCGGTGGTGCTGCTTTTGAATGTTTTCAATATGATTTCAGTAAAATTATTTATTACTCTGAGTTCGAGCGTTGGGAAATCGTTAAAGATGATGGAACCAGCTATTTTTATGGTGGAATGACACCGAATCAAAATGCGATTCAATGGAAGGTTAGATGGGGTAACTGGTCAGGGCAATCCGCACTGACGCATTCGCAAGATAACACCTTATTGCAATCACGTTATCCGTCTGCCTGGAATCTGGCTCAGGTCGAGAATCTCTGGGGAGATACCATCAGCTTTCGCTATGATGTTGTGGAACAGCGCGTGGGTGAGAAAGGATTGTATTTCACCAAAGCCTGTTATCTCACCACAATAACCGATATGTTTAACCGTACTGTAAATTTAAATTATAAGGAAAAACAGTACGATATTAACAATTCCGCCGCCCCACGCGAATATCTTTCCCCCCACGATAATACACCTTATACCCAGGTTCCCAAGAATGACCCCGGCCCTTATCAGGACCGATACGAAACGCGTTATCTGGACAATATCGTCGTCAATAACGCACAAGGCACCCTGCTCTATTCCGTGCAGTTGAGTTATGATTCCACGAGCAATTTTAGCCACTATGAAAAAAATAACGCGCTCTATGGCGATACGGTAAAACGCACGCTGACCAGCATACAACGACGTTATGCCAATCACTGTGCCCTACCAGCTTTGCAACTAAGTTACTGGCCGCCAAACGCCGTGAATGCAGGCGCATTGAGCAGCGCGATTACACCTGACGGGGCAGAAATTACTTATCGCTATAAGCAGCAGACGTTACCTTTGTGTGACCGACAGCGGCAAATCAGCAATCCCTGGCCCCGCGCCGCGAAACCACGCATCTGGTTCGGCGCAGATTATGTCGTGAGCGTCTGGTTAAACGAATCTACCGATCAGATTCACGTCACGCTCTATACCTGGCTGGGTCGATGGCAGCAATGGATACCCAAACAGCAGATCATTAAGGCCGCGTTCGATATCAACAGCGTGAATGTGATTACCGGTACTGATTTTGCCTGTCTGACTTATTCCAGCCCGCAGAATGGAAAATCCTGGGTACACGTTTACCATAAAGACAATCGCAAATGGGGCGAATGGCTCGAAGCTGCGCCGATAGGCGCGGAAACCGCTCATTTGCAACTTGCCGCAGGTGATAATTTCCTCATCACCTGCGATGGAAGTCACCGCATTCTGATGCGCTACACGTGGGACGCTTTTTCCAAGGTTTGGATCACTGAAAACCGTTCGGGCGATCTGCCCGTAGGCAAGCCCAACAATAAGCCTTTCATTACCGCCGCCAACAAACATTATGCGGTTCTGGACTATGACTCGCAAAGCTCGGATAGTCGCCGCAATCCCCTCACTCTCTACTATCAGGACAGCGATAACCATTGGCAGACCGGTGCCTCCACTACGCTGGCGTTCACCATTGGGGGTTACCGCCCAGAAAGCAGCTTTGGTTTTACCAGTAGCGCGTCGTTTATCGCATTGACCTACATCACTCAGGAAGCCTCACTCAGCGTTGATTACATCGTCAAGGCTGTGGAGTGGGATGAAAATTTCAACGCCATAACCAGCCATGATTTCCCCTGCAAGCTCCCGAAAAGCAACCCGTCGAAAGTCATCACCATTCCGTTTCTCGCCAGATTCGTGAATAACAGTATGATTGCCTCTGGCCCTTATTTACTGCGTTATAACGGAAAAGCCTGGCTGTTCAACAAAAGTCTGTACTTCCGAGATACCTGTACCGATCAGGATATCAATTGGTATGCCTACGGGGGCGATTACGCCATCGCCGTAAGCAACCGGGAATCCGCTGTTCAGGCCAAGCTCCTTGCCTACGATCCCACGACACAAATCACCCGCTGGGATACCACTCCAACCGATTTGTATAGCAAGGATGGTCCGACATCATCGCGGAAAATACACTTCTTCCCTACGGCGGGAGCTGATATTGCGACGATGGGAAATCGCATTTATCACCGCGGATCGTGGTGCAACTGGCAGGATGCTGTGGGCCAGTATCAGGAAGTGCCTTACGAAATAGACAGCACCACCATGATCAATCAGGGGCCGCGTTTTATTTCTTATCTGAATCTGGCAGGTAGCACCGCCAAAAACACGTCCGTCTGGCCCTTTAAAAATCAAATTCTGGCTAATGAAGATGTGATTGCACAGCGCTACTTTACGCAGATAGACGCCAACGGATCGCTTAAAGCCAACGTTAACGGGCAGTATCCTGCCGGACTGTCCACGTTCGTGACCTATCAGCCGTTGGACAAAAACTTTGACAGCGCGGAAACCCTGACGCTTAACCGTTATCTGGATAATACGTTACAAGGTTCGCTGGTCGATTACTGCGTGGATTCCGTTAGCATCAATGACGGTTACACCACCAGCACCACGAAATATGTTTTTGACCTCAACAGTGCAACGTGTGACCCAACAGGCACCGTGTTCAAGTACTACAAAAGTACCTGCTATCCGGGCACGGAGACCACCAGCACGCCGCGCTTCGGCTACACCGAAAATCACTATTTCAACGGGCTAACCGCACAAAATACTGCCTCCAGCCAGAAAGTACGTGCCGCAGACAGTGACGCTTCCGGCCTGTTAGACGGACAGTTGATCGAACAAAAAACCTTCGACAGCCGCGGCAATGTGCTTATCCATGAGCAGAAAAGAATCGAGGTATTTACCACGCAGGTTCAAGATGGCGTACCACACGAGCTATTCGGCGGTTACCTCCGTTGTATCAGCAATACCACGATTAACGACGGGTTACTGACGGCAACGAACTATGTCTATGACAGCCAGTTCGGCAAGGTTATCGAAGAAGCGTTCGATAACGTCACGCGTGACGGAACGATAGAAACCGTCGGCAAGCACTATGATTACGCCTATCAAAGCTACCCGTGGTTCTTGTTTAAGAACGTGATTGACGTGCCTTTCACACAGTTTGATTCTGTTGTCACGCCAGCGCCTGGCACAGAGAAAGAACTGATTGGCGGGAGCCTGCAACAATACACTGCCTATGCACGACGCGATCCCACCTCTGGCGCTCCTGCACCTACCGTGTGGGCAGCGAATGATGCCTACGTGCTACAACAAGCGATCGACGATATCGCAGCCTCAAACCCACGCTTCACCGATGCAGATCCCGGCACGCAGTGGCAGATCGTAAACCGCGTTCTTCACAGAAATTTTTATGGCGCAATTACCTGTCAGAAAAATGCCACAGAACAAATCGACAGCACGCTGTGGGATAGCAGTGCCATTCTACCTGTCGCCGAGTTTACCAGCGCGGGTGAAGACGAGTGCGACTTCGTTGGATTCGAACCTTACGAAACGTACCTCACAACCTGGCAGCTCGCACGAGGTAAGGGAAAGCTGCCCGACTACATTATTTCCGGCGATGCCCACACCGGTAGCCGTAGCTTTAAACTGGCAGGGGGCAGCACGCTGGCACGAACTACACCATTGCAACAATCGCAAACGACGATCGTGTCTGGGTGGATCAAAGCAGAGAAAGGCTTTCATGCCAACACCGGGGATGTCTATCTGGAAACACGATCCGGATCCGGAAGCGTCAAAAAGACGATCATCACGCCTTCCAGTGAAGGAGTCTGGCTGTATTGGCAGGTCGTGGTCGAGGCTAGCAGCGTAACCCGCCAACCGCTCACCGTGGCGCTGGTTAATGACAAATCGACGGCATCGCTTTTGATTAACAACATCAGCATTACGCCGCTGGTCAGCACCATGAAGGCGAAGTTCTACGATCTGACCTACTGGGATGAAACCGCCACGCTGGGTAATAATGCCGATATTATGCGCTATGGCTACGATCCTCTGCGCCAGAAATTCACCGAGATAGGCCCGCAGGAAAACAGTAAAAAAGGGGCGGTGAGCTATGCTACCCGCAGTTGGAATACCGCGCAGCCCTTTATCTATCCGCAAAACGATCCTTCCAGCAGTTGCGACATTCTGCCAGCAGAAGGGGGGCTTTATGAAACCTTTATGAACGGCGAGCAGACCTGGGACCGCTGGCAGCGGGATTCGGCGAGTGCCTGGCATCTCGATAACGGCCAACTCTCCCACCGTAACGCTACGCTTAACAGCATCACGTGGCTCCCAACACAGCAACAGGGCAGCTACGCCGTGGGATGTACACTAACCTCTTCAGCGCCGCAAGCAGTGTCGTTTGCTATCGCCATTGGTAAATCCGTTAATGCAAAATGGAATGCCGTAACCGGTTGGAGTTTGGAGCTAGGTGGTCAGACTTACAAAAACAGCGCGGTAAACGGCAGCGTGCCTACGACAGTCCTGCTGATCCCCATCAGCGGTGGCGTGCTGCTGTTGGCTGATGGGCGACAGGTCTTCGCAGTACAAAGTCAAATCGCCATCAGCGGGGAGTGTGTGCTATCAGCACAAGGCGAGCTGAACATTGCCAACCCAGTGACTTATCGTTCACCCCAGCTCTCCATGATCTATAAAAATGGCAATCGCCGCGACATGCAGTATCAGGTGTTAAATGACACCCGTTGTCTGGTCAAAGAAAAATGCTATGACGCGCTGGGTAATTGCGTCGCGGAAACCAAAATTGCGGCGTTTGACAACACCCTGTTAGGTTACCGCAAAGACTTTGTCAGCAGGCTGGATAGCATCACTGGCGTAATGAGCGGGGAAGTCAGCAATTTTTACTCCGAAGATGAAGGTTACCCCTACAGCGGCACGCGTTACGAAGCGTCTTCGCTTAGTCGCCCCGTTAAGAAAGGCTTACCGGGTAAGGCATTTGCCACCACCGAAAGCAACAGTCATGTCACACAATATAGTTACGCTGTGACCGATCAGAAGAGCGTAGCAAACATTCCCTATCGTGCGGGTGAACTGCTGGTTACTGCACTGACCGATGCCAACGGATCGCAGGTACTGGCGATTCAGGATCGTCGCGGGCAAGTACTGGGTAAACAGACCACCGCTGGCGGCGCACAGCTTGATGCCGTGCAGCAAGTGTTCGACACCGCTGGGAATATCAGCAAGATTTTGCATCCAAACGATTTCTCCGCGTCCGGTAATCACGAGGTCTATACTACCCATAATCAGTACAACTTCCTCGGTCAACTCACCGCGAGAACCACACAGGATGCGGGAGAGACGCGCTATATCTACGATTCTGCGGGTCGTCTGCGCTTCAGCTCGACGCCGCTCACGCTTGCCGCAGGCACGGTGCTCTACAAGAAATATGATGTGCTGGGACGGATCAGCGAAGAAGGCGAGATCCAACAAACCTGGGGAGATGGATCGCATTTACAGATCATTGCCGATACCGATCCTGACTATCCACAGTACGATCGGTGGGAAACCAAGAACTACTATGACGGTACGGGCGACGATCCCACGCAGCGCGGGCGCTTGTGGAAAACCGAAAAACGTAATCCAGACGACTGCCTGATTGAAAACAGCTACGGTTACGACGTCTACGGCAATACCGTGGTATCTACGTTAAACGTACCAGGAGAAAGTGCACAGACCACCAGCTATCGCTACAACAATCTGGGGAATATTGCCGAGATCCACTACCCCGCTGGATCGGCTGTTCCTCAGGTCGTCTACACATACAATGATATTGGGCAAAACGTAGCGATTGGCACGGAGCAGACGCCGGATAAGTTCGCCCGCTACCGTTACCACGCCGATGGCAGTCTGGCGCAAGAACAGCTTAATACGACCGGTAGCAGGCCACTCACGCGCGCCGTCAGCTATAACTCACCGGGCTGGATTACCGCGATAGATAACCAGTATGCCGACGGTAGCCCACTGCTTAAACACCGTTTTAGCTATACGTCAGAGGGTTATAACGGTGCAGGCTACTATAATGGGAATATTGCCAGTGCAACGCTCGACAATGCCATCGCGCCGGATCGCTCATTTATCTACCGCTATCAATACGATCAACGTAGCCAGTTAATGGTGGCACAACACAGTGTTCATCCTGAGTACAGTCTGGGCATCGGCGATCCACTAGCCTTCGATCCTAACGGCAATATTTTATCCCTCAAGAGAGGTAACGCGCTTTATACCTATGATTACCAGAAAGACACCAACAAGGTGATGGCGGTCAAACAGGGAAGCACAGTCACACAGTGCTACCAATATGACACCGTCGGTAATGTGAGCGCATCTTCACACCGTCATATTTCACAGATTGCCTACAACACGCTGAATAATTTGCCACTACATGTCGCATTGGAAGATGGCAACGCGCTCACACTGGCCTATAACGGAATCAATCAGCGTGTGCTCAAAAAACACAGCGATGGCAGCCAAACCCTCTATGTACATGGGTTAAGTCACTCTCCGCTGGTGGAATCTGGTAACAGTCGAACCCAATACATTTATGGAATTGGTGGCCTGTTACTGATCGTGCAGGACGGTGAATCCCTCTACGTGTTGAAAGATCAGCAAGGCTCGGTACGGGCGGTCATCGCAGAGGACGGTACGGTAAAAACCATGCTGGATTACATGCCGTTCGGCCAACGACTGCCCAACAGCGTAGGGACACCAGAGATCGTCCGCTATCGCTTCACCGGTCAGGAGTTTGACGGCGAGTTGGCACTCTATAACTATCGTGCCAGATTCTACGATCCTGAACTAGGGCGCTTCTACTCCTGCGATCCCAGATTCCAATACGCGAGCCCTTTCGTTTACGCGAACAATAATCCGGTCAACCAGACCGATCCCTCCGGCGAAATCGCGCCTATTCTGGCCATACTGATCGCGGGAGCCGTCATTGGCGCGTTAATCGGCGGGGGAACCGCCCTCTACACCGGACTGAAAGCCGATCTCTCTGGCGGTGCGCTTGTCGGTTACGTTGCATTGGATATCGGGATTGGTGCCGCAGCAGGCGCATTATCCGCGGCGGGGGGCGTCGGCGCGTTTGCCGCTGGCTCTGCGGCTGCGGCTGCCACTACCACAACCGCAGGGGGAATTGCTGCGGGCATTGCAGCAGGTGCCGCCGTTGGCGGTGCGGTAGGTGGCGTCGTCGGTGCGGCACAGGGCGTCAGCCAGCATTTCGTCAACGATGCCTTTGGCGTAGCAAATAACGGTAGCTGGCAAGACGCCATGATTGGCGGCTTAATCACCGGAGCCATCGGTGGAGCCATTGCTGGGGGCGTGTCCGGTGCAGGAGGCGCGATTGCCGTCCAACAAGCTGCCCGCTTCGCGGAACTCAGCGGGCAGGCAGTGTCTTTCAGCCCATCATCACTCACCCAAGTCAGCGAGGCCTATAGCTCATTTGGTTCGATGGGCATTATCCCGCTGCCATCATTTGTCAGCCGTATACCTAATGTCAATGCACCGATAATCGGTCGACTGCAAACCTTCGTGTTGAGCAAATTCAGTCTGCCAACACTCAGTGCTCTCCCCAAAGCCGCTGCGCAGAAAGCGGTATCGCCACTGTTGCCAACGTCCGGCGGCAGTGGACATTCATCATCACAGCAAAGCCAGCTCGGCACGTTTTACGGACAGCAAGCCTATAACCCATCAATGAGCGGTAGTGTAGGTATGCAACCCGCGCTAATCATGAATCCTTCAAGCTGGAACAACGACCAAGCATAACGGTATTGCAGATGAGGAAAGTCGTCTTTCCTCATCTGTCCGAAGAACGAAAAGGGGGAATGAGAATGGACTACGCATCGATTCGTTATAATCAGGTTCAGCAAAAGAGCAGCCACAACGCCTATCAGCGCACAGAAGGTTACCCTTGTCAGGCGCTTTACTGGCGAATTCGCTCTTTAGAGATTGATATTCATAACAGCAACAGCAGCGCTGGATGGCCGCAACTCAATGGCAACTGGTACGTTTATCATATTGCCGTCGTCGATCAAGCAACCTCAGTCAATACGCTGGTCGATGCACTGGATACCCTGCACGCTTTTCATCTGGCCGTACCCAACCACGAAGTCATCACCATCTGGCTGGATCTAAAAGACGATTTTGTTAAGGAAAGGAACCAGACGCCAGCATCACTGGATAATTTGATCGCCACTAAACTAGGCAGAGAGAACATCTGGGGGCCGCCAGATTTAATCCAAAACGCATTATCACTTCAGGCTGCCATTGCCGACAACCAATGGCCGACGCTGCAAAGTTTACGCGGAAAATTTATTTTTGGTTGCACGACGGGTGATTTATCCTCACCGACATCGGTACTCAACCAGTATGTGGAGAATGGGGCAACAGCAAATCAGCGGCTGGCTTTTGTCGCACCGCAAATCACTAAATCAGACGATATTATCCGCCATAACTACGCCGTCATATTCAACCTAGCGGCTGGGAACATGTCACTGGCAAAACAGGTTTTTGCCGCAGGCTATATTAGCCGGGTTTATGGGCTCAACGGTAAAAGTGATTGGGACAGCGCGAAAAAAACGTACGCCAATCATCTGGGCACCAACAAGGTGAATGTCTACACAGATGGCTGGGCACGCACCGACCTCCCCGACACGGGCTACCCGTTCACAGGGATTGATGTCGCGCTGCCAGCGGATACGACAGAACCCGGCCAGCTCTATGCGATAAACGTTGACTCCGGAGATATTTGGAGCAAAGCCGACAGTTTCTATTTTCAGTATGACGAAGTGGACACGTCTGTCGAACATACCTTCACGGCCTTCGTCAGTAATCCTCAATCCCATACAGATGATTTTATTAAAGGCGGACTTATGGCTCGAGCGGGGGTCGCAAACGACGCTGCCTACATCGCAATATTTCAAACGGCCCGTAACGCCATTCGCATGCAGTACCGTCAGGCACAAGGTAATACATCGGAAAGAATTGACGCGCGCATTCCCAACGGTGGCAACGGCTTGCCTATCGTCGGCAACAATACACCGATCTGGTTCCAACTAACGCTCAAGTCGGGAGGAAAAACCGCTCTGGGACGTTATTCGGTAGATGGAGAACGCTGGTACGATGTCGGCAACATTACCGTGAGTCAGATGCTACCCTTGAGCGGTTGGGCGGCCAGTTCTCACAGTGCAGGCAAAGTGAAATGGCTCTTCGGCGGCGCACACGCTCCCCACAACAGTGCAGTAATCGGCAATCGCGCCAGCGGATCTTTTATTAGCAATAATGCCGAAGCTGCTAGCCTCGGCCCTTATCGCTAGTGTAGCCACCGTAAAAGCCACTGTGTCCAAGGCACTATTGCATCGTCCGCACCGATTCCCTAACCACCACCTGCCCAGCCAGTTCAGTACGCTGGGCGATACCGAGCGCCTGTGCGGGCGTCATTTGCTGCGCCAGTAGCTGTAGCGCGGCGCGGGCAATCGTCTCAAACGGCAGATGCACCGTGGTGAGTGAAACCGGCAGCATGTCGAACGGCAGAATGTCGTCCATGCCCATGACGGAAATGTCCTCCGGCACGCGCAGCCCGTGCTGATACAGCGCGTCGATCACGCCGATAGCCTGATTGTCCGCCGCACAGAAAATCGCGGTAACGCCCAATCTGTCGGGGTTAGCCGTCAGCCAGCGCAGCAGCGCATCACGTGCCGTGCGCGGGTGGAAATCAGGCAGCGACAGAATTAGATCCTCATCCACCGCAATGCCCGCCTGCGCGAGCGCATCCCGATAGCCGCGTTCGCGCTGTTTGATCGTCATACGCGACGTCCAGGTCAGATGCAGAATACGCGTGTGCCCTTGTTCGATCAGATAACGCACCGCGGCGGCGGCGGCATAGTGGTTGGCGGGCGTGACGCTGCTCAGGCGCATGGAGGGATCTTCCCCGTTGATCAGCACCGCCGGAATACCACTTTCCGCCACGGCGTTCAGCAGCGTTGGATGATCGTCATTCACGATCAGAATGCCGCTCTCTTTTCCGCCCTGAAGCTCACGCAACAGCTGCTGTTCGTTAATGGTATCGTGCTCCCCCAGAAACGGGCGAAGCTGGATATTACGTTGCAAACACAGCGTTTTCAGGGCGTTAATCAGCGTCAGCGACACCAGATTGTACTCACTTTCCAGCATCAGGTTACGCGGCGTCGCCAGCAGGATGTGGCGCAGCGGTTCCGTCTGCGCGACGGTCGCTTTGCCCACTTTATGCAGCGGATAGCCTTGGTCGGTGGCAATCGCCATGATGTGCTGCCTGACCTTGGCGCTGATCGGTGCCGTCCCGTTCAGCGCGCGGGAAACTGTGCTGATGGAAACCCCAGCGCGGTCGGCAATATCCTTGAGTGTCGCCATTATTTCATCCCCGTGTTGGCAATCCCCGTCGTGATGTATTTTTGCAGGAAGACGAACACCGCCGTCACCGGCAGAAGCGAGAGCATCGTCATCGCCAGTATATAGTGCCACTGCACCGAGAACTGCCCCTGAAACGCATTCAGCCCGATTTGCAGCGTAAAATTGTCCTGACTGGAGAGGACGATCAGCGGCCAGAGGAAGTCGTTCCAACGCCAGATCACCGAGAAGATCGCCAGCACCGCCAGCGCGGGGGCAGTCAGCGGCAGGATGATCTTCCAGTAAATACGGAACTCGCTGGCGGCATCGATACGCGCCGCCTCGATCAGTTCATCAGGAATCGTCAGCATGTATTGCCGCAGCAGAAACACACCGGTCGGCGTCGCCACCGTGGGAATAATCACGCCCCACAGGTTATCGCCCATGTTCAGGCCAATCACCACCAGAAACGTCGGCACCATCACCACCGACAGCGGAATCATCATCGTAGAGAGAAACAGCGTCAGCACCGTACCGCGCCCGCGAAACTCGTATTTCGATAGCGCAAACGCGGCCATCGAACTGAGCAACAGGGTCAGCAGCGTCGCCATCACCGTCACGAACACGGTGTTCTTCAGGTAGGTGGCAAAGTGGAACTTCGTTATCGGCGTCGTGTAGTTCTCCGTCTCCAGATGCAAGGCCTTCATCGGCACCAGATCTTTGGTCGACACACGCACCACTTCACTCGGTGCATCCGGGTTCACCAGCTGTGCAATCAGCCCGATGCGACGTACCAGCGCCATCGTTTTCGCTTCGCCGTCTTCCTGCTTAACCTGCCACAGCTCGAGCGGCTTCGGGTACTCCGGCAGCGTGACGGTATCCGCCGCCTGCGGTAGAAAGCTGGGCGGAAAGCGGTTGATCTCCGCAGGCGTTTTGAACGACGACATCGCCGCCCACATCACCGGAATCATCACCAGCAGCGTACCCACCACCAGCCAGACCCAGCTCATAATATCCGTAATATGAATGCGCCCCGGATGACGGGTACGGGTGAGAAATGCGATTATTTTCATCATGGCTCCCGTTATTTTTTCCCTTCCAGCCGACGCGTCAGCAGGAACTGCAATGCCGTCAGAATCATCAGCACCACGCCCATCAGCACCGACGCCGCCGAGGCCAGCCCGTAAAGCGAGGCATTCGACGAGAAGGCGGTCTGGTAGATGTACTGCACGATAAAGCTGTTGGCTGTGCCGGGGCCGCCGCCGTTGGTCAGTACCCAGGCTTCATCGAAGATCTGCACGCTATTGATGGTCAGCAGAATCACCACCACCAGAATATTCGGTGCCAGCAGCGGCAACGTCAGGCGATAAAACCCCCGCCAGCGCGAGGTGCCGTCCACCGCCGCCGCCTCGTAAATATCACGCGGGATCGCCTGCAATCCGGCCAGCAGGATCAGGGTATAAAACCCGACGTGAAACCAGACAGAGACAAACACCACCCAGAAGCGCGAAAACGTTGGATCGAGCAGGAAGGTAATCGGCTGCCCGCCCAGCGACGACAGCACCAGATTCAGCAAGCCGTTGCGGTTCAGGAACCACTGCCAGATCAGGCCAACGACCACCGGCGACAGCAGCACCGGATAGAAGAACATGGCGCGGAAAAAACCACGGGCGATAATCTTGCGGTTGAGGATCAGCGCCGTCACCAGCGCCACCAGCAGCGTGCAGAGCACGTTGAAAAAGGTGAACGACACCGTGTTGTAGACACCGGTCCAGAACAGATCCTGCTCACAGGTGGATGGCTCAGCGTAGTTGCCGCAGCTCAGCAGCGTGGAAAAGTTATCCACGCCAACGTAAGGGCGTTCCCACAGCAGGATATTGGTGCCGCCGGTAAAGGCGTAGCACACCGCCAGCAGGATCGGAATAAAGACAAAAACGGCGAACAGCAGCATATTCGGTGCGATAAAAAACCACGGCATCACTTTGCGGCCACCGAGTTTTTGTAGCAGATTCACCGCTTTTTCCACTGGCGTTACCAGCTTATCGATCAGCGATCCTGCGGGCAGTAAGGCAATCTTTTTCATGTCGTCCTCTCCCGTCGCGATAATTAATGCTCGGTACAGCGCGGCAATGTGTCATCCGTTTTGCCATCGAACAGATGGCAGTACGTTGGCGGGAAGCGGACGAATACCGATTCACCCGCGGCGAACTCGCGGTGCTGCGCCAGATGGACGATCATCTCATCGTCAATGCCGCCCATCCGCCCGTAGATGAAGGTCTCATGCCCCATCATCTCGCAGCGATCGACACACAGTGCAATCCCCTCACCTTCCTCTACCAACTCACAGTGCGAAGGGCGAATGCCGAGCGTGACGTTCTGCCCGACGGTGCCGATAAACGGCAGCACCAGACGATTGCCGGACGGACACTGCACTTCGACGCCATCCGCACAGGTGGCGACGATCTGCGCCGGAAACATATTCATGCGCGGTGAACCGATGAAGCCCGCGACAAATTTGTTTTTCGGCCGATTGAACAGCTCCAACGGCGTGCCAACCTGCTCGATGCGGCCGGCGTTCAGCACCACAATGCGCTGCGCCATCGTCATCGCTTCCACCTGATCGTGAGTCACGTAAATCATGGTGGTGCGCAGCTTCTGGTGCAGGCGAGACAGCTCGCCGCGCGTCTGCACGCGCAGCTTGGCATCCAGATTGGAGAGCGGTTCATCAAACAGGAACAGGTCGGGTTCACGCACGATGGCGCGCCCAATCGCCACGCGCTGCTGCTGCCCACCCGACAGCGCACGCGGTCGGCGATCCAGATAAGGTTCCAGCCCCAGCATACGGGCGGCTTCATCAATACGACGGATGATTTCGTCTTTAGGAAAGTGCAGGTTCTCCAGCCCGAACGCGAGGTTCTTGCGCACCGAGAGGTGCGGATAGAGCGCGTAAGACTGGAACACCATCGCAATCTTGCGCTCTGCTGGCGTGAGATCGTTCACCTTGCGGTTGTCGATCAACAGCTCACCGCTGCTGATCTCTTCCAGCCCGGCAATCATGCGCAGCAGCGTGGATTTTCCACAACCCGACGGGCCGACAAAGACCATGAACTCGCCGTCATGAATCGTTAAGTCCACGCCTTTGATGATGCTCACCGCACCATAACTTTTGTGGACGTTTTTTAGTTCCAGACTCGCCATTGTCAGCCCTCGCAAACAGAATCTAACTGTGCCAATAACATCAGCATGACCAGCGCCTGCCCGTAAGGCACAGCGACATTGGGAATATCGCGATAGAACTGTAAGTCGTGTCCCATCGCCGTGCCGTCCGAGACACCTTGCACCACGCCCTGCGCGTCAATCTGCGCCACCACGGCGGCATAGCCTTTTTCCAGTACGTCCTGCGGGAAGTCGCGCAGCATGCCCAGCCGCCGCGCCGCCAGAATACCGGCGATAAACCCAGCGCTGGCGGACGTCTCCAGCGGCGAATCCGGGTCATCCAGCAGCGTGTGCCACAGGCCGGAATCGTGCTGGCAGCGCGCCAGCGTTGTCGTTTGCTGTTCCAGAATCGCTTCCAGCGTGCGCAATACCGGCGCAGACAGCAGATCCTCCGCCAGCACCCGCATTTCCGGCAGCACCAGCGTGATCCAGGCGTTACCACGTCCCCAGAACGCATTCGCATAGTGATGGCGACCAACAAACGTCCAGCCGTGATACCACAGCCCGCTGCGCACATCGGCCAGATAGCGCGCGTGCGTGACGAGCTGGTATTCCGCCTCTTCGATCAGATCGCGGCGGGAGAGTAATTTCCCCGCAACCACCAGAAACAGACCCGCCATAAACAGCGTGTCGTCCCACAGCTGTCCGGTATTCGGCCGCTCTTTTACCGTATGCTGGAAGCCGCCATCCTCGGTTTTCGGCAGCGAGTTAAGCAGCCAGTCCGCCCAATCACTCACGGTTTCGCGCCACTGCGCGGGCGCATCCGGCTTGTCCTGACACAGCAAAGCCAGCACCAGCATTGGTGCCGTCGAGTTAATCTGGCGCGGCGGCAGCCCGGCATCCAGCTTTTGCTGATACCAGTTCGCCAGCGTCGTCAGCATGGTGTCGTCCTGCGTCAGATGCGCCAGCTTCCAAAAACCGTACAGCCCGACGCCAACTTCCCAATCCCACTCTTCAAATTGAATTGTCAGCCCAGCATCCGGCGCATCGTCCTGCGTCACGCTGTCGATAGCCTTCAGGCGGCAAAACGCCCGCGCCACCTGCGCCAGCAGCACTTCGGTTTGTTGTCGGTTAAGTGAACCTGTCTGCATGTCATGGGTTTCCTGTGTTGAACTGCGGGACGACCGGGACATCGTCGGGGAAAAGGAAAGGCTGCTGCGCCACGCTGAATCCTGCCGCATAGCTAAAGGCCAGTTCGCCATAATCGGGATCGTCGATACGCACACCGTCGCTGTCCTGTATCAGCGAACGCCCTCGGAAGCGGTCAGCAAACGCGGCAAATCCCTCTGCCCCATCGCCGCTGTCCACGGCAACGAACCAGACGTTCTGTTCGCCATACGCCCGCAGTTCGCCTTCCGCCTGCTGGCCTGCGGTCGCAAACGGCTGTAATCCGGCAGGATTATGGAAGGCAGCATAGCCGTTGCCACCGCGCACAAAGCACCAGACGTCTTCAACGATGACGTCATCCAGTGCGGTTTGCGGCAGATAAAGGTGCGTCCACGGGCGGATATCCTGTTGCAGATCGAACACCATCAGCGCGCGATTACGATGTTGCATCAGGTGCGGCAAACGCCCGTTTCCCGCCCAGTAAGAAGGACGGTGTACGCCGTCGGGGCGATCTTCGCCGGGGTGGTTCACCCACAGGCGGGCGGCATAGTGCGTTCCCAGCCGCACATCCAGCAGATGCTGCTGGTGCCCATGCTCGCCGGGGTGATGATCGAAAACGGAAGAAAAGGCGACGTCGCGCTGCTTCCAGGCGATGATGCGAGCGCTGCGGTTCAGCCCCTGTACCCAGCGCGCTTCTGCACCGTGCGGCAGTGACCAGTGTGCAATCTGATTCGTCGCTTCCGGTGGCTGATAGTCGCTCAGGCACAGCAGCGGCAGCGCGGCGCAGTGCGGAATCAGCCAGCCCTCGCCCCACATCAGCGCACACAGGCCGGACAGCTCGGTCAACATGCCGGAACGCAGCTCTTTATCGTAGGCGCGCCCCATCGTGCCAACCGCGACGCCGTTCTGATGCACCCACGCCGTCATCAGCATGATGCGGTCGATCACCACGCGGGATTTCTCGCGCAGATCGGCGTCCTGAGCCAGTTCGTACAGCGCGACTAGCCCGATCAGATCGATGGGGTAATAGGCTGCCGAATTCCACTCCACCAGCCCGTGTTCCAGAATGGAATCGAACCAGCGCGTCAGGCGTTCGTGAGCTATCGTCTTCTGCTCCAGCCCGCGACGACCGCTGCACGGAAAGGTGTCATCAGGGAAGTTTTGTCCGGCCAGATACTGCGCAACGTGGAAGCACAGGCAGTGGTTTTCGCTCCAGAACCACATGGTGTCGTTGCCCGGCTCATCAATCCAGTAGCGGAAACCGAGAATCGCGCTGCGCACGCGCCGCCAGTCCTGCGGCGGCAACTGCTGTCCCTGATAGCGCTGCCACAGCCAAATCAGCGGCACCAGTTGGAAATCGGCACAGTCTTCACGACGGCTGATTTTCTGCAATGCGCTATTGAGAATCGGCGCAGCGGCATCGTTGCCCTCACCGGTTTCGACAATCGCCAGCAGCCGACCGAGGCGCTCAAAACCGTGTAACGCGGTATGGCGCAGTACCGCTTCACGCCGCGCCGCTAATGTCGGCAACGCAGGCATCGTTTGTTCAGGCAAGCGCCCAAAGCTGAGGGTGCGCGTCAGCGTAATGCCGTTGCAGGTCGCGGCGCAGACCAGATCGTAATAGCCAACCAAGATTTCGGGTAAATCCACCTGCCAGCCCAGATTGCCGGCTGGCAGCGTGTGTTGCTGCTGCCACGCAGGAACGGACTCGTTGACGTTGCCAACCAATCGGTGTGCCATCGTCACCGTTTCCGACAGCGGTTGTAAGCTATTCAGCACCAGTACGGGCGGTTGGATCAGGTTATTCTCCAGCGTCAGCCCGTTCACCCAGCCATCCAGCGCGGTCAGCTGTTCGCTGAGCGCCGCGTCTTCATCAAGCTGCCAGAAGAGCGTGTCTTCCCCCTGATAGCACAGGCTAAACAGGTAGTCAGTATCACGCTCGCACAGCTCTTCGCTGTGCACCACCAGCGTGTTCAGCCCCGCTCTCAACGACAGCGAAATCGCACAGGTTTGCTCGGTGTTGCGGGTAAACGGCGTAAAGCGGGTAACCTGTTCGCCGTTCAGCCACAGCGTGACGCCGCCGCAGGTGCTGAGCGTAAACGGTGCAACCTGCACGCTGTCGCTGTGGATCGCGCAGCGAGCAAAGCGCTGAACGTGAACCGGACACGGCCAGAAATCGCTGAAATTCACGCTGCGACTTTCATCGCCGCCGCTCCACATCAGCGGGAAATGAAGATTTTCGGGTAACGTCACTTCGCGCTTTGCCTCTTCCTGCAAAAAGCGCACGCGGCAGGGTAAAACACCGACATCGACAAAGCCGTTAATAAAGCGGTAATTCACCTTATCCGGCAGCGTATCCGGCTCGGCGAAATAACGTTTCTCCGTCAACTCGGTGATGAGAAACCGATTAATGACGCCGTTCTTCTTTAATTTCCAACCGATATTCATACGGAATCCTGTTTACGGCGTTGAAAAATAAAATAACGAAAATGTATGGCGGCACTTATTTGCACTTTCGCTGTGCACACCCTGCCAATATTTAGGGCAGCGGGTCATTCCCTGCACTTTGATATCGCAATTAGAATGCAAATTTGCATTAAATTGTCATTTGCATTCATTTATTGACATTTCGCATTAATAAATAAGATTATCGCGTTTATATATGTGATTAATATCACAAAAATGCTTTATTTAAATCAACATTTAAAATATCTTTAACCTGCTTCACATAAATCAATCAGGGTTCTGTCCATGATTGCATAATGAAAATGACAAATTAATGCAAATTTGCATTAATAAAAAATGAAATAAATCGCCAAAAGAAAATATGCTCTAAATAATTCGAGTTTCAGGAAGGCGGCAAGAGAAGGAATCCCGATGAGCTTACATAAGTAAGTGATTCGGGTGACTGAGCGCGGCCAACGCACATGCAACTTGAAGTATGACGAGCATAAAACCCGTCGCCAACGCTTGGGTATTTGCGCCATTAAATCAAACCTATGATGTGGAGATGTTTATGATACGTCCCAACACCGCGTTATTTTTTTCCGCCCTTGCACTGGGGTTATTCGGCAACAGCGCGTTAGCCGCCAAAACGCAAATAACATTTTTATATAGTGACGACGATCCCGAATTAGTGCATTTCATGGAGCAGAAAGTTAAATCCTTCTCTCAAAGTAATGAACGCATTGATGTGAATTTCGTCAGCACTGGCTATAACGCGCTGCAAACACAGTTGCCGATGCAGTTGGCTGCGGGCTTAGGCCCCGATATTGCTAAAACCACGCAAATGGGGCTGCTCGGCTATACGCTGGATTTACGTCCCTACTTGAAAGATCCCGCTGCATTTGAGAAACGCTACAGCGCCGGTATCGAAAAGATCATGCGCGTGAAAGGCGTGCATAAAGCCGATGCGCTGCCGGGCTTTGTCGCTTCCTGGACCGCCGACCTGCCGTTCGTTAACGTGACGCTGTTTGAGCAGGCGGGCGTTCCGCTACCGCAGCCGGGCTACACGATTGATGATTTGATGAAAGCCTCGAAGCTAGTCGCAGAAAAAACCGGCGTGCATATTCCCTTTACCATCGACCGCAGCGGTTTTCGCTTCTCCGGCCCTGCCTACTCCTATGGCGCACGTTACGATAAAAACGGGCTGATCAACTTCCCGGATGCGGCAGCACAGCAGTGGATTAAAGATCTGAAGCGCTGGTCGGACGAAGGCGTGTTCCCGCGTGAAATGTGGGGCGCGGCGGGCGGCGGCCAGTACAAGAGCATGGCGGACGATTTCGTGAACGGCAACATCGTGACCTACTTCTCCGGCAACTGGCTGTTGAACCAGTTCAGTAAGCAGATTGGCGACGGTTTTGACTGGAAAGTGCTGCCTGCGCCTTGCAAAGAGAAGTGTATTTCGATGGGCGGCGCGACCTTCATCATGCCGTTCACCACCACCAAACACCCGCAGGAAGTCGCCGAATTCATGGAGTGGCTGGGCAGTGAGCCGCTGCAACGTGAGATCGCCGAGCGCTTCAATATCATCGTCGGCGCAGATATTGCCGATCTGCACTACCAGACCAAAGATAAGCACGTGATCGACGGCCTGAACACCGCGCGTGAAGAGATCAAAAAGATCCCGTCTTACGTCTTTGATTGGGAACGCATGGAAAGTCTGGGCGCGAACGAACTGTACCCCATCATCCTGACGCGCTTTACCCAATATCTGAACGATCAGGTGTCGTTTGATGAGTATCTGCGCCTGACGTCCAACGATGTGAAGCGCCTCAACGAAACGATCGCGACCAATCAACAACAGCGGAAAAACACACCGTGAAAGGGCAACTGAGGGAGATCGGCATTGATGGCGATCGCCCCTTTGATCGGGCGCAGGAGAGCACGTTGTGTGAACAGCGCTGGCCGGGGCAAAGCCGCTATCTGCTGGTCACCGGCGGTTTTACCCGGCTGCTGCACTGGCATGACGGCCTCCTGACCTGTCGCGGCGGCGAGAGCTTTCCCATCGGCAACCCAGCCAGCCTGTCGCGGCTGGGGCTGTGGGCGGTGCAAGAGATGCTTCAGGCTGTTGAGGGCATCACCCCACTGACGCCACTCAGTGAAGCACTGTTCCTGCACTTCGATAAGCATATCGATCGGGTGATCGACTGGTCAAAACAGGCGCAGGCCGCAGACTACAGCACGCTAGGGCAAATTGTGTTGGCGCACCCGCAGGATGCGCTGGCGGTGCAACTGCTGGCCCGCTGCGCGGGCGAGCTGACCCTGCTGCTCACCAGTCTGCCGGACTCGCAGACTGAAACCGTCAGTCTCAGCGGCGATCTGGCGGTTGCCTGCCTTCCCTATCTGGATTCTGGAGCACGCGCATCATGACAACATGGCTCTATGCCGGTGTGGATGGCGGCGGAACAGGCTGTCGGGCACGCATTTATCAGGCGGATGGCACGCCGCTCGGACAGGGACACGGCGGTCGCGCCAACCTGCTGCTCGGCGTGGAGAACGTACGCCAGTCGGTGGACGACGCCATCGCACAGGCGTTGAAGCACAGCGGACTATCACCGGATGACGTATCCCGGCTGAAAGTCGGGCTGGCACTCGCCAGCGCAGAACACCGCGCCGCCTATGATGCCTTTCTTGCACTGCCGCATCCTTACGCCGCTCAGGTACTCAATACCGATGCGTTGGGCGCCTGCCTGGCAGTCAACCAAGGGAAAGATGCGGGCGTAGTGATTGCCGGCACGGGTTCCTGCGGGCTGGCGTGGCAGAATCAAACGATTACCGCCTACGGCGGCCATGAATTCCCGATTTCCGATCAGGGCAGCGGCGCACGGCTTGGCCTAGCGGCGCTGCAACATACCTATGATGTGCTGCAAGGCTGGTGCGCGCCGTCTGCGCTCAGTCAGCGCATCGACGATTTCTTTTCCGCCCGTGTAGCGCCCACGCAAGCCGCGAATACGCTCGACGCGCTACAGACGTTTAGCCAGCAGGCGAAACCGGGCGACTATGCGCAGTTCGCCCGCCACGTATTTGACTGCGCTCAGCAGGACGATACCGTTTCTCACGCGCTACTGGCGCAGACGGCTAGCGAAATCGGCCTGCTGTTGGCCGCCGTAGCACGCCATACGCCTCCCCGCCTGTCGCTCATGGGCAGCATCGGCTTACATATTCGTCCGTGGCTACCGGACGAGTGGCAATCCCAACTCGCCGCCCCGATGGGTGATGCACTCGACGGCGCACGATTGATAGCCTGTCATGATTATGCGCTATACCGCTAGTCCTTTGGGTTCGACCAGCAACCCCGCCTATGGAGATAGTCATGGAATCACTCACTCGCAGAACTTTCGTCAAGCTCGGTGCAGGCAGCGCCATTACGCTGGCTGGCGGCTTTTTCCACGCTAACGGCGAATCGGCAGCACCCGCCGGACCGCTGCGTATTGCCATTATTTCGGATGTCCACGTCCACAATATCTACGGCAACTACGATTTTGACGGCCTGCCTGATGCGCAGACGGGAAAGAAGCTGACCATTCGTACACTGAAAGATTCGGTGAATTCGACCCGTATCTTCAACGAACCCTACTTTGCGCTGCTGGCGGCGCTCGACGAACTGGCAAAACAGCAGGTGAAATACGTCGTGCTGTCCGGCGATTATTCTGATGATGGCCAACAGCCCACCGTTGAAGGTATTGCCGCTATCCTGACGCAGTATGAGCAGCGTCACGGTATGCGCTTCTTCGCCACGCCAGGCAACCACGATGTTAATCGCCCGCAGGGGGATGATTCCTCGGAGAGAATGCTCAATGCCGACGGCAGCAGCACCATGCTGAGCAGTAAATCCGACGTCAAACTCGGTGATGCAAAATCGTTGATTGTCACAGCCAAAATGCAGGCACTCGGCTATGAACGTGGCCTGCCGCTGATGAAGCCGTTTGGTTTCTTTAAACGCGACGATTTTCTGCACTGGGAAACGCCGTTTGGTGACAGCGATGAACTCAGTCAGCGTCAGTATCTCGCCCGTTCGCCGGACGGCAGCAAACAGTGGAACATCGTAGACGCCTCCTATCTGGTGGAGCCGGAAGCCGGACTGTGGCTGCTTTCCATTGATGCCAACGTGTATCAGGTTAAAAACGGCCCGGAAAAACGTGAGGAGATCAAAGGCTACTCCACCAGCAGCGACACGGGCTGGAATGCCTTGTTGACGGAAAAGCCGTTCATGCTGCCGTGGGTGAAATCGGTAGTGCAACGGGCGAAAGCGCAGAACAAGAAGCTGCTGGTGTTCTCGCACTATCCGCTGGTCGATTTTCTCGACGGCACGGTAGAAGATGAAAAACAGCTCTTTGGCAGCAACAGCTTCATTAAACGCACGCCGCGGCCGGAGGTCGCCGAACAGGCGCTGGCAGCCGGAATCCGTCTGCATTTCAGCGGCCACCTGCACGTTAACGACACTGGCGTGTATCGCGGTTCACAGGGGACGCTGGTAAATGTTGCCGTGCCATCGCTAGCCGCTTACCCGCCCGCGATGAAGCTGGCGACGCTACATAACGACCGGGTGGACATTGATACGCTGGTGCTGCGCAATGTGCCGCAGTTCAACCACCTGTTCCCGTTTTATCAGAAAGAGTTGGATCGCACCGGTGAACCGCTGGGTGACATCCTGAAAAGCCGCGATTATTACGACTTCCTGCACCATCATCTGGCGCTACTGGTGCGCCAGCGTTTTCTGGTGAAAGACTGGCCGGAAGATTTATCGCCCCTCATCACTACGCTGAACTGCGCCGATCTGCTGTGGATCGCACAACAACAGGAACCGCTCAGCGCCAAAACGCTGCCCGACGCCGCCGAGCGCAAACCGACTGTGGTTGCAGGCACCGAAGGGTTACAGGATATTTCGCTGCTCACCCTGGTGACAGACTGGTATTGCCTGCGCAACGGCAGCGATCTCGCCTGGCAGGATATTCCAACTGCGCGGGTGAAACAGTACCGCGCACTGCTGGCAGCCTACACGCCAACGACCACGCTACCGCAGGACAGCCTGCAATACCGCTTCGGCCTGATGCTGAAAATCCTAGCCGGTTACATCAACGATGAGCCTGCTACTCGCTTTGTGGTTGATATGCAGGGGAATTTTTTAACAGTATAAGATTTTCTCTTTCGGGGGAGGCTTCGTACGCCACGCTGAAGATAAAAACTGAGCCAACTCATATTGCTCACGGGTCTTCTCTTCACGGCGTAAAAAATTATGCTGAGGTGAACATGAACGCCGAGTGAGCGGCATGGATGCCGCGAAAGCCAGTGCCGCGTCGGGAACGCGTCACTGGCGGCTCGAAAAGCGGGCATGGGCACCGAAGGCACCGCGTTAGCGGCATAATTTCCGCCAAAAGCCGGGGTTCATAGGGGGCTGGCGTAGCCCCCTATGTCGGGCGCGTGCTACGACGTAGCATGAAGATAACAGTGTTCGACGCGCACGAAATAGTGCCCCCCTGCCTCATCAATCACACCCCTCCCCCTAATCGGCTTACATAATTTTTTACCTATTCCCTCTGTCGTCATCGCCAAAAAGTGATATGTTATAATATAACAATTTAGCTTTTTACTGATGATAATGACAAGTTTTTACTCTCTCTCCGCGTTCAAGCGCGTGTTACTGGTTTCCCTGCTGTTGGTGCTGTTGTGGCTATTGGTTGGGTGGGCGGTGATGTTGCCATGATTGCTCTACAGGAACTGGCCTTTGGCTATCGTCATCAGCCACCGCTCGCGACGCTCAGCGGATGCTTTCATCAGGGTTCGCTGACGGCGATTATCGGCGCGAACGGCAGCGGAAAATCTACGCTACTGAAAACGCTGGTGGGTCTGCTGCCGCCACTTTCCGGTTCGTTCAGCCTCGGTAACGGCAGCAACAATAACGCTATTGGCTATTTACCCCAGCTATCCGAATTTGATCGGCAGTTTCCTATCAGCGTGCGCGATCTGGTGCTCATGGGGTCGCTGCCCCATCGCGGCTTGCTGCGGAGTATTAACGCCAACTGGCACAGTAAAGCGATCGATGCGCTCGACGCTGTCTCCATGACGGACTTCGCCGATCGGCATATTGGCGTCCTGTCCGGCGGGCAGCTACAGCGTGTGCTCTTCGCGCGACTGCTGCTGACACAGGCTCCCATCATTCTGCTGGATGAGCCTTTTACCGGCGTCGATAGCCAGACCACGCAAACGCTCTTGCAGATTATCGAACAGCTTCACGCCGAAGGCAGAACCATTCTGGCCGTATTGCACGATCTGGAAGTAGTCGGGCAGCACTTCCCGACTATCTTACACCTCACCCCAGACGGCCACCGCTGGGGAGATGCCCAACCCATATTACATAGCCTGCGCAAGGCCGACAGCGATACGCCAACGCTCAGGATCGTCACGTCATGATGCTATTTCACCTGATTACTTCTCCTTTTGCCGAATTCGGTTTTATGCGTCGTGCGCTGGTCGGCTGTCTGGTCATCACGCTGAGTGCCGCACCGCTGGGCTGTTTCCTGCTGTTGCGGCGCATGAGCCTGATTGGTGATGCGCTGTCGCACGCGGTCTTACCCGGCGTCGCCATCGGCTACCTCATCTCCGGGATGTCGCTGCTGGCGATGGGGATCGGCGGTTTTATCGCCGGTCTGTCTGTCGCCATGCTCTCCGGATTCGTCACCCGCCACACGGAATTGAAAGAGGACGCCAGCTTTGCCGGATTTTACCTCGGCTCGCTGGCGCTCGGCGTCACGCTGGTGTCACTGCGCGGTTCCAGCGTCGATCTGCTGCATGTGCTGTTCGGATCGATTCTGGCGGTGGATCGCGCCGCGCTGATCGATATTGCGCTGATCGGATCGACCTCCTTGCTGGTGCTGGCGGTGATCTATCGGGCGCTGGTGATTGAATCGTTTGACGTGACCTTCCTGCGCATCAGTTCAGGGCGCTATCGGGCGTTAATCCACGGTCTGTTTCTGTCGCTGGTGGTGTTGAATCTGGTCGCAGGATTCCAACTGCTAGGCACGCTAATGACGGTCGGCATGATGATGCTGCCTGCCGCCAGCGCCCGCTTCTGGACGCAGCGCCTGCCCGTCATGCTCGGTATTGCGGTGCTGCAAGGGATGCTCGCCAGCCTGATCGGGCTGCTGTGGTCCTACTATGCAGAGCTGCCTGCCGGGCCTGCCATCATTCTGACGATTACGCTGTTTTTTTGTTTCTCGGTCTGCGTTGGTCACAACGGTGGGCTGTTACGCCTGCGTCGGTGACCGATGAATCTCGTTATCTGCAACTGTCTGTGAGGGAAAAATGAAACGTTCACTGTTAGCTATTGCTTTATCCGGCCTGCTGCTTAGCCCACTGGCGATGGCAAAGAATCTTGATGTTGTCGCCAGCTTTTCCGTACTCGGCGATATGGTCAGCCACATCGGCGGCGATCGCGTTACCGTGACCGATCTGGTGAAGCCCAATGGCGATCCCCATGAGTTTGAACCGTCTCCGAAAGACAGCAAAACGCTGGCTAAAGCCGATCTGGTTTTCGTTAACGGGCTGGGTCTGGAAGGGTGGATCGACCGGTTGGTCACCGCTTCCGGCTACCGTGGTGAGGTCATCACGGCATCAAACGGAATTGAAACACGCTCGATGGTGGAAGATGGGAAAACCGAAACCGACCCTCACGCTTGGAACAGCATGAGCAACGGCGTGGTCTACGCGCACAACATCGTCAATGCGCTGGTAAAAGCCGATCCAACCAATGCCGATTACTATCGTCAGCAGGGTGACACCTATATCAAACAGCTACAGGGACTGGATAGCTATGCGAAGAAAACGTTCGCCGACATTCCGCCAGAAAAACGTAAAGTGCTGACCAGCCATGACGCGTTCGGCTATTTCGGCCAGGCCTACGGCGTGACGTTCCTGTCGCCAGTGGGCTACTCTACTGAGTCAGAAGCCAGCAGCAAAAAAGTGGCCTCGCTGATTAAGCAAATCAAAAAAGAGAAGGTGAAAAGCTACTTCATTGAAAACCAGACCGATGGACGTCTGGTGAAGCAAATCGCGACGGCCAGCGGCGCGCAGCCCGGCGGTGAACTGTACCCGGAAGCGCTGACCGATGCATCCGGCCCCGCGTCAACTTACACGGCGGCGTTTAAGCACAACGTCGATACCCTCGCCGCCAGCATGAAGTAAGCCCCATTCCTGCCCTTGCGTTTATCAACAGAGACGCACAAGGGCAGCGATACCGGAAAACACTCCGCCGAACGCTGCCCATGGCGTCATGTCCTCTGTTAGCTCATGTTCTCTGTTAGAATAGTGCCGTGTTAATTTGTGACCAACTGAACTACCACCAGCCTTCCCCCCTCTTGGGTGGAAAGAACAAACTGGGCACCGTCCGTCAACGCCAGTTTATCTCCGATGGCAACCTTCTTTTTGTCGGGTAACGACATCAATTCCTCAATGCCTTCATTAACCAGCCACCATTGGTCATTATGAAACACGAAATAGCCAACACGCTTCTTTTGTTCTGGTGTCGTGCGCTCGTTGGGGGCAATTAACCGGTTCACGTGCCAGGCATACAAGGACTGACCATTCCATACCATCAGACGGTGGTCGTCTGGACGATAGCTTCCCGTTTTACGCGAAGAATACAGATTGAGTATCGG
Organism: Pectobacterium versatile; assembly: GCF_003932035.1. Taxonomy (NCBI): domain Bacteria; kingdom Pseudomonadati; phylum Pseudomonadota; class Gammaproteobacteria; order Enterobacterales; family Pectobacteriaceae; genus Pectobacterium; species Pectobacterium versatile. The sequence goes on from NZ_CP034276.1 coordinate 4,106,290, forward strand.
CAGTTTTCCTTTATACGGCGTGCCACAGTAAGGGCATGAGGGCTGCGTTTTACCTGAAAACACATACCATTTCTGTTCACAGGCTACATTCTGGCACGGCTGGATGAGATCGACCGTTTTCACCAGTGCCGTTTCCCACTCGTCGGCCGTTGGGCGCTTGGTTGGCTCATGCAAACCGGTAATAAAGGCTTTATCAAAAAGAGGCGTAAGATAAGGCCCGAGAACGGTATAGGGGATCTTATCCGTATCTGCCCACGGTAAGGATGATGGGCTAACCTGGCTGAGCTTAACCGCATTGCTGCGGTCTGTCGGGTGCTCGATAAACAAAGCCTTTTCCCCCATAGACAGGGATTCGTCCCGCATTTCATCATCCATGTCATGAATTTTACCGCCCCGTAGCGGGTGTCGGTAAAACAGATACATGTAGATTAATACTGACAGCGCGTGGCGATCGGTGCTGATGCTCGGTAAGATCCGATTGGCATCCTCTTTCGCCAGATGGGTCGTTTTCACGACTTCAGGGGCGATAAAGTCCGGCGTGCCGACAACGTCCGGCGGGTATTTCCCCGGTACCACCAAACCATCGATATCGATCACGCAGGCATGCCCAGCCTCAGGATCCACCAGCACATTCTTATAACTCAGATCGCTATGACACAAACCCGCTGCGTGCATGCGCCGTACCGCACGGGTCAACAACAGGCAGACTTTCAGATAATTGAGCAGGTTGCCGCGCTCACGCGGATCGAGGAATTTATTCTGGTTATTCGCACTGGCGAACCATTTCCCTTCTTTTTCCCGCCCCTTGATACCAAGAAAATCATCATTCTTAGAACCATACTTAAAGAAAAAGTGGCTGTGGTAGGTTGGCACCACAATCCCTATCCGCCCCTGATGCTCAACCACGCTGGTCGGCCAGCAGAACAGGTCTTGCCAGTAGTCGCCCCCCGCTTGCTCAAAAATACTTTGCCGATAGCGGCCGGTGATCATCGCGATCCGTTCTTTCGCCTGCTCATTCTGGGGCTTTTTGTAGAAAGCCACCACGTAGGTCTTATCAGGGGAAAAATAGACATCCTTCATCGAACCCGAACCGATGATTTCGTCAACGTATTGGACAAGCTCACCGTCTCGGGTAGTACAACTAATAATATTAGTCATTGATTATCACCAGCAATCCATTTCTGAGACTCACCATGCCACGACGATCGTCCGGTCATCATGGTTTCCGGGCGAGAAAAAGTTTAGCCACTCAGCCAATTGTTCTGCCGCCTGTTCGCTATCATTCAGACAGGGGGCAATATCGGCGACCAGCGCATCCCATTTTTCCGGATTTTTTAGCCCGTTATCGGTTTCAAAATACGGATCGGACACCCCATCGGTCATCAGGATCAGGTGCGAAATATCGCTCCATTTGCCGATAATGACTCGCTCGCTAAACTGGGGATCCTGTACGGCATTCTGATCCAAAAAACGGGTTTGCCCTGCATATTCACCACTATCTGGCTTGCCTAATAGACGAACTTTGCCCACCGGGCCGTAGGCGGCAATAGCCCCATCTCCCAGCCAGAATGAGGCAGCAAACAGCCCATCCGCAGTGCGCAACGATACCGTCGCGAGCAGCGTGGTGGAGTAAGATTTGACATGTTCACCGGTTTCTATCGATTCGCCGTCGAGCTTATGTACCGCAAGCTGTGCCGCCTTATGAAACTGTCTGCTGAAGAAGGTGAAAATCTCTTTCTGGCCTTCCGACGTCCACTGGGAAATCTCAGGCTTTAGCCATGCGGCCGATTCTTCCGCCATCTGCCGTGCTAAATAGCCGCCAACCTCCTCTGTGACCAGCCGCGACCCTTCACGAGAATTTTTGGCACTCCCAGCGCCATCAGCAACCAGCAGGATGCTCCAGCCGCTGTCATTATCGTGAGCGATAAAATAATCATCATCACGAAAAGTGCCAACGTGTTCGTGTGAACGCCCTCGGCGGCTAGCAGCAACGATATTAACGCCTGGTTGACGGATCAGTTGGTGCGCGACATTCGCTTTAAAATAACGATCGTCCGCTGGAGGATCGATAATTTTCCATAGGCTGCGCGGATCGGGATTCACGATCAAGAGCACCGTTGTTGTCCCTGTTAGCGCGGCTCCACATGACCAGTGGAGGGTGATTTCCCGATCGCCACTTTGGGTCGGCGTTCCCACCAGCGACGTCGTGTCTCGGTCGAAATGCAGTCCGATCGCTTCGCCAAAAATCACGTCCTGTATATCAGGCTGGATCCCGTTATCGAGGATAATTTCAATAGGCGCGTTAAATGGCGTACCGACACGCGCATTGGCGATGTTAACTTTTGCCTGTGGCGCACGCGTCGTGGGAGCCGCGTTCTGGCGCTGGTTCGACGTTGGGATCTGTCCAGGTTTTAGCATATCTGCACCACTCAGATTATTTTGCGTGGCATTCAATTCCGTAAATGGCATCGTTTCCCACTGTGCTTTTTCCACGTTCTCCTGCTCTGTCGATTCTACACCGCTGGTCGATACCGGCTCAACGCTCTCCAGCACGATGATCTCAGACGGAAGCGTATCATCCGGCCCAGATGCGGTTACCACATCGGGTAGCGTTGCGGCGCTAGTTGGCGGCGTTCCTTCAGCCTTGAGCATCACCTGTTCACGCAGTTTTTCTAACTGTAGGCATAACTCAGTATCGTCGTCCCAGACGTGATGTTCGGCTTCGGGAAGCGTTTTTCCTGCCTGTTGTAGAATAAGCGTGAATATCTGGCGATTCAGACTGACATCATGATCCATTAGCCTCTCCCACGGTTAACATCAAAATCTTCCACACCGCCATTTTCACTAAAGCTAATGTTATTATCGCACCATGGGCATATCACGGTTTCTGGCCCGTTGATACACAATAGCTTTCCACAGGAACACATCGCGAAGGCACTGGCATTACCACAATGGGGACAACCCGGCGCACCGTGTAATTCGCTTGTATTCACCTGTAGCGCAGAGGCGGAGGCATCACTCCAGGCAAAATAATCTTCATCAATAGGGAAACAGCCTGCCAAATTAAACCCGTTGATATTGAGCTTAAAATTGAGGGAAGACAGATTGACGTTGGGGCGCTCATATTTCATCAGATAGGGACGACGTGATTTATTGCAGCGGCCGACGAGGATCACACAGTTCTCATCATAAGCCCTCGCCACCTCATCCTTGGCCAGCCGAACAATAGATCCCGTCGTCGGCAACAGCGGCGGTGTCTCCTCTCCGACACTACGGCTATGTGCGGTAACAGAGGCCGTTATCCATTTAATAAAGCGGGTGAAATCCCCTTCCTGTGCATCAGTAAACAACAAGACATTTTCGGTGAGCTGGCGCAGCGTACTTAAGTCGGCAGAAGCCCCTAAGCCAATCGCAATCAGGTTAACCTTACTGGCGTAGTGTGTTTTCCAACGTGTAATCTCTGGGGTGATATCATCTGTCGGGCGACCATCGGTCAGTAAATAGACCACCGGTTTCCAATCACCTTTACGCTCTTGCGTCGTCTTTCTGACTTGCTCATCGATCTGTTTAGTCAATTCCCGCATCGCCGCCCCGAGGCTAGTGCCACCACCTAACGGCAGACGCGGTGGATAAAATGACACTACTTCCACAAGGGGGACGATGGTTTGCGCCACACCAGCAAAAGCAATGACAGAAATCCATGCGGTTTCGAGGGCGTGAGGGTCTTTTTTCAGATCGCTGACGATAGTCTGGAGGCCATCGTTCATTTTCTTCAGATTATCTCCGATCATCGACTCCGAGCAGTCGAGAACGAAGAAAATGGGTAGTCGTCTCATCACAGACACCTTTATTAAGCGAATCGCTTTTATTCAGAATAGCCTTTGCGGTAAGCGCTTCTCTGGGTTCAATATTGATAAAATAAAGGCAGAGCCCTGTTGGGAGCCCTGCCTTGGTGTCACAGAACCAGCTGTATTTCGGGAGGGGGTGGCGGCAGGTTATCCTGACCCGCATTGACACCGGAGCTAGCGCTACCTGATGCAACACTCGCCGAAACCCATTTGAAGAAACCGGCAAACGCCGTAGAGTCCAGCGTTTCTAACGCCACCACTTGGCTGGTCAATTGTTTAAGGTGTTCATGCTTGGCTTTCGGCCCAACGGCACAGGCAATGATCGAACCAAAAGCACGTTTTTTGATTTCTTTCACTGCCTCATCGTACGCATAGGCGTCAGAGGGACTGCCGTCGGTCATGAGGAACACCAGAGGCCGCCAGTCGCCTTTCTGATCGCCATCGGAACGTTTGATATCGCGATCGACTGACTGAATCAGGCACTCAAGGGCCGCACCCGTAAACGTTCCACCCGCGCTAGGCACCACAATATCGGTAAACTGGAAATCTTCCAGCGGCGTCAACGGGATAAACTCTCGCGCTTCATTATCGTATGTGATGATTGAGATATAGACACTTTCTAACGCATAAGGATCCTGACGCAACGCGCTTAGCATCGCCTGGATCCCCACATTGACCGCATGAATGGACTCACCACGCATGGAGCCTGACGTATCAATCAAGAGATAAACCGGTAGACGTCTCATTTACAGGTAGCTCTTTAAATGCGTGATAAAGGAATCTGAATCGGAAGGTTCGCCAATCGCGCTAAGTTTCCAGCCCGTCCCTTCACGTACCAGTTCAGCAAACACCATGGAGAATTTTTGGTTAAATGCAGGCCCGCCAGATAGGTCAAAACGCGCCATTTCGATATTTTTAGCATCCACGGCGCGGATAAAGGCATTCTGTACTTTGCCAAAGTGCTGTTGCAGTTCCCGACCATTGTAGATCTGGACAATAAAGACGATCTTTTCGTATCTGGCATCCAGCGTATTCAAGTTGGCAATAATCTGCTCATCATCGCCATCTCCCGCGCCGGTGCGGTTGTCGCCAGTTAACCAGATTTGCCCTGAATGATGTCGCTGGTTATTAAAAAAGATCACATCCCCGTTATCTAACGTTGGCCGACCCTCTTCGATTTTCCCCAAATCGACCACTTTCCCTTCGGCGTTACACAGGAAGGCAACCACATCGAGATCGTACTCATCTTCTGTTTTTTTGCTAAAGATTCCCCCGAGGAATCCTTTTTTCTCTTCACTGATGTCCCAGCCTAGACCGATGGTCACAGAGGAGAGATCGAATTCATTCTTCTTGAGGCTAACACTTTGTCCTTTACGCAAACTGACTGACATACAGTCTCCTTGTTTTTTCTGTTAGAGCACTATATTCACTTAGAGCACGACATTCACTTCTGGCGGCGGCGGCGGAAGATCGTCAAGACCGATAACTTCTTTTTTACCAGATTCTACTTTTTGACTTCCAACCGAGATGCTCGCCGATACCCACTTGAAAAAAGCCTTAATGGAATTCGAATCCGCGGTATCAAGTCGTAGGACTATCTCAGTAATTTCCTGTAGTACTTTCGTTTCTGCTACCTGCCCAGCAGCACAAGCAACCACAACGCCAGTACGTGCCGATTTAAAATCAGCAACACCTTTACGCCAGTCATCCGTCGGTGCGCCGTCCGTCATGATGAAGACCAGCGGACGCCAATCTCCTTTAGTTTCCGCCGTGGTTTTCCTAACCTCACTCCCAATAGCCTGTGCTACCAGTGATAACGCCTCACCCAGCGCAGTCGTGCCACTGGCAACCAGATCGGGGGATTTGAAATTAAGCAGATCGGTTAGCGGTACCGCTTGGCGGGCAGAGGTATCAAAGGTAATGACGGAAACATAGGCCGTTTCCAGCGCATAAGGGTCTTGGCGTAGCGTCGTGAGGAGTGTCTGTACCCCGTTCTTCACGGCTTCAATTGGCTCACCATGCATTGAGCCTGAGGTATCGAGTAACAAATAGACCGGTAGTCTTCGCATATCATCAATCCATTAATTTTATGAATAATACGATTGAGACATCATAATCAATCTGGTCGTTATCTCAACAAAAAACACGCATCGTCAACCGGTTAACTTGAGGGAAGAGAATGAGATACAGAGAAAGGCACGGGCGAGAGAGGCCAGCATAATGTGAGTTATTTTTTTGACGGCGAGGAAGCGCGAATCAACTCATTCGCACATTTATCGATCAGCATTTCCACTGCTTCGCTACGCGTCACCTCTTTCAGGCTTGCAAGCGTGTCGATCTTACGCAAGATAGACATCCTTAATGACAGAGAAACCGCTTTCTTTTTTTCTTTATCCAGAAAAACCCGACTCACCGTTTCTTCTTTAAACGCGGCGTTAGATGACAGCGCTTCCGCCATACGACGTAACGTTTTTTTATCGAGCTGGCCGGGCTGAACCATATGATAAGCGTGTAGTGCTTTGCTGTATTTTATCTCAGCGGAATACGTGTTTCTCAGCTCCTTCAGTACACGGGTCAACGTAGGTTCCGAGCAATCAAGCGCGGCGATGATCTGTGCGGCGGCAACGGGCTTCCCCGTTCCCAGGATATTGGCGAGCTGGAAAACACGTACCTGACGGGTGCTTAGTTGCATAGAGAATCACACCCTGCATGCCAGAATAATGATCGTATGGGCTGAAAAATAAGCGTGTTCACTGGCATTTTTCTAGATGACTCTCTCATGCTAACTACTGTTAATTAACGAACTATCATACCGCAGCCCTTAACGCTGGGTAATCATAGCGCCACCATCGTTTCTGAGCATGGGCAGACAATAAGGATGGCAGCGGCTAAGCACGCCCTCTGCATCCCTATGCAAAACTTTAATATTTCTCACTCTAACAGACAAATTTTCAACGAGAGATAAACCAGAGAAAATACCGGATGTTCCCCCAAGCAGAACGGAATATCGCAACGCTCTACCCTCTATCAACATCGCCTCAATGGTTATGCGTTGCTGCAATAAAGCGCGGCCCCTGATTCTGCTCTGACGCGATGCCATAGACCTGAGCACGTTCCAGAATCTCCGATGCCCAGCGCCGATGCGTGGCAGGCTCGCACATCGATCCCTGAGATTTAAACACCGCCTGGCTAGAGTTCAGGATACGCAACGCATCCGCATAGTCGGTGGCCGATACCATCAACGCGTGCTCAATGAGCGTAATTTGCTTGGGATGAATAGCCGTTTTCCCTACCAACCCATGTGCCATGTCCAACGCGAGTTCGCGGGACATGATCTCGTGATCGTCAATATGTTCACAGACCGGTGCGGTCAAAGCGAAATTTCGGGCCGCAAATATCGAGACCAGCATTTTGATCACATACCCCATAGGCCCATCATATAAAGTCAGGTGGCGCGAGCGCCGCAGTGAGATCACATTCATCAGATCGTTTCCCCCAATGCGCAGGGCGATAATTCGCTCATGGCAAGGGTGAGACTGGAGTTGAGTGGCTAATTCACGCATCTGCACCACGTCAAAAACATCTTCTGTTTCCAGCGTGGGCATCATGCAAAGCTCGCTATTACGCACAGCTTCCCACCACAGAGGCAAGGAAGACAGGGTAAATTTGGGTAGCACCAGCCCATCTAGCGGACTCAAATCCATTTCATCCACAAGCCACTGCCCCATTTCGCTGTCGCGCGGACGAACGAAAACCAGCGGCCAGTCAGCTTTTCCATCGGCGTCTCTCGCTTGTGCCAATCTCGTCAGCAGTTCACGGAGCCGTGATAGTGCCAGAGGCACATCGCTTTCAGCGACCGCATCTTCAAGGCAAATAACCAGAGAACGCAGCCCGCTAATCTTATCGTTCAGGATAACATCAGCAATATCGGTACGCGTGGCAGGCATATAAAGCGTCGCACCGAGATTCCAGGGAGAAAGCCTTTTGTTCATCAGAGCACCTTTTTGATGATCGTAGCCGCACGGTACTGACCAATTTCATCACCGACTTCAGTAATGGTAATCCCCTTTTCCTGGGCAAGATAAACCAACAGAGCGACATCGGGATCGTCCAGCTTTCGCACCAAAACATGGTCCGGTACACGGCGCAACACGGCACGAGTTGCTTCAGCGATTCCCGGTTTTATTCTATTGATACTGTTGATGTCATAGCGTTCAGCCAACGTGCGAATCACCCTTTCGCTCTGTTGTTGAAGATAACGCTGTCGTTCAGGCAGTGACTCACAACATGATGGAACCACAGAAGAGGACGAGCCATGCAGCGCCTCAATGGTATCCACCAGCATTTGGCTGCACTCATAGCGCTTAAGGTGATCGCATATCACACAGCCGTGCAGCCCGTTATCGGCCCATAAAGACCGGGATATCAACCCAGAAACAGGTGCGCCCATAATCCCGAACGGAATCAGCCAATCATCATTGCTCGCCGCCAGCCAGGCACAACCGCAGGGATCTGCCAGTACGACCAAGCGCGGCTGAGCGGGATATCCCGCTCTCCCCTTTAAGGATCGGATCAATTCACCCGTGATAGCGCCTTTACCCGTCCAGCCATCAACAAACACAATGCCCTCGCTGCCGTGGCGGGTTTCAATCCATTCCAGCGCGGTGTTATCAATGCCCCGATCGCGGATAATGCTAATGCCATAGTGGTAGGACGTTTTCCCCATAGCACGCAAAGCCCGGTGCAGCATCACGCCCAGAGGAACACCTGCACGCACTAAACTGGTCAACACTATCGGCGTATCACCAAAACGCTCTGCCAGCGTCTGCGCGAGCATCTGTACCTCTCGAGCTAAACGAGCCCCCCCTTGTTCGAGGGCGCGGGAGAACAGTTCAAGGTGCCACACCGTCGGTTCCGGTTCCTGACTCAGCATATCTGAATAGTGCTTAGCGCCCGATTGAATCAGCCGTTCCTTCTCTTCCACAGAAGTCACTTCAATCTCTACGGGCTGAAGCAAAAAGTGGATGTCATCTGGTAAATAGGAACCCGAGAAGGGCGTGATATCGTCATGCATTTTTGGGGTCTCCGAAAACGCGGCGGGCGATCGCCTCCGCAAACTGGCCTTGTCGGGGCAACCCGTACCAGGTGCAGAGTTTCATAAAACGGTGATCGCTGAGGCTATCTCCCAAGCCAATAACGGGAAAGGTTCCCCGTTCCGCGCGCAATTTATTGAGTAAATAAGTCACTGCCAGCCCTTTTTCTACCGGATTAGGTAACCAGGCAATGTTGTTACTGTTGCGGTGCACGTAAAAACCCTGAGTCGGATAGCACTGCTCTATTTCATCGGCGATAGCGTAAAGCTCCTCAAGTCTGGTGCTATCTCGGTGCTTCATCACCAGATAAATCGGGGTATCGCCATATTCGTAATTAATGCGTGCCCAGCCGTTAATTCCACGCGCGGCCATCAGTTCGGTGATGCCCTGCTGCATCGCGTGAAGTTGCTCCGCATAGGGTGCCAGATCGCTCAATATCTGCGCTTTCCAGTCACTTTCTGGTTCACCCTGCGGGGTGAGGATCACCGCACCATGTGTGGTGACCGCCCAAGAGCGGAAAGGGATGGTCACACGGGCGATTTCCTCCGTGCCACGCGCCGTCACCGGAATCAGTTCAGCGTGTTCCAGCATCCAGTCCACCAGCATCGCCTGCTCTTCAGTCATAAAACTGCGCGGCGTCAGGCTGGGATCCAGCGCTCCCGTGCGGTACGGCTCCAGATCCAGCTCATCAACCATCTTACGCCGCGTCTGAAACAGGGTATCGTCAAGGTCAGAAAAAATAACGGGCTTAGTCATAGCTGATAATCTCCACCTGGGGCGCAACCGTCGCCAGCGCATCGAGTAATTGGGAATCAACACTCTCTGGCGGCGTTTCCACGCAGAGCAAAATGCGATCAAAACGTTGATGCAGCACGTTGTAGACAAAATTCGCAATGCCTAGCCCGTAATTATCATTGAACGTTATCGCTGACTGAATAGCGAATCCGTTTGCGATAGGCGATCGCGTAGTTGAACCGAACTTAACCTCGGCCCCCTGCGTGTGCAAATGTTCTGCCAGTAAGAAAGGCTCCCAAACAAACTCACTACTGCCCAACACCAATATTTTTTCACCCTGCGACACGCATAAATCTCGTCCTAAATCCCCCGCAGGTGCAACCATTCCCAAACGTCCCCAGCTCTGTTTGCCAGTGATCGCAACATTACCACGTGCCGTAACGTTAACCGTCGGCATCACAGGCAGTGGTGCATCTGGCTCCGGCACCCACTGCCAGTCGCCCTGAACCAGAGAGATCGACTGAATCGGTAAAGGGCAGCGCTGTGCGAGAGCACTACCGCTCCAATCAGTCAGCGTGACGGCAAACACCTGTTGCAAATGCTTGAATAACGTCGTTTCACGCAGTGCAGCGAGTAAATTAATGAATGTATTGCCAGTGGTCGCTTCATCATCGATCAGGATCAGAGAACGCGAATCAAGTACGCGACGACGCAGTTGTTCATCGTCGGGAAGATAGATCAGGTGATCGGTAGCGTGGCTATGCGCTTCCTTAAACTCACACAGCAGTTCGCCATCTTGCGGATGACGAGTGGAAGTCAAATAAACGGCGTCACTGACCCGTTGCCTCACCTCATCAAAAACCCCTGCACCCAAACCCACCGCAGTTTCAGCCATGCCAATAAACAGCACGGGACCCGCGATAGAAGCGGGGAGCTGTTCTGCAAGCTGGCGATAAACACCGCGCATAACCGTTGGAGACACAGGAATATGTCGCCCCAGAACCTTACTAACAAACAAAAAGGCACGCTTGGGATTACGGCGTTCAGCGATATCAAACAATGTATCCAGCGCCGCTGCGCCGCCCGTTGGCGTCACATTCAGTGTGCCACAAGAAAGGCTGCGGGTATAAACGGTCTGTGGTGAAACCTGTGACATGGCGACTTACCCTTCTTGAAGTCGATTAGACAACGTGGTCTGGTAACGGACAACATCGGTTATAGCGCGTACTGTCGCGGGCGAAAAAGCGTCAGCCGCCAGCTCAACCACCTGTTGTGTACTCAGTAATCCCAGTTGGCGCAGGGCAAATAGGCCGGGCAGGTTTACGCCACTAAAACGGGTATAACCGATGCCACCAGAAGGGCGCATATTGATCTCAAGCAGTTGGGGTATCCCATCGCTATTGTTGCGGGTTTGCACATTGACTAAACCATCTGCCTGCATTGCCTCAGCGCAGGCAATGGCGAGCTGATAAGCCTCACCACTGTTCTCCAGATATTGCAGCGCACCGACCTTACGCCGCGCAACCGCCGCCAACACGGTGCCGTTTTCTACCAGCATATCGACAGAATATTCCGGCCCCGGCAGGTACGGCATGAGTACCAGCGGCGCAAAATTCCCCGCCTCTTCCTGTGCTTGCAAATAGTATTTCGGTGCAACCAGACGTCTGTCTGGATCGGTAAATATCGACATCGGTGAGGCGTTATCATCAAAACGCCAAAAACCCATGCCATAAATTCCCGTTACAGGTTTCACGCACAGCGGTGCACCAGAAAAAGGTGCCGCAGCGATCTGCTGCCTGAGTTCATCAACAGAGGACACGCGAATTGACGGCACGACAGCCAGCCCCAGTTTCTCCATTTCATCGGCAAAAGAGACTTTGTCATCCGCTATCAGTAACGATTTGGCATCGACAGTGCCAGTAGTGAGTTTTACACCAAGGGATTCAATTTCACGTCGATGGTTTTCGCACCAGCGGCCATGTCGGCCAGCATGGATGACATGAATTCCCTGCGTCTTGAGGATGGTGAGAATAAACGAGAGTCGAGCAGCCTCGTCTTTAGGCTCCAGGATCGCATGATCGGCCAGAGACAAAATTTCATTACGTTCATTACGATGAGAGGCAAAAATGGTCACATCTGCACGGCGCGTTTCGGCAAAAGACTTGATCGCCAAAATCATATCGCGCTGGGAAGACAAACCTTCCATCAGCCAAATTTTATGTGTCATTGGTATGTATTTCCATACGGTGTTGACTGATTACTTTAAGCGTACTGAGTCTATTTATGCCATCTCTATATGTCAATCATATTATGATTTACATCAAGTAAATAAAAAACCTTAATGAAACATCTTAAAATAGCAATACGCCATCGATGATTTATGCATATTTGTTAATATTCATATTAAAATCATTAGCATGATACATTTAAAACAATAAAAGGTAAAAAGTTTCTTGCTCACAAACTACATCATGATATGATTTTCTTCATCAATGGATTTTGGTGTAAAAAGCGTTGTTCTTTTCAATACCTTTATAAGGAATATGGCTATGGTTTCGTTAAGTAAAAACCAGACAATTTCTCTCAGTAAACAGTCTTCTGCAATCAGCAATCTTCATTTTGGTTTAGGCTGGGATCCACTCAAAAAGAAGGGCCTTTTAGGGGGATTATTTGGCGGCAATGCGTCAATTGATCTCGATGCTGGTTGCGTGCTGCTCGACAAAGCGGGTAATGAAATCGATACCGTATGGTTTCGTAAATTGAAATCCTCCTGTGGGTCGGTAGTGCATAGCGGTGATAACCTGACCGGCGAAGGAGACGGCGATGACGAAGTGATCCGCGTTGATCTGAACCGGTTACCTCAAAACGTCGAATATTTGGCGTTCACCGTGAACAGCTTCCGTGGCCAAACATTTAATGAAGTTGAAAATGCATTCTGCCGCGTTGTTGATCAGGCCAATAAAGAACAGGCTCGCTATCAGTTGACCGAACAAGGTTCTCATACTGGTATCGTTATCTCCTCGCTGCGTCGCAATAACGGCCAATGGGATTTCACGGCTCATGGGCAGGCCTGTCGTGGTCGCACCATTAGTGATATGCACGCCGATATTGTTACTACGGTGGTGCGCTAATGAATTTGATCCCAGGAGGCAATGCCCCCGTCCCCAATAAAACGTTGCAGGTTCGTATACTTTCCGGCTCAGCAGTAGACGCCAGTGCTTTCCGTCTGTTCTCAACCGGTAAGGTACAGGGCGATGCTGATATGGTTTTTTACGGTCAGCCACGTAACGATGACGGCAGTATCAGTCTGAGTAACGAAGGGAATAACACCGTTTTCACTATCGATGTTACCCGACTAAAACCAGACGTACAAAAAGTCGCCTTCACCGTTGCCTGTGAAGGCAGCCAGACCGTCACAAATTTACAGCGACTCAACATTCAAGTTGAGGCTGATAATGAGGTTCTGGTTAACGGCAACGTCGAATTGGCAGGACGCCAGGAAGCGGCCTTGATCCTGGGAGAGCTTTACCGTCGTAACAACGACTGGAAATTCCGCTTTATCGCTCAGGGATTTAACGGCGGGCTACAGCCTCTCGCCGAGCACTTTGGTATTGAGGTGTCGGCAAGCCCAGCGCCTACCGCAGCGCCTGCGCCCACGCCAGCACCGACTCCCGCACCAACCCGCATCAACCTGAGCAAGGTATCACTCACCAAAGAAAAACCGGCCATTAGCCTGGAGAAGCGAGACAACTTCGGCGAGATCCGCATCAACCTCAACTGGCATCGTGAAAGTAAAGCTTCTGGGCTACGAGGTATGTTTGGTGGCAGTAAGGGCGTCGATCTCGACCTCGGTGCTTTTGTCGAAATGCAAGATGGTCACAAAACCGTGATTCAGGCTCTGGGAGGCCGCTTTGGTGACTACCAGAACGAGCCGTTTGTCCTGCTCAAAGGGGATGACCGTACTGGTGATGTGTCAGATGGCGAATGGCTGCATATCAACGGTCGTGAATGGAAGAACCTGCGTCAGATTCTGATTTACGCCTTTATCTACGAAGGTGTGCCTAGCTGGGATAAAACCGATGGCGTAGTCACGCTACACATCCCCGATCAACCGCCTATCGAAACCCGCATGACGGAAGGACAAGATAATCGCAGCATGTGTGCTGTCGCACGTCTTGTCAATGAAGGGGGAAGCATCAAGGTAGAACGTATCAACCAATTCTTCCGTGACCACGGCGAGATGGATAACGCACATGGTTGGGGGTTCCGCTGGAAAGCGGGCTCAAAATAGTTTCATTTTACGAGGGTTTAAAAATGAGTTTTCTTAATAAGGTTAAAGGTGCCTTTAACGCCAGTCGGGAAGAGTTGACCAAACAGGTCGGACGCTTCAAAAACAAGAAATTTCTGCAAGGTACTGTCGCTGTTTGTGTCCGTATCGCGGTATCCAGCGGTGGTGTGAGTGCAGAAGAAAAACAGAAGATGATCGGTTTTCTCAAATCATCAGAAGAGTTAAAAGTATTTGATACTGCTGAAGTCATTGAATTCTTTAACAAGTTAGCCACCAGTTTCGATTTCGATGAAGAAATTGGAAAAGGCGAAACGATGAAATATATCCTGGCGCTCAAAGATCAGCCTGAAGCGGCACAACTCGCCCTGCGAGTGGGTATTGCTGTTGCTAAAAGTGACGGTGATTTCGATGCAGCAGAACAAAATGCCGTGCGCGAGATCGCAACAGCGCTTGGGTTTCAACCGGCCGATTTCGGCCTTTGATGTCAATATCCTCTAAGGGTTATTTATGGTGTCCACTAATATCGGCTTCCCGACAGAAACCGTCATTGTTTTCATAGCACTGGCTATCGGGGCCATTTTTATCGACCTATTCATGCACCGCCATGATAAGCCGATTTCATTGAAAAGCGCTGCACTTTGGTCTGTGTTTTGGGTCGCGGTGGCAATGGCTTTTGCAGGGTTCCTCTATATTCACCACGGTACCGAGGTCGCCAGCTTGTTCATCACTGGCTATGCGCTGGAAAAAGTGCTGTCGGTAGATAACCTGTTCGTGATGATGGCGATTTTCTCCTGGTTCTCCGTTCCAGACCGCTACCGTCACCGCGTTCTTTACTGGGGGATTATCGGGGCCATCGTGTTCCGCGGTATCTTCGTTGCGATCGGGACTGGGCTGCTCAGCCTGGGGCCTTATGTGGAGATCGTCTTTGCGTTGATCGTTGCCTGGACCGCCGTCATGATGTTGAGAAGCGGTGACGATAGTGATGAGATCGAGGACTACTCACAGCACCTTGCTTATCGTTTAGTTAAGCGTTTCTTCCCTATCTGGCCAAAATTACGAGGCCACGCTTTTCTGTTAAACCAGAAGGAAGTGGACGAAGAACTCGCTAAACCAGAGAACAAAGACGTCACCATTGGCCGTGGTACCAAAGCCGCGTTTTACGCCACCCCACTGATGCTGTGTGTGGCAGTCGTAGAACTTTCTGACGTGATGTTCGCCTTTGACTCTGTTCCCGCTATTATTGCCGTGAGCCGTGAACCGCTGATCGTCTATAGCGCCATGATGTTCGCTATCCTTGGTTTGCGTACACTCTATTTTGTACTGGAAGCGCTGAAACAATATCTGGTGCATCTGGAAAAAGCCGTTATTGTGTTGCTATTCTTCATTGCCGCCAAGCTTGGCCTGAACGCAACCGATCACATATGGCACCATGGCTATGGCATCTCGGCAACCACCAGCCTACTTGTTGTTCTGGGTGTACTGGCGCTAGGTATTATCATCAGTATCATGTTCCCAGGTAAACCCGATGCTGAGGAGAACAAGGAGAGCTAATCTTCTTCTCCTTACACTGAATTCTGAAATATCAACTTAAGAGGTTAATTTAATGAGCGTTTCTCTTTCTAAAGGCGGTAATGTTTCACTGAGCAAAGCAGCGCCGACGATGAAAAATGTCTTAGTCGGCCTTGGCTGGGATGCCCGCGCAACAGATGGTCAGGACTTTGACCTGGATGCTTCGGCATTCCTGTTAAATGTTAACGGCAAAGTGCGTGGCGATACTGACTTCATTTTCTACAATAACCTGAAGTCTGCTGACGGCTCAGTGGCTCACACCGGCGATAACCGCACAGGCGCGGGCGATGGAGATGACGAGTCATTGAAAATTAAGCTAGATCTGATTCCAACTGAAGTGGACAAAATCGTTTTCGTTGTCACGATTCATGATGCACAAACACGTAACCAGAGTTTTGGTCAGGTTTCCGGTG
Source organism: Pectobacterium versatile (assembly GCF_003932035.1). NCBI lineage: Bacteria > Pseudomonadati > Pseudomonadota > Gammaproteobacteria > Enterobacterales > Pectobacteriaceae > Pectobacterium > Pectobacterium versatile. Next base: position 4,122,236 of record NZ_CP034276.1, read on the forward strand.
CGTTCATCCGCCTGGTAAACGATGACACTCAGACCGAAATCGCACGCTACGATCTGACTGAAGATGCTTCAACCGAAACCGCAATGCTGTTCGGTGAACTGTATCGCCATAATGCGGAGTGGAAATTCCGTGCAGTTGGTCAAGGCTATGCGGGTGGTTTGGCATCTGTTTGTTCACAGTACGGTATCAACGCATCCTGATAACCCTCACCTTGTTTCCCCTCCGGGCAGCCTGAACTGCCCGGTAATCCAATCTAAAGCAGGAGCTATAAAATGGCAGTTTCTCTGGTAAAAGGCGGTAATGTATCCCTGACGAAAGAAGCACCAGCCATGAATATTGCCATGGTCGGCCTGGGGTGGGACTCTCGTGTCACCGATGGACAATCTTTCGATCTGGACGCCTCAGTATTTATGGTAGGTGAAGATGGCAAGGTACTGTCTGACGCTAATTTTATTTTCTTCAATAATAAGCTGAGCCCATGCGCCTCCGTTGAACACCAAGGTGACAACCGTACTGGAGAAGGCGACGGCGATGATGAGCAGGTGAAAATCCATCTGGCGAAGGTGCCGGCTGAAGTGAAAAAGCTGGTATTTTCCGTGACTATTTACGATGCAGAAGGTCGTAAACAAAACTTCGGTATGGTCAGCAACAGCTTCATGCGCGTATATAACAATGATACGGGCACTGAAATTGCTCGTTTCGATTTATCTGAAGATGCCTCCACCGAAACTGCCATGATTTTTGGCGAACTGTACCGTAACGGTACTGAGTGGAAATTCAAGGCCGTAGGTCAAGGTTTCGCGGGTGGGTTGTCCGCCCTTGCGTCCCAGCACGGCGTCAATATCTAATTGATACTGGCTCCTCGGTTAAAACTGGGGAGCCATTAATATTTAAGGATGTCCTTTAACGACACCCGATAGCAGCAACCGTTTTGCAAGCGGCTTGAGCCGCATCCAGTGCGGGTGAAAATGACGCCAGTGCGCATCTTGAGCGGATGCTAATAGCTCGTAGTCGCCACGGGTATCACCCCACGCGCGCAAATGATATTGGCTCAGCGGGCCATACACCCCTTCCAAGCGTTCTACCTTATAAAGACATCGGCAGTTATGCCCGTTAATCTTCCCAGTCAGTACGCCATTTTTCACTTCAAGCTGCGTCCCAATCAGTTTGATACCAAGTCGATCGGCAAAAGGACGTAACACGATCTCTGGCGATGCTGAACAGAGTGTCACTTCGGCCCCGGAATGGAGTTCTGCGGCAACACCAAGTAAGCCTGACTTGCGCATCAACGTATTCCACTTGCGGTTGCAGAAGGCCTCTGCTTTTTCCTGCATCCAGGAAACGTCGATACCCGTAAGAAAGGTGGCGATGAGCGCTTCTTTGAGTTCATCTCGCGTCAATTTGCGCTGTATACAACGCGCGGAAGGCAACACCAGATGTATCACTCGGCGAGCAAAAACACGCTTGCCGAAGGCGAAACGTAAAAAAGGAATAAAACTGTCATGGTAGGTCAACGTTCCATCGAAGTCGAAGACCGATAGAACCTGACGAGCCCGATTAAACTCAGTGCTCATTGGTCAAAAAACTCCCCTATAAACCACCAACCAGCGTCAGATTGAACGTTTTGCCTTTCAGTTCCGTTTGCGCCTCGGGTGCTAACGCGCTGTCGGTGATGATATCGGTTAATTCCGACAGGGGCGTGACGCAGAACAACGAATACGCACCGTATTTACTGCTGTCGGCCAGCAATATCCGGCGGCTGGCATTCGCACCGAGATCTTGTTTTATGCCCGCTTTCTCTTCCGTCGGCGTGGTAACGCCTTTGTCCAGACTCCACGAGTTGCAACTGATAAACGCGATATCGGGGTAAATGCTGCGTAACAGACGGCGGCCGTGTTCGCCAATGCAGGACTGGCTGCTGTCATCAATACGTCCACCGATAATCGTCACTTCGATCTGCTTGAACTCAGACAGAAACAGCGCAATTTGCAAATCGGCGGTAATCACACGCAGCGGCAAATGCGTCAGGTTTCGCGCCAGTTCCAGCATGGTCGTTCCCGCATCCAGCACCACCGCACTGCCTGGTTTAACCAGCGTCGCGGCATAGCGAGCTATCGCCTGTTTTTCTTGAAGGCTACGATGTAATTTCTCATTCGTGGTCGGCTGGGAAGGGATAAAACGATTGAGCGTCACGCCGCCATGACTGCGGCTAATCACACCCTGCTCATCCAGTTTGATCAAATCACGACGAATCGTCGCTGGGGAAGCGTCGATCACGGACACCAGTTCATCTACCGTCACCAGATTATGGCTTTTCAGGTAATCCATAATCTGATCAAGACGGCTCTGCCCTTTTACTTTATCCCCGCTCATGCGGAAAGCATCAGTTAATGTAGGATCCACGGCGATATCCATCTTGCTGTCATATACCTGTGATACTTCAAGCTGCTTGTGCGTTGGCTGCGCTACTCGAATTATTGGGGGTATAAAGTTATTTTACATTGTTGGTTCTTGATTGCAGGATACCAGAAACCTTCCCGAACGCGGGAAGGAAGATATCCTGCAATGTGCACTGTAGCTTAAAAAACCGTGCTATCAACCGTGATGGGTTACTGCCAATCAGGCCAGTTGCATGGCGAGCTGGATAGAAATCGCCATACTTTCTGACTTCGCTTTCCCTGTCCAGGCAATATCAAACGCCGTACCGTGGTCAGCAGACGTGCGGATGAACGGCAATCCGGCGGTGATATTCACCCCATCATAGAAGCCCAGCAGCTTAAGCGGAATGTGGCCCTGATCGTGATACATCGCCACCACCATGTCGTACTGTCCTTCATACGCCTGCAAATAGACGGTATCCGGCGGGCACGGGCCATAGACATCAATGCCTTTAGCTTTCATGGCTTCAACCGATGGCGACACGATGGTGATCTCTTCATCACCAAACAGGCCATTCTCACCCGCATGCGGGTTAACCCCGGCAACGGCAATACGCGGGTGAGTAAAACCAACGCGCTTGAGGAAGACATCCGCCATCTCGATCACGGTTTCCACACGATCGCGGTTCAGCGTATCCAGGAACTTACGCAGCGCGATGTGCGTTGAAACATGGATCACCTTCAACTTATCGGTATACAGCACCATCGCATAGTCGCGGCTGTTGGTCAGCTTCGCCAGCAGTTCGGTGTGGCCCGGATAGAGATGGCCTGCCGAGTGCAGCGCTTCCTTATTCAGCGGCGCGGTGGCAATCGCATGGACTTCACCCGCCATCGCCAGCGCGGTCGCTTTCTTAATGCAGCGGTAAGCTAAATCACCCGCCTGCGCCTGAACAAGACCCGGCTTCAGCGCCTGCGGATCTTCCAACGGCTCATCAATCATGTTGATGACGCCCGGCGCGAAGACCGCGTCAGCCGGTTTATCAATAATTTTCAGTTCTACGGCTGGCACGATATTCAGCGCCAGAATACGTCGCATCGTCTGTACGCAGCCCACCACCACGGCGGATGCGCCGGAAAGCTCGCCTTCGGCCAGCGATTTGATAATAATTTCCGGTCCAATCCCTGCCGGATCACCCATCGTTACCGCAATAATTTTACTCACTGACCTTCTCCTCAATAAAACGTAAAACGTCGAGCAAAGTAGTTTCGTTGCCAAAACCCCCCGCTTTAGTCATCACAGGGGTCGTGCCGACAACGCTGTTCAGCAGGTATCCCCAGGGCACACAGGATGCGATTTGCCCCTTAATCTGAAAGCCGGTCGCGCCCAGTGCGGTTGCCACGGCAATCGCAATGTCACCACCGGATAAATACAGCCCACTCGGCAGGCGCCGGTTAGCCCTGTCCGCCGTCAGGCTGTCTAGCGCCTGAACAATATTGCGCGTAAGTTCCCCCAGATAGTGGCTGATCGTTTCGCCAAGCTGCTGTCGGCTAAGCCCAAGCTGCTGGCACCGCGCGTCAATCTCGAAGCGCTGATTTTCGTTATGACAGGTACGAATAATGCAGTGATTACCGTTCATCAGCGCCTTCACCGCGTCCTGACACTGAGATGCCATGACGGTGGACGAGTCGAGTGAAAAGAGTGCGTTGATATCAATCTCAACCAGCGTGACATCACCGCGCAGTCTGACGGCCGCAATCTGTTTTTGAGCAATATCGCTCATCGACCCGACGACAGCCAGCAGCGGCCTTTCGGTCTTACGCGTAAAATTCTGCGTATTCGCCAGCGCTTCGCTCAGGCCTGCCGAGCCAACCAGCAAGGGGCGAAATGGCAACGTTCTGGCGGCGTGAACGATATGTGTCAGATCGTCCTGCTCGTCGGTATCAAGAATAATCAGACGTACGCCCTCGTCCGCCAGTTGCTGCAAACGGTCGGCTAAATTGTCCTGGCGGACGTCATCAAGGTGTATTTCCGCCACGGATAAAGCGGTTTGCTCTGCCAGACGGGCAGCGATAGACGCCGAAGCCACCGGTGTTTTTGGGTCGCTAGCAAATTCTGTATCGGTAAGCAGGCGCCCATTCACCCAGACTTCACCTTTGCGGGTCACGCGCCCCAGCGTCGGGGACGCGGCAGCAATCAGCGCGACGGGCACGCCTGCCGCAGACAGCGCAGCAGCCACTTCCGCCCCCAGATTCCCACGTAGCGTCGAGTCAATCTTCTTAATAATCCAGCCTTGTCCGCCAGCAGCCTGCCAGGCTGTAACCGCTTCTGCGGTACGTTGAGACGCCACGTCGTCACGCGCCGCACGGCTATCGGTGTTGATCACCACCGCATCACCCAGTAAATCCGCATGCAGTTTATTAACGTCAAATACGACGCTAACCCGCGCGCCATGCTGCGCCAGACCGACGCCCGAATCATTGGCACCCGTAAAGTCATCAGCGACTACTAATACCTGTTCTGCTGATTGCTGCACGTTTGACATACCTCATCCCCGGTTCATGATTACCTGATAATGATTATATTGAATCACATTTGATTATATGTGAGCAATATCAAATTATTTAAAAGGAATTTCACCTATAAATTATCACCACGATGTGGCAAATGGCGTTTCTGCGTGATGATAACCACGCTATTTGACTGAAAGTAATCACCATCGCAACCATTATCATCATAGCGACAACGCTCTGGCGAAAGAGAAAAGGCAAGGTAATAAGCATGAACATCAATAGCACTATCCTCAGCGGTTACCGGGTACTTCAGGACATTAGTCACCTGTTGGCAGGGAAACAGCACGTTTTATTTGTCACCGACAAAAACATCGTCGGGCTGCCTGACGTTCAGGCGCTGATCGCACAAGTTAAGCAAGCCGTTCCGCAGGTTCTGTTGGTTGATCATGTTCCTGCCGAACCAAGCCAGCACGACGTCGCCCAGATACTGAGCCAGCTCAATCAAATCCAAACCGATCTGGTCATCGGCGTAGGCGGCGGCAGCGTACTGGATGTTGCCAAACTACTTTCTGTGCTGTGCGCGGGCGATGACACCGTCACGCTGGATAGCCTGCTGGCAGGAGAGAAGCCGACTCGCCGCACCACATCACTGTTGATCCCGACCACCGCAGGAACTGGCTCAGAAGCCACACCGAATGCCATTTTGGCGATCCCAGAAAAAGAGACCAAAGTCGGTATTATTACGCCAGTGATGCTGCCGGATTACGTTGCGCTGGTGCCGGAGCTGACCATCAGCATGCCGTCGCATATCGCCGCTTCAACCGGTATCGATGCACTCTGCCACCTGATCGAGTGCTTCACCTCGACGATCGCCAACCCAGTCAGCGACAACTACGCGCTGATTGGCCTGAAAAAGCTGTTTGCCAACCTCGAAACCTCCGTGCGCGAGCCGAGCAATATGGAAGCCAAGCTGAACATGCTGTGGGCGTCCTATTACGGCGGTGCCGCTATTGCCCACTCCGGTACGCATCTGGTTCACGCCATGTCTTACCCGCTGGGCGGCAAGTACCACATCCCACACGGTGTAGCGAACGCCATCCTACTCGCCCCTTGCATGCGTTTCGTGCAGGACGCCGCACAGGACAAATTCGCACAGGCGTATGACCTGCTGCCGGATGCCGATCTGACGCTCAGCACGGCGGAAAAAGCGCAGGCGCTGGTGACCTACTTCAGCGAATTGGTTAAACGACTCAATCTGCCTAACACCTTACAGCAGCTCGGTGTGGAAAAAGACCACCTGCCGTACCTGGTTGATGCCGCGTTACAGGTTCAGCGCCTGATGAAAAACGTGCCGACACAGGTCAGCGCCGACGATGTCCGTGAGGTTTATCTGACCCTGTTTTAAAGCGCGCGGGTTTAGGTAGAACGGTTTTAAATTTTCATCTTTTTGATTACGTGTCACGAGGAAGAACAATGAGTAAAAATATTACCGGCGTACTAACTGCCATCGTCACGCCGTTTGATAACCAGGGCGAATTTAACCCCGCTGCCATGCGTCTTCAGGTTCAGCGCCAGATGCGCTACGGCAACGGTATTTTCTGTAACGGCACCAACGGTGAGTTTTTCGTTCTGCACACCGATGAGAAAGTCGCCGTCACGGAAACCTGCGTTGATGAAGTTGCCGGAAAAGTGCCGGTTGTCGGCCACATCGGTGAAATCTCCACGCGGGAAACCATCAAGCTCGGCAAGCGCATCGCCGCGCTGGGTGTTGATGCCGTTTCGGTCATCACCCCGTATTTCATCCCACTCAAACAGGAAGAACTGATCGCCCACTACACCGCCGTCGCCGATGCGCTGACTGTGCCGGTGTTTCTCTACAACATTCCTGCACGCACGGGAAATACGCTGGCACCGGAAACCGTCCGCACGCTGGCGGATCACCCGAACATCATCGGCATTAAAGACAGCGCAGGCAGCTATGAAAGCCTGAGCGGCTACGTGCAAGCGGTGAAAGGTGTACAGGGTTTTAACGTACTGAATGGCCCAGACTCGCTCATTCACCAGGGCTTTGTTGACGGCTGCTCCGCCTGTATTTCCGGGCTGGCTAACGTGGCACCGGAACCGATCAGCCAAATTTGGCACCGCTTCAACGCGGGTGACATCGAAGGCTCCCGTCAGGCACAAGAACAGGTTGCCGAATTGCGTAAGACACTGTACGCCATCGCGTTCTCACCGGCTGTGGTGAAAAAAGCGCTGGCGATTATGGGTGAAGATGTCGGCGTCAGCCGCTATCCGATCCAGTTTTCCGCACAGGATGAAGACAACATCCGCAACATACTTAGTCAATTCTCGCAGTAACAGAGAAATATCAATTTCCACTTATAGGCCGAGAAGATATGAACCATTTTAACTTTACTGACACCCTCATAATCGTTGGGATGATTGTGTTTTATATCGCATTCACCTCATGGTTAACCTACAAGCTCCGCAGTAAATCGAACACCGAGTTCATGGAAGGCTCACGCGCGCTACCGGCGTTTATCGTCGGTATCCTGCTGATGACCGAGTTCATCGGTGCCAAATCCACCATCGGTACGGCACAGTCCGCCTTTGAGAACGGCTTTGCCGCATCCTGGTCGGTGATTGGCGCCGCCATCGGTTTCCCGCTGTTTGGTATGATTCTGGTGAAGAAGATTTATAACACCGGGAAAATCACCATCTCCGGCGCGATTGCCGAGAAATACGGTACCAGCACCAAGAACATCATTTCGATCATCATGATCTATGCGCTGTTGCTGGTTAACGTAGGCAACTACGTCAGCGGCGCGGCAGCCATCGCCACGGTGTTGAAAGTCTCCCTGCCTGTCGCCGCGTTGATCACCGCTATCGTCAGTACCTTCTACTACTATTTCGGTGGCTTGAAAGGAACGGCCTACATCACACTGATCCACAGCGCCGTGAAATACGCTGGCGTCATGATCATTCTGTTCGTGGCATTGAAAATGACCGGCGGCTTCAAGCCAATGATCGAACAAATGCCGGATTACTACTGGACGTGGGACGGTAAACTCGGTGCCAGCACCATCTTCGCCTGGCTGATCGGGACCATCGGTTCTATCTTCTGTACGCAGTTCGTGATTCAGGCCATTTCATCAACGAAAGATGCCACCAGCGCCAAACGAGCCACCTGGGTTGCCTTCTTCTTCTGTATGCCGATTGCACTTGCTATCGCGGTCATCGGTGTCGCGGCGAAGTTTGCTCACCCTGAAATCAACAGCCTGTACGCGATGCCAGTCTTCCTGCAAGACATGAACCCATGGCTCGCCGGCTTGGTCACCACGTCACTGGTCGCGTCTATCTTCATCAGCGTGAGTATGGTGGCACTGGCTATCGTTTCCCTGCTGATTAAGGACTTCTACGTTCCTTACTGGAAACCGACGCCAGAAAAAGAAATGAAAATGACCCGGATCCTCTCGCTTGTCGTAGGTTTCGCGCCGCTCATCTTCGTTCTGTTCGTCCCTGAAATCCTGAAACTGTCATTCTTTACGCGTGCCATTCGTCTGTCGATTTCCGTGGTTGCTGTCATTGCGTTCTACCTGCCGTTCTTCGGCAGCGCCCGCGGTGCAAACGCCAGCCTGATCTCCGCCTGCGTGGTCACCTCTGTTTGGTATATTCTCGGCAACCCATACGGCATCGATAACATGTATGTCGCGTTGGTTACCCCTGCTGTCGTCATACTGATCGATCGCATGATTCCGAACAAAGCGAACAAAATCAAAACCTCTCCAACTGAAAATAAATCGGGAGCCTGAGTCATGAGTAGCGAAATCATTACTGTGGAACGTAGCGGAAAAGTTCATCACGCAGAAGGCGATGCCGCGCGTCTGGACGCCTACATTCCATCGGAATGCCCGCAGAATCATGCGGCCAACCTGCTCCATCTGCCGAACGGCGATGTACTGTGCGTCTGGTTTGGCGGCACACAAGAAGGGATTGCGGATATCTCTATCTATATGTCCCGTCTGGTGAAAGGCAGCGATAGCTGGAGTAAAGCCGTTAAGCTGTCTGAAGATGCTACGCGCTCCGAGCAGAACCCGGTTCTGTTCCTCGCGCCGGACAACGTGCTGTGGCTACTGTACACCGCGCAGAAATCCGGTAATCAGGACACCGCAATTGTGCGCTACCGTCAGTCTACAGATTTGGGGGCGACCTGGGGCGAGATCGGCACACTGCTCGATCAGCCCGGCACTTTTATCCGCCAGCCTATCACCGTGCTGGAAAACGGTGACTGGCTGCTGCCGGTGTTCTACTGCCGCGTTCAGCCGGGTGAGAAATGGGTCGGCAACGATGACGACAGCGCCGTGAAAATTTCCAGCGATCAGGGGAAAACCTGGCAGGAATACCCGGTGCCAAACAGCACGGGCTGCGTGCATATGAACATCACCCCGTTGCAGGACGGCACGCTGCTGGCGCTGTACCGCAGCCGCTGGGCGGATTTCATCTACCAAAGTCGTTCAACGGACGGCGGTAAAACCTGGTCAGATCCCGTGGCAACCGATTTGCCGAACAACAACTCGTCCATTCAGGTAACGACGCTGGAGAATGGCCATCTGGCACTGGTGTTCAACCATATGAGCGCCGCCGATGCTACCGAGCGCCGTCTGTCGCTGTACGATGAAATCGAGGATGAAGAAGACAAAGCCAGTGATGCCAAAATGCCGGAAGTACAAGCCGGTGGTCGTAGCGCCTTCTGGGGTGCTCCGCGCGCGCCGATGACGCTCGCCATTTCGGAAGACGGCGGTAAAAGCTGGCCGTGGCAGCGTAATATCGAAGTGGGCGACGGTTATTGCATGACCAATAACTCCACGGAGAAGCTGAACCGCGAGTTCTCTTACCCCAGCGTCAAACAAGCGCAGGACGGTAAGCTGCACGTCGCGTTCACTTACTTCCGACAGGCGATCAAGCACGTCGTGGTGAGTGAGGAGTGGGTCAAAGCGAACTAAACCGCGCGGCTTTTTTTCTCTTTATCAGCGGGGGCTCTCCCCCGCTAGTTTCAGGACTCGATTATGATTGCAGGAAACCTCAACGCCCTCAAACTCGCCACGCTGCCCGATGCGCTGTGGGCCATTCTGTCCGCACCGGGCATGTCGTTAGCTGAACTGAATGCGCTGCCCGAAGGCCGTTATCAGCCGGAAGGTGCCGAATGGTTCTACAACATCGGCACCGTGAACACCGCACCACGCGCCACGCGACATACCGAATTTCACAGCAACTATCTCGATATTCAACTGATTCTGGAAGGCGAGGAGATTATCGGTTACGGTCTGAATGATGTGCATGGTCAGCCCGCAACTGAACGTAAGCCGGATCTCTATATTCTGGATAATCCTCAGGTGCCGCATCAGATCCACCTGCGGGCAGGCGACTTCGTCACCTTCTATCCAGGTGAAGCTCATCAGGCGCTGTGTGCGATTAACGACAGCCCTGCTCCGGTCAAAAAAGCCGTGTTTAAAATCCCCGTCACGTTGTTGTATTAAAATGGTTATCCCCTAAATGATTCGAGTTGCAGGAAGGCGGCAACTGCGCGAATCCCCAGGAGCTTACTCAAGTAAGTGACTGGGGTGAGTAAGAGAAGCCAACGCACATGCAGCTTGAAGTATGACGGGGATGCATTAAGGAGACACATGTCAGCTACAGCCCCTAAACACGCCCTGATTACCGGTAGCAGCTCAGGGATCGGTGCCGCTATCACACAAAAATTACTGGCGGAAGGCTGGCGGGTAACCGGCCTGTCACGCAAGCCGGGTGACTATGCACATCCAAACTTTACCCACCGCGCGGTGGATATCATGGATACACCCGCGCTGACGGCCATTCTGGACGAGATTACGCAAGTTGATGCCGTCATCCATGCCGCTGGCATTATGAAAGCGGCCCCGCTCGGCCAGCTTTCGCTGGAAGACGGCGAAACGCTGTGGCGCTTGCATATCAACGCGGCACAGGTGCTTGCCGATCGTCTGGTCGATAAGCTGCCGCAAGGTGGAAGAATTGTGCTACTGGGCAGCCGCACGTCCAGCGGTTCAGCAGGACGCAGCCAGTACGTCACGACAAAATCCGCAATGATCGGCATGGCAAGAAGCTGGGCAGCAGAACTGGCTCCACGCGGCATTACGGTAAACATCGTCGCGCCGGGCGCAACGGAAACACCGATGCTGACCATGCCGGGTCGCCAAAGCTCTCCGCCGAAACTGCCGCCAATTGGACGCTTCATCCAGCCACAGGAAGTGGCCGATCTGGTGGGTTACCTGCTTTCCCCGTCTGCCGCGGCCATTACCGGCCAGCAGTTGGTGATGTGCGGCGGTGCATCGCTGTAACCTTGCTTAATACACGGGATAGCGGCAACAGCGCAGGCGCTTGCCGCTTCTCCCCCAAGCCTAGATAAATTATCGCTAAGCAAGTGTGAAAACTGGCATGTTTTTGTCCAACCTCGACGCCATCGGCAAAAAATCGCCGTGTTAATCCACCTACCAATTAACTCCCCCTTCGCATTTTATCTTTTCAAAAACAAGATGATAAATAGTTCAACGGGCTAATTGCCACAGTAATAATCTCGCAAACGGATAACACTCAGGAGAAACCAAGCTAATTAAAGAAAATAAAATTTTCGCCCCCTACATTCCCCGTCTAGCTTATGTCAAAAAACTCTTTATCAAGCACCGTGCGCTTCCCTACTCTCAGAAAGGCGATATTTTCATCCTTATCTTTTATCAGGCTGCACACAGCCCAACCTATTGATGGACAGGTCATTATGAATAATAAAAGCAATACTACTCGCCCTCTTCACTCCGGGAACGCTTTACGTCGTAAATGGCTTGGTCTGACAGTAGCCAGCGCGGTTTTACTGTCGGGACTCGGTCTGCCAACTCTGGCACAGGCGGAAGGACAGTTGCGCATCGCGCAGCAATTCGGGATCGTTTACCTGCTGCTGAATGTCGCGCAGGATCAAAAGTTGATTGAAAAACATGGCAAGGAAGAAGGGCTGGATATCAAGGTCGAATATCTACAACTTTCCGGCGGTGCCGCGGTGAACGATGCCTTGCTCTCCGGTTCGGTGGATATCGCTGGGGCAGGCACCGGGCCATTGTTCACGCTGTGGGATCGCACCAAGGGCCGTCAGAATGTACGTGCAGTGGTGGCGACAGGTAACTTCCCTTATTACCTGATCAGTAATAATCCCAACGTAAAAACCATTACGGATCTAACAGACAAAGATCGCATCGCCATTCCTGCGGTGGGCGTTTCTGTCCAGTCACGTTTCCTGCAACAGGCCTCTGCCGAACTGTGGGGCGATAAAGCCTATAATCGTCTGGATAAACTTCAGGTCGCCATTCCACACCCAGAGGCCACCGCTGCGATTATCAGCGGCGGCACGGAAATCACCACGCATTTTTCCAACTCTCCGTTTCAGGAACAAGCGCTGGCAGGTAATCCTAAGGCGCATATCATCCTGAATTCCTATCAGGTCACTGACGGACCGAACTCGCCGGTCGTGCTCTACGCCACCGAAAAATTCCGCCAGGACAATCCGCTGACCTACCGTGCCTTCGTTAATGCCATCGCAGAAGCGGCGGATTTCGCCAGCGCGCACCCTGAAGAGGCCGCTGACGCCTTCATTCGCGTGACCAAATCGCGTATCGATCGCGAGCTGCTGCTGAGCATTCTGAAAAGCCCGGAGGTGTCGTTCAGTGTGACGCCGCACAAAACCTTGCAGTTGGGTCAATTCCTGCATCGCGTTGGGGCGATTAAAAACAAGCCGGAATCCGTCAAAGACTACTTCTTCGACGATAAGCATGTCGATGCAGGCAGCTAATCACGCCGCGTGTGGCAGGCCTGCATGAGAAAGATGCAGGCTTGCTCAGCTCCCTGTTAGCTGCTGGCGCGGGGCTCAAAGATAAATTTCACCTTTTCCAGTACGGGCGGGTGATCGTCGTTGTCCATCATGGCGAGCACCAGACGCCCAACCTCCGCCCCCAGCTTTTCATAGTCAAGCCGCATCGCGGTTAACGCTGGGAACGTGTGCTCACATTGTTCGGAACCATCGAGACAGGCAATCGCCAGATCGTAAGGGACTTTCATCAGGCGGCGCTGGCATTCAAAGAGCGCGCCTAGTGCAATTTCCTCATGGCTACAGATAATCGCATCCAGCTCCGGCTGGTTTTGTAGCAGTTCCGTCATGGCGTAACGGCCAAATTGCAGGCTGGGTGCTTCCGGGATAGTAATTTTCAAATCCGCATTGTGATAGTGCGCCAGCATGGCTTTATTCCAGCCGTTCAACTGCTGTTTTTGCAAACGGTTATCCGTATGAGCGCCAATATAAGCCACGTGACGATATCCCTTTTCCAGCAGCGACATCGTCAGTTGCTCCGCCGCTTCAGCAAGGGCGATATCAATATTGATATTTGCACTCAGCGCATCAGCACCGGAGACGTTCACCGTAATGACGTTACTCGCCTGAATGATGTCCTGAGTTCGCTGTGAGAGTTGCGCACTAAACAGCACCAGCGCCGCAGGCCGTTGCTGCAAGAGTTTTTCGACCATGCCCGCTTCGGTATGCTGGCGATATTCATGGCAGCCCATGATTAATGGAATGTTGTGCTTGCCCACCGCCTGTTGCAGCGCCTGCACAAAACGAACGCTGGCGCGATCTTGCTGAAAAGGATAAAGCACCGCGATAGCGGGCTGATAGGCTGATGCCAGTGCGCCTGCGGCCTGATTCGGTACATAGCCCAGCGTTCTTATCGCGTCATTGATTTTCTTCTGCGTGGCATCAGAAACCAGTCCGGGCTCCCGCAACGCGCGGGACACCGTCATGGCGCCGACACCGGCATGGTTCGCGATGTCCTGTAGCGTTACGCGATGGGTGCTCTCGGTAAGCTGGCTGGCTTCTTGATTGGGTTCATAGCCTAATGCTCTGGCGGCCAGTTCCACTTTGCTGCGTAACTTTTCAGAGACCAGATCGGGTTTGCGCATCACGCGCGATACCGTCATCGTCCCTACGCCCGCGTAGTCGGCGACATCCTGTAGCGTAACCTTACCGGTACTGCGACGCTTACGCATGCTCACTTCCTCTCCATTCGTCATTTTTCTCATCGCACGGTCGCGATAACAGCCTGTTACGTCATTGCCTTCAGGCTAGCGTGAAGGGGTAAGCAACGTGCGAACACCCTGATTTCTACTGCGCCATTCACGCCGTGTCATCGCCGTTCATAGTGTGCCTGTGACAACACGGGGGAACAAATAATGGCCCCGCTTGTGCTAAGCAGGTCACAGTTAATGATAGCCATATCAGTTAGCGCTACCTTTTTAGATGTTAATCACATTATTTTCGACACTGGCACACTATCCTGCGTTCAGAATGATACAGAGGTGACTCTAATGCTTAACACTTTACTAACACCAGACGTTGTTCAGATTTTACCTGCCTGTGATGACTGGCGTCACGCTATCGCCTTGTCCTGTAAGCCTTTACTGGATAACGGTTCGATTGAATCCACCTATGTTGAGGCGATCTACCGCTCTCATGAGGCCATCGGTCCTTACTATGTCGTCGGCCCTGGGATTGCCATGCCGCATGCACGCCCGGAAGACGGCGTGAACCAACTTGCCGTCAGCCTGACGCTGATTCGCGACGGCGTGGTTTTCCATTCCGAAGACAACGATCCCGTGCATTTACTCATTGTTTTGGCTGCCACGGACAGCAATAGCCATATCGATATTATTTCACAGCTTGCTCAGTTGTTCGACACACCTGATGACGTCGCCGCATTACTCCGCGCGACGAACGTAGAACAGGTGCTTTCCGTTATTTCTCGTTATTAATTGCCACCAGAGGACACAGATTATGAAAATTACAGTCGTATGCGGTAACGGTCTTGGTACCAGCCTGATGATGGAAATGAGCATTAAAAACATCGTTAAAGAACTCGGCGTGGTTGCTGACGTGGATCACGTAGATTTGGGCTCGGCGAAAGGCACGGATAGCGACATTTTTGTCGGTACAAAGGATATTGCCGATCAGCTCGTCGCGCAGGCAGTGGGGGGGAAAATTGTGTCCCTGAGCAACATGATCGATAAAGTGGCGATGAAAGAGCGCCTGTCGATCGCCCTGACAGAACTTGGCGCATTATAAGCGGGGGATCAAAAATGGAATTCTTCCGTTTTTTAATGAGTGATGTGCTGTCTGAACCCTCCATCCTGGTAGGTTTGATTGCGCTTATTGGCCTGATTGCACAGAAAAAACCGGCCACAGAATGCATCAAGGGAACGGTGAAAACCGTAATGGGTTTCCTGATCCTCGGGGCGGGCGCGAGCCTGATCGTGTCCTCGCTGGGAGATTTCGCCCAGATTTTCCACCATGCGTTTGGTATCGCGGGTGTGGTGCCTAACAATGAAGCCATCGTCGCCGTCGCACAGAAGAACTTCGGCACCGAGATGGCAATGATCATGTTCTTCGCGATGGTCATTAATATCGCAATCGCACGCTTTACGCCGTGGAAATACATTTTCCTGACTGGCCACCACACGCTGTTTATGTCGATGATGGTTGCCGTGATTCTGGCGACAGCGGGCATGAAAGGCGTGCTGCTGATTACCGTTGGGTCGCTGGTGGTTGGGGTATCAATGGTGCTGTTCCCTGCCATTATTCACCCGTATATGAAGAAAGTCACAGGCTCGGATGACGTTGCCTTTGGTCACTTCTCGGCAATATCACAGCTGTTGTCGGCCTTTATCGGCAGCAAGTTTGGTAATAAAGAGAAATCAACGGAGGACATGGAAGTACCGAAGAGCCTGCTGTTCCTGCGTGATACGCCGGTTGCCATCGCTTTTACCATGTTCTTCATCTTCATTTTCACCTGCCTGTTTGCTGGCCCAGAAGCGGTGAAAACGATGAATGCTGGTGGGAAAAACTGGTTCATGTTTTCGCTGATCCAATCCATTACCTTTGCCGCTGGCGTGTATATCGTGCTGCAAGGCGTGCGGATGGTGATTGCGGAAATCGTGCCTGCGTTTAAAGGCATTTCTGACAAACTCGTCCCGAATGCTAAACCCGCATTAGATTGCCCCGTCGTCTTCCCTTATGCCCCGAATGCCGTTCTGGTCGGCTTCCTGAGCAGCTTTGCGGCTGGGGTGATCGGTATGGTCCTGCTCTACCTGCTGGGCATGACGGTGATCATTCCTGGCGTGGTACCACACTTCTTCGTCGGCGCGGCGGCAGGCGTTTTCGGTAACGCCACTGGCGGACGTCGCGGTGCGATTTTAGGGTCTTTTGCCAACGGACTGTTGATTACCTTCCTGCCTGTTTTCCTGCTGCCAGTGCTGGGCAGTATCGGACTGGCGAACACCACGTTCAGCGATTCCGATTTCGGCGCGGTGGGAATTCTACTGGGTATTATCGTGCGCTAAGCCCGCGCGATGAATGTCATCCGACAGACCGGTTTTAGTTAACGGGGGAAATGATGGAATTCTATTTAGATACGGCGGATGTAGCCGCAGTCGAACGACTCGCAGGCGTGTTGCCGATTAAAGGCGTGACCACCAATCCGAGTATTGTCGCACGCGGAAAATCCGATATTTATAGCGTGCTGCGGGACATGCAGGCCGTTATCGGCACGGAAGGACAGCTGTTTGCTCAGGTAATGTCGCGCGATCCTGACGTGATGGTGGAAGAGGCATTGAAGCTCAGAGACGTGATTCCTTCTCTGGTCGTTAAAGTGCCGGTGACACATGCGGGTTTGAGTGCCATCAGGCAGTTGACGGCGCTGGATATTCCCACCCTCGGCACCGCCGTATACGGTGCGGGGCAAGGGTTTTATGCCGCGCTGGCTGGCGCTCGCTATATCGCGCCTTACGTCAACCGCATTGATGCGCAAGGTGGCGATGGGATTGCGCTAGTGAAAGAACTGCAAACTCTGATTAACCTGCACAGCCCGCAGACTCAGGTGCTAGCAGCCAGCTTTCGCACACCGCGTCAGGTGCTGGACTGCCTGCTGGCTGGGTGTCGGGCGATTACCGTCGACCCTGCCGTTGCTGAACTGTTCCTGCAAGATCCTGCGGTTGAAGATGCGCTTAACCGCTTCGATCATGACTGGCAGGCACGCTTTGGTCATGCCGATCTTGGCTGATTGATGGAAAACACCACTCGCTCGCCGGGTGGTGTTTTACACTGTTTGTAAACTCATCTCTTTCAACCCCACCTCTGCTAACCCTTCTCGCGGATTCAAAAGCTAATGCTGAATCACCCATTCCCCCCACACCAGACCTCATGCGAACACGCGGTATCTCACCGTAGCCGTAGATCGGTTTTCCCATAAGATAATTGATTGGACAAAATTTGCACATTAAGGAAGAGGTGATTATATTTATCACTCGGTAGTTTTTTTAGTGATAATAACAATAACCAATAGTTACAATATAAAACCACTTGTCTTGTCAGTTTAAATTAAGGTTTAAATGACGCATTACTGAGGCTCTGTATTCTGGCAGAAATACGGCTTCTATTTGAAATGCGGCTTTTACCCTTTGCCGATAGCGATAGTGGCAATACTTTTCTCCTATAGTTGATTCAAAATACGTATGTATCTTTTATTACATTCAGGAGTCCAGCATGTTACTCAGAACGTTTTTATTAGGCACAATTTTAGGAATAACCTCATTTACGGCTTTCGCCGCCAATCCTGTCGATGGAAAGACACTTAACGTTGCCGTTTCTCCAGCGTCGCCACCGATGCTATTTAAATCCGCTGATGGGAAATTAGAAGGGATCGATCTTGAACTCTTCTCTTCTTATTGTAAGGAGAGAAAATGCAAACTGAAAATAACAGAATACTCGTGGGATGGCATGCTGGGTGCCGTAGCCAGTGGTCAGGCTGATGTCGCCTTTTCAGGGATATCCATCACGGATAAACGCAAGAAAGTCATGGATTTTTCCGCGCCTTATTATGTGAATTCATTTAATCTGGTGAGTTTAAATAATCGCGACATAGACCTGAGCGATCTGCATAATTTAAAAAAATACTCCGTGGGATTCCCCAGAGGCATGGCTTATGCGGATTTGATAAAAACCGATCTGGAACCCAAAGGATATTACTCGCTAAGCAAAGTAAAACTTTATCCCTCTTATAATGAAACCATTACCGACTTGAAAAATGGCAATTTAGATCTCGCCTTCATAGAAGACCCGGTTTACTTTAACTACAAGAACAAGCAAAAAGCCCCGATTGAAAGCCGCTATGTTTTTAAAGGCGTTGACCACCTTGGGTTTGCCTTTAAGAAAGGTTCACCGGTGCGTGATGATTTTAATACCTGGCTGAGTGAGCAAGGTGAAGAAAAGATATCGGGCATCGTAGATAAGTGGATGAAATAAAAAACGATGTCATCACAAGATATGATAAACATCTATTATTTCTTGTTTGAAGGTGTCAAGTACACGCTCATCGTTACCTTTACGTGTTTTGCATCAGCATTGGTTATTGGGTTAACCGTCGCCGTGTTACGGCGACTGGTTTTTCCCTCAGTGAAGAACATACTGGATATTCTGGTCTTCATTTTTCGTGGCATTCCCGTTTTAATCGCCGTCTTCCTTGTTTATTTCGGCCTTCCGGCAATAGGTCTGAGTATTCCCCCCCTGCTTGCCATGAACATTAGCATTGGGTTAATCAGCGGGAGTTATCTTGCGGAAGTGTTCCGCGGTGCGCTTCAGTTGGTTGATCCGTCAGAGATTACCGCCGCTAAGGCCGCAGGTTTAGGGAAATTACAAATTATAAGGTACATAGAGCTACCGCAAATGCTCCGTTTTTCCGTTCCTGGAGTCGCCAACGAATTCTCATCAGTATTAAAAGCCACACCTTTTGCCTATACCGTTGGCATACCGGAAATCACCAAGCAGGCCATGTCCCTGACCGCAGTCACGATGAACGGTCTGGTCATTTATACGCTTGCGGCAATACTTTATTTTCTCATTTACAAATTATCTATTATTGCCGTAAGGCGGCTCGAAATGAGATTTCAGGTAACGGGCGATGGCTTGAAAAGTCAGGGTGACACTAGATGACGCTAATAGAATTACGTGAGGTCAGTAAGACACTCGGCAGCAAAAAGGTGCTGGACAATCTCAATTTACAGATTGAGCATGGCGAAATAAAAATCGTCATGGGCCCATCTGGCTGTGGAAAAACGACGTTACTTCGCTGTCTGGCCCAGCTTGAAAAGCCAGATACGGGTACTCTATTTTTTCATGGCAATAACGTTGCCGATAAAAAATTTAATATTCTCGATTTCAGGAAAAAAATTGGATTTGTTTTCCAGAATTACGCGCTGTACCGCCATCTGAACGTGATGGACAATATTACTCTGGCACTGCGTAAAGTTTTTAACGTCTCCGATCGTGATGCCAGAAATAAAGCCTTATACGAGCTGGAAAGACTGGGCATGGAAGAACACAGTATGAAATACCCTTCACAGCTCTCTGGCGGGCAGCAGCAGCGCGTTGCTCTCATCCGTGCGCTGGTCACCGATCCTGAAATCATTGTGTTTGATGAGCCGACATCCGCCCTCGATCCGCTCATGACCCGTGAAGTCGGTTCGCTCATTAAGCAGCTTCACCGGCGTAAAGTCACCATATTATGTGTCACCCACGACATACGTCTGGCTAAACAGCTTTGTGACAGAGTGACCTTCCTGAATTATGGCCGGATCCGTGCCGAAGGATCTTTTGCAGAGCTTTCAGCCCTCAATGGCGAGCCGGACATTCATTATTTTTTTGGAGAAAAGTAATATGCTTGCCGGATGGATGAGTTTTTATCACGAGCTGATAGATCAGTTTCCTCTGGTGCTTGATGGAATCGGCGAGACAGTAAAGCTGGCGATAGTAGTTTCTCTCTCAGGCTTTTTCTGGGGCATTGTTATTTTTTTTCTGAGTATCAGCAACCGACCTACCGTTAAAAAACTAACAGAAATGTATATGGACTTTTTTATCGGCACGCCGTTAATTCTTATTCTATTTGTCATGTATTACGGCTTGCCACAAACCGGTATTAACCTATCGCCTTTCGCTGTCGCGGTAACGGGATTTACCCTTAATATCGGGGCTTATAACGCCGCCTATATGACAACCGCTTATAACTCACTGAACAAGTACGAGGCAGAGGCGGCCGTCGTACAAGGGTTTAGCCAGTGGCAAATTTTTCGCTTAATGATATTGCCTCAGGTATTAATTACCTCAGTGCCCGCCCTGACTAATCAGGTCATTAATAATATCAAGGACAGCACCATCGCTTTCCTTATCCAGTACACGGAATTTTTTTCCCGTATTCAGGAAGTCGCGGCAACTAACTTTGAGTTTTTCAGCGCCTACCTGTTCGCCGCGCTGGTTTACTTAGTGCTTATTTCTTTTATCGTGCTGCTGTCCAGAATCATTGAACGCAAACTGCTTGTCCTCACGCAGGCCTAACCTGACAGTGACCGATCATTGATACAGATAACGATCAAAGGCTTCCCTCGCGCACTGGCTCCAGCACGCTTTCCCTTCACCGTTCTGTCAATGCAGGACGAAATCGCGATACTTTTCCACCAGCGTCAGAAAATCATCCAGACCGCATAAAGACAGGCTCTCTTCGTCGTAATAACTCATGCCTTCCTCCAGCTCATCCGTGGTGAAAGACAGCTGATTTGCCTGCACCATCACTTCTTCTTCATCCAGCGACAGCGTGTATTCATGGCCCACGCGCCGCCACTGCCGCTCGCTGCCCGCGACGGAACGCGCGGCGTCTTCGACGTCAGTTAATACCGTCAGTTGGCCTTTCACTTCTTCATTAAACCAGTGCCCGATCGCTTCATGTCCCATCGACATACGAACGATGACCTGGCCCGTCACATCCCGCAAAAATTCATAGTCCATGATGCCATCCTCACTGTTATGTTTCTTTTGTTCAGTCTAGTCGCCTCTACACTCTACCGTCGTGATGCACCTTCACCTTTCATGTTGCAGATGCACACAATCCCGTATGCCAATTCCAGCAGAGATGGCGCATAAAAAAAGGAGGCACAAGGCCTCCTTCAATGTTGGGATGCGAACTATAGCGAGTTAGACCGTCGTCTGGAAGATCACGCCATCAGCTTTCTCGGTATATTGACCTAACTGGTCAAAATTCAGATAGCGATAGGTGTCCTGCGCGGTTTTATCCACCTGCGACATGTAGGTCTGGTACTCTTCTGAGGTCGGCAAGCGACCCAGCAGCGAAGCCACCGCAGCCAGTTCGGCAGAAGCCAGATACACGTTAGCACCGGTTCCCAAACGGTTCGGGAAGTTACGGGTCGAAGTAGAAACGACCGTCGCACCATCCGCTACGCGCGCCTGGTTACCCATGCACAGCGAGCAACCTGGGATCTCGATACGCGCCCCGCTCTTACCAAACACGCTGTAGTAGCCTTCTTCGGTCAGCTGTGCTGCATCCATCTTGGTCGGCGGCGCAACCCACAGGCGGGTCGGCAGCTGGCCTTTGTGGCTATCCAGCAGTTTACCTGCCGCACGGAAGTGACCGATGTTGGTCATACAGGAACCGATGAAGACTTCATCAATCTTCTCGCCCTGCACGTCAGACAACCAGCGCGCATCGTCTGGATCGTTCGGCGCACACAGGATTGGCTCTTTGATATCGGCCAGATCGATGTCGATCACCGCCGCGTACTCAGCATCAGCATCGGCTTCCAGCAGTTGCGGATCGGCCAGCCATTTTTCCATGCCCTGAATACGGCGTTCCAACGTACGACGATCGCCGTAGCCTTCGGAGATCATCCACTTCAGCAGCACAATGTTGGAGTTCAGGTACTCGATAATCGGCGCTTTATCCAGCTTGATCGTACAGCCAGCCGCAGAACGTTCCGCCGAGGCGTCGGTCAGTTCAAACGCCTGCTCAACTTTCAGATCCGGCAGACCTTCGATTTCCAGAATACGACCAGAGAAGATGTTCTTCTTACCTTTCTTCTCAACGGTCAGCAGGCCTTGCTTGATGGCATACAGCGGAATGGCGTGAACCAAGTCGCGCAGAGTAATACCCGGCTGCATTTTACCTTTGAAGCGCACCAGAACAGATTCTGGCATATCCAGCGGCATCACGCCCGTCGCGGCAGCAAACGCCACCAGCCCGGAGCCCGCAGGGAAAGAGATCCCGATAGGGAAACGGGTGTGGGAGTCACCGCCCGTACCAACGGTATCCGGCAGCAGCATGCGGTTCAGCCAGGAGTGGATAACCCCATCGCCCGGACGCAGCGATACGCCGCCACGGTTCATGATGAAGTCTGGCAGCGTGTGGTGCGTGGTCACGTCAACCGGCTTAGGATAAGCCGCGGTGTGACAGAACGACTGCATCACCAAATCAGCGGAGAAGCCCAGACAAGCCAGATCTTTCAGCTCATCACGGGTCATCGGCCCGGTGGTGTCCTGTGAACCTACAGATGTCATCTTCGGTTCGCAGTATTCATCAGGGCGAATACCCGCAACGCCACAGGCACGTCCCACCATTTTCTGCGCCAGCGAGAAGCCTTTTTTGCTGGCTTCAACCGCTTTGGAAATACGGAAGATATCGCTGTGCGGCAAGCCCAGTGATTCGCGCGCCTTGGACGTCAGTCCACGACCGATAATCAGCGGAATACGGCCACCAGCGCGAACTTCATCCAGCAAGACGTCGGTCTTCAGCGCAAATGTCGCCAGCACGTCATTAGTGTCATGACGACGCACTTCACCTTCATACGGGTAAATGTCAATGACATCGCCCATATTCAGATCGTTCACATCGACTTCGATCGGCAGCGCACCCGCATCTTCCATGGTGTTGAAGAAGATCGGGGCGATCTTGCCGCCCAGCACCACACCACCGCCGCGTTTGTTCGGGACGTGAGGGATATCATCCCCCATGAACCACAGCACGGAGTTAGTTGCAGATTTACGCGACGAACCGGTACCGACAACGTCACCGACGTAAGCCAGCGGGAAGCCTTTCTTGTTCAGTTCTTCGATCTGTTTGATCGGGCCCACGGCGCCAGGTTGATCGGGATCGATACCTTCACGGGCGTTTTTCAGCATCGCCAGCGCGTGCAGCGGGATGTCAGGGCGCGACCAGGCATCAGGTGCCGGAGACAGGTCATCCGTGTTGGTTTCACCGGTGACTTTAAAGACGGTAACGGTAATTTTTTCCGCCAGTTTCGGGCGGGATAGGAACCACTCGGCATCAGCCCAGGATTGAATCACTTTCTTGGCGTGCGCATTGCCTGCTTTCGCCTTTTCTTCTACATCGTAGAAGTTATCAAACATCAGCAGCGTGCGGGACAGCGCTTCGGCGGCAATCGGTGCCAGCTTGTCGTTGTCTAACGCATCAATCAGCGGATGAATGTTGTAACCCCCTTGCATGGTGCCCAGCAGCTCAACTGCTTTTTCCTGGGTGACCAATGGGGAAGTGGCTTCGCCTTTGGCGACAGCAGCCAGAAAACCAGCTTTCACGTAGGCGGCTTCATCAACGCCGGGGGGGACACGGTTAATCAGCAGGTCAAGCAATACTTCTTCTTCGCCCGCCGGGGGATTCTTGAGTGACTCAACCAGCGCGGCCATCTGCGTGGCATCTAACGGTTTAGGAACAATCCCCTGCGCAGCCCGGTCGGCTACGTGCTTACGATATTCTTCTAGCACGACGTTCTCCTCGCTCTCATTGTCTTCATTATGCCCGGCGCTCTTGTTCCCGCTTATGGTGTCCATGCCTGGGTGCCAGCGTGTGGATGTAAGGTAGTAGAGTGTCCGGTCCAGCCTCGTCAGCATATCAGGATTTGAATTGATTGTTAATTCGTTCACATAATAGCAACATTAATTTTTATTCAACTATGCTATGTGCCCAATTTCACTATCACTGAAAAATGCCGACCTCAGCAGAATAGCATGTCCCTGACGGCGCACACTAACTATGCTGAGTTAACCACATAATAGGTAGGTTTTTAACAACATAGCGTGATTAATCATCGTTTGATGGCGTAGCGATAATCAGAATGTTCGCAATAGAGTCAGGAAAAGTGTTAACAGATGATAGGAGCCTTGACGGCAATGATGCCGGATGACCTCTTTGATCACAGGAAAAAGCACCATGAAGATAAAACGGTATCTGCCAATGGTTTTCGCCACTGCTTTCACGTTCACCGCATCCGTCTATGCCGCCCCTATCGAGCTGGAGGGTATCGGTTTAACACGCGATATTCCTTGCCATGGCAATGATGTCAATATCTCAGGCAACAGCAATAACATCGTGCTAACGGGCAAGTGTGCCAATATTTCCGTCGCGGGTTCCGAGCACAAAATCACATTCGATTCCGCTACATCGCTCACCGTGACTGGCTCAGAGATTGCCGTGACGGGTCAATCAACGGGCGATCTGACCGTTGCCGCATATAAAAACACGGTCCACACTCACATCGTTGCCGAAGATAAGCCAGCAAAGGTGAACGTGACGGGTACGGAACATCATCTCGATCTCGATTTTAAAGGCCCCGCCGTTGTCTCCTTCAATGGCATCAGCAACCGCCTCTCATGGGGAGGAACAGAGCCGAAACTCTCTTCCAGCGGCGCTAATAACGTCATCAAACAAAAACCCTAATTTGCTGCGTTTATTCCTCTGACAGATGCCCGATAAACGGAGTCTGGCAACGAAGAACACACGGCCCAATCGACAACTCGCCGATTGGGCCGTCATTTTTAGTACAAAGAATATCGAATCAATTCCCGCAGGAGCGGGTCACATCAGGCCTTAAACGTCAGCCACGGACGCAGCCGCGCTACGGGTTGAATCAGCCCCGACTGTTCCTGAATATCAATCACGGGCGTAACCGGCTTATAGGCCGCTGGCGCCTCTTCCCGCAGGCGCTCATCCTTCAGCGTAATACACTGCCAGGGCAACGTATCTGCCTGCTTCACAGTATCGACCTTGTTACGCATACTTTGCCGACGCTCGGCACGCCCCGCGTCGTGTGAACACGACCACAGCCAATCGGGATTTCCTTTCCCCGTAACGAGATAAGAGTAGTCCCCCATTGAACCGGGAATCAGCGCAAACTCCCCGGCTTTGGCGGGCGTCGCGCCTTTACGATGCAGGTTCATTCCGTGTTCCGGCAGGATAATGTTATGCGACAGATCGACCACCAGCTTGCTGGCGTCATGCGTAAACACCTGCTTCCAAGAGGAACGAATCAGTTCAGTCAGCACGATCCGGTTGATCCACGCATAGCGGGCGGCGACGCCCATGGCTTCCATATAATCCGTCGCCTGCTCATCAACCAGACCAAACAGGCCTGATGCCGGATATTTCTCTCCCGCAGGCCAACAGGCTCGCGCTTTATCGATCCCACGCTGGCCGACATAAAAGCCCACGTCCCGTGAACCGGTATGAATCATCACCACGACTTCGCCTTCCTGCACGCCAGCCTGATACGCCGCGTGCCTGTCCAACACGGCATCGACAATTTGCAGCTCAACGAAATGGTTACCCGACCCTACCGTGCCCAGACTGGAAGGTCGAAGTATCTCGCGAGGCGCAAAAAACGACTCAGGCGCATGCCGACTATCGGCACGAACCGCATCGGTTCCGGCGATAGAACCGAGTTCCGCCGCCAGCCGTCGGAAGTCCACCTCCTGCCAAAGCCCCTGTAAGGGCAATGCCGCCAGCCACGCCGACAGCCCTTCATCAAAGAGTGCGGAAAACGAATCTGGCGTAACGGGAACATCGCGCCGATCCAGAAGTAACGTGTTTTTGAGCGCCTGAATCAGCGCGGGTTTGTGCTCATCAGCATCCGTATGATGCACGCCCGTCGTCAGCAAGCGCATACCACAATTGATATCCGTCCCAATCGCCGCAGGGATAACAAAGTTCTCCGTTGTGGCGACAATGCTGCCAACGGGCGCAAGCGTGCCAGGATGGAAATCCGGCGTCGCGCGAGCAGCACAGACGCGCGCATCGCTGCCCGGTAGGTGTACCGAGGCAAAATCCAGCAATTGCTGAACCGCCTTTTCTTCCAGCGGCAATGTTTCCGGCAACAGAACCTGCGCTTCTGCATTCTGCCTGCGGAGATGATAAATAGAATGTTGGTAATCGGTGTCTATCCCCAAACGGGATAAACGTTTTTGTAAGCGAGTAAATGTAGACATGGTGCTACCTAGAAAAACAAAAAATCGCTCCTCCCGTTTCGGAGAGAAGGTTGTTTTTCCTGCAGCAGCAGATTCAGGAAAGGATGTCGGGCTATTCTAGGGAGGAACGCCCCTCTTGTAAACCGCAGGTCGCATCGCGCTGGCTCCATCATGAGCTGTTTTATCGATGTCAGTCATATCCTCGCTCCAGGCCGGGGTATGATAAACTCAATACATTAGGTATCACTAAATTAGTCAGTCACGCAGGATGGTAGGAACATGGCGTTGAGCAATTCGGATCGGGGATTCATGCAGGACGGTGCAGCAAAAGCAGCGGCTATGCTGCGCGCGATTGGCAACGAGAACAGGCTACTGGTGCTTTGCCTGCTTATTGAAAAGGGTGAAATGTCGGTTGGCGCGCTGCTTGAACACATCCCGCTAAGCCAGTCCGCTCTCTCGCAGCATCTGGCAAAAATGCGTGAAGAAGGATTGATTAGCTATCGGCGCGAGTCACAAACGCTGTACTACCGCATCGAAAATCAGGACGTGGAGAAAATCGTCGCCACCTTAAAAGGCATTTTCTGTCCCTGATAGCCGCGACACGAAACGGCATAGACGGAATCCCGCAATAAAAACGCCACAGGATTTCCCGTGGCGTTCGCGATTAAGTATGACGGGTAGAGAACTTAGAACGACGTATTAACGCTGACAAAGAAAGTCCGTCCCGGTTCGTTATAGGTTGCCGCACCCGCACCCGCGATGGTAACCACGTTATTGTTCACCACATCCTGCGCATTACCCGCGCGGAACAGGCGTTTATCAAACAGGTTATCGACACCGCCGGTCACGCTCAGGTTCTTGTTAAACTTATAGGTACTGCTTAACCCAAACAGCGCATAAGGGCTTAACTCATTGGTTGCGCTACCCGTTACGCGCTCACCTTTGTAGTTATATTTCTTCGGCTTCTGGCGACCATACCAGGTCACATCGGCCAGAAAGGAGAGGCTCTCCGTCGCCTGCCAGTCTACTGATGAATTCAGGGTAAATTCCGGCGTAATCGACAGATAATCGCCCGTGGTTTTATTTTTCGATTCCAGCATCCAGGTCAGGTTGTTACGCCAGTTGATGGTTTCCGTGACGGGAACGGTCAGGTTACCTTCCAGTCCCTGAATAACGGCTTTCGGTACATTGCCCCACTGGAAGATATTGGCATTAGCATATTGGGCATTGGTTCCGCCCACCGCTTTGCCGATGACATTGTTGCCTGCTTCAATCTTGTTGCGGTAATCGTTATGGAAATAGGTGATACCAGCGATCAGCCCATCACGGTGGAACTCCAGACCGATCTCTTTATTCAGGCTGGTTTCCGCTTTCAGGTTTTCATTACCGATCAGATAGCAAGATGTGCCGCCAGAGCAACCCTGTCCACGGCTATAGAGAATATAGTTCTCATTGGTCTGGTACAGGTTCGGCGCTTTGTAAGCGCGGGCGATACCTAACTTCAGCGTGTAGTCGTCACCCAGCTCCTGCGACAGGTTAAGCGACGGGCTCCAGTTGGTGCCTGCCGTGCTGTGATGATCGACACGCAGCGCTGGTGTCAACATGGTACTGTCCGTCAGTTGGACGTTATCTTCCACGAAGGCAGAAGCCAGACGAGCCGCAGATTTCTCACTACGGCCGCTGCTGCTCAGTGAACCCACACTGCCCGCTTCGGTTGTCGTCTGCAAGTTCGAGACCGGATCCTTCATCTTCTGCTCGTTCCACTCAACCCCGAATGTGAGCACCTGATCGACCCAGACATTCAGCGGAATATTCACTTCGTTATGTGCAGTGAAGTTATCCAGCTTTATCGTGCCATATTGGTTCGGACTCGTCGTATCAAAAATCCCTTCTAAACCGCCAGACAGTCCCTCGAGGATACGGGTATTGTGCGTGCGTTCATATTGCAGGTACGACGTAGAGCTGACGCCGCTGTCCCAGTAGCCGCGATGCGTAACCGCAAAGTTCTGGCGGTACATGCGGTTGGTTTCCTTGCCATAATTACTCACGACAAGCGGGTTGGTGTTGGTATTTTGCGAATCGCCCGCATAGATATTGCCCTGACGGCTGGAACCCGCTTCGAATTCCAGCGACTGCTGCTCGGTCATATCCCAGCGCAACAGGCCATTGATGTCTTTATTACGCACCCCTTCGCGCCCAGAAGGCAGCGATGTAGCCTGATTGCCCGCCCGCGCAGACTGATGCCCTTCGTTAATATCACGTGCATCAGCTTGGGTTTTATTCAGGTTGCCGTACAGACGGAAACTCAGGCTGTCGGTCAGGCCGCCCATCAGGCTGAAATCGGTACGCTTGGTTGCACCTTCTGAGCTATGCTCCGGCGCGTTCAGGAAGGTGTTCCAGATGCCGTGCCATTCTTGCGTCGGCTGCTTGGTGATGATATTAACCACACCGCCCGCCGCGCCGTTACCATAGCGCGCCGCCGCTGGGCCGCGCAGCACTTCAATACGCTCGACCATATCGGCAGGCACCCAGTTGGTGTCACCACGGGTATCGCGCTCACCGCGCCAACCGTAACGCACCGCCGTACGGCTCGACACGGGCTTGCCATCCACCAGAATCAGCGTGTTTTCCGGTCCCATGCCGCGGATATCGATCTGGCGATTGTTACCGCGCTGGCCGCTGGTTGAGTTACCGGACAGATTGACGCCCGGCATGGTGCGAATCAGATCGGACAGATCGTTAGCAGGCGGACGCTTGCTGATATCTTCAGCTGTAATCACCGACACGCCCGGAGCCTGACGGGTTTGCTCAGCAGCCGTCACCACCATCGTATCGCCCGATGCTTTACTTTCGGCCTGATTCTGCACCTGAGGGGCAGGTTCTGTTGAAGGCGAGGTCTGCGCAGCGCTCAGAAACGACGTCATCCCGCAGCTAACGCCAATGAGCGTCGCCAGATAACGACGCGATTGTGGTAGTTTCATCAAAATTATCCTGCCCTGTAAGAAATGAATAAGTAGCCTGAAAAAGGATCAACATCGCAGCTGGTACAGCGACACCTAACGACAATCAGCAAAAGCGCTGAATAACGGCGGAGATAAAACGCGCAAACGTGGCGGTTATCGGGGAGAAGCGTCATGCCAACGGCATCACGTCGTGTTGTTATGAAATGCTGTGTGTAATCAATCAGCCCTTTTCTCCGCATTGCCGGAAATGGAAAATGCCTTTATCGTGCAATGTGACGTCCTCAACGAAAAATGCTATTGAGAAGTATTTGCATTACCATTTTGACGCGGTCATTGTTACATTTGTCATTCAGGACGGGGTTTGCTCTAGCAGCAAAATGTTTTGCCAAAGCATCAAAATGGAAGGCGCAGGTCGAAGGGTTTAATCAGGTAGGTAATCACGTGCGCAGCTTCACTCAGTCATCAAAGCCGATCTATAAAGATCACATCGTTCAGCAATCGAGTCTGGTCGCGAACAATTACCGTTTTATCGGCCCTCGGCTGATCGATAACACGCCGGTGCTCTTTGGGTCGTTCACTGTCGTGCAACTCAACCCGCATCTGATCCTGCATACTGCGGATGTGATTAATCGCCACAACATGAAAACCCAAAACCTGCTGGATGGCGCGATCAAGCTGGCCATCGTGGTAAGTGGCAATGCACACATCTCATTTGGTCATCAGGAACTGCATCTGGGAGAGAACCAGCCCGCCTCGCTGATTACGCTGACAGAGCCGACAATGTTTACTCGCATCGGCAAGCGTGATGAATACGAGCGAACCATTACGCTGACGTTCGACAGAGAATGGCTGTACGGCAATATGATGGACACCGTTGGCGGCTGGCAGGCCATCCACGATTTCACGCAGACGCATCTGGCGACACACTTGTGGACACCGTCCCGACAGGCATTAGCGATTGCCTTACAAACGCTGGACGCTGAACCTTGCCAAACGCCGCTCCAGCGCCTTTATCTGGAAATGCAGTGTATGAGCCTGATTATCGAGGCGTTTACTTCATTGACCGCCAGCGTGGCGCAGGAGAAAAGCAGCGGTGTTACCCTGCGCAGCTACCATCGCATTCAACAGATCAGAGATATGCTGGAAAGCGGCAGCGCCGACCATCTGTCGATGAGTGAAATCGCTAAAAGCGTCAACATGAGTGAAAGCACGCTACAGCGCCATTTTCGTCAGACGTTCAATATGAGCGTGTTTGAATACCTGCGTAACTGCCGCTTACAGCGCGCCATGCTGGCCTTGCAGAAAGACGGCATCGGCATTGCGCAGGCGGCCAGCATCGCCGGTTACAACAGCCCCGCCAACTTTGCCACCGCGCTACGCCGTGCATTCGGTATTACGCCGGGGCAGTTAAAAGACCGCTTCTGATTCTGAATCACTAATAACCAAATGGAATTTATTATTCCGTTTGGTTATTAATCGCTATTCAGCGATGCACAGTAAATTAGTGTTTTTCTGCCAGCGACACATGACGACCCATGACCAATCAGACTGATATCACCGCAACGCTTGCCCACCACATCATCCATAGCGAACCCAATCGAGAAGCGATTGATGCCGCCCGTGACGGGGTGACTGATTTCATCTCCACCGCGCTCCCCATCGTACAGGGTGCGATTGCCGATAGCGGGCTCGCGCCGTTAAAGCAGGTATTCAGCGGTACAGACAGCCTGACGCGTAGTCTGATTCTGGGTTATGCCGGTCACGTACTGGACTTTGACGATTATCATCCGGCGTTTCGCGGCCACCCCAGCACCGTCATTCTGCCCGCTCTGTTTGCCCTTGCCGCAGAAGATCCCGCCGTGACGGAAGAGGCGTTTTTGACGGCATATGTGATCGGCGTGGAAGCCGCAGGCAGAATCGGTCTGGCATGTGGCCCACGTCATTACAGTCTCGGTTACCACAACACGGCTACGCTCGGCGCTATCGCCGCCGCCGCTGCCGCTACACGTCTGGCTGGCGCGTCAGTGGTGCAGACACAAACTATTCTTGGTCTGGCCGCCACACAGGCCGCCGGGCTGCGGGCGCAGTTTGGTTCAGCGGTCAAACCGCTACACGCCGGGCTTTCCGCCAGAGCAGGACTAACCGCCGTCAAGCTGGGCCTAGCGGGCTTTGAGGGCAACGAACAGCAGGTGATTGATGCCTTTCTTGCCGCGCATGGCGATCAAAAACAGCTGCCGGAGCTGCTGGTTGAAAACTGGGGAGCGCCGTGGCGTATGCTTTCTCCCGGTCTGGAATTCAAACGCTACCCGACCTGTGGCGGCACCCACAGCGCCGCCGAAGCCGCGTTTGCGCTGCGGGAACAGTGGCATAAGCAGAAGGGTGCGGATGCCGATCTGGCCGACGCTATCGAACAGATCACGGTGACCTTCCCGCCGGGCGGCGATGTCGCCCCCTTTATCCGCAATGCCACAAACGGCGTAGAAGCGCGTTTCAGTCTGGAATATGTGATTGCAGCGGCGCTGATTGAAGGGGAATTGAAGCTGGCCCATTTTTCGGAAGCCCCGGTTGAAACCACGATCTCCGCGCTGGCGAATCGCGTCATACGCCGTGCCGATGAAACCGCACCACCCGATGAACTTGACCCAGAGGCGCGTTTTCATGAGGTTACGCTGCACCTGCGTAACGGCAGCACGCTAATCCAGCGCACCACACGTCAAGAAACCTCGGCACGCCCCACCGATCTCCGCGCCAAATTACAACAGACTATCGGTTCGCTGGCGCACCTCGACAGCAACCAGATCGCCGATCGCTGCGCATTACGGCAGGAAGGCGATCTACGCTATTTGCTTGGGCTGTTGTTTTAACAAAATGCTAGTTTTAACAAGATGCCGGTTTTAGCGGGATGCAGGCTTTAGCCACTGGTCCAGAAAGCTAAAGACTTCTTCCTGCTGCTCCTGATAGAAAACGTGTCCCAGCTCAGGCCAGATCTTGGTTTGCAGCTTGCTGTCCGCCCGCTGGGATTGCCACACCTTGTGCATTTTGGCGTAGGCGTCTTCAACGGATTGCGTCGGGAACAGCTTGTCTTTGCCACCATTAAATAACAGCATCGGTTTTGGCGCGGCGACGCTCGCCACATCTGGGAAGTCAAAGCGTGTCGGTAACCCCGGATGCAGCATATAGAATGCCGACTGCCCTCTCAGCACATTGTTACCCGGCGTCATCAGGCCATCGTACGTGCCAATCCAGGACACCGCTGCCGTTGCCGCGACCTTGTCGGACAACGCGGCAAGCTGCCAGGCACGATAGGCACCCATCGAGAAACCGACGACGCCAATACGTTGCTTATCAACCTGTTCAAGCGATGCCAGAAAATCCGTTGCCCGCATGTCTTCGTAGGCCATCAGCCCCGCGAGCGAGCGTCCCAGATTAAAGAAGTTACTCGCCAGCGCCTGCTGTTGCTCATATTTGATCGGCCCGCGCGATCCCCAACCGAGTGCATCCACCGCCAGCACCACATAGCCCCGCTTCGCCAGTTCATCCCCGACAAAGCGCCCGGTGAAAAACTTATCGGCCCATGCCTGTGCGGAATCAAGCTGTTCGTTATTCCCCCAAGGCTTGATCATCTTCTCTTTGCCGATATCAAACTTCGCGCCGTGATCGTGTAGCAGGATGACCGCAGGATGCGGCCCCGCGCTTTTTGGCGTCAGGAGCAGCGCGTCTACGCGGCTTTCATCGGTCAGGTTAAAGGCAACTTTCTCTGCCGTGTAGCTGCCGCGATCCTGTTTTTCAATCGCCTGCGGGGCAAAGTCTTTGGTGGAGTCCGGCGTTAGGAGCAGCGAACGCAGCGTTTCTCTCGACTGGGCTTGCCACTGGCTAAAATCCGTAAAATTCCCAGATAGCCAGGAATCCGAGTAGGTCATCTGCTGCTTAAGCTGCGGATAGAATGAAGGAAGCCCTTCATCCGTCACCGCCTGATCCGTCGCGGGTTGAATCGTAGGGTTCATATCGTTCGCCATCAGTGAAGGGCTAGCCAGCAAAGCCGTCAACAGCCAGACAGAGGTGCGTAAGGTATTAAGATTCATCATAACCTCAAAAACAAAACGTCGTTTCTTTTTTGAGATTTGATTGTAATTGACGCGGCTAAAAATAAACGGACGGAAGGCGCATTCTGCGAAGCAGCAGGCAAAAAAAATCCGGCACCTATAAAGGTGCCGGATTGCTATTCATCGAACGCGAGAGAACTTACTTCTTCTTCGCTTTCGGGTTTGGCAGGTCGGTGATGCTGCCTTCAAAGATTTCAGCAGCCAGACCAACGGATTCATGCAGTGTTGGGTGCGCATGGATGGTCAGTGCGATATCTTCTGCATCACAACCCATCTCGATCGCCAGACCGATTTCGCCTAACAGTTCACCACCGTTAGTACCGACAATTGCACCACCGATAACACGGTGAGTTTCTTTGTCGAAAATCAGCTTGGTCATACCGTCAGCGCAGTCAGACGCGATAGCACGGCCAGACGCCGCCCATGGGAAGGTCGCGGTTTCGTAGCTGATGCCTTTCTCTTTCGCTTCTTTCTCAGTCAGACCCACCCACGCCACTTCCGGTTCGGTATAGGCGATAGAAGGAATCACTTTCGGATCGAAGTAGTGTTTCTTACCGGAGATGACTTCAGCAGCAACGTGGCCTTCATGCACGCCTTTGTGCGCCAGCATCGGCTGACCGACGATGTCGCCGATCGCATAGATGTGTGGCACGTTGGTGCGCATTTGCTTATCAACGTGGATGAAGCCGCGATCGTCAACTTCCACGCCCGCTTTGCCAGCATCCAAGTTTTTGCCGTTCGGTACACGACCGATAGCAACCAGAACCGCATCGTAACGCTGTGGCTCGGCTGGCGCTTTTTTACCTTCCATCGTCACATAGATGCCGTCTTCTTTGGCTTCTACTGCCGTCACTTTGGTTTCCAGCATCAGGTTGAACTGCTTGCTGATACGCTTGGTGAAGACCTTAACGACATCTTTGTCAGCAGCCGGGATAACCTGATCGAACATTTCAACAACGTCGATCTGTGAACCCAGAGCGTGGTAAACGGTACCCATTTCCAGACCGATGATACCGCCGCCCATAACCAACAGACGTCCTGGGACGCTTTTCAGCTCCAGCGCATCGGTAGAATCCCATACGCGTGGGTCATCATGAGGAATGAAAGGCAGTTGGATTGGACGTGAACCCGCCGCGATAATCGCGTTATCGAAGTTGATCGTCGTTTTGCCGTTTTCGCCGTCAACTTCCAGCGTATTAGCACCCGTGAATTTGCCCAGACCGTTAACCACTTTAACTTTACGGCCTTTCGCCATGCCAGCCAGACCACCGGTCAGTTGGGTGATGACTTTTTCTTTCCACAAACGGATTTTATCAATGTCGGTTTTAGGTTCACCGAACACGATACCGTGTTCTGCCAGTGCTTTGGCTTCTTCAATGACTTTAGCAACGTGCAGCAGGGCTTTGGAAGGGATACAACCCACATTCAGACACACCCCACCCAACGTGGAGTAGCGCTCTACCAGTACGGTTTCCAGACCCAAATCCGCCGCGCGGAATGCAGCAGAGTAACCCGCGGGGCCGGCACCAAGTACCACTACCTGAGCTTTAATTTCAGTACTCATCATGACCTCTTAATTGTTTTCCGGCGGGTCTGTGACGTCATTGTTATTGAGTCTTAACGCCCTCTTCCACCGGGACGTGTCTTTGCCGCAGTAGTTTACAAAATCGTTAACAATTTTGAAACAATAAGCGACTAACGATTTGTCCTTGATCACTGACAGCTGTAACAAATAACAGCTTATCAGAAAAAAGCCGGCCGTCAGGCCGGCTTTTCGATTACATCACCAGACGGCGGATGTCAGACAACGTGTTGTTAATGATGGTAATGAAGCGAGCACCATCAGCACCGTCAATGACCCGGTGGTCGAAGGACAGAGACATCGGCATCATCAGACGCGGAGTGAACTCTTTACCATTCCAGACCGGTTCAATCGCGGACTTAGACACACCAAGAATAGCCACTTCCGGCGCGTTGACGATCGGCGCAAAGTGCGTAGTCCCGATGCCGCCCAGGCTGGAGATAGTGAAGCATCCGCCCTGCATTTCGCCAGCGGTCAGCTTACCGTCACGGGCTTTCTTGGAGATCGCCATCAGTTCGCGAGACAGCTCAGTGATGCTCTTCTTGTTCACGTCTTTGAACACTGGAACCACCAGACCATTCGGGGTATCAACCGCTACACCGATGTTGATGTATTTCTTCAGTGTCAGACGTTGAGCGTCTTCAGACAGTGAACTGTTGAAGCGTGGCATCTGCTCAAGCGCAGCGGCAACGGCTTTCATGATGAAGACAACTGGGGTGAATTTCACATCCAGTCTGCGCTTCTCAGCTTCGGCGTTCTGCTGTTTACGGAACGCTTCCAGATCGGTGATATCCGTTTTATCAAAGTGAGTAACGTGCGGGATCACCACCCAGTTACGGCTCAGGTTGGCACCAGAGATTTTCTGGATGCGACCCAATTCCACTTCTTCAACTTCACCAAACTTGCTGAAATCGACTTTCGGCCACGGCAGCAGCCCCGGCAGAGAACCACCGGTAGCAGCGCCAGCGGCAGGCGCAGACTCAGCGCGTTTCACAGCATCTTTCACGTAAGTCTGAACGTCTTCGCGCAGGATACGGCCTTTACGACCAGAACCCTTCACTTTCGCCAGATTCACGCCGAATTCACGTGCCAGACGACGGATAACCGGCGTGGCGTGAACGTAAGCATCGTTCTCAGCGAAGTCGCTCTTGCCTTCAGCTTTCGCTGCCGGTGCAGCAGCAGGTTTTGCCGCTGGAGCTGGTGCAGCCGCCGCTTCTTGCTTGGCAGCCGGAGCCGCCGCAGGTGCAGCGCCTTCCACTTCGAAGACCATGATCAGTGAACCGGTTTTAACTTTATCGCCAGTGCTGATTTTGATTTCTTTAACTGTACCCGCGAACGGCGCAGGGACTTCCATTGAAGCCTTGTCGCCTTCAACGGTGATCAGTGATTGCTCAGCCGCGATTTTATCGCCAACTTTAACCATCACTTCAGTCACTTCAACTTCGTCGCCGCCGATATCCGGTACGTTGACTTCTTTCGCCGCAGAGGCCGCTGGCGCAGTTGCTGCTGGAGCAGCGGCTTGTGCTGGAGCGGCAGCAGGTGCTGCACCCGCTACTTCGAATACCATGATCAGAGAACCGGTAGAAACTTTATCGCCGGTGCTGATTTTGATCTCTTTAACCGTACCTGCGAAAGGTGCCGGAACTTCCATAGACGCTTTGTCGCCTTCTACAGTGATCAGAGATTGTTCAGCAGCAACGGTGTCGCCCACTTTAACCAGCACTTCAGTCACTTCGACTTCATCACCGCCGATATCCGGTACGTTGACGTCTTTCGCTGCCGATGCCGCTGGGGCAGCAGCCGGAGCCGCTTCTTTCTTCTCTTCTGCCTTGGCAGGTGCAGCGTCAGCTGCACCGTCGGCGGAATCGAAAATCATGATCAGTTTGCCAGTTTCAACTTTGTCACCGACAGAGACTTTAATCTCTTTCACGACACCAGCCTGCGGAGAAGGGACTTCCATAGAAGCCTTATCACCTTCAACCGTGATCAGCGACTGTTCAGCTTCAACTTTGTCGCCAACCTTCACCAGCACTTCGGTGACTTCAACTTCATCTGCACCGATGTCCGGTACGTTGATTTCGATAGCCATGTAATCTTTACCTCTTATGCCAGACGCGGGTTAACTTTATCTGCATCGATGTTGAATTTAGTGATGGCATCTGCAACCACTTTCTTATCGATTTCACCGCGTTTAGCCAGTTCACCCAGAGCCGCAACCACGACGTAAGACGCATCCACTTCGAAGTGGTGACGCAGGTTCTCACGGCTGTCAGAACGACCGAAACCGTCAGTACCCAGTACGCGATAATCGCTAGCCGGGACGAAGCTACGGATTTGCTCAGCAAACAGCTTCATGTAGTCAGTAGATGCAACCGCTGGCGCATCGCTCAGTACCTGAGCCACGTAAGGTACGCGCGGCGTTTCGGTTGGATGCAGCATGTTCCAACGCTCACAGTCCTGGCCCTCGCGTGCCAGTTCAGTGAAGGAGGTTACGCTGAATACGTCAGAACCGATGCCGTAGTCTGTCGCCAGAATCTGAGCCGCTTCACGTACGTGACGCAGAATAGAACCTGAGCCCAGCAGCTGCACTTTACCTTTGCTACCTTCAACCGTTTCCAGCTTGTAGATACCCTTACGGATACCTTCTTCCGCACCCTGCGGCATCGCAGGCATGTGGTAGTTTTCGTTCAGCGTGGTGATGTAGTAGTAAATGTTTTCCTGCGCTTCACCGTACATGCGGTGCAGACCGTCATGCATGATGACAGCAACTTCGTAGGCAAATGCCGGATCGTAGGAAATACAGTTCGGGATAGTCAGAGACTGAATGTGGCTGTGACCATCTTCGTGCTGCAGACCTTCGCCGTTCAGCGTCGTACGACCTGAAGTACCACCGATCAGGAAGCCACGCGCCTGTTGGTCACCCGCTGCCCAGCACAGGTCGCCGATACGTTGGAAACCGAACATGGAATAGTAGATATAGAACGGGATCATCGGCAGGTTGTTGGTGCTGTAAGACGTTGCCGCCGCCAGCCAAGAAGAACCTGCGCCCAGCTCGTTGATACCTTCCTGCAGAATCTGACCTTTCTGGTCTTCTTTGTAGTAAGCAACCTGCTCACGGTCCTGCGGAGTGTACTGCTGGCCTTTCGGGCTATAGATACCGATCTGGCGGAACAGACCTTCCATACCGAAGGTGCGCGCTTCGTCAGCGATGATCGGAACCAGACGATCTTTGATGGATTGGTTCTTCAGCATCACGTTCAGGGCACGTACAAACGCGATAGTGGTAGAGATTTCTTTGTTCTGCTCTTCCAGCAGAGTGCTGAAATCTTCCAGCGTTGGCAGTTCCAGTTTTTCGCTGAAGTTAGGCTGACGAGACGGCAGATAGCCACCCAGCGCCTGACGACGCTCGTGCAGGTATTTGTACTCTTCAGACTCTTTATCGAAAGTGATGTACGGCAGTTTTTCGATGTCGGCATCAGACACTGGCACGTTGAAGCGGTCGCGGAAGTAACGCACGCCATCCATGTTAACCTTCTTAACCTGGTGCGCGATGTTCTTACCTTCAGCCGCGTCGCCCATACCATAACCTTTAATGGTATGCGCCAGAATAACGGTTGGTTTGCCTTTGGTGTCCTGCGCTTTTTTCAGTGCAGCGTAGACTTTCTTCGGATCGTGACCACCACGGTTCAGTGACCAAATTTGATCGTCAGTCCAGTCTTTAACCAGCTCTGCCGTCTCCGGGTATTTACCGAAGAAGTGCTCCCGCACATAGGCACCGTTTTTGGATTTGAAGGTCTGGTAGTCACCGTCGACGGTTTCTTCCATCAGTTGGATCAGTTTACCGCTGGTGTCTTTACGCAGCAGTTCGTCCCAACGGTCGCCCCACATGACTTTGATCACATCCCAGCCAGCGCCGCTGAAGATACCTTCCAGCTCGTTGATGATCTTGCCGTTACCTGTAACCGGACCATCCAGACGTTGCAGGTTACAGTTGATGACGAACACCAGGTTGTCCAGTTTTTCACGGGTCGCGATAGTGATCGCACCTTTGGATTCTGGTTCGTCCATTTCACCGTCGCCCAGGAAGGCATAAACGGTTTGTTTAG
The DNA here is from genome assembly GCF_003932035.1 of Pectobacterium versatile. NCBI lineage: Bacteria > Pseudomonadati > Pseudomonadota > Gammaproteobacteria > Enterobacterales > Pectobacteriaceae > Pectobacterium > Pectobacterium versatile. The sequence continues at coordinate 4,161,093 of NZ_CP034276.1, forward strand.
AGGTATCTTTCAGACCACGGTTTTCCAGATACTTCAGGAATTTAGCCTGGTAGATAGCACCGATCGGGCCCAGACCCATAGATACAGTCGGGAACTGCCAGAAGTCCGGCATCAGTTTAGGGTGCGGATAAGAAGACAGACCGTTACCGTGAACTTCCTGACGGAAGTTGTTCATCTGATCTTCAGTCAGGCGGCCTTCAAGGAAGGCACGAGCGTAAACGCCCGGAGAGATGTGGCCCTGGAAGTAGACCAGGTCGCCGCCGTCCTGCGCAGTGCGAGCACGGAAGAAGTGGTTAAAGCACACTTCATAGAAAGTGGCGGAAGACTGGAAAGAAGCCATGTGGCCGCCCAGATCCAGATCTTTTTTAGAAGCACGCAGCACTGTCATGATCGCGTTCCAGCGGATTGCTGAGCGAATACGACGTTCCAGATCCAGATTACCAGGGTATTCCGGCTCGTCTTCCACTGCGATGGTGTTGACGTATTGACGCGCCGCCAAACCAGCAGCAACACTTACGCCGCCTTTACGTGCTTCACTCAGGACCTGATCTATCAGGAACTGAGCGCGCTCAACACCCTCTTCACGGATGACCGATTCGATCGCCTGCAGCCAGTCGCGGGTTTCGATCGGATCCACGTCATTATTTAAACGATCTGACATGGTTATTCCTTATCTTCTCTAATCAGTTAGTTTATTGGAGCCTGTCTTCCTGCATTCTGACTTGGGTTTCACCCTAAGCAAAACACATGAAGACAGGCTCATCGTCGTCATTGCCGCATTCAGAGCCCCAAAGTACGGATGCTCAATCCCTGCGTTGCTGGAGCCGACGCAGCGATCTCTCGCGCCGACTATGTTCCCGGTTAAGATCCAGCAATACTTCCTCAATAAACGCCAGATGACGGTGTGATGCTTCGCGCGCCTTTTCCGGCTCACGGGCAACAATCGCCTCAAAAATGCTGGCGCGATGAATGCTAACCTGAGCCAGCACTTCACGGCTCAAATAAAGCAATTCAAAATTCTGCCTCACGTTCTGTTCGAGCATCGGCCCCATACAGCGCACCAAATGCAGCAACACCACATTATGCGTGGCTTCTGTTACAGCAACCTGATACTGCATAACGGCTTCTGATTCGGCGTCCAGATCGCCCGCTTCCCTCGCCTTCTCAATCACGGCATGACAATCCCGGATACGTTGCAGATCCGACTCTGTGCCACGCAACGCAGCATAGTAGGCAGCAATGCCTTCCAGCGCATGACGCGTTTCTAGAAGATCGAACTGTGATTCGGGATGTGTGCTCAATAATTCTGCCAGCGGATCGCTGACGCTTTGCCATAGATTGGCTTGAACGAAGGTACCACCACCCTGACGGCGCAAAAGGAGACCTTTGGCTTCCAGGCGTTGAATGGCTTCTCTCAGAGAAGGGCGGGAAACATCGAACTGTTTTGCCAGTTCGCGCTCCGGTGGGAGCTTCTCGCCGGGGCGCAAGGTTCCCTCAAGAATCAGAAACTCCAGCTGCTGTTCAATCACATCTGACAGTTTGGGCTGACGGATCTTGCTGTATGCCATAGTGAATTCTTCTCTGCGAATGGCGCGGAGTCAATTGGTAATACCAATTTCAAAAACGTGACGCTAAAGTAACAAAGTATTCACCTTCTGTCCATAAGGACCTTGAGCTAAATCACCAATCCCACCAGATTTTAACAAATGCACGAGAAACATGCGGCAAAGTGATAGCCCGCCTGTGGTATTACCATTAATCCCCTCTGTCTATATTTTAACTTTTTTGAAACGTAAAGCAGGCATTGCTGAACCGTTTAAATACGAAAATAGTGAATTTTAATTCAAAAAATAAGAATTTTTATTCTCAAAAGAAAAGCATCACCCCGACAAATCCACATTGTGGTGAGCACTCTTTTTACAGCGGGGATAAAGAGATAATAAAAGGGAGTAAACCTAAAGAGGTAACAACCCCCTCCCATCCTAAAAAACCTCTCTCGATTTTCTTGTCATCAGGCTCTTAATTAAAGAAGGATGAAAATTTTGATGTAGCGATAGTTTTTAATTATCAGACTATAAGAAATCAGTGCAATCTTGCGCACTTACCACTATTCTCTGGCAAACGGTAGCGGTTTCATTATTTAAAGAAACACCACCCGTAAAAATAAAATTACACAAACGTACAGTCACTAATACGCGTGTTCGTTCACACCGTGTTTTTTACTTGCACTGGCAGAGGGTTAAATTTGATGGATAATCAACAAACGGACGGCACGTTAAAGCGTGGTTTGAAAAACCGTCATATTCAGTTGATTGCCTTGGGTGGCGCAGTAGGTACTGGCCTCTTTCTTGGTATTGCGCAGACAATCAAAATGGCCGGGCCATCGGTCCTATTAGGCTATGCAATTGGCGGCCTGATCGCATTTCTCATTATGCGCCAACTGGGCGAAATGGTGGTTGAAGAGCCGGTAGCCGGATCGTTCAGCCACTTTGCTTATAAATACTGGGGCGATTTCGCTGGCTTTGCATCGGGATGGAACTACTGGGTGCTGTATGTGCTGGTCGCCATGGCCGAGCTCAGCGCCGTGGGGATTTACGTCCAGTACTGGTGGCCAGACATTCCGACCTGGGTATCCGCCGCCGTCTTCTTCCTGCTGATTAACGCCATCAATCTGGCGAACGTCAAAGTCTACGGTGAGATGGAATTCTGGTTTGCCATCATCAAAGTCGTCGCGATTATTGGCATGATTGTCTTCGGTGGCTGGCTGCTGCTCAGCGGTACGGGCGGGCCGGAAGCAACCGTAACCAACCTGTGGGCGCAGGGCGGGTTCTTCCCGAACGGCGTGCTCGGTCTGGTGATGGCGATGGCCGTGATCATGTTCTCATTTGGCGGACTGGAACTGGTGGGGATTACCGCAGCAGAAGCGGATGACCCAGAGAAAAGCATTCCACGCGCGACCAATCAGGTTATCTATCGCATCCTGATTTTCTACATCGGTTCACTCGCTATCCTGCTGTCACTGTACCCGTGGGGCAAGGTTGTGGAAGGCGGTAGCCCGTTCGTCATGATCTTCCATGAACTGAACAGTAACGTCGTAGCGACGGTGCTGAACATCGTGGTACTGACCGCTGCGCTGTCTGTTTACAACAGCTGCGTGTATTGCAACAGCCGCATGCTGTTCGGTCTGGCGAAACAGGGTAACGGACCGAAAGTACTGAAAACTGTCGATGCCCGTGGCGTTCCGGTTGTTGCTATCGGTATCTCCGCGCTGGCAACGGCGCTGTGCGTGCTGATCAACTACCTCATTCCCGGCAAAGCGTTCGAGCTATTGATGGCGCTGGTCGTGTCTGCGCTTGTGATTAACTGGGCGATGATCAGTCTGGCGCACCTGAAGTTCCGTGCGCAAAAGGACAAAGAAGGTACGGTGACCAAGTTTAAAGCGCTGCTTTATCCGCTGGGTAACTACATCTGTCTTCTGTTCCTGGCCGGTATACTGGTCATCATGTTCCTGACGCCGGGCATTCAGATTTCCGTCATGCTGATTCCGGTCTGGCTGGTTATTCTGGGCGTGGGCTACTTTATCAAAAAGAAAAATCAGCCGAAGTAAGCCTCAGCGCTCACCACATCCTTTTTCATGGCCGACTCTGTCGGCCATTTTCATATTTGCCGCCTCCATCACACTTTGCTCCACCCGACCCGTTTGTCCATTTTTGCAACCGATTTCATACGCTCTTTTATCCCTATCGAGGGGAATAATCGTGTTTACACGTTAAGCACAGGAGTCGTATTCATGAAGAACAACGCACTGTCCGTTAAAGAAAAAATTGGCTACGGAATGGGTGACGCAGGGTGCAACATGATTGGCGGAGCCATCATGCTATTTCTGAGCTACTTCTACACAGATATCTATGGGCTCTCGCCTGCCTTGGTCGGTACCCTGCTACTCTCAATTCGCGTCATTGATGCCGTCACGGACCCGATTATGGGTGCGATCGCCGATCGTACCCAAAGCCGCTGGGGTCGCTTTCGGCCTTATCTGCTTTGGGTCTGCGTGCCCTACGTTCTGTTCAGCGTCCTCATGTTTACCACACCAGACTGGAGCTACAACGGCAAGGTCATCTACGCCTTCGTGACCTATTTCCTGATGTCGCTGACGTACACCGCTATCAACATCCCCTACTGCTCGTTGGGCGGCGTGATCACCGCGGACCCACATGAGCGGGTGTCCTGTCAGTCATACCGTTTCATCATGGTCGGTATCGCCACGCTCATTCTATCTTCGACACTGCTGCCGATGGCCGAATGGTTCGGCGGTGAAGACAAAGCGCGCGGCTACCAAATGTCGATGGGCGTAATGGCGGTCATTGCCCTCTTCATGTTTCTGTTTTGCTTTGCCACCGTTCAGGAGCGGATTAAGCCTGCCATTCCGACCAACGATGCGCTGAAAGCAGACTTGCGAGACGTCTGGAAAAACGACCAATGGCCGCGCATTCTGCTGTTAACCCTGTGCAACGTCTGTCCTGGATTTATTCGCATGGCGGCTACGATGTATTACGTCACCTGGGTGATGGAAAAGTCTGTCTCATTCGCCAGTCTGTTTATCAGCCTCGGCGTAGTCGGCATGATGTTCGGCAGCGCATTGGCTAAACCCCTGACTGACCGTTTCTGCAAGCTGAAAGTGTTTTTCTGGGTCAACATCGCGCTGGCGATCTTCTCCAGCGCCTTCTACTTTTTCAACCCTCACCTGACCAGCTTTATTCTGGTGATGTACTTCCTGCTGAATGTCCTGCATCAAATCCCTTCCCCGCTCCACTGGTCGCTGATGGCCGATGTGGATGACTACGGCGAGTGGAAAACCGGCAAGCGAATCACCGGGATCAGCTTCTCAGGCAACCTGTTCTTCCTGAAAGTCGGGCTGGCGATTGCAGGGGCGATGGTCGGCTTCCTGCTGTCCTACTATGGTTATGATGCCAATGCCCCGCAGCAAAATGCAGAAGCCATGAACGGCATCATTATGTTGTTCACGCTTATTCCCGGCGTAGGCTATTTGATTACCGCAGGCGTGGTGCGTTTGCTGAAGGTCGATCGCCAGCTCATGCAGCAAATACAAATTGATCTGGAAAAACGCCGTAATAACTATCGGGAACTGAGCGAGAGCCGCAACAGCCAATCACCCAACGCCAAAAGAGGAGGAGAGAATGATGAACCCACATCAATGGCCTAACCCACTGATAGAACAACGGGCAGACCCTTTCATTCTTCGCCACACGGATGGACAGTATTATTTTATTGCCTCAGTACCTGAATACAATCGGCTCGAAATTCGCCGGGCCAGTTCGCTGGAGGCACTTGCTCACGCTACCCCAGTGACAATCTGGCGCAAGCATGAGCGCGGCCCTTTAAGTGCGCTGATTTGGGCACCGGAACTGCACGTGATTAATAGCAAATGGTATGTCTATTTCGCCGCTGCACCGACGGAAGACATCAAAGACGGCTTATTCCAGCACCGCATGTTTGCGCTGGAATGTGCGGACAGCGACCCGCTGAAAGGCAACTGGGTCGAAAGAGGCCGAATTTATACGCACTTCGATACCTTCTCGCTGGATGCCACCCACTTTGAACATAAAGGCAAACGCTACTATCTATGGGCGCAAAAAGATCCCGCTATTGCGGGCAACTCGAATCTGTATCTGGCGGAAATGGAAAATCCGTGGACGCTGAAAGGCACGCCAGTCATGTTGAGCAAGCCGGAGTTGCCGTGGGAAGTCATCGGTTTTAAAGTCAATGAAGGCCCAGCTGTCATTAAGCACGGCGAACGCATCTTTATCACCTATTCCGCCAGCGCCACCGATGAAAATTACTGTATCGGCTTACTGTGGGCGAATGCAGACAGCGATCTGCTGAACCCGACAAGCTGGCATAAATCGCAGCAGCCGGTCTTTACCACCAGCCGAGAAAACCGCCAGTTTGGCCCGGGCCATAATAGCTTCACTCAAACAGACACGGGCGAGGACGTTCTGGTTTACCATGCCCGCAACTACACGGAGATCGAAGGCGATCCGCTGTATGACCCCAATCGTCACACGCGGATTAAAACGTTCACCTGGGATCGTGACGGTATGCCCGTGTTCGGCGAACCGCCCGCAGACAGGCAATAAGCGAGAAACGGGTGCGCTGGGACGTACGTTAGGAAATCAAACCAGCGCACCGTATATCGTCAGGAGCGCGACCACCACCACCAGTGCTAACGTCACTTTTTTTGCTAGCGTCACCGCAGCTTTCGGTGTCTCTACAGGCTCAACGTGGGATTCACGCGCCAGAGAAAATTGGGCCAGTTGAGTTAACACCCAATACTGTGAACTGTGAGAATCCCCCAGCGAGGCGAACCAGGCAGGCAGCGCTTTTTCGCCATGCCCCAGCAGTGCATAAGCAGCACCGACCAAGCGGGCAGGAATCCAGTCAAGCCAATGCAACAAACTATCGACGCCAGACTGCGCGCGCTCCAGCGGGGTGTGGTGGCGGGCAAGCCAGGTCTGTCTGGCGCGTAAAAACGCGTACCCCATCAGCGCAATCGGCCCGTAGGGTCCAGCAACGATAAACCAGAACAGCGGCGCTAAATAAAACCGAAAATTTATCCACAGCAGCGCGTTTTGCAGCTCTTTCAATTGCTCGCTTTCGCCTGTGCCAACGGGCAGGCCGTGAATCAGCGCCAGCTCTGCCGCCATTTCCCGGCTGGCATCCGCCTCACCGCGCTGTGCGGCCTGCAAATAGCGCCGATAGTGCTGACGAATTTCACCCGCACCAATGCACATCAGGCTGATGATAATCCACAGCAAAAGAGAAATCAGGCCGAACAGAATACCGCTCGTGAGCCACAGCAGGCCCCCCACGATACCCATGCTGCACAGCGTCAGGAACAGCGTTTGAAATAAAGACGGAGACGACACGTGCCGGAACACGACCTCAAGCCGATGATCGATCTGCCAGTGCTCGCCCTGTTTGAACAAGCGCTCCCATGCCAGCGTAAGCAACAGTGTAAACAGCGTCATTAATCCAGACTCCCTTTGTTCTCTGTCCAGTTTTCTTGTAGCAGACGATGATAGCCGTCCCAGTCAAATGCCGGGCCGGGGTCAGTTTTACGTCCCGGAGCGATATCGCTGTGTCCGGTAATGCGCGACGGCGTGATGGGATAGGCCCGCATTAACAGGCCTGTAATCGCAACCAGTGAGTGATACTGCTCCGCGGTAAAAGGCAGCGTATCCGTCCCTTCCAGTTCAATGCCAATAGAGAAATCATTGCAGCGTTCCCGGCCTTCAAACACCGAAACGCCAGCATGCCAGGCGCGCTGCTCGAAAGGCACATACTGTGTGATTTGCCCATCACGACGAATCAGGCAGTGTGCCGCGACGCGTAAATGGGAAATATCGGCGAAATAAGGGTGAGCAGTGGGATCCAACGTAGCCGTAAACAGTTGATCGATATACGGGCCGCCAAATTCACCGGGCGGCAGACTAATATTGTGGATCACCAGTAGGGAAGGCACCTCATTATTCGGGCGACCATCATAATGTGGTGAAGGCGTGTGTGTAATGTCGGATAACCAGCCATTTTCCAAAAGCATCGGCGATAACCTCGCATCGTATCGTTTGCCGGCTGAATCAGGCGTAAAATCAATTTCAGGCATAAAACCATGTAGCTAAAAGTCCTTGTATCCAAGATACCATGTTTCACGCCATGCTATCTATTCAACTGGGTATCAATAGGTTTTACCGTTTTTTTTGTGATATTCCCGCCAGTTTTCCTGCCTGAAAGTAATCCCGATACCTTTTTTAGTAAGGTGAAATCCCTAACACCATTATGTGATTAAAATCACATTACAAATGTAATAGAGCAATAATAGGCAATCGTTTTCGTGCATTGCGTCTATTTTTACTTAAAATGCATGACAAAATTATCTTCTGATTTTTTTAGATATTACCAAAACTTATTTTGCGGTCTCACGTACGACGTACATGACGTCTAACACTATGGTACTTAAAATGAAAAAAACTTTCGCTGCAGGCGCCTTGCTCGCCCTGTCATGCTCAATGCCTGCTCTTGCCGACAGCAATAAAGCCGAATATCTGTCCGACTGGTGGCATCAGAGCATTAACGTCGTCGGCAGCGCCCACACCCGTTTCGGACCGCAACTGAACAGCACGACTTACCTGGAATACGAAGCATTTGCGCGTAAAGACTGGTTCGACTTCTACGGCTACGCCGATGCGCCTAAGTTTTTTGGTGGCGATCCCGACAGCCGTGGCATTTGGGACAAAGGCTCTCCGCTGTTTGTCGAGATCGAACCACGCTTCTCTATTGATAAGCTGACGGGGGCTGACCTCAGCTTTGGCCCATTTAAAGAGTGGTACATCGCCAATAACGTTATTTACGATCAGGGTCGCAACAGCGGTTCACGCCAAAGCACGTGGTACATGGGCTTAGGTACTGATATTGATACCGGCACCGATTTGTCTCTCTCACTGAACGGCTATGCCAAATACCAATGGCAGAACTACGGTGCAGCGAACGAAAACGAGTGGGATGGCTACCGTGTAAAAGTGAAATACTCTTACCCACTGGGCTCAATGCTGGGCGGCAACGTCTCGTATATCAGTTTCACCAATTTCGATTTTGGCTCAGAACTGCGTGATAAATCGAATGCAAGCCGCACCAACAACTCCATTGCCTCCAGCCATATTCTGGCGCTGGGCTACGACCATTGGCACTACTCTTTCGTCGCACGTTATTTCCACAACGGCGGCCAATGGGCTGATGGCGCAGAACTCAATTTCGGCAAAGGTCCGTTTGAAGTGAAATCTACCGGTTGGGGCTACTACCTGGTCGTTGGTTACAACTTCTAAAATCACATCCCTTTCCGGCGATCGCAGATCGCTCGCCGGAAAGTTAATAACAGTAACAGATTGAATTGTAATAACTATTCATTCTGGATGTCCTGATATAAACAAGGTAGCATAGACCTCCGAATCCCCCTTCGGAGTTTTGTCATGTCAACGCGTCGCTACAGTCAGGAACAACGCCAAAAAGCCTTGCTCGCTCGTATTGCACAAGATATCCCCGCCAGCGTGCAACTGGCCTTGCGTGAAGATTTAGGTGGCATCGTCGATGCTAACCAAGATATTACCGCCCTTCTGTTACCCGACAATGAGACCGTCAGCGCACGCATCATCACGCGTGAAGCGGGTATATTCTGCGGCACGCGCTGGCTTGAGGAAGTCTTTTCTCAATTAGGCAACACGACAACGATCGTCTGGCACGTTGCCGATGGCGACGCTATCACTCCCAACCAAACGCTGTGTGACATCACAGGCCCGGCCAAACAGCTCCTGACAGGCGAACGCACTGCGCTGAATTTCCTGCAAACGCTGTCCGGCGTCGCAACCGAAGTCAGCCGCTATGTTGCCGTATTGCAGGGAACGCGCACTCGACTGCTGGATACGCGCAAGACGCTGCCGGGGCTGAGAACCGCGCTGAAATACGCCGTATCATGCGGTGGCGGAGACAACCACCGACTCGGTTTATCCGACGCCTTCCTGATTAAGGAAAACCACATCATCGCCGCAGGCTCAATCAAAAATGCGGTAGAAAAAGCGCAGTCTTTACGCAGCGATGTTCCGGTAGAAGTTGAAGTCGAATCGCTGGATGAGTTACAGCAAGCGCTGGAAGCGGGCGCAGATATCATCATGCTGGATAATTTCAGTCTGGATAACATCCGGCAAGCGGTTGGCATGACACAAGGTCGCGCGTTGCTGGAAATATCCGGCAATGTCACCCTCGACACGCTGCGTGGCTATGCGGAAACTGGCGTGGACTATATCTCAGTGGGAGCGTTAACCAAGCACGTACAGGCACTGGATTTATCCATGCGCTTCGTCTAACCGTTCCTCTATTTCTACCAGCGAGATGCTATTTCGCATCTCGTTCACCTCTCATCCTCTCGCACACCATCGTAACGCCATAGGCTGCCAATCCCACACGAACGTCCTGCCCCGACAGCGTGAAAATTGCGTCTCTGCTCGCAAAAAGTTTTCAATCCTCTGCAAATATCTAAAAACATGTCGTGGCGCTTTCCTGTTTCACGTTTCCCTGCTCGTCAGCCTTCACGCTCTTTTTTATGCTGCCAGCCATTCATATGGATTTATGTAACGCAACATTTATGCGCCACAAAATTTATATGCAACAACAGGGAAATCAACATGACAAAACAACAAGGATTTACGCTGATTGAGCTGATGATCGTCATTGCGATCGTCGCCATCCTCAGCGCTATTGGCGTACCGGCTTATCAAGGCTATCTGCAAAAAGCAGCGCTGACGGACATGCTACAAACGATGGTGTCTTATAAAACGCCAGTCGACCTCTGTGGTCTGGAAAATGCCGCTTTTACGGCCTGCAATGCAGGTAGTCAGGGAATACCGAGCAGCAAATCTTCACGCTATGTCAGCGCCGTCAGCGTCGCTCAAGGAGTGATTACGCTGACTGGCCAATCCACTCTGCAAGGGCTGCGCGTTATTCTGACACCAACGTGGGATACCGAAATCGGCGCTTCACGCTGGACGAAGAACTGTGCCACGGATGACAACGCAGAGAGCCTGCAATCTGCCTGTCAGGACGTTTTCCGTTTTGATAATACGGCAGGCTAATCATGACAGACTCCTCCTTCTCCTCCGAGCATACGCTCAGCGAGTTACAGACGCTGTGCCGACGTTATCAGGCCTTGTTGCTCAGCCTTGATGAACAAACGCTGTCGGTCGCCGTCACAGCTTCCCCTTCTGCGGAAATGATTGCCGCGCTGCGTTTCGCCAGCAATCGCCGAATTATGGTGGAACAATGGCCACAGGCCAGAATGGAACAACAGCTTAACCCGGTGAACGCCGTTGCTGAGCCCGCAGAAACCTACCATGCCAGCACTTATCACAATTCCAGTACTCATAACAACAGCACTGGGCAACAGGAGCATGACGATGACTCCCCCGTTGCACAATTTATCCATCAAACGCTGCGCCTCGCCGTTCAGCGGCGCGCCTCTGATATCCACTTTGAGCCGTTACTGGGCAGCTATCGCGTACGTCTACGCATCGACGGTGTGCTACAGGCCATATCCGCACCACCGTCCGAACTGACAAACCGTATTACCGCGCGGCTGAAAATCATGGGCAAGCTGAACATCGCCGAGCGGCGGTTGCCGCAGGACGGCCAATTCAGCCTGACGCTGGATCAACAAGCCTATTCATTGCGCATTGCAACCCTCCCCGTGCAACAGGGAGAAAAAGTCGTACTGCGTATCTTGCAAACGCATCAGCAGGAGCTGGCACTGGATAAACTTGGGCTCACAGCAAAGGCATTACAGCAGGTGATTAGCGTGCTGAGCGCCTCACAGGGGATGCTGTTAGTCACGGGTCCGACGGGCAGTGGAAAAACCGTCACGCTTTACAGCGCGATACGCTGGCTAAACGAGTGCAGCCGCAATATCTGTAGCGTAGAAGATCCGGTCGAAATCCCCCTGGGGGGAATCAACCAAACGGCAATCAACCCTAAAGCTGAACTGGGCTTTGGCCGAGTTTTACGTGCGCTGCTGCGACAGGATCCAGACGTCATTATGATCGGTGAAATACGCGATGCCGAAACCGCAGAAATTGCGGTAAAAGCTGCACAAACCGGCCACCTAGTCATGTCCACGTTACATACCAATTCTGCCGTAGACACGTTAACTCGACTCAGTCATCTCGGCATCCCCGGTTACCTGTTAGCTGCGGCGCTAAAACTCATCATTGCCCAACGCCTTGTACGCCGACTATGCCCGCACTGTAAAACCCCAGGAGAACCACTACTTTCACTGCCACACGACGTATGGCAAGGGCCACTGCAACATTGGCAAGCCTGCGGCTGTAGCCACTGTTTTTCTGGCTACTATGGCCGCGTCGCGCTCTATGAATTGTTGCCTATTACGCCAGATTTTCAGGCCGCGCTCGCAGGCAACGCCAGCACAGGTGAATTATCTGCACTATCTCGCCATTCAGGTTTTCCAACGTTGCTGATCGCAGGGCTTGAATTAGTCAACGACGGCCTAACCTCACTTGCTGAAGTCTACCGTGTGGTGGGCGATGAGCACGCAATAAATCAGGAGACGCAATGAGGCTACAGCGCTTATATCACTGGCAGGCCATCACGTCTGAAGGCGAATTTATCGATGGAGAACTCATTAGCACGCATCGCCAGCACGCCTATGCCAGCCTGATTGCACAGGGCTACCAGCCGCTTCTTGTAAAAACCGGACATTATCTCTCGCTACGCGACTGGAAACGTGAACAGCTAGGCGAGTTAATCAAACAGCTTGCTGCCCTGTTACAAGCCGGATTACCGCTGCTGGAAGCATTAAAACTGGTGTCGGAACAGCACGAGCGCCCCGGCTGGCGTTGCGTATTACGAGATGTTCGTACCCATGTTGCTCAGGGAAGCTCACTGTCTGAGGCATTACACGAATATCCTCATATCTTTCCCGTTCTGTATCAATCCCTCATTGCCGTCGGTGAATTGACCGGGAAGCTAGACGCATGCTGCCTACAGCTCGCTCAGCAGCAAGAAAAACAGTCCAGACTGCAACAGAAAGTCATCAAAGCGCTACGCTACCCCTGCTTTGTTTTGGCAATTGCCATAGTGGTCAGCATGATGATGTTGACGCTGGTTCTGCCCGAGTTTGCGTCGCTCTATTCCTCGTTCGATACGCCGTTGCCGTGGTTTACCCGTCAGTTGCTCCATCTGGCAGAGATAGTCACTGACTATGGATTCATTGGGTTACTGGTGCTCAGTGGCCTGATCGTGGGATACGCCCGCTTGAGGCAGAAACGGCCATTATGGAAAACCCGAGAGCAAGAATGGCTGTTGAAGCTTCCTATCGTATCCAACCTGCTACGCGGTAAATCGCTAAACCAGATATTCCATATTCTCGCCATGACGCAACATGCTGGCTTGACGCTCCCGGAAGGACTGGATGCTGCCGCGACGATCCGTCATCCGCTTTATCAGGCCGCAATTCAACAGATACAAGCGCAACTGCATCAGGGTACATCGCTATACCATGCCACACAGCATCACGCCATGCTGTTCCCTGCACCCTGTCCGCAGCTGATTCGCGTGGGGGAAGAAACCGGTGCGTTGGATGCGATCTTTACACAACTGGCAGAATGGCATGAGGGTCGAGTACAGCAGCAGGCAGATATGCTGACACAAACGCTGGAACCGTTGCTGATGATGGTCGTCGGAGGAATGGTCGGGGCACTGGTGATTGGCATGTATTTGCCTATCTTCCAGTTGGGGAATGTATTGGCCGGAGCCTGAACCGACCAATACAGCACGACAACGTTTACACGTTAGGCCGCACGTCCATCGCTAACAGCAAAAAGACGGCGCATAACAGCAGCAACTATCCGTTGAAAATACGGTTTTCCTGCTCAGCCACGCGGATAAACGTTGTACGCTTCGTCAGCTCTTTCAAACGGGATGCACCAACATAGGTGCAGGCCGACCGCAGGCCGCCAAGAATATCGCGTACAGTATTGTCTACCGGACCACGCAGAGGCAATTTCACGGTTTTTCCTTCTGCGGCACGGTACTCTGCCACTCCACCGACGTGACGTTCCATCGCAGATGCGGAACTCATGCCGTAGAACAGCATCATCTTCTCACCGTTTTCTTCCACGATGGTGCCTTCACATTCATCATGCCCTGCCAACATACCGCCCAGCATGACGAAATCGGCTCCGCCGCCAAATGCTTTCGCGACATCGCCCGGCATGGCGCATCCGCCGTCGCTCACGATTTGCCCACCGAGACCATGTGCTGCATCGGCGCATTCGATCACGGCAGAAAGCTGAGGATAACCTACCCCCGTTTTAACGCGCGTCGTGCAGACAGAACCTGGGCCAATGCCAACTTTCACGATATCCGCGCCGGAGAGGATAAGCTCTTCCACCATTTCACCGGTGACGACGTTTCCAGCACAGATAACGTTGTCCGGGCAAGCCTCGCGTGCTTTTTGCAGGAACGTGACAAAGTGCTCGGAATAGCCATTAGCTACGTCGATGCAAATGAATTTCAGCTCAGTCGACAGCGCTAAGATTTGCTTTAACTTGATGAAATCAGCCTCAGATGTCCCGGTCGAGACCATCACATGGCGCAATATTGATGCTGGTGTGCGTTGCACAAACTGAGACCATTGCTCGACAGAATAGTGTTTGTGGACAGCCGTCAGAACATCAAAAGAGGCCAGCACCTCCGCCATACTAAACGTACCCACGGTATCCATATTGGCTGCGATAATCGGTACGCCGGACCAGTTGCCGCCAGCATGGAGGAAGGTGAATTGACGTTCCAGTTCAACGTCGGAGCGGCTTTTCAGCGTCGAACGCTTTGGCCGGATGAGAACGTCTTTAAAGCCTAACTTTAAATCTTCTTCAATACGCATGAGGTTCGAGTTCCTGGTTAGTGACGGCGGAATGCTCAGTATTGTTACTAAGCGATACCCTAAATAATTCGAGTTGCAGGCAGGCGGCGACCGCACGAATTTCCAGGAGCTTACTCAAGTAAGTGACTGGAGTGAGTAAGGGAAGCCAACGCACATGCAGCTTGAAGTATGACGGGTATAATCATTTCTGAAAAAATAATAGCCCTTTACCAGTGACGTTATCATACGCAGGAATAATCCTGCGGCAAGACTGCGATTTTCACTTTATTTGGGATAAAATCAGAGAAATTTACCTATCACCCAGCAAAGTGATAACGTGAAGCACACTGCGGTTGATGCCTGATTGACTTCAAAGGGGCAGGAAGGTATCCCTCGCCTTTGAAAATAGTAGAAATGTTAACTTTTCAACACGGGTGCAATGACATACATCGTAGCCTTAACGGGCGGTATCGGCAGCGGAAAAAGCACCGTAGCCGATGAATTTGCCACATTAGGGGCCACTATCGTTGATGCGGATATCATCGCGCGTCAGGTAGTCGAGCCTGGGAAACCCGCACTGGATGCCATCAGGCTCCGGTTTGGCGACGCTATGCTCAATACCGATAGTTCATTGGATCGTGCCGCACTACGCCAACGGATTTTTTCCTCACCTGAGGAGAAACTGTGGCTGAATAATTTACTCCACCCGTTGATCCATCAGGAAACACAGGCCCAGTTTCAGGCTGCATCCGCACCGTACATTCTGTGGGTCGTCCCTTTACTGGTGGAGAACGGTTTACAACAGCGAGCACAGCGTATTCTGGTCGTTGATGTAGACAAAGAAACACAGCTTGCACGCACGCTAGCTCGCGATGGCATCAGTCGGCAGCAAGCAGAAAACATACTGGCAGCACAGGCTACCCGAGAACAACGCCTGGCTTATGCCGATGATATTATTGATAACAGTCGCTGCCCAAACGAGCTGGCTCCACAGGTTGCGGAATTACACCGCCAGTACCTAGAGCTCGCCGCCTCCGCAGCCGACAGGATGACTAAGAATGAGTGACGCCCCCTCAACGATTTTATTCGAATACCCGCTGAACGAAAAAACACGTACCTGGTTGCGTATCGAGTCATTATTGCAGCAGTTGCATCAAAATCACTCCCTGACCGATATGGGAGGCGCTCTGACATTTTTTCGTGCCATAGCCGAGCTGCTCGATGTATTGGAACGTGGAGATGTACGCACCGAGCTGCTGAAAGAACTGGAGCGGCAACAGCAAAAACTGCTGCAATGGAGTGATGTACCGGGCGTTGACATGGAGCGCATCCATACGCTGAGACGCCAGTTGAAAGATCTGGCCAGTACGCTGATGGCCGCACCACGAATGGGGCAGTTCTTACGTGAAGATCGCCTGATTGGCATGGTACGCCAGCGGCTCGGTATCCCTGGCGGATGCTGTAGTTTTGATCTGCCCACTCTGCATAGCTGGCTGCACCAGCCTCAGGAACTGCGCGAGAAATTGGTTTCCGGCTGGCTTAACTCCCTGTCGCCGCTCAAACAAGCGCTGGATATGATACTGGACCTGATCCGCCACTCCGGCACGTTCCGCCCACAGACCAGCCTGAACGGCTTCTTCCAGGACAATGCCTCCGATGCTGACCTGCTACGTTTGCGCCTTGAACAGGTACATCAGCTCTATCCGCAGATCTCCGGCCATAAGACACGCTATGCCATCCGTTTTCTGCCATTAGATAGCGAAAACGGCCACATTCCTCCGCGTTTAACATTTGAACTGGCCTGCTGCTAGACTCAGCCCTGACAAACCAGAATGTGTTAAGTCACAAATAGAGTGAAAAAGAATCTTATGACAACAGAAGTTACGACAGTGAAATGCCCAACCTGCAAGCAGGCGGTCATCTGGGAAGCAGCCAGCATCTATCGCCCATTTTGCAGCAAACGCTGTCAGCTCATCGATTTGGGTGAATGGGCTGATGAAGAAAAGCGCATTCCAAGTGATGATATGGTTTCTGATAGTGAAGAATGGAGCGAAACGCGCTAACGGCCACGTTTCGCTACTATAGTTTTCTGGCAGGGGCTTTCAGACAGGAAAAAGTAAAGCTAGATTAAAGCGATTTCAGCCAGCGGATCATCTCCGCATTCGCTGGCGGAAATTCTTCCTCACGTAATTCGTCTACGTTAACCCAGCGAGATTCCTGACCTTCCCGGCCATAGGGTTCCCCCTGCCACGTTTCAACCAGAAAGAAATGAAGCGTGATGATTCTCTCCGGCGTAGAAAACGTTTTGTCGTTTAGCGCCTGTGGTGCGCTAGCTTCGATGCCCGTTTCTTCATGCAGTTCACGAATCAGCGCCTGCTCCGGCGTTTCGCCCTCTTCAACTTTACCGCCGGGAAATTCCCACATCCCTGCCATATGCACGCCATCAGGGCGGCGAGCAATGAAATATTGCTGCTCCGCATTGCGGATGATACCTACCGCGACGGATAACGGTTTTTGCGTCATGACACTTCCTATCAGGTTCTTATCAAGTAAAAGGCGGTCAATGACCGCCCTTGTACTTATCACATTTTAATCACTGGATTCAGCAGTCAATTATTTCTGTAAACGACCGTGACACTGCTTATATTTCTTGCCTGAACCACATGGGCAAGGATCGTTACGCCCAATTTTACGGTCTGCCTGCGCCGGTGAATCCGTATTCAGGCTATCTTCTTCCTGATGGCTAAACTGTTGCTGCTGCGCCAAACGCTCAGCTTCTTCACGGCGTTGCTGCTCCAGCGCTTCGATTTCTTCCGGCATTCTCACCTGGACTTTGCTCAGCGTGCTAATCACTTCATATTTCAGTGACTCCAGCATCGCGGCAAACATAGAGAACGACTCACGCTTATATTCTTGTTTCGGATCTTTCTGTGCATAGCCACGCAGATGGATGCCCTGACGCAGGTAATCCATTGCCGCCAGATGCTCTTTCCACAAGGAATCCAGCGTCTGCAGCATCACGCCTTTCTCGAAGTTGCGCATGACTTCCGTGCCAACCACTTCTTCTTTGCGATGATAAACCTCAAGCGCGTGCTGGAAAATACGTTCACGCAGCGTTTCTTCGTGCAGCTCAGGCTCTTTATCCAGCCACGCCTTGATCGGCATATCCAGATCGAAGTCGTTCTTCAGGCGCTGTTCCAGACCTTCCGTATCCCACATTTCTTCCAGAGATTCCGGTGGAATATAGCTGTCGATAGTCGCTTTAAACACATCCTCACGAATACTGGTGATGGTTTCACTGATATCGGACACATCCAGCAGTTCGTTACGCTGTGTGTAGATCGCACGACGTTGGTCGTTCGCCACATCATCGTATTCCAGCAGCTGTTTACGAATATCAAAGTTACGGCTTTCCACTTTACGCTGTGCGTTAGCAATCGCCTTGGTGACCCACGGGTGCTCAATCGCTTCGCCTGGTTTCATACCCAGTTTACGCATCATGTTGGAAACGCGATCGGAGGCAAAAATACGCATCAGCGCATCTTCCATCGACAGATAGAAACGTGATGAACCCGCATCCCCCTGACGGCCGGAACGACCACGCAGCTGGTTATCGATACGGCGAGATTCATGACGTTCTGTACCGATAATGTGCAAACCACCCGCAGCCAACACCGCATCATGGCGCACTTTCCAGGCCGCTTTGATTTCTGCAATTTGTGCGTCATCTGGGTTTTCCAGATGTGCGACTTCTGCCTGCCAGCTACCACCCAATACGATGTCCGTACCACGACCGGCCATGTTGGTCGCGATGGTGACCGCACCAGACTGACCCGCCTGAGCAACGATGTCCGCTTCCATGGCGTGAAATTTCGCATTCAACACATTGTGTTTGATGCCCGCTTTTTCCAGCGCCTGAGAAACCACTTCGGATTTCTCGATGGAAATCGTACCGACCAGAATAGGCTGACCTTTTACGGAGCGGTCTTTGATATCTTCAATGATGGCATCGATTTTTTCCTGCTCGGTCATGTAGACCAGGTC
The DNA here is from genome assembly GCF_003932035.1 of Pectobacterium versatile. Taxonomy (NCBI): domain Bacteria; kingdom Pseudomonadati; phylum Pseudomonadota; class Gammaproteobacteria; order Enterobacterales; family Pectobacteriaceae; genus Pectobacterium; species Pectobacterium versatile. Next base: position 4,179,637 of record NZ_CP034276.1, read on the forward strand.
AGGCAAGTCTTTACGAACCATCGGACGGTTGGTCGGCACCACAATCGTATCCAGCTTATAGATAGAGCTGAACTCGAATGCCTCGGTATCTGCCGTACCGGTCATCCCTGCCAGTTTTTCATACAGGCGGAAGTAATTCTGGAAGGTAATGGAAGCCAGCGTCTGGTTTTCATTCTGAATGGCCACCTTCTCTTTCGCTTCCACAGCCTGATGCAGGCCATCGGACCAGCGACGCCCCTGCATGGTACGGCCAGTATGTTCGTCGACGATGATCACTTCACCGTCTTTCACAATGTAATCGACATCGCGGGTAAACAATACGTGCGCACGCAGCGCGGCGGTCACATGGTGCATCAGCATAATATTGGTCGGAGAGTACAGCGACTCACCCTCTTCCATAATGCCTTCTTTCACCAGCAATTCTTCTACCAGAACCAGACCACGTTCGGTGAGGTTAACCTGACGCGCTTTCTCATCAACAGAGAAATGGCCTTCGCCGAGGAAGGTATCCGAATCGTCTTTCTCCTGACGGATCAGGTGGGGGATGATTTTATTGACGCTGATATAAAGCTCAGAGCTGTCTTCAGCCGGGCCGGAAATGATCAGCGGCGTACGCGCTTCATCGATCAGGATGGAGTCAACCTCATCCACCAGCGCGTAGTACAATTTACGCTGTACGCGTTCTTCTGGGCTGAACGCCATATTGTCACGCAGGTAGTCAAAACCGTATTCGTTATTGGTACCGTAGGTGATGTCTGCCGCATAGGCTTCACGCTTCGCCGGAGCAGGCATTCCCGGCAGGTTGATACCAACGCTCAGGCCAAGGAACTCAAACAACGGACGGTTATTTTCGGCGTCACGCTGTGCCAGATAATCGTTCACGGTAACCACGTGTACGCCACGACCAGTCAGCGCATTCAGGTACGCAGGCAGCGTTGCCGTCAGCGTTTTACCTTCACCGGTACGCATCTCTGCAATGCAGCGTTCGTTCAATACCATACCGCCGAGAAGCTGCACGTCGAAGTGGCGCATGCCAAATACACGTTTACTGGATTCACGCACCACGGCGAAGGCTTCCGGCAGCAGGCTTTCAAGCGTCGCGCCTTTTTCCAGACGAACACGGAACTCCAGCGTTTTCGCTTGCAGTTCCTCATCTGAAAGTTTTTCCATTTCTGGCTCTAAACGACTGATGACATCAACATTTTTACGCATACGACGCAGCGTACGATCGTTACGGCTACCAAAAATTTTGGTTAGGATATTCATGACCATAATAATTTTAATCTCACAAGTGCCACGTATCCAGTGGCAACACAACATCGAAAAACCGAGAAACTCAGCAAAAAAAGAGAGAAATTTCTTCAGCTAATTATCCACTACACTTTCAGCTGAGAAGAGAAGGTCCTGCACGGATGCCGCGAATTTGGGCAAGCCAGATGCCGATTTGATGGTGTGCCTGAGGATAAAAAGTGACGCGCCCAGCATGGGGGGAGATCACAAAGGGATACTGGGAATCCTGCGTCAGCAACGCATTTAGCGTATCCAGCAAAACCAGAGAATGAGGTTGAAGATCGTCAACCTGCTGGGCACTGGCCGTCTGTGGCGTCGTCAACGCAAAAGAAAGATGACGGATTACCGTGCGAATCGCATGCTGATGCCAGTAGTCAACACTGTAGGACGAACGCCGATGCGCTTCTTTCAGGGCGACCAGATCGGTAAGGTTCAGCGATACGTTATTCTGGCGACTAACACTGGAGCTTGAATTAGGGAGTGAGGCGATATCCTGTGAGTCGTTAAGGCTTGTCGGCAGGCCAAGACTCGCCGCGACCATCCCTAATAAGAGATGCGGCCAGAAATAACGTCTGCCAAATTGTCGCCAACGATTTAGAATACCAATCACGAGTAACATCCACCGGAGCCAAGCCTATGCGTGATAGCCGCCCACAATCACTGGAATTTCTGTTTGATAGCGCATCCATGTCGGGTAAAGGCCCGCTACAAGATGTGCAACAACGCGCTATCGCCTTATTAAAACTCAACCGCGCCGTACGCGGATTACTGCCTGCACCGTTGCACCCATGGTGCCGCGTCGCTAATTACCGGCAAGGTTTACTAATACTGGAAACCGCCAACGCCAGTTGGTTGATGCGGTTACGTTACGAACAACCTGCGTTGCTCTCTGCATTACGCGCACAAATACTACCATCATTGGCTTCAATCGACATCAGGATTAATCCAACGCTTGCCGCAAAAGGGCATGAAATCGTGAAAAATAGTGACATTGCAGCAACGGAAAATACCGACGACAAACCGTTGCGTCAGTTGAGTGAACAAAGTGCGGAGACATTGAGGACGTTAGCAGGCAACAGCCCGGAAAAACTCAGAAAGATATTAGAACGACTGGCTTCGCTGGCCGGAGAGAGTACCAGTAAAACCAGTCGTAATAAGAAATGATTACTTCAATTTCAAGCGTTACGCCAGCACGATAGACGGTGCTTTAAACGCCAACGGCATTTCAGCTTCGTCTTCAAAGGTCACGTATTCCCACGCTTCCTGATTTGCCAGCACAGCCTGCAACAGTTTGTTGTTCAGTGCGTGTCCAGATTTAAACGCAGAAAACGCACCGATGATGTTGTAGCCACACATAAACAGGTCACCGATGGCATCCAGCATTTTATGGCGGACAAACTCATCTTCAAAACGCAGACCGTCTTCGTTCAGTACGCGGTAATCGTCAACGACGATGGCACAATCCATACTGCCGCCCAGGCACAACCCACGAGACTGCAAGTATTCGATATCGCGCATGAAGCCGAATGTACGCGCACGGCTGATCTGGCGAACAAACGCATCAGCGGAGAAATCCAAACGATAGCGCTGGTTGCCCGCATCAATCGCCGGGTGGTTGAAGTCGATAGTGAAATCCAGACTGAAGCCGTTAAACGGTTTCATTTCTGCCCACTTGTCGCCATCTTCAACGCGAACGGACTGTTTGATACGTACGAATTTCTTGGCACAATTCAGCTCTTCGATACCCGCATCTAACAGCAGGTAAACGAACGGGCTGGCGCTGCCATCCATAATTGGAATTTCTGGCGCGTCAACATCAATGACAATATTGTCAATGCCCAACCCTGCAAGCGCAGCGTTAAGATGCTCCACCGTAGAAATACGGACGTCATGCTCATTAACCAGGCAAGTACAGAGCATGGTATCACGCACGGATTTTGCATCAGCCGGAAAATCAACCGGGGGATTCAAGTCTGTGCGGCGATAGATGACCCCGGTATTTGCCGGTGCAGGACGCATGGTCAACGTGACCTTCTTGCCGGTATGTAACCCGACACCAGTCGCCTGAACAATACGTTTTAATGTACGTTGTTTGATCATCATTTTATCTCGCATGTTACTGAACCTACGAACCTAGTATAAACCAGGTTCGGTGGCACAGTTTAGCACAAAGAGCGGAGATTCCAACGTTATCTGGCAGCAAATTAGTCTGCCTGCTTACGCAGAAATGCTGGGATATCCAGATAGTCTGGCTCTTTATTCGTCTGCGGATTCTGGTCGTTAACCACTTTGGCAGCCGGTTTTTCCTGCGCCAGCGGCGTCATACCGTGTTGCTGATAACGATGATCCATCACAGGCTGGCTGGCCTGCTTGTTCGTTACCAGAGTAATCTCAGGGCGCTTGTCCATTCCGATACCCGTAGCAACAACCGTGACACGCAGTTCATCATTCATTTCCGGGTCAAGCGACGTACCGATTACGACGGTCGCATTATCGGACGCGAATGCACGGATGGTGTTACCTACCGTCTCGAACTCATCCAGACGCAGGTCAAAGCCCGCCGTGATGTTGACCAACACGCCACGTGCGCCGGACAGATCGATGTCTTCCAACAGTGGGCTGGAGATCGCCATTTCAGCCGCTTCTTCTGCACGGTCTTCACCACGCGCAACACCGGAACCCATCATGGCATAACCCATTTCGGACATCACGGTACGCACGTCTGCAAAGTCGACGTTCATCAGGCCCGGACGCGTGATCAGCTCGGCAATACCCTGCACCGCGCCTTTCAGTACATCGTTTGCCGCGCCAAATGCATCCAGCAGGGAGATACCGCGCCCCAGCACTTTTAGCAGTTTGTCGTTTGGAATGGTGATCAGCGAGTCGACGTGCTTAGACAGCTCGGCGATACCCTGCTCTGCAAACGCCATACGCTTTTTGCCTTCAAAGTTGAAAGGCTTGGTCACGACAGCGACAGTCAGAATGCCCAGGTCTTTTGCGACTTCGGCAACAACTGGTGCAGCACCTGTTCCCGTACCACCGCCCATACCTGCGGCGATAAACACCATGTCCGCACCTTCCAGTGCTGAACGCAGTGCTTCACGATCTTCTTCAGCCGAATTACGGCCGACTTCAGGGTTAGCGCCTGCGCCCAGACCTTTTGTGATACCGCTACCGATCTGAATAGTCTGGCCAACAGCTGTTTTACGTAATGCCTGCGCATCCGTGTTGACCGCAAAGAACTCGACGCCTTCGATGCGCTCACGCACCATGTGTTCGACGGCGTTACCACCGCCGCCACCGACGCCGATGACTTTAATCACCGCGTCGTTGGTTAATTCCATTGGTTCAAACATAATTTCTCTCCGTTTGTGCCTGTAACTGCGAGATCATAAAACTGTGCCAGGTGATCTCTTTGATAAAATTAAAATTCTTTCCTCAACCAGCTGTTGATTCGCTTGAACCAGTTGCTCACTGAGGCACGTTTTTCGACTTCATGCTCACCGCCCAGATGAGATTCTTTTCCGTAATGCAGCAACCCAACCGCCGTTGAGTAATAAGGCTCTTGGGCATAATCCGTCAGCCCTGTTATATTCATTGGTTGTCCAATACGCACCTGTGTATGGAACACACGCTGCGCACAGGCCGCCAGACCGTCTATTTGCGCGGCACCGCCCGTCAGCACAATCCCTGCCGCCAGATGGTGTTTCACGCCTTGTTGACGCAACTGCTCCTGCAACTGTAAAAGTTCATCGTTCACCAAGTTCAACAGCTCGGTGTAACGTGGTTCAATCACTTCCGCCAATGTCTGTCGTTGCAGACTGCGGGGTGGACGTCCTCCAACACTCGGGACTTCCACATTCTCATCTTTGCCGACAATTGCGCCTAATGCACAACCGTGGCGTACCTTGATCGCTTCGGCATCCGTCGGCGGCGTACCAAATGCGTAGGCAATATCGCTGGTAACCACATTGCCCGCATACGGAATCACTTTAGTGTGTCGCAATGCGCCGCCGGTATAGACCGCGATGTCCATTGTACCGCCGCCGATATCAACAACACACACGCCCAGTTCACGTTCGTCTTCAGTCAGCACCGCGTAACTGGAAGCCAGCCCGGCAAAAATAAGCTGGTCGACCTTTAAGCCGCAGCGTTCAACGGCTTTAACAATGTTCTTCGCCATATCGTTATGGCAGGTTATCAGGTGGACTTTCGCCTGCATACGCACGCCGGATAAGCCAACCGGGTTTTTAATCCCTTCCTGATAATCAATCGCGTACTCCTGTGGAATCACATGGAGAACACGGTGTTCATCACGCACACGCACGGATTTAGCGGTATGCACCACGCTTTCCACGTCGTCCTGCGTAACCTCTTCTTCTGAAATAGGCACCATCCCTATTTCATTCTGGCAGCTGATGTGTTTTCCCGAGAGCGCCAGATACACGGAGGAGATCTGGCAGTCTGCCATCAACTCAGCCTGATCAATAGCGCGCTGAACACATTTAACGACCGATTCCAGATCGTTTACGCCGCCTTTATCCATACCGCGTGACGGGCAACTGCCTACGCCAATAATATTGACCATGCCATCGGGCAGAACTTCCCCTACCAGCGCAGCCACTTTTGCTGTACCGATTTCCAGCCCAACTACCAGTTTTCTGTCCGTCGACTTGATCATTGTTGTTTAGCCTGTGCTTGTTTCTGGTTACTGTTCTGTTGCTGATCAATGTCTTATTGCTGACCAACTCGTTGCCGATCAACGTTTTGTTGATCAAGCAAGGCTGGAGCCCAGCCTATCGCGGCCCCGCTGTCGTACCGCAAGTCCACATGGCTGATACGTTTGTTTTCGCTTTGAGCCTGCCGCTGCAACAGCGGATACAGCTCGATAAAGCGTTGCAGACGTTTGGCCCTATCGTCCCGCCCCAACTCAAGGCGAGTATCATCGTCTAATCCTAGTTGCCACGAATGCCGTGCGCTCATCGCAACCGTCTTTAACGTAAACTTCCCGGCGGCCAGCGTCTGATTCATTGTGCGATAGCCTTCCAACACTTCAGCCTCACTGCCTTCCGGGCCATACAGCAACGGCATCTTGCGATTACCAATACGTTCGGCGGGTACACTGAACGAATTTCCTTCCGCATCAACCATTAGCTGGTCATTCCAACGCGCTACCGGAACATATTCAACCAGATGAATCTTTAATTCGTCCGGCCACTGTTTGCGCACGCTGGCCTGTTTTATCCACGACAGACGCTCGATCTGCTGCTGGATCACGTTCACATCCTGCGTCATGAACGTTCCCGGCGACCCCAACGACAAGATGGCCTGACGGATATCGTCGTTGGTGGTGTACTGCCTTTCCCCTGTCACAGCCATGCGGGAGAGCGGTAAGCGGCTGGCATCTTTCATCCACCCCACTACCATCCAGCTTCCCCAGACGATCGTCCCTATCACCATCAGCAGGAAAATCATCCCTGCCAATTGGCCTCCATTACTGCGACGTGTTCCTTTCGTTTCAGGCTCTCGTCCGCGTGTATTCAGCGCTGCCTGCGACATATCAGCCAGCAAGCTCTAAAATTTTCACGACCAGTTGCGAGAAAGTCAGCCCACGTTGGCGCGCTGCCATAGGAACCAGGCTGTGGCTCGTCATCCCTGGAGACGTATTCACTTCAAGCAGATAGAAGGCGCCGTCGCTATCCAGCATAAAATCGACACGTCCCCACCCGCTGCAACCCACCGCACGATAAGCCGCCATCGCCAGTCCGGCTAATGCTTGCTCTTGCTCATCCGGCAAACCACTCGGACAGAAATACTGCGTATCATCCGATAAATACTTCGCTTCATAATCGTAAAACGTACCCGCAGGCTGAATACGAATAGAAGGCAACACTTCATCACCTAGGATAGCCACCGTATACTCTGGGCCGCTCAGCCATTTCTCGACCAAAATATCGTCATCGTGACGGAATGCTTCTTCCAATGCCGCAGGCAGTTCGCTAAGCGTATTCACTTTGCTCATACCCACGCTGGAACCTTCACGGCTTGGCTTAACGATCAACGGCAAGCCGAGATGAGTAAACTTCGCCAACAAGGCGTTTGCCGCCGTTTCCGAATATTGGCGACGATCCAGCGCCACGTATGGCGATACCGGTAATCCCACGGCTTGCCACACCTGTTTGGTGCGGAGTTTATCCATCGTCAATGCGGATGCCATGACGCCGCTACCGGTATACGGCAATCCCAGAAATTCCAGAACGCCCTGCAATGTACCGTCTTCGCCACCACGACCATGTAAGGCGATGAAAACGTTGGTAAAGCCTTCTTCCTTTAACGTCGTCACAGAGACGTCACGGGTATCAACCGCATGCGCATTGATGCCCGCTTCTTTCAGACCAGCCAAAACCGCCTGACCGGAAAGTAACGACACTTCACGTTCGGCAGAGGTTCCACCAAGCAATACAGCAACTTTCTCAGTCATGATGTTCCTCATTCACTCATCTGTGGCTGTAATCTGGAATCAGCCAGTTTACGCGCCAGTTTACCGATGTTGCCGGCGCCCTGAACCAAAATCAGGTCTTCACCTCGCAGCGCCTGTGACAACAGTTCCGGTAAAGTATCCACATCCGTCACCAGAATCGGATCAATCTTACCTCTTCCGCGAATCGTACGGCACAGCGAGCGGCTGTCCGCGCCCGGAATCGGCGACTCTCCGGCGGAATACACATCCAACATCAGCAGCACGTCAACCTGTGATAACACATGCGCGAAATCATCATACAAATCGCGGGTTCGCGTATAGCGATGCGGCTGAAAAATCATGACCAACCGCTTATTCGGCCACCCAGCACGGGCGGCTTTAATCGTGGCGTCAACTTCCGTCGGATGGTGGCCGTAATCATCCACCAACATCGCCGTACCGCTTTGCCCATTAACCAGTTCAAGCGGGTACTCACCGAGGAAATCAAAGCGACGTCCGGTACCCTGAAAACGCTCAAGCGCGCGCAGAATCGCTTCGTCATCAATGCCCTCATCGGTCGCCACCGCAACCGCCGCTGCTGCGTTGAGCGCATTGTGACGCCCCGGCGCATTCAGCGTGACAGTGAGCAGCGGTTTATCTTTCCGCTCCAGCGTAAAATGCCCTTGCGCACCAGTCTGGTGATACCCTGAAATACGCACATCGGCATCGTCGCTAAAGCCATACGTGGTGATATGACGTCCCACGCGCGGTAACAGCTCACGGATTACTGCATCATCAATACACATCACCGCTTGCCCGTAAAACGGCAGGTTGTGCAGGAAATTGATGAACGTCTGCTTCAGGTTCTCAAAATCGCCCTGATAGGTGTCCATATGGTCGGCTTCAATGTTGGTCACAATCGCCACCATCGGCTGCAAATGCAGGAAAGACGCATCGCTTTCATCTGCTTCCGCAATCAGGTAGCGGCTTGAGCCCAAACGCGCATGCGTTCCTGCCGCCTTCACTAATCCGCCATTCACAAACGTCGGATCCAGTCCCGCTTCCGCGTAAATACTGGAGACCATAGCCGTTGTGGTCGTCTTACCGTGCGTACCCGCAATCGCAATACCGTGACGAAAACGCATCAGTTCCGCCAACATCTCGGCACGACGGATCACCGGAATACGTGCGTCATGCGCGGCGACAATCTCAGGGTTATCCGCAGTAATCGCACTCGATACCACCACCACGCTGGCGTTCAGAACGTTCTCCGCACGGTGGTGGAAATAAATCTGCGCGCCAAGTTCGGTCAACTGCTGCGTCACCGCATTCGGTGCCAGATCGGACCCGCTAATCTCATAACCTTCGTTGGCCAACACTTCGGCGATACCACCCATGCCAGCACCGCCGATGCCGACAAAGTGTATGTGCCGGACGCGATGCATCTCGGGCACGATTGAACGTAGTTTCGCCAGTTGTTGAGTATTCACTTTATTCTATCGCTACCTTGTAGCGTCGTCGCACAGCCGTATGTCCGACAACGTTGTATTAATTAACCATGAGCCACACGTGTGGCACGACTGCCTGCCGCTGCACTGACTTCCGCCGCCACCCGTTCGGTTGCATCTGGAATCGCCACTGCGCGGGCTTTTTGCGCCATTGTCAGCAAGGTGGCGCGATCCCAACCGGACAGCACTTCGCTCACCGCCGCCACGCTGAACTGTGGCTGCTCAATAATTTTTGCCGCGCCAGCCTTTTCCAACGGCAGCGCATTCCAGTACTGCTGCCGATCTTTATGCTGGAACGGGACAAACAGTGCCGGTAACCCAGCCGCCGCAATTTCACTGACGGTTAATGCGCCGGAACGGCACACCACAACATCCGCCCAAGCGTAAGCTGCCGCCATGTCATCAATAAACTCGGTAATCTTGTGCTGCGTCTGCCCAACATCCTGATAGGCCTGTTGAACGGTTGATAACGCGCCTTTGCCGACCTGATGCCAAATCGTCACGCGATCGCCCAGCTGTGCCGCCACACCGGGCAGCGTTTGGTTCAGTACTCTTGCGCCCTGACTACCGCCAACAACCAGCACCCTCACAGGGCCTGAGCGATCGGCTAATCGTGTTTCAGGCGCAGGTAACGCCAGCACATCGGTTCTGACAGGGTTCCCCACAACATCCGCGTTGGGAAACGCGCCCGGAAATGCCTGCAATACCTTCTTAGCGATATGGGATAACCAGCGGTTGGTCAGCCCTGCAATCCCGTTCTGCTCATGCAGTACAACCGGAATGCCACACAGCCAGGCTGCCAAGCCGCCGGGGCCGGAAACGTAACCGCCCATACCCAGCACCACATCAGGCTGGTAGCGGCGCATAATCGCCCGCGCCTGACGCACTGCCTGAAAAATACGAATCGGCGCGCTTAACTGCGCCAGAATGCCTTTACCACGCAAGCCAGAAATGCGGATAAAATCAATTTCGATACCATGCTTAGGCACCAAATCGGCTTCCATACGATCCGCTGTGCCTAACCAGCGAACCTGCCAGCCCTGCGCCATCAGGTGGTGCGCAACCGCCAGCCCGGGGAAGACATGCCCGCCCGTACCGCCAGCCATCACCATCAAACGCTTGCCTTCGCCACTCATCGGGCACCTCTCGTAAACGCCTGCGCTTTCGTCAGACGCGTTTCAAAATCAATGCGTAACAGCAAAACAATCGCCGTCGACATAATTATCAGACTGGAACCGCCGTAACTGATCAGCGGCAACGTCAGCCCTTTCGTCGGTAGCATCCCCGCCGCCGCGCCTACGTTCACCAGCGTCTGAAAGCTGAACCAGACACCGATAGAACACGCCAGAAAGCCCGAAAAACGCTGATCGATCTCCAACGCTCGCTTTCCGATAGACATCGCGCGAAAAGCGACGAAGAATATCATTAACAACGCCAAAACCACACCGATATAGCCGAGTTCCTCACCTAAAATAGAGAAAATGAAATCGGTATGTGCTTCCGGCAAATATTCCAGTTTCTGTACTGAATTCCCCAGCCCTTGCCCCCAGAATTCACCGCGCCCAAACGCCATCAGAGATTGAGTTAACTGGTAGCCGCTACCAAACGGATCGTCCCACGGATTCCAGAAAGACGTCACACGGCGCATACGGTAAGGCTCAGCGACAATCAGCAGGCCAACGGCAAACACGCCACAGCCGATGATTGCCAGAAACTGCCACATCTTGGCGCCAGCCAGAAACAACATCGCCAGCGTCGTAATAAACAGTACAACCACGGTACCAAGGTCAGGCTGCGCCAGCAGCAGTACCGCCAACACCACCATCACGCCCATTGGTTTGCAAAAGCCCCAGAAGTTATTTCGCACTTCTTCAACTTTGCGCACCATGTAGCTGGACAGGTAGCAAAACAGCGCCAGCTTAGATAATTCCGCAGGCTGAATACGCAATGGCCCCAGAGAAATCCAGCGTGATGCACCGTTGACCGAGCTTCCCACCGCGAGCACCACAAGCAACATAACCATAGAGAGCAATAGCAGCACCGGGCTGTAACGTTGCCATATCTCCATCGGGACACGCAGCGTGATTAACGACAAGCCAAATGCCAACCCCAGATAAATCGCATCACGTTTCGCGAACAGGAACGGGTCGCTGGCAAGACGCTGCCCGACAGGCATAGAAGCCGACGTCACCATCACAAAACCAATCACGGCAAGCCCAAGCGTCAACCACACCAACGTTCTGTCGTACAGAACAATGCTGAGCGTATCGCTTTCGCGCGTTCCCATAACCCAGCTTTTGATGCGTTCGATAAACGCCAGCCCGAAGAACCGCATCAGCCTAACTCCTCCGCCAGACGAGCAAATTCATCGCCTCGCTGTTCAAAGCTGCGGAACTGATCCAGGCTTGCGCAGGCTGGCGACAGCAACACCAGATCGCCCGGCTTAACGCGTTCGGCGATGATACGCATCGCCTGTTCCATCGTTTCTGTCTGCTCGGCAATTTCTGGACGCAGCGCAGCCAGCTGTTGCCCATCCTGACCGAAGCAATACACATGAATGTGCTCGCCCTGCAAATACGGCACCAACGGCGAGAAATCGGCAGATTTTCCGTCACCGCCTAACAGCAGGTGCAACGTACCTTCTACCGCCAAACCGCTCAATGCGGCCTCAGTGCTGCCCACATTGGTGGCTTTAGAATCATTGATCCACCGCACACCGTTGCGCTCAAAGGCCATTTGAAAGCGATGAGGCAGCCCGGTAAATGACGTCAACGCCGTCAGCGCAGACGAGCGCGGAATCTTCACGGCATCAGCCAGCGCCAGCGCTGCCAATGCGTTCGTATAATTGTGCTGTCCAACCAGCTTGATTTCACGGGTATTGAGTACACGTTCACCATCCACCCGCAGCCAGGTTTCTCCCTGCTGGCGGTTAAGATGATAATCGCCGACATCAACCCCAAAACTGCGGCAGCGAGCATCCGCACCGCGAACTGGCATGGTCAGCGCATCGTCAGCATTCACAACACACAAATTTGCGTGTTCATAAATACGCAATTTCGCCGCCCGATACTGCTGTAGACCAAACGGGTAACGGTTGGTGTGATCTTCCGTCACGTTCAGAATGGTTGCCGCCGCGGCGTGCAGGCTACTCGTCGTTTCCAACTGGAAACTCGACAGTTCCAACACATAAAGCTGAGCAGGCTGTTCAAGCAGTTGCAGCGCAGGCAGACCAATGTTGCCACCGACCCCCACCAGCCAACCCGCCGCTCGTGCCATTTCACCGACCAGCGTCGTCACCGTGCTTTTACCGTTAGAACCAGTAATCGCCACAATCGGTGCCTGCGCTTCACGGCAGAACAGTTCGATATCGCCAACGATTTCAATGCCAGCATCGGCGGCGTCACACAGAATCGGCGTTGCCAACGCAACACCGGGGCTGGCGACGATCAAATCCGCACTCATCAGCCAGTCTTCATTCAGGCTACCGAGATGTCGTTCCACCTGCTCCGGCAGCTTATCCAGACCCGGCGGACTGATACGGGTATCCACCACGCGCGGTATAACACCACGCGCGAGAAAGAAATCAACACAGGAGAGCCCGGTCAGACCCAACCCGATAATGACGACTTTTTTACCCTGATAGTCCACCATGTCTTACCGTACCTTCAGCGTTGCCAGGCCAATCAGCACCAGCATCAACGAAATAATCCAGAAGCGCACAATCACGCGCGGTTCTGGCCAGCCCTTAAGTTCATAATGATGATGAATTGGCGCCATGCGGAAGATCCGCTGCCCGCGCAACTTAAAGGACCCGACTTGCAAAATAACCGACAGCGTTTCGACCACGAAGACACCGCCCATAATCACTAACAAAAACTCCTGACGCAGCAGGACCGCGATCGTCCCCAGCGCGCCGCCCAGCGCCAGAGAACCTACGTCTCCCATGAAGACCTGCGCCGGATAGGTGTTAAACCACAGGAACCCAAGCCCCGCGCCCACAATCGCGGTGCAGACGATCACCAGTTCACTGGCATGACGGATATACGGAATATGCAGATAACCAGCAAAATTCATGTTCCCCGTTGCCCATGCCACCAGCGCAAAGCCTGCGGCAACAAACACAGTCGGCATGATTGCCAAGCCATCCAGACCATCAGTCAGGTTTACGGCATTACTGGTGCCGACAATCACAAAGTAGGCCAGCGCAACATAGAGCAGGCCCAGTTGCGGCATCACGTCTTTGAAAAACGGCACAACCAGCTGCGTGGCTGGCGTATCTTTGCCGATGGAATACATGGTGAAAGCCACCACGAGCGCAATCACTGACTGCCAGAAATATTTCCAGCGGGCAATCAGCCCCTTGGTATCCTTACGGACTACTTTGCGGTAGTCATCAACAAACCCGACCGCACCATAGCCTGCTAACACCAGCAGTACGCACCAGACATACGGATTCGACAGATTTGCCCACATCAGAACAGAAACGATGATCGCGACCAGGATCATCACGCCCCCCATCGTCGGGGTGCCGCGCTTACTGAAATGTGATTCTGGCCCTTCGTTACGCACAACCTGCCCAATCTGCAAACGCTGCAACCAGGCAATCATATGTGGTCCCATCCATAGGGAAATAACCAATGCGGTCAGCAGGCTGACAATGGCGCGGAACGTCAAATAAGAAAAGACGTTAAAACCGGTATAAAGTTTGGCCAAATGTTCGGCCAGCCATACTAACATTGAGCATTCTCCTGTAATGCATGTACAACCTGCTCCATCGCAGCACTGCGTGAGCCTTTGACCAATACGCTGATGACGTTATGTTCTGACATCAGCACCTTCAAACGTGAAACCAGCGCGGCTTTATCCTGAAAATGCTCACCATTGCCACTGGCAGTGCCGATCAATTCACTCAATGTTCCCACACTCAATACGCGATCAATGCCCGCAACACGCGCCGCTTCGCCCACTTGGCGATGGCACTCAGGGGCTTCATCCCCTAGCTCACCCATATCACCAACGACCATCACGCGGTAGCCCGGCATCTCAGCCAATACCTGTGCCGCCGCCGTCATCGAGCCCACATTCGCGTTGTAGCTGTCATCCAGCAGCAACTTGCCCTCAGACAAAGCAATCGGAAACAACCGCCCCGGCACCGCCTGAAGCTGGGATAATCCAGATTTAACGGCTTCCAGCGTCGCTCCGACGGACATTGCCAGCGCGGCCGCTGCCAGTGCGTTAGAAATGTTATGTCGACCCGGTAAAGGCAGCAGAACCTGCGTTTTGCCAAATGGCGTGTGAAGAATGAAACGCGTCCCTTGCGCCAAAACGTCTACGTCGCTGGCAAAAAAATCGATATCGCAAGCAGCCTGCGGCGAGAAACGCCACACGGTTTTATGATTAAACATGACCTGCCAGTGCGGGAAATCGTTGCTGTCCGCATTCACGATAGCGACACCGTCTACTGGCAAACCTGCAAAAATCTCACCTTTCGCCTGCGCCACACCGGCCAGTGAGCCAAACCCTTCCAGATGCGCAGCGGCCAGATTATTGACCAGTGCGCTTTCCGGCCGCACCAAATCGGTGGTATAGGCAATCTCACCAATGTGATTCGCCCCTAATTCAATCACCGCAAATTGGTGTTCCGCCGTCAGGCGTAGCAGCGTTAACGGCACACCGATATCGTTGTTGAAGTTACCGGCGGTATACAACACGGAGCCACACTGGCGCAGAATCGCCGCCGTCATCTCTTTAACCGAGGTTTTGCCGGAGGATCCGGTCAGAGCCACAACGCGTGCCGTTGACTGCTGACGAACCCAGGCGGCTAATTGGCCCAACGCCACACGCGTATCGCTCACCAACAGCTGTGGTTCGTCAACGAGTAAGCGCTTACTGACTAAAAGAGCCGCCGCACCGCCTTTCACCGCATCAGCGGCGTAATCGTGCGCATCAAATTTTTCGCCTTTCAGCGCGACAAATAAGCAGCCAGAAGACAGCTTACGCGTATCGGTTGAAACATCTTCAATATCAATGTTTTCGCCAATCAACTGCGCATTCAGCACCGTGGCAAGCTGCTGCAAGGAGACGCGAATCATGCAATCACCCCCAGCAGGCGGGCAACGGTGATGCGATCGGAATAATCAAGACGCTGATTGCCAACCAGTTGGTAGTCTTCGTGCCCTTTACCCGCAACCAGCACCACGTCATTTTCCTGCGCCTGCATGATCGCGCTGGTGACTGCTGCAGCACGTCCGTGAATCACCTGAACCCGTCCGGCGTCCAGCAGCCCGGAGAGAATATCGGCAACGATCGCCTGAGGCTCTTCACTACGCGGGTTATCATCCGTCACCACAACGCGGTCGGCCAGCTGTTCTGCGATGCCGCCCATAAGTGGGCGCTTACCTTTATCACGATCGCCGCCACAGCCAAATACACACCAGAGTTTCCCCTGACAGTGCAAACGCGCCGCTTCAAGCGCTTTTTCCAGCGCGTCTGGCGTGTGAGCGTAATCTACAACGACCGTTGGTTTTCCTTCAGCATGGAAAACTTCCATGCGGCCACATACAGGTTGCAGTTGAGATCCAGCAATAACCAATTTGTCGAGCGGATAGCCAAGAGACAGCAGCGTTGCCAGCGCCAGCAGCATATTGCTGACGTTAAACGCGCCCATCAGGCGACTTTCAATTTCGCCGTGTCCCCAGCTTGAATCAAACGCAATCGTGGCACCGTTGTCGTGATAATCAATCTGTGTCGCTTTCAGCCAGCGCCCACGGCAGCCGGGGACCAAATTGTTTTCCATGGTTACAGCAACCGCGTCCGGCAGCTTCGCCAACCAGCGCAGACCAACCTCATCATCAGCATTGATAATCATCTGGCCAACGCGATGCTCACCGAACAGCGCCCATTTGGCCGCTTCGTAGCTTTCCATATCGCCATGGTAATCAAGGTGATCGCGACTCAGGTTAGTGAACACCGCCGCCGCGAACGGCAACGCAGCCACACGATGCTGCACCAGACCGTGGGAGGACACTTCCATTGCGGCGAACGTCGCGCCTTGTTCTACCAGTTGACTCAGCACCTGTTGAACATCGACAGCGGAACCCGTCGTATTTTCTGTCGGAATCGCCCGACCCAATAGGCCATTGCCTACCGTGCCCATCACCGCACTCGTTTCGCCTAATGCCTGGCTCCACTGCGCCAGAAGCTGAGTCGTTGTCGTTTTTCCGTTGGTTCCCGTTACGCCAATCAGCTGTAACTTTTCCGCAGGCTGCTGATAAAAACGGCCTGCCAGCGCGGAAAGCCGCTGGTTCAGGTTACTGAGATACACCACTGGCACACCGTGCATTTCGCGAACGGTGCCATCAGCGGCCTCGCCTTCTGCTTCGGCAACAATCGCTGCTACGCCTTGCGCAATTGCCTGCGGAATATAGCGCCGTCCATCTGCTTTGTGCCCGACAATCGCGACAAACAGATCCCCGGCAGCCGCGACGCGGCTGTCTAATGTCATTTCCCGCAGCGCGCGCGCCGGAGTGTCTTGCACCCACGGCGCAAGTAAATCGCGCAAATTACGATCTGCCACCTGATCCCTCTTCTCTATTAATTACAAACTCGTTTTTTTCGCCCGTCGGCAACGCATCCGGTTCGATATTCATCGTACGCAGAACGCCGCCCATGATGGCGCCAAAGATTGGCGCAGAAACCGCGCCGCCGTAGTACTTCCCTGCCTGCGGATCGTTAATCACGACAACCAGAGCAAAACGTGGGTTACTGGCTGGCGCCACACCCGCCGTGTAGGCAATATATTTGTTGATGTACTTGCCATCTGGGCCAACTTTCTTGGCCGTACCGGTTTTAATCGCGATACGGTAACCTTTGATGGCTGCCTTGGTGCCGCCGCCGCCGGGCAGCGCCACGCTTTCCATCATGTGCACCACGGAACGCACCAGCGCCTCAGGGAAGACACGCTCGCCTGGAACGGGTGGATCAACTTTGGTAATCGATAGCGGACGGTAAATACCGAAACTGCCAATCGTGGCGTAGACTCGCGCTAACTGTAACGGCGTTACCATTAGCCCGTAGCCGAAAGAGAAGGTGGCCCTCTCTATGTCAGACCACCGTTGTTTTTGAGGGTATAAGCCACTGCTTTCTCCGACCAACCCCAAATTGGTCGCTTTTCCTAACCCAAAGCGCGCGTAAGTATCTACAAGCGCAGAGGAAGGCATCGCTAACGCCAGCTTAGACACGCCAACGTTACTCGACTTCTGAAGCACACCCGTCAGCGTCAATTCGCTATAACGCGCCACGTCTTTGATCTCATGACCATTGACGTAATACGGCAGGGTGCTAAGTACACTGTTTTCTTTCACGACCCCGCGCTGTAGCGCCGTCATCACCACCATTGGTTTAACGGTAGAGCCGGGTTCGAAGATGTCGGTAATCGCGCGGTTACGCATAATGTCTTGCGGCGTACCCGCCAAATTGTTCGGGTTATAAGACGGGCTATTCGCCATCGCCAGCACTTCGCCAGTATTCACATCGACCAGTACGGCCGTTCCTGACTCCGCTTTGTTAAAGGCAACTGCGTTATTGAGTTCACGGTAAACCAGCGCCTGCAAACGCTCATCAATACTGAGCGCCAGATTGTGTGCAGCCTGGCTGTCAACGGAAGAGATATCTTCAATCACGCGGCCAAACCGGTCTTTACGCACGGTTCGTTCACCGGGTTGCCCGGTCAGCCAGCGGTCAAAACTTTTCTCAACCCCTTCAATACCCTGTCCATCGATATTGGTGAAGCCAATGAGGTGAGAGGTAACTTGTCCAGAAGGATAATACCGGCGCGATTCCTGCCGCAGATTAATGCCCGGCAGCTTCAGCTTATGGATGTATTCGCCAATAGCCGGATTCACCTGACGCGCCAGATAAACGAAGCGCCCTTTAGGGTTAGCGTTTATCTTGGTTGCCAACTGATCCAACGGAATATCGAGCGCATCGGAAAGTGCTTTCCAGCGCGTATCCAACGTAATGCCGCCACGTTCGTTCACTTCTTTCGGGTCAGCCCAGACGGCATTAACCGGCACGCTGACAGCCAAGGGACGACCAGCACGATCGCTTATCATGCCGCGCGCCGTTGGCACTTCCTGCACGCGTAGGGAACGCATATCCCCCTCGCGCACCAGTTTGTCTGGGTTGATAACCTGAAGATAAGCCGCACGCGCCATCAAACCAACCATCGCAAGCAGGATACAGCCGCAAAGCAACGCAAAACGCCAGCTAACAAAGCTGGCTTGATCTTCCTGGCGCTTTAACTTTCCTGTACGGGCTGCTTTCATGCTTAGCTGGTTGCCTATTTAGTTCATTGCTTAACCACAATGTTTTCCTGTGACGGATCAACATGCCCCATTTGCAGTTTTTCCGTCGCGATCCGCTCAACGCGGCTATGATCCCCTAGTGAGTTTTCCTCCAGGATCAGGTTTCTCCATTCGATATCCAGCGCATCACGCTCCAGCAAAAGCTGTTCGCGTTCTGCCGTCAGCAGACGTGTTTTATGCGCCGTGGTGACCACAAAGACCGCAGAAACCAGCACGGCAACCATCAGCAACACCGGGAGCTTTGCATGACGCAGCAAATCCTCACCGATGACGCCAACCAGAGTATGCCGCTCGTTACCGATCACGCTGGCAGTCTCTCAGCGAAACGCAGAACAGAACTGCGCGCGCGTGGGTTTTCCGCAACTTCTGCTTCAGAAGGCATCAGTTTCTTGCCGACAGCTTTTAACGTCTGTCCGCCCTGGCTGCGCAGTTGCTCTTCCGTTAACGGCAAGCCAGCTGGCACCTGTGGCCCACGGCTCTGATGGCGAATAAACCGTTTCACAATCCGATCTTCTAACGAGTGGAAGCTGATCACCGACAGACGCCCCTGCGGAGCCAGTACGCTCAATGCACCTTCTAGTGCACGTTCGATCTCTTCCAGTTCGCTATTGATATAAATGCGGATCGCCTGAAAACTGCGCGTTGCCGGATGTTTATGTTTTTCCCGAAACGGGCTGGCGGCAGCGATCAATTCGGCGAGTTCTTTTGTCCGCGTCATCGGATCGAGACGATTACGTTCCACAATGGCGCGAGCAATACGCTTGGCAAAACGCTCTTCGCCGAACGTTTTTAAGACCCAGACAATGTCGTCAGCTTCCGCTTTCATCAGCCATTCAGCAGCAGACAAGCCACGCGTCGGATCCATACGCATATCCAACGGGCCATCGCGCATAAATGAGAACCCACGTTCAGGGTCATCAAGCTGAGGAGAAGAAACGCCAAGATCGAGCAGAACGCCATCGATCTGCCCGGTCAGTCCGAGTTCCGCAACATACTCCGCCATAGCGGAAAACGGCCCGTGAATAATAGAGAAACGAGGATCGTCAATCGCCTTGGCGGCTTCAATAGCCTGAGGATCGCGATCGATAGCTAACAGGCGCCCTTCCGGCCCCAGTTGGGAAAGAATCAGACGAGAATGACCACCACGGCCAAATGTGCCGTCGATGTATATGCCGCCGCTGCGAATGTTCAGGCCATTTACTGCCTCATCCAACAGGACGGTGGTATGTTTATAATTTTCCAGCATGGCTATAGCGATAGGTCCTGCAACCGCTCAGACAAAGGTTCCTGAGTCGATTGTTCAGCGTCAATATCATCCCTGACCTGTTGATACCAAGTCTGTTCATCCCACAGTTCAAACTTGTTGAACTGCCCGACTAGCATCACTTCTTTTTTGAGGTCCGCATGCTGCCTTAACGTATTCGCAATCAACAAACGCCCTGCACTATCCATTTGGCACTCGCTGGCATGCCCCAATAACAAACGCTGAACACGACGTTCAGCAGGGTTCATGCTCGACAAGCGCGATAGCTTTTGTTCAATAATTTCCCATTCAGGTAAGGGATAAAGCAGCAGGCATGGCTGATGCAGGTCAATGGTGCAAACCATTTGACCTTGCGATTCCCCGTTCAGCATTTCCCGATATCGGGTAGGCACAGCAAGGCGCCCTTTACTGTCGAGGTTAACCAGCGTAGCCCCACGAAACATACCTGAGTTACCCCTCCATAACCTTTTTCACCACTTTACCCCACAAAATCCCACCTTGAAGAGTGTACGGAGGGTATGAAAACCTTGTCAAGCCAGAGCTGGCGCGCTTTGGGATTATTCCTGAATGAATTGGGGCCGTCATAGAGGTAAAAGGAATAAGGAGTCAGAATTAACAAAGATTAACATCATGATAATTTGAGAAAAATTCATATCGGAACGGGAACATTGCAAACATATAGCCACCAACTCCGGCATATCGATTATTTTTATTGTCACACGCTGATACCAAAGATAGCGGTTTTCAGAATAGTCTTACCAGGCCGAACACCTTGAATACCAAGGCCTGCACGAGCCCGCAGGATCATACCGCAGCGGTTAACCATTGCTCAATGTCACATTTTTAACATCAATATCGCCAATTCTTCATTAATCGACCAATTTACGTTAATTGATGCCCCTGCCGACGAATGCGGTTTCCTGAAAAGAAAAGCAGGCTCAGGAAACGGACCGAATAAATTGAGCGCGCGCCATCCCCAAAGACGCATTAAAAATGGGGCACCACAAGCAACCCTGTTTTATCGGTCATCTACTCACTTCCTTTAATGCTTTAACGCAATTCTTTCCCTCGCAGAAAGGCCTTTCCCCAAAAAATCATAACGATTTGTTTTTAAAAAACTTTAAATCCCTTGTCGCGATAAAAAAACGGGAAAGTTACCGGGCAGACATAAAGTAGCGGGAAAGTATAAAAAACACTCACAAATAAATATTTTTACCTAGTACAAAGCCAATCATGCAGTGATGTAAACTACACAAACAAAATAAGGCATGACAAAAAACCACACCAAACCATTACACCAGTTTATCCGCCCTAAGAATGGAGCAACCAGGAATGTTTTCCCCGACGTCACGATTGCGAAGTGCCACCGCCGATACCTTTGCGCTCGTTGTCTATTGTTTCATCACCGGCATGGCGATAGAAATCATGCTTTCTGGTATGAGCGTCGAGCAATCGCTGTCTTCACGTTTGTTATCGATCCCCGTCAATATTGCCATTGCCTGGCCGTACGGGCTTTATCGCGATCGCGTGTTGAATATGGCCAGACGTCACGGTGGCGATCATTTTCTGGTGCGCAGCGTTGCCGATCTGTTTGCCTATGTCAGTTTCCAATCACCTGTTTACGCCATTATTCTCTGGTCTATCGGGGCAAATCCTGCGCAAATCCTGACCGCCGTCACCAGTAATCTGGTGGTGTCTATGGTGACGGGCGTGATATATGGCTACTTTCTGGAATATTGCCGTCGGCTATTCCGGGTCGCATTGCCATAAAAGCGAATTGAGATTAAGTAGCGAATTGACATTGAGTAAAGAAGAAGCGCCATAGTGACTATGGCGCAGAAATGCAGACAGAGAATTACGCGCGGCTCAGTGAACCACGACGGTACAGATTACGTCGAATACGATTCAAACCAGGCTTCGGCCTTTTCGGCTCATCCAGACTGGCCAGCACCAGCTCCAGTACGCGCTCCGCGACTTCACGATGGCGCTGAGCGACAGACAACACTGGGCACTCCAGATAATCCAACAGCTCATTATCCCCAAAGGTCGCGATAGCCAGATTATTCGGCAAACGCCCGTTAATCTTCAGGTTGACGTCCATCACTCCCTGCAATAGCGGGAATGAGGTGGTGAATAACGCTTCAGGCATAGGATTATCTTTCAAATAATCCATAAATGCAGCAGCGGAAGCCACACGCTCATAGCTATTGGAATAAAGGTAATTCACTTCGCGCGGATCGCCCGCCCACGCCTGACGGAACCCTTGCTCACGCAAGAAACTGACGGAAAGCTCAGGCAAGGCACCAAGATAAAGTACCGATTTCGCAGGCATTTTCCTTAATTCTTGCGCCAGCATTTCAGCATCTTCAAGATCGGCCCCCACCACGCTGGTGAAGTGCTCACGATCTAACGCCCTGTCTAATGCAATAATCGGCAGGCTGCCGTTTATCCAACGTTGATAAAACGGGTGCTCCGGCGGTAATGCGGTAGAAACGATAATCGCGTCAACCTGGCGCTGCAACAGATGCTCAATACACCGCATCTCGTTGTCCGGCTGATCTTCTGAACACGCAATTAATAGCTGATATCCGCGTTGTCTGGCCTGACGCTCCAGATAATTAGCAATGCGTGTATAGCTGGTATTTTCCAAATCGGGAATAACCAAACCAATTGAACGCGTGCGCCCGGCACGTAATCCAGCCGCGACGGCGTTGGGATGATAATTGTGCTCCCTGACGACAGCCATGACTTTCTCAACGGTCTTATCGCTGACGCGATATTGTTTTGCTTTCCCGTTAATGACATAGCTGGCTGTCGTGCGTGAAACACCCGCAAGACGCGCGATTTCATCCAGTTTCACGGTAACCCCTTAGTAGGCCGGAAAATAAGTAGGCCGGCTCAATAAATAGTGTGATGACCATAAAATCATCATGGATATGGCGTAGATCTAACAGCAGAAGCTTTTGTACGGCAACTGCTTTTATCACGTTACCCACATATTTCAAGCTGCCATATCAATAATGGATGTCTTTTAAGCTGAATATATTGTGTTTATATAAGATAAGGGAAATAAAAAGGCCCGATACGATTATCGGGCCTCTTAAAAGAAAAAGCAGCGAAAAGTCGATTAACGCATGATTTTATCGCCGCGCGATACGCCGACGATACCAGAACGCGCTACTTCAACAATTTCGGACACTTCACGCACGGCGCTGAGGAATGCATCCAGTTTATCGCTGGTGCCAGCAAGCTGTACGGTATAAAGCGAGGCGGTGACATCCACGATCTGACCGCGGAAAATATCGGCGCAGCGTTTCACCTCTTCACGACCATAGCCCGTAGCCTGTAGCTTCACCAGCATGATCTCACGCTCAACGTGCGCGCCCTGCCCCAGCTCACTGACGCGCAGGACATCCACCAGCTTGTGCAGTTGTTTTTCGATCTGCTCCAGCACTTTCTCATCGCCTACCGTCTGGATAGTCATACGAGATAGCGTTGGGTCTTCGGTTGGTGCCACTGTCAGGCTTTCGATGTTGTAGCCGCGCTGTGAAAACAGGCCGACGACACGTGACAAGGCGCCTGATTCATTCTCAAGTAATACTGATAAAATCCGCCGCATGATCAGGTCCTCTCCGTTTTGCTCAACCACATTTCGTCCATCGCCCCGCCGCGAATCTGCATGGGGTAAACATGCTCGCTGCTGTCGATGTTGATATCAACAAACACCAGACGATCTTTCTGCGCCAGCGCTTGCAACAGCTTACTTTCCAGTTCGTCCGGCGTATCGATAGAAATCCCGACGTGACCGTACGCTTCAGCCAGCTTGACGAAATCCGGTAGCGATTCCATATAAGAACTGGAATGGCGGCCAGAGTAGATCATGTCCTGCCACTGCTTCACCATGCCGAGGAAACGGTTGTTCAGGTTAATCACCACAACAGGCAAATCATATTGCAGTGCCGTAGAAAGCTCCTGAATATTCATCTGAATACTGCCATCGCCCGTCACGCAAATGACCGTTTCTTCCGGCAGCGCAAGCTTGATACCCAATGCCGCAGGCAGGCCAAAGCCCATCGTACCCAACCCACCGGAGTTCACCCAGCGGCGCGGTAAATCAAACGGATAATACAGCGCGGCGAACATCTGGTGCTGACCGACGTCCGATGCCACATAAGCTTTACCTTCCGTCAGTCGGTGCAGCGTTTCAATCACCGCCTGCGGTTTAATCTTGTCGCTGTCAGTACTGTATTTCAGACAGTGGCGCCCACGCCATTGCTCAATACCCTGCCACCAGTCGCGCAGCGCATCAAACTGCTGCGGTGCGCCATCTTGTTCCAGTAGCTCCAGCATCAGGCTTAGCACCTGTTTAGCATCGCCAACGATAGGGATATCGGCATTGACCGTTTTGGAAATCGACGCAGGATCGATATCAATATGCAATACCGTCGCGTTCGGGCAGTACTTCGCCAGATTGTTCGTCGTACGGTCGTCGAAGCGAACCCCTACGGCGAAAATCACATCGGCGTTATGCATTGCCATATTGGCTTCATACGTCCCGTGCATCCCCAACATGCCGAGGCATTGGCGGTGCGTTCCGGGAAAACCACCCAGCCCCATCAGAGAAGTTGTCACTGGCAGGTTAAGTTTTTCCGCCAGCGTCAGCAGTTCTTCGTGGCACTCCGCGTTAATCACACCGCCACCGCTGTAGATAATCGGCTTTTCTGCCGCCAACAGGGTTTGCAGCGCGCGACGAATCTGCCCTTTGTGCCCTTGAACCGTTGGGCTATAGGAACGCATGCTGATGCTTTCGGGATAAACGTACGGCAACTTATTCGCCGGATTCATGATGTCTTTCGGCAGATCGACCACCACAGGCCCCGGACGTCCGGTTGATGCCAGATAAAATGCTTTTTTCAGGATCGTCGGGACATCTTCCGCTTTCTTGACCAGAAAACTGTGCTTAACGATAGGCCGGGAAATCCCCACCGTGTCGCATTCCTGAAAGGAATCGTAGCCAATCAGCGAAGTTGCAACCTGACCGGACAACACCACCATAGGAATGGAGTCCATATAGGCAGTCGCGATACCGGTAATCGCGTTGGTCGCACCGGGACCGGACGTGACCAGCACGACGCCGACCTCACCCGTCGCACGCGCATAGCCATCCGCCATATGTACCGCACCTTGCTCATGCCGCACCAAAATATGCTCGATACCGCCAACCGTATGCAGGGCGTCGTAAATATCCAGCACCGCACCGCCCGGATAACCGAACACATGTTTTACGCCCTGATCGATCAACGATCGGACCACCATTTCGGCGCCTGACAACATCTCCATGGGTCTGCCTCTTTTGTTCAGAAAGCGGAATCCGCTTCTGTATTGACCGGGGAAATCCCCGCGCTCACATTGTATTAATACTGTTAACTTTTAGTACAAGAATACGAAATTTTATAGGGATTACTGATAACCCATTAACATAACGTCAGATTATGACGCAGACAAACGGCAAAAAACCACCGCCCTTAATCAGGCCTAGGGGAAATCGAACGTGGGGGAAAAAGGAACTGAGATAAAATACTAACTGGGAACCTTCAGACCTGAGAGATCATCCATAAAGGCCATAAATTACAGAGTGAAATATTGAGGCCGAAAACCGCATTTCTTTTCATGAAACGCGCTTCTCGGCCTATGACAGCATCAAGACTCTGCGTACATCGCATCAATTTCCAACTGGTAGCGCTGGTTGATGATCTTTCGGCGCAGTTTGAGCGTTGGCGTCAATTCCCCTTCCGCCATCGAAAACGGTACAGGCAACAGCGTGAATTTCTTCACCTGCTCAACACGGGAAAGCTCTTTCTGCATCTCCCGCAGGCGCTGTTCAAACAGCTCAATAATATGGCTGTGGCGCAGCAGCTCCAGACGATCGTGGTACTTCAGATTGATGGAGTGAGCGTATTCTTCCAGCGCCTCGAAACAGGGAACAATCAGCGCAGACACGTACTTACGCGTGTCCGCAATAATCGCAACCTGTTCAATGAAGCGATCCTGCCCCAGCGTGCCTTCCAGATGCTGCGGTGCGATATATTTACCGCCCGAGGTTTTCATCAGATCTTTCAACCGTTCGGTAATAAACAGGTTACCGTTAGCATCCAGTTCCCCCGCATCGCCAGTTTTCAACCAGCCATCTTCGGTAAAGGTTTCTGCGGTTTCCTGCGGACGGTGGAAATAGCCTCGCATGATGGTTGCACCGCGTACCTGAATCTCTTTTTCCTCACCAATGCGGACCTCAATGCCCGGCAGCGGCGTACCAATAGAGCCTAAGCGGAAGCGGCCTTCTTCCCAGCAGGAAACCGTCGCGCAGGTTTCAGTCATGCCGTAGCCATAGATGATTCGAATCCCAATCGACCGGAAAAACAGAATGATGTTGTCATCCAATCGCGCGCCCGCAGCTGGCATAAAGCGAATTTCGCCCCCCAGCAGTTGGCGCAGTTTCCCTAACACCAGTCGGTCTGCATAGCGATGCATCACCCGACGGAAAAGACCGCCTTTCTTCGCGGCCTGGCTCGCCAGAAAAGCGTGTTGCCCCTGCGCAATAGCCCAGTTAAATAGACGCTGGCGATACCACGGTGCCTGCGCCACTTTTTCATGGACTGCGCTGTAAACTTTCTCATAAAAACGCGGTACGGCACACATCACGGTAGGCTTCACCGCCTGCATCGCGGCACGCACCAGATTCGTATCGCTGAGATACACGTTCTGCGCGCCACGGTGCATAATGACAAAGCTCCATGCGCGCTCAAATACGTGGGAAAGCGGCAAGAAACAGAGCGATACGTCGTTTTCTGACATATCCAGACGATCGTCATGCAGCTTTAGCTGCATCGCCATGTTGGTGTAATCCAGCATGACGCCTTTCGGTTCACCCGTCGTGCCAGAGGTATAAATCAGCGTAAACAGATCGTTGAGATCGCGGCTGTCGATGCGCGTTTGCCATTCCTCACGCCAGAAATCGTCTACCGCCTGCGCTTCAAACTCGCGCAGGGATTGCACAATGTCACTGCCGCGCAGGTTAACACCCTCATCCATCACGATGATGTTTCGCAGCTGTGGGCAGGTATCGCGCAGCGCCAGTAGCGCATCCAACTGTTCCTGACCGCCAACGAATATCGTACGGATGTCCGCATCATTGATGATAAATGCCGCCTGCGCCGCCGTATTCGTGGCATAGATTGGCACGCTGATCGCACGCAGGTGCAGCAATGCCAGATCGGCCAGCGACCAGTTCATTGAATTATGAGAGAAAATCGCAACCCGTTCCTGAACATCCAGCCCCAGCGCTAAGAGCGCGCTGGCAATGCGCTGAATACGCTGCCCGGCCTGTGTCCAGGTGAGCTGCTGTTCGCCCGCAGGCGTCCACTCGCGCAACGTAATACGGCCTGCGCAGTGATTGATTTGATCTTGGACCCGGTGCACCACATGGTATGGCTGTAAATGATTATTCATCTGTAAAAGAATTTCTAAGGGGGAAGAATTTGACAGCATTTCAGCGTACAGCTGTACATTATTTGGCGTGCAGTCTACCGTCATTGTTCAAAACCGCAACGATCTTTCGTTCATTCGGCGCAGGCTATCGCTGGTTTACTTGACGCATGTCACACCAATCAAAAGTTGACATAACCCTGATAATCGCGTACCAATAAAGGAACACCGAATTTCAGATGACGAGACACAATGTTCAACTTTACTGTCCTACTAGGCCTACTACTAAACGCATCCTTCTTGCGCGGTAGGTTTGTGGGCAGAGTTCAGAACTAAGTTTCTCGCCACACGATACAAAAACCCGCGCCGATGCGCGGGTTTTTTTTTACTCGCCGAGCGCTAAGTACAAGTAGACACGACAAGGAACTAAACCGATGAGCGAGCAAGTCATTATTTTTGATACCACATTACGCGATGGTGAACAGGCTTTACAGGCGAGTCTGAGTGTAAAAGAAAAGCTGCAAATTGCCTTCGCCCTGGAGCGTATGGGCGTTGATGTCATGGAAGTTGGCTTTCCTGTGTCCTCTCCCGGCGACTTTGAATCCGTTCAGACGATTGCCCGCAACATCAAAAATAGTCGTGTGTGTGGCCTGACCCGCTGTGTTGAGAAAGACATCGATGTCGCCGCAGAAGCGCTGCGTGTCGCAGAAGCGTTCCGCATTCACACCTTTATCGCAACCTCACCGATGCACATCGCCACCAAGCTGCGCAGCACGCTGGATGAAGTGATCGAACGCGCCATTTACATGATCAAACGCGCGCGTAACTATACAGACGACGTTGAATTTTCCTGCGAAGATGCTGGCCGTACGCCAATCCCAGACCTGTGTCGTGTGGTTGAAGCCGCCATCAACGCCGGTGCTCGCACGATTAATATCCCAGACACCGTCGGCTACACCATGCCGCATGAGTTCGGCAATATCATCGCCTCTCTGTACCAACATGTTCCCAATATCGATAAAGCCATCATTTCTGTTCACACTCACGACGATCTGGGCTTGGCCGTCGGCAACGCCATGGCAGCGGTACATGCAGGCGCTCGTCAGGTAGAAGGCACATTGAACGGTATCGGCGAGCGTGCGGGTAACTGTTCACTGGAAGAAGTTATCATGGCGATCAAAACCCGCCATAACATCCTGAATGTGCACACCAACATCAATCATCAGGAAATCTACCGTACCAGCCAGTTGGTCAGCCAGATTTGCAATATGCCCATTCCTGCCAACAAAGCGGTTGTGGGTGCCAACGCCTTCGCCCACTCCTCTGGTATTCACCAGGATGGCGTGCTGAAGAACCGTGAAAACTACGAAATCATGACGCCGGAATCCATCGGCCTGAAAGAAGTACAGTTGAACCTAACTTCCCGTTCTGGTCGCGCGGCAGTGAAACACCGCATGGAAGAGATGGGCTATCAGGACAGCGATTACAATCTGGACGATTTGTACTCTGCCTTCCTGAAACTGGCGGATAAGAAAGGTCAGGTCTTTGATTACGATCTGGAAGCGTTGGCCTTTATCAGCCGTCAGCAGGAAGAGCCTGAGTTCTACCATCTGGATTATTTCAGCGTTCAGTCCGGCTCCAGCGTGATGGCAACCGCCTCTGTCAAACTGATCTGCGGCGAAGAAACCCAGTCAGAAGCCGCGACAGGCAATGGCCCAGTGGATGCCGTTTATCAGGCGATCAACCGCATTACGGGTTATCAGGTTTCGCTGGTTAAATACCAACTGACCGCCAAAGGTCAGGGCCGTGATGCGCTGGGTCAGGTTGATATTGTCGCGGATTATCAAGGGCGTCGTTTCCACGGTGTCGGTCTGGCAACGGATATCGTTGAATCTTCCGCGCAGGCAATGGTAAATGTATTAAACAACATTAAACGTGCTCAGCAGGTAGAAAAAGAAATTCAACGTCTGCAGCAGCACAGCAACCAACAACAAAACGATAGCAAACAACAAAACAGTCAGGAAACAGTGTGATGACAAAGAGCTACCATATCGCCGTTTTACCCGGAGACGGCATTGGCCCAGAAGTAATGGCGCAGGCCCATAAAGTACTGGATGCGGTACGTCAGCGTTTTGGCATCCGCATTACCACCAGCGAATATGACGTCGGCGGGATCGCCATTGACCGTCAGGGCACACCGCTGCCGCAGGCGACCGTCGCTGGTTGTGAGCAGGCCGATGCGATTCTGTTCGGTTCCGTGGGCGGCCCGAAATGGGAACACCTGCCACCGGCAGAACAGCCGGAGCGCGGTGCGTTATTGCCTCTGCGTAAACACTTCAAACTGTTCAGCAACCTGCGCCCTGCGCGTCTGTATCAGGGGCTAGAAGCGTTTTGCCCACTGCGTAGCGACATCGCCGCCAAAGGCTTTGATATCCTGTGCGTCCGCGAACTGACAGGTGGGATCTACTTCGGCCAGCCAAAAGGTCGTGAAGGTAGCGGTCAGTATGAGCGCGCTTTCGATACCGAGGTCTATCACCGTTTCGAGATTGAGCGCATCGCGCATATCGCGTTTGAATCCGCTCGCAAGCGTCGCAGCATCGTGACCTCCATCGATAAAGCCAACGTGCTGCAAAGCTCGATTCTGTGGCGCGAGATCGTCAACGAAGTTGCACAGCACTATCCCGATGTGAAGCTGTCTCACCTGTATATCGATAATGCAACGATGCAGTTAATTAAAGATCCGTCTCAGTTTGACGTGATGCTGTGTTCTAACCTGTTCGGCGACATTCTGTCCGACGAGTGCGCCATGATTACCGGCTCAATGGGCATGCTGCCTTCCGCCAGCCTGAACGAGCAAGGCTTTGGCCTGTACGAGCCTGCTGGCGGTTCCGCACCGGATATCGCTGGCAAAGACATTGCCAACCCGATTGCACAGATTCTGTCGCTGGCACTGCTGCTGCGCTACAGCCTGGGTGCAGACGATGCCGCAGAGGCGATCGAAAAAGCCGTCAATACCGCACTGGCTGAAGGCTACCGCACTGCCGATCTGGCAAGCACCGGTAGCGCGATCGGCACCAATGAAATGGGCGACGTGATTGCGCGTTTTGTCGCGCAAGGGGCATAACCATGGGTAAGACGTTATATCAAAAATTGTTCGAAGCGCACGTGGTTCATGAAGCACCGAACGAAACGCCGCTGCTGTATATCGACAGACATCTGGTACACGAAGTGACTTCCCCACAGGCCTTCGACGGCCTGCGTGCGATGGGCCGCAAGGTTCGTCAACCGGGGAAAACCTTCGCGACCATGGACCACAACGTGTCCACGCAGACCAAAGACATCAACGCCAGTGGCGAGATGGCCCGTATTCAAATGCAGGAGTTAATCAAGAACTGTGCAGAATTCGGCGTTCAACTGTATGACCTGAACCACCCGTATCAGGGCATCGTTCACGTTATCGGCCCTGAACAAGGGATGACGCTGCCGGGTATGACCATCGTCTGCGGTGACTCACACACGGCAACGCACGGCGCGTTTGGCTCACTGGCTTTCGGTATCGGTACGTCGGAAGTAGAACATGTGCTGGCGACGCAAACCCTGAAACAGGGTCGCGCCAAAACCATGAAGATTGAAGTTACGGGTGATGCCGCTCATGGCATCACCGCGAAAGACATCGTGCTGGCGATCATCGGTAAAACCGGTAGCGCAGGCGGCACCGGTCATGTGGTTGAATTCTGCGGTACAGCTATTCGTGCGCTGAGCATGGAAGGCCGTATGACGCTGTGTAATATGGCGATTGAAATGGGTGCGAAGGCAGGTCTGGTCGCGCCGGACGAGACAACCTTCAACTACCTGAAAGGCCGCCAGTTTGCACCGAAAGATGCCAACTGGGATGCCGCCGTTGCGTACTGGAGCACGCTGAAATCCGATGATGACGCGCAGTTCGATACGATCGTCACACTGGACGCCGCGCAGATCGCGCCGCAGGTTACCTGGGGTACTAACCCCGGTCAGGTTATCGCCGTCAATCAGGAAATCCCTAGCCCTGACTCTTTCAGCGATCCGGTAGAACGCGCCTCCGCTGCCAAAGCGCTGGCCTATATGGATCTGCAACCCGGTATTAAACTGACCGACGTGAAGATCGATAAAGTCTTCATTGGCTCCTGCACCAACTCGCGCATTGAAGATTTGCGCGCAGCAGCAGAAATCGCCAAAGGGCGCAAAGTTGCCGCTGGTGTTCAGGCTATCGTCGTACCCGGCTCCGGTCCGGTAAAAACGATGGCAGAGCTGGAAGGGCTGGATAAAGTGTTCATCGAGGCGGGCTTTGAGTGGCGATTACCGGGCTGTTCTATGTGTCTGGCGATGAATAATGACCGCCTGAACCCCGGCGAACGTTGTGCATCAACCAGCAACCGTAACTTTGAAGGCCGTCAGGGTCGCGCGGGTCGCACCCATCTGGTCAGCCCGGCAATGGCTGCGGCTGCGGCAGTGACGGGTCGCTTTGCCGACGTCCGCGAGTTGAATTAAGAGAGAAACCGACATGGCTAAATTTACCCAACACACAGGTCTGGTGGTTCCTCTGGATGCCGCTAACGTCGATACCGACGCCATCATCCCCAAGCAGTTTCTGCAAAAGGTAACGCGTACCGGTTTCGGCCAACATCTGTTCCACGACTGGCGCTTTCTGGATGATGCAGGCCAACAGCCTAACCCTGAGTTTGTGCTGAACCAGCCGCATTACAAAGGGGCGAGTATCCTCCTGGCGCGGGAAAACTTCGGCTGCGGTTCTTCCCGTGAGCACGCACCGTGGGCGCTGACCGATTATGGCTTCAACGTCGTTATCGCCCCGAGCTTTGCCGATATTTTCTACGGTAACTCGTTTAATAACCAGTTGCTGCCAGTGAAATTGAGCGACGAAGAAGTGGATGAGCTGTTCAAGCTGGTTGACGGTCAGGAAGGTATTACCTTCACGGTCGATCTGGAAAATCAGGTCGTTCAGGCGGGCAGCAAAAGCTATCCGTTCGAAATCGACAGCTTCCGCCGTCACTGCATGATCAACGGGTTAGACAGCATCGGCCTGACGCTGCAACACGAAGCGTCTATTACCGAGTATGAAAAGAATCAGCCAGCCTTTTTGAACTGATTAAAAATTACGGATAGTCCGAAGCCCGCGCTGTTATTCGCGGGCTTTTTCTTTTGAAGTATGACGGGTATTACAATAAGGCGGCAATTATATAGAACGCCAGCATACTCAAGAGCACCGCGACCACAATATTTCTGATAAAGAATGAAATCACAACGCTCACTATCGCGCCGAGAAAATACGGGTTATCAGGAAATGCGCGAATAACGCCGTGGTCCATCAAAATAATCGGTCCGCAAATCGCAGTGAGTAAACAGGGTGCTGAATACTTTAACGCCCGATGGAGTAAAACGGGAATTTTTACCGGTACCGCGGGTTCAAGAAAGATATAGCGATTAAAAAACACGATCCCTGCCAGAACGAATATCAATAACCAGCTCATTTTTCTTCCTTAAGTACAGATGCGATGAGAACAGAGAAAAACATGCCGCCGACACCGGCAATAGCAATGGCACCTTCTACCTTGAAATAGCTCAATAGCATCGACAACAACAGGGAGAACAGGACGCCAGAAAAGGTGCTGATCTTCTTTATCATCGGTACAACGATGGTGATAAACGTGGCAACGATAGAGTAATCAAGGTGATACTTATCCAAGTCGGGCACAGATGACGCCATGACCACGCCAAGAATACTGAAGATATTCCAGAAAATATAAAAGGTGAAACCCGCACCGATTAAATAGCTGGTGCTAACGTTATTCTTTCTGTCTTTCTTTTCACTGAGTGCAAAAAGCTCGTCTGATAATAAAAACCCGATAGGAAGCCGCTTTCTTAATTTCAACGTTGAAACGTATTCACGCAGCGTCAGGCCATATATCAGATGCTGTGCGGTGATAAAAAAAACGGAGATTAATAACGTCGCGACATTCGCCCCGGACATGAGCAACCCTAGCGAGACGAGTTGTGCTGCCCCCGCGAAAATAATCGCCGACATCCCGATACTTTGCCCGACAGATAATCCCGACTGAATAGCCATAGAACCGGCCAGAATGCCCCAAGGCACCACGGACAAACAGAGCGGCAGCATTTCAACCACGCCGGTCATAAAATGCTTCCACGGACTAACGGTGTCTTTTGATTCAGACGATGAACGGGCTACGGTGTTTTCCATATAACATTGCACTACCATAAATAAATCGATAGCGGAAAACTAACAAACCGTCTTTTAAGAGTATTGGATAAAGTTGCTTACCCTTGGAATAGAGGGAAAGCCTATTTATTGGTTGCCTTTAGCAAACTCGCCCGGCGTCAATCCCAACGAGTTTTTGAAATGGCGATGGAAATGGCTCTGGTCGGTAAAACCACACGATACGGAGACATCAAGGATAGCATCGCCTTTACGCAATAATTCCTTAGCCTTGCGCAGACGAGCTTGGATCAAATAGGCATGAGGCGTAATCCCCACCACCGCTTTAAACTGTCGTAAGAAGTGCCACACACTGAGTTCAGCCAGCGCGGCCAATTCAACGAGAGCCAGTTCTCTCTCGGGATAGCTGTCCATAAACACTTTAACATTCAGTATGTTTTGGGTCGAAACGGGCAGCATCTGTGGCGTCAGGCGCGTCTTGCTATAGCGCATCGTCAGCCAGGTTAATGACGACAACAGCAACGTTTCTTTCAATAGCATATTGCCCGGCTGAGCAAGCATATTGAACGTCATGAGTAGCTGATCTGCCAGTCCTGGATCGTGAACAACAGCGTCGGGAAACCACGGAATGGAATCCTTTGAACGTTGAAGATCCTGATTAATCGAGCGGAAAAGATCGGGATGCGGATAAATGGCGCGATAGGCCCAGCCTGTTTCTACCTCGGAACTCCCCGTGTGCACATCGTCCGCATTCACCAGAATGATGTCGCCTTTGGGGGCAACATGCTCTGCACCGGAACGATAAAAACGCTGAGCGCCCTGCTCAATCACGCTGATGCAATACGTATCATGCACATGCCGGGGAAAGCGCTGCTGATAGTACTGCGCCTGCAACATATCCAGACCCCCTAATGCCTCCAGGTGTCTGAAATGTGTCTGCTCTTGCACTACCGGCTTTTTCTGCACGCGTTAACCCTCTTATCATTTGTACAAAATTGCTCTGGCGGAAACGACATCTGCGTACTTCTTTATAGATAGCCAGAAACGGCGTACTTGTTTCACTTATTCTATCAGAAGCGGATTCACATCCCCATGCTGGAAAAAACTGCGAAAAAAAGCCAGCGACGGAGCCGCTGGCCATTGATAATACATTCTTGTCTTTTGACGGCTCTTGGCTTTTTACCAACGGTTTACATCAGATGAAACCGGGAAACGCCAAGATTCAATCGCTCGGCCTGCTGCTCCAGCGAGGCGGCAGACGAGGAAGCCTCTAACACCAGCGTCGCGTTTTGTTGCGTAACCCGATCCATTTCTGATATCGCTAACGACACCTGATTGATACCGCTGCTCTGTTCATCAGACGCCAGCGCGATTTCATTCATAATGCGGGTGACGTTATTAATTTCAGCAACAATCTCGGCCATCGCTTTACCCGCTTCGGATGCCAGCGTCGTTCCCTCTGTCACTCTGGCTTCGGATTCTTTAATCAGTGCGGCAATTTCCGTTGCGGCGTTAGCCGAGCGCTGTGCCAGATTACGTACTTCTCCTGCCACCACCGCAAAGCCTTTGCCCTGCTCGCCCGCTCTCGCTGCTTCAACCGCCGCATTCAACGCCAGAATATTGGTCTGGAATGCAATCCCGTTAATGAGCGCGATAATTTCAGCAATTTTGTCTGAACTCTTGGCGATATCCGCCATAGACCCCACCACCTGTTCAACAATGCTGCCACCGTTTACCGCTTTGGCCGAGGTCTCCGTCGCCGCCTCGCTGGCATGGTGCGCATTATCGGTATTCTGCTTCACCGCAGCCGTAAGCTGCTCCATGCTGGCCGCCGTTTCCGCCAACGCCGCAGCCTGCTGTTCGGTTCGTGCAGACAAATCCGTATTACCGACGGCAATTTTCGTCGAACTACTGTGAATCGACTCTGCACTGTCGCGTACCGAGCCAACCGTTTCGGAGAGCGAATCCTGCATTTGCTGGATGTTGTTCCCCAAAATACCGATTTCATTCCGCCCGACATCCACACTCGCGCGCGTTAAATCTCCGTGCGCGATTGCCTGTATGCGCGACACCCAATACTGCACTGGGTTAATAATGACCCGACGAATTAATAAGAACGTCATGCCCGTTAATACGATCGCCAGAATAAAGGCGCCCGTCATGAGCGTATAGCCCAGAGTGGAATTCCTTTCAGCCGTCACATTAATATTTTTCGCCATCTCAACCCGATAAAGATAAGACGCCTTCAACGGCACATCATACTCATCGTCCAATTTAGACATGGCCGTCGACTCAAACGCATTGAGTTCTTCAACATTGCCCTTCTTCGCTATGTCAAACATGGGTTTGATACCGCGTTCGACATAATCGCCATAGCGCGCTTTTAATTCATTATCGCGGGCGAGTTCAACATCAGAGCGAACCGACCTATTTTGATACCCATTAAACATTTGCTGAGACATCGACAGACGTTCTTCTGCCGCTTTCATACTCGCATTGTAGTTATCAGTAAGACCATTACGTAAGTGATTCACAGCATGTAGCAAATTCATACGCGCCGCACGCATATGATTAGCACTATCAACGAGCTCCATTCGAACATTCAATTCCAGCGTCGAACTATTTAACGACTGTTCAGCCTGCTTAAGAAAATAGGACGATGTGGAAACTGCCAAGGCAAAAAGTAGTAAAACACCAGAAAAAACAACGACAAAAAGGGGTGTCAGTTTGATGTTATGCACGCCGGGTGCAGCGTGCCAAGGTTCTGGTTTTTCGTAAATCGCTATTGACTGATAAGGAACATCGCTCATTTTTACATCCGTCGAGTTATTCAAGAAATTGCTGTGAAGTAAATTGCAGGTAAGCAAGAAAAAATAAAATACCGCCACATGTTACATAATATTTAAAGGTTGTGACAATGTGCGTTAAACACAAGATAAAAAACAGTGGGCTATAAAAAATAATTTTATTCATAGGACCGCCATCACAAAAAATCGCCTATAATTTCAACGAAAATAGTTTCCCTAAAAAACAATTTAGAATGAAAACCATTACACTAAATTAGTGAATTATTTTAGTCATTATTCTTACATTAATATTAATTATAAGAGAAAAATAGATTAACGGAGTCATTCTTTTTTATTGAAAACAAACGGGCTTTAACATTCAACATTATTGATTGATTTATTATTTCGCCATTCTGAATATAAAAACATCACGCTACGACACGCTCAGGTTAACGTTCACCTATGCCCTCGTGTTTCGGCACGTTGTCGCCCGTCTAAAACCGATGGAGTAACCCGCCGTAGCATGCCCGACGTCTTTCTCTGCGAGTATGCATCCTCTCCAGTCTTCTTCTTCGATTTGCTTTTGCGAAGCCGCGCGCAGGCCACTCACGCCGTTTAATCGCCAGCAAAATAAGCGGGTATATTTCATTCTCGATTAGCACTCGCGTTGACAACCGTCAACACATGAACATACCATGACCCTATATCGCGATGAAAAAACACCCAAACAAGCATATTCAGGCAGCCATTGAATACGCATTAGCGCAGGGCTGGCGTTTTTATCCCAGCAACGGGCATGCATTTGGCAGGCTTATCTGCGGCGCGCCGGACCACAGTACCCATATGATGAGTATTTGGTCCACGCCATCAGTCCCGGAAAATCACGCAAGGCAAATCTGCCGCAACGTCAATAGCTGTCAGGCAATACTGAAACAATAGAAGACACATACGGCTTACCGAGGAATTTATGACAACGTATCACTTTTCTCTCACGCTAGTGGGCGTTTCCGCAGAGACAGTAGGGCTGGAAGATGCACTTTTTGCCAGCGGCTGCGACGACGCTCTGATCTGCTTCTATGGTAGCGCTGTCTATCTCGAATTTGATCGAGAAAGCCCGCGTTTTTCTACCGCAGTCATCAGCGCTATTCATGATATCGAATCCGCAGGCATTCAGGCCAGAGTCCACTCCGTCGATGCAGCCTGGGTTGGGATCAGTGACATCGCAGCACTATCCGCGCTGTCGCGTCAGGCGATTGCCCTTCTCAAAGATGGGAAACGTGGCGCAGGCGATTTCCCCTCTCCGGTCCAGCGCTTACGCGGTACATCACCGCTGTGGGAATGGAGCGATGTTGCCGATTGGCTAGCCAAACAAAAAAAAATACCACAAGAATTAGCCGACAATGCTCAGGAGCTTGCCACGATTAATCTGGCCTTGCAGATACGCAATGCCCGTCAGCAGGATGAATTAGCACGTTATTGCGCATTGCTCAGCGAAGGTATGCCATTACGTGAACAAATCATCACGTAAACAACGCCGCTGAGACCTACCTACCATACAAA
Source organism: Pectobacterium versatile (assembly GCF_003932035.1). NCBI lineage: Bacteria > Pseudomonadati > Pseudomonadota > Gammaproteobacteria > Enterobacterales > Pectobacteriaceae > Pectobacterium > Pectobacterium versatile. The sequence goes on from NZ_CP034276.1 coordinate 4,217,584, forward strand.
CCACCCGCAGCAGCCAAAGCTAGCAGCAGGTAAACGCCATAAAAAAAGCCAGCGAAAAAACTCGCTGGCTGGTGAAACGTCACCATTACTCAGAATTCTTTTTCTCACACCACCTAGAGCCAATGACGATATTCGTCGTCGGACATGTCTTTCAGGTGCCACTGCGTCGCCTGCTGCAATAATGCAATGCGCTGTTGGGTAGACATCCATCGCAACCACTTCGCTTTACAGGTCGATAAGTAGGCTCGATAGAACTGGGACAAACGGGAAATTGCCATAAGCCACCTCCTCTCTTTCCTTGTTAGAAAGTATCGACGTAATATAGGGAAAGATAAATTGATGACTTTAGTGCAGGGAGTTCCTCTTTTATGTCTTCTCCTCGATTGCAGCAACAGTTCATCCGCCTGTGGCAACATTTTCAGGGACAAACCACCGACACCACGCTGCAAGAGCTGACCGGTGTGTTGAATTGCTCACGCCGCCATATCCGTTCGCTGCTGAACGCGATGCAGCAAGAAGGCTGGCTGGTCTGGCAAGCCGAAGCCGGAAGAGGAAAACGCTCGCAGCTCTCCTTTGTGTATACCGGATTGGCGCTACAGCAACAGCGTGCCGAAGATTTGCTGGAACAGGATCGCATTGAACAACTGGTGCAATTGGTGGGTGACAAGGAAGCGGTACGCCAGATGCTACTTGCCCACCTTGGGCGGAGCTTCCGGCAGGGGAAACACATTCTGCGCATCCTCTATTACCGTCCTTTACGCAATTTACTGCCCGGCTCGGCGCTACGGCGTTCAGAGATGCACATTGCCCGGCAAATTTTCAGCGGACTCACCAATATAAATGAGGAAAATGGGGAAATTGAACCCGATCTGGCTCATCACTGGCAGATGGTCTCCCCCCTGCATTGGCGCTTCTATCTGCGCCCGGCTATCCGCTTTCATCATGGGCGTGAGCTCACAATGGATGACATCACCACATCACTCTCTCGCCTTATTCCGCTTCCACTCTTTTCTCACATTGAAGCCGTAACGTCGCCGATGCCATTCGTGATCGATATCCAGCTAAACAGCCCGGATAAATGGCTACCGTGGCTATTAGGCAGCGTGCACGCCATGATTTTGCCGCAAGAGTGGAAAACGCTACCGGATTTTGCCCAACACCCGATTGGCACCGGCCCTTACGCCGTCGTGCGTAATAACAGCAATCAACTGAAGATCCGCGCCTTCGATGATTATTTTGGCTATCGGGCGTTGATTGATGAGGTCAATATCTGGGTCCTGCCGGACGAACCGGAGGAAATGCCGGTGTCCATCCAACTCCAGTCTGACAATTCTCGTCACGAACAGTTAGAAAGCCGGATGGAAGAAGGTGGCTATTTCCTGCTGTTCGACAAGCGTTCGCCGTTAGCATCACGGCCAGAAGCTCAGCAGTGGCTCAGGCAGGTATTTAACCCGATTTCGCTACTCAACCACGCCAATACCAGCAACCAGCGTGACTGGTCACCGGCCTACAGCCTGCTGCCGCGCTGGCACCATCACCATCCCGATGTGCCGCAATCCCTTCCAAAAGGGCTGACTGAAGTCACACTCACGTTCTATCAGGCACACCCTGAATACCGGATATTAAGCGAGATTATGCGCACGCTACTGGCGCAGCACGGCGTCACGTTGCATATCCAGACGGTCAGCTACGAAGACTGGTATCAAGGCAATGCCGAGAGCGATATCTGGTTTAGCAGCGTGAACTGTTATTTGCCACTCGAATTCTCCCTGTTCGCGATGCTCTACGAGCTCCCGCTGGTGCAGCACTGTCTGGATGACGATCTGCATGCGGACGCGCAGCAGTGGCGCAATCACTCGCTGCCGATGGCGGAATGGTGTGAAAAACTGATCGATAGCGGCCAACTGTATCCGCTGTTGCACCACTGGCTGCAACTTCAAGGGCAGCGCAGTATGCGCGGCGTCAGGATGAATATGTTGGGCTGGTTTGATTTTAAATCCGCCTGGTTTGCACCGCCGGAACGCTGAGAGCCTTTCGCCGCCCGACTTAACCCTTTACAATGTGCCGTTCTCAACGGGGTGCGGAAAATTTTTCGCTGAGAAGATACCCGTCGAACCTGATCCGGTTAATACCGGCGAAGGGATTTGAGAGTGCGGCTTATTGCCGCCTCAAAGTCCTTTGCCACCCTATGATTCTCAGGAGTGCAAAGTGTTAAATCAATTACTACACCGTTCAGCCACCGCGCTGAAAATCAGCCTGCCTTGCCTGTTACTGCTCTCTGCTTCGGCCTTTGCCAAGCCCGCGCTTACCGTTTATACCTACGATTCGTTCGCTTCCGAATGGGGTCCGGGCCCTGTCATCAAGACCGCCTTTGAAAAAGAGTGCGAGTGCGAACTGAATTTCGTCGCTCTGGAAGACGGCGCATCGCTGCTGAACCGTCTGCGTATGGAAGGCAAAAACAGCAAAGCGGACATCATTCTGGGACTGGACAACAACCTGTTGCAAGCAGCAGAACAAACCGGCCTATTTGCGCCACACGGTCAGGACACCCGTGCCGTCACGGTGCCGGGCGGCTGGAGCAATAAGACGTTCGTTCCTTACGACTACGGCTACTTTGCGTTTGTGTATAACAAAGACACGCTGAAAAATCCGCCGAAAAGCCTGCATGAGCTGGTGGACAGCAATGCACCGTGGAAAGTGATCTATCAGGATCCTCGCACCAGCACACCGGGACTGGGATTGCTGCTGTGGATGCAGAAAGTGTACGGCGACGATGCGCCACAAGCCTGGCAGAAGCTGGCGAAAAAAACCGTTACCGTCACCAAAGGCTGGAGTGAAGCCTACGGTCTGTTCCTGAAAGGGGAAGCGGATCTGGTGCTGAGCTACACCACGTCACCGGCCTATCACATCATTGAAGAAAAGAAAGACAACTACGCAGCGGCCACCTTTAGCGAAGGGCACTATCTGCAAATTGAAATCGCCGGGCAGTTGGCTTCCAGCAAAAATCCCGAACTGGCAAAACGCTTTATGCAGTTCATCCTAAGCCCAACGTTCCAGCAGGCTATTCCTACCACAAACTGGATGTATCCGGCGGTTAAAACTGATCTGCCAGCAGGCTTCGCGACGCTCGCGGTTCCTGAGAAAGCCATGCAGTTCAGCGCACAGGAAGTCGCCGACCAAAGGACGCAGTGGATTCAGGCATGGCAACGCGCCGTCAGCCACTGATCGGCGGACGTCTGTGGTCGGGGCTACTGGCCACAACGCTGTTAATTTCCGTTGCCGCACTGGCTTTCGGTGCCCTGTGGCTACAGGCGCCCGAAAGCCAGTGGCGCACGCTATGGCATGACAGCTATCTCTGGCATGTCATCCGGTTTACCTTCTGGCAGGCCTTTCTCTCTGCGCTGTTTTCCACCGTTCCGGCGATCTTCCTTGCCAGAGCGCTGTATCGACGGCGCTTTCCCGGTTACCGCTGGCTGCTACGATTGTGCGCAATGACGCTGGTGCTGCCCGTGCTGGTCGCTGTTTTTGGCCTGCTCAGCGTTTATGGTCGGCAAGGCTGGCTGGCCTCTGCGCTGGGCTGGTTTGACCTGAAATACACGTTTTCGCCCTATGGGTTGCAGGGCATCCTGCTGGCGCACGTCTTCTTCAATCTGCCTCTGGCAACCCGATTGCTGTTGCAGTCGTTAGAAGGCATCGCCACCGAGCAACGTCAGTTGGCAGCGAATTTGGGTATGAACAGCTGGCAGCATTTCCGTCTGCTGGAATGGCCTGCCCTGCGCCGGCAGATTTTACCCACTGGCGCACTGATTTTTATGCTCTGCTTCGCCAGCTTTGCTACGGTGCTGTCGCTGGGCGGTGGCCCGCAGGCGACCACAATTGAGCTGGCTATCTATCAGGCATTAAGTTTTGATTACGATCCGGGGCGCGCGGCACTGCTGGCGTTAATTCAGATGGTCTGCTGTCTTGGTTTGGTGCTGCTGAGCCAGCGGCTGGGGCGCATTCTGCCCGTCGGTAGCACGCAGCAACTTGCCTGGCGCAACCCGCAGGATAGCGCCTTAAGCCGCGTCACCGACGGCCTGCTGATTGGTGCGCTGTTACTGCTGGTCGTCCCCCCCTTGCTGGCCGTGGTGTTGGATGGCGTAAACCGATCGCTGGTTACCGTGCTGCAACAGCCTGTGCTCTGGCAAACGCTGTTTACCTCGCTGCGCATTGCCTTAGGCGCAGGACTCCTGTGTCTGGTGCTAACCATGATGCTGCTCTGGAGCAGTCGCGAGCTCAAGTTACGCCAGAAGCCACTGTACGGGCAGTTGATGAACCTGAGCGGTATGCTCATCCTCGCCATGCCGGGCATTGTGCTGGCAACCGGCTTTTTCCTGCTGCTGAATAACAGCATCGGGCTACCGCAATCCCCTTACGCACTGGTGGTGTTCACCAACGCGCTGATGGCAATTCCCTACGCGATCAAAGTACTGGAAAACCCGATGCTGGACGTTGCCGAACGCTACAACCGACTCTGCACGTCACTGGATATTCGCGGCTGGCAGCGGCTGAGACTGATCGAGCTCGCCGCGCTAAAACAGCCGCTGGCGCAGGCGTTGGCTTTTGCCTGCGTGCTGTCGATTGGTGATTTCGGCGTCATTGCGCTGTTCGGTAATGAGCAGTTCCGCACGTTGCCGTTCTATCTGTACCAGCAAATTGGTTCCTATCGCAGCGCCGACGGCGCAGTCACGGCGCTACTCTTAATGCTGCTGTGCTTTATGTTATTTACCCTGATTGAGAAACTGGCAGGCCGTCATGATCGCGCTTGAGAAATTGACCTACTTCTATCAACACTTGCCCATGCGCTTTGATTTTCACGTCAGGCCGGGCGAGCGCATCGCTATCCTCGGCCCCAGCGGCGCAGGGAAAAGTACGCTGCTGAATCTGGTTGCGGGCTTCCTGATGGCAGACAGCGGGGAATTACGGCTTAACGGAGAATCTCACCGCGAGACGCCTCCCGCTAAAAGACCAGTTTCGATTCTGTTTCAGGAAAATAACCTGTTTCCTCATCTGACAATCGGGCAAAACATCGCGCTGGGGCTACACCCCGGCCTGCGGCTTAGTGCAGAACAGCGCGAGACGTTACGGCAGATTGCCGATCGGGTCGGTCTGGCCGATCTTCTGGATCGTCTACCCTCGCAGGTTTCTGGCGGACAGCGCCAGCGCGCGGCATTGGCACGCTGTCTGGTGCGTCATCAGCCGATTCTGCTATTGGATGAACCGTTCTCGGCACTCGATCCCGCGCTGCGTCAGGAGATGCTCGATCTGGTTGAAAGTGTGTGTGAGGAGCGTCAATTCACGCTGTTGATGGTGTCCCACAATCTGGATGATGCCATGCGGATCGCAAAACGTACGGTGCTGATCGTAGACGGGCAGATTTATTATGATGGGCCGACTCAGGCGCTACAGGATGGCAGCGCCGAAGCGGCCACCATCCTGGGAATTTCACGTCCGTCTTCAAATTGAGAAATTAAGGCAAAGCCTGATAGCGCAAGTTGCTGAACGTGACATCGCCCTCGCCTGAAGCATACAGGGCAGGCCGCAAACTGAGGAAGTCGTACGCGACGTTGTGATGGTAGCCGGACACTTCCATCTGCACCGGATATTTCTTCCACGGTTCCTGATCCGAGGTGCGGGTGTAGAACGTCACAATGTGGCGATCGTTTCTCATCAGAATCTGCACCTGATTGCCCGTAATATGCGGCAGTTTCTTCTCCGCCCTTTCCAGCCCGTAGCGGTGCATTACGGTGCCGTCCTGATTAAACGACAGCCCGACGTATAGCTTCGCGTTATAGAACAGCAGCAACCCTGCCTGTGCGCCGGGGGCAAAATTCGCCGTGACTTCAATCTGGTAAGCCTGATCGCCAGGAATCATCGTCAGCGGCGCGCTGTCCTTCGGCGACGTGCCTTTTGCCTTCAGGTGCAGCTTGCCATCACTGAGCGTGACCCGCTTCAGTTCCTCCGCATTGGCACGGTAGAAATGCCAACGAGCCGGAAATTTCTCGTCGGTAAAGCTATCAGACCAGCCGATGCCGTGAGGCACTGCCTCGCCGCCTTCCGGCTTACGAATCGGTTTGCCAGTATCGAATCCAGCGGATGTAAACCAACCATCATCACCCCAGACGATCGGCTCCAGCATCGCCTGCCGCCCCAATGTCATAAAGCCGTTTTCATAACCGTGATACACCATGTACCAGTTTTTATCCGGCCCTTCGATCAGCGTCGCATGGCCGCGCGACCACCATTTCTCTGAACGATCCTGCGTGCGGATAATCGGGTTATGCGGCGAGTTTTCCCACGGTCCATTGATCGATTTCGAGCGTGCGGCAATCACCATGTGTCCGGTCGGAGGCCCAGCCGTTCCACCTTCCGCCAGCACCATGTAGAAGTAGTCACCGTGGCGCAGCATCTTCGGCCCTTCCTGCGAGAAGCTTTCCACATCCCACTCTTCCGGGTACTGCCATCCCTGATAGACCACCGCCATTTCACCGACCGTCGACAGCCCGTCATCCGTCAATTGCACGCGGTTGCCGCCAGACATAAAGATGTAACGCTTACCGTCCTCCCCTACCACATGGCCGGGATCGCTGGCTGGGTTTTTCAAACCGGTATCTTTCGGCGGCGTCCACGGGCCATGAATATCATCAGCGGTAATCACATACAGCGTTTTCTTTTTCGCCCCTTTGGCGTCGATGATCCGGTTCGTAGTGAAGTAGATATAGTATTTGTCGTTGTGCTTCACCAAATCCGGCGCCCAGATGGCATCAACGGGTGTCGTTATCGCCGGGCCAAGCGGTTCCCAGTTCACTAAATCACGCGAGTGCCAAATCAGCAGTCCGGGAATGTCGTCAAATGACGAGAACGTCATGTAATAGTCATCCCCATCCTTGATAATCGTGGGGTCAGGATGATCGCCCGCAATAATCGGATTGAGATAACAGCCGTTGCCCAAATCCGCCTGCCGCTGCTGTTCAATACCCCGCATCCATTCATTGGCAGGGCCAGCCTGACAGGCTATCGCCTGGCCAATCCCCATTGCCATCAATAAGATACCGCTCAATACGCCTTTCCCTACCACTCGGGACACGCCCATTTGTCACCACCCACTATCCCAATGATTATTTTATAATTTATAACATTGAAACCCTGTTCCAATTGTGAAAGTAATCACGCTTCTCTCGGTTATACGGCGAAAAATCAAGCGGTGAAATTTTCAATATACTGTGACCAATTCGACATATTCAGTTTTTATCCCTTGTGGGTATTGTGTCTTTTTGTACTGCTGTGCTTATATGGATTGACGATTGATTATTCATTCGAACACAACACTCGACCATAAATAACTCGAACATAAATAGGATTCCTGTGACGCACTATTCTTCTTCCACTTCAGCACTACTACACACCGCGCATGTTGACGCGGTCGTCGTCGTGCGCGTGGTCGTCGTGGTCGTCGTCGGCAGCGCGCCGTAACGGGTTCCGAATCGAAGATTCTCAAACCCCGCCGGCGCAAGCCGAGCGGGGTTTCTTATTTCTACCCTCCCCGCTCCGACAACGCACCGGCCCTGATGAAGGATGTAAACATGCGTTATACAGGCGCTCAGTTAATTGTTCGGTTGCTCGAACAGCAGGGCATCACCACCGTAGCGGGTATTCCCGGCGGCGCGGCCCTGCCGTTATATGATGCACTGGGTCAAAGTAAGACGATTCGCCACGTTCTGGCTCGCCACGAGCAAGGTGCGGGATTTATGGCACAAGGCATGGCACGTGCCAGCGGGCGCGCCGCAGTTTGTATGGCTTCCAGCGGTCCGGGAGCGACCAACCTGCTCACCGCCATCGCCGATGCCAAACTGGATTCGATCCCGCTGGTGTGTATCACCGGTCAGGTGCCTTCCAGCATGATCGGTACCGATGCGTTTCAGGAAGTCGATACCTACGGCATTTCTATTCCCGTCACCAAACATAACTATCTGGTTCGCGACATCAACGAACTGCCGCGCGTGATCCCAGAAGCCTTTCGTATTGCGCAGTCGGGCCGTCCCGGTCCGGTGTGGATCGATATTCCAAAAGATATCCAGAACGCGACCATTGAGCTGAGCGAACTGCCAGACGTCTTTCCTCTCGATACGCCACCCGCCATTGCCCAGCAAGAAATCGAGCGTGCTGCGGCCATGATTAACGCGGCTCAGCGTCCGGTGCTCTATCTCGGCGGCGGGATTATTAGCGGCGTCGCGCACGAACAGGCAGTTCAACTGGCGGAACGTTCCAGCCTGCCAACCACCATGACGCTGATGGCGCTGGGTACGATGCCTGTCGATCATCCCCTGTCACTCGGGATGCTGGGCATGCACGCCGCACGATCAACCAATCTGATCTTACAGCAGGCAGATTTGTTAATTGTGCTGGGGGCGCGTTTTGACGATCGCGCGATTGGTAAAGCGGAACAGTTTTGCCCACATGCCAGCATCATTCACATCGATATCGATCCGGCCGAACTGGGTAAGATCCGCCAGCCACACGTGGCGATCAATGCCGATGTCGCGCAAGCGCTGGATCAACTGCTGCCGCATATTGCACCGCAGCAGCGTGACGTATGGCGTACCACCGTCCGCGGGCTGCAACAGGAATTTCCGTTCAGCATGCCGGGTGCTGACGATCCATTAAGCCATTATGGTCTGGTTCAGGCCACGGCACAGGCGCTGACGGATGATGCCATCATCACGACCGATGTCGGCCAGCATCAGATGTGGGTCGCGCAGTCTTATCCGCTGCGTCGTCCACGCCAATGGCTGACATCCGGCGGGTTTGGGACGATGGGCTTTGGCCTGCCTGCGGCGATTGGCGCGGCGCTGGCTGAACCGGATCGCACCGTGGTGTGTTTCTCGGGTGATGGCAGCCTGATGATGAATATTCAGGAAATGGCAACCGCGGCAGAAGAAGGGCTTAACGTAAAAATTGTCCTGATGAACAACCAGTCACTCGGTCTGGTTCACCAGCAACAGGATATGTTTTTTCAGAAGCGCATCTTCGCGGCCGATTACCGCTACAGCGCGAATTTCCTCGCGATTGCCGCAGGCTTCGGCTTTGCAACTTGCGATCTGAACGCCGCCGCCGATCCACAGGCCGCGCTGCAAGAGATGCTCAACCAACCAGGCCCTGCGCTGATCCACGTACTTATTGACGCCAATGAAAAAGTGTTACCCATCGTGCCACCGGGCGCCGCGAACATCGATATGATCGGAGATTAATGACTATGTCAATTCAACTAACTTCGCCAACGCAATCAACGTCAAATCAGGTCACGCTGGAGCTCTCGGTGCGCAACCACCCCGGCGTCATGTCACACGTTTGCGGCCTGTTTGCCCGCCGAGCATTTAACGTGGAAGGCATTCTGTGTATGCCGCTAGCAAATGGCGAAGAAAGCCGGATCTGGCTACTGGTCAAAGATGACCAGCGGCTACAGCAAATGATCAGTCAGGTGGAAAAACTGGAGGACGTCCTTCAGGTACGCCGTCACGGTGAAGAAATGCGTATTTTCGAGCAGGTCGCCGAGTTCTACTGCTAAATGGCTTGGCCGGGTCTTTCCCGGCCTGCCCAACCTTACCCGTTTAACACCTGCCATAGCAGATGGCGGTAAACGGGCATCAGTGGGTGCTGAATCAGTACGACCGACAAGGCAACCGCCGCCACAGACATCACGGGCGCGACCCAGCGCAGACGTCTGAGCGGCATCTTTCTGCTAAACCAGTCATGATGTTTACGCTTATCACTGCGCCACCAGCGCCAGTTTAGCCAGCCTGCGCCCCACACCACGATGGCAGTAATCAGCAGCAACCACTTAAACCCTGCGCTGTTCGTCCCCGCGGGAATATCAATCGCAACGCCAGCCAGAATGCCGGGTAAGAAATAAGCAGGCGGCCACAGCAGGCAGCCGATGATATTCGGCACGGCAAATTTATAAGGCGGTAACCCCAGCATCCCCGCCACCATCGGGATGAGCGGACGGGTCGGGCCGACGAAACGCCCGATCAGTATCGTCGGCATCGGGTGCTGATACAGGGCATATTCGGTTTTACTCAGCAGCGCCTGATGCTTTTTCAGGAAAGACCAGTTATGCAGCGGTGCCTTAAAACGCATGCCAATAAAATAGGAAATCCAGTCCCCTAGCAGGCAACCGATAATCCCTGCCCCCCACGCCGGGTAAAGCCCCATTTGTCCGCTCCCGATCAGTGCTCCCAGCGTTGCCATCATCACCGTTCCCGGCAATAGCAACCCCACCAAAGCCAGAGATTCCAGAAAGGCAACCAGCATGACGGCGATCAGTGAATACGCGAGTGATTGAGTAACCAGATGATCCAGCCACGCTTCCATAAAACCTACCCGTACGTTATAAAAACAAGGATTGTCTGGATCATAGCAGAAGCCGTCAACTCCTGATTTCACCCCATCATTCGATTGTGGCTACGGTAAAACCCCAACACACCGGATTAACGTGAGATGTCGTCTCTCAGGCGACAGCCCCCTCGGCGGGCAGCACGAAACCCAGCAATATCCTATTGAAAATATGTAGCATGATTTATCTATCTAACGTTGAGGCGTGCTTAGCCTTCAGACGGTGAAAGCTTGTGCGTTTTGATAAATATCAACTATTCTTATTATAAGGACACACGCAATATCATTTTCTAATTCAAGTCGTTAGTACCACTTCAGTAATGTCGTTTTCTGGTCAATTCTTTTGCACCGACGGGCATCTACACTTATGATAGCGGTCATTTTTTGCCACCGTGCCACACTGCCACTATGTTTTTTAAACTACTCAACCATTTCGGATTACGACGTCTTATCCTACTCTTGGCAGTGGCGAGCGCCTTGGTAACACTGGCAAACAGTTTTTATGCCAGCTATCGCGTTCAGCGAGAGCTTCTGATTGATAACACCCTTGAAGCCAACCGTGTTTACGCCACCAAGCTTGCGGCGATGACCCATTCTTTCTTTAAAGAATCCCAGCAGCAGTTAGCCTACAGCGCCAATATCGTCTCTACCCAAATGGATGATAAGGCCAGTCTGTTTAAAGAAGCCGACCGCCTGCGGCTACAGACCAGCCATTTCAACTCTGTCGTCATTGCAGATGAAAAAGGTATTGTCCGAGCCACATCACCGGATACGTTCCAATTAATCGGGAGAAGCCTGACAACAGAAGGCGCTCTCGAAGCCCTGAAAGAAAAGCAGCCTCTTATCAGCCAGCCCTATGTCTCTGCCGCCAATAACCTCATTGTGCTGATATCTTCGCCGATCTTCACACGGGATGGCCGCTACAAAGGGTTTATCGGTGGATCCATCTATCTTAAGCAGCCCAGCGTTCTTAATACGCTCTTAGACAAACACTATTACCGCGATGGTTCTTACATTTATGTCACCGATAAGAACAAAAAAATGCTGTATCACCGTGACATGGAGCGTATTGGCAAAACAGAAACCAATAATCTGAAGATCGATGCGTATCACGAAAACAATGGCAGCCAGCATATGGTGAACTATCTGGGTGAAACCATGCTAGCGGGTTACGCCGTTGAAGCCACCTCACAGTGGCAGATTGTAGCGCTCCGCCCGATAGACATCACGCTGAAGCCTCTCGATAGCCTGATGCTGAACGTGCTGCGTCACACGCTTCCGCTCGCGCTTTTAACTATTTTCTGCGTCTGGCTGCTTGCCCGACTCATCGCCCAGCCTCTGTGGCTATTGGCACGCAGCGCCAATAAGATGGATGCGACGGACGTCTCCGATGACATCAGAAATATCCACTCCTGGTATTTCGAAGCCTCGCAGCTCAAACAGGCCATGCTGTTGGGTATCGATTTACTCCAGCGCAAAATTGGTAAGTTGCGTTCTGAGGCACACTCAGACCCGATGACCGAACTGCTCAATCGCCGTGGATTGGATAGCGTGCTCCGCTACTGGCAGATGGGGCAGAAAAGCTTTGCGGTCATCGCGCTGGATATCGATCGTTTCAAGCGCATCAATGACACCTACGGTCACGATGTCGGCGACAATGTCATTCGCTATCTCTCACAGCTTATTCGCACCAGCTCACGCGATGCTGACATACTGTGCCGCAGCGGCGGTGAAGAATTTTTGATCCTGCTGCCGGAAACCAGCCTCGACGTCGCACTCAACATTGCCGAACGGCTACGACAGCGCATGCAGGAATCGACCATTCCTGTCGTGGGCAATATCACCATCTCATTAGGCGTTGCCATGTGGGAACCGGGCGTCAGCGATATGCCAATCGAGCGCACCTTCAAGCTGGCCGATGAAGCTCTTTACCAAGCCAAACAGGAAGGCCGCAACCGCGTGGTCTCTGCCTCCAGCGGAGAGCAGTAATCCAATCCCTCTTCTTTATATACAGGTGATGTTGCTGGACATTACCTGTATAAATAACCATACTTATTCCTACCATCCTTCCTTATCCCGCTTGCTATAAAAGGCCGCTTAGTGACTCAGGTTCGTCAGGGGTTTCTACTGACCCGCCACTGGAACGACACACCAGCCGGCACGCAGGTTGAATTCTGGCTGGCCACCGATGAGGGCCCGCAGCTCGTACGCCTGCCGGTACAGGAGGCCGTTGCCTTTATTCCTGCACAGCAGGAAGCCCGCGCAAGAACGCTTTTACAGCAGGAAAAACGCTGGCAGTTAAAGCCGCTCGCCATGCAGGATTTCCATCATCAGCCGCTGCTGGGCCTGTATTGCCCGCAATACCGACAGCTGCTGCGGCTGGAGAAATTGTTGCGTGAAGGCGGCGTTCAGGTCTACGAAGCGGATATTCGCCCGACGGAACGCTTTCTGATGGAGCGCTTTATCACCGCGCCCGTGTGGTTTAGCGGTAACCCAACGTCAGGTAGCCTGATGACGGAAGCCCGCATGAAACCGAATCCCGATTACCGCCCGACGCTCAAACTGGTGTCGCTGGATATCGAGACCACCCGCCACGGCGAGCTTTACTGCATTGGGCTGGAAGGCTGCGGACAACGCCAGGTTTACATGCTCGGGCCGCCGAACGGCACGCCTGCCGAACACGAAGATTTTAATCTTGAGTACGTCGCCAGCCGCCCGCTGCTGTTGGAAAAGCTGAATGCCTGGATGCAGCAGCACGATCCCGATGCCATCATCGGCTGGAATCTGGTGCAGTTTGACCTGCGTGTCTTACAGAAACATGCCGAGCGCTACAACATTCCGCTCAAGCTGGGGCGTAACGGGCAGGCGTTAGAATGGCGGGAACACGGTTTTAAACAGGGGCATTTTTTTGCCAGCGCCACCGGCCGTTTGATTATTGACGGCATTGAAGCGCTCAAATCCGCGACGTGGAATTTTGCCTCGTTTAGTCTGGAATTTGTCGCACAGTCGCTGCTGGGGGAAGGCAAAGCTATCGACACGCCCTATCAGCGAATGGATGAAATCGACCGCCGTTTTGCCGAAGATAAACCTGCTCTCGCTCGCTATAACCTGCAAGACTGCGAACTGGTCACGCGTATTTTCGACAAAACCGAGCTGCTGCCTTTTTTGCTAGAGCGCGCTAGCGTCACCGGACTGGCAGCCGATCGCAGCGGGGGTTCCGTCGCAGCATTTTACCACCTCTATTTACCGCGCATGCACCGTATGGGCTACGTTGCCCCTAATCTCGGTGACGTCGCGCTTGAGGCCAGCCCCGGCGGATTTGTGATGGATTCACGTCCCGGACTGTATGATTCGGTACTCGTGCTGGACTACAAGAGCCTCTACCCTTCTATCATCCGCACGTTCCTGATCGACCCGGTAGGGCTGGCGGTGGGAACGCAGAATCCTGACGCTCAGCACGCCGTCCCCGGCTTTCGCGAGGCGTGGTTCTCCCGGGAACAGCACTGCCTGCCAGCGATTGTCGAGCAAATTTGGCAAGGGCGTGAGGCGGCGAAGCGCACCAACAATAAACCACTGTCGCAGGCGCTCAAGATCATCATGAATGCCTTTTATGGCGTACTGGGGGCCACAGGCTGCCGCTTCTTCGACCCACGTCTCGCCTCCTCCATCACCCTACGCGGCCATGAAATCATGCGCAAAACGCGCGAACTGATCGAAGAACAGGGCTATCAGGTGATTTATGGCGATACCGACTCCACCTTTGTCTGGTTGAAGCACGCGCATAGCGAAGAAGAAGCAGCAAAGATTGGCAAAACGCTGGTGCAACACGTTAACCAATGGTGGACACAGCACCTGCAAGGCACTCAGCAGTTGACCAGTGCGCTGGAGCTGGAATTTGAAACGCATTTTCGCCGCTTCCTGATGCCAACGATTCGCGGCGCGGAACAAGGCAGTAAAAAACGCTACGCCGGCCTGATCGACACGCCACAAGGTGAAAAAATGGTGTTCAAAGGGCTGGAAACCGTGCGTACCGACTGGACACCGTTGGCGCAGCAGTTTCAACAGCAGCTCTATCTGCTGATTTTTCAGCAACAGCCTTATCAGGAGTGGCTGCGGGATTATGTCGATCGCACCCTGAACGGTGATTTTGACGATCTGCTGATCTACCGTAAACGACTACGCCGTCGGCTCGATGACTACCAGCGCAACGTACCGCCCCACGCCAGAGCCGCGAAAATCGCCGATGACTATAACCGCCAGCAAGGACGGCCGCTGCAATACCAAAACGGCGGCTGGATCAGCTATGTGATGACCGTCAACGGTCCCGAACCATTGGAAACCCGGCATTCTCCGCTGGATTACCAGCATTATGTCGAACGCCAGCTCCAGCCCGTCGCGGACGCCATTTTACCGTTCCTGCACGACGATTTTGCTACACTGGTAACAGGCCAGATGGGCTTGTTTTAAATGAAAGCGATTAATGTTTTAAATGGCAGACATTCATGTTTTTAGATGAAAGGGGTTAATTCGCGCCACAGCAAGTTTGAGGGGTGACGAACGCACCGTCATCTATTACCATAACGCCCTTTCTGAATTTGCATCAGCAGCATTATCGGCACCCGATAATGTAATCAGACATTCCTCCGACACAGACGAACATCGAGCTAAGAATTTATGCCTTTTACACTTGGTCAGCGCTGGATCAGCGATACGGAAAGCGAACTTGGACTGGGAACGGTTGTTGCCGTCGATACGCGTATGATTACGCTGCTTTTCCCTGCCAGCGGTGAAAACCGACTTTATTCCCGCAGCGACGCCCCCATCACCCGCGTGATGTTCAATCCCGGCGACACCGTCACCAGCCATGAAGGCTGGCAGCTCAAAGTGGATGACGTGCGAGAAGAAAAAGGGTTGCTGGTGTATTGCGGCCAACGCCTGGACGATGAAACGTCGGCGGAACTGCGTGAAGTCTTTCTGGACAGCAAACTGACGTTCAACAAACCGCAAGATCGCCTGTTCGCCGGACAGATCGATCGTATGGATCGCTTTGCCCTGCGCTATCGCGCTCGCAAGCATCAGAACGAACAGGCGCGTCAACAATGGGGCGGATTGCGCGGCATGCGTGCCAGCCTTATCCCCCACCAGCTTCATATCGCTCATGAAGTCGGCCAACGCCATGCGCCACGCGTTTTGCTGGCGGACGAAGTCGGACTGGGAAAAACTATTGAGGCGGGGATGATCATCCACCAGCAGTTGCTGGCGGGTCGTGCCAGCCGCGTGCTGATTGTCGTGCCAGAAACCCTGCAACACCAGTGGCTGGTCGAAATGCTGCGCCGCTTTAACCTGCTGTTCTCCCTGTTTGACGACGAGCGCTATGCCGAAGCCAAGCTGGACAGCAGCAATCCGTTTGAAACTGAACAGTTGGTGATCTGCTCACTGGGATTTGTTCAACGCAGCGCCCAGCGCTTTGCGCAACTCGTCAACGCCGACTGGGATCTGCTGGTGGTGGATGAAGCCCACCATTTGGTCTGGAGCGAAGAAAGCCCTAGCCCGGAATATCAGGCTATTGAAACGCTGGCACGCGCCACGCCAGCCGTTCTGCTGTTAACCGCAACGCCGGAACAGCTTGGCCAGCAGAGCCACTTTGCGCGTTTACGCCTGCTCGATCCCAATCGTTTCCACGACTATCAGGAATTCGTTGCTGAACAGCAGCAGTATCGTCCGGTTGCCGATGCCGTCACGCTGCTGTTAGCGGGCGAAAAAGCCCAAACGCCTGAGCTGAATGCGCTAAGCGACCTGCTGGGCGAGCAGGACATTGAACCGCTGCTGAAAGCCATCAACAGCAACAGCGATGACAATCAGAAGGCGCGTCAGGAACTGATCACCATGCTGATGGATCGCCACGGCACCAGCCGCGTGCTGTTCCGTAACACCCGTCAAGGGGTTAAAGGCTTCCCGCAGCGTGTCCTGCATCAAATTCGCCTGCCGCTGCCAGCGCAGTACCAAACGGCGATTAAAGTGTCCGGCATTATGAACGCAAATAAGGCGCTGGAAGTCCGCGCCCGCGACATGCTGTACCCGGAACAAATTTATCAACAGCTCGAAGGGGACGATGCCACCTGGTGGAACTTCGATCCGCGCGTGGAATGGTTACTGAACTACCTGACCGCACACCGTGATGAAAAAATCCTGGTGATCTGTGCACAGGCAGCCACCGCGCTACAGCTGGAACAAGTGCTGCGCACGCGTGAAGCAATCCGCGCCGCCGTCTTCCATGAAGGGCTGTCGATTCTTGAACGTGACCGCGCCGCCGCCTATTTTGCGTCTGAAGAAGAAGGCGCACAGGTGCTGATTTGTTCAGAGATTGGTTCCGAAGGCCGTAACTTCCAGTTTGCCAGCCATTTAGTGATGTTCGATCTACCGTTCAACCCCGATCTGCTGGAACAGCGTATTGGTCGTCTGGACCGTATCGGGCAGGCAAAAGAAATTCAGATCATGGTGCCGTATCTGGAAAATACCGCACAGGCCTTGCTGGTACGTTGGTATCACGAAGGATTGGATGCGTTTGAACACACCTGTCCGACGGGTCGTACCATCTATGATGCCCACCATGCGCAGTTGATCGAGCGGCTGACGACGGTCGGTGAACAGCAGGGACTGGATGAGTTTATCCATGTTTGCCGTCAACAGCACGACAGCCTGAAGCAACAGCTTGAACAAGGCCGCGATCGCCTGCTGGAAATGCATTCTAACGGTGGCGAACAGGCTCAACTGTTAGCGCAGGCCATTGCTGAGCAGGATAATGACGTCAATCTGGTGACGTTCGCCCTGAACCTATTTGATATTGTTGGTATCAATCAGGAAGATCGCAGCGATAACCTGATCATCCTGACGCCATCCGATCATATGTTGGTGCCGGATTTCCCGGGCTTGCCGCAGGACGGCTGTACGATCACCTTCGATCGCGATCAGGCGCTCTCCCGCGAAGACGCACAGTTTATCAGTTGGGAACACCCGCTTATCCGTAACGGACTCGATCTGGTGCTGTCCGGCGATACCGGAAGCTGTGCAGTGTCGCTGCTGAAAAATAAAGCGCTGCCAGTCGGCACATTGCTGGCTGAGCTGATTTACGTTGTGGAAGCGCAGGCACCGAAGCATCTGCAACTGACCCGCTTCCTGCCACCTACGCCGGTTCGCCTGCTGATGGACCGTAAAGGTACCAATCTGGCAGCACAGGTTGAGTTTGAGAGCTTTAACCGCCAGCTCAACGCGGTAAACCGTCATACGTCCAGCAAGCTGGTGAATGCGGTACAGCCCGATGTTCACGCCATGCTGCAACAGGCGGAAGCGCTGGTCGAAACGCAGGCACGCCAGCTCATCACCGAGGCTCAGGAGCAGGCTGACCTGCAATTGCGCCGCGAGCTGGAACGTCTTGAAGCGCTAAAAGCCGTCAACCCCAACATTCGTGAAGATGAGTTGACTGCACTGGAAAACCAGCGCGAACAGGTGCTGAGCAACCTGCACGAAGCCAACTGGCGTCTCGATGCTATTCGTCTGGTTGTGGTGACACACCAGTAATGTGCTGCCCGTACTATGCCTTATCAGACCGTTGACAAACCTATTCGCCGAATGAAAACGGGAGTAACGGAATAGAAGAGTAAAGCGTTTGCGCCATGGATGGCGCAAGCCGAGCTTACATGGACGTACTTGCAGCGTCTTTACGATCTATCCGTTACCCCCGCTCTGCGGACTTTGTCAGCAACCTCTTATGCATATATGGGCAGTCAGACTTTTCAGCACACGGATAGCTGCATATTAGGGAAAGCATGGGGATGAGGTTTCCGCAAGAACACCTCGCCCCGTGATAAGCCCGTGTATCTCGGTCAAACAGCAACGACGTCCCTGTTTCTTGCCTATTTTTGGAGCGTGAATGGAACCCTATAATCCGCCTACCGATCCCTGGTTGCATATTCTGTATCAGGATCAGCACATCATGGTGGTGAATAAACCCAGCGGTCTGCTGTCGGTTCCCGGCCGCGCGCCAGAACACAAAGACAGCGTAATGAACCGCATTCAGGCTGACTACCCGACGGCTGAATCTGTGCATCGTCTGGATATGGCAACCAGCGGCGTGATTGCCGTTGCACTCACGAAAGCCGCCGAGCGCGAATTAAAGCGTCAGTTTCGCGAGCGTGAACCCAAGAAATCCTACCTTGCCCGCGTCTGGGGACATATGGCGCAGGATGAAGGCGTCATCGACCTGCCACTGATCTGCGACTGGCCGAACCGCCCGAAACAGAAAGTCTGCTTTGAAACAGGAAAAGCAGCACAGACGGAGTATCAGGTACTTTCGCGTGACGCTGACGGTACTACGCGCGTCAAGCTGATGCCGATTACCGGTCGTTCCCATCAACTGCGTGTCCACCTGCTCGCGCTAGGTCACCCCATTCTCGGCGATGGCTTTTATGCGCATCCCGAGGCCAAAGCGCTGGCCCCCCGCCTGTTACTGCACGCACAAGAACTAGCCATCACCCACCCAGAGTTCAATACCCCGATGCACTTTCGTTGCGAAGCGGATTTCTGAAGCAAACACGCTGACGGTATTTTCAAATCGGTTTTGGTAGAGCAGTAAAACGGGGAAGTAATAAGAAGAGGAAAGATGCGGATTATTTTGTCTGATTCGCGCTTTTCAACAGTTCATAGGCGGCCTGAATATCCTGCGCTTTGCGTTTGGCCATCTCCATCATCCTCGGTGAAAGCTTCTTGGCGACCAGCTTATCGGGATGATGTTCGCTCATGAGTTTGCGGTAGGCGCGCTTAATCGTCACAGCGTCATCGCTACTACGCACGCCTAGCGTACGACAGGCACTTTCGACCGTTGGCCCTCGCGGCGGTGAAGCCGGGCGTTGGCCGCCATAAGAGTGTCCGTTGGAGTAGCCCCCGCTGGAGTGGCCGTTACTGCGGCGCTGATGCGATTTACCGTTCTGTCGTGACTGATTCTGCCGCGACTGCTGCCCCGAGGTACTTTCCATATTCCGCAGAAAGAACTCAAACTGCTCGCGCGTCACGCCCAGCTCATCGGCAATCACGTACAACACGCGTCGTTCGTTCGGATGCAGAACGCCATCAACAAACGCGACCTGAAGCTGAATTTCCAGAAACATCTTAATTAAATCAAAACGTCCCAGACAGGCATCGCGCAGCTTGCGTAATTTTATTCGCAGAGGGAAATGAGTAGTCTTTCCTTCGCGGAAAGCCCGTTGAGCGGCAGCTCTAGCCTCACCAAACAGCTCAAGACGATCCATCATTTTGGTTGCGATTTTGATATCAGCTTCCGTCACCCGGCCTTTGGATTTGGTCAGGTGTCCCATGGCCTGAAAGGTCGTGAGAAAGAACAATGACTGACGGGTAGACTGAGCGGAGAAATAATCACGGCGACGCGATGCCCGGGCTTTGTCAATCCAATGCCCCATCAGTAAGCCCATGATCATTCCCCAGATGCCAGCACTTGAGACGATTCCCAGCGCCAACCCCAGCAACTTTCCCCAATACCGCATATACTCCTCAAATCCTCATGCCGTCAGCCAAAAATTGCTTTATCATACCTGTCATTTATCTTTGCACCTAACGGCGGTGCGTATAGGCGGTGGGGATTTAACACTGGCGCAACGCTAACGAGTGATATAGTCTCTGACCGTTTGCCGGCATGATGCCCCTGATGACGGAACACCTGATACCACGTATGAAAAAAAGTTTCCCAACTCTGCTGGCCACTCTGGTTTGGTCGGCGCTTTACAGCCAGCACGCGCTGGCCGATCTCGCTCAACAGTGCATGCTGGGTGTACCTACGTACAACAGACCACTGGTAACAGGCGATCCCAACCAGCTGCCGGTCAATATTCAGGCCGACAAAACCGAAGCCAACTATCCCGACAATGCCAAATTCATCGGCAATGTTAACATCCAGCAGGGTAACAGCGTCATGACCGCCGAACAGGTGGAGCTGAACCAGTTGGATCCAGCAACGCAGGGTAGCACACCCACGCGTACTATTACCGCGACGGGAAATGTCCACTACGACGACAATCAGGTCATCCTGAAAGGCCCTAAAGCCTGGGCCAACCTGAACACCAAAGATACCGACGTCTATGAAGGCGACTATCAGATGGTGGGCCGTCAAGGGCGTGGTTCCGCCGACAAAATGAAAATGCGTGACAGTAATCGCTACACCATTCTGGAAAACGGCTCCTTCACTTCCTGTCTGCCGGGAGATAATAGCTGGAGTGTCGTCGGTTCGGAAGTGATTCAAGACAGAGAAGAGCAGGTTGCTGAAATCTGGAACGCGCGTTTCAAGATTGCTGGCGTACCTGTGTTCTATAGCCCGTATTTACAGCTTCCTATCGGCGATAAACGACGCTCTGGCTTTCTGATCCCCAATGCGAAATATGGTAGCAGCAATGGCTTCGAACTGCTGACGCCCTATTACTGGAATATCGCCCCTAATTTTGACGCCACGATCACCCCGCATCTGCAAACTAAACGTGGTATGCAGTGGCAGAACGAATTCCGCTACCTGACCACACCGGGTCTTGGTGTCATTCAGTTCGACTGGCTGCCCAGCGACAATGAATACGCCAAAGTCTCCCCGCAAGATAGTAACGACACCCGCTGGCTGTTCCACTGGGGTCACAGCGGTGTGATGGATCAGGTGTGGCGTTTTAACGCGGACTACACGAAAGTCAGCGATGACCGCTACTTCACCGATCTGGAGTCGATTTACGGTTCAACGACCGATGGCTACGTCACCCAAAAATTCAGTGCGGGCTATGCGAACCAAAACTGGAACACCTCGCTGTCCACCAGACAATTCCAGGTCTTTTCCAATTCGACCAGCCGTGATGTTTACCGTGCTGAGCCGCAGCTCGATATCAATTATTACCAAAATGATATCGGCCCGATTGATATGCACCTTTATGGTCAGGCAGTAAAATTTACCAACGTCAACGACAAGCGGCCGGAAGCGACTCGTCTGCACGCTGAGCCAACGCTGAATCTCCCACTAGCAAATCGCTGGGCCAGTCTGAATACCGAAGCCAAGCTGTTGGCGACACACTACCAACAGGATAATCTGGATCGCTATCGTGCCGATCCTAACGTCACCGACGTCAATAAAAACGCACTCCAAAGTTCCGTTAACCGTGTCATGCCGCAATATAAAGTCGATGGCAAAATGGTCTTTGAACGCGAAATGGACTGGTCGCAGGCCTATACCCAAACGCTGGAACCTCGCGCGCAATATCTCTATGTCCCTTATCGTGACCAGAGCAGCATTCACACCTATGACTCTACGCTGATGCAGACCGACTATTCCGGCCTGTTCCGCGATCGCAGTTATAGCGGCTTGGATCGCATCGCGTCCGCGAACCAGATTGCGACCGGTGTCACTACGCGTATTTATGATGATGCGCTGGTTGAACGTTTTAACGCTTCTATTGGTCAAATCTATTACTTCGATCGTCCACGTACCGGTGACCGCAACACGTCACTCGATAAAAGTGATAACAACGGCAGCCAGGTGTGGGCCGGTGATTCATTCCTGAAGATCGATGACAGGTGGGGAGTTCGCGGGGGTCTGCAATATGACAATCGTCTGAACGAAGTCGCGCTGGGCGATGCCGTGTTAGAATACCGTCGCGATGCGGAACGTCTGGTGCAGTTAAACTACCGTTACGCCAGCCCTGAATATATTCGCGACATGTTGCCGAACGTGACAAATCAGGGTTCTCAGCAAGGTATCTCACAGGTCGGTATCACCGCGAGTTGGCCGATCGTCGAGCGTTGGGCAGTGGTTGGGGCTTATTATTACGACACCAAGGCTAATCAGCCAGCAAACCAGCTGATTGGTTTACAGTACAATACCTGTTGTTGGGCTGTGAGCGTCGGTTATGAACGTAAAATTACCGACTGGAACAGCGCCAGCCGCAGCAGCGAATACGACAACAAAGTGTCATTTAATATCGAATTACGTGGTTTAAGCAGCAATTACAGTCTGGGTTCCGAAAAAATGCTTCGCTCGGGTATTTTGCCTTACCAGCGCGCATTCTGATGTCATCCAGAATGCTTAGCCTATAAGGGCAAACAGGCTGTCTCACTGAAATGTTGGAACTTTTAACCCGCCTTGCGGATGAAATAATGGGAAAGGTATGAAGAACTGGAGAACGCTTATTCTCGGATTGGCACTGAGTGCCTCTACCGCGTTCGCAGCACCACAGGTGGTTGATAAAGTCGCAGCAGTGGTCGACAACAGCGTCGTGTTGGAAAGTGATGTAAACAGTCTTTTGCAGTCGGTAAAACTGAATGCCCAGCAGGCCGGGCAGCAATTGCCGGATGATGCCACACTGCGTCATCAGATTACCGATCGCCTGATCATGGACAACATCATCCTGCAAATGGCGCAGAAGATGGGCATCCAAGTGACGGATGAGCAGTTGAATCAGGCGATTACCAATATTGCCGCTCAGAACCGGATGTCTCTGGACCAGCTAAAAAGCCAATTGGCTTATGAAGGTCTGAACTACAACACCTACCGTAACCAGATTCGTAAAGAGATGCTGATTTCGGAAGTGCGTAACAACGAAGTCCGTCGTCGCATTACCGTACTGCCTCAGGAAGTCGATACGCTGGCTAAGCAAATCGCCACCCAGACCGGTGAAAACGATGAGCTGAACCTGAGCCACATTCTGATCCCATTGCCAGAAAACCCGACTCAGCAGCAGGTTGATGAAGCGGAAAATCTGGCAACGTCGCTGGTGAAGCAAATCAGTGAAGGTGCAGATTTTGGTAAGCTGGCCATTACTTATTCATCTGATTCTCAGGCGCTGAAAGGCGGCCAAATGGGCTGGGGCAAGCTGCAGGAGATCCCAACGCTGTTTGCCGAACGCTTAACGCAGGCGCAGAAAGGTCAGGTCGTCGGCCCGATCCGTTCTGGTGTAGGTTTCCACATTCTGAAAGTGAACGATATTCGCGGCGGTAACAAAAGCGTATCGGTAACTGAAACGCATGCTCGCCATATTCTGATCAAACCGTCTGTCGTCATGACGGACAGTCAGGCGCAAGCCAAGCTGGCCGAAGTGGCACAGCAGATCAAAAACGGCAGCACTGATTTCGCTTCACAAGCCAAACTGCTCTCTCAGGATCCAGGTTCAGCAAATCAGGGCGGCGACCTTGGCTGGGCTTCTCCAGATATGTACGATCCGGCCTTCCGCGATGCGTTGCTGAAACTGAAGAAAGGCGAAATCAGTCAGCCTGTTCATTCCTCTTTTGGCTGGCACCTGATTCAGCTGCTGGATACCCGTCAGGTTGATAAAACCGACGCAGCGCAAAAAGAGCAAGCGTACCGTATGATCTTTAATCGTAAATTCGCTGAAGAAGCGCAAACCTGGATGCAGGAACAGCGTGCAGCGGCCTATGTCAAAGTGATTAATGGTGCCAGTAACTAATGCAGATTGAAACTCATGCAGACTGAGAGCAATACGCCACGCGTTGTGATCACCCCCGGCGAACCCGCCGGGATTGGCCCCGATCTGGTGATTGCTCTGGCTCAGCAGGCCTGGCCTGTAGAGCTAGTGATCTGTGCGGATCCTGACCTGTTATTCAGTCGCGCATTGCAGTTATCGATGCCGCTGACGCTGCGTGACTATCAACCCGGTCAGCCCGCACAGCCACAGCAGGCAGGTAGCCTGACCATTCTGCCGATCGCCGCACCAGCAACCATCATCCCAGGTGACTTAAATGTCGCTAACAGCGCTTATGTTGTTGAGACACTGGCGCGCGCGTGTGATGGCTGTCTGAACGGCGAATTCGCCGCGCTGATTACCGGCCCGGTACATAAAGGCATTATCAACGATGCTGGTGTCCCATTCAGCGGGCACACTGAGTTTTTCGCCGATCGCAGTCACTGTGACCGTGTCGTCATGATGCTGGCAACGGAAGAACTGCGCGTCGCCTTAGCGACTACGCATCTGCCGCTTGCAGCCGTTTCTGCGGCAATTACCCGCCAGAGCCTGCACGAAGTCATCACGATTTTGCATCATGACTTGCAGACAAAATTCGGTATCGCTCAACCACAAATCTATGTGTGTGGGCTAAATCCTCATGCCGGTGAAGGCGGCCATATGGGCCGTGAAGAGCTGGATGTGATTAACCCCGCGCTGGATGAACTCCGGCAACAGGGCATCACGCTAGTTGGGCCGTTACCTGCCGACACGCTTTTCCAGCCCAAGTATCTGCAACACGCTGACGCCGTTTTGGCGATGTACCACGATCAAGGGCTCCCGGTTCTGAAATATCAGGGCTTCGGGCGCGCCGTTAATATCACGTTGGGGTTACCTTTTATTCGTACGTCGGTCGATCACGGTACAGCGCTAGAGCTGGCCGCAACTGGCAGCGCCGACCCCGGCAGCTTCATCACGGCATTAAATCTTGCCATTAAAATGATAAAACACAGTAATGAATAATCGCGTACACCAAGGTCACTTCGCCCGTAAACGTTTTGGGCAAAACTTTTTAAACGATCACTTCGTGATCGATAGCATCGTTTCGGCGATTCATCCTCAGCCAGGTCAAGCGGTCGTCGAGATCGGGCCCGGCCTCGGCGCTTTGACGGCGCCCGTTGGCGATCGGATGGATCGTTTTACTGTTATTGAGCTGGATAGGGATCTGGCCGCACGGTTGGAAAAACACCCGACGCTGAAAGATAAGCTGACAATTATTCAGCAAGATGCCATGACGATCGATTTCGCCGCGCTCGCTGAACAGGCTGGGCAACCGCTGCGTGTTTTCGGCAACCTGCCGTATAATATTTCCACACCGCTGATGTTCCACTTGTTCACCTATACTCAATCTATCCGCGACATGCACTTTATGTTGCAGAAAGAAGTGGTTAACCGTTTAGTTGCAGGTCCGAACAGTAAAGCCTTTGGACGTCTGAGCGTCATGGCACAATATTATTGCCAGATAATCCCGGTGCTTGAAGTGCCACCGGAAGCATTCAAGCCTGCGCCTAAAGTTGATTCTGCCGTAGTGCGACTCGTTCCTCATGCCGAGATCCCCTATCCAGTCAAGGATATCCGCGTATTGAGCCGCATCACTACGGAAGCGTTTAACCAGCGCCGTAAGACATTGCGTAACAGTCTGGGCAACCTGTTCACCCCGGAAATCCTCACCGAACTGGGGATCAATGTCACCAGTCGCGCAGAGAATGTGACCGTTGAGCAATATTGCCGATTGGCGAACTGGCTGAGCGAGCATCCTGCAAAACAGGAATAACTGGAGTTCATCATGATTAATGCGCCCCGTGTTTGTTTACAGGTTCAGAGCTTCTACGTGGAATCACAGTCGGAGCCTGATGAAGAACGTTTCGTGTTTGCTTACACGATTACGATCCGCAATCTGGGGCGTCATGAAGTCCAGCTTTTGGGGCGTTATTGGCAGATCACCAACGGTAACGGTCGCCAGACTGAAGTTCAGGGTGAAGGTGTCGTCGGCGAACAGCCGATTATCCAGCCCGGCGGCGAATTCCAATATACCAGCGGTGCCGTCATAGAAACGCCTCTTGGCACGATGGAAGGCCACTACCATATGGTTGACCATCAGGGTAAAGCGTTTCAGGTCCCAATCCCCGTTTTCCGTCTGGCTATCCCTTCACTGATACATTAATTATGTCTACCTATTTAGTTGGCGATGTTCACGGCTGTTACGTTGAACTCAACGCGCTATTGGCGCAAGTTTCCTTTAATCCAGAACAAGATACACTTTGGTTAACGGGCGATTTAGTCGCACGGGGGCCGGACTCGCTTCAGGTTCTGCGGTTTGTTCGTTCTCTCGGTTCCTCTGTCCGTATGGTGCTTGGCAATCACGATCTGCACCTTCTGGCCGTTTATGCCGGTATCAGCCGTAATAAGCCGAAAGATCGGCTCAACGACCTCTTCATCGCACCGGACGCCGACGAGCTTATCAACTGGCTACGCCGCCAGCCGATTCTACAGGTTGACGAAGAGTTGAAACTGGTCATGGCGCACGCGGGCATCACGCCGCAGTGGGATCTGCCGACGGCGCTCATGTGCGCACGCGAAGTCGAGTCGATCCTGAGCAGCGACAGCTACCCGCTTTTCCTCGATGCCATGTATGGCGATATGCCGAACCATTGGAGCCCAGAGCTCAGCGGTCTGGCTCGTCTACGCTTTAGCACCAACGTCTTTACCCGTATGCGCTACTGCTTTTCCGGCGGACAACTGGATATGCTCTGCAAAGAGCCGCCAAGTCAGGCCCCTTCTCTGCTAAAACCGTGGTTTGAACTGCCGAGCCAGGTTGCGGGGGAATACGCTATTGCCTTCGGCCATTGGGCATCACTGGAAGGGAAAGGCACGCCGGAAAACATTTACGCGTTGGATACCGGGTGCTGTTGGGGGGGAGATTTGACCATGCTGCGTTGGGACGATAAGCGCTATTTCACGCAACCATCACTCTCATCAAACACCGAACTCTCTGGCGAGATTGCGCCCTTATCGGGTGAGTAAAGGCTAGAAAGCATTGACTCTATCGCCAGTGCTGGTTTCATAGAAAAGGGAAAGCCGTCCCAGACTGAGCCTTTTGGGATGGCGGCACGACCAACTCCTCGGTGGGAATCGACCAGATGCCACCACCAAGAAACCCAGCTAAACCAACGGCTTCTACGTCGCCTGACGGTAATTCACGGCGGCGTGGATCGCTCAGACGGTCAGTATTCAGATTACGGTTTCTATTCGTCATGCGTACTGTCTCCTACCTATCAAAGGCTGCGATTCAACGGAATTTCGATTTAACAACGAAAGCCGTTACTCATTTTTATACTAACGATGACAGATGACGGAAATGTGACCATTTTCGTAGGGAATGGAAAGATAGCCCCTCATTATGGTTGCTTATGGGCTTCAACAGCGGGTTTGGTCAGCGGTTGAGAAGCCGCAGAACATTGCACCACCAGCATCCCTATAACGATTAACACGACACCCGCTATTCGCCCCAGCGTAGCAGGCTTCACTGCCAGCCCCATCAAACCAAAATGATCGATCACAAGCGATGCCACAACCTGACCGACAATCACACAGACAATAAAACCTGAAGCCCCGAGCTTTGGCGTCAGCAATAACGCGGCGGTGATATAAGCCACGCCCGCCACTCCGCCCAGCCAGATCCACCACGGCCCCTGTAAGGCATTACCAAGCGTTGGCGTAGGCACCCGAGCAGCAAACAGAATCGGCAACAGCACGCAGATGCTGACCAGCAGGGACACCAGCGTTGCCCAAAGCGGATGACCTAACGAGCGCCCCAGCACCGCATTGCTGGCAGCCTGAAAAG
Source organism: Pectobacterium versatile (assembly GCF_003932035.1). Lineage (NCBI taxonomy): Bacteria > Pseudomonadati > Pseudomonadota > Gammaproteobacteria > Enterobacterales > Pectobacteriaceae > Pectobacterium > Pectobacterium versatile. Next base: position 4,245,412 of record NZ_CP034276.1, read on the forward strand.
GCACAATGCTCCCAGCAAATACCGCAATACCCAGCGGCAGCAATAATGAGAGAGAAAAAGAAGAGAATAACGACATGGAGCCTCCTGATTCACACTATAAAATTCACAACACAATTGGGATGTTCCAATACTCACCCATCCATTAAACTGATGGAAATTCGTAATTCATACGGAAGGCATTCACAGAATGGATGATTTACGTCGTATCGATATGAATCTGCTGCTCACGCTTCATGCGCTGTTGACGGAAAAACACGTCACACGGGCAGCGCTTCGTCTACACCGCAGCCAGCCTGCCGTCAGCCATTCATTATCACAGCTACGCCAGATTTTTAACGATCCGCTGTTAGTTCGGCGTGAGGCTGGCCTGACGCTCACGACCCGCGCTCAGGCGCTACTCGGCCCGCTGGAACAGGCGCTTGATCAGTTGAACGAGCTTATCCAGGCACCGCAGTTCGATCCGCGTCATAGCACGCGGCATTTCCGGTTAGCGCTATCCGATTACGGTACGAATGCCGTCTTGCCAACGCTCATGCAGCATCTACGCACACAGGCACCCGGCATTTCGCTAGCCGTCAGTCATGCCGGCCGTGAAATGATGCTGGCACAGCTGATCGATGGAGAAATCGACTTAGGCCTTGGCGTGTTTCCTGAGCGCCCATCCGAGGTACACGCCGAGCTTCTTTTTGAAGAACAGTTTGCCTGTCTGGCCGACCGCACCACGCTGCCGGAAAACGGTACGCTGTCGTTTGAGACATGGCTGGAACGGCCACATGTTCTGGTCACGATGCATCCCGATTCTGCCAATGAAATTGACAGCGCGTTGGCTGCAAGCGGCCTAGCGCGCAATGTCGTGCTGACCCTGCCCCACTGGCATGCCGCCATCAATCTCATTGCCGGTACTGACCTAATTTTGACCGCTGCACGGCGCAGCATGGCCCATATCACTACGCCAGATTTACACATTTTTCCGCCGTCGTTCGTGATACCCAACTTTGCATTCCAGCAGGTGTGGCATACGCGACGCGAGAGCGATCCTGCACATCGCTGGCTGAGAAACGCCATTTGGGAAAGCTGCCAAGTAGAGAAGTAAAATATCGGGCCAAAAACGAAAAAACCCGCAACAAGGCGGGTTGGTTTAGCTCTTCATCGTATTACCGACAGAATGTTATCGCAGGAAAGCGCGCTTAGCGACGTTCCAGAATTTCGAAGCAGTAACTATGTGAGTTACGCTCGTCAGCATCATGGAACTCGCTGAAAACAGACTGCCATTCATCCGGCTCATAGTCAGGGAAATGCGTGTCGCCTTCTACTTCGGCATCAATGTGCGTCAGATAGAGGCGGTTAGCCTGCGGCAGCATTTGTTGATAGATACTGCCGCCGCCAATCACCATCACTTCCTCGACGTCGCCCGCCGCCGCCAGCGCAGCGTCCAGCGAGGAAACCCAGGTCACACGATCGTCATCACCGGGATGATTGCTGACGACAATATTCAGTCGGCCGGGCAGCGGCTGACCGATAGAACGGAAAGTATTACGCCCCATAATAATCGGCTTATTAAGCGTATTACGCTTAAACCATGCCAGATCGGCTGGCAAATGCCACGGCATCGCGTTTTCCATACCAATCACGCGATCCACTGCCAGTGCAGCAATCAAACTAATAACCATGGTGAAAAAACCCTATAGGTCAGAAAATTGCTGACACTATACGGAAAGCCCTTTCGCTCGTCGACATAGATACAAGACCGAAACGTAATATAAGAGTTTTATACTCCCGGCCGTTTACGGTAGAGCCAGATCCCCGGCAAAGACAGACCGATAGAGAGCGCGCCGACGATAAAACTGGCCTTCAGGAAATTGGTCATCATGACGTTCATCAGCGCTTCGCTGTAGCCAAGGTGCGAAATTTCCACCACCGAAATCATCGCCGTATAGGCAGAAATACCGGGAAACATCGGGATCACCGCCGCTACGGTAAAGACTTTCGGATGCGCCAGCAGCCAGCGTGACCAGCGAATACCGATGATGCCAATTAGGATCGCCGCCAAAAACGACGCCCACTCGATATTCATGCCGAAATGTATCGCCAGAAACCGTACGCCATGCCCGACACCGCCCAGCAGCGCACAGTAAGGCAGCACTTTCAGCGGTACGTTGAAGACCATCGCAAACCCCAACGCAGGGACTGCCGCCAGCACCATATCCTGCAACAGTGCCCACAGTAAACTTAAGCCCATCCGCGTAACCCCCACAGCGACATCGCCATCACGACCCCAATACAGGTTGCCAGCGTCAGTAAACTCGCGACCGTCCAGCGTGCCAGACCGGTATTCACGTGCCCTTTAAACATATCGGCCACGGCGTTAATCAGCGGGAAACCGGGAACCAGCAGCAACACGCTCGCCGCCATCGCTACCGTCGAGGTTTGAGAAAAAGCGGGTAAACGCATCAACAGCCCGGATGCCGACGTCGCAACAAACGCCGTAATACAGAAGTTGATCAACGGATTCAAATGTCGCGCAGTAAACACCTGTCGGACATACATCGCCAGGCCGCTGGCAATCAGCGTGACGATAAACGCATCCCACCCGCCACCGTTCAAACGGCTGAAGCAGCCGCAGGAAAGCGCGACAACGGAAACCATCAGCCAGCGCGGATAGCGCAGCGGTTTGATATTTCCCAGACGCTTTTCTACACCCGCCACATCCAGCAGTTTATGCTCGGCCATGATGACCGCATGCTGAACTTCAATGACGACGTGCATATTAATGCCACGGTCCACATTCTTCCGCGTCGACGTCAGGCAATGCCCCTGCATGATGGTGGTCAGTACAATCGAATTTGCTGAGATGGAGCTCTCAACGCTATCAGCACCGAGCGCCATACCCAGCCGTGACGACAGCTGTTCAACCACCATACTCTCCGCGCCATGCTGTAACAGCAGCAGCGCACATTGAATGCACAGTCGGGTTATTTCCCGCTGCTGTGGCGCTTCATTCATCCGTTTTTCGCCACTTAGTAGTTTTGCACTACTTAATAGTTCACGGTTCTCACGTTCACTGACCATGTTGTTATCTCAACCTGCCCCTGAAATTAACCACAAAAAACCAAAGGATAATTGTTAACATATCGCCGCCGAATAACCAATAAGTGTGATGCGAATTCATTATTCTGGCGCTATTATTTCAACCGTTCTTACTATCTTCACTCTCTGGGATGACCATGTTAGAAACATCGCTGTTTGTCGCCACTATCGCCACGCTGGGAATGCTCTCCCCCGGTCCCGACTTTTTCCTCGTCATCAAGAACGCAACACGCTACCCACGCGTTGCCGCACTGATGACTGCGTTTGGCGTAATCTGCGGCGTGGCAACTCACATGGCATACTGCGTCGCCGGGCTAGCCGTCGTCATCACCACCACACCGTGGCTGTTTAATGTACTGAAATATGCGGGCGCCGCCTATCTGATCTGGATCGGTATTCAGGCATTATTATCGCGTGGCGGCAGCAAGATGGACGTTTCACAGCAGGGGCAGCAAAACGTCAGCCTGAAAAAAGCGTTCCTGCAAGGTTACCTCTGTAATCTGCTGAATCCGAAAGCGACACTGTTCTTTCTGGCGATGTTCACACAGGTTCTGAATATTCACTCCGGCATCGGTGAAAAGCTGTGGTACGCCATGATTATCTGGCTGTTATCCGTTGTCTGGTGGCCGCTGCTGGTGCTGCTTTTCCAAAGCGAGCCGGTACGACGTGGGCTGGCTAAAGCACAGAAACTGGTGGATAAGCTGCTGGGTACGGTGTTGATCGCATTGGGTATCAAAGTGGCGCTAGGTTAGGCTTGCGACGTACCTGTTAGCCTAAAGCGATTGGGTGCATGATGAACACCTTCCCAATTTCCACCGGGAAGGTGTGTTTGCACTTATTCCGAAGCGAGCTTAGTAGCTGGCATAATAAACCCGAATCCGATGTTGATCGGGATCGAGCGCCACAAACGTCAAACCGAAATCCATCTGGGTGATGTCCTGAATCAGGGAAATCCCCTGTTCCTTCCAGCTTTCATACATAGCGTTCAGTGCAGCCTCACTCTCGACGCGAATGGCTAATTCGCTACCACCGCCCGCCAGTTGGGCTACTGGTTTAACCTCATGTTTAGACCACACCCCCAATAACAACCCGGAGTCAAAGGCAAACATGGCAAAGTTTTCCGACTTCTCAACAGGTTGCAAATCAAACCGTTCACGATAGAAACGCTCGCTGGCAACGGCATCTTCCACATATAAAATAATAAGATTTGGTGCGTTCATCAGAGATTCCCGGTAATCAGGTGAGTAATAAGCAGAAGGCTTCTGCTTGCCTGAATGCATCGTAGTACGCACTGCTGTCAATTTTTGTCAGTAGCCATTACTGCCGAGGAATGTCTTCTTTTTCATGCCACTCTTTTAATAACTGCTGGCGACGACGGGGATAACGCTGCTCCAAAACCGTCATGCTACGGATACGTTCAGCCCTGAAATGACGAAACTGCTGACGAAGCTCGCACCAGGCGGCAATCACGTGGGTTTGATCGAAAAATCCTAATGCGAACGGCCAGATAATGCGGAGAGACTCATCGCCCTGAAGGTCGCAATAAGCAATCTCCGTACGACGCTCCGCCCGGATAGCGTGACGCAAAACGGATAAATCGATAACCACAGCGGGAGTAAATTCTGCCTTCCCCACTAATAGCCCAGAAGAATCAAGCTCGTGGCGCAACTCTGGCGGTAATACCGCAGCAATCTTCATCAATGCATTACGGGCCGCGCCCGCCAAACGCTCATCTGTCCTTCTGACGACCCAGCGCGTGCCCAACACCAATGCTTCAATTTCCTCTTCTGAAAACATCAGCGGGGGTAGCATGAACCCCGGGCGCAGGACATATCCTAACCCTGCCTCCCCCTCAATATGCGCGCCCTGCGATTGTAACGTGGCAATATCCCGGTAGAGGGTTCGTTGGCTTACGCCTAATTTTTCCGCAAGGTACGCTCCCGTCACAGGAAAACGGTGATGACGTAATAGCTGTAAAAGATCGAGTAAACGCTGCGTTCTGGACATAATCTTACCTTGGCTTGAGGCGTGGAAAGTCCCTTCAATATCAGTCTGAAAGACGAGTGGCCAAAAAGAGAATTTCAGACGAAATAAAAAATACAAAAAAGCCAGCGCTGTTACCAACGCTGGCTTTCATTATCCGCTTACTGCCTACCGAAGTCGGTCAATCAGCCTTTAATCATCGCATGCATTTCCTGCACGGAAGTCACTTTCTCCGTCGGATCTGCCGTCAACGACATGGCCGTGGCGAAACCGCCGTTCAGCGTCGTGTCGTAGTGCACCTTGTATTGCAGTGCGCTGCGGCGAATCAGCTTGGAGTCTTCAATCGCCTGACGTCCTGCGGTGGTGTTGACGATGTAAGTGTACTCACCGTTCTTGATGCGGTCCTGAATGTGCGGACGACCTTCATGCACCTTGTTCACCAGACGCGGATTAATACCTGCTTCACCCAGTTCAATCGCCGTGCCGTGCGTCGCATCCAGCTCAAAACCGTGCTTCAACAGCTTGGCTGCCAGATCGACCACACGAGCTTTATCGCCCTCACGTACCGACAGCAGCGCGCGTCCGGTTTTCTTCATGTGCGAACTACTGCCCAGCATCGCTTTAGCAAACGCTTCGGCAAACGTGCGGCCCACGCCCATGACTTCACCGGTTGAACGCATTTCTGGCCCCAGAATCGGGTCAACGCCAGGGAACTTGTTGAACGGCAGCACCACTTCTTTTACGGAGTAGTACGGCGGGATAATTTCTTTCGTGACGCCCTGCTCAGCGAGCGTTTTGCCTGCCATCACGCGTGCCGCGACTTTCGCCAACGGAACACCGGTCGCTTTCGAGACAAACGGTACGGTACGCGCCGCACGTGGGTTCACTTCAATCAGATAAACTTCATTATCCTTCACCGCGAACTGCACGTTCATCAGACCGCGAACGCAGAGTTCAAACGCCAGTTTTTCAACCTGCTGGCGCATCACGTCCTGAATCTCTTTGCTCAGCGTATAAGCTGGCAGTGAACAAGCCGAGTCGCCGGAGTGAACACCCGCCTGCTCGATGTGCTCCATAATGCCACCAATCAGCACACGCTCGCCGTCACAAATCGCATCAACGTCGACTTCGATGGCATCGTCAAGGAAGCGGTCCAACAGCACCGGCGCATCGTTGGATACGCTAACCGCGTTTTGGAAGTAGCGACGCAGGTCGATTTCGTCGTACACGATTTCCATCGCGCGGCCACCCAGAACATAAGAAGGACGGACAACCAGCGGGTAGCCGATGCCACGTGCTTTTTCTACCGCTTGCTCAATGGTCGCGACCGTGGCGTTAGCCGGTTGCTTCAGCCCCAGGCGATTAACGGCCTGTTGGAAACGTTCGCGGTCTTCTGCACGGTCAATGGCGTCCGGGCTGGTACCGATAACCGGCACACCCGCGGCTTCCAGCGCACGCGCCAGCTTCAGAGGCGTTTGGCCACCGTACTGCACGATCACGCCTTTTGGCTTCTCGATGCGGACGATTTCCAGCACATCTTCAAACGTTACCGGCTCGAAGTACAGACGGTCAGACGTATCGTAGTCTGTTGAAACGGTTTCCGGGTTGCAGTTAACCATGATGGTTTCATAACCATCTTCACGCAGCGCCAGTGAAGCATGGACGCAGCAGTAGTCAAATTCGATCCCTTGACCAATACGGTTCGGCCCGCCGCCCAGTACCATGATTTTGTCACGATCCTGAGTCGGATTGGCTTCACACTCTTCTTCGTACGTGGAGTACATATAAGCCGTATCGGTCGAAAATTCTGCCGCACAGGTATCAACACGCTTATAGACCGGATGCAGGTCAAACTTATCGCGCAGCTTGCGAATTTCGCTTTCCGCCACGCCAGCCAGCGTCGCCAGACGCGCATCGGCAAAGCCTTTACGCTTCAATGCACGCAGGAAGTCGGCATCCAGCGCAGTGACACCTTTTTCAGCGACCTGCTCTTCCAGACGCACCAGCTCTTCAATCTGCACCAGGAACCAGCGGTCAACGTTGGTCAGGTTAAACACACCATCAACAGACATCCCCGCACGGAAAGCATCGGCGATGTACCAGATACGCTCGGCACCCGCATCTTTCAGCTCGCGGCGGATTTTGGTCAACGCTTCTGGATCGTCCAAATCCACTTTCGGATCGAAGCCAGTCGCACCTACTTCCAGGCCACGCAGCGCTTTCTGCAAGGATTCCTGCTGCGTACGACCAATCGCCATCACTTCGCCCACAGATTTCATCTGCGTGGTCAGACGGTCGTTAGCACCAGCGAATTTTTCGAAGTTGAAACGTGGAATCTTAGTCACAACGTAGTCGATAGCAGGCTCGAAAGACGCTGGCGTACGACCGCCAGTGATGTCGTTCATCAGCTCATCGAGCGTGTAACCCACTGCCAACTTGGCCGCGATTTTTGCAATCGGGAAGCCCGTCGCTTTAGACGCCAGCGCGGAAGAACGTGATACGCGCGGGTTCATTTCGATGACAATCAGGCGACCCGTTTTCGGGTTTACCGAGAACTGAACGTTAGAACCGCCCGTTTCTACGCCGATTTCACGCAGTACCGCCATCGAGGCGTTACGCATAATTTGATATTCTTTGTCGGTCAGCGTTTGTGCCGGTGCAACGGTGATGGAGTCTCCAGTGTGGATCCCCATCGCATCGAAGTTCTCGATTGAGCAGACGATGATGCAGTTGTCGTTCTTATCACGCACCACTTCCATCTCATACTCTTTCCAACCGATCAGCGATTCATCGATCAACAGCTCTTTGGTTGGGGAAAGATCCAGCCCGCGTTCGCAAATCTCTTCGAACTCTTCACGGTTGTAAGCGATACCGCCACCGGTGCCGCCCATCGTAAAGGAAGGACGGATGATGCACGGGAAGCCGACGTCAGCCGCAACCGCCAGCGCTTCTTCCATATTGTGCGCAATACCAGAACGCGCGGTATCCAGACCGATCTTCTTCATTGCCACGTCGAAGCGGCGACGATCTTCTGCTTTATCAATCGCATCCGCCGTTGCACCAATCATGGTGACGCCGAATTCTGCCAGCACGCCCTGACGTTCCAGTTCCAGTGCACAGTTCAGCGCAGTCTGGCCGCCCATCGTTGGCAGCACCGCATCTGGACGCTCTTTTTCAATAATTTTGCGCACCACTTCCCAGTGAATCGGCTCGATGTAGGTCGCATCGGCCATTTCCGGGTCGGTCATGATAGTTGCTGGGTTAGAGTTCACCAGAATAACGCGGTAACCCTCTTCACGCAGCGCTTTACACGCCTGTGCACCAGAGTAGTCAAACTCACACGCCTGGCCGATAACAATCGGGCCGGCGCCCAGAATCAGGATGCTTTTAATATCTGTACGTTTTGGCATTTTCTCGCTCCTGATTATTTAGCTGAAGAACGGTAAGTCTGAATCAAGTCAATAAAGTGGTCGAACAGCGGCGCGGCATCGTGCGGGCCTGGGCTCGCTTCTGGGTGCCCCTGGAAGCTGAACGCGGGTTTATCCGTGCGGTGGATCCCCTGCACCGTATGGTCAAACAGGGATTTGTGCGTGACGCGCAGCGTGTCAGGCAGATTATTTTCATCAACCGCAAAGCCGTGGTTCTGCGCGGTGATCATCACACAGTTGTTATCCAGATCTTTGACCGGATGGTTGCCACCGTGGTGACCCAGCTTCATTTTGATGGTCTTGGCACCGCTCGCCAGTGCCAGCAGTTGGTGACCCAGACAAATACCGAATACCGGAATATCCGTTTCCAGGAAGGTTTTGATCGCACGAATCGCGTAGTCGCACGGTTCCGGGTCGCCCGGGCCGTTAGAGAGGAAAATGCCGTCTGGATTCAGCTTCAGTACGTCCTCAGCAGGTGTCTGCGCCGGAACGACCGTCAGGCGACAGCCGCGATCCACCAGCATACGCAGAATGTTGCGTTTCACACCGTAGTCATAAGCAACAACGTGGTAAGGCAGTTCGCTTTCGTTTTTTGCCGCTGGCAATTCATCTTCCAGCGTCCAGCTTCCCTGTAACCAGCTGTAGCTTTCTGGCGTCGTCACTTCTTTTGCCAGATCCATGCCCTTCAGCCCTGGGAACGCTTTCGCTTTCTCCAGCGCGACAGCAGCATCCGGCGCATCATCCGCAATGATGCAGCCATTCTGTGCGCCTTTTTCACGCAGCAGACGGGTCAGTTTACGGGTATCGATATCAGCAATGGCGACGATGTTGTTGCGTTTGAGGTATTCAGACAGGCTTTCTTCACTACGGTAGTTGCTGGCAATCAGAGGTAAATCGCGAATCACCAGGCCTTGAGCCTGTACAGAGGGGGATTCTTCATCGTTGGCATTGGCGCCGACATTACCGATATGGGGATAAGTGAGAGTGACAATCTGGCGGGAATAGGAAGGATCAGTAAGGATTTCTTGATAACCGGTCATCGACGTATTGAAGACCACTTCCCCCACTGCCGACCCTTCTGCCCCAATGGCCCGACCGTGGAATTGGGTTCCGTCTTCCAGAACCAATAGCGCTGACTTAATCAAAACACCCTCCAAGGAATAAACAATCACGTTATTTGCATATTAATTCAGATTTGAGTCACTAAATCAATGCAAAAACTACCTGTAAGGCCAATTTTTGGCAAATTGGGCGCATTTTAATGATGGTCTTCCCGATTGTCTACCCAAACCGCTTTTTTTCTCTTATTTTTATGCTTTACGGAATAAATAGTGGCCCACTGACGTAAAAAACCCTATCAACTGAGATAAGTAAACGGTTGCGAGACAACATTGCTAAAATAAGAGTAACAAATCACCAGCAAAGGGCATTTTGGGAGTAAGGAGGGAAAATCATCACTAAAAAACAGAATAAAACACAAATAAAAACCAATGATGATAGAAAATAGAATCCAATAATATAAAAACAAAGGTGATCATAAAAATAACCACCTTTATCAGCTAGATATAATTTTTTATAAACAATTAAATACTATAAATCATCCAGATAAAGCACATCTCTCATATCAAAAATACCACTTTCTTTCGAACTAATCCAGATAGCGGCTCTTACTGCACCATTGGCAAACGTCATACGGCTGGATGCCTTGTGGGTAATCTCAACGCGCTCGCCAATGTCAGCAAACATCGCCGTATGTTCACCGACGATATCGCCCGCTCGCACGGTCGCAAAACCAATGCTTTTCGGATCGCGCTCACCGGTGTAGCCTTCACGCGCGTACACGGCACAGGACTTCAGATCGCGTCCCAACGCATCAGCGATCGCTTCGCCCATCGCCAGCGCGGTACCCGATGGCGCATCCACTTTGTGGCGGTGGTGTGCTTCAATGATTTCGATATCAGTATAGTCGCCCATGACCTTGGCCGCTTTTTCCAGCAGCTTCAGCATGACATTGACGCCAACGCTGAAGTTCGCCGCAAACACAATGCCGATATCCTGCGCAGCCTGCTTAATCGCAGCTTTCCCTGCGTCATCAAAGCCGGTTGTCCCAATAATCATGCCTTTACGGTGCTGACGGCAAAACGCCAAATGCGCTAATGTGCCTTCTGGGCGGGTGAAGTCGATCAAAATATCGAAATCATTCTGCACGGCATCCAGGCTTTCATTCACGGTAATACCGCTTTTCCCCAGCCCAGCAAGTTCACCGGCATCGCTTCCTATCAGAGACGAACCAGAACGCTCCAGCGCAGCGCCCAATATCACGTCGTCCATTTGCTCGATAGCCTGAATCAGCTGGCGTCCCATACGGCCGCCCGCGCCTACAACCGCAATACGAATGGATGAATCCTTCATAATGTCTCTCTCTTTTTAATCCTGACGACATAAAAATAACATCAGGTTAACGGGCGCTGCGCACTATCGCCAGCGGATTTACCGCCAGATTAGAAAATACTGTTTGAAGCCGCAGAAAATCAGCAAAACTGTCTAACCACAACCAGCAAAATGGCGTCTCAGAGCGATGAAAAATCGCAACGTATTTGAAGATAAATACAAGCGGTTAAAAAACAAGCCACATGGCGTAACGCATAAAAATTCATTTTTATGCATTAACATTTTCATGAGTGAATATAGGGGAAAGAAAACGGAAGGGGATAAAAGCGATAGGGCTTTAGCCTAGCCCTACCGCAGAAACAGCATTAATCTATCTGTTTGACTTCAACACGCAGCTCTTTGGGCACTTCAAAGACGATGTTTTCTTCACGCCCTTGCATTTCAATCGCAACCTTGCCGCCCAATTCTTTCAGGCGCTGGATCACCTGTTGTACCAGAATATCCGGTGCCGATGCGCCTGCGGTCACCCCAACATGCGAAGCGCCCGCTAACCATGACTCCTGGATATCTTCGGATGAATCAATCAGATAAGCCGCTTTCCCCGCGCGTTGTGCCAATTCAGCAAGGCGGTTGGAGTTTGAGGAGTTTTTAGAGCCTACGACAAAAACGACATCCGCCTTATCCGACAGGTGGCGCACCGCTTCCTGACGATTGGTCGTTGCATAGCAGATGTCATCTTTACGCGGGCCGACAATCTGCGGGAAACGCTCACGCAACGCATCAATCACCGCGTAGGTATCATCAACAGAAAGCGTGGTTTGCGTCATAAAGCACAGATTGCTTTCGTCTTTTACCTGTAGCTGCCAGACATCCTCGGGGGACTCCACCAGATACATGCCGCCGTCCGCATTGCTGTATTGTCCCATCGTCCCTTCAACTTCAGGGTGTCCGGCATGCCCGATAAGAATCGCTTCAACGCCTTTCTTACTGGCTCTGGCCACTTCCATATGCACCTTGGTCACTAGCGGACAGGTCGCATCGAATACTGTCAGATCGCGGTTTTTGGCTTCATTGCGTACCGCTTGCGAAACGCCATGTGCAGAGAAAATCAGAATCGCACCATCCGGCACGTCTTCAATCTGCTCAATAAAAATCGCGCCACGTTCGCGTAATCCGTTAACCACATAGCGGTTATGTACCACTTCATGACGGACGTAGATTGGCGTACCAAAAAGCTCCAGCGCACGTTCCACAATGCTAATAGCTCGATCGACACCAGCACAAAAGCCGCGCGGATTAGCCAGCAGGATCTGCATGTGTCACCTCCTGTTGTACAGGATCGATATCCAGCACTTCAAGATCGAAGGTAATCGCCTGACCAGATAGCGGGTGGTTGAAATCCACAGTGACCGATTCTTCGGTCACATCGCGGATAATCCCCGGCATATCATTCCCGGCAACACCGCTGAACAGCATGATAGTGCCAACATCTGGCACACCGGTCTGGGCGAAATCACGACGCAGGAAGAACTGGATCAGGTTCGGATTAGTCGGCCCAAAGGCCGACTCCGGCGGCAGCGTAAACTTACGTTTATCGCCACGCTTCAATCCCAACAGATGTTGTTCCAACGCGTCAGACAGGCTGCCGTCGCCAAGGCGAAACAGCGCTGGCTTGCCGCGCTCACGCGTAGATTCAGCCGCTGAGCCATCCTCTAGCGTCAGAATAAAATGCACCAGCAGCGCGCTGTTATGCTGAACACTCTCGGACATCAGTGACCCTTTTGCTTAACGGTATCAGTATCATCATGCGTACTGAAAAACCCTTCCAGTACGATGAGCGCCGCACCAATACAGATAGCGGTATCGGCAAGGTTAAAGGTAGCGAAGTGCCAGTCACCGACATAGAAATCGATGAAATCGACAACAAATCCGTGCCATGTCCGGTCAAACAGATTGCCCAATGCGCCACCGATAATCAGCGAATACGCAATGTTATTGAGCCGCTGTTTGACGCTGCCACGGTACATCATCACCAGCAGTGCAACCACGATAGCAATCGCGATGCCAGCAAAAAACCAGCGTTGCCAACCGCCTTTATCCGCCAGGAAGCTGAATGCTGCACCGTAGTTACGGGCGTAATGCAGATTCAGAGAAGGCATCACTGGCACCGTATCCCCCAGCGCAAAGTGGGCAAGGATCCACTGTTTGCTGCCAAGATCGACAATTAAAACCAGTATCGCCAGCCAAAGCCAGCGCAGTCCACTCGAACAGATCTTATTCATCAGACAAATTTACGCTCTTCGCCGTTACCGCCCACGTTAGTCGCACAGCGACCACACACTTCAGGATGCTCGGCATTGCTACCGATATCCGTCTCGTAATGCCAGCAGCGTGGACACTTGTGTCCTTCTGCCTCACTTAAGGCAATTTTCAGTCCGGTGAGTTCCGTTGCCTGTGCGCTATCCGGCGCATTTTCATAACGTTCCACCAGCGCTTTTGAAGTCAACAACGCGAAATGCAGTTCCTGACGCAGCTGGTTCAACTTGCCCGCCAGATTGGCATCGGCGTACAGCGTGACGGAAGCTTCCAGCGATCCACCAATGCGTTTGTCATTACGCGCCTGCTCGATGACTTTGTTCACTTCGCTACGCACTTTCAGGACATCCGCCCAGAACGCATCGTTCATGGTTTCTGCGCTATCCAGCGCGAACAGACCGTCATACCACTCTTCGGTAAAGACGTACTGCGCACGCTCGCCCGGCAGGTAGTTCCAGATCTCATCCGCGGTGAAGGACATAATCGGTGCCATCCAACGTACCAGCGCTTCTGAGATATGGAATAGCGCAGTCTGGCAGCTACGGCGTGCAACGCTATCGCTTTTTGCCGTGTACTGACGATCTTTAATGATATCCAGATAGAAGGATCCCATCTCGATCGAGCAGAACTGCATCAGACGCTGTACGACGCGGTGGAAATCATAGCTTTCATACGCTTCGAGGATCTCTTCCTGCGCGGCTTTCGCACAGCTAACCGCCCAGCGATCCAGAACAACCATGTCTTCTGGTTTCACACTATCTTTCTGTGGATCGAACCCGTTCAGGTTCGCCAGCAGGAAACGCGCGGTGTTACGAATACGGCGGTAGGCATCGGCAGAACGCTTCAGGATCTCATCAGATACGGCGATTTCACCGGAGTAATCCGTTGAACCGATCCACAGGCGCAGAATGTCGGCACCGAGCTTGTTCATCACGTCCTGCGGGCTGACGGTATTCCCGATCGATTTGGACATCTTGCGACCCTGACCATCAACGGTGAAACCGTGAGTCAGTACCTGACGGTAAGGCGCTTTGCCTTTGATCGCAGTGGAGATCATCAGGGAAGACATGAACCAACCACGATGCTGGTCGGAACCTTCCAAATACATATCCGCTTCATGACCGCCAAATTCAGGACGAACATCTACTACGGACGCGTGCGTCGATCCAGAATCGAACCACACGTCCAGCGTGTCTGGCACTTTGACGTAGTTGTCAGCGTCTGCGCCCAGCACGTCGGCCGGATCGAGATCCCACCATGCCTGAATGCCATCGGCTTCAACACGTTTCGCTACCGCTTCAATTAGCTCTGCGGTACGCGGATGCAGTTCTTCCGTCTCTTTGTGGACGAACAGCGACATTGGCACGCCCCAGGTACGCTGACGGGAGATACACCAGTCAGGACGGTTGGCGACCATCGCTTCGATACGCGCCTGACCCCAATCTGGGATCCACTGCACGCCTTTGATTTCAGACAGCGACTGCTTACGCAGGCCTTTCTGATCCATGCTGACAAACCATTGTGGCGTCGCACGGAAAATGATCGGCGACTTATGGCGCCAGCAGCACGGGTAGCTGTGCTGCAATTTCTCTACGTGCAGCAACATGCCTTTTTCACGCAGGATTTCAACGATCAAATCGTTAGCTTTGAAAACGAATTTGCCATCCAGTTCAGGATAGGTGCCACTCAGGTAGCAGCCGTTCGGCCCAACAGGGTTAACGATTTCCAGATTGTATTTCTGGCTGATCACATAGTCGTCAGGACCGTGACCACCGGCGGTATGCACCGCACCGGTACCTGCATCCAACGTCACGTGCTCGCCCAGAATGGCCGGTACGTCAAAGCTCAAGAATGGATGTTTGAAACGCAGCAGCTCAAGTTCCGCGCCTTTGCAGTTGCCCAGCGCTTGCCACTGGGTCACACCTGCGCGTTTCATCACGCTTTCAACCAGATCGGTCGCCAGAATCAGCGCCTGACCGTCAATCTGCACCAGCTGATAATCGAACTCCGCATTCAGCGAGATCGCACGGTTTGCCGGCAGTGTCCACGGCGTCGTCGTCCAGATCACCAGCGAAACAGGGCCGTCTACGCTCTTCACGCCAAATTTGGCTAATACCGCCGCCACATCGCTGGCGTTAAACGCGACATCAATAGATGGAGACGTTTTGTCGTAATATTCGACTTCCGCTTCCGCCAGCGCGGAACCACAGTCGGCACACCAGTGAACCGGCTTGGCCCCCTTGTGCAGGTGACCGTTTTCAATGATGCGACCCAGCGCACGAATGATGTTCGCTTCAGTTTTGAAATCCATCGTCAGGTAAGGACGATCCCAGTCGCCCAACACGCCAAGACGAATAAAATCGGCTTTCTGACCGGCAACCTGCTCTGCCGCATATTTACGGCACTCAGCGCGGAATTCTGCGGCGCTGACTTTCTCACCTGGCTTACCGATCAGCTGTTCTACTTTCAGTTCAATCGGCAGACCGTGGCAGTCCCAGCCCGGCACATAAGGGGAATCGTAACCAGACAGGCCTTTCGATTTAACGATAATATCTTTCAGAATCTTGTTAACTGAGTGACCAATGTGAATGTTGCCGTTCGCGTACGGAGGGCCATCGTGCAGAATGAAGGTCTTCTTTCCCTTCTTCGCATTGCGAATAATCCCGTACAGATCCTGCTCATACCAACGTTTCAGCATGTCAGGTTCGCGCTTGGCCAGATCGCCACGCATCGGGAACCCTGTTTCCGGCAAGTTCAGGGTAGTCTTATAGTCACTCATTAGATTCTCGATTTCGTTTCGGCTAGAAAAATTAAACCGGTGTCTTTAACCCGAAGAACGTTCGGGCTGTCACCACATCATCGGCGATTTGCTGTTTTAACGCATCGAGCGAAGCAAAACGCTGTTCATTACGGATCTTTTTACGCAGTACGACTTCAATATGACGACCATAAAGGTTCATCGTCACGTCCAGCAAATGCACTTCAAGCTGCTGGCGTTTGTCACCGTTTACGGTTGGACGCGTGCCAATATTGGCAACGCCCGGTAGCGGTTCTTGCCCCAGCCCATAAACGCTGACGGCATATACGCCGCTGACAGGGGAAACCTGACGTTTCAGCGGCAGGTTGGCGGTAGGGAACCCAATGGTTCGCCCCAATTCTTTGCCATGTTCCACGCGCCCGGAAATGCTGTAAGGATGGCCCAACAGGCTTTCTGCCAGCTCAAGTTCATCGCGACTGAGCGCCTCACGTACGCCAGTGCTGCTCACCCGTTTGCCGCCGTTACAGAATGAATCGGTGCTGATGACATCAAATCCCGACTCACGCCCAGCCTTCTGTAATAACAGGAAATCTCCCTGACGACCAGCCCCGAAGCGGAAGTCATCCCCCACCACCAGAAACTTCACGCCCAATTTTTTCACCAGCAGGGAAGAAACGAACGTCTCGGCATTATTGGCGGCAAAACGCGCATCGAATCTGACGCACAGCAGATAGTCCACGCCGGCCTGCGCCAGATATTTCACCTTGTCACGTAGACGCGTCAGACGGGCGGGCGCTTTTTCCGCAGCGAAGAGTTCCAGCGGCTGTGGTTCAAAAATCATGACCATCACTGGTAACCCACGAGCGCGACCTTCCTGCTTCAGTCGTTCAAGCAGCATTTGGTGTCCGAGGTGCACGCCGTCAAAATTACCAATAGTGAGCACACAGCCGTAATGGTGTGCCCGAAGATTGTGTATACCGCGAATTAGCTGCATGGCTGGCCCAGAACAAAGGGTTAATATTATGGAAATCGGCGGATTATACCTTGTACAGCGAGTAAGGTTAACCCGCGATTCGCGCCTTTTGCAGCCACCTTGTAAATCGTGCCAGTATTTGCACGTTTTTTAGCGGAATCATCGATGGATGACGCCTATATGCAGAATATCCAGACGGCGGACAGCGCATGCAATCCGACTTTACTGATGACAGATAGGGCTTTATCAAATTCAGGATGAATTTATGATGCGAAAAGCTGTATTCCACCGCGTGAAGCTGCTAAAATCCTGCGCCATCACAACGTAACAAGTGTCGACGTACAAACGACGCTTATTTGCACAAATCCATTGACAAACGAAGGCTAAACGAGCATATTCCACGGCCTTTGAATTGTCCTCGATTGAATATATTTGGGAGTTGGACCTTGGCTAATATCAAATCAGCTAAGAAACGCGCCGTACAATCTGAGAAGCGCCGTAAGCATAACGCAAGCCGTCGCTCAATGATGCGTACTTTCATCAAGAAAGTATACGCGGCGATCGCTGTTGGCGATAAAGAAGCGGCACAGAAAGCATTTAATGACATGCAACCGATCGTGGATCGTCAGGCTGGTAAAGGCCTGATCCACAAGAACAAAGCTGCACGTCATAAATCCAATCTGGTTGCGCGCATCAACGCCATGCAATAATCACGCATCTGCGTGTTGTTGCTAAGAAAAAACCGGCCTAGGCCGGTTTTTTTGCGTCTGCGGTATCACAAAAGAGCGCTGAAAAATCCGCGTTACAGACGCGCTGCACCGCCGGGTGCTGGATCATTCTGGCCGCAAAAATCACATAATACTCATCCTGAATGTTCTCGATCCTGCCGATCTCGACGATATCGCCCTGCTGGTAGATTTCATTGGCATACAGCGACGGTGCAACGAAAATCGCATCGTTATTAATGCCGAACGCGGTCATCAGCGCCGCATCATCAAATTCGCCCAAAATAGTCGTCTGAATATTTTGCGCAGTAAACCAGTTCAGCAGTTTCCGTCCCAGCATGGTTCGCCGCCCGGGAATCAGTAACTTACGTTGTTCAAGGCAAGTGGGAAAAGGCTGCTCAGGCTGCGGACGTTTACAATAAAAGCTCACAGCACATTCACCCAGCTTGAGTGAAAACAGCCCTTCCTGCTGTGTCGAATCCACCGGACAATCCGACAGAATCATATCCAGCTTATGCTGGCTCAACTGCTCCAGTAGCATTTCGTGCGTCGACTCAAAACAGCGTAAATGAATATGTTCCTGTTCCGTCACGACCGTTTCGAGCACCCTGCTCACTAGCCGTTTGGACAGCGCATCTGCCACACCAACATCGAATAACAGGTTTGACTCTTTGCGGTAGTTCACAATATCCAACATTTCCTGGCTAAGCTGGAACATGCTATCTGCATAGCGAAAAACAAGCTGCCCCAACTCCGTCGGTTCCAGCCCCCGTCCCTTGCGCTTGAAGAGCTTGCCTTGCAGACGCTCTTCCAGGCATTTGATTTGCCCGGTAATCGTCTGCGGCGTTAAGAACAGCGTCTCTGCCGCACCAGCAACCGATCCCGACTTATAAACCTGCCAGAAATAATAGAGATGATTAAAATTCAAATGAGACACACCCGCCCCCTCTTCGCGCCTCCGGCATAGCATCAACCCTTACACGGTTGAACTGCCTTGTCCAGCGTAGGCAACACCCCGCGGAGCGCCAGATAGCCAAGCAGCGCCGCCAGCCCTGATGCCAGCAGAATTCCCAGCTTGGCATAGGTAATCAATTCCGCGTCGCCGCCGGAGAAAGCCAGTAGCGTAATGAATATCGACATGGTAAAGCCGATACCGCACAGCACCGACACCGCTACGATCTGGCTAAAGCAGACGCCAGCAGGCAAACGAGCGTAGCCCAGTCGGATGGTTAGCCAACTGAACAAGGTAATGCCCAGCGGTTTACCAATCAGCAACCCAGCGGCAATGCCAAGGCTCAAAGGGGAAAACAGTTTTTCCAACACAATCCCCTGCAACACAATACCTGCGTTCGCGAAGGCAAACAGCGGAATAATCAGAAACGCGACCCACGTTTGTAAGCCATGTTCCAACGTGGTTGCCGGAGAAGATTCGCCGTTGGACGTACGCAAAGGAATAAAGAATCCGACAATCACCCCAGCGAGCGTCGCATGAACGCCACATTTCAGAATGCAGACCCACAAGACGATCCCCACCAGCAAATAGGCGGACGTTTTACCAACCTGCTGCCTGTTCATATAGGCCAGCGCCGTAATCGCCAGCACCGCACCGCCCAGCGCAGGCCAAAAGATTTGCTGCGTATAAAACAGGGCAATGATCAGGATCGCCCCCAGATCGTCAATGATCGCCAGCGCTAGCAGGAAGACTTTCAGCCCAGCGGGAACACGTTTACCCAAAAGCGTCAGTACACCAATCGCGAACGCGATATCTGTCGCCGCGGGAATCGCCCAGCCAGCGCGCGTCATCTCATCATTCGCGTTGAAAAGCAGAAAGAATAAAGCAGGAAAAACCATTCCGCCTACCGCAGCCGCCAGTGGCAGCATCGCCTGTTGGCGGCTGGCTAACGAGCCTTCGACAAGTTCGCGCTTTACTTCCAGACCAATCAGCAGGAAGAAAATCGCCATCAGACCATCGTTAATCCACAGCAGCAGGTTCTTATTGATTTCCAGTGCGCCAAAGCGCATTTCCACTGGCATCATCAGGAATTGTTGATAGCCAGCGGCAGTCATCGACCAGTTGGCAAACGCAATGGCCAGAACTGTTGCCATCATTAGCATTACACCAGCGGCGGCATCCAATCGAATAAAGCGACGAATCATTGTTATCATTGACTTAATCTCCCATTAGGCACGAGCGTTAATACCGTATGCCCGCTTTCTTGCTGGCAAGACTACGCAATCTAACCACTCGTTAAAAGCAGATTAAAGCTGGCTTAATCATCGTAAAAAACGACCTATTGAATTGAGGCTATCAAGAGAAGGGAATAAAAAAACGTCGGGAGCGTTTTTCAACGTTGCACAGCAACGGCCGTAAGGTGACGGACAAGGATATCCGTCATAAAAAAACCGGCAGGTTTACCCCGCCGGTTTCTTATCACGCGTTAACGACAAACTATTAACGGGTTAAATCATCGAAAAATTTCTTCACGCCATCGAAAAAGTTTTTCGAGCGTGGGCTATTTCTCTCACCAGACGGGCCACCAAAGCTCTCATCAAGCTCTTGCAGCAGTTGTCTTTGACGCTCGTTCAGGTTAACCGGCGTTTCTACAACCACACGGCACAACAGATCGCCCTGCGCACCGCCACGTACCGATTTCACACCTTTGCCACGCATACGGAACAGTTTCCCGGTTTGCGTTTCCGCAGGCACTTTCAGCTTCACGCGGCCATCCAGCGTCGGGACTTCAATCTCGCCACCTAATGCTGCCATCGCAAAATTGATCGGCACTTCGCAGTACAGATTGTTTTCTTCACGCTGGAAGATCGGGTGCGCTTTAACCTGCACCTGAACGTACAAATCACCTGACGGTGCGCCGTGCTCGCCCGCTTCGCCTTCACCAGACAAACGGATACGGTCGCCCGTGTCCACGCCAGCCGGAATTTTCACCGACAGCGTTTTGCTCTTCTCTACTCGACCATGGCCGTGACATTTGATGCACGGATCTTTAATGATCTTGCCGCGACCATGACAGTGTGGACACGCCTGCTGCACGGTAAAGAAGCCCTGACGCATCTGAACCTGACCATTACCATGACAGGTCGGACAGGTGATCGGGGAGCTACCCGGCTTCGCACCGTTGCCGTGGCACACATCACACTCTTCCAGTGCGGGAATACGGATCTCTTTGGTGACGCCACGTACCGCTTCTTCCAGCGTCAACTCCATGTTGTAGCGTAAATCGGATCCACGGCTCGCGCGCTGACGGCGACCGCCGCCAAAAATGTCTCCGAACACGTCGCCAAAAATATCACCAAAATCAGCACCGCCGCCGCCAAAGCCACCGCCGCCTCCACCCATACCACCTTGCTCAAACGCCGCGTGACCGTACTGATCGTAGGCTGCGCGTTTTTGCGAATCGATAAGGATTTCGTAGGCTTCTTTGATCTCTTTGAACTTGGCTTCTGCCTCGTTATCACCAGGATTACGGTCCGGGTGGTACTTCATCGCCAGACGCTTGTACGCTTTCTTTATTTCGCGCTCATCCGCGTTTTTAGCAACGCCCAGGCTTTCGTAATAATCTTGCTTCGCCATTTCTTTTCCTGCCCCTCAACATGCATGCACGGGCGCAGAGTTTCCTCGACGCCCGTGCTGATTGCCAGCAGTAACTTTGTGACAGCTACTGCGCCCGCTCAAGGGCGATTACTTTTTATCTTTTACTTCTTCAAACTCAGCATCAACGACATCGTCGTCGCGACGAGCAGAGGCATCATCAGCGGCACCTTCAGCACCTGGCTGTGGCTGAGACGCTTCCAGCAGCTTGCCAGAAACCTGAACCAACGCCTGAATCTTCGCTTCGATTTCTGCTTTGTCTTCGCCTTTCAGCGCGCTTTCCAGCGCTTTCAGTGCGTCGTCAATGGCAGTTTTATCATCAGCGGCCAGTTTGTCGCCCACTTCTTCCAGCTGCTTACGCGTGCTGTGCAGCAGGTGATCGCCCTGGTTACGAGCCTGAACCAGCTCTTCAAACTTACGGTCAGATTCCGCATTCGCTTCTGCGTCACGTACCATTTTCTGGATTTCTTCTTCGTTCAAACCAGAAGATGCCTTGATAGTGATTTTCTGCTCGCGGCCGCTGTTTTTGTCTTTCGCGGAAACGTGCAGGATACCGTCGGCATCGATGTCGAAGGTAACTTCGATCTGTGGCATACCGCGCGGCGCAGCCTGAATACCATCCAGGTTAAACTGACCCAGAGATTTGTTGTCATGCGCACGCTTACGCTCACCCTGCAGAACATGGATCGTTACCGCAGACTGGTTGTCTTCCGCCGTTGAGAACACTTGGCTGTGCTTCGTCGGGATCGTGGTGTTTTTAGCGATCAGCGCCGTCATCACGCCGCCCATGGTTTCGATACCCAGAGACAGCGGGCTTACGTCCAGCAGCAGAACGTCTTTCACATCACCAGACAAGACACCGCCCTGAACCGCAGCACCGATGGCAACCGCTTCGTCCGGGTTCACGTCTTTACGTGGCTCTTTACCGAAGAAGTCAGCGACTTTCTTCTGCACCAGAGGCATACGCGTCTGACCACCAACCAGAATCACGTCCTGAATTTCAGAAACGGACAGGCCAGCATCCTGCAATGCCACTTTCAGCGGCTCCAGAGAACGGTTCACCAGCTCTTCTACCAGTGATTCCAGTTTTGCACGCGTCACTTTGATGTTCAGGTGCTTAGGACCCGTCGCATCCGCCGTGATGTACGGCAGGTTAACGTCAGTCTGCTGTGCAGAAGACAGCTCGATCTTGGCTTTTTCTGCAGCTTCTTTCAGACGCTGCATTGCCAGCGGATCGTTGCGCAGGTCGAAACCTTGCTCTTTCTTAAATTCGTCAACCAGATAGTTGATCATGCGGCTATCGAAGTCTTCACCACCCAGGTGAGTGTCACCGTTGGTTGCCAGCACTTCGAAGGTTTTCTCGCCATCAACTTCGTCGATTTCGATAATGGAAATATCGAACGTACCGCCGCCCAGGTCGTAAACCGCGATAGTACGGTTGCCAACTTCTTTATCCAGACCGTACGCCAGCGCTGCCGCTGTCGGTTCGTTGATGATACGTTTGACTTCCAGACCCGCGATACGGCCGGCATCTTTCGTTGCCTGACGCTGCGCATCGTTGAAGTAAGCTGGTACGGTGATAACCGCTTCGGTGATGGTCTCACCCAAATAGTCTTCCGCCGTTTTCTTCATTTTTTTCAGCACTTCAGCTGAAATCTGCGGCGGAGCCATTTTCTGATCTTTCACTTCCAGCCATGCATCGCCATTATCTGCCGCGATGATTTTGTACGGCATGATGTTGGCATCGCGCTGAACTTCTTCGTCTTTAAAACGACGGCCAATCAGACGCTTGATAGCAAACAGTGTATTTTTCGGGTTGGTCACTGCCTGACGTTTAGCCGGTTGGCCAACCAGAGTTTCACCGTCTTGCGTATAAGCAATGATTGAAGGCGTGGTGCGATCGCCTTCGCTATTTTCCAGTACTTTTACCTGAGTACCGTCAATAATCGCGACACAAGAGTTGGTTGTACCCAGGTCGATACCAATAATCTTACCCATCTAAACATCTCCACTAAAAAGTCATATTCGGTATGGTGGTTAAACCTACTGTGCGGGCGAAATGTCGTTTTTCAACAAGATTTCTCGTTTTCTAACAACACACCCTCGTTTTTCATCAGCAGCACACGTTTCATTTTCATGCTAACCACCGATGTAACGGCCCGACACACGCCTTTGCGGCAGGTCAAACTGTTTCGGTTGCAAATAAGATGGGGCCAACATTTCTATCATCAAGGGGGGAAGATGAAAAAAAATGACCTTTATCCCTCGTACGATCAAACTATTCTGCCTTCCCCATGTTGTGTCCGTTCCAAACGCCCGATATGATGCCGCGCCCGCCGCAGAAATGGGAACATTTCCCTACACAATGGCGGGCAATAACACCTAAACGACACCTATCCCAACGTGATTGGCGCATTCGCTAACCTTAATGCCGCGCCCGACGCGAAGGGACTATTAATAATCTGTTATTGCAGAGGATTTATGAGCACGAACACGTTGGCAAATCCTGGTCCATTAGGACTGATGGGCTTCGGGATGACCACTATTCTGTTGAACCTGCACAACGCAGGCTTTTTCCCACTTTCTTCCATCATTCTCAGCATGGGTATCTTCTACGGCGGTATTGCCCAAATTCTGGCTGGCCTGCTGGAATATAAAAAAGGGAATACGTTTGGCGTGACGGCGTTTACGTCTTATGGCGCATTCTGGCTGACGCTGGTTGCCATTCTCATGCTGCCAAAAATGGGTCTGGCGGAAGCCAGCGACGCTCAGTTCCTTGGCGTATTCCTTGGCCTGTGGGGCGTCTTCACACTGTTTATGTTCTTCGGCACCTTCGGTACCAACCGCGCACTGCAATTTGTTTTCGGTAGCCTGACCGTGCTGTTTGCTCTGCTGGCTGTGGGTAACTTTACCGGCAACCACGCTCTGCTGACCTTCGCGGGTTACGAAGGCATCATCTGTGGCGCTAGCGCGATTTATCTGGCAATGGCTGAAGTGCTGAACGAGAAGTTTGGCCGCACCGTACTGCCAATTGGTTCATGTGGCGCGTCTCACTAAGTTCTGACGCCCCAGCACCGACCAATCCTGCTTTACATGCTAACGAGCCCTGTCAGATTGACAGGGCTCGTTTGTTTTTGATGACGCGCTATTTTTTGAGAAAAGCGTGCTTAAACTTCGACGGGCGAACGATCGCGCGCCTCGCTATCGGCCGAAACCTGCGAGTCAGCATCCAGATCGCGCTGCAAATAAACCCCCAACAGCAATCCCACAGCGGCCAACGTCAGGACATAGAAGGCCGGAGCCATCGGCGTCGCCTTCATAATCAGCGTCACGAAGACAGGCGTCAGGCCACCGAAAATGGCATAGGAAACGTTGTAGGAAAAAGAAATCCCTGAGAACCGCACCGCAGCCGGAAACGCTCGCACCATGACATAAGGCACACCGCCCACCACACCCACGCTAAGCCCAACAATCGCATAGCTGACAAAGAGCAACGTCGTACTGCTTGCTGCCGAGCTATAAAAGAACCAGCTGCATGCGGCCAGCGACAGACTACCCACAATAAATAGCTTGCTGGCACCGAAGCGGTCAACCAACAGCCCCGCGCCGACACAGCCCACCATCAGCGCAATCGTTGCCAGACAGTTCGCCTGCAATGCCAGCGCAGCAGGAATGCCGTGGACTTTTTGCAGATAGGTCGGAGCCATCAGAATAACGACGACGATGCACGCAGACAGCAGCCAGGTCAGCAGCATTGAAACCACAACCGCACGTTTATGATTTAAGACGACAGATTTCAGCGGCAGCTCTTCTGCAAGCTTTTTCTGCTCACGCATTTCCATAAAGATGGGGGTTTCCTGCAACCAGCGGCGCAGATACATGGCGATAAGGCCGAATACCCCACCAATGAAGAACGGCAGCCGCCAGCCGCCACCAGACATCTGCTCTGGCGTCAGCACCGTATTCAGCAACGTTGCGATCAACGAGCCTAGCAAAATCCCCATCGTCAAGCCGGCAGTCAGCGTACCGCAGGCAAATCCAATACGGGCGCGCGGCACATGCTCCGCAACGAAGACCCATGCGCCGGGGACTTCACCACCGATTGCCGCCCCTTGCAGCACGCGCATTAACAGCAGTAAAAGCGGTGCCGCAATACCAATGGCTTCATAGGTCGGCAGCAAGCCCATTGCCAGCGTTGGTAGTGCCATCAGCAATATGCTCAGGCTGAACATTTTCTTACGTCCACTCTTGTCGCCAAAGTGGGCCATGATGATGCCCCCAAGCGGGCGAGCCAGATAGCCTGCGGCGAAAATACCGAACGTCTGAACCTGTCGTAGCCATTCAGGAATATCTGGTGGGAAGAAGAGATCGCCAATCACGGCGGCAAAGAAGACGAAAATAATAAAATCGTAAAACTCTAACGCGCCACCCAGCGCAGCCAGAGACAGCGTTTTGTAGTCCTGCCGGTTCAACCGGCGAGGATGGGCGTGTTGATTCTGAGTCATAAGTTACCGTGCATTGCCAGAGTGAGAAAAGAAGAACGTCACCGCAGTGTGTAAAGTAGAAATTACTATAGCGGCAAAATTTTTATACACCAGCAAAGCTGAATCTTATGTTTCAAATCGGCTAACTTCAGTCTTTTATTTCGCGCACGGCATTTTTAGGGCGAAAAGCTGCTACTACATCCGCATTAGTTTCGATGTAAGGGCCTTCCAGCAGCTGGATACAATACGGTACGCTGGCAAAAATACCGGCCACAACCACCTTGCCGTCGGCATCTTTTAAGCCTTCTAGCGTTTCCTTAATCGCCTTAGGTTGTCCCGGCAGATTAAGAATCAGCGCCTGTTTACGCAGCACGCCTACCTGACGGGAAAGGATCGCGGTAGGAACGAAGCGCAGGCTGATCTGCCGCATTTGCTCACCAAACCCCGGCATTTCTCGATCGGCAATAGCCATCGTGGCATCCGGCGTGACATCACGACGCGCTGGCCCCGTTCCCCCAGTTGTCAGCACCAGATGACAGCCGCGTTCATCAACCAGCTCACACAGCGTTTGTTCAATCATCGGCTGTTCATCCGGCACAAGTCGGGTTTCCACTTCAAAAGGCGTGGTCAGGGCGCTGCGGAGCCAGGATTCCAATTCCGGGATGCCTTTATCCTGATAAACCCCGCCGGAAGCGCGATCGGATACGGAGACCAAGCCAATACGCAATACGTTCATAAGCACCTCAGTTTAAACAAAACACCAATTTTATCAGGATATTGACGGTTTTTAGCAAACAATTAGCTCTCATGAGGAAATTCGCACGCTGTTCGTTATTTCACGTCGAGTGCGGCATGACATTTGATAATAATTATTAAATAGCGTCTCAAAAAAACCAGGGGATTACTGAAATTAATAATAACGCTATGCAATTAAAATTTAAGAATAGTTGGCGAATAAAAAAGATCGCTTACCTATTAAGAGCAGATGAAATAAGCCGATAGATTAAAGAGAAAAAGGATGATACCTACCACGACAGAACATCACGTTAAATCAAATAATATGATAAAATTAAAGCACTTCTTTAGTACCACAATAAGTAAAAAAGCCCTATCAAGGAAGTCGCCATGAACGATCTTAAGTATAAGATATTAAAATTGTTTTCACACCCTACCTCATCCTTCTTCCTGTTCGGATTGATTTCCTTTTTCATCACTATTTTTCTTATGCATGAAGCGAATAAGAGCGCCTGGAAAGTAGAACGACAGAACCTGGACATCACCATCAAGACGTATGAATCCTATAATACCGGAGGAGAGGTTACGGAGAGTGATGTCATCCGAAAAACGGGCAACTACGTCTCAGCACGGATGAGAACATTTGTATTTAATACGCGTGACGTGCGTAGCGAGTGTATTAATCGATTATCTTCATCCGATCTGACATTTAATGATATGGCGGTTATCCGTATTTGCCAGAATAAACTCCCATCGATTGGGGAATACGCAGGGAAAGGCACTCTCACTGTAATATTTCCTGTACTCTCCCCCACGGATGAATTATTAGGTATTCGGATCAGAACCTCTGCTGAAACAAAGCAACCTTCATTTTTTGAGAACTTGCAGTCTCTTGGTTCCGCGATTGCCACCCTGAGTATCGTGTTACTTTGCGCCTTTTTAGGCAGCCTACTGTCGCTACTGACGAAAAAATATTTGGTAGAATTACCCATCATCGCGCGGTATGACGATCTCACGGGCTATTTACGGCGAGACGCGTTCTTTCTGGCCGCAAATAAAGCCTTTAGTATCGCCAATCTGACCAAGCGCCCCGTTAGCGTCATTCTGATCGACATCGACTACTTTAAGCAGGTGAATGATAGCTTCGGTCATAGCGTCGGTGACGATGCCTTGAAGTTTGTCGCCGACACCTTCAAAAAATCATTTCGCCGCGAAGATATTTTTGGCCGTATTGGCGGCGATGAGTTCGCCATCGTGTTACCGAATACCGGATTAGACGATGCGTATACCATCGTGGATAAAGCCAGAGAGCGTGTTAGCAACACGCCTTGTGAAACCGCCGCGGGCAAAATCAGGCTGACGGTCAGCATCGGGCTGGTTGAATACCATATCACTGGAGAAGATTTAATCGAAGTGATGAAGCGTGCCGATGATAATCTTTATATCGCGAAGAAAACCCGTAACGCGACGGCAAAATAGGCCTATTCCCGCCACAACGCCAAATCGCAGACAAAAAAATAGCCGGGCATCCCGGCTATTTTCATCAGCAAAATGCTTACAGTAAATCTGCGATCATCTTTTCCAGTTTTTCCTGGTCGATAGCAAACTTACGAATCCCGTCGGCCAGTTTATCAATCGCCATTGGATCCTGGTTGTGCTGCCAGTAGAACTCAGCTTCTGTCATTTTCGCCGGACGAACTTTCACGTCACCGACGTAAGACAGCTTGCGAACCACTTCACCTTCGCTTTCTGACAGCTCTTTCAGCAGGGCTGGTGCAATCGTCAGACGGTCACACCCGGCCAGTTCCAGAATCTCACCGACGTTACGGAAGCTCGCGCCCATCACGACCGTTTCATAGCCATGCTCTTTGTAGTAGTCGTAGATTTCGCTAACGGAAACCACGCCCGGATCTTCATGCGGCGCAAATTCTTTCTTATCGCCATTGGCTTTGTACCAGTCAAGAATACGGCCAACGAACGGGGAAATCAGGAACACGCCCGCTTCAGCACAAGCGCGCGCCTGTGCAAAGGAGAACAGCAGCGTCAGGTTACAGTTGATGCCTTCTTTTTCCAGCTGCTCCGCCGCGCGGATGCCCTGCCAGGTTGAAGCCAGTTTAATCAGGATACGTTCGTTGCTGATGCCTGCGTCGTTGTACAGCTTGATCAGGTGTTTTGCCTTCGCCACGCTGGCTTCGGTGTCATAAGACAAACGCGCATCCACTTCTGTGGAGATGCGGCCGGGGATCAATTTTAAAATTTCGAGACCGATATTGACCGCCAGTTTATCCGTGGCATCCACGACCTGCTGTTTGCGATCGCTGCTCTGCTCACGCGCCCAAGCAATAGCCTCGTCGATAAGCTTGCGGTATTCAGGAATTTGCGCAGCGTTCAGAATCAGTGAAGGGTTCGTGGTCGCATCTTGCGGTTGGTACAGTTTCATTGCCGCAATATCGCCGGTATCAGCTACAACCGTGGTCAGTTGGCGTAGGGAAGTCAGTTTATCCGTCATGTTGGCATGTCTCGTTGTTTATACGTGGTGCTCGTGAATGAAAATAGCTCGTATATGAATCGACTTGTTATCTAATCTGGTGGCCGTCTGTTTTGCGCCGAAATCTGATAATAACACGCGCACTTTCCCGTGCAAGCCAGCCTTTTCCCACTCGTCCCTGCAACAACGGTTACACGCCGATAAGACGCCATATTTTCCCCTTCACGAACGCGCTGAGGCGTGAAAGACGAAGCGTATTATAGCTATCGCCGTTTTCTTACGATGTTCTTGCTATAGTAGGGTCATCAGAAATCAGACCGACAGGACATGGCGCATGCTTATTACTATTTCACCCGCAAAAACGCTCGACTACACCAGTCCTTTGGCAACGACGCGTTATACGCAGCCGGAACTTCTGGACTATTCCAGCCAGTTGATTGATGTGTGTAAAAAACTGACGCCAGCACAGATCGGTTCTTTGATGAGCATCAGCGATAAACTGGCTGATCTAAACGCAGGCCGCTTTAGCGATTGGCAGCCGGATTTCACGCCGGAAAACGCGCGTCAGGCGCTGCTGGCGTTTAAGGGCGACGTTTATACCGGATTGGCCGCAGAAGATTTCAGCGAGGATGACTTCGATTTTGCCCAGCAGCATCTGCGTATGCTGTCAGGCCTGTATGGCGTGTTGCGTCCGCTGGATTTGATGCAGCCATATCGGTTGGAAATGGGCACTAAGCTGGAAAACAAAGTTGGTAAAGATCTCTACAGTTTCTGGGGCGCCACCATTACTGAAAAGCTGAATCAAGCGTTGCGCGATCAAGGCGATGATGTGCTGGTTAATCTGGCATCGGACGAATATTTTAAAGCCGTTAAACCGAAAAAGCTCAATGCCCGTCTGATCAAACCCGTCTTCTTGGATGAGAAAAACGGTAAGTTCAAGGTAATCAGTTTCTACGCCAAGAAAGCGCGCGGCCTAATGAGCCGTTTCATTATTCAAAACCGTCTGACGCAGCCGGATCAGTTGAAAGCGTTTAATCTGGAAGGTTACTTCTTCGAGGCAGCAGACTCTTCGAGTGACGAGCTGGTGTTTAAGCGCCACGAACAGTAAACAAGGTAGTACGATAGGTAAAGAAGAGAATACGAGATTGCTGACAAAGGTCGTCGAGCGGTAGTAACGGATAGATCGTCAAGACGCTGTAAATACATCCCTGTACGCTCGGATTGCGCAGATATGAATCTCATCCCTGAGATTCACCCTTTCAGGGCAGTCGCTAGCGACGTTCAAAAGCGTTCCTGACGCTTTTGTCCATGGCGCAAACGCTTTACTCTTCTATTCCGTTACTACCGTTTCCGTTTAGCAAATAGGTTCGTCAGCTATCTTATTCCGGCAGTGACATCAGGAACTCACGCAGCTTCGCGAAATCATCCGGGAAGTTGTGCGACAGCAGATCCAGATCGGCACGCTCAGCCAGCGCTTCTGGCAGATCCAGCTTTTTGCCAAGAATGTCTTCTACGCTTTCCTTGAATTTCGCCGGGTGCGCCGTGCCCAGGAACAGGCCGAACTCACCGGCTTGCAGCTGATCGCGCAGCAGACGGTAAGCAATCGCAGCGTGCGGCTCAGAGAGATAGCCTAACGCATCCAGCTCATGCATAGTTTCTTTCGTAGTCTCATCGCTCACCGCGCCAAAGCCCAGCGTTTTCAACTGCCAGTTCTTACGGCGGAACAGCTCTTCCACACGCGGCCAGTTGTTCGGCTGGCTGACGTCCATCGCGTTGGATAACGTTGCCACCGTTTTATGCGGTTCCCAGTTACCATTGCTCAGGAAGCGCGGCACCGTGTCATTGGCGTTAGTCGCCGCGATGAAGCGCTTAATCGGCAGACCCAGCGATTTTGCCAGCAGACCGGCGGTCAGATCGCCAAAATTACCGCTCGGTACAGAAACCACCAGTTGGTTACGGGCTTCCTGCGGCAGTTGTGCAACGGCTTCAAAGTAGTAGCAAATTTGCGCCAGCAGACGGCTGATGTTGATGGAGTTTGCTGAGTTCAGGCCAATCGCCTTTTTCAGTTCTTCATCATCAAACGCCTTTTTCACCAACGCCTGACAGGCATCGAAATCGCTATCGATAGCGATGGTGTGAATGTTGCCGCCCAGCGTACAGAACAGTTTTTCCTGCAACGGGCTGATCTTGCCCTGCGGATACAAAATCACGACACGGACATTTTCCAGACCGTAAAAGGCGTGCGCCACAGCAGCACCAGTGTCGCCAGAGGTCGCCGTCAGAATGGTAATTTTCTCGTCGCCAGACACTTCGGTCAGCATTTGCGCCATAAAGCGGCCGCCGAAGTCTTTAAAGGCCAGCGTCGGGCCGTGGAACAGCTCCAGTGCAGCGATATCTTCCGCAACTGGCGCAACCGGAGCCGGGAATGCAAAGGCCGCTTTCACACGCTCAAACACCGTTTCGGTCGCAATTTCATCGCCGATATAGGCGGACAGAATGCGGCTACTGCGGGTCACAAAATCCAGATCCAACAGCGCATCGATCTCAGTGCGCTCAAATTCCGGCAGTTCCAGCGGGAAGAACAGCCCTTGCTGGCTACCCAGCCCTTGCTTGATAGCCTGAGCAAAACTGACCTGCTCGTTATGATCTTTAAGGTTGTACAGTTTCATGCGTTATCCCAGTTGTCGTGCGCCAGTCGTATCAAGACGGCAAATATGAACAAAACCTTCATCGTTCTGCAAATAGTTATCCCGCAGCCAGTCGGCCAGACGCTGTGCGCTCGCCATGTCGTTGCAGACGGAGAATAACGTTGGGCCAGAGCCGGAAATACCGCAGGCCAGCGCCCCGATATCTTCAGCAGCCTGGCGAGCGGCAGCAAAGCCGGGCAGCAGTTTCGTCCGATAAGGTTCCGCGATGACATCCTTCATCAGTTTTGCCGCCAGCGCTGCCTGTCCGGTATGGCAAGCGTGGATAAAGCCCGCCAGATAACGGCCGTGGCTGATGCAATCCTGACGACGATATTGCGCCGGCAGAATCGCGCGCGCTTCAGCAGTGGAGACTTTAATCCCCGGATACGCCATGACCCACAGCCAGTCATCGAACGACGGCACAGGCTGGCTGATGATGCCGTTTTCTTCCAGCATCAGTTGGACGCCGCCGAGAAAACACGGGGCAACGTTATCGTAGTGAACGCTGCCGGAAATGCGCCCTTCCAGCTCACCCATCAGCGTCAGCAGACGGTTATCATCCAGCGGTTTACCGCAAAATTCGTTCATCGCCATCAGCCCGGCAACGACAGAACAGGCGCTGGAACCGAGCCCTGAACCAATCGGCATATTCTTTTCGAGCGTCATCGCCACCGGCACGGTTTTGCCAATTTCCTGACAGAACAGTTCCCAACATTGATACACAATGTTTTCTTTCGGGTTGTCCGGCAGCTTGCTAACAAAACGCCCTTCATTACGCAGGCTGAACAGATCGGCGGCTTCAACAGAGACGCAATCCCCCAGCAGTGAACCGTCTACCGGCGAGACAGCCGCACCCAGCACATCAAACCCGACGCTGACGTTACCGATTGATGCAGGTGCATATACCTTAACCATAATTATGCTCCCAACTTCCATGACAAGGTGCGCAGCAAATCTGCGAACACACCAGCAGCGGTAACATCGTTACCCGCGCCATAACCGCGCAACACGAGCGGCAGTGGCTGATAATAACGGCTGTAGAATGCCAACGCATTCTCGCCATCTTTGACTTTAAACAGCGGATCGTTGCCGCCAACGGCACTGATCTTGACCTTACAGCGGCCTTCTTCAATCACGCCGACATAGCGCAACACTTTACCTTCATCACGCGCTTGTGCAACACGGCTAGCAAACTCATCGTCTGCCGACGGCAGGCGTTGCATGAAGCTAGCGACATCGCCGGAAGCATCAAAGCTGGCAGGCAGAACGGATTCCACCTCAATATCGCCCAGCTCCAGCTGATAACCCGCTTCACGCGCTAGAATCAGCAACTTACGCGCCACGTCCATACCGGACAGATCGTCACGCGGATCGGGTTCGGTATAGCCTTTTTCTTTCGCCTGCGTGGTCGCTTCAGACAGCGACATGCCTTCATCGAGTTTACCGAAAATAAAGGATAGCGAGCCAGAGAGAATTCCGGTAAAGCGAATCAGTTCATCACCCGCATTCAGCAGGTTTTGCAGGTTCTCAATCACTGGCAAACCGGCACCGACGTTGGTGTCATACAGGAAACGGCGACGGGATTTTGCTGCGGCACTGCGCAGTTGGTGATAATAGTTCATCGACCCCGTGTTGGCTTTCTTGTTTGGCGTTACGACATGGAAACCATCGGCCAGGAAATCCACGTACTGATCGGCCACAGCCTGATTCGAGGTACAGTCAACGATCACCGGGTTCAGCAGATGGTATTCTTTAACCAGACGGATCAGACGACCCAGATTAAACGGCTCGCGGGCTTTACCCAGCTCTTCATGCCAGTTTTCCATCGAGATGCCGTTAATATTGGTCAGCATCGCTTTGGAGTTGGCGATGCCACACACGCGCAGGTCGATATGCTTGTCTTTCAGCCACGGCTGTTGACGGTGGATCTGATCCAGCAGTGCGCCACCCACACCGCCGACGCCGATAACAAATACGTCGATAACCTGATCGGTGTTAAACAGCATCTGGTGGGCAACACGTACGCCAGTGGTGGCGACATCGTTGTTCACCACGACGGAGATAGAGCGCTCAGACGAGCCCTGCGCGATAGCCACGATATTGATATTTGCTGTCGCCAATGCCGAGAACAGACGTGCAGACAGACCACGCAGCGTACGCATACCATCGCCCACCACAGAGATGATGGCCAGACGCTCCATCACATCCAGCGGCTCTAACACGCCTTCTTTCAGTTCCAGATAGAATTCGTCTTCCAGCGTTTTTCTGGCGCGCGCCAGCTCGTTTTGCGATACGCAGAAGCTGATGCTGTATTCGGAAGATGATTGCGTAATCAGAACAACAGAGATACCCGCGCGCGACATCGCAGCAAACACACGCGCTGCCATGCCGACCATGCCTTTCATGCCAGGGCCAGATACGTTAACCATCGCCATGTTGTTCAGGTTGGTGATGCCTTTCACTGGATACTGGGTATCCGTGCTATCCATGCCGATGAGCGTGCCGGGAGCCTGAGGATTTTCGGTATTTTTGATGAGGCAGGGAATTTGGAACTGGGCGATAGGAGCAATGGTGCGAGGGTGGAGGACTTTGGCGCCGAAATAGGACAGCTCCATCGCCTCCTGATAGGACATCGATTTCAATAATCGAGCGTCCGGCACCTGACGCGGATCGCAGGTATAAACGCCGTCCACATCAGTCCAAATCTCACAACAGTCGGCACGCAAACACGCAGCCAGCACCGCAGCGGAATAGTCAGAACCATTACGGCCCAGCACCACCAGTTCGCCTTTGTCGTTACCGGCAGTAAAGCCCGCCATCAGGATCACATGATCTTTCGGGATAGCGCTTTCAGCGATGCGGCGGGTCGATTCAGTGATATCCACTGTGGATTCAAGATAGTGTCCCTGCGCCAGCAGTTTCTCGACCGGATTGATAACGGAGACCCCATAGCCGCGCGCCTGAAAGACCGCTTCCATGATGGCGATAGACAGCTTCTCTCCCCGGCAGATGATCGCAGCGTTCACGCTGTCAGGGCACTGGCCCAGCAGCGCGATGCCGTGCAGAACGTGTTTCAGCTGTGCAAATTCCTGATCCACGAATGCCTTCAGACGGGCATGGTCAAAACCGGGTTGAGATGCGGCAAGTCCTTGCAGTAATGAAGAAAAGATCGTTTCGGCGTCGTTTAAATGCGGCAAGATATCTTGTCCGGCGACGGTTTTCTCAATCATGGCAACCAAATGGTTGGTAATTTTCGCCGGCGCAGACAATACGGTAGCCACCTGTCCCTGGCGCGCATTGTTTTCGATGATGTCGGCAACGCGTGCAAAACGCTCCGCATTCGCTACTGAAGTCCCGCCAAATTTCAACACTCGCATTTTTATCTGTTCTCCTGAATTTCTGCCAACCAAACGCCGAAAGCGTTTTTTGTATGCCGCTTACAGACGGCGTTATTGGATAACCTGCCATAAAAAAAAAGCCCGCACTGTTCGGTGCGGGCTTTTTCTGGAATCTTTATATGCGTCAGCCCGCACCGTTACTGGTTGTATCGGTGATGGTAATAATCGTGGTGATTAGGCTGATAGTGCGCATGCTAAAATCGAATCTCATTAGAAGTAGAGTTATCTGCCCTATTAGTTAGGCCAATCGCCCTTTGAAGTCAACGGATTTCTTTTTTTTCTTCTCGTCTAACGAAAAATTCATGCCGCGCAACCCACTGCCTAAACAGGAATAAGCCGGACAAACCGTTGTCAAAATACGCAGTCCAAGATGTTCGACTACCAAAAAAGCCATCTCTGCTATCTTATTTCGGCAACCTTTTTTCAATGTCGTGTAGCAACCGATGGAGCATCGCCGTATCACGTTGCTCTAAACGCCCTAGCCGCTGATGCAGCCAGTCCCGCAGTTTTTCATCATCCTCAACCGCCAGATTAACCAGTAGCCGATCCATACGATCGCGCAGCGCCGACAGCTGCCCCACCACCGCTGGTTGTGTCGCTTCCGGTTTGACCTGCATGAGTTCAGCCAGTTGGTAACAGTACACCATCACCGCCTGACCAAGATTCAGTGAGGGGTAATCCGCTTTCATCGGCACGCCGGTCAGCACATCCGCCAGTTCGAGTTCTTCATTCGTCAGGCCAACATCTTCCCGACCAAACACCAGCGCCGCAGAAGCCATCCATTGAACCTTCTCCTGCAATACGCCGGTCAGTTCCGCTGGCGTGCAGTAATAGCGATACTTCGCCCGGCTACGCGCGGTGGTCGCGACCGTAAAATCGACATCTGTCAGTGCTTCAGCCAGCGTGGAAAACACCTGCACGTTATCCAGAATATCCCCTGAACCGTGCGCCACCCAGCGGGCTGCGGGCTCTTGATGTACCGTGCTACCGACAATACGCAAGCTGCTGAACCCCATCGTTTTCATCGCACGAGCTGCCGCCCCTACATTTTCAGCCCGAGCGGGCTCAACCAAAATAATATGAAACTGCATAGACTCCTCAGTATGGGTTACATGCGTTTTGGCAATAGTTTATCTGTTCGCCAAACAACGAGGCCCTGTAATCGATAACAATTTATTGATGACTACGATTTATTGATAACGATAACTTGTTGAGCATCACGGTGAGAAGTTAACAATAAACCAACAACATTTCCGGCATCAACGTAGCCTTCGGTAGGAAACATCGGTGAGTCAAAAAAATGGGCGGGAAGATAAAACCCTAAGAAAAATAAGGTAAATTATTTTATTTCAATAAGTTATAAAAGTACCAGCGACTGTGTAGCGCCAATTATGATTATTGGCATTTGCTATGCTAAATCGTTCATAAAAAGTGCTAAATTGTGACGTAAACTGGCAATCCTATAAGTGTTTATCACAAAATAGTTAACGTGCTAAAATGAAATTTGATATATGTCAACAGAACCGTAGATTTATCAGCAGGCAAAATCTGTGCTTACTGTTATGTTGCTGTTAATAAGGTTAAACTGTGCGCCACTTTGAGCGCAGTTAAATTAGCGCCACGCTCACCCGCTAGCAGTACCTCTAAGCGGGTAGAGAATGAACACCAGTAACGCATTTACGTACTTGAGTCTGACGTTGAGCGAGAGCGTAGTTTACCTCGGTAAGCTCCAGGGAAATACCCGGAATAACTGGCGTTGTAGCCAGCGGGCCAGCAGGGTATGACAGCGACTTCTGTACTTCCGATTTCTATAATTTAAGTTGGCAATTTTAGGTAGCAAACATGCAGACGCCGCACATTCTTATTGTTGAAGACGAGCTAGTAACTCGTAATACCCTCAAAAGCATTTTTGAGGCGGAAGGATACGTTGTTCACGAAGCCACTGATGGCGCAGAAATGCACCACATTTTGTCCGAGAATGACATCAATCTGGTGATCATGGACATCAACCTGCCAGGAAAGAACGGCCTGTTGCTGGCACGTGAACTGCGCGAGCAAGCCACCGTTGCCTTGATGTTCCTCACCGGCCGCGACAATGAAGTCGATAAGATCCTCGGTCTGGAAATCGGTGCGGATGACTACATAACCAAACCGTTCAACCCACGTGAACTGACGATCCGCGCACGTAACCTGCTGTCACGTACCATGAATCTGGGCAGTGGTACCGAAGAGCGTCGTCTGGTGGAAAGCTATCGCTTCAACGGCTGGGAACTGGACATCAATAGCCGTTCTCTGATTAGCCCGGCTGGCGAACAATACAAGCTGCCGCGCAGTGAATTCCGCGCCATGCTGCACTTCTGTGAAAATCCGGGCAAGATTCAGTCTCGTGCAGAATTGCTGAAGAAAATGACGGGTCGTGAGCTTAAGCCACACGACCGTACCGTTGACGTCACCATCCGTCGTATCCGCAAGCACTTTGAATCCACAGCTGATACGCCAGAAATCATCGCGACGATCCACGGCGAAGGTTACCGCTTCTGCGGCGATCTGGAAAATTAATTCCCTCAGCCGGAACAGGCTTCTGTTCCGGCTGTTTTCCCTTCTTACCGTACGTTATTCACTCTTTCCCCACGGCATAACCGGCACCGCGCTTAACGCATTCTTCGGCGAACCATCGACTAAGCGATCAGAGTAAGCGAGATAGATCAGCGAATTACGCTTTTGATCGTAAAACCGAACGACCTGCAACTTCTTGAAAACCAGCGATGTTCTTTTCTGGAATACCACGGAGCCGCGATCGCCACCGTTTTTGATTTTATCGGACAGCGTAATCGTCCCAACCTGCTGACAGGAAATCGCGGCGTCCGCCGTGTCCTCCGCCAGCCCTAACCCGCCCTTGATTCCGCCTGTTTTGGCTCGGCTAATGTAGCAGGTCACATTGGATACATCCGGATCGTCAAACGCTTCCACTACGATCTTATGATCTGGCCCCAGTAGCTTAAAGACCGTATCGACAGATCCAACTTCTTCCGCACTGACAACGCTGGCGGTAGATAGCAATAGCAGACCCGCTCCCATGATGCGCTTTATATTCATATTTCAGGTCCTGTGACAATTCATAACAAACGATTAATAACCACAATTAAAAAGGGGATGAGCAAAATAAACCACTATAATCTCCCTCCTTATCCAAATTACCTGCGGAACATTTTCAAAAATCTTCGGCAGTACCAAAGTGAAAATATTGCTATGATGCGGGATCTCAATACGCTCGCGCTCAATGTGTTTGATGAGGAAGATTATGGATCAAGCCGGTATCATACGTGACTTGCTTAACTGGCTGGAAAGCCATCTCGACCAGCCGCTATCACTCGATAATGTGGCGGCGAAAGCGGGTTATTCCAAGTGGCATCTGCAAAGAATGTTCAAAGATGTGACGGGCCATGCCATTGGTTCATATATCCGAGCGCGGAGATTGACCAAAGCGGCGGTTGCTCTCTGCCTGACCAGTCGCCCTATCCTTGATATTGCCCTGCAATACCGTTTCGATTCGCAACAGACCTTTACCCGCGCGTTTAAAAAGCAGTTTGCCCAAACGCCAGCGTCTTATCGTCGTTCCGATAATTGGAA
This sequence comes from Pectobacterium versatile, assembly GCF_003932035.1. Taxonomy (NCBI): domain Bacteria; kingdom Pseudomonadati; phylum Pseudomonadota; class Gammaproteobacteria; order Enterobacterales; family Pectobacteriaceae; genus Pectobacterium; species Pectobacterium versatile. The sequence continues at coordinate 4,284,102 of NZ_CP034276.1, forward strand.
TACTTTCGGCATTCGTCCGCCGATCCGGCTTGGTGCATTTACCCTGCCGCAGCCGCAGTTTATCACGCTGCCAGAGACGCAGCTGCTTGGGCTAACACAAACCTATAACTGCCGTCTGGAGCAGATTTGTAACTTCCGTACGGAAATTCGCGTCCACTATTGGCGTCAGTTTTTAGGAGAGACCTGCTCCGTTCCTCCTGTACTTTACGGGTTGCATCATTCACAGCCGAGTAAAGAGAAAGACGACGAGCACGAAGTGCTCTACACCACCGCGCTGGAGCCACAGTATCTGCCCGATGACGTCCACACTGGCGAACCCATCACGCTACCAGGCGGCGACTACGCGATGTTTGTTTTTGAAGGGCCAAATGACGAGCTACAGGATTTTATTATCAGCCTGTATGACACCTGTCTGCCGACCTTCCAGCTCACGCGCCGCAAAGGGTTTGATGCCGAGCGTTTTCACCCTAGCCGCGATACAGACGGGGAAATACCCGCTATCATCCGCTGCGAGTATTTTATCCCCATCCAACATACCGAACCGCTCTCAGCGCTGTAACTCATCCAGTGCCGGAATATCCAAATGCGAAATATCTCCGGCCGTTTCCACCACCCATCCGGGTGCTAGCCACGGGCTTTGCTGATAATCAATGCGCGACAGGGAACAGTTGCGCAGACGCAAGCGCCGTTCAGCCGATGCGGGTAACCCCAGAACCGTACTCAGCAAGCACCCCAGCGCCATCCCGTGGCTAACCAGCAAAGGACGACTTCCCGCTGGCAACGCCAGACAACGTTCCAGAACACCGTGCATGCGCAATGCCACATCAGCCATCGATTCGCCTTCCGGGATGCGGCCATCGGGCGTGCCATCCACCAGCCCTTTACGCCATTTTTCTTCCCCGTCGGTCAGCGAATCCAAATCGCGGGCTTCTAAGACGCCCATGTTCAATTCACGTAACCCGGGCTCCAGGATTATCTGGCAATCACCACAAGATTTAGCGATGATTTCTGTCGTCTGACGCGTTCTTCCGAGATCGCTGGTAAAAATATGCGTAATCCCTAACGTCCTGATTCGTCCAGCAACTTGCTGTGCCTGTTGCTCACCTCTTGGCGTCAGCGCACTGTCCGATTGACCTTGAATACGTCGAGCCACATTCCATTCCGTTTCGCCGTGGCGAACAAGATATACCTGTAACATGGTTATTTTCCGTTATACTGCGTCAAATTAACTAAAGGTACGAAACTGTTATGTATCACGTTGTTGCTGCAACTACCAACCCGGCAAAGATTAAGGCTATTACTCTGGCATTCACCGATGTCTTTGGTGCAGAAAACTGCCGCATCGAAGGCGTTGACGTCGACAGTGGTGTCCCGCGCCAGCCTCTTGGCTCTCTCGAAACCCGTACGGGCGCCAGAAACCGCGTCATGATGGCACGCCAGGTGCGTCCAGAAGCCGATTTTTGGGTCGGTGTCGAAGCAGGCATTGAAGAAAGCATGACTTTCGCCTGGATGGTGATCGAAAATGCTCACCTGCGTGGCGAATCACGTTCTGCAAGCCTGGTTCTTCCAGAAAGTATATTACATGGTATCCGTGAAGGGCGGGAATTAGGCGATGAAATGGAGCGTTTGACGGGCGTTCAGAATATTAAACATAAAGGTGGTGCCATCGGCGTCTTCACCGACGGCAAATTATCACGCACTAGCGTGTATCATCAGGCATTGCTGCTGGCACTTGTGCCGTTTCATAACCCGATCTATCAGATTCCCGTTCAGACAGCGAAACAGTAATCGTTACGCGTCGTCACTCAACGGCTTATCTGCCGACAGCAACTGCGCTTCCAGCCAGCTTTTTAACGCGGGGGGCGCGGCTTTCAGACTGTTTGAACCGCGCGTAATCGTCGCAATGCCCGCACCTAACTCGCTTTTCAGCTCACGCTGGCTCATTTCACCCCGCATTAGCTCCTGTATAATTCGCACCCGCGTTCCCAACGCTGTACGCTCATCCGGCGTTAGCAGGAGTTGAAGCAGCGGCAATTGAAGATCCTCCGCAATAGACTGCTGCAATAGCGCGACAAAGCGTAACCAGTGCTCATTGTCTTGTTCAGAAAGTGCTGGGTCGATAAGCGATAACGGAGTCATAACGGGCTGCCATACTATTTAACTAGTACGGCAGCATAACACAATTCCAGGCAACGATCGCAACGCAGCGTCTCAATAACGCCGCTGCCATTCCGCATCCGTCAGTACATTAGCTGGCTGATTAAGGAAATAGCGATAGAAGACGTCATAAGCCAGCACATTTTTCACGTAACCCCGTGTTTCCGAAAACGGAATGCTTTCGATAAACGCAACGGGATCGATGCGCCCAGCGCTGTTTCTCAGCCAGGTATTCACACGCGATGGCCCGGCATTATAAGCCGCGGAAGACAGAATGCGGTTACGGCCAAATGTCTGGTACACGTACTCCAGATAGCTCGTCCCTAACAGGATATTGGTTTCGGGATCGAACAACTGGCTGCTGTTCGTATAGAACGTGATATTGCTCATTTTGGCCGTATGCTGCGCCGTAGCGGGCATCAACTGCATCAGGCCCGATGCACCAACTGGGGAACGTGCTTTCGGGTTCCAGGCGCTCTCCTGACGAGCAATCGCCATTGCATAGCTCTGGCTAATACCTTTCCCCTGCGTTTCACGGCGGAATTCATTATTCCAGGCCAGCGGGAAGCGCTCTTCCAGATGATCCCACAGCTTCGCGACAATCGTCGCCTGTACGCTCAAATCGGACCAGCGCTGTTCAAACGCATAGCGAGCCAGTGCTTCCTGCTGCGGTTTGCTGCGATTCGCCACCAGCCCGACCCATTCGCTGCGCGCCAGATTATCCATCTGCCAGAACATCAACTCCCGCACGCGGGTGATTTCCGGTAGCTGAGACAGGGAAGGATCCGGCTTCACCGCCGTCATGATAGTAATGGGGTAGCGCTCGTTCAGTTTCTGCGCCGCCGCCATCGGATAGAACCCACGTTCCTGCATCAGGCTGCGTAATAGCGCCTCGCCTTCCTGACGTTTGCCCTGATCCAACAGCGCCGCCGCGTGCCAGTAGCGCCATTCGTCTTTCTGTAACGCCTCCGCCGGTAAACGCGCCATCCAGCTTGTTAGCCCCTGACGATCGCCTGCACCCAACGCCATACGTACGCGGCGCTCCAGCAACGTAGTCGACGTACTCTTTCTCACTACGTCATCCCGCCACTGCGCCTGCTCTGGCGTGGCATCGTTGCCCATCAAACGCCAGGCGATGGTTTCTTCCATTGCCTGACGATCTGCGGCACTCATTTTCTGCAAACGGACAATAACCGGCAGCATTGAACGAGCATTATCAGCATCCTGACGCGCCGTGCGCGTAAAGGCTGACAGCGTGACTTTACGCGTAAAATCTGTCGGTCCAACGGTACGGGCGAAGCTCTCCAGCGAATTCGGATCGTTCTGGAGTTTCAGTAACGCATCGCCCATCGTTTTATAATCGTCGGGTAACTGCTTGATGAGATAGCTCACCAGACTGCCGCTGCCTTCGTCCATTGCCAGACGTGCGCGTTCCAACACCGTCAGCGGTGTCTGTTCGCCTGCCTGCTGCCAGACGGAGAAGAGTTTATCGCACACGGTAGGGAGCGAGCGTCCTGTCAGCCAGATATCACGCGCGGCTTCCCACACGCCCTGACGCTGACCGGTTGCCCACTGGGCGTAATAAAAGTTACAGCGGGCGCTGACCGGCTTCGGCGGCTGGGGGCTAAATGCCAGCAGCCCGATCCAGTCCTGACGACGCGCCAGTTCATTCACAAAGCTGGTAGAGAGATTACGGGCGGGCGGCAACGTCGGGTGCGTTGCCATAAACTGCTTCACCTGCGTCGCACTGACCTGACTCAGATCCTGCGTGAGCGAACGGTATTCAAGATAAGGATAAAGTGGGTAACTGCGCAGTGTCGGCATCAGTTGCGCCACAGTGTCCATCTGGTTGCTGTCCCATGCTTGCTTAACCTGCTGATAGCGCTGACGCTGTTCGTCCAGAGAATCCGCCAGCACATGGCCGGAAAACCCAGCCAGACATATCGCCGAAACGGCGTACCACCAATGACCCGCTTTTATCACCTGCATTAACCTCATCCGTTATCGAACTTGCTATCGGCATCCTTCATCATATCGATACCCCTATCCTATACCCAAAATAATTCGAGTTGCGTGAAGGCGGCAACTGCATGACAAATTCGTCGGGAACGAATTTGACCAGCCAAAGGCTGGCCTTCGGTGAGAGACAGGATGTCTCTCATTTCATCCCCAGGAGCTTACTCAGGTAAGTGACTGGGGTGAGTAAGGGCAGCCAACGCACAAGCAGCTTGAAGTATGACGGATATATCGGGCAGATCCAGTGTGGCACATCATGCCAGACAACGATATGCCGATCCGCAAACCGATTCTGAAATTCATCAGGCGGGCATAGGTCTCAGATCGGCCACGGCAAATCGCCGGATAGCTGGGATCGCAGGCTGAAAACCGCTACACTTCATACTTAGAGTAATGCGCTTAGAATAATCGATCCGCTGCCAGGGTATTTCCTTAGCGGCGATTTAGTATTAGGTAACACAGTGCTACATATGGTCACCCGCTTATGGTGACAAATCATAGAGATAAGAGAGAGGCGAAGTCGCAACGTGGCTCAATATGTTTATACCATGCATCGCGTCGGTAAGGTCGTACCGCCGAAGCGTCACATTCTGAAAAACATCTCCCTCAGTTTTTTCCCCGGTGCCAAGATCGGCGTGCTGGGTCTGAACGGAGCCGGTAAATCAACGCTGTTGCGTATTATGGCTGGCATTGATACGGACATCGAGGGCGAAGCTCGCCCACAACCTGGAATCAAAATCGGCTATTTGCCGCAGGAACCGCAGCTAAACACGGAGCACACCGTTCGTGAATCCGTAGAAGAAGCGGTGTCTGAAGTCGTGACCGCACTGAAGCGTCTTGATGAAGTCTATGCGCTCTATGCTGAGCCGGATGCAGACTTCGATAAATTGGCCGCAGAACAAGGCCGGTTGGAAGAGACCATTCAGGCGCATGACGGTCATAATCTGGACAACCAGCTAGAGCGCGCCGCCGATGCGCTGCGTTTGCCTGAGTGGGATGCGAAAATCGCCACCCTGTCCGGGGGCGAACGTCGCCGTGTGGCACTGTGCCGTCTGCTGCTGGAAAAGCCGGACATGCTGCTGCTCGACGAACCAACCAACCACCTGGATGCCGAATCTGTCGCCTGGCTGGAACGCTTCCTGCACGATTTCGAGGGCACCGTGGTGGCAATTACCCACGACCGTTACTTCCTCGATAACGTAGCAGGCTGGATTCTAGAGCTGGACCGTGGCGAAGGTATTCCGTGGGAAGGCAACTACTCTTCCTGGCTGGAGCAGAAAGATCAGCGTCTGGCACAGGAAGCCTCTCAGGAAGCGGCACGCCGTAAATCCATTGAGAAAGAGCTGGAGTGGGTGCGCCAAGGCGCGAAAGGCCGTCAGTCCAAAGGTAAGGCACGTCTGGCACGCTTTGAAGAGCTGAACAACACCGAATACCAGAAACGTAACGAAACCAACGAACTGTTTATTCCGCCAGGTGCTCGCCTCGGCGATAAAGTGGTGGAAGTCTCCAACCTCAGCAAGTCTTACGGCGAACGTCAGCTCATCGACGGGCTGTCTTTCTCCGTACCGAAAGGCGCAATTGTCGGCATTATCGGCCCGAACGGTGCTGGTAAATCGACTCTGTTCCGCATGATGTCCGGTCAGGAACAGCCGGATGGCGGCACAATTGAGCTGGGTGAAACGGTGAAACTGGCGTCAGTCGACCAGTTCCGTGATTCGATGGACAACAGCAAAACCGTCTGGGAAGAAGTGTCTGGCGGGCAGGACATCATGCGTATCGGCAACACCGAAATGCCAAGCCGTGCTTACGTTGGCCGTTTCAACTTTAAAGGGGTTGATCAGGGCAAACGCGTTGGCGAGCTATCCGGTGGTGAACGCGGCCGTCTGCATCTGGCGAAGCTGTTGCAGGTAGGCGGCAACGTGCTGCTACTCGATGAACCTACCAACGACCTGGATATCGAAACCCTGCGCGCGCTGGAAAACGCCCTGCTGGAATTCCCTGGCTGTGCCATGGTGATCTCGCATGACCGTTGGTTCCTCGACCGTATCGCAACGCACATTCTGGATTATCAAGACGAAGGTAAAGTGGAATTCTTCGAAGGTAACTTTACCGAGTACGAAGAGTACAAGAAGCGTACGCTGGGTGCCGATGCGCTGGAACCACACCGCATCAAATACAAGAAAATCGCTAAATAAGCCGTCATCGAACGTGATAAACAAATGGCCCGCATTGCGGGCCATTTTTCTTTCCAATACTGCTTCACTTACCTAATCAGAACGTTTCCCAGTTTTGACTATCGCTACCTTTGCTACTGGCTCCAGCGAGGGCCATCGCTGGCGCTAAGCGCGGTTGCGGCGCAGCCTTCGGCAAGGATGATTTCAGTCTCTGAGCCACGCCAGCCAGTTTGAATACCGCGACAGCCTGCGTCAGACGTGCAGCCTGTTCTTCGAGTGAAACGGCTGCTGCCGAGGCTTCCTGCACCAACGCCGCATTCTGCTGCGTCGCACTATCCATTTCAGACACGGCCTGACTCACCTGACCAATGCCACGGCTCTGTTCGTCAGAAGCGGAAGCAATTTCACCCATGATGTCGGTCACGCTGACAACCGCGCGGACAATCTCACCCATGGTTGTGCCCGCCTGAGACACGAGCCCAGATCCGGTATCCACCAGCCTGCTCGATTCGCCAATCAGCCCTTCAATCTCTTTCGCTGCCTGTGCACTACGCTGTGCCAGACTACGGACTTCACCCGCCACCACGGCAAAACCACGCCCTTGTTCACCCGCCCGCGCGGCTTCTACCGCCGCGTTCAGCGCCAGAATATTGGTCTGGAAAGCGATACTATTAATGACGGACGTGATTTCGGAAATACGGCGTGAACTGGTAGAAATATCCTGCATGGTATCCACCACATTCTTCACGATCTGTCCGCCCTTCTCCGCTTTTTCAGAGGCATTTTTTGCCAGCTGGCTGGCGTGATGGGCATTGTCGGAGTTCTGTTTCACCGTCGCGGTCAGCTGTTCCATGCTCGCTGCGGTTTCTTCCAGCGCGGCCGCCTGCTGCTCGGTGCGCGAAGAGAGATCGACGTTACCCGCCGTAATTTCTGACGATCCTTGATAGATCGAATCCGCACCTTCGCGCACGATCGTAACCGTATCCGTCAGTTCCGCCTGCATGCTCTGGATATTCGTCCCCAGAGTGCCGATCTCATTACGTCCCATCACCATCGGCGGCTGTGTCAAATCACCCGCCGCGATCTTCTGAATACGATCAACCAACCTGTTGATTGGCGCGAGGATCACATTACGCACCATGATGTAGGCCATGATCGCCATAATAATAGCCAGGGCAAATGAGCCCGCCATCATCCAGTAACCCAGTTTGGCATTATCTGCCGCAAGATGGTTGATATCCTGCGCAGCCTTTGTCAGTTCACCCACTTTTTTACGCACTGGGATACTAAATGCTTCATCTAACGTGCGTGTGAGTGAACCTTCCAGTGAAATAAGATCTTCAAATTCCCCGTCGCTTGTCGCTTTCTGCATAGCCAGAATCGCGTTATCACGGTAGTTCGCGTATGACTTAAGAATTTCATCATCCAGCGCTTTTTCGCTCTCCAGTTTGTCTGGGCGCGCGATATATTCATCCAAACGCTTCTGTGAAGCTCTGACTCGCCCAACCGCTTCTGCGGAAGCCGCCTTGAACACCGTATGATCGCTAATACGGTTTGCAGCGCCGGCCTGAATGAACAGTAATCTGGCAACCCGCAGTTGATCGAGACTACTGCTGATACCAGCTCGGATATCAGACAATTCATTAGCCTTATCCAGGGAATCATTACTCTGCTTTAAGAAATAGCTCGCTGTGCCAATAGAAAGCGCAAATAAAATCAGGATAATTGAAAAAAGAGTAATAAATAACGAAACGAGACGTATATTGTTGATATAACTCAACTTCTCTTTTTGAACAGACATCGGTTGCATTCTCATTTTCACCATCACTGGTCTATATTATCTCTGCCATTATTGGTGCGGCAGAGCCCAGATATCATTGTGACAATCACGCCACGCAGGACAAACCTTTCATAAAAAAGTCAAAAGGAACCAAGATTGTTATCGGCATTTTCAGTCTAAAACGTACTTAAAATAAGTTGATAGAAATCACGTTTCAATAAAAATTAAAAAATACCTATAAAAATGAAACAAAAATATTATAGGTACGGCAATCTCTACTGCTTTTTCAAAAACGCTGAGTAATCATCCAACGCGCGATGCTGTAAAACAAAGTCGATAAAACATGCCAATGCGGGCGAATTCAGCTTGCGGCTGGGGTAGACCAGATAAAGCTCGTTGGCTTCCACCTTCCAATCCGGCAGGACCTTGACCAGTTTTCCAGAAACGGCTTCATCCAGACAGAGAAAATCAGGCAATAGCGTAATCCCCGCCCCCGCAATGGCGCACTCCCGGGCGTAAAGCAGGTTATCCGTGATATGCGAATCGGGTAGTAGCCAGCGATAGAGTTCCGAACCGCGATGAAGGAGCCACTCCGTCCAGGCATGATGCGCAATACAGCGGTGTTGCTGGAGCTGCTGTGGGTGGAGTAATGCCGAGTGCCGCGCCAGATAGTCAGGCGATGCCAGCAAATATCGCGGAGTTTGCCCAAGCGAACGCCCGATAAGTGAAGAGTCATGAGGCTTACCGGTACGAAAAGCGACATCAAAGCCCTCCTGCACCAGATCGATCACATCATCTGAAATCAGCACATCCAGCGATACCGCCGGAAAGCGCTGCTGAAACTCGGCGGTGAGTCGCGCCAGCAGCGTAGAACCTAATCCTGCCGGGCTGGTGATGCGCAGTCGCCCGCTGGGGTTATCACGCAGGCGCTGTACGGCGAGATCGGCACGCTCACTGGCTTGCAGCATCTCCTGACAGTGAATCAGGTAGCGCTCGCCTGCAAACGTCAGATTGAGCTGGCGCGTCGTTCGGTTCAGCAACCGCAGGCCGATCTGCTGTTCAAGCTGGCTAATACGCAGGCTCAGGCTGGATTTTGCCAGCCCGGCTTTACGCGCCGCCTGTGTAAAACTGCCACACTCGGCTACCAACGCAAACAGCGCCATATCCTGCAACTGTTTAAACATTATTGTTCACCTCAGACGAACACTGCATTATTTATTGTCCATCTTATCAGTCCTATCTCCGTGTTCTACACTTGGTTTTATTCAAAAACATGTCTTATTCACAAGACCGCATTCCGAAAATAATGAGGAACAGACCATGACCGCTCATGCGATAGCCGTTGATCCACAACAGCCAGAAAATTTCATTGCCATCACGCAGGACATCCCCGAGCCCGGTGAATACGATCTGTTGATCGGCGTAAAAGCCATTTCCGTCAATCCGGTGGATACCAAAGTTCATGCTGGATTACGTCAAAATGGATTACAGCAGCCCCGAATTCTCGGCTGGGATGCCAGCGGCGTCGTGCTGAAAACCGGCAGCGCCGTGAGCCACCTTCAGGTAGGCGATGAAGTCTGGTACGCCGGCGACATCACCCGTCCCGGCAGCAACACTACCCATCAGTTGATTGATTCACGCATCGTAGCGCGCAAACCCGTGTCGCTGGACTGGGCAGCGGCCGCCGCACTGCCGCTCACGGCGCTGACTGCATGGGAAGGCTTATTCGAGCATCTGAAAATACAGCAGGCCGACAGTGAGAAAACGCTGTTGATTATCGGCGGCGCAGGTGGTGTAGGCTCTCTCGCGATTTCTCTGGCGGCATTGCGCAGTTCAGCAAACATCATCGCCACCGCGTCACAGCCGGACTCGGCAGAGTGGTGCCGCCAGCGCGGTGCCCATAAGGTCGTCGATTACCGCAATCTGGTCGAGTCTCTGGAAAAAGAAGGGATCAAACAGGTCGATTATATTTTCTGTCTGAACGACACGGACGGCCACTGGGATGCCATCAGTAAACTGATCGCGCCGATGGGGCACATCTGCACCATCGTGGAAAACAAAAATCCGCTCGACCAAACGGCGCTGAAACTCAAAAGCGCAGCGCTGCATTGGGAATTAATGTTTACCCGCAGCATGTTCACCACACCGGATATCGCGGAACAGGGGAATATTTTGCATGAAGTCGCACAGTTGGTTGATGCAGGAAAACTTCAGGGAACCGCCAGCGAAACGCTGGAAGGGTTAACGGTAGACACGCTGAAGCAGGCTCACGGTAAAGTGTTGGAAGGGCATATGCGCGGCAAGATCGTTATCGCGCTGTAATAACGCAGCCAGCCCAATTTGGGGCTGGCTGTTTATTCACTGATTAACGCTATTCACCGATTAAAGTGAATTAGAACAGCAGACGGGCACGAATGGTGCCAGGAATTGCCTTCATCAGTTGCAGTGCCGTTTGCGCACCGTCAGTTTCGACGTCAATGACCACATAACCAATTTCAGGTGTCGTTTGCAGATACTGCGCGGCAATGTTAATGCCCTGCTCAGCAAAGATCTGGTTAATTTTGGTAATCATGCCAGGACGGTTTTCATGGATGTGCAGCAGGCGACTGGCGCGTACGCCATGAACGGGCAGTGATACTTCCGGGAAATTCACCGCAGACAGCGTAGAACCGTTATCTGAATATTTCGCCAGCTTACCGGCGACTTCATCACCGATATTTTCCTGCGCTTCCTGCGTGGAACCACCGATATGTGGCGTCAGCAGCACGTTATCAAACTCACACAGCGGTGACAGGAACGGATCGCTGTTGGTTGCCGGTTCCTGTGGGAATACGTCAATCGCCGCACCGGACAGATGCTTGCTTCTCAACACTTCGCACAAAGCAGGAATATCAACCACCGTGCCGCGAGCGGCGTTAATCAGGATTGAGCCAGGCTTCATCAGCGCCAACTCTTCCGCCCCCATCATATCCTGCGTGCTGTCATTTTCCGGCACGTGCAGGCTCACCACGTCGCTCATATTCAGCAGGTCGGACAGGTGGCGCACCTGCTGAGCATTACCCAGCGGCAATTTACTTTCGATATCATAGAAGTAAACGTGCATACCCAGGCTTTCAGCCAGAATACCTAACTGCATACCGATATGGCCGTAGCCGATGATCCCCAGCTTTTTACCGCGTGCTTCAAACGATCCCACAGCCAGCTTGTGCCAGATACCACGGTGCGCTTTCGCGTTGGCCGCTGGGATACCGCGCAGCATCAGCAGCATTTCGCCGATCACCATTTCTGCCACGGATCGGGTATTGGAAAAAGGTGCGTTAAATACCGGGATACCGCGTTTGGTCGCGGCCGACAGTTCAACCTGATTAGTCCCGATACAGAAACACCCTACCGCGATCAGTTTTTCCGCAGCAGCAAAAATCTCTTCTGTCAGATGGGTACGCGAGCGGATACCCACAAAATGCGCATCGCGGATGGAGGCTTTCAGCGCCTCAGGATCCAGCGCGCCTTTATGGAACTCGATGTTGGTGTAACCCGCTGCACGCAGGTTATCCAGCGCGCTCTGATGCACGCCTTCCACTAACAGAAACTTAATCTTGTCTTTTTCCAATGATACCTTTGCCATTTCCCGACCTTATTTTCAGACTTCAAATGTGACAGAGTGCTCAATAGCTTCTGCCAACATAACAAAAATTACGCAGTCAGCAATACAAACGATTGCTTCGCCCAAATCGCGCCACAGACGAGCGCGCCTGATTTATGGCAAAAAATACTGCCAAAGATGTGCATCGCCATATCGGCGATAAACAAAATAAGAAAATGTGATATTAAGTACCAAAAATGAGCTATTAACTAAATAGATTTTTTTAGCTAAAAAATTTCTGACGTGGGCATCCGCCACGTCAGAACGATCATGAACTCATCTAACGACGGTTTTTACACCATCAGCCGTGCCGACTAACGCAACATCTGCACCGCGGTTGGCAAACAGCCCAACGGTCACAACGCCAGGGATTCCATTAATGTGGTTTTCTACCGCGACCGCATCCATGATATTCAGGTTGTGTACATCCAGAATGACGTTGCCGTTATCCGTCAGTACGCCCTGACGATAGACCGGCTGCCCGCCCAACTTCGCCAGTTCACGCGCCACGTAAGACCGCGCCATCGGGATGACTTCGACCGGCAGCGGGAATTTGCCCAGCACATCAACCTGTTTGGATGCATCGACAATGCAGATGAACTGGCGCGACAGTGCTGAAATGATTTTCTCGCGGGTCAACGCTGCACCACCGCCTTTGATCATCTGCATGTGCCCGTTGATCTCATCCGCGCCATCCACGTAGACATCCAGCGAATCCACATCATTAGCGTCAAAAACGGGGATGCCCAGACTTTTCAACTTTTCCGTCGAGGCATCCGAACTGGAAACCGCGCCTTTGATTTGATGTTTTATCGAACCCAGCGCATCAATAAAGTGTGCTGCCGTCGATCCGGTTCCTACTCCCACAATCGTGTCTGGGCGGACGTAGTCGAGCGCTGCCCATCCCACTGCTTTTTTCAGTTCATCTTGCGTCATAATCTGCTTCTGGCCTGTAGAATCGATATACGAAAACGTGTGCGTATTATAGAACATGCACGTTGGGGAAAGCGTGCAAATTCACTTCACCGCCGATGCATTATTTCATGCACATCATTCCACACCTACCCTGCTGAATCGTGATTGCGCACAATAGCCAAAATAAGATTTCTGCATGGCAAATCTGCAAAATGTGGCATAGTGAAAAAAAACAGACTCATTCAGAGGATTTTGACTTTCATGAAACGCCCGGACTATCGAACGCTTCAGGCTCTGGATGCCGTCATCCGCGAGCGTGGTTTTGAACGCGCTGCCCAAAAACTGTGTATTACCCAATCTGCCGTTTCGCAGCGTATTAAACAGCTGGAAAATCTGTTCGGCCAGCCGCTGTTGGTCAGAACCATTCCACCTCGCCCGACGGAACAAGGGCAGAAGCTCTTGGCTCTGCTGCATCAGGTCGAGCTGCTGGAAGAAGAGTGGCTGGGCAATGAAACCAACAGCGATATCCCGCTGCTGCTGTCGCTGGCGGTGAACGCCGACAGTCTGGCAACCTGGCTGCTGCCTGCGTTACAGCCGGTGTTAGTCGATTCACCGATTCGGCTTAATTTGCAGGTAGAAGATGAAACGCGCACTCAGGAAAGGCTGCGCCGGGGTGAAGTGGTTGGTGCGGTGAGTATTCAATCTCAGCCGCTGCCAAGCTGTCTGGTGGATAAACTGGGCGCGCTGGACTATCTGTTTGTCGCCTCACCGGCCTTTGCAGCACGCTATTTCCCGAATGGCGTGACGCGCTCGGCGCTGCTACGCGCACCGGCGGTAGCCTTCGACCATCTGGATGATATGCATCAGGCTTTCTTACAGCAGAACTTTGATTTGTCACCGGGCAGCGTCCCTTGCCACATCGTGAATTCGTCGGAAGCCTTTGTACAACTGGCGCGCCAAGGCACGACCTGCTGCATGATCCCGCACCTGCAAATCGAGAGAGAGCTTGCCAATAACGAGTTAATCGACCTGACGCCGGGGCTGTTTCAGCGCCGGATGCTCTACTGGCACCGCTTCGCGCCGGAAAGCCGGATGATGAGAAAAGTAACGGACGCCCTGCTCTCGCACGGTCATCAGGTACTGCGGCAGTCATAACGTACTGAGAAAGTATAAAGAAGAACAGGCCTGTCTGAGCAGGCCTGTTGGTATTATCAATGGTTTACGCAACCCTGTTTTAGCGCGAGCATTACTGCGTACGCAGTAGCTCAAACACGACATCCACCTGATCGTCAAAGTGAATGGTTTGCTGTTCATAGGTTTGCGCCGCTTCGCTTTGCACCGCTGCATCTGCCGTTTTAAACATCCGTGCCATTGGCATCGGCTGATAGTTGGCAACGTGATAGCGAACGCTGTAGATCGGCCCCAGCTTGGCGTTGAAGCCCTGCGCCAGTGCTTCCGCCTGACTCGTCGCCTGCTCGATGGCTTTCTTACGCGCGTCGTCACGATAGGTTTCTGGGTTAGCAACGCCTAATTCTACCGTGCGAATCTCATTCAACCCCGATTTCAGCGCCCCATCCAGCAGCTCGTTCAGTTTATCTAGCTGGCGCAGCGTCACTTCCACCTGACGCACGGCACGATAGCCTTTAAGCACCGAACCACCCGTTTTCAGATAGTCATATTCTGGCTGCGTACGTAAATTGGCAGCATTAATATCTTTCTTCTCAATGCCGTTTTTACCCAGAAAATCAAAATATTGTGCAACGCGGGCATCGACCTGCTTTTTCGCTTCCGCCGCATCCTTCGATGACACACTCACTTCAATCGCCAGACGCGCGATATCCGGTGTCGCATCTACGCTGGATGTCCCTGACGTCACGATATGCGGGCCATCCGGCAATTCCGCAGCCTGCGCAGCTATCGACACACCGCCAAATCCTATCGCAGCGGCCAGCGCCAGCGCATTGAGCTTCATCATACCTCGCTTCACACTCTCTCCTTACTTATGTTTCGTCACGCATGCCGCAGGCAGATTGTCTGTGCCAATAGATTGTCTGCACCAACACGGAATCTTCCAGAATGAAAGAGACAGGACGGATTGTTTTACCGACCAACATAACGCATTACCAACTCCATACAATATAGGTGAATTTCTGAAACACAGCCTAAGGGGAGGTTATTTATTTCCAATCATTACTGCCAACCGTGACGCGCCAATTGCAAGCCAATGCCCCACATCACTACGCCGACAAAAAAGTTGATGACCCGCTGTACCCGCGGCGTATTCAGCCACGGCGCCAACCAAGAGGCCAATAGCGCCAGCGCAAAGAACCAGGTGAAAGATGCCGTCATCGTCCCCAGCGCGAACCAGCTTCGGGCATCGTCCGCAAACTGGCTTCCCAGACTCCCGAGCACCACAAAGGTATCCAGATAGACATGCGGATTCAGCCAGGTCACCGCCAGCATGGTCGCAATAATGCGCCAGCGGCTTTGTTTCATCACTTCCGCACTGGCCAGCGCAATATTCTTGCTGAAGGCCGTTTTCATTGCTCCCCAGCCGAACCAAAGCAGAAACGCAACACCGCCCCAAGTCACGGCCCCCAGTAGCAATGAGGACTGACTAAGTAACGCGCTGCCGCCAAAAATACCGGCGGCAATCAGCACCATATCGCTTAAGGCACATAACAGTGCCACCATCAGGTGATACTGCCGGCGAATACCCTGATTCATCACAAACGCATTCTGTGGCCCAAGAGGCAGAATCATCGCCGCCCCTAACAGAACGCCCTGTAAATAGACCGCCCACATACTTCTCTCCTACGCCGTTTATTGTTGTCGCGGGGAGTGTATGGAAGCCGATTAGATAAGTGAAATTGAATATTCTAACGCTACATTAGCTACGCTAATGCGCTGAAATCAGAGGAAGGAAACGTTAGATGAGAGGACGAGCTCTGACGATGCACCATGCCGATATCAGAACATGGTGCATATTTAGCGGATTATGTCAGCGCGCTTACTCTGGCTGTTTCGCTTCGGCGCTAAGCTATGTAGAGGCTACGTTATGCAGAGGGTGCATCGTTATGCAGGTGCACATCCATCTGCGGATAAGGAATGGCAATACGGTGCTCATCCAGCACGCGTTTAAAGCTTTCCAGCAGATCCCAATACACCGCCTGCGCATCGCCGTTGGTTGTCCACACCCACACCACAAAATTCAGCGATGACGCCGCCATTTCATTCAGACGAATCGTGACGCCTTTGTCGTGCTGGATGCGTTCATCCGCCGCGACAATATCGCCCAGCAGCTTTTTCACCACGTCGATATCGGCATCATAGGCTACGCCAACAATAATTTCGGTGCGACGATCAGGCTCACGCGAGCTGTTGATGATGTTGCCAGCAATGATTTTGCCATTCGGTACCACGATGATTTTACCGTCAGACGTGCGCAACGTCGTCGAGAAGATCTGTACCTGCGTAACCGAGCCGGACACGCCGCCCAAGTCCACCCATTCGCCGGTACGGAAAGGCCGGAAAATCACCAGCAAGACGCCCGCAGCAAAGTTGGCTAACGACCCCTGTAATGCCAGACCGACAGCCAAACCCGCGGCACCCAATACCGCAATCACCGATGCAGTCTGTACGCCAACCCGGCTCAATACCGCAATCAGCGTGAACGCGATAATGCCATAGCGCACCAGCGCAGACAGGAAATCTGCCACAGTTGAATCGATAGAACGGTTGATCATCACTTTATTGAGGGTGCCAGAGACGATCCGTGCGATCACCAGACCAACGATGAGGATCACTAATGCTGCGACGATATTCACGGCATACTGCAAAAACAAGTTCTGGTGTGTCACCAACCAGTCCCCTGCCTGATCCAACCCCGTATTAAGTTCTTCCATTTGAACGCTCCTGTTTTTTAATCACTGAGAAATCATAACGTCCATAACTGAAACCGCAACATTGAGTCCCAAAAGCCCCAAAAATTAAGGCTCCCGTAGGAGCCTTAGCATCAAATCATGTTTATACCCGTCATACTTCAAGCTGCATGTACGTTGGCTTTCCTCGCTCCCCCCAGTCACTTACTGATGTAAGCTCCAAGGGACTCACTGCGTCGCCGCCTTCCTGCAACTCGAATTATTTAGGGTATACGTCGTCTGACTTACAGCACGTCAACAGCATTAAGCTCTTTGAAGGCTTGTTCCAAACGAGTCACCATGCTTGCCTGAGAGGCACGCAGCCACACACGCGGATCATAGTATTTCTTGTTCGGCTGATCGTCGCCTTTCGGGTTGCCCAATTGGCCTTGCAGATACGCTTCGTTTTCTTTGTAGTATTTCAGGATACCTTCCCACGTTGCCCACTGGGTATCGGTATCGATGTTCATTTTCACTACGCCGTAGCTAACGGAATCTTTAATTTCCTGAGCGCTGGAACCAGAACCGCCGTGGAATACGAAGTCCAGGCTGTTGTGCGGCAGGTTATGTTTCTTGGAAACATATTCCTGAGAATCACGCAGGATGGTCGGGGTCAGCTTCACGTTACCTGGCTTGTATACGCCATGCACGTTACCGAAAGAGGCAGCGATAGTGAAACGTGGGCTGATCGCGTTCAGCTTGGTGTACGCGTAGTCAACGTCTTCTGGCTGGGTGTACAGCGCAGAAGCATCCATGTGGCTGTTATCCACACCATCTTCTTCACCACCGGTGCAACCCAGTTCGATTTCCAGGGTCATATCGATTTTGGCCATACGCGCCAAATATTTAGAGCAGATCTCGATGTTCTCTTCCAGAGATTCTTCAGACAGGTCAATCATGTGAGAAGAGAACAGCGGTTTGCCAGTAGCAGCAAAGTGTTTTTCACCCGCGTCCAGCAGGCCATCGATCCACGGCAGCAATTTCTTCGCGCAGTGGTCTGTATGCAGAATCACCGGCACGCCATAATGTTCAGCCATTTGGTGCACATGATGAGCGCCAGAAATCGCACCCAAAATTGCAGCCTGCTGACCTTCTGCTTTCAGGCCTTTACCCGCGATGAATGCGGCACCGCCGTTAGAGAACTGAACGATGACTGGCGCGCGCACTTTGGCTGCGGCTTCCAGCACAGCATTGATTGAGTCGCTACCGACACAGTTCACTGCTGGCAAGGCGAATTTGTTTTCTTTTGCTACTGCGAAAACTTTCTGAACGTCATCACCAGTGATGACACCGGGTTTTACGAAATCAAAAATTTTAGACATGTTACGTGTCCCGTTTCGTTGGCCGTGGAGGGGTTAAAGAGGTCGATGTTAAATCGACAGGCTGTCTCGACACGAGATTGCGAACATCACATATCGAGACAACCACAGGAAAGGGGAAAAACGCCCCTTACCTTAAATTATTGCTTGGCACGTTCTTCCAGCATAACCACTGCTGGCAGTTTTTTCCCTTCGACAAATTCGAGGAATGCGCCACCACCAGTAGAAATGTAGGAGATTTTATCTGCAATACCAAACAGATCGATCGCAGCCAGCGTATCGCCGCCACCTGCAATAGAGAACGCGTCGCTATCTGCGATAGCACGAGCGATGGTCTCAGTTCCTTTACGGAAATTAGGGAATTCAAAGACGCCAACCGGGCCATTCCACAGGATGGTCTTGGCATTCTTCAGAATTTCAGCCAGACGCTCAGCGGATACATCACCCAGATCCAGAATCTGCTCTTCGTCTTTGATTGCCGTAACAGACTTCAGCGTTGCAGCTGCAGTTTCAGAGAATTCTGACGCAACACGCACATCGCTCGGTACTGGAATATCACAGGTTTCCAGCAGCTTTTTCGCTTCAGGAATCAGGTCAGCTTCGTACAGAGATTTACCCACGTTGTGGCCTTGTGCGGCAACGAAGGTGTTGGCGATACCGCCACCGACGATCAGCTGATCGGCGATTTTAGACAGGGAATCCAGTACGGTCAGCTTGGTGGAGACTTTAGAACCACCAACGATAGCGACCATCGGACGGGCTGGTTTGCTCAAGGCTTTACCCAACGCTTCCAGCTCACCAGACAGCAGCGGGCCTGCACAAGCGATAGTGGCAAATTTACCCACGCCGTGGGTTGAAGCCTGCGCACGGTGTGCCGTACCGAATGCGTCCATTACGAACACATCACACAGCGCCGCGTATTTCTTGGACAGGACTTCGTCGTCTTTCTTCTCGCCTTTGTTAAAGCGGACGTTTTCCAGTACAACCAGCTCGCCTTCGGCGACATCAACACCATCCAGGTAATCTTTCGCCAGACGTACAGGAGAAGACAGTTTCTCTTTCAGGTAGTCAACGACAGGCAGCAGAGAAAACTCTTCGTTGTACTCGCCTTCGGTCGGGCGTCCCAGGTGGGAAGTGACCATAACGCGAGCGCCTTGTTTCAGGGCGATTTCGATGGTCGGCAGAGAGGCACGGATGCGCGCATCAGACGTCACTTTCCCTTCTTTTACTGGTACGTTCAGATCCGCACGAATAAGAACACGTTTACCAGCCAGATCCAGATCGGTCATCTTAATTACAGACATGGTGAATCCTCTTGTTGATTCTCTTTTAAAGTTGCTTGAGCGAGATAGCGACCCTAGATCGCCACCGTCGTACTAGAAACCGCTGGCCGCCATCGCCCGTGTTGTATCCAACATCCGGTTGGCAAAGCCCCATTCGTTATCGCACCAGACCAATGTTTTAATCAGATGCTGACCACTGACCCGTGTCTGCGTACCGTCGACAATGGCACTGTGCGGATCGTGGTTAAAATCAGCCGACACTAACGGCAATTCAGTATAATCAACTATACCACGAAACGACTCATGCGCTGATTTTTGCAATAGTGCGTTAATTTCATTCACATTTACGGCTTTCCTGACGCTCACGCTCAGGTCAATTGCCGTAACGTTAATCGTCGGCACTCGCACCGAAATCGCCTCAAAACGATCGACAAACTGCGGAAAAATACGGGTGATCCCCGCCGACAGTTTAGTATCTACCGGAATGATCGACTGGCTGGCGGCTCGTGTACGCCGCAGATCGTGATGATAAGCATCGATCACCGGTTGATCGTTCATCGACGAGTGAATCGTCGTCACCGTACCATTCTCGATACCAAAGGCATCATCCAGCAGTTTGATGACCGGGATAATGCAGTTGGTCGTGCAGGACGCATTGGAAACGATGCGGTGCCCGCTTTCCAACTGATGGTGATTGACGCCAAACACCACCGTGGCATCCAGATCCGTCGTTCCCGGATGAGAAAACAGCACCTTCTTCGCACCTGCCGCCAGATGAGCTTCCCCATCTTCCCGGCTACCGTAGACGCCGCTGCAATCCAGCACGATATCGATACCGAGTTCTCGCCAGGGCAATGGCTGAATCTCTGTCTGATGTAACAGACGAATACAGTCATCACCGACATAAAGCTGGTCGCACTCCTGACGCACATCCCACGAAAAACGGCCGTGACTGGAGTCGTACTTGAGCAAATGCGCCATGCCTTCCGCGCTCGCCAGCTCATTGATCGCCACAACCGTAATCTCGGCTCGGCGACCCGATTCATACAACGCACGTAAAACACTGCGGCCGATGCGGCCAAAACCGTTTATCGCAATACGAATCGTCATGGCGTTCCTTGTGATTCCTTGTGTCATAGCAGAGTTACCCAGCGCATAGGATATACCCTTCTTAGACACCAGAGAACCCCTGGAGAAACGCCGTCAGCACAACAACTGAAACGCTTCAGCTAGAATAAACGAATTAACGCATAAAAGAAATATTCTCGTTTGGCACACGCCAGAAGAGTGACCTGCGTCATAAAAATGAAAAAGCCGCGATCGGGGGACAAACAACGCACATCAAGAGGTAGGTTAAGTTAAAGATGAAAAAAAGCCGCCAGCGTTAGCTGACGGCTTCTCATATCGAGATTAACGCGGCGTAATTACTTCAGCAACGCCTGCGCTTTTTCAACGACGTTATCGACAGTGAAGCCGAATGCTTCGAACAGCAGTTCAGCCGGAGCCGATTCACCGAAGCTCGTCATGCCGACGATCGCGCCGTTCAGGCCGACGTACTTGAACCAGTAGTCTGCAATGCCCGCTTCAATCGCGACGCGTGCCGCTACCGCTTTCGGCAGCACCGCTTCACGGTAGGCCGCATCCTGCTTGTCGAACGCATCCGTAGACGGCATAGACACCACGCGCACCTTGCGGCCTGCGGCAGTCAGTTTGTCATACGCGCCGACAGCCAGTTCAACTTCAGAGCCGGTCGCTATCAGGATCAGCTCAGGCTGGCCGTCGCTGTCTTTCAACACATAGCCACCTTTCGCCACGTTCGCCAACTGCTCAGCAGTACGGGGCTGCTGCGCCAGGTTCTGACGGGACAGGATCAGCGACGTCGGGCCGTCCTGACGCTCAATGGCATATTTCCACGCCACCGCGGTTTCTACCTGATCCGCAGGACGCCAGTTGCTCATGTTCGGCGTCACGCGCAGGCTTGCCAGCTGTTCAACCGGCTGGTGCGTCGGGCCGTCTTCGCCCAGACCGATGGAGTCGTGGGTGTAAACGTAGATGCTGCGGATTTTCATCAGCGCGGCCATACGCACGGCGTTACGCGCGTATTCCACAAACATCAGGAAGGTTGCGGTGTACGGTACAAAGCCCCCGTGCAGCGCAATCCCGTTGGCAATCGCCGTCATGCCGAATTCGCGCACGCCGTAGTGGATGTAGTTACCCGCGTGGTCTTTATCCAGTGAAACCGAGCCGGACCAGATGGTCAGGTTGCTCGGTGCCAGGTCAGCAGAGCCGCCCAGGAATTCCGGCAGCAGTTTGCCGTAGGCTTCCAGCGCGTTCTGTGAGGCTTTGCGGCTGGCGATTTTCGCCGGATTGGCCTGCAAATCGTCGATAAATTTCTGTGCGTCTGCCTGCCAGTTGGTCGGCAGTTCACCACCGGTGCGGCGTGTGAACTCAGCAGCCAGCTCAGGGTACGCGCTGGCGTAGGCGGCAAACGCCTCATCCCAGGCCGCTTCCTTACGCTGACCGGCCGGTTTCGCGTCCCAGGCAGCATAAATGTCAGCCGGGATATCAAACGGCGCGTGCGTCCAGCCCAGCTGTTCGCGGGAAGCCGCGACTTCCGCATCACCCAGCGGGGCACCGTGGGAATCGTGCGTACCGGCCTTGTTCGGTGAACCGAAACCAATCACGGTTTTGCACATCAGCAGCGACGGCTTGTCAGTGACAAGCTGGGCTTCACCGATAGCGCGTTTGATAGCTTCAGCGTCGTGACCGTCTACGCCACGCACTACGTGCCAGCCGTAGGCTTCAAAACGGGCAGCGGTATCGTCGGTAAACCAGCCTTCAACGTGGCCGTCGATGGAGATGCCGTTGTCATCATAAAACGCGGTCAGTTTACCGAGCTTCATGGTGCCTGCCAGCGAGCAGACTTCGTGGGAAATCCCTTCCATCATGCAGCCGTCACCGAGGAAGGTGTAGGTGTGATGGTTAACAATCTCGTGGCCCGGACGGTTGAACTGCGCCGCCAGCGTGCGCTCGGCAATCGCCATACCCACGGCGTTGGCAACACCCTGACCCAGCGGGCCGGTGGTGGTTTCGACGCCGGCGGTGTAGCCGTATTCAGGGTGACCCGGAGTTTTGGAATGCAGCTGACGGAAGTTTTTCAGTTCTTCAATCGGTAGGTCGTAGCCGGAGAGATGCAGCAGGCTGTAAATCAGCATGGAAGCGTGGCCATTGGACAGCACGAAGCGGTCACGGTTGGCCCAGTTAGGGTTGGCCGGATTATGGTTAAGATAATCGCGCCACAGCACTTCGGCGATATCGGCCATGCCCATCGGTGCACCAGGGTGACCGGATTTGGCTTTCTGCACCCCATCCATGCTCAGCGCACGGATAGCATTGGCAAGTTCTTTACGAGAGGACATGCTTGACTCCAGATCGGATTGAACGACTGCCTTTCTTGAATAACCGATAAAAAACAACAAATTAAACAAGAATGACAAAATAAATATGATTACAAATGTACATGAAAAGCAGAGGGAATGCACATGGAACCGTGAGCAAAAAACAGGGATTTATCGGCTAACGAATCAACGGCGGTTCTTTTGCCAATTGTGCAGTTGATTGCAGCGCCATACGCTATGTTTTCCAGTGGGTTTACCTTTATCCACAGCCTCTTTTTGGAACGCTCTGGAAACAAAATTCATGGCCTACGGGCTATCAGAAAAAATACAAATCAGATTTTCCGATCTATTTATCAATGCCATTTTCGGGTACCTTAAAGTCGCTTTTTTAGTATTAAAAAATAAACATTAATCGTATGGAGATGATTTTTATGGCTATTCGTTCTTCTGTACTGGCGCTGTGTGTCGCAACCTTGCTGACCGGCTGCCAGAACTTAAACACCAGTACCTTAATGCAATCCGGCGCACAGGCTTTCCAGGCGGCAACACTCAGCGATGCTGATGTTAAATCGCTCAGCAACCAGTCCTGTGAGCAAATGGATAAAGAAGCAAAGATTGCCCCTGCCGACAGCAAATACACACAGCGCCTGAATAAAATTGCAGATGCACTGGGTCATGACATCAACGGTACACCAGCCAACTATAAGGTTTATCTGACAAAAGACGTTAACGCTTGGGCAATGGCTAACGGTTGCATCCGCGTATACAGCGGCCTGATGGATATGATGAATGACAATGAAGTGGAAGGCGTTCTCGGCCACGAAATTGGCCACGTTGCGCTGGGCCACACGCGTAAAGCCATGCAAGTTGCCTATGCGGCGACTGCTGCACGTACTGCAATTGGCTCTGCGGGTGGCGTAGCAGCCTCCCTGTCACAGTCTCAACTCGCCGATCTGGGAGAAGCACTGGTTAATTCCCAATTCTCTCAAACTCAGGAAACGCAGGCAGATGATTACTCCTTCGATCTGCTGAAGAAACGTGGCGTCAAGCTGGAAGGTCTGGCAAGCAGCTTTGAAAAACTAGCCAAACTTGATGCTGGCCGTGAGAGCAGCATGTTCGATTCTCACCCTTCATCAGAAGGCCGCGCGAAACACATTCGTGAACGTATTGCTGCTGGGAAGTAATTCCACGCCCTGATTACTTGCAAAACGTCTACCCAAGGGCAATTGAAAAAATCTCAATTGCCCGCAAGTCATCCGACCACTATCATCCCCATCATATTCACAGTAAGCTGTTGCATAACAGCTATCTGCGATCGATTCTATCTTCTCCATGATAGGATTTGAGAATTAATAGATATAAATAGATAGTTATTTTCAATCATATTTACTTTCCGTTCTCTTTTTAAGAAACGAATCTGGTAGATTTCCAGATGCTGGAAGCCGCACTCCGCGAATGCGGCGCATACGGAAAAACAGACAATCGCGATTAGCACAGAGACATCCGTCGCAATAAACAAGAATGATGGAGTAACCCCCTGTATTTAAAGATAGAAATAAACCAGTAAATCAAGCATACTATGTTAAACCAATAAAAATTTTTCCAGTTTGATCATATAGATATATGATAAAACCTGTTGTCGCGCCCGCAGGTTTCTCTAGAAGCTCCACCTTTTTAGCGATTTAAAGGCATTTCAGGATCGCGATTTCTTAATAACTGGATAACATCAGCAACGATTATTGGTTTATGGCCACTTTCAGACAATAAACTCATATGTGTTAAAAATCATGGATGTGAGAATTTTCAGTAAATGCAATTTTACCACGGTGGGATTACGGGAAATCCTATCCAGTATCCCTATGCTCTCGATAAAACCCGTCAACAGGTTTACGCTGCAGCAAGGAAAGAAGAAATGTATTTTCATCATTGACGGTAGCAGCGAGGGCTTTGAGGAATACTACGAGTCGATAAGAACTCACTTTTATAATATGGCGTCGTCGTTCGTTATCATCAATAATTCTCCCAATCACCCTCCCGTGTGCATTGACGAAAAAACGATTCTTATTTCAAAGTCAGCAGCCATCGATTCTTTTTATAAATTACTCGATTTCGTCCACCTTCACGACCGCCGTTTATTCAGTCCCGTCAGATTGTCAAAATCTGAATATGCCGTATTCCAGCATTGGTGTGCGGGCTACACAGCGGAAGCGATTGCCGATATCATCGGATTAAATAAGAAGTCAGTACTGAACAGCAAATCACGATTACTGAATAAATATGGTGTTCAGGATAAAAACTCTTTACTGCTTATTGCTAAAATTATCTTCAAAGACAGCGTCATTGAAGAATTTGATTCCCTTCCAAAACCAGCAACTGATATCAATATGAGTCATTCGCTTATCTGAGCGATAGACGAAAAAAAAGGGATGCTCACTCGCATCCCTTTTTACTCAGTCAGCAACGCTTACTCTTCATCTTCCAAATAAGTATAGCCGTACAGCCCTGTTTCAAACTCCTCCAGGAACTGCGCCTGAAGTTCGGTATCCAGGTCAGTTTCTTTCACCTGATCGCGGAAACGGGTCATCAGCACTTTGGGGTCAAGCTGCACATACTCCAGCATGTCGGCAACCGTATTCCCTTCGTCAGATTCTTCAATCTCAACGGTGCCATCCTGGAAGACAAACACGTCAACGGTCGACGTATCGCCAAACAGGTTATGCATATTCCCCAGAATTTCCTGATAGGCACCGACCATAAAAAAGCCCAACAATGGCGGATTTTCTGGATCGTAAGGCGGCATTGGCATCGTCGTCGCGATCCCGTCACCATCGACATAATGATCGATCGCACCATCGGAATCACAGGTGATGTCGAGCACGACAGCACGGCGCTCAGGCGGCTTGTTTAGCCCTTCCAACGGCATTACTGGGAACAACTGATCGATCCCCCATGCATCAGGCATGGATTGGAACAGCGAGAAGTTGACATACAGCTTGTCAGCCATCCGCTCCTGTAATTCATCAATTATCGGCCGATGTGCACGGTTGCTCGGATCCAGCTGTTCCTGAATCATCTGACAGATGCTCAGATAAAGCTGCTCTGCTTTCGCACGCTGCGTCAGATCCAACATGCCATGCGTGTATTGGGTATGCACATCGTGCAAATCCATCTGGCTGTCGTGCAGCCATTCGCGCAGCGAACGGCGTTTTCCCGGCTGTTTGATTTCTTTCCAGGTTGACCACAGGCTCTCCAGCGCACGCGGAGCGTCTTCTTCTGGCTCTGTAGGTTCACTGAACTCGTTGCGTTCAACCCCGATAATATTGGAAACCAACACGGTATGGTGCGCGGTTACCGCACGGCCAGATTCGGTGATAACCGTCGGATGTGGCAACCCGTTTTCGTTACAGGCATCACCGATACCCCAAATCACGTTGTTGGCGTATTCGTTCAGGCCATAGTTCACTGAACAATCGGACTGAGAGCGCGTGCCTTCATAATCCACGCCCAACCCACCACCGACGTCGAAGCACTGGATATTTACGCCCAATTTATGCAGTTCGACATAGAAGCGCGCAGATTCACGCACGCCCGTCGCGATATCACGGATATTCGCCAGTTGCGATCCCAGATGGAAATGCAGCAGTTGCAGGCTATCCAACCGCCCCGCTTCACGCAGCATCTCAACCAATTGCAGCACCTGGACCGCCGCCAGACCAAACTTGGATTTTTCACCGCCGCTGGATTGCCACTTGCCCGACCCCTGAGAAGCCAGACGCGCACGGACGCCGAGGCGCGGCACCACATTCAAGCGCTCGGCTTCTTCCAGCACCAGCCGAATTTCGGACATCTTCTCGATGACCAGATAAACTTTGTGGCCCAGCTTTTCGCCGATGAGTGCAAGACGGATGTATTCACGGTCTTTGTAGCCGTTACACACAATCACCGTGCGGGTCATGCCAGCGTGGCCCAGTACTGCCATCAGCTCCGCTTTTGAACCGGCTTCCAGACCTAACGGCTCACCGGAATTAGCCAGTGACTCAATGACACGACGATGCTGGTTAACCTTGATCGGATAAACCAGAAAATACCCGCCTTCATAGCCAAACGATTCGCGGGCCTGTTTAAACGCGGCGTTAATAGAACGCAGGCGATGCTGAAGGATTTGCGGAAAACAGAACAGCGCAGGAAGGCGCTGATGGTTCTCTTTCTGCATATCTTTGACCAATCTGGCCAGATCGACGCGAGCTTCTGGTACGTCAGGATCCGGGCACACGCTAATGTGGCCGAGTTCATTGACGTCATAGTAATTATTGCCCCACCAGGCAATATTGTAAGTACGAAGCATTTCGCTGGCATTACGGTCATTCATGGCAACCTCCTGCATAGAGCGCAAATTTTCATGTTTACCCGTCGCTGACGAGCCGTGATGAATCATGTCGTCAGACATAACGAACCTCTTCTTTTTCTGGACTGCGGATCACATCAGTACCTGAATAAACAGACCACATGAGCATACCTGCAACATGCGGCATCGACAGTGAAAAAACCGGCGTAGTGAAGTATGCCGTCACTTTATTACTCTTATTAGTGTAAAACACGTTGTCAGGCTCCGTGTTACGGGTCGATAAAACTCGTTGTGAAAATCACCGGGCGAACGTGACCAGAAAAGCGTTAAACGCTTCTGGCAGAAAGAATAACAGGCAGGTTAACCAGCCCTGGAGTCCTGTGTCGAATTTAAAGACAGGCTACGTCGAGAAACGGAAAAGAAGGGTTGAGTCGCGGACGCGGTAGCGTCAAAAGGGACATATTGCGAACGCAATACACTCAGTAAACAACGGATCATTAATCCTACCACCTCCACGTGCGCCGCAGGCTATGCGGTCAGCTATCAATAAAAAATTCAAGATGTCGCGGGTTGCATCACCGCTCGCCGTTTTATACCTACATGCTGCTGGAAAAGCAAAATGAAAATTACCGCCAGTCATCTCTTGTAAAAGAAAAAACGGCCGATGATAAAAGGACGATGGCGCGCTAATGCGAAAAACTACTGGCACTGAGACCAAAAGGTGACCTAGAATAGCCATCCAGATGTTAATCCGTCTATACCGATTAACTGATACACTGCTTAACGGCTTTGATTTGAAGGTAAAGAAACTCATGGCTAAACACCTTTTTACGTCCGAGTCAGTCTCTGAAGGACATCCTGATAAAATTGCTGACCAGATTTCTGATGCGGTTCTCGACGCCATTCTGGAGCAAGACCCAAAAGCGCGTGTCGCTTGTGAGACTTATGTAAAGACCGGCATGGTGTTAGTCGGTGGTGAAATTACCACCAGCGCCTGGGTCGATATTGAAGAAATTACCCGCCGTACCGTGCGTGATATCGGTTATGTCAATTCTGAAATGGGCTTTGATGCCAACTCTTGTGCCGTCCTGAGCGCGATTGGCAAGCAGTCTCCTGACATCAATCAGGGCGTTGACCGCCGCGATCCGCTGGAACAAGGCGCAGGCGATCAGGGTCTGATGTTCGGTTACGCGACCAACGAAACCGACGTTCTGATGCCAGCACCCGTGACTTACGCACACCGTCTGGTTCAGCGCCAGTCAGAAGTCCGCAAGAGCGGTTCTCTGCCGTGGCTGCGCCCGGATGCGAAGAGTCAGGTTACGTTCCTGTACGACGATGGCAAGATTGCTGGCATCGATGCCGTGGTGCTGTCTACCCAGCATTCAGAAGACATCAGCCAGAAAGATCTGCATGAAGCGGTGATGGAAGAGATCATCAAACCGGTTCTGCCTGCAGAATGGCTGACTGCCAATACCAAATATTTCATCAACCCAACCGGACGCTTTGTTATCGGCGGCCCAATGGGTGACTGCGGTCTGACCGGTCGTAAAATCATCGTTGATACCTACGGCGGCGCGGCACGTCACGGCGGCGGTGCATTTTCCGGTAAGGATCCGTCTAAAGTAGACCGTTCTGCTGCCTATGCTGCACGCTATGTTGCCAAGAATATCGTCGCGGCTGGCCTGGCCGATCGCTGCGAAATTCAGGTGTCCTACGCTATCGGCGTGGCAGAACCAACGTCCATCATGATCGAAACCTTCGGCACAGAGAAAGTGTCCACCGAGCAACTGACGCTGCTGGTGCGCGAATTCTTCGATCTGCGTCCTTACGGCTTAATCCAGATGCTGGATCTGCTGCATCCGATTTATCAGGAAACGGCTGCCTACGGTCACTTTGGCCGCGAACATTTCCCGTGGGAAAAAACGGACAAAGCCGCACAGCTGCGCGAAGCTGCGGGCCTGTAATCTGGCGACTCAATAAATACCAAACGGCGAATGAAAATTCGCCGTTTTTCATTCTAGCTCCCTGAATATTTCGCTTCAGCTTCCCTATTGCGTCTCCCTGCAACTCAATTTATGCTCACAGCAATGAACGCACCCCGAATCCCTATTGCCAGCCATCAGGCTGTGATGCGCTGCCTGCGTGATAAATTGCAGCAGGCTAACCTCACTTTGCAAACGAACTACACCGAGCCAGCAGTAAATTACCAGCAACGCGGTTCAACCGCAGGAACGGCCTGGCTGCAACACTGGGAAATTCGGCTGAATCCTGTCTTGTTGCAGGAAAACCAGCAGGCCTTTATCGATGAAGTCGTTCCTCATGAACTGGCTCATCTGCTGGTCTATGCGCGTTTTGGCCGTGTCGCACCGCATGGCAAGGAATGGCGCTGGATGATGGAAAACGTGCTGAGCGTCCCGGCAAAACGCACGCATCGGTTTGCGGTGCAATCCGTACAGGGGAAAACCTTCACCTACCTGTGTGATTGCCAACGGCATGAGCTGACGATCCGTCGGCACAATCGGGTGCTGCGCGGCGAAACAGAATATCGCTGTCGTCGTTGCGGGAAAATCTTACGTCATGATGTAAAAAATTCTATTTAAAAGGGAATTTCCAGTTTTAAAAACTGCTTTTGCATTTGCCTGCCGACGAGACATCCGGTAGTCTGCCAACTTTACAGCCTGTGGATTATTTGGAATATGCTACGCAAAATTCTCGCTATCGCCGCCGTGGGCGCGGGTCTGTTTTCGGCTACCGCGCTGGGTCAAAACATCAATAATTTTTCGCAGGCAAAAGCCGCCGCTGTCGACATTAATCGCGATGCGCCGGGCTCGTTCTACTGCGGCTGTAAGATTACGTGGCAGGGCAAGAAAGGTACGCCCGATCTTGAATCCTGCGGTTATCAGGTCAGGAAAAATGAACAGCGTGCCAGCCGCATCGAGTGGGAGCATGTTGTGCCCGCCTGGCAGTTCGGCCACCAGCGCCAATGCTGGCAAGACGGCGGCAGAAAGAACTGTAACAGCGACCCTGTCTACCGCGAGATGGAAACCGATTTGCATAACCTGCAGCCCGCTATCGGCGAGGTCAACGGCGATCGTGGCAATGCCATGTATGGGCAATGGAACGGTGGTGCATCCCAATATGGTCAATGCGAGATGAAGGTCGACTTCAAAAATAATCTGGCAGAACCGCCCGCTCGCGCTCGCGGCCAGATCGCTCGAACCTATTTCTACATGCGCGACCGCTATCAGTTACGCCTTTCCAGCCAGCAAACCCAGCTGTTCGAAGCCTGGGATAAACAATACCCAGTCACTCAGTGGGAATGTACCCGCAATCAGCGCATCGCCGCAAAACAGGGAAACCCGAATCCCTACGTTCAACAAGCTTGCCAGCGTTAGTTCGTCTACCTACTATAACGAATCGGTTTCCAGCAAAACCACCGTCAGATGACGGTGGTTTTGCCTATTTCTGGCGTTCCTATACCCGTTAATTTCATTCAAAGGTCTTAATTCAGCATGCGAGTACCACGCATTTTTCATCCCGAAACGCTCCCCCTTAACGGCGGTGAAGTCGAACTGAGTGACGATGCCGCCAATCATGTTGGTCGCGTGTTACGCATGACGACAGGTCAGTCATTGCAGCTGTTTGATGGCAGCAATCATGCCTTTGATGCAGAAATCATCGCGGCTGGCAAAAAGAGTGTGCGCGTTCGCTTCACAGCAGGTAAGTTGGAAGATAAAGAATCGCCCCTACATTTACATCTGGGACAGGTGATGTCACGCGGCGAGAAGATGGAATTTACCATTCAGAAATCCATCGAGCTGGGCGTCAATGTGATTACCCCACTGCTTTCTGAACGCTGTGGCGTCAAACTGGATGCCGAGCGTATGGAGAAAAAAATTAGCCAGTGGCAGAAAATTGCGGTCGCCGCCTGTGAACAATCCGGCCGCAATTGTGTGCCGTTGGTGCGGCCAGCGATGACGCTGGAAGCCTGGTGTGCAGAACAAGACAACGCGTTGAAATTGAATCTGCACCCACGCGCCACACAGAGCATCAATACGTTACCACTGCCGGTCGATCGGGTCAGGCTACTGATCGGCCCAGAAGGCGGACTCACCGCCGGTGAAATTACCATGACCTCAGAACACGGATTCACTGATATCCTGTTGGGGCCACGCGTCTTGCGCACAGAAACCACTGCACTCACCGCCATGACCGCCTTACAGGTACGTTTCGGCGATTTGGGGTAAAGGAGAAAAGAATGATCAAACTCGGTATCGTGATGGACCCAATTGACACCATCAATATCAAGAAAGACACCAGCTTTGCCATGCTGCTGGAAGCACAGCGCCGTGGTTGGGAACTGCATTATATGGAGATGAACGATCTCTATATGCATGCGGGCGTCGCGCGTGCAACAACGCGTCGCCTGAGCGTCCAGTACGATTACGACGGCTGGTACGATTTCTCCGGTGAACAGGATATTGCGCTGGAAGAGTTGGATGTGGTGCTAATGCGTAAAGATCCGCCGTTCGATACGGAATTCATCTACGCCACCTATATCCTTGAACGTGCGGAAGAGAAAGGCACGCTGATCGTCAACAAGCCGCAGAGCCTGCGTGATTGCAATGAGAAGCTGTTCACCGCCTGGTTCCCGCATCTGACCCCTGATACGCTCGTTACGCGTCGTGCAGACAAACTGCGTCAGTTCCATGAAAAACACGGTGACGTCATTCTCAAACCGCTCGACGGCATGGGCGGCGCGTCTATTTTCCGTTTGAAGCAGGATGATGCCAACGTCTCGGTCATCATCGAAACGCTGACCGAACACGCGACCCGCTACTGCATGGCGCAAAACTATCTGCCTGCAATTAAAGATGGCGACAAACGCGTACTGGTGGTTGATGGCGAACCCGTGCCTTACTGCTTGGCGCGTATCCCGAAAAGCGGTGAGACACGCGGCAATCTGGCAGCCGGTGGCCGCGGCGAAGCGCGTCCACTAACCGAAAGCGACTGGAAAATCGCCCGTGATGTCGCACCAACGTTAAAAGCCAAAGGCCTGA
The DNA here is from genome assembly GCF_003932035.1 of Pectobacterium versatile. Taxonomy (NCBI): domain Bacteria; kingdom Pseudomonadati; phylum Pseudomonadota; class Gammaproteobacteria; order Enterobacterales; family Pectobacteriaceae; genus Pectobacterium; species Pectobacterium versatile. The sequence goes on from NZ_CP034276.1 coordinate 4,316,112, forward strand.
TTTTCGTCGGTCTGGATATTATCGGCGACCGCCTGACAGAAATTAACGTCACCAGCCCGACCTGCGTGCGTGAAATCGAAGCGGCTTACCCGGATGTTTCCATCACTGGCATGCTGATGGACGCCATTGAAAAACGTCTGGCTGCACGTACCCGCTAATACCAGAGACACTGACACGCTACCCGGCCCGCGCAATACGGGCCGTTTCTCCAACGCTGACGGATATCGATTAAAATACACAATGAATTTACAGCATCACTTCCTCATTGCTATGCCAGCACTACAGGACTCTGTATTTAAACGTTCGGTGGTCTATATCTGCGAACATAATGAAGACGGAGCCATGGGGCTGATCATCAACAAACCGATGGATCAGTTTTCCGTGGAAAATGTGCTGAAAAAGCTAAAAATAGACCCAACGCCGCGCGATCCCGCCATCCGATTGGATAAACCCGTCTTTGTGGGTGGCCCACTGGCGGACGACCGTGGCTTTATCCTGCATACGCCCTGCTCCGGCTTTGGTTCCAGCATCAGTATTTCTGAAGACACTATGATCACCACATCAAAAGACGTGCTGGAAACGTTAGGCACACCCCAGCAGCCGAAAAATACGCTGGTCGCCTTAGGCTATTCCGCCTGGGAGAACGGCCAGTTGGAAGAGGAACTGCTGGATAATGCCTGGCTGACGACGCCAGCCGATCAAGACATTCTGTTCCATACGCCAATTGCCGAACGCTGGCGAGCGGCGGCCAGGAAGTTGGGCATCGATATTCATAATATCTCCACCGAAGCAGGACATGCCTGATGAGTAGCAGAACCATTCTTGCCTTTGATTTTGGTACAAAAAGTATCGGTGTCGCCATCGGTCAGGAGATTACCGGTACGGCACGTGCACTGACATCATTCAAGGCGCAGGAAGGGATACCCGACTGGCAAAAAGTGGAGAAGCTGTTGTCAGAATGGCAGCCCAATCTGGTCGTCGTCGGCCTGCCGCTCAACATGGATGGCACCGAGCAACCGCTAACGGCACGGGCGCGAAAGTTCGCGAACCGGCTGCATGGCCGTTTTGGCATCGCTATTGAGCTACACGATGAACGCTTGAGTACAGTGGAAGCGCGAGCCGATCTCTTCGAACGCGGTGGCTTTAAAGCGCTGGATAAAGGTAGCGTAGACGCTGCCTCTGCGGTGATTATTCTGGAGAGCTGGTTCGACGCACAGCTTTAAAAGACAATCCCGTGTAGCCGAGGATCCGACCACACGGGACTATACCCGTCATACTTCAAATTGCATGTGCGTTGGCTGCGCTCAATCACCCGAATCACTTACCTATGTAAGCTCATCGGGATGAAATGAGAGACATCCTGTCTCTCACCGGAGGCCAGCCTTTGGCTGGTCAAATTCGTTCCCGACGAATTTGTCCTTCCCTTGCCGCCTGCCTGAAATTTGAATTATTTAGGGTATATAGATGTTAATTAGGCGTCTGGGAATTCACGGATGAAACGTTCGACGTCATCAACCATGGATTCTGTTCCTACGAAGAACGGTGAGCGCTGATGCAGTTTCTCTGGCGTGATATCCAGAATACGGTTTTTACCGTCGCTGGCCTTGCCGCCTGCCTGCTCCGCCAGAAACGCCATCGGATTGCACTCGTATAGCAAACGCAGTTTGCCTTTCGGATAGCTCGCCGTGCTCGGGTACAGGTAAATACCGCCTTTCAGCAGATTACGGTGGAAATCTGCGACCAGTGAGCCGATGTAACGCGACGTATAAGGACGCTGCGTCTCTTCATCCTGCTCCTGACAGTATTTGATGTATTTCTTCACGCCAGCAGGAAACTTGATGTAGTTCCCTTCGTTGATGGAATACATATTCCCTTTTTCCGGGAAGCAAACTTTTTCATGCGAGAGACAGAATACACCGAGCGACGGATCGTAGGTAAAGGCGTGAACGCCGTGACCCGTGGTATACACCAGCATGGTAGAAGAACCGTAAACGATGTAGCCCGCAGCAACCTGCTGACTACCCGGCTGTAAGAAGTCAGCTTCCGTGACTGACGTTCCCAGCGGCGTAATACGGCGATAAATAGAGAAAATCGTACCGACGGAGACGTTCACATCAATATTCGACGAACCGTCCAGCGGATCCATCAGAACCACATACTTGGCATTTTCCGCCTTATCACCTTCAAAGATAACAATTTCGTCTTCTTCTTCGGAGGCAATACCTGCCACTTCGCCACGCGCTTTTAATGCAGCTTTCAGTTTCTCATTGGCATACAGATCGAGCTTCATCTGTACTTCGCCCTGAACATTAGAAATGCCGCTGGCTCCCAGGATATCAACCAGACCCGCTTTATTGATATCACGGTGAATAATCTTGGCACCCAGTTTAATAGCAGACAGCAGCGCGGTAAGCTCACCTGTGGCGTGAGAGAAATCGTGCTGTTTTTCGACGATAAATTCGCCTAACGTTTTCATAACACTATTCCAGAATCTACGGATGAAAAGCGGTTTCATTTCTGCACCGCCAACGTTTGCGCATGCAGTGTAGCCCAAAGAGAAAGTGAGTACCTAGTCAAATCCATTTCTTATGGCGGATTCATAGCGTTAGAATGTGACACAGACTCACTGTGAAGATGGAAAATGTATGCGTATTCATATTTTAGGTATCTGCGGCACCTTTATGGGTGGCCTTGCCCTGCTTGCTCGTTCGCTGGGGCATGACGTCACAGGCTCAGATGCAAATGTTTATCCCCCCATGAGTACCTTACTTGAAGAGCAGGGAATCACGCTGATTCAGGGCTACGATCCGGCACAGCTTAGCCCTGCACCTGATTTAGTCATCATCGGTAATGCGATGACGCGCGGAAACCCGTGCGTCGAAGCCGTACTGGAACAGGGATTACCTTACGTTTCCGGTCCACAGTGGCTGCATGATTATGTGCTGCGCGATCGCTGGGTGATTGCCGTTGCAGGAACGCATGGCAAAACCACCACGGCGGGGATGGTCACCTGGATTCTGGAAGATTGCGGCTACCAGCCAGGCTTTGTGATCGGTGGCGTTCCCGGCAACTTCACCGTTTCCGCACGCTTGGGTGACAGCCCGTTCATGGTGATCGAAGCCGATGAATATGATTGCGCATTCTTCGACAAGCGCTCCAAATTCGTACACTACTGCCCAAGAACGCTGGTTCTCAACAATCTTGAGTTCGATCACGCCGACATCTTTGACGATCTGAAAGCCATTCAGAAACAGTTCCATCATCTTGTGCGACTGGTGCCGGGCAGCGGGAAGATCATCCTGCCAACCAACGACCTTAACCTCAAACAGGTGATGGGAATGGGATGCTGGAGCGAGCAGGAACTGGTCGGCGAAGAAGGCACATGGCGGGCACAAAAAGTGTCGACCGATGCCAGCCAATATCAGGTTTACCTGAATAAGGAACTCGTCGGTGAAGTCCACTGGAAGCTGGTGGGTGAACACAACATGCACAACGGGCTGATGGCCATCGCTGCCGCTCACCACGTTGGCGTACTACCCGCTGATGCTTGCCGTGCACTGGGTGGATTTATCAACGCGCGCCGTCGCCTTGAATTACGCGGTACAGAGCATGGCGTCACGGTTTATGACGATTTTGCGCATCACCCGACTGCGATTCTGGCGACGCTGTCGGCGCTACGTAGCAAAGTTGGCGGCACGGCCCGGATTTTGGCCGTACTTGAACCCCGTTCCAACACCATGAAATTGGGGATGTGCAAAAACGAACTGGCACCGTCATTAGGCCGCGCCGATGAAGTTTTCCTATTCCAGCCAGCACATATTCCGTGGCAGGTCGTAGAAGTCGCAGAAGCCTGCGTACAGCCCGCTCACTGGAGCGCGGATATTGACACGTTGGTAGAAAATATCGTCAAGACCGCACAGCCTGGCGACCATATTCTGGTGATGAGCAACGGCGGGTTCAGCAACATCCACAATAAGCTGCTGGATGGCCTGAAGAACAAAGCGCAGAAGGCGAAAGAAGCTCAGGAATAACAGGTGCAAACCGTTGTCGTGTATATCGCAACGGTTAAAAAGTAAATAGTAAAAAGGACGGGAATTCCGTCCTTTTTCATCTTCGCATCACCCGTTAAGGGTGGCAAAATCAAGCGTCGAACGGATCGCGCAACACCATCGTTTCGCTACGATCTGGGCCGGTAGAAATAATATCAATCGGCACACCCGTGATTTCTTCGATACGTTTGATGTAGTTCAGCGCAGCCTGCGGCAGTTTGCTGTGATCTTTCACGCCAAACGTGCTTTCAGACCAGCCCGGCACTGTTTCGTAAATCGGCTCAAGACCTTCCCAGCCTTCAGCAGCCAGCGGAGTAGTATCCACTTCTGTGCCATTCGGCAAACGGTAGCCTACGCAGATTTTAATCTCTTTCAGACCGTCCAGAACATCCAGCTTAGTCAGGCAGAAACCAGACAGCGAGTTGATCTGTACCGCACGACGTACGGCAACCGCATCCAGCCAGCCGGTACGACGACGACGACCCGTTGTCGCGCCAAACTCGTTACCTTTCTGAGACAGATGCTCACCCACTTCTTCAAACAGCTCAGTCGGGAATGGACCTGCACCTACACGGGTAGAGTAAGCTTTAACGATACCCAGTACGTAATCTACATAGCGTGGACCCAGACCAGAGCCGGTAGCAACACCGCCCGCAGTGGTGTTTGAGGAGGTCACGTACGGATAAGTACCGTGGTCGATATCCAGCAGCGTACCCTGCGCGCCTTCAAACATGACGAAGTCGCCACGCAGGTGCGCTTTGTACAGCAGATCGGAAACATCAACGACCATCGCGGTCAGAATATCGGCAATCGCTAACACGTCGTCCAACACTTTCTGGTAGTCGACAGCATCAGCTTTATAGTAGTTAACCAACTGGAAGTTATGGTATTCGACGATCTCTTTCAGTTTGACAGCAAAGGTTTCTTTATCAAACAGATCGCCAACGCGCAGACCACGGCGAGCAACTTTATCTTCATACGCAGGACCGATACCACGGCCAGTCGTACCAATTGCTTTCGCACCACGCGCTTTTTCACGCGCGTTATCCAGTGCGACGTGATAAGGCAGGATTAACGGACAGGCTTCAGAAAGCAGCAGACGTTCGCGTACCGGGACGCCACGCGCTTCAAGCTCCGTCATTTCTTTCATCAATGCGTCAGGCGCCAGCACAACACCGTTACCGATGATGCTGACAACATTTTCACGCAGAATGCCAGAAGGAATTAAATGAAGGACGGTTTTTTCACCATTGATAACCAGCGTGTGGCCAGCATTGTGTCCACCCTGATAGCGCACAACATATTTAGCCCGTTCAGTCAGCAGGTCAACGACCTTGCCTTTACCTTCGTCACCCCATTGGGTGCCCAGTACGACGACGTTCTTACCCATTTCAAGAATCACCAGGTTGCTTAAAAAAGGATTCTACCATCTCATTTGGATGCTTTCAGTACTTTTAGCACACGATTGCGCACATTTTTCCGCTTAATTTTAGCCACCCATCCGGCTACGCAACATGTAGTAGATCACGCACCCAGCAACAACTATTCCGCCGCCAAAACGGCGCAAAATATTATCCGGCAACTGCGCTATTCCCAAAATCATACGTCGCCAGAGTCGAGGAAACAGCAGCGGCCCCAGCCCTTCAAGCACCAAAACCAGTCCAAGCGCCAGCCAAATCGTTGAATTCATAACAACCCCTTTTCTCCGCATCAGGTTCGAGCAGGACCAACCCTTTGGATATCTCTCTGCCAGAAAACGGCAAAAAAAAGCCCGGAGAAAGAACCCGGGCTTGGTGAGACGTCAGTTAATGACTATCAGCGGCGTGGTGCCATGCTGCTGTCCGGTGACTTCATGTAGCGGAAGAAGTCGCTATCCGGGCTAAGAACCATGACGTCCTGATTACTACTGAAGCTGTTTTCGTACGCGCGCAAGCTACGAACGAAAGCATAGAAATCAGGATCTTCACTAAATGCGTTAGCAAACAGTTTCGCGGCTTCAGCATCCCCTTCACCGCGGGAAATTCGGCCCTGACGCTCAGCTTCAGCCAGTGTACGGGTAACTTCATAGTCTGCCGTCGCTTTCAGCTTTTCAGCTTCTTCCTGACCTTGTGAACGGTGGCGACGTGCTACCGCTTCACGCTCTGCACGCATACGTTGGTAAATTGCGTCAGAGACTTCAGTTGGCAGGTTGATTTGCTTAATTCGCACATCGATAACCTCAATACCCAGCGCAGCCATACTGTTAGGGTTGATATGAGGTTCGTTGGTCGTTGTCTCTTTCTCAACACGCGCAGCAGCAGAAGCAATCGCATTATCGGCTTCGGTCGTTTCACCGGTACCGGTATTCAGCGCTTCACGCACGTCAGACATCAGTTGACCACGCGAGTCGGTAACAATGCCTTTCACATCCAGACGACCAATCTCGGAACGCAGACGGTCACTGAATTTACGTTTCAGCAGCACTTCAGCCTGAGAGATGTCACCACCGCCCGTTGCCAAATAGTAGCGGCTGAAATCGCTGATACGCCATTTGAGGTAGGAATCGACAATCAGGTCTTTCTGCTCTTTAGTGATAAAGCGGTCAGCCTGGTTTTCCATCGTCTGGATACGTGCATCCAGCATTTTCACTGAGTCGATAAACGGAATCTTGAACTGCAATCCCGGTACATAGATCAGCGGCTTATTGTCGTCATCACGCAATACTTTGCCAAAACGCATCACAATGCCGCGCTGGCCTTCCTGCACCACAAACAGTGACGCATAGACCACCATCAGTACCAGGATCAAGATAAATAGTAAGGGCTTACGCATCGATTATTCTCTCCCTACTCGAGTGAGGTCATCACGCTGCGCATTTGCTCTGCGCTGATCCATGATATTTCCATTGTTACTGCTACGCGTTTGGTTGCTATTCGTCGCACCGCTGCTGTTGCTAGGCAAACGCAGTGGATTAGCACTGCTGTTGTTGCTTTGCGTATTTTCACCGCCTTGTCCGCGCAGCATCTGATCCAACGGCAGCACCATCAGGTTGCCCCCCTTATCATTGACCAGAACTTTACGGGTATGGCTCAGCACGCGTTCCATCGTTTCGATATATAAACGCTCGCGGGTGATTTCTGGCGCAGCTTTATATTCCGGTAAGACTCTGGCAAAACGGGCAACTTCACCCTGAGCTTCCAGAACGGTACGCGTTTTATAAGCGCGAGACTCTTCCAGAATACGTTGAGCCTGACCGTTTGCACGCGGCTGCACTTCGTTCGCGTACGCTTCCGCTTCACGAATATATTGCTGTTCGTTTTCACGTGCGGCAATCGCATCGTCAAACGCGGCCTTAACTTCTTCCGGCGGGCGCGCGGTCTGGAAGTTGACGTCCAGCAGCGTGATACCCATGTTGTACGGACGAACCGTTTCTTCCAGTACACGCTGGGTATCCGTACGCACGATGGTACGGCCTTCCGTCAAAATTTTGTCCATCGTGTATTTACCAATAACGCCGCGCAGCGCGCTGTCAGTTGCCTGACGCAGGCTGTCATCCGCATTGGTTACACTGAACAGATATTGTTCTGGCTGCGTGACACGATACTGCACGTTCATTTCAACGCGCACGACGTTTTCATCTGACGTCAACATCACGCCCGACGTCGCCAGTTCACGCACCGATTCAACGTTCACCGCGCGAACAGAATCGATAAAGGTCGGTTTCCAGTTAAGCCCCGGACCAACCAAATGGCTGAACTTACCAAAGCGCGTTACGACACCGCGTTCCGCTTCTTTAATGGTATAGAAACCAGTAGCAGCCCAGATGACAACCGCAGCGACGGCAGCGATACCGACGATCCGGCCACCCAATGCTGGGCCACCAGAATTTCCACTGTTGCTTGAGCCAGAACCTTTTCCGCCACCCAGATCGCTGAGTTTTTTGCTCAGTTTACGGAAGATGTCGTCCAGATCCGGAGGCCCCTGATCTCGGCCACCTTTATTGTTATTTCCGCCAGAGTTGCCGCCATTATTGCTGCTGCTCCCCCACGGGTCGCGGTCTTGTCCGTTATTACCGGGCTGATTCCACGCCATGTTTTAGCTCCATTCTTTATGATAGGTGTTCTTCAGGTTCAATATCCCAGAGTCCGTCAGACTATTTCACCGTTCAGACTGTTTATGCCAGTCAAATCAGACAATATAGTCCATCAGTTCCTGCTCTTTTTTGCAGAGGCGGCGCCAGTCAGCAATCGGCATACGAATAACCAGACCAATTTGCCCATCCTCTTCAATCCATTCTTTTTCTATTGCCTGAAGCTGGTAAAAACGACTACGCAAGCGTCCTGCCTGTGGGGGAAGATGCAAGGTATGTTGTGCGATTTCCCCGGAAAGCCGCTCAGTCAATGCCTGAAATAGCAACGGAATACCGTCGCCGGTCTGTGCTGAAAGCCAGACCCGCACCGGTAGATTCTCTTCGTTGCGATCGATACGCGGAACGAAATCATCCAGCATATCAATTTTGTTCATTACCAACAGCGCAGGTATTTCGTCCGCCTCAATTTCCGCCAATACGTCATCAACCGCTTCAATGTTCTCGTCAAGACGAGGATCGGCGGCATCAACAACGTGCAGCAGCAGCGAGGCCTGACGTGTTTCCTGTAATGTAGCCTTAAACGCAGCTACCAAATCATGGGGCAACTGCCGGATAAAACCTACGGTATCCGCCAACACCGTATCACCAACATCATCCACTTGAATGCGGCGCAATGTTGGGTCCAGTGTGGCAAATAACTGATCGGCGGCATAGACGCCCGCCGATGTAATCTTGTTAAACAGCGTGGATTTACCCGCATTGGTATAGCCCACCAGCGAAACGGTGGGGACATCGGCACGAACCCGTGACCGGCGCCCTTGTTCACGCTGTTTTTCTACCCGTTCAAGACGCGACAGTATCTGACTGATGCGGTTACGCAATAAACGACGGTCGGTTTCAAGCTGGGTTTCACCCGGGCCACGCAAACCGATACCGCCTTTCTGACGTTCAAGGTGCGTCCAACCGCGAACCAGTCGGGTCGCAAGGTGGCGCAGCTGTGCCAGTTCTACCTGTAATTTCCCCTCGTGCGTACGCGCACGCTGGGCAAAAATATCTAAAATCAGTCCGGTACGATCGATCACCCGGCACTCGCACAAACGCTCCAGGTTACGTTCCTGAGCAGGCGTCAGCGCATGATCAAACAGCACGACAAACGCGCCAGTTTCTTTTACTGCCTGAGCAATTTCTTCAGCTTTACCTTCCCCGACAAAATACTTGGGATGAGGCGATTTACGGCTGCCAGTAACAACCTGCAAGGATTCAATACCGGCAGAAGAAACCAGAGACTCAAACTCCAGTAGATCTTCCGTATCTCTATCTTGCGAAAAGAAAATATGAACTAATATAGCCCGTTCACCTGATTCATAACGGTCAAACAAGCGAATAACCTCTCAAACGAGCAAAAAACACCACAGCGAAGGAGCCGAGCGATGCGTCCAGCTCTCCCGCGCCGTGGTGAATTGACAATACGCCTTATTCGGCGTCATCAGCTTCCTGCGACTGCTGCTGAGCAGTCGTGTTACTACCGTGATAGTTGTTGCTGCCGCCTGGATTGTTGCTATGGTGAGAGACTGGGCGAGAGGGAACAACTGTAGAGATGGCGTGCTTATAAACCATCTGACTTACCGTGTTTTTCAACAAAATCACGAACTGATCGAAAGATTCGATCTGACCTTGCAACTTAATACCGTTCACCAAATAAATCGAAACCGGAACACGTTCACGACGCAAAGCGTTCAAGAACGGATCTTGCAAAGATTGCCCCTTAGCCATTCTATATTTTCCTTATTTGTATGTTGTTTGTAACAAAGAACCCTACGGCTCTAAAATAACGGTGTAAAAAAACTTGCACGCTGAGACTCACCGATTGTACACAATCACTCAACCTATGCACTAACAACCTGTATCACCTTGTCCAGTGCTTCAGTTGGTTTTTCGCTATCCAGCCAGCAGACGTCATCCCAACCGCGCAGCCAGGTCATTTGACGCTTCGCTAACTGACGCGTCGCACAAATTCCCCGATAAACCATCTCATCGTAATCAATTTCACCGGATAAGTATGACCACATCTGGCGATAACCAACACAACGAATAGAGGGCATATCCGTATGAAGGTCATGCCGGGCAAACAATGTCCGGGCTTCTGTCTCAAAACCTGCCGCCAACATCTGATGAAAACGCTGTTCAATCCGCTCATGCAACAATTCACGCGTCGCCGGGGCGATAGCAAACTGATGAACCTGATAGGGCAGCGCGTCGCCAGACGTTTTTGTCAGTTCAGTTAAAGTGTTACCTGAAACGAAAAAAACTTCCAGTGCTCGCGAGAGTCTCTGCGGATCATTTGGATGAATCCGAATGGCTGCTACCGGATCGATCTCACTGAGCTGCCGATGCATCGCTTCCCAGCCGATTTCTTTTGCCTGCTCTTCAATACGTTGACGCACGGCGGCATCGGCTGACGGCAGAGGAGAAAGTCCCTCCAGCAGCGCCTTGAAATACAGCATCGTCCCCCCGACTAACAGGGGAATGCGCCCGGCAGCGGTAATGTCCGCCATCTCACGTAACGCATCGCGGCGAAAATCGGCCGCAGAATAGGATTCTGTCGGATCGAGAATATCGATTAACCGATGCGGGGCCAGTGCCAGCTCTTCCGCACTCGGTTTCGCCGTCCCAATATCCATATCTTTATAGATGAGGGCGGAATCTACGCTAATCAACTCTACCGGCAAATATTCTCGTAACGCCATTGCCAATGCCGTTTTTCCTGACGCCGTCGGCCCCATGATAAAAATGGCGGGCGGCAACGACACTTGTTCTACATCACTCATGCTTTAAAGCCTTGATGGCATCCTGGATGTCCATCATCGATAAAAGTTCAGACGGCGGCGTTTTCGCCAACTGCGGACAAAGCCGCTCGACATCCGCCAGTAATTGTATGGCCTGAGAATGGCTCCAGCTTTCCTGCTCACTCTGCAATCGCGTTGCCATCCACGATGCCAATTCACCAGGTTCCACCTGCTGTGTCTCAACCGTCTGATAGCCGGCCAGATAGCCTATCAGTTCAGAGATCAAGTTTTGTAAATTTTGTTGGCGCAATGGTAAAGGTACGGCACGCAATGTGGCACGCTGTGACTCAACCACGACTTCAATACCAAAACGCGCCAGCAAAGCATGATGGGCAGACAAAACGTTCAGCTCAGATTTACTCAACGTCAGGCGCTGAGGAATCAGTAACGGCTGCGCCCGCAACCCTTCTTCCGACGGCGTCAACTGCACCGCTTTCAGATAACGCTCAGCAACGGAAAGCGACAGCATCGCCAATCCCTTATGGTACTCCAACAGCGCGTAGCACGGCGGATAAACCGTCAACACTCGCCCAAAGCCGTTCGATTGGCTTTCCAGCGGTGATTCAACCGGAGCACGTTGTTTGTTATTGCTGGCTGCTGTATCCGCCGTGGTTCGATTTGGCGGTGCGTCATGCGATACCGTGGATGGAACAACCCTATCCGACGACATCACCTGATTCGACGGTACAGAAATACGCTCGCCAGACGGCGGCGGTGCACTTGCTGCGTTATCCGTCGGTTGCAGCAATGTTTTATACAGCTCACCCTGCTTTTTCTGGTACGGATTCTCTGGCTGATAGCCGGAATAGGCAGATTCTCTCGCCTGACCGGAATGACCTGCGCGCGGCGTTTTCCCACCATACGATGGCGAACTATCGGTACGTGACGGCTGGGCAAAGTGGTTTTCACCTGCGGCGATGCGGTTTTCCTGCTGCCATTGCACGGGTTTCCCGGTCTCCGGCTCTGTCATGCCAAGCGCTGGTGAGGATGCCTGTTGCAGAACGGACATCACGGCCTGATAGATAAAGTCATGCACCAACCGAGCCTGATGGAACCGTACCTCATGCTTGGCAGGATGCACATTCACATCAACCTGATGCGGGTCGATCTCCAGATACAGCACATAGGCGGGCTGCTGATCGTCACTCAGTTGATCCTGATAAGCCTGCCGGATGGCATGGTTGATGAGCCGATCGCGCATCATGCGCTGGTTCACGTAGCAATACTGCATATCAGGCAGTTGCTTGGCGCCAACCGGATCGGCAACCCAGCCATGAATGGTGAGATCGCCGTGTTGCCATGACACCGCGAGCGCATGCTGTAAGAATGTCGCACCGCAAATGCTACCCAACCGGCGCTCATACTGGCTTTTATCCGGTGCTGCACGATACTGCCGCATCAGCTTACCGTTATGATGCAGCGTGATGGCAACATCAAAACGCGCCAGCGCGATGCGGCGTACCACCTCATCAATATGGGTGAATTCGGTTTTTTCCGTGCGCATAAATTTACGGCGGGCGGGCGTGTTATAAAACAGATCCAGCACTTCCAGCGTGGTGCCCACAGGATGGGCGGCTGGCTTGACTGTCACCGCCATGTCGCGCCCTTCGGCGTAGGCCTGCCAAGCCTCAGACTGTTCGGCGGTGCGCGATGTCAGCGTTAAACGGGAGACGGAACTGATACTTGCCAACGCTTCGCCACGGAACCCCATACTGACGATCGCTTCCAGATCGTCGAGCGTGGCAATTTTACTGGTCGCATGACGCGCCAACGCCAGCGTTAATTCATCCTTTCCGATACCCGAGCCATTGTCACGAATACGGATCAGCTTCGCGCCGCCGCGTTCTATGTCGATATCAATCCGGGTCGCGCCTGCATCCAGACTGTTTTCCACCAGCTCCTTCACGACCGAAGCCGGACGCTCAACCACTTCTCCGGCAGCGATCTGGTTAGCCAGTTGTGGTGGCAACACCTGAATCGGCATGGCGTATCCCTCTTACTATCCTCAATCTATCGACATCGTCAGCATGAAGAATCAGGCAGACGGAATAACCAGCGTTTGCCCCAGTTGTACCGTGCCAGAGCGCATATTATTCGCCTGTTGGATCTCTTTCATGCTGACACCGTAACGGGCAGCAATCGCACTCAGGCTATCACCCTTTACGACCTTATGCTTCACTGGTGCTGCCTTTTTGGGCGCAGGTGTTGATACCGTCTGCTTCGTTCCTGTCGCCGGAATATTCAAGCGCTGCCCAACCCAGACGATGTCCTTGTTCAGCTTATTCACGCCACGCATAGCGGCGAGACTGACGCCATAACTCCGAGCAATCGAAGAGAGCGTTTCGCCACGTGCAACGGTATGGCGTGTGCTGCCCGCACTCGCTTTTGCCGCAGTTACGTTACCGTCTGGCGTTTCTGTATCACTTGCCGCCGACTGTAGTGGGCGGCTTTCCTGCTTTGGGAGAGATTGCATCGGGTGTGTTTGGAAATAACTTCTCAGCCCCTGATAAATCGCATTGGCGAGTTTTTCCTGATAGTCGTTACTTCCCAAGAGCCGCTCTTCCGAGACATTAGTGATAAACCCGGTTTCCACCAGCAGAGAAGGAATATCTGGCGAGCGCAACACTCCCAGACTGGCGTGCTCAGGACGTCGTTTATGCAGCCCTCCAACACGCTGGAGCTCACGCAGCACCTTGGTCGCGACGTCATACCCAACGCGCTGGGAATGACCAAATTGCAGATCCAGCACCGCCTGGCTGAGGTAAGGGTCCGCGCTGCTGTTCGCCAGCAGATCGCCCGCGCCGCCCAACAGTTCAGACTGTTTCTCATGCTGTTCCAGCCAGTTTGCCATCTCGCTGTTTGCGCGGCGGTTGGACAGCACCCAGACAGAGGCACCTTTAGCATTGCGGTTCGGCGCAGCATCCGCGTGAATCGACACTAACAGGTTTGCTCCCTGCTTACGCGCCACGTCCGAACGCCCCATGACGGAGATAAAGTAGTCGCCATCGCGCGTCAGCACGCCTTTAAAGGCCGGATCGCTATTCAGTAAGGCTTGTAACTTACGCGCGATAGAAATGGTGACATTTTTCTCCCGCAGCCCGTTCGTCCCAATCGCACCAGGATCTTGTCCACCGTGACCGGCATCAATCGCCACAACAATCCGTTCATTACCCTGTCGGGCCGGCACTCGCGTAGTAGACGACGCATTGCTATTCACGACAACAGTAGGCTTGTTGGTAAACGGATTTTTGGCGGGTTCTGCCGGCGCACTATTTTGCTGTCGTGAAGCCGGAGGCGCTGAGGCTTGCACCGTTTTCGCTTTATCACCCGTGATGGTGAAGACAACAACGTAACCCGAGCCTTCTTTTTGCGTCACCGCCCGCGTTTTCGCCGCCTGAGTCAAATCCAGCACCAAACGCAGGCTTTGTGCGTCCTGCGCGTTACTGGTTCGCACACGCTTAATCAGATTTTGCCCGCTGAAATCCAACGGCAAGCCCTGAATGACGCCAGTCTGACGAATATCGATGACCACTCTGGCGGGGTTACTGAGCGGGAAAAAAGCATAAATAGGCTGACCGCTAAAGCTCAGGCGCACCGTGGCCTGACCTGACGCATTGTCCACCTTGATATCCGACAGATTGGCTGCCCACGCCGTTCCTGCCAGCAACAGCCATACGCCGATGAACAGCTTAACCATACGACTCATCATGATTCTGTTGTTCCTGGCTGAAGAGAAAAACGTTGTAACATCGCGTCTCCCGCCGCAGAAACAGCGGACAGTTCAGCCTGTCGGCCCTGATCCTGATAGCGCAAATGCAGCTCGATATCCGCATCGGGCAGCACGCCAGCACCCTGCTGCGGCCATTCAATCAGACAAATGGCATCCTGCGTCAGGTAATCGCGGATCCCCATAAACTCCAACTCTTCTGGGTCGGCCAATCGATAGAGGTCAAAATGGTAGACCGCCAGCGGCGATAACGCATAAGGCTCGACCAGCGTATAAGTGGGGCTTTTGACATTGCCCTGATGACCGCGCGCCTGTAAGAAACCGCGACTAAACGTCGTTTTCCCCGCACCGAGATCACCATAAAGGTGGATAACACAAGCACCGTCACAGGCTTTCGCCAGCGCCGTGCCTAAAGAGATCGTTGCTGCCTCATCCGGCAGAAGTAAGACTATTTTTTTCATTCTATCTATTGTTCTAAAAACATCGGTTCTAAAAACATCGGCTCTAGAAGCATCCGCTCGGGATTAACATATCGAAACAACACAGGCAGTAAATCGGTTGCCAGCATACCTCGGGTGCCGCGTCGCGCTGCCAACCAATCGGCCGCAGCGCCGTGAACGACACACCCTGCACAGGCAGCATCATACAGCGAGAGCTTTTGCGCCAGCAAACCGCCAACGATACCCGACAGCACATCACCCATACCGCCTGTCGCCATGCCAGGGTTTCCCACATCAGCAATGGCAACCTCGTCTCGCTCGCTGACAATCACCGTTCCCGCACCTTTCAATACGACAACGCCACCATAGCGTTTTGCCAACTTTCTGGCCGCAAGTAAGCGATCACTTTCAATATCAGAGACGCGGCAATTCAGTAAACGTGCCGCCTCGCCGGGGTGAGGTGTCAGCACGCGATTCTGCCGCTTATGCGGATTGATTGCCAGCAGGTTAAGCGCATCCGCATCCCATAACATGGGTTTGTTACAATTTTCTGCCAGACGCAGTGCCCTTTTACCCCAGTCATCCTGCCCTAAACCGGGTCCAATCACCACGACATCGGCCCATTCCAGCCCCTGCCGCAGCGTCTCTGTCGTCAATTCTTGCACCATCAACTCAGGCCGGGTCGTCAAAAACGCCGACTGATACTGTTTGTGAGTAAGCACTCGCACTAACCCTGCGCCGCAGTGTAACGCCGCATCAGCAGCCATCAATACCGCACCACCTAAGCCAGCGTTGCCACCTACCACCAGTAACCTGCCGTTATCACCCTTATGTTGTCCAGCCGGACGAGGTGACAGCCATTCGGGCAGTTGCGCCACGGTCAGCCGCCGTATCGGCGCGGTTTGATCGTCCAGCCACGCCTGCAATCCTAACGAATGATAATGTAATGTTCCGACGTGCTCACGGGCGCGACCGGTCAGTAGCCCCGGCTTCAGCGCGATAAACGTCACCGTCTGCGCCGCACCGATCGTTACACCCGCACAAGCGCCAGTTTCGGCATGTAAGCCAGAGGGAATATCCAGTGAAACAATGGGAGCGGGATAGGCATTCGCCTGCGTCATTAACGCCGCATAAGGCGCACGCGGTGCAGCGGACAGGCCGGTTCCTAACAGACCATCCACAGTGAGATCGATCCCGTCCGGCCACGACGTATCGCTATCCTGCACACTAATTTCTTGAACACGGCCACCCTGCTCCAGCCAGCGCTGCCGGGCAAGATGAGCCTCGTCAGGCAGCGGCTTATCACTGGCGCAAGCAACAACATCGACCTCAATGCCCGCCGCCAGCGCCAAACTGGCGACCACATATGCATCGCCGCCGTTATTGCCATGTCCGGCCAGCACCCGCCAGCGTCGAGCCGAGGGATAGCATTGGCGAGCCACCTGAAATGCGGCGTCTCCCGCACGCTGCATGAGTTCCCACAGCGAAATCCCCGACTCGCTGGCCGCTCTGGCTTCTTCACGGCGCACCCACTCGGCGTAAAACACCGAGTCAGGCAACTCATCCTCTCGTTTTTGGTCGTGATCCGTCATCATCTGCTCTTAGTTTTCATTACAATTTTTTCATTACAATGACTTAAAATTAGCAAGCAACCTAAACGACCGCCAGCATTCCGCGCATCTCAGCAGGCATCGGCTCTGCGGCACGAATATGGTAATATCAGCACGTCTTGTTTATTTCTGTGGCCCATCATGTCATACCCCTACGATCTCAACGAATTAGCGCAACACATCAAACAATGGGGACAGGCATTGGGGTTCCAGCAGGTCGGCATCTGCGACACCGATTTGTCCGCAGAAGAGCCTCGACTTCAGGATTGGCTGGATAAGCAATATCACGGGGAAATGGACTGGATGGCGCGCCACGGTATGCTACGGGCGCGTCCGCATGAGCTGCTGCCCGGTACACTGCGCGTCATCAGCGTACGTATGAATTATCTTCCCGCCAAAGCCGCCTTCGCCAGCACCTTAAAAAACCCAGAGCTCGGCTACGTTAGCCGCTATGCGCTGGGCCGCGACTATCACAAGCTGCTGCGCCAGCGTCTGAAAAAGCTCGGAGACCAGATTCAGGAATACTGCGGTGAATTGAATTTTCGCCCCTTTGTCGATTCTGCCCCCATGATGGAACGCCCTTTGGCTGCGAAAGCCGGACTTGGCTGGGTTGGTAAACACTCACTCATTCTGAACAGAGAAGCCGGTTCCTGGTTCTTTCTGGGTGAACTGCTGATCGATTTACCCCTGCCCGTCGATCGGCCACAGGAAGAACAGTGCGGCCGATGTGTCGCCTGCATGACCACCTGCCCAACTGGCGCGATTGTCGCCCCTTACACCGTTGATGCCCGCCGCTGCATTTCCTATCTGACCATCGAATTGGAAGGTCCGATTCCTGAAGAATTTCGTCCGCTCATGGGTAATCGCATCTATGGCTGTGATGACTGTCAGCTGATTTGCCCGTGGAATCGGTTTTCACAGCTTACCGACGAGGCGGATTTCAGCCCACGTGCCGCGCTGCATACGCCGGAACTGTTGGCATTATTTGGCTGGAATGAAGAGAAATTTCTGCGGATTACGGAAGGATCGCCGATCCGGCGCATCGGCCATCTCCGCTGGCTACGCAATATTGCCGTCGCACTGGGGAATGCCCCCTATCAGGATAGTATTGTGCTGGCACTGCAAGCCCGTCTGGGTGAAAGCGAACTGTTGGATGAACATATCCACTGGGCAATTCGTCAGCAGTTGAAACGCCGCGCGTCACTGGGAATTGACGTCCAATCCACACAGAAAAAGCGACTTATTCGTGCAGTAGAGAAAGGATTACCGCGTGATGCGTGAGCCGCTCAAACTATTGTCATCAGTTTGTCGCACGCGCTGTGAATAAATAAAAAAAACCGTTGCCAATCAACTGTCACAAAAAGTACAAGCGATCGTTATAACGTTTTATAAGTAAAATTTATGAATAGATATCAATAAGATACTCTACAGTATTTTATCAATAACATAGCGTGATTAATAAATAACCAACAGACAGCCTGTGGATAAGTCTGTTAAGAAGAATATGATTTTTTGTATTAACTGATAAAAAATGATGTGGATTGAGGTAACGCTTGTGCTCGAAATATGATGCTGTGTAGACAGTAAAAAACGGGCAACAGCACAAAGCGGCGTGCATTATGAATTTCTTATTGTCCTTTGGCAAGGGCTGAGATCTAATTTTTACGATCGAAAGAAAAATTCTACGATCAAAAGCAAAAACGCGGCGACACCTCTTGATGAGGCATCGCCGCGCAGGACGTTAAGATCGTCGTCAGAGAAGCAGAAGGATGGCAAATATGTCCACCTCCACCTCCGCCCTCAACCGGCCGATGTTATGCACGGGTTCTGATCAGGTAATCGAAGGCACTCAAGGACGCTTTTGCGCCTTCACCCGTCGCGATAATGATCTGCTTATACGGCACCGTCGTACAGTCACCGGCAGCAAATACCCCTTTTACGCTGGTTTCGCACTTGGCATCGATCTCAATTTCACCGATGCGGTTTCTGGCTACCGTACCTTCCAGCCAGTGGGTGTTAGGCAGCAGGCCAATCTGCACGAAGATCCCTTCCAGCGCTAAATCGTGTGCCGTATCGGTAATACGATCTTTATAGCTCAGCCCCGTCACCTTCTGCCCATCGCCTTTCACTTCTGTAGTCTGCGCATTCAGGATGATGTCAACGTTCGGCAGGCTACGCACTTTTTCCTGTAATACCGAATCCGCTTTCAGTTCCGGTGCAAACTCAAGCAACGTGACATGCTTCACTACACCAGCCAGATCGATAGCCGCTTCTACCCCAGAGTTTCCACCGCCAATCACCGCAACGTGCTTGCCTTTAAACAGCGGGCCATCACAGTGCGGGCAGTACGTTACGCCACGCGTACGGTACTGATCTTCGCCGGGGACATTCATGTTTCTCCAGCGTGCGCCGGTCGCAATGATCACACTGCGCGCTTTCAGCGTCGCGCCGGATACGGTGATCACCTGATGCGGTTTACCCGGTTCACCGCCAGGAATGAGGGCCTCTGCACTCTGCGCATCAATCACGTCGACATCGTAGTCATCAACATGGCTCTTCAGCGCGGTCGCCAATTTGGCACCTTCCGTTTTCGGCACGGAAATATAGTTTTCGATATCGACGGTATCCAGTACCTGACCACCAAAACGCTCACCGACCAAACCGGTACGGATGCCTTTACGCGCCGAATAGACCGCCGCTGCTACCCCCGCCGGACCGCTACCGATGATTAACACATCATAGACGTCACGCTGGTTCAGCTTCTCAACCTGTTTAGCGCCGGCGCCGGTATCGATTTTAGTCACAATCTCAGCCAGGCTCGTCCGCCCTTGACTGAAGTGTTCACCGTTCAGGAAAACGGTAGGAACGCCCATCACATTACGGCTTTGAATCTCATCCTGAAACACGCCGCCGTCAATCGCGGTATGGGTGATATTCGGATTCAACACCGCCATTAAATTCAGCGCCTGCACCACGTCCGGGCAGTTGTGGCAGGACAGCGAGTAATAGGTTTCAAAGTGGAACGAACCGTCAAGATGACGAATCTGATCGAGCAATTCTTTTGCTTCTTTCGACGGATGGCCGCCCACCTGCAATAACGCCAGAATCAAAGAAGTAAATTCGTGTCCCATCGGCGCACCAGCAAAACGCGGGCCGCTTTGGGAATCTGGATTGGTAATCAGGAATGAAGGCTTACGCACTGCCAGATCATTCTTTTCAATAAAACTTACCCGATCGGACAGCTCAGCAATCTCAGCCAGCAGGGTTTTGACTTCAGCAGATTTGGCGGAGTCATCCAGAGTCGCAATCAACTCAACAGGTTTGGTTAATTTTTCCAGATAGGCTTTCAACTGGACTTTCATCGTATTGTCGAGCATCGGTCGTCCTTAATTAGGCAAGTAGGTACAAAGGCAAAATCGTGCAGGGTGCTGGCCCCAAAAGCCGGGCCAGAAAAATCGGGTGCAACGCACCCGACAAAAAAGGCCATGTTTTCTACAGTTATGTTTTCCGAGGTGTTAGCTTAGATTTTGCCAACCAGATCCAGAGACGGAGCCAGCGTAGCCTCGCCTTCTTTCCACTTGGCTGGGCACACTTCGCCTGGGTGAGAAGCAACGTACTGAGCTGCTTTCACTTTGCGCAGCAGGTCAGATGCATCACGGCCAACACCTTCTGCCGTGATTTCTACCGCCTGAATGATGCCCTGTGGGTCAACGATGAAGGTACCGCGATCGGCCAGACCTTCTGCTTCGCGCATGTTTTCAAAGTTACGCGTCAGCTGGCCCGTTGGGTCACCGATCATGGTGTATTTGATTTTGCCAATGGTTTCAGAGCTGCTGTGCCACGCCTTGTGCGTGAAGTGGGTATCGGTGGAAACAGAGTAGATTTCCACGCCACGCTCTTGGAATTCGTCGTAATAGTCAGCGACATCACCCAGTTCGGTCGGGCAGACAAACGTAAAGTCAGCCGGATAGAAGAAGAACACGCTCCATTTGCCTTCGATGTTCTTCTCAGTCACTTCGATGAATTGACCGTCTTTGAAAGCCATGTTTTTGAATGGTTTAACTTGGGTATTAATTACTGACATCACTTTATCCTCATGTGTTTTCGCATGTGGCTAAAGTACAGAAATGTGACCACCATCACCAATCCGTTGTCTTTATCGAATCAATAAGTAATACCTAACGTAGCGTAAAATCAGGGATACGCTATCTCCAAGTTCTCCTCACCGATCCTGACCGTCTTGAAGCGTGGTGTAACAGCCTCGACCTTGCCGTCTTTAATCAGTTCAATCAGCTGCTCCGTGCCCACCGAGCCAAATAATCTGGCTGCAATCTGCCACTGCCCTTTTTCATCACGGGCGAGGATCTTGCCACCTCCACCCCAACCCGCTCTGGGGAAGATGAGCACTTCGTTACGGCCATCACCGGTCAAATCAATCGCGAAGAGCAGACAAGCTGCTTCTCTACATCGATTGCCTAGATTGTCGCCCTGCAACATGCTTTCTATCCCGTCCTCCAACGGACCAACCCATTCAACCTGAACAGGACGTACTTTTGCAGGGCGTCCCTGCAACCGATCGAGCAGTACCTGACGCGCGGTAGCGTCCAGTATTCGGTCTTGCTTCAATTCTTCAGCCAGCCAGGTAAACTGCTGCCTACCCGCTGTTCCTAAGTCATCGCGCAGCGCCCACAGGTCAAACTTATCAACCAGCGTTTTCCCGCTAAGCAGGCGCTGAACCTGATTTCTCGCACTAAATGCCTCTGGGTTTAATAACGGCGTATGCAGCAATATCACCAGAACACAGATGACGGCAGCGAGCAGCGGATTGCTCGTCCGCAAATGTCCCAGCCAGACGCCAGAACGACGAATGACGGCCCATACCATCGCCACGCTGTAAAGCATCGCGATCGCCACGACGAAGATCGACTGAAAGCGGAAAGGCGTCAGGCCATATTGTTCGATGCGCAGCCAGCTGGAATAGCCAGCTAATCCAACCAAAATCGGCAGGCACAGCACACTGGCGCTAACCAGCACGCGTAGCGCCGTCGGATAAGTGCGGCCCTCGTTATCATCCTGAGACGCACAGTTAATCAAAAATAAGTTCACGCCCATCAGGCATAGCAGAATGACGGTAGAACGGCCGGTATTCCATATCGGTTCCAGGCCGCTAAAAGGCAGCGTCAAGGTGAACACCACCGTGATCAGTGCACTAAACGGCAGCAGGAAACGGCAGGCCGACAGCAGAATTCCACGCAGCAGTCCGACTACCGCTTCTTTGGTCATTCCGATATACATGCCGATAGAAAACACCACCGGCAAGAGCAGCATATAGAAGCGGTAATGGCTGAATACTTTACTCACCTGCCGGAATCCCAACATGTTGAACAGCATGCCGCACAGCACGAGCAGCAACACGACCACCAAAACTAATAGCCAGGCTAATAGCACAGTAAAAATATTGATCCAGGCGTGTTTACAGAGTGAGTCATAGGACGGCCATCGCCCTTCACGGTCTGGCCAACTGCAAATGAACGTACAGCAGATATAACCGAGGAGGATGCCACATAGCACCCAGGAATCCAGCAACCGGAATAATCCACTTTCGGAGAGAACCCAGCCACTGATTGCCGTCATCAGCACAGTCAGCGCGCTGGCCAACAGCCACGTCTTTTTCACAAAGAGAGTGCGTTCCAGCAGTTGCAGGCTGATGCCGCCAACCGTCGCCATCGTTATCAACATTGCCTGAAGAACGCCTTCTTCCATTTCCAGCGCGGCAACAAGTAGCAGCCCCTGAAGCAGACCAATAGCCAGATAAAACTTTAACGATGGAGAATGGGCGGACATGGCAAATCCTTTTATCGACGTACATCACATGTCGGGCGGTGGTGTAGAAACTTTTTCACCACTCGAATGATGTGGGGTAGCAAGATGAGAATAGTACGAGCAGTCTACAAGCAAACGTTTCAGGTATCACGCTTCGGTGACAAGTTTGCAACACCCTGTTTTTCCGTAATAACACCACGAGACAGTACGCTAAAATTTAACGCATTCAGAATAGCCACATCAAAAAATTAGCAATAAATATAATTCAATGGAAATAATATTAAAATAAAACATCACTGGAATTAAATAATAACAAGCTCAGTAAAATAGCGTCCTGAATATATCAATACGGCCATAAACCTATTTCAACATAACCACAAAGAATTAAAGTTATTTAATTCAATTGCCGATTTTATACTAATACCCATATCGCGGTTTGTCTGAGTCTTATGGCTACAGCGCGCAGACGCTGTATTCCGCCCTATGGTATGAGTAAGGATAAAAGACTGTAGCCTCAGATGAAAATACATGGAGTTTTTCAAGTGAATACAAAGAAAGTATTGTTATCGTCTATTGTTGCAACAGCACTGTTAGCGTCAGCTGCCGCCAATGCAGGCCCGAAATTCAATGTAACATTTAAGAATTTAGGGTCGGCCTCCGCTCCAGCTGCAATATTCTCACCGACGACAACCGCAGAAGTCTTCTCACAAGCGAACGCATCCCCGACACCAATGGCTTCCGTCTTAGCTGGACAATCAAATGCTTATACGATCTCCAGCCCATACAATGACGTGAGTTCAATGCACGTTCGCTACAAGATTGGAACTAAAGTCTGTCAATTTGATATGACCTATACTGTAAAATACGTTCTGGGGAATAAAATCCCACAGTGGACGAAGAGTACAACGCCAAGCAACGGTGCTCGATGCGATCTGCGAGTCACTTATGCCAGTGTCACAACTTATGATTCAGATGTTGAAATCACCATGAGATAGAACCACTCAGGTGAAGCATTTACATGAGTAAATTGGATAAGCCACCTTTTAGCGTGGCTTATCCTTCAGATATCAGCCTGCTACCTGGAAACCTGAAGATGATTAATTTAAATAACCTTCCCGCCACCAAAAGCATTGATGTTAGAGACACGGCAAAAACAAACTCATCTGCGGTAACAGGCAACACGTCGAACAAAACGACGTCATCCGTATCCTCAAATGAATCAACAACAAAAGATAAAAGCAGCGTATCGTCGCTTGCACGACAGTTGAGTGATGCCGCAACACGCGCAGAAGCAAGGGATAGCAGCAATAGCCGTGGAAAACTGGCGTCATATGCACATTCAGTCATTGAGGAACTGGCTGGTAGCCGCTATGAAAGCCGCCGAAAAGCGCTAGCTGAAGAATTACCGGATACTGACGACCCGCAATTACTTGCTCGCGCAAAGCAAGCTAATGACTTCGCTAACGGTCATGGCTCAAACCCCTTTAAAGGACTCTCCCGCGATCAGCTCTCACTCATTATTTACGATGATAGCAATACTTTTACCGTCAACGAGCGCAGAGCAGCACTGCATGAATCAAATGAAATAGAAAGCGCCTGGAGCCATCGAGTCGTAGCGCAAAGCAAGCAAGAATGGAATCGAGGGGAATTTAAACAAACCGAGTTCTTCAAACTTGTTCTGGAACACTATGAAGGCTTGCCGTTAATCGAACAGGTACAGGCTCCCGCCAACTATGAATCTCGACTCAAACATCTAATCGAAATGGATTACAACTTTGTGACCGGCGAGCCAGGGAAAAATGCGAACCCGCTGAACAATCTGTTCGACCTGCTTTTACCACGTAATATCCCAATGGGGAGCAATACCCCCCCTGCGGGAAAGGCTGAATAAGCAAAATCAATTGTCCTACGGTCGCTAATTTTCGAGGCGGGTGTTCAGGGGAAATAAACGGCAAGCATGTGCTAACGCCCCTAACACCCACTTCTGCGTCAAAAAATAGAAACCGACACACTCACCATTATCGTTTCTAGTATCAGACACATACACATGCTTAAGCTGATAATTACGGAACCTGTACTTCACCCGCCTCCAGCCCGGAGATTTCTACGCCCTGCGCCACCGTTTTCCCTAACGTCACGTTAATTTTCTTTGACGGTGTGTCAGCAGTCGGACGGTAAACCACATAGGCATGACCATTCTCATCAGTCTGCACAGCCTGTGCAGGCACCGCGATACCGTGCTCATTACGATAGACAATAATAGCCAGCCGTGCGCTCATCCCCAGTCGAATATTTTGCCTTAAATCCGCCAACGGCGTATCAAGTGACACCACCACATCATAATAAGCGCCGCTGCCTAACATCTCAGCAGCATCGGCCTGCATATCAATCGAAGCAACCTTTCCTGTCAGGGTCTGTCCGGCAAACCCATCCCCGGTCACGTTAACCACCATCCCCTCTTGCAGTTGATGCAGATCAGTCTCTTCTACCCGAGTCGCCACCTGAAAACGGTCCTGAGCAATGACGCCAAACAACGGCGATCCCTGGCTGACCAGCAAACCAGGTTGGATGACTACAGGTTTGCTGTTATCAGGCGTAGCCGGGCGCACCACAAAACCGCTAAACGGAGCCTTGACGGTCTGTCGTTCAACCTGAGTAGCCAGCATCTGATAGCGTACCTGTGCGTTGGTCAACTCCATCTCCGCAATCTTACGATCTTCACCGTTCCCACGCGCCAGCACCGTTCGCAACTCCTCTTGTGCGGCGCTCAGGTCCTGCTCCTGCGAACGAATTTGCTGCTTTAACGTATCAACCTCCATACGCGCGACGATGCCACGTTCGAACAGCGCCTGTGTATCCCGAAGATTGGCTTGCGTATTGCTAAAAGTAGACCGAGCTGAGCTTACCGCACGCCGCGCACGTGATACCTCAGCACTTTGCTCCCACTGTCTGAGCGATTGTACCTCGCGCTGCGTCTTGAGTACTTCGGCCTGCGCCTGACGTAGCTGAATCTCAATTTGCTCGGGATCCAGTATCAGTAACGTTTGCCCTTGTTCGACTCGTTGTCCCTCACGCACCAATACCTCGCGGATAATGCCTTCAAAAGGAGCCGCCAGCGTTGTCTGCTTCGCGGCCTGAATGCGTCCAACCAACCCTAATTGATTCTCCAATAATTGAGGTTGGACAGGTAACCATTGCCCCTGAGGCGCGCTTTCCTGTTCATTCGCGCGCCCTGCCAGCAGGCAAGTGAGCATGCCTAGCGCCACAATCAACAGCAATACAATAAGGTGACGCCGGCGCAGTTGAGACCAAAAGTGATGCCTAATCATTGAGTGCGATATCCCAGCTTTGTAATGTGGTGCCCAGCGTCTCATCCAGTTCAGCTTGCGCATTGAGGTAGCCGATCAGAGCATTAAGACGGGCATTTTCTGCGTTGCGTAAATCGTTCTCGAAGCTCAGTACCTGAAAGTTACTGGAACGCCCAACCGTGAGCTTTTCTCGTTCAATTTCCAACTTTCGGCGCGACAAATCGCGTGCACGCTGGGAGATCTCGAACTGCCGCCAGCGCGTACCGATATCACGCACCGCATTGGCGACATCGCGTTCAAGTTGCTGCCTGACTTCATCCAGTTGAATGTGCTGGTTACGCACATTGACTCTCGCTTGTACCTCCGCCTGGCGGGTACTCAGATCGCCGATAGGGATCTCCACCTGCACGCCAACATAATTCTCCCAAGTTCGTGAGGTACTGCTCTGGGCTGCGCGGTCGCGCACCTGACTCGCGCCCCCGATTAGCGAGACATCCCACAGGCGATCGTTACGTGCCACCGCCAGACCGAGTGCAGCCTGCTCGTTAGCGATGAGCTGGGCGAGATAAGCCGGTCGGGAGGCTTCGGCCTGTTTCAATGCCTGTGCGGCGTTGACATCAACGCGCTGTGCCTGCATCGATTCCGTTGCCACAATCAGCGTATTTAAATCCAGCGCCAGAAGTTGCAACAGCGCAAGGCGCGCGGTATCCAGCTGGTTTCTGGCTTCCTCATGCGCCAGTTCCTGCGTGGCAACTTCAGCTTCGGTTTGCACAATTTCAAATTCAGCCATGCGCCCTGCGGCAATCATCGCACGGTTGACCTCAACCAATTGACGCGCACGAGCCAGCGCATCACGAGCGATTTGCAGTTGTTCCTGCGAGCGCAGCAGCTC
The DNA here is from genome assembly GCF_003932035.1 of Pectobacterium versatile. Lineage (NCBI taxonomy): Bacteria > Pseudomonadati > Pseudomonadota > Gammaproteobacteria > Enterobacterales > Pectobacteriaceae > Pectobacterium > Pectobacterium versatile. The sequence continues at coordinate 4,342,876 of NZ_CP034276.1, forward strand.
CCGATAGGCGGAGATAATCTGGGTAATCGTCTGTGAAACGGTGGATTTCAGCGTCAGACGATTTAACTGCTCAGTCAACTGCGCAATATGAACGGGCGCGGTGGTGATCTCTTTACCGGCACCGCGAAGCAAAGGCTGAATCACTGTGATGTTCGCTCCATCATTACGTGACAGCCCCGCACTATCAGCCTGCGTGTGGCGGTAGGTCCAGCCCAGGCTAAAACGGGTGCCATAAGGCGTGAGCAGTGTCGACGTCGGCGTTAGATTGCCCTGCCGATAACGATCGCTTTGATTACGATTGGAAAGGTAGCTGCCCGTTAGCGACAGTTTGGGAGTAAAACGATCCTCCGCAACACGAAGATCAAATTTCTGCGCGATACGATCCAGATAGGCGCTACGGATCGCGCGATTGTCGCGCAATCCAAGATAAATAGCATCGCTCAGCGTGAGATCGATAGTTTGTGCATTCAGCGATGTGCTGACTGTCGCCTGCCCCTGTCGCGTCGCCTGAGAAGGAGTCAAATCCATTTCTGCATACCCTTGATGGGCAGAAAACAAAATCAGTAAACACAGGATAGATTTACGCATCGCGTAGCGCCTGTACGGGTTCGAGCCGAGCCGCAGTCATTGCTGGGTTAAGTCCAAAAAACAGACCAATCGCCAATGAACTGCCAATGCCAAGGGGAAGTGACAATCCGGAAAGTGAAAAGGCTGACCAGTCTGAAAAAAAGACAAACAGCCACGCCGCCACAACGCCACACACCGCCCCGATCAGAGCTCCACAGGCGGACAGCACGACGGCCTCCAGCAAAAACAGCCCCGCAATATCGCGCGGTCGTGCACCCAGCGCCATACGAACACCAATTTCACGACGGCGCTCAGACACATTCATCACCATGACATTCATCACTCCTACCCCACCTACCAGCAGGGAAATCCCTCCCAAACCCGCCAGCAGCCATGAAAACATTCGGGACTGCTGCGCCATTCCCTCCAGTAGCAGCTGTGGGATTTGCACACCGATATCAAACTTCGGCATCAGGGGGGACAAATAATCCTTTAACTGCGCTCCCGTTTGCATCAGCGTGTCACTGTTGCCATTACGCGCAATCACACTGACGATCTGCGGTGTTGGCATGACACGGCGCATACCTGAGATAGGCATCAGAATAGAATCATCAACTGAGATGGGAACCAGAGGGTTGTGTCCCTGTGGCTGAAGGATTCCCACAATCTCAAACAAGTATCCACTCACCTGCACGCGCTCACCTAAAGCAGCTACGCCACCCTGCGATGCCCACTGTTCCGCAACATTCGCCCCCAACACGATGTAAGTACTTTGCTCATCGAAATCACTCAGGTAGCGGCCTTGCGCAAGCTTCAGCTCTAATACGTCCGACAATTCCGCTCTGCTCCCCACCACCATAGTGCTGAGCGAACGGCCGCGCAGCCGCGCCTCGGTGGAGGTAACAATTAACGGGGTTGCCGCCTCGATATCAGGCAGATTTTTTCGCAAAACAGTGATATCCAGGTCAGCAGGAGCCGAACCGGTAGCATGGTTGCCCGCCCGATTCTGAACGGTGGCAACCAACAGATCGCTACCCATTCCTCTGAATACCCCCATGGCTTCGGCTTCCGCATTGTGGCCAACGTTAAGCAAAGCAACAACGGAGCCGCATCCCACGGCGATCCCCAGTAGGGCCAGAACAGCACGCCGTCCCAGAAGAATAAGACTGTTCAACGGCTCAAGCAGGCGCTGTTGCAGTGAAGGGCCATAGTGGTATCGGCGCACCTGACGATCTTTCACCCGTGAACGAGAATCAGACATGGTTTACCTCATGGATTCGGCCATCCTGCACATGAATGCGCCGAGCCATACGGCAGGCCATGCTTTCGTCATGCGTCACCATCACGAGCGTCGTCCCCTGCTCGCGGTTCAATGCCAGCAATAGCGTGATGATGTCATCAGCCGTTTGGCTGTCGAGGTTTCCAGTCGGTTCATCCGCTAGCAAAAGTGCGGGTTCACCAACCAGCGCACGCGCAATTGCCACCCTCTGACGTTGGCCGCCAGACAGATCGGCTGGCCGATGGTGGGTTCGCTCGGCAAGACCAACGCGCGCTAACTGTACTTGCGCGGCTTGTCGGGCAGCCTGCCGCGAGACGCCACGATAGGTCAAGGGAAGCGCAACGTTATCCAACGCATCCAGACGCGGCAGTAAATTAAAACTCTGGAAGACGAAACCAATGACTTGATTACGCACGATGGCACGATCATCAGCACTCGCCTGAGACATATCTTGCCCAGCGATCAATAAACGGCCAGATACAGGCTGATCGAGCAAACCGATGATATTGAGCAAGGTACTTTTGCCGGAACCCGATGCGCCCACGATCGCACAACTTTGCCCGGCAGGAATGGACAGTGAAATATCGTGCAGCACCGATTGAGAGGAAGCACCGGTACTGTAGAGGTGTGAAATACCTTGTAAACAGATCAGATCCGTTACTCTTTCATTAGACATCCTTGCCTCTTTACTGATCCCCGAAAGCATCACAGTAGTCGAATTATCCTACTGTTTGTGCTTTAGGAAAAGCCGCCCAAGGCACTTTCTCCATCGTTGGTAGATTGCTCATGAATTTTCGATGAAGGAATCTATCCTCATATAGGCTTATGCCCAAATTCATACTCACGTTACTGCAAAAGATTCTGCCACCAGCGTCGAATACTTGTCTCGCTGGTTTCAGCGGCACGTAAGATATCGATAATGGAATGAGAGCCTTCGACAAGGCGTTGAACAGGTTCACCATTAACCATCTCAAACCCATTTTTTCGCCCAGTATCTGTAATGATGAAAACACCATCTACAGAACGTACATCCGGTTCTTCGACAGAAAGCACAACTTCATTGGAAGTTTCGATAACAAAGTTATCCTTCCTCTCATGTGTATAAGTAGAAAATTTCGCATCAATAGATTGGCCCGCTTCAACGGTTCCCGAACCAAATTTATTGACCACCTGTTCAAGAAACGAAAAATCTGTCCGGTGATTGAATGAAAAACCGGGATCGAGCTGATAACGCAGAAATCCCTGATCCAAACTCGTAGATGATATACCTTGCCCCGTTAGAATTCGCGTGGCAATCGCATCGTCGGAATCAGTGAAATGAAAACGTTGCGCATGCCCGTTCACATCGTACATGCCCCCAGAGTTTACATTCGCCATCACACCACCGAACATACGATAACTCCCTAGATCGCTGGCAAGATCATCAACATAGCTCAAATCTACGCCCTGTTGTTGTGCTTGAGAATAGAGTTCGGAGAGCACCTCACGATCACTACGGGTAAGAAAATGGCTGGAAGGCAAAGACATGGTGGCCTGTGTCAATTGCGTTTGCACTGATGGCTCTGAATTCGAATCGCCAAACAATCGGGACAGCATAATCGCTTTACCGCTGAGTGTAATTTGCCCAGAGGTTGAGGAGGCTTGGCCTTGCGCACTTTCCACTTGTGAAGCCGGTGATATTTTTGATTTTTTAATAGTATTTTCTGAATTCGTCGTCTGAGTATAAGCCGTTGCCGCCGTACTGACTTTCATGGTGTATATCTCTTTGTATTTTGGCCGAAATTAAGTGGCAATAGCAGCACTATCGCCACAGACGAATGCGAGCAGAAGCTCAGTAGCTATAATCCCACGTCACACTTTCTTTACGAGAAGGCCGAACATTATCACCAGGACGGCCAGTAACCTCATGCCGAATTTGTAGACCCACGCCAGTATCAAAACGTAGATCATTGAACTGTGTGGTCGTGCCAGACGAGCCACTTGGTACTGTAATACATCTTGTCGGCAGACTTTGATAAGGTTGTAAGTAGCATAATTGAACAGAATCCGTAAGAGACTGAGGATAAGCAGCTACCTCATATCTTACTTGTGTCAACGTCTTGGGCTTGTTAAGCGTACCTGGAGTGAAATTTCCTGAATTAGCGAAAAACCCATTCAGCCCTGATAACCCCTCGCCAGTTGAGAGAATAAAAATGATTTTTGCCGACTCTGATTTCGTAATGCTGCCAGTAGCGGCTTGTGCAGGGAAAGTAATAGCAGCAGCAATAATAAGCGAAGGCAGAGAAAGTAATTTTTGTTTCATGAACCATCCATTGATTAGCTTTTTACGTTACTCATTATATCTAAAAATAATTTTTAGATATAAGACCCGAAACAAATAAACGGCATAATTAAAAAAAACCTTAGGAAAAAATAACTTTCAATACCGAATAACATTAATCACGCTTATTATTAATAAGCTAATTAAATTAACATATTACTGATACTAATAAAAAGTGGCTATGGCTATATCTTATTGTTAAATTTAGTTTATTTAGTCGATAACAGTGATAAACGCCATACCAACATATCAGTACAATAAGAGAAGTAACTATATTCGTAGAGCCAGTATATTTTTATCTATATACCTATTATCAGGTAGGTAGCCGCTTCATTTCGGCGCGGAAATCTCGAACGTTTGATGAAGATAAACAAAGCATTATAAGCAATAAAAGACAGATATGAGATTGGGAGGGAGAGTATGAAGACGATAAAAAATTTTGGAGCGGGAAACGAGACTCGAACTCGCGACCCCGACCTTGGCAAGGTCGTGCTCTACCAACTGAGCTATTCCCGCAGAGAATCGGATTTATTATCTTTTACTTTCAGCAAAAAGTGCCGAAACCAAAATCCATTAAATCCTGCCAAATCACATGTAACACAATGAATTTAATCACTATTTACTGACTAAGTAATTCGACGGTCAGCATTATGTACCAATCAACTTAACGTGGCAAGCCCTTTTCACTAAAAACCTTACCCCCAGCTTCAACCAGCTATGCGCGGTGGTGGCAGAGCCATGAGGCCACCTACAACAAGGCCGCCCGAGGTTAAGGCGGCCTGATCTTTCATTGGCTTGTGAGTATCAGGATTTTACGCTTTTCAGCAAAGTTTGCTTACAGATGTGCCCAAATGTGACGTGAGTAGAGTTGTTACCCCCCACACCAACACCGCTTTGATCTGGGACTTCAATACGCCATGCGCCCACATCGTAAGTTGTTCTCCACGTATTAATATAGCCCTGACTGTAGTCCTGGAACTGTGTCGTGTAATCAGCATAACAGTTATCCAATTTCACAGACCCAGAAGCCTTGCCGTTCGCATCAGTGATTATTCCGTGGGCATTGGCAGCATTAAACTCTAACTCACCGTTGTTTTCTCGTTGGTCGAGTATAAGAATCGCCACGATGTTTGGAATACCCGCTCCGGTGGAATCCTCCATCGTCACTCCCCAGGTAACATCCCGATAGGCTTGCGTGGTCATAAAACCAAAAGCTGTCGGTGCAGCATTTGGGATACGCAGGACGGTACTTTCCCCCGTAACAGAGTGGCTAAATCGGACAATTTTGGAGCCCAACGTTAACTTATATTTCTGAGACACTGTCGGTAATTTTGATGGATTAGGCAACACTCTCACCAAAATATTCTCATTAGGCTGAGATGGAATGATCGTAATTTCCTGTCCGGTATTACGGGTTGTCCAGGTAGTACCGCCATCAGAGGAAGACGCCAGTAACCAGTTGTTATTTGTTCCACTCGTCACGCCATTTAAGCGAAGTAAAACATGCTGACCACGAGTTGCGGTAAATACGTAGTAATCCGCATCGGAATCACTATCAGAGTTGCCTTCAATGTCCCTCAGATTATCGGATAAAGGATATGCCAGAGAAGGAATATCATTTAACTCATAGGCATCAACATTTGTATTAACGATAGCGCCAAAATTAAAACCGGAGCCATCTGCCGTATTGGCCTCCATAAACCAGTAATAGTGCCCCGGTGGAGTTAAATCCAACGTAGCTTCATCAGCATTCCCTGCTTGGTTTGAATAATTAATTGCCGTCACATTATTCTGGCCATCGTCCCGCATCAAACTAAGAGCAATATCGGTTTCAGGGCTCATGCCTACAACGAAAGCGGTTGTTTTAGAACGCTGAGTGATCTCAAAGTGATAGCAGGCGCTACCTCCGCTTTGCAGTCCATCCAGCGTATAGATTGAGTTTACTGCAAGGGTTGGACACAGCGGGGTGAATGAACTGTCATTGGCCAGAGCCTGACTGCTTGATAACGACTTTTTTTGTGCGCTGTTTGCATCAGCCTTCGCAGCTGGTGCATTGGGAGTAATAACGACAACTCCCTCATTTTCAGCTTTGTGGAATTTATAATTACTTGCGGCATGTGCTTGTATACTATTGGGAGCATCAAATACAGAAACCGTGCCTTTCTTTTGTAGTTTCCCAATATCCTTCACTTCGACAGAAACGCTGGTTTCAGCGATCGCTGAACCCATGCAGAATGCCAATCCGGCAGCCGCAAGATATACATTTAAACGATGGTATTTCATCCCAATATTTCCTTATCTTTGAGTATTCTCAAATAGAATGCAGACTTATTATTTAATATTTAACAAATACTGAACGTTAAGCGGAGGTAGTATTACACCGACACGACGTATAATCTCAATAAGATCTTACAAAAATATTTAAAATGAAATGTTTTAAATGAGCGAATTAAAATTATTATCAAATACAATTAATTCACTCATTAATTATTTAATAAATAATTATTTAATACTCGCGACTAAAATCCACCTCGCCACGCAGCGTATTATCAGCCTGGAAACGAGCAAGATTCTCCAGGAATAATCGTCCCATCAGTCCAGGCACCATCGGCCCAGCAATGTGTGCCGTCAACGTCAGGTTCGGCGTTTTCCAGAACGGATGGCTGTACGGCAACGGCTCTTGCCTGAATACATCCAGCACTGCTCCCGCAATCTGCGCATCACATAGCGCCGCCCGTAAATCATCATCCACCACGGCACTCCCGCGACCGACATTGATAAACAGCGCCGAAGGCTTCATGGCGGCAAACAGACTTGCATCATAGATATCGGTGGTTGCCGAGGTGTCCGGCAGAAGGTTGATCACATAATCGGCCTCCGGTACCGCAGCGGGTAACTCCGCTAAGCTCATGATCCGTTTAAAATCAGGCCTCTGTCTTGGCGTACTGACAATGCCGTATAGCTCAACGCCAAAAGGCCGTAAAAAACCAGCAACCTCGCAGCCGATCTCTCCCGCACCGACAATCAGCACCTTTTTGTCCGCCAGCGATCCCGGTAAACGGTGATCCCAGCGCCGCTCTTCCTGACTGATTTGCCGCTCCCCTAGACGCAATTCATGCCTGAGCATATAGGCAATCACATATTCGGCTATCGGCTGACCAAACACGCCAACGGCGCGGCTTAAGCGGTAATCTCGCGGTAGCCCCTCGGCCAACAGTGGTTTGAACCCTGCCCAGGTAGACTGTAGCCACTGTGGTTTGGCTCCCTGAGCCAGCAATGCGGCGGCGGTATCAGGCTCACCCAGCCAAATCGGGCAGTTCGCGGCCTGCTCTGCCGTACCGTTTGAGAGCACCAGCTCAAGCTCCGGCGCAGCATGATGTAAGACAGAGCCAATCTCATCGGCACGCGAGTCCAGCAGCAGAATAGCGGTCATAAGCACGTTCCTTAATAGGGTAAAGCACCTTCGGCCTCACCCTAATTATTGTCGTCATTGCGTTTAGGATTAGGCAGAAGCCTGAATAAGCGACGTCAATAACGCGCCGCGCTTCGCTTCCGACTTTTTCACCAACGCCGCGAGTTTCTTGGTATTGTCCCAGATGAGATACAAAATATGTTCTATCACAGCAGGTTCTCGCATCCGAACTTCGTCGACCAGTTGTTCGAACAGCGCGTCATCTTCTAGCGCAGGCAGCATATTCAGCTTTAGCCTTTCCGTCGCATGGCTCAGGCAAGCAACCAAAGTCGCCACGTTCTGTGCCGTCACACCATGCTTATCGAAAAATGCACGAATGAAGGCATCTTGTACCGATTGATGTTCGTCATCCACGCTTTCCATATATTCTTTTACGAGTGGGAAATACCCAGCATCGGTCAGACCCAGCCCGAATACCGCATAGCTTCCCGGCATGCAGCACTTTTCGCCTTCCGAATCCGCGTACCATTCAAATTCCTCAATCGCGGTACGCGCATAATCCTCAAGAAGCGGATAGTTCGATGCATATTGCAACGCGTTAGCAAAAAAGCGGTGGGTATCCGATTTTGCCAGCCCCTTGATGGGAAGATACTGTCGCGCCGACGATTTCAGAACGATCTTGTAGCTCTTTGGAAAACCGAGCGTCAGTAAGCGCGTAATGAAAAGCAGCGCCTGCTCATACGCTTCGGCGCTTTCCTTACGAATACGTACCGTGATGGTCGAAAACACATCATTCGCCACGCATTCGACCGATTCGTTCTTCAGGTTAATCTGCGCGTTCTCAAACGCACCACTTCCCTCTTCCATGATGCTTAGCGCACGCGGATAGCCCAACTGCTTCGCGATATCCAGATATTCCAGCGCCTGAGACTTACTGTAGGAAGGCTCATAACGCAGAATCATGATGGCCGCATAGAGGACTAATTCAACGGGATGAAGCGTTTGTGAATCCTGCACATCCAGTGCGATGCCAGGTTTGAGGGTATAACTATCCGGCTCAAAAAAATGCTCAGGCTGGGACACATCGCAGTAGCGCAACAAAAACTGCTGATCAACCCACGTTCTTAACACGCGGGTAATCGTGCGTCGATGCTCAGACAATTCGGCACTCCCTGCGTTTCGCTGCTGAATCTGCTCAAGCAGAGTCATGATCCAACGGATATCCAGCGAGGGAAAGAGATGCACATCAAGCAAATGACGAACCAGAAAGAACGTTTGTAACGGTTCTGTCGGCGCAGTGCCATGAGTAAGATACTGCTCGATATAGGCGTGAATAAACTCAAGTAGCCGCTGTTTTTTCACGTCGTTAGTGAACGTAAACAGCGTAATCAGCAGCCGGCCTTCGGTTGCTGGGAAGATGGCGCGAAAGCAAAACCGATAGTCAATCACCGCAGTCTCTGCCAGTTTCTCAACACGCTGCGCGATAGCCTGAGTCAACACAGGAACGAGATTTTCCTGTATCTGCGCGACGCTCAATGCCCCTTTTCTGCTACCGATCGATAGCCCATCAGCATCACGCTTCGACTTAGCGGATATCGACGTCCGCCCGGGCGCATAATCCAGTATCACATCGTTATGGATGCCCGCCTGCAGCGTTGTTCGCAATACGACCTTATCGACATCGACTCTTTTCTCCAGCGCATCAAACCATTCGCTGATTATCGCCAGCATTTCATCCTGCATAGGTCGTTCGTGTGGTAGTGATACCCCAGCTTCGTTTGAATGCCTATCCGTCATTTTTCTCTTTTTCCTTATTATTTATCGCAGATGAAACGTTGCCCCAAAACACGGTATTGATGAGATTTACCAACCGCCAAAAAGGTAGCACGAAAGCACTATTTTTTGCCTTTCTCGTCATTCCGTAGCAGTGAAATGTAGCGAACATAGCAGGAGGGCGAAATCAGGATAAATGCTTATCTTAAACTGTCTTTTCGCTGTGATAGAGAAGGAAAATCAACGCATTGGCATAAAGACATGACGATAAATAGTACCGCATTCACGCGTCGTTGGTGACAGGAAATTACGATGGTGTGGTTTTTCTCATGATGCAGAGAAGGCGTGATAAATCATGTCATGACAGCCCCACAGCACGGGGAAATCCGTGCTGTGGGAACAGGCCAATCAGGCGTTCAGCGTGGCGTTATCAATGACGAAGCGGTATTTCACATCGCCTTTAAGCATCCGCTCGTAGGCCTCATTGATCTCGTCGGCGCGAATAAGCTCAATATCGGAAACAATCCCGTGCTCGGCACAGAAATCCAGCATTTCCTGCGTTTCAGGAATGCCACCGATCATCGATCCCGCCACCGTACGGCGTTTCATGATCAGATTGAACACGTTCGGAGAAGGATGCGGTGACGCAGGCGCACCGACCAGCGTTAGCGCGCCATCGCGCTTCAGCAGAACCAGAAACGCATCCAGATCGTGCGGCGCAGCAACGGTATTCAGGATTAAATCGAAACTGCCCGCGTGCGCTGCCATTTCTTCTGCGTTACGAGACACCACGACTTCATTTGCCCCCAGCGCCTTCGCATCTTCACGTTTGGATTCAGACGTGGTGAACGCCACAACATAAGCGCCCATGGCATGCGCCAGTTTGATCCCCATGTGACCAAGCCCGCCGATACCCACAACGCCGACCTTCTTACCCGGCCCAGCATTCCAGTGGCGCAGCGGGGAATAGGTGGTAATCCCTGCACACAGCAGCGGTGCGACCGCAGCCAGTTCCGCCTCTGAATGACGAACGCGCAGCACATAGCGCTCATGCACGACGATCTGCTGGGAGTAGCCGCCAAGCGTCCAGCCGGGTTCATCCGCAGACGGGCCGTTATACGTGCCGACCATGCCATCACAGTAGTTTTCTAAGCCATCATCACATTCTTCGCAGTGTCGACAGCTGTCCACGATGCAGCCAATACCGACCAGATCGCCCGCCTTAAAGGCGGAGACATGTGCCCCTACCGCAGATACCCGTCCGACGATTTCATGGCCGGGCACGCAGGGAAACTGTGTTCCTGCCCATTCCGCACGTACCTGATGCAGGTCCGAGTGGCAGATACCACAGTACGCAATCTCAATCTGGACATCGTGGGCTCCCGGCGCACGACGGACGATCTGCAACGGTTCAAGAGGTTTATCGCCCGCATGGGCCCCATACGCATGTACAAGCATGGCTATTTCCTTTTCTGTTGAGAAACCGATCATGTTGAGAATCGATCATGTTAAGAAATCGACTATTTTCCTAAATCCCTCAGCAGACAGGTATAGCATTCCGATGGTTTTCTTGCCCGATCCGATGAATCTCACCTCATCAGAGGGTAATTTTGGTCAATGCCAGAGACGCGCCTAATGCAATCAGGGCAACACCGATACCTTTATCGACCAAATGTTGACGATCGATCAGTCGGCGACGCATGGCCGGTGCAGCAAAAAACAGCGCAACAAGACTGAACCAGACCCAGTGCGCCACCGACATGAATAACCCATAGCCAAAATTATGGCTCATTGGGCTACCGGGCTGCACGACCTGAGTATACGTAGCGACGACAAACAGCATGGTTTTTGGGTTAAGTGCATTGGTGAGAAAACCCATGCGAAACGCAGCAAGCGATGACGGCGCATTACCGGACGCTTCTTCTAATTTTATTTTTGTCTTATTGGTTAATGACTTATACCCCAGATAAATCAGATATGACGCTCCCAGAATTTTCATCGCCATAAATATCATCGGAGAGTTAACAATGAATACCGCGATGCCAAAAACGGTATACATCACATGGATCTGGACGCCGCAGGCAATGCCAAACGCGCTGAGTAAACCGGCACGCGAACCAAAGGCATAGCTGTTGCGGGTCACCATAGCAAAATCAGGCCCCGGACTGATCACCGCCAAAATAGTGATCGTCGCGACAGCAATTAACTCATTCATTAACGTTTTCCTTGTTCGGCAAGCTATCGCTTTCACGATGATTTTGCACAGATGGGTAACAAACAGGCTAAAAGAGGAATGCAAAAATCACTGACGCAATACGACTAGCAAAGGTACGGCCCTCACGATATTTCCTCACGATTTAGGCTATTAGGCCTTATTCACCTGAAGTGAAGTGTGATTATTCAGCGTTTGCATGTGGCAAAAAAGCGATTTATCTTGGTATAAATCTGTCAAATTTCATCGTGTATATGAAAATTCCCTCGTTAGCCTCTTTTCGCTTCTTTGAAGCGGCCGCACAAACCGGTAGCTTTGTTAAAGCCGCCGAGTCCCTGCATGTCACGCATGGTGCCGTCAGCAGGCAGATCAGATTGCTGGAAGAGGCGCTGGGGGTTGAGCTATTTGAACGACGCAACCGCGCGATCTTTTTAAACGCAGCGGGCCGTTCTTTGCATACGGTCACGCAGTCCGTTTTTGAACAGCTTGAAGGCGCGGTTTATCGGCTACAGCAAAGTGCACAGGATGACGTGCTGACACTGTCATGCGAGCCCACGATTGCCATGAAATGGCTGATTCCGCGGCTACCGGCTTTTAATCAGGCGCATCCCGATATCAAACTTCATCTGGTGGCTGCGGGCGGGCCGATTGATTTTGTGCGTAGCGGCGTTGACCTCGCGCTGCGGCGTGACGATTTTCACTGGGATCCGCAAACGCATGCGGTAAAGGTGTGTGACGAATGGATGGGGCCAGTAAGCCGTGACAAAACCGAGCGCAAAAACAGTTTGGAAGGGATGCGTTTGCTCTATACCGGAACGCGACCGAAAGCGTGGGCAACCTGGCAGCGGCAGACACATGTGTCACTCAAAGGCAGCACCAGAGCGGACTATGAGCACTTTTATCTGTGCATTCAGGCCGCCGTTTCGGGATTAGGCATCGCAATGGCGTCTTTCCTGATGGTGCAGGACGAGATTGCAAACGGGCAACTGCATGCACCGTATGGATTTGCGCGGGAAGGTTCTGCTTATTATTTGTTATCGCCTATCCCCCTTGAGCAAAATGAAAAATATGTACGATTTCATACCTGGCTGATGCAGGAAATTTCCACCGGCCTTTCAGGGGTCGAGAATGCTTGTTAAACCCACACTGGAAGTACAATGACAGCACATTCCCGTGAATCAAACTTCACAACACTGAACATGATTATCGCCGCCTCACTCGTGGGATTGGTGACAGGGTACACGCTACCGCTGATCAGCCTGAAGCTGGCCGAGCACGGGCACAGCACGGCGACGCTCGGTATTCTGGCGGCCCTTCCGGCGGCGGGGATGATGCTCTCCTCATTCGTTACGCCGTGGCTCAGCCGTCACCTGCACGCTAGCCATCTGTTATCCGGCAGCCTGATTATTCTGGCAGCCTCAACCGTTGCCTCATTCCTGCTGTCACACCCTATCTCGCTCATTTTACCGCGCCTGTTAACCGGGCTGGCCTCGGGGGTTTTGGTGGTGCTGGGAGAAACGTGGGTTACCAGTCGGGCTTCAGACAAACACAAAGCGACGCTGACGGGGCTGTATGCTTCCGTTTTCACAGGGTGCCAACTGATAGGGCCGCTGCTTATTGCCGCTGGTGAGTCGATGCAAACCTATGCGCTATGGCTGATTTGCGCAATATCCGGCGCGTGTGCGTTCATGCTGAGGAACTGCGCCAGTATGGCTCAGGCAGATGAATCGTCTTCAGCGTCTTATCGGGATCTTATCCCTTTTCTCCCGGCAATCGCCTCTGGCGTGCTCTGCTTCTCCTTCTTCGATGCCAGTATCCTTTCACTCTTTCCGCTTTACGGCATGGAACAGGGCTTAGACGAAAAATCTGCGATCTTACTGGTCACACTCATTTTTCTGGGCGATGCCGTATTTCAGACGCCGATTGGCTGGCTGGCAGACAAATGCGGCATCATCAAAATCCATATCAGCTGCGGCATCCTGTTCTGTGTGATGCTGGTATTGATCACCTTCTCATTTTCCTCCCCTGCACTTCTGGTTCCCGTCTGTATCGTACTGGGCGCAGCGGCAGGCGGACTTTACACGCTGTCTCTGGTGCGGGCAGGTCAGAAATTTGCTGGTCAGCGGCTAATTGTGATGAATTCACTTCTGGGGCTGGTGTGGTCTGCGGGCAGTATCAGCGGGCCGCTGTTCTCCGGTGCAGCCATCACGTTTTACGGTTACGACGGTCTCATCGCCATCTTGCTGCTAACCGGCGTGCTGTTTGTTGGCATACAGGGCGTATTAAGAAAAGAGAACGTATCGCGTTCGCTGGGTGAAGAGTGAATGTAGGCATCAGGCTCACCAAGCCAGCTACGGCTTGGTAAACCTGAAATAGATACAGCAGATGGGCTGCTTATGCGGCCATTTCGCGTTTGAATACCTCCAGCGTGTGCGCCTTGACGCGAATAAACTCAGGATCGCTCATCGCCTCCGCACCACGTGGACGCGCTAAATCAAACGGAACAATCTCCGACACCGTCGTTGGCCGACGCGTCAACAGCAGGATTTCATCCGCCAGAAACACCGCATCTTCTAAATCATGTGACACGATGACCATCGTCACGCCGGTCGCCAACTGAACCTCTTGCAGCTTGTCGCGGATGAACAGCGTCATTTCAAAATCCAGCGCGGAGAACGGTTCATCCAAAAACATCACCTCTGGCCCCGTCGCCAGCGCCCGCATGATACAGACCGTCTGCTGCTGTCCACCTGAAAGCTCATACGGATAACGCTGAAGATCGAAGCGAATATCAAACATCGCAATCAGTTCATCCATCCGTGCCTGAACGTCTTGCTTGCGCATTCCGCTGCGCACCAGCGGATAAGCAATATTCTTCCAGGCGCTCATCCAGGGAAAAAGCGCATCACGATAGTTTTGAAACACATACCCAATCTTGGTTTCTGACAGCGTTTTGCCATCAAACAAGATATCGCCACTATCAACGGGAATCAGCCCGGCAATCATGTTCATCAGCGTCGATTTACCACAGCCATTCGGCCCGAAAATAGACACGATCTTGCCACGCGGTAAATCCAGATTCAGATCGGTATAGAGCGGCTGACCCGCAAACGACTTGTTCAAGCCGCGAATGGTGACGTGGGTGTTCGGTGCCGGATAAGGCGGCAACGCGGTATCCGGTTTTTCCACTTGTGCGATACGAGGTGTCATCATGCTTTGCCACTCCAGTGAACAATTCGTTTTTCTACCACCAAAAACAATACGTTAAGCAGATACCCCAGTGCGCCCGTAATCAGGATAGAGGCATACATATCCCGAATGTTGAACACCTGCTGCGCATCAATGATGCGGTGCCCCAACCCCGTTTCCGAACCAATAAACATCTCCGCGACAATCACGATCACCAACGCCATCGACACACCGGTGCGCAGGCCGACAAAGGTTTGCGCCAGACTTTCCAGCAGCATAATGTCTTTAAAAATATGCCAGCGGGAAATCCCCATGACCTGCGCCGCCATCAGACGGGTTTTCTTTGCATTCATCACGCCATAGGCGCTGTTGAACAGAATCACCAGCACGGCTGCAAAAGCCGAAATGGCAATCTTATTCGCGTCGGTTATGCCAAAAATCAGCAAAAACAACGGAATCAGCGCCGATGACGGCGTAGAACGAAAGAAGTCGATCAAGAATTCCAGACTGCGGTAGATCTTTTCGTTGCTACCTAAAATGACGCCGAGTGGCACGCCAATCAGTGCAGCAAAACCAAACGCCACAAGCGTACGGTATAGCGTCGCGCCGATATCGGTACGCATGCTGGCATCCGCGAAAGACTGGAACATATAGCCCAGCGTCTCAACGGGCGAGGGTAATAAAATGGGGTTCAGCCATTTCGCGCTGACGGCCAATTGCCAAAAGAGAAACAGCAGAATCGGGCCGACAGCGGGTAATAATTTAGACGTCCAATGCTGGCGCATAATCGAGCACCTCCCTTAAGGCTGATAAATCAGGCTGCTGACATCCACCGGCTGCCGGAAGATTTTTCTTTCGGTGAACACGTCATAAAACTTCTGGAACCACGCCAGATTGTCGCCTTTTAGCTCGTCGTACATGACAAACCCCGGCAGCGGCACTTCTTTACTCAATTCGGCCTCAATGCTGGTGTAACCCGTGATGTGATCGCGAGCGGCTTCTGGATTCTGCTGAATAAACTGCACCGATTTGGCATAGGCCTGCGTGAAGCGTTTTGCATCCGCCGCCCGACTTTCGATAAAACCGCTATTTAACGCCGCCGCACCACCAAACCACGGCGCATCGGGATTATCGAGTACATAACGCGAGATCACGCCTGTTTCCAAGGTTCGCGACAACCCTTTCAGCCGACCGACAGTTCCCGTCGGTTCCAGCGTATAAACCCCGTCAATCTGACCAGCAGCCAGCGCAGCCACGTGCTGCCCGACTGGCAATTCCGTCACGCGCAGCTCGTCCGCCGTAAAGCCATTTTTCTCCAGAATGATTTTGGTCATCACCACATTCTGAATACCCGGCCCACAGGCGATACGTTTGCCTTTCAGTTCCGCGATACTTTTTACGTCGCTGTTTAACGGCACCAGAAATTCATCCAATACCATCTGATGATTAGAAGGATTCGAGCAAATGATCTTGAACAGGCCGGGTGAGGTAATCGCCCCTAATCCCAATGCGCCGGTGGCCGTACCGTTGGCGCATCCGTGTATGCGGCCCGTGATCATCCCCTCGACAATCTGTTGCGGGCTGGCGAATTTCACCGCTCGCACATTCAGCCCAGCCTCTTTGAAAAAGCCCCGCTCAACGCCCACATATAAAGGCAAGCCGCCCACAATCGGCCAGTAACCAATGCGAATTTCTTCACCTTCGGCTGCAAAAGCCATTCCCGGCAGCAAGCTGCTTAGCGTCAACGCACTCGCACTAATGGCTGACCATTGCATTAACTGCCTGCGTTTACGATCGATCTTGTCATTGTTATTTTTCATGGTGTTCCCCCTTCAACGGTGAGCTAACAACAGCCGATAACCACCAGCCTGAAAAAACCGATCAGGTCGATTGCCTGAGTCGCCCCATCTTGTACACAAGATGGTATGTAAGACTAAGCACAGGCCGTGCCATGTTTATCGGCACTACAAAACCCAGCAAATACGCTGTTCCGGCAGCGTTAGCGCACCAAAAAAAAGCAAAACGTTACAAAAATGCATTGCGAGTGATGCAGAGTGACGAGCCGTCAGTACATCGTCTTCTTGCTGAAGCAGACAAATGTGGCATCATAAAAAACCACATCAGAGGCGATATTCTTTTCTACGTTAGGGATTGTCATGCCAATCATGCACACGGACGTTTTATCCATCGATTTCCCCCCGAGTTTCACTTCCGTTGAGCAAATCGGACAAGGTGCTCTCGGCCAGTATTCCACCGATGACAGTCTCGTCGTGCTGGATATTTATCCGATCGACAGGGAATTGCTACACAAAACAGAAACGGGACAGACCGAGCGATATCGCACCTTCTGCGGAAAAATTTATGGGGAGCTCACCTGGCTTGAAGAAAAAACATTAGCCCTTGAAAACTACAGCGCATTGTTAATGACGGCCGAAGGGGTTTACGGCTTAGCTTACCTGTTCGCGTTTATCCGCTTAACCGACACAGTTTGCCTTTTCGCTGGGGGATACTGCCCGCTGGAACAGCAACAAGAGCACTTCATCACAATAGAAACTGCGCTGCGCAGCTTGCGAATTGTCACTGCAACACCAGAAACGGCATTGCACAGCCACCTAAAAGCGAAGGGAGCAGAGGCAGAGACTGATACCGCACAAGACAACGAGATGAAAGCAAAGCAGGTAAACATCGCAGAGACACCAGCCTATCTCCCTATAATGCAAGATCCTGCCCTGCACCCGTTGCTGGCGGAGCATTCTCCACAGCGACAACATCTCATAAATATGTTGCTCTCGGCTGACGCCATCGTCCCCATCGCCGATTCCGTGGCTGGTACCTTACGCAGTAGTATCGATTTCTATCATGGTGCAGAAGACGACCACACTGCGCTGGGCAATCATCGGCTGGGCGGCCTGCCGGATTTACCTATCGATATCCCCTACCCTTGCGTCAGCACCACCGAAGACACCTTGCTCGAATACAAGGAGTGCTGGCAAGAACGCGAGGACGAAAAAGACATATGTATTTTTCCCTGGGACGATGTCACACAAAGCTATTGTGTACCGTTGGAATTTATTGCGCAGATAGACTGCCGCGATTTGGCCACATTGCAAGACTATCTGCCGCGCGAAGGTACGTTATTCTTCTTTCTGGAATGCGGAAGCAGCCCTTTAACGGCCAGAGGAAAGGTGATTTATGTGCAGGACGCCGCAAGCCTGTGCAGCGGTACACGCTTTGCCGATCTTGCTTTCAATGACGAGAAAACGCTCGGGCAAAAGCCTGCCTTTACACTGCATCCCAGAGCCAGCGTCACCGTACCCAGTTTTTACGCATTGCGTCAAAACCCCCATCTTGGCTCCATACTCTGCTCACGCCTGAGTCTGGAACAGCAGGTTGAGTTGGACGATGATGAATACGACGATGCGTTATCCCATCTCGGCTTCGCACAATATTACGCCTGGCAGTTACGGCAACTGGGCGCATTCAATCTGTTGCCTGATAGTAAAGTGACTAAAGAGCAACTCGCCTGGATGATCGAAAAGGACATGCTGCCGTCAGACTTTTCGCCTGATGTCTCATTGCCCGAGTATCAGGGTATTGCCCGAATCAACGGTTGTGGCTTCAGCCAGCATGAATTACCAGAGTTGCAGGCAGCACAGGCGTTAGGCGGTGAAGCACAGGACTGGCTGGTGCTGTTTCAGGTCTGTCTGGATGGACAATTTCAGTGGGATGATGGCACGCTGAATTTCATCATTCACCGTACCGACCTCGCAGCCCAACGCTTCGATCGGGTATTCATGGTCTGCGATTACTGAGAATTTGCGCTGATTAGCAGGTAAGTACGACGACAACCCATTGCTGGCTAATGATGGTGATTGTCGTCGATGTTGCGTGGTACAGGCTCAAGACCTGGCGCTGATCTGCGTGAAGACATCTTGTAGAGTGGCAGCCTCATAGGTTGGCGCGATGTCCGAATCGTTGGCGGCTCCACCTGCATTGAACCAGCAGCTGTCTATGCCGTACAGGTTCGCCCCAAGAATATCGGCATCGAGTCTGTCGCCCACAATGACCGCCTCGGCTTTTTTGAACGAGCTGAACTTGCTGGCGGAGAACTCGAAGAAACGCGCATCCGGCTTGGCGAAGCCGCAAGCTTCAGAGGTGGCGACAAACGAAAGCCAATCTGCCAGACCCGAATTCGCCACTCGCTGCGCCTGCACATGCTCAATACCGTTGGTAATAATGCCAACTTCACCAATCTCGGCAAGCGCTTCACAGATCTGAACCGCGCCATCCACCAGCACCACGGTCTCAGGCAGGCATTCCAGATAGAGATTGCTCGCTTTGTGAGGATCGATATCGATGCTATGCAGGGAAAAAGTGCGACGGAATCGTTCTACTTTCAGTAAATCCTTGGTGATTTCCCCCTTCTCAAATTCACTCCATAACAGGGAATTCTCACGCTGATAGTCTGCGAACAGGGTCGTATTTTCAATATCGACGCCGAGGTTCGTCAGCGTACGCACGAACGAAAGACGCTCGGAGGCTTTGAAGTCCAACAGCGTGTCGTCAAGATCAAACAGGAAATGGCGGTATTTCATAAATGTTGGTTACTCTGCATCAAGGAATCGCTTCTGACAGGGACGGACTGCGCTGGCTTAGCTGCTGTCAGCGCGCGGTTAACCCCCAGAAGCACGACGAGGAATGATAGCGTCAATAGCCCGATCATCACCCACGGAAACGCGCCCGGGCCTGCGCTGCTGAGGAGCAATCCTCCGATGACGCCCCCTGAGGCCACCGCGGTGTTCCACGATGTGGTCGACATCGATTGTGCGACGTCCACGGCATCAGAGGAAAGGTGAGTCATTGCCGTTTGCGTGACGACGGAGAATCCCCCAAAGGAGATGCCCCACATAAAGACTGCCAGAATCAGAATGGCCTGTACATCGGACCAAAGGCCCAGAAGGAGCGTCGCAGCGGCGAATAATAACACCTCGGCAGGGCCGAGACGCTTGAGATTTCCATCGACGATAATGCCTGACAGTACGAGGCCAAACACCGCCCCCGCGCCGAAAATGAACAGCACGCCGTTGAGCCAGTCTCCCATGGCGGAAGCCACGAGGAAAGGCTCGATGTAAATATACAGAATGTTGTGCGTGACGATGTAGGTGAGGATCAACGCAAGCGTCGCCCCGACGCCACGCTTGGCTGCGACCTGAGGCAGCGATAGCCGCTTATCGGCCGATTCACCTGGGAAATCGGGAGCAAAGAGCGCGATCCAGACGGCAAGGAGCACCGCGATAACCGACACGAGCCCAAAGGCGCCCTGCCAGCCAATCGCCGAGCCGAGAAGGCCGCCAATGGGTACGCCGAGGACCAGCGCTGCCGTAGAGCCCGCACCGACAATCGCGATTGCACGCCCGAGTAACCACCTGGGGACCATACGGGAGGCGTACCCGGCCAGCATCGACCAGACCACACCACCGAACAGGCCAGCGACAAAGCGGGCAGCCAGTGATAAAGCGTAGTTGTCTGAAACGGCGGTCACCGCATTAACAACGGCAAATCCGCTAATCGCGACGAGCAGCAGAGGCTTGCGTCTCAGCCCTCGCGTCAGCGCTGTCGCGGGGATCGCAGATAACAACGCCCCCAGAGCAAACGCCGTGATGAACTGGCCGGCCAGACTTTCGGATACATCAAGGCCCGTCGCGATCGAACTGAGGAGCCCTGCCGGCATGATCTCAGTCAGTAAGGTCAGAAACGCGGCTGTCGCAAGTGCGAGGAGCTTTAACACGGGGAGAGACGGGGTTTGGATTCGATTTGCACTCAAAATAATTATTTACCTGTAACGCTGGCCTGTCGTAACACACGGAATGGAGTAACACACTGAACTTGGCCATCTGAATAGCGATGATATCATCACATTCTTATACAACAGGTAACATAATGTTCGACACGGGCTGGCATCAACGTATCCGCAGAACGCATTCTGAAATAATATGCCAATGACGTTGTTCAGCATAAAAAGAGATAAATAGCGCATCTCGACAGCAGCGAAACACGCTACACATAAAATGGAATAATGATGCAATTACCAAACTGGGATGAGTTTTCTGATTTTTTTGCGGCTCAAGATGATGAGCCAGCCTGTGCAAGACGCAGAGCATTTTTGGAACAGCACGGGGAATACTGGCAGGTAGAGTCCGAGCTCAATGACTATCAGTCAACGTTTATGAGCGTCTACGGTATTCATATCGATTGGAAAGAAGGCATTTTCAGCCTGTTGGAGGAACTCTCGCAGATACTGGGTGAAAGGGTTTTCTCCGCTGAGCTCGACTATGACAGTGACATCGAAACCGCAACAATAGACTTCTCTGGCGGTCAGCATGTGTTTCGTCATTATTCAATAGGCAGTGCTGGGTACAGTACAGAATTTGCTCGGATTGAGCATCTGTTACTTCTTGGCGGATATGCACTGCGTGTACACAGGGAAAGCATGTTGAGCGATACCTTGTCTTTCTTGCTCATGCCCTTAAGCAAGTGGCAACGCGCCGAGCAGCAGTACGGTGCAGAATCAACCTCAACATACTTCACTTCGTATGAAAGCCTGTCTCTCGCACTTGACGACGAAGAACCGACAACCAGCGATACCCGAGTCAATCACCAAACATCACCCTATTTGCCGGAGCCTGACCTTCTTAACGTCTGGATGGTCCGCGCCTTTCTTTGGTGCGCACTTCCCGTGTTAACTATGTTCATAATTTATGTTTTGTGGGGTGTACTGACGAGAACAGAGCCGCTCCCCACGCCTCAACCTGAGGGCTGTGGAAACGTAGAAAAAATGCACTCGAACTTACGCCCTGAAGTAGCAGAACAGCTACAAGCCAACATGCGAAAAAGTTTAGGATGTAAATGATGTGGTTCGAAATAGGAACACGATATTCACAACAAAATTAAGCGTTTTGATTAGAAATTAATTAGAAGAGGTAACGAAAGATTGGAGCGGGAAACGAGACTCGAACTCGCGACCCCGACCTTGGCAAGGTCGTGCTCTACCAACTGAGCTATTCCCGCATATCGAACAGACACTAACAGGCGTTACGTCTGATTACTGCACACTGCCTGTATGGTGACAAACAGTGATAAAACTTGGAGCGGGAAACGAGACTCGAACTCGCGACCCCGACCTTGGCAAGGTCGTGCTCTACCAACTGAGCTATTCCCGCCCGGGAATCTTTACACGATGCTGAAGTTCTTTAATTGAAATTCTTCATCGGTATGGGGTGCGCATTATACGAGAAATCCGTTTAACCGCAAGCCCCCAAAAATGAAAAATTGTCTGACTGCTGATAAAAAAAACAATGCGCTGACAAAACAGGCGTTATGGCGTAAATAGCAGCAGATAGCTGGACATCACGCCCTGCCTGTTTTGCGTCACCGACTACAGTCGCAGAAAGTTCTCACGGTAATAGGCCAATTCCGCCAGTGATTCGCGAATATCGTCCATCGCCTGATGCGTGCCTTGCTTCTTAAAACCCGTCAGGATTTCTGGCTTCCAGCGTCGCGCCAGTTCTTTGAGCGTGCTGACATCCAGATAGCGATAGTGGAAGTAAGCTTCCAACTCTGGCATATAGCGGAACAGGAAGCGGCGATCCTGACCGATGCTGTTGCCACAGATCGGCGATTTACCCGCTGGTACCCATTTTTGTAGAAACGCCAGCGTTTCCAACTCGGCAGCGCGTTCATCCGTGGTGCTGGCTTTGACGCGATCCGTCAGGCCGCTGGCGCCGTGCGTACGCACATTCCAGTCATCCATCAGCGCCAGCTGGCTATCTGACTGGTGCACCGCCATTACCGGTCCTTCGGCCAACACATTCAAGTTTGCATCCGTCACCAGCGTTGCGATCTCAATGATGCGATCGTGATCCGGGTTCAGACCGGTCATCTCGAGATCGATCCAGATCAGGTTATTTTCATCTACCATCGTGGGAATTCCTGTTGCATTGTGCCCTGTCGTCGAGGCAAGGATACCAGTATCAATCTCAATGCTGATACCGATAAGGTGGTATCAGTTAATTAAAATCAAATAGGGTGTATTATAGTCTGTTCAAACGCGGCGAGCGACAACCCGCTGTCGTGAACGATAAATCGTCTTAAGTGAGGCTCAGTGAGCAAAAAGAAACTGTCGAAAGGTCAGCAGCGTCGGGTTAGCGCAAACCACCAGCGCCGCCTGAAAAAAACGGAAAGCAAAGTCGAATGGGAAGATAACCAACTGGGCGATGCGCAGGAAGGTATTATCATCAGCCGATTCGGTATGCACGCCGATGTGGAAGCCACCGATGGCGTGGTGCACCGCTGCAACATTCGTCGGACCATTTCATCGCTGGTCACGGGCGACCGCGTCGTCTGGCGACCCGGCCATGAATCACTCGCTGGTATCAGCGGGATCGTGGAAGCCGTTCACCCTCGCCATTCAGTCCTGACCCGCCCCGACTATTACGATGGCATTAAACCGATCGCCGCCAATATCGATCAGATCGTGATCGTCTCAGCGATCTTGCCAGAGCTGTCGCTGAACATTATCGATCGCTATCTGGTCGCCTGCGAAACGCTGGAGATAGATCCGCTGATCGTGCTGAACAAAATTGACCTGCTGGATGACAAATCCCGCCAGTTTGTTGATAAACAAATGGATATCTACCGCGCCCTCGACTATCGCGTACTGATGGTTTCCAGCCATACTCAACAGGGTATCCCTGAACTGGAACAGGCACTCACTGACCGTATCAGTATTTTCGCCGGACAGTCAGGTGTCGGGAAATCCAGCCTGCTTAATGCGCTGCTCGCACTGGGTGAAGAACGCATTCTGGTGAATGAGGTTTCTGATAACTCAGGATTGGGGCAACACACCACCACCGCCTCTCGGCTTTATCACTTCCCGCATGGCGGTGACGTGATCGACTCACCGGGCGTACGTGAATTTGGTCTGTGGCATCTGGAACCTGAACAGGTGACGAGTGGTTTCATTGAGTTACGTAAACACATCGGCTCGTGTAAGTTCCGCGACTGTAAACATGAAAACGATCCAGGTTGCGCGATCAATGCCGCACTTGCGCGTGGAGAGATTGCCACAGAGCGCTTTGATAACTATCACCGGATTCTGGAGAGCATGGCGCAAGTAAAAACGCGTAAAGGCTTTTCGGATACAGATAACTGACATTTATCATAACCGTCGCTACAATGCGCCCCTTTGAGGATAAGTGAATCCGCTTATTCTCTCTGGGCTACCGCTGACAGCGCTAAGCTAAGCGTGTTCCCCAGAAAGCTTGTTTTATGGCGCACTATTAATCCAAGAGGCTCACAGTGCTGGATAATATCAAAATCAAATTACAGTATTGGCTTCCCAAGATCTGGCTGACCCGCTTAGCGGGCTGGGGAGCAAATAAGCGTGCAGGAAAACTCACCAAGCTGGTGATCGATCTGTTTGTTCGCCAATACAACGTCAACATGCAGGAAGCACAGCAGCCGGATACCGCCTCCTACCGCACGTTTAACGAATTTTTCGTTCGCCCTCTGCGCCCAGGCATTCGCCCTGTCGATCCCCACGCGCACCGTCTGGTGCAGCCCGCAGACGGCGTACTGTCGCAGTTTGGCCCCATTACCGACGGCAAGCTGATTCAGGCGAAGCATCACGACTACACGCTGGAAGCGTTGCTGGCAGGTAACTATGTGATGGCCGATCTGTTCCGCGACGGCCTGTTTGCCACCATTTATCTTTCTCCACGTGATTATCACCGCCTCCACATGCCGTGCGACGGCGTGCTGCGCGAGATGATTTATGTGCCGGGTGACCTGTTCTCCGTCAATCTGCTGACGGCCGATAACGTGCCGAATCTGTTTGCACGTAACGAACGCGTCATTTGCCTGTTTGATACTGAATTCGGCCCAGTGGCACAGATTCTGGTCGGTGCGACCATTGTCGGCAGCATCGAAACCGTGTGGTCAGGCGTGGTGACGCCACCGCGTGAAGGCATCATCAAGCGTTGGACTTACCCACAGGCGGGTGAAGAAGGTGCAGTCGTGCTGGCGAAAGGCGAGGAAATGGGTCGCTTCAAGCTCGGCTCAACCGTGATTAACCTGTTTGCTGCAGGCAATAATCTCCAGTTTGCTGCACACCTGAATACCCTAAGCGTGACGCGTATGGGCGAACCGTTTGCCGAAGTCCGTCAGGATGAGCAAGCGCCTGTTGTCTTCCCGGAAGGAACCGAGCTGGAAGCCAACGACGCCGCACCGTCGCCTGCTGCTGTAACATCTGAACCAGCTCAGGTTGAGGGACAACATCCTGCAACTGATGCATCCGGCCAGACGGGCCACAAACCCGACGCGACGTAAATAACGTCAGATTTTTGTTGTTTGTAATACTGTAATAAAGGTAGCTAACGTGCGTCTGATTCTGACTTTTCTTTTGGGATGTTTATTATCAACTGCTGCGTTGGCTGCCACTGCGCCCAATGAGGCGCAGTTACGCCAGCAGCTACAGCAGGCGGAAGCCAACAAAGGTGCAGCCGATCAGGCGAAAGTCGTTGAAGAATATCAGGCTGCACTGAATACCCTGCAGGACCGCAAAGAGTCACTGGAGCGCGCCACACAGTATCAGCGCGTCATTGATGATTTCCCCAAACTGGTTCAAGAGCTGCGTCGCCAGCTTAATGCTGAAGACGGCAAACCGTCGTCTATTTCAGAAAGTCTCTCCAGCAACGATCTCGAACAACAGTTACTGCAAACCAGCAGCCAGCTTTTGGAACAGGCCCGCCAGCTCCAGCAAGAACAGGATCGGCTGCGTGAAATCAGTGATTCACTGAGTCAGCTTCCGCAGCAGCAAACTGAAGCCAGCCGCATGCAAAGCGAGGCGGAACGCCGTATTCAGTCTCTCGGTACTCCTGTTACCCCGCTGGGGCAAGCGCAGCTTGTCGCGCTTCAGGCCGAATCAGCCCTGCGCAAAAGCCGGGTCGACGAACTGGAGCTGGCACAGCTGTCAGCCAGCAATCGTCAAGAGTTGTCTCGGCTACGCGTCGAACTGTATAAAAAGCGTCACGACAGGCTGGATCTGCTGCAACAGGATTTACGCAGCAGACTCAACAACCTGCGCCAGCGCGAAGCCGAACAGGCATTAGAACGTACAGAACTACTCGCGGAACAAAGTGGCGATTTACCCAGCGTCATCAGCAAGCAGCTACAGGTTAACCGCGAGCTATCCGTCGCGCTGAATCAACAAGCGCAGCGGATGGATCTCATCGCCTCTCAGCAGCGTCAGGCTGCCACGCACACCATTCAGGTTCGTCAGGCGCTGAGCACCATCCGCGAACAGGCGCAGTGGCTTGGCGTCTCACCGATATTGGGTGAAACCTTACGGGCACAGATCGCCCGCTTGCCGGAAATGCCCAAACCTCAGTTGCTGGATAGCGACATGGCGCAGCTGCGCGTACAGCGCCTGCACTTTGAAGACCTGATCAACAAACCTCAGGATCTTGATAATGCCAAGCAGGATAACGGCGATCCGCTGACCAGCGCACAGCAGCGTATTCTGGCCGATCAGATGCGAACCCAGCGCGACCTGCTGACGTCACTGATCTCCGGCTGTGATTCACAGATACTCGAACTGACCAAACTCAAAGTCGCCAATAACCAGCTGGCGGATGCGCTAACCGAAACACGGGAAGCAGCCCATCGCGACCTGTTCTGGGTGGCGGATGTCGATCCCGTAACGTTCGCCTATCCGCTCAAACTGGTACAGGATCTAACCCGCCTGCTGTCATTAGATACGCTGACGCAGCTGGGTAGCGCGCTGGTGATGATGGTGACCAGTCAGGAAACCGTGCTGCCGCTGCTAGGCGCACTGCTGCTGGTTGGTTTTAGTATCAGCTCACGCCGCCACTATCATGCGTTTATGGAGCGTGCCAGCAGTCGTGTCGGCAAGGTCACGCTCGATCACTTTATGCTGACGCTGCGTACCGTGTTCTGGTCCATCCTTACCGCCCTGCCGCTGCCAGTGCTCTGGGCCGCGTTGGGATACGGGCTGCAAAACGCCTGGCCTTACCCGATTGCCGTCGCCATCGGCGACAGCGTGACCGCAACCGTGCCGCTGATGTGGCTGGTGATGATCAGTGCCTCATTCTCGCATCCGCAGGGGCTGTTCATTGTCCACTTCCGCTGGTCGCCGGAGCGCGTAGCCAGAGCGATGCGCTACTATCGTCTCTCCATCGCCTTTATCGTGCCGCTGATTATGGCGCTGATTACTTTCGATAAGCTCAACGATCGCGAGTTCTCTAGCACGCTCGGGCGGCTCTGTTTCATCCTGCTTTGTATGGCGTTGAGTTTGGTCACAACCGGATTAAAACGCGCGGGTATCCCGCTGTATCTGGATAAAGAAGGCTCGGGGGAAAACTCCGTTAACCGTGCGATGTGGAACATCCTGATCGCCATGCCGCTCGTTGCCGCGCTGGCCTCCTGCATCGGCTATCTGGCAACCGCACAGGCGCTGTTAGCCCGTCTGGAAACCTCCGTTTCTATCTGGTTCTTCCTGCTGGTGGTTTACCACATTATCCGCCGTTGGATGCTGATTCAGCGCCGCCGCATCGCCTTCGACCGCGCCAAACAGCGACGTTCGGAAATTCTGGCGCAGCGTGCCAAAGGTGAGGAAGACACGCCGTCTACGTCATCTCATGAAAGCAGTTCGGAAGCGGTGGAAGAACCCGTTGTCGATCTGGACGCCATCAGCGCCAAATCCTTGCAGTTGGTGCGTTCCATCCTGACGTTGATCGCACTGGTTTCCGTTATCGCACTGTGGTCGGAAATTCATTCCGCCTTCGCGTTCATGGAAAATATTAGCCTGTGGGATGTCTCCAGCACGGTCAAAGGCGTGGAAAGCGTGCAGGCGATTACGCTGGGATCGGTGCTGATCGCGATTCTGATCTTCATTATCACCGCGCAGCTGGTACGTAACCTGCCCGCCCTGCTGGAGCTGGCGATCTTACAGCACCTGGATCTATCGCCGGGCAGCGGCTACGCCATTACCACCATCAGCAAATATATTCTGATGCTGATCGGCTGTCTGATGGGGTTCTCGTTGATCGGGATCGAATGGTCGAAACTGCAATGGCTGGTTGCTGCACTGGGTGTGGGGCTCGGGTTCGGTTTACAGGAGATCTTCGCCAACTTTATCTCCGGCCTGATCATCCTGTTCGAGAAACCGATCCGTATCGGCGATACGGTCACGATCCGCGATCTCACGGGTAGCGTCATGCGGATTAACACCCGTGCTACCACCATTTCAGACTGGGACCGTAAAGAGATCATCGTGCCGAACAAGGCCTTTATCACCGAGCAGTTTATCAACTGGTCGCTGTCGGATTCGGTCACGCGTGTGGTGATGACGGTGCCTGCTCCCGCGAACGCGAACAGTCAGGAAGTCACGGAGCTGTTGATGGATGCAGTGAAGCGCTGTTCGCTGATTCTGGATACGCCAGAACCGGAAGTCTTTTTGGTCGACCTGCAACAGGGGATTCAGATTTTCGAGCTGCGTATTTTTGCCGCCGAAATGGGGCACCGTATGCCGCTGCGTCACGAACTGCATCAGCTGATTCTGGAAAACTACCGCAAACACAATCTGGAGCTTCCTTTCCCACCATTCCAGGTGAAAATGGACAATCTGTCGCGCAGTGGAAAAACGCTGACGCCACGGCAGCGGACGCCGGGCAGCTTATAAGAAAGGAAAACGGGCGGTGCCCAGATGTGGCACCGCCCTTATATCAGACCGGTTACGCGCGCTCTACGGAGAATGCAATCACGTCACTCAGCTTCTCGGCATTCAGCGCCAGCATAATCAAACGATCCACGCCCAACGCCACACCGGCACAATCCGGCAGACCGTGTTTCAGCGCCGCCAGCAGGTTTTCATCGATCGGCTGCTGTGGCAAACCACGCGCGGCACGCTTGCGGTTATCCTGCTCAAAGCGCTGACGTTGCTCATCGGCATCGGTCAATTCACGGAAGCCATTCGCCAGCTCGATCCCCTTGAAATAGACTTCAAAACGTTCGGCGACGCGATGGTCTTCCGAACTGATCTCTGCCAGCGAGGCCTGTGTTGCTGGGAAATGGTAGACAAACGCCGGTTTGTCACGCCCGATGTGCGGCTCAACGCCAAAGGTAAACAGCATCTGCACCAGCGAATCGCGATCGTCTTCACGGCAGGCGATATCGCCCAGCCCGAGTTTTTCTGCCGCTTCACGCAGTTGCGCTTTATCAACAGACAGAGGGTCGATCTCCAGATGGCGTAAAAACGCCTGCTGATAGGAGAGCATTTCCGCACTTTCACAATCCAGTACCTGCTGCAACAGGTCGTCGACCTCATTCATCAGGCGGTACATATCATAGTGAGGACGATACCATTCCAGCATAGTGAATTCTGGGTTGTGGTGCCGGCCTGATTCTTCATTGCGGAAACTGCGGCACAGCTGAAATATCGGTCCACTGCCAGCAGCCAGCAGACGCTTCATGTGGTATTCCGGGCTGGTCATCAAATACAGCGTCATACCATCCGCAGCACCAGGGCCAACGAAGCGGGTCTGGAACGGGTATAAGAAAACATCCGTTACCGTAGCCTGGCTCATCGCGGGCGTTTCAACCTCCAGTACACCACGATCGGTGAAGAAACGTCGGATAGCAGCAATGATCGACGCTCGTTTCAACAAATTAGCGACAGAAGCACTAGGTTGCCAACTTGTCGTCTCGCTCATGGTTCTTACTCCAAAGTCAAACAGGGGGTGCAGTCTACCCGCATCAGCCCAAATTTCCAGCGGAAAAAAGGCCAGACGCGCTTTTCAGCAACACATGATCTACCCTCTAAGAAGGCGCGGTCAGGATAGCAGCCATCAATTATATCCAGTGGATCATTTTCTTATATCCACCCCAAAAGGGTTATTAAAGAAATAAAAGCATTATTCCCCCCTAAATAAGTCTTTCGATCACGTTTTTATCAATAAATACGCGACCCACTAAAAAAACCGCAAAATGCAGGATCACATCAAATTTCATCTACCCATAATTCGGTATAATCATTCCCACACAAAAATTATAGGTTTATCTATTCTTTATACATCTATCACATAATTTTCAGCGGGTTTGATATTAAGCTCGGATATAAAGACAGAAACGAATAGATATTATTTTTTTATTTTAACTTAATTAACTTAAGTAACTGGAGGAATGCATTGCAAACCTTTAACGCCGATTTAGCCATTATCGGGGCTGGAGGCGCTGGCCTACGAGCAGCAATTGCTGCCGCGGAAGCTAACCCTCAACTGAAAATTGCGCTGATCTCAAAAGTCTACCCAATGCGTAGCCATACCGTGGCGGCAGAAGGTGGGTCAGCAGCAGTGACTCAGGAACACGATAGCTTCGATTATCACTTCAATGACACCGTGTCTGGTGGCGACTGGCTGTGTGAACAAGACGTTGTTGAGCACTTCGTCAAGCGCTGCCCGGAAGAGATGATTCAACTGGAACAGTGGGGCTGCCCCTGGAGCCGTAAACCGGATGGTTCTGTCAACGTTCGCCGTTTTGGCGGGATGAAGATCGAACGCACCTGGTTTGCCGCCGATAAGACCGGCTTCCACATGCTGCATACCCTGTTCCAAACGTCCCTTAAATATCCGCAAATCCAACGCTTCGATGAGCATTTTGTCCTCGACGTTCTGGTCGATGACGGCCAGGCACGCGGCCTCGTTGCCATCAATATGATGGAAGGTTCGCTGATTCAGATCCGCGCTAACGCCGTGGTGCTGGCGACAGGCGGCGCAGGTCGCGTGTACCGTTACAATACCAACGGCGGCATCGTCACAGGCGACGGCATGGGCATGGCGTTCCGCCACGGTGTTCCACTGCGTGATATGGAATTCGTTCAATATCACCCGACCGGTTTACCCGGCTCCGGTATCCTGATGACCGAAGGCTGCCGTGGCGAAGGCGGCATCATGGTCAACAAAGATGGCTACCGCTATCTGCAAGACTACGGCATGGGCCCGGAAACGCCGCTCGGCGAACCGAAAAACAAATACATGGAGCTGGGGCCGCGCGATAAAGTCTCGCAGGCGTTCTGGCACGAATGGCGCGCAGGCCGCACCGTCTCAACCCCGTTGGGCGACGTGGTTTACCTTGATCTGCGCCATCTCGGCGAGAAGAAGCTTCTGGAACGTTTACCGTTTATCTGTGAACTGGCAAAAGCCTATGTCGGCGTCGATCCAGTGAAAGAGCCGATTCCTATCCGTCCTACCGCGCACTATACGATGGGCGGTATTGAAACCGATCAAAACTGCGAGACCCGCATCAAAGGTCTATTTGCCGTCGGCGAATGTTCCTCGGTTGGTCTGCACGGTGCGAACCGTCTCGGTTCCAACTCGCTGGCCGAACTGGTGGTCTTCGGTCGCGTTGCAGGTGAACACGCCGTACAGCGCGCGCAGGCGGCAGCACCAGCCAACGGCACGGCACTGGACGCACAAACCCGCGATATCGAACAGCGTCTGCATGACCTGATGAATCAGGAAGGCACAGAAAGCTGGGCGAAAATCCGCGATGAGATGGGCATGTCGATGGAAGAAGGCTGTGGTATTTACCGCACCACCGACCTGATGCAGAAAACCGTCGATAAGATGGCTGAGCTAAAAGAACGCTTCAAACGCGTGAAAATCACCGACCGCTCCAGCGTGTTCAACACCGACCTGCTGTACACCGTTGAGCTGGGCCATAGTCTGGATGTTGCGGAATGTATGGCGCACTCGGCGATCAACCGTAAAGAATCCCGCGGCGCCCACCAGCGTCTGGATGAAGGTTGCACCGAGCGTGATGACGTTAACTTCCTGAAGCATACGCTGGCGTTCTATAACCCAGAAGGCGCACCTCGTCTGGAGTATAGCGATGTGAAGATTACCAAACTTCCACCGGCCAAACGCGTATACGGTGCAGAAGGTGATGCGCAGGAAGGCAGCAAGAAGGAGCAGGCGAATGGCTGAGATGATCAAAACCCTGAAAATGGAAGTCATGCGCTATAACCCTGAACAGGACAGCGAACCGTATTTTGAGGCGTTCGATGTTCCGTACAACACGCAGACGTCCCTGCTGGATGCGCTGGGTTATATCAAAGATAACCTGGCACCGGACCTCTCCTACCGTTGGTCCTGCCGCATGGCGATCTGTGGTTCCTGCGGCATGATGGTGAATAACGTCCCTAAACTGGCCTGTAAAACCTTTCTGCGTGAATACACGAACGGTCTGAAGGTCGAAGCGCTGGGCAACTTCCCCATCGAGCGCGATTTAGTGGTCGATATGACCCACTTCATCGAGAGTCTGGAAGCCATCAAGCCGTATATCATCGGCAACGATCGTAAACCGGCTGACGGCCCGAACAAACAGACTCCGGCGCAAATGGCGAAGTATCACCAGTTCTCCGGCTGTATTAACTGTGGTCTGTGCTACGCGGCATGCCCGCAGTTCGGCCTGAACCCTGAGTTCATCGGCCCGGCGGCAATTACGCTGGCACACCGTTATAACCTGGACAACCGCGATCACGGTAAGAAAGAGCGTATGGCGCAGTTGAACGGGAATAATGGCGTCTGGACCTGTACGTTTGTGGGCTACTGCTCAGAAGTGTGTCCGAAGCACGTCGACCCTGCCGCGGCTATCCAGCAAGGCAAAGTCGAAAGCGCGAAAGACTTCATGATCGCGATGCTGAAACCACAATAAGGGAGGGACAATGATGACATCTAAACGTAAAGCGTATGTTCGCGGTATGTCGCCGACCTGGTGGAAAAAGCTGGGGTTCTACCGCTTTTATATGGTGCGTGAAGGGACTGCCGTCCCTGCCGTCTGGTTCAGCATCGTACTGATGTTTGGCGTTTTCGCGCTGAAAAATGGGCCGGAAGGCTGGGCAAACTTCGTCAGCTTCCTGCAAAACCCGCTGGTACTGCTGATTAATATCGTTGCTCTGCTGGCCGCCGCGCTGCATACCAAAACCTGGTTTGAACTGGCACCGAAGGCCAGCATCATCGTGATTAAAGATGAAAAAATGGGGCCGGAGCCAATCATTAAAGGGCTGTGGGCTGTCACCGTGGTGGTAACCGTAGCCGTTCTGGCGATCGCCTTACTATTCTGAACAGGAGAAATAACGTGATTAACCCAACGCCAAAACGTTCTGACGAACCACCTTTCTGGGGCCTGTTCGGCGCCGGTGGGATGTGGAGCGCGTTCTTCGCTCCGGTGATCATCCTGCTGGTCGGTGTGATGCTGCCTCTGGGCTTGTTCCCGGACGCGTTAACCTATGAGCGCATCGCCGCGTTCAGCCAGAGCTTCATCGGCCGCGTCTTTTTACTGCTGATGATTGTACCGCCGCTCTGGTGTGGCCTGCACCGTATCCACCATGCAATGCATGACCTGAAAATCCACGTTCCTGCTGGGAAATGGGTGTTCTACGGCTTGGCGGCAATCCTGACTGTGGTTACCGTCATCGGTGTTGTCACTCTGTAGATACAACGCTGTAGATGTGAATCTGTACTTAACGGCCTGCACGATATTGCAGGCCGTTTTATTTTCCCCGCCTGGCCACATCCATCGTCTACACTGGAACAGAGATGAAAACGATGAGATGTCAATATGATGCCCTTTAACGCTATTCGCTTTAACACCACGTTATTCAAAAGCCTTCTATTCAAAATCAGACGATGTGGGAAAGCGTGCATTGCCGCACTGGTGGCACTCTTTTCTGTTGCCTGTAGCGTGACGCCTCCCGATAACGTCACCGTCGTGGAAAATTTTGACGTTAATCGCTACCTCGGCACATGGTATGAGATCGCCCGCCTCGACCACCGTTTTGAACGCAATATGGAACGTGTGACGGCAACCTACAGCCCGCGGGATGACGGCGGCATCAAGGTGATCAATCGCGGATTTAACGTCGAAAAACAGGAATGGAAAGAGAGCATCGGGAAAGCGTATTTCACGAGTTCGTCTCAGCGGGGCGCACTAAAAGTGTCGTTCTTCGGGCCGTTCTATGGCGGTTACAACATTATTGAACTGGACGAAGACTACCGTTACGCCCTGATTTGTGGGCCGAACCGCGACTACCTGTGGATTCTCTCGCGCACGCCAACGTTGGATGCTGCGACACGCAACAAACTCGTCGCGACAGCCAAACGCTACGGCTTCCCGACAGAGGCGCTTATCTGGGTCAATCAGTAATCGGTGCATATCGACCGCAACAATGGGATAACCGGTGGGTCATCCCATAATCTTATCGCGGAACATAAAGAAAACCGCGCCCAGCAGGCACAGCCCCGCCCAAATATAATCGGTGCGGAACGGTTCTTTTAAAATGAACATGGAGAAAGGGATAAATACGGAAAGGCTGATCACTTCCTGTAATATTTTCAATTGACCGGCAGAGGCAACCTGATAACCAATCCGATTTGCTGGCACCTGCAAGAGGTATTCAAATAATGCGATCCCCCAACTGATCAACGCAGCAATTATCCAGGTTCGGCCACTGAAATAGCGTAGATGCCCGTACCAGGCAAACGTCATAAATATATTACTCAACGTCAGCATGCCGACAGTAATGAAAAGAGGCGACATTATTACTTCTCCGAGTGATCCACTTTCACATTATCTCGCCGCGGGGAAGAAAACACCATCACGGTATTTTCTTCCACTCGGAAAAGTTATTACGATTTATTTCCCAAAACATACCCTAAATAATTCGAGTTGCATGCAGGCGGCGACACAGTGAATCCCCAGGAGCTTACATCAGTAAGTGACTGGGGTGAGCGAGGAAAGCCAACGCACATGCAGCGTGAAGTATGACGGGTATGGGCTATTGGGCGCTGCGCTGAATGGCCTTCCCGCCCGCTTCAACATCTTGCCCAACACCTCTGGTGGTATTGCACCCAACCACCGCAGAGAGAATAACCAGAGAGAAAATGGCAACAAACGCTTTCTTCAACATACTCGGTTCCTTCTTTATGAGAGTAGGATTTCAACGGTACGAAAGTGACTGCTTTCTAAGCGTAGCCAATTTTGATTGTTGTGGAAGACTTTATAAGGCGGGGAAATAAAAAAGGAAGACTGAAATGAGGAGTAAACCAAAAGGCCGCCCTCACAGAAGGCGGCCTTTTTCGCATTCATTACTTAACGCGTGATACGTATTCGCCAGAACGCGTGTCAACTTTGACAACTTCGCCGATCTGCACGAACAATGGCACTTTAACGACGGCGCCAGTGCTCAGCGTTGCTGGCTTACCACCAGTACCGGCAGTGTCGCCTTTCAGGCCTGGATCGGTATCGGTGATTTCAGCTTCGATGAAATTCGGTGGCTGAACGGTGATTGGGCTACCGTTCCACAGAGTAACGATACATTCTGCGTTGTCTTGCAGCCATTTTGCGGCATCACCAACGGTCTTCTCTTCAACCTGATGCTGTTCAAACGTCTCAGGGTGCATGAAGTGGTAGAACTCACCGTCGTTGTACAGGTAGTTCATGTTGGTATCAACGACATCTGCGCCTTCTGCAGAATCGGTAGACTTGAAGGTTTTTTCAACGCGAGAGCCCGTCAACAGGCGACGCATTTTTACGCGAGCAAAAGCCTGGCCTTTACCCGGCTTAACAAACTCACTGGATTCGACAGCATACGGCTCGCCTTCGAATATGATTTTAAGACCGGAACGGAAATCGTTGCTAGAATAAGTCGCCATAAAGGCCCTCTATAATTTTAATACTGGTACGAAGCCAAAAAATGGCACACATTGTAACCCTAAATATACCTTCCAGAGAAGATTGGTTGCAGCAACTTGCGGACGTAATTACCGATCCTGATGAATTACTGCAACTTTTGGCACTGAACGATCACGCTAAACTTCGGCAAGGCAGTGATGCGCGCAGGCTTTTTGCGCTGCGTGTGCCACGCGCATTCGCTGCACGGATGCAAAAAGGCAATCCTGACGATCCGTTGCTGCTACAGGTCTTGACCGCGCGTGAGGAGTTTATCGCCACCCCAGGCTTCACCCATGACCCGCTTGATGAACAACACAGCGTCGTGCCGGGGTTACTGCACAAATATCACAACCGTGCCCTGCTGCTGGTAAAAGGCGGCTGTGCGGTAAACTGCCGCTACTGCTTCCGCCGCCATTTCCCCTATCAGGATAATCAGGGCAACAAGGCAAACTGGCGTCAGGCGCTGGATTATATCCGCCAGCACCCAGAACTGGATGAAATTATTTTTTCCGGTGGCGACCCGCTGATGGCCAAAGACCATGAACTGGACTGGCTGATCACCGAATTGGAACACATCCCACACCTGAAACGCCTACGCATTCACAGCCGTTTGCCTGTGGTGATCCCTGCGCGCATTACCGACGCGCTGTGCGATCGCCTGTCACGCAGTTCGCTTCAGGTGCTGTTGGTGACGCATATTAATCATCCGCAGGAAATTGATCCTGATTTAACACAAAGTATGGCGCGTTTGCGCCGTGCAGGCGTGACGCTGCTCAACCAAAGCGTGCTGCTGCGCGGGGTGAATGACAGCGCGGAGACACTCGCCCGACTCAGCAATGCGCTATTTGACGCAGGGATTTTGCCTTATTACCTGCACGTACTGGATAAGGTTCAGGGTGCCGCTCATTTTCTGGTAGATGACAACGAGGCGCGCGTCTTAGTTAAAGCGCTGCTGAAGAAGGTATCCGGCTATCTGGTGCCCCGTCTGGCGCGGGAAATCGGTGGGGAAGCCAGCAAAACACCGTTGGATTTAGGGATGAAGCAGCATCAGGACGATACCGATTTATTACGTTGAGCGTTCGAGTGAGTGAATAATGCGGTGAGAGCGGATTTCTCCACTCTCACCGGGTTTTTCTTTAGCTTAAGGACATTTGTAAACGCTGCCGTTCATCTTGCTGTCTAGCGGCGCAAAGCTTGACCAGAAGGTTTCGCTCGAACTGGTTGTGCCATAGATGGTATTGCCACCCATCGCTGCAGCTTTATTGCGCAGATCGTTTGCCGCACTGCGCATAGAACTGCCGTCGCTATGGTTTCCTGCCAGCCAGTTAGACTGGCTACCGCTGGCTTGCCCTAATAGCTGACATTCGCTTCCTGGTTTGGTATCCGTGAACGCCACGGCTTGCCCAGCAGCGCTGAGTTGGCTGGTGCTGCTGCACCCCGCCAGCAAAACTGCTGCTGATAGCCCCAACAAAATACGAACCTGCATGTCTTCCTCCTTGCGATTGAAAAACCAAAGGGCACAGGCCCGATTAGTTACGCCACGCCTTGAAGCGGTTGATCAGTCCGTTGGTAGAACTGTCATGGCTGTCGATCGTACTGTCATTTTCCAGTTCTGGCAGAATACGGTTCGCCAGTTGTTTCCCTAACTCCACGCCCCACTGATCGAATGTGAAGATGTTCAGGATCGCGCCCTGAGTGAAGATCTTGTGCTCATACAGCGCAATCAACGCGCCCAGACTGTACGGGGTGATTTCGCGCAGCAGGATAGAGTTGGTCGGGCGATTGCCTTCAAATACTTTAAACGGCGCGACGTGTTCCACTTCTTTTGCACTTTTGCCTGCCGCCGCAAATTCGGCTTCCACCACGTCGCGGCTTTTACCGAACGCCAGCGCTTCCGTCTGTGCAAAGAAGTTCGACAGCAGCTTGCTGTGATGATCGCTTAATGGGTTGTGGCTAACCGCTGGCGCAATGAAATCACACGGAACCAGCTTGGTGCCCTGATGGATCAATTGGTAGAAGGCATGCTGGCCGTTCGTACCCGGTTCACCCCAGATAATCGGCCCGGTCTGGTAATCCACTGGATTGCCGTTGCGATCGGCAGATTTCCCGTTGGATTCCATATTTCCCTGTTGGAAATAGGCGGCAAAGCGGTGCATGTATTGGTCGTACGGCAGAATCGCTTCAGTTTCGGCACCGAAGAAATTGTTGTACCAAATGCCGATCAGCGCCAGCAGCACGGGCAGGTTTTTCTCCGCTGGCGTGGAAGCAAAGTGCTTGTCCATCGCGTGCGCACCGCTGAGCAGTTTCTCAAAGTTCTCAAAGCCCAGAGAGAGAATGATCGACAGCCCAATCGCCGACCACAGGGAGTAACGTCCGCCAACCCAGTCCCAGAATTCGAACATGTTGTCGGTATCGATACCAAACTCGCCGACGGCTTTCGCGTTGGTGGACAGCGCGGCAAAGTGCTTGGCAACGTGCTTATCGTCCTGCGCCGTTTTCAGGAACCAGTCGCGAGCGCTGTGCGCGTTGGTCATGGTTTCCTGTGTGGTGAACGTTTTCGACGCGACGAGGAACAGCGTGGTTTCTGGGTTCAGCGGCTTCAACGTTTCAGCGATATGCGTGCCGTCAACGTTGGAGACAAAGTGCATATTGAGGTGATTTTTATAAGGCTTCAGCGCTTCCGTTACCATGAACGGGCCCAGATCGGAGCCGCCGATACCGATGTTAACCACGTCGGTAATTGTTTTGCCGGTATAGCCTTTCCACTCACCGCCAATCACGCGTTCGCTGAAATTTTTCATCTTCGCCAGCACTGCGTTGACTTCTGGCATCACATCTTTGCCATCCACCAGAATCGGCGTGTTGCTGCGGTTACGCAGGGCAACGTGCAGAACAGCGCGATCTTCCGTACGGTTGATTTTCTCGCCAGCAAACATGGACTGAATCGCCGCAGACAGGTCGGTTTCTCGTGCCAGCGCGTGCAGTTTTTCCATCGTTTCTGCCGTGATGCGGTTTTTGGAGAAATCCACCAGCATCTGATCGTCAAACGTCGCGGAAAAATGCGCGAAACGATCGCTATCTTGTGCAAACAGCTCGCTGATTTGCACCTCTTTCATCGTATCAAAATGGGTTTGTAATGCCTGCCAGGCGGCAGTTTGGCTTGGATTAATATTTTTCATAATGCGACTTTCTCTCTAAGCATGAGTTCAAAGTGACTGAATCGATTGTATCCCTTAAAATCCCGATTGAGATCCCTTTTCTTGCTAAAAGCGGTTTATGCTCTGTCGTTTACTGACAGCTTGTAGTTTACAGGCAGATTGTTTATTGACAGAAACGGCATAACCCGTTATTTCTAACACCGTACTTGCACACTCGGTGTGCAAGCCAGAAGAGGCGCGTCGCCCAGGTAAGATATCGGAGGAACCGTAATCCGCTGATGATATCCGAGGGGGAGCGACGCCGAGATGCGGTGAAATACGGCTTTCACCCTATCGACTACAGAGGCTGAATCCTCTGGGTTGTCACCGGATTAGTCCTGACGGACGTCCAGCAAGGTGGAGCGCTTCTGGGTGTATCGTAGTAATTTTCTACGCCTGCCCCCTACTTTTGCTCTCCCCCTGTGCCAAGGCTGATTAATGGAATGCTGTTTACTGAAAACAGCCTACCCCCTGACACGAGGTTTTTTGACATGTCTGCAATTGAAGTATCCGCAAACGCGAATTCTACCGTTATTGCCAAATTTGGCGGCACCAGCGTGGCGGACTTTGACGCCATGAATCGCAGTGCCGATGTGGTGTTATCCAACCCGAATGTGCGCGTTGTTGTGCTGTCGGCGTCGGCAGGTATCACCAATTTACTGGTCGCGCTCGCGGAAGGTCAAACGCCCGAAACACGTGCCGAGCATCTGGCGAAAATCCGCCAAATCCAATACGCCATCATCGACAAACTGACCAACCAAAGCGTGATTCGCGATGAGATTGATCGCATGCTGGACAGCGTCACCACGCTGTCTGAAGCGGCGGCACTCGCGACATCCAACGCCCTGACCGATGAACTGGTCAGCCACGGCGAACTCATGTCTACCCTGCTGTTTGTCGAGATTCTGCGCCAGCGTGATGTCGTTGCAGAATGGTTCGATGTGCGCAAAATCATGCGTACCGACGATCACTTTGGCCGTGCACAGCCAGACTTCGAGGTTTTAGGTGAACTGACTCGCAGCCAGTTGCAGCCGCGTCTTGAGCAAGGTCTGGTGATCACTCAAGGCTTTATCGGCAGCGAAGCGAAAGGTCGCACGACCACGTTGGGTCGCGGCGGTAGCGATTATACGGCGGCGCTGCTGGGCGAAGCGCTCAACGTCAGCCGGATTGATATCTGGACCGATGTTCCCGGCATCTACACCACCGATCCACGCGTGGTGCCGACTGCAAAACGCATCGACCAAATCATGTTTGAAGAAGCCGCCGAAATGGCGACATTTGGTGCGAAAGTCCTGCATCCGGCTACGCTACTGCCTGCGGTGCGTAGCGATATTCCGGTGTTTGTCGGTTCCAGCAAAGATCCGGCCGCTGGCGGTACGCTGGTGTGCAATAAAACTGAAAATCCGCCGCTGTTCCGCGCGCTGGCGCTGCGTCGTAAACAAACGCTGCTTAAGCTGTATAGCCTGAACATGCTACACGCACGCGGTTTTCTGGCCGAAGTGTTCAGCATTCTGGCGCGTCACAACATCTCCGTTGACCTGATCACCACGTCAGAAGTCAACGTCGCGCTGACGCTCGACACAACCGGCTCCACCTCAACGGGCGATAGCCTGCTCTCCAGCGCCTTGCTGACCGAGCTGTCATCGCTGTGTCGGGTTGAGGTTGAAGAGAATCTGTCGCTGGTCGCGCTGATCGGCAACAATCTGTCTCAGGCCTGTGGCGTCGGGAAAGAAGTATTTGGCGTACTGGAACCGTTCCGTATTCGCCTGATCTGCTACGGCGCCAGCAGCAACAACCTGTGCTTCCTGGTACCGGGTGACGACGCCGAGCGTGTGGTACAGACGCTGCACCGCAGCCTGTTCGAGTAAATTCGCTATTCCAGCTGCCTCTGAGTCATATTTTTATGCAGACACGGAGGCAGTTTCGTGCGCTAGAATACCATCATTCTTATGCTACCTCGTAGCACGCGCCCGACACAGGGCGGCTCAGTTGCCGTCGCCCTGTGAACCCTGGCTTCCAGCTAAATTATGTCGCTGCGCGATGCCTTCGTCGGTATCAGGCTTAACGGACCGCTTGCGACACGTTCCCGACGTGGCGCAAGCTTTCGCCGCATCCATGCGGCTCATCCTAAGCCTGCTATCTCCTCAGCATAATTTCTTACGCCGGATAACAACCAACCCCGCTTGCACCTGCATTCATTGAGTATACAAGACAGAGCTTTTTGGGAGTTCTTCACCGAAGGTTGTCACAGCGTCAGCGGTGATTCT
Source organism: Pectobacterium versatile (assembly GCF_003932035.1). Lineage (NCBI taxonomy): Bacteria > Pseudomonadati > Pseudomonadota > Gammaproteobacteria > Enterobacterales > Pectobacteriaceae > Pectobacterium > Pectobacterium versatile. Next base: position 4,383,900 of record NZ_CP034276.1, read on the forward strand.
TCGCGTTCCTCTTCCCCATCCTGTTGCACAATCAAGACGTTATACGCTACCGCACAGAACAGTGAATTCAGTCGGTTCATGTCCCCAAGTAAGCTCAAATGGAGCGAACTGGTTTCCAGACTCTGTACGTTGTGCTGATGTAAGCGATCGACATGCGCATGGGCATAACGGCGGTTCATAATGCGGAAACGGTGTTTGGCGCGGCGCAGGCGTTTCGCACTGGTGACATCCTCCGACAGGAAAACCGACAACCCCAGACGCAGATTCGCCAGCAGTTGTTCATGTAGGTGGTTCAACTCTTCCAACCCCTGTGCGGAAAACGCCATGCGTACGCCAGATGAATGATTGGCAATGTCATCTGCCATGCGTTCGATAATGTCTCCCGCCTGTTCCAGATTCAGCGCTACCTCGATCACCTCAGCCCAGCGCCGAGAATCTCGCTCATCCAATCCGTCTTTCTGAATCTGCGCCAGATAGAGCTTAATCGCGGTGTAAAGGATATCGACATCATCATCGAGTCGGCGAATCTCCCGCCGCTGCATATGGTCGCCCTGTAAAACCTCACGGTACAAACGCAGCATTTGCTCCAGCACATCGCCAATGCGCAGCGTTTCTCGTGCAGCATTGGTCAGCGCCAACGCTGGCGTGTCCAGCGAGCTGGTGTCCAGATGACGCGGTTTCATCTGGAGATCGACCTGCGGCGAATCAGCAATCATCGCACAGGACAGCCGCGCCACTACGCCGGTAAGCGGAATCAGCAGCAAGCAACGAATCAGGTTGTAGAACAGGTGGAAGTAGATCACCAACTCTTCGGCGCTTAACGGAATACGTGTCAGCCAGCGCGAAAGCGGTTCAACCAGCGGCAGCACAACCAAACAGCCTATCAGCTTAAACAGCATGCTGCCGAGCGCGACGCGTCGGCCTGCCGCATTCTGCGTCGAGGTGCTCATCATTGTCAGTAATCCGCTGCCCAGATTGGCACCAATGACCAGGCACATCGCCACTTCCAGCGAGATCACACCGCTTGCCGTCAAGGTTGCCGTCAGCAGCACGGCTGCCAGACTGGAATAGGTAATCACCGCGAACAGCGCGCCAGCCAGTGCATCCAGCATGACGTCGCCCGTCAACGAGGAAAACAGCACTTTCACGCCCGACGTTTGCGTGATCGGCGCTGCGGCCACGACAATCATTTCCAGCGCCAGCAAAATCAGCCCGAGCCCAATCGCCACGCGACCAACCTGACCCACCCGCGTCTGCTTACGGCTGAGGAAAAATATCACGCCCAGAAAAATCAGCAGCGGAGAAAGCCAGGACAGATCGAACGTCAGAATTCGCACCATCAGTGCCGTACCGACATCCGCCCCGAGAATAATCACCAGCGCAGGCGTTAATGCCACCAGCCCCTGTGAGACAAAAGAGGTTGTCAGCAACGCGGTCGCATTGCTGCTCTGCACCAGCGCAGTGACGCCGATGCCAGCCATGAAAGCTAACGGTTTTTTCTCAACGCTATCGCTGAGAACCCGCCGTAACTGGGTGCCATAAACCCGCATGATACCAGTACGGACAATGTGAGTGCCCCATACCAGTAACGCAATCGCAGAAAGGAGATTCAGCAGTGTTAACAAAAAGTCCGCGCCTCCAGCTAAACGTGTGTTGATGAAATAAACGTGTTGATGACGTAATGAACGACCATCTTACCAGATGTTGGCAGGCCTTACTGCGAGGCGGCCCGCGTCAAAGCAAAATCGCCCTGCGATCAAGGACTGATAAAAATTAATTAACTGACAATATTTAAAAAACAGAATCCAAATCAATAAGCCCATAATTTTGCCTCACGCCTTTCCCAGTTAGCGCTATGCTCTTTTTATCCCTATAACTCTTATGGGTTATAACGCTGCACAATTTTGCAGCCCTCGAGTAAGGAAAATGGATGAAGACGAAAACCTCATATGGACTGAACTGGCTCCCGCTAATCATTATTCTCGCCATCGCCGCTTTTTTTTGGCACATGGAACCCCCAACCGGCCTAAGCCCCGCCGCCTGGCACTCCGCCGTCATTTTCGTGGCCACGATCGTCTGCATTGTCGCGAATGTTCTCCCGATTGGGGCCATCGGTATTATCAGTATCACGCTCTTTGCGCTGACGTATGCCGCGGGGGATACAACGGCCAGCGGCGCGATACAAACGGCACTCAGCGACCTGAACAGCTCGCTGATCTGGCTGATTGTTGTCGCCTTCATGATCGCACGCGGCTTTATCAAAACAGGGCTGGGCCGCCGCATCGCCTTGCAGATGATCCGCATGTTGGGAAAACGCACGCTGGGTCTGGCTTACGGGCTGGCCTTTGCCGATCTGGTGCTTTCCCCCGCGATGCCAAGTAACACTGCACGCTGCGGCGGGATTATTTATCCGATTGCCGACTCGCTATCACGCAGCTTCGATTCCAAACCGGAAGATGCCTCGCGCAGTAAGATTGGCACCTTCCTGATTACCTGCATCGGTAACGTTAACGACGTGACGGCGGCGCTGTTTATGACCGCTTACACCGGCAACCTGCTGGCGGTGAAACTCGCAGCCAACGCGGGCGTAACCATTACCTGGGGAAGCTGGTTTCTGGCGGCGCTCGTGCCCTGCTTAATCTCTCTGGCGGTTGTTCCCCTGCTCGTCTACTGGCTGACCAAGCCGGAAATTCGTCATACGCCAGATGCCCCAAAACTGGCTGTCGCCGAACTGGCAAAGATGGGCCACATGAGCCGCGGTGAATGGCTGATGGCATTCACCGTTGTCCTGCTGCTGGTGCTGTGGATTTTTGGCGATAAACTAGGCGTGGATGCCACGACGGCCTCGTTCGTCGGGCTTTCTTTCCTGCTGTTAACCGGCGTACTAAGCTGGGAAGACGTGAAGAGCGAGAAAGGAGCTTGGGATACGCTGATTTGGTTCGCCGCCCTCCTGATGATGGCAAATCAGTTGAAAAAGCTCGGCTTCACCAACTGGTTTGGCGATCTCATCGGCAGCAATATCGGTCATTTAATGCAGGGAACCAGTTGGGTATTGGTGCTGTTACTGCTGAATGCAGCCTATTTCTACACTCACTATTTCTTCGCCAGCGGCAACGCGCAGATCGCCGCGCTTTTTGCCGTATTCCTCGGTGTCGGGATCAACCTGAATATTCCAGCGGTGCCAATGGCGTTCATGCTGGCGTTTACCAGCAGCCTGTACTGTTCACTGACGCAATATACACACGCACGCGGCCCAATCCTGTTCGGCGCAGGCTACGTGCCCACCGCCGTCTGGTGGCGCACTGGTTTCGTCGTCAGTCTGGTGAATCAGGCGATTTTCATGAGCGCAGGCCTATTGTGGTGGAAAGCGATTGGCCTGTATTGATCGTTAGCTCACATAAGATGTGAAAAAGCCGGGTTACCCCGGCTTTTTCATTTCATTGCCGCAACACGCGCGATCAGAACGAATAAGAGACGCTGCCGACGACACTGCGCTCTGCACCGAAGTAGCAGAACTCCAGCGAGTTACAGGCAGCCACGTAGCGTTTGTCGGTCAGGTTGTTGACGTTAAGCTGCGCACTCAGCCCTTTCAGGCCGACCTTCGAGAGATCGTATCCCACCGCCATATCCACCAGCGTATAAGAAGGCAGCGTGTGAGTATTGGCACGATCGGAAGTCACACCGTTCACGTAACGCACGCCAGAACCAAGCGTCAGACCGTCCAGCGGACCGCTTTTAACATCATAGCTAGCCCAGGCGCTGGCCTGATTGCGTGGCGCATACACCGCACGTTTTCCTTGCTCGGCTACGCTGCTTTTCTTATAGCGAATATCCGTATAGGTATAGGCCGCTTGCAGACGCAGATTGTCGGTAATATGGCTCACAGCCTCCAGTTCCACCCCTTCAGACTCGATTTCACCCACGGAGCGATAAGGATCGTTAGGCTGAACTTTCGTCGCCACATTCTTCTGGTTAATACGGAATACCGACAGGCTGTACTGATCCTGAGAACCTTCAGGCTGATATTTCATCCCGGCTTCCCACTGCTTGCCTTTCATCGGTTCCAGCACGTTGCCGTTATCATCGGCGAAGCTGGTTGGCGTAAAGGCCGTGGAATAGCTGACATACGGCGCAAGGCCATTATCAAATAGGTAGAGTAAGGCGGCGCGCGAGCTAAAGTTGTTTTTATCCAACTCACTGTGTGTGCCGTTGGTATGGTTAACGTGGGTCACTTTCACCCGATCGTGGCGACCGCCCAGCGTTAAGCGCCAGCGCTCCCAGCTCATTTGATCCTGCATATAGATGCCCGTCTGTTGCAGCTTGTGCTTTTCCAGCGTGCCGGACATGGCCGTTGGGCCCGAACCGTAAACAGGGTTAAACGCATCGATCGCAGGGAAAGAACCCGAAGTCCAGTCCACATTATTATTACGCTGCTGATAGTCGATTCCCACCAGCAGACGGTGGTTCACCGCACCGGTATCCACGCTGCCATCGAGCTGATTATCTAACGTTAACGCAGACAGCGACTCGCGGGAACCCGAGTAATAACGGGTCAACGTGTCGGCGTTAGGCTGCGTCCAACCATAGGCGTAAACCTGATCCAAATGCACTTTGGTACGCAGATAACGCACTTTTTGACGTACAGCCCAGCCGCTATCAAAACCATGTTCAAAGTTGTATCCCACCATGTTTTGCTTACGGTCGTATTTCTCATAATTCTCTTCCCCTTCATAGAAGGTGTTTGAGATTTTCTGCCCGTTATGCGCCACCACGGTGCCTTCATACGGTAAACCTGAATGGCTACCGCCCTCAGGATCGCGTTGCAGGTAAGCCATAAATTCCAGACGGGTTTTGTCGGAAATCCGCCACAGCAGGCTAGGCGCAATCGCATAGCGTTCTTCTTTCAGCGGCCCAAATTGCGTATCCGCCTCACGCACCATCCCGCCTAGGCGGAACGCAAAACGTTCGTCATCATCTAACGGTCCGGTAACGTCAAACGCCGCGCCACGCTGCGCATTATTGCCTGCGAACAGTTTGATCTGCCCGCTGCGATCGAACGACGGCTGACGGGAATTCAGCGCCACAATCCCGCCCGGAGAAGAACGCCCGTAGAGTACGGACGCCGGGCCTCTGACCACTTCAATGCTGTCGAGGAACCAGGGATCGATAACCAGTGAGCTATGGGAGTTGGTATCCCCCATCATCTTCAGCCCGTCGAGATAGACGTTATCAAGGCTGCCATCGGAAAAGCCGCGCAGTACCATGTAGTCAAAACGGTTGGACGCGCCGATTTGGTTGTTATACACGCCCGGCGTATAACCGACCGCCTGACGAACGCTGGTCGCACCCTGCTCCTGAATCTGGTCGCGCGTAATGATAGAAACGGCCTGAGGAGTCTCAATATCGGGCGTTTCCAGCTTGGTTGCACCACGTTGTGTTTGAGACGTCACGACTAGCGTCTCGCCCTGAGAGGAAGAGGGCGTATCCTGCGCGAGTGCCGACACCGTAAATCCACTGGTGAAACAGCTAACCACCAGCGCCAGCCGCGTTTTTCTGAACATGGGAATCTCCACAGACCTTATTATTGTAAATAAGAATTATTACCGTTTTCGGTCTGGCGATAGCTATGCGCAGTGACAGCTTACGTATGCGCAATGACAAAACGGGAACTCAGCGAGAAAACCCCAGATGAGCGGCACGGCGGAAAAGTCAGGCGTAAAGGGTCAATGAGTTGATATGGATTGATGTTGATAAGGAAGGAAACGTTAGCTGACCATGCGTGCATCGCTCGGCGCCATACCGTAACGCCGCCGGAAAGCCGTGGCAAAGTTGGTCGCGTGCTGGTAGCCCGACATCCAGGCCGCCTGCTGAACGCTGTATCCCTGCACCAGATAGCGCCGGGCCAGTTCCAGCCGGCAGTCACGCAGGTAGTCAAAAACCGAATGACCATACGCCTGACGAAACTTGGTACGCAGGCTGCTGGTGCTCATCGCGGCCATCTGCGCCAGTTCATTAAGGGTGTATTCTTTTTCAGGCTGTTGCGCCAGAAGCCGACGAACGTTCTCCAGTCGATCCTGTTCGCCGGGCGGGGGCAATACGCGCCGTTCTCCCCCACGTTGCCCGAATGACAGACCTTGCCCTAGCAACTGTAGCATCACACCTTCCAGCATCAGTTGGCGCGATAATCCCGGCGCGGTATTTTCCAGCGCGTGCTGCAACCCAGATAATAAATAGCCGGGAACCTGCCATAAAAACGTCGGATTACCGCCCTGTTCCCACTCGTTCAGCAGCGAGCCCAACAGCGGATCCAAAGCGAAAGTGGTGGGGAAGATACCCAGCGACACGGTACGAAGGTGACAGTCCGCAAGGTGGCTGGCGTTCATGACTAACGGGTCACCCAACCGAGTGCTGAATGCCATACCTGAGCGCACAACAAATTCCTTACCGTTCAGACGCAGCGCGACACGACCTTCCAGCACCACCAGCGTATAGAACGGACAGCAGTGCAAAGACGTCGATTCGTACGGTTGCAACACGCGCACGTTAGAATTTGTCAGGCAAATCCCAGAGGACAGCGTCATCTCTTCGACATCGCCCTGCACCACGATACGCTTTTCTTTCGCGCGCTCGCGGCAGGACGACAGCAGCGGGAAGTGGTAATCAATCCCGTAACGTTCACCGATGTCGAAGAAATCCTCAATGGAAAAGAGTCGTTTTAGCATGAGCGGGAAGATACCCTCATCCTGTTTAACGCCCAGAATCAGGCCTGCGGTTAGTGGAAATGCGTGGAATGAAAACAGAACAGCGCTTTCTGCTTAATTGATGCTCACCTTACCATTACCATGAAATCGCATCAATAAGACTGATAACTATTCTCATTGAAATGCATTCTAAATCCTGAACACCTTAGCTAGCGTAGGAAAGGTTCTTTGGCTGGCATCAGAAATCATGCTGAGGTATCAGTGAACGCCGAGTGAGCGACAGGACGTCGCGAAAGCCAGTGCCGCGTAGGGAACGCGTCACTGGCGGCTCGATAAGCGTTCAATGATTCCGAAGGCACCGCGTAGCGGCAGGATTTCAGCCAATAGCCTGGGTACATAGGGCAAGCGGCGTTTGAGCTGCCCTATGTCGGGCGTGGCACTAGTGTCACAGAGAAAAATGTGGCTCATCACGCACGAAACGCCCACCCTGCAATACATAATTCAGACAACAATATCAGTAAGTCACTTACTCAATTTCTTAATCTGCATCATAGCCGAGGTTTGGCGCCAGCCAGCGCTCAACTTCACTCACGCTCATACCCTTACGTACCGCGTAATCTTCCACCTGATCGTGTTGGATTTGCGCGACGGCGAAGTATTTGCTGTCGGGGTGGCTGAAATACCAGCCGGATACCGACGCACCCGGCCACATGGCATAGGATTCAGTGAGCTTCATGCCGGTATGCTTTTCGACATCCAGCAACTGCCAAATTTGCACTTTCTCCGTGTGGTCAGGACAAGCCGGATAGCCCGGTGCAGGACGAATGCCTTGATAGTTCTCGCGAATCAGCAGCTCATTACTGAGATTCTCATTCGGCGCATAGCCCCAGTACACCTTGCGCACGCGTTCATGCAGGTATTCTGCAAAAGCTTCCGCCAGACGGTCAGAGATCGCTTTCACCATGATCTTGTTGTAATCATCATGTTGAGCTTCCCACAGATCGGCCAACGTATCCTCTTCCAGCCCGCCGGTCACGGCAAACGCCCCGAGATAGTCCGGCTTGCCGCTGGATTTCGGTGCCACAAAATCAGACAGGCAGTAGTTCGGGAAGTCGGTTTTTTCCGTCTGTTGACGCAGGTGGTGGCTCACTGACAGCACCGTTTCACGCCGTTCATCGGTATAAATCACCACGTCATCGCCAACGCGATTCGCCGGGAAGAGGCCTACCACGCCGCGAGGATTCAGTGCGCCACGTGCGGATAAGTCGTCCAGCATCACGTTGGCATCGGCAAACAGGCGCTTGGCCTCTTCACCCACCACCTCATCTTCCAGAATGCGAGGATATTTCCCCGCCAGCGACCAGGTCATGAAGAACGGCGTCCAGTCGATGTAGTTGCGCAGCGTTTCAATGCTGGCCGTCACTTCCTGGACACCCAGACGATGCGCAACCGGCGGCGTGTAATTTTCCCAATCCAGATCGGAGGCGTTAGCACGAGCCGCTTCCAGCGTCACGGGCGGCGTTCTCGGTTTTTTACGCGCGTGCTGAATACGCACGGTTTCATACTCTTTACGAGTGCGCGCAACAAAGTCGTCATACTGCGTACTGGACAGCAGGGCCGACACCACACCAACAGAGCGCGAGGCATTCTGCACGTAGACCGTTGGGCCGCTATAGTTCTGCTCAATCTTCACAGCGGTATGCGCTTTAGAGGTCGTCGCGCCGCCAATCAGCAGCGGCAGCGTGAAGCCCTGACGCTCCATCTCTTTCGCCACGTTGACCATTTCATCCAGCGACGGTGTAATCAGCCCGGACAGCCCGATGATATCGACATTCTCTTCACGCGCGGTCTTCAGGATTTTATCCGTCGGCACCATTACGCCAAGATCGATAATTTCGTAGTTGTTACATTGCAGCACCACGCCGACAATATTCTTGCCGATATCGTGGACGTCACCTTTTACCGTCGCCAGCAGGATTTTCCCTGCGGACGAACCTTTGTCTTTACTGGCATCAATATAGGGTTCGAGATAGGCCACCGCCTGCTTCATCACACGGGCGGATTTCACTACCTGTGGCAAAAACATTTTCCCCGCACCGAACAAGTCGCCGACCACGTTCATTCCATCCATCAGCGGGCCTTCGATCACCTCGATCGGACGCGCCGCCTGCTGGCGCGCTTCTTCCGTATCCAGCTCGATGAATTCGGTAATACCTTTAACCAGTGAATACTCCAAACGCTTCTTCACGTCCCAGCCACGCCATTCCGCCTGCGTTTTGCTGCCTTCATCTTCCGTTTTGCTGCCGCGATATTTTTCTGCCAGATCGAGCATACGCTCGGTCGCATCGCTGCGACGGTTAAGGATCACGTCTTCAACCGCATCGCGCAGCTCAACAGGCAGATCGTCATAGATCGCCAACTGGCTGGCGTTCACGATCCCCATGTCCATCCCATTGCGGATCGCGTAATACAGGAAGACGGCGTGGATCGCCTCACGGACCAGATCGTTGCCGCGGAATGAGAACGACACGTTGGACACGCCGCCGGAGATCATCGCATGCGGTAGCTGCGCCTTGATGTCCGCACAGGCTTCGATGAAATCCACCGCGTAGTTGTTGTGCTCATCGATCCCCGTTGCCACGGCGAAAATATTCGGGTCGAAAATAATGTCTTCCGGCGGGAAACCAACTTCTTCCGTCAGGATGCGGTACGCCCGGCTACAAATTTCAATTTTGCGCGCGCGGGTATCTGCCTGCCCGACTTCATCGAAGGCCATCACTACCACGGCGGCGCCATAGCGCCGCACCAGCTTAGCGTGATGAATAAAGGCCTCAACGCCTTCCTTCATGGAAATCGAGTTAACAATCCCTTTGCCCTGAATGCATTTAAGCCCTTTCTCAACCACATCCCATTTTGAGGAGTCAATCATGATCGGCACACGGGCGATATCAGGCTCACCGGCAATCAAATTCAGGAAGCGGATCATCGCCGCTTCCGCATCCAGCATGCCTTCATCCATGTTGATGTCGATGATCTGCGCGCCGCTTTCCACCTGCTGACGGGCGACATCCAGCGCTTCGTTGTATTTCTCTTCTTTGATCAGACGTTTAAAACGTGCGGAGCCGGTGACGTTTGTCCGCTCCCCGACGTTAACAAACAGCGTGTTGGCATCGATATTCAGCGGTTCCAGGCCGGATAAACGGCAAGCCACTGGAATCTCCGGCAGCTTACGTGGCGGCACGCCTTCCACCACTTTCGCCATCGCGGCAATGTGCGCAGGCGTCGAACCACAGCAACCGCCCACGATATTCAGGAAGCCGGATCGCGCCCATTCTCCGATATGTTTCGCCATATCGGCCGGATCCAGATCGTATTCCCCGAAGGCATTAGGCAGCCCCGCATTCGGGTGTGCGCTCACATAGCATTCTGAAATACGTGATAGTTCGGCGACATACTGGCGCAGCTCATCCGGCCCCAATGCACAGTTCAGGCCGAAGGAAAGTGGGCGGGAATGACGCAGAGAGTTGTAAAAGGCTTCCGTGGTTTGGCCAGATAACGTACGCCCTGACGCATCCGTGATCGTGCCGGAAATCATCACGGGCAGTACGATCCCTAGCGCCTCAAATTCACTTTCGACGGCGAAACTCGCCGCTTTAGCATTCAAGGTATCGAAAATGGTTTCGATCATGATCAGATCGACACCGCCTGCGATCAAGGCACGTGTCGATTCGCGATACGCTTCCACCAGTTGATCAAAACTCACGTTACGAAACGCCGGATCGTTAACATCGGGAGAGATCGACGCGGTGCGGTTCGTTGGGCCAAGCACACCGGCAACATAGCGCGGCTTATCCGGCGTTAAGGCAGTCCATTTGTCAGCGCTGGCACGCGCCAGCTGTGCGGCGACGGTGTTGATTTCCGCCGACAGCGCTTCCATATCATAGTCCGCCATCGCAATGGTGGTGGCGTTGAAGGTGTTGGTTTCGAGAATGTCGGCGCCGGCTTCCAGATAGGCGTCATGGATTTCACTAATCACCTGCGGCTTGGTCAGCACTAGCAGATCGTTATTTCCCTTCACATCGCTCGGCCAGTCAGCAAAGCGCTCACCGCGGTAATCTGCTTCCTGCAGGCGATAACCCTGGATCATGGTTCCCATACCACCATCCAGTACCATAATGCGTTGCGCCAACTGACGCCGCAATTCGTCTACCCGATTACTCACGCGAACCCCATCCCCGGCCAATAAATACGATATATATTGCGTCTATCCTAGCATAAGTTATGAGCACGCTAACGCCGTGTAGCATGAGACTTTTTCAGATCATTCGCCGATAAAAAGCGCAGAGAAAGAAGAGTTGCATTCTGTGGTAAAAAAACGAAAATCAATTCCATAACCCTAAAAAGGAATCGACGCCATGACGCCACCAGAGCCAGCCAAACGCGGGAAGAAACCCAGAGCCAGTACGGGCACCACCGCGCAGCCAACCGGGCAGGTTCAGTCGCTGACCCGTGGCCTGACGCTGCTTGAATATATCGCCAAAGCAAACGGCAGCGTGGCGCTAACCGATCTCGCTCAACAGGCCGGTTTACCGAATTCCACGACCCACCGCCTGCTCACCACCATGCAGCAACAGGGCTTTGTGCGTCAGGTTGGCGACTTGGGGCTGTGGACGATTGCTTCACACGCGTTTATCGTCGGCAGCAGCTTTCTGCAAAGCCGCAACCTGCTGGCCATTGTGCATCCGATACTACGCAAGCTAATGGAAGATTCTGGCGAAACTGTCAATCTGGCCGTGCTCGATCAGACCGACAGTCAGGCGATCATCATCGATCAGGTGCAATGTACGGCGCTGATGCGCATGTCCGCCCCTATCGGCGGTAAATTACCGATGCATGCCTCTGGTGCCGGAAAAGCGTTTCTGGCGCATTTACCCGATGCTCAGGTCACTCAACTGCTGCACAAGAAAGGGCTGCACGGCTACACACCACATACCTTCAGCTCGCCACAAGCGTTGAAAGAAAACCTGTCGCTGATTCGCAAACAGGGCTATTCGTTCGATGACGAAGAGCACGCGCTGGGGCTACGCTGTATCGCAGCCTGTATTCTGGATGAACATCATGAAGCCTTCGCCGCCATTTCCATCTCTGGCCCTGTGTCGCGCATCACGGACGACCGTGTCACAGAACTCGGCGCGCTGGTGATCAAAGCCGCTAAGCAGGTCATGCAGGAATACAGTGGGTTATGAATAACGTGTATGACACGAAAGGTCTTTTGGTCACATTTTTATGCCAATCTTGGGGCAGTTTCGTGCGCGATAATACCGTCATTTTCATGCTACCTCGTAGCACGCGCCCGACACAGGGCGCTCAGTCGCCGCCGCCCTGTGTACCCAGGCTTTCGGTGGGAATTATGCCGCTGACGCGGTTCCATCGGTGTTCCTGACCGCTAGTCGAGCCGCCAGTGACGCGCTCCAGACGCGGCACTGGCTTTCGCGACGTCCTGTCGCTCACTCGGCGGTCAAACCCACCGCTGCATAATTTTTTACGCCGGATAACGGCAAAAGTCAGAACCATCCTCAGCCGTTGTGTATACCGGCTCAACACGTTGACTAAAACGCTTGCGGCGTCGGTAGGCGTAAACATCCTCAATGTGCCCGTCCCTGATGCGCTGCTGTAGTGCTCGCCAGTAGTCCGCGCAAAACAGATCGCCGTGCATTTCCTCAAATAGCGTACGAATGTGACGGTCACTGCACAGGAAATGGGGGAACTCTTCGGGAAACACGTCATTCGGCGCGACGCTGTACCACGGCTCTGCGGCCAGTTCGTCCTCTGGGTGACGTGGCGGCGGTATTTTGCGGAAATTCACCTCAGTCATGTAGCAAATTTCATCGTAGTCATAAAAGACGACTCGCCCATGACGTGTGACGCCGAAATTCTTGAATAGCATGTCGCCGGGGAAAATATTTGCAGCAGCCAGCTGTTTGATGGCATTACCATACTCTTCAATCACATCGTGCAGCTGCTGTGCGTTTGCCTGTTCCAAATAAAGGTTCAGCGGCGTCATCCGGCGTTCCATATACAAATGTCGGATCACCAGTTGGTCGCCCAGATCCTCCAGTTTTTCCGGCACCTCCCGCCACAGCTCATCCAGCAACTCTGGACTGATGCGATGCTTATCAATGACGAAGTTTTCATATTCCTGCGTATCCGCCATGCGCCCGACGCGATCGTGCTCTTTCACCAGTTGATAGCACGCCATGACCCGCTCGGCGCTCACCTCTTTCTGCGGCGCGAAACGATCTTTGATGACCTTAAATACGCGATCGAAGGAAGGCAGCGTAAACACCAGCATCACCATACCTTTAACGCCGGGGGCGATAATGAATTGCTCTTTTGATTCGGCAATGTAGTGCAGATATTCGCGGTAATACTCAGTTTTACTGTGCTTCTGGCAGCCGATGGCCAGATACAGCTCCGCTGTCGTCTTCCCCGGTAAAATATCACGCAGCCAGGCCACCAGCGCCGACGGCAGGGGGGCATATACCATGAAGTAAGAACGGGCGAAACCAAACACAATGCTCGCGTCAGCCTGATTGGTTAAGCAGGTATCAATAAATAGCGCACCGCGTTCGTTGTGGTGAATCGGCAGCAGGAACGGGAAAACACCGTCAGGGAGCGACAGTTTGCCCACCAGCCAGGCCGCTTTGTTACGATAAAACAGCTCATTCGCCACCTGTAACGTCGCGTGCTCAAGCTGCTCCGTTGAGAAAGTGCGCTGTAAATACGCCGTGATATAACCAATATCACGCGGCAAATCTTCCCACGGCAAACGCAGCGGCACGTCATCCAGCAGCTTTTCCAGCATGCTCTGCCAGCCGTCAGTGGGCAAAAACGTCTTGGCGATAGGCCGGGGGATCTCACGAAATCGCTGTTCCGGCTGAGAACTGAAAACAAACAGTTTGTCAGGTGCCAGTTCCCGATGATTAAACAGCCGACAGTAGACGGAATTGAAGAAACTCTCAGCAATCTCAAAACGCGGGTAATCCGGCAGTAAGCGGGTGTAGATATGTTTCACGCGAGCCAAAAAATCCGCATCATCGCAGCGAATACCGGTAATACAGCGCAGCTGTTCGACCACCAGACCAACATGGTGATCGTATAAGTGAATACGCTGTTTCATTGCCTGTTGTACAGCGGACCAGTCAGCCTGTTCAAAGCGCTGCTGCGCCCCCGCTGTCACTTCGAGAAAACGTCCATATTGCGCATCAAACCCTTGCAGGATCGTTTGCGCCACCAACTTTTCAAGGTCACGCGTCATCATGATCTCCAGATGAGACCCGGCCAGCCAAACGCTGACCGGGTAGGATCAGAACTGCTGTTCTTCCGTCGATCCCGTCAGCGCCGTCACTGAAGACTCGCCTCCCTGAATGATGTTCGTTACCTTATCAAAGTAGCCAGTCCCGACCTCCTGCTGATGCGATGAGAAGGTATAGCCGTCTTTAATCGCTTCAAATTCAGGCTGCTGCACTTTTTCTACGTAGTGCCTCATCCCTTCGCCCTGCGCATAGGCATGCGCCAGGTCAAACATGTTGAACCACATGCTGTGGATGCCGGCCAGCGTAATGAATTGGTACTTGTAGCCCATCGCCGACAGCTCATCCTGAAAACGCGCAATCGTGCTGTCATCCAGATTCTTCTTCCAGTTAAAGGAAGGCGAACAGTTGTACGCCAGCAGCTTACCGGGGAATCTTGCATGGATGGCCTCGGCAAAACGACGCGCCAGCGATAAATCCGGCGTTGACGTTTCGCACCACACCAGATCGGCATAAGGCGCATACGCCAGACCACGTCTGATTGCCTGCTCGATCCCGGCTCGCGTGCGATAGAAGCCTTCCACCGTACGTTCTCCGGTGATGAAATCACGGTCATACTCATCGCAGTCGGAGGTCAACAAATCCGCCGCATCCGCATCGGTTCGCGCGACCAGCAAGGTGGGGACACCCAAAACATCCGCAGCCAGACGCGCTGCAACCAGCTTCTGAACGGCTTCCTGAGTCGGAACCAGCACTTTGCCGCCCATGTGGCCACATTTCTTCGCCGATGCCAGTTGATCTTCAAAGTGAACTGCAGCCGCGCCCGCTTCAATCATCGACTTCATCAGCTCAAACGCATTAAGCACGCCACCAAACCCCGCCTCCGCATCCGCAACAATCGGCAGAAAGTAGTCGGTATAACGCTTATCACCCGGCTCAATGCGGTTCGACCACTGAATCTGATCGGCGCGCCGAAAGGTATTATTGATACGTTCAATCACCGCGGGTACGGAATTCGCTGGGTAGAGCGACTGGTCGGGATACATGCTGGACGCCAGATTGGCATCCGCCGCCACCTGCCAACCGGAAAGATAAATCGCTTCGATGCCCGCTTTCGCCTGCTGTAAAGCCTGTCCTCCCGTCAGCGCGCCCAGACAATTAACATAGCCTTTGCGTGAGTCACCATGCAGCAGGTTCCATAGCTTTGCCGCGCCGAGCTGCGCGAGCGTGCATTCCGGGTTCACCGATCCCCGTAGATTAATCACATCTTCTGCGCTGTAGGGGCGCGTAATACCTTCCCAGCGAGCGGTTTTCCACTCTTTTTCGATATGCTGGACTTGTTGGGTACGAGAGATCGTCATAGCAGAGGTTCCTTTTTATTATCAGTCAGGATTAATCAAGCAATGCGTAGCCAGGTAGCGTCAGGAAGTCGATCAGCTCATCTTGCGTGGTAATTTGCTCCATTAGCCGAGCGGCTTCATCAAAGCGCCCTCCGCTGAAACGGGCATCACCGAGTTCCTCTTGAATCACGAACATCTCTTCAGCCAGCATTTGGCGGAACAGCACTTTGGTGATCACACGACCATCGCTCAACGTCTTGCCGTGGCGAATCCACTGCCAGATTGAAGTGCGAGAAATTTCTGCCGTCGCCGCATCTTCCATCAGTCCATAAATCGGGACGCAGCCATTACCGGATATCCATGCTTCGATGTACTGCACCGCAACGCGGATATTCGCGCGCATCCCCACTTCCGTGCGATCTCCCGAGCAAGGCTCCAGCAGCTCTTCTGCACGAATAGGCGCATCGTGTTCACGGCTGATATCGAGCTGATTTTTACGCTCACCTAACGCCCGATCGAACACCTCCATCACGGCATCGGCCAGCCCCGGATGGGCCACCCAAGTGCCGTCATGGCCATTGTGAGCTTCCAGCTCTTTGTCTTTACGTACCTTATCCAACACCCAGTTATTGCGTTCCGCATCCTTACTTGGGATGAACGCCGCCATCCCGCCCATGGCGAACGCACCGCGACGGTGACAGGTTTTGATCAACAGCCGCGAATAAGCACTAAGGAAGGGTTTTTCCATCGTCACCGACTGGCGATCGGGCAAAACGCGGTCGCTGTGGTTCTTTAATGTTTTGATATAGCTGAAGATATAATCCCAGCGGCCGCAGTTCAGCCCAACGATATGATCGCGTAGGTGGTAGAGGATCTCGTCCATCTGGAAAACGGCGGGCAACGTTTCAATCAACACCGTTGCTTTGATCGTCCCGCGCGGCAGATCAAAACGATCTTCCGTGTAGCAGAAGACATCGTTCCACCAGGCCGCTTCCTGCCATGACTGCGTCTTTGGCAGATAGAAATAAGGGCCACTTCCTTTCTTCAGCAGTTCCTGATAGTTGTGGAAAAAATACAGCGCGAAGTCGAACAGGCTGCCGGGAATCGCTTCCCCCTGCCAGGACACGTGCTTTTCTGGCAAATGCAAACCGCGTACCCGGCAAATCAATACGGCAGGATTGGGTTTCAGCTGGTAGATTTTTCCTGTTTCATTGATGTAGGAAATCGTACCGCGTACGGCATCACGCAAGTTGATTTGCCCGTCGATCACTTTTTCCCAACTCGGTGACAACGAATCCTCAAAGTCCGCCATGAAAACTTTCACGTTGGCATTCAATGCGTTGATCACCATCTTTCGTTCGACCGGACCGGTAATCTCAACACGACGATCCTGAAGGTCATCGGGAATACCGCGTATTGTCCATGTCTTATCACGAATGGAAGCCGTTTCTGAAATAAAATCAGGCAACTTACCCTGATCGATACTACGCTGTTGTACCTGCCGCTCGGCGAGTAATTGATTACGAGCTGGCGTAAAATGCGCGACCAACTCAGTTAAGAAATCAATCGCTTCTTCCGTAAGAATTTGCTTCTCACCTTCGCCAAAACGCTGACTAAACGCCAATTCTCTGTTTATTGTCTGCTGCATCATTCGTGGTTCCTTTTCAGATTCCGCTTCATTTATCAACAACCGCCAAATCGGCAAATCAGTATGTACATTTCTTAGCCGACAGGATTAAGCGTAATACAATAAAAAACAAAATCAAAAACAATTTCCATTTTAATAACAAAGTAAAAATAACCTCATGATAAAAATGAAAATTAAAATCAAAAAGGAAGAGAAATAACTTTCACTAACCAACAGAAATGAAATGATTCAGTACAAAAAAGAAAGGCACCCTTGAAGGTGCCTTAGAGAAAAGAAGGGGAACGGGTTAGTCCAGCGTAGGATTCATCCGGCGTAAATCGTAAGGCGTAATCTGGTAAACATAGTAATTCAGCCAGTTAACAAAAAGCAGATGCCCGTGGCTACGCCAGCTCGCTTTCGGTGCCAGTTCAGGATTGTCATCGGGGAAATAATTTACTGGCACAGTCGGATCCAATCCGGCGTCACAATCGCGGAAAAACTCACCCGCTAGCGTCAAGACATCATACTCTGGGTGTCCGGTAACAAACGCCAAACGTTTATCTTTGCTGGCAAACAGGTAAGCACCAGCCTGCTCCGACTCAACCAGAATCTCTAAATCCGTATGCTGACGAATTACATCGGCCGGAAAATCCGCATAGCGTGAATGTGGTGCCAGGAACGTTTCATCAAAACCGCGGGTCAGCAAAGCGTGGGGTTGTAACGTTTGGTGCAAGTAAACGCCAGATAGCTTTTCCTTGCGGGTCATCTTGGGAATGCCGTAGAGGATATTGAGAGCAGCCTGTACAGCCCAACACACGAATAATGTGGAGGTAACATGCTCTTTTGCCCATTCGATAACACGTGCGATCTGCGGCCAATAGACAACATCACAGAAATCGACCAATCCCAACGGTGCACCGGTCACAATCAAGCCATCAAAATTTTCGTCCTGAATATCGTCGAAATTGCAGTAAAAGTTATTCAAATGCTCGGTTGGCGTGTTCTTCGACTCACGGCTATCGATACGTAGCAGTTGGATATCGATCTGTAAGGGGGAGTTAGATAACAGGCGCAGAAACTGGTTTTCAGTCTCGATCTTTTTAGGCATCAGGTTCAGAACCAGCACTTTGAGGGGACGAATTTCCTGCGTTTTAGCACGCGAGGACGTCATCACAAAGACGTTCTCATTACGCAGAAAATTGACAGCTGGTAACTCATCAGGAACCCGAATTGGCATAACCTTATATCCTCAAAGCATACGTTTAAACGTTTAGACATCCAGATGCCCGAAGATAGCGAGTTTTCGTACTAATGTCGAGCGCTCAACGCATAAGGTGAAAATGTTTCACTGTGTCCAGAGAACGAGCCACATGCTTTATCTTTTTTTCCTTGCCAGTTCAATAAGTTCTGCATCGACTAACGCCTGAGAGCTTTCTATTACAATCAATCGCGCCCTCGGTGAAGCAGCTACGGCTATTTCCTGAAGAATACGTTCCTCAACCTGAGACAATCCACCCTCATTCATTTCAAGAGCATGAATAATCAGCACATCCTGACCAAATTTAAACCAGCTACGTTTTATAAACTTGTCGGCTAAATCTTGAAGAACTTTCTCTGCACGAAAAAAATCAGCAACCAGTAAGCGTGAATTACTAAAAACCTGGCTGGAATCACTTAGCTCCTGAGACGTTTCAGGATCACGAACAACCATTTTATTCTTACGGATCTGGATATATAAGATCGTCATTTATTTCCCTATATTTATTATTCCGTATGGGTTTCTACGTACAAACGGTGAGCAAATCTTTGCAGCTAACACCAAAAATTTCCCATAGCAAAAAGCCCCTGTCTTTCGACAGAGGCTTTCCACTTGTTTGATGCCTGGCAGTTCCCTACTCTCACATGGGGAAGCCCCACACTACCATCGGCGCTACGGCGTTTCACTTCTGAGTTCGGCATGGGGTCAGGTGGGACCACCGCGCTATCGCCGCCAGGCAAATTCTGTTTCATTCCAACCGTCATGCTTCGCTTTCGCTCTCGCATAACCATCAGAACCAATCCTAAAACAAGCTGATTATCAAAATCTCTCTGAGTCCATCTCAAAACACCTTCGGTGTTGTAAGGTTAAGCCTCTCGGGTCATTAGTACTGGTTAGCTCAACGTATCGCTACGCTTACACACCCAGCCTATCTACGTCGTAGTCTTCAACGGCCCTTCAGGGGCATCTAGTGCCCAGGGAAGACTCATCTCGAGGCAAGTTTCCCGCTTAGATGCTTTCAGCGGTTATCTCTTCCGCACTTAGCTACCGGGCAATGCAATTGGCATCACAACCCGAACACCAGTGGTGCGTTCACTCCGGTCCTCTCGTACTAGGAGCAACCCCTCTCAATCTTCCAACGCCCACGGCAGATAGGGACCGAACTGTCTCACGACGTTCTAAACCCAGCTCGCGTACCACTTTAAATGGCGAACAGCCATACCCTTGGGACCTACTTCAGCCCCAGGATGTGATGAGCCGACATCGAGGTGCCAAACACCGCCGTCGATATGAACTCTTGGGCGGTATCAGCCTGTTATCCCCGGAGTACCTTTTATCCGTTGAGCGATGGCCCTTCCATTCAGAACCACCGGATCACTAAGACCTGCTTTCGCACCTGCTCGAGCTGTCACTCTCGCAGTCAAGCTAGCTTATGCCTTTGCACTAACCTCCTGATGTCCGACCAGGATTAGCTAACCTTCGTGCTCCTCCGTTACGCTTTGGGAGGAGACCGCCCCAGTCAAACTACCCACCAGACACTGTCCGCAACCCGGATCACGGGCCCACGTTAGAACATCAAACATTAAAGGGTGGTATTTCAAGGTTGGCTCCACGCAGACTGGCGTCCACGCTTCAAAGCCTCCCACCTATCCTACACATCAAGGCTCAAGGTTCAGTGTCAAGCTATAGTAAAGGTTCACGGGGTCTTTCCGTCTTGCCGCGGGTACACTGCATCTTCACAGCGAGTTCAATTTCACTGAGTCTCGGGTGGAGACAGCCTGGCCATCATTACGCCATTCGTGCAGGTCGGAACTTACCCGACAAGGAATTTCGCTACCTTAGGACCGTTATAGTTACGGCCGCCGTTTACCGGGGCTTCGATCAAGAGCTTCGCCTTGCGGCTGACCCCATCAATTAACCTTCCGGCACCGGGCAGGCGTCACACCGTATACGTCCACTTTCGTGTTTGCACAGTGCTGTGTTTTTATTAAACAGTTGCAGCCAGCTGGTATCTTCGACTGATTTCAGCTCCATGAGCAAGTCACTTCACCTACCATCAGCGTGCCTTCTCCCGAAGTTACGGCACCATTTTGCCTAGTTCCTTCACCCGAGTTCTCTCAAGCGCCTGAGTATTCTCTACCTGACCACCTGTGTCGGTTTGGGGTACGATTTGATGTTACCTGGAGCTTAGAGGCTTTTCCTGGAAGCGTAGCATTGGTTACTTCATCACCGTAGTGACTCGTCATCACGCCTCAGTGTTAATGACGACCCGGATTTACCAAAGTCATCCACCTTCACGCTTAAACCGGGACAACCGTCGCCCGGATAACCTAGCTTTCTCCGTCCCCCCTTCGCAGTAACACCGAGTACAGGAATATTAACCTGTTTCCCATCGACTACGCTTTTCAGCCTCGCCTTAGGGGTCGACTCACCCTGCCCCGATTAACGTTGGACAGGAACCCTTGGTCTTCCGGCGTGCGGGTTTTTCACCCGCATTATCGTTACTTATGTCAGCATTCGCACTTCTGATACCTCCAGCAACCCTCACAGGCCACCTTCGACGGCTTACAGAACGCTCCCCTACCCAACAACACCTGAGTGTCGCTGCCGCAGCTTCGGTGCATGGTTTAGCCCCGTTACATCTTCCGCGCAGGCCGACTCGACCAGTGAGCTATTACGCTTTCTTTAAATGATGGCTGCTTCTAAGCCAACATCCTGGCTGTCTGTGCCTTCCCACATCGTTTCCCACTTAACCATGACTTTGGGACCTTAGCTGGCGGTCTGGGTTGTTTCCCTCTTCACGACGAACGTTAGCACCCGCCGTGTGTCTCCCGTGATAACATTCTTCGGTATTCGTAGTTTGCATCGGGTTGGTAAGTCGGGATGACCCCCTAGCCGAAACAGTGCTCTACCCCCGAAGATGAATTCACGAGGCGCTACCTAAATAGCTTTCGGGGAGAACCAGCTATCTCCCGGTTTGATTGGCCTTTCACCCCCAGCCACAAGTCATCCGCTAATTTTTCAACATTAGTCGGTTCGGTCCTCCAGTTAGTGTTACCCAACCTTCAACCTGCCCATGGCTAGATCACCGGGTTTCGGGTCTATACCCTGCAACTTAACGCCCAGTTAAGACTCGGTTTCCCTGCGGCTCCCCTATACGGTTAACCTTGCTACAGAATATAAGTCGCTGACCCATTATACAAAAGGTACGCAGTCACCCTGATTAATCAAGGCTCCCACTGCTTGTACGTACACGGTTTCAGGTTCTATTTCACTCCCCTCGCCGGGGTTCTTTTCGCCTTTCCCTCACGGTACTGGTTCACTATCGGTCAGTCAGGAGTATTTAGCCTTGGAGGATGGTCCCCCCATATTCAGACAGGATGTCACGTGTCCCGCCCTACTCATCGAACTCACAATTTGTGCATTTTTGTGTACGGGACTATCACCCTTTACTGTGCGACTTTCCAGACGCTTCCACTAACACACAAACTGATTCAGGTTCTGGGCTCCTCCCCGTTCGCTCGCCGCTACTAGGGGAATCTCGGTTGATTTCTTTTCCTCGGGGTACTGAGATGTTTCAGTTCCCCCGGTTCGCCTCATTACGCTATGTATTCACGTAATGATAGTGTGTCGAAACACACTGGGTTTCCCCATTCGGGTATCGTCGGGTATAACGCTTCATATCAGCTTACCGACGCTTATCGCAGATTAGCACGCCCTTCATCGCCTCTGACTGCCTAGGCATCCACCGTGTACGCTTAGTCGCTTAACCTCACAACCCGAAGGTGTCTTTGATAAATCAAAGCCACTGTCGCGCTGCGATTATTTGAGAGACTCATTGACACACTGATACACCATTCATACCCGCAGGTACCAATGCATGTTCAGCTGTCATGTTTCAATTTTCAGCTTGTTCCAGATTGTTAAAGAGCAATATCGTAAACATGACTCCGAAGAATCATCTTTAAGATATTCATGATAATGTCTTTCACTCATTATCGGATTGGCGTCCCCAAGGGGATTCGAACCCCTGTTACAGCCGTGAAAGGGCAGTGTCCTAGGCCTCTAGACGATGGGGACACGAAAAATCCGTACCGAATCAGAAATTCGGCACTATCGTGTCAGCATGAGTTTACACTCATCGCATCAACAGGTGCGCTTGCTCAGTATTTTCATCAGACAATCTGTGTGAGCACTTCACTTAACACACATCTTCTTGGTAAGGAGGTGATCCAACCGCAGGTTCCCCTACGGTTACCTTGTTACGACTTCACCCCAGTCATGAATCACAAAGTGGTAAGCGCCCTCCCGAAGGTTAAGCTACCTACTTCTTTTGCAACCCACTCCCATGGTGTGACGGGCGGTGTGTACAAGGCCCGGGAACGTATTCACCGTAGCATTCTGATCTACGATTACTAGCGATTCCGACTTCATGGAGTCGAGTTGCAGACTCCAATCCGGACTACGACGTACTTTATGAGGTCCGCTTGCTCTCGCGAGGTCGCTTCTCTTTGTATACGCCATTGTAGCACGTGTGTAGCCCTACTCGTAAGGGCCATGATGACTTGACGTCATCCCCACCTTCCTCCGGTTTATCACCGGCAGTCTCCTTTGAGTTCCCGACCGAATCGCTGGCAACAAAGGATAAGGGTTGCGCTCGTTGCGGGACTTAACCCAACATTTCACAACACGAGCTGACGACAGCCATGCAGCACCTGTCTCAGAGTTCCCGAAGGCACTCAGCTATCTCTAGCTAATTCTCTGGATGTCAAGAGTAGGTAAGGTTCTTCGCGTTGCATCGAATTAAACCACATGCTCCACCGCTTGTGCGGGCCCCCGTCAATTCATTTGAGTTTTAACCTTGCGGCCGTACTCCCCAGGCGGTCGATTTAACGCGTTAGCTCCGGAAGCCACGCCTCAAGGGCACAACCTCCAAATCGACATCGTTTACAGCGTGGACTACCAGGGTATCTAATCCTGTTTGCTCCCCACGCTTTCGCACCTGAGCGTCAGTCTTTGTCCAGGGGGCCGCCTTCGCCACCGGTATTCCTCCAGATCTCTACGCATTTCACCGCTACACCTGGAATTCTACCCCCCTCTACAAGACTCTAGCCTGTCAGTTTTGAATGCAGTTCCCAGGTTAAGCCCGGGGATTTCACATCCAACTTAACAGACCGCCTGCGTGCGCTTTACGCCCAGTCATTCCGATTAACGCTTGCACCCTCCGTATTACCGCGGCTGCTGGCACGGAGTTAGCCGGTGCTTCTTCTGCGAGTAACGTCAATCGATAAGGTTATTAACCTTACCGCCTTCCTCCTCGCTGAAAGTGCTTTACAACCCGAAGGCCTTCTTCACACACGCGGCATGGCTGCATCAGGCTTGCGCCCATTGTGCAATATTCCCCACTGCTGCCTCCCGTAGGAGTCTGGACCGTGTCTCAGTTCCAGTGTGGCTGGTCATCCTCTCAGACCAGCTAGGGATCGTCGCCTAGGTGAGCCATTACCTCACCTACTAGCTAATCCCATCTGGGCACATCTGATGGCGAGAGGCCCGAAGGTCCCCCTCTTTGCTCTTGCGAGGTTATGCGGTATTAGCTACCGTTTCCAGTAGTTATCCCCCTCCATCAGGCAGTTTCCCAGACATTACTCACCCGTCCGCCGCTCGTCACCCAGAGAGCAAGCTCTCCTGTGCTACCGCTCGACTTGCATGTGTTAGGCCTGCCGCCAGCGTTCAATCTGAGCCATGATCAAACTCTTCAATTTAAGATTTGTTTGATTTGCTGAACTCGTCAGCGATGCTCAAAGAATTAGTAACTGTTCATTCGTAATGAATTTTACTGTTGTTCACTCTTCAAGACTTTTTATATCGTTTAAGATACGGTCTTGTGAGTGCCCACACAGATTGTCTGATTAAATTGTTAAAGAGCAATGCGTTGCGGTCTTAACCACTTCGCGAGGTGGCGTATATTACGCTTTTCACCTTCAGAGTCAACGCTTATTTTAAAGTGTTTTCTCTTTCTTTATCGACCCGGTTGTGTGTTCACAGCGCCGTGTCGATGGAGGCGCATTATAGGGATCCGTTTTCGTTACACAACAACTTTCTTGATCTTTTTTTCTGTTCGCGTGTTTTTCGACCCTTTCGATGAGATCTTACTCGATCCACGCCACTTTTCAGTTGCCGACATCCCATATCTGTCGATATTTTGTCTAATAACGAGTAATCAGTATGTGGCAAATAACTACGAGGCTGTCGATGAGTACAAAAACATTCCGTCGTTATAACGGTATTTCTCCCGTTTTAGGCGAAAGAGTCATGGTCGATCATTCCAGCGTGGTGATTGGTAAGGTAACACTAGGCGATGATGTCGGCATATGGCCTCTTGTCGCCATACGAGGTGATGTTAACTACATTACTATTGGTGCAAGGAGTAATGTTCAGGACGGATCTGTACTTCACATCACCCACTGCTCAGAGAAAAAACCAGAAGGTAATCCACTTATTATTGGTGAAGACGTCACGGTAGGCCATAAAGCGATGCTGCACGGTTGCCAAATAGGAAATCGGGTTTTGGTCGGAATGGGATCAATACTTCTGGATGGAGCGGTTGTTGAAGATGACGTCATGATTGGCGCTGGTAGCTTGGTCCCCTCAGGAAAACGGCTAGAGAAGGGGCATCTATACCTCGGCAGCCCAGTCAAAAAAATTCGACCACTAACACAAGCAGAAATAGAGGGATTGATTTACTCGGCAAACAACTATGTTCGTTGGAAAGATGAATACCTTGCTCAGGACAACGAGTAACAACCTTCATCATCCCATTCTTCAGCAACGATCATTTGTTCCAGTTCATCTTCAAGATCCCATCGATATTCCCTGAACAGTGCCAGCCACCGTTCAGGGCTATCACCGCCATAACGTTGCTGGAGCTGCTCCGCGCTCACTAAACATTCCTGCTGAAAGCCATTCACTAAAACGGGAAAGCGGATCGCCATGACCTTATCATCCCAGCTTTCACGATCGGGGAACTGGATCGCCTGATTCATTTAGCAAGATCCTGCTTTAGTAAAGCAATCACTGGCTCCACGTCCGGCATAACACCATGCCAAAGTTTAAACGCATGTGCCGCTTGCCCCACCAGCATTCCCAAACCATCTGCATAATGGAGAGCGCCATGCTGTACGCACCATGACAAAAAGGGGGTTAGCTGTGGCAGGTAAAACATGTCATAACAGCACGTTTCCGGCGAAATGAGTTCTGGCGGTAAGTTAGGAACGCTGTCGTACATACCAGAAGATGTGGCGTTGATTATCAGATCGAACGACTGCCCCTGTAAATCATCGAAAGCAACAGCGTGAATATCACCAATATCACGGAAGATCTTAGCTAAGGCATCGGCCTTGGAAAAGGTCCTATTCGCCAGCACCACTGTACAGCCATAAGCCAGCAGAGGTTGGATAACACCCCGCGCCGCACCACCTGCACCAACCAGCAAAACACGATCCAACGGCTTCACCAGCGCCAATCGTTGTAGATCGCTGAGCAAACCGATGCCATCGGTATTATCAGCAAACAGGCGACCGTCGCTCAATCTCTTCAATGTATTGACCGCCCCCGCAAGCGCAGCACACTCGCTACACTCATCGGCTTCGGCAAAGGCCAGCTCTTTAAAGGGCGCTGTCACATTCGCTCCACCAGCACCATCACGAAAATACTGGCGCAGCATCTGCTCAAAATTATCCAGAGGCGCTAACACGCGCTGGTACGTCAACGTTATCCCCGTCTGTGCAGCAAATAGCTCATGTATGCGAGGTGATTTACTATGCGCAATCGGATTACCAAAAACCGCAAAAGACGTTACTTCAGACACGTTCCTCTCCAACTTGTCGTTACCCCTGACGAATAAGCTCGCCTGTTAATACATCCCTGATTTCTGATGGGTTCATTCTTCCACCTACGTCCCCAACTAGCACAGGAAAATCATCACCAAACTGCTGAGAGACTTCCTGAGCAGTACGGCAGGGCGGTTGACCACTTAAATTGGCACTGGTCGACACCAACGGTTTACCGTAACGCTGGCATAGTTCCTTGACTAGCGGATGGTCACTAACACGCACCGCAAGCGAAGAAAATTGCCCTGTTAGCCACTGCGGAGTCGTGCGTTTTGCTGGCAATACCCAAGTAACCGGACCTGGCCACGTGGAAAACATCACAGCCTTCTGCTCATCGGATAACGCACTGTCATCAATATAAGAAGCCAGTTGGCTAAAATCTGCCGCAATCAGGATCAACCCTTTTTGCCAAGGGCGTTGTTTTAACGCCAGCAGGCGATTAACCGCCACTTCACTATCAGGATCGCATCCCAGCCCAAATACCGCTTCAGTCGGGTACGCAATAACCTGCTCGTTGTGTAATTCCCGCAAAACGGGGATCATTAGTTCATCAGACACATCACTCATTCTTATCAACTTCTGCCGCTATCGGTTTTCCACATAATTTACTGGCACAAAATAGCTTAATGCCTTGTGCCGTTTTTTTCTCAAACAATAAAGCGTAATGGCAAGAAGGACATTCACCCGCTACCGGCTTATGGTTTAACGTAAACTGGCAATCGGGATAGCGATCGCAAGAATGAAACACCTTGCCGTAGCGAGATTTACGCTGCAACAGCGTGCCTTCATTACACTGTGGACATCGAATCGCCGTTTCATCAGGGCGATCGATAGTCTCGGTATGATGGCATTCGGGGTAATTGCCACAGCCGATGAACATCCCATAACGACCTTGTCGTAAGACCAAGGTCGACTGACAAAGCGGACATTGCTGCCCATCTAACACTTTGACAATATGTCCGTCAGCTTGTGCTTTCAGCGGGCGAATGAACTCACATTCTGGATACGCAGAACAGCCAAGAAATGGGCCGTGCCGACCAGAACGGATAACCAGCACTGACCCACAGTCTGGACATATTTCCTGTTTTTTTTCAGCAAACAGTGCAGGCTTAGCCATTCGAACTGTTATTCCTCTGGCTATTGCACATAACCGTCATTGACCTCAAAGAGTAATTCTTCCATTTGCTGATAAGCATTCTCACAACCTGGTACATTGAAAAGCACCATGAGAATGACCCACTTCAGATCTTCCAGATCAAACTCCTGCGTTTCCAACGCCATGACGCGTTCAATAATCATTTCCCGCGTTTCAAGGTTCAGAACCTGAATTTGCTCAAGGAACAATAAAAAGCCACGACATTCCGCATCAAGACGCAGCACCTCATCCTGCGTATAGATCCGCATAGCCAGAGGATCGTTCGCTAAATAAAGCGGCGCAGTCTGCCCTTCCTGAATATCGGCCAGTTTTTCCAGCCAACTCAACGCGCTATAGATATCGTTACGATGGAATCCAGCGCGGGTGAGGTCATCAGTTAACGTATCCTGATCGACACGCATTTCAGTTTCATTGTGGATGTAACTCTCAAACAAGTACATGAGTACGTCGAACATGGCCTGCCCTCCTTAATCGGACATAGCCGCCGGGTACTGCTGCGATCCACCCTGCTAACTCCAGCTCTAATAGCTTAGTGACTATCTCTGGCACAGGTTGGCCGGCACGTTCAGCGACAACGTCAACAGGTGTAACCTCATCTCCTACGTTAGCCAACACGTCGGCAAATGGCAATTCGCCATCCTCTTCTTCGTTAGAAATAGTTTGTCCGCTTTGCATCGGTAGCCACTGCAATTCACTCACCAACTGTTCAAGAATATCTTTCGGATGTGTAACTAGACTGGCCCCTTGCTGGATCAGCCAGTGTGTCCCCTCAGTCATAGGGTTACCGATAGGCCCCGGCAGAGCAAAAACTTCCCGTCCTTGTTCCAAAGCATAACGCGCTGTAACCAACGACCCACTGCGGATAGACGCTTCAATGACCAGGACACCCAGCCCTAGCCCGCTGATAATACGATTTCTTCTGGGAAAGTTGGTTGGGAAAGGCGGCATAGCGAGGGGAAATTCGGAAACCAGCGCGCCACCATCACCACAAATACGTTCGGCAAGCTTAGCGTGCCGCTTAGGATAAATATTCTCCAGTCCGCTTCCCAGCACGGCAATGGTTCTCCCTCCCGTATCCAAAGCGGCACGATGAGCAATACCATCAATGCCAATCGCTAGCCCGCTTGTCACCGTGAGTTCATTTGCGGCCAGCTCCTGAGCAAAAAAGCATCCCCAGCGTTCACCGTAAGCACTGTTCCCCCGGCTACCAATAATCGATATTTGTGGCGATGCCAGCAACTCAGGAGAACCAGAAACAAAGAGCAGAAGCGGAAAATCACGAATATTGCTCAGCAGAAAGGGATACAAGGCATCTTCACACGTAACGATATGGTGATTGGGGTAAGACAACCAATTGAGTGTTCCTTCCAGAATCTTACGATCATAGGTACAGAATTGGGCTATTTGAGCATCAGACAGGCCTAACGCTCTCAAGGTCTCGTTATCGAACGTGTTTAAATCAATAAGCTTTCTGACAATCGCCCGGGCACGCCTGACACCGAGGTGCCGTACGCCCGTCATACGTAGCCAGATTTCCGTTGATAGCATCGGCGTCCCTTACTCAACTCTGTTCAGATAAGTGCTGCAATTCAGTGCTGATGCTGTCAATCGGGGCAGGAAATGTCTAGAATGAGCGTTAAGACTCTCTCACTATTCAGATACAGATCTAAACATATATGTCAGTTTTGCAGGTATTACATTTTCCAGACGAGCGGCTCCGCATCACTGCGCAGCCCGTAAAAGAAGTCAATGCAGATATTCAACATATCGTGGATGATATGTTCGATACCATGTACGAAGAAGAAGGTATTGGCCTGGCAGCGACACAAGTCGATATTCATCAACGTATTATTGTTATTGACGTCTCTGAAGAACGAGACCAACGACTGGTGCTGATCAATCCTGAGTTGATTGAAAAGAGCGGTGATACGGGCATCGAAGAAGGTTGCCTGTCGATCCCTGAAACGCGTGCGCTGGTTCCTCGTGCAGAGCATGTGAAAGTGCGCGCATTGGATCGTGAAGGTAAAGCGTTCGAACTTGAAGCAAGCGAACTACTCGCCATTTGTATTCAGCATGAAATGGACCATCTGGTTGGGAAACTGTTTATCGATTACCTTTCCCCACTTAAACGCCAGCGCATTCGTCAAAAACTGGAAAAACTGGCTAAGCAGAATAGCCGAGCCCGATAATTTTCATCCTGACAGGAAGCACCGTGTCTGATTCTTTACGCATAATCTTTGCCGGAACCCCTGACTTTGCAGCGCGTCACCTTGACGCGCTTTTATCATCGGGCCATGAGGTCGTTGGCGTTTTCACCCAACCTGATCGCCCAGCAGGCAGAGGCAACAAGCTCACTCCCAGCCCAGTAAAAATACTGGCAGAGCAACACAGCATCCCCGTTTTCCAGCCTAAATCTCTGCGACCAGAAGAGAATCAGGCGATGGTTCAGGCGTTAGATGCCGATGTGATGGTCGTTGTCGCCTACGGCTTAATTCTGCCGCAGCCCGTATTATCCATGCCTCGTCTCGGCTGCATTAATGTCCACGGTTCTCTGTTGCCTCTTTGGCGTGGTGCAGCCCCTATTCAGCGTGCATTATGGGCTGGAGATAGTGAAACCGGTGTGACGATCATGCAAATGGATGTTGGACTTGATACTGGCGCAATGCTGCACAAAATTTCGTGCCCTATCCTGCCACAGGATACCAGCGCAACGTTGTACGATAAACTTGCGGAGCTGGGCCCACGTGGCTTATTGGAAACGCTGGAACAGCTTGCTGATGGCAGCGCTGTTTCTGAAGCACAAAATGATGCCCTTGCCACCTATGCAGAAAAGCTCAGCAAAGAAGAAGCACGTTTAAACTGGCAGTTATCTGCCGAACAGCTTGAGCGCTGTATTCGTGCTTTTAACCCTTGGCCAGTCAGCTATTTCATCGTAGATGAACAGCCAGTGAAAATCTGGAAAGCTGAGGTCATCGCCAAAGCACATGCCTCACAGCCCGGTACAATCATACAGGCAGACAAGCAGGGCATTCAGGTAGCAACAGCCGATGGCATCCTGAATATTCAGGAATTGCAGCCCGCAGGCAAAAAAGTCATGGGTGCGCAGGATCTGCTTAACTCACGTCGTGAGTGGTTCGTTCCCGGTAATACACTGGACTAATCTATTTTTCATACCGGCGCCATGCCGGTATATCCTCTCTCTTTTACGTATACGTCATCGCTAACACATGAAAAGCTCATACAATCTACGCAGTATTGCCGCACAAGTGGTGGGACAGGTTCTGGATCAGGGGCAATCACTCAGTGCCTTATTGCCTGTCCATCAGCGTGAAGTCTCCGATAAAGATCGCGCACTTTTGCAAGAGCTTTGCTTCGGCGTATTACGCGTTTTACCGCAGTTGGAATGGTGTATTCAACAACTGATGGCTAAACCCCTAACGGGCAAACAACGCACATTGCATTACCTCATTATGGTCGGCATCTATCAACTGCAATATACGCGGATCCCGCCACATGCAGCGCTGGCTGAAACAGTAGAAGGTGCTGTGGCGTTAAAAAAACCGCAACTCAAGGGGCTGATTAATGGCGTATTACGCCAATTCCAGCGTCAGCAGGAAGAACTGATCCAACGTGAGGCAACTCACTCATCTCACTACCTGCACCCGAGCTGGCTGCTGGCGCGCATTGAGCGTGCCTATCCAAATCACTGGCAAAACATCGTTGAGGCGAATAATCAACGCCCTCCGATGTGGCTACGTGTAAATCGGTTACACCACACACGTGAAGCATATTTAAACTTGTTAGTACAAGAGGGAATCGAGGCATTTCCTCATGCTGAATACAGCGATGCGATACGACTTGCCTCTCCCTGTGCGGTCGATCAATTGCCAGGATTTTCGCAAGGATGGGTAACAGTACAAGATGCATCTGCTCAAGGCTGCGTCTATTGGCTCGATCCACAAGATGGCGAACAGATCCTCGATCTCTGCGCTGCACCCGGTGGCAAAACGACACACATTTTAGAAGCGGCACCAAAATCTCATGTGCTCGCTGTCGATGTAGATGAAACACGTTTAGGCCGAGTAAAAGAAAATTTACTGCGGTTACAAATGCATGCCGAAGTAAAACAAGGCGATGGACGTTACCCCGATTCATGGTGCGAAGGACGTGTGTTTGATCGCATTCTGTTGGATGCCCCATGCTCAGCCACGGGTGTGATTCGTCGTCATCCTGATATTAAGTGGTTGCGCCGAGACAGAGATATTGAAGAGCTGGTTGCGCTACAAAAAGAGATCCTTGATGCCATTTGGCCACATCTCAAAACCGGAGGCACAATGGTCTATGCTACCTGCTCCATTCTGCCGCAAGAAAATGCTCAACAAGTTACAGATTTCCTAACTCGCCATGCCGATGCAAAACTGGTTGATACCGGTACAAGAGAAATGCCAGGTATACAGATGCTTCCTCATGCAGATGGTGGTGATGGTTTCTTTTATGCGAAGCTGGTAAAAAACTGATATTGAACCCAGTATTGTCTGCAACAGACGGCAATCAATAAACGGCATGGCTTATTATGAAAATTATCATTCTTGGCGCGGGTCAGGTCGGCGGAACACTGGCGGAAAATCTAGCGGGTGAAAACAATGACATTACTGTCGTTGATACTGATGCAAATCGGTTACGCCAGCTTCAGGATAAGTTTGACCTGCGTGTCGTTACAGGATATGCCTCTCACCCACGAGTGCTGCGTGAAGCAGGGGCAGAAGATGCCGATATGCTGGTCGCCGTTACCAATTCAGATGAAACGAATATGGTAGCCTGCCAGATTGCTTATTCTCTTTTTAAAACTCCAAACCGGATTGCACGCATTCGTGCCGCTGAATACATTCGTGAGTCAGAACAGCTGTTTTTACCAGAAGCGGTTCCCATCGATCACTTGATCTCCCCAGAACAGTTGGTTATCGATAACATTTACAAACTGATCGAATATCCTGGAGCACTTCAGGTCGTCAACTTCGCTGAAGGCAAAGTGAGTCTTGCCGCAGTTAATGCCTACTATGGCGGCCCACTAGTGGGTAATGCCCTTACCTCCCTCCGCGAACACATTCCGCACGTAGATACCCGCGTTGCGGCTATTTTTCGTCACGATCGCCCTATTCGCCCACAGGGTTCCACCATCATCGAAGCTGGCGATGAAGTGTTTTTTGTCGCCGCTTCGCAGCATATTCGCGCGGTGATGAGCGAATTGCAGCGCCTTGAAAAACCCTATAAAAGGATCATGATCGTTGGTGGAGGGAATGTCGGTGCAGGGTTAGCGCAGCGGTTAGAAAAAGATTACAGCATTAAGTTGATAGAACGAAATGCAGACCGAGCTGTGGAACTGGCTGAGCTTCTGCAAAATACGGTCGTATTCCATGGTGATGCTTCAGATCAAGAGCTCCTCGCCGAAGAACATATCGAGCAGATCGATGTATTCATCGCCATTACCAACGATGACGAAGCGAATATTATGTCAGCTATGCTGGCTAAACGCATGGGCGCGAAAAAAGTAATGGTGCTTATCCAGCGCCGAGCTTATGTCGATCTGGTTCAGGGCAGCGTCATCGATGTCGCAATATCTCCGCAGCAGGCAACAATTTCTGCGCTACTCAGCCATGTCCGTAAAGCGGATATCGTAAGCGTATCCTCTTTACGTCGTGGTGTAGCCGAAGCAATCGAGGCCATCGCCCACGGTGATGAGGGCACATCGAAAGTTGTCGGCAGAATGATCGAAGATATTAAGCTTCCACCCGGTACCACTATCGGCGCAATTGTTCGCGGTGATGACGTCATCATTGCCAACGCAAATAGCAAAATTGAACAAGGTGATCATGTCATCATGTTCTTGGCTGACAAGAAGTTTGTGCCTGATGTTGAACGTCTATTTCAACCAAGCCCCTTCTTTTTGTAATGTAGGAACAGATTTATTGCTAATCGATAATCTGGCAAAGATACGGCTATTGGTTAGAATTAATTTATAATTTTTTGGCAAGGAGAACGGATATGAGCATCATTAAAGAATTCAGAGAGTTTGCCATGCGTGGCAACGTTGTCGATTTGGCGGTGGGTGTCATTATTGGTGCAGCTTTCGGCAAGATCGTTTCTTCTCTGGTATCAGATATTATTATGCCGCCACTTGGACTTTTGATTGGTGGGGTCGATTTTAAACAATTCAGCCTTATTCTTCGTGACGCCCAAGGTGAAATTCCCGCCGTTGTCATGAACTATGGCGCTTTCATCCAGAATATTTTCGACTTTATCATCGTCGCTTTCGCGATTTTTATAGCGATCAAGCTTATGAATAAAATGCGTCGGAAACAGGAAGATACGCCTGCCGCACCGCCAAAACCTAGCGCAGAAGAGAAGCTATTAGCTGAAATTCGCGATTTACTTAAAGAACAGCAGCCCAAACAGTAAAAATTGAGTTTCTATTAGACCTCTGCTTCATTACGCAGAAAGTAGAAAGGCCAGAGGTAAATAATCATTTGATTGCTTACCACTGGCCTCCCAATTACCTTTCTTCATGTGCTTCCCTTTTCTACGATAACTTCCCTTCCCTTTTTCATTCACTTCAATTCGTTGGCGAAACAGTGGGTCATGTAGCAATGCCTCAATGGCGTTGTCTTGGATTTTCCCACGTTTATGTCGGTATGTGGTCATCATTACTCCTAAGAAACTCGGGTTGGTATGTACATCAATAAAACATGCAGAGTATATAGTCGAAATGGGTAGATGAGAACAGGTGGGATATATTTTTCAACTCACTCAGACACAGGTAGTTGCTCACCATGTATATTTATGCGAAAGCATGACTTATTTCAGATATAAAAAAACCGGGTTTCCCCGGTTTTTTTACGCTCTTACAGATTACTCTGCAGTAGCAACTTCTTCTGTCTGCGAAACTGAGCGATCAACGAGCTCGATGTATGCCATCGGCGCATTGTCACCAGCACGGAAGCCACACTTCAGAATACGAGTGTAACCACCGGCACGGCTCGCGAAACGCGGGCCCAGTTCATTAAACAGTTTTGCCACGATCTCGTTATCACGAGTACGGGCGAATGCCAGACGACGATTAGCAACGCTGTCGGTCTTGGCAAGAGTAATCAGCGGTTCAACAACGCGACGCAGCTCTTTCGCTTTCGGCAGGGTCGTCTTGATGATTTCATGACGAACCAAAGAACTAGCCATGTTACGGAACATAGCCTGACGATGGCTGCTGTTACGGTTCAGTTGACGACCACTCTTACGATGGCGCATGACCTTATCCTTCTCAGTAAAACCTTAACCTGTGATCTGGTTACTCATCAGCAATGCTTGCCGGTGGCCAGTTTTCCAAGCGCATGCCCAGAGACAAACCACGGGAAGCCAGTACGTCTTTAATCTCAGTAAGAGATTTTTTACCAAGGTTAGGCGTTTTGAGCAGCTCAACCTCGGTACGCTGTACCAGATCACCGATGTAGTGGATAGCTTCTGCCTTAAGGCAGTTAGCAGAGCGGACAGTCAATTCCAGATCGTCAACAGGGCGCAGCAGAATCGGATCGAATTCTGGTTTCTCTTCTTTAACTTCTGGCTGACGAACATCACGTAAGTCAACAAAAGCTTCAAGTTGTTCAGCCAGAATGGTAGCCGCACGGCGGATCGCCTCTTCAGGATCGATCGTGCCATTGGTTTCCATTTCGATGACTAGCTTGTCCAGGTCAGTACGCTGTTCTACACGAGCTGCTTCAACATTGTAGGCAATACGCTCTACAGGGCTGTAGCAAGCATCAACTAACAGACGACCAATCGGGCGCTCATCTTCTTCCGTATGAATACGGGCAGATGCCGGCACATAACCACGACCACGTTGAACTTTGATACGCATGCTAATAGATGCGTTTTCATCGGTCAGGTGGCAAATTAAGTGCTGCGGCTTGACGATTTCGACATCACCATCATGGATGATGTCGGCTGCAGTCACAGGGCCAATGCCAGATTTATTCAGGGTAAGAATAACTTCATCTTTGCCTTGAACTCTCACCGCCAGCCCTTTCAGGTTGAGCAGGATTTCCAGGATATCTTCCTGTACGCCTTCTTTGGTGCTGTACTCATGCAGTACACCATCAATCTCAACCTCGGTCACCGCGCAACCTGGCATGGATGAAAGCAGAATACGGCGCAGTGCGTTGCCAAGAGTATGGCCGAAGCCCCGCTCTAATGGCTCAAGGGTCACCTTGGCGTGCGTCGAACTCACTTGCTCGATATCAACCAGGCGCGGTTTTAGAAACTCTGTCACAGAACCCTGCATTGTGTCCTCTCTTTGGTACTAAGCTTTACTTGGAGTAAAGCTCGACGATCAGGTGTTCATTAATGTCCGCAGACAGATCGGTACGTTCAGGAATACGTTTGAACACACCTTCCATCTTGGCAGCATCAACTTCCAGCCAAGTTGGCTTTTCACGCTGTTCAGCCAGCTCCAGAGCGGCTTTCACGCGAGATTGCTTTTTCGCTTTCTCACGGATGCTGACTACGTCATTCGGGGATACCTGATAAGAAGCGATGCTAACAACGCGACCGTTTACCATGATAGCTTTGTGGCTTACCATCTGACGTGCTTCAGCACGAGTGGCACCAAAACCCATACGATAAACAACGTTATCCAGACGACCTTCCAGCAGTTGCAGCAGGTTTGCACCTGTGTTGCCTTTCAGACGTGCAGCTTCTTTATAATAGTTACGGAACTGACGCTCCAGAACACCGTAGATACGGCGAACTTTTTGCTTTTCACGCAACTGTACACCATAGTCAGACAGACGCGGTTTACGCGCACCGTGCTGGCCAGGAGCTTGTTCAATTTTACACTTGGAATCGATCGCACGAACACCAGACTTCAGAAACAGGTCGGTGCCTTCACGACGGCTCAGCTTGAGCTTAGGACCCAAATATCTTGCCATTTTCTTTCTCCAACAATCCTAAAAGCGGCGTTATACGCGGCGCTTTTTCGGCGGACGACAACCGTTATGAGGGATCGGAGTCACATCAGTAATATTAGTGATGCGGAAACCAGCCGCGTTCAACGCGCGGATAGTAGACTCACGGCCCGGACCAGGTCCTTTAACCATAACTTCCAGGTTCTTAATACCGTACTCTTTCACTGCTTCAGCACAGCGTTCTGCTGCAACTTGAGCT
Source organism: Pectobacterium versatile (assembly GCF_003932035.1). Lineage (NCBI taxonomy): Bacteria > Pseudomonadati > Pseudomonadota > Gammaproteobacteria > Enterobacterales > Pectobacteriaceae > Pectobacterium > Pectobacterium versatile. Next base: position 4,420,394 of record NZ_CP034276.1, read on the forward strand.
GCGAACGGAGTGGATTTGCGAGAACCACGGAAGCCGGAACCACCGGCAGTTGCCCAACCTAGCGCATTACCCTGACGATCAGTAATGGTTACGATGGTGTTGTTGAAAGAAGCATGGATATGAGCCACACCGTCAGAGACTTGCTTTCTGACACGCTTACGTGCACGAATAGGTGCCTTTGCCATTATTCAATCACCCCGATTATTTCTTGATCGGTTTGCGCGGACCCTTACGGGTACGGGCGTTAGTCTTGGTACGCTGACCGCGAACCGGCAGACCACGACGATGACGCAAACCACGATAAGTACCAAGGTCCATAAGACGCTTGATGCTCAGGGTAACTTCACGACGCAGATCACCTTCTACAACAAACTTGGCAACTTCGTCACGCAGCTTATCGATTTGCTCTTCAGACAGCTCACTGATCTTAACATTTTCGGCAATTCCTGTTGCAGCACAAATAGCCTGCGACCGAGTTTTACCGATACCGAAAATCGACGTTAATGCAATAACGGTATGTTTATGATCAGGAATGTTAATGCCTGCTATACGGGCCACTATGCACTCCTACAATTTTATACGGCAACACCATTCTGAAAAGCCCGTTTTCAGGATACTCAAATAATGTTGCAGCTACATACAAAAGATTGGCTGGCTAATCTAGCCAGCTCAATCCAACTTTGCAAGAAAAATATGCGAGATAATCAGCCTTGACGCTGTTTATGCTTCGGTTCGGCACTGCAGATCACACGAACGACACCGTTACGCTTAACAATCTTACAGTTACGACATAATTTCTTGACGGAAGCACGAACTTTCATTTTTACTCTCCGTAACTTCTCAAGCTCACCTAATTAACGGTTATAGCCTTTCAGGTTTGCTTTCTTCAATGCAGACTCATATTGACTCGACATCATTAGAGTTTGCACTTGAGCCATAAAGTCCATGATGACGACAACAACGATCAATAAAGATGTACCCCCAAAATAGAAAGGCACTTTCATTGCGTCACGCATAAACTCCGGGATCAGGCAGATAAAAGTAATATACATCGCACCAATCAGAGTAAGGCGAGTCATCACTTTATCGATATACTTCGCCGTTTGCTCTCCCGGACGAATTCCTGGCACGAATGCACCGGACTTCTTCAGGTTATCTGCTGTTTCGCGCGGGTTGAAAACCAACGCAGTGTAGAAGAAACAGAAGAAGATGATTGCAGACGCATAGAGTAACACATAAAGCGGTTGTCCGGGCTGCAAATACAGCGAAATAGTTGTCAGCCAGTTCCAACCGGTACCGCCCCCAAACCAAGATGCAATCGTGGCTGGGAACAGAATAATGCTGGAGGCAAAAATTGCAGGGATAACCCCAGCCATGTTCACCTTCAGCGGTAAATGCGTACTCTGTGCTGCATAAACACGACGACCCTGTTGACGTTTTGCATAGTTAACAACGATACGACGTTGGCCACGTTCAACGAAAACAACGAAGAAGGTTACTGCAAACACTAAGACTGCAACCAACAGCAACAGGAGGAAGTGCAGGTCGCCTTGCCGAGCTTGCTCGATGGTATGGCCAATGGCCGGCGGTAGTCCCGCAACAATACCAGCGAAGATTATGATCGAGATACCGTTACCGATACCACGTTCCGTAATCTGTTCTCCCAGCCACATCAGGAACATTGTCCCAGTAACTAGGCTCACAACAGCGGTAAAGTAGAAAGCAAAGCCTGGGTTTATAACCAAGTCTTGCATTCCAGGCATATTCGGCAAACCGGTAGCAATACCGATCGACTGGAATATAGCCAATACCAAGGTACCGTAGCGAGTGTACTGGCTTATCTTACGACGGCCAGCTTCACCTTCTTTCTTTATTTCAGCCAACGCTGGATGAACCACCGTCAGCAACTGGATAATAATCGACGCCGAAATATACGGCATAATACCCAGTGCAAAGATAGAAGCACGGCTGAGAGCACCACCAGAGAACATGTTAAACATTTCAATGATGGTGCCTCGCTGCTGTTCAAGCAATTTGGCAAGCACAGTGGCATCAATACCAGGAATTGGGATAAAAGAGCCAATACGGAAAACAATTAGCGCACCGATAACAAACAAAAGTCTGCGCTTCAGTTCACCAACTCCGCCTTTAGCACTTTGAAAATCTAATCCTGGTTGCTTAGCCATCTGCTACTTATTCCTCAATTTTACCGCCAGCAGTTTCGATAGCAGCACGAGCACCTTTAGTGACACGCAGACCACGAATCGTTACCGGACGAGCAACTTCACCAGACAGAATCACTTTCGCGAACTCAATCTGAATGCCAATAACATTAGCGGCTTTCAGCGTATTCAGGTCAACCACGTCGCCTTCTACTTTAGCTAAATCAGACAGACGAACTTCTGCCGTGATCATCGCTTTGCGAGAAGTAAAACCGAATTTCGGCAGACGACGATATAAAGGCATCTGACCACCTTCAAAACCACGACGTACGCCACCGCCAGAACGAGAGTTCTGACCTTTGTGACCACGACCACTGGTTTTGCCCAGGCCAGAACCGATACCACGACCTAAACGCTTCGGTGCGTGTTTAGCACCTTCGGCCGGAGACAGAGTATTTAAACGCATCTGTTACTCCTCTACTTTAACCATGTAGGAAACCGCGTTGACCATACCGCGAACCGCAGGAGTATCCTCACGTTCAACTGTATGCCCAATACGACGCAGACCCAGGCCAAGCAGTGTCGCCTTATGTTTCGGCAGACGACCGATTGCACTACGGGTTTGAGTAATTTTAATAGTCTTTGCCACGGTCATTACCCCAGAATTTCTTCAACGGATTTACCACGCTTGGCAGCGACCATTTCCGGGGACTTCATATTGGCCAAACCATCAATCGTTGCACGAACCACGTTAATCGGGTTAGTGGAACCATAGGCTTTAGCCAATACGTTGTGAACCCCTGCAACTTCCAAAACGGCGCGCATTGCACCACCGGCAATAATACCGGTACCTTCGGAAGCTGGCTGCATGAACACACGAGAACCCGTGTGAGCACCTTTAACTGGGTGCTGCAGGGTGCCGTTGTTCAGCGCGACATTCATCATATTGCGACGGGCTTTTTCCATCGCTTTCTGGATCGCTGCTGGAACTTCGCGAGCTTTACCGTAACCAAAACCAACGCGGCCGTTGCCATCACCCACTACAGTCAGTGCGGTGAAGCTGAAAATACGACCACCTTTAACGGTTTTAGATACGCGATTTACCGCGATCAGCTTTTCCTGCAGTTCGCCAGCTTGTTTCTCGATGTGAGCCATCTTACACCTCTACCTTAGAACTGAAGGCCAGCTTCACGGGCAGCATCTGCCAGTGCTTGGACTCGACCATGATATTGGAAACCGGAACGGTCGAAAGAGACATCTTTGATGCCTTTTTCTAACGCGCGTTCTGCAATAGCTTTACCTATTGCGATAGCTGCGTCTTTATTACCGGTAGACTTCAGTTGTTCAGCGATAGCTTTTTCTACAGTAGAAGCGGCTACCAGGACTTCAGAACCGTTCGGTGCAATGACCTGCGCATAAATATGGCGTGGCGTACGATGTACCACCAGACGCGTCGCACCCAGTTCCTGGAGCTTGCGGCGTGCGCGGGTCGCACGACGGATACGAGCTGCTTTCTTATCCATAGTGTTACCTTACTTCTTCTTAGCCTCTTTGGTACGCACGACTTCGTCGGCGTAACGGACACCCTTGCCTTTATAAGGCTCAGGACGACGGTAGGCGCGTAATTCCGCAGCAACCTGACCAATAACCTGTTTATCAGCACCTTTCAGTACGATTTCAGTTTGGCTTGGGCATTCTGCAGTAATACCTGCCGGCAGTGCATGCTCTACTGGGTGAGAAAACCCAAGAGACAGGTTAACCACATTGCCTTTAACAGCAGCACGGTAACCAACACCAACCAGTTGCAGCTTCTTAGTGAAGCCTTCGGTAACACCGATAACCATTGCGTTCAACAGAGCTCGAGTAGTACCCGCTTGGGCCCATCCGTCAACGAAACCTTCGCGCGGAGCGAAAGTCAGAGCGTTGTCAGCTTGTTTCACTTCAACAGCATCATGGATCTTACGACTCAGCTCGCCGTTTTTACCCTTAATCGAAACATCCTGACCGTTGAGTTTTACCTCTACGCCGGCAGGAATGACGACGGGTGCTTTTGCAACACGAGACATTTTTCCTCCCGATTAAGCTACGTAGCAGATAATCTCGCCACCAAGACCAGCTTGGCGAGCTGCACGATCAGTCATAACACCTTTAGAGGTAGAAACAACAGCGATACCCAAACCGGCCATAACTTTTGGCAGCTCATCTTTTCTTTTATAGATGCGCAGACCTGGACGGCTTACTCGCTGAATGCTTTCTACCACTGCCTTGCCCTGGAAATATTTAAGTTCTAATTCCAGAACTGGCTTGGTGTCGCCTTCGATTTTGAAATCTTCAATGTAACCTTCTTCCTTCAGCACGTTGGCAATTGCCACTTTCAGCTTGGAGGAAGGCATGGTGACCGCAACTTTGTTCGCGGCTTGACCGTTACGGATACGGGTCAGCATATCCGCGATCGGATCTTGCATGCTCATCTGTCTTTACTCCCGTGATTCAATTGGTGACAATTACCAGCTAGCCTTTTTCAGACCCGGAATTTCACCGCGCATAGCGGCTTCACGGACCTTGATACGGCTCAACCCGAACTTCCGCAGGAAAGCGTGCGGACGACCAGTTTGGCGGCAGCGGTTACGCTGACGAGACGGGCTGGAATCACGCGGCAGAGTCTGCAGCTTAAGAACAGCATCCCAACGATCTTCGTCGGATGAGTTCACACCAGAGATGATAGCTTTTAATTCCTCGCGTTTAGCGCGGTATTTTTCAGCCAGTTTCACACGAACAACTTCGCGTGCTTTCATGGATTGCTTAGCCATTAGTAACCCTACCTTACTTGCGGAATGGGAAGTTAAAGGCGGCCAACAGCGCACGGCCTTCATCATCGGATTTCGCAGTAGTGGTGATGGTAATGTCCAAACCACGAACGCGATCGACTTTATCGTAGTCGATTTCCGGGAAGATGATCTGCTCACGCACACCCATGCTGTAGTTACCACGACCATCGAATGACTTGGCGGACAAGCCACGGAAGTCACGAATACGCGGTACAGCAATGGAAATCAGACGCTCAAGGAACTCCCACATGCGTTCGCCACGCAGAGTTACTTTACAGCCGATCGGATAGCCCTGACGGATTTTGAAGCCTGCAACAGATTTGCGTGCTTTGGTGATCAACGGTTTTTGACCGGAGATTGCTGCCAGATCGGCTGCTGCGTTATCCAGCAGTTTCTTGTCAGCGATCGCTTCACCAACACCCATATTCAGGGTGATCTTCTCGACCCGAGGGACTTGCATGACAGAATTGTAGCTAAACTCAGTCATGAGTTTTTTAACTACTTCGTCTTTGTAGTAATCATGCAGTTTCGCCATCGTACTACTCCAAATTACTTGATAGTTTCGCTATTAGATTTAAAGAAACGGACTTTTTTTCCGTCTTCGAATCTAAAGCCTACACGGTCAGCCTTACCAGTTGCCGCATTGAAGATTGCAAGGTTAGAAACTTGAATTGCAGCTTCTTTTTCAACGATGCCACCTGGTTGATTCAGGGCCGGAACCGGCTTCTGATGTTTTTTAACCAGGTTAATACCTTCAACAATGACCTTACTAGCAGACAGGACATTTTTTACTTTACCGCGCTTACCTTTATCTTTACCGGTTAGCACAATAACTTCGTCATCACGACGGATTTTCGCTGCCATGATTCGCTCCTTAAAGTACTTCTGGTGCCAGAGAGATAATTTTCATGAACTTCTCATTACGCAGTTCACGAGTTACCGGCCCAAAAATACGCGTACCGATAGGCTGTTCGCTGTTATTGTTTAAAATAACGCAAGCATTACCATCGAAGCGAATGACAGAACCGTCCGGGCGACGAACACCCTTCTTGGTGCGCACCACTACCGCCTTCAGAACATCGCCTTTCTTCACCTTACCGCGAGGAATTGCTTCCTTGATGGTAATTTTGATGATATCGCCGACGCCTGCGTAGCGACGGTGCGAGCCACCTAGAACCTTGATACACATTACGCGACGTGCACCGGAATTATCGGCCACGTTCAGCATAGTCTGTTCTTGGATCATTTTAGTGCTCCGCTTGTCAACTACTACTCTAGGACCCTTTCGGGCCATTAAATACCCCATAATTGAGGGCGCAGCATTATAACACCGCTTCCTTGGTATGGGTAGAAAAAATAAACGGCCCTTTGCAGAGCCGTTTATCATAAGAGAAGAGCGCTACTTTATTACAGAATCGCTTTCTCTACAACGCGAACAAGTGTCCAAGACTTATTTTTGGACAGCGGACGGCATTCGCGGATTTCAACCACGTCACCGATACCGCATTCATTGTTCTCGTCATGTACGTGCAGCTTAGTCGTACGCTTAATGAATTTACCGTAAAGCGGGTGTTTCACAAAACGTTCGATAGCGACAACCATGGATTTCTCCATTTTGTCGCTTACAACACGACCTTGCAGAGTACGGATTTTATCGGTCATTACGCACCCGCCTTCTCAGTCAGTAAAGTCTTAACACGTGCAATATTGTGACGCACTTGTTTTACCAGGTGAGTCTGTTGCAACTGACCACTGGCAGCCTGCATACGCAGGTTAAATTGCTCGCGCAGCAGGCCGAGCAGTTCAGTGTTCAGCTCTTCGACGCTTTTTTCACGCAGCTCATTTGCTTTCATTACATCACCGTCTTAGTTACAAAGGTGGTTTTGATAGGCAGTTTCGCTGCTGCCAGTTGGAATGCCTCACGGGCTAACTCTTCCGGCACACCGTCCATTTCGTACAGGACTTTACCTGGCTGAATCAAGGCAACCCAATATTCCACGTTACCTTTACCTTTACCCATACGAACTTCAAGCGGTTTCTCGGTGATCGGTTTGTCCGGGAATACACGGATCCAGATCTTACCTTGACGCTTAACAGCACGAGTCATGGCACGACGTGCAGCTTCGATTTGACGAGCAGTCAGGCGACCGCGGCCAACAGCTTTCAGACCGAAAGTGCCGAAGCTAACATCCGTACCCTGCGCCAGACCACGGTTGCGGCCCTTGTGCACCTTACGGAATTTTGTACGCTTTGGTTGTAACATCAGCGACTCTCCTTACTTGCGGCCTTTACGCTGCTGCTTTTTAGGTTGAGCAGCCGGTTTTTCCGGTTGTTCAACGGCAGCCATACCACCCAGGATCTCACCTTTGAAGATCCACACTTTCACACCGATAACACCATAAGTGGTGTGCGCTTCGGAGGTGTTGTAGTCGATATCCGCACGCAGTGTATGCAATGGAACACGACCTTCACGGTACCATTCGGTACGCGCGATTTCAGCGCCGCCAAGACGGCCACTTACTTCAACTTTAATACCTTTAGCGCCCAGACGCATGGCGTTCTGTACCGCACGCTTCATAGCACGACGGAACATCACACGACGCTCCAGCTGAGAAGTGATGCTGTCAGCAACCAGTTTTGCGTCCAGTTCAGGTTTACGAACTTCTGCGATATTGATCTGTGCAGGTACGCCAGCGATATCCGCTACGACTTTGCGCAGTTTTTCAACATCTTCACCTTTTTTACCGATCACGATACCCGGGCGAGCAGTGTGAATAGTCACACGGATGCTTTTTGCCGGACGTTCGATAACGATACGAGAAACGGAAGCCTTCTCCAGTTCCTTCGTCAGGTATTTACGAACTTTAAAATCGCTGTCCAGGTTGTCAGCGAATTCTTTGGTATTCGCATACCAGGTAGAGTTCCAAGGTTTGACAATACCCAGGCGAATACCATTAGGATGTACTTTCTGACCCATTGCTAGTCTCCAGAGTCTCAGCGATCGGACACAACCACAGTAATGTGGCTGGTACGCTTCAGGATGCGATCCGCACGACCTTTAGCACGCGGCATAATGCGCTTCATGCTTGGGCCTTCGTCAACGAAGATTTTCGCGACTTTCAGATCATCAATGTCAGCGCCATCGTTGTGTTCTGCGTTAGCAATAGCAGACTCCAGCACTTTTTTAACCAGACCAGCAGCTTTCTTGTTGGTGTAGGTCAGAACTTCCAGAGCTTGCGACACTTTCTTACCGCGAATCAGGTCTGCCACCAGGCGAACCTTTTGAGCAGAAGAACGAGCGTGGCAATGTTTAGCGATAGTTTCCATCTCTTCCTCCTACCTTAGCGCTTCTTGGCCTTTTTGTCGGCCGCATGGCCGCGATAAGTACGAGTCGGCGCGAATTCACCCAGTTTGTGACCGACCATTTCATCGGAAACAAACACCGGAACGTGCTGACGACCATTATGGACAGCGATGGTCAAACCGATCATATTTGGAAAGATCGTTGAACGACGGGACCAAGTGCGCAAAGGCTTCTTGTCTCCGCTTTCCACCGCTTTCTCTACCTTCTTCAGCAAGTGCAGGTCAATAAATGGACCTTTCTTGAGAGAACGTGGCATGGTTTATCCTCTAAGATTATTTAGTACGGCGACGTACGATAAATTTATCAGTACGCTTGTTGCTGCGGGTCTTCTTACCTTTGGTCTGGAGGCCCCACGGACTAACCGGGTGCTTACCAAAGTTACGACCTTCACCACCACCGTGTGGGTGGTCGACTGGGTTCATTGCCGTACCGCGAACGGTAGGACGAACACCACGCCAGCGTGCAGCACCAGCTTTACCCAGAACGCGCAGCATATGCTCAGCGTTGCCAACTTCGCCCAGCGTAGCGCGGCAGTCGGATTCGACTTTACGCATTTCGCCAGAACGCAGACGCAGGGTAACGTAAGAACCGTCACGAGCAACGATCTGAACGTAAGTACCAGCAGAACGAGCCAATTGGCCGCCTTTACCTGGTTTCATTTCTACGTTGTGAACCGTTGAACCGACTGGAATGTTACGCATCGGCAGGGTGTTACCCGCTTTAATCGCAGCATCAACGCCAGATTGGATCTGGTCGCCGGCTTTCAGGCCTTTCGGCGCCAGGATGTAACGACGCTCGCCGTCTTTGTACAGAACCAGCGCGATATTCGCGGAACGGTTCGGATCATACTCGAGACGCTCAACAACCGCAGGAATACCATCTTTATTGCGTTTGAAGTCAACCAGACGATACTGCTGTTTGTGACCACCACCGATGTGACGGGTAGTGATGCGGCCATTGTTGTTACGGCCACCGGATTTGCTGTTCTTTTCCAGCAATGGGGCGTAAGGCTTGCCCTTGTGCAGCTCAGGGTTAACCACTTTAACAACGTGGCGACGACCCGGAGATGTCGGTTTACATTTAACAACTGCCATTGTCTTTCTCCTCCGACTTACTCAGCGCCGCCGATGAAGTCCAGATTCTGGCCTTCTTTCAGGGTGACGTAAGCTTTTTTCCAGTCGCTACGACGACCAATACGCTGTCCGTGACGCTTAACTTTACCCTTAACTACCAGGGTGTTTACGTCTTTAACTTCTACTTCGAACAGTTTCTCGACAGCAGCAACGATCTCTGCTTTAGTCGCGTCTTTAGCAACTTTGAGAACGATGGTGTTAGTTTTTTCCATCGCGGTAGATGCTTTTTCAGATACGTGCGGCGCGCGCAGTACTTTCAGCAGACGTTCTTCACGGATCATGCCAGCATCTCCTCAACTTGCTTAACTGCATCAGCAGTCATAACGACTTTGTCGAAGGCGATCAAGCTAACTGGGTCGATACCTGCTGCATCACGCACGTCAACCTTGTACAGGTTACGAGCGGCCAGGAACAGATTCTCATCCAGTTCACCGGTGATGATCAACACGTCTTCCAGTGCCATTTCTTTCAGTTTCTGCGCCAGCAACTTAGTTTTCGGTGCTTCTACAGAGAACGTCTCGACAACGATCAGACGATCTTGACGTACCAATTCGGACAGAATGCTTTTCAGCGCGCCGCGGTACATCTTTTTGTTAACTTTCTGACTGTGGTCCTGTGGCTTAGCAGCGAAGGTCACACCACCGGAACGCCAGATCGGGCTCTTAACAGAACCAGAACGCGCACGGCCAGTACCTTTCTGACGCCAAGGTTTTTTACCGGAACCAGTTACTTCAGCACGGGTCTTCTGGGCGCGAGTACCTTGACGGGCACCTGCTGCATAAGCAACAACAACCTGATGTACCAGCGCTTCGTTGAAATCACGACCGAAGGTAGTTTCGGAAACAGTCAGCGCGCTTTGCGCGTCTTTCAATACTAATTCCATTGCTATCTCCTCACGCCTTCACAGCTGGTTTAACGATCAGGTCGCTACCGGTAGCTCCCGGAACAGCACCTTTAACCAGCAGCAGGTTGCGCTCAGCGTCAACACGCACTACGTCCAGGCTCTGAACGGTTACACGTTCGTTACCCAGCTGGCCTGCCATTTTCTTGCCTTTAAACACTTTGCCCGGAGTCTGGTTCTGACCGATAGAACCCGGAACGCGGTGGGACAAGGAGTTACCGTGAGTAGCATCCTGAGTACGGAAATTCCAGCGCTTAACTGTGCCAGCAAAACCTTTACCTTTAGATGTACCAGTAACGTCTACTTTTTTAACGTCTGCGAAAATTTCGACACTGATGCTCTGACCTACAGTGAACTCTTCGCCTTCAGAAAGACGGAATTCACGCAGAGTACGGCCAGCTTCTACGCCAGCTTTAGCAAAGTGACCTGCTTCTGGCTTAGTAACACGGTTTGCTTTTTTAGCACCAGTAGTTACTTGCACAGCGCGGTAACCGTCGTTAGCCAGGTCTTTAACCTGAGTTACGCGGTTTGCTTCAATTTCGATAACGGTTACGGGGATAGATACGCCATCTTCAGTGAAGATACGGGTCATGCCCACTTTTTTACCGACTAAACCAATCATTGTTTCAACCTCTCAATCGCTCAATGACCTGATTAACCCAGGCTGATCTGCACGTCTACACCAGCAGCCAGATCCAGACGCATCAGAGCATCAACGGTTTTCTCGGTTGGCTCAACGATGTCAACCAGACGCTTGTGAGTGCGAATCTCGTACTGATCGCGCGCATCTTTATTGACGTGCGGAGAAATCAGAACGGTAAAGCGCTCTTTGCGGGTCGGCAGCGGGATCGGACCACGTACTTGCGCACCAGTGCGCTTAGCAGTCTCGACGATTTCCGCAGTTGATTGATCAATCAGACGATGATCAAACGCTTTCAGGCGGATACGGATTCTTTGGTTCTGCATGAGACCAGAGCTCCAATTATTTATAAACGTAAATGATTACTCCTCACACCCATTTCGATTGATGGGGGAGTGTAATCGTCAGCACATAACCCCCATATCGGGAGTATTGTTTTGGGCAATAAATGAATATTGACCGTCTGATTCGGATTGAATCAGGCTTACCTAGTTTCGGTAAGCTCGCGCATTATACGCAAATTGGCAGGGGAAGCAACAAGCGGGATGAAATGATTTTAAATCCGGCCGGACGATGTGTGCGAATCCAGCCGGATTGGGGATAACAATACATAGCAGCGTACCTGCTATGTTACTCAGCTTTTAGCTGAGCTTGAAGATAGTTTTGTATGCCAAGACGTGAAATCAAATCTAATTCTGTTTCCAGCCAGTCTATGTGACCTTCTTCATCGGCAAGAATTTCTATCATTAAATCCCTACTGACGTAGTCATGCACCGAATCAGCATAGGCAATTGCCTCACGCAAATTCTTTGCGCCATCCAATTCAAGTTGAAGGTCAGAACGTAAAATCTCTTCGACATCTTCACCAATATTTAACTTACCCAAATCCTGTAGATTCGGGATGCCTTCAAGAAATAGGATTCGTTCGATGTAGCGATCAGCATGCTTCATTTCGTCAATAGACTCATGATATTCGTGATCGTTTAGACGGGTTAAGCCCCAGTTTTTAAACATTCGGGCATGAAGAAAATATTGGTTAATGGCTACCAGCTCGTTGCCCAATAACTTATTCAGGTGTGTGATGACTTTTTTATCGCCTTTCATGACATGCTCCTCCGCTCCAGTTCTTAAAGTGTAGAACCGGTAAGCAGAGAGTCAAAAAAACGACCCTACATTTTATGCTACTTCATACATATCAGGAATTTTAGCCTGCTCTTCCTCAAAAATGACACGCGCCTGACGAATACACTTACCACAATCTGTCCCAATAGGAACGAGCTTGCGTAATTGTTGCATAGATTGAGGCTGGTGCTGACGAACAGCATTACGAATGACTTTGTCAGAAATTGCGTTACACAAACAAACATACATACCAGAATGACTCATTGTTATCGCGAGTGTCTTTCACGCTACCTTTCGGGACACTGCAAACGGTATTTGAAACCGCTCCTAGCGATTTTTTAACCAACGAAGTTATTCTAAATAAGAATTATTTTTATTTCAATTTCCATTTGATCATTAAGACGTAAAAAAGGCACCGAAGTGCCTTTTTCATGCATTGAGTTTATCAGCGATTAAGCGATAACTTTAGCAACAACGCCCGCGCCTACTGTACGGCCGCCTTCACGGATTGCGAAACGCAAACCATCGTCCATCGCGATTGGGTGGATCAGGGTAACAACCATTTTGATGTTGTCGCCCGGCATGACCATCTCTACGCCTTCTGGCAGTTCGATGGTGCCCGTTACGTCAGTCGTACGGAAGTAGAACTGAGGACGGTAGCCTTTGAAGAACGGAGTATGACGGCCGCCTTCATCTTTGCTCAGGATATACACTTCTGATTCGAACTGAGTGTGCGGCTTGATTGAACCCGGCTTAGCCAGTACCTGACCACGCTCGATTTCTTCACGCTTGATACCACGCAGCAGAACACCAACGTTCTCGCCTGCACGACCTTCGTCCAGCAGTTTGCGGAACATTTCTACGCCAGTACAGGTAGATTTCGCAGTATCTTTGATACCTACGATTTCAACTTCTTCACCCACTTTAACGATACCGCGCTCTACACGACCGGTAACAACGGTACCACGACCGGAGATGGAGAATACGTCTTCGATTGGCAGCAGGAACGGCTTGTCAATCGCACGCTCTGGTTCTGGAATATAAGAATCCAGGTAGCCTGCCAGTTCGATGATTTTTGCTTCCCACTCAGCTTCGCCTTCCAGCGCTTTCAGAGCAGAACCACGAACCACTGGGGTATCGTCGCCTGGGAAGTCGTACTGAGACAGCAGCTCACGCACTTCCATCTCAACCAGTTCCAGCAGCTCTTCATCATCAACCATGTCACATTTGTTCAGGAACACGATGATGAAAGGAACGCCAACCTGACGACCCAGCAGGATGTGCTCACGGGTCTGAGGCATTGGGCCGTCAGTCGCAGCAACAACCAGGATCGCGCCGTCCATCTGGGCAGCACCGGTGATCATGTTTTTCACATAGTCGGCGTGTCCTGGGCAGTCAACGTGCGCATAGTGGCGAGACGGGGTATCGTATTCAACGTGAGAGGTGTTGATGGTGATACCACGTGCTTTTTCTTCCGGTGCGTTATCGATCTGGTCGAATGCACGCGCGTTACCACCGTAGGTTTTAGCCAGAACGGTAGTAATTGCAGCGGTCAGAGTAGTTTTACCATGGTCAACGTGGCCGATAGTACCGACGTTAACGTGGGGTTTTGTACGTTCAAATTTTTCTTTAGACACGGCGATATTCCTTACTCAAATGCTCTCCCCCTATGGAGAGAGCACGGGATTTTGTTTTAACCCTGAGGTTTATTTACCACGGGCTTCAATTACGGCCTGAGCAACGTTGTTAGGCGCATCATCGTACTTCAGGAACTCCATGGAGTAAGAAGCACGGCCTTTGGTCAGAGAACGCAGTTGAGTTGCGTATCCGAACATTTCAGACAGCGGAACTTCAGCATGAATCACAACGCCAGTAACGTTGGACTCTTGGCCACGCAGCATACCACGACGACGGCTAAGGTCACCGATGACATCACCAGTGTTCTCTTCTGGCGTTTCAACTTCAACCTTCATGATCGGCTCAAGCAGAACAGGTTTCGCTTTCTTAAAGCCATCTTTAAAGGCGATAGAAGCGGCCAGTTTAAACGCCAGCTCAGAGGAGTCAACGTCATGGTAAGAACCGAAGTGCAGACGCACGCCGAGATCCACAACTGGGTAACCGGCCAGTGGACCTGCTTTCAGCTGTTCCTGAATGCCTTTATCAACGGCAGGGATGTATTCACCAGGAATTACACCACCTTTAATATCGTTGGTGAACTCGTAACCTTTCGGATTTGAGCCCGGCTCCAGCGGGTACATGTCGATAACAACATGACCATACTGACCACGACCACCAGACTGCTTGGCATGTTTACCTTCGATATCGGTAACTTTCGCACGAATCGCTTCACGATAAGCAACCTGTGGTTTACCCACGTTCGCTTCAACGTTGAATTCACGCTTCATACGGTCAACGATGATATCAAGGTGCAATTCACCCATACCAGCGATGATAGTCTGGTTAGATTCTTCGTCAGTCCATACGCGGAAAGACGGGTCTTCTTTAGCCAGACGGCCCAATGCCAGACCCATTTTTTCTTGGTCAGCTTTGGTTTTCGGTTCTACCGCGATGGAGATTACCGGCTCAGGGAATTCCATACGTTCCAAAATGATGACGTTATCTGGATCACACAGAGTGTCACCCGTCGTTACATCTTTCAGACCGATAGCAGCAGCGATATCGCCCGCACGAACTTCTTTGATCTCTTCACGCTTGTTAGCGTGCATCTGAACGATACGACCAAAACGCTCACGTGCTGATTTAACTGGGTTCAGTACGGTGTCGCCGGAGTTAACTACACCAGAGTACACGCGGAAGAACGTCAGGTTACCAACAAACGGGTCGGTAGCAATTTTGAACGCCAGTGCAGCAAACGGCTCTTCATCACTTGCGTGACGCTCAGCCGGCGTGTCTTTACCGTCATCCAAAAGACCATTGATCGCAGGTACGTCAACTGGGGATGGCAGGTAGTCAACTACCGCATCCAGCATCGCCTGAACACCTTTGTTCTTAAATGCAGAACCACAGGTTACCAGGATGATTTCGTTGTTCAGAACGCGCTGACGCAGAGCTTTTTTGATCTCTTCTTCAGTCAGTTCTTCACCACCCAGGTATTTCTCCATCAGCTCTTCAGAAGCTTCTGCTGCGGATTCGATCAGGTTTTGGTGCCATTCTTCAGCCAGTTCTTGCATATCAGCCGGGATATCTTCGTATTCGAAGGTCACGCCCTGATCGGCATCATTCCAGTTGATGGCTTTCATTTTCACCAGGTCAACGACACCAGTGAAACCTTCTTCAGCACCAATTGCCAGCTGCAGCGGAACAGGGTTCGCGCCCAGACGAGCTTTGATCTGACCAACAACTTTCAGGAAATTCGCACCCATGCGGTCCATTTTGTTAACGAACGCAATGCGTGGAACTTTATATTTGTTTGCCTGACGCCATACGGTTTCAGACTGCGGCTGAACACCACCAACTGCGCAGTAAACCATTACCGCACCATCAAGTACACGCATAGAACGTTCTACTTCGATAGTGAAGTCAACGTGTCCTGGGGTGTCGATGATGTTTACACGATGCGGTTCATACTGCTTAGCCATACCAGACCAGAATGCAGTAGTCGCTGCGGAAGTGATAGTAATACCACGCTCCTGCTCCTGCTCCATCCAGTCCATGGTAGCTGCGCCGTCATGAACTTCACCGATTTTATGGTTTACACCAGTGTAGAACAGAATACGTTCGGTAGTAGTGGTTTTACCGGCGTCGATGTGCGCACTGATACCAATGTTACGGTAGCGTGCGATGGGTGTTGTACGAGCCATTTGTATCCTCTGTTTACTAGGGCGTTCAATTTAGTTAACCCAAGCGGGTTGGCTATTTTTAGCGCCCGCTTGGTTAGCATGACTACAACGAAGGGATTACCAACGGTAGTGAGCGAACGCCTTGTTAGCTTCGGCCATACGGTGAACGTCTTCACGTTTCTTAACAGCAGTACCTTTGTTCTCTGCTGCATCAGAAAGTTCGTTCGCCAGGCGCAGAGCCATAGATTTATCACCGCGTTTACGAGCAGCTTCTACGATCCAACGCATTGCCAACGCATTACGACGAACCGGACGGACTTCTACTGGTACCTGATAAGTAGAACCACCAACGCGGCGCGACTTAACTTCGACAGTCGGGCGAACGTTGTCCAGAGCTACTTCAAAAGCTTCCAGATGATCTTTACCAGAGCGCTGAGCCAGGGTCTCCAGCGCGGTATAGACGATTGCTTCAGCAGTAGATTTTTTACCATCTACCATCAGGATGTTTACAAATTTGGCCAGCAGTTCTGATCCGAACTTAGGATCCGGCAGAATTTTACGTTGACCAATGACGCGACGACGTGGCATGGAAATACTCCGTTGTTAATTCAGGATTGTCCAAAACTCTACGAGTTTAGTTTGACATTTAAGTTAAAACGTTTGGCCTTACTTAACGGAGAACCATTAAGCCTTTGGCTTCTTCACGCCGTATTTGGAACGGGATTGCTTACGGTCTTTAACACCTGAGCAGTCCAGCGCGCCACGAACGGTGTGGTAACGCACACCTGGCAGGTCTTTAACACGACCGCCACGGATCAGGATCACGGAGTGCTCCTGCAGGTTATGACCTTCACCACCAATATAGGAGGTAACTTCAAAACCGTTAGTTAAACGAACACGACATACTTTACGCAGTGCGGAGTTCGGTTTTTTAGGGGTGGTAGTATATACACGGGTACATACGCCACGTTTCTGCGGGCATGCTTCCAGCGCCGGAACGTTGCTTTTAGCAGCCTTCAGGGAGCGTGGTTTGCGTACCAGCTGGTTAATCGTTGCCATTCAAAAAGCTCCTGGGTTTTGCTTCGTAAACACGTAATAAATCGCCTCATGTTTGCGCAAGGCAAAGTATGAGGACGCAGAATTTTAGGGCTGGCAGTGGAAGGAGTCAAGAAATATACAAAAATTCGGCGTTACCACGCGAGTTGCTGCGGGTGTTCCACTGTCAGTTGGACAAACTGATTATAGTCAATGAGCGTCACATTGTTTGAAATTTGTTCAGTCATTCCTCTTGCCGCCGTATCAGGCTGGAGCGCGTAGAGAAGAACCGCTGAATCAAGGAGACGCTGAATAATATCTCCACCAGCTAGCGCAGCGATAACACCGTCTTGCAATAAGACCAACGCATCACCCTGACCCAAAGTGAGCAGAAGTGCATCCAGGTCAACGTGATAAGGAGAACGTGAGAGCGTATGCAGCATATAAAAGGAGAAATCCGTCGCTAGAATGAAAGGATGGAATGATAATCGGCCAACTTACTACGCCATGCTTGCGGCGCTAATAGCTCTACATCCAAAACCCAGTCTGTTTCTATACTCAACCCACGCTGGCGCGCAGAAGTCTCGCACAGATAACAAGCTTCGATATCGTACAAGGGCAGCACACCAAACGTTGCGATGTAATTACGCATCAAAATCTTTTCCGGCTGTTGATGCGGCAGCAGTTGAAGTACGCCATCGCCAACAAAAAATACGCCAATCTCTTCCGTCAGTGCTGACATCGCTAATAGTGCATCCAGCCCCTCTCGCCCAGCAGCACTCCCATGTGGAGAATGCGTAAAAACAAATGCGACTCGCTTCATAACGCTACCTTAAAACTGAATAACCCGATCGCAGGTCAGCACCGATTGCGCCAGCTCCCCCAGCCCGCTCAGAACAAAGCCGGGTTGCAGATTCGCGCCAGCAAGGTTGAGCTGAGTCGCTTGCTGCGCATCGGTCACACCTCTGCGTAATGCAGCGGCGACACAGACATTCAGCGCCACCTGATGCATTTCACCCAACTTCTGCCAGGCGCGTACAAGATCAAACTCATCATTAGCGGGTGACGTTAGCTGGTTGGCATTTAGCACACCCTCGCGATAGAAGAACACACTTTTCAGTCTGTGCCCTTCAGCCAACAGCGCCTGTGCAAACTGCAACGCGCTGCTTGCCTGCTGTGTGCCATAAGCCGGGCCAGTCACCAGCAAACAGTAACTCAGCATTAACGTTCGTGCCCGCTGAAGTCGCCGCTTTTGAATTGACGGATATAAAGGTAGACCGTGTGTTTGGAGATATTGAGGCGTTCGGCGACCTGGTTGATGGCGTCTTTAATATCAAAGATGCCTTTCTCATAGAGGCTCAGTACGATTTGGCGATTTTTCGCATTATTGGAGACGTTGCGATCCGCATTAACTTCCTCAATCGAAAACTCCAGCGTTTGTGCCACGAGATCATCAACGGATGACGCAAAGTTAACGGAAGAAGCGGCATCATGCGTTTCAGGTGGAATAAAGGTCTGCACGATTTGGGAGAAAGGCACATCCAAATTCATGTTGATACACAGCAGCCCGATCACGCGCTGATCGCGATTGCGAATGGCAATCGTCACTGACTTCATCAACACGCCGCTTTTTGCGCGGGTAAAATAGGCTTTCGACACGCTGCTATCTTCACCTGCCATGTCATGCAGCATGCGCAATGCAAGATCCGTAATCGGCGAGCCAATCTTCCTACCCGTATGTTCTCCATTGGCAATACGCACGGCAGAACATTTAAGATCCTCAAGCGAGTGCAACACAATCTCACAATGCTCGCCAATCAACATGGCCAAGCCATCAACCACCGCTTCATACGATTTCAGGATCTCATAGTCCGTTTGACTGAAAGGACGTTCATCCAGCAAATCAAGCTCATAAGATTCGCCAGATACAAGCGAATTAGACATGGCAGACACCACCCTCAACGTCATTATCCCCTAAATAATTCGAGTTGCGTGAAGGCGGCAACCGCGCAAATCGCCAGGAGCTTACTTAGGTAAGTGACTGGGGTGAGTAAGGGCGGCCAACGCACAAGCAGCTTGAAGTATGACGGGTCCATTTATTTTGTATTGACAAGGGGCATAGTCTAGCAAATGTCCACACTCGCGTCCCTGAATTTAACGGGCTACCTCTTAAGGTTGTATTAATTTAACCCCGCTAGAGTCAGCGTCTTCTTTCCTCTCCATAATGGAAATCACGAGAGACGTGTATGAAAAATCCAATACCGATGGGCAGACCACACCTGAACAGCATTACGTTCGTGCTGGTATTTTCTGCCTTTATTACTCTGGTCCAAAACATCGCCTACTATCGTCAGACGCTGCAACTGCTGGATATGACAGACTGGATCAGTATTCCTTTCTTTCTCAGCATGCCCGTTGTGATTTTCGCGGTGCTGAATATTATTTTCACACTGCTGGCAGTCCCTTATCTGCGTAAGGCCGTCATTGTTCTCTTCTTGCTGACCGGTGCCGCCGCGCAATACTTTATGCTGAACTACGGCATTATCATTGACCGAACCATGATCCAGAATATCCTGGAGACAACAGCTGGCGAATCCTTTTCACTACTTACGCCGCAGCTTGTCGCCTGGGTATTCTTTATTGGCGTCATTCCCGCAGCGCTCGCCATATGGATAAAAATAAAGCCCGCCAAGCCGACAACTGTCTATATTGGCATGCGCTTTCTCAGCGTCATTATTTCGCTATTTGCCATTTTATCTGTCGCGGCATTCTTTTATAAAGATTACGCCTCGTTCATGCGTAATAACAAAGAGTTGGTCAAAGCGATTACGCCCAGCAATATTGTGGCGGCCAGTTTGTCGTACCATAAACATAGTGTGCTGGCTAATTTGCCTCTGGAGCAAATTGGTCTGGATGCCCACAAAGCGGCCCCACCATCCCCGACGGCAAAGAAGAACCTGGTTATTCTGGTCGTAGGTGAAACCTCGCGGGCGCAAAATTTTTCGTTGGGTGGCTACGGGAAAGAGACCAATCCGCTGCTGGCGAAAGACAACGTTATTTATTTTGAAAACACATCATCGTGCGGCACATCAACAGGCGTTTCCGTTCCCTGCATGTTTTCCAACATGCCGCGCCAAAGTTTTAATGGTGACTTAGCCAGCCATCAGGAAGGGTTGCTGGATATATTACAGCGGGCAAAAGTTAACGTGCTCTGGCAGGAAAATGATGGCGGCTGTAAAGATGCCTGTACACGTGTGCCAACGGTTGATGTGACATCGCTGAAACTGCCGGGACTATGCACCAATGGTGAATGCCACGATGAAGCGTTATTCCACGGCGTCGAAGACTATATTAATAAGCTCGATAACGACGGCATTATCGTATTACATACGATAGGCAGCCACGGCCCGAGCTATTATCAGCGCTATCCTGACGCCTTTAAGAAATTTACCCCAACGTGTGATACCAATCAGATTCAAACCTGTACGCAGGAAGCACTGACCAATACGTATGACAACACGATTCTGTATGTCGATTTTGTTCTGGATAAAGCGATCAATGTACTGAAACAGCATCAGGATAAATTTAATACATCACTGGTTTACCTGTCAGACCACGGCGAATCGTTAGGGGAAAACGGCATCTACCTGCATAGCATGCCCTACTCTATTGCGCCGAAACAGCAAACGCACGTCCCGATGTTGATGTGGTTATCAACGGGTTATCAGCAACAACAAGCCATTCAGGACACCTGCCTGCGCCAGAACGCGAAACAGCTGGATTACTCGCAAGATAATCTTTTCCATACCATACTGGGGATGTTTACTATCGCCACGAAAGAATATCAGCCTCAGCTCGATATCCTTCAGCCGTGCAGGGATAAGGCAACATGAAATTATTGATTGTTGAAGACGATAAGCTGTTGCAGGAAGGATTATTATTGGCGTTGAGTCATGAAGGTTATGCCTGCGATTGCGCAGGCACGGCCAAAGAAGCAGACGCGCTCATCAGCAGCGCGCATTACAGTCTGGTTATTCTCGATCTTGGCTTACCGGATGAAGATGGGCTCACTCTGCTCTCACGCTGGCGTAAGAATCATTACCAGCATCCCGTGCTCATCTTAACAGCGCGGGATAAGGTAAACGATCGCGTCAGCGGGCTGGATGTCGGCGCAGACGATTACCTTGCCAAGCCTTTCGCTCTGACGGAATTACAAGCGCGCGTACGCGCACTGATTCGCCGCAATCAGGGTTCAAGTAACAGCACAATACAGGTCGACAACATTACGCTGGATTTAAACAATCAACAGGTGTTGCTGGATGACAAGCCGGTGGTGCTGACGCCGAAAGAGTTTGCGATCCTGTCCCGCCTGGTGCTGAAAGCCGGCTCTCAGGTACACCGTGAGGTTCTGCATCAGGATATTTATGCCTGGAATGATGACCCGTCTTCCAACTCGCTGGAAGTGCATATCCACAATCTGCGTCACAAGATAGGGAAAGACCGCATCCGAACCCTGCGAGGCTTTGGCTATCTGCTGACTAAAGGTGAACAACCATGAAGGGCGATACCGACGCCGTCACTAGCATGCGTCGTCGTTTGGTGCTGGCTCTAGGCGGCATCCTGCTCGTCTGCCAGATGATTAGCGTATTCTGGCTTTGGCACGAAAGCGAAGAACAGATTGGGCTGCTAGTTGATAAATCCCTGAGCGCCAGCGCCCAGAACATGCAGATCGATCAAGAGATCAATGAGGCGATCGCCTCGCTCAGTATTCCAAGTCTGGTAATGGTCATCCTGACGCTGCTCATGTGCTTTCAGGCGGTCAGTTGGATCACACGTCCGCTTTCCCGCCTACAGGAAGAATTACAAGATCGCACGGCAGAAAACCTGGAACCGCTGCCGCAACAGAGTGACATAAAAGAGGTTGCGGCGGTCACGCATACCATCAACCAGCTTTTTCAGCGTCTGGACGAAACGTTGAAACGCGACAGGCAATTTACTGCGGATGTCGCGCATGAGTTACGAACCCCGCTAGCCGGAATTCGGCTGCACCTTGAGCTACACCAGCAGCAACATCAGATTGATTGCAGTTCGCTCATCAAACGTATCGATAAAATGGTGAAGACGGTAGAACAGCTTTTGCTGCTTGCCCGTGTCGGACAGGAGTTTTCGGCAGGTCACCACCAGAATGTTGCGTTCCTGCAAGACGTCATTTTTCCTATGCAGGATGAACTGGCCGAGATGCTGCAAAAGCGTCAGCAGACGCTGAAATGGGTATTGCCACCAGAAGATATCACTCTGCGCGGCGATGCGACGTTGCTCCAACTACTGCTACGCAATCTGGTAGAAAACGCCTATCGCTATAGCCCGGAAGCAAGTCAGATCACCGTGAGCCTGAGCAAGCTGCCACATATTGAACTACAGGTTGAGGATGAAGGATCGGGTATTGATGAAAGCAAAGTCGGTGAATTGAGTAAGGCGTTCGTTCGCATGGATAGCCGCTATGGCGGTATCGGCCTCGGGCTAAGTATCGTGACGCGCATTGCTCAGTTGCACGATGGAAAATTTTTCCTCTGCAACCGGCCACAACGTTCCGGCGCCCTCGCTCGCGTGGTACTCACCGCCCTTGACGAATCCCCGGATGAGGCCTGAAGAGCAATAATAGCGGGTCTACTCAGCAATATAGAGACGGAACACCTCCCTGTGCTCAGCCTCGAGTGCCCTACCGGTATACAGGATAGCGGCCGCACAACGTCACCACTTGCTGGCGTACCCGATCGCGTATTGCCGTTAACGCTTCATCACCCGCGCCAAGCCCATCCAGCACGTCACAGAGCCACCCCGCCAATTGCTCACACTCCGCTACACCGAAACCGCGCGTCGTCACGGCTGGCGTACCAATACGCAGGCCCGAGGTAACAAAAGGCGAACGTGGGTCGTTAGGCACCGAATTCTTATTTGCCGTGATGTAAGCATCGCTCAGCGCAGCATCGGCATCCTTACCGGTATACGGCTTGTCGGACAGGTCGATCAGCAGCAAGTGGTTGTCGGTGCCACCAGAGACGATCTTGTAACCGCGCTGCTGGAGAACATGAGCCATGGCCCGGGCGTTGGCCACAACCTGACGCTGGTACACCGTGAATTCAGGACGTAATGCCTCCTTGAATGCCACGGCTTTAGCAGCGATAACATGCATCAACGGGCCGCCCTGAATACCAGGGAACACGGCGGAATTGAGCTTTTTGTAGAAATCCTCGCTCTGCCCTTTGGCTAAAATAATCCCACCACGCGGGCCGCGTAGGGTTTTATGGGTTGTACTCGTTACGACATGTGCGTGAGGAAGCGGATTCGGGTATTCGCCCGCCGCAACCAAACCCGCGACATGTGCCATATCCACCCAGAAGATCGCGCCCACCTTGTCAGCAATCGCGCGCATCCGCGCCCAATCCTTGTGGCGTGAATAGGCAGAGAACCCGCCTATCAGCATCTTGGGTCGGGTTTCCAACGCAATACGTTCCATTTCGTCGTAGTCGATCAACCCTGTTTCAGGATCAAGCCCATAAGGTACGATCTTATAGTGGCGACCAGAAAAGTTGGATGGGTTACCGTGAGTCAAATGCCCGCCTTGAGCGAGATTCATGCCCATCACGGTATCACCCGGGTTAGTCAATGCCAGAAACACGGCCGCATTAGCCTGAGCACCGGCATGAGGCTGGACGTTGGCATAATCACAGTCAAACAGTGCTTTAACCCGTTCAATCGCCAGACGCTCGGCTACGTCTACATACTCGCAGCCGCTGTAGTAGCGCTTGCCGGGATAACCTTCTGCATATTTGTTGGTGAACACGGAATTCTGGATCGCCATCACCAGCGGACTGGCATAGTTCTCTGAAGCGATAAGTTCAATATGGGTTTCCTGACGGTGTTCTTCGTGCAGGATGGCATCGGCCAACTCGGGGTCAAAATCCGTGAGAGTCAAAGAGGTGTCATACATGGGCATCGTCCTATGCGTTAATCATGGTTTTTTTAAAGATTTGCTTCTGTGCTAATTTCATCAGGCCAGTAGTAGCTATCCGGCAGAGGACGCGCCCCGAAGATGGCCTGACCGACACGAACGACGGTGGCACCTTCCTCAATGGCTATTTCAAAATCGCCGGACATCCCCATGGATAATTCATCCAGCCCAATACCAACAGGGGCGTTTTGCTGCAATTTATCACGTAGGTTACGTAGTCGGATGAAACACTGGCGCACGCGTTCAGCCTCGCTGGAGAACAACGCCAGTGTCATAAGCCCACGCACACGTAGCGTAGGGAATGCGGGAAGAGTCTGAATAAAAGCGGGTACGTCTTCAGGAGACAGGCCGTACTTACTGGCCTCACCAGAGGTATTAACCTGCACGAATACATCCAGCGAACGTCCTTCAATCTGCAAGCGACGATCCAGCGCTTCAGCCAGTCGCAGGCTGTCCAACGCTTGAAATTCGGTAGCAAAGCGTGCCACCAGCTTAGCTTTGTTGGTTTGCAGATGACCAATGACCGACCACTGTAAGTCGGCTAAGTCCTGCATGGTTTCCCATTTACGAAACGCCTCCTGCACCTTGTTTTCGCCCAATATCCGACAACCTGCCGCATGGGCCATGCGTAGGCGATTTTCGGGCTTGGTCTTGCTGACAGGCAGCAGTCGTACGGTGGCAGGATCGCGGCCGACGCGGTGACAGGCCGCCGCGATGCGCATCTGTACCGCCGCCAGATTAAGTTGGAAATCCTCAACCGTGGCGGCTTCGGGATAGCAACCGTGGCTGTCGTGGCGAGTGGGTGTATCGGAAGGTATCGGCATCAGCTTAACTCCTGATGAAGAGGATAAATGGATTGTGAAACGTATTTATAGATTTAAAATAGCCGGATGTTCCCCACCATTTTCTTGATAAGAGGCAGACCAATTGTTCAAACACGCCCAGCTTGAATCGGTCAAAGCCTGGATTGGCGACCCCGCGCACGGTGCTTTACCCTTACACGCTCGTATCCAGCGAGCTATTCGCCAGTTAATCCTCGATGGCGTTCTCGACGTGGGCAAGCCCCTACCCGCATCGCGCGCGCTGGCGACATCACTCGGGGTTTCACGTGATACGGTCGAATCGGCTTACAGCCAGCTGCATGCGGAAGGATTTATCGAACGTCGCGTCGGCAGCGGCAGTTTCGTGTCGGAGCGGGCAAAGCGTCTGCCGGGACGTGGCAAAGCCCGAAAAACGGGAGATAGCAAAGCAGAACTGCACCTCAGTCAACGCGGCAGCGCTATGTTCCAGAATGGTGGAGTTCGCGATTTCATCATACCGCGTGCGTTCGCACCCGGCGTGCCGGAAACCCGCAGCTTTCCCCTCCAGACATGGGAACGGCTAGAACGACAGGTGCTAAAAGAATATGGCACGCGGGCGCTGCTACATAGCCCTCCACAGGGCATGGAAGTGCTGAGACGTGCCATCGCAGATTATGTCAACCTCGAACGGGGAGCCCGTGCTACGCCCGATCGCGTACTGGTGCTGACCAGTTCCCAGCAAGCGCTCACCCTGTGTGCGACTGTATTGTTGGATGCTGGCGACCCGATCTTCCTTGAAGATCCCGTGTACCACGGTGCCCGCAAGGCATTCGAAGCCGCTGGACTTGCCTGTGTACCGATTCCATTAGATGCCGATGGTTTGCAGATTGATCACCTGCTTGAGGCAAGCAACGCACACAGTGTGCCCGATAAAGCTGTATTCCTGACACCCTCACACCAGTTCCCAACCGGCGCGACGCTGACGTTGGATCGACGGCTGGCCGTGATTGAATGGGCCTGGCAGCAACAGAGCTGGATTATTGAAGACGACTACGACAGCGAGTTCCACTATGCAGGCAAACCTACTGCCTGCGTGCAGGGGCTCGACCCGCACGATCGAACGATCTATATCGGCACCTTCACCAAATCGCTGTTTCCCGGCCTGCGCATCGGCTACATGGTACTGCCGCCGCAGCTGGTTGCCCCAATGACCGTGGCCCGTACGCTGATGGATGGACACAGCGCACCCATTCCACAGCTCACGTTGGCACGTTTTATCGAAGGAGGCCACTTCGGTGCCCACGTACGCACGATGCGTACCGTTTATGCCGAACGCCGCGATGCGCTGGCACGGCTGGTGCGTCAACATCTGGCTGACTTCGTGGAGCCACGGGTGCCGGCCGGAGGCATGCAGATGCCCTGTATATTCACCCGTGACATATCTGAACACGACGCGGTGGAATCCGCGCGTCGAGCCGGTATCGATCTGCTCGGGCTGACAGCGCTGTATGCATCGGGCCAGCATAAAGCTGGTTTCCTCATGGGATTTGCCGCCCACGCACCGCATGAACTGGAAGCTGCGGTCAAGACGTTGGCGAAGGTACTACGCGCGCTGTGCTGATGATGGGTAGCAGGTGGTGGATGACAGATAGGTGCCGTCACGGTTAACAGGAAAAAGGATTCAATCGCAGGGAAGTGATAGTGAAAAACAAAAAAACCGCAGGTCGAAGCCTGCGGTCATATCACCATTATCGCGATGCTTATTTAGCCGCTTTCTCTTCGGCTGCTGGTTTTTCAGCTTTCGCATCATCCGCTGCTTTCAGGTCAGCTTCAGATTTAATGTCCAGCAGTTCAACGTCAAACACCAGCGTGGAGTTAGCCGGAATGCCAGGCACGCCGTTTTCGCCATAGGCCAGTGCCGGTGGGATAGCCAGCTTGATTTTGCCGCCTTTCTTAACGTGCTTCAGACCTTCAGTCCAACCTGGGATCACGCCGTCCAGACGGAAAGAAAGTGGCTCACCACGTTTGTAGGAGTTGTCGAACTCGCTACCGTCAACCAGCGTACCTTTGTAGTTAACGACTACAGTATCGCTGTCTTTCGGCGCGTTGCCGCTACCTTCTTTCTCAACCTGATACAGAAGGCCAGATTCAGTTTTCTTCACGCCTTTTTCTTTGGCGAAGGACTCAAGATACTTAGTGCCTTTATCCGCGTTATCTTTTGCATCTTGCTTCATCTTGGCTTCAGCCGCAGCTTTCACTTTACCTTCAAAGCCTTGCAGCGTTTTTTCGATTTCTTCGTCAGTCAGCTTGCTCTTATCAGCAAAGGCATCCTGAACGCCAGCAATCAGCTGATCCTTATCCAGTTTGATACCTAATTTTTCTTGCTCTTTCAGAGAGTTATCCATGTAACGCCCTAAAGATGCACCTAACGCATAAGCCGCTGCCTGCTCATCGTTCTTGAATTTGGCTGCCGCAGTGGTATCAGATGCCTGCGCTTTGTCTGCCGCCAGAGCCTGGCCTGCGTTCAGAGCCAGAGCCATCGTTGTTGCTAACAGCGTTACTTTAAACAGTGATTTCATCCATTTCTCCAGCATCTGGAGCGACGCGCTCCAGCCATCATTAAAATAAATTCGCGCCTACTATAACTGTGCGGACGAAGACAACACAACGACGCACGCGACAATCCTTTGATAAAAAACGTCAGGAAGCTTTTCCGACATCATTTGTGTCGTCCTAAGGCCTTCTGGCAACGATATGCCCCATTCAGGATAGTGTATTGCGCCCTACTGCGACCGTTTTTACTACCAGAAGTTTCCGCTTTCTGACAAACTCGCGGGTAACAAGAAGTAAGGGGAATACCGATGTCACCATCAGCACTTGAAGAACGGCTCGAACAGTTGGAAAGCCGACAGGCCTTTCAGGAATTAACCATAGAAGAGCTTAACCAAACGGTTATTCAACACGAGCGGGAAATTAGCCGCCTGCGTGAACATGTCCGTCTACTCACAGACAGGCTGCGCAGCCAGCAAACCTCGCTTGTCGCATCACAGGCAGAAGAAACACCGCCGCCGCATTACTGAGATCGGCCCCCGCTATACTGGCGCTCACCAAGCCCAGATATAAAAAAACCTCAGGTGATCTTCATCAACCTGAGGTTTTTTTTATGCGCTACGACTCATTAGTGGCAGCCGCATCCACCATTGCCGCCGCAGCCGCCTTTACCGTGCTGGTGACCGTGATCGTGGTCATGATCATGGCCATGACCGCCACAGCAGCCGTCGCCGTGTTCATGATCGTGTTCGCCGTGAACGTGACCGTGCGCCAGCTCTTCTTCCGTCGCTTCGCGGATAGCAACAACTTCAACGTTGAAGCTCAGGTTTTGGCCTGCCAGCATGTGGTTGCCGTCGACAACAACGTGGTCATCTTCAACTTCGGTGATTTCAACTGGTACTGGACCCTGATCGGTCTCAGCCAGGAAACGCATGCCAACCTGCAGCTCGTCAACGCCCATAAAGACATCTTTCGGTACACGCTGAACCAGATTTTCATCGTAGTTGCCGTAAGCGTCGCTGGAACCAATGTTCACATCAAACTTCGCGCCAGCTTCACGGCCTTCCAAGGCTTTTTCCAAACCAGAAATCAGGGAACCGTGACCATGCAGATAGTCCAACGGCGCGCTCACCGGAGACTCATCAACCAACACACCGTCTTCTGTACGTACCTGATAGGCCAGGCTGACCACCAGATCTTTTGCTACTTTCATGATATCTCCTACCGTTGGAAATCAAACTGGCGCAAATTGTAGCTGAAAAATATCCCTATGTACCGTCTGGAATCAAAAAACGTCAACGGTTGGCGACAATGCCACCATGAGACTCATCCCTCATTCTGGCCGGAAGATCCCGATAATCTCGTTAGCCTGTGGGGCGGGTGCCGTCGTGGGCTCATCCGCCTGGCTCTGGCGATATCCGCACTTCACACACACCACAACCTCGACATCATCCTCTCGTCCAACCGCCAGCGTATCCTGAGCCTGACACGTCGGGCACACGGCCCCTGCAATAAAGCGTTTACGCATGATAACTCCAATTCATCGCCGTTCTAAAACCTAGAACCTATCCCGGTAGGCGTTATTGGCGCAGCCAGTTTGGACACGGACAGCGCGCAGAAACCGGAGCGTACACGTAGTACGTGAGGATTTCGAGCACTGCCTAGGTTCAAAATGGCAAGTAAAATAGCCTAGGGGATAGGTTCTTACTCGTCGTCCTCATCCCACACACTAGGCCGACGGCGCTCGCGCAGCATTTCCCGTTGGAAAATATCCTCTAGCTCACGGCGTGCCTCTTTCACACGGGAGATTTGTGCGACATCCCCCGTCAGCTGCGGCATCAGCTCACGCAGCATGCGCATATCCAGACGGCGGAAATGCTGTTGGGCACGCATCGCCTGATGTGGGTGCATGCCCACCGTCACCAGCGTTTTCCGCCCTAGCTCCAGCGCGCTAGAAAAGGTTTCGCGCGAGAAATGTTTTACGCCTGTCTGTAACAGCTCGTGGGCTTCAACACGACCGCGTGCCCGCGCCAGAATTTCCAGATTTGGAAAGTGTTGCTGGCATAGGTGCACAATCTCCATCGTATCCTCTGGCGCATTACAGGTGATCACAATGGAGCGCGCTTTATCCGCCCCCGCCGAGCGCAGCAGTTCAAGCTCCGTGGCATCACCATAATAAACCTTATAACCATAGCTGCGCATCAGGCTCACGGCGCTGATATCACGCTCCAGAACGGTAATCCGCATTTTGTTCGCCATTAATAAGCGGCCAATCACCTGCCCGAAACGCCCGAAGCCCACCACGATTACCTGCGGTTCGTCATCCTCGACATACGGTTTCTCATCCGGTATATCCTGCACGTTGTAACGACGTACCAGAATGCGGTCGATTAACTGCATCAGCAGCGGCGTCGTCATCATTGATAGCGTCACCGTCACCAGCAACAGCGGCAGTTGCTCACCTTTCAATACGTTGAATGAAGCCGCAGCGGAAAACAGGACGAAAGCAAACTCGCCGCCCTGACTCAACACCCCGGCAAACTGCAAGCGCTCGGAGCGGCGCATACGATTAATCCGCGCAAGGAAATACAGTACAGCCGCTTTCACCGCCACCAACACCAATACCGCAACCATAATCTTCACGATGTGGGTGTAGAGGATCCCGAGATTCAGCGCCATTCCTACAGAGATAAAGAACAGACCAAGCAGCAAACCTTTGAACGGCTCAATTGCGATTTCCAGTTCATGCCGATACTCACTTTCCGCCAGCAGAATACCGGCGATAAAGGTGCCTAACGCCATGGAAAGCCCTAATGCTTCCATAAACAGCGCAGAACCGAGCACCAGCAACAGCGCGGCGGCAGTGAACACCTCGCGCACACCGGATGCCGCAATAAAGCGGAACAGCGGACGCACCAGATAGCGGCCGCCGATTAACATGCCGAGAAACGCGGCGACCTTCAGCCCAATCCGTTCCCAATCGCCGAAATCCCCCTGCACACCGGCCAGAATCGGAATCAGCGCCAGCGCAGGGATAACGGCCAAATCCTGAAACAGCAGAACGGAGAAACCTAATTGCCCCGATTCATTGCGGTTCATGCCCTTTTCGCGCATCAGTTGCAGCGCCATGGCCGTTGACGACATCGCGAGCCCCACGCCACCAATCAGCGCGGACTGCCACGAGAAGTCCGTCAGATACAAGGCTCCGCCTAAAATCAGCGCACTCAGGCCGACCTGAGCGGCCCCCACGCCAAAGATCGAGCGGCGCAGCGTCCAGAGCTTGGAGGGATTTAACTCCAGACCGATGATGAACATCAGGAAAACGACACCCAGCTCCGAGAAATGCAGGATGGCTTCCACGTCACGGATAAAGCCAAGCCCCCAAGGGCCAATGGCGATCCCGGCGATCAAATAGCCCAGTACGGCACCAATCCCTAATCGGGCAGCGATCGGTACGGCTACTACCGCCACAAACAAAAACAAGACTCCGGCGGTCAGGAGCGAAGAACTCTCCATACTAGCGTTCCTCTTCAGGTAAAGGGGAGGATAGCCATTCACCGTAAGCTTTGGCTTGACTCAACAACACATCGGGCTGTAACCGACGCGCCCAGTAAATGATCATGGGATGCATCCAATGCATACGGCACATTGCTGCCGTCAGCTCAAACGGGCGTAACAAATCGTCCATCGGGTAGCGATTGCTCCCATCGGCGTGGTAGGCATCTTCCGGCTCACCGGTCGTAATCACCGAGCGCCAGTATTTCCCCGCCAGCGCATTCCCGCCAATTCCATTAGCAAAGCCACGAGATAACACCCTATCGAGCCACTCTTTCAGCAGCGCCGGACAGCTGTAGGTATAAAACGGATGCTGGAAAATAATGACCTGATGCTCACGCAGCAGCTGTTGTTCGTGATGAATATCGATAAAAAAATCAGGATAGTGTGCGTAAAGATCGTGCACGGTTACATTCGCCAACTGCTGAGCCGGTTGCAATAAGATCCGGTTTGCTACCGAGTCCTGTGGTTCCGGATGGGCATACAGCAGCAAAATCTTAGGTGGCTGCGACATCATTCCCCTCCAAAGCGTCGTCATAATAATCGTTTTCCGTTACCATGCAGCGCAACGACTAAAAACAGGACACCGCGTGTCCTGAGATGTCCATAATTTAACATACTCTGAACATACGGCGCTTTATGATTGTTTTCTCTTCGCTGCAAATTCGACGTGGTGTACGCGTTCTGATCGACAACGCGACAGCAACGGTTAATCCCGGCCAGAAAGTCGGTCTGGTTGGCAAAAACGGCTGTGGCAAATCTACGCTGCTGTCATTACTGAAAGGTGAAATCAGCGCCGACGGTGGCAGCGCAACATTTCCGCAAAACTGGTCATTGGCGTGGGTCAATCAGGAAACGCCTGCGTTGGACAAACCCGCGCTGGACTACGTGATTGACGGCGACCGCGAGTTTCGCCAACTGGAAGCCGCATTGCAAACCGCCAACGAAGAGAACGACGGTAATGCGATTGCCACGCTGCACGGCAAGTTGGATGCCATCCAAGCCTGGACGATTCAGGCCAGAGCATCAAGCCTGCTCAATGGGTTAGGATTTTCTCAGTCACAGCTACAACAGCCCGTCAGCGCCTTTTCCGGCGGCTGGCGGATGCGTTTGAATCTGGCACAGGCACTGATCTGTCGTTCAGATCTGCTGTTGCTGGATGAACCGACCAACCACCTCGATCTGGATGCGGTTATCTGGCTGGAAAAGTGGCTGAAAAACTACGCCGGCACGCTGGTCCTGATCTCGCATGACCGCGATTTTCTCGATCCCGTAGTGACCAAGATTCTGCACATCGAACAGCAGTCGCTCAACGAGTACACCGGTAACTATTCCTCGTTTGAACGCCAGCGCGCCACTCGCCTCGCACAGCAGCAATCGCTCTATGAGCACCAGCAGGAGCGGGTCGCGCACCTGCAACACTACATTGACCGCTTCCGCGCGCAGGCGACCAAAGCCAAGCAGGCACAAAGCCGGATAAAAATGCTGGAACGCATGGAGATGATTGCACCAGCGCATGTCGATAACCCTTTCCGTTTCAGTTTTCGCGCCCCGGAATCGCTGCCCAATCCACTGATGAAGATGGAAAAGGTCAGCGCAGGCTATAACGACAAGCTAATTCTGGAATCGATCAAACTTAATTTAGTACCGGGTTCCCGCATTGGGCTGCTCGGCCATAACGGCGCGGGTAAATCCACGCTGATCAAGCTGCTTGCTGGCACACTTGCCCCACTGAAAGGGGAAATCGGGCTGGCGAAAGGCGTGAAGCTCGGTTATTTCGCTCAGCATCAGTTAGAGTTTCTACGTGCGGACGAATCGCCCTTGCAGCATCTGGTGCGTCTGGCAGAGCGGGAAACGGAACAGCAACTGCGCGACTACCTTGGCGGCTTCGGTTTTCAAGGCGACAAAGTCACGGAGATCACCGAGCGCTTCTCCGGTGGCGAAAAGGCCCGTCTGGTGCTGGCGCTGATCGTCTGGCAGCGCCCGAATCTCCTGCTGCTCGACGAACCAACCAACCACCTCGATCTGGATATGCGTCAGGCACTGACCGAAGCGTTAATCGATTTTGAAGGTGCACTGGTTGTCGTCTCGCACGATCGACACCTGATCCGTTCTACCACCGACGATCTCTATCTGGTACACGACCAGAAAGTAGAACCGTTCGACGGCGATTTGGAAGACTACCAACAGTGGCTGGTCGGCCTGCAACGTCAGGAAAATGCGGCCGATGAAACACCAAAAGAAAATATCGCCAACAGTGCGCAGGGCAGAAAAGATCAGAAACGCCGCGAAGCTGAGTTGAGAACGCAAACGCAACCGCTGCGCAAACAGATAACCAAGCTTGAGCAGCAGATGGAAAAGCTGGGGGAAACGCTAGCGGCGCTGGAAGCCCGACTGGCGGACAGCGCCATCTATGACATCAGCCGCAAAGCCGAACTCACCGACTGCCTGCAACAACAAACCAAAGTCAAAATCGAGCTGGAAGAAACGGAAATGTCCTGGCTGGACGCGCAGGAACAGCTAGAGCAGATGATGCAGAGCGAGTAAATTGCATTTACCCACCCGAGCGGGTGTCTCCCCCGCTCGCTATACTCGTGAACAAAGCCTTAATGCCAAATCAACAGCACGCAGGCGGCGGTCAGCAGCCCCATTGATACATTAAAGATAATCCACGCTTTCTTACTGCGCAGCAGTCGCCCAATCATCGTGCCAAACCCGAGCCAGATGACGCCGGACACCAGATTAACCAGCACAATCCCGATGCTTATGGCGATTACAGACTGGTTATAACCTTCCCCCGCCAGACTAAAGCTGGCAACCGCCCCCAGCGCCATGAGCCACGCTTTCGGGTTCAGGAATTGCAGCAACCACCCTTGATAAAACCGGATCGGTTGAGGCGGCGCAGCGGACGTTTCCAGCCGTTCATAAGCCGCCGTGGCGATTTTCCACGCCAGCCAGAGCAGATAGGCACTGCCGAGGACTTTCAGGATAAAATGCAGCGAAGGGTAAATCAGAATCAAACTACCTACACCGAATGCCACCAGCAGCAAAATGCTCTGCATGCCCAGTATGATGCCAACCATCAGCCACAGTGAACGCATAAAGCCAAAATTCGCGCCCGAGGTAGTCAACAGCATATTGTTCGGCCCCGGTGTGATGGCTGCTACCCACAAAAATCCCAACATCGAAAGAAATAAACTCAGTTCCATTATTTGTGGGCGCTCCTGACCCAAATGTCGTACCAACTGGCAGCATTGAAGCTAACAGTGTGATATTGATCGTACAAGAG
The DNA here is from genome assembly GCF_003932035.1 of Pectobacterium versatile. NCBI lineage: Bacteria > Pseudomonadati > Pseudomonadota > Gammaproteobacteria > Enterobacterales > Pectobacteriaceae > Pectobacterium > Pectobacterium versatile. The sequence continues at coordinate 4,454,585 of NZ_CP034276.1, forward strand.
TCGACAACAAGATTTCCATATCCTTTATGCATAATCACTTTCGTCCGCTGAGCGGCGCCCATAACCCACATCTGCAAACGCTATTGCCGCGTCTGATTCGCCGTCACGCACAGTTCTCGCCAGTCTGGCAGTCACTGGAATTACCGGACGGCGATTTCGTCGATCTGGCCTGGAGCGAAGCCCCTGAGCAAGCGCGACACAAACCGCGCGTGGTGCTGTTTCACGGGCTGGAAGGCAGCTTTCATAGCCCCTACGCTCACGGCCTGCTACATGCCTGTAAGCAGCGCGGCTGGCTGGCCGTCATCATGCATTTTCGCGGATGCAGCGGGAAGCCCAACAGGATGAAGCGCATTTATCATTCTGGCGAAACCAGCGATGCCAGCTATTTTCTGCACTGGATGCAAGAGACGCTGGGCAATGCGCCTACCGCCGCCATCGGCGTGTCTCTCGGCGGCAATATGCTGGCCTACCTGCTCGCTCAGCAAGGCGAAGCCTGCTCCCTGTCCGCGGCCGTCATTGTTTCCGCCCCCTTGATGCTCGAACCCTGTAGCCGCAGGATGGAACAAGGCTTCTCTCGCGTCTATCAGCACTACCTGCTGCGTCTGCTGAAGCAAAACGCCGGTCGTAAGCTGGCGGCTTATCCAGACACGCTGCCGATTCAGTTGCCGCAGCTGAAGCGAATCCGCCAGCTACGAGAGTTTGATGACGTCATTACTTCACGTATCTACGGCTTTCGCGATGCGGCCGACTACTATCGACGCTGTAGCGCTCTGCCGCTGTTGCCTCAGATTCGTAAACCGCTGCTCATTATCCATGCGAAGGACGATCCCTTCATGACGTCGGAGGTGATTCCCGATCTGTCGCAGTTACCGTCTAATATTGAGTATCAGCTGACGGAACATGGTGGGCATGTCGGCTTCGTCGGTGGAACGTTGCTGAAACCGGAAATGTGGCTGGAACAGCGCATTCCCAATTGGCTTAGCCCATTTTTGGACCATGCCACCGATTCTTTTTCTTCGGGATCTTTTCATTCAGGAACTTTTTATTCAGGAACTTTTTATTCAGGAGGAATGGCGTGATTATTCCCTGGCAACAGCTCGATCCAGAAACACTAGATAGCATCATTGAATCTTTCGTCCTGCGGGAAGGCACCGATTACGGCGAACAGGAGCGATCGCTGGCGCAGAAAGTGGAAGATATCCGCAGCCAGCTCCAATCTGGCGAGGTGGTATTGGTGTGGTCTGAGTTACATGAAACGCTCAATATCATGCCCCGCAACCAGCTCAATGCCGGAGGACATGCCCCTTATTGAGCATGGCGAAAGTCGTGAAAGAACGCGCCAAACATGCTAACAATGATAACTAATTACGTCTTTTTTGAGGATACGCGCAGGCCTTCGGTCTATGCGAACCTCGCGATCACGGAGTCACGCGCCTTATGTCACATCAGCATCCGATTATTGCGGTTACCGGCTCCAGCGGAGCGGGAACCACAACAACCAGTCTGGCCTTCCGTAAGATTTTCCAGCAGTTTGATCTGCGTGCAGCCCAGTTGGAAGGCGATAGCTTTCACCGCTATACCCGCCCGGAAATGGATATGGCGATTCGTAAAGCGCGTGATTCAGGACGCCACATCAGCTATTTCGGCCCGGAAGCGAATGATTTCAGCCTGCTAGAACAGTCGTTTATCGAATATGGCCTGCACGGGCGCGGCCAGACGCGCAAATATCTGCATACCTACGATGAAGCGATTCCCTATAATCAGGTTCCTGGGACGTTCACACCGTGGGAGCCGATGCCGGAACCCACCGACATTCTGTTCTATGAAGGGCTGCACGGCGGCGTGGTCACCGAGCAAAACGACGTGGCACAGCATGTCGATTTGCTCGTCGGCGTGGTGCCAATCGTCAACCTGGAATGGATCCAAAAGCTGATTCGTGACGTCAATGAGCGCGGCCATTCGCGTGAAGCGGTGATGGATTCCGTCGTCCGCTCGATGGAAGACTACATCACCTACATAACGCCGCAGTTCTCTCGCACACACATCAACTTCCAGCGCGTGCCTACCGTGGACACCTCCAACCCGTTCGCCGCCAAGTCGATTCCCTCACTGGACGAAAGCTTCGTCGTGATTCACTTTCAGGGATTGGATAATATTGATTATCCCTATCTGCTCGCCATGTTGCAGGGTTCATTTATCTCCCATATCAACACGCTGGTCGTTCCCGGCGGGAAGATGGGGTTGGCGATGGAATTAATCATGGCACCGCTGGTGCAGCGGTTAATCGAAGGGAAAACGATCGAATAAGCTAAACGGGCACGGCAGCGTCGTGCCCAGAGAAAGAAATTACTCCAGCACCCTAACTTCGTGGCTGTGCGTCACCTCAACGGCTTTGCCCAGCATCAGTGCCACAGAACAGTACTTTTCCGCCGACAGGGCGACAGCTCGCTCAACAACTTTGTCAGTCAGTCCTTTTCCCGTCACGATAAAATGCAGATTGATGTGGGTAAATAAACGCGGCGCGTCAGACCGACGCTCTGACGTTAATTTCACCTCACAATCCGCCACATCGTTGCGACCTTTTTGCAGAATCGACACCACGTCAATCGCGCTGCATCCTCCTACGGACATCAATACCATTTCCATCGGACTGGGCGCTTTATCGCCAGAATTGCCGTCCATCAATATCTGATGCCCTGATGCGGATTCGCCCAAAAACGTTAAGCCTTCAACCCATTTTACCCGAGCCTGCATGATGCCTCTCCACTAAAAATTTTTTGAAAATTTATATCGTTACTGTACAAAAACCAGCGTTAATCAGAGCTTTGTCATGCTGAAGCGAGACAACACAAGACACATCCTTAAAGCTGTGTTAAAACGAAAATAGAATAGACCTTTTCTGGACAAACCCAGAAACGAAGAAGATGATTACGTGGCCAGATATACCCAGCCACGTTTACGATGCGGCAAGGCAGCAACCGGAAAATCAAGGGTACAGTGGTTCCAGTATATTCCCTGACGTCATTCTGCCTAGACTGAATTTTATTTTTTAGCAGTTAAACACGCCGTACAGGGAACTCTGACCCCTGTAATTTGCGCAGTGAATTACAACAGAGGATGATAGCGAATGGTTCTCGGCAAACCGCAAACAGACCCAACTCTCGAATGGTTCCTTTCCCATTGTCATATTCACAAGTATCCATCGAAGAGCACGCTGATTCACCAAGGTGAAAAAGCAGAAACGCTTTACTACATCGTGAAAGGCTCTGTCGCAGTGCTAATCAAAGATGAAGAAGGCAAGGAAATGATCCTCTCCTACCTCAATCAGGGCGATTTTATCGGCGAGCTCGGCCTGTTTGAAGAAGGTCAGGAACGCAGTGCCTGGGTTCGGGCAAAAACCGCTTGTGAAGTGGCTGAAATTTCCTATAAAAAATTCCGCCAGCTCATCCAGGTTAACCCGGATATTCTCATGCGTCTGTCTGCGCAAATGGCAAGCAGACTTCAGGTTACCTCTGAGAAAGTCGGCAACCTCGCCTTCCTTGATGTGACCGGCCGTATTGCCCAAACCCTACTCAACCTGGCCAAACAACCTGATGCCATGACGCATCCAGATGGCATGCAAATTAAAATTACCCGTCAGGAAATTGGGCAAATCGTTGGCTGCTCGCGTGAAACCGTGGGCCGCATTCTGAAAATGTTAGAAGACCAGAACCTGATCTCTGCACACGGTAAAACGATTGTCGTTTACGGCACTCGCTAAACCCCTGTCGCTGTACCCTACCAATAAAAAAGCGTGAAGCCTCGGCCTCACGCTTTTTTTATGGCGAGCTTCCTGCTCGCCACCCTTCGGGCCGTTGCTAACGCAACGTTGAAAAACGTTCCCTACGTTTTTTTATGTCTAATCAGTTTGCTGCGTTAACGACCTGCGCGACGGCTTTGGCGAACTTCGCCATCCCCTGCGCAATATCGTCTTCATCAATGATCAAAGACGGTACAAAGCGGATCACGTTAGGCCCAGCCATCAGTACCATAAGCCCCTGAGCCGTTGCGGCAGCCAGGAACTCGCCCGCGCGACCGTGCCATTGCGGTTTCAGTTCTGCACCCAGCAGCAGCCCCATACCGCGAACCTGTTCGAATACACCGTACTGCTGATTGATTTTCTCAAGCTCACTGACAAAGCGATCGTGACGATCCGCCACGCCCGACAACACGTCCGGCGTGTTAATGATATCCAGCGCGGCTTCCGCCACCGCACAGGCCAACGGGTTGCCGCCATAGGTCGTGCCGTGTACCCCAACCGTCATGGCTGATGCGATCTCTTCCGTCGTCAGCATCGCGCTAATCGGGAACCCGCCGCCCAATGCTTTAGCCGTTGTGAGAATATCCGGCGTAATACCGTAGTGCATGTAGCTGAATAATTTACCGGTACGCCCCATCCCACTCTGCACTTCATCAAATACCAGCAGCGCTTTGTGTTGATCGCACAGATCGCGCACACCTTGTAAAAACTCAGGCGTCGCAGGCGTAATTCCGCCCTCGCCTTGAATCGGCTCCAGCACGACCGCACAGGTGTGATCGTCCATCACCGCTTTTACCGCAGCCAGATCGTTGAAGGGAACATGGACAATGTCCGCAGGCTTAGGCCCGAAACCATCAGCATATTTAGGCTGTCCGCCAACCGAGACGGTGAACAGCGTCCGGCCATGGAACGCATTGTAGAAGGCGATGATCTTGGTTTTATACGGACTATGGCGTTTAACCGCATAGTGACGCGCCAGTTTAAAGGCGGCTTCGTTAGCCTCAGCGCCGGAGTTAACAAAGAACACGCGATCGGCAAAAGTGGCATCAATCAATTTGCTAGCGAGGCGTAGCGCAGGCTCATTAGTGAAAATATTGCTGGTGTGCCACAGCGTTTCACCCTGCTGCTGCAACGCGCTAACCAGTGCAGGATGGCAATGGCCCAGCGCCGTAACCGCAATACCGCCGGAGAAATCGATATACTCGCGGCCTTCCTGATCCCAGACGCGGCTCCCTTTACCTTTCACAGGTACAAACTTCGCGGGTGCATAAACCGGCAAAATCACTTTATCGTGAGTATCCCGTGTCACTGCTTTCTGCTCTGCTGCCATTTGCTGCCTCACTCTGCTGTCCATCATGTCGGAATGAAAATATAGTCAATAAATATGCATAAAAAATCAATTTCAGGCAATATTAAATCAGCTACTGAAGAGAATAACTTTCTATATGGCTAAATTTTAAGGAAATTATCCAAAAGCTGATGCCCTTGCTGACTAAGAATGCTCTCTGGGTGAAATTGCACCCCTTCCAGCGGCAATGCGCGATGGCGGATCCCCATAATCTCATCACGCTTTCCTTCATGTTCGCTCCAAGCCGTGACTTCAAAGCAATCGGGTAGTGAGGCGGCATCAATAATGAGCGAATGATAACGGGTGACCGTCAAAGGCTGAGCCAACCCCGTGAAAACCCCCGTGTCGCTATGCGCAATCGCTGAGGTTTTCCCGTGCATGACCTGCCGTGCTCGCACCACACGCGCGCCGAACGCCTGCCCCATCGCCTGATGACCAAGACACACGCCCAGAATAGGCAGTTTATCGGCAAAGTGACGGATAGCAGCCAGTGAAATGCCCGCCTCATCCGGCGTACAAGGGCCAGGTGAAATGACCAATCGCTCAGGCGCAAGCCGTTCAATCTCGCGCAGCGTCAGTTCATCATTACGCTTCACCACGACCTGTGCGCCAAGCTCACAAAAGTATTGGTAAAGGTTGTAGGTAAAGGAGTCGTAGTTATCGATAATTAGCAGCATAGTCATTGCACTGTTAGTCGGAAAAGCCGTACTAACATACATGAAATCCGCGTCAGGTACCCACCCCTCGTCACCATCAAAGACAAAGGTGGCGATCTCGCTGTTTAAGAAATTAGCATGGTAATAATTTTATCGATCATAAATCATTTATTTCATCAGTAAACATCTTTATTAATAGGCCTTATTTATTATCCCAATTCACAGTAAACGATTACCTTGAAATTATTTTTAACAAAAAAAATAATAAGAAAAAACCGCCTATGAATTAATTCATTTTTTTTAAAAGAAAGAAAAACTAAAGGGATCATTTCTAAAATGATATTTTTTGATGGCGATCACAATCGCTCAACAAGCGAATAAACCACGCATATCAAATGGATAAAAAATAAAGAATCCAGATTGAAACAACAAAGATTAAAAAACACAACACTATGAATTTAAATGATTTAAATGGAAATTAGTTTCTATTTAAAATAGATAGACACAAATCCTCTCAACTGTCCTCTGTTATTTAATTAATATATTTAACGCCCCATCTTGTATTGTTTATTTTTTCTGTTAACACTTAGCTCGGCTTTATAGACAAACCTTATTTTCATTTTTGTTGAAACAGCCTTTTTAAATTACACAGGGTGTGTAGTGATAAATACCCAAAAAAATTCTATGTCAAGGAGAGTACATAATGAAATACCTACTGCCTTCTGCAGCAGCTGGGCTGTTGCTGCTCGCTGCCCAACCGACAATGGCGGCAAATACGGGGGGTTATGCCACCACTGACGGCGGCGACGTTTCTGGTGCGGTGAAAAAAACGGCGCGTTCTCTGCAAGAGATCGTCGATATCATTGAGGCCGCGAAAAAGGACTCAAGCGGTAAAGCGGTAAAAGGTGGGGCCTACCCGCTCGTGATTACCTATAACGGTAATGAAGATGCGCTAATCAAAGCCGCCGAAGCTAACATCTGCGGCCAGTGGAGCAAAGATCCGCGCGGTGTGGAAATCAAAGAGTTCACCAAAGGGATCACCATCCTCGGAACCAACGGTTCTTCCGCTAACTTCGGTATCTGGATGGTTAACTCTTCCAACGTTATCGTACGTAACATGCGCTTCGGCTATATGCCTGGCGGTGCAAAAGATGGTGATGCCATCCGTATCGATAATTCACCGAACGTCTGGATCGACCACAACGAGATCTTCGCCAAGAACTTCGAATGTGCCGGTACGCCAGACAACGACACCACCTTTGAATCCGCGGTTGATATCAAGAAAGCCTCAACCAACGTCACCGTGTCGTACAACTATATCCATGGCGTGAAAAAGGTAGGGTTGAGCGGTTCAAGCAACACGGATACCGGTCGTAACCTGACTTACCATCACAATATTTACAGCGATGTTAACTCACGTCTGCCGCTGCAACGTGGTGGCCAAGTCCATGCTTATAACAACCTGTATGACGGCATCAAAAGTTCAGGCTTTAACGTCCGTCAGAAAGGGATCGCACTGATCGAAAGTAACTGGTTCGAAAATGCGCTCAACCCAGTGACCGCACGTAATGACGATTCCAACTTCGGTACTTGGGAACTCCGTAACAACAACATTACCAGCCCATCTGATTTTGCTAAATACAACATCACCTGGGGTAAACCATCCACACCGCACATCAATGCGGATGACTGGAAGAGCACCGGTAAATTCCCAGCCGTCCCATATAGCTACTCTCCAGTTTCTGCACAGTGCGTGAAGGATAAACTGGCAAGCTACGCTGGCGTAGGTAAAAACCAGGCAGTACTGACAGCAGCCAACTGTAAATAAACGCGTTAAGCCCGACGCATTCATTCTGCGTCGGGTTCTTCCCAGGGCCGGATCACACTTTGTTAAAAAATTGAACTATTCTCTAATAGACTGATCTCAAAGTAGAATAACTTTTTGAGGTCTTGATATGACACTTTTTGACCACCTCTCTCTGGTAGAGGAAACTCGTTCTCCTATTAATCAACAACATCATCTTGTTGATGTCCTATTTCTTGTTCTCGCTGCGGTCGCCAGTGGACAAAATGGGTGGGCTGAAATTCAACAGTTTGGTGAACTACGCCTCGACTGGTTAAGAAAATTTCGATTATTTTCCAATGGCATACCACGGCGTCATACTATTGCCAGAATAATGAAAGCCGTCGATCCCGACAGCTTTCAGTTCTGTATTTTTAGCTGGATTAATGACATTCGCGCCAAATCAAGCAAGCCACTCATTGCGATTGATGGAAAGACGCTGAAAAGTGCCTCTCTGTGGAGTCGTAACGATTTTCACTCTGTTAATGCTTATGACCTGAATAATGGCATTGCGCTTTATCAGGATATGGCCGAGGGAAAAGGAAAAGAAATCAAAACAGTACAGAATCTTGTTTGCATGCTTAACATCAAGGATGCACTGATAACGCTTGATGCGTTACATGCACAAAAAGAAACGCTTGAAAGCATTGTGGCGAGAAAAGGTCATTACCTTGTACAAGTCAAAGGAAATCAGCCGACATTGTTTAATGCAGTGAAAGCGCAATTCCATGAGGCGTTTAACGATAATACCGCGTTAGCACAATATGAAATGCAGGATAAAGGGCATGGCCGAATGGAGCGCCGTATTACTTTTCAAATACCGGCAGAGTTGAGCCCGGAGTTACAGGAGAAATGGCCTTCAATAAAAACACTGGTCGCGGTTGAAAGACACCGTAAAGACAAAAAATCGAATACGCTGGATACGGCATTTTATCTGTCATCTTACGATATTGATGCAGAGTTTATGGCGACATCGGTCCGTCATCACTGGGGCATAGAGAACAGTCTGCACTGGGTATTAGATGTTGTTTATAAAGAAGATGCTTGCCGTATTCACGATGAGAATGGTACAAAAGTCTTGTCATTAGTCAGAAAGATGGCGCTCAATCTGGCAAAGATGGAGAGCACACAAAACCGGAGTATGAAAAGCAAAGTGCAACGTGCACTATTGGATGATGACTATCGGGAGTTAATGATTTTTGCGAATGTTAAATGTCATTAACAAAGTATGCTCCGGCCCTGGGGTTCTTCCTGAGCGAGTGCTTCGGCCTCGCTCATTTTTGAGAGGCCCGAGCAAGATTGTCAGCGTGACCGCCATGAAAATAGACGTCGTACTCATGACAATTTCACCAATAAGCCGAGGTCTATTTTTCTTTTATCACGTAAAGAAACGCCATATAGCGATTAATAATCGTTATTTCTTAAAAAACTAAAATTCACGATAAAACTGACTCATCACGTAAACAATATTGAATAGGCCTGTGATAGTATATTTTGACTTAAGATGATTTCCTTACGCTAGCGGCAGCGATTGCCACAAGAAAAATAACAATTTAAAAACCAATCAATAAAGAAACCCGAGTGCATTTATTATCTACTAAAAAAGTAACCTTATGATTTACCGTTAATTTAAAAGAAAATTATTTCCTATAAAACCAAAATCGTCCAATCATCAGTATTACAAAATGTTTCACCCGCAATACATTTAACATTTCACCCTTGAACTGATCTTATTTTTTGACCACACTTCCCTTGGTTTTTCATCAAAATTGAAATTCATTTTTGTTGAAAAATTTATACTTGTTACATCGGGCATAGGGATCGATAAATGCCCATGAAAATTCTATTCCAAGGAGACAGTGATAATGAAATACCTATTGCCTACGGCAGCTGCCGGATTGCTATTACTCGCGGCTCAACCCGCAATGGCCGCAAATACGGGCGGCTATGCCACTACGGATGGTGGAGAAGTATCCGGTGCCGTGAAAAAAACAGCACGTTCTATGAAAGAAATTGTGGATATTATTGAAGCCGCGCAAGTGGATTCAAAAGGCAAGAAAGTCAAAGGCGGTGCTTACCCGCTCATCATCACCTATAGCGGTAATGAAGATTCATTAATCAAAGCGGCTGAAAAGAATATCTGCGGCCAGTGGAGTAAAGACGCACGCGGCGTGCAAATCAAAGAATTCACCAAAGGCATTACTATCCAGGGAACCAATGGCTCATCCGCCAACTTCGGTGTCTGGATTGTGAACTCTTCTAATGTCGTGGTACGTAATATGCGCTTTGGCTATATGCCGGGCGGCGCGCAAGACGGCGATGCCATTCGTATCGATAACTCCCCGAACGTCTGGATCGACCACAACGAAATCTTTGCCAAGAACTTTGAGTGTAAAGGCACGCCAGACAATGACACCACCTTTGAATCGGCTGTCGATATCAAAAAAGGGTCAACTAACGTCACGGTATCCTACAACTATATTCATGGTATCAAGAAAGTCGGCCTGAGCGGCGCAAGCAATACGGATACGGGCCGTAACCTGACTTACCATCACAATATTTATAGCGATGTTAACTCACGCCTGCCGCTGCAACGTGGTGGTCTGGTTCACGCGTACAACAACCTGTATGACGGCATCACCGGTTCAGGCTTTAACGTGCGTCAGAAAGGGATCGCACTGATTGAAAGCAACTGGTTCGAGAATGCGCTCAACCCAGTGACAGCACGTAACGACAGCTCAAACTTTGGTACCTGGGAGCTGCGTAACAACAACATCACGAAACCGGCAGACTTCTCCAAATACAAAATCACCTGGGGCAAGCCTTCCTCTCCTCACATCAATGCGGATGACTGGAAGAGCACCGGTAAGTTCCCTGCCGTCTCCTATAAGTACACTCCAGTTTCTGCACAGTGCGTGAAGGATAAACTGGCAAACTATGCTGGCGTCGGTAAAAACCTGGCAGTACTGACAGCAGCTAACTGCAAATAAACGCGGTCAGTCTTTCTCCGTCGTCGCAAGACAGGAAGCAATAAGTCTGAATATCCCGCGCCGTGACTCTTCATACAGAAGCATGGTTCTACCCAAGCGAGCTCTTAGAGCTCGCTCATTTTTTATGGAAACTCAGGCGCGAACATGGATATGCATTCCTAAAGAGCATGCATAAATTAAATATCAGACTAACTATTTATAGAATAAATTAATAGCTTGGTTTATTAATGAAGAAAACCATCCTTTAATTAAGGAGTAATCAATAGAAATAACAACAGCCCATCAACACGTGATTAATTAATAATTTGATCGGCATCAACTATTTCTGACACCATTATCTCAGTGAGTAATAAAACGAAATATAATTTTATTTTTCATAAAACTCTCAACGGCCTAATTTTAGAAAAAATGAAAAAAAATATTACCATTTAAAATAGGCACTTATTAGTTTTTGTGATTTCCACCGTTACTCACTCTATATATTTAATATCGAAATATTGAATTCTTTTAATTTTATGGTAAGAATTAATTGGGATTTCAATAAACCTTGATTTCATTTTTATTGAAACACCAAAATAATATAATCTGGGCTATGTGGATCATAAATGCCCAAACAAAAATTCTATTCCAAGGAGAGTACCCTAATGAAATACCTACTGCCTTCTGCAGCCGCTGGGCTGTTATTGCTTGCGGCCCAACCAACGATGGCGGCAAATACGGGGGGTTATGCCACCACTGACGGTGGTGACGTTGCCGGTGCCGTGAAAAAAACAGCGCGCTCCATGCAAGATATTATTGATATCATCGAAGCCGCGAAGCTGGATTCCAATGGCAAGAAAGTCAAAGGTGGCGCTTACCCGCTTGTCATCACCTATAACGGTAATGAAGACGCGCTGATCAAAGCCGCTGAGGCCAACATCTGCGGCCAGTGGAGTAAGGATGCCCGAGGTGTGGAAATCAAAGAGTTCACCAAAGGGATTACCATCCTTGGAACTAACGGATCGTCCGCCAACTTCGGGATCTGGCTGACAAAGTCATCCGATATCGTCATACGTAACATGCGTTTTGGTTACATGCCGGGCGGCGCGCAGGATGGCGATGCCATTCGTATCGATAACACGCCGAACGTCTGGATTGACCACAACGAGATCTTCGCGAAAAACTTTGAATGCGCAGGTACAAAAGACGGTGACACGACATTCGAGTCCGCGATTGATATTAAGAAAGCTTCGACCAACGTGACCATTTCGTACAACTACATTCATGGCATCAAAAAAGTGGGGCTGAGCGGCTTCAGCAGCAGCGATACGGGCCGTGACCTGACTTATCATCACAATATTTACGACGACGTTAACGCTCGCCTCCCACTGCAACGTGGTGGTCAGGTTCATGCCTACAACAACTTGTATACTGGCATCACCAGCTCTGGCCTGAACGTGCGTCAGAAAGGGATTGCGCTGATCGAACGTAACTGGTTCGAGAATGCGAAAAACCCAGTGACCTCACGTTATGACGGTTCCAACTTCGGTACGTGGGAACTGCGTAATAACAACGTCATGAGCCCAGCCGACTTCGCTAAATACAACATCACTTGGGATAAAGATACCAAACCCTACGTGAATGCCGAAGACTGGAAAAGCACCGGTACGTTCGCTTCTGTTCCTTACAGCTACTCTCCAGTTTCTGCACAGTGTGTGAAGGACAAACTGGCGAACTATGCTGGCGTGAACAAAAACCTTGCCGTGCTGACAGCAGCAAATTGCAACTAGTTGCAAAGCGTGAAAGGTAAATAAGCGAATTGCAGGCCCCGCCCCTCATTGTCCTGTGCTAACTGGAGCCTGCAAACAAGCTTAACGCCCGTCGGTTTATCGTTCGGGCCGCACTTGAGCGAGCCCTAAGGGCTCGCTCATTTTTATCGTTAATATTCAAGGAAATGAAATGAAACGTTCTCTTCTGTTCGCCGCACTGTTCAGCACCGGCTTAGTGTTTAGTGTTGGTATACCGATGGCGAGCGCCGCCACACCGGCAGCACCAGAGTTGAAAGGATTCGGAACGGATACCGTAGCAGGCAGCGGTGGACGCATTATTCGCGTCACCACGCTAGCCTCTTCTGGAGCAGGTTCACTCAGGGAAGCGCTGGCCGCCAAAGGACCGCGCATTATCGTTTTTGAGGTTGGCGGCATTATCGACCTAAATAAAAGTGACCTTCGGTTATCAGAACCGTTTGTCACCATTGCCGGCCAGACCGCTCCCTCTCCCGGTATCACCATCATTCGCGGCGGAATGGGGATCAGCACACATGATGTGCTGATGCAGCATATTCGTTTCCGCATCGGCGATGCCGGTACGGGTAAAAAAAGCGGCTTTGAACGCGATGTTTCCATCAACGGCAAAGATGCCTACAACGTCGTGATCGACCACTCTAGTTTCGCCTGGGGTACGGACGAAAACCTGTCTATTTCCGGCCCACGCTATGACGGACCGCAGGGCACCGCACACCGCATTACGCTTTCGAATAATATCGTTGCTGAAGGCCTATACGATTCGGCTCACACCAAAGGTATTCACTCGATGGGGACGCTGGTTCACGATAACGTGACCGACGTATCGATCGTGGGCAGCCTGTACGCGCACAACAACGAGCGCAATGCCTGGTTTAAAGCAGGTTCTACAGGTGTCATGGTCAATAACCTGATCTACAACCCCGGCATTTGGGGCGTTCGCGTTGGTGGCGTAAAAGGAGAGTGGGAAGGGAAAACCATGCCCGCCAGCCCACGCGTCTCCGTTGCGGGTAACGTGATGCACTACGGCGCGAATACCAAAGCAGGTTTAGGACTGGTAGGAAGCAACAGCTCCGGCGATGTCTGGATGTCAGATAACCTCGCGTACGATGCTCAGGGAAAAGCGGCACCGCAAACGTCAGGCAGCGGGATTAATTTACTTAAAGTGTCCCCTATTTGGCCAGCAGGCTTAACGGCATCACCGGCCAGCGCCGTCACTAATCAAGTACTGCAAGGCGCAGGCGCACGCCCTAAAGATCGTGATGCCGTTGATAAACGTATCGTGGAGAATTTCAAACAGCGGAAAGGTGGCTTCGTGAACAGCCAGGAAGACGTCGGCGGCTATCCCGTTGCAACCGCGACCTACCGTCAGCTGAACGTACCGAGCACTGGCGTAGATGCCTGGCTACAGCAGATGGCCAACGCGCTGGAATAAAACGGTGCTACTGGAATAGCAGAGTAAAATGCTAAAAGGCCACATCAGTGGCCTTTGTCGTATTCTCGGTTCTTTGCTTATCTATTTTGCCAATCCGGGTAGCACTTTCGCGGACTGAATCACGACTGGCGTGGTCGGCACGTTCTGGTAAGGCCCGACATTCTTCGTTGGCACCTGAGAGATCTTATCCACGACGTCCATGCCCTTCACTACTTTACCGAACACGGCATAGCCAAAATCACGCTGGCCATGATCGAGGAACGCATTGTCCGCGATGTTGATAAAGAACTGGCTGGTCGCACTGTCTTTATCAGACGTGCGCGCCATCGCAATCGTGCCGCGCTGGTTACGTAAACCGTTATCGGCTTCATTCTTGATCGGCGCATTCGTCGCTTTTTGGCTCATTTCGCCAGAAAAGCCGCCGCCCTGCACCATAAAGCCAGGGATCACACGGTGAAATGTCGTCCCGTTATAAAAACCGTTGTTAACGTACTCGACGAAATTTTTTACCGAAACTGGTGCCTTTTGATTATCTAAAGACAGTTCGATATTGCCCGCAGACGTCGTCAACAGCACACGCGTGGTGGCGTCGGAAGCCGCAAAGGCGGGAGAAAATGCCGTCAGTGAAATAAGGGCTGCCGCAGCAACCAGAGTACGTTTGAACATGAGAATTCCTTTTTGAAGAGGCCGACTACAGAAAGCGTAATGATTGTAAGTATCCGCACTCTTCAACGCTACCCATTTACCTTTTTTTACGTATAAAAGTCTGTTCGTAACCAACTGTGAGCAAAAACCTGTGCCCAAGATAGAAAAAGGGCCGATTGCTCGGCCCTCATCATGATGATTATCGCGCAGCGCGACGAGTCCATAAGTACCTAGCCCATGCGCTCCGAACGCACCGCCAGATCGCGGCTGTACTGACGGCTGGCGTCCACCAGCATGGAAGTATAGGCATCCTTCGGCATATCGCTGGTCAGGTCGTCGGTTTCCAACGTTTCCAGTATCTTACCGTATTGCATCACCGCCACTTTATGGCACAGGTGGGAAATCACGCCCAAGTCATGCGTCACCATCAGGTAGGTCAGCTTTTCCTGCTGCTGCAACTCCGTTAGCAGATTGAGAATTTCCGCCTGCACCGACACATCCAGCGCCGACGTCGGCTCATCCAACAGCAGAACTCTCGGCTCCAGAATCAGCGCTCGGGCAATCGCCACACGCTGACGCTGTCCACCCGAAAGCTGGTGCGGATAACGCCGGCGGAAGTGCGTTCCCAGCCCCACCTTCTCCAGCAAGGTATCGATACGATCGTCACGATCGTCAAAGCGGTGGATCGACAGCGGCTCTTCCAGAATCGACTCCACGGTATGACGAGGATGCAGCGATCCGTACGGATCCTGAAACACCATCTGCACCCGGCGACAACGCGCCTGATCGATTCGGTGTGCCAGTTTCTTCCCGTCAATATGCAGCGTGCCTTCCCAATGATTAAAAAGCCCGGCCAGACACTTCAGCACTGTGGTTTTACCGGAACCCGATTCCCCCACCAGACCAAAGATATCGCCGTCGTTGACGGTAAGATTCACATCGTACAATACCTGATTCGACGTGCTGCCCTGCCCAAAAGAGAGATTCAGGTTATTCACTTCGATCATCGGCTTGCGCTGACTCATTGCTTCAGTTGCCATGATTATCCCCTTTATCCATTGATCCAGGCTGGATCGCGATTCATCACCGGCAAACGCGGGCGTCGATGGTCGATATCCGGCAGCGAATTCAGCAGCCCACGCGTGTACGGATGCTGCGCGTTGTCCAGATCGGCGGCGGCAATGGATTCCACGACGCGCCCGGCATACATCACCAACACCCGATCGCAGAAGCTACGTACCAGATTGATATCGTGGCTGATGAAAATCAGCCCCAGACCGCGCTCGCTGACCAGATCGTCCAGCATCGCTAGCACTTGCAGTCGCACGGACACATCCAGTGCGGAGGTCGGTTCATCGGCAATCACAATTTCAGGTTCAGTAATCAGCATCATCGCAATCATGATGCGCTGCCCCTGTCCGCCCGAGATCTCATGAGGGTACAGATTGTATACGCGCTCTGGCTGACGAATACGTACCACGTCTAGCATCGCCATGACCTTTTCCTTCGCATCGCGGTGCGACACCCGATGGTGCGCCAGATAGGCTTCGGCAATCTGATCGCCAACGCACACCACCGGATTCAGCGAATATTTTGGGTCCTGCATAATCATGGAGATGCGCTTGCCGCGGATCTGACGCATCCGCGCCTCATCCGCTTTCAGCAGGTCGGTATCGCCGAAGCGCAGTTTATCCGCCGTAATCCGCGCGCTGTGCGGATGCAACTGCAACAGCGCACGGCCGACCGTCGATTTACCGGAGCCCGATTCGCCGACAATGGCCAGCTTTTCACAGCCCAGCGTAAAGGAGACGCCGCGCACGGCATCCGTCACAGCACCACGGTTCACGAAGCTTACCCGCAGATTTTCCACTTCCATCAGGGGCGAGCTTCCCGGCGCACGTTGAGAAGACTTATTCAGTTCTGGGATCGAGGATGTCACGTAGGCCGTCTCCAAGGAAGTTGAACGCCAGGCTGTTAATTAAAATCGCCAGCCCCGGAATAGTTACTAACCACCAGCACTCCATCATGTAACGACGACCCGCAGAGATCATCGCGCCCCATTCAGGATCGGGCGGCTGTGCCCCCAACCCCAGAAAGCCCAGACCCGCCGCTGTCAGAATGATGCCCGCCATATTCATCGTGATACGAATAATCACCGACGGCAGACACAGCGGCACAATGTGGTGCAGCAGGATACGGATAGAGGATGCGCCTTGCAGCTTCACGGCAGAAACAAAGTCCGCGTGACGCAGTGACAGCGTCTCCGCCCTTGCCAGACGGGCAATCGGCGGCCAGGCCGTCAGCGTAATCGCAATCACCACATGCTCCAGACCCGGGCCAAGCGCCGCAACGAACGCCAGCGCCAACACTAGGCTAGGGAACGAAATGAAGATATCGGTGATACGCATCAGGATGGTATCGACGATGCCGCCGTAATACCCTGCAACGACACCCAGCGCCAGCCCGATAGGCCCAACGGTGACCGACACCAGCGCCACGATATACAGCGTGATGCGTGAACCATAGACCAGACGACTAAACACATCGCGCCCAAACTCATCGGTGCCAAAGTAATGCGCCGCACTCGGAGCCTGTAACGCATTAGCCAAATCCTGTACCAGCGGATCGTGCGTGGCAATCCACGGGGCGAAGATGGCGACCAGAATCAACATCAGCACAATCGCAGAACCAATCGCGGTCAGCGGATTGCGCATCATCGTCAAGAGAAACCCGCCGATTCGCGCACCGCGTAGCCGCAGGCGGCTCACACGTTTTTCCGGTGGTGTTCGCATTACCGATTCACGGCTGACCGGCGGCTCAGAGGAAATATTCATGCGTTCGTCCTCGGATCAAAGATTTGATACAACATGTCCGACAGCAGGTTAAGCGTCACGAAGATCAACCCGACTAGCAGCACACATCCCATAACCGCGTTCATATCCCCCAGCAGCAGGCTGCCTGTCAGATAGGAACCAAAGCCTGGCCATGAGAAGACCGTTTCGATCAGTACCGCCCCTTCCAGCAGCGAGCCATACGCCAGCGCCACTACCGTCAGAAGCTGAACCAGAATATTGCGAAACGCGTGCGCCCAGACAACGCGGAACTCAGACAACCCTTTCACTCGCGCGGTAATGATGTATTCCTGCGAAAGCTGCGCCAGCATGAAGCTACGCGTCATACGGCTGATATAGGCCAGCGAGTGGAAACCGAGAATCGTGGCGGGCAACACCAGATGGTTCAGCGCGCTGCGGAACACCTCCCACTCGCCCGCCAGTAGCGAATCCACCAGCAGCAGGCCGGTACGGTTCTCCACCAGACCGTCGTAGGCCATATCAACCCGTCCGGCACCGCCCACCCAGTTTAGCCAAGCGTAGAACACCAGCAGCCCCATCATCCCGACCCAGAATATTGGCGTGGAATAACCGGCCAGACTGATAAAACGCACCACATAATCCGCCCACTTGCCGCGTCGCGCCGCCGCCAGCACGCCTAATGGCACGCCCAGACCGGCACCCACGATAATCGCCATGGTGGCAAGCTCGATGGTGGCAGGGAAAACGCGGATAATGTCATCCACGACCGGTCGCCCGGTCAGGAGGGCATTGCCCAAATCCCCATGCATCAGTGAATTGAAGTAAATAAAGAACTGCACATACAGCGGCTTATCCAACCCCAGCTGTTGGTAAACCTGTTGATAGGTACTTTGGTCGGCATCCTGTCCGACAATAGCCAGGACTGGATCGATTGGCATCACGCGGCCGATCACGAAGGTCAGGATTAATAACCCGAACAGCGTGACGACGACCTGAAACAGACGTTTTGCCAAACGACGCAATACTCCACCCGGCTTGATCCAATCAGAGAAAACCATGTTCTTTCTCCTGATATCCCGGTGAACGGCGACAGCAAATCACCACTCACGCGGTCATCTCTTTTTAACGTATCTGATCGGGATGATTAGCCGGGAACGTATCGACTAATCATCCGGTTTAACGTGTGGACACTAGCGCTGCTTATACACCTCACGCAGATGCGTCGTAGAAGACGGATGCGGCACATAGCCTTTCACGTCCTTACGCAACACCACAGAATCGATCATCTGCGACACCGGAATGATGGCCGGGAACAGTTCTTCATAGCGATTCTGCACGTTGATATACATCTGCTTCTGTTTCTGAGGATCTTTCTCCAACAGCGCCTGATCGATCATGTCGTTCAGAGGTTTGTCGTAGAAAGAGGTGCGCCAGCCCTGGAAGTTGGTCAGTTTGGCTTCGTCGCTGTTATCTGGGTTATAGACAACAGAACGCAGGCTGGAGTGAGGATGCGGATCGACGCCGCCACCGCCGCGACCGACCAGCATATCGAAGTTACGATCGCGCATCGCGCCGTAAACCTGATTACCGGTGCCGGAGATGATTTTGGCTTTGATGCCCGCCTGTGCCAGCGTGGACTGTACCGACGTCGCCAAATTCAGGAACGGCTGATCGGACAGGACACGCAGCGTGGTTTCAAATCCATTCGGGTAGCCCGCTTCGGCCAGCAACGCCTTGGCGCGTGGCACATCTAGCTTGTAGCCAGGATCCGGCAGCGTCGCATCCATCCCTTTCTGGATAGGACGCTGATGATAGAAACCATAGCCAGGCATTACCGTCTTATTGACGCCATCGTAATCAATCAGGTAACGAACCGCTTCGCGCACTTTCGGTTTAGCGAAGTATTCGTTTTTCAGGCTCATTGCAACGTAGTACAGCGTGCCTTTTTTCACCTCATCAACCACAACGTCTTTATCTTGTTTCAATGCATTGATATCCGGCACCGACATCCCAGAGGCAACATCAATATCGCCTTTTTCAATCATCAGGCGCAGCGCCTGTGACTCGGTCATGTGACGGAAAATCACGCGGCGCATTTTCGCGTCGCCCTGCCAGTTGTTCTCAACCTTGCTGATGCGCAGCACGTCTTTCGCCTGCCACACGTCCAGCTTGAACGGGCCAGATCCGGCTTCGTTCGTGGTCAGCCAACCATTACCCCAGTCACCGTTTTTCTCATGCTGCAGAACCGTTTTGCTGTCCAGCACGGAACCGCTACCCAGCGTCGCCAACGAGTAGAGCACCAGTTTTGGATCGTTCGGTTTTGGCAGTTCGATTTCAACGGTGTGTGCGTCTTTGGCGCGGATCATTTTCTCCACGTTTTCCGCGGTGAAGCCGTAGGATTTCCACGTCGTGGCCTGTGCCATGTTGAGGTTAAGCAGACGCTTCATCGACCAGGCGAAGTCTTGCGCCGTTACGGGGTTACCGGAATGGAACTTGGCGTTATCCACCAGATTGAAGGTAATGACGTTGCCCGCCTCATTGACGCTCCAGCTTTTCGCCAGAGAAGGCTGGATATTACTCAGATTGGCGGGATCCAGCACCACCAGCGAGTCATAGAGGTTGACGATAATGCCCACCACTTCGTTACCGGTCATGGCGGCCGGATCGAGTGAGAGCATGTTGTTCATGTTCATCCCCACGATCAGCTGATCGTCAGGGGTTTTTGCCGATAGAATGGCCGGCGTGGCGGCCATGCAGAGTGAACCTAACAGCAGGGTACGGAGTATTGCTCGTGCTTTCATCATTATTCTCCAAGGTGTGGGAGCATGGAAGACGACAACTTTTTATTTTTTAGGTAAGGCTATCTTTCAGATCGAAAAAAACTATTCATATAGAACACAAAGCTATTCTTTACTTAGGGTATGCTCCTCAATCCAGTCAAAATTAATATCTTCTCCCAGCCCCGGACGTTGCGGCAGATGCACAAAGCCCTCGTTGTCCATCGGATCGACAATCGAATTCAGATACGCAGCAGGTTCGTCATAATCGAGGAAAGGATGCAGCAGCCCGCGCTCATACCAGCGGCAGTTTTTGATCGCCCCAACGACGTTGAGGTTTGGCGCACCGTTACCGTGAACTTCGCAGTCCATACCGAAGGATTCAGCCAGGCTCGCGACCTTCATACACGGCCAGAGACCGCCCACGCCCTGCACGCCCGCACGTAAAATGTCGCATGCGCCTTCTTTAACCCAGTCAGCACGGCTAAAGTATTTTCCTGACAGACTTTCCGGCCCGATGACATCGATATCTAGGCTCTTGGTCAGCCAGCTGTAAGACGCCATGCTCTGTTCTTCCATCGGCTCTTCAAACCAGGTGAAATCGAGCTTTTGCAGTTCACGGCCGATGTACAGCGCATCGCTACGGCTGTACCAGTGGTAACCATCCAGCATCAGACAGATATCCGGGCCGACCGCTTCACGTACTGCCGCACAGGCTTGTACGTCAATCTTCGGGCTAGGCGCGAATGACACCGGCGGCATCCAGGTATGCAACTTGATGGCTTTATAGCCGCGCTGCACCAGCTTTTCTGCGAACTGGCCGTATTCCTCTGGCGTAGATAAGCCACCTTCGAGCTCATCACCACACATGGTGCTGCCGTAAGCAGGGACTTTTTCACGATAGCCGCCGAGCAGTTTATGCACCGGCATATTCAGCACGCGACCTTGCAGATCCCACAGTGCGGATTCCACAATCGACAGCGCACGGTCGGTCAGTTGGTTGGCACTACCGCGTTGCCAGTGCACCAGATCCTGCCACAGGCGCTCACGATCGAACGGGTTCTGCCCGATCAGCACTTTGCGGAAGAAAGCATTAACGATATGAGGACGAATCACTTCCGGCGGAGCGAAAGCGTAACCTTTTTGGCCGTCATCTGCCGTGATGGTTAACAGCGCCATCTTGGCCTGATTCTCGGCTCCCGGGTGTGAATGACCCGCACTGTCGGAAACCCGGCGTGTGGGATAAGTGAAGACGGTGACATCAATTGATTCTATTTTCACGTTGTTACCTGCCTTGATGTTTAACACAACTCATGTACACGATGACGAATGTAAGCCACATAAATAATTAAAGAATAACTTCACTAACTGTGTTGGTCCTGTCGATAAAAAACATCGCTATCTTTCTGGTACGGCCTCATAAGTCGATCAACATCACAGAAAAGAAATAGCGTGCTAATTAAAAAAAAATGCCGTTTTATTTTCAATTATTAAGGTTGCGACGCCGTTAGTCATTAGGCAATTTCTTCCATATGACGAAATTATGTCGTCGATAACTGTGCAATTGCACACAAACCTGTGAGCATTATCACCAGAAAATTTCATATCCTTATTAAACAAATGGATAATCCCTTAGTTTTATTTTTAAACGCTCAGGAACGTGAATGATTGACGAGAGGGACGATTACTCTGATAGCAGATTGGCCGCTAACCAGTCGGCTTCTGACCAAAAGCGTGCTATAGGTCTCATTTTTGTCAGTCGCTAAAACCCCAACAAAAACCAAGGCTTAAGAAAAAATAAGCAAAATCAGCAAGATACTCATAAAGTAGTATATAAAAGACAATTTGATGTACATCAATAAGCGCCCACGGTGGAGCGATAAGGTAACCTCAGAAGAAGCAATTTTGAGGCAAAAATGAACAAAGTCAGACTCGCTGTTATCGGTAACGGGATGGTTGGCCACCGTTTTATCGAAGAGTTGCTGGATAAGGCCCCAACGTCCACCTACGATATTACCGTTTTTTGTGAAGAACCCCGCGTCGCCTACGATCGTGTCCACCTCTCTTCTTACTTCGCACACCACACGGTAGAAGAGCTCTCTTTAGTACGCGAAGGCTACTACGAAAAAAATGGCGTTAAAGTCCTGCTCGGTGAACGCGCCATCACCATCAACCGCAGTGAAAAAGCCATTCACTCCAATTCCGGCCGTACCGTGTATTACGACAAGTTAATCATGGCCACCGGCTCCTATCCGTGGATCCCGTCAATCAAAGGATCAAACGGGCAAGACTGTTTCGTGTACCGCACGATTGAAGATCTGAACGCCATCGAAAACTGCGCACGCCGCAGCAAACGCGGCGCGGTAATCGGCGGAGGTCTATTAGGTCTGGAAGCCGCTGGCGCACTGAAACACCTTGGCGTGGAAACGCACGTCATTGAGTTCGCTCCCGTGCTCATGGCCGAACAGTTGGATGCACAGGGTGGTGCCCTGCTGCAACGCAAGATTGAAAACATGGGTGTGCGTGTGCACACCAGCAAGAATACGCAGGCCATTCAGCATTCCGGTCTGGAAAACCGCAAGACGATGGTGTTTGCCGACGGCAGCACGCTGGAAGTCGACTTTATCGTGTTCTCTACCGGTATCCGCGCACAGGATAAACTGGCGCGCCAGTGTGCGCTGGAAATCGGCCCACGCGGCGGTATCGCGATTAACGACTGGTGCCAAACCTCCGACCCAGACGTCTACGCTATCGGCGAATGTGCCGCCTGGCAGGGCCGTCCATTTGGGCTGGTCGCACCCGGTTACAAGATGGCGCAGGTTACCGTCGACCACCTGTTAGGGCATGAAAACCGATTCCAGGGTGCCGACATGAGCGCCAAGCTCAAGCTGATGGGTGTCGATGTCGGCGGGATTGGCGACGCACACGGCCATACGCCGGGCTCTCGCAGCTACATGTGGCTGGATGAAAATAAAGAAACCTACAAACGTCTGATCGTCAGTGCCGATAATAAAACGCTGCTCGGTGCCGTATTGGTCGGCGACACGCGGGATTACGGCAACCTGCTGCAATTCATGCTGAACAAGATCCCGCTGCCAGATTCTCCTGAAGCACTGATTCTTCCTGCATCCGCTGGCAGTGCGAAACCGACGCTGGGTGTCGATGCTCTGCCGGAAAGTGCGCAAATCTGCTCCTGCTTCGACGTGTCTAAAGGCGATATCATCAAAGCGATTAACGGCGGCTGTCATACCGTCGCGGCGCTTAAGGAAACCACCAAAGCCGGTACGGGCTGCGGCGGCTGTATCCCGCTACTTACGCAGGTGTTGAACGCGGAACTCAGCAAGCAGGGGATCGAAGTCAATAATCACCTGTGTGAACACTTCGCCTATTCGCGCCAAGAGCTGTACCACCTGATCCAAATCGAAAAAATCAAAACGTTCGATCAACTGCTGGAGAAACACGGTTCAGGCTACGGCTGTGAGGTCTGTAAACCGACTGCTGCGTCCCTGCTGGCTTCCTGCTGGAACGAGTACGTTCTCAAACCGCAGCACACGCCGTTGCAAGATTCCAACGATAACTTCCTCGGCAATATTCAGAAAGACGGCACCTACTCCGTGATCCCACGCTCCGCAGGCGGGGAAATCACACCGGATGGCCTGATCGCCATTGGTCGCATCGCGAAGCAATACAACCTGTACACCAAAATGACCGGCTCTCAGCGCATGGCGCTCTTTGGCGTACAGAAAGACGATCTGCCTGACGTGTGGGCTCAGCTCATCGAAGCTGGGTTTGAAACTGGCCACGCTTACGCCAAGGCGTTACGTATGGCGAAAACCTGCGTCGGCAGCACCTGGTGCCGCTTTGGTGTCGGCGACAGCGTGGGCTTTGGCGTAGAATTAGAAAACCGCTACAAAGGTATCCGCACCCCACACAAAATGAAATTTGGCGTCTCCGGCTGTACGCGGGAATGTGCAGAAGCACAGGGTAAAGACGTGGGGATTATCGCCACCGAAAAAGGCTGGAACCTCTATGTATGTGGTAACGGCGGGATGAAACCACGCCACGCCGATCTGCTGGCAGCCGACTTAGACCGCGAAACGGTAGTCCGCTATCTGGACCGCTTCATGATGTTCTACATCCGTACGGCCGATAAGCTCCAGCGTACGTCCGTCTGGCTGGATAACCTCGAAGGCGGCATCGACTATCTGCGCAATGTGATTGTGAAAGACAAGCTGGGCATTAACGATCAGCTTGAAGCCGATATCGCACGGCTGCGAGAAGGCTATATCTGCGAATGGCAGGCGACGCTGGAAGATCCTGAAGCACAGAAACGCTTTGCTCACTTCATTAACAGCCCAGAACGTGACCCGAATGTGCAAATGGTGGGTGAACGTCAACAACACCGTCCGGCGCGCCCTGCCGAGCGCATTCCGGTGAAACAGATTGAACTGGAAGGGGAAAGCGCATGAGCCAGTGGACAACCGTATGTAAGTTAGACGACATCCTGCCCGGCACTGGCGTTTGCGCCCTCGTCGAGCAGCAACAGATTGCCGTGTTCCGCCCACGTAACGATCAGCAGGTTTACGCCATCAGCAATATCGATCCGTTCGCGCAGGCGAGCGTATTAAGTCGCGGGATAGTGGGCGAGCATCAGGACGATCTTTGGGTCGCAAGCCCATTGAAAAAACAGCATTTCCGCCTTTATGATGGCTTCTGTCTGGAGGATGGAGCCTATTCTGTTGCAGCTTATGATACTCAGGTAACAAACGGTAATGTGCAAATATCTATCGCAGACCGTGACATCGCGGTTGATAATAGCCAACCATTACCCTAATAACCTGAGCTTTCAAGAGGCGTTACATGGATTACCTGCCAATATTCTGTCAGTTGCACGATAAACCTTGTCTATTGGTAGGAGGGGGTGAAATAGCCGAGCGTAAAGCCCGGCTATTGCTGGATGCTGGCGCAGTGATTACCGTCAATGCGCTCGATTTTAACGATCAATTTCGAGCGTGGGAGCAGGATGCTCAATTAACACTGGTACACGGCACCTTCGATCCCACGTTACTGGACAAGGTGTGGCTGGTGATTGCCGCCACCGACGATCAGGACGTCAATAACCATGTCTATGCCAGCGCCAGTGAACGCCGGATTTTCTGTAACGTAGTGGATTCACCAGAACGCGCCAGCTTCATTATGCCGTCGATCATTGATCGTTCACCGCTGATGGTCGCGGTGTCTTCTGGCGGTGCCGCACCGGTATTGGCTCGACTACTGCGGGAAAAACTGGAAAGTATTCTGCCGCAAAATCTCGGTAAGCTGGCGACATACGCAGGCGAATTGCGCAGTCGGGTCAAAAGCCGGTTCCGCAATATGAGCGCGCGCCGTCGCTTCTGGGAAAAGCTCTTCGTACACGATCGGCTGGCGCAGGCGCTGGCAAACGACAATAGCCAAAGCGTTAACCAACTGACGGAACTGCTTTTCTCCGCGCCGCTTGATGACCGGGGTGAGGTGACGCTGGTCGGCGCCGGGCCGGGCGACGCAGGATTACTGACGCTGAAAGGGCTACAGCATCTCCAGCAGGCCGACATCGTCGTTTACGATCGACTGGTATCGAAAGAGATTCTCAATCTGTCACGCCGTGACGCCGAGCGAATCTTCGTCGGCAAAGCCTCTGGCTATCACAGCGTTCCTCAGGATCAAATCAATCAGTTGCTGGAAGAAAAGGCACGCGCCGGTCATCGGGTCGTCAGGCTGAAAGGCGGCGACCCCTTTATCTTCGGCCGTGGTGCCGAAGAGCTGGAATACCTGCAACAGGCGGGCATACCGTTCTCCGTCGTCCCCGGTATTACTGCCGCGTCGGGCTGCTCAGCCTACAGCGGTATCCCACTCACCCATCGCGATCACTCGCAGGGCGTCAGGCTGATCACCGGACACGTCAAGCACGACACCGATCTGGACTGGTCCAGCCTCGCAGCGGAAAAACAGACGCTGGTGTTTTACATGGGCCTTCAGCAGGCTGAGCACATTCAAAGTAAGCTCATCGAACAGCAGTTACCGGAAACCGTGCCTGTTGCGATTATCGAAAACGGCACCTCAACCAAACAGCGCGTTCTGAGTGGACAGCTCTCCCAACTGAGCGAATTAGCGCAGCAGGCCAGCAGCCCGAGTTTGATCATCATCGGCAACGTTGTCGGGCTGCGGGAAAAATTGAGCTGGTTCTCTGACCAGACAGCATAATTCTCTCCCTATCGCCCTACTCACCCGCTATCCGCTCTGCCGGATAGCGGTTATTGCACCATCATAATGCAATGCCCCGCCAGATAGCATAACAATGCACTATTTTGAACATACTCCCTTACAAAATGTCACTTTAATGCTTTACCGCAGGCCACATCTGCCTTATTTTGACTAAAACAAAACCCATTAATAAGCAGACTATATGAATAAATAATCAATAATCGTTTACATAAAACGTGGCCCGACTATTGCTTAGCTTTTTAATAGATTCGCGGCACGACCTCTGAATCGTTCCTATCGAACCGATTTCATCGTCAAGCCATCGTGGTTTATCGAAATTAGTGCCTCATCGAATGAGTACATATCGAAGGGTGATACATCGCGTCATTACGTATTTCTACTTTCGTTCCTGAACGGAGTATGTAGTCCTCTCATCACAAAAACAGTTCTGTTCAGCAGAACAATAAGCAAGCAGTTTGGAGTCACTTGTGGAAGACGTTACTTTCTGGCAGCTCATCAGTTTTGGTGAACATGGCTGGGGGAAATTATTACTAATCGGGGCAGGAATGACGCTCGCACTGGCGATCGGCGGCTTCCTGCTGGGGGCGGTGATCGGCACGATCGGTGCCTGGTCAAAAATTTGCGGCAATCGCCCCGTGCGCTATCTGGCTGACGGCTACACCACCCTCATCCGTGGCGTCCCCGACCTACTCATCATCTACCTGCTGTATTTCGGCGGCAGCTCTGCGTTAACCCTGCTCGCCAAACTGTTTGGCAGCAATGAGTTCTTTGGCTTTCCTGGCTTCCTCGCAGGGGTAATCGCCGTCGGCATTTCCTCCGGCGCGCAGCAGACGGAAGTCTATCGCGGCGCGTTCTACGCCGTCTCCAAAGGGGAAATTGAGGCCGCCAAAGCCTGCGGTATGCCAACGTTACTGCGTCTGCGCCGCATCATCGTACCGCTCCTGCTGCGCCACGCGATCCCCCCACTCGGCAACGTGTGGCAGTTGGTGTTGAAAACCTCCGCACTGGTTTCCGTTACCGGCGTCGCTGAACTATTGACGCAGGCGCAAACTGGCGCAGGCTCTACTGGCAAACCGTTTGATTTCTTCATGGCGGCCGCGCTGCTGTATCTGGCTATTTCAATCTGTTCCGGCTGGATTATGCGCCGTGCTGAGTCTCATTATTCCCGGGGTGTGAAACGCTGATGGATTTTCCTTTTCTGTACGAAACGTTTCTGGAGATTATTCCCGGTATTCCGTTAACCCTGCAACTGGCGGTCAGCTCGGTCTTTCTGGGCTTCTTTCTGGCGCTAGGCTTGGCGTTGATGCAGCTGTCATCCCTTGCCGTCCTGCGCTCCATTGCCCGAACCTACGTGCTGTTTTTCCGCGGTACGCCGCTGCTGGTTCAGCTGTTCCTGATTTACTACGGGCTGGGGCAATTCCCTTGGGTTCGGGAAAGTATGCTTTGGCCATTCCTGCGGGAGCCGCACTGGTGCGCCCTGCTGTCGCTCAGCCTGTGTACCGGTGCCTATGCCAGTGAAATTATCCGTGGCGGATTGCAGTCCGTTCCGGTGGGCCAGATCGAATCTGCACGCGCCTGCGGCATGCCGTCGTTCATGATTTTCAAGCGTATCGTTTTTCCGCTGGCAATCCGTCAGGCGCTTCCCGCTTACGGTAATGAGCTGATCTCGATGGTCAAGTCGACCTCGCTGGCTTCCATCATCACGCTGATGGAAATCACTGGGATCGCTGCACGCCTCATCGCGGAAACTTACCGAGCGCTTGAAGTGTTCCTGGTCGCCGGTGCTATTTATCTGTTTATTAACCTTATTCTGACACGTTTACTGATGTGGACAGAATTTACGCTTACCCCTCATCTCCGTGCGCCGGGTGCGCAACCGGCAGCGAAAAAAATTAAGAAATTAGGAGATCTGCAATGACGACACCCGCCATTAGCCTGCGCAACATTCATAAAAGCTTCGGCTCTCTGGACGTCCTGAAAGGGATTTCGATTGAGGCCAATCAGGGGGAAGTCATCTCAATTCTGGGATCGTCCGGTTCAGGTAAATCGACGCTGCTGCGCTGTAGCAACCTGCTTGAGCTTCCCGATCAGGGCGAGATTATCGTCGGCGGAGAAGCAATTGAAATGAAGCCGAACCGCAAAGGGCAGAACCGCCCGTCGAACCTCAAACAGATCGACAGAATTCGCACTCAGTTGGGCATGGTGTTCCAGAATTTTAACCTCTGGTCACACAAGACTGTGCTAGAAAACATCATCGAAGCGCCCGTGCACGTCTTAAAGCGTCCACAGGCGGAGTGCGTAGAGCACGCCGAACAGCTGTTAGAGAAAGTCGGTCTGGCGGATAAGCGTCACTACTATCCTGCGCATTTGTCCGGTGGACAGCAGCAGCGCGCCGCGATTGCCCGTGCGCTCGCGATGGAACCGAAAGTGATGTTGTTTGATGAGCCAACCTCCGCGCTCGACCCAGAGCTGGTCGGCGAAGTGCTGCGCGTCATGCGCACGCTGGCGGACGAAGGGATGACCATGCTGGTCGTGACTCACGAAATGGATTTTGCCCGCGAAGTCTCCAACCGCATCGTCTTCCTCCATCAGGGGGAAATTGAAGAACAGGGAACGCCGGAACACGTTTTCACAGCCAGCCAGTCGGCTCGCTTCCGGCAATTTATTGCCAGTTGGTAAACACAACCCCACAGATTTCGTACACAGGTATAAACATCAACCTGAGGTAAGAAAATAATGGGAATCATAATTTTATAATAGACATACCCTAAATAATTCAAGTTGCGTGAAGGCGGCAACCGCGCGAGTCCCCAGGAGCTTACAAAAGTAAGTGACTGGGGTGAGTAAGGACAGCCAACGCACAAGCAGCTTGAAGTATGACGGGTATGAAATGCCGGGAGAAAAAATAATATGATCAAATCAAAACTCACACTGCTCGCCTGCTCGCTGTGTATGGCAGGAACGCTGGCTGCCTCATTCACTGCCTCAGCAGAAGAGAAAAAATGGACGACCGTCCGCATCGCGACCGAAGGCGCTTACCACCCGTATAACTTCACCAAACCAGACGGTACGCTGGATGGCATGGAGATCGAGCTGTACAAAGTGCTGTGTAACAACATGCAGGTGAAATGCGAGATCATGGTTCAACCCTTCGCCAGCGCTATTCCTGCGCTGAACGCGGGTAAATATGATGCGATCATCGCAGGTATGTCCGCTACGGCAAAACGCCGTGAGGTGATCGATTTCAGCCAGCCGTACACGCAGGCAGGGCAGACTTTCGCCGTGCTGAAATCCAGCTCACTCGCCAAAGATTTCCCAGACGCGGGCGTGCGTTTCTCCATTGAGCCTGCCGATGAAGCAAAAGCACTGGCAGAGGTTGAAAAGCTGAAACCGCTGCTGGAAGGCAAAACCATCGGCGTGCAGTCCGCCTCTATCGCCAGCGCCTTTTTGGATAAATATCTGAAAGGCGTAATGAAAGTACGCGAATATAAAACCACACAGGAACACGATCTGGATCTGAAAGCAGGCCGTGTGGATCTGGTCATCGCTTCCGCACCTTACCTGAAAAGTACAACGGACAAACCGGGCAATGACAACATCGTGATGCCAGGGCCACAGTTCATCGGCGGCATTCTGGGCAGCGGTTCTTCCGTTGGTCTGCGTAAAAGCGATCCTGAGCTGAAAGCCATGTTCGATAAGGCAATCGATCAGGCTAAACAAGACGGTACCATCAGAAAGCTGAGCGAAAAATGGTTCGGCATGGACACCACGCCGCTCTAAGCGTTACCCAATCGCTGAATCGCGTGTCATGGCTGACTGGCTGTGACACGCTCCTCGCCAACGCCATCAAAAAAATCAAACGAGCACACCACGCATGAATGCAACACACACTGAAGGAACGCTGCCGGCCGTTAATCGTCAGAACGTGGAAGAGATCTGCGATCTGATTGCCGCCAAGCGGCAGCAGTTCTGTACGCTGAGCGACGGCATCTGGGATACGCCGGAGCTGAACTATGAAGAGCATCGTTCGGCGGCACAGCACGAGGCCATCCTGAAAGCAGAAGGCTTCCGCCTGACGAAAGGCATCGCCGACATGCCGACTGCACTGCTGGGTGAATTCGGCGAAGGTCTGCCGATTATCGCCATTCTGGGTGAATACGATGCGCTGCCAGGCCTGAGCCAGCAGGCGAATGTCGCTGAACCAAAGCCGCTGGAAAACGGAGGCAACGGCCACGGCTGCGGACATAACCTGCTCGGTACCGCAGCGCTACAGGCAGCTACGGCAGTGAAAGATTATCTGCAAAAGCACGCACTGGCTGGAACCGTCCGCTTTTACGGCTGCCCTGCGGAAGAAGGTGGATCGTCCAAAGGTTTT
Source organism: Pectobacterium versatile (assembly GCF_003932035.1). NCBI lineage: Bacteria > Pseudomonadati > Pseudomonadota > Gammaproteobacteria > Enterobacterales > Pectobacteriaceae > Pectobacterium > Pectobacterium versatile. Next base: position 4,485,308 of record NZ_CP034276.1, read on the forward strand.
ATGGTCAAGGAAGGCGTTTTTGACGACGTTGATATCGCCCTCTGCTGGCACCCAGCGACCTTCACCGGTGTTAACAGCCCAGTATCGCTGGCCTGTAACGAACTGAATTTTCACTTTAAAGGCCGCGCTGCTCATGCAGCCAGCAGCCCACATCTGGGACGCAGCGCGCTGGATGCCGTGGAACTGATGAACGTTGGCGTGAACTACATGCGCGAACACATGCCGTCCTCTGCCCGCATCCACTATGCGATTACCGACAGCGGCGGCCACGCCCCGAACGTCGTTCAGGCCAACGCCACCGTGCGTTACCTCGTACGGGCACGTCAATTGCCGGAACTGCACCAGTTGGTCAAACGCGTGAAGAAAATTGCCGAAGGTGCGGCGCTGATGACGGAAACCGAAGTCAGCAGCGAAGTGATCAGCGGTGATGCCAATCTGCTGGCGAACCCGCCGCTGGAAGCACGTATGCACGAACATCTGCTGGCGCTCGGCCCGATACCGTTCGATGACGAAGACCGCAAAATGGCAGCGATGTTCCAGACCGCGCTGAGCGCCGAAGACATTGCCGAATCCTACGCGCGTTTCGGCGTTAAACCGCAGCCGGGTTTAACGCTGCATGACGGAATTTATCCTCTGTATAGCCCGAATGATGCTTTCATCGGTTCTACGGACGTGGGGACGGTCAGTTGGGTTGTGCCAACCGTGCAGATTCGCAGCGCCACTTACGCCATCGGCACGCCAGCGCATTCATGGCAGTTGGTCGCACAGGGGAAAACCGGGGCCGCACACAAAGGCACAGAATACGCAGCGAAAGCAATGGCCTCACTGGCTATCGATCTGCTGGCCACGCCCGAACTGATTGCACAGGCAAAAGCCGACCACCAGGAAAGGTTGCAGCAGACACCGTTTGAAAACCCGATTCCAGATGACGTGTTTGCACCTATCCCACGGGGATAAGAGGCCAATTCGCAGGGATTAGATAAGCAGTAGCAGGAAACCGTCAGGAGAGAGCCTCCTGACGGCAATTAAGGCTTACGGACGGCCAACAAAACCGATAGCGTCGTAGACTTTCTTCAGCGTTTCCTGTGCGCGAGCACTCGCTTTGTCAGCCCCTTCGCGCATGATCTGTTGCAGGAAAGCCTCATCGTTACGGTAACGGTGATAACGCTCTTGCAGCTCAGACAGCATACCGGATACGGCATCCGCCACCGCGCCTTTCAGGTGACCATACATCTGGCCGTTAAATTCCTGCTCCAGTTCAGGGATGGTTTTTCCCGTCACGCCGGACAGAATATCCAACAGGTTGGATACCCCGGCTTTATTCGCCAGGTCATAACGCACGACTGGTGGCTCATCGGAATCCGTCATCGCGCGTTTGATCTTCTTCACCACCGCTTTCGGATCTTCCAGCAGCCCGATAACGTTATTGCGGTTATCGTCAGACTTGGACATCTTCTTGGTCGGTTCCAGCAGCGACATCACGCGGGCGCCCGATTTCGGAATGAACGGCTCTGGTATTTTGAAAATATCGCCATACAGGCTGTTGAAGCGCTGACCGACGTCACGGCTCAGCTCCAGATGCTGCTTCTGATCTTCACCCACCGGCACCTGATTCGTTTGGTATAGCAGGATATCCGCCGCCATCAGCACGGGATAACTAAACAGACCGGCGTTGATGTTCTCTTCGTAACGCGCGGATTTATCCTTGAACTGCGTCATGCGGCTCAATTCGCCGAAATACGCGTAGCAGTTCAGTATCCAGCTCAGTTGGCTGTGCTCAGGCACGTGCGACTGAACAAAAATGGTGCTCTTTTTCGGATCGATGCCACAGGCCAGATACAACGCCAGCGTATCCAGCGTCGCTTTTCTCAGCGCCTGCGGATCCTGACGTACCGTGATGGCATGCAAATCCACAATGCAATAGATGCAGTCGTAATCGTCCTGCATGTTGACCCACTGACGTAACGCCCCCATGTAGTTACCAATGGTCAATTCACCAGACGGCTGCGCACCGCTAAATACAATGGGCTTGCTCATACTAAGGGTTCCTGATTGTGTGAAGAAGAATGCCCGATCAGGGGCAAAATATCGGCAAAACGATCCAGAACGACATCCGGCTGACTCAGCTCGATCGCTTCACCATAGTTATAACCATACGTCATGCCGACACTGCGGCAGCTCGCCGCCTGTGCCGCCTGAATATCATTGCGGGAATCGCCGACGAACAGGAGTTCGCTGGCACGCAGCCCCAGCTTACCGAGTACCAGATAGAGCGGCGCAGGATGTGGCTTTTTCACAATAACGTCATCGCCACCGATGATCAGCGAGAAATAGTCGCCGATCCCTAATCCTGCCAGCAACGGCGCAACGAACGGCGTGGGTTTATTGGTCACCACCGCCATCGGAACGCCCTGCTGCGCTAACTGCGCCAGCGTCTCTTTTACCTGCGGGAACAGCGTGCTGCCGCTATCCACCGTCTGCGCATAATAGCTATCGAACAGCTCGCGGGTTTCCTGCAAGCGTGCGGCAGTTGGCTCAACGCCAGCCCAGCGCAGCGCCCGTTCAACCATCACATCCGCACCGTTACCAATCCAGGTTGCGACACGGGCTTCGCCCGCAGCAGGCAACGACTGCGCCACTAAGGCCTGATCGATAGCCGCCGCCAGACCCGGAGCACTGTGAACCAGCGTCCCGTCCAAATCAAAAGCCAATCCGCGAACTGCGGTTAATTCAGTCATGTGTCGTCCTTGAAATTTCACTACGCATTTGATCAATGACGGCGCGGTAATCTGGATGACCAAAAATAGCCGAGCCCGCCACAAACATATCCGCGCCCGCTTCAGCAATCGCGCCGATATTTTCTACTTTTACGCCGCCATCGACTTCCAGTCGAATGTCGTAACCGCTGTCGTCGATCAAGCGACGAACCTGACGCAGTTTATCCAGCGTGCTGGGAATAAAGGACTGGCCGCCAAATCCAGGGTTAACCGACATCAGCAGAATGATGTCCAGCTTATCCATGACGTAATCGAGATAGCTCAGCGGCGTCGCTGGGTTAAACACCAAGCCAGCTTTGCAGCCGTGATCTTTAATCAGCTGCAATGAACGATCGAGATGATCCGTGGCTTCGGGATGAAAGGTAATGAAACTGGCACCCGCGTTGGCGAAATCCGGGATGATACGATCGACCGGTTTCACCATCAGGTGAACGTCAATCGGCGCGGTAATGCCGTAATCGCGCAGGGATTTCAGGACCAGTGGGCCAATCGTCAAATTTGGCACATAGTGGTTATCCATGACATCAAAATGGACCACATCAGCCCCGGCAGCCAACACGTTAGCGGTATCTTCACCAAGACGGGCAAAATCAGCCGACAAAATGGACGGCGCGATTAAAAACGGTTTCATTCATTTCTCCAAACGGTAAAGTCTGAATGCCTGCGGGTAACCTATTCCCGGCTAATGACGCCTCTCAGACGGCATTAACCGATTCACCGCGCTCTGTTTACCCCAAACGGTATTACCGATATAGGGCTAATAACTCGTTTACTTTACTACGCCCTAAAATATTACGGCTAATCGTTCTGCGCGCTTTAACAACATACAGCACAGCTTCCTGATACCACTCACGAGTCAGTAACGTGTCATGATTGGAAATCAGTACCGGAATCTGGCTTTCTGCTGACAAACGGCGCGCCAATTGCGCCAAACTCTGCTGGTCGGCACGACTGAAATTATTGGTGTGATAGGCCGTAAAATTCGCGGTCGCAGACAGCGGCGCATAAGGCGGATCGCAATAAATGACCGACCCTTTCTCTGCTTTTTCCAGCGTGTCCTGATAATGCTCACAGACGAAAGTGGCATTTTTCGCTTTGAAGGCGAACCAGCGAATTTCTTCTTCAGGAAAATAGGGCTTCTTGTAGCGCCCGAAAGGAACATTGAATTCACCGCGCATGTTGTAACGGCACAGGCCGTTATAGCAGTGGCGATTCAAATAGAGAAACAGCAGCGCGCGCCGATAGGCATCGCTGCAAAGATTAAATTCTTCACGCAGTAGATAAAACGTCTCTGACGTGTTGACCTCATCCGTAAAAAGTTTACGGGCGTCGGCAACAAACTCATCTGCATTCGATTTAACGATATTGTAGAGATTAATCAGATCGCTATTAATATCAGCCAGTATGTAGCGCTCGTATTCCGTATTCAGAAATACGGAACCCGCACCAACAAAGGGCTCAATAAGACAGTCTCCTGCGGGTAAATAGCGACGAATTTCTTCTACCAGCGGATATTTACCACCAGCCCATTTTAAAAAAGCGCGGTTCTTCTTCATGCCGTCGTTAGTTACTCATACGTTTCAGAGCCGCGGATTGTACTCTGTGTCAGACAGCACATCAGGGCTAAAATTGGTGTTACTTATTCAAGTCCTGCTTCACCTGACGGATCGGCTTAACCCATGGTTTTTTCGCTTGTACCTCTGCGGGCAACGCGGCAATCGCCTGTTTCGCGTCCGCAGAAGAAGCATAGACTCCGGTCACTAACACATACCAGGATTTTCCGTCTCGTTTTGTTTCATACACCCATGAATGGGCAAGATTATGTTGTTTTGCGTAGGCTTTCAGCGTATCCGAGCGTGACGCGCTGCTCAGTTGCAGCGTAAAACTGCTGGCAGGCGCATTCTGTACGGAGACGTTCTGTCCAGCCGCCGCAGGAGCTGCTTTTGCGGTAGCCGCAGGTTTGCTTGCTACTGGCGCTTTTGGCGCACTGTTCGCAGCAGGCTTAGCGTTGCTAGCGTGTGCAGGCGTCGTATTATGCGTATTCTTAGCGGATGAGGTCGCCGGCGTTTTCCCCGTTGGAGCAACCGTCGCAGGCGCCGTTGGCAGCGTCGAGTTTCCTGCAGCACCCTGAGAGAATTCGCTAACACGCCCTTGCTGTTGCGACAGCGCATCGGTGATATTGCCCGGCAGCTCAATACGCTGCTGGCCTGCCACCGGCGGTTGAATCTGTGCATCCGTCGGCGTACCGGAAATCGGTGGAGCACTTAATGTCTGAGGCGACGTCGGCGTTTGAGAAGACGCCTGCCCTAGCATTTGACCATGACTGGCCTCGCCGGAAACGGCCGCAGGGCTTTCACTCGGTGAGGAAGGCTGCGCGCTCTGGGTCATTGCGGACGAGGAAGAGAGATCGATATTTCGCTCGCCACCCGCCTGATTCTGCGTCTGTGACGTTTGTGGCTGAGAAGGTGCTTGCAAAGCCGATCCAATACCTACGATCAGCAACACCAGCACCACGATCCCGATGCCAATCATCAGGTGCTGTCTGGAAAGCGCGATCTTAGGTACCGCGAAGTTGCTGCTTTTCTGCTGACGAGTAGGTCGACGGTCACTGGTATCAGGCTTCAGCTCATCTTCCGGCTTGAACTCATCCATTTAACATCTCCCCACTAAAAAGCTCGAATTCGCCACGCGGTCGCCAAGGCGAATCATTGAATCGTAACGCATTGTATTTTATTAACCATAACCCATCAGGGCGTGTCTGTCGTTAATACTTATCTTTCATAACGGATAGTCTTTCATAACGGATTGTCTTTCATCACCCGATAGCATTACGCATCAGGCAAGACAATCAGCTATCGAAGCCAACACCATGTCATGCGCGACGCCACCACGGACTTCTGATTGACCAATCGCCGTTGGCAGCACCAAGCGTAATTCACCCGCCAGTACTTTCTTGTCACGCATCATATGAGGAAGATAGGATTCAGGTGTCATTTGCGTCGGGCCGTTTACCGGCAGGCCAGCGCGGATCAGCAAAGACTTGACTCGCTCGACATCCTCAACAGAGAACTGCCCGAGACGACGTGCCGTATGTGCCGCCATCACCATGCCAGCCGCAACCGCTTCGCCGTGAAGCCAGTTACCGTAGCCCATTTCTGCTTCAATGGCATGCCCGTAAGTATGGCCCAAGTTGAGCAACGCACGCATACCACTTTCACGTTCATCTGCTGCAACCACCGCCGCTTTAATCTCGCAGCAGCGACGAATGCAGTAAGCCAGCGCGTCATGCTGTAGCGCACGCACGGCTTCAATGTTTTCTTCGAGCCAAAGAAAGAAATCGCGATCCAGAATAATGCCGTACTTGATGACTTCCGCCAGCCCGGATGACAATTCCCGTGCCGGTAAAGATTTCAGGCAGTCCAGATCGATCACGACCGATACGGGCTGGTAGAACGCCCCGATCATATTTTTACCCAATGGGTGATTGACGGCGGTTTTACCACCGACGGAAGAATCTACCTGCGATAACAGCGTTGTCGGCACCTGGATAAACCGGACGCCACGCTGATAACTGGCCGCGGCAAAACCGGCTAAATCGCCGATAACACCGCCACCCAAGGCAACAATCGTCGTATCACGACCATGCGGTTTCGCCAACAGCGCGGTAAAAACCTGATCCAATACGGTCAACGATTTGTGCTGCTCGCCGTCAGGTAAAATAACCTGATCAACATGCACGCCACTGTTTTCCAACACACCACGAACGCGGTCAAGGTACAGAGGAGCCAACGTCTGGTTCGTCACCAGCATGGCCTGCTCCCCCGCTTTCAACGGCATAAAAGAAGCCGAATCATCAAATAATCCAGCGGCTATCGTAATGGGGTAACTACGTTCCCCTAGTGTTACGGTAATTCTTTCCATGCGCGTTAAACAACCCGTTCAGGATCCGCTCAATGCGGATAAGGTATGCTCTTAGTTACTTTCCAGCATATTGATAATCTGGTTAGCAACGACCTTGGCACTTTGCTCGTCAGTCCGAATGGTAACGTCAGCGATTTCTTCATAAAGCGGGTTCCGCTCTTTCGCCAACGCTTCCAATACTTCACGTGGAGGGGTTTCAACCTGAAGTAACGGACGTTTCTTATCACGCTGCGTGCGGGCCAGCTGTTTCTCGATTGTCGTTTCCAAATAAACGACAACGCCGCGCGCGGAAAGACGATTGCGCGTCTCACGTGATTTGACTGAGCCACCGCCTGTCGCCAGTACGATGCCTTGCTTTTCCGTCAATTCATTAATGACTTTCTCTTCACGATCGCGGAAGCCTTCTTCGCCTTCCACATCGAATACCCAGCCCACATCAGCCCCAGTGCGTCGCTCAATTTCTTGATCGGAGTCGAAAAACTCCATATTGAGTTGCTGAGCTAATTGACGGCCAATAGTGCTTTTGCCGGCACCCATAGGCCCAACCAGAAAGATATTGCGTTTCTCTGCCATGTTTTTTGGTATTACTAAGACAATTCGTTAATGATAACCCGCCCCGCCAATCAACCCAGCGGCGGGACCTAAACTGAAACCTCATGAGCGATAGTGCGAGAATCAGACAAAAAATTATCTCAAGACTCAGGGTAGTTTGGCAACCGAATAAAATGTCACACCGACCACAGGTGGTCAATGTAGTATGTTTTATCGACATTTTCGGTGGAACAACACTTCAGTGCTCAATTCGCTAACCCTTGTAAGCTAAATCCGCCGCAGCGTCAAACTCATAAGCGACGAACGTGACAAAATATTGCGCCCAATCCGAAAAAAAAACACCGTATAACATCAGAGCCTGCCTGGGTTTACTCACGATGACGCGGGTATCAGCGTCGGCGTAATGAAAATGACCAATTCTCGTCGCGTATGCTGCTGAGTATGGTTTCTGAACAGATGACCAAATACAGGAACCTCACCCAATATTGGCACCTGTCTGTCGCTGTTCTTTTTTTGCTGCTGGAAAATGCCGCCTAAAACGATAGTTTCTCCATCAGCGACCGTCACCTGGGTTTGGATTTCCTGTTTGTCGATCGCTAACGCTTCACCATTATCACCCTGCTTGATCGTCTGCCCCGGCATGTTTTGGCTGATTTTCAGGTTCAGCGTAATCCGCCCGGCACGCAGAATGTCCGGCGTAACTTCCATCCCTAATACCGCTTCTTTGAACTCGATAGACGTCGATCCGCTGGCACCGCTGGAAACCTGATACGGAATTTCCGTGCCTTGTTTAATACTGGCGGTCTGCTGGTGTGCAGTAAACAAGCGAGGGCTGGCGATAATCTCGACCTGACTTTCCTGTTCCAGCGCCATTAACTCCAGATCCAGCAGGCGGCCATTCAGTCGCGCCAAATGGAACCCGGCATTGATCGCTGGCGTATCCACAGGCAGGCCAACGTTAAAATTATTCAGCCTGAGCGCCTTGTTCGCCGCGTCCCCTTCTCCCAGTCCCCAGTTTACGCCCAACGCTTGCAGGTGCTCGCTGCTGATAGTGACGATATGCGCCGCCAGTTGTACCTGTGCTAAGGGCAGATCAAGTTCCTTCACCCACGGTTCGAGCTGTGCCAGAGCCTCTTCCGTATCGCGAATCAATAAAGTATTCGTCCGTTTATCCACGGTTACGCTGCCACGTGTAGACAGCAGTGTCCCACGTTGAGCCAGAACACTGGCCGCCACTTCCGTTGCATCAGCATACTGCAACGCCACAGAAAGGTTGTGCAGCGGCAATTTCTGCGCCTGCTCCGCTACACGCTCGTCTCGTTCCTTCTGCAAGGACTCCAGGTGATCGGCAGGGAAAACCATCAGTACGTTGCCGTTACGCTCGACGCTGAGCTTCCCCATGCGTAAAACAATATCCAGTGCCTGCTGCCAGGGAATATCTGCCAGCCTCAGGCTCAGATTCCCCGTCACGCCCGGTGCGATCACCACATTGAGCTGCTGGTGATCCGCTAACGCCTGTAGCACCCGAGGTATCGGTGAGTCTTCAAACGCCATCGATACCGAACTTTCCGCACTGGCCTGAAACGGCGCGGCGAGAAGAAGTAGCCAGCTCCACGCCACTACCCGACATAACATCCTCATATTCATAACCTTCCTTGTTATCGAGATATGCTGTTGCCAGCGTTGTTTTCAAAGAACGATTGTCCAAAGACTGCGTTCAAAATACGTGTCGTCAGGCAGACTTCACTTATTCCACTGACTTATTGATAAACGGAGAAACCAGCAGCAGGCTATCTGGCAGGCCATCACAGCCTGCCTCACGCGCTGTCGGGACAAGTTTGGCCCCTGATTGATCCAAATGGCTGACTAGCCAGTACCCTGGGGGAACCGTTTCGCCACTTGTCAGCTTGATCCAACCAACCTCCGGCTGTGCTAGCCAACCAATCCAGCGATCGCCAGAGCCAATCACGCCTTTTAGCTGCCACGGTGACAATGTCGCGGAGGGCAGACAACGCGTAGTAGCCAGAGGCTGAAAAGGGTCGATGCGTTCTGCGAGCGTTTCTGCCTGCACGCTATGGGATACGAAGAGCAACATCAAGGCGATACGGATCGAGATATGACTCATGGCATTCCCTCCGGCCTGATTAGCGACAGCTCAACCTGTAACCGTGGTATTTCTGACGACGACTCCGTTGGAACGGCCTCAGGCTTTACGGTCAGTTGCGTTATTCGCAGTACATAAGGTAACTCCGCCAGCGCACGAAGCACCTGCAACACGCCCGTGTAATTCGCGCTAAATGCCAATTGCCAACGTTCCTGATGAGATGCCCCCGCGTGAGGCTGAGCGGGCTGCCAGGATAGAAGCGAAGCCCCTGCCTGCGACAGAGGCTCGACGATAAGCTGTGCCAGCCTGTCAGGCTGAAAGGGATCGTTTTGCGCGGTTTTCTCCGCTAATTGCTCGCGTAGCACCGACAGTAACGGCATCGCATCGAGCTTTTGCTGGACGTTCTGTCTATCCAGACGCGCCTCAACGGTTTGCTTTTCTATGCCAATCACGGCCCTGCGAACTTCACCAATGAGGAACCAACCAGATAGCAGCCCGGCAGCGGCGACAAACGCCAATTGAAGCGCCAACTGCTGCCAGAGCGGTTTATTCACTAGCCCAGGCTGATTCAGTACGACGTCAGTCAAAACCGATGGATTAATCATGGCCTTCCTCCCGCAGGGAAGCGCCGGTATCGCGCCAATTGGCCTGAAAGGAAAAGCGCAGCCCGGTATTCGCTCCGCGCTCTCGGGACGTCTGCAGCAGCTGTACGCGTTCGACGGAAGCATGGCGTAATAACGCGTGCTGTAACGTAATGATGTCGTGATAGTTTTCACTCACGCCGGAAAGCAGCAGATGCGGGCCACGGTCGGCGATTTCCGTCAGCCACAGACGCGCGGGCATCATGCCAGCAAGCTGATCGAGCAGGTGGAGGCTACGACGATTGTCATGCCGGACCATCACCTCGGCGCGTTCTTGCGCCTGATAGCGGCGTAGTGTTTCCCGCGCCTGATGCGTTTGCTGATACAACGCCGCCAGTTGCTGTTGCTGGGCCAGCGCTACATTGAGCTCATCCTGCGCACGTTGCTGTCTGTGCTGCCAAAACAGATAGCTCGCGGCGATAAGGCATAGCATCAACCCCGTCTGTAGCCACAGCAGCCCTAACCAACGACGTGCCCGCTGGCGCATCTGGGTTTTGCGCCAGGGTAAAAGATTAATCAGCAGCATAGTCAGACATCCTCAGGACGCAATGCCAACCCACCCGCGATCGCAAAAGCCGAAGGGAAACTCGGCAGAGGCGGCTGCATGTGATGAAACACCGTTAACGGCGACCACGTCTGGAATGCATCGGTCTGCTGGCTGGGTAAATCAGGCGAGACGCTAGAGTAATAGGCTGTGCCATCGACATCATGCTGATAGCGAGTGCTTACAACCGATAAGATATCCGTCTCGTTATTCAGCTCATCAAGGTGTATCACGCCTGAGTGAAAGGCGTGGTTCAACGGAGAGACCCACAGCCAGCCATCCAACAGGCGATGCAGCAACAGACGGTTAGCGTCAAGCCCAGCTCGCTGCGCCATCGCTCGAAGCGCACAGGTTGAGATCTCAAGCACATCGGGGTGCAGCCCTGCGTTATTCAGGCATGCCAGCCATTTATCGATCTCCTGTCGGCGTGCGGCGGTCACCAGCAGCGCCCCCTGCCTCTGCGGGTCTTCCCGATAGTCTATTGCCAGCGATTCGCTGCTGATCGGTAGCTTACGCGCCGCCATGGTTTCGATGTAGAGGCTACGCTCTGGCTCCTGTAGACGCCGGTCAGGCAGCGGTAAATGCTGCTGTAAAATCAGTTGAGCAGGGAACCCCACCCGTAGCGAAATGTGTCCGGGCAGTAAACGACTCCATGTTCGCAAGGCCTCACAAAGCGCCTCAGTATGGTGTAGACTACCCGAGCGCAACGTATCGTCTGGTAGTGGATATTGCCACCAGTGACGAAGCTGCCAACCATCGCGGCGGCGTTGAACCGCCAGCGCGCGCATGAAGCCGTTTTGTATATCTACTCCAACCTGCCAGATGTGATAAGCCATGTTCAACCCGATTTCCTTATCCAATAAACATATCCACAGTGCTGGCTTACCTTTATACTAGCGCCCGATTGTTTATAAACTGTCCAAACGCTACTGAATGGAAAATCCCAGGTGAAGTTCGTAAAGTATCTATTCATCCTTGCAGTCTCTTGCATTCTGCTGGGAGCTGCCTCGATATATGGTTTGTACCGTTATATCGAACCCCAACTGCCCGATGTCACCGCGCTGAAAGACGTTCGGCTGCAAACGCCTATGCAGGTCTACAGTGCCGATGGCGAACTGATCGCTCAGTTTGGTGAAAAGCGCCGTATCCCGCTCAAGCTGGACCAAATTCCCCCTGAATTGGTACACGCTTTTATCGCGACCGAAGATAGCCGCTTCTATGATCACCACGGTGTCGATCCCGTCGGGATCATCCGTGCTGCATCCATCGCGCTCACATCGGGTCATGCCTCTCAAGGGGCAAGTACCATTACGCAACAGCTCGCCAGGAACTTCTTCCTGAGCCCAGAGCGCACCTTGATTCGTAAGATCAAGGAAGTGTTTCTGGCTATCCGTATTGAGCAGTTGCTGACCAAGGATGAAATCCTTGAGCTCTATCTGAACAAGATTTACCTCGGCTATCGCGCCTATGGCGTTGGTGCGTCGGCACAGGTGTACTTTGGCCGACCTGTTGACCAGTTGACGCTAAGCGAAATGGCGATGATCGCCGGTCTGCCGAAGGCGCCATCGACGTTCAACCCGCTCTATTCCTACGACCGTGCCGTTGCCCGTCGCAACGTCGTCCTTGCGCGTATGAAGGATGAAAACTACATCACACAGTCACAATACGATGCGGCACGTAACGAAAAACTGGTCGCGAATTACCACGCGCCGGATATTTCGTTCTCCGCACCGTATGTCGCAGAAATGGCACGACAGGAGATGGTCAAACGCTACGGCGAAGATGCTTATAACGACGGTTATAAGGTCTACACGACAGTCACCAAAAAATTGCAAACCGCCGCACAGGATGCGCTGCGTAATAACATCCTCGCCTATGACATGCGCCACGGTTACCGCGGCCCGAGCAAAGTGCTATGGAAAGTAGGCGAAGGCGTCTGGGATCAGGCGAAGATGATTGCTGCCCTGAAAGCGTTGCCAGTCTACGGCCCGCTATCTCCAGCCATCGTCACCAGCACCACGGCGGACAACGCGATTGCGATCCTCTCTGACGGCAGCAGTATTGCCCTGCCGATGGCGGGTATGCGCTGGGCACGCGCATACCGCTCCGATACGCAGCAAGGGCCAACGCCGAAACGCGTCACAGACGTGGTACAGGCAGGCCAGCAGGTCTGGGTACGTAAAGTGAACGATGATTGGTGGCTGGCACAGGTGCCGGACGTCAACTCCGCGATTGTCTCGCTTAACCCGAAAAACGGTGCGATAGAAGCACTGGTTGGCGGTTTTGACTTCAACCAAAGCAAATTCAACCGTGCGACGCAGGCACTGCGCCAGATTGGTTCCAACATCAAACCTTTCCTGTACACCGCTGCGATGGACAAAGGTTTAACGCTGGCAACGATTCTGAACGACGTACCGATCACCCGTTGGGATGCTGGTGCAGGATCTGACTGGCGGCCGAAAAACTCACCGGCAACCTACGATGGTCCGATCCGTTTGCGTCAGGGTCTGGGTCAATCCAAAAACGTGGTGATGGTACGTGCTATGCGTGCGATGGGCGTGGACTATGCGGCGGAGTACCTGCAACGCTTTGGTTTCCCGGCGCAGAATATCGTTCATACCGAATCGCTGGCGCTGGGTGCCGCCTCGTTTACGCCGCTACAGGTCGTACGTGGTTATGCCGTCATGGCAAACGGCGGCTATCTGGTCGATCCCTATCTGATTAGCAAGATAGAGAACGAAGTAAGCGGGACGGTCTTTACCGCGACGCCAAAAGTGGTCTGCGATACCTGTAATCTACCGCTCGTCTACGGTGAAACACCGCGTTCTCCAGTGTTAGCGACCACTAACGTTGAAGACGTTGCCACATCAAACGAAGCACCACCGTTAGGCTTGCCGCAGCCCGAGTTGGAGCCCGTCACACCAGAGGCCGCACAGCAAAACGCCGCACAACCTTATGCACCGCACGTGATCAACACGCCGTTGGCATTCCTGATTAAAGACGCGCTGAACAGCAACGTCTTTGGCGAACCGGGCTGGATGGGGACGGGTTGGCGTGCGGGCCGTGAGTTGAAACGTCGTGATATCGGCGGTAAAACCGGTACAACGAACAGTTCCAAAGACGCCTGGTTCTCCGGTTATGGCCCGAATCTGGTGACGTCGGTCTGGATTGGCTTCGACGATCACCGTCGCGATCTGGGTGCCAGCAGTGCATCTGGCGTTATCAAAGATCAGATCTCCGGCTATGAAGGCGGTGCGAAATCAGCGCAACCTGCGTGGGATGATTTCATGAAAGCCGCGCTGGATGGCGTACCGGAACAACCGCTGACGCCGCCGCCAGGCATCGTCAGTGTGGTCATTGACCGCAGCAGCGGCAAGCTGTCTAACGGTGGCGGGAACAGCCGTTCCGAATACTTCATTGATGGAACGCAGCCAAAAGAATACGAAGTGCATGAAGTCGGCACCACGCTGATGGATAACGGACAAAGCGAAGAATTATTCTAGCCAGCATTCGATAGCATCAGACAAAGCAAAGAAGGCGCGGGAAACTGCGCCTTCTTTTTTGCTATGTTGGTTTATTAAAAACAGGTTGGTTTATTAAATATTAGCGGGGTGTACGACGCAGCCAGTCGTGGGCCAGAAACAGCGCACTGACGTTACGTGCTTCGCGGAAGTCAGGTTCTTGCAGCAGCGACATCATGTTATCTACCGGCCAGCGGACTTGCGGCATCGGTTCCGGCTCATCGCCTTCCAGGCTCTGCGGATACAGCCCGCGAGCCACCACGATATTCATCGTGCTGGAAAAATAGGACGGCGCCATCGTTAAGGTCGCCAGTAATTCCAGCTTTTCCGCGCCAAAGCCGACTTCTTCCATCAGTTCGCGGTTAGCGGCTTCAAAGACCGTTTCGCCGGGATCGATCAGCCCTTTGGGAAAGCCCAGTTCGTATTCCTCAATGCCGACGGCGTATTCACGGATCAACAGCAGTTCATCATCAATGATCGGGACAACCATCACCGCCTGTCGGCCGCTTGAACGCATCCGTTCATAAACCCGACGAACCCCGTTGCTAAATTCAAGATCGACGGATTCCACATTGAACAAGCGCGAACGCGCTATCGTTTCCACCTTGAGGATTTTAGGTTTTTTCAGGTTATGACTCATTGATGCCCCCCAGAGAGTTACGACCAGAACGGCACCTTAGCCCAACGTGCATGAGAGACGGCGTTTAACGCAACCTGAACATGGCATGCTGTTGAATAAGAAGAGATCGTAAATATTCTTTTTTGATTCTGTTCACATTGTGCGTTAACAGTCACCTTCGCTGCAACTATCGTGACGATGAATTTACGTGTGGGCAACATCAAGAATACATCCTGTATGAGAAACCACCAGAAAAAGTCAATAACTTTAAAAAAATAGGAATATCCTCATTTAAGAGACATTTTTTGCTTGTTACTATCATCGCCTTATGCGATTAATTCTGCTCACAATTACGTTATTAATCTAAGAAAACAATGCCATACGGGTTATCATCGATTGTATAATTTTGTTAAACTCAGACGAGAACAAGGAGCATCGCGTTTTGGAATGGAGATGACATGAGCACAATATTTACCCTATTGGCGATATTGCTTGCCTGTCTGATCGTTGTCGGAGGTCTTGTGGCCTACCGTATGCGCCACCGTTTCTTATCCGCTCCGCCGTTACCCGTTTCGCAATCGCTTCCCCGACGGTTAACTGAAGATGAACGGATCGCCATTGAGCGTTATCTGGCTCAGGAAAACAGTCAGCAAACCACGCCGCTTGATACGCCCAATGCACAGCCCAAACTGCCGCGTTCCCTGCAAAGTAATCGGGTTTACCCCATCACCCATACGATTACGCGCTATGGCCTGAGCACCGATGCTCAGAATAAGTGGCGCTACTATATTGATACACAAGAAATCCATCTGCCGCCCAGTTGGGAACCGTTCATTACCGAAAATAACACCGTCGAACTGATTAAGACGCGCTCGATCCCGCTGGTCATTTCCTTGAATGGACACTCGCTAACCGAGTGTCTCGACGATCGTCCACTCGCCCCCCTGCCGAGCGAAGTCCCGGTCCCGAATGCCTCCATCCGTCAGGAAGGCAGTGAGCATGCCGAGTTGGTCACCATCCGTAAGGAAACGCGTGAAGAACACGCCATGCACCACTCTGGGGGCTTGAAGGAAACGGCCGTGCTCTGCGTGTCTTTTCTACTGTTGTTCATTAGCCTGAATAGCCCTATCGCCCTGCTCCCTTGGCTGATTGGTACCGCAGCATTATTAGCAAGCTGGAGCCTGTGGCAGCTTTTCCGATCGCCGTCCGCTCAAGAACTGCGCGATGTGCACTGCCTTCACGGCACGCCGCAAGGATTGGGTCTGTTTGGCGAATCCAATCAGGGGCCGCTCGGCAACATCTCGCTCGGTAATATCGATCTGATTTATCCACCGCACTGGCAGCCCTATATCACGCAGGATCTCGGGCGAAAAACAGATGTCGATATCTATCTCAACCGACAGGTGATCCGTCAGGGAGAGCACCTGTCGCTGCATGATGAAGTGAAACATTTCCCGCTACAGCGCTGGAGCAGGAATCTGCTGCTGGCCGTGGGTTCGCTGCTCAGCCTGATTTTGCTCGTCACTAACGTGCCGCTTGAACTTCCGCTCAAGCTCAGCCTGGCCTGGCTTCAGGGCGCACAACGTATTCAGGTCACACAGGTCAGCGATCTGGAAACTGCTCAGCTCCGCATTGGCGACACACTGGCTGTCCGTGGCAACGGCATGTGCTATGTGCCCGCAGGCATTCATCCCGTCTCCGCACCGTCGCCCTATGCGTTCAGCCCTTTCGACTGTTCCGCTATTTACTGGAATAAAGCCGCACCGCTGCCATTACCGGAATCTGAGACGATTGAAAAAGCGTCTGCCTTGCTGAAATCCGTCAACAGCCAGCTCCACCCGCAAGCGGACAAGGAAGGTCAGGTTAACTCTCAATTAGCGTCTACGATTCAGAAATCAGGATTGATTCTGATGAAAAACTTCGCTGAAGTTGTCCTGAGAACACAAGATTTGTGCAGGCAGGAAAACGATTGCTCCCGCCTGAAAAATGCGCTGGTGAACCTGAGCGACGTCAAGAACTGGAATACGCTGGTAAAAGACGCCAATTCCGGCACGCTGAAAGGCATGAATGTGGTGCTGCCCGCCGTCAGCGCAGAAACGCTGGAGTCATTGGTCAACAGTTCTACCGATCAATTCTTCTATCAGGAAATCAATAACGCGGCAGATTCACTGAACAGCCCACCGCCGGGTGGATTCCTGATTCGCAGCGACGAAGGCCGACAATTCGTTAGCCACCCTCTCCCGCCGATGCCGCTGAATGAATATCGTCCCTCGGATCAGTGGCAGGAACTCCAGCGGCTTTCCGCGATGCTGTTGCATACGCCGTTTAATGCCACAGGCGTTATCACGCAGCTTAATACCGATGCCAATGGGACCCAGCATATCAGCCTGCACAGCGAACCCGACGTCATTACCGTCTGGCGCTATCTCGGCACGTGTCTGCTGCTGCTGCTCTTTTCCGCGACGTTTATCGTTAATGCGGTTCTGACGGGCATTAAGATGCGTAAAAGCCAGAAGCGAGTGACCGATATTCAGCGCTATTACGCCTCACGGTTCAATATGATGACGAATTCGTTCCCGGACAATCGCCCTATGCTCCCCCGCTAACGGCATCGTGCCCGCCCTGCGGTTATGCTAACCTAGCGGAATCAGTTTCCCGTCACTCTTGTCACAATTGTATTGCGCGTCTTCTGCTGCATCACCCCTATAGCACGGCGCGACATCTGGAGTCGTTATGAATCCCCACGTTAACTGGCACGACATCGACACCGTGATACTGGATATGGATGGCACGCTGCTCGATCTGGCGTTTGACAGCTATTTCTGGCTTCAACTGGTGCCGCAGTCGCTCAGTGAAAAACGTCGCATCAGCATTGAACAGGCGCACCAGCTTATCGAACAGGAATACCGAGCCGTTCAGCACACGCTAAACTGGTACTGTTTCGATTACTGGTCAGAACGTCTCGATCTGGATATCTATCAAATGACAACGGATATCGGCACGCGAGCCCGATTGCGCGATGACACTACGCCGTTTTTAGCGGCACTGCGCGAATGCGGTAAAGAGACAATTCTGCTGACCAACGCCCACCCACACAGTTTGGCGGTAAAAATCGAGCACACGGGGCTGGATCAGCACCTTGATTTATTACTTTCCACCCATACTTATGGGTATCCGAAAGAGAATCAGCGCTTGTGGCAGGCCGTACAGCAGCAGACCGGCTTCGACCCCGCCAGAACGTTATTCGTGGATGACAGCGAACCGATTCTGGATGCCGCGAAAACGTTCGGCATCCATTACTGTCTGGGTGTACGTAATCCCGATTCCGGCCAGCAGGAAAAGGCATTCCTGCAACATCCGTCAATGAACGACTACCTTGCGCTGCTACCAGCCCTGCGTCACTCCGTTAATGCAGGGTAATCAGGGGGATTTATGGTGAAAGCTACCGAGCAAGCCGACGACGCCGTTCGTCTGGACAAATGGCTTTGGGCTGCCCGTTTCTATAAAACCCGGGCGATGGCTCGCGAGATGATCGACGGCGGCAAAGTGCACTATAACGGGCAACGCGGTAAGCCGAGCAAACAGGTCGAACTGAATGCCGAGATCAAACTGCGTCAGGGCAATGAGGAACGCACCGTGGTCATTTTGGCCATCAGCGGCCAGCGTAGAAGCGCAACAGAGGCGCAGGCGCTGTATCAGGAAACGGCCGCAAGCATTGAGAAACGAGAAAAGCTGGCGCAGGCGCGGAAAATGAATGCGCTGACGATGCCACACCCCGATCGCCGCCCTGATAAAAAAGAGCGACGCGATCTAATTAAATTTAAATACAGCGATCAGGAATAGCACTCCGCTCTTCAGAGAAGACCCCGCGATCGCCGCACGACTCATTCGCCGTACTAAGACGAGAAAACATTATGGCTCACGACCAACTACATCGTTATCTGTTTGAAAATTATGCCGTTCGTGGCGAGTTGGTGACAGTTAACGAGACGTATCAACGTATTTTGACCAACCACGACTACCCAGCGGCGGTACAAACGCTGCTAGGCGAAATGCTGGTTGCCACCAGCCTGTTGACGGCCACGCTGAAATTCAGCGGCGATATTACCGTTCAGCTTCAGGGCGATGGCCCACTGAAACTGGCGGTGATTAACGGTAATCACCAGCAGCAGATGCGCGGCGTTGCCCGTCTGCAAGGGGATATCACTCTGGGGAGTTCGCTGAAAGAGATGGTGGGCAATGGCTATCTGGTCATTACCATTACGCCGACTGACGGTGAGCGTTATCAAGGCGTCGTCGGTTTAGAAGGTGAAACCGTTGCCGAATGTCTGGAAAGCTATTTCCAGCAGTCCGAGCAGTTGCCGACACGGTTGTTTATCCGTACCGGACAGCACGAGGGCAAGCAGGCCGCTGCTGGCATGCTGCTACAGGTATTGCCCGCGCAGGATACCGATCGTAATGATTTTGATCATCTGGCCCAGCTCACCACAACGGTCAAAGCTGACGAGCTGTTTACCCTGCCCGCCACTGAGGTGCTGTACCGCCTTTACCATCAGGAAGAGGTAACCGTGTATGAGCCGCAGGATGTCGAATTCCGTTGTCACTGTTCGCGCGATCGTTGCGCAGATGCATTAATGACGCTGTCCGATCAGGACGTGAATGAAATGATCGAGCAGGACGGTGAAATCGATATGCACTGTGATTATTGCGGTACGCACTACCTGTTTAATTCGCTGGACATTCGCGCCATACGGCACGATTCATCAGGAAATCTGTTGCATTAATTTTTCTAACGGGTACGAAAGTACCCGTTTTATTTTGCTTATTTTCCCCACCAGTAAACCACCGTGATTATTTTTCAAACACCCTAAATAAGCAAAGTTATTAATGAATTTATTTAATTTTATGATTGTTATCGCGGTTAAAATAAGCTCACTCCCTACAATGTTTAGTAGTACGACTATAACTTGAGGAGTAGCAACATGCAGATCAACGGTATTACCCCGCAAGCCCTGGCTGCTTATGGAATCCATGATGTCCGCGATATTGTCTACAATCCCAGCTATGAACTGCTTTTTAAAGAAGAACTCTCCCCTACCCTACAAGGCTATGAACGCGGCATCGAAACCCAGCTGGGTGCGGTAGCCGTCGATACTGGCATCTTTACCGGCCGTTCCCCGAAAGACAAATACATCGTGCGCGATGACGTGACCCGCGACACCGTGTGGTGGTCTGATCAAGGCAAAGGTAAGAACGATAACCACCCGTTGAGCCAGGAAACCTGGACGCACCTGAAGCAACTCGTCACCACGCAGTTGTCCGGCAAGCGGTTGTTCATCATCGATGCTTTCTGCGGTGCCAACCCAGACAGCCGCCTCAGCGTACGTTTCGTGACGGAAGTGGCCTGGCAGGCGCATTTCGTCAAAAACATGTTTATCCGCCCGAGCGATGAAGAACTGGAAGGCTTTGAGCCAGATTTCATCGTGATGAACGGCGCAAAATGCACCAACCCGAACTGGCAGGAACAGGGGCTGAACTCTGAGAACTTTGTTGCGTTTAACCTGACAGAGCGCATTCAGCTGATTGGCGGCACCTGGTACGGCGGCGAAATGAAGAAAGGCATGTTCTCCATCATGAACTACCTGCTGCCGCTGAAAGGCATCGCCTCCATGCACTGCTCGGCAAACGTCGGTGAAAAAGGCGATGTGGCGGTCTTCTTCGGCCTGTCCGGTACGGGTAAAACCACGCTGTCCACCGATCCGAAACGCCAGTTGATTGGCGATGACGAGCACGGCTGGGACGATGATGGCGTCTTCAACTTTGAAGGCGGCTGCTATGCCAAAACCATCAAGCTGTCTAAGGAAGCAGAACCGGATATCTTTGGTGCCATCAAACGCGATGCGCTGCTGGAGAACGTCACCGTGCTGGCAGACGGCAACGTGGACTTCAACGACGGTTCCAAAACCGAGAACACCCGCGTTTCTTATCCGATCTACCACATTCACAACATCGTTAAACCGGTATCCAAAGCCGGCCATGCAACGAAAGTGATCTTCCTGACGGCGGACGCGTTCGGTGTATTGCCACCGGTTTCCCGCCTGACGTCCGATCAGACGCAGTATCACTTCCTGTCCGGCTTTACCGCCAAGCTAGCGGGAACTGAGCGCGGCGTGACGGAACCAACACCGACCTTCTCCGCCTGCTTTGGCGCGGCATTCCTGATGCTGCACCCGACGCAGTACGCTGAAGTGCTGGTAAAATGCATGAAGGCGGCTGGCGCACAGGCCTATCTGGTGAACACTGGCTGGAACGGCAGCGGCAAACGTATCTCGATTAAGGATACGCGCGGGATTATTGACGCCATTCTGAACGGCAGTATTGATGATGCAGAAATGCAGACACTGCCTGTCTTCGACTTGGCAATCCCAACCTCGCTGCCCGGCGTCAATCCTGACATTCTCGACCCACGTGATACCTACGCGAGCGTCGAACAGTGGCAGGAAAAAGCGGACGATCTGGCACAGCGCTTTATCACCAACTTCGATAAATACACCGATGCTCCGGCAGGCGCAGCGCTGGTGAAAGCAGGACCGAAGCGGTAAACACTGAAGAGAGTCCATAACGAAAAAGGCGCGGATTCCGCGCCTTTCTTTTATTCATACCTGAACAGCTTTAATGCCAGTGCTGCCCAACATACTTATGACTCCTTCGCGGCTCCCGTATCCGCTACTGCGACGTCCGAGAGCAGCGGCAGATACGCGCGGACGCAGAGCCCACCGCGTTCGCTGCTGCCGACATCCAGCACGCCATTGTGCGCATCGATAATACGCTGCACAATCGCCAGCCCCAGCCCTGTACCGCTGGTGGTTCGCGCGCTGTCGCCGCGAACGAACGGTTGGAACAGGTGCTTCAACTGATCGGGCGCGATGCCTTCTCCGTCATCTTCTACCTGAAACCAGACGCGCTGTAGCTCACGTCCGGTACTGACTTTTATCCAGCCGTTCCCGTAACGCGCCGCATTCACGACCAGATTCAACGCCGCACGTTTGATCGAAAGCGAACTGATACGCACCAGCAGCTCTCCGGTAGCAAACTCGCTGTCGATCTGGCGTTCATAACCGCTTTCCGATGCCACCACTTCGCCCATAATGGCGTTCAGGTCGGCCACTTCCGTCTGCATTTCCTGACCGGTGCGCAGGTAGTCGAGGAACTGCTCAATAATCGCATTACACTCTTCAATGTCCTTATTGATCGACTCCGCCAGATAGTCATCTTCCTTGCCCATCATTTCGGTCGCCAGACGAATTCGCGTCAGCGGCGTACGCAGGTCGTGGCTAACGCCCGCCATTAACAGCGTACGGTCATCGGCCAGCAGCTTCACGCCGGAGGCCATCTGGTTAAAGGCGCGCGTCACGGAACGCACTTCGGAGGCACCATACTCACGCAGCGGCGGCGGAATAATGCCCTTCCCGACCTGCAAAGCCGCATGCTCCAGCTCAACCAAGGGTCGGTTCTGCACCCGAATAAATAGCCACGCGCCGCCAATCACCAGCAGCATTATCGCCAGCGTATAGCGGAAGAGCGGCGAGAAATCGCCCTGATGAATTTCAGTGAGGGGAACGCGCACCCAGATATCCGGTGACAGCCAGGTTTTCAGCCACACCACCGGCGTATTCTTGCTGACCTCAACCCGCACATCCGTCGGGCCGCCCAGCTGTTGTGCCATCTGGTCACTCAAAAACTTGTAGTGCTGGGCCCAACGCAGGCCGCTTTCTTCCGCCGCTGCATTGGTGTACAGCGATATACCCAATTCGCGGTAAATCTCACGCCGGAACGCTGGTGGCACCTCAAGCGTGGTGCCATCTTCCAGTTGCAGACTGTCCGTCATCAGCATTCTTACTTCGTATGCCAGCACCTTATTAAACTGCTGCAAACTCGGCAGAATAGCGAAGTTGAGCACCACCAGATAGGTGGTGACCAAACTGACAAACAACAACGTGACAATCAGTAGCAACGTCCGTGCAAATGAGCTGCGCGGAGAAAAGCGCCATTGCATCATGCCTTACTGCCGTCCGGGACAAATACGTAGCCAAGACCCCACACGGTCTGGATATAGCGCGGGTGCGCCGGATCCTCTTCCACCATGCGGCGCAGACGAGAAATTTGTACGTCGATGGAACGCTCCATCGCGCTGTATTCACGACCACGGGCCAGATTCATCAGCTTATCGCGCGACAGCGGTTCACGCGGGTGGCTCACCAGCGCCTTAAGCACGGCAAACTCGCCGCTGGTTAACGGCATCGGTTCATCATCGCGGAACATTTCGCGCGTACCCAGGTTCAGCTTGAATTTGCCAAACGCGATAATGGCTTCTTCCTGCGACGGCGCGCCCGGCAGTTCATTCGCCTGACGACGCAGCACCGCACGGATGCGAGCCAGCAGTTCACGCGGATTGAAAGGTTTAGGAATATAGTCGTCCGCGCCGATTTCCAGTCCGACGATACGATCCACTTCTTCCCCTTTCGCCGTCACCATAATGATCGGCATTGGGTTGCTCTGGCTACGCAAGCGACGGCAGATGGACAGCCCATCTTCGCCCGGCAGCATCAAATCCAGCACCATGAGGTGAAAGGATTCACGGGTCAGTAAACGGTCCATCTGTTCAGCATTGGCTACGCTACGTACCTGAAAACCCTGCTCAGTCAGATAACGCTCTAACAACGCCCGCAAACGCATGTCGTCATCTACAACCAGAATTTTATAGTTCTCTTGCATTCTCTTTCTCCAAAGGCGTAATAGTAGCGCCGACGCTGCTATTGTTCAGAAACATACGAATTACTGACAGTCGTTTCTGGTATACATTCTAGGCAAAATTGTTACAAAGCATATTAAAATTCGTGTAATCAATCATTTCCTGTGCAGTCAGGCATAAAATAATCAGCGAGTAATGGCGATTGCGGTTAGCGAAGACTGTCGTTTACGAAGATTATAGTAACGCCACCGCCAATAAAAAGACGTGGTAGCAGCAAAAGCAGGAGAAAAGCGAAGAGAGAGGACGTTGCCGCCTGAATTCAGAGCGACAACGTGAAGTGGTTAATGCATCACAGTAATTAGCGCATAAGCTCATCCAGCACAACACGCACCGACGGCAGCGCGGGCTGGAAAAAATGGCGCGTGGTCTTGTAGGGAAACAGGCTCTTTTCCGCCACAATCGTCCTCATAATTAGACTCTTGCAAAAAGGCTGCCCGGTCTTCCAATGATAAACGGATACTCGGGGATCGTCATAGTCAAGCAGCGCACAAGGGATATGCTTTAACCCCAGCTCGGTGGCCGCGCGTAACCGGTGATTGCCGTCCATAATAATCCCCGTCTCTTTTTCTATCGGTATTGGCGTCGTCCAGCAGCCACAGCGGCAAATATCCTCCATCAGACATTCTACGTTCGACATGTCGACATTTTCAGAGGGAAGCAGGAACTGCACGGGCGTAAGAGCAATCTGGTAGGTCATACTTTCAAACACGCTCTACCTCCTGACGTAAACAATCTCGTATAGCTCCGGCCAGTGCACCGGAGCCGACTGTGAGTGACTTACTGCGCAAGACTGACGAAATAGCCCGGCTGGTAATCAACCGGCAGGAACTGCTGATGAAGCTGGCGGAAGGTGTCATCCGCGTTGAGATCGCGGAATAAGTCCGGGTGGAACCACTCGGCCAGTTGCTGAATGGCGATAAAGTCATACGGGCCGTTGTAAAACTGATGCCAGATGGCATGAAATTCGCGTTTCTGCTTGGCGATGCTGTTGGTGTAGGCGGGACGCCCCAGAAACCATTCGAGACGCTTGCGCCCCTCCGTCATATCCTGTCCCGGCCCCAGACCAATCCAGCGCCCACCGGGCACGAAGGCCTCAAAGTTGCCGCTGGTGATCACCACAATTTCCGGGTTTTCCACGATCACCTGTTCAGGGTGCATCTGCATAAAGGTGCTCGGCGCATTTTTCGCCGCAACGTTATCACCACCTGCCAGTTGCACGAATTTACCGAAGTTATCCGGGCCGAACGTCAGGCAGCATTCATCGGTATAGCCTCCCAACCGTTCAATGAACACGCGCGGTGAGCGCGGCTTTTTCGCCGCCAGCACGTCGGAAACGCGTTTTAGCTGCGCCTCGCGGAATGCGAGAAACGCTTCGGCACGGGCTTCCTGATTAAACAGCTTGCCGAACAGACGCATGGTCGGCGCGGTGTTTTCCAGCGGGTGATAGCGAAAATCGACATACACAATCGGAATGCCGACGCTGTCCAGTATCCGATCGTAGCCCGCATCGACAATCGCCCGCTGCGCCTCAATGTTCATAATGATGACGTCCGGCTTCAGCGACACCGCCTGCTCCACGTCAAACGTGCCCTTTTCCGTGCCGTCAAACGTTGGGATTTTCGTCAGCTGAGGAAAACGATCGCGATACTGGTGCCACGTTGCCGGATCGGACTGAATCAGATCGCGCCGCCAGGCGACAATCCTTTTCGCCGGATCTTCCCGATCGAGCATCGCGACCAGATACAGCTGACGCCCCTCTCCCAGCATGACGCGCTGCACCGGCGTGTTGACTCTCACTTCGCGCCCCAACACGTCCTTGATGACGGTTGAGGTTTGCGCGGTTTGTTCGGCCTGCCCCGCCAGCGGCGACAGGCCAACCATCAACAGCGCACTCAGCAATAACCGACGGCAATGTTGCCGCGTCCAACGATTACACATTTTCGATATTTCCCTTCGTCGAGAGAGAGTCATGTTTTTCCGCCTGTATCCGCAGGCGTCGTAGCAGCATCAACGAGACCAGGAAGGTCACCAGATAAGCGGCACCAACGCAGAAGAACAGCGAACGTAGTCCGGGGGAGTAGAGAACCAGTCCGCCCAGAGAAATGCCCAGAATCGAGGCAAACTGGCTGACGCTTTGCGCCACGCCGAGTATGTAGCCCTGCTGCCCGGCTCCAGCCGCACGGGAAATCAGCGCCATCAGAACCGGCGTCGTCGCCCCCAGCAAC
The DNA here is from genome assembly GCF_003932035.1 of Pectobacterium versatile. Lineage (NCBI taxonomy): Bacteria > Pseudomonadati > Pseudomonadota > Gammaproteobacteria > Enterobacterales > Pectobacteriaceae > Pectobacterium > Pectobacterium versatile. The sequence goes on from NZ_CP034276.1 coordinate 4,511,024, forward strand.
ACGCCCCACAGGAAATAAAGCGGGATGAAAATCGCAATATTCAGGAGCGTGGCAGCCGTCAATGTCACGATGGCGCAGGCCAGCATCACCACACACAGACGGCTCAGCGTCTGCGACAGCGAGAGGTTTTCAAAATAGCGCGCCCACAGCGACGCAGAGACAATCACGCCGGTCGCCTGCAAGCCATAACACAGCCCGATAATCCACTTATCCACCTGAAAGAAGCCATCCATATAGAGGGAAAACGGCGTTTGCGGGATCATGCGGCTGGTCAGCAACAGGCCGGAAATCAGCAGCAAACCGGGAATCGGCGACAGCGCCCAAAGCCGTCTGCGGGGAATGTCTTTCGCCTGCGCGTCCGCAGGCGGAGCAGCAGGAACCTCGGGGGCAACATGTGGCAAAAATAGCGCTACGGTGATGCCACACAGCGCGCACAGGATCGCCGCACTCAGGTTGATCCAGAAGAAGTTCAGGTAATCGAGGATCAGCCCGCCGACAATCGCCCCCAGCAGCGATCCCACGTTGGTGGAGACCTGAAGCCAGGCGAACAGCCGCGTGCGCTGTAACGGGCTGACCACCGCGACGCCATAGGCCTGCGCGGGGGCGATATAGCCCGCACAGGCACCCTGAATAAAACGCAGCGCGACTATCGTCCAGATATCGTTTGCCCATGCCAGCCCGAGCTGGGTTAACGCCAACCCGAACAGCGCGCGGATCATCATGGCTTTGTTGCCCAACCGGTCGCCCATCCGTCCCCAGAAGGCGCTGGTCAGCATGATGCCCAGCATCGGCCCGACATACACGGCAATCCCCGCGATACTCAGTTCCGCGCCGGATGACATACTTTCCAGATGCAGCGGCCAAAACGGCCCGCTCATCTCCATCGCCCCCATCGCGACCAGCTGTACGACAAACATAAAGTGGATGATGAACGCTACCTGCCCGCTCAAGCGCATGCGTCAGCTCCTTCTGATTCCACGGCGTCACCCGGCCTCATTTCCGCTATGGTCATCACGTCAACCCATCTCATCCGTCAGCCAGTGCGGCGGGAAATAGTCGGGGCGATCCTGCGTAGACACGCCCATGTAATCGCTGCACCATCGGTAAACTTCCTCAATGTATGGCACGCTAACGGCCAGATTCTCCGCAATCGTCACCAGCAGGCTCAGGCCGTAGGCAATATCCTCCTGAAACACCCGATGCTGCGTATCAAACACATACCCACCAGCATCATACTTTCGCAGCGGCAGGCCGATGCCGTGGTAAGCCTGATTGGTACGCAGCACGGAGAGCATCGTGTGCGCATCGGCAATCTGATCGCCATAGGCATCGATAATCTCCTGTTTGAGCGGCAGCACGGAATCCAGCCGCACGCCAAGCCGCGTCTCCAGCGCCGCACACAGTTGCTGGTTCTCTTCGTCCATGCGCTCCAGATAATAAGCGCCGAGTTCCGGGCAATCATTCCACCAGCATAGCGGCTGCGAGAACGGTCTGGCATGCCATTGTCCGTAGGGACCAATCAGGCCATAAATCACCGCACTGTGCATAATCGGGTTACCCGGCGTCAGCGTGATCTCCAGATAATCCGACAATCGCACCACCGGCGCGGAATAGAGCCGTTGCAGCAGCACCATTAGTGCCTGCTGGCTCGCAGCCGTTTCGCGCCGATGCGTAGCGACATACAGCGTTGCCTTTTCACCGCCCATTTTGATCGACTGACCCAGCAGTAAATCAAACGCAATGTGCGCGACATCCTTCATTCCCCAAATCACCGCGTTTGGACGAGCGGCCAGCTCACGTTCGGCCAGCCAGTCAAAGCCGCAAAAACCGGGGATCGCCCCAACGTAAACCGGCTTGTCGGCGGGCAAATGGGGAACGATCCGCGCCAGAAGATCGGCGCGGAAGTTGGCGGGAACGGTGATGATAACCACATCGGCATCGCGGCAGGCTTCCGCCGGGTCGCAGGTCACACAGTCCGGCGTGGCCGTCAGCGTCTCGCCATCCGGCAGCAGCGCGTGTAGCCGTTTACCGTGCTGCTGATAGGCTTCCGGCAGACGAGGATGACTGCCCAGTAACGTCACCTTGACGTCCGGCAGTTGTTTAAACAGCACCGTGGTGAGATGGCCGGTCTTGCCGGCCCCGCAAATCACCACGTTAAGCGGCTGCCCGCTTAGCGTTTCGGTCATCCTTAACTCCTTAGCTTGCCTGCTCCAGAGAGATCGCGTTGCCTAGCCAGCGATCCAGATCGTGCCACACACCGCTATCTATCAGATTACGCGCCGCCAGCCACTCTTCGTTAAACACCGTGTGCAGGTACTTCTCTCCGCCGTCGGCAATCGCCAGCACCACGTTGCCGCCGATACGATCCTGATAGATCAGCTCCAGCGCTTTATAGATCACCCCGCCCGTCGAACCGCCGACCAGCAGACCGTAGTGCCGTGCGATATAGCGTGCCGTTTCAAACGCCTGCGTATCCGATACCTGTTCGCCACAGTCGATGCAGCTGTAATCCAGCACCAGCCCCACGGTATCCCCCGCTGGCGTACCGGTGCCGGACTGATAATAAGGTTTGCCGGGGTGACCGAAGACGATAGAACCCACCGGTTCAACCGCGATGGTCGTGATATCCGGGTTATGGACTTTCAGTCCGTGTGAAATGCCAGTCATCGATCCGCCAGTGCCCACGCAGCCGACAAACGCGTCGATCTTGCCAATCTGGCTAAACAGCTCGCGGACAAAATCGGCATAGCCGCCCGCATTCGCCGCGTTATCCGACTGGTTCATAAACACCGCGCCGGGTATTTCCTGCGCCAGCTGTGCCGCCATGCGCTGGCGTTCCACCACCGCAACCTCATCTTCGCCGTAGTCGCCGGAGACGTAGCGAATTTCCGCGCCGAGCGCGCGCATGATGGCAATCTTGTCCTGCGCCGCGTGATGATCGACCACGGCGATAAAGCGCAGGCCGTATTCAATCGACGCTAGCGCCAGCCCGATACCGGTATTCCCTGATGATGACTCGACAATGGTGCCGCCGGGACGGATTTTGCCTGACTTCAGTCCGGCGACAATCATGTTTCGCGCCATGCGATCCTTCATGCTACCGCCGGGATTGTTCTTCTCCACTTTTAAAAACAAACGCGTATCCCCATAAGGGACAGGAATTTGTATAACGGGTGTATTACCAATCAAATCAGTTACTTTATTCAGGATCATGGTTCTGCTCCATTCAGTTATCACTGGAAAAAATCAGCTCACCTTTCTTACCTTTGAACGCACACAGGCGCGCAGGCAGCGGATGCCGATGAAACGCGTTTTCCAGCAGGTCCATCTGGTATCCCGCCGTATTCGCGTAAATCAGTAAATCGCCAGGCTGCGGCACGGTTCGAAAATGAATCAATCGGTTCGTAATGACATCGTCGTCCAGACAGCTGTGTCCGGCGATCCAGGCTTTGCCCGGCGTCGGACGTGTGTCTTTTTTGACGGAAAAAACATGCAGAGGATCAATCAAAAACTCAGAGTTAAACCAGGTTTCACACGCGCTGAAGCTGCTGCCTTCGACAAACACGACGTGGTTGCCATCCGGCTGGCGGCGCGTGCGCGTGACGCGAAACACGGTAATCGCACTTTGGTCGGCCAGACTGCGCCCCGGCTCAATCGCCAGAATCAGGCCGTACTGTTTTAGTACGTCCGCGACACGGTTATGCCCGATTGAAGCTGATAGGAAGGCGTCAAGATAGTCGGCAGCCGAGCGCTCACCGCCATACGGGTAAAACGAGGTCGGCACCTGACCATTGCGGTAATCCGCCTTATTCTGCTTCGCTAAATACTCCTGATAGCGTGAGGCCGGAAGATATTGAATCGGCAATCCCCCACCGATATCAATAATGGCGGGCTGCAATCCCTTTGACCGCGCCCGATCCAGTAATGGCAACACCTCAGCCAATGCGGCTACGCGAGTATCAGGCTCATAACCGCCGAGATGAAAATGGAAACCTTCCAGATGGAATGCATCCTGTCGGGTACTCAACGTTTCCAGACAGAGCGCGACCTCATCGGCCAGCATGCCAAACCGGCTGTTTTGTGCGAACGACGGGCGATAGCGCAGCAGAACTCGCACCGGCTCCGTCACGCGCAGTAAATCCGCCAGCGCGAGCACCTCATCGAACTCTTCCGGCGAATCCAGCACGATAAGAGCGCGGTGATGAACCAGTTCCGTCAGGAACTCGCGCGTTTTGGCCGGGCCGGTGGCGCACAGCCGCGCGCCGTCGCAGCCTGCCCGCAGCGCATCTTTCAGCTCCTGTAAACTGGAAACATCCACACCAACGCCCGCGTTAACCGCCGCCTGTACCAGCCCCGGTGATTTATTCACCTTCGCGCCGTAGTACAGGCGACAGTCCACATCGTGACGCTGCAACACCGTTCGCAATGCCGCAATATTGTTGGCCACGGTGTGCGGCCAGACAATATTCAGCGGCGACCCATACTGCTCAACCAGCCATGACAGCCTTTGCGGCGAGTTGAAAAGAAACTGCTCAATCTCACTATCCAGATAAGGCGTCAGTCTCTCAGGCCAGTGGGCCTGCGCGACAGGGAGGGAAGACACTGCGGCAAAGCTAAACAGGTTGCTCATCGCTATCTCCTTAACGTTCGGTTCCTGAAAAATGCCTATCCTTAGAAATCAACCGCGACGGACAGCATCAGCGTCCGCGGCGTTCCTTGCGATACCGTGCTGAACGACGTCACGCCAGACCAGTAGTTGCGGTCAAAAGCGTTAAGTACATCTGCACGGAACGTGGTGGGTGCGTTAGAGATTCGTGTCTTGTAACGCGCGCCGAAATCAACGGTGGTCCAGGAAGGAATAGATTGGGTATTGATGGTGTTGACGTTCTGCTTCCCGTTATGAGTGACGTTGGCATTGAGCGTCAGATCGCGCAGGAACGGCAGGTCATATTCCACGCCGGCGTTCGCCTGAAAACGCGATGTACCCGGCGCGCGCTTGCCCTGCGCCCCCGGCGTCACGCTTTTGGTCAGCTCGGCATCCAGCAGCATCACACCACCGGTCAGACGCAGATCTTCCAGCGGTGAACCGACGACATCCAGCTCGATACCTCGGTTGCGCTGCTCGTTGGCATCAACAAACGTGCCGTTAACCAGCGCGCCACTCGGCTTGGTGATCTGAAAAACGCTCAGCGTGGAGATCGTCCCCAGCGCATCCACTTTCACGCCGGCCTCGTACTGTTTGCTCTTATACGGCGACAATACCTGCCCCGCATTGCTCGCATTCGCAGGCGCAATATCCCCTTTGCTCAGCCCCTCAATGTAGTTGGCATAGAGTGAGACGTGCTGCCAGGGCTTAACCACGACCCCCGCCATCGGCGTTATCGCATTTTTGTCGTAGGACGATGATGGCGCACTATTGCCGGGAACAAAGTTATCCGACTTGATCTGCTGATAACGCAGCCCGCCCGTCACTTGCAGCGCGTCGTTCCAGAAGCCGAGCGTATCCGCCAGCGCGATACCTGACAGCGCAGTGGAAGAGCGTTTGCTAATCGTTACGGGTGCGGGAATGTCAACGGGAGACATATATACGGGGTTGTAGATATTAGTATTAAGGTCTGGACCAATTACACTCGTTGTTGCATGGCGATCCCGGTAATAACTGGTTTGGGCTGATAGTTTGTGTGTCACCGAGCCCGTTTCCACGTCAGCCCTAATACCCGTAGCTAAATTATAACGACTAACGGCAGCACGATAATTCACAAGATAGGAGGCATTACTACTCGTCCTACTCACATCGCCATTGTTATTCGTCACCTGCGGCACCTGCTCTGACAACCGGCTCACGTGTGCGCTGGAACCACCCAGATCGGTAAACCAGGTGACGTTATCCGCCAAATCGTATTCGGTGTGCAACAGCACCGACTGGTCTTTGGAATGCCAGAATCCCCACGGCTGGGAAATGTTGGTGTTGCCGTCCGGTGCGTCGGGCACGGTCACACCAGCGGCAAACGAATAAGGGCGCGACGGCGCACGCGTTTTCAGGTGCTGGGTGATGAGATCCAACGTGGCACGGAAGCGTTCCGACGAGAAATCCAGCCCAAGCGCGCCGACCTGTGTACGTTTATCGCTGCCGTCCCATACCGTATCGCCGTAGCCGTAATTGCCGTTAAAACGCACGCCGAGCAGATTATTATTGTCCAGCGCATAGACGCGGGAGATATCCGCATGCTGTGTGAGTTGGGAATCAGACTGCCAGCTGGTGGTGAGACGGGTCAGATTGCCGACGGTGGTCGGACGTTTGGTGACGGCATTAATCACGCCACCCACGCTGCTATTAGGCGACAGCCCATACAGCAGCGCCGATGGTCCTTTCAGCACTTCTACCCGCTCGATGTAGTCGGTCATCAGCTGATAGTTGGGCGCGACACCGTAGACGCCGTTCATGGCGATGTCGCTCAGGTTTCCTTCGTTGAGCGGAAAACCACGGATATAGTAGGAATCCAGCAGACCGCCCTGAGAACTGCTCACCCGCACCGAGGCGTCATGCGCGACCACCTGCCCCAGCGTCTGGGCCTGTTTATTTTCAATAAACGATGAGGTCATGTTGCTGACGTTAAACGGCGTATCCATAACGTCCTTTTTGCCCAGCAGCCCGGTACTGGACGACCGCGCCGACATGCCGCCCGCGACCAGTCCCTGCACGGCTTCCGCGTCTTTGGCTTCCACCACGATCGTGGAATCATCGCGCTCGCCCGTTGCAGCCTGCGCGGGTATCGCGATGCCGCCTAGCACAGCCGTTACGGCGATGGCCAACGCGGAGGGAATAGGAAAACGAGTCTTCCCAGTAGGTGGAGTGAAGTTCTTCCTGGCGTTCATCAACAAAGTTATCCATCTCAAAATGAGGAGTGAAAAAGATGCTCCCGTTTTTCAGCCGGTAAGGCAGGAGCATCGCCATACATCACGGCTCGACGCGAGTTTCCCCTTCCGTGAGGAAGGGATTGCTTAGGCCGTGCTGAATTCGGTAGTCGCGATATTCCTGGATGTGCATCCGCAGCAGCGAACGCGTATACCAGGGCTGGGTCAGAAACATGTCACGTTCGGTCTGCCACAGCTCGCCATCAACGCGCGGCTTCACCGCATCAAACGCTGCGGCCGTTTCTTCTTTCATCACCTGCCACAGCCGCGCATCGGCAAAGCCGTATTCCGCACTCAGCGCCAGCGCCAGCTCATGCAGATGGCTGACAAAACAGGCATCGACGACAAACATCCGCACGGGTTCGATGTCGTCTTCAAAGACCGTAGGTAGGATGCTGGGCCAGACGTAGGGTTGCAGATGATGGCCACGCTGACGCAGCAGTGGCGCGTAGGTGCGCCCATCACCGAAATCGCGGATTAATAGCCCCTGCGCGACGCCTTCGGGCGAAAAGAGGATCTGGCTGTTCTGCTGATGCGCTTCCAGCCCGATGCCGTACAGCAGATAGATAGCGATGACAGGGCGGGTAACCGCACGAACGTATTGACGGAACCACGCTTCGGGGCCAAGCCCAGATAGCGTCACCAGCTCGGTGAACAGCGGCTGGTCGCGGTGCGGCAGCGCCGTAAACAGCGTCGCGACGGTCACAGGCAGCGCGCCATCGGTACGTTCATAAACGCGGGCATCGCGGAAGACGACAGAAAGATGCTTACCCGGCGCATCATCCTGATGAACCGCGTGCTTGTAGTGGAATGCTGTCTCTTCGCGGAAAAACTCCAGCCGCTGTTCGAACCCGCCTTCCTGCGCCAGAATCGCTTCGATAATGGTGCTGATACGTGGCCCCATCTGGATGGATTTCGCCTGCAGGCTGCGCATTTCGCTGGTCATCCAGATGGCGACGGGCAACTTGATGAAGGGGGAAGAAGGCGGTTCAACGGGTAAAACAGTACGGAACGACATCCCCGGCAGCGTGATGAGATCCGGGCCGTCGGTGAGCAGAATCCCTTCGGCGATCTCATCCGCATAGTGGGATTTCACCCAGTTTTCCAGATGCCAGCTATGGACGGGCAGCGGGAGCCACTGCGTCTCATCCAGCCCTTGCTGATTCAGGCGCTGCTTCCAGTCCAGCCAGAGCGCAGGAAATGCCTGAGCAAACCACGGGTGAAAATCATCGACGTGCGGCATGGATTCGACATACGCCATATCGCGGCGCAGCGCGGTAATACGCAGCGGCACGCGGGCATTAAATTCGGGTGACAGCCGCTGGACGTCTTCGTCACTCAGTCCGGGGCGGGATTTCCAGGTCGGGTAGTAAGGGTGGCCTTCCAGCGATCCCCACTGATCGAGAAACATGGCGGCATCGCGAATGCTGAGCTGCCGGCGCAGCCACGGCGTGAAAGCATTCTGCCCATCCTGCTGCATGGCATCAGCCACCTCAGCACGCCACTGGCACCGATAGCGCCGGGCGTTGGTATCATTACGGATGCTGTTACCGACATCTTTTTTCAGGCCATTAATGCCGCTGTCTTCAGGACGGAAATCGAAACTGTCGCGAAGTAAATCAATCAATCGCTCGTGGCTAGTGACGGGAAAAGACGCGCCATCTGAATTAATATGATAAATATTCCCATTATTAATATACGTGTTTGCCGGTGATGGGGAAATATCGTCAAATTTCAATATACCTTTGCCACCCTGCAACGTCAGCGTTGCTTCCTGGGAATTATCCTTAATAAATATAAGGTCATTTTTATTCAAAATTCCCTCTGCAAAAAAACAGCGAATCAATCGCCTTAGCGCATTTTTATTTGAATAATCAGAAAGAAAATCATCTACATCCTGATGGATATCCCTGTGTTTAACATCGTCAGCCTTGATATTCATAACCACTCCTCATACCGATAAAACAAGTAAAAACCGATTGCAGTAACGTATAAAAGGGTGTCATTAATTCTCGGATTAACACGTCCCGAAAATTAATAAAAATGTCGTAATGGATAGATTGAAAAATAATGAACGGAAAGCTAGCATATTAACCACGGCGATGTAAATAGGTATCATTCTTATTCGCAACTAATTAGTTACGTTTTAATAAATTTTCATCTAATCAATGAATTAACAAAAGGAGAGCAGCATGGAACACGCTAAAACCTATCTCTTTGTGCCTGGTAATGCGCCCCACCGCTTTCAACAAGCCGTCTGCTGCGGTGCCGATGCCGTGATATTTGATTTAGAAGATGCTGTTCATCCTGATGAAAAAAACCAGGCTAGAGAAAATATTATCCAATGGGATAAAAACGATACGGCCGTCTCTGAAATAAATTGCAAAAGATATATACGTTTAAACAAATTTGGCTCAATGGAATTCAGTGAAGATATTGAGTTTCTGAATAAACTTAATAATAAGGATAAATTAAGAAATAACGCGCCATCTAAACACACAGCAACGACATGGGAAATTGTTTTACCTAAAATAGAATCCGCAGAAATGCTGCATGAAGCGCGGAAAATGATAAATCTAAATAGACTGGAAGCGGTTAATATTATTGCGATTATTGAAACCGCGCAGGGGTTACATCATGCGGAAGAGATTTGTGCCGCAGGGGTAGAAAGAGTGGCATTTGGCTCATTAGATTTCTCGCTCGATATGCATTGCGATCAATCCTTGTATGCCTTGCTGTATGCCAGAAGCCGCATTGTATTAGCGTCCAGACTGGCCGACTTGCCGCCGCCAATAGATTGCGTCAATCCTGACTTCACACATCACGACCGGGTGTTAGCTGACGCATTACATGCGCGCTCTCTCGGCTTCTCAGCCAAGCTCTGTATCCACCCTTCGCAGATCGATGCCGTTCAGCAGGCATTCGCGACGGATCGCAGCAAAATAGACTGGGCAAAGCAGGTTCTAAAAGCGGCCGAACACAGCTACGCTTTCCAGATAAACGGTGAGATGGTGGATTTACCCGTGATTGAGCAGGCTAGGCAGCTGTTGCGAGCACAAAACTCGGATGGCTAAACCTGTTTTCAGGGGAAGTAGCGCTTTTTACGTCAGCGATGAATCCGCCCGGCATAAGCCGGGCGACGTTCACTTAACGTAATCAATCGAATTGACGAACCACTCACGCGGACCGTCTGGTGTGTTCACGGTGAATTCCTCATCAACCGCTTTTTTCAGCATGGCGCGCGCCATCGGGGAATCGATCGAAATATAGTCTTTATTATCACCGTAGATCTCGTCTGGGCCGACAATCCGCAAGCGCTTCACATCACCTTGTTCATTTTCGATCTCTACCCAGGCACCAAAAAATACGCGGCCATCCTGCTGCGGCGAATAATCAACGATTTTCAATTCCGTCAGGCATTTTCTCAGGTAGCGCACACGCCTGTCGATCTGGCGCAATAAACGCTTGTTGTAGGTGTAGTCTGCATTTTCTGAGCGATCCCCTAGGCTAGCCGCCCAGGAGACAATTTTGGTAATTTCCGGGCGCTTTACATTCCAGAGATGGTCATGCTCTGCCCGCAGTTTGTCATACCCCTCGCGGGTAATCAGATTGGTTTTCAAGTCGTTAACCCCGTTAGGCGCTTAGCGCGTAAACTGTCCGGCGCACCTTCAAAAATAAAAGGGTTGAGAAACATTCGGCCCCAAAACAGCTTACGATCCACCTCGCTTAATGCAACTTCATTACAGATGCTTTCCCAGCATGCTCGCACCGTTTTTATCTGATGCATGATGATCTCAATAGCTTCAGCTTCGCTCAGCAGAAATTTAGGTGCCGCCACCAAGCAAACGGCGAGATTGCTCATCCTGTTTTCGCCAGTGATCAACATCGCCTGCGTCGCTTCGTTACCCGCCCGATTCTGCGGGCAGATATCATAGGCTGGAGTCAGCTTTAGTACGCGGCCATCCCAGAATGCCGCGTGGTTTCGGGCATGATCGTCGGTATTTCCGCAAATGATATTGAAGGTCAGACGGCCAAACAGCTCGCGCAGCGTCGCTTTCGGTTCGCCGAAGCGTTGCCGGATAATGTCCGAGAATTCTTCGTAGCTTGCATATCTCGCCATCATTTCATCAAGGCCGAAAAGCGTCAGTGCAGAGACCATTAGCCTGCGTTTCCAACCTTCTTCTGCTTTCGTACGGTCAAAACGTTCTATCAGAATCACGTCCTTCCCCGCCGTCTGGCGAAAATGCACCGGAGCCACATCTAAGCCGGCACTCGCAGCCAACCGCATGGCAATATATTCAGCCTTCACGACGTTATAGGTATCCGTTGAAGATGAAAATTTCGCGATGAACTTGTGGTTCTCATCTTCGATCATTGCTTTCGGCCGAGCACCACCCAACGAACTCCCATGGAAAAGTGCCTGATCAAGCTCAGGCGTCAACAAGACACCGTTTTCCACCATGGTTGCCGCGAGCATCAACTCTTCAAGAGAAGCATTTTGGGCTGAACGCGGGACATACTCTGTCGGCGATGCCTGAAAATCGAGCCCACCAATTCTGTCTGAACCAGACTCAAGCAGGTATGTGAGTTCATCCAGCGTGCTGCTATCCGCTCCTCTACCTCTGGCCCCCATAAGCCGATTAAGGATAACCCGACGTCCCCATGCGTCAGGGGCGGCATCGCGTAATGCACTCGCCTGCCATAGGCCCGCCGCTGGCGGGATAGCACCACGTACCAACGGCAGTTCAGGTTCATAGATCGGGATCGCGTCTTTTCGCTCCAGATAGTTACGACCATAATTGAAAATGAGCCGGTCGCCGTCCCGGCTCAATAAACCGGCCACAACGGGCTTCGTCGCATCGGGCAGCCAAATCCACACATAGGATTTGTCGGCAGCATTGTTAGAAATCATCATTCACGACCTTTCTGGAATGATGCACAGCACGAGGCAGAAGAGAGAGTGTTTTCTCCGCGCTTGCAATATGGAGGGGCATCGCAGATTGATCTGCGGTAAAAAGTGGAACGCCGACAAGAGTAGCCAGCTCAAAAACCGCGCCAATTGAGCACCCCATGTCTCCTTCCTCTGCGCGATAGACCAAACCTCGTGATACGCCCGCCCGCTCGGCTAACTCCTCAACAGTCATATTACGTTCGATCCTCGCATTGCGAAGCATCAGCCCGAGTAAACGAGCGGCGTCGCGGCTGTAGCGAGAGTATGTTCGAGCAGAAGGTTTCGCCATTATCATGCTCCTGTTCCATTAATGGGGCATAAATTGCACTTAACACCTATTTATAGAACATGATGCGTATACAATGAAAGGAACACAAGACTTTCGTTCTATTAATAGGTCATATTGGCAGGCTATGCCTTATTAATGAAACATGGAAAACAACCCTGCATTGAATAACAGCGGCAAAAAACCGGTCCTAGCGAGCTTTTTCCATAACTAATCAGCCTGCTGGGTTCGCGTCCAAGCGCAAAAAATCGCGCGTTCATTACACAGATTTACAGTTTTGGCTAATAATCTATCGACAGACATAAATATGTCATTTCTATCCCGTACTTTTAGCCACGGAGAGCTACGGAGAACGATTTATGTTTAGCTTAGACGCCATTCTGCAAGATCTTGTCCCGCATCGCCATACGCCACCCTGGCAGAAAACGGTTTTGCGTTCTCTGCTATTTGAAAATGAAATGCAGCAATTTGCGCGGCGTTACCCGCATTTGAAAGGATTGGATCTGGTCGAACAGATTCTTGACTACTTCAACTTCAATTGTGAAATGGTCGAAGGGGATTTAGAAAATATCCCCAGTCAGGGGCCGGTGGTGTTGGTTGCCAACCACCCCATTGGCTCACTGGACGGTCTGGCGCTACTGCGCACCGTCGCCAGCGTCAGGCCTGATGTCCGCATCGTCGCCAGCCAACTACTCTCTTATGTCGCCCCGCTCAAAAATCTGTTTTTTTCCGTCGATAACTTCAATAACCGTACCAAACGCCAACAGGTCAACGCCATCCAGCAGCATTTGGAAGGAGACGGCGCGATCATCGTCTTCCCTGCGGGTGAGGTTTCACGCGTCAGCCTGCAAGGGATTCGCGACGGTCACTGGCATAATGGTTTTATCCGCATGGCGAGCAAAGCCCGCGCGCCTGTGGTCCCGATTCATATCGGCGGACGCAACAGTGCGCTGTTCTATCTCTCCTCCATGGTTTATCGCCCGCTCTCCACCCTCCTGCTGGTGAGAGAAATGTTCGGCCAGCGCGACCAAACCCTCAAACTACGCATCGGTGCCAGAATTCCCTATACGTCATGGAGTCAGGGCGAATGGAATGCTAACGATCTGGCGGCCCGTTTCCGGCGTCACGTTTATCGGTTGGGACAAGGAAAGCCCGGCTGTTTTGCCGGTGAAAAACCCATTGCGCTGGCCGAAGACCGCGTGCTGCTGAAGCGCGCGCTGTCTGAGTGTGAAACGCTGGGTACCACGCCGGATGGCAAGATTGTCTATCTCTATCGTCGCGGTGAAGAAGATTACGTGCCGCTGCTGCGTGAACTCGGACGCCTGCGCGAAATCGCCTTCCGCGCGGTGGGTGAAGGATCCGGCCAACGCCGCGATCTGGACAGCTATGACGATGACTATCTGCACCTGATCCTGTGGGATGACCGTGAGCTGGAGATTGTCGGTGCCTATCGCTTTGTCTCGACGGCACGCCTGATCGCAGAGAAAGGGAAAAGTGGCCTCTACAGCCACAGCCTGTTCCAGTACGGCGACGAAATGGATCCGATACTGGCGTCAGGCATTGAGCTGGGACGCAGTTTTATTCAGCCCAAATACTGGGGTAAACGCGGACTGGATTATCTCTGGCTGGGAATTGGTGCCTATCTGGCGCGTTATCCGGAACACCGCTATCTGTTCGGCCCGGTGTCGCTTTCCGGCACCTTGCCACCTCATGCACGCGATTTGCTGGTTGCATTTTATCGTCTGCATTTCACGCCCGATCAGCCGCTGGCTACGTCGCGTCGCCCTTATCCGGCCTCGCTGCCTGACGTGCTGAAACAGTTTGAGGGAACAGACTACCAGCAGGATCTCACGCGGTTGAAAAGCATGCTCAGCAACATGGGGTGTGCGATCCCCACACTCTACAAGCAGTATTCGGAGCTGTGTGAGCCGGGAGGCGTGCGGTTTATCGACTTTGGCATCGATCCCGATTTCAATAACTGCATCGACGGTCTGGTGCTCGTCGATCTGAAGCAGTTGAAAGAGTCACGCTATCAGCGCTATATCGCCCCTTTTATACCCTAAATAATTCGAGTTTCAGGCAGGCGGCAAGTGAAGGAATCCCGATGAGCTTACTCAGGTAAGTGATTCGGGTGACGGAGCGCAGCCAACGCACATGCAACTTGAAGTATGGATTGACCAGTGCGTTACCCTCTAAAGGGGTTAACGCACCACTCTCCCACGTTTTTCTCATTATTCCCATTAGCCAACGCCATACCCGCACGCATTTTGTCTCTCAGATCACACATTTCATACGAAATCCCACTTGCCGTAATTTACGTGATCAACTGAACGCTTTTCCTGCCGATATTAAAGATATTCTTATCGATATGTTTTTGAACACGGGAGTTAACGATGTATCCCGAAAATGCGAAATATAGCTATAATACCTTGCCATTACTTGCATCGATTACGATAGCAAGCCCCCTCCGTTATGCCTTCATAGCATGTCAAAAAATTAAGGATGTTTATGAATATGCTGAACAGAATCAAACTCGGCAAAATGCTGGGTATGGGATTTTCTCTGGTTATCATCATCAGCCTGATGGTGGCATTCTTCGGACGACTCCAACTGGTTGGGCTGGGTAACGACATCAACCGACTTTCCGGCACTACGCTAGCAAATATGTTATTGATTCAGGAAGTTAAAGCCGGTTTTGATGCCAATGCTCGTCTGATCCGCAACATTGCGATCAGCACCGACCCTGCGCAAATCAAGCAAGAAAAGCAATTCGTCGACGAGCAAATCGCCCGCAATACCGCCAACCTGAAAAAGCTGGGACAACAGTTGGATACGGAAGGAACCAGCGCGCTGCTGAAGCAGTTTCAGGACACCCGTCCGCCCTACCTTGCGGCCTTTTTGAAAGCGATGGAATTGGTGCAATCCACCGATCCACAGCAGCGTCTACAGGGTAACGCTATTATTCTCAATGAGATGCAGACGGCACAAAACGCACTGTTCAAAGTGCTGGATGCGATGATGGCCTCGCAGCAGCAGGATACCAACGAGATTGTCAGCGGGGCGCAGCAGGATGC
Organism: Pectobacterium versatile; assembly: GCF_003932035.1. Taxonomy (NCBI): domain Bacteria; kingdom Pseudomonadati; phylum Pseudomonadota; class Gammaproteobacteria; order Enterobacterales; family Pectobacteriaceae; genus Pectobacterium; species Pectobacterium versatile. The sequence continues at coordinate 4,526,250 of NZ_CP034276.1, forward strand.
GCAGTCCGGTAGCGTCATCATGCTGATTCTCGCACTTGCCACTGCCGCGATGGCCGCGGTCGTGGCCTGGCTGATTACCCGCACGCTGAAAAACCAACTGGGGGGAGAACCGCTCTATGCCACCCACGTTGCACGGCAGGTGGCCGATGGCGATCTGGCTGTCGATATCAACATCAAGCCGAACGACCATAGCAGCCTGCTAGCGACCATGCGTCACATGAGTAATAACCTGGGCGATATCGTCGAACAGGTGCGGCAAAGCAGCGAAGCTATCGCTTCCGGTTCTAGCCAAATCGCCGCGGGTAGTGAAAACCTGAGCCAGCGTACGGAAGAGCAAGCTGCCAGCCTGCAACAAACGGCCGCCTCAATGGAACAGATGAGTCAGGCAATTCGTCAGAATGCGCATACCGTACGCAGCGTCACTCAACTTGCTAGCCAGGCCAGCGCAACAGCGACCAAGGGCGGTGATGCCATCAGCAACATGGTCATTACGATGAAAGATATTTCCGACAGCTCACACAAAATCCGCGACATCATCAGCGTGATTGATGGCATCGCCTTCCAGACCAACATTCTGGCGCTGAATGCGGCGGTCGAAGCGGCACGCGCGGGTGAGCAAGGTCGCGGCTTTGCCGTGGTGGCTGGAGAAGTGCGTTCACTGGCGCAGCGTTCCGCCTCCGCCGCAAAAGAGATCGCGGTATTGATCAACACTAGCGTCGAGAAAGTGGAAGCGGGGAATCGTCTGGTTGAAGACACCGGCAGCACCATTGATGAGCTGGTACGTCAGGCGCGCAGCGTGGCAGATTTAATCAGCGAGATCGGGACGACCACGCAGGAGCAGGAATCCGGTATTTCGCAAATTCATGATGCCGTGAACCAGCTCGATCAGGTCACCCAGCAGAACGCCACGCTGGTAGAAGAGTCCGCGAATGCGGCCACCAGCCTGCGCGAACAGTCATCTCATCTGGTTACGCTCATGAACCATTTCCACCTGCGCGGCACGCCAACAACCCGCCCAGCGCCGATGGCGAAGAAAACCCAACCGACTCGTTTAGCGCTCGCACCGGTCGGCAACACACAGGATAACTGGGAAAAATTCTAGGCTTATCCTGCCTGTGATCCCCATGCTGCCTATGCCGCGACATAGGCAGCATGGTGACAATCGCATCAATCTTTCAACGAGGAAACATAGTCCCGACGCGGCTGTCCGGTATAAATCTGGCGTGGACGGTAGATGCTGATATCTTCCTGCTTATGCATCTCATCCCAATGCGCAATCCAGCCGATCGTTCTGCCGACGGTGGAGATAACCGTAAACATTGATGAAGGTAGCCCCATCGCTTTGAGAATGACCGAGGTATAGAAATCGACGCTCGGGTAGAGTTTATTCTCCAGAAAATAGGCATCGGTCATAGCGATATGTTCCAGCTCCATCGCCACCTGCAACAGGCTGTCTTCCGTGCCGAGTTCATTGAGCACTTCATAACAGGTTTTGCGCAGAATCGCCGCGCGTGGATCGAAATGCTGGTAGATCGAGTTACCGAACCCCATCAGGCGGAATGAATCACAGCGGTCTTTCGCGCGTCGTACAAATTCAGGGACGCGATCGACCGTTTTAATTTCTTCCAGCATGCGCATACAGGCCTCGTTCGCCCCACCGTGTAACGGCCCCCACATTGATGCCAGCCCAGCCGCAATACAGGCAAACGGGTTCGCACCGGAAGAACCCGATGCTCTGACCGCCATCGTAGACGGACACTGACCATGATCGGCATGCAAAATCAGGATGCGATTCATCGCCCGTTCCAGCACCGGATTCACTTCATACTTCTCTGCCGGAATCGAAAACAGCATGTGCAGGAAGTTGCCCGTATAGGAAAGCGAATTACGGGGGTACACGGACGGCTGTTCGATGGAATATTTGTAGCACATCGCCGCCAGTGTTGGCATTTTCGACAGCAGTCGCACTGCCGCTAGCTCACGGTGTTCCGCGTTATGGATGTCCAAGACATCGTGATAGAACGCGGCCAGCGCGCCCACCACCGCGCACATCAGCGCCATCGGGTGGGAATCGCGACGAAAGCCGCTGAACATCCGGGCAATTTGCTCATGAACCAGCGTATGGCGGGTGATGTTGTCGGCAAATTTCGCATACGCTTCCGCCGAAGGCGCTTCGCCATGCAGCAGGATGTAACAGACTTCAGTAAAGTCACACTGCTCGGCGAGCTGTTCGACAGGGAAGCCCCGATGCAGCAGCACGCTATTCACCGCATCAATATAGGTAATCGCCGACTCGCACCCTGCCGTATTGGCAAAACCGGGGTCATAACTGCACAGCCCGTGTTCACCGAGTGGACGAATATCCACCGCTGTTTTTCCCAGTACGCCGGAACGCATATCCAGCGTGATATCCGCCTGCCCTTCTGCCGTCAACGTGGACGTTCTGACTGTCATGAACCGTTCTCCTGCCCGAATAATGATGTTGTTCCCGTCCGCTCTCACGGGCTTCTGGATAGGTCATCCCGTGCGGCACTCAATGTAAAGTAATACTCGATTTACAACGGCATAAAGCCAACGTATGTCATACGCTAAAATCGTGAGTGGGTTGCAAGAATCTGACGGAATATTGATGTAGGTAAATTTTGTTGCACTGAACAACGCGAGATCATCCGCGTTTTCCAGACGGCAGCGGCTGGCATTTTGCACGCTCAATCCGTATAACTGTCCCCACTTATTTAATTCACTTGATGACGATTGATATCAGACCCATGAATGATTCATTAAGCCACATTATCGCCAGCGAATTGCAGGCGCGTACGGAGCAGGTAGACGCGGCAGTCCGCCTGCTGGACGAAGGAAACACCGTCCCTTTTATCGCCCGTTACCGTAAAGAAGTGACCGGCGGGCTGGATGACACCCAACTGCGCCAGCTCGAAACGCGCCTCGGTTACCTGCGTGAACTGGAAGACCGACGCCAGACTATTCTGAAATCCATCGACGATCAGGGGAAATTAACCCCACAGCTCGCCACCGCCATAAAAGGCACGCTGAGCAAAACCGAACTGGAAGATCTCTACCTGCCGTATAAACCTAAGCGCCGCACGCGCGGGCAGATCGCGATTGAAGCGGGTCTGGAACCGCTGGCCGATGGCCTGTGGCAAGACCCAAGCCAGGAGCCGGAGCTGACGGCACAGGCTTATGTCGATGCCGAGAAAGGTGTAGCGGACGTGAAAGCCGCATTGGACGGCGCACGTTACATCCTGATGGAGCGCTTTGCCGAAGATGCCACGCTGCTGGCAAAAGTGCGTAACTACCTGTGGAAAAACGCCCATCTGGTTTCCCGCGTCGTGGAAGGGAAAGAGGAAGAAGGCGCGAAGTTTCGCGATTATTTCGATCATCACGAACCGATTGCTCAGGTGCCTTCACACCGCGCACTGGCGATGTTCCGTGGCCGTAACGAAGGCGTACTGCAACTGGCGTTGAACGCCGATCCACAGCATGAAGAAGCGCCGCGTGAGAGCTACTGCGAACAGATTATTATCGACCACCTGAACCTGCGTTTGGGGAATGCCGCAGCGGACAGCTGGCGGCGCGCCGTCATTAGCTGGACGTGGCGCATTAAAGTGCTGCTGCACCTTGAAACCGAGCTGATGGGCAGCGTGCGTGAGAAAGCGGAAGACGAAGCGATCAACGTTTTCGCCCGCAACATGCACGACCTGCTGATGGCCGCGCCTGCGGGTATGCGTGCCACAATGGGTCTCGATCCCGGCCTACGTACTGGCGTAAAAGTCGCGGTGGTGGATGCCACCGGCAAGCTGGTCGCGACTGATACGATTTATCCGCATACCGGTCAAGCAGCGAAAGCCGCTCCGATTGTTGCCGCACTGTGCCTCAAATATCAGGTTGAGCTGGTAGCGATTGGCAACGGCACCGCCTCACGTGAAACAGAGCGCTTCTTCCTCGACACGCAGAAACAGTTCCCGGCGATCAACGCGCAAAAAGTGATCGTCAGCGAAGCCGGCGCGTCGGTGTATTCCGCCTCCGAACTGGCCGCGCTGGAATTCCCGGATCTGGATGTCTCGCTGCGTGGCGCAGTCTCTATCGCCCGCCGTTTGCAGGATCCGCTGGCGGAACTGGTGAAGATCGACCCGAAATCCATCGGTGTGGGTCAGTATCAGCATGACGTAAGCCAAAGCCTGCTGGCGAAGAAACTGGATGCGGTGGTCGAAGACTGCGTAAACGCCGTCGGCGTTGATCTGAATACCGCGTCCGTGGCGCTGTTAACGCGTGTCGCCGGGCTAACGCGCATGATGGCGCAAAATATTGTGACCTGGCGTGATGAGAATGGTCGCTTCCACAACCGCGAACAGCTGCTGAAAGTCAGCCGCCTAGGGCCAAAAGCCTTTGAACAGTGTGCGGGCTTCCTACGTATCAACCACGGCAACAACCCACTGGATGCCTCTACCGTTCACCCGGAAGCCTATCCGATCGTAGAGCGCATTCTGGCCGCGACCGAACAGGCGTTGCAGGAGCTAATGGGGAATCCCAACGCGCTGCGTAACCTGAAACCCTCAGATTTCACCGATGAGCGTTTCGGCGTGCCGACGGTGACCGACATCATCAAAGAGCTGGAAAAACCGGGTCGCGATCCACGTCCTGAGTTCAAAACCGCCAGCTTCGCCGACGGCGTGGAAACCTTAAACGATCTCCTGCCGGGCATGATTCTGGAAGGCGCGGTCACCAACGTCACCAACTTTGGTGCGTTTGTGGATATCGGCGTCCATCAGGACGGTTTAGTACACATCTCATCACTGGCCGACCATTTCGTCGACGATCCGCACAAGGTCGTGAAAGCAGGCGATATCGTCAAAGTGAAAGTGATGGAAGTGGATATGCAACGTAAGCGTATCGCGCTGACCATGCGCCTTGATGAGCTGCCCGGCGACACCGCATCACGTCGTGGCGGTGGCAATGCGCGTGGCGATAGCAATACGTCATCGCGTCAGCCAGCTGGTAAATCACGTCCTCGTCCCGCTAGCGCCTCTGCTGCAGGCAACAGCGCGATGGGCGACGCCCTTGCCGCCGCCTTTAAAAAGCGTTAACGCAGCCCCACTATTATTTAAAAGATGCCTGACCTCGTTTTCATAAGGTCAGGCATCTTTCCTGCCAAAATATCGCTATTCTGTTTCCCTAATAAAACTACGTTTCATTTATATTGAAACATTCAACCACTTCACGAGTGTTTTGTGATCTGCATCTAGGTAAATAAATTACCGTTGCGTTATTATTGTTCTATATAGGAAACCATAGTTTTATATATAGAACACCATGAATATATTCCAACAGCTCGAACACAGTAAAGCACCGGCAGCCGTCCGTTTAGTGATGATTGTTGACTACATCGCCAAACATGACGAAGCCAGCTTCACTGAGATTTGCACTGATTTGTCTATACCTAAAAGCAGCGTACATCATCTACTGGAAGTGCTGGTGGTGACGCAATTGTTACGTCAGCGCGCTGACGGCCGTTATGTTTTGGGGTTAAGACTGTTTGAGCTTGGCGGTTTGGTAATAAAGAATATTGATCTGCGTAAAGACACGATTAACTTTATGCATGAATTAGTTAAAGAGACGGAATTGACCTGCCATCTTGGTATTATGGACGGCGATAACGGTTTCTTCCTGAGTAAAGTGGAATCTCCCAAGGCCATCGTAAAAACATCCTGGGAAGGTAAGAAAATTGTATTTAACCGTATGTCTCTGGGGAAAGTGCTCGTCGCCTGGCTGCCACAGGAAAGAATTGAATCATTGATTGCCGATTGCACCTTTGAGTATTTGACGCCCCGGACGATTACCAACAAAGAAGATTTCCTACAACATCTGAAAATCGTCAAGGAACAGGGCTGGGCCATAGACGACGGCGAAGATATAGAAGAGATCTGCTGCATGGCCGCGCCGATCTTTAACCAAAATGGTGAAGTCATCGCCGCTATCGGCGTTAACGGTATGCAGTCGCAATATGCTAATGGAAAAAAAGAAAAGCATCTGGCAAGCCTGATTAAAACCAGCAAAGCGATTACCGCTCATATTAACAGTCGGAATATTGATAGTAGATAATATATTTATCGAAAATAACCAGAGTGAATTTTAATTTGTGAATACAGTCATGAAAAAATCAGCATGACGGATATTTCACGACATAAATACCTGTAAACGCTAATCAAGTATTACGGGAAGGCCACCTATAACTAAAAATAGGAGAATGGCCATAAATATCAAAACAACGAAGAATATTAATTATCAATTTTATAATGGGGACAACCATCTTCACTAGTTAATGAAATCGGGTAATAACCCCTTGGGTTTTATTCCCCCCTATTTATTACTGAATACCAATACTCCATCTGCTTTCACTGAAAGCGGGCTGAACATGCTTTTATCTTTTAATGAGGTCTTTTATGAAAATCAAACAAGCTATTGATAAAATCCCTGGGGGATTAATGCTAGTGCCGCTCTTTTTGGGCGCACTCTGTAATACCTTTACGCCAGGAGCCGGGAAATTTTTAGGTTCCTTCAGTAACGGCCTGATTACTGGCACAATCCCGATTCTGGCGGTATGGTTTTTCTGCATGGGTGCGTCTATTGAATTTAAAGCAACAGGAACGATGCTGAGAAAATCAGGCGTTCTGGTGGTTACCAAAATCGCCACTGCCTGGATTGTGGCGCTGATCGCTGGCACATTCTTGCCGGGTGACGGCATCCAAAACGGGATGCTGGCTGGGATCTCCGTACTGGCGCTGGTCGCAGCAATGGACATGACTAACGGTGGTTTGTACGCTGCACTGATGAACCAATACGGTTCGAAAGAAGAAGCAGGCGCGTTCGTACTGATGTCTCTGGAATCCGGCCCGTTGATGACCATGGTCATTCTGGGTGCCAGCGGTATCGCCACCTTTGAACCTCAGTTATTCGTCGGTGCCGTACTGCCTTTCCTGATTGGTTTTGCATTGGGCAACCTGGACCCGGACTTGAGAAAGCTGTTCGGTAATTCAGTACAAACGCTGATTCCTTTCTTCGCCTTTGCGTTGGGTAACACCATTAATTTATCAGTGATCCTCCAGACCGGCTTCGCAGGTATCTTCCTCGGCCTGTTGGTGATTGTTGTTACAGGTATCCCGTTGATTCTGGCGGATAAATTTATCGGCGGTGGTAATGGCACCGCAGGCGTGGCCGCATCCAGCAGCGCCGGTGCCGCCGTCGCCACTCCCCTGTTGATCGCGAATATGGCTCCGGAATTCGCTCCGGTCGCTCAACAGGCAACAGCGTTAGTCGCCACCAGTGTGATCGTGACATCAGTACTGGTACCCATCCTTACGGCAGTATGGGCAAAACGCTTTTCACCTAAAACCGCATAAGAAGGTAGCAAAATGGACGTACGACAAAGTGTACACAGTGAACATGCGAAAACGCTTGATACCACTGAGCTGAGAAAGAAATTTCTTATTGAGCAGATATTTACGCCAAACCAATACACCATGACCTACAGCCACATCGACCGTATCGTGGTGGGCGGGATCATGCCGGTAGATGGCGAGATAACGTTTGATGATGGCATCGGCAAACAATTTGGCGTGAACTATTTTCTTGAGCGTCGCGAGCTGGGGCTTATCAATATCGGCGGCCCGGCAAAAATTGTCATCGACGGTACAAGCTACGAGGTTGGTAATGAGGAAGCGCTCTATGTCGGAAAGGGAGCCAAAGCCTTAGCGTTCAGCAGCCTGGACAGCGCCAAGCCAGCGAAACTGTATTATAACAGCGCACCAGCGCATGCCGTTTTCCCGACACGTATAATTACACAGGATGACGCGATCAAGGCACCACTGGGCGATGTCAAAACCTGTAACAAGCGGACGATTTGCAAATATCTGGTGCCGGAAGTGGTGGAAACCTGCCAACTGAGTATGGGATTAACGCGTCTGGCGGAAGGCAGCAACTGGAATTCCATGCCGACGCATACCCATGAGCGCAGAATGGAAGTGTACTTCTATTTTGACATGGCGGAAGACACCATTGTTTTCCATATGATGGGTGAACCGCATGAAACGCGCCATCTGGTGATGCATAACGAACAGGCGGTGATCTCCCCTAGCTGGTCGATTCACACCGGCGTCGGCACCAAAAACTATGCCTTTATCTGGGGCATGATCGGCGAAAACCTGACGTTTGACGATATGGACCATATCGCGATGTTGGATTTACGCTAATCGCCTCTGGCATCACGCCAAGAGAGTAAAATGCAGCAGGGTGAACGATGTTCACCCTGTTTTTTTATGTCGCCTTGGTAAGATATCGAAGGACGGCACCGGGCGCAGAAATCACACGCCCGATGCTAATACGACTATCGTAGAGGCTTACTCACCACGCAGCGCCGTAGCAGGAGATTGGCGGTAAGACAGCATCGCAGGGATGGTGAGTACCACGGCAGCGACCAGCAACAGGAGCAGGACGAAGTGGATATCCTCCCATTCCAGCGTTACCGGCAGGACGAAGCCGCTTTTCTCGCTCATCACCACTGCAATACCGCGTGCGGCAACGTAACCCAGACCGACGCCCAACAGCACGCCGACGCTCACCAGCGACATCAACCCGCTCCAAATCAGCGTGAAAATACCGTAGCGCGGTGCGCCAAAGGCACGGAGTGCACCGATCTGTTTCTGTCGCTGCCGCAGGTGGATAACCGCCACCATCGCCACCGCGATACCGACTAACCCCTGCGTGCCCAGCGAGATATAGGTCAGCAGTTCGCGAATATCGCCCAGCATCGAGTAAAGCTTCACCAGCACTTCGCCGGGGAACACCGCCAGCGTCGTGTTGCTGCGGTACAGCGAACGCAGTTGATAAGCGCCAGCGATCGTTTTCGGTTTAACGACAATCGCAGGCAAACCAGCCTGATGCGCGTGCCCATGAGCCTCTGCTTCGCCGTGCTCGTCATCGTGTGGAGCCGTTACCGGCTGAGCGGCGGCAGCATGATGATCATCACTTTCCGCTGGATGAGCGTCGTTGTGATGCTCATCAGCATGCGCGGTTTCATCATGCGCATGGCCATCATGTTCACTTTCATGATCATGTTCCCCCTCATGCTCATGTGCGCCATGATCATGATCGGCATGTTCATTATGGTCGTGATCATCGTCCGCACCATGCGGTGGATGGATGCCGTGTACTCGCCACACCGCGTTCACTGGTACCAGAATCGCTTTATCCCACGCGCTGCCGTCAGCAGGCAAAACACCGACTACGGTGTAGGTGACGTCATCGTGCGCGTGCGCCCCTTCCGTCCCCACCTGACCATGAATTGGGCTAAATGTACTCCCAACCGTCAGCCCCGTTTGCGCCCCCACCACGGCTTCAAAGCCGTCGTTGAACACACGTCCGGCAGTGAGTTGTCGCTTACCGTTATCCGTGACCAGTGGCGGCGTGGTGCCGACAATCGGCATCCCCTGATAGAAATCACCAAACGCGACCGGTGCCGCCCAGGCAACCAGCGGGTTCTTCTCCAGATCGGTCAACACCTGCGCAGGAATCAGCGTCAGCGCCGACGGTTGCAGGAACACGGACGACAGCACCAGTTGGGTTTCACTCCCCGGCGCGCCGATCACCAGATCGAAACGGTCAGCCGCTTTGGCGCTGCCCATGCGCAGCGCCCTTTCCTGCAAACTCACCGAAATACTTAACGCTGTCGCAGTCGCGATCAGCAACACCACGACCAGCACACCTGGCCAGAGCCGACGCCAGTCGACCCAGATAAGACGCCAAGGAATCATGCGCGATCCTCCTGATACTGCGTGTCCGCCACGAGGCGTCCTTTTTCCAGTTGAATACGGCGCGACATCTGCGATGCCAGACGCGCATCGTGCGTAATGGCGATAAGCGTGGCGCGGCTATCGCGCGCCAGCGTCACCAACAGATCGGCAATCTGCTCGCCGCTCTGCGCATCCAGACTGGCCGTCGGCTCATCGGCGACGATGATGTCCGGCTTACTGAGCAAGGCTCTCGCGACCGCCACCCGCTGCTTCTCGCCGCGTGATAACACTTCAATCGGACGTTTCGCGGTATCCAGCCCGACCTGCGCCAGCAGATCTGCCGCCCGCTGCCTGAGCGCTGCGGGGATCCGCCAGTGGTGAAACTGCGCGGGTAGTAAGACGTTCTCTATCGCACTCAGGCCGGGGAAAAGATGGAAATCCTGCATCACCAACCCGATGTGTTGTGCCCGCCAGCGGTCGCGTTCCGCTTCGTTCATCTGCCAGATATCCTGCTTTTCCCACTGCACACAGCCCGTTCCGCTGTGATCCATCCCGGTGATGGCATTCACCAGCGTGGTCTTACCGGAGCCAGAAGGCCCCATCACCGCGACTCGCTCGCCAGAACGAATAGACAGCGCGGGAATATCCAGCACCGCCTCGGACGTATCGGGGAAGGTCACACTCAGGTGTTGAATCAATAACTCAGCCATCAGCGCTCCTAAAGGGTATCGAACGTGGCTTCACGCAGTCGCAGTAGGCTGACAAAACCCGTTTCAGGGTCGGTCCACGATCCGTGTTCCAGCACGCCTTCCACCTCAATCATGGTGTTGTTCTGTACGAAGGTCTGACGTTTGGCGAGGTAAACAACGAGGATATCTTCAGGCCAGTCCGCATCAGACGAACAGAAGGGGCACAGCGCCATCGGCATTTTGGTTAATACAAAGAATTGTGACTCCGCCTTGAGCGGCGGTGCCATAAAGCCGCGCATCTTGACCCGTTTACCGGAGAGCGCTTTGACGTCATTGGAGAATTCCAGACCCAGCACGCCGTAAGAGGCGTACAGCTTATCGAAGGAAAGTTCAGACTGCGCGGCGTTTACCGGGGTGATGCCACCGAGGAGGAGGATCACCAGCACCGCACGCAACCAAGAGAATAAAAGCGGGGTTGCCCCCGCTTTGCTGCATTTCGCATTATTCATAGCGTCGTAGGATTACTTTTTGTCCTGCGGTTTCACCGCCAGTGCATCAACAATCACCCGGAACAGATCGGTGTTTTCCATGTAACCACGGATACGCTCTGCGCCTGGGCCGCTCGCCTGAATCACCATATCGTCAACGGCATGAACACCCGTATCGGAAGAGCGTGGCAGAATCCCTTCGCGGAATACCGCACCCTGCACTTTCTCGTAGGCTTTGTTGGCAACGTATTCATCTTTTTCGTTCTTGATAGCAGGAACGAACTGACCATCCAGTTTCGGACGGAACGTCTCGTAATAGTCCGGGAAGTTGTTGAAGAACACGGCCAGACGTTTAGAAACGTTCAGGTCATCCGGATAGCCGTCTTTGTTGGCATCCTTATAGTTCGGGTAGCCCGCATCTTCATACACGCCGACCTTCTCACGCATCTCGGTGCCCGGTTTGTTGTCATCAATGGTTCCGATGATAGACAGGCCGTGCGTATGGTCGCCCGTCACGATAATCATCGTATCCGGGTTTTTCTCGGCGAATTTCTTGGCGATGGCAACAGACTGATCCAGCATGATGGTGTTAGTGAAAGCGCGTTCCCAATCCAGCGGGTGAGACGCTTTGTCGATCAGCGCAGATTCCACCATCAGGAAGAAGCCGTCTTGGTTTTTGGACAGCACATCCAGTGCCGCCTGCGTCATGTCCGTCAGGTCAGGCTGGTTCGGGAATTTCTTGGCGACGTCATTTTTCAGGAAACGACGATCTATCACGCCATCCATATTGCCGGTGTGGAACAGCCCCAGCAGCTTGGTAGCCTGTGCCGCGTTTTTCTTCAGTGAATCTGCGTCGGTAACCAGTGAATAACCCGCCTGCTGGAATTTCTCAACGTAGTTGGTTTCGTCTTTACGCTTAGAACCCGGCGTGCTTTTCGGCAGGAAGTAGGCAGAACCGCCGCCCAGCATGACGGTAGGCTGCACGTTGTAGAACATCTCGACGATTTCGGCTTTATCCGCACGACGGCGAGTATGAGAGACAACTGCCGCTGGCGTGGCGTCCTGAAGTTCAGCATCGCTGACTACGCCGACAGACATCTTGGTAGAACGAGTCAGCAGTTCACCCAGCGTTTCCTGCTTCGGGTGTTCCAGTGAATTTTTGCTACGGCTGACGTACACACCCAGTGCGTTCACACCAGATTTGTGACCGGTCATGTAGGCACTCATGGTGTTGGCGCTGTCGGCCGCAATAGAGTCGGTACTGGACGTACCAGCAAACGCCATATATTGCAGGTCATCAATTGCCAGACGACCGTCAGCTTTCCCTTCCGTCACCCCTTTGGACAGGATGCGCGCGCCAGTACGGTGCGCAACGGACAGGCCATCGCCGATGAACAGAATGACGTTTTTGGCTTTACGCGTACCGGACGCCGAATAAACGTCCCAGTTCACCTGCGTCTTTTTGCCTTTGGCTTCCGCCTCTACCACATACTTGCCTGCTTCCGGCAAGTTCACGTCGCGCAGCCAGATCGTGGACGCGTTGCCGCCATCTTCACGCTCAACAAACGATGCCGTTTTGCCCAGCACCTGCTGGTAATCTTTGCCGTTGATCAGAATACGGATATCTTCTGGCTTAAGTACTTCATCAAACTCGACTTTAAAATCGAATTTTCCGCCTGCCAGCATGGTGGCACGATCAATGGGATAAATAGCCTGAGCCTGCACCATCCCCGGTAAAGCAGCAGAAATCAGTAAAGGCAGTAACCAGCGAGCTTTCATTGTTATGTCCTTGGTTGCGTCATTTAGCAGGACATAACGTAGTTACCTTTTTTTACAGTTTGATGAATTTCACCATAAATTATTTCACTTATATCTAACCTACTCCGCCCTTTCCTTTAACGGAAAGCGGCGGCGCACGACGACAAAGAACAGCGGCACAAAGAAGATGGCGAGGAAGGTCGCGGCTACCATGCCACCGATCACGCCAGTTCCCACAGTATGCTGACTCGCCGAGCCTGCGCCGCTGCTGGTCGCCATCGCGTAACTTAAATTATTTAGAATATAGGGTAAGCAGGAAGACTCAGAGAACCTACAACTTCAAGTATGACGGGGATAAAAGCAAAAACCAGCACTGTCGTTATATTTCCCCTAATCAAGAGCGACTGCCGCCATAATAATTTCTTTTTTATCAGGGTAGACACTCAGATAAACGTCATATTCACTATAAGACAGCGAACGCCAGCGGAGAGTATTAGCATCAATATTTTCAGGAATAAATCCTTTAGCTATCAAATATCCTTCCAATTTTGATTGGTCAGCTGTCCCCATAAAAAATATTATATTTGTCTCAGGTTTGTTACCATCATGGGCTGAATAGGTTATGTAATAGTTTTCAGAGACAAGGGGAGTCTGCCTTATAACTTCCATTGAGAAGAAATGGTCATAAAACCAATTTTCTTTTGTATAAGAAAGACTATCAATAGTCATTAATTTAATTAATGCACATACTGCCATCGCTATAAAAGCAAAAAAAAAACAATCGCCTTATTAATCCCCATAGACCCTCTTATTGTTTAAATACACACCAAAATCACTGTCATTTACAATTACGACATCACCAGAGTCGAAATTTGAATATGGCTTCACTGATTTCATAAAACTGGGTAACTCACCTAGATAAGGCCTTGCGTTTGGTGATTTTGATGGATCAGGAAACAACAAAGGCCTAAACCCTTTATTCTTAAAGTTGCCAATAGCGCCATAATAATCCCATCGTTTAATTGACTCACTTTTGCTAACAGGTTTTAAGTCAGAAAGATAATTTTTACCATGGATTGCTCGATAAAACCCAAGCAAATCGGACACAAGGTCTTCTCCACTAAAGCCACTGTCTGTAGCCCAGCTAAAAGGCCAACTATCTTGCATTCCTTCAAATGCTATGCCCGTTCTCATCATCATAGCAAGAGCGATACTATGGCGTTCAGATAGTAGGCGTCCTCTGCGTATTTTCCAAAGACTGTACTTAGCAGTACCTGCCAACTTTCGTTTAACGAACATGTTTTGTTCATAACGAATATGATAAAACTTATCAAGCTTACTTTCACCTAACTCCATTTGAGACAATACACTCCTGATGTCATCACCTGATCAGGGCCGGATCACACTTTGTTAAAAAATTGAACTATTCTCTAATAGACTGATCTCAAAGTAGAATAACTTTTTGAGGTCTTGATATGACACTTTTTGACCACCTCTCTCTGGTAGAGGAAACTCGTTCTCCTATTAATCAACAACATCATCTTGTTGATGTCCTATTTCTTGTTCTCGCTGCGGTCGCCAGTGGACAAAATGGGTGGGCTGAAATTCAACAGTTTGGTGAACTACGCCTCGACTGGTTAAGAAAATTTCGATTATTTTCCAATGGCATACCACGGCGTCATACTATTGCCAGAATAATGAAAGCCGTCGATCCCGACAGCTTTCAGTTCTGTATTTTTAGCTGGATTAATGACATTCGCGCCAAATCAAGCAAGCCACTCATTGCGATTGATGGAAAGACGCTGAAAAGTGCCTCTCTGTGGAGTCGTAACGATTTTCACTCTGTTAATGCTTATGACCTGAATAATGGCATTGCGCTTTATCAGGATATGGCCGAGGGAAAAGGAAAAGAAATCAAAACAGTACAGAATCTTGTTTGCATGCTTAACATCAAGGATGCACTGATAACGCTTGATGCGTTACATGCACAAAAAGAAACGCTTGAAAGCATTGTGGCGAGAAAAGGTCATTACCTTGTACAAGTCAAAGGAAATCAGCCGACATTGTTTAATGCAGTGAAAGCGCAATTCCATGAGGCGTTTAACGATAATACCGCGTTAGCACAATATGAAATGCAGGATAAAGGGCATGGCCGAATGGAGCGCCGTATTACTTTTCAAATACCGGCAGAGTTGAGCCCGGAGTTACAGGAGAAATGGCCTTCAATAAAAACACTGGTCGCGGTTGAAAGACACCGTAAAGACAAAAAATCGAATACGCTGGATACGGCATTTTATCTGTCATCTTACGATATTGATGCAGAGTTTATGGCGACATCGGTCCGTCATCACTGGGGCATAGAGAACAGTCTGCACTGGGTATTAGATGTTGTTTATAAAGAAGATGCTTGCCGTATTCACGATGAGAATGGTACAAAAGTCTTGTCATTAGTCAGAAAGATGGCGCTCAATCTGGCAAAGATGGAGAGCACACAAAACCGGAGTA
The DNA here is from genome assembly GCF_003932035.1 of Pectobacterium versatile. Taxonomy (NCBI): domain Bacteria; kingdom Pseudomonadati; phylum Pseudomonadota; class Gammaproteobacteria; order Enterobacterales; family Pectobacteriaceae; genus Pectobacterium; species Pectobacterium versatile. Next base: position 4,541,493 of record NZ_CP034276.1, read on the forward strand.
TGAAAAGCAAAGTGCAACGTGCACTATTGGATGATGACTATCGGGAGTTAATGATTTTTGCGAATGTTAAATGTCATTAACAAAGTATGCTCCGGCCCTGATCACCTGATGCATGCCCCAAATCTACCCAACCTAATATTTCGGTGTAAATGATACCATACTTCGCTGATATTACCTGATTGAAATCCAATATTTCTGATCGCTTACTCATTTACTTTATCCGTCCTTGGTTTTCGAAAAATCAATAAATTGAATCACTCCATAGCATATAACTACTCGTACGAGCAATAACATGTTCCAATGTTATTGATGAAAACTTAAATGATACATTTTCCTGAGGTTGACCATCATTATCCGTTAATGAGTTGGGATAAAAATAACGAATATCGTTAACGATCGCATCTTTTAAAGATATTTTAAAAAAAACTTCATGCCCGCCTAAGGATGAAGTTCTATACAATAAAAATTCGCAATTTAATTTTTCTTTATCATTCAAAGCCTGAGCTAAAAGCGGTGTGGATTTATCTATTGGTTTTCTTATATCAACAGGATGAAGAGATACATTTTCCAGTCGCGTAAATTGATTCATTAACTCATATATGAAAATTTCATCCTCATGCCCTGATTGATATTTATTACCAATCGAATCTACCGAGGATGCGCCTGCCGATATGAGGCCTTGTCTCTCACCGTTAATTTTTAAATAGATAATACTAGCCATTTACTACTCCTATTCATTCCCTTGAAATTTAATACATCCTAACTAAATTTCTATCATAAAATATTTTAAAGATCAAAGATAATATCATTACTGCTTTTACTTAGCAGTCGTATATTTAATATGCATGATTATGAAATATTGAATAAATAATTTCACACATATTTATTTGGTAGCACGCTGTAATGAATGTACTCGCCAGTTTCAGGTTAATTGCATCACACACAAACGATGGAATTGTTGTCTGACCACGCACCGTTAAGAGAATAGTCAGAAAAGTGCATTACTCGTCTTTATTAATGACGAAGGCAGCCACTGTGACCCCATCATGCCTTCTCCTTTAACGGAAAGCGGCGGCGCACGACGACAAAGAACAGCGGCACAAAGAAGATAGCGAGGAAGGTCGCGGCTAGCATGCCACCGATCACGCCCGTTCCCACAGCATGCTGACTCGCCGAACCCGCGCCGCTGCTGGTCGCCATCGGCAGGACGCCGAAAATAAACGCCAGTGACGTCATCAATATCGGCCGCAGTCGCTGACGGGAGGCTTCCAGCGTGGCCTCGACCAGATCCTTCCCTTTGTGGTTCATTTCGTTGGCGAATTCCACGATCAGGATGGCGTTCTTCGCCGATAGCCCGACCACCGTCAGTAGCCCAACTTGAAAATAGACATCGTTTTCCAGACCGCGCGCCCAGGTTGCTACCAGCGCCCCCAGCACGCCCATCGGCACCACCAGCATGACGGAGAACGGCACCGTCCAGCTTTCATACAGCGCAGCCAGACACAGGAACACCACCAGCAGCGAAATGGCATACAGCGCCGGTGCCTGCGCCCCGCTCAACCGCTCCTGCAACGACATGCCCGTCCATTGCAATCCAAAGCCCTCAGGCAACTTCGCCACCAGCGATTCCATAATATTCATCGCCGTACCGGTACTGACGCCCGGCGTCGCCTCGCCAACAATCTCCAGCGAGGAATAACCGTTGTAACGCTCAAGACGCGGCGATCCAGTTTCCCAGACGGTTTGCGCAAAGGCGCTGAACGGCACCATGCCGCCGCTGTTGTTACGCACATACCATTTACTGACGTCGTCCGGCAGCATGCGGAATTTCGCCGCCGCCTGAACGTAGACTTTTTTCACACGACCACGGTCAAGGAAGTCATTCACATAGGTCGATCCCCAACCCGTTTTCAGCGTGCTGTTAATGTCATCCACCGACACGCCCAGCGCCTGCGCTTTGCGCTGATCGATATGAATCCGCAGCTGCGAGCTGTCATCCAGACCATTGTGACGCACACGCGTCAGTTCAGGATTACTGTCGGCCATACTTAACAACTGATCCCGCGCCGCCATCAGTGCGTCGTGCCCCAGCCCACCGCGATCCTGTAGCTGCATACCGAAACCCGCGGCACTCCCCAGCCCGTTAATCGATGGCGGGCTGCTGGCGAACACCCGCGCTTCCTGAATCTTGCGAAAGGCTTTGGTCGCGCGTTCGATCACGGCAAACGAGCTGCTCTCCGGCGTCGTGCGTTCATTCCAGTCTTTAAGGCGCACAAACAGCCGCGCGACGTTCTGCCCATTTCCACCCGGCCCCGAGCCGATGGTGGAAAACACAGACGTCACGGTGTCTTTTTCCTGCGTGAGATAGTACTGCTCGACCTTGTTGACCACCTGTAAGGTCTGCTGCTGCGTCGAGCCCGGCGGGAGCTGTACTTGTGTCGTGAACACGCCCCGATCTTCCTGCGGCAAAAACGAGGTCGGCAGCCGGAAAAACAGAAAGGCCATAATCCCGATGATGCCCATATAAAGCAGCAGCCAGCGTCCGCTGCTGATTAATATCTTGCCGACGCCACGTTCATACTTCAGCGACGTGCGGGTAAAGCTCTGGTTAAACCAGCCGAAGAATCCTTTACGGCCATGGTGTTGGCCCTTGGCGAGCGGTTTGAGCAGCGTCGCACACAGCGCAGGCGTCAGCGTCATCGCCACCAGCACCGATAGGATCATTGAGGTCACAATCGTGATGGAGAACTGGCGGTAGATCGCTCCCGTGGTGCCACCAAAGAAGGCCATTGGCACAAACACGGCGGACAGCACCAGCGCGATCCCGACCAGCGCGCCCTGCACCTGACCCATTGATTTTCGCGTCGCATCGCGTGGTGAGAGCCCTTCCTCGCTCATTACCCGCTCTACGTTTTCCACCACCACAATGGCATCATCGACCAGCAGGCCAATCGCCAGTACCATCGCGAACATCGTCAGGGTGTTCAGGCTAAAGCCGAAGGCATACAGCACGGCAAATGTGCCGAGCAACACCACCGGCACCGCAATCGTGGGAATCAGCGTGGCGCGGAAATTCTGCAAGAACAGGTACATCACCAAAAAGACCAGCAGCACCGCTTCAAACAGGGTTTTCACCACATCGGTGATCGAGGCTTTTACAAAGGGGGAGGTTTCGAAGGCAATTTTGGCTTCTAGCCCGTGCGGGAAGTATTGCGACAGCTCCTTGATACGTTCTCTGACGCGCTTATCCGTTTCCAGCTCATTCGCGCCAGACGCCAGCGTCACCCCCAGACCGGAGGCGGACTGACCGTTGAAACGACTGAGAAAATCGTAGCGTTCGGCACCAAGCTCGACTTCTGCGACATTGCCGAGCGTCACGGCAGAGCCGTCTTGATTGACGCGCAGCGTGATATCACGAAACTGCTGTGGCGTCTCTAACAGCGATTGTGCGTTGATCGTAGCGTTCAGCGCCTGATTATCCACCGACGGTACACCGCCGACCTGCCCTACCGAGACCTGACTGTTCTGCGATTCGATGGCCCGTACCACGTCGCTGGTGGTCAGCGCATAATCCATCAGTTTGGCCGGATCCAGCCAGATGCGCATCGCATACTGCGACCCATAGGCAGAAACCTCGCCCACCCCGCTGATGCGGCTGATCGGCTCCTGAATATTTGTTGCGACGTAATCGGCGATGTCCTGTTTGTCCATACTGCCATCGGTAGAGACAAACGCGACCATCAGGATATTGGTATCGCCAGTTTTACTGACGGTGACGCCCTGCTGCTGGACTTCCTGCGGCAGTTTGCGGATAGCGGACTGAAGCTGGTTTTGCACCTGCTGGCGGGCTTCATCGGGATCCGTGCCAGCCTCGAAGGTCAGCATAATTCGGGACTGGCCGGTGTTGCTGCTGTCCGAGGACATGTACATCAGGTTATCCAGCCCAGTCATGCTCTGTTCGATAACCTGTGTAACGGTATTTTCCAGCGTCTGCGCCGATGCACCGGGGTAGCTCGCCGTGATCCGCACGCTGGGCGGTGCCAGATCGGGATACTGTTCCAGCGGCAATGACTTGATGGCCAACATACCGCACAGGCTGAGAAGGATAGCCAGCACCCACGCAAAAATGGGACGGTCGACAAAAAAGTTTGCCATATCTCCTACACTCCTCAGCCCTATTTTGACGTGGCTGCTTCACGAGCAGCCTACTTATTATCAACCGGAATAGATTCACTCAACCCAGAGAAAAACCCTGCGCACAGGGTGCCAAGTTACCTTAACTGCCGACGTCAGCTAAATCGTGGAGAAATTGAGGAGAAAATGTAAATTATCGTCGGCTACGCCTGAGCGAACGCGATCACCTGCTCGATAAAAGCATCAGGATGCGAGATAAACGGTGCATGCGCAGCCTTTGGAATCACTACCGAGGTTGAGTCCGACCACTGATCATCCAACAACCCAGCCACCTTGCGTGGTACCAGCCCATCTAAGGCACCATAGAGCCGCAGGAATGGCACGGCCAAGTCAGCTAACGGCTGGCGTAAATCCGCTTCACGCAAAATGGCCAGCCCGCCGTTTAATACCTCGACTGACGGCATCGGCTGTTCCAGCACCACACTTTTTAACAGTCGGGCATCCTGCCGTGCGCTTTCCGTTCCCAGTGTTTGCAGCGCCAGAAACCGTTCGACCGTACGCTGGAAATCTTCACTGAGCTGCTGTTGAAACCCCTGCAAGACGTCTGGCTTGATTCCCGGCCAGCCATCCTGTGCGCTGAAACAGGGCGATGACGCCACGGTAATCAGCTTTTCCACCCGAGCAGGGGCGCTCAGCGCAATCTGACTGGCAACCAGTCCGCCCAGCGACCACCCTAACCAAACGGCACGCTCCGGTGCCTGCGCCAGCACGTAGTCTGCCATGTCGCTCAGCGACATCGGCCCAAATCCCTGACTTCTGCCATAGCCCGGCAGATCGACCAGATGCAGACGAAAATGCGGAGCGAGTCGCGCAATAATGCTTTGCCATACCTGCGCATTCAATCCCCATCCGTGCAGCAACACAAGATCCGTGTTTCCTGCGCCTTCGGTCTGCCAATACAACGCCGCCATCAGTTATCTTCCTTTCTCAGGGAACCCCTTAACGCTTGCACGGGGTCAATATATTTCAGGGAAAACCGTATTTAGGGAAAACGATCTTTAAGGAAAACAATGTTAACCATCTCCGCACGCTGCTGGCTATGCTTATTGCCACTTCATCACAGCCAGCAGGGTATTTGCTCGTACTGCCAGCGCCATTTACCCCGCTTGCCTATCTGCTGCCCGCGCTGTGGTTTGCCCTCAGCCGACACCACGCATCAGTGCGGGCGCTGCCTACAGAACCCGCCGCCCTGGCAATCGATGACCTTTATCAGCGACTACGCGCCACCGTTCAACACGCTGCTGAAGCATTTCAAATTTCACGGTAAAACCGAACTGGCAGCGGTACTCGCCCGACAGCTGTTATTGCGCTGGCAGATGACCTACCGCGAACGAAAGCTCACCGGACACGTTCCCCTGTTTCGCCCTGACCGCCTGTTTACCGTTCCCCTGCACCGGAACCGCCAGTGGCGGCGTGGCTTCAACCAGACCGAGCTGCTCGCTCGGCCTCTCGCCCGCTGGCTGAACTGTACTTACGAGCCACGCGAATTGCAGCGCACCCGACGCACGCCGCTACAGCAAACGCTCAGCGCCAGCGCGCGGCGGCGAAACCTACGGGGCGCGTTTTCCTGTGATGTCTCGCTGTCTGGGCAACAGGTGGTTTTACTGGATGATGTGGTTACGACGGGTAGTACCGCAGCCGAAATCAGCAGGCTGCTGCTGGCCCAAGGTGCAGCGGGCGTTCAGGTCTGGTGTTTGTGCCGAACCTTGTAGTCGGGGGGAGGATGGGCGTATTATAACCGATAAGTGCAGTCAACTATCGAGCTTACTATTATGATCCGTATTACCGATGCTGCTCAGGAGCATTTCCTGAAACTGTTGGCAAAACAGGAAGAAGGCACACAGATTCGCGTATTTGTTATCAATCCAGGTACGCCAAACGCCGAGTGCGGTGTGTCGTATTGCCCGCCGGATGCCGTAGAAGCCAGCGATACCGTACTGAAGTTTGAGAAGATTTCCGCTTACGTGGACGAACTCAGCGCGCCTTATTTGGAAGACGCTGAAATCGACTTCGTGACCGACCAGCTAGGTTCTCAGCTCACGCTGAAAGCGCCGAACGCCAAAATGCGTAAAGTGGACGACAGCGCCCCGCTGATGGAACGCGTGGAGTATGTGCTGCAATCGCAGATCAACCCACAGCTGGCGGGCCACGGCGGCCGTGTGACGCTGATGGAAATTACCGATGACGGTCTGGCGATTCTGCAATTTGGCGGCGGCTGTAACGGCTGTTCTATGGTTGACGTCACGCTGAAAGAAGGGATTGAGAAAGAGCTGCTGCAAACCTTCCCTGAGCTGAAAGGTGTGAGAGATCTCACCGAACACCAGCGCGGCGAGCACTCCTACTATTAACCGTCTCCCCTGCTGATTTCTCTGTGCTTTTCCTCCCCGACTCAGGGGAGGAAGAGTATTCGTTCTGTTGTCAGGCTTTCTGCGCTTTCATCGGCGCGCCACGACGCAAATCCATATCCCGAACCAATCGTTCAAGGCAGCGGTCAGCGAAGATCGACTCCAGCGGACGCGTGAGCTTGCGCCGCCAGTTAGGGTATTCACGATTGGTGCCCGGCACATTGACCGGTGTCGCCATATCCAGCCAGTCTTCCAACTGGAATCCCACCAGTGCGCTTGCGCTGTCAGCGACATAGCGATGAACGCCACGGCTTAGCGGTGCGCCCATTGTCGTCAGCGCCGAGTTGCGGCCAACCCGCTGCGGCAATAGCCCGAATTCGTGCAACGCGTTGAGCAGCCCCTGTTTCGCTTTCTCACGCTGCTGCATTTGTTCTTGCAGTAACGCTTCCGTCGGATACAGCCCCAATTCCCGCCCCAGTGATAAATCCACGGTCTGCCAGTAGCCGCGCAGCGTTGGGAGATCGTGCGTGGTAATGGTTGTCATCGCCTGACGCGGATAGTCTTCCGGTGCGCGGAAGTGGTTCTCGTCGTCCTTTTCAAAGAACAGCACCTTGTAAGAATAAATACCGAAGTCATGTAGCTTACTGATAATTTCCGGCGGCACTGTGCCTAAATCCTCACCGATAATCAGGCAGCGATGGCGCTGACTTTCCAGCGCCAGCACCGCCAGCAGATCGTCGACCGGATAATGCACGTAAGCCCCGTTGCCCGCCGATTCCGCCTTGGGTATCCACCACAGGCGCAAGAGTGCCATCACGTGATCGATACGCAGGGCACCGCAATGCGCCATGTTGCTGCGCAGTACGTCGATAAACGGTTGATAGCCACGAAGCTGCAGCATGGTGGGGTTCATCGGCGCAAGCTGCCAGTCTTGTCCCTGCGGCCCAAGCGGATCCGGCGGTGCGCCGATAGAGGCATCAAGGCAATAGAGCTGACGTTCATCCCAGGTTTCCGCGCCCCCCTGTGCAACGCCAACGGCTAAATCACGATACAGGCCGAGCGGCAGACCAAGCTGTTTACTGTGCGCGTAGCACTCCGCCAGTTGCTCATGCGCCACCCATTGCAGCCAGCTGTAGAACGTAATCTCCTCGCTGTTTTCACGGCGGAATGACTTCACGGCTTCACTGTGTACATCATGATAGCTGGCAGGCCATTGGTGCCAGTCCGCGTAATTCTCACCCTGTTTTTTCAGGTAGGCCTGCAGCGCATCAAACGTCGCCTGAAGTTGCAGGCTCTGCCCGCCGCTAACGACAAACTGGCGAAAGGCGCTAATGCGCGGATCCAGCGCGCTGCGCGTCGTAAAGTAGCGGAAAGCCAGCCGCAAAGCGGTCAGCTTAAGCGACGTCACCGGCTCATAATCGACCCAGCGCCCTGCCCGCAGCGCAGAAACCGCGCTTTGCGTATCCTCACGGTGCCACCATGCCTGCGCTTCACTGCTCTGCTGGAAATCATCGATCCGATTCACATCGATATAAATAATGTTCAGCCAGTGCCGGGAGGAAGGGCTGTAAGGGCTCGCAGCCTCTGGCAGCGCGGGATACAGCGAATGCAGCGGGTTCAGCCCCACAAAGGCACCACCACGCCGGGCAATCTGTTCTACCAGTTGGCGCAGATCGCCAAAATCCCCGACGCCCCAGTTATTCTGCGAGCGCAAGGTGTAAAGCTGGACGGTCACGCCCCACCAGCGTTTACCCTGTAGTAAGGCTTCGGGTTCATAGCAGCGGTGCGGTGCGACAATAATCCGGCAGCTCCAGCGCTGGTCGGCTTGCGTCAACGTCAGGTAGTGGTAACCCAGCGGCAGCACACCCGGCAGAGCCAGCGTTGAACCGCCTGTGATCTGCCCTTGAATTTGACCGCCATTTTCATACATCAGCGTCCAGAGGAATTCACCGTGACCAGCAAGCTCGATGACCGCATCCCGGCCTTGCAAAAAGACCCGAACGGGCGGCAAGGGTGCATTACCGCTATCAGAAACGTCCATCATTGCCTGAATCTGGTTTCTGATTGCGGCCGCAACCATGTGCTCTTTGCCATACGCATCGGTGTAGCTTTCCGCGATGCCTGTCTGCTGGCTTGCCAGTTTATCCACCTTGAACACCCTCTCCTTTTCCTAACGATGCGCCTGCCAAATGCGCGTCTGGTAATCATGAATCGCCCGGTCTGAACTGAACATCCCCATTCTGGCAGTATTCAGCACACAGCGGCGCGTCCATTCATCCGGCTCACGGTAAAGCGCATCAACACGCTGCTGCACCTCACAATACGGTGCAAAATCGGCCATTAACATATAGGGATCGCCCAGCTTCAGCAGGCTATCCAACAGCGGGGCAAACGCGTTTTTATCCCCCTGACTGAACGCACCGCTCGCTAGCTCGTTCAGTACTTCACGTAGCAGCGGCGTCACGGCGAGGTAGTCAGACGGCTCATAGCCCTGCGTCTGTAGCGCTTTGACCTGTTCGACGGTGTGACCGAAAATGAACAGATTGTCTTCACCGACCTGCTGCGCCATTTCTACATTCGCCCCGTCCAGCGTGCCGACGGTCAGCGCGCCGTTCAGCGCCAGTTTCATATTGCCCGTGCCGGATGCTTCTTTACCTGCCGTCGAAATTTGCTCAGAGACATCCGCAGCAGGAATCATCCGTTCAGCCAGCGAGACGCGATAGTCCGACGGGAAGACAACCCTCAGGCGATCATTAACACGACGATCCTGATTAATGACCGCAGCGACCCGGTTAATGGCATAAATGATGTTTTTCGCTAATACATAGCCCGGCGCCGCTTTGGCACCGAACAAAAAGACGTGCGGCACTATATCCAGATGCGGATTGTCACGCAATTGACGATATAGCGCGAGGATATGCAGCAGATTCAAATGCTGGCGTTTGTACTCATGTAATCGCTTGATTTGCACATCAAACAACGCCTGCGGATCGATGACGATGTCGTACTGCTGGCGGAGATAGGTCGCCAACTGCGTTTTATTCTCGGCCTTGATTTGTCGATAGCGCTCACGAAAGCCAGCATCGTCAGCGTAAGGTTCCAGCCCTTGCAGCGCAGGCAGATCATTCACCCACGGCGTAGGCAGCGTGTCGTCGATCAGCGCGGACAGCGCCGGGTTACACTGTTTTAGCCAGCGGCGTGGCGTAATGCCGTTAGTGACATTATGGAATTTGGTCGGCCACAGCTGGTGGTATTCCGGGAACAGATCTTTCACCACTAGTTCCGAGTGCAGCGCCGCTACGCCGTTGACCGCAAAGCAACTGACAACGCACAGGTTTGCCATGCGAATCTGGCGCTGATGGCGAATCGCGAGCTTCGCCCATACCTGCCGATCGCCAGGCCATTTCTGCTCAACCTGCGCCTTAAACTGCGTATCAATTTGCCGGATGATAGACAGGTGGCGAGGAAGCAGACGGCTAAACAGTCGTTCGTCCCAGCGCTCAAGCGCTTCCGGCATCAGAGTATGGTTGGTATAGGCAAAGGTGCGTCCGGTTATCGACCAGGCTTCATCCCACGGTATCTGATGCTCATCCAGCAGCAGACGCATCAGTTCAGGGATCGCCAACGTCGGGTGGGTGTCATTAAGCTGGATGACTTCATAATCCGGCAGCGTGGACAGCGCGCGCCCCGCATTAAGATGGCGGCGCAGAATGTCGGCCACCGAACAGGCGCAGTGGAAATACTGCTGCATCAGGCGCAGGCGTTTGCCCGCCGCGTGATTGTCATTCGGATACAGCACGCTGGTCAGGCTGGAGGCGGAAATCCCCGCCTGTGCCGCACGCAGATAGTGCCCTTCGTTGAATAGCGTCAAATCAAACGGATCGCGATGCGTCGCACGCCACAAACGCAGCGGCTGCACAGCGCCGTTGTGATAGCCAATCACCGGCAGGTCACAGGCTTCACCTCTGAAAACGGTATCCGGTAACCAGCGCAGGGTTCCGTCAGTTTGAGGTTGCAGACGCCCGCCAAACCCGACATCCACCGCCAGCTCCGCGCGCGGTAAAAACCACGGATAGGTATCGCGCTGCCAGTCATCGGCCGTTTCCTGCTGCTTTTCCTGCGCAAAATGCTGACGGAACAGGCCATACTGATAGTTGAGACCGTAACCCGTTGCGGGCTGTCCCACCGTCGCCATCGAATCCAGAAAGCAGGACGCCAGCCGACCCAACCCACCGTTGCCTAACCCCGGATCGGTTTCCTGCTCCAGAATATCGCTCAGGTTCAGCCCTTGCTCGGCCAGCACGGCGGCAACCGCGTCATACCAGCCCAGATTCAGCAGGTTGTTGCCCGTCAAACGACCGGGCAGAAATTCCATCGACAGGTAGTTCACATGGCGCTGAGGCGTATGGGTATTGGCAGTAGGAGACGTTGAAGAGGCGGAGTGCATCAGCAACTGTTCAGACAGCGCAAGGCTGACAGCGCGCCAGCACTGCACTGGCGTCATCGCGTTAAGCGAGGCCACGCCACCGAGCCGCTGTTGGCGGCGCAGCGCAGCGGTAAATTCTGATGCATCAAAGGCGATGACGGGATGGGCGGAGGAAACGGGCTGCGTTAACGCATCTGGTTTTTTTGCAGCCGCTGAACGTTTTGGCGATCCTGATACTTTTGACGATTCTGATCGCGTTGCAGAACCCGGCTTTCTTGAAGAATCTGACATCGTGCCTCCTCCTTTGTCCATCATGGAAAAGGCACATCGGGTTCAACACAACTCCAACTGTACCTTATGTTGTTCAATGATTTTCAGTACGCTGGGTGGTGGTGACTGATCGGTAAAAAGATAGTCGATCAAATCCATGTTGCCCAAATTCACCATCGCATTACGACCAAACTTGGAATGGTCCGTCACCAGCATGACGCAGCGAGAGTTTTCAATAATCGCCCGTTTTGTGCGCACTTCATGGTAATCAAACTCCAGTAATGACCCATCCATGTCAATACCACTGATGCCCAAAATGCCGAAATCCAGACGGAACTGAGAGATAAAATCCAGCGTCGCCTCCCCCATGATACCGCCATCGCGGGTACGCACTTCACCACCGGCCAAAATCAGGCGGAAATCCTCTTTTGCCGTCAGCAGCGTTGCCACGTTCAGGTTATTGGTGACGACGCGCAGATCCTTATGCTGCATCAGCGCATAGGCCACGGCTTCGGGCGTGGTACCGATATCGATAAACAAGGTGGCGCCGTCTGGAATCTGGCTCGCTACCCGACGGGCAATGCGCGCTTTTTCATCCGACCACATCATTTTACGGTCATGGTAGGCCGTGTTAACCGAGCTGGACGGCAGTGCCGCGCCGCCGTGATGGCGATGGATTTTATTCTGCTCGGCCAACTCGTTCAGATCGCGACGAATGGTCTGCGGGCTCACCGCAAAATGCTCCACTAGCTCTTCAGTACTGACATAGCCCTGCTGGCGCACCAGCTCAATAATGGCGTCATGCCGTTGTGTCTGCTTCACATTTATCCCCTAAGACTCCCCGATTTACCGGGGGTTTGTTTTATTATACGTGTCCCAAAAGGCCATCAATAGCCCGACAACCAGCCCAGCTACATGCGCTGCATTCGCAATCGACATGCCTAAAATATCGAAATATCCGGCGATCAGCCACAGTAAAGCGAAAGCCATCAGACTGCGCGGCATGGATAAATAACCGTCAGGCTCTCGTTCCCCTCGCAGCCAGACATAACCCATCAGGGCATAAACCACGCCAGACAGGCCACCAAAATGGGTGCCGCTAAACCAGGACTGCGCCCAGCCGCTCACCAGCGCGGAAACCAGCGTGATGACCAGCAATTTTCCAGTTCCCAGCACTTTTTCAACCGGGCCGCCCAGATACCACCACCACATCAGATTGAACAAAATATGCAGCAGGGAAAAGTGCAACAAAACATGACTAAACCAGCGCCACACCTCGACCTGTTGCCCTTCAGCCGGGAACGCCAGCCATACCATCACGCTCTCATAGCCCGAAATCTGCATCAGGATGAACACCGCAATCGTCACGACCATCAGGGATAGCGTCAGTGGGCCTGCCTTCTGTTTCAGCGTTTGCAGGTAAGAGTAGCGTTGGTATTGAATACCAGTATCCATCGATCCCGTTTGCCAACTGGCCGCCAGATAGCGCGGGTTTGTCGGGTCGCGCAGAAAAATCTCCAGCGCTTCCTGAACCTTGCTCAGTTGAGTTTCATCCTCCAGCCACAGTTCAGCTTCATGCCCCTGAGGCCGCATTTCCAGATAGACCTGCTGTGTACGCATGTAATCAACAAATGCCTGAGCCAGACGCGGGTTGGAGAGAGCAATAACGCGAGTCATCATAGCGGGAAGCGCCAGTGAGTAGGTTGAGTTAGGTACATGATAATAAAGATTCTACTGAATAGGCAGGACTATTGAATAGGCAGGGCTATTTCGGTGAAGTCAGTCAATCGTCACATTTCCGTCACAAAATATTTTTCGGTTCACAAAAAAAAAGCATGATGTGAAATCGTGTCCTTCTACGCATTCACTATACGAGCCACTCACTGACCAGGAGCATTACCATGTCTTTACAACGAAAAGCGCTGTTTTGCCTCCCTTTACTATTGCCAGCCACCCTCTCTTTCCAGGCCGTTGCCAAAGAGGGCTATACGCTCGAACAGGTTGTAGTGTTTAGCCGCCACGGGTTGCGCGCGCCGTTAGCCAGCCCAAGCAGCGCACTCGGCAAGGTCACACCCGATACCTGGCCGCAGTGGGATACACCCAGCAGTTACCTGACCACACGCGGCGGCGTGTTGGAGGCCTACTTTGGTCACTATTTTAGCGAATGGTTGGTGGATAACCACCTGCTGGCTGCCGATACCTGCCCCACAGAGAAAGACGTCTCGTTCTACGCCAACAGCCTGCAACGCACTATCGCTACCGCACAATATTTCTCAGCGGGAGCATTCCCCGGCTGTCTGGTGCCGGTGTTACACAAAGAGAAACTGGGCACGATGGATGCCACCTTTAACCCGATCATCCGCGACAACAGCGCGACGTTTAAGCAGCAGGCCATCGATTCGATCAACCAAAAAGCAGGCGCTGACGGGGTAAAAGGGCTCAACGAGCGATTGAAACCTGTGTATCAGCAGATGGCAGAGATTATTCGTTATACAGATTCTGCTAACTGCAAACAGGATAAACAGTGCGACCTGATGGCACAGGAAACAAATGTGCAAATTGAAGCAGGAAAAGAGCCTAGCGTGGTTGGCCCACTGAGAACGGGTACCGCCATTGCCGATGCCTTTATCTTGCAGTACTACGAGGGGACTCCGATTAACAAGATCGGCTGGGGGCGCATTAAAGATGAGAAGCAGCTTGCCGATTTGGTGTCGATTAAGGAGTACTACAACAGCGTAGTGTTTAGCGCACCGGTTGTGGCCAAAGCTGTCTCTGCCAATCTGGTCGGCGCACTCGCGGGATCGTTTGGCACACAGCAACCCAAATTCACGTTTTTGGTCGGCCATGACTCAAACGTCGCATCGCTGTTCTCTGCGTTGGGCGTGAAGCCATATCACCTGCCACATCAATTAGAAACCACGCCGATAGGCGGCAAAGTGGTGTTCCAGCGCTGGCGCGACAGCCTTCATAACAAGGAATTGCTGAAAGTCGAGTATGTGTACCAGTCTACCGAGCAGCTCGCTTCGCTGGCACCGCTTAACCGCGCCACCCCGCCGCAGCGCGTCACGCTAGCGCTCAATGCTTGTCCTGCCGACGAGGAAGGATTCTGCTCATTTGAGGACTTTGAAAAGATCACTAAGGCGCTGATGCCATAGCCATAAACAGAGAATCTTTGCGATCTTTCGGATAGCGCTTGAGTTATTGCTGTGAGGGTTTCGTGTTTACGAAGCCCTCACCTCTCATACGGCTGACCGCACATCCTGTGGGTAGCGATTTTGCCAGGCTTCAAAGCCGCCATCGATACTGAACACCGAATCAAACCCAAGGCTAATCAGGTACTGTGCGGCATTGCGGCTGCTAATGCCGTGGTAGCAAATCACCATGACCGGTGCTTCGAGGTCAGCACCGCGCACAAAGTCAGACAGCGTCTCGTTTGTCAGGTGCATCGCGTCAGGGACATGGGCTGTGGCAAAGCTCTGTGGATCGCGAATATCAACGACAACGCCCCCTTCCTGCCAGCGGGAATGGGCTTGCTCAATACTGATAGCTTCAAATTGTTCCATCGAAAGTGACAACCTTGTTAATAATGGACAGGATGTTAGTAACCACTGACGTCATGGCAACCCGAGGCGTCATTGTAACCCGCCTTCAGCGGCATAAAACCTATATGATTATAAGGTTATTCATAAAAACGGTGCTTCGCTAATGTGGATAGTGACGACAAAACAGTACCATTCCAGCTCAATATCCCTTCTTTTAATGTGACAACTATCATCATATTGTTAGGTTCGTCACGCATAAATGTTTTTATTTGGTTAACCATTGGCTGATTTGTTTGTTTTCGATTATCATAATGCTCGAAAACGAACATTTTGATTTATTCGAGGGTGGAGGAAGAAACGTGGAAACCAAAGATCTAATCGTTATCGGCGGCGGAATTAACGGTGCAGGCATCGCCGCAGATGCGGCTGGGCGAGGGTTATCAGTCCTGTTGTTGGAAGCGCAGGATCTTGCCTGTGCCACGTCCTCCGCCAGTTCCAAGCTGATTCACGGCGGCCTGCGTTACCTTGAGCACTATGAGTTTCGTTTGGTCAGCGAAGCGCTGTCTGAGCGTGAAACGCTGCTAAAAATGGCTCCGCACATTATTTTCCCCATGCGCTTTCGTTTGCCCCATCAGCCGCACCTGCGTCCGGCCTGGATGATTCGTATCGGTCTGTTCATGTACGACAACATTGGCAAACGCGTCAGCCTGCCTGCCAGTAAAGGCCTGAAATTCGGCGCAGATTCTGTGCTTAAGCCTGAGCTGAAACAGGGCTTTGAATATTCTGACTGCTGGGTGGACGATGCGCGTCTGGTGGTGTTAAACGCGCAGGAAGTGACAAAACGTGGCGGCGAAGTCCGTACCCGCACCAAAGTCACTCGCGCTCGCCGTGAGCAAGGCGTGTGGATTGTGGATGCGGTTGATTCACTGACCGGCGAAACCTTCACCTGGCGCGCCAAAGGTCTGGTGAACGCCACGGGTCCGTGGGTGAAAGAATTCTTTGATGACGGCCTACAGCTGAAATCGCCTTACGGCATCCGTTTGATCAAAGGCAGCCACATCGTGGTGCCAAAAGTCCATAACCAGCCGCAGGCGTACATTCTGCAAAACAAAGATCACCGTATTGTGTTCGTGATCCCGTGGCAGGATGACTACTCAATCATCGGCACGACCGACGTGGAGTACAAAGGCAATCCGCACGATGTGAAGATCGATGACAACGAAGTCGCCTATCTGCTGGACGTGTATAACGACCACTTCAAACAGCAGCTTACACGTGACGATATCGTCTGGACTTACTCTGGCGTGCGTCCATTGTGTGATGACGAATCCGATTCTCCGCAGGCGATTACCCGTGACTACACGCTGTCAGTCGATGATGATAACGGTCAGGCTCCACTGCTTTCCGTATTTGGCGGCAAGCTGACGACATATCGTAAGCTGGCAGAGCACGCGCTGGATAAGCTGCACAAATACTACCCGCAAGCGGGTAAAGCCTGGACGAAAGGTGCAGTATTGCCGGGTGGCGATATTGCTGGCACGCGTGATGACTACGCCGCTGCGCTGCGTCGCCGCTTCAATCTGCCTGAATCACTGACGCGCCGTTACAGCCGCACTTACGGTTCAAACAGCGAACTGATTCTGGCAAACGTGAAAGGCCTCAGCGACCTGGGTGAAGATTTCGGCCATGACCTGTACGAAGCGGAACTGCGCTATCTGGTCGAGAAAGAATGGGCCGTTATGCTTGATGACGTCATCTGGCGCCGTACCAAACTGGGCATGCGCTTCGATGACGCCCAGAAAAAACGCATCAGCGACTGGCTGGCAAATCATTACCAGCAGATGGCGAAAGCGGGTTAATTGCTCCAGCCCTACTTCTCGATCAGGCCTCCTGATCGAGAAGCCTTCCTACTATAAATAGTAGACGTCTAACATCCGCAACATACTCTTATCGCACCCGGTTCCTCGATGAGGATTGAATCTTTTTGATTCGCTCTCTAATTTATTCCCCATGAGATTATTTCAATATTAATCAATTGGCTTGCTTAGTTTTAGTCCTTTTTTTGTGCTATTGACTCTGAAAAAATCTTGTTATCCTTTACGCGTACTTTCTTAAAAGGAATAGCGTCAAAGATGCCACATGGAACGTTTTCATTACTCTTCACACCGCTTCAACCCTGCAACCTTATTGTCTCCCACGACGTGAACACACCGACTCTCTGCTCAACCTAAATGTTTTGCGCTTTTCATACACGCTGCGTTTTTAGCCAACATGGCATCTTATCAACGTAACGCCTTATCAACATAAACGTTGGCGTGAGCAGACTCAGACCACAGCTCAGGTTTTCATTTTAATCAGGATAGCGACGTGCCGCTCCGGGAGAACCCGAGGCGTGCGGTAGCCATGGTAACGGCGAAGGAAGAAGGAGAGGACGGGTGGCAAACAGTACAGGATTACAGTTCACCGTAAAGGTCGGTGCCCTGGAAGCAGGCACTTTCGCGGTGGTGGATTTCAGGCTGGATGAAGGGCTGAACCGACCTTTCAGTCTGTCTCTGGGTCTGGCGAGCGCGTTGCAGGATGTGGATTTCGGCGCGGTGCTGGACCAGCCGTGCGAGCTGATGATTTGGTATGAAGGCGAACTGAAGCGTCGGCTCAGCGGGATTGTCAGTGGCTTCACGCAGGGCGATACCGGATTTCGGCGCACGCGCTATCAGATGGAAGTCCGTCCGGCGCTGTGGCGGCTGGGATTACGCACCAACGCCCGCATCTTTCAGGCGCAGAAGCCGGAAGCGATTATCGGGGCGTTGCTGGAAGAAGCGGGCATTACCGACTACGCCTTTGCGCTGCGTAACGAGCACGCAGTGCGCGAATATTGCGTGCAGTATCGGGAAAGCGATTTAGCCTTTATCACCCGGTTGGCTGCCGAGGAGGGAATGTACTTCTTCCACGAATACGAAGAGGGCAAACACCGGGTGGTGTTTGCCGACGATGCGGGCGCGCTGACCAAAGGCCCCGAGCTGTTCTTCAATTTGGCGACACAAGGGCTGAGCGAGGGCGAATACGTCCGGCGCTTCCACTACGCGGAGCGGGTAAGCACATCGGACGTCGAGCTGAAAGACTACAGCTTCAAAACGCCGGCTTACGGGCTGTCGCACAAGAAAATGAGCGGCGAGCTGGCGCACCAGCGCGAAAGCTATCAGCATTACGACTATCCGGGTCGCTATAAGCAAGACCCGAGCGGCAAGGCGTTCAGCGGCTACCGGCTGGATGCACTGCGTTCAGGGGCGGTGACGAGCGAAGGGGAATCCAACTGTGCAGGGCTGATGCCGGGCAACACCTTCACCCTGACGGAGCACCCGAATGCGACGCTGAACGCGGTGTGGCAGACGGTAAGCGTAACGCACGTCGGGCAACAGCCGCAGGCGCTGGAAGAGGAAAGCGGCGGCGAACCGACCACCATGAACAACAGCTTTGCGGTGGTGAAAGGCACGACGACGTGGCGCGCGGCCATGCCCTACAAACCGATGGTGGACGGCCCGCAAATTGCGACGGTGGTTGGCCCAGCAGGTGAAGAGATTTACTGCGACCAGTACGGTCGGGTAAAACTGCAATTCCCGTGGGACCGCTACGGCGCGAGTAACGACCAGAGTTCCTGCTGGGTGCGTGTCAGCCAAGGCTGGGCAGGCGGCCAGTACGGCATGATCGCGATCCCACGTATCGGCCATGAAGTGATTGTCAGCTTCCTTGAAGGCGATCCGGATCAACCGATTGTGACCGGGCGAACCTTCCACGTCACCAATCCGTCCCCCTATCCGCTGCCCGCTAACAAAACGCGCACCACGCTTCGCTCCAAGACTCACAAAGGCAAAGGATTTAACGAACTCAGCTTTGAGGATGCGACCGATAACGAAGAGATCTTCCTTCACGCCCAGAAAAATATGGCAGTGCGGGTGCTCAATTCCAAAGATGAGCGCGTGGACTATAACCGCACGACGAGCATTGGGCATGATGAAGAACTGGTGGTCGCCAACGATCGTAAAGTCACGGTGGAAGGCAATCAGGATCACAAAACCACAGGCAACCATTTATCGCTGACCGAAGGCGATCGGGGCATACAGGTTAAGGGCGATCTGACGCAGAAAATCAGCGGCGTATTCAGCGTGGACAGCAACGGCGATCTGACATTGCAGAGCGGCAGCAAATTAACACTCAGGGTCGGAGGCAGCTTTGTCGTTATCCACGCCGGCGGGGTAGACATCAAAGGACCGGCGATTAACCTGAATTCAGGCGGCAGCCCGGGCGATGTGGCACTCCCTGCCGATCCGGCGATATTGAAAGCGGCCGCTGCCGCAGGGACGATGTTTGTCGCGCACTGTCCGGCAAAGGAGAAAGAAAACCGTGAGTGAGATAACACGCTGGGCAATAGTGGATGCAGCGGTAGAGCCTGAATTATTTTCGATGCTGGAACAATTAGATCCACCCCATGCCAGTTTATACGCGGAGCCAGTACCGGAAGATATTGGGCGATTGGCACCGCACCTGGTGCAGGTAGATGACAGGGTCTTTCACTGGCTGAATCGAAGGAAAACACCTTGGGGTATCTTGTTGGAAACAACGTCTGAGATGAAAGTATTGCGGCAACACTTGCGTAAATATCTACATGTACAGATCCCCAATGAAGAAAAACCTGTATTTTTCCGTTTTTATGATCCGAGAAATATTTGGTCTTTTTGCGATGTGATGACGGAGTGGGAACTGTTCTGCTTCATGGGGCCAATCAAAAAAATCATGACCATTTATGATGGAGTGCTACGAGAAGAGACGTTTAATTCCGTTCGTGCTCAGTTTCCTCTCACAGCTAAGAGCAGGATGAAACTTCTAAAATTTAGTCAATCACAACTTGATGTTCTCAATAACTACTCCGAAGTGAGATATATTGATGAGGTTTTTTCTAAAATACTTGTTAAATATAAAGAAAAAATACATCACATTTCTCACAGCAGTAACCAAAGTGATCCTGAAAAGGATTTTTATTTCTATAAAGACTCTCAGGAAAACTCGACAACTTTCTCAGTAAAACATATTGTCAGTGAGTGTTATTATTTTTGTAAAGAGCATAACATTAATGATGACCGCTCAATTCGTGAGTTAATTCATTTGTTAATAGAAAAGGATTATTATTCATTAGAACAAGCCCCTGAATTTTGGCGGGATTCTTTGCTCCGTGAAGAATTACCTGGTTACTATCGTGTTAGTAATTTATTAAAAGATGTTCTAGATGAATATTCTGCTTGAGAGGGATAGGCATGACTGGAGCATCGTACTTATCCACGGTTGAGTGGGCGTATAAAGCGCGGTAATTTTGACGAAAGGACTTGTGTCTTTCATTCTATCATATAGGGATATGTAATGAATAAATCATCTACTATTGGCATCTTTTTAATACCCACATTTATTTGGTTATCACTATCATTTGTATATGCTTTTTTTTGTGGTGATAGGGATGTGGATACGTATTTTTTTAATAGCTGGGATTTTGCCGCATGGATTATTTTTGCAAGCTACACAATAATTTTCAGTGTTGTTTCTATCTTTTTTCGCTTAATAATGAAAAAGTATTATATCGTTACGATGATAATCATTATTTTTATATTCTCTATTACAGTCACAGATTTTGATTACATATATTCGTCTTTCTTTTTTATTATTATGTTAAGCATTCCACTCTTTGGTTCATTGACCTTACGATATCTGCGTAACAAACGGGCTCATCATCAGCGGACTGGCAATCAGGAAAATGAAAATTAATAACGAACATTAGAAAATATTAAAATAATTAGAGTTTTCATCTGTAATTTGTAGACATGGAGTCGTTAAAAAATGAAAAAAACATTATTACTTATAGGTATTTTATTCGGTATGGGTGGAACATGGCTATACCAGTGGATGAAGCCATCTTCTGACGATCCCTATTTCTTTCTAGAACCTAAACCAACCATCATTAATGATGAGTACTATTCCATAGAAAAACCTATAAAGTTACATAAAAAAGGTGAAGTGGTTGATTTTGTTTTTTGGAACGTGCCACAACCGCAGCCTAAGCTATTATATTTATTCCCAGCAAACACGCCATCACCAGAAATATCCATATTGTTAAAATATAATGAAAGTAAAAAATACAACGAGGTGGTAGATATTTTATTCGCAAGCAACAGTTCAATAAGAAATAATTCTCATTTTTTAATGGTTAGGATTTATAAAATAAATAACAATTTAACAGAGTCAATTTTTTTTGAAAAAACAATAAAATCTCTTGAGATATCATCTGGTAGCGAAAATGGGATTTCGTTCGATATAAAAGATTTAGGCCATGAGTATGGTCAATACAGGGCAGTATTTGAAGTACTATCAGACAACAATGAAATAAATCATGATGAGTTGAGATTTTACGTTCATGTTAGACAACATGGAATAAAATAAAAAGGAATTTTAATATGAATCCTGAAAATAAAACCGAAGAACTACTCGAATACATTTCAAAAAAACAGGATCTAACTGTAGAACAAAAAAAACAAGAAATTGCAAAATTTTCACACCCTGATAAAAATTCGAATTATAATGCTGGTCAAGCTTGCGCCACATGCCCGCCATCCCATGCCAGAAAAGAGTTTGTCGATGAACTTATTGACTCTTTAGAACCTAGATATACTGTTACGATTTATACAGCTTATCCAGGAACCCCATTAAACAAAGATGATGGTTCTCCTAAAATTGAAGGTGGAAAGAGAAAAATATCTTTAGCTGGTCATATGTGGTTGGAAATATCAAAACTTCCAATCAATGATATTACTTCTCCAAAGGCTTATGGATTTGCACCAAAAGAATCTGGTATTCTAGGAGCGGGTGAAGTCACTGATAAAGATACTCGTCATTATGAAACCCCATATTACAGTAGAGCATTTGAAATAGACCTAAAGCATTATGATAAGCTAAAAGAATTTGGTGATTTAGCTATGAGAAACAATCAGACTTACTTTAACCTCTATTATAACGGAGCAGCAAATAGCTGTATCGATTTCACATGGAAAGCATTATGCCACGCTGGGTTAATCCCAGAAAGTATACAGGAAAAGAAAGAAGCAGATAAATTTGACGGTGAACTTAAAGTCATTGATAACATTCCGCATATAAAATCCATCCCCGCACCGTATCCTGATAGCGAGTTAAACATAGAGAAATATAACAAGATCCCCGATAGAAAAATATTGCACCGGTTATTTTCTAAAAATGATGACGTTAAAAATAAAAATGGTGATAGTGTCGAAGTTGCCAACAGGAAACACGACAGCGCGCTCAACCATGTTTGACAACTACAGATAAGCTGAAAAAACAACGCTGAGCCTGAATGGGCAAATCGTATTTGCAACGGAAAGTACCCTACGAAAAGGAACGCAATGTGGGTAACGCAGTTAAATTAGGCGATAGCGACACGGGGCATGGGAGCCATCCACCGACACCTGTCGCAGCGGGTTCATCAACGGTTAAGGTTGATGGCTTGCCATTGGCTCGTCAGGACGATCCTCTGGTTCCTCACGGTCATAGTAGGAGCATCAGCGGTGGCTCATCCAGTGTGTTCATTGATGGCAAACCCGCGGCTCGTTCTGGGGATGGAGTAAGTTGTGGTGGCGTGTTGATTGGTGGAGGAAGCGTGAATATTGGCTGATACACTCCAAATACACGGCACTCCCCCAACCTTAGTAAACAGGCGCTCATTGAACGCCTGTTGTCTTTTTAAAAATTAACTCTCAATTGAGCAGCCATTTTCTCATCACAACCGTATCGGTTTGATATTCCAGATATCTTCTGCATATTCGCCGATGGTGCGGTCAGACGAGAAATAGCCCATGTTGGCAATATTCTGGACGGCACAGCGCGCCCATTCGTCCTTTTTCGCATACAGCTCATCCACCCGATCCTGCGTATCCACATAGCTGCGATAGTCTGCCAGTAACTGGTAGTAATCGCCAAAATTCACCAGTGAATCAAACAGATCGCTGTAGCGTCGACTATCATCAGGGCTGAAGACGCCCGTGGTGATTTGCGTCAGCACGCGGTGTAGCTCTTCGTCCTGATCGTAGTATTGCCGTGGGTTGTAACCGCTCTGGCGTAGCGCTTCGACCTGATCGGCCGTGTTGCCGAAGATAAACATATTCTCTTCGCCAATGTGTTCCAGCATTTCGACATTCGCCCCATCCAGCGTGCCGATCGTCAGCGCACCGTTCAAGGCAAACTTCATATTACTGGTCCCGGATGCTTCCGTCCCCGCCAGCGAGATCTGTTCAGAGAGATCCGCCGCCGGGATGATCAGCTGTGCCAGGCTCACGCTGTAGTTCGGGATAAAGACCACTTTCAGCCGATCGTGCAGTGTCGGATCGTTGTTGATCACCTTCGCGACGTCGTTGATCAAGTTAATAATGTGCTTCGCCATGTAATAGGCTGACGCCGCTTTGCCCGCAAAAATGACGACACGTGGCACACGCTCGACCTCGGGGTCATCCTTAATGCGGTTATAGAGTGTGATGACGTGCAACACGTTCAGCAGTTGGCGCTTGTATTCATGAATACGCTTGATCTGCACATCAAACAGCGATTCCGGGTTAACCACAATATTCAGGTTTTCCGCCATATAGTTCGCTAAACGCACTTTGTTCTTCAGCTTCACCTTGCTGATTTTCTGCACAAATGCCGGATAATCGATGTGTTGTTTCAGTTCGCTCAACTGGCTCAGATCGGTACGCCAGGTCTGCCCAATGGTGTCATCCAGAAGCTTGGAGAGCGACGGGTTGGCCAGCGCCAGCCAGCGCCGCGGCGTCACACCGTTGGTTTTATTACAGAACCGATTAGGGAAGAGGCGGGCAAAATCGGCAAACAGCGACTGCACCATCAGATCCGAATGCAGCTCCGATACGCCGTTCACCTTATGGCTGGCAACCACAGCCAGCCACGCCATCCGTATTTTACGCCCATTGTTTTCATCAATGATGGACACCCGTGCCAGCAGCTCGTTGTCATCAGGGACTTCTTTCTGGACGTACTCCAGAAAATGTTCGTTAATTTCGAAAATCAATTGCAGATGGCGCGGCAGGATTTTACCCAGCATATCAACCGGCCAGGTTTCCAGCGCTTCCTGCATCAGCGTGTGGTTGGTATAGGAGAAGACCTTCCTCACCACGGTCCACGCCTCTATCCATTTGAATTTATGCTCATCGATCAGCAAACGCATCAGCTCAGGGATAGCCAGCACCGGATGCGTATCGTTCAGGTGGATGGCGAACTTCTCCGCCAAATTGCTGTACGTTTTATGCATCATCCAGTGGCGGTTGAGAATATCCTGCACCGTGGCGGAAACCAGGAAGTATTCCTGACGTAGGCGCAGCTCGCGGCCTGAATAGGTGGAATCATCGGGATACAGCACACGCGACACGTTTTCCGAGTGGTTTTTATCTTCCACCGCCGCAAAATAGTCGCCCTGATTAAATTTACCCAGATTGATTTCGTTACTGGCCTGCGCGCCCCACAGACGCAGTGTATTGGTGGCGTCCGTATCAAAACCGGGAATGATTTGGTCGTAGGCGCACGCAATAACTTCTTCCGTTTCCAGCCAGCGCATTTTGCTGCCTTCCTGCTGGATTCGGCCACCAAAACGCACTTTGTAGCGCGTGCTGTGACGTGGGAATTCCCACGCATTACCGTATTCCAGCCAGTAGTCCGGCGATTCCGCCTGCCTGCCGTTAACAATATTCTGTTTGAACATACCGTATTCGTAGCGAATACCGTAGCCGCGCCCCGGCAGCGCCATCGTCGCCAGCGAATCCAGGAAACAGGCGGCCAGACGCCCCAAGCCGCCGTTCCCTAAGCCGGGATCGTTTTCTTCCTGTAGCAGATCGTCCAGTTCCAGCCCCATGCCATCCAGCGCGGCCTTCAGATCGTCATACAATCCCATCGCCAGCAGCGCGTTCGATAACGTCCGCCCCAGCAAAAATTCCATCGACAGGTAATAGACCTGCCGCACATCTTGCGAAAGCTGTGCCCGATTCGAACGCAGCCAGCGTTCCACCATCCGGTCACGCACGGCCAGCAGCGTGGCGTTCAGCCAGTCATGTTTATTCGCAATGGAGGGATCTTTCCCCACGCTAAACATGAGCTTGTAAGCAATGGAGTGTTTCAGCGCTTCCACACTGAGCGTTGGTGAAGTATAGATAAACGGCGAGTTCATAATATTCATTCCCAAGTGAGTGTTACCCTACCCTGTCGTTTTCAGATTGCACGCGGATGACGCGCAGCAGGAAAACTAGTGGGTATACAAGCGTTGATATAGCGCACCATAAGCCTGAGCAGAAACCTGCCAACCAAAATCCATCGCCATCGCCTGACGCTGCACATAGCGCCATAGCGTGGGTCGGGACCACAACACAAACACACGACGAATCGCGCGGGATAGCGATCCCACACTGCAATCGTTAAAGACGAACCCGCTTGCCAGCCCATCCGCCAGATTCTCCAGCGAACAGTCCGATACCGTATCCGCCAGCCCGCCGGTTCGGCGCACCAGCGGCAACGTGCCATATTTCAGGCCGTAGAGTTGCGTTAACCCGCAAGGTTCAAATCGGCTCGGCACCATGATGACATCCGCGCCGCCAATAATGCGGTGTGAGAAGGACTCGTGATAGCCAATCTGTACCCCAACCTGACCGTGATATTCCGCCGCCGCCGCCAGAAAGCCCTCCTGTAAATCGGCATCCCCTGCGCCCAGCACCACCAGTTGTCCGCCCTGTTCCAGCAGGTCCGGCACCGCGCTTAGCGCGATATCAAGCCCTTTCTGGCTGGTCAAGCGGCTGACAATAGCAAAAACCGGTGCTTTGTCGTCGACCTTCAAGCCCATCGCTGTTTGCAGATGCCGCTTGTTTGCGGCTTTGTCCGCTAAAGCATCTCGGGAGTAATGGCTGGTGAGTAGCGGGTCGTGCGCCGGATTCCAAATTGTTTCGTCTACGCCATTGAGAATGCCGGACAGCCGTCCTTCTTCTTCCCGCGTTTTCAGCAAGCCTTCCATGCCGTAGCCATAAGCCGGTAGCGTAATCTCGTGCGCGTAGGTTGGGCTCACGGTCGTAATATGGTCAGCGTAGTACAGCCCCGCCTTGAGGTAGGAAATCTGGCCGTAAAACTCCAGACCGTACACCTGAAAGAAATCACTCGGCAGGTGGAGATTCGGCATATGCCGAGCATCAAACAGCCCCTGATAAGCCAGGTTATGAACGGTAAAGACCGATTTCGCCGGACGGTTGCGCGCCGCTAGGTAAGCGCAGGTCAGCCCCGCGTGCCAGTCATGGGCATGCACAACATCAGGTCGCCAATAGTGATCCAAACCGCATGCCATTTCGCATCCCATCCACCCCAGCAGCGCAAACCGCAGGTAGTTGTCGGCATAAGCATAAAGCGCTGGGTCGTGATAAGGGCTGCCCGCGCGTTCATACAGCTCAGGTACATCAATCAAATAAATGCCGACGCCGTTAAAATGGCCGAACAGCAACGTGACATGCCCCGCGAAGGTATCCAGCTCACGCACAACCTCTAGGTTGGCGATGCCTTTTTTCAGATCGGGGAAGGCAGGCAGGATGACACGGGCATCCATCCCCGCCGCAATCTGCGCGCCGGGCAACGCACCAGCCACATCCGCCAGTCCACCGGTTTTCAATAGTGGAAATAGCTCTGAACAAACATGTAAGACCCGCATTATTACTCCCGTTTTGTTCCGATGGTGTTTACAGCTTTTCCAACATTGATCGTGTGACCAGCACGATCCCCTCTTCCGAACGGTAAAAACGGCGGCTATCCTCTTCCGCGTTTTCACCAATCACCATGCCTTCCGGCAAGTGGCAGGCGCGATCGATCACACAACGGCGTAAACGACAGGAGCGCCCCACGTTGACGTCCGGCAGGATCACCGTCGAATCGATACTGCAAAACGAATTCACCCGCACGCGCGGGAACAGCACGGAATGCGTGACCACAGAACCGGAGACGATGCAGCCCCCGGATACCAGCGAGTTCATCGTCATACCGTGACTGCCGGAACGGTCCTGAACAAATTTGGCGGGCGGCAGCGATTCAATCGCGGAACGAATCGGCCAGTGCCGATCGTACACATCCAGCTCCGGCGTCACTGACGCCAAATCGAGATTGGCACGCCAGTAGGCTTCCAGCGTGCCGACATCCCGCCAATACTGGTGTTCATCTTCGCCCGACGTGACGCACGACAGCGTAAAAGGGTGCGCCCAGGCCAGACGCTGCGAGACAATCTTCGGGATCAGATCCTGCCCAAAGTCGTGGGCAGAGTCCGTCGCGTTACGATCCGCTTCCAGTAATTGATAAAGATAGTCCGCATTAAAAACATAGATCCCCATGCTCGCGAGCGCCATATCGGGGTTATCCGGCATCGGCGTCGGGTTATCCGGCTTTTCGGCAAAATCGAGGATGCGATGCTGTTTGTCCACGCTCATGACGCCAAAGGCGCTGGCCTCTTCTATCGGCACGGGCAGGCAGGCGACGGTACATTCCGCGCCCTTCTCCACGTGATCGATCAGCATACGTGAGTAGTCCATCTTGTAGATGTGATCGCCCGCGAGGATCACCACATACTCCGCACGGTAGCGCCGAATAATGTCGAGATTCTGACAAACCGCGTCCGCCGTTCCCCGATACCAGTGATCGGTAGAATGGCGCTGCTGCGCAGGAAGCAAATCGACAAATTCGTTCATTTCCGCATTCAGAAATGACCAGCCGCGCTGAATGTGCTGCACCAGCGTATGCGACTGATATTGCGTAATCACGCCAATACGGCGGATACCGGAATTCAGGCAGTTAGAGAGCGCGAAATCAATGATGCGAAATTTGCCGCCAAAATGGACGGCGGGCTTGGCACGCAATGCCGTCAGCCCTTTCAGTCTCGTTCCACGGCCTCCGGCCAAAATTAATGCCACGGATTTCAAAGGGAGCTGTCTTGCCAACATCAGAGGGTCATGCTTGTCGTTATTCACCATGGCTATCTCCTGATTATTCTTTTAATGGCTTGCGCTTAGGCGGTCTGTTTTATCAAGACGCCTACCGCCTGCGCTTGTCCGTGCCAAATTCCACCCTCAGGCGGATTCGTCTCATCAAACGGCGGTGAAACCTGCCAGTGGCCTTCTGGCAAAATGAACGCACCGGCATGCAGGCTGGCGTTAAACAACACGAGCCAACGACCGGAAAGTAAAATCTGTAGCTGGTGCTCCCCCTGCTCCCACTGTTGCGGCGTCAAAGGCTGTCCTTCTCGGTTCAGCCACTGCACCGCGCCATCCCCTTCTTGCCACCACGTTTCCTGCTGTAATGCCGGAATCGTGCGGCGTAACTGGATCAATCCGGCGACAAATTCGCGCAGTGCGCTATTCGCGTTTTCCCAGTGTAGCCAGGTCAATTCGTTATCCTGACAGTAGGCGTTGTTGTTGCCCTGCTGGCTGTGTCCCAGTTCATCACCTGCCAGCAACATTGGCGTTCCCTGCGACAGAATCAGCGTCGTCAGCAGCGCCTTCTGGCTGGCCAGTCGGCGCTGAAGGATGTCGTCGTCCGCTTCCAGCCCTTCCGTGCCGTGGTTATTGCTGAAATTGCTGCCTGTGCCGTCGCGGTTGCCCTCGCCGTTGGCATCGTTGTGCTTGTGGTTGAAACTCACCAGATCGCGCAGCGTAAAGCCGTCATGAGCGGTCAGCTTATTGATAGAGGCGTAAGGTAGGCGGTCGCGCTGCTGGAAGATGTCGCTGGAGGCGGCAAAGCGGCGGGCAAATGCACCGAGAGAAATATCACCATGCAGCCAGAAGCGGCGCATGTCATCACGGTAGCGGTCACTCCACTCGGCAAACGGTGTCGGGAACTGGCCTAGCTGATAACCGCCATGTCCGATGTCCCACGGTTCGGCGATCAGCTTGCAGCCCTGCAAGCGGCTATCATTTTTCATGGCGGACAGCAGCGGCGCGGCCGCGGTAAAATCCGGGGTACGCCCCAGCACCGTTGCCAGATCGAAGCGGAAACCGTCAACGTGGCACACCTCACGCCAGAAGCGCAGGCAGTCCATCACCCAATCAATTACCGCCGGATGATTCAGGCGCAGCACATTGCCGCAGCCAGTCCAGTTATGGTATTCGCCGTTTTCACCCAGCCAGTAATAACTGCGGTTGTCGATGCCGCGCTGGCACAGCGTAGGTCCTTCGACGTCCAGCTCGGCGCTGTGGTTAAACACCACATCCAGAATGACCTCGATACCCGCGTGATGCAGCGCTTTCACCGCATCCCGAAATTCATTCAGCGCATCGTCACCTGCGGCCAGGCTGTTATCGACGGCAAACGGCAGCAGCACGTTATAGCCCCAGTAGTTACGCAGCCCCAACTGTTGAAGTCGGGGTTCATCGGCATGCTGCTGCACCGGGAGCAACTCCAGCGCCGTCACGCCCAACGACGTCAGATAGTCAATCATCACCGGATGGCCTAACGCCGCATAGCTACCACGAATGTCTTCAGGAATATCAGGGTGCAACTGCGTCAGCCCGCGAACGTGCGCCTCATAGATCACCGTCTGATTCCAGGGCGTTTGCGGATGCTGATCATCCTGCCAGTTGTAATCCTCAGCCGTAACGACGCACTTCGCCATGATGGCAGCACTATCGCGCTCATCGCGTTGGTCAATCCCGCCTTGCAGGCAAGCGTCATCCACCACCCAGCCATCAAGCTGACGTGCGCACGGATCCAACAGCAGCTTATGCGGATTGAAACGCAAACCCTGAGAAGGCTCGAACGGCCCATCGACCCGGAAACCGTAGCGTAGCCCCGGCTGTGCATCGGGGAGATAGCCATGCCAGATATCGCCGCTGCGTGCCGTCAGCTCAATGCGCTGTTCCTGCTGACGTTCATCAAACACACACAGCTCGACCCGCCCGGCCTCCGCCGAAAACAGAGCGAAATTCACGCCCTGTCCATCAAAACTGGCCCCCAGCGGCGTCGGCTTGCCCGTCTGCAATTCCGCCATTTACGCCTCCTTCACCAGATACAGCGTGGCAAGCGGCGGAATGGTCAGCACCAGAGAATGCTGGCGCTGGTGGCTAGCGTGCTCCTCGCTGTAAATCGTCCCGACATTGCCCAAATCGCTACCGTTGTAGTGGACAGAATCCGTGTTGATCGCTTCTCGCCAGCCGCCAGGCTGGTTGATGCCAATCCGGTATCCATAGCGCGGAACCGGCGTAAAGTTGCTGACTACCAGCACTTCATTGCCTTGTTCATCACGCCGGATAAAGGCAAAGACCGAGTTTTCCCGGTCGTCCACCACCAGCCACTCAAAGCCCTGCGGCTGAAAATCCAGCTGATACAGCGACGGCTGCTGGCGATAGTAGTGGTTGAGATCGCGCACCAGTGTCTGCACGCCACGGTGCCAGCCTTCCGGTTCATCCAACAGATGCCAGTCCAGACTGGCATCGTGGTTCCACTCACGCCCTTGCGCAAATTCGCCGCCCATAAACAGCAGCTTCTTGCCGGGATACGCCCACATAAAGCCGTAATAAGCACGTAAATTGGCAAACTTCTGCCAGACATCACCGGGCATGCGATCCAGCAGCGAGTGCTTGCCGTGCACCACTTCATCGTGAGACAGCGGCAGCACGAAGTTCTCGCTATAGGCGTACAACATGCCGAATGTCAGCAAATCGTGATGGTATTTGCGGTGAACCGGATCGAGTTGCATATAGGTCAGCGTGTCGTGCATCCAGCCCATATTCCACTTGTAGTGAAACCCTAAGCCGTTGCAGTCCGGCGGCAGCGTGACGCCCGGATAATCGGTGGACTCTTCAGCAAGCGTGATCGCCGCCGGTGCGGCATGACCCAGCATGTGGTTGGTGTAGCGCAGAAACGCGATAGCTTCGAGATTCTCTTTACCGCCATAATGGTTCGGCACCCATTCGCCTTCGCTACGGCTGTAGTCGCGGTAAATCATGGAAGCCACAGCGTCTACCCGCAGCCCGTCGATGCCATAGCGCTCCATCCAGAACAGCGCATTGCCCGCCAGATAGTTACGCACCTCATGGCGGCCATAGTTATAAATCAGCGTGTTCCAGTCCTGATGATAGCCTTCGCGCGGATCGGCGTATTCATACAGCGCGGTGCCGTCAAACTGCGCCAAACCGTATTCGTCGCCGGGAAAATGCCCCGGCACCCAGTCCAGCAGGACGTTGATGCCCGCGTCATGGAGCGCATCAACAAAGGCTCGGAACTCCGACGCCGTGCCGAAACGGCGGGTTGGCGCATACAGCCCCAGCGGTTGATAACCCCAGCTGCCATCGAACGGATGTTCGTTAATCGGCATCAGCTCAACGTGCGTGAAGCCCATGTACTGAACATAATCAATCAGTTGATTTGCCAGTTCCTGATAGCTCAGCCAGAAATTGTTATCCGTATGCCGCCGCCAGGAACCCAGGTGAACTTCATAAATGGAGATCGGTGAACGCAGCCCATTCGCCTCACGCCGGGCGTCGCTGGTCGGGACTTTCTCAGGCAGCGGTGTAATCAGCGACGCGGTATCCGGGCGCATCTGCGCTTCAAACGCATACGGATCGGCCTTCAGTCGGACGCTGCCGTGGCTGTCGATCATTTCATATTTGTAGAGCTGTCCCGCTTTCACATCGGGCAGAAACAGTTCCCAAATGCCGTTTTCCTGCCGCAGCCGCATCGGGTGACGTCGGCCATCCCAGAAGTTGAACTGCCCCACCACTGAAACACGCTGCGCATTCGGTGCCCAGACGGCAAAACGCGTGCCTTCAACACCGTCCAGCGTTTCCAGATGCGCGCCCAGACGCTCGTAAGGTCGCAGATGGGTGCCTTCAGCCAAAAGCCAAATATCCATATCCTGCAACAGCGGGCCAAAACGGTAAGGATCTTCAATTACCCAGGTTTCTTCACCCCAGGTCACGGCTAATTGATAGTGAAAAGCCTGCTTCCGGCGTGGCACCAGGCCACAAAAAAAACCGCGTTCGTCTACACGATCCAGCTCGACGATTTTTCGTCCATTGCTGGCATCCACAACCCAGACTGCCTGCGCATCTGGCAGCAGTGCCCGAACTTCAAGACCTTTGGAGGAATGATGCATACCTAACAGCGAAAACGGGTCGGCATAGTGCCCAGAAATAAGTGAATTAATCGCCTCAGAAAACGCTGACATGGTATCCATCCTCTGATTAACCATTTGAATTAAATAAATAAGTAATATAAAAAGCGCATTACGTTGCGTTTATATTCTCCCGTTACTTATTTTTAACAAAAAACCAATAAAAATAACGGGTTATTAGCTTGCTAATGAATAACGGCGACGTGTAAAAATAATGAATACTATGAAAGAGTTCTTGAACCACGCCCCCTAATTCAGCGTAGTCAAAGAACGGAGAAATATCAGAGAACTGATGAAATTTTTCCGTTTATATTTATATGAATAAGTTATGACACGGGATAATTAGCATCTTTTGTTTAAAGATCGATTCGTCCGCTAGCAAAAAGCAGTACAATTTGGCGGATTGCGTATGATGAGACCCCGTCCATGGTTAGCCAGGTTGATCTGATTCTTTCCCTTTTACAGCAGATGTGTGTGTATCTGGTTATCGCCTATTTGCTCAGTAAAACACCGCTTTTTATCCCGCTGATGCAGGTCACCATCCGCCTGCCGCACAAGCTGGTCTGCTATCTGGTTTTTTCCGTGTTTTGCATTATGGGAACCTATTTCGGCCTGCATATAGACGACTCTATTGCCAATACCCGCGCGACGGGCGCCGTGCTCGGCGGCATGCTGGGCGGCCCTTCCGTCGGTTTTCTCGTCGGATTAACGGGCGGATTACACCGTTATTCGATGGGCGGAATGACCGCACTGGCCTGTATGCTGTCGACGATTGCCGAAGGCTTGCTCGGCGGGCTGTTACACCGCTATCTGGCACGCCGCAACCGCATCGATCTGCTGTTCCAGCCCCTCGTCGTCGGCTTGACCGCGCTGGTTGCGGAGATACTGCAAATGGCGATTATCCTGCTGGTCGCCCGTCCGTTTGATAACGCCGTTGAACTGGTTCGAGATATCGCCTTACCGATGATGATCACCAACACCATCGGTGCCGCCATGTTCATGCGCATCCTGCTCGACAGGCGCGCTATTTTTGAAAAATACACCTCTGCGTTTTCCGCCAAGGCATTGCAAATCGCCGCCCGCGCCGAAGGGGCGCTGCGTCAGGGGTTTAACCCACAAAACAGTATGCGCGTTGCCCGTGTTTTGTATGAAGAGCTGGGCGTAGGTGCCGTGGCGATTACCGATCGCGACAAACTGCTGGCCTTCATCGGGCTCGGCGACGATCACCACAACGTCGGCGCGCCTATCACGTCATCGCACACGCGCCGGGCGATAGACAACAATCAGGTGGTATACGCCGACGGCAACGAAGTGTCTTATACCTGTTCGGTTTCATCACACTGCAAACTCGGTTCCACGCTGGTGATCCCACTGCGTGGTGAAGATCAGCGCGTTGTCGGCACGATCAAGCTTTATGAGCCCAAGAATAAGCTATTTTCCAGCATTAACCGTACGCTAGGGGAAGGGATTGCCCACCTGCTTTCCGCACAGATTCTGACGGGTCGCTTTGAACAGCAGAAACAGCTGCTGGCCCAGTCGGAAATCAAGCTGCTGCACGCGCAAGTCAACCCGCATTTCCTGTTTAACGCGCTGAATACGCTGTCCGCCGTGATCCGCCGCAACCCCGATCACGCTCGCCAACTGGTGCTGTCTCTGTCGACGTTCTTCCGTAAAAACCTCAAGCGCAGCAACGATGAAGTGTCACTCAATGACGAGCTGGAACACGTTAATGCCTATCTCGAAATCGAAAAAGCGCGCTTTGCCGATCACCTGACGGTAGAGATTTCGCTGCCGGAAACGCTGCGTGAGGCGCGATTACCCGCATTTTCCCTGCAACCGATTGTCGAAAATGCGATTAAGCACGGTATCTCACAGATGATTGAAAGCGGACACATCCACATCAGCGGACGCCTGCACGCCAACACGCTGGAGCTGTCAGTGGAAGATAACGCTGGCACCTATCAGCCCCGCAGCGGCGGCGATGGGCTAGGCATGAATCTGGTCGACCGCCGTATCAAAGCACGCTACGGCAACCGCTATGGCATCACGGTGGTCAGCGAAGCGGATAAATTCACTCGGGTAGAAGTACGCGTCCCGCTAATCTCACCGCGTCAAGTACTGGAAAAGCTGGATAGCGTGGCATGATGGGGTTAGATAAAAGCGTGGCGGGTTGGTGACGTCAGACTGAATCATCACAATTGTGAAAAACACGTATTGTGCAGTCGATCACGTACGCTTAATAGAGGGGGGACGACTCTTAATCTGACGGGTTTACTAAAGCCGGATGGATCTTTGATTGATACATATCAGGACGAGTAATCGCCCAAACATAGTTTTCTTTGTTAACCGGAGAATATCCTGCTTTTTCATAGAGCCATGGTGCAGTTGATGTCAGTAACATAATACGCCGCAACCGCTTAAGCACTGGGTGGTCAAGGCAGCATTCCATTAACCAGCTTCCCAATTTTTGCTGCTGATATTCTTCCAGTACATAAACATCACAGAGATAACCGAAAGTCGCAAAATCCGTCACTACACGTGCTAACCCAATCTGCTTACTTTCAGTGAATAACCCGAAATTAAGGCTGTTAGCAAGGGATTCCTGAACGGTATCAATATCAATGCCCGTTGCCCAGCTTGAACGCGTTAAATAGCAATGTATGGCATCAATATCCAGTAGATCGTTATTCGTTGTTACAACGAATTTCTGATTTCTCCAGGTCAATGCCTGCGGTATCTCCTCTTCACTGTCGGTATTCATTCATTTCTATTTCCGATATAACGTGAGTATGAAACTGACGCAACACCAACCGATGTTGCGCCAGAAAAGCAGGAGGATTACAGGAGGATGCGCAGCATACGGCGCAGCGGTTCAGCGGCTCCCCACAGCAGCTGATCGCCGACCGTGAAGGCGGACAGGTATTCCGGCCCCATGTTCAGCTTACGCAGACGACCCACCGGCGTGGAAAGCGTACCCGTTACCGCAGCAGGCGTCAGCTCACGCATGGTGATGTCACGATCGTTCGGCACCACTTTCACCCAGTCGTTGTGGGTTGCCAGCAGTTGTTCGATTTCCGGCAGCGCCACGTCTTTTTTCAGTTTGATGGTGAACGCCTGGCTGTGGCAGCGCAGTGCGCCGACGCGCACGCAGAGACCGTCAACAGGAATGACGCTGCTGGTGCTCAGAATCTTGTTGGTTTCCGCCTGACCTTTCCACTCTTCGCGGCTCTGGCCGTTATCCAGTTGCTTGTCGATCCACGGAATCAGGCTGCCCGCCAATGGCACACCGAAGTTATCAGTCGGCAGTGAGCCGCTACGGGTCAGCGCTGTCACTTTACGCTCAATATCCAGAATCGCAGAAGCCGGATCCTGTAGCTCTTTCGCCACTTCACCGTGTAACGAACCCATCTGGGCCAGCAGTTCACGCATGTGACGCGCACCGCCGCCAGAAGCCGCTTGATACGTCGCAGCAGAAACCCACTCCACCAGATTGTTAGCAAACAGGCCGCCCAATGACATCAGCATCAGGCTGACGGTACAGTTACCGCCAGCAAAGGTTTTGATGCCTTTATCCAGACCCTGTTGAATCACCCCGTGGTTCACCGGATCCAGAATAATAATCGCGTCGTCTTTCATACGCAGTGAGGATGCGGCGTCGATCCAGTAACCCTGCCAGCCACTTTCACGCAGCTTTGGGTAAACTTCATTGGTATAATCGCCGCCCTGACAGGTAATGATGATGTCCAGCGCGCGCAGGGCTTCGATATTATAAGCATCCTGCAACACGCCTTTATGACCGCCCAGCGCTGGAGCTGCGTCGCCGTGCTGAGAAGTCGAAAAGAATACCGGGTGAATCACATCAAAGTCGCGTTCTTCCACCATGCGCTGCATGAGAACCGAGCCGACCATACCGCGCCAGCCAATAAAACCAACATTTTTCATGGTAACTGTCCTGCTTTGGGGGTAACAAAAAGAATTCTGGCTAACGTCGATAGCGCTTAGTGATTGCTGGCTCGGTGATCTGCCGCAGAGGCTTGCGCGTGTCGTGTCGTAAACCCGTAAATAATTGTGTCGTTCAGCCTTACAAAATGTACATCAAGTCGCAAGTGAATTTATTCGATAGTACGCCGTTTTTCAGCAGTCATTCTAATATCATCAACCTGGCACAGGATAATCACGTTGGTCAGTCCATGAAGATGGCCCCGGTCAGGAAACAAGGTTTTGGGAGTAACAAACCAACATGACAGAAATGATCTCCGCAACGGTGCTGCTGTTGCTCATTATGGATCCACTCGGCAACCTGCCGATTTTTATGTCCGTGCTCAAGCATCTTGACCCCAAACGCCGACGCGTGGTGTTGATCCGTGAAATGCTGATTGCGCTCGGGCTGATGCTGATTTTTCTGTTCGCCGGTGAACGCATTCTGGCGTTCCTGAATCTGCGCACCGAAACCGTGTCGATTTCCGGCGGTATCGTGCTGTTCCTCATCGCGATTCGTATGATTTTCCCTTCGCAGGAAGGCAACAGCAGCGGTCTGCCAGCCGGAGAGGAACCGTTTCTGGTGCCCATGGCGATTCCGCTGGTTGCGGGGCCGTCGATCCTCGCGGCGCTGATGCTGCTGTCTCACCAGTATCCCAATCAGCTACCTCATCTGACGCTGGCACTGTTTATCGCCTGGACGATCTCATTCATCATCCTGCTAATGTCAGATGTGTTCTTGCGTTTGCTGGGTGAGAAAGGCGTGAGTGCGCTGGAGAAATTGATGGGATTGATTCTGGTGATGCTATCGACGCAGATGTTCCTCGACGGCGTGCGTGCTTATATGAAGTTATAGCTACGCAGTTACCCCCTCTGTCTTATACATAAATGCGCAAATTATTATGGGGTTGACGTTATCCGGCGTAAAAATTATGCAGCGGTGGGCATGACCACCGAGTGAGCGGCAGGGACGCCGCGAAAGACGATGCCGCGCCGGACAAAAACGTCAGAGACGTTTTTGAACAGCACTTGTGCTGGCCCGAAGGGCGAGCCCCGTTTATGGGGCGAGTAAACGCGTCACCGTCGGCTCGAAAGGTGGTCATGAACGCCGATGGCACCGCGTAGCGGCATAATTTAGCCAGAAGCCTGGGGTCATGGGGCGAGCGGCGTTTGAGCCGCCCCATGTCGGGCGCGTGCTACGAAGTAGCATGAAAATAACGACATTATCGCGCACGAAACCATCTCTTAGTCGGCATAAAAAATGTGACTAAAAGCCCCCTCCACAAGGAAGGGGGTTAAACACATTAGAGAAGAATACTTCCCACTAACGCCAGCAAGAACGCGATGGTGCCGAGCAGCGTTTCCATCACCGTCCAGGTTTTCAGGGTCGTTTTCTCATCCATTTCAAGGAAACGACTGACCAGCCAGAAGCCCGAATCGTTCACATGTGACAGCACAGTCGCCCCACCCGCAATCGACACCACAATAAAGCAGAGATCGAACTGGCTAAGGCCGGGGGTCGCCGCCACTGTGGGCGCCATCAGCGCTGCCGTCGTCGTCAGTGCCACCGTTGCAGAACCCTGTGCCACACGCAGTGCCATCGACACCACAAATGCAGCAACGATAACAGGCAAGCCTGTATCTGCCAGTGCACCGGACAGCGCGTTGCCAATTCCGCTGGCACGCAGAACACCACCGAACATGCCACCTGCGCCAGTTACCAAAATAATGGCACAAATCGGACCTAACGCGCCGTCACAAATCTTTTCAAGATGTGCTCCGCTCTTACGACCGCTAAAGACCATCAACGCAAAGAACACCGTGATCAGTAATGCAACTGGCGTTTTACCCAACATGCGTAAGAACTGCACCACGCCGTTATCACCGCTCACTATTCCCATCACCGTTAGCGTATTCAGCCCGGTATCGAGAAAAATCAGCACTAATGGCAGCAGCAGAATACTCAACACCACGGAAAAACGTGGTGGTTTAACGGCCGTATCCGTTTCAACCGCAGACAAGAAGCTTGCAGGCAGTTTGATGTCGAATTTTTTACCTGCGTACAACCCATAGAGGTAGCCGCCGAAATACCAGGTCGGTAGCGCGATGATGCCCCCGATAATCACCAGCAGCCCGATGTTAGCACCTAACAATTCACTCGCAGCAACGGGGCCAGGATGTGGCGGTACCAGCGCATGCATAGCGGCAAACGCGCCCGCCGCAGGAAACGCATATTTTAGCGTCGAGCCACCGAAGCGCTTTGCCACGCTGAAAATAATCGGCAGCATAACAACCAGGCCTGCATCAAAAAAGATCGGGAAGCCGAACAGCAGAGAAGCAACCCCTAACGCAAAAGGTGCACGATGTTCGCCAAATTTATTGATTAGCGTATCCGCCAGCACATTCGCGCCGCCGGTCACCTCTAACAGGCGGCCAATCATTGCCCCTAGTCCAACCAGCAGGGCAACGGATGCCAGCGTACTACCGAAACCACTTAGCAGCGTCGGCACAATCTTTTCGTAAGGTGTTTTTGTTACCAATGCTGTTACCAGACTGACGAGTGTCAGCGCCAGGAACGCATGGATTTTAAAGCGCATAATCAGCACCAATAACAGTGCGACTGCACCAGCGGCAATGGTCAACAACACACTGGCGCTATAGGCGGAGGTGATTTCTGTCATCGTTAATAATCTCTTTAGGGCACTCGGTCTGGGTTGGCTAATTGTTTGTGAGGTGTATCACATCATCATTTGATACCGGTAACATGATACGGGTAACATGTTAAAGTATGGAACCATTAAGTATCATTTAATTTACAGTTTGAGATAGAGATCAAATTATGTCAGGTCGAAGCATTATTCTGATGGGCGTATCAGGCAGTGGAAAATCCTCAGTTGGCGCTGAACTTGGCCGCGCCATTCAGGCAAAATTTATTGACGGCGACGATCTGCACCCGCGCGCGAATATCCAGAAAATGGCCAGCGGTACGCCATTGAATGACGACGACCGCGCACCATGGCTGGAGCGACTCAGCGATGTCGCCTACAGCCTGGCGCACAAAAACGAGACCGGCATCATCGTCTGTTCCGCGCTAAAAAAGCGTTACCGTGACCGCCTGCGCGAAGGCAACGAAAAGATGGTGTTTATCTATTTGAAAGGTAGCTTTGAGCTGGTTCTGGAGCGTCACAAAGCCAGAGCAGGCCACTTCATGCCGACAGATCTACTGAAAAGCCAGTTCGATGCGCTGGAAGAACCGGGCAGCGATGAGCCGGATGTCCTGAAGGTCGATATTGACGGTACCCGAGAGGACGTCGTGCAGCGCTGCGTTGAAGCACTGCGTGCAGCAGGCTAACGCAGACGCTTAGAGGCTTTCACCGTCCAGCACGGTAAAGCCGACATCGATCCTATCCTGTGCGACTGGCTCGCCCCGCAGACGAGCCAGCAGTTGTTCGGTGCCGACGCGCCCCATGTGTTCACGCGGCGTCAGTACGCTAGCCAGCTTCGGCACCATCGCCTGACCAATATCGTGCCCGTGGAAACCGGCTACGCCAATGTCATCCGGCACGCGCAGCCCCTGCCTCTGGCATTCGAACATCGCACCGACGGCTAAGTCGTCATTGGTGCAAAATACGCTATCGACCTGCGGGTATTCCGCCTGCGTCTGCCGCAGCAGTTCGCCACCAAGCGAATAGGAAGATGCCCGCTCGCTCATCACGCAATAGCTCTTGAGTTCACTTTCCCACATCGCTTGCTCATAGCCTCGGCAGCGCATAATCGTACGCTCATCCTGCCGTGCGCCGAGATAGACGATATGACGATGCCCCAGCGCGACCATACGCAATGTCATCTGCCGGGCGGCTTCGACGTTATCAAAACCGACGGCCATATCCAGACAGGGTGAGACAGAATCCATCAGCTCCACCACCGGAATACCGGCGACGTCCAGCATCTGACGCGTGCGCGGCGTGTGGGTACGTTCAGCCAAAATCAGCCCGTCGATGTGATACGACAACAGTGAAGTCAGACGCTGTTCTTCTCTGTCAGGATGATAGCCATAGTGCGCCAGCATGGTCTGGTAGCCGTGCGCTTCCGCCGTGCGTTCAATCCCGCGCAATACTTCGGCGAAAACCTGATTGGTTAATGACGGCAGCAGCACGCCAATCGCCCGGCTGGTGGAGCTGGCGAGCATATTCGGCGCGAGATTGGGGATATAGCCCAGCTCATCCAATGCAATAGCGATCTTTTCCTGCAACGCGGCGGACACCTGAGCGGGATTACGCAAATAACGGCTTACCGTCATTTTGGTAATCCCAACGCGGTCAGCAACGTCCTGGAGAACGGGTCTTTTTTTCTTCATCGTCGACTAAAATGCCTGAAAAACAGTAAGCTAAGTCTAACAAAAAAAGCATAAAGAAAGTAAAGGCAAAGGGGCAGAATCTGAATGATGACGTCAGGCAGTGACAAATAAAAAGCCCGCGTCTTTTCCTACGCGGGCTTCTTCATTTTTCTCACTCGTCATTATACCGGCGGCAGATCAAACAGCAGGATTTCGCTGTCCTCGCTGGCGTGTACGGAGATCGCCGTTTCGTCCCAGATCGCGAAGGCATCGCTGGTTTCTGCCTTCTGGCCGTTAATCTCTACCGTACCGCGCACCACCTGAACCCAGACGCGACGGTCAGCCTGAATCTGATACACCGTTTGCTCCTGTGCTTTCAGCGCCCAACGCCACAGTGTCATGTCCTGAAAGACCTTCAGCGAGCCTTCACGCGCATCCGGAGACAGCACCAGTTGACGCCCTTGCAGCACATCAAAACGCTTCTGCTCGTAGCGCGGCGTCAGACCGGTTTTTTCCGGGATAATCCAGATTTGATACAGGTGCAGTTGCTCGTCCTTGCTGGCATTGTATTCAGAATGACGAATACCCGTTCCCGCGCTCATAATCTGGAATTCGCCCGCTGGCACCTGCTCTTTATTTCCCATGCTGTCCTGATGTTCAACCGCACCAGACAACACATAGGTCAGAATTTCCATATCTTTGTGTGGATGCGTACCAAAACCCTGACCGCCTTCGATATAGTCTTCATTAATGACGCGCAGTGCCGAAAATCCCATGAAATCAGGATCGTAATAATCGGCGAATGAGAATGTGTGCCAGCTGTCGAGCCAGCCGTGATTCGCATGTCCGCGATCTTGCGCTTGACGTAAATAGATCATGTTATTTCCTCCCGCGTTTTTGATAAGGAAAGTGTAACGGGCGGTGGTAAATAAGATAGCGCAAAAAACTCATCGCTCTGTTCGAAAAATCAGAACAGGATGAAGGGCAAAAAAGGAAGGCAAAAAATTCATCGCGTGTCAGCCTGAGACCACATGAACGCACAGGAAAAATGGACAATACCCACCCAGACCTGAAATTTGACATTGTCGCCGTTAGCCATTTATTTTGACGGGTGTCTGAATAACGTGATACCGAACACCGAACGTTCTCTACGCTTCCATTCGATTTGTCTTTCACCCCAAAAACTAAAATCCAAGGGAAAGTATTAATATGCAACATTTCCGTATAGCGCTTATTCCTTTCTTCGCTGCATTTTGTTTGCCAGCGTTTGCCCATCCCGACACGCTGAATACCGTAAAAGATGCTGAAAATAAGCTTAAGGCACGGGTGGGTTACACTGAGTTGGATCTCACCAACGGAATGATCTTGGAAGGTTATCGCCCCGAAGAACGTTTTCCAATGATGAGTACTTTTAAAGTGCTGCTATGTAGTGCGGTATTATCACGTGTTGACTCTGGGAAAGAACAGCTCGATCGTCGCATACACTTCCATCAAAGTGACCTCGTTACATATTCGCCTGTCACTGAAAAGCATCTTACGGATGGTATGACCGTTGGAGAATTGTGCGATGCGGCTATCACCATGAGTGATAACACCGCGGCTAATTTACTTCTGTCAACCATCGGGGGACCGCAGGAGTTAACCATTTTTTTGCGCAAGACAGGTGATCATGTTACTCGTCTCGACCGCTGGGAAACAGCGTTGAATGAAGCCTTACTGGGTGACGAACGTGACACAACGACGCCTAAAGCGATGGCAGAAACACTGCATAAGCTATTAACTGGAAAGATACTTACTGTCGCCTCTCAGCAGCAATTAATGGACTGGATGGAGGCGGATAAAGTCGCAGGACCACTTTTGCGTTCGGCACTTCCGGCAGGCTGGTTTATTGCGGATAAATCTGGCGCGGGTGAACGTGGTTCTCGCGGAATCATCGCTGCACTGGGACCAGATGGTAAACCTTCCCGTATAGTAATTATCTACTTAACGGGGAGTCAGGCCACCATAGAGGAACGAAATAAGCAGATCGCAGAGATAGGGACTTCACTGATTAAGCACTGGTAACAATCAACGCTGGGTTCTGCTTCCAATGCCCCATCGTTCGGATAAACGTGGGCGTTTTTGCAAGAAGTCGTGATGAGCGGGAAAACCATCAACATGCACTCTTGTTGGCCATAACATAGCGTTGCAGCGCAACCACCACGCCTTCTTTGTCATTAGGCAAAAAAAAAGCCAGCACCCGAGCTGGCTAAATAATACTGGAAGCAATGTGAGCAATGTCGTGCCTTCACAGGGAAGCCGGATCGTCGTGAACACCATCAATAACTAACACAGGCGCATGACATCGTTCCCCGGAACGCACAGCAATAATAATCATTATCATTCGCACTTGTAAAGTGCTTTTTGCGATAAATTCTTATTCTCAATACGGACTGCGGAACAACCCGTTTTACTCCCCTTTTGTTTGCTACTCTGGCTGCGCCAATGCCCTTGCCAGCAGGGTGATCGGGTGTTCACACTTTTTGCTGGTCGACATCTCAATCTGCCATTTACAGGTTTCGCAGTCCGTCACCACGATATCAACTCCGCTCTCTTCAATCTGCTGAAACAGCGGTGCACCAATACCTTGCGACGTGGCGTAATTCTCTTTCTTGAAGCCGTAGGTACCCGCAATGCCGCAGCACTGGGAATCCAACATCACCAGCTCAAGACCGGGAATGCGTTGCAGCAGCGCCAGGGTATACGCCGTCCAGCCCATTCGTTCCAGATGGCAAGGCGTGTGATACGCCACCCGCAGCGGCAATTTACCCAGCGGCAGCGTTCGCCCTTCTTCTTCCAGCAGACGGTAGAGCTGACGTGTCACCAGTTCGACGCCATCGCGCACGTGACCGTTATCCACGCCCAGCAGATGTGGATACTCGTCCCGCAGCGTGAACGTACAGCTGGATGACGTCGCGACCACTGGCAGGGATTTCTGATTAATCGCCTCATTCAGCGATTTGATATTCGCGTGCGCCTGCTTTCTGGCCTTGTCGTGAAAACCATTGGCGATCAGCGGCACGCCGCAGCACTTCTCTTTATTCAGCAACTGGACGCCAATACCCATCGCGTTAAAGACCTGAACCAGATCTTTACCTAGCTGTGGATGGTTGTAGTTCACATAGCAGCCGTGGAAGTAAGCGATCTGCTCATCATAGGCCTGCTGTTTTGCCGCCTGTTGGCGATACCAGCGCCGGAAGGTGCCGAACGAGTATTTCGGCAACTGGCGACGATGATCGATTTTCAAC
Source organism: Pectobacterium versatile (assembly GCF_003932035.1). Taxonomy (NCBI): domain Bacteria; kingdom Pseudomonadati; phylum Pseudomonadota; class Gammaproteobacteria; order Enterobacterales; family Pectobacteriaceae; genus Pectobacterium; species Pectobacterium versatile. Next base: position 4,585,104 of record NZ_CP034276.1, read on the forward strand.
GCCTTATCCAGCAGTTGGCGTACCGGTTTCAGGCTAGTCGCCGTATTCACCAGAGGCGCAAACGGTGTAGCAATTGACCCCATGAAGTCGGTATGACTCAGAATCGCATCACGCAATGTCGGTTTGTGACTGCTGTGCGTGGCTTTCGCACGCTGAATAATATCGCCAATTTTGACATCCGACGGACATGCGACTTCACAGCGTTTGCAGTTGGTGCAGTATTTCAGCGCATCATCATACAGCGCCGGATCTTTACGCCGCAGGCGTTCGCCGTCCGGGCCAGCCTGTTTCGGACCGGGATAAAGCGGGTTCACGCGCGACACCGGACAGTACGTGGTACAGACCGTACACTTGATGCAATCTTCAAAACTGTTATCGCTAAGCAGGCTCATGGGTTGCCCTCCTTCAAAATCTGTTCGGCAACATGAAGGGCGCTGAGCAAGGAAACCCCCGCTCCACATCCCTGCACAATGGGGTCGAAGCCTTCCAGCACCGCACCAATCGCGTACAGATTATTGACCGTTTCGCCCTCAATGCGAGGATGCAGATGTTCATCGACAATCGCACCAAATTGCAGATAAGGCTGCGGCGCAAACACATCCTGCTGGCTCCAGCCCTCGCGCTGATCGGCAAACCGCACGTCCAGCCCAAAGACCGGTTCGGTCACTCGATCGAACTGCGTCACCAACCCGTTACTGAAGAAGCTGCCGCTCGCCAGCACCGCATGCTTCGCCCGCAGCGGAATATCACGGTGGTGGTGGCTATGGATTGCAATCTCCTGCGGCGACAGCGAGGCGCGCACCGCGCGATCGCCCGGCATCACCATGCCACCCAGTTGGCGAAAGCGCTGCGACAGCGCCTGATGCAGGCGTAAGCCGAGTACTGATGGCGGTAATGTCGGTAGCAGCAGTACCGGTTTCCCTAACGCACCAGCGAGTTCATTGATGATTTCAGGGCTGTCCAATCCCAGACACGCAGGCATGATGATGGCATCGTTACCGTTAGCCAGAAGCGATAGCTCTTCCACCAGCGCCGAGCGGTTTTCCGGCCGATCCAGCACGCGGGCGATATTTACCGCGCGGAATTCGCTGGGGTTCTGGCGTAGCCGATCCAGTACGGGCAGCTTGAGTTCATCACTGCGTGCCGCAATACCCTGCGCCTGAAGCGTGCCGGCCACAATACGGGACTGAAAATCCAGAAAGCCTTCGATACCCGCAATCAGCGGATTGTCGCCAAAGTGGGCATCCGGCAGACCACGCGTTACGCCATCGACTGGGCTCAGCCAGCATGAACGAAACTTACCTAACGGCGTCATGCGCCAGTGGTTCTGGTGATGACTGCCTTGCAGGGTGATATTGCTGCGTTCCAGCAGCGCCTCAACTTGTGGCAACAGGGCCGCCACTGCCGTCGCACCCATACGGGAATAAGGATGATGAGGAGCCTGACGCGCCAACTCATCCAGCGCATCGAGCGGCTGGCTCACGGGCTGTCCGTCAGGGAGATGGGAAAGTAAATCCAGCGCACCGGAAGAAAAATGCAGCGCATTCTGCCCCGCGCTGACAATCGCACAGCGTTTTCCCTGCTCCGCTAAGCGAATGCCGCAGGTCAATCCCGCCAGCCCGCCACCGATAATCACAACGTCATAGCGCATGACGATCCTCCTGACTGTCGCTGGCCGTCAGGCCGCACAATCCCTGATAAATCCAACTGGTAAACTCGCTTTCGCGCAGCGCATTGCCCCACGCAATCGGGCGAATCCCTTTCCAGCGTTCGTTCAAAAACTGGCTGAGCTGCGTGAGCGACTGCTCCGGCGTCGCAGTACCCAGACGGCACAGCAGACCCGCCGCACGGCAGGCACACAGTTCGCCCTGACAGGTGCCCATACCCACGCGGGTGCGCCGACGTAAATCAATCAGGTTATTCACCTGCAACGACTCCACGGCGTAGCGCACTTCCCCCGCCGTCACCGCCTCACATTCACACACTAAGCTGCGATCCAGACGCTCACCGGACAACATTCGCCCGGCACGTTCACCGTGGCGATAAATCGCCGAACCGCGCAGCGGTGCAGATAACGGTTTTGCCACAGGATAAGCAGATAGGGCGTGAGGGGCAGATTTCACTTCCTCCAGCGATTCAGAACCGGGCAGCGGTGTCTGTGCCGTCGAGCAGGCTACGTCATGACCCAGCTTTTTGCAGATGGCGTCAGTCACCCATTCCGCCATCAGGCGGTAGGTCATCAGCTTGCCGCCGGTGATGGTAATAAATCCTTCCAGTCCGTCGCGAACAGCATGGTCGAGCAGCACAATGCCACGGCTCACGCTACGTCCGCTGGGGTCGCTATCGCTGGCAACCAACGGTCGGACGCCCGCATAGGCGCGTAGAATGCGCGTACTCGCCAACGTCGGTGCCAGCATTGAGCCTTCCCGCATCAGCGTTTCCACCTCGGCAGGCGTCACCAGCATGTTGTCGATTTGATCGTAATCGATGTGGGTCGAGGTGGTGCCAATCAGCGAAATGGTATCGCCCGGCACCAAAATGTCGGCATCCGCCGGCTTACGGCAGCGGTTGATCACCATGTTGTTGATGCGGTGTCCAAGAATCAGTAGCGCGCCTTTTGCCGGGAACATGCGCACGCGCAGATCGGCATATTCCGCAATGTGTTGCCCCCAAATACCGCCCGCATTGACCACCACCTGTGCATAGATTTCTGTTTCTACACCTTTTTTATGGTCGAAAACGCGCACACCGGTAATACGGTCGCCCTGACGAATCAGCCCGATGACCTCATGATAGGTCAGCACTTCCGCGCCGTGTTCGCAGGCATCAATCATGTTGGCCGCCGTCAGGCGAAAGGGATCGACGGAGCCATCCGGCACACGCACCGCGCCAATCAGCGCCGGGTTTGCCGCCGGTTCCAGCCGTAGCGCTTCCTGCGGATCCAACGCCTGAGCGTGAATCCCAGCCTGCTGGCAGGCGGTAATAAACTGCGCCTGCCAGCCGAGATCGTCTTCGGGCAAGGTGATAAACAGACCGTCGGTAGGCTCAATACAGTGGCGAGCAATCCGCCGGAGAATCTGGTTTTCTTCAATACATTCGCGGGCAGACTCGCCATCGGTTACCGCATAGCGGGCGCCGCTGTGTAATAAGCCGTGATTACGCCCGGTCGCCCCGGTTGCAATGTCATAACGTTCAAGCAGCAGGCAGCGCAGTCCGCGCAGAGCACAGTCTCGTGCTGTACCCGCACCCGTCGCACCACCGCCGATGACAACCACGTCAGTTTCACGCCAGTTCCCCATGTTTTTCATTCTGCTCTCACTTCAGGCGGAGGGTATACATGTTGCTATTGGGACACAGAAAGAAGGGTTAATGTTTGATAAAGAGCAAAAGCGAACACTAAACGAAAATAAAGTGGGATTTAAAAACAATAAGTGTGATTTAGGTCACTAAAACCACACTGTGGAATTTTCCTATTCTGTTAACATGAGCGCAAAAATCGTCACAGTTTCATAAAAGTGTAACATTAGCGTCATGAATCACACTCATTTGCACGCTATCCCCTTACAATAACGTTCGTAATAGAACAAAAAAGCTATCGTTTTTTTTCGCATTGGAGATATCTATGCTGAGTATTTTTAGGCCCGCAGCCCACCAGCCGCGCGTGTCGCAAGAACACGTTGATCCGCTCTATCGCCGCCTGCGCTGGCAGATTTTCATGGGGATCTTTTTTGGCTACGCCGCCTACTATCTGGTGCGTAAAAACTTCGCACTCGCCATGCCTTATCTGATTGACCAGGGCTTCTCACGCGGTGACCTCGGTTTTGCGCTATCGGGTATCTCTATTGCCTACGGTTTTTCCAAATTCATCATGGGGTCGATATCCGACCGCTCTAACCCGCGCGTGTTCCTGCCTGCGGGTCTGATTCTGTCAGGTGCAGTCATGCTGTTCATGGGCTTCGTGCCGTGGGCAACGTCCAGCATTGCGATTATGTTCGTCCTGCTGTTCCTGTGCGGGTGGTTCCAGGGTATGGGTTGGCCGCCGTGCGGACGTACGATGGTTCACTGGTGGTCGCAGAAAGAACGTGGTGGCATCGTGTCCGTATGGAACTGTGCTCACAACGTCGGCGGTGGTATTCCTCCTCTGCTGTTCCTGCTGGGTATGGCCTGGTTCAACGACTGGAAAGCTGCACTCTATATGCCGGCCTTCGCCGCCATTTTGATTGCCATGATCGCTTTTGCACTGATGCGTGACACGCCGCAATCCTGTGGTCTGCCACCGATTGAAGAGTACAAAAACGATTATCCGGTTGATTACAATGAAAAAGCGGAAGAAGAACTGACGGCTAAGCAGATCTTCATGCAGTACGTTTTCCCCAACAAACTGCTGTGGTACATCGCGATCGCCAACGTCTTCGTTTACCTGCTGCGTTACGGTATCCTCGACTGGTCACCGACCTACCTGAAGGAAGTTAAACACTTCGCACTGGATAAGTCTTCCTGGGCCTATTTCTTCTACGAATATGCAGGTATTCCGGGCACACTGCTGTGCGGCTGGATGTCCGACAAGGTCTTCAAAGGTAACCGTGGTGCAACAGGCGTGTTCTTCATGACGCTGGTGACAATAGCAACTATCGTTTACTGGATGAACCCAGCCGGTAACCCGGGTGTGGACATGGCCTGTATGATCGTCATCGGCTTCCTGATTTACGGCCCGGTCATGCTGATTGGTCTGCATGCACTGGAACTGGCACCGAAAAAAGCAGCGGGTACAGCAGCTGGCTTCACCGGCCTGTTCGGCTACCTCGGCGGTTCTGTTGCCGCTAGCGCCATCGTCGGCTACACCGTTGACTTCTTCGGTTGGGACGGCGGCTTCATGGTCATGATCGGTGGCAGCATTCTGGCTGTACTTCTGCTGGTTGTTGTTATGCTGAATGAGAAAAAGCATAAAGCAGAGTTAGCCAATCGCGCCTAACCCGCTCTTGTAAGCATCCCTCTGGCGGCGTCCTGATGACGCCGCCTTCGTTTGTGCCATAAATCACAGCACAACCTCAGCGCTGATTACTTCAGAAACAGTTCACGCAGGTAATTCGGCACGGCGCTGTCCGCGTTAGAGCCAATCACTTCGCGATCTGGCAGCATATCTTTCAGGCGCTGATGCGCGTTCTGCATCACGCAGCCTTTTCCGGCCATCGACAGCATTTCGTAGTCGTTCATGCCATCACCAAACGCCACGCACTCTTTGAGCGAGAAGCCGATAATCTTCGCCACCTGCTCCAGCGCATGGCCTTTAGACACGCCGCCCGCCATCACTTCCAGACAGGTAAGCGTCGAGAAACTCACGTTGACGCGGTCGCCCCAGCGCGCGTTGAGCGCTTCTTCCAGCGGTAACAGTTGTTCATGGGAATCACAGGTAAAGAACACCTTGCTGACGCCATCGGTTTCGAGCAGTGCAGGCTCGAACAGCTTGTATTTAAAGATCGACTCTTTGAAGAAACGCTCTTCTTCTGCACGCGGACGGTTCATAAACCACTCATCATCGCGGTAAACGTGCGTCAGCATATCGGGGTTATTGTGTACAACGCTGTAAAGGTCGCGGGCGATGTCCTGATCCAGATTGTGGCTGAAAATCAGCTCGCCCTGCGAGTTGTGCACGCGTGCACCATTCGAGGTAATCATAAACGCGTTGATACCGAGGTTGTCGCGGATCTGCGCGACATCCATGTGATGCCGTCCGGTAGCGAACACAAAGTGAATCCCTTTTTCCGTCAGCAGCCTGAGGGTTTCTTTCGCATACGGGGACAGCGAGTGGTCAGGTGACAGCAGTGTGCCATCTAAATCGGAAGCAACGACATGGTACATAGCGATGAGATCTCACTTCTGGTGTGTTGTGGCGGCACGCGCCGCAAAAAAATTAACGAGGTTGCTGGCAACATCCGTTGAACGACCTGCCAACAGTCTAAAATTAATGATAACGCGCAAAGTGCGCCAGAATCAGCGCAAATGCCTGAGCGCGGAGGTTATCCGTTTCAAAGAGAATTTCATGCCGTGCACCGTGGATAACCTGCAAAACGCCGTTTGAATTGGCGTTATCGCTTTGTACCAGTGCCTGACAAAACGCATTCTGGCTGCGGTTATCCACCACGCGCTCTTCTCCCGCCTGTAACAGCAGAAGCGGCGTGGTGACGGCGCTGGCCTGAGCCAGTAGCTGTTTCCCCGCCTGTATCGCCTCTCGCACCCAATGATAGGTGGGGCCGCCGATGCGTAAATCCGGTGAATCCGCATAAAAGCGAATACCGCGCTGGTAGCGTTCACGGCTGTGCGTCAGCACATTCATCCGGTAAGGCAAAGGACGCCATTGCCCAGTGCCGATGGCGTAGTAATCGCGTATCGCCGGGCGACGCTCCGCCCAATCGACGATCCAACCCGCAACGCAGTGAGGAAGCGGCAAACGAATACCAAACATCGGCGCACACAGCGCCACGGCATCAAACGTTTCAGGTTGGCGAATCAAAAGCTGTGCCAGAATCGCGCCCCCCATTGAATGCGCTAAGGCAAACCGGCGGGTATAGTGTTTCGGGCCAATATGCTGCTGACACAGCGTTTCGGCATCATCGACATAGTCACTAAAGCGCAGCACATGTCCACGGTGGCCGTCTTGCAATACTCGCCCCGACCGCCCTTGCCCACGGTGATCCATGATGAGCACATCATAGCCGCTATGAAAGAGGTCGTAAGCCACTTCGCTATATTTGACATAGCTTTCGATACGACCTGAAAAGACAACGACAATTTTGTCGTGCTGCGGCGCGGTAAAGCGAACGAATCGGATCGGCACATCGTCTACGCCAGAGAATTCGCCCTCTTCGCGCTGACGCCAGAAATCCAGTAATTCTCCGGTAGCAAAAGCGGCAAACTGCGCTTCTCGCGTTAACAGGTTCGAGGTTAACCCTTCAGGCGTTAACCGTTCCGACGTAAACAACGTATTGTGGCGTTGAATCATCACACCTCTCCGGTGACGCGGGAAAACAAAGCTAGCGGAAGAACATGACAAGCAGTGGAGCACAAGCGTATTGTGACATAAAAAACAGACAGACTCTCGTAATACAGAACGCGATTCAGGGGCATGCTTCATGACATTAGACTGGTGGTTAACCTACTTACTCACAACGCTTATTCTCAGCCTGTCGCCCGGTTCTGGTGCCATCAACACCATGAGCACCGGAATTAGCCACGGCTATCGCGGCGCGGCGGCCTCGATCTGTGGTTTACAGGTCGGGCTGGCGATTCATATCGTGCTGGTCGGCATTGGGTTAGGCGCGTTGCTTAACCAATCTGTACTGGCTTTCGATGTACTGAAATGGCTGGGCGCGGCGTATCTGATTTGGCTGGGAATTCAGCAATGGCGCGCCGCAGGCGCACTTGACCTTCAGGCGATCGCCAGCGCCATGCCGCGTCGTAGACTCTTTAAACGTGCGGTGCTGGTAAATCTGACCAACCCGAAAAGCATCGTGTTTCTGGCGGCGCTGTTCCCACAGTTCATTATTCCCCACCAGCCGCAGGCCGCACAGTATCTGGTGTTGGGCGTCACCACCATTGTGGTCGATATCATCGTAATGATTGGCTACGCCACGCTGGCCACGCGTATCGCCGGATGGCTGAAAGGCCCACGGCAGATGAAGACGCTCAACCGGATATTTGGCTCGCTGTTCGTGCTGGTCGGCGCGTTACTTGCCACCGCGAGAAAGGCCTGATTAAGGCAGTGCGCCGTATCGGCTAGCGGCGCACGCCTATCTATCATTCAGAGGGAAAGGTTAGCGAGAGAAAATCAGGTGCAGGCCGAACCCGGTAAACAGCACGCCCGCCACGCCATCCACCCATTTCGCCAGACGCTGATAGCCACGACGCATTGCCGGTAGGGCAAAAACCATCGCGACCAGGCTGAACCAGATCAGCGTTTCAATCGAGATCAGCGCGAACAAGCCCCAACGCGCACCGCTGCCGACGCTGTCGCCGACAAACAGCGAGAATACGCTGCCGAAATAGATCAGCGCCTTCGGATTAGCCAGATTCGTCAATAACCCACGCATGAAAGTTTTACCACGCTGAGGCAGTACCACCGCCGTTTCCTGCGTGGTTTCTAACTGTGCTTTATTTCGCGCAGAGCACAGCATCTGCCAGCCCATCCAGCACAGGTACAGCCCGCCACCGACGGTAACTGCCGTATGCAGCCATGCCATTTTTTGCAACAGCAGATGCAGCCCCAGCAACGCGATAGCCGCCCAAACCATAACGCCCAGAGAAATACCTAACACGCCCATCATCGCTTCACGGCGGGAACGGCTAGCCGCCGTTTGTGAAACGAAAAAGAAATCCGGCCCCGGGCTCATCAGCGCAATGAAATGCACCAGCGCCACTGTCATAAATAGCATCAGCATGTTGGTTTTCCTGTTTTTTAAGTGCAGTCAGACAAGACGAGCATCACTCATCATCATTATTATCGACATGATCGCGAATCATGTTCATGAAAGGCGCACCAAAACGTTCGAGTTTACGGTGTCCAACCCCGTTGATATTCAGCAGTTCACCCGCGGTGATCGGCATCATTTCGGCCATCTCCAGCAGCGTGGCATCGCTGAACACCACGTAAGGCGGAATATTGTCTTCATCCGCGATAGATTTACGCAGTTTGCGCAATTTGGCGAACAGCTTGCGGTCGTAATTTCCACCGTACGATTTTTGATTGGCGCGTGGTTTCAGGTTAATCACACGCGGCACGGCCAGCTGTAGCGGCATTTCACCCCGCAATACCGGACGCGCAGATTCGGTAAGCTGTACCGCAGAATGCATTGTGATGTTCTGGTTCAGCAAGCCCAGATGAATCAGCTGGCGCAGCACGCTAACCCAATGCTCCTGCGATTTCTCTTTACCAATACCGTAAACCGGCAGTTTGTCATGGCCGAAGTCACGGATACGCTGGTTATTCGCCCCGCGCAGCACCTCAACGATATACCCTAAACCAAAGCGCTGCCCAACGCGGTATACGCAGGAGAGCGCCTTTTGCGCTTCTACCAGACCGTCATAGCGCTTCGGCGGATCGAGACAAATATCGCAGTTGCCGCAGGCCTCTTGGCGTCCTTCACCGAAATAGTTCAGCAGCACCAGACGGCGGCAGGTTTGCGCTTCGGCAAATGCGCCCATCGCATTGAGCTTATGACGCTCGATATCCAACTGCGGCCCAGCCGGTTTTTCTTCCAGACAGCGGCGCAGCCACGCCATATCCGCCGGGTCGTAGAACAGCGCAGCTTCGGCGGCGAGGCCGTCACGCCCAGCACGCCCCGTTTCCTGATAGTAGGATTCGATGTTGCGCGGAATATCAAAGTGCACCACAAACCGCACGTTAGGCTTGTTGATACCCATACCAAAGGCGACGGTCGCTACCACCACCTGAAGATCGTCGCGCAGGAACGCTTCCTGCACCTGCGCACGTCGTTCGTTATCCAATCCAGCGTGATAAGCCCCTGCGCTCAGCCCACGCGCCTGCAAACGCGCGCTAATGTCCTCCACGCGGGAACGGCTATTGCAGTAGATGATGCCACTTTTTCCACGCTGCGCCTGCACGAACATCCAGAGCTGGTCGAGCGGCTTGAACTTCTCCACCAGCGTGTAGCGAATATTCGGGCGGTCAAAGCTGCTGATCTGAATCAGCGGCGACTGGAGATCCAACAGGCGAACGATATCGTTACGCGTGGCCTCGTCGGCGGTAGCGGTCAGCGCAATAAAAGGAAGATGAGGGAAGCGCTGTTTAATCTGCCCCAGCGCCCGGTATTCAGGGCGGAAATCGTGTCCCCATTGAGAAATGCAGTGCGCTTCATCCACCGCGATCAGGGAAATCTGCCAATGGGCAAGATGATCGAGGAAGCTGTCCGTCGTCAGACGTTCCGGCGCAATATAAAGCAGCTTGATATGACCGGTACGACAGCCTGCCATCACCTCAAGCTGCTGCTCGCGCGTCTGCGTCGAATTAAGGCAAGCGGCAGAGACGCCATAGGCCTGAAGCTGATCAACCTGATCTTTCATCAGTGAAATCAACGGAGACACTACCAGCGTCAGCCCGTCCATCACTAGCGCGGGGATTTGATAGCACAGCGATTTGCCGCCGCCTGTCGGCATGATAACCAGACAGTCCTGCCCACTGAGCGTCGCGCTGATAATTTCCTGCTGACCCGGTCGGAATTGCTGGTAGCCGAACGTGTCCCGCAGAACCTGAACCGCCAGCGCTTCCTTATTCAATACTTCCGCCGTAGACACGCCTTCCCCAATTCAATGAAATCAAACAGGCGCTATTTTCAGCGCCGTCGGGTAAAACTGCAATCGTTAGTTTGGTAAAACGACAAGGGTTAAAACGACAATCGTTAAAACACCAGTCTCTGAAACACGATCGTTAGAACATGTCGTTCAGCGTCACGCCAACGCCAAAGCGGGTCTGACGGTGGTTGTAATCAATCAGGGATTCGCCATAACCGCTAAACACCTTGGTGTAGAAACGGACATGACGCGTCAGCGGGTAACTCCAGCCCAGCTCACCGCCGCCGTAGCCGCTGTTCCAGTTATAACGCCCTTCTGCGCTAAGCACGCTGTCGCCCCACACATAACCGACGCGTAAGCGGTAATGACCCATGTATTTGGTGATATCTGGATTGTCATCCTGGCTGTCGGAGAAACGCACCCACGGCTTCACATCAACCTGCCAGTTGCCGTTCTGCGCCATCAGGCGGACATAAGCGCGGTTCCAGCTACGCGACGTCGGGTCAGAGCGGCCATTAGACTGGTGATTAAAGCCCGTTTCCACATCCCGCAGCGTCCAGCCTGCTAATGTGTAGTTCGTTGCCCAGCCCAAAAAGACCTGTGGCTCATAGTTGGTTTCACGGAACGGAGAAGACTCGCTCTTATTAGACAACTGCCACCACGAGCGCTGCGTATAGGAAGCACCTAGCAACGAGTTATCACCCAGAATGCCACGCCAGATCGGGAACCCCAGACTCAGTTGGTAATGCACTTCATCTTTACGTGCTTCATCGCCCCAGTTATAGCTCTGTATCGCCGTTTTATTGATGTTGCTGGTATAGGTATACAGTATGTAGTTGCTCTCGTAAGGATAGAGAACAAACGGGGTGTTGTGCTCTTCTAACAAGCTGGCAATAATGCTGCCACGCACCGCAGGTTGATTTGGCGCAGGTGCGTTTGTTGTGTCTTCGGCATGAGCCTGTGCTGTCAGTAATACTGCCAGTACGAATCCGATTTTATGCATTCATTTTCTCCGACATGTTTTTCTCCAGCATGCTTTTATCCAAATAAAATCTTTTATCTAAATAAACTCATTTATCTAAATAGTGATAAGCCTTCCCCACTCAAGCCCGCCATTCTACACAGTTCAGCGACGTTTGAATTATCGTTCTCCCGTTTCTCTGCCTTTTCTGGAAAGAAACAAAATCAACGCACAAAACAAACATTCACATAACCTTGCCGCATCAAATAAACTACATTTAACAAGTCTCTCTCACCCAAACAGGAAACCACTATGGCTGACATTCCATCGTTTCACGGAACCACACTAACCAGAGAGACCGTGCGCCAGCTCGTTGGGGAGATTTTCATTTACAAGATGCCCTTCAACATTGAGCTGGGCCTTGAGTTACAGCAGTTTGAAGCCGACAAAGCCGTCTTGACGTTCGCCCGGCAAGAGAAGCTCATCGGCAATGCGGCACAAAAGATCCTGCATGGCGGCGTGATTGCAGCCGGGCTAGACGTTGCCGCCGGACTGGTCTGCGTCGGCAATACGCTGCTGCGCCATGAGACGATCAGCGATCAGGAGTTTCACCACCGGCTCGCACGCATGGGAACCATTGATATGCGAGTGGATTATCTACGTCCGGGCTATGGGGAACGATTCACTATTACCAGCACGCTACTGCGCGGTGGCAATAAAATCGCCGTCGCACGCGCCGAATTGCATAACGAACAGGGTTCGCATCTCGCCAGCGCCACCGCAACCTATATTGTCGGGTAACCTTTACGTTAGAAAAAATTGTCATCAACACTTTACGTGAAAGCGCTCACCGTTTTGGGTAGACTTAGCGTTTTCCCGCCGTCCTTATCGAGTCACCCATGAACGCGCAACAAACCCGTGAGGGGATCTTTTTCGCCCTCGCCGCGTATTTCATTTGGGGAATTGCTCCCGTTTACTTCAAGCTGCTTGAGCACGTTCCGCCCAATGAAATACTGACGCACCGTATTATCTGGTCATTCTTCTTTATGCTGATCCTGCTGACCGTCGGTCGGAAATGGCGTCAGGTGAGCCTTGCCTGCCGCAACGTCAAGCATCTGTTTCTGCTGGCATTAACGGCGGTGCTTATCGGCGGGAACTGGCTGTTGTATATCTGGGCGGTCAACAACCATCACATGCTGGAAGCCAGTCTGGGATATTTTATCAACCCGCTGGTCAACGTCATGCTGGGCATGATCTTTTTGGGCGAACGCTTCCGCCGTCTGCAATGGCTGGCTGTGCTGCTCGCCGTGACGGGCGTACTGGTTCAGCTGTGGACGTTTGGCTCGCTGCCCGTTATCGCGCTCGGACTGGCATTCAGCTTCGCATTATACGGCCTGCTGCGTAAGAAGATTGGTATCGACGGGCAAACCGGCATGCTGATCGAAACGCTGTGGCTGCTGCCAGTCGCGGTCATTTATCTGTTTTTTATTGCCGACACGCCAAGCAGCCATCTGACAGCCAACCCTTGGTCGCTGAACCTGCTGCTGATCTCGGCGGGCATCGTCACCACCGTGCCGTTGCTGTTTTTCACCTCAGCGGCGATGCGCCTGCGCCTGTCGACGCTCGGCTTTTTCCAGTACCTCGGCCCTACCATCATGTTCATGCTGGCAGTGGTGTTCTACGGTGAAACGTTTAGCAGCGACAAACTGATTACTTTCGCCTTCATCTGGGGTGCGCTGGCGCTGTTTATTCTCGATGCGCTTTATACGCAACGTAAGCTACGGCGCACGCCAGCTACAACGTCCCTGCCTCAACACGACGGGAAATAAAGCGCGATAAGATCGGGCTGAACAACAGCGTCGAAAACAGCCGCAGCGTCTGCATGGCGATGACAAATGCCATATCGACCCGACTGCCTGCGGCAATAATCGCAATCGAATCCAGCCCGCCGGGGCTGGTCGCCAGAAAGGCGGTCAGCATATCCACCGGCATCATTTTCGTCACCATCCACGCCATTCCGCCGCACAGCAGCATCAATCCGACTATCGATGCCATCATGTGCGGCAGCGTGCGTATCGCCAGCAAAAAGATGGGGCGAGTGAAGCATAACCCTACGCTCCAGCCGATAAAGGCATAGGCCAACGCCAGCAGCCATTCCGGAGTTTGCAGTTGCAAAGTGCCGCTGGCATGCAGCATCGAACCGATAATCATCGGCCCCAGCAGCGCACCGGATGGAATGCGCAAACGTCTTCCCAGCCAGGCGCTGCCAAACGCCACGCCGAGCGTTGCCAGAAAGCGCCAGTCCAGTGCGGGAAACCAGACCAGCATCGCGCTGTTTTCCGCCGCCTCGTCACCCAAACTCAGGCGCGCCACAAACGCGGCTGAAGCGGTGACCATTAGCACACGTAAATATTGCATGAAGGCGACCAGCCGCACGTCCGCACCGAATTCTCCGGCCATCGCGACCATCGCAGACGCACCGCCCGGCGATGCCCCCCAAGTGCCGGTCGTGCCGGGCAGTTCGCTAAATTTGACCAGTAACCAGCCAGATAATCCGCTGGCAGCCAGCGTCGCGAGCAGAATGAACAGCACCAGCGGCCATTCGCTCATCAACGGTTTCAGGATGGAAAATGATAGGCTTTGTGCAACCAGACAGCCCAGAACGGCATTGCTGCCCGCAAAGCAGACGGGCGGGATGCGAATCGTCGCACCGTTTAACCCCATGACGACGCCGACCATCATCGGCCCCAGCAACAGGGCAGCGGGAACGTGGTAAACCTGTAACCCAAAACCCAGAATTAATGAGACCGACAGCAGGATTCCCCATTGCACCCACGGTGACATCCCTTTCATGCACACGACCCTTGTTTAGGAATAAAGAGTAAGAGTAAAAATAGAAAGTAAGAACAGAAAAGCAGTCCACCATTCCATACTCTAAATAATTCGAGTTTCAGGACAAAAACGGCAAGGCGTTTTTGAACAGCGCTTGCGCTGACCCCGAAGGGGTGAGGCCATAAGGCCGAATAACGCGGCAAGCGAAGGAATCCCGATGAGCTTACTCACGTAAGTGATTCGGGTGACTGAACGCAGCCAACGCACATGCAACTTGAAGTATGACGAGTATAAACAGAATAGTTGGAGAATAAACAGGAATAGTAAGGTCGCAAACTATCAAATAGGTAAGGAATTTTGCATTGAAGGGAAGAAACGCGATGCGCCTGATGGTCAATCCCATCAGGCGCATTCGGACAGGTTTAGAGCCAGTTCTTACGTTTGAAGTAGAGGTACGGTGCCAGTCCAGCGAGAATCATCAGCACAATCGCGCCCGGATAGCCAAACGACCACTTCAGTTCTGGCATAAATTCAAAGTTCATCCCGTAGCTGGACGCCACCAGCGTCGGTGGCAGGAACACCACGGAGACCACCGAGAAGATCTTGATAATCCGGCTCTGTTCGATATTGATGAAGCCCATCGCCGCCTGCATCAGGAAGTTAACCTTCTGGAACAGGGATTCGTTGTGCGGCAACAGAGATTCGATATCGCGTAAGATTTCACGCGCCTGTTCCAACTGACCGGATGGCAGGCGGGCTTTACGCACCAGAAAGTTCAGCGCACGCTGGGTATCCATCAGACACAGGCGAACTTTCCAGCCCACATCTTCCTGTTCCGCCAACGTGGACAACGCGTCGTCGTACTCTTCGCCTTGACGCCCTTCCATAATGATGCGGCTCAGCGATTCCAGATCGCTGTAGATATTCTCGATTTCGTCCGCCAGTTGCTCAATTTTAGTTTCAAAGAGGTCGAGCAGCAGTTCGTAAGCATTACCGTCTACCAGCGTTTGGTTACGGGCGCGCATGCGGTACAGGCGGAACGCAGGGAGTTCACGCTCGCGTAACGTGTACAAGCGACCATCGCGAATGGTAAATGCCACGGTCGAGTTACCCGCGTGATCGTCAGCATCTTCAAAAAAGAAAAAGGAGTGAATGTGCAGGCCGTCTTCATCTTCAAAAAAACGTGCCGACGCTTCAATGTCTTCCAGTTCCGGACGGGTTGCCAGGCTTTGTCCTAGCTCGGTTTGTACTTTTTCACGCTCATCGTCTTCCGGCTCGATCAAATCGACCCAAATTGACGTGGTGAGATCATCGGAGTCATCCAGTTCCAGACGAGATAAACGGCAATTATCCAGTTTAAATGCGCTCAGCATGGGCCATAGCTCCCCTTTCAGTAGCAGAGATGGACAACGCGATTGAAGCACAGAAACAGAGGTGAGGTGTCACCAGCAGGTTTCAGTCCGTTCGACGGATCTGACTCGTAGCGACAAAAACAGCATCGCTGACAACCACGAAGGGTATCAGCAGAGGAAGATAGCCTTAGAAGTTGTACCTAATGAACAGGTGAGTGAGCCAGTATCGACTGGGTGTGTCCAAGGCGTTAGTCCTCCGAGAATAATGATGCGCGCATGTTACGCTGAGATGAAAAAGACTTCAACTTTAAAACCGCGGCTGAAACACGCTGTAAAATATTGGTCAAATGGATAAGGTTTATCCAATAAATTCGGCGCGGAAAGTGGTAAAAAACGCAGTCCTCAGCGTAAAAAAGAACTGCGTTTATCTGTCAGGCGTTGTCGGGCAAATAGGCGATGGCACGGACAGGGAAGCCGGGTGCACCGGCAAAATTAGGGTAGCTAACGTGAATATAAGCGCCGGTAGACGGTAGCTGATGCAGGTTATTCAGTACCTCGACCTGCCAGGCATTTTGGTTCAGCACGAAGAACTCACCGATAAGCCCGTTGTTGCGACGGAAATCAGCGGCGGAATCCGTATCCAGCGTCTCATGCCCGACCGCGCTAATGCCGCGCTCTTCAAACAGGAACGTCAGCGCCTCAAGCGACCACCCCGGCGTATGACTGTTTCCTTCTTCATCTTTATTGGCGAAGGCGCCAATATCGGGCCAGCGCGTGCTCCAGCCGCTGGCAAACGCGACAAAGCTACCTGACGGGATTTCCCCGTATTCGTGCTCAAACGTCAGAATGTCATCAACCGATAGACGGTAATCGGGATCGTGCGCGACGGCGTCTTGTTTGTGGATCACCACCAGCGGCAGCAACAGCTCTTTATTATCAATGCGATCCAGATAGCGCTTGCCCGCGACGAAATGCCCCGGCGCATCAATATGCGTCCCCGTCTGTGTCGCAAACGTCACGGATTGAGCGAAAAAGCCATGATCTTCAACGTTGAATAAGGTTTTGCGCTGCAACACGCCTTCAAACGCGCTAAAAATAGGGATCGACTCCGTCACCGTATGCGTGAGATCGACCCATTTTTTCTTCTGTAACTCGGCAATAATCTGGTCTAGCGTCATGGGCAGGCTCCTTTTTTATTGTGATACCACACATCCATGGATACGCGGCAGGCCACCTAGCATTGTCGAAAATGACGATAAAGACTAAGACAGGGTTTTTATAAGTTATATAACCCCGTCATACTCCCAGTCGCATCGTGACGATTACACCGTTTCCAGTCTGGCGTAGGCAGCGACCAGCCATTTAATGCCCTGCCCCTGAAACGCAACCTGAAGACGAGCGTGATCGCCGCTGCCTTCCAGATTCACGATCGTGCCTTCACCGAACTTGGCATGGCGAACCCGCTGCCCCAATTTGTAGCCGCTGTCATTTTGCGTTATCGGTGTGCCGAGGCGCTGGTGATTGACAGGGCGGGAGACGCTGGCGCGTAGCCGCACTTCTTCAACACACTCTTCCGGCAGTTCGCCGACAAATCGGGAAGGTCGATGATAGGCTTCTTTGCCGTATAAACGGCGGGATTCAGCGTAGGTTATCGTCAGCTTTTGCATCGCACGCGTGACGCCGACATAAGCCAAACGACGCTCTTCTTCCAGACGCCCACCTTCATCCAGCGACATCTGGCTTGGGAACATGCCTTCTTCCATACCGACGATAAACACCTGCGGGAACTCCAGCCCTTTCGCCGAGTGCAGCGTCATAAGCTGCACTGCGTCTTGATTAGCATCTGCCTGACCTTCGCCTGCTTCCAGCGCAGCATGCGACAGGAAAGCCTGAAGCGGCATCAGATCCTGATCTTCTTCCTGATAGCTGAACTGGCGCGTAGCCGTCACCAATTCCTCCAGGTTTTCTACTCGTGCCTGCCCTTTCTCGCCTTTTTCCTGTTCGTACATGCTCCACAGGCCGGAATCCTTAATCGCTCGGTCGGTTTGAATATGCAGCGGCAGCTCAGAGGTTTCATAGGCCAGCGCATCAATCAGTTCGATAAAGCGTTGCAGCGATGCCGCCGCGCGCCCAGCCAGCACTTTCTCCTGCAACAGCGCCCGCGTGGATTGCCACAACGTCAACTGACGATCGCGCGCCGTCTGGCGCACCACGTCCAGCGTACGATCGCCAATGCCGCGTGTCGGTGTATTCACCACACGCTCGAACGCCGCATCATCGTTACGATTAGAGATCAGGCGCAAATAAGACAGCGCATCTTTGATTTCCTGCCGTTCGAAGAAGCGCATGCCGCCGTAGATACGGTACGGCATACTCTGCTGTAACAACGCCTCTTCCAGTACACGCGACTGGGCGTTGCTCCGGTACAGAATGGCGTTATCGCTCAGCGCACCGCCATTTTCCTGCCAGGCTTTAATTCGGTTGACGACGTAACGCGCCTCATCCAGCTCGTTGAATGCGCAATACAGCGAAATCGGCTCGCCTTCTGCGCCATCGGTCCACAGGTTCTTGCCGAGACGTCCACCGTTGTGAGCAATCAGCGCATTCGCCGCTTTCAGGATGTTGCTGGTCGAACGATAGTTCTGCTCCAAACGAATCGTTTCTGCACCGGCGAAATCCTTCAGGAACAGCTGAATATTTTCGACCTGCGCCCCGCGCCAGCCGTAAATCGACTGATCGTCATCCCCGACGATCATCACCTTGGCGCTGTCGCCCGCCAGCATGCGGATCCAGGCATACTGAATACGGTTGGTGTCCTGGAATTCGTCCACCAGAATATTGGTAAAACGTTCGCGATAGTGATTCAGAACATGCGGCTTGTTCAGCCACAGCTCGTGCGCACGCAGCAGCAGTTCGGCGAAATCTACCAGTCCGGCGCGATCGCACGCTTCCTGATAGGCCTGATACACGCGCTGCCACGTTTGCTCGATCGGGTTGCCGTAGCTTTCAATGTGCTGCGGACGCAGGCCTTCATCTTTCTTCCCGTTGATGAACCACATCGCCTGACGCGGTGGCCACTGTTTCTCATCCAGATTGAGCGCCCGAATCAGGCGCTTCAGCAGGCGCAGCTGATCTTCGCTGTCCAGAATCTGGAAATCCTGCGGCAGATTGGCATCCATATGGTGCGCACGCAGCAGGCGGTGTGCCAGCCCGTGGAAAGTACCAATCCACATGCCACCCTGGCTGGTGCCGATCAGATGGTCGATACGGTGGCGCATCTCCGCCGCCGCTTTGTTGGTAAACGTCACCGCCATGATGGAGTACGGCGAACAGTTTTCGACGGACAAGAGCCAGGCAATACGATGTACCAGTACCCGAGTTTTGCCGCTGCCTGCCCCCGCCAGCACCAATAAATTGCTGCGCGGCGCGGCTACCGCGTCACGCTGTTTGTCGTTGAGGCCATCAAGCAGATCAGAAACGTCCATAGGTACGGGTTATCCGGTGGCGGGAAACACCGCACAAAGGGCATTTCCACTGGTGATTTATACAGACTAATGCCGTGATTATAGCAATGCCGACAGCGATGCCAACCGCGAAATTTCAATATGCGGCAGCAGTCGGGCATCACCAATTTGCGTCAGGCTGCCTTCACGCAGGTTAATCCAGCAGGCCTGCATACCACAGCGGATCGACCCTGCGACATCGGTCGTGAGATCGTCACCGACGTGTAGGATCTCATGCACAGGCAGGTTGAGCTTTTGCGCCGCCAGATGGTACATGTCATCAAACGGCTTAGCACGGCCGTGCGGGCCAGCGCGCAAGATGAAAGAAAAATAGCGATCGAGGCCAAAACGGTGCGGTTCCGCGTTGCCATTGGTGATCGCTGCCAGCGGTACTTTCTCGGCTAACGCCGCCAACGTCTGGTGCGTTTCTTCGGTAATCGCAATCTGACTACGCCAGTGGGCGAAGTTTTCCATTGCTGCTTTTGCGCCATCCTTCGACTCGGCGGCGCTCAGGCCACGTTCTAACATCGCCAGCTCAACCGCACGACGACGCCATTCGGTCACGTCGTGATAAATGTCCGGCTCGCGCTCAAGCAAGGTCTGGCGTAAGTTCTGAAAGTCATCTGCCTGAAAATCACGAAGTGCAGGATGGTACTGTTGCAGAAAGTGGACTGACTCTTGCCCCGTGCGTCGAATGACGTCCGCGTTATCGTACAGAGTGTCATCCAGATCGAACGTGATCGCCCGGATCGGGCCAAGAGATCGGTAAAAATGCATCAGGGTTTCCCTCGTTTGGCGCGTGGATGCGCAGCATCGTACACGGAGGCTAAATGTTGAAAATCAAGATGGGTGTAAATCTGCGTCGTGGTCAGGTTAGCGTGGCCAAGCAGCTCTTGTACCGCTCGTAAATCGCCGCTGGATTCCAGCATGTGCGTCGCAAAGGAGTGGCGCAATTTATGAGGATGAACATGGCTATTGATGCCCTGCTTAATTCCCCATTCGGCGAAACGCTTCTGCACGTTGCGCATCGAAATGCGTCGTCCCTGATTGGAGATAAACACGGCATCATCCTGCGGGCCAAACAGTTCGCGCAGCGCCAGCCAACGTTCCAGCCAGGTTACCGCCGTTTTTCCTATCGGCAATTTGCGCTCTTTGCTGCCTTTCCCCATCACCCAGATTTCACCGCTTGCCAGATCGATGTGCTGATAATCCATACCGACCAGCTCCGCCAGACGCAGCCCCGCACCGTACATCACTTCCAGCATCGTACGGTCGCGCACCGCGAGGGGATCGTCCAAATTGATTTCCAGCAGGCGATTCGTCTCATCCACATCCATATTCTTGGGCAATGGACGACCCGCTCGCGGCGTGGATACCCCTTTAGCCGGGTTTGCCACCAGCACACCGCGTGACACCATCCAGTCGAGAAAACTGCGTAATGCCGATAAACGCAGCGCCAGACTGCTAGAATGGAGCCCATCGCGCTTACTGCGGGATACCACGGAACGCACGCCTGAGGCGTCCAGCTTGCGCCAGTCAGCCACACCCGCAGCGGAGAGTATCGTGATAACTGCTGACAGTTGACGTAAGTAGCTGGTCTGCGTCAGCGGGCTTAGCTGACGTTCGACTTTCAGGTAGCGCAGGAACGCATCAACATCGGTTTGTAACAGCGAAGAGGAAGGAGCCTCCGATGGCGCAGGCTGCCGGCTCATACCCGCTCAACCCAGCGCGCCAGCATCGCTGGCAGCATCATGGCCATTTGCTGGAGCAGCACGGTTCCCATGCCATCCTGATAATGGTGGCTGTCGCGGCTGCTGAAAATCAGCACGCCCAAATCGTGATGATTTCCCATCAGCGATAGCGCGACCGACCCAACCTGTCTGGCCTGCGGCAGCAGAAGCAACAGCTCTGGCCCGTTCAGACTGCCAAGATAGTGGTTATGTTGTCCGAAGCGCTGAATGCGCAACGGCTCAAAGGTGGAGCGATTTAGCCCAAGGTGGGTAAAACCAGAAGGCGCGCCAAGGCGCCATTTATCGCTGAACAGACGAACGGTTGCGCCCGCGAGACCAAGCTGACGCGCCCAACGCTGCAAGCGCTCCAACATGTCTGTCAGGCTGTCCGCTGATGCCAATTCAGTTTGTAACCCAAGCAGGCGATTGAACAACACTTCGTTCGCGCCCGCCTGTTCCATCAACAGCGTGATTTCTTCCTCAAGCTGAGTAATGTGGTTACGCTGGCGTGCCAGCTGCCATTCCACCAACGACACGGTTCCCCTCACGGGGTGGGGAATGCGCATCTGCTCGACGGGACGCGCATTGCGGATAAAAAAATCGGGATTCTGTTGCAGGAACTGCAAAACCATCTCGTCACTGAGTGCGATCTCGCGTTCTGCCTGTTCCTCGACATTCTTCATAAATGAATAAATCCATCGTAGACATGCGTTGCAGGCCCGGTCATGAATAACGGATGTCCCGGCCCATCCCACTGGATATCCAATTCCCCGCCCGGCAGAGATACGCGAACGTTCGCGGACAATAACCCCTGCTGGATCCCTACCGCCACAGCAGCACACGCGCCGCTACCGCACGCCTGCGTTTCTCCCGCACCGCGTTCATACACCCGCAGACGGACAGTGTGGCTATCAACAATTTGCATAAAGCCGATGTTGGCACGCTCGGGAAAACGCTCGTGGCTTTCCAGCAGCGGCCCCAGCGTTTCTACCTTCGCCGTGTCCACATCCTCAACCTGAATCACACAGTGCGGGTTGCCCATCGACACCACGCCACACAGCACCGTATGCTCGTCGGCACGCATGATGTAAGTTTTCTCCGCTTTGACCGCGCGAAAAGGCACCTGTTGCGGCTCGAAATTCGGTTCGCCCATGTTGACGCGCACCAGTTCGTCATCGGTTACCGACAGTACCATTCGGCCCGTCTGCGTACTGACGGCGATGTCACGCTTGTTAGTTAACCCTTTCAAGCGGACAAAGCGAGCAAAGCAGCGCGCGCCATTACCGCACTGTGCCACTTCGCTGCCATCCGCGTTAAAAATGCGGTAATGAAAATCCAGTTCAGGATCGTAGGGCGGCTCGACAACCAGCAGTTGGTCGAACCCTACACCACAGTGTCGATCCGCCAAACGGCGAATCAATTCGGGTGAAAAATAAACGTTTTGCGTAACGGCATCAACAACCATGAAATCGTTGCCTAACCCGTGCATCTTAGCGAACTGCATTATCCTGACTCCCCCGCTTGCTTAACCGGGCGCGTGACCTGTTATTTATTACTGTCGTCACGCACTAAGGACGCATTGACGTTTTCTTTTGCGGCGGCTGGTTCTCATTTTGCTGAGTCGTTGACGCACCGGATTTGCCATCGGCAGGCATATAAAGCGGACCTTTCAGACCACAACCGAATAAACTCACCACAGCTAACACCAGAAAAAACTGGCGAAATACGTTCTTCATCACGTTAAGACCTGTCATTAATACTCGTATGCTCTCTATAATCGCAGGTGGATCATGAAAATCAATAGGAATCGAAAATGAACGATAGCGAGTTCCACCAATTAGCCGACGAACTCATGCTTCAACTGGAAGAAACACTGGATCGGTTTGAGGGTGATGCCGACATCGATTACGAAACCAACGGCGGTGTGATGACGCTGAGTTTTGAAAATGGCAGCAAAATCGTGATTAATCGGCAGGAGCCGCTGCACCAAATCTGGCTGGCGACCAAAGCAGGCGGTTACCATTTTAATCTTCAGGCGGAACGCTGGGTATGCGCTCGCAGCGGTGAAGATTTTATCGCGTTGCTGTCAGCAGCCTGCTCGGATCAGGCTGGGGAAACCGTTCACTTCGGGTAACTGTCTTTCAACGACCTCGCGGCGCTCCACACATCAGCGCCGTCCCAGAACGATCAGCCCCAGAACCAGCAATAACAGCATGCCGATACCCACCATATTGACCAACGACCAGCCGCTGGTCAGCGCCATCAGGCTACCGGCAGATAACGAGGCCAGCGCGTTAGGCACGTAAATCACCAGCGAGTTAATCCCCTGCAAACGGGATTTATGCACGGAATGGGTAAACGCGTTCAGCATGAATGTCCCGCCGTTGAACATAAACGCCCACCCGATGCCGAACAACATCAGTGCAAAGAGGAAGTGCCAGAACGTCAAACCGCTCAGCGCTATCGCTACCCCGACAACGTTGCACACCATGCCAATCACCACGACCTGAATCGGCGTCAGTCGCTTCGCCAGCAGCACTAACAGCAGCGCAGGCGCATACATGGCCACAAAATGCCATTGCAACACCGTCGCGCTGTGGCTGACGGAAAAGTGGTGCTGATGCATCGCCAGCGGCACGGAATTCATTAATAGCGTCATCACCACAAACCCGACGGAACAGCTTGCCGTTCCCAACACAAACGCACGGCTTTTCAGAATCGCCGCCAGCGATTCACTACGCTGGGTGCTGGGCGTGGTAACGGACATTGGAGGCAGTTTAAGGCCAAGCAACAACAGAGACGTGATAACACAGATGAAGGCTGCCGCAATAAAACTGCCGAGAAACGGGTACGACGCCCAGAGCTGAGAAGATTGGCTGGCCGCGAACGGGCCGAGAAAACCGCCCAGGATACCGCCGCTGATCACCCATGAGATCGCCCGGTTTTTCTGCTGATTATCGGTAAATATCTCAGCCGCGGCGAAGCGATAATACTGATTGAAAGCGCAGGACATTCCCAGAACAAACGTCGAAAAGACAAAGAGGGAGAAACTGTGTAGCGCAATCGCCAGCGCCGCCAAAAGCGCGCCCACTAGCCCGATCAGCGTGCCGATGATGAACGCATTGCGCCTGCCATGTTTTGTCATCAGCGATGAAACGCTGTAGATCATGAGCGCAGCACCGCACACCGTCGCGGTAATCGGTAGCGTGGTCAACAAAGGAACGGGCGTCATCGATACGCCAACCAGCGTAGAACACAGCGTCATCAGGGAAATAATACTGCCGGTCAGCCCCTGTCCGAGCGCCAGCAGTATCAGGTTTCGGCGTTGCAACGAATCCATCAATACATCCCTTCCTGAATACGCTGAAAGCCGGGTATATACCCGTCATACTTCAAGTTGCATGTGCGTTGGCTTCATTCGGTCACCCGAATCACTTACTTGAGTAAGCTCATCGGGATTCCCTCATTCGCCGCGTTATTCGGCCTTATGGCCTCACCCCTTCGGGGTCAGCGCAAGCGCTGTTCAAAAACGCCTTGCCGTTTTTGTCCTGAAACTCGAATTATTTAGGGTATAGAGTGGTTATAAAATCTGTAGTCGCTGCTTCATCGTCATCGCTTCATCATCCACCACGGGTGTAATGCACAGATGAGAAAGCGCACTGCTGCGGAACGGGATCACCTGCGTGCGGCCGTCCAGCTGTACGATTTGGTAGAACTGCGGCAGATTGAAATTGATAAAGCTGGAGCCGTAGGTAAAGCGGTCATGCGAAGACGAATAGAAGCGGCTGACATCGCGCACCAGCTCTTCTTTACTGCCTTCACAGTGGTGATAGACCTCAACGCGGTTCGACTCATCCAGAATATAGATATTAAAGCCCTGATTTTCTGTCAGATCTTCAAAGAAGAACTGGATGATCCCTTCGCTGGCGACGCCATCAACCACTGGCGGTAAATGGACATGGTTGGTTTCAACCTGAACCGGCTGACCTTGCAGTTTGTTGTTGGAAATCGCGCCATAAAACTCGACCGCATTTTCCAGCTTCTGCACCGAGACACTCAGCCGTTCGAAGAACAGACCCCAGGTTTGACCCGCGACTTTCACGGCTTTGAAACGCCCAGGCTCCTGCTGACGCGTACTGGTCAGGCGCAGCTCAATGCATTCGGACACCAACTGCTGCACACGGGTACGAATCAGCCCGCGCAGGTGCTGGCTGTAGCAGAAGACTTCCAGTGATTCCGGCAGCGCGGCATCCTGATGCATTTTGCCCAGAATGGTTTTCAACGCTTCCAACACCGCCTGCTCGCCGCTGAAATGCAGCGTACGCACTTCGTTCCACGAGTTGCGATACAGCAGGTCGATACTACCAACCAGACACTGCTGCTGCTGGCCAAAGCTAAAGACATCCAGATGACGGAAATCGAAATGCACGACCTGATTGCGGAAGGCTGCCGTCGGATCGTGTTCCAGATTGACGATAATCGCCAGATGACGAATTTCACACGGGCTGTACAGCGCCTTCGGCGTCGGTGCAGGCAGGCGCAGCGGGAAGTGGCTGGCTACGTCGTCCACCAGCGCTTGCAGGCGCGTGATGTCGCACAGCTCGTTGCCTTTAATGTACAGACGCGTGCTTGGCGTCAGCAGGCCGTTAAAATACGCCCACGCCACCAGTTTGTTCAGATAGCGGTTATACTCCAGCGGCTGATGGCTGACGATCGCATCCATCGACGGTGCCTGATTATACAGATACCAGCCAGAACGGTTCGCGCGACCCGGTGGAACATAGATAAAGGTTAAATTCGGCTCCGACAAATCGGGCGAAATTTGTGGGTTCAGCAGGGTAACTTTACCCGGCAGCGCTTCAAACGCAGCGTACAGTTTACGGGTCAACACACCGATATCCTGCGGGCTGGCGCTGACGCTCAGGTTATTGCGGCGGGCGAAGCGAATCAGGTTGCGATAGGTCTGCATCATCGCATCCAACAGCTCATTATGTGCTTCGCGTACCTGTTCGATTTTCCAGTTAGCGCGATTATCCAGCATGGCCAGATGTTCGTCGCTCCATCCCCATTCTTGCACCAGTTGGCTCAGAATCTGGCGACGCCAGCCAACACAGGCTTTTTCTCTGGAGAGCTTTTCACAGACTTTTAAGTAGAAACATCGACGCGCCAGATCGAGGCGCGTGGGATCGTTGATCGCCGTCAGATAGTGCGTCACGCGATCCAACATCATGCAGTAAGGATCGAGGCCGAAAGAGACGATCTCGCCGTCATGCAGGCGCTTTTTAATTTCGGTCGACAGCAGGCTGGTATCCGGGTATTCCCAGGAATAGGCTTCCAACAGCAGCGTTTTCAGTACGGCTTTATAAGGGGAATCGATGCTTTTATAGAGCTGCCAGAGACTCGCGCCGAAATACTCTTCCGCCGACAGCGTGCTTAAGCCGCCTAAATCCATCCACTCGTTAGGAGCCAGCGCCCCCTGTGAGTACAGCGACAGCACATAGTCGTCGTAGTGAGATTCTTCTTCAACTGGCACCATATTCCACAGAATACGCTTACCGGCCATACGCACGGCGGTACGGTAGAATTCGTCGAGTAACAGGATGTGCTGCATGGTGCCGCAGTCTTCACCGCTCAGGCTGCCACTTTCATTGTGGCGGAAGCGGCTTTCATCCATCAGGAAGAAACTGACCTCAGCGCCCTGCGCTGCTGCCCACTGCTCCAGCAGCGTACATTTCTTCTGTAAGAGTTGACGTTCTTCGCTATCCAGCCAGGATTGGTGGCACACCCAGATATCGAGATCGGAGCTACAGCTCTGTCCGATAGATGAGGTACTTCCCATGGAATAGATGCCCGTGATCGGCAGCTCGCCCTGCGGATGAGAACGGTCAAACTGACCCCAGCGCAACGCGATGCCATCAAGATACTGTTGTTGTTTTTCATCAGGCGTGTGAGTGCAGATACCGTGAGGCACCTTGCCTTCAAGGTAGCCTGGCATCAACGGGTGATGATGATGTAATAAAATGGGCAGAAGACTGTAAACCTGCTGAAAAGCGGGCTTCATTGCTCCCAGAGCACGGTCAACACGCAGTTGGTTGATCGCATCCAGTCTTTGCTTCAAAGTCTCGATGTAGAAGTACAAGACGTTTCGCCTGATTTATCCCAGTGCCTAGAAAAACCCCGTGTTCCAAATCCGCATGATGAAATTAGAAGAATGTTTAGCGAATTATTGCTGGAAACGTGATCAATTTAACACCTTGCTGATTGGGCGTAAAGAAAGTAAAGAAAGTTAGACTTACCTATCTTGCTTTATTACGAATTTCCCTACCCGACTGCATCAGCACGGCTTCTTACTCGTCATACTTCAAGTTGCATGTACGTTGGCTACGCTCACTCACCCGAATCACTTACCTGAGTAAGCTCATCGGGATTCCCTCACTTGCCGCGTTATTCGGCCTTATGGCCTCACCCCTTCGGGGTCAGCGCAAGCGCTGTTCAAAAACGCCTTGCCGTTTTTGTCCTGAAACTTGAATTATTTAGAGTATATCTATAGTTGCGGCACCCGAATTTCAGACCGTTTTAAAAGGCGCACCGCTAATGCCCACAACCTGACACCAACGCACCATCAATGATACGATGGCGGAAAATGATAAAAACGGTATCAAGCATGTTAGCCAATATTATTAGAATTGCCACCCGACAAAGCCCGCTCGCCCTGTGGCAAGCACAATATGTTCAGCAGTGTCTGAATCACCTCTACCCAGATTTACACGTGGAGCTGGTACCGATGGTAACCCGCGGCGACATCATCCTCGATACGCCACTGGCGAAGGTCGGCGGTAAGGGATTGTTTGTTAAAGAGCTGGAATTGGCGCTGCTTGAAGGGCGTGCTGATATTGCCGTCCACTCCATGAAAGATGTGCCCGTCGAATTCCCAGATGGCCTCGGCCTGACCACTATTTGCGAACGCGACGACCCGCGCGACGCTTTTGTTTCCAATCATTACGACAGCCTCGAACAATTGCCGGAAGGCAGCTGCGTCGGCACCTCCAGCCTGCGCCGTCAGTGCCAGCTGCGCGCCCGACGCCCCGATCTGGTGATTCGTGATTTGCGCGGCAATGTCGGCACACGCCTGTCAAAACTGGACAACGGCGAGTATGACGCCATTATTCTTGCGGTCGCCGGTCTGAAACGTCTCGGCCTTGAAGAGCGCATCCGCTGTGCGTTAAGCCCGGAAGAATCTCTGCCAGCCGTCGGACAAGGTGCTATCGGCATCGAATGCCGTTTGGATGACGAGCATGTCCGTCAACTCCTTGCCCCGCTGAATCACTCCGCTACCGCGGCCCGCGTACTGGCTGAACGCGCGATGAATGTGCGCCTTGAAGGCGGCTGTCAGGTACCGATTGGCAGCTACGCTGAACTGGAAGGCGATACGCTGTGGCTGCGTGCGCTGGTTGGCGCGCCAGACGGCAGCCAAATGATCGTCGGTGAACGGAGAGGAAGCGTCTCCGATGCCGAACAACTCGGGATTGCCCTGGCTGAAGAGCTACTGGCAAAAGGGGCCAGCGCCATCCTTCAAGCCGTTTATCAAGGGTCAAGCTCATCATGACTATTCTGGTTACCCGTCCGTCACCAACTGGCGAACAACTGGTGACCCGTTTAAGAAAGCTCGGCTATAACGCCTGGCACAGCCCGCTGATCGAGTTTTCTCCCGGACGAGAGCTCGCCAGCCTGCCGACTCTGTTGCAGGCACTGCACCCAGACGATCTGGTGTTTGCACTTTCACAACACGCGATTCATTACGCCGATCCGATGCTGGTACGTACGGGCATCAGCTGGCCTGCCCACCTCGCTTATTACGCCATCGGCCGTACCACGGCACTGGCGTTACATAAAATCAGCGCACATCCGGTAACCTATCCGCCTGAGCGCGAAACCAGCGAAACGCTATTGCAACTGCCTGACCTACAAGATGTTGCTGGGAAACGTGCACTATTATTACGTGGCAATGGTGGAAGGGAACTGCTGGGAGAGACGCTAACCGAGAGAGGCGCGCAGGTAACCTACTGTGAATGCTATCAGCGTAGGGACGTTCACTATGATGGGCCGGAGCAAAGCCGCCACTGGCAACAAATAGGCATCGACAAACTGGTGATCACCAGCGGAGAAATGCTACAACGGATCTATACTTTAGTACCTGATTACTATCGGGCTTCCTGGTTACTCGGCTGCCAACTGATCGTCGTCAGCGAACGACTGGCAGAACAGGGTCGTCAGCTTGGCTGGCGCGATATCCGGGTGGCCGATAACGCCGATAACGATGCGCTCGTGCGCGCACTACAATAAACCTGATCATGGGATGTACCATTATGACGGAACACAACACCCCCACAGCTCCATCCGACGAGGTTGCTGAACGGGTTGAACCCGCGCATCAGCAGCAGGATCCCGCACCACAGCCAAAACGTAGCGGTGCCGTGCTGGGGGCGATCGCGATTGTGATTGCGCTGGCAATAGGCGCGGGCTTGTATTACCACGGCCACCAGCAGGCGCAGAAAGAAACTGCCGCGCTTCAACGCCTGGAAACGCAGTTAAACACATTGCAGCAGCAGCACAAGCAAGAACAGCAGCAATGGCTGGACGCTCAACAACAGCAAGGCAAAGCACAAGAGACTGCCGCACAGCGTCTTGAGGCGCTCACGCGTCAGTCAGACGAGCTGCGCGATAAGCTGGCGGCACTTTCCAGCCATGACACCAATACCTGGCTGATCGCTCAGGCAGATTTTCTGGTGAAACTGGCAGGACGCAAGTTGTGGAGCGACAAAGACGTCACCACCGCAGGCGCATTACTGAAAAGCGCGGACGCTAGCCTCGCGGAAATGAACGATCCCAGCCTGATAGAAATCCGCCGCGCGCTGACCAACGATATCGGTGCACTGGCTGGCGTCAGTCAGGTCGATTTTGACGGCATTATCCTGAAAGTAAATCAGCTCACCGACCAGTTGGACAACTTGCAGCTCGCCGACAACAACACCGATGAAGCGCCGATGGATGCCAACAGCACAGAGCTGTCCGCCTCTTTGAGCGAGTGGCGACAAAATCTAAGCAAGAGCTGGCACAATTTCCTGGCTGATTTTATCACCATTCGCCGCCGTGACAGCGCGGCCGAACCGCTGCTGGCACCGAATCAGGATGTGTACCTGCGCGAGAATATCCGCTCACGTCTGCTGGTTGCCGCACAGGCCATTCCGCGCCACCAGAATGAAGTGTACAAACAGTCGCTGGAAACGGCAGCAACCTGGGTTCGCGCCTACTTCAATACCACCGACCCTACGACGCAGGCCTTTTTGGATCAGCTCGATGCCTTAAGCCAGCAGTCAGTTTCACTGGATGTCCCAACGGAGCTACAAAGTCAGGTGCTGTTGGAAAAACTGATGCAAACGCGCGTTCGTAACCTGCTGGCTCAGGCGCCAGCCACACAACAGGGAGAGTGAACATGCTGAAAGTCTTATTGCTGTTCCTGATCCTGATCGCAGGCGTGGTGATCGGCCCGATCGTCGCAGGTCACCAAGGCTATGTCCTGATCCAAACGGATAACTACGACATTCAAACCAGCGTGACCGGTCTGGTCATCATGCTGGTACTGTTCTTCCTCGCCTTTTTGGCGGTGGAATGGGTGCTCCGCCGGATCTTTCGTACCGGATCCCGCACGCGCGGCTGGTTCCTCGGCCGCAAACGTACCCGCGCCAGAAAACAGACCAAAGCCGCGCTGCTCAAGCTGGCCGAGGGAGATTATTTACAGGTAGAGAAGCTACTGACGCGCAATGCCGACCATGCCGAGCAGCCCGTGGTTAACTACCTGCTGGCAGCCGAAGCCGCCCAGCAGCGCGGTGACGAGTTTCGTACCAAGCAATATCTGGAGCGTGCCGCCGAGGTTGCAGATACCGATCAGCTTCCGGTAGATATTACGCGCGTGCGTATTCAACTAGCGCGTAATGAAGATCATGCCGCACGTCACGGCGTCGACAAACTGCTGGAGGTCGCGCCCCGCCACCCTGAGGTTCTGCGTTTAGCAGAGCAGGCTTTCCTGCGTACTCACGCCTATAGTGCGCTGCTGGATATTCTGCCTGCGATGCGCAAGATCAATCTGTACCCTGAAGCGCGTTTGCTGGATCTACAACAGCAAGCCTATATCGGTCTGATGAATCAGGCGATGGCGGATGGCGGCAGCGAAGGGCTGAAGTCGTGGTGGAATAATCAGAGCCGTAAAGTTCGCCATGAGATCCCGCTTCAGGTCGCGATGGTTGAGCATCTGATCGAGTGTGACGAGCATGATACCGCTCAGAAGATCATTCTCGACGGTCTCAAACGTCAGTATGACGAGCGCTTGATCTTGCTGATGCCGCGCCTCAAAGCCGGAAACCCAGAACAGCTGGAAAAAGTACTGCACCAGTACATCAAGCAGCAAGGCGCTACTGCGCTGTTGAGCAGTACGTTAGGTCAGTTGCTGATGAAACACGGCGAATGGCAGCAGGCCAGCGATGCCTTCCGCACCGCACTGGAATTACGACCGGACGCTTATGATTATGCCTGGCGTGCCGATGCACTCGATCGGTTGCGTCTGCCGGATGAAGCGGCCCAAATGCGGCGCGAAGGGTTGTTGCTCACGCTACAGCAGCCTGCCGACTAGTCACTGCGCGGTTCCTTTCATAAGGCTCCTTTTTTGGAGCCTTATTCTTTTGTATGACCCGTCCTGAATAGCCCGACAGAAGGCGGTTACCGAACATTTTCCTCAGACGAAAAAAAACGCTTACCGATAAACGGTAAGCGTTGAAAATATCAGGTCTGTCAGACAACAGAATGGTGCCTCACTCAACGTTATGTCCGGAAGGCCCGATGGAGATTTGCATCTTCATCTGGAGTTGGACGATAGGCACCTCAAATTGGCTCTGCGTCATTCCCAGGATTATGAAGCCGAAGCAAGCATAGAAGGTGGAATGAGCATCTACGCGCTTATTTAAGCATAAATTATGCCAATATGCATAAATTTATTATTACTATCTAATGAAATTACGGTAACTAGCTAATAATAAATACTATTTTTATTTCTTCACTGGAAGAAAAGCAAACGTGTAATGGGTGATAAAAACGAGATCGCGCTCACAAAACCTGTCGCCATTCAGAGACGCATTTATCAGATAAAATATTAATCATTATTAATCAATGGATTAAATGTCTCTTTTTTGCGACAGCAGAACCCCTAGAGTGTCGTGTTTTTCCGACAGTTCAATCAAAGCTATTGATTTAATTTAAAAAAGGGGAAATATCCGCGCCGAGAAACCGACGCGGACAGGATTCGCTTAACGGGAGGACAGCTGTTCTAAACTCTGCTTCGCGACCTGATACAGATAATGCGCAGTCGGGAACAGCGCGCTGTCATCGACGCGGAATTTCGGGTGATGCAGCGCATACGGCCCGCCGGAGCCGACCATCATGAACGTACCTGGCAATTTCTGCTGATAGAACGCAAAATCTTCACCAATCGGGCTAGCTTCCACGCGACGCGCTTCAAACCCTTCGTCACTCGCCACATTCAGTGCAAACTCAACCCACTCTGGCGTATTGATCACCGACGGCGGCCCTGCATGCCACAGGAATTCAATTTCTGCACCGAAGGTGCTGGCGATACCCGCTACGATCTGACGGAAACGCTGTTCAATTAAATCACGCGCAGCCTGATTGAACGTTCTGACCGTGCCTTCAACATAGGCCGTGTCTGGGATCACGTTCCAGGTGCTGCCGCTATGTACCTGCGTAATCGACACCACCGCGTTATTGTCGGACGATACCGTGCGGCTGATAATGGTCTGTACAGCAGAAATCAGCTGACCCAGAATGATAATCGGATCGTTGCCTTCATGCGGCTTCGCGGCGTGACAGCCTTTCGCTGCGATCTTGATCTCAAAGCGGTCAACGCCCGCCGTCAATGCGCCGTCTTTCCCACCGATGACGCCAACCGGCAGCGTTGGATCGTTGTGAATGCCAAAAATCGCTACCGCATTGTCCAACGCGCCAACGGCGATGACTTCCGGCGCGCCCAATCCAGTCTCTTCAGCAGCCTGGAACAAAATTCGCACAGTGCCTTTCAGTTCCGGCTCAATTTTCTTCAACAAAATCGCTGCACCCAGCGCCGCGGAAGAGTGAAAATCATGGCCGCAGGCGTGCATCACGCCTTTGTTGAGCGACGTAAATTCTACGCCAGACTCTTCTTCAATCGGCAGGGCGTCGATATCGGAACGCACCACGACCAGTGGGCCTTCCTGTAAACCGCCCACTTCCGCAACCAGACCGGTTTTCAGCGGCAGATCGAGGATACGAATCCCTTCTTTTTCCAATACCGCACGAATCTTCTTCGTGGTCTCGAACTCCTGATTCGACAGCTCAGGATGGCGGTGTAAATCGTGGCGAAACGCCTGAATAAACTGAGCCAGAGGCTCGTGCTGAGATGCTGTTCTCATGAATACTTGCTCCACATTATCGTGCCCTGCCTGACAGGGTTGCCTTGTTCAGGCGTGCAGGTGTATCTACGTATGCGTTAAATATCGTACTCAAGCGGCTCAGGCAGCTTGGTCAACTGACGCAGGAAACGCTGGGTTTGCGGGTTGTCCGAGAAGCTAATCACCTGCTCCGCCGGGCCTTCCTCGACGATGTGGCCGTCCGCCATGAAGATCACGCGGTCAGCCACTTCTTTCGCAAACTGCATTTCATGGGTGACGATCACCATCGTGGTGTCGTTTTTCGCCAGCTTCTGAATCACCTGAAGCACTTCGTGTACCCTTTCCGGGTCAAGCGCCGAAGTCGGTTCATCAAATAAAATCGCCTTCGGATCCACCGCCAGCGCACGCGCAATACTCACGCGCTGTTGCTGTCCGCCGGACAGCGTCACCGGGTACTGTGCCGCCTGCGGCAGCAGACCGACCTGCTCCAGCAGCGCCAGACCAATTTCATCCGCCTGCTTCTTCGGCATTTTTTTCACGACAATCAGCGCTTCCGTCACATTCTCCAGCGCTGTTTTGTTCTTAAACAGGTTGTAACTCTGGAATACCATCGCCGTCTGGCGGCGCAGCGCATAGGCTTCTTTAGAGCTGTAACGACGCGTATCCAGCGTTTGTTCGCCAATTTCGATCGTGCCCGACTCTGGCGTTTCCAGCAGGTTCAGACAGCGCAGCAGCGTGGACTTACCCGAACCCGATGGACCGATAATCGCCACGACTTCGCCTTTCGCGATATCCAGACTGATGTTGTCCAACACCACCTGATCGCCAAAGCGTTTAGAAAGATTCTTTACACTGATCATGTCAGCCCCTTATCGCTGTAGCGAGTGATTCAGTTTCTTCTCCAGCTGTTTTTGCAGCCAGGAGTAAACAATGATCACCAACCAGTAAATCAGACCCACAACCAGGAAGGTCTCAAAGAAACGCAGAGATTCGGCAGCAATCATCTTGCCTTCCGCGAACAGTTCAGAGACGCCCAGCGCAAAGGCTACCGAGGTATCTTTAATCAGGGAAATGAAGGTGTTCCCCGTCGCTGGCAGCGCATTCAGCATGGCCTGAGGCAACACGATGCGGCGATAGACCTGCGCTTTACTCATGCCAATGGATAGACCAGCTTCCGTCTGGCCGAAGTCGACCGAGGCCAAGCCCGCGCGGAAAATCTCAGCCATATAGGCGGATGTTTTCAGGCTAAAACCGATAATCGCGGCCGTCATCGCATCCAGATTGGATAAGCCGGGGAATAGCTGCGGCAAGCCGAAGTAGATGATAAACAGCTGAACCAGCGACGGAATACCGCGGAACAGCGAGATATACAGTTCGACGATTTTTACTACCACGACGATCTTGCTTTCACGGACTAACGCCAGTATCAGGCCGAGAACCATAGCAAAAAACATCGAAACCACGGCAAGGAACAGCGTGGTCGGCAAATACATTAATACCTGAGGAAACACTTTTAACAGGTAGGCAAGATCGACATTCATGAGTCATACCATTAATGCTTCCACCGGCCATACTGCGCCGGTGGAGAAGGTGATAAGTCAACCGACAAGCGGCAATAACGTTACTTTTTCGGTGGAACAGAGATGTCCTCACCAAAGTATTTTTCGGCGAGCGCTTTCAGGCGTCCATCTTCACGCATTTTCGTCAATTCAGCATCGAATTGTTTACGTAATGCATCACCATTTTCGTCCTTATGGAACGGGAAGCTCACTTCTTCAATCACCAGCGGCTCACCGACCAGTTTGAACGGCAGGTTACGCTTATTGATTTCTGCCAACAGGATCGGACGTGAATTCACATAGCCTTCAACGCGTTTAGACAGTGCATCGTTCATCGCGCCATCGCGCGTTTCATAGGTACGAATATTCACGCTGCCATCGGCAAAGGCTTTTTTCAGGTTGTTAACGTGGTTGGAACCCAGAACACCCGCTACCGTCTTCCCTTTCAGGTCAGCCAATGTATTAATGTCCGTGTTGTCTTTGTGCGTCACAATCTGGCTACCGTAATAACTGTACGGTTGGGCAAAGTTATATTTTTCCTGACGCGCGGGGGTAATTGCCACCACGTTCGCGACCGTATCCAGTTTTCTCGCTTCCAATTGCCCCATCAGACCACTGAAATCGGCGGTAACCCACTCAACTTTGTAGTTCAGATCTTTCGCGATGGTTTCCGTCACTTCAACGTCAAACCCAACCAGCTTGTTATCTTGCTTGAAGCCGCTTGGATAACTTTGACCTGTTGAACCCACTTTCAGTATTTTTTCCTGCTCAGAGCCGCTCTTCCCAGAGTCACAGCCAGCTACAAGAAAGGCGGTCGTCAGCGCCAGAACAGACAACGTTACTTTTTTCATCATTTTACTGCCTCTCTTTTTGAGTTTTTATCTTTCCACTGGTCATACAATGGGTTATCAAGGATTTTTTCCATCCAGATTGTCAGGTGTCCTTTTCCCAGATTCGTCTGCCCGACTTCCTTGAAACCATAATTTCTGTACATCTCAATCAGCCACGGGTGGTTTTGCGCGGTGCCAAGCGACACCGCAGGGGCTTTGAGCTGGTTAATCAGAATCTCTTCTTCAAGCCAGTTCATCATTTGCTTACCCAGCCCCTGTTTTTTATAACCAGGGTGCGTCGCAAACCAGCCCAAATGGGGCAAACCGAGCGGGCCTGGCTCCGGCCCCCACGGATAGCGGATGGTAAATGACGACACCATCTCGCCGTCTTTTTCCATCACATAAACGCCGTGTGAGGCAATATGCGTACGCACCATGTCGATGTCCGCATGGGCGGCAGAAAAATTGATACCCAGTTGGCGAATCGGCTCAAATGCCGCCAGCGCCAGTGCCAGATAGGTCTCATCGTCCGCAAGCGTAGCCTGACGAAATACGATACTCATGATGTCACCTTATGCTGGCAGCAGGCCGGAGTTATCCGCATAGCGAATCACGTCATCAACCTTCTGCGGCGCACTGCCAACGTAGTTAGCCGGATTCAGCCATTCGTCCAGATCGGCGGCGGTCACCTGTTCAGAAAGCACCGGGTGGGCCAGCAGTACCGATTTAAAGGACTGATTCTGCTCGAATGCCTGCATAGAACATT
The DNA here is from genome assembly GCF_003932035.1 of Pectobacterium versatile. Classification (NCBI taxonomy): domain Bacteria; kingdom Pseudomonadati; phylum Pseudomonadota; class Gammaproteobacteria; order Enterobacterales; family Pectobacteriaceae; genus Pectobacterium; species Pectobacterium versatile. The sequence goes on from NZ_CP034276.1 coordinate 4,621,436, forward strand.
CGTAAACCAGATGGTGAGCAGTCTGCTTGCCGAGACGTTTGCCAATCTCAAACATCACTTTCTCGGATAGCAGCAGGCCATTTTGTAGATCGAGGTTCGCCAGCATCTGCTTCTCGTTGACGGACATGCCACGCAGGATGCCAAGCGCGTTCTGAAGCTGAGCAGACAGATAGATATTGATTTCCGGCAGCGCGATCCACTCCGCACGCCAGCTCATCGCATCACGCTCATGCTCAACTTTCATGGATTCATGAATCAACGCTGCGCTCTTAAACAGTGGAGCAGTCAGGCTCGCCAGCCCTTCCAATGCGGCAGGGTTGCGTTTATGCGGCATCGTAGTAGAACCGATTTTCCCTTCGGAGAACGGCTCTTCGATTTCGTTAATCTCGGTGCGCATCAGGTTGTACAGCTCGTTGCCGATTTTGCCCAGCGTACCGCTGATCAGAACCGTAACAGAAGCATATTCAGAGAAGCGATCGCGGGCAGACTGCCAGCCGATATTCGGCGTATTCAGCCCCAGCTTATCGAGCGTCAGACGCTCGATTTCCGGCCCTTTCTCGCCAAAAGAGGCATAGGTACAAATCGCACCGTTGATGTTGCCAACCAAAACACGTTCTTTGATTTCACCCAGACGTTCGAGGTGACGGATAAATTCATCCAGCCAGACGGCCAGTTTGAAGCCAAACGTGGTGGGCAACGCCTGCATACCGTGGGTACGACCAGCCATCAACGTATGCTGGTGTTTCTTTGCCAGACGTTTCAACTCAACGGCCAGCAGTTGTGTATCTCTGACGACAATATCAAAAGATTGTTTCAGTTGTAACACCGTCGCAGTATCAACGATGTCCTGCGTGGTCACGCCGTAGTGAATAAACTCACCCGCGGCACCGCACTGTTTCTGAATCGCGGCAATCGTCGGCATCAGAGAATGCTTCATGCGCGCGGCATCTTTTGCAATCTCTTCAACGTTAAGCGCGCTTGCGTCAGCGTTTTCTGCAATGGTTTTTGCCGCATCCAGCGGAATGACACCCAGTTCACCCTCGGCAAGCGCCAGGGCAACTTCTACTTCGACCTGTTTAGTCAGGCGGCTATGCTCGGACCAGACGCCGCGCATTTCAGGCGTGCCAAAATTATTCCCTATAAGAAGAAAATCAATAAGATGTGATGCCATAATTAACTCGTTAGTGTTGGATTTATCAGGCGGGGATTTATGTCGTCTTTTTAATTTTTAAAAATATAACATGCGGAAATTATGCGCTTTATACCTTTGGGATCTATCTTAGATCAAAAAGTTTGATTGCAAACTATGCATGTAGAAATGTTCGCTAACACTCTCTCCTCTGCTGAAAAGCCCCTTTGTCACTTTACTCTTCCTACAATGAAACTCCTTATCCGTATGACCGCTGACGAAGGATTATCATGCTTTACCACACGACATTACGCACTCCCCGTAGCTTATTGATTACCATGATCATTATTTCAACCTTCTCTACTCAGGCACAGGCTCAGGATCGCTATCTTCTGGAAAAGGTCGTTGAAGTCAGCCGTCACGGCGTACGTCCTCCAACAGAATCTAACACTATCGCACTGGAATCTGGCACGGCACGACAGTGGCCTCAATGGGTCACGCGGGAAGGTGAATTAACCGGACATGGCTATGCCGCCACCGTATTAAAAGGCCGCTACGAGGGCGAGTATTATCGTCAACAGCATCTGTTCGCGTCAGGTTGCCCAACGGAACAGCAGATTTATGTGCTCGCCAGCCCGCTACAACGCACCCGTGCAACCGCACAAGCCTATATGGACGGCATGTTTCCGGGCTGCGGCGTTGCGACGCATGCCGTTGAGGATGAGAAGCAGGATCCGCTGTTCCACGGAGATAAAATGGGGATTGGCACACTTGACCCCGAACGGGCAAAGGCTGAGGTACTGAAAGCCATGGGAGGGGATTTGGATATCGCCTATCAGCGTCTTAAACCCAGCATCGAGCAGTTAAAACAGGTTGTATGCGAGGCGGGTAAGCCGTGCCCAGTGTTTGATAAGCCGTGGGCGAACAAGCAGGATAAAGAGGGTTCAATTTCTATCAGCGGCCTGAATACGTTGGCGAATATGAGCGAGGTTTTCCTGCTGGAGTACAGCGAAAACTTGCCACTGGCACAGGTTGCCTTTGGTCATGTCCGCAACACACAGGATCTCGTCCCGCTGATGGCCCCAATGACCGCTAAATACGACTTCACCAATGATGTTCCCTATATTGCACAGCGCGGCGGTTCGCTATTCATGCAGCAAATCGCACAGGCTTTAGCGCAAGGGACGCAGGAAGAGCAGGACACCACACAAGGCGAGCCACCAGCCGTCCCTTACTTGCTGTATGTCGCTCACGATACCAATATCGCCTACCTGCGCACACTGTTGCAGTTTCATTGGCAGCTACCCGGCGATACCGCCGATAACATTCCGCCCGCGGGCAGTTTGGTCTTCGAACGCTGGCGCGACACCACCACTCAGCAGCGCTTCTTGCGTATCTATTTCCAGACGCAGTCGTTGGATCAGATTCGTTCACTGACGCCGCTTGACGATCGGCAGCCGTTACTGAAAGAGGAATTTACCTCTCAGGGCTGCCAGAAGACAGAAAAAGGCACACTGTGTCCTTTTGATACCGCACTAAAATCAATGCGAGAAAGTATCGATAGCAGCGCGCTAGCGCCAGTGCATTACGCGCTGTAGCACGCTATATCGCAGGGAACCACAACGTCTTGTCGGGTTGATAAATCCGGCAAGACTTTCGCCAGAGAAGGCAAATTGCAGACGAAAAAAAAGCACATCTTTCGATGTGCTTTTCTTTGTAATTGGTCGGCGAGAGAGGATTCGAACCTCCGACCCACTGGTCCCAAACCAGTTGCGCTACCAAGCTGCGCTACTCGCCGAATATACTGCTTTTTTGAACATCACTGATGTTCTTGTTTGTGTGTGGTGCGAAGAGAGGGACTTGAACCCTCACGTCCGTAAGAACACTAACACCTGAAGCTAGCGCGTCTACCAATTCCGCCACCTTCGCATAACTCACAAACTGTCAATCAACTACTATCGCTGCAAAATCTGGGGTGGCTAATGGGACTCGAACCCACGACAACTGGAATCACAATCCAGGGCTCTACCAACTGAGCTATAGCCACCATCACCACACTTTACATCAACTACTTATTACGCGGTACTTCCTTTTTACGGGATACTTTCTTTACGAAAAAAAGTGTACCACCGCAGCTCTTGCACACAACATACTTCATACAGAATATAATGGTGCGCCCGACAGGATTCGAACCTGAGACCTCTGCCTCCGGAGGGCAGCGCTCTATCCAGCTGAGCTACGGGCGCTTAGCGCCGTTGCGGGGCGGGATATTACGGGCTTAGTGACTGGCTGTCTAGTGCTTTTTTATCGAAATGATGCGTTTGATTATGATTTGCTCATTCCAAGCTAAATAACACACAGTTCCGCCCTTCCCGCCCCCAACTACTACGACTTACTCTCTGTCAGCGACGTTTTTTTGCCCAATCCCAACGCAAAATAACACAGGCTAACCACGGCTAAAAACGCGACACCGACCAATAAAGACATCCGCGTATCGATATTGATGTACATTCCCACCAGCACACACAGCAAAAACGCCATCGTCAGGTAGTTTACCCACGGGAACAACACCGATTTAAACGGATGTGCGACCAGCGCGGCACGATGTTGTTCACGAAAACGCAATTGGCTGATTAACACCACAAACCACGGCACCATGCCCGGCAGTACGCTGGCGCTATAAACATAAACAAACACTTTTTCCGGATTAGGGATAATGTAATTCAGCACCGACCCCGCCATCAGGCAAAGAATAGAAATCATGACGCCTGCTGCGGGTACGCCGCTGGCCGTCACTTTACCTAGCCAGGCGGGAAGCTGACGGTTGTTGGCCAGCGAATATAGCATACGTCCACAGCTATACATGCCGCTGTTGCAGCCGGACAGCGCGGCCGTCAGCACCACAAAGTTGATGATCCCTGCCGCTGCGGTGATACCAATTTTCGCAAATGTCATCACAAACGGGCTGCCCGAGGTGCCTATTTCATTCCAGGGGAAAATCGTGACGATAACGAAGATCGCGCCCACATAGAAAATCAGGATGCGCCATAGAATGTTGTTGATCGCGCGCTTCAGCGTCACCTGTGGGTTTTTCGCCTCGCCCGCCGTAATGCCGACCAGTTCCACGCCCTGATAAGACGCCACGACCAGACAGAGTGCGAACAGCAGGCCTTTCCAGCCTCCCGCGAGGAAGCCACCGTGTTCGGTCAGGTTACTGAATCCGGTTGCCTGACCGTGGTTACCGAAGCCGAAGAAAATAATGCCCACGCCGACGACGATCATCACGACGATGGTGGTGATTTTTATCATCGCGAACCAGAATTCGATTTCGCCATACAGCCTTACCGCAGCAAGGTTTGCGCCCGCCACCAGCGCAACAGCGGCAATAGCCGGTATCCATTGCGGCAAATCGGGGAACCAGTACTGAACATACACGCCAATCGCGGTAATTTCCGAAATCCCGACCGCCATCCACATAAACCAGTAGCCCCACGCGGTGAGATAACCGAAAAAGGGACTCATGTATTTATGCGCGTAGACGGCAAACGATCCCGCGACTGGCTCCAGATAGAGCATTTCGCCCATTGAGCGCATGATGAAGAAAACGAAGATTCCGGCGACAATATAGGCCAGCAATACTGACGGCCCCGCCCACTTCAGCGCGCTGGCGGCGCCCATAAACAGCCCAACGCCGATCGTGCCGCCCAGCGCAATCAGCTCAATATGCCGGGCTTCCAACCCCCGATGGAGTTTCTCCTGCTTTACATCTTCTGCCATATATCCTCTGTCTTTATGTTGTGCTTATCCCGGCTGCTGCCGGTTATTGTTTTTTATTCAGTTTTATAGAGAGCCAATTCGGTTTCGTGAAGAGAAACCGGCTCTTATCAGGCATACCGCATCCGTCATACTGCTTATTTTCAGAAAAAATGTGCCTTCGCCTCAAATTAGCGGCCATGAAAATACCGTAATGTGGGTTTGAATAACACATAAGGGATGACGAATACGCCAAAGATAGAATTCTGTATTTCTGATTGACTAGCAAACAGACAATTAAAATCGAATAGGAATAAGAAATCAGGTTTATATATTGCGAGGAAAGATTGTGGAGCAAGGTTGGCGCGTTTAACGCGCCAATTCAATGAAGCTACAGGCGACCGCTGTAGTGATAGGCAACATATTTCAACAGCCTAAGCTGCCGAAAAATACGGCTCGGCTGAGACAGCAAACGATACAGCCATTCCAGTCCTAAATTTTGCCACACGAGCGGAGCGCGTTTCACATGCCCGGTAAAGACGTCATAGGTTCCACCCACACCCATATACAAGGCATCAGGATAGTGGTGACGACAATCGCGCATCAGGATTTCCTGTCGTGGCGACCCCATCGCGACGGTAACAATCTGTGCACCGCTGGCGCGAATACGTTCAAACAGGGCATCACGCTGCTCTGGCGTAAAATAGCCATCCTGACTGCCGACAATATTCACGTTCCACTGCGCCCGCAGTTTCGCTTCCGTTTGTGCCAACACATCAGGTTTGCCGCCCACCAGAAAAACCGGCGTTCCCTCATTGCCCGCTCGTTCCATTAGCGCTTCCCACAGATCAGCCCCCGCAACTCGCGTGACGTCAGCCTGCGGATACTTGCGCCGAATGGAGCGCACGATGCTGATGCCGTCCGCATACTTGTACTCTGCGCGATCGAGCAATGCACGCAGCGCCACGTCTTTTTCCGCCGTTAACACTTTCTCAGCGTTAATCGCGACGAGCGTGCCCGTTTCAACCCGCTCGCCCACAAACAGGTAATCAACAAACTGCGCCATATTACGAAAACCGTGAATGGGCAAACCACGAATGGTATACAGAGGAATGGTCTCTGTGGTTTTTAACGCTGTCATACCTGCTCCTTTATCACAGGATCCTGTACGGTGTTGGGTGTCGGCGTGGCACGCATACGCATCAGACGCTGCCGGATTAGCCCGGCGCTTTCCAGCAGCCAGTAGAGCAGCTTGGCAATGATCAAGCACAGGCCGAAGACCAGACAGAAAAACACCACACGCGAAACAAAAGAATCAACGCCTTCACGCGTCAGCACAATAATATTGAACACCGCCCCGAAGCAGAACGCCTGCAAAATAGCGGATTTATAGCGATTGCTGTCGTTCTTCCCTAACTCGTACACCCAGTCGAACCATTTGATAACCAACCCTACTGCAATCGCGCCGAGCGGGATAAACAGCACGCCTCCCATCACCACCAGTGAACCCAACAGCGTGGGGGAGATCGCCAGCCCGGAGTGGTTATTCAACACTTCCCAGGTGAAATAGTTCGCACTGTTTAACACCAGATTCGGACGATCCGGCCATAGCCAAGAGGGAATAAAGACGTAGAAATCACGGGCAATCGGTGCCAGTCCCTGGAATTCAATCTTGTCGTAGTTCTGCCACAGCAGCGCCAGATTTTCCCAGGGCGAGAAGGTGTCGCGGGTTAAATAGAGGAACGTATAAAATGCGTAATCACCGCTGACGTCCAGCCCATAGCGCTTCAGCGCCAGCCAGAACATCCCGACAATCCCGAACGCGCCAGCCGCAACCAGCATCCAGAGCGTAATCCAACCGCGCACAATTCCAATAAACAAAAACAGGGCGAAGGCAATAATCACATTCGCACGCGTTCCGCCGACAATCACATACGTCAGCATCCCGAACGCGACCGTTCCGATGAGGAACAGTAGCCACGCACGCTGCGTCTGGCGCAGGAAATACACTACCAGCATCGCCGGAATGAAGAAGTAGAAGAAGCGCTTCAACGCCACGCCAGACACATCGCTGGAGAATATCTGGCTGTAAGAACGCAGCTTAAACAACAAGAAGCCATTGTTGAGGAAAAAAATACCGACAGTGGCTACCGCAATCAACGCCAACAGCAGCCAGGTCAGATTGGCTTCCACCCGGTTCACCGTCAGGAGTGGCTTACGCGGCGCGGAGGCTTTCTGGCGTAGCCGTGTCTTATAGCTGACGTAATAGATCGCATAGAACGCCGTCGCAGACAGCATCGCCTGAAGCAGGAACTGCACGGGAACCACTTCGACGCCAAACCGGAACACCAGCACGCAGGTAAATGGAAAACCAAAATAGAACGTCAATAAATAGAGCAGGGAAAACAGCACGTTAAAATTAAAACGCACCCGCCGAAACTCCATCCAGGTCAGGCTCAGGATAAAGATGACTGAAATCAGGTAGACGACAAGCAGCCCACCAAATTGCCCCAGCGTCATGTCGGTTCTCCCGCTGCCAACGCCAGCGCATCCCGCCAGCCTTGCAGATAATTGGGATTGAAGAACGCAATCTGGTGCTTATCGACCGATGCCAGTTGGCGCTGCGCTTCACGCACCAACGCCTCATCCAGCTCATCACCGTAAAACAGCACGGGCAGCCCTTGTTCCGTCAAATCCTGCCAGAACGGATTTTTTCGGCTGATCACGAACGGCACGCCAAACTGAATCAGCAGACATAACGTCCCGATTCCCTGCTGGCGATCGAAAATAAAATAGCCCAAATCACAGGTGCGCAGCATGTTGAGATAATCATCAAACGCCAGTTGGTCTTTCAGCAGTTGGAAATTTTTCACGCCGAACAGCGCCAAACCGTCCTTTTCCACCTGTGCGATGTAGGACGCGTTATTCGCAGGGTAGCCCATTGGCACAATCACCCGCACATTTTTCCCGAACTGCTTGTGAATCGCCTGCAGCGCTTCCTGATGGCGATTGGTGCGATCGCCAGAATTGCCGACCAGAATCGTCATCGGCCCTGCCAGTGGTTTATCCACCTGCATGCCCGTTAGCGCCGGATTCATTCGCGTTGGGAAGTACAGCAACGACGTCGGCACGCGAGGTGAACGTTGCTGATACCACGTCAGATCGCCACGCGTGGCAAATACGTGCCCGACACGCTTTTGCGCCATACGCCGCAGCAGATAAAACAGGCGATACTTCAGGCTGCTCGCCTCTTCATACAAATCCGCTCCCCAAACGTGCCAGTAAACCTGCTCGGGTTTGATTTTTCCACTCAGCAACGCCAGCCACAGCGTGGGGTTAAACTGCCCATGCAGGAAAAAACGCATCTTGCGGTTTGCTTTAGCTCTGGCGATGACCGCCTCAGCCAGCGTTTTCTTATCCACGCAGGTTTCGATACGCAGCGCGGGGAAATCGGCCGATGAAATGCCGTCGTGAGAAGCCACGATAAAGTGCCGAATCTGCTGTTCGGGGAGTTCCGTCGCCAGTACATCGTTAAAAAAACGTAAAACGGTCTGGTTATGATGCGGGATGTCAGATCCCAATACATGAATCAGTGTCGTCATGCTCGCCTACGGTAAATAATGAATACGCAACAACAAAGCAAAAAATAGACCAGGTAGGTTGCCATATAGGCCTGTGCCGCACCTTGTGCGCCATAAAGCGGAATCAACCAGTGGGAAAACCCAGTCAGCAGGAGAAACTGGCTCACTTCCGTGAGCAGATAAAAGCGCAGCGCCGCTTTCGCAATGACCAGATAGCCAAAGACGTAAGCGCCCACTTTCATTACATCGCCTACCAATTGCCAAACGAAAAGATCTCTCATTGCCGTGAACTCGCTGGAAAACAGCAGCCAGATGGCAAAATCTCGCAGCAGCCACACACAAAAGCTGACGCCTGCCACGACGGGCAGCACAAATTTCAGCGAGCGAACAATCTCCTGCGCCAACGCGGCTTTATCCTTCAGACGCGAGAGTGTCGGCAACAGATACACGGTAAAGGAGGCAGTAATGAATTGCAGATAAGCATCGGAAATACTACTTACGCCCTGCCAAATACCCACTTCATCCCAGCTGTAATGTGCCGCCAGCAGGTTACGCATCATGATGTACGCAACAGGCAGCGTCACCGCCGTCATCAACGCCATCAGCGTAAATTTGCCCAACTGTCCGGCAATCGCACGATCCCACGCGGGTTTCAGCGATGTCAGCGAGAGCGGTGTACGTCGCAATAGCATGATTCCTGCCGGAATCACCAGCAGCGCAGGCACCAGCGCCAGCCCTGCCAACGCACCAACATAGCCGCCCAGTTGCAGGCAGAGCCAAAAGGCCGCCAGCCCGATCAAGCTGCCGCCGATCACAGCCAGCGCATTGCCTATCGCATCCCGATAGCCCTTGAGAATCGCCAGAAACAGATTGGCGTAGGCGATACCCATTTGGATAAACGCCAGCGCACGCACCACATCGCGATAGTCATCATGCCCAAACAGCAGAGTGGCGATAGGTGTTGCGGCAGAAAGAAAAAGAATCGCCAGCAGCGTGGAGAAGCCCAACACCAGCGTGACAGACGTACCGAGCAGCGGCCTCAGCCGTTCCGGCTGTTGCTGATACTCCGCCACGTATTTAGTGACGCCATTGAAGATCCCAGCACCGGCTAACACGCCCAACACCGTAATAAGCTGGCGGAAATTCCCTGCCATCCCCACACCGCTGGGGCCAAAAGCGACCGCCAGCAGTTTGACAACAACCAGCCCTGCGCCGATTTTTATCAGCGTGGAGCCTGCCGTCCATATCGATGCTTTCGCCAACGACATATCAGGAGAAGAAGCTCAGAATGGTATTGATCACCGTCCGCTGATTGACGTCCGAGAGGTTGTAGAACAAGGGTAAACGCACCAACCGTTCGCTTTCCTGCGTGGTGTAGCGATCGTCACCGGAGAAACGACCGAAGTTCAGGCCAGCCGGGCAACTGTGTAGCGGGATATAATGAAAGACCGTCATGATCTCGGCTTCTTTCATGTAATTGATAAACGCACTGCGGTCATCCTGATCGCGCAGTTTGATATAAAACATGTGCGCGTTGTGAATCCCATTGGCAGGCACGGTCGGCAGGGTAATACGCCCGGCATCGGCCAGCGATTTGAATGCCGCGTAGTAGTTCTGCCACAGTTTCAGGCGACGCTCGTTGATCGGCCGCGCCGCTTCCAACTGCCCCCAAAGATAGGCAGCCTGAATATCCGCCATCAGGTAGCTTGAACCGATATCCCGCCAGGTGTATTTGTCCACCTGTCCGCGGAAAAACTGGCTCCGGTTGGTGCCTTTTTCACGGATGATTTCCGCGCGTTCCACCAACCTTGCGTCATTAATCAGCGTGGCTCCGCCCTCACCGCCCGAGGTGTAGTTCTTGGTTTCGTGAAAACTGAAACAGCCGATATGGCCGATGGAGCCCAGAACACGGCCTTTGTAGCTGGACATCACGCCCTGCGCGGCATCTTCCACGACATATAAATCGTATTTCTTCGCCAGAGCCATAATCGCGTCCATCTCGCAGGCCACGCCCGCGTAGTGAACCGGCACGATAATGCGCGTCTTTTCCGTAATTGCGGCTTCGATCTTCGTTTCGTCAATGTTCATGGTATCCGGGCGGATATCGACAAACACGATCTTCGCACCGCGCAGCACAAAGGCGTTGGCGGTAGAAACGAAGGTATAGCTCGGCATGATCACTTCATCGCCGGGCTTAACGTCCAGCAATATCGCAGCCATTTCCAGCGAAGCGGTGCAGGAAGGCGTGAGCAGGACTTTTTTGCTGCCGGAATAATGTTCCAGCCATTGCTGACAACGGCGGGTAAAGCCACCATCGCCGCACAATTTGCCGCTGCTCATGGCAGCCTGCATATAATCCAGTTCCGTACCGACAATCGGTGGCGCGTTAAATGGAATCATGTGATCACCTGTATAACCAATACGCCGTGCTCTCAATCATGGCACCACGGCGAAGATAAAGACGAAGCGCCGCCACGTTGCTAACCTGCGTCGCGACCCGAAGACATATCAACTCTTGTTGTCGACACCACGCTTCCGCCAGCGCCATCAGCTGTGAACCAATGCCCCGTACGGTAACTCCCGGCCAAACACCCAGTAGCCCGATACGTGCATCCGTGTCATCCATTCTGCGTAGCGTGACCCACCCTTGTGGATTGCCAGCGGCATCTTCCGCCAGTAAACAGCAGTGGTCGAACGTACCGCGCACGGCATTTTCAATCCACTGCGCATAGAAACGTCCGCTATCCTCCGGCTGATACCACGGAGAACGAAAACGGCTCAGTGCAAAAACACGTGACGCCGCGTCCCTCAGTGCAGGGATATCGTCGAGCGTAGCTTCACGCCAGCACGGTAGCGGCGTAACAACAGCGGCCCGTCGCAGCGGCAGACTGAGATCAACCTCGCCTTCCACCAATCGAAAACCAAGATCGGCAAGTGCATCCGCCAGCACCAGATTGTCCGCCGTAATTTTGGCCTGCGTCAGCGTCAATGCGTTCAGTGCATCGGGCGTCAACGCAGGCGCAGAAGGCGAAAAATTCAGCTTACCGCTGTCAATCTGGAAGAATTCACTCTCCCAGCCTAGCGGTTCAACCGTGGCACGAATCTCTCCCTTTCCTATTGATATCGGATGGGTCATCGTTTCGCTCCTTCATTTCCGCCATCTGGTTCAGGCACGGGTTTAGTCGCTCAGCCCTAAACGCTCGCCGGTATAAGAACCATCTTGCACGCTGCGCCACCATTTTTCGTTATTCAGATACCAACTGACGGTTTTTCTCATGCCCGTCTCAAACGTTTCTTCTGGACGCCAGCCCAGCTCACGTTCAATTTTCCCGGCATCGATCGCGTAACGCATATCGTGACCTGGACGGTCTTTCACGTAGGTGATGAGATCGCGGTAATGCGCTACGCCAACGGGCTTATTCGGCGCCAGCTCTTCGAGCAGCGCGCAAATGGTCTGCACGACTTCAATGTTTTTACGCTCGTTATGACCGCCGATGTTGTACGTCTCGCCGATTTCGCCTTCCGTTACGACTTTGTACAATGCACGAGCGTGGTCTTCGACAAACAGCCAGTCACGGATTTGCGCGCCGTCACCATAAACGGGTAACGGTTTGCCCGCGACCGCATTCAGGATCACCAGCGGAATCAACTTCTCTGGGAAATGGTAAGGGCCGTAGTTATTCGAGCAGTTGGTGATAACCGTCGGGAACCCGTAGGTGCGCAACCAGGCGCGAACCAAGTGGTCGCTGGAGGCTTTCGATGCGGAATAAGGGCTGCTTGGCGCATAAGGCGTGGTTTCTGTAAACAGATCGTCCGTCCCGTGCAGGTCACCAAACACTTCATCGGTAGAGATATGGTGAAAACGGAACGCACTCTTGTCCGCATCAGCCAGGTTCTGCCAGTAGTGCCGTGCCGCTTCCAACATCGTATAGGTGCCGACAATATTGGTTTCGATAAAGGCTGCTGGGCCATCGATAGAGCGATCGACGTGGCTTTCTGCCGCCAGATGCATCACCAGCGCTGGCTGGTAAGCCGTAAAGACACGGTCCAGTTCAGCACGATCGCAGATATCCACCTGCTCGAACGCAAAACGTTCGCTATCAGCAACAGGAGCCAGCGAAGACAGGTTGCCCGCATAGGTCAGCTTATCGACAACGACGACGCTGTCCTGCGTTTCCGTCAAAATGTATCTGACCAACGCCGAACCAATAAATCCAGCACCACCGGTAATTAAAATACGCTTCAACGCCATACTCCTTTGGTATCGATAACCCACTGTTGTTTCACATCTTCTGGGTTAACCGCTTTAAACTGACGGTGGTCAACCAGCATTACCAGCACATCGGCTTCTTTTAATGCACTGCTGGTATCGACCAGTTTTACCTGTCCGGCCAACACGGACGGCAGGTGTTTGACATTCGGTTCGACGGCTAACGTCACGCCGGTATTCCACTGTGCAATCATGGACGTAATCCCTACCGCGGGACTTTCACGCAGGTCGTCAATATCAGGCTTAAACGCCAGCCCAAAGCAGGCCACCGTAACCTCGCTCGCGCGTTTATCCGTTTGCGCCAGATAATCCGCCACGGCCGCTTTTACGCGATCCACCACCCAGAGCGGTTTGCCATCGTTCACCAGTCTGGCGGTATGAATCAACCGAGCCTGCTGCGGATTCTGCGCCACGATGAACCAGGGATCGACAGCGATGCAGTGTCCACCGACGCCAGGGCCGGGTTGCAGGATATTGACGCGAGGATGGCGGTTTGCCAATCGGATAAGTTCCCATACGTTAATGTTTTGTTCGGCACAAATCAGCGAGAGTTCATTGGCGAAAGCAATATTGACGTCGCGGAAGCTGTTTTCCGTCAGCTTGCACATTTCGGCGGTGCGGGAGTTAGTAACCACACACTCACCTTCGAGGAAGATTTTGTACAATTCGCTCGCGCGAGCAGAGCACACTGGGGTCATGCCGCCAATGACGCGATCGTTTTTAATCAGCTCGACCACGACCTGCCCCGGCAGCACGCGTTCAGGACAATAGGCAATATTGATATCCGCCGTTTCCCCAACCTGCTGCGGAAACGTCAAGTCAGGGCGCGCGTCGGCCAGCCACTCGGCCATTTGCTCCGTCGCCCCCACGGGGGATGTCGATTCCAGAATCACCAGATCGCCCTTCTTCAGAACAGGCGCGATGGACGCCGCAGCCGCCTGAACGTAGGCCAGATCGGGTTCGTGATCGCCTTTGAAAGGGGTAGGAACGGCGATCAGGAAAGCATCGGCTGGCACAGGCTTTGTCATCGCCTGGAGGTAACCATTTTCCACTGCCACTTTGACCAACGAATCCAGATCGGGCTCGACGATATGGATTTCGCCGCGATTAATGGTTTCGACCGCCAGTTTGTTCACATCGATACCGATGACTTTTTTCTGGCGCGACGCAAACGCCGCGGCGGTGGGTAAACCGATGTAGCCCAAACCGATTACGGAAATGGTAGTAAAGCTCATAGTGTCACCTGATAATTTTTATGTCGGGCCGTCGCAGCCCGAAAATGCACTTAGCGATTTTTTATGTCGGGCTATCCTTGCCCGACCCCCTTCGGGCCGTCGCATAGCGACGTTTAAAATCGCTCCTAGCGATTTTTTAAAGCATCAACGATGCGTTGACAGGCTTGTCCATCACCATAAGGGTTATGAGCGCGACTCATTGCCTGATACGCCTCTTCATCCGTCAACAGCATAGATACCGCATCGACAATGCTGGTTACTTCCGTACCTACCAGCTTGACCGTACCAGCTTCAATGGCCTCCGGCCGTTCTGTCGTATCACGCATCACCAATACGGGCTTGCCTAACGACGGAGCCTCTTCCTGAATCCCGCCAGAGTCAGTCAAAATCATGTAAGAACGATTCATCAAATACACGAAAGGCAGATAGTCCTGCGGCGCAATTAGCATCACATTATCAATGCCGCTCAATATGCGATTCACCGGTTCACTGACGTTAGGATTCAAATGGACCGGATACACAATTTGTACTTCAGGGTGTCGACGGGCGATATCGGCCAGCGCGCTGCAAATACGCTCAAAGCCACCGCCAAAACTCTCGCGACGGTGTCCAGTAACCAGAATCAGCTTCTTGTTGTCGTCTAAAAAAGCATATTTTTCATCGAGGCTGCGGCGTAACGCGGCGTCCCCGAGAATACGATCGCGCACCCAGAACAGCGCATCAATCACCGTATTACCCGTCACAAAAATATGCCGGTCAGACAGATGCTCACGCAGTAAATTTTGGCGGGAATTTTCCGTCGGGGCGAAATGGTACATCGCCAAATGTCCGGTCAATTTGCGGTTAGCCTCTTCCGGCCAGGGCGAGTAGAGATTGCCAGTACGCAATCCCGCTTCTACGTGGCCGACGGGGATACGCTGATAAAAAGCCGCTAGGCTGGTTGCCAACGTCGTGGTGGTATCGCCGTGTACCAACACCAGATCTGGTTTGAACTCCGCCATAACGGGTTCAAGTCCCGATAAAATCCGGCAGGATATCTCACTGAGTCCCTGTCCCGGTCGCATAATATCCAGATCGTAATCCGGCGTAATATCGAACAAACGCAGCACCTGATCCAGCATCTCCCGGTGCTGGGCTGTTACGCAAATTCTCGATTCAAAGGCTCCATCCTGAGCCAAGGCATGAACCAGCGGTGCCATTTTTATGGCTTCCGGCCGGGTGCCGAAAACAGTCAATACTTTCACATTGAATCTCTTTAATCAGGTTAGACGCAGACGCTCGCTGAGCATCAGACGCGAATCAGCAAGCTGGTTGGCGCGGACGGCGAGCCAAGGCAACACCCGCGCCGACGAGCGCACCAATTGCACCCCACATCACCATCAGGAATGCCCGGCGCGGGCTGTCGCGCTTCACCGGTTCTTCCGGCGTACGCAAATAACGATATGTCTGGAAACTGCCCTCAAGCGTTGGGCCGACGTTCAGCGTCGCCAACATCGCGCGATTTTGATCGTAATCCAGTTCATAGTGCGGGCCGCTGGTCTGCAACGTTTCCAGTCGGGCTTGAAGCATCGGCCTGCCAAGCAGGAACATTTCTGATGCGGGGATTTCGTCTGCTGGCGTATCCGTCTGGCTACGGCTAATACCTTGCTGCTGGGCGATTTTCAGCGCCAGTTCAAGGCTGCGGACTTCGCGATCGTAAATCGCTTTTGCTACTGCTTCCTGACGCTTGATCTGCGACTTCATGAAAATGGTTCTGGCAGCCCAAGCCCCCTTGATCTCTTCATTCAGGTGGCTGGCTGCACGCTGGCTGGCAAAAACCACGTACTGACGAAGCAACGTATTGGAATCCGCAGAGGTTTCCGCCACCAGCTTCACAGAATCATTGGTTTTTTTCCCGCTGTCGCGCGGCGTAAACTGAATGTTGTTAACCAGTTCATCCAGCAGAGCCGCATCAGCTTTTCCATCACCTTCCAGACGCTGCTTATAATAGTCAGTCTGTAACCAGAAATCGCGGCGAGTATCATAGGCCGCTAATTGCATGATGAATTCGTCATAAGCATCAGCCGAAATAGACGGTTGCTCAGGCTGAGGCGTGGAAAAAGAGCGGGCGTCGAGGTTACGCAGGAATTGCTGCTGCGAATAATACCCGCCCAGCATATTGACCGTCGGTTTGTCGGTAATCGCTGTCGCGCTCCACTCCTGTTTAACAAGATAGGAATAGCCTAATGCCACAATGGCAAAAAGCAGGCCGATCGCTATCGGCCATACCTTTCCACGCCACAACAGGCGAAATAAACCACGGATATCCAATTCGTTATCAATCAATGCATTCCCGGTAGACAAGTTCTCTGATTTCATTACTTCCCCAAAATTATTTGGTCAGGATGACTGCTTTTGCTCATCAGAATGCCGCATACGGCGTTTGATTCGCTTGATAAAACGGGCGACCCGCCATGCTCGTTTCAGGCAGTAGCCATACAGTAGAAATGCAAGCAAGAATAATGCCAACATGAACCATTCGGGTATGAAAAAGAAATATTCTCCCAACACGCCGACCGCTGCCAACAAGGCGGCAGCAAGCGTAATCAACACAAATGCCTGACGGGAAGAAAAGCCAGCCCGCATCATTAAATGATGGATATGCTGTCGGTCAGGCGAGAACGGGCTCATCCCTTTGCGCAAGCGCCGATACATAATGGCAATCATATCGATCAGCGGGATAGCGATGATCCACAGTGCCGTAACCGGGTTAATCGGATGCTGTGGGCCTTGCGTCGTTTGAATCAGGAGCCAGATAGCCGTGAAGCCAATCATCGTGCTACCAGCATCGCCCATGAAGACCTTGTAGCGTGGCCCAAACATGCCGAGGTTAAGCAGAATATAAGGCAACGTCGCCGCAATCATGGCGAAACACCACAATGCCAGATTCGTGTGGCCGCTCAGGTACAGCAAAATCCCCATCGCCCCAAATGAGACGCTGGACAATCCGCCGAGCAATCCATCGATCCCGTCGACCATATTGAACGCATTGATCGCCGCCCAAACCGCAAACAGCGTGACCAGATAGCCAAACGGCCCCAGCCCCATTTGCCATGGGCCGAAAATGTATCCCAGGTTGTGTATCGTCAAGCCAGCAAAAACCATCATCACCACAGCGACAAGCGCCTGCACAACGGCACGAATTTTTACGCTGATATCAAAACGATCGTCCAGCATGCCGATAAACACCAGCACACCCGCGCACATCAGATAAAGACGGAAATTGGGGATATATTGATCGGTAATAAAGTAGGTAAAACAGATACCCGCATACACGGAAATACCACCAACCAGAGGCACAAGACCCCGATGGCGTTTACGGTAGTTGGGACGATCGACAAGCCCTATTTTACCCGCGATGCTGCGAGCAAAAAAAAGGAAGCCTAAAGAAAACAAGAAAATAAATAGTAATTCGGTACTCATAGTGAGTAAGTTCACCGTTAACAGCTGCGCTGTAGCTGTTCAGTATAGACTCGGTTTACGCCTTATATCCTATCGCCCACATTGATCGCCAGTACAAATTGAGTGATAACCCAGTCTTACCAGTAGAAAGCCCCTTCACATCCGATCAATTGGGGGATAAAAAAACGCCACGACCCAGCGTGGCGTTCCCCGAGTTATCCGTAATGTACCCGTCATACTTCAAGCCGCATGTGCGTTGGCAATACTCGGCTCATCTCTGAGCCTCACCCTGAGGGGCCGCCGCAAGCGGCGTTCAAATTGGCTAAACCAATTTGTCCTTACTCACCCCAGTCACTTACTGATGTAAGCTCCTGGGGATTCGTGCGCTTGCCGCGTTACAAGGCACATAAATGTACCTCGCCCTGACGGGCCAACGCTTTGCGTTGTTCAAAACGCTAGCGTTTTGTCCTGCAACTCGAATTATTTAGGGTATATATAATAGATGAACGCCCGGATTTATGAACGTTTCATCATATCGAAGAATTCATCGTTGGTTTTCGTCATCGCCAACTTGTTGATGAGGAATTCCATCGCGTCGATCTCACCCATTGGGTGGATGATCTTGCGTAGAATCCACATCTTCTGCAATTCTTCAGAGGTGGTAAGCAGTTCTTCTTTACGCGTACCGGAACGGTTGTAATCAATCGCTGGGAACACGCGTTTTTCTGCGATTTTACGCGCCAGGTGCAGTTCCATATTACCTGTACCTTTAAATTCTTCGTAAATCACTTCGTCCATCTTAGAACCGGTATCAACCAGCGCGGTGGCGATGATTGTCAGGCTACCGCCTTCCTCAACGTTACGCGCCGCACCGAAGAAACGCTTCGGACGATGCAGGGCGTTGGCATCCACACCACCCGTCAACACTTTGCCCGAAGCCGGAACCACGGTGTTGTAGGCACGCGCCAGACGAGTAATGGAGTCCAGCAGGATGATAACGTCTTTCTTATGCTCAACCAGACGCTTCGCTTTTTCGATCACCATTTCGGCAACCTGAACGTGACGGGAAGCGGGTTCGTCAAACGTTGACGCAACCACTTCACCCTTCACCAGACGCTGCATCTCGGTAACTTCTTCCGGACGCTCGTCAATCAGCAGCACCATCAGCACGCAGTCAGGATGGTTGTAAGCGATGCTCTGCGCGATGTTCTGCAGCAGCATGGTTTTACCCGCTTTTGGCGGTGCAACGATCAAACCACGTTGACCACGGCCGATCGGCGAAGCCAGATCCAGCACACGCGCCGTCAGATCTTCTGTCGAACCGTTACCACGTTCCATACGCAGACGAGAGTTTGCGTGCAGCGGTGTTAAGTTTTCGAACAGGATCTTGTTGCGGGCGTTTTCAGGTTTGTCGTAGTTGACTTCGTTAACTTTCAGCAGCGCAAAGTAGCGTTCACCCTCTTTCGGCGGACGAATCTTGCCAGAAATGGTGTCACCAGTGCGGAGGTTAAAACGGCGGATTTGGCTGGGAGAAACGTAGATATCATCGGGGCCTGCGAGGTAGGAGCTGTCTGCGGAGCGGAGAAAGCCGAAGCCATCCTGCAATATCTCCAGCACACCATCGCCGAAAATATCCTCGCCGCTTTTGGCATGCTGTTTCAGAATAGCGAAGATAATATCCTGTTTGCGCATGCGGGCCTGGTTTTCCAGTCCCATATTTTCGCCAAGAGTAATTAACTCAGAAACTGGCGTATTCTTTAATTCGGTAAGATTCATAGTGGTGGGTTCTTTAACTCGGGGTAAATCTCGAACTATAACGTGAATGGTATGGCAGGATCATCCGTGCCTCTATAACAGCCTTCAACCACCGGATTCCTGTCTGGTTTCACACCTGAAGCGCATTAAATCCGCGCAAAACAACATCCGCATAAACGATATCCGCATAAATCAACGGCAGGAGATCGAAGACACATAAAACCAATTATTGTAAAACTAGCAGACTGCCCAAATCGGATCACAAACGTGTTGTAAAACAATCGTCTTGTAGAACAATTACCTTGTAAAACAACGATTTTTTCGATTTCGACACAGAATAATGCTTTAGACTCTAACTTTCAGGCTTAAGCCTAAGGGCTTAAACATAGGCAAGTACGATATGCAGTGATGAAGAATCTAACATGCTTCCCGACGAGCGGCAAGCAGTCAATATGAGAATTACATATTGCCCAATTGCGCTCGTCGGCAACACCCTTTAGAAGGGTATCAAGCTAATTACAGATTTGCCGTCAGGAACTCTTTCAGTTGCCCTTTGGACAGTGCGCCGACTTTCGTCGCAGCGACTTCGCCGTTTTTAAACAGCAGCAGAGTAGGGATGCCACGGATACCATATTTTGGTGCGGTAGCCGGGTTTTCATCAATGTTCAACTTGGTAACCGTCAGTTTACCTTCAAACTCTTCGGCAATTTCATCCAGAATAGGAGCGATCATTTTGCAAGGACCACACCACTCAGCCCAGAAATCAACCAAGATAGCGCCCTCAGCTTGCAATACTTTCGTGCCGAAGCTGTCATCAGTCAGGTGAATTATTTTATCGCTCATATTTTACTCCGCAGGATTATTTCTACCTTGTTGGTGTAGCATTAACCAACAACGGCTTGACTTTATTTCACCGGATACGCTTTCGTAAAGCAATAGTTAGCTGATATTCTACCACACTATGAGCAAAACACACTTAACTGAACAGAAGTTTTCCGACTTCGCCCTGCACCCGCAGGTTATTGAAGCTCTTGAAAGTAAAGGGTTTCATAACTGTACGCCTATTCAGGCGTTAGCTCTGCCATTGGCTCTGTCAGGGCGTGATGTTGCGGGTCAGGCGCAAACCGGTACCGGCAAGACGCTGGCTTTTCTTGCGTCTACTTTCCATTATCTGCTTTCACACCCTGCAAATGCAGAGCGTCAGACCAACCAGCCACGTGCTTTAATTATGGCACCAACCCGTGAATTGGCTGTCCAGATTCACTCGGATGCAGAAGCGCTGTCTCATGCAACTGGGCTAAAATTAGGTTTAGCCTACGGTGGCGACGGCTACGACAAACAGCTTAAAGTGCTGGAAAGCGGCGTTGATATTCTGATCGGCACCACCGGTCGCCTGATCGACTACGCCAAACAGAACCATATTAATCTCGGCGCGATTCAGGTTGTCGTGCTGGACGAAGCCGATCGCATGTACGATCTCGGCTTCATCAAAGACATTCGCTGGCTATTCCGCCGCATGCCCGCAGCGGCACAGCGCTTGAACATGCTCTTTTCCGCTACGCTCTCCTACCGAGTGCGTGAACTCGCGTTTGAACAGATGAATAACGCCGAGTATGTGGAAGTCGAACCGGAACAGAAAACCGGCCACCGTATTACAGAAGAACTGTTTTATCCGTCCAACGAAGAAAAAATGCGCCTGCTCCAGACGCTGCTGGAAGAAGAGTGGCCTGACCGCTGCATTATTTTCGCAAATACCAAGCATCGTTGCGAAGACGTCTGGGGCCATCTGGCTGCCGACGGCCATCGCGTTGGGCTACTGACGGGCGACGTCGCGCAGAAAAAACGTCTGCGTATTCTGGAAGAATTTACCCAGGGTAATCTGGATATTCTGGTGGCAACGGACGTTGCAGCTCGCGGTTTGCATATTCCTTCCGTGACCCACGTTTTCAACTACGATCTGCCGGATGACTGCGAAGACTACGTTCACCGTATTGGTCGTACGGGCCGTGCGGGACAAAGCGGATTCTCTATCAGCCTGGCCTGTGAAGAGTACGCGCTGAATCTCCCAGCTATCGAAACCTATATCGGTCACGGTATCCCGGTCAGCAAATACAACAGTGACGCGCTGATGAATGATTTACCTGCGCCGAAGCGTTTAACGCGTCCACCGCGTTCCAATAATGGCCCGCGCCGACACAATGCGCCGCGCCGCAGCGGAGCGCCCCGTAATAACCGTAAACGAGCGGAATAACCGTCGATGCTGAGCTCTTCTTCACTTTACGCTGCCATCGATCTCGGCTCGAACAGCTTCCATATGCTGGTCACCCGGGAAACCGCAGGCAGCATTCAGACGCTGGCGAAAATAAAGCGTAAAGTCCGCCTTGCGGCAGGGCTGGATAAACAGAATCGGCTCTCGCAGGAAGCGATGCAGCGTGGCTGGCAGTGTCTACAACTGTTCTCCGAACGGTTGCAGGACATTCCGCAGGATCAGGTGCGCGTCGTCGCGACCGCAACCCTGCGTCTGGCAACGAACGCTGACGAGTTTCTGCAACGGGCTCAGGAAATTCTGGGCTTGCCGATTCAAGTTATCAGCGGTGAAGAAGAAGCACGCTTGATTTATCAAGGTGTGGCACATACGACAGGTGGCCCAGACGCGCGTCTGGTCGTGGATATTGGCGGTGGCAGTACCGAACTGGCAACGGGAATCGGCGCAAAGACGACTCAGTTAATCAGCCTCCCGATGGGATGCGTAACCTGGCTGGATCGTTATTTCAGCGACCGCAATCTGGAAGCCGGTAACTTTGAACGCGCTGAACAGGCGGCGCGTGAAATGCTGCGTCCTGTCGCGGCTTCTCTGCGCGAACAGGGCTGGCAAATCTGCGTCGGTGCTTCCGGCACAGTTCAAGCGCTACAGGAAATTATGGTCGCGCAGGGAATGGATGAATACATTACTCTGCCGAAGCTCAGACAGCTTAAAGAGCATGCGATTCAGTGCGATAAGCTGGAAGAATTGGAAATTGATGGCCTGACGCTGGAACGCGCACTGGTTTTCCCCAGCGGATTAGCCATTCTGCTGGCGATCTTCCAGGAGCTCGACATCAAAACGATGACGCTGGCCGGAGGCGCGCTGCGTGAAGGACTGGTGTATGGCATGCTGCATCTGCCCGTCGACCAAGATATCCGTCACCGTACGTTAGCGACGCTGCAACGCCGCTATTTGCTGGATACCGAGCAGGCTAAACGTGTCAGCACACTGGCGGACAACTTTCTGCAACAGGTTGCCCGTGACTGGCAGTTAGATAACCGATGTCGCGAGTTACTGCGCAGCGCCTGTCTGGTGCACGAAATCGGTTTGAGCATTGATTTTCGCCAGTCACCCCAGCATGCGGCCTATTTGATTCGTCATAGCGATCTCCCCGGCTTTACGCCCGCCCAGAAGAAGTTGTTAGCTACGCTCCTGCAAAACCAGATTAACCCTGTCGATTTAATGCCGCTCAGTCAGCAAAATGCGCTGCCGGTCAATCAGGCACAGCGCCTGTGCCGCCTGTTGCGTCTGGCGATTATTTTTGCCAGCCGCCGCCGCGATGACACGCTGCCAGCAGTACGGCTACGCGTAGAAGGTGAAGCATTGCGTTTGATTCTGCCCGCCGGTTGGCTGGCTCAGCACCCGTTACGGACAGAAATGCTGGAACAGGAAAGCCGCTGGCAGAGTTACGTACACTGGCCCCTGATGCTGGAAGAGACCCCCGCTTAACGAGTACATAGGGGAGAATGCTTTACTCCCCTTTGGCTTTTGCTAACATCGCCCGGATACTGGCGACGTTCGTCTGACCTTTCTGCATACGTTCTTGTGCGCTAACCACTTTTCTTTCCGTTTCCCACACCACATCATCCTGCGGCAGTTCAAGCAAGAAACGACTCGGTTCGGGGCGCACCAACTCGCCATACTGGCGGCGCTCTTTGCACAATGTGAAGAACAGTTCACGCTGAGCGCGCGTAATCCCCACATATGCCAGACGACGTTCTTCATCGACGTTATCTTCATCAATGCTGCTCTGGTGCGGCAACAGACCTTCTTCCATCCCAACTAGAAAGACGTACGGGAATTCCAAGCCTTTGGATGCATGCAGCGTCATTAGCTGAACTTGATCCAGTTCCTCTTCACTCTCTCCACGTTCCATCATGTCCCGCAGCGTGAAACGCGTCACCACCTGCGTTAGCGTCATGGGTTCATCCAGCTCGGAACCTTCCAGCATTTCCGTCATCCAGCTAAATAGCTGATTGACGTTCTTCATCCGCATTTCTGCGGCTTTTGGGCTCGGCGAGGTTTCATACAGCCAGCTTTCGTAGTCCAGCCCATGAATCAGATCTCGCACAGCGGCGACTGGTTCATGCTCTGCCAGACGGGCGATTTCCGCCAGCCACTGGGTAAACCGTTGCAGGGATTCCAGCCCACGGCCGGTCAGCGACTGGCTCAGCCCGAGATCAAAACTCGCGCTGAACAGACCTTTATTGCGCTGCCCTGCCCACTCGCCCAGCTTCTTCATCGTTGCCGGGCCAATCTCACGCTTAGGCGTGTTCACAATGCGTAAGAACGCACTGTCATCGTCCGGGTTGGTCAGGACGCGCAGATAGGCCAGTAAATCTTTGATTTCAGGTCGGGAGAAAAAGGACGTGCCACCGGAGATGCGATACGGAATACGGTTCTGCATCAGCATCTTTTCAAACAAACGCGATTGATGGTTACCACGATACAAAATGGCATAGTCACCGTACTGGGTCTTTTTAATAAAGTGATGAGCAATCAGCTCACCCACGACCCGCTCTGCTTCGTGATCTTCATTGTTGGCGGTAATCACTTTGAGTTCATCACCGTAACCCAGCTCCGAGAACAGACGCTTTTCAAAGACGTGCGGGTTATTGGCGATGAGAATATTGGCGGCTTTCAGAATACGCCCGGATGAGCGGTAATTTTGTTCCAGCTTGATCACGTCAAGCGCGGGGAAATCCTGCTGTAGCAAGACCAGATTCTGCGGTCGCGCACCGCGCCAGGAATAAATAGACTGATCGTCATCCCCTACCACGGTAAAACGCGCACGGGTGCCGACCAGCAGCTTCACTAGCTCATACTGGCTGGTATTGGTGTCCTGATATTCATCCACCAGCAGGTAGCGTAAGCGGTTCTGCCAGCGTTCACGCACCTCAGTGTTCTGCTTCAGCAACAGCGTGGGCAGCAAAATCAGATCGTCGAAGTCCAGCACGTTACAGGCGCGAAGGTGGTCGTGATAGAGCGAGTAGCAATGCACAAACAGCTTGTCGCGTTCGGAGCGAGCAGTTGCTGCCGCTCCAGCAGGATCGATAAGATCGTTTTTCCAGTTTGAGATCGTCGAGATCAGCTGTTGCAGCAGAACTTTATCGTTTTCCAGCCACTGCTCCGTCAGCTCTTTCAGCAGCGCCATCTGGTCCTGATCGTCAAATAGGGAGAAATTGGATTTCATGCCCAACGCGACGTATTCACGTTTAATGATCTCCAACCCCAGCGTATGGAAGGTCGCGATCATCAGCCCACGCGTTTCTTTGCGCCCCAACGTTTGCGCCACGCGCTCCTTCATCTCTCGTGCCGCTTTGTTGGTAAACGTCACGGCGGCAATGTGCCGAGCCTGATAGCCACACTGGCGAATAAGGTGCGCGATTTTGTTGGTGATAACGCGGGTCTTGCCTGAACCTGCGCCCGCCAGCACCAGACAAGGTCCGGTGACGAATTCGACGGCGTGTTGTTGGCTGGGGTTTAAGCGCATAACGATCTTGCTCACTCATAAAACGGAAGGCGATTGTAGCAGAAAGCCGTATCGATCTTGACCAGGGATTTGTTATTAAGGAAAGCACATCGCAGTCCACATCTTGCGTTGCAAATGTTACATTGCGCGCCGGAATCTCTTTTGCAAAAAAGGTAATAACATGGCGAATACCGCAGCAGCCCTACACATCCTGGTAGACACTGAGCAGGAAGCTAATGACATTCTTGCGCAACTGGAAAAAGGTGCAGATTTCCAGAAACTGGCACAGAAGCACTCAACCTGCCCGTCAAAACGCAACGGCGGCGATTTAGGTGAGTTTCGTAAAGGCGACATGGTGCCAGCTTTCGATAAGGCGGTGTTTTCCTGCGAATTGCTGAAACCGTTTGGTCCGGTGAAGACCCAGTTTGGCTACCATGTGATCAAGGTGTTGTACCGCAATTAAGTTGTACCGCCACTCAGTCGTCACACCGACACCCCGAACATAAAAAGCGCGCCGACCTTCTGGTTTGGCGCGCTTTTTCTATTAAATGCCTTATTAACCTATCGTCATCAGGCTGGCATTACCGCCTGCGGCGGCGGTATTGATACTCAGAGAACGTTCGATCAACAGACGTTCCAACTGAATGTGGGTATCGCCCTGCGCATAGCCTAACAGCAGGATAATCGGGCCATCGCGCTCTGCAAGCCCCTCACTCAACTGCCGTAACCGATCGGCATCCCCATGATAAATGACACCATGAAAAGACACGTCTTGCCGCTGCCAGTCAGGCGTGAACTGAATATGCGACTGCACACCTGAGGGTAAACGGCCATAAAGCATTTTCTCGTGCTCACCTTCCGGCCACAGCAGTTTCCCGCCTGTCGCCAGCACCGCTGCCGCCTGAATCAAGCGATCGTCCTCATTATCCGCCAGACACAGAATCCGCTCACGCGGTAGTAGCGTATAGGAATTACGTTCCCCTGTCGGGCCGGGCAGCAATCGCGTTGTCCCGCTGACGCTATATTCTCTGTAGCGTTGGCATAACGTCGCTAGCCCGTGACGCTCCCCGGCAATAGCCCAGTCTTCCAGCGCCTGTAGCCCAGCCAGCAGCGACGTTGAGGCAGACGCATCCAGCGTTTGCTCACGAGCCTGCCTAGCCAATTCTGCCGCAAGCGCCTCGTCCGGCCGATGTGCCAGCAAGCGATACAGGTAAAGCGGCCCGCCCGCCTTTGGTCCGGTTCCCGATAAACCTTCCCCGCCAAACGGTTGAACGCCGACAACAGCACCGACCATATTGCGATTCACATACTGGTTACCCACTTTCGCCTTGCCCGTCACACGCAGGATAGTTTCATCAATGCGGGTATGCACACCCAGCGTCAGACCGTATCCCGCCGCGTTGATCTGCTCAATCACTGCATCCAACAGCTGGCTTTGATAGCGAA
This sequence comes from Pectobacterium versatile, assembly GCF_003932035.1. Taxonomy (NCBI): domain Bacteria; kingdom Pseudomonadati; phylum Pseudomonadota; class Gammaproteobacteria; order Enterobacterales; family Pectobacteriaceae; genus Pectobacterium; species Pectobacterium versatile. The sequence continues at coordinate 4,647,823 of NZ_CP034276.1, forward strand.
CGACGTGTAAAACTGGACCAAAAACTTCTTTTTTCAGCTCGTCTATCTTGCCCAGTTCGATCAGGGTCGGTTTCACAAACGTCCCATGCCGCCACGTCTCCTCATCCTGCGGATACGCTGCCTGAAATACGGTATGGCCTTTCGCCCGCATCGTCTGGATATGCAGTTCCACGTTCTCTTTCGCCTCGGCGTCAATCAGCGGGCCGATATCGGTCGATAACCGTTCAGGATTCCCCATTCGACACTCCGCCATCGCGCCACGCAGCATAGCCAGAGTGCGATCCGCGATATCTTCTTGCAGGCACAGAAGGCGCAGCGCCGAGCAACGCTGTCCGGCGCTGTCGAATGCAGAGGCAATAACGTCATTCACCACCTGTTCTGTCAGCGCAGACGAATCGACAATCATCGCATTCAGGCCACCCGTTTCGGCAATCAGCGGCGTCAAACGCCCCTGTGGGTCGAGCCTGCCCGCGATACCGCGTTGTAGGGTTTTGGCAACGGTCGTCGATCCGGTAAACACTACGCCGCGTACCCGCTCATCGTTCACCAACGCCGCACCAATCGTTTCCCCCTGTCCGGGCAGCAATTGCAGCACGCCCTGAGGGACACCCGCTTCCCGTAAAATACGCACCGCCTGCGCCGCAATCAGCGGTGTCTGTTCAGCGGGCTTCGCTAGCACGCTGTTTCCAGCCGCCAGCGCAGCAGCAATTTCTCCGGTGAAGATCGCCAGCGGGAAATTCCACGGACTGATGCAAACCACTGGCCCCAGCGGACGATAGGTATCATTGGTGAACGTGTCCCGAACCTGAGCGGCGTAATAGCGTAAGAAGTCCACCGCTTCACGCACTTCCGCAATCGCGTTACTGAAAGATTTACCCGCTTCCCGCACCAGCAGCCCGAGCAGGCTTTGCAACTGCCTTTCCATCAGTGAGGCAGCCTGATTCAATATCGCAGCACGCTCTGCGGGCGGCGTCGCAAACCAGATAGTGCCCGCATGCACCGCGGCTTCTACCGCCTGCTCAACATCTGCCACGGAGGCATCGCGAACATAGCCCACCACATCATGTACATCGGCGGGATTCACGACAGGCCTTTCTTCACTTGCCTCGCTTTCCCCCTCAATCATCGGTACGGCGTACCACGGCTGTGACGCGTGATTTAGCAACGCGCTGGAGAGCGAAGCCAGCCGATGCTCGTTCGAGAGATCCAGCCCGCTCGAATTTTGCCGTTCCCGCCCATATAGCTGACGTGGCAGAGGAATCTTCGGATGCGGTGCGCCCATGATCCATTCCACTTTTGCCAGCGCCTCTACGCCACGAATCGGATCGGCAATCAGCGTTTCCAGCGCCATTGAGGTATCCGCAATGCGATTAACAAATGAGGTATTCGCGCCGTTTTCCAGCAGGCGTCGCACCAGATAAGCCAGCAGTGTTTCATGGGTTCCGACCGGAGCATAAATACGACACGGACGGTTCAATTTTCCGTCAGCAACCGCGCCCACCACCTGATCGTAGAGCGGTTCACCCATGCCGTGCAGGCACTGAAACTCATACTGACCGGGATAATAATTGTTGCCCGCCATGTGGTAGATCGCGCTTACCGTCTGCGCGTTGTGCGTGGCGAACTGCGGGTAAATCAGATTCGGTACGGCCAGCAGCTTGCGGGCGCACGCCAGATAAGCCACATCGGTATAGACCTTACGCGTGTAAACTGGGTAGCCTTCCAGCCCGTCAACCTGCGCGCGCTTGATTTCGCTGTCCCAGTACGCCCCTTTCACCAGACGAATCATCAGCCGTCGACGGCTGCGCTGTGCCAGCTCAATCAGCGCATCGATGACATACGGGCAGCGTTTCTGATAAGCCTGAATGACAAATCCGATACCGTTCCACCCCGCCAACTGTGGCTCCATGCAGAGTTTTTCCAGCAGATCGAGCGAGATCTCCAGTCGGTCGGCTTCCTCTGCGTCGATATTGATCCCGATATCGTACTGACGCGCCAGCAGCGTCAGCATCAACAAACGTGGATAAAGCTCTTCCATCACACGGTCATACTGTGACCGGCTATAGCGCGGGTGCAGCGCCGACAGCTTGATGGAGATGCCCGGCCCTTCATAAATCCCGCGCCCGTTCGAGGCTTTGCCGATAGCGTGAATCGCCTGCTGATAGGCCGTCAGATAGGCGGCAGCATCGTGCTCCGTCAGCGCGGCTTCACCTAACATATCGTAGGAGTAACGGAAGCCTTTGCTCTCCCGTTCTCGGGCATTCGCCAGCGCTTCACCCATGGTTTCCCCCGTGACAAACTGCTCCCCCATCAGTCGCATAGCCATATCGACGCCTTTGCGGACAAGCGGCTCACCACTTTTCCCGATAATGCGGTTCAGCGAATTCGAAAGATTCACTTCGTTGTGCGTCGCCACCAGCTTTCCGGTAAACAGCAGCCCCCAGGTTGCAGCATTCACAAAGAGAGACGGACTGTGACCAAGATGCGCCTGCCAATTTCCCCGACTGATCTTGTCGCGGATCAGCGCATCACGCGTGGGTTTATCAGGAATACGCAGCAGCGCTTCGGCTAAACACATCAACGCCACCCCTTCCTGAGAAGAAAGTGAGAATTCCTGTAGCAGCCCTTGCACAATGCCCGCACGCCCACTTCCAGCTTTCTGACCGCGTAACTTTTCTGCCAGTTGATAAGCCAGTTTCTGCGTTAACTGCGACATTTCATCGGTAAGTCTTGCCTGTTCAAGCAAGATAGGCACCAATTCATTTTCGGGACGGCGGTAAACAGAAGTAATGGCGGCGCGGATAACGGACTGAGGAAGAACATGTTCAGCGAAATTAAGAAAGGGTGGGTGGGTTTCTTCTTCCTGAGATTGCGGCATAATCTCTTCCGCTTCAATGTGGCTGACGTTCGCCCATTGCGGTGTTTCAGGAGTGTCGAGGCCACTTTCGAGGCGTTCGAGGTAATGGAAAATAGCCTGTTTGATCAGCCAGTGCGGTGTGCGATCAATACGCTGTGCTGCCGCCTTGATGCGTTCGCGCGTTTCCTCATCGAGTTTTACACCCATCGTGGTAGAGCCCATAGAGTCCACTCCTGTAATAAGAAGATGCACATCGGGATAACGCCAATATCAATCATGTTGCAACTTTGTGCAACCTTGTTAGCAAATGGAGCGATTGCAGCCCATCATCTCCGGTTTTATCTTCAACTGCCTGACTATTTTCATCCTCAGCCTGCTGGGTAAAGCACCATCAAAAGCGATTACCGACCGCTTCAATCAAGCAGAAGCAGCATACCGCCACTATCCGAAATTCGTTCTGATCGCATCAACAAACGTTTTCACTTTGACCGTTAATCGCCTCACAGAAGGCACCATGACATGTACGGGACGCACAGGCCCGTCATAATCAGACAACACCTGAATCAGACGCCCACGTTGAATTTCCTTACGCAACACCGCTTCTGGCCCAAGAGTCACGCCGTACCCTTCTATCGCGGCATGCAATAACGCATTCCAGTCATTTGCATACAATCTGCCCTTCGGCCTGACTTCTTCCGTTTTTCCCTCTTTTTGAAAAATCCATCGGCACGGTGTAAGGACGGATTTCACGCCATAAATCAGGCACGTATGATTGACGAGGCTTGATGGCGTATCAGGCAGACCAGCGCGCGCCACATAATCTGGCGATGCACAGGCAATGAGCGAGTAAGGCTGAAGCGGCCAGGCTACCATCGTACTATCGGCCAACTCTCCGATGCGGATAACAACTTCAAACCCCTCTTCGATGGGGTCAACCTGACGATCGTTTAACGTTAACGCGATCTGCGTATCTGGATAACGTTCGAGATAACGAGTGATGAACGGCGCAAGCAAATGCGATCCCCAGGTTACAGGGGCGTTAACCTGAATAATGCCCGAAGGCGTCGTCTGCATTTCCCGGGCAATATCATCCGCCGCCTGCAATTCAGCAAGAACGACTTTGCAGCGTTCGTAATAGCGCTGACCGACATCGGTCAAGCTCTGACGACGGGTCGTACGGTTGAGTAACCGAGAACCAAGCCGAGCCTCAAGCCACGCCACATACTTTGCGACCATCTGTGGCGAAAGGGTGAGCGCATCAGCGGCGGCAGCAAAAGATCCCAGCTCCACAGTTTTGACAAAAATGTTCATACTGGTAAACCGATCCATGATTCCCTCATTTTTGTTGTTTATCCTTCTCAGATAACACACTTTATCTTCAAAAAGTAGAGGGTTAACCTTTTCATCTCAAAACCATTAAGGTGAAAAAAGATGAAAATTGGCATTATTGGCGCGGGTTTTGTCGGACGGGCGATCGCTAAACTGGCGATCCAAGCCGGACATCAAACCATGCTTAGCAACTCACGCGACCCTCAAACGCTTTTCAGCCTACGGCCGATGATTGGCTGCGACATTGGCACCCCAACACAAGCCGCAGCGTTTGGCGATATTGTCGTTATCGCGGTTCCGCTCTCCGCTATCGGCAATCTTCCTGCGCAGGCATTACACGGTAAGTTAGCGATCGATGCCGTCAACTATTACCCAGAACGAGATGGCAGCGTGATAACGCTTGATGCACAGAAAACAACGACCAGTGAACTCCTGGCCGAGACGTTACTCGGTGCAAAAATCATCAAAGCATTTAACGCGATCCCGATGACGGACCTGGAAAAAGACGGTTTATCCGCAGGTCATCCTAATCGACGAGCGCTACCGCTTGCGGGTGATGATCCTCAAGGAAAAGCGATGGTGGCTGAGCTTTATGACGCGTTCGGATTTGATGTGGTAGACGCTGGTGCTTTGTCTGAAGGCTGGCGTTTTGAAAGAAACATGCCGTCTTACTGCGTACGGATGACAAAAGCAGAATTAACTACTGCGCTGGCGCTGGCCTCACGCAACACACGGCCAGTACAGGATCTAGTAACGCGAGGTGAGGGATAACCGTGGATAAAAAAATGCTGCTCCCCAAGGGAGCAGCATAGAAATCATCGTGTTTCGGTAAACGTCAAAACAACATTAACCCGCAACGGCGATACGCTTCATGTCTTTCATGTAACCGCGCAGCGTGTGGCCTACGGTTTCGATTGGGTGGTTACGGATAGCTTCGTTAACATCACGCAGCTGTGCGTTGTCCACTTCGGTACCCGCGACCGCTTTGCCCAGATCGCCCGGTTGCAGAGAGGCCATGAACGCATCTTTCAGCAATGGAACGGCAGCATTAGCGAACAGGTAGTTACCGTATTCTGCGGTATCAGAGATAACCACGTTCATTTCATACAGACGCTTACGCGCAATGGTGTTGGCGATCAGCGGCAACTCATGCAGTGATTCGTAGTAAGCCGACTCTTCGATGATGCCAGAGCTCACCATGGTTTCAAACGCCAACTCAACGCCCGCTTTCACCATCGCAACCATCAGCACGCCGTTATCAAAGTATTCCTGCTCAGCGATTTTACCGTCGAACTGCGGTGCATTTTCGAATGCAGTTTGGCCCGTCTCTTCACGCCAGGTCAGCAGTTTCACGTCATCGTTCGCCCAGTCAGCCATCATACCGCTGGAGAATTCGCCGGAGATGATGTCGTCCATGTGTTTCTGGAACAGCGGAGCCATGATGCCTTTCAGCTGCTCAGACAGTGCGTAAGCACGCAGTTTCGCTGGGTTAGACAGGCGATCCATCATCAGCGTGATCCCGCCTTGCTTCAGCGCTTCGGTGATGGTTTCCCAGCCGAACTGAATAAGTTTTTCTGCATAAGCCGGATCGGTGCCTTCAGCAACCAGTTTGTCGAAGCTCAGCAGCGAGCCCGCTTGCAACATACCACACAGAATAGTTTGCTCACCCATCAGGTCAGATTTCACTTCTGCAACAAAAGAAGATTGCAGAACGCCAGCACGGTGGCCGCCGGTGGCCGCAGCCCAGGCTTTAGCGATGGCCATGCCTTCGCCTTTCGGATCGTTTTCCGGGTGAACCGCGATCAGCGTTGGTACACCGAAACCACGTTTGTATTCTTCACGTACTTCCGTACCTGGGCACTTCGGAGCCACCATCACAACGGTGATGTCTTTACGGATTTGCTCGCCCACTTCAACGATGTTGAAACCGTGAGAGTAGCCCAGCGCTGCGCCCTGTTTCATCAGCGGTTGTACCGCCTGAACCACTGCGGAGTGCTGTTTGTCCGGCGTCAGGTTAACCACCAGATCAGCCTGCGGGATCAGATCTTCGTATGTACCAACGGTGAAGCCGTTTTCGGTCGCTTTGCGCCATGATGCGCGTTTTTCGGCAATCGCTTCAGCACGCAGGGCGTAAGCGATATCCAGACCAGAATCGCGCATGTTCAGACCCTGGTTCAGACCCTGAGCACCACAGCCGACGATCACCACTTTTTTCCCTTTCAGGTAGCTCGCCTCATCGGCAAATTCATCACGCCCCATAAAGCGGCACTTGCCCAATTGATCCAGCTGCTGACGCAGGTTTAATGTGTTGAAATAGTTAGCCATGTTGTGCTCCGTATACGGTTTTGTTTGTCTATTATTCGTAAAAAGGATTCCCGCCAGATGGGAATTCACTATGACCCCATCATATGACAGGAATTGCGTTGCTTAAATTGATATATTAACAACGTCACATTGCACTATTTGCAAGATCAAAAGCGGTTGCAAGATAAAAAGCGGCTGCAAGATAAAAAACGGGGCCTGCATCGCATGGATTTACGTGATCTAAAATTATTCCTGCACCTCGCAGAAAGCCGGCATTTTGGCCGAACCGCCAAGGCGATGCACATCAGCCCATCCACGCTGTCGCGGCAAATTCAGCGGCTGGAAGAGGATTTAGGGCAGACGCTGTTTCTGCGTGATAACCGTACCGTACAGCTCACCGATGCCGGAGAGCATCTAAAGCTGTTCGCCCAGCAAACGCTACTGCAATACCAGCAGCTACGCCATACGATAGACCAGCATGGGCCATCATTAAGCGGCGAGCTGCGGATCTTCTGTTCCGTCACCGCCGCCTACAGCCACCTGCCGCCGATTCTGGATCGCTTTCGGGCGCTGCACCCGCTGGTAGAAATTAAGCTGACAACCGGCGATGCCGCCGATGCCGTGGAGAAAATTCAGTCGAATGACGGGGATTTGGGGATTGCAGGACGCCCGGAGGCGCTCCCAGCCAGCGTTGATTTCATGCCGCTCGATAAGCTGCCTCTGGCGTTGATTATCCCAGCTCTTCCCTGCCCTGTGCAGTCGCTGGTGCGGCAAGCAGACCCAGACTGGTCGCAGGTTCCGTTCATCCTGCCGGAACACGGCCCAGTACGTAAGCGCATCGATCTGTGGTTCCGACGCAACCACATCACCAATCCGCAAATTTACGCCACCATCTCTGGGCATGAAGCGATGGTATCGATGGTCGCGCTAGGCTGCGGCATCGCGCTGATTCCCAACGTCGTGCTGGAGAACAGCCCGGAACCGGTACGCAACCGCGTTTCTGTCTTTGTCGAACAGGTGATGGAGCCGCTAGAACTCGGCGTGTGCGTACAGAAAAAACGGCTTAGCGAGCCGCTGATTGCCGCCTTTTGGGACATATTACAGGACACGCCATGAAGATAGCCTTCACTGCCATCATCGCCGCTGGGGTGACGTTGGCCGCCCTCAGCCACACTGCGCAAGCCGCCAGTTTTCCCTGCGAAAAAGCCGCCTCAGCGCAGGAGAAGTTAATTTGCGCCAGCCCGCTGCTCGGACAGTTGGATGAAGAACTGGCGCAGACATGGAAGACCTCCCGCGCGTTCCTGACGGCGTACGATAACAGTGCACCGTGGGAAAAAACGCTCAACCAGTTTCAACGCAGTTGGCTGACCACCCGCGATCAATGCAAAGACGAAGACTGTCTACGCCAGCGCTATCAGCAGCAGTTAAATCGGCTGCGCTATCTGAATGACATCGCGCAGCACGCACTCCCCTCGCCGATTACGCCAGTTAAAAATACGTCCTGCTTCCACGGTTCATTCAGCTATGAGTATGTGATGTCAGGGCTTTCCGCCGAAGAGTACCGCGAGTTGGGTGATTATTTTCGGGAAATGTATGACCAGAAAGCGCCCTACCACGCCGTCAGCCTGACGATGACCAACCAGCGCGGCAAGATTGAGGGCGGCGCATCCATTGCATTCCGCTACGGTAACAAGCTGGATGATTCTGCCTTCACGGCTCGTCAGATGAGCGATGTACAAGCGATTGGCAAAGGCGAAAGCAGCTTCGGCCAGCAGGTGAAATTACTGCTCACCTGCATTGACGATGATCATCTGCAAATCGCCACCTTCGGCAGCAATCGGGAAGAAGGTTACCTGTTTAACTATTTGCTGGAGCGCGATAAAATCCCACTGGAGCCGCAGAAAACGCCGTAGCGTTGGCTCACTTTGGCCCTAGCGTTCAAACCACTTATCCGGCGAAAATGCCCGCGTATCGGACTCCGTTTCCTGCGCGGCTTTCTTCATGGTTTCAACATTCATCAGGTAATGATAGAGCGGTTCAAGCTGGGTAAAACCTTGTGACAGAACCGTCACCAGGTCACCGGAAAACAGCGCGTCCATATCCTGTCGGGTACATATCGCGGCAAACGACTTACGGTTGTACCAGTCAGCCAGTTCCGGCTCCTGACCTTTAATCAACGGACGTTTGTAGCTTTCGCCTTCCAGCGTGAAGGTATTGCCCAAACAGCTCGCCACTTCAAGAAACTGTGACGGATTCCCGCGCAGCGTCTGACGGAACAGGTCCATCGTATTACGCGTCGCGCTGTAATAGCCCAGCCCGTAACGCCAGGTATCTGGTGTGATTTCAAAGAAATACACCGGTGCGTCCGTCCAGTCTTTGCGAGTACGTTTGAAAGTGAGCCACATATGGCTGCGATAACGTGATTTATCGTGAGAAAAACGCGTGTCGCGGTGAATACGGGAGAGCGTTTTGCCGATGGCAGGACGCGTTTCAAAATGGTCGTCAATCTGCAACATGGTCAGACTGAGTTCATCCACCAGCGTGCGGAACGGCGCAACCAGTTGCTCATCGTAAACCGCACGGTGCTCGTCAAACCACGCTTTATCGTTGTACTGACGCACCTGCTGAAGAAACGTTAAACCCGCTTGAGAAAAACCTGTGAACTGCGTTGCCATAAAGAAATGCCATCCCTGTTGCTGTCAGATGGCATTAAAGATAACGCCGCCGACGGCGAAACACCATCGGCGGCGTGACACACTTATCTAAAGGATGAGTATTAAGGGATATTGAGCTCACCGTCTAGCGACTCGATCCGCCTGTAATTCTCTACCGCCTCGCAAAGGCTTTTACCAGCAAAATAAATAGGACTATCTTTTTCGTAGTCAAACCCCTTATATGCACAACGATGAGTAACATAATTTACCCAAGCTGCTTGATCCTTCTTGAAAAGCTTAACGGCATCTTCCTCATCTTCCATAGTAATAAGTGTGGACAGAAAGCTTATTACTTCTTTATTTTTTTGTTCTAGTTTTTCTGTAGAATCGGCAAGCATTCGCTCAATACAAATATCCACTTCGTGATAGCTTTTCCCTTTCATAATATCTTTACATAATATTTTTTCCATCGAATCTAATTTACTCCAGTAAATCTCACCAAATGCAGGCGATATACCGTTCACCGCAAATAGCATCAACATACATAAATAGACATTTTTCATTTTTTCATCCTTAAATAACCCGCTCGATTTCTTCCTGCCTCAAATCTCAATAAATAAGCATCAGTCTCTATTTTATTTACGCCGTCTATGAAACACCATCGGCGGCGTGACACACTTATCCAAAGGATGAGCATTAAGGGATATTAAGCTCACCTTCTAGCGACTCGATCCGTCTGTAATTTTCTACAGCATGGCAAAGACGATGACTGGAAAAATAAATAGGACTATCTTTTATGAATACCAATTGTTTATATGAACAACGGCTATCAATATAATCTTTCCACGCAGCTTGCTCCATCTTTAAAAACTTAGAAAGATCTTCAAAATTTTCAAAAGATTCAAGTTTAGATAAATCATCTGTTATTTCTTTATTCCTCTTCTCCAGTTTTTCTGTCGAATCCGAGAGCATCAGATTAATACATAGATCAACTTTATTATAACCGCCCTCTTTCATCAGATCTTTACATAGCGTTTTTTCCATTACGTCCAGTTTGCTCCAGTAAATCTCGCCAAACGCAGGCGATATACCGTTCACAGAAAATAGCATCAACATACATAAATAGACATTTTTCATTTTTTCATCCTTAAATAGCCCGCTCGATTTCTTGCAGCCTCATATTTTAGCAACTCAGGCTCATTCTCTATAAACTTTATTAACAGATCGATATCATTTTTTGCGGCAACAGGAATCGTCTTCCTTCCAGGAATCCCTTGATAGGCAAGATCCACCAGAATATCTCTGATAGCAGGGTGAAGCTCATTCCAGTTCGCCCTATCAGGTACATTAGCGGAATAATCTGCGTATCGATTTTTCGCTATTTTTATATACCCACCATAAATCATATTAAACAAATCCACCTGCTGTTGATGTGTAATCACACCAATTTTTCCTTTGTACTCTTTCACGAAAGTGGCGGCAGCACTGCTCTTTAATCCAGCCGCCGTCACTATTAAACTCGTTTTTTCACTTCCAATACCAATTCTGAGCATATCCGAATAAATTTCGCCCTTGGTTCTCTTCCCCATGTCATAACCCCGCCCCAGAGTCACACCTGATTCAGGATTTCCTGGCCAGTGAACGACTCGGCTAAAAAAAGGGCTATTGGGAACATCATTCCCTTCGCCATCAAAGGTTATTTGTCCTTGAGGTACTCTTAGCATTGAGTAAATTCCTTTTTATTAATAAGCACCAATGTGCGAAGCTAATTAGCATCTCTTCAGGTTAGTGATGAATTAGTTAATAAAAGCAGCCATGAATAACATAATTATCAATGGCTGAATGTTCTATTACCAAATAAAACTAAATACCACTATCATTCCAGATACTATAACCTGATGTTCCCGCAACTTTGTGCTCCCATGATATGGAATTATATTTTAATAAAACCTTCTCATATGGCATGACGTCATTATCATTAATCGAATGTGGATAGTGACAAGAAATGTCAACAATGCGAGCATCTGTTAACTTAATGACATAAAACAGCTCAAGTTGCCCGGCGGAATTTATCCTATACAGAAAGAAATTTGCACTTAGCTTTTCATTGGAAGAGGTAGAAACGCCAAGCAACGGTGACGACTTATCGATAAGTTTAATTATTTCAACGGGATGACAAGATAGATTATCATCATGACTCATTGAATGGTTTAAACTTAATACTTGAATTTGATCTTCATGACCAATTTGACTTCTATTACCAATTGATTGTAATGTTGAACAACCAGAAGAAATTAACCCCTGTTTATCGCCCGTCAATTCTAAATAGATAATACTCGACATTTCTAGCGGCCTCTAAGAGTAAATATTGTTAATGCACTGATGGCGTATCGAGCTTGAGTGAAAGTTTTCGCCCATCTGACGTCTTCATTTCCACAAGATTACTTTGAGTCACCTGCATCAGAGAAAGGCATAGCTTCATCATCAATGCGAGTATTTCTTCAGGAGGTAACGAACTATTAATAAGGCTACTTTTTAATTGTTCATTTAACTGAATGGCAAGTTTTTCTTTATTTTTCATACTCGGTCTCCATGTGTTATTCCACGTTTCATCAAACTAACCTAGAAAATAATAATTAGCAATATTTAAAGGAATTAGAAAAAATGAATAATTGATTTTAAATTAATAACACACTGCAATTAGATTTATTCAACAACGCCTTGAGAAAACTGCTGAAGAAACGTTAAACCCGCTTGAGAAAACCTGTGAACTGCGTTGCCATAAAGAGATGCCATCCCTGTTGCTGTCAGATAGCATTAAAGATAACGCCGCCGACGGTGAAACACCATCGGCGGCGTTAGGGGAACACTCAGCAATTAACCTGCTAAAAAGAAGCGGAACGCTGGGTTATTGGTTTCGTCGTGGCATTCATAGCCCAGCGCCTGTAGGTGCTGCTCGAATTCCCGATCGCCCGCATTCAGTTCGAACGCAGCCAACACGCGGCCAAAATCCGTACCGTGGCTGCGGTAATGGAACAGAGAAATATTCCAGTGCGCCCCCAGCGTATGCAGGAATTTCAGTAATGCGCCCGGCGACTCTGGGAACTCAAAGCTATACAACCGTTCCTGGAGTGGTTTGGAAGGGCGTCCGCCGACCATATAGCGAACGTGCAGCTTCGCCATTTCATCATCGGACAAATCCACCACTTCATAACCGTCTGCGGACAGCTCGGCGATGATCTCCTGCCGTTCCGCATAGCCGCGCGTCAAACGCACACCGACAAAAATACAGGCGTCTTTGGCATCCGCGTAGCGATAGTTGAACTCGGTAACAGAACGGCCGCCCAACAGTTGGCAAAACTTCAGGAAGCTTCCCTGTTTCTCGGGGATCGTCACGGCCAGCAAGGCTTCACGCTGTTCACCTAGCTCGCAACGCTCGGAAACGTAACGTAACCCGTGGAAGTTGACGTTTGCACCGGACAGAATATGTGCCAGACGCTCGCCCTTAATCTGATGCTGTTGGATGTATTTTTTCATCCCCGCCAAGGCTAACGCCCCAGAGGGTTCAGCAATCGCACGGACATCTTCGAACAGATCTTTCACTGCCGCACAAATGGCATCGCTGTCGACAGTAATCACGTCATCCAGATATTCCCGACACAGGCGGAAAGTCTCATCGCCGATACGTTTCACCGCCACGCCTTCGGCAAACAGCCCGACACGAGCCAGATCGACCGGTTGACCCGCATCCAGTGCAGCACGCAGACAGGCGGAATCTTCCGCTTCCACGCCAATCACCTGAATCTGCGGCATCAGCTGTTTGATCAGCACGGCAACACCTGCCGCCAAGCCACCACCACCAACCGGCACAAACACGCGGTCCAAATGCGCATCCTGCTGTAGTAGTTCCATCGCCAGCGTGCCCTGCCCGGCAATCACCGCAGGATGATCGAACGGCGGCAGAAAGGTCATATGCTCCTGCTCTGACAGCTCAATAGCCTTGGCCTTGGCTTCATCAAAGTTGGCGCCGTGTAGCAGCACTTCGCCGCCAAAACCCCGCACCGCGTCCACCTTGATATCAGCCGTCGCTACCGGCATCACAATCAGCGATTTAATCCCCAGTTTGCTGGAGGAAAGTGCAACACCCTGCGCATGGTTACCGGCTGATGCCGTTACCACACCGTGTGATTTTTGCTCATCGCTCAGACCCGCCATCATCGCGTACGCGCCACGCAGCTTGAAACTGTGCACCGCGTGTCTGTCTTCACGTTTTACCAGAATGACATTACCCAGCCGCGAAGAGATCTTATCCATCTTCTCCAGCGGTGTGACCTGCGTGATTTCATACACTGGCGACCGCAAGATCGCCCGCAGGTATTCCGCGCCTCCCGGCGCGGCAGGAAGAGGTTGTGACACAGCCATCAGCATTAGCCTCCCAGCTTGCTTTTATCCCGCACAGCGCCTTTATCTGCGCTGGTTGCCAGCATGGCATACGCACGCAGCGCAAAAGATACCTGACGTTCACGGTTATGTGGCGTCCAGGCCTGCTCGCCTCTCGCCTCTTCCACTTCACGGCGGATTGCCAGTTCATTCTCCGCGACATCCAGCGCAATACTGCGGTTAGGAATATCAATGGCAATCATGTCGCCATCCTTCACCAGACCAATAGTGCCACCGCTTGCAGCTTCAGGAGACGCATGGCCGATAGACAGGCCAGAGGTGCCGCCGGAGAAGCGTCCGTCGGTGATCAGCGCACAGCTTTTACCCAATCCCATCGATTTCAGGTAGGTCGTCGGGTACAGCATTTCCTGCATTCCCGGCCCACCTTTCGGCCCTTCGTAACGGATAACCACCACATCGCCCGCCACGACTTTTCCGCCCAGAATCGCTGCTACCGCGTCGTCCTGGCTTTCGTAGACTTTTGCCGGGCCGCGGAAAATCAGGCTATCTTTATCAACGCCTGCGGTTTTCACGATGCAACCATCTAGCGCAATGTTGCCGTACAGCACGGCCAACCCGCCATCCTGACTGTAAGCATATTCACGCGAGCGAATACAGCCTTCCTGACGATCGGTATCCAGTGAATCCCAGCGACAATCCTGAGAAAACGCTTTAGTCGTACGGATACCCGCTGGGCCAGCAGAATACATACGCTTCACGCTTTCATCTTTCGTCAGCATCACATCGTAGGCTTCCAGCGTTTCCGGCAGCGTTTTACCCAGCACGTTGTTGACTTCACGGTTCAGCAGACCGGCTCTGTCCAGCTCGCCCAAAATACCGATAACCCCACCAGCACGGTGTACGTCTTCCATATGGTATTTCTGACCGCTAGGCGCGACTTTACACAGGTGTGGCACCTTACGTGAAAGGCGGTCGATATCAGACATGGTGAAATCAATTTCACCTTCCTGCGCCGCGGCCAGCAGGTGCAATACGGTATTGGTGGAACCGCCCATGGCGATATCCAGAATCATGGCGTTTTCAAACGCGGCTTTGTTAGCGATGTTGCGTGGCAATACGCTTGCATCATCCTGCTCGTAATAGCGTTTCGCCAGACCCACGATGCGCGTGCCCGCGTTCAGGAACAGCTCCTTACGATCGGCATGTGTCGCAAGCAATGAACCATTGGCTGGTTGAGAGAGCCCCAAGGCTTCGGTCAGGCAGTTCATGGAGTTCGCCGTGAACATCCCTGAACAAGATCCACAGGTCGGACAGGCGGAACGTTCAATTTGCTCACTGTCGGCATCGCTGACGTTAGGGTTTGCACCTTGAATCATGGCATCGATGAGATCGAGCTTGATAATTTGGTTGGAAAGCTTGGTTTTCCCTGCTTCCATCGGGCCACCAGAAACAAAAATCACCGGAATATTCAGGCGCAGCGACGCCATTAACATCCCTGGGGTGATTTTGTCGCAGTTGGAAATACACACCATTGCATCCGCACAGTGGGCATTGACCATGTATTCCACGGAGTCGGCGATCAGTTCACGGGAAGGCAGGGAATAGAGCATACCGCCGTGCCCCATCGCGATACCGTCATCAACCGCAATGGTGTTAAATTCTTTCGCGACGCCGCCGGAGGCTTCGATCTGCTCGGCAACCAGTTTCCCCAGATCGCGCAAGTGCACATGGCCCGGCACGAATTGGGTGAAGGAGTTAACCACCGCGATAATCGGTTTACCAAAATCGTCGTCGGTCATCCCGGTGGCGCGCCACAAGGCTCGGGCACCCGCCATATTGCGGCCGTGTGTGGTTGTGGCTGAACGGTACTTAGGCATGCTCTTTTACTCCAAAAATTACGAATTTGGCGATGACGGAACGTATCACCGCCTGACTGTCTGTCTCTATACCCGTCATATTTCAAGCTGCATGTGCGTTGGCATTCCTCGCTCACCTCAGTCACTTACTGATGTAAGCTCCTGAGGATTCTCTGCGTCGCCGCGTTACGATGCTCATGACTGAGCATCGCCCTAAAGGGCTAACGCTTTGCGTTATTCAAAACGAACACGTTTTGTCCTGCAACTCGAACTATTTAGGGTATATAATTTAACGATTTATCGGATCCAACCAGCCCCATTTATCTTCGGTTTCACCCGTAAAGAGGCCAAAGAACGCCTGCTGCAAGGCTTTGGTGACTGGGCCGCGTTTACCAGCACCGACCTGAATGCCGTCGACGCTACGCACGGGGGTAATTTCTGCCGCAGTACCGGACATGAAGACTTCATCGGCCAGATACAGTGACTCGCGGGATAACACTTGCTCACGCACTTCATATCCTGCGTCTTTCGCCAGTTTGATGATAGCGTCACGCGTAATACCCGGCAGCGCCGAAGAGGTAAACGGCGGCGTGAAGATAATACCGTCCTTCACTTCAAACAAGTTCTCACCCGCACCTTCGGAAACATAGCCGTGGACATCCAACGCGATCCCTTCCTGATAGCCGTGGCGACGCGCTTCGCTACCCACCAGCAGGGAGGACAGATAGTTGCCACCCGCTTTTGCGGCGGTTGGAATGGTATTCGCCGCCACGCGATTCCAGGACGACACCATCGCATCGATGCCTGCTTCCAGCGCCTCTTCACCCAGATACGCGCCCCACGGGAAGGCTGCGATGATCACATCGGTTTGATAACCATCTGGCGGGTTAACACCCATCCCCACATCACCAATGAACACCAGTGGACGAATATAGGCGCTGGTCAGGTTATTTTTACGCAGCGTTTCACGACAGGCTTCCATCAGCTCATCTACGCTTTGCGCGACGGGCATACGATAGATTTTTGCCGAATCACGCAGACGTTGCATGTGCTCACGGTGACGGAAAACCACCGGGCCCTTATGTGAATTGTAGCAACGAACGCCTTCAAAGACCGAGGTGCCATAATGCAGGGCATGCGACATGACGTGTACTTTTGCTTCAGCCCATGGAACCATCTCACCATTGAACCAAATGTAATCCGCTTTTTTTGTCATTCTTCTTTTTCCTTACTCTTTTGCGTTAGGCGCTGATCTGCTGTGATGTCGTCATCGGTTGAATATCAACGCAGGCAATATCCAACAGCTTGCTCAATTGCGTTGACAATAAATCTACCGAACGATGGCTGGCAACGGTCAGTTCAATATTAATGTGATCGGCATTGGTGGTTTGCACCATATTCATCGCGCAAACTTTGAAACCGCGATGGCGGGTAACACGCAATACACGCTCCAGAACCTCGGGACGAAAGCGCGCCTGAATCGAAAGTTGATGGTGTGTCATTCTGTTGTCTCCAGCACTTATTCTGTGTAAGTCGGCCATTGTTCGGTTTTGTCGAGCTTAGTTTGGTTTTATCGAGCCTTACTTGGTTTTATCAAGCATCGTTTCGTTGCCCGCACCCGGCGGGACCAGTGGCCAAACGTTTTCGTATTCATCAATCGATACGTGCAATAAATAGGGTCCTTCGCTGTTAAACAGGGCATCCAGCGCGACATCAATTTGATCTTTACGGGTGATGCGCTGGCCGGGGATATCAAACGCGCTTGCCAGCGTCAGGAAATCAGGGTTATCGGAGAGGTCGGTTTCACTGTAGCGTTCATCAAAGAATAACTGCTGCCACTGGCGCACCATGCCTAACCGCTGGTTATCCAGCAGTACGATCTTCAACGGCAGCCGTTTTCGTTTGATGGTGCCCAATTCCTGAACGTTCATCATGAAAGATCCGTCGCCGGAAATGCAGATAACCATGTCGTCCGGGCGCGCAACCTGTGCGCCTACCGCAGCGGGTACGCCGAAGCCCATCGTACCGAGGCCGCTGGAGGTAATGAAATTTTCAGGACGGCTGAACGTCATATGCTGTGCAGCCCACATCTGGTGCTGGCCCACATCGGTTGTGACCACAGTGTCTGCATCCATTCGTTCAGAAATCGTTTTCAGCAACGCAGGCGCATAAATCGCCTGGCCAGGATGATCATAACGCCACGGGTATTCCGCCTTCATCATGGTCGCCTGCTGGCGCCACGCGCTGACGTTCAGCGGCTGTTGCAGCGCGGGTAATATCGCTTTCAGATCGCCTTGCAACGCGACATTAGCATGACGCAATTTGCTCAATTCTGCTGGGTCGATATCCATATGAATAACACTGGCGTGAGGCGCGAAGGCGTTCAGTTTGCCGGTCACGCGGTCATCAAAACGCGCCCCGACCGCGATTAACAAATCGCACTCCTGCACAATCAGGTTCGCCGCCTTCGTGCCGTGCATACCAATCATACCGAGGTAATAGGGATGATTGGCATCCACGGCACCCAGCCCTTTCAGGGTAGAAACGGAAGGGATATCCGTTACGTTCAGGAATTCACGCAGTGCCGGAACCGCATTCGCCATGCCGACCCCACCGCCAACGTACAGCACCGGTTTTTGCGCTTTCGCCAGCAGAGCGTACGCCTGCGCAATATCTTGCTCGGGGAAATCGACATCGTTAACAACAGGCGCAAAGTTTGGAGTGAAATCCCCCACTGCCAGCTGAATGTCTTTAGGAATATCGACCAGAACAGGGCCTGGACGACCACTGTTGGCAATCGCGAACGCTTCTGCCATCACTTCCGGCAGTGATTCGAGAGACTCAACCAGAAAACTGTGTTTCGTACAGGCCAGCGACAGCCCCAGCACGTCGATCTCCTGGAAAGCATCAGTGCCAATCAGCGCCGATCCCACCTGCCCGGTGATCGCGACCACAGGGACAGAATCCAGCAGCGCATCGGCCAAACCAGTGATCAGGTTCGTCGCTCCTGGGCCAGATGTCGCAATGCAGACGCCCACGTTGCCCGTGGAGCGAGCATAGCCAATCGCCGCCATCACCGCGCCTTGCTCGTGGCGACACAGCAGGTGTTTAACGCCGCCGTCATAAAGTGCATCATAGACTGGCATTATCGCGCCCCCCGGATAACCAAAAACGGTTTCCACTCCCTGCGCTCGCAACGCTTGAACCACCCACTGTGCTCCATTCATAGTTATTTCCCCGACATCTTATGGGAATAACAGAATTTTATGCTGATGTTCATTTTCTGTTCCTTTCCGTTATAGATTACGCCCAACAAAAAACCCCCGACCTTTCGGTGCGGGGGTTTTCTTGAATTAGGCCTTGATTTCTAAGCCATTCTTCGTCCAAGTGCAGCCCCGCACGGTGGGATAATAATCACCACCACGCTAATCACGACTAGGCTAATCACTAGGGATAGGGCTTTCATAATAGGTTGTTCATTAATCTTATGTCGAACGAATGCCTACAGAGTTATCACAGTCAGACATGGCCTGACAACCATTTTTTTTCATTGCCACCTGTAAGGATTACCTATGATACGGAAAAAAATACAACGTAATCATAAGGTAAAAGCACACCAAATTATTTTCTCTCATTGGCGTAAAAATGAGCGTTGTCCGAGAAACATGGCAGATGAAAGCGGGGGTCGTCGATCATTGGATAGCGTTAAGCGATCGGTTCACCCTACATAATTGCGGCACATCGCGCACAAATTTTATTCATTACTGCAACAGAGAATTATTTCATGACACCGCCGCGCAGAGTGGCGAAGACGGTCTCTACTTCTTCTCCCTTGCCAGACATGATGCAAACCATCAGCAAAGGGGAAATAGCATGTCATTGGCAGTTACCTATACTCGGGCAATGATTGGTGTACAAGCACCGGACGTTTATATCGAAGTTCACATCAGCAGTGGGCTGCCGGCCCTAACACTGGTGGGCTTACCTGAAACCACCGTCAAGGAAGCGCGCGATCGCGTGCGCAGCGCACTCATCAATTGCGGATTTACCTTTCCAGCAAAGCGCATCACGGTCAATCTCGCTCCCGCAGACCTGCCAAAAGAAGGGGGACGCTACGATCTGCCGATTGCTCTGGCGATTCTGGCGGCCTCAGAACAAATCGATGGTGAAAAGCTAAGCCGCTACGAGTTTCTTGGCGAACTCGGTCTGTCTGGCACCTTACGTGGCGTCAATGGCGCGATTCCCGCCGCATTAGAAGCCATCAAGTCAGGCCGCCAGCTTATCCTGCCAGATGACAATAAACGGGAGATGACGCTGATACCGCAGGGTGAAGCGCTAATGGCCGGGCATTTGTTGGACGTGTGTGCTTTTCTCAGCGGAGAAGAGGAATTGCTCAGTTGTTCCGACATGACGCCCGTTCCACAGATAGGGGAAGATACGCTCGATCTGAAAGATATCATCGGTCAGGAGCAAGCTAAACGCGCGTTGGAAATCGCGGCGGCAGGCGGTCATAACCTGCTCTTGCTAGGGCCACCGGGAACAGGGAAAACCATGCTGGCGAGTCGATTAGGCAATCTGATGCCGCCGTTAAGCGATGAAGAAGCGCTGGAAAGCGCCGCCATCAACAGCCTAATCAACATTGATGCCACCATGACGCACTGGCGGGCTAGGCCATTCAGAGCGCCTCACCATAGTTCCTCGATGGCTGCACTCGTGGGCGGAGGGTCGCTGCCCAAACCTGGAGAAATCTCGCTCGCCCACAATGGAGTGCTGTTTCTGGATGAATTACCAGAGTTTGAGCGGCGCGTCCTGGACTCACTACGAGAGCCTCTGGAGTCCGGTGAAATTATCATTTCCCGCACGCGGGCCAAAGTATGCTACCCAGCACGCGTGCAGCTCGTTGCCGCAATGAATCCCAGTCCATCAGGACACTATCAGGGCATTCATAACCGATTGCCAGCACAACAAATACTGCGCTATCTCAGCAAACTTTCCGGTCCCTTTTTGGATCGCTTTGACCTTTCAATCGAAGTTCCTTTGCTACCACCAGGGGTTTTATCTCAGCAACATTATCAAGGCGAAAGCAGCGCGACGATTCGCGAACGCGTGCTGACCGCACGGCAAATACAGCTGAAGCGGGCAAATAAAATCAACGCACTACTCACTTCACGTGAAATAGAAAAACACTGCGGATTGGAGATGGCTGATGCGACCTATTTGGAAGAGGTGATGAACAAACTTGGCTTATCCGTACGTGCGTGGCACAGGATATTGAAAGTCGCGCGCACGATCGCTGACCTCGGCGATCGGGACAACATTGAGAGAAAACACCTTGCCGAAGCGCTGAGCTATCGCTGTATGGATCGATTGCTCATCCAGCTCCACAAAAGCCTTGAATAGCGAGAGCGCTAT
This sequence comes from Pectobacterium versatile, assembly GCF_003932035.1. NCBI lineage: Bacteria > Pseudomonadati > Pseudomonadota > Gammaproteobacteria > Enterobacterales > Pectobacteriaceae > Pectobacterium > Pectobacterium versatile. Next base: position 4,668,636 of record NZ_CP034276.1, read on the forward strand.
ATGGGTTCGTCACAAAAGGAAATGGGGCTAACGCCCTGAGGGATCCCCAGAAACATCATCAATACACCATGATGATGTTTCGATAGGCTCTCACTATGTCTGCATAAACCCTGTCGGGGTTCATTCCCGACAGGAGTCCCGGCGACTGCCGGATGACATTTTCACTCAACGTCAGATACGACAATACCCTTCGTGATTTCTCACTGTTCGCCTGAAACCATCGATTTATCCCCTTACTTTCAAGGTAGTATCCCGTCAGCCACATGATGATGCTGTAGAGCGTTGCGACCAGACAAAGCACGGATAGTCGCTTTTCTCCCCGGCTTTTACTTGCCCGCAGCCCCAGGCCATAACGTTCACTTTTCTCATCTCTAAAGTTCTGCTCTATCTGCATACGGCGACTGTAAATTTTGACTATCTCACGTGGTTTATATCCCATCAGGCTGGTAAAAAGCAGCCACGGTTCGCGCGCATTTTTACGGTACATCCTGTCCGTTTTAGGGAAGCGCTGGCTGCCTTTCCTGCCCGTGGCCCGCTTATGAACCGTATAGAAATGCCCGAGGCAGTCACGGCTGGCGCTGCGCGCCAGTCGCCCAAATCCCAGATAGCATGGCTTAGCAACTGACGTGATATCCCGCGCCATCTGCCATCCTTCATCCCCGGCTATCTGAAAGTAGAGGCTACCTCTGACACGTCCGACAAAATGCCAGCCCAGAAAGCGAATATGGTGAAACCAGCTGCTACGAAAGCCTGCATCGGTCACGACAATGACCTGTTTATCTTTGCCGATGGCGGCAGCCATCTGATCGAGAAAGTCGTTCTGGACGGTAGAGTTATTCTGGTATTGAGAGGAAACGACTTTACTCATCAGCGGGATAGCTCTGCCATCGCATAATAAACTTGCCCGTAAAACGCTGAGTTCCGATGATGGATAGCCACTCCAGTCAACAGCAATAACGCATAATGAAAGATCGCGCGTGAGACGGGATACAAGTTGCTGGTAGACAGCGGGAATATCGCTGAACATCAGGTCGCTGTTGAGATGCCGGTCAACACGCTTAATCTTGTGCTTAACACGTGCCGAGCCAGGCAGGTATCTGCCAATACTGGTAAGGGAGAGCGAAGCACCACGAGTCAGGGCAACGGTCATATCGAGCAGGGCGTTTTTACGGTACTGATGAAGTGAGTTTAGGGACTGACTGAAAAATTTATGGCAAACTTGTGAAGCAGGCATAGAGGAGTGACCTTACTTTTTGGTGGAACACTAAGTAGATCACAACCTTCTATGCCTGTCTTTATTTATGGGGAGCCGTCAGGGCTAACGCCCCATTCTTAATTAATCATCGCTTTCAGTGTATTCTTCCACTGCATCCATCTGCGGCTTACCACCAGACAACGTATGGAAGCGTTTAGGACGACGAATACGATCCAGATATTTGGACCAGATTTTTTCCAGTTCCGTTTCCGCTTTACGTTCGCCGCGGCACATTGCAACAAACGATGTCTCTTCCTCAGTCACTGGTTCACGTTTACCCAAATCCAGCTCGTTAAACGCGTAACCGTGGCGCTCCAACAATTGTGCTTCTTTAATCGTAAAGTCGCCATGTCGGGAAAAACCACGCGGGTAGAACTTGTTATCAAAAAAACGATTAGTGGTAGAGAAGCTTTCTGCCATCTTACACGCTCCTAATTCTTCTATGGTCGTGTTGTTTATGGCGCGGAGTATTAGATAGGCTTGACATTGTGTAAAACAAAACATTTAAATCATTACGACAAAATTTTTTTGGAGATGGGCGTGGATACCGAATTACTAAAAACCTTTCTGGAAGTCAGCAGGACAAGACACTTTGGCCGTGCCGCCGAATCCCTGTATCTCACGCAGTCAGCGGTGAGTTTTCGGATTCGCCAGTTAGAGACGCAGCTTGGTGCCAACCTGTTCACGCGCCATCGAAACAATATACGCCTGACGCCCGCGGGCGAACGGCTTCTGCCCTATGCAGAAAGCCTTATCGGTACCTGGCAGATCGCTAAAAAAGAGGTCGCACGCTCGCAACAACACAGCCTGCTTTCGGTAGGGGCAACCGCGTCGCTCTGGGAAGCCTATCTGACTCCCTGGCTACAATCGCTGTACCAACAGCGCCCACTGCTCCAACTAGAAGCGCGCATTGCCTTACGCCACTCGCTGGTAAAACAACTCCATGAGCGTCAATTGGATCTGTTGATTACGACCGAACAGCCCAAAATGGAAGAATTGGCAAGCCAGCTGCTGGGCAATTTCTCCCTTTCGCTGTTTGCAGCAGAAGCGCACCCACCCGGACAGGAACTGCCTTATATAAAATTGGAGTGGGGCGCAGACTTTCATCAGCAGGAACACCGCCTATTAACCAGCGATCAGCTTCCTGTTTTGACAACAACGTCGGCCCAGTTAACCCGTCAATTGCTTGAAACAACCGGCGGCTGCGCGTTTTTACCCAGCCATTGGTTACAAACCTACTCCAACCTGCGGATAGTCGGCGACAGTCAGCCCGTCGTGCGCCCGTTTTACGCTGTTTGGTTACAAAACAGCGATCAACAGACGATGATTCGTCAGTTGCTGAAAACGCCTATTGTGATTAATCCATGAGCGATTTTGCTCACGACCAACTTAAGCACGTCTGGCTAACCAGAATGTGCTTAATGCTTTCTGTAACCCAATGAAAGCAAACAACAGGAAACCAATGACGATTTTTGTCCACCATGAGCTCAAGGTCCCGTCAAACGTGATATACGTTTGAATCAGGCCCTGAATCAGTACGCCAAATAGGGTTCCCAATACGGTACCAACACCGCCGGTCAGTAGTGTGCCACCAATCACGACAGCTGCGATGGCATCCAACTCCACACCACTTGCCGCCAGAGCATAACCCGCAGAGGTGTAGAGAGAGAACACAATACCTGACAGCACCGCTAACGTACTGGAAAGCATGTAGATATGAATCGTAGTTCGCCTGACAGGCACCCCCATCAGTTCCGCAGAATAGCTGCTACCACCAATCGCATAAACACGGTTACCGAAACGGGTTCGATGCGCTATCACAATCCCCAACAGCACCACAATCAACATCACTAACGCCAGAAAGGTAAACCTTCCCCCATCCGGCATGCGCCATGCTAAACCCGCCAGTTGGCTATAGACCGGATGATCGATTGGAATCGACTCCTGTGAGACGATAAAACTCATTCCTCGGACAAAGAACATACCTGCCAGCGTAATAATAAAAGCAGGCAATTTCAGCGTGTCGATAATCCATCCCATCAACCCACCAAACATTGCGCCCATCACCAGCGCTATTGCGAACGCAAAGAAAGGATCAATGCCATACGTACCGATCAATTTGGCCAGTAACACACCGGTAAATGCAATGACTGACCCAACAGAGAGATCGATCCCGCCAGACAGGATGACAAACGTCATCCCAACCGCCACGATCCCCAGAAAAGCGTTATCCGTCAGTAAATCAAAGAACACTCGCGTCGAAGCAAAACCAGGAAACTGGCTGAGACAGAATAAATAGCCAGCAATAAAGACCAGAATCGTCATCAACAGGGGGAAATGGCGTTTCAACATTATGTTTTCCTCCTGAACAAGTGATGCAGCGAAATACGCGGGGATTGCATAACCAAAACCAGCAGAACGACGAGTGCCTTCAGAACCAGGTTGAATTCCGGCCGATAGCCAGACAGCAGGATGCCAGTATTCATACTCTGAATAATCAAGGCACCGACGACAGAGAGCAGCAAATTAAAACGGCCCCCAAGTAGCGAACCGCCACCAATCACCACAGCCAGAATCGCGTCTAATTCCAGCCAGAGGCCCGCGTTGTTCGCATCCGCCCCGCGGATATCTGCCGTGACGATAACGCCCGCTACGGCCGCACACACGCCGCATATGACATAAGCTGCGACCAATACCAGCTTCGTACTCACGCCAGCGTTGCGGGCCGATCGCAAATTAATACCGATAGACTCGATAAATAGCCCAAGCGCCGTTTTACGCGTCAAAATCCACAGCGCCAACAGCATTACGCAGGCAATAATCACTGGCATGGGTAGATAGAACAGGGTTCCGCTGCCCAGCTTAGCCAACCCGGCGTTATCAAACGTGATAATTTGACCTTCGGTAATCAGCTGAGCAATGCCTCGCCCGGCAACCATCAGCATTAACGTCGCTACAATCGGCTGAATCTGTAACACCGCAACCAGAAAACCGTTCCATAGCCCACACAGCGCACCAACCAATAGAGCAATCAGTAATACAGAAGGGAGTGGATGACCAGCAGCGGTCAGTGTTGCGGCCGTCGCTCCAGCAATCGCCATAACTGCGCCCACCGATAAGTCGATACCGCCGGTGGCAATCACCAACGTCATACCTAATGCCAGCAGCGCAACGGGTGCACCGCGGTTAAGGATGTCGATAAGGCTACCGAACAAGCGCCCATCCTGAATGTGGAGGGAGAAGAAGTTGGGCGCGACCATGCTATCAATCAACAAGATGGCAACGAGCGCGAGAAGCTGTGGCACCCCTTTGGTGAACGTTAGGCGGACTTTTTTGGCAGGTTTGACGTTATTGTCTGTCATCAGCTGCTCCCGTTTGTACTGCGATTGCCTGCATCACTGCGGCAACCGAGATCTCATTATGTTCGAGATGCGCAACGTGCTGCCTGTCACGCAGCACAATGATGCGATCCGCATAACCGGTCAGTTCTTCCAATTCAGAAGAGATCACGAGTAAAGCCATCCCCTGCTCACACAGTTTTTCGATCAGGCGAATAATTTCAGCATGTGCACCGACATCGATCCCTCGTGTTGGTTCATCCAAAATCAAGAAGCGCGGTTCTGTCGCCAGCCAGCGCGATAGCAGGACTTTTTGCTGATTCCCACCCGATAGATACTGAATTTCCTGCTCTGGACTGGGCGTACGAATCCCTAACAGGCTGATAAATTTTTCAGCAATACGGGTTTGCTCACGTAGGGAAATAGGCTTCAGCCAGCCGCGCTGCGCCTGAAGCGCCAGAATGATGTTCTCTCGTACCGTTGCTGCACCGACAATGCCGTCAGTCTTACGATCCTCAGGGCAATAGCCAAAGCCGAGCTTTCCTGCTGCACGCGGTGTGCGAATACTGACTTGTTTACCATCAACGCTTGCTTCTCCAGCATCAGGCACATTAATACCAAATATCAGCTGCGCGGTTTCTGTCCGACCGGAACCCAGTAGACCAGCAAGGCCAACGATTTCTCCCGGGCGCACGGAAAGCTCGAAGTCATTAATCAAGCCACGCCGACCATAATGTTTAAACTGCACGATGGGCTCCCCTGAGACGTCACTATGTTTGCTACGCTTCAGTAACGTTTCATCAAAACTATGCCCCAGCATCATTTGGACTAATTCAATACGTGGTAATTCCGCAACAGGCAATGTTCCAACTAGCCGTCCATTGCGTAAAACGGTAATTCTGTCGCTAATGCGGTAAACCTGATCCAGAAAGTGCGTCACAAATATCATTCCGATTCCGCGATCGCGCAACTTCCGCAATATATCCAGCAGCATATCGACTTCTTTTGCATCAAGGCTTGCAGTGGGCTCATCAAGAATTAAAACTTTAGCGGAAAGATCGATAGCTCTGGCAATCGCTACAATTTGTTGAACTGCGATGGAGTAATTACCAAGCGGATGGCTAACATCGATCATCAGCCCATAATTCAATAAAAGCGCTTCGGCCTGACGCAGGATTTTATGTTGATCCACGATGCCCCAGCGAGTGGGCTCACGGCCAATAAATAGATTTGCCGCAACGGACAGGTTAGGTAATAGATTGACCTCCTGATAGACCGTACCAATACCCAATGACTGAGCATGGGCCGTATTGACAGGATTAATCGCAATACCATCGAGGATAATGTCACCAGATGAGCGATGATAAACACCAGTCAACGCCTTAATTAATGTTGATTTCCCTGCGCCATTCTCTCCTAATAGTGCCACTATTTCGCCACGATTAAGCGTGAAGTCCACTTGATCTAATGCTTTTACCCCCGGAAACTCAACGCTCATGCCCCGAATATCTAACAACCGTGTCGTTTCCATCAGCATCACCTATGCGACAACTTAACAAGGCTACGTCACACCTGAGTAATATTATGGTAAGTAGGCTGACAATATTCACTGTCCCGTCATTGAACGGTACAAAAAACATAGCAAGCCCACTTTCCCATATTCATATTTCTGCCAGGTATTTAGAAAAATTTATATCAATGATACATCCACAATATAAATATCAATAACCAAGGTCTTTCTTGGTTTCATATTCCTGTTTTGCCGTGTCAGGCAGTAATAAACGTGATTCGGTTTGAATGAATTTTTCAGGCTGTTTCCCGTCCTTCTTCATCGCTAATAAAGCATCAAAAGCAGGTCCAGCCATATTAGGTGTTAATTCAACGGTAGCATTAGCTTCGCCATTCATCATGGCTTTAAAAATATCAGGGACACCATCAATGGATACAACTTTTATTTGTGAACCAGGTTTCAGACCAGCTTCTTTAATTGCCTGAATAGCGCCTATAGCCATATCATCATTATGTGCATAAACCGCACAGATATTCTTTCCGTTCTGCTCCGCTTTAATAAAGCTTTCCATGACCTCTTTACCCTTACTTCGAGTAAAGTCTCCCGACTGTGAACGAATAATTTTTATCTGTGGGTCTGAAGCTATACCTTCAGCAAACCCTTTCTTACGGTTTATCGCAACGCTAGCCCCAACCGTTCCCTGTAATTCAACAACATTACAAGGTTTGCCAGCAGCCTCTTTCACAAGCCACTCCCCTGCTACTTTTCCTTCATAGATGCTATCAGAGGCGATAGCAGCGGTGTACAACGACGGATCGCTAACCTCAATCGTTCTATCAAGCAGGAACACTGGGATTTTTGCTTCTTTAGCTTCCTGTAAGACTGGCGCCCAACCTGTTGCGACGACTGGTGCAATAAATATGGCATCTACACCCTGAGCGATGAACGACCGCACAGCCTTAATCTGATTCTCCTGCTTCTGCTGAGCATCAGCGATTTTTAACGTTATTCCACGCTTCTCGGCTTCCTGCTTTGATACTTTAGTTTCCGCAGAACGCCATCCTGATTCTGAACCAATCTGGGAAAAACCAACAGTTAAGGGTTTTGCCTGTACGGCACCACATAACGCCGTGCTTACAGCAACAGCTACCAGTAAACGTCTGTACATACTTAAACTCCTTCTGCGTAGTCTTACAGCTACTTAGTCAGATTTCAGGTACAACATAGCGCTACAAATTTCTGCTATAGCGCTACCGATGTGATGTTGGCAGGTATCACTAACAAGTGAATGCAACCTGAAGGATCGTTCTGAAAAACGATTTACCGTTCACTCAGGCTGTAGATAGTTTTAGTTCAAATATCGAACAAGATGAATGAGCAAGTTCACAACCTGGTATTACGGTGATTTTGTGCATATTTACAGCTAAATCAGCACGATCTATCAACAACACATCAGAAGATTTTATCTATTAAATAACAACACGTTAGACTAATTAGACATCCAAAGGGGAGAAATAACGGAGAAATTGGAAAGAAGGATACAAGACAGGATCGAGCATAAAGTACAGATCAAAAAAAACCCTTCACGATAACGTGAAGGGTTTTATTTGGCAGGGGCGGAGAGACTCGAACTCGCGACACCCGGTTTTGGAGACCGGTGCTCTACCAACTGAGCTACGCCCCTAAATTACGCTTAACATTATGCCTGCTAAAGTTAGCAGGCATAATTTTAAATAAGTGGCGGAACGGACGGGGCTCGAACCCGCGACCCCCTGCGTGACAGGCAGGTATTCTAACCAACTGAACTACCGCTCCACCGAATTTCTCTACAACCACCAGATCGCTCCGGCTTACTGCTTAATTTGATGCCTGGCAGTTCCCTACTCTCACATGGGGAAGCCCCACACTACCATCGGCGCTACGGCGTTTCACTTCTGAGTTCGGCATGGGGTCAGGTGGGACCACCGCGCTATCGCCGCCAGGCAAATTCTGTTTCATTCCAACCGTCATGCTTCGCTTTCGCTCTCGCACAACCATCAGAACCAATCCTAAAACAAGCTGATTATCAAAATCTCTCTGAGTCACTCTCAAAACACCTTCGGTGTTGTAAGGTTAAGCCTCTCGGGTCATTAGTACTGGTTAGCTCAACGTATCGCTACGCTTACACACCCAGCCTATCTACGTCGTAGTCTTCAACGGCCCTTCAGGGGTATCAAGTACCCAGGGAAGACTCATCTCGAGGCAAGTTTCCCGCTTAGATGCTTTCAGCGGTTATCTCTTCCGCACTTAGCTACCGGGCAATGCAATTGGCATCACAACCCGAACACCAGTGGTGCGTTCACTCCGGTCCTCTCGTACTAGGAGCAACCCCTCTCAATCTTCCAACGCCCACGGCAGATAGGGACCGAACTGTCTCACGACGTTCTAAACCCAGCTCGCGTACCACTTTAAATGGCGAACAGCCATACCCTTGGGACCTACTTCAGCCCCAGGATGTGATGAGCCGACATCGAGGTGCCAAACACCGCCGTCGATATGAACTCTTGGGCGGTATCAGCCTGTTATCCCCGGAGTACCTTTTATCCGTTGAGCGATGGCCCTTCCATTCAGAACCACCGGATCACTAAGACCTGCTTTCGCACCTGCTCGAGCTGTCACTCTCGCAGTCAAGCTAGCTTATGCCTTTGCACTAACCTCCTGATGTCCGACCAGGATTAGCTAACCTTCGTGCTCCTCCGTTACGCTTTGGGAGGAGACCGCCCCAGTCAAACTACCCACCAGACACTGTCCGCAACCCGGATCACGGGCCCACGTTAGAACATCAAACATTAAAGGGTGGTATTTCAAGGTTGGCTCCACGCAGACTGGCGTCCACGCTTCAAAGCCTCCCACCTATCCTACACATCAAGGCTCAAGGTTCAGTGTCAAGCTATAGTAAAGGTTCACGGGGTCTTTCCGTCTTGCCGCGGGTACACTGCATCTTCACAGCGAGTTCAATTTCACTGAGTCTCGGGTGGAGACAGCCTGGCCATCATTACGCCATTCGTGCAGGTCGGAACTTACCCGACAAGGAATTTCGCTACCTTAGGACCGTTATAGTTACGGCCGCCGTTTACCGGGGCTTCGATCAAGAGCTTCGCCTTGCGGCTGACCCCATCAATTAACCTTCCGGCACCGGGCAGGCGTCACACCGTATACGTCCACTTTCGTGTTTGCACAGTGCTGTGTTTTTATTAAACAGTTGCAGCCAGCTGGTATCTTCGACTGATTTCAGCTCCATGAGCAAGTCACTTCACCTACCATCAGCGTGCCTTCTCCCGAAGTTACGGCACCATTTTGCCTAGTTCCTTCACCCGAGTTCTCTCAAGCGCCTGAGTATTCTCTACCTGACCACCTGTGTCGGTTTGGGGTACGATTTGATGTTACCTGGAGCTTAGAGGCTTTTCCTGGAAGCGTAGCATTGGTTACTTCATCACCGTAGTGACTCGTCATCACGCCTCAGTGTTAATGACGACCCGGATTTACCAAAGTCATCCACCTTCACGCTTAAACCGGGACAACCGTCGCCCGGATAACCTAGCTTTCTCCGTCCCCCCTTCGCAGTAACACCGAGTACAGGAATATTAACCTGTTTCCCATCGACTACGCTTTTCAGCCTCGCCTTAGGGGTCGACTCACCCTGCCCCGATTAACGTTGGACAGGAACCCTTGGTCTTCCGGCGTGCGGGTTTTTCACCCGCATTATCGTTACTTATGTCAGCATTCGCACTTCTGATACCTCCAGCAACCCTCACAGGCCACCTTCGACGGCTTACAGAACGCTCCCCTACCCAACAACACCTGAGTGTCGCTGCCGCAGCTTCGGTGCATGGTTTAGCCCCGTTACATCTTCCGCGCAGGCCGACTCGACCAGTGAGCTATTACGCTTTCTTTAAATGATGGCTGCTTCTAAGCCAACATCCTGGCTGTCTGTGCCTTCCCACATCGTTTCCCACTTAACCATGACTTTGGGACCTTAGCTGGCGGTCTGGGTTGTTTCCCTCTTCACGACGAACGTTAGCACCCGCCGTGTGTCTCCCGTGATAACATTCTTCGGTATTCGTAGTTTGCATCGGGTTGGTAAGTCGGGATGACCCCCTAGCCGAAACAGTGCTCTACCCCCGAAGATGAATTCACGAGGCGCTACCTAAATAGCTTTCGGGGAGAACCAGCTATCTCCCGGTTTGATTGGCCTTTCACCCCCAGCCACAAGTCATCCGCTAATTTTTCAACATTAGTCGGTTCGGTCCTCCAGTTAGTGTTACCCAACCTTCAACCTGCCCATGGCTAGATCACCGGGTTTCGGGTCTATACCCTGCAACTTAACGCCCAGTTAAGACTCGGTTTCCCTGCGGCTCCCCTATACGGTTAACCTTGCTACAGAATATAAGTCGCTGACCCATTATACAAAAGGTACGCAGTCACCCTGATTAATCAAGGCTCCCACTGCTTGTACGTACACGGTTTCAGGTTCTATTTCACTCCCCTCGCCGGGGTTCTTTTCGCCTTTCCCTCACGGTACTGGTTCACTATCGGTCAGTCAGGAGTATTTAGCCTTGGAGGATGGTCCCCCCATATTCAGACAGGATGTCACGTGTCCCGCCCTACTCATCGAACTCACAATTTGTGCATTTTTGTGTACGGGACTATCACCCTTTACTGTGCGACTTTCCAGACGCTTCCACTAACACACAAACTGATTCAGGTTCTGGGCTCCTCCCCGTTCGCTCGCCGCTACTAGGGGAATCTCGGTTGATTTCTTTTCCTCGGGGTACTGAGATGTTTCAGTTCCCCCGGTTCGCCTCATTACGCTATGTATTCACGTAATGATAGTGTGTCGAAACACACTGGGTTTCCCCATTCGGGTATCGTCGGGTATAACGCTTCATATCAGCTTACCGACGCTTATCGCAGATTAGCACGCCCTTCATCGCCTCTGACTGCCTAGGCATCCACCGTGTACGCTTAGTCGCTTAACCTCACAACCCGAAGGTGTCTTAAAGACATCATCGCGCTGCGATTATTTGAGAGACTCATTGACGCACTGATACACCATTCATACCCGCAGGTATCAATGCATGTTCAGCTGTCATGTTTCAATTTTCAGCTTGTTCCAGATTGTTAAAGAGCAAAACTTCGCAGTGTACCCAAACAGGTACACTCTGAAGTTTTCTATATAGCGAGTAGTGATGGTGGAGCTATGCGGGATCGAACCGCAGACCTCCTGCGTGCAAGGCAGGCGCTCTCCCAGCTGAGCTATAACCCCATCGTTGCTTACAGATACCTTAGATACCACTCATGGAAGAGTTGGTAGGCCTGAGTGGACTTGAACCACCGACCTCACCCTTATCAGGGGTGCGCTCTAACCACCTGAGCTACAAGCCTATTAAGGTATTTCTGCTCGTTATTTTCATCAGACAATCTGTGTGAGCACTTCACTTAACACACATCTTCTTGGTAAGGAGGTGATCCAACCGCAGGTTCCCCTACGGTTACCTTGTTACGACTTCACCCCAGTCATGAATCACAAAGTGGTAAGCGCCCTCCCGAAGGTTAAGCTACCTACTTCTTTTGCAACCCACTCCCATGGTGTGACGGGCGGTGTGTACAAGGCCCGGGAACGTATTCACCGTAGCATTCTGATCTACGATTACTAGCGATTCCGACTTCATGGAGTCGAGTTGCAGACTCCAATCCGGACTACGACGTACTTTATGAGGTCCGCTTGCTCTCGCGAGGTCGCTTCTCTTTGTATACGCCATTGTAGCACGTGTGTAGCCCTACTCGTAAGGGCCATGATGACTTGACGTCATCCCCACCTTCCTCCGGTTTATCACCGGCAGTCTCCTTTGAGTTCCCGACCGAATCGCTGGCAACAAAGGATAAGGGTTGCGCTCGTTGCGGGACTTAACCCAACATTTCACAACACGAGCTGACGACAGCCATGCAGCACCTGTCTCAGAGTTCCCGAAGGCACTCAGCTATCTCTAGCTAATTCTCTGGATGTCAAGAGTAGGTAAGGTTCTTCGCGTTGCATCGAATTAAACCACATGCTCCACCGCTTGTGCGGGCCCCCGTCAATTCATTTGAGTTTTAACCTTGCGGCCGTACTCCCCAGGCGGTCGATTTAACGCGTTAGCTCCGGAAGCCACGCCTCAAGGGCACAACCTCCAAATCGACATCGTTTACAGCGTGGACTACCAGGGTATCTAATCCTGTTTGCTCCCCACGCTTTCGCACCTGAGCGTCAGTCTTTGTCCAGGGGGCCGCCTTCGCCACCGGTATTCCTCCAGATCTCTACGCATTTCACCGCTACACCTGGAATTCTACCCCCCTCTACAAGACTCTAGCCTGTCAGTTTTGAATGCAGTTCCCAGGTTAAGCCCGGGGATTTCACATCCAACTTAACAGACCGCCTGCGTGCGCTTTACGCCCAGTCATTCCGATTAACGCTTGCACCCTCCGTATTACCGCGGCTGCTGGCACGGAGTTAGCCGGTGCTTCTTCTGCGAGTAACGTCAATCGATAAGGTTATTAACCTTACCGCCTTCCTCCTCGCTGAAAGTGCTTTACAACCCGAAGGCCTTCTTCACACACGCGGCATGGCTGCATCAGGCTTGCGCCCATTGTGCAATATTCCCCACTGCTGCCTCCCGTAGGAGTCTGGACCGTGTCTCAGTTCCAGTGTGGCTGGTCATCCTCTCAGACCAGCTAGGGATCGTCGCCTAGGTGAGCCATTACCTCACCTACTAGCTAATCCCATCTGGGCACATCTGATGGCGAGAGGCCCTAAGGTCCCCCTCTTTGCTCTTGCGAGGTTATGCGGTATTAGCTACCGTTTCCAGTAGTTATCCCCCTCCATCAGGCAGTTTCCCAGACATTACTCACCCGTCCGCCGCTCGTCACCCAGAGAGCAAGCTCTCCTGTGCTACCGCTCGACTTGCATGTGTTAGGCCTGCCGCCAGCGTTCAATCTGAGCCATGATCAAACTCTTCAATTTAAGATTTGTTTGATTTGCTGAACTCGCCAGCGATGCTCAAAGAATTAGTAACTGTTCATTCGTAATGAATTTTACTGTTGTTCACTCTTCAAGACTTTTTTATATCGTTAAGATACGGTCTTGTGAGTGCCCACACAGATTGTCTGATTAAATTGTTAAAGAGCAGTGCCACTTCATCGGTGGCGCGGGCTGCATATACTATGCTTTTCCGCTGTGAAGTCAAGTCATTACTGACTGCTTCGTTGAATCTTTTTGCTGTCACCACAACCGCGTGTCGCTGTTGCCGTGTCAGTGGATGCGCATTATAGGGACTTCTCGCACGCTGACAAGCGCTAAATGCAAAAAAGTTATCGCTTGTCTACTATTTGCCCACAAGGCTATGAAAGTGGCAGTTTTTCCAGCGAATCGAAGCCATAACGCTGCAATATTGGCCACAGCGTAGCGACTTTAGGCGTAATCGCCAGGCAATAAACCAGATTCTTATCTGTCGAAAGTGGGGGATTATCCAGATTAGCAATCAGCCATGCTGTTCTTTTAGCTATAGCAGCGCCAGAATCCACAAGACGCGTACCATCTGGCAAAGCCATTTTCAGTTCTTCTGCTAATAATGGAAAATGCGTACACCCAAGCACGACCGTATCTGGCGGTTCCGGTAAACGCAGCCAAGGGCGCAGAATTTTTTGCAATTCAGAAATAGAGATCGTCTCACCCTGCAATTTCGATTCTGCTAACTCGACCAGTTCTGACGATCCCAATGACAAAATCTGGCAATCCGTCGCAAAACGGGCAATCAGTTCGTGCGTATAGGGGCGTTGAACCGTTGCGCGAGTCGCCAATAGGCCAACAACACCGTTGCGTGTCAGCTTAGCCGCCGGTTTAACCGCTGGGACGACGCCCACGACAGGGAAAGTAAAGCGCTCACGTAGCGCAGGAAGGGAAATCGTACTCGCCGTATTGCAGGCAATCACAACTAATGCAAGCTGATGGCGTTGTTGAACTGCGTTAACAATCTCAACCACGCGCTCGATAATGAACTGCTGTGATTTCTCACCATAGGGAAACGCTTCATTATCGAATGCGTATATATAGTGAAGATCCGGCAAGAGCTGCCGGATTTCGTCATAAACAGACAGCCCGCCTACGCCGGAATCGAAGACCAGAATCGTAGGACGGGATGGCAGGTTAGAAGGTATAGCTTCCTGTGAGATAGTATTCTCGCCCTGCCGTGCGGTAGCCATATGCCGTCTCATAATCTTTATCAAACAGGTTGGCGATTCTACCACGAACTGTCAGATGAGAGGTGATCGGATATGAGGCTGCGAGATCCCACAGACTTACACCGCCTAACTTCACAGTCTGGAAAGTGTTGTAATCCGTGTCATAACGCTGGCCTAGATACTGGTAAGTCACCGACCAATCAATATTGGCTACATCCCAATCCAACTGGTACTTGACCTGCTGTTTAGCGCGACGCAATAACACTTTATTAGTCTGGCTATTACGCGGATCGAGATAATCAAAAGAAACCTTATGAGACAAAGGACCAGTATCGAAAGATGCCGTTGCTTCGGCACCTTTGATTCGTGCTTTTTGGATGTTGCTATAGCGATTTGTTGGATCAAAGTTGATGAGGTTGTCAATATCATTGCGATAGCCAGACAGCCTCCAGTTAACCGGGCCTGTCAAACCTTCGAAACCACCTTCCCACTGCTTACTTTCTTCTGGCTTAAGATTGAGGTTACCGTACTTTTCGCTGTAGACCTGATTCAGGTTCGGTGCTTTATAAGCAGTACCATAAGAGGCAAAAATACTGTACCCCTCAATAAACTCCCACGCAGCACTCGATTGCCAAGTGTTATGCCAGCCAAAAACATTATTGTCATCGCCTCTAACAGCACCTTCTAGCGTCACACTGCTTATTTTTTGTTGGGCAGTGGCGTAGATACCGACGTTACGCTGCTCATGCCCAGCAATCACGTAATTTGTACCCGGCTGTGATGTCTGTTTTTGCCAGTCCACACCCGCACTGGCACTCCCTGCGCCAACGGCAAGCGTATTACCCCATTGCAGATTATATTGCTTTACATTGTCCAACGTTGATGCGGGGCTATAACGTCCCTTAGCAGGATCAAAATTTAGATCCTTGGTATGACTATAACTGGCGACTAATTGGCTCGAATAAATATCTCGGTTAAATTGCAGGCCTGTATCCCACGTTTGACTATAAAGCTGTCGAATACTCGGTGTACCTAATACAGCCCAGGTCGTGTTATCAAGAGCGTCATAGCCATCATAATTGGTTCTATTATCAAAACCATAGCCACGTAGAAAACCGCTAAACTCATCATTGAACTGCTGTTTCACCGCACCATAAATGGATTTGCTCATGAATCCATCACGATCTGGCTGACGCGGCGCATCAGCAGCGGCGATGTCAAACCCTTTAGTGTAGGCGTAGTTACCCGCTAGCGTGACCGTTGTACCGCTATCTAAAGTCTGTTGAGTTGCCAGATCATAGGCTTGGTAACCTTTTGAACCAACACCCGCAGCCAATGTAGTACCATTTTTCTCTCTGGTGGTAATAATGTTTACCACGCCACCAATAGCATCAGAGCCATAGACCGCAGAACGTGCACCACGGATATATTCAACCTTTTGTACCAAAGAAAGAGGGATTTGGCTGAGGTCAGAAGAGCCGCTAATACCGGCTTGATTCAAACGAATGCCGTCCATCAAAATAAGAACATGCCTGCTCTCAGAGCCTCTGATACGTAATGTACTCTGTTGTCCCAATCCACCACTCTGCTCAATATCCACACCCGGCAAACGACGCATTACGTCAGCAACGCTTTTCGCCTGCCAGCGGTCGATCTCTTCTCTTGTGACTACAGTCGTGGGCGCCAGCACAGAAGAAACCGGCTGTGCGAAACGATTTGCGGTTACCACTACGTCATCGGTATTTTTTTCCGATGACGAATTTGGAGATGAACTGTTTTCCTGCGCCCAGCCAGAAAATGCCGTGACGGAAAGCGCCGTCAGCAGCGAAACTTTTTTAATCATTGTTAAAGCATCCGAGAAATAATAAGGATGCCGCAGGCTCTGTTAATAGCACGCGATATGCAGAACCAATTGCGACGTATTCCGGCAGGTCTTCGGGCTTGGATGCCATTGTTACCACAA
The DNA here is from genome assembly GCF_003932035.1 of Pectobacterium versatile. NCBI lineage: Bacteria > Pseudomonadati > Pseudomonadota > Gammaproteobacteria > Enterobacterales > Pectobacteriaceae > Pectobacterium > Pectobacterium versatile. Next base: position 4,684,958 of record NZ_CP034276.1, read on the forward strand.
ACCGTCAACGACGGTAAGCGATACAACGAAAGCGATGACTTCCCATCTATAAAAGACAGTGTCTGCATAATAATGCTATCGCCGGGGCTTTCCTTACCGCTGCGCGTCAGCTCCAGATTTACACTGGATTCCCTTTTGACTTGTGATACAAGGCCGGACGCTCATCCTACAATCGCGAATTGTGGAAGTCTAGACTTCTATATCACTACAGGATAATAACGTAACAAAACTGGACTTCCTGGCCGGATTCCCTACAATTCCCGGCCAATAACACCCTTTTAGACGCTGTTTAGACGAGAAAACCATGACGCCAGAAATCCTGCCCATCGAACAATACGACGACCAGCTTGCAGAGAAAACCGAGCGTCTGCGTGGAATGATGGCACCTTTCAATGCACCGGAGCCTGTCGTCTTCCGTTCTCCCGTCAGCCACTATCGGATGCGTGCCGAATTCCGTATCTGGCACGAGGGTGACGAGCTTTATCACATCATGTTTGACCAGCAAACCAAACAGCGTATTCGGGTCGATCGCTTTCCGGTAGCCAGCGAACTGATCAATCGCCTGATGCCGGAACTGCTTGCCGCCATTCAGCCTGACCCCGTACTGCGCCGTAAACTGTTCCAGATAGATTATCTGTCGACCATGAGCGGCGAAGTGATTGTTTCGCTGCTGTATCACCGCGCACTGAACGAGGAGTGGCAGGAACATGCCCGCGCGCTACGCGATAGTCTGACGGCGCAGGGGTTCCGTCTACAGCTGATTGGCCGCGCGACAAAAACCAAAATCTGCCTCGATCGCGATTATGTCGATGAATGCCTGCCGGTTGCCGGGCGGGATATGATTTACCGACAGGTAGAAAACAGCTTCACGCAGCCAAATGCTGCAATCAATATTCAGATGCTGGAGTGGGCGCTGGATGCAACAGTGGGATCAACAGGGGATTTGCTGGAACTGTATTGTGGTAACGGTAATTTTTCACTCGCGCTGGCAAGAAATTTCGAACGCGTACTGGCAACCGAAATCGCCAAGCCATCCGTCGCGGCGGCACAATATAATATCGCAGCGAATCAGATAGAGAACGTGCAGATCATCCGCATGGCGGCAGAAGAGTTTACGCAGGCCATGCAGGGCGTGCGTCAGTTTAACCGTTTACAAGGTATCGATCTGACAAGCTACCAGTGCGAGACCATTTTTGTTGACCCACCGCGCAGCGGACTGGATGACGAAACGGTGAAACTGGTGCAGGCGTATCCACGCATTCTTTATATTTCCTGCAACCCAGAAACGTTGAGCAACAACCTGCAAACGCTATCGGAAACCCACGACATTCGCCGTCTGGCGCTGTTCGACCAATTCCCTTACACCCACCATATGGAGTGTGGCGTGTTGTTGGAAAAACGTCAGTAATGCACACAATCTGGCGAGTTGCCCCGCCAGCATCTACCCGCTACAGCGTCTCGCTCTCGTCTGCGGATAAGGTATCCGTCTCTTTTCTGCGGCGCAGCTTTAGGCCAATCCAGAAAACCAACACCACGCACAGGATTGAAGGAATAAAGTTCGATCCAATGGCGGGATATTCAACGCGCACGATGGCGCTGTAAATCAGTAATCCCAGCAGAAAACTGGCCGCCGCCAGCATCGGAATGCCTTCCGGCATACTGTGGTGCAAATAACGTTGATGCAGGCAGTAAATAGACAATACCAGCGCAATCAGGGGAAAAATCGAGAACGGAACAATGCTACTGAACAGGGCGGCAAATGCGCCGTTTACGGATAAACCCACAATCAACGCCAGAACCAGCGTACCTTTTTCTTGATGAGGTTTGTCTGTCATGGTTTCTCCCTTTTCATGTTGTTGGTATAGAGGATTTATGGCACGGTAAAGCTACTATCGTGTTCTTTTCTGTACCAGTAATAAGCACCTTTGGCGATCATCCGCAGTTGCAGTACTAGCCGCTCTTCCAGCTGTTTACGCTGTTCCAAGGAAACATCCAGAGCTTCGGCCCCCGCGCTGAAAACAATGGTCACCATCGCTTCCGACTGCGCTTCCGCGAAACTGCGGGGAATATGGTTTTCCACCTCAAGATAATCCGCCAGTTCAGCGATAAAATGCTGAATTTCCCGCGCGACCGCCGCACGGAACGCCGCCGACGTACCTGAGCGCTCACGCAGCAACAGCCGGAACGCATTAGGATTATTGCCGATAAATTCCATGAAGGTGGAAACCGATGTCCTGATTACGCTACCGGTTTTGGCGATACGTTGCCGAGCCTGCCGCATTAACTGGCGCAGCATCAGCCCGCTTTCGTCGACCATTGTCAGCCCCAGCTCATCTACGTCACGAAAATGACGATAGAAAGAGGTCGGCGCGATACCCGCCTCGCGGGCAACTTCACGCAGGCTCAGGCTGGCAAAGCTGCGCTCAGCGCTTAACTGGCTAAATGCAGCTTCAATAAGGGAACGACGAGTCCGTTCTTTTTGTTGTGCTCTGACACCCATTATGCTGCCCAAATGATCTACTCCCTTTTCCAGAGAGGCACTATAGCAAACTTTATTGTCCGCAGAATGAGACAAAGTTTGCCATATTAAGAATGTGAGAATCTGTTTCCATAGTAAAGGCAGGGATGATTGGGTTCTTCCGCAGTCGATGCTACAATCGCACGATGTTAAGGCCACGTTATTATTTTGTATAAAAACAGGTTTAACCTACCATGACTCTAGAACATCAATTCGATTACGATGCCATCGTTATTGGTTCCGGGCCCGGCGGTGAAGGTGCAGCAATGGGATTGGCCAAGCACGGGGCCAAAATTGCGGTGATTGAACGTCACTACAATGTCGGCGGCGGCTGTACCCACTGGGGTACGATTCCTTCCAAAGCCCTCCGCCACGCGGTCAGCCGTATTATCGAGTTCAATCAAAACCCCCTCTACAGTGACAACTCCCGCATCATTCGCTCCTCATTTTCCGACATCCTGCGCCACGCCGACAGCGTCATTGGTCAGCAAACTCGTATGCGACAAGGATTTTATGAGCGTAATCAGTGCGAGCTGTTTTCCGGTGAAGCCAGCTTTATCGATGCACACACGATTGCCGTTCACTACCCAGACAATACCCATGAGACGCTAACCGCCGCGAATATCATCATTGCGACCGGTTCACGTCCGTATCATCCGGCAGACGTCGATTTCAACCACCCACGCATTTATGACAGCGACTCGATTCTGCAACTCGACCACGAGCCTCAACACGTCATCATCTATGGTGCAGGCGTTATCGGCTGCGAATATGCCTCTATCTTTCGCGGCCTGAGCGTGAAGGTCGATTTAGTCAACACCCGCGACAGGCTGTTGGCCTTTCTCGATCAGGAAATGTCGGATGCCCTGTCCTACCATTTCTGGAACAACGGCGTGGTGATTCGTCACAACGAAGAATTCGAAAGTATTGAAGGGCTGGCTGACGGCGTTATCGTCAATCTGAAATCAGGCAAAAAGATGAAGGCAGATTGTCTGCTCTATGCCAACGGGCGCACGGGGAACACGGAAACGCTGGGGCTGGAGAATATCGGCCTGAGCACCGACAGCCGCGGGCAGCTCAAGGTCAACAGCATGTACCAGACGGCGCTGGCGCATATTTATGCCATCGGCGATGTCATTGGCTATCCAAGCCTGGCATCGGCGGCGTACGATCAGGGTAGGCTTGCCGCACAGGCGATTATCAAAGGCGATGCCAGCGCGCATCTGATCGAAGATATCCCGACCGGTATTTATACCATCCCGGAAATCAGCTCCGTGGGGAAAACCGAGCAAGAGCTCACCGCGATGAAGGTGCCTTACGAAGTCGGGCGGGCACAGTTTAAACATCTGGCACGGGCGCAGATTGTTGGGATGAATGTGGGGAGTTTAAAGATTCTGTTTCACCGCGAAACGAAACAGATTCTGGGTATTCACTGCTTTGGTGAGCGCGCCGCTGAGATTATCCACATCGGGCAGGCCATCATGGAACAGAAAGGTGAAGGTAATACTATCGAATATTTCGTTAATACCACCTTCAACTATCCAACCATGGCAGAAGCGTACCGCGTAGCGGCGCTAAACGGGCTTAACCGCTTATTTTGACAGGGTTTCCATATAGCCCTGCATATGCTCGCGGATGGTATCAGCAAGTTGCTCATAGCGTCCGCGCAGCGGTGAACCAGGGCGGTACACCAGCGCGATAGTGCGCTTGGGCTCCGGTTTATAGCACGGCAAATAGCAGACGCCATCGCGTTCGCGTTCGCGCGGAACAGACAATGCTGGCAGCAGCGTAATACCGCTTCCGGCTGCGACCATGTTGCGCAGCGTCTCCAGACTGGTCGCCCGGAAATGCGTATCTTCATCCGCCCCCGCCTGAAAACAGAAGCCCATCGCCTGATCGCGCAGACAGTGGCCGTCTTCCAGCATCAACAGTTTTTCGCCCGCCAGATCGGACATTGCCACGCGTTCGCGGTTCGCCCAAGGGTGATCCTGATAAATCGCCAGCTTCATCGGCTCATCAAACAGAGGAACTTCGATAAAGGCTTCGGACTCTTTCACCATCGCCAGAATGGCGCAGTCCAGTTTGCCGCTGTCCAACTGGGCCAGCAGTTGATGGGTTTGCGCTTCGTGCAGGTACATTTCGAGTTTGGGGAACGTGCGATGCAGCATCGGAATGATTTGCGGCAGCAGATAAGGCCCTACAGTGGGGATCAGGCCGATATGCAGTGGCCCAGACATGGTTTCGCCCTGCTGGCTCGCCATCTCTTTTAATACTTTGACCTCGCGTAATACCGTTCGTGCCTGCTCGACCAGCAGCAGCCCAGCCTGCGTAAACAAGACCTTGCGACTGGTTCGTTCCAGCAGCATCACGCCGAGTTCATCTTCCAGTTTACGAATCTGTCCACTGAGTGTTGGCTGACTCACATGGCAGGAATCTGCCGCACGCCGAAAGTGACGATGTTCTGCCAGCGCGACAAGATACTCTAAGTCCCGAATATTCATTATTATTCTCCTTATCATGATAGCTAACAGCGATAGATAGGATATCAATGAACGATAATCCCTATCAACATCCAAAATGAATAATATATCCCACCAAAGCGTATCTATTTATTTCTACAGGAATAAAACAATATTTTTACGATTTCGGTACCACGGGTATATACCCTAAATAATTCGAGCTGCAGGAAGGCGGCAAGAGAGAGAATCCCGATGAGCTTACTCAAGTAAGTGATTCGGGTGAACGAACGCAGCCAACGCACATGCAACTTGAAGTATGACGGGTATACCTACTGGGCTTCAGCCACGCTATAACAAGCAGACTAACCTCTTCAAGCGATTTGGCAGCGACAGCATTTTGTGTGTGTCGGCCAACGATACTCCCGCGCTCGACACCGGGAAATCTGACCAGCAGGCAAAGCCATTAACGGTGGGAATAGGCAGAGAGAAATAGAGGATTCGAATAGTCAGGGAAGTGGTCATAACGCCGCCGAGCGGTCATCGTACTGTTATGAGTGATAGAAACGATTATTTATAGAGACTACTAGCGATAAAAACGGGATAAGAGATAAAAACAGGCGCTGGGGATAATCATTGAATCGGTCAGTAGCAATCGGTCTAACCGCGTGAATAGGAATCTCATCCCTGAGACTCCTCCTTTTCAGAGCCGCCGTAAGTGACGTTGAAAGGCATTCCAATACCGTTACTCTTCGTCACCGCGTTGCGGCCTCTTTCTTCCTGAAATCTTGCGCGTCGCCTCAGCGTGCTACATCAGGGCGGACGCCCAGCGTATGGCAAATCGCATAGCTCAGCTCCGCGCGGTTCAGCGTATAGAAATGGAAATCTTTTACGCCTTCGCGGCTGAGAATTTTCACCATATCCATGGCGATAGACGCCCCCACCATTTTGCGGGTTTCTGGATCGTTATCCAGGCCGTCAAACATGGTCGTCATCCAGTTCGGCACACGGACGTTGGTCATCGTGGCAAATTTCTGCAACTGTTTGAAGTTCGATACTGGCAGAATGCCCGGCACAATTTCTACATCGATGCCCGTTGCCACGCAGCGGTCACGGAACCGCAAATAGCTTTCTACGTCGAAAAAGAACTGTGTGATAGCGCGATTCGCGCCGGCATCAATCTTGTGTTTCAGGTTAATCAGGTCAGCCTGCGCGCTTTTCGCTTCAGGGTGTACTTCAGGATAGGCGGCAACGGAAATATCGAAATCACCGACCTCTTTCAGCAGCGAAACCAGATCCGCCGCGTACATGTCCGGTTTGCCGCCTTCTTGAGGCAAGTCGCCGCGCAGCGCGACAATATGGCGGATACCACTCTCCCAGTAATCCTGAGCGATTTCACGTAGCTGTTCGCGTGAAGCATCGATGCAGGTCAGGTGAGGTGCCGCTTCCAGACCGGTACGCTCTTTAATCGTTTTGATAATGCTGTGAGTACGGTCACGCTCGCCAGAATTCGCCCCGTAAGTCACGGAAACAAACTTGGGCTTCAGGCTGCTCAGTCGATCGATAGAGCTCCACAGGGTTTCTTCCATATCGCTGGTACGTGGCGGGAAAAATTCAAATGACACATTAATTCGTCCCTGCAATTCCGCCAGACTTTGATTCAGCGCTTCCCGCTGGTTTGCGTGAAAAAAGCTCATACCTGCTACCCCGTTGACCGTGACTGTTATTATCATTCGATACACGTCTATACGTTTAGACGTCTATATAGAAAATGACGTAATCTGCTTAAAGAGTCAACGTTTTTCAGCATGACAAGCCGTGATGATTGCTCACGGTAAATGAAAAAAGTTCATGATGGGTTTCCAGCAAAAGTGCTGCCTCTTCGTCACATTGTTATGTAGATGCGGAGACGGTTTCGTGCGTCACAATATTGCTATTCCATGCTACTTCGTCGCACACGCCCGACACGGGGCGGCTCAGACGCCGCTCGCCCCGTGACCCCAGGCTTTCGGCGGGAATTATGCCGCTGACGCGGTGCCTTCGTCGGTATCTGGCTTTACGGACCGCTTGCGACCTGCGGCTCATCCTAATCCAGCTATCTCCTCAGCATAATTTTTTACGCCGGATAACAGCAAAACCTTCACTCAGACTGCATAAAAATATGATTAAACGATAAGGAACACGCCATCAGCCACAGGGGAAATCGTGAAAATGTACGGTATGCCCTTCTTCTGTCGTCAGAAAAATAGCGTACTGTGGGGCTTCCAGACTGGTTTCAAATCCCGGAGCGAAACGCAGGGCGGACTGATGGTTTGTGCCGCGTACCGTGCTGAATGATATTCCTCGCCAGCCGCCGCTGGCAGGCCGATGCACGTGCCCCGCAGAAATATGCCGCACATTACCGAAGCGGTGGCACACATGATATAGCGCCTCTGCCGCTTCGGGAGCCAATCGAACGTTATCCAGCGCCGGAAGCCCGATCGCCATCGGAGGGTGATGTAGGAACAGGAACACGTTCTTTCCTTCCGTAGCATGAAGCTGCTGTTCCAGCCACGCTAGCCGCACTGAACACAGCGTTCCGGCCACCTCACCAGCCTGCAACGAGTCCAGCAGAATGACGCAATCCTCCCCAACTGCTGTCACGCTCTGCACAAACCCGTTTTCATCCACCAGCGTCGGGAACTGGGCCAAAAACGTCTCCCGGTCGTCGTGATTTCCCATCGTCACACGCCAGGGAAGCTGTAGTTCAGCCAGCGCCGAGGCCAGAAACGCATAGGATTCCGCACTGCCGTCATCGGACAGATCGCCGGAGATGACCACCAGATCGGCATCGCGATGGTGTGCGTTGATATCGGCAATCGCCGCTTTCAGTTGCTGTTCGGGATCGCGACCATGCAAATTACCGCCTTGTGCGGTCAGATGGAGGTCGGAAAGTTGAATCAGTTTCATATGTATCCTCGGTTTCACTATCGGCGCGCTATCGCCTGCCAATACCGTTATGCCGACTGGCGGCGGATGAGCGGTGCAGCCACTTTCGCTCGACACGCGGGTTCTTGTACCTGAGACTGGCGTCGATCGAGCAACGCCAGTGCCTGAGCCGCCATCGTTGCGGGATCCTGACGAAACGTCGTCAACGCATAGGCATCCCACCCCGCGGCAGGAATATCATCAAACCCGATGACCATAAGATCCTGCGGAACGGCAAGCCCACACTGCTTTGCACGATCGATCACGCCGAACGCGACCAAATCGTTAACGCAGAACACCGCATCTGGTCTGACACCTTCTGGGAGCGAAAACAGCGTCTGCCCCACCGCCAACCCATCGTCATAATCTGTATCAGTGCCGCGCACTACGGCCACGGGTAGTCCTAACGCGCGAGCCTCCTCACAAAACGCCTGCTCGCGTTCAATAATATTGGGCGTTGCCGACGCCGCTCCGGCCAAAGCCAGACGCGTTCTGCCCGACGAGGCAAACAGCCGCGCGGCCATACGGGCGGCGGTGTCATTATCGATGTGTACGCTGTCACACGCAGGTTCGTGCCGCCCAATAACAATCAGCGGCTGGCCATTTAGCTGCGCCAGTTCGACAAATTCTTTTGGCGGCGAGCCGGAAAGCACAATCGTCGCTTCCGCACGGTGACCAAACAGGATGGAGCGCGCAGCGGCCATCGCTTCCCGCACATGGCCGGTATTGATGAGCACGGGAATCGAACCGCGTTGAATTAACGCCTGCGACAGCTCTGCGACCAAATTGGCGCGAAACCCGACCTCGGGGTGCGTCACCACCAGCCCAACCAGACGACTGCTGTTCGCCAGCAGGCCGCGCGCCAGATCGTTAACCTGATACCCCAGCTCTTGCGCTGCCGTCATCACTTTGGCATAGGTAGCAGCCGACACGCTGGCGCCGGGAGTAAAACTGCGGGACACCGCCGAGCGCGATACACCAGCCCGACGCGCAACATCCTGTGCGCTGACGTAACCCGGTTTACCCACCGTCATTTCCCTATCCTTGCCATTACGTCGGCCTTCAAGAAACGCTCCACCACCAGCATGAACAGCACGGAAGGAATCAGCAGCACCAGCGCAGTAATGGAAGCGATCTGATAGTTACCGCCCGCCCCTGCGGTATAGAGCAGCAGCGGCATCATCTGCACATCCGGAGCCCCCACAAAGTAGCTGCCAGTAAACTCATCCAGCGATTCGAGGAAGACGAAGATGGCCGATGCCATCAGCCCCGGCATAGCCAGCGGCAAGGTGATATCGACAAAAGCACGCCACGGCCCGGCACCAATTGAACGCGCCGCCTGCTCCATTTCACGCCCTACCGCCGAGAACGCCGCTGAGGCAATCCAGACCGCAAACACCAGCCCGTGAACCGTGTGAACCAGCACGACACCCAGCAACGTGCCGTTCAGCCCCCACTGATAGAACAGGCGGGCAATGTTGACGTACACCGTCAAATTCGGGAACGCCTGCGGGATCAGGAATACCAGCAGTATCAATCCACGAGCAGGCAGCGGCAGACGCGCCAGTGCATATCCCGCCGGAATCGCCAGAGACAACGAGGCCAGCACGGTGAACACCGCCACCAGCACGCTATTTCCTAACGCTTCCCAAGCCACACCGCGCGGCGAAAACACCCGCTTCCAGAAGGCGAAGCCCCAATCATTGGGCAGCAGGTGAGGATAGAACCATTTCTCCGCTACCGACCACAGCAGGAGGTTAGCCAATGGCCCAAAGATCAAGAAGATCAGCGTCCCCAGAATCAGCATTCTCGGGATCCACCACAGTACGTTCTTCATGCTTTCTCCCTCATGTTCAAGCGGAGATAAATCACGGCAAACAGGCCGGTCATCAGCAGGGAAATCACCCCCAACGCATTCGCGACGCCGTAATCGCCGTAGGCGTTAATGCGGAAGGCAATGTTGGCGGTGAGCATCGTCGGCGACTGGGCATTGATCATCATCGGTACGGACAGCACCGACATCATGGTGACGAAAGAGAGAATGAGTCCGGTGAGCAGCGTTTGCCCAACCTGAGGCACCACAATTTCACACAGGATACGCAGGCGAGATGCGCCTAAATTACGGGCGGACTCTATCATCGTGCGATCCAGCGACGCCATCGCGCCTGCAACCAGCAATGCCACAAACGGCGTCTGTTTCCAGACGAAAGCGAACACGATGCCGCGCCAGTCTAGCCAGTTGCTGGCGCTGGCGAGATCGACAATGCCAAGCGTATCCAGCGCGCCATTCAGCCAGCCGTTCTTGGCCAGAAACGTGCGTAAAATTTGCCCGGTCACGATAAACGGGATAAACAGCGGCCAGCGATAGACCCAGCGCAGCAGCGCCACCATGCGCGGGCTTTCCCCCAGCGTCAGGTAGCCGCCGATCATGACGGACAGCAGTCCGATCAGTAGCGTCGCGAGGCTCACAATCAGTAAGGTAAACAGGATATCGGACAGATACAGCGTCAATGCCGTGACAAAATTATCAATGCCCACGCCATTCTGACTGACAAAAGCGCCCCCAACAGACAGCCCCAGCGGCGTGATAAAACAGACAGCCACCACCGCCAGCGCGGGTAGCACAAGCGCGATACCCGCCAGTCGGGAAGAGAATTGGGATACTTGCAACATGAATGTCTCCGCGCTCTGGCTTCATCCCACCAGAGCGCATGTGATGCTAAGGGGTATCTAAGCCAGCGGCACTATTTTGCCATCGCCTGCTCGTAGGCGTTTAAAATCGCGGTGTGATAAGGCGCGATAGGGAATGTCTTCCCTTTGCTCGCCAGTTCATCAGGCGTCACATCCGTGAACAGGCGTTGCCAGACGGCGGGCTTCAGCTCAGCCTGAACGTACTTGGCATCGATCCCCGGATACCAGTTAAAGCGTTCCACGATCCCTTCGGCCTGCACTTTGGCGCTGGTTGCCAATTCGACAAACTGTTTAGCCAGTTCGCGGTTCGGTGCCTGCGCGGGGATGACATAGTGCATCGGCTGCCCCGGCATACCGGGCGCAGGAAGCAGCAACTTGAAATTGTCCGGCAGCTGTCCACTCGCTTTCCAGGAATAGAACATATCGACCCACACCGGCCCCATAGCGATTTCACCGCGGCTCAGCATGTCGAGCGTGCCAGCGTTGCCGGGCGTCAGCGTCACGTTCTTGTTAAAGGCTTTCAGGCGTTCAAACGCGGGTTGCCATTTCTTCGCTTCCGCCTCATCAAACGGTCCGTTCATCAGTTTCTGGGCATCGCCGCCGTAAGCGTAAATCCAGCCCATGACGAAGCTCACGCCCGATGCGCCGCCCTTAATGCCGTTGTAGCCGAACATCTTCGGATTCGCGGCTGCCCACTGTTGGATTTCGTCATAGCTTTTAGGTGGATTCGCTACCATGCTGGGGTTATAGGCCAGCGCCGTCTGGCTACTGAACATCGGCATGACATAGCCTTTCACGTCTGTACCCATGGCTTTATCCGCAGCAGCCATGCTGACCAGCTTGCCGCTGGCGATATCATCGCGATATTTCAGCAGGTCGCCCTTTTGCACCATCGGACCGACAAACTTCTCATGCACAACCGCCACATCGGTGTCCCAGACTTTGGCACCGGCGGCCTGTTGTGCATTAAAACGCTCAAGAATCTTCTGCGACCCCGCATCACCAGGCCCAGTACCGACGGCGCGTACTTTTACGCCGGGATGCTGCTTTTCAAACAGCGGCCCTAAGTATTCATTCACATAGTCGACCATGTTCTGGTCACCCGCCGTCAACACCGTTAATTCCTGTGCCTGTACCGCTGCCAGCGGCGTACTCATCATCAGCGTTGCAGCAAAAATGCTTTTCATATCAGTTGTCTCCAATTCAGGATCAGGCCGTCAGGCCGGGAAGCGAGGAATAACGTGAAGTGGTATCCGGTACCGCCGTCAAAGGCATAGCCTCTTCTGCCAGCGGGAAAAGAAACAGCGCCTCGGCAGGGATCTGCACGGCAACCCGCTGCCCGATGGCATAGGGATGCGACGCATGAACCTGTATCCGCCAAGTGCCGCTGGAAATCGTATGCTGCCAGTATCCGCCGGGGTAGCTCTGTGCCTGTACCGTGCCGTAGCGCATCAGCATGCCGGGCTGGATGAGCGGAACCTCTGCCGGATCGTAAAGACGAGCGGCTTCCGCACGAAAGCGCGCTTCTATCGGGCCGGGCGGTAGCGACGTATTCTCAGGTACCAGTGAATGGCTCTCGGCATCACCGGGAATCATCAGCGTATCGCCGTCATAACGAGCTTCCAGCACAAGCCGATTTTCCGCGCCCATAAACGCTGCGACAAACGCGCTGGCCGGATGGTGGTACACCTCTTGCGGGCTACCCGCCTGCATGATGCGACCCTGATTCAAAATCACGATACGATCCGCCATCACCATCGCTTCTTCCCGATCGTGCGTCACGTGGATCGCCGTCAGCCCCAGCCGCTGTTGCAGCGCACGGATCTCATCACGTAGCTGTAGGCGAATACGGGTATCCAGATTGGAGAGCGGTTCGTCCAGCAGCAGAATATCGGGCCGTACCGCCAGCGCACGACCCAAGGCGACGCGCTGCCGCTGTCCACCGGACAGTTCCGCTGGCTTACGAGCACTCAGGCCCGTTAAACCGAGCATGGTTTCCAGTTCAGCTACACGGCTGGCAATTTCCGCACGTGGGACGCGGCGCAAACGCAGTCCGTAAGCAATATGCTGCGCCACCGTCATGTGCGGCCACAGCGCATAGCTCTGAAACACCAGCGCCATTCCGCGTTTCTCTGGCGGCGCTTGCGTCATGTCCTGTCCGTTAACGCGAATCGCCCCCGCACGCGGTGACGAGAAGCCAGCAACCGTACGCAGTAACGTCGTCTTGCCGCACCCTGACGAACCGAGCAACGCCACGAATTCGCCCTGTGCAATCTCCAGATGGATATCGTTCAAGACGGCTGTCGTGCCGTATCCAACATGTAGATGGTCGATGACAATGTGCGGGGCTGCCGCAGAGGAAGTTGTTTTTTGCACAGCTGTGCATTCCACGATAATCAAACAATGCGCTGATTGTGCGGTGACATCGTGTCAGTGGCGTGTTGCCACCGTGACATTTCAATGACACGACTGACGGGAAGATAGCGGTGGGGATTTTTTAGCGAGAAGGGAAACGAGGGAATGGGTCTCTTGAGTATTGGCCATCTCCTAATGCACGGAGACGGCCAACAATAATGTCGCGACTACAGCAGGTTCTACAACAACTGTGCCAGACGGTTTAGGTCAGATTGAAGCGCACCCGCCGTGACATCGCGCCCCGCACCTGGCCCACGGATAACCAGCGGGTTATCCCGATACCAGCGGCTTTCGATCGCAAACACGTTATCACCCGGCAGCAGCGAGGCCAGCGGATGATCGGGGCGAACCGCTTCAACGCCCACGCGCGCTTTACCGTTGCTGTCAAAGCGCGCGACGTGACGCAGAACCAAGCCCATTTCCTGTGCGGCTTCCAGACGTTGCAGCATCTGTTCGTTCAGCGAATCGCCGTTTTCAAAGAAGTAATCGACTGATCCCTGTTCACAGCCCGGCGGCACCAGCGACTCAACCCGAACCTGACTCGGTTCGATATCATAGCCAGCCTCACGCGCCAGAATCACCAGCTTGCGCATAACGTCCTGACCTGAGAGGTCAACACGCGGATCCGGCTCGGTCAGTCCCTGTTGGCAAGCCTGATCGACCAGTTCAGTGAACGGCACGGTGCCGTCAAACTGCAAGAACAGCCAGGAAAGCGTACCGGAGAAAATCCCGCTAATCGCCAGAATACTGTCGCCACTTTCCCGCAGATCGCGTACCGCAAAGTTGACTGGCAACCCTGCGCCGACGGTCGCGTTATACAACCAGTGACGATCCGTTTTCGCGAACGCGTCGCGGATCTGGCGATAGTTATTGCCGCCTGATGCACCCGCCAATTTATTGGCGCTGATGACATGGAAACCATAGCTGGCGAAGTCCAGATACAGATCGGCGACCGACTCACTGGCGGTGACGTCCAGCACCACCAAATCATCGAAGGGATGCGAACGCATCCACAGGAACAGATCTTCGCCATCCCGCTCTTGCGCTTCACTTTCGAAGAACGCCAACGCACGGCTGGCATCCAGTCCGTCATAGTTCAACAGGCTGCGCGTACTGTCCACCACACCGGCCAGTACAAACTCAAAACCGGTACGTGCAGACAGATTGCTCTGCTCACGCGCAAACAGCTCCAGCCAGCGTGAACCAATATTCCCTTTGCCAAACAGCACTAACCCAATACGTTTTTCTGCCCGGAACAGTGAATGGTGCAACCCACGAATCAAATGCTCCGTCGGACCAACGCGCAGTACAGCAACCAGACTGATGCCATCATCGGCCTGGCGGACAAATTCAATCGGCTGATCTTTCAACTGCTGATAGAAACGGTGACTGTGCAGCGGATTTTTACCCACGCCTGCACCGACCATCGCGACCATCGCCAATCCGTCACGCTGATTGAGCTCAACGGGTAACGCAGCCTGTGCCAGCAGTTGCAGCGCGCTATCCACCACCTCGGAGGTGTAGCACAGTTGCAGCAGGTTACGATCCTGATGAACGCCGATCGCCAGCGGTTTCAACTGTGCACGGTTCAGAAGCTGTTCGACTTCTTTTTGCAGCAGCGCGAAATCGTGTTCGGAAGGAACCTGAACTTCAATCAGGCAGACATCGTCGTGGCTGGTGACAATTTTGGCACCCGTACCCGAGGCCAACACGCGTTCAATACGCGTCGACCCCTGCTCAGGCTGATAGCTGCAACGCAGTTGCAAATCGATATCGCTACCGGAAACAGGCTGTAAGGTACGCGTATGTAATACCGGTGCGGCCAGACGTGCCAGTTCGCTGGCTTCATCCAGACGCAGCAGCGGCAGCAGGCAGGCATCTTTCACTTTGCGCGGGTCAGCGCTATACACTCCGGCGACGTCGCTCCAGATGGTCACGCGCTCAACGCCCGCCAACGCACCAATTTGTGTGGCGGAATAGTCACTCCCGTTGCGCCCCAGCAGCACCGTTTCACCCGCGTCATTGCGGCTGATAAAACCGGTTACCACTAAGCGCTGCCCTGTGTGTTGCGTCAGATATTGCTGCAACAGCGGCCAGGAACGGCCTTCATCAACCTGCGGCTGCGCGGCACGCTCCGCACAGAGAAAATCACGCGCATCCAGCCACACTGCATTCATATCCCGGTGATTAAGCACAGCGGACATCAGGCGAGCCGACCAGATTTCACCGTGCCCGACCACTTCGGCGTAGACGGCATCCGTCATCTTGCCATCCAGCAGCGCAGCCAAACGCTCCAGATCGCGAATAAACTGAGCGGTCAGCGCTTCTGCCTCTTGCGCAGGCAGAAGCCCGGCAATCAGTTCACTGTGGTAGCGGCGTAATGCCTGCTGAACCTGATGTGCCGACAGACGATCGCTTTGGCTCAGTTTCAACCAGCTAATCAGCTGGTTTGTGGTACTGCCAGCGGCAGACACCACCATCAAATCACCGGGGTGGCTATACTCAGCCATAATACCGGCTACGCGCAGGTAACACTTCACATCGGCCAGACTGCTACCGCCAAACTTATGCAGCTGTCGGCCCGTTACCGATGGCGCTACTCCTAATGCACTCATTCTTACCTCTTGGCAGCGGCTTGAAACGCACGATCCAGATCGGCAACCAGATCATCGCCGTCTTCAATGCCGGTGGAAATACGCAGTAATGTTTCAGAGATACCCGCTGCGGCACGCGCTTCTGGCGCCATACCGGCATGCGTCATCGTTGCCGCATGAGAGATGAGGCTTTCAACGCCGCCCAGCGATTCTGCCAGCGTGAACAATTCCAGCGACGCCAGAAAACGCCGCAAGGTGTCTTCATCCCCATCCAGCTCAAAACTTAGCATAGCGCCAAAGCCGGATTGTTGACGGCGGGCAATATCATGACCGGGATTGTTCGGCAGTGAAGGATGGTACAGCGCCTTCACCAACGGCTGCGTCTGTAAGAACTCAACCACTTGTTGCGCATTACGCTGCGCGGCTGCCATACGTGGCGATAAGGTACGCAGGCCACGTAGCAACAGATAGCTGTCAAACGCCGCGCCCGTAACGCCGATGTTGTTCGCCCACCAGGCCAGTTCAGTGATGGTATCGGCATCTTTGGCGATCACCGCACCCGCCACCACGTCAGAGTGACCATTCAGGTACTTGGTACACGAATGCACCACCAGATCGGCCCCCAGTTCCAGTGGCTTCTGCAGCGCCGGGCTCAGGAAGGTGTTATCCACTACGCTGACCGCGCCAGCTTCCCGCGCAGCCTGACAAATCGCGGCAATATCCACAACGCGCAGCAGCGGATTGCTCGGGCTTTCCACCAGCACCAGCTTCGGCTTTTCTGCCAGCGCCGCGTTGAGCGCATCGGTATCACTTTGATCGACAAATTTGACGCGAAACGCGCCACGCTTGCTCAGACTGTCAAACAGACGATAACTGCCGCCGTAGCAATCATGCGGTGCCACCAGCAGATCGCCGGGACGCAGGAATACCGTGCAAACCAGCATAATCGCCGACATTCCGCTGCTCGTCATTACCGCACCCGCACCGCCTTCCAGTTCGGCAAGCGCACGCTGCACGACATCACGCGTGGGGTTACCGCGACGCGAATAGTCGTGTACGCGTGGCTGGTTGAATCCGGTAAAGTTATACGTGCTGGAAAGGTGAATGGGGGGGACGACGCAGCCATACTGCTCATCATCATTTAACCCACTGCGGACTGCGATCGTTGCCTGTTTACGCGTCATCGGCTCATTTCCTGGCTGGAGGCTGAAAAGATAGGAACTTAAGAGTAAACGCAGTTTTAATGGACGTCAACACATCTAGACATCTAAACTTCTTTGCGTATAGATTGAGCATAAGCATAATAACCGCTAGAATTGTGGCATTTCATGACAGATGCTGTCTTCATTAGATTAATTTTTAAGGTATCCCATGGCTGAGTGGAACGGCGAGTATGTCAGCCCTTACGCTGAACACGGTAAAAAAAGCGAGCAAGTCAAGAAGATAACAGTATCTATCCCACTGAAAGTATTAAAGATACTGACTGACGAACGCACGCGTCGTCAGGTGAACAACCTGCGCCATGCCACCAACAGCGAGCTGCTGTGCGAGGCGTTTCTGCACGCGTTCACGGGACAACCGTTGCCGAATGACGAAGACCTGCGTAAAGAACGCAGCGATGAAATTCCTGAAGCCGCGAAAATCATCATGCGTGAAATGGGTATCGACCCAGATACGTGGGAATACTGATCGCGTTTGCACTATCGATTTTCTTGCTAACCCCGCCTCCTCTGGCGGGGTTTTGCTATGCAGAGAATCCCGCTCAACACATCACTCCTCATTAACCTGAACCTCAACCTCGCTGCTCGCGCTTCTTCCTCTCTTTTCCGCTCACGTTGTGAATCGGGATTGCATTTAATTTGTTATGTTATAACATATCATTTTTGACGTATAACGGTGATATGCCCGCATCATGACAGAGCTTCTCTCCACGAAACCCGTGCTGCTACAGCTTCACCATGTTTCCGTTGCCGATGCCAATCGCACGCCTAGGCTCAGTGATATTTCGCTGTCCATGCAGGCTGGAGAGCGTTTGGCGCTGGTTGGGCCCAACGGCAGTGGCAAGTCCACGCTGTTACGCGTGTTAACCAGCGAACTCGGCGCGACAACGGGGTACATCCAGTTGAACGGTCAGCCATTGAACACACTCAGCCGCCATGAACGAGCAAAGCGCATCGCAATTCTGGCGCAGAACGATGCACCGGATCTGCGCTTGCGGGTCGCGGAATACGTCGCCTTAGGACGAATTCCACACCACGGGTTCAGCACACCTGCGCAGGATCGCCAGCTCATTGAGGAAGCGTTGGACGATACTGGCTTATTACCACTGCGCCACCACCTGCTGGGCACACTCTCCGGCGGGGAACGTCAACGCGCGGCACTGGCGCGTGCTTTTGCACAAACGCCGCAGCTCCTGCTGCTGGATGAACCGACTAACCATCTCGATCCGTTAGCGCGTGCGCAGTTGTTGTCTCTCGTGCGGAAACGCGGTATTTCAACGCTGGCGGTGCTGCACGATCTGCCACTGATCACCCCCTTTGCCGACCGCGTCGCCGTTTTGCAACAGGGAACGCTACTCCGCTGGGGAACGCCCGCACACGCACTGAGCGCCGACTGTGTGAAATCCGTATTTGGGATGGAAAGCTTTACGGTGCCGCATCCGCTAAACGGCTCGCCCATTCGCATCTTTGAAGCCCCTGAACTGCACTAAGGAACCATGATGAAAATAACGCTTCTGTCTGGACTGCTGGCATTGACGTCGTGCTGGGCACACGCTTCTGGTTTTCCGATCACGGTCGACAGCTGTGGGCAACCGCTAACCTTCACCCAGCCGCCGCAGCGAGCCGTTATTCATGACCTGAACATGACGGAAATGGCGTTTGCGCTTGGGCTGCAAAAAAATATCGTCGGGCTGACCGGGATCACCGGCTGGTATAAGGCGCCCCCAGACTTTATCAAGCAACAGGGCACGATCCCTGAACTGGCAGCAAAATACCCGACGTTAGAAAACCTGCTGGCCGTACACCCGGATTTCTTCTTTGCTGGGTGGAACTACGGCATGAAAGTGGGCGGCGAAGTCACCCCACAATCGCTGAAAAAATACGGCATTCAGACGCTGGTACTCAGTGAAAGCTGTGTGTTCACCGATCAACAGCAACAGCGTCCACGTGCCAGCATGGATCTGCTCTACGGCGACATGCTGAAACTGGGGAAAATTTTTGGTAAGCAGGAACAGGCTCAGGAACAGATTGACGGCTGGAAACAGCAGATTGCCGAACTGCAAACCCATATTGGCAATCAGCCAAAGCAGAAAGTTTTTCTGTATGACTCTGGCGACGATAAGCCCTTTACCAGCGGGAAATTCGCCATGCCAACCGCCGTCATTGAGGCTGCGGGCGGCAAGAACGTGATGGACAATATGGAAACGAGCTGGGCTTCCACCTCGTGGGAAAGCGTGGCGGCCCGCGAGCCCGACTTTATTATTTTGCTGGATTACCAGACGGGCAACGGGGCGGATGCGTTAAGGCGCTTTCTGGAATCACATCCGCTAATGAAATTTACCCCAGCCGTACAGCAGCATCGCTATCTGAAACTGCAATATGCAGAACTTACGCCGGGACCCGCGAATATCGCCGCTATTGATAAACTGGCACGTGCACTCTACCCGGATGCCTTTAAGTGAACCCAACGTCTTCACGTTATGCCGCTACCGTCGTTATCGCGCTGCTGATATTGGTTGGGCTGATGCTGTTAAATATTGCGACAGGCAGCACGACGATTCCCCTTACGCAGGTCGCCAGCGTATTGGGGCTATCGTCGGCAGACGTTTCGCCGATGACGTCACGCATCATTCTGGAGCTGCGCATTCCCCGCAGCCTGCTGGCAGCGTTGTGCGGTGCGGGTTTAGCGATGGTCGGTGCCTTTTTGCAAACGGCAACCCGCAACGATCTGGCCGACCCTTTTCTATTCGGCCTGTCTGCGGGTGCCTCGGCAGGTGCGGTCGCCGTCATCACCCGCTTTGGCGAGCAACTCGGTGACTGGGCGCTGCCGATGGCGGCCTTCTGTGGCGGCATTTTATCGGCCGTCGCCGTGACGGTGTTGTTCCTGCTGCAACAGTCGCGGGGTGCAGAGCGACTGATCATCTGCGGATTGGCGATCTCGTTTCTGTTCGGTGCCCTGACGAACTATCTGGTATTTTCCGGCGATCAGCGGGCCGCCAGCTCGATTCTTTTCTGGTCACTGGGCGGGCTGGGTCTTGCCCGTTGGGATACGTTACCGTTCGCGGTGTTCAGCGTCCTGCTGCTATTCGGCCTCACCGCTCTGCGCTGGCGGGCGCTCGACGCTCTGCTGGCGGGCGGACAAACGGCGGCCTCAATGGGCGTTAATCTGTCCCGCGTACGGGTGGAAATTTTTATCTGCTGCGCGTTCGCCACGTCGCTGTTAGTCGCGCTGACCGGCGTGATCGGTTTTATCGGCCTGATGATTCCCCATCTGGCTCGCCCGTTGAGCGGCGTACTGCACAAGAAGCTGCTGCCGCTGACCGCCATACTGGGCGCGATACTGCTGTGCGGCGGCGATTGGCTCAGCCGACAGTTGCTGGCACCCCAGGAATTACCCATCGGGATTATTACAGCGGGATTGGGCGGCATCTTCGTTCTGGGGATGCTGGTAAAACGCCAGCAGGGATGAAAAATGCAGGTTTAAAAATAACTCCAATAACCCCAAAATATTGCCAGATGGAGTTATTGGGGTTATCGTTATCGTAGTAAAGGGCTACGGGGTGCAGGGATGGATAGCAGGACGTTAATAGCAGAAATCAAGGCCGATGGGTGGGAACTGATAAGAGTGAACGGAAGCCACCACCATTTTATGCACCCCAGCAAACCGGGGTTAGTCACAATCCCCCACCCGAAGAAGGATTTACCGATAGGCACGGTAAAAAGCATCAGGAAACAGGCAGGAGTATGATCATCGCTGACTCGAAGAGGCTTAATTATGTTTTATCCTATTGCAATTGAAGCAGGCGACGAGACCCACGCATACGGTGTAACCGTGCCAGATCTACCGGGTTGTTTTTCTGCAGGCGATACGCTAGACGATGCCATCGCGAATGCTAAAGAGGCGATTACCGGACATATCGGACTGTTGGTCGAAATGGGCCAGGATATTCCCACCGTGTCGTCAGTAGGCCAACTAGCAAAAAACGCAGAATACGCTGGGTACACGTGGGCGGTTGTTGATATTGATGTGACGCGTTTAATGGGCGGTTCAGAAAAAATTAACGTCACGCTGCCTAAGTCGCTGATTGACCGCATTGATCGTTGCGTGGCGAGTAACCCAGAATTTAAAAGTCGTTCGGGTTTTCTCGCACAGGCGGCATTAGAACGAATCTCGTCTTCCCGATGAACAATGCTGAGCCGCCAGAAACAACAAAGGCACCTGTCGGTGCCTTTGCAGAAAGTTACTGTGCCAATGAGGCCAGTAAAACTTATTTTTTAGCGCCTGGTACGGAGAAACGCTTGTTGAAGCGGTCAACACGGCCACCGGTTGCAACATCACGTTGTTTGCCGGTGTAGAACGGGTGGCATTCGCCACAAACGTCCAGGTTCAGGTCACGACCCACAGTAGAATGGGTTTTGATCACGTTACCGCAAGAGCAAGTTACAGTAACTGCAGAATAATTCGGGTGAATACCTTTTTTCATGGGGAAACCTCTGTTAAGGCCGTGTCGCTATCCAGCCCTGTTCCGCCAGACACCACACGAAAGTTGTATGAGTAAGTTCATTATGCAAATGGCACAATGGCGGCGGATCATACAGAATCCGCTACCCTGATGCAATCGCATCCACACATTATCCCTCGCAGCATGTACACTAGCGCCTTGCCTTATTTTCACCCTGCGTCGCACATGATACAAACCGCTCGGTTATGTCATTGATCGCCACGCAAATCACGTCGACTATCACGGAGAGGTTATGTCTGTCGCTCAGGTCGCTTTGCCCGTGCCGCTGGCACGTACATTCGATTATTTGCTACCCGCAGGAGGCGTGACTCCGCAGGTCGGCGCGCGCGTCAGCGTCTCCTTTGGTCACCGTAAAGCGATCGGCATTATTACGGCTCTGAGCAACACCAGCGAACTTCCGCTTGAGCAATTAAAACCTGTGCATGACGTGCTGGACGAGCAGCCACTGTTCCCGCCCAGCCTGTGGCGTATTTTGCTGTGGGCAGTCGAGTACTATCACTACCCGATTGGCGAAGTGCTGTTCCACGCGCTGCCGATACTACTGCGTCAGGGGAAACCCGCACACCGCGCGCCGCTCTGGCAGTGGTTTGCTACCGAACAGGGCCGAGCGACACCGCTCAGCACGCTCAAACGGGCCGCGAAACAGCAGCAGGCGCTGGCGGCCTTACTCCAGTCGCCGCTTTATCGCCATCAGGTAAGCGAAATCGGGCTGACGGAGACAGCATTGCAGGCGCTGCGTAGCAAAGGGCTATGCGAATTGCAGGCCGCAGAGCAAACGCTTCACGACTGGCGTCAAAGCTTTAGCATGGCAACCGACCGCCTGCGCCTGAATACGGAACAGGCCACTGCTGTCGGCGCGATCCGCAGCGAAGATAACCACTTTGCCGCTTGGCTGCTCGCAGGCATCACCGGTTCGGGCAAAACCGAAGTCTATCTCAGCGTGCTGGAAAACGTGCTGGCACAGGGCAAACAGGCGCTGGTATTAGTGCCGGAAATTGGCCTGACGCCGCAAACGATCGCCCGCTTTCGCGAACGATTTAACGCTCCGGTGGATGTGCTGCACTCGGCACTCAACGACAGCGAACGCCTCGCCGTCTGGCTACGCGCCCGCAGCGGTGAAGCGGCTATCGTCATCGGAACGCGGTCAGCGTTATTTACTCCCTTTGCCCGTTTGGGGCTGATTGTGATCGATGAAGAACACGACAGTTCCTACAAACAGCAGGAAGGCTGGCGCTATCACGCCCGTGATTTGGCGGTTTTCCGCGCCAGAGAAGAAGACATTCCCATCGTCATGGGAACAGCGACACCCGCGCTGGAAACACTGTATAACGTCCAGATCGGCAAGTATCGACGTTTGAATCTGACCAAAAGGGCGGGCAATGCCGCACTAGCTAAACAGCACGTCATCGATCTGAAAGGGCTGCCGCTGACGGCCGGGTTATCCCAGCCGTTGATTACCCGTATCCGCCACCATCTGACGAACGATAATCAGGTTATTTTGTTCCTCAATCGGCGCGGGTTCGCCCCCGTGGTGATGTGCCACGAGTGCGGTTGGATTGCAGAGTGTCAGCGCTGCGATCACTACTATACCTACCACCAGCATCAGAAGATGTTGCGCTGCCACCACTGCGACAGTCAGCGTCCGGTTCCACAACAGTGCCCCGGCTGCGGTTCGACCAATATGGTGCCGGTCGGTCTGGGTACCGAGCAGTTGGAACAAAGCCTTGCGCCGATCTTTCCAGATGTCCCGATCACCCGCATCGACCGTGATACCACCAGCCGTAAAGGTGCGCTTGAGCAGCAGCTCTCGCAGGTCAGGCAGGGAGGTGCTCGCCTTCTCATCGGCACACAGATGTTGGCGAAAGGGCATCACTTCCCTGACGTGACGTTGGTGGCTTTGCTGGACGTTGACGGTTCGCTGTTCTCTGCCGACTTCCGCGCAGCCGAACGTTTTGCCCAGCTCTATACTCAGGTGGCGGGTCGCGCAGGACGTGCGGGCAAGGCGGGCGAAGTGGCACTGCAAACTCACCACCCAGAACATCCGCTATTACAAACGCTGCTGCAACAGGGCTACGATGCCTTTGCCAGTCAGGCGCTTACCGAACGGAAAAGCGTCTTTCTGCCGCCGTTTACCAGCCATATTCTCTTCCGCGCTGACGATCACGATAACCAGCAGGCCGCGTTATTCCTCCAGCAGTTGCGTAATTTGCTGGAGGCGAGCCCGCTGCGGGATGAATCACTCTGGCTGCTGGGCCCAGTGCCCGCCTTACAGCCCAAACGCGCGGGACGCTTCCGCTGGCAGCTCTTGCTACAGCACCCTTCCAGAGCGCTATTGCAGAAACTGGTCAGAACGTCGCTGACGCTGATCGGCACGCTACCGCAGGCGCGTAAAGTGAAATGGATGCTGGATGTCGACCCCACGGACGGTTAGCGTTTCCTGTTAGATCATTTCGGTTTCTTGCCACTCATTTTTTGCGATCGGCGTCGAAAACACGATATTCATCACACTTTCTGTGCAAATTAAGCAACAAAACCTGCGTTCAATCTGTTATCACTGTCTGCGCAGGCCATATGCTGGGGCCTAGCCATGTCGTGCACTCAGATAGAGTGCCATTCAGTTGGCTGACTGCACCGAAAAGCGGTACCTATAATCATAGAAAGTCAGCAGACAGGAGCGTTCTGCTGACAGTCAGCGCCAGTTAACGCTGACGCAAGGAGAAAAGCGTTGAAGCAGAAGAAAGGCGTAACCACGGCGACGATGAAAGACGTGGCGGATGAAGCGGGTGTTTCCACCGCGACCGTATCCCGAACGTTAATGAACCCAGAGAAAGTCTCTGCGACCACCCGTAGGAAGGTCGAGCAGGCTGTCATCGCCGTTGGCTATTCGCCTCACGTACTCAACAGGAATCTCAAGCGTAACGAATCGCGCACGATCCTGACGATCGTCCCAGATATCTGCGATCCTTATTTCTCCGAAATATTTCGCGGGATCGAAGAAGCCGCCGCCGAACACGGCTATCTGGTGTTGATTGGTGATTGCGCTCACCAGCATCAAAAAGAAAAAACCTTCGTCGACCTGATTATTACCAAGCAGATCGACGGCATGGTGTTACTCGGCTCCAATCTGCCGTTTGACGCAGGCCAGGAAGAGCAGCGTAATCTGCCACCGATGGTGATGGCGAATGAGTTCTCGCCGGATCTGGCGCTGCCAACCGTGCATATCGATAACCTGACCGCCGCCTTTGAAGCTGTACATTATCTCTATCAGGCGGGTCATCAGCGCATCGCCTGCATTGCCGGCCCAGAGCACATGCATCTGAGCCAATATCGCCTGCAGGGATACATTCAGGCCCTGCGCCGCAACGGAATGCTTATCGATAACCAGTATATCTTTCGGGGCGATTTCACCTATGAAACCGGGATTAACGGCCTAATTGCGCTGATGCAACATCCTCAGCCACCCAGCGCGGTCTTCTGTCACAGCGACCTCATGGCACTGGGCGTGCTGGCGCAGGCCAGAAAGATGGGGCTGGACATCCCGCGCGATCTCTCCGTTATCGGTTTCGATGATATCGAACAGGCGCAGTACAGCTGGCCGCCTCTGACTTCTGTCGCTCAGCCTCGTTATCAGATCGGACGCGAGGCAATGCTGCTACTCTTAGAGCAGTTGCAAGGTAACACGGTACAAAGCGGTTCCCGTCTGTTGTCCAGTGAGCTGGTCATACGCGACAGCGTCGCCGCACCGAATTACGCCCGTAACAGGCTTTAAGACTTCAGGCGCTGGTCAAATATTTGAGGGTTCAGTAACATGACCCCCTAATTATATTATTTACCTATCAATTCACAGCGAAACGACAGTGGCACAAAAAGACTACGTGAGCCGGGGACGTTCATCAGGAACGCGTCGGAAAACGACAAATAGCCGGAAAAAAAGCAACGCTTCAGGCGCATCCAAAACGATGGTCGCACTCGCTGTTGCCGTTTTGGTCACCTTCGCAGGCGGTCTGTATTTTATCGCCCATAATAAACCCGACGATTCACCCGTCCTGCCGCATCAGAATGCGGGCAAAGGTAACGGGCTGCCACCCAAGCCGGAAGAACGCTGGCGTTACATCAAAGAACTGGAAAACCGTCAGTTGGGCGTCACGACACCAACGGAGCCTTCCGCAGGTGGCGAGATTCAGTCACCAGTGCAGTTGACGGACGAACAGCGCCAGCTGCTGGAGCAGATGCAATCTGATATGCGCCGTCAGCCAACGCAGCTTTCCGAAGTGCCGTATAACGACCAGACACAGGTTCCGCGCTCTCAGGTGACGATTAAGCCACCGACCCAATCGATGCAGCAGCCGCCTGTCGTAACGACGCAGCCCACCACGCGGGCGCCTGTAGTCACGCAAACGGCGCCTGTGGTACCAAGACAAGACATTCCAAGACAAGAAGCACCAAAACAGGAAGCGCCGAAGCAGCAGCCGGTTAAACAGCCTGAAGCGCCAAAAGCCGAGAAAGTCCAACGCTGGGCGATTCAGTGTGGCTCCTTCAAAACCATGGACCCTGCCGAATCAGTGAGAGCACAGCTGGCGTTTGCCGGTATCGAAAGCCGCATCACCTCTAACGGCGGCTGGAACCGTATTATGCTCGGGCCTTATAACAACCGTGCTGCCGCAGATAGCATGCTCCAACGTCTTAAAGGCGCGGGCGCATCAAACTGTATTCCTCTTGCCAGCGGGGGTTGAAAAACCCCACGCTTTCCCCCATCTATAAAATCAATGTGCCCCGGATCATACGGGGATCTTTTTCTTCAAACGGGGACTGACTCGTGACAACAATTGTAAGCGTACGCCGCAACGGCCGGGTGGTCATTGGCGGTGATGGACAAGCCACACTGGGCAATACCGTGATGAAAGGCAACGTGCGTAAAGTGCGTCGCCTCTACCATGACCGCGTCATCGCCGGTTTCGCAGGCGGCACGGCGGATGCCTTCACCCTTTTTGAGCTTTTTGAGCGCAAGTTGGAATTGCACCAGGGTCATCTGGTGAAAGCGGCCGTCGAGCTGGCGAAAGACTGGCGTACCGACCGTATGCTACGCAAACTGGAAGCCCTGTTAGCCGTTGCTGACGAAAATGCTTCGCTGATTATTACCGGTAATGGTGATGTCGTGCAGCCTGAAAACGATCTGATCGCGATTGGTTCTGGCGGTCCTTATGCACAGGCTGCCGCGCGTGCTTTACTGGAAAACACCGAGCTGGGTGCGCGTGATATCGTCGAGAAATCTCTGGGGATTGCTGGCGACATCTGTATCTACACCAATCAGTTCCACACGATAGAAGAATTAGCCTCCAAGGCGTAAGGATCAACTATGTCTGAAATGACCCCGCGCGAGATAGTCAGCGAGCTCGACAGCTACATCATCGGCCAGCATAAAGCGAAACGTGCCGTTTCCATCGCGCTGCGTAACCGCTGGCGCCGCATGCAGTTGGACGAAGCACTTCGTCATGAAGTAACGCCTAAAAATATTCTCATGATCGGCCCAACTGGCGTCGGTAAAACCGAAATCGCTCGTCGTCTGGCGAAGCTCGCCAATGCGCCGTTCATCAAAGTGGAAGCGACCAAATTCACCGAAGTCGGTTATGTCGGTAAAGAAGTTGACTCCATCATCCGCGATCTGACAGATTCTGCGATCAAAATGGTGCGCCATCAGTCGATTGAAAAAAATCGCTTCCGTGCGGAAGAGATGGCAGAAGACCGTATTCTGGACGTGTTGATTCCCCCCGCGAAAAACAACTGGGGACAGGCCGAAAGCACGCAGGAGCCATCGGCGACGCGTCAGGCATTCCGCAAGAAACTGCGTGAAGGCCAGTTGGACGACAAAGAGATCGAGATCGATCTGGCTGCCTCCCCTGTTGGCGTAGAGATCATGGCTCCTCCAGGCATGGAAGAGATGACCAACCAGCTCCAGTCCATGTTCCAGAATCTGGCAGGACAGAAGCAGAAAGCCCGTAAGGTCAAAATCAAAGACGCCTTCAAGCTGCTGATAGAAGAAGAAGCCGCCAAGCTGGTGAACCCGGAAGAGCTGAAACAGCAGGCGATTGAAGCTGTTGAACAGCACGGTATCGTGTTCATCGATGAGATCGACAAAATCTGTAAGCGTGGTGAAAGCTCCGGCCCGGATGTTTCCCGTGAAGGCGTTCAGCGCGACCTGCTGCCGCTGGTCGAAGGCTGCACCGTGTCCACCAAGCACGGCATGGTCAAAACCGACCACATCCTGTTTATCGCGTCCGGTGCGTTCCAGGTTGCCAGCCCATCCGATCTGATTCCAGAATTGCAGGGGCGTCTGCCGATTCGCGTAGAGTTGCAGGCGCTGACCACAGAAGATTTCGAGCGCATTCTGACGGAACCTAGCGCCTCGCTGACCGAGCAGTACAAAGCGCTAATGGCGACGGAAGGCGTGAATATTTCGTTCACCGCTGATGGTATCCGCCGTATTGCCGAAGCCGCCTGGCAGGTCAACGAAAGCACCGAGAATATCGGCGCGCGCCGTTTGCATACCGTGATGGAGCGTCTGATCGAAGACGTCTCTTACGACGCCAGCGAAATGAACGGTCAAAGCGTTACCATTGACGCAGATTACGTACGTAATCATCTGGATGAATTAGTAGCAGATGAAGATCTGAGTCGATTTATCTTATAATCCGTTTTCGCGGATCGCACGATTAACGATAAAGTGGGAGGCGTTGGCCTCCCACTTTTGTTTCTGACGCCGCCATCACTGACTTTTCTTGTTTATAAACGGATGATTCATACAAGTGAATCGTCAATAAAATTGAAGCACACCATGACCTTATCGACCCATAGCAGCAAAACCAAAGCCTGGCTGGATAGCCTGCGTCCAAAGACGTTGCCATTAGCTTTTGCGTCCATCGTCACTGGCTCGGCGATCGCGAGCTGGCATAGCAGCTTTAAACCGGGCGTAGCATTACTGGCGTTGTTAACCGCCGGACTGCTGCAAATCCTTTCCAATCTGGCGAACGACTATGGGGATGCGATAAAAGGCAGCGATACCGAGGAACGCATCGGGCCGTTGCGCGGCATCCAGACCGGGGCGATTACGCTGACGCAGTTGCGCAATGCGCTGATGGTGACCGTAGCGCTCACGATCATTTCCGGCGTGAGTCTGGTGATTCTGGCGTGTGAAAAGCCAGCGGATATCTTTGGTTTCCTGATTCTGGGGTTGCTGGCGATTTTCGCCGCGATCACCTATACCGTCGGTAATAAACCCTATGGCTACATCGGGCTCGGCGATATCTCGGTGCTGATCTTTTTCGGCTGGCTCAGCGTCGCAGGGTCGTATTACCTGCAAACCGGCCATTTCGACAGCGTCGTGATGCTGCCAGCGACAGCCTGCGGTCTATTGGCGACGGCGGTGCTCAACATCAACAACCTGCGTGATATCGATAACGATCGCATCAGCGGAAAGAACACGTTGGCGGTGCGTCTTGGTGCGGAAAAAGCGCGCTTCTACCACACGATGCTGCTGTTGCTGGCACCGGTTTGCCTCGGTCTGTTTGCGACGTTTTATCTGCACAGCCTAGCGGGCTGGCTCTTTATTCTGGCGCTTCCGTTGCTGATTCAGCAGGCACGCTATGTGCTGCGTGAAACCAGCGCATTCAGTATGCGTCCGATGCTGGAAAAAACGGTGAAAGGCGCGCTGCTGACCAACATTCTGTTCGCCGTTGGCGTGATATTGAGTTAGTGCGGGTAAAGTGAGCGCAGGCGAAAAGCGGTGCGTATTTACTGATACGCATCAAGTTAACATTTGATGATTTTGCCAACAGCCGCCAGAAAGGGATATACTCATGATTCCGGCGGCAAACAGACGTTAATCCTATGAAATACGATACTTCCGAACTGTGCGATATCTACCACGAAGAGGTGAATGTTGTTGAGCCTCTGTTCTCTAATTTTGGCGGGCGTACTTCATTTGGTGGCAAAATCACCACGGTGAAATGTTTTGAAGATAACGGCCTGCTGTTCGATCTCCTTGAAGAGAACGGCCTCGGGCGCGTGCTTCTGATCGATGGCGGGGGCTCCGTGCGCCGCGCGTTGATCAACGCGGAAATCGCCCGGTTGGCGACGCAAAACGAGTGGGAAGGCATTGTCGTTTATGGCGCGGTGCGTCAGGTTGACGATTTGGCTGAGCTGGATATCGGTATTCAGGCGATGGCAGCGATTCCTGTCGGTGCAGGTAGCGAAGGCATCGGCGAGAGCGATATTCGCGTCAACTTCGGTGGCGTCACCTTCTTCTCCGGTGACCATCTGTATGCCGATAATACTGGTATTATTTTGGCGGAAGACCCGCTGGATATTGAATAATATCGTTGAATTGTCGGGGATTGATGGCGTCGAGCGATGATAATGGGTAGATCGTAAAGACGCGGTAAATACATCCCTGTACGCTCGAGCCGCGCCATCTCTGGCGCGGACGCTTTACTCTTCTATCCCATTATCACCGTTCTACTTCAGTGAAACGGGCTTCTCAGGCTGTCAAAAGTTCTATTAGACTTCTTCCATTTTGCCTAACAGCGCGCGCAGGCGCTCTTGCCATACCACTTGCTCTTCTTTCAATTGCTCGTTCTCGCGCACCAGCGCTTCACGTGAACCCGCTGCCGCCTGAACATCCTGCGACAGCGCGTTGTTCTGCTCTTTCAGCTCTTCAATTTCCATTTGCAACAGCGTGATGGTATCAATCGCCTGCTGAACTTTCGCTTCCAGCTTTTCAAACACTTCAAATGACATTCTTCAAACCCCTTTTAATCGCAACAAGGCAAAGATCGGTTAACGCTGGTTTTCGAACTCTGTAACCAACACCCAACGGTGTCGCCATCCGCCCGTAAGCATAATCCTGACCGCGGGACGGCTGACAAGACAGACCATAGCGAAATTGTATGTAGCCAACCGCCACCTGTCTAGCGCACATCCCCCACTACGCGAGTGTGGCAGCTTTTCTTATGTAACACTATCAGTACAAACTGAAAAACAGGCAGTACAAACTGAAAAACGGACAGTACAAACTGAAAAACGGACAGCCGAAACGGAAAAATGAGCGGCGTAAACTGAAAACGACTCCTGTTCGCTTCCCCATTACTCCTATAGACCCCAAATAATTCAAGTTGTAGGAAGGCGGCAATCGCACGACAAATCGGTTCCAGACCGATTTGAACAGCGCTAGCGCTGGCCCGAAGGGTGGGCCTCATTTATGAGGCTCATTAATCCCCAGGAGCTTACACCAGTAAGTGACTGGGGTGAGTAAGGGAAGCCAACGCATCTACAGCTTGAAGTATGACGGGAAGTGTTAATAAATTTAACCTGAGCGTTACTATCAACCATGGGCAAAAAACCACCGCGAGTCATTTTATAAGCGAATACGCTCATTTTCTTGACGCACAACACACATTTTAATTTCGATATTTCTCGTTTTCGAGCATTAACGATAAATTCACATCATAAATACATTTAAAACAGAGGATGCCCCCAACGGTATCCTTAGACCTACCACTCTGTACGTTACCCAGCAGGAAAAAAATATGAGCCAAGCAGAACGTTCAACGCTAAAAGGCCAGTGCATCGCCGAGTTTCTCGGCACTGGCCTGCTGATTTTCTTCGGTGTCGGCTGCGTCGCCGCCTTGAAACTGGCGGGAGCCAGCTTCGGACAGTGGGAAATCAGCATCATTTGGGGTTTAGGGGTTGCGATGGCAATCTACCTGACCGCCGCTATTTCCGGCGCTCACCTCAATCCGGCCGTCACTATCGCCCTGTGGCTGTTTGCCTGCTTCGATGGACGTAAGGTCGTGCCTTACATTCTGGCGCAGATTGCAGGGGCCTTTTGTGCCGCCGCACTGGTCTATGGTCTGTATCACAATCTGTTCGTGGATTTTGAACAAACCAACAATATGGTGCGCGGCAGCACGGAAAGCCTGAGTTTAGCGGGTATTTTCTCAACCTATCCGAATCCGCACATTTCTGTCATGCAGGCACTGCTGGTTGAGACCGTCATCACCGCCATCCTGATGTGTCTGATTCTGGCGCTGACCGATGATGGTAACGGCATCCCACGCGGGCCACTTGCTCCCCTGCTGATCGGTATTTTGATTGCCGTTATTGGTGCGTCCATGGGG
This sequence comes from Pectobacterium versatile, assembly GCF_003932035.1. Classification (NCBI taxonomy): domain Bacteria; kingdom Pseudomonadati; phylum Pseudomonadota; class Gammaproteobacteria; order Enterobacterales; family Pectobacteriaceae; genus Pectobacterium; species Pectobacterium versatile. The sequence goes on from NZ_CP034276.1 coordinate 4,716,514, forward strand.
CCGTTGACCGGCTTCGCCCTTAACCCGGCGCGTGACTTTGGTCCTAAGCTGTTCGCTTTCCTGGCGGGCTGGGGCAACGTAGCCTTCACCGGTGCACGCGACATTCCTTACTTCCTGGTTCCCATCTTCGGCCCCATTATCGGTGCCTGTCTGGGTGCCTTCGGCTATCGCGCACTGATTGGCCGCAATCTGCCATGCGATGTGTGTGAACCCGAGGCAGAAACTACCCCCCGTCGTGAAAGCCGTTAAACTTAACGTCACGACCATCCTATTTCACGGTTAATCATTACAGGATTGGATTTATGAACCCGGAAAAAAAATACATTGTCGCAATCGACCAGGGCACAACCAGCTCCCGCGCCGTCGTACTGGATCACGATGCCAATATCGTTAGCGTCTCGCAGCGTGAATTCACCCAAATCTATCCAAAAGCAGGTTGGGTAGAACACGACCCAATGGAGATTTGGGCATCACAAAGCTCAACGCTGGTCGAAGTACTGGCTAAAGCTGATATCAACGCGGATGAAGTCGCGGGCATTGGTATCACCAACCAGCGTGAAACCACCGTCGTATGGGAAAAAGAGAGCGGTAAGCCGATTTATAACGCCATTGTCTGGCAGTGTCGTCGTACCGCTGAAATCTGCGAAAAGCTGAAGAAAGACGGTCTGGAAGAGTATGTTCGCAACACCACCGGGCTGGTGGTCGATCCCTACTTCTCCGGCACCAAGGTGAAATGGATTTTGGATCACGTTGAAGGCTCCCGTGAACGCGCCAAACGCGGCGAACTGCTGTTTGGTACCATCGATACCTGGCTGATTTGGAAAATGACGCAAGGGCGTGTTCACGTAACGGATTACACCAACGCCTCCCGCACCATGCTGTTTAACATTCATACGCTGGAATGGGATACCCGCATGCTGGAAGCGCTGGATATCCCGCGCGAAATGCTGCCGGAAGTGCGCGCGTCTTCAGAAATCTACGGCCAAACCAACATTGGCGGTAAAGGCGGCACGCGTATTCCTATCGCCGGTATCGCGGGTGACCAGCAGGCAGCGCTGTACGGCCAGCTCTGCGTTCATCCGGGTATGGCGAAAAACACCTACGGCACGGGCTGCTTCCTGCTGATGAATACGGGTAAAGAAGCGGTACTGTCCAAACACGGACTGCTGACCACCATCGCCTGTGGCCCACGCGGCGAAGTTAACTACGCACTGGAAGGCTCGGTGTTCGTCGGTGGCGCATCCATCCAATGGCTGCGTGACGAGCTGAAGCTGATCGGCGACTCAATGGACTCCGAATACTTCGCGACGAAAGTGAAGGATTCTAACGGCGTCTATGTCGTCCCTGCCTTCACCGGTTTGGGTGCCCCTTACTGGGACCCGTATGCCCGTGGCGCGATCTTCGGTCTGACCCGTGGCGTGAATGCTAATCACATCATCCGCGCAACGCTGGAATCGATTGCCTTCCAGACCCGCGACGTACTGGATGCCATGCAGGCGGACGCCAATACACGCCTGAAAGCGCTGCGTGTCGACGGTGGCGCGGTTGCCAACAACTTCCTGATGCAGTTCCAGTCCGATATTCTCGGTACGCGCGTGGAACGTCCAGAAGTGCGTGAATCCACGGCGCTGGGTGCTGCGTTCCTGGCTGGCCTTGCTACTGGCTTCTGGAACGATCTGGATGAAGTGAAAAGCAAAGCGACTATCGAGCGGGAATTCCGCCCCAGCATCGAAACGGTAGAACGCAACGTTCGCTACAGCGGCTGGCAGAAAGCCGTGGCCCGTGCCCGTAGCTGGGAAGATCACGACGCCTAATCCATTCACTAATCCATCAACAACGGGCGCGCTTGTCGCGCCCGTTTTTTCATCTCGCTCAACCGCCCCTCCCCCGTTGTGATAAAATCCTCGCCCACATCTCTTCTTTTCCCGATCGACAACAGACAGGTATTTATGAAACGTGAATTAGCCATTGAGTTCTCACGCGTCACCGAAGCAGCCGCGCTGGCAGGCTACAAGTGGTTAGGCCGTGGCGACAAGAATGCCGCCGACAATGCTGCCGTACAGGCGATGCGCATCATGCTGAATCAGGTCAATATCAACGGTCAAATTGTCATCGGCGAAGGGGAAATCGACGAAGCGCCTATGCTGTTCATCGGCGAGCAGGTCGGCACTGGTCAAGGCGATGCCGTAGACATCGCCGTCGATCCGATTGAAGGCACGCGGATGACGGCAATGGGTCAGGCGAATGCGCTGGCCGTGCTGGCCGTAGGCGAAAAAGGCACGTTTTTGCACGCGCCAGACATGTACATGGAAAAGCTGATTGTCGGCCCCGAGGCAAAAGGCGCGATTGACCTCAACCTGTCGCTGGCGGACAACCTGCGCAATGTCGCACTGAAGCTGGGTAAACCGCTGAGCCAGTTAACGGTGACTATACTCGCTAAACCGCGCCACGATGCCTGCATCGCAGAAATGCAGCAGTTGGGCGTGAAGGTGTTCGCGATTCCAGACGGCGACGTCGCCGCATCCATCCTCACCTGCATGCCAGACAGTGAAGTTGACGTGCTGTACGGCATCGGCGGTGCGCCAGAAGGCGTGATTTCAGCGGCCGTTATCCGTGCGCTGGATGGCGATATGCAGGGACGTTTGCTGGCACGTCATCAGGTCAAAGGCGATAGCGCTGAAAACCGCCGCATCGGTGAAGATGAGCTGGCACGCTGCCGACAAATGGGCATTGAAGCCGGTGGCGTCCTCAAGCTTGATGACATGGCGCGCAATGACAACGTGATTTTCTCCGCGACTGGCATCACCAAAGGTGATTTGCTGGACGGGATCGCGCGTAAAGGCAACATGGCTACCACGGAAACGCTGCTGATCCGCGGCAAATCCCGCACGATCCGCCGGATTAAATCAACGCACTACCTGGATCGTAAGGATCGCGCGCTGCACGAATTCCTGCTGTAGCAGGCCACTATCCGACTGACTGATTGTTTCACAGTTGTTAATAAATGGCGTATCGTAGATGCACGACTTACATGCACGAATAGTGGCGTAACTACCCTAAATAATTCGAGTTGCAGGACAAAACGTTATCGTTTTGAACAACGTAAGACGTTGGCCCGCAGGGCGAGGACCATTTATGGGCCTCGTAACGCGGCAATCGCGCGAGTCCCCAGGAGCTTACTCAAGTAAGTGACTGGGGCGAGTAAGGACAAATTGGCTGAGCCAATTTGAACGCCGCTTGCGGCGGCCCCTCAGGGCGAGGCTCAGAGATGAGCCGAGTATTGCCAACGCACATGCAGCTTGAAGTATGACGGGTACAACAGGAGCAGAAAAATATGGCTGAATGGGTGACAGGCAAGGTGGTTCAGGTGGAAAACTGGACAGAAAGTCTGTTTAGCATTCGGGTTCACGCGCCCGCTGATGCATTCACTGCTGGGCAGTATGGCAAACTGGCGTTGGAGATTGATGGCGAGAAAGTGCAGCGCGCTTATTCCTACGTGAATGCGCCTAGCGATCCCACGCTTGAGTTCTATCTGGTGACGGTACCAGAAGGCAAGCTCAGCCCGCATCTGCATGCGCTGCAGCCCGGCTCAGACGTCATGATCGTCAAAGAGGCTGCCGGCTTTTTCGTGCTGGAAGAAGTGCCTGATTGTGAAACGCTGTGGATGCTGGCAACAGGCACGGGCATTGGCCCTTACCTGTCGATTCTTCAGGAAGGCAAGGATCTGGAGCGTTTTAAGAACATCGTACTGGTTCACGCCGCCCGATTCTCACGCGATCTGAGCTACCTGCCGCTGATGCAGCAATTACAGCAGCGCTACCACGGTCAACTGCGTATTCAAACGGTCGTCAGCCGGGAAGAAGAAACGGGCTCGCTGACGGGCCGCATTCCCCAGCTTATCAGCAGCGGTACGCTGGAAGCCGCCGTGGGCTTGCCGATGGATGCAGCAACCAGCCACGTCATGCTGTGCGGTAACCCGCAGATGGTACGCGACACTCAGCTGTTGCTGAAAGAAGAGCGTCAAATGACCAAGCACCTGCGCCGCAGGCCCGGTCATATGACCGCCGAAAACTATTGGTAAACCGCGTTTTATACCAACTAGCGGCGGAAACGAAACGGCTCCGCCGCTGCGCCAAAACGATTTTCCCCTTTTGTCCCCAGAAAAACGCCGCAGTCGAGCAGCGTCATCACGACAATCAGGATCGGCAAAAAGCGGCCAATGCCCCACTGCCAGATGGACGAGAACATCGTCCAATTCCCCGAGACCAGCATCCACGCCACCACTAACAACAGCGCCCACCAGCCGCTCTTATTACGGTCGTGCAGCCGTTTCACCATAATCGCCGCCGTCGGCCACAGCAATACCACCAAACCAAACGCCGTCGATTGCGTATCCAGCCAGCTTTGGCCGGATAGCGTAAACAGCACCGCCATCAGCGCGACCCAAATCGCCATCCAAAGCCAGAAATCACGACGACCGACTCGGCCTTTAAACGAGAAGCACCACTGCTGTAATGTCATTAACGATAACGCCCTGAATTGTCAGCCTGTCTGGCCGAATTAATCTGTATTTTATTGTGGCTGATTTTACCTCAACCCGAGTATTTGCCTGCAATCTTTACGCGATTTTTGTCAGCCACGTTCAATTTCTCACAACGACGTACTATTTTTGACAACGACGTACAAATGCCGCTTTAATCGAATGTATTCTGCCGTTATCGGCCTGGACACCTTCTGAAGTGACTGACCCGAATCCCTATGACACGAAAACGCATCGCTTCACTTTTAGTTTTATCATCGCTGGTGCTGTACCAGACTCACGCGGGAGCCGATCCGACGTTTCCGCCCAAAACCTCAGCCAATGCGCAGTATCTGCTGGCTGGTGCCCCCACCTTCGATCAAACCATCACGCAGTTCCGTTCTCGCTACAATCTGAGCAACCCTACGCTGCCGATCGGTGAATTTAGGGTTGTCGATACCAGTAATATCACCAGCATGTTGACCCGCGCAGCCAGCCGGATCAACGACCATCTCTATGCCTCAACCGCGCTGGAGAAAGGCACCGGGAAAATCAAAACGCTGCAAATTACCTGGTTGCCGCAGCCGCAGAGCGAACAGGAAACCGCAGTGCGTCGTAAGCAGGCCATCGACTATATGGCTGCGCTGGCACGCACGTTCGCACCATCACTGACGGAAGAACAGAGTGTGAAAAAAGTCACCGAACTGCTGGGAAAAGGCAAAGGACGGCGCTTTTACCAGCAGACGGAAGGAGCCTTGCGTTATGTTGTTGCAGATGATGGTGAAAAAGGGCTAACTTTTGCTGTTGAACCGATTAAGCTAACGCTATCTGAACCGTGATCAACACGGTAATTAATGACGAAAAACAGAGCCACGGTCACATTTCGTCTCTATACTGTGGGCAGGTTATATTGCCTGACGGCAGTACTTTAATGCATTGATTCATTAACATATTGATTCATTCGCGATTCCGGCTGGAGGAAAAAAGATGCGACATCCATTAGTTATGGGTAACTGGAAGCTGAACGGCAGCACTCACATGGTCAACGAACTGATTGCGGGCCTGCGTAAAGAGCTCAGCACCGTTGACGGCTGTGGTGTAGCGATTGCACCACCTGCTATCTATCTCGATCAGGCTAATCACCAACTGGCTGGCAGCCGCATTGCTCTGGGCGCGCAGAACGTTGACGTGAATCTTTCTGGCGCTTTCACTGGCGAAACGTCTGCCGAGATGCTGAAAGACATCGGCGCGAAATACATCATCATCGGCCACTCTGAGCGCCGCACCTACCACAAAGAAAGCGATGAATTCATTGCGAAGAAATTTGGCGTGCTGAAAGACGCGGGCCTGATTCCGGTGCTGTGCATTGGCGAAACCGAAGCAGAAAACGAAGCGGGCCAGACGGAAGCCGTCTGTGCGCGTCAACTGGACGCTGTGCTGAATACACTGGGCGCGAAAGCGTTTGAAAACACCGTTGTCGCCTACGAACCTGTATGGGCTATCGGTACCGGCAAATCTGCAACTCCAGCACAGGCTCAGGCTGTTCACAAATTCATCCGTGACCATATCGCCAAGCAAGATGCTGCCGTTGCTGAACAAGTGATCATCCAGTACGGCGGTTCTGTGAATGCGGCGAACGCGGCCGAGCTGTTCACCCAGCCGGACATCGATGGCGCGCTGGTTGGCGGTGCATCACTGAAAGCTGACGCCTTTGCTGTCATCGTGAAAGCCGCAGCCGACGCTAAACGCGGCTAAGCTTTTATCGAAAACAGACGGACGAAGGTTCGTCTGATAAAAAGCCGGTTCACGCTATCGCGCCAACCGGCTTTTTTGATCTCATTCAACTGTCAGTACCACTAGATTCACAGTCAGCTTATCTGCCTGTTCCCACACGTTTGACTTCATATTTATTGTAGCTACAATAAATAAATGAAAATCATATTCGACCCGATTAAGAATGAGAGCAATAAGCAAAAACACGGCGTTTACTTGGCCGACGCTAAATATCTTGATTGGGACCGAATGGTTGCCGCATCTGACTCTCTTGGTAACTACAGCGAAGACCGTTACATCGGTATCACTTACGGCCTTGCTTATCTCAACAACCGAATTTATGTCGTAGTATTTACTTACAGCGATGGAGACGACGACGAAATTTACCGCATCATCAGTTTGCGGAAAGCCACTAAAGCGGAGGTGGAAAAATATGCCAAAACTTAAGCAGGGTACTATCCTCCCTACGGATGAGGAAGACCGTAAAATTCAGGAAGCTATTGCACAAGATCCTGATACACGCTCGCTTGAAGGTGAGAACGTGCAGCTTATGCCTTTCAGTAAATTGAAAGCAATGCGCAAACAGGGACGCCCCGTTAAACCTGCACCAAAAGTACAAGTCAGTATTCGATACTCACCAGAAGTTATCGCAGCATTCAAAGCGACTGGTCGCGGTTGGCAAACTCGCATGGATGCCGCGATGGCGGATTGGCTTAAAAACCATTCCCCAAACGACATCAAAATTTGATGCAACGTCTAAAGCCAGCCTTTTAAGCTAATCCTGATGAGATGATCCCCCTGTGAGCAGCATGCTAACAGGGGGAATCATCATGGCTAGCGTGATCGCCAGCCGTCAGAGAATAGGAAACGTTACTTCGCCGCAGGGATTTGCTGCGTAATGCAGTGAATATTTCCCCCGCCCAGCAGGATTTCCCGCGCAGGCACGCCGCTAATCAGGTAGCCAGGGAACATCTGTTGCAGCAGATCGCGTGCAACGTCATCCGTCTTCTCATCCAGCAGCGGGAAAACGACCTGCTGATTGCTGATCAGGAAATTCACATAAGAACCCGCCAGACGGGAACCGGCAAGACGCTCAACGGCATCGCCGCTGTCAACGCCCTGCGCTTCCTCTTTGGTTGCGTACAGTGGGCCGGGTGCAGGCAGCTTCCAGATTTTTAACTCACGCCCTTGCGCATCCCGCGCTGCCGACAGCACCTCATAGGCTGCGACAGAACGTGCATACTGCGGATCGTTTTCATCATCCGTCCAGTGCAGCGCCACTTCACCAGGGCGCACGAAACAGCACATATTATCGATATGCCCGTCGGTTTCGTCGTTATACACGCCTTCTTCCAGCCAGATAACCGTCGAAATATCGAGGTAATCACGCATCAGCTGTTCGATTTCCGCCTTGCTCAAATGCGGGTTACGGTTCGGATTGAGCAAGCATTCCGCCGTGGTCAGCAAGGTGCCTTCACCATCGACATGGATCGACCCACCTTCCAGAATCAGCGGCGCGGCATAGCGTGCGGCCTGATGATAGTCCAGCACCTGTGCCGCCACTTTCTCATCCTGACGCCAGTCTTCATACAGACCGCCCAGTTCGCCGCCCCAGGCGTTGAACTGCCAGTCGATACCCCGACGCTCACCGGCCTGATTCAGCACGATGGTTGGACCGGTATCACGCATCCAGGCGTCGTCACTTTCCATTTCCACCAGCGTGACGTTCACCGGCATCACTTTTTGCGCATCTGCCATGTAGCGTGCAGGCACGCCCATGATCACCGGCGTGTTCTGGGCGATGGCTTCCGCCACGCGCGCGAACGTTTTCTGCGCCGGAACACCCTGCTCGCGCCAGTTGTCGGTACGATACGGCCAAATCATCCACACGGCATCATGCGGTGCCCATTCGGCAGGCATCGCAAAGCCATCCTGCTGCGGCGTAGTGAGATGAGGAGTAGCTAACTGTGACATCACTTATCTCCGGGTCTTGCCGTCAGAGGTGGCAATCGTGCCGTACATTTCCGGGCGACGGTCACGGAACAGGCCCCATGACGCACGCTGTGCCGCAATGGCTTCTAAATCAAATTCATGCACCAGAATCGCTTCATCCGTCTTATTGGCCTGAGCCAACAGCGCACCCGTTTGGTCGGCAATGAAGGACGAGCCGTAGAACGTCATTTCCAGACCATCGATGTATTTGCTGGCTTCTGTACCAATACGGTTGGATGCGATTACCGGCACCAGATTCGCGGCGGCGTGACCTTGCTGAACGCGGGTCCAGTGCGGCTGGCTGTCGATGTCTGGGTAAGCGGGTTCAGAACCAATCGCGGTAGGATAGAAAATCAGCTCGGCACCCTGCAACGCCAGGCTGCGTGCGGTTTCTGGGAACCACTGATCCCAGCAAATGCCCACGCCGATTTTTGCGTAGCGCGTCTGCCAGACTTTAAAACCAGTATCGCCCGGAATGAAGAATTGCTTCTCCTGATACGCCGGGCCATTCGGAATGTGCGTTTTGCGATAAACGTCCAGCACAGAACCGTCCGCGTCAATCATCACCAGCGAGTTGTAATAGGCGTTATTGGCACGCTCAAAGAAGCTCAACGGCAACACCACGTTCAGCTCCGCCGCCAGTGCGGAAAAATGCTTAATCAGCGGGCTGGTTTCCAGCTCCTGCGCCAGCGCATAGTGCTCCGGGCTTTGATCGATACAGAAATACGGTGCGGCAAACAGTTCCTGAATCAGGATAACCTGCGCGCCTTTTGCATGCGCTTGTCGCACCAGTTTTTCAGCGTTTTCGATATTCTTGGGCAGATCCCAGGAACACGCCATTTGTGTTGCGGCAACGGTAACTTTTTTCATGCGAAAACCTCAATAATAACGATATATACCCGCCCTTTCTCACCGGCAAGTATCGGCAATAAGTGTTTCTCTCGGTCACGATTATGCATCGGCGCTAACCAGCGCGGCCTTAACGAGTGTAGGCCAACACGCCGACTCATGCCCGACGGGAATCCCCCGTTAAGGTATTGACCGAAAATGACATGCGCATTATGCCAGTTAATGGCAGCACTTCACTATTCTGAAAATGCATGATCTCGCGTGACGGGCAGAAAAGAAAAACCGCCTTTTCACGGCGGTTCAGACTGCCAACAAACTTATTTGCTGAACGAAAACGGGAATAACGGAATAGAAGAGTAAAGCGTCCGCGACAGGGATGTCGCGGCTCGAGCGTACAGGGATGTATTTACAGCGTCTTTACGATCTATCCGTTACTCCCGCTCTACGGACTTTGTCAGCAACCTTAATCGCCTTTTTCACGGCGGTTTCTATCGATGATTAAGATTGAGAGAAAGCGGTAGGCAGCAGCATCAGACTTCAACGGTATCCGCCTGGTGTAAGGCCTGACTGACCGCTTGCCGCTGCTCCAAGAGCGTTGGGCTGGTGCGGTCGCGAGGATAGGTCAGCGTCACAGGTAGAATCGCGCTAATCCGGCCGGGTCGGGGCGACATCACCACGACTCTGTCCGCCAGAAAAACCGCCTCTTCCACATCATGCGTCACCAGCAGAATCGTCAAATCCGTTTGCTGGCGAATCTCTGCCAGACGTTCCTGCAACTGCTGTTTGGTCAGCGCATCCAGTGCCCCAAAGGGTTCATCCAGCAAGAGAATGCGCGGCGTCGACACCAGCCCGCGAGCGATCGCCACACGCTGCGCCATTCCGCCCGACAGCTGGTGCGGCCACGCGTCGGCAAAACCTTCCAACCCCATCATCTGGAGATAGTGTGCAATACGGCGCGTCACTTCCGCAGGAGAAAGATCGAGGTTGAGCATACCGAGGCGAATATTGTCCGTCACGGTGAGCCACGGAAACAGGCGCGGCTCCTGAAACACCAGACTGACATAGTCAGGAATACCGCGCACAGGGCGTTCGCCAATCAGAATACGCCCGCGTTCCGTGGTATCAATTCCGGCCGCCAAACGCAGCAGCGTCGATTTACCACAACCGCTGGCACCGATGACCGCAACCAGTTCACCGGCATGCAGCGACAGATCGATGTCCTGTAACACCGTCAGCGGTGCGCCGTTGACGGTAAAATGTTTAGTAATGTGCTGAAAATGCAGGGACATAGATTCTCCGTTAACGGTCACGCAAAGCGCCAGCGGGTCAGCCGCCGTTCAGACAAGGTAATCAATCGGGAAAACAGTGCGGCCACTGCGGCAATCAGCACCACGCCCGCCATGATGCGATCGGACTCAAGCAACTGCTGGGCACGAATCATCATGCCGCCCAGCCCCTCGCCCGACGGCATGAAATATTCTGCACCAATCGCGCCCGTCCACGCATGCATCAGCGCCAGCCGTAGACCGGAGAACAATGGTGGCAATACGCTGGGCAGTATCAGCGTGCGAAGCGTCTGCACGGGCGTCAGACGCAGAACCTGCGCTACTTCCAATAGCGCAGGCGGAAGTTGGGCAATCCCCTGACGGGTTGCCAGCATCACAGGAAAGAACGCCGCTACGGCGATAAACACGATTTTGGCGCTTTCCCCTAAACCAAACCAGGCCGTGATCAGCGGCAGCCAGGCAAATAGCGCCACACAGCGCAGCGCGGACAGCGCCGGATTAAACAGCCTGTCGGCGATGCGCCAACCGCCGAGTAACGCGCCGACCAGCACACCGATCGCACTTCCCAGCACAAAGCCCTGTAGCGCACGCAGCAGGCTGGCCTGGAGATCGGCCAACAGCCCGCCCTGAGCCAGCCCCGTCCACAGCGCGTCGATCACGCTGCTTGGTGCGGGAAGAAAAGCCACGTTCACCCACTCGCGCACGCTGCTAACCTGCCACAGCGCAACCAGTACCACTGGTGCTAACCACGGCGTCAGCGACAGGCTCGGCAGCGCAGTGCTCAGGCTATCGCGCCCCAACACCGGCGCAGGCCAGTGAATCCAGCGACGCTCCAGTTTCAGCAGCACGCGTTCTCCGGCAAAGCCCAGTATTCCAATAATCAAAATGCAGACAAACACCAGATCGAGCATGAACAGCTGGCGGCTTTGTACCAGCAGATAGCCCAGCCCTTCGCTGGATGCGAGCAGCTCGACCGCGATCAAGGCGACCCATCCGGTAGAAAACGCCAGCCGAATGCCCGTCATCACATAAGGCAGCATCGCAGGCAAAATCAGATAACGTAGGAAAGCGGCGGGAGGTAAACGCAGGCTACGCGCCATTTCATGCAACTTTTGCGGGGTCTGTTGGATACCCGCGCAGGTATAAAGCGTCACTGGCACCGTTACCGATTTCACCAGCACCACCAGTTTCAGTGCTTCACCGATACCCAGCGACAGCATCAAAAGCGGAATCCAAGCCAGCGTCGGAATCTGCGCGATGACGGTAAAGAGTGGCATAAACAGCGCATTCAGCCGTCGGTTCAGACCGAACAGGCTACCGAGCACCAGACCCAGCGCGATCCCACCGCTAAAGCCAATCACCAGCCGTATCAGGCTGATAGGTAACTGGTGAATCAGCTCTTCGGGGATAAAAGCCCGTGCGCTATCGATGACTGCCAGCGGCGAAGGCAGAATCTGTTCAGACATCCATCCGTGGCGACTGGCAAGCCACCAGCCTGCGAGCACCAGCAGCGGCACGATCAATGACATGACCAATGACATGACCAATGCGGAATATCCCGCCGACAGCGTGGCGGTCAGCGAAGCGTCAAAGGCGGAGCGTATCCGCAACGGGTATTTAGGCATCATGATCGTCGGTATCCGGCTACGTTATTTTTGCGTTAGCAGGGATAGGCGCGTAATCCCCGCCTGCTCGACATCAGCCAGCAGCGCGGCAACCTCGCCGTAATTCGCCTCTTTGTCCGCCTGCACCTGCACCACCAGATCCGCGTTACTCGCTTTAGCTTGTTGCAAGCGCGGCACCAGCTGTTCCCGCGCCAGATTCTCTTTATTGATGAACACACGCTGCTCGCCATCAATGCTAATCACCACCGGATCGGCGCGATCGGCCGGTGCCACCGCCGACGTTTTCGGGAGCTGAATCGGAATGGCATTGGTCAACATCGGCGCGGTAACGATAAACACCACCAGCAGCACCAGCATGACATCCACGAGCGGCGTGATATTCATTTCACTCATGACGTCTTCATCATTACGCGAGGTAAACGCCATATCAGACCACCTCTCTCAGGTTCTTCACGGAGAAAGCGGTGGCCGATGGCTCCGCGCTGGGATGAAACGTGCTGACATGAAAATCGTTCGCCTGCATCACGCTGTAGACGTCATGCGCAAAGTCATCCATGTCTGCGACGGCCAGCTTGAGGCGACGCAAAAAGTAGTTGTAGATCAGCACCGCAGGAACCGCGACGGCAATCCCGATTCCGGTGGCAATCAACGCGTTGCCAATCGGCCCCGCAACGGTATCGAGACTGGCAGAACCCGAAAGCCCAATCTCCTGCAACGCCGCCATAATCCCCCAGACGGTGCCAAACAGGCCGATAAACGGCGATGTACTGCCGATACTGGCGAGAACCGCCAGCCCGCTTTCCAGCGAACGGCGTTCACGCTGAATCTGCTGTTGCAGCGCGCGCTCAACCCGATCGGGCAGATGAATATTCAGCGCAAGCTGTCCGCTAATCCGTTCCGGTGCTTTGACGGCAGCCAGCGCCAAATTGGCGAGTGAGCCGGGCTGCTTTACACTGGTTTCTGGAGTCTGACTGACGTCATCCTGCTGCCAGAAGGCGGCGCGAAAACGTCGATCGCGCCGTTGCGCCCGACCGTATTGGACGAATTTCAGTAGCCCCAGCCCCCAGGTGACGAGAGAAAACAGCAGCAGCAACAGGATCACCGCGCCTTCCGCAGAAAAGAGTTCAATGTGTCCGAGCGTCATAACCAATACCTCATGAATTTAGCGAAAAATCGACGGGAACCACCACCCAGCCGCTAACCGGCTGACTGCCACGGCGCGCCGGAACGAAAGACCAGCGCCGCACAGTGTCTCTGGCGGCATCGTCCAGCGAGGGATAACCGCTTGATTGATGGATCTGAATGGTTTGCACCTTGCCGTCGGCACGCACCTGCACGTTCAACAGCACGGTGCCTTCATAACCACGGCTAATCGCCACGTCGGGATAAGCCGGTGCGGGATTATGCAGGTAGTCAGCATTCGCGAGCGGCGGCGTCAACGGCGCATCAACGGGCTGTTCGACGGCCTTTTTCGCCACCGGAGCAGGTGTTATCGGGGCCGTTGCCGATGCAGCTTCCGCCTGAGGTTTCGGCGCAGGTGCGGGCGGACTCTTTTTCACCGCAACCTTTTTCGGCGCGGGTTCAGGCTTTTTCTCAGGCTCTTTTTTCTCGGGCACTGGCGGCAGCAGCGCGTTGTCATCAACCGGCTTGTCCACGGGCGGCGTAGTAAATTCCGGCGGTGGCGTTACGACGTCAGGCTCAATAGGTTCAGGTTCGGCTGGCTGGGCTTGCAGCACCGGTTCGGCAGCCGCAGCAACCAGCTCGATGCTGACAGGCTGTGGCCGGGCAGGCACCGTAACGGGCGGTGTCGATGCGCTGTGGAATAATGCCAGCACCGCCGCGTGCAATAGCAACGTCGCTATCACCGCCAGCCAGCGTTCCGGTCGAGACGAAACCGTCGTATTCAACGTCGGCAAGCGTGGCTGCACGACGCCGCTCACCCGGCTGGCGTGCGGAGCCGGCTCCGGTGAATAAGACCGGGATCCTGGCGCTGCTCCCGCATAGAGTAATTCCGTCATGGTAAGTGCTCCTGACCGTGTTTATTTATACCCGTCATACTTCAAATTGCCTGTGTGTTGGCTTCCCTTACTCACCCCAGTCACTTACTTGTGTAAGCTCCTGGGGACTCGTTCGGTTGCCGCCGCCATGCAACTCGAATTATTTAGGGTATTTACCCGGCATAATTCACATTGCAGGCGTCATGGATAGATGACCTGAAATAGCGGTGGAATAATCGATTCTTCTCGAGAGCTTAATAAAGTCAACGTATGTATCTGTATATCGATATTCATTTAATTATCTATTTCATCGAAAAGATAATCGCGTCCATTGTTTAACGACAAACTAAAGGCAATAAGTCCCGATAGGCTAATGCATAGTTGGAATAGTTTTTTTTCGTTCGCTGCATAACGATGAAATAAGCGATGAATGCTGATTTAGCTATTTACTAAAAATAATAATGCTTTTTTTGTATTAGTCAGTTTATTGCCAAGCCTTTAAATGTGGTTCTGCAACGATATGACGCCGTGCTAAATCGGCGCAATAACAACATTGATATTCACACACTCACATTCAAACACCTCATCACTGGCGGACGAAACATGACAACATCAGGACGAAAATGGTTAGTGACCGGCTTATTGGCAATGGGTATGGCCTGGTCAGGCATCGCATCGGCTATCACTGAAATTCGTATTGCCGCGCCGGACATTGGCGCGGGCACAAAACCCAGCGGCGGCGGCCTGCTCGACGTCATCCACAGCCAGAAGCTGTTGGAACGCGAATTCGGCAAAGATGGCATCAGTGTCCGCTGGACATTCATTAAAGGCGCTGGCCCCGTCATTAACGAAGCATTTGGTAACCATCAGGTTGACGTGGCCTATCTGGGTGATTTAGCCAGCATTATCGGCCGTTCTCGCGGTCTGGATACCCGAGTGATCGCCGTGGCATCACGCGGCATCAATCACTATCTGGCGGTGGCGAAAGGCTCCGGTATTGAGAAAATCCCCGATCTGAAAGGCAAACGTATTGGGATCTTTCGCGGAACAGCAGGCGAGCTGTCCTTCGTTAGCGCGCTCGATTCACAGGGCCTGAAGCCTTCTGATGTGAAGCTGATCAATCTCGATTTCGCGGCAGCCAGTGCGGCGTTAGCCGCTGGACAGATTGACGCCACCTGGGGCGGCAGCAATACGCTTTCGCTGCGGGATAAAGGGCTGGCGGATGTTCCGCTGTCGAGCCGTGATCTGGGCGGCGCAGGCCAGCTCAGCGGCTTCCTGCTGGTGGATGAGAAATTTGCCAAAGGCAACGAGGATATTCTGCAGCGATTAGTTAAAGTCCAGCGCGAGGCGGCAAACTGGGCCAGCGATGCTAAAAATAAAGATGAATTTATTCGGCTCTTAGCCACCCAGTCAGGCTACCCGGAAAATATATTACGCGTCGAATGGGATACATTACCGCCATTATCTGAGCGTCTTTCACCCAAATTAGATACCGCCTATGTGGATAAATTAAAACGTGCGGTAAAACTGGCCTATGAATCACGCCTTATTCGGCAGCCTTTTGATGTCGATAAATGGCTGGATGATTCTTATCTGAAAGCCACCCAGTAATTTATACCCCAAAAAGATTATAGCCCACGTATTGCCGTGAATTTCACGGCAATCGGCAACCTATTGACGACATTCGGAAGAAACCATGTATTTAAAAAGACACCAGCAGTATTTAAAAAAACACCAGCGCAACATAACGTCAGGCATTTTAATGAGCTGCGTCTTAACGCTTCCCGCGATAGCGCGGGCAGCCGACCCACAAGTCACAACGGATAATCCATCACAACAGATAATACCCGGCACCGAGACGGCAACCGCCGCCCCGGTCCAGTTGAAACGCGTGAAAGTTAACGCTCAGCGTGTACCCGTTCAGCCGCCGACCACGCTGGCCTCGGTGATCGATGGCAAAACGCTCGAAGAAGAGCGGATCTACCGCTTTGAAGAACTGTCGCAGTTGGTGACAGGGCTGGATGTCGATACCGTCGATGTGATGGACACCACGGTGACCATTCGCGGGATTGGCGACGGCGGCGAGAGCGGCACCAACATCGGTATGCCGGGCAGCGTGGGCCTGTTTGTCGATGGCGTTTACTTGTCCCGTCCCGGTGTCATCTCTAATGATTTGCTGGATATCGACAGCACCCGCGTGTTGAAGGGCCCGCAGGGCGCGGCCTATGGCTTTAATACCACCGGCGGCGCGATTGATATTCGCACGCGCAAGCCGACCTTCACGCCTGAATATTCACTGGAGCAATCGTTCGGGCAGCGTGGCTATCTGCAATCCAAACTGATGGCGTCCGGGCCACTTAGCGACCACTGGGCGGGACGCATCAACCTGTCGCGTACGGAGCGCGGCGGAAACGTCACGAATATCGAAAACGGCCATAAGCTGGGAGGTAGCACCAATAACGGCGTGCGCGGCCAACTGCTTTATCAGCCCAATGACAGCTTTAGTCTCAGAATCACCGGCGACTACAGCGATTCCACCCAGCGTCCGGTCTCCGTGCTGGTCAGTGCAACCGACGACTTCCGTACCCGCGCACAACAAACTGGCCTCAAGGTCGTCGGCGGTCGTCAGGTCGCGATGGACGATGAAAATGTGATTCGCGTTGCGCAAGGCGGTGGCTCGGTAGAGGCCAACTGGAAGCTGAAGAGCGGCTATAGCCTCAACTCCCTATCGTCACTGCGCTATTTCCGCGTGCTGCCCAGCACGGCGGATAACTGGAATATCCCGCTCTATCGCGACAGCGGCGCTGACGTACGCGATCGCGTCTGGTCGCAAAGTTTTTGGCTCGATTCTCCCAAAGGCAATACCTTCGATTATTCACTGGGCGTCGATTACTGGGGAGAAAACCTCGATACCGAGGCAAACAGCCGCTACTACAACGACAACCGCGTGCGGACGTGGGTCGGAAATGGCTATCAGGGTATTAACGTTCAGCGCTTTGGCACGCTGGATGACACCGTCTATTCCGTCTATGGTCGCGGGACCTGGCATGCCGCCGATAAACTGGATGTCATTGTCGGTCTGCGTCAGACCTATGAGAAAAAAGAGGGAACGTTCCAGCGTAAAAATCGCGCCACCTTTGATTCTGGCCCACTCTCGCAAACCAACCACCTGCCCTCTGGCTCCGTCAGCCTGAACTGGTTCGCGGCACCAAATGTTACGCCTTACGTCACGCTGGGCTACGGGGAAAAATCCGGCGGCCTGAACGTCTCCTCTGGTGCCGCAAGACAGCTGGGGATTGATTCGCTGTACGTCGATCCAGAAAAAAACCGTTCGGCAGAGCTAGGCGTCAAAACCCACTGGCTACAGCGCAAAGTGGAATGGAATACCGCGCTGTTCTGGAGCGTCGTCGAAGATTTCCAGAACAACGCCTATGACGAAGAAACGGATACCAGCTATCTGATTAACGCGGGGAAATTCCGCTCGCGCGGCGGCGAAACGCAGTTAACGCTGCGCCCCGTTGACGGCTTAAGCATCAGTCTGGCCGGTACCGTTCTGGATGCCCGCTACCTGAATTTCCCTAACGCCCGCTGCCCGGCAGAAATCTCCGCTGTCTCGTGCGATATGTCTGGAAAGCGTGTCTTTAAATCCCCAACGCTGAGCTACAACACGCGCGTACGTTATCAATGGGATACGCCAAATAACCTGCAAGCCTCGGTTTCCGGTCAATGGTCATGGCGGAGCTGGGCCTACGGCACGCTCGACGATTCCGAATCCAACCGTATTCCCTCATACGGCGTCCTCAACCTGTCTAGCGGGCTGAGCGGCAAGCAAGGCGACAACCGCTGGAACGTGTCGCTGTGGGTGAAAAACGCGCTGGATAAAAACTACTACCGCTCGGTCAGAGGCTCCAGCGCCACAACGGGCGTGATTGGCGAACCGCGTATGGTCGGCATATCAGTCGGCTACGATTTCAAAGGCTAACGTCATGGACAAGATGACTTACTCACGCCGACGCTTCCTGCGCGACAGCACGCTGCTGGCGCTGTCGGCACCGTTCTGGACATCTGCGCACGCCGCCGCACCGCTGGCCCCAACCTCTGGCTACGCTGGCGAATCGGCACCGCAGGTCGGCCTGCGTTGGCTAGATGGGCAGCGGCCTCTCGCCTTCACTGGCGTAACCTGGGGCGTCCCCTGGCCGCAGGGGGCGGTACGCAACGACAGTGGTTTCCAACTGCATGATACGCAACAGCGAGCTTATGACCTGCAAAGCTGGCCGCTGGCTCGCTGGCCGGATGGCTCGATTAAATGGTCGGCGCATGCGCTGGGTGGCGATATCCCGCCAGAAGATGGGCTAACGCTGCGGCCGACAGCCAAAGCAGAGAAACCATTGGCTTCCGGGATGGTCAGCGAGCATGACCACGGCTGGACGGTGGATACCGGCCGCATTCGCTGCGTGATTCCACGCTCAGGCTCTCGCTTGATCGAAGAAATCTGGCGGGATAATCGACTGGCATTAACCAACGGCAGGCTGGTGTTGCGCATGCAGCGAGGTGTGGAGGCGGATAGTACGCTGACGCAGGATACCTATCAGGGCGTGATCGACACCGTCACGGTGGAACAAAGCGGGCCACAGCGGACGGTGATTGCGCTACGTGGTAAGCACCACGCGCAACAACAGGGGGTGGCGCACATCCCCTTTATTATCCGGCTGTATAGCTATGCGAACACCGACTCGCTGCGCGTCATACACACCCTGATCTATGACAACGACGACGACCTTCTCAGCCTGAAAGGACTTGGGCTGGCGTTCGACGTTCCGCTACAGGGGGAACTGCACGATCGCCACGTACGCTTCGTTTCGGATCAGGGGGGGCTCTTTCGTGAAGCGGTACGCGGCCTGAGTGGGCTACGTCGCGATCCCGGCGCGGCGGTTATCGCGGCACAGCTGGCTGGGCAAGCCACGCCACCAATCGCAGATTTTTCACCGGAGGTCGGGAAACGACTGGATTACATTCCCGCGTTTGGCAGCTACCGCCTGACGCAGCACCATCCCGATGGCTTCCAGATACACAAACGCACCGCGGCCGGACAGGGCTGGCTCCTTTCCGCCACGGGTGACCGGGCGGCAGGCGTCGGCTATCTGGGCACGCCCACCGGCGGCGTGGCATTCGGCCTGCGAAATTTCTGGCAGAGCTATCCCGCCAGTCTGGAAATCGACAATGCCCACACCGACGTGGCGACCGTCACGCTCTGGCTGTGGTCGCCGTGGGCAGAACCGATGGATATGCGCTTCTATCATGACGGGCTGGATCAGGATACCCATGAAAAACAGCGTGAAGGGCTGGCAATCACCTATGAAGATTACGAGCCGGGTTTCGGTTCGGCGGTCGGCGTGGCACGCACCAGCGAACTGTTTATCGATGTGCTGCCCGCGACGCCTGACGCGGAAAATCTGGTCAACCGGGCGCGGCGCATGCAGCAACCGCCGCTGCTGGTCGCGGATGCACAGGATCTGTACCGCGCGCAGGCGTTTGGCCCACTCTGGGCTCCGGCTTCTTCCTCTGCCACCACGCCCGGCCGCATCAGGCTGGAGAAACAGCTGGATGCGTATTTCGATATCTACCAGCAGGAAGTCGAACAGCGGAAATGGTACGGCTTCTGGGATTTCGGCGACGTGATGCATACCTATGACAGCGACCGCCACGTCTGGCGCTACGATGTGGGCGGCTATGCGTGGGACAACTCGGAACTCAGCACCGATCTGTGGCTCTGGTATTACTTCCTGCACAGCGGACGCGCCGAGGCGTTTCGTATGGCAGAAGCCATGACGCGCCACACGGGCGAAGTTGACGTACACCATTTGGGGCAATTTAGTCCGCTGGGGTCGCGGCACAATGTCCGCCACTGGGGCGACAGCGCCAAGCAATTACGCATTTCTACCGTCGCCAACCGCCGCTTTCTCTACTATCTCACCGCTGATGAACGCATCGGTGACCTGATGGACGAACAGATCGAGGCACTGCGTACGCTCGGCACCGTGCTGCCCGGCCGCAAGATTGGGCAGACATCGCCCGCCGATCCGCATCACGTCAGCCTGAGTTTTGGGACAGACTGGGGCGCGGTAGCCGCCGCCTGGCTAACCGCATGGGAACGACACGGCGATCCGGCAATGCGTGAACGCCTGCTGACCAGTATGCAAACCATTGCCGCCCAGCCGCACGGCTTTTTCACTGGCGGATCGGCTATCGACCCCGATACGGGCCGTATCGAGCTGGCCCCACCGGATCAGGTGGAAATTTCACATTTGAGTGCGGTTTTTGGCCTGACAGAAATCTGTAGTGAGCTGGTTGAAGCCCTGCCCGACCCCGCCTTTACCCGCGCATGGCTCGACTACTGTCGGCTGTATAACGACCCCGTCGCGTTAAGCGCAGTCGTGGGTAAGACGGTGAAAAAGCTCAATCTGGCTCAGGGACATGCCCGGCTGACCGCCTTTGCCGCACGACGGT
Source organism: Pectobacterium versatile (assembly GCF_003932035.1). NCBI lineage: Bacteria > Pseudomonadati > Pseudomonadota > Gammaproteobacteria > Enterobacterales > Pectobacteriaceae > Pectobacterium > Pectobacterium versatile. Next base: position 4,737,062 of record NZ_CP034276.1, read on the forward strand.
TAAACGATCGCACGCTGGCGCAACGCGCTTGGGCAGAATTTACCGCGGGCAGCGGCGGTATCGCCCATCCGACTCTCGAACAGCGGCGCTTAACGCCCCCCACCGTGCTTTACCCAATCAATGAGGCGCTGATTGATTCGACCATCGATAAACATTCCGGCAGCACCACAGCCGCCAATCTGGCAACCAATGCCGTCGCCCAATGGGGATTAACCGCTATCGCCCTGCTGGCCTTGCTGGATGACATTCCCTCTTCTTAATGCCGCCCCCCGGCGGCACGCTACAGGACATCACCATGACTGACCCAAGCTGTACTGAAAATACGCTCCTCCTGTCGCCGCAGGCAGGCAGCACACATGAGATTATCGATTCGCCACACCGTTCAACGTTTATCTGGTCCACGGATTCAACGGGCCAGCCGCTACGCTGGCAGGTGGAACAGGAAGACCCTGACCGCACGGCGATCCAGACCACGTCTGAGCGCCTGACGCTGGAAAGCGCCGCCGGGCTAACGATCTGGCTGGATGCGCCGCTCTCAGGCACCTATCGCATCGCCTTCACGCGCGAGATTCTGGTTACCGATCGTCCCTACGACCGTGTGTCCGACCTCAACCAATTCTGGGCCGCGCGTGACCTGCATCATTCGAACCTTTTTACCCGGTACGGCAAGCTCAACGAATATGACAGCCTGAATCTGTACTATGTTGGCATGGGCGGCAACTGGAACAGCACTACGCGCTTTCGTTATTACGACGGTCACGGCGAACGCCTGCTGCTCGGTGAGTACACCGATGCCGCACATCTGCTGCGTCCGAATCATCGCTATAGAATTGTGATTGAAGTGGATCGGCGGGAAACCCGTTTTTGGGTCGACGATGTACTCTATTTTCATGCCAGCTATCCGAGCACGCCCGCTCCGGGCTATTTCGGCTTTCGGACGGTCTTTTCGCGTCAGGAAATCAGTGAGTTCAGTATCACTCCGCTGTAAGCGCCACAGGTGTACCGTGCAGGTCGCTGTCGACCTGCACGAAGGTTTCAATCAGCTTGCGCGCCAGCAGCGATAGGCGGGCGTCCGCCAGATAAATAATGCCGTAATGGGTATAAAACTCGTCGGTATTGTCGTCCAGACCGGCAATCTTCAACATGTGAATGCCGTGCCGATCGGGCTCGTTGAAATGATTCGTCGTCCCGATGGCATCCGAATGGCGTACCACGTCCAGCAGACTGTAGCCATTTTCACACTCAATGCTGGTGCGAATATCCAGTTTACCGCTCAGCTGTACCAGCGCACGGTGCAGGTTAGGAGGGCGTATCGTTGCCGCCAGCGGGTAGGAAAAAAATTGTTCGACGGTAATCTCTTCCTGCGCCGCCAACGGATGCCCGCTACGGCAGCAAAATCCCCAACGGTGCTGGCTCAGCGGCTGAACCCGATAGCGGGTATCGAATTCAAAGTTACGCATATCCGCCACGATGAAATCCAGCTCTTCGGCCATCAGCCGATGGCCTAACGCCTGCCAATTATCAACGCGAAAAACCATCCGCACCTTTGGATAATGTCGGGAGAAAACCCCGATCACCTGCGGCATAAGCCAGGCGGCGGGGGCCGGGCCGCAGCCAAAATTCACTTCGCCTGCCTCTTTCTCATTGAACTGCTGGATATCGTTAAACAGATCGTGCGTCTGGTTAATCAGGCGACGCGCGTGTTCCAGCACCACCAACCCTTTCGGCGTCGGCTCCAGTTGGTTCATACGGTCAATCAGGCGGGTGCCGATGGTCTGCTCCAGCGACTGGATGCTGCGGCTGAAGGCAGATTGGGAAAGCTTCATCGCCTGTGCCGCCGACGTAAAATTGCGATGCTCAATCAGGGCAATAAAGTGGCGCAGTTGGCGAAGATCGATATTCATAGCGGCAGTCGCGTGTCATCAAGACGGAAGGAATGGGCAGGCTAGCAGGTCTGGTCACGCAGAAAAAATAATAAAACCGATGTTTATATTCTTACCGGTTATATATGCAGCGCGGTCTCTTATACGTCAATCCAGAGGCATCGCGGGTTTTGCCGTTATCCGGCGTAAAAAATTATGCTGAGGAGATAGCGGGCTTAGGATGAGCCGCAGGGACGCGGCTCAAGCTTGCGCCACGTAGGGAACGTGTCGCAAGCGGTCCGTTAAGCCAGATACCGACGAAGGCACCGCGTAGCGGCATAATTCGCGCCAAAAGCCAAGGGGTCACGGGGCGAGCGGCGCTTAAGCCGCCCCGTGTCGGGCGCGTGCTACGAGGTAGCATGAAAATAACGACATTACCGCGCACGAAACCGTCTCGGCGTCCGCATAAAATGGACTAAGAGACGGAGGATCAGATTTCTTAGAACAGTTTTTTCGCTGTATCCAGCCAGTCGCCTTTGAAAGGACGCTTCATGTTCTCAATGGCATCAACGATGTCGTGGTGCACCATTTTCTCATTCTGGATACCGACACAGCGGCCGCCGTAGCCCTGCTGTAGCAGCTCAATAGAGTAGGCGCCCATGCGTGAGGCCAGAATACGGTCATAGGCAACCGGCGAGCCGCCGCGCTGAATATGGCCAAGTACGGTCGCACGGGTTTCGCGTCCCGTTTCTTTTTCAATGTATTTCGCTAATTCATCGACGTCGCACACCAGTTCGGTGATCGCCACAATCGCGTGTTTCTTGCCTTTCTCAATGCCCGCTTTGATTTCACAGACCAGATCTTCTGGGCTGAATGGCACTTCCGGCAGAACGATGAACTCACAGCCGCCGGCAATTGCCGCCGCCAGCGTCAGGTCGCCGCAGTGGCGTCCCATGACTTCAACAATAGAAATACGCTGGTGTGAAGAGGAGGTATCGCGCAGGCGGTCAATCGCTTCCAGCACGGTTTCCAGCGCGGTAAAGTAACCGATGGTGTAGTCCGTACCCGCAACGTCGTTATCGATCGTGCCGGGCAAGCCGATACAAGGGAAACCCATTTCAGTCAGACGCTTGGCACCCATATAGGAACCGTCACCGCCGATAACGACCAGCGCATCCAGGCCGCGTCTTTTCATATTTTCCACGCAGACCTGACGCACAGCTTCATCACGGAACTGCGGGAAACGCGCGGAACCCAAGAATGTGCCGCCACGGTTAATCACATCCGATACGCTGTAGCGATCCAACTGCTCCATGCGATCTTCGTACAAGCCCTGATAGCCATCATAAATGCCATAAATTTCCAGCCCTTCCGATAGTGCAGCGCGAACCACACCACGAATTGCCGCATTCATACCTGGTGCATCGCCACCGCTCGTCAACACTCCGATTCTTCTAATCATGACAACCTCTGGACTTGTAGATGTAATTTTGCAGGATTCTTCTATCGTAAATTCACCGCCGCCGTGAAACAGGCAGCAACGCCTTATTCTTTTATTAGCATATTATAACAAACACCCGAAGCTGAATTGATTCAGGTCAGGCTAAATTGTGCATAAATTTTCATGGCGTATCACGTTTTTAACATAAAATGCTGAAACCTGGCCGACTACGCCGTCAATCTGCCACGCTGATTTTCTGGCACGGCAGAAACCGGATCCTGATGGATAATAATATCGGCCCCCGGAAACTGTTCACGTAATGCCTGCTCCAGATCGTCTGCAATTTGATGTGCCTGTACCAGCGGCAGCGTGTCATCCATTTCCAGATGCAGTTGAATAAAGCGCGTAGGGCCGGAACGTCGGGTACGCAACGCATGTGCGCCGCGAATGCCCGGCCAGTTCACAATCACCTCAGCAATAGCGCGATGCTCGTCCTCCGGCAGCGCGCGATCCAACAGCGACTGCACAGCGTCATACCCCATGCGTAACGCGCTATATAAAATATAGCCGCCAATCCCCAATGCAAACAGGGAGTCGGCGCGCGTAATGCCTTTCCAACTGAGCGCCAACGCCACCAGAATCGCGCCGTTCATCAACAGATCGGACTGATAATGCAGCATGTCCGCACGCACCGCCTGACTGTGCGTACGCTTCACGACCCAGCGCTGGAACGATACCAGCAGCAGCGTGGCCACCAGCGCAATGAGCGTCACCCACATACCCACTTCCGGCGCGTGCAGCGTCTGCGGCTCCAGCGAATATTGCAGCCCCGTCAGGATCAGGAACAGCGCCGAGCCGGAGATAAACATACTCTGCGCCAGCGCGGCCAGCGATTCCGCCTTACCGTGGCCGAACGCATGTTCAGTATCCGCCGGTTGCAGCGAATAGCGCACCACCAGCAGGTTCACCAGCGACGCGGCGATATCCACCAGCGAATCAACCAGCGACGCCAGCAGACTCACCGAGCCAGTGTGCCACCAGGCGAACACCTTCATTATGAACAGCACCAGCGCCACAGCCGTTGCACTCACGGCTGCCAGCGTCACCAGACGTGCATAGTGTGGATTCATCATGCCCTCACGTAAGACGATGCCCTTACATACAATAACTAGCTCAGGTCGTCGCTTGTATTCAGTTCGTTAATGACGTTTTTAACACACGGGAATAGCGGACAAACGTAAAAATACAGCACACGGTTGCCAGTATCGCCATCGCCGCGCCAATGAAACCGATGTCAGGCAAGCCCAAATGGACAATCACCTGATTGCCCAGCAGCGCACCGCCGCCGATCCCAATGTTATAAATCCCCGAATAGAGCGCCATTGCCACGTCGGTGGCATCCGACGCCAGCGTCAACACCTTGACCTGCATGCCTAGGCTCAACGCCATAATGGCGATCCCCCAGACGACACACAGCGTCGACAGGCTCCAACCGCTGAATGACAAAGGCAGCAAGAGCAGTAAACATACCGCCAGAAACGCAAACGAGACAATCAGGAAGCCCGCCGGATATTTGCTGCTGTAGCGGCTGAACAGCATGCTGCCAATGATGCCAGCACCGCCAAAAACCAGTAGCAAGATGGTGGTGAAGTTTTCGCTCAACAACGCCACTTTCTGGATAAACGGCTCAATATAACTGTAGGCGGTAAAATGCGCCGTCACGATCATGACGGTCAGGCCGTACACGCACAGTAGCGCCGGACGTTTAAGCAGGAGAGGCAAGCTCTTCAACGAACCGGAATTGCTGCTCGGCAGCACAGGCAGCAGCCGCATCAGGCCCAGCATAATCCCCGCGGCGATCAGGCCAATCAGGACAAAGGTCACACGCCAGCCCAGATACTGCCCGACCACACGTCCCAGCGGTAACCCTAGCACCAGCGCCAGCGCCGTGCCGGTCGCCAGCAAGCTTAATGCCTGCGCTTTTTTGTCCGCCGGTGCCAGACGCACCACCAGCGATGCCGTAATCGACCAGAACACCGCGTGAGCCAGCGCCACGCCGATACGGGCGATCACCAACACCCAATAGTTCCAGGCCAGACCGGACAACACATTGCTGACGGCAAACAGGATAAAGATTTTGATCAGCAGGCTGCGTCGCTCCATATCGCTGGACATCAGCATGCAGGGCAGCGACATCAGCCCAACCACCCAGGCGTAAATCGTGATGATCAGCCCGACCTGCGCGGCGCTCATGGAAAAGCTGGCAGCGATATCTGACAACAGCGCGACAGGGGCAAATTCAGCGGTGTTAAAAATGAATGCCGCCAGAGAAAGGCTGACGACGCGTAACCAGGCGGTCGAACGGGAAGAACGGGTCATGGTATTGATATCAAAAGTTAAAATAAAAGAATGCGCCCCCTGTCGTGGCAGAGGCTAACGCGATGAAGCAATGGTACAGGGAAAGTATGACATCACCGTGTAATCGGCGAGCGGCCAAGGGTGTTTCAGCGTGCTTTTATGAGGATGTCAGCCAAAAGCCTGAAGACAGGTAAGGGAACATTCATGAGCATCATTTTTGGTGCTCATATTCTACGCTTTACTACTCCCTTACGCTGTCTTTTTCGTGCCCTTCTTACTCCGCCTCTCTCCTGTTCTCTGTCGGGAAAAGTGCTACGCAGATGACGATTGGCGTAGCGCGATCGGCAACCCGTTTTGAAAACGCTGAAGCCTGTCGCAAAGAAAGACGATCCGCAGCAGGCTCTCCACTTCCGGCTGGGGTTGCGCTAAATAGCGCGATAATGCATTTTCGACGAGCGTTAAGCCCAGCTCATTGGCCGTTTTCATGCTGTGTTGTAACTGATCTCTTTGCGTTGAGGTTAAATACCGACGTCCGGTGCAGGCCTGCGCGTCCAGCACATCAAGAATCGGGTGACAAACCCGCTGTGCCAGCGTGGGCAAGGGGCGCTGCACCGTTTTACGCTGCTTTCTCTCCGCAAATAGCGTTTGAATATGGCTAATAAAACTGGGCACGGTTTTCTTGGTCTTGATGGTCTGAAAATCTAAACAAAACGCGGTCACCACGCTGCCATCACTCACCAGGAGAGAATAGGGATGGAGATCAATGTCATTCCCACGACGACGGGGCTGAACCAGCACCGCTACAATAGCCCACTTTTGCTGAGTGGCCTGTTTGAGCCTGTCTATGCGCTGATGCTGCGTTTTTTCCCAGTTTAAGCTCAGATACAGCGCATTATCCGCATCATCAAAAATCGGCCAGACCACACGCTGTTCCACCTCATTCCAGACGACAGGTTCATAGCGGTTTACATGCAGCAGCAGAGGCTGTGGGTAATCCTGATTCTCTTGCTCAAAATAGTGAAACAGCTGCGACCAGTCGGCAATGCCGCACGTCGATTTACACTGCGCATAGGCGACGGCAGGCCACGGCGAGCCCTCAAGATTCGCGTAACTGTCACCGCCTGCGGCCAATTTCCCATCGTCAGAAAAACGCGGATGGTGCAGCGTAAAGGGAGCGCGCATGATGTGTTCGCCCAGCTGTTTCCACATGGCCTGCCCCTGCCATACGCCCTGCTGGCTAAACGTCACATCATGGTAATCGGCCCGCGCTTGCGTACAGTGCACTAATTGCTGGTTTTCACTATCCCAAAATGAAAATGTGGCACCGCGCGCACCGCCTTCGGTGGCCCACCACTGCGCGCCCAATGGTACAAGCGATAAGGCTTCAGGCTGTTGTTGATACTGCCGCCGTACCTGCCCACGCAGGTGCAGCAAGCGCTCAGGCGTCGCCTGCTCAAGCTGGTATAGATACGCCGACAGACGGGCAATGAACAGCAGCACATCACGCTCTTCCAGACTGTAATGCCTGTCCGCCAATAGACCGACCTGTCCGCTCACATTGCGCAGGTAGCCCGCCAGCCGGGGGAGTCCTTCCGCACGCGCGGACATATTCAGCAAGTGAAGCTGTCGCGCACTGCTTTTACTGATGTGCGAAAGCCCCTGATTCATGATGTCCTGAATAAACGCATTAAGCGTAGCCATCAGCGCACGCTCATCGGCATGGAGCGCCCGCACCTGTGTTTCCTGAACCAGACAATCCTCGGGCCACGGCCAGACGCGCTGATTGGCGGCAAAGAGGCAGGCAATGGCGGCAAGATGCAAGGCAGGCTGCTTCTCCCGCAAGAAATCCGACAACATGCCAGCAAATCCCGCCCCAGCCAGATAGATAACGGGACTTTCCAGCGTCGGCAGGTGAATTTTAAGCTGGCTCGACAGGGATTCTGTCCTCACTGGCTCTTCTGCCCACATCTGTACAAATCGCGCGGCATGCCGCGTTTGCCCTTTGCCGACCTGCTTCATTAGCGCATCAGGATCAAGCTGTAAGATCTCGGCGAGCACGTCTATTGGTTTTGCCGTGGCTTCCTCAGATGGGGCTTTGGTCTGTTCCGCACCACGTTCAGCATGGTCTTGTAACCACAGCACCGCCGCCAAAATGTGCTTACAGCAGCCTGAGGCTGAACAATCGCACCGCGCGGTTTGTATTCCCTGCGCATTCAGCACCACCTGCTGACCATCGCTGACAAAATGCCCTTCTTGCTCAGCGTCCGTTACCAACGTCACTTTGTCGCCAGCCAGATCTTTTTTTGCCCGGCGCAGCAAACCGACATTCGCAAAAACGCTCAGCGCATCGTCATCATAATTCAGATAAAGGGATTGCCAGCTCATCGCATCACCTCCGCCAGCCACTGCGCAAAGTGCTCCGGCGTCAGCGCCGCAACATGCATGCCGCGGTCGGCCAATTTTTGCCCGATTGCGGTGTCGTATACTGGCTGTGCGGCATCATCAAGCGCCGCAAGCCCTAACAGCGTGATCTGCTGGCTGTGCATGCGCTGCACGCAGCTGAGCAGGCGATTCAGCGCCCCGCCTTCTTCAAAATCGCTGATTAACGTCACGATGGTGCGTTTCGGGTTTTGTACTTGCTGTTCGCAGTACTGCATGGCCTTCGCAATATTCGTTCCGCCCCCCAGTTGCACCGTCATCAACACGTCAACCGGATCGTGGGCAAGATGCGATAAATCAACCACCTGTGTATCAAATACAATCAGTGAAACCCGTACCGCAGGCAATGCCGCCAGAATGCTGGCGCAGACCGCCGCGTACATCACTGAACTGGACATCGAAGCACTTTGGTCGACGCACAAAATGACATCCCACGGCATATGCCGCTGCATGCGTGAATTAAAATGCGGTGTTTCAATGACCAGCCGATTCTTCTCACGATCAAAATGCTTAAGATTGGCTGCAATCGTGGCACGCCAGTCGAAATTTTGACTGCTGGGAATCGGTGAACGTCGGAATCGATTCCGGCGACCGGTGAGCGCATTCGTAAACGTCGGCCTCAGCGTGCGTAATATCTCATCGACCACCTTGCGAATAATGTCGCGTACCGCTTCTCGCGTTTCTTCATTCATCCGTCCCCGTAAACTCAATAACGCCTTAGCGAGCGCGGGCGTGGGCTCCATCGCTTGCAGAGCCTGCGGGTCGTTGAATAAATGCGAGATTTCATAGCGTGAAATCGCTTGCGATTGCATTCGTTCAAACGTGCTGCTGGGGAACAATTTACGCGCCTGATTGAGCCAGTTAACCGCCGTTAGCTGAGACTGATCCAAAGAGCCGTGCCGTCCTCCTTCCTGCTTAAGCCCACGACGCTGATATTCACGGCGATAGAGATAATCCAGAGTACGCTCGACTTTCAGGTCATGTGCGTCAAAGGCCGCTTTACCTAATGCCTCGTCGGCATAGTGGCCCAGAATCAATCGCCAGCGTTTGCCGTTTTTTTCTTTATCATCAGACTGCGGATCTTGCGCACTCATCGGGCTGCACCCTTCTCTTTTTCATACCATGACAGTAAATCGTTTTCCGCCAGCTGCTGTTTCAGCTTTTGGTTTAACTGCATCGTCTGTAGCAGTTCCTGTTCCGTGAAATCCGTTTGCCAAAGATGCATTTCCGGCTCAGAGAAACCACATTGTTCAGCGATATAGTTCGCTAACGTTGCATTCTGCTTCGGAGTGAGTTGGCTGAAGGCAAAGCGCAAGTCGGGCAACACATGCAGAAAACGATCATCATCCCACTGCGACATCAGCGCATTTAACTTATCGACCAAACGCGGGGTTTTGATAATGAGCTCAGGGGCGGCACGCATTAACCCCACAAAATAGCGAACCGCCTGCTCAGGGTCGCTGCCCTGACTAAAGACGTTCGATAGATGGTCATCAAGCGTTTGCTCATCAATTTCATCACCGAGATAGCGCAGCGCATCAACCGCGCCTTTTAACAAAGGCACGTCCTTTAACGCTGGGGCGATCTGCTGCAATTGGTGGTAAAAATCGCGGCTGGCAGTACTGGAGGGATCGAGCGTAGGCATAAATTCAATCAGCTCACGCAAGGCAAGCAATGCAGTAAAATGTTCTTCCTGCTGTGACTCATCGCCCGCGGTGATGGTCGGTAAGCAAAACAACGTCTGTGGAACCAGCTTAAACAGCAGCTGAGTTAACTCAGGCTGATTGCGTAAGCCAAGAAAGTCACGCCCGCGCCAGAGATGAATCAGGCTATGCCCGCATTCCACGAGCGAACTTAACCGAAAATCGTTATGTATATCATCATGCAATAAACGGAATAGCCCGGCTACACGCGACGGTAATCCCAACAGCGCCGCCTGAATCAGCACACGCACCGCATTCTTGCTCGACCGATTCTGCCCCTGTTCCTCTAACTGCTTTTCCAAATAGAGTAATTTATCGATGGCAATCGCTTCGAGCTGGCTTCCCTTCTCCGAGAGCGTAATCAATCGCCCTTCGATCGACGGTGTCCACGCATAGTGCCACTCTTCAAATAGCAGATCGAGATTGTGACCACCCAAAAAATCAGGGCCATTACTGCGCGTTGCAAAACCCACTTCAAGGAAGCTCAACAGATGAAGAAAGCGGCTGCGGGCACGATGCTGCGGGTTGCGATAGATATCCAAACGGCTCAGTTTGACGAGCGTGTCATCAAGCTTAAAGCGATGATATTTCGCTAATCGATAGGTTTCATCAACCAGCGGAGGTGTCGCACTGCCTGCTGGGATTTGCCCTAACGCATGGCCGGAGAACGCCTTTTTGATCTCAAGCCACAGATCGCTTTGCGCATCATCAATACTGCCTTTGATAAAACTACTTTGTAGCCCATCCAGCAGATCATAACGACCTGGGCCTTCATGCCCGCGCAATGCCGCTAAGCGAACACTCTGCTCTACCGCATTTTTTACCGTGATATAGCTGGGGGGATCGTCAAAAGATTTAGCACGGAGCAGGCTGGCAACCTCAGACAAAAAACGCATCCCCATGTTATTGCGGTGTTCCTGCGTCGTGAGCGTTCGCCCCGTTTTATCGCCCCGCTGCGCCATGAGCATTTGCCAGCTTCGCTGATAGTACGCAGGCGCAGGCATGCCGGAGGCATACCCATTGAGCGCATCTAATCGGTCAAAGCTGTAGCGGATTAACCACGCACTGTCTTTTTCCGCCTGCTTCAGCTGTTTTTGGTACTGCTTCTTCGCAGCATCCGTGAAGGCATTGAACGATTTAGCGTCGTGAGACAGCCCTTCGAGCAGCGCCAGTGAATGAAACCCCCCAGTCACGACCAGAATTTTCCCCGTTGGATGTTCAGCACGAACCTGCATGATAGCGGCGAGCATATGCGCCTCACGCTGTGCAGATCCCTCCGCTTCCAAAACCTGAGGCTCATAGTCCAGTCGAGCCAACGCACACCAGACCAGCGTATCGCGGAAAAGCTGTTGCCAGTCGGTCAGTGCCTCAATCGAACGTAATTCAAATAAGTGCTCCCACAAGTCATCGTGATCGCGGCAATAGCATTTTTTTGCGAGTGCCGAAATGAACTGGCTGTGGGCGAGATAACGCTCCGCTTGCAGGCTCTGACTGGCGTCATTCTGACGTTCCTCAATCGCGATTTGCTCAACCCACGGCAAATCAATAAAGCGCAGTGTTGCGTTGTGACTGCGCCCCGCGTGCAGCGCAACCCATTCAGGCGAGTAGTCACAAAAAGGGAAAAAAGCACTGCGCGTGGTCGCTTGCGGCGTTTCGCCCTCTTGCGACTCGCGGGCTTGAAAGTCAGCCTGCCCCATCACCGCGATAGGGGGCTTCGCGTCAGGATGAAGCAAATCGGGCAACAGGTGATTAAAACTGACCGGTGCCTCAATCAGAATGTGATCGGGCTGGATATCATCAATCAATGACAGCAGGCCGTAGGCACAAGCTGGGCTATGGTGGCGAACCGGCGCAAAATAGATCTGCTGCGACTGCAAAAAATCCCATGTTGCCAGCGCCTGTTCCATCCGTGCGGGCAATACGATGTTCGAAAGACTCACCAGCGCGTTTCCTCCTGAAAAAGTGTCCGTGAAATCATCAACAACAATTGGCCACGGCCTTACTTCCAAAACTGTCGTGAGGCATCATAAAACGCTTTCCAGTCATCGCTGCTTTTGGCCCTTTCTCGCGCCACGTTATCAACGTAGTAGCGCATACGTTTTGCATCGTCAGGATTATCTTTTAATACCACACCGATAATCTGGCGGGCGATGGCGCCTGCATTCAACGTGCTATCGCCCAGATAATGCGCCTCAAGCGCGGAGGCATAGGCAATGTTGACCGCTTCCGCACTCGACATCACCGCATCTGGCGTTTTGATGCTGCCCCCGTCACGCGTATTGCCCGAGCGCAGTTCCTGAAATGTGGTCACCAGCAGTTCAATGACGCTCGGTGGCACGGTGACAAGCGCAGCCAGATCGCCCAATTCACGCGTAAGCTGCGTTTGAATAAGCTCAATTTCGAATTCAGGGTCTTGAATCGGCCTCACGGTTTCAAAGTTAAAGCGCCGTTTTAATGCGGCTGACATTTCATGTACGCCGCGATCGCGCAGGTTCGCCGTACCAATCAGGTTAAAACCGGGCTTGGCACTGATCCGCCCTTGCTCACCCATTTCAGGAATCATCAGCTGTTTTTCAGACATCAAAGAGACCAGGACATCTTGTATTTCCGGCGGGCAGCGGGTGATTTCCTCAAAACGGACAATCCTGCCCTGCACCATCCCCTGATAGAGCGGTGAACCGATAAGCGCGCGCTCGGTGGGGCCTTCAGCAAGCAGCAGCGCATAGTTCCATGAGTACTTGATATGGTCTTCCGTTGTTCCCGCCGTACCTTGAATGGTCAGGCCAGAATCTCCCGAGATCGCCGCAGCAAACAGCTCAGACAGCATGGATTTTGCGGTTCCGGGCTCGCCAACCAGCATCAATCCCTGTTTCCCCAGCAGCGTCACAATCGCCCGATCGACCAGCGCATTATCGCCAAAAAATTTCGCGGAAATATCTAAGGCCTCATCACCCAGAATAAACTGGCGTACCGCACGGGGTGAACGCAGCCAACCCTGCGGCTTCGGGTTCTTTTCGTCTGCTGTGGTCAGGCGTGCTAATTCATCCGCAAAGCGAATTTCAGCATGTTGACGCAGCACATCGTTGGCTGTCGGTGAGTGTTTTTCCATGTTCGTGTCTCTGTTCGCCACAAAATAATGAACGAAGCCAGCACAAGGTGTACTGGCTCCATAAGCGGATTACCAAGGCGTTTTGCTTTCCCAGTCGGCATCGTATCCCGAGCAGGCTTCTGCAACTTTCAGGTAATCGGCATAGCTTTCTGCCAGTAAAATGGGCGGGACATCCTGTAATGCCAGATTGTTACGATCCCAATAATTTTGCTGATTTTTCTCAAAGCTCAAATCAAACAAGACCGCTGGAATATTTTCTTCTGGCACGTAGCTACCGCTAAACCCAATATTGACGTACACATTCAAACTACTGAAATGCTTATAATAATGATTAAACGACCCGCCATCTTCCGCTGGCGCACGCTGGTATCCCATCTTGGTTAAGACGCCGCGCAACGTGAACGTATCGGTCAACCACCCTTTTTTATCCTCAATTTCAACCAGTTTACGATCGAGTTCAGGCAGCATGTTCACCATCTGCGAGAACAAGAACGTCACTTTATAATCCTTAAAGTGCGCGAGCCAGGCTTCACGCGTCTCGTTATCGACAATGGCGGCATGCGCAAGCTGAATCATCGTGCCGTCCGATAATTCCACCTCGTCGTCTTCAAGATTAAGTAAGCAACCGTCATCCGTCGGCCGGAAGGTATTGAGCACCTGCTCATCTTTCACTTCTTGCCACACCAGACGCTCGATTAACGGACGCATCACAGGGTGACCCATGATGTAAGTCTGCCAGTCCTCACTCGACCATTGGCGCTGAGCACACATCGATTCATACAAGCGTGCAGTTTGCAGGTCGATCACCTGTTTCAGCTCTTGTTTGCTTGATGAGAATAGCTTTTTCGCTTCTTTTATCTGCTCTTCGTTATCCGTTTTACGCGCCGCAGGCAGGGCTTTAATCTCTTTGCCTTCTGGGTTCAGGAGCACCAGCTTCTGTTTGCTGTCCATGCGTGCGGTAAAGGTCCGCTCGCCGTATTCCAGCACCAGCGTGCCCGTTTCATCCAACCCCGCCGTAGGGATCGTGCGGTCGGCCAGCTCATCAGCGCTCCAGCCATTGCGGTCGGCAATCTCTTTGACTAGCTCACGCGCCTTTTCCTGAATCGCCGCGGTACGGTAGCGGCGAGAAAGTGAGAGTAACAATTGGATAATGAGCGGGTCGTCGCTAATCGCCATCGCGCTGATCATCGCTTCAATCTGTGAACGACGCTGATAATGGTCACGTGTGTAATTGCGTAATGCGGAGACGGCAACATGGCCCTCGATACGACCAATCAACGCCAACATACCTTTATCCGCGATGGCAGAACCTAAATAGCGCCGCAAGACTTCATTCTTTATTTCCTCAGCCGCCTGTTCCAGCGTGTAATGCTCATATTTTTGGTAATACTCAGGGTAACGCTCAAGATAGTACTGATACGTTTTTAAACGTGCGGGCGCATCCTTATGCGCTTCCAACATCGCGTCTTCCAGCGACGGGTTTTTTACATCCTGCGTGATAAACGCATGTAGAATAAAGTGGCCCAACTTATGCTGGCTCTCTTTGGCTAATAACCCGACATAGCGTTGCAATAACGTGTTACCTGCGGGCATTTTTAATTTCACCGCCAGAATGATCCACCATTTGATAATGTCGGCATCGACGGCCTTGCCGTTTTCCCATTTCAATGGCGGTATCGCGTTATAGTCAAACCAGCTCATGCTCGCAGGCGGGCTTGCTTTCAATCCCTTCAACGCTTCGTCATGCAATACCTTTTCGGACAAATACGGCGAAATATCCTCACCAAACTGCTCTAACGCCGCCAGCAATGCGGCACGGACGGTTTCTCTCTTCTCTTTTTTTAACAACGCATAAAGCGGCGCGATGCTGTCTTTATGTTTTATCCGCGCAAGCCATTCAATCGTGGTAATACGGATTTCTTGTTTCGCGGAATGTAGGCTTTCCTGCGCATTCACATGCACGTTCGGCAATTTTTCAAGCAACTTCTGCGCACTCACGCGGAACGTTTTATTCTCGCCTAACGCCAGTTCCATAATGCGTGGAATAAACTGCGCGGGGATAGCAGGGAATTTACCGAGCAACTCAAAGGCATGGCTTAATTCAAATTTTCTATATTGGCTATCGCTCTTATTAGGCAATAGGCCTAACGCCTCTGCAATATAATCGGGATAGAGAGAGAAAAATGGCCAGAGTTGCTCCGATTTAGAAAAGATCTTCAGCCCATTATGATAAGTCTCTAAACAGAGCGCAGCGACTACTCGTGAGGGGTCACGGCAGGCTAATTTTTGTAAAACATTTTCAAGCTGACGTAATTCTAATGTCGCAATAATATGAAATGGAATTTCACTTTCCATTTGATATTCATTTAAACTGAGGTTGTTTTTTTTATTATTTGAAATAATCCTCATAGCATGATAAAGCGTAAAATCAGGAAGATTTCTGATGCGCTTTTTATATTGAATAATACTCATATCTTCTTTAGACAGACGAACATCGTCAGTATTCAATACGTCGATCAAGGTACGGCAGTGTTCGACGGTGATTTTTTGGAATTCTTTATAATATTTTTGTGCCCATGTATATTTATTCAGGCTCGATGCATTCTCAGCTATCTCTTTTTCAGCACTGACTCGTGCTTTTTCCAGCATCTCGATAAAATTTTCGACAAGAATATCTCTTGCGCTTTCAGGCAGCGGCGTATCAACAAGCACCGTTAGCTCGGGTAATTCAGGAAATTCAATATCTTGTGCCGTATCGACAACGTCAAAACGCGTCATCGCACTCTCAATATTTTTTATGACGGCTTTACTTTTTTCTAGCTGTAAGGCGCGTTCTAAAATATCTTTATTTTCGCCTTGACGGGCAAAGAGATCGGCAGCCTGAGAGCGCTGTTTTGGCGTTCCGTTAAATAGGATATCGCTTAAATGGGCTTTAACATCGTCAGCAGGAAGAATGTTTAGCAGCGGCTCAGCTTCAACACGTACCGTCTTTTTTTGATCTATTGCCAACTTAACAATCACATCTGAGAACAAAACGCGCAGTGTTTCCCGCTCGGACAAATACTTCAGAAACTGAACCACCCCGGATGCAGAAAGCTTTTCAACCAATGTTGTACGAACAAACTGCGCATGATGCTCAATGTATATCTGTAAATCAGGGAGTTCAAAGAAAAGCGCTAACTCCGAGCTATAGTATTCACCTATTTCCTTCCGATCAAAAATAGCAAATAAAATATTCTCGCCTTTCTCATCATGCTGTTCACTAGCCACCAGGTCAGCGAGAAGTTGAACACTCCAGTCAGCACGGTGCTTTAATTTCAGCTTTTCATTAGATGTGCTTTTCAACGTAGTGGCCAGCGCATCACAGAGCAAATAAACCATCCAATTTGGTACTTCGTCAGTTATTATTTTTATATTTTTATTCTGACATGCCGCAGCTAATACTTTCGCAAAGCGTACCGTTTGTTCGTTTGTTAATCCTTGGCCTACCATGGAATAGAGTTTATAACGCGCATTACTTGCCTTCCTGATTATTTTACTATATTCACTGGAATTAAAACTGTTATTTTGAACATAGTACCAGTCAACCGAGCCCGGCTTGTCCAGAAGGACGACTGTTTTATCAGAATCTAACTGATTTAAGGCATAGAGAACCTCAGGTTCGGTGCCCATCATGACATAATGAAATATTTTCTTCGGCAACGTTTTATCAAGTTCTGCAAGCGGCAAGAGAGATTCTTGCAGCAACGTTTCCGTCGGCGTTACTTTCTTATCACCAAAAATCGGTAACAGATCGAATAATTTTTTTATCATGTCAGCACCTGGTTATGTATAGATAAACAGTAATTTTTTAACATGATTTGTGATTATTCTCAATTTCAAAATTCATCTTTTTTTACAAATTTTAATTTCGCTTATTGTGACTTATATAGTGAATAAATCCAATTTATTTGAATCTTATCCAAAATTTTAGGTGAAAATAGAATTGGTTGAAAATATCGCAATATTAATGAAAACATCAAGAATTATGTGGTTACTTTCAGATAAAAAAAACCCGCCGAAGCGGGATATTGTCAAGCCTGTTTCAGGTGTTCGCTAAGCGTTTCAACAATAAACGTATTCACTGAAATGTGACGTTCAGCGGCCGCAATGGTCAGTCGTTCCCCGAATGATTCAGGGTAACGGAGGGTGAATGTTTTCACCTTCTCTTCACGCTCGTAAGGTTCAATGCCATTTTCCTGACAGTCTTCCAGATATTCGCGTAGCGAAATTTCACCCTCGCTTCTCAAGCCATTAATACTGTCGGCGACAAAATCACAGTAGCCAGATAAGCCAATAAACTTACCACGAAACATACCAATTTCCGGTACGTAACTGATAATGGCAGGTTGTCCAGAAACAACCATCGTATTTGGTGTGTTGAGTGCTTTCGTCATGGTTTTACTCCTATACTTTCCAGCCATTCACGCAGGCTAACCAGGGCACCTTTATCAGTATCCGGTGACGGATGAGGACGATGGAACCGGGCGATACTCCCGTTCAATAAAAATCGCACTCGTGACCCGCTACCTTCCTTAATTTCACCGCCTAACGCAGTAACGAGTGACTCAATACTCGACCATTTAACACCTGAAAGTACTGGTGTTTTGAAAATGTGGCTCAGTGTTTCCCGCTGCTTCTTTCGTAGGCTGGCTATTTTTCCCTGCATGACCGATTCCATGATGTCATTTACTGAAGTCAGTATAGACCCCGCCAATATGAAGTCAAATGATGAAGTCAAAACACGCCATATGCCTGAAAAATCCCAAAAAAAAGCCCTCCATCATGGAGGGCAAAAAGACAGGGATGGTGTCTATGGCAAGGAAAAACAGGGTGTGTACCTACTACACATTACTACTCGGACTGCACTACATTTCCTACAGACTACACTAGCGCTACTACTCGGGATTCTTTGTCTCGGCATGGCTTGTCGTGCCTGGTGCTGGAGCGGCCATCTGGTTAAACATGGATATCTGCTGCTGCATCTCTTTCATGCGTTGCTTATGCTTCAGCTCTAGTATCTCTTTCTGCGCTGGCGTCAGCAGGTTATACATTTGGTTGCGCACTCGGGTCATCTGAATCTGACGCTCAAGCTGCACACTCATCATTCGGGTTATCTGCGCTCGCACCGCCGCTTCATCAAACGTTTCTGCCGTCACCAGCTTATGCATGGCTTTAACATCTTCGGCATTAAACGCCGGTTTGTCCTGACGACTCTGGTGCATCAAATCACGCATTTGCTGACGCTGTTGCTCAGTCAGCCTCACGCCATCGAACATACCTTGCTGGCCGGGTGCGCCTTTTGTGGCGGAATCATCGATATGCCAGCCGCTCGCCGGGGCGTCTCCACTTTCTGCTGCAAAGGCGGTAAAAGTGCCTAACATAAGCAGTGAAGCAAGAGATAAGGTTGCGAACTGTTGCATCAATAACTCTCCAGTGCGGTACGTCATTTTGTGAATCAATGAACAGGAGTCTACGCATCTTGCTGCAAACATGCGTCAGAGGATGTAAAACTACGTAAAGTCATGGAATAGCGCTAATCTATGTCGTATTTTGCCCTTGGAGGTAGAGAAAACATGAATAAAATTCTGCTGGTTGATGACGATAGAGAGCTGACCGCTTTACTGAAAGAATTGCTCGAAATGGAAGGTTTTAACGTCGTTGTCGCCTACGACGGCGAGCAGGCGTTACAGATATTAGATAACACCATTGACCTGTTATTACTGGATGTGATGATGCCGAAGAAAAACGGTATCGATACATTAAAAGAACTACGACAACAGCATCAAACACCGGTCATTATGCTGACCGCCCGCGGCAGTGAATTAGACCGCGTTCTTGGCTTGGAACTGGGTGCCGATGATTATCTGCCGAAGCCCTTTAATGACCGAGAACTGGTGGCGCGAATTCGCGCGATTCTTCGCCGTTCCAACTGGACCGATCAACAGCAGGCAGGCGATAACAGCGCCCCGACGCTGGAAGTCGATGGCCTGCGTCTGAACCCCGGACGGCAGGAAGCCAGCTTTGACGATATCGTGCTGGATCTGACGGGCACAGAATTCACGCTGCTCTATCTGCTGGCACAGCGGCTGGGGCAGGTAGTTTCCCGCGAGCATTTAAGTCAGGAAGTGCTGGGGAAACGGCTGACACCGTTTGACCGCGCGATCGATATGCATATCTCGAACCTGCGACGTAAGTTGCCAGAGCGCAAGGACGGTCTGCCTTGGTTTAAAACGCTGCGTGGACGAGGCTATTTGATGGTATCGGCTGCATGATCAATAGTTTGACCGCTCGTATTTTTGCCATTTTTTGGTTAACGCTGGCGTTGGTACTCATGCTGGTTCTGATGGTGCCCAAGCTGGACTCGCGCCAGCTTACCGCCTTGCTGGAAAACGAGCAGCGGCAGGGCATCATGCTGGAACAACACATTGAAGCGGACCTCGCCAACACGCCAGCCAACGATCTGCGCTGGTGGCTACGGCTGTTCTGGGTATTGGAGAAGTGGGCTCCGCCGGGACAGCGCCTTTTTCTGGTTACCAGTGAAGGTCGGATCTTCGGCGTAGAGAAGCATGAAACCCCGATTGTGCGTAATTTTATCGGGCTGTCGGATAACGCCGATCATCCGCAAAAGAAAAATTACGGCCGCATTGAGCTTCTTGGCCCCTTTGCGATCCGCGATGGTGATGACAACTACCAACTTTATCTGATTCGTCCTGCCAGCAGTCCGCAGTCCGATTTCATTAGTCTGCTGTTTGACCGTCCTTTGCTGCTGCTAATCTTCACCATGCTGATCAGCTCACCGCTACTGCTCTGGCTTGCCTGGAGTCTGGCGAAACCCGCACGTAAGCTCAAACATGCTGCCGACGAAGTCGCCAAAGGCAATTTACGCCAGCGCCCTGAGCTGGAATCTGGTCCGCAGGAGTTTCAGGCGACGGGCGTCAGCTTTAACCAGATGGTCAGCGCATTGGAGCGGATGGTCACCGCACAGCAACGTCTGCTGTCGGACATTTCCCATGAGTTGCGCACGCCGCTGACACGTTTGCAACTGGCGACGGCGCTGCTGCGTCGACGTCAGGGTGAGGGCAATGAACTGAACCGCATCGCAACAGAAACCCAGCGGCTCGACAGCATGATTAACGATCTGCTGGTGCTCTCACGCAATCAGCACAAGAACGAGCTAACCCGCGAGTTCCTGCGTGCCGATGAACTGTGGGGCAATGTGCTGGACGATGCCGCCTTTGAAGCCGAGCAGATGGGGAAAACGCTGGAAGTGCCCTATCCTCCGGGGCCGTGGACGCTCTTTGGCAACCCTGCCTCTCTCGACAGTGCGCTGGAAAATATCGTGCGCAATGCGCTGCGTTATTCTCACAACCACATCGAAGTGGCCTTCTCGGTGGATAATCAGGGCATCACCATCAAAGTGGATGACGATGGCCCCGGCGTGAGCCCGGAAGATCGCGAACAGATTTTCCGCCCCTTCTACCGTACGGATGAAGCGCGTGACCGCGAATCCGGCGGCAGTGGTTTAGGGCTCGCCATTGTGGAAACCGCCATTACACAGCACAAAGGCTGGGTAAAAGCGGAAGACAGTCCACTGGGCGGATTACGACTGATCATCTGGCTGCCGTTGCATCAACGGTAAATCAGGCAGGCTATTTTCCCACCACCGACGTTTCCCTCTATAACACGCTCTCAGGTGCCCGACATGGGCACCTGTCACTTTCTGTTTATCTTCTCAAGGTTATACTGGATTGAGTTTTTTAGGCGATTGCGTAGAGTGATCGCCACTCATGCCGAAAACAGGCAAGACCCGTGTTGAATGAAGGATACAAACCATGAAAGGAGTAACGCTGCTGGCTGGCGTACTGACCGCGTTAATGAGCAGTCAGGCATTCAGTTCCAGCGATGGAGTGTGCGGCTTTTCCGACTCGGAATGTGGCGTGTCCGCCCTGCCCTATTTGCAGCCGGGCAACGACACGCGTGCTAACCTGATGTTGCTGCAAAGCCGTCTCCACAACATGTCGCTTCCGTTACCCCATCCTTTACCCGATCAAACGCGTTCACGTATCGACCCTTTCACAGCCTACCGGGTCATGGGGATTGCAGCCACGGAAGAGGTTCCTTCGTCAGGTTCAGCGGAGGATATCACGGCAGATGCGCCTTACCTTTCAACACTGAATAAAGCGAAGCAGCTTAACCTTCCTTTAGCCGTTCAGGGCACTATTTCCACGTTTTCGCCTGACGATAACGAAGGACGCCATATTTCCAATGCGCTCTCCACGCTGGAAGCGTTTTTCGACGTCCTGCTGGCTGACACACAGCTCACCAATGAGCAACGCACGCTGCTGGCACATCAGCGGGTGAATCTCCTCAACCCACTGTATACCAAAGAGGCGCTGAACGAGGGTCTTGCAAGCCTGCCGGGCGAAGGACATGCCAGTGCGCTCACTCAGTATCTGTTCGCGGTTCTCGCGTTTTATCAGGGACACTTTGATGAGGCGGAAAGCGGCTTTGAGGCGTTAACCTCTTCACCACAGCCGTGGGTGGCGGAAACGTCGCGCTATATGTTGATTCGCGTAGCGATCAATAAAGCGATGGAAAACGCGCTCGATGAATACAACATGTTTGATGCCAGTAAAGCCGATAAAGCGGCTGCACAGCTGGCCATTCAGCATATCGGCGACTATCTGAAACAGTATCCAGACGGGCAATACATCGAGTCCGCTAACGGGCTCTACCGCCGCGCTTACTGGATTATGGACGATGTGAACGCCCTGGCGACAACGTACCAACACGAACTGGACAACACCGCCGACGTCGAAGCACTCCTTGAATTGAGCGACGAGATCGACAACAAGCTGCTGGAAAATCGGCAGTTCACCAGCGCGCCGGGCAGCCCGCCGTTGACGATGGTGCAAGATCTCAAGCGCTTGCGTTCAGATGACGGCTGGCTGGCATTACCCGCCTTATCCACTGACGAGCTGGCCGCGCAGAAGCCGCTGTTTGCGCAAGACAACATGCAGGACGCGTTCAGCTACCTTCAGGCAGCGCAGCTATTTTATGGTCAAAAAGATTACGCTGCCGTGGTTAACAGCGTTCCCGCCACACAGGCGAACGATCTGACTGATACCGTGCGTTTCAGCCTGCAAGTCTTACGCGGTCGGGCGCTGGTGCGTCTGGAGCGCTGGGATGAGGCGGAAGCACACTGGCGTCAGCTGTTAACGCGCAATATGGGGTACACGCAAAATCAGTTCCTGCAACTGGCGCTGGCGGAAACGCTGGTCAAGGCAGGTCATCCAGAGCGGATCTTTGCCGCCGACAGCCCAGTGAAAAATCTGCGTTTCCGTTCCGCCGTGCTGAAAATTAGTGCCAACGCCGATCTGTTGCGTCAGCAAACGGGCTCGCAGCAAACCCATGAAGAACGGGCTATCGCACTGCATACGTTGTTAACCAAGTCGCTGACCCACGGTGATTACGCCAGCTATCTCAAAGATGTTCAGTTGAGGAAAGACATTGCGCCGCTAGTCAGCAGTGAAAATCAAAGCTGGAATCAGGAAGATTTAACAGCATTTGACTGGGACGGCAGCGATACCGAAGAAGACTACCAATGCCCAGCGCTGGGTAGCGTGGTCGAGACGCTAAATCAACGCCCTAATGACGCTCGTTCGATTAACTGCCTCGGTGAGTTTTTCCTGCGCACCAATAACAGCGTGGGCTTCGACTGGGGAGAAGGCAGCATGTTGAGTGGACTCACCAACGCGCCAACGCAGTTCATCGGCACTGAATATAACCGTTTGGATGGGTATATGCGGGTGATTGCCGATCCGAAAGCGCCGCCGGAAGACAAAACCTATGCCCTGTATCGCGCGGTTAACTGCTATGCGCCAAGCGGCTATAACGACTGTGGTCCGCAGGACATCAGCAAGGCAACCCGCAAAGCCTGGTTTACCCAACTGAAAACCAAGTACAAAGGCAGCGTGTGGGCAGACAAGCTCGATTATTACTGGTAACGCCGTTAATCGTGCTGGCAGGCCTGCTCTCATTCTTTACGCAGGCCGCTTCCGTTAACGCAGTCCCTTCAGCCATCAACACGGCGTCCCCCATCGTCGACGCGATGCGCTATCAGGATTTCTGGCTATGGGCGGCGGTGCGGCCCCAGCCGATTCTGCATCAGGCACAGACGCTGTACCTGCATCAGGGCGAAGTGGCGCGCCGTCAGGGCAAGGTCGTGTTCCTGCGTCAGGGGATCCCGCCCAGCCAGCTGCGCGTTAACCGCGTCTGGCTGGCTTTCCGCATGACCACGCTGGAGCTTTCCGATCGCCATCTGAACCGGATATTAAAGTTACGGGAAAAATGGCAGCGCCAGGGTAATCACGTCGCTGGAATTCAGATCGATTTTGACGCGAAAAGCTACCAGTTAGCAGGCTATGTCGCGTTTCTGACGCAATTACGCGAGCGTTTACCCGAAGATTGTCAGCTCAGTATTACGGGGCTGCTCGACTGGTCGAAAACCGGTGATGTTGCGGCGTTGAACCGCTTACAGGGCAAGCTGGATGAAGTGGTGGTGCAGACCTATCAGGGACGCAGCACCATTACCAACTACGCCGAGTACCTGCCCGCGCTGATGAAGCTGACCCTGCCTTTCCGAGTCGGGCTGGTACAACACGGCAAGTGGGAACCGCAGTGGCAGCAGCGCCTTGCCACTTCACCGTATTATCGCGGGGAAGTGGTGTTTCTGGTGAATCCGCCCATGAAAAAATCCGCCAACGGCAGACTGTAGCAAGCTATGGCTACAGGCACCCACCGAAGCCATTTTGCCGCCAGGCTTCATAGCTGATAATCGCCACGGCATTCGACAGATTCAGGCTACGGTTATTAGACTGCATGGGAATGCGGATACGGAAATCCGACTCAAAGCCGTTGCGAATCTCGTCTGGCAGACCGGACGTTTCCGATCCAAACAGCAATACATCATCTGGCTGGTAGCTCGGTTGGTCATACGGGCGGCTGCCTTTGGTGGTACAGGCGAAGATACGTTTGCCGGGAATCGCAGCCAGAAAATCCTGATAGTTTTTATGACGGCTGACGTTCGCCAGATCGTGATAATCCAGTCCCGCACGGCGCAGCTTTTTCTCTTCAAAATCAAAACCCAGCGGTTCAATCAAATGAAGCGTACAGCCGTTGTTGGCCGCCAGTCGGATAATATTGCCAGTGTTCGGTGCAATTTGAGGCTCATAGAGCGCGATATGGAACATGAGATAGCGTCAACCACGAAGAAAAATTCCGCCGCAGTATAACGCATTCCCACAGGGCAGCCCAAAACCTGTGCACGCAGGATTGCGGATTACTCTGTACTTATGCCAGTCGCTTAAGAACCGAGATACACGGAGCGACCACGGGGCGAGGTATCCCTACGGGAACCTCATCCCCGTATTTCTCCTAAAAATGAGCTTAAGTAATCGGCATCAGCTTACTCTGCACGACGTTTTCATCCGCAGCGATTACACTTAAGTGAATACATCAGGATAATGCGCTGATGAAAACACGATGCGGGCATACGGCCTGTGTGGAGGTTTAATGAAACACCCTAAGACACTATTGGCCTGTGCTGCCCTGCTCGGCCTGCCGCTTCTGGTAAGTGCCAATACGCCGCAAGCGCCCACACCTCAGCAGCAGTTTGAGAGCGGCATAAGCAGCCAGAAACAGTTGCAGCAAAATATGCAGCAGAACCAGAAATTGCAGCAACAGCAGTTGAATAATCAGCTTCAGCAGCGCAACCAGCAGTTGCAACAACAACGCCAGCAGCAGCTACAGCAAGATTTACAGCGGTCACAGAGAACCACGCCGCCACCGCCAATTAAGCAGAATCCCTGATGCGATGATGGCCTTATAGCCGCACACCCATCAGCGTTAAAATCAACGGCGTGGTTAACGCCGCCATCGCCGTTGATAACAGCAGGCTTGATGCCACCGGGCCGCCCAGCACATCGAACTGACGCGACATCAGATAGACGTTGACGCCCACCGCCATCGACCCCAGCAACACAACCGCTCGCGTTTCCATTTCCGGCAGGCCGAGCGCGATAGCAATTCCCCAGATCACTAGCGGCTGTACCAGCAGTTTGATCGTACAAATCGCTGTGCTGATCTGCCAACCGTCACGCACGCGGTATTCCGCCAGCCCCATTCCCAGCGCTACCAGCGACAGCGGTGCAGCAATCTGCCCCAGCATGGCCAGCGGTTGGTCAACATACGACGGCAGCGGCAGGCCCGTCAGGCTAAATAAGGTACCGGACAGAATGCCGATAATCAGCGGGTTCTTCAGCACGCCCAGTGCAGTTTTGGTAAAGCCCTGTAGCGACAACGCCCCGTTACGCGCCCATTCCACCGACACCGTCACCAGCGTCCACAAAATAAGCCCGTTAAACACCACCACGAGCGCAACCGACGGGATCGCCTCTTCGCCCAGCATCAGCGTGGCAATCGGCAGCCCCAGCATCACGTTGTTAGAGAAGATGCCGCTCAACGCAAACAGCGAGCCGGAAACACCATCAAGGTGAAAGATTTTGCGCGCCACGATCCGGCCCAGAACAAACACCAACAGGCAGCCGCCAAAAAAGGCGATCAGCAGCCGGGCATCCACCACCGGACGTTTGGAAAAATCCGACATCAAGCGGAATAGCATGGCGGGCATGGCGACGGAGAAGACAAAGCGCGTCATGCCATCGGTCACGGTGGTCGGCCATTTACCGTAGCGAATCAGGCTATAGCCGAGCGCGATAAGAACAAAGAGGGGTAATGACAGAAAAATCTGGTGCCAAAGCGAAACAATAAATGCGGGCATGAAGCCACTTCCTTATTACCGGCACCAAGTCAGAAAGAAGGTCCCCGCATTATATTTTCTTGCAGCAATATCAACATCGCCGCAGCTTGAAGTATGACGGGTATAGAGGCAGACCTCAGCCGGTCACGAAGTTTGCCCCGATTAAATCTATCCGGTCAGTACAGATACAGTCAACGCCCCAATCCAGCAAAGTTTGCGCGCGATCGGGTTGGTTGACGGTATAAACCAGAATGCGCAAACCGGCGGCTTTCAGATCCGCGACGCGTTCTGCCGTCAGCAGTTTGTGATTCAGGTGAATGGACACGCATCCCAAACGCTGCGTTAACGCCAGCCAGTCCTCTTCCCACTCATCCAACAACAGCCCGCGCGGCAGTTCCGGTGCGGCCTGTTGCGCCGCTTCAAGCGCATCGATAGAGAATGATGACAGTAGCGGCGCGGCCGGATGGTCGGCCCACAGCTGACGCGCCGCCAGCGCAATCACCCGCCCGGTTTCTGCTTCATATCCGGTGGTGGGTTTAATCTCGATATTGGCCGCCATGCCGTACTGCACGCAGCGTTTTGCCACTTCCGATAGCAGCGGCAGGCGTTCACCAACAAATTTATGGCCGTACCAGCCGCCGACATCCAGCCCGACCAGCTTGTCCCACGGCAGTTCCCCAGCAATACCCCAGCCGTTGCTGGTGCGCTCAAGCGTGTCGTCGTGTAGGAGGAAAATCTGGCCGTCCTGCGACAGCTTAGCGTCAAATTCGATCATCTTGTGACCGAGGCTCGCGCCGACATCAATCGCCGCCAGCGTATTTTCCGGTGCCAGTGAACCGCCGCCGCGATGGGCGACAATGCTCGGGTAAGGCCAGAGTGTTTCCATTATTCCATCCGTAATCCGCTTTGCGAATCAAACAGGTGCCATGATGGCGTCGGTAAGTGTAGCCAAAGCGTCGAGCCGATGGCGGGGCAGTGCTCATAAGAGAGCCGCGCGATCACATTCTGCCCGCCCCACTTGCCGTGCGCTAAGTTATCCGCGCCCAGCAGTTCGAGTGTTGAAATCTGCAACGGGATACCGCCGGTTTCGCGCGTCGCCAGCTGAATATGCTCTGGCCGAACCCCCAGCGTCAATGCTTTACCGCGCCATTGCGGCTTCGGTTCAGGCAGTGCCAGCGCGATGTCACCATCGATTTCAAAACGGCAGCCGTCATCGCTAATGCGACCCGACCACAGGTTCATGGCCGGTGAGCCAATAAAGCTGGCCACAAACAGCGATGCCGGGCGGCGATAAATATCAGCCGGCGCGCCGATTTGCTCGGCGATACCTTTGTTCATCACGATGACGCGCTGTGCCAGCGTCATGGCTTCGACCTGATCGTGCGTGACGTACAGGCTGGTGGTTTTCAGGCGCTGGTGCAACTGCTGTAATTCGAGCCGCATCTGTACGCGCAGTTTGGCGTCCAGATTCGACAACGGTTCGTCAAACAGGAACACCGCCGGTTCACGCACAATCGCCCGTCCCATTGCCACGCGCTGACGCTGACCGCCCGATAATTCACGCGGTTTGCGTTGCAACAGCGGCATCAGTTCCAGAATACGCGCTGCGTCTTCCACGCGCTCACGAATCTGCGCCTTACCGAAGCCACGGATTTTCAGGCCGTAAGCCATATTGTCGAACACGTTCATATGGGGATAAAGCGCATAGTTCTGGAACACCATCGCAATACCGCGATCTTTCGGTTCCAGATTGGTGACCCGCTGGTTATCGATATAGATATCGCCGCTGGTGGTGCGTTCGAGGCCTGCCACCATGCGCAGCAGCGTCGATTTACCACAGCCCGATGGCCCGACCATCACGACGAACTCGCCGTCAGCGACGTCCAGATCGATAGGTTGGATAATCTGTGTTTTGCCATCGTAAGACTTGGTGACGGCCTGAAGTTTTAAACATGCCATAAGCGTTTCCGAAATTCGTCTCGATAAATCGCTGCTAAACCTGACGAGCGGTGCGGTGATAATGGGTAGATCGTAAAGACGCTGTGAATACATCCCTGTACGCTCGGATTGCGCCATCCATGGCGCAAACGCTTTACTCTTCTATCCCATTATCACCGTTCTCATTCTATGAAGAGGTTTACCAACGGTATGACCTATTTATTTTTCGCTGTCGACCAGACCGCGAACGAACCAGCGCTGCATCAGCAGTACCACCAGCAGCGGCGGCAGCATGGTCAGCAGCATCGCGGCCATCACCTGATTCCACTGGGTCGCGCCATCACCGGAGGCAATCATGCTTTTGATTCCGGCGACTGCGGTGCCCAGATCGGCATCGCTGACAATCAGCAGCGGCCACAGGTACTGGTTCCAGCCGTAGATGAACGTGATCACAAACAGCGCCGCCAGATTGGTCTTCGACAGCGGTAACACCATGTCGAAGAAGAAACGCATCGGGCTGGCACCGTCGATACGCGCCGCTTCCATCAGCTCATCCGGCAGCGTCATAAAGAACTGGCGGAACAGGAAGGTCGCGGTCGCCGAGGCCATCAGCGGCAGCGTTAAACCGGTGTAGCTGTCCATCATGTCCAGCCGCGCGATCACTTCCACCGTCGGGAAAATACGCACTTCCACCGGCAACATCAGCGTCAGGAAAATCATCCAGAAGAACAGGTTGCGCAACGGAAAACGGAAATAGACGATGGCGTAGGCAGACAGGATCGATACGGTAATTTTGCCCACCGTAATCGCCAGCGCCATCACGAAGCTGTTAAGCAGCATCAGCCCGAACGGCGTAGTGTTATTGCCCGCGCCGTGCAGCCAGATATAACGCAGGTTTTCCCACAGGTGAGAACCGGGGATGAGCGTCATCGGAGCCTGAAAGACTTCCTGATTATCCAGCGTGGCAGCGACAAACCCCACGTACAGCGGAAACAAGACGGCGAGAATGCCGACGATCAGCATGACGTGGCTGAAAATATCTAACCCGCGACGATTCTCAATCATTGGCATTGACCTTGTAGATTTATCTTCATTGGTAATTCACCTTCCGCTCAACAAAACGGAACTGAATCACGGTCAGCCCGATAACCAGTATCATCAGTACTACCGACTGCGCTGCTGAACTGGACAGATCCAGCCCTGCGAAGCCCTCACGATAAATTTTGTAGATCAGCGTGGTCGTCGACTGCACTGGCCCACCAGCCGTCGCGGCATCGATAATCGGGAAGGTATCGAAAAAGGCATACACCAGATTGACGACCAGCAGGAAGAAACTCACCGGCGAGATCATCGGCAGTACCAGATTGAAGAAACGCCGCACCGGCCCTGCGCCATCAATCGCCCCTGCTTCCACCAACGAGCGGGGAATGGATTGCAGCGCCGCGAGGAAGAACAGGAAGTTATAGCTAATCTGCTTCCAGACCGACGCCAGTACGACTAAAAACATCGCCTGACCGCTGTGCTGCGCGTGGTTCCACGTATAGCCCAGCAGCCCGAGAAAATGGGTAATCAGCCCCAGTCCAGGGTTAAACAGAAACATCCACAGCACGGCCGCGACGGCAGGTGCTACGGCATACGGCAGGATGATCAACGTCTGATACAGGCGGCTAGCACGGATCACGTAGTCCACCAGCGCGGCCAGAAAGAGTGAAATCAGCATGCCAAACCCTGCCACCAGAAAGCTGAATATCAGCGTGGTGTAAAACGAATCGAGGTAGTAAGGGTTATTGAACAGCTGTCTGAAGTTTTCCATGCCGACAAATTCGCTGGATAGTCCAAACGGATCCAGATTCTGCACCGAATACCACAGCGCCTGACCAGCAGGCCAGATAAAGAAAATCACGGTAATCAGCAGTTGGGGCAACACCAGCACATAGGGCAACCAGCTGCTACGAAAAACGGGGCGGGATGATGTCATGCGGTAACTCATTGCAAACAGAAAAGAAGCAGGCCGATTCCCTTCGGCCCGATATTACTCGACAAAAATGTATTACTTCGTCGACTGCTCGAAGCGACGCAGCAGCGCGTTACCGCGTTCTACCGCGCTATCCAACGCCTGCTGTGGCGTCTTCTTACCTGTCCATACGCTTTCTAATTCTTCATCCACAACGGTACGAATTTGCGGCATGTTGCCCAAACGCAGACCTTTGGTGAACGGCAATGGTGGCTTGTTCAACATCTGACGCGTAGCGATATCCGCACCAGGGTTTTTCTCATAGAAGCCCTGCTTCTGCGTCAGTTCGTACGCCGCAGTAGTGATTGGCAGGTAACCAGTTTTCTGGTGCCATTCAGCCGCATTTTCTGGCTCGGCGAGGAACTTCATAAACTCAGCGACACCTTTGTAGGTCGCGGCATCTTTACCGCCCATCACCCACAGGCTGGCTCCACCGATAATGGCGTTCTGCGGCGCGCCTTTCGCATCGGCGTCATACGGCATCATGCCAACACCGTAGTTGAACTTGGCGTGTTCGCGAATATTCGCCAGCGAACCGGAAGAGGCCGTTGTGATCGCGCAATCGCCGTTATAGAACTTCTCGGTCGGCTCATCCTTGCGCCCGAAATAGGTGAAGTCACCCTTCTTGTTCATGTCCTGCAACAGCTGGATGTGTTTGACCTGCGTTGGCTTGTTGAATTCCAGCACGGCATCGGTGCCGTCAAAGCCGTTGTTCTTGCTCGCAACTGGCAGACCATGCCAGGCGCTGAAGTTTTCAATCTGAATCCAACCCTGCCAGCCGCTGGCGTAGCCGCACTTCATCCCAGCAGCACGCAGTTTGGCGGTGTACTCAGCCATCTGCTGCCAGGTTTTCGGCGGCTGCTCTGGATCTAAACCGGCTTTCTTGAAGGCATCTTTGTTGTAGTACAGCACCGGCGTGGAGCTGTTAAACGGCTGCGACAGCAGGTGACCGCTCTTCGCATCGGTGTAATAACCGGAGACGGTCGGTACAAACACCGACTCATCAAAATTAATGCCTGACTCTTTGAAGACTTCATAGACTGGCTTGATGGCTTTACTTGCCATCATAGTCGCCGTACCGACTTCATAGACCTGCAAAATGGCGGGCGCATTCCCGGCACGGTAAGCCGCAATCCCGGCAGCCAGATTCTGTTCGTAGTTGCCTTTGTAGACCGGCACAATTTTTACATCGCTGTGCGCTTTGTTAAAACGGTCAGCCAGAGAATTCACTTCTTTCCCTAATTCGCCTTCCATAGAGTGCCAGAAAGGAATTTCTGTCGCGGCCTGCGCACTGGCGCTCATCAGCGCTAATGCCACACACGCCGCGGCGGTGCGAATAGCATGTGTTTTACGAATTGTGTTGTTGAACATGCCTGTCTCCTGCAATCAATTAAATGCGCCATCATTACGGCGTTTTTTATGCGAAGGTAAACATGACATGAGCACATGACAGAAAAATAACTGGAAGATGACGGGAAAGTGACAGAGGGGGGAGGAAAAGTTCTAAATTTTAATTGGGTAGAGTAGCATCAGGGGCTGCACTGGCGAGGGATCAAAAGCGAATTTAAGGTAGAAATTGCGCACGTTCTCATCCAGAGCGTGAACGACTAATGCCCTCACACCCACTTGCAAAGCAATATTCTCAGTCCGAAATATCGCGTCTTTTAATAAAGCCACACCCAAACCTTTACCAGAATACGCCTGATCAATGGCAAGCCGCCCAAGGACAATGACTGGTAGTGATTCAGGTGCATTGCGCCTATATGCACCTGGTGCCGTATTTCTCTGAACGCTACCTGTTGATAAACAATAATATCCAATCACCTGATGGGTGCCTTCAGCGCAAATAACATATACGCGGGAAATCCCTGCACTATGATTTTTTAGCGCTTTCTTTTTTAGCCATTCATTCAAACTCGGTTCTTGGCTGCAAAATTCCGCAAGATTATGGCCGGCGGATAATGGCCCTGGTGCAGTTATTCCCATGGAGATTTGCGGCTCATCAGCTCGTTAATGCGAGCCTGACGCTCTGCGGTGATAGGTGCATCCAACTCGGCCAAAAATTCGTCAAACTGTTCGTTGTCCAGAATAAACAAACGTTGATCCAACAAGATGTCCTGCGCCTCGCGGCAGGCGGCTTCAAGCATAAAATCGGTACGTGATTTTGACACAAGGTTTGCAGCCATATCGATCAAGTCCCGCTGGGAGGCTTTGGCCCGAATATTGATTGGCGCTTCTTTAGTTTCAGGTTTCATCATCATGCCTGTGTAGTGAATCTCTATACGACTATACATGACGTGTACAAAAATGCTACACACCGGAACATCACCCATACATTCAAACACACTGAATGCTCAGATCAGGGCTATTTTCGTATGACATCAACGATAACGGTTTTAGGATCGTTGATGATTCCTATATGTATCGTTTTATCTGAATCCGTAGACTTCCAATACTCACCCGTCGTGTCTGTGTAGCTCAGCGTAAAACCAAGCGACGCTAGATAGCTGCGTATGTTTGTCGCATCATTGGTATTTTGAAACGTAATATTGCTGACTTCCAACGCAGGGCCATCAACCGTTGCATAGCCAAAATCATAGAGAGAAGAAATGCGCGGGCTATTTTTAATGATATCGTCCGTAAGCATTTCATACCGTCGGGTGTCCAGCTCCGAATAGCGAGAACTTCCTTCCATCAGAATGACTAATGCAGGCCAATAATAGATAAGCGGCAAGGCAATTAGGATCGATATGACGAGTGGTATAATTATCTTTTTTTTCATGTTATTTAAAGAAATTTGTTGTGAGTTCAGTGCCATCGTAGGATGCAATACCTACATTTCCTGACGCAAAGTCGTTATAAGGTTGTATTGTTTGCATAAAAGAGGGGAGAAACCCTAACCGAGGTTGAGCATCGGGCATGAGCTCAGGGTTCGGAAATAAAATAGGTCGGAATCCTATATTTTTAAAATTTCCGATAGGGCCATAGAAATCCCATCGTTTTAATGCTTCTTCTTTACTCACTGGCCGTAATAAATAAAAAGGGTTAGGAGTAGAAACCACTCGGTAAAAACCCAATAAATCTGAAACAAGATCTTCCCCACTAAATCCACTATCTGTAACTAAATTGAATGGAAAAGAGGCCTGCGTAGATTCAAACCGTTTCGCTACGGTGAGCATCATAGCAAGAGCAATGCGATGTCTTTCTTGAAGAGACCTTCCTTTTTTTATCCGCCATTTAATAAACCGGTTGATAGTGACACTTCTTCTGAGCCCAATCATGCCTTGTTTATAGGTCACATCGTAGTATGGCATTCCGTCTTCAGTATTCTCTCCGACATACATTTGTTGAATAATATCCTTAATGTCGTCCCCTTTCGCATGGCCTAAATCAATCCACCCTAGCACCTCGGTATAAATCAAGCCATATGTCACACCAGAGGCTTGTCGGCCATCAATAATTTCACTACGCACGCTCATTATTTACATTCCTTTGTTTTTCATGAGTTTATTTAATTAATGACATCACGATAATACGTTTATTTCCACATTCGACTCAAGGCGATAGTTAGGCCGTCCCAATTTGGTTATCCCCCTCACCCCGCCACCAGCACCTCAGCCCACATTTTACCTAGCGCTTCTTTGGCAGCGGCAGGCAGGCCGTCGTCGGTGATGATGCTGTCGAATACGCTGAGCGGCGTGGCTAGGTGGGTGGCGATGCGGCCGTATTTTGAGGTGTCACACAGCAGTACGCGTTTTCTGCTGGCTGAACATCACGGCGTTTTTTGGGCGAAAACAAACATGGCATGCGCGTATGACAGAAAAATAACTGGAAAATGACGGGGAAATAACAAAGAGAGGGAGAGGTAAAAGCACCGATTAAACATACTATTTCGTGCCACTACGATTGCGAACATTGCAGAAAACCCGTAATTTAGACTATAGTTATTATTACTAGTCATGTTTAAGGATGAACCGTGGCGGTATACACGACAAAGCTCTTCGATAAAAAACTAAAAAGCGAAATACTTTCAGATTGTTACCTTTGTGAGATTGCTCATGAGGTAATGAATGGTCGCTTTGAGGGTGACCTTGGCGGTGGTGTGATTAAGAAACGAATCGCATTGAATGCCGGAAAGAGTGCAGGAGCCAGAACTATCATCTTTTTCAAACTGGGCTCTAATCTATTTTTTGCCGATGGATGGAAAAAAAATCAGGTCAGGAAAGGCGTTAAAGAAATTCAGGATGATGAGCTGGCTGTTTATAAAGACATTGCTGGTGACCTACTTCAACTCACCGTTCAACAAATAGCTCAATTGGTAAAAGTGAAAGAACTACGAGAGGTGGAATGCGATGGCTGCAAAGATGAAAGAGCTGCAGGAAATGGCGAAAAGCCTGCATGAACACGGGGGTATCACTGATACCACAATGGAACGCATCAATAATCGGGTTGCAGCACGGGAATTCCGTGAACGCATCGAGCAAGCTCACGCAATGAGCGGTGCAGAAATTCAGAACATGCGCTCCCGTTATAAAATGTCGCAATCTTCTTTAGCTTACGCTCTCAATATGTCCGTTGAGAGCGTCTCAAAATGGGAACGGAATGAGAAGAAACCCTCAGGGGCTGCGCTACGTCTTCTCAATATAATCAACGAGAAAGGTCTGGATATTTTTGCCAGTTAGGCAAACAGACATAAACAACCCCCTCACCCCGCCACCAGAACCTCAACCCCCATTTTACCTAGCGCTTCTTGGGCAGCGGCGGGCAGGCCGTCGTCGGTGATGATGCTGTCGAATACATTGAGCGGCGTGGCGAGGTGGGTGGCGATGCGGCCGTATTTTGAGGTATCGCACAGCAGGACGCGTTTTCTGCTGGCCTCCACCGCCGCGCGTTTCACCACGACTTTGTCTTCATTCGGCGTGGACAACCCGCGCAGGCTCCATGACGATGCGGAGATAAAGGCGATGTCGATAAACAGGTTGCGCAGCGCCTGCGCCACCGCTTCGCCGATGCAGGATCGGTTTTCCCGACACAGCGTGCCGCCGGTGTGGATCATGCGACACTGGCTGGACTCAATCAGAAAGGCCGCGATCACAAAGTCGTTAGTGACAATCAGCAGATCGTCGCGCTCGGCCAGTTCACGCGCCAGCGATAGCGTCGTGGTGCCTGCATCCAGATAAATGCAGCTATTGAACGGGATATGCTGCGCCGCCAGCTTGCCAATCGCCTCTTTCTGCTGGCTGAACATCACCGATTTATCCTGATGCGACGGCTCAATCGCCAGCCGTTCAGGCGAGCGCACGCCGCCGGAAACGCTCAGCAGCAGGCCGTCCTGCTCCAGCTTTTGCACATCACGCCGTACCGTCATATGCGACACGCCCAGCCGTTCGGTCAGTTCGTTAATGCTTACCGCGCCGCGTTCGGCGATCAGCGCCAGAATCTGTTGATGACGTTCTACTGGAATCACGCTGTCCGTTCCCTGTTTGATTGTGCTGGTCTGATGAATATGGAGGCTGATAAATATTGTGAGAAACACCCCGTTTGATGACGATAATTATCATAAATTCACGTTATAAACCACGCCAGACATAACAACCTTTCTCATCACTCAATGCCAAAACAGAATTAATCTGCTGATATATAAAGATAATAATGAAAACCATCTTCCCAGCGGGGTTCAGCTACACTGAATCATCACGATCTCAATGTTAATTTATGTGATAAAAATCACCACAATTTGTTCTGATAGTCCTTATATTTAACACCAGAGAACAAAAAATCACTAATTTTAACAAGGCAACCACGATGAAAAAGACTTCTGATTATGCTGTCGCCGTTATCGGTCTGGGTTCCATGGGCTTTGGCGCTGCGGCGTCCTGCATCAACGCTGGCCTGACGACATACGGTGTCGATATCAATCCGCAGGCGCTGGAACGCTTACGTCAGGCGGGTGCGGCGCAGGCCGACACGCGTATTGATGCCTTCGCTGACAAGCTGGATGCCGTCGTGCTGCTGGTGGTGAATGCCGCACAGGTGAATGGGATTCTGTTCGGTGAGCCGCAGGTCGCAGCGAAGCTCAAGCCCGGCACCGTGGTCATGGTGTCCTCCACGATCTCCGCGCAGGATGCCAAAAATATCGAGCAGCGTCTGGCTGAGCATCAGCTCATCATGCTGGATGCACCGGTATCTGGCGGTGCGGTGAAAGCCGCCGCGGGCGATATGACGGTAATGGCATCCGGCTCCGATCTGGCTTTTGAGAAACTGAAGCCGGTGCTCGACGCCGTCGCGGGCAAGGTCTATCGCATCGGTGAAGAGATCGGGCTGGGTGCGACCGTTAAAATTATCCACCAGCTGTTGGCAGGCGTACACATCGCCGCCGGTGCAGAGGCGATGGCGCTGGCTGCGCGTGCCGATATCCCATTGGATATCATGTATGACGTGGTGACCAACGCCGCCGGGAACTCCTGGATGTTCGAAAACCGCATGCGCCATGTGGTGGACGGCGACTACACGCCAAAATCTGCCGTTGATATCTTCGTCAAAGATCTGGGGCTGGTCACCGACACCGCTAAATCGCTCCATTTTCCGCTGCCGCTGGCTTCCACCGCGTTCAATATGTTTACCGCCGCCAGCAACGCCGGATTCGGTAAAGAAGACGACAGCGCGGTCATCAAGATTTTTAACGGCATTACGCTGCCGGAAAAGAAGGAGGCGCCATGATCAAGCTGGGTGTGATTGCCGACGATTTTACCGGTGCCACGGATATCGCCAGCTTTCTGGTGAATAACGGGCTGCCGACCGTGCAGCTCAACGGCGTACCGCCGTCCGATTTTAAGGTTGAGACGCAGGCCGTCGTCATTAGCCTGAAGTCGCGATCCTGCCCGGCGGAGCAGGCGGTAGCGGATTCCCTCAAGGCGCTGGCGTGGCTGCAACAGCAGGGCTGCCAGCAGTTCTACTTTAAATATTGTTCCACCTTCGACAGCACCGCGAAAGGCAACATCGGTCCGGTGACCGATGCACTGTTGGAGCAGCTTGGCGAAACGCAAACCATCATTTCTCCGGCGCTGCCGGTGAACGGCAGAACCGTCTATCAGGGCCACCTGTTCGTGATGGATCAACTGCTGTCCGAATCTGGAATGCGTCACCACCCCGTAACGCCAATGACGGATAGCAACCTGATGCGCGTCATGGAGCAGCAAGCTGCCGGGCGCTGCGGTTTGGTGCCGTATACCGTGATGGATCAGGGGGCAGAGGCAGTCAAACAGCGTCTGGCGCAGTTGAAAGAACAGGGCGTGCGCTATGTGGTGCTGGATACGCTGAACGAACAGCACCTGCTGACGCAGGGCGAGGCACTGCGCGACATGAAGCTGGTCACCGGTGGCTCCGGCCTGGCGATTGGGCTGGCGCGTCAGTGGGCAGAACCCGCGACACAAATCGGTTCCGCAACCGAGGCAGGCAAGCCGCAGTCCGGCGCAGGCGTTGTGCTGTCCGGTTCCTGTTCGGTGATGACCAACAAGCAGGTCGCCCACTATCTGAAACAGGCGGCGGGTCGCGCGATTGACGTCGCGCGCTGCTTAGAAAGCAATGACGCTCAGCAAACCTACGTTCAGGAACTGGCCGACTGGGTGAAGGCACACCGTGACGACACACTCGCGCCGCTGCTGTACGCCACCTCATCATCCGACGAACTGGCGCAAATTCAGCAGCGCTGGGGCGCGGAAGCCAGCAGTCAGGCGGTGGAGAAATTGTTTGCCGCCGTTGCCCGCCAGCTTCAGCAAGACGGTTTCCAGCGCTTCATTATCGCGGGCGGTGAAACCTCCAGCATCGTGGTACAGACGCTGGGCATCCGCGCGTTCCATATCGGGCCGTCAATTTCTCCCGGCGTGCCGTGGGTGCGCTCCACCAATCATCCACTCTCTCTGGCGTTGAAATCCGGCAATTTTGGTGATGAAGACTTTTTTGCCCGCGCCCAAAAGGAGTTTGCCGCATGAGTGAACAACACCACAGCACCGAAGCAGTGCTGAACAGCGAGCAACGCGCACGCGCGGAAATGGTCAAGCTGGGCGCGTCATTTTTCCAGCGCGGCTACGCCACCGGTTCGGCAGGCAACCTCTCACTGTTATTGGATGACGGCACGCTGCTGGCAACGCCGACCGGCTCCTGCCTCGGCGAACTGGATGCCGAGCGGCTGTCCAAAGTCAGCATGAGCGGCGAGTGGATCTCCGGGGATAAACCGTCGAAAGAAGTCAGTTTTCACCTGTCGATTTACCGTAACGATCCCGAATGCAAAGCGATCGTTCACCTGCACAGCACCTATTTGACGGCGCTCTCCTGTCTGGAAGGGTTGGATACGCAGGATGCCATCAAGCCGTTCACGCCCTATGTGGTGATGCGCGTCGGTAAAGTGCCCGTCGTCCCTTATTACCGCCCCGGCGATGCGCGACTCGGTGAAGATCTGGCGAAGCTGGCCTCGCGCTATAAAGCGTTCTTGTTGGCTAATCACGGTCCCGTCGTCACCGGTAAGGATCTACGGGCGGCGGCGGACAACATGGAAGAGTTAGAAGAAACCGCCAAGCTGATTTTTATTCTCGGTGATCGAAAAATTCGCTACCTCACCGCTGACGAAATTACCGAGCTCTCTTGATGAGTGACTTTTTACTGAGCTATGGAGTTAACCATGCCTAAGTTTGCTGCCAATCTTTCTATGCTGTTTACTGATGTGCCGTTTCTCGATCGTTTTAAAGCCGCTGCCGATGCGGGGTTCACCTCGGTCGAGTACTTGTTTCCTTATGAATATCCGGCACCGCTGCTGGCGGAAAAGCTGCGGGAAAATGGTCTTAAGCAGGTGTTGTTCAATACCGCGCCCGGCAATATTGCGGCGGGCGAATGGGGCGTCTCTGCCCTGCCCGACCGTATTGAAGATGCACGCCGGGATATCGATAACGCCCTGGAATATGCGCTGGCACTCAATTGCCCTTCGGTGCTGGTGATGGGGGGCGTCGTGCCGCCCGGTGAAGACCGTGCTGCCTATCAGCAAACCTTCATCGATAACCTGCGCTACGCCGCCGATAAGTTTGCACCGCACGGCATCAACATCATGATTGAGGCGCTGAGCGCGAAGGTGAAGCCGAATTACCTGTTCGCTAGTCAATATCAGGCGCTGGAATTAGCCAATCTGATCGACAGGCCGAACGTTTATATCCAGCTGGATTTCTTCCACGCACAAATTGTCGATGGCAACCTGACGCAAATTATTCACGATTTGGCTGGCCGCATCGGACATATTCAAATTGCTTCGGTTCCTGCACGACATGAACCTGATGAAGGGGAAATTAATTATCCGTTCATCTTTGCCGAATTGGACCGCGTGAATTATTCCGGCTGGGTTGGCTGTGAATATAACCCACGCGGCAAAACCGAAGACGGGTTGGGATGGGCTAAATCCTATCTGAAGAAATAAGTTATCGCGGAAAATATTGCTGTTCCCATAAAAGAATAAACACCAGAGACATATTTATAAAATATCGAGAAAAGGTCAGGTTCCCGCATTATTCCGATGCGGGAATCAGGTCACCCTTTTCTTCAAATAAAACAATAACCCACTACCTTTTCAGCCTCTGAATTGAAAAGACGGGATCAATGAGGATAAGAACATGGCCACCTCGCTCTTACTCTGCATCGCTATCGCCGGGGTATTACTCCTGCTGCTGATGGTCATTAAATTTAAAATTCAGCCCTTTGTTGCCCTGCTGGTCGTCAGCCTATTGGTTGCATTAGCAACCGGAATACCCACAGAAGAAATAATGAAAGTGATGTCCAGTGGAATGGGCGGGGTACTCGGTTCGATCACCATGATCATTGGGCTAGGTGCCATGCTGGGCAGAATGATCGAAGTTTCTGGTGGCGCTGAGTCTTTGGCAAAGAAATTCACGCAAACACTGGGAGAAAAACGCGTCATTGCCGCATTGACCATGGCGGCATTTATTCTCGGCATTCCGGTATTTTTTGATGTCGGCTTTATTATTCTGGCACCTATTATTTATGGTTTCGCAAAAGTCGCCAAGGTCTCTCCACTTAAATTCGGTCTGCCCGTCGCGGGAGTGATGTTGACGGTTCACGTCGCCCTGCCCCCTCATCCTGGACCGGTTGCGGCAGCCAGTTTGTTAAAAGCCGATGTGGGCTGGTTAACTATATTAGGGCTGGCGATCTCTATTCCTGTCGGCATCATCGGTTTCTGGGTTGCAAAATATATTAACCGTCGGCAGTACGCGCTATCTGTTGATGTGCTGGAGCAACTGCAATTAGCAAAAACTGAAGAAAAAAATGAGGTGACGCCACATAAGAATGCGCCTTCCGCCAGTCTGGTTACGGCGCTGATTGTCATCCCTATCGCCATTATTATGCTCGGCACCGTGGCGGCGACGCTGTTCCCAGCAGGCCACCCGCTGCGTAATATCACCACGTTGGTCGGTTCCCCTGCGGTTGCGCTACTGATTGCCCTGGCACTCGCCTTTTACTTTATCGCCATGCGTAGAGGCTGGTCGCTTGAAAAGACCGGCAACATTATGGGCGATGCCATGCCTGCCGCGGCGGTCGTCATCATGGTGACAGGTGCGGGCGGCGTATTCGGTAAAGTGCTGGTGGAATCCGGTGTCGGTAAGGCGCTGGCGGATACGCTGACCAGCATTCACCTGCCGCTGGTGCCTGCCGCGTTTCTTCTGTCACTGGCGCTGCGTGCCTCGCAAGGTTCCGCTACCGTTGCCATTCTCACCACCTGCGGCCTGCTGAGCGAAGCCGTCAGCGGCCTGAACCAGATGCAACTGGTGCTGGTGACGCTCTCTGCCTGCTTTGGCGGGCTGGGTCTGTCGCACGTCAATGACTCCGGTTTCTGGATTGTCACCAAATATCTGGGGCTGTCCGTCGCCGACGGCCTGCGCACCTGGACGGTGTTGACGACTATCCTCGGGCTGGCAGGGTTCCTCTTCACATGGGCATTGTGGCTGGTGCTGTAATAGCGCTGGTGCTGTAAAGTGTGAAATTTCACAATGGGGAGGCTGCAGCTTCCCCGTTGGTATCAACTGAATAATGCATGTACATACCTCCTTTATGCTGAAAAATGCGCCCTTTTTACTCCCGTATTCCGCATCTACCCGTTTTTATTCTGCCTTTATAATATCGCTTGGGTAAGAAACAACGCGTTCTCCTGCCCGCTCTCGCAAATTGGCATACCGCAGTATGCAATCAGAAGCGCACCCCATTCCTGACCTGTCGTAAAGGATGACCAATCTGTAAGGTAAAGCCTGCATCAATCAATGAAAAATAATAAAGGAACATTATGAATTTTCTATCAAAAATGAAACTTAGTGCCATGCTGGGCACGGGTTTCGCCTCTGTCATCATTATCGGTCTGATGGTTGCCATTCTGGGGCGCGTCCATCTCGCCAATCTGGGTAAAGATATTGAATCACTCTCTGAAAAAAACCTGACCAACCTGCTCCTCATTCAGGACACCAAGAGTGGCTTTGAGGTTGTCGCCCGTGTTGTCCGTAATATCGGGCTGTCACAAGACAGCGCGCGTATCCAGGAAGAAAAACGCATTTTAGATCAGCAAATTACCCGTAATAGTGAAGCGCTGGAAAAAGTCTATAAACAGCTTGCCGAACCGGAGGCGCGTGCCTTGCTGGAACAGCTTACGCAGGCTCGGCCGGTTTATCTGAAAGCGGTGAATAACGCTATTGCATTAAGCCTCTCCGGGGTGCCGGAAGAAAAAGTGCAGGCCGCGTTAGTTATGGTCAATGAATTACCCCCCGCACAAGCGTCAGTTTTTGCTGCTCTGGACGGGCTGACGGCGTTGCAGAAAAAACAAACGATGGAAACGACGACCAACGCCATGCATAAAGCCAGAGACGATGGCAATACGCTGCTGCTGTTCGCTGCGTTCGCAGTCTTCGTCGGGATTTTTATCTCCATCTTGATTACCCGCACGATAAAAAACCTGCTGGGCGGTGAGGTGGCTTACGCGGCACACATCGCCCAAGAGGTTGCGCAGGGAAATCTAGCCGTCAGCGTCGATCTGCGCCCCGGCGACAACCACAGCGTGCTGGCTGCCATGAACGGTATGCGCAAAAGCCTGAGTGGGATTGTTGAACAGGTGCGTGAGAGCAGCGAATCTATCGCAACCGGTGCCAGCGAGATTGCCGCAGGCAGTACCGACCTCAGCCAGCGCACGGAAGAGCAGGCGGCGAATCTGCAACAAACCGCAGCGTCAATGGAAGAAATAAGCCAGACCGTGCGCCAAAATACCGAGACGGTACGTAATGCCACGCAGTTGGCGCAGGCCACCAGCGATACCGCAGCCAAAGGAGGTAAAGCCGTTGGCAATATCGTTGTCACCATGAAAGAGATTACCGACAGCTCGCGTAAAATTGGCGATATCATTAGCGTCATTGACGGCATCGCCTTCCAGACCAACATCCTGGCGCTCAACGCCGCGGTGGAAGCCGCACGGGCTGGCGAACAAGGCCGTGGTTTTGCGGTGGTTGCGGGTGAAGTGCGTTCTCTGGC
Source organism: Pectobacterium versatile (assembly GCF_003932035.1). Taxonomy (NCBI): domain Bacteria; kingdom Pseudomonadati; phylum Pseudomonadota; class Gammaproteobacteria; order Enterobacterales; family Pectobacteriaceae; genus Pectobacterium; species Pectobacterium versatile. The sequence continues at coordinate 4,779,352 of NZ_CP034276.1, forward strand.
ACAACGCTCCGCTTCTGCGGCAAAAGAAATCAAAGAGCTGATCGGCCACAGCGTCGAGAAGGTGGAAGCCGGTTCCGCCATGGTAGACAGCGCTGGCGCGACGATTGAAGAGCTGGTACGTCAGGCACACAATGTTGCGGGTCTGCTTAACGAAATTGGCGTCACTACGCAGGAGCAAGAATCCGGCGTCTCGCAGATTCATGATGCCGTGAACCAACTTGACCAGGTCACGCAGCAGAATGCCGCACTCGTTGAGCAATCCGCTTCTGCCGCCGATAGCCTGAGCGATCAGGCTGCCCGTCTGGTCGAACTGATGAAAGTGTTCATCGTTGAAGGCGGATCGTCACAGCGTATTACACCGCCGTTGAAACGGCCTGACAGCGCCAAACTCTCTCTCGCTAATCCTAAAAGCAGCATGGGAAGCGATAGCCAAAACTGGGAACAGTTCTAATTCTATACTCTAAATAATTCGAGTTTCAGGCAGGCGGCAAGAGAACGAGTCCCGATGAGCTTACTCAAGTAAGTGATTCGGGTGACAAATCTGCCGGGAGCAGATTTGAACGCTGCTTGCAGCGGCCCCAACGGGGCGAGGCTCATGGATGAGCCGAGTAACGAACGCTGCCAACGCACATGCAACTTGAAGTATGACGAGTATACACGGGGGATGGATCGCGCATCCCCCACTTTGACGTTCACATTCCTTCTCCGCCAGCAGTATCCATTCCCTGCGTTTCCTGTTTTTTCCTCATCCGCATGCGGCAATATCGACAATTAAAATCAATGTTTTCCCAGCTTATGCCGATATCCTAGAGTGGACTGCTTGGTTATTCATCAGAAGGATTTAGAAACCGCAGCCGTACATCACTCCCGTCGTGCAAAAGAAAATCCGCTTAATAACAATAAATAATGTCAATAAGTCATGAGGATAACATGCAGAATAAAAGAAAAATGAAACTGGGTACTCAGGTCGGTTCGGGTTTTGCCATTGTTATTGTTATCGGCCTATTAGTGGCCATTTTCGGCAGAATGCATCTGGTTGGTCTCGGTAATACCACTGACAGACTGGCCAAACACCACCTTGCCAATCTCATCGTGCTACAAGAGTTAAAAGATAATCTTAACGTCACGATCAAAGCCACGTTGCGTATGCTTATCGCGACCGAGCAAAAGGTTCTGGAAGATAACCAAAAACTGATTGAAACCACGAGCGCCAAAAACACGAAGCTCGTCGCGCAGTTGGAAGAAAATTTACAGGCAACCGAGGTCCGCAATATTCTGGGGGAACTTCAGCAAAATCGTACTGAGTTTGCCACGGTAGGCCGTCAGGCCGTCGCACTGTCACTCAGCAATAGGCAGGCTGAATCTATCGAGTTAGTTAAAACCCAGCTTGAACCCATACAAACTCGGCTTTTTAACAACCTGAACGCCATGATTCAGTTGCAGAAAGACTACACCACGCAAACGGCAACCAACGCCATTGAAGAGTCCTACTATGATGGTAATTCACTGCTGGTTCTGGCCGTCATCGCCTCCTTGTTCGGTGCAGGCATCGCCTGGCTAATTACCCGCCACATCAAGAAGCAACTGGGGGGTGAACCCGCCTATGCCACACAGGTCACACAGGAAATAGCGCAAGGTAATCTCGCGGTACCGGTCGATCTGGCGTCGAATGACAATACCAGCTTGCTGTTTGCGATGAATAACATGCGCAAAAGCTTAAGTAGCATTGTTGAGCAAGTACGTGAGAGCAGCGAATCTATCGCAACCGGCGCCAGCCAGATTGCCGCTGGCAGCACTGACCTCAGCCAGCGCACGGAAGAGCAGGCGGCTAATCTGCAACAAACCGCCGCCTCCACGGAAGAAATGAGCCAAACCGTGCGTCAGAATGCCGATACGGTGCGCAATGCTGCTCAACTGGCGCAAGCTGCCAGCGATACCGCCGCTAAAGGCGGTGAAGCCGTCGGAAACATCGTTATCACCATGAAAGAAATTACCGACAGCTCGCACAAAATTGGCGACATCATTAGCGTCATTGATGGCATCGCTTTCCAGACCAACATTCTGGCGCTTAACGCCGCAGTGGAAGCCGCACGCGCAGGTGAGCAAGGCCGTGGCTTTGCCGTGGTGGCAGGCGAGGTTCGCTCGCTGGCACAGCGTTCTGCAACGGCGGCCAAAGAGATTAAAGAGCTGATCGGCCACAGCGTCGAGAAAGTCGAGGTAGGTTCCAGACTGGTCAGCGATGCGGGAACGACAATCGAAGAACTGGTGCGTCAGGCGCGCAATGTTGCCGATCTGATTAACGAAATTGGCGTCACCACGCAGGAACAAGAATCCGGCGTCTCGCAGATCCATGATGCTGTTAATCAGCTTGATAAGGTGACGCAGCAGAATGCCGCGCTTGTTGAACAATCCGCTTCCGCTGCCGATAGCCTGAGCGATCAAGCGGCCCATCTGGTCGAGCTGATGAAAACCTTCGCCGTTGAGGGCGGGTCGTCACAGCGCATGGCGACACCGTTGAAAAGACCTACCAGCGCCACGCTCGCTCTCTCCAGACCGAAAAGCAGCGCGGGAAGCGATAAGCAAAACTGGGAAACCTTTTAACAGCCAATCAAAAGAAACCCAAAACCGCTGATCGCTCAGCGGTTTTTTTATCCCTTTATGACCTGAACCCCTCACATTGCCACCCAGCCCCTTTCCGCTACCCATCGAAGAAACGCGCGAAATTTTTTCAATAGGGGAAAACAATGAGTAAGGAGAAAAAACAGCAATGCGTTTTATATTAAGCGCGATGGAATAAAATCAATAAAAAACGAGGAATGGCAATTTTCGATGATAAAAACATCAAATATATGAGGGTAAAGACATCATGTCGTTCGAAAAAAAAGAATGAATGAAAAATAAGTATCTTTTAGCGTTGAATAAATAAACAAAAAATCATAACTACAGCGTTTATACCCTAAATAATTCGAGTTTCAGGAAGGCGGCAAGCGAGGGAGTCCCAATGAACTTACTCAAGTAAGTGATTCGGGCGAGTAAACGCAGCCAACGCACATGCAACTCGAAGTATGACGGATATATTAACATGATTGTCAATTTAGCATTACAGCATGACTCCAGTTTATTTTTTCTCTAATCCATAGAGATATTGCGGCTTTTACCGCCACCTTTTATACTCCTGCGCCACCATTTACCCTTATTTGTCTATGTTCCATCGCACCAGACACGACGACCACTTACCGGAGAGCGTGACAGGAAAAAGTAAACTTAGGATAAGTTTATTAGCCAAGGGAAACGGGCAACAATTACAGAAAAGGATAGACCTGTCATTCCTCAAGCCGCATGTCTATTCATCTTTATGCGACTCGAATCTTTAGGTATCAACGTGATGGCACTTGCAAGATAAATACATTTTCGCAACGCCTATTTCACATTAAAAGCACGCCGGCACCAACCATATTCGTTCTCAACATATAATAAGGGACACAATGAATCTCATAAAAAATAGTAGCCTGGGTAAAATGCTAGGGACTGGCTTTACCTTGGTCATCGCTATCGGATTTCTGGTGGCGGTATTTGGCCGTATCCAGTTAGACAAGCTCGGAGAAAACATCCAGCTGTTGTCGCAGGTTCGCATCACCAACCTCCTGATGATGCAGGAATTTAAAGACAACATAAACACCAACGCGATTGCCATCAGAAACCTGACGATGCTGGAAGACAGCCAGCAAATACAGGGAGAGAAAGCACGTATTGAGGAGATGACCTCCCGTAATAACGCATTACTCTCAAAAATACACGATGCTGCCGTCGAGCAACGTGCTCAGGAACTGGTTGCGGTACTGGAGCGCGTCCGGCCGGCCTATAGCAGTAGCTATAAAGACGCCATCGCATTGGTAACGGCGAACAAGAACAGCGAGGCTCAACATCTGTTATTAACAGACCTGCGTGTCAAGCAGGATGCCGTCTTCCAGGCCCTGAATAACATGGTGAACTGGCAAGAGAAGCTCACGGTTGAAATCGCCGAGCAGTCTTTAAAGAACGCCACTAGCGCAGGTACGCTGATGGTCATTATCGCCCTGCTTTCTGTCGTGCTGGGAGCAATGATCTCATGGTGGATTACCCGAGCCATTAAACGTCAGCTCGGGGGAGAACCAGCCTACACGCTGGAAGTCACGCGTCAGGTTGCACAGGGGAATCTGGCCGTTGCGATTGAACTGCGCGATGGCGATACCACCAGCGTATTGGCCGCGATGGAAGATATGCGTCAAAACCTGAGCGACCTCGTCGGCCAGGTGCACCAGAGCAGCGAATCTATCGCTACGGGCGCGACGCAGATTGCGATGGGCAATACCGATCTGAGCCAACGCACAGAAGAGCAGGCCGCGAATCTTCAGGAAACCGCCGCCTCAATGGAACAAATGAATACCACGGTGAAGCAGAACGCTGCGACCGTACGCACCGCCACAGAACTGGCCCACTCCGCCAGCACCACGGCGCAAAAAGGCGGCGATGCAGTCAATAACGTTGTGCGTACGATGGAAGATATCACCGCCAGCTCACGTAAGATCGGCGATATTATCGGCGTCATCGACAGCATTGCTTTCCAGACCAACATCCTGGCGCTCAATGCTGCCGTTGAAGCGGCCAGAGCCGGTGAACAGGGCCGTGGCTTCGCCGTGGTCGCGGGTGAAGTGCGCTCTCTGGCACAACGTTCTGCTTCCGCCGCGCGTGAAATCAAAGATCTGATTAGCGTAAGCGTGTCTAACGTGGAAATGGGTGAGAAGCTGGTTAACGACGCGGGCATCACCATCAAAGACATTGTCGAAAAATCCCAGCAGGTTGCCAACCTGCTCAATGAGATCGGCCTGACCACGCACGAACAGGAACAGGGCGTTTCTCAGGTCAATGATGCGGTGAATCAGCTCGATCAGGTGACCCAACAGAACGCCGCGCTGGTTGAAGAATCAGCCTCCGCCGCCGACAGCCTGAGTGAGCAAGCCAGAACGCTGCTGGAATTAATGGGTGTGTTCAAAATCAGCGGTGTTCAAACGTCAGCACCACGCCTGACGTCACAGGCGAAGCAGCCGACGGCACCGAGACTGGCTCTGGCTGGCAAATCAGGCAGCACAAGCCGCGATAACTGGGAAACGTTTTAACAAACGTAGCCGAGCGATAGATTCCTCGGCCACTTAGCGCACAAAATAAAGCCGCTGACGCTTCAGCGGCTTTATTATTGCTCAGGGATAACAGGAATAAATAATACGGTTAAAAAATCTGCGCCAATTAATAAATATCACAATTAAAAATGAATATTTACAAAATAAATATCAATAAGAAAAAGATCTTACCCTTATTAGGTAGGCCATCATTGATTAATATTTATTATCTATCCTGATTGCGATAAGAAAAGAATATTAACCTCCTGACCGACGAATAAATCAGGGGGTTTTGTTACGTTTATTCTGCCATCAATTTGTCACATTCTTGTCTACACTTTATTTGTCATTCCTTTAGCCTGTAAATATTCCCAACAGGCATTCCCTACGTGCATGAAAGTGACGACCTATTCCTCCGCCAACGCAGCAGCTGGAGTATCAACGTCGCCAACACACCCGCATGAGAAAGTGCACTATGGGATAAATGGAATGATGAAAGCCATAAAACTCGCGGGGTGAAAATCGCATCTGTACCATCACCCCGAAAATAACGACACCTGCTGTGTCAAATTTCAATAATTAAAAAAGGTACATCATGAAGAATATAAGCTTGGGAAAAATGTTAGGAACGGGTTTTACGCTAATTATCGTCATTGGGTTTTTAGTCGCCATACTGGGTCGAACTCAGTTAGAAAAGCTCGGGGGAAACATTCAGATCCTGTCACAAGTCCGTATTACCAATCTTCTGCTCACGCAGGAATTTAGAGACAACGTTAACGACACCGCTCGCGCCATCAGAAATATTGCACTTCTAAACGATCAACAGCAGATGAAGACGGAAAAGGAGCGCATTGAGAAATCTATCGCACGTAATAACGAGTTGCTGGCACAAATACGTAACAACGCGGTGAGCAGCGAGACTAAAGCGCTGGTTGCCACACTGGAACAGGCTCTCCCCACCTATATCAGCAACATGAGAAAAGCCATTGATCTGGCGATGACCAGCCAGCACGACGCGTTTCGCAACTTTCTGCTGACGGAGGTACGCGCCGCACAGGCAAACGTATTCACCGCACTGGATAAAATGGCTGAGAGACAGAAATACCTCACGATAGAGATCGCCAACCAATCCGAGAAAGAAGCGTTCAATGCCGGTACCTTAATGCTGGTTCTCACGCTGTGTGCCTCCGTGCTGGGAGGAACGGTTGCCTGGTGGATCACCCGGAAAATTAAGCGTCAGCTTGGCGGAGAACCTGCCTATACACTGGAGATCACGCGTCAGGTCGCACAGGGGAATCTTGCCATCGCGATTGAACGGCGTGCCGGAGACACCACCAGCATTCTGGCCGCGATGGAAGAGATGCGCCAAAGCCTGAGCAATATCGTCGGGCAAGTTCATCAAAGCAGCGAGTCTATCGCCACGGGTGCCAGCCAGATTGCCATCGGCAATACCGATCTAAGTCAACGCACGGAAGAACAGGCCGCGAATCTACAAGAAACCGCCGCTTCCATGGAAGAGATGAATACCACGGTTAAACAGAACGCTGACACCGTGCGTAGCGCGGCACAGCTTGCCAACTCGGCCAGCGCGGCGGCCCGCAAAGGGGGTGATGTTGTTAACAACGTCGTACGGACAATGGAAGAGATCACCGCCAGCTCGCGTAAAATCGGCGATATTATCGGTGTGATTGACGGAATCGCTTTCCAGACCAACATTTTGGCACTCAACGCTGCCGTCGAAGCCGCCCGTGCCGGAGAACAGGGACGCGGGTTCGCAGTGGTGGCCGGAGAAGTACGCTCTCTGGCTCAACGTTCCGCCTCCGCGGCACGCGAGATCAAAGATCTGATTGGCATCAGCGTAGGAAAAGTGGAAGCAGGCGAGCGGTTAGTTAACGAAGCAGGCGTAACTATCGAAGAAGTCGTGGAGCAGTCACAGCGTGTCGCCAACCTTATCAATGAGATCGGCTTGACCACCCACGAGCAGGAACAGGGTGTTTCTCAGGTCAACGATGCGGTCAATCAGCTCGATCAGGTCACCCAGCAGAACGCCGCGCTGGTTGAAGAGTCCGCTTCCGCCGCGGATAGCCTGAGTCAACAAGCCAGACATCTGGTTGAGTTGATGAGCGTATTCAAAATCGAAGGCATCCAGCCACTGCGTGCCGCACCACCGGTGGCGACACTGTCCAGACCCAAACTGGCGCTGGCCGGTAATTCAAGTCACACAAACTGGGAAACCTTTTAAACACACGATCGATTAACGCGATGCTAAAAAAGAAAAACCGCTGAAATCTCAGCGGTTTTTTTGCATTCACAGGTTACCCGTTGTCGGCAATTACAGCGCCCGACGCAGGCGTGCCACCGCTTCATGCATTTGCTCATCCGTTGCGGTCGCAAAGGACAGACGCAGCGTTGAGTAATCGATATTGTCTGGGAAGAAGAACTCGCCCGGCACGAACACAACGCCCTGCTCCAGCGTCTTCTTCAGCCATTCCGTCGTGTTGAAATCGTCCTGACGGAACTTCGCCCACAGGAACATCCCGCCCTTCGGCTGGTTGAAGGTGATCACATCACCCAGTTCCTTCTCGACCAGCTGTGCCAGTAGTTCGCCTTTGTGCTTATAGGCGTGGCGAATTTTTTCGATCTGCGTATCCAGACGTCCCAGCCCCAGATAGCATTCCGCGACGGTCTGCGACAGCGCGCTGGCATGCAGGTCAGCGGCCTGTTTGATTATCGCAACTTTGTGCAACAGCCAATCCGGCAGAATCGCCCAGCCGAGACGCAGCCCCGGTGCCAGCACCTTCGAGAATGTAGAGGTATACAGCACGTATTCCGTGCTACCCAGTTGCTCCTGCGCCAGTTGGAACAGCGTCGGGTTGCGCTCTTCGGTGAAGCGTAACTCGCCATAGGGATCGTCTTCGATAATGACAAAACCGTAGCGCTCCGCCAGTTGAATCAATTTCAGGCGACGTTCATAGCTCAGCGTCACACCGCTCGGGTTACCGAAGTTCGGAACGATATAAACGCCTTTGATACGCTGTTTCTTCAACAGCTCTTCCAGCTCATCAACGACCATGCCGTCAGCATCGGACGACACCGACATCACCTGCGCCTGCGCCAGCTCCAGCGTTTGCAGCGCCGCCAGATAAGTCGGGCGTTCAACGACAAACACGTCGCTCGGATCGACCATCGCACGCATGATCAGGTCCAGCGCCTGCTGTGAACCGGCCGTCACGACAATATCGTCACCGCGCGTTTTTACGCCGCGTAGGGCACACAGTTCGGCAATGCGATCGCGCAACACGCCGCTGCCTTCGGTTAAACCATACTGGAATGCCGTTTTCGGCTGTTCGGTAATCGCTAACTGCGTGGCCTGACTTAGCCCTTCGAAATCAAATAATGCATCTGACGGAATCCCGCCAGCCAGCGAGATAATATTTTCCATCTTGCTGTGTTTCAGCAGTTCACGGATGGCAGAACTTTTTAACTGAGCGATGCGGTGCGCTAACAACCCTTCAATGGCCATCTCTTCTTAACCCTTCTACGAAACAGGCCGGTAAACCGGCCCGATAACGATTCCCCCTGTCATCCTTCAAGCTGCATGCGCGTTGGCGTTCCGCAGCTCAAACGATTTAGGGTAGATCTGCTCTAAAATTATCCGCCCAGATAGGCCGAACGTACCGCTTCATTAGCTAACAATGCCGCACCGGTATCTTCCAACACGACATGACCGTTTTCAAGTACATAACCCCGGTCTGCCAGTTTCAGCGCCTGATTGGCGTTTTGCTCTACCAGGAAGATGGTCATGCCCTCTTCGCGCAGTTGCTGGATCGTGTCGAAAATTTGCAGGATGATGATCGGTGCCAGACCCAGCGATGGCTCGTCCAGCAGCAGTAAACGCGGCTGGCTCATCAGCGCACGGCCAATCGCCAGCATCTGCTGTTCACCGCCTGACATCGTGCCAGAACGCTGGGCGCGTCGTTCATACAGACGCGGGAACAGATCGTAGACGCGCGCAATGCGCTCCTGATACTGATCGCGCTCGGCAAAGAACCCACCCATCGCCAGATTCTCTTCTACCGTCATGCGAGAAAAGACGCGACGCCCTTCCGGCACAATCGCGATAGCTTCACGCATAATCTGCGCGGTCTGCCAGTTCGTGATGTCCTTGCCGTCAAACGTGATGGTGCCTTCCGTCGCGCGCGGATCGCCGCACAGCGTACCCAGCAGTGTGGTTTTACCGGCACCGTTCGCGCCGATCAGCGTAACAATCTCGCCCTGATTAATATGCAGGCTTACCTGATGCAGCGCCTGAATTTTTCCGTAGTGGGTCGAAACCTGATGTAATGACAGCATAAACGTTATCCTTCACCCAGATATGCACGGATGACATCCGGGTTGTTACGAATTTCAGCTGGAGTGCCTTGTGCCAGCGGCGTTCCCTGATTGACGACATAAATCCGGTCGGAAATTCCCATCACCAGTTTCATATCATGTTCAATCAACAAGACGGATACCTGATGGCTATCGCGCAGTTCCGCAATCAGCTGATTTAACTCGTCAGTTTCTTTCGGGTTCAGACCGGCCGCAGGCTCATCCAGCATCAGCAGCTCAGGCCGCGTCACCATGCAGCGGGCGATTTCCAGACGGCGTTGCTGGCCGTAAGACAGATTCCCCGCCTGACGGTTCGCTAACTCCAGCAGGCCGATACGCTCCAGCCACACCGCGGCGCGCTCCTGCGCATCTGCTTCCGCACGACGAAAGCCCGGCGTTTTCAACAGCCCGGCAAATACGCCGCTTTTCAGGTGCTGATGCTGTGCCACCAGCAGGTTCTCGATCACCGTCATTTCACGGAACAGGCGAACGTGCTGGAATGTGCGCACCACGCCCATTCGGGCAATCGCCTGTCCGGGTAACCCTTCCAGATGACGATCGCGCAGCATGATAGTGCCACCGCTTGGGCGATAAAAACCGGTCAGGCAGTTAAAGACCGTGGTTTTCCCCGCCCCGTTCGGGCCGATCAGCGAGACGATTTCGCCAGCATGAATGTCCATTTCAACATTATTGACCGCCAGCAGGCCGCCAAAACGCATCATCAGACCTCTGACTGATAATAGTGGCTGCGTGCTCATGCTTGCTCTTCCTTCTTCGCGACTTTCAACTTCATCTCAGGACGCTTCATCGGCAGCAGGCCTTGCGGACGCCAAATCATCATCAGAACCATCAACGCACCCAGCAACAGCATGCTGTATTCATTCAGATCGCGCATCAGTTCGCGGGAGACGACCAGCAAGATTGCAGCAAGAATGACCGCAAACTGCGAGCCCATTCCACCCAGTACAACGATGGCCAGCACAAAAGCAGATTCAGCGAACGTGAACGATTCCGGGCTGACGAAACCCTGACGCGCGGCAAACAGCGTCCCAGCAAAACCGGCGAACGCGGCGCTGATGGTAAAGGCCGTCAGCTTGATGCGCGTTGGGCTCAGCCCCAGAGAACGACAGGCGATTTCATCATCGCGCAGCGCTTCCCAGGCACGTCCCAGCGGCATACGCAGCAGGCGGTTAATCACAAACAGGGTTAACACCACCAACAGCAGCGCGACCAGATACAGGAAGATGACGCGATCGCTGGGGTCATATTGCAGACCGAAGAAGTTGTGGAACGTATCCCAACCGCCATCGCGCGCGCTGCGGCCAAATTCCAGACCAAAGAAGGTCGGTTTAGGGATCTGGCTGATGCCGTTCGGACCACCGGTAATTTCAGTGTTGTTCAGCAACAGGATACGAACAATTTCACCGAACCCGAGCGTCACAATCGCCAGATAGTCACCGCGCAAACGCAGCACTGGGAACCCTAGCAGGAAGCCGGACAGCGCCGCTACCATTCCTGCCAGCGGCAGACTTTCCCAGAAGCCCAAGCCGTAATAGTGATTCAGCAGCGCATAGGTGTACGCGCCAATGGCGTAAAACCCGCCGTAGCCCAATACCAGCAGACCGGACAGGCCAACCACAACGTTCAAGCCCAGACCCAGCATCACGTAAATCAGCGTGAGCGTGGCGATATCCACCGAACCGCGCGATACCAGAAACGGCCAGGCGATAGCCGCGATAATCAACGCCGCAGCTAATATCTTCTGCCGTGGCGTACTGCCATCAAAGCTCGGCAGCACCAGTGACGGAGCGGAAAATTTCTTGATGCTTTGCTGGAAGAACGGGCGGATCAACTGGAAGAAGAACACCACGATGCAGCCCGCACCAATCCAATACCAGCGCACTTCATCGGCACCGCGCACCACCAATTTGGTGCCATCCAGCGCCAGTTGCATGCCCATTAAGAACGAGGCCAGCACCAGCAGCATGAACGCGGAAACCAACGCATTAAACAGGTTGAGCTGCTTCATACTTTCTCAACCTCCGGGCGACCCAGAATACCGGTTGGCATCACCAACAGCACCACAATCAGCAGCGCAAACGACACCGCATCTTTGTATTCCGTGCTCAGGTAAGCAGACGTCAGCGCTTCGGCTACGCCCAGAATCAGCCCACCGATCATTGCACCAGGGATGCTGCCGATTCCACCCAGTACCGCCGCCGTAAAGGCTTTCATCCCGGCCATAAAGCCGATATAGGGGTTGATGACGCCGTAGAATTGCCCCAGCAGCACGCCAGCAACGGCGGCCATGAGCGCACCAATGACGAAGGTCAGGGAGATCACGCGATCGGTGCTAATCCCTAACAGGCTAGCCATTTTCAGGTCTTCCGCACAGGCGCGGCAGGCGCGACCCATACGGGAATAGCGAATAAATAGCGTCAGGGCCAGCATAGCGAGGAACGTAACAATCCAGATGGTCAACTGCATGGTGCTAATCGTCGCGGCAAAGCCATTGCTTTCGCCTAGCACCCACTGGCCGGTCACCAGACTCGGCAGCGCAACATCACGCGAGCCCTGATTCAGGCTGACGTAGTTTTGCAGGAAAATTGACATCCCGATGGCAGAAATCAGCGCAATCAGACGCTTTGACGTTCGAACAGGTCGGTAAGCCACCCGTTCGATACTCCAGCCGTAGGCGCTGGAAATGACCACAGCGGCAATGAAAGCGGCACCAATCAGGAGCCAGCCAGCATCGATACCCATCATCATCAGGGCCGCAATCACAATAAAGGAGACGTAGCTACCGATCATATACACTTCGCCGTGTGCGAAGTTAATCATGCCGATAATGCCGTAAACCATGGTGTAGCCAATGGCGATCAGCGCATAGGTGCTGCCCAACGTCAGGCCGTTGAACATCTGCTGAAAAAAGTAAAGGAACTGCTCGGACATACCTTAAACCTTAAATGCTGCCCCCGCGCCTTGCGGCAACGGGGCTTCGGTATTGAGGGATTATTATTGGTATACACTCAGCGAGCGAAGAATACTCTTCACGCCGGTAGGCAGACAACGGCATCTTCATCCGTTACCCACCTACCGGCATGATGATTATTTCACTGCGCTGGACGTACCGTCTTTGTGCCACTCAAATACGCCAAATTCAAACCCTTTCAGGTCGCCTTTTGCATCCCAGCTTAATGGTCCCATTACTGTATCCACAGGGGTCGCTTTCAGATCCGCGGCTAGTTTTTCCGGCGCATCGCTACCCGTACGCGTCATCGCCGTGGTCAGCGATTGCAGCGCGGCGTAGGTCGTCCAGACAAACGGACCGGTTGGATCCAGCTTCTTGGCTTTCAGCGCATCGACAATCGGTTGGTTAGCAGGAACCTGATCGTAACGCTTCGGCAGCGTCACCAGCATGCCTTCAGAGGCATCGCCTGCGATGTTGGACAGCGACGAGTTACCCACGCCTTCCGGGCCCATGAATTTGGTGGTCATGCCAGCCTGACGCGCCTGACGCAGAATCTGCCCCATTTCTGGGTAGTAGCCGCCGAAATAGACGAAATCGACGTTCTCTTTCTTCAGACGCGCAACCAGCGTGGAGAAATCTTTATCACCCGCCGTCACACCTTCAAACAGTACAACATTCGCACCGGCTTTTTTCAGGCTATCCTGAACAGAACGGGCCAGGCCTTCACCATATTGCTGTTTGTCATGAACCACGGCGATACGCTGCGGTTTGATGGTTTCGACAATGTATTTTGCTGAGGTTGGTCCCTGATCGGAATCCAGCCCCGTCGTGCGCAGCACCATTTTATAACCGCGCGTGGTTAAGTCGGCGTTGGTTGCCGCAGGCGTAATCATGATCACGCCTTCTTCTTCATAGATATCAGACGCAGGCTGCGTGGAGGAGGAACACAGATGGCCAATCACATAACGGATACCGTCATTGATGACTTTGTTCGCGACGGCAACCGCCTGCTTAGGGTCGCACGCGTCATCATATTCAACGCCAACCAGCTTGTTACCGTTTACGCCGCCTTTTGCGTTAATGTCTTCAATGGCCTGACGTGCGCCAATGAACTCCATATCGCCATACTGTGCAACGGGGCCAGACATGGCACCCACAACGGCAACCTTAATATCGGCAGCGCTGACCGCGTGACTCAACGCCGCAGCCATACAACCCATCAGCAATACTTTACCTTTACTGAATTTCATTCTTTTTACCCCATCTGTCATTATGGATATTGCCGAAAACCTGACCGCCTTCTGCCATAACCAGCTATTTTCTTATAAGTAAGAAAGGCTTAGGTTATTATTAGTAATGATTTCTAATAAGGCTTTATTTTTCATATTATTAAACAGGAATATTATGCTGCAAATCAACTCACATTGTCAGAAACAAGCGGAGCAAACAGCACAAAATGCCAGATGCAAAAACCAGCATTCAATTTATATATAGTCAGATATTCTGCTTTGTGCATTAATTGTTGATGGATTACTCGAAAAACAAAGAATGAGAAAAACATTTGCCCTATTAACCATAACACTCAAATTACACAACTGATCCACTACAAAACAACTACATTATTCTTCACTCATATGATGGAGTGCCGATAAAAATGAAACTAACCGTTGAATGTCTCACCCGATTCAGCCCTCAGGATAAAATTGATCTGGCAAAAATCTGGCCACATCAGAATATTGATTTGCTCGAGGAAGAACTCACACCCGATCGGCGATTATTTGCCGCCCGTTTTAACGATCGGCTATTAGGCGGCATGCTGGTCGAGCTTGAAGGAGAATATGCGGAACTGAGCGATCTGATGGTACGGGAAGTCACGCGGCGGCGGGGGGTCGGGAAACTCTTGATTGATGAAGCGCGTCATCAGCTTCCTGAGGTTAAAGAGTGGTGGCTGGCCACGGCCGATCATGCGGCGATCAAAGAGGAAGTGCTGGCGCGGTTTATGGTGTCCTGCGGTTTCTCACCGGTGTCCGGCGGCTGGCGCTATATTCGCAGAAAAGAAACGCCGTTGATTCTTGACCAACTCAACCCAGAGAAACCCTAAACTACGCTCTACGGCCTGACGCCAGAAAAAAACAAAACGACCGGGCATTACCCGGTCGCTACAGAAAGAGACGATGAGAGCGATTAGGCTTCTATCGCCGCTCGCAGTTTTTTCATCGCATTCTTTTCTAACTGACGCACACGCTCTGCGGAAACGCCGTATTGATCGGCCAGCTCCTGCAAGGTGGATTTGTTGTCATCATCCAACCAGCGGGCGCGAATAATGTGCTGGCTGCGTTCGTCCAGCCCTTCCAGCGCGTAGGTGAGCTTATCGGCCGCATGCGTTTCCCAGTTATCTTCTTCAATGCCATCAGCAAAGTCAGACGATTTATCCTGTAGGTAAAGCATCGGCGACATCGCCTTGCCGTCGTGCGAATCTTCTTCCGGCGTCGGATCGAACGTCATGTCCTGCGCCGCCATGCGGGATTCCATCTCGCGCACATCTTTGCTGGTCACGCCAAGTTCACGTGCCACCAGTTCGACTTCATCCTGATTAAACCAGCCGAGGCGCGTTTTCGACTTACGCAGGTTAAAGAACAGTTTACGCTGTGCTTTGGTGGTCGCGACTTTCACGATACGCCAGTTACGCAGCACGTATTCATGAATTTCGGCTTTGATCCAATGCACGGCGAAAGAAACCAGACGCACGCCAACTTCAGGGTTAAAGCGACGTACCGCCTTCATCAGGCCGATGTTCCCTTCCTGAATCAGGTCCGCCTGCGGCAGGCCGTAGCCGGAATAGTTACGGGCAACGTGAATAACAAAACGCAGGTGTGACAGAATCAGGTGCTTAGCCGCATCCAGATCGCCCTGATAATGCAGCCGTTCAGCCAGCGCCCGCTCTTCCTCCGCCGTCAGCATCGGATAGGCATTGGCGGCACGAATATACCCTTCCAGACTGCCCTGGGGAACTAAGGTGAAAGTTTGCATATCTTTGGTCATTCAACCCTCTCAGTTGCTCTACTCGTCATATTGCAGTCGGCTATCTTAGCACTGCTTCACCGCATCGTTTTGCGCGAAGATGGCAAAACGCAGCACCTTAACGCTTATTTTATGAAAAACCCTAAAACCAGATTAATCAAATCCTAAAATCTGTCTATTCAGACTGTGATTTCACTCGCAAGTTCCTATCATTTTATTCACCTCATGCCAGAGATCAAGCAGGAGAAAAACGAGACATTAACGCACGAGAAACCAAGGGAAAATACAGCGGGAAGAACAAATAAGAGATGTCGCTGAGGAGATTTCCCCTGCAATACGGTCTGAATTACAGGGGATAATTATACCAGAAAACGCTTACTGTGGTGTAAAACGGCGTAAATGTTGCACGGTTGCAAGCCAGGCGGCCAACCAGCCAATCATGCCGGCGATTAACAGCAGCAACAGGGATTCATCCCAGCTCAATCCTTTGACGGCAAACGTTGTACCGAACACAGCGGCAACCTGTGCCACCACCGCATCCAGCTTCCAGACCAGCGCCTGCGATAAAATCAGCGACAGCACCGCGCCGCCCACGCCCATCGCCGCCCCACCATTCAGGAACGGACGCAGAATAAAACCGTCCGTCGCACCGATCAGCTTCATCACGTTGATGGTTTCACGGCGGCTGAAAATACTCAGACGCACGCTGTTGCCGATCACCAAAAAGACGGCAACCACCATCAGGACGCCAATCGTCGCGGAAATTTGCCCAACCAAATTAGTCAACGCCACTAGCCGCGCAAACCAGCTATCGTCCATCCGTACTTCATCCACGCCCTGCGTCGCCGCCACACGATCGCGCAACGTCGTCAACATGTTGGAATCCTGAAAACTCATTTTCGGTGTAATAATCGCTACTGCCGGCAGCGGATTCTCTTCCAACATATCCAGCGCGCCGCCAAAACCGGACCAGTTGCGGAACTCGCCCATTGCTTCATTGCGCGACAGATAATTGACTTTATCAACACCGTCTTCAGATTGAAGCTGCGTGATAACCGCCTGCGCCGCGTTGTCATCCAGTGATTTATCCAGATACACCGTCAGCTGCGGCGAGGGATACCACTGCGTGGCCGCCTGACTGACGTTTTTCCAGACCAGATAGCAGATGCTGGGCAACGCCAACGAAATAGCGATGACCATCACGGTCAGAAAGGTAGCCAGCGGCTGGCGCAGCATATCAGCCAGCGTATTGGTCCAGGCATAGCGCCACTGTTCCTGCCAGCCGCCGCGCAGCGCTTTCGCTTTTGCGACAGGCTTTTTCGCATTACGGACGTTATTCGCCATTGTGGTTTCCCCCCACCATGCGGCCATCCGACAGCGTCAGCACACGGTAATTACGGCGGGCGATAAGCCCAGTATCATGCGTCGCCATCAGGACCGTGACGCCAACACGATTGAATTCTTCAAACAGGCGCAAAATGCCTTCTGACAGCGCTTCATCCAGGTTGCCGGTCGGTTCATCCGCCAGCAACACTGCAGGTTTGTTCACCACCGCGCGCGCAATGCCAACACGCTGCTGTTCACCGCCGGACAGCTGGATAGGATAGTTCTTCGCTTTATCCAGCAGGCCAACCTTGTCCAGCGCGGCGGATACCCGACGACGGATATCCTCACTGCTGGCTCCCGCGATGATGAGCGGCATCGCGACGTTGTCATAGACCGTGCGTTCCATCAGCAGATGGTGATCCTGAAAGATCATGCCGATCTGGCGTCGCAGGAATGGGACTTCGCGTTTTTTCAGGCGGCTGATATTGTGACCGCCAAACAAAATCTGACCCGCGCTGGGACGTTCAATGCCACAAATCAGTTTCAGCAGGGTACTTTTCCCTGCGCCGGAATGGCCGGTCAGGAACGCCATTTCCGCTGGGCGCAGATGGAAATCCACCCCTTGTAATGCCTGACGCCCACCGAGGTAAGCTTTACTGACCTGTTCAAAACGAATCATCCGTTTTAATCCTCTCGGGCAAAAAGTGCCTCAATAAAATCGTCGGCCTTGAATGGCCGTAAATCTTCAATACCTTCACCTACCCCAATATAGCGGATAGGAATAGCGAACTGGTCGGCAATAGCGAAAATCACCCCGCCTTTCGCGGTACCGTCCAGCTTAGTTAAGGTAATTCCCGTCAGCCCAACCGCTTCATTAAACAGCTTGGCCTGACTCACCGCGTTCTGTCCGGTGCTCGCATCCAGCGTCAGCATCACTTCATGCGGCGCGTCTTCATCTAGTTTTTTCATCACGCGCACAATCTTTTTCAGCTCTTCCATCAGGTGCGCTTTGTTCTGCAAGCGACCCGCGGTATCGGCGATCAGAACATCAACGCCGCGCGCTTTCGCTGCCTGAATCGCATCGAAAATCACCGATGCCGAATCCGCACCCGTATGCTGCGCCACGACCGCCACGTTATTGCGCTGTCCCCAGACCTGAAGTTGCTCGACCGCCGCCGCACGGAAAGTATCACCCGCCGCCAGCATCACGGATTTGCCCTGTGCCTGGAACTGGCGTGCCATTTTCCCGATGGTGGTGGTTTTACCCACGCCATTAACGCCAACCATCAGAATGACATACGGCGTTTTGCCTTCGATATTCAGCGGGGCGTCCACCTTAGCAAGAATCTCCGCCATTTCTTCTTTCAGCTTCACAAAAAGCGTATCAGCATCTTTCAGTTGGCGGCGGCTAGCGTGCTCCGTCAGGCTACCGATGATCTTACGGGTCGTCTCAACCCCGACATCGGCAATCAGCAGTTGTTCTTCCAGTTCGTCAAACAGATCGTCGTCGATTTTCTTACCGCGAAACAATCCGATAAATCCGGAACCGAGGTTCTGGCGCGTTTTTACCAGACTGCGTTTCAGGCGAGCGAAGAAACCTTCTTTCGTCGGACGTTCCTGCTCTTGCGCCACAGCCGGAACATCATCTGGCTGTGCCTGCTCTGGTTCTTCGTATTCTTGCTCTTCTTGCTGCGCAACATCCGGTTCTGCATCAGCCACCGTCGCACTTTCGGCGATCTCAGTGTGCACGATCGGATCGGCGATATCCCGATCGAAACTGTCATGTTCGATCGCGTCACGATCGTCTGGTTCAGAAATAGTCGGGGCAGATGCAGCTGGTTCAGAAATAATGGATTCAGAAGCGTTAACTTCTGGGGCGGCGGTGGTTGATGCGTCTGCCGCGGCGGTAACCTCACGCTCGGCGACCGGTTGGGTCAATGCTTCCGCTTCAACCTTTAGCTTTTCTTCAACGAGAGGCGCTTCTGCCAGTGGCTTCTCTACCAGTTCCGGCGCATGTTCAACGGTCTGGTGAGCCGACGCAGCAGCACCCGACTCTGCCGCTGACGGCTGTTCTTCGACAACCGGCTGCTCTTGCGGTTGCTCTTGTTGTTTTTCTTCCTGTTTCCCTAATCCCAGCCAGGAAAAAAAACCGCGCTTCTTTTCTTTTGACATGTGCGATCGCGCTCCACGCTGCTCACCGCAGCGAATCAATCAATGAAAATCATATTTAAACAACAAGTTTAACACTTTCCTGCCGACAGCAACACGCGGCCAACGGGGGCAATGGCAGACAATTCTCCGCGCTGCCGACAATCTTCGTAACGAAAGGCAATGTCCGTAACGAAGTGTGTCAAACACCGTACGTGATCGAAAGGCCGCAGACAGCACAAAATTTTGGCTTAAGCGCCTTAACGTCCATCTTAACATTCCCTCTACACGTAACCGCCGCTAGAATAGCGCCAGAAATTTCCTGCCCGCATCCACACCATGATGATGCGGCACAACAATAACCCTGTGAGCTATGGCTAAAAAAAATGCATCGTCAGCCGCCGGACAAATCCGAATCATCGGTGGTCAATGGCGCGGCAGAAAACTTCCGGTTCCTGATAGCCCCGGTTTACGTCCCACTACCGATCGCGTACGGGAAACGCTGTTTAACTGGCTGGCTCCCGTCATTCAACAGGCGCGCTGTCTGGACTGTTTTGCTGGCAGCGGCGCGCTCGGGCTAGAAGCCCTTTCTCGTTATGCTGCGCACGCCACATTATTGGAGATGGAGCGTGCAGTCGCGCAGCAGTTAACGCAAAATCTGGCGCTGCTTCGGGCGGAAAACGCCGAGGTGGTCAATACTGATGCCCTGAGCTGGCTGGCGAAGCCGGGCACGCCGTTTGACGTTGTGTTTCTCGATCCACCGTTTCGCAAAGAACTGCTGAACAACACGCTTGCTCTGCTGGAACAACAGGGCTGGCTGGCACCCGACGCGTGGATTTACGTAGAAACCGAGGCGGAAAATGCGCAGCTGACTATCCCGGAAAATTGGCAACTGCACCGTGAAAAAATTGCGGGCCAGGTCGCCTACCGTTTATACATCCGTCAGTGATCTTCGCAGCGACGTAAGGGTAAGGGTAAGAGATGATTTTGATTAACCTTGGCAGATTATTGATGCTGGGCGTGTGGGGATTTTTGTTGCTTAACCTGATTCAGCCGTTTCCCAAGCCGTTGAATATTTTCATGACCGTGGCGATGGTGTTTATGATCCTGATGCATGGTTTTCAACTGCTGCTGTTAAAATCCAGCCAGCCGAAAGACAGTCCCGCGCTGAGCCGCGCGCTTCAGGCACGCATTTTCCTTTTTGGCGTGTTTGAACTGCTGGTGTGGCAGAAAAAGCAGCCTAAGCCACCGAAGCCGTAATCGCTACTTCTGCTGGGGCACAAAGCGAATAAAGCGCGTGCCCTTTAGCTGCAACGAGCCCTGCATGCCGGTATCAAGCGGGTGATAATCCTCGTGCTCAAGGCGCAGCGTGATAGTCGCACCGCCGGTAATCGGCCTGAACGTGACCTCATAAAGCATATCTTCTACAACCATCACCTGATGTTCGCGCGCCCGTCGACGACTGCGGGGAAATTCGCGTTTGTGTTTCACCTCGGCGGCAACAATACGCAGCGGAGCCGCGTCATTCTGCGCTTCCCGCTGACGTTGGCGTCGATATTGCCGCGCCGCCAGCACCAAAATCGCACCAACGGCCAAGGCCAACAGCCAGGGAAAATCATTCATCAGGGTTTCTTGCCGGGAAGATAAGGGAACGCGGCAACGTTATCGCCTAAATCAGAAATGCGAGCGCTGCCCTTTTCCGTCACGGCATCAATGCGAATGATCGCCTGTAGAGGGATGAAACTGCGGCTAACGCCGGAGAATTCCGTTTTCAGTTTCTCGGTTGACGGGTCAACCAACACCGTAGATTGGCTATCAAACACGAAGTCGGCGATTTCAATAAAACCGAACAGGCTGCTCTGCACCAACTCACGCACGTAAAGCTGGTAATTCTTACCGTTATTTATAAATTGAATACGATAAAGCGCGGATTCATTACTCATTCAACACAATACTCCCTTCAAGACTTCACGGCGCCCATCTACAATAAAAACAGGCGATAACATAACATGAAGCTCACAGAAGTCGCATCCGTCTCACCCCGTGTTGTTTAACTTCCCCACAATCCCCTACACTGAACAAAGAACGGTTTATTTTTATTCTGACACAAACAAAAACACAAAAAGGACACGCTATGCTTTGGTCATTTATTGCTGTGCTTTTTTCTGGTTGGTTGTATGTGGACGCCAGCTACCGTGGGCCAACGTGGCAGCGTTGGTTATTCAAACCCGTCACGATGCTACTGCTGCTGGCGCTAGCCTGGCAGATGCCGCTGCTTGGTGTGCCGGGCTATCTGATTGTGCTGGGGCTGCTGGCCACGCTGGTCGCAGACACTCTGCTGTTGCTGCCGACTCAGCGTCTGCTTTACGCATTTGGCGCCTATTTCCTCTCGCATTTGCTGTACACCATTAGCTTTTTTACCGGACAGATTTCACTCACGTTCTTTTGGCCGCTGGCACTAACGCTCGTTATTCTGGCTGCGATCCTGATCGCCGTTATCTGGGGGCGATTGGACGCACAGCGCTGGCCCGCTTGCGCCTTTATCATCATGACGACGCTGATGGTCTGGATTGCAGGCGAGCGCTATTTTGCGCTGGGGACAAACGCGAATTTCTCCCTGCTGACAGGTACCGTACTGCTGTTTATCGCCCATGCAGTCTGGCTGATTCACCATTACCGTTTTCCGTTCCGCGCCCATCAGGCGATTGTGGCAGCGGGCTATTTTGGCGGCCATTTCCTGATCGTTCGCTCCCTCTATTTCTGACGTTCGCGGCGCTCACGAAAATCTGGCTAAGCATTAAGCGGCGGTGTAAAGTTCCTGATGAGAATGTAAGTCACTAACAACGGAGGAAGAGATGCACTCTCATCAGCATAACCACAGCGCTGAGAAATCAGCCTGCTGCAATAACAGCGTTCACCACGCGCCACGCCGCGCCAAAAGTTGCTGCAACGAACACACGCAGCATTCAAACCACGCTGACCACAGCTGCTGTTCAACCAAACACACGTCTGATGCCGTAGTACAGAGCGCGTGTGGCACAGAGCAACACTCGTCAGACAGCGGCGGTAGCGCGGATTCAGACGACCCCGACGGCGGAGACAGCGACAGGCCCCGATCCCACCAGCGTTTCAGTTGGAAAATCAGCGGGATGGATTGTCCCAGCTGCGCACGTAAAATCGAAAATGCAGTAAAAAATCTCACCGGAATTGAACAGGCCAAAGTGCTGTTCGCCACCGAAAAATTGGTTGTTGATGCCAACACCGATATCCGACTTCAGGTTCAACATGCCGTTCAGCAAGCGGGCTTCGCCTTGCAGGACACCGCACTCCCCCTCGCCCCACCCGACACCTCGACCGCACGTCGTTTTGTACATGAATATGGTTTCTTAATACTTTTCACTCTGCTGGCTGCTGCGAGCTGGGGACTTTCCCTGCTAAGCGAGCGCGGCGGGCAGATCGCGTTTATCGCGACCACGATTATCGGGCTGATCCCGATCCTGAAAAAAACGGTGCAGCTCATTCGCACGGGTACGCCCTTCGCGATTGAAACGCTGATGAGCGTGGCTTCCATTGGAGCGCTCTTGATTGGCGCCACCACCGAAGCCACCGTCATCCTGCTGCTGTTTATGCTAGGCGAACATCTGGAATCTTACGCGGCAAACCGCGCACGACGGGGCGTAACGGCGCTGATGGCGCTGCTTCCCGAAGATGCCACGGTCGTCGGCAACGGGCAGCGACGCCTCGTTCCCGTCGCCAGTCTGGTTCCCGGTGACGTGATTGAAGTCGCCCCCGGTGGGCGGCTCCCCGCCGATGCGGAGCTCTTGAACAGCGACGCTAGCTTTGATGAAAGCGCGCTGACCGGTGAATCGGTTCCCGTTGAACGTACGCCCGGTGAAAAAATTGCCGCAGGCAGTCTGTGCGTCGATCGGGTTGTGCAGTTGCGGGTGGTGTCACAGCCGGGCAACAGCGCTATTGACCGCATTCTGCAACTAATAGAAGAAGCGGAAGAGCGCCGTGCGCCGATAGAGCGCTTCCTCGATAAGTTTAGCCGTTACTACACGCCAGCCATCATGCTGCTGTCGCTGCTGGTGATTCTGGTACCGCCGTTGCTGCTGGCGCAGCCGTGGCAAGAGTGGATTTATCGCGGCCTGACGCTGCTGTTAATTGGCTGTCCGTGTGCGCTGGTGATCTCAACGCCTGCGGCGATTACGTCGGGGCTAGCCGCCGCAACGCGCCGTGGGGCGCTGATTAAAGGTGGTGCGGCGCTGGAATCGCTGGGCAGCATCAAGACTATCGCGTTCGATAAAACGGGCACGCTGACGGAAGGCAAGCCGCAGGTGACGGACGTATTGCCCGCCGCGGGCGTTAGCGCAACGGCGCTGTTAACCCGCACCGCTGCGGTGGAATCCGGTTCGCACCATCCGCTTGCCAAAGCGATCGTCCAGCATGCGCGATCCAGCAGCACGTTCCTGCCAATGGCAGAAAACCGCAAAGCGCTGGCGGGAGTCGGCGTGGAAGGCACGATAGGCGGCAGGCGGATTCAGGTAAGCGCACCGACTCGTGTCGCGCCCGATCTGCTTGATGCCGACTGGTTGCAACGGGTTGATGCGCTGGAAAACGAAGGGAAAACCGTCGTGGTGGTGCAAGAGGACGATAACCTGCTCGGCGTGCTGGCGTTGAGCGATACGCTACGCCACGATGCGCGTGAAGCGCTGGATGCCTTGCAGCAGTTAGGGATTCGTGGCGTCATGCTCACCGGCGATAATCCCCGCGCGGCGGCAGCCATTGCGGCGACATTAGGGATCGATTACCGAGCCAGCCTGCTCCCTGCTGACAAGGTCACGGCAGTCAGCGAATTGAGCAAGCAGCATCCCGTCGCGATGGTTGGTGATGGCATCAACGACGCACCGGCAATGAAAGCGGCAACGATCGGGATTGCGATGGGAAGCGGTACTGATGTGGCGCTGGAGACGGCCGATGCCGCCTTAACGCACAGTCGCCTGACTGGGCTGGCCGCCATGATTAGCCTGTCGCGGGCGACGCAACGTAATATTCGTCAGAACATTACTATCGCGCTGGGGCTGAAAGCGGTATTTCTGGTTACCAGTATTCTGGGTATTACCGGACTGTGGCTCGCCGTGCTGGCAGATTCCGGCGCAACCGCGCTGGTCACAGCCAACGCGCTGCGGCTGTTGAGAAAACAGGACTGATATCGATCCACGGTGCGCGGTGCAACACCGCGCACCTGCGGCTTGAAGTATGACGAGTATTAACCTTTGCGCAGCAGATAACGATAGGGAACCTGCTCGGTCTCTTGCGCCAGAAGCTCATGCTCCATGTACACGCAAAAACCGGGAATATCGCGGGTGGTGGCTGGATCGTCGGCAATAATCAACAGCGTTTGCCCGGTTTCCATCTGGCGTACCGTCTTACGCACCATCATCACAGGCTCAGGGCAGCGCAGCCCCTGTGCATCAAGGGTTTTATCCGGGTTGGTAAAGGGATCGGTCATCAACGTTCTCAGTGCTGGAATCAAAAAACCGCCTTAGTTTACGCTGAGGATTTCCCGACGCAAGCGACGACAACGTTTGCGCATAAAACAACCATCTTTTTCTGGCAAAACACATTGCATTAGCAAAGCAATTGCGTATTATGCCGCCGCGTTGCAGCATAAATCTGCACGTTATCCCTTGGGTTCCCTAACCCCAATAACCAAAAAGGTCACATTATGTATCGTTTTACTCCCCAGCAGCGGCTTACGGCGCTGATCTGGCTATCGTTGTTCCATGTCCTGATCATTACGTCGAGTAATTATCTGGTCCAGCTCCCGGTATTGATTTTCGGTTTTCATACCACCTGGGGCGCGTTTACCTTTCCGTTTATTTTTCTGGCAACTGACCTGACGGTACGGGTTTTCGGTGCGCCGCTGGCGCGTCGTATCATTCTGACCGTGATGGTGCCTGCTCTGGTCATTTCCTATCTGGTGTCGAGCCTGTTTTATCAGGGATCGTGGCAGTCGTTCGAGGCATTAAGTCAGATAAATATCGTCGTGGCACGTATCGCCTGCGCCAGCTTCATGGCTTATGTTCTTGGTCAGATTCTGGATGTTCACGTCTTCAACCGCCTGCGCCAGAAACGCGCGTGGTGGGTCGCGCCAACCGTTTCAACCGTGTTTGGTAATTTCAGCGATACACTGGCCTTTTTCTTCATTGCGTTTTACCGCAGCACCGATGCCTTCATGGCGGCAAACTGGGTTGAAATCGCGATGGTGGATTATGCCTTCAAGCTGCTGATCAGCCTGGCGTTCTTCCTGCCGATGTACGGCGTCATGCTGAACATGGTGCTTAAACGTCTAAGCGAACAGAAAGACTCGGCCGACTACCGTTCCGTCAGCAGCCACCATTAATGGCAATCGGGCGGCTATTTACGCCGCCTTTTCTCATCAAGTCACTCATCGTTTTGTAAAAATAACGCAGGTACTAACAACGGTTTGCAACAACAAAATGCTTGTTTTTGCTATCTGAATAGGGTGCCATACTGTTATTACCTGTTTATACCCGTCATATTTCAAGTTGCATGTGCGTTGGCTGCGTTCACTCACCCGAATCACTTACCTGAGTAAGCTCATCGGGACTCCTTCCCTTGCCGCCTGCCTGAAACTCGAATTATTTAGGGTATAGAAAGATTATCTGTTTCAAAAACGAGAGAAAGGGATCCCATGTCGAATATCATCAAATACCTCGGTGTCGGCTTGCTTGTCGGCCTGCTTGCTGCCTGTGATGGCAAAACGGATGACGCTGCAAAAGCTGGCGCACAAGATAAACCTGCCGCAGAAGCTGCTGCGAGCCAGAACATTGAATTAATGGGTGGCAAGGTGGCGTTTACCCTGCCGGCCGATATGCGCGATCAAAGCGGTAAAGTCGGTACGCAGGCGAACAATATGCACGTTTACGCCAATGATAATGGGCAGAAAGCGGTCATCGTGATTCTGGGCGACAACACTACGGAAGAGTTAACCGTGCTGACACAGCGTCTGGAAGATCAACAGCGCACGCGTGACGCCAACCTCCAGGTCGTCACTAACAAGACCATCGACGTTGACGGCAAGAAGCTGCAACAGCTCGACAGCATTATCACTAGCAGCGGACAGCAGGCTTATTCCTCTGTCGTGCTGGGTAAAGTGGAAAACCAACTACTGACCTTGCAGATCACGCTGCCAGCCAGCAATCAGCAACAGGCACAGAGCGAAGCGGAAGGCATCATCCACACGCTGAAGCTGAAATAATCCAGCCCCTTCACCCGTCTTTTTATAAACAAATCCCCAGCTCATTGGGGATTTTTGCTCCTGTCAGCTTAGCTTTTAACCTGAGAAACACAGCATCACTCTACCTATGCCGACGTGGGAGAAAGATCAGCCTTCTTCCCGCCCGTTATTAATTAAAATTAAATTATTTAAATATTAATCAATTGATTGGCTGGTTTATAGCCCGTTCTTCGTACTATTGGTTTTCACTTCGCTTGCTATCCTTCTCTCGCCATTGTTTATCAACAGGACTCGCGTCAAGGATGCCACAGGGAACGTTTTCATTATTCCGTTTATCGCCCCAATCTCACTATACGTTTGCCCGCTGCGGCATGAATCCGCCCTTGAAGCGCCATTCTCATCCAACCTAGATGTCTTGGGTATTTCATTTTTCATCAGGGTAGTAGTTGCGTACTGGATAAATCGGTGCATGCGGTTGCCGTGGCAGCAGCACAAGAATAATGAGGAGAAGGCAGGTGGCAAATAGCACAGGATTACAGTTCACCGTAAAGGTTGGTGCCCTGGAAGCAGGCACTTTCGCGGTGGTGGATTTCAGGCTGGATGAAGGGCTGAACCGGCCTTTCAGCCTGTCGCTGAGTCTGGCGAGCGCGTTGCCGGATGTCGATTTTGGCGCGGTGCTGGACCAGCCGTGCGAGCTGATGATTTGGTATGAAGGCGAACTGAAACGTCGGGTCAGCGGGATTATCAGCGGCTTCACGCAGGGCGACACCGGATTCCGCCGCACGCGCTATCAGGCGGAAGTCCGGCCAGCCCTGTGGCGGCTGGGATTGCGCACTAACGCCCGCATCTTTCAGGCACAAAAACCGGAAGCGATTATCAGCACGCTGCTGGAAGAAGCCAGTATCACGGACTACGCCTTTGCGCTGCGTAACGAGCACGCGGTGCGCGAATACTGCGTGCAGTATCGGGAAAGCGATTTAGCCTTTATCACCCGGCTGGCCGCCGAGGAGGGAATGTATTTCTTCCACGAATACGAAGAGGGAAAACACCGCGTGGTGTTTGCCGACGATGCGGGTGCACTGACCAAAGGCCCCGCGCTGTTCTTCAATCTGGCGACGCAGGGGCTGAGCGAGGGGGAATATGTCAGGCGTTTCCACTACGCAGAGCGGGTAAGCACCTCGGACGTGGAGCTGAAGGACTACAGCTTCAAGACGCCGGCTTACGGGCTGTCGCACAAGAAGATGAGTGGTGAGCTGGCGCACCAGCGCGAAAGCTATCAGCACTACGACTATCCGGGGCGCTATAAGCAAGACCCGAGCGGCAAGGCGTTCAGCGGTTACCTACTGGATGCGTTGCGCTCAGGGGCGGTGACGAGCGAAGGGGAATCCAACTGCGCGGGGCTGATGCCGGGCAATACCTTCACGCTGACGGAGCACCCGAATGTGACGCTGAACGCGGTGTGGCAGACGGTGAGCGTGACGCACGTCGGGCAACAGCCGCAGGCGCTGGAAGAGGAAAGCGGCGGCGAACCGACGACCATGAGCAACAGTTTTGCCGTGGTGAAAGGCACGACGACGTGGCGTGCTGCTATGCCGTACAAACCGATGGTGGATGGCCCGCAAATCGCGACTGTCGTCGGCCCGACGGGGGAAGAAATCTACTGCGACCAGTATGGTCGGGTAAAACTGCAATTCCCGTGGGATCGCTACGGCGCGAGCAATGACCAGAGCTCCTGCTGGGTGCGCGTCAGTCAGGGCTGGGCAGGCGGCCAGTACGGCATGATCGCGATCCCACGTATCGGCCATGAAGTGATCGTCAGCTTCCTTGAAGGCGATCCGGATCAGCCGATTGTGACCGGGCGAACCTTCCACGCCACCAACCCGACGCCGTACCCGCTGCCTGCTAACAAAACGCGTACCGTACTGCGCACGAAAACACATCAGGGTGAAGGGTTTAACGAGCTGCGCTTTGAAGATCAAGCCGGGCAGGAGGAGATTTATATTCACGGGCAGAAAGATCTCAACGCGCTTGTTGAAAATGACGTCGTCTGGCACATCAAACACGACGCGCATACGGATATTGATAATGAGCGAGTGACCCGCATCAAAGCCAACGATCACCTGACGGTCGAGAACGAGAAACGTGACTATGTAAAAGGGGATCTCTCGCTGACCGTCGATGCGTCGATGCATCAGAAATTGGGGCAGGCTTTGCTGGTCGAAGCGGGTCAGGAAGTGCATGTGAAAGCCGGAGCCAAGATAGTGCTGGAAGCGGGCGCGGAGTTGACACTGAAAGCGGGGGGAAGCTTCGTGAAGATTGACCCCAGCGGTGTGAGCATCGTTGGACCCGCTATCAATATTAACTCAGGGGGCAGCCCGGGTTTTGGCGCTGGCTGGGCGGGGCAGGTTCCCGTTCTGCCAGGCGGTGTTGCCGTGCCTCCGGCACCACCCGCCACCCTGCCTGCTCCTGCCATTCATAAAAGCATGGAATCCATGTCTCCGCTTGTTAAGCCTTGCCCACTCGCCAAGGGAGGAAAAGCATGAATCTGGATACGTGGCGAGCACAGCATAATGGCACTCTCTTTGCGATCGTCGATGGCGCGGCAGATCGTGCGGCGGTGGCGCGTTTCTATAAATTCAGTGAGGGTGAGGCTTCTCCCTTCTTTGCCGGTACTGAGTTTGACGAACAAGCCGCACTCGGCCCTTGTCTACTGTCTAATCCCTCTCCCGCATTTGTGGCAGGCTCCCCCGTGCTGGGTGGGTTCTATCTGGTCAGCGAACAGCCGATTGAGGTGGTTCGTCGTCACTGGCAAAGCCTGATTCAGGTTATCCGTGAAGGGGAAGTTGTCTGGTTTCGTTTCTCTGAACCGCGTATCTTCCTGCCGATGTTCTGTGCCATGAGCCAGGAAGAGCAGACTGCCATTCTGGGCCCCTGTAGTGGACTCTGGATCAACGACAGTGGGTTTACACGTCATCCAGATATCCCGTTTCATCCTGCGTTAAAAATCCCCTGGTTTCATATTTGTTCGCATCATCTGGCAGCGCTGTATGACGACGATCGCCATGCCTACATTCTTCGTCGGCGTCTGTGGCAGGTCATGACGAGCATGATGGAGCGTCATCTGGATCCGGCAGGCTCTATTTTGCTAGTTCTCAGGCAAGCTAATGCGGAGGGAATTCAGGGTGACGTGTTTGATGGCGTGGTGGCGGGAGCCTTGACCTTGCAGGTTGGGCTTCCTCTGGAGAGTATTCGAGCGCCGCTGATGCTGACTGAAGCAGAATTCGCTCAGGTTAACCACTGGATGGTGCAGCATAATGCGTTAATAGGAGTTAACTAATGGCAGCCGATCCTTACTGCATCCCCTGCGAACATTACGATTGCTGGATAGAGATTGATGTTCGTGATGAACACAACCGTTCGTTTAAAGGGCTAAAAGCGACACTCACCGACGATACCGGCAAATCCGAAACGGTAACGCTCAACGACGGGCCGACGTTGGTGCGCGGTTTTGCCGTTGGCCCGATAACGGTCAAACTGGAGACACAGCCTTGGCTCAAGGCAGCGCAATCGCGTGAGGTCTTGAAAGAAGGGCAAAGCATCGTACCGGCCTATGTGGCAGAGAAGAACGGGCATGAAGAAACCCAACGTGAACATGTTAAGGCCACCACGGGTGACCTGTGCCTGACGGCGCCAGAGCAACCGTTGCCAGAAGCGCATCAGGAGGGCAAAGCTGGAAACGTCCGTTTCTTTACCAACCACTCCTACGTCATCGAGGTGAAAGGCTACCAGATCAACGTGTTACGCATTGGTGTGTTCTTCGATGGCACAGGGAATAACACCTATAACGCCGAGTCCGGCCTTAAAAAGGTCGAACAATGGCTGGCTGAAACCTGCTCCGATCCGGCACAGCGAGAGAAAGAACTGCGTGGCTGCCAGATGGGACAACTCCCAGTGAGTGACAGTGCGGCGAATGATATTACTAATGTGGGTAAGTTATTCAACCAATACGATCTTGTTGCTGGCCCATTGATCGCCCATAGCTATATTAGCGGCATTGGTACCCGCGATCCGGTTGCAGGGAAGGACGGCACGGAATACCAAACGGACGATATGCTGACAAAAGCGGTGGATATCGACTTTGGTGGTGAAAATACCTCTATTGTTGGCAAGGTGAATCTGGCCTGTGAGCAGGAGATTGTTGCCGCAGTCATGCGGGATTTGGAGGATATTTTACCTAATATTGAATGTATTCACCGGATCGTGTTCGATGTCTTTGGTTTCAGCCGCGGAGCAGCGGCGGCACGCCATTTTGTTAACGTCATCGATCAGAAGGCCGATCACCCGTTGGTACAGGCAGTAGCAAACTCGGGGTCTATCCGTCTTAAAGCCGGATTTGACTGGGCGAATCGGGACGATGTGCGTATCGCCTTTGTCGGCATTTTTGATACGGTAGCCTCATCCTATCATCCCAGTGTGAACATCCGGTTACGTGACGATTGCGCCGAACGGGTCGTGCATTTAACCGCGCTGGATGAAGTACGAAAGCACTTCCCGTTAACGCGCATCACCCCCACTGCGATTGGCACCAGCATCCCCCCGCACTTTACCGAACTGGCGCTGCCGGGCGCGCACTCCGATCTGGGCGGCGGCTATTACAGTCGCTGGAGCCTGCGTAACCCGAACGGCGACCCGGCGCTGACCGAGTGCCTTGAACTGGAGCGCTTTATGAGCGAAGAAGCGGCGTCTACGCCGGATACAGAAAGCCGCGCCTATCGTCAGGCACGCGCCTACGCCGAGGAGAAAATTGCGCAGGGCTGGGTTGGTCGGCTCCATCCGCGTTTGTTGCGTGCAGCCATTCCCCCCCTGGGGGCGATCAGTTTGATCCCCTACTCGTTTATTCGCCAGCACGGTAAGGATGATTCATGGCCGAAAAAAGCCGTCTATGTTGAGGTGGTGATGAGCCGTGTGGTGGAAGGGGAATATTCGCGCATTCCGTTACATATGATGCTGGAGGCCGGGCGCGCCGTTGGTGTGCCGTTTAAGGCGTGGCGTTCAGAAGATAAGATGCTTCAACTTGAACCGCTCTCGGTCAGGCGACCCTCGGTCAATCTGGCTAAATTGGATGAACGTTGGTCGCTGGCAGCAATCGAGCAGGGCGTGGTGAAGAACCTGAGTCAGCAGATCTCCCCCGAGGTTTATCGGGCGCTGCGTCGCGATTATGTGCACCGTAGTGCCAGCAACCAAGGCATCGCCAGTCCGGCGAATACCAGCAAACAGGAAGCCACCGTGGGCAAGGAAAGGCGGCACATCATCGGCAATCAGGAGGCATGATGTTCAGGTATTTTATTATGGTCATGGGGCTGTGCATCTCGCTGACAGCCTGCTCAACCCCGAATCCCAAAACTCCTGTTAGCTGGAGTTATGGTACTGGTAGTAATGTTGATATCACTCGAAATACACGGACGGAATTTTATCAAAATGGCAAACTCGTTTACGCCGATCGTGAGGCTGGCGGCGGGGCTGGTGGACTGTTGAGCGACCGGATCACAGGAAAACGTCACTACTGGGCAGGAGGCGGGGGGTTACCTACCGAAGGCGTTCCCGTTCCTGACAGCGCGTCGATAGAGATGGTGTCTTTCTACGATCGCAAGCGCTACCGCATTAAGGTTGATTTACCCGCCGATTTAGCGCAGCAAATGCAGCAACGTTATCAGATTGGCGAGCGCATTGACCAGCGTAACCGGCTCTATTTTGGCCTTGCCCCCGGCGGTTATTATGAAGTGCTATTGAAAGCCGATAGGCTACTTGTCAAACCAGATCTTTTGCTTGCCCGCGGCATTGCCGAAGAGGTTACCGATGATTGGTATGATAAAAAGGTCCCCGTAGCCAGACAATACGGTATTGATGATTTCGACAAGGAGTACGGCGAGCTATTCAAACAGCACCCCACCCCATTAGGCATGGACTGGGCACCAATCATGGATGCCTACCGCGCCAAACAGCCCAAAACGGATCAGCAGCCTGTTAAATAATTAGAGAAAGGTTGTGTTATGCCGCTAGCGCAGCAGGGTAAACAATGCCTGTTGCGTTGCTTTTTGGCAATCAGGGCATCGCCAGTCCAGCGAATACCAGCAAACAGGAAGCCACCGTGAGCAAGGAAAGGCGGCACATCATCGGCAATCAGGAGGCATGATGTTCAAACAAATTATTATAGTGCTGGGGCTTTGTTTTTCGTTGACGGCCTGTGCAACGACACCCACAAAATCGGCTTTTTCATGGAGATATGGTACGGGGAGCAATATCGATGAAATCTGGACGACCAACGTTGAATTTTATCGTGGAGGGGCGTTTATTGGTGGTTATCCAGGCGGGGGGGTAGGACCTAGCATTAGTGTAAAACGGATTACGCAAAAGCGTTATTACTGGGCGGGAGGTGGCGGCTTACCGGTAGACGGAATGCCTATTCCCGACAGGGCGATTATAGAGATGGTGTCGTTATATGACCGCAAGCGCTACCGCATTAAGGTTGATTTACCCGCCGATTTAGCGCAGCAAATGCAGCAGCGCTACCAGATTGGCGGGCGCATTGACCAGCGTAACCGGCTCTATTTTGGCCTTGCCCCCGGCGGTTATTATGAGGTGGTCTTGATGGGCCGTGGACTTGGCGTTAGTCCAGACCTCTTGCTTGCCCGCGGCATTGCCGAAGAGGTCACAGACAATTGGTATGATAAAAAATTTCCAATCGGCGTGAGCCAATACACGGTGACGCTTCAGAACTTTGACAAAGAATACGGCGAATTGTTTAAGCAATACCCCATCCCATTAGGCATGGACTGGGCACCGATTATGGATGCCTACCGCGCTAAGCAGCCTAAAACCGATCAACAGCCGATTAAATAACACGATGTCACTAACGCAACAGGTTGGACAAGGGTCTGTTGCGTTGCCTTCTGGCAACCAGGGCATATCCAGTCCAGCGGGAACCCACCAACAGGAAACCACCGTCAGCAAGGAACGGCGGCATATCATCGGCAATTTGGAGGCACAATGTTCAGGTATTTTGTTATGACTGCCCCCAGCCTTCCGCCGTACGCTGAGCCAGTCGCCACGTCAGTGCTAAGCCGCCTAGCCCCAACAGCGCCGCCGCTAAATAAATAGAGGCGATACCGGTATAAGCCATCAGCACACCCGCCACCGGCCCGACGATACCCAGCGATAAATCGAGAAATATCGTATAGGTTGCCAGCGCGCTACCCTGATTCTGCGGCGATACAGCTTTAACGGCGACAACACCTAATGCTGGGAACACCAGAGAGAAACCCGCCCCCGCGAGGAACGCACCGACTTCGGCCATCAGCGGCTGCGTCGCCCCCCAGACCAACAGCAACCCCACGATCTCAACCACAAAGCACGTCATCGCCACGCGCAATCCACCAAATCGCTGAATACTGTTAGGAAACACCAATCGTGCACCGACAAAGGCAACGCTGAAAATGGTCAGCGTCAGCGCCGCACCTTCCCAATTCCGGTCAGCATAAAACAGCGTGATGAAAGTGGCGATCACACCAAAACCCGCAGAGGCGATCGCCAGAATAATGCCGTAAACCCAGACTTTCCCCAGCACTTCGCGGAAGGGAATCTTTTTCCCCGGAGCGACCTGCACCGCCGGGCGCGGTAGCGCGAGGACAATCGCCACAGCAGCGATCAGGATAATGCATACGGAAAGCAGTTTTAGCCCACCGATATGGTTGAGCCAGACGCCGAGCGGTGCGCCAATTGCCATCGCGCCGTAAGTCGCAATGCCGTTCCATGAAATCACGCGCCCGATGTGTCGAGAGCCGACCACACCGACGCCCCAGAGCGTTGCACCTGTACCGGCAAAGCTCTGTCCGGCGCCTAGCACAACGCGCCCGAGACACAACAGCAGCAGCGTGATTGCGGGCGAGGCGTCGCTAAAGGCGGCCATCAGATAAAACACCCCGCTCAGCATGACGCCAGCCAGCCCCCAGACGACGATTTTCTTCGGCCCTTTCTCATCAGCACTGCGACCCGCATGCGGGCGGCTCACTAGCGTGGAGAAGTATTGCAGGCTGATCACCAGCCCAGCCCAAAATGCGCTATAGCCAAGATGATCGTGCACATATCCCGGCAGCACCGCCAACGGCAGGCCGATATTCAGATAGCTGGCGAAGTTGAACGCCACAATCGAAACGATGCGCAGATTAAGGCGCAGACCGCTCAGCGCCGGTTCGGATGGGGAAGGTGTTGGCATGGAAAATTCACTCGCTTAACGTCCGTGTATGACGTACGTTCAGAAAAACATCGAAAAGTAATATTCTTATATTGTTGGTTATAATCAAACTTATAATCCCGAACACAGGAGAAACGCAATGCCTGTACCGGCAGATCCGGATCGTCAGTCAACATCCTCAACGCCAGAGAAAAACGCGTCACCACAGAAACCCCTCTCGTTGCTTGGCAAAAGCAAACGCCTGGTCGCACGTATTCAGGCGATCCCCAGCGTGGCGCACCTGATTCGCGCGGGCGAACGCTTCAACGATCGGATGGGCAACCAGTTTGGCGCGGCCATTACCTATTTTTCCTTTCTGTCGCTGATCCCGATTCTCATGGTGTCTTTTGCTGCCGTGGGTTTCGTGCTGGCCTCCAACCCCGATCTGCTGACAGGGCTGATTAACCGCATCGTCAACAGCATCAGCGATCCTAATCTGGCCAATACGCTGAAAAGTACCGTTAACACCGCCGTGCAGCAGCGTACTACCGTCGGGCTGACCGGGTTGCTGATCGCACTCTATTCCGGCATCAGTTGGATGGGAAACCTGCGTGAGGCGATTCGCGCCCAGTCGCGCGACGTGTGGGAACGGAACCCGAAAGATGAAGAGAAGATTTACTTTCAGTACACGCGGGATTTCCTGTCGCTGACCGGTCTGGTCATTGCGCTTATCATCACGCTTTTCCTGACCTCCGTTGCCGGCACCGCGCAGAACATGATTGTGACCGCGCTGGGGTTAGATGGTATCGAGTGGCTGCGTCCCGCGTTAACGCTGATTGCCCTGTCAATCTCCATCTTCGCCAACTACCTGTTATTTCTGTGGATATTTTTCGTTTTACCGCGCCATAAACCCAAACGCAAAGCGCTCTTTCGCGGCACGCTGATCGCCGCCGTGGGCTTTGAAATCATCAAATTCGCGATGACCGTCGCGCTGCCTAAACTGGCCAGCTCGCCTTCCGGTGCCGCGTTCGGTTCGGTCATTGGCCTGATGGCATTCTTCTATTTCTTCGCTCGTCTGACGCTCTTCTGCGCCGCCTGGATCGCAACGGCGAATTACAAAGGCGACACCTCGTCAGATCAGAATGAGCAGGAGAAGGAACCGTCCTCCGATCGCTAAAAGCAGCGTGAAAGCACTGGTTTTCCGATCTGCGTCATGAAAAAATAAAACATCGTTTCAAGGCTATTGACTCAGTCTCGCGTAATGTTGAGACTGACGTTAATTTCCGCATTTTTTATCCCCAATAACATCAGGTGCAGGGTACCTTTTCAAACAGGCCAAAAGTGATGACAACTACTAACATTGCCGTAATCGGCGAATGCATGATCGAACTGTCGCAGAAGGGCACGGATCTTAACCGTGGATTTGGCGGCGATACGCTGAACACTGCCGTTTACATTGCCCGTCAGGTAAACGCCGATAAGCTGGGCGTGCATTACGTGACCGCACTCGGCACCGATAGCTTCAGTACTGAGATGGTGGCTGCCTGGCAGAAAGAAGGGGTGAAAACCGACCTGATTCAGCGACTGGACAACAAGCTGCCCGGTTTATACTTCATTGAAACCGACGATAGCGGCGAGCGTACGTTCTACTATTGGCGTAATGATGCCGCTGCCCGCTACTGGCTGGACAGCCCGGAAGCAGAAAAAATCGGTCAATCACTGGCACAATTTGACTATCTCTACCTGAGCGGCATCAGCCTGGCGATTCTGAACGCCGAAAGCCGTCAGCGTCTCCTCGCCCTGCTGCGCGCTTGCCGCGCCAACGGCGGTAAAGTGATTTTTGATAACAACTATCGCCCACGTCTGTGGCAGAGCAAGGAAGAAACGCAGCAAGCCTACACCGACATCCTGTCCTGTACCGATATCGCTTTCCTGACACTGGATGACGAAGACATGCTGTGGGGCACGAAGCCGCTGGAAGCGGTGCTGGATCGGACGCACGGTTTGGGCGTTAACGAAGTGGTCATCAAACGCGGTGCCGATTCCTGCATCGTGTCAGAACGCGGACAAGAACTGGTTGATGTTCCCGCGATCAAATTGCCAAAAGAGAAAGTGGTCGATACCACCGCCGCAGGCGACTCTTTCAGCGCAGGTTATCTGGCAGTACGTCTGAACGGCGGCAGCACGCAGGAAGCCGCACAGCGCGGTCACCTGACGGCCAGCACGGTCATTCAATACCGTGGTGCAATTATCCCGCTTGAGGCAATGCCTGCGTAAATCGTACGCAGCGTGATAATAAGTAAAGGCCGCAATCGCGGCCTTTACTATTTGCTGATTAAAGAATTACTTATTAATGACTTACTGCGCGGCGGGAGCCGTTTCCTGCGGTTTTGTTTCTTCAGGTGCTGCCGCAGCGGGGCTGGCGACAGGCTCGGCAGTTGGCGTCATAATCTGGTCGTAGGTTTCCTGCAACGCCTTCATATTCGCCTCCGGTTCACCGGGCTGTTGGATCAGCATTAGCGTCGTATCCTGTGCCAGCTGCTGGTGCAGTTCCTGATTCAGCATATCGAGCGTCAACGCAGACAGATAAGTCTGACGCAGCTTCTGATACTGCTCGGGAGCGATATCCACAACACCATTCTGCTGGGAGCGCAGCCGCTGATCCATCAGGATGTCCGTGCTGGTCCGGGCATAGGTCGCAAACAGCTTGTTCAGCTCGTCCGTCTTGCGCGCAATCAGCGCATCAAACTCTTGCTGTGTCAGCCCTTTTTCACGCAGCGTCGCCAGCTCACGCGCCATAAACGTCACGCCCGGCTCAACAGCCTCGCTATTCGGTACATCCATATGAATCGCGCACTGAGAACGGGTATAAAACACATTGCAGTCGAAGCGAAGGTTGTTGCTCTTCAGTGAGCTCTTCTCCAGCGCCTGCTGTAGGTGCCAGAACATTGCCTCCCGCGTCATATCACCCAGCCAGTAGCGAACCAACGCCTGCGATTCACGAATCGGGTGCCACGGGGCATCCCACATCAGCGACAGCGTATCCTGCTGGACGTTGTTATTCATCAGGCTGATCGCCTGCGGCGGTAGCGGGCTTAATGTCGGCAACGGCGCTGGCGCTTCACGTTTCCCTTCCAGCGGGGAGAAGACTTTCCCGATCTGCTCGATCACGCTGCGGTTATCCACATGACCGACGATGTAGAGCGTCATCGCATCTGGCGTATACCAGGTTTTATAAAACTGCTGGAGCTGCTCGCCATTCAACGGCGGTTTGACGTCCTGAGCAGGATCGTGTGCCAGCAGGGGTGAGCCTTTCAGGCGGTAGCGCCAACTCGGATCCTGTGGGTTAATCGGAAAGGTTGCCACCTGATCGGGCACCTTCAACGCAGCCTGTAGGCTTTTTTCGTCGAACGTTATCTGCCCTGCGCTTTCCGCCAGCCACGTCAGCGCTTCTTTCAGCAGTTCGGGGCGATTATTCGGTAAACTCAGGTTATACGACGTGAAGTCGTACGAGACAACGACCGGAGGTAGAACGCGTGAGCTGTTAGCATCCCGCGTCCACATGGAAGGTCGCTGGGCGGCGGACAGCTTATCGCCGGGCGCTAAGGCCAGACGGGGAAGAAAATGGGCAAAACCTACCTGCTGGGCATTTTCCAGCAGCGACCCAGCATTAACAACCAGACGCAGCTCAACCCGATCGCCGGGGCGCTGTGGTGTGGTTAATAACTGCCAGGTAAAACCATTATCAAGCTTACCCTGCTGCCAGGCAGGATCGGGCTGTAGTGCTTCAGCCTGCACGCCGCTGCTGACCACGGCCAGCAACAAACCACCAACGAAAAGCGCCTTTTTGGTGCCCTGCATGTGAACCCCTACTAATAGCTATCCAACATAATAAATGTGGTTATTGTTGATCATTATGGTGGCCTTGCGTCTGCCACCGCACACTCTCGTGGATATATCACGGAAAAAATTAAGACGCGAAGTGTACCATTCCCTTAGACCGCGCGCTTTTGTCTATGTCACTCCAGAAGACGAAATAATCTGCAAAAAAGGTAAAAATAGTCATATTTAACAATATTTTTACGTTTCATGGCGGGTAAGAAAAGGAAGGGAAACAGTTTGGTTCGACGTATCGGCAGGCAAAAAAATTCCCCACGGGGCGCTAGCGCCGTGGGGAATTAGTATAGAACACTATGCTGGTACTATAACGGCATGCTGGTATTATGACTGCGCAGTTGGTGTAGCTGCGTTATCGTTCTTGTTGGTGCCAGACAGCTCAGCATCCAGTTTCTTCTCATCCAGCTCGCGGCAGTATTTCGCTACCACGATGGTCGCCACACCGTTACCAATCAGGTTGGTCAGCGCACGGGCTTCTGACATAAAGCGGTCAATACCCAGAATCAATGCCAGACCGGCAACGGGCAGGTGGCCCACGGCAGACAGCGTTGCCGCCAGCACGATGAATCCACTTCCCGTCACGCCCGCTGCACCTTTAGAGGACAGCTGCAGTACCACCAGCAGGGTAATCTGATGCCAGATATCCATGTGGCTGTTGGTCGCCTGAGCGATAAATACCGCGGCCATTGTCAGATAGATAGAGGTGCCATCCAGGTTGAATGAGTAGCCGGTAGGAATCACCAGGCCCACGACCGATTTTTTACAACCGACCTTCTCCATCTTCTCCAGCATACGTGGCAGCACGGATTCAGAAGAGGATGTACCCAGTACGATCAGCAGTTCTTCACGGATGTAGCGAATGAATTTGAAGATACTGAAGCCCGTCGCTCTGGCAATACTGCCCAACACCAGAAACACGAACAGCACACAGGTGATGTAGAAGCAAGCGATCAGCTGTCCCAGCTGTATCAGCGTACCGACACCGTATTTACCGATGGTGAAGGCCATTGCACCGAACGCACCCAGCGGAGCCAGTTTCATGATCATGTTAATGACGCCGAAAATGACCTTGGAGAAGCTGTCGATCACGTCAAAAATCACTTTGCCTTTTGACCCTAAGCGGTGCAGCGCAAAGCCGAACATCACAGCAAACAGCAGAACCTGCAAGATATTACCGCTGGCAAACGCACCGACCACGCTCCCCGGAATCACGTCCATCAGGAACGGAATCAGACCCTGTTGCGAAGCCTGTTGGGTATAAACCGCCACCGCAGACGCATCAAGCGTACTTGGATCGATGTTCATGCCCACGCCAGGTTGCACCACGTTGACCACGATCAGGCCGATAATCAGCGCAATCGTACTCACAACTTCAAAATACAGCAGGGCGACCGCACCAGTACGACCGACCGACTTCATACTTTCCATGCCTGCGATACCGGTTACTACCGTACAGAAGATAACCGGCGCAATAATCATTTTAATTAATTTAACAAACCCATCGCCCAGCGGCTTCATTTGCTCACCAAGCTGGGGGTAGAAATGCCCCAACAGTATCCCTATTGTAATGGCGGCAAGAACTTGAAAATAAAGACTTTTAAAAATTGATGTTTTCATACATACGTCCTATGGTGGGGAAAACACAGGAGGGGAATAGGGTACGAAAATGCCGCCTGTGATTGCGCCGAAAAGTAACATTGCAATAACAAGCTGAGAATGTTTTATAAGTTTAGTTTGTGAACGATAGGTTAAAAACAAGAGCTGAATCACGTCAGCAGGAATTATAAAGAAACATCAGTGCAATTTACTTGTAACAGATGCACATTTTTTCGGCAGGGAGATTGCTTTAAAAAGCCCTCAAACCCCCGCCATACGGGGAATGCGCCTTTCAGGAAACCTATATATAAAAAGTAACATTTGCGTTACCTATGAATACTCAGGAAGGCACCGTGAAAGGATGAATACCAGATTTTTTATCACGCCGCGCCAGCTGCATAGCAAAACGTGCCTGTGATAAAAGCAGCGCCGCCTCCTCGGGTCGAGGATCGGTAATAGTGAGGATACCCACGCTGACAGCCCGCGCAGGCTGGGAGCCCGCAGGCAAAAAGGGTGAATTAATCGCCAGCATCACATTCTGTGCCCAATCTTGTGCCTGTCCGGCAGATTGCAGTTGCTTCCCGATGATAGCGAACTCATCACAGTCGAGGCGCGCCAGATAGATAGGCCCAGCCTCGCTTTGTTCTTC
This sequence comes from Pectobacterium versatile, assembly GCF_003932035.1. Taxonomy (NCBI): domain Bacteria; kingdom Pseudomonadati; phylum Pseudomonadota; class Gammaproteobacteria; order Enterobacterales; family Pectobacteriaceae; genus Pectobacterium; species Pectobacterium versatile. The sequence continues at coordinate 4,819,981 of NZ_CP034276.1, forward strand.
AATCACTGCGCTGAGCTGCTTCGCTAGCGTGTCTACCTTGCCCTGTTTGCTGGCGGAGGAATCAAGCCCGAAAACCAGCAGACTGAACGGTGTCGCATCGGCCAGACGCTGCTCAAAGCGTCGCATAAAGTGTGCGTTGTCCGGCACCCCCGCCCCTTCCGTTCCGGCAGAAAGCGACTGCGCCAGCAGCTGTTGATTACGGTTATAGCTGCGCACCAGCGCGCCAAGCTCATCGTCTTGATGCCAAGGCGGCAGCGTAAGCTGACGGTGGAGCATGTCGTCCGGCGGTAGATTCTGTAACTCGACAATAATCCCACGCAGCGGGTGTATCAGCAGGCGGTTGATGCACCAGGTAATGGCGATCGACATAATCAACGCCAGCAGCAGATACGTCGCCAGCATGGTTGAAAAGGTGCTGACGATAAATTGATACATCCGGTAGGAATCCGCCTGCAAAACCAGATGCGCTAACGGAGCCGAATACTGCGTCTGTGGCGGTGAATAAAGCGGAATAGAGATACGGATCGGCAGCTTAAAGACCCGCGCGATCCAGTCTGGCACCGGACGCTCTTTCGGGAAATTCGCATGCAGCGTCTGGAAATCATCTGGCAGCAGCACATCTGCCCGGCTCAGAAAAGCAACCGGTAATAGGCTATCCAGAATATTGCCCGCACGCTGCACTTCGCCTTGTAACACCGCATCCGTCAACGGTTGACGCACGGAATAGGCGATGCTCTCCAGCTGTTTGGCATAATCTTCACGGCGCTGATGAACGAAGTGAAAGAGCTGTATGACGATAAACAGGCTGATCGTCACCAGTGCCACGGCAGACACGGCTGTCATCTGTTTAATCGTTAATGAACGTCTGAGCCGCAAGCGCTTTCTCCGTCAACCTGTTATGCAGACCTGAATACCGGGCCCACCAAACCACAAACAGGTGAGCAATATACAACGCGAAAAATGCGCACGCGTTACACACAGCAACACGATTTACACGCGGCAAGTAGTATAAGGCAGCTTATCGCCGCCTTAACGCTGTTTTCTGCTGATGTTCGGGGGATTTCATCTTAATCCTAGGCTACCTTCGGCAACAGCGGTAACGCGGCCTCAGGATAGGGGATATCCCCTGCATAAGCTAGCGCGGTCATTCGGGGAGCAGACAGGGGAATCGGGCAGGATTCTCGCCTGCCCGATAACGTGATGGGATGAGATTATTGCGGGTAAGGTACCCAGTCTCCGCCATTCAGACGAATGTACGGTTTTCCCTGATATTGCATCACGATAGCGTTCTCATTTTCCGAGATCGCTTCCGTTTGCGGCAGTGCGCTCGTCAGCGTTTGCCAGTCGACAGAGGGCGCGGTGAACACTTTGCCGTCCACCATACGCGCCACCAGCTCTGAAATCGCCAGATAGCTGCTCGGAGACGTAATCTCCAGCGCGTCGCCCTGATGCGGTGCCTGTAGGCCAAACAGTTTCACACCGACTGGAATATGCGTGATGCTCGGGCTCGGAATATCGCGCAGGCCGGACATTTGCATTTTATCCCCAGCCAGCGCCGCACCGTGCTCCGGCACCACAATTACCATGACTTTGCGGCCGGATTTTTGCAACTCGTCAAAAAATGTATCCAGTTGGTCAAACAGAATCTTCGCGCGTGGCGCATAGTCCGCCGACTGGTTGCTGCCGACAAAGCGGTTGCCGTCATGGAGCGGAATCAGGTTAAAGAAGGTCGCGTTACGGGTTGTTGTCGCTTTATCCCGCTCGCCCAACCAGCGATTTAACAGCGCCAGATCGTTATAAATTGGCTCACCGTCAAACGACGTAATCTGGTGACTGATGCCCTCCTGCGACAGCATCGGGATCTGAATATCGCCCTCTTCACGCACCTCACGCAGGTAATTCCCAAAGACGCCGGAATGGTCGAGCATCAGTTGTTCTTCAAAGCCCAGCTTCACCAGATTACTGAACAGGTAACACTGCTGGTTCACCGGCTGGTACAAATCGGTGTGGGATTGTTGACCACAGCTTGCCCGCAGCAGGCGAATGGACGCCGGCCCGCTATACGCAGTGGCAGAGTTAAACTCACGGAACAGGATATCGAACTTCTTCCACAGCGGATGGTTTTCCAACTGCACCACGTCCAGATCCGACCACGACAGCGAACAGATATTGATAATCAGCAGGTCAAAAGGCTGTGCATCCTGCGGCAGCGCGGCAGGGAACGCCGTGGTTCGTGCTTTTTCTCGCGTATAAAACTGGTTCAGATAAGCCGTGAGATTGGCATTCGTTGGCGGCAAGGTGGCCTCGGGTAGCGCAGCGTCTCCGCCAGCCGGGGAAGCCGCCGTCGAAGAGGCTGCCGTCGATACCGCAGGCATCAGCGACACTGCCGGGCCCGCCAGATTGACGATGTTTAACCACGCCAGCGCCGCCACGGTAAACACCGTAATACGAATCCACTGCGCGAAGAACAGATAGGCCACGATAATGACCGCCGCCGCCCCGACCATTTGCCAGTTAATAAAGCGATTGAACAGCTCCAGCAAATAGGCTGCGCTAAAGCCCGCAACCTGCGACCCCTGACTGAGAATACTGTTGATGCCCGGCAGCCAGGTATCGTGGTAAAACAGCCCGATACCGAGCGGAATGGCAATAATATGACGCCAGCGGTGCAGCGTAACGTTGGGAATCGGGAACAGCAAAAACGCCAGAAAGACCAGATTAAGCAGCGGATGAAAATTCAGGTAGCCAAACCATAACAGGGCAAATTTCAGCAAGAAATACACATTCCAGGCACCGAGCCCACGCCAGTAGCGCCAGACATTCTGCTGTTGTTGCGTATGCGGTTGCTGCTTACGTGATTTGTCGTCCATTTTATTTCTTAGTCTCTGCTGAAGTCGGCTGGGTTGAGACCGTCTTTGTTGAAGAAGCACTGCGCATCCAGACACTCGCAGGCTTCAGGTAGCGCGGTGACAACAGCCTGTTTTTCCAGTACTGAAGCCAGTGGGGAATCACACGGTGCGCCAGATAACCAAGCGTAAAGAAAACGACCGCGCTCAATAACACCAGTTGAACGATATCCATCAGGTTCATGACGATTCTCCCGGTACTCGGGTCCGTAAATCGGAACCCAATAGATCGGGCCCCAACAGATCGATAGCAATCGGTTCACGCCGCGGCATCTGGCTGCGCGGTGCAGATTCGGCCTGCTGCAATTGGGCATAATCGTTAATCTGCTGCTCTTGCTCCAGCGTATCGTCCTGCACCAGCGATTTAACTTCTGCCAGAATCTGTAGGTCTTGTGACCAGACAATCCGATTGCTGAACGCTTCATCCACCGGCAGACGAAAAATGGATTTCAGCGCGATATCCAGCTCATTCAGACGGCAATTGGACAGGAACAAAAATAGGCGACCCTGCGCGATCGTGACAACATCACCAAAGCGTCGCAGCGTGCACAGCGTCAACGCCTGCGCCGCCCGCACGCCCGGCACGGGGCGCAATGCGACCAGCACGCCCTTACTGCCTTCCGGCATCAGCGTGCTATCAATCAACATCTGCACAGACTGCCGAAATGTCTCAGGAGGCTGGTAGCCCTTAATCTGTAGCGGCCGCATGGTGGTCAGCAAGACTTCAACATCGACAGGAACATGCTTGGTAAAGCGCTGCCCCTGCACGCTTTCAATCCGCGTCAGGAAACGGGATAGCGGCTCTGAATGCGAGACAATAATATTCGCGCCACATGCCAATAACAGGCGCTCGTCGCTGGCGCGCAGACAAGGCTTCATTTCTCGCACCACAATCTTCAGTAATTCACCGCGCTGCCGCCGCAGGCTATGAACCTGTTTAACGAGCGTATCGACCTGACTGGTTTGATTGAGCGCCAAAACGAGGGTAGCCGAGTTCGTCAGCATGCCGGTTTGTACCAAAATGGCGTTGTCGTCCAGTAGCTGCCAGTTTTCTGACAGCGCAGGAGCACCTTCCATCACGCTCTTTTCCATCAGGAACAGCCCATCATCATCCAGAGACGGCGTAAGGGTTAGCTCCTCTTCCTTCAGCATGTGCCACCCGCCACTGTCGGATTGCAGCATCTGCACCTTATTCGCTCGCACGCCTCTTTCCGTTGCCCACCATGACACCAGATACTGTGCGCGATCCTGTTGCCATTGCAGGCTAGCCAAACCGTAGAGCCCGCGGTGTTGAGAAATCAGCATATTCCTCAAGCGGGTTACACCGCTGCTGTGGCTGATAACGACCAGCGTACACTGGCGTTGATACAGCCATGCCGCCGTATCATCCACCCAACGCTGGAGCCTTTCCGGCGAGATATCCCGCCACAGGCTGGCCGGCGCATAAAGCACCAATAGACGGTTTTTGGGGCGCAATGCACGCATTAAATCATCGGTTAAATTCAGCAACGCGGCTTTATTTTCCGGCAGTGCATAGCAAGATAATTGTTTTGTTTCGGTCGTATTACTTTCTGTCGTAAACAATACCGTCAGAAAAGGATCAGATCTTTCCCCACAGCCTATTAACGCCACTCTCGCGTTGTTATTTTGGCTGTGTATGACTTGTTGGCAAAATAATGCGGCATCAACCTGTCGGTCAATATTCACCCAATAAAAGCCGGCCTGCTGGAGCGTAACCAGCTCATCCCAAAGGTCACGAATACCTAATGAAAAGTTCTGCTTCATAGACTGATTTCTTTTCCGTTAATGACGGCATTTCACCTTAAATATACAGTCAAAATAAACTCTAGCAGCCCCTTGCGGGATCACAACTGTCCGCTATGAATTATTCCTATCCTTTGATAAATCAGCTCATTACTATTTTTGGCTATTCACATTGCAATCATAAATTCATTGCTATAGTTAATTGGCACACCTGACTCCTGATTAAAGGCAGCAGAGGCGTAACCTTTCATCTGCCAGACTGCCTGTTATGGGTGCAAAAAGAAGCACCTCATCTGCCATTCAGATGTTCTTCTTTCTCAATGATAATGGATAGCCTATTTCAGAGGCATGGGATGAATAACGCACCGACTCGTATCGATACTAGCGCGCACGCCGATTTAACCGAAAATGCAAGAGCCGACGACGATCTACGGGTTCTCAGTCAGGCTTTTTCTTTACCTGAAATAAACTATATCGATATCGCCCGTCAGGCGCGTCTCAGCCAAATGATGGCTCGTTGGCCGCTGCTCGATGAATTAAAAGAACCGGCCGGGAGCGACTGACGATGCCCGTTATTGCATTGCAGGGAATTCGCGGAGGCGTAGGCACCACCTCGATCGCCGCTGCACTGGGATGGGCCTTCCAACAGCTGGGCGAATCCGCGCTGGTGATTGATTTTTCGCCGGACAATTTGCTGCGTATTAACTTTAATATGCCGTTTGAACAACGCCGCGGCTGGGCGCGGGCGGAAGCCGACGGCGCACCGTGGCAAACCGGTGCCATGCAGTATCTCCCTGGACTGGATTTTCTGCCGTTTGGTCGCCTGAACACGCAGGAAGTCGCGACGCTTCAACAGCATTACCACCAGCACCCCGCACTCTGGCAAAACAATCTGGCGCAGCTCAACGCGGCGGGTCGTCATCGTTGGATACTGATCGATGTACCGGCGGACAACAGCCCGCTCACGCGACAGGCGTTAGCCACCGCGAATACCGTTTTTCAGGTGGTTGTGGCGGATGCCAACTGCCATTCACGCTTACATCAGCAGGCGTTGCCACGTCAGTGCCATTTTCTGGTTAATCAATTTTCTACTCTCAGCACGCTCCAGCAGGATTTACACCAGCTCTGGCTGCACACGCTGTCACACCTGTTGCCGCTGGTGGTACACCGTGACGAGGCGTTGGCAGAGTCGCTGATGCTGAAACAGCCGCTGGGCGAATGCCGCCCGGACAGCGTGGCAGCAGAAGAGATCATGACGCTGGCAAACTGGTGCCTGATTCACGTTAAGGAAAGTGGCGTATGAGCGGGATTCTGCGCCTCTTTCTCGTTCCGCCCGCCAGACAGGCGATACAGCAGCGCTACCGCGGCTATCGTCAGCAGGGAGCCTCCGCCTTTGCGGCATTTGTCGCCACGCTATTTGCGATACTCGGCTGGATCTTCCTGCGTCTGGAGTCTGAGGGCTGGCAACAAATTCGCGCGCAGCGAACCTACTGGTTCCCACACATTTCGCCTCAACGCCCGCGTCCGGCCGATATTCTTCGCTATCTGACGCAGGGTATTTGGCTGCTGACCATCAAAAACGGCCAGTTGCCGACATCACGCCGCAATTATTTCTCCGCGCTACCGCGCTGGCGGCAACGCTACATGAACGCGCTACAAGGGCTGTTTACCCGCTTTAGCCACGCAAATACTGACGATCGCGAAGACAGTGAGTCCCGTCTTGCCAAGACGAGCCACGTACAAAGGCTGGTGACAGTGATACTGAGTCTGCTGTGCGCCGCGCTCGCGCTGCTGTGCATAACACAGCCGTTTGATTTGCTGTCTCAGTTTATTTTTATGGCGCTGCTGTGGGGTATCGCCATGCTCGTTCGCAACATGCCGGGACGCATGCCGACGCTCATGATGATCGCCCTTTCTTTCACCGTCTCCTGCCGTTATCTGTGGTGGCGCTACACCGAAACGCTCAACTGGGACGATCCGCTGAGCCTGATCTGTGGACTGCTGCTGCTGGCGGCGGAAACCTATGCCTGGGTCGTGTTGGTTCTGGGTTATTTCCAGACAATCTGGCCGTTGAACCGCCACCCGGTTTCGCTGCCGGAAGACAGTAAAACGTGGCCGACCGTCGATCTCATGATCCCGACCTACAATGAACCGCTGAGTGTCGTGAAACCGACGGTGTATGCCGCGCTGGGCATCGACTGGCCTAAAGATAAGCTCAATATTTATATTCTGGATGACGGCGGGCGCGCCGAATTTAAAGCCTTCGCTGAAGAAGTCGGCGTCCATTACATCGCCCGCGTCACGCACGAACATGCCAAAGCTGGGAACATCAACAACGCCCTGAAACAGGCGGAAGGCGAGTTTGTCGCCATTTTTGACTGCGACCACGTGCCTACCCGCTCCTTCCTGCAATTGACCATGGGCTGGTTCTTCAAAGACAAAAAGCTGGCGATGCTGCAAACGCCGCACCATTTCTTCTCGCCCGACCCGTTCGAACGCAATCTGGGACGTTTCCGCCGCACGCCCAATGAAGGCACGCTGTTCTACGGTCTGGTTCAGGACGGCAACGACATGTGGGATGCCACGTTCTTCTGCGGTTCCTGCGCCATCCTGCGGCGTAAACCGCTGGATGAAATTGGCGGCATCGCGGTCGAAACGGTAACGGAGGATGCTCACACGTCGCTGCGCCTGCATCGCCGTGGCTACAGCTCGGCATATATCCGCATTCCACAGGCCGCCGGATTGGCGACCGAGAGCCTGTCGGCCCACATCGGGCAGCGTATTCGCTGGGCGCGCGGCATGGTGCAAATCTTCCGGTTGGATAACCCCCTATTCGGCAAAGGGCTGAAGCTCGGGCAGCGGCTGTGTTATGCCAATGCCATGATGCACTTTCTGTCTGGTATTCCCCGGCTGATCTTCCTGACCGCGCCGCTGGCCTTTCTGCTGCTGCACGCCTACATCATTTTCGCCCCAGCGCTGGCGATTGCGCTCTACGTGTTGCCGCATATGGTGCATGCCAGCCTGACCAACTCACGTATTCAGGGTCGCTACCGTCACTCTTTCTGGAGTGAGATTTATGAAACTGTGCTGGCGTGGTACATCGCCCGCCCCACCACCGTAGCCTTGTTTAACCCGCATAAAGGGAAGTTCAACGTGACGGCGAAAGGTGGGCTGGTTGAAGAACAGCATGTCGACTGGGTGATTACGCGGCCTTATCTAGTGCTGGTGCTGCTGAATATCGCCGGGGTGGTGTATGCCGGCTGGCGACTGATTTACGGGCCGCCGGAAGAGATCATGACGGTGCTCATCAGCCTGCTCTGGGTCATGTACAACATGACCATTTTAGGCGGAGCCGTCGCGGTTGCTGTAGAAGCCAAGCAGGTGCGTCAGGCACATCGGGTAGAGATGTCGATGTCAGCCGCTATTCTCCGTGCCGATGGGCATCTTTTCCCCTGCGTGCTGCGCGACTATTCCGATGGCGGCGTGGGCGTTGAAGCCCGCGAATCAGGCATTCTTCAGGTCGGGGACAACGTCTCGCTGTTGCTAAAACGCGGTCAGCAGGAGTACGCCTTCCCGTTCAGCGTCACCCGCGCGTTCGACAACAAAATTGGCCTGCGCATGACCAACCTGACCATCCGCCAGCATATTGATTTCATTCAATGTACGTTTGCCCGCGCCGACACCTGGGCGCTCTGGCAAGACAGCTTCCCGCAGGATAAACCGGTCGAAAGTCTGGTTGATATGCTGGCTCTCGGCTTTCGCGGCTACCTGCGTCTGGCAGATTACGCGCCGCCCGTCATACGCAACATTATCTTGGTCTTCCTCAACACCGTGGTGTGGGTTGTGTCATTCATCCCGCGCTATGTGGGGAAACGCCCCGTAACAGACCTGCCGGGCGCTGCGCTGCCGGAAAAAACCGTACATCAGGGCCAGACGCCGTCTGCCCATGAAACGCGATTTGCACAAGAGAACCTGTTTACAGCAAAGACAGTGGCTTGATTGCCATTCACAGGCCGTGATCAACGGTCTTTCTCCCGACAACGAGAAAGACCCTTAACATTGATGATGACACGATGACGAAAAAAATAATCTGGTTCACCGCATTGGCTTTAGGCGTCAGCTCATTATCTCAGGCTGTCACCACGCCGCACGCACAAACACCGGCCGAAGGGGGTGCGACCCAGCCGCCCGCCAATGCTGCCACCGCAACACCAGCGACGACGATGCCTGTGATTCCGCTGGTGCAGCCGCCGGCCAACGCCGCCGTGCGTAACGTGGTGATGCCGTTTGCACAGATCGCGCCGGCTCCGGGCTCCTTTGCGCTACGCGGTATCAATCCCGACGGGCAGATTGAGTTTGGCGTTCGCAGCGACGAAGTGGTCACGCAGGCTTCGCTCGACCTCGAATTTACCCCGTCACCGGCGCTGATCCCCACCGAGTCGCATATCAAGGTTTACCTGAACAATGAGCTCATGGGCGTCACCACGATTAGCAAAGAGCAGATGGGGAAATCCAACCGCGTGCGTATTCCTATCGATCCGCGCTACATCACGGATTTTAACCGCATGCAGTTGGTGTTCGTCGGCCATTATCAGAACATCTGCGAAAACCCAGCCAGCACCAGCCTGTGGCTGGATGTCAGCAAAGCCAGCGCGCTCAATCTGCAATTCCAGAAGCTGACGCTGAAAGACGATCTGTCGCCGTTCCCTGCGCCGTTTTTTGACAGCCGCGATACCCGCCCGCTAACGCTGCCCATCGTCTTTGCCGGCCAGCCGGATCTGGTGCAGCAGCGTGCCGCCGCGGTGCTCGCCTCCTGGTTTGGCAGCAAAGCACAATGGCGCGGGCAGTCTTTCCCTGCCCTCTTCAACCAGTTGCCGAATAGTCACGGTATTGTGTTCGCCACCAACGAGAAGCGGCCGGATTTCCTGCGCGATTCCCCCGCCGTGAACGGGCCAACGGTGTCTATCATCAGCCACCCCAACGATCCTCATGTGAAGCTACTGCTGGTGCAGGGGCGTGATGATAATGAACTGCTTACCGCCGTGCGGGGTATCGCACAGGGGAACGCGCTGTTCCGTGGGCAAAGCGTCACTATTGATAAGGTCGAACAGCTCGCCCCACGTCAGCCGTATGATGCACCAAACTGGGTGCGCACCGATCGCCCGATGACCTTCGCCGAACTGCAGCAATATAACGAACAGCTGCAAACCGACGGCATTGTTCCTCGGCCAATTTCACTGACCATGAACCTGCCGCCTGACCTGTTCCTGATCCGCAGTCAGGGCATCGATATGCGTCTGAAATATCGCTACACCGCGCCGCAGATTCAGGACGGATCGCGCCTGAGCATCAACCTGAACAACCAGTTCGTACAGGACTTCTCGCTGGCGCCGGAGCAAGACAAGAACTCCCTGTTGATGCGCCTGCCACTCACGCAGGGGCTATGGGATTCCGACAAGAGCCTGTCCATTCCGGCGCTGAAACTGGGCACCACCAACCAGTTGCGCTTTGATTTCAACTACACCACGCTGCTTTCCAGCGGCACCGCCGACCGCTGTGAAACCTATACGCCGGTCGTCAATCACGCCGTCATCGACAGCAATTCGACAATTAACTTCTCTGGCTATCGCCACTTTATGGCAATGCCGGATCTGCGCGCCTTTGCCAATGCGGGCTACCCGTTCAGCCGACTGGCTGACCTGTCACAAACGCTGGTGCTGGTGAACAAGCAGCCACAACCGGCTCAAGTCAGCGCGCTGCTGAATGCCATCGGCAACATTGGGGCACAAACCGGCTACCCAGCGCTGGCGGTGCAGCTCAGCGATGACTGGACGCAGATAGACAAGCAGGACAGCGATATTTTGATGATCGGCGCTATCCCGCCTGAACTTCACGACAGCAGCAAAATCAACCTGCTGGTCGAGCAAACGCAAAGCTGGATCAAAGAGCCAACACGCCAGAGCGTCGTCCCAGATATGGGCTCACCTGAATCTGACGCGAAGCCAGACAGCAAAACTACCGTCAGCAGTGACGGCGCGATGTCGGCGATTATCGGCTTCCAGTCCCCGTATCACGATCAGCGTAGTGTCGTCGCACTACTGGCCGATAGCCCGCAGGGCTATACGCTGCTCAACAACGCGCTGATCGACAGCGAAAAAAGAGCCTCGTTGTTCGGCTCCGTTTCCGCCATCCGTGAATCGGGCATCAATAATCTGCGCGTCGGCGACGTTTACTACGTCGGTCACCTGCCGTGGTGGGAACGTATCTGGCACGCCTTGGCGCAGCATCCTGTCTGGCTGGCGATCATATCGACCCTTACCGTCGTTATTGTTGCCTGGCTGCTGTGGCGTGGCCTGAAATTCTTCAGCCGCCGCCGCCTGTCGCCGGATGAAAGGGACTAACGCACCATGCCGCGCGTGCTGCGCTACCTGATCCCCACGCTGCTGTGGCTATGGGCTTCCCTGGCCACCGCCGCCGTCTGCGACTGGCCAGCCTGGGAGCAGTACAAGCAGCATTACATCAGCGCGGAAGGACGGGTGATTGATACCTCAACACCCAACAAAATCACCACGTCCGAAGGGCAAAGCTACGCCATGTTCTTTGCACTGGTCGCCAACGATCGCGTGATGTTTGATCGTCTTCTGAAATGGACGGAAGACAACCTGTCCGCAGGCGATTTGAGTGCTCATCTGCCCGCCTGGCTGTGGGGAGAGAACACGGATAAGCAGTGGACGGTGCTGGATCCGAACTCGGCTTCCGATGCCGACCTGTGGATTGCCTATAACCTGCTTGAAGCCGGTCGGCTGTGGAAAGAAGTACGCTATCAGACGCTGGGCACCACGCTGCTCGCGCGCATCGCCAAGGAAGAGGTGGTGACGATTCCGGGGCTGGGCGTGATGCTATTACCCGGAAAAGTGGGTTTCGCAGAGAAAGAGAGCTGGCGCTTGAACCCCAGCTATCTTCCGCCACAGTTGCTGGCTCGATTTGCTCCGCTGGGTGAGAAATGGAAAGCGATGCAGCGCACCACGCAGCGCCTGCTGTTAGAAACCGCGCCGAAAGGGTTCTCGCTTGATTGGGTCATCTGGCAAAAAGGCAAAGGCTGGCAGCCTGATACCACCAAACCCAATGTCGGCAGCTATGACGCCATCCGCGTCTATCTGTGGGCGGGGATGATGGCCGACAGCAGCAGAGGGAAAACCGACTTACTCAAACAGTTTCAGCCGATGATTCAGCAGACGATCCAGCAAGGACTACCGCCTGAAAAAGCGGATACCGCGACGGGCACCGTCACCGGACAGGGATCGGTAGGCTTTTCTGCCTCACTGCTTCCGATGCTATCCCGTCAACCGGATGCGCTGGCCGTCCAGCGCCAGCGGCTCGCCGCCAATCCACCGGGTGACGATGCGTATTTCTCTGCCTCTCTGACACTCTTTGGTCAGGGGTGGGATCAGAAGCGCTATCGCTTCACTTCACAAGGCCAACTCTTACCGTCCCGGGGCAGCCAATGCACAACAACACCTTAAACTGGCTGCGCCTCCTCCCGTTATTGCTGGTTACTGCGCCGCAGGCATACAGCGCGGAAACCGCGTCGCCAGAGCAATTTCTGATGGAACAGGTGCGTCTGGGAGAAGCAAGTAACAAAGACGATCTTGTGCGCCAGTCGCTCTATCGACTGGAGCTTATCAATCCAGATAACCCCGAGGTTATCGCTGCAAAATTACGGCTGGTACTGCGTCAAGGCGATCAGGCGCAGGCACGCCAGCAGTTGGAAAGGCTGAAGACTGTGGCGCCCGACTCCGCGCTCTATCGTCAGGCAGAAACAACGCTGGCGCTGACGCAGGAAACCGCGCGTCAACAGTTACAACAGGCGCGTTTGCTGTCTACCGCCGGGCGTTACTCAGAAGCCAAAGCGCAGTACGACGCGCTCTTTCACGGTGAGCCGCCAACGCTCGATCTCGCTGTTGAGTATTGGCGTCTGGTCTCTCGCTTACCGAATCAGGAAACGATCGCGATTAAGCAACTGGAAGCGCTGGATCAGATTTACCCGGATAACGTTCCGCTGCGCATGGTCTTGTCACGTCTGCTCTTCAGTCAGGACCGCAACGAGCAGGCCTATCCCTTGCTGATGCAGCTTTCTAATGACCCTGTCGGACGCAGTCAGGCCGCATCGCTATGGCTGGAAATCATTGGCCGAATGCCCGTCACGTCGCAGAGCGTGGCGGAACTCAACCGTTTCCTGACCGTATTCAAAGACGGTGAACAGGCAGAAACTGCACGCAAAGAGCTCAACCGCCAGCAAAAAATGTTAGCTGACCCTACCTATCAGGTACGCCTTCGTAGTCTGGCACAGGTTGAAAGCGGCGGTGGCGACAGCACCATGCTCAATGAACTGAATAAAGCGCTGTCTGCCACACCCAACACTCCGGCACTGATCGGCGCAGTGGGTCTGGTTTATCTGCGCGAAGGCGATCGGAAAAAGGCGCTGGAACAGTTTCAGAAGGCATTACAGGTGGATATGAGCCGTCTACACAGCGGTAGATGGGAAGGGCTCATCCAAAATACGCAAGACTGGACCACGATTGCGAAAGGTGACAATGCATTGAAAGCCAACAATCTGGCGCTGAACTGGCTGCGCCTCCTCCCGTTATTGCTGGTTACTGCGCCGCAGGCATACAGCGCGGAAACCGCGTCGCCAGAGCAATTTCTGATGGAACAGGTGCGTCTGGGAGAAGCAAGTAACAAAGACGATCTTGTGCGCCAGTCGCTCTATCGACTGGAGCTTATCGATCCAGATAATCCCGAGGTTATCGCTGCAAAATTACGGCTGGTACTGCGTCAAGGCGATCAGGCGCAGGCACGCCAGCAGTTGGAAAGGCTGAAGACTGTGGCGCCCGACTCCGCGCTCTATCGTCAGGCAGAAACAACGCTGGCGCTGACGCAGGAAACCGCGCGTCAACAGTTACAACAGGCGCGTTTGCTGTCTACCGCCGGGCGTTACTCAGAAGCCAAAGCGCAGTACGACGCGCTCTTTCACGGTGAGCCGCCAACGCTCGATCTCGCTGTTGAGTATTGGCGTCTGGTCTCTCGCTTACCGAATCAGGAAACGATCGCGATTAAGCAACTGGAAGCGCTGGATCAGATTTACCCGGATAACGTTCCGCTGCGCATGGTCTTGTCACGTCTGCTCTTCAGTCAGGACCGCAACGAGCAGGCCTATCCCTTGCTGATGCAGCTTTCTAATGACCCTGTCGGACGCAGTCAGGCCGCATCGCTATGGCTGGAAATCATTGGCCGAATGCCCGTCACGTCGCAGAGCGTGGCGGAACTCAACCGTTTCCTGACCGTATTCAAAGACGGTGAACAGGCAGAAACTGCACGCAAAGAGCTCAACCGCCAGCAGGGAATGATGGCCGATCCCACCTATCAGGCACGCCTTCGCGGTCTGGCACAGGTTGAAAGCGGTGGCGGCAACAGCGCCACGCTCGGTGAGTTAAATCAAGCGCTGGCCGCCACGCCAAACGATCCTGAACTGATCGGCGCAGTGGGTCTGGTTTATCTGCGCGCAGGCGATCGGGCAAAAGCACTGACACAGTTCCAGAAAGCATTGCAGGCGGATACTGATCGCCTCAACAGCGGTAAATGGGAAGGTCTCATCCAAAGCACGCAATATTGGAACACGATTGCGGAAGGCGACAACGCGCTGAAAGCTAACAACCTACCGCTGGCGCGGCAGAAATATCAGCAAGCACGCCAGATGGATAACACCAACGCCTATGCGCTAATTGGTCTGGGTGATGTCGCCGTTGCCAGTAAGAATGATGCCGCCGCACAGCCGCTCTATCAGCAGGCCTTGCACCTTGAACCCGGCAACGACAACGCCTTGCGCGGCTTGGTCGGTATTTATCAGCGGCAGTCGCCGGAAAAAGCACTCGCTTACCTCAACGGCCTGTCACCTAGCCAGCAGAATGCGATGCAGGAGCCGCTTGCCGCACTGCGGCTCGATATCCTGAAGCAGCAGGCGGATCGGCTTTTAGAACAGCAGCAGTGGGCGCAAGCGGAGGAGAAGTATCGTCAGGCGAACCAGCAGGATCCGAACGATGTGTGGCTGGCCTATCGCTATGCACAGACGCTACGCCAACTGGGAAAAACGCAGCAGGCGGACAGCGTAGTTCAACGCGCGACGTCCATACCCCCGACCAGCGCGGAAAAGAATTACGTTTACTCACTTTACCTGTCGTCGACCAATCGCGATGAGCAAGCACTCGCTCACCTGAACACGCTTCCCGCAGCGCAGTGGAACGACGATATGCGTGACTTATCTCAACGTTTAACGATGCAAACCACGCTGGCTAAAGCGGAAGCGATACGCGACGCGGGTGATGAATCCGCCGCTATCGCTTTCCTCCGCCAGCAACCGGCTGACACCCGCATCGATCTCCTGCTGGCAGACTGGGCGCTGGCTCGGGGTGAATACGCTACGGCGCTGGCAGATTATCAGCGCATCCGCACGCGAGAGCCGCAGAACCCCGATGCGCAACTGGGTGAGATCGACGCGTTTATCGCGCAGGGCCAGCAAGATGACGCACGCCAGCGCCTGAACCAGCTTCCAACGCAGGCGGCTGATACGCTCAATGCGCAGCGGCGCGTCGCTAACGCCTGGCAAGCGGTCGGGGATCCGCAAAAATCGACGGCGCTTTTCCGCCAGCTAAAAATCGACGCGCAGAAAGAGCCTGTCGGTCAGACTAAGGCTCTGGTCTATCGCAATGCAGCACGCGTTGAACAACAGCAATCTCAACCTGAACAGGCACAGCAGGACTATAAACAGGCAATGGTCGCTAGCGGCATCACACCCGCTCTGCCGCAAAGCGACGATGACTACACCCGGCTAACACGCAATCAGGCGGGAGACGACTGGCTGCAACGCGGCATCCGTGCCGATGCCGCAGACCTGTACCGCAAGCAGGATATTACCGTCACCCTTGACCACGATTACGGGAGTTCGAGCGGTACCGGCGGCGTTTCCGACCTGAGCGCCCACGACACCATGTTGCAGGTGGATATGCCGCTGTACGACGGCCGCGCCTTCTTCCGTACCGATACCGTGCAGATGAACGCCGGCTCCTTCTCTCCAGACAGCAACGGTGCCTATCGGGAAACCTTCGGCACCTGCGCCACACAGGACTGCTTCGACGGCAAATCGCAGAAAGCCACCGGCACCAGCGTCGCCGCAGGTTGGAAGAACGATCGCTGGTCAGCAGACATCGGCACCACGCCGCTCGGCTTTGATGTCGTCGACGTCGTCGGCGGCGCAAGCTACAGCGGTGACTGGCGGCAAATCGGCTGGACCGCGACGGCATCGCGCCGCCCGATCTCCAGCTCATTACTCGCCTTCGGCGGTACCAAAGACCCTGGCACCGGCATTACCTGGGGCGGCGTGCGCGCCACGGGTGTCAGCCTCGGGCTGAGCTACGATCGGGGCGAAGCGCACGGCGTCTGGAGTGATTTCAGCGTCCACCAGATTACGGGTAAAAACGTGGCCGATAATGACCGAGCCCGCGCGATGGCAGGTTATTACTACAAGTTGATTAACGAGGATAACCGACGCGTCACGGTTGGCCTGAACAGCATGTGGTGGCGTTACCAGAAGGATTTAAGCGGTTACTCGCTCGGTCAGGGCGGCTACTACAGCCCACAGCAATACTTCTCGCTGGGCGTGCCGGTGAACTATCGGCAGCGGACGGAAAACTGGTCGTGGGAACTCGGCGGATCGCTGTCGTGGTCACGTTCCTCCACCAAAGATCAGCGGCGCTATCCACTGGTCGGCCTGCTTGGCAACGCTGCGATCACCGACAGAGACGCCATCGAAGAAGGCAGCAGCAGTTCCGGCTTCGGCTATACGGCGCGCGCCATCGTCGAACGCCGCCTCAGCTCACACTGGACGCTGGGTGTCGGTATCGACATTCAGCAGGCGAAGGACTACACCCCAAGCCACGGCCTCATCTACCTGCGCTACTCCGCCTCCGGCTGGCAAGGCGATCTCGACAGCCCACCGCAGCCGCTAACGCCTTACGCGGACTTTAAGTAACCTTCCCCCTCATTGGGTTTCCGGAACAGCGGAAACCCAATGATAAATATAAAAATTATTATCTCTTACGATATAGTTATCTACCTATTCATACAAAAATGATAATGACTATTATTTTTATTCTCATTTATTGAGTTTCTCAACGTATTCTGTCGAATTTCTATTGGAAATCGATTCTACCTAGCCACGGAATAAGGCATTTGTGTATATAAGCGCAAAATGTAAATCAACGTAAGGATCGCGTTCATTTTGTGTAAAACCCTTTCTTTTATAAGCATTATTCTTTTGAGCGTCAGCAGCTCAGCCTTTGCCGCTACCGCCATCAGCCCAACGGATCGAGATGCGCTGGAACTCCAGCAAAAAGCATTATTGGAGCAGGCCAAGCAGCAGCGTTTATCGTTGGAAAACAACACCAACTTAACGATACCCACGGTCACTGAACCAACAGTAAAAGATGCCGTCTGCTTCCCCATCCAAAACATTGTCTTTCACGATGCAAACACTCTCTCGACGAAAGATCGGACCGCTCTCCAGCAACGCTACCAAAATCGCTGCCTTGATTTAGTCACCATCCATAACGCCGTGAGGGAAACCACCAACACCTACCTCAATCACGGCTTTGTCACCAGTCAGGCCTATTTACAGGAGCAAGACCTCTCCGGCGGCACGCTCATCATCAGCGTCAGCGAGGGAAAAATAGAAGCCATCCGCATGGAAGGGGAAACACCACTGGCAATCAAGATGGCATTCCCCGGGCTGGAAGGACGTATTCTTAATCTGCGCGATATCGAACAAGGGATGGAACAGCTTAATCGCTTGCCTTCACGGCAGGTGGCGATTGATATTCAGCCGGGAAAACAAGCCGGAAGTTCGATTGTTTATCTAAAACGCACCACGCAATCTCGCCCTGTGGCCTTGTCTCTCAGCACGGACAACAGCGGACAAAAAAGCACGGGCCGCGAACAGCTTTCCACTCATCTCACGCTCGATAACCCGCTGCGGCTCGCTGACCGCTGGTGGCTCACCGCCAGCCGTGATAGCGCATTCAACCATCGCTACGGCAGCAAAGCCTTATCGGGCGGGATGTCCTTGCCTTATGGCTACTGGACACTCGGCTATCAATACGCCTGGAACGATTTTTTCCAGCCGATCCCGATTGGCAGCAGCGCATATCGCTATGAAGGCCAAAGCAATACCCACCGCCTAAGCCTCAACAGAACGCTCTATCGGGATGGGAAGCAAAAGCTGGCGCTGGATAGCGCGCTTTCTCGTCGACGCACCGAGAACCGCATGGCAGGCGAACGCCTTGAAGTCAGCAGCCCTACGGTCAGCAGCGCCAGTATTGGACTCAGCTACAGCACCACGCTGGCAGGTGGATATTTTACGCTCAACCCGATGCTGAGCCACGGCTTGAGGAGCTGGGGCGCGACGGATGACACAAAGGAAAACAGTGGCCTGCCACGCAGCGAGTTCCGTAAATTTAGCGTCAGCAGCAGCTATTTCTACCCGCTTGCACCCTCGCTGTACTTGCTGACCTCCTTCTACGGCCAAACCACGCCGGACAACCTGTATACCAGCGAACGTGTCTCGCTCGGCGGCGAGTATTCCGTGCGGGGCTTTAAGGAACAAACGCTGACCGGCAATCGGGGTTTCTACTGGCGTAACGAAGTGAACTGGCAATTCGCCACGCTGCCGCTCTTGGGTGATATCACGCTCACAACAGCAGTGGATAGCGGATGGATCGCCGGGAAAACCGGCAAAGTTGATGGCGGCAATATGACCGGCGCTTCCGTTGGTCTGTCCGCGTCTTCACGTTGGGTAAGCCAATCCGTGTCGCTCGGCGTACCGCTGCATTTCCCAGACGATCTCCATCCCGATAACGCCGTCGTTTACTGGAACGTCTCCCTCCCCGTTACAGCACTTTTTGATTAAGCATTTATTCACAGCAAAAGGAAAACAAGGAAAGTCACATGGAAAAATTCAATAACCGCGCCACACGCGGACTTAGCTACCTGCTGATCTATCTGACCGCAATTCAGCCCTTACACCCTGCATTCGCGGCGCTCACGCCAGACAGCCCGAAAACGCAGGTCAACAACGCGGGTGCCGTCCCGGTCATCAATATCGCGACGCCAAATGCGGCAGGTGTTTCTCACAATACCTATAAAGATTTCAGCGTCGGGACACCTGGTGCCGTGCTAAACAACAGCACCGTTGCAGGCAAATCACAACTGGCCGGGCAGTTAAATGCGAATGCCAACCTCAAGGGCAAAGCGGCCGATTTGATTATCAACGAGGTGACGGGCTCCACCCGCTCAGACCTGCAAGGGAAAATAGAAGTCTTCGGGAATAAAGCCAACGTATTGATTGCTAACCCTAACGGCATCACCTGTGACGGATGTGGGTTCATCAACACGCCTTCAGCCACGCTGACGACGGGTAAACCGGTTTTAGATCAGCAAGGCGCACTTGAAGCGCTGGAAGTGAAAAAAGGCAGCATCACCATTGGTGGCAAAGGCCTGGACGGTTCAGCAACAGATTATGTCGATATCCTCAGCCGGGCAACCGAACTGAACGGCAAAATCAACGCGAAAAACCTGACGCTAACTCAGGGCAGCAATCGGGTCGATTTCAAAGCCGGCACGATCGCTCCTATCGCCGGAGAAGGTGCAAAACCACTACTGGCAGTCGACACCAAAGCGCTTGGCGGCATGTACGCTGAACGCATCCGGCTCGTGGCAACCGAGGATGGCGTTGGTGCGAACGTCGCTAACCTGACCAGCTCTCAGCAAGGCATTACGCTAGACAGCAAAGGTAAAATCCAGCTCGGTAATGTGCACGCGAAAACCGATATTAATCTGACTGCACAACAGGTCGACATCGCCGCAGGCAATACGGTGAAAAGCGATCGTGATATCACGCTTGCCAGTACCGTATTGAATAACCAAGGGAATATTATAGCAGGCGAAGATATGCGCCTGTTCAACGATAACCTGACCAACACGCAGGCCACCATTCAGGCCAACAACAACCTGTGGATCCAAAAAGACGCGACGGGGAATAAAGGCGTTAAGGTCGAAAACCGCTCAGGGACGATTAAAACCAATACCGGGGATTTGGTGATTCGGACGGAGCAGTTGGATAACTTACGCCACCAGTTCAAAATAGAACCTAATGACATCGTTCCAACCTCAACATCCATCAAGCCTTCGGAAGAAGGTGCAGAGATAACACATCAACCTTATTTTAAAGATAATAAAAATAAGAAATGGTTTGGGGATGCTATTGATAATGGTGTCGCACTGACAATTAATGAGGAGAAAACGCAGTATCTCCTGTCTCAGGAAACGCCTGAAGCAACGATCCTTTCTGGTAAAAACATTTATATTAATGCAACTCAACTGAATAACAATGCCAGTTTTATATCAGCATCAAACAACATAGTACTTACCGGGAAGAACTTCAGCTCGTTAAGCCATCGACTGGGGACAATGGATATACAGTCTGATTATATTTATGATATTGAGGAGAATTTACGAACCCCACCACCAGTCCTCAATTTTTTTGATCCAAATAGAAAAGATTCCTCATGGGTTAAAATATTAGATTCTTTTTACAACTGGCGTGAGAGCCTACCATTATCTTCTCGCATTACGGCTGGAAGTGATCTGGTTGTTGATTTCATAGACACATTAAGCTTTGATAAAAGGTCGCCTTACGATATCAAAACCCCAGATACAGTTTTCACTATTACATCTCAGCCAGCTATTACCGCAAAAAATATCGTACTAAATGGAAAGAACATTCTCATCAACGATACGTTACAAGCAACAGAAAACATAACGGCGATAGCAGAAGAAAATATTTCAATCTCCGATGCAAAACTTCAGGCTGAAAAAAATTCATCAGTCATAGCGGGTAATAATATTTCTGCTTTCCAGGGGAGCTTCATCAGTCAAAATGCTATACTCACAAGCCGTACGGGTGACATTACGATACACAGTCAACCAAAAGGTGAAAATTATTTAACAGGGCTGTATTATACACCAGAAAAACGTCAAAAATTCTCTACATTCTCTGTCTCTGATAATCTAGATATTAACTCAGGTGGGAATATATATCTATCTGACATAGAAATATCACAAAGCAAAAATATAGCCATTACAGCGAATAAAGATATTTTATTCATCCATTCTGAAAATTTCTTACAACAATCACCAGATCTTTCTCCATCTTCGGAGCAACGTCAGCCTCTTTACAACGATGCCTTACTAAGAACCAGCGAAGTTAACGCCACAAACGATATTTTAATGAATGCTGGCGGCAGTCTTCTGTTGCAAGGAAAACGCCTTAATGCTGGAAAAAATATCATCCTCAGCGGTGCATTGGATGTAATAATCAATCCGAAGAGTAAAATAAAAGGATATGATCTCGATTTTCTACCAAGTCGTGCCCCAGAGAACTCCAGTCAACTATATAGCGGCGATAACCTACAAATTAGCGCTGGACGAGATATTGAAGCTCAAGGAATAAATGTAAACAGCAAAGGAAGAGCTACATTAGTCGCTGGTCGTGACTTCACTCTTCCCGCATTAACGTACTCATTCATTGATGATTTAAATGATAACAACAAAGATGATCGCCAGTCTGTAGCCTCACTCCATGCTGATAAAGAATTAACGCTCTCAGCTAATGGCACACTTATCGCAACCGGAACCAATTTCTCTTCCGGTGGTGATATGACATTAAGTTCCGGCGGAAAAATGGAATTCAATGCCGCCGTTAATCATGTCTATCGGGAAGGGAACAATGAATACAGCGAATCCGTCACGCAAAAAAATGCTGTCTTAAACAGCGGTGGAATACTCACTCTGTTATCCAACGGCAGCATTCTCTTCCAGGCGACCCAGCTTATCGCCAAAGGTGCATTAGATGCTGCAGCCAAAGGTGGTTTCCTTTATGCACAAGCGGTAGAAGAAAGTAGCCACTACGAAAAAACTACTACTACACGCAAATGGTACGGCAAGAAAACCACCATTCGGCAAACCAGCCACAATGTGACAAATAAAGTGACAGAATTCACGGCTGGCGGTGATATTAATCTACTCAGCCGTGATGACAGCACCTATGAAGCCAGCAAAATAAACGCGGGCAAGAACGCCAAACTGACCAGCACTCAAGGCAGTATCAACTTTAAGGCGGTCAAAGACACTGCATTCGAGCAGACGATCACCACCTCAAAAGGGTTCTTCATTAAGAGTGCTGATAAAGGCTATACCAAAGACACCTGGTTGCTTCCAAGTATTCACTCTGGCGGCCAACTCACTCTTGATGCCGCCAGCGGGATTACTGCTGATGCAAAAACCCAGAATGCGCAGTCCCTGCAAAATGCTCTTTTGGTGTTGAGCAACAACCCCGGCACTGCCTGGCTTAAGGATTTAAACAGCCGCACAGATGTGCAATGGAACACGGTACAAGATGCCTACAGTACCTGGAACCACACCACACAAAGCCTGAACCCCGTTGTTGGAGCCGTGATTGCGATTGCCGTTGCGGCGGTAACCGCAGGAGCGGGGCTGGCTGCCGCCGCAGGTAACATGGCAACTGGTGCTGTGGGAACGGGAGCCAGCGCGACAACAATCGCTGTCGTAAACGGTGCAGCTTATTCAGGCATGACGGCACTGACCTCGCAGGCAGCAGTCGCACTGGTGGATAACAAAGGCAACCTGTCTAAAACGTTCCAGGCCATGAGCAGCAGCGATTCTGTCAAATCACTGGTTACCTCAATGGTGATCGGCGGCGCATTAGCAGGCTTCGATGAAGTCATGCAATTTAGTCAGGCCACTAACGGCACAACAGTAATCGACCCCGCTAAGGCTAAGCTACCCATGCTCAGCAACGGTGACTGGAGCAAAGTCGCGCAACGCGTCGCCGGACAATCAGTGATCAGCTCCAGCCTCGGCACCGCGATTAATGGCGGTAGCTTTAAGGATAATTTCACCACGGCGCTTCTGAGTAACATCGGCAGCCAAATTAACGCTGAAGGGGCGAAGTTTATCGGGGATAAGGGTGAAGTCCTAGGCTTGCCAATGGATGACCCGAGACGAGTAATCAGCCATGCGGTTATTGCGGGTGTTGCAGCAGAAATCGGAGGGGGCAATGCTAAAGGCGCTGCGGCTGGTGCGTTAGCAGCAGAGCTAGCGGCAATCAGTTTAGGTAACACTTTCGTTGACCCAGCCTTAAGAGAAATACAGATAACCTCTACTGGCAGAATTATTGGTGCTTTGGCGGGAGCAGCTATTACCGGCAAAGCCAGTGGTGTTACTAGCGGTGCTAGTGCTGCCGAAAGTGTCCTGCTATATAACTTCCTTATGCATGATGAGCCAAAAACACTCGCCGAAAAATACGCTGCATGTAAAGGCAGTAGCGATTGTGAGCGTAATGCACGCAAGGAGATGAATCAAACATCAGTAAAGAACCAAGAGATATTTGAAGGATGCCGAGCAGCAGGTAATGCCACTTGTGTTAATGACATGCTTTATGGAATTTCCGAAGCATCAGGTTACGATGAGCTCGGCAGGTTGATTGGCTTCGATCTCTCTAATTATTATAAAGAATTGGGGCAAAATGCTTATGAACGCGCCAATATCTGTGGCGGGGATATGAGTTACGGGTGTGGCCTAAAATTGTGGGCCGACCAACTACCTGAAGAGCTGCTAGGTGGGATACTCTCTTGGGGTATTGGGAAAGCTGTAAGCCCCTTAATTGGTAAATATTTTACTGAAACAGGCATACTATCTGCTAAAGAAACCGCTAATCGACTGGTGAATGGCAAATGGGTGGATGCTAATGGGCTTCCACTTCCTGTTCCACCAAGTGTTGGCGCGGCAGGAAGAGTGCCCGTTGTATTACAAACTGGCGGACACACGATGGCTGCGAGAACAGCTAATGGTTTAAATAAAGAATTTAACAAAAACCTGACCAATAGAGAATGGGGAAGAGCTCTAGAGGCATTGAAAAAATATGAAAATTTAGATAATAACTTTCACGGAAGAATATTAGACAATGGCGACTATATTGATCACACTGGTAAAATACTCGGAAACATCGGAGATTTTTTATAATGAACCCTATCCACTCAAGGATAAACACCGTAGATCCTGATTTTCAGACATGCCTAGAATGCCATGCAATGCTATCAATCTACCCTGGTGAAATGCACCCGGATAACATTAGTAGATTACTAAACATCGAGCCAACAGAAAAATTTATAGTTGGTGATGAAATAACAAATAGCCTTGGACGTACACGAAAGGTAAAAATATCATCATGGTTTCTTTCGTCTGAAAACGATGTTAAATCGAAAGATTTAAGAGAGCATATTGACTGGGTCATCGATAAACTCAGCGCCTCTCATTCTGGATTACGAGAACTGCAAAGCACCTCTGGCGTACAAATGACATTGAGGTGTGTGTGGTGGTCTGCACATGGTGAAGGTGGCCCCGTTCTCTGGCCAGAGCAAATGAAAGCATTAGCTGATTTAGATCTAGAGTGCTCACTTAATATTTATTTCCTCCCTGACGAGTAAGTAAATCGTATTACTGACAAAACGCCTGGTTTTACAACCAGGCATTTTTATAATAAAATAACGAATAAAAAATGAAAATTAATAAAAACGAAATCTACGTTAAAATGCTTCTCCTCGCGATCCCTTATATTCGGAACGTACAGTCACATAAGGGAAGAACCGATCGTTCATGCTACTATGAAGCGGAACTTGTCCATAATCTAGCTTACACGATCTTGACGCCAGATTTTGAAGATCACGATATTTACTTTCTAAACAATCAGGCAAGATATTATATTGAAAACTGTAGCGATGATATTTCAATAGCTTATAGCGGTCAAAAAGAACTTATATCATCTCTTTTTGAAATGGTTCCACAGGAAATGAAGTCGAAGCTCCTGTGGGAAGGTCCAAAATAATAATTTAAGAGTAATTCAGACAACATCCATGAAGTTTAATTCATGGATGTTGTGTAATACCCATAGGCATGGGGAGGATAAATATGAATATCAAAAAACGTCAACCTATAACTAAATGATATCATTTAAATTTCAAGCCTATTCACCATTCGGTGAACAGGCCATTTCTCAGAAGTAGCTGTCCAGACGATCGGTAAAATCAATACCCTATCGCTGCCCCGGCTGGGCGGCGGATATCATTTGCGCCGTACAGGTAACCTTCACGCACTTTCCCGGATACCGCCGAGTCATTGCCCGAATCCGCAGGCGTCACGCCCGCCGCACCCGGTAAGCCAACCAGAATCAGCTCTGCTGCGCCCCAAGGCGTCTGTTCCACCATCTTGTAGCCGCGCTGTTTCAGCAGGTTCAGCGTATCCGCAGACAGCCCACGCTGTTCGTAATACACCTCGTCCGGTAGCCACTGATGATGGATGCGCGGTGCGTCCACCGCTTCCTGCGGCGCCATGCCGTGATCGATGATATTCAGCGCCGTTTGCAGCGTGATGGTGATAATGCGCGAACCGCCGGGCGAACCGAGCACCATGAAGACTTTTCCGTCTTTCGTCACCAGCGACGGGCTCATGGACGAAAGTGGGCGCTTACCGGGGGCGATCGAATTACGTTCCCCTTGCACCAATCCGTACAGGTTTTTCTCGCCAACTTTCACGGTAAAGTCATCCATTTCGTTATTGAGGAAGAAGCCCGTACCCGGCGCAATCACCACCGAACCAAAACGCCCGTTAACAGTATAGGTCGTGGACACGGCATTACCCTGATTATCCACGATGGAGTAGTGCGTCGTTTCCGGCCGTTCGTGCGGGCCAATCCCCGGCTGCACGTTTTCGGACGGCGTCGCGTTCTCCGGTTCGATTTTTTTGCGAATTTCAGCAGCGTAATCCTTACTCAACAGGCGCTCGACGGGATTACTCACAAACGCCGGATCGCCGAGGTAGGTGTTGCGGTCCATGTAGGCGTGGCGCATCGCTTCCGTCAGCACATGCACGGTGGCAGCCGAGTTAAAGCCCGTCGATTTAATATCGTAGCCTTCGACAATATTGAGAATTTCACACATCGTGACGCCACCGGAGCTGGGCGGTGGCGAAGAGACAAATTGATAACCGCGATAGTTACAGGTTATCGGTGCCGTTTCGGTAATGCGGTAATTGGCAAAATCAGCCGCTGTCAGCATTCCGCCGCCCTGCTTCGCCGCTTTCTCCACCGTCTATGGGATCGTACCCTTATAGAAGGCATCCGGTCCTTTAGCGGCGATCGCCGCCAGCGTATTCGCCAGATCGGTTTGCACCAGCTTATCGCCGGGCTGCAACGCACTACCGTCAGGACGCAGGAAAATGCGCGCCGCCTCAGGATCGGCTTTGAAACGCTTGACGGTGGTGTCCAGAATATCGGTGTCTGCTCGCGTCAGTTCAAAACCTTCACGCGCCAGTTTAATCGCCGGTGCCATCACCTGTTCGCGCGTCAATTTACCGTATTTTTGCAGCGCAGTATCCAGCCCCAGCACCGTTCCCGGTACGCCAGCGGCCAGATAACCGTACAGGCTCGCGTCTTTTTTCACGCTCCCATCAGCGTTCAGATACATGTCGGCGCTGGCCGCCGCTGGTGCGGTTTCACGGAAATTGATAAAGGTGTCTTTCCCATCAGCTAGGTGCAGCGTCATAAACCCGCCACCGCCGATATTGCCACAGCAGGGGTTCACCACCGCCTGCGCGTAGCCCACAGCGACGGCAGCATCAATCGCATTCCCGCCCATCTTCATAATATCGACGCCAATCTGTGAAGCCAGATACTGCGAGCTGACCACCATGCCGTTTTTCGCTTCCACCGCAGGGGCCGATGCAGCCTGCACGGCTCCACTCACCAGCAGCGCCGTCACGCTCAGTGACAACAGCCATTTTCCCGATACCGCTCTTCCCAATGCTGCGTTTCTTATTCTCACGAAGACTCCTTTATTCCATTGATTTCACTGGCTGCTTTATCTCTACTTTCTTGTGAAGCCAGCTTGCAAAGTCCACGCCAACAAACAGCAGTGGCTTAACAGACTCACTAACGGCAGTAAAAAGCGTAGGAAAGGCATGAGAAATTGCGAGTATGTCGTGCCACCTTTGCGACCCGGCACGATCTATACGCACCGTCATAAAGCAACGTGACAAAAAACCGCCCCGCAAAAGAAAGGAACAAATAAGGATGCGGGACGGCGGAGAATCAATCCTTACGGGGATCGCTAATCGGCTGGCGAACGAGGAAAACGTAGGCCAGCGCACCCAATACCGTCACACAACCACAGATGATCAGCGCCAGACGGAAGGAATTCGTGGTATCCACAATAAAGCCGGTCACAATCGGGGCGAATGATGCGCAGATGAAGCTAGCAAAGTTTTGGATACTGCCGACCGATGCCGTCATACGCGACGCAACGGCAACATGGATCAGCCCCCAGCACGATGTTCCCGCGAAGTGGATGCAGAACAACGCCATACTAATCAGTGACACAGCCTCGATTGAGGTTGTCGCCTGTGGCACCACAAAAGTAAAAGCGGCTGAGCACAACATACCAGCAATGATGCAGATTTTACGGCTCTTGATCGGCTCCATTCCTTTTTTCACTAACCAATCCGTGACATAGCCGTTCACCAGCATTCCGGCGGCACCAAACAGGAAAGGGATCGCCGCCATCAGACCCGTGCTTTTTAAATCCAGATTATAAGCCGTTTGCAGATAGCCGGGCAGCCAGGCCAAATATAACCACGCGGTATAGTTGATGCCGCTAAAACCCAGCATCATGCCCCACATCGTGCGGTTACGAAACAGACTGCGCCATTCAATAAAACTCAACGGATCGCGGCGAGCGTTCACACTGCCCGCGTTCAGGTAATTCTGCTCATCCGCGGTGAGTTCAATCTGCTCACGGTTGCGATACAACATATACCAGCCGATAGCGAGAAAAATGCCGAATAGGCCGATGGTAATGAACATGCCGCGCCAGCCCATAACTAACATCATCGCCGCCAGAATGGGTGGACTTATCGCAACACCAATGGTTGAAGCCGCATTAAAGAATCCCATCGGACGGCCACGTTCTTTGATGTTAAACCAGTCGTTGATCACCTTCACGCCGCATGGATTCATCGGTGCTTCACCAATTCCCATACCAATACGAACCAGTACGAACTGAGTGAAGCTGTGTACCATGCCAGACAGCGCCTGAAACAGTGACCAGAAAAACATCCCAAGGCCCAGCATAATGCGCGGGCCTTTACGATCCAGCAACGGCCCACAAGGGAGCTGTGCAATCCCATAGGCAAGAGAGAAAACGGAGAGTAATGCCCCGATTTCTGTCGCACTTAGCCCCAATTCCTGACGAATCGTTAAGTTAGCCACCGACAGAGAACTTCGGTCGAGATAATTAATCACCGCAGCAAAAAATAGCAGAATCATTGCGGTAGTTTGAATACGTTTAATTCGACTACTGCGTTTAATTATTCCCTCTGGCGGTGCTGAAGAACGGGTATCAAACGAAGAACGCGGGTCTAGCGTTATATTATTCTTTTCCACGTCTGGCTCCTGGATATTATAATTTTATCTTTACTCAACGCAGGGTTGAGTAAAGTGGTTTTAAACGGAAAGCAATGAAATATGTCATCACCACTCACGAATTTTTATTAATAAATTCGACTTCTCGTGAGCATAGATAAGAGATATTTCTCAGGCGTTTTTATTTTGATAAAACCGTGCTCTTGATAATGATTTACGGTTTTTAATCGGTTTTTAATAGTCAGCCCGCGCTGTTTGATTAATTGAGCGAATCATCGATTGTTTAGCTGAATCCAAATGGTTACGTAGCGCCAGCGTGGCATCCAGATCGCTTCGGCAGATCAACGCGCTGAGGATGGTCATGTGCTCGTCAATCGCAATGATGTTGCGCTGTTTGAGATCGCTTTCATCCCACTGGTAGTGGAAATGGAATATTACAGAGATGATTTCAAGAGACTGATCAAAAAAGACATTTTCAGCAGCAGAGAGTAAAAGCGCATGAAAGCTACGGTCGAGCTGTGAGAACATGCGAAAGCTGTTACCAATGCTGTCACGTAACATACGGTGGCGTTCCAGCAAGGTTCTGGCCTGTAGCCAACGGGGGTCGTCGTCCGGCAAATTGAGGAAATGTTGCAGAGCATGCGTCTCCAGCATTTCCCGCAATTCAAAGAGCTGTTCCGCATATGCCTGATCGAACTCTTTCATGCTCCACTGCCCACGTTTTTCGTTCTGAATCAGGTTGTAGCGCCCAAATTTTAACAGATACTCGCGTACTACCACCGGGCTGACACCCGCGTCACGCGCCAGTTGTAGCTCGGAGAAGACCTCACCGACACGGAGCTGACGCTGGTTGATCATGGTGAAAAATGCCTGCTCGAAAATGCGGTTTTGCTCATCCATCGGCGCGGTAATGCAGGTGAACCCATCGTCGTGGTCGGGTTTTCGGGCAATCACATAATCGCTGCCAACCTGTGTAAGCACACCGCAGTCACGCAGGTGAACCAGAATATGACGCACCGTCGTGCGGCTGATGTTATACATCTCCGCCAGCGCATTTTGCGACGGCAGAGGCGACGGAATATGACCACGGGCCATATCGTCGATAATCTGATTAATAACATTGTGACGTAAATTTTGTGAACGACTCATGAGAGATCTCCTTTTTTGCACACATTAAAAACCGATTTAAAACATTTTTATGAGTCCGCACTCACAATTTACAGCTCCTGTCTCTCATCAATATTTTTTTTCATCAATATCTGGAAAACAAAAAACAGGAGAGAAAAATCATGTCAACAATGAATACATTGATTTGCCAGGAACCGAAAAAACTTGTCTGGAAAAAACGTGAAATACCTATTCCGGGTGAGAGTGAAACATTAATTAAAATTAAGTCTGTGGGTATTTGTGGAACAGATATTCATGCCTGGGGAGGGAATCAACCCTTTTTTAGCTACCCACGCGTATTAGGTCACGAAATATGTGGTGAGGTTGTCGATACAGGCAAAAATGTACATCAATTTAAAAAAGGCCAGCAGGTTGCCGTTATTCCCTACGTAGCCTGTCAGCAATGCCCTGCCTGCAAAAGCGGCCGTACCAACTGCTGCGAGAAAATTTCAGTCATTGGCGTACATCAGGATGGCGGATTCAGCGAATATCTGGCGGTGCCCGCCACAAACGTACTGCTTGCAGAAGGGATCGATCCACAAGCGGCGGCATTGATCGAGCCATATGCCATTAGCGCGCATGCTGTTCGCCGGGCGAAAGTGCAACGTGCCGAACAGGTGCTGGTCGTCGGTGCCGGCCCCATTGGCCTCGGCGCAGCGGCCATCGCCAAAGCAGACGGCGCTCAGGTGGTGGTTGCGGATACCAGCGCTGCCCGCCGCGAACACGTCATTGCTAACCTGAATCTGCCGGTCGTCGATCCCTCTGCCGAGGACTTTGAGGCACAGCTACGCGCCGAATTTGGTGGTTCATTGGCTGAAAAAGTGATTGATGCCACGGGAAACCAGCATGCGATGAACAACACCATTAACCTGATCCGCCACGGTGGCAGCATCGTGTTTGTCGGTCTGTTTAAAGGTGATTTGCAGTTTTCCGACCCTGAATTCCATAAGAAAGAAACCACGATGATGGGCAGCCGTAACGCCACACCGGAAGATTTCGCCAAAGTGGGACGTCTAATGTCTGAAGGCAAACTCACCGCAGAAATGATGCTGACGCACCGTTACCCGTTTGCCACATTGGCTGACATCTATGAAAAGGATGTCATTAACAACCGTGAGCTAATCAAAGGCGTCATCACATTTTGATGAGGGAATAATCATGAAGACATTGAATCGGAAAGACTTTCCCGGCGCATGCTATCCAACAAAAGTGATTCAGTTTGGTGAAGGCAACTTCTTGCGCGCCTTTGTGGACTGGCAGTTGGATGTGCTGAATGAGAAGACCGATCTTCAGGCGGGCGTAACGATTGTGCGCCCCATTAATACCGATTTTCCACCGTCACTCAATACGCAAGATGGGCTTTACACCACGGTCATTAGGGGGCTTAACGAACAGGGCGAGGCCGTCAGCGATGCGCGTCTGATCCGATCGGTAAATAGCGAGATTAACCCGTATCAGAATTTTGCCGATTACCTGGCACTGGCCCATAATGCCGCCACTCGCTTTGTTTTTTCAAACACCACGGAAGCGGGCATCAGCTATCACGCTGGAGACAGCCTCAACGATACGCCGCCAGTCAGTTTTCCCGCCAAGCTGACACGCCTGTTGCTGGAACGCTTTACGTATTTTAACGGTGGGAGCGATAAAGGCTGGGTCATCATCCCCTGCGAACTGATCGACTATAACGGTGAAGCGCTTAAAACTCTGGTTCTGCGCTATGCCCAGGAATGGCAGCTCTCACCCGCGTTTATCGACTGGATTGAGACGGCAAATACCTTCTGCTCCACGCTCGTGGACAGAATCGTAACGGGATACCCGCGTGAAGAATCGTCAGCGCTGGAAGAGAAACTGGGCTACCACGATGCCTTTCTGGATACCGCCGAACATTTTTACCTCTTTGTCATTCAAGGCCCCAACTGGCTAGCGGATGAACTGAAACTTGCAGAATGCCCGCTTAATATCCGCATTGTTGACGACATCAGACCCTATAAAGAACGTAAAGTAGCGATTCTGAATGGTGCACACACCGCTCTGGTTCCAGTTGCCTGGCTCTGCGGTCTAGATACGGTAGGTGAAGCCATGCAGGATGCCGATGTGCGTCGCTTTGTAGAAAATACGCTACATCAAGAAATCATCCCGGTGCTGGATTTACCGGCGAATGAGTTGCGTGAATTTGCCGATGCCGTCACCGGACGTTTTCAGAATCCCTATATTCGCCATCAGTTGCTCTCCATCGCACTCAATGGCATGACTAAATTCCGCACACGTATTCTGCCGCAGTTGCTGGCAGGCCACCGCGACGGGCGCTTTCCGGCACGATTGACGTTTGCACTGGCCGCGCTGATTGCCTTCTACCGCGGAGAACGAGCGGGCGAGACTTATCCTTTACAGGATGATGAGCAGTGGCTCACCCGTTACCGCCAGCGGTGGCCACGTGTGGGGACCGATCTAACCGTGCATGAATTGGTCAACGAGGTGCTCGCCAATACCGCGCACTGGGGGGAAGATCTCACCCAACGGTCAGGTTTAGTGGAGCAGGTGACAGCCGATCTGAACGATATTTTGGCGCAAGGGATGCGCCAGGCGGTGAAAGCGCGGGAATAGCGATGATCGACAGCGCCCACCGGGCGCTGTTTTCTCTGGCAAGAGAATACGTTCTGCTACGATTGCCGCGCAGGCCGCCATAAACGCAGCCGCGCACCAAACACATTCACCAACAGGCCGACCATAATCAGCACCGCGCCCACGATCTGTAGTAACGAGAGCGATTCACCCAGAAAAACGGCGGCGCTGACCAGTCCAACCACCGGCACCAGCAGCGACAGAGGAGCCACACGCCAGGTTTCATAGCGCGCCAGCAGGCTTCCCCAAATCCCATAGCCAATAATGGTTGCCGCAAACGCCAGATAAACCAGAGATAATATCGTCGGCAGTTGGATGGCAGTTAAACTATGGACAATCGCGTCCCGACCTTCAAACAGCCAGGAACTGATGAAAAATGGCGCGACAGGCACCAGCGCCCCCCACACTACCAGCGACATGATGCGCACATCGCTGTTTTTGCTCATGATCACTTTATTGATAATGTTGCCCACCGCCCATGACAGCGCCGCCGCCAGCGTCAGCAGCAGCGTGGTGGTAGTCATTCCAGAGGACATTTGCAGCGCCGTGCGACCTTCTGCCAGCACGACCATCCCTAGCGCCGCCACCAGAATGCCGACAACGTGATTCCAGCGCAGCTTTTCCGATAGCAAGAGCGCGCCAACCAGCAGCGTAAAAAAAGCCTGAGCCTGTAGTACCAGCGAGGCAATCCCGGCAGGCATGCCCAGCTTGATAGCGAGGAACAAAAAGCCAAACTGACCAAAGCTGATTGTCATGCCATAGGCGAGCAACCATTTCAGGGGAATACGTGGGAAAGGAACAAAGAAAATGGCCGGGAGCGCCACCAGCGAAAAACGTAGCCCTGCCAGTAAGAAAGGCGGCATGTCGTTCAGACCAACCTTGATCACCACGAAGTTCACGCCCCATAGCACGACAACACACAGCGCGAGCAGCGCATCTTTCAACGACATTCTCATCCCCTGATCAAATACGTAACAAATACCTTCTCCAAGGTACGCGTAAAATGAAAATACGGATAAGAAAAGATAATTATGACGTTACGTGACAATGACTAAGCGTAACCATGATATGGGATAGCCGACCACTCGAATTCGTGGTCGGCAAGATAGCGTTTATTCGATGGCGATCGGTTTTTCCGTCAGCGTGGTTTTATTGTCACCCTGAATGGCTTTCACTTTCTGCTCCGTTTTCTGTACCGCATCTGCACTACTCAACAGGCTGTACGTCAGCTCAAACGTCGTACTCTGACCGGGCTGTAGCTTTTTGACCCGCCCTTGTTCACGTTCAATCGTGACTGGATAGGCGTAGTTGGTGCCGGGCTCGATCCCCGTGACGTAGCCCTGTTTTTCCGTATCCGTGTTTTTCCACAGCGTCAGCAGCGGCAGTTGGTGGGTATCAAAGGCAATCGACACGCCCTTATCCCCCGCCTTGTTCACCAGCGCCGCCAGCGTTTTGCCCTGTGCATCCGTATACGGCGTAATGTTGAACACCATTTCATCAAAGTCTTTTGTCGGCCCTTTGTAGGTTTGCCAGGTTGCGAGACCCGCTTTGGCATGGTCATTAAACGGAGAAATGTCTTTTACTGGTGCGATGAAACGTGCGCCTTCTTCCAGAATAGGCGTACCGAAATTGCTGTGGTAGATAATCTGATAGTCGCGCGGGTAATCGGCTTTGTTAGTCAGCACATCGTGCACAGTAAACGACTCGCTGCCGGGGACGTAACGCAGCTCGGTCCAGGTTTCCAGATTCGACTTCTTAAAGCTGTTTTCCTTCAGCAGGCCGCGCACCGTAATGGTATGCGGTGCTTTATCGCTGACTTCTACCACCACTTTTGACGCTGGCGTGTTGCCCGCACGGCCATGCAGGGTATAGATCATGCCGTCGCTGACAACCGGGTGCCCCGTCCATTCGAAGCCGCAGCGCACCATCATCTCATTGAAACCTTCCAGCCAGCCCAATCCATTACGGCTTTCCAGATTGATGGTATTCGGGTTGACGACCTCATCAACTGGCGAATCCCACCCTAAACGGATGTTTTTGCCTGTTACATGCAGCAAGTTCATCCCTCGCGTCGGGCTGAGGGCAATTTTCAGGCCGTCCTGACTGGTAATCGTGATCACTTTACTGCCTTCCTGACGTCCGCCGTGCAGGACTTTTTGCTCAATGCTGAAATGCTGATTGTTGATCTTCAAGGCATCACTGCCAATTTGCCAGTTTCCCTTTTCCACACTGCCTTCAGCATCTGTCAGCACAAACGTCTGCGCCGATAGTTGCCATGATGTCAGCGCCAGTGTAATGCCTATAGCCAGTAATTTTTTCATGTTAACCATCCCTTTTTGCTGAATTGTTTTAGCTAATGCGAGCTAAAGACTACAAATCAGCGGATGGTCAGAATGTGATAGCTATCACCAGATGGAAAAATTCGGCATTGTCGCGTTATTTATCCAATTGCCATCACTGATTCACTATGAATGGCGTTTATAATTGCAGAATTATTGAGATATCGATCGGTAAAAGCTGACATCGTTTCAGCAAAATAAAGCATGCCGTCTAAAATCATTTCCTCGCATCTGTTCACCTCAGCGATTTGTTCTGAAAATAAAAAGCCAAACAGGATAAAAAATTATCGGACTGTTTTTTGACCACATTGCACCCTATTGGCGCAAGCGCTATGGTTGCCGATAACCTGTGTACGACCACTGATAACTAAACTATGAACTTTTCTCTTTTCGGCAAGAA
This sequence comes from Pectobacterium versatile, assembly GCF_003932035.1. Classification (NCBI taxonomy): domain Bacteria; kingdom Pseudomonadati; phylum Pseudomonadota; class Gammaproteobacteria; order Enterobacterales; family Pectobacteriaceae; genus Pectobacterium; species Pectobacterium versatile. The sequence continues at coordinate 4,854,838 of NZ_CP034276.1, forward strand.
ATTCACGCGCCACGCTGGCATCACCCAATTAATGGACGATCTGAACGAAGGGCTGCGTACGCCAGGCGCCATCATGCTGGGCGGCGGCAATCCGGCACATATTCCAGAGATGGACAGCTACTTCAAACAGCTGTGTCAGGATATGCTGGAACAAGGGAAATTAACGGAAGCGCTCTGCAACTACGACGGCCCGCAAGGTAAGGATACGCTGCTTAAGGCGCTGGCCGAGCTACTGAGTAATGAATTAGGCTGGCAGATTGGACCACAGAATATTGCACTAACAAATGGCAGCCAGAGTGCGTTTTTCTACTTATTTAACTTATTTGCCGGTCGCCACAGCGATGGCAGCCTGAAAAAGGTGCTGTTCCCGCTGGCACCGGAATATATCGGCTATTCGGATTCCGGGCTGGACGACAACATGTTCGTCTCCGTTCGTCCACAGATCGAACTGTTGCCCGAAGGGCAATTTAAATATCACGTCGATTTCGATCATCTGTCGATTACCGATGAGATCGGGCTGATCTGCGTCTCCCGCCCGACAAATCCGACCGGTAACGTGCTGACCGACGACGAGCTGATGCGTCTGGATATTCTGGCGCAGCAGCACAACATTCCCCTGCTGATTGATAACGCCTATGGCGTACCCTTCCCCGGCATCATCTTCAGCGATGCGACGCCGCTGTGGAACCCGAACATCATCCTGTGCATGAGCCTGTCTAAGCTGGGTCTGCCCGGCTCACGCTGCGGTATCGTCATTGCGGATGAAAAGGTGATCTCCGCCATCGGCAACATGAACGGCATCATTAGCCTGTCTCCGGGCGCGGTCGGCCCGGCGCTGGCACACGAGATGATTCAGCGTGGCGATCTGCTGCGCTTATCTAGTGACGTCATACGCCCGTTCTACCAGCAACGCGTAACGGAAACCATCGCGATCATTCGCCGCTATCTATCGCCCGAGCAGTGCCTGATTCATAAGCCGGAAGGTGCGATCTTCCTGTGGCTGTGGTTCAAGGATCTCCCTATCACGACGGAAATTCTGTACCAACGCCTGAAAAAACGCGGCGTCCTCATGGTGCCGGGTCACCATTTCTTCCCCGGCTTAGATCAGGACTGGCCGCACGCTCACCAGTGCATGCGCATGAACTATGTGCCAGAGCCAGAAAAAATCGAACGCGGTATTGCGATTCTGGCGGAAGAAGTTGAAAAGGCGATGCAGGAAGGCTAATTCGCCGCAAAAAATAGACTCGTCATTAAACGAAATACGGTTGGGGCAAAGCATCGCCCCACTATTTTTACCGCCCACTTGCAGCATGCCAAGGTCAGGCATTCCCTCTTGATTATTCACCCTCCCAGTTTTGCCATCCCGTTCTTACCGCCACAAAATCAGGCGACTAACGATTAGCTTCTTGAATTATTTTCTGCATTTTTAATCGGTAATAACATCGATTTATCCCCAATCAATAGTTAATCCATTCCCAAAAGACGGTCATCTAACATCCCTAACAAAAACTTTCAGCATAACTGCGCATTCTGCGCAATTTCTTGCTCACTTTCTGGTGTAAATCACTTTTTGCGCAATGTCTGCAAACGATTCGCAAAGTCTGCGCAACTTCTTGCTCAAATTTTGCTTAGTAAAAATTTGCATTAGGTAAATTCATTTATAAAACAAATAGATAAATTTTGGCACATGAATTGCTATGTGAACGGCGAAGTACTAACCCTGTTCAACAACTCATTCCGTTTAACAACAAGGAGCAAGACTATGCCAACTCCATGCTATATCAGCATCGAAGGTAAAACTCAGGGCAACATCACCGCGGGTGCTTTCACTTCAGATTCTGTCGGCAACATCTATGTGGAAGGCCACGAAGACGAAATGCTGGTACAGGAATTCAAACACATTGTCACCGTACCGACCGACCCACAATCAGGTCAGCCATCCGGTCAGCGTGTACACAAACCGTTCAAATTCACCGTCGCGCTGAACAAAGCGGTTCCGCTGATGTACAACGCCCTGGCGTCTGGCGAAATGCTGCCGACCGTGACCCTGAAATGGTACCGCACGTCGGTTGAAGGTAAGCAAGAGCACTTCTTCTCTACCGTACTGACCGATGCCACCATCGTTGACGTTAACTGCCAGATGCCACACTGCCAGGATCCAGCGAAGCTGGACTACACCCAGTTGATCGAAGTATCGCTGGCCTACCGCAAAATCGATTGGGAACACACCGTTGCAGGGACTTCCGGTTCCGATGACTGGCGTGCGCCGGTCGAAGCGTAAGTTTCTATTTAACCCGGGCTTGCCCGGGTTTTCTGCATTGAGCCATGGCCACGCCATGCCTGAGTGTGGATGACAGCATCAGGAGGACGGATGGCAAACAGTACAGGATTACAGTTCACCGTTAAGGTCGGCGCATTGCCTGCATCAACCTTTTCCGTAGTGGATTTTCAGCTCAGCGAGGCACTTAACCAGCCGTTTGCCCTGTCGCTGAATCTGGCCAGCCCCTTACCGGGGATCGATTTTGGTGCTGTTCTCGACCAGCCCTGCGAACTTCTGGTGTGGTACGAAGGCGAGCTCCAAAGGCGAGTAAGCGGCATTATCAGCGCGTTCGCACAGGGTGACACCGGCTTTCGCCGCACACGCTATCAGGCAGAAGTCCGTCCGGCGCTGTGGCGTTTGGGGCTGCGTACCAATGCCCGTATCTTTCAGGCACAGAAACCGGAAGCCATTATTGGCGCACTGCTGGAAGAAGCGGGCATCACCGACTACGCCTTTGCGTTGCGTAACGAGCACGCGGTGCGGGAATACTGCGTGCAGTATCGGGAAAGCGATTTAGCTTTTATCACCCGACTGGCCGCAGAGGAAGGTCTGTACTTTTTCCATGAGTTTGAGGAAGGCAAACATCGGCTGGTTTTTGCCGACGATGCCGGCGCGCTGGCCAAAGGCCCTGAGCTGTTTTTCAACCTTGCTACACAGGGACTAAGCGAAGGAGCGTACGTGCGCCGTTTCCGCTACGCTGAGGCGGTACGCACTGCCGAGGTAGCGCTGAAGGATTACAGTTTCAAAACCCCGGCCTACGGATTGCTGCACAACAAGATGAGTGGTGAGTTGGAGCACCAGCACGAAAGCTACCAGCACTTCGACTACCCCGGTCGTTTTAAACAAGATCCGAGCGGCAAGGCCTTTACCGGCTATCGGCTGGACGCACTGCGAGCGGGTGCGATGACCGGTTCAGGCGAGTCCAATGCCGCTGAACTGATGCCAGGTAGCAGTTTTACCTTAACCGAACACCCCAATCTGGCACTCAATATCGCCTGGCAACTGGTTGCCATCACCCACAGCGGGCAGCAGCCGCAGGCGCTGGAAGAAGAAAGCGGCGGCGAACCGACCACCTACAGCAACAGCTTCGAGGTCGTGAAAGCCAGCACAACGTGGCGTGCTGACCTGCCGTACAAGCCAATGGTAGACGGCCCGCAAATCGCCACCGTCGTCGGCCCGGCGGGTGAAGAGATCTACTGCGACCAGTACGGTCGGGTAAAATTACAATTCCCGTGGGACCGCTACGGCGCGAGCGATGACCAGAGCTCCTGCTGGGTTCGCGTCAGCCAAGGTTGGGCCGGTGGTCAGTACGGCCTGATCGCCATCCCGCGCATCGGCCATGAAGTCATTGTGAGTTTTCTCGAAGGCGACCCAGACCAACCGATCGTGACGGGCAGAACCTTCCACGCCACCAACCCATCACCCTACCCGCTGCCCGCCAACAAGACGCGCACCTCAATCCGCACATCAACCCACAAAGGCGCAGGGTTCAACGAGCTGCGCTTTGAGGATCAGGCCGGTCAGGAAGAAGTGTTTATCCATGCTCAGAAAGACATGAACACCGTAGTGCTGAATAACCGCAGTACGGGTGTAGGCGTCGACCATGCAGAGAACGTCGGACGGGATCAGGTCAGTGTCATAGGCCGCCATCAAATTCTTAACGTCGTCGAGAATCAGGGAACGGAAATTCAGGGTGCCCAGAAAGTCATCATCGGAGCCGGTCGAGAAACCGAGGTCACGATGAATGACAAGCTGACGGTAACGGGAAATATCACCATCACCTCAACCGGCGGCAATATCGAACTGACGACGGGAGCAGGATCGCTGACCATTTATAAGAATGGCGATATCGACATCAAGGGCGTGAAGGTCAACGTGATCGGCAGTGAACGTATTGATTTAAATAAATAATTAGAGAATGAGTCACCATACTACATGGTGTGGTGGCTTAGGGCTTACAACCACACCATTATTCGAGACATTTTATCGTGACGACGACATCTTCTTCCCACTGCATCTTCACCGAAGGCCGTATCACACTGCCTGACGGCTACCGCGATCGCACTGTGAATGCGTTTACGCCCAGTCAGGAAGGCGAACCTGCGTTTACGGTATCACGCGATGTCCTGAACGACGGAGAGGTATTGAGCGGCTATATCGACAGACAGCTGAATCTGATGACTCAGCATTTTAAAGGCTGGAAAACACAGGCCCGTGAAGCGATTTGGTTAGGCAATAACGTACTGGAAGGTGAAAGCCTTCAGGCAAGTTATCTGCGTGATGGTCAACGCATTTGGCAGCAGCAGGCGGTATTCGCAGTAGATAGCGTACAGATTCTGGTTTTCACCCTATCGAAAACTGCCGCGCCTTCTGCTGCCGATGAATCCCGGTTCAACGCCCTGCTCGGGAGCTTTACGTTTAACCAATAACGATAAGGAATATTGTTATGTTTGAAGCCGCGCGCGTTGGCGATGGGATCGGGCATTCCGGTGCTTTAGCAGGCATGATTGCGGGCACCATTGTCGGCGGGCTGATTGCCGCCGTCGGTGGTATTGCTGCCGGTGCCTTATTTATGGCGGGTCTCGCCTCCTCTTGCCTGGGCGTTGGCGTGTTATTGATTGGCCTCAGTTTTGCTGTTGGTTGGGCGACTGGGGTGCTGGCAGAAAAAGCCCGTGATGGCATTGCCGAGGCGGGTGCCAGCAGCATGTCAAAAGCTGGCACCATTGATACAGGTTCACGCAATGTGTTCATCAACGGTGTGAAGGCCGCCCTCGCCACCCTGAGTGTGGCCAGTTGTAGCAAAGATGGACCTTCCATGCAGGTGGCACAGGGATCGGAAACGGTCTATATCAACAGCCAACCAGCCTCCCGCTTTGGTGATAAAGTGAACTGTGGTGCCACTATCACGGAAGGCTCTTCCAATGTTTTCATTGGTGGTAAGGCCAAATCCACATTACCCATCAAGCCAGAAGTTCCTGAATGGCTCTATAAAGTCTCTGATTTAACGCTGCTTTTCGCTGGGCTGATTGGCGGAGTTGGCGGGGCGGCAAGCAAGCTCGGGAAACTGGGTCAGCTTTTACAAAAACTCCCCGGTATCAATAAGATCCAGCGCATTGTCTGCCGCTTTGGTGTGCTCATGACCGGCGTCGCAGCTGGGGGCATTATCGCCCGTCCGATAGACATCGTGAGCGGCCAAAAATTTCTGTCAGATGAAGATGAACTGGATTTTGTCCTTCCCTCTCGCTTACCCGTGTATTGGCAGCGTTACTGGCGTAGCGGTAACCCCAGCGATAGCGTACTGGGAAAAGGATGGAGTCTGTTCTGGGAAACGACGCTGACGCGCTATCAGGACGGTCTGGTTTGGCGTGCGCCGTCAGGCGATCTGATTTCCTTTCCTTTCGTTCCTATCGGTCAACGAACCTACTGCCCGGCAGAAAAACGCTGGTTGGAGCACCATCAGGATGAGAGCTGGTCGGTTTATGGGCCGGACGGTGAAGTATGGTCTTACACTGCGCTGTCTTCGCAGGGAAAAGCGGTGCTGGCACGCATTGCAGAGCCATGTGGCAATGACATGCTCCTTTTCTGGAACGACGACGACACGCTTAACGCCCTGACGGACAGCGCCGGGCGACACATCACCTGCCGGTATCTTGATGGGCGGCTGGAAAGCGTCTGGCTGGATGAATCGACCTGTCTCGTGCACTATACCTACAATACGCAAAGGCAATTGATTACCGTCACCGAGCGGGGCGGTAGCGTGCGCCGTCGTTTTACCTGGCAAGATGACGGGTTGATGGCCAGCCATGAAGATGCCAACGGCCTGCTCAGCGAATATCAGTGGCAGGAGATTGCAGATTTACCTCGCGTAGTGGCCTACCGGAATAGCGCGGGTGAGCAACTCACGCTGGAGTACGACTTTGCCGGACAGCGGAGAACCGCCCGCCGGGAAGACGGCCTCGTTGCACAGTGGGAGCTTGACAGTGATGACCACGTCGTTCGCTTTATCGATTACGACGGTCGCGAAACCGAACTGCGCTATGCCGATGACGAACTGTGTGAAGTCATCCTGCCCGGTGGGGCAAGTCGTAGGACCACATGGGACGGCTATGGCCGTTTACTCAGTGAAGTTGACCCGCTAGGTCGGGAAACACACTACCAGTGGTATCGGCTGACGGGTAACGTTGCTCTGATAACGTATGCCGACGGCAGCCAGGAGCAAATGCAGTATGACGACCTCAACCGGCTGGTTGAGGAGGTTGATGCTCTGGGGAACCCAACACGTTATCACTATCCCAATACGCAGGAGAGTTTGCCAGACAGCGTGACCGATGCACTGGGCGGCACCGTGACGTTGGTCTGGAATAACCAGGGGCTGCTGACGGCACGTACCGACTGTTCAGGGCAATGCAGCACCTTTGAGTATGACCATTACGGACAACTGCTGGCTTCTGTCGATGCGGAAGGTCACACCACCCGCCGGGAGTGGGATGCCTGCGGGCAACTGACTGGCGTTATCTACCCAGATGGTCGCCGGGAAACGCTGCGCTGGAATACCCGCGGCCAGTTGCAGGCATGGCGTGACGCACAGAACAGCGAAATACGCTGGCAATATAACGCGCTGGGCCAGCCTGTCAGTGTGACAGACCGCCTCCGCCGGACAAAGCGCTGGCACTATGACACACGCGGGCTATTGCTGCGGCTGGAGAACGGTAACGGTGCAGAATACCGGTTTGGCTATGATGCCGTCGGTCGGCTGGTTAACGAACGGCGTGTGGACGGCGTCGAACTGACATTCCGCTATGACGATGCTGGCCATCTGTGTCAGCGGTCACAACGTGGAAATGCAGCGAATGACGAAGCCATCTCGCACGTTTATCAGCATGATGCGGCCGGACAACTGGTGCGTCGGGCACATGCCCACGCAGTGTTTCACTATCAGCACAGTGACAGAGGCCAACTGGTTTCGCTAAAACGCGAGCCTACCGGAGAAGGTCTTGCGCTGGGACTCACCGCCGATGAGGTCAGGCTGACCTATGATGCCGCAGGCTATCTGTCGGGAGAGTGTGGCAGCGAAGGAGACATTTGCTATACGCGGGACGCGCTGGGGAATGTCAGTACCCTGTCTCTGCCGGATGGCGACGCGCTGCACTGGCTGCGGTATGGTTCCGGGCATGTCAGCGCAGTAAAATTCAATCATCAGGTCATCAGCGAGTTTACACGTGACCGGTTGCACCGGGAAATCACCCGCACTCAGGGACAACGCGAGCAGCGGCGGGAATATGACCGTTTAGGCCGCCTGACCTCACAACGCAGCGGGCTCTGGGATGTCGCAGAGCCGGAGCAGCAGATATTATCGCGGGTGCTCAGTTACACCGCATCCGGCGAGCTGGCCTCGGTCAGCGACCGCTTACGGGGTGATGTTCAGTACGATTACGATGCGGAAGGCCGCCTGCTAAAACGCATTGACGTGCACTGGCAGGTACACCACCGAGCATATGACTATGATGCCGCGGACAATATACAGGATGCCAGCCGTTCATCTTCCGCCTTCCCATTGTCAGACAACCGCCTGCTGAACTGGCGCAATATCTGGAACCAGTATGACGGTCAGGGCAACCTGACACGGCGGCGTGATGGCGCAACAGAGCAGTTTTACAAGTACGACGCCGATAACCGGCTGCTGGAAGCTAGAGGTAAAGGGCCGCAAGGCGAGTTTGTCGCACGCTATGGCTATGACGCGCTGGGCAGGCGCACCCGTAAAACCGTCAACTGGGGCGAAAACGGGCAGCAGGAAGAGACGCGTTTCCTGTGGGAAGGCTTCCGGCTGTTGCAGGCCAGATACGCTGACCGAACAGAAAATTATGTTTATGACCCGAACGTCTGGTGGTCACCGTTAGCGCGTATCACCCAGCCATCGGGAGAGCGCAACGGCGATATCCGCTGGTTCAACACCGACCTGAACGGCGCACCGCTGGAGATGACGGATGCGGACGGCTCGGTCCGCTGGAGCGGAGACTACGGTAGCTTCGGTGCCATCAACGGACAGACGCAGGACAGCGAAGGACTGCGCCACGGCAAACCAGTGGAATCCCAGCCGCTACGCTACGCCGGGCAATACGCAGATGACGAAACCGGTTTGCACTACAACCTGTTCCGCTACTATGATCCCACCGTCGGACGGTTCACCACGCAGGATCCGATAGGGCTGGCGGGGGGAATAAACCTTTATCAGTATGCGCCGAATCCTATTGGGTGGGTGGATCCGCTGGGGTTAAAACAAGACGAAGTTATTCGCTATATGGGGAAAGATGAGGCAATTTCCTCCGTAGCCGAACGCAATGGTCAGGGTGGTATCGTCCCTAATAATCGAGGTGATAAAGCTGTTTGGGTCAACCATGATAGTAGACCTGGATTTAATCCAGGCAATGAGAAATATAGAGCTGTAATGACAGTAGATAACAATGGGATCGATATGCTTAATAAGCATCAAGATATTGCTACTGTGAATTACAAAGAAACAGGATTAAAAGACGGTGTTCTTTCTAAGCAAAATGAACCTAGAGCAAGAGGTATTGGCCGTAATGTGATTGATAAATTTAACCGTTCAATTAAATCATTTAGTATTGAGAAAAAGGGGAGAGACGGAAAATGGAAATCGTGCGGAAAGAAAGTCACATGAATATTATTGATATTTTTTTTTATAAGCTTGAAAACTTCATCAATCCAAGATGTTGTAAAAGAGATTTTTCTCCTTATTCTTATAAAGAAGATGAGAGTGACCTTTATTTAATATCTGTTGAAAAGGAAAATGGGGGTTTTCATCCTCTAACAAGATGGCATGAACTTTTTCCAAAAGGTAAAGTAGATAAGGTAATTCATAGCCTTGGTTTTAGTAATAATGACTGTTACGCTATAAAATTAATGCTTTCACGACTTGGATATTTATTACAAATAGATAACAGGCAGCGTATAAACAAAGATATTCATATTTTTTTCTATGTCTTCCAATTGACATTTTTGAAGTCTGATAACATCAAAAATAGCGAAGTAGACATTAATTATTTTTTTAGATTCTTATGCTTTGAACTCGGTATTGATAATGATATATATGAGATTTTTTATATTTCTAAAAATAAATTATTTTTTAGATCTGAAAAATTAGGCGAAGTTGATTTTTATAACCTAATTGTTGAACTTTATGAAAAAATAGAAATTTCTAAAAATAAAAATGCCATAGCAAACACTAAATTATTTCAGCTTTCAGTTATTGATTTTCTATTTTCAAATAATTACAAAATGAAAGAAATCCCAATTAATGACGTTAATAAAAAATTAATTAATCCTGATTGTTTTTTATTAAATTATAAAAATTCCGCGAAAGTTATTTTCAATTCATTAGTCGATTGCTTTAATAAGCATCAGTCAGGTGGGAATCTATTGATTTCAAACATGATATTAATGAATTACTCTTATTATATATTAAAAAATAATAAGCGGAGTGTCTTTTCACTTAAAAAACACGTTAACAATGATGCCATTTTCTCATCGATATTATCCTCTTTAGCATTCAGAAGAATAATAGTTGATAAGGATTATTTTATTGGAATGGGATTGTCCGAGTATTTAAGTCTACCGAATGGAGAAGAAAATATACTTTATAATCTTATATATTCCATATAGTTATTTTATTATTAACAACATATGATTATATTTTTCTTGGTAAAATTCTAAGGCGCAGTCCGTTGGAGCGGAGACTACGGTAGCTTCGGTGCCGTCAACGGACAGACGCAAGACAGCGAAGGGCTGCGCCACGGCAAACCAGTGGAATCTCAGCCGCTACGCTACGCCGGGCAATACGCGGATGACGAAACCGGTTTGCACTACAACCTATTCCGCTACTATGATCCCGCCGTAGGTAGGTTCACCACGCAGGATCCGATAGGGCTAGCGGGGGGAATAAAACTTTACCAGTATGCGCCTAATCCGATTAGTTGGATCGATCCTTTAGGTTTGAGTAATGCTACTGTTGGTCGCTGGATGGGGCCTACTGAGTATAAACAAATGATAGATAGTGGAAAAGTTGTACAAAGTTCCACTGGCACCACTCATGTGGCTCACCCCGCGAATATCGACGCTTTTGGTAAACAAGCTAAGCCGGGTACAATGTATATCGAATTTGATGTGCCGAAAAACTCATTGATTAAAACTAATGACGGCTGGGCAAAAATAGTTGGTCCTGATTCTCTTGAAGGCCGTTTAGCAAAACGTAAAGGTTTGCCTGTTCCTAAAATGCCATCAGCGAATTAAATAGAAGTTAAAGCTCATAAAACTGAAACCGGAATAAAAAATGCTCCAAGATGTAAAGGATTGGATTTTATCTCATGGTGATTATGATGTTAAAATCAACAAAAATGAACTTACTGATAGTTTATTTGTTGATTTTGAAAATGAAAGTAAGATCGCCCGTTTTACTGTATGGGATGATAAATCATGCATGTTAGAAATAATGGATGTTAATACCGAGAAATACATTATTAATGACAGAAGGGAATTATCTGAAACTGGCGAAATAATAGAAGCCTTTAAAGAGTTCAGTTCTCTTTTAGATTAAATAAAAACCGGAAGTGATCCCAAAGATCCTTCCAGCTTTATTATTTAACTGCTTGTCTTATCTACCCGGATGGTCGCCGGGAAACGCTGCGCTGGAATACCCGCGGCCAGTTGCAGGCATGGCGTGACGCACAGAACAGCGAAGTACGCTGGCAATATAACGCGCTGGGCCAGCCCGTCAGTGTGACAGACCGCCTCCGCCGGACAAAGTGCTGGCACTATGACACACGCGGGCTGTTGCTGCGGCTGGAGAACGGTAACGGTGCAGAATACCGATTTGGCTATGATGCCGTCGGTCGGCTGGTTAACGAACGGCGTGTGGACGGCGTCGAACTGACATTCCGCTATGACGACGCTGGCCACCTGTGTCAGCGGTCACAGCGTGGAAATGCAGCGAATAACGAAGCCATCTCGCACGTTTATCAGCATGATGCGGCCGGACAACTGGTGCGTCGGGCACATGCCCACGCCGTGTTTCACTATCAACACAGTGACAGAGGCCAACTGGTTTCGCTAAAACGCGAGCCTACCGGAGAAGGGCTTGCGCTGGGACTCACCGCCGATGAGGTCAGACTGACCTATGATGCCGCAGGCTATCTGTCGGGAGAGTGTGGCAGCGAAGGAGACATTTGCTATACGCGGGACGCGCTGGGGAATGTCAGTACCCTGTCTCTGCCGGATGGCGACGCGCTGCACTGGCTGCGGTATGGCTCCGGACATGTCAGCGCAGTAAAATTCAATCATCAGGTCATCAGCGAGTTTACCCGTGACCAGTTGCACCGGGAAATCACCCGCACTCAGGGACAACGCGAGCAGCGGCGGGAATATGACCGTTTAGGCCGCCTGACCTCACAACGCAGCGGGCTCTGGGATGTCGCAGAGCCGGAGCAGCAGATATTATCGCGGGTGCTCAGTTACACCGCATCCGGCGAGCTGGCCTCGGTCAGCGACAGCCTACGGGGTGACGTTCAGTACGATTACGATGCGGAAGGCCGTCTGCTGAAGCGCATTGACGTGCACTGGCAGGTACACCACCGGGCATATGACTATGATGCCGCGGACAATATACAGGATGCCAGCCGTTCATCTTCCGCCTTCTCATTGTCAGACAACCGCCTGCTGAACTGGCGCAATCTCTGGAACCAGTATGACGGTCAGGGCAACCTGACACGGCGGCGTGACGGCGCAACAGAGCAGTTTTACAAGTACGACGCCGATAACCGGCTGCTGGAAGCGCGGGGTAAAGGGCCGCAAGGCGAGTTTGTCGCACGCTATGGCTATGACGCGCTGGGCAGGCGCACCCGTAAAACCGTCAACTGGGGCGAAAACGGGCAGCAGGAAGAGACGCGTTTCCTGTGGGAAGGCTTCCGGCTGTTGCAGGCCAGATACGCTGACCGAACAGAAAGTTATGTTTATGACCCAAACGTCTGGTGGTCACCGTTAGCGCGTATCACCCAACCATCGGGAGAGCGCAACGGCGATATCCGCTGGTTCAACACCGACCTGAACGGCGCCCCGCTGGAGATGACGGATGCGGACGGCGCGGTCCGCTGGAGCGGAGACTACGGCAGCTTCGGTGCCGTCAACGGACAGACGCAGGACAGCGAAGGACTGCGCCACGGCAAACCAGTGGAATCCCAGCCGCTACGCTACGCCGGGCAATACGCGGATGACGAAACCGGTTTGCACTACAACCTGTTCCGCTACTATGATCCCACCGTCGGACGGTTCACCACGCAGGACCCGATAGGGCTAGCGGGGGGAATAAACCTTTACCAGTATGCGCCTAATCCTATTGGGTGGGTGGATCCGCTGGGGTTGACTAAGGAATGTGGTTCAACTAAAAGGAATGGCAAATATACTGAGCCTGACTTACCTCCCAAAGTGGTTGCTAAGCAAGGGGATGTTGAAATTGTTCATTATACCAGAAGTGGGGATCATGGCCCCGCACACCTTCATGTTAAAGGTGGCGGTCCCGAAACAAAAATAGGGCAAGCAGGGAAGCCAATCAAAGGCTCACCACCATTAACGTCTAAGCAGCAAGTAGCCGTTGATGCCAACCGCTCCGTAATACGTAAAACTGTCGATAAAATACAACGATGGTTTAAATACCAAAATTTAGAGTGAATGATTAAAGTGAATATGAAAGAAATATGGGTATTTAATGGTGCGATGGCTCGCTTCCCTTCGGGAATATTCTTTTCTTTGGATAATGCTAAAGACTGGATAAAAGAAAATCGATTAACAGGAGTATTGACAAAATATCCTGTTAATAAAGGGGTTTATGATTGGGCCATTGAAAATAATTTGTTTTGTGCAACGGAAGATAAACATAAAACACCATCATTTATAGGTGGTTTCACCTGTGCATCAATGGAGCACCTTCATTTTGAAGATGGTATAGAAGACTGACATTATTTATGTCAGTTGATAACCGGAAGCGATCTTAACGATCCTTCCGGCTTTATTTTATGTTTTCTTTATTACGAAATATGCGATGTCAGAGATTAATCTCCATCTCAATCACCAGCCTCCCGCGCTCGACGGTAACGGTAATTTGCATCCCGGTCATAAAACCCGGCTCCTCCAGCTAGCGGCCTTTGAGGTTAATCGCTGACGATAGGAAGCAGGAAGAAACGCGTTTCCTGTGGGAAGGCTTCCGGCTGTTGCAGGCCAGATACGCTGGCCGAACAGAAAGTTATGTTTATGACCCGAACGTCTGGTGGTCACCGTTAGCGCGTATCACCCAACCATCGGGAGAGCGCAACGGCGATATCCGCTGGTTCAACACCGACCTGAACGGCGCACCGCTGGAGATGACGGATGCGGACGGCGCGGTCCGCTGGAGCGGCGACTACGGCAGGTTCGGTGCCGTCAACGGACAGACGCAGGACTGCGAAGGACTGCGCCACGGCAAACCAGTGGAATCTCAGCCGCTACGCTACGCCGGGCAATACGCGGATGACGAAACCGGTTTGCACTACAACCTGTTCCGCTACTATGATCCCACCCTAGGTAGGTTCACGACACAGGATCCGATAGGGCTGGCGGGGGGAATAAACCTTTATCAGTATGCGCCTAATCCGCTGGGGTGGGTGGATCCGCTGGGGTTACAACGGCTTTGTGCATTTGGAAATAAGAGTGGGCCAAAAGGTATTCGTGAGCGAGATTTAGCGCCCAATGAGCATGGCTTACTTCCTTCACAAGCAAGTAAAGCCAGACCTCAAGGTAAATCAGTGACCAGAACACCTGAAGAATCTGGTTTACAGGGGCATTATCATACTTTACCTGAAGATGTAAAAATGCCTGATGGATTAGGTATTAAGCACGATGGGCGTGATATGCCGGGAGGGTATATGTCTCCTGGACACTCAACAGTGTATCCCACTCGAGAGATGACGCCAGATGAGTTCAATAATTTGTTTGATTCATTGCCATGGGGATATGGTGGTAAAATATGAATGATTTCGTAAAAAAATTTATTGCAATTGAAGATTTTCTTAATGAAGAAACCCGTAGTTTCATTGCCTGTGTCCAACGTAATGGGATTACATGGTCAAAATATGAATTACAAGAAGCCAATCTAAATCAATATTATTATCGAGTTCGCTCACTATTTGTTGAATATGAACCCAATTTGATTTCTTTGCTGTGTTCTAATGATGGTGAAAGTAGAAGGGTATCTTTAAAATTAATAAAAGATGGATTTTTTGATTTTTCTTCATCCGATGTACTTATTGAGAAACTCATAAATATATCGATAATCGGTAATGATGAAGAAAAAAAATTGGCGGAAAATATTATAATTTCTCGCGGGTGGATATCAGATCGAGATGAGTTGATTGAAGATATCATATCTAATTTTTATAGAAACGAGTTGGATTATTATTTATATAAAGATATTGGTGATTTTTTAAATACCATAAATAATAATTTATTACTAGATAAACATATAAAATTAGGAATAAATAGTCAAGATGAAGATATCATTGAGTTGGCTAATGAACTAAGAGTGAAGTTGGTCCGTAGGTAGTTCAGGGTTTGCATTTTCGGTGGGAGGCTTTTTGGCCGTGAGGCAGAACTGCACTACAACCTGTTCCGCTACTATGATCCCACCGTCGGACGCTTCACCACGCAGGATCCGATAGGGCTAACGGGGGAATAAACCTTTATCAGTATGCGCCGAATCCTATTGGGTGGGTGGATCCTTTTGGGTTATCAGGTTCATTTATTGACCCACGCTTGATAAATTTTAGTCAATCATGGGTTAGTCCTAATGACTATGCCGAAGTAATTAGTCATAAGGGTTGGATTGGAGATCCTTTAAATGTAATTATTCGTGACGGTAAAATGATAAGTTTTGATAATCGAAGGCTAGATGCTGCTCTGTCATTAGATATGAAAGAAGTCCCGATCACTATTGTAGAAGGTTCGGGTTCATACCCGAAATCAACAACAGGAAAAACTTGGGACAACGCTTTTAATGAGAGATTAAGTAAAAATGGCCTTGGACAGTATGGTACACCAGAAAGACCAGCAATAGGTAAAGTTGATGGTGAAGCAAGAATAAAGAAAAATAGGAGTAATCGTGTTGGATGTTCATGAATTAGTGAAAAAAGAAGAATTTTATTACTCTGATCTTATATACATAAAAGGCAGCGGTTTTTTAGAATACACTATAGCTAATAATGGTTTGGTTTTTAATAAAAAAAATCAAATAAAAGGGGTTGAATTAACAGATATATTTGCTAATTCCACATCTGAATCCAATGGTTCTATCTATGTTTGCGGTGAGTGTTCAGCACATAGTTCATGCGGTTTTTTTTATAAAAAAACAAATGAAAATATAGATTGGTTCCTGATGAGTTTAGAATTTGGACCATTCGTTAATATTATTAAAAATGATAGAGAAATTAGATTTCTCTCTGAGGAAAACTCAGGTTTTATCGTGTTAAATAATAATGAACTAGATGTAAAAAATAAATTCTTATTTGATATGAAATTAAGAAACCGCCCATAGATACCTTGATCAGCATGATAATAAAGGACTCTCTGTCAGGCTGCGGTATGGCTCCGGGCATGTCAGCGCAGTAAAATTCAATCATCAGGTCATCAGCGAGTTTACCCGTGACCGGTTGCACCGGGAAATCACCCGCACTCAGGGACAACGCGAGCAGCGGCGGGAATATGACCGTTTAGGCCGCCTGACCTCACAACGCAGCGGGCTCTGGGATGTCGCAGAGCCGGAGCAGCAGATATTATCGCGGGTGCTCAGTTACACCGCATCCGGCGAGCTGGCCTCGGTCAGCGACAGCCTACGAGGTGATGTTCAGTACGATTACGATGCGGAAGGCCGCCTGCTAAAACGCATTGACGTGCACTGGCAGGTACACCACCGAGCATATGACTATGATGCCGCGGACAATATACAAGATGCCAGCCGTTCATCTTCCGCCTTCCCATTGTCAGACAACCGCCTGCTGAACTGGCGCAATCTCTGGAACCAGTATGACGGTCAAGGCAACCTGACACGGCGGCGTGATGGCGCAACAGAGCAGTTTTACAAGTACGACGCCGATAACCGGCTGCTGGAAGCTAGAGGTAAAGGGCCGCAAGGCGAGTTTGTCGCACGCTATGGCTATGACGCGCTGGGCAGGCGCACCCGTAAAACCGTCAACTGGGGCGAAAACGGGCAGCAGGAAGAGACGCGTTTCCTGTGGGAAGGCTTCCGGCTGTTGCAGGCCAGATACGCTGACCGAACAGAAAATTATGTTTATGACCCGAACATCTGGTGGTCACCGTTAGCGCGTATCACCCAGCCATCGGGAGAACGCAACGGCGATATCCGCTGGTTCAACACCGACCTGAACGGCGCCCCGCTGGAGATGACGGATGCGGACGGCGCGGTCCGCTGGAGCGGAGACTACGGCAGCTTCGGTGCCATCAACGGACAGACGCAGGACAGCGAAGGACTGCGCCACGGCAAACCAGTGGAATCCAAGCCGCTACGCCAGGCGGCCAGTACGTTTCACCTGACCCGATAGGGGTATTGGGGGGTGATGATAACTATGATTACGTTCCAAATCCGAATACGTGGGTTGACCCGTTTGGGCTAAATATAGAATGGTTCCATCCGTCATCATTGAATTATTCTCAAGCATATATCTCTGATAACGTTAGTGAATATATAAGAGATATGACCAGTTAATTTATTTAGATAATCGAAGACGTTAGGTCGTAAGCAAAGTGCCAAAAGGAAAATGTAAGTCATGATAAATGAATTAAGAAAAAAATGGCTTGAAAATAAACTACCAGGACTAGATTTAGTTATTTTTGAATCTGGAAAAGTACAATACATAGATATCTATTTTATTGAAAACAACGCATTATCACACTCTTTTAATAAAGAATATGTTATCTCATATGGCGAGATTTCGACCTTCAAAGAAATTGCTAATATTCACGACGAAATATGGTCTGAAATTCAGATAAACAATAAATTATCAGTAGATAAAGAGAATATATTTCTGTGTGGGGAAGGAGACATGGGAAATGAAGGGTTCATTATTAAAACAGATATAAACAACAATATAAAAATGGTCATTTATTCAACAACATCTAACCCATTCATAGAAATAAGAAAGATACAAGATAACATTTATTTTAAGTCAACAGCGAATTTCCATGTTGTTGTTAATTTGTTCTCTGACGATATCACAATTTGTAATGAGGATATTTTATAGCGATAAATGATATAACATCATATTATTGTTTTTTAATTTACTCAGTAAATTATCTTACCCTCAAACGTTTTCTTTGAGGCCGAGGTCGATACTAATTAATATGTTTACATTAATGACTATTAAACTCATGGGATTTGGGACAATATCCTGCATTGCTGCAATGAAGTCGCAGGCTGGCTGATGCTCGAGATAAGCGCTCAGCAGCAGGAGAGACGAATCGCTGAAGTCAGGTTAAATTTAGCGGAATACATGCACAGCAGCAGTCAGGTAAAACCCACTTCCTACTCACCCACGCCCCGGAAAAGCAGCGTAGGTGAGTTGAAGGCAAACTAGGCGACAGCGGTGCCCTGTTCGTCCTGATCGACAGCGAAGCAGGCGACCTGCTGTTCACCGTAGGTCTTAAGCTGCGGCTGGAACTGGGTGCAGGTGCTGAAGCAGCGCTGACAGCGGGCATTGAACGCGCAGCCTGGTGGTGGATTCAGTGGGCTAGGTAGCTCACCCGTCAGCTTGATGCGCTCGCGGCGTAAATCTGGATTCAGGCGCGGCGTCGCGGAAAGTAACGCTTGCGTATACGGGTGACGCGGGTTGTTGAAAATGGCATCTTTACTGCCCTTCTCGACACAGCGGCCCAGATACATCACCATCACTTCATCAGCGATATGTTCAACGACGGACAAATCGTGCGAGATGAAGACGTAAGACAGCCCCAGATCCTGCTGCAAGTCCATCATCAGGTTCAGCACCTGTGCGCGAACCGACACGTCCAGCGCCGAAACCGGCTCATCAGCAATCACCACATCTGGATCCAGCATCAGCCCACGGGCGATAGCGATACGCTGACGCTGGCCGCCGGAGAACATATGTGGATAGCGATCGTAATGCTCCGTTTTCAGCCCCACTTTCGCCATCATCGCCAGCGCTTTTTCACGGCGTTCGGCTTTTGACAGCTCAGTGTTGATCTGGAGCGGTTCTTCCAGGATCTGACCGACTTTCTTACGTGGATTGAGCGATCCATAAGGATTCTGGAAAACGATCTGGATCTTCTGCCGACGCAGTTTCTGCGCTTGCGGATCGTGCTTCAGCAGATCCTGCCCCTGATAGTACAGTTCGCCATCCGATGGAGTTTCGATCATCGTCAGCAGGCGACCCAGCGTGGATTTTCCACAACCGGACTCTCCGACCACCGCCAGCGTTTTACCGCGCTCCAGCGTAAAAGAAACGCCGTCCAACGCTTTCACCATCCGCTCTGGCGCGAAAAAGCCCTTTTTCACCGGATAGTGTTTCTTCAAATCAATCGCATGCAGCAAATACGGCTGCGATGTTGCGTTCAGTTCACTCATAGGGTTGGCCTCCCCGCATCATCGAGCGGTGTATGACATTTCACCTGACGACCAGGAATATCGCGCAGTGCAGGTTCTTCCTGACGGCAGCGGTCCTGCGCATAGGGGCAGCGCGGGTTTAACAGACAGCCGTTCGGGCGGTCATATTTACCCGGCACCACGCCCGGCAGCGATGCCAGTCGGGATTTATCCGCCGCAAACTCCGGTAGCGCACGCAGCAGCGCCTGGGTATACGGATGACGAGGTGCGCGGAAAATATCCGCCGCTTTGCCTGATTCCACCACTTGCCCGGCATACATCACAATGATGTGGTGTGCCGCTTCAGCCACCAGCGCCAAATCGTGGGTAATCAGGATCAGCGCCATGTTTTCGCGCTGCTGCAATTCGAGCAGCAGTTCGATGATCTGCGCCTGAATGGTCACGTCCAGCGCCGTGGTTGGTTCATCGGCAATCAGCAGCTTCGGCCGACAGGCAATCGCCATCGCGATCATCACGCGCTGGCTCATCCCGCCGGAAAGCTGGTGCGGATACACGTCAAGACGCGAACCCGGATCGGGAATCCCGACCAACGTCAGCAGGTCAATCGCTCGCTGACGACGGGTTTTGCGATTACCGCCCTGATGCACCTTGATGGCTTCCATGATCTGGTAGCCCACGGTGTAACACGGGTTCAGGCTGGTCATCGGGTCCTGGAAAATCATCGCGACTTCAGAACCCACCAGATTACGCCGTTCTTTCTCAGAAATTTTCGTTAAATCACGCTGGTTAAATTCCAGCTTGTCGGCCATCACTTTGCCGGGGTAATCAATCAGCCCCATAATCGCCAGCGAGCTGACGGATTTACCAGAGCCGGATTCCCCGACGATACCGACCACCTGCCCTTCTTCCACCTGATAGCTGATGCGATCGACCGCACGAAACGGCAGATCCTCATCACCAAAGTGAACCGACAGTTTATCTACATTGAGCAACGCCATCTCTCTACCTCTACTACTGCTTGAGTTTGGGGTCGAGAGCATCACGCAAGCCGTCCCCCATCAGGTTAAACGCCAATACCGTCAGTAAGATTGCTACGCCGGGGAACGTCACCACCCACCAGGCGCTTTGCGCAAACTGCAAAACGTCCGACAGCATGGTGCCCCACTCTGGCGTTGGCGGCTGTGCGCCCATACCGAGGAAACCCAAAGCAGCCATATCAAGAATGGCGTTAGAAAAGCCGAGAGAAGCCTGCACAATCAACGGTGCCAGGCAGTTCGGAAGAATGTTGACGAACATCTGGCGTGCCGAACTCGCTCCCGCCACGCGTGAAGCGGTGACGTAATCGCGGTTGACTTCCACCAGCACCGCCGCACGAGTCAAACGGACATAGTGCGGCAACGCCACGAAGGTCAGCGCCAGCGAGGCGTTCACAATCGAAGGTCCGAAGATGGCCACCAGCACCAGCGCCAACAGCAGGCTTGGCAGTGCCAGCATGATATCGACAACACGCATGATGAGCGCATCGACCACACCGCCGAAATACCCAGCCAGCAGACCGAAGATCACCCCCAGCACCAGCGACAGCGCGACGACCAGACAGCCGACCAGCAGCGACAGGCGTGCACCGTACATCAGACGGGATAGAACATCACGCCCGACGTCGTCCGTTCCCAGAATAAACTGCCAGCTTCCGCCCTCTTGCCAGACCGGCGGACGAAGCAGCGCATCGCGGAACTGCTCAGCAGGCGCATGCGGCGCCAGTACGTTGGCACCAATGGCGATAATCAGCATCAGCACGACATACACCATGCCAACGACCGCCCCTTTGTTACGTTTAAAATAGTGCCAGAATTCCTGTAGCGGGGTCATCGGCTTCGGTGCGCTATTTACAACAGGTTCAGTGACGTGTGTCATCTTAGCCTTCCCCTTATTTCTTGTGACGGATGCGTGGGTTAACCACACCGTAGAGCACATCGACCAGCAGGTTCACCAGAATGATCATGGTTGCCACCAGCAGTACGCCGCCCTGAACCACCGGATAGTCACGACGCTGCAACGCATCGATTAACCACCGTCCCAGCCCCGGCCAAGAGAAAATGGTTTCCGTCAGGATCGCCCCGGCCAGCATGGTGCCGACCTGTAAACCAATCACCGTTACCACCGGCAGCATCGCATTACGCAACGCGTGCACGACAATCACACGCAGACGGCTCAGCCCTTTAGCGCGGGCGGTGCGGATGTAGTCCTCACCCAGCACTTCCAGCATGGCAGAACGCGTCATACGCACAATCACCGCCAGTGGAATGGTGCCCAGCACGATGGCAGGCAGGATCATGTGTTGAACGGCATCGATGAAATCGCCTTCCTCGCCCCAGAACAGAGTATCGATCAGCATAAAGCCAGTCAGCGGCATGCTGTCATCGAGGAAAATCGTGTCGCTGATACGCCCCGAAACGGGCGTCAGGTTGAGCTGAACGGAGACCAGCATAATCAACATCATGCCCCACCAGAAGATAGGCATGGAGTAGCCCGTCAGCGCCAGGCCAACAGAGGTATGATCGAAAATGGAACCACGTTTGACCGCAGCCAACACGCCAACAGGAATCCCCACTGCGATAGCAAACATCATCGCGCAGATACCCAGTTCCAGCGTCGCTTTGAAGCGAGGCACAAATTCTTCCCACACGGGGATACGACTCTTTAGGGAGATCCCCAGATCGCCCTGCATCACACCGCCAATATAGTGGAGGTATTGCTGCCAAAGCGGCTTATCCAGCCCCATTTCAGCCAGCAATTGCGCATGGCGCTCGGCGGAGATGCCTCGTTCCCCCGCCATGATCATCACCGGGTCGCCCGGAATCATGTGCACGAATGCGAAGGTCAATAGGGTGATACCAATAAACGTTGGGATAACGAGTCCCAAACGCCGGAGTATGAACTGCAACATATCCCGAACTCTCTATTCATGCCCGTTGGCTCATTGGCCATCAGGCTTATCATTGCTCACAGCATAAAAAATCGTCAGGAACGATTTTAAACGTCGTGTACGACGGCCCACCATAAAATTTAACGGGCAAGAAACCCCGCCTCCACGGCTCCTCTAACGAGAAACCGCAAGGTCGGGGTTTTTAATGTCCGTGAAAAACGAGTGGCTGACTTAATCCAACGTCACGTTGTTGAAGCTATGCACGCCACGCGACTGAATCACATAACCTTTCACGTTTTTACGCACTGGCTCGTACACGGTGGAGTGCGCAACAATCAGCGCCGGAGCCTGATCGTGCATCACAACCTGCGCCTGCTTGTACAGCTCAATACGTTTTTCGTGATCGGAAACAGCGCGCGCCGGTTGGATCAAATCTTCAAACGGCTTGTAGCACCACTTGGAGTAGTTGGAGCCATTTTTGGCCGCGTCACAGCTGAACAGGGTCGCGAAGAAGTTATCTGGATCCCCATTGTCGCCAGTCCAGCCCATCAGCACGGTCTGGTGCTCGCCGTCTTTCGCGCGCTTCAGATACTCGCCCCACTCGTAAGTGACGATCTTGGCTTTCACGCCCACTTTCGCCCAGTCGGACTGGATCATTTCCGCCATACGACGAGCATTCGGGTTGTACGGACGCTGTACTGGCATTGCCCACAGGTCGATAGAGAAACCGTCAGCCATACCTGCTTCTTTCAGCAGTGCTTTCGCTTTTTCAGGATCGTAGCTGTAGTCTTTAACGTCGTTGTTGTAGCCCCACATAGTCGGCGGGATCAGGTTAGTCGCGGCCTGACCAGCACCCTGATAGACCGCCTCAATGATGGCAGACTTGTTCACTGCATAGTTCAGCGCCTGGCGAATCTTGACGTTATCCAGCGGTTTTTTCTCAACGTTGTAAGACAGGTAGCCGACGTTCAAGCCCGGCTTTTCCAGCAACGTGATGTTTTTGTCTTCTTTCATGCGGGCAAGATCGGCCGGGTTTGGATACGGCATGATCTGGCATTCGTCTTTTTGCAGCTTGGCGTAACGTACAGACGCATCTGGCGTGATAGAGAAGACCAGACGGTCAATACCCGGCTTGGTGCCCCAGAAGCCTTCAAAGGCTTTGTACAGAATACGGGAATCTTTCTGGTACTGTTGCAGTTGGAACGGACCTGTACCAATTGGGTTCAGGTCAACCTTCTCTGGCGTACCAGCTTTCAACATCTGATCCGCATATTCCCCCGACAGGATGGAAGCGAAGTCCATCGCCAGGTTTGCCAGGAACGGCGCTTCAGGGCGGTTCAGCACAAAGCGGACGGTGTAGTCGTCGACTTTTTCGATTTTGCTGACCAGTTCCGGCATACCCATACCTTGATAGTATTCATAGCTGCCGCCAGATACTTTGTGGTACGGATGGTTGGCATCCTGCTGACGCATGAAGGAGAAAATCACGTCATCGGCATTGAATTCACGAGAAGGTTTGAAGTCCTTGCTGTCTTGCCATTTCACGCCTTTGCGCAAATGGAAAGTATAGGTTTTGCCGTCTTCGCTAATATCCCATTTTTCAGCCAGACCCGGACCGGTGTCCGTGGTGCCGTCTTTAAATTCCACCAGGCGGTTATAAATAGGAATAGAGCTGGCATCAAACGTTGTACCGGAGGTGAACAGCTGCGGGTTAAAACCTTCTGGGGAGCCTTCTGAGCAGTACACCAGCGTCTTTGCCTGAACGCCTGCAGCGACGGACATGGCGAGCAAGCCAAGGCCGAACTTCAACACCCTTGATTTAACCAGGGATTTTTCCATTACTTGTGCTCCATTGTGGATGATGTTGTGTGCTATACCCGCCATACTCCAAGCTGCATACGCGTTAATACTGTCGTTAAACGCACAGTGGTTAACAGCGCTGATATTCCGTCCTGCATCTCGAAATCAATTGGGTATGGTTGGCCAGACCTGTATTTTTTACGAGCTGTGGTCTGTACCCTGTCGCCCGAAGGCAAAATTCAAATAATGAGGGAGAGGAAAGGTGGTTACCAAAACCGATGGCCGTCACGCTGTTGGATATAGTCATAATAACTACAACGTATACCTTGACGCGCCACAACCCGCTCACGGATGCTGGATGAAGACGTAGAATCATTCAGACAAGCCGCTGCTTTCCTCCTTATATCCCTATGACGCCCTCAATTTCTCAACAGATGGCGGTGACGTCAATATAAGCTGTAAGGATTTACAAAATTTCCTTACATTTTCTTAAAAGAGAAAATACAAGTTCATCACCTCAAGTAAGGCATATTCTCTGTCTTTTGATGAAAAAACAGCGATAGAAACTGATACATTGCGGACATAAAGAAATTATCACCATTAAAAAAACTATAGTCATCTGGTCTTACATGTCCAAGATTTGAGCACTATTTTTTGTTAAAAACGTTAACAACAGGTGAAAACTCTGACAGATAATAAGAAATTCTGATATTTACCACGGCACCATAAGTAGACAAATGACTATCTACGCTACATAAAAAAACTCTATGCGACATAAAAAGCGTTGTTTCCCCCTCCTTTAACGGGCAGCAAACGCGCTCTACATCGTTTTTTATCTGTGGGATAGCCGTTACCAGAGATCCGTTGCTGGATACACCCGTTAGATAAAGCATAGATAAAAAGGCAACTGACATAGGGTCGAGAACGCATTTTGTCCTGCGGCAGCGTCGTCAGGGCGACGGCCAGCGAAACAATGATATCGCTCAATAATTACCTGGCTATTTTAGTTAAATAAATATTTTCACTAAAATGAAAACACGCTATTTACTTATTCTCATAAAGTGGTATTTTCACTCTGTGATTTACCTCTCCTTCTGTTTTAATTCCCCACACCCTCTCAATAAATTATTTTAATTACAAAAAAATAATATAAGTTATTTAAAATAGAGTTGCTGATAAGTTCACAAATACGTAATTAACGTATTATTTTTAACATTCCCTCATGCTAGATTACTCTCCAACATGATTCATTGTTAAATAACATCAACCATTCCTTATCTTTTTGTTACTAACTGATAAAAAACAAAAAAACGAATTTTTCTACTTTCTGATAATAAACATCCCGCCGTCATTGGCATAGCGACGTTCGATAGTCACACAGATATCGGCGAGAAAAAAGCCAATAAAATGCGTCGATAACGATGCATTACCAATATCGCAACGATATAAAACGGCAGGTATGTAATTTCTTTCTGTACCAACTGTCCTAGCAGGGTGAATATAATGAAAAAAATTGAAACTGATATTTTATGTGAGAACGATCTCGCTCTGGAAACACAAGAATCGTTTATCGGAGGCTTTTTTAAAAAGAAAATCGGCTCCGTTCCCGTTGCGCTTTTTATGGCGATTGCCGCCATTGTCGCTATCGCGGCCTACGAAGGATATTTGCCTAAAAATATGATTGGCGGTTTCGCCGTCATCATGACGATGGGTTTTTTGCTGGCACACATTGGCAGCAACATTCCCGTGTTCAAAGATATCGGCGGCCCGGCCATTCTGTGCCTGATGGTGCCTTCCGTTATGGTGTATTTTGAGCTGTTCAACGACAACACCATGAAAACCGTCCACCTGCTGATGAAAGAGGCGAACTTCCTGTATTTCGTCATCGCCTGTCTGGTGGTCGGCAGTATTCTGGGTATGAACCGCAAAATCCTGATTCAGGGGATGGTGCGCATGTTCGTCCCGCTGGTTATCGGCACCGCAACCGCGCTGGCAACCGGTTTGCTGGTTGGTAAACTGTGCGGCTACAGCGTTTATCACACTTTCTTCTTCATCATCGTGCCAATTATCGGTGGCGGCATTGGTGAAGGCATCCTGCCGTTATCCTTAGCCTATTCTGCGATTCTGGGACAAAGCCCAGATGTCTATGTCGCTCAGCTAGCGCCCGCAGCCGTCGTCGGTAACATCTTCGCGATTCTGTGTGCTGGCGTGCTATCCCGTCTGGGTATGCGCCGCAAAGATCTGAACGGCGAAGGCCGTCTGGTTCGCAGCGATGAAGACAATGCAATGTTTGCCGTAAACGAAGCGCCAAAACCGGTCGATTTTCACCTGATGGGTGGCGGACTGTTGATGATTTGCGCCTTCTTCATCGTCGGTGGCCTGTTTGAGAAACTGGTACACATCCCAGGACCCGTTCTGATGATTCTGATCGCCGTCTTCTGCAAATACGGACGCGTAATTCCTGCGATTATGGAAACTGGCGCGCACAGCGTTTACAAGTTCGTCTCCAGTTCTCTGGTATGGCCGCTGATGATCGGGCTGGGCATGTTGTATATCCCGTTGGAAAGCGTTGTCGCAGTATTCTCTGTGGGTTATGTCATCGTCTGTGGTTCTGTGGTGCTGTCCATGGCGCTGGTGAGCTTCCTGATTGCGCCTTACCTGAATATGTACCCCATTGAAGCCTCCATCGTGACCACGTGCCACAGCGGGCTGGGTGGTACGGGTGATGTGGCGATTCTGTCCGCTTCTAACCGTATGTCTCTGATGCCGTTCGCACAGATCGCTACCCGTATCGGCGGCGCATCTACCGTCATCGCCGCAACGCTGCTGTTGGGCTGGGTTGTCTAACCCAACCACGGTTCCCCACTAACGAAAACGCCACGGTGATTACCGTGGCGTTTTTATTTACTCAGCGCTATTTATTCACAGCCTTTTATTCACAGTACTGGCGCAGCGAGTCCTGCTTTTCCGGCAGCAGATATTGGTAACGATTTGACTTACCGCAACTATCTAACTTTTTTGAAAATGATCAGGATCAGGAGCATACACACAGGAAAACCAATTAATACAGCTGAATACATGGAATCCATAGACTCTCGCATATCAGCTAATATCGCAAAATGGTATTCAACTGGCACTGTTTTATCAGATACAAAAACCATTCTTTCCTTATCTTGAACATGTCCAAAAGAAAAAAGAGCAATGCTTATCAAATAAAAAAAAGAGACAAGGCAAATACTAAACCATCGAATAAACGTCTTGCATTTACTTGTTAACATCGTGCGCCCCATCTAATAACCCACCGATAGTATCACCAGAATAAGGTGAAACCTTATTGCATGCACGACTCTGTTCGGTCCGACAGCAGCACCTGTTCCGATCACTGCCGGCTCGAATCCAACCCGCAAAAATGCCACTGGCAGCAGCCATTAGTAATTGATTGGCTTAACGCAACTACCTAACCTTTTTGAAGATGATCAGAATCAGAGCCACGCAGATGGGAAAAGCGATGAACGCAGCTAAATACACCGAATTAGTATGTTCCTGCATAATTTCCAGGCTAGCTCTGTGATATTCAACAGATATAGTTTTTTCTGAAAAATACATAATATCCTTATCAAAGGAAATCGCACCAACACCACCGACCAGTAGATAATAAAATAGAGAGACAAGGGCAATACTAACCCATCGAATAAATGACTTGCACTTACTTGTTAACATCATGCATCCCTTCTAATAACCCACCGACAGTACCACCAGAATAAGGCGACATCCTGCCAACACCAGAGGCAATTTCAGAAACGCCTCTATTTACAATCATCTCAAGGTTTTTTTCACTTATCGGTGTGTAGTTATCAGTATTCGGGTACTGCTTTCTAAACTCATTCGTCATATCAACAACAAGCATCGATGACTCAGCGCTTTTTCGTTCTAAATACCGCTGTAGCGATACCGGTACGGCAAAATCCTCTTCGTAATTAATCCGTATCTGAGAGTGAGTGGTATATCCTCCCTCAAATACTTGTGATCCCGCAATCTTCACACCTTTTGTAGCATGGGTTGTACAGTTCACGCCGGTAACATCATATTGATCAATTGTGTGGCCATTTCTTTTGGTACGATCCCTCATAGATGGAGTTTCTTTTGTCTTTCCGCCTGAACGCCACAACTTTTCAAAATACATTCTTGCAATCGTAGGATCTGCATCTGTAATGATGAATACCTTCGCCTCCATCTTGTACAGTTCTTCTCGGTAATATGTTCTGGCATCTTCAAACTGCAAAAAATTTAAGATGCCATCGCCGACAGCCCCGACAATACCAGACCGTCTACCGAATCGACCATAAGTGAAAACAGAAGCACTATTACCCTCATGCACAGAGACAAAGGCGTGACCAGTCCCCTTAGTTTCTGTCCAGATAAATACGCCATTCTCTAACGGGTTATTTTCTTTTTTGCACTCTTGAATCTGATTAACCCATTCCCCTTTTGAGGATGTAAGGTAAATCGGGTCATCCCTGAAATAATTTTCTGGTTCAGGCTTAATATTTTCCCGTGGGTTCCGCCATAGCCCCAATCCGCGGCCGTACTGCATAAATTTATCGTGTTCCACTCAACCAACTCCATTTGGTTTCATCATCACTGAATTGTGATAGCACAAGGCGGGATCGTTCCCGCCTCGTTTCTGTTTCTGCTTGCCTTATTCAGCGCTATTTATTCACAGCCTTTTATTCACAGTATTGGCGCAGAGAGTCCTGCTTTTCCGGCAGCAGACGATACAGATAAACCGGTCGACCGGTTGAGCCGTACAGGATGTTGGTGGTTAGGATGCCGGTGTCAGAAAGGTAGATCAGATACTTACGGCAGGAGACGCGGGAGATACCAATCGCGTTCGCCAGCATTTCGGTAGAGAACTCGATGCCCTGATTGCCCTCAATCCACTCGCAGACGGTACGCAGCGTCAGGCTGGTCAGCCCTTTCGGCAATTTCTTACGTTCGCTAACCGTGCTACTGCTGGTACGACGAATCAGGTTATCAATATCCGACTGCCCAACAAAATCGCGGTGCTTGAACAAGTTCGCCTCTTCGCGATAGGCGGTCAGCGCCTGTTCGAAACGCGAGAACTGGAAAGGCTTAATCAGATAGTCCACCACGCCGTAGTGCAGCGCTTTTTTGATGGTATATACATCGCTGGCAGACGAGATGATGATGACGTCCGTCTTTTCACTGAATTCACGGATAGTCGGCAGCAGGTCCAGTCCATTATCCTGCTGCATATAAATATCCAGCAGTACCAAATCGATTTCCGAGTCAGGTTGCATCAGCAGGTTTCGCGCCTGCTGCAACGTGGGGACGGTCGCATAGCAGCTAAATCCAGAAACCTGGTTCAGATAAGATTTGTTAAGCTCTGCAACCATGGCATCGTCATCAACAATCAGTACATTAATCATGGTCAAACAGCCTTGCTTGATAAGGAATAGTAACGAAAAACTGGGTGTACACCTCAGGTTCTGATTCAAACTCGATAGTGCCGCCAATCTTCTCCAGACTCTGCTTGGTCAGGTACAGGCCGATACCGCGCCCGCTGCCTTTGGTAGAGAATCCCTGTTCATAAATGCGCGCCTGACTCTCCGGCGAAATGCCGGGACCGTCATCCCCCACGGTACAGTGAAGGCGGCCATTCTGATGATGGAAGCTCACGCTGATTTCGCAGTTTTCCTGCCGATCAATCGCGTCCATCGCATTCTCAATCAGATTACCCAACACGGTAATCAATTCATTCGTTGCATCGACATCATCGGTATCCGGCAGCAGACTCTCTTCGCTGATGGAGAGTGTAATGCCGAGATCGCGTGCGCGGTTGATTTTACCCAACAGGAAGCCGGCAATCACTGGCGATTTCACTTTACGAATAATCGAACCAATTTCCGCCTGATAATTATTGGCGGTCTTCAGGATATAATCTTCCAGCTGCGAGTAATATTTTAAGTGCAGCATCCCCAGGATAACGTGCAGCTTGTTCATAAACTCATGCGACTGCGCCCGCAGCGCATCCGCATAGTAGGACATCCCGCTCAATCGTTGCAGCAACTGGCTGATCTCCGTTTTATCACGGAATGTCGCAATCGCGCCGATAATGTCGCCCTTCACAAAAACCGGAACGGTGTTGGTCAGCAGCAGGTGACCGTTAAAGTTAATTTCCTCATCGCGTCGCGGCGTACCACTCTCCAGTACCTGCTTCAGGTGCAGATGTTCAAGCCACTGGTCGCTGACGCGTTCAGCTGGCTTCGAAGCCGGCGTTTCACTGCCCTGTGGCTTATTCTGCCGGAAAAGCCGTCGCGCCTCATCATTGATGACCGTAATCCGACCATGCTGATCGACCGCGATAACGCCTTCTTTGATGTGTTTGAGCATCGCGTTACGCTGTTCAAACAGGTTCGAGATCTCAAACGGCTCGAATCCCAGCATAATGCGCTTGAGCACCTTCACCAGAATCAACGTGCCCAGCCAGCCGACCAGCGCCCCCGCCAATAGCGTCCAGGGAATCATCCAACGGTTATCGCTGATCACCTTCTGCACGCTGGTTAAAGCGATCCCCAGCGCGACGACACCAACCTGCTTATGGTTGCTGTCGAAAACCGGCGTAAAGACCCGCAGCGCGGGATCGAGCGTACCCCGGTTGATGGCAGTATTTTCCATGCCCAGCAGCGCCGGATAAATATCCCGACCGGCAAAATGCTCACCAATTCTTTCTGGTTCAGGGTGGCTATGGCGCACCGTATCCATGTCCGTGACGGTGACGAAGAGCAGCTGATTACGCTGACGAATCGTCTCCGCAGCCGCCTGCACTTCCTCAGGCCGACCAATCCCTTTAAGTTCATCAATAACCACGGGAGAGGCTGCAAATGTGCGAGCAATGGCAAAGGCTTTTTCTCGCAGATGATCTTCTGAAAGCTGATTAATACGAAAAAACAGCAAGGAATAGACCACCAGCAACACCGCGCCAAGCACAACTGACACCATCAGAAACACCGATGTTCCCAGCTTTAGTGGTGCCTTTTTCTTGCCCATGTCACTCTCCGAAACCACCATCATCACACCGTTATCTTATACTGTTTCGTCGCGTTTCGCGTGCCGTGATGCATACGCCCCGTCACAAGGACAGGGCGTAGGCTTGAAGAAAGGAAATCAGGCTTAACGTTGCGGTACATTTTTTGTGTCAGGAATGTTTCGCATCAGGAAAGCCAGCAGTACTGCGTTTACCAGAAACCGAGCAGTTTCCACCACATTCCGCCAACACCCAGCCAGATAGGGATGATGACCAGACTGACCAGGAAGCCGATCTTCCACCAGGTTCCCAGCGGCACGTAGCCAGTACCGAACAAAATTGGTGCCGGGCCACTGGAGTAGTGAGTCGTGGACATAAACAGGTTACTGAAGATACCGAATACCAGTACGGTCAGCATCGGCGGCGCACCAGCTGCCAGCGCGATAGAGACAAAAATTGCATACATGGCGCTGATGTGGGCAATCGCACTCGCCATCAGGTAGTGGCTGTAGTAGTAAACCAGCAGCAGCAGACCCAGCATTGGCAGCCAGTGCATCCCGCTCACCGCATTACCGGCCAATCCGCCCAGCCAGGCAATCAGGCCCATCTTGTTGAGCTGGCCAGCCAGCGTCATCAGTACGGCAAACCACACCACGGTGTGCCAGGCTTCTTTCTCGCTGACTACGTCGTCCCAAGTCAGCGCACGGCTGAGCAACAGCACGCTCAGGCCCGCCAGCGCGGTCAGGGTTGCATCGATATTCAGCGTGGAACCCAGCACCCAGAAGGTCACCAGACCCAGGAACACGCCCAGCACCACCCACTCGTCGCGGGTCATTTTGCCCATTTCACGCAGTCTTTCGACGGCGATCGCACGCATTTCTGAGGTTTTCTTCAGTTCAGGCGGATAGAAACGGTAGATCAGGTAAGGAATCAGCGCCAAAGACAGGAAGCCCGGCAGCAGTGTCGCCAACGCCCAGTCCGTCCAACTGATGTGAATACCAAACTGGGAAGCCAGCTTCGCCACCATCGGGTTACCCGCCATGGAGGTCATGAACATCGCGGAAGTCACGGCGTTACACTGGAAAATGGACTGCACCAGAAACGCACCAATGCGACGCTGCGTGCCTTTTTCCGGCGTGGAGTCATAGGCTTCGGCAATGGACCGGAACAGCGGAGTGATGATTCCACCGCAGCGTGCAGACGTAGAAGGCATCGCAGGAGCGAACATCAGGTCGGTAAACACCAGACCATACGCCAGACCGAGAGAGCTATTCCCCAGCTTGCTGATGAACAGCAGACCAATGCGTCGGCCAAAGCCGGTTTTGATAAAGCCGCGAGAGATAAAGAAGGCGCAGGCGATCATCCAAATGGTGGGATCGCTAAAGCCCGCCAGCACATCTTTAATGGGTAGTAACCCTAATATGGCGACCGAGGTCAGGCTGAACATCGCCATCGCGCCAAGCGGGTAAGGAGAGAGAATCAGACCGACAACTGTGGCAATGAAAATCGCCATCAGATGCCAGGCATCGGGTTTAACCCCATCAGGAACCGGCAATAACCATAAGCCACCGGCGATACAAAGGATAACTAGAAGCTTTATCAACCTGCTGTTATTCGCAGACATAAGAACACCACTCTTCATTAAAACGGATTCTGTATTTCCCGTCATACTTCGAGCCGCATATGCGTTGGCTTCCCTTACTCACCCCAGTCACTTACTGATGTAAGCCCCTGGGGATTCGTGCGGTTGCCGCCTTCCTGCGACTCGAATTATTTAGGGCATATCCCCGTCATTTTTGAGCCGCGAGCGTACTGCACTCAAATTATTCAGGAGATATTCACGGCGGATGTCCCGTGCGGAGGAGTGGGTATTTCGTTATTCTTCCTTCGTCACCCTGCTGAAAACAACGCAACAGGAATCATCTGCGGAAAAAAAGACGAGAAAACAAGGGTTCAGGGTGCTTCTCTCGTCTTATCAAATCAAGTGATTAATGAAGAGATAGTATTATAATGCGCCTACAAAATAGCGTAACTTTAGTTACTAAAGGGGTTCATTAATTTATTTAAGAAACCATCATGGTTTTAATTTCCTGATAAAAAACCCTTAAAATTCAATAATAATTGACATTTAAAGAACATAAAATTAACGAAGTTAACGACAAATCAATGATAAAAAAACCTTATATCTAATAGTGGTAATATAATTCTTTTCCAGACAGTCAGTTATCCATTCCTTATTTTTTCACTCAGGTATTCCGCTATTCAAAAATAAAGAAATAAATCACCATTATTCGGCGAGAAAATAGTAGTTTTTATCCAGCTGATAACATTTAGAGGGTCAAGAAAAGTACGGCTAGTAACTGCGGCGACATAATTCGCAGGAACATCGCCAACGGATAAACCGTCGCATAGGACAGCGCCGCCGCACCGCTGGTCGGGTGTAGCCCATTGGCAAACGCCAGCGCAGGCGGATCGGTCATAGAGCCCGCCAGCATGCCGCACAGCGTCAGGTAGTTCATCTTACCCAGCGTTCGCGCCAGTATGCCGACGAGCAGCAGCGGCACAATGGTAATCAGCGCGCCATAGCCAATCCACCACACCCCGTCGCCGTTCAATAACGTCTCGACGAAGTCACCGCCGGATTTCAGCCCCACCACCGATAAGAACAGTACAATGCCGAGCTCACGCAGTGCCAAGTTCGCGCTGGGCGGCATAAACCAGTGAAGTTTACCGATCCCGCCAATGCGCCCCAGCACCAGCGCGACCACCAGCGGCCCCCCCGCCAGCCCGAGCCGCAGCGCGACGGGAAAACCGGGAATCATCAGCGGTACCGACCCCAGCAGGACACCTAACCCAATGCCGATAAAGACGGGCAACATTTGTACCTGCTGGAGTTTTTGCTGCGCGTTTCCCACGATATCAGCGACGGCATCAATCGCCGCTTTTCGTCCGACCAGATTCAGAATGTCGCCAAATTGCAGGCTGGCCTGATTGCTGGCGACCAGCTCGACGCCCGCACGATTCAGGCGCGAGATCACCACATCATAGTTTTGCTTCAGATTCAGTTCGCGAATCTTGCGTCCCAGCACCTTCTCATTCGTCACCACTACGCGTTCAACGTGCAAATCCGTTCCGCGCGTCGAGAGCGATGTCTCAACTTCATTGCCGATGACCAAACGCGCTTGTTCCAGATCGTTTTTCGCACCAACCAGATGCAGGTAATCGCCCAGTTGGATCAGCGTCTGCGGCGACGGCACCATCAGTTCATCACCGCGTTTCAGGCGGGAGCAGACGATGGTGTCGCGGTTCAGAATCGGCACATCCTGAATCGCCAGCCCTTGCAGATTGGTATTCGTCACCGACACATTCATCGTGTGCAGTTGCTCATGATTCAAACCGTTGCTGACTTCAAACTGCTTTGCCTCGTTCTCCACCGCCACGCGGAACAGGACACGCATCAGCCACATCACCAGTAAAATGCCGCAGATCCCCAGCGGGTACGCCATTGCGTAGCCTGTTCCCATCTGGTTCACCAATGCCGAACTCGACCCAAGATCGGTCAGAATCTGTTGACCCGCGCCGAGCGAAGGCGTGTTGGTCACCGCGCCAGAGAAAATACCGAGGATAATGGGCAAAGGAATATTGAGCAGCTTGTGCAGCAGCACGGTCACCACGCAGCCGAGGAACACCGTCAGCAGAGCAAACGCATTCAGGCTCAGGCCAGATACCCGCAGAGAGGAAAAGAAACCCGGCCCGACCTGAATGCCAATGGTATAGACAAACAGGATCAGCCCGAACTCCTGGATGACGTGCAACATGTCATCATTCAGTTGAATCTGGTACTGATGGGCAACATGCCCGACGATGATCCCACCGAACAGGACCCCGCCAATCCCTAAACCAACGCCGTAAATCCGCCAGTTGCCGATCCATAACCCCAGAACCGCCACCAGCGCCAGCATACTCACAGTAAGTGCGATATCACTCATGCCCATATCCTTTGCGGACGTTTTTATTGGGAAATGCCACTGCTGCTATTTTTGATTCTGGCAGAATGCCGGAGAGGGAAACGTGGCGGGCAACACAAAACCGCGCCCGTAATGATACGAGCGCGGGAAATCATCAAACAAATGACATGGATGTCGCGTTATGACGCGTCGTCAGCAGACTGCTGGTTCAAGGCCGGACGCCCACCGCCGATGGCGATACGCTGAGGCTGCAAGGCTTCCGGCACGTCACGCACCAGATCGATATGCAGCAGACCATTTTCAAAATGTGCATCGGACACATGCAGGTGTTCGGCCAGCGTAAAGCTCAGCGTGAAAGGTTTAAACACCAGCCCCTGATGCAGATATTCCACGGCTTTTTCGGACGGTGCCGGACTGCCTTTCACCGTCAGGCGCGGGCCTTCCACTTCAATATCCAGATCGGCCTGCCGGAACCCCGCCAGCGCGAGCGTGATGCGGTAGTGGTTGTCGTCTTTCTTCTCGATATTATACGGAGGAAAATCAATCGGTTCCTGGCTGCCCTGCATTGAGCTGGCTAATTTGTCAAAACCGATCCACTGACGCAGTAAAGGTGATAAGTCGTAGTTACGCATAATATGACTCCTTCTAAGAAGCGAGATAAGTGATGCCCCTGTGGGCGTACCTTATGCCAGCCACGATGCCATAGCTGGCGTCGTCCCCATTCGGCAGACGAAGCGTTCATTCACAGCGCTACCATTTCAGGCAATGCGCGATTCGTGCAAATAACGTGATGTTGGTTTACTTAATTTCAATCCGACGCGGCTTCATCGCTTCCGGCACGATACGTTCGAGATCGATATACAGCAGCCCGTTTTCCAGATTGGCACCCTTTACCTGAATATGTTCGGCCAGTTGGAATTTACGCTCGAAGTTGCGCTCGGCAATCCCCTGATACAGGTAGTTGCGGGCAACCTGCTCACCGGCGTGGGCACCTTTTACAATCAATAAATTGTCGTGCGCGGTGATGTCCAGTTCCTGCTCGGCGAAGCCGGCTACGGCAATCGCAATGCGGTATTGGTTCTCGTCAACCAGTTCGACGTTGTAGGGAGGATAGCCGCCGTTACTCTGGGTCTGGCCGGTTTCTAATAGATTGAACAGGCGATCGAAACCAATAGCAGAACGGTACAGTGGGGAAAAATCGGGGTTACGCATAAAACAGCCTCCTAAACATGCAGCGAGGATTTATTTTTACCTTCCTTATAAGGACAGGTTCACAGCCGGGACAGATACCCTGACGGCGTATCGTTTTTCTTCCGGCTTATCATCAATATGGTGACCCCCCTCAGACTTTCAAGAGGCAAAAAGGAAAAATCGCTGGGTTTCATGCAATATTCACTCACACAGTGGGCGTTATCACATACACTCAAGATAGACAGGCTTTGACCTCATGCCGATCGTTTAAGCATTGAGATACACGGGGCGACCACAGGGGTGAGGCGTCCCTGCGGGAACCTCCCCCTGTGTTTCCCCTAAAAACGGACTTAAGTGACCAGTATTAGGCTTTGACCCGCTCTGGCAGCGGTTCTTAATGGACAGGAATATGACCTTACTGAAAAGTGCGTTGTTCTCTTTCATCATTACCGGTAGCGGTGCGGTGGCAACCAGCGGTTGCTCCAGCGTGATGACGCATACCGGAAGCGATCAGGGATACTATTCCGGCACGCGCGCCAGTGTGGATATGCTGCGTGACGACGATACCAGTTGGGCGATGATGCCGCTGGTCGCTATCGACCTGCCGTTCTCGGCGGTAGCCGACACGCTGCTGCTGCCCTACGATTACTACCGCACAGGCAGCGATAAGAACAAACTGTCGACGCGTGAGCGCATTTCGCACAGTGAAGAGCAAAACCAGACCGCCAGTTCACAGCTCGCCACTATGCCGCATAACACTATGCCTCATAACACCATGCCTCATAATCAGCTTTGATAGCACCGCACTCGCCATGAACGCGCGCGTACCGGTTACGCCGTTGCCACGACGAAAAGCTGATTAAAACCGTCAATCTCCCGCATATACGCAATCTGTTTCCCATCAGGGGAAAAGACCACAGCATCTGCACTCGGTGCGCTGTCCGTCCGCGCCGTCAGTCGAGTAAGCTCCCCGCTTTTTGCATCACACAGCATGATGCTGTTGTCACACACAAACGCCAGAGAACGCCCGCTCGGGTGCCAGTTAAAGGCCGACTGTACGCCGTGTTCCGTACGCGTTACCTGTCTTGGTTCACCGCCGTTCGGAGAAATCATCCACAGCTGCACCACACCTGCCTCATCCCGCATCAGGAAAGCAATCTCACTGCCGTCGGGCGAGGTACGTAGCCAGTGGCGCGGCTGATTCACCAGACCAGGATAACGACGCGAGTGCGTAAACGTTAAACGCCGCTGCTGCACGCCTGCTGGCGGCGTAGGCATTGACGTTGCCGTGCCAGCCAGTGGCGCATCACCCGCTTTGGCGTACTCTTCCTGCGCCTCCGGCAAGTCGACGATAAAAATCTCAGGAACCGTTGTCCCGTCCGCCGCCCGCGTATCGCCAATAAACGCCAGCGCCCAGCGCTGCCGAGAACCATCCTGTCGGATATAGCCCGCCGTTCCTACCCAGCCTTCTTCATAGGCGCGATTGATCTCATCGCTGTCGGGCTGCGGTTGCGGCGTTGTTCTACTGACCAGCACACAATAGTGGCTGCCGTCATATTCACGCGGATGATTTTTCTCAACCATAACGCCCTGTAACGGCACGGCCACGCCAACATTGCGCAAGTTCAAGGCAGGATCATGCTCATGCAGTACATGGTCGTTATAGGTAAAACTCAGGCGGCTGGCATCCGGGCTGAAGACATGGACATGCGTGCCGCCGCGCAGCGCCCCAGCCTGATAAGGCGGCGTAATGGAGAAGGCATCAAGCGTGACGGCTTCATCACGCAGGCGATCTGCCACTATCGTTCCACGGCGATGATGAAAATCATACTGCCACTCGCTATCCGGATTTTCCGGCCCGTGGATAAAAACATAGCGCAGCGGTTCCTGCGGGCTACAGGTCACCACGCCCACATGCGCACCCGCCGTTGCCCGATAAATTACCTCGGTTTTGCGGCTTTTCAGGTGTACTCGCTCAATGGTCAGCCCTGTGAATGAAGATCCATAAGGTCGGACGTCATAAACTAGCCACTCTCCATCACATGACCAGCAATTAATGTTGGTAAGTTGATGACAAACAGCATTAAACGTTAGTTGAACTTCAGCAAACAAGACATCACCCCACTTATTCAATACCAGTCAATAGTTTGTAAATCAATTTCAGTTTTATGTATAACTTATTGTTTTTTATTTAAAAAAAACAAACAACAACCGATATTTTCATTCAAAAAAATAGAAAGACTCTCTCAATAACATCCGTTTTTTAATTCATTAGCATCGGCGTAACATTCTTCATATCGAAAGGGCAGCCCCCTTTCACCTATCAAACAGAAAAGGATAAGACATCATGAAAAACGTAAAAACCATCGCCGCTGCTGTTGTTCTCGCTACCATGACTTTCGGTGCTTCTGCTGCTGAATACGTATCTGCTTCACAGGCTCAGAACCTGGAAAAAGCGGGCGTCGTTACCGCAACTGCTCAGGACCTGAGCTCACTGCAAGCTCAGCTCGCAGCGAAAGCAGAAAAAGCGGGCGCTAAAGCTTATACCATCACGTCTGCGACCGGTAACGATCAGCTGCGTGGCTCTGCGGTAATCTACAACTAATCGTTGTTTACCCTGAATTTTTACCCCGCTATGCCATTATAGAAACACCTGCAAGACATCGCGTATTACCCTCTTTCCGGCTTGCCTCCTCATCAGGGCAAGCCGTTTTTTTATGTGTGATTTTTATGTGGAAGGGAGACTGTGGGGAAGCTGGAAGGACGGTTAATACGGTGTGGCAGAGTGCCACACCGAAGTGAACAAAGACTTACGACGTTGTACCTTGAAAACCATTTTCGGCCGCTGTCGCCGCGAACCATTTTCCACTTTTCTTCACCGTGCGCTTTTGCGTTGCCAAATCCAGCTGCACAAAACCATAGCGATTCTTGTAAGCATTCGACCACGACCAGTTATCGATAAACGTCCACATATGGTAGCCGAGACAGTTGCTGCCTTCCGCGATCCCTTTGTGTACATACTTCAGGTGTTCGCGGACAAAATCGATGCGGTAATCATCCTGAATCTGACCGTTGGCGTCGAAACGCTGTTCGTTCTCGACGCCCATGCCGTTTTCCGAAATAAAGCAGCGTGGATTGCCGTAGTTCACCCGCAGGTTGGTCAGAATGTCATAGATGCCCGGTTCGTAAATTTCCCAACCGCGATAGGGATTCATTTTTCGTCCCGGCATGTCATAGCTGGAAAAGAACCACTCGGGCATAAACGGACTATCAGGATTGACCAGACTGTCGCGGCATTGAATTCGGCGCGGCTGGTAGTAGTTAATCCCCAGCAGATCGACAATCCCATCGGCCAGCAGCGCGCGATCGTCAGGTTGGCAGCTCGGCAGTTGGCCATATCGGTGCAATAGATCGACCAATTCCTGCGGGTATTCGCCCCTCAGCGCGGGATCGAGGAAGCTGCGATTAAACATCAGATCGGCGATGTTAGCCGCTTTGACATCGGCCGGATGTTGGGAGCGCGGGTAGGAAGGCGTCAGGTTGAGGATAATGCCGATTTCCCCACCCTGAGACTGCTCGCGATACGCTCTCACCGCCAGCGCATGCGCCAGCATAGTGTGGTACGCGACCGTCGCAGCACGCTTGAAGTCCACCACGTTCGGGTAGTGGAAATCATACAGATATCCGCCTTCCACCGGCACCACCGGCTCATTGAACGTAAACCAGTGTTTTACCCTGTCGCCAAACAGGCGGAAGCAGGTCGCCGCATAGCCCGCATAAGCCACGACCACCGCCCGATTTTCCCAGCCGCCCAGCCGCTGCATCACCATCGGCATATCAAAATGGAACAGATTGATAAACGGCGTGATGCCCTGCGCCAGCATTTCATCAATGATCTGATTATAAAACGCCACCGCCTGCGGATTCGGTTCACCAACGCCATCAGGAATCAGCCGCGCCCAGGAGATCGACGTTCGGAACGTGTTGTGATTCAGCGTCTTCAGCAGCGCGATATCTTCACGCCAGTGCTGATAAAACGTGGAAGTATCCGCCGGCCCAACCTGCTGGTGAAAACGGCCGGGCTGTGTGGAAAACCATTCGTCCCACACGGTGGCGCTTTTACCATAGTTGAGGCTTTCGCCTTCCGTTTGCGGTGCCGAACTGGCGCTACCCCACCAAAAATTCGCGGGAAAGCGAAAATCGTTCTGAAGATGATCGTGCATACGTTCCTCTCTGCTTCACTCGTGTTTATGCGCTGGCGCTGGCTTCGCCTGCGGCCTGCTGTTGTTTCTCCTGCTCCTGTTTGAGCAACGTGCGCTCATAGACTTTCAGGAACGGGTAATACATCGCGGCCGACATCACCATGCAGAGCAGACACATGATCACTGGGCTGAATGCCCAGTTCGCGGCCCATGATGCACCAATTGGTGCAGGCGTCGTCCACGGCGTCAGGGAAACCACCTGCGCGATCCAGCCAAGCTTCGTCGCCGTATAGGCAATGACAGCATTGACCATCGGCACGAAAATAAACGGCAGGAACAGCAGCGGGTTCATGATGATCGGTGCACCAAACAGAATCGGCTCGTTGATGTTGAAAAAGCTCGGTACCACGCCCATGCGGCCAATCGTACGCAGATGAACCGCGCGGCTACGCAGCAGCAAAAAGGCCAGCGGTAGCGTGGAACCGACCCCGCCGATCAGCAGGTAGTGATCCCAGAATCCCTGCAAATAAATATGCGGCAGCGGCGCACCGGCCGAAAGCGCAGCCTGATTCAGCGCCAGGTTGGTCATCCAGAACGGGTTCATAATCCCGGTGACGATCAGCGCGCCGTGAATCCCGGCAAACCACAAAATCTGGCAAATAAACACCGAAATCAGAATCGCGGGCAGCGAATCCGACGCTGAAATCAGCGGTGCCAGCAGGTGCATGATGGCTTCCGGGATAATCATGCCGGTCGCAGATTGGATGAACAGGTTAAACGGATGCAGCGTCGCGACGATGACCAGCACCGGAATGAGGATTTCAAACGAACGCGCCACGCCAGTCGGCACCTCTTTCGGCAGGCGAATCGTAATGTTGCGTTTCTTCAACCAGGCATAGACTTCACCCGCATAAATCGCGGTCAGAATCGCGGTAAAAATCCCTTCCCCAGAGAAGTATTGGGTGGAAATTTGCTTCTCGTGATAAGGCGCGGCCACCAGCAAGAATGCCATCAGCGCCAGCAGGCCGGTCATGATCGGATCCAGCTTGTAATGCTTGCCAAGGCTGGCCCCAATCCCCACCGAGATAAAGAAGGTCATGACCCCCATACTGAGGTAGTACGGCAGCATCAGTTGTTCACGGTAGGCAACGGAGAAATCGAGCCACGCGCGGGCAAATCCCAGCGTGGTATCCGGTGCAAACGGCGGGAAGATAAACACCAGCATAAACGAGCCGATGATCATGAAAGGCAGCGCGGCGATAAAACCATCACGAATCGCGATGATGTGGCGCTGTTGCCCTACCACACCTGCCAACGGGGTAATTTTTTGCTCGATGATATTCACCATCGACTGATAGAGGCCACTCATAGCGGTTGTCCTGATTTTTCGATCAGTGAAAAGGCAAAATCCAGCACGTTGTCACCGCGCTGCATACCGTAATCCATCATGTCTATCGCTGCCACGGGCACGCCTTTTCCCTCGGCTTTCTCCTTGAATGACGCCAGCATATATTTCACCTGTGGCCCCAGCAGCACAACGTCATACTTCCCGACCTGCTCGTCAAACTCATGGGCGGCGTAAGCGGCAATATCAACGTCCAGACCACGTGCGCTGGCCGCCTCCTTCATCTTTCTCATTAAAAGGCTGGTAGACATCCCAGCGGAACAACAAAGCATGATCCTTTTCATTTTCAACACCCCGTCGTACGTACGTTATGAATAAAAAACGTCATCAATAAAAGCATCGTGAATAAACACGGTCATTGGACATACATCCATTGGAAACACGCCTATGGAAACACAACGGAAACCGTTTTCCATGAAAAAAAACAATATATGAGAATGGGTTCACGAAATGATAGACATTGCGGGAAACAATGTGAGGCAGGTCATGTAAAACGTATTTCAGATGTGAATGACGGGTAAAACCCACTATTGCAGCGCTTATTACGCTAAGTGTACTGATTTCAGGCATTTTCTACTTTTGGCTATAAAAACGACAAATTGAGATTTAAAAAGCCCACCGTCCCCCTGCTATGTTTATCACCTGATGTTGCATTTTCTCGCTGTATTTTAATTTTTCGTTATAAGGGAGAGGCCATAAGCATGTCATTGATGATGAAACAATCGGTAACGGAAGGACGTGGAGAAAGCGCGTCATTATGGAACCACGTGACGGCGCGGCTGCGCCAGCTCCCCGCCATTCTGGCCGCTGGTGCCGTGCTGCTCATGTCCACTGCTTATGCGCAGGACAGCGTACCGACGCAGCTACGCGTCGGTTATCAGAAAGGTTCGGTCAGTCTGGTGCTGGCAAAATCGCACCAGCTGTTGGAAAAGCAGTTCCCCAACACCAAAATCAGCTGGGTTGAATTCCCCGCCGGGCCGCAAATGCTGGAAGCACTCAATGTTGGCAGCATCGATCTAGGCGGCACCGGTGACATTCCCCCTATTTTTGCGCAGGCCGCCGGTGCTGACCTGCTGTATGTCGGCGTGGAACCGCCTAAACCTCAGGCCGAAGTGATTCTGGTGCGGGAAGACAGCCCGGTGAAAACCGTTGCCGACCTGAAAGGTCGCAAAGTCGCCTTCCAGAAAGGCTCCAGCGCGCACAACACGCTGCTGCGGGCGCTTCAACGCGAGGGGCTGAAATTCACCGATATCAAACCGACCTACCTGACCCCAGCTGACGCCCGCGCGGCCTTCCAGCAAGGCAACGTCGATGCATGGGCAATCTGGGATCCCTACTATTCTGCCGCGCTGCTGGAAGGCGGCGTCCGCGTGCTGATCGACAGCAGCGGGCTGGAGAAAACCGGCTCCTTCTATCTGGCTGGCCGTCCTTACGCCGAGGCGCACGGCACCTTTATTCGTCAGGTGCTGGACGTGCTGACCAAGGCGGATGCCTTAACGATCAGTGACCGGGCACAAAGCGTCACGCTGCTGGCAAACGCGGTAGGACTGCCGGAAAAAGTGATTGAAACGGCGCTCGATCATCGCCCACCGACCACCGTCGAACCGCTGGATGCCGCCACGATCAAGGCACAGCAATCCACCGCCGACCTGTTTTATGAAAATCGGCTGGTGCCGGTGAAGGTCAATATCGCAGAGCGCGTCTGGCGTCCTCAGGCGAACTAATCCGCCTATCGCACACATTTTGCTTACCCCAAACAAGACTGTTCAAGGAGTTCACACCATGAGTCTTAACGTATTCTGGTTTCTGCCCACCCACGGAGACGGTCGCTATCTTGGTAGCACCGAGGGCGCACGTCATGTTGACTACAGCTATTTGCAACAGGTGGCACAGGCCGCCGAGCGACAAGGATTTGGCGGCGTGCTGCTGCCGACGGGGCGCTCCTGCGAAGATTCCTGGCTCGTTGCAGCATCGCTCATTCCGGTGACGCAGCGGCTGAAGTTTCTCGTCGCCCTGCGCCCCGGCGTGATTTCCCCCACCATCGCCGCGCGTCAGGCCGCCACGCTGGACAGGCTGTCTAACGGCCGAGCGCTGTTCAATCTGGTGACTGGCGGTGACCCGGAAGAGCTGGCTGCCGAAGGGTTGTTCCTCAGCCATGAAGAACGCTACGAAGCCTCGGCGGAATTCACCCACATCTGGCGCAAGCTGCTGGAAGGCGAAACCGTCGATTTCGC
The DNA here is from genome assembly GCF_003932035.1 of Pectobacterium versatile. Classification (NCBI taxonomy): domain Bacteria; kingdom Pseudomonadati; phylum Pseudomonadota; class Gammaproteobacteria; order Enterobacterales; family Pectobacteriaceae; genus Pectobacterium; species Pectobacterium versatile. The sequence goes on from NZ_CP034276.1 coordinate 4,898,604, forward strand.
AGGCAAACACATTCAGGTCAAAGACGCCAAACTGCTTTACCCGCCCGTGCAACAGCCACGTCCGCCGCTCTATTTTGGCGGCTCTTCCGAGGCCGCGCAGAATCTGGCGGCAGAACAGGTCGATCTCTACCTAACCTGGGGTGAACCGCCTGAGCAGGTTAAAGAAAAGCTGGCGGAAGTCCGCGCCAAAGCGGCGGCACAGGGGCGTGAGGTTCGCTTCGGCATTCGCCTGCACGTCATCGTGCGGGAAACCACCGAGGAAGCCTGGCAAGCTGCCGAGCGGCTGATTTCCCATCTGGACGAAAAAACCATTGCCGATGCGCAGGCGGCGCTGGCGCGTTTCGATTCTGTCGGGCAACAGCGCATGGCGGCCCTGCACGGCGGCAAAAAGGACAAACTGGAGATCAGCCCGAATCTGTGGGCAGGCATCGGTCTGGTACGCGGCGGCGCAGGCACAGCGCTAGTTGGCGATGGCCCAACGGTGGCCGAACGCATTCAGGAATACGCCGATCTCGGGATTGATACCTTTATTCTGTCCGGCTATCCACATCTGGAAGAGGCGTATCGCGTGGGCGAACTGCTGTTCCCACACCTCGATCTGGCTCAGCAACCCACACCGCTGCATACGGTGAACACTGCGGGAGAGCTGATTGCTAACCGTTATGTGCCGCGCAAAGTCTCGCAAAGCTGAGGAATCGATCATGGCAAGAACGCTCTCTTCACTGGCACAGCGGTTTGCGCCTTTCCTGCTCCCCGTGATGCTGCTGGTCGCGTGGCAGGTCTCCGTCGAATTTGGCTGGCTATCCAACCGGATTCTACCTGCGCCCAGTTCGGTGATTACCGCAGGCTGGTCGCTCATCGCTAGCGGCGAGCTGTGGCAGCATCTGGCTATCAGCGGCTGGCGCGCCCTGATCGGGTTTGCTATCGGTGGCAGCATCGGATTGGTGCTCGGTTTTATCACCGGGCTGTCACGCTGGGGCGAGCGTCTGCTGGACAGTTCGGTGCAGATGATCCGCAACGTTCCCCATCTGGCACTGATTCCGCTGGTGATCTTGTGGTTTGGCATTGATGAGGCGGCCAAAATTTTTCTGGTCGCGTTGGGTACGCTGTTCCCGGTTTATCTCAACACCTATCACGGCATTAAAAACATCGATCGCGGCCTGCTGGAAATGGCGCGTAGTTATGGCCTTTCCGGTATTAGCCTGTTCTCTCAGGTGGTGCTGCCCGGTGCGCTACCGTCCATTATGGTCGGAATCCGCTTTGCGCTAGGCTTTATGTGGCTGACGCTGATCGTCGCGGAAACCATTTCTGCCAACTCCGGCATCGGCTATCTCGCCATGAACGCCCGCGAGTTCCTGCAAACGGACGTGGTGGTGGTCGCCATCATCCTTTACGCCCTGCTCGGCAAACTGGCCGATATCAGCGCTCAGGGGCTGGAGCGCATTTGGCTGCGCTGGAATCCGGCTTATCAAACCTCATCGGGGGACGCATCATGACTGTTGTTACCGATTCTGCAACGCAATCTCATTCACCGTCACCGCTCACCAAGGGGACGCCGCTGGCGCTCGATGCCATCACCAAGCACTACGGCCACCGCACCGTGCTGAACGATGTGCAACTGCGCATTCCGTCTGGGCAGTTTGTTGCCATCGTCGGGCGCAGCGGCTGCGGCAAAAGCACCCTGCTGCGCCTGCTCGCCGGGCTGGAAGCGGCCAGCAGCGGCGAACTACTAACCGGCACCGCGCCGCTCAGCAGCGCAAAAGACGACACGCGACTGATGTTTCAGGAAGCGCGGCTGCTGCCTTGGAAAAAGGTGATCGATAATGTCGGGCTGGGGCTGCGCGGCAACTGGCGTGAGAAAGCGCAGGAGGCACTGGCCTCCGTCGGGCTGGCGGATCGCGCTAACGACTGGCCGGCGGCGCTGTCCGGTGGTCAAAAGCAGCGCGTCGCGCTGGCACGCGCGCTCATTCATCATCCGCGTTTGCTGCTGTTGGATGAACCGCTGGGTGCGCTGGATGCCTTAACCCGCATCGAAATGCAAAGCCTGATCGAAAATCTGTGGCTCCAACATGGGTTCACCGTGCTACTGGTGACGCACGATGTGTCCGAAGCTATTGCGCTGGCCGACCGGGTTATTCTGATTGAAGAAGGCCGCGTGGGGCTGGACATCACGGTCGATTTACCCCGACCACGGCGTCGCGGCTCGGCAAAGCTGGCGGAACTGGAAGCCCGCGTGCTGGAGCGCGTACTGGCACCCACCTCACCGCCGTTACCTCAGCAGGCAGCGATATAACCGTCACTCTGGCGATCGAGATGGTGTATCTTATCGCCAAATTTAACATCAAAAATATTGACATATATTCTCAAAACACTCCGTTTTCCCTTCTCTCCGCATCGGCGTAATATCCTCTTCATCGAAAGGAAATGACCTTTCACTCCAAACAACATTGAACAGGATACATCACATGAAAAACGTAAAATTCTTCGCCGCTGCTGTCGTACTTTCTACTCTGTCTTTCGGTGCTTTCGCTGCCGATCAGGTGTCTTCACAACAGGCTCATAGTCTGGAAAAAGTGGGTGTAGTCACCGCAACGGCACACAGCCTGGATTCACTGCAAGCGCAACTGGCTCAGAAAGCAGAAAAAGCGGGTGCCAACGCCTTCACCATCACCTCTGCTACCGGTGATAACCAACTGCGCGGCACTGCCATTATTTACAAATAATGCGCACAAAAAGACAATCAAAAAATTAAACGGACTTTCCTCAATCAAGAGGAAAGTCCGTTTTGTTATGGTTTCGTCTTAACTCTGAAGGGCGCGAGTTACCCTACACGCCTCACTTCACCCACCAGTAAGATGTAAGACAGTGCGCCAACCAGCGCCACGCCAGCAATGTAGGTCAGTGCCGGAGCAAACCCGTAATCCTGCGCCAGATAGCCAATGATCAATGGCACCGTGATACCGCCCAGACCGCCGACAAAGTTGAATACCCCGCCCGTCAGGCCAATCAGACGAATCGGTGCCAGCGACGACACCAGCGACCAGGTGATGGAGGCAAAGCCATTGCCAAAGAACGCCACTGCCATCAGCGTCATAATCCATACTGGATCGTTCGTGTAGTTCGCCCCCATGATGCAGGTCGAAATCAACAGGCCGCAGATAATCGGCGTTTTACGCGCCAGACCGATCGATTTTCCGCTACGTACCAGACGGTCCGCCACAAACCCGGATAACAGCACGCCAACAAACGCCGCCAGGAAAGGCACCGTCGTCATAAAGCCTGCCGTCAGTGCGCTAATCTGTTTTTCCTGCGTCAGGTAGTTCGGGAACCACGTCAGGAAGAACCACAGCGTAGAGGTCACGGCAAACTGCCCGATATACACGCCCACCAGCTTGCGGTTAAACACCAGCTTCCAGTCGGCTGCCGTTAACGGCGTACGGGCTTTCTTCTCTGTCGGGGCATCACCATCAACAATACCGCCGCCTTCGGCAATGTAATCCAGCTCAGCCTGATTAATCCCTTTGCTTTTCTTTGGTGGCTGATAAACAAAGTGCCAGATAATTGCCCAAACAATACCGATACCGCCGGTGACGATGAATACCCAGTGCCAGCTCAGGATTTCCTGCAACCAAATGAGCAATGGCGTAAGGAATGCCAGACCAACAAACTGCCCTGACGTATAAAATCCAACGGCAGAAGCGCGTTCTTGCTCAGGGAACCAGCTGGTCACCATACGGTTATTGGTCGGAAACGCAGGGGCTTCAAACAGCCCGGTCACCGCACGCAAACCAATCAACGACGCCAGACCCGTGGCAAAACCTTGCAGCAACGTGGCAATCGACCATCCCATGATGGCGATAAAATAGGTGACCTTTGAACCGACGCGGTCAAGGAACCAGCCGCCGGGTATTTGGCATAACGTATAGGTCCAGGCAAACGCGGAAAAGATATAGCCCATCTGTGTTTTTGTAATGCCGAACTCTTCCTGAATATGCGCCGACGCCACAGCCAGGTTGGCACGATCCACATAGCAGATGACGACCGTAATAAAAATCATCAGCAAGGTGAAATAACGCCGTTTTGTAGGACGGGTAGTTAATGTCATATCCATCTTATGTTCCTGTTATTTATTAAACGGACGGTAATACTTATTGCCCGCTATTTTTGAACGATCAACAACACCAGCAGTTGATATGCTTTATTTTTCTAATGAAATAAATAACCGCACACAGTCAATACATTCCCTTATTGATCATGGCGTTTTATTTTTAAAATCCCGGTGATGGCTTACTCATGATAAATGGAAGATTACTTTCCCCGACGCTAATAAAATAAAAAAGTAATCCCTCACGAAATAATGTATTTCGTGATAATCCATGATTATTCTATTCCGTCGCGCCGGGGAAATGCGTTATGTATTACTTATTATTCAACACCTAACCTATTGTTTTCGTTATATCCTAAATCATTTGAGTTGCAGGCAAGCCAACGCGAATGACGGATATTACCACTCGGCAACGGCACCATCAGGATAACGCCACACCGGGTTACGCCAGTCTGGCGCATTTTTACTGCGTTCGATAACCAACTCTTCATTAATTTCCACACCAAGGCCTGGCTTATTCAGTGGATAGAAATGACCGTCGGTCATAGCAAAGTCTTTTTTATTGAGAACATAATCCAACAGCTCGGCACCTTTATTATAATGGATGCCCATACTTTGCTCCTGCAATACGGCATTACGTGCCACAAAGTCGAGGTGCAAACAGGAAGCCAGTGCAATTGGGCCTAATGGGCAGTGTGGTGCCAGCGCGACATCATAGGCTTCCGCCATCGCCGCAATTTTAAAGCACTCGGTAATACCACCGGCGTGAGACAGGTCAGGCTGAATAATGGCCAGCCCGCCGTCTGCCAGTACGCGTTTGAAATCAAAGCGTGAGAACATACGCTCGCCCGCTGCAATCGGCAGGTGAGTTTGTGCCGCCAGACGAGGGTAGTATTCCGCCTGTTCAGCCAGCACTGGCTCTTCAATAAATAGCGGACGGTACGGTTCCAGCTCTTTGATCAGGATTTTCGCCATCGGCGCATCCACACGACCGTGGAAATCCAGACCGAATTCGATGCTGTTACCAAAGGCTTCGCGGATTTCAGCGACCACGGCCACTGCCGCATCCACTTTGCGCGAGTTATCAATGATGCCCATCTCTTCACAGCCGTTCAGCTTGAAGGTATCGAAGCCAATGTCGGTCAGCTTCTTGATGCCTGCGATCACTTCGGAAGGACGATCGCCGCCCACCCAGCTGTACGCTTTGATCTTATCGCGCACCAGTCCACCCAGTAACTGATAAACCGGTACACCCAGCGCCTTGCCTTTGATGTCCCACAATGCCTGATCGATACCGGCGATCGCACTCATCAGGATCGGGCCGCCGCGGTAGAAGCCCGCGCGGTAAAGCACCTGCCAGATATCGTTGATGCGTGCCGGATCTTGCCCGATCAAATAATCAGACAGCTCGTGAACGGCAGCTTCAACCGTACGTGCGCGGCCTTCGATAACCGGTTCGCCCCAGCCGACAATGCCTTCATCGGTTTCAATCTTCAGAAACATCCAGCGTGGCGGCAGCCGGTACGTGGTGATTTTGGTAATTTTCATTGAACAGCGTCCTTATAAGCGTTAACAAATGCATGTGCTTTTTGCGCGGTGACGTCAACCGACTGACCAGCTCGATACAGATCGCCGCCTAACCCGGCACCGACGCAGCCCGCACTAAGGTAATCCTTCAGGTTCTCTGGCGTGACACCACCGACGGCGAAGACGGGAACGTCTTTTGGCAGCACCGCTTTCAGCGCCTTGATGTAGTCCGGCCCAAATGCCGATGACGGGAAAATTTTCAGAGATTGCGCACCCGCTTCCAGCGCCACGAAGGCTTCCGTCGCAGTGGCGCAGCCTGGGCACACCGTCATGCCGTAGCCCACCGCCCGACGAATCACCTCGGGAGAAATATTGGGGGTAACCACCAGCTTGCTGCCAATTTCCTGCAATTTGTCGACATATTCGGGTTTGAGTACCGTACCCGCACCGATCAGGGCGCGATCGCCGAAATGCTCTACCGCCAGTTGAATACTTTCATACGGATTCGGCGAATTCAGCGGGATCTCCACCGCGTCGAATCCGGCATCCAGCAGTGCCGCAACATGCTCCAGCACCTCATCCGGCGTGATACCGCGCAGAATCGCAATCAAGGGAAGATTAGTATTCCAACTCATTAACAATGCTCCTTATTCCTGCCTGAAAAGCCCGATCGCCATCTAGCTGCTGCCAGCGCAATCCAGCTCGTTGTAATGCTTTTTCGTAGCGTGCGGTCAGCGCAGGAGAGCCGATTAACGTGATGGAGTCTCCCTCCGCCACCTGATAGTGGCGCTGCATTTGTGAGACTTCGTTGCCAATCAACAGCCCGGACAGCCAGTCGCTAACGGCACTTTTCTCCAGACGCCCCAGTACGTGCGCCGCACGGGTTTCAAACAAGCAGCGAATAATATTGTCATCGGCAAAGCCTAACTCCAGCCCTTGCTGGAAAGCCTCGGGGGACGGCTGCTGTTCGGTCAGCCCCACGCCAATTAACGACTGCGTCATCAACAGGTGATGCAGTTCACCGGTCATCACCGTGCGGAAATCCAGCACGTTGCTGTCATCGGCCCGCACCCATTTCGAGTGGGTTCCCGGCATCAAATAAAGAGAGGAAGGACATTCGCTATACGCGCCAATCAACTGGGTTTCTTCACCGCGAATCACATTGCAGTTATCGTCCTTGGCAATACTCAACCCCGGCACGATCCAGGCGGCCAGCGGCTGGGCTTCTTCCACGCGCGTCAGGCGGTGGGCAACGTCCGTCAGGCGAGTTGGGCATGACAGATACGGCACGGAAAGCCAGCCCGCATTGCTGCCGATCATGCCCGCCATCACGACAGGCACGTTGTGCTGCTGCCACGGCGCAACGATCTGCTGAAAAACCTGCTGCGGCGTCTGACCGTTCAAACGCGTGACGCCCGCTTCAGATTTCACGCTGTCGATACAGACGCCGTCCAGATACAGCCACGCCCGCAGATTGGTCGAACCCCAGTCAATGGCGATATAGCTTTCACTCATGTAATGTCCTTTAACCGTTTGGTTGAGCTGGCGATCATGGTCAACGCCGCCCGCTCCGCTGCTTCAATATCCTGATGCCGAATGGCATCGTAGAGATCCTGATGCTCACGCAATGTCCGTGGCATGTTGTCTTCGTCCGGCATATAGGTGCGTTCAAACACTGCACGCTGCAACGAACTGATCGCGACGCTCAACTGCTGTAACACCGGGTTATGCACCGCCGCCAATACCGACTCATGGAAGCGAATATCCGCTTCATTAAATGCGTCGCGATTCTGGTGATTGGAAATCATGTCGTTCAGCGCCGCTTCAATCACCGCCAGCTCGCTTGAGGTCGCCCGTTCGGCTGCCCAGCGGGCAATCGTCGGCTCCACCAGATTACGCACCTCGCTCATCGCACTGATCAGACGTGGGTCGTAATCGCTTGCCAGAACCCATTGCAGAACGTCGGTATCTAGGTAATTCCACTGATTACGCGCGGCGACAAATGCGCCGCGATACCGTTTCACTTCCACCAGCCTTTTCGCCATCAGCGCTCTGAACACTTCACGAATGATGTTGCGCGAAGTCTGAAACTCTTCACACAGCTCAGCCTCTGCGGGTAACGGCATGCCTGGAGCGTATTTCCCGCCAACGATCTGTTGGCCAATATCCAGAATGATGCGGTCGGTTTTGCTTAATTCCTGCTTATTCATCATCACCTCAACGAGACAAAACGGATTGATATCACTGCACTTACTTTACCCGCCATGCCGCCTGACGTCGTCGAACTGTTGCACAATAACCGCATCATTCCCTCTTTTCTTGGCTTGATTGTAGTACCATTTATATGTGTTGTACTACAATATGGATCACAAAACGGACAATTGATGCAGTTTTGCAACATCGTGCATTACCGAATTTCAACATCCAGAGGAATTGAGCCGAGCGAAGTTGGAAGGCGGCGAAGCGCGCCAGCAGCAGCGATAGAAAGGAAGATAAGGGAAGAAAAAGAATGACGGTTCAGGCTGTACGCAACGCGCACGCAAAAGAACCGTCATTAATGGCAAATTCAGGTAAGGGTAAAGCTACGCCTGTTCCAGTACAAAATGCCCTTCCCCGACCTGCTTATAGCGGCGTGCGGGAGGGTGGAAATCGGGGGCGCGTACCGGGCTGCGCAATTCATCATTGGTGATATGACGCACCGGACGGGTGTCCGGGTCAGGCACGGGTACCGCAGAAATCAGACGTCGGGTGTAATCATGCTGCGGATTATCGAAGATCGCCGAACGTGGCCCGATCTCCACGATTTCACCGAGATACATCACCGCTACGCGGTGGCTGATACGCTCGACCACCGCCATATCGTGCGAGATAAACAGGAATGACAGCCCCAGCTTCTGCTGGAGATCCAGCATCAGGTTGATGACCTGCGCCTTGACGGACACATCCAGCGCCGACACCGATTCATCGGCAATAATCACTTTTGGCTCCAGCGCCAGTGCGCGGGCAATACACACGCGCTGCCGCTGCCCGCCGGAGAACTGATGCGGGAAACGCGAGGCCATATCGCCGGATAACCCGACCTGTTCCAGCAAAGCGCTTACTCTTGCATTAACATCCTGTCGGGTCGCCAGACCGTGCAGCAGCATCGGCTCGGCGATAGCTTCCCCTATCCGCATGCGCGGGTTCAGGCTTTCATACGGATCCTGAAACACCATCTGAATCTGCCGCCGCGAATCCGTCAGCTCACGCTTATCCGCCGTCAGGATATTTTTCCCCAGCAACTGAATGTCGCCGCTGACAGCGTCATTGAGGCGAATAATCGACCGACCAGTAGTGGATTTACCGCAGCCCGATTCCCCAACCAGCGCGAGCGTTTCTCCCGGCCAGAGATCGAACGAGACATTCTCCACCGCGTGAACCCGCCCGGACAATCGACGGAAAAAACCTGATCGGATATCAAATCGAGTAACCAGATTTTTTACCGTCAGCACAGGTTCCTCACCCGACACGGTATTCACCGCCTCCGGTACCGGCTGGCGCTCACCCGTTTTGAGGTCGACCAGCGGGAAGCGCTGCGGCCACGCGCTGCCGGACATCGAGCCTAATTTAGGCACCGCGGACAGCAGCATGCGGGTATAGGGCTGTTGCGGGTGATGAAAAATCTCCCGCGTGACGGCATTTTCCACCATTTCGCCCTGATACATCACCAGCGTACGGTCTGAGACTTCCGCCACCACGCCCATGTCGTGGGTGATAAACAGCACCGACATCCCTTCTTCTTCCTGAAGGGTTTTTATCAGCGTCAGAATTTGCGCCTGAATCGTGACGTCCAGCGCCGTCGTCGGCTCGTCGGCAATCAGCAGTTTCGGGTGGCAGGCCAGCGCAATCGCAATCACTACGCGCTGGCGCATCCCGCCGGAGAAGCTCTGCGGATATTCGTTCAGCCGTGATTTCGCCGCCGGAATGCGGACTTTTTCCAGCAGGCGCACCGCTTCGGCACGCGCTTCGGCTTTGCCCATGCCACGATGGCGACGCAGCACTTCTGTAATCTGGTAGCCAATCGGCAACACCGGATTCAAGCTGGTCATCGGCTCCTGGAAAATCATGCCGATGCGGTTGCCGCGCACATCCTGCATCGCTTTATTAGGGAGCGACAGCAGTTCGGTGTCGCCAAAATGAATCTGACCTTCAACCCGGCTTTGGCCAGGTGGCAGTAAGCGCATGATGGATTTCGCCATCACGCTTTTCCCTGAACCAGATTCTCCCACCACGGCGACCGTCTCTTTCTCGCCAATCGTGAAGGACAAATCCCGCACCACGTTCATCCACTCGCCGTTCACCTGAAAGGCGGTGGTCAGATGCGAAACGGACATAATCGGCGCTGTCATGTGTTCGTTACCCCTTATTCCTATGGGCGTTCCCACAGATTAATTCCGCGGGTTGAGGATATCGCGCAGCGCATCCCCGACCAGATTGATCGCCACAATCAGCAGCAGCAGCGTCAGCCCCGGAAAGAAGCTGATCCAGTAATCGCCCGACATCAGGTATTCAAAACCGTTTGAGATCAGCAGCCCCAGTGACGGTTCCGTCACTGGCAGCCCGATCCCCAAAAACGAGAGCGTGGCTTCCAGCATGATGGCGTAGGCGATGCGCATCGTTGCCACCACGATCAGGGGTGCCAGACAGTTCGGTAAAATATGGCGAAACAGGATACGGCGGTTGGAGAGCGCCATGCTGCGCGCCGCGTCCACGTAGCTGCGGCGACGTTCCACCAATGCCGAACCGCGAATCGTCCGCGCGTAGTAAGCCCACTGGGTCACCACCAGCGCCATAATAATCTTGTCTACCCCTTGCCCCAGCACGGCCAGCAGGATCAGCGCAATCAGGATGGGGGGGAAACTGAGCTGGATATCTACGATACGCATGATCGTGGCATCCGTTTTTCCGCCGACGTAGGCGCTAATCAGCCCCAGCGAGGCACCAATCAGCAGCGCAAGCACCGCACTGGAGAAGCCCACTATCAGGCTGATGCGGGTGCCGTACAGAATGGCGCTGAACAGGTCGCGCCCTTGATCGTCCGTCCCCAGCCAATACGTCATGCCTGCCATGCTCTGCGCACCCGGCGCGAGTCGGCCATCCATGATGTCGAGCTGCATCAGATCGTAGGGATTCTGCGGCGACAAAAGCGGGGCAAGCAGCGCCAGCAGCACGAAAATCGCCAGCATGATCAGCCCACACAGCGCTAGCCGATCGTTGATCAGCGCCATCATAACGCGCATCACCGGATGGGCCGTTTTTTGCACGGCAGCGGGCTGGTGTATCGTATTCCCTGTCATCCCTTGTCTCCTCCCAGCCGCACGCGCGGATCGACCAGCACATACAGCAAATCGACCAGCAGGTTAATCACGCTGAACATCACGACGGTAATCATCAGATAAGCCAGAATGACCGGACGGTCGAGCACGGCGATCGAGTCGATAATCAGCTTACCCATGCCCGGCCAGGCATAAATGGTTTCCGTGACCACGGCAAACGCGATCAGCGATCCCAGCTCCAGCCCCAGCACGGTAATCAGTGGAATCAGCGTGTTGCGCAGTACATGAACCAGCACAATGCGGGTTTCCGACAGCCCTTTAGCACGAGCAAACTGCACATAATCCTGTTGCAGACACTCCATCACGCCCGCACGCATCAGGCGGATAACCAGCGAGATTTTAAACAGTGCAAGGTTAAACGCGGGTAAAAGCAGGTGTTCGAGGCCATCGCGGGTCAGAAAACTGAATGGAATACCGAAGAGATCGTGAGTATCGCCCCGGCCAGAGGACGGCAGCCAGCCGAGCTTCACGCTAAACAGCATGATCATCACCAGCCCGATCCAGAACGTGGGCAGGCTAAAGCCGAGAATGGAAAAGGTCATGATGGACTTGGACACCGCGCTGTCCGGCTTCAGGCCAGCGTAGATCCCCAGCGGAATACCGACAACCAGCGCCATCACGAACGCCACCATCGCTAGCTCTAGCGTGGCGGGCATGCGCTGAAAAATCAGTGTCAGCGCGGGTTGATTAAAGATAAAAGAGTTGCCCATGTCGCCCTGAAAGGCGTTCCAGACAAACAGCCCGTACTGTTCCCAGACGGGCTTATCCAGACCAAAGGACTGAATCACCGCCAGCCGTTCCGCTGGCGTGGCCGTCGCACTTAACAGCATATCGACCGGATTACCGACCAGATAAACCCCCACAAACACCAGCACCGACATAACAGCCAGCGTCAGCAGCGTTTGTCCGATTCGGCTCAGCAGGTAGGCGACCATCAGTGCTCCTCAGACCCATTGATTGCTTCGGAACCATTTATTGCTTCAACATCATTTATTGCTTCAGGGCCATAGCGACGCAGGCGATCGGCAATCAGCCCGAGGAATCCTTGTTCGTCGATTTCACGCATGATCAGCGCATTCTCCGGCTCACCCAGTTTGTGATAAAAGTCGGCAAACACGTAACCCGCCATCTTACCGGCGACTTCCACTCCTATACGAGCGCGTTTTGACTTGAACAGCTCCGGCTTCAACAGCCATGCAATGACGGTCGCATCATGAATCGGCCCACCTTCACGGCCAAAGCGCTCAACCTCGCTACGATCAAACATACGCAGCAGCGCGGCCATCGCCTTACCCGGCGCACCGCCGCTACGTTCGATGGCATCAACTTGTTCCGTCTGAATCAGTGCCTGAAAGGTCACATCCAGCGGCATGATGACAATCGGAACACCGGAAGAAAAAACGATTTCCGCCGCATGCGGATCGGCATAGACGTTAAAATCCGCCCACGGTACGCGATTCCCCATCGCGGTAAAGGCGCAGCTCATGGACACAATCTGTTTGATGCCGCGTGCGACATCAGGATGGAAACACAGTGCCAATGCCAGATTCGTCATCGGACCTATAGAACAAATGGTGATCGGGTTATTATCGGCCGCTGCCTGACGCGTCATCCGCACCAGAAAATCGACGGCATGTTCCTCTTCCGGCGACAGCGTGCTTTCTGGCACCCAGTCAGAGGAAAACTTACCGATATGAGCGTATTTACCGAAAACCTGATCGCGGATGAGCGGACGCGAAGCACCGGCAAAAATAGGCACATCGGTTCTGCCTGTCACGCCCACCACGTTGCAGGCATTCGGCAACGTCGCAGCAAGCGGCACATTACCAGCCACAATGGTAATCCCGAGTACGTCCAGTTCGGGCGAGGCCAATGCCAGCCAGATGGCTATTGCATCATCAACACCGGGGTCAGTATCAATAATTATGCGTTCTCGAACCATGTCAGACACCCTCTCCATAGCGGCTCAGTAAGTCAGCAAACAGCTCAACAACCTGTTTGGCATCAACGCCCGTCACCACATCCACATTCGGCTGCCGATCGGTTTTTCCGTACCAGTCAGCAACGGTCTGCCCCATGCACAGCTCGCTTTCCTGCTCAATGTAAACGCTGGCTTTTTCCGTCGTGAAGCAATGTGGCGCCAGAACCCAGGCGATGACCAGCGGATCGTGTAGCGGGCCGCCGCGTGAGCCATAGCGGCGGATGTCATTGCGATCCCAAAACGCCATCATTTCACCCAATGGGGCGGAAATACGTCCGGATAGCGCAATGAAACGTGCCACCAATTCCGGCGTTAAAATCACCTGATGCGTGACATCCAGCGGTAGCGCGACGATGGCAATCGACGAGTCGAACACGACCTTGGCCGCCTGCGGATCGGCGATCATATTGAATTCAGAGGTCAGGCTGCGGTTGCCCGCTTCCCGGTATGCGCCACCCATCATCACAATGCGTGCAATACCGTCGACAATGTCAGGAGACATACGCAGCGCCATCGCGACATTGGTTAACGGCCCTAACGTACAGAGCGTGATCGGCGTGCCGTCAGCGATCGCCTGTTTGCACTGCGCAATAATAAAATTCACCGCATGCTGCGCGTCGGCCTGTTTTTGCGGCGTAGGCAACACCGTCTGGCCCAGTCCGTTTTCGCCATGGAACTGGCCATGAATAGGATCACGCAACAGCGGCCGATGGCAGCCGGCGAAAACGGGAATATCGGTGCGCTGACCCAGCTCAACAATTTGCAGCGCATTACGCACCGTTTTTTCCACAGGCTGGTTACCACACACCGCGCAAATACCGCGAATATCCAACTCTGGTGACACAAATGCACTTAATAACGCAATCGCGTCATCTATCCCCGGATCACAATCAATAATAATAGGTAAAGCGCTCATCCTTCGATGATTCCTTTTCTCTTTTTAATAGGTACTGCCGAACATCAAGGTGTAGAAAGACCCACACCTCTACAGCGTGAAAAATAATAAGTAAATTGACGTTATAGAGAATCGACAGACGCCAAAACGTCAGCGATCTCCTTACGTGCCTTTTCATTCAACGGTTGCTGAGGCGGCAGCGGATCGCCTACCGCAAACCCCTGCAATTGCAGCGCCGCTTTAATACAGCCGGCAATAGAATAACGGGCAAAAATTTCATTGATGCGCCACAGCGGACGCTGAAGCTCCATTGCTCTGTTCCAGTCACCCGCGCGGGCGGCTTCATACAAAGCAATACTCTGTTTGGGAACGATACACGCCGGGCCAGCCATCCAACCCACGCCGCCAATCAGCATGACGCAGGCGGGAATATGGGCGGACGCGGAGAAGACGTCCATTCGGCCACGGGTACGTTCGATGATGGAAAGTAAGCGCCCGGTATTGGTCGAGGCGTCTTTGATATAGCGGATGTTACTAACATGGCTAAGGCGTTCGATGACGGGCAAACTCAAATCGGAACGCTGGAACTGAGGATTGGTGTAGAGCACCACCGGTTTACCCTGTGCGGCTTCGGCAATGGCGCGGAAATACTGTTCGACGCCCTCGTCTTTCAGGGGGAAATAGGCTTCCAGTACCGCAAGAATGCCATCCGCACCCAGTTCGACGTAGCGTTTCGTTTGCTCAACGGCATCCTGAATCGTTGTCGACGCAACACCAGCGATGACCGGCACACGGCCCGCCGTCGTTTCGATCACTGTTTTGACGACATCCAGACGCTGAGCCGCAGAAAGATAGGCAAATTCACCGGTGCTGCCTAACGGCACGACGCCATGTACACCGCATTGAATCAGATGTTCAGTGAGCTGCGCCAGAACAGGCTTATCGACCTGACCATCGGGCCTGACGGGTGACACAAGATAGGGAAAAACACCGCTAAATGTATTCACTCCGTTCTCCTTGTTACGGATAGATAAGGGGTGAATATTCACCCCTTATTTGAATCATAAATGACAGGTGACTATTTCGCGGAACGGACGAAGTACGGCAGCGTGTAGGCATCGGAACGGCCCACGTAGGTATACTGCTTTTTCATCGCCCAGGTGTTGGACAGGAACATCACCGGAATCACACCCAGATCGTTCATGCCAATGTTCATCGCCTCAGCCAGCAGCGCACCACGTTTGGTTTCATCCAGCGTGACACGTGCTTCGTTCAGCGTTTTATCAAAGACAGGATTGGAATAGCGACCACGATTACCCTGTCCTGCATTGGGGCCAAAGGTTTCTAGCAATGGCCCCAATACTCCAGAAGCTTCCCCGGTTTCAATCGCGGCCCCGCCCATAATCAAACTGAATTCGAGACGGGACGCACGTGAGAAGTACACACTGCCGGGCATCGTAACAACCTCGGTTTTGATACCAGCACGTGTGAACATTTGGCCAATGGCCTGAGCAATTTTAGAATCATTAGGATAACGATCGTTCGACGCGTGGAAGGTCAGCGTGAAGCCGTCGGGGTAACCCGCCGCCGCCAGTTCCTGTTTGGCTTTCTCCGGATTATAAACCGGCGCAGGAATGGAAGCGGAATAGCCTGGGTACCCCTTCGGTACAAGCTGAGAGGCAACAACAGCCTGCCCCTCCATCACACGGTCGACGATTGCCTGACGATTAATAGCTAAAGACATCGCCTGGCGTACTTCTTTTTTTAGTAATGGGTTTTTACCATCAGGACCTTTGGCGAACGGTGATTCATCTCGCTGCTGGTCCATGTGAAGGTAAATAACACGATTCCCTGGTGTTGAAATCGTTTTTAACTGCTGATTTTTTTCAATATTACTGCTGTCGGCTGTTGGAACGTTTTCAATCATGTCCACATCACCGGATAATACTGCTGCTACACGTGCACTACTGTTTTTAAATACACGGACAGTAACGTTGTCCCACTCTGCTTTTCCTCCCCAGTAATCGTCATTACGACTAAGGACTACCCGGTCGTCCGGCACCCAGGAAACAAATTTGAATGGCCCTGTACCAATCACATCTTTTCCTGAATTCAACGTTTCCGTCGGGACGTTTTCAAGTCGGGCCGGTAAAATCGAAATCCGACTTAAATTATTCAGCAGCAGTGGCGAAGCCTCTTTTGTCTTAATCCGCACCGTTAATGGATTCACTTCTATTACTTCAGCAATGTCGCTGACGTAAGGTGCGTAAGAGCTAGGGCTGTTTTTCGATGCCAGCGCAACACGCTTAATGCTGGCAATCACATCTTTAGCCGTAAAATCACTGCCGTCGTGAAACTTAACGCCAGGACGCAATACAAACTCCCACGTCTTGTCGTCAATCACTTTCCAACTGGTTGCCAGGGCAGGTGCAATCTGCTGTTTTTCATCCTGTACAACCAAACCGTCAAAAATATTGCGCGCCATTGCGCTATTCGCCCCACTCACATAAAACTGCGGATCCATTGATGTGGTGGAGGAAGCCAAACCGATATTCAGGTCCGCGCTATAAACCAAAGGTGAAGACGAAAATAAAACGGTAAAAAATAACGCCAGAGTCGATTTCTTCATTCACTAATCCTCTATTCCATGATTGAGTACTGATGAAGTGTATTAAATCTTATGATTGTGAGTCTATGCGCTAGATTGGATAATGAAAAATTGCATTTTGTGTTAAATTGATAACCAAATGTTATGTTTTAAGGTGACGAGCATGCGTATCAATCCCCGCCAGGTTGAAGCCTTTCATAAAGTCATCCTCACCGGAGGCATCACCGCTGCCGCCAACATGATGTTCATCACCCAGCCCGCGGTCAGCCGGCTCATTAAAGACTTTGAAGACGCCCTGAATCTTAAGCTGTTCGATAGGGACGGGCGCGGCCTGATTCCACGCGCGGAGGCGATGAAGCTGTATCGGGAAGTCGAGCGTATTTATCTGGGGTTGGATCATATAGGAATGATTGCGGATGAAATTCGCCACGCCAAGGGCAGCGTGCTGCGCATCGCTGCTGTTCAGGCACTCTCGTTTCTTTGTTCAGATCAGGTTCTCCCTACTTTACTCAAGAAATATCCCGATCTTTCCCTGTTTTTAGACATCGAAAGCAGCAGCCATATTACGAGCGCCATTTCTGAAAATCAGTATGATGTCGGCTTTATTTTTGGCCAGCCGGGCATCAAAGGGCTGGAAGCTGAACCACTGGCTGACGCCAGTGCTGTCGCGGTGTTAGCGGTGGATCACCCTCTTGCCACGGCGGATGAAATTACGCTTGCCGATCTGGCCGGTACACGCGCTATTTTGCCGGGAAGAACCACACCGCTGCGGGCGCAGCTCGATATCGCCACCAGAAAAGAGCAGATCTATCTGCATAACCCCATCGAAACCTCGATGGCTAACTGCTGCGTTCTGGCATCAAAAAATGTCGGCATCGGCGTAGTCGATTTTATTACCGCCCTGAACAGCCCATCACCAGTTATCGTTAAGCCTTTCAATCCTGATATAAAAATGGCGTATTGCGCGGTTTATCCCCCGCAAATTCCCCGCAGTCAGGTGGTTAATCACATCACTCAGGTTATGAAAGAAAAAATAGCGGAGAGTTTGGCGTTGAAATAATTTTCAGCCAAAGTCGTTATTTTTATTAATGTATTTATTAAATAATGGCTACTCGGGAATGGATTTATAAAAAATAAGTAGCAATGTTATTATTTGAAATAAAAATAGCCATCATTGATGGCTATTCGGCGTTATATCTCTCGAATCAGGCATTAAGAACAAATTTCTCGATCGCGTAGGCGACGCCGTCTTCCATGTTGGTTTTGGTGACAAACTGGCTGGCTTCTTTCACTTCATCGATGGCATTGCCCATCGCGACACCGATACCCGCATAGCGAATCATCGCCAGATCGTTCTGCTGGTCGCCCAGCGTCATGACACTTTCGCGTGGAATGCCGAGGTGCTCCGCCAGCATCTTCACGCCTTCACCTTTGTTGACGCGCTTATCCAGAATTTCCAGATAGTATTCGGCGCTCTTCATGATGGTGTAGCGTTCAAAGGCTTCCGGTGGCAGTTGGCTGATGGCGCGATCCAATATCTCGGGCTCATCAATCATCATCACTTTCGGGAACGTCAGGCTGCGATCCATTTCCTCAACCGCACGATACTTCAACGGCATCCCGGTCAGGTGAGATTCATGAATGGTGTAAGGGCTGATGTCTTTATTGGCGGTGTAGACAAAATTGAAGTCCAACGCGTGGAAATGGACACCAAGTTTACAGGCCAGCGCTTCGAAATAGAGATAGTCGTCGAAGCTCAGCGCCGTTTGCGCCACACAGTCACCGTTGACCGTACGCTGCACCAGCGCACCGTTGTTGGTTATGCAGTAACAGCCTTCCTGCTGCAAATCCAGCTCCATCAGGTAGCGCTCGACGCCGATGTAGGGGCGACCGGTAGCCAGTACAACTTGCACGCCTTTCTCTCTGGCAGCGACAATCGCGGCTTTTACCGCAGGTGAAATTTGATTTTGGGGCGTCAGTAACGTCCCGTCCATATCAATAGCGATCAGTTTTACAGACATAATTTTTCCAGCATCAAGTTATCTGTTTTCATGCTAACGCGATTCAGCGATGAAGTCGTTAGTGAAATACGGCAGGGTGACAAGCGTATTACATGCAACGTAAAAAGCCGTGCGATTAAGCACGGCTCTGTGACCAACGTTCCCTGCAATCGGTTATAGCTCGGCGCCGTTGCTGGCAATCACCTTCTTATACCAGTCAAAGCTCTTTTTCTTCGAGCGCTTGAACGTGCCAGTACCATCATCGTGTTTATCCACGTGGATGAAACCGTAGCGTTTGTTGTACTGGCCCGTGGTGAATGACACACAGTCGATGCAGCCCCACGGGGTATAGCCCATCAGCTCCACGCCGTCTTCGACGACAGCTTTCTTCATCTGATCGATATGCGCTTTGAGGTATTCGATGCGGTAATCATCGTTAATGCTGCCGTCAGCTTCCACCTTGTCTACCGCGCCGAAGCCGTTTTCGACGATGAACATCGGTTTCTGATAACGCTCGTAGAAGCTGTTCAGCGTATAGCGCAGGCCAACCGGGTCGATCTGCCAGCCCCATTCCGATGCCTTCACATGCGGGTTTTTCACGCCGCCGTCAAAGCCCGTAATCGCATCTTCTTTTTTCTGGCCTTTTGCTGCCAGTTGCACCGCACTGCTCATGTAGTAGCTGAAGCCCAGATAGTCCGTGCAGCCTTCGCGCAGCGTCTGTTCATCTTCCGGCTGCATATCAATCTGATAGCCTTTGCGCGCCCACTCTTTCAGGATGTAGGACGGGTAGTAGCCACGCAGTTGCACGTCACCGAACAGGTGACGCTCACGCATCGCTTCCTGTGCAAACATCACGTCATCTGGATGGCATGACCACGGATAGATCGGCACCAGTGCCAGCATGCAGCCAATTTTGAAATTCGGGTTAATGTCATGACCCAACTTCACCACTTTCGCACTAGCGACAAACTGGTGGTGCAGCGTTTGGTACATCGCCTGCTCTGGCTTGTCGTGATCGGTAAAAATCACGCCGGAACAGCAGTAGCCAAACAGAGGATACTGCCAGTTACGCTGGTTGTTGATTTCATTGAAGGTCATCCAGTATTTCACTTTGGACTGGTAACGCTTCATGACCACTTCGCTGTAGCGAACAAAGAAATCCACCACTTTACGGTTCAGCCAGCCGCCGTATTGCTTAACCAGATGATGCGGCATCTCAAAGTGAGACAGCGTAATCACGGGCTCAATGTTGTATTTCAACAACTCATCAAACAGGTCGTCATAGAATTGCAGACCGGCTTCATTTGGCTCCAGCTCATCGCCATTGGGGAAAATACGCGTCCAGGCAATCGAGGTGCGGAAGCATTTGAAGCCCATTTCGGCGAACAGGGCAATATCCTGCTTATAGTGGGAATAGAACTCCACCGCCTGATGGTTTGGATAACTAACACCAGGCTGTACGCCATCGGTAATCACACGGTCAACGCCGTGGGCACCGCCGGACAGGACATCGCAAATGCTAACGCCTTTGCCGCCTTGATCCCAACCACCTTCAACTTGATGCGCCGCTACCGCGCCGCCCCACAGAAAGTCTTTCGGTAATTGTTCAGCAGACATCTTATTTCCTTCTCGTTAGTTCAAATTTACATGTTGTTAATTTATAAGCTGTTTAAGGGTGGAGATTTCCCGATGCAGTTGAATAAGCTCCTCCACCAGTTCACGGCATAGCATCGCGTTCATCAGGTGATCTTGCGCGTGAACCAGAATCAGGTTGACCGGGATTTTTCCGCTGCCTTCATCAGCACCAATCAAGGCCGTCTGGATTTGATGGGCTTTGCGCGCGGCAACGGAAGCGGTGTTCAGCCGTTCTTCAGCCTTGTCCCAGTCGTATTTTCTGGCGGCACTCAGCGCTTCCATCGAGCTGGAGCGCGCCTCTCCCGCATAGATAATCAGTTCCATTACTGTCGTTTCATCAAGAATGGTTTCATTGAGCATCACTCACTGCCTCCTCCGCTGTACCCACTTCTTGTGCGATCAGCTGACGTTCATACATTTTGAAGAAGGGGTAATAGATTAAGGACGAGACGACAATCAGTACCCCCACCAGCACCACCGCTCGCCAGTCCCATCCCGTAGACCAGGCTGCGCCAATCGGGCCCGGCGTTGTCCAGGGCGCAAGAGAAATCACGCGATGCACTAAGTCGGTTTTTAACGCGATATAGGCGAGGGTGGCGTTCACCAACGGCGCGGTAATAAACGGAATAAACAGCAGCGGATTCATCACAACGGGTGAACCAAAAATCACCGGTTCGTTGATGTTGAACATGCTCGGCACCACGGCCAGCTTGCCAATGGAGCGCAAGTGAGCAGAACGGCTACGCAGATAGAGAAAGACCAACCCCATGGTCGCTCCCGAGCCGCCCACCGTAATGAAGAACTGCCAGAAGGGTTCAATAAAGATTTTGGTGATCGGTGCACCCGCGTTAAACGCTTCCTGATTGATCCCTAAATTGGTCAGCCAGAATGCCTGCAAGATGCCACCGACGATAACCGCCCCGTGAATCCCGGCAAACCACAGCAGGTGGCAAAGCAGCACCGCAATCAGGATGGCGGGGAGCGAGTCGGATGCCGAGATAATCGGCGCGAAGACGGCCATGATCGCCTGCGGTAACAGCATGCCAAACTGGCTCTGCATAAACAGGCTAAGCGGGAAAAGCGTGAGAAAGATGGCAAGAATCGGGATAAGCAGATCGAAAGACTGGCGGATTTTCGGCGGTACCTGTTCCGGCAGACGGATACCGATATTGCGCTTCTGCAAAAAATGCATCAGCTCCGTCGAATAGATCGCCACGATAATCGCGGTGAAAATCCCCTCACCACCCAGCGACCCAACCGGCAGACTTTTGTCGATTTGCGGAGCCGCCACCACCATAAACGACATCAGTGCCAGACTGGCAGCCATAAAACCGTTCATTTTATAGCTCTGCGCCAGGTTATAAGCGATGGCGCTGGTGATATACACCGCCATAATGCCCATCGTCATGTTGTAGGGCATCATGATTTGTTCGCCGTGGCGTTCCACCATCCCCAGCCACCACTGCGCAAAAGCCCATTCACTATTCGGGCTAAAAGGTGGATGAGCGAATAACATCATAAAAGAACCGACAATTAAAAACGGCATAGAGGCAATGAAGCCATCTTTAATTGCTACAACATGGCGCTGACTAGAGAGCTTTGCCGCAATGGGGCTAATACGGTTTTCGATAACGCTGAATAATGACTCGCTTAATTTACTCATTATTCCTCCCGTTATACTAATTGATCATCGCCAGAGCATCGTTGAGGACTTTTTCCCCATTCATCATGCCGTAATCAACCATATTAATGACCGCAATCGGCTTCTCTTTCTCGTCAGCTATCACTTTGAATTCAGGCAATTTATACTTGATCTGCGGCCCCAGAAGGCAGCAATCATATTCATCAATCAGCTCATTAAACTCTTCAAAACCCACGGCTTTTATCTCAACAGCGATCGCATTTTTCTCGGCGACCTTTTCCATTCGCTGTACCAGCATGCTGGTAGACATTCCTGCTGCGCAACAGAGTAAAATCTTATTCATACTGCACCTCACCGTCCGTTTTTTTATTATTCAAGCAAGACATAAAATAATATGCAACCGGTTTCATATTGTTTTTACTATTTTTTGAAGGCGATCATAAATAGCGCAATCGGGGAATATTTTTATCCCTACACTTGTTATTGCTGATAAAAAAGGAGGATTTTTCCCTATAATGACGACATAAGGCAGTACAGGAGAACGGGAAAGTACGATGGTAACCATGCTCGATGTAGCGAAAAAAGCCGGTGTATCCAAAGCCACCGTATCACGCGTGCTGACAGGGAATAACTATGTCAGTAAAACCACGCGGGATCGGGTATTTCAGGCGATTGAAGAGATTGGCTACCGGCCCAACCTGCTGGCGCGCCAGCTCGCCACGAGCAAATCGCAAATTATTGGTTTGGTTGTGACCAACACGCTGTACAGCGGCCCTTATTTCAGCGAATTGCTGTTCCAAACGGCAACCATGACGGAAAAATACGGGCGGCAGCTCATCATGGCAGATGGCAAGCACAGCGCGGAAGAAGAGCGCGAAGCGATCCAGTTCCTGCTCGATTTACGCTGTGATGCCGTCATTATCTATCCGCGTTTTCTCTCCACGGATGAGTTGGAAGAGATTATTGAACAGCACGATCAGCCGATCATGGTCGTGAACCGCACACTGCATCAGCACGGTGATAACGGCATCTGCGCCGATCACCAGCAGCACTGCCATGATGCCGTCAATTACCTGATTGCACAGGGCCACCGTGATATCGCCTTTGTCTGCGGATCGGCGAACTCACCCACCGGTACAAGCCGACTGGCGGGCTACCGGCTGGCGCTGGAGGAAAACGGGGTTCCCTATAATGACAGGTTGGTTGCGTCAGGCGACTGGACCCATGACAGCGGTTATACGGCAGCAAAAACCCTGCTTCAGCGGTCAGCCACCTTCAGTGCACTGGTCGCCAGCAATGACGATATGGCGATTGGCGCAGCCAAAGCGCTGCGCGAACACGGCCTCGCCATTCCGCAGGATGTTTCGCTGCTGGGGTTCGATGATTTACCGATGGCATCGTGGTTCTACCCGCCCCTCACTACCGTACATGTGCCCGTCGCTGAGATGATCAACTATACCCTTGAGAAACTGCTGTGCAGGCTAGAGGGGGAAACCGTCGCGCCTGCACCCGCTTTCAAAGGCGAATTGATTATCCGCGATTCCGTCAGCAAAGGCCCTGCCGCCTAATCCTCACTCACACGGTGAGGCGTCATGCCTCACTGCTATCTCGATTTAAGCACCACGCCTGATTTGTGACATTTTCGTGAATAACCTAAAGAGATATTGTTTCCCGCCGATAATTTATTTGTGACTTACATCACAAAAAATGACGAGTCGCGCAAGGGAATGACCCAAAAACAGAAAGGAAGATAATCGATTGATTCTTTTATGAAAAAAGGTGCCTATGGGCGCTTATATCCCAGGGGATATTACGCATATGTCTACAACACTGTTACCGGTTAACCACAGCAACCCATCCATCCACGCCTCACCAACCACGTCAAAAAGAAAGCTCAGCACACGGATGCTGATGCTCTTGGCGGGCGTCACCACTATCGCACTCGGTTTTATTCTCACTATCGGTCTGCTGATCTGGCAATCTGGCCAGCAGCAAAAAACCATCGCACAGCAGTATCTTGAGCAAACGGCATATACCAACAGCTACCTGATTCAGCAAAAACTGGATGTCGCGCTACATGCGGCGCGCAATCTGGTGCAGAGCGTTGTCAGCCTGCAAGAAGCAGGTAACGCCGACCGAAAAACCGCTGAGACGCTGCTGAAGAATGCACTGAAGAGTCATCCCGATTTCCTTTCGATGTCGCTGGCGTGGGAACCCGATGCGTTTGACGGCAAAGATAGAGAGTACGTCGGTCAACCCGATCAGGACCCGCAAGGCCGCTTCGTCCGTTATGTCGACCGCGATACCGCAGGCAACGTTGCTCTGCATAACCTGGTGGATTATGAAACGCCCGGCAGCGGCGACTACTATCTGCTACCGAAAAAGCTCCAGAAAGAAGTGATTCTGGAACCGTATAGCTACCCCTACAACGGCGTCGATGTCCTGCTGACCTCCATTGCCGTGCCCATCATCATCAACAATAAATTTTACGGTTCCGTCACGGCGGATTTTTCGCTGGATACGCTGCAACAGCTCACCAACAATATAAAACCCTATCAAGGCACAGGCTACGCACAGCTGTTGTCTCACACCGGTGCCTACATTTCTCATCCCGACAACGCTCGGGTGACCAAAAAAATTGAAAACGACCCAACACTGCTTGAGCATGTCACCACAGGTCAGTCTTATCAGATCGAACGTGACAATGCCGTGCTGAACACGCCAGCGTTTAACGTGTATGTGCCGGTAAAAATCGGCAATACCGGCACGCCCTGGATGCTCGGCCTGTCCGCCCCCGTCAATGTGGTGATGGCGGAAACCGCACAGCAGCGTAACGTGGGGCTGCTGCTTATGGTGTTGAGTATCGTGGTGGTTTCCGGCGTACTGGGCATCATCTTTAATCGCAAAGTTGCTCGTCCGATCGGTGGCGAACCCGCTCAGGCCGCGCAGATCGCCCTGTCCGTCGCACAAGGGGATTTAACGCAGACCATTCCTGTGCAACCGAAGGACGAAAGCAGTATTTTTTACGCCATGAACGCCATGCAGACGCAGCTGAGAGATATCGCCGAGCAGTTGATTAGCACCAGCGAATCCGTCAGCCACGGTGCGACGGAAATTGCCGCAGGCAATACCGATCTGGCTTCCCGCACCGAGCAACAGGCAGCAGCGCTGGAAGAAACCGCCGCCAGCATGGAACAGATTACGGCGACGGTGAAACAGAATGCGGATAACGCTCATAACGCCACAACGCTGGCACAGAATGCTGCGCAGATCGCTCAGAAAGGCGACAAGATAGTCGGTCAGGTTGTCCACATCATGAGTGAGATCGACGACAGTTCGAAGAAGATTGCCGACATTACCAGCATCATCAACGGTATTGCGTTCCAGACCAACATTCTGGCACTTAACGCCGCGGTGGAAGCCGCCAGAGCGGGCGAACAAGGGCGCGGCTTTGCGGTCGTTGCCAACGAGGTACGTAATCTCGCGCAGCGCAGTGCCAGTGCCGTAAAAGACATCACCGCGTTGATTACGGAGTCCGCCAGCCGCGTCGATAGCGGGGTCACGCTGGTTCAGAACGCCGGTGAAACCATGCAGGAAATGTTGAGTGCCGTCACGTCGGTAAAAGACATCATGGACGAAATCGTCTCAGCGTCGGATGAACAATCACGCGGGATCAGTCAGGTGACGCAGGCGGTTCACGAGATGGACGGCGTCACCCAGCAGAACGCCGCGCTGGTGCAGGAAGCCACGGCGGCGGCCGCCTCGCTGGAAGAACAGGCCAGACAGCTCGCGCAAACGGTGCTGGTATTTAAGCTCTCGTAATCACAGACCTTCACCATCAACAATCCCGCACAGGCCGGAAACGGCCTGTGATTTATTCCCAGCGTGGACAGCAATCCTCAAACGAATGTGACGTTGGCTTCAGATCCGGACTATTTTTCTCATCAAAATTTCCAACCGTCAGCGCAATGGTTGGCTCATCATCAATCGCTCCCAGCGTGCTGCCGCAGTGCGGACAAAAAGCGCGGCTGGAATAATCAGACGAACGATAGCGCGCGGGCTCGCCACCTTCGCCAATCCACTCAACGGCTGCTCGGGGAAACTCAACCCACAGCAGCGTTGGTGCACCGGAATGCTGCTGGCAATGGGTGCAAGAGCAGGCATGCGGATTGCCCGGTTCACCTGTTGCCCTGAACCGAATCTGACCACATAAACACCCACCCAAATACGATTTGGTCGTCATGTCGTTCTCTCCTATCCTGCCGAAAAGGCGGGTATCAATATTCGCCATAGATGATATAAGTAATATGCTAACCTTATGATCCATTTGCCAGGGAGTGACGCCCTGTTCCTGCGCCAGCTCTCACGATAATAAAATCTACAGACCTGTAAGCTGCAAAAACAACATGAAATTCATAAAACTACCGCTACTGGCGCAAATCTCATCAGCGCATCTGGTGAGTCATTTCCATATGATGGTGCTGCCCGCGCTCATTCCGCTGCTGTCAGCCCAGCGTGATATCAGCTTTGTCGAACTCGGGTTTGCGCTCAGCGTATTCAACATTGTCTCCGCCTGCGTGCAGACGCCGATTGGTTTTATGGTGGACCGCATCGGCGCACGCCGTACGTTAACCGCAGGAATCACGCTCGGGAGCCTCTGTTTTCTCTCGCTCGGTTTCTCAGGCAGCTACGTCTGGCTGGTCGCTGCGATGGGGCTCGCGGGGGTGGCGAACGCGGTTTACCATCCGGCGGATTACGCCTTGCTGTCGCGCGGGATTGATGAAAAACGCATGGGTCGCGCGTTCTCGGTGCACACGTTCTCCGGCTTTCTGGGCACCGCGATTGCGCCCGGTATTTTGCTGTCCGTTGCCGCCTTTTCCGGCATCAGTAGCGCATTCATCGTCTCTGGCGTCCTCGGCTTACTGACGATACCGCTGCTTCTGACGGATCGCGATGAACCCAGCCGGGTGAAACCCGCGGCGGCAACAGGCCCCCAGCCGAGCAAATCGCGCGCCACCGTTTTCACGCTACCGATTCTGTCGCTGCTGATTCTGTTCCTGCTGCTGAATTTAAGTACAGGCTCGATCCAGAACTTCTCGGTTACCGCGTTAGTCACGGGCTACGATTTATCACTTTCACAGGCTAACGTGGCGCTTACCGCATTCCTATTCGCCAGCGCCTTTGGCGTATTGGCTGGCGGCTCACTGGCGGATAAAACCAAACGCCACGGGCT
This sequence comes from Pectobacterium versatile, assembly GCF_003932035.1. Lineage (NCBI taxonomy): Bacteria > Pseudomonadati > Pseudomonadota > Gammaproteobacteria > Enterobacterales > Pectobacteriaceae > Pectobacterium > Pectobacterium versatile. The sequence goes on from NZ_CP034276.1 coordinate 4,925,605, forward strand.
GGTGGCGACGGCAGCGCTGGCCGCCACCGCCGTGCTAGTCAGTATCGTTGCCATGTATTCTTTGCCGACTATTGTGCTTGTGCCGTTGCTAGCCGCAGCTGGATTCCTCTCAGGCATGATCGCCCCTTCACGGGATATGCTGGTGCGTGCCGCCTCACCACCGGGGGCGGAAGGACGCGTGTTTGGAATTGTCTCTACTGGCTTTAATCTGGGTGGCGCGGCAGGGCCGGTGCTGTTCGGCTGGCTGTTGGATAACGGTCACCCTCACGCTATTTTCTGGTCTGCCGTCATCTTTATGCTGATCACGTCTTTCATCACCCTGCTACAGGAAATGCGCAGCGCCAAACGGCGTGTATTGGCCTGATAAAAAGCATAAAAAACCTAGGGAACGTTTTTCAACGTCGCTTGCGACGGCCCAAAGGGTGGCGGGCAGGACGCTCGCCATAAAAAAAGCCAGCTCCGCAGGGAGCTGGCTCAGATAACGATAACAATGTAGACCGAATCAGATATCGATATTCATCGCTTTCAGGGCGTTCTCTTCGATAAACGCACGACGCGGCTCAACAGCATCACCCATCAGGGTCGTGAACAACTCATCGGCAGCAATCGCGTCTTTCACCGTCACGCGCAGCATGCGGCGGCTGGCCGGATCCATCGTGGTTTCCCACAGCTGATCCGGGTTCATTTCACCCAGACCTTTATAACGCTGTACAGTCAGACCACGGCGGGACTCTTTCACCAACCACTCCAGCGCCTGTTCAAAGCTGGCAACCGGCTGACGGCGTTCACCACGTTCGATATACGCATCTTCTTCAATCAAGCCACGCAGTTTTTCACCCAGCTGATTCAACTTGCGATATTCGCTACCGGCAACAAAGCCTGCGCCCAGCGGATAATCGGTATCCACACCGTGCGTACGCACACGCAGCGCGGGTTCAAATACGCTACGCTCTTCATCGTGATTAATGACAAAACTGTATGTGCTGCCGTGCACTTCGTTTGCGTTCAAGCTGCTAACCAGCGATTCCGCCCACGCCTGCACCTTTTCACGCTCGCCCAAATCAGCTTCAGACAGCGTCGGTTGATAAATCAGACGGTTCAAAAACGCTCGCGGGAAACGACGTTCCATACGGCCAATCATCTTCTGTACAGCGTAATGTTCAGAAACCAGCTTCTCCAGCGGTTCACCCGCCAGCGCAGGAGCCTGTGCATTGGTGTGCAGCGTCGCGCCGTCCAGCGCCAGTGCGATCTGGTACTGATCCATCGCTTCATCATCTTTGATGTACTGTTCCTGCTTGCCTTTTTTCACTTTGTACAGCGGCGGCTGCGCAATATACACGTGGCCACGCTCAACAATTTCAGGCAGTTGACGATAGAAGAAGGTCAACAGCAGAGTACGGATGTGCGAACCATCCACGTCAGCATCGGTCATGATGATGATGCTGTGGTAACGCAGTTTGTCCGGGTTGTATTCATCACGACCAATGCCGCAGCCCAACGCGGTGATCAGCGTCGCGACTTCCTGTGAGGAAAGCATCTTGTCAAAACGGGCTTTCTCAACGTTCAGGATTTTACCCTTCAGCGGTAGAATCGCCTGGTTCTTACGGTTACGCCCCTGCTTGGCAGAGCCGCCCGCTGAGTCCCCTTCCACCAGGTACAGTTCAGACAGCGCGGGGTCGCGTTCCTGACAGTCCGCCAGTTTGCCCGGCAGGCCAGCCAGATCGAGCGCACCCTTACGACGCGTCATATCACGTGCTTTACGTGCCGCTTCACGGGCACGTGCGGCATCAATAATCTTACCGACTACGATTTTGGCATCCGATGGATTTTCCATCAGATAATCCACCAGCTTTTCGTTTACCAGCGATTCAACAGCGGTTTTCACTTCGGAAGAAACCAGCTTGTCTTTGGTCTGCGAGGAGAATTTTGGATCCGGTACTTTCACGGACACCACGGCAATCAGCCCTTCACGCGCATCGTCACCGGTGGCGCTAATTTTGGATTTCTTGCTGTAGCCTTCTTTATCCATGTAGGTATTCAGCGTACGGGTCATCGCGGCACGGAAACCGGCCAAGTGTGTACCACCGTCACGCTGCGGAATGTTGTTGGTAAAGCAGTAAATGTTTTCCTGGAAACCATCGTTCCACTGCAACGCCACTTCAACGCCGATGTCGTCTTTCGTCATCGAGAAATAAAACACGTTCGGGTGGATTGGCGTCTTGTTACGGTTCAGGTAATCAACAAACGCTTTGATACCGCCTTCATAATGATAATGATCGGCTTTATCTTTTTCGCGCTCATCGATCAGGCGAATAGAAACGCCAGAGTTCAGGAACGACAGCTCACGCAGACGCTTGGCCAGAATCTCATATTCGAATTCCACCACATTGGTGAACGTCTCGTGGCTCGGCCAGAAGCGCACCGTCGTACCGGTTCTGTTGGTTTCACCCGTCACAGCCAGCGGTGCCTGCGCCACGCCGTGTTTATAGGTCTGCTCGTGAAGTTTTCCGTCGCGGTGAATAACCAGTTTAAGTTTTTCCGACAGGGCGTTAACCACGGAAACCCCTACGCCATGCAGGCCGCCGGAGACTTTATACGAGTTATCATCGAACTTACCGCCCGCGTGTAGCACGGTCATGATGACTTCAGCGGCGGAGATCCCTTCTTCTTCATGAATGCCGGTTGGAATACCACGGCCATCATCCTGCACCGATACCGAGTTATCAGCATGGATGGTGATGATAATGTCTTTACAATAGCCAGCGAGTGCCTCGTCGATAGCGTTGTCCACAACCTCGAATACCATATGATGCAGGCCGGTACCGTCGTCCGTATCGCCGATATACATACCTGGGCGTTTACGTACCGCATCCAGCCCTTTCAATACCTTGATACTTGAGGAGTCATAAGAATTCGACATCAACGTTTCTCGCTCATTTTAGTCCTGTGATTGAACCGTTATTTTACCCTGTTCTACGCGGAACATCTTGCCCTTTTCACCAATCATGTCCTCTATCTGCTCAGCGCTAACCGCACTGACAAAAACCTGTGCATGAGTGGCTTTTAACCGTTCAGCCAGCAAACGGCGGCGGGTACTATCCAGTTCGGAAGCAAAGTCATCGATCAGATACAGACAGCGCAGTCCGTTCTGACGGGTGAGAAATTCACCCTGAGCCAGCCTCAGCGCACACATCAGCAGCTTGAGCTGACCACGGGACAGCATATCCTCGACAGCCACGCCGCTGGCGCGGATGCGGAAGTCGGCTTTATGCGGCCCCAGCGCCGTATAACCTAACATACGGTCGCGTTCGAACTGCCGTTCCAGCAGTTCGGCGTACTCACTTTCTTTATCCCAGCCGCGCTGGAAAGAGAAACTGAGAGAAAATTCAGGCAAAAATTGCGTACAGGTCGTGGCGATATCATTGGCAATCGCCGCGCTGTATTGCGCACGCCATTCGCTGATACGTTCCGCCAGCGGCACCAGTTCCTGATCCCAGGCTCTGAGTTGCCCATAGTGACTCACCTGACGCAGCGCCGCATTACGCTGGCGCAACAAACGCTTCATGTTGCTCCAGGCCGCGAAAAAGCCAGGTTCATTATGGAAACAGCCCCAGTCGAGAAAGGCGCGACGAAATTTCGGGCCGCCGTTGAGCAGGGTAAATCCTTCTGGGGTGATCAGCTGTATCGGCAGCAGTTGCGCCAGCTCAGCGACTTTATGGCCGTCGCTGCCGTCAATCCGCACCTTGCTGTCGCCCTGACGGTTTTTGCTTAACCCGACGGATCGCTCCGTTTCTGTACCGTCAATACGACCATGTAGTACAAATTCCGGCTGATCGTGACGAATCACGCGCCCTGCCTGAATACTACGAAACGCCCGCCCGTGCCCTAGCGTATAAATCGCTTCCAGCACGCTGGTTTTACCACTGCCGTTGGCACCGACTAAAAAATTAAAGCCTGGAACCAGCGCCAGATCGGCCGCCTCGATATTGCGGAAATCTTTGATGAGAAGACGAGTAAGGGCCATGTTGCAGTTATCTTAATGATGAAAGGGCAAGTAAACTTGCCCGATAATTCTACAACCGCATTGGCATGACGACATAGGCCGCCGCACGGCTGGCGCTATCTTCGATTTGCACGCTGGAAACGGAATCGGTCAGCAGTAAACGCACACCTTCGCATTTCAGCGCGTTTAGCACATCCAGTACGTAGCTAACGTTAAAGCCGATTTCCATCTCAGTGCTGTCGTACTGTACATCCAGAATCTCTTCCGCTTCTTCCTGCTCTGGGTTGTTAGCAGTAATTTTGAGCTGATTCTTAATTAGATGCAGACGCACACCGCGGAATTTTTCATTCGATAAAATCGCCGCGCGGGAGAAGGCCTGCTTGAGCAGATCGCAGCTGGCTTCCAGCGTTTTATCCGGGTTCTTCGGTAATACGCGGCGATAATCAGGGAAACGACCATCGACCAGCTTCGACGTGAAAATGAAGTCACCGACATGCGCGCGAATGTTGTTGCTGCCGATTTGCAGCTGCAGCGGGGTATCACCACCATCCAGCAGACGCACCAACTCCATCACGCCTTTACGCGGCACGATCACCGAATGTGACGGTAAGGATTGGCCAACCGGCATGGAGCAAACCGCCAAACGGTGACCATCGGTCGCGACCGTACGCAACTCTTCGCCTTCAGTTTCAAACAGCATACCGTTGAGGTAGTAACGGACATCCTGATGCGCCATCGAAAACTGCGTCGCTTCGATCAAACGCTTCATCGTCGCCTGCGGTAGAGAGAATTCAACCTCGCTCTGCCAGTCGTCCAGATTAGGGAAATCCACTGCGGGCAGCGTGGACAGCGAGAAACGGCTGCGGCCAGAGCGCACCAGCATGCGATCGCCATCCAGCATAATCGTGATTTCCGCGCCCTCCGGCAGACCCCGGCAAATATCAAACAGTTTGCGGGCAGGGACGGTCGTGGCGCCCGGTTCATGCGGCTGCGTCAGCGCAACCTTCGCCACCATCTCCATTTCCAGATCGGTACCGGTCAGCGACAGCACGCCTTCCGTCACCTGAATCAGCAGGTTGCCCAGAATCGGTAAAGTTGGTCGGCCGCCCAGCGGGCTGCTGACCTGTTGTAATGGCTTTAACAGACGTTCGCGTTCAACAATAAATTTCATAGTGTTATGACGATAGAGTTCTGATTAAATTGGAAAAATCTTCTTTGATGTCGTGGCTTTCTTCACGCAACTGCTCAATCTTGCGGCAGGCATGCAACACCGTCGTATGGTCACGCCCGCCAAAGGCATCACCGATTTCCGGCAGGCTGTGATTCGTCAGTTCTTTCGCCAACGCCATCGCCATCTGGCGCGGACGCGCCACCGAGCGGGAACGACGTTTAGACAGCAGGTCGGCTACCTTGATTTTATAGTATTCCGCCACGGTCTTTTGAATATTGTCGATAGTAACCAGTTTTTCCTGCAACGCCAGCAGATCGCGCAGCGCTTCACGCACAAAATCAATGGTGATCGAGCGGCCGGTAAAATTGGCATTCGCGATAACGCGGTTCAGCGCGCCTTCCAGCTCACGCACGTTAGAACGCAGGCGTTTGGCAATAAAGAACGCCACTTCGCCAGGCAGACGAATGTCGTTTTCATCCGCTTTTTTCATCAGAATCGCCACGCGGGTTTCCAGCTCTGGCGGTTCAATCGCGACCGTTAATCCCCAACCAAAGCGGGATTTCAGGCGATCTTCCACGCCGTTGATCTCTTTCGGGTAGCGGTCAGACGTCAGGATGATTTGCTGGTTGCCTTCCAGCAACGCATTAAAGGTATGAAAGAACTCTTCCTGCGAACGCTCTTTATTGGCAAAGAATTGGATATCATCGATCAGCAGCGCATCAACAGAACGGTAGTAGCGTTTGAATTCTTCAATCGCATTGTTCTGCAACGCTTTAACCATATCCTGCACGAAACGCTCGGAGTGCATATAAACCACTTTTGCGTTGGGCTTGCGGGCAATGATGCCATTCCCCACCGCGTGCAATAAGTGCGTTTTACCCAAGCCAGTGCCGCCATAAAGAAACAGCGGGTTATATGCACCACCAGGGTTATCGGCCACCTGACGTGCCGCTGCGCGGGCTAACTGGTTTGATTTACCCTCAACGAAGTTATCAAACGTATGCTTGGGGTTCACATTCGAACGGTAGGTATGCTCTGCCTGTACAGGCGAGTTATCCCAGCTTGGCCGTACCGGTGCCGTACGCACTGGCTGTTGCCGCGCCACGCTGACAGGATTGTGGTGCGACTGCGCAGGCTGGCTTACCGCCTGAACCAACGGTTTGCTCCCCACTTCGAAACGCAGTAAAGGAGCATCCATCCCGCAGAAATCATTCAGCAGGACGTTGATATTATTTAAGTATTTATCACGGACCCAATCCAGCACAAAGCGATTGGGGGCGTAGAGCGCCAGAGTGTTATCACTCAGCTCCGCCTGCAACGGGCGTATCCACATACTGAATTCTGTGGCAGGTAACTCATCCTGCAAACGGGCAAGACACTGCTGCCAAAGCGAAAGTGACACGGCGGACTCCACTCGAACAAGAACGATCAAAAAGAAAAGAATAAGACGTAATTTATGTGACTCATGATTTTTTGGCGCCTGCGTCATCCACGATTGTTTCATTCACAATTCAGACAGCAGACACACCACATAGCGCGGCGGTTTACTCCGACGATCCCGTCAAAAGGATCGCTAACGGAACCGCGGATCATAACCTAATCCGCCGAAGAGATCTTCCCCTTCTGCACAGTTTCGATCCTTTTTATCCACAGGCTATTTTTATCACAACACCCCGCAACACGGCAGAGGGGCGGCTAGCACACATTTTATCCTCCTGCGACGAAGCGCCCCCAAGCATACCCTCGGTGGTGCGATCGTTACGGTGACATCGATCATGATCTTGTGGGACAGATCGTTGGAGGATCCTTGCGCTTTGCAACAGAGTCCGTATAATTCCCTGCCCGCGCGTCTACGCCTTTTCTGTGCTCTGGCAGGCAGAAATTCCAAAAATAATCGGAATGGCTGGCGTGTTAAGTGTGATGTTAATTGACTCAGGACTGTACAATTATTACAATCCTGCCTCTTTCCGTTATATAGCTGTGATATGCGATTGAGGCGTCGGTCATTTTTTCACGCCGAACAGCCAAACGCGTTTACTGTGAAGTTATAATTTTCCAAGTTTAGGTAGAAATCGCCATGAAACGCACTTTCCAACCGTCCGTATTGAAGCGTAACCGTAGCCATGGTTTCCGTGCTCGTATGGCCACCAAAAATGGTCGTCAAGTTCTGGCCCGCCGTCGTGCGAAAGGCCGTACTCGTCTGTCTGTTTCTAAGTAATAAAAGCTAACCCACCGAGTGGTTAAGCTAGCATTTCCCAGGGAGTTACGTTTGTTAACTCCCAGTCATTTCACTTTCGTCTTCCAGCAACCGCAACGGGCTGGCACGCCGCAAATCACCATTCTCGGCCGCCTGAACTCGCTGGGGCATCCCCGCATCGGTCTTACCGTCGCCAAAAAGCATGTGAAACGTGCTCATGAACGCAATCGGATTAAACGCCTGACGCGCGAAAGCTTTCGCCTGCACCAACATTCATTGCCTTCAATGGACTTTGTCGTGCTTGTGAAAAAAGGGGTGTCTGAACTGGATAACCGTACTCTGACGGAAGCATTGGAAAAACTATGGCGTCGGCATTGTCGTTTGGCTCCCGACTCCTGATCGGGTTGATACGCGGTTATCAACTCGTTATCAGCCCGTTGCTGGGACCGCATTGTCGGTTCCAGCCAACGTGCTCGCAATACGGTATTGAAGCAATACGCAGGTTCGGCATGATAAAAGGCTGTTGGTTGACGCTTAAACGCGTATTAAAATGCCATCCTTTGAACCCTGGTGGTGATGATCCCGTACCGCCAAAAACCGACAATAACAGAGAACATTAACGATGGATTCGCAACGCAATCTTCTTCTCATCGCTCTGCTATTCGTAACCTTTATGCTTTGGCAGGCTTGGGAGACGGATAAAAATCCGCCAGCAACCACGCAGGCCATACAGCAGGCGACGAACGCAGTGACCGGTGATGCTACCAACCAGGGCGTACCAGCCAGCGGTCAAGGCAAACTGATCACAGTGAAAACCGATGTACTGTCGCTGACAATCAACACGCGTGGCGGCGACATCGAGCAAGCGCATCTGCTGGCTTACCCAGATACATTGGGTTCAGATAAACCTTTCCACCTGCTGGAAACCACCTCCGAGTTTGTCTATCAGGCTCAGAGCGGTTTGACCGGCAAAAACGGCCCAGACAACCCGGCTAACGGCCCGCGTCCGCTGTTTACCACAACGCAAGATAGCTTCGAGCTGGCGGATGGTCAGAGCGAACTGCGCATCCCGATGACATACACCGCGGCTGACGGCGTGACCTACACCAAAACGTTTGTTCTGAAACGTGGCGACTATGCACTGAACGTTGACTATAGCGTCAACAACACCAGCGCTCAGCCTCTGGAACTCACGCTGTTCGGTCAGTTAAAGCAGTCTATGGAATTGCCTAAGCACCGCGATACCGGCAGCAGCAACTTTGCACTGCACACTTATCGTGGCGCGGCGTTCTCTTCCAGTGAAGACAAGTACAAAAAGTACAGCTTCAGCGACATGGACGAAAACCTGAACATCACCACCAACGGTGGCTGGGTGGCGATGCTGCAACAGTACTTCGCAACCGCATGGATTCCGACTACGGCAGGCGCTAACACCTTCTATACCAGCAAGCTGGGTAACGGTCAGGCCGCTATTGGCTTCAAATCCGCTCCGGTTGTGGTTGCCGCAGGTAGCCAGCAAGACCTGAAGACCACTCTGTGGGTCGGCCCGGAAATTCAGGACAAGATGGCTGCTGTCGCACCGCATCTGGATCTGACCGTAGATTACGGCTGGCTGTGGTTTATTTCTCAGCCGCTGTTTAAGCTGCTGAAATTCCTGCATAGCTTTATCGGCAACTGGGGCTTCTCCATCATTGCCATTACCTTTATCGTGCGCGGTATCATGTATCCGCTGACGAAAGCGCAATACACCTCTATGGCGAAAATGCGCTTACTGCAACCTAAATTGCAGGCTATGCGTGAGCGTATTGGTGATGACAAACAGCGCATGAGTCAGGAAATGATGGCGCTGTACAAGTCAGAGAAAGTGAACCCGCTAGGCGGCTGCTTCCCACTGCTGATTCAGATGCCAATCTTCCTGGCGCTGTATTACATGCTGATGGGCTCCGTTGAACTGCGTCACGCGCCGTTCGCTCTGTGGATTCATGACCTGTCTGCACAAGACCCGTACTACATTCTGCCGATCCTGATGGGCGTGACGATGTTCTTCATTCAGAAGATGTCACCAACCACCGTGACCGATCCAATGCAGCAGAAGATCATGACCTACATGCCGGTCATCTTTACGGTCTTCTTCCTGTGGTTCCCGTCAGGTCTGGTTATGTACTACATCGTCAGCAACCTGGTTACCATTCTCCAGCAGCAGTTGATCTACCGCGGTCTGGAAAAACGTGGCTTGCATAGCCGCGAGAAAAAATAATCCGGTTGATAGCTAACCGATAGAAAGCGTAAGGCGGTCATTGACCGCCTTATTTTTTTAATGGCTGCTTTATCAGCCAACGATACGTAAAATAGCCTGCCAGACAGGCATCAATGCAGAGAGAACATCATGAGTAATACCGACACCATCGTCGCCCAAGCCACGCCACCGGGACGCGGAGGCGTGGGTATTTTACGCATTTCAGGACAGGCGGCCGCCGACGTCGCGCATGCCGTTCTGGGCAAGCTTCCCAAGCCTCGCCACGCCGATTATCTGCCGTTCCGTGATGCCAACGGCACCACGCTCGATCAAGGTATCGCTCTCTGGTTTCCCGGCCCGAACTCCTTTACCGGTGAAGACGTGCTGGAGCTTCAGGGTCACGGCGGTCCGGTTATTCTTGATTTGCTCCTGCAACGTATCCTGACGCTATCTACTGTGCGGATTGCGCGCCCTGGCGAATTTTCTGAACGTGCCTTCCTGAACGACAAACTCGATCTTGCGCAGGCGGAAGCCATTGCCGATCTGATTGATGCCAGCTCGGAACAGGCCGCACGCTCAGCGCTGAACTCTCTGCAAGGCGTATTTTCCACCCGTATAAATCAGTTAGTGGAAGCACTTACTCACCTGCGAATCTACGTCGAAGCTGCCATCGACTTCCCGGATGAGGAGATCGACTTTCTCTCCGATGGCAAAATTGAAGCACAGCTCAATGGCGTGATGGTCGATCTGGATGCCGTCAGAGCCGAAGCGCATCAAGGTAGCCTGCTGCGGGAAGGGATGAAAGTCGTGATTGCGGGTCGTCCTAATGCCGGAAAATCCAGCTTACTCAATGCATTAGCCGGCCGTGAAGCCGCAATTGTGACGGATATCGCGGGAACAACACGCGACGTATTACGCGAGCATATCCATATCGACGGCATGCCGCTGCATATCATCGACACCGCTGGGCTGCGCGATGCCAGCGACGAAGTCGAGCGCATTGGTATTGAGCGAGCCTGGCAGGAAATCGAACAGGCCGACCGCGTGCTATTCATGGTAGACGGCACCACCACGCAGGCGACTGAGCCTGATCAGATCTGGCCCGAATTTATGGCGCGCCTGCCAAAAACACTGCCGATTACCGTGGTGCGCAACAAAGCTGACGTGACTGGCGAAACGCTCGGCATCGAAGAGGTGAATACTCACTCACTTATCCGCCTGTCCGCCCGTACGGGTGAAGGTATCGATACGCTACGCGACCACCTCAAGCAAAGCATGGGGTTCACCAGCAATACAGAAGGCGGTTTTCTGGCTCGACGTCGCCACCTGCAAGCACTCGAACTGGCTGCACAGCATCTAATTCAGGGGAAAGAACAGCTGGTGAGCGCCTATGCAGGCGAATTGCTGGCAGAAGAACTGCGGCTGGCACAGCTGGCCCTGAGTGAAATCACCGGCGAGTTCACCTCTGACGACCTGTTGGGGCGTATTTTTTCGAGTTTTTGTATAGGGAAGTGATTTGCTCTCCCCGATTTATGCCCTAAATAATTCGAGTTGCGTGAAGGCGGCAATCGCACGAATCCCCAGGAGCTTACTCAGGTAAGTGACTGGGGTGAGTAAGGGCAGCCAACACACAAGCAGCTTGAAGTATGACGGGTATATTCGTCGGGGAAATTACTCCCATCCGCTCATGAGCCGTCTCGATCTGGCCTGCAATCCGGCCAGAATTGCCTCACTGATATGAGTAGGAAAATCCACAGGCAGTTGGCTTCCAACAGTCGTCATAACGGTCTCAACGGTTTGTGCAAACTCCGCCAGAATGTTTTCCATTGATTCTCTGGCAAACCCAACGGCCTTCGCCGTCTGGAAAAAATGCCGGGGAAAGATCTGCTCAATCGCATATTTCTTGCCTCTTGAGCCAGTTAATCCCATCGCCAGTTTGGCCTCTCTGCGGTCAATTCCCCGTCCGCCCATCGCCGGATACATAGAGAGAATGTCATAGAAAGGTGTGAGTCGATATCGCCCCTCAGATTCAATAAACAGGGAAAAGTTTTTCGCATGACCATCCGTTGCAGCCAATAGCCAAAACAGTACCTGAGCCTGCATAAAGCGATAACGATCTCTTTCTGGATCAACCGACCCCAATAGAAACGACATAATGGCGGAAATACCCGGTCCACCATGATTTTCATATTTCAGTGCGGAAGGAACGTTTAATACCTGACAAAAATCCTCTTGTGGTAGCCGCATAATCCAACTGACATCCGAGGCGTATTTACGATCAAAACGCTCCACCGCCAACGCCTTTATCTTGCCAGCGTTGATCATAAAACAGTGCGGCACTGGCAGCCCAAATGCCTTGGCAATGAGCAGGCACAGATACTCATTTTCAACGCTGTCAGACATATCAATTGAGTAAGAGTGACTCTCGATTTTACCAATCGGTAGCTTGATGATGTGGGTAGTTGGTGTGGTACTGAAGGGCAGGCACCAGTGATCATCCAGATAAAGCAGCGCCGTCTTTTCCTGTGCGCCTGCGATAGAAATACGAAAATCGTCTTCAGTATCAATCATACCCAGCGGGGCATCGGACAGATATCCGGTCAGTATGTTTTCAAGCTGCTGCTCGGATAAGGTTTTGTATTCGATCTTTTTTATATCGTGCACAGGTGTACCCTGCGGCACTATTTGCAACGCCCCGATACTGTCTTTCCCCACTTTATCCAGCAGATCAAACGGTTGGGTGGAATCCGCGTGATGCCTGGCGACAATCCGTCTTCTGATATCCGGGTTATCCGGCAACAAATTGTCGAAGAAGTTATAAACTTCATCGCCTTGATAGGGCTGATGACGTAGCGGCATAGAAAGCGAAATGGGGCGACTCCCCGGCAATCCGAGCCAGTTCGCATCATAGGAAAAATGATGTGCCCCACTGCCCGTTTTGGTCAGAATCCCTACCCGATAGCCGTTCATGTAAACATCGAGCGCAGCCATTACCATTCTTCCTTCCAGGATGATGCAACAGAGGCTTCGTTATTGGTGGTGTCCACATTCCTGGGCGTAACAGTAAGTTCTAAATTCAATGCCGACAGGATTTTAAAGAAGGTTTCCAGCTTAGTGGAATCAGGATGTTGCTCGAAACTGGATACCGTATCCTGGCGAATACCCACTTTACTGGCCACTTTCCCTTGTGAAAGCTTCTGCGTGATACGAACATCTTTCAGATAGCTGCTAAGCTGCTTGCTGTTGGTGATCTTCATCATCTTATCCTACCGGTTATAGACGGTAGAATAAATATTACACGCTTTAGCAGGCAAAACAAGAATTACACGCTATAACCGTTAAGCGTGCATTTACCTGTTATGGCGTGTAAATAGAATATAAGCAATAAGGCGGGTACAGAAGAACAAGGGGGATAAGATGATTCAACTTCATGCCACACACAAACTATTCAGTCATTTACCACTGAATGACAGCAGTCAACTTGCTGTTACACCACGCAGACAGTGGTTATTTACGCAACCCACCGTAGATATCAACCCACTGAGCAGTTGGCACGGAAATCTAATCACCTTACAGCGCCGGAATTGCGTACTGCTAGTTCATGACGCCACCCGATTTCCTTTGGTACTTCCGGCGTTGATAAAGAAGGATTTCGCAGAGCTAAACGACCACTTCACGGATAGCTTCATCAATACCCTACTCAAGTGTGGTGCAGATGAAGATCAACTCAACGCAGCACAACATTATTTACGCCCACTTCAGGTAGATACGCAGTGCAGCCGTTCTGTGCAGGGCACATTGAATCAGATGAAAGGGGATATTGAGCACGCTGTCTGGTTTGATAATCTCAAGGTTGCAGAACTGTCCGGTTACTCCCTCGGTCAATCACTAGCTGATAGACCCTGTTCAGTTAAAGATCGCGGATATCTTTGGCCACAGAAAGAAATGCTGTCATTACTATCGCAATTAGCTACTTACCTGTAGCAGTTCTGAAATGAATAATAGAAAAACGTATTCAATTAAAGGGACAGTTATATTAAAAAAACCATCAAATTTAGCCAAAAATTCATAGACACTGAAATAGGAAAAAATTAATATATACTATAAAAAACTCACCATGGAGTAATTTATAGAATGGGAAAAATACAGTATAGCGATCTTGTAAAAAAAAGAATGAGTATCTATTTCAATAAAAACAAATCAGATGAGATTTTTTTCACTAAAGCGATGGAGTTCTTAAATGAAAATTTTATTTGGGATAAAACCAGCTTAGTTAGCCAGGGAAATAAACCAAGATTCATAATGAAGCAAGAAAATAGAATAATAACACGATTAGTTCCATGTAGAAAGAAACTGGAAATACGTGTGCAAAAACTAAAAGGAAAAGAAATAAAAGGCATAAATAGTTTGAGTGATTTTGGTTTTAAAGAAAAAATCTATAAAAGTAGAGATGGCGAGCCTTGTGATTACATGGTAATCAATATGGACTCATTGGAGAAAATCTACAGCCTCAAAAAAATAAAAACCAATGAAGTGTTCTTACCAATTGAACAAAAAGAATTAAATGAAGAAAATACTTTCGCCACAGAAATTGAAGAAATAGAACATTTAATTAATTCAAAAAAATTAACCAACACAGAAAAAGAAACAATAATTAAAATTAGAATTGGGCAAGGGGAATTTAGGGATAAGTTAATTAAGAAATGGAAAGGATGCCAATTAACTGGATGCGAGCATATCACATTACTAAAAGCATCTCATATAAAACCATGGAAAGACTCAGATAATAGAGAGAGACTTGATGTAAACAATGGATTACTGTTGACCCCAACTTATGATACACTATTTGACAAAGGATTTATCTCTTTTGATAAAGAAGGTATAATGCTAGTCTCTGATGAGATTAAACCCTTTATGCAAACACTCACAGGAAGTAAAAAACAAAATAATATAATCTTATCAAAAAAACAAGAAAAATATATGGCCTATCACCGAGATGAAATATACAAAGAAAATAATAAAAAAAACATTGAAGGTTAGTTTTTATATATTATCTGAAATTAAATAATTCAGCTCAGGCCATACCTGAGCTGAACATTAAACTTACTTCAGCGTCGCTTTCACTACCGCAGACAGCGGCGTTGTTGGGCGACCAATCAGGCGGCTCAGCTGTTTTCCGTCATCAAACAAACCACCTTTGGATGCGCCAGTGTCTGAATCCGCAATAATCTGCGCAAAGACATCGGGTAGCCCAGCGGAAACCAGCGCGGCGGTGAACTCCGCTTCAGACAGGTTTTGATAACCGATATTTTTACCAGACTGCTTGCTAATCTCCGCCGCCAGTTCTGCCAGCGTGTAAGGCTCATCACCAGCCAGTTCGTAAACCTTGCCAGCCTGTCCTTCCTGCGTCAGCACCGCGACCGCAGCGGCAGCGAAATCTTCGCGCGTTGCTGAGGTAATTTTCCCCTCACCTGCGCTACCGATAAATACACCGTGTTCCAGCGCAGCAGGGATGCTGGCCGCGTAGTTTTCGGTATACCAGCCGTTGCGCAGCAAGACATGCGGTAAGCCAGACGATTTCAGAAGCGCTTCGGTCTGCTGATGCTCTGCTGCCAGCGCCAGAGGCGATTTATCCGCGTGTAACAGGCTGGTGTATGCGACCAGCTTAACTCCAGCTTTCACCGCCGCCTCTATGACGTTGCGGTGTTGCGCTGCACGCTGACCGACTTCGCTAGAAGAGATCAGCAGCACTTTATCCACACCTTGCAGCGCAGAAGCCAGCGCCTCAGGCTGATTGTAATCCGCCGCTTTCACCTGCACGCCAAGCGCCGACAGATCGGTAACTTTATTCACATCACGCACCAGCGCCACGATATCGTTCGCCGGAACCTTCTCTAACAGTTGTTTGATAACCAAACGGCCCAGTTGGCCGGATGCACCAGTAATAGCAATCATCTCAAGCTCCTTTTATTGACTGTCTTTTATTAACCGTCTTTTACTAACAAGAACTGGCTGGCATAATATCGGTAAAGCTAATTTTAAGTAAGTACATACATAAAGGTAAGTATAGTGAATCAATCCAAAACACCAGCAGATTTATTGCTACCCATTCTGCCAGCTGGTGATGTCTTTGCTGAGAAATGCCCTTCTCGCCAGATACTTAACCACGTTACCAGTCGCTGGGGCGTGCTGATTTTGATCGCATTACTTGATGATACGCATCGCTTCAGCCAGTTACGTCGACGGATTGGTGGCGTGAGCGAGCGCATGCTGGCGCAAACCCTGCAATGGTTGGAAGGTGATGGTTTTGTCCTGCGAACAGCCTATCCGGTTGTTCCGCCACATGTTGAATACAGCCTGACGCCATTAGGCAAAGAGGTTGGCGAGCGGGTAAAAGAGCTGGCGATATGGGTCGAAGGAAATCTGGACGACATTCTGGCAGCGCAGCAGTCCAGCGAGCAACAATCCATCAAACCATAATCAAACGATCATCTATAAAACAGTACGCTTCATGGACAGAGGGGCTTACTCAGGAAGAAGCCGTGCGCTCAGGTAGCAGGCGGGAAATATCAGAGAAAATGGCTTTCCAAGTCTCGTCATCGACCGCCATAAAGCCAAAATAGCGCAGCAGGAATGCCCCTTCGGATGCCAGAAACGCTAGCCGAGCATCTCGCCCTTCCTGAGAATTCAGATCAAGACCAGCCAACTGGCTGTCATACCACGCCTGCGATCTAGCAAGGTGCTCAGGCGTATTCAACAACGAGGCCATCATGCCCGCCGCCCGATCGCCTTCTGCGGCATCCGTCCGATAAGTGATGTCAACGTGCGCACGCACTCTGGCTTCCCGACTATCATCCGTACCGATGCACACGGCGGCCATCTCATCAAACTCATCTTCCCAGCGCTGATACATCGCGTGAATCAACTCATCTTTCGTCCCGAAGCACGACTGAATACCGCCTTTTGTCACGCCCGCAGCTTTAGCGACCGCATCGATCGTCAGCGCAGCGGTTCCCTGCGTGCGGACAATCTGCTCCGCCGCATCCAACACGCATGCACGATTAATGCTCTTATGACGCCCCATATCTTCCCCAATTTAAAATACGTTTGTATTTAAAAAGCAATTCTATATCATCAGAACGCTATCCAACAGATGAAAAATAGAAGTTCAAGGTAGAGATCCTGCTATGCAATCACCAAAGAAGTGGCTGATCCTGGCCATTGTTTCCAGCGCACTGTTCCTGATTGTTATCGACATGACGGTGCTGTACACCGCACTCCCAACACTGACTCACGACCTGCACGCCTCTGCATCGGACAAGCTGTGGATCGTTAATATCTATGCGCTGGTTGCCTCCGGTTTACTGCTGGGGATGGGCACGTTGGGCGATAAGCTGGGCCATAAACCTCTATTTATTTCCGGGCTGCTGGTCTTTGGTGCGGCGTCATTGTTTGCTGCTTATTCGCCCACACCCAGCATGCTTATCGCAGCTCGCGCTCTGCTGGCGGTTGGTGCGGCGATGATGATGCCCGCCACACTGTCGATTATTCGTCTGACATTTACTGATGAACGGGAGCGCGCACTGGCAATCGGTATCTGGGCTGCGGTGGCCTCCGGTGGCGCGGCGTTTGGCCCCGTGATGGGCGGGATACTGCTTGAGTACTTCTGGTGGGGATCGGTTTTCCTCATTAACGTACCGGTCGTTTTACTTGCGCTCATCATGGGAATCACCGTGATTCCACACCGGCCGGGCAATGCCTCCCACCGCTGGGATTTCATCGGTTCTCTATTAATCATGGTGGGTTTGATTGGTATCACCTATGCCATCAAAGAGCTGGGCAAGCGCGTTCCGTCTTATGAAGATGCGCTAATCGCTCTGCTCATCGGCGTGGCGTTCATTACCCTGTTCGTTCGGCGTCAGCGTAACAGCAAGCATCCCCTAGTCGATTTCTCTCTCTTCCGCCTGCGGCCTTTCAGCGCGGCCGTGGCCGCAGCTATCGTGGCAGCTGCCGCCTTGATCGGAATGGAGCTGGCTTTCACCCAGCGATTGCAGCTAGTCGTTGGGCTGTCTCCGCTAGAGGCGGGGTTGTTCATTTTACCGCTGTCGCTGGCGTTCTTTATCTCTGGCCCGTTAACCGGAAAGATACTGCCGCGCGTGAATAGCGGGACAATGCTAGCCGCTGGCCTGTTGATTTCGGGACTCGGGATGGGAAGCTATCTGCTGCTGCACAATGCATCCACCGTTATACAAATCATCAGCCTGACCGTTATTGGCGCAGGCGTGGGCTCCACCATGACGGCGGCATCCAGCACCATAATGCAGGTTGCGCCAGCGTCAAAAGCGGGTATGGCGGCGTCAATCGAAGAAGTGTCGTATGAATTAGGGGGCGCAACGGGCGTGACGTTGATGGGCAGTTTGCTGTCTTTCGCTTATTCCGCAACATTTATGCTGCCCGCTGGGTTTGCCGCACCGGATACCGCGTATGACAGTCTGGACGAGGCGTTAATTTTTGCCGAATCCTTACCGGAAAATATGCAGCAGATACTCACCACACAAGCCCATTCTGCCTTTGACTCCGGGTTTTCCATTGTGCTGGCCGCGGCCACGCTGATCCTGCTGCTGACCTCCGCGTTCGTTTGGGCAACGCGCCATAATAAACCGCATCGTCATCAAGCCGCTGATGTATAGCACCACCAACTCATCGGTTAAGACAGTAAAAATCCACCTGCGTAGCAGGTGGCATTGAATGCGCCCCATAGGGGCGTACTAAAATCCCTAAAAAGAAGTCTCTGTCAGTCCTGTTAAACTTAAATCAAAAGACAATAAGGCAGAGCCCAAACCAAGCCGATAACCACGTCCACAGGACGTGGTTTTTAGTTAGCAATAAAAAACGCCGTTCAATCACGAACGGCGTTGATGATTTAGCGACGTATTGCACTATAACGACGTACTGCAAGGTAACGATGTACTACCTGGAAACTTAGTAGGTTTCTTTACCGTATTGCAGTGAACGAGGTCCGTACAGCATGCCGCGTGAATTTCCCGCTGCCAGCAGGCGCGCGCTGGTCACGCCAGCAATATCGTGGCCTTTGTCAGAGATGGTGTGCGCAATCTGGTTTACCGCAGCCTGCACCAGAATACCGATGATACCGCCGTTAGCGTTTGATTGCTGCTCGTTGCTGGACGCTGTTGCGCTCCCGCTCCACAGCAATTTTCCGGTACGCAGATCAACCAGACGAGCATCCGCAGAAACGCGGGTTTCGCTATTAATCACGATGTATGACGTGCCGTACTCTTTTACGTCCAAATACAGCGCAGCATCAGCACCAAAGATTTGCTGCAACTTCGCCGTACTCAGCGCATGAATATCCGACGCCGTCACCAGACCATTCTGCTTGAATGTCTCTTCTACAACCGCGACAGGGAATACGTAGTATCCCGACTCCGCCAGTGGATACGTGACCTGAGAAAGCAGGCTATAGCTCGCTTTCACATCTGGGGAATGGTTAACCGGCGGCAATACCAGAATGGACTTAGGCTTGCTCTGCTTAAATGCGGTGTAATCATAAGGCACGGGTTTAGCACAGCCGGTCAGCACCAGCGCAAAAACCAGACCACATAATCCTAAGAAACGATTCATTTAATGCTCCCTTTATTTTTACTCAACAGGAAGTCCATAAAAGGTGCTGATTCAGGGAATTTCGCTTTTTCAGTTTCAAACTGTTGGCGAGCTTCACTATCACGGCCAGTATTGGCATACAGCAACCCAAGTTGAGCATAGAGTCCCGGCGGGACAGGTTTATTGGCGGCTTTGGCTTTTTCGATCGATTCATTCAAAGCAAGAATCTGCTGCTCTGGGCCGACTTTATCCTGTTGATAATAATCGTAAAGCGCAGGCTGATATTTATCCCAGCTGTAAATCGTTTTTGGCGCAGACGCACAGCCTGCTAATACTGTCGCTGCCAGTAGCAGGACAATTTTCTTATGAGATAACATGGTTATATTCCTATTCCATTAGTTCGCTGGGCGCCAGGCACCGCTTTCAATTCCCGTAACCAAATTATTAACAGCCTCACGAATCGCCAAATCCAGCACTTTGCCGTTCAGCGTAGAGTCATAGCTGGCCGTACCGCCGAAACCGATAATTTCACGGTTGGATAAGGTGTACTCGCCCGCACCCTGTACGGAATACACCACTTCAGACGTTTGTACGTTCACCACATTTAACGTGGTTTTTGCGTAAGCAACCTGTGTTTTACCGCGACCCAAGATGCCCCACAGTTGATGGTCACCCACCTCTTTGCGGCCAAACTCGGTCACATCGCCGGTAATAACATAGCTAGCGCCTTTCAGCGTCTGCGTTTGTCCTTTAATACCCGCTTCCGCTTTCAGCTCTTCCATGTTGGTACGATCCAACACATTAAAGCGGCCGCTCTGCTGAAGATGGCTAACAAGAATGGTTTTGGATTGATTACCTAAACGGTCAACACCATCAGAAAAAATACCGTTCATGTAGTTAGAGCGGTTTTCAAATTTTCCGATGGAAATCGGGCTGCGAACACCCTGATAAGGCGTACTGTAAGAAGTGACTTTTTGTGCTTCTACGGTACGGGAAGACTCTGTGGCACATCCGCTCAATAATGCAGCTGACATGAATACAGAACAAAGAACGACTTTTTTATTCATAACACTATCCCTTAGTGACAATCCACTAACCTGAGCAAAGCCCTGTTATTGATTCATAATGAAAATGCCGTAAACACGTTATTTAGCTGCAACATTGTTTTGATGCAACAGTGTTTTTCTGCATATAAATAGCGCCAAGCATTATGAGGGGCGTAAGTAAAAGTAACGAGTTATTTCATCAAAAATAATGAAAACCAGAATTTTTACCCGGGATAAATCACTGTAAACCAGACAAAAAACAAGGTTATATTCAACCAGACCATTACTTTCGCATAACATTACAACCTACTGAAACGATTCAATAATTTTATTAGTAACACGCGTGAGATTTAACATTAACCGACTTTTTACCTGCTCTATATCAAGGTCAGGGTGTTATCCAGCTATTAGGATAAAGGCCACGATCGAGGGATCCAGAGTGGGAAAAGGTAATGAACCGATTTGTTATTGCCAGTACTCAAGACTGTATGGGGTGCCATGCATGCGAAATCGCCTGTGTCATTTCACACAATGACGAGCGCTATCCAGATAGTGCCGCGGTGTTTCAGCCCAGAATAAAGGCATTCAATACGCCAACGCTGCGGGCTGCCGTAACCTGCCGTCACTGTGAAGATGCCCCCTGCGCCAGCGTATGCCCAACGCAGGCCTTGATCAGAAAAGACAATAGCATTCAGCTCGTTCAGGAAAAGTGCATCGGCTGCAAAAGCTGTGTACTGGCTTGCCCGTTCGGCGCGATGTCCATGGTGACAAGCTCGGTAGACAACAGCGCCATCGCCCACAAATGCGATCTCTGTGCCGATCGTCCAGAAGGGCAAGCGTGCGTAGAAGCTTGCCCGACTCAGGCCTTGCAGCTCGTCAGCGAGCAAACGTTAGCAGCCCGTCGTCAGGAAAAACAGCAGGCGATGGCGCTGCGTTCCTCCGCTCACTGGCAGCGTGAAACGCCCGTGCTGAACGCGCAGACAACCCATCCGCTCAGCAAAAGAAAAAACTGGCCGCGCCGGGACGCCGAGAAAAAGCCGCTGACCCAGAGAACCTCCACGTTTGATGAAATCTATCATGGCTTCTCCGTGCAGCAGACGGAAGATCAGGCTGACCGCTGCATTTCTTGCGGCAAACGCGCGATCTGCGAGTGGACCTGCCCGCTACATAACAATATTCCCGAGCTGCTGAGTCTGGCCAAACAGGGGCGCATTCTTGAAGCCGTAGAACTGTCGCACCAAACCAGCAGCCTGCCGGAAATCTGTGGCCGAGTGTGCCCGCAGGATCGGCTATGTGAAGGCGCCTGTACGCTGGGCAAGGAGTATGGTGCGATTACCATCGGTAACGTTGAGCGTTACATTACCGATACCGCGATAAAAATGGGCTGGTCGCCCGATATGACGCATGTTGTTCCCAGTGGCAAACGCGCGGCGATCGTCGGTGCTGGTCCTGCTGGGCTAGCCTGTGCCGATGTGCTAGCCCGCAACGGTGTGCAGGCCGTGGTGTTCGATCGTCACCCGGAAATTGGTGGCTTGCTCACGTTCGGGATTCCGTCATTCAAGCTGGATAAAGACGTCCTGGTTCATCGGCGTGAAGTATTCAGCGCCATGGGCATCGAATTCCAACTGAATACCGAAGTGGGGAAAGATATTTCTCTGGCTCAGTTGCTGGACGACTATGACACCGTTTTCCTCGGCGTAGGCACCTACCGCTCCATGAAGGCCAACATTGATAATGAAGAGGCTCCCGGCGTCTTCGATGCGCTTCCGTTCCTGATCGCCAATACCAAACACGTCATGGGGCTACCTGAATTAGACGATGAACCTTATATCTCGATGGCGGGCAAACGCGTCGTGGTGCTCGGCGGTGGGGATACCGCGATGGACTGCCTGCGCACGTCCGTTCGGCAGGGTGCAGTATCCGTCACCTGCGCGTATCGTCGTGATGAAGCCAATATGCCCGGCTCGAAAAAAGAGGTGAAAAACTCCCGCGAAGAGGGCGTGGAATTCCTGTTTAACGTTCAGCCACAAAAAATCTGCCTCAATGAACAGGGCGAAGTATGCGGCATTAGTCTGGTTCGCACCGAACTGGGCGAGCCTGACGCCAGCGGCCGTCGTCGCCCGCGCCCTATTCCTGATTCAGAATTCGTGCAGCCCGCGGACGCAGTAATAACCGCATTTGGCTTTCAGTCACACAACATGCCGTGGCTGGAAGACGCCGACGTCGGTCTGGATAACTGGGGATACATCACAGCCCCGCTTGATAGTCAGATACCTTGCCAGACCAACCATCCGCGTATTTTTGCCGGTGGTGATGCCGTTCGCGGTGCCGATCTGGTCGTGACCGCCATTGCCGACGGGCGCAAAGCCGCATTGGGAATGATTGCGACAATGGGGCTGACCGCCGCCACGGGAGCCATTCCCGCACACCCGCAGCGCCCCGAAATGAACGCAACCCGCGAGGAGCTCCGCTCATGAATCAATTTGTTATCGCCGAAGCAGAAAAATGTATCGGCTGCCGGACCTGTGAGATCGCCTGCGCGGTAGCCCATAGCGGTGGCCAAAGCGCACAGTTGCGGCCTTCGCACTTCTTTCCCCGCCTGAAGGTCGTTAAAAGCGCCAGCGTCAGCGTCCCCGTACTATGCCGCCAGTGCGAGAATGCGCCCTGTGCCAGCGTATGTCCGAATGACGCGCTGGTGCGCGATCGGGATAGCATTCAGGTTATTCAGTCCCGCTGTATCGGCTGCAAAAGCTGCGTCGTCGCCTGTCCTTTCGGGGCCATCAATGTGGTGACAAAAGCATCGAATGACGAAGGGGAAACACACCTCACGCAAAGCGAGGTTCACAAATGTGATTTATGCGTGGATGTCGCCCAGAGCCCTTCCTGCGTCAGTGTGTGTCCAACATCGGCGCTGCGATTAGTAACAGCAGATGAGTTGCGCAAACAGACGCTGGAAAAACAGCGGCGTTCCGCACTGGGGTGGCCGAGCCATTAGAACAGACTGGAAGGTGGCGGACAGGGAAGGATCGCCACAAAACACACGATGCAGAAAATTCGGTGTGCCTAATTAATAATTATCGCCGATTTATCCATCGATTTTTCTTTAGATCATATATTAGTCTGATAATATGCATCGGTAATGCCTGATAGGTTCCCATCTTTTATCACGATCACGGAGTGAACAATGACCTGCCATTTTGTCAGGTGGACAAGCACGGAAGCGCTTCCTGACTTACAAAGACTGCCCGATAGGCTTATCTCATCAACACAGGGTTTTTCAGCCAAACGCCGCGAGCGTTATCTGAAAAGTCGAGTGCTGCTGGCTGAGATGATGTTCTATTTTTTCGGCTATCCGCTGTTGCCTACGCTACTCGTGTCCCCTGAAGGACGCCCTTATTTTGCCGATCCCAATATGCCCAATTTCAGCATCGGCTATGCAGGCAATACTATCGCCATCCTCCTGAGCGAAGAAGGCAGCGTCGGTATGGATATCGAAATCGTTCATGTCAGGCCAACGAATCAGGTCGTCCCACAGATGCAGGCGCAGACACAGGCCGAACAGGCGTGGATCGACGCACAGCGCGATCCGCTGGAAGCAGCAACGCAGCTATGCACCATCCGCCAGTCATTGATGAAGATCCCTGGCGTGAACAGCCACCCTCCCAATAACCTGAAACTTCACCCCGCCTCTGGCAGGCTGCGTTCAACCTGCACCCCCGCCGTAGAAGTGATGAGCGATGTTGATGATTACCTTGCCTGGGCCTGTGCCCATATCCCCACACTTAACCGCTTGATCATGTGGAAATACACGTCGGCAACGGGCATGAGAAAGTCGGGGGAAATACTACAGCAGCAGCGCCAGTCTTTACGCTATATGAAATTAACCAGCCATACGATAGAAAAAGCCACCTCTACCGCCTCGCAGTAGCCAGCCGCCTTGTCGCAGGCTGAGGCTCCGGGAAAGCCCCGGAGCCACGAACACATTAATGCCCGTCGATAAACACAATTTTCAGCAGGAACAGCAGCGCAACCACGACCACGCAAGGGCTGATTTCACGCCAGCGACCCGTCGCCAACTTCATCACACAGTAAGAAATGAAGCCCAGCGCGATCCCTTCAGTAATAGAGAAGCTGAACGGCATCATCACCGCGGTAATAAAGGCCGGAACGGCTTCCGTCAAGTCATCCCACTTCACGCGCGCCAGGCTGGACGTCATCAATACGCCCACGTAAATCAGTGCGCCAGCGGCCGCATAGGCAGGCACCATCCCCGCCAACGGCGACAGGAAGATCACCAGCAGGAACAGCAAACCCACAACTACGGCGGTCAGGCCGGTACGTCCGCCCACGGACACGCCAGAAGAGCTTTCGATATATGCAGTAACGGATGACGTTCCGATAAACGAACCGGCTACAGAGCTGATGCTATCGACATACAGCGCCTGCTTCATGCGCGGGAACTTACCGCGAGCATCAACCAGACCGGCTTTATCCGTCACGCCAATCAGCGTACCGGAGGAGTCAAACAGGTTAACCAGCATAAAGGAGAAAATAATGCCGGACATCCCGAGGTTCAGCGCCCCAGCCAGATCAACCTGACCCACCACCGACATGACGCTCGGCGGCATGGAGAACACGCCAGAATACGTCACATCGCCCAGCAGCAGGCCAATTGAGGTGGTCACCACGATGGAGATCAGTACCGCGGCGTGAATATTACGTGAAGCCAGCGCCACAATAATGAAAAAGCCCAGAGCGCCCAGCAGCACGCTGTGTGACGTCAAGTTACCAATCGTCACCAGTGTTTCAGGATTAGGAACGATAATGCCAGCGTTTTTCAGGCCCATCATGGCAATGAACAGACCGATACCGCTGGCGATCCCCAAACGTAGGCTGAGCGGGATATTGGCGATCATCCAATAGCGAATCTGGAAGATGGTCAGCAACAGGAAACCGATTGCGCCCCAGAAAATAGCACCCATCGCAACCTGCCATGGCAGGCCCATCGCGCCGACGACGACAAAAGCGAAAAACGCATTCAGCCCCATTGCTGGTGCCAGCGCCACAGGCAAGTTAGCCAGCAGCCCCATCAAAATGCTGCCGAATGCCGCAATCAGACAGGTGGTCACAAAGACCGCTTTGGTATCCATCCCCGCCACACCCAGAATCTGCGGGTTAACAAAAACGATGTAGACCATCGTCAAAAACGTCGTGAAACCGGCAATCGTTTCCGTACGTGCTGTCGTACCGTGTTGTTTAAGTTTAAACACGCGCTCCAGCAGGCCCTGCTCGGTAGCAAGACCGGGTTGTGATTTATTCATTAGTAACAATCCAAAGAAGGGAATAACTGTCGTCGGGTATCCTATAACAAAACGCTGCGTTTTTACGTTGATCCCACGTTTTTTTTCATCGAATAAGAAGAACCTATTAACGTCATGGCTATTACGCCGCACGCCCTCGGTTGAAACCCCTTAATTTTATGCAAGATCGCTCTGAAAATGGCTTTGTAGGTCGCAATATCGGGTCAATTGGTTAAAGTAGGAGCTTCATCTTTTATTTCATCGATAAGGATTGGTCATGCCCCGTATTGAATGCGTCTTCTTCGACTGTGATGGCACGCTGGTTGATAGCGAAGTGCTGTGTTGCCAGGCTTATGTGAATATCTTCATCCCGTATGGGGTGAACTTATCGCTGGAGGAGGTGATAAAAACCTACAAGGGCGTGAAGCTATACGAGATTATTGCCCGCATCAGCCAGCAGCATGGCTTAACCGTGTCGGTAGAAGATGCAGAGCGTCATTTCCGGCAAGAGGTGAAACGTCTGTTCGATGAGTTCCTGCAACCTATCGAGGGCGCACGTGAGTTAGTGCAATCGATTACCGTCCCGATGGCCGTGGTGTCCAACGGTCCGGTCAGCAAGATGCACCATTCGCTCGGCCTGACGCACATGCTCGATCTGTTTGGCGACCATCTCTACAGCGGCTACGATCTGAAAAAATGGAAGCCCGATCCGGCCGTGCTGTATCACGCTGCCGAGCAGTTACAGCTTCCCATCGAACACTGCATTCTGGTTGAAGATTCCGCCGCTGGTGTACAGGCAGGCATCGCCGCGGGCATTCCTGTGTTCTATTACTGCGCCGATCCCCATAACCAGCCGATCCATCACCCACTGGTCACGATGTTCGATGACATGCGCGAACTGCCGCAAATCTGGCGCGAAAAAGGCTGGAACATCACTGCGTAGTAGCAGCCATTAAGACTTATGTCAGACCGTCGGCAAATCTATTTATGGAACGAAAACGGTGGTAATGGAATAGAAGAGTAAAGCGTTTGCGCCATGAATGGCGCAAGCCGAGCGTACACGGACGTATTCACAGCGTCTTTACGATCTATCCATCACCACCGCACGACGCACGTAATCTTCATCCTCAGGCTGGCTTATTCCGCCACCATAGCAAACGGCGTTTCGGCTGTTTTTCCTGCTGGTTAAAACGGGCATTAACCCCGTTAGCCAGCAGTTCCAGCGACAGACAAAACACAAAGTAGACCAGCGCGACAAACAGGAACACCTCCATCGGGTAGACCATGCTGCGGTTATTGACCTGCGTAGCAAGAAACGTCAGCTCGCCGACCCCGACAATGTAGGCCAGTGAGGTATCTTTAATCAGAGAAATCCATTGGTTGATGAAGGAAGGCACCATCATCCGCAGCGCCTGCGGCAGCACTATCTGCCATAACACCTGCCAGCGGCTTAGCCCCAGAGAAAGTCCAGCCTGCCACTGGCCGCGCCCGATGGCGACAATGCCGGCCTTCACGCCATGCGCCAGATACGCCGAGGCGATCAGTGCCAGCGCACAAACCACGGTAGTAATTTCAGGGATATCGACGCCAAAAACGATCGGCAACAGAAAATACGTCCAGAAAATTAGCATGATGACGGGAATCGCACGGAAGAACCCCAGCACCATCGCCAACAGTGCACTCCACCAGCCTCGGGACATCGCCAGCGCCACGCCTAAAATCGTACCCAATATGGCAGACGCTATGCCCGCCAGCAGGCTCATCACCAGCGTCAGCGCCGCGCCACCCAGCGGGCCATCCGGGAACGTTCCCCACATCAAATAGTCGATGTTATCGGTGATAACGGTAAAATCCATCTTAGTGTCTCTCCGCCAGACTGCGCTGCTGACGCCACATGCCCCAGCCTTCCATCACCGCAATAATCACGATGTACAACACCGTCGCCACACCAAATGCCTGAAACGTACGCAGGGTTTCCGTCTCTACCTGACGCGACGCGTAGGACAATTCAGCGACGCCAATCGCCATCGTCAACGACGAGTTCTTAACGATATTCATGTACTGCCCAAGCAGCGGCGGCAGAGCGATTTTTAGCGCCTGTGGCAATACCACATAACGCATGGATTGGAAGCCAGTTAACCCCAAAGCATGCGCGGCGTACTTCTGCCCGCGCGCGACGCCGCGAATACCGGAGCGGATCTCCTCCGCAATAAACGCGCTGGAGTAGAGCGTCAATCCTGCCAAGCCCGCCAGAAACTCAAAAGAAGGCCACGCTAACGTCGTGCCCAACAGCGAAATAACATGCGGGGTGTTCAGCCATTGCATCATCTCTGAGGGAAAAAGCTGTCCGGCACCGAAATACCAGAAAAACAGCTGCACCAGCAGCGGTGTATTACGAAATAACGAGCTATACGCCACCACAATACCGCGCAGCACATGAATCTGGCTGTCTCTAGCCGCCGCCAACAGAAAACCCAACACCGTAGACAGAACGATCGTACTCAGGGAAAGACCCAGCGTGATCAGGAAACCGTGCCACAGCCAGATGAGGTATTGAGGAGCCAACAGCCACGACTCAAGCGATTGCAGCGCCGTATCCATGCGTTTTATCTCTCTTTGTCATGATTACAAGGTACAAATAGAAATGCCCTCTGCAATGCAGAGGGCTGAGATCATAGCACTGAAGGCGTCAGCTATCAGGATTTAGGTTGTTGATCCAGCGGAGCAAAGGTGAAGTCGCCGCGCGGCTGGGATGATTTCGTGCTCGGCCCGAACCAGCGATCGTAGATTGTCTTCGCTTCACCCTGTTTTTCCAGGTTAATCAGCGTGTCGTTAATTTTCGCCGTCAGACGCTCTTCGCCCTTCGGAATCCCGACGCCCTGATACTCTTTGGTAATGCTGAACGGAGAAATTTCGAACTCAGCCTTCTGTGCATCAGGCACGTTAGCCAGCAGGCCGACCAGTTTGGCATCATCCTGCGTGATGGCCTGAACGTTGCCGTTACGCAGTGCAGCGAAGGCCAGCGGCGTATCATCGTAGGAAATCACTTTGGCTGTCGGGTAATGCTCACGCAGGGTAATCTCCTGCACGGTGCCTTTATCCGCGCCGATGCGCAGCGTTTTGATGTCTTCCGGCGTTTTCAGCACGCCTTTACGGGCGATGAATTTTTGTCCAGTAGCGAAATAAGGAATACTAAAGTTAACCTGCTTGGCACGCTCATCGGTAATGGTGAAGTTCGCGGCGATCAGATCGACTTTCTGCGAACTTAACAAAGGAATACGGTTAGCGGGATTAGTCGCACGCAGCTCAACCTTTACGCCCAACGCCTTACCAATCGCCTCAGCGATATCCACGTCATAACCCACCAGCTTTTTGCTTTGCGGATCGACATAGCCAAACGGCGGATTACTGTCGAAGACGGCAATTTTCACCACACCCGCCTTCTGAATGTCATCTAATTTATCTGCCTGTGCAGCACCAGAAACGGAAGCCAACCCGGCCAATAAAGTCACTGTCAAAATCTGCTTTTTCATTCCCTGCCCCTTAATTATTGGTGTATTAACAGCAGGCTATCAGCAGGGTGAAAACGCGGGAAATAACATAAATAGCTATAATATAACCTTATGTTACTTCGAAATTCTGGCAGATTATCCTGATTCAGGTACAGCTAGGTAGATTGATGAAAAGCGACAGAAAATCTCCTATTCAGACTTGTTCGGAAGAGATAACGGCAGCCAGGCACATTATTACTACGGCTTAAGTGTAAGGAGCGGGAGCAGCATCTGATTGTTTTGCATCCACTCAACCGAATGTTCGCACCGATACGCAATAATTCTTTTTATCGTTGCGAAATCATCCAGCAGGTTCCGGTTGATTATAGGTTCGTGATGAGCAATGCGGTTGCGCAATTTTCTCACTGTTTCTAAATCATTATAGAGATTCTGACGCAGTTGCGCGGCACTCAGGCCCTGTGCGACGGCATGAGGGAAAGCGGTTAGTATGTGATTGTTCCATAAGCGAGTATCAAATCTTCCGGTCAGCATTTTTTGCCAGAAAACAAACTTTAGTTCAGGGATAACTTTTCCCGTCGTTGGCTGATTTCGCCGCCCACTAATCAGATCATCTTTTGGCTTATAGCCATGGATAGGGATCGGTAGGCTTCGCTCAAAACCAATGGACCAAGGCCATCTGTCCCCGTATACCGTTTCAATGACTTCAGAAATAGCATTGCGCGTGAGGACTTCGCACACATGAAGAGGAACAAAAAAAGCGGCTGAGATTTGCGCATTCCACATATAAAGCTTTAAGGCTTTTTCTGTCTGAAGCAAGCCAGTCGGTCCACCGACGACATTTTCATACGTTCCTATTCTGGCCGCAGAGAGGCTATCCTTTATGCTGTTTGACGGCATCGTCAACGATCCTTATACTGACATCACTAGCCACGGGACTTGTTAGCAGTAATGCTTCCCCCCGAGGACAACAGAAGTAGCTATGCAAAAAAGGCTCACTATATGGTGAGCCTTTTTTACTTTCATGCTAGTCCGAGTGAGCTAGCCTATACACTCTATTTACCATAGGCCTATAAAGCGCTGTCAAGGTTATTCCCACTGCCGGTTCTGGATAACAATCCTGTACCCATCATGATCATGAAAAGTCACACCATCTTTACCCCAGTAAGGATTGAACGAGCTGACTCTAGCAAATCCGGCCTCGTCCATTCTTGAACATGCCTCGTCCCATAACACCTTATCCGCGATGTACAAAACCAGTAAATCCTCATCTGATGGAGAAGGTGATACCGGATGGTGGTGGCACTGCGTAAATTCAAGGTGCCAGCCTAAATCACTACGCCCCAACATAGCTCCGCTAAAACCTTCATGGTCTGAAAATGAGCCTAATTTTTTTAGATCAAGCCCACTGCAGTACATTTCACAACTGAGTTTCAGGTTACTAGCTGGTCGCGCTATACGCAGATGGTGAAAATTCATAAAACCTCCGTTGTAATATAACCAGAAATATTTCCCAGCCCTCAGCGTTCATACGCTATGTCAGATGCTTGGTTTATCACAACGCTTCGGCAGTTAAGATAAGCAATTGAATAACGTCCCCTATTTAAGACACGTTGATCCCCTCCACCTATTTTCTTCGCGTATTCAACGCACCTTGTCAGCGTATGCTGACAGCACCAGCCAGGTCATCATCCCCCCAATCAGTCCCCAAAACGCCGCACCGATTCCCCACAACGTCAGCCCTGAGGCGGTAATTAGGAAGGTGACCACCGCAGCATCCCGCTGTTTTTCATCCAGTAAAGCGCGGTACAGGCTGCCTGAAATGGTGCTGAGCAGCGCCAAACCGGCGATAGCGTGAATCAGCGGCTGCGGTAGCGCCGTGAAAAGCTGCCCGATCGATCCGCCAAAAGCACCCGCCAGCAGATAAAATCCACCAGCAGCAACGGCAGCAAGATAGCGTTTCTTCGGATCGGGATGTACATCCGGCCCCATACAGATCGCGGCGGTAATCGCGGCGATACAGACGGAAAAACCACCGAACGGCGTCAAAACCAGCGCGATTAATGCGGTAATACTAATCAGCGGTGATATAGGAACCTGATAGCCAGCGGCTTTCAGCGTGGCAACGCCCGGCGCGTTCTGCGACGCCATCGTGACAACGAAAAATGGAATACCGACACCCAGCAGAGACGCCCATGAAAAATGCGGCGTAATAAACTCCGGTACGGCGAACACCAGCGGCGAATCAGAAACCACAATTTGTCCGCGAAATAAGGCTAGCAGCAGGCCAGCAAGCAGCGTCAGTACAATGGCAAAGCGCGGCAACAGCCGACGGCTGAGCAAATAGGTTATGCACATCGCAAAAGCCAGCCAGAAATCGTGTTGCAGGGAAAGAAAGGCATCCGCACCAAAGCGCAGCAAAATCCCCGCCAGCATCGCAGCAGAAATAGCCTGCGGAATAACATTCATCAGGCGGGCAAAGAGGCCAGTGATTCCACAGATGAAAATAAGCGCGGAGGCAAACAGGAACACGCCGATCGCCTCATTGAGCGAGGTGCCCGGCAGGCTGGTGACCAGCAGCGCCGCCCCTGGTGTTGACCAGGCCGCCAGTATCGGCGCGCGGTAATACAGCGACAGGCTAATAGACGCCAGCCCTTGGGCAATCCCCAGCATGCTTAACCAGCCGCCGATTTGCACCGCACTGGCACCCGCCGCTTCCGCTGCCTGAAAAATGATGGCGGCCGAGCTGGTGTAGCCCACCAGCACCGCAACGAAGCCAGCGATGAGGGTCGAAAAGGTGACATCTTTTAGCGCAAATGACGCAGGCATGGTATACCTTCACTCTTATCGTACGTTATAACGCACAGAAAGCGTTAACATAGCAGTGTGCGCTATAACGCACAAGCAGGAGCCAGTACTGATGTCTGATGAGCTAACCCGCCGTATTGGCAATACGTTGAAAACGTTAAGACAAGAGAAAGGCTGGAGCCTCACGCGTGCGGCAGAAGAAACGGGGGTAAGCAAAGCGATGCTGGGCCAGATCGAGCGGGGTGAATCCAGCCCGACGGTTGCCACGCTGTGGAAAATTGCGACCGGTATGAATGTCGCGTTTTCTAGCTTTATTGAACCGACGCTCGCGGATGAAGACGTGACCTATCGCTCAGGAGCGGGGTCGTCATTCAGGGAAAACGAAGCGGGAATGCACGTTGTGCCGATCTTCCCCTTCGACGAAAAGCTACGTTTTGATATGTTGGTTATTGAGCTGGCGGCGGGAGCCAGCAGCACCTCATCGGCGCATGAAAGCGGGGTGATCGAGCATATTATTGTGCTGGAGGGACAACTGGAGATTACCGTCGATGGACAGACGCATGTGTTGTCCGCTGGTGACGCCTTGCGCTTTGCCGCCGACAGGGAACACCGCTACCACAACCCTGCCGATACCACAGCGCGCTTCCACGACCTGATTCACTATCCTGATAAAAAATAACGCCCTGCAAGCAGGGCGTTATCACGATAAGCGCAAGGACTGGATCACTCTTCCGCTTTATCTTTCTGCGCCAGCAGCTTTTCCAGCGCATCGCCACCTAGGTGACGGAAATCCTGACCTTTGACGAAATAGAAGATAAATTCGCAGATGTTCTGGCAACGGTCACCGATACGCTCGATAGAACGGGCGCAGAACAACGCCGTCAGTACGCTTGGGATGGTGCGAGGATCTTCCATCATGTGGGTCATCAGTTGACGCACAATCCCTTCGTACTCTTTATCCACTTTTTTGTCTTCGCGATAAATACGAATCGCTTCATCCAGATCCATACGGGCAAACGCATCCAGCACGTCATGCAGCATCTGCACGGTGTGGCGCCCTAATGACTCCAGACTCACCAGCAGCGGCTGATGCTGATGGGAGAACTTCTCCAGCGCGGTGCGACAGATTTTATCCGCTACGTCACCGATGCGTTCCAGTTCGGAGATGGTTTTGATGATCGCCATCACCAGACGCAGATCGCTGGCGGTAGGCTGCCTTTTCGCAATAATACGCACGCAGGCTTCATCAATCGCCACTTCCATCATGTTAACTTTGGCGTCACCTTCAATCACCTGCTGAGCCAGCTCTGCATCCTGATTATGCATCGCGGTAATCGCGTCACTCAGCTGTTGCTCCACCAGCCCGCCCATGGTCAGGACCTGCGTGCGGATGTGTTCCAGTTCGGCGTTAAACTGACCGGAAATGTGTTTGTTCAGATTCAGATTATCCATGATGCTTTCCTAATCAACCGTAACGGCCGGTGATGTAATCTTCAGTCTGTTTCTGCCGTGGAGCAGTAAACAGGGTATCAGTATCGCTGAACTCAATCAGCTCACCCAAATACATAAACGCCGTATGATCTGAACAACGCGCTGCCTGCTGCATATTGTGCGTCACGATGACCACGGTGTAGTCTTTTTTCAGCTCGGAGATCAGTTCTTCAATGCGGCCAGTAGAAATCGGGTCAAGCGCAGAACAGGGTTCATCCAGCAGCAAGACATCTGGGCGAATCGCGATACCACGCGCAATACATAAACGCTGCTGTTGACCACCAGACAGGCTATAGCCACTCTGGTGCAGCTTATCTTTCGTCTCTTGCCACAGCGCGGCTTTGGTCAGCGCCCACTGAACGCGTTCATCCATATCGGCACGAGACAGCTTTTCAAACAGACGCACACCAAACGCGATGTTGTCGTAAATCGACATCGGGAACGGCGTCGGCTTCTGGAACACCATGCCGACTTTGGCGCGCAGCAGCGCGATATCTTGCTTATCCGTCAGGATGTTATTGCCATCCAGCAGAATGTCGCCTTCAGCGCGCTGCTCAGGGTAGAGCTGATACATTTTATTCAGCGTACGCAGCAGCGTGGATTTACCACAGCCGGACGGGCCGATAAACGCGGTAACCTGATTCGCGGCAATATCCAGCGTAATGTTTTTCAACGCATGGAATTTTCCGTAATAGAAATTCAGATCGCGTACCTGGATTTTGTTGGATGTCTCAGTAGCCATACTCATCAAGACTTCTCTCTTTTTCCTGGCGCTGCTTGGCAGCACCTTGAATTTATTTAATGTTTCTCAGAAAACGACTATTTCTTAGCGAATTAGTGCTTCTTGGCAGAGAAAATAACGCGCGCCAGAATATTCAGCAGCAGCACACACATCGTAATCAGCAGTACGCCCGCCCAAGCCAGCTGTTGCCACTCCACAAACGGACTCATGGCAAACTTAAATATGGTGACCGGCAGGTTAGCAATCGGATGCATCATATCCGTGCTCCAGAACTGATTCGACAGCGACGTAAACAGCAGCGGCGCGGTTTCCCCAGCAATACGCGCGATGGCCAACAATACCCCGGTGATGATGCCCGATACCGATGCCTTCAGCGTAATCGCAGAAATCATTTTCCATTTCGGCGTACCCAGCGCATAAGCCGCTTCACGCAGGCTATCTGGCACCAGTTTAAGCATGTTCTCGGTGGTACGAATCACAATCGGCACCTGCAACAGCGCCAGCGCAATCACCCCCGCCCAGCCGGAGAAGTGCTGCATTTTTGCCACCACCAGCGTGTAGACAAACAGACCCACCACAATCGACGGTGCTGACAGCAGAATGTCGTTGATGAAACGAATCACTTCGGCGATCCAGGATTTACGACCGTATTCCGCCAGATAGATACCCGCCATAATACCCAGCGGCGTCCCCAGTAGCGTCGCCCACAGGATCAGCAATCCGCTCCCGACGATGGCATTCGCCAATCCACCACCCGCCGTATTAGGCGGCGGCGTCATTTCGGTAAACAACGCCAGAGACATGCCATCCACGCCTCGGGTCACGGTCGAAAACAGGATCCAGACCAGCCAGAACAGGCCGAACACCATCGTGGACATGGATAAGAACAGCGCAATGCGGTTCTTCTGGCGACGCCAGGCCTGCATTTTACGCCGCGAACGCTCCAGA
Organism: Pectobacterium versatile; assembly: GCF_003932035.1. Taxonomy (NCBI): domain Bacteria; kingdom Pseudomonadati; phylum Pseudomonadota; class Gammaproteobacteria; order Enterobacterales; family Pectobacteriaceae; genus Pectobacterium; species Pectobacterium versatile. Next base: position 4,960,677 of record NZ_CP034276.1, read on the forward strand.
GCAGCGTCTTGCTCTATGCCTAATGTAGCCATTAGCGCGCCCCCTCATTTTTAGCCAGACGCATCACCATCAGCTTTGAACATGCCAGAACAATAAAGGTAATCACAAACAGAATCAGCCCCAGTTCCATCAGTGCCGCCGTGTGCAAGCCGGATTCAGCTTCGGCGAACTCGTTCGCCAACGCAGAGGTAATACTGTTGCCTGGCATATACAGCGACGCGCTGTCGAGCTGGTAGGTGTTACCGATGATAAAGGTCACCGCCATGGTTTCCCCCAACGCGCGCCCTAGTCCCAACATCACACCGCCGATCACGCCATTTTTGGTGTAAGGCAGCACAATGCGCCAGATGACTTCCCACGTCGTACAGCCAATGCCGTAAGCGGACTCTTTCATCATCACCGGCGTTTGCTCAAACACGTCACGCATCACCGCCGCAATGTACGGGATAATCATGATGGCCAGAATGACGCCAGCCGCCAGAATACCGATCCCGAATGCCGGGCCGGAGAACAGCGAGCCAACAATAGGAATACCGGACAGGACGTTGCCTACCGGTTGTTGGAAGTATTTGGCAAACAGCGGAGCGAAAATGAACAGCCCCCACATGCCGTAGACAATACTCGGTATGGCCGCCAGCAATTCAATTGCCACGCCAAGCGGACGCTTCAACCAGGCTGGTGCCAGTTCTGTCAGAAATAGCGCAATCCCGAAGCTAATCGGAATCGCAATAATCAGTGCAATCAGTGAGGTAACGATGGTGCCGTAAATCGGAACCAGTGCACCAAACTGCTCTGCGGGCGCATCCCACTCTTTCGTCCACAAGAAGGCAAAACCGAACTTCTCGATGCTAGGCCAGGACGCCACAATCAGGGAAACAATGATGCCACCCAATAGCAGTAGCGTGACCAGCGCCGCCAGTTTTACCAGCGCGCTGAAGAGGATATCGCCATATTTTCCCGGGGCTTTGATAGTTGGCTTGTACTCCGCCATACGTCTCTCTTCTCGTTTTAACTACATTTGATAAGCTATTGAAGGCAGAGAGGTTACTATCACCTCTCCGCCCCGATACGACGTGTTATTCCACTACGTATTTCCCAGAACCTGACAACCTCATCACGCTCTGATTATCAACACGACGTGTCGATACAATAATTAGTACAGTGCTTTACCGCTGCTGTCTTTTACCTGGGTTTTCCAGGCAGCACGGATTTGCTCAACCACTTCTTTTGGCAGTGTGGCGTAATCCAGCGCTTCAGCTTGCTCGCCGCCTTTCTTGAACGCCCAGTCGAAGAATTTCAACACTTCAGCGCCCTGCTCAGGTTTTTCCTGTTTGGTGTGAACCAGGATGAACGTGGTTGAGGTGATCGGCCATGCATCAGCGCCTTTCTGGTTAGTCAGATCCTGAGCGAAAGACTTGCTCCAGTCGATCTCTTTAGCCGCGTTGCTGAAGCTAGCGCCAGTCGGGCTAACCGCTTTGCCATCGGCAGAAATCAGTTTGGTGTAAGCCAGGTTGTTCTGCTTGGCATACGCGTATTCTACGTAACCGATAGAACCAGGCAGACGTTGTACGAACGCCGCGATACCATCGTTACCTTTACCGCCCAGACCGGTTGGCCAGTTCACGGTAGAACCTGCGCCAATCTTCTCTTTCCACTCTGGGTTCACTTTTGCCAGATAGCTGGTGAACACGAAAGACGTACCAGAGCCGTCAGCACGACGAACCACAGCAATGTCCTGATCCGGCAGCTTGGCATTCGGGTTCAGTTTAGTGATTGCTGGGTCGTTCCATTTTTTGATGTTACCCAGGTAGATATCACCCAGCGTTTTACCATCCAGCGTTAAATCGCCAGATTTGATACCAGGAACGTTCACTGCCAGCACCACGCCACCGATAACGGTTGGGAACTGGAATAAACCATCCTGTGCTAATTTGTCGTCAGCCAGAGGGGCGTCAGAAGCACCGAAATCGACCGTTTTAGCGATAATCTGTTTTACACCGCCAGAAGAACCGATGCCTTGATAGTTAACTTTATTACCGGTTTCTTTTTGATAGGAGTCAGCCCATTTGGCATAAACAGGCGCAGGGAATGTCGCACCGGCACCGGTGAGGTTAGCAGCAGCTAAAGCAGAAAATGCCGTCAGAGAAAGGGTTGCCGCAACAACACTGGCAAGAGTGGTACGCATCGGTTTCATAATCCCTCCTGTGGGATACTCAAACGTGTCGACGTAACGTCGTTATCTATCAGAGTTATCAAATCAGAGTGTAGTTCGCAGGAGGAAAAATAGGACAGTTTGGTGACAGTAAAATGTACGCAATATGACAGTTTTATGACAATGACGCAGGATGCAGGAAAATTCAGGCATCACCAGCCAGAACAGGCGTTCTGACTGGTAGAGGAGATCGGTCAGTGAGTCTGGCTATGGCTAAGCAATTTGTAAATCGTATCAGGCTTATAGCTATCGCCCTGATAATAAATCGCCCAGTCGGTTACCCACGATATATCAATAGAATACACACCGCCTTCCTGCATATCCTCAACGTAGAACGGATGATTGATTAATGTCCCCGTGACGACCGCGTCGTCGATTTTTTCGGGCACAAACCACATGTGTTCACGCTCTTCTCCCGCTTCGCCATGAGGAATGCCAAACTTCACCATAAAGCGCCATTCACTTTCGACGGGTTTAGGTGATTTTTTGAGTAGTTTAGCTAAAAAACCGGGCTTAGCCGGTTCGTCATTCACATGATAATTTTTAAACATGTTGACGAAATAACGCCAGCGCAGCTGCGCTTTACGTGACATTTCTGCCGTTTCCGCGTTCGTGCGCCAGAACATGATGGCATTCTGCTCATCAAACCCTTTAAAGAACGTTTGCAGTACCGGATTTTCCTCGTTGGTACGAAACAGCATGCAGGAAGGCTCCTGATGCACGTCATCCCGATCGGCGCGATCGCCCAGAAACACGCCTTCCGGCGTTCCTTCCAGATCGTAGTGCATCTCTTCCAGAGGCCGCAGTTGATCAATCGGTGTGGATTGATTCACATGCCGTAGCCCTTCTTCAAACGGCAACGCCACCAGATATTCATAGCCGCTGTCCGTTTGCCCGCACAGAATCGGCTCATTAAAGGTAATCTGCTGATTTTGAATAGCATTATTAACAAAGCTTCGGAATAAATCCGGGATGCCATAATACGAACTCAGCGTTTCAGGAATAACTAATTCAGCCTCCGTCAGGCCGCATCGCGCCAGACCATGCGAGTGGAACCAGAATGTCGTTGGCGGATCGTTCTCGGTGTCGTACACGGCATGAATGGTATACAGCGATTCAATTTCCGGCAGGACATCATCTTCCAACTGAAAATTCAGCCATTCACGGGTAAACACGTTACCGGCAGCGGAAATATCGATACCCAGGAGAAAATCCGGCACCACGGCGCTTAATAAGCGGAGTTGATGAACGTAATCTTCCAGCGGATTGGGGCCAAAAATACACTCAACCATCACTTCCTGCGTTGCCGCATTAGCCTGCGCCAGCAGCTCCGGCGAAATCTCATCGGTTGAATGTATCGGCGTGATGCTATTCTCGGGATCGCGTTCCGATACCTCAAGATAAAAGGTCAGCTCGCGATCGTGATGACGACAGGTATAAAAGAATCCGCCCTGTTCCTGCTCGGTATAGCTTATTTCGCCTTCGGTGAAAAATGACTGCGCCTCTAACAAGCTCTCCAACAGTGGATAGTTCATCTCTCGTGAGGAGAAAGCCACCATCGTTGAAGGCGCTTTTTCACCCTTCCCTTCAGCGATATCCAGATATTGTTGTTTGTTATTCATCATGAACCCGTTAACGTTCTCAATCCATTATTGCCAACGACGGAAAATCAGCGACGTATTGATGCCGCCAAAGGCGAAGTTATTAGACTGGATATAATCCGTCTCAATATGGCGTGGCTCACCCATGATATAATCCAGCTCGCCACAGTCTTCCGCAGGTTGCCGTAAATTAAGCGTCGGTGCAAACCACCCTTCACGCATCATTTCAATACTCATCCACGCTTCAAGCGCACCACAGGCGCCCAGCGTATGGCCGAAATAGCTTTTCAGCGACGAAATCGGTGTGGCGTTACCAAACACGGCGGCGGTAGCCTGACTCTCCGCGACATCGCCCCGATCGGTTGCGGTACCGTGTGCGCTGATATAACCCACATCGCCGGGTTGCAAACCCGCGCAGCGCAGCGATCCTTCAATGCAAATCTGCATGGTTTCACGCTGGGGTTGCGTAATATGTGCCGCATCACAGTTGGTGTAAAACCCAACCAGTTCGGCATAAATCGTCGCACCGCGTGCCAGAGCATGCTCAAGTTCTTCCAGCACTAACGTCCCCGCACCTTCCCCAATAACCAGACCGTCACGGCTGGTGTCAAAAGGAGACGGCGTCGTTTCTGGCGCATCGTTGCGTTGGCTGGTGGCGAACAGCGTATCAAACACCGCCGCTTCTGACGGACACAACTCTTCCGCACCGCCCGCCACCATAACCGTCTGATAACCATGACGAATCGCTTCCCAAGCGTAGCCAATCGCCTGACTTCCTGACGTACAGGCGCTGGATGTCGGAATCACACGGCCGCGCAGCCCGAAAAACAGGCCAGCATTCACCGCGGTGGTATGCGGCATCATCTGCACATAGGTCGTACCGGTAATATTATTGGTGTGCTTTTCTGTCAGCATGGTGGCGAATTCGCTCACCGGCCCCGTGCTGCCCGTTGAGGAGCCGTAAGCAATGCCGGTTTCTCCGTTAGTCAGCACCGGATGACCAATCAACCCAGCCTGTTCCAGCGCCAGCTCGGTTGCTCGGGTTGCCATCAGAGACACGCGCCCCATCGAACGGATGCGTTTACGCGTGTAGTGTTCTGGCAAACTGAAGTGATCAATCGGCGAGCCCAACTGCGTATTCAGGCCATCATAAACCTGCCATTCGGGCATCTTACGTATCGCATTGCGACCCGCACGCAACCCGTCCGAGACGCTTTCCCAGGATTCACCGAACGCGGTGACACCACCCATTCCCGTTACCACGACACGACGCATCACAGCATCCCTCCATTAATAGAAATGACCTGACGCGTGACATAACTCGCGATATCGGACATAAGATAACTCGCCAGCCCTGCGACTTCTTCCGCCTGCCCCATGCGTTTCATGGGAATCATCTTCATGGCTTCTTCAACGGCGACGGGCTCCATTTGAATCATGCCAGTATCAATCAAACCGGGAGCGATGCAGTTAACGGTGATTTTTCGCTTCGCCAGTTCGATAGCCAGCGCTTTCGTTGCGCCGATAATGCCCGCTTTTGCTGCACTGTAGTTGACCTGCCCCCGATTCCCCATGATCCCGGAAACAGAAGACAGCGTGATAATTCGTCCGCCTTTACGCAGGCCGATCATCGGCATCACACAGGGATGAATCACGTTATAGAAGCTATCGAGATTGGTGTGAATGACGCTATCCCACGCCTGCTCGTCGAGGGCGGGAAAAGCACCGTCACAGGTGATCCCCGCATTACTGACCACGCCATAGTAAGCACCATGCGCCTCAATATCCTGTTCGATCACGGTGCGACACGTTTCCCGATCGGCAATATCGAAGCTGACGATACGACCGGAACCGTGTTGTGCCGTAATCTGGCGTAAGGTTTCCTGCGCCCCGTTTTCATCACGGTGATAATGCACCACCACGGTAAAACCATCCGCCGCCAGACGCAGCGCAATGGCTCGACCAATCCCCTTACTAGCACCGGTCACTAACACAGAGCGCGTCATGCCTGTTTTCCCGGTTTTCATAATAGTTTTCCCGGTTGTCATCGTCGTTCTTCCGGTTGTCATAATAGCTTTCCCTGTTCTAAAAGTGCTTTTAACTCATGTTCGTCAGGCTGATAGGTGTTCAACCGGCCAGAGGCATACGTCTCCCTAGCTATCGCGATCTCACCCTCAAAGCTACCAATTTTATCGTCACGCATCAGCAGGGTAACGGTCACATCAAGCAGGGAGCCAGCAGGAAAACTATCCTGTTTACAGCGATAACCCCGCCCGCCCAGCAACATGCCGGGACGCGGCTTCTCTTCCAGACCACTGCTCTGATGCCCGTGCCAGCCAGACCAGACCCCGATCGTTTGAGCAATAATTTCGATACCAAACCAGGCTGGCAGATGTCCCTGCGCATTCAGAAATGGTGCCAAAATGCTCTCGCGGCTGACTGCCACACGGCAGTGCGCGTGTTCATCATCAACATGGATCACCTCGTCCACCAGCACCATAGGGGCTGAATGGGGCAGATAAGCTGCCGCAGCCAGATACTCACTCATGATTCGTCCCCAGGATCAGACACGTATTGTTGCCACCAAACGCAAAAGAATTAGACAGAATGACCGGGCGGGTCAGCGGAGCTGGCTCACGGAGCAAGCCGCATGATGGCAGTGAGGCATCGGGATGACTGCGTGAGAAATCTTGCGCGGGCAAAGGAAGATCCCGCGTCAGCAGCAGCCAGCAGATCGCGGCTTCACTAATCCCCGCCGCTCCCAGCGTATGGCCGGTAAGGTGTTTGGTTGAGCTACAAGGCACACTATCGCCAAAAACGGCGTGAACCACATTGGCTTCAATCTGGTCATTCAGACGCGTGGCGGTACCGTGTAAATTGATATAGCCCACATCCTCGGGCTGCAATCCCGCTTGCGACAACGCCATAGTTATCGCGCGAATTGCCCCTTCGCCTTCTGGGTGTGGTGCTGACATATGGTAAGCATCTGATGATTCTCCGACACCCAATACCGCCACGCGATCGGGCTGCGGCCCGATCAGCATAAGCGCAACGCCTTCACCGATGGTGATCCCATTACGTTCTTCGCTGAACGGCTGGCAGCGCGTTGAAGATAGCGATTCAAGGCTATCAAAGCCATTTAGCGGCATACGGCTCAGCGTATCCGCGCCGCCAACGATAGCGACATCCACCAGCCCGGCATCAATCAATCGTTTACCGCTGATCAGCGCTCTGGCGCTGGAAGAGCAAGCGGTTGATATGGTGTAAGCGGGTCCATTTAACTTCAGATAGGCAGCCAGAAATCGGGAAGGATCGCCAAGTTCCTGCTGCGCATAGTGATAAGTGGAAATATTTTCGCTGACGTAACGATCGGCCTCATCCAACCCTGAGGTGCTGGTGCCCAAAATCACCGCTACCCGGTCGGAGCCAAACTGCGCGATAGCCGCGTCAACCTGAGGCCGAATTTGCTCCAGGGCGGCGAGCAATAGCTGGTTATTACGGCTGTTATGCGCCGCCAATTCTACAGGGATAACCGGTAATTCCGCATCCACCTTCCCTGTCCAACAGGGTTTATCGTGCAGCAGCCATCCGGTATCAGGGCGCATGCCCGGCGCATGACCGCTAGCAAGGTTGTCGGCAATCTCATCCAGATTATTGCCCAGCGCATTCAGCGCCCCGACGGCGTTAATGTAAATCATGCTAACTATCCAGATGTTGAATCACGATGTGATAACCAAAGACGAATTGCTGAACGCTCATCGGCACGCGCTGGTTATTCCGCGTCATATAGCGAATTTCAGTAATTAGCGTGCCGCGATCGTCACGCAGTTGTCTCTTATCCTCGCTATCTTTCAGCGTCCACCCCGCTGGTAGCTGCGTCTGCCACACGGCGATCGGCCAGTGGCTCAGCATGATATCCGCCAGAACCTGACTGGCTGGTGGCAACTGCGGCAGGACGATGGACTGTTCAGTATGAACGCCCTGCGCATCGTAGGTGACCTTAAACAGACGAATACCGATAGAGGAAAGCCCGACCAGAGAAAGCTGCTTATCATCGGCATTCAGCATTACCAGCAGCGATTGCTGCTTACCGTCAAAGGTGCCCGTCAATAGCTGCTGTTCGTTGACCGACGGGGTAATGGCTGGTGCGGGTAGCGTGACTTTCACACCCGGTTTGAGCCACGCCTGTGGGCGGTTATCATCATGCTGTTTGCTGGCACAGCTGCTTAGCAGCAGCACACCAATAAGCAGAAGCCCACGTCGCAATAATGTCATTTTCGTTTCCCTTTTGAATCAGGCAACGCCAGAGGCGCCAGCAAGAAGGCGATAAAAATACCGCTACAAAGCACAATCCCGAAGCTGCTGATGGCCTGAGTGCTGCTGAAAACCAACATACCCAGCGTCAGCAGGGCAACGCACATCGCCAGCGTCACCGCCAGCAGCGAGGTCATCGGTGTACCGCGTGGGTTACTGAAAAACAGCGTGTAATTGATGCCGATGCCCAGCACCAGAACCAGCGCCAACAATGAGAACAGGTTCAGCGAATGACCGCTCAACGCCAGCACCGCCAGTCCGCCGCCCAGCGACAGCACCGACGGCACCACATTGACTAATCCACGGCGCAGCCCAAGACGAATCACGTAGCTCAGCGCAATCACCGCCAGCGCTGCCATCAACAACCATCCCAGCATGACGCGATAGAAACCGAACAGGGCATCGAATGTCCCTTTTCTGTCGATCCATTCCACGCCCGGCAACGTTTTGGCCATCTGTCCCAGCGCGGCGCTATCGCTCACGCCACTTACCGGAACCAGAACACCGCTTTTCCCATTAGGTAACGTCAACCACAGCAGTCGCCACCCTTCACTGATCGGGCTATCGAGCCAGCGCTCCGGTGTGACCGGCATCGGTTGCACATCCGGCATCGCCACATCAACGCCCGTGTCTTTAAGACGCTCGATAACCGCTGGTGCGGCAGACGCAATAAGCTGACTATCGCGCTGTTGCTGAGCCTGAGAAGAAAGCGGCAGTAACCGGAACTGCTTTAGCCATGCCTGTTGCTGCGCGTCACGCAGTTTAGGCGCGAGCTGTTCCAGACGCAGCAATGTCTCCTCAGCACTATCACCGTAGACGACAAACCAGGTTTGATCGGCACTCTGTCCCGTTAATGCCGTCAACTGCCGCTCTTGCTGCATCAAATCCTGCGGCAACGCCTGTAGCTGAGAGATATCATCATTGACCTCCAGCCGCAGCAGCCCCACGACAGAAAGCACCAGCAGCGCCAGCGGGATCCCCAAACGCACGCCACGTTGGCGCCGCCATGCAGCCAGCCAGCGCCCCATCAGCACCATAGCGGGAACGGGCCTGACCGGCAGTCCCTTAACCAGAAAAGGATACCAGCACACCACGGTCAGGCAGGAGGCGGTCAGCCCGGTTGCGGCGAACACCGCCAGCTGCTGTAAGCCGGGGAACGGTGCCAGCGCCATAATCAAGTAAGCCACCACCGCCGTTCCCAGCGCGAGCAGAAGCGCGGGCAGCACTTTTTTCAGGCTTTCCATCGCGGAAACATGGCCGCCGTGGACCATCCGTTCGGTCAAATAATAGAGCGTATAATCCGCTGAAATCCCGACGATGCTGATACTCATGACCAGCGTCATCAAATGCAGTTCACCGAACAGCAGCAGCGTAAATACCGTGCCTGCCAGCGCACCGATGCCGACCGATAATCCACATAGCAAGAGCGGGCGCGGTGAACGAAACACAAAGAAGATCAGCAACAGAACGCCCGCTACGGTGGCGACGCCAAGGGTAGAGACATCCTGTCTGGCTTGTTGGCTGGCATAGTTACTGAACAGTACTGTCCCGCGAGTGAGCACGTCGGCATCAGGGAATGCGGCCTTGAGATCGCGTTCAAGGGCATCTAATTTATCAACCAGTTGCTGGTTACGCGCCATGTCAAACGAGCCAGCGCTAAGCTCACCGTGCAGAAAGTACCAGATGCGGCCTTCTGCATCTTTTGTCGTTAACCAACCTTGCGACAACCCCAACTGACTGGCATTTTGCTGCAACGCCAGTTGGGAACCGCGCACCAGCATCAAAGGGTCGTGATTTAACTCTTTACCGCTCACGCCAGCAAACGCGGAATAAAGCTGTGCCAGCACCCAATCGGCCTGCGCCGCACCACCATTCTCCAGCCGCGCGCGCGTGACGGGATCGACCAGACCATTGCGATGTTCAAAAACGAATTTCCCCCATCGCTGCTGCTGTTCGGCATCAATAGGGCCATTAACCTGCTGTAGATCGGGAAGCGCACGCAGGTGCTTCAGCCACCAATCCGCTACCGCGGGGTCCGCCTGCTTGCCCGGCGTCACTAGCCACACCATCTGCCGATCGAGACGCTGCATAAAGCCTTGCTGTAGCTCCGGGGGAAGTGCGCCCATCGATTGCTTAGGCAACAGAGCCAATACACTACTGTTGATCTGCGCCTTCGGTAGCAGCAGCGCCAGCGCCGCGATCAGCACAACACAGCAGCCAATCCAAACCCGCGCTGCGCGACGAATGCCGTCAGAAAACGAAACGCTGTTGCTCATCATCACTCAACATCCGGGGTTCGATCCGCTGATTGCTCAGCGTAATTCGGGTCATGTCGCCTTGGCGGTCATCCAGCGCAATGCCGTCAAGAAATTCACCGCCGTTCAGCGTAATGGTGTTGAACAGTTTATCTAACGGCGACGTTTTGGGCGTCAGCACCAGTCTCCACTGCTGCTGACCGAGATCGGTAAAATCGATGGAAAAATTCTGTTCTAATACGTGACGATCGGCCTGAAACAAGGCACGTAACAGGTGGTTAAACTGAAACATCTGTGGATTGCTTTCCGCCGTAACGATCTGCGGCGCTTGCCCATTCATTACCTGAACCATCCGTGTTTCGTCCAACACCATCGTCAGCGGAAACGGCGTGGCCTGATGCCACCACAGCCCTTTATCCTGCGCGATTAACAGCTGCCCACCGGACTTCAGCGGCTTTGCCATCCCCTTTATTTCACGCAGTTGGGTGAAATCAGCCCGCACAACAGGCTGGCTACTGAACCGTTGTTGTAAATCATCCAGCGTAACGGCCTGCGCCATACCGCTCAACAGCACAAAAACCGCGACAATCAGTCGTATCATGGCGTCACTCCAAGGCGCTCAAACAAAATGGGGGGAGAAACAAAACTCAGCTCGCGGCATCCTTCCTGTACCGCGACCTGAATCGTATAGCCGGTCGTGGCACGTTGGCCGCTTTCAGCATCGAAAATCTGGTAGGCGATACGCAAACGATTCTCGACTTCCTCAATAGTGGCGCGAATGCGTATACGCTGCTCGTAAGTCAGCGCCGCACGGTATTTCACCCGCGTATCGACCACCGGCCATACATAGCCAGAGGCCTGCATTTCGCGATAGCCGTAGTTAAATTTGCTAAGCAGCGCCTCGCGCGCCACTTCAAAAAAACGAAAATAGTTGCCATGCCATACCACGCCCATCGGATCGCAGTCATGGAAAGATACCGTCAGTTCAACTTCATGGCTTAAGCGGGAATCGTTTAGCACCCTTACTCCTTTTTCCCAGCGGCTCGGCCGTCATCATCAGGCAAGCTCCAGAAATCAAAAAAATTAAACCAGTCGAGCGGGGATTTCAGCGCATAGTGCGCCAGCCGTTCGGCATAGCGATCGACGACCTGCTGTAAGGCCTGCTGTCGGGTTGGACGCGGTAACACAATGCTATCGGCAAAGGGCTCGCAGTAGACGCGCAGCTTTTTCTGCTCGCGAATGACAAACATCAGCAATACGGGGCAACGCAGTGCCGCAGCCAGAACAAAAGGCCCTTGAGGAAAAGGCGCATTTTTTCCCAAAAATGGGCTCCACACCACGCGTCGCACACCGCCGCGCTGACGATTGACCGCCGTGCGATCGCCGACAATCGCCACCCATTCACCGGCATCCAGCTTTTCTTGCAGCATGATTGCGGTATCCGGCCCGATGTCGCTGACAGGGATAAGGTTCACACCGGCCTGCGGGGCAATCTCTTCCAGCACCTGCTTGAAACGCTGAGAGTTTTCAGTAAACACCAGCGCGTTAATCACCAGCCCGCTCACCTGCTGCGCCAGCGCCCGGCACACCTCGATATCGCCAAGGTGTGAGGCCAGAATCAGTTGTCCTTTTTGTCTGTTGTGCTCAATGGTTTCCCGCGCGCCGGGGGCAAAATCAATATCGCGGCCCCAGTGTAGATCGCCGCGCCAGCTGGCGATTTTATCCAGCATTGACTGACCAAAACGGAGGAAATGGTGATAGCTGTTGAGCGGTTTAGGCAGCGGGATCTCGTGCTGACGCGCATACCCTCCGATTCGCCGCAACCATGACTGAGACGCCTGACGCGCGGTACGGCCCGTCAGCCAGTAAAACGCAATAACAGGCCAGAGAAACAGCGTAAACACCCCGCGTCCTAACCGTTGATATACCGCCAGCATGAACCGCATACCGAGCAGGCCTTTGCGCTCCGACACGCCAGCCCAGTGTTGCTGACGCTGCCACATTAGCAGCACGGGAATGCGCGGAAGCATGCCGAAAAACAGGCGGGTATGCATCCAGGAAATCCGCAGGTTATCGTGCAGCGCATCGAAATGAGACAGGCCGTTTTCTGGATACGTCACCGCCGTTTCAATAAAGCGGCTAGGCGTTCCCGCCCAATACAGACGCACCATAATTTCCGTATCGAAATCCATACGGTGACCGAGAGACTTTCGGGAGAGAAGAGATACCGTGGCCGCAACTGGGTAGACACGGAAACCGCACATACTGTCCTTGATGGAGAAGGATAGCGTTTCAATCCAAACCCAGACGTGGGTGACATAGCGCCCGTAAAGGCGTGATTTCGGCACAGAGGCATCGTAACGCGGTCGCCCGGAAATCAGGCAATGCGGGTGCGTTTTCGCCTCATCCAGCAGAAGCGGCGCATCTTCAATCTGATGCTGCCCGTCGGCATCAACCTGTAAGGCATGACTAAACCCGGCCTGCGCCGCGTCGTCGATGCCACGAATCACCGCCGCACCTTTCCCGCTGTTATGTGCCAAACGAATCAACGTCACGCCGTCATTTTCTGCGGCCAGTTGGGTGAGAATCTGTTGCGTTGCCGCATCGCTTCCGTCATCAACAATGAAAACGGGCAGCGCTAGCGGTGCCAAGCGCGCCAGCACCGACGCCATCATGGCGCCGTGGTTATAACAAGGGATCACCACGCAGGGCGAGAATGCGCCATTTACTGACATGGGCGATCTTCCATCATCGGTGTGAGCTTTATTTTCCCGCTGCTGGCCGTGCGCTCAGTCTCACCCTCCAGAATGGTGTAGCTAAAGGTCAGTTGCTGTTTTCCGGCGTGCCATGTCAGCACCAGACGCAACGTTCTACCGGGCAAAATCGGCTGCTGGAATTTAATGTTCTCAATGGACAAGAACGTCCATCCTTGCGCCAGCACCGTCGTTGCGTAATGCATGACCCAATCCAGCTGTGCCACACCGGGCAGTAGCGGCTGACCCGTAAAGTGCCCCTTGAACCAGAACAGTTCAGGGTCAGCCTGTAGCATCAATTCAACATGAGACGTTTCATCCGTCTTTTTTACATCGTGCCGGACAAGCTCAACGGGCAACATGAAACAATTCCTGTATCTGCGGCCAGGCACGTTTACTCTGGCTATTGTGGGGGATAACGTCGACAACGCGCCAGAAACGCGGCATCGCTAACGGCTCCAGCCATTTTTGCAATTCATGCCGCCATTGGCGTTTCAAATTCGGTAAGTCATCGGCCTTATCGGGGGTATTCAACACCAGCACCACGCCAATGCCGCTACGCTCCGGGCGCGTCACCTGAAGCGCAACCGCATCAGCAATATCGGGCAAATCGAGTAAACGCCGTTCTATCTCGCTTAGCGAGATGCGCTTATCTTCGATCTTCACTACGCGGTCGTGTCGGCCGCACAGCTGAAAATGGCCCGCGTCATCGAACGCCAATCGATCGTCCAGCTTGTGCCCCAGAGCGTGTGGGATCAGCGCCGACTGCGCACACCAGTTATCTTGTTCATCACGCCTCAGCGACACGCCGGGGAAGAGCTGCCACGGCACGGTATCCGTCTCACGCGAGCGCCATGCTAAAACGCCCGTTTCGGTACTGCCGTATATCTCATTGATGGGCTGCATAAACCACTCGGCTGCCGCTTCGGCATGTAGCCAGGGCAAGGTTCCCCCAGCAGAGACAATCAACGAACACTCGGGGGCAGAAAGCGCGCGATCAAGGCGGCGTAAGAATGCCGGGCTGCTGATAAACACGTAACGCCGCTGGCGATGCTGGGAAGTAAGCTGTTCGGTATAGAGCAGTTGGCGGCTATCAAAGCGCAGCCCCAGCGCCATAGGCAGCCAGATGCGAAACGTCAGCCCATATAAATGCTGGTGGGTGACGGAAGCGATCACATCACAGCCTTGCAAATGCGCGCCCCAGCGATCCGCCAACCAACGCGACTCTTCATCCAGACAGCGTACCGGTTTAACAATCTGACGCGGCTTCCCGGTGGAGCCTGACGTGAACAACACCACACAGGCATCATCCGGTATGGGGGGCAACACGGCATCAGCGACGCTCTCCGTCTCCGCTGTCAGGGCAAACACAGGGCAATCCAAATGCAGGGATACATCCGTCAACACCCCGTCAAACTCATCCGCCTGTTCTTCTAATACAGATTGGCGGCAGTGGCCGGGAATGACTGGCGTTTTTCCCGCATGCAGAGCAGCCAGAAGCCCGATAGTGAAGCGGTAGCTGTCTTCAAAACACAGCGCCCAACGCGTTTCATGCCGCAGGCTTAGCTGCTGGCAGAGCGCAACCACCTGCGCTTTCAACGACCCCAGCGTGAACGTACTGGCACCATTACTGGCAACAATGCGCTGAGGGGAATCATTCCCCGTCAGCCAGTCATTGATGGTGCGGACAGTGAACCCGTTCATACGCGCTTCCTCAGACGCTGGCGTATCAACCACTCTCCCCCCATCAACAACCCCATAAGCACATAGCTGATCACGCCATTCCATAACGTCCACCAATAAAGATTGCCGACAAGGCAGGTCAGCACGGCGATACTGCCGTTAAAAATAAAAAACCAACACCAGACTTTCGTCACGCGACGCGTATAGGAAATAGCCTGAGCAGGAAGCTCTGGTTCCTGAAGGCGGGCAAGGCGCTCTACAAGCGGCATACCGCTATAAAGTGAGCCACCAAAAAGCATCAACATGACGCTGTTTACCGCCACGGGATACCACAACAACCAACCGCCATCACGCAGTAATAAACTGGCAACGGAAAGCACAACCCCGGCCGCAGCCAGCCACAGAGCCGTTCCTTTGAATACATTGTTTTCAAATAAATTTTTTTCATCACGCAACGTAGCGAAACGCAGAACACACATCAGCGCCAGTACCGCGAGTAACCAGCGATGTTCAGGGTGCGTGATGCTAAACCAGGCCAGGAAAGGCCAGGCGAGCGTCATTAAAATGTTCAGACTACGTATCAGCACACGCATCACTTGGCGGGCTCATTAACCTTCACGGAGCAGGTTTTCTACCGCATCGACCACATCCTGTACCGTGCGCACAGATTTAAAAATTTCCGGCGATATTTTGCGCCCGATGCGTTTTTGCAGGTGAACCACCATATCCACCGCATCGATGCTATCTAACTCAAGATCTTCATAGAGGCGGGATTCAGGTTTGATATCATCAGCATCCAGTTCAAACAGCTTGACCAGTAAGCCTGTAATTTCCTGATAAATTTCGTTTTTATCCATCATCAACTCATTTTATTTTACTATCAGGCACTCACAGCGCGCTGAGTGTTGATAAAAGCTGCAAGGGTTGCAACGGAAAAGAAGTGCTGGCGTACCTCTTCACTTTCCGCAGAAAGCACAACGCCATAACGGTTTTTTACCGCTAATCCCAGCTCAAGTGCATCGATAGAATCCAGACCAAGGCCTTCGCCAAAAAGCGGGGCGTCCGTTTCTATTTCATCAACGCTGATATCTTCAAGATTAAGAGAATCGATAATCATCTCTTTGATTTCAACAAACATACTTTCCATATGTATTTCCAAATGGTGATCAGCTTTCTGGTGTTAAAGATTGCTGCAAAAGGCGATTCAAACGGCGAGCCGCCAAGGATCGCGCCTCTTCAGGCGCCATAAAAGTGTCGTTGTTGATGCGTTCGCGCACGCTCACCGTGAAACAGGGTTTTTCAGGCGGAATGTGATACCAACGACTTTGTTTTCCCAATGTTTTTTGACTACAGCGAATATGCACAACCCGTAAATCACAGCCGCAACGCACCGCAATATTTGCGGCACCGCGTTGCAGAACAAGGGGTTCGCCATAACGCGTACGTGTGCCTTCAGGAAAAATAATGATCGCATCACCGTTATCAAGCCGTCGCTGACAATCCGGCAATAGCGCATCAGACTGGCTGTTAAGCAGGTAATCCGCCGCACGAATGACGCCGCGGAAAAACAGGTTTTTCTGTAAATCAGCTTTAACCAGACAGTCGGCATCTGGCATGACGGATGCCAGCAAAACATAGTCAATTAACGTCGGGTGATTGGCGACAACCAGACACCCGCGATCGCGCTGTAAGGTTTCAATGCCGTCAATGCGGTAATCCAGCACCCCTAATTTGCGGGCACTACATAAAAAAAATCGGAAGCTGGCGGAAATGCTGCGGCGAGCCAACTGGCGGCGGCGAGCGGTATTACGCTGAATCAGCAATACATTGAACCACACCAGAGAAAGCAGTAACCCGCCAACGCCAAACATGGCAAAACACACGCCGGTCATCATTAATCGCCACAAACGATTCAGACGAGTCGAGGGGCGAAGCACCAGTGATGACTCAGACATCCCCTCTCTCCCACGCCCAGTCAACGCGTTCGCCCGGTAAGGAAAAACGCGGTCTTCTGGCAAGAAAAGCCTGCAAGAACAACAGACTTTGTGGTGAACCTTCGCCGTGAGATTCCACCTGAGGTTGCGATTCACACACCATGTCATCGCCATCCCCTAGCAATAGAGCGACGGCGTAAGGATAACGAGGCATGTCTGCCGAAACATGTGGGTGGTAGAAATCAGGGATCGCGCCATCAAAATCAACCAGTAGAATATTGCGGTATCCCGCAACCTGTAAGGCCTTCGCTTCGATAAGGCCTTGCTGGAAAGCGTCCATTCCTGCGGCAATCGACGTAGAAACCAGCGGAGCTTTCGCCGTAATCGTCAGGCTTCCCACTGCCGCGTTGTGTACTGACATCGCAAAATCAGTAGGAGAAATATTCTCATTTTCTGACAGCGCCTTCAGGATACTCAGGTTGCGTTCCAGCTCGCCGTGGCGCGAGGTGAAGACAATGGCATCCACCGACTGGCGACGCAGTAACGCTAACCCACTATCGACCGCCAAACGGCTCCCTTGATTGAGGCGACGAGCCATCATCATGGGTAAATGTCGACATTTATCCAAAGGTTGCTCAGCATTGATAGCAGCAGACACCCGCGACCAATTCAGCCAATCGTCCGCGCTGCTGAGGCCCGGCGCGCTGGCCTGCCAATCAATGATTGAAAATGCTAATCTCATACTGCCTTCTTCCAGTCCGACCTATTCCGGCTATATCGCTATCGCTGCAATTTCCCGTTTATACCCGTCATACTTAAAGCTGCTTGTGCGTTGGCTGCCCTTACTCACCCCAGTCACTTACCTGAGTAAGCTCCTGGGGACTCGCTCGGTTGCCGCGTTACAAGGCCATAAATGAGCCTTGTCCTAAAGGACCAACGCAGAGCGTTGTTCAAAACGCTCACGTTTTGTCACGCAACTCGAATTATTTAGGGTATGCATCCACTATTTTATTATCGCTTTTTACAGATCAGCAGCGTGTGACCAATGCCAATATTATCGATTTGATTTTCAACGATAAATCCGGCCTGCTCTAATAAAGGTAAAAATCGTCTGGCCGCATAGAAACGGCTGGTTCCATTAGCAAGACAGGTAAAGTAGAGCGAAGAAGCATTCAGGCTAAAAGCGCCAGCTTCCCACCGCTGACGATCCCAGAAAATTTCTAAAATACAGACTCTGGCATCCGGTTTCATCACGCTGGCGATTTTACGCAGGATAGCCACGATTTGTTCTTCGCTGAAACAGTCGAGGAATTGGCTCATCCACCATATATCCGCTTCACCCGGTAACGGGCAATCGGAGAGCATATCAACAGCACAACCCTGAATACGATCAGATTTCCCTGCTTCTGTAATATTTTCTGTCGCCAGCGCAATTTGCTCCGGCAAATCCAAAATCGTAATTTTCACATCACGATTGTAGTCATAGCAGCGCATGGCCCATTTACCGGTATTCCCGCCAACATCGTAGAGATGTTTTGGCTTTAGCGGGAAGACATGCGGCAAGGCAGCATCAAATGCGGCATCGGAATAGAAATGATCGAATGCAAACCAACTCTCTTTTGCCTGCGGTGGCAGTTGGCTTAACGCTGGATAGATTGTTGGCCATTCACCAAAGACTTTTAATCCAGAAGGTTCATTTTTTGCCAACGCCTCATCAAGGTAAAACATCCCCTGATAACAAACATCCTGAGTAAAATCCATGTTGACGCGCGTCATGCGGTCATGAAGCAGATAATGACCAATTTTAGCCAGCGCGTAGTTTTCCTCTTTCTGGATAATAATGCGGCCACTCAGCCCGACATCCAACAGTAGTTCAACGGCATAACGATTTAATGAGGTAATGGCAACAATCTCATCGAGATTTGCTCCCTGATGACCGCGCTTATCCAGAAAATCTAAAATACCGTGGTTACGCAGATTGATAGCGGCCTGAAACAACATTGGAGCAAACGCAATTCGTTGCGCTTCTGTAATAGCATCCAACGCGCTGACATTATCTTTGTCATATCCGTAATACACTGACTTTTCCCTTGAGGTCGGACAAAAACGATCAGAAAAGAACAACAAAAAATAGAGTCGGATAGCAAAAAGATATCCGACTATTAAAATTATTTAATCTGTTGACTGGCAAGTGTTAATTGAATTTCATGATCCAGCGTTTTTATCCAATTATTATAATTTCGGTGAATCTTCCCACCGCCAGCCAACAAATTCTCACTTCCAACATAGCTGATGGAATAACTGGTTTGTGAATAGGTAATGCGAACATTTGCTACATGGCTGCGCTGAACTAGACGACCATCAATCGCCCCCACATAAGCCTGAGTCATCGCCCACTTACGTTTTTGTCCTGCTTCAATAATGGCATTCTTTACTTGTTCAGTTGTGTGATGCCCAGTGATGGACTGTGTCACATTCGCTACCGGAACCGTACGCTCAGCACAACCAGTCAATATAAGAACAGAGACTAAAGCGGCGAAAATAATCTGTTTTTTCATAAAATCCCTATCAAACAAAAACATCACTGCCAAAAAAGAATTCGTTTCTGATGCAAGATGTAAAACTAATGCATCATTAAAACTATTTTACACAAAATAGAGATAACCTGACAAAAGAAACATGGTTCCCTGCCTCAGGTTTTATCAAACAGATATCGGTAGTGTGAAGCAGAGCAATAAGCACAACTAAAGAATGGATATAAAAAATCCGCCTTATGTTTATCGACATAAGACGGACGATCGTGGCTAACAAAATACCGGAAAGTTATTCTACCGTAACGGATTTCGCCAGGTTGCGTGGCTGATCGACATCGGTGCCTTTAATCAGCGCGACGTGATAAGACAGCAGCTGCAACGGCACCGTATAGAAGATTGGCGCAATCACTTCTTCGATATGCGGCAATGGAATAATCTTCATATTTTCGCTGCTGGTGAAACCGGCATCTTCGTCAGCGAAGACATACAGCTCACCGCCGCGCGCCCGAACTTCTTCGATGTTGGATTTCAATTTCTCCAACAGTTCGTTGTTCGGTGCCACGACGACAACCGGCATATCTGCATCAATCAGCGCCAGTGGGCCGTGTTTCAGCTCACCTGCCGCATAGGCTTCCGCGTGGATGTAAGAAATCTCTTTCAGCTTCAGCGCCCCTTCCATCGCGATCGGGTACTGATCGCCACGGCCGAGGAACAACGCATGGTGCTTGTCAGAGAAACCTTCCGCCAGAGATTCGATGAGCTTGTCCTGAGACAGCATTTGCTCAATACGCGCTGGCAGCGCCTGCAAACCGTGAACGATCTCATGCTCAATTTTCGCATCCATACCGCGCAGGCGGCCAACACGCGCCACCAGCATCAGCAGAACGGTAAGCTGGGTAGTAAAGGCTTTGGTCGAGGCCACGCCAATCTCTACGCCCGCTTTGGTCATCAGCGCCAGATCGGATTCACGCACCAGCGAGGAACCCGCAACGTTACAAATGGCCAGCGAACCCAGGTAGCCCAGCTCTTTGGACAAACGCAGTGCCGCCAGCGTATCTGCGGTTTCACCGGACTGGGACAGGGTAATCATCAGGCTGTTCTTACGCACGGCAGGTTTGCGATAGCGGAATTCGGAAGCAATTTCCACGTCGCACGGAACCCCCGCCAGCGCTTCAAACCAGTAACGGGAAACCATACCGGAGTTGTAGGACGTACCGCAGGCAATGATCTGAACGTGCTCAACCTTCGCCAGCAGCTCATCCGCTTTCGGGCCTAACTCAGAAAGATTGATCTCGCCGTGGCTGAAACGCCCTTCAAGGGTGTTCTTGATCGCCATTGGCTGTTCGTAGATCTCTTTCTGCATGTAGTGACGATACGCGCCTTTGTCACCGGCATCGTAATTCACTTTTGATTCAATTTCTTCGCGTACAGCAAGCTGGCCGGATTTATCAAACACGCGTACGTCACGACGGGTGATTTCCGCAATGTCGCCTTCTTCCAGGAACATAAAGCGGCGAGTCACAGGCAGTAATGCCAGCTGATCGGAAGCAATGAAGTTTTCACCCACACCACGACCAATCACCAGCGGGCTACCAGAACGTGCAGCAACCAGTACGCTTGGGTCGCGGTTATCCAACACCACCATGCCATACGCACCGCGCAGTTGTGGGATCACACGCTTAACGATTTCAACCAGCGTTCCGCCGTTCTGCTGCTGTTCGAAATGAACCAGATGAGCAACCACTTCGGTATCGGTTTCAGAAACAAAACGATAGCCGCGACCGATCAGCAGTTCGCGCAGCGGTTCATGGTTTTCGATAATGCCGTTATGGACGATAGTGATATGTTCAGAAACATGCGGGTGTGCGTTCTCTTCAGAAGGTTCACCGTGCGTTGCCCAGCGAGTATGGGCAATACCCGTACCGCCGTGCAGTTCATGCTCTTCGGCTGCCTGAGACAGCACCTGCACTTTCCCCAGACGACGCAAACGAGCGACATGTCCTTCGCTGTCAACAACCGCCAGGCCCGCAGAGTCATAGCCGCGGTACTCAAGACGGCGTAAACCTTCCAACAAAATTTCAGCAACATCACGTTGCGCAACAGCGCCTACAATTCCACACATCGATGGTATTCCTATAAAAGTGACATATTGTGTCACCAGGGATGTCTTAGACCTGATTGTTCCGGTTTTTCCGGGTTCCCCGAGCCTTGTAGAGAGTTGGGGATTATTATGTTTTGTTCTGTGCTCGGGGACCGACCCACACAGGGGATAGGCCAAAGCACAGGGCAAAACCGCCTCCGCCGCGTGCGGAGGCATTAAATATTATTTCTTTTTCACCGGACGTTGCCAGCCGGAAATATGCCGTTGCTTCACGCGACCGACCACCAGCTCATTCTCTGCCACATCATGCGTAACCGTCGTTCCTGCACCGATCGTCGCACCGCTGGCTATGCTAACGGGCGCTACCAGCTGACTATCCGAACCAACAAATACATCGTCACCAATAACCGTTTTATGTTTATTCGCGCCGTCATAATTACAGGTGATCGTTCCTGCGCCAATATTAACACCGGAACCGATATCCGCATCACCCAAATAGCTAAGGTGACCCGCTTTTGATCCTTTACCCAGCCGCGCTTTTTTCAGTTCGACAAAGTTGCCAACATGCGCCCCCTCAGCTAATTCCGAGCCAGGACGCAAGCGGGCAAACGGGCCAACGGTACACTGTGCTTCCAGAACGGCATCTTCCAATACAGAATAAGGGCTGATCTCTGTGTCATCGCCAAGGATGCAATTTTTGATTACGCAGCCAGCACCGATTTTCACCCGGTTGCCCAGCTTAACATTGCCTTCCACGATCACATTGATATCAATCACCACATCGCGACCATGAGTCAGTTCGCCACGCAGATCAAATCGTGCTGGATCGAGCAGCATGACCCCGGCCAGCAGCAGTTTATCCGCCTGTTCACGCTGATAAACCCGCTCCAGCGCCGACAGTTGCAGACGATTATTAACACCTTCAACTTCGCTCAGCCGCTCTGGATGGACCGCTTCAACACGCTGACCTTCTTCCGCTGCCATCGCAATAATATCGGTGATGTAAAACTCACCCTGTGCGTTGTTGTTATTCAACTGACTTAACCAACGCTTCAGATCCTTGCCGTTCGCAATCAGAATGCCGGTATTGATCTCGTTAATTTGGCGCTGTTCTTCGCTGGCATCTTTGTGCTCGACGATCCCAACCACGGCGCCCTTTTCACGCACAATTCGCCCATAGCCCGTCGGATCGTCCAGCTTCACCGTCAACAGGCCGATACCGCCCTGCGGCTTAGCCTCACGTAAACGTCCCAGCGTTTGCGATGAAATCAGCGGCACATCGCCATACAACATCAAGATATCTTCATCATCAGCAAAATGAGGCGCGGCTTGCTGCATCGCATGCCCGGTTCCCAGCTGTTCCGCCTGCAATATCCAGTTCAACGCCGGATCGGCCAATTCACGTTTTAGCAAATCACCGCCGTGGCCGTATACCAGATGAACGTGCTGTGCGCCTGTCGTCATTGCAGCATCAATAACGTGCTGAACCATTGGCTTACCCGCCAATTGATGCAACACCTTGGGAAGGTCGGAATACATACGGGTTCCTTTACCCGCGGCAAGGATCACCACACTCATCGCACTATTTGACATAAGTATCCTGACAGTACGGAACCACAGCTCCGCAAAAATAAAATGGCTAGCCTGTTACGGCATGAATAACCAGAGTTTACCGAAACTCATGCATAACGCGGATACTTTTTGGTGAGTTTTTTCTGAAAATCTCGCTCAAAACGACGAATGTTCGTGAGGAGAAGAAACGGACACTATGCTATCTACATCAACAGAAATGACACAGGGTTTCATAAAAAACAGACTTTGTTTTTAAGTATTTCCATTTGTGACACACACAAAAGAAACAGCGTTTCATTTATAGCAATATACGCGGGCAAATAATTCAATAACGAAGGAGATACAATGAAACGTTGTTCTTCACAAAAATGTGATTCATTACGGAAACACCGTTCTTCACGCCTCGCAGCCGTCGCGTTGACGAATGCATTACTCTTTAGCTTTAGTACACACGCCGCGACAGAATCAACCCCTGTCTGGCACGGCATCGCCTTTGGCCAATCAACAGATGTAAACTTTTCATCGAATGTCCTGCCGGAAAAAATTGGTGTTAACGACGTCACCATTAACGGCAAGAAATTATCACCGGGGGATAATGCTGATTTATCCGCACCTATCACAATCGAAAGTCGTGGCGGAAAGATTGCCAACACCCATGACGGACTGACGTTCTTCTATACGCAGCTGCCTGCAAATGTGAACTTCACGCTTCAGTCTGATATTACCGTGGAACAGTTTGGGCCAGAAAACGGCGCCAAGCCTGCGGCTCAGGAAGGCGCGGGAATTCTGGTGCGCGATATTATCGGCGTGCCGCGTCAGGAACCGCTGAAAGAAGGGTATGAGGAATTCCCTGCGGCATCCAACATGGTGATGAACGCCATCATGACGCAGGATAAAAAGTCTCATACCGAAATCAAACTACAGGCGATTTTGCGTAATGGCGTCACGCAACCGTGGGGCAACGCGGGCGCGAAAATTACCAAAACCAGCTATCAGGAAAATGTAAATCTGGAGCAAACGCCGACGTTCCGTCTGAAACTGGAACGCACCAACGACGGCTTTATTACCTCTTATGCGCCGAAAGGCACGGACAACTGGGTATCAAAAGAAGTCAAAGGCGCGGACGTCGTCACCAAGCTAGATAAAGACCACTACTACGTCGGTTTCTTTGCCTCCCGTAACGCCAAAATCACCGTCAGCAATGCACAGTTGACCACGACGCCAGCGCAAACCAAAGCCTCACCGGAGTTTAAAGCCAAGGATTATGATCCTTTGCTTCAGGTGATGTCATCACCTAAAACCACCAGCGAACACTATGTGGTTCAGGCCAGAGCCAATTACGATGGCACGATCGCGGTGTCACAAGATGGTAAATCTCTGGGTGATACGAAGAAGGTAAAAGCGGGAGAAACCTTATCTCTGCCAGCGAAAATTGCAGGTAGCGGCGCTGAGTTCAAGATTGCCTACCAGCCCGCAGAAGGGGATGATAAAGCGGTAAAAGAGAGCACGTTCAAGGTTGAAAGAGTGGCTTATGCAGACGCCAAAAATCTGTATGTTTCACCACAAGGTTCAGCCAGCAACGACGGCAGTAAAAATGCACCGATCGATTTAGCCAGCGCCGTCGCCGCTCTTCCTGCTGGTGGCACTATCTGGCTCAACGATGGCGATTACAGCGCGGCTGAAATCCCTGTCAGCGCCAGCGGCCAGCAAAAAACCGTCAAGAACCTGTTTGCTGTCGGCAATAAAGCCGTCATTCATGGCCTGCAGCTGAAAGCGAGCCATTGGCATGTTAAAGGGATTGAAATTACAGAGAAACCATTCCGTATCGAAGGGAGCTATAACACCATCGAACGCGTTCTGGCGCACCACGCTGACGATACGGGTATTCAGGTGACCTCGACGGCAGATGTAGGCAGACCACTGTGGGCCAGCCATAACCTGATTCTGAATTCAGAATCTCACAGCAACCAGGATCCAGGAAAAATTAACGCCGACGGTTTCGCGGTGAAAATGCGTGTGGGTGAAGGCAACGTGATCCGCGGTGCGTTCTCGCACAACAACATCGATGACGGCTTCGACCTGTTTAACAAAATTGAAGACGGCGCCAACGGCGTTGTGGTGATCGAGAATTCAATTGCCATGAACAACAGCAGCAACGGCTTCAAAATGGGTGGTGAAGGCCAACCAGTGGCGCATCAGGTTAAACACAGCATTGCTGTGGGCAACAAACTCGATGGTTTCACTGACAACTTCAACCCTGGTGCACTGATCGTTGAAGACAACATCGCGTTAGATAACGAACGCTTTAACTTTATCTTCCGCCCAAGCCCTTACTCTGGCCCGGAAAAACAAGGCGTCTTCAAGAACAACATTTCGCTGAAAACCAAAGCGGGTAAATATGATGATGCGGTTGTCGGCAATATCAATAACACCAACTATTTCATCAAAGAAGACCGTTCGGTTAACGCGCAAGGCAAGGAAATCACAGTAAATAACTTCGTATCCGTTACCGTTCCGGAGACGTTTACGCGTGATGCCAAAGGCAATCTGGTACTTGGCGATTTTCTGAAGAAAAAATAAGCCAGCGCAGAGAGCATCACAGATTTTGCCGTTATCCGGCGTAAAAAATTATGCTGAGGAGATAGCAGGCTTAGGATGAGCCGCATGGACGCGGCGAAAGCTTGCGCCACGTCAAGAACGTGTCGCAAGCGGTCCGTTAAGCCTGATACCGACGAAGGTACCGCGTAGCGGCATAATTTAGCCGGAAGCCTGGGTTCGCAGGGCGGCGGCGATTGAGCGTCCCTGCGTCGGGCGCGTGCTACAGAGCCGCATGAAAATGACGGCATTATCGCGCACGAAACCGTCTCTTAGTCTGCATAAAAATGTCACTAAGAGGCAAATCTGTGAAGGCAGGGAAGGGGCATAACCTTAAATACAAAAAGGCCAGTCAGTGTGAACTGACTGGCCTTCAATTATTGCAAGCTTAGTTACATCGCTTTTCTGGTCAGCTCGATAACACGCAGCTTCGCAATCGCTTTAGTCAGCTCTGCGGAAGCCTGGGCATAATCCACATCGCCATGCGAATTGCGGATATGATCTTCGGCTTTGCGCTTCGCTTCCAGCGCACGTGCTTCATCCAGATCCTGCCCACGGATAGCGGTATCAGACAGTACGGTGACCATATTCGGCTGCACCTCAAGGACGCCGCCAGAAAGATAGATATACTCTTCCTCACCGTGCTGCTTAACGATACGAATCATACCCGGCTTAATGGCAGTAAGCAGAGGGGCATGTCCCGGATAAATACCCAGTTCGCCTTCGCTCCCCGTTACCTGGATCTTCTGCACCAGACCGGAGAACATTTGCTGTTCTGCACTCACGACATCCAGATGGTAAGTCATAGCCATGTCACCCTCCTACAAGGCGTTACAGTTTCTTGGCTTTTTCCACGACTTCTTCAATGGAACCAACCATGTAGAACGCCTGCTCTGGCAGGTGGTCGTATTCGCCTTCCATAATCCCTTTAAAGCCACGGATAGTGTCTTTCAGGGAAACGTATTTGCCCGGAGAACCGGTAAATACTTCAGCTACGAAGAACGGCTGAGACAGGAAGCGCTGAATCTTACGCGCACGGGATACCACCAGCTTGTCTTCTTCAGACAGCTCGTCCATACCCAGAATCGCGATGATGTCTTTCAGTTCCTGATAACGTTGCAGAATAGACTGCACGCCACGGGCAACATCATAGTGTTCCTGACCAACAACCAGCGGATCCAACTGACGGCTGGTGGAATCCAGCGGGTCAACTGCCGGGTAGATACCCAGAGAAGCGATCTGACGGCTCAGTACCACGGTTGCATCCAAGTGAGCAAAGGTGGTGGCTGGTGACGGGTCAGTCAAGTCATCCGCAGGAACGTAAACGGCCTGAACGGAGGTGATAGAACCGGTTTTGGTTGAGGTGATACGTTCTTGCAGAACGCCCATCTCTTCCGCCAGCGTCGGCTGATAACCTACCGCAGAAGGCATACGACCCAGCAGTGCAGATACTTCCGTACCGGCCAGGGTATAACGGTAGATGTTATCGACGAACAGCAGGACGTCACGGCCTTCATCACGGAATTTTTCCGCCATGGTCAGACCGGTCAATGCTACGCGCAGACGGTTACCCGGCGGCTCGTTCATCTGGCCATACACCAGTGATACTTTATCGATTACGTTGGAGTCGGTCATTTCGTGGTAGAAGTCGTTACCTTCACGAGTACGCTCACCAACACCTGCAAACACGGAGTAACCGGAGTGCTCGATCGCGATGTTACGGATCAGCTCCATCATGTTTACGGTTTTACCTACGCCCGCACCACCGAACAGACCCACTTTACCGCCCTTGGCAAACGGACACATCAGGTCGATAACCTTGATGCCGGTTTCCAGCAGTTCCTGTGAGTTTGACAGCTCTTCATAGCTCGGAGCTGAACGGTGGATAGCCCAACGCTCTTCTTCGCCGATGTCGCCTTTCATGTCGATTGGATCGCCCAATACGTTCATGATACGACCCAGCGTTGCTTTACCTACCGGCACTTCGATCGGGTGGTCCAGGTTATTCACGTTCAACCCGCGACGCAGGCCGTCAGAAGAACCCATTGCGATACAACGAACAATGCCGCCGCCCAACTGCTGCTGCACTTCCAGCACCAGTTTTTCAGCGCCGTTCTCTACCTCAAGCGCATCGTACACTTTTGGTACGGCATCTTGCGGGAACTCGACGTCCACCACGGCGCCGATTACCTGGATAATCTTTCCAGTAGCCATCTTGAATCCTCTACGTAATTCGACAATACGTAATTCGTAAACCTGCTTTAAACCGCGGAGGCTCCCCCGACGATTTCGGTGAGTTCCTGGGTAATACTGGCCTGACGAGCTTTGTTGTATACCAACTGCAGCTCTTTGATCAGGCTACCGCCGTTATCGGTCGCGGCTTTCATCGCAACCATTCGCGCGGCCTGCTCACTAGCCAGATTTTCTACGACGCCCTGATAAACCTGAGATTCTACATAACGGCGCAGCAGGGTATCCAGCAGCGACTTAGGATCGGGTTCATACAGGTAATCCCAGGCTTTCTTCTTCAACTCACCGTCATCCGAAGGCGGTAACGGTAACACTTGAACAACAAGCGGTTCCTGAGACATGGTATTAATAAACTTGTTGCTGACGATATACAGCTTGTCCAGACGACCTTCGTCATAGGCTTGCAGCATAACTTTAACCGGGCCGATCAATTCTGATACGGAAGGGTTGTCCCCCATACCGGTAACCTGAGCAACAATGTTTCCGCCTACCGAACCGAAGAAAGAAACCGCTTTGGAACCAATTAGCGCTAAGTCAGTTTCAACGCCTTTGTCGCTCCAGGATTTCATATCAGCCAGCAGTTTCTTGAACAGGTTAATGTTCAAACCACCGCACAGGCCACGGTCAGTAGACACCACCAAATACCCAACGCGCTTAACATCGCGTTCTTCCAGGTACGGGTGTTTATATTCCAGATTTCCTAACGCAAGGTGACCAATCACATTGCGTATGGTTTCCGCATAAGGACGGCTGGCCGCCATACGATCCTGCGATTTACGCATTTTGGAAGCGGCGACCATTTCCATTGCTTTGGTGATCTTCTGCGTATTTTGGACGCTTGCGATCTTACTACGTATCTCTTTTGCGCCGGCCATCTTTGCTTCTCCTCAAAGCCTTGCGGCCTGCTTTACAGCAGGCCACCGGGCGTTACCAGGACTGGGTTGCCTTAAAAGTATCGAGGATGCCTTTAAACTTGCCCTCGATCTCATCGTTATAAGCGCCAGTCTGGTCGATTTGTTGCAGAAGTTCGCCATGCTCACGGTCAGCATAAGCCAACAGTGCCGCTTCAAAGCTACCGACTTTCGACAGCTCAACATCTTCCAGATAACCACGTTCCGCCGCAAACAGAACCAGAGACTGCTGTGCGACAGACATCGGCGCATACTGTTTCTGCTTCAACAGCTCGGTCACTTTCTGACCGTGGCTCAACTGTTTACGGGTTGCATCATCAAGATCGGAAGCGAACTGAGAGAATGCTGCCAGTTCACGGTACTGTGCCAGCGCGGTACGAATACCACCGGACAGTTTTTTCATGATCTTGGTCTGTGCTGCACCACCCACACGGGATACGGAGATCCCTGGGTTAACCGCAGGACGAATACCGGCGTTAAACAGGTTAGATTCCAGGAAGATCTGACCATCGGTAATAGAAATTACGTTGGTCGGAACGAACGCAGAAACGTCACCCGCTTGCGTTTCGATGATCGGCAGAGCGGTCAACGAACCGGTTTTCCCTTTCACTTCACCCTTGGTGAATGCTTCAACGTAATCGGCGTTAACACGCGATGCACGCTCCAGCAAACGGGAGTGGAGATAGAAAACGTCACCAGGATAAGCTTCACGACCTGGCGGACGACGGAGCAGCAGAGAAATCTGACGATAAGCAACGGCCTGTTTAGACAGGTCATCATAAATAATCAGTGCATCTTCACCACGGTCGCGGAAGTACTCGCCCATCGCACAACCGGCATACGGTGCCAGATATTGCAGAGCAGCAGATTCAGACGCGGTAGCAACAACAACAATGGTGTTTTCCAGTGCGCCATGCTCTTCCAGTTTACGTACCACGTTAGAAATCGTGGAGGCTTTCTGGCCGATAGCGACGTACACACATTTGATGCCGGAATCACGCTGGTTGATGATGGCGTCGATGGCCAGCGCGGTTTTACCCGTCTGACGGTCACCGATAATCAGCTCACGCTGACCACGACCGATTGGAATCATGGCGTCAACGGACTTATAGCCCGTTTGTACCGGCTCATCAACGGACTGACGTTCGATAACGCCAGGCGCAATCGCTTCAACCGCAGAGAAACCGTCGTGATCCAGTGCGCCTTTACCGTCAATCGGTGCGCCCAGCGTGTTGACCACACGACCCAACAGGCCGCGACCAACTGGAACTTCAAGAATACGGCCGGTGCATTTTACTTTCATGCCTTCAGCCAGATCCGCATACGGACCCATAACTACCGCACCAACGGAGTCGCGCTCCAGGTTCAGTGCGATCGCATAACGGTTACCCGGCAGAGAGATCATCTCTCCCTGCATCACGTCTGCCAGACCGTGGACACGGATGATTCCGTCGCTGACGGAAACAATAGTACCTTCATTGTGAGCTTCGCTCACCACATTGAACTGAGCAATGCGCTGCTTGATCAGTTCGCTGATTTCGGTGGAATTCAGTTGCATGCTCCAGTCCCCTTAAGACTGCAAGACGTCTGCCAGACGTTCCAGACGACCGCGAATGCTGCCATCTATCACCATATCGCCCGCGCGAATAACCACGCCGGCCATGACAGACTTATCAATTTTGCAATTCAGCTTCACTTTGCGTGACAGACGTTTTTCCATAGCGGCAGCGATCTTCGATAGCTGCTGCTCATTCAACGTATTGGCAGAAATGACATCGACGTCAACCGTCGATTCTAGCGCTGCCCGCAGTTGAATAAATTGTTCCAGTACTTCAGTAAGCACCGGTAAACGTCCGTTCTCGGCCATCACCCTAATCAGGTTCTGACCGGCTTCATCAAGTTGATCACCACAAACGGCAATGAACGTTTTCGCCAGTTCAATCGGTGCGACTGCACCAGAAAGCAATTCGGCAATTTGCTCATTGCGCGCTACTTCGGCCGAAAACGCCAGCATGTTCTGCCAGCGATCCAAGGCCTGATTCTCAACCGCAAAGTCAAAAGCTGCTTTGGCGTAGGGGCGAGCTACCGTGACAAATTCAGACATCAGCCCCTCCCTCCTTACAGTTCAGCGACCAGTTTATCAACGATGTCGCTGTTAGCAGCTTCATCCACGGAACGTTCAATAATTTTCTCGGCACCGGCAATCGCCAATACGGCAACTTGCTTACGCAGCTCTTCACGAGCACGTTTACGTTCGGCTTCGATTTCAGCCTGCGCCTGCGCCACAATCTTGTTACGTTCAGCTTCCGCTTCAGCTTTCGCCTCATCCAGGATCTGAGCACGGCGTTTGTTCGCCTGCTCGATGATAACCTGAGCATCCGCTTTGGCTTTCTTCAGTTGATCTGTCGCATTGGCCTGAGCCAAGTTCAAATCTTTTTTGGCACGTTCAGCAGAAGCCAGACCGTCAGCAATTTCTTTCTGACGTTTCTCGATGGCTGCCATCATCGGCGGCCATACATACTTCATGCAGAACCAGACAAACAGGACGAACGCAATGGCCTGGCCGAGGATTGTTGCATTAATATTCACAGCACAATGCCTCTTTCAAAGTTAAATAAGTTGATGTTTTAACCTCAGCAGAAAACATTCTGCTTAGGCCACCGCAAACATCACATACAGCCCCAGACCAACAGCGATCATCGGGATGGCGTCAACCAGACCCATGACGATAAAGAACTGTGTACGCAGTAAAGGAATCAGGTCAGGCTGACGAGCAGCACCTTCCAAGAATTTACCACCCAGAATGCCGATACCGATCGCAGCACCGATTGCCGCCAAACCCATCATTAACGCGGCAGCCATGTACAGCAGATCCACACTCAGGTTTTCCATGACAGTCTCCAGTTTGTTTCAGTTAAAAACGTTATTTGTTGAAAGAAAATCAATGCTCTTCAGATGCCATCGA
Source organism: Pectobacterium versatile (assembly GCF_003932035.1). Classification (NCBI taxonomy): domain Bacteria; kingdom Pseudomonadati; phylum Pseudomonadota; class Gammaproteobacteria; order Enterobacterales; family Pectobacteriaceae; genus Pectobacterium; species Pectobacterium versatile. The sequence continues at coordinate 4,992,357 of NZ_CP034276.1, forward strand.
GAGATAAACAACCGTCAGAACCATGAAAATAAAAGCCTGAAGCGTAATAATCAAAATGTGGAAAATAGCCCAAGGCACATTTAACAGCCATTGTGACCACCACGGCAACAGACCGGCAATCAGGATGAAGATCAACTCACCCGCATACATATTGCCAAACAGTCGCAAGCCTAAGGAAATAGGTTTGGACAGCAGGCTGACACCTTCAAGAATCAGGTTGATAGGAATAAATACTGGATGGTTGAACGGCTGCATGGTCAGTTCTTTAACAAAACCACCGAGACCCTTCATTTTGATGCTGTAGAACAGAACCAGAACAAACACCCCAAGCGCCATCGACAGCGTGATGTTCACGTCAGCCGTCGGCACAGCACGCAGATAAGCATGCGCCGGATCGTATCCCAGCAGGCTATAGATACCCGCCCAGGCTTGTGGCAACAGATCGATAGGCAGCAGGTCCATCATATTCATCAGGAAAACCCAGACGAAAATGGTCAGTGCCAGAGGAGCAATCAGTTTGCTTTTGCCATGGAACATATCGCGTACGGTGCCATCAACGAAACCGATAACCAGTTCGACGGCCGTTTGCAGCTTACCTGGCACACCGCTGGTCGCACGTTTCGCTACGCGGTGAAAAATAACCAGAAAGAGGACCCCAAGAGCGATGGAGAAAAACATCGAATCGACGTTGATCGACCAAAAACCCGTCCCGACCTGCAAATGCTGCAAGTGGTGACCGATATACTCTTGCGGAGTAGAGATTTCTCCAGCAGCCATGATGTCTCTTACCCTTTTGTTGTTAATTACGGTAACGATTAATTACGGCCGGTGCCACGATCTGCATAACCAGCACCGATAAATAAGTCAGGCCAAGCGGAAAGAATGCCGCTTTAAACACGCCTAACGCCACCACTAACAGTGCAATGGTGATAAATACCTTAAGCGCCTCGCCAATCGCGAATGACCAAGCCACACGCCCATCAGCAGGCTTGTGTGACTGGTGACGCAAGGCAAACAGCACAAACAACACATTCGGTAACCAGGCTGCTAATCCTCCGCCTAATGCAGAAGCAGCAGCGTTGACGCTATTGAGGCTGAAAGCAGCACTCAACAAAGCAAAAGTCACTAACTGTAACAACAGCAGCCTTAAGGCTACTTTTCCGCTGTAAAGGGATACAGGCATGACGTTTGCTCTCTCCGTACCTTTTCAGAGGTATACCGAATGACGTATAAAACTGCCTTTACACCACTGAGTCAAGCAGCAAAAAACGAGCAAATTATACGGGTCATACCTGCGAATTCAATCGATAAGTAGCGAAAAGGTGAACAATTATTTAAATTTCTTTCTGAAGCCCCGTTTTTACTAACAATCCTCACGACTCATGTCTGGTGTCATTAATTTCTAAAGGCCTCTAATCTGTGATATGACTCACATAAAAGGGCTTACGAATATTTACAACAGGATGTGTATTTTTTTGCCCTTAGCAATAAAACGTATTTATTCCATTTAATTTCAATGAGTTAATAAAAACAGCGTTCAAAAAGAGCAATAAACAACGTTCCAACCACCTCTTGACATTATTGATATCGTTTTTTTACTTAATTAACACAAAAATAACTAAATTTTGATGCCGATGATTTATTTTCACTCGTTATTATTCAGTGCGAAAGCAAAAGGACAACGCTGAAAAAAAGAAGATGTAAAATTTCAGTGATCGCGATGCGTTCTGGAACCATGCCACCGATAGACGAGGTGGCATCCTGACACGCAATATTTAGTTATAATTTTTTTGATAAAAAACAAAATTAGTTTGGTTTAAGCACGATCAAATGGCGCTCACCTTCCAGATCGGGAACGGATAAGCGAACAACCTGATCCAATAGGACACCTTGTGGCAAGGATGACAATTCATCCTCTGGAAGTACGCCTTTTAGAGCATAAAACCGCCCTGCTGGTCTGGCTGGAAGATGACTACACCAGCTAATCATGTCCTGCAAAGAGGCAAATGCCCGGCTGATCACCCCATCAAAAGGCGGTTCTGCTGGAAACGCCTCAACGCGACTCTGCACTGGCGTGATATTTTCAAGCTGTAGTTCATGCTGTACCTGACGCAGGAAGCGCACACGCTTACCCAGACTATCCAACAAGGTAAAATGCGACTCAGGGCGAACAATCGCCAATGGAATTCCCGGTAACCCAGGCCCGGTACCCACATCGATAAAACGCTGCCCGTGTAAGTGTGGCTCAACCACGATACTGTCCATGATATGGCGGACAAGCATTTGCTGCGGATCGCGTACCGACGTCAGGTTATAAGCTTTGTTCCACTTATTCAGCATGTCAACATACTGTATCAGAAGATTTTTTTGCTTATCTGAAATCACCATACCAGCCGCGTTTAGCAGATTATCGAGTGTGTTGCGCACAATAAGATCCCGATGAAAAATATGAGGTTAATAATAAAAATAGCCGGAGAACCGGCTATTTAGGGGATAAGTTTACCGTAAATCAGGCGCTGCGGCGCAGCAGACCCTGTTTTTTAAGCCAGATCAGCAGAATGGAGATCGCCGCTGGCGTAATGCCAGAAATTCGTGAAGCCTGACCGATCGACGAAGGTTTATGATCGTTCAGCTTGGCAATCACCTCATTGGACAATCCACTCACCTGTTTGTAATCCAGATCGGCAGGCAGCAGTGCATTTTCATTACGCTGCTGTTTCTCGATTTCATCCTGCTGACGAGCAATATACCCTTCGTATTTGACCTGAATTTCAACCTGTTCTGCAGCCTGCTCGTCGGTTAATCCTGGGGCAAACAACGGTAGCGCAGTAAGCTGAACGTAATCCACTTCTGGGCGACGAAGCAGCTCTTCACCATTCGCTTCACGGGACAGCGGCGTCTTCAGCAGTGAGTTGATCTGGTCTAGCTGCTCAGATTGCGGATGAACGTGAATGTCGCGCAAGCGCTGACGCTCTTTTTCAATACTCTCGAGCTTCTCGTTGAAACGTGCCCAGCGGTGATCGTCGACCATTCCCAGCTCACGACCCATTTCAGTCAAACGCAGATCGGCATTATCTTCACGCAGCATCAGACGATATTCAGCGCGTGAGGTAAACATACGGTAGGGCTCTTTCGTCCCCAGCGTACAGAGATCGTCAACCAACACGCCGAGATAAGCTTGATCGCGACGCGGTGACCAGCCTTCCTTATCAGCAGCCAGTCGAGCGGCATTCAGCCCTGCCAGCATGCCTTGTGCTGCGGCTTCTTCATAACCTGTTGTTCCGTTGATCTGTCCGGCGAAGAACAGGCCATGAACAAATTTGTTTTCCAGCGTAGGTTTCAGATCGCGAGGATCGAAGAAATCGTATTCAATCGCATAGCCAGGACGAACGATGCGTGCATTTTCCATCCCTGCCATTGAGCGAACAATCTGCCACTGGACGTCAAACGGTAAACTGGTTGAGATCCCGTTAGGGTAAATTTCGTTGCTAGTCAGTCCTTCAGGTTCAAGAAAGATCTGATGCGTATTTCGATCGGCAAAGCGCATGACTTTGTCTTCGATCGATGGGCAATAGCGTGGCCCGATCCCTTCGATGATCCCGGCATACATCGGGCTGCGATCCAGATTATTACGGATCACATCATGAGTCTTCTCATTGGTATGCGTGATGTAGCACGGCATTTGTGCCGGATGCTGGCTCGCATTCCCCAGGAATGAGAAAACCGGCATCGGGTTGTCACCGTGCTGTTGTGCCAACACGCTAAAATCAATTGTTCTGGCGTCAATACGCGGCGGAGTGCCGGTTTTCAGGCGGTTGACGCGCAGAGGCAGTTCACGCAGGCGGCGCGCGAGCGGAATGGAAGGCGGATCGCCTGCACGCCCACCGCTGTAGTTATCCAACCCGATATGAATTTTGCCATCAAGGAAGGTGCCTACCGTCAACACCACGGCTTTTGCACGGAATTTGAGTCCCATCTGGGTAACCGCACCGACAACGCGATCGTTTTCCACGATCAGATCGTCAACAGCTTGCTGGAAGATCGTCAGATTTGGCTGATTCTCCAGTGCGGTGCGAACAGCCTGACGATAGAGCACGCGATCCGCTTGTGCGCGCGTTGCTCTGACGGCCGGGCCTTTACTGCTGTTTAGTATCCTAAACTGTATACCTGCCTGATCGACGGCTCGCGCCATCAAGCCTCCCATGGCATCGATCTCTTTAACCAGATGACCTTTCCCAATACCGCCGATCGCTGGGTTGCAAGACATTTGTCCCAGCGTGTCGATATTGTGTGTGAGCAAAAGCGTCTGTTGGCCCATTCGGGCAGAAGCCATTGCTGCTTCTGTTCCGGCATGACCGCCACCGATCACGATGACGTCAAATGGATCTGGATAAAACATGGTACTGCTCCTCGCATTATCGCGAATGATGAGTGGCGAACGATCGTTATTTGCCCTGGGGAGGGGATTCTACTCAACTTTGAGCCAACGACCAAGTCCGTTGGATCCTCGTTAATTAAAGAAAGATCTTTTTATTTAAAGATCTCTTTATTAGATCTATTATTAGGATCGTCATGTTGTGTGGATAAGTGATTATTCATATTAAAGATCAAGAGAATGGAGATGATCCTTACCTGTGAATGATCGGTGATCCTAGCCAGTATAAGCTGGGATCTTAATGCGGAGTTATGCACAGGACAAAAAACATACTCGGGTTGTTATTGGGATAACTACTGCTTTTACACCTGAAATAAGCATAG